>NZ_FZOF01000005.1 GCF_900188405.1 Actinacidiphila glaucinigra | reverse complement strand
CGAGCAGGTCGAACCCGGCCACCGAGGCGGCGCCGGCGGTGGGGGTGTCGAGGCCGGCGAGGATGTTCAGCAGGGTGGATTTTCCGCTGCCGGACGCGCCGACCAGGGCCATCAGTTCGCCCTGCTGGACCAGCAGGTCCAGCCCTTGGAGGGCCTGGACCTCCACGCCCTGGGCGGTGAAGATCCGCACCAGGCGGTCGCAGACGATCAGGGCGTCGTGCCCGTAGGCGGGCTGCTCGCGGCTTTCGGTGACGCGTCGTTCCAGCTCGGCCAGTGTGACGCGGCCGCGCTCGGTGGTTCCGGACGTGTCCTGACTCATGATCGTTCCCCCATCCGGAGTTCGGTTCCTTCTCCCCGCCGTCCCGTCAGCCAGGCCTGCACGGCCAGCACCACACAGGCCAGCACCACCAGCGCGGCCGACGGCAGCAGCAGCGACAGCGGATCCGTGCGCAGCACCGCCTCGGAAACCCCGGTGACCGGCTCGGCCGCGGAGAAAGCCAGCGCGCTCAGATCCACCCCCTGACGCAGCAGCGGCACCGTGGCCAGGCTGACCAGGATGCCGCCCAGCGCACCGAGCAGGACCTGCGGGAGCGTCTCCAGGACGGCGATCCACTGCCGCTGACGGCTCGTCATGCCCATGGTCCGCAGCCGGGCGAGGAGCGACTTGCGCTGCGGTGTGTGCACCATCAGGGACAGCAGCAGAGCCAGTGCGCTGTAGCCGGCGCCCGCCGCCACGGCCGCCAGATACACCCGACGCGCGCCGGTCTGCAGCGCCGAGGAGGTGAACGAGGCGCGCTCCTGCGAGCGCAGAGTGGCCGTCAGGTCCGATGCGGCGGTGCGCGCGACGGCGTCCAGCGCCCCGCCGTCCACCCGCGGCCCGGTCACGTAGAGGGCGGTGGCGGCCTGGACGGGGGAGCGGGCGGTCTCGGGGTGCGCACGGGCCAGTCCCGCGGCGGAGACGATCACGAAGTCGCCGCCCAGGACGGCGGGGGTCGCGTCGCGCACGGCGACCGTGCGCACCCGCGTCGCCCCGGCGGAGGCCTGCACGGTCGCGGTCGTCGTGCCGAACTCCCCTTCCAGCCCGGGGGAGACGATGGCGGGAAGCGGACCGGTGCCGTCGCCCTCCAGGCTCGCGGCGGAGAAGGGGGCGCCGATCCCCGTGGACGCCACCAGGGCGGCGTAACGCGCCGGATCCACGACCACCAGGTCGTAGGAGGTCCCGGCCGGCGTCGTCGACAGTCCCGTCTCGATCCGCACGGGCGAGGTGCCGAGTACGCCGTGCACCCGGCGGACCCGCGCGTCCAGCCCGTCCGGGAGCGTGGTGAGGGAGTCGATCCGCGCGTCGCCGCCGACCGCGCGCGTGGCCGCGCGGTCGCGGCCGCTCTCGACGCCGGTGAGGACGGAGCCGCCGAACGACGTCACCGCCAGCGCCACCAGCACGGCCACCAGCGGCAGCGCCGTGGCCGAGGGCGTACGGCCGGCCCGGGCCAGGCCCAGGTACAGGACGGAGCCCCGCAGCCGGGCCGCGGGGCGGGACAGCAGCCGCAACGGCAGCGGGTACAGCCGCAGCAGGACGAGCGCCCCGATGACGGCGACCAGCACCGGTGCCGCGGCGGTCAGCAGGTCGGCGCCGCCGTCCGCCGTGCCACGGCGCCGCAGTGCCACGACCGCGCCGGTCACGACGACCGCCACCGTCAGCTCCGCCACCGTACGGCGGCGCGAGGGCCGGGTCTGCACGAGGTCGTCGCGCTGCTCCGGTCCCACCCGGCGGGCGAGCACCACCGCCCGCACCGGCAGCGCCGGCACGGCGACCGCCGCCACCAGCACCCCGGCGAGCACGGACACCGCCGCCCGCTCGGCCGGCACCAGCAGCAGCGCGAGCAGCACCCCGGCCGCCGCGCACGGGACGACCACGACCGCGCTCTCCGCCAGCAGCCGGCCGCACAGGCCCGTCAGGCTGCTCCCGCGAGCGCGCAGCAGCCGCAGCTCGGTACGGCGGCGGGTCGCCGACAGGCCGCCCGCCATCAGCAGCACGATGCCCGCCACCGAGCCCACGCCCACCGTCGCGATCAGCACCAGCGGCGCTGCCGCCTCCCGTTCCCGTACGAACGGCCCCAGCAGTTCGGCGAGTCCGTCCTGGTCCACGGTGATGGCCGGGCTGCCCGTCGTCAGGCGCAGCCGGGTGGAGTCCGGCCCGCCCGACAGCGACGCGAGCCGGTCGCGCAGCGCGGGCACGTCGTGGGCGGAGAGCGCGCCGACGTCGGCGGGGTGGTGCCAGTACAGGCGGGCGCCCTCGGGCAGGTCGAGCACCACGCCCGCCGCGTCCTGGCCGATCAGCGCGGTGAAGTGCCAGTAGTGCTCGGGGTCCTCGCCGGGCGGTCCGGGGACGCTCACCAGGGTCGGGGCAAGCAGGTCCTGCTCGGCGTTCCAGAAGGCCTGGCCGGGCGAGCGGGGTTGGACGATCCCGGTGATCCGCACGGTCAGCCCGGCCCCGGTCGTGTCCTGCAGGCGGACCGCGGAACCGGCCCGCAGACCCATCACCTTCGCGGTCCGGGCGGTGAGTACCGCCTCCACCTCGCGCTCACCGGAGGTGGACGCGGGCATGCGCCCCGCGACGAGCCGGGAGCGGGCGGCGAGGCCCGGCTGCGAGACGAGCGTCGCCCGCGGATCGCGCTCCTTGGTCGGTCGCGGCAGGCCGGGGTCGGTCGCGGCCGCCGCCACCGCGTTGCGCACCCCGTACACCGTCTGCGCGGTGTCCAGGGCCAACGGGGGCCGCACCACACCGCGGAACGCGTCCTCGGTCCTGGCGAGGGCGCTCGCCTGGAACGGTGAACCGCCGCCGACGCGCACCCCGGAGTACGACACGTCCAAGGTGGCGGTGACGCTGCGGTCGGACAGGGAGGCCCGCCGCAGGGTGTCCCGCAGCGCGGTGTCCTCGTACCCCTCGACGGTGCGCGGCAGCGCGGCCGCCAGGAACGCGGTCACCAGCACCAGGGCGGCCAGTGCCAGCGCCCCGCCCGGGGCGGCGCGCAGACGCGCGGCGGTCCACGAGGCCTGCCGGGCCGAACGCATCTCCTTCAACTCACTCCCCTCCCTGCCGGCGCAGCGCGCGGACCGGATCGGCCGTGCGCAGCGCCGCCACGGCCACCGCCAGCAGCGGCAGCACCGCGACCGCGGCCAGCAGTTCCAGCAGCGGCACGGCCGGCAACTCCACCCGCACCGCGGGCACCGGGCTGTCGGCCCGCGCCGTCAGCACGATCAGCGGCACGATCGAGCGGGTCAGCAGCCCGCCCAGCAGCGCCCCCACCCCGACGGCCGTGAGCACCAGCAGCCCCTGCTCCGCCGCGATGACCCGGGCCAGCGACTTCCGCGGCGCCCCCAGCGCCCGCAGCACCGCGAACTCCTCCGAGCGCTCCCGTACCGCACCCGCCGCGGCGACCGCGAAACCCACGGCGGCCAGCACCGCGGCCGCCACCACCGCCGCGGGCAGGGCCGACAGCGGACCCGCGCCCAGCGGATCACGCCGCAGCTCCGCCCGCGCCTCGTCACGGACCACGATCGTGGCGGCGTCCCCCCGGGCCCGCAGCGCCGAGGCCACCCGGGGCGCGCCGTCCGGCCCCGCGGCCAGCCACCACTCGGTGGGTTCCAGCGGACGCTGTTCCTGGAAGACGAGCGCGCGGTCGAGGCTCGCCAGGTCCAGCAGGACGGCGCCGCCACCGGTGCCGGTGGAGCCGTCCCGGCCGGTGGTGGGCAGCGCGTGGACCGACCCCGTGATGCGCAGCGACAGCCGTGTGCCGCTCAGTTCGACCGGGACGGTGCTGCCGGGCTTCGCGTCGACCGCGTCCAGGAAGGCGTCGGTGACGACCGCGGGAAGCACCGCGGGCGGCGGAGGCCCGGCCCGCAGGGTGAGGGAGGCCGCGTCGGCGCCGCCCGGTGTGTCCTTCTGGAAGGGCTCCTCGCCCGTGTCGTAGCGGACGGTCAGCGGGGCGCCGGCCGCCGAGCGCGGCGTGCCGGCGTGCGAGGGGCGGTAGCCGAGGCCGGGTGCCTCGGGGAAGTCGGGGTTGTCGATCTGCGTGCGGGCGGACCAGGTCGTCGTGGTGGGGGCGGTCACCTCGCGCGGGCCGCCGCCGGTCACCGCGCGTACGCCGGTGACGGTCAGGCTGTGCCGCTCGTTGCGCCGGGGCACCGGGTACTCGGCCCGCAGGCCCGTCAGACGCAGCGGCCCGGCCGGGCCCGCGCCGCGCGCGCGGCCGGTCACGTATCCGAAGTCGGCCTCCAGCACGTGCTGTTCGCCGTCGGCCCGGACCTCGCCCAGGGCGAGCGTGTACGGGACGCCGTACCGGTCGGTCAGCGTCGCGTACAGCTGGTCGGTGACGGTGCCCGCGACGGTGCGGTCCCCGGCCCCCAGGGACCGGAGACGGACCGCCATGCGGAGGCGGTCCGTTCCCTCGGGCAGCACGAAACCGGCGCCGCGGGCGGCGGGGCCGCCGTCCGCCCGCAGCGGACGCAAGAGGTCGGCGAGGGGCTCGGCGGACAGGTCGTCGCGCAGTCGCAGGACACGGGCGGCCGAGGTGGTGTCCACGGCCACGACGGTCGCGTCACGGTCGCGGGGCAGGGACACCGTGTCGCGGACGGCCGGGGTGACGGCCGCGATGCCGGGTACGTCGTCGTAGACGCCGCCCTGTCCGAACGCGGGCGTGGCGGAGCCGGACACGCGCAGGTCGGCGCCGACCGCGAAGTCCGCCTGGTCGGCCTGCGAGCGCGTCCAGGTGCCGTTCTCGCCGATCGCGAACATGCTGATCGACACGGCGAAGACCAGCAGCAGGGCGGGCCCCGCCCCGCGTCCCGGACGACGGGCCAGCTGCCAGCCCACCAGGGACGCCGGCAGCCCGCGGGCCTTCGCCGCGCGGCGCTCGCCGAGCCGGGCCGCCAGCGGCAGCAGCCGCAGCGCCAGCACCGCGCCCGCCAGCAGGCACAGCGCGGGCGCCCCGACCAGGACCGGGTCCAGCCCCAGCCGCCCGGAGGTGTCCGTGCTCAGCGCTCCGCTGCCCGCCTCGCGGCGGGACAACTGCCAGAAGGCCAGACCGGCCACGAGCACCAGGCCCGCGTCCGCGCCGGCCTGCGCGGCGGCGGGCAGTGCCCGCCGGCGCCGCCGTGCCGTGTACTGCTGCGCGTACGTCCCCGAGCGCCGCAGTACGGGCCCGACGACGGCGAGGGCGCAGGCGAACGCGGTGAGCGCCGCCACCCACCAGGCGGTCACCGGCGAGGGGTCCAGCCGTACCCCCGCTCTGGACAGCGCCCCGTGACCGGCGAGCAGCCGCACGAGCGGCCCGGCCAGCAGTGGGGCCAGCACCGCGGCCGGTACGGTCAGCAGCAGGGCCTCGGCCGCGGCGAGGCCGGTCATCTGGGCGCGCGAGCCGCCGCGGGCCCGCAACTGCGCGGTCTCGCCGGAACGTTCCTCCGCGAGCAGCCCGGCGACCAGGAGCAGCGACAGCGCGGCCAGCAGCATCAGCTGCAGCACGCTGATCAGCAGGGTCGACCGGCTGACCAGCAGGGTGCCGCGCAACTCGGCGAGCAGGTCGGGGAGTTCGCTGTCCGCCACGACGGAGTTCGCGGCCCGCAGGGTGTCCAGCCGCTGCACGGTCCGCCGGACACTCCCGCTGAGGTCGTCGGCGCGGGCCGTGGTCATCGCCGCGAAGTCCCCGCGCGTCTGCCACGCCATCTCCACCGCGGGGACGCCGCCGGGGCCGAAGGCCGCCGGGTCGGCGAGCATCGGCCCGTACGTGGTGAAGGAGAGGGTGCGCACGCCGCGGCCCTCCAGCGGGTCGAGCCGCCAGTACAGGGCGTACCGGTCGACCGGCCGGTACGTCCCGGTCACGCGCACCCGCAGCGTGCCGCGGTGCAGGCGGTCGGTCAGGGGGATCACCTGCCCGGTGCGCACCTTCAGCGTCGCGGAGGCCGCCTCGGGCAGTGCCACCGGGACGGGGCCCCCGTCCGCGGGCGGACCGGGCAGGGTGCCCTCGGCCATGGTCACCCGCGCCCGGTCCAGCGTCGACAGCACCGTCAGGTCCGGGTCCACGGTGCGCGGGGCACCCGGCGGGCGGAGCGCCGCCGGCAGCCCGTACGGGCCGGATCGGGTGACCCCGGCGACGGAGACCGGCAGGCCGTCGTAGGCGCCGGTCAACGTCCCGCGCACGGCCTCGTCCGCCGCGCCCGGGTCCTTGCCGTCGACGTCGGCGGTGATCTCGACCAGCGTCCGTGCGGCCGATTGCTCCTGCAGCGCCCGGCGCAGTCCTGCGTCCCCCACGGCCGAGCTGAACGCGGCGAGCGCCGCGACCGCGCAGGTGGTGAGGAGCACGGAGAGCACCGCGGCGCCGAGCAGCAGACGATGCGCGCGCAGACGCAGGAACACGAACGCCGACACCACGCCCCCCGTTCTTCATGGCCCGTGCAATGAGATGGCACAGACTAACGCCCACCCGGCGCCGGGGAGAGGGCTCGTCCGGCACCGGTTGCGGGCCCAACGCGCCCGGTCCCGGACGCCGTTGGACGAACGCCGCGAACGGCGCCTCCCGGCGGCGGCCGGGAGGCGCCGTGCGGCCGGCGCCGGCCGCTCAGCGGGTGGCGCGCCCGGCGCGCTCGTAGAGCGGCCCGGTGACGGCGGAGGTGAACTGCGGGCCCACGAGGTGGCGGGTGCAGTCCGGGGCCGGTTCCCAGGGGTCGCAGGCGTTGCCCCCGGCGTCGAGCCGGCTGCCCTCGGAGTTGTCGCCGACGACGGTGCCCACACCGGACTCCGGGTCGAGACCGGCGATCCGCGGGCCGCCGCTGGAGCCGCCGCCCATGACGCACTCGGCCCCCCACAGGCCCTTCGCGGCGGGGAACTCGGCTGTGCCGAGGACCTGTTGGGCACGGCCGATGCAGTAGGCGAGCCGCTCGCCGGTGTACTCGGGCAGGCCCTCGCGGTCCGGGTCCGAGGCCGAACGGGGGTAACCGAACTGGTGGACCGTCCGACCCCCGGGCCGGTCGAAGCCGATCCTCTGCGCCGCGCCGGCCGCGGCCTGCACGGTCCGGCCCCGCGCGTCCGTGTTGAGGACGACGAACGCCTGGTCGTAGGCGCCGTACACCTCACCGTGCTGCTGGTCGTTCTCCAGCCAGGTCGGGGCGACGACACCCAGCCGGCCGGTGAACTTCCCGTAGGGCGCACGTCCGTCGCGGTAGCCGGGCACGAACAGCACGTTCCGCGTCCACTGGTTGTCCTCACCGATGAGGTCGGTGTTGTTCACGCAGTGCCCCGCGGTGACCACGGTGCTGCCGTTGGCGCTGTCGACGACGGTGGCGGTGCAACTGGCGTCCTCGCCGTGGTCGGTGAAGAACAGCCGGCCCACCGTACGGGCGAGGGCGTTCCTCCCCGTCCACGGGGCGCCGTCGGGGCCGCTCCTGGGCGGGTTGCCGGACGACGGCTGGGTCAGCGCGGCGATCCGCTCCGGCGTCCAGTAGTCGAGCACCGCCCGCCGCTCGGCCCCGGTGACCGCCTGGTCGTGGGTGGCCACGGCGGCCGCTGCCTGCGGGACGGCCCCGGAGGCGTTTGCCGCCGGGGCCGTGACGAGCACGGCCGCGGCGGCGAGGGCGGCCGCCAGGAGCGGCCGGTGGAAGGGGGTGGAACGGGGTGGCTGATATGACGGCATGCTGCTCCTCGGGGACGCCGATCGCACGCCCGGGAGGCCCGTGCCGGGTGGCACGGGCCCTCCGGGCGGAAGGACGTGCGATACAGACGTCCGGGAGGGGCGGTCGGTTGGACGGATCGCGGGGGCGCCCGAGGCGGGCCGCGCCTCAGGCCTTCGGCTGCGTGAAGCGGATGCTGTTGCCGAAGGGGTCGCGCAGACCGCAGTCGATCCCGTACGGCCGCTCGGTCGGCTCCTCCGTGAACTCGACGCCGAGGTCGCGGAGCGTCTCGTACGTCTTGCGGCAGTCCTCCGTGCTGAAGATCAGGTGGCCGCCCATGGCGCCCTTGGTGACCAGCTCGCGGACCTGCTGCGCGATCTCCTCGGACAGCGCCGGCGGGCCCGGCTTCTCCAGCAGGATCTGGCGCTCCGGGTGGCCGGGGACGCTCACGGTGAGCCAGCGCATGAAGCCCAGGTCGACGTCGGCGTTCACCTCCAGGCCGAGCTTGCCGACGTAGAAGTCGAGGGCCTCGTCCTGGTCGAGGACGTAGATCTGCGAGTGCGTGATGGCGTTGAACATGGACATCACGCTACTGGCCGGGCCGGAGGAAAACTTATCCAAAACTGCTCGGTCCGCCGGGTCCGCCGGGTCCGCCGGGTCCGCCGGGTCCCGCCTCCGCCGGCGATCAGGCCCTCGGCCGCATCCAGGCCTTGGCGAAGCAGGTCGGCACGTCCACCGCCGTCGTCTGCTTGCGGTACGCGCGCGGTGACGTGCCCACGATGTCCCGGAAGGTGCGGCTGAAGGTCCCCGGGCTGCCGAAGCCGACCTCGAAGCAGATGTCGGTCACGCTGCGGCCGCTCTCCCGCAGCAGGAACATCGCCCGCTCCACCCGGCGGCGCTGCAGGTAGCGGTGCGGCGTCTCGCCGAAGGTGGCCCGGAAGGTGCGCGTGAAGTGCGCCTCCGACACATGGGCGATCCGCGCCAGCGCCGGTACGTCCAGCGGCTGCGCGTACGCGCGGTCCATCGCGTCCCGTGCCCGGAGCATCCGGCGGTTGGTCTCTTCTGCGGCGCGGCTCACGCAGCCCATGAGACCACAGGCGCCCGGCGGCCCGGACGGCGCGGTGGACGGCGTGCGCGACGGCCGCCCTCACACCGGATTCACCAGGACCGGCACCGGCCGGGCGAGCCGGACGGCCGAGCGGCCTGGTCGATCGCCGGGACCGATCGACGGGACGGGCAGTCGTGCGAGCCCGCCGGACGTTTCTGGCCGTCCCGGCACGGGTCGGTGCCGTAGGCGCAGTACTCGGCGGGGGTCACCGTGAGCGTCGCCTCGGCGTTCGAGGCGAAGCAGTTGACGTTGCCGTTGTACGCGGCCGTGATCGTGTGTGTCCCGCTGCTCGCGAACCTGGCCACGTAGCTGGCGAACCCGTTGGCCACGACCGGCTGCGTCGCCAGGATGTCCCCACCGTCGAAGAATGTCACGCCGAGGCCGATGCCACCGCCGGGCTCCCCGGGGCAGAACACCCTTGCGGTCAGCTGCACGGGTGACCCGGCGACGGCTGTCGTGGGGGAGACCAGGAGCGTCGTCGTCGACTGGTCGGCCGCCGCCGCCGGCGAGGTGACACCCACGACCGCGGCTATCGCGGCGAAGGCTGCGGCCGTCCATGTCTTTCGCGTATCCCAGGGCTTCACGAGACAGGCTCCTTGTTCGACTGTGAGCGGGATGTCACAGTTGGTCATGGAGCGTCACGTTACGTCGCCGCACCGGGTCCCGCACGTGGAGCGAGCCGGCCTCCGCCCTCCCGACCTGCGGTCTCCGCCTAGATCTGCGGAGCCGCGACACGCGTGTAGGGGAGCGAGTTGCTCGTACCGCCGGGTGTGGTGACGTCGACCGCGACGGTGCCCGGGGCGCCCGCCGGGGCGACGGTGGCGACGGCGGTGTCGGACAGCACGGTGAACGCCGCGGATGCGGCGCCGAAGTGCACGGCGGTCGTGGTGGTCAGCCCCGTGCCGGTGAGGGTGACGCCGCTTCCGGCGCCGGTCGGTCCCAGCGAGGGGGTGAGGAGGGTGAGGACCGGGGACCCCACATAGCTGTAGCCGACGGCGTTGCTGGTGCCGCCCGGTGTGGTGACGGTGACCGGGACGGTTCCCGTTCCTGCCGGGGCGACCGCGGTGATCTGCGTGGGGGAGTCGACGGTGAAGCCGGTCGCGGGCGTCGCGCCGAAGCCGACCGCCGTGGCCCCGCTGAGGTTCGTGCCGGTGAGGGTGACCGGCGTCCCGCCGGCACTCGGCCCCTGAGCCGGCGAGACGGAGACGAGGACGGGTGCGCTCAGATAGAAGAAGAAGACGGCGTTGCTGGTGCCGCCGGGTGTGGTGACGGTGACGGGGACGGCTCCGGTACCCGCCGGGGCGAGCGCGGTGATCTGGGTGGCCGAGTTGACCGTGTACGACGTCGCGGCGGTGGTGCCGAACCTGACGGCGGTGGCTCCGGTGAACCCGGAACCCGTCAGGGTGACCGTCGTGCCGCCGGCGGCCGGCCCCTGGCTCGGTGAGACGGAGACGAGAACGGGCTGCGCCGTGTAGGTGTACGTCACCGGGTTGCTGGTGCCGCCCGGTGTGGTGACGGTGACCGCGACGGTTTCCGTTCCTGCCGGGGCGACCGCGGTGATCTGGGTGGCCGAGTTGACCGTGTAGCCCACCGCGGCGGTGGTGCCGAACTTGACGGCGGTGGCTCCGGTGAAGCCGCTGCCGCCCAGGACGACGTTGTTGTTGCCCGCCGCGGGGCCGGTGTTGGGGACGGCCGAGGTGAGGACGGGGGCGGCGGCGACGGCGGACGGGTGTGCCGCTGCCGGGCGTGCTGTGTCTTTCACGGGATCTCCGTACGATGTCGGACCGGCCGGGGGCCTGTCGATAGTCCTTGCCCGGGGCCCGCACGGGCCGGGTGGCCGGGCCCGTGCGGGTCGTCCGGGCCGGGGCCGGGGAGGCGCGAGCGGGGTCAGATGCCCGGACCCGCGAGGTAGGTGAACGCGCCCACCACGGTGGCGGCGCCGCCGTCGGTGGTCACGGCGACGTCGACGGCACCGACTGTCCCTGGAGGAGCGATCACGGAGACCACGTTGCCGTTGATCACCGTGAAGGGCACCGGGCTGCCGTCGAAGGTGACCGCGCCGGTGCTGCTCAGTGCCGTGCCGATCAGGGTCACGGAGGTGCCGCCGGAGGCCGGGCCCTGTGCCGGGGTGACGGTCGTCAGCGTGGGGGCGTCGACGTAGGTGTACGAGAACCCGTTGTTGGTGCCGCCGGCGGTGGTGACGCTGACGCTCACCGTCCCGGCCGTACCGGGCGGTGCGAGGACCGTGATCTGACCGTCGGACACCACGGTCGGCACCGCGGTGTCGGCGCCGAAGGCGACGCCGGTCGCGGTGTACAGCCCGGTGCCGTTGATGGTGACCGTCTGCCCGCCCGCCGACGGTCCGACGGTCGGACTGAGGCTCTGCTTGAACGGCGCCCCGATGTAGTAGAACGGGAGCGGGTTGCTCGTCCCGCCCGCGGTGGTGACGGTGACGCCGACCGCCCCGCTGCCGGAGGGCGAGACGACGCTGACGCTCGTCGGGGTGTTGGCGGTGATGGTCGCGAGCCGCGTTCCGAAGTGCACGGCGGTGGCGCCCGCGAGGTTGACGCCGGTGATGGTGACCAACGTGCCGCCACCGCTTGATCCTTGGTTCGGGCTGATGGGCATGGGCTTCCTCCTCGCTGGGGAATGCGCTGCATTCCCCAGCGGCGATGAGGGCTTTCGGTCCGCACACGTACCCGGTGGTGCGAGCCGGCTCCCGAGGAGAACGACCTGTCAGGTGTGAGTTGCCGCCTGAACAGGGGCTTGCCCACGTCCGTCTGCAAAGTCGAATGCCGCTGGTACGGACACTCGAAGTAACCCATAAGGGTGATTGGACGACAAGACGTCAGTCGCGATGTCCACCTTTCAGGTGAGCGCCACGGCGTGAAGAGAGGCGCCTTTTCGGCGTATTCGCGATTGTCTTTTCATGTGCCAATCGGTTGGGACGGGAAATGGTCAGCGCCCGGCCGCCGGTGAGCCGCCCATCATGCGCAGCATGCGGCGGCCGCCCGTGGCGAGGAAGCGGCCCAGCAGGACGGCGGCGAGCGCGAGGAAGGCGATGTTGAGCCACGTCGTGTAGTCCCAGTGGACGCCACCGCTCGGGACGTGGGCGCTCGACCGGTCGGGGATCAGGCCGAGCGCGCCGAAGAGGAGCTCGACGACGTATCCGGCGACGGCCATGGCGACGTAGAAGGTGCCCAGGAGCAGCAGCGCCGTGCGGCGGCCGTAGTACTTCCGGTAGATGTTCAGGATCGGCAGGATCAGCAGGTCGGCGAAGATGAACGACACCACGCCGCCGAAGCTGATGCCCCCGGTCCACAGGACCACCGCGAGGGGCACGTTGCCGACGGAGCAGACGAACGAGGCGATGGCGACGAGCGGACCGATCAGCGGGCCCCACAGCTTCGCCGCGAGCGGATGCCCCTCGAAGAAGAAGGCCCGCCAGAAGGAGTCCGGCACCCAGGCCGCGACGGCGCCGGCGATGAGCAGCCCGAGCACGAGGTCGCGGAGGATAGCCGCCCACTCCATCACGAAGACGTGCGAGGTGGCCGTGAAGCCCTCCGGGGACAGCAGGCGCCGCAGGAACGGGCCCTCGCGGCGCACGGACATGTCCATCGCCGCGTGGCCCTCCATCGACCCGGCGAGCCCGCGGTCGGCCTGCGCGCGGGCCTCGCGCAGCAGGTCCGGCCGCAGCAGGCGCCGGAGGAGCAGGGCGAGGACGACGATCATGACGGGCCCGCCGACGAACTCCGCCACCGTGAACTGCCAGCCCATGAGCAGGGCGAGCAGGACGCCGAGTTCGACCACGAGGTTGGTGGAGGCGATCTCGAAGGCCATCGCCGCCGGGAAGCTCGCGCCCTTGCGGAAGAGCGAGCGGGCGAGGGCGACGGCGGCGTAGGAGCAGGACGAGGACGCGGCGCCCAGGCCCGCGGCGATCACCAGCGTCCGGGGCCGGTCGTCGCCGAGCAGGCCGACGACGCCCTGCTTGCGGGCCACGGCCTGGACGACCGCGGACAGCGCGAAGCCGAGGATCAGCGCCCAGGTGATGTCCCAGGCCATGGCGCCCGTGATGGACAGGGCGTGCAGCAGGATGTCCATGCCGTCAGACCGCGACCGGGTCCGGTGCGCAGGCCTCCATCAGGTGCGACGCGGTGTCCGGGGCGAAGAGCGCGGCCGCGGCCGGGGAGGGGGTGCGGTGCTCGTGGCGCGGACGGGTGAGGCCGTCCAGGAGGTCGATCAGCGTCCACGGGTCGGGGGCGAAGCGGGTCAGCCCGAGCGCGGCCATCTGGTGCGCCCCGGCCTTGCCGTGGCCCGGGATGGGGCGGTAGCCGACGACGGGCAGTCCCATGGCCAGCGCCTCCAGCGCGGTCTGCCCGGCGGCGTTGTCCACCAGTGCGTCCGCCGCGCTCATCAGCGCGGGCATGTCCCGTTCCCAGCCCAGCGCGAGCGTCCCGGGGACGCGGGAGAGGCGGGCCCGCAGCCGCCGGTTCTCGCCGCACAGCGCCACCGGCAGGAAACCGGCCCGGGCGAGCAGGGCGGCGGTGTCCGCCAGATGTGTGCCGGCTCCCCAGGCACCGGCGGAGAGCAGGACGACCGGCCGCTCCGGCGCCCGGGCGCGGAACACCCGCTGCCAGGGCCCGGCGTCCGGGGCGGGCGCCAGGAAGCGGGATGCCACCAGGGGACCGGTCGCCGCGGCCGGGCGGCCGGTGGCCTCCCGCACCCGGCGGGCGGCGCTCTCCGTGAGACAGCAGTACAGGTCGTTGCCGGGGTGCAGCCACTGGCTGTGCACGTCGAAGTCCGTGACGACCACCGCGCTCGGCACCGGGAGGGATCCACGGGCCCGCATCCCGCCGGTGAGCTGGGCGGCCAGATGGAACACCGGGACGACCAGTCCCGGCCGCTCGCGCCGGACGAGTTCGGCGAGTCCGCGCTCGGCGAGCCCGGCGAGCCCGCCGGGGCCGGGGGTGCGGCGTGCACCGCCCGGGCGCAGGAACGTCGCGTAGATGCCCGCGTAGAGCAGCGGGAGGTGCAGGACGGTGGCGCGGTAGAACCCGCGCAGCGCCGCGCCGGCGTGCGCGGGGAGGAGGTCCAGGACATCGGCCCGGCGGGCCTGTCCGCCGCGGGCGGTGAGCCGCGCGACGAGCTCGTCGGCGACCGCGTCGTGACCGGCGCCCATGGCGGCGCTGAGCACGAGGAAACGCCGGGGCGCACGGTCCGCACGCCCGGTGTGCGTCACCGCGGCACCACGTCCTGCCGGGAGGAAGCGGGCGGGGCAGCTGCGAGCACATCCGGCACGTGATCACCTCGTACACCAGTCGCGGACTACTCGGGTCTAACCGATTTGCCCCGTCTTGAAACGAAGCGCCCCTACCACCGCCCGCACGACGGCCGAGGCGCCCACCGCGGCTCCCGGGCGGGGTCGCCCACAGAGCCGGTCCGGCGATCGGACGGTTTACTGAGACCGGAGGGGGACGTGCCCCCGGGGAGCCGTACCGGCCGCCCCGGGCGGCAGCTGCAGCGGCGGCAGGGACAGAAAGCGGTGCCATGACCTCTCACCCTCCCCAAGCGGTCCCCGGCGGCAAGACGGTGCACGGCGAGCCCGTGCGCGGCCCGGCGGACGCGGCCGGCGGACCGGCCCCGGTCGCGCTGGTCACCGGCGCGTCCTCGGGCATCGGCGCCGCGATCGCCGACCGACTCGCCGCCGAGGGATGGCGGTTGCTGGTCAGCGGCCGCGACCACGAGCGCCTGCGGGCGGTGGCCGAGCGCACCTCGGCGACCGCGCTGCCGGCCGACCTGGGGGACCCCGGAGGCGCCGGCCGGCTGGTGCGCGACGCCGCGCTCGTGACGGGCGGCCGGGTCGACCTGCTGGTGGCCGGGGCGGGCGTCGGCTGGGCCGGCCCCTTCGCCTCGATGCCGCAGGGCGTCATCGAACGGATCTTCACGGTCGACGTCGTCTCGGCGATGGAGCTGGTCCGCCGGGTGCTGCCGGGCATGCTGGCCCGGCGCAGCGGCCACATCGTGCTGATCGGCTCCTTCGCGGGCAGCGTCGGCGTCCGCGAGGAGGCCGTCTACTCCGCGGCCAAGGCGGCGCTGGGCGCCTTCGCAGACTCGCTCCGCTACGAGCTGGCCGGCAGCGGGGTGCGGATGACCCACGTCGTCCCGGGCGTCGTCGACACCCCGTTCTTCGCGACGCGGGGCGTGGCGTACACCCGCTCCAGGCCCCGCCCGATGCCCGCCGAGCGGGTCGCGGGGGTGGTGACCGACGCGATCCGCCGCGGACGGGACGAGGTGTACGTCCCCCGCTGGCTGCGCATCCCGGTGGCGGTGCGCGGCGTGATGCCGTGGGTCTACCGGCGCCTCGCGGGCAAGTACGGATGACGCGGTGCCCGTCCTGACGGTCGTGCTGGCACTGCTGGCGGCCCTCGCGAACGGCGCGGCCTCCGCACTGCAGCGGCGTGCCGCCCTGCAGCAGGAGGAGGAAGAGTGCGCGGGCCACGGCCTGCGCGGGCGGCTGCGGCACCTGCTGGAACTGGTCCGGCGCCCGTTCTGGGCGGCCGGCATGGCGGCGCTCGTGGTCTCCGGGGCCCTGCAGGCCAGTGCCCTGGCGGTGGGAGCGCTGTCGGTCGTGCAGCCGCTGATGGCGACCGAGCTGCTGTTCACCCTGATGGCGGGAAGCCTCGCGTTCGCCCGGCGGCCCGACGCCGGGACCTGGCTGTGGTTCCTCGCGCTGGCCGGGGGACTGGCCCTGTTCCTCGGCACCGCGAGGCCCTCCGGAGGCGAGGCGCAGGCCCTGCCGGGCACCTGGCCGCGTACCGCCGTGCCGCTGGCGCTGCTGGTGCTCGTCCTGTGGCTCGTCGGGCGGGCGCTGAGCGGTGGTGCGCGGGCCTGCGTCCTGGGGTGCGCCACGGCCGTGTGTTTCGCCTGCACGGCGGCGCTGATCAAGGACGTCACCGGGCTCGTCCCGGACGGCCTGCCCCGGGTGTTCGCCTCCTGGCAGTTGTACGCGGCGGGCGCCGTCGGGCTGCTCAGCCTGCTGCTGCTCCAGGTGACCCTGCGGGCCGGCAGTCTCGCGGCGTCCCAGCCGGCGCTCACCATCGGGGACGCGGTGGTGAGTGTGGCGCTGGGCTGGGTGCTCTTCGAGGAACGGATCGCGCTCGGTGCACACGTGGTGCCCGAGGCGGCGGGCGTCGTCCTGATGGCCGCGGGGGCCGTCGGGCTGTCGCGCTCGCCCGCCGTGGCCGGCGGCTGGGACGTGCCGAGGGGGCACGGCCCGGGCACGGCGCGGGACCGTCACCGTCCCGTCCACGGCGGGCCGCGATGAGGCGCGGCGGCGACGCCCGTCGGGCCGCGCTGGCGGGGGGCGTCCTGGCGGCCGGCCACATCGTCCCGGCCGCCACCTGGCTCCCCGGACTGCGCCGCCGGGCCTTCCCCGCCCTGGCCGGCCTCGGGCGCCCCGACCATGTGGCCCTCACCTTCGACGACGGGCCGGATCCGGTCTCCACACCGCGCTTCCTGGACGCCCTCGACGAACTGTCGGTCCGGGCCACCTTCTTCGTCCTGGGCGCGCGGGTGGACGGACATCCCCGCGTCGTGCGCGAGGCCGTCCGGCGCGGCCACGAGATCGCCGTCCACGGCTGGACCCACGACCGCCCCTGGCTGCCGGATGCCGCGCGCGAGCGGGCCGGCCTGGCCCGCGCCGTCCGGGCGGTCCGCGAGACCTGCGGCACCGCGCCGCTGTGGTACCGGCCCCCGTACGGCATCCTCACCGGCGGCCGCTGGGCGGCGGCCCGCCGCGCCGGCCTGACCCCGGTCCTGTGGAGCGCCTGGGGACGCGACTGGACGCCCGGCGCCACCGCCCAGTCGGTGCTGGCGACCCTCCGCCCCGATCTGCGCGCGGGCGCCACCGTCCTGCTCCACGACAGCGACCACGCCTCCGCCCCGGGGTCCTGGCGCGCGACGCTCGCGGCGCTCCCCGCGCTGGTCACGGCCTGCCGGGAGGCCGGTCTGACGGTAGGCCCCCTCGTGGAGCACGGGGTCGGCGCGGGCGTTTGACGCTCGGCGGGAGCCGACGGAGACTCGATTGATAGGTGCCCGATACATATCACTCGGAGTGACATTCGCGCCGCGGAGCCGGCCAGGGCCAACCCGATCCGTGACGCAGCGGACGACGGTCGGGCACAGCTAGAGCCCGGAGGCATACGCATGTGCGGAATCGCCGGATGGATCTCGTTCCGCAGGGACCTGCGGAACGAGCAGGCAACAGTCGACGCGATGACCGAGACGATGGCCTGCCGCGGGCCCGACGACCGCGGCACCTGGGTGGACGGGCCCGCCGCGCTCGGACACCGAAGGCTCGCGATCATCGACCTGCCGGGCGGCAGGCAGCCGATGAGCGCCGAGGCACCCGAGGGCGGCGCGGTGGCGATGGTGTACTCGGGCGAGGCCTACAACTTCGCCGAACTGCGCGAGGAACTGACCGCGCGCGGCCACCGCTTCACCACCACCTCCGACACCGAAGTGGTGCTCCGCGGCTACCTGGAGTGGGGTGAGGGCGTCGCCGAACGGCTCAACGGCATGTACGCCTTCGCCATCTGGGACAGCCGTGAGCAGAAGCTCGTGATGATCCGCGACCGGATGGGGATCAAGCCGTTCTACTTCTACCCGACCGACGACGGCGTGCTGTTCGGGTCCGAGCCCAAGGCGATCCTGGCCAACCCCCTCGTCCCGCGCCGCGTCACCCTGGACGGGCTGCGGGAGCTCTTCGCCTTCGTCAAGACGCCCGGTCACGCGGTCTGGGACGGCATGCGCGAGGTCGAGCCCGGCACGGTGGTCACCGTCGGGCGCAACGGCATCCGCACCCACGTCTACTGGTCGCTGCGGACCGAGCCGCACACCGACGACAAGGAGACCTCGATCGCCCGCGTGCGCGAGCTGCTCGAGGACATCGTGCGCCGCCAGCTCGTCTCCGACGTGCCGCGCTGCACCCTGCTCTCCGGCGGCCTGGACTCCTCGGCGATGACCGCGCTCGCGGCGCGGCAGCTCGGCGAACAGGGCGAGAGGGTGCGCAGTTTCGCGGTCGACTTCGTCGGCCAGACCGAGCACTTCGTCCCCGACAGCCTGCGCGGTACGCCCGACACCCCGTTCGTCCACGACGTCGCCGAGCTGTGCGGGACCGAGCACCAGGACATCGTCCTCGACTCCGACCAGCTCGCCGATCCCGAGGTGCGGGCGAGGGTGATCCGCGCCCGCGACATCCCGGCCGGGCTCGGGGACATGGACTCCTCGCTCTACCTGCTCTTCAAGGCCATCCGGCAGCACTCCACCGTCGCGCTTTCCGGCGAGTCCGCGGACGAGGTCTTCGGCGGCTACCGCCAGTTCTTCGACGAGGAGGCCCGCAGGGCCGACACCTTCCCCTGGCTGGTGCGGTTCTCGACCGAGTTCGGCGACGACGGCAACATCCTCACCGACCAGGTGTCCAAGGCCCTGGACCTGGAGGGCTACGTCCACGACGGCTACCGGCGCGCGGTCGCCGGGGTCGACCGCCTCGACGGCGAGAGCGACTTCGAGTACCGGATGCGCGTCATCAGCCACCTGCACCTCACCCGCTTCGTGCGCATCCTCCTCGACCGCAAGGACCGGGCGAGCATGGCCAACGGGCTGGAGGTCAGGGTCCCGTTCTGCGACCACCGACTGGTCCAGTACGTCTACAACGCGCCCTGGTCGCTGAAGTCCTTCGACGGCAGGGAGAAGAGCCTGCTGCGCGAGGCCACCGCCGACGTGCTGCCCCGTTCGGTCTACGACCGGGTCAAGAGCCCCTACCCCTCCACCCAGGACCCGAAGTACTTCGTCGCGCTCCAGGAGAACGCCAAGGACCTGCTGGCCAAGCCCACGCACCCGGTGTTCGACCTGGTCAGCCGGACCTGGCTGGAGGACGCGGTGCGGACCGACACCCCGGTCAGCACCCACGCCGCCCGGCACGGCCTGGAACGCGCCCTCGACCTGGCGCTGTGGATGGACCTGTACTCGCCGACGATCGGAATTCCCTGACCCGACGCGGACGAAGCGAGGGGGCGGACGATGGCGGCGGTCGGCGAGGACGACGCCCTGGAATTCGTGGTCTCCCTGCACCGCCTGGTGCGGCTGCTGCGCCGGGCCCGCCCCGAGCCGCGGGTACAGCCGACCCCGCTCATCGTCCTCGCCCTGCTCAACCAGTACGGCCCCTGCCGGGTCGGCGTCCTCGCCGAGCGGGCCGCGTGCACCCAGCCCACCGTCACCGCCGCAGTGGGCCAGCTGGAGGCGGGCGGGCTGGTCCGCCGCGAACCCGACCCGGCCGACGGCCGTGCCACCCGGGTGGTCATGACCGCGCCGGGGAGGCGGGAACTCGTCCGGATGGCCTGCGGCGAGGCGGAGGCCCTCGCCGCGCGCCTCGCCACCCTGCCGCCGGAGGACGTCCGCAAGGTCCTCGAGGCGGGCCGCCTGCTGCGCCGCCTCACGGACTGCGAGTGACACCGGGACGCCACGGCCCGCGCCACCGACCGGACCGGTCACCGCGGGTGACGGGCGACGGGCCCGGAGCACCCGCGCGGCGGGGGCGGGCTCCACCGCAGCCGACGGCGCGATGGGGAGGCCCCGTGACCGGTACGGACCCGCCGGCGCGCCGACGCGCTCCGCAACCGGGAGCACATCCCGCGGGTGGCCCAGGACGCGTTCGCCGAATCGGGCACCGCCTCCCTCAACGCCATCGCCGAGCGGGCAGTCGTCGGCGCGGGCACGCTGCACTGGCACCTCCCGGCCCGCGAGGCCCTCGTCCAGGCCGTCCACCGGGACGACGTCCAGTCTGATCGGCTCCGTCGACGGCGGACGGCACAGCGTCCGCCCTGGGCTCGCCCCGCAGGACGTGCCGCTCCTGAGGGGCTTCCTCCGGCGCGTCGGCGGCGACGCCCTCGGCGGGGACCGGGACCGCCGCGTCAGCGACCTCGTGGTCAACGGTCCGCGGACCGGGGGCGGTTGACGAGGCGGCGCGCGGTGCGCGCGCCCGTTCTGCGATTACGGGCCCGCCCGGTCGGCTCCATGATCGGCCGAGGCTAGTCTGTGCGCGTGCGGATGCCAGGGGTGGGGAGTCGGGTGTGGCCGAGATGACGGACCGTCGACGACGGGCGGCGGCGGTGGTGCTGTTCGGGGTCGCCGGGCTGCTGATCCTCGGCGCGTGGACCGGGCGGCGGGAGCGGCGCCGCTCGGGCGGGCTGCTGGTCGCGGCCCAACTCCTGGACCATCCCATGGTGTTCGCCGTTGCGGTGGGAGCGACCCTGACCGCGGCGCTGCTCCTCGCGGTGCGGGGCGCCATCCTGCGTTCCCTGATCCTGGTGGCGGGCGTCTTCGGCACGCTCGTGGTGACGTTGGCGGCCGGCCTGTTCGGCTCTCCCGGCGGGCAGGAGACCCTGCGCGCCGGGGCGCCCGACCGCCCCGACCGGCACCTGGTGGTCGAGGAGGGAGCGGCCATGATCGACCCGCTGTGGTGGGTCTACGTCGACGAGGGGTCAGGACTGACGACGCGCCGCTGGCACGTCGGTCTCGTCAACGGCGACCACTACGCCCTGCGCGCGGCGGAGTGGGACGGACCGGACCGGGTCCGCCTGACGGTGGACACCGGCGAACGGGACGAGGTCCACGTGGTCGAACTCTCCCCGTCCGACGGCAGGCCTCAGCGCATGGTGGACAGGGGCTGACGAGCCCGCGGCTCAGACCCACTGCCCGGTCGCCGTCCCCGCGGGGGACAGCGCCGTGCGCAGCTGCCGCCGCCCGGAGACGCCGAGCTTGGTGAAGACGTTGCCGAGGTGCCACTCCACCGTGCGCGGACTGATGAACAGCTGGGCGGCGATCTCGGAGTTGGTGTGCCCCTCCCTCGCCAGGACCGCGATCTGGGCCTCCTGGCTGGTCAGCCGGTACCGGTCCGCTGTGCCGAGTGCCCGCTTGCGTACGGTCTCGCCGGTCGCCAGCAGTTCGCGGTGGGCGCGTTCGGCGAAGCCGTCGGCCTTGATGCGGCTGAACACCTCGTGGGCGGCGCGCAGTTGGGCGCGGGCTTCCTGGCGGCGGTTGCGTCGGCGCAGCCACTCGCCGTACAGCAGGCGGGCGCGGGCCAGCTGGACGGCGATGCGGCAGCGTTCGAGGTGCTCGATCGCATCCTGGTAGAGGGCGTCGGCCGCGTGGTCGTCGCCGCTCAGCAGCGCGCGGGCGCAGGCCTCCGTGCCCAGGGCCCACTCGGTGCCGCAGGCTCGGGTGCGTTCGGCGAGCCGTTCCAGCGCCGTGGCGGCGGCCTCCGGCCGCCCGCTGCGGGCGGCCGCCTCGATCAGCTCGGACAGCGTCCAGCCGAGGAAGCCCAGGTCCTCGTACCGGCAGGCGCGCGCCGCCGCCTGCAGCGCGGCGTCGTAGCGGCCGAGTCCGTTGTAGAGCACGGCGGTCGAGTACTCGGCGAGACCGAGGGCGCGGCCCTCCCCGCGGTCGCCCACCTCCCGGATGTGGTGCTCGATCAGCTCCAGCGCCCGGGACTCCTCGCCCCGCCAGGCGGCCAGTAGGAGCGAGGTGTACATCATCGGCACGCTGCCCGTCGCCTCCGAGATCGCGGCCGCCTCGTCGATCAGGGCCTGCGCGGTGTCGAACTCTCCGGCGTGCACGTGGAAGCACGCCTGGTAGCTCAGCGCCATCGGGAGGACGGCGAGGGATCCCCCCGCGCGGGCGATGCACACCGCGCCGGACGCCAGTTCGCACCATGCGTCGTCGTTCCACAGCTCCAGCGCGAGGGGCTCGGGCGTCACCGGGCAGGCCAGCCAGAGCCAGCGCCGGTCGCCGTCCGCGCCGGCGGCGCCGGAGCGCAGTTCCTGGCGTACGCGGAACAGCGCGTCCCCGAGGGCGTCCACGCTCGCCGCGAAGCCGTCGAGGACCAGAGCGGCCACACTGTCCAGGAGTGCGTCGAGCGTCCGCGGCACGGGTGGCGCGGGCGCCGCGCGGGCCTCCTGCGCGACCTCGCGCAGGCCGGGCCCCTCACTGAGGCCGCCCGCGAAGATCGCCGCGCCGACAGCCTCGAGCAGGGTGTCACGGGCGAGCGAGACGTCGAGCGGTGCCAGCCGCCGTGCTGCGTCGAGCAGCAGCCGGGGCGCGTCGCTGCCGCGTACCTGGGAGAACTCCAGGCGGGCCCGCAGCCGTTCGGCTCGGGCGCGCTGCAGTGCGTCGAGCGGGCCGGTTTCTGCGGTCGCCAGCAGAGTGCGGGCGCGGTCGACCCCGCCGGCGTCGATGGCGGCCTGGGCGGCGGCCAGGGCACGGCCGGCGCGGCGCGCGGGATCGGGGGTGAGCTCGACCGCCTGGCGCAGGAACGCGGCAGCGGCGGCGGCCCCTCCCCGGCCCTGCGCCCGGCACGCCGAGCGTTCCAGGTCGAGGGCGACGCTCTCGTCGGGCCGCGCGGCGGCGTGGGCGCGGTGCCACGCCCGGCGATCGGGATCGAGGCGGGGATCGGTGGCCTCGGCCAGCGCGTGGTGCGCCGCCCGGCGCTCCGGCGCCGGCGTCCGCCGGTAGACGGCCGAGCGGGCCAGGGGGTGGGGGAAACGCACCGTGGCGCCGAACTCGACCAGCTCCGAGGCCTCGGCCGGACACGCGGCGTCCGCCGGTATGCCCTGCGCGGCGGCCGCGCGCCACAGCAGCGCCACGTCGCCGGTCGGCTCGGCCGCGGCGGTCAGCAGCAGCCGGCGACTGTCCCGCGGCAGCGTCAGGAACCGCTGGTGGAACGCGCTCTCCACGTGGCCCGCCGCCGCGCGCCTGCCCGGGAGCCAGAAGCCGCCCGCCAGTTCGGACGGGGTGAGCGTGCTCGGCAGGTGCAGCAGGACCATCGGGTTGCCGTGGGCTTCGGCGACGATCCGGTCCCGCACCACAGGGTCCAGCGGCACGCGCACGGCCGAGGCCAGCAGGGCGCGTGCGTCGGGTTCGCTCAGCCCCTTCACGGCC
Organism: Actinacidiphila glaucinigra; assembly: GCF_900188405.1. Classification (GTDB taxonomy): domain Bacteria; phylum Actinomycetota; class Actinomycetes; order Streptomycetales; family Streptomycetaceae; genus Actinacidiphila; species Actinacidiphila glaucinigra. Next base: position 488,072 of record NZ_FZOF01000005.1, on the reverse strand, counting down.
AGCTCGGGGAGCCCGGCCAGCTCCCGGTCGTCGTCGGGCTCGCGTACGGCCAGGACCAGGGCCACCGCCTCGGCCATCAGCCGCCTGGCGACGAAGGCCAGCACCTGCCGGGAGCCGCCGTCCAGCCACTGGGCGTCGTCCACGAAACAGGCCAGCGGCCGTTCCTCCGCGGCCCCGGCCAGCAGGCTCAGTACGGCCAGGCCCACGAGGAACCGGTTGGGTGCGGCGCCCTCCCGCAGCCCGAACGCGACGGACAGGGCGTCCCGCTGAGGTCCGGGCAGCCCGTCGATCCGGCACAGCAGAGGTGCGCACAACTGGTGGAGGCTGGCGAAGGGCAGCTCCATCTCCGCCTCGACGCCCGCGACGGCGGTGGTGCGGAATCCGGTGGCCCGGGCCGCCGTGTGGTCGAGGAGCGCGGTCTTGCCGATACCCGCCTCGCCGCGCAGGACCAGGACAGCGCTGGTGCCCGACCGTGCCGTGGCCAGGACCCGCTCCAGCGCGGCCAGCTCCTGCTCCCGGCCCCGCAGCCCGAGCTGTGCGTCGATCGCGGGCACACCCATGGGTCGATCTTCCTGATCGCGCGCCTGACGTGGTCATTTTAGTTCATTCGCGCCTTTTGGGTGAGTTGTTTCACCTTGCGACCCCCGGGGGATGGCCGTCGTCCCCGGGGTGCGGCCCCGGGGTGATCCCCGTGGTTTTCCCTGGGGCGATGCCGACCCCTTTCGGGCCACTTTGAGTGAGCCGGCGACGCAGTGTCGTCGCACATGACAAGGAGACGCCCAGATGTCCTTCACTCCGCAGCACCCGGAGATCCGTCCGTTCACGTTCGAGTTCTCCGACGCGGAACTCGCGGACCTGCGCGCGCGCATCGAGGCGGCGCGCTTCCCCGAGAAGGAGACCGTCGGCGACCAGTCGCAGGGCACCCAGCTCGCCACGATCAAGGAACTCGCCCGCTACTGGGCGAAGGAGTACGACTGGCGCAAGGTCGAGGCGAAGCTGAAGGCCCTGCCGCACTTCATCACCGAGATCGACGGGCTGGACATCCACTTCATCCACGTGCGCTCGAAGCACGCGGACGCCCTTCCGGTGATCGTGACGCACGGCTGGCCGGGCTCGATCGTCGAGCAGCTGAAGATCGTCGAGCCGCTCACCGACCCGACGGCCCACGGCGGCGACGCCTCCGACGCCTTCCACGTGGTGATCCCCTCGATGCCGGGCTACGGCTTCTCCGGCAAGCCCACCGCCAAGGGCTGGGGCCCGGAGCGCATAGCCGCCGCATGGGGCGAGCTGATGAAGCGCCTGGGCTACACCAGGTACGTCGCGCAGGGCGGCGACTGGGGCGCGGTCGTCACCGACCTCATGGGTGTGCAGGAGCCCGAGGGCCTGGTCGGCATCCACACCAACATGCCGAAGGTGATCCCGCCCGCCATCGAGGAGGCGATCGTGGCCGGCAACCCGCTGCCGTCCGACGTCGTCCTCGCCAACGACGAGGAGAAGGCCGCCGTCGAGCAGCTCGACTTCGTGTACCGGCACGTCTACTACGCGTACATCATGGGCTCGCGCCCGCAGTCGCTGACGGCCCTGGCGGACTCCCCGGTGGGTCTGGCGGCCTTCATGCTCGACCACGACAAGGCCAGCCTGGAGCTGATCACCAGGGCTTTCAACGGCGTGAGCGAGGGCCTGTCCCGCGACGACGTGCTGGACAACATCACCCTGTTCTGGCTGACCAACACCGCCGTCTCCGCGGCACGCCTGTACGGGGAGAACACGACCCCGTTCTTCGGTGCGAAGGGCGTCAAGCTCCCCGTCGCCGTCAGCGTCTTCCCGGACGAGCTCTACCAGGCCCCCAGGAGCTGGGCCGAGCAGGCCTATCCGAACCTGGTCCACTACAACCGGCTCCCCAAGGGCGGGCACTTCGCCGCCTGGGAGCAGCCGGAGCTCTTCGTGAACGAGGTCCGCACGGGCTTCCGCCCGATGCGGTAGCCGCCCCGGGTTGCGGAATCCCACCGTCCGCGCGGACGGTGGGATTCCGGGCCACATCACAGAGGAGGTTCCGCCATGGACGTCACGACCCTGGCCGGGCTCCTGCACGAGACCGAGGACCGCCACGGCGCGTACGAGGCGACCGCACCGGAGCACCACTGGTGGGACTGGTACGCCGCCTACCTGTTCGCCCGTGAGCAGGGCCGCACCCCGGACGAGGCCGCCCGCGAAGCCGCGGCCCACATGGAGGCGCTGCTGAAGTAGGCGGCCGCCGTCCCGGCTCAGGACGTGAGCGCCTCGGCCCAGTCCCGGAACAACTTCCGGGGCCGCAGCCCGGCGATCCCGTGCCGGCCGGAGACCCAGGTGGGCGTGAAGTGGACGCCGTACCGGGCGGCGAGCGACTTCGACGCGGCCAGCGCTCCGGTCATCGCCGGGGAGTCCCATGCCGTGCGCAGTCCGTCCGCGTCGCCGCCGGCCTCGGCCGCGAGGGAGAGCAGCAGCTCCCGGGACTCGATGTCGAGGCCGTCGGCGAAGTTCGCCGCGAAAACCGCGGCGGCGAAGCGGCCGGCGGCCTCCGGCGAGGTGGCCGCGAGCCATTCGTGGGCCGCCAGCGCCGGGCGGGAGCAGCCGATGCGGTCCGTCCAGCGCAGCGGCAGGCCGGCGGCCTCGGCCTCCCGGGCGAGGAACACGTAGCCCGGACCGGTGCGCGGGGCGGCCGGTATGCCGCCGGGCCCGATCTCGGGGTGGATCTGCAGCGCGTGCCCGACCACGTGCACCCCGTGCTCCCGGAGGATCCGGGAGCGGTCCTGGGCGACGTAGCAGTAGGGGCAGACGAAGTCGAACCAGTGCTCGGCGGTCGCGATGCGCGGCGGCGAGCCGGTCCCGGGGGCGAGAGCGACACACATCCGGTTCTCCTCGATGGGTTTTCATTACGACTCACAACTGTAACGAAACTCTCACCCGTGTTCTTCCCGGACCGGACCGCGACTGCGTGCGGAGGTCAGGAGGCGACGAGCGTGCGCAGTGCCGTCGCGACGAGTTCCGGGTCCTCCTCCGCCATGAAGTGGCCGCAGCCGACCGTGGTGTGCGTCAGGTCCGGCGCCCAGGCCTGCCAGAGGGCGCGTGCGTCGTAGCCGAGGGCGGCACCCCAGTCCTGCTGGAGGACCGCGACCGGCATCCGCAGCCGCCGCCCCGCGGCCCGGTCGGCGCGGTCGTGGTCGATGTCGACCGTCGCCGAGGCGCGGTAGTCGGCCACGATCGAGGGGACGGCCGCGCGGCACGCGTCGAGGTACGCGGCGCGCACCGCGGGCGGGACGGCGTCCGGGGACGGGTTCCAGACGTCGAGGAAGTGGCCGAAGAAGGCGTCGGGGGCGGCGCCGATCAACTCCTCGGGCAGGCCCGGCGGCTGGGCCATCAGATAGAGGTGGAAGGCGACGGCCGCGTCCGCGCCGCGCAGGACGTCCCACATGTCCAGGGTCGGCAGCACGTCGAGACAGGCCAGCCGGCTGACCGCGTCGGGATGGTCGAGCCCGGCGCGGAAGGCGACCAGGGCGCCGCGGTCGTGGCCGGCGAGCGCAAAGCGGTCGTGACCGAGGGCGCGGGCCAGCGCGACGACGTCCGCGGCCATGGTGCGCTTGGCGTACGTGGCGGGTCCCGCCGCGGCCGGCTTGTCGCTGGCGCCGTAACCCCGCAGGTCGGGGCAGATCACGGTGTGGTCGGCGGCCAGGTCGGCGGCGACGTGCCGCCACATGAGATGGGTCTGCGGGAAGCCGTGCAGCAGCACGAGGGGGCTGCCCGAGCCGCCGACGGCGACGTTGAGGGCGACCCCGTCGGCGACGGGGACGCGGTGGTGGGTGAAGCCGGGGACGAACGGTGTCATGGTGCGTTCTCTCGTTCCGTGGTCGTGGAGTCGGCTGCCCGCCGGGGCGGACGTCCCGAGCCTCCCGCCCGCCGATCAGCAACCGGTCAGCGCGTACCGTGGCAGCGGGGACGACGACCGGAGAGGTGGGCAGGGTGCGGGTCGCGTTCGGTGTGCTCGGGCCGGTCGTCGCCTGGGACGGCGACGGTCGCGCGCTCGCGCTCGGGGGACCGCGGCACCGGGAGGTGCTGGCGCGGCTGGTCGTGGCACGCCGCCGTGTCGTACCGGTGAACCGCCTGGTGGCGGATCTGTGGGACGAGCCGCCGGCCGGTGCCGTCGGGGCCGTGCAGACCTTCGTCGGCGCGCTGCGCCGCGGGCTGGAACCGGGGCGGCGGCCGCGGGCACCCACGCGGCTCCTGGTCACCGCGGGCACCGGGTACGCGCTGCGGGCGGACCCGGACAGCGTGGACGCCTGGCGGTTCGAGGCCGCCGTCGACGCCGCCGCGGCTCTGCCGCCCGCGCCGGCGCTGGCGCGGCTCGGCGAGGCCCTGGAACTGTGGCGCGGCCCCTCGTACGGCGAGTACGCCCACCGGGAGTGGGCCCGCGGCGAGCGCTCCCGCCTCGCCGAACTGCGGTTGCGGGCCGTCGAGCGGCGCGCCGAGGCCCGGCTGCGACTCGGCCTGGCCGCCGAGGCGGTACCCGACCTGGACGCGCACCTGACCGAGCACCCGTGGCGTGAGGACGCCTGGCGGCTCCTGGCGCTCGCGCTGTACCGCTCGGGCCGCCAGGGGGACGCGCTCGCCGTGCTGCGCAGGGCCCGGGCGATGCTGGCCCAGGGCCTGGGGCTCGACCCCGGACCGGCGCTGCGCCGCCTGGAGGCGGACGTACTCGCCCAGGACCCGCGCCTGGACCCGCAGGCGCCCCCGCCCGCCGACCCGGGCGACGCGGCCGCCCGTGTGTGGACGCGGGCGGCCGAGGCGTACGACCGCACCGTCGCCGCCGGGGCCCGCGCCCGGCTGGAGTCGACGGTCGGCCTGCTGCGCAATCTCGCGCTGACCGGGGGCGGCGGCCTGGAAGCCGCCCGCGAACACCGCCTCGCCGCCGTCACCGCGGCGGAGGAGACCGGCGACCCGGAGCTGACCGCCCGGGTGATCGGCGCGTACGACGTGCCGGCGATCTGGACCCGCGGCGACGACCCGGAACAGGCCCGGCGCGTCGTCGCCGCGGCCGAGCGCACCCTGGCCGCACTTCCCGCCGGCGCCGCGCACGAGACGGCCCGCTGCCGGCTGCTGGCCACGATCGCGGTGGAGACCCGCGGCATCCGCACCCCGCGCGGACCGCAGGCGGCGCGGCAGGCCGAGGAGGCGGCCCGCCGGCTCGACGACCCGGCTCTCCTCGCGTTCGCCCTCAACGGGGTGTTCATGCAGACGTGCACCCGGGCGGGCCTCGCCCCGCGCAGGGACGCGGTCGGCGCCGAACTGGTGGCGCTCGCCCGGCGGCACGGCCTGACGACGTACGAGGTGCTCGGGCACCTGATCCGTCTCCAGGCCCGCAGCGCCCTCGCCGACTTCCCCGCGGCCGACCTGCACGCCGCCGCGGTCGACGTACTCGCAGAACGTCACGAACTGCCCCTGGCGGGCGTCTTCACCCAGTGGTACCGCGCGCTGCGCACGGCCGCCTCCGGCGGCGGGGGCGCCTCGCGGGCCGAAGCCGCCTACCGGGCCGCCGCGGCGCGGCTGGAGGGCGCCGGGATGCCGGGCGTCGAACGGGGCCTGCTGCCGCTGTCGCTGCTCTGCCTCGACCTGGCCGACGGCCCCGTCCCGGCGGCGCGGCTCGCCGAGCGCGTGGACCCGGCCGCGGACTGGGGGCCGTACCGGCCGTGGGCGGAACCCTTCGCCCTGCTGCGCGCCGGCCGTCGCGCCGAGGCCCTGGCGGCGCTGCGGGCGCTGCCCGAGCCACCCCCCGACCTGCTGTACGAGGCGCTGTGCTGTCTGCAGGGCGTGCTCGCCGTCGAGCTCGGCGATCGCGAGGTCCTCGAGGAACTCCACGCCCGCCTGCTCCCCGCCGCCGGCCAACTCGCGGGAGCCGGCAGCGGTCTGCTCACCGCGGGCCCGGTGGACCGCCACCTCTGCGCCGTCGCGGCGGCGCTCGCCCGGTAGGCCCGGCGCCCGCGCCCCAAAGAGGAAGGGCCGGCACCCCGAGAGGTGCCGGCCCCTTGCATCCCCGGTGGATCAGATGGGGAGGATGTTCTCCGCCTGCGGGCCCTTCTGGCCCTGCGTGACGTCGAAGCTCACCTTCTGGCCCTCCTGGAGCTCACGGAAGCCCGAGGTGGCGATGTTGGAGTAGTGAGCGAAGACGTCGGCGCCGCCGCCGTCCTGCTCGATGAAGCCGAAGCCCTTTTCCGAGTTGAACCACTTCACGGTGCCGGTCGCCATGGGAATCTCCTTTGGGAGCAGTACACGAAGGCCGCACTTTGCGACCTCCCGTCGCCGCATTGACCCCTCCGGAAAGACCGGAAAACAAAAGTGCACCTGTCGGTTACATCCCGGCAGGTGCACGTAAAGTTCATGGGTACCAAAACTGCAACGCGCTTAACGTAGCACAGGTGTCACCACGCGATCCTGGAGGCCGGGTCCGCCGTCTGTACGTGGCGGACCCGGCCCCGTGGGCCCGCGGTCAGTAGGTGAACCGCTGGAGCCCGTTGGCCCAGGGGTTCACCAGGAAGACCGTGCGCGTGCCGGGGTCGAGGAACAGCCCGCGCCGGCTGGTGAAGTCGAAGTTGCTGGTGCTGAGCGTGGAGTTGACGAGGTTGGCGACGGGGTGCCGGGCGAGCACCCTGCCCGTGTCGGGGTCGACGACGGTGATCTCGCTCAGGGCGTTGTTGTCGCCCGTGGTGGCCTCCTCGTAGAGATGGGCGACGAGCGCGACGTGGTGCCGGGTGTCGAGCACCGGCCACATGACGCCGCGGGTGCCCAGGTCGGCCGGGGCGGCGGTGGCCAGGGACTTCTGGTCGGCCGAACGCCAGCTGCTGGTGGGGAACTCGCCCGTGGTGTAGCTGGGGGTGGCCGGGCCGGCTGCGACGTAGACCCGGTCGCCCCTGCCGTCGGGCAGGAGCCCGGCGGTGCAGGCGGGCATGGTCGTCAGCGGCGACACCTCGCGGGTGCCGGCGTCGACCGACACGGCCCAGTAGGGGACGCGTCCGGACAGGCAGGGCCCCATGGTCCCGGTGGTGGCGGCGAAGAACGTCCCGGTCGACGCGTCGACGGAGACGTTGCCGAAGGTTCGCCCCGGACTGTCCGCGTTGAGCGGGATCGGCGCGGAGACCTTGCCGGTGGCCATGTCGACGGTCCACAGCGAGGCCACGCCCGAGACCCCGTCGAAGGTCGTCACGGCCGCCCGGTGACGGGCCGGGTCGACGACCCCGCCCTGGAAGTAGACCGATGTCGAGCCCGTGCCCGGGTCGAGTGTGCTGAGCTTCACGCGCTCACCGGTCGCGGTGTCGCGCAGGTCGACCTCGGGGAGCACGCCGCCGTCGAACGGCCGGTGGCCGATGAGGGTGTGTCCCGTGCCGGGGTCGGCCCCCAGCACCTCCTGCATCATCGAGGTGCCGGTCTCACGGGACACCGTGGTGCCGAGGGTGCCCTCGGAGAGCGAGTACGCGGTGGTGGCGGAGCCCTCCAGGTGGATCCAGCCGTCGTCGCCCTCGGCGAAGTCGTCGGTGGAGAGCAGAGCCTTGCCGCCGCTGACCTCGATGTTCTCCAGGGTACCGGAGACGGTGTCGCCGTCGAGGTACTGCACGAACGACGTGGGCGACGCCTGCCCCACGGGCTTTCCGGCCCGGGTGGGGAGGATCCGGACCGGGTACTGCAGTCCGGTCGGCAGACCGAGTGCCCTCAGGTCGAGCACGGTCCGGCCCTTCACCGAGGGCAGCGGCCGGAAGAGGGTGGAGGCGTGGTCGACGCCGTTGTCGTCGCGGCCGCTGCCGTTCTGGTTGGTGGCGGTGTTGAGCGCCCCGTACAGGGTGGGGGCCGGGGTGAGGAACTCGATGGCCGCGCCGTCGGCGTGCCGCACCGAGGAGGCGTCCCAGGCGACCGTCAACTTCGGTTCCGGGCGGCTCAGCTCGACGGTGTGGGCCGTGGCGGACCTCCCCAGCCCCAGCAGCGGTGCCTGCGGCCGCTGGTCCGCGCCGGGCCCGACGCGCAGGGCGCGGAAGTCCCCGAAGACCTGGCCGTCGTAGAGCGTGACGCCGATGCCGTAGAGCCCGGCGCCACCTGGTCCGAAGGCGGAGGCGGGGATGGTCACCGTGCCCTTGGTGCCGGTGAGCGGGGTGCGCCACTGGGCACGCCACTTGTCGCTGGTGGTGAAGGGCGTCCAGTGGCCGACCGAGGAGAGCACCAGCTCGGGTGCGGTCGCGTCCCGCAGGCCGGTGAGGTCGTAGTGCACGGTGACGGGCTTGCCCAGCGGGGACGAGCCGGGCGCGGTCGGAGCCTTGGGCTGCACATATGTGCCGTCGGCGGCGCCGAAGGTGAGCCGCCGGCCGGTCGAGGCCACCACCTTGCTCCCGGAGAGCGCCTCGAACGTCACCTGCAGGGTGCGCGGTTCGCCGGAGGCGAGGGGCAGGCCGGCTGCGGCCAGCAGCTCGCGGGGCAGGACGCGCAGGCTGGGGCCCGCGGACGGGATCGTGCCCTTGTCGCCCACGCGCAGACGGTACGTCAGTTTCTGGTGGGCGCCCGTGAGGTCGAGGCCGAACGTGAGGGGCGAGACCGCGTTCTGCCCGGACGGGTTGCCCCAGGCGTCGGCGGGGCCCGCCAAATCGATGGCGGAGGGGTCGGTGGCCTCGACGAAGGCGGTGGTCGGGCTCACCGACAGCAACTGGCGCTCGGCGACGGACAGCCGCACCGCGGCCGGGGTGAGGTCGTGGCGCTCGGCGAGCACCCTCTCCACCGCCGCGGTCACGTCCAGCTGCGGGCCCATGCGCAGTTCCCGGTCGGCCTGCGGGGGCTGGGCGATCGGGCGGCCGGTGTCGACCAGCAGCTTCCTGACCTCACGCGGGCTGAGCTTCTGCCCGGTCGCCTCGGCGGCCGCCAGTACGTTGGCCGCCGCGGCGGCGATCATCGGGGCGGAGGCCGAGGTGCCGCCGTTGAGCACCACGCCCGGTCCGTCCGGGGTGTGGATCAGCGAGGGCAGGTTGTCGCCGGGCGCCGCCAGGTCGATCCGGCTGCCGAACCCCGAGGAGTAGCCGGCGGACCCGTTGTAGCGGGTCGTCGGGTAGACGGCGGTGCGTACGTCGTCCGAGCTCAGGGTGTCGTCGACGGTGGTGCCGCCGGCGGCGATCACCCCGGTGTCGCGGACCAGGGTGGGGGTGGTGGTGGGCGCGACGTCGTCGATGAACGTCTGCGCGCGGCTGCTCGACGTCAGGTCGGTCGGGGTGCTGCCGCCGTCGGGGCCGACCGACACCGGCAGGCCGAGGCGGGTGCCGTCGTTGGACGAGACGACCACGACGATCCCCGAGTCCACGATCGAGCGCAGGGTGTCCCTGATCTCCGGGTCGTCCTCCAGCCACCGCGAGGGGAAGCCGATCGAGCCGTCCGTGCCGAATCCGAGGCTCGCGGTGATGACGTCCGGCCGGGGCTTCTGGGCGGCAGCGGCCCGCAGCGCGGCCGCGATGCCCACGGCGGAGGGCTCCTCGGGGATCACCAGCCGGTACTGCGCGCCGGGCGCGATGCCCAGCAGGTCGGTGGCGCCGCTGCCGGTGGCCTCCGGGCGCTGCCGGTCGTGCGGCAGCGGGGCCATCATCGAGAAGTCCAGGAGTACTTCGGCGAGGTTGGGGTCCTGGCCCTCGATGGCGCCGGCCGGGTCGAGGCGGCCCTTGTTGTCGCTGGTGTAGGTCGGTATCAGCGGCAGGGAGGGGAAGTCCAGGTAGCGCTTGCCGTCGCGGAGCACCGTGGTCGGGCCGTTGAGGCGCACGTACTCGTCGCCAGCGTCGGCCATGCCCTGGTCGGTGAGGTCGCCCAGCGACACGTTGGTGACGATCTGGCCCTCGCCGGGCAGCGCGCGCAGATATGTGGCGGTGTCCTGGAAGGCACCGACCGCGTTGACGCCGCCCGCGTTGAGGTACGACTGGAAGGACGTCGTCAGGCCCTCGTTGGCGGGCAGGTCCTTGGCGGCCGCGGCGGGAGCCGCGGTGCGGGCCGCGGCCCGGTCGCCGATGCCGTCGACGGCCGCGAGGACCTTCTTCGGGAGCGGCACGGCACCGGAGTTCATCGTGCGGGGCCGGACCGCGGAGCCGGGGCCGGTGGACGCGCCCACGCTGTACGGCGTCAGCGCGGCGGCGTCGGCCCGGCGCCGGAGGATCTCGGCCGAGGGGGTCAGCGGGTCGCCGAACGCGCTGCGGCCCTTGCCGGCCGCCACGGGGAAGGCCCGGGTGGTGCCGTCCTTGCGGGTCAGGGTGCCTGAGCCGTCGTCGGACCAGCGCAGCACCGAGCCGTCGGCGAGGGTGAGGGAGTGAGCCGCGGGGGCCGCGTGGGCCGCGGACCGGGACGCAGGGGCGTCCGGGTCCGCGGCGTGGGCGACGGAAGGCACGGCGATGGTGGACAACAGGGCGGCGAGCGCCGTGAAGCGTGCTCGTCTGAAGCGGTGGGACATGCAACGCCCTTCGTGATCGGGTGAGGAACGTGCAGAGGGCCGGCGGGTCTTCGGGACGGGCGGACGGAGCTCACCTTGACGGTGTCACGTCACACCGGACAAGCTCCGGCAGCTGCGGGTTTGTGCAGTTGCCCACATGCGCGGGGCGTGCCGCGGCCCGGCCGGGCGGTCACGCGCCGTCCCGCTCCGCGAGGCGGACCAGGTGCACGGCCGAGCTGGCCCAGTCCCCCGGCGGCAGGTCGAGCGAGAGTCCGTACCCGTCGAGCACCGTCGCGTGGTGCACGGTCCCCGTGCGCGTGTCGCGGTAGCGGGCCCCCGGCGTGAGACCGCCCAGCCGCACCGGTCCCCGCGGGCCGCCGTGCCGCTGCACGCGCTGCCAGGCGAGCACCAGCGCCTCGCTCCCGTCGTGCGCGGCGTACTCCACCACGGTCGGGCCCTCGTCCCCGGGGCCGCGCAGGCGGTGCAGCGCGCCGTGCTGGACGAGGTGCCGGACCCGCTTGTACCCGGCCACCAGCTCGGCGCCTTCGGCCAGTTCCTCCTCGGGCCAGCGGGTGAGGTCACCGCCGATGCCCAGCAGCCCGGCCATCGCGACGTGGAAGCGGAAGCGCAGCGGCACCGTGCGGTGCGTCAGCTGGTTCGGCACGTCGGTCACCCAGGCGGCCATCGTGCGCGCGGGGTAGACCTGGCCGTAGCCGTGCTGGATGGCCACGCGGTCGGCGGCGTCGGTGTTGTCCGAGGGCCACGCCTGGTCGGTGCGGGAGAGGATGCCGAGGTCCACCCGGCCCCCGCCGCCGCTGCAGGACTCGATCCGCAACTGCGGGTGGTCGGCGCGGAGCCGGTCGATCACCCCGTAGAGGTTGTGCACGTACCGCGTCCACAGCCGGTCCGCGCCGTCGTCGCGGCCGGGCCAGCCGGCCTCGCTGAAGGCGCGGTTCATGTCCCACTTGAGGAAGTCCACGCCGTTCTTCGCGACGAGCCGGGTGAGCCAGTCGTACGCCCAGTCGGCGACGTCCTGCCGCGCGAAGTTGAGGACCAGCTGGTTGCGCAGCTCGGTCCGGGTCCGGTCCGGCACATGCAGCACCCAGTCCGGGTGCTCGCGGTAGAGGTCGCTGTCGGGGTTGACCATCTCCGGTTCCACCCACAGGCCGAAGCGCATCCCGAGCCGGTGCACCTCGTCGGAGAGGGGTGCGAGCCCTGAGGGGAAGCGGTCGGCGGCCGGGGCCCAGTCGCCCAGTCCCGCACGGTCGTGGCGCCGTGCCCCGAACCATCCGTCGTCGACGACGTACAGCTCCACGCCGAGCGTGGCGGCCCGGGCGGCGAGCGCCCTCTGGCCGGGCTCGTCGACGTCGAAGCCGGTGGCCTCCCAGGAGTTGTAGAGCACCGGCGCCGTCTCCCACGGGTGCGGCAGGACATGGGCCAGGGTGTGGGCGTGCCACGCGCGGCTCGCGGCACCGAAGCCGCCGTCGGTGCACACGGCGGCGAAGCCCGGCGTGGTGAACTCCTCGCCGGGGGCCAGCGGCACGCTCGTCCCGTCGTGCCCGGCGCCCCCGGTGAACCCGGCCCGGCCGTCGGGGGTCCGCTGCGCGGTGATCCGCCAACTGCCGCTCCACGCCAGGGCGGCGCTCCACACCCGGCCGTGGGTCTCGGTGGCGTCGCCCGCGTCGAGCATCACCCAGGGGTTCGCGTGGTGACTGGTGATGCCGCGACGGCTGGTCAGCACGGTCTCGCCGTACGGCAGCCGGTCCCGGCGCAGTTGGCTCTCCGCGGACCACTGGCCGGTCACGTGGCTGAGCCGGTAGTCGGGCAGCGGCGGCAGGCTCCACGCGGCGGAGTCGGCCCGGAGCACGGTGATGCCTCGGTCGCCCGCGTTGCGCAGGACGGTGTGCCGCTCGATGACGTCGCTGTCCTCGTGCACGCGGTACCGCAGGGTGACTTCCAGCGGGTGGACGCGGTCGCGGAACCGCAGCGACAACTCGGCTGCGCCGGGGGCGGGTTCGTGTACGTCGTGTCCTACGGGCCGCCACTCGAAGGCCCGGGTCCCGTCGGCGAAGCGGACCTGGAGCGACGGCGGCCCGAAGCGGGCGCCGCCGTCGACGGGGAGCTCCTCGCCCACCGGGGGCCGGCCCTCGAAGCTGCTCGCGTCCGGCCCCGCGGGGACGGCGAGTTCGGCCGCCTCCTCGAGGGTCAGCCGCGGACCCCAGGCGATGTGGCAGGGGGCACCGGTGGCGTCGATGCGCAGCGCGTACGACGTGCGCGGGGTGCTCAGCAGCCAGATCCCGGTGTCCGGGGCATGGGAGATCACGGGCATGGGTCCTCACGTTCTGGTGGTGCCAGGGGACAGGCGGCAGCCAATCCTTACCTTGGATCGGATGTCAACACCCACCCTGGTCCGGGGTTTTCCAGTTGACGTGACCTCACAGGGGCAACTTCCGAGGAACCTTGATTCTTTTATTGACAGCAGAAAAGAACCCCCCTAGGTTCCCGGCCATGCGCTCGATCCTGCCGGGGGAGGCGTTCCCGGCCCACACGCCGGCCGCCTCCCAGATCTTCACCACCGTCCTCTGCCACGGTCCGCTCACCCGCACCGAGGTCGCCAAGCGTGCCGGGCTGTCCGCGGCCGCGGTCACCAAGGCGGTCCGGCCGCTGATCGAGGCCGGTTACCTCGTCGAGGACGTGGACGAGGAGGCGCGCCCCTCCCTGGGGCGGCCGGCCAACCCCGTGCGGGTGGACGGCGGCCGGGCGCTGTTCATCGGCCTCAAGATCACCGGGGACGAGATCATCGGCGTGCTCACCGACCTGTGCTGCCGGATCCGTACCTCCCGCCACGTACCGCTGGCGGCCCCCGGCCCCCGGGCCGTCCTGGAGTCGGCGGCGGCCCTGGTGCACGAACTGCTCGCGGAGGCCGACGGTTTCGGCGTCCCCGTCAGCGGCCTGGGCATCGCGGTCTCCGGCGACGTGGACCGGGCCGGCGGCGTGGTGCGCTACTCGCCGTTCCTCGACTGGCGCGACATCCCGCTGGCGGAGCTGGCGGAGATGACCACGGGCCTGCCCGTCACCGTCGACAACGACGTCAGGGCGCTCACCGTCGCCGAGCAGTGGTTCGGCGCCGGGGTGGGCCTGTCCGACTTCGCCGTGGTGACGGTCGGCGCGGGCATCGGCTGCGGTCTGGTCGTGCACGGACGGGTGGTCTCGGGCGCGTACGGCGTGGCCGGTGAGATCGGGCATCTGTCCATCGACCCGGCCGGACCGCCTTGCCACTGCGGCAACCGCGGCTGCGTGGAGGCGATCGCGGCGGACCCCGCCATCGTCCGCGCCGTCCGCGAGGCGACGGGCATCCCCGTGGCCGACGCCGCCGAGGCGCTGAGGCTGGCCCACGGGGGCGACCCGGGGGCCAGGGAGGTGTACGCGCGGGCCGGTGCGGCGATCGGCCGTGCCATCGGTTCGGTGGCCAACCTCTTCGGCCCCGAGCGAGTGATCATCTCGGGCGAGGGCCTGGTGGCCCACGACCTGTTCGCCGACCAGATCCTCGAGGCGTTCGCCGCCTCCGCCTTCGGCACCGCCGGGCAGTGCGACCTGCGGACGCGGCCGCTGCCCTTCGAGGAGTGGGCGCGCGGGGCCGCGGCCACCGCGATCCAGTCCTTCATCAGATCAGACACGTACTAGGAGTAGCGATGACGCTGCAGAGCCGCACCGTCCTGACCGCGCCTCAGCCCAGCCGCCGCACCGTGGTCGGCGGGCTGTTCGGGCTCGGCGCCGCGGCGCTTGCCGCCCCCCTCCTCACCGCCTGCGGCGGCGGGGCGGCGGCCGACCCCAAGACGGTGACCTTCGGGTCCAACGGGGCCGACGCCACGCCCAAGTCCGCCTACGCGGCCGTGACCAAGGCCTTCGCCAAGGAGAGCGGCCTGACGGTCAAGACCAACACCGTCGACCACGACAGCTTCCAGAAGAGCATCTCCAGCTATCTGCAGGGCACCCCGGACGACGTCTTCACCTGGTTCGCCGGCTACCGCATGCAGTACTTCGCCAAGAAGGGCCTCGCCACCCCCCTCGACGACGTGTGGGAGAAGATAGGCGGCGGCTTCAGCGAGGCCACCAAGCAGCTGTCCCAGGGCGAGGACGGCAAGTTCTACTTCGTCCCGCTGTACAACTACCCCTGGGGCGTCTTCTACCGGAAGAGCCTCTTCCAGGAGCGCGGCTACACCGTCCCGCGCACCTGGTCCGAGTTCACCGCGCTCGCCAAGCGGATGAAGAAGGACGGCCTCTCCCCGATCGCCTCCGGGTACGGCGGCGGCGACGCCTGGAGCATCCTCGGCGCCTTCGACTACCTCAACCTGCGGGCCAACGGCTACGAGTTCCACATGTCCCTGATGCGCGGCGAGGTCTCCTGGACCGACAAGCGCGCCGCCACCACCCTCGACCTGTGGCGCGAGATCAGCCCGTACTACCAGCAGGGCGCCGGCGGACGCTCGTGGCAGGACGCGGCCCAGTCCCTGCTGGACAAGAAGTCCGGCATGGCGGTCATCGGCCTCTTCCTCGGCCAGCAGGTCTCCGACGAGGCGCTCCGCGCCGACATCGACTTCTTCCCCTTCCCCGAGATCGACCCGGCCAACGGGCAGGACGCCGTCGAGGCGCCCACGGACGGCTTCATGCTCAGCCGTCGCCCCAAGAACGAGAAGGGCGCCAAGAAGCTCCTGGAGTTCCTGGGCAGCGCCAAGGCCGAGGGCCTGTACATGGGCGTCGACCCCAGCAACGTGGCCGTCCACGCGCAGGCCGACACCGGCTCCTACAACCCGCTGCAGAAGAAGTCCGCCGAACTCATCGCCTCCGCCAAGCACATCACCCAGTTCGCCGACCGCGACAGCGACCCCGGGTTCATCTCCACGGTCGTCCTGCCCGGACTCACCCAGTGGCTCGGCCACCCGGACGACGGTGCCGCCCTGCTGAAGCGCATCGAGTCGCAGCGCTCGCGCTTCTTCACCTCCTGACCGGACCGGGAAGGTTCACCGTGCCCTCCGCGTCCCCCACCGCTCCCCCCGCACCCGCGCCGCAGGCCCCCGCCACCGGGGCGTCCCGCCGCCGCCCCCGCCGGCTCGGTCCCGGTGACCGGCTCTTCCTGGCCGTCGTCATCGGGGTGCCGCTGCTCGCCCTGCTGGTCTTCGTCTGGCTGCCGGCCCTGGCCTCCATGGGCCTGTCCTTCACCAGCTGGGACGGCATCTACCTGTCCGACATCCACTGGGTCGGGCTCGACAACTACCACCAGATCCTCACCAACTACCCGCCGTTCTGGCCCGCGGTGCGGCACAACGTCATCTGGCTGCTCTTCACCGCGCTGCTGCCCACCCCGTTCGGGATCTTCCTCGCCTACCAGCTCGACCGGAAGCTCCGCTTCACCCGGGTCTACCAGACGGCGATCTTCCTGCCGATGGTGCTCTCGCTGGCCGTGGTCGGTCTCATCTGGGAGATCATCTACAACCCCGACACGGGCCTGCTGGACGGCATCCTGAACGCGGCGGCCCCCGGCCACCACGTCGACTGGCTGGGCGACCCCGACCTCAACCTGTGGGCCGTCCTGGTCGCCTCGGCCTGGCGGCACACCGGCTACATCATGATCCTCTACCTGGCCGGGCTGAAGGGCGTCGACCCGGCCCTGAAGGAGGCCGCCGCCCTCGACGGCGCCAACGGCCGCCAGACCTTCCTGAAGGTGGTCTTCCCCGCCCTCAAGCCGGTCAACGTCATCATCCTGGTCGTCACCGTCATGGAGTCCCTGCGGGCCTTCGACGTCGTCTACGTGCTCGGCGGCGGCGTCGGCAGCAAGCCCGGCATGGAACTGCTGTCCCTGCTGATCACCGACAACATCATCGGTGAGTCCAGCCACATCGGTTACGGCTC
The DNA here is from genome assembly GCF_900188405.1 of Actinacidiphila glaucinigra. Classification (GTDB taxonomy): domain Bacteria; phylum Actinomycetota; class Actinomycetes; order Streptomycetales; family Streptomycetaceae; genus Actinacidiphila; species Actinacidiphila glaucinigra. Next base: position 471,697 of record NZ_FZOF01000005.1, on the reverse strand, counting down.
CGCCCTCGCGGTCGTCCTGCTCCTGGTCTCCCTCGCCGCCATCGGGACCTTCCTCGTCCAGAACTTCCGGAAGGAGGACCGGTGACCACGACCGCCACCGCGCCCGTCAGCCCGGCCCGCCCCCGCGACGAACCGCCGTACGGCGGCGCCGTGTCCAAGCCCCCGCGGCAGACCGGCCGGCACCTGATGCTCGCCACGATCGCGCTGCTGTGGCTGCTGCCGCTGCTGTGGGCCGTCTACACCTCGCTGCGCCCCTACGCGGACACCAGCAAGCACGGCTACCTGTCCTGGCCCCGCGGCATCAGCCTGCAGAACTACACCGACGCCTGGAACCAGTCCGGCATGCCGCACTTCTTCTGGAACTCGGTCCTCATCACCGTCCCGTCCGTGCTGGGCACCCTGCTGTTCTCCGCGGCCGTCGCCTTCTTCGTCTCCCGCTTCGACTTCCGCTGGAACATCGCGCTGCTGATGCTCTTCACCGCGGGCAACCTGCTGCCCGCGCAGGTGCTCATCACCCCGCTCTACCGGCTCTACCTGCTGGTCCCGCTGCCGGCGTGGATGAGCGACTCGCTGCTCCTGTACAACTCGACGTGGGGCATCATCGCCATCCACATCGCCTACCAGTGCGGCTTCTGCACCTTCGTGCTGAGCAACTACATGAAGACCATCCCGGGGGAGATCTCCGAGGCGGCCCTCGTCGACGGCGCCCAGGTGTGGCGGCAGTTCTTCCAGATCATCCTGCCGCTGTGCCGGCCCGCCTTCGCCGCGCTGGCCACCCTGGAGTCGATCTGGATCTACAACGACTTCTTCTGGCCGCTCGCCCTCATCGAGACGGGTGACAAGCGCCCCATCACCTCCGCCCTGGCCAACCTGCAGGGCCAGTACTTCACCAACCCCAACCTCATCGCCGCCGGCGCGCTGATGACCGCCGTCCCCACGCTGCTCGTGTACTTCGCGCTCCAGCGGCAGTTCATCAGCGGCCTGACCATCGGCTCGGGCAAGGGCTGACCTCGCCAGGCCCGGCACACCCGCACCGCACCCGCCGTACCCCCACCCCCAGGAGGCCCGACCCATGCGGTCACCCTCGCGCTCCACCCTGCCCTCGACCGCCGCCAGGACCCTGCTCGTCCTGGCCCTCACCGCCGGAGTGTCGGCGGCCGTCCCCGCGGCCGGGGCGACCGGCCCGGACACCGCGCCCACCGCGACCGCGGCCACCGCGCACCACGCCGCCGCCAAGCCCTACATGGGCTGGTCGAGCTGGAGCATGCAGTCCTCGAAGTACCCCGGACTCAACCCCACCGGCGACTACAGCTACCTGACGGAGGCGAACGTCCTCAAGCAGGCCGACGCCATGGCCGCCAAGCTGAAGAAGTACGGCTACGACTACGTCAACCTGGACGCCGGCTGGTGGCGCGACCAGTCCTGGAAGCCCGAGTTCGACGCGTACGGCCGGCAGACCCCCGACCCCGAGCGCTTCCCGCGCGGCATGAAGGCGGTCGCCGACCACGTCCACGCCAAGGGCCTCAAGGCCGGCATCTACCTGCCCGTCGGCCTGGAGAAGGAGGGGTACGGCGACGGCAAGGTGCCGATCTGGAACACCACCGACTGCACCACCGCCGACATCGTCTACGACGACCTGCGCACCACCAACGGCTGGGACAGCTCCTACAAGATCGACTTCTCGAACCCCTGCGCGCAGAAGTACGTCGACTCCCAGGCGCGGATGATCGCCGACTGGGGCTACGACTTCCTGAAGATCGACGGCGTCGGCCCCGGCTCCTTCAAGAGCGGCGACAACTACGACAACCGCGCCGACATCGCCGCCTGGCAGAAGGCCATCGCCGCCACCGGCCGTCCCATCCACCTCGAACTGTCCTGGTCGCTGGACATCGGCCACGTCGCCGACTGGAAGAAGTACTCCGACGGCTGGCGCATCGACACCGACGTCGAGTGCTACTGCGACACCCTCGTCAGCTGGGAGAACTCGGTCGACGACCGCTTCGACGACGCCGCCGCCTGGAGCCGGCACGGCGGCCCCGGCGGCTGGAACGACCTGGACTCCCTCGACGTCGGCAACGGCGAGATGGACGGCCTCACCAAGGCCGAGCGGCAGACCTACATGACGCTGTGGGCCATCGCCAAGTCCCCGCTGTACACCGGTGACGACCTCACCCGCCTCGACGACTACGGGCTCTCCCTGCTGACCAACCGCGAGGTCATCGCCCTCAACCAGTCGAGCACCCCGCCGGCCCGCCCCGTCACCCCCGCCGACGACCAGCAGGTCTGGGCGGCGAAGAACGCCGACGGCAGCTACACCGTCGCGCTGTTCAACCTCGCCGCCACCCCCGCGGCCGTGACCGCCGACTGGACCTCGCTCGGCTTCTCCGGCCGCGCCTCCGTCCGCGACGTGTGGAGCCACGAGGACCTCGGCTCGTACCGGGACAAGGTCACCAAGTCCCTCCCGGCGCACGGATCGCGCCTGTTCACCGTCACCCCGCACGGACCCGCCCAGCGCACCACCGGCTACGAGGCGGAGGCCGCCGGCAACACCCTGGCGGGCAACGCCTCCCTCGCCGACTGCTCCGCCTGCTCCGGCGGCCGCAAGGCCGGCAACCTCTACCTCGGGGGCGCGCTCACCTTCAACGACGTCGTGGTGAAGAAGGCCGGCACCTACCTGGTCAAGGTCGCCTACGTGAGCGGTGACGTCCGCACCGTCCAGGTCTCCGCCAACGGCGACGCCGCCACGGGGCACCGGTTCCCCTCCACGGGCGACTGGGGCACCGTCGAGACGGTGAGTGTCCCCGTCACGCTCGAGGCGGGTGCCAACACCGTCACCTTCGGCAGCGGCACCTCGTACGCCCCGGACATCGACCGGATCGACGTGCCCAAGCTGTCCTGACGCCCCGTGGGGCCCGGCACGCGCCGGGCCCCACGGCGGCCGGAAGGCAGGACGGGCCGGCAGACACGGACGGGGGAGCGCGTATCTGCCGACCCACGGTCACCATAGGGCCCCTCGGGGGGCGGCCGCCCGCCCATCGCGGATGTCCGCCGGTTTCGGCCACGAACCCGGCGGGAACGGCCGCCCCCTTCGCTCACCCCCGTCGGCCGGGCCCCGCGTGCCTCACACGCGGGCGGCGGAGCGCAGGTCGTGGTCGAAGGCGCGGATGTCCTCCGTCGTGAGGGTGGTGCGGGTGCGGGCGACGGCCTGCAGATAGTCCTCGGTGCGGTGCGTCAGGTCCGCGGTGGCGCGGGGGTCCGTCGCCAGGTGCCGCTCGAAGGCGGTCTGCGCGGCGGCCTGGGCCGCGTACTCGATGTCCGCCGGCGTGAAGCGGTCGCTGGCCTCGACCAGGGCGTCCAGGTCGATGTCCGCCACCCGGTCCGGGCCGATGTAGCGGACCCAGATGGCCCTTCGGGCCGCGGGGTCCGGCGGGCCGACCGGGATCAGGAAGTCGAAACGGCCGGGCCGCAGGAAGGCCGGGTCCAGCGAGCGCACCGCGTTGGTCGCGCAGATCAGCAGCCGGCGCTCGCCGCGCCGGAACTGCGGGATGAGCTTGAGGAGCTCGTTGGTCACCCGGTGGGCCAGGGTGGAGGGGTCCTGCCGCTCCGAGGCGATCTCCTCCGCCTCGTCGAAGAAGAGCACCACCTGCTCCAGGTGCTCGACCCGGGCGAAGAGCCGCCGCAGCCCGTCCGCCACGCCGTGCGCGTCCTCGGCCAGCTGGTACGGGAGCACCTCGATGAACGGCCACGCCAGCCGGGACGCCACGGCCTTGGCGAACGTCGTCTTGCCCGTGCCCGGCGGACCGAAGAGGACCACGGCACGCGGCGGCACCAGGTGGTAGCGCTCCGCGACCCCCGGGTTCTCCAGCGGAAGCACCAGCCGCCGCTCGATGAGCGCCTTCTCCGCGGCCATGCCCGCGATGCGGTCCCACAGCCCCTCCTCGGGGACCGCGCCACCGAGCTGGTCGAGCAGCGTGGCCTCCGCGGAGTCGGCGGACAGCAGCTTCTCGAAGTAGCCCAGCCCCGGGCGGAAGGAGTACCCGGAATTGCGGAACGCCTGCTCCCCGACCTCGCCCGCCGGCAGCAGCGCCCCGATCCTGCGCACCCCCGTCCGGCCGAGGCCGTCCTCCAGGGCGGCCAGCAGCGCCGAGCCCATCCCGTGGTGCCGCCACTGCCGGGCGATGGCGAGCCGCAGCACCCAGGCCCGTTCCTGGGCCGTCGAGGACACCGCGGCCCCCACGACCCGGTCGCCGACCATCGCCACCACGGCGGGCGCCCCCACGCGCAGCGCCCCGACGACCTCCGCGAGGGTCACCGCGGGATCCTCGGCCGTGTCGCGCGACTCCTCCCAGATCCGCACGACCTGGTCGAGGTCGCCTTCCTCCAGATCACGAACCCGCCAAGGCGTCATGGCGCTCACCTCCCGACCATTCTGGCCCAGCCGGCGCCGGAACGCTCAGCCGGCGGGGTGGCTGACGTGCTCGTCCGTGTGCGCGGGCGGGGCGTCGGCCTGGCGGAGTTCCGCGAGCAGCTCGGTCTGGCCCGCGAGGAGTTCGGTGAGGATGCGGCGGGCCGCGCGCAGGAGTTCGGCGACGTCACCGCCGGCGAGGGCGTAGCTGACGGTGGAGCCCTCGCGAATCGACACCACGATGCCGGACCGGCGCAGCACCGCGAGCTGCTGGGACAGGTTCGACGGCTCGATCTCGATCTCGTTCAGCAGGTCCCGCACCGGCACCGGGCCGTTCTGGAGCAGCTCCAGGACCCTGATCCGCACGGGGTGCCCGAGCATGCGGAAGAACTCCGCCTTGGCCTGGTACAGGGGTACCTGCATCGTCTGATCGCTCCTGCCCGGATTCCGACGGCCCTTCCCGCACCCGCCGGCGGCGGCTCCCGCTGCCACCGGCGCGACGTTGCGTCCAATCCTTCCCCCTCCGGGGCCCGTGCACCGCCGTGCTTGTGCGGATCAGGATGTGCCGAATTGAAGGAATCTTCAATTCCCGGGCGCACGGAACCCCGAGGAAGGACCGGCGGCTACAACTCGAGGTCCGCCTCGATACGCCTGAGGCGGTGCCGGGCCATCGCCAGGTTGGCGTTGCGCCGGTCGAGCACCAGGTAGAGGAACAGACCGTTGCCGTCACGGCTCTTGAGCAGCCGGATCAGGTGGTACTGCGTGCCCATGGTGATCAGGACGTCCTCGATCTCCTCCTTGAGGCCCAGTTCCTTCATCGTCCGGGCCTTGGCCCGGATCACGTCGGTGTTGCCGGCGGCCGCGACGGTCAGGTCGAGGTCCTTGCCACCACCGATCGTGCCCAGCGCCATGCCGCTGGTGTAGTCGACCAGGGCAGCACCCACGCTGCCCTCGATCGACGTCATCGTCTCCTTGAGGGAGGTCTCCACATTCGCCATCGGCGTCCGCTCCTTGCCGTCGCTCTCCAGGCGTCCGCGCGTCCGCGCGCCGCCACCCCGGTTGGTGACGGTGACGCTACTGAAGGTGACGAGGCCGGTGGGGGAATCGCCGATGCCGGCGAGCGGCCCGGCGGCCCCGGGTAGGATGCGCCACCCCCGTCGGGTCAGCGCGCCCCGTCGGCGAGTAGCTCGCCGAGGACGTGCCGCGCGATCGACGCCATGCGCTCGTGGGTGCCCCGGTGGTGCCGCAGCTCCATCAACGCGATCGACAGCGCCCAGCCGCGACCGCGTGCCCAGGTCGCGTCGTCGCTGCCCAGCGCCGCGCGGAACACACCGCGGGCCGCGGCGGGCAGCACGTACCACGCGGCGATCGTGTCCACTGCGGGGTCGCCGAGGCCCGTGCAGCCGAAGTCGATGACCGCGGACAGGCGACCGTCCGCCACCAGGAGGTTGCCCGGCTGCAGATCCGCGTGCACCCACACCGGCGGCCCCTGGGGGTCCGGAGCCGTCAGCGCGGCCTCCCACACCGCGCCGGCCGCCGCCGTGTCCACCTCCGTGCGCAGCGCGTCGATCGCGGAGCGCGTCGCGCGGTCGCGGGCGGCGAGGGGCTCGCTGCGGTACGCGGGCGGGGCGCCGGCGGGGTCGACGCGCTGCAGGGCGGTGACGAACGCCGCCAAGTCGCCCGCGAGCGCGGCGGGTTCGGCGAGACGGCCCGGGGCCGGGTTCTCGCCCTCCAGCCAGCCGTACACCGACCACGCCCAGGGGTAGCCGTCGACGGGAGCCCCCTTGCCCAGGGGCGCGGGGACGGACGCGGGGAGCCCCGGCGCGAGCCGCGGCAGCCAGCGGTGCTCCTTGTCGACGTCGCCCGCGGCACTCGCGGTCATGGGCAGCCGCACGACCATGTCCGTTCCCAGCCGGTACATGGCGTTGGAGGTGCCGGCCGACCCGGTGGGGGCGAGCGGGAGGTCCGACCAGTGGGGGAACTGCGCGTGCAGCAGCCGGCGTACCAGGGCCGTGCCGGTCCCGGGCCCGTCGCCGTTCGGGGTGCGTGGGGGCATGTCCGCCTTCCGAAGTGGTTCCGCCGGACCATGATGAGCGGACAGGGGGTGCGCGCGGCAATGGATTTCCGCGTGCCCGGAGCCCCGGGTGCGGCGCTGCCGGGGCCATGGGCTTGGATGTGCGCGTGACCGTTCACGACGTGGCCCCGCTTCTGCCCTCCATCGCCGAACTGCGCGACCACTGCCGCGCCCTGGCGATGCTCGACGCGATCCTCAGCCCCGACTGGGAGATGCGCCACCACTCCTTCGACGCCGCGTGGGACACCGGCGAGGAGATGGCCTCCCTGCGCAACGGCTCGGGCGACGAGTACGCGATCGTGTTCTCCGCCGCCGGGGCCTTCGTCCGCGGCTTCGACCACGAGTCCCCGGTGAGCCCCTACGGGTCGGAGGACCACGAGCCCTGGCCGGGTGTCGTCGACGAGGTCCCCGAGGCGTTCCGTCCGTATGTCGAGGAGCCGGCGTTCTGTGACGAGGACGGCGTGCCGGTCGCGACCGTCTGCCTGTGGCGTGGCGCGGGGGACGACGCGTGGCGGCACGGCTCCGTCGACCTGCCCGAGGGCCGTGAGGACGCCGACGGCGCGTCGTACCTGTTCAGCCTGCTGACCGACCGTTCCCCCGAGGCCTTCCGCGCCTTCGCCGAGGACTACTACGAGGTGCCGGTCGACCTGGACGCCGTACGCCATGTCCACGCGCTGCGCCCGCTCACCCCGGAGGTCGTCGCGAGGCTGAACCCGGAGGTGAGGCTCGAGGCGCTGGCCGAGGACCTCGCGGGCATCGGCTATCCGCGGGACGCCGCCTGACGGGCCATCAGGAAACGGCGGGGCCCCGCGGCGCCCCGCGCGACGTCCCGCAGTGCGTCGAGCAGCCCCCGCACCGGGGGCTGCCGCAGCGACGCCTCCCGCACGGCCGCGTGGACCGCCCGTACGGGCTCCGGGCCGCGCACCTTCCGCACGACCACCCCGGGATGGTGGTGCGCCAGGGCGGCCCGCGGCAGCAGGCTCACCCCGAGGCCGGCGGCCACGAACCCCTGGGCGGTGGCGTAGTCCTCGCTCTGCACCACGACGTCGGGGCTGAAGCCGGCCGCGGCGCACGCCTGGAGGATCAGCTCCAGGCACGAGCCGTCCGGGGACTCGCTGCCCACCCATGGCTCACCGGCGAGGTCGTTGAGGTCGAGCACCCGCTTCGCGGCGAGGCGGTGGCCCTTGGGGAGGACCGCCCGGTAGGGGTCGTCCCGCAGATGCACCAGACGCAGTCCCTCACGGGCCTGACCGCGCGGCCGCACCACGATCGCCAGGTCCGCGCGGCCCTTCTCCACCTCCGGCAGCGGATCGCCGGGGTCGACCAGGCCGAGCTCGATCCGTACCCCCGGGTGCTCGCGGCGCAGCCGCGCGACCGCGGGGGCCACCAGATCGGCTCCGGCCGTCGGGAAATAACGCACCGTCAGCGTGCCCGTACGGCCCGCGCGCAGATCGGCCAGCGCCGTCTCGGCCTCGGCGACCTCCCTGCCGATGCGGCCGGCGTACTCGGTGAGCAGCAGCCCGGCCGGCGTCGGCTGCACCCCGCGCCCGACCCGTTCGAGCAGCGGGATCCCGGCCTGTCTCTCCAGGACGGCGATCTGCTGGCTGACGGCCGAGGGTGTGTAACCGAGGTGGGTGGCGGCGGCGGTGACCGACCCGCTGGTGACCACCGCCCGGAGGACCTGCATGCGGCGCACGTCGAGCATGTAGCTCAGCTTAACGGTAGATGTGTGAACCTTCGCTTGTGGTACCAGGATGCCGTGGGGGAGCGTCGGGAGGACGGTGACGCGCGACGAGGGGAGACCGGGGTGTCCGTGGTGTCCGGTGGTGGGAGCGGTGCGAGGGCGCTGCTGCGCCTGGGAGTGCTGGCGCTGCTGTGGGGGTCGACCTTCCTGTGGATCAAGATCGCGCTGGAGGGTCTGCCGCCCGCCTGGGTCACCTTCCTGCGCTGCGCTTTCGGTGCGGCCCTGCTGCTCGTACTCGCCCTGCGCGCGGGCCTGCGCCTGCCGCGGGGGCGGGTGTTGTGGGGCCGCCTCACAGTGGCGGCCTTCCTGTGCAACGCCGCGCCCTTCCTGCTCTTCAGCGTCGGCGAGCAGAGCGTCGACTCCGGCGTCGCGGGCGTCCTCAACGCCACGACGCCGCTGTGGTCGCTGCTCATCGGTCTGGCCCTGGGCACGGAACGGGGCATCCGAGGACCCCGCCTCGGCGGCCTCCTCGCCGGTTTCGCGGGCGTCCTCCTGATCTTCGCCCCCTGGCACCGCTCGGGCCTCGTGAGCTGGGGCGCCCTGGCACTCGTGGGCGCGGCGGCGAGCTACGCGCTCGCCTTCTCCTACATGGGGCGCAGGCTCGCCGGCACGGGTACGGGCACGCTCCCGCTCGCCGCCGCGCAGTTGACCGCCGCGACCGCGCTGAGCGCGCCCGCCCTGTTCGTCACCGGCACGGGCGGGATCGCGGTGACGCCGCGTTCCTCCGTGGCGGTCCTCGTCCTCGGTCTCCTGTGCACGGGTGTCACCTTCCACCTGACGGTGCGCATCATCGCCGACGAGGGACCGACCGACGCGGCCACCGCCGGCTACCTGCTCCCGGTCGTGTCGGTGGGGCTCGGCGCCCTCGTGCTCGGCGAGTCGGTGGGCGGAAGGGTGGTGGCCGGCATGCTGGTCGTCCTCGCCGGGGTCGGGCTCACGCGGTCGCGGGGACCACGGCTACGACGGTGGCGGCATGCCGACCGCGCGGGCGAGCGCGCCGACGATCGCGGGGGCGTGCTCGGGCAGACGTACGGCGGCCCAGTCGGCGGCGGCACCGAGGAACCCCGCCAGATCCCGCTCGGCGCCGGCGACCCCGCGGCGCAGCACGTCGGCGGCCACCTCGAACGCCGGGCTGTCGTCCCGCCCGGCGTCGACGCTCAACCGGACGACGTCGCCGCGCCGTTCGGCGAGCGGCCAGGGGTTGTGGCCGAGCCACGTGTCACCGGTACCGTCGAGGACGCCGAGCCAGGTCTCCCGCCAGTCCTCCATGCCGCAGCAGCAGCCGGGAAGCAGCACGGCCCCGCCTACGGGGTCGGTGACCCGCAAGCCGCCGGAGGACCGGAGGTCCTCCTCGGACAGCAGCCCCAGGAGGAAGGCCTCCACCGGATCCCCTGACCGGCCGGGGAGGTCCGCATCGTCCGCCTCCATGCCGTTGTACGCCGCGACGGTCATCACGGCCGTACCGATCTCGGCCGCCGACAGCCCGCCGTGCAGCGGCATTAAGGTGAACGGCACCCACTCGGCCACCGGCCAGAGGGTGAAGCCGTCCGTGGTTCCTGTCTCCAGTACGGGCTGCACGACGATCACCGCCCGAGTCTGCACCGGCGCGAGGCCGGGCCGCCTCCTGTTTTCCGGCGCCCCGCGCGGCGGACGTCACTTCGCGGGGGCGAAGACCCGCTGTGCGGCGACGGCCGCGCCGCCGCGCGCCCACTCCTCGAAGGGCAGCGGACGCACGACGAGGTCGCAGTCGGCCGCGGCGCCGAAGGCGTGGTCGGCGAAGGTCTGCCGGATCTGGTCGGCGAACAGGTCGTAGGAGGCCGCGCCCTCGCCGGAGATGATGATGCGCTCCGGGCCGATGAGGTTGGCCACCGAGGCCATCGCCAGTCCCATCACGTGCCCGGCGCGTGAGAAGACCGCGCGGACGGCCGCGTTGTCGGCGTGGGCCAGCCGCACCGCCTCCTCCATCGTGAGCGCGGGGTCGCCGGTGGCCTGCCGGGCCTGCTCGGTGATGGCGTGCGTGGAGGCGACGGTCTCCACGCACCCGGTGTTGCCGCAGGTGCAGGTGCGGTCGGTGCCGCCCACCGGCAGATGCCCCACCTCGCCGGACACCCCGTGGGCCCCGGACACCACCCGGCCGCCGATGGACAGCCCGCAGCCGATGCCCGCGCCGACCGTGACCAGGGCGAACGAGGACAGCCCCACCCCGGCGCCGAACCACTGCTCGGCGACGGTCAGCGCGCGCACGTCGTTCTCGATCACGGTCGGGATGCCGGACGCCGACTCCACCAGCTGCGCGAGCGGCACCCGGCGCCAGTCGAGGAACGGCGAGTACTGCACGGTGCCGGTCTGCCCGTCCACGTCCCCGGAGATCGTGACGCCGACGCTGTGGACGGCGTCGTCCCCCTCCGCGCCCGCGGCGGCGCGCAGTTGCCCGATGAGCCGGGCGATCGCCAGTACTACGGTCCCGACGTCTCGGGAGTCCAGTGCGGCGCGCCGGGAGGCCAGCGGCCGGGCGGTCAGGTCGGTGAGCACGCCGATGAGTTCGTCACCGGTCACCTTCACGCCGACGAACCGCGCGCGGTCGGCGCGTACGGCCATCGGGGTCGCGGGGCGGCCGCTGGCCCGCTCGCCGGCCGGTCTGCCGAGTTCGGTGATCCAGCCGTCCGCCAGCAGGGGAGTGGCGGCCTTGGTCACCGCGCCCGCCGACAGACCCGTGCGCCGCCCGATCTCGGCACGGGTGAGGGAGCCGTGGACGAGCAGGGTCTGGAAGACCAGGACGGCGGCGGGGGGCTGGTCGGCGAGGCTCATGCCCGGGACCATACCTTTCCAAGGGAAAGTAAGGAAGAGGCCTACTCATCCCATCTTTCGGCGAGAACACAGGGGTTCCGAGGCGGATTCTCCGGCCAGGGCTGTGATCCGGCGGATCAGACATCCGATTTTTGCCGCGGAATATGTTGACGCTGGAAGGAAAGCCTGGCTACATTCGCCGCACTCCTCGCCCGGAGCGGACGAAGTGCCCCCCGGCGAGGAGCGCGACCGGAGCCTCCCCCGGTCGCGGCACGCCCGCCCTCGGTGGTGTTCCGGGACGACCGCCACCGGGGGACCCCCCTGCCGTACCCCCTGCCCACTCGAAGCGGACGCCGTCGCGCCGGGATGGAGTGCCCCCATGGCCCGTTCAGCTGTACTCGCACGTCTCAGATGGCCCGTGGCACGCAGGCGCGGCGGCATGCGCAAGGCCGCCGTGCCCGCGCTCGTCGCCACCGCGCTCGCCACGGCCCTCGCCGTACCCGCCGCGGCGTCGCCCGCCGCACCCGCGTCCTCCGCATCCGCGTCCTCCGTGCCGCGGGCGGCGGCCGCCGTTTCGGAGACCGCCCCCGTGGTCGGCGCCAAGCCCTACATGGGCTGGAGCAGCTGGAGCCTGGAGTCCACCAACTTCCCCGGCTACGGCGGCTCCTGGCTCACCGAGCCGCACGTGCTGCAGCAGGCCGACATCCTCGCGTCCAAGCTGAAGCGGCACGGCTACGAGTACGTCAACATCGACGCCGGCTGGAACGTCGGCAGCGAGACGAACAAGAGCCTTTCCGACGAGTACGGCCGGCCCGTCGCGGACCCCGTCAAGTTCCCGCACGGCATGAAGTGGCTCGGCGACCGACTGCACGCCAAGGGCCTGAAGTTCGGGCTCTACCTGGCGGTCGGCCTGTACATCGACACGTACAACGACGGCAGGACGCCGATCCACGGGGCGCCGGGGTGCACGACCAAGGACATCGTCTACCCCGACCTGCGCAAGACCAGCGGCTGGGACAACGTCTCCTACCAGCTGAACTTCGCCAGCCCGTGCACCGAGAAGTACATCCAGTCCGTGGCCGACCAACTGGCCGGCTGGGGAGTGGACTTCCTGAAGATCGACGGTGTCGGCCCCGGCTCCAACCAGGGTGACGCGGCACACGACAACGTCCCCGACATCAAGACCTGGCACGCCGCGCTGGAGCGGACCGGCCGGCCCATCCAGTTCGTTCTGTCCTGGTCGCTCAGCCACGACAAGGTGGACGTCTGGAAGGAGAACTCCAACGGCTGGCGCGTGGACACCGACGTCGAGTGCTACTGCGACACCCTGGTGACCTGGAACAACTCGGTCAAGCAGCGGTGGAACGACGTCGTCCCGTGGATCGACGACGCCGGGCCGGGGCACTGGAACAACCTCGACTCCCTCGACGTCGGCGCGGGCCCGCTCGACGGCCTCAACGAGGTCGAGCGGCAGAGCTACATGACGCTGTGGGCCATCGAGAGCGCCCCGCTGTACATCGGCGACGACCTCACCAAGCTCGACGCGTACGGCCTGTCGCTGCTCACCAACGACGAGGTCATCGCCGTCGACCAGGCCGGCAACCCCGCCAGGCCGCTCAGCCAGGACACCCCGCAGCAGGTCTGGTACGCCCGCAACGCCGACGGCAGCTACACGGTCGCCCTGTTCAACCTCGGCAAGGGCTACTCCGACGTGACCGCCGACTGGAGCGAGCTGGGCATCAGCGGCAGGCCCGCCGTCCGCGACCTGTGGAGCCGCAAGAACCTCGGCACGGTCGGTGACGGCTTCACCGACAACCTGCCGCCGCACGGCTCCCGGCTGCTGCGCGTCACCCCGGCGAAGACGACCGGAAAGCCCGGAGTCCCGCTCGGCGTGCGCGCCACCGCCGCCACGGCCGGCAGCGTCTCGCTCGCCTGGGACGCGGTGAACACCGGCACCGCCACCACCGGTTACGAGGTGTACGCCGGCGGCGCCAAGGTCGCCACGGTTGACGGCACCTCCGCCACCGTCACCGGCCTGGACGCCGCCACCGGCTACGTGTTCACCGTCGTCGCCCACGACGCCAGGGGCCGTACGTCCGCACCGGGCAACGCCGTCTCCCTGACCACCCCCGCCGCCGAAGGGCGCACCGCCTACGAGGCCGAGGCGTCGGGGAACCCCCGCACCGGCAACGCGAGCATCAGCGACTGCTCCCGCTGCTCCGGCGGCAAGAAGGTCGGCAACCTGGGCGTCGACGCCTCCGTGACGATCAAGGACGTGACGGCGCCGAAGGACGGCACCTACCTGATGACGGTGGACTTCACCGACGGATCCTCGGGCCGTACGGCCGTGGTCACCGTCAACGGCACCGCCTTCCAGCTGCCGCTGCACGGCGGCAACGACAACGACTGGGGCCGCCCGCGGTCGGTCACCGTGCCCGTCCACCTCAAGGCCGGGGCCAACACGATCGCCTTCGGCAACCCGTCCGACTACGTGTCCGACGTCGACCGGATCACCGTCTGACCGACGGCCGGCCCGGCAGCGGGCCGCCGTCCCACCCGTTCGGCCCGACGCACGAGAAGGCCCGACGCACGAGAAGGAGAGTGCCGTGGTGGTCACATCGCAGGGCAGCCACACGACGCCGGTGGCACCGCCGTCCGGCGCAGCCGGTACGGGGGCCACCACGGCCTCTTCCAGCCCGAAGACCCGCGAGACCCGCGGACCCCTGAAGGTCCGCAAGAACACCGGCGGCCGCCGGCCCGGGCGCGTGACCGCGACCCGGTCCGCGGCGGCCCGGCGGCGGGACCTGCCGGTCGCGCTGCTGCTGATCCTGCCCGCCGTGGTCGGGTTCGCGATCTTCTACGCCTACCCGACCCTGCGCGGCATCTACCTGGGCTTCACCGAGTTCCACGTCCTCACCCCGCCGCGCTGGGTGGGACTGGCCAACTTCCGCGAGATGGCCGGTGACGGGGTCTTCTGGCACTCCCTCCTCGTCACCCTCTGGTTCGTGGCCCTCTCCGTCGTCTTCGGCACCCTGATCTCCCTGGTGACCGCGGTGGTGCTGCACCGCGTCACCGACTCCTCGCTGCTGCGCGGCGTGATGCTGTTGCCGTTCCTGATCTCCAACGTGATCGCCGCGCTGGTGTGGCAGTGGATGCTCGACCCGCATCTCGGGGTCGTCAACATCGTGCTCGACCACCTGATCGGCCATCCGGTGCTCTTCCTCGGCAGCGGCCCCTGGGCGATCCCCTCGCTCGCCGCGATCAGCGTCTGGAAGTGGATGGGCTACTACTCCCTGCTGATCTTCGCCGGGCTGCAGACCATCCCGTCCACGATCTACGAGGCCGGGCGGGTGGACGGCGCCAGCGAGTTCCAGATGTTCCGCCGGCTCACCGTGCCGCTGCTGCGGCCGATCCTCGTGATGGTGGTCGTCCTGACGGTGATCAACGCCTTCCAGGTCTTCGACATCGTCGCCGTCACCACCAGGGGCGGCCCCGCCAACGCCTCGAACGTGCTGCAGATGTACATCTACGACAAGGCTTTCCGCCAGTTCGACTTCGGCTACGCGGCGACGATGTCGCTGGCCCTGTTCGCCCTGCTCATCACGGTCACCTTCACCCAGCTCCGGCTCGCTCGGGCCGACGAATCCGACCTGAACTGAAGGAGGCCCCCGATGACGCTCCCCCTCGCACCCCGTACGACGAGCGTGCGGCGCACCCGCACCCGCAAGGCGACCCCCGGCCGGATCGTGGCCTGGGCCTACCTCGGCCTCGTCTCGCTGATCACGCTCTTCCCCTTCTACTGGATCGTGCGCACCGCGCTGTCCAACAACTACCGGCTCGCCACCGACCCCTCCTCGCCGCTGCCCGTCGGGTTCACCTTCGGCGCCTTCAAACGGGCGCTGGGCCTGGCCTCCACCGCCGAGGCCCTGGCCCAGGGCGGCTCGGGCGCGTCCCTCGACATCGCGCTCTACCTGCGCAACTCGGTGATCTACGCATCCGTGCAGACCGTGCTCATCGTGCTTTTCTCCGCCTGCGCGGCCTACGCCTTCTCACGACTGCACTGGCGCGGCCGCAACCTGGTGTTCGGCATCCTCATCAGCGCGCTGATGGTGCCGAGCGTCTTCACGCTGCTGCCGAACTTCGTCCTCATCAAGGACCTCGGCCTCACCAACACCTTCGCCGGACTCATCCTGCCCGGCGGGCTCTTCCAGGCGTTCACGGTGTTCTTCCTGCGCCAGTTCATGCTCGGCCTGAGCAGCGAGATCGAGGAGGCCGCGATCATCGACGGCGCGGGACCGCTGCGGATCCTCTACCGCATCATCCTGCCGATGTCGGCGGCGCCGATCGCGACCGTGTCGCTCCTGATGTTCGTCAACGCCTGGAACGACTACATGTGGCCGCTGCTGGTCACCAACGACGCCGGGGTGCAGCCGCTGACGCTCGCGCTCGGCGTGTTCAAGCAGTCCTCGCCGCAGGCCGCCCCCGACTGGGCGGGGCTGATGGCCGCCGCCCTCATCGCGGCGCTGCCGATGCTGCTGCTCTTCCTCGCCTTCGGCAGGCGGATCGTCAACTCCATCGGCTTCTCCGGGCTCAAGTGACCGCGCACGCGCCCCAGGACGGCACCCCATGAACCCCACCGACCTGCTGCTCCGCTGGCCCGCGCCCGCGGCCGACTGGAACGAGGCGGCACCGGTCGGCAACGGCCGGCTCGGCGCCATGGTCTTCGGCGGCACCCACCGCGCCCGGATCCAGATCAACGACTCCACCGTGTGGTCCGGCACCCCCGGCGGGCCCGCGAAGGCGCTCGCCGACGTCGTCGCCGCCGGCGCCGGCCCGCGGCGGCTCGAGGAGGTCCGCGACGCGCTCCGGGCCGGCGAACCGCACCGGGCCGAGGGACTCCTGATGGCCTTCGAGGGCCCGTACAGCCAGGAGTACCTGCCCTACGCCGACCTGTGGCTGACCGTGCCCGGCGCGCAGGATGCCACGTACCGGGGCCGCACCCTCAACCTCGACAGCGGGATCGCCGAGGACGCCTTCGACCTGCCGTCGGGCGCCTCGGTCACCCGCCGGACCTGGGCCGACGCCGCCACCGGGACGCTGTGCACCGACCTCGCCGCGCGAGGCGGCACCGTCGACGTGCGGCTGGAGGTCACCACCCCCCTCCGGGAGGTGCACCGCTGCGCCGGCCCCGAAGGGGTCGTCATCGGCGTCGAGATCCCCGTCGACGGGGCACCCGCCCACGAACCGGACGTCCCGGAACCACTGCGGTACGCGGACGGCCCCGTCAACGGCTACGACCCCTTCGGGGCGCTCGCCCTGCGCGTGACCACCGACGGAGAGGTCACCGCCGACGGGGGAGCCCTTCGCGTCACCGGCGCCACCCGGCTCCTCGCCGTCGTGGCGAGCTCCACCGAGGCGCTGCGCCACTGGCGGGGACTCGACGCCCCGGCCGGCCGCGCCGCGCATCTCGAAGCCGCCGCCGACAGCGCCGCCCGGGCCGCGGAACACGGCACGGGCGAGCTGCTCAAGGCACACGAGACCGACCAGCGCGCCCTCCTCGGCGGCACCTCGCTGCGCATCGGACCGCGCCGCCCGGGCACCCACGACGTCGCCCGCGACATCCTCTCCGGCGACGACGAACTCCTCACCGCCACCGTGCTGTTCCAGCTCGGCCGCTACCTCCTGGCCGCCGCCTCCCGCCCCCACGCCGGACCGCCCGCCAACCTCCAGGGCATCTGGAACGCCGACCTGCGCCCCGCCTGGTCGTCCAACTACACGATCAACATCAACACACAGATGAACTACTGGGGCGCGGAGGCCGCCGGCCTCGGCCCCTGCCACGAGCCGCTGTTCGACCTCCTCGACCGCGTTGCCGCGCACGGCCGGGACGTCGCCCGGCAGCTGTACGGCGCCCGCGGCTGGGTCGCCCACCACAACACCGACATGTGGGGCTGGGCGCTGCCCGTCGGCATGGGCCGCGGCGCCGCGTCCTGGGCGATCTGGCAGATGGGCGGCGCCTGGCTCGTCCAGCACCTGTGGGATCACTGGGAGTTCACCCAGGACACCGCCTTCCTGCGCGAACGCGCCTGGCCGCTGCTCAGCGGCTGCGCCGAGTTCCTGCTCGACTGGCTGGTGGACGACGGCACGGGGCGGCTGGGCACCCTCCCCTCCACCTCGCCGGAGAACCACTACCTCACCGCCGACGGCTCCATGGCCTCGCTCACCCGCTCCTCCACCATGGACACCGCACTCACCCGGGCCGTCCTCGAACGCACCCGGCGCGCCGCCGCGCTCCTCGGCATCGACACCCCGCTGAGCGGCCGCATCTCCGCAACCCTGCCGCGCCTGCACCCGCCCCGGATCGCCGCGGGCGGCTGGCTCCAGGAATGGGCCGACGACCTCCCCGAGGAGGACCCCCACCACCGTCACCTCTCCCAGCTGGTCACCGTCCACCCGCTCGGCCTGATCGACCCGGACGGCACCCCGGAACTCGCGGCCGCCGCCGCGGCCCTGCTCGACAGACGCGGTCCCGGCGCGATGGGGTGGTCATGGGCCTGGAAGATCGCCCTGCGCGCCCGGTTGCGCGACGCCGCGACGGCCCGCTCGCTCCTCCTCGAGGCGACCCGCCCGTTCGAGGGCGACCCGGACACCGACGCGCCCGTCGACGGCTCGGAGTGGGGCGGCCTGCTCCCCAACCTGTTCTCCACCCACCCGCCGTTCCAGATCGACGGCAACTACGGCCTCATGGCGGCGCTCACCGAGATGGTGCTGCAGAGCCACGACGGCACCGTCCACCTGCTGCCCGCCCTCCCCGCACAGTGGCGCGAGGGCGAGGCCGTCGGCCTGCGCTGCCGCGGCGGCCTGTCGGCCGACTTCGCCTGGCACGACGGCGCCGTCACCTCCGTGACGGTGCGCCGGCTCGCCGGGGACGACACCGCGCCGGTGACCGTCCGCCACCGCGACCGCACCACCCGGGTACGCGTCGCCACCGGAGCCGCCGTCACCCTCGGCGCCGACCTCACCCCGCGCGAGGAGGCCCGGCCGTGCTGACCGAGGACGACGTCCCCGAACTGTGGGCCTACCGCAGCGCATACCGCGAGCCCGCCGACTTCGACGCCTTCTGGAAGGACACCCTGGAGGCCGCCCGCGACCACGAACCTCGGCTCGAACTCACCCCGGTCGACACCGACCTGGAGACCGTGGACGTCTACGACGCGGTCTTCCCCGGATTCGGCGGCCACCCTGTCCACGGCTGGCTGCGGCTGCCGCGCCACCGTAGCGGCCCGCTGCCCGCGGTCGTGCAGTTCCACGGCTACGGCAGCGGACGCGGCGCCCCCGTCGAGGACCTGCTGTGGGCCTCCGCCGGCTACGCCCACCTGCTGGTGGACACCCGCGGCCAGGGCGGCGCCTGGGCGGGCGGCGGCGCCACCGCGGACCCGGTCGGCAGCGGCCCCTCCCACCCCGGGTTCCTCACCCGCGGCATCGAGGACAGGGACACATACGTCTACCGCCGTGTCTTCACCGACGCCGTACGCGCCGTCGAAGCCCTGCGGACCTCGCCGCACGCCGACCCCGACCGGGTCGCGGTGACCGGCCCCAGCCAGGGCGGCGGCATCGCCCTGGCGGTCGCCGGTCTCGTCCCCGGACTGCGCGCCGCGCACTTCCAGGCGCCGTTCCTGTGCGACATCCGGCAGGCCGCCCGGCTCACCGGCGAGCAGCCGTACGCCGAGCTCATCGGCTACCTCGGCGCCCGCCGGGACCGGGTCGAGCAGACCTTCCGGACCCTCGGCTACTTCGACGGGCTCGCCTTCGCCCGCCGCGCCACCGCGCCCGCCTGGTTCTCCGCCGGGCTGCGCGACGAGGTCTGCCCGCCGGCCACCACGCTCGCCGCGTACCACCGTTACGGCGGGCCGAAGCAGATGCGGCTGTGGGAGTTCAACGGCCACGACGCCGGCGGCCCCGAGGACCTGGTCATCGCCCTGAGCGCCTTCCGCGCGCTCCTCAAGACGTCGTCCCATCACCCTCACCAGCAGTCCCGAAAGAAGGAATCATGAGAATGCGCGCAGTCGTCGCCCTCGGGGCCACGCTCACCCTCGCCGCGGTGCTGTCCGCCTGCTCCTCCGGCTCGGACACCGCGGGCGGTTCGCAGACCGTCAACTGGTGGACCTGGGACGACAAGCAGGCCGCCGCGTACAAGACCTGCGCCGCGGACTTCGAGAAGGCCAACCCCGGCACGACCGTCAAGATCTCGCAGTACAACGTCGACGACTACTTCACCAAGCTGACCGCGGGCTTCGTCGCGGGCAGCGCCCCCGACGCCTTCCAGAACAGCGTGCAGTTCTTCCAGGCGTACGCCGGCCAGAACCAGCTGCTGCCGATGGACGACTTCATCGCCAAGGACAAGTTCGACCTGTCCCGGTTCTCCGTCGGCGTGAACGCCTGGAAGTTCACCGACGGCAAGCAGTACGCGCTGCCGCTGGACTGGGCCGCGGCCGGTCTCTACTACGACCAGGACGCCCTGACCAAGGCCGGCTACAGCAAGGCCGACGTCGAGTCCGTGACGTGGAACCCCGACGACGGCGGCGAGTTCGGCAAGATGATCGCCCACCTCACCGTGGATGAGAAGGGGCGCCGCGGCGACGAGCCCGGCTTCGACAAGGGCCACGTCAAGACCTTCGGCTTCGGCCAGATCGCCGCGAAGGACTTCATCGGGCAGACCTCCTGGAGCCCGTTCGCCTCCAGCACCGGGTGGCGGCTCGGCGACAAGGAGAGCTGGCCGACGGTCTTCAACTACGGCGACCCCCGCCTGGTGAAGACGCTGAAGTGGGCGCGCTCCCTGACGGAGAAGGGATACGCCCCCAAGCTCGGCGAGTTCACCTCCAGCGTCAGCGACGTCGACCTGCTCTCCTCCCACCGGGTGGCGATGGAGATCGGCGGTTCCTGGTCCGCCTCCACCTTCGCCAAGATCCCCGGCGTCAAGACCGGCATCGCGGCGCCGCCGTACGGCCCCGACGGCAAGACCCGCGCCGTGATGAGCAACTCCAACGGCAACAACATCTGGGCGGGCACCAAGCACCCCGAACTGACCTGGAAGTGGGTGTCCTACATGGGCTCCGAGGCCTGCCAGTCCAAGGCCTCCCGCACCGGCACGTTCTTCCCGTCCATCCCCGCCTCCATGGACGCCGCGACGAAGGCCCTGGCCGCCGACGGGGTCGACCTGTCGGTCTTCACCAGCATGCTGAAGGACAAGGTCCTGTACCCGTCCCCGGTCTACGGCAACGGCGCCGCGGTGCAGGACGCGCTGAACCCGCTGTTCGAAGGCTACTTCGCCGGCCAGAAGGACGACTCCGTCTTCGCGGACATGGAGAAGCAGAGCAAGACCCTCCTCGCGAAGAACTGAGCCACCGCAAGCGAACCGAGCCCCCGCCGCCGGACGCGCCCCCATCCCGGGCCGTCCGGCGGCGGAGCACACCGAAAGGACCCCCATGGCAGACACCACCGCGCGGATCGTCCCCCTGCGCGCGGCCGGCACCGCGTTCGTCGTCGAACTCACCGAGCCGGTGCCCAGGGTGCTCCACTGGGGGGCCGACCTCGGTCCGCTGTCCGCCGACGACCTGGCCGCCCTCAGCCTGACCGCCGAGCCCGCCGTCCTCAACAACTCCCTCGACGCGCCCCGCCGATTCACCGTCTGGCCCACCGAGGCGGACGGCTGGGCCGGCACCCCCGCGCACCACGGGCACCTCGACGGCGGCGCCGCCGCCCCCCGGCTGACCACCACCGGCACCGCCGTCCGGCAGGACGCCGAGGGCGGCGAACTCGCCGTCTCCCTCACCGACGCCGCGGCGGGGCTCGATATCACGATCACCTACCGGCTGGCGCCCTCCGGGGTGCTCGCCGTCCGCAGCGAGATCACCCGTCAGCCGGACGCGGACCCGGCCCCGTACGACCTCGCGCAGGTCACCGCGCTGCTCCCGCTGCCCCGCCGGGCCGGCGAGATCCTCGACTTCACCGGCAAGTGGAGCCGCGAACGCTCCCCGCAACGCCGCCTCCTCGCGCACGGCACCCACACCCGCGACGTCCGGCGCGGCAAGCCCGGCCTGGACTCGCCGTACCTCGTCGCCGTCGGCGTACCCGGCTTCGGCTTCCGCGAGGGCGAGGTCTGGGGCCTGCACGTCGCCTGGAGCGGCGACCAGCGCTACCTCGTCGAGCAACTGCCCGAGGGCGCGGGCGTCCACGCCGCCGTGCTCGGCGGCGGGGAACTGCTGCGCGCCGGAGAGGTCCGGCTCGCACCCGGCGACACCCACCGCACGCCCGTCTGCCACTACGCCTGGTCCGGGGCCGGCCTGGACGGCCTCGCCGACCGCTTCCACGCCCTGCTCCGCGACCGCCCCGGCCACCCGCGCCGCCCGCGACCGGTCATCCTCAACAGCTGGGAGGCGGTGTACTTCGACCACGACCCGGAACGCCTCCTGCGGCTCGCCGACCGTGCGGCCGAGGTCGGAGTGGAGCGCTTCGTCCTGGACGACGGCTGGTTCCGCGGCCGCCGCTCCGACCGCGCGGGGCTCGGCGACTGGACGGTCGACCGGGAGGTGTGGCCCGACGGGCTGACGCCGCTCGCCGGCCATGTGCGCTCCCTGGGCATGGAGTTCGGCCTGTGGGTCGAACCCGAGATGGTCAACCTCGACTCGGACCTGGCCCGCGAGCACCCGGACTGGGTCCTCGCCCCCGTGAGCGGCGTCGGCCCCGCGGCCCGGCAGCAGCACGTCCTCGACCTCTCCCACCCCGGCGTCGTCGCCCACCTGCTCGGGGCGCTGGACGCCCTGATCGGGGAGTACGGCATCGCCTACCTCAAGTGGGACCACAACCGCGAGGTGCACGAGGCCGTGAACGGACCGGCCGACCGCCCGGCGGCGCGCGCCCAGGTCGAGGCGCTCTACCGGCTGCTGGACACCCTCCGGGAGCGCCACCCCGCCCTGGAGATCGAGAGCTGCGCCAGCGGCGGCGGCCGCGTCGACCTGGGCATCCTCGCCAGGACCGACCGGGTGTGGGCCTCCGACTGCAACGACCCGGTGGAACGGCAGTCCATCCAGCGGTGGACGGGCCAACTGCTCCCCCCGGAGCTCGTCGGCGCCCACGTGGGTCCCCACCCCAGCCACACCACCGCCCGCGTCAGCTCCGACACCTTCCGCCTTGCCACCGCGCTCTTCGGCCACCCCGGCATCGAGCAGGACATCACCCGCTGCACGCCGGAGGAGCTGGCCCGGCTCACCGCGTGGACCGCCCTGTACCGCGAGGTGCGCCCGCTGCTGCACGGCGGACGCACCGTCCGCGCCGACCTCCCGGACGACGCGACGCTGCTGCACGGCGTCGTCGCCCACGACGGCACGGCCGCGCTGTACTGCTGGGCCCGCGTGGCGACCTCCCCCGAGGGCCAGCCGGGCCGGGTACCGCTGCCCGGCCTCGACCCCGCCCTCCGCTACCGCGTACGCGTCCGCACGGACATCGGCCTGCCCTCCTTCCACCAGAGGAGCGGCCCGGCCTGGCTCACCGAGGCGATCGACGACCGCCTCACCCTCCCCGGCACGCTCCTCACCGCCGCGGGCCTGCCGATGCCGCAGCTCAACCCCGAACAGTCCCTGCTGATCGAGCTGCGCCAAGCCGACTGACCCACCCCGCGCCCCGGGCCCGGATCGCTTCTCGCTCGCCCGTCCCCCTACTCCTCCTCGGCGTCCCCGGGCGCCGGCGCGGCCTGGCGGCCGAGCCAGTACAGGGCCGTGTCCATGTCGCGGGCGGTCCAGCCGTCCGCGACGGGGCCGGAGCGGACGAGGAGGTCGTCGAGGAGGTCCATGTAGCGGCCGTAGCGGCCCGGCGCCGACGTCAACTGGTAGCCCAGCCGCTCCAGGCCGAACTGCGCGCGGCGGTCGTAGACGGCCATCCGGTCCGGTGCGGCGGCGGTGAGCAGTGCCGAGGCCAGTGCGTCGCCGTTGCGGCAGCCGGGCAGGGGGAGCAGGGCCCTGCGGCCCTCGCGGGCGGCCGCGCCGCGCGGGGCCTGCGGGTCGCGGACCGCGTCCACGGCCCCGGACGTGACGGCCCGGACCTCCGCGTCGCGCAGGTTCATCAGCTCGACGACCCACGCGGTGCTCGCCTGCAGCCGCTTCCACACCACCAGCGCGGCGATGTCCGTCTTGCCGAGGCTTCCGGTGTCCCGGGCACGCTCCGCGACCTCCGTCAGCACCTCGTCGTACGCGGCCGGGACGGCGGCGCGGTACGCCTCGCGGGCGGCGGACAGGGTGGACCAGACCCCGTCGGGGAGCGGGGTGAGGGCGGCGGTCGCGGATGCGTTCATACGCCGATGGTGACCCGTCTCGGCCCGCTCCGTGTGCACTTGGCCGCATGTGATCGGTTCCGGTGTGATGTGCCGTCAGGACGGATCAGATCCAGCCACGCGCATGGGCCTCCGACCCGGCCTGGAAGCGCGTGTTCGCGTCCAGCCGTGCCATGAGCGCCGCGATGCGGCGGGTCGCCGTCCGTGTGCTCAAGCCCAGTTGACGGGCGATCGCCTGGTCCTTGAGCCCGGCACGGAGCATCGTCAGCAGCGCGACCTCCTCCGGGGTGGGTCCCTCCCCGCCGGCCGTCCGGGCCGGTGCGCCGATCGGTTCGGCCCTGGCCCAGTACGCCTCGTACAGCTCGATGAGGGCGTCCAGCAGACCGGACGGGTGCACGACGGCGAGGCTGTCGTAGACTCCGCCGACCAGCGGGACGAGGGCCACGCGGCGGTCGATGATGTGCAGCTTGAAGGGGAGGCTGGGCAGCATCCGGGCCTGCTCGCCGAGCGCGGCCATCTCCAGCACCGTCTCGAACCGGCCGGGCCGCTCCATGGACTCCGGGCAGTAGACCGAGCGGATGTCGACTCCGTCGCGCGCCCACGCGGCGGTCGACGCCTTCTCCGCCTCGTTGGTGTGCGGGAGCCCGTCCGCGCGGTCGAGGTAGGGCGGCTTGTCGAGGATCCATATGTGCGTGCTGACCGAGCGGTTGAGCTCGTCGATGCGCGGCGCGACGACATCGCGTCCCGAAAGCACCTCCACCAGGCTGCCCGGGTCGCTGCGCAGCCGTCCGGCCCGGTACTCCTCGGCGAGGTCGTCGACGACCGACCGCACCCCTGCGAAGGCGGCCTCGGCCTCCAGCCGGCGCCGGTCGAGCAGGGCGGTGAGCGCGGTACCGGGCCCGACGGGGCGGAACTCGCCCCGTCCGTCGCGGCGCAGGAGACCGAGCCCGGCCAGCCGTGCCACGGCGTGGCGGACGCGCTCCGGGGAGACTCCGGCCGTTCCGGCGTACTCCTGTGCGTCGAGGCCGGCCCGGTTGAGGAAGGCGCGGTAGACGTCCTCGTCGAACTCGCTGATACCCAGGGCCTGCAGCACGTACGCGCTCCTCGTGATGGCGTGGTCCGCCAGCTGTCCGAAGACGCCACAAGATTATCTGGACATCGAACGGTCGTGGGACGTTCACTTTTGAATCGTTCCTCACACCCGCACCGGGAGCGGCGGTTCCGTACCCGCCCCCGCACACCCCACCGCGCTCCGACGCGCGGTGACGTCCCTGGCCTCTTCCCTCTGGAGGACCGAACGTGACCTCGACGTCACGCATCAGACCGGCCGCCCTGGTGGCGGCCGCCGCCGTCGCACTGGCCCTGTCGTCCGCCGTCCCCTCCCAGGCCGCTCCCGCGGCCGGGCCCGAGCCGGTCCCGGTGGCGGGCCACCTCGTCGCGGGCCGCTACATCGTCACCCTCGCCGACCGGCCGATCGCCGCCTACCGCGGCGGAGTCGACGGCATACCCGGCACCGCCCCCGCGCCGGGCGCCAAGGTCGACCTGGCCGACCCGGACGCCGTGCGCTACCGCGCGCACCTCACCGGCGCCCAGCGCGCCGCGGCGGCCTCGGTGGGCGCGCGGATCAAGAGCCGGTACTCCGTGGTCACCAACGGCTTCACCGCGGACCTGTCCGCCACGCAGGTGGCGGAACTCTCCAAGGCCCCCGGAGTGCTGTCGGTCGCGCCCGACACCCTCAACAAGGTCTCCGACGACCGGAACTCGCAGGACTTCCTCGGGCTCACCGGGCGGCACGGCCTGTGGTCGGCCCTCGGCGGCACCAAGGAGGCCGGCCGCGGTGTCGTCGTCGGCGACATCGACACCGGCATCTGGCCGGAGAGCCGCTCCTTCGCCGCCGCCCCGCTGGGCACCGCGCGGCCCACGTCGAAGGACCCGTACCGCCCCTACCGCAAGGGCGACAAGGTTGTCATGCGGAAGGCGGACGGCGGCACCTTCACCGGAACCTGCCAGGCCGGCGAGGAGTTCACCGTCGGCGCCTGCAACAGCAAGCTGATCAGTGCCCGTTGGTTCGGCGACGCCTGGCTGGCCCAGGTGCCCGCCGAGCGCCGCGCGGACTACGTCTCCGCGCGGGACGGCGAGGGCCACGGCACGCACACCGCCTCCACCGCCGCGGGCGACAGCGGGGTCGACGTCACCGTCGACGGGCGGCACCTCGGCGAGGTCTCCGGTGTCGCGCCGGCCGCCGCGATCGCCGTCTACAAGGCGTTCTGGACCGGCAAGGCGGCCGGCGACAGCGGCGGCATGACCTCCGACATCGTCGCGGCCGTCGACCAGGCGGTCGCCGACGGCGTCGACGTCCTCAACTACTCCGCGGGCTCGGTCATCGAGACCGCGCCGGACTCCCCGGTCCAGGCCGCCTTCCGCACCGCCGCGGCCGCGGGCGTCTTCGTCGCCACCGCCGCCGGCAACTCCGGTCCCGAGGTGTCCTCCGCCGACAACGTCGCCCCGTGGACGACCACGGTGGCCGCGAGCACCCTGGCGCCCTATGAGGCCACCGTGCGCCTCGGCAACGGCGACACCTACGTCGGCGGAAGCACCACCGTCGACTCCCCGCTCGGCCCGAAGCCCCTCGTGCTTGCCGAGAAGGTGAGGAACGCCGCCGCCTCCGCCGGTGACGCCGCGCTGTGCCAGGACGGCACCCTCGACCCGGTGAAGGCCGCCGGCGCGATCGTCGTCTGCGACCGGGGCGTCAACCCGCGTGTGGACAAGTCCCACGAGGTCCAGCGGGCCGGCGGCGTCGGCATGGTCCTGGTCAACGTCAGCGACCTCGACACCGACGGCGACCTGCACGCGGTGCCCACGGTGCACCTCAACACCCCCGGTGCCACCGACGTCCGGGCGTACGCCGCCACCGCCGGGGCCGAGGCGAGCCTGCTCCCGGGCGGCACGACCGGCCAGCCGTACCCGCAGATCGCGCCGTTCTCCTCGCGCGGTCCGTCGACCGTGAACAACGGCGACCTCCTCAAGCCCGACATCGCCGCCCCGGGCGTCGGCATCCTCGCGGCCGTCGCGCCCGCCTCCAACTTCGGCCACGACTACGACTTCATGACCGGCACCTCGATGGCGACCCCGCACATCGCCGGCCTTGCCGCGCTCTACCTGGCCGAGCACCCCTCGTGGTCGCCGATGGCCGTGAAGTCCGCGATGATGACGACCGCCGTCGACACGAAGACGGCGACCGGTGCGAAGAACACCGACCTGTTCGCGCAGGGCGCCGGTGAGGTGCGGCCGGCGGGCATGTTCGCACCGGGCCTGGTCTACGACTCCACCGAGAAGGACTGGCTGGGCTACCTGGAGGGCCTGGGCGTCGACACCGGCAGCGGGGTGAAGGCCGTGGACCCCAGCGACCTCAACTACCCGTCGATCGCCATCGGGCGGATGGTCGGCTCGCAGACCGTGACCCGTACCGTCACGGCCGTGACGCCGGGCACCTACCGGGCCTCGATCTCGGTGCCCGGGGTCAAGGCCACCGTCCACCCCTCCGTACTGCACTTCAGCAGGGCGGGCCAGAAGGCCAGGTTCACCGTCAGCTTCGAGCTGACGACCGGGCGGTCCGGCGAGACCGTCACCGGTGACCTCACCTGGCGGCACGGCCGCACCGGCGTGCGCAGCCCGGTCGTCCTGACCCCGTGGAGCCTGATCGCCCCCGACCAGGTCTCCGGCCCCGCGGGCAGCGGCAGTGTCTCCTTCCAGGTGACGCCGGGCACCACCTCGCTCGCACTGACCCCGCGCGGCCCGGTCGCGGGCACCCCGGTCCGCAACGCGGTGTCCAACGACAAGCCCGAGCAGGACTTCGCCTTCACGGTGCCGGAGGGCACGCAGGCCGGGCAGTTCTTCGTCACGCCCGACAACCCCGAGGCCCGCCTCACCCTGCTGATCGCGTACGACCCGGGCGACGGCCAGGACCCGTACATCGTCGGTGACCTCGCCCTGGACCAGACGCGGCCGGTGGTGAGCCTGCCGAGCATGAAGGCCGGCAAGTACCTGGCCCTCGTCATGACGCTGGGCGGCCAGCCGGAGCTGACGGACTTCCCGTTCTCCTTCCAGGCCAACCTGATCGGCCCGGACAGCACGCCGACGCAGGGCACGTTCACGGTGACACCGCGGAACCCCGCCACGAAGCCCGGCGTCCCGCTGACGCTGACCGCCTCGTGGAGCGGCGTCCCGTCCGGCCGTCCCGCTACCGCCTACATCGGCTACCCGAACGCGGCGGGCACCCTCGTCACCATCGGCTGACGGGCCCCACGCGACGGTGCCGGCCCCCTCGGTGACGAGGGGGCCGGCACCGTTTCGTCATGGCGCCCGGCCGGATCAGGCACGTACGGTCCCCGGCCCCGAGCCCGCGCCCGGCAGGCCTCCCGGCGCCCGGGGCGACCCCGCGGAGGACGGGGCCTCGTAGCCGAGTTCGCCGCGGAGCGCCGCCGCGGCGAAGGCCGCCGCCGAGGCGAGAAGGAGCAGCGCCAGCGGTCCCCAGACCGCCGGGATGGACCACATCGGCCACTCGCCGGCGGCCTGCACCCAGAGCACCACGACGGCCGCGACGCCCATGGGGACGCCGTGCCACCGCACCACCCTCGCCGCGCGCGCGTGCCGCGGCCCCCGCGTGAAGAGCGCCCACAACGCGCCGACGAGCGCCATCAGGCCGGTCGAGAGTCCGGCGAGCGCGCCGACGAGGCGGTCCTCCGGCCACTCCAGGGGCCCGTCGCTCGTCTCCTGCCAGGTTCCCGCGGCGTCCCGCACCTCGACGACCTGCCCCCGCCAGATGAGGCCGACGACCTTGTCGTCCGGCTCCAGCTGCGAGAGCACCGGGCCCGTCCGGCGGAAGGTCAGGTGCCACGGTTTTCCGGAGGGCAGCAGGAAGTCCGCCTCGGGCGACTGCCGCTTGCCGCTGTGGGTGTCCACCGACCGTACGGTGAACCGCTGCTCCCACCGGCACTCCGACACCTCGACCGGTGCCGAGGCGCACGGCGGCGCGGCGCGGAACTCCCGTTCCCGCTCCAGCGCGTCACGCGTGAGGAAGACCATCGCCACCCCGACGGCCAGTGCCGTCACGGCGATCAGCAGCCACACCACGGCCGACGACCTGTTCCGTTCCACCTGTTCCACCGTGTCTCCCCACCCGCGTACGCCTCCCGCACCTCCCATCCGATCATGCCGGGCCGAGGGCCGGCCAGGTCCGCTGCCGGCAGCGGACGCCGCCTCCCCGTTGCCGGTTCGGGGCAACGGGGGAGCGCCGGGGAACGGCAGCGCGGCCGGCCCCCGAGGGGACCGGCCGCGCTGTGTGCGGACGCGGATCAGGCCAGGCCGGTCGCCCGGATCACCGTCTGCGTCACCGTGTTGCCGCGCTTGTCCGAGGCGCGCACGCGCAGCGACAGGAACTCGGCGCGTCGCGGCGCGTCCAGGCGGACCCGGGCGGCGCCGTCCTCCGCGCCGCGCAGCGAGGCCCGGTGCCACGTCCGGCCGTCGTCGTACGAGACCTCCACCGCGTCGGTGCTGACCCGCCCGGCCGACACGCCCGGCAACGGGGAGGCGCTCACCGTGAGTTCGGCGTCGCGCCGCGCGGCGCCGCCCGCATCGGTGCGGATCCCGTAGTCGAGCTGCAGGAGCGGGAGCACCTGCGGGTCGTCCGTGCCCGGCGTCGCGGAGGAGAAGCCCCACTCGGTGCGGGTCGCGGTGGAGTACGGGTACCCCTCCGTCCGCTCGGTGGACGTCACCAGCCGGTACCGGCCGGACGCCGCCGGGACGTCGCCGCCCAGCCAGCCGCCCTCGGTGCGGGTGACGAGGTCGCCGCCCCGGTAGAGCTCGTTCACCTGGGAGGTGGTGCCCGGACCGACCACACCCGCGTGGTCGCGGCCGCCGTCACCCCAGGCCGGGATGGTGACGTCGAGGACGTCGCCGTTGCGCTGCGGCAGCCACTGGCTCTCGTTCATCCGCGGGTGCTCCACGGGCCC
This sequence comes from Actinacidiphila glaucinigra, assembly GCF_900188405.1. Classification (GTDB taxonomy): domain Bacteria; phylum Actinomycetota; class Actinomycetes; order Streptomycetales; family Streptomycetaceae; genus Actinacidiphila; species Actinacidiphila glaucinigra. The sequence continues at coordinate 442,351 of NZ_FZOF01000005.1, read as the reverse complement.
GAACCACTGGACGTCGGTGGTGCGCCCGGCCGGGTAGCCGACCAGCCCGGAGAACTGGATCGAGCGGATGCCGTTGGCGGCCTCCTCCATCCAGGTCGCCTCACCCGACGGGGTCACCCAGTCGGTGCGCTCGGCGCCGGCGGACGACAGCCGGGTGCCGCCGACCTTGACACCCAGGTAGGGCTGGATGTCGTAGCGGAACTCGTCGACCTCCGTGCCGGGTTCGTTGCGGAACCCGACGTCGACCCGGGCCAGCCGGTGCTCGGCCGGCGCGTAGCGCTGGGTCTGCGGGATCGTCCCGTGCCAGGTGTGCACCAGGTCGTACAGGTAGTCCGTCTCGGCGTGGCCGACGACCCGCATCGGCACCGAGCCGGAACGGCTGTCCTGGATGCGGCCGATCAGCGTCTCGCCCTCGGTGCGGGAGATGCCGGCGACGACGAGGGTGGTGCGGCGCACGGGCTCGCGCAGCCGGCCGTCCAGGTCGTTCACCACGACCAGCAGGGCGACGCCCGCCTTCTGGGCGTCGGTGATCTGGTCGTCGTCCCCCGTGTAGCGGACCACGGCCACCTTGCCCTTGGCGCCGGCGGACGCGTACTCGGCCGCGGTGCCCTTGCCGGCGAAGACCGCGGGCAGCGTGCCGGTGCCCTCGGCGGGACGGCCGGAACCGGGCTGGAGCCACAGGTCGTCGAAGACCTGGTCACCGGAGGAGAGCGCCAGCAGCGGCTGCTGCATGCGCCAGCGGGCCGTGTACGCCAGGTCGCCGCCGGAGGCCTTCGGCATGGGCAGCGCCCACACGCTGTCGAAGCCGTCGCCGACCGTCGCGGTGTCCGTGATCGCCGGGGACCCGTCCTTGAAGGACTGGTTGAAGTCCATGCGGATGTCGCTGTCCGTGGAGGTCTTCGGCGTGACGACCTCGGTCCTGCGCAGCTTCGTGCCGTCCAGCGTCGTGTCGGTGTCGGCGTTGCCGACCACGACGCCGGTCCTGGCCAGCAGCGCCCGCCCGTAGGAGGACTCGCCGTGGACGCCGCGCACGGCGCCCCAGGTCCAGACGGTGTACGTGCCCGGCGGGACGACGGTGTCGAGCACGCCGTCGAGGTCGGTGTAGAGGGCCTGCGCGTACTCGTCGCCCTTGCGCTGGTACATCACCAGGCCGACCATCGGGTCGCCGGCGCGGTCGGTGACGTGGACGCGCAGGTGGTGGTACTCGTCACGGGTGCTGACCGCGAGCAGGGTGCGCGTGACGGCCTTGCCGTCGACGACGCCCTCGACGTGCCCGGTGAAGCGGGATCCCGCCGGGGCCCGGTCGAGCGTGGTGGTCACGGTGGTGGACGCGGTGCCGTGTGCGGGGACAGTGACCTGACGGTCTGTCACCGTGAAGAGGCCCTCGGGCGCGTCCCCCGCGTCCAGGCGCGGCGTCACGGTGACCGCGGTGTCACCGGAGTTGGCCCATTCCACGGTGCGGGTGACGGTCCCGCCGGCCTCGCCGCCCGGGGGGTGGATGCCGGCGTCGGCGGTGGCCGTGGCCACGAGCGTGCTGCTGGTGGCGGCCACCGCGTCCACGCGGCCGTTGCCGCCGGAGTCCGCGGGGATGTCCGGCGTCGCCACGGAGGTCGAGACCAGGGCGTCCTTGATCCGGGCGCCGTTCCAGTCGGGGTGCTTCGCCGCCACCAGGGCGGCGACGCCCGCCACGTGCGGGGTGGCCATCGACGTGCCGCTGAGGGTGGCGTACGACCCGGTGCCGAAGGGCGCCCACTGCGAGCGGGCCGCCAGGATGTCGACGCCGGGGGCGGTGATCTCCGGCTTCATCGCGTCGTCCCGGAAGCGGGGGCCGCGGCTGGAGAAGTCGGCGATGGCGTCGGAGGAGTCGACGGCGCCGACGGTGAGCGCGGCGTCGGCGGCGCCGGGCGCCGCCACGGTGCCCTCGTACGGGCCCGAGTTGCCGGCGGCTATGGTGAACAGCGTGCCGGTCTCGGCGCTGAGTTCGTTCACCGCCTGGCTCATCGGGTCGGTGCCGTCGGTGGGCTGGTCGCTGCCGAGACTCATGCTGACCACGCGGGCCTTGGCCTCGCGGGCGGCCCACTCCATGCCGCTGATGATCCAGGAGTCGGAACCGCTGCCGGCGTTGCTGAGGACCTTGCCCACGTGCAGCCGCACGCCGGGGGCGACGCCCTTCTCCTTGCCGTCGGAGGCGGCGCCGCTGCCGGCGATGGTGGACGCCACGTGGGTGCCGTGGCCGTGGTGGTCGTCGACGTCCTCGCCGGGCACGAAGCTGCGGGAGTCGGTGACGACGCCGTCGAGGTCGGGGTGCCCGGGGTCGTAGCCCGTGTCGAGGACCGCGACGTCCACACCCTGGCCCGTGTCGCCGCCCGCCCACACGTCGGGGGCGCCGATCTGCGCGACGCTGTCCGCGAGGTCGGCCTTGACCTTGCCGTCCAGCCACACCTTGCGCACGCCGCCGGTGAGGGCGAGGCCGCCGGCTTTCGCCTTCGCGGTGGTCTGCGCGGTGGCCGGGCCGGTCAGGTCGGCCCAGAACTCCGCCGCCTGGTCGTGGTCCTGGGTGGTGGCGGTGCTGTCGATGCTGGTCAGCGCGCGTGCGCCGGTGGCCCCCTCGGGGAGGGCGGGCGCCGCGAGCCTGCGGCGGGCGTCGGAGGAGTAGGTCAGGATGACGGGCAGGCCCTTGGACCGCGCGTCGTCGTAACCGTCCGCGATCAGGCGCGTGACGTTGAAGAGGTCGGTGTCCAGCAGCCCGGCCGCCACGTACCGCTCGGCGGCGAACGGGTAGACGTAGGTGTCGCCTTGCCGCGTGGTGATGCGGGCGTCCGCGCGGTGGCCCCGGGGGCCTTCCACGGTCACGGAGGCGCGGCCGTCGCCGCCGGGTGCGACGGTGACCCGGTCGCCGGTGATGAGGGTGACGGTGCGCGGGGTGGAGCCGGCGGGGGCTCCGCCGGTCACGGTCACGCTGTCCGACGGGGAGCCGGCGGCGGCGTGGTCGCTGGCAGCCGCCGGTGGGATCACCATCAGCACGGCCGCGACACCCGCGACGATCGGCAGGCCGGTTCGGCCTGGGAAGAGCGGTCTCACAGGGGATCCTTCACGTTAGATCCATCCAATGTCCGCCGCATGCTAGCGAGTTAAACGATTCAACGGACCGGTAAACGAGAGACGAACAGCGGCGTCTTTCCGCCTGCTGTCGGGATCACGACAAAATCGGGCCCCGCCCGCCGGTGCCGGGCAGGGCGCGGCGACAGGGGAGCGCGGCGACACGGGAGCGCGGCGCGTGGGAGCGCGGCAGTGGGGACGCGACGAGGCCCGCGGCCCGCTACCGCGGTGTGCCGAGGCGGTCGACGAGGTCGTGCCAGCCGGCGTCCAGCCGCTCGACGGGCATGCCGCGGGACGTGAGCAGGTACTCGACGAGCACGGTGTCGAGATAGCCCTGCAGGGTGTGCCCGGTCAGTTCGACGTCACCGGGGGCGCCCACCTGCCGGAGCAGCAGCGTCAGATGAGTGAGCCTGACCTGGTACGACGGGTTGTAGCGGCGGCTCTGCTCCCGGTGCGCGGCCATGTACAGGTCGCGATGGGCGTGCTCGTGACGTATCACGGCCGGGCCGAAGGCGCGCAGCCGCTCCAGCGGCGGGGCGTCCGGCCCCAAGGGCGGCGGGCCCGAGAGGAAGGCGGCCTGGATCTGCTGCTCGATGTGGTCGAGCAGCGACAGCATCAGCCCCCCGCGGTCGCCGAAGCGCCGGAAGACCGTCCCCTTGCCGACCTCGGCCGCGGCGGCGACGGCCTCCATGGTGACGTTCGCCGCGCCGCGCTCGGCGGCGAGTTCCGCCGCCACCTCCAGCAGGCGCTTGCGGTTCCGCGCGGCGTCGGCGCGCAGCCGCGGTGGCTCGCCCGCCGGTGTGAGCGTGAGGTCCGCGGGTCCGGCGGAGGCGTCGCGCACGGGGAAGACGGCGCGGGGCGGCTCGGTCATGGCCACAGCGTAGCGGCGGGAATGAAAGTGGACCGCAGTCCGTTTAGCTGCTACAACTTTCAACCGGACCGCGGTCCGTTTTCAGTCGGTCAAGCAGCTAGGGAGATCGCCCATGTCCGTCCGCATCCTCGCTCTGGTCGGCAGCCTCCGCGCCGGTTCGCACAACCGCCAGCTCGCCGAGGCCGCCATGAAGCACGCCCCCGAGGGCGTCGAGATCACGCTCTACGAGGGTCTGGCGGAGGTCCCCTTCTACAACGAGGACATCGACGTCGAGGGCTCGGTGCCGGAGGCCGCCGCACGCCTGCGGGCCACCGCCGCCGCGGCCGACGCGCTCCTGCTCTTCTCGCCCGAGTACAACGGCACCATCCCGGCCGTCCTCAAGAACGCCATCGACTGGCTGTCGCGCCCCCACGGCGCGGGCGCCCTGTCCGGCAAGCCGGTCGCCGTGGTCGGCACCTCGTACGGCCAGTACGGCGGCGTGTGGGCGCAGGACGAGGCCCGCAAGGCCGCCGGCATCGCCGGTGCCGCGGTCCTCACGGACGTCAAGCTCTCCATCCCGGGCTCCGTGATCCGCTTCGCCGAGACCCACCCGGCCGACGACTCCGAGGTCGTCGAGGGCCTGACCGGGGTCATCGAGCAGCTCAGCCGGGCCGGCGCCGCCGCGGCCTGACCCGCCCCACGCCGGGACCCCGGGGGCCGCCGCCCCCGGGGTCCCGGCGTCTTCCGTGGCACCGCGTGAAGCGGGGGGGCGAAGGCGTATGGCAGGGTCTTCGGGGTGATCGACAAGGACGGCGGCCGGCGCCGCGGATTCGTGCCCGCGTGCGGACTGGAGCCCGCGGACGTGGTGCTCGTCCACCGGGAGGCGTTGCGCGTCCTGCGGCCGGATCTCCACAGCGCGCACGTCGACGCCTACACCGACGGTGCCTGGCCCGACGAGGCGCTGTCCTCGTACCGGGGTGTGCTCGCCCTGGCCCGGGAGGCGGTGACAGCCGGGACGCGCTCCCGGAGGGACGACCCCGGAATGGGGATCGACATCGACGCACGGGACGACGCGCAGTTCGGCCTGCTGCTCGACCTGGCCCCGTACACGATCCACGCTTAGGCCGTGTCGTCAAATGCCCTCCCCCAACCTTCGGCCGGGGGTGCCCCCACTCGGCGACGCTCCCCCAGCTCCGCCGGGAGGTGCCCCCAGGCACGGCACTCCCCCAGCTTCGCTGGGAGGTGCCCCCACGCTGCGTTGTCGAATCGTCCGAGTAGCCCACTACGAGGACGACTCTCCGCCTTGCGATGCACCGCACCTGGGGGCACCGCCCAGCGTCAGCTGGGGGAGCCGCCGAGCCCGCCCTCCGGGCGGTGGGGGCACCTCCCAGCGGTAGCTGGGGGAGCTCATTTGACGACACGGCCTACGGCCGGTGCGGGGGACGGACGGTCTTCGTCGCGCACGACGCGGGGACCGGTCTGCGGATCGCCGTCACACGGCCGCAGGAGGCGGAACTCCTGGCGCGGCTCGCGGCACACGGGATCCCGGCCGCCGCGCTCGCGGCGCGGGGGCGATGACGGCGGTGCGGGCGGGCCGTGGACGGCCCGCCCGCACCGGTGGGGATGCGGTGCCCCCCTGTCAGCGCAGGCCGAAGGCCCGGGTCACGGTCTGGGTGACCGCGTTGCCCGCGGAGTCGTGCGCACGCGCACGCAGCGAGACGAACCGGGCCTGCTTCGGGGCGGACAGCTTGAAGCGGCCGTCGTGCCCGCAGGCGGTCTTCCGCCAGGTGCGTCCGTCGTCGTAGGACACCTCCAGCGAGACGGCCGAGAGGGTACCCGCGCCCACCGCGCCCGGGAGGTGGGCGGCGGTCACGGACAGCGTGTCGTTCCGGGCGGCCCTGCCCTCCTCGTCCGTGGCGACGCGGTAGTCGATCTGCGGCAGCGGCAGCACCGCGGCGTCGTCGCCCGACGGCGCCTTGGACGTGAACTCCCACTCGGTGCGCGTGGCGGAGGAGTAGGGGCTCACCGACGCGTCACGGCTCGCGTCCAGCACCAGGCGGTAGGGCAGCTTGCCCGCGGCCGGGGCGGTGCCCCCCATGCTGGTGTTGGTCGTGCTCCGGCCCAGGAGCGTGCCGCCCTGGTAGAGCGCCAGCGTCTGCCGCGTGCGGTCGTAGTCCATCGACATGCCGACGTGGTCCGCGCCGCCCCAGGCGGGGATGTCGAAGGCCAGCCAGCTCCCGCTGCGGGTGGGCAGCTTGTAGTTGTTGTTGAGGTACGGCCGCTCGACGGGCTTGAACCACTCCTGGGAGTGCCTGCTGCCCGCCCGGTACGTGGCGCGCGGCTCGATCTCGTACATCAGGCCGTCGACGTACGCCTCCTGGCCCCAGGAGTACCCGGGTCCGGTGGAGACCCAGTCGACCCGCCGGGAGTTCACCGGCTCCCGCATCGTCAGGCCGAGGCCCCAGTTGGAGTACACGGGCCAGTCGAAGCGGAACTCGCCGCCGCCCTTGGCCGGGTCGGGGCTGTCGAAGGTCACGTCGACCCGGGCCAGGTTCTTCGTGCCGCCCTCGACGACGAGCCGGCCCGGGATCTCGTTGTGCCACGTCCACATGAGGTCGTAGACGTACGGGCTGACCGGCTGCGAGCCGACCTTCAGGACGGCGCCCCGCGCCGACGCGCGGCGCATGAGCCGCTCGCCCTCGTCGGTGCTGAGCAGCGCGACGTCGATGGGGGCGGGCGGGAGGAAGGGGTCGCCGGTGTAGCTCCGCAGCTGGCGTCCCGGCTGGTCGTTCACGACGAGCAGGAGTCTGGCGCCCGCCGCGACCGCCGCCGCGGCCTGCTCGGCGTCGTCCACGTTCCCGTTGCGGCGCACGACCACGGCCTTGCCGCGGGCGGAAAGGCCGGCGTAGTCCGCGCTCGCGCCGTCACCGGCGGCCACCAGCGGGAACGAGTAGTTGCCCTTGGGGAGTGCGGTGACGTCCTCCTGCCGCAGGACGTCGGTGAACTCGTCGTCGCGGGTCGTCACTGACAGGGCGGGCTGCTCCTTGCGCCAGCGGGCGCCGAGGTAGAAGTCGCCGTGGGTGACCTTGTGCGTGGTGGGCTGGGCCCAGAGGCTGTCGTAGCTGGTCTGGGTCTCCATGTAGTCGCGCCATGTGCCGCCGCCCATCGCGCGGTTGTACTCCAGGCGCTGGTACGTCGCCTCGGTCGGCTGCGGTGTCGTCATCTCGACGCGCTGGAGCTTCGTCGCGTCCAGCGTCACCGTCCGGTCGCGGTCCATGACGACCTCGGGGTCGCCGAGGAGCGCCATGCCCATCGAGTGCCCGCCGTGCACCCCGCGCACGTCCTTGAAGGACAGCACCGAGTAGACGTCGTCCGGGATCCAGGTCTCCAGCCGCCCGGTCTGGTCGACGAGGTAGAACGCCGGGTCGAAGTCGCCGGAGCGCAGCACCTGGACGACGCCGGACATGGGCTTGCCTTCGCCGTCCTTGAGGACCATGGTCAGCTTGTGGGCGGCGTCGCCCAGCGACACCGCCGTGTGGGTGACCGTCTTCCCCGCCGTGTCGGCCGCGACGACCTGGCCGGACCAGCGGCCGTTGCCGGTCGCCTTCGAACCGTCGATGGCGACGGTGACCTCGGCGGTGCCGTGCGCCGGCACGACGACCTGCGACGCGGACAGCGCGAACAGCCCCGCGGGGGCGTTCGGTGCGTCGACGGACAGGGCGAGCGTCACCGGGGAACCCCCGGTGTTGGTGTACGTGACCGGGCGCCGGATCGCGGTCGCGCCGCCGCCCGCCTCCGCCTGGCCGGTGAACGCGGTCGCCGAGGCGAACACGCCGGCGCCGAGCGCCGACGGGACGTCCACCCGGCCGCTGCCCGCCTGGAACGCGTCGTACTGCGGGGTGCGCTTCGAGCTGCTCACCAGCAGGTCCTTGAGCTGGGCGCCGGTCAGCCCGGGACGCGCGGCCGCGAGCAGGGCCGCCGCGCCCGCGACGTGCGGTGTGGCCATCGAGGTGCCGCTGAGCGTCTGGTAGCTGCCCTCGCCCTCGGGCGCGTACTGCGAGCGGGCGGCCAGGACGTCGACGCCCGGGGCGGTGATCTCCGGCTTGAGGCCGCCGTCGCCGACGCGCGGACCCTGGCTGGAGAACCAGGCCATCTCGTCGGAGGAGTCGACGGCTCCCACGGTGAGCGCGGCGTCCGCCGCGCCCGGCGCGCCGATGCTGCCGGGCGTGCCCATGTTGCCCGCGGCGATCACGAACAGCGCACCGGTCTGCGCGCTCAGGCGGTCGACCGCGGCGCTGAGGGGATCCGTGCCGTCGGAGGGGTTCTCGGAGCCCAGGCTCATGCTCACGATGTCCGCGTCCTGGTCGACCGCGGCCCACTCCATGCCCGCCAGCACCCAGGAGTCCTGGCCGGAGCCCGTGTCGGCCAGCACCTTGCCGATGTGGAGGTCGGCGCCGGGGGCGACGCCCTTCTCCTTGCCGTCGGAGGCGGCGCCGGTGCCGGCGATGGTGGAGGCGACGTGGGTGCCGTGCCCGTTGCGGTCGGTCACGTCCTGGTCCGGGACGAAGCTGTGCGTGGCCGTGATCCGGCCTGACAGGTCGGGGTGCCCGGTGTCGACGCCGGTGTCGAGGACGGCGACGTCGACGCCCTTGCCCGTGTCGCCGGCCGCCCAGGCCTGCGGGGCGCCGATCTGGGCGGTGGTGTCGGCGAGATCGGCCTCGACCTTGCCGTCGAGCCAGATGCGGGCGATGCCCGAGCCGAAGGAGGGGGCGGCGCCGGCGCCGGTCTTGGCGGCCCGCGCTCCGGCCCCGGACGCGGAGGTGACGGACCGCCAGAAGTCGGCGGAGAGGTCCCGGTCCTCGGTGAGGGCCGCGCCCTGGACGCTGCTGAGGTCCCGGACCCGGGTGGCGCCGCGGGGCGTCGTGGAACGCAGGCCGGCGGAGGCGCTGTCGTAGGAGACGATCAGCGGCAGGTGGTCGCGGTGGGCGTCGTCGTAGCCGTCCGCGACGAGCTTGCTGATGTTGAACAGACGCCGGTCCAGCGTGCCCGCCGCCACGTAGGGGAGGGCGGACTCGGGATAGACGTACAGGTCGCCGCGCGACTCCATGATGTGCGCGCGGGCCTTGCCTCCGTCGGCGCCGCGCAGCTCGACGGTGCCTCCGGCGGCTCCGGACTGCCGGGTGATAACGATGTCACCGGTGATCAGGGTGACCGTGTGAACGCCCGGGGGGACGTTGCTCCGCGGCGCCGGGGCGTCGGACCCGGTGCTCGCGGGCTCGGCGGCGTGGGCGGCGGAGAGTGCGGCGGGCTGCGCCAATGACAGGAGGGCGGCGCCGGCGGCGGCGAACACGCCCCAGCGGCCTGGTGATGGTCTCAAGGGATTCCCTGGCAGTTCCGTCGGGCCGGGTCGGCCCGGAAACGGTTAGGACTGCCCCGGTGGGGGCGGTGGCATCCTGGCCCCAAAACCCGTGGACGGAGGCCCGGCGTGCACGGTGATCTTCGCCACGTCCGCTGTGCCGTCCGGTGGGTTTGGGTCCGTCAATCCCGCTCCCACGTGCGGGAGTTGTCCGCCGTGCCGGTGGCGCGGCGCACGGTGCCGTCCGGCCGGGCGCCGGAGGGCGAGCGGCTCGCCGCGGTCGCCCCGGTGTCGCGCTGCGCCGCCCGGTGCCATCCGTACTGCTAGAAAGGGAAGGAAATTCGCATACAGGGCAAAAAGGAAAGGGGGTCGACGTGGACTACGCCGCGTCCTTCGGAGCCGGCCTGGTCGTCGGCATCATGTACGGCCTGCTCAGGGTGCCGTCCCCCGCGCCGCCGTTCGTCTGCCTCGTCGGCCTGGCAGGCATCCTGGTCGGATACTCCGTGCCGGGGTGGTTGGTGTGAGGACCCTGCTCTCCAGATGCCTCCTCGCCTTCTCCGTGGGAGCCCTGGCGGGTGTCCTGTACTGGCTGATGGGCGTCCTGGCGCCGGCCCCGCCGTGGATCTCGCTCGCCGGTCTGCTCGGCATCCTCGCCGGTGAGGTGGCGACCCGGCGCCTGCTGACGCGCCGCCGGAACCGGCCCGCCGACCCGCCCGAGGGGCCGCCCCCGGCTACTCCCTGAGGGGCGCCCCCCGGTCCGGACCCAGCCACGTCGTCAGGGCCCACCACCAGTGGAGGGCGTCCAGCGGGTCCGCGGTGGCGTCCGCGGGTGGCTCACCGGTGATCTGCCGGAGCCGGCCGAGCCGGTAGCGCACGGTGTTGGGGTGGGTGAACAGCGCCGCCGCCGTCTGGTCCAGGCGCCGGCCGTGTTCCAGGAACGCCAGTGCCGTGAGGGCGAGTTGGCGGTGGAAGACGTCCGCCGGATCGAGGGTGCCGAGGAGCCTGCCGGCCAGGAGCGAACCCAGCAGCGGTTGTTCGGCGGTGGCGATCTCCCCGGCGAACTCCGTCAGCTCCCGCACCCCGCGCCGTCCGCGCCGGCCCCCGGCGGTCAGCGCGCGGACGCAGAGCCGATGGACGGGGGGCAGTTGGTCCAGCGGTACGGCGGGGGAGAGGACGACCAGTCCGCCCGCCGCCTCCGGCCCGAGTTCCCCGCTTCCCGGCATCCGCGGCAGCAGACCCGCCGGCCTGCCCTCGACCCGTCCGGCGATCCCGCGCAGCGCGGCGATCGCGTCCGCGAGGCGGCGGGAGGCGGCGGCGTCGAGGCCGTCCGCGACGAGGCAGTGGTACCGCCCGCCGGGCCGCAGGCCGGCCCGCGCCAGGTCCCCGGCGGCCGGCGGTGCGCCGCCGGTCAGGATCCTGCGCAGCAGCCGCGCCCGCAGGCCGTCGGACGCGGGCGGCAGTTCCTGCTCGGCCGTGCGGTAGCCGTTGATCACATGGCGTTCGACGGCGTCGCCGTACTCCTTGAGCCGCAGGACGGCGGAGAGCAGCATGCCGTCGGGCACGCCGGCCGACCTGCTGCGGTCGACGGCGATCTCCACCGTGCGGGTCAGGGCCGCCTGGACGCCGCGCAGCACCGAGGTGATGGGGACGCCCTGCTCGGCCCGGTCGGTGCCGAGCAGCAGCGCGGCGGCGAAGTCCTGCCCGTCCACGCCGCCGAACGTGCCGAGCCAGGGGCCGGCCGCCGCGACGATGGCCGTGACGTGCCGCAGGGTCTCCGCCTCGCCGAGCCGGGCGACGTCGGGGGAGTGGGTCCGCGCGGCGTGGACGAGCTGACGTCGTACGCCGGCGTCGCCGGCCATGTCCCGCAGGATCCCGGCGACGGGCTCGGGCTGGTGGGTGACCGTCAAGAGCCCCGCCCCTTCCGCGACCGAACGCTGTGGCCGGGCGACAACCGGGTGCGCGCGCGTTGGCGGCCGGCCACTACCGCATTGTCATGACCACCTGATTACCTGTCGGCTACCGAAGGTAACAGCAAGGTCATCCGGGCAACACCCTTCGCGCATCCCCCCGCACCCTCCGGAAGGCACGCCATGGAGACAGTGACAGACCCCGCCATGCCCAGCCGGCGCCGTGTCCTGACGGCGGCGGGAGGCGTGCTCGCCGGGGCCGCCGCCCTCGCGCAGGCGGTCCCGGCCCACGCCGCCGCCTCCCAGGACGCCGACGTGATCGTCATCGGACACGGCCTGGCGGGCCTGGTCGCGACCGCCGAACTGGCCGACAAGGGGCGCAAGGTGCTCCTCCTCGACCAGGAACCGGAGACCAACCTGGGCGGCCAGGCGTTCTGGTCCTTCGGCGGGCTGTTCCTCGTCGACTCCGCCGAACAGCGGCTGATGGGCATCAAGGACTCCCGCGAGCTGGCGTGGCAGGACTGGCAGGGTGCGGCCGGCTTCGACCGCGACGTCGCCGACCCCCGCGGCCAGGACCACTGGGCCTACAAGTGGGCCGAGGCCTACGTTGACTTCGCCGCGGGGGAGAAGCGGTCCTGGCTCCACCAGCAGGGCGTGCGCTGGTTCCCGATCGTCGGCTGGGCCGAGCGGGGCGGCGGCCTCGCGGACGGCCACGGCAACTCGGTGCCGCGGTTCCACGTCACCTGGGGGACCGGCCCGGCCGTCGTCGAGCCCTTCGAGAAGCGGGTGCGGGCCGCGGCCGCCAGGGGGCTGGTGAGCTTCAGGTTCCGGCACCGCGCCGACGAGCTCGTGCGCACCGCGGGCGCCGTGACCGGGGTCCGCGGAGCCGTCCTGGAGCCGAGCAACGCCCCCCGCGGTACCCGCAGTTCGCGGACCGTCGTCGGCGACTTCGAACTGCGCGCCCCGGTCGTGATCGTGACCTCGGGCGGTATCGGCGCCAACCATGACCTGGTGCGGCAGAACTGGCCGGCGCGGCTCGGCGCACCGCCCAAGAACATGATCTCCGGGGTGCCCGAGCACGTGGACGGCCGCATGCTCGCCATCACCGAGCGGGCCGGCGGGCGGATCGTCAACCCGGACCGCATGTGGCACTACACCGAGGGCCTGCAGAACTACGCCCCGATCTGGGCGAAGCACGGCATCCGCATCCTCCCCGGCCCCTCCTCGCTGTGGCTGGACGCCACCGGCAGGCGCTTCTCCGCCCCCGACCTGCCGGGGTACGACACCCTCAGCACGCTCAAGGCGATCACCGGCACCGGGTACGACTACTCCTGGTTCGTGACCACCCAGAAGATCCTGGCGAAGGAGTTCGCCCTCTCCGGCTCCGAGCAGAACCCGGACCTCACGAACAAGGACATCCCGCTCACCCTCTCCCGGCTGTGGCAGACCCCGGAGCCCATCGAGCGGTTCAAGAGGAACGGCGCCGACTTCGTGGTCTCCTCCTCGCTGCCCGCGCTCGTGGCCGGGATGAACCGCCTGACCGGCGAGGAGCTCATCGACCTGGCCGACCTCAGGCGGCAGATCGATGCCCGGGACCGCGAGATCGACAACCCGTACACCAAGGACGCCCAGGTGATGGGGATACGCAACGCCCTCGCCTACCCGGGGGACTTCCTCAGCCGCACCGCCACGGCGCACAAGATCATGGACCCCGCCGCGGGACCGCTGGTCGCGGTGCGCCTGAACATCCTCACCCGCAAGACGCTCGGCGGTCTCCAGACCGACCTGTCCGGCCGGGTGCTGGACGCGGACGGGGCGCCGGTGCCGGGTCTGTACGCCGCGGGCGAGGTCGCCGGCTTCGGCGGCGGCGGTGTCCACGGCTACCGCTCCCTGGAGGGCACGTTCCTCGGCGGCTGCCTCTTCTCCGGCCGCCAGGCCGGCCGTGCGGCGGCGGCCGCGACGGCGACCTGAGGGCAGGGGCCGCACCATGCATCTGACGGGAGATGCCGGTGGTTCGGCTTTCCCGCCGTCTCGCGCCCTTCGGGCGCAAAGCGGCGGGCTGCGGATGGGGAGGGTGGGGCCGGTCTCCCGGTGTGCGGTCCGCGGGTGGGTGTGTGGTGGGGGTTCAGGCTCCTGAGCGCGGCCGGCTGTTCATCGGCTACAGGTCTCGTCGCCGTCCGCGGGTACAGATGGCCGGTTGCCACGCCCACCGTTCGTGGGTGGCGCGCCCGCCGTAACCGGCGTCTGCGGGTGCTTCCCCGACATCGGGCCCTGTTCCACCGAACATGTCGGCGAAAGCGAGCCCGATCTCCCGCCCACCACCCAACAGCACCCCGAATCAGCCGCAGCCGCCGGTTACGGCGGGCGCGCCCACCACCGGGAGTGGGCGTGGAAGCGGCCATCTGCACCCGCGGACGGCAACGAGACCCCGGCCAACGGACACGCGACCGCTCCAGAGCCCGAACCCCAGCCACCCACCACCCGCACAACGCCGCCAAGGCACCGTCCCCACCCTCCCGTCCGCAGCCCGCCGCTTTGCGCCCGAAGGGCGCGAGACGAACCCGCACCCACCCACCGGCGCCGCACCCACCCACCCCCCCCGCCGTCCTCGCGCGACCGCGTCCGGGGCGGCCGGAACGCTGATCGATTTCGGACAAGATTTGATGCCGCCATGACAAATCGATCCCCTCGCTGTCACGCTGTGTCGACACCCGCACACGGACAGCGTCATCCCGCACTGCGAGCTCCGCCCCGTCCGGCCCACCCCGCCGGCGGGACCGCACGGCCACCGTCAGCCGACCGCCGCAGGAGGAGAACCCCTTGTCCCACTTACGCACCCTGCCCCGTCACGCCAGGGCCGGCGTCGTCGCCCTGACCGCCGCCGCCGCGCTCCTCGGCGCGGCCCTTCCCTCAGGCCAGGCGCTCGCCACCGGCCGGGAGCGGGGCAGCACGACGATCGTCGCATCCCCCCACACCGGCGCGTTCCCCGCGCGCCTCTCCCCGTCCGCCCGCGCCTCGCTGATCCGCGAGGCCGCCTCCGCGGCGCCCGCGACCGCCACGGCGCTGCGCCTCGGGCAGCGGGAAGGACTCGTCGTCAAGGACGTCGCCAAGGACGCCGACGGCACCGTGCACACACGCTACGAACGCACCTACGCGGGACTGCCCGTGCTCGGCGGCGACCTCGTCGTCCACCGTGACGGCGGCCGGCTGACCCAGGACCGCGCCACCGACGCGACGCTGTCCGTGCCGAGCACGCGGCCCGCGGTGGCGGCCGCCACCGCGGGGAGAAAGGCCCTCGCCGCCACGCCCCGGGCCGGAAAGCCCCGTGCGGCCGGTGACCCGCGGCTCGTGGTCTGGGCCGCGACCGGCAGACCGGTCCTGGCCTGGGAGACCGCGGTCGCCGCCACCCAGCCCGACGGCACCCCCAGTGAACTGCGCGTCGTCAGCGACGCCCGCACGGGCAAGGAGCTCTCCCGCTCCGAGGGCGTCAAGACCGGCACCGGCACCGGCGCCTTCGTCGGCACCGTCCCCCTGGGCACCACCGAGGCCGGCGGCGCCTACCAGCTCAAGGACGGCACCCGCGGCGGCCACTACACCACCGACCTGAACAACACGACGACCTCGGGCACCGGCACCCTCTTCACCGACGCCGACGACGTCTGGGGCGACGGCACCGTCGCCAACCGCCAGTCCGCGGGCGTGGACGCGCACTTCGGCGCCGGCGCCACCTGGGACTACTACCAGGACACCTTCGGCCGGAACGGCATCTACAACGACGGCGACGGGCGGTACAGCCGCACCCACTACGGCAGCAACTACGTCAACGCCTACTGGAGCGACACCTGCCGCTGCATGACCTACGGCGACGGATCGGGCAACACCCACCCCCTCACCGCCGTCGACGTGGCCGGGCACGAGATGAGCCACGGCGTCACCAGCGCCACCGCCGACCTCGACTACAGCGGGGAGTCGGGCGGCCTGAACGAGGCCACCTCCGACATCTTCGGCACCATGGTGGAGTTCCACGCGAACCTCGCCGCCGACACGCCCGACTACCTCATCGGCGAAGAGATCGACATCAACGGCGACGGCACCCCGCTGCGCTACATGGACAAGCCCTCCAAGGACGGCGACTCCCACGACTACTGGTCGTCCTCGCTCGGCGGCGTCGACGTCCACTACTCGTCGGGCCCGGCCAACCACTTCTTCTACCTGCTCGCCGAGGGCAGCGGCCCGAAGACCGTGGGCGGCGTGGACTACGACAGCCCGACCTACGACGGCGTCCCCGTGCCCGGCATCGGCGCCGCCGACGCCGCCGCGATCTGGTACCGGGCGCTGACCACGTACATGACCTCGACCACCGACTACGCCGGAGCCCGCACCGCCACCCTCCAGGCCGCGGCCGACCTCTTCGGCGCGTCCAGCCCGGTGTACGTCACCGTCGCCAACACCTGGGCGGCCGTCAACGTCGGCCGGCGCATCGTCGACGGCATCGACCTCATCCCGCCCGGTGACCAGATCAGCGGCGTCGGCCAGACGGTGTCCCTGCAGATCGAGGCGACCACCAGCAACGCCGGAGCCACCCTGGAGTACGAGGCCACCGGCCTGCCCCACGGCGTGAGCATCGACCGCGACACCGGCCTGGTCTCCGGCACCCCCGACTCCACCGGTACGCACGAGGTCACGGTCACCGTCACCGACAGCACCGGCGACACGGCGTCCGCCGGCTTCACCTGGACGGTCGCCCACGTCTACGGCAACAGCACCCGCGTCGACATCCCCGACGCCGGGGCCGCCGTCGAGTCGCCGATCACCGTCACCGGCCGAGGCGGCCACGCGTCCGCGGTCGCCCAGGTCCACGTGAAGATCGTCCACACCTGGCGCGGCGACCTCGTCGTCGACCTCGTCGGGCCGAGCGGCAGCACCTACTCGCTGCTCGACCGCACCGGCGGGTCCGCCGACAACGTCGACCAGACCTTCACCGTCGACGTCTCCGCCGAGACGATCGACGGCACCTGGAAGCTCCGGGTCCGGGACGCGGTCGCGCTCGACACCGGCTACATCGAGAACTGGACCATCACCCCGTAGCGGACCACACTCCGCTCCGCCGGCGGGCCGGGCCATCCCCCCACCCGGCCCGCCGGCGCCCCACACCCCGATAATCCGTTGCCCCCGGCCGACACGCCGGGTGATCATCGCCGGATGCTCACCACCCCGCCCGACGGCCGCGCCGGGATCGACGCCTCACTGGTCACGCGCCTTCTCGCGGCGCAGTTCCCGCAGTGGGGCCATCTGCCCGTCACGCCGGTGTCGGCCGACGGCTGGGACAACCGCACCTACCGCCTCGGCCACGCCATGACGGTCCGTCTGCCCACCGCCGAGGGCTACGTCCCCGCGGTCGCCAAGGAGCACGAGTGGCTGCCGCGCCTGGCGCCCTCGCTCCCCGCGGCCGTCCCGTCCGTCCTCGGCATGGGCGTCCCGGGCGAGGGCTACCCCTACCCCTGGTCCGTACGCGGCTGGCTGCCCGGCGAGACGGCGGCCCCCGAACGGATCGCCGACCTCCCCCGATTTGCCCGCGCCGTGGGCGAGTTCCTGCTCGCCCTCCAGCACTGCGACCCCACCGGCGGCCCGGCCGCCGGCCCGCACAGCTGGTACCGGGGCGCGTCACCCGCCCACTACGACGAGGAGACCCGCCGCTGCCTGGGCCTCCTCGAAGGCCACGTCGACACCACCCGCGCCCGCGCCGTCTGGGACGCCGCACTCGCCGCCCGATGGCACGGCCGACCCGTCTGGTTCCACGGCGACATCGCCTCCGGCAACCTCCTCGTCCACGGTGGCGAACTCACCGCCGTCATCGACTTCGGCACCTCCGGCGTGGGCGACCCCGCCTGCGACCTGGTCATCGCCTGGACCATGTTCTCCGGCGACAGCCGCGAGGCGTTCCGCCGCACCGTCCGCCAGGACGCCGCCACCTGGGCCCGCGCCCGCGGCTGGGCCCTGTGGAAGTCCCTGCTGGTGCTCTCCGAGTCCCTCGCCACCGACCCGGTTCGCGCCGAGACCGACCGGCGCATCATCGCCGAAGTCCTGGACGACCACGACCGGTTCGCCCGGGAGGGCGCGGGCGCGGCGGGGTGAGCGTGCCCGCGCTCGGCGCCCGGCCGGCTGCGCACCCGGCGCTCCGGCTCACCCGGGAGGCCGGCGCAGAACGAGCACGGCGAGTCCCTCGGCGTCGAAGCAGTCCACCGAGGCCCAGCCTGCGACGAGGACGCCGATCTCGTCCTCGTCCAAGGCGATGTTCCTGCGCTCGGCGGGGGTGTTCGCGGCCAGGGGGGTGATCACCACCAGCGCGCCCCCGGGCCGGAGCCGGGCGGTGAGACGGCGCAGCACGCGGCTGCGATCACGCAGGAACGCGATCACCAGGCGCAGGGTGACGAGGTCGTATGCGGCCTCGTCCAGTTCGGCGGGGGCTTCGTGCTCGATGTCGCCGCGCAGCCAGCGCACGCCCTTTGCGGCCGGCCCGCGCTTTCCGGCCCGCTCCAGAGCGCTCTCGGCGAAGTCGAGGCCGTCCACCGCGTAGCCGAGATCCGCCAGGTGCAGGGCGAGTTCGCCGGTGCCGCAGCCCATGTCCAGTGCCCGGGACCCGTTTCCCGCCGGAACCTGTTCGGCGAGCAGATCGCGTTCCGACGCGGAGAGACGGCGGAAGTCCCGTCCCGAGGCATAGTGCTCGTCCCATGCGGTCCGGCTGACGTAGGCCAAGGAATCACTCCTGTCGTGCGGCGCGACGGGCCGGCCGGGCAGTGGCCGTTCCACCGGACCCAACGAGCTGGCCCGGCGCGACGACCGTGCCTCTTTCGGCCGTCATGAGGACGTTGCCGCGCCAGGGGCGCACCGCTGGCGCGGCACACCGACCCTTGGTGCGCCCGTACTCCGCCCGAGGCGGCGATGGCCGAAACGCCGGCCGGCTCAGCCCGCGCGCTCCGCCGCGCTGCGCTCCACGCAGAACTCGTTGCCCTCCGGGTCGGCGAGCACCACCCAGCCCGTGCCGTCCGGGCGGCGCCGGTCGTCGATCTGCGACGCGCCGAGCAGCAGGAGGCGCTCCACCTCCTCGTCGCGGGTGCGGTCCTGCGGCTGGACGTCCAGGTGCACGCGGTTCTTGACGGTCTTGGCGTCCGGCACGGTCACGAAGAGCAGACCGGGGCCGCCGTCGACCTCGATCAGGGCCTCCTCGTCACCGGGATGGTCGTCCTCGTGGAGCGGGCGGTCCAGGACGAGGGACCAGAAGCTCGCCAGACGGTGGGCGTCGGCGCAGTCGATCGTGATGTGGCGCATCGCGGAACTCATGGGGACGGATTCTTGTGCACGGCGGAGGACCGGGGCAACGCGATTGTGTCGGAGGCGCCGGGTAGCGTTTCCCTTGATCCCCCGTCCGGTCCCGTGCGCCGGGAAGCAGGAAGCGGCATCCGTGAGCGACGACGTCCTGTCGGTCATACCGACCGACCCCCGGTGGCAGCCCGGCCGTGACGCGGCCGAGCGTGCCGCCGCCCTGGTCGCCTCCCTGGAACCCGGGGATCCCGACGGTGCCGACGTCGAGATCGAGGTCAGCCGGTACGACACCGTCATGCCGGTCGACTGCGGGGGCAACCTGGCCGCCATCGGCTGCCCGTTGTGCGGCGGCTCCGTCGACACGCGGTGGTGGGCCGACCTGCTGGAAGCGCACGCCGACGAGGGCTTCGAGACCCTGGCGGTCGACGTCCCCTGCTGCGGCGGCGCCACCTCGCTGGACGCACTGCGCCACGACTGGCCGTGCGGGTTCGCGCGCTTCGAGATCGCCGTGTGGAACCCCGCACGCGACTGGTTCGGCGCGCACGAACTGGCCGCCCTCGGTGAGGCGCTCGGCCACCCCGTACGGCAGATCAGGGCGCGCGTCTGAGCCGTCCGGGTGCCGGACCGTCAGTCCGTTCGGCCCGTCGCGGCGACCGTGACGCCGAGGCCGATCATCGCCAGCCCGCCGGTGCCGCCGATCGCCGAGAGCCGGCGGTCGGAGCGGCCCAGCCACACGCGGGCGGCGGAGGCGGTCAGCCCCCACAGAGTGTCGCTGACGAGGCCGATGCCGATGGGGACGAGGCCCAGGAGCAGCATCTGCGCGGGCAGCGCCCCGGCGGAGTGGTCCACGAACTGGGGGAGCACGGCGGCGAAGAACACGATGCCCTTGGGGTTGGTGACCCCGACCGCCAGGCCGTCCGCGACGGTCCGCAGGTCACCACGGGCCGGTCGCTCGGGGCCGTCCATCGCGCCCACCGTCAGTTCCCGCCGGTGCCGGAACGCCTTCACGCCGAGGAACACCAGGTAGGCGGCCCCGGCCAGTTTCACCGTGAGGAAGAGCGTCAGGGACCGCTCGAAGAGCGACCCCAGGCCGAACGCCACGGCCACCACCAGCAGATACGAACCGATGAAATTGCCCAGCACCGACGCGAGGGCGGTGCGCCGGCCGTGCGCCAGGGCGCGGCCGATGACGAAGAGCACGCTGGGCCCCGGGACGACGATGACGAGCAGGGACATCGCCGCGAACGCGAGCAGCCGGTCCGTGGACACCATGGTCCATCACCTCCGCGGCCATTGAACCAGGTGCCCGGGTTCCCCCGCCGGTCGTGCGGCGACCGGCGGGGGAAGCGGGCGGGCGGGACGCTCAGTCCCGGTCCACCACGGCCTCGCCGTACGGGACCAGCCGGACCGGCCCGACGAGCCCGGTGCGCTGCGAGGCGGCACCGCCGTACACGGACGGGTCGCTGACGCGCAGCCGGTTGATCAGCGGCGTGGCCACCTCGACCTCGATCGTGTTGGTGCCGCGGCGCAGCAGCCCGCCGAGGTCCACCACGGGGTCGATGTGGCTGGTGACCGGAGCCGGACGCCCGTTGACGCTGACCCGGAAGGTGTCGGTCACCTCGCCGAGGTCGAGCACGGCGCCGAACCCGCCGCTCCAGGACCCGTCGAGTTCGACGGTGGTGCGGTAACGGCCGATTCCCGCGGCGTCCGTGAGGTCCGGGATGGCGTTCCACGGAGCCAGGGCGTCCAGGGCGATCCGGTGCCGTACGACGGTGGTGCGGTCGGGGTCCGCGCCGGGTCGCCAGTCCTCGGCGTCCAGCGTCCAGGAGGTGAGCTCGCGCGGCGCGGGCACCTCCCGGACCACGGTGCCGACCGAGCCACCGCGCGACAGCCCCGTGGTGTAGGTGCCCGCCGCGCGGGCGCGCAGGACGAGCCGCCCGTCGTCGAAGCGCACGTCGTCCGCGTCCGTGGTGACGGCGTGCGTACGGCCGGGCCTGCCGTGGAACCGTCCCGGCGGTGCGAAGGCCACCACCATCGACTCGGACGGCTGCAGGGCCACCCGGAAGGTGAACAGGTCGCCGTCCTGCTCGTACAGCGCCAGCGGCCGGGCCTCACCCGTCCACGGGTCCAGCAGGTAGGGCACCGCGCCCGAGCGGGTGCGGCGCACTGTGACGGCGTGGTCGATCGCGGCGACGGGCGGCTTCACGGTCTCGGCGTGCTTGCCGTTGACGAGGTAGAACCAGTCGGAACCCTCGTCGAAGCGGTGCATCGTCAGCAGCGTCGAGGGCACGGCGTGGCTCACGTCGGGCACCACAGCGAGGTCCGCGAGCGCCTGGCCCACCGCGGCCTTGTCGGTGACCTGGCGGACCCGCGGCTGCGTCAGCAACTCGGCGACGAGGGTGCGAACCTGCTGCAGGCGCGAGTCGTCCGCCACACCGGGTGTCGTGACCGTCGTCCAGTCGCCGAGCAGGACGATCGGCAGGCCCGCGCGCGTCAGGCGCAGCAGGTGGCGCGCGTCCGCGAGCGTGAGGGTGACCGCCGAGCCGGAGAAGAAGTCGCCCTCGACGAACAGCGCGCGGTAGGCCGGGCCGTCGGGGGCCAGCCGGCCGTCGCGGACCTTCGCGGACGGCAGGTCCAGCAGGGGGCTGCTGACGAACTGGTGGGTCCAGCCGAGCGGCACGCCCGTCGAGGTGAACCAGGAGGCGCCGATCCCCGTCGCGGTGTACCCGGTCTGCCGGAAGACGGCGACGTCGATCCGGGAGGTGCCGCGCTGCATCGCGTGGTGCACCCGCGACAGGTACCCGGACACGTCGCCGACGTGCCGCCAGGTCGGGTGCCGCGGTCCCCAGGACTCGCCGTAGCCGACGGTGCCGTTGTACGGGGTGAAGGCCGCGTAGCCGGGCCACTTCACGCCGGGCAGCGTGGCGTACGAGAAGCCGTGCACGACGGTCTGGTTGACGCCGGCCGCGTAGGCGCCGCCCATGGTGCGCAGGAACTTCTCCCACGTGGTGCTGTACGCGGAGCCGGTGTAGGCGCCGGACTCGCAGGACAGCACCGTGTGCCCGGCCATGTCGCGGCCGCCGGCCAGGCAGCGGTAGTCGTCGAGGTTCTTGAAGCCCAGCGACTCGCCCTCGGGGATGTCCAGCAGCGCGGCGGACAGGATCGCGTCGGTCTGCAGCCCGTACGGCTGGGCGCGCATCCCCAGGCCCAGCGCGTGCGCCCAGTCGCGGAGCGCGGTGAGGTGGTGGGTGTTGTACAGGTCGCTGACGGTGTCCCAGAAGTCGTGGCGTATCTGGCGGGTCGCGACGGCGTCGTAGACGTAGACCTGGTTGCCGCCGCTCATGGCTATCGCGGGGAGGACGGGCAGCAGCGGGTAGCCGTTGCGCTTCTCGAAGGCGGCGGGGAGTCCCGGGGTCCAGGGCAGCGCCTTGGTCTCGATCTCCAGTGAGTCCTCGAACAGGACGCCGCCGGCGCTCTTGAGGAGTCCCCGGATCTCCTTGGTGAGGAGGTTGCGCTCCCAGAAGCCGGTCACCGCCGCGGTGCCCGCCGGGCTGAAGTGGTCCACGACGTACGCGGTGGGCGAGGTGTGCGGGCCGCCTTCAGGGGTCTGCCCGGTGCCGCGCTGCCAGAAGGCCGTCAGCACCCAGTCGCCCTCGGCGGGGGCGGTCCAGTCCACGGCGCCGTCGGCGACCTGCGCGGTGAGGTCCCGGACGCTCGCCCGGTCCAGGCCGGTCTCCTTGCGGGTGGCGTTCTCGGGGGCGATCCGGGTGGCCAGCACGCCCAGCAGCCGCTGCCGGGTGACTCCGGACGCGGGGGCCGCGGAGGGCGGCGGCACCGGACCCGAGTAGGCCGTGCCGGCGGCCACGGTGACGGCGCCGAGGGCGAGTTCCTGCACCGCGGCCTCGCTGTCGGGGGTGATCCCGGGGACGGCGGCGGGCCAGCTGGGGCCGACCGTGAGGTCGATGGTGACGCCCCGGCGGCGGGCCTGGTCCAGGGCGGCGTGGACGCCGGCCACCCAGGCGGGGCTGCCCCAGCCGTGGTGCTCGGTGTCCAGGACGGAGGTGTCCTTCACGCTGTGGTGGACGGCCGCGATCTCGGCGCCGCCGAACCCGGCGTCGGCGATCTGGTCGACCTCGCGTCTGATCTCGTCCGGGTCCACCAGCCCGTCCGGCCACCACCAGCGGAACTTGGGCCGCACCGCGCTGCCCGGCTCGGCGAACGAGCCGGCCGCACCGCCCGCGCCCGCGGCCCCGGTTCCGGTCCGCGCCTCCGCAGCGGCGGCGGGCAGCGCGGGGGCCAGGGCCGCCGCGGTGCCCGCGACGGCGGTGGCGATCAGGAGGCTGCGGCGGGAAACCCCGCCGCCCTCGGGGCGGTTGCTGTCGTCGTGCATGGTTCCGTAGCTCCCCGGAGTGAGAGGTGGAGGTGCCTTTCATCCCGGAGTGATCAGTGCCGAGATGCAAACGCGCTGACGTATTGAACCGTTTCAATTCCCGTGGAGGCTACAGCGAGTTCCCTGGCGGGGGCAAGGTCCCGGAGCGGATGAACCCCTGCGGGCGTGGTCGGGACGGCCTGCGCGGCATCGGGGGGAGGGGGTGCCGGCGGCTCGCGCCGGGGTCTCGCGGCGCGTGCGGGCCGTCAGATGAGAACGTTTCAGGGAGGGTTCCGTCGGACGCGGTCCGAGGCCGCGGGGAAACGATGGCGGGGAAGCGGTGGCGCGATCCGTCGCGCGGCCGTGTTCGCCGTCGTCCGGGACGCCCGGCGCCCCGTTCCCGCATTTCCACCGTATAGCGCACGGGGGGCCTTGCCGCAAGGCCCCCATACAGGGCGAAAATCACTCCTCACGCGCCGGGGAACGGCGCGGGACGGGAGCGAAGATGCGTTGTCTGTTGTCCACGATCGGGACACGTGGAGAGGTCCAGCCGCTGGCGGCGCTGGCGGTAGAACTGAAGGCCATGGGACACGACGCGGTGATCTGCGCGCCCCCCGATTTCCGGGAATGGGCGCGGTCCCTGGGCATCGGATACCTACCCGTCGGGCCCGAACTCCGCGGGACGGCGCAGCAGGGCCGGGGAACGGCTCCGACACCGGAGCAACGCCGCCTGATGATCGAGGGTACGGTCGCCGCGCAGTTCGAGGCCGTGGGCGCTGCCGCCGAGGGCTGCGACGCCATCGTGGCGGGCGGCGCACTGGCCGTCGCCGCCCGGTCGGTGGCCGAACAGCGCGGGATCGCCTACGTCTACGCGGCGTTCGCCCCGGTCACCCTGCCCTCCGGGCACCACGCGCCGCCCGTCTTCGGCATGCTCGGGCAGAAGCCCGCGGACGGGGACACCGGCAACCGCGCGCTGTGGGCCGAGGACGCCGCCCGCTGGAACGCCCTGTGGGCCGCGCCCCTCGACGCCCACCGCGCCGCGGCCGGACTGCCGCCGGTCGAGGACGTACGCGCCCACATCTTCACCGCCGCGCCGTGGCTGGCCGCGGACCCGGCGCTGGCACCCTGGCCCGGGCCCTCCGCCTCGCTCGACGTCCTCCAGACGGGCGCCTGGCTGCTCCCGGACCACCGGCCGCTGTCCCGCGGGACGGAGGCGTTCCTGGACGCGGGGGACCCACCGGTCTACTGCGGCTTCGGCAGCATGCGCGCACCGGACGGCGTCGCCGGGACGGTGATCGCCACCGCCCGCGCCCTCGGACGGCGCGTCATCCTGTCGCGGGGCTGGGCCGGTCTGGCGCCCGTGGACGACGGACCCGACTGCCTGACGATCGGCGAGGTGAACCAGCGGGCGCTCTTCCCGCGCGTCGCCGCGGTGCTGCACCACGGCGGCGCGGGCACGACCACCGCGGCCGCGGGGGCACCCCAGGTCGTGTTCCCGCAGATGTTCGACCAGTTCTACTTCGCCGGCCGCGTCGCCCGGCTCGGCATCGGCACCGCCCACCCCGCCGGCACCCCCGACGCGGAATCCCTGCACGCGGCCCTTCGCGCCGCCCTCACCCCTGAAGTGGCGGCCCGGGCCCGGTCCGTCGCCGGCGCCGTCCGCACGGACGGCGCGCGGACCGCGGCCCTGCGTCTGGTCGAGGCGCTGTAGCGGGCCGCTTCGCGCATCCTCCGCAGCCCGGTGCCGCAGACGGCACCACCCTCGCCGATCCGTCGCGGCGGGCGAGGGCGGTGCCCCGTGCCGGCTACTGGCCGACGGTGAAGATCACGGCTCGGCCCCCTGGGCCGCCGCACGGTAGAACTGCTTCAGCCCGGGCAGGAACGCCTGCGTGCAGGCGATGTCCTCCGCGTCCGCCGTGCCCTGACAGGCGTCGAAGGTGAGCGTGGCGAAGCGCTCGCGCAGCCACCCGCCGGCCAGTGGCTCCAGGGCGGCGGCGACCGCGGGAACCTGCTCCGCGGTGACGTGGCAGACGATGTACCCGTCACCCTCGTGGAGCGGTACCCCACCGAGGACGGCGTGCGACAAGGGGAAGTCGCCGTTGCCGAAGGCCAGGCCGCCGTCCGTGAGACACCGGTGCAGCGCGTCCCAGGGCGAGTCGAGTTCGCAGAGACGGTCTGTGTCCCAGCGCTCCTCGACCTCCGCGACGACAGCGGTGAGCGCGTCGTCGTCCTCGCAGGCCAGGATGCGTGCGGAGTCGGTGGCGTCCAAGCCGAAGAGGACGGCGCGAGTCCCCATCATGCCCTCCCTGCGGATGTCCGGATGCCCGTGCGATCCGACCACACGGCCGCGCGTGCTCGCGCTACGTTCGGGGCCATGCGGATCACGAAGTACACCCACGCCTGCGTGCGCATCGAGCACGAGGGGCGCGTGCTCGTCATCGATCCCGGGACGTGGAGCGAACCGGCCGCGCTGAGCGGGGCGGACGCCGTGCTGGTCACGCACGAGCACACCGACCACGTCGACGTCCTCCGCCTGGCCGGGCTCGGCGTGCCGGTTCACGCGCCCGCCGGGGCGGACATCCCGCGGCTGGAGACGACCCGGGTCACCGCCGGCTCGGAGTTCACCGCCGCGGGTTTCCGCGTGCGCGCGGTGGGCGGCCGCCACGCGTCCGTCCACGCCGGCCGGCCCGACTGCGCGAACCTCGGCTACGTCGTCGACGACGCCGTCTACCACCCCGGTGACGCGCTGCACCTGCCCGGGCAGCCGGTCGAGACCCTGATGGTCCCGCTCCAGGCCTCCTGGCTGAAGACGGCCGAGGCGATCGACTTCGTCAACGCCGTCGCACCGCGGCGGGCCTTCGGGATCCACGACGGCCAGATCAACGAACGCGGCCTCGGCAGTGTCAACGGCTGGCTCGCGGAACAGACCGACCACGGCTACCGGTACCTGCGGAGCGGCCGATCGCTCTGACCTTCGCCGGCGGCCACGCGCGGGTGGCCCGCGCGTGGCCTCCGGGTGAACGCCGTTCGCCGGGAGGCCGTACGGGGCGGGTCCGGCGCACTACGATCGCGCGATGGCTGACGACACCTTCCTCGCCCACGGTCCCCGGGTGGCCATCCGGCGGATCACCGTACGGGACCACGCGGAGATCGACGCGCTCGCCCGGGCCAGCGCCGCACTGCACGTGCCCTGGGTGCCCCGGTGGGAGCACACCCCCGATTCCTTCGCCGCCTACGTGGAGCGCTTCGACCACGCGACGCACAAGGGCTTCGTGATCTGCCTCCACGAGACGGGTGCCGTCGTCGGCGGGGTCAACATCAACAACATCGTCAGGGGCACCATTCAGAGTGGCTCCCTCGGCTACGCCGCATACGCGCCGACCACGGGTCGCGGCTACATGACGGAGGGGCTGCGGCTCGTGATGGCGTACGCCTTCGACGACCTCGGCCTGCACCGGCTGGAGGCCAACATCCAGCCCGCGAACGTCGCGTCGATCCGGCTGGTGGAGCGGCTGGGCTTCGAGCGCGAGGGGTACTCGCCCCGCTTCCAGTACCTGGACGGCGCCTGGCGGGGCCACGAACGGTGGGCCGTGACGGCGGAGATGGCGCTCGGAGACCCCCGGGACGCCGGGTGACGCGGTGTTAGCGTCCCGGTCATGGACGACAGCGTTTACGTGGGCAACGCCGGTGAGGACGCGCCGCTCGACCGGGGCTGGCTGCTGGGGCACTTCAAGGAGGCCGGCGACCCCCGGCACAGTGACGCGGTGGAGATCAAGTGGGGTGTCCACCCGGCGGGGGACGAGCGCGGCGAGTGGGTGCGGGGCGAGGAGCGGACCGCGCTGCAGGTCCTCGTCAGCGGGCGGTTCCGGGTCGAGTTCCGGGGGCGGTCGGTGGTGCTGGCCCGCCAGGGGGACTACGTCGTGTGGGGCAAGGGCGTTGACCACTCGTGGGTGGCGGAGGAGGACTCGACGGTGCTGACCGTCCGCTGGCCGTCCGTGGCCGGGTACGCGGTACCGGCCGCCGAGGACGCGTAGGGCTTGTCCCGACGGGCCGGTCGTGCGGCTCTCGGGACCTTCCCGGCGACCGGATCCGCTTCGCCCCCGCTGCCGCGTCGGTGCCCATCCGGACGAACTGGTCGCGGTCATGCGGGAGTCGGGTGCCGCCCCCGGCGATGCGGACGGCAGGGACATCGACGAGCACGACGAAGCCGCCTTTGCGCCGGCTCACCGCATCACGGGTGTCCATCCGGCACCGGAACTCTTCGCGTCCGCGGAATTCGTCTTCGGACTCGCCCCCGTGCCCCTCACGTGGCTTCGATCCACCGGTGCCGGCGGTCGGCCCGTCGGCTTCCGCCCCGTCCGCCCGGCCCCGGGTTCCTCGGCAAGCGCGGGTCCCGTCCGGTCGCGTCATCGCCAACAGGGCTGTGTGCGACACGAGTTGACGGAGACAATCGGAATCCGGGACCGCCGCCGGCCCCTCGGACGCTGGCTCGAAATTTTCGCCGCCGCCGCCGATTTGAGCCGCCCGGCGTCGGTACCGGCCTCGGTGGACCCCCACTGATCAGGGAAAAGACCCTCAGATCCGCATCATCCGGGCGGTGAGGTGTGTCCGCCGCGGTGGCTGAATCTTTTCGGTCGCCATCGTCACCCCACTGTTGCCGCCCGGTAAATCCGCACGTGGTCGGTACCGCGTGGGACCGCTCCCACTGTGCGCACTTGACCGACTTTCGGACAATGATCTCCGCAGTGGTGACAGCGGACGAACATGCTGAAACGATCCACCACGTCGCGCGAGCATCACTCGCACGTCACCTCGCGGAGGCCTCACCGGCCTCCAATGTTCCCGTCCCCAGCGGCCGTTCGAACGGCCGGGCACAAGGAGCTCCACGAGTGACGAACCATCCCGCTGTCACGGGTGCCAGTTCACCGCAGAATCCCACTCCCAACCGCCGTGCGCACGGCGCACGCGGCCGTGTCGCGGCGATCGCCGCGGTCACGCTCGCCGCACTGCTGACCCCCCTCCTCCCGGCCACCGGCGCCGTCGCCGCGTCCGAGGGGGACGGGACGGCGCCGCGCAGGATCGTGGCGGAATCCCGCCCCGAAGCGCGCGCCGTCGCCCTGTCCGCCGCGCAGCGCAAGCAGTTGCTCAAGGCGGCGTCCGACGGACGTGCCGGCACCGCCCGCGCCCTCCGGCTGGGCGGCAAAGAGGCGCTGATACCCAAGGACGTCATCAAGGACGCCGACGGCACGGTGCACACGCGCTACGAGCGCACCTACGCGGGCCTCCCCGTCATCGGCGGCGACCTGGTGGTCCACGAGCGGGCGGGCGGCCGCACCGTCAGCAAGGCGTCGTCCGCGCCCGTCGCGGTGCCCAGCACGAAGGCGGCCGTCAGCGCCGCCAAGGCGCGGAAGTCCGCCCTCGCCGCGGCCAAGAGCGAGCGCACCAAGGCCCCGGCCGCGGACGGCGCCCCCCGCCTGGTCGTCTTCCTCGGCGACGGCAAGCCGACCCTGGCCTGGCAGTCGTACGTCACCGGCACCCAGGAGGACGGCACCCCCAGCCGGCTGAACGTCGTCACCGACGCCGCGACCGGCAAGGAGCTCCAGAGCGTCGAGGAGATCCGCTCGGGCACCGGCAACAGCCAGTACAGCGGGCAGGTGCAGATCGGCACCGTGAACAACGGCGGCGTCTACGAGCTGACCGACCCGGAGCGCGGCGGGCACAAGACGTACGATCTGACCGGCGTGGGCGGCATCGGCAACCTGGTCACCGACGACGACGACGTCTGGGGCGACGGCACGCTCGCCGACCGCCAGACCGCCGCCGTGGACGCCGCCTACGGCCAGCGCGAGACCTGGGACTTCTACAAGGAGCGCTTCGGCCGCAACGGCATCGCCGACAACGGCGTCGGGGCCTTCTCCCGCGTCCACTACGGCGACAACTACGCCAACGCCTTCTGGGACGACGGCTGCTTCTGCATGACGTACGGCGACGGCCGCGAGAACGCCCACCCGCTCACCGAACTCGACATCTCCGCACACGAGATGACCCACGGCGTCACCTTCGCCACCGCCAACCTCACCTACACCGGGGAGTCCGGCGGCCTCAACGAGGCGACCAGCGACATCATGGGCACGGCCGTCGAGTTCTTCGCGGACAACCCCGCCGACGTGCCCGACTACACGATCGGCGAGCTCGCCGACGTCCGCGGCACCGGCAAGCCCCTGCGCTACATGGACCAGCCCTCCAAGGACGCCTCGGCCAAGGGCACCTCGCAGGACTACTGGACGCCCGAGACCAGGAAGCTCGACCCGCACTTCAGCTCCGGCGTGGCGAACCACTTCTTCTACCTCCTCTCCGAGGGCAGCGGGAAGAAGACCATCAACGGCGTCGCCTACGACAGCCCCACCTACGACGGCCTGCCGGTCGCCCCGATCGGCATGGGCAACGCGAGCGCCATCTGGTACCGGGCCCTCACCACCTACATGACCAGCGGCACCGACTACGCGGGAGCCCGCACCGCCACCCTCCAGGCGGCCGCCGACCTGTTCGGGCAGGGCAGCGAGACCTACGAGGCCGTCGGGAACGCCTGGGCGGCGGTCAACGTCGGCGCCCGCTACGTGAACCACGTCGCCATCGTGGCCCCCTCCACCCGTCCCGTGGCCGTCGGCCAGCCCATGAGCCGTCAGATCGAGGCGGTGGGCTCCCGTCCCGGGCGGCTGGCCTACTCCGCGCACGGGCTGCCCAAGGGCCTGTCCATCAACGCGCGCACCGGCCTGATCAGCGGCACGCCGAAGAAGGCCGGCACCTTCAAGACGGCCGTCACCGTCGAGAACACCGCCCAGCACAAGGCCAAGCGCACCGTACGCTTCGACTGGCCCGTGCTGGCCTCCGGCGGGAGCTTCTTCGTCAACCCGGCCCGCTTCGACATCCCCAACTGGAAGACGATCGAGTCCCCGCTGATCGTGACCGGCCGCAAGGGCCACGCGCCGAGCGACCTCAAGGTGACCGTCGACCTCGTCCACCCGTGGGTCGGCGGCCAGATCGTCACCCTGGTCGCCGAGGACGGGACGGAGATCCCGGTGAAGCCCTGGTACTGGGACACCGGCGAGGGCGCGGTGCACGCCACGTACACCGTGGACGCCTCGGCGGTCCCCGCCAACGGCACCTGGAAGCTGCGGGTCACCGACAACACCCCCGGCATCTTCACCGTCGACCCCGGCTACCTCGACCGCTGGAGCCTGACCTTCTGACCCACCCGGCGCAGCCGGTGCCGCTCGGCACCGGCTGCGCCGCGTTTCCACCACGCCGTTCCGGGAGGTCAGCGGCGACAGGGCCGCGCTCGACCCGGTCCGCGCCCGAAGGCTTCAGGCCGTGGCGCCCCGGTACGGTCCCGCAGCGTCGATAATCGACATATGAGTCAGCGGAACGCTTCGAACACCACGCTGGGTGACTTCCTGCGGGCGTGCCGTGCCCGGGTGAACCCCGGGGACGTGGGCCTGCCGGACGACGGGCGGCACCGCCGGGTCCCGGGGCTCCGGCGGGAGGAGCTGGCGCAGCTGGCGAACGTGAGCGTGGACTACGTGGTGCGCCTGGAGCAGGGCCGCACGGTGCACGTCTCGACGGCGGTGCTGGAGTCGCTCGCGCGGGCGCTGCGCCTGCGGCCCGACGAGCGTGCCTACCTGCTGCGGGTCGCCGCGGCCGGCGCCGCACCGCTCCCCTCCGCGCCGGGGCGCATCCGGCCGCAGACGCAGACCCTGCTCGACGGTCTGCAGGAGTACCCGGCCCTGCTGCTGAGCCACCGGCTGGACGTACTGGGCTGGAACGCGCTGGGCGCGGCGCTGCTCACCGACTTCTCGGCCGTCCCCGAGCCGCAGCGCAACCTGGTGCGGATGGCGTTCCTGGACCCCGCCTTCCGCGAGCTGTACGTCGACTGGCGAACCGTCGCCCGCGAGTGCGTCGCCTACCTCCGCATGGGTACGGCGCGCGACCCGCACGACCCGCGGCTCAAGGCGCTGGTGGAGGAACTCGCCGACGCCGACGCCGACTTCCGCCACTGGTGGTCGGACCACCGGGTGCGGACCCGGGCGGCCGGCGAGAAGACCTTCCGGCACCCGATGGCCGGCACCATGACGCTGGACTTCCAGAGCCTCGTCGTGGGCGACGACCCGGACCAGACCGTCTTCGTCTACACCGCGCAGCCCGGCACACCCGCCCACGAGGCGCTGCGCTTCCTGGCCACGTGGTCGGCGAGCCCCGCGGCCGTGCGTCCGTGACCGGACCCGGCTGGTACTGCCGGTCCCAGGCAGGCGTCTCCTACGGTTGATCCTTCTCTGGTCCGCCCCCCGCCGGGCGCGGACGCTGGGACACGTCGACAGAACGACCCCCAGTGATCATGAGGAGCACATCACATGACGACGTGGTTCATCACCGGCGCATCCCGCGGGTTCGGCCTGGAAATCGCCCGGCAGGCCCTCGAGCGGGGCGACAACGTCGTGGCCACCGCCCGCACCCCCCGCGCCGTGGAGGAGGCCCTGGCGGCACACGCCGACCGGCTGCTGGCCGTACCGCTCGACGTGAACGACGAGGAGCAGGCCCGGGCCGCCGTCGAGGCGGCGGTCGAGCGCTTCGGCACCATCGACGTCCTCGTCAACAACGCCGGCCGCGGCCTGCTCGGCGCGGTGGAGGAGACCAGCGACGCCGAGGCGCGCGCGGTGTTCGACACCAATGTCTTCGGACTGCTGACCGTGACCCGTGCCGTCCTGCCCGTCATGCGGGCCCGGCGCTCCGGCCGGATCGTCAACCTCAGCTCCGTCGGCGGCTTCGTCGGGTGGGCGGGCTGGGGCCTGTACTGCGCGACCAAGTTCTCCGTCGAGGCGGTGACCGAGTCGCTGCGGCTGGAGCTCGCGCCGCTCGGCATCCAGGCGACCGCCGTCGAGCCCGGCCCGTTCCGCACGGACTTCCTGGACTCCTCCTCCCTGCACCGCACCGAGCGGGTCATCGAGGACTACCAGGCGAGCGCGGGCGGCATGCGCGCCTGGGCCGACAACAGCAACCACGCCCAGGACGGCGACCCGGTGAAGGCGGCGGCCGCCATCATCACCGTCGCCGACGCGCAGGAGATGCCGGCCCGGATCCCGCTGGGCAAGGCAAGCGTCGCGGACGTGGAGGACAAGCTCGCCGGTGTGGCCCGTGACGTCGAGACCTGGCGGGACCTCGCCCTGTCCACCGACTTCGCCTCGTGACCCGGGCGGGGTCCGCGGCTCGGTGAAGGCCCCGGGTCCCCCGCCGTGACGGCGGGGGACCCGGGGCCCCGGTCTGTCCGACCGGCCTCAGCGCACCGCCTCGGGGCCGCCGTTGAGTGCGGTGAGCAGTGCCAGCGGCGTGGCCGCCGCCCAGGCCTGGGGCGAGCAGGAGTGCGGGTACGGCACGGGGACCGGGTGCTCGTCCCGTCCGTACCCGGCCATCACCTCCGGCAGGCGCCAGTCGTGCGCGGCGGCCGCCTGGACCAGCCCGTGGGCGATCTCCGAGGCCTCCTCGGCCAGACCGCTGCGCGCCAGACCCAGGACGACGACCGCGTTGTCGTGCGGCCAGATGCTGCCGCGGTGGTACGACAGCGGGTGGTACGGGGCCTGGCCCGCCGCGAGCGTGCGCACCCCCCAGCCGGAGAAGAAGTCGGGCTGCAGTAGCCTCCGGCCCACCGTCCGCGCGTCGGCCGGGTCGAGGATGCCGGACCACAGCAGGTGCCCGGCGTCCGAGGCGAGCGCGTCCACCTGCCGGTTCTCGCCGTCCAGGGCGAGGGCGGGGAAGTCGCGGCCGCTCATCCAGAAGTCCCGGCGGAACCGCTCCCGCAGGTCCGCCGCGGCCTTCTCCAGCCGGTCCGCCTCCTCGGCGTCGCCCCAGACCCCACGGGCCAGGCGCGCGGTGCGGACCAGGGCGTCGTAGGCGTAGCCCTGCACCTCGGCGACGGCGAGCGCGCCCTCGGGGCGGCGGCCGTCGGCGAAGCAGATGGCGCCTTCGGAGTCCTTCCAGTTCTGGTGCGCCAGCCCGCCGCGCGCGGCGTCGGAGGTGTAGCGGAGGTAGCCGCCCGCGCCGAGCCCGCCGTCGCGGAACATCCACTCCACCGCGGCACGCGCGTGCGGTTCCAGGCGCCGCGCGAGCCCGGGGTCGCCGGTCGCCGCGCTGTGGGCCTCCAGCAGCACCAGGAACAGCGGTGTGGCGTCGACGCTGCCGTAGTAGCGGCCGTACGGCACCTGCCGGAAGTGGGCGAGTTCGCCGTGCCGGACCTCGTGCACGATCCTGCCCGGCTGCTCGAGGCGGGCCGCGTCGTGCCGGGTGCCCTGGGTCGCGGCGAGTGCGAGCAGCGTGTCCGCGGCCAGCTCCGGCCGGTACGGCAGCGCGAACATCGAGGTCAGCAGGGAGTCGCGGCCGAAGAGGGTGAGGAACCAGGGGATGCCGGCCGCGGGCACCAGCAGCGGCTCGCCCGCCGGGCCCGTCGCCGGCACGCGCAGCCGTGCCAGGTCGGCCAGGCCCGCCGTGCAGGCGCGCGCGAGCTCGTCCCAGTTGGTGAGCGAACGCGGCCGCGGGCGCGCCTGGACGAAGCCGTCCTCCTCGGCGGCATGCCGGTTGCGCACCGACATCGGGTCCGGGGGCGCGGCCGGTTCCGCGGCGCCGTGGGGAACCGCCCGGACGCTCAGGGCGAGCTCGGTCGCACCGTGGCCGGGCAGCGACAGGCGCCAGCTCAGCAGGCGCGCGGTGCCGGCCGGCTCCAGCGGGCGGACGGCGGCGGGGGCGGGGGAGGTGGTGACGGTGGTGCGGGCGTCCCAGTCCTCGCCGCGCCGGTACCGGAAGGTGACACCGTCCGGGCGGTCCTCGGCGGTGCGCCGGCCGTCGGCCTTGTCGTAGCGCCGGTGGTCGCCCCGCAGCTCGAACTGGTCCGCGAAGTCCGCGTCCACCTCCAGCGCGATCTCCACCGTGGCCGGCTCCGCGCGGTTGCTGACCACGCGGACGCGCTCGGTGAGCGCGCCCGCCTCGACGGCCTGCCTGCGGAAGAGCGAGTACGCCGGGGGCTCGTCCCGGCCGCCCTCCGGGGTGAGCACGAAACCGTCGCCGGAGGAGGTCAGCAGGGACGGTACGACGCCGTCCGCGGTGAGCCGCCAGCGGCTCAGGTGGCGGGCGTCGCGCAGGAAAAGGCCGTCCGGGGTGTCGCCGCGGCGTCCCGTGATGTCGCCGGAGCGGCTGGTGGAGGCGAAGGTGCCGCGGTGGACCAGCAGACGTTCGACGCTCATCGGGCGGGCTCTCCTTGCGGTGTCCGGTGCAGCAGGTCCAGGGCCAGGGCGGCGGTCCAGCTGAAGCGGCGGATGCCCCGGCCCTGGCCGCTGTGCGGTTCGACGTACTCGGCGAAGCCGGTGCGGCGGGCGTCGTCGAGCGCCTGCTCGCGCAGGGCGTCGGCCGCCGGGTCCGCCCCGTGCTGCCGCAGTCCGCGGTGGACCAGCCAGGCGGTGTTGAACCAACTGGGGCCCCGCCAGTAGCGGTTGCCGTCGTACTCCGGGGAGGTGAGGTCGTAGCTCGGCACCAGGTGCACCCGGCCGAGACCGAAGCGCTCGCCCTGCGCCGTCGCGACCAGCGAGCGTGCGACGGTCTCCGGGAGGCCGGGCACGATCAGGGGCACGAGGCCCGCGACGCTGTGCCCGCCGACGGCCTCGCCGGTCGTCAGGTCACGGGCGAGGAAGATGCCCGCGGCGGGGTCCCACAGCCGCTCGACCAGGGCGGCCGTGGCCTCGGCAGCCTTGCGGCGGTGCGGTGCGGGGTCCGCGCCGGCCGCCGCGGCGATCTCGGCGAGGGCGTGCTCGGAGGCGATGAACAGGGCGTTGAAGCAGGGGTCCTCGAGGGCGAAGGCGTGCGGGGTGCGCGCGTCGTCGTAGCCGTGGTCGCGGTAGTCGGCGGCGAGCCGGACGTAGCGCCCGTAGTCGAGGTCGGTGGGGCGGTCGGCGGCCGAACTGTGGTCGAGGTCCGCCCTGCGGAAGGACTCCGGCGGCGCCGGCTCCACCCGGGCGAGCGCCGCGTCCCACACCGGGCTGTTGTCCAGGCCCGGCTCCCAGGGGTGCACGACGGCCGCCAGCCCGCCGCCGCCCAGGTCGCGCGAGGCGGCGAGGTAGCGGTGCCAGGCGGCCAGCCGGGGGTACATCCGCCGCAGGAAGCCGCGGCGCCGGGACTCGGCCGGGTCCGCGAGGTGCACCTGCCAGGCGGCGAGGGCGTGCACCGGGGGCTGGACGATGCCGGAGGTCTCGATGTCCGCGGGCGCGCCCGAGGCGGCGCCCGCGCCCGAGCTGCGCCAGAAGTCGGGGCTCGGGAAGTACGCGTCCAGGGGCACCGAGGGGTTGAAGACGATGTGCGGGACACGGCCGTCGCGCCACTGCGCCCCCAGCAGGGTCTCCAGTTCCCGCTGGGCCCGGCGCGGGGCGAGCCGGGCCAGCCCGATGGCGATGAAGGCGGAGTCCCAGCTCCACTGGTGCGGATAGAGGGTGCGCGAGGGGACGGTCGCCGCGCCCGTCCAGTTGGACAGCAGGACGCGGGCGGCGGCCCGGCGCAGCGCGGCGTCCTGGTCCTCTTCGCGGCCCGGGGACCGCAGGGCCGGTTCGAGGACGGCCGTCATCCGGCGGCCCGGTGCAGGAAGGCGGGGACGGAGCGCACGGCGTCGACGGGGTCACCCGTGAGACGGCACTCGGCGGCGAGGTAGCCGTCGTACCCGGCGGCGTCCAGCGCCCCGAGCCAGGCGGGCCAGTCCAGGTGGCCGGCGCCGGGCTGGAAGCGGTTGGAGTCGCTGACCTGGGCGTGGCCGATCAGCGGTGCCACGGCCAGCACGGCCGCCGCCGGATCGGTCTCCTCGATGTTCATGTGGTAGCTGTCGATCCCGATGCGCACCGAGTCCAGACCCACGGTGCGGATCAGCTCGGCGGCCTGCTCCAGCCGGTTGACCATGTGGTCCTCGTAGCGGTTGAGGGGCTCCAGGAAGAGCGTGACACCCTCGGCGCGGGCGTGCTCGCCCAGTTCCGTCAGTCCCTTCAGGAGCACCTCGCGGTCCTCCTCCTCGCTGCGCGGCGGCTCGAAGGGCGGCAGCCGGCGGGAGAACATGCCGTACGAGGCGGGTGTCTGGGCGCCCAGCCCGCCGAGTTCGGCGATGATGCTGAGCTGCGACTTCATCTGCGCCACGGCGTCACGGCGCAGGTCGGGGTCGAAGGCGCCGAAGAAGTGCAGCATGTCGACGCAGACGGTCGGCATGACGACTCCGTCGGCCTGGGCCCTGCGCAGCTCGGGGAGCCGGTCGCGGAAGTGGAAGTCGCCCTTCCCGCGCAGTTCGATGGCGTCGTAGCCGGCCTCCCGGGCGAACTCCCACTTCTGCTGGAGGGAGTCACCGGGCAGCAGCTGTTCCTGGCAAGCGGTCTTGAACATGATCGAGGGGCCTCTCAGAACTCCAGGACGACCTGGAGCGCGTCGGCGGGACGCTCATCCAGCAGGACATAGGCTTCGGCCGCGTCGGCGACCGGGACGACATGACTGACGAGGGACCGCACGTCGACGCGGCCCTCGGCGACCAGCCGCAGGAAGGTCTGCTGCAGGCGCTCGACGGTCCAGCGCCCGCTGAGCTGCGGCGGGACCCCGCCGATCTGGGAGCAGATCAGCTGGACGCGGTTGTGGTGGAACTCGTCGCCGAGCCGCAGGCCCACGCCGTCGCCCTGGTAGAAGCCGGAGGCCACGACCCGGCCGCCGACCGCGACCGAGCGCAGGGCGTCGTGCAGGGCCGGGTAGGCGCCGCTGATCTCGATGGCGACGTCCGCGCCGCGGCCGTCGGTGGCGGCGCGGATGCGTTCGGCGACCGCGTCCGTGCGGGCGTTGAGCGTGGTGGTCGCGCCGTACTCGGCGGCCTTGGCGAGGCGGACGTCGAGCGCGTCGACGGCGGTGACGCGGGCGCCGTTCAACTGGGCGAGGCGCGTGGTGAGCAGTCCGATGACGCCCTGGCCGAAGACGGCGACGTCCTCGCCGAGGTGGACGTCGGCGCCGAGGACGGCGTTGTACGCGATCGCGCCGACGCGGGCGAAGGCGCCGGCCAGCGGCTCCAGACCGGCCGGGAGCACGTGCCCGACCATGCGCTCGGCAGGCACGACGCCCTCGCTGCGGTGGCCCCAGATGCCCCAGACGAGGTCGCCGACGGCGGGCATGCCCGGTACGTCCGTAAGTTCGGGTGAGACTTCCGTCACCTCGCCGACCTCGGAGTACCCCCAGCCGGCCACGGGGTACTCGATGCCCGCCGCGCCGTCGCGGAACAGACGGGCCTCCGGGTCCCAGGTGCGGGTCAGGTACGGGTTGGTGCCGCGGTACGCGGTCAGTTCGGTGCCCGCGGAGATGCCGGAGTAGCGGGTTCGCACGCGCAGATGGCCAGGGGGCAGAGGGACTGACTCGCTCGGGGCGACCTCCACCTGACGGGGGCCGGTGAACTGGACTACGCGTTCCACAGGGGACTCCGGAAAGATCGGTTATGCGGTCCGTTCAGCCATCGAAGGCTGACTTACGTCGAAGATATCCGAGACTTAAGTCTTGTCAACAAGCAAAAGTGGTGCTCTGATGCAACGCGTACGTAACGCAAGGCTGACGATGAGGACGGTTGATGCGCATGTGGTCCCGACGGTCGAGGGCGCTGGCGAGCGGCTTGGCCGCCGCAGTGGGAATCGGGGTGATGTCCGGCTGCGCGGCGCAGGACAATGGGAAACCCGACAACAAGATCACCGTCTGGAGCCTGGAGAACCTCACCGACCGCGTGGAGGCGACGAAGAAGACCGTCGCCGCCTTCGAGAAGGAGTCCGGGGTCAAGGTGAACCTGGTCGGGGTCGACGAGGGCCAGCTGCCGCAGCTGATCATGTCGGCCGCCGCCGCGGGCACCCTTCCCGACGTCATCGGGGGCATACCCCTCGCGCCGGTCTGGCAGATGTACAGCAACGGCCTGCTGAACACCGACGCCACGAAGAAGATCGTCGACGATCTGGGGTCCGGTACCTTCAACGGCAACGCCCTCAAGCTGACCGGCGACGGCGCCACGCGCCTCGGCGTGCCCAGCGACGCCTGGATGCAGATCCTCGTCTACCGCAAGGACCTCTTCGCCAAGGCGGGTCTCGCCGCACCCGACAGCTACGACGCGATGCTCAAGGCCGCGCGGAAGCTCAACAGCGGCGGCACCAGCGGCATCTCGCTCTCCACCGACCCCAGTGACGTCTTCACCCAGCAGAGCTTCGAGGACCTCGCCCTCGCCAACGGCTGCGAACTCGCCGACGCCAAGGGCGACGTCACCCTCGACAGCCCGCAGTGCGACCGCGCCTTCGACGCCTACGACAGGCTCGCCGGCGACTACGGCGCCCCCGGCACCCAGACCGTGGACACCACCCGGGCCGTCTACTTCGCCGGCCGCTCCTCCATGATCGTCTGGTCCACCTTCCTCCTCGACGAGCTGGCCGGCCTGCGAGGCGACGCGCTGCCCAGCTGCGCCCAGTGCAAGAAGGACCCGCAGTACCTCTCCGACAACAGCGGGATCGTCACGGCGCTGAGCGGTCCCGACGCCGCCAAGCCCGCCCAGTTCGGCGAGATCTCCTCCTGGGTGGTGACCAAGACCGCGGAGACCGCGGCCTCGGAGAAGTTCATCGAGTACATGATGGGCGACGGCTACCAGGGCTGGTTCGGCATGGCCCCCGAGGGCAAGATCCCGGTCCGGGCCGGAACCGCCGACGACCCGCAGAAGTACCTCAAGGCCTGGCGGGCCAGCGACATGGGCGTGGACACCAAGAAGTCCATGGAAGAGGTCTTCTCCCCGCAGCTGCTCGACGAACTCGCGGCCGGGGTCAGCAACATGAAGCGCTGGGGCATCACCCAGGGCCAGGGCGCACTCGTCGGCGCCACCATCGGCGAACTGCCCATCCCCAAGGCGGTGGGCGACATGACCACCGGCCAGACCTCCCCCCAGGAGGCGGCCGAGGAGGCCGACGAGGAAGTCGCGTCCCTGCAGAAGTCCCTCCAGTGAGCCGCCCCCGGCCTCGTCCTTCAAGGAAGCAGTGATGAGCACCGCACAGAGCACACAGCAGCGGAGAACGCCGGAGGCGGACACCGCGAACACCAGGTCCCAGCGCCCGCTGACCCTGGCCCAGCGGGAGAACCGGGCCGGACTCGCCTTCGTCTCGCCCACCCTGCTGGTGGTCCTGGTCGTCGTGGTCCTGCCGATCGCCTGGACCGTCCTGCTGGCCTTCCAGCACGCCCGGCTGGTCGACATCCAGGGCATGGGCTTCCTGTCCAACTGGACGTGGAGCAACTTCAGCGAGGTCTTCACCTCGCCCGGCTTCTGGACCTCCCTGTGGACCACCCTGGTCTACACCGTCGGCGCCACCGCCGGCTCCATCGTCCTCGGCCTGATCGCGGCGCTCGCGCTGCGCCGCCCCTTCCGCGGCCGGGCGCTGCTGCGCGGCACCATGCTGCTGCCCTACGTGGCCCCCGTCGTCGCCGTGACCTTCGTCTGGGAGATCGCGCTCAGCCCGCAGTTCGGCGTCGTCAACGAGGTGGGCACCAAGCTGTTCGGCTGGGACGAGCCGGTCGCCTTCCTGTCCACCAGGTCCCAGGAGATATCCCTGCTCGGCTGGCACGTCCACGTGCCGCTCGCCCTGCTCACCGTGATCGCCTTCGAGACCTGGCGCTACTTCCCCTTCGCCTTCCTCTTCCTGATGGCCCGGCTGCAGGCCGTCCCGGAGGGACTGGAGGAGGCCGCCGTGGTCGACGGTGCCACCCTCACCCAGCGGTTCCGCCACATCCTGCTGCCCCAGCTGATGCCGGTCATCGCCCTGCTGTCGGTGCTGCGCTTCATCCTCACCTTCAACAAGTTCGACGACATCTACCTGCTCACCGGCGGCGGCTCGGGCACCGACGTGGTCGCGGTGCGCGTCTACGACTTCCTCACGGCCCGCTACGACGTGGGCGCGGCCGCGGCCCAGGCCCTCGTCCTCGCCGCGATCCTCGCCGTGCTGCTCGGCATCTACTTCAAGTTCTTCGCCAAGAAGGTTCAGGAGGAGGCGTGATGGCCAGTCGCGCACAGATCGAGGACCGCACCTTCGGGGTCCTTCGCTGGGTGGTGATCGCCGGACTCGCGGTCATCACGATCTTCCCCTTCTACTACATGCTGCTGCTCTCGGTGAAGCCGATCGACCAGCTGCTGCTCGACCCCGGCAAGCTGTGGGTCGGCACCTCCGAGTTCACCCTCGACACCTACCGCACCGTCCTCAAGTCGGTGGACGACGGCGGCCAGGGCTTCTTGCGGATGCTCGGCAACTCCGCCCTGGTGGCGCTCGGCTCCATGCTGCTGACCCTGCTGGTCTCCGTCCCCGGCGCCTACGCGATCACCCGGCTGAGGTTCCTCGGCGGGCGGCAGGTCAGCGCGCTGTTCCTGGCCGTCTACCTCTTCCCGGCGACGCTGCTCGCTGTGCCGCTGTTCGTCGTCTTCGCCCGGATCGGCCTGCAGGGCAGCCTGTTCGGCCTCGCGATCGTCTACATCGCGCAGACCGTGCCGGTGTCCATCTACATGCTCAAGAACTACTTCATCACCATCCCGGAGAGCATCGAGGAGGCCGCCGCCCTCGACGGCGCCTCACGGCTGCAGACCGTGCGCAAGGTCGTACTGCCGCTGGCCGCACCCTCGTTGATGGCCACCGGGCTGTATGTCTTCATGATCGCCTGGAACGAGTTCCTCTTCGCGCTGCTGTTCCTCGCCGCCGATCCGGACAAGTGGACGGTGTCCCTGGGGCTGCAGCAGCTCGCCAACGGCATCGAGGTGCCGAAGACCGTCCTCATGGCAGGCTCCGTCGTCCTGACGATTCCCGTGGTACTCCTTTTCTACGCGGCCGAACGGCTCCTCACCGAGGGCCTGACCAGCGGCGCGGACAAGAGCTGAGCACCATGGCCCGACACGAGGGGGAGCGAGCACGGATGGCTACGCCCTGGAGCACCGCCGGACACCTGCTGGAACTGATCAGGACCGGGCAGGCGACCACCCGTGGGGAACTCCAGCGCGTGACGGGCCTGTCCCGCTCCACCGTCGGGCAGCGGCTGGACCAGCTCTTCGCCGCGGGCTGGCTGCGCACCGTACCCGGCGGGCAGTCCACCGGCGGACGGCCCTCCACCCACCTGCAGTTCGACTCCGGGCACGCCGCCGTGCTCGCCGCCGACCTGGACACCACCAGCGCCCGCGCCGCGGTGCTGGACCTGTCCGGGCGGGTACTCGCCGAGCACACCGGCGAGTTGCTGCTCGACCAGGGCCCGGACCGGGTGCTGGACGAACTCGGCCGGTGGTTCGCCAAGCTCGT
This sequence comes from Actinacidiphila glaucinigra, assembly GCF_900188405.1. Classification (GTDB taxonomy): domain Bacteria; phylum Actinomycetota; class Actinomycetes; order Streptomycetales; family Streptomycetaceae; genus Actinacidiphila; species Actinacidiphila glaucinigra. The sequence continues at coordinate 401,061 of NZ_FZOF01000005.1, read as the reverse complement.
CGTCGCCGCCGGCGTCCCGGCGGCCAAGGTGTGCGGCGTCGGCCTGTCGGTGCCCGGTCCCGTCGACTGGACCACCGGCGTGGTGGTCCGGCCGCCGATCATGCCGGGCTGGGACGGGTACCCCGTGCCGGCCCGGATGCAGGAGGCGCTCGCCCGCCACGCCGGACTGCCCGCCTCGGTGCCGGTCCTCGTCGACAACGACGCCAACCTGATGGCCCTGGGAGAGCAGCGCGACTCCTGGCGCGACTGCTCGGCCTTCGTCCTGGTCAAGGTGTCCACCGGCATCGGCGCGGGCGTCGTCATCGACGGCACCGCCTTCCGCGGGATCGACGGCGGCGCCGGCGACCTCGGGCACATCCGCCTGCACGACGCGTCCGACGCGCTGTGCATGTGCGGGTCCCACGGCTGCCTCGCGGCCGTCGCCAGCGGCCGCGCGCTGGCCGGGCAGCTCAGCGCCCTCGGCGTGCCGGCCGGCTCCGCCGCGCAGGTGCGGGAGCACCTCGACGCCGGCCATCCCGACGCGGTGCGCCTGGCCCGCGAGGCCGGCAGGCGCTGCGGCGAGGTGCTGGTCACGGTCGTGACCCTGCTCAACCCCGGTGTCCTGATGATCGCCGGGGACCTCGCCGAGACCCATTTCGTCACCGGGGTGCGCGAACTGCTCTACCAGCGCGCGCTGCCCCGGGCCACGCGCAACCTGCAGGTCGTGACCTCCCGCCTCGGTGACCGCGCCGCGCTCGCCGGCGCCACCGCCATGGTGGTCGAGCACCTCTACGCCCCGGACCAGGCCAACGAACGGCTGGCCGCCGCGGCCCCAACCGACCCTGGAGCACAACCGTGAACACCCCCGCCCCCGTCGAGGTCGGACTGATCGGCGCAGGCCCCTGGGCCCGCGCCATGCACGCGCGGATCCTCGCCGCCGGACCCGAGACGCGGCTCACCGCCGTCTGGGCCCGCAGGACCGAGGCCGCCCGCGAGATCGCCGACACCTACGGCGCGGTGACGGCCGGCAGCCCGGAGGAACTCTTCGACCGCTGCGAGGCCGTGGCCTTCGCCGTGCCGCCCGCCGTCCAGGCCGAACTCGCCGTACGGGCCGCGAAGGCCGGCAAGGCCCTGCTGCTGGAGAAGCCGCTCGGCCCCGACCTGGCCTCGGCACGCGCGGTCGCCGACGCCGTCGCGGAGGCCGGCGTCGTCTCCCAGATGGTGCTGACCAAGCGCTACCAGGCCGAGACCCGCGACTTCCTGCGGCGGGCCCAGGAGGCCGAGGTCACCGGCGCCCGGTCCTGCTACCTGCACGGGGCCTTCCTCGGCGGGGAGTTCGCCACGGGCTGGCGCCTGGAGCAGGGTGCCCTGCTCGACCTCGGCCCGCACCTCATCGACCTCCTCGACGCGGCCGTCGGCCCCATCACCTCGATCCGCGCCACCGGCGACCCCCGGCGATGGGTGGAGGTCACCTGCGAGCACGAGAACGGGGCGGTCAGCCAGGCCTCCCTCTCCGGCAGCGTCCGGCTGCCCAAGCCCCGCACCCGGATCGAACTCCTCGGCCCCGGCGGCGAGGTCGTCTACGACACCTCCGTCATCGACCACGAGGAGGGCTGGCCCGTCCTGCGCGCCGAATTCGCCGCCGCCGTCCGGTCCGGCCGCGCGGGCGAGCTCGACGCGCGCCGCGGACTGCGCCTGCAGGAACTCATCGACGCCGCCCTGCGCTGATACCCGGCGGGTATCACAGAGCGCGGAACAGGTCTTGGACGCGGCGCCCGCCCGGCCCGAAGACTCGGAGGTGTCACAGGACACCACGAGAGGGGCGAGCGTCATGAAGGTCTTCCTCACCGGAGGCTCCGGCTACATCGGCCGGGCCGCCATCGAGGCCCTGGTGCGCCGGGGGATCCAGGTCGCGGCCCTCGCGCGCAGCGAGGAATCGGTCCGGGCCGTCCGCGGGCTCGGAGCCGTACCCGTGCCGGGGGCCCTGACCGACACGGACGTGCTGCGGGCCGCCGCACGCGCCGCCGACGGGGTCATCCACATGGGCCAGCACTACGGTCCCGACACCGCCGAGGTCGACCGGGCGGCGGCCGAGGCGCTGCAGGACGGCGCCGGGCCGCGCCCGTACGTGCACACCGGCGGGGTGTGGGTCTACGGCGACACCGACGGCGTGGCCGACGAGGACGGCCCGCTGTCGCCGCCCCGCATCACCGCCTGGCGGACGGACAACGAGAAGCGCGTCCTGGCCCGGGCCGGGACTGGGGAACGGCCCGTCGTGGTCATGCCCGGCCTGGTCCACGGCCGCTTCGGCGGGCTCGTCGAGATGTTCTACGCGGCCCCCGGCCGGGAGACCGGCTCCGTGCCCTGCGTCGGCGACGGCGCCAACCACTGGTCGACCGTGCACGTCGACGACCTCGCCGAGCTGTACGTACTGGCCCTGAACGCCGCGCCCGGCTCGGTGTACGCCGGGGTCGGGGATCTCCACCCGACCCAGGCGGAGATCGCCCACGCGGTGAGCCGGGCGATCGGCCGCCCCGGAGCGGTCCGGCACCTGACGGAGGCGGAGGCCGAGGAGCGGATGGGCCCCATCGCCGAGGCCTTCGCCCTCGACCAGCGGCTCACCGGCGCCCGGGCCCGCCGGGAGCTGGGCTGGCGGCCCACCCGGTTCGACCTGCCGGCCGACCTCGCCCGCCCCTGAGCCCGCCTCTGAGCCCGCCTCTGAGCCTGCTCCTGAGCCCGCCCTGAACGTGCCCCCGAGCCCGCCCCGCTGAGAAGCGCGGCCCGGACGGATACGCTCGGATGTGTCCGTCCCGGCGGGAATGCGAGGAGGGATCCGTGGACCTCGATCTCCGCAAGCTGCGGTACTTCGTCGCGGTGGCCGAGGAACTGCACTTCGGCAGGGCGGCGGAGCGCCTGCACATCGCGCAGCCCGTGCTGTCACGGCAGATCAGGGCGCTGGAGGACGAGCTCGCGGTGCGGCTGTTCTCCCGCGACCGCCGCAGCACCGAGCTGACCGCGGCCGGCGCGCAACTCCTCGCCGACGCCGGACCGCTCCTGGCGGCCGCCGACGCGACCCGGCGGCGCGCCGCCCGCGCGGCCCGGGGCCGCGCCTCCTTCACCGTGGGCTTCATGCCCGGACTGATCGTCACGGGTGCCGTGCGGGAGCTCTCCCGCCGGCACCCGGAGCTGTCGGTCGAGGTCGTCAGGACGAACTGGGACGACCAGACGGCGGTGATCCTCGACGGACGCGTCGACGTCGGCTACGTCAGGATGCCCGTCGACACCCGGGGCCTGGCGACCCGCAGCCTCCTCGCCGAACCCCGCGTCGCGGTCCTGCCGGCGGACCACCCCTACGCCGGCAAGCCCGCCCTCCGTATCGCGGACCTGGCCGGCGAGCACCTCCTGCAGGACCCCGCCGCCGTGCCCGAGTGGCGGGACATCGCCCGGGAGCTCGCCGACCCGCGGCGGCGGCCGTCGGTTCCGGGCTTCCGTTCCGTCGAGGAGAAGCTCGAGAGCGTGGCCGCCGGCCGCGGCGTCGTCGTGCTGCCGCTGTCCACCGCGACCTACTACACCCGCGCCGACATCGCCCATGTCGAGATCGAGGACATCGGCCCCAACCGGGTGTTCCTGGCCTGGGACGGCAGCCGGCACGACCCGCTGCTCGAGGAGTTCGCCGGCATCGCGGTCGCCTGCGCCGACTCGTCCGCCTGACCGCTGAACGGTTTCCGCACCCGGTCCGTACTGAGGGCACGGGGACGAGAGGAGAAGCCCTGCGCGAAGGCGCGACGGGGCGGCGGAGCGGGAGAGAGACGCCGATGAATCTTGACGTGGTGGGGGAGCCGGGGCCGACGGGCGTCGCCGGCGGGGCCGACGTCTGGGTGGAGAACTGGGGAGCGCAGGCCATGTGCCGGATGGAGGACCCGGACGTGCTGTTCGTCCAGGGTGCCGCCCAGAAGCGTGTCAAGGCCGTGTGCGGCGGTTGTCCCGTGCGCACCGAGTGCCTGGCCGACGCCCTCGACAACCGCACCGAGTTCGGGATCTGGGGCGGTATGACGGAGCGTGAGCGCCGCGCGCTGCTGCGCCGCCGTCCCACCGTCACGTCCTGGCGCACCCTGCTGCGGACGGCGCGTCAGGCCTACGAGCGCGGGCCGCAGCGGGCCTCGGCCTGAACGCGCCGCCGCACACCGGAGGCGGCAGGGACCCAACACCGTTGTCGGACCGGGCTGTTACGGTCACCGGCCATGGCAGCAGACGATGGAATCGCGTGGATCGGCGGGCGCTGGCCGGATTCCGACGACCCCCTCCTGGGGGTGCAGGCCGGTCTTGTGTTCGCGGAGCACGTCGCGCCGCAGGACCTGGCGGTGGTCTTCGGCGCCGTCCCCTGGGAGATCCCCGAGCCCGTCGGCGCCGAGGCCAAGGCCGTCCACGAGAGGACCCACCCCCGTATCCGGGTCCCCGACGAACCCCGCCTCACCGCCTACGGGAAGGAGGGGGACTGGTCCTTCCTCGCCGGGAACTTCGACCACCTGATCCACTTCCGGGAGGACTTCGCGCTGCCCCGGGGGACGGGCCGGGCCGTCCTCCTCTACAACATCGCCGCGAAGGGCATGTACTGCATGGCCTACTTCGAGGACGGGCGCCGGGTGTGGAGCGGCGAGATCCACGGCCGCTTCGGCGGCGCCGCTGAACCGGACGGCGGGCACTACTTCGACCACGTGCCGGAGATGTCCTTCCTCAACCGGGCGATGCACGACGCGGGATGCCGTCCCGAGGTCCGCCATGCCGACGGGCGCCCGGTCTTCGAGAACGACGGCTGGATCACCGACTGGCGGGAGCGGTTCCTCAAGGGCCTGGAGATCGCCTTCGGGATCTCCGTGTGCCAGGAGGCCTTCGACGCGGGCCGGTACCCGCTGGCCTCCGTGTACGCGTCCTGATCACCGCCGGGCCGCCCGGACGGGCCGGATGGAACCGGGGCCGGGCGAACGGGCTCCATGGCCCGGTGAGCACCATCGTCGAGTTCTTCGTGGCGCCGGGTCACGAGACCGCGGCCTCGGTCGTGGCCGGCGGACCCGGCAGGGCCTTCGAGTCGCTGGAGTACGGCAACTTCGACGCCGAGGAAGCGCTGATCGAATGGGAGGGCATCGTCACCGGCCGGAGCTTCGGCGAACTCGTCGACGCCGGTGTGCCCGAGGCCGTCGCCGAGGCCGGCGACTGGGAGGGCCCCGTCGTCCTCGCCGTTTCCCGAGCCCTTCAGGACGCACTCGCCGCCGCCGACGCGTCCCGGCTCGCCGAGATCGGCGAAGCGTGGATCCGGGAGCGGGCGGCGGACGGGGAGGTGTTCGACCACGAGATCGTGACCGAGATCCTGGGCGGTCTCGCCCGGCTGGCTCGCGGCATCGGCGGGCGGGGCGGCTACCGCGTGTACTGCTGGACGGCGTAGGGGCGCGGACGTCACCGCCGGTCAACGCCCGCTCGATCAAGGGCCCGTGTCAGTCCGGCGCGCCGGTGCGTCGATCGGCGTGACGTTGGGCCCGGCCTCGCCGTAGGCGTCGAACCCGACGATCCTGCCCTCCTCGACCGTGAAGACGTGGACGACCGCGGAGTCGAAGGGCCCGCCGGTCCCGCGGCCCGCGCCCTGTGTCCGTCCCACGGCGACGACCTGGCCGCCCTCCTCGAAGAGCCGGTCGGTCTCGATGCGGCTCTCGATCATGTGGAACGTCTTCTTGAAGAACGCGGCGAAACCGGCGAGTCCGGGGTCGGCGCCCCCGCCGGGCAGTGCGTCGGTCACCCGGATCCGGATCCCCGGGGAGGCGATGGCGGCCAGGGTGTCCCGGTCGGACCGCAGCATGGCGTCGTACATCGCCTCGGCGACCTCTTGTGGGGCCGCGCTCCCGGATCCGGGTGTCTCGGGCATGGCGATCTCCTGAGGTGATTCAAGGATCAACTGTTGGGAAGGTTGTCGGATCGTAGGCGAGCATAGGGGAGTCGGGGGTTCCTTCGCCGGGCGGTCCGAACCGCGGAATCCGGCGGCTTCCGGCGCGTCCCGCGGTCAGCTCGGGGCGTGCCACATGTCGGGACCGAACACCTCGTGGCGGATCGCCGCGGGAGCCACGCCGGCCCGCACCAGCCCGGGCCGCAGTGTCCTGGTGAACGAGGTGGGGCCGCACAGATAGGCGCGCGTCCCGGGTGCCACCTCCACCTGGGACAGGTCGGGCGCCCCCTGACGGGCGTGCGGCGGTGCTCCCGCCGGGTCCTCGTACCAGAGGTGCAGCCGCCCGCCGAGCCGCCGCACGCACTCCTCCACCTCGAAGCGCAGCGGATGCGTCCACGGGGTGCGGTCGTGGTGGAGCACCGTGACCGGCCGGCGCGAGCCCGTGGCGCTCAGCTGCCGCAGCATGCTGACCAGCGGTGTCACGCCGATGCCCGAGGAGGCGAGGAGCAGCGGGGCGTCGGAGTCGTCCAGGACCACCTCGCCGTACGGCGGCGACATCTGGACGGCGGCTCCGAGCCCCAGGTGCTCGTGCAGGAAGGTCGACACCTCTCCGGCCGGGCGCGCCGCGTCGCCGCGGTGCCTGCGCACCGTGACCCGCCACAGGGGGTCCGCCGGCGCCGACGACAGGCTGAACTGGCGCAGCTGGAACGCCCCGTCGGGCAGCGCGGCGGCCATGGTGACGTACTGCCCGGCCTGGAACGGCTCGGCCGCGGCGCCGTCCACCGGCTGCAGGTGCAGGGAGACGACGTCGAAGGCCTCCTCGGTGCGCAGCACGACCTGCCAGTACCGCCACGCCTCGCCCGGTTCCGCGCCCACCGACGCGTACAGCTCCCGCTCGCTGCCCGCGAGGCCGTTCGCCATGAGCCAGTACGCCTGGTCCCAGGCCGCCGCGGCCTCGGGGGAGAGCGCGCCGCCGAGCACGTCGGAGAAGGCCCGCATCAGGTACCGGTGCACCAGCGTGTACTGCTCCGGTGTGACGCCCACCGAGGCGTGCTTGTGCGCGATGCGCCGCACGACGTCCTCGGGCCGTATGTAGGGCCGGTGCGCCAGCAGCGACGCGAAGCCGACGAGGGCGGAGGCGATGGCGTTCTGCTGCTCGCCGTTCGCCTGGTTGCCCCGGTTGAACATGCGGTGCAGCAGGTCGGGGTGCTCGTCGAAGAGCGACCGGTAGAAGTGCCGGGTGATGTCGGTGATGACCGGGCCCACCGACGGCAGGCTCTCGGCGATCAGGTCGCGGGACCGCGCGGACAGCATGGGGTTCCCCAACTCGGACGTGGTGCGGGCATGCCGCGGCGAACCGGCGTCGCGCCGTGTTCCGCGCAGGGCGGCACGACGCGAGCGGTTTAACTTGCATCCAGGATGATACTTATAGCGCCGCGGAACGGCCCACCGGGTCGCACGCTCCCTTCGGGCGGTCCGTCAGCCGAGCGAGTCGAGGAAGGCCGACATCGCCTGGCGCAGTGCGTCCGGGCGCTCCAGATGGACGTCGTGGCCCGCCCCGGGGACGCCGACGGCCACCGCCCGCGGCTGCCGGCGGCACATCTCCTCGGCCTCCTCGGCCCCGATGATCCCCTTCTCGGCGAGCACGACCAGCGTCGGGCACCGCAGCGCGTCCCACTCCTGCCAGAAGGCCCGCTCCGCGTTCTCCCGCAGGGACGCCACCATGACGTCGCGGTCGAAGCGCGGCCACCAGCCGTCCTCGCGCCGCTCCAGGCCCTCCGCCCAGCCCCTGCCGACCGGGCCGCCGCCGAGGAACGCGGCGGCGGACTCCACCGAGGGGAAGGGCACCGGCCAGGAGTCAAGCCACGCCCCGATGTCCGCGGGAACGCCCGGGTTCGGTCCGCCGGGTCCCGCCTCGACCAGCACCAGGGCGCGGACCAGGTCCGGGCGGGCCGCGGCCGTCAGCATCGCGGTGTGGCCGCCGAGCGACTGGCCGACCAGGATCACCGGCCCGGTGCCCGACCGGGTGATGACGGCCACCGCGTCCTCCACATAGGCCGCCCGGGAGACATCCCCGGGACGCCGCTCGGAGGCGCCGTGCCCCCGCTGGTCCACGGCGACCACGCGATGACGCGGGCTCAGCCACCGCGCGGTGCCGTCCCACTCGCCCGCGTGGCCGGCCAGGCCGTGCAGCAGGACCACCGACGGCCCCGGACCGGGCCGGTCCCGGCACTCCAGCCGTACGCCGTCGCGGAGCACCGTCATCCGGGACCACGTCATCACGAACCCCCCTTCCACCGGCGCGGAGGGCCCGCGCCGCGTGCTGTCGCCCCGCACCCTGCCGGACGCGGTGGGCGCCCGCAAACGGCGCCCCGCCGGTCGCCCGGAGAGGCGGCCTCCGGGTGCCTTTCGGCGGTTTCTTCCCGCCCGCCCACCCCGGTGGTACGGTCCGGTCCAGTCGTGGCCCCGCCCGGAGGGTGACGAGACGCACCCGAGGGTGACCGGCGAGGGAGAAGCGCGACGTGAGACGGATGACGGCCCGTCCGGCGAACGGGCACCAGGCGCGGGTGCTGCGCCTGCTGCGCGACGCGGGCCCGCAGTCGCGGGCCGTGCTCGGCGACCAGGTGGAACTCTCCCGGTCCAAGCTGGCCGTCGAGGTCGACCGCCTGCTGGAGACGGGTCTCGTGGTCCCCGACGGACTCGCCGCCTCCCGCGGCGGACGGCCCTCCCACAATGTGCGCCTCGCCCCCTCGCTGCGCTTCCTGGGCGTGGACATCGGCGCCACCTCGGTCGACGTGGCGGTCACCAACGCCGAGTTGGAGGTGCTCGGCCACCGCGCCGCGCGGTACGACGTGCGCGAGGGACCGGTCGCGGTGTTCGAGCAGGTACTGGCGATGGCGGCCGACCTGCGCGAGGCCGGTGCCGCGGAGAGCTTCGACGGCGCGGGGATCGGGGTGCCGGGGCCGGTGCGCTTCCCCGACGGCGTGCCGGTCGCCCCGCCGATCATGCCCGGCTGGGACGGGTTCCCCGTCCGGGAGGCGATGAGCCAGGAACTCGGCTGCCCCGTCCTGGTCGACAACGACGTGAACCTGATGGCGCTGGGGGAGCAGCACGCCGGGGTCGCCCGTTCCGTGCGGGACTTCCTCTTCGTCAAGATCGGGACCGGGATCGGCTGCGGCATCGTCGTGGGCGGACAGGTCTACCGCGGGGTCACCGGCAGCGCCGGGGACATCGGGCACATCCAGGTGGTGCCGGGCGGGCTCTCCTGCGCCTGCGGCAACCACGGCTGCCTCGAGGCCTACTTCGGCGGCAGCGCCCTGTCCCGGGACGCGGCCGCCACGGCGGCCGCGGGCGGATCGGCGGCGCTCGCCGACCGGCTGGCCGCGGCGGGGACGCTGACCTCCGCCGACGTGGCGGCCGCCGCGGCGGCCGGGGACGGCGCGGCCCTCGACCTCATCCGGCAGGGCGGCAACCGCACGGGGCAGGTCATCGCCGGCCTGGTGAGCTTCTTCAACCCCGGACTCGTCGTGATCGGCGGCGGACTCACCGGCCTGGGGCACACCCTCCTGGCGAGCATCCGCAGCCAGGTGTACGGCCAGTCGCTGCCGCTGGCCACCGGCAACCTGCCGATCGTCCTCAGCGAACTCGGCCCGACCGCGGGAGTGGTCGGCGCCACCCGCCTGATCAGCGACCACGTCTTCTCGCCGGTGTGATCCCCCGGCGGGCACGGCCCGCCGGTACCCGGCCGTTCCCCTCCGTTCGCCGTGCCGTTGCCGTGGGTTCGGTGTCGGCGGCGTCCACGGCCCTTGTACGCCAGGTGAGTTGGCCCGCGTCCAGACTTTGTCCTGGAACCGGGAAAAGACCTTGTCGATTCCTGCGCAACTTCTTCCCCCACCGGGCGGGCGCTGCTACTTTCCCATCGAAAGCCTGACGGAGCGGGACCGGCCGATGCCGGTCCGGTATCCCCATGCCGAGGGCCGGGGGAGGTGAGGGGCACGTGAGACGCATGACAGCTCGACCCGCCAACGCGCACCAGGCGCGGCTCCTGCGGCTGCTCCGTGACGGCGGACCCAACTCCCGTGCCCAGATGGGGGACCAGATCGACCTGTCCCGTTCCAAGCTCGCCGTCGAGGTCGACCGGCTGCTGGAGACGGGCCTCGTCGTCGCGGACGGCCTGGCCGCCTCGCGCGGCGGGCGGCGTTCGCACAACATCAGGCTCGCACCGGGCCTGCGTTTCCTCGGCGTCGACATCGGCGCCACCTCGGTCGACGTGGCGGTCACCAACGCCGAGCTGGAGGTGCTCGGCCACCTCAACCACCCGATGGACGTCCGTGAGGGTCCGGTCGCCGTCTTCGAGCGGATCCTGGAGATGGCCGCCAAACTGCGGGCCGCCGGCCTCGCCGAGGGCTTCGACGGGGCGGGCATCGGGGTGCCGGGGCCGGTGCGCTTCCCCGAGGGCGTCCCCGTCGCCCCGCCGATCATGCCGGGCTGGGACGGCTTCCCGGTCCGCGAGGCGCTCAGCCAGGAACTGGGCTGCCCCGTCATGGTCGACAACGACGTGAACCTGATGGCCATGGGGGAGCAGCACGCCGGGGTCGCCCGCTCCGTCGGCGACTTCCTCTGCGTCAAGATCGGCACCGGTATCGGCTGCGGCATCGTCGTCGGCGGTGAGGTGCACCGCGGTGTGACGGGCAGCGCCGGCGACATCGGCCACATCCGGGTCGAGGCCGACGGACGCGCCTGCGCCTGCGGCAACAAGGGCTGCCTGGAAGCCCACTTCAGCGGCGCCGCGCTCACCCAGGACGCCCTGGAGGCGGCCAGGTCGGGGCGGTCCCCGGCCCTCGCCGCCCGGCTCGAGGCGGCCGGGCAGCTCTCCGCCGTCGACGTCGCCGCGGCGGCCGCGGTCGGCGACGCGGCGGCACTGGAACTCATCCGCGAGGGGGGCAACCGCGTCGGGCAGGTCATCGCCGGACTCGTCAGCTTCTTCAACCCCGCACTGGTGGTGATCGGCGGCGGCGTCACCGGTCTCGGCCACACGCTGCTCGCCAGCATCCGCAGTCAGGTCTACCGCCAGTCGCTGCCGCTCGCGACCGGCAACCTGCCCATCGTCCTGGGTGAACTGGGCCCCACCGCCGGCGTGATCGGCGCGGCCCGGCTCATCAGCGACCACGTGTTCTCCCCGGCCTGATCCCCCCACCGGCCAAGGCTCCACCGGCACCACGGCACCACCGGCTCCACCTGCACGCCTTGCACGCGCACGTGTCACCCGCACCCGCCGAGGGGATCGTCATGGCACCTGAACCACCGGCACCGCCGCCCCCGACAGCACCTCCGCTGCTCACCATGTCCGGCATCACCAAGTCGTTCCCCGGCGTCCGCGCCCTGGACGGCGTCGACCTGGACGTCCAGGCCGGCGAGGTGCACTGCCTCCTCGGCCAGAACGGCGCGGGGAAGTCCACCCTCATCAAGGTGCTCGCCGGGGCCCACCAGCCCGACGGCGGGGAGATCACCTGGCGCGGGGAGCCGGTGTCGCTGAGGTCGCCGATCGCCGCCATGCGGCTCGGCATCGCCACCATCTACCAGGAACTCGACCTGGTCGAGGGGCTGTCCGTGGCCGAGAACGTCTTCCTGGGCCACGAACCGACCACCGCCGGCTTCGTCGTGCGCGGACGTGACGCCCGCCGTGAGGCCGCCGTGCTGCTGCGCCGGCTCGGCCATGCCGAGATCGACCCCGCCCGCCACGTCGGCGACCTCTCGGCCGCCCAGCAGCAGATCGTCTCGATGGCCCGGGCGCTCTCCCACGACGTGCGCCTCATCGTCATGGACGAGCCGTCCGCCGCGCTGGACCCCGAGGAGACCGACAACCTGCTGCGCATCGTCGGGCAGTTGACCGCCGACGGCGTCGCGGTCGTCTACATCTCCCACCGGCTGGAGGAGATCCGCCGCGTGGGCGACCGGGTCACCGTGCTGAAGGACGGCCGCGCGGTCGCCAACGGGCTCCCCGCCAAGTCCATGCCCACGCGGGAGATCGTGGCGCTCATGACGGGCCGTGACGTCGAGTACGTCTTCCCCCGGCGCCCCGCGGCGCCGCGCTCCGGCGACCCCGTCCTGCGAGTCGAGGGACTCGCCCGCGACGGCGAGTTCGCCGCGGTCGACCTCGAGGTGCGCCCGGGCGAGATCGTCGGGCTCGCCGGACTCGTGGGCTCCGGACGGTCGGAGATCCTCGAGACGCTCTACGGCGCCAGGAAGCCCACCGCAGGCCGGGTCACCGTCGACGGCCGGCCCCTCAAGCCCGGCAGCGTCCGCTCGGCCGTCCGCGCCGGGATGGGGCTGGCGCCGGAGGAGCGCAAGGCGCAGGCACTGCTGATGCTGGAGTCCGTCACCCGCAACGTGTCGGTCTCCACGCTCACCCGCTTCTCCCGGGCGGGCTGGCTCGACCGCAGGGAGGAACGACGCGCCGCCCGGGAGTCCACCCGGTCGCTGTCGCTGCGGCCCGACAACCCCGACGCCCTGGTGCGCACCCTGTCCGGCGGCAACCAGCAGAAGGCCGTCCTGGCCCGCTGGCTGCTGCGCGGCTGCCGTGTCCTGCTGCTCGACGAGCCGACCCGGGGCGTCGACGTGGGTGCCCGCGCCGAGCTGTACGCGGTGATCCGCCGGCTCGCCGACGACGGGCTCGCCGTACTCCTCGTCTCCAGCGAGGTCCCCGAGGTCCTGGGGCTCGCGGACCGGGTGCTGGTGCTCCGCGAGGGACGCGTCGTGCACGCGGCGCCCGCGACGGAGCTGGACGAACACCGCGTACTCGACCTTGTCATGGAAGGGAGCCCGAGCCGATGACACAGCCCGCATCCGAGGCCCCGCAGGCACCGACGCCGCCCGCGGAAGCGCCTCCCGCCACGAAGGGCGGCGGCCGGCGTCCCGCGCTGGGGCTCCACGCCGACGTCCGCAACCTGTCCCTCCTCGGCGTCCTCGCCGCCCTCGTCCTCGTCGGCGGCATCACGCAGCCCGACGCCTTCCTGGACGTCTCCAACCTCCAACTGGTGCTCACCCAGGCGTCCGTCATCGGTGTCGTCACCGTCGGCATGACCTTCGTGATCACCAGCGGGGGCATCGACCTGTCCGTCGGCGCGATCGTCGCACTCGCCTCCGTGTGGGCGACGACCCTCGCCACCCAGGAGTACGGCTTCACGGGCATCCTCTTCACCGCGGTCGTCGTCGGCGTCGGCTGCGGGCTGGTCAACGGGGTGCTCATCGCCTACGGCGGCATGGTGCCGTTCATCGCGACCCTCGCCATGCTCGCCTCGGCGCGCGGGCTCGCCCTGTACCTCACCGACGGCAAGACGCAGATCGTCACCGTGAACTCGGTGCTCGACCTCGGCCTTCCCGCCACCTACGTCCTCGGCATCCCGCCGCTGGTGCTGGTCTTCGCCGGGGTCACCGTCATCGGCTGGCTGGTGCTGAACCGGACGACCTTCGGGCGCAGGACCGTGGCCGTCGGCGGCAACGCGGAGGCGGCCCGCCTCGCCGGCATCGACGTCCGCCGGCAGCGGCTCTACCTCTACCTGCTGTCCGGGCTGTGCTGCGGCATCGCGGCCTTCATGCTGATCATCCTGTCCGGCTCGGGCCAGAACACCAACGGCAACCTCTACGAACTCGACGCCATCGCCGCGGCGATCATCGGCGGCACGCTGCTCAGCGGCGGCCGCGGCACGATCGTCGGCTCCGTCCTGGGCGTCCTGGTGTTCATCACCATCCAGAACATCTTCGCCCTCAACAACCTGGAGAGCGCCGTCCAGCAGATCGCCAAGGGAGCGATCATCGTGGCCGCCGTCCTGGTCCAGCGCAGCACCGTGCGCAACGGCGACGGCTGACCCAGCCCGTCGCGCCCGGCTCCACCCGACAACCCGCACGCGCCCGCACCGCCCTATCCCGAAGGGTTTCACCGTCATGCCACGAATCCCGGTCACCAGCCGCAGAGGACTGCTCTTCGGCGCCGCCGCCGTCTCCGCCGGAGCGGCCCTCACCGCCTGCACCAGCAACGAGCCGAAGAAGGCCGGCACGGCCGCCACCACGGCGGCGGCCGCCGACGACAAGCCCGGCACGCCGGTCACGATCGGCTTCGCCGGCCCGCAGGCCGACCACGGCTGGCTCAACGCCATCAACCAGAACGCCAAGGACCGCGCCGCGAAGTACTCCGAGGTGACGCTGGAGATCACCGAGGGCTCCAACGACACCGCCGCCCAGATCGGGCAGATCCAGACGCTGATCAACAAGAAGGTCGACGTCCTGGTCATCCTGCCGGCCGACGGCAAGGCCCTCACCCAGGTGGGTCTGCAGGCCATGAAGGCCGGCATCCCGGTGATCAACCTGGACCGGGTCTTCGCCTCCCCGCAGGCGTACCGCTGCTGGATCGGCGGCGACAACTACGGCATGGGGCTCAACGCCGGCCGCTACATCGGCGAACAGCTCAAGGACAAGCCGGACGCCAAGGTCGTCGAGCTCGCCGGCATCGACAACCTGGAGCTGACCCGGCAGCGCACCCAGGGCTTCGACGACGCCCTGAAGAACTACCCCAACATCAAGAAGGTCGCCCGGCAGGCCGCCGAGTTCACCGTCGAGACCGGCCAGGCCAAGATGGCCCAGCTGCTCCAGGCGCAGAAGCAGTTCGACGCGCTGTGGAACCACGACGACGACCAGGGCGTCGGTGCCCTGCGCGCCATCGCGCAGGCGGGCCGCGACGACTTCTTCATGGTCGGCGGCGCCGGGTCCAAGTCCGCGATGGACGCCATCAAGGCCGACAACGGCGTGCTGAAGGCCACCGTCCTCTACCCGCCCACCATGGCCGCCTCCGCCATCGACCTGGCCCGCGCGCTCGGCCAGAAGAAGGGCGTCGGCGGGATGTCGGAGCTGGAGATCCCCGCGTCGATCACCCTGTACTCGGCCGTCGTCACCAAGGAGAACGTCGACGAGTACCTGCCGACGGGCTTCATTTAACGGATCCGCCCCGCCCGTCCGAACCGAGCAACCGACGAGGAGCAACGGCATGGCTGATATGGCCGGCAACGAAGACAGTGAGGCAGGGGCCGCTTCGCCGGCGCTCGGCATCGGCATGGTCGGCTACGCCTTCATGGGCGCCACCCACTCCCACGCGTGGCGCACCGTGGGCCACGTGTTCGACCTGCCGATGAGGCCCGTCATGGCCGCGATCGGCGGCCGGGACGCGGACGCCGTCCGGGCCGCGGCCGCCCGGCACGGCTGGGCGGCCGCGGAGACGGACTGGCGGGCACTGGTGGACCGGGACGACGTCCAGCTGGTGGACGTGTGCACCCCCGGCGACAGCCACGCCGAGATCGCCGTCGCGGCGCTCGAGGCGGGCAAGCACGTGCTGTGCGAGAAGCCGCTGGCGAACTCGGTCGCCGAGGCCGAGGCCATGGCCGCGGCGGCCGAGCGGGCGGCCGCCCGCGGCCAGGTGGCCATGGTCGGCTTCAACTACCGGCGGGTGCCCGCGGTCGCGTACGCCCGGCGGCTCATCGCGGACGGGAAGGTCGGCACGATCCGCCACGTGCGGGTGACCTACCTCCAGGACTGGCTTGTGGACCCGGACTTCCCGCTGACCTGGCGGCTCAAGCGCGAGTACGCGGGTTCCGGGGCGCTCGGGGACCTCGGCGCGCACGCCGTCGACCTCGCGCAGTACCTGGCGGGGGAGCTCCTGGTGGGCGTCTCGGCGCTCACCGAGACCTTCGTACGGGACCGGCCCGAGCTGGACGGCGCCTCGTCGGGGCTGTCGGGCTCCGGGAGCGCGCGGCGGGGACCGGTGACGGTCGACGACGCGGCGCTGTTCACCGGGCGGCTCACCTCGGGGGCGCTCGCCTCGTTCGAGGCCACCCGGATGGCCTCGGGGCGCAAGAACGCGCTGCGGCTGGAGGTCAACGGCGAGCGCGGCTCGCTCGCCTTCGACCTGGAGCGGCTGAACGAGCTGTCGTTCCACGACCACACGGAGTCCGCCGAATCGGCCGGCTTCCGGCGGATCCTGGTGACCGAGCCGGGCCATCCGTACCTGGAGGCGTGGTGGCCGCCCGGCCACGCGCTCGGCTACGAGCACACCTTCACCCACCAGGCGCGCGACCTCGTCGTCGGCATCGCCGAGGGGGCCGCCCCGGCGCCGTCGTTCGCCGACGGCCTGCAGGTGCAGCGCGTCCTGGCGGCGGTGGAGGAGAGCGCCGAGAAGAACGCCGTCTACACCCCCGTCCCCTCCTGACCACGTCCGTACCGAGGAGGCCCTCGCCGTGCCACGACCCTTCACACTCTTCACCGGCCAGTGGGCCGACCTGCCCCTGGAGGAGGTCTGCCGACTCGCCCGCGACTTCGGTTACGACGGGCTCGAACTCGCCTGCTGGGGCGATCACTTCGAGGTCGACAAGGCCCTCGCCGACCCCGCGTACCTCGACGGGCGGCGGGCGCTGCTCGACAAGTACGGACTGAAGTGCTGGGCGGTCTCCAACCACCTGGTCGGACAGGCCGTCTGCGACAACCCGATCGACGAGCGCCACAAGGGGATCCTGCCCGCCCGCATCTGGGGCGACGGTGAGCCGGAGGGCGTGCGGCAGCGCGCCGCGCGCGAGCTCGCCGACACCGCGCGCGCCGCGGCGGCCTTCGGGGTGCGCACCGTCATCGGCTTCACCGGCTCGTCGATCTGGCACCTGGTCGCCATGTTCCCGCCGGTGCCGGAGCGGATGATCGAGCGCGGCTTCGAGGACTTCGCCGAGCGGTGGAACCCCGTTCTGGACGTCTTCGACGCCGAAGGGGTCCGCTTCGCCCACGAGGTCCACCCGGCCGAGATCGCCTACGACTACTGGACCACGCACCGCGCGCTGGAGGCCGTCGGCCACCGGGCGGCGTTCGGACTGAACTTCGACCCGAGCCACTTCGTGTGGCAGGACCTCGACCCCGTCGGGTTCCTGTGGGACTTCAAGGACCGCATCTACCACGTCGACTGCAAGGAGGCCCGCAAGCGCCTCGACGGCCGCAACGGGCGCATGGGCTCCCACCTGCCGTGGGGCGACCCGCGGCGCGGCTGGGACTTCGTCTCGGCCGGGCACGGCGACGTGCCGTGGGAGGACGTGTTCCGGATGCTGCGGTCGATCGGATACGACGGCCCGATCTCGGTCGAGTGGGAGGACGCCGGTATGGACCGGCTCGTCGGCGCGCCGGAAGCGCTTTCCCTCCTGAAGCGCTATGACTTCGACCCGCCGGCGGCGTCCTTCGACGCCGCGTTCGGAGGCAACGACTAAGGCGTCGCCGCAGGTCACAGCCAGCAGTCCGCAGCCCGGCGGCCACCGCCGCCGGGCCTGTCGGGCTGCCCCGGCACGTCTTTGTCCTGACCCGGGAGAAAGTTCAACTTATCTACTGCACAAGGGCTTTCGGTCCCGGACGAACCCGGCTACCGTCCCTGAGGTGTACAGGACACAGGCCTGAAACACGAGGCCGGTCCTGACGTGGCACCCCCGACCAGCGTGACGGCGCACGCCGGTCCCCGGATCTTCCGCACGGCAGCTGCATCCGCCCGTACGACCTTCCCGGAGGACACACGTGCACAGAAAACGGCCCGGAGCACCCAGAAGCCGATTCCGGCAGGGACTCGCGCTCCTCACCGGCGGCCTCCTCGCCGCCACCTCCCTCGTCGTCTCCGCCCCCTTAGGCGCCTCGGCCCGGCCTCTCGATACGGAGCCCGCGGCAGCGGCGGCGGAGGAGTTCCAGCAGGTCACCCTCGCCAAGGGCGAGCCCGAGACCGGCGAGCCCATGTCGCTCGCGGTCCTGCCCGACCGCAGCGTGCTGCACACCTCGCGCGACGGCGAGCTGCGCAGGACCGACGCCGCCGGCGACACCACCGTGATCGGCACCGTCCCCGTCTACACGCACGACGAGGAGGGCCTCCAGGGCGTCGGCATCGACCCGGACTTCAGCGAGAACCGGGCGATCTTCCTCTACTACGCGCCCCTGCTCGACACCCCCGCGGGCGACGCCCCCGACCAGGGGACCGCCGAGGACTTCGCCAAGTTCGACGGCGTGAACCGGCTCTCGCGCTTCACGCTGAACGCCGACTGGACCCTTGACCTCGGCAGCGAGAAGAAGGTCCTCGACGTCTCCACCACCCGCGGCATCTGCTGCCACGTCGGCGGTGACATCGACTTCGACGCCCAGGGCAACCTGTACCTGTCGACGGGCGACGACTCCAACCCCTTCGCCTCCGACGGCTTCTCGCCCATCGACGACCGCCCGGGCCGCAACCCCGCCTACGACGCGCGCCGCACCTCGGGCAACACCAACGACCTGCGCGGCAAGCTGCTGCGGATCAAGGTCGCCGACGACGGGTCGTACACGATCCCCGACGGCAACCTCTTCGCCCCGGGCACGGACAAGACCCGGCCCGAGATCTACGCCATGGGCTTCCGCAACCCGTTCCGCTTCAGCGTCGACAAGCAGACCGGCATCGCCTACGTCGGCGACTACGGCCCCGACGCCGGTGCGGCCGACCCGAAGCGCGGCCCCGGCGGCCAGGTCGAGTTCGCCCGCGTGACGAAGGCCGGCAACTTCGGCTGGCCCTTCTGCACCGGTGACAACGACCCGTACGTCGACTACGACTTCGCCACCGGGCAGTCCGGCGAGACCTTCGACTGCGCCGCCCCGAAGAACGAGTCCCCGTACAACACGGGCCTGACCGACCTGCCGCCCGCGCAGGCCGCATGGCTCCCCTACGACGGCGGTTCGGTGCCCGAGTTCGGCTCCGGATCCGAGTCCCCGATGGGCGGCCCGGTCTACCGGTACGACCCCGAGCTGGACTCCCCGGTGAAGTTCCCCGAGGCCTACGACGGCGACTTCTTCGCCGGCGAGTTCGGGCGCCGCTGGATCAAGCGCATCGAGCAGGGCGAGGACGGCACCGTCCAGTCCATCAACAACGTCCCGTGGACCGGGACGCAGATCATGGACATGGCCTTCGGTCCGGACGGCGCGCTGTACGTCCTCGACTACGGCACCGCCTGGTTCGGCGGTGACGAGCACTCCGCCCTCTACCGGATCGAGAACGCCACCGACGGCCGCTCCCCGAGCGCCGAGGCGTCCGTCAACAAGACCTCGGGCACCGCGCCGCTGAAGGCCACCTTCTCCTCGGCAGGGACCATCGACCCCGACGGCGACACGCTCACCTACAGCTGGGACTTCGGCGACGGCGGCACCTCCACCGCGGCGAACCCGGCACACACCTACCGCAAGAACGGCACCTACACCGCGACCCTCACCGTGAAGGACCCGACCGGGCGCACCGCGTCCGCGAGCGTCCAGGTCGTCGTCGGCAACACCGCGCCCAAGGTGACGCTGGAACTGCCGGCCGAGGGCGCCCTGTTCAGCTTCGGCGACGAGATCCCGTTCAAGGTGACCGTCACCGACCCCGAGGACGGGACCGTCGACTGCTCCAAGGTCAAGGTCACCTACATCCTCGGCCACGACAGCCACGGCCACCCCGTGACCTCCGCCAACGGCTGCTCCGGCGCCATCAAGACCTCCGCCGACGGCGGCCACGACCCCAACGCCAACATCTTCGGTGTCATCGACGCCGAGTACACCGACGGCGGAGGCGGCGGCCAGGAGGCGCTCACCGGCCACGACCAGGCGCAGCTGCAGCCGCGCCACCGGCAGGCCGAGCACTTCACCTCCTCGTCCGGCGTCGACCTCTTCGACAAGGCCGAGGCCCACGGCGGCCGTACCGTCGGCAACATCGACAACGACGACTGGATCTCGTTCAAGCCGTACAACCTCACCGGTTCCGTCCGGCTGAGCGCCCGGGTCTCCTCCGGCGGCGCGGGCGGCTTCCTGGAGGTGCGCACCGGCTCGGCGACCGGCCCGATCCTGGGCTCCGCCCCCGTCCCGGTCACCGGCAGCTGGGAGAGCTTCCAGGAGATCGACGTACCGCTGCGCGCCGTGCCGAAGAAGACCACCGAACTCTTCCTGGTCTTCAAGGGCGGCTCCGGGGCCCTCTACGACCTGGACGACTTCGAGCTCTCCGACGTTCCGGCCGACCGCGCCGCCAAGCGCGTCCTGGTCTTCTCCAGGACCGCCGGCTTCCGCCACGACGCCATCCCCACCGGGATCGCCGCGCTGAAGGAGCTCGGCGCCACCGCCAACATCACCGTCGACGCGACAGAGGAGCCCAAGCAGTTCACCAGCAACAACCTGGCGCGCTACGACGCCGTGGTGTTCCTGTCGACCACCGGTGACGTCCTCAACGCCGAGCAGCAGCAGGCGTTCGAGAACTACGTCAAGGGCGGGGGCGCCTACATGGGTGTCCACGCCGCGGCCGACACCGAGTACGACTGGCCCTTCTACGGTGGTCTCGTCGGCGCCTACTTCCAAGGCCACCCGCAGATCCAGAAGGCCACCGTCCGTGCCGAGGACCACGACCACCCGGCCACCGCGCACCTCGACGAGGCCGGCTGGGAGCGCACCGACGAGTGGTACAACTACCGCACCAATCCCCGCGGTCAGGCCCGCGTCCTCGCCACCCTGGACGAGACCACCTACCAGGGCGGCACCATGAAGGGCGACCACCCCATCGCGTGGTGCCAGACCTACCAGTCCGGCCGCTCCTTCTACACCGGTCTCGGGCACACCAAGGAGTCCTACGCCGAGCCGGCCTTCCGCCAGCACCTGCTGGGCGGACTGCGCTACGCCGTCGGCCAGGTCAAGGCCGACTGCAAGCCGCAGACGGGCTACCGCGACCTGTTCAACGGGCACACCTCGGAGGGCTGGAAGCAGGCGGGCCCCGGCAAGTTCAACGTCGTCGACGGTGAACTGCGCACCGAGGGCGGCATGGGCCTGCTGTGGTACCAGGCCAAGGAGTTCGGCACGTACTCGCTGAAGTTCGACTGGAAGATGGACGGCGACGACAACTCCGGTGTCTTCGTGGGCTTCCCGGCCTCCGACGACCCCTGGTCCGCGGTGGACAAGGGCTACGAGATCCAGATCGACGCCTCCGACGCCCCCGACCGGACCACCGGCTCCGTCTACAGCTTCAAGTCGGCCAACCTCAAGGCCCGCGACCAGGTGCTGCGTC
The DNA here is from genome assembly GCF_900188405.1 of Actinacidiphila glaucinigra. Lineage (GTDB taxonomy): Bacteria > Actinomycetota > Actinomycetes > Streptomycetales > Streptomycetaceae > Actinacidiphila > Actinacidiphila glaucinigra. The sequence goes on along the minus strand of NZ_FZOF01000005.1, from coordinate 380,047 downwards.
CCCCGGGCCAGTGGAACAGCTACGAGATCAAGGTCCAGGGTGAACGGCTGCAGGTCTTCCTCAACGGAGTGAAGATCAACGACTTCACCAACACCGACCCGGCCCGCAGCCTGAAGGACGGCTACATCGGCCTGCAGAACCACGGGGCCGACGACCAGGTGTCCTTCCGGAACATCCAGATCAAGGAACTGCCCTCCTCGTAGGGCGGGTCCTGCCGGCACCCACGAGCCGGCGGCGGGCGGGGAGACGCCGTGCCCCCGCCCGCCGCCCCCCACCACTCGCACCAAGGGAGGCAGCCGTGACGAACCCGCCCGCTCCGGCACCGGCATCGGACAACCAGTCGTCCTCGCGCACCGGAGTGTGGCTCATCGGAGCCCGCGGCTCCGTCGCCACCACCGCCGTCGCGGGATGCGCGGCGGTCACCGCCGGGCTCCACCCCGCGACGGGCATGGTGAGCGAGACGGCACCCTTCGCCTCGGCCGCACTCCCACCACTGCCGTCCCTGGTCTTCGGCGGCCACGACACGGCAGCCTGCCCGCTGGGCAAGCGGGCGGAACAGCTCGCGGAGGGCGGCGTGCTGCCGCACGGCCTGCCCGTCGCGCTCCACGCCGAACTCGCAGCCGCGGACCGGGAGATCCGCACCGGCGGCCCGCTCCCCGGCGACACCCGCGGCGACGAGGAGCTGATCGCGGCCTTCGCCGCGGACATCACCGACTTCACCCGGCGCCACGACCTGGCCCGGACCGTCGTCGTCAACGTCGCCTCCACCGAGCCCGTGCCCGAGCCCGGGAGCGACCGCCTGCCGGCGAGCTCCCTCTACGCGGCGGCGGCGATCGAGGCCGGCTGCGCCTATGTGAACTTCACCCCCTCCACGGGCATACGCACCCGGGCCCTCGCCGAGGCGGCCGCCGCCCGCGGCCTCCCCCACGCGGGCCGGGACGGCAAGACCGGGCAGACCCTGCTGCGTTCCGTCCTCGCCCCGATGTTCGTGCAACGCGCCCTGTCGGTGCGGGCCTGGTCCGGCACCAACCTGCTCGGCGGCGGCGACGGCGCGGTCCTCGCCGACCCCGCGGCGGCCGCGGCGAAGAACGCGGGAAAGGAACGCGTCCTCGCCGACACCCTCGGCGCCGCCCCCGAGGGCGAGGTGCACATCGACGACGTCCCGGCCCTCGGCGACTGGAAGACGGCCTGGGACCACATCGCCTTCGACGGCTTCCTCGGCACCCGCATGGTGCTGCAGACGACCTGGCAGGGCTGCGACTCCGCCCTCGCCGCCCCGCTCGTCATCGACCTCGCCCGCTTCGCGGCGCGCGCCCACGAGGCCGGGCTGAGCGGCCCCCTCCCGGAACTGGGCTTCTACTTCAAGGCCCCCGACCCGGGCGCCCCCGCCTCCCTCTCCGATCAGTACGGCGAGCTGCTGGCCTTCGCCGCCCGGCTGGGGGAGTCCCGGTGAGGGCTCCGGGAGCGCGGCGGCTGCGGGCCCTGGCCTTTGTGGCGGCCCTCGGCGCCGTGACGGCGTTCGCCACGCGCCGCCCACCGCGCGGCGCGGCGCAGGACGCCGTCCCGCGGAACGGGGCGGCGGAGGGGGCCGTCCCGGGCGGGCCCGGCCGTGCCCGGCCCGCCGGGCCTCGGAGTGACGGCGCCGCCGGGAAGGCCGACGCCGCCGAGATCGCGGACGGCTCCGGGGCGGAACGGCCCGCTGCGGGCACACGGCTGTGGGACTGGGCCGAACTCTTCCGCGTCTCGGCACTGTTCACCGTTCCGGGCGACGCCCTCGCGGGCGCCGCCGCGACCGGGCGGCGCCCCGGTCGCGGCACATTCCTCGCCATCGGCAGCTCGCTGTGCCTCTACCACGCGGGCATGGCGCTCAACGATTGGGCCGACCGCGACGAGGACGCCGTCGACCGCCCCCACCGCCCCCTCCCGTCGGGCCGGATCAGCCCGGCCGCCGCCCTGACGGCCGCCGGAGCACTCACCGCGACCGGCCTTGCCCTCGCGGCCCGCGCGGGACGTGCCCCGCTCGCCCTCGCCACCACCCTCGCGGCGACGGTCTGGGCGTACGACCTGCGCCTGAAGCACACGGCGGCGGGCCCGGCCGCCATGGCCACGGCACGCGCCCTCGACCTGGTGCTCGGCGCGACGGCCACCCGCCCCCGGGCCCTGGCCGCGGCGCTGCCCCACGCCGCCCTGCTCGGCGCGCACACCTACGCGGTCACCACCGTCTCGCGCAACGAGACGCGGGGCGGCTCCAGCACCGCACCGCTCGCCGCGCTGGTCACGACCACGGCGATCGCCGCCGTCACCACCACCGACGCCGCCCGTACGCTACGCCGGCTGCGCACGTCCGGACGCCCGCCGGCGGCCACCGCCCGGCACGGGGCGGGCGGTGGCCGCCGCGCGCGACCGGTGGCACCACCGACGGGGCCACCACCGGCATTGCCCCACGCCCTGACGGCACTGGCCTCCGCCGCCTATGCCGGCACCGCGCTCACCCCCTACCTGCACGCCGCCCTCAATCCGTCACCACCTCTCACCCAGCGCGCGGTCGGCGGCGGGATCCGCGCCATGATCCCGCTGCAGGCAGCCCTGGCGGCCCGATCCGGCTCGGGTGCCTCCGCGGTGGCCGTCCTTGCCCTCGGCCCCGTCGCCCGCCGGATCGCCGGGAAGGTGAGCCCCACATGAGCCTGCGCCTCGGATACGGGACCAACGGCCTCACCGACCTGCGTCTCGACGACGCCCTCGCCCTCCTCGCCGACCTCGGCTACGAAGGCGTCGGACTCACCCTCGACCACATGCACCTCGACCCCCTCGCACCCGACCTCGGCCCCCGCACCCAGCGCCTCGCGCAACGGCTGTCCGCCCTCGGCCTCGAGGTCACCGTCGAGACCGGCGCGCGCTACGTCCTCGACCCACGTCGCAAGCACGGCCCCTCCCTTCTGGACCCGGACCCCGACGCCCGGGCCGCCCGCACCCGGCTGCTCGTGCGGGCCGTCCGGGTCGCCGCGGACCTCGGGGCCCACGCCGTGCACTGCTTCAGCGGGATCACGCCCGCCGGCACCTCGTCCACCACCGCATGGCAGCGGCTCCAGGACGCCCTCGCACCCGTCCTGGACGCGGCGTCCGCCGCCGGGATCCCCCTCGCGGTCGAGCCCGAGCCCGGTCACCTCCTTGCGTGCCTCGACGACTTCCACCACCTGCGCGGCCTGCTCGGCGACCCCGAACCGCTCGGACTCACCCTCGACATCGGCCACTGCCAGTGCCTGGAACCGCAGTCGCCGGCCGACTGCGTCAAGCAGGCCGCTCCCTGGCTGCGCCACGTCCAGATCGAGGACATGCGCCGCGGCGTCCACGAACACCTCCCCTTCGGCGACGGGGAGATCGACTTCCCGCCCGTCCTCCAGGCCCTGGCGGACAGCGGCTACGAGGGCCTGACCGTCGTCGAACTTCCCCGCCACTCCCACGCCGGACCCGAACTCGCCCGTACCTCCCTCGACTTCCTGCGCTCCCACATCCCCACGAACGGAGCCACGGCATGACGACACCCACCCGCGAGGTACTCCACGACCGGCTCGGCGACGCCGCCCGCGCCTGGCTGGACGCGGCCCTCGCCGAAGCCGGAGCCGCCCCCGGCGGCGCCACGGACGACGACACCCCCACCGCACCCTCCTCCCCGCCCGCCTGGGAACAGCACTTCGCCTCCGCGGGCCGCCAGTGCGGCCAGGAGCACGCCGACGCCGCCCGCGTGCTGCTGCTGCGGGAGGCCCGCGCCGACGCCCCCACCCTGACCCGCCTGTACCGGCAGGGCACCGCCGCGGAGCGCCGCGCCGTCCTCCTCGCGCTGCCCCACCTCGAGCCGGCCCCCGCCGACGGGGTGCCCCTCGTCGAGGACGCCCTGCGCACCAACGACACGCGGCTGGTCGCCGCCGCCGTCGGCCCGTACGCCGCGGAGCACCTCGATCCGCACACCTGGCGCCACGCCCTCCTCAAGTGCCTGTTCACCGGGGTGCCGGTGGACGCCGCCGCCCGGCTCGGGCAGCGAGCGCACGGCGACGCGGAACTGGCCCGCATGCTCGGCGACTACGCGGCGGAACGCACCGCCGCGGGCCGGCCCGTCCCCGCGGACCTCCACCGCGTCCTCGCCCTGACGTCCCGGACGGAGGAGTCCTGATGCGCATCTTCGACCCCCACATCCACATGACCTCCCGCACCACGGACGACTACGAGGCGATGTACGCCGCCGGTGTCCGCGCCCTGGTCGAACCCTCCTTCTGGCTCGGTCAGCCCCGTACCTCTCCCGAGTCCTTCTTCGACTACTTCGACTCCCTCCTGGGCTGGGAACCCTTCCGTGCCGCGCAGTACGGCATCGCCCACCACTGCACCGTCGCCCTGAACCCCAAGGAGGCCAACGACCCGCGCTGCCTCCCCGTCCTCGACGCGCTGCCGCGCTTCCTCGTCAAGGACAACGTCGTCGCCGTCGGCGAGATCGGCTACGACTCGATGACCCCGGCCGAGGACACCGCCCTCGCCGCCCAGCTCCAGCTCGCCGCCGACCACGGCCTGCCCGCCCTCGTCCACACCCCGCACCGCGACAAGCTCACCGGGATGCGCCGCACCATCGACGTCGTCCGCGAATCGGCGCTCGACCCCGAGCTCGTCCTGCTCGACCACCTGAACGAGACCACGGTCAAGGAGGCCGCCGACAGCGGCTGCTGGCTCGGCTTCTCGATCTACCCCGACACCAAGATGGACGAGGACCGCATGGTCGCCGTCCTCAAGGCCCACGGCACCGAGAAGATGCTGGTCAACTCGGCCGCCGACTGGGGAAAGAGCGACCCCCTCAAGACCCGCAGGACCGCCGACGCGATGCTCGCAGCGGGATTCACCGACGACGACGTCGACCAGGTCCTGTGGCGCAACCCCGTCGCCTTCTACGGCCGCAGCGGCAGGCTGCAGCTCGACGCCGCCGCCCCGGGGGACCTGCACGAGGGCAACTCCATCCTCCGCGGCGGGGAATGAGGAGGCGGTACCCATGCGCTTCCGGCACCCCGACGGCTCGGTCGTCCACCTGGCCTACTGCACCAACGTCCATCCCGCGGAGACGCTCGAGGGAGTCCTCGCCCAGCTCCGCGACCACTGCGAACCCGTCCGCAAACGGCTCGGCCGCGACCGCCTCGGCATCGGGCTCTGGCTCGCCAAGGACGCCGCGCACGCCCTCCACACCGATCCGGCGGCACTGCGCGGGCTGCGCACCGCCCTCGACCGCCGCGGCCTCGAGGTCGTCACCCTCAACGGCTTCCCCTACCAGGGCTTCGGCGCCGCCGAGGTCAAGTACCGGGTCTACCGCCCGGACTGGACCGAACCGGAACGGCTCGCCTACACCAGCGGCCTCGCCGACCTGCTCGCCGCCCTGCTCCCCGCCGACGTGACCGAGGGGTCGATCTCGACCCTTCCGCTCGCCTGGCGGACCCTCTGGGACGACCGTGCCGCGCGGACCGCCCGGACCGCCCTGACCACCCTCGCCGGGCGGCTCGACGCGCTGGCCGAACTCACCGGGAAATCCATCAGGATCGCCCTGGAGCCCGAACCCGGCTGCATCGTGGAGACCACCGCGGACGCGATCGAGCCCCTCGCCGCGATCGCCCACCCGCGCATCGGTGTGTGCGTCGACACCTGCCACCTCGCCACCTCCTTCGAAGAACCCGCCGCCGCGCTGGACGCGCTCACCGCCGCGGGCATCACCATTCCCAAGGTCCAGCTCTCCGCCGCCCTGCACGCCGAACACCCGCACCTGCAGGACGTACGCGACGCGCTCGCCGCCTTCTCCGAACCCCGCTTCCTCCATCAGACCCGCGCCCGCACCGCCGGCGGCCTGCACGGCACCGACGACCTGCACCAGGCGCTCACCGAGGGCCCGCTCCCCACCGGCGCCCCCTGGCGCGCCCACTTCCACGTGCCGCTGCACGCACCACCCGCGCCTCCGCTCACCTCCACCGTCCCGGTCCTCAAGGACGCCCTCGCCCGCCTCGTCGGCGGTCCCGCCCCGCTGACCCACCACCTCGAGGTCGAGACCTATACCTGGCAGGCCCTTCCCGCCGAGCTGCGCCCGCGTACCCGCGCCCAGCTCGCCGACGGCATCGCCGCGGAACTCGGCCTCGCCCGCGACCTCCTCCACGACCTCGGCCTGAAGGAACTCCCATGACCGACACCTCCGGGCCGGCCCCCCTCCTCGTCCTGGACGTCGTCGGCCTCACCCCCCGTCTCCTGGACCACATGCCGCGCCTGAAGCGCCTCGCCGACACCGGCTCACAGGCCCCGCTCGGCACCGTCCTCCCCGCGGTGACCTGCGCCGCCCAGTCCACCTTCCTCACCGGTGCGCCGCCCGCCGGGCACGGCATCGTCGGCAACGGCTGGTACTTCCGCGAACTCGGCGACGTCCTGCTGTGGCGCCAGCACAACGGTCTCGTCGCCGGCGACAAGCTGTGGGACGCCGCCCGCCGGGCTCACCCGGGCTACACCGTGGCCAACATCTGCTGGTGGTACGCCATGGGCGCCGACACCGATGTCACGGTCACCCCACGCCCCGTCTACTACGCCGACGGCCGCAAGGAGCCCGACTGCTACACGCGGCCCCCCGAGCTCCACGACGAGCTCACCGACGCCTTCGGAACCTTCCCCCTCTTCCACTTCTGGGGCCCCGGCGCCGACATCGTCTCCAGCCGCTGGATCATCGACGCCACCCGGCACATCCTGCGCACCCGCACTCCCGACCTCGCCCTCTGCTACCTCCCGCACCTCGACTACGACCTGCAGCGTTTCGGCCCCGACGACCCCCGCTCCCGGCGCGCGGCCACCGAACTGGACGAGGCACTCGCCCCGCTGCTGGACGACGCACGCCGGTCGGGCCGGACGGTGGTGGCGCTCTCCGAGTACGCCATCACGCCGGTCAGCCGGGCCGTGGACATCAACCGCGAGCTGCGGCGCGCCGGGCTGCTGGAGGTCCACACCCAGGACGGCATGGAGTACCTCGACCCGATGGCCTCCCGGGCGTTCGCGGTCGCCGACCACCAGATCGCCCATGTGTACGTGCGCCGTCCCGAGGACCTCGAGGCCACCCGCAAGGTCCTCGCCACCCTGCCCGGAATCGCCGAACTCCTCGACGACGAGGGCAAGAAGCGCCACGGCCTGGACCATCCGCGCTCCGGCGAACTCGTCGCCGTCGCGGACCCGGACGCCTGGTTCACGTACTACTACTGGCTCGACGACGACAGGGCACCCGACTTCGCCAAGCTCGTCGAGATCCACCGCAAGCCCGGCTACGACCCCGTCGAACTGTTCATGGACCCCGAGGACCCCTACGTCCGTGTCAAGGCCGCCACGGCCCTGGCCCGCAAGAAGCTCGGCATGCGCTACCGCATGGCGGTCGTGCCGCTCGACCCCTCGCCTATTCGCGGCAGCCACGGCCGCCTCCCGGCGAGCGACGAGGAAGGTCCGCTCATCATCTGCTCCGTCCCCCGTGCCGTCGGCGGCCGCGTCGCGGCCACCGAAGTGAAGTCCCTGCTCCTGCGCCTGGCAGGACTCCACTGAACCACACGTCACCGACGCCAAGGAGTTATCCACAATGGCCAGCACGCGTCGTAACAGCACCCCCGACCCGGAGCTCAGCCGCAAGCTCAGCAGACGCGGCATGCTGGGCGTCGCCGCCGGAGCCACCGCAGCCGCGCTGCTCGGCGCGACCGCCCCCACGGCCGCCGCCCACAGCAAGGGCCACGGCAAGGGCCACGGCCGGCCCGTCCTGCCCCCCGGCCGCCTCGGCATCCAGCTGTACTCGCTGCGCGACAAGGTCTCCACCCTCGGCTTCGCCCCCGTCTTCGCGGAGCTCGAGAAGTACGGATACGACGAGATCGAGTACGCCGGCTACACCCAGGGCTCCGCGGGCGCGATCACCCTCGCCCAGCTGCGCCGGCTCGCCCGCGACCACGGACTGCGCGCCATCGGCAGCCACGTCGGCTACTACAACGACGGCGACCCGGGCGCCTACACCTTCGCGCAGAACCTGACGCAGGTCCTCGACGACGCCCAGGCGCTCGGGCTGAAGCACATCGGCACCGCGTCCGGCCCCTGGCGGTACGGCAGCACGGTCGACGGCTGGAAGCGCTGCGCCGAGGAGTTCAACGAGTACGGCGCCGCCGCCAAGGCCCGCGGCATGAAGTTCTACCAGCACAACCACGCCGAGGAGTTCTCCTTCGCGACCGACCGCCCGAACGTGCGGCTGTACGACGTCCTCCTCGCCGAGACCGACCCCGACCTGGTCTACCTGGAGATGGACATCTACTGGGCCTACTCCGGCCAGTTCCGCTTCTCCAAGCGGGTGGACGGCACCCCCGCCCCCTTCGACCCGCTGCGCTACGTCCTGAAGCAGCCCGACCGCTACCCCCTCTTCCACGTCAAGGACGGTGATCGCGACGAGACCACCCGCGACGGCTACCGCATGGTCGACGTGGGGGACGGCGACATCGACTACCAGCGGTTCATCTCGGCCGTGACGCGCACGCACGGCGGCCGCCTCGACCACCACTGGCAGACCGAGCACGACACGCCGGCTGATTCCCTCAGCTTCGCGCGCAGGTCGAGCGCGTACCTGCACTCGCTGCGCGAGAAGGACTGCTGACGCCGTGTCGGTGACAATCTGACGCTTCGTCCGGCATGCCGCCGGGCGTGCCGCAGGGGCCCCGTGCCCGCCGCTCGGGCGGGCCGGGGCCCCTCGTCTTCCCGAGAACGGCCGGGCTTGCGCGTCGCCGTGACTTCGTGCAGTCCCGCGGCCGCAGCGACGCGCGAGCCCATGACCAGGGACGGAGCGGTTCCCATCCGCTCCGGGCCCGCGGTCGGCCCGGTCGTCCCGGGGGCTGGGTGGTCGCGTTGGCGTACGTTGTCGGTGACGAGGATTCACCCGTCGGGAGGTCCGGACGTGACGGTTCGTGATTACGGTGCGTGGCGGAGTGATTGAGACCCCGTCGGACCCGTGATCATCAGGAATTCGGCGCTGTGCACGCCGTCCGCAGTCCACCGTTCGCCGCATCTGACGCGGCGTCGCGTGACGGAGCGTGACGGGATTCCGTCGTGCGGCGCGGATGTCCTCGACGCACGCTCTCCATGTCGGAACCTTGCGGACACCGCCACGGTGCCCGCCGAGACAGGAGAGTCAGTATGCGCGTTTCCCGTTTTGTGGCCGCGGTCGGTGTGGCCTCTGTCGTTCTGCTGGGTGGTGCCACTGCTGCCGGCGCCGCCACCCCGGACCTCGCCAGCGCCAAGGGAACCCACGTCACGGGCGACCACGGTCGCGGCGGCTACGACCGTGGTCACGGTGGCCGCGGCCACCACCGTGACTCCTACCGCTTCGACCGCGGCTTCTTCGGCTCGTACCTCTTCGGGCCCTACCTCTTCGACCCCTTCTTCTTCGGCGGTCGCTACCGCTGACCTCCGGCCGGCCCGAACGCCCGCGCGTGACGGCCGTCGATTCCCGGGCCGCCGCCCCCGTCACGGGGGTGGCGGCCCTGTCGTGTGCGGGATGGCGCACGTCGCGGACTCCCATGTGAACGGCGCTAACGAGATCACGTTATCGCCTGTTGCGTTTCCGGCGATAACGTGGCACTGTTATCAGCGGAAGCGGGGCGACGGAAGGAGCCGCCCCCCTCGCATGATCGGGAGACCGCAATGACCGAGACCACCACCGCCCGCCGCGTCGCGATCGTCACGGGCGGCTCCCGCGGCATCGGCCGCGAGGTCGCGTTGCGCCTGGCCGCCGAAGGCCAGGCGGTCGTCATCGCTTACGCCGGCAACCAGGCCGACGCCGACGCGACCGTCGCGCAGATCACCGCCGAGGGCGGTTCCGCCCTCGCGGTACGGGCCGATGTCGCCGACGAGAAGGCGGTCCTGGCGCTCTTCGACGCCGCGGAGCAGGAGTTCGGCGGTGTGGACGTGGTGGTCAACTCGGCCGGCCTCATGATTCTGAACACCGTGGCGGACTTCGATCTCGATGCCCTGGACCGCATGCACCGCACCAACATCCGCGGCACCTTCGTGGTCAACCAGCAGGCCGCCCGCAGGGTCCGCGAGGGCGGTGCCGTGATCAACGTGTCCTCGTCCCAGACCCGGATCGCCACGCCGACCTACGCCGCGTACGCCGCGTCGAAGGGCGCGGTCGAGGCCATCAGCCTGATCCTGGCCCGGGAGCTGCGCGGCCGCGACATCACCGTCAACGCCGTCGCGCCCGGCCCGGTCGCCACCGATCTGTTCCTGAACGGCAAGGACGAGGCGACCATAGAGCGGTTCGCGAAGATGAACCCCCTCGAGCGCCTCGGGTCCCCCGAGGACGTCGCCGCGGTCGTCTCCTTCCTGGCCGGCCCCGGTCGCTGGATCAACGGCCAGACGATCTTCGCCAACGGCGGAGTGGCCTGACCCGCGGGCCGCGCCTCGCGCAGCCCCGCCCGCCGGACGTCGGCCACCCGGCCCCCCGTACCCCGAGCAGCACCCTGCCTCCCGGCAGATCCCGTACCTCGCGCCACCCACTCGATCCGTGACCCGGACGCCACCTGCACCGGGAGCGGTCCCCAACAGCCCAAGGAGATCCGAAATGTCCCCCGTGTCTTCCGTCGTCCTGGTCACCGGTGCGAGCTCCGGATTCGGCGCGCTCGCCGCCCACGCCCTCGCCTCCGCGGGTCACACCGTCTACGCGAGCATGCGCGACATATCCGGCCGCAACGCCGAACGCGCGGCGGAGGTACGCGAACGCGCCGCCCGCGAGGGCATCGACCTGCGGGTCGTCGAACTCGACGTGCTCTCGCAGGAGAGCGCGGACCGGGCCGTCGCCACCGTTCTGCGCGAGGCCGGCCGGCTGGACGTCCTGGTGCACAACGCGGGCCACATGGTGCTCGGCCCCACCGAGGCCTTCACCCCGAAGGAGATGGCCGCCGTCTACGACACCAACGTGCTGGGCACCCAGCGGGTGAACCGCGCGGCCCTGCCGCACCTGCGGGCCCAGGGGCACGGTCTGCTGCTCTGGGTCGGGTCCAGCAGCACCCGCGGCGGCACCCCGCCCTACCTGGCACCGTACTTCGCCGCGAAGGCGGCCATGGACGCCGTCGCCGTCAGCTACGCCGCCGAGCTCGCCCGCTTCGGCATCGACACCTCCATCGTCGTCCCCGGTGCCTTCACCTCCGGCACGAACCACTTCGCCAACGCGGGGCACCCGGCCGACACCGGCACCGTCGCGGCTTACGAGACCCGCTACGAGGGCCTGACCGAGCAGGTCGGCCGCGCCCTGGCGGCCATCACCCCCGAGGACGCCGACGTCGCCGAGGTGGCACGCGAGATCGTCCGCGTCGTCGGGCTCCCCGCGGGCAAGCGGCCCTTCCGGACCCACATCGACCCCGCCGACGACGGCTCGGAGGCCGTCTCCGTGGTCGCCGACCGGATCCGTGAGGACTTCTACCACCGGATCGGCCTGGACGACCTGCTCGGCCCCCGCGCGCAGGCCTGACGCAGGCCCACAGCCACAGCCGACCGATGCCACGGCTGCCCGGCCCTACAACTGCCGGACCCCACAACTGCCGGACCCCGCAGGAGCCGGCCACCCGCCGCCGGACGCGCCGTCCCCTCCGGGGGCCGGCGCGCCGCCCGACACCGCCAAGGAGAACCGCCATGACCGCTTCCGAGTTTCCCGAGCTTCCCGAGCCCGTGCGGCGCGCCGTCGCCGCGGCGAACGCCCATGACACCGAGGCCTTCCTCGACCAGTTCACCGAGCACGGCGCGGTGGACGACTGGGGCCGCCGTTTCGAGGGCCGCGAGGCCGTCGAGGGGTGGAGCGCCCGCGAGTTCATCGGCGTCAAGGTCTCCCTGAAGGTCACCGCGGTGACCCGGCGCGGGGGCCAGGTGATCGTCTCCACGCAGGTCGGCGGCGACGGTTTCAACGGCCCGTCGGACTTCGCCTTCACGGTCGAGGGCGACAGGATCGCCCTGATGAGGATCACCGGCTGACCGGCAGGTGGCCGGGACGCCGAAACGCCCGCTGGGGAACCGTCGAACGACGGTTCCCCAGCGGGCGTTTCCGCACAGGACGAAGGGGCAGCGGCAAGGCTCCGCGGGCAGGGACGCGGCCCTGCCCGCGGGGCTCAGGCGGAGTGTGTGATGCGGTCCAGCAGTTCGTTCAGCAGGATGCGTTCACCGGGTGTGAGGATCTCCCCGATCTCGGGGAGTACGGCCTTGAACGCGACGGTACGGGTGATCGTCCGGCGCTCCTCCCCGGCGGCATCCTCCGGCTGCGCGGTGGTGATGGCGGCGAGAATGGCCTCGCGCGTCCGCGGTGACAGCTCCGGGTCGCGAGCCCCGGGCAGCGTCGCGATCAGCGTCAGGACGACTCCGCAGCCGGCCGAGTGGATCATCAGCATGGCGCGTTCCACGTCGACGCTCAGCCGGCCCGCCTCGGCGACCCGGGTCACCAGACCGCGCAGGACGTTGAAGGACTCCGTCACGGCCGCCGGCTCGGCCCCGGGCCTGGGCTGACCGAACATCAGCTGGTATATCTCCGGGTTGGCCACACCGAACTCGATGTGCAGGTCCCAGCCCCAGCGCAGGTCCTCGACGGGATCGTCGGCCCGCGTCCGGTCGGTCTTGCGGTGCAGGTAGTCGGCGAAGCCCTCCGCGGCGACGGCGTCGAGCAGGCCCTGCATGTCGCCGAACTGCCGGTAGATGGTCGGCGGCTGAACGGCCGCCGCCTTGCTGACCGACCGGGTCGAGACCGCGTCGCGGCCGCCCTCGGCGAGCAGGGTGGCGGCAGCGGACATGATCCGCTCTCTGGTGGTCGCCCTCTCATCCATGAATCAACGATAACAGAAAAATGTTACCAAGGGAAACTTATCCGCCGAAAGGCCGTGAAGGGGCGGCAGGATGTGCCCGCCGCCCCTCCCCGTCCGGGTGTGCGGAAGCCTCACTTGGCGGGGCCGGAATCCGCCCCGTGCAGCGCCTCGCGGAGCGCCGCGGTGACCTCGGCGACCGCCTTCTTGTTGGACTCCGTGTCGCGGAGGGCGTTGAGCATCATGAAGTCGTGCGTGATCTTGGGGTAGTGCGTCAACTGGACGGGCACGCCGGCCTCCCGCAGCTTCCCCGCGTACGCGGTGCCCTCGTCGCGCAGCACGTCCGAGTCCGTGACCATCAGCGCGGGCGGCAGGCCGCGCAACTGGTCGACGGTGGCGCGCAGCGGGGCTGCCAGCGGGTTCTGCCGGTCCTTGAGGTGGGGGGCGTATGCGTCCCAGAACCACTTCATCGCGGGTTTGGCGAGCCAGCAGTTCTCCGCGAAGCGGTTGTACGAGGCGGTGTCGAAGTTCGCGTCCGTGACCGGGTACAGCATCACCTGGCGCCGGAATTCGGGTCCGCCGCGCTGCTTGGCCATCATCGTCACGGCGGCGGTCATGTCGCCGCCCACGGAGTCGCCGGCGACGGCCAGGCGCGAGGGGTCGACGCCGATCCGGCCGCCGTTGTCGGCGACCCACTTGGCCACGGTGTACGCCTGCTCGATCGGCACGGGGAACTGCGCCTCGGGCGAGGGGGTGTAGTCGACGAAGACCACCGCCGCCTGCGCACCGTTGGCGAGCTCGCGCACCAGGCGCTCGTGGGTCTTGAAGTTGCCCAGCACCCAGCCGCCGCCGTGGATGTAGACGATCCCGGGCAGGTCCCCCTTGGCGCCCTCGGGCCGTACGACGTGCACCGACACCGGGCCGGTCGGTCCGCCGGGCACGGTCCGCTCGCTGATCTGCGCCGGGAGCATCTCCACGGGACCCGCCTGCAGCTTGTCCAGCACTCCCCGGGCGGCCGTGTAGGAGAGCGTGTACAGCGGCGGTCCGTCCGCTGCCGCGAGCTGGTCGAGGAAGTCCTGGGCCTGGGGGTCGAGCTTCACCGGCGGGTTGCCGCAGGGCACCTTTGGCGCGGGTGTGTCCGCGGGCACCGCGTGGTCGACGCGCGCGGCGTTCGTCGTCTTCTCCCCGCAGGCGGTGAGACTTGCGGCGGCCGCGAGGAGGACTGCGACGGCGTAGCGAGCCTTGCGTCGCGTTATGGACCGGACGTGCGGACAGGTCATTGCGGTCTCCGAACCGTGGTCGGTCGTTGGCCCCCACGTCAGCAGCCTGCGGAGGCGGTACGGTCCGGACAACCGGGGATGGGCCGGGGGAGTGGCCCGCGGGCGCCGGGCGCCGCGCGGCCCTGCCGGGCCCGGGGGGTCAGACGACGACGAGGTCCCAGGCCGTCATCGCGTCGGCGAGACGCAGGTGGGGGGCGGCTTCCGCGAGTCGGCCCTGCCGCTCGAGCGTGCGGCCGAGGAGGAGGTGCGCGTGCGCGTCCTGCGGCTCGGCGCGCAGGAGGTCGCGCAGCTCCGCCTCCGCCCGCGACAGCTGTGCGGAGAAGTAGTACGACCTGGCCAGCAGCATGCGCACCGCCATGTTGCGGGGCGCCACGTCCACGATGGACGCGAGCGTCCGGGCCGCGGCGGCGTAGCGCTGCCGGTTGAAGAAGAGCACGGCGCGCTTGAACGTCTCCGTGGTCGGACTGCTCATGTCGGTGCCCACTACTGCATCACCTCGGCGGAATGACGATCACGTTGTCAGGGCTTTCAACCGGGGCAAGTGTCGGATTTGTTCCGCGGTGCCCCCTTGATCTGGTTGTATTTTTCCGTACCCGACCGGTTACTGAGCGTGCCGGTCGGGCCCGAACGTGGTCCGGCCGGGTTGCGTGCCTCACCCTCCTGGAGGAACGTGACTTCGAGGCCGTACGGCCGCGCACCGGGGACTCCGTGCGTCCTCCGCGCCCTACGCCCCTCCGCCCCGTACGCGCCACGCCGGGACGCCGCCGGGAGTCCCGCCTCCGGTCCCGCGACCCCCGAATCGGCGCTCCGGACCGCACCCTCGCCCCCGACCGCCACCATCCCCGGCGGCGGCCAGGAAGGCAGACCGAGATGCCACTCCTTCGCTCCCTCGCCCTGACCGCCACCTCCGCCGCCCTCGCGACCGCCCTCGCGACCGTGGTCGCGGCCGCCCCCGCCTCGGCAGCCGCCGGCTCCCCGGCGCCCCGAGCCGCCCCGACCCACGCCACGGTCCTGGTCACGTGCTTCGGCCGGGGGCTTGTCATGCCCCCCGACTTCCTGCTGGCCTGCGGGGACGGGAACGACCGGCTGGGCGGCCTGTACTGGTCGCACTGGGCCGCCGACTCGGCCGTGGCCACCGGTTACGAGGAGGCCAACGACTGCGATCCGTACTGCGCCGCGGGCCACTTCCACACCTTCCCGGTCAAGATCACGCTCTCGGACAGCAAGCCCTGGCCCGGGGACCCGGGCCTGCGGCACTTCACCAAGCTCACGATCAGCTACCCCGACACCGAGCCGTCCTGGCCGCACGACCCGGTCCGCGAGCTGTGGGACTGAGCGGTCGCGGGACCGTGTGACGGGAACGGCGCGCAGCCGTCCGTGCGTCCTCCCCGACCGGGACACGACGGAACGTGCCCCACGGAGGCGGGGAGGGACATGACCGCGAGCGGATTCGCCCGGTGGACGGAGCGCTTCGAGGAGGAACGGGACCGACGGCGTGCGACGGGGGATCCCGCGTGGGCACGGGGAGCGGTCCTGCACGACGCGGTACGCGCGAGCGTGCAGCGCTTCCAGGCCGGGGAGGACGGCGACGGGGCGTACCTGATCGCCAAGGCGGACGGGGCGGGCGACCGCGACTACGCGCAAGCGGTGCGCCTGTTCGTCGCCGAGGAGCAGAACCACGCCCGGTTGCTCGCCCGGCTGCTGGACGCGGCCGGCGCGTCCACCATCGACGGCCACTGGACGGACCGGGCCTTCGTCGCCCTGCGCCGCCTGCTGGGGCTGCGTCTGGAGCTGCTGGTGCTGATGGTCGCCGAGGAGGTCGCGCTGCGCTACTACCGGGCCCTGAGGGAGGGTGCGGACGACCCGCTCACACGTGAGGTCGCGGGCCGGATCCTCGCCGACGAGCAGCGGCACGTGCCCTTCCATTGCGAGCGCCTGAGGGCGTCGCTCGCGGCCCTGCCCGCGCCTGCGCGCCGTGCAGCGACAGCCGGATGGCGCGTGGCCGTGGCGGGAGCGGCGCTCCTGGTGGCGGTGGACCACGGCCGGGCGCTGCGCGTGCTGGGCGTGGGGCGGGCGCGGTTCGTCGCCGATGCGGTGGTGTCGTCGAAGGCGGCCGCCTCCGCGATGCTGCGCGAGCCCGCCGTGCCGGACCGCGGGGCCGGCGAGGGCACGCCGACGGCCCCCGCATCGCGGGGGCCGCTGGTGGATTCGCGGGCTTCGCGGTGGTCCTTGCCGGGTCGGGCCGGCCGGAGGGCCTGACGGCCCTGGCCGGCCCCGCCCGCCGGATCGACCGCCCACACCGTGGGCCGTCACCGTCCGAGCCCGGGGGCCGGACGGCGGCGGTCTCGGTGGGGACGTCACCGGACGGGCCGGTAGGGCACCGGCCCGACGACCTCAGCGGTAGAAGCCTCCGTAGAAGCCGGAACCGTAGAAGCCGGGGTAGAAGCCGTAGTAGCCGCCGTAACCTCCATAGCCGCCGTAGCCGCCCCAGCCGTAACCGTTCCCCCAGCCCCAGCCGCCGTGTCCGCCACCCCAGCCGCCGTGTCCGCCGCCCCAGCCGCCGCCGTGGTCGACGACGGACTGCGCAGTGACGGGTGCTGTCTGTGGCGTCGCCGCGCTGGCCGCGGTGGCTCCGGCGAAGGCGAGCAGGGGCGCCACCACGGCAGCGGCGGCGATCCTGCGGATGGTAAGGGTGCGCATGACTCCCCCTTCGGGGATCTGGACTTCGGGTCGCGGTCCGCGCGGAGCCGACCGCCGGCGCGCGGGAATGTGCGTGATCCCGGCGCGGATGGGGGGTGCGGACGCCTGGGCGCCAACGCACCTCACGGACGTGGAACGCCGGAACAGATGTCTGTAGTTGAAGACGTCCCTATATGAACGGTAGGCGCGTTTTGCGCCGCGCGTCAAAGGGATCCGGCAAAAAGTGCATATTGGTATCTTTTGCTCGGCTGTGACGCCCCCTCAACCGTGTGTGCCGTGGAGGATCCGTTGTGTCAGCGATGACCCAACCGGGCTTCGAGGAGCGGCGGTTGATGCCGTGATGCGACCCCCTCCGCACGGAATGCCCCGCGGCCGCAGAGGCTGTTGTGGCGCATGCGACAGAAGGTGCCACTGATGTCAATGAGGCGTAAAGGAAAATTCCACCGAAATCCGGAAGCCCGCAAGTCCGCTTCACCGTCAAGCGCTTGCGTCCCGCGCGGGACACCGCTGCGTCACGCGTCGTCACTCCGGGCATCCACCGCAGGTCACGGAGTCGTCGAGCGTCGGTAACGCTTCAAAAATCGCTGGTCGGCAATTTGTTAACACCATTGACATATCCGCGCTCGCTGCATACGGTCCTGCGTCGAAGCGCTTCGACGCGTCGCATCGAAACCATTCGATGGACGCCTCATTCGTTCGGCCCAGGTGGAGGTCACTTCAATGTTGAAGGTGCGCAGACCGCTGGCTCTCGCAGCAGCTGCCCTTGCGGGCGCCATGCTCATCACTTCGTGCGGTAGCTCGGACAGCGGTGCGGAGGGCGACGGCAAGACGCTGAAGCTCTGGCACTACGAAGCTCCGAACAGTGCCATGGGTATCGCCTGGAACCAGGCGATAGAGGAGTTCAAGAAGTCCCACCCCGGCGTCAAGGTCGAGTTCGAGGCCAAGGGCTTCGAGCAGATCCAGAAGACCGCCTCGATGGTGCTCAACTCCAGCAACGCCCCTGACCTCATGGAGTACAACAAGGGCAACGCCACGGCCGGCCTGCTGGCCAAGCAGGGCCTGCTCACCGACCTCACCCCGCAGGTCACCAAGTACGGCTGGGACAAGCTGCTCAGCCCCAGCGTCACCACCACCAGCCGCTACGACGCCAAGGGCGTCATGGGCTCCGGTAACTGGTACGGCATCCCGAACTTCGGTGAGTACACGATGGTGTACTACAACAAGGACCTCTTCGCGAAGAACGGTGTGAAGGTCCCGACCACGTTCAACGAGTTCGAGCAGGCCCTCGCCGCCTTCAAGGCCAAGGGCGTGACCCCGCTCGCCAACGGCGGCGCCGAGTACCCGGCCCACCAGTACCTGTACCAGCTGGCCCTGACCAAGGCCGACCGCAGCTGGGTCGACTCCTTCGAGCTCTACAAGGGCAAGGCGGACTTCCACGACGCCGCCTGGACGTACGCCGCGAACACCCTGTCGGACTGGGTGAAGAAGGGCTACATCGCCAAGACGACCAGCGGTGCCAAGGCCGAGGACGCCGGCGTCTCCTTCATCAGCGGCAAGTCCCCGATCTTCTTCTCGGGCAGCTGGTGGTACGGCCGCTTCCGCGACGAGAACAAGTTCCAGTGGGGCTCGTTCCTCTTCCCGGACTCCAAGATGACGCTCGGCTCGGGCGGCAACCTCTGGGTCGTCCCGAAGAACGCCAAGAACAAGCAGCTGGCCTACGACTTCATCGACATCACGATGAAGAAGGGGATCCAGAACACCCTCGGCAACAACGGCGGCGTGCCCGTCGCGGCCGAGCCCTCGGCGATCACCGACCCCAGCTCCAAGGAGCTGATCGAGAACTTCAACAAGGTCTCGGACCAGGACGGTCTCGCCTTCTACCCGGACTGGCCGGTCCCCGGCTTCTACGACGTGCTGGTCTCGGCCACCCAGAAGCTGATCACCGGCAGCGGCACCCCGGACCAGGTCCTGGACGAACTGCAGAAGGCCTATGACGCGGGTGCGCCCACGTCATGAGTGCCCGACCCCTACGGCTGCGCAATCCCTACGCGCTGTACTTGATCCCGGGTGTCATCGCCTTCCTGGCCGTCGTGATCGTGCCGTTCGTGATGAACATCTACTTCAGCTTCACGCACTGGCAGGGCGTCGGCTCGCCCACCTGGGCGGGGCTGGAGAACTACCGGGAGCTGATGAAGGACTCGCGGTTCTGGGAGTCCTTCCGGCACAGCGTCGCCATGGTCCTGGCGATGGCGGTGATCCCCACCGCCGTCGGCCTCGTGGTGGCCGCGGCGCTGTTCGACTTCATCGGCAAGCACTTCGGTTCGAAGCTGGCCAGCGTGCTGCGTGCCTGCTTCTACCTGCCCCAGGTCCTGCCCATCACCGTCGCGGGCATCGTCTGGAGCTGGATCCTGGCCCCCGAGAACGGCTCGCTCAACGAGCTGCTGAAGGCGGTCGGCCTGGGTTCGCTCCAGCAGGACTGGCTGGGTGACCCGAAGTTCGCGCTCTACAGCGTGATGGCCGTCATGGTCTGGGTGCAGCTGGGGTTCCCCGTCGTGATCTTCATGGCGGGACTCCAGCGGGTCGATCCCTCGCTCTACGAGGCGGCCGAGCTGGACGGGACGAACTGGTGGCAGCGTTTCTGGCACGTGACGCTGCCCCAGATCCGCCCCGAGATCTACGTGGTGATGCTGTGGTGCACCATCGCGGCCCTGAAGGTCTTCGGCGCGGTGTACGTCCTCACCAAGGGCGGGCCCGCAGACGCGACCATCGTGCCGTCCTACTTCTCCTTCTCGACCTTCTTCGAGAAGACGGACGTCGGCTACGGCTCGGCGATCGCGACGGTCCTCACCCTGATCATCCTGGCGCTGACGACGGTCGGCCTCCGCTTCCAGACCCGATCGGAGGACGCACAGTGAAGGCGCTCAAGCGCTACCCGGTGCTGGTGGCGATGATCCTCGGCGCGATCTTCATGGTGCTGCCGCTCCTGATCGTGCTCATCAACGCGCTGAAGTCGCCCGCCGACTACTCCGCGCACGGCCCGCTGTCCCTGCCCCACGGCCTCCACCTGGACGGCCTGACGGACTTCTGGACCCGGGTCAACTTCGGGCACACGCTGCTGAACTCGGTCGTGATCTCGGGTTCGGTCGCCGTGTTCGGCGTGATCCTCTCGGTGCTCAACGCGTATGCGATCGGCATCGGGCGGATCAAGGGCAAGGCGTACTTCCTCGCCTTCTTCGTGCTGGCCAACGTGCTGCCGCAGGAGGCGCTGGTCTACCCGCTGTACTACCTGTCCAAGCAGGTGGGGCTGTACGACACCAGGCTGAGCCTGATCATCGTCTTCAGCGTCGTGCAGGCGGCCTTCGGTACCTACCTCCTCTCCTCCGTGCTCGGGGCCTTCCCGAAGGAGATCATCGAGGCGGCCAGGATCGACGGCGCGAACAGCTGGCAGATCCTGTGGCGGATGGTGGTCCCGGTCAGCCGGCCCACCCTCGGCGTCCTGCTGGTGTTCTTCTTCATCTGGACCTGGAACGAGTTCCTGCTCCCGCTGGTCATGCTGCCGTCGAACGACAACCAGACCGTCTCGGTGGCGCTCGGCGTGCTCCAGGGCCAGCGACTGATGGACGCGACGATGACCAACGCGGCCGGCCTGCTCGGCGCGCTGCCCGCCATCGTCTTCTTCCTCCTCTTCCAGCGGACGCTCACCCGCGGTATCGCCGTCGGCGCCGTGAAGTGACCCGCGCCCGGACCACCGTGTCCGCGGCCCTCCACCCGGGCGGGTGACGTTCGCCCCGTTCCGCCCACGGCTCTGCCTCCCCCCGCACGGGCAGGAGGCAGAGCCGGCCCCACCTGCTCCCACACGTACCGAGAACGCCGGTGGCCGCCCACCGGGAAAGGCATCGACCATGAAGTTCACCAACGGGTACTGGCTGCTGCGCGAAGGCGTCACGGCGGCGTATCCGGCCGAGGTCCTCGATGCCGTCCCGGGCCCCGGAACGCTGCGGGTCCACGCGCCCACCCAGCACATCCGGCACCGCGGCGACCTGCTCAAGGGCCCGCTCATCACCGTCGACTGCACCGCGCCGATGCCCGGCGTCATCGGCGTGCGCATCACCCACTTCGAGGGCGACGTCGAGACCGGCCCGCACTTCGAGCTGCACCACGAGCCGCACGAGCCCGTCGTGACCGTCGACGAGGAGCAGGCCGTCCTCACCTCCGGCGACCTGAGCGTCCGCTTCCGCCTCGACGGCGAGTGGCGGATGGAGTTCCAGGCCGACGGGCGCACCCTCACCAGCAGCGACGTCAAGGCCATGGCGCTGATGGAGACCGCCGAGGGCGAGCACCACGTCCGCGAGCAGCTCCGGCTGGCCGTCGGCACGTCCGTCTACGGGCTCGGCGAGCGCTTCGGCCCACTGGTCAAGAACGGCCAGACCGTCGACATCTGGAACGCCGACGGCGGCACGAGCAGCGAGCAGTCCTACAAGAACATCCCGTTCTACATGACCGACGCCGGCTACGGCGTCTTCGTCGACGACCCCGGGAAGGTCTCCTTCGAGGTCGCCTCCGAGCAGGTCTCGCGGGTCCAGTTCAGCGCCGAGCGCCAGCAGTTGCAGTACTACGTCATCCACGGCCCCACGCCGAAGGAGATCCTGCGCAAGTACACCGCGCTCACCGGTCGGCCCGCGCTCCCGCCGGCCTGGTCGTTCGGGCTGTGGCTGACCACCTCCTTCACCACCTCCTACGACGAGCAGACCGTCACCGGGTTCGTCGACGGGATGGCCGAGCGCGACCTGCCGCTGTCGGCCTTCCACTTCGACTGCTTCTGGATGCGCGAGTTCAACTGGTGCGACTTCGAGTGGGACCCGCGCGTCTTCCCCGACCCCGAGGGGATGCTGAGCCGCCTGAAGGAGCGTGATCTGCACATCTGCGTGTGGATCAACCCCTACATCGCCCAGCGCTCCCCGCTCTTCGCCGAGGGCAAGGCGGCCGGCTACCTCCTCAAGCGCCCCGACGGCGGCGTCTGGCAGTGGGACCTGTGGCAGCCCGGCATGGCCCTGGTCGACTTCACCAACCCCGACGCCTGCGCCTGGTACGCCTCCAAGCTCGAGGCCCTCCTCGGCCAGGGCGTCGACTGCTTCAAGACCGACTTCGGCGAGCGCGTGCCCACCGACGTCGCCTGGTTCGACGGCTCCGACCCGGAGCGCATGCACAACTACTACACGCAGCTGTACAACAAGACCGTCTTCGACGTGCTGCGCAAGCACCGCGGCGAGGGCGAGGCGGTGCTCTTCGCCCGCTCCGCCACGGCCGGCGGCCAGCAGTTCCCCGTGCACTGGGGCGGCGACTGCGAGTCCACGTACGAGTCGATGGCCGAGTCCCTGCGCGGCGGCCTCTCCCTGGGTCTGTCCGGCTTCGGCTACTGGAGCCACGACATCGGCGGCTTCGAGGGTCTGCCCGACGCCGGCCTGTTCAAGCGCTGGACCGCCTTCGGCATGCTCTCCTCGCACAGCCGGCTGCACGGCTCCTCCTCCTACCGCGTGCCGTGGCTGTTCGACGAGGAGGCGGTGGACGTCCTCCGCCACTTCACCAAGCTCAAGCTCGGCCTCATGCCCTACCTCTACGGTGCCGCGCACCAGGCGCACACCGAGGGCGTCCCGATGATGCGCGCCATGGTGCTGGAGTTCCCCGACGACCCGGGCTGCGCCTCGTTGGAGCGCCAGTACATGCTCGGCGGGGACCTGCTCGTCGCGCCGGTGTTCTCCGAGGACGGCGAGGTGTCCTACTACGTGCCCGAGGGCACCTGGACCCACTTCACGACCGGCGAGAAGGTCACGGGCCCGCGCTGGGTGCGCGAGACCCACGACTACCTCAGCATTCCGCTGCTGGCCCGTCCCGGTTCCGTGATCCCGGTCGGCTCGGTCGACGACCGTCCCGACTACGTGTGGGCGGACGACGTGACCGTCCGGGTCTTCGAGCCGGCCGACGGCTCCCGCACCACCGTGCGGATCCCCCGCGAGGACGGTACGGCCGCGGCCGAGATCACCGTCGTGCGCGAGGGCTCCACGCTGCGGGCCGAGACCTCCGACGCGTCCCTGCCGTGGGGTGTCGAGGTCGCCGGCGGTCCCTCCGCGCGTGCGGCGGCCGGTACGGCCGTCCTCACCCTGGAGCTCTCCGGCTCCTGAGGACGGTCCGGCGCGGCACGCACGTAGGGGAAGGGAGTTGCATGGTCAAGATCACTGACGTCGCGCGGCACGCCAACGTGTCGCCGAGCACCGTCAGCTACGCCCTCAGCGGCAAACGGCCGATCTCCCCGGAGACCCGGCGGCGCATCGAGGACAGCATCCGTGAACTGGGCTACCGGCCGCACGCCGGGGCCCGGTCCCTGGCCAGCAGCAGGTCACGGGTGATCGGCCTCGTGCTGCCCCTCCGGAAGGGCATCCACGTGCCCGTGGTCATGCAATTCGCCACCTCCGTGCTGACCGCCGCCCGGGAGCACGACCACGATGTCCTCCTCCTCACGCAGAACGAGGGGGAGGAGGGCATCAACCGGGTCGCCCAGAGCGCGATGGCGGACGCCTTCATCATCATGGACGTCGAGACGGACGACCGGCGGCTGCCCCTGCTGCGCGTTCTGGACCGGCCGTCCGTGCTGATCGGTTTCCCCTCGGACACCGCCGGGCTGACCTGTGTCGACCTGGACTTCACGGGCGCCGGCGAGGCGTGCGTCGAGCACCTCGCCGCGCTCGGCCACCGCACCGTGGCCCTCGTCGGCTCACCCCCGGAGGTCTACGTCCGCGGCACCGGATTCGCCCGTCGGGTCGCCGCCGGGTTCACGGCCGCCGCCGACCGCCTCGGCCTGCGTTCGTCCGTCCACCCCTGCCCGGAGACGCCCGCGGCCGCGCGGGCCATGGCCGAGCAACTGCTGCGCGAGCAGCCGGGGCTGACCGGGGTCGTCGTCCACAACGAGCCGATCACCCAGCCCCTGATCTCCGCCTTCCAGGCCATGGGACTGCGCGTCCCGGAGGACCTCTCGGTCGCCGCGATCTGCCCCGACGAGACCGCCGAGCAGGCACCCGTGCCGATCACGTCGGTCTCGATCCCCTCCGTCGAGATCGGCACCAGCGCGGTGGAGCTTCTGATGGCCAAGCTCGCTGGCCGCGACGACGTCCCCGAGACGACCGTGCTCTCCGCACTCCTGACCCCCCGGGCCACCACCGCCCCGCCGGCGGTCGCGGCCCCCTGACCCGCTCCACCGGCGTCACTCGGTGCGCAGGCCCTCCGGGCGCATCATGCGGACCAGCGCGGGAAGGCTCAGCGCGGTCACCAGCAGGACGACGGCCGCGCTGACGCCGGTCATGGCCGCGACGTCGGCCCAGTCGACGGTGACGGTCGCGCCGACCATGCGGAGCAGCACAGCGCCCAGGGTCAGCCCCACCACGCACGCGAGGCCGAGGCCGAGACCGACGGGGAGGGCGGTCTGCCACAGTACCGACAGGCTGAGGGTGCTGCGGCGGGTGCCGAAGGCCACCAGGGTGGACAGCAGCTTCCTGCGCTCGCGCAACTGCTCCAGCTGGGAGACGAGCAGGCTCGCGCCGATCAGCAGGAGGACGCAGCAGCTGCCGACGAACACCCCGGTGCGGACCGAGGAGTAGCGCGCGGACTCGGTGTGGGTGACGTACTCGCGGGCGTCGGCCAGCGGGTCGACCGCCGCCACCGTGTTCCGCACGATCTCGGGCGCGTCCGGGACGGAGCGGTCGAGTGAGACGTAGACCCGGCCCGTGAGCGCCCGGGCGGCGGCCGCGGGGAGCGCTGCGGGGGTGACCAGGACGCCGCCGCGCGCGTAGCCGCTGGGATCGGCGCGGGTATGGGCCTTCTTCAGGCCGGACGGCAGGCGCCAGGCGACCGCGAGACCCGCGGAACCGGCGGAGCCGGGGTCGACGTACACCACGCGCCCGGGCTTCGCGGTGCGGAGGGTGTCGTCGTCGTACGACCGGTCCTGGACGGCGAAGACGTCGCCGTCGCGGCAGGCGGGCACCCTGGCGACCTCGCGCAGCGCGTCGCAGGTGCCCACGGTCAGTTCGAGGAACCGCCTCGGCTCGCGGGCGCGTTCGCCGAGCACCCCCACGGACAGCGGGGTCGCCCGGGCCGCGGCGTCGCCCGCGGTGAGCCGCCGGGCGGCCTCGGCGGGGGAGTCGGCCGCCGGGAGGTAGACCTCCATCTGGGCCCGGGAGAGGTCGTTGCCGCTGCTGCGGGTGTACGAGCCGTCGACGCCCGCGAAGAGCATGTGCAGCGCGATCGCCCCGGCGACGGCGACGGCGATGCCGTTCACCGTGCGGGCCGCGGTGCCGCTGTTCAGCTGGAGCCTGCGGACCGCGAGCTGCCAGGAGGGCGCACCGGTGCCCAGCCGGGCGACGGCCGCCTCGACGATCCACGGCAGCAGGGCCGTGACGCCCATCAGCAGCAGGACGGTGCCGCCGACCACCAGCGCCTGGTTGAAGTCCCCGTGGTCCGGGCCCTGTCCGATCATCGGGTACAGGAGGGCGATCCCGCCCAGCGGCAGCAGCAGCCGCCACCACAGGCGGCGGCGCGGCGGCCTCGTCGCGCGGACGACACCGAGCGGCTCGATGACCACGCCGCGCAGCGCCAGCAGGGTCACGGCCACCGAGGCGGCCGGGACGGCGACGGCGACCAGGGCGGTCAGCGCGGGCGCGGGCATGAGGTCGTCCGGGAAGACGCTGACGCGGTAGAAGCTGATCCGGCCGGCCAGGACGCGGCCGGCCGCGAACAGCACGGCACCGACGGCGAGTCCGCACAGGGCGCCGGCGAGGGCCTCGCCCGCGGCGACGCGTCGCGTGGTGGCCGCGTCCGCGCCGAGCAGGCGCAGCGCGGCGAGCCGGCGGTCGCGGCGGTCGCCGCCGAAGCGGACCGCGGCCGCGATGAACACGCCGACCGGCATCAGCAGCGCCACGAAGACGATGAGCACGAGCAGCACGAGGACGGGGTCGGTCGTGCCGCCCTGGTCCACGGAGCCGAAGGCGTGGATGCGTTCGACGCGGACGGTCTGCCCGGCCCCGGCCCCGGCGCTCACGGCCAGTCCCGTGGTGCCCGCGTAATAGGCGAGGTCGTCCGGTCCGACCAGCCCGTCCTGGCCGATGGTGCCGGTGACGCGGTACGGCAGCCGCTCGCTCAGCAGCCTGCCCTCCGGGGCGGCGAGCAGCCGCCGCAGGGCGGGGGAGGCCACCATCGTCCCGCGCCCGGGCAGCCGGCCGACGCCCGGCGGCAGCGGCGGCCGCCGGCCCTCCGGCTGCAGCAGGCGGCCCCGCACCTCCTGGTCGCGGTAGGTGGTGTCCACCGTGGCGATCAGCAGGGTGTCCTCGGCCCGGTGTTCGGCGAGCGAGGTGTACGTCATGTCGTTGCGGGCGCGCTCCCGGTCGTGACGCTGCGTCAGCGCGTGCGGCAGGGCGGCCGTGAGCAGCAGCAGCGCGACCCCCAGGCCGACGCCGACGGCGGTCAGGAGCGTACGCACCCAGGCCTCGCGGCCGCCGGTGACGGCGAACCGGACGCCCATCGCCAGGTCCTGGATCCGGCTCCGGCGGACGCCGCGGGGGGAGTCGCCGGGCCTCATGCCGCGCGCGCCGTGTCGCGGGCCCTCCCGTCGCGTACGACGACCTCGCGGTCGGAGTACGCGGCCACCCTCGCCTCGTGGGTGACCAGGACGACCGCGGCGTCGGTGTCGCGGGCGGCGGCGGTGAGCAGCTGCATCACGCGTTCGCCGTTGAGGGAGTCCAGCGCGCCGGTGGGTTCGTCGGCGAACAGCACACGGGGGGCGGTGACCAGGGCGCGGGCGACGGCCACCCGCTGCCCCTGTCCTCCGGAGATCGCCCCGGGGCGTTGCGCCGCGACGTCGTCGACCTCCAGCCGGCGCAGCCATTCCAGGGCGGCGCGCGCGGCCTCCTTGCGGGAGGTGCCGCCCAGCCGCAGCGGGAGCGCCACGTTCTCCGCGCAGGTGAGCTCGGGGACGAGCTGCCCGAACTGGAAGACGAAGCCGAAATCGCTCCGGCGCAGCGCGCTGCGCCGGGCGTCGTTCATCGCGGACAGTTCGTCACCGCGGTAGGTGATGGTGCCGGCGTCGGGGACGACGATCCCGGCGAGGCAGTGCAGCAGGGTGGACTTGCCGGAGCCGGAGGGGCCCATCACGGCGACGACCTCACCGGGGCGTATGGAGAAGTCGGCCCCGTCCAGCGCAGGCGTCGAGCCGTAGCTCTTGCACAGGCCGTCGGCGGTGAGCAGGGGCTCGGCGGCCGTCATGCGCTCACCTCCCGGGCGAGCCTGTCGAGGCGCGCCGCGGTCAGCTCCAGCCAGCGCAGGTCGGCCTCGAGGTGGAACAGGGCGTGGTCGCAGATCAATTGGTCGGCCAGGTCCCCGGTGCGCTTGCGTTCGGTCAGGTCGCGCATCAGCCGCAGGTGCTCGGCGCGCTGCACGTCCAGGATGTCGGCGGCGTCGCGTCGGGTGAGCAGCGCGAGGACGACCTTGGTGTAGAGCGTGGACTGCAGATACGGCTCGGGCTTCTCCGGGGTCGCGAGCCACCGTGCGACGTCGGTGACACCCGCCTCCGTGATCGCGTACCGCTTGCGCTCGGGCCCCTCGCCGGGCTCTATGGCCTCGACCTCGACCAGTCCGTGCTTCAGCAGCCGTGACATCGTGGAGTAGACCTGCCCGTAGTGCAGCGGGCGGTCGTGGCCGAATCGCTCGTCGAAGGCCCGTTTGAGGTCGTAGCCGTGACGCGGTCCGGATTCGAGGAGGCCGAGGAGGGTGTGACCGATGGACATGCGCGTCAATATACACATGACGTATACACCTCATGTAGACGCCAGGTCGCGAGGACGCGGACGGGGAGCACCCCCGATATGAATAGCATGTATACCCCATGTGTATAGTCGCGGGCATGCGATTCAACCGGCCTCGACGCCCCCTGCCCGCCCGACGTGACGCCGCGCCCGTCAGGACGGTCCGCAGATGGGCGGCGCTCCCCGTGGCAGCGCTGGCGATCGCGCTCGCCCTCACCGGGTGCACCCGCGTCGAGACCACCTCCCCCGGCACCGTGCGGCAGGAGGCCGGCAAGACCGGCAAGGGCGCCTTCGGCAGCGTCGACTGCCGGGAGGCCAAGTGCATCGCGCTCACCTTCGACGCGGGACCGAGCAAGAACACCGCGCAGCTGCTCGACGTCCTCAAGGACAAGCAGGTGCCCGCCACCTTCTTCCTGCTCGGCAAGAACCACGTCGAGCGCTACCCGGACATGGTCAAGCGCATGGTGGCCGAGGGGCACGAGGTGGCCAGCCACACCTGGTCGCACAAGATCCTCACGGACATCGACCCCGAGGAGATACGTGAGGAGCTGAGCCGCCCCGACGACGCGATAGAGCGGATCACGGGCCGCCGTCCCACCCTCATGCGCCCGCCGCAGGGACGTACCAACGACACCGTCCAGGGGATCGCACGCGAGATGGGTCTCTCCGAGGTGCTGTGGAGCGTCACGGCGAAGGACTACGAGACCAACGACCCCGACGTGATCACCAAGCGCGTCCTGGACCAGGCCGGCCGCGACGGCATCATCCTGCTCCACGACGTCGTCCCCGGCCCGGACGCCAAGGGCTACCGGGGCACCCTGCCGGCCGTGCCCGGGATCATCGACGCGCTCAAGCAGCGGGGCTTCACCTTCGTGACCGTTCCGCAGCTGCTCGCGCCGGGCACCCCGCAGCCCGGGGCCGTCTACCGCCCCTGACCGAATCCGAGGGGTACGCGGCAGGATGGACGTGGCCGCGACGCCGCCGCCTGCGCCACCGTGGATGCCGGGAGCCGGACCGCGTGGCGGGAGTGAGAGATGAGCAACACCCACCCTTCCAGGGCCACCGACCTCCCGGCGGCCGACCCGGCGCGGGCCGGCGGACGGGGTGCTCGCCCCGACGGCACCCCGTCCGGCGGTCACGAGGCCGGAGCGGTCTGGCTGGTCGGACTGCGTCATCGCGCCGGTTCGGGGGTGCTCGTCCACCACTACTACGTGGTGGCCGGGACGATCGCCGGCGTCGACGCGCTGCACCGCGCCCGCTGGTGGGCGGCACAGCCCGCGGAGTGCCTGCTGCGCGGCGACGCGGCGGTCGACGGCACCTGGGCCGAGGTGCGCCGGCTCATACGGGACACCCTCGGCCGGTTCCGCCTCGCCGCACGGACGGGCTGACCGCGGTGCCGACCCTCACCCGCCGGGCGCCTGCCCCGGGCCCACCAGCAGCAGGGCGATGTCGTCCCGGCCGCCCGAGGTCCGCTGCGCCTCCCGCAGGAGTTCGTCGGCCAGATCGTCCAGCGACCCGACGGGTGCGGCGGCGAGCCGTCCGGCGAGTTCCCGGAGCGCCGTCTCCAGATCGGTGCCCGGGCGTTCGATCAGGCCGTCGGTGAACAGGGTGAGCACGCTGCCCGGCGGCATGGGCACCTCCGCCGCCCGGTAGTCCGCGGCGACGTCCACCCCGAGCAGCAGCCCGGGCGGGACGTCGAGGATCTCGGTGCGGCCCGACGGGTGGCGCAGCAGCGCGGGCAGGTGGCCAGCGCTCGCCAGCAGCGCGCGGTGCCCGGGCACGTCGAGCTGGGCGTACAGGCAACTGGTGAACAGGTCCGTGTCGAAGTCGCTGAACAGGCGGTTGATCCGGGTGAGCACATCGTCCGGGGCCGCGCCGGTGCTCGCGTGGGTGTGCACCGCCGTGCGGATCTGGCCCATCAGCGCCGCCGCGCTGACGCTGTGCCCCTGGACGTCGCCGATGACCGCGGCGGCGGCCCCGGAGCCGTCCAGACGGATCAGGTCGTAGAAGTCGCCGCCGATGTCCATGCCGCTGGCGGCCGGGAGGTAGCGGGCGGCGACCCGCAGTCCCGCCACGTGCGGCAGGGAGTGCGGCAGCAGCGCGGTCTGCAGGGTGCGCGCGACCTGGCTCTTGGTGTCGTAGAGCCGGGCTCGTTCCAGCGCCTGGGCGATCATGCCGGCCAGCGAGGTCAGGGCGGCGCGTTCGTCGGGCGGGAAGGCGCGGGGGAGGGCGAAGGCCAGGACGCAGCAGCCGATCGTACGGCCCGAGGCGTTCAGCGGGAGGAACGCCCAGGCGCCCATCCGCGTGTAGGGGGTGACGAGGGGGAAGGCCTGCCGTATCGCGTCGACGTCGCTGAAGAACATCGGCGTACCCGTGGCGACGGTGCGCGAGCCCGCCGTGTCGACCGTCAGCGACAGGCCCCGGAAGAAGTCCTTGTGGTCCCGCGGGAAGCCGCGGGAGGCGACGTCCTGGAACCGCCCCTCGTCCGTGATCAGCAGTGACAGGCCGTCGGCCCCGAGGACGGGCATGATCTGCTCGGTGACGGACGCCGCCACGTCCCGGACGCCGACCGCCTCGGTGAGGGACGAGGCGATGTACAGCAGGTGGTACAGCGCGCCGGCGCGGGTCGGCGCGGTCCCGGAGGGTGTGGTGGGCGGAAGCCGGTTGCCCGCCGGGGCCGGGGCGGTCCGCAGACGGATGCTGATCCCGGTGGTGTCGGGGTAGAGCCGGAAGGACAGCCAGTCGTCCGGGGGACGCAGCGCGGTGAAGTCCGTGGGGAGCCGGCTGAACAGGGCGGCCAGGTAAGGGTCTTCGTAGGCCGGGTCGATCAGCCAGGGCAGGGACTCCCAGAGACGGGTGTGCATCAGTTGCCGCTTGTCGCGGCCGAGCAGCTCGGCGGCCCTGCTGTTGAGGAAGGTCACCCGCCCCTCCAGATCCAGCGCGAGCACCCCCTCGTTCAGGCGCTCCGTCAGCTCCGCCGCCGCCTGGGCCTCGGCGGGCGGCACGGGCGGCGGAGGGTCCGGCGCGAGCACCCGCGGCACGGCGCCCGGCCGCAGCGGCCGCCCCCGGGCGGCGGCCCGCGTCAGCAGCCCGCTCATCCGGTCCGCGGCGCGGGTGACGGCGGCCCGTTCGTCCGGGGCGAGCCGGTCGGGACGGGTGTCGGGCCACAGCAGTTGCAGCACGCCCGACACCGTGGTGCCGGTGCGGAGCGGGACGACGTACATCGCCACCCGGTAGGGCAGGGCGAAGGCCGTGCGCGGGAACCGGCGGGCGAGTTCGTCGTGGCCGTGCACCCACACCGGATGCCCTTCGCGGGCCACGACGGAGACGGGGGCCGGGGTCGCGAGCGCCAGCCGGGACCACGGCCGCACCGCACCCGCGGACAGCCCCGTCACCACCGCCAGCCGCAGCGCCTGGGCGTGCGGCACGAGCAGGAAGACCCCGGCGGCGTGGGATCCCGTGATTCCCGCCACCTCCGCCAGAACGCGGTCGAGTGCGGCCTCCTCCTGCGGCGCGGCGCCTGGCGCCGCGCTTTCGCCCATCACCCACCGGCCCCGCGCGGTGCCCAACGGGCCGGTCGCCGCCGGGGAACGCCGTTTCGGCGCGGCCGTGGCGCTCCCATATGTGGACGATAGACCCCGCCGACAGGTGCGGGCATCTCGGCCGGGCCCGGATCCGGGCCGCGGCCGGTGGAGCGACGTCGATGTGCAGACGTCTGGTTTAAAGTTGAAACCACCCGAACCCGAGGAGAACCCCGTATGCAGTCGGCCGCACTGGACGCACCCGTGATCGTCATGCCCGTGGACGCGCCCCCGGAGAGCCCCGCGGACGCGTCGTCGCGGCCCGCGCATGCCGCGGCCGGGAACGGCGGGGGCGCACGGCGTGCGACGCGCATCGGGCTGATGTCGGTCTCCCTCGGCACGGCGGGCCTGGGCGGGCTCTGGCAGTCGGCGGCGGCGACGGTGGACGCGCCCCTCGGCGTCAGCGACGTCCTCTTCGTGGTCAGCGCACTGGCGTGGGTGGTGCTGCTGGCGCAGTACCTGCGGCACGGCGGGGCGCGCTGGCGCAATGTGCTGGACGACCTCCACCACCCGGGTCAGGGCTTCGCCCTCGCCTACGTCCCGATCATCGGCATGCTGACCACCGGCCACTTCGCCCGCTTCGGTGTCGACGGCGCCCGCTGGGCGTACGCGCTGTTCGCGCTCGCCTCGGCCGTCATCGCCGCCCGGCTGCTCGCCCACTGGGTGAGCGGCGGCCTCGGCGCCGCCCCGCTCCACCCCGGCTACCTGCTGCCGGTGGTCTCCGGACCCTTCATCGCCAGCACCACCGCTTCCGCGGTCCGGCTCCCCGACGCGGCCGCGGCCGCCTTCGCGGTCGGCGTCCTGTACTGGCTCGCCTTCGGCACCGTCGTCCTGGGCCGCCTCGTCGCCGGCGGCCTGCCCGGACCCGCCCGCCCCACACTGACCGTCCTGACGATCCCGCCCGCCGTGGGCGGCCTCGCCTGGACCGCAGCGCACGGCGGCCGGGTCGACTCCGTGGGCCAGGGCTTCGCCGGGCTCGTGCTCTTCACCGTTCTGATCGTGCTGTTCCTCGTGCCGCACGTACGCCAGGACGGGTTCCACGTCGGCTACTGGGTCTTCT
This sequence comes from Actinacidiphila glaucinigra, assembly GCF_900188405.1. Taxonomy (GTDB): domain Bacteria; phylum Actinomycetota; class Actinomycetes; order Streptomycetales; family Streptomycetaceae; genus Actinacidiphila; species Actinacidiphila glaucinigra. The sequence continues at coordinate 347,734 of NZ_FZOF01000005.1, read as the reverse complement.
CCTTCCCCGCGGCGGCCACGGGCAACTTCCTCGTCCGCTGGCTGCACGGCGCCGATGTCCCGGGCCGGCAGAGCCTGACCTGGCTGGTGGTCGCCCTGGTCAGCGGCGCGTTCCTCGTCCTGTACGCGGCGACCCTCCGGTACGCCGTCCGCGCCGCGGGCCGGCACCGGGCGGTCGCGGACGCCTAGGTGAAAGGCACCTCGCTGTCGAGGAAGCGGGCGACGTGGGCGCAGAAGAGCCGCGGGTACTGGAAGAGCGCCCCGTGGCCCGAGTCCGGGTAGACGACGAGCTGCGCGTGCGGGATGTGCTGCGCGAGGATCCACGAGTTGACCGTCGGCACCATGATGTCGTTCCGGCCGTTCACGACGAGCGTGGGCCGGGTGATGCGCCGCAGCTCGGTGAACCGCTCGCCCCGCGCGGTGTTCCAGTCGGCCCGCAGCGCCTGCTGTGCCCGGACGCTCTCCGGTCCCGACTCGGCGTCGGCGTCGACGGTCCGTTCGTGACGACGCGCCCAGAACTCCCGTCCGGCCCGTCGGCCCCCGGGGGAGTCGTCGAAGAAGAGGTACAGGTAGTCCTCCTCGGTCAGGACCTCGTGGGCGGCCACCTCCGCGACCCGTTCGCCGACGCCCGCCGTCTCGCCCGCCCGCGGCCTCGTCCCGACCAGGACCAGACGGCGCACCAGTTCGGGATGGGCCAGGACGAGTGCCTGGCTGACGTACCCGCCCACCGAGAAGCCCAGCAGGTCGACCTCGGGGATGCCGAGGGCCCGGAGGAAGGCCACCGCGTTCGCGGCGAAGCCCTCCGCCGACTCCGGCGTGCGGCCGCCCGAGTTCCCCACTCCGGCGTTGTCGAGCAGGATCACCGGCCGGTTCTCGGCGAGACCGTCCGTGACGAGCGGATCCCAGTGGTCCATGCCGGCGCGGAAGTGCGGCAGCATCAGCAGGGGCGTCCCGGTCTCCGCCCCGAAACGGCGGTAGGCGTAGCGGTCCCCGTTCACCTCGGTGTACCGGGTCGGTGCCGTGGTGTGCACGTACGAAGGCATGATGCCGTCCCGCGATCGGTGGGCCCCCCGCCGCCGGTGTGGGTAGCGCGTCCTGTGGACATTGTCCGGCAATACGCGGCTCGCCTCAAAAGACACCGGCGGCGGAAGGGCCCCGCCGGGATCACCGGACGGTGGCCAGCACCTCGTTGAAGGCCTCGGTCGAGCTCGGGTGCGTGTAGATGGCGTCGCGCAGCTCGGTCGCCGTGACCCCGTGGCGCATCGCCAACGCGACCGTGTTGACCAGCTCCTGGGAGTCCACGCTGAACAGGGCCGCACCGAGCACCCGGTCCGTCGCCGTGTCGAGGACGAACTTCATCAGCCCGCGTGTCTCGCCGACGATCTTCGCCCGGGGCATCGCGGCGATCTCGGCGACCGCCTTCTCGGCGACCCCGACCGCGTACCCCTGCTCGCGTGCCTGCCGCTCGGTGAGTCCGACGCGGGACAGCGGGGGCGTCGTGAAGACCGTGTACGGCACGGCCTCGCGGTCGCGGGTCGTGCGCGTGCCGGGGCCGGTCAGCTGGTCGCCCACGATCCGGCTGTCGTCGAGCGAGATGTAGGTGTACTGGGGCCCGCCGTTGACGTCCCCGACGGCGAAGACGTGCGGCTGGCTGGTGCGCAGGTACTCGTCCACGGCGACCGCACCCGTCTCCGTGGTCCGGATCTCCGCGGCCTCGAGGCCGAGTCCCGCGGTGGCGGGCCTGCGTCCCGTCGCGACCAGGACGGCGTCGGCGTGGGCCGTCAGGTCCCGACCGTCGACGCGGTAGTGCACGGCGGCGTGGTCCGCCGCGTCCGTGACACCGGTGACCGCTGCCCCGGTCACGAGGGTGACCCCCTCGTCGGCCAGGACGGCCGCCACGGCGCCCGCGACGTCCTCGTCCTCGCGCGGCAGCACTCGCGCCCCCGCCTCCAGGACGGTCACCTCGGTGCCGAACGCGCGGTACATCCCGGCGAACTCCAGGCCCAGGTAGCCCGCGCCGAGGATCACCATGCGGGCGGGACGCAGCGGGTCGCGCACCAGGTCGGTGCTGGTGCGCAGGTACGCGCTGGTGCGCAGCCCCGGTACGTCGGGCACGACCGGTTCCGCGCCGGTGTTGACGACGACGGTGTCGGCGGTGACGAGCAGCCGGTCGGTGCCGGCGCTCACCTCCACGGTCTTCGGGTCGACGAACCGGGCGCGGCCCGTGATGACGGTGACCGAGTCGACGGTGTCGAGCATCTCGAAGTTCTTCGCGCGGAGCGCCTCCGTCAGCCGGGTCGTGCTGTGCACGGCGTCACGGAACCCCGCCTCCGGCGGATCGTCCGGGCGGCGCTCGCCCGCGTGGTGGATCAGTGCCTTGGTCGGTACGCACCCCACGTTGATGCAGGTGCCGCCGTACATCGAGTCCGACTGCTCGACGATGGCGACGCGCCGGCCGAGACGGCCCATCCGCCCCGCCAGGGTCTTGCCGCCCTTGCCGAATCCGATCACGAGGAGATCGACATGCATGGTTTCCATGGCTCCCACCTTGCTGTCCGTGGTGCGAGATGCCAAGATCAGTCAGTACCGATTTCTATCGAGAAAGTCTCATGGACACCCTGAGTCGTGTGGTCCGCCTCGCCCGGCTGCGGGGCAGCGTCGACATCCGCTGCCTGATCGCCGGGAGCCACACCCTGGACAACCCCGCGGGCGGGACCGGCAGCTCGCCCTTCCATCTGCTGCTGGAAGGCGAGTGCACCCTCGAACTGCCCGGCCGGAGCATCGACCTGCGGGCGGGCGACATGGTGCTCCTGCCGCGCGGCACCGCACACCGCGTCCACACGCACGGGCCCGGCCCCGCCGCGTCGGTCGAGCACCGCGACGTCGGCCCGTACGCCCTCGTGAGCGGGACCGCGCCGGACGGCGACGTGGTGCCGGTCGACCTGTTCTGCGGCCACTACACGTGGGAGCCGGGCGCGGGTCAGGTGCTGATGGGCATGCTGCCCGAGGTGCTGCACGTCCCGCTCGGCGCCGGTGCGGGCAGCCCCCTCGCGCTGCTCAGCGCCTTCATGCGCGACGAGGCCCGCACCGCGGGACCGGGCACGGAGGCCGTCCTCGACTCCCTCTGCGACGTGCTGCTGACGCTGGCCCTGCGCGGGGTGTCCGGCGTGAGCCGGGTGGCGTGGCTCTCCTCCACCCGCGGCGTCGTGCGGACCGTCACCGACGCCGTCCTGCGCGACCCCGCCCACGACTGGGGCATCGAGAAGTTCGCCGCGCTCAACTCCATGTCGAGGGCCACCTTCATCCGGCACTTCGGCCGCGAGACCGGGATGAACGCCGGGGAGTTCCTGATGCGGCTGCGCATGCTCCTCGCCGCGGAACTCCTCACACAGACCGAGCAGCCGGTCGCCTCCGTCGCCGCCGCCGTGGGCTACGCCTCGGAATCCGCCTTCGGGCGTGCCTTCCGCCTCGCGGCGGGCGACACCCCCGCCCGGCTCCGCCGAGCCGCCCGTCAGGGCGTACCCGGCGAGGAGGTCTCCATCCTGCGCCTGCGCGCGGCGAACCGTGGGGACACGCCGCGGCCATGACCGCTCAGCGGCGCCGCCGCAGACGGCGGACCCACCTGCGCGGCCCCCGCGCGGAGCGAGCGGCGGGACGGGCCGGGAGGGCCGCCCGGGCCGGGCGCCACGGGTCGTCCGGCGACTCCAGGGGCAGCTTGCGCCCGGCCTGGGTGCGGATCTCCTGGTGCGCCTCGTAGGAGGTGACGCGGAACGCCTCCTCGTAGGAGGCCAGTGCGGCGGCGACCGCGTGCCCGGCGACACCCCGGCGCCGGATCACCCGCGCCAGCCAGGCGAACGCGCCCATGATCACGGCCAGTACGGCCGCCAGGATCAGACAGCCCAGCAGGTCATCCACGCACCACACCCTACGTCGGCCCCCCTCGCGGGCGCGTCGGTGTCAACGGCTCGCTTTATCGGCCGATAAAGTCCGTCGAAGCGGGCTTGGAACATGCCCGGGGCCGGGACGAGCCGCGGAGGGAGGGCCGGAGATGCTGGCGGTGGACGTACGGCAGGCGCTGCGCGCCGGGCGCACCGTCGAGGAGAGCGCGGCCCGGGCCTGGCGCTTCTCGGCCCGGACGGTCGACCAGCACGGGGACTTCCTCCTGGCGTTCGTCGACGGAGGGGTCTGCGTCGGCGCGTTCGAGATCCGCGGCAGCCGCTCCGACGACGGCAGCGGCGGGAAGTACCTGTTCGACCTGGCACCCGCACGGCGCTTCCGCTGGGCACTGGGCCGCAGGCTTCCGCTGCCCCCGGGGCGCAACCCGGCCCGTATCCTCACGGGGCAGCACCTGCGCGAGTTCCTCGACGCGGAACCCCGCCGCGCCTTTGGCACCGGCCAGGACTGAAGCAGCGAAGGAGCCAACCGCCGCATGGCCAGCACGTCCGATCCCGTCGACGCCCTCCTGAAGTCGGGGCCGCGGCGGACCCGTCTGCCCGAGCCCGCCGAACGCGCCCGGCTGCGCACCGAGTACGGCCTGACCCAGGTGGAGGTCGCCGAGGCGCTCGACGTGACCCGGACGACCGTGGCCGGCTGGGAGGCCGGCCGCAGCGAGCCGCAGGGTGCCACCCGCGCCGCGTACGCCAAGCTGCTGGACGGCATCGCGGCCCAACTCGACGCCGCGCCCGAACCCGCCCCCGTTCCGGCGCCCGCCCCCGCCCCGGCTGCGGCCCCGGCCATCATGCCCGCGCCCGAACCCGTGGCCGCGCCCGCGAGGCCGGCGCCCGCCCCCGTCCGGAAGGAGACGGCGCCCGCGCCCGCCACGGAGGATCCGCGTTTCACCAACGGCCCGCTCGCCGTGCTGGACGGCGACGGCACCGCCTACTGCGCCGGCGGCCTGGTGCTGTCGTGCCCGGCGACCGACGTGCCGTCGCTCGTCGCCTGGACGCTCGCCGAGGCGAGGCTCGGCGCACCAAGGTTGCACCGCAACGGCAAGGACGCCGACCCGCTGATCGTCCTGACCGCTCCGGCCGCCGAACGCCTCGGCCTGCCCGTCGTCCTGGAGGACCGCCGGGCCCTGCGCCTGCCCGCGGACCACAAGGCCGTCCGGCAGATCGCCCGCGCCAAGTGGCAGCTCACCCGCCGCGGCTTCGGCCCCTGGGCCCGCGTCTACCGCCCGGCGCAGGACGGCAGGCGCCAGTGCGTGCAGCTCGCCGTCCTGCCCTGGGGCGCGCTCGACACCCGTTCCTGGGGCGGCGCGGAACAACTGCCGCCCCCCGAACTGGCACAGCTGCTCGCGGACTACGCGCGCCGGGTCCTCACCCCGCGCGGCTCGACCGCGGTGAGCGGCCTCGAACTCATGACGGCCCTGCGCCCACCGACCCGCGCGGTCAAGGACCACGCGACCGGTGCGTGGGTCTCCGGGCCGAACCCCGGCGCCCTCACGCAGCCCGTGGACCCGGCCCCCCCCGAGGCACCCGACGAACACCCCGTCGTGGCCTCGCGGTTCGCGCGCGGCCACCGCCGTACCCCGGAGGAGGTCCTCGACGAGGAGGCCTTCGAGTGGATCCGGGACCCGCAACTGCTCACCGACGACGAGTGCGCCCGCACCTTCGCGGTCGGGATCGACGTCAACATGGCGTTCGCCGCCGCCGCGAACCGGCTGAACGTCGGCCTGGGCGCCGCCGTCCACGTCCGCGCCCCGGAGTTCGACAAGGCGCTGCCCGGCTCCTGGCTCGTCGACCTCTCGCACATCGACGTCGACCCGCGTCTGCCGAACCCGTTCACCCCGGACGGCGCCCGGCCCGAGGGCCCCGCCTGGTACGCCACCCCCACTGTGGCCTACGCCGCCGAACTCGGGCACGAGGTGCGCCCGGTCGAGGCGTACGTCCGTCCCGAGCACGGCGCGTACCTCGACGCCTGGTACGGCCGGCTGCGGGACGCCTACATGGCCACCATGGCCGAACTCGGCGTCGTCCCCGGCATGCCGGAGGCCGAATTCCTCACCGCGATGGAACACCACAAGGAGGCCGACCCGTCGCGCGCGGCACTCCTCACGGCCGTCAAGGCCACCGTCAAGGGCGGCATCGGCAAGCTCCGCGAGCGCCCCCAGGGTGCCGGTTACCGTCCGGGGGAGCGCTGGCCCGCCCTCGACCGACCCACGTGGCGCCCCGACATCCGCGCCGCCGTCATCGCCACCGCGCGGGTCAACATGCACCGCAAGATGGGCAGGTTCGCCGCCGCGGGCCTCTTCCCGGTGGCCGTGCTGTCCGACTGCGCGGTGTACCTGTCCGACGGTCCGGGCCCGCTGGACTTCCTGCCGCGTACACCGGAGGGCAAACCGCTGCCGGGCGGATTCCGGCTCGGCGTCTCGCCGGGGATGGTCAAGCACGAGGGCACCCAGTCCCTCATGTGGGCCGTGGAGTTGCTCGAGGACGGACACAACCCCGCCCGCCATATCAAGGGCGGCGACGCCGCACTCGACGGAGAGTAGGAGAGCCCGGTGGGCATGCTCGGCGACGGCCTCGACAAGGCCACGGAGAAGACCTTCACGCGGCCCGTGCCCAGGTCGGCGCAGGCCCAGATGCGGTTCCTGGTCAAGCAGGAGAAGGGCACCAGGGCGGTCGCCGCACTGCTCGGTGTCTCGCAGCGCACCGTCGAGCGCTACCTGGCCGGCCGGCTCAAGCGCCCCCGCAAGGACCTCGCCGCCCGCCTCGAGAACGAGGTCCGCAGGCGGTGGCAGCCCCGCGTCCGCGAGCGCGCCAGGCAGCGCGCGGCCACCACCGGCGGCATCGTCATCGAGACCCGCGCCCGCTTCGGCTTCACGGCCGCCCCGGGCTCCACCGACGACGCCCGCCTCCGCCTGGTCACCCAGGCGCTGCCCCCCGACTACGCCGCCCGCCTCTTCGCCGCCCAGTCCGCGGGCGCCGGCGAGGACCGACTGCGCGCCATCGCGGCGGAGGGCCTCCAGGAGATCTACTTCCAGGACCGCGGCCGCCGCGCCCAGGGACTGCGGGTCGACTTCACCGACATCGACTACGTCGAGTTCGAGTTCTGAGCCCGGCCGGCGTGCCGGTCCTTCACGGACTCGGCGATCCGCAGGGCCGCCTCGGCGGGCGTGAGCTGCGTGGTGTCGACGACCTCGGCCTCGTCGTGCAGCCAGGTACGGGCCGCCTCGGCGTAGGGCTCCAGGTACTCGAGGCGGAATGTGGAGGGCCCGAGAACCGTGTCCCCCTCGATGCGCCCCCGAAGGGTTTCCTGGTCGGCGTGGAGGACGAAGTGCCGCACGGGAATGGCGTGTTCAGCCAGACCCGTGCTGATCTCGCGCCAGTACTGCTCGACCAGGACCGTCATGGGCATCACAAGGGTGCCACCGGTGTAGTCGAGCACCCGGCGGGCGGTCTCGACGACGAGCGGCCGCCACGGCGGCCAGTGCTGGAAGTTGCCCGTCTCGGGCAGCCCCGGCGTGATGTCCATGAGCGTCTCGCCGACCTTCTCGGCGTCGAACACCCGTGAATCCGGGATCAGCCGCTGTACGAACGCACTGGTCGTCGTCTTGCCCGCGCCGTGGGTGCCGTTGAGCCATACGATCATGGACCTCGACGGTAGCGTCGTTCGGGCTGCGGGAACAACCACGGCAGCGTGCTCCCGCCGGCGGACGGTCCGTCGCGGCCGGCCGAAGCGCTCAAATACCGGGCGATCAGCGCACCAGACGCGCCATCTCCGCCGGTGGCAGGGACGGGTTGGCGGCCGCCGCGTCCGCGACCTCCCAGTCGTCGTCCGTGAGCAGTCCGGCGATCACCGCGGGCGGCAGCGCCGGATGCCCCGCGGCCACGCGCCGTGCCCGTTCGTCGTCCAGGCAGGCGACCAGCGCCACGGCCGTCGCGTGCGGGTGCCGGGCGATCTCGCGCAGTGCCTTCCGGGCCGGGGGCCGCTGTCGCGCCAGCCGCTCCAGCAGGGCAGCGGTCGCGTCGGGGTTCGCCGCCACGCGTGCGGCGACGCGAAGGCCGTGCCGGTCGACCATCGACGCCAACCGCGCTTCGGTCAGGCCGGGATGGGAGGCGACGGCGGCCACCACCTTCGCGTCCGGGTCGCGGGTCAACGCGTCGCGGATGTCGTCCGGCAGATCGGTGCGCCGGGCCGGGAGCATCCGTACGGCGGGGTCCGGCGAGGCGGCGAGCTCCGCGGTCTCGGCGGGGGAGGCCGCGGCGATGCGCGGAAGCAGCGCCGGGCCGGTCCGCACGGTGGCGGCGAGCCTGCGCAGGACGTCCAGCGGCACCGCGGGGTGGTGCGCCAGCCGTTGCCGGACGACATCGTCGTCGTCCGTGGCCAGTACGCGGATGAGTGCCTCGCCGATCGCCGGGTTGTCCGCGAGGCGCGCCCTGATCCGGGCGTCGGTGTCGGCGGCGAGCCGCGTGTACACCTGCGGCGGCAGGTCGGTCCGGGCCGCCAGTTCCCGGCGCAGCAGCCAGGAGGGGTGGCCGGCGAAGGCCGCGGCGGCGGTCGCGGGCGTGGCCGGGTTGCACAGTGCGGCGTACCGCATCGCGTGGACGGTGGACTCGTGCGCACCCTCGCAGTGGTCCCAGGGCGGGTCCGGCTCACCCTCGCACACCCGGCAGGACCGGGCCGGCGGCAGCGCGTCACCGTCGAGGAGTGCCGCCAGCACGTGGGGTGGGGCCGCCTCGTTGACCGCGACCGCGCGACGCACCTCGGCGTGCGGATGCTCCGCCAGGCGGGCGAGGAGCGCGGACGTCGTCCGGAGCGCGAGTTCCGCGACCACCTCGGTCTCCGGGTCGGCCGCGAGGGCACGTGCGACGTCCTCCGGGAGATCGGGGCAGGCGGCCAGCTGCTCCCGCTGCTCGGCGGACCCCGAGCCGGCCAGCGTGCGCGCCCACTCCGGCGGTCCCGCGCGCTGGTCGAGCAGGGCGAGGGCGACGAGCGGCCGGGCCGAGGGATCGACGTCGGCCGCGGTGAGACGCCCCCCGTAGGCCAGCCGCAGCGCGGCACTTTCATCGCGGGCGGCCAGGGCGACCACCTGCGCACGGGTGAGGTCAGGCCGTTCGGCGAGCGCTTCGGCGAGTTCGCCGTCCGACGTCGCGATCAGCCGGTCGACCAACTCGCGCGGCAGCGAGGGATTGCCGGCCAGGCCGGGCAGGATGTCGCTCACGGGCCACCATGGTGCCGGAACCACCGCCGGTCGGCGCGGCGATTTCGTACGGGTGCGCGCCCCCGGCGGCCGGGAGCCCGCTCGGCCTGGATAGCGTGGCGCCCACCGTTCCACCGATCGTCGCGGACCAGTCCATGTCCTCGCTGGACCAGTTGCGGGCCCTGCTGGGCGAACCCGCCCCCAGGCAACCGGGCGCCGACGACTGGGCGGAGGTGGAGCGGTACGCGGGCTCGGCCCTGCCCGGCGACTTCAAGGCGTTCCTCGATGCCTACGGCACCGGGGTGATTTCCGGCGAGCTCGTCGTCTTCCACCCGCGGGGCTCGGCGCCGTTGCCCGACCGTATGGCCAGGACGCACCAGGAGTTCGCACAACGCCGCGACAGGGCGGCGGAGTCGGGCGTGCCGGAGCACTACCCGTACGCCTTCCACCCCGCACCCGGCGGACTGATCTCCTGGGGCTACGACCACAGCGGCGACGAGCACTTCTTCCTGCCCTGTGACGCCGATCCCGACCGCTGGAAGGTCGTCACCATGGTGCACGAGGTGGGGTGCCAGACCTTCGACGGCTCGTTCTCCGCCTTCGTGCTCTCGTTCGTGGAACGTCTGGCGTCGCTGGACCGCCTCCACGGACTCGGCCCGCAGGACCTGGAGTTCCTGGAGCCGGAGGACCTCGCGGAACTCGTCGCCGACGGTGAGATCGGCCCGACCCCGCCGGGCTTCGAGCCCTGCTGACGGGCGTCGCCCCCCTGCCGGGGCGTCACGCCGTCATCGAGAACCGCCGGCACACGTGCACCCGGCTGAACTCCGCACGCAGGCGGGCCTCGTCCTCCAGCTTCGCGTGCAGGAAGGCGCCCATGAGCCGCAGGCCGGGGCGGGGGGTGAGGATCGCGCGGTCCGGTTCACCGGGGGCGGTGCAGCGGTGCGCGTAGACGTGCAGGTAGTGGTCGCTCTCCGCGAAGCCCATGGCGCGGTACCAGGCCAGGGTGCCCGGGTCGTCACGGGTCCAGGCGTCGAGGGTCGCCGCGCCCCGCTCGCGGACCTCGGCGCGGGTGCGCTGCAGGAGGGCGCGGCCGAGACCGCGCTGCTGGTGGTCGGGGTGGACGGCGACGGTGTCGATGGTCGCCCGTGCGGTGTCGACGGCGGTGTCCATGATGGCGACGACCGTCCCCGCCCCGTCGACGGCGACGAGTTCCAGACCGGGGGCCGGGATCGGCGGTTTGGCGCGGTCGACGTCGTCGTAGTAGGCGGTGCCCAGGAACGAGAGCACCCTGCAGCGCAGCCAGGAGGCCTCGTCGGCCGGGGTGTACTCACGCAGCGTGTAGCTCACGTCGCAGAACCTCGCGTGCCGTCGGCGGATGACGGACCCGATCGTCCCGGCGCCGGACGCCGCCGCGCAAGGTGATTTCGCCGCTCGACGCGCCGTCCCCGCCGCACGACGGTGCGACGGGGACGGGAACGAGCCGGGGGCGGGTTACTTCCGTCAGGCGCGGTGGTACTGAACCGGGGTGTTGACCTTCCCGCCCAGCGCGGATGCCGCGTGGCGCGCCCAGTACGGGTCGCGCAGCAGTTCGCGGCCGAGGAGGACCGCGTCGGCCCTGCCGGAGCCGACGATGGCCTGCGCCTGGTCGGGCTCGGTGATGAGGCCGACGGCGGCGACCGGCATACCGGTCTCGGTGCGGACTCGCTCGGCGAACGGCACCTGGTAGTCGGGAGCGGCGGCGATCTTGGCGTTCGGGGCGTTTCCGCCGGTGGAGACGTCCATCAGGTCCACGTCCCGGGCCTGCAGCTCCTTGGCGAGGCGGACGGTGTCGTCGGCGGTCCAGCCCTCCCGGTCGTCGTCGGCGTTCTCGCTCAGCCAGTCGGTCGCGGAGATGCGGAAGAAGACCGGCAGGTCCTGCGGCCAGACCGCGCGGACGGCCTCGACGATCTCCAGCGCGAAACGGGTGCGGCCCTCGAAGTCCCCGCCGTAGCCGTCGGTGCGGTGGTTGCTGTGCGGGGAAAGGAACTGGTTGATGAGGTATCCGTGGGCCCCGTGGATCTCGGCGACCTGGAACCCTGCGTCCAGGGCGCGCCGGGCGGCGTCGGCGAATTCCGCCACGATCCGGCCGATCTGCTCGGTGCCGAGCTCCTCGGGCGTGGTGGAGCCGGTGTCGAAGGGGACGGCGCTGGGGCCGGCGGGCGTCCAGCCGTGCTGTTCGCCGGGGCCGATGGGGGCGCCCCGGTCGACCCAGGTCCGCTCCGTGGAGGCCTTGCGCCCGGCGTGGGCGAGCTGGATGCCGGGGACGGTCCCCTGGGACTTCAGGAACGCGGTGATCCGCCGGAAGGCCTCGACCTGGGTGTCGTTCCAGATGCCGAGGTCGTACGGGCTGATCCGGCCGTCAGGGCTGACCGCGGTGGCCTCGGTGATGATGAGGCCGGTGCCGCCGGCCGCCCGCGCCGCGAGGTGCGTGAAGTGCCAGTCGTTCGGCACGCCCGCCTGCTCGCCGTCCGGCGCCGCGCTGTACTGGCACATGGCGGCCATCCAGATCCGGTTCGGAACGGTCAGGGACCGGAGGGTGAGGGGCTCGAACAGGGTGGTGGTCACGAAGCTGTCTCCTCTGGGGGCGGTCGGGGCCGGGCCGCGTGGCGACGAGTCGGTACATCGTTCATGCGCCTGCGCCCTACAGGCTCAATCAATAATTGCACACGCGGATTAATTCCCGCATGCCGGTCAATCGTCGACATCCAGATGGCGCAGGTATCGCGCGCTTGCATTAGTCGGCGCCTGCAAGTAATCTCGGTTCCGCAAGGCGCCGGGCGTGGTCCACACCCCGTCCGACGCACCTGCGGCGGACGTCGGACCACGGCGCGCGCCGGAGGCGATCCCCCTCGCGAAACGGCCCCGCGGAGAAGCGCCCCGCACCCCACGCACGGTCGTCGAAAGGCACCATCATGTCGCTCAAGGAACTCATCCCCGGCCGCCTCGGCTTCGGTACCGCCCCTCTCGGCAACATGTTCCGCGCCATCCCCGAGGAGGAGGTGAGCGCCACCCTGGAGGCCGCCTGGGACCAGGGCATCCGCTTCTACGACACCGCCCCCTTCTACGGCGCGGGCCTCGCGGAGCTCCGGCTCGGCGAGCTGCTCTCGCAGAAGCCCCGCGACTCGTTCGTGCTGGCCAGCAAGGTCGGCCGCGTCATCCTGGACGAGTCCGAGCCGGGCGCCCGCGACCTCGGCGAGAAGGGCGGGCTGTTTGAGCACGGCCGTCCGAACGCGATGCTCCACGAGTGGACCGCCGACGCCACGGAGCGGTCCATCGAGGGCAGCCTGAAGCGCCTCGGCGTCGACCGCCTGGACATCGTCTGGGTGCACGACATCGCCCAGGACTTCCACGGCGACCTGTGGCTGAACAAGTTCGAGGAGGCCCGCACCGGCGCCTTCCGCGTGCTGTCCCGGCTCCGAGACGAGGGCGTCATCAAGGCCTGGGGCCTCGGCGTGAACCGGGTCGAGCCCATCGAGCTGACGCTGGACCTGGACGAGCCGCAGCCCGACGGCTTCCTTCTCGCGGGCCGCTACACCCTGCTGGACCACGCGCGCCCGCTGGAGCGGCTGCTGCCCAAGGCGCAGGAGCAGGGCGTCGGCATGGTCGTCGGCGGTCCCTACAGCTCCGGGGTCCTCGCCGGCGGCACCCACTTCGAGTACCAGGACGCGCCCCCGGAGGTCGTCGAGCGCGTACGGCGCATCAAGGAGCTCACGACCCGCCACGGTGTGAGCGTCAAGGCCGCGGCCCTGCAGTTCTCCCTCGCGCACCCGGTGGCCGTCGCGGCCGTCCCCGGCGCCACCAAGCCGAGCCGGATCGCCGAGGACATCGCGGCGCTCCACGAGGACGTCCCGGCCGGCTTCTGGACCGATCTGCGCGCCTCCGGGCTCGTCAGCCCGGCCGCGCCGCTCCCGAACGGCGCCTGAGCCGCACCCGCACCCGCCCCCGTCCCCCCGCAAGCCAAGGAGGAAGACCATGGCGTCCACCTCGGTCAGCCGTGTCGTACCCGCATCGCCCGAACGCGTCTGGAACCTGATCGGCGGCTTCCACGCGCTGCCCGACTGGCTCCCGTTCATCCCCGAGAGCAGCCCCCTGGAGGGCGGGCGGGCGCGCAGGCTCCGCACGCCCGAGGGCGATGTGATCGTCGAGCGCATGGTGGCCTTCAGCGAAGCCGAGCGCCACTACGCGTACGCCATCCTGGAAGCGCCCTTCCCCGTGACCGGGTACGTCGCCGACCTGCGGGTCCACGCCGTGCCCGGGCAGCCGGAGGTCGCCGAGGTCGTGTGGAGCGGCCGCTTCGTCCCGGACGGGGCCGGTGAGGCGGAGGTGGTCGAGCTGTTCGACGGCATCTACCGCGACGGCCTCGAAGCGCTCCACGGCACGCTCACCGGCTGAACCCGCGACGACGCTCCCCCGCCACGACCGGTGGTGGGGGAGCGTCGCCGCGTCGTGCCGCCGTGAGGCGCCTCAGCGGGTGGGGCCGATGGCGACCTTCACGTTCTTCATCAGCGGCTGGTCGCTCTGGCTGCTGTAGTCGTTCGCGGCGATGAGCACGTTCATCTCCGGCATGTAGCCGGCCGCGCAGCCGCGGGGCATGTCGTACGGCAGCGCGCGGTAGCCGGTGAGGGCCCGCCTGCTGCCGTCCTTCGCCGTCGCCGTGATGTCGACGAGGGTGCCCGGCCCGATGTCCCGGGCGCGCATGTCGGCCGGGTTCATCAGGACGAGGGTGCGCAGGTTCTTCACGCCGCGGTAGCGGTCGTCGTCGGAGTAGATCGTGGTGTTCCACTGGTCGTGGGAGCGCATGGTCTGCAGCACGAGCATCCCGTCGGGGGGCACCACGTCCGGCAGCGGCGCGCTGGAGAACTCGGCACGCCCGGAGGGGGTGAAGAAGACCAGTTCACGAGCGGGCTGCCGGATCCGGAAGCCCAGCGGGAGCCGGACACGGCGGTTGAAGTCCTCGAACCCGTCGAGGACCTGGGCCATGGTGTCGCGGATCCGGTCGTAGTCCTCGACGTAGTGCTCCCACGGCGTCGAACTGCCGGGCAGCGCGGCGCGGGCCATGCCCGCGATGATGGCCGGCTCGGAGAGCAGGTGCGGCGACGCGGGCCGCTTCATGCCGACGGACAGGTGGACCATGCTCATGGAGTCCTCGACGGACGTGGCCTGCAGACCGCGCCGCTGCTCGTCCTTCTCGGTGCGGCCCAGACACGGCAGGATCAGGGCCTGTTCGCCGTGGACGAGGTGGCTGCGGTTGAGCTTGGTGCTCACCTGCACGGTCAGGGCGCACTTGGCGAGTCCCCGGGCGGTGTAGGGGGTGTCGGGCGCCGCGAGCGCGAAGTTGCCGCCCATCCCGACGAACACCTTGACCTTGCCCTCGTGCATGGCGGCGATGGTGCCCACCGTGTCCATCCCGTGCTCCCGCGGCGGGTCGATGCCGCAGACCGCGCCGAGCCGGTCCAGGAAGGCCCCGGCCGGCCGGTGGTCGATGCCGCACGTGCGGTTGCCCTGGACGTTGCTGTGACCGCGTACGGGGGAGGGGCCGGCGCCCTCGCGCCCCAGATTGCCGCGGAGCAGCAGGACGTTGACGATCTCGCGGACGGTGTCCACGCCGTGCTCGTGCTGGCTGACACCGAGGCACCAGCTGATCAGGGTACGGTCGGAGCGCGAGTAGACGGCCGCGGCCCTGAGGATGTCGGAGCGGGTCAGCCCGGACTGGCGCTCCAGTTCCTCCCAGGGCGTGGCCTCGCACAGGGCGCGGTACTCCGCGAACCCGTGGGTGTACCGCTCGATGAACTCCCGGTCCAGCGCCTTGGGGTCACCGGCCGACTGCTCCAGCACGGCCTTGGCGATGCCCCGCATGAGCGCCATGTCGCCGCCGGAGCGCACCTGCAGATTGAGCGTGCCGGTCCGGGTCGACTTGAACAGGGCCATGTCCGTGATCTCGTGCGGCACGATCGTCCGGGTGGCCGCGGCCTCGATCAGCGGGTTGACGTGCACGATCTGGGCGCCGCGACGGTAGGCGTCGGCGAGGGCGGTCAGCATCCGCGGTGCGTTCGAGGCCGCGTTGACGCCCATGATGAACAGGGCCTCGGCGGACTCCCAGTCCTTGAGGTCGGCGGTGCCCTTGCCGGTGCCGAGGGCCGCCTGCAGCGCCCGGCCCGATGCCTCGTGGCACATGTTGGAGCAGTCCGGCAGGTTGTTCGTGCCGAACTCCCGGGCCATCAGCTGGTAGAGGAAGGTGGCCTCGTTGCCGAGCCTGCCGGAGGTGTAGAAGGAGGCCTCGTGGGGGCTGTCCAGGGCACGCAGTTCACGGCCGACGAGATCGAAGGCGGCCTGCCAGGAGATGGGCACGTAGTGGTCCGTGCCGGGGTCGTACACCATGGGCTCGGTGAGCCGGCCCTGGTCCTCGAGTGCGAAGTCGGTCCAGGTCGACAGCTCGGTGACGGTGTGGGCGGCGAAGAACTCCCGCGTCACGCGCTTGGGCGTCATCTCCCAGGTCACGTGCTTGATGCCGTTCTCGCAGATGTCGAGCTTGAGTCCCTTGGTGTCGTCGGGCCATGCGCATCCGGGACAGTCGAAGCCGCCGTTCTCGTGGTTCATCTTGAAGATCGCCCGGGGTCCGTCGACCAGCGCGCGTTCCTTCAGCAGCACCCGGGTGACGCTCTTGGCGGCGCCCCATCCGGCGGCCGGGTGGTGGTAGCCGTGCTGGGACGGCTGCTTGTCGTCGGCTGGACCCTCGCCGCCGGTCGGCGGTACCTCGGGCCGGCCGTCGCCGGGTGCCGTCGGCTCGTTCACGCCCTGGACGCTCATTCCGACCACCTTCGGAGCAAATGTGGCATTTAGAGATGATCATTATCCTATGGGGGTAGAGGGGCGCTGTCCTCCCCGGGCGGGCACCAGGACGGTGGGCAGGCCGCCGGCCCCGCGGCGCCCCGGACGGTGAGGTGAGGGAAGCCATGGACGACAACCCCGAGAACGGCTGGGCGCTGGCCGGCGCGCGACCCGGCCAGATCATCGTGATCGCCCGCTGGACCCCCGCACCCGGCAGCCACGAGGAGGTCCGTGCCGCGCTCGCCGAGCTCGTGGGGGCCTCCCGGGCGGAGCCGGGATGCCTGGGTTACCAGGCCTTCCATCCCGACGGGCCCGGCCGGGGCGACATCGTGCTGGTCGAGCGCTACACCGACCGGGACGCCCTTGACGCGCACCGCGGCAGCGTCCACTTCCGGAGCCTCGCGCTGGAGCGGATCGTCCCGCTGCTGCTGGACCGCCAGGCGGTCGTGACGACGGTCTCCTGAGCGCCGCGGAGCCTCAGGGGAGGATGGCGTCGACGTAACCGCCGTCGACCCGCAGGGCGCCGCCGGTGGTGGCCGAGGCCAGGTCGGAGCTCAGGTAGACCACCATGTTGGCGATCTCCTCCGGCTCGATCAGGCGTTGCAGCAGGGACTGCGGGCGGTGCTCGCGCATGAAGACCCGCTGCGCCTCGTCCCATGGGAGGCCGGGGTCCACCAGTTGGTGGACGAAGTCCTCGACGCCCGCCGTGCGGGTGGGGCCGGCGATCACCGAGTTGACGGTGACCCCGCTGCCCGCGGCCCGCTTGGCGAAACCGCGGCCGAGGGCGAGCAGCGCGGTCTTGGACATGCCGTAATGGATCATCTCGGCCGGCGTCACGACCGCCGAGTCGCTGGCGATGTACAGGACGCGGCCCCAGTCCCGCTCGAGCATCCGGGGCAGGTAGACGCGTGTGAGGCGGGCCGCGGCGAGCACGTTGACCTCGAAGTAGCGGCGCCACTCGTCGTCGTCGATGTCGAGGGCGTCCCTGGCGCCGTAGACGCCGAGGTTGTTGACGAGCACGTCCACGTCCGGCACCTGCTCGTACACGTGTACGGCGCCCTCCGGTGAGGCGACGTCGGCGCCGACGGCGAGGAAGTCGCCCTGCGGGACCTCGCCGCGCAGTCGTGCGACGGCCTCGTCCGCCCTCCCCGGATCGCGGCCGTTGACCGCGACCCGGGCGCCGGCCCCCGCGAGGCCCGCGGCGATCGCCGCCCCGATGCCCTGCGTCGACCCCGTCACCAAGGCGGTCCGTCCGGTGAGATCGATGCGCATGTACCGCTCCTTCGGCTGTCCCGGTCTCCGGTGGACGGTCGCGGCGCGGCCGTCCACCTCCCAGCCTTCCCGGGCGGGGCCGCGGTGCTCGCCGGACGCGCCGTGCGGGGGACGTACCGGCGTGCCCGCGCCCGGCGCGCACCTGACGGTGTATTAGCTGTGAGCGAAGATCGGCGTCAGCGAGGAGTGGACATGACGACGGCAACGACGCAGGGGCCCGCGGAGGAGTTCCGCAGGCTCAGTGACGGCGACGCGGAGCTGAGGGCGCACGGGGCGTACTTCAGCTGCACCTACCTGCTGGACATGGAACGGCACGCCTTCCTGGTACGCATGCACCGCGGCAGGGTGGAGGACCTCGTCGTCGACCCCGAACCGCTCACGGCCTACGACTTCGCCATCAGGGCCGGTGCCGAGACCTGGCGGGAGTTCTGCACGCCGGTGCCGAAGCCGATGTACCACGGCATCTGGGCGGCGAGCTTCCAGCGGGACATGCGGCTGGAGGGAGACCTGCTGGTGCTCATGCAGAACCTGCGCTGCCTCACCCGTCAGCTGGAACTGCTCCGCCTCACCGGCCCGCTGGGCTGAACCGCCGCTCCGCCCACGTACCGCCGAAAGGACCCCTTCATGGGCACCGCCTCCCGCATCTCCCCGGTGACCGGCCACTACGTCACGATCGACGTGGAGGACGTCCAGTACAAGGTCTTCTACCTGGAGAACGGCCAGGGGCAGCCGCTGGTGTGCCAGCACACGGCGGGCTGCCACAACCACCAGTGGCGCGGCCTCCTGGAGGACGAGGAGATCACCGCGAACCACCGCGTCATCGCCTACGACCTCGCGCGCCACGGGAAGTCGGACCCGCCGCTGAACAAGGAGTGGTGGAAGGAGGAGTACAAGCTCACCGCCGACCACTACGTCGCCTTCATCACCGCGTTCTGCGACGCGCTCGGCCTGGAGGACCCGATCTTCATGGGCTCCTCCTTCGGCGGGAACGTGGCCCTGCAGCTGGCGCTGCGGCACCCGGACCGCTTCAAGGCGGTGATCCCCGTGGAGGGGGCGGACTACTCCCCGGGCTTCTACCTCGACTGGTGGCAGCATCCGCACGCCAACGCGGCGCAGGTCTGCGCCAGTGGGGTGTGGGACCTGATGGCCCCGCAGTCGCCCGACGCGGACCGCTGGGCGACCTGGTTCTACTACAGCCAGGGCTCGGAGGCGTTCAAGGGCGACCTGTACTTCTACTCCGTCGACCACGACCTGCGCGGCAGGCTGGGGGAGATCGACGGGGAGCGCTGCCCGGTCGTCATGCTCACCGGCGAGTACGACTACCTGACCACCCCCGCGGACGGAGCCCGTACCGCCGAGCAGATCCGTGGGGCCGAGTTCATCGAGATGAAGGAGATCGGGCACTTCCCGATGAGCGAGAACTACCCGCGTTTCGCCGGGTACCTCAAGCAGGCGCTGCGGCGCATCGAGGAGCGCACCGCTTCCTGACCCGTGTGCGCCATGTGTGCTTGAGGGCCGTCCGCCGGTTCGCGGGGGTGCGGACCGGCGGTCCGGCGGACGGGGCGGCCCCCGGCGGTCAGTTGAAGGTGTCGGGGTCCGGGCCGATGCGGGTACCGCTGTCGAGGGCGGTGATCGCCGCGATGTCGGCGTCGGAGAGCGCGAAGTCGAAGACGTCGATGTTCTGGCGGATCCGCTCGGGGGTCACCGACTTGGGGATGACCACGTTGCCGAGCTGCAGGTGCCAGCGCAGGATCACCTGCGCCGGGGTCCTGCCCAGGCGGTCGGCGATGCCGGTGACGACCGGGTCCCTCAGCACGGCGCCCTGGGCGAGCGGGCTCCACGCCTCCGTGGCGATGCCGTGCCGGGCGTGGAAGGCGCGCAACTCGGCCTGCTGGAGCTGGGGGTGCAGCTCCACCTGGTTGACGGCGGGGACGACGTCGCTGCTGTCGATGAGGCGCTGCAGGTGCGCGGGCTGGAAGTTGGACACGCCGATGGCGCGGGCCCGGCCCTCGGCGTGGATCTTCTCGAAGGCCCGCCAGGTGTCCAGGTACGTGTCGCGGGCCGGGGCCGGCCAGTGGATCAGGTAGAGGTCCACGTGGTCGAGACCGAGCTTGGCGAGGGAGGCGTCGAAGGCGGCGAGAGTGCTGTCGTAGCCCTGGTCGCCGTTCCACAGCTTGGTGGTGACGAACAGTTCGTCGCGGGCGACGCCGGAGGCGGAGAGGGCCTGGCCGACGCCGGCCTCGTTGCCGTAGATCGCCGCGGTGTCGATGCTGCGGTAGCCGCTCTCCAGGGCGGAGGTGACGGCGGCGGCGGTGTCGGCGTCGGGCACCTGGAAGACGCCGAAGCCGAGCTGCGGCATGGCGACGCCGTTGTTCAGGGTGATGTACGGGGTGGGGGTGGTCATGGTGCTGATCCTTTCGCGTCGCGGCCGGCGGCGGGCGCCGGTGCGAGTGCGGACGGGTGAACGTCCCGGGAGGGGGCGGGGGACGCGCCCTTCCCGTGCTCCACGACCAGGTTAATTGCGTACGCTGTTAATTGCAAACGCCGAATAACTTCGTACGCCCATTGGCTGGGTCAGGAGGCGGGCACCTTGGCGCCCTGCAGATCCTCCACCGCCTTGACCAGCGGTGCGAGCTCCGGGACGAGGGCCGCCTCGTCCATCGCCGCGCGCAGCGCCGTGTTGTTCGTCGGGCGGGCCTCCTCCAGCAGCTTCAGGCCCTCCTCGGTCACGTTCGTGTAGATGCCGCGCCGGTCGGTGGGGCAGAGGTAGCGGGCCAGCAGGCCGCGGTCCTCCAGTCGGGTGACCAGGCGGGTCGTCGCCGACTGGCTGAGTACCACGGCGTCGGCGACCTGGCGCATCTGCAGGTGGCCTCCCTCGCCGTCGTGCTGGCGGCTGAGGACGTCGAGCAGCGCGTACTCGCGCACGCTCAGGTCGTGGTGGGTCTGCAGCTGCTTCTCGATCCGCCCCTCGATCCGGCCGTGCAGCAGGGACAGGGCGTGCCACCCCTGGGCGAGGGCGGTCAGTGCCGGATCGGTGGCGGTCATCGAAGTCCCCTTTGTGCGGCGGCTGCGGGCGGAGGCGGTGATCCTCCACTGGCCATGGTAAGCCGCCACCCGAGGATGTCCAGCGTTTGACGTTATAGCGCGTCTGCAATTATTGTTGGCGCCTGTTAGGTGCCGCTGCAATTTCTGGAAGGTCTCCGCCATGCCTCTCGCGCTCCTGGCCCTCGCCATCGGGGCTTTCGGGATCGGAACCACCGAATTCGTGATCATGGGCCTGCTGCCCGAGGTCGCCACCGATTTCGGGGTCTCCGTCCCCACCGCCGGCCTGCTCGTGACGGGCTACGGCCTCGGTGTCATGATCGGCGCGCCGATCATGACGCTGCTCGGCACCAAGGTGTCCCGCAAGAACATGCTCATGCTGCTCATGGGTGTGTTCGTGCTCGGCAACCTGGTCTCCGCCCTGGCCCCCGCCTTCGGCGTGATGATGGCCGGGCGCATCCTCGCGTCCTTCACCCACGGCGCCTTCTTCGGCATCGGTTCGGTCGTCGCCGCCGACCTCGTGGCCCCGGAGAAGAAGGCGCGTGCGATCTCCATGATGTTCGCCGGGCTCACCGTGGCCAACGTGATCGGCGTGCCGCTGGGCACCTTCATCGGGCAGAGCGCCGGCTGGCGCACGACCTTCTTCGTCGTCGCCGGCCTCGGCGTCGTCGGACTGGCCGGCGTCCTCAAGCTGGTGCCCGACATGCCGAAGCCGCAGGGCGTGCGCCTGCGCCACGAACTGGGCGCCTTCCGCAACGTCCAGGTCCTGCTGGCCATGGCGATGACCGTGCTCGGCTTCGGGGGCGTCTTCGCGGCCATCACCTACATCGCCCCGATGATGACCGAGGTCACCGGTTTCGCCGACTCCTCCATCACCTGGCTGCTGGTGCTCTTCGGGGCCGGCATGGTCGTCGGCAACCTGATCGGCGGCAAGTACGCCGACCGCGCCCTGATGCCGATGCTGTACACGGCGCTGGGCGCCCTGGCCGCCGTGCTGGCGCTGTTCACCCTCACCGCGCACAACGAGCTCACCGCCGGGGTCACGATCTTCCTCATCGGCGCACTGGGCTTCGCGACCGTGCCGCCGCTGCAGAAGCGGGTCCTGGACCAGGCCTCCGGGGCCCCCACCCTCGCCTCGGCCGTCAACATCGGCGCCTTCAACCTCGGCAACGCCCTGTCCGCCTGGCTGGGCGGGGTCGTGATCGCCGCGGGCCACGGCTATACCTCGCCGAACCTCGTCGGGGCGGCCCTGACCGCCTCCGCCCTCGTGCTCGCGGTCGTCTCCGCCGCACTGGAGAAGGGCCGCGGCGGCCGGAACGGCCGGGTCGTGACCGGGGCCACGCCCGCCGGTGAGCCTGCCCTCACCTCCCGGCACTGATCGCGCGCGCCGGGACCGCCGGCACCGCGGACCCGACACCGCACCCGAAGAAGGCCCGCACACCATGACCAGCACCGCCCTCGCCCGCCTCACCGGTCCCCACCGGCGGCTCACCCTCGGACTCGAACTGCCCCTGGACAACGACTGGGGAGCCGGCCGCCTCGCCGCCGACCGGCAGGCCGGCCGCCCCTTCGGGGTGCCTGACCTGGGGGGCCACGCCGACCTCGCCCGACTCGCCGACCGCCTCGGCTTCAACGCCCTGTGGCTGCGCGACGTGCCGCTGTACGACCCGCTCGCCTTCGGCGACGCCGGATCCGTCTTCGACGTCTTCGCGTACCTCGGCCACCTCGCCGCGCTCACCGAGCACGTCGTCCTCGGCACCTCCGCCGTCGTCCTGCCGCTGCGCAGCCCCCTGCACGTGGCCAAGGCCGCCGCCACCGTCGACGTGCTCTCCGGGGGACGGCTCGTCCTGGGCCTGGCGAGCGGGGACCGCCCGGTGGAGTACCCGCTGTTCGGCGCCGACTTCGACGGCCGCGGGCAGGCCTTCCGCGACGGCGTGCGGACCCTGCGCGCGGCCTGGGCCACTCCGGCCCCCGGGCTCGGGCTGACCCTGCCAGGCACCGGACTACGGGCCGAGCGCCGGATCGACGTCCTGCCGAAACCCGTGGGCGGCGACATCCCGGTCGCGGTGGCCGGCAGCGCCCGCCAGAGCCCGCAGTGGATCGCCGAGCACGCCGACGCGAGCCTGAACTACCCCCGCCCCCTCGGCGCCCTGGGGGACGACGTCCGCCGGTGGCGGGAGCTCACCGGCGGACTGGACAGGCCCTACCTCACACCCATGCTGCTCGACCTCCTCGCGGACCCCGCCGCCCCGGCCGAGCCGATCCGCCTCGGTCTGCGCACCGGCCGCACCGCCCTCCTCGACCACCTCGCGGCGATGGCGGACCTGGGCGTCGCCCATGTCTCCCTCAACCTCCGTCCGGGGGACCGCCCGGTCGCCGAGGTGCTGCACGAACTCGCCGAGGAGATCCTGCCGCACTTCCCCGGCCGCTGACCCGGCACCGGGCACCGGGCCCCGGTCGCGGGACCGCGGCGCCGGTGCACGGGCCGCCCGGCCGGGTCAGCGGTGCCGGGGGCTGCGGCTCGGCGGCTGCTCCGGGGCCGTACGCGCGGGAAGGGTCGGCACTTTGCGCGTCTGGGGGCGGTCGATGCCGACGGTGAACAGGTCGTCGTAGTGCCGCAGCTCCAGCGGTTCCCCGTCCAGCAGGGTGTACGTCGCCGCCGCGCCGGTGATCTCCACCCTCAGCCGCCGCCCCCGCACCTGCACCGTGAAGGCGAGCCGCCGCAGCTTCTCCGGCAGCCGGGGTGCGAAGGCGGCGCAGCCGTTCCGGTACCGCATCCCGCCGAAGCCGCCGACCAGGGCGGCCCACGTGCCGGCGAGGGAGGCGATGTGCAGCCCGTCGCGGGTGTTGTTCTCCAGGTCGTGCAGGTCCATCAGCGCCGCCTCGCCCAGGTAGTCGTAGGCGAGGCGCAGATGGCCGACCTCGGCGGCCATGATCGCCTGCGTCGACGCGGACAGGGACGAGTCCCGCACCGTCAGCGGCTCGTAGTAGGCGAAGTTGCGGGCCTTCTGCTCCTCGTCGAAGGCCTGCGGCTGCTTGACCATCGCCAGTACGAGGTCCGCCTGCTTGACGACCTGCCTGCGGTACAGGTCGAAGTAGGGGAAGTGCAGCATCAGCGGGTACTGGTCGGGCTGCGTGGCGGCGAAGTCCCACACCTGGTGCCGGGTGAATCCCGCCGACTGCTCGTGGACGCCGATCGCGTCGTCGTACGGCACGGTCATGGCCGCCGCCGCGTCCCGCCACGCCGCCGTCTCCTCGTCGTCGACGCCGAGGGCCGCGCCCTCCTTGGTGTGGCGCTCGACGATGTCGGCGGCGGCACGCAGGTTCGCCTGGGCCATCAGGTTGGTGTACACGTTGTCGTCCGCGATGGCGCTGTACTCGTCGGGCCCGGTCACCCCGTCGATGTGGAACTTCCCGTGCGGGTCGTGGTGACCGAGGGAGTGCCACATGCGGGCGGTCTCCACCAGGATCTCCACGCCCGTCTCGCGCTCGAAGTCCACGTCACCGGTGAGGGAGACATAGAGGATGACGGCGTCGGCGATGTCCGCGTTGATGTGGAACGCGGCGGTTCCCGCCGGCCAGTAGCCTGAGCCCTCCGAGCCGTCGATGGTGCGCCAAGGGAAGGCGGCGCCCTTGAGGCCGAGCTGGTGGGCGCGCTCCCGGGCGGCGGGCAGCGTTGCCTGGCGCCAGCGCAGCGCCTCCGCGACGGAATCCGGAGAGGTCAGGGTGAGCAGCGGCAGGACGAAGGTCTCCGTGTCCCAGAAGGAGTGCCCGTCGTAGCCCGAGCCCGTCAGGCCCTTCGAGGGGATCGCCCGCTGCTCGGCGCGCGCGCCCGCCTGCAGGACGTGGAACATGGCGAACCGGACCGCCTGCTGGATCTCGGCGTCGCCGTCGATCTCCACGTCCGCCCGCGACCAGAAGACGTCGAGGTATTCGCGCTGCTCGTCGCAGAGCCCCTGCCAGCCGGTGCTGCGGGCACCCGCGAGCGCCGCCTCCACCTGGTCGCGCACGGCGGGCAGCGAACGGACCTGGGACCAGCTGTAGGAGACCGTCTTCTCCAGCCGCAGCTTCTCCCCGGCCGCCAGGGAGCTGGTGACGGTGAGCCGGCTGGTGTCGTCGCCGCTCTCACTGAAGCTCCGCGTCGACGGCGGTCCCTCCACGACGTGGTCGGCCGCCACCGCGACCCGCAGCCCGGTGACCGACGTGGAGTGCACCAGGCGCAGACGGTTGTTCAGCGCCTGGTTCTCCTCCGGCTGCAGGGGGGAGTCCAGCACGGCGGAGACGCGTGGGTCTCCCGACGTCCTCGGCAGCTGCTCGTTGGCCACCAGTTCCGACTGGACGACCAGCCGCACGTCGTCCACGGCCTCGACCTCGTACACGACAGCGGCGATGGACCGCTGGGTGAGCGAGACCAGACGGGTCGAGGTCACCCGGACGGTGCAGCCGGCCGGAGAGGTCCATTCGCAGGTGCGGCGCAGCAGCCCGGCGCGCAGGTCGAGGACGCGTTCGTGCGAGACGAGCCGTCCGTAGCGCACATCGAAGGGCTCGTCGTTGACGAGCAGCCGGATGATCTTTCCGTTGGTGACGTTGATGACGGTCTGGCCGGCCTCCGGATAGCCGTAGCCCGCCTCCGCGTACGGCAGCGGATGGCGCTCGTGGACACCGTTCAGATAGGAACCGGGCAGCCCGTGCGGCTCGCCCTCGTCGAGGTTGCCGCGCCAGCCGACGTGGCCGTTGGACAGGGCGAACACCGACTCGCTCTGGGCGAGCACGTCGAGGTCCAGCTCGGTCTCCCGCACGCACCACGGCTCGACCACATAGGAGGAGTGGCTGATCACGCGTCGGCCTCCAGCAGCTCGGCGAGGTCCCGCACGACGATGTCTGCACCGTGCGCGCGCAGCGCGTCGGCCTGCCCCACCCGGTCCACCCCCACGACGTAGCCGAAATGCCCGGAGCGGCCGGCGTCCATGCCGGCCAGCGCGTCCTCGAACACCACCGCGGCCTTCGCCTCCAGGCCGAACTCGCGCGCCGCCTCCAGGAAGGTGTCCGGGTTCGGTTTGCCCGGGAGCTTGCGCTCGGCTGCCACCACGCCGTCGATGCGCACGTCGAAGAGGTCCTCGATGCCGACCGCGACGAGCACGTCGCGGCAGTTGGCGCTGGACGACACCACCGCCGTCCGCAGGCCGGCGGCCCGCACGGCGTTCACGTAGCGCACGGAGCCCGGATAGGCCTCGACGCCCTCGGTGCGGATCTTCTCCAGCAGGATCTCGTTCTTGCGGTTGCCCACCCCGTGCACGGTGTCGCGCTCGGGCGGGTCGTCCGCGGAGCCCTCGGGCAGCTCGATGCCCCGGGAGGCCAGGAAGGCCCGGACGCCGTCCGCGCGTGGACGGCCGTCGACGTACTCGTCGTAGTCGGCCACCTTGTCGAAGGGGCGGAAGTCCGCGCCCTCCCGGCGCCGCAGGAAGTCGTCGAACACCTCCTTCCAGGCGGCGGCGTGCACGACCGCGGTCTTGGTCAGCACTCCGTCGAGATCGAACAGGCAGGCCCGGATGCCCTCCGGGAGACCGGTCTTCGTCATGCAACGCGCTTCCCCGCAGCGGGCCACCGGCATGCCTTCCACGGCCGCGGACCACCGGGACGCGGGAACAATCCGGGCAGGTGCGTGGTTCCACCACATGCGGGTGCCGTGAGTGGGCCAGTGACCCCGGGCCTCATCCCTTCGCCCGTGGGGACGATCGTTCGGCTGAAGCCCCACGGAGCCCCTTGCCGGGGGCGACCGCCACCGCGGCCCCGCACACCGGACCGGCGCCGGTCAGGTTTCCCCCGTCCTGACCGGCGTCTTCGCGTTCACCCGGCGACGGTCTTGACCACGGGCTCCCGGTACGGCACGAGCGCCCCGGTGACGACGGCGAGCGGACCCCGCGGAGCGGCGTTCCCGGCCTGAAGGGCCGTCACGTAGGCCAGCGCTTCGGCCGCCCCGAGCGCCGGTATCCGTTCCCGCAGCTCGACCATGGCGAACACGCGGCCGTGCGCGGCCGCCGACGCGCGGACCCGGTCGTCCAGGTCGTCCACCGCGGTCCGCACGGGCAGCCCGCGGACCCGGGCCCGGTACTCCTCCTCCCATCCGCCCATGAGGTAGTCCACCGGACCGATCGTGTGCAGGCGGCCGTCGGCGCGATCCACGAGGTAGGGCCCGTTGCCGGCCAGCAGGTACCGCGAGACCCCGGTCCTGACGTACTCCGCCGACTGGTACAGGACGACCCAGGCCAGCTCGTGCTCCTCGGCCTCCACCACCGCCATGCGTCCCGGGAAGTGCAGGTCCAGGTGCTCCTGGACCCTCCGGACCGCCTCCTCGCGCTCGATCATGCGGTGAGCATCCCGCAACCGGCCCTGGCCGGGCCAGTGGTCCTTTTGTCCTAGGTCCCGGCCCGGTCCGCGCCTTGTCCCCGCTCGGCAGCGGCCTTGAGCATGCGGAGTATCTCCTCGTGGCCCCGGCGGAGCCGTGCGCTGTCGTAGAAGAGCGTGAGCAGCGGCCCGGAGAGCGACTCCTCGATCGTGACCATCGTCCGGCCGTCGTCGGTGGGCGTCATCCGCATCCTGTCGATCGCCTTCATCCAGCCCATCGCCGCCCCGGTCCACGACAGCTCCCGCCCGGGCGCCACCACGGCGAAGGTGGACGCGATCCGCGTCCCCCGCAGCTTCCAGCGGAAGCGCGCGTCAGGCTCCAGGGACCCGAGTTCGACGACGCGCGCGTCGGAGCGCCAGGTGTCCCAGGCGCGCATGTCGCTGATGAGCTTCCACACCGCGTCGACCGGTGCGTCCACGGTGACCGAGCTCGTCGACCTGACGGGCGCGCGCTCGTCCAGCCTGCCCTTCTTGGCGTACTCCTCGTGCAGTTCCCGCAGCGGCGGGCCCGCATAGAACAGCTTCATCGTCATCCCCCCATGGAGAGCATCGCTTACCAATGAGAGCAATGCTCTCTCTTTGGCATGGGTGCGGTCAAGACCCGTTGGAGGGCATGTGTCGGTTGCCCCGGAGTTCCCCGGAGTGGGAATGGGGGCCGGAGGTGGGGCTGCAGGCCGGGTGGGGGTGTGCGTGCCCTACGACGGCGTCGTGGGCTCGGCGATCTCCAGGCGCGCGGGCGGCGGTTCCGGCAGGGGGCCGGCGTCGGTGGCGACCAGCCCGTCGAGGGCCAGCGCGAGGTAGCGGCGCCAGGCCTGCGGCTGTACGGGCAGCAGTGGTGCCGCCGTCTGGTGGATCCCGCCGAGCAGCAGGACCACGTCGGTGCCCGTGATGTCGCCGCGCACGGCGCCTCGCTCGCGCGCCCGGGACGTGAGGGCCTCGGCCGCGTCGCAGAGCTGGGCGATGCGGTCCCGGACCTCGGCGTGCTGGAGTGACGGGCGGCCGATCACCTCGCAGAAGGCCCGGTCGGCGGCGAGCACCTCGACGCCGTCGCTCATGAACTCCCGCAGTGCCGTCGCCGAGTCGTCGGCCCCGAGGAGGCGGTCCGCCGAGTCGATGAGCCGGTCGAGCATCTGGAGCATGATCGCCGCGAGGAGGTCCTCCTTCGAGGCGAAGTGGCGGAAGACCGTGCCCTTGGCGAGGCCGGCGCGCTGGGCGATCTCGCCGATCGGCACGTCCACCCCGTGTTCGGCGAACGCCGCCGTCGCCGCCTCGAGCAGCAGGCGTCGATTGCGCACCATGTCCGCCCGCTGGCCCGCAGTGGCCGTCGTCCCGCTCATCCCTGCCTCCTCCCAGGTGTGGAGCCTATCACCAACGTGACCGGGCGGTCAGGTTAGCTGTTACGCTCAACATGACCCGGCGGTCACCTTCTGCCCGGGTCATGTACCGGCACCATCAACTCCTGGGAGAACAACGTGAGCGGCACCCTCGAAGGCAAGGTCGTCCTCGTCACCGGCGCGTCCTCGGGCATCGGCAGGGCCACGGCCCTCGCCCTGTCGAAGGCCGGCGCCCGGGTCGCGGTCGGGGCCCGGCGGGCCGACCGGCTGAAGGACCTCGTGCAGGACGCCCCCGGCGAGATGCTCGCCCTCGATCTGGACGTCACCGACCAGCAGTCGGTGCGGGACGCGGTGGCGGCGACCACCGAGCACTTCGGGGGCCTCGACATCCTGGTCAACAACGCGGGCGTCATGCTCAGCGGCCCGATCCTCGACGCGGACACCACGGAGTGGACGCGCATGGTCGAGACCAACCTGCTCGGCTCGATGTACGCGGTCCATGCCGCGCTGCCCCACCTGCTCGAGCGCAAGGGGGCCGTGGTCCAGGTCTCCTCGACCTCGGGGCGTACGGCGACGGCCGCGAGCGGCGCCTACTCGGCCACCAAGTTCGGCGTCACCGCCTTCGCGGAGTCGCTCCGCCAGGAGGTCACCGAACAGGGCGTCCGCGTCGTGCTCGTCGAACCCGGCTTCGTCTCGACCGAGCTGACCAGCCACATCACCCACCCGGGGATCCGGGCCATGGCGAAGAGCATGGCCGAGTCCATGCGGACCCTCCAGCCCGAGGACATCGCCGCGGCCGTCCTGTACGCGGTCACCCAGCCCGACCATGTCGCGGTCAACGAGATCCTGATCCGCCCCACCGACCAGGCCCGCTGACAACGCCCTCCGGCCCGCCCCCGAGTCCCGCCCATGCGTGCGGACCGGGGGCGGGATGCCGTGCGGGCGGGTGCGGGATTCGCGCCGCCCCTGGCGGCGGGGCCGCGCGGACCGCGGGGTACGGTGCCGTCATGCCTCGGCCCACCTGCGGACAGTCCATGGCCGCATGGATCGAGGACAGCGCCGGATACCACCGGTCCCGCGGTGAGGAACCACCGGGCCCGGACTGGGAGTTCATCGGCCGTGCCCTGACGGCCGCCGCGCTGTACGAGTAGCTCGGCCTGGGGCCGTCGTGCCTCAGGACGGTTCGAGTGCCTCCAGCATGATGCGCTGCGTCTCGCCGAGGTACGCCTGCGCCGCCGTGCGGGCCGTGGCCGGGTCGCCGGCGGCGACCGCCGTGACGAGGGGCTCCAGGCGGGCGGCGGACTCGGCCGGGTCGTGGAAGGGCGCGACGAGGCGGACGCGCAGGGGCAGGTAGGCGGCGAAGAGGGTGTTGGTGAGCAGTACGTAGACGCGGTTGCCGGTGGCCCGGGCGAGGGCGCGGTGGACCTCGGCGTCGGCCAGTTGGACGGCGTCGGGCTCGGTGGCCGCGGCGACGGCGTCCAGGAGGGTTCGCAGCCGGGCGCGTTGCGGGGGAGTGGCCTTCGCGGCCGCGCGCTCGGCGATCAACGTGCCGACGCCGGCGCGGACTTCGAAGATGTCGGCCAGCCATTCCGGGTTGTGCCGGACGAGCATGGGCAGCAGGTCCGCGCCGCCGAGGCGCAGGTAGTCGCGGACTCGGGTGCCGACGCCGTGGCGGGTCTCCAGGAGCCCGGCCTGGGTGAGCCGGCCGAAGGCGTGCTTCACCGTGGTGCGGGTGACGCCGTACCCCTCGGCCAGGCGCTGTTCGGGAGGCAGCAGGCTGCCTGCGGGATGGGTGCCGTCCAGGATGTCCTCCTGCAGGCGGCGTTCCAGTACGTCGACGATGGTCTCGCGGGGCAGTGGCTCCACCGTGGTCGTCCTCTCGAAGCGGTCCGGCCCCAGCCCACCCGGCAAGGGGGTGGCGCGTCAACACACTCAGGCAGTGGATGAGCCACTCATTCAATGAGTGTGTGTTCAACCTCTTGCTCTGACGTCCCGTCAGCGGCATCCTGCGTGGTGCCCAGGCCCCGTACGCCCCGCCCCCACGACCGCCGGAGTCTGCCCATGCCCCGTTTCCGCCGTCCCTCACGCCTGCTGACGTCCGCCCTGGCCGTCCTGCTCGCCGCGACC
Source organism: Actinacidiphila glaucinigra (assembly GCF_900188405.1). Taxonomy (GTDB): domain Bacteria; phylum Actinomycetota; class Actinomycetes; order Streptomycetales; family Streptomycetaceae; genus Actinacidiphila; species Actinacidiphila glaucinigra. Next base: position 317,546 of record NZ_FZOF01000005.1, on the reverse strand, counting down.
GCGGCCACCGCCGCCACACCGGCCTCCGCGAACGCCCCCGAGCCGTACACCGAGCCGCCGTTCGCCGCCGCCTGCGACTGGCACGCGTACGGGGAGGGTGAGACGCCCGACCCCTGGCTGTGGCTGTCCGACCCGGTGTGCGTGGAGTACTCCAAGCGCGACATCACGCTCGACAACGGCGGCGCCGTCCGCTTCCTGCTCGCCGAACCCGCCCGCTTCGCGCTCGCCCTCCCCGTGTGCCGCTACTACCAGCGCGACCACTGGAGCGTGCAGTCCACCACCGGAGCCGTCCCGTACGTCTCCTGGGACGGCCGCTACTGGTTCGACAAGCGCGGCCGTCGCGCGGCGATGCTCCTGACGAACTTCAAGGTCGGCGGGGTCACCGCGGGCATCGGCGACCTGGTGGCCGCGCTCCGCCCCCACCTGCCCGAACTCGCCGACGTCCTCGAGGCCTACGGCGACGAGGCGGGCGAGACGGGCCTGGCCGTCTCCCTGCCCTTCAGCCTGCTCTGCGCGGGACGGTGACGATGCCCCCCACCGCGGACATCGACCGGCGCGCCGTACTGCGCGGCCTCGCCGCCGCCGTCGCGGCACTGCCCGTGCTGGGCACGGTGGCGGCACCCGCGGCGTCCGCCGCCGCGCTCGGCTCCTGGCCGGTCTCCACCCTGGAGGCCTTCGCCGACACCCTCGTGCCGGGGGAGCGACGCTCGTCCTCCGACCGCGCCATCGCCGGAGCCGCACCCGGCCCCGGAGCCGTACAGGCCGGCGTGATCGCCCTCCTCACCTCGCCCGAACTCCCGCTGAACCCGCTCCTGCCGGGCATCGCGGCACTGCTGGACGCGCGCGCCACCGCCTTCGCGGTCAGCCGGCTCATCCTGCTCCCCATCGACCGCCCGCCCTTCGTCGGCCTCTCCTTCGACCACCGCACGACCCTGGTCGCAAGGCTGTTCCAGGCCGACGACCTCGACCGCGCGATCTGGCAACTGCTCGCCTTCCTCGTCGGCCTGGCCTTCGACACCGCCGCCCACCGGCACACCGCACAGGCCCTCGCGGAGGGCCACCCCGGCCTGGTCTGGACCGGTTTCCCGCCGCCCGACGCCGACGGTCTGTGGCGCTACCCCGCCCACTCCTACGGCACGGCCCTGGCCGAGCCGCACCCCGCCACCACCCCCTCCGGGAGCCCCGCATGAGCCCCCAGACCACCGATGTCCTCGTCATCGGCAGCGGCTTCGGCGGCGCGATACCCGCCTACCACCTCGCAGCCGCGGGAGCCCGGGTCACCGTCCTCGAACGCGGACCGCGCCTGGCCACCGAGGAGTTCACGCACGACCTCGGCCTGGGTGCATACCCCCGCATCGTCGACGTGATCAAGGGCGACGGCATCTCGGTCGTCGCGGGCAACTGCGTGGGCGGCGGCAGCGTCGTCTACTTCGCCGCGTCACTGCGCGCGCCCTCCTTCGTCTTCGACCGGCGCGACGCGGCCGGACGGCGGCTGTGGCCCGCCTCCCTCAGCCGTGCCGCCCTCGACCCCTGGTACGAACAGGTCGAGCAGGCCCTGCCCGTGACGAAGCTCGACTGGCCCGACGTCTCCTACGCGGGCGGCGTGCTGGCCGCGGCCTGCGACCGCGCCGGGCACACCTGCAACCCGGTGCCCGTCGCCGTCGACCGGGCCCGCTGCACCGACTGCAACTGGATGCTGTCCGGCTGCCGCTTCGGCGCCAAGCGCTCCATGCTGCTCAACTACCTGCCCGCAGCCGAGGCCCACGGCGCCGAGATCCGGCCGCTGCACGAGGTCCAGCTGATCCGCCCGTCCACGGTCCCCGGCTACCGCTACGCCGTCGACCACATCACCCTCGACCCGTCGGACTACACCTGCCCCACCGGAGCGGGCACCCTCCACACCAAGGTCTTGGTGCTGGCCGCGGGCGCCGTCGGCACACCCGTGCTGCTCCAGCGGTCGGCGCTCGCCCTCGGCGGAGTCCCGCCGGCCGTCGGCGGCTACTTCTCCGGCAACGGCGACCGGGTCAGCGTCGCGGAGATGGACGAGGGCAAGGTCCGCTCCCTGCTCGGACTGTCGCGCAGCGCGACCGTGGCCTACGAGGCGCTGCACATCGGGATGCCGATCACCGCGGCGTCCTTCGACCGCCTCGACGCGAGCGCCCCGCAGTTCTCCCGCTTCACCCTCCAGCAGATCTACTTCCCGGCCGTCACCAACACCCTCGCCCAGACCGCCGGGCAGCGCTGGTCGGGCGTCGCCAAGAAGCAGATGCGGGCCCGCTGGCGCTCCTGGCTCACCGTGCTCGCCATGACGGAGGACGAGGCCGAGGGCAGCTTCGGCGTGCCGCCCCTCACCGGCAGCTTCACCCGGCTGGCCAACGGGCTGGGCCTGGGCACCATGCGGTTCGCGCCGACGTCCGGCACACGGCGCGGCTGGGCCGAGGCCGACACCCACACCCGAGCGGTGCTGGAACGGGACGGCCTCGCCACCGTCCGTCCGTGGAGCGAGGACGTCGCGGGCACGGTGACCGCCCACCCCCTCGCCTCGTGCCGGCTCGGCGACTCCGCCGCGATCTCCGCGCTGACCGAGCTCAACGAGCTGCGCACCCACCCCGGGCTGTTCGTGACGGACGGCTCGGCCGTCCCCACCTCCCTCACCGTCAACCCCTCCCTCACCATCGCGGCCCTCGCCGAACGCGCCTGCCCCGCCATCGCCGCCCGCTGCGCCCAGTACGGCGTCCCCGTGCGCTACGCCCCGAGCGATCCGCTCACCGGCGCGACGCGCCGGGGCGAGGTCGCGGAGGCGGCACGGGCCGTGGCGGTCCGAGCGGGGGCTTGAGTCTCCCTCAGGGGGAGACGGAAGAGTGGGGGTGTGAACGGCGACGCGCGCTACTCGATCGGGGACCTGGCCCGGCGCACCGGGCTGACGGTCAAGACCATCCGCTTCTACTCGGACCGGGGGATCGTGACGCCCGCCGGCCGCAGCCCGGCCGGCTACCGCCGTTACGACGGCCCGGCCCTGGCCCGGCTGGAGCTCGTGCGGACCCTGCGCGACCTGGGACTCGACCTGGCGACGATCCGGCGGGTCGTGGACCGGGAGCTGTCGCTGCCCGAGGCCGCGGCGGCCCACGCCGCGGCCCTGGAGGCGCAGATCCGCACGCTGCGGGTGCGGCGCGCGGTGCTGACGGCCGTGGCCCGGCGCGGATCCACCCCGGAGGAGACGGAACTCATGCACGAACTGGCCGGGCTGTCCGCGCGGGAGCGCGGCCGGCTCATCGACGACTTCCTCGACGCCGTGCTCGGCGCGCCGGGCGCCCACGCGGAGGATCCCGCCCTCGCGGGCCCGCGCCGCACCCTCACCCCGGCGCTGCCCGACGACCCCCACCCGGACCAGCTCCAGGCCTGGGTGGAGCTGGCCGAACTCTCCCGTGACCCCGGATTCCGGGCCGTGATGCGCAGGGCGGTCGAGGAGCACGTTGCCGACCGCGCGAGGGCCGGGACCTCGCCGCCGCGCCGCGACGTCGTCGCCTCGGCCGGAGAACGGGCCGGCATCGCCGTTGCCGCCGGCGTCGACCCCGCCTCCGACCGGGCACGTCCGGTCGTCGCGGCGGTCGCCGCCGAGTACGCCGGTCTCCTCGGCGTCGAGGACGGCACCGAACTACGGCGGCGGCTGCTGACCCGTCTGCGGACCGCGTCCGACCCGCGCCGGGAGCGGTACACCCGGCTGCTCGCGGTGATCAACGGCTGGCCCGTGCCGGCGAGCCGCGGGCCCGCCCTGGACTGGGCCGTCCGGGCCCTGGAGGCCGGCCGCGCGTGAGCCGACGGCCACCGCGCCCGCCACGCCGGTGCGCCGGGGCCACGCCCCGTCAGGTAGCGGGGGGCGATCACCGGCAGTAATTTGGGCCGCGGGTTCGCCCCACAGCCCCGGCCCTGCCGCGACACCGCCGGGACGGGGCCCGGCCTTTCGGAGGGCGCGATGAGGGTATGCCGATGACTCACCCCTCCGGGCTGTCACGTTTCCGGCCGGCCGTGGTCATCGTCCTGCTGCTGGCGGTGGGAGCGGGGCTGTTCGCCGGCTCGTACAGCTTCGCCATGGCGCATCCGACGCCGCATCACATCCCGATCGGCGTCGTGGACGACTCACCGCAGCTGCAGAGGTTCGTGGCGGGGATGGACTCGGACCTGAGCACCCAGCTGGTGCAGCGGCGCTTCGCCACGCGCGCGGCCGCCGTCGACGCCGTCGACCGGCAGCATGTGTTCGCCGTGGCGCAGACGAAGGCCGGGGGCGGCACCGTCGCGTTCGACCTGGTGCCGGCCGCGGGGGCATCGGTGGCCCGCGTCCTTGCGGCGGCCGCCCCGACGGCGGCCGCGCAGGCCGGGGTGCGGCTCAGCCTGGGCAACCTCAAACCGCTGCAGCCCGGTGATCCCCAGGGGCTCGCGATCTTCTACATCACGCTCGCCGCGGTCATCGTGGGATTCCTCGGCGCGGTGCAGCTGACCGTGCACGCGTCGGAGCTGAGACCGCTGGAGCGCTTCCTGACGATCGTGGTGTACTCCGTGCTCGGCAGCCTCTCCATCGTCGCGGTCGTCGACTGGGGCCTGCACGTGCTGCGGCTGCCCTTCCCGGAGTCCTGGGGGATCCTCACCCTGACGATGGTGACCTCGGGGCTGGTGTTCACCGCGTTCTACATGCTGTTCGGGAAGTGGGCCATCCTGCCGACGTGGCTGCTCATGGTGCTGCTGGGCAATCCGTCCTCGGGCGGGGCGGTCTCCTGGCTGCTCCTTCCCCAGCCGCTGGGGGCCGTGGGCCGCTGGCTGCCGCCCGGGGCGTCGGTGAACGCGCAGCACAACGCGATCTACTTCGAGGGCAACCAGTACGCCTTCCCCTATCTGGTGCTCGTCGGCTGGGCGGTGGCCGCCGCCGCGATCGCGTGGACCTGGCGGCGCCGCCGGTACCCGGAGATGTGAACGGTCCGGCCGCTCAGCGGCGGTGCCGCTGGGCCGTCACGATGTCCCGCGTCGCGCGGTCCGCCGATCCGCTGAGCCGCTGGACGCGGGCCGCGAACACCGGGAACTGCCCGGCGACGGCGGTGAGCAGCCGCAGTTCGGGCGGGGCCACGTTCACCTCGCCGAGGTTGCGCTCCACGGCCCGTACGACTCCCGCCGTGACCTGCCGCGGCGTCACCGTACGGGCGCCGGCCGGCGCCTTGGCGCCTGTGTCGGCGAACATGCCCGCGTCCCTGACGAAGCCCGGCTGGACCAGCGACACCCCGACACCGGTGCCGTGCAGGTCCTCGCGGAAGCCGTGGGCGAAGCCGCGCAGTCCGAACTTGGTCGCGTTGTAGAGGGAGGTGGACCGTGAGGCCGCCTTGCCCGACAGCGAGCCGATGAGGACGATGTGGCCCCGCCCGGCCCCGACCATGGCCGGTGCCAGCAGCCGGGCCAGCAGCACCGGTGCGCGCAGGTTGACCATCAGGGCCCGGTCGAGTTCGTCGGGGGTGTAGTCCAGCAGTTCGCCGCTGCTCGGCAGGGCGGCGTTCGCCACGAGGACGTCGATGCCGGCGCACTCGGCGGCCAGCCGCTCCACATCGGACCGGACCGCGAGGTCGGCGGGTACGGCCCTCGCGTCCAGGCTCTTCGCCAGAGGTTCGAGGACGTCGGGACGGCGTCCGCTGAGGGTCAACCGCGCGCCCTTGGCGGCGAGTTCGCGTGCCATGTCCTGGCCGAGCCCACCCGTGGCACCCGTGAGCAGAACAGTTGCACCGGCGATCCGCATCCGTCTAACCTCCCGTCTTGTTCGTTCGAACGAACAATAGGGAGAGGGGGCGGCCGTGTCCACTGCCCGGACCGAGGGGCTTGCGGCGCAGGCGCGTGCGCTGCGCGAAGGCGATGTCACCGCCGCGGAACTGGTGCGCAGGTCGCTCGAGCGCGTCGACGCCACCCAGGCGACCGTCAACGCCTTCCGCCGCGTTCGCGCCGAGGCGGCCCTGGCGGAGGCCGAGGAGGCCGACCGGCGGCTGGAGCGCGGCGAGCGGCTGCCGCTGCTCGGCGTCCCCGTCGCCATCAAGGACGACACGGACCTGGCGGGCGAACCCACCGCGTTCGGCTGCGCGGGGGCGTTCCCGGCCAAGGCGCGGGACGGGGAGGCGGTACGGCGCCTGCGCGCGGCCGGCGCGATCGTCGTCGGCAAGACCAACACCTGCGAGCTGGGGCAGTGGCCGTTCACCGAGGGCCCCGCCTTTGGTGCCACCCGCAACCCGTGGAACCTCGGGCACACGCCCGGCGGCTCCTCCGGCGGTGCCGCGGCCGCGGTGGCCGCGGGAGTGGTCGCCGCGGCGCTCGGCTCGGACGGGGCGGGCTCGGTCCGCATCCCCGCGGCGTGGACGCGCCTGGTCGGCATCAAGCCGCAGCGCGGCCGGGTCTCCACCTGGCCGGACGCCGAGTCCTTCCACGGCCTGACCGTCAACGGCCCGCTCGCCCGCACCGTGGGCGACGCCGCGCTGCTGCTGGACGCCGCCGCCGGGCAGCACCCGGGCGACATCCACCGGCCCCCGGGCATCGCCGCCGTGGAGGCGGCCGGCCGCGAACCGGGCCGGCTGCGGATCGCGGTGTCCTGGCGGCCCCCGTTCGTCGCCGCCCGTGCACCGCTCCATCCCGCCGTGCGCCGCGCGGTGGGCGACCTGGCCGACGCCCTCGCCCGGCTGGGCCACGAGGTGGAGGAGGCCGAGCCGCGTTACGGCCTGATCGGGCTGAGCTTCCTGCCCCGCGCGTTCGCGGGCATCAGCCAGTGGAGCGAGCGCGTCCCGGACCGTACGCTTCTCGACCCCCGCACCCTGACCGCCTCCCGGAACGGGCGACTGCTCGCCGGGGCAGCCCTGCGCCGGGCCCGCCGCGCGGAGGGCGGCCAGCACCGCCGGATAGGGGAGCTCTTCTCCCGCTTCGACGTGCTGCTCACCCCCGCCACCGCCACCCCGCCCCCGGCCGTCGGGGCCATGACGGAGCTGTCCGGGCGGCGGACCGACCAGGCGGTGATCGCGGCCTGCCCGTACGCCTGGCCCTGGAACGTGCTCGGCTGGCCGGGCGTCAGCGTCCCGGCGGGCTTCGGCGACGGCCTGCCGGTGGGCGCGCAGTTCCTCGGTCCGGCCCACAGCGAGCCCCTGCTGATCTCGCTCGCCGCGCAGTTGGAGAGCGATCAGCGCTGGTACGAGCAGCGCGCCCCCGCCGCGGTGACAGAATGACGGACATGCCCAACCCCGCCGGCACCCGCCAGAACATCATCAGCGCCGTCCTGCGGATCATCGGTCAGGACGGTGTCGCCGCGGTCACCAACCGGCGCATCGCCCAGGAGGCCGGGGTGTCCCTCGGCTCGGTGACCTACCACTTCGCCACGCAGCACGACCTGTTGCGGGAGAGCCTGCTGCACTTCGTGGAGGAGGAGACCGGCCGCTTCACCGAACTGGCCGCCCGGGGCCGGCAGGAGGGCATCGACCTCAAGGGCGCCGCCGCGCTGGTCGGGCAGGTCGCCGAGGGGGCCGGTTTCGACAGCACGCACCTCGCGCCCTTCGAGCTGTACGTCCAGGCAGGCCGCGACCCCGCCCTGCGGGAGGCCGCGGCCGAGTGCTTCGCCGCCTACGACCGACTCGCCGCGTCCGTCCTGACCGCCCTCGGCGTGCCGGACGCCGAGGAGGCCGCCTCGACGGTCGTGGCCCTGGTGTTCGGCATGCAGATGCGTCGCCTGGCCACCGGCAGCTCCGCCGAGAGCCTGGTCGACGCGCTGCTCCTGCTGGCGAGGGGCGCCTCGGGCGCCCGCTGAGGCGCGGCGGGGTCAGCCGCGCGCTTGCCCGGCCGCCTCGGCGGCCAGCTTCGTGACCTCGTCGGCGGCCCGCTTGGCGCGTCCCGAGACCTTCCAGGCGACCATGCTCAGGGCGACGGCCGGCGACGGGGGGAAGACGCCGAGCTGGCCCAGCATCGTCACGTCGTCGCGCAGCGCCTCGTGGCGGACGACCTTGCCGTCGCGGAGGTCGAGCAGGTGCACCTGCTCGAAGTCGACCTCGCGCCCGGTGGGAGGGATCGCCTGGTCGAGCACGCCGTCACGGAAGCGCACGAACGCGCCGGTGTGCCGTCCCTGCATGCGGAGCCGGATCCAGACCTGGTCGTCGTTGCGCGCGATGCCCAGCACCGGGAAGCGCAGGTCGCTGAAGGCCGAGCGGAGCCACGCGCCCGAGGCGAGCGTCCCCGCCGGTCCGGGTATCGAACAGGCCGCGGGCGAGACGGCCGCCTCACGGTTGTGGCTGTCGGGGCCCACGACCTCGCGGGCCAGTGCCGCGTCGCCCGTCTCCAGGATCCGGAACAGCCCCTCGGCCAGGTCCTTGGCGTCCATCGCCATCGTTCCCACCTTTCGCCCGCCCGCCCCGCGGGCCGGTCTCACCGGATGCGCGCGCCGCGCATCCGATATTGAGGTTATAGAGGACCGATTGGATAGGTCAAAGCGGCACGGATATCGCATAGGATGCCGCCATGTCCACCAAGCGCGCTTACGTCTCCCCGCTCCGAGAACAGGCCGCGGCGCGGACGCGCGCGCTGATCCTCGAGCAGGCGGAGCTGCTCTTCGCCGAACGCGGCTACGGGCGGGTGACCGTCGCGGACATCGCGGAGGCGGCCGGGGTCGCGTCGAAGACCGTCTTCGCCAGCGTCGGCAGCAAGTCGGACATCCTCGACCGGATCGTCGACAAGGCCGTCGTCGGATCCGGATACGAGCAGGCCGTCGCGCGCATCCTGGACGTGCGGACGCCCGACGGTGTCCTCCAGGCGCTCGCCCGCGGTACCCGGGCCGGCAACGAGAGCCAGTTCAAGGCGCACGAGGCGATTCGCAAGGCGCTGCCCGTGCACGAGAACGGCGAGGCGCTGTGGGAAAGGGCGACGGCCGACTACCGGAAGGCGTTGCACGCGGTAGCCCGGCATTTCCTGGAAGTCGGCGCACCCGCCCTCCGGTACTCGCCCGAGGAGACCGCGGACCTGCTCTGGTTCTGGTTCGGCCCGACCGGCTGGCGCACGCTCGTGGTGGAGAACGGCTGGTCGTGGGACCGGGCCGAGGAAGTCCTCTACCGTACCGCCGCGTCCGCCCTCGCCTGACACCGCGGCTCCCCGTCAGCGGCGGAATTCGGCGGGGAGGGCGTGATGGGACGTCACAAACCGGCCCCGCACGTCACTCGTTAAGGCGATCCGTGGATTGACGGACGTTCACCGGGGAATGCGTTCTTCCGAAAGGGAGTGATTCTTCATGGATTTGAAGATTCGCAGGCTCGTTTTCGGTGCGGGAATGCTGGGAGTCGTGCTGGGCGCCGTGGTCGGGGCGATCTCGGCGGGTACGTTCTACAGCGTCGTCGTCGGTGCGTTGCTGTGCGCGGCGGCCGGTGTCGTCGCGGTCCTCTACTGGGGTGAGCACGGGGGTGCCCGGCGCCGCCGTGCCCGGTGGGCCCAGCGTCCTGAGCAGATCCCGCATCCGCGGCGCTTCGGGCGGCTCGACGGCCCCGACGCCTTCCGCTACTGACCCGACGGGCGCCGCGCCCGGGACCGGAACGCGAGAGCGCGGGTTCCCGGGCGCCCCCATACAACGCCCGAAGCGGGGAAGGCGGGCCTTCGACGCCGAAGTGGAGGTGCCCATGTCCCCCGTGTCCCGCCGTGTCCACGTCCGCCGCCATCCGTCCGACACCGTCGCCCGCTGCGGGCGAACGCCCCTGCCGTACACGGAGGATCCGCGATGATCGCCGCGTTGGTGCTCGGGCTGCCGTTGCTCCTGCTCGGGCTGATGCTCGTCCTGTCCGCGGTGGAGGACCGGATCGTAAGTCCGCCCTCCACCCCCCAGCCGTCGGTGAGCCCCAACGCGCCCGGCACACACACGCCGTAGGCTGTCCGCCCACCACGGCCGCGGCGGTCCGGCGGCGGAGGAGGCAGGTTGCCCGAAACCGGCACAGTCACCGACGCCGGGTCCGGCGGCCTCATCGTCTTCCTCAACGGGACGTACAGCTCGGGGAAGTCGAGCATCGCCGGGGAACTGCTGCTCACCCTGGACGGGACCTACTTCCACATGCCCGTGGACGCCTTCCACGCCATGCGGTCCCGTCGCGAGGTGACCCCGGAGGAACTGCCGGGTGTGCTGCGGCGCACCTGGCGCGGCTTCCACCGGGCGGTCGCCGGCATGGCCGCCGGAGGCAACAACGTCGTGGTCGACCATGTGCTCAGCGAGCCGTGGCGACTGCGGGACTGCCTCGCGCTGTTCCCCCCGAGGAACGTCGTCCTGGTCGGGGTGCACTGCTCGCTCGCGGAACTCCGGCGGCGCGAGCGGGAGCGCGGGGACCGTCCCGAGGGCCTGGCGGCCCGCCAGTTCGGCCTCGTCCACGCCCACGGCCGCTACGACCTCGAGTGCGACACGACCGAGGCCTCCGCGGCGGAATGCGCCCGGCGCATCCGTGACTTCCTGCCCCGCAGGCCCTTCCCGACCGCGTTCGAGCAGTTGGCGGCCGTCAGCCGGTGAGCGCCTGGGTGCCGAGGACGGTGAGCAGGGCGAGGCGGTCGGCGTCCTCGCTGCCCGGTTCCGCGGTGTAGACCATGATGCGCAGGTCGCTGCCGGTCACGGTCAGCACATCGCAGTCGAGGGTCAGCGGGCCCACGCGCGGGTGGTCGACGATCTTGCGGGACGCCTCGTGCCGGCCGACCGCGCCGGCGTCCCACAGTTCGGCGAAGCGGTCGCTGTGCGCGCGCAGGTCGGCGACGAGCCGGCGCACCTGCTGGTCGGACGGGTAGCGGTCGGCGGCGGCGCGGAGGTCGGCCACGAGCGCCGACTCGAAGCCCGCCAGGTACTCCCGGGTGCGCCGGATCCGCCCGGCCCGGCCGACGAAGTGGTTCCACACCCCGTTGCGCTCGTTGCCGCGCCATCCGGAGGGGTCGCCCATCAGCGCCGCGTACGGGGGATTGGCCACCAGGAGCGTCCAGGAGGCGTCGTAGACGGCGACCGGGGTCCCGGTCAGCCGGTCGAGCAGCCGCTGGACGCTGGGGGTGATGTACGCGGGGACGGTGTCCGGCCCCGGGGGCGCCAGACCCGCCAGCTGGAACAAGTGCCCGCGCTCGTCAGGGGACAGCCGCAGTGCCCTGGCCAGGGCCTCCACGACCTGGGCCGACGGATGGGAGGCCCGGCCCTGTTCGAGCCGGGTGACGTAGTCGACGGAGATCCCCGCGAGCTGGGCCAGTTCCTCCCGGCGCAGTCCCGGGGCGCGCCGGTGCCCGCCGACCGGAAGACCGGCCGCCTCGGGGGTCACCCGTTCACGCCACCGCCGCACCGCGCTGCCGAATTCCGTCGCCGCCATCTCCTCAGTGTGCTGCGCCGGAGGCGACGCTGCCTGGTACCCCGAGTCCCAGGAAGTCCGGGGGCGGCGGCGCGAGGCCGCTCCGGGCGGCAGCCGACATTTGACTCAGTCCAAACTGAGACCTAGGTTGGGGAGAAGCGGAGGGAGGGCTTCCGGGTCCGCAGGGACGTGCGCCGGCCCGGAGCCGGCCTCTCGCACCGGCGGAGCGGTCCGCGCCGACAGTTGGCCCCGGCGCACGGCCGCCCCGCCGGACTCACGCGGTGACGATGCCCGACAGGCGCTGCAGGCTGTCGTCCAGTGCCCGGTCCACGGCGCCCTCGGGCGGCACGATGCTCTCGTCGGTGAACGACAGGTGGATGGTCACCTCACTGGTCCGCTCGCCGGTCCGGTCGACCTGCAGCCAGCCCGCGTAGCGGTCGTCCTCGCGGGTGCCCCACTCCAGCCGTCTGTGCGCGCGGTCGGCCCGGAAGAGCGCGGCCGCGTCCCGTCCCGTGTCGTCGTCGTGCACGGTGACGGCGGGCGGTTCGGCGGCGCGGACGTGCAGCTCGTCGGGGAGCCAGGACTCGATGCGGCCGAGGTCCTCCGCCCGGTCGAAGACGCGGTCCGCGGAGGCCGTCATGTTCATGGAGCGCTCGAACTCACTCACGGCGATCCCACCTCCTCAGAGGGACACTTCGAGTGTCCCTCCGCCCCGTGACGGCAGCCACCGCGCCCCCTCCCGCCCTACCGGACCGTCGGGGCCGCCTGGAAGCCCACAATGGAGTCCACCGGCGTCCCGGAGCGCCGGTCACGTCGCCGTCAGAACCTGGAGCGCAGCCGATGCCCGGCAAGATCACGCTGTCCGCCTGGCCCACCCCCGTCGAACCCATGCCCCGGCTGGCCGCCGCCCTCGGCCTGGACGCGGACGACCTGTGGATCAAGCGTGACGACCTCATGGGACTCGGTGGCGGCGGCAACAAGGTCCGCAAGCTGGAGTGGACGGTCGGCGAGGCACTCGAAGCCGGAGCGGACACCCTGGTGACGGTGGGCGCGGCGCAGAGCAACCACGCCCGGCTCACCGCCGCGGCCGGGGCGCGCCTCGGACTCGGCACCGTCCTGGTCTTCCCCGGCAAGGAACCCGAGGCCGGGTCGGGTACCGGCAACCTCGTCCTCGACGGGCTCTTCGGCGCCCGGGTCGTCTGGGCTGGTGACGCGGAGCCGGCCGAGCTCGCGGGCGCCGCCGAGGACGTCTGCGTACAACTGCGCCGCGAGGGCGCGCGGCCCCACCTCATCCCCTTCGGCGGTTCCAGCGCCACCGGCGCCCGCGGCTACGTCGAGGGCGGCGAGGAGCTCCGCACCCAACTGCCCGACGCCGCCCATGTGGTGGTGGCCCTCGGCTCCGGCGGCACCATGGCCGGTCTCGTCGCCGCGCTGGGTGAGGAGCGGGTGCTCGGCGTCCACTGCGGCGCCGTGACCGAGCCGGCCGCGATCGTCGCGGACCTGGCCGGGGCGGTCGCCCGCCGCGCCGTCGCCCCGGAGGCACTGCGCATCCGCACCGACCAGGTCGGCGCCGGCTACGCGACGCTCCACGAACCGGTCCTGGAGGCGATGCGGACGGCGGCGGCCACCGAGGGCATCGCCCTTGACCCCACCTACACCGGCCGCGCGATGGCCGGTCTGGTCGCCGCCGTACGCGACGGCGGCATCCGCCGCGGGGAGCGCACCGTCTTCCTGCACACCGGCGGCCTGCCCGGGCTGTTCGGGCACGCCGAGGCCGTACGCCGCTCGGTCGCCGCGCTGCGGCCGTACGAACGGAGCTGACCGGCCGGGACGTTCACACCCCGTCGTGCAGGACGGCGTCGACGAAGCGGCCGCGCGGCCGCGGGTTGCCGGTGAACCACAGGGCGAGCCGGTGCTCCGCGTCCGGGTAGGTGAGCCGGGTGAAGCGGGCGCGGGAGCCCCCGAGCGCGGTCGCGACGGCCTCGGTGACGGCCGGCGGGATCACCGCGTCCGCGGCCGGTGTCGCGAGCACCGCCCGGCAGGACAGGGACCGGAAGGTCTCGAGGGCGGGCGAGGTGCGCCAGCTCTCCGGTGTCCGGATGATCTCGGTGAAGCCCGCCCCGAAGGGCACGCTCCAGGCCTCGGCGGCGTACACGGCGGGGGCGCACAGGCCGACGGAGGCCACGCGGGCACCGTAGTGCCGCGCGAGGTCGGCGACGGTCTGCCCGCTCATGCTGAAGCCGATCACGGCCAGCCGGTGCCGGGCCGGGACGTGCCCGTCGATGACCGCCCTGGCTTGCAGGAACCGCCGTCTCAGGCTGGATTCGGCGAGCCGGCCGGTGCTGTCCCCGTGCCCCGAGAAGTCGAGGGAGAGGGCGTGGTGACCCCGCTCGGCGACGTCGGTGAGCAGTCCGGTGAGCCGCTGCCGGTCGCTGGTTCCCGCACCGTGCAGGACGACGGCCGTCAGAGGGGCGGCCGGGCCCCGGTCCGCCGTGACCGGACGCGCCGCCGTGCAACCGAGGGTCTCGCCGTCGCAGTTCACGGTGAAGGCCTCGATCGCGGCGGGGCTCGTGTCCGTGTGGTCGGTGCCGGTCATGCCGTCGGAACCTCCTGGTGTGCCGCCGGGGCGGTGCGCGCGGGCGGGCGCAGGATGCCGGCCGTCGCGGCCGCGACGGCACAGCATGCCACGGGCAGCAGGAAGGTGAGGTTGAGCGGCATCAGGTGGGTCAGCGGTCCGATGACCGCCGGGCCCGCGAGCATGCCGAGGTAGCCGAGCCCGGCGACCCGGGAGACGTTGGCGCCCGCGGCGGCGGGATCGGCGTGGCCCGCGGCGCTGAACAACTGCGGTACGCAGCCGGACAGTCCGGCGCCGAACACGGCCCAGCCGGCCACCGCCAGCGGCACCCAGGGCGACAGGGCCGCCGTCAGCAGTCCGGCGGCGGCCACCGAGGCGCCGCCCCGCAGGACGGCCAGGGAACCGACCCGCGCCGCCAACCGGTCCACGAGGAACCGGCCGACCGTCATGGCGGTGGCGAAGGCCCCGTAGGCGAGCGCGGCGGTGGCGGCCGGCGCGTCCAGCACGGTGCTCAGGTGGAGTGTGCTCCAGTCGTTGGCCACTCCCTCGCACATCATGATCATCAGCGCGAGTACGGCGAGCGCCCAGATGCGCCGCGGCGTCTTCCTGCGGACCGCCGGGCCGGCGTCCGCCGCCTCCGGGGCGCGGGCCGCGGGCCGCAGCAGGGCGGGTGCCGCCGCGACCGCCGCGACGACCCCCAGCGCCGCCACGGCCCCGAGCGTCCACGCCGGGCTCCAGCCCTGGCTGAGGGTGCGCGCGCCCACCAGCGCGGCCAGGACGCCGCCGACGGAGAAGGTGGCGTGGAAGGCCGACATGACGGGGCGTCCGTAGGCGTGCTCGACCTGGACGGCGTGGGCGTTCATGCTCACGTCCAGACAGCCGTTGCCGATGCCCAGCAGCAGGAGGCCCGCCCCCAGGGTCCACGCGTCGCCGGCCAGACCCGGCAGGACGACGGTGGCGCTGCACAGCGCCGCACTGACCGGCACGACCGTTCGGGCACCGAGACGGTCGGTGAGGGGGCCGACGATCTGCATGCCCGCGAAGGCCCCCGCGCCGAGCAGCAGCAGGAGCCAGCCGAGGGTGGCGTGGCCGATCCCGGTGCGGTGCTCGATCTCCGGGATGTGCACGATCCACATCGCCAGCAGGAAACCGTTCAGCACGAAGTAGGCGAAGGTGGCCATCCGGGCGGCCCGAGGTGTTCCGTTCACGCATCGAACATAGCGAACAGGGATCGGTTTCGAAACCTTGCCTTTCGAACGTCGAAGATGTTCAATGCTGTCATGGCTGGCACCGACCGACTCAGGCAGATCACCGAGGCCGTACAGGAGGCGGGACGCCTCGGCGTCGCCGAACTGGCCGCCCTCACGGGCGCCTCGGAGATGACCGTCCGCCGCGACCTGGAGGCGCTGGCCGCCCAGGGCGTGCTGGAGCGCTACCGGGGCGGCGCGCGGAGTCTGCTGCTGCGCGGCGAGGAACCGCCCTTCGGGCTCAGGTCCCAGGAGGGGCAGGAGACCAAGGTGCGCATCGCCGAGGAGGTCGCCGGCTTGATCGCCGACGGCGAGGCCGTCGTACTGGACAGCGGTACCACCTGCCTGGAAGTGGCCAGGGCGCTCGCACAGCGCCGGCTGACGGTGATGCCGCTGTCCCTGCACTCCGTGAACGCCCTGACCGGTGCCCCGCACCTGACCCTGCTCGTCCCCGGCGGGCGGCCGCGGCCCGGCGAACTGGCGCTCACCGGGCCGCTGACGGAGGCCTCACTGGCCGCGTTGCGCTTCGACACCGCCGTGATCGGCTGCTGCGGGCTCAACGCCGCCAACGGCCTCACGGCCTACGACCTGGACGACGCCGCCGTGAAGCGGGCCGCGATCGCCTCCGCCCGGCGCGTCATCGCCGTGACCGAGGGCGCCAAGCTCTCCCGTACCGCCCTCGCCTTCGTCGCCCCCGCCACCGCGCTGCACGCGGTGGTCACGGACGGGTCCGCGCCGCAGGACGCGGTCGGCGCGCTGTCCGCGGCGGGCGTCACGGTGCGGCAGGTGTGACCCCGTGCCCGGCACCGTACTCTTCGACCTGTTCGGCGTCATCGCGTGCCCGCAGTCCGCGGAGGGCAGGGAAAGGCTGGCGCGGCCGGCCCTCGCGGCGGGGGTGCCCGCCGCCCGCTTCTGGGACGCCTACTGGGGGCTCCGCCCTCCCTACGACCGCGGTGAGCTGACCGGTCCCGCCTACTGGGGCGGCGTGGCGGCCGCGCTCGGGACCCGCTTCGACGGCCGGCGCACGCAGGCGCTCATCGCCGCCGACGTCGACAGCTGGAGCGCCGTCGACCCCCCGATGGTCGCCCTCGTCGAGGAACTCGCCTCCCAGGGGTGCCGCATCGGGCTGCTCTCCAACATCCCCGAAGAACTGGCCGCCCACTACGAGGCCCGCCACGCCTGGCTGCGGCACTTCCAGGTGCGCGCCCTCTCCTGCCGCACCGGCCTCGTCAAACCCGACCCCGCCGCCTACCGCTGGTGCCGGGACGCGCTGCGGGAGGAACCCGCCCGCATCCTCTTCGTGGACGACCGCCCGGAGAACATCCGCGCGGCGCGGGCGGCCGGCATGCGCGGCCACCTCTTCACCACCCCCGCGCGGCTGAGGAAACTTCTGTTGCGCGCTGCCGTGCTCCGGCCGTCCTCGGGCGATGTCGCCGAGGCGCGGGATGCGCACGGGACATGAGGGGGCGTCAGCCCCGGGAGCCCGGTGCCGTGCCGGGCGGTCGCTCACGCGCCGGCGGTCGCCTTACGGCACGCGGGGCACAGGCCCCACCAGGTGATCTCGGCCTCGTCGACGACAAAGCCCTTGTCCTCCACGGGGTCCAGGCAGGGGGGCGTGCCGACCGTGCAGTCGACGTCCTCGATGTGCCCGCACCTGCGGCACACAAGGTGGTGGTGGTTGTCGCCGACGCGCAGTTCGTAGCGCGCGGCGGATCCGGCGGGCTCGATGCAACGGATCAGCCGTGCCCTGGTGAGGTCGTCGAGCACGTTGTAGAGGCCCTGTTTGGACAGTCCTCCCGTGCCCGGGGAGCCGACGCCGATCCGCGCCTCGAGTTCCGAGGCGGTGGAGTGGGGATGGCCGCGGAGGGCGGTGAGGATGGCGCGGCGCTGTGCCGTGCTGCGCAGCCCCTTGCTCTTGAGCAGGTCGCCCGCTGACTGCTCCATGGCCGGCGTCACGCTCCTTCCGGGGCGCCGTGCGGGTGTCGGCCCGCAGGCGGTCGCGTCGCCCGCCGCCCGGCGGTACGCGCGAGATTTGACAAGGTCAATTCTAGTCGACGCGCCGCGCCGAGGTGCCCGTGCTCAGTCGGTGGTCTCGGCCGTGTGGCACGTGGCGCAGACGACCCGGCGTGCGGGCAGGCGGCTGGTGGCCCGCCCGAGGCCCTTGGGCTGGTGGACGGGGAGGCGGACGACGCGGGAGTGGTCCGCGCAGGTGAACAGGCCGCAGCGGGTGCAGACGCCGATGCCTTCGCTGTCGTGGCGCGCTTCCTGGACGCAGTCGTAGCACTTCACGCGAGTTCGCTCCGGGGAGGGTGGGGGAGGGGCGCGGCTCTCGTCGCCCCGCACCTCGAACGTAAAGGCGAGAATTGACCGAGTCAAATCTTGGCGGGGGTGCGTTCCGCCGTACGGGACGGCTCAGGCCTGCGGCCGCCGGAGGGTGCCGTACCACTGCGACTCGGCGAGGTCGCGGGCCACCGCCTCGTCCCGGGCCGGGTCGCCGATCGCCACGGTCGACGAGGCGCGCGGCTACGACGTCGTCGAACGCCTCGACGAGATCGCCGCGCGGCACGCCGCGACGGTCGCCCAGGTGGCCCTCGCCTGGGTGATGCGGCAGCCCGGGGTCAGCAGCGTGCTGGTCGGTGCGACCCGCATGGACCAGCTGCGGAACAACCTCGCCGCGGCCGAGCTCACGCTCACCGAGGACGACCTCGCCGCGCTCGACGAGGTCAGCCGCCTCGCCCCGGAGTACATCGAGCGGGTGCAGAGCGGCCCGGGTGTCCAGCGGGACCCGATCGGCTGACCCCGCAGGACCGGCAAGGGCGCGGCCCCGCCGACCGACGGCGGGTCGCGCCCCTTGGCGTACGGCCGTGCCTCACTGCTTCGGGCCGGGGCGGACCGGGTGCTTGCTCAGGATGGAGACCCGGTTGAAGGAGTTGATGGTGATCGCCACCCAGATGAGGGCGGAGAGCTCGTCGTCGCCGAACACCTCGCGCGCGGCCTGGTAGGCCTGCTCCTGGGCGGTGGCGTCGGTGGGGTCCGTGGTCACCTCGGCCACCGCGAGCGCGGCACGCTCGCGCGCGCTGAACAGTTCGGTGTCGCGCCAGGCCGGCAGCACGGTCAGCCGCTGCGGCGTCTCGCCCGCGTTGAGGGCGGCCCTGGTGTGCCGGTCGAGACAGAAGGCGCAGCCGTTGAGCTGCGACACGCGTATGTTCACCAGCTCCACCAGGTCCCGTTCGAGCCCGGCCTCGGCGGCCACGGCACGTACGGTCTCGGCGGCGGCCACCATCGCCTTGTAGGCCCGCGGACTCTGCTTGTCGATGAAGATCCGCCTGCTCGGCCGAACCGCCGTGGTGTCGCTCACCAGCACTCCTTCGCAGGGCCGTCTCCGGCCGCCGTGGGATGCGCCGTCGTCCGTGGCGGGCATCGCCGTATCATCACCACCATGATTGTTGAAATTCGAAGCAGTCGTTGTGTGAGAAGCGCGACATGAGCGAGTCCCAGGCAGAGACCGCCGTGGAGATCCTGTCCGCCCGCGACGTCCCGCTCGGCGGTCCCCGTGCGATGACGGTGCGGCGCACCCTGCCGCAGCGGAACCGCTCGCTGATCGGCGCCTGGTGCTTCGCCGACCACTACGGTCCGGACGACGTCTCCGACACCGGGGGCATGGACGTCGCGCCCCACCCCCACACCGGGCTCCAGACCGTGAGCTGGCTCTTCAGCGGCGAGATCGAGCACCGCGACAGCCTCGGGACGCACGCCTACGTGCGGCCCGGCGAGCTCAACCTCATGACCGGCGGGCACGGCATCAGCCACTCCGAGGTCTCCACCGAGCGCACCACGGTCCTGCACGGGGTCCAGCTGTGGGTCGTGCTCCCCGAGCGGGACCGCGACACCGCCCCCGCCTTCCAGCACTACGTACCGGAGCCCGTGGCGCTCGGCGGGGGCGTGGCGCGGGTGTTCCTGGGGTCCCTGGCCGGCGCCACCTCGCCGGTGGCGACCTTCACCCCGCTGCTCGGTGCCGAACTCGCCCTCGATCCCGGTGCGACCGTCACCCTGGCCGTCGACCCGGCCCACGAGCACGGCCTGCTCGTCGACAGCGGCGACGTCGAGATGGCCGGCACACGGCTGAGCCCGGCCGATCTCGGCTACCTGGCCCCCGGCGGCGACACCCTGACCCTGACCAACCACGCCGACGCCCCCGCCCGGGCGGTGCTGCTCGGGGGTCCGCCCTTCGAGGAGCGGATCATCATGTGGTGGAACTTCATCGGCCGTACGCAGGAGGACATCGAACAGGCCCGCTCCGACTGGATGACGGGCACCCGGTTCGGTGAGGTCGAGGGCTACGGCGGTGACGCGCTGCCCGCCCCGGAGCTGCCGCGCGTGCCCCTGAAGTCGCGGGGGAACACGCACTGACCGGCGCGGTCCGGCGGTGGCCCCCCGGGCCCGCCGCCGGACCGGCCCGCGTCGTTCAGACCGGGACCGACTCCGGAGCCTCGACGGGGGCGGGCCCGCCGGCGGGCCTCCCCGGCCTGCCGCGGCCCAGGAACGCGTACGCGGCGCCGACCAGCAGGCCGCCGCCGACGAGGTTGCCGAGGCCCACGAACAGCAGGTTGCGCGCGAAGCCCGCGGCCGTCGCGTCCGGCACGTGCTCGAACATCCCCAGCGAGTAGTACGTCATGTTCGCCACGACGTGCTCGAAGCCGGAGCCGACGAACGCCAGCAGGGCCCAGAAGATCACTGTGATCTTGGCGCCGTCCGACTTGGTCCGGGCGGCCATCCACACGCCCAGGCAGACCAGGAAGTTGCAGAGCACACCGCGGAAGAACAGCGCCGAGCCGGACTCCGCGGCCTTCGTCTTGAGCAGGGTGGTGAGCAGCGCGAGGGCCGGCGCGGTGTGCCCGGGAGCGGCACCGGCGCCGATGACCCCGCTGCCGTGCACCACCAGGGCGAAGAGGACGGACCCGATGAGGTTGCCCACGAACGAACCGACGATCAGGGCCGCCGCGTTGGCACCGCTGATGCTGCGGACGAGGAAGCCCTGGACGCTCGTCATCATGTTGCCGGTGGCGAGTTCGGCGCCGGCGAAGACCACCAGGATGAGCCCCACGGCGAACAGCAGGCCCTGGACGAGCTTCGTGAACGGCGACCCCGCGGCCGCCAGCGGTCCGGTGACCGTGAGCAGCAGCACGGCCGCGATCCCGATGAACGCGCCGGCCAGCAGGGAGCTGACCAGATAGCGGCCCGGGCTGAGGAGGCCGGCGGCCTTGTCGGCGGCGGTCCGCCCCTGCTCGTCGAGGGCCTGGGACACGGGGATCGGCATGGTGTCACCTCTTCACTGATGTACCGGAATGTCCGTCCTGCATTTCCCGATGCTAGGTCGGAGGAGGCGGCGAAAAGGAAAAGGAGTTGCACGTCACAAAGGGAAGGGCGAGTTCTTCCATCGGCGGGCAATCGGCGACGTATGGCCGGGTCAACGAGAATTCATCCATCGGTAAAGTGGCGCTCTGTGACGGGTCGAACCGCAGGTGGGAGCCGGTCCATGGGGTCGCGGTGGGGGGAGGCTCCGGATGCCTCACCGCATTGTCGATTCTGATGAATGGCACAGGAAACTACCGGTCGGACGGCTCCGTCCGTGGAATGCCGGTGGTGGCGCGTGGGGCTGGGGTGCGACCGGGTTCTCTCGGGCCCGACAGCCGCGGACGATCGTCCGTATAATGGCCACCGAGAGGATGCCCGTGCGGTCGGGGCCGGCGAAGGGGAACGGACGCAGGCGCGACGCCGTCTGCGGGCGGTCCGCCCTGCGGTCACCGGTGGAGCGGGCATCGCCGACGTGGACGCGGGAGGCATCGGATGGCAGGGCGCGGAAGCGGTCCGGACTTCGTGGAGGCACTGGCCCGCGGGCTGGACGTGCTGGGCTGCTTCGACGCCCGGCACCGCCGGCTGACGCTCAGCGAGATCGCCGCCGCCACGGGGCTGGCGCGGCCGACCGCGCGTCGTCTGCTGCTGACGCTCGAGGAACTCGGCTACGTCCGCACCGACCAGGGCGCGTTCACCCTCACCCCGCGCGTGCTGCGGCTGGGCATGTCCTACGTGGGCTCGCTCGGCCTGTGGGACGTGGCCCGCCCCCACATGGAGGCGCTGGTCACGCAGACCGGGGAGTCGTCCTCGATGGCGCAGCTGGACGGCTCGGACATCGTCTACGTGGCCCGGGTCTCCGTACCGAAGATCATCGCGCTGCGGGTGGACATCGGTACCCGGTTCCCCGCCCCGCAGACCTCCCAGGGCAAGGTGCTGCTCGCCGCCCTGGGCCCGGAGGAACTGGAGGCCGTCCTGGCCGAGCCCAGCCGCTCCGGGCTTCCCGCCTTCCCGCGCCCGACGCCCGAGGAGTTCGCCGCGGAACTGCGCACGGTCCGGGCTCGCGGCTGGGCGCTGGCCGACGAGGAACTCGCGCCCGGCGTACGGTCGGTCGCCGTGCCCGTGCGCGACGGCGACGGGGCGGTACGCGCGGCGATGAACGTCACCGTGCACGCCGCCGAGACCGGGGTGGACGTGCTCACCGGCACCTACCTCCCGCTGCTGCTGCGCGCGGCCGGGGACGTCTCGGCGGACTGGGCGCTGTGGCAGAGCCGCCCGCACAGCGAGGTCCGGCCGGCCGCCGCGCCGGCCCCCGGCGGTGGTACCGCCACGGGCTGACGCGTCCGGCATCCGGCATCCGGCGGTTGGTGCGGTCCGGTGCGGGCCGGTGTGAACCGGTTGATCAGCCGGACTGCAGGACGAAGTCGAACTCGGCCCGCAGATACGGGACGTCGAGCGTCGTGCCGTCGGGGGCGGGTCCCGCCGGCCGCTCGTGGAACCGCACCACCAGCGCTTCCTTCGTGCCGAAGACGACGTCGCTGTCCAGGTACTCGCTGCCCTCCTGGAACAGATGGGTGATCAGCTTCTCGTACCCGGGCTCGTTGATCAGGAAGTGGACGTGCGCGGGGCGGAAGTGACTGATGTCGGTGGTGCTGATCAGGTCGCCGACCGGTCCGTCCATGGGGATCGCGTATCCGCGGGGGGCGATGGTGCGGACGCAGTAGGTGCCGTCCTCCCGGGCCTGGTACTTGGCGCGCAGCCGGGCTTCGTCGATCTCGGGGAGCTGCGCCTCGTAGGCGCCGTCGGCGTCCGCCTGCCACACGTCGAGGACGGCCCCGGGGACGGGCTTGCCCTCCAGGTCGGTGACCTTGCCGGTGACGAACAGCGGTGTCCCGGGGATGCCGTCGGACATGTCGAAGCCGTACGGGGCGGCGGGCGATCCGTCGATGTGGAACGGGCCGAGGACGGTGGCGGGGGTGGCCTGGGGCGCGAACCTGTTGTTCAGCTGCACCACGAGGGTGCTGAGCCCGAACACGTCAGAGGCGAGGATGAGTTCCTGGCGCTTGGCGTCGCTGATCCGGCCCGCCTCGGTCAGCCACTGGATCGCGGCCATCCATTCGTCCTCGCCGAGTTCCACCTCGCGGGCGAACGCGTGGAGATGGCGGACCAGGGCGGACATCAGCTGCGCCTGGCGCGGGTCGTGGGAGGTCGCCCAGCGCTGGGCCGCCAGCTCGGTGAGGTTGTCCTCGTTGACGAACATGGTCACTCCTTGGTGTTCCCTGCGGATTCGGTGTCCGGCCGGGGCGGGACGGGCCGGTTGTTCAGGTCGACGGAGAGGAAGATGTCGTTCGCGACCGGATCGCGCATCTCCTCGGCGAGTTGGCCGATGAGCCCGGCGGTGCGTGCGAGCAGGGCGAATCCGCGCAGCAGCGGGAGCGGCAGTCCGAGGTCGGCGAGTGCGGCCCCGCAGACGCCCGCGCCGTTGAGCGGCAGGGTCCTGCCGAGGACCTGGGGGTGTACCCGGCCGATGGCCGCGAACAGCGACAGGTGCGGGCCGAACAGGCCCTCCTCGGCGGCGATGTCCATCAGCCGGGGCGTGCGCGGGTCACCGTCCTTGTGCACGTGGTGGCCGAGGCCCGGGACGAACCGGCCGGCCGCCCGCTGCTCGCGGACCAGACGGAGCGCCAGCTCGTCCCAGCCGGTGTCGTCGCGGGGCGGTTCGCCGTGCGCGGCCAGCGCCTCGTGCAGGAACGTCCCGGTGTCCTCGGTGACGCCGAGGAAGCGCGAGCCGCCGCCGAGCAGGCCCGCGGCGAGCGCGCCCTGGACGGAGTCCGGCGCGGACAGATAGGTCAGCCGGGTGACGATGGCCGTGGGTGTGAAGCCGTGGTCGGCCAGGGCAGCGAGAACGGCCTCGAAGACCCGGGTCTCGCCGCGGCTCGGGCGGCGCTGCGTCGCCAGCCAGAAGGCGAGTTCGCCGAAGCCGACCGTGCCCATGATGTCCTGGGCGAGGTCCTGGCCGAGCAGGGTGATGCTGGTGCGGTCCGAGGCGCCCAGCGCGGTGGGGTAGCCGCCGGGCGCGGACGGGTCAGTCACGGGTGTCCTCCGGGTCCCGGGCGAGCCATGCCCGCAGTTCGGCGCCGTGCTCGTCGAGCTCGGGCGGCGGCAGCCGGTACACGGCGGGAGTGGCCGAGAAGGTGACCGGGTGGCGGGTCGTGGGCACCGCGCGCTCTCCTTCGCCGACGGTGACGACCGGGTCGAGCCCGAACCGCTCGGCCATGGCGAAGCCGCCGTCGATGGTGTTGATCGGCCCGCTCGGCACGCCCGCCGCGACCAGCAGCTCGAACCATTCGTTCGCGCCGCGCTTGACCAGCTGCTCCACGAGCAGCGGCCGCAGCTCCTCCCGGTTCGCGGTGCGGTCGGCGTTGCGCGCGAACCGCGGGTCGTCGGGGACCCCGGGGATGCCGAGGACCTCGCACAACTTGCGGAACTGCCCGTCGTTGGCGGCGGCCACGATCAGGTCGTTGTCGGCCGTGGGGAGGGGTTCGTACGGGAAGACGCTCGGGTGCGCGTTGCCCATCCGGTACGGGACCTCGCCCCCGGCCACGTAGGCCGAGCTGTGGTTGACCAGTCCGGTCAGCGCCGACGACAGCAGGTTGACCTCGACGTGCTGGCCCTCGCCCGAGGCGTCGCGGTGCCGCAGGGCGGCGAGGATGCCGATGGCGGCGTGGTTGCCCGCCATGACGTCGAAGACCGAGATCCCGGCCCGGTACGGAGGGCCGCCCGTCTCCCCGGTGAGGCTCATCAGCCCGGAGACGGCCTGCACCATCAGGTCGTAGCCGGGCACGTCGCGCCCGGCGCCGGAGCCGAAGCCGCTGATGGACGCGTAGACGACGGCCGGGTTGCCGGTGCGCACCGACGCGTAGTCCAGGCCGTACTTGACGAGGCCGCCGGGCCGGAAGTTCTCGATGACGACGTCCGCCCGGCGCGCGAGTTCGCGCGCCGCCTCCCGGTCGGCCTCGCCGCGCAGGTCGAGCGAGATCGAACGCTTCCCGCGGTTGATGCCGAGGTAGTAGGTGGACACCTCGTCGCGTACCGGGGGCGTCCAGCTGCGGGTGTCGTCCCCCTGCGGACCCTCGACCTTGACGACGTCCGCGCCGAGGTCCGCCAGCAGCATCGTGGCGTAGGGGCCGGCGAGGATCCGGGAGAAGTCGGCCACCAGCAGCCCGGACAGCGGGCCCGCCGGGCCCGGTCGTGCAGGCGCGGTGCTCTCTGACATCCAGTGTCACCTTTCATCTGACCGCAGGACGGACAGCCGTCCGTACCCGTGATTCTGTTGCGGAAAGCCGGGGCCGTCAAGGGTGATCGCCAAGGCCATGGCCGGTCAGAGGCCTGTCGTTACTGCGGTGTCTCGTTTTG
The DNA here is from genome assembly GCF_900188405.1 of Actinacidiphila glaucinigra. GTDB lineage: Bacteria > Actinomycetota > Actinomycetes > Streptomycetales > Streptomycetaceae > Actinacidiphila > Actinacidiphila glaucinigra. The sequence goes on along the minus strand of NZ_FZOF01000005.1, from coordinate 292,617 downwards.
CGACAGGGGCCGCGCCTCTTCGGGGACGTGTGACTCCCGAACCGCGTCTTGAGGCTAGCGCTCGGTCCGATGGCCGAATAGCGTACTCGTGTCCGTCAAGCGGCCAAGGGAGTTCATGATGGATAAGGTCGAGGCATTCAGCCCGGGGCGGCCCACTGTTCTGCGCGGTGGGACCGTGCTGCCCGTCAACCGTGAGCGCGAGGTCCTCGCGGACACCGATGTGCTCGTCGTCGACGACCGGATCGCGGCGGTCGGTCCGCGACTGGCCGTGCCCGACGGGACGGTGGAGATCGACGCCACGGGCGGCGTCGTCATGCCGGGCATGATCGACACACACCGGCACATGTGGCAGACCGCGATGCGCGGTTACGGCGCCGACTGGACCCTCACGCAGTACTTCGTCTGGTACTACCTGGAGCACGGCAGGAAGTTCCGCCCCGAGGACGTGCACGCCGGCAACCGGCTCGCCGCCGTGGAGGCCCTCGACGCGGGCGTCACGACCGTCGTCGACTGGTCTCACGGCCTGCAGACCGTGGACCACGCCGACGCCGCCGTGGACGCCCTGCGGTCCGTGCCCGGCCGCTTCGTCCTGGCCTACGGCAACATCCAGCAGGCGCCCGCGGAATGGACCGCCGCGCCGGAGTTCCGCGACTTCGTCGGCCGCCGCGTCGACGGCGACGACATGCTCGGCTTCCAGCTCGCCTTCGACGTCACGGGCGACCCCGCCTTCCCCGAGAAGCCCGCCTTCGAGGTGGCCCGCGAACTGGGCGTCGCCGTCACCACCCACGCCGGGGTGTGGGGTGCCACCAACGACGACGGCATCCGCCTGATGTACGAGAACGGCTTCATGACCCCGCAGACGGTGTACGTCCACGCCTCGACGCTCAGCGCCGACTCCTACCACCGCATCGCGGCCACCGGCGGCTCGGTCTCCGTGTCGACCGAGAGCGAGCAGAGCGCCGGCCAGGGCTACCCGACGACCTGGGCCATCCGCTCGCACGACATCCCCGTCTCCCTGTCGATGGACACCAGCGTGTGGTGGAGCGGCGACCTGTTCTCCGCCATGCGCACCACCCTCGGCGCCGACCGTGCCCGCGCGCACCTGGAGGCGCACGCCCAGGGCGAGACCGTCACCCACTGCGCGCTGCGCGCCGACCAGGTGGTGGAGTGGGCCACCCTCGGCGGAGCCAGGGCCCTCGGCCGCGAGCGGGATCTGGGCAGCCTGGAGGCCGGCAAGAAGGCCGACATCGTCCTGCTGAAGAACGACCACTCGCCGGTCTCCTTCCCGCTGCTCAACCCGTACGGCCAGGTGGCCTTCCAGGCGCAGCGCGGCGACGTGCACACCGTGCTCGTCAACGGACGGGTCGTCAAGCACGAGCACCGCCTGCTCGGCGTCGACCTGGCCGCGGTGCGGCGCGAGGTTGAGCAGACCGTGGACCATCTGCGGTCCGCCATGGGCGAGGAGGAGTGGCGCAAGGGGATGAACCCCGACGTCCCCGAGACGAAGGTGCTCGACAACCCCTACACCTACACCGACTACCGCAGCGCCTCGACGCACGGCCAGTGACCCGGGGGCACGGGTGACGCGGGTGACACGGGTGACACGAAGGAGAACCGAGAGATGAACCTGGGGCTGCTGCTGCTCCGACTGCTGCTCGCCGCACTGCTCTTCGGCCACGCAACGCAGAAGCTGCGCGGCTGGTTCGGCGGGGCGGGCCTGGCCCGCACCGGCGCCGTCTTCGAGGGGTACGGCGTCGTCCCCGGGCCGCGGATGGCGCTGGTCGCCGGGGTGGCCGAGCTGACCGGAGCGGCGTCGGTCGCGGCCGGACTGCTGACGCCGGGCGGCTGCGCGGTCGTCGTCGGCACGATGACGGTGGCCGCCGCCTCGACGGCGCCGGGCGGCTTCTGGGCGCTGAAGGGCGGCTGCGAGGTGCCGTTCCTCTACGGCGCGGTCGCCGCGTGCCTCGGCTTCACCGGGCCGGGGGAGTGGTCGCTGGACCACGTCCTCGGCCTGACCTGGCAGCCGGCCCCCGCCTGGGGCGCGGCGGCGCTCGCGGCCGGTGTCCTCGCGGCGACGGTGCCGCTCGCCGGCCGCGCCAAGGTGCTGCGGAGCAGGAGGGAGTCCCCCGAGCCCCACGAGAACCCGTAGTCACTCCGGATAAGCGGCCTCCGGCCGGGCATACGGCTGGAGTACGCCACGCGACGCCGCGGCCGGACGGGCCGCGGCGGCACCGGAACCGGGGGGCACGACGGCATGGGCGCTTCGCTGGAGGAGACCGACCGCGCGGACGGGGACCGGCCGGAGCGCTCCGCCGCCGACCGCAAGCAGGAGCTGCGCCGCCGCCTGGAACGGCTGATCGGCATCGCCGCGACCGAGGGCAACTGCCTGCAGGCACTGAGGAACGGGGACGAGATCTTCCCCGCGATGCTGGACGCGATCCGCGCGGCGAAGCACACCGTCGACATGACCACCTTCGTCTACTGGCGCGGTCAGATCGCGCGCGACTTCGCGCACGCGCTGGCCGCCAAGGCGGCGGAGGGGGTGCGGGTGCGGTTGCTGCTGGACGGCTTCGGGGGGCGGCTGATCGAGCAGGAACTGCTCGACGGGCTGGACCGGGCCGGCGTGGACGTCGCCTGGTTCCGCAAGCCGGTGCGGCTCTCGCCGTTCAAGCAGAACCACCGCTGCCACCGCAAGGTCCTGGTGGTCGACGCCGAGGTGGCCTTCACCGGCGGCGTCGGCATCGCCGAGGAGTGGTGCGGCGACGCCCGGCACCCCGGGGAATGGCGGGACACCCACGTCCGGGTCACCGGCCCCGCCGTGGACGGGCTGGCCGCGGCCTTCGCCCAGAACTGGGCCGAGTGCCGGCGCAACGGGCTCTTCGACGAACGCGACCGCTTCGGCGAGCACGAGCAGAGCGGAGGCGCGATCGTCCAGGTCGTACGCGGCTCGGCGAGCGTCGGCTGGCAGGACATGCGCACCCTGCTCCGCGTGGTGATCGCCTCCGCGGAGCAGCGCATCCGGCTCGCGACCGCGTACTTCGCGCCCGACCCGTACTTCGTCGGCCTGCTCTGCCACGCGGCGGCGCGCGGGGTGGACGTCGAGATCCTGCTGCCCGGCCCGCACACCGACAAGCGCGTCTGCCAGCTCGCCGGGCAGCGCTACTACCAGCGGCTCCTCGACTGCGGCGTGCGGGTCTGGCACTACCAGCCGACGATGATGCACGCCAAGGTCATCACCATGGACGGCGTGGCCACCCTGATCGGCTCCACCAACTTCAACCGCCGCTCCCTCGACCACGACGAGGAGGTCATGCTGGCGGTGCTCGACGAGTCCTTCACCTCGGTCCTCGACGCCCACTTCGACGAGGACCTGCTGCGCAGCGAGCCCGTCGACGGCACGCGCTGGCGCGGCCGGCCGGCACTGGAGCGGGCCCAGGAGGTGGCGACCGCGCCCATCCGCCGCTTCCTGTGAGGACGGCGAGGATGATGGTGACGCCCCGCGGGACGGCCGAGCGGGGCGTACGGACCCCGGTCGCGTCAGCGCACCGTTCACCCTGGAGGGCGACATCAACGTCAACACCGGCACCGAACCGGCTGCGCCAGGCGGCCGGACCGACTCCGCCGACGCGGCGCGGCACGAGGAGTTCCCCGCCGACCTGGAGGTCGCGACGGTCGCGGAGCTGTCCGCCCTGATGGCCTCGGGCCGCGTCACGAGCGTCTCCCTCACCCGCGCCTACCTGCGGCGCATCGAGGACCTGGACGTCGGCGGACCGGCCCTGAACGCGGTGCGCTGCGTCAATCCCGCCGCCCTGGAGGAGGCCGCGGCGGCCGACGCGCGCAGGGCCGGCGGCGACCCCGGCGGGCCGCTGCTCGGCATACCGGTGCTCGTGAAGGACAACATCGACGTCCTCGGCATGCCGACCACCGCCTGCTCGGTGGTGCTCGCCGGCTCCCATCCCGCGCAGGACGCGCCACTGGTGACCGGACTGCGCGAGGCGGGGGCGGTGATCCTCGGCAAGGCGAACCTCACCGAGTTCGCCAACTACCTCACCGTCGGCATGCCCAGCGGTTACAGCTCGCTGGCCGGCCAGGTGCTCAACCCGTACGACCTGAGCGAGACGCCGAGCGGCTCCAGTGCCGGTTCGGGGGTCGCCGCCGCGGCCGGACTGGCCGCCGTCACCATCGGCACCGAGACCGACGGCTCCATCCTCAGCCCGGCGTCGGCCACGTCGGGGGTCGGGGTGAAGCCCACCCTGGGCCTGGTCAGCCGTACGGGCATCGTGCCCATCGCCTCCAGCCAGGACACCGCGGGCCCGATGACGCGGACCGTCGCGGACGCCGCCGCCCTGCTCACCGTCGTCACCGGCACCGATCCCGAGGACCCGGCCACCGCCGGCAACCCCCTCGAAGGCCACGACTTCACCGCCGACCTGTCACCCGACGCCCTGCGCGGCGCGCGCATCGGCGTCGTCGCGGAGCAGGCACCCGAGGACGGCACGGACGAACGGGCCCTGTGGGACGCGGCCCTGGACGCACTGGCGCGACGCGGCGCCGAACTCGTCGACGTCCGTATCGAGGCGCGCCGCCGGTACGACGTCGCCTCCCCGGTGCTGAGCCACGAGTTCAAGCGCGACCTCAACGCCTACCTCGCGCGGCTGCCCGAGGGGGCGCCGGTGCGCACCCTCGCCGACGTGATCGCCCACAACGAGGCCCACGCGGGCCTCGCCCTGAAGTTCGGGCAGACGCTCGCCCTCGCCGCGCAGGCCAGGGACCTCGGGCCGGACAGCGCGGACACCGTCGAGTACGAGGCCGCCCGCGCCCGGGACCTGGAGGAGAGCAAGGACCGCATCGACGCCCTCATGGCCGAACACGACGTCACCGCCCTGCTGTTCGTGAACAGCGGCAGCTCCTCCATCGGCGCCAAGGCGGGCTACCCCTCGGTCACCGTCCCCGCGGGCTACCTGGCGGCCAATCGCAGGCCGTTCAACATCACCTTCCTCGGACGGGCGTGGAGCGAGCCGCTGCTCCTCGGCTACGCGTACGACTACGAGCAGGCGACCCGGCTGCGCAGGCCGCCGTCCGCCGTCAACCCCACCCTGCTGCGCAGCCGTTCGCTCGCGGTGCCGGCGCCGAGGGCGGCGGACGAGGTGCGCTGACGGCGTCGGCGCGCGGGACCGCCCCGCACGAGCGGGGCGGTCCCGCGGTCAGCGCTGCCCGGCGTCCTCCAACAGGCCGCGCACCTGCCCGGCGGTGGTCTCGTGGAGTTCCTCGCCCACGAGCAGCCAGCGCGTGATCCCGACCGACTCCAGGAACGGCAGGTCGTGGCCGGCGACGACGAGTGCGCCCCGGAAGGACGCGAGGGCGCTCGTCAGCTGACGGACGCCGTCCATGTCGAGGTTGTTGGTGGGCTCGTCCAGGATCAGCAACTGCGGGGCCGGCGCGGCGAGCATCGCGGCCGCCAGGGCGGCGCGGAAGCGCTCCCCGCCGGAGAGGGTGCCCGCGGGCTGTTCGGCACGGGCCCCCCGGAACAGGAACCGCGCGAGCTGCGCCCGGATCTCGTTCTCGGAGGCCCCGGGGGCACCGCGGGCGACGTTGGCGGCCACGCTCAGCTCCTCGTCCAGGACGTCGAGGCGCTGCGGCAGGAACCGCAGCGGCACGTGCGTCCTCGCCTCCCCGGACAGCGGGGCGAGTTCCCCGGTGAGCGTGCGCAGCAGCGTCGTCTTGCCGGCCCCGTTGCGGCCGACCAGCGCCACGCGTTCCGGCCCGCGGAGCCGGAGGTCGCCCGACCGCAACGAACCGAAGCGCGGCCGCAGTCCCCGCAGGGTCAGCACGGTGCGGCCGGCCGGGACCGCGGTGTGCGGCAGGTCGACCCGGATCTCCGCGTCGTCGCGGATCGCGTCCGCGGCCGCCTCACGGCGTTCGTGCGCCTGGGCGAGCCGGTCCTCCTGCACCCCGCGGAGCCGGTCGGCGGACTCCTGCGCGGAGCGCTTGCGCTCACCGGCGACGATGCGCGGGGCGCGCCGCTGGGCGTCCATCTTCCGGCTGTGCCGACGGCGGCGGTCGGCCGCGATCCGTGCCTCGTCCAGTTCGCGCCGCTGGCGGCGCACGTCGGCCTCGGCGGCGCGGAGCACGCGTCCGGCCGTCTCCTGCTGGGCGGCCACGGCCTCCTCGTAGTCCGACCACCCTCCGCCGTACCAGGTGACGGAGCCCGCGCGCAGTTCGGCGACGCGGTCCACGCGCTCCAGCAGCTCGCGGTCGTGGCTGACCACGACCAGGACGCCGGAACGCCAGGAACCGACGGTCTCGTGGAGCCGGCGGCGTGCGAAGAGGTCGAGGTTGTTGGTGGGTTCGTCGAGGAGGAGGACGTCGGGGCGGCGCAGCAGCAGTGCGGCCAGGCGCAGCAGCACGGTCTCGCCGCCGGACATCCGTCCGACGGTGCGGTCCAGTTCGACGCCGCCGAGTCCCAGGGAACCCAGGGTCGCCAGGGCGCGTTCCTCGACGTCCCAGTCGTCGCCGACGGTCTCGAAGTGCTCCTCGCCGACGTCCCCCGCCTCGATGGCCCGCAGGGCGGCGCGCCGCTCCGCGATGCCGAGGGCCTGGTCGACGCGGAGACCGGTGTCGAGGGTGACGTCCTGGGGCAGGTAGGCGAGGCTGCCGCCGACGGTCACCGACCCCCGGGTGGGACGCAGCCGGCCGGCCAGCAGCTTCAACAGGGTGGACTTTCCGGTGCCGTTGGCGCCGACCAGTCCGGTGCGGCCGCGGCCGACGGCCAGGGAGAGCCCGTCGACCACGGGTGTGCCGTCCGGCCACCGGAAGGACAGGTCGGAGCAGCCCAGGGACGGGCCGGTCGTGGTGGGGGTGGACATGATGGTCCTCGCAGTCGCAGGCGCAGGGATGGCGGGCTTCGTGTGCGAGCACCACGCGGCGACCGTGCCAGGACGGGGAAGGGTGCGGTCCTCCGGGGGACGGGGACGGCTCGTGCACCGAGGTCGCAAGCGCGCGGGGTCACGGGCGCCGGGAAGACCGGCTGCGGGGTGACCGGCGTACGGCGGGGCCGTGCGCGCGATGGTCGCGGACCTCAGATGAGCAACGTCCACCTCTATCGGAGACGACAGGACCCGGGAACTGTACCTCAGGTCGCCGGGGAGACGCGTGGCCGCGAATTGCCCGGGCCCGGTCGATACACTTCAGGAAGGGGGCGGGGAAGGTTCTCCGGTGTCCGGCCGCGTGGCGGTGGTACGCGATGAATTCGATTCCGCATGACGTGAGCGTGTACGCCGGGCGGTCCTCCGGGCTCATCGGTGCCCAGATCGCCGGGTACCGCGTGGAGCGGGAGATCGGCCGCGGCGGAATGGCCGTCGTGTACTGCGCCCGGGACCTGCGGCTCGACCGCATGGTGGCGCTGAAGCTGCTCGCCCCCGAGCTGGCCCGCAACGACACCTTCCGCCGACGTTTCACGCACGAGTCGCGGGTGGCCGCCGCCATCGACCATCCCCACATCGTGCCGATCTTCGAGGCCGGGGAGACCGACGGTGTGCTCTACATCGCGATGCGTTACGTGTCGGGCCTCGACCTGCGGGCGCTGTTCGACCGGGACGGTCCGCTGCCCGTCCCCACCGCCCTGCGCATCGCCGCGCAGGTGGCCTCGGCGCTGGACGCGGCGCACGAGCACGACCTGGTGCACCGCGACGTGAAACCGGGGAACGTGCTCGTCGCCAAGGGCACCGACAGCGACCACCCCGAGCACGTCTATCTCACGGATTTCGGGCTGACGAAGAAATCGCTGTCGCTGACCGGATTCACCACCGTCGGCGAGTTCGTCGGCACGCTGGACTACGTGGCACCGGAGCAGATATCGGGGCGCCCGGTGGACGGCCGCTGTGATCTGTACAGCCTGGCCTGCGTCGTCTACGAGAGCCTGACCGGGGGCCTGCCCTTCGAGCGCGAGGAGGACATGGCCCTGCTGTGGGCGCACCAGTACGACCAGCCGCCACCCCTGACCGAGCGGCGGCCGGACATCCCTCCGGGCATGGACGACGCCATGGCCAAGGCGCTCGCGAAGGTCCCCGAGGACCGTTTCGAATCCTGCCTGGAGTTCGTGGGCGCCCTGCGGGCGGCCGCGGCGGGGCCTGAAGAGACGGCCGCGCGGGGGATCTCCCCCGACGACCAGGTCACCCGGGTGACGCCCCGGGCGGCGGCGGTCCCCGCGCCGCCGGGACCGCCGCCGGACCCGCCGATGTGGGCCCGGGCGGTCTTCCGTCGTCTGTCGGGTCTCTGAGACGTCAGCTGCTGGGGGCGACGCTGGGTGCGGTGCTCGGCGCGTCGCTGGGTGAGCTGTTGGGCAGCTGCTTGGGCTCGGTGGTCTCCATCGTGTTGTTGACGAACGTGTTGCCCTTGCCCTTGAGATCGCGGTTGGCGAGGTCGGCCGGCTTGTTGCCGCGGGCGACGTTGTCGCGGATGGTGTTCTCGGAGTTGGACGTCCCCACGACGCTGCCGAACAGCACGATGCCCCCGGACATGGGGGACTTGCCGCTGTTGTCGCGCACGTCGTTGTTGGTCACGACGGTCTTCTCGACGCCCGTGAGCAGGATGCCCGTGCCCTGGATGAACGGCAGGCGGGCGCTGGCCGCGCAGTACTTGTTGTTCCCGGTCACCGTGTTGTGGGTGACGGTCAGCGCGCCGCCCCGCGGGACGCCCTCGTCGCCGACGACGAAGACGCCGCCGCAGTTGCCGGTGATCTGGTTGTTCTCGACCTTGACGCCCCGGACACGGCGCAGACCGACGCCGATCCGGTTCTCCGACAGCTTGTTGCCCTCGATGACGGCGCCCTTGGTGTCGAGGGCACCGCCCTCGGTGTCCATGGAGTTGGCGAGGAAGATGCCCGAATCGGCGTTGTTGCGGGCGGTGTTGTCACGGAAGACGGTGCGGACCGACTTCTCCACGAGGATGCCCTGCACCTTGTTGTCCCGCGCCGTGACACGGACGACCTGCAGTCCGTCGGCCCCCGTCGCGTGGATGCCGGCCTTCTTGAACCCGGCGACCGTCAGCGACTCCAGCGTCACGTCGGAGGGCTTCTTCTGCGCCGTACCGCTGACGCAGATGCCCTCGCCCGCCTTGGCGCAGGCGTTCTCGTCGCCCTTCGCGCTCGGGGAGATGACGGTGCCCGTGCCCGCTCCGCGCAGCGTCAGCCGCGGCGTGCTGATCTGGACGCTCTCGTGGTACGTGCCGGCCGCGATGTCGATGACCTGGCCGGGCTCGGCACGGTCCACCGCCGACTGGATGGATTCCCCCGCGCGGACGGAGATCTTCTTCTGCGCGTCCGCTGCCTGCGAGGCCGCGGACTGCGAGGCCGTGGGCTGCGACTCGCCGCCGCACGCGACCGCGCCCCCCACGATGGTCGCCGTGGCGGCCGCCGCGACGACGGCCCTGCGGGACCGACAGAGCTTCATGTGTGTGCACCTGCTTCCCGTGATATGTGATCAGCATCAGCCGGAAACAGACGCTATGGACGGATGTGACACCTCGCCACTCCAGAGCGCACGGCACGCGGGTGACGCTGCCCTGATCGGCCGATGGGTCCGGGAACCACGGGGGCGCCGGGTCCGGTGGCCGGGAATCGACCCGGTACGGCTGATGGGGTGGCCGCACCGGCATCAGGGCCGGTGCCCCGGGCAGGCGCATCGTCATGGGAACGCTGACGCGATGGGAACGGCTGATCGAGCACTGGGAACGGGCGCTGGTGGCGAGGGTGCGCCGTCGGGGGCCGGTGGAACTGCTGGACGCCCTGCGCCGCGAGTGTGACGGACGGGCGGTGGTGTGCAGTCCGACCCGTGTGGTGGTGCCGAACGTGTACACGGTCGAACTCGCCGACACCCCGCACCGGGAACTGGTTCCGCACCGGGCCCGCGTGGGGGAGGCGCTGACGGATTCCCTGCTGCGGCACGCCGACCGGTGCGGTTACGAATGGGCGGGCCCGGTCACCGTGCGGATCGTACGGTCCGCCCATGTGCCCAACGGGCGCTACCGGGTGAGCAGCAACCCCATGAGCCGGATCCGCGCGGACGCGCTCGCCCGGATCGCTCCCGGGCCGCAGTGAACCACCCGCCGCGTACGGAGGGCCGAGGTCAGCGCGCGAGGCCCTGCGAAGGGGCGAACTCCACGTCCGTCACCGGGAGCACGGTGCCCGCGTCGTCGACGAAGGCGACGCTGACCGGGCGGCCCCCGGCCGCCGAGCGGCGGAGGTGCGCAGGGCCCCGCGCGGGGGTCCGGTGCACGTCGCCCCACTGCTGGAGCGCCGCGAGGATCAGTCGCAGTTCCTCGCCCGCCGGGGTCAGGTGGTAGCTGTACCGGGTGCGGCTGCCCGGCTCCCGGTACGGCCGCTTCTCCATGATTCCCTCGTCCACGAGCGAGCCCAGGCGGCCGGTCAGCAGGTCGGGGGCGATGCCGAGTTCCCGGCGGAAGTCCGCGAAGCGTGTCACCCTCCGCAGCGCCGCCTCGCGCAGGATGAGGAGCGTCCACTTGTCGCCGACGACCTCGAGGGTCCGGGCGATCGAGCAGACGGTCTCTTCCCTGCCGGTTGCCTTGGCGCTGGACATGGACTCAGTCTACCTCTGGATTGATATTCCCAAGTCAGCGCTCCTCGTGGCACCGGCCGGCGGGTGAGCCGCGTCCGCCCCCGGTCAGAGGGCCTGCGGGGCGGGCAGGCCGGGGTAGAGCAGTTCGAGCCCGCCGGACAGCGCGGCCCGCACGGCGCGGCTGCGGTCGTCGGCGACGACCTCCAGCGCCCGCTCCTCGATGCCGTCCAGGGCCAGGCCCGCCACCCAGGCCGGGTCCACCTTGTCGGCCGGGGCGACGTAGTCGGCCATCTCGGTGTCCATGTAGCCGACGTGGAGCGCGGTGACGTCGACGCCGGACGCGGCGAGCTCCTGCCGGACGACGTTGGTCATCGCCCACTCCGCGGCCTTGGCCGAGCTGTAGCCGCCGTATCCCGGGCGGTGGACCCAGGAAAGGATCGACAGGACGTTGAGGACCGCGCCGCCGCCGTTCGCCGCGATCAGGGGCGCGAAGGCCCGCGTGACGCCCAGGGTGCCGAAGAAGTGGGTCTCCATCTCCAGGCGGATGTCGGCCATGTTCCCGTCGGTGAGTCCCACATGGGTGCTGACGCCCGCGTTGTTGATCACGAGGGTGGCGTCGGAGGCTGTCCTGGCCGCCATGGCGATCGACTCGGGGTCGGTGATGTCCAGCCGGAGCGGCTCGACGTCCGGCAGATCGAGGGCCTCTGGGTTGCGGACGCCCGCGTAGACCTTGGCGGCGCCCCGGTCGAGCAGCTGGGTGGCCAGGTGGCGGCCGAGGCCGCGGCCGGCTCCGGTCACGACGGCGACGGAGTTCTTGATGTCCATGGGGGCGCTCATTCCGTTGGGCTGGGTTTGTGTCTCCAATCTAGGTCGGCTGAGTTCTGAAATGCAACTCAGCTGGAAAAACAGCTTGCCCGCGGGACGTGGCTCCCGTTGGCTTGGCGGCGTGACCGAACTGCGCACCGAACGTCTGCTCCTCCGCCGCTGGCACGACCGCGACCTCGCGCCATGGGCGGCGATGAACGCCGACCCCGAGGTGCGCGAGCACCTGGGGGAGCCGCTGACCCGCGAGCAGAGCGACGCCTCGGTGGCCCGGTTCCTGGCCGAGTTCGACGAGCGCGGTTACGGCTGGTGGGCGGTCGAGGTCCGGGCGAGCGGGGAGTTCGCCGGCTTCGCGGGCCTGGACCGGGTGGACGACGGGCTGCCCTTCACGGGGGTGGAGATCGGCTGGCGCCTGGCCCGTGGGGCCTGGGGCAAGGGCTACGCCACCGAGGCCGCCCGGGCCGTCCTGGCCTTCGGCTTCGGCACCCTCGGGCTCCCCGAGATCCTCGCGGTGACCACCGCCGGGAACCTCCGTTCCCAGGCCGTCATGGGCCGTATCGGCATGACCCGCGACCTCGCGGGCGACTTCGACGACCCCACTGCCCCCGCGGGGCCGCTGCGCCCCAACGTGCTGTACCGGATAGCCGCGGGCGCGCCCGACGCGGTCCTCTAGCATGGCGGCCGTGAGGCGGCGCGGAGCGCACGGCGGCGCCGCGGACGCCGGAGGGCCGATGACGGGGTGGCGGCGGTTCGAGTCCCCGGGAGCGGGGAGGCCCGAGTACCGGGAGATCCGCCAGGAGGGGATCCGCTGCTTCCTGCGCTGGGGCCCCGTCGGCGGGAGGGGCAAAGGGAGCACCTCGACGCTGAACGACGAGGAGCACGCCCGGCGCCATGCCGCGCGCAAGGCCGGCGAGTGGCTGCGCAAGGGCTTCACGGAGGTCGACCCGCCGCACGACGAGGCCGGACCCGACCCGGAGGCGAAGGTCCTCGACGTGCTCCGGGCGGGCCCCCGGCCGCAGGCCCCGGCCGCGGAGTACCTGCCGGTCGAGGGCTTCGACGAGGTGTACCGCCATGTGACGGCCCCCGGCCGGCCGGTGGGATTCCACGAGTACGTGGTCCTGCGCGACGACGGACGCGGCGCCGTCCGCTTCGCCGTACGGGCCGACCGGAGCGACGCGGCGGCGGTGTCCGCCTTCCTGGGCTTCGTGTCCACCCGTCGTGACCTGGCCTTCGACGGGAGCTCGCACCACAAGGTGCCGCTGCCGGAGCCGGTCGGGGCGTTCACCCACGCGCTGTTCTGCGCACCGGCGCTCGGGCAGGGCTGCGTCGCGTACCCCGCCGTCGCCGACCGCGTCGCCGCGGCCTTCCCGGTCTTCGACTGCGAGATCGGCGACGCGGATCCCGAGGTCCTGGTCGACGCGCGGATCCACGGGCACGGCTCGCTGCCCTACGCCGACTGGGCCCGGGCGCCGCAGCCGGTCGTCGACCTCCGTTTCGACGTCCGGCCCTCCCACTACCGGGGGACGCGGACGTTCAAGGTGTTCGGCACGGCCGATCTCGAGGCCCTCGTGGCGGCGCTGCCGGGTGCGGACCCCGCGAGCCGGCTGGACGTGCGCTCGTTCCGGGGCGAGATCCGGCGCTTCACTCCCGCCGAAGTCCCGTCCCTCGCCGAGGTGAGGTCCTTCCTGCACGGCTGAGGCGGCCCCGAGTGGTGACCTCGCGCGCCTGCGCAACACTGGGAACCGGAGGACCGGAACGTGATGGGACGGTCATGGGCACTGGGGCATCGCGAGGACACGGCGAAGAGGGCGAGGGGCCGGCCGGACGCAGCGCGGCGCGGTTGGTGATCGACGCCCACGGCGCGGTCGTCGTGTGGAGCCCGGGGGCGGAGCGGCTCCTCGGCCACCGTTCGGGCGACGTGCTCGGCCGGCCGGTGACGGAGCTGCTGGCCCCGGATCCCGGCACCGGTCCCGCCGACGACAGCGGCACGGGGTCCGGGTGCGTCCTCCTGCGGCACCGCGACGGCACCACGGTGGCCTGCCGGCCGGTCCTGCGGACCGTACGCGACGACGGGACGGGCCCGCGCCTGACCGTCGACCTGCTCGCCGGGGCGGCGGGACTCACCCCCGACATCGAAGGCGCCCTCCTGGAGGCCCTGTTCACGCGCTCACCCATCGGCCTTTTCGTGCTGGACCCGCAGCTCAGGCTGATGCGCTTCAACGCGGCGGCGGAGGGTATGCACGACCATCGGTCGCGGCTCGCCCTGGGGCGGCGGCCGACCGAGGTGTGGCCCGACTTCAGCGCGGAGCTCGCCGAGCAGGTGATGGGCCGGGTGCTCAGGACCGGCGAGGCCGCGATCTCCTTCGAGAAGCGCGGCCGTCCGCCCGGCGACCCCGCCCGGGAACACGTCTACTCGGCGTCCGCCTTCCGGCTCGAGGCGGAGGACGGCCGCATCCTCGGCGTGGCCGACGCCTTGGTCGACGTCACCGAGCGCCACCTCGCCGAACAGCGCCTGGCCCTGATGGCCGAGGCCGGCCGGCGGATCGGCACCACGCTGGACCCGGTCCGTACGGCGCAGGAACTGGCCGAGGTGGCCGTACCCGGGCTGGCCGACTGCGTGAGCGTGGACCTGCTGGCCCCCCTCCTCGGCGGCGACGACATGGCGGCGGGCTCCGTCGAGGACGACACCGGGCTGCGGCGCGCCGCGACCTCGGCCCGCTGCGGCCGGACCGGCCCCTACACGACGGGCGCGGTCGGCACCCACCTGGCACGCGCGCCCGCCCTGCGGGTGCTCGCCGACCACGAGCCGTGCCTGGTTCCCCGGCTCGCCGAGGACGGCGCGTGGATCCGGGACGACCCCGTGCGGGGCGGCAGGGTGCTGGAGGAGCGGGTGCACTCCCTGATGGTGGTGCCGCTGCTGGTCCGCGACTGCGTGCTGGGCCTCGTCACCTTCCACCGGTGGGACCCGGACCTCGGGCCCTTCGGCGACGACGACCTCTCGCTCGCCGTCGACCTCGCCGGTCGTGGCGCCATGGCGCTGGACAACGCCCATCGCTACGTGCGCGAGCGCAACGCCGTCCTCGCACTGCAGCGCGGCATGCTTCCCCAGCGGCTGCCCGCTCCCAGCGCCGTGGAGTGGGCCCACCACCTGGTGCGTTCCGGTGCCGGCGGCGACTGGACGGAGGTCATCCCGCTGCCCGGCGCGCGGGTCGCCCTCGTCAGCGGCAGCACCCCCGGCCGCGGCATGCGCACCGCGGCGACCATGGGCCGGCTGCGGGCGGCCGTGCACACCCTGGCCAACCTTGACCAGGCGCCGGACGAGGTCCTCGCCCGTCTGGACGACCTGGTGCGCAACCTCGCCGACGAGCACGCGGGCGCGGGCTCCGGTTCCCCGGTGGGCGCCACCTGCCTCTACCTCGTCTACGACCCCGTGACCCGGCTGAGCACCATGGCCTCGGCCGGCCACCCGCCGCCGAGCGTCGTCCACCCCGACCACACCGTGCGGACCCCGCAGGCCCCCGAGGGCGAGCCCCTCGGACGCCCCGGGCCGTCGTTCGGGATGACCACCCTGGAACTGCCCGAGGGGTGCATGCTGGTGCTCCGCACCCCCGGGCTGCTGCAGAGCCGGCCGGAGGGGACGGGGCAGGCGGAGTTCGAACGGCTGCTGGCCACGCCCTGCGACTCCCTGCAGGACATGAGCCTGCTGCTCACCGAGGCCCTGGTCCCCGCGGACCCGGACCGCGACGCCTCCGTGCTGGTGGCCTGCCCCCGTCCCCTCGGCTCCGACCGCGTCGTGACGTGGGACCTGCCATGCGACCCGGCCGCGGTGGCCACCGCCCGTACGCTGGCGACGCGCCAGCTCTCCGCGTGGGCCCTGCAGGAGGAGTGCTTCGCCACCGAACTGATCGTCAGCGAGCTGGTCACCAACGCCATCCGGTACGCGGCACCGCCGATCCAGCTGCGGCTCATCCGCGACCGAGCGCTGACCTGCGAGGTCTCCGACACCAGCAGCGCCGCCCCCTTCCTGCGGCACGCCCGCACCACCGACGAGGGCGGCCGCGGCCTGCTGCTGGTCTCCCAGTTCGCGGAGCGCTGGGGCACCCGCTACCGGGAGCGCGGCAAGACCATCTGGACCGAGCAGACGATCGCCGTCTAGATGCCCGAGGGCTGTGGTCGTGTGCGGCGTGAACGGCGCGGTGACGGTGCCGAATTCTCTTGGACGGTGGAACGAACGGCCTCGGGAAATTTCCGGATGGTGGGGCCATTTGTCTTTTGCGCGCGTCTTTCGCCGCCTTCCCACGGATGTGAAAAGTGCCGCCCCGAGCAGGGAGTTCACGTTCGGGTTCCTTCATCGGCGCCGCCTATCAAGCAACAGGAACGGCCTCTTTGACGGGCCGGTGAAGCGGGCTTAGCTTTTCTGCGAATCGGTATTCGCGGCGGTTTCCGCGGAGTCGGAAGCCGGGAAGGCAGGGCAGGCATGAGCGCTCTGGAGGACCCAACGGACGAGCACCTGGAGATCACCTCGCCCAAGACCTGGGCGGCCGGTCTCCCCGCGGTCGCGCACGCACTGCAGTACTCGCTGAGCCAGACCTCGCCCCGCCGGACCATGCTGACCCTGCTGAACGTCAACCAGGCCAAGGGCGTCGACTGCCCCGGCTGCGCCTGGCCGGAGGCGGCGCCGGGCAAGCGGCACATGAACGAGTACTGCGAGAACGGCGCCAAGCACATCAACGACGAGGCGACGTCGCACCGCGTACGGCGCGAGTTCTTCGAGCGGCACACCGTCGACGAATTGGGCCGCAAGTCCGACTACTGGCTCAACCAGCAGGGCAGACTGACCGAGCCGATGGTCAAGCGGCCGGGCGCGGAGCACTACGAGCCCATCTCCTGGGACGACGCCATCGCCCTGATGGCAGACGAACTGCGCGCCCTGGACTCCCCGGACGAGGCCCTGTTCTACACCTCCGGACGGGTCGGCAACGAGGCCGCCTTCCTCCTCCAGCTCTTCGCCCGCGCCTACGGCACCAACAACCTGCCGGACTGCAGCAACATGTGCCACGAGTCCAGCGGCTCCGCGATGACGGAGACGCTCGGCGTCGGCAAGGGCACCGTCAGCCTGGACGACATCCACGAGGCCGACCTGATCTTCGTCGTCGGCCAGAACCCCGGCACCAACCACCCGCGCATGCTGTCCGCACTGGAGGAGACCAAGCGGAACGGCGGAAGCGTCGTCGCCGTCAACACCCTGCCCGAGGCCGGGCTGATGCGCTTCAAGAACCCGCAGAAGGCGCGCGGCGTCGTCGGGCGCGGCACGGTCATCGCCGACCAGTTCCTGCACATCCGCGCGGGCGGCGACCTCGCCCTCTTCCAGGCGCTGAACCTGCTGCTCCTGGAGGCCGAGGACGCCGCTCCCGGCACGGTCCTGGACCACGACTTCATCCGCGAGCACAGCACGGGCTTCCAGGAGTTCGCCGAGCAGGCGCGCAAGACGTCGTGGGACGACGTGCTGACGGCCACCGGCCTGACGCGCGAGGAGATAGAGCAGGTCCACGAGCGCGTCCTGGCCGCCAAGAGCGTCATCGTCTGCTGGGCCATGGGCGTCACGCAGCAGAAGCACGGTGTGCCGACCATCCGCGAGATCGTCAACTTCCTGATGCTGCGCGGCAACCTGGGCAGGCCGGGCGCCGGGGCGTGCCCGGTGCGCGGCCACAGCAACGTCCAGGGCGACCGCACCATGGGCATCTGGGAGAAGATGCCGCAGAGCTTCCTCGACTCCCTGGGCCGGGAGTTCGGCTTCACGCCCCCCGCCAAGCACGGCCACGACTCCGTCAACGCCATCCGCGCCATGCGCGACGGCGAGGCGAAGTTCTTCCTCGGGGTCGCGGGGAACTTCATCCGGGCCACGCCCGACAGCGATGTCACCGAGCAGGCCATGCGCCGCTGCCGGCTGACGGCGCACATCTCCACCAAGCTCAACCGCTCGCACACCGTGTGCGGCGACACCGCGCTGATCCTGCCCACCCTGGGCCGCAGCGACCGGGACATGCAGGCGGGCGGCGAGCAGTTCGTCACCGTCGAGGACTCCATGAGCATGGTGCACGCCTCCCGCGGCAAGCTGGCGCCCGCCTCCCCCGACCTGCTGAGCGAGGTGGCGATCATCAGCCGGCTGGCCCGGGCCACCCTCGGCGGGACCCCGGAGATCGGCTGGGAGGAGTTCGAGGCCGACTACGGCACCGTCCGGGACCGGATTTCCCGGGTCGTGCCGGGGTTCGAGGACTTCAACCGGCGCGTCGCCGAACCGGGCGGATTCCAGCTGCCGAACCCGGTGAACGCGATGACCTTCCGGACGCCCAGCGGCAAGGCCGTCTTCACCCGCAACGACTTCGAGATGCCGCTGGCCCCCAAGGGCCACCTCATCCTGCAGTCGCTGCGGTCGCACGACCAGTGGAACACCGTCCCGTACGCCATGGACGACCGCTACCGCGGCATCCGGGGCGGCCGCCGGGTCGTCATGGTCAACCCCGAGGACATCGAGGACCTGGGGCTCACCGAGATGCAGATGGTGGACCTGGTGAGCATCTGGACCGACGGCAGCGAGCGCCGGGCCGAGTCCTTCCGCCTGGTCCCCTACCCCACCTCGCGGGGGTCGGCCGCCGCCTACTACCCGGAGACCAACGTCCTGGTCCCGCTGGACAGCGTCGCGGACGTCAGCAACTGCCCCACGTCCAAGGCCGTCGTCGTACGACTGGAGGCGGCGGCATGGGCCGGGTGACCGCGCGGCGGCGGGTGCTGCGGATCAGGGACGGGGTGCCCGGGCACCGCTCGGACACGCTGGCCGCCGAGGAGCCGATGGAGATCCGCGTCGGCGGCCGCGCGCTGACGATCACCATGCGCACCCCGGGCAGCGACTTCGACCTCGCGGTGGGCTTCCTCGTCAGCGAAGGGGTCGTCCACGGACCGGACGAGGTGCTGGGCATCCGCTACTGCGCCGGCGCCACGGCTGACGACGGCAACACCTACAACATCGTCGACGTCGTCCTGGCGCCCGGTGTGCGGCTCCCCGACGTCTCCCTGGAGCGCAACTTCTACACCACCTCCTCCTGCGGCCTGTGCGGCAAGGCGAGCCTGGACGCGGTGCGGACCACGCAGCACTGGAGTGTGGCGGGCGACGACACGGAGATCGACTCCGAGGTGCTCTTCACCCTCCCCGACCGGCTGCGGGCGGCGCAGCGGGTCTTCGACAGCACGGGCGGGCTGCACGCGGCCGGGCTGTTCACGACGGACGGCGAGATGCTGTGCCTGCGTGAGGACGTGGGCCGCCACAACGCCGTCGACAAGGTGGTCGGCCACGCGCTGCAGGAGGGGCTGCTGCCGCTGCGGGGCACCGTGCTCATGGTCAGCGGGCGGGCGTCCTTCGAACTCGTGCAGAAGGCGGCCATGGCGGGCATCCCGGTGCTGGCCGCGGTGTCCGCGCCGTCCTCCCTCGCCGTGGACCTGGCCGACGAGACGGGGATGACCCTGGTGGGCTTCCTGCGCGGCCGCTCGGCGAACGTGTACACCGGCGCCGAGCGGTTGCGCGCGGGCGCGCCCGTCGCCTGACGCGAGGCGGTGGGCGCGCTCCTCCCGAGTGCGCCCACCGTTCCGCGCGCGGGCCGCATCCACGACTCGCCCCGCACGGCACTCA
Organism: Actinacidiphila glaucinigra; assembly: GCF_900188405.1. GTDB lineage: Bacteria > Actinomycetota > Actinomycetes > Streptomycetales > Streptomycetaceae > Actinacidiphila > Actinacidiphila glaucinigra. Next base: position 273,537 of record NZ_FZOF01000005.1, on the reverse strand, counting down.
CCGGTTCACTGGGAAGAGGAGCGCTCCGGGCATCTCGCGGAGGCGGGCGCCGTCGGCCCGCCGGGAGCGACTTGGTATACAGCTCGGAACCGGCGACGACTCCGACGCGTATCCAGGCCGGCGGAATCCTGAGAGGTGCTCAGCCGTGCTCTTCCGGCAGCTCGAATACCTGGTGGCCCTGGCGCAGGAGGGGCACTTCGCCCGTGCCGCGCAGAGCTGCGGGGTGTCCCAGCCCTCGTTGTCCGAGGGCATCCGCAAGCTGGAGGAGGAGATGGGGGTCCCGCTGATCCAGCGGGGCCGGCGGTTCGACGGCCTGACCGCCGAGGGCGAGCGCGTCGTGGTGTGGGCGCGGCAGATCCTGGCCGACCGGGACGCCATGGAGGGCGAGGTCGCCGCCATGCGCACCGGCCTGAGCGGCCGTGTCCGCATCGGCGTCGTGCCCAGCGCCGCCACCGCCGTGCCGCGCCTGGTCGACCCGCTGTGCACGCGGCACCCGCTGCTCACCGCGCACATCGTCAACGACCTGACGTCGAGCGACATCCTCACCATGCTCAGGGACTTCACCCTGGACGCCGCCGTCACCTACCTGGACGACGAGGTGCGCGCCGCCTTTCGTACCGTGCCGCTGTACCGGGAGAAGTACGCGCTGCTCACCGACGCCTCGTGGGCCCCGGTCGGCGGCGCCACGGTGTCCTGGGCGGAGGCGGCGGCCCTGCCGCTGTGCCTGCTCACCCCGACCATGCGGGGACGGCGCACCATGGACGCCCTCTTCGCCGCGGCCGGGGCCGAACCGGTGGCGAGGGTGGAGACCGACTCGTTCGCCTCGCTGATCGCGCACGTCGTGCCCGGACGGTGGGCCGCGATCGCCCCCCTGGCCTGGATCCATGCCCTGGGAGTGCCGCCAGGGGTGCGGGCCGTCCCGATGGTGGAGTCCGCCCGGGCCGCCGAGATAGGGCTGGTCGCCTTCCGCCGGGATCCCGAGTCCGTGATGGTGCAGGCACTGGTCGCCACCGCACAGCACGCCGACCTCAAGCCGCTGGAATCGCTTCCCCGGATGCAGTGAGGGCGGTGCTCGCGGCCGCCGGCGGCGGGGCGGACGCCCGCCCTGCCCCCGCGAGCCCGGCCCCGGGCCGGGGCCGAAGGGCCACGCCCTCTCCCTCGACACCATCGGCCGCCCCGCGGCCGCCGGGAACCCTCGCTGCTCCGACAGTCCGGACTGTCGTGCCGACGGCCGTTCGCCGAGGGGCGGACGGAGCCCTGGCACCGCCGCTCTAGGACGCGATCGCGGTCGTGCCCCCGGCACTGCGGAGCCAGACGGTGGTGTCCGCGGGCACCGTGCGGCCGTCGAGCGGGGTGCTGGCCAGCAGCACCTCGTCGCCGTCCGCGAGGGGCAGCGGTTCGGGACCGAAGTTGGTCAGGCACCGCAGACCCGGTGCGCGGTCGAAGGCGAACCAGGAACCGTCCGCCGGCCCCTCCGGGGCCGCCACCGCGTCGGCCGGGACCGGCGCGGCGCGCCGCAGGCGCAGCGCGGCGCGGTACAGGGCGAGCATCGAGGCGGGGTCGTCCTCCTGGGCCCGTACGGTGAGGTCCGCCCAGTCGCCCGGCTGCGGGAACCAGCAGGCGTCCGGGGCGGCGGTGCTGAACCCGTACGGTGCCGACGCGCCCTCCCAGGGCAGCGGCACCCGGCAGCCGTCGCGGCCGCGTTCGAGGTGGCCGGAACGCTCCCAGAGCGGGTCGCGCAGCCGGTCGTCCGGTATGTGGGCCTGCGGCAGGCCCAGTTCCTCGCCCTGGTAGACGTAGGCGGCACCGGGCAGCGCGAGCATGAGCAGCGCGGCGGCCCGGGCGCGGCGCCGCCCGCGCGGCCCGCCGCCGTACCGGGTGACCGGGCGGACCGCGTCGTGACTGGAGAGGACCCAGGTGACCGGTGCCCCGACGGCCCGCATCGACGCGGCGGACCGCTCGATGACCGCGCGCATCTCCGCCCCGTCCCAAGAGGACTCCAGGAAGGCGAAGTTGAAGGCCTGCTGCATCTCGCCCGGGCTGACGTACCGGGCCAGCCGGGCCGGTTCGAAGACGGCGGCCTCGGCCACCATCACCCGCTGCTCCGGAGGGACCGCGCCGGGCGGGGCCGGGTGGGTGTCCAGGAGCCGGCGCCAGGTGCGGAACAGCGGGTGCAGTTCCTCCTGGTCGTGGTACGGCATCAGGTGGTTGCGCAGGATGTCCTGGTGCTGCCCGGGCCCGGCGTCGGGGAGGCCGGGGGCCTTGAAGAGGGTGTGCGCCACGTCGATGCGGAAGCCGTCGACCCCGCGGTCCAGCCAGTGCCGGAGGATCCGCTCGAAGTCCGCGACGACCTCCGGGTGCCGCCAGTCGAGGTCCGGCTGCTCGGGTGCGTGCAGGTGCAGATACCACTCGCCCGGGCCGCCGTCCGGCGCCGGGACCCGGGTCCACGCCGGGCCCCCGAAAGCCGACTGCCAGTCGTTCGGGGGGAGTTCACCGTCCACGCCGCGGCCGGGGCGGAAGAGGTAGCGGTCCCTGGCCGCGCTCCCCGGGCCGGCCGCGAGGGCCTCCCGGAACCAGGGGTGCGTGTCGGAGGTGTGGTTGGGGACGAGGTCGATCAGGACCTTCAGCCCCAGCCCATGGGCGCGCGCGACCAGGGCGTCGAAGTCCGCTTCGGTGCCGAGGTCGGGGGCGACGGCGGTGTGGTCGGCGATGTCGTAGCCGCCGTCGGCCAGCGGGGACGGGTAGAACGGGGTGAGCCACACCGCGTCGGCCCCGAGCCGGGCCACGTGGTCCAGGCGGGCGGCGGCGCCGGCGAGGTCGCCGACGCCGTCCCCGTCACCGTCGGCGAACGCGCGCGGGTGGATCTCGTAGCAGACGGCGTCCCGCCACCAGGGCGCCGCCGGCTCGGGACCGGTGGTGCTGCTCACGATGCTCCTCATGCTCCGGATCGGTCCGAGGGGACCGGGAGGGTACGGCCGCTCCGCGCGGAGCGGGTGGCGGTCTCGGCCACCGCGACCGCGGTCCGACCGGACCGCGCGTCGGCCACCGGGGTGCCGCCCTCGGTCGCGCAGCGCAGCAGGTCGGTGAAGGCGGCACGTACGCTCTCCGCGTACACGTGCTGCTTGCGCGCCTCGCCGCCCAGGTCGACCACGCAGGTCACCCGGTGCGGGACGCTGCGCTCGACACCGCGGCCGCGGGCGGGCGCCGCCGGTCCCGCGTCACGTTCCACCGTGACGGTGACCCGCTCCCCGCCGTGCGGTCGCAGCCCGGGCACGGCCAGCAGACCGGCGGCGCGCGCGGGCAGTTCCTCCCAGCGGCGGGCGCCCCGCTCGTCCGTCCAGGCCGTGACCGTCGCGTGGGCCGGGATCCAGCCGGTGACCCGGGCCTCGGCGAAGCCGTAGTCCAGGCGCATCAACTGCCGTTCGGCGCGGTGGGCGTGGGTGAAGGAGTGGGTGTGGGTCGCGACGGCGCCGCCCGGGTGGGTGGCGGTGGCGACGACGATGTCGACGGGGCCGCCGTCGCGGCGGACGGCCGTGCCGTGCACCTCGACGGGCTCGCTGCCCATGAGGGCGCGGGCCGCGTCGAAGAAGTGCACGCCGTGCTCGACGTGGATGCCGCCGCTGTGGGCGGGGTCCCAGAACCAGTGGCCGGGGCCCAGGTCCTCGTCGGCGGCGTCGTTCTCGAAGGCGAAGCGCACCAGCGGGTCCAGCAGCCCTTCCTCGCGGAGGCGCTGCAGCATCCGCAGGACGGGGTTGTAGCGCAGGACGTGGTCGACGACGAGGACCCCGGTGGAGCGCTCGGCCTCCGCCTCCACCCGCAGGGCGTCCTCCAGCGTCACGGCCAGCGGCTTCTCGCAGAAGACGTGCCGGCCCGCGCGCAGCGCGCCGACGGCGAGTTCCGCGTGGGTGGCCGGGGGAGTGGCGATCGCCACGACGTCCACACCGGGGAAGCCGGCCAGCGAAGCGGCGTCGCCGGCGACGGCGGCGCCGTGCCGCCGCGCGAGGGCGGCGGCACGGTCACCGTCGGGGTCGGCGCACGCGACGACGCGTACGCCGGGGAGGTCGGCCACGGCGTCCAGCAGATAGGCGCCGAACGCACCGCAGCCGGCCAGGCCCAGACCGAGCGGAGTCACTCGGCACGGTCCAGGCGGGCCACGCCGATGTGCGCGTCGGCCATGCCGTAGAACACGTAGCGGACGCCGTCGATCTCCTCGATCGCGGTCGGGAAGACGACGTTGGGCACGGTGCCCGAACGCTCCTCCTCCGTCTCCGGCTCCATCAGCGGCTCGTCGGTGCGGGCCAGGATCCGGGACGGGTCCTGCGGGTCGAGGATCATCGCGCCCGCCGCGTAGCTGACCTTCTGCTGCTGGGCGAAGGGGTCGTCGATCGTGCCGGACACGCCGTGGTGGATGAGCAGCCAGCCCTCCTCGACGCGGATCGGGGCCGGGCCCGCGCCGATCTTGAGCTCCTCCCAGGGGTGCTCGGACAGCGCCACCAGGCGGTGGTCGCGGGGCCGGGCCAGGGCGCTCAGGTCCTTCTCGACCTCGGCGACGGGGACGTAGGAGATCCAGATGCCGGGGCGCTCGTCGGTCACGCCGGCCGGCAGGTGCACGCCCTCGCCGGGGCGGAACCAGCCCAGGTCCCACATCGGGCGGTGCAGCATCGCGAAGCAGGGCGTGCCGTCCGGGCCCGGGACGGGCTCGGGGAAGTGCACCACGTCCTTGTTCGGGAAGAGGTTGAGGTCGGTGTCGAGGTCGGCCTGGTAGGCGAACTGGATCGGGCCCAGGCGCTCCCAGGTGACCAGGTCCTTCGAGACGGCCAGCGCGGGCTTGGGGCCGAGCGGGCCGTAGGCGACGTACGACATGACGTGCAGCCCGAGCGCCTCGATCCACGTCGTGCGCGGGTCCTCCACGCCGGCGTTGTTCTTGCCGCGCTCCCAGCCGGCGTCGGGGGCGAGGACGACGCCGCGGCGCTCGACGCCGGTGGGCACGCCGTCCTCGAGCACGACCTCGGCGAGGCCCACGCGGGAGACGTTGCCCTCCGCGACGAGACGGGGCAGCAGGTGCAGGGTGCCGTCCGGGGTGCGGCCGGACGCGGGGTTGAGCACGCCCTCGGCCTCGTTCGCCTCGCCTGCCAGCGGGGACATCACGACGCCGATGCGGGTCAGGCGGTAGGGCACGGTGGTGGAGCCGGTGGAGCCGGTGGTGCGGTCGTTCACAGCGAGTTCAGCCCTTCGTGGCGGAATCGAGGTCGGTGGAGGTGAAGCGGCTCTGGAAGACGAGGTACAGGGCCACCGCGGGCGCGGCCAGCACGCAGGCGCCGGCGAGGATGGCGCCGAACGGGTTGGCGGCGGCGGAGGAGACGGTGCTGATGTAGTTGGCCAGCGAGACGGCCAGGGGCTGCATGTCCTGCTCCTTGGTGACCAGGAACGGCCACAGGAACTCGTTCCACGGCCCGGTGAAGCTCAGCAGCACCACGGAGGCGAGCGCCGGCTTGCACAGCGGGATCGCGATCCGGAACAGGATCTGCAGCTCGCCCGCGCCGTCGATGCGCGCGGCCTCGAACATCGCCTGCGGCAGCTGCAGGAAGAACTGCCGGAAGATGAAGACCGCGCTGGTGTTGATGGCGAACGGCAGGATGATCCCGATGTAGGAGTCGGCCAGTCCGTAGTCGCGGACGATCAGCACGTACAGCGGGATCATCAGCAGCTGGAACGGGACGACCTGCACCAGCAGGACCAGCGCGAAGGTGGACCCCTTGCCCCGGAAGTGGAGCCGAGCCAGGGCGTATCCCGCCAGCAGACCGAAGACGGTGGTGCAGACGATCACGCCGCCGGTGAAGATCCCGGAGTTGATCAGGGAACGGCCCAGCGAGATCGCCGAGTTGATCTCCGCGTAGTTGTGCAGGGAGAGGTTCCCCGGTCGCGGGAACGCCCCGGCGGGGCTGCTGTCGGGCTCGCGCTGCAGCGAGCCGACGAGCATGTAGTAGAAGGGGAAGAGGAAGGCGAAGGCGCCGGCGAGCAGCGCCAGTCGCGACAGGATCCGGCGGGCGCGGGAGTGCGTGTGCGGACTGTGCCCTGCCGGGCGGCGGTTGTTTGCGGGAGCGTGGACGTCGGTCATGTCAGTCCCTCTCCAGCCATCGGCGGTAGACGAGGGAGATGCCGGTGATCAGCACGACGAGGATCACGCCGATCGCCGCCGCCTCGTCCGGGTGGCCCTGCTGCAGACCGCGCTGGTACATCAGCAGCACCGGTGAGGTGGTCGCCCCGTCGGGGCCGCCGCCGCTGGTCAGCAGATAGGGCTCGGTGAACAGGTTCGCCCCGGTCACCGTCGCCAGGACCAGCACGAGCAGGGTGGCGGTGCGCACCGCCGGAACGGTGATCGACCAGAACATCCGCGCCTTGCCCGCGCCGTCGAGCGCGGCGGACTCGTACAGCTCGCCGGGCACGTTCTGCAGCGCCGACAGGTAGAGCACGATGAAGAAGCCGAGCTGCTTCCAGGCGACGAACAGCGCGATGGTCGGCATCGCCAGATGCGAGTTGACCAGCCACGACGGGTCCGGTGCGAGCGGCCCGAGCGCCTTGTTGACCAGGCCGTTGGAGTTGAACAGGAACAGCCACACGCCGACGACCGCGACACTGGCGGTGATGTACGGGACGTAGTAGGCCGTGCGGAAGAACGTGCGCGCCCGCAGCTTGGAGTTGAGGGCGGTGGCGAGCACGAGGGACGCCGCCACCGTCAGCGGCACATTGATGACCAGGAAGACCGCGATGTTGCCGAAGGAACGCCACACGTCCGGATCCGTGAGGACGGAGGTGTAGTTGGCGAACCCCACGAAGGGGCGGTCCACCTGGGCGCCCGGCGCGGCGAAGAAGTAGTCGTGGAAGGAGATCCATACCGCGAAGCCGAGCGGGTACAGGAAGATCGCGGCCAGGTACAGGAGGTACGGGGAGACGAAGGCCAGGCCGATGGGCTGCCGGCCGGCGAACCGCGACCTGCGCGGCCGTTGCCCGCGGTCGGTCCGGGGGCGGGCCCCGCCCCGGGCGGACCCGGGGCGGAGGACGTCATGGTGCGTGGAGGACATGGCCGTGACTCACTGCTTCGCCAGGCCGTCGACCTTGCCCGCGGCCTCGCGGAAGGCGCTCTCGACGTCGCCCTTCCCGAAGATCACGGACTTGGTGTAGGCGTCGCGGAACGTCTGCCAGATCTCGACGGAGTTCGGCACGTTCGGGGCTTCGACGGTGCGGTCGGCCTGCTCCGCGAAGGTCTTGTAGTCCGGGTGTGAGGCGAAGTAGTCGGGGTACGCGGCCGCGAGGCCCTGCCGCATCGGCATCTGGCCGGTGGCCTCCAGCAGCTTGCCGTCCTGCTCCTTGCTGGTGGCGAACTTCAGCACGTCCCAGGCCGTGCCCTTGTTCTTGCACGCGGTGAACATGCCGATGGACTTCTCGTCGCTGAAGGTGCCCTTGGCCTCCGCGCCGGTCGCGGTGGGCACCGGCACGGCGCCCCACTTGACCTTGTCGCCGTAGACCGAGACGGCCCACGGGCCGACGATCGCCATGGCGGACTTGCCGTCGGCGAAGGCGTCACCGTTGTACTGCTCGTTGGGGGCCAGGCGGTCCGCGTACATCGTCTTCCAGAACTCGGCGGCCTTGATCCCGTCGGGCGAGGCGAACTGGGCCTTGCCGTCCTCGACGAGCTGCTTGCCGGTCTGGGCGGCGAAGAGCGGGTAGAAGTCGAACCAGGACTGGTAGAACTCCGAGGTGGGAGCCGGCCAGATGGCGGCGTGCACCCCGCCCTCGACCAGGGCGCGCGAGGTGGTCAGGAAGTCCTGGTAGGTGGAGAGCTTGGGGTGCTCGGCGTCGAGCCCGGCCTTCTTGAACAGGTCCTTGTTGTAGAAGATCATGACGGGGTTGCTCTTCCAGGGCATCTGGTAGTGCTTGCCGTCGGGCGACGCGTACTGGGAGAGCCGTTCGCCGGTCCGCTCCTCGAGGTACTTCTTCCCACCCGGGAAGTCGTCCAGGGCCACCAGGCCGCCCTGCTTCTGGAAGCCGGGCACGGCCGCGGGAGCGGTGTTGAGGATCAGGCACGGGGCGTTGCCGGCCGTGATGGCCGCGCCGATGACCTCCTCGGAGCTCTTGCCCGCGGGTATCTCCTGCGCCTTCACCTTCTCGTCGGGGTGGGCGGCGTTCCAGGACGCGACCATGCTCTTGCCCCAGGCGACCTCCTGGGCGTTGTTGGAGTACCAGACCGTGATCGGGCCGTGGGCGTCGCCGCCCGCGGCGGAGTCCGACCCGCCGCTGCCGCACGCTGCGAGCGGCACGGTCAAGGCGACGGCGGAGAGGACGGTCAGGACGGTTTTCTTCATTGCGGTGGCTCCGTGTTCTCAAGGGGTGGGAAGCGGCCGTTCCGGGGCGTCGTCCTGCCTCGGTGACGGCCCTCCGGGGAGCGGAGAACGTCGTGGGCGCGACGGGCGCGCTTCGGCGGGTGTGGTGGTCAGGGGCGGGCGGGCGCCGGTCCCGTGGAGTCGCGCACCATGAGCGCGGCCGGGTCCAGTTCCACGTGCGGGGTGGTGCCGTGCTCGATGGTCTCGATGAGGGCGCGGGTGGCGGCCCGGCCCCAGCTGGCGGCGTCGGCGCGGCAGGTGGTCAGCGAGGGTCGGGTCCAGGAGGCCAGCGGTACGTCGTCGAAGCCGACCACCGACAGGTCGTCGGGCATCCGCAGGCCGGCTTCCTGCGCCACGGCCATGCCCGCGGTCGCGGAGAGGTCGTTGGCGTACACGATGGCGGTGGGCCGGTCGCCCCGTGTGATCAGCGCCTGCGTGGCGAGCGCGCCGCCCTCGGCGGTGAAGCCGCCCGGCAGCACCGGGCCCTGGGGCAGGCCCGCCTCCGCGAGCGCGTCCCGCCAGGCGCCGAGCCGCCGCTGGGCGTGCAGGTACTCCGCGGGGCCCGCGACATAGGCGATGTGGCGGTGGCCGAGTCCGACGAGGTGGTGGACGGCGCCCGCGACCACGGGACGGTCGTCCAGGTTGACCGTGGCGATGCCCTCGACGCCGTCGTCGGCGCCGACGGCCACGGCGGGCAGGCCGAGTTCCCGCAGCAGCTCCGGGCGCGGGTCGCCCACCCGCAGGTCGGTGAGGAACACCCCGTCGACGCGCTGGTCGTCCACCAGGCGGCGGTAGGTGTCCATCTCGTTGCGGGGGCTCGTCACGTGCAGCATGAGGCCGTCGCCCGACTCGGATATGACCGACTCGATGCCCGCCATGAAGGCGGGGAAGAAGGGGTCGGTGCCGATCAGGTCGGGCTCGCGGGTCAGGACCAGGCCGACGGCCCTGGCCCGTCCGGTCGACAGTGCGCGGGCGCTGCGGCTCGGCGTCCAGCCCAGCTGCCCGGCCGCGGCGCGCACCCGTTCCTGGGTCGCGGCGGCCACGCCGGGGCGGTCGTTGAGAACGAAGGAGACCGTCGCCCGGGACACACCCGCCAGTTGGGCGACATCGGCGATCGTGGGGCGTCGGGCCATGCGGACTCTCCGTGTACGGCGGCGGAAGGGGGGCCACATCCGCAGCCGCAGGTTCCGTCGACCGGCGTGCCCCGCGGGGCACGCCGTCCGGCGGCACCTTTGGCGCCGGAGGCAGCACGTTCTGGCACTCGCATACCGGGGCAACCAACGCGAAAGGATGATGTCATCTCGCGTTTGAACCGGTTTAAACGAGCGATGTGGGAACCATGAACCCCAGGGGGCGGAGTGTCAAGGGGCTGCTTTCGGTTGGGGAGTTGTATGTGGCAAGTGTGGCGATAAGTCTGAAATGTCGAGAGGCTCCGCCGTCACCGCGGATCGAGTGCGCGGCGACGCTGTGTAACGACCCGTGAGACCGTCGGTGTGCCGTGCAGGCCTGCTGCTACCGTCTGCCCAACCCCCCGGCCCGCGGCGGACGGAGCGAGCGACGGAAACGGATGTGTTCCCCGACACGGTCCTGCGCACCGAGCGGTTCGTCCTGCGCCCGTTCACCCCGGACGACGCCCACGACACCTGGGCGAGCTGCGTGGACCCCCTCACCCAGCGGTGGCTGCCCCTGCCCCGGCCCTACACGCCCGAAGAGGCGATGGCCTGGTGCACGACGGGCTCCCACGCCCTGCGCGCGTCGGGCGACGGCATCCACTTCGCCGTCGCCGAGCGGGACGGCGGGCGTCTGGTGGGCACCGTCGGCCTGAAGCGCACCGACTGGCGGGTGCGGACGAGCGAGGTGGGTTACTGGGTCTCGCCCTGGGCGAGAGGACGCGGCATCGCCGCGGAGGCGACCCGGGCGCTGGCGACATGGCTGCTGGCCGAACAGGGCTTCCGGCGCCTGGAACTGCGCGCGGCGACGGGCAACACCGCGTCCCAGCGCGTCGCCGCGAAGGCCGGCCTGCGCCGCGAAGGCGTCCTGCGCGACGCGGGTTTCGTGCACACCGGCCAGGTCGACCTCGTCGTGTTCTCCCTGGTGCCCGGCGACTTGGCGGTTGCGCCGGCGGAGAACCGGAGCGTGGTCGCGGACGGGTCGCCGACCGAAGCGGAACTGGACGGCATCGAGGAGCGCGCCGCGAGCGCGTCGCCCGGCCCCTGGACGCCACTGCTGGAGACCCGGGCGGGGATCGGCGGGGCGAGTTTCCTCCAGGTCGGGGCGGCCGGTGGTGCGGGCGACGAGGAGTTGCACCTCACCAGGGTCACCGCCGGGCGCGAGGTCGCCGGCCCGGACGAACAGCTCGACGCCGACCTCGACTTCATCGCCTCCGCCCGCCAGGACGTGCCCCGGCTGCTCGCCGAGGTGCGCCGGCTGAGGGCCGCGCTTGCGGCGGAGAACTCCTGAAGACGCCTCAGGCCCCCGCCGCGTCATTGCGGTGGGGGCCCGACTCATGGCGATGAGGACTCCTGCAGGGAGAAGCGGAGCCCTCCGACTGCACCACCGTCCAGCCTGGTCGCGGGACCGCGCGGGCGCATGTCGCGCTGGGCCGTACGGGTGATGTCCCCGTGTGCGGCCCCGGTCCGTCGGCCGGGGTCTTCGAACGGTACGGCGCGGGCTCCGAGCATCGCGCCGGCACTGCCTAGAGCGGCGACCGGCCCCAGGCCGTGAGCATGCCGGGGGGCAGGTCGGCGCACTCCGGGGAGTCCAGGTGACGCACCGCCTCGTCGACGAGGGCGTCGTCGACGAGGCCCGTGGCGATCATGGTCGATCGTGTCCGGTCCAACGTCTGCGCCCAGAACCGGCTGATCGCACTGCCCGGTACGAGAGGCGGCACGTGGATCTCGGCCGCCACCGACCGGAGCCCCGCCGCCCTGAGCATCTCGGGGTAGCGGGGCACCCGGGAGACGTCGGTGCCGATCGAGTCGCGCAGCCCCCGCCACATCGCCCGCATGACCAGTGTGTACGGCGTGTCGGGGGCGTCGGCGGTGGTGAGGTCCACGGCGTCGCCGACCACCAGGACGCCGCCGGGGGCGAGCAGGCGGCCGAGCGTGGCGATCATGCGCTCCGGCGACGGCAGGTGCATCAGCACGAACCGCGCGTGGACGAGGTCGAACCGTCCCGGCGGGAAGTCGTCCGCGGTGACGTCCGCCTGCCGCACCGTGAGGCCCGGCGTCGGGTATGCCGCAAGGAAGCGCACGTCCCGGTCGACGGCGAGCACCTCGGAGACGCCGGCCTCGCGCAGCAGCCTGCGCGCCACGGTGCCCGTGCCGGCGCCTACGTCCAGGCAGCGCCATCCGGGGCCCGCCCCGAGCTGCCGCAGGCGGGCGAGCGTGGTGTCGTCGAACGTGGCGGCGGCGAGGTCGACGCGGTCGCCCTCACCGGCGTCCTCCGGGCTGAAGAAGCGCTCGCCGTAGCGACCGGCGCTGGTCATGCCCTCATTGTGGCAACGGGCCGACGCGGCCACACGTCGGCGGCCGGTCGCTACACCGCGGTGTACCCGCCGTCGACGGTGAGCGTGGCGCCGTGGATCTGCGAGGCCTCGTCGCTCGCCAGGAACACGACGGCCGAGGCCACCTCCGCCGGGGTGCCGGCGCGGCGCGCGGGCATGCGGGAGATGATCGGCGTCAGCTGCTCCTCCCTCGCCGCGACCTTCTCCGTCAGGGTGGGACCGGGAGCCACGGTGTTGACCCGGACCCCGTGCGGACCGTACTCCGCGGCCCACGAAGTCGTCAGCGAGTGCACGGCCGCCTTGGTCATGCTGTAGAGCGCCGAATGCGCCATGCCCCGCATGCCGTTGATGGACCCCAGGTTGACCACGGCGCCGTGTCCGCGCTCGGCCATGGGCGGGGCCAGCAGGCCGGTGAGGAGGAACACCGACCGCACGCTCACCGCCAGCGCCTGGTCGACGGTCTCCTGCGGGACCTCGGCGGTCGGCGTCGGCGTGAGCAGGAGTGCCGCGTTGTTGACGAGGACGTCGATCCGTCCGCCCGCCGCCGCGAGCGCGCCGGTGGCGAGGCGGCCGACGGCGTCGGCACCGCCCGACAGGTCGGCGCCGACGAACGCCGCCGAGCCGCCGTCCTTCTCGATGCGTGCCACCACGTCGGCACCGCGGGCCTCGTCGCGTCCGCTGACGACGACGAACGCGCCCTCGGCGGCCAGGGCCGCCGCGATGGCGGCGCCGAGGCCCGTGGTGGAACCGGTGACCAGGGCCGTCCGCCCGGTGAGTCGCTGGGTCATGTGCCGCGCCTTTCTCCGTGAACCGGCTGGGAACGGCCAAGGTGCCACCCAAAAAATGGACCTGCAAGTCCAGAAAGTGGCACGATGAGGGCATGGCACCACGACTCACGGCCAAGGGCGCCGCCACCCGGCAACGCATCGTCGAGGGGGCCGCGGAGCAGATCCGCGAGCGCGGCGCGACCGAGACCACCCTGGACGACATCCGCGCCCGTACGGCCACCAGCAAGAGCCAGCTCTTCCACTACTTCCCCGGCGGCAAGGAGGAACTGCTGCTCGCCGTCGCCCGGCACGAGGCCGGCCGGGTGCTGTCCGACCAGCAGCCGCACCTCGGCGCGCTCACCTCGCGGCAGGCCTGGTACGACTGGCGGGACGCGGTCGTCGACCGCTACCGGCGGCAGGGGCAGCAGTGCCCGCTCGGCACGCTCGTCTCGCAGCTGAGCCCCGCGACGCCCGGGGCGCAGGCCGTCACCAGGGAACTCCTCGGGTCCTGGCAGGCCCAGATCACCAGCGGCATCCGGGCCATGCAGGAGAAGCGGGAGATCCCCCCGGAACTGGACGCCGACCGTGCCGCGGCCGCCCTGCTCGCGGGCATCCAGGGCGGTGTCTCGATCCTGATGTCGACGGGCTCGCTCACCCACCTGGAGGTCGCCCTCGACCTGGGCATCGAACGGCTCCTCGTCGCACCGGCACCGGCACCGGCACCAGCACCCGCACCCGCACCGCCGCCCCGCTGACCCGGCGCGGCGCCGCTCAGAGGACCTCCAGCGGGACGGGCCCGCGGGGCGGCGGGAAGGCCGCGTCCAGCGCCGCCAGCGCGTCCGGGGGAAGCCGTAGGTCCACCGCGGCGCGGTTCTCCCGCACGTGCTCGGGCCGCCCCGAGCGGGGGATCGCCGCCACGCCCTGCTCCAGCACCCACGCCAGTGCCACCTGGGCGGGCGTGGCGCCGAGGCCGTCCGCCACGGCCCGCAGCGGTGCCGAACGCAGCAACCGGCCCTGCTCGACGGGGGAGTACGCCATCACGCCGGCCCGGTTGCGCCGGCACCACGGGAGCAGGTCCCACTCGATGCCGCGCCGGGTGAGGTTGTAGAGCACCTGGTCCACCGCCACCGCCGACCCGCCCGGAACGGCGGCCAGTTCGGCCATCTCCCCGGCGTCCAGGTTGCTGACCCCCCAGGTGCGGATCTTGCCGGCGGCCATCAGCTCGGTGAACCCGGCGAGGGTCTCCTGCAGCGGATGCCGCCCCCGCCAGTGCAGCAGGTACAGGTCCAGGATGTCCGTGCGGAGCCGTCGCAGACTCGCCTCGCAGGCCGCGGCGACGCCACGGCGGTCGGCGTGGTCCGGGAGCACCTTGCTCACGAGGAACACCTCGGCACGACGTCCCGCGATGGCCTCCCCGACCAGTTCCTCCGACGCGCCGTCGCCGTACATCTCCGCGGTGTCGACGATCGACATGCCCAGGTCCAGACCGAGCCGCAGCGCGGCGACCTCCTCGCGGCGGCGCCCCGGGTCCTCACCGAGGTACCAGGTGCCCTGGCCGAGCGCGGGGACGTCCCGCGAGGACAGCCGGACCGTACGCATCGACGCTGCCGCCATCCCTGCCTCCCCGGCACGACACACCTTCAGGCCACCACCCCGCATCCGGACCCGCAACCCGGTGGAGGGCGACGGCCGCTACTCCGGCACCGGTGCGGGCACGTCGCCGGTGGACGACGGGTGGCGGCGGGCGGATCCGAGCAGTTCGGCGGCTCCGCGCACCGCCGCGGTGTCCGGCGCCGGTACGACCTTGACGGGTACGTCGAGCAGGCGCGCGAGACGGCGGACGAACCCGGGGCGCACCGCGCCGCCGCCGGCCAGGAGGACGCCGCGCGCCGCGGCGGGCGGCTCGGCCGTCGTCCGGTCCCCGTCCACGACGGTCGCCACCATGGCCGCGACCGCGTCGACGAGGCGTGCGGAGGCGGGGTCGTCGTCGAGGCCGCAGGCGCCGAGCGCGACGCGTTGTGCGTCGGTCACCACGCCGTCGACGAGCAGGACCGTCTCCGTGAACCGGGCACCGGCGTCCACCACGAGCAGCGGGCGGGACAGGTCCTCGCGGGCCGCCAGCGCCACCGCACGCGCCGTCGGCACGGTCAGCACGGCGCGCGGCCGCAGGACCTCCACGGCGGCCCGGGCCGCCGCCCGGCAGGGCACACCGTCCAGCACGGGCGTTGTCAGCACCACCAGCGGACGGCCGAGCCGGGGCGGCCCGTGGCGGAGCAGCCGGTCGAGCATCCGGGCGGTGCCCGCCACGTCGACGGCGTGGCGGCGGAAGGGGTGGAGGGTGCGCGGGCCCCGGTCCGGGCCGGCGTCGGGGAACGTCACCGTGGGGACGTCGAGCACCATGCCCCCGCCGAGCGCCCAGACCCGTGTGCGGGCACTGCCGAGGTCGACGGCGAGACCCGTCCACCGGCGCTCCGGCGGCCACGGCGTGCTCATCCCGCGGCCCCCCTCGCCTGCCGGCAGCGGCCGCAGTAGCGGGCCTGGGGGACGACCACCAGATGGGTCAGCGGGATCGGCCCGCGGCACAGCGGGCAGATCCCGTACCGTCCCTCCCGCATGCGTTCCAGGGCCGCCTCGACGTCGGCGAGCACCATCCGGGCGGAAGCGGCGAGCGCGGCGCGGACCTCCTCCCGGGCCGCCGCCCGCCCGTCGGGCGGCCGGTGCGCGGGGGCCGGCACGGGCGCACCGATCTGCCGCAACTGCTCCCGGCGGAAGAGGCGTTGCTCGTGGAGGCTCGCGCGCAGTGCGGCGAGGTCCTCGGCGGACAGTTGCATGGCGCGGTCGTCCGCGGTCCGGTGGTTCACCACGTCACCTCTCTCCGGCCGGTCCTCGGATCACGCGGCACGGCGCCCGCAGGCCACGCAGCAGCGCGCGTACGGGAGGATCTCCAGGCGCTCGGCCGGTATGGGCCCGGCGCAGTCGGGGCACACCCCGTAACTGCCGTCCTGGAGGCGCGCGAACGCGGCCTCGATCTCCCCCAGCACCCGCTGGATGGCCTCCTTCTGCACGACCATGACGTGGTCGTCCGCCGCCCAGCCGGCCTCGGCGACGGCACGGAGCTGGGTCAGCCGGGTGTCGCGCTCGTGCTCGAGTCGCTGACGGACCTCGTGCGCGGCCATGCGGCCGGTCGGGGTCTCGGGCCGGGGTTCGGGCCGGGGTCCGGGCCGGGCGGTGTCGGGGGACACGGCGTGCTCCTTCCGGGGAGGGGATGCGCGGGCGGCCGGCGCCGAGGGAGGCGCCGGCCGGGACCACGCGGGGGGTCACCTCCCACCGTCGCCGAACGGGCGGCTTCTGCCCATCGGCCGTGACACCCATCTCCTGTGGGTACCGGACCCCATCCGCGGGCCGGCCGGCGACCCCATGACCACCCCGGAGATGGGGGTCGCACCCCATCGACCAGGGCACCCCGGCGCGGCAGGCTGGAGGGAGGCCGCCACGACGGCGGCCGCGCCCGCCTGCCGGAACCCGCGGAGGCGGGCGCCAGGTGTGCGCGCGTGAGCGACGAGGGAAGAGCGGGAGAAGGAGGCCGACGTCAGGTGTCCCTGTTCTGGCGGATCTTCGGGCTGAACGCCGTGGTGCTCGGTACGGCCACGGCACTGCTGTTGTGGGCCCCGGTGACCGTCTCCGTACCCGTGGTGCTGGCCGAGGCGGTGATCCTGGTCGGCGGCCTCGCCGTGATGCTGGTCGCCAACGCCGTGCTGCTGCGGGTCGGCCTGGCCCCGCTGGACCGGCTGACCCGGCTGATGACCACCGTCGACCTGCTGCGTCCCGGGCAGCGGTTGCCGGCGAGGCGCGGCCACGGCGGTGTGCCCGAGCTGATCCGCACCTTCAACGCCATGCTGGACCGGCTGGAGGCGGAACGGGCCACCAGCAGCGCCCGCGTCCTGTTCGCGCAGGAGGCCGAGCGCCGCCGCGTCTCCCAGGAGCTCCACGACGAGGTCGGGCAGAGCATGACCGCCGTGCTGCTCGAACTGACCCGGGCCGCCGACCAGGCGCCCGAGCCGCTCCGCGGTGAACTGCAGCAGGCGCAGGAGATCACCCGGGAGAGCCTGGACGAGGTCCGCAGGCTCGCCCGCCGGCTGCGTCCCGCGGTGCTGGACGACCTCGGCCTGGTCAGCGCGCTGACCTCGCTCACCGGTGACTTCGCCACGCACACCGGGCTGGGGGTGCGGCGCCGTTTCGACACCGACCTGCCCTCCCTCGACCACGAGACGGAACTCGTGCTGTACCGCGTCGCCCAGGAGAGCCTGACGAACGTCGCCCGCCACGCCGAGGCCGAACGCGTCGAGGTCAGCCTGCGCCACAGCGGCGACCGCGTCGTGCTCGGCGTCAGCGACGACGGACGCGGCACCGGCATCGTCCACGAGGGCGCCGGCATCCGCGGCATGCGCGAACGGGCCCTGCTCCTCGGCGCCGCGCTCGACATCACCTCCACACCACGGGCCGGCACCCAGGTCCGGCTGACCGTGCCCGCCCCGAGGGAACGCTCATGACCCCGACCGGACCGACCCCGATCCGCATCCTCCTCGCCGACGACCATGCCCTGGTGCGCCGCGGGGTGCGGCTGATCCTCGACCGCGAACCGGACCTGGAGGTCGTCGCCGAGGCCGGCGACGGCGCGGAGGCCATCGCGCTGGCCCGCGCCCAGGACGTCGACCTGGCCATCCTGGACGTGTCGATGCCCCGCCTGACGGGATTGCAGGCGACCCGCGACCTGGCCGCGCTGAAACCCGGGCTGCGCGTCCTGATGCTGACGATGCACGACAACGAGCAGTACTTCTTCCAGGCGCTCAAGGCGGGTGCCTGCGGCTACGTGCTGAAGTCGGTCGCCGACCGCGACCTGGTCGCCGCCTGCCGGGCCGCCATGCGCGACGAGCCCTTCCTCTACCCGGGCGCGGTCACCGCCCTGATCCGCGACTACCTCGACCGCGCCCGCCACGGCGAGGAGACCCCGGAGCACGTGCTGACGGCGCGGGAGGAGGAGGTGCTCAAGCTCGTCGCCGAGGGGCACTCCTCCAAGGAGATCGCCGAGACGCTGGTCATCAGCGTGAAGACCGTGCACCGGCACCGCGCGAACCTGCTGGGCAAACTCGGCCTGCACGACCGGCTGCAGCTCACCCGCTACGCGATAAGGGCCGGCCTCATCGAGGCGTGAGCCCGGCGCCCGGACCCCGCCCCATCCCTGACGACCGACGAGGAGGTGCCGCATGGCACGGCGCCGTGCCCCCGCGGCCCGCCCGCGCGGCTCCCGCCGGTCGGCGAGGGCGGTCGCCGGGACGCTGGCCGCCACCCTGTTCGCCCTCCTCGGGCTCCTCGTCCCGGCCGCCGCCGCGACGGGACCCGGGGACGCCCCGCCGCACCGGGCCGCCGCCGGTGACCTCGACTCCGGGCCGCACGCCGCCGGGCCGCCCGCCGCCCGGCCGTACGCCGACTGCACCGCACCCGCCCGGACGTGGCGCGACGCCCCGGGTGAGCGGCACTCGCCGCCCCTCGACGGCGCGGCCTCCTCCGCCCGGACCGCCCTCCCCTGCCCGCGGTACGTCACGCCGCGACCGGCCGCCGCCGGCACCGCCACCGCGAGCGCGCACGCCTCGCTCCGCCGCGGACGCGCCCCACCCTCCTCCACCGGCATCTGACAGCTCATCACTTCACCCTCGCACGCCGCCCCGCGCGGCTGCGCCATGCCTGCTGGAGGCCCCCGTGACACGCGCCACGCGCGTGCGGGCGTTGCTCGCCCTCGTTGCCGTCGCCCTGTCCCTCTACGTCGCCGCCACCGTGCCGGTCCGCCTCGGGCTGGACCTGCGCGGCGGCACCCAGATCGTCCTGGAGACCCGCTCGACACCCTCGGCGCCCGCCGACGCGGAGGCCACCGCCCGCACCGTCGAGGTGCTGCGCGGCCGCGTCGACGCCCTCGGCGTCGCGGAACCCGCCATCGCACAGTCCGGTGACCACCGGATCATCGTGGAACTGCCCGGCGTCGAGGAGCCGGCGCAGGCCGCCGCCGTCCTCGGCCGCACCGCCCAGCTCACCTTCCACGCCGTGCTCGGCACGGCCGGGGACGCCTCCGCACCGCAGTCCGGGGAACCCGCGGACCGCGTACTCGCCGACGAGTCCGGCCAGTCGCTGCGGCTCCGCGCCGCCTCGCTGACCGGCGGGGACGTCAAGGGCGCGCACGCCCGCTTCGACCAGGACACCGGTGCGGGCTGGACCGTCGACGTCGACTTCAAGGGGGAGGGCCGGGACAAGTGGGCGCGCCTGACCGGGGAGGCGGCCTGCCGCCCGGCGGGCGACCCCGCCCGCCGCGTCGCCATCGTCCTGGACGACAAGGTGATCTCCTCCCCGCAGGTCGACCCGTCGGTGGCCTGCGGCACCGGCATCACCGGCGGGTCGACGCGGATCACGGGCACCTTCGACGACGGCGAGGCCCGCGAACTGGCGCTGCTGATCAGCGGGGGCGCCCTCCCGGTCCCCGTGGAGACCGTCGAGCAGCGCACGGTCGGCCCCACCCTCGGCGCCGCGGCCGTCACGGCCGCCGTCTGGGCCGCCGGGATCGGCACCGCGCTGACCTCGCTGTTCGTCATCGGCGTCTACCGGCTCGTCGGCGCCCTGGCCGTCGTCGCGCTCGCCTGCTACGGCCTGGTCTCCTACGCCGCGCTGGCCGCCCTCGGCGCCACCCTCACCCTGCCGGGACTCGCGGGCTTCGTCCTGGCGATCGGCATGGCCGTCGACGCCAATGTGCTCGTCTTCGAACGGGCCCGGGAGGAGTACGCGGCACGGCGCCGCACGAGCCTGGGGTCCGCGCTGACCGCCGGTTTCCGCAATGCCTTCAGCGCCGTCGCCGACACCAATGTCACCACCCTCATCGCCGCCGCGCTGCTGTTCTTCCTGGGCTCCGGGCCCGTGCGCGGTTTCGGCGTCACCCTCGGCATCGGTGTCCTGGCGTCGATGCTCAGCGCCCTGGTGATCACCCGGGTCCTCGCCGACCTGGCCGTCGCCCGGCCCTCCGTCCGGCGGCGGCCGCAGCTGTCCGGCATCGCGGGCATCGGCGCCGTACGGGAACGGATCACCCGCCGCGACTCGGACCTGATGCGTCGTCCGAGGCGCTGGCTCGCGGTGTCGGCGGCGGTGTTCGTCCTGGCGGGCTCCGGCGTCCTCGTGCGCGGCGCCGACCTCGGGGTGGAGTTCACCGGCGGCCGGCTCGTCGAGTACGCGACGGACCGGCCGGTGGACGCCGACCGGGCGCGCGACGTGCTGGCCGGTGCGGGGTTCCCGCGGGCGGTCGTGCAGACCTCGGGCGAGGACCGTCTCAGCGTGCGCACCCCGGAGCTGACGGAGGCGGAGGAGGACCGCGTCACCGAGGCGATCGGCGACCTCGGCGGGCGGGCCGACAAGCTCCGCGACGAGTCCGTCGGCCCGGGCATCGGCGGGGAGTTGCGGCGCGGTGCCGTCATCGCCCTCGTCGTGGCGCTGGCCGCCCAGCTCCTGTACCTGGCCGCCCGGTTCCGGTGGACGTTCGGCGCGGCGGCGGTGGCCGCCATGGCGCACGACGTCGTCGTCCTGGTGGGGGTGTTCGCCTGGCTCGGCAGGCCTGTCGACGGCGTCTTCGTCGCGGCCCTGCTCACCGTCATCGGCTACTCCGTCAACGACTCGGTGGTCGTCTTCGACCGGGTCAGGGAGCTGGCCCGGCGCGACCGCAAGCGCCCCTTCGCCCAGGTCGCCAACACGGCGATCCTGCAGACGGTGCCCCGTACCGTCAACACCGGGATGGGCGCGGCGTTCATCCTGGCCGCGCTCGCCGTGCTGGGGGAGGGATCGCTCGCCGACTTCGGGCTGGCCCTGCTCATCGGGCTCGCCGTGGGCACCTGGTCCTCCGTCTTCACCGCGGCGCCGCTCGCCGTGGAACTGCACCGGCGCGGGCGGGAGCCGGTGGCCGCGCGCCGCGCGGCGGCCGGCTGAGCGGGCACCGGGCCCGGCAGGGTCCGGCGGCGATGCTCCGCCCGGGTGGTCGAGGGCGCACGGCCACCCGGGCGGGGTAGGCAGCACAGCGGGGCCAACCCCTCGCCGCCGCCGCAACCCACGGAGCCGTCGTGAAAATCGGGATCTCCACCTTCATCACCGACCAGGGCATCCGTCCCGCCCCGCTCGGAACCGCCCTGGAGGAACGGGCGTTCGACTCGCTGTTCATCGCCGAGCACAGCCACATCCCGGTGCGGCGGGAGACCCCCTACCCCGGGGGCGGCGAACTGCCGGAGATGTACTACCGCACCCTGGACCCCTTCGTCGCCCTGTCCGTGATCGCCGCGGTCACCCGGCGCCTGCTGCTGGGCACCGGGATCGCGCTGGTCCCGCAGCGCGACCCGATCCACACGGCCAAGGAGGTCGCCTCCCTCGACCTGGTCTCCGACGGCCGCGCCGTCTTCGGTGTCGGTGTCGGCTGGAACCGCGAGGAGATGCGGAACCACGGCGCCGACCCCGCCACGCGCGGTCTGCTCACCGACGAACGCCTGCGGGCGATCCGCGAGCTGTGGACCTCGGACGAGGCCGAGTTCCACGGCCGGTTCGTCGATTTCGGCCCGGTCTTCGCCTGGCCCAAGCCGGTGCAGCGGCCGCACCCGCCGATCTACGTCGGCGGAGGCGAGGGCGGGTTCCGCCGGGTCGCGGAATTCGGGGACGCCTGGATCGCCAACAGCGACGGACCGGACGACCTCGGCCCGCGCATGGAGCGGCTGCGCGAGGTCGCCGGACGGGACGTGCCCGTGACGGTGTATGCGGTCCGCGGCGGCGAGGAGCACCTGGAGGGCTACCGGCGGCTCGGGGTCGAACGGGTCCTCCTCTACCTGCCGACGCTGCCCGAACGGGAGAGCCTGGAGCACCTGGACCGACTGGCGGCGCTCGCCGACCGGTTCCGCTGACCGGCGGCCACGACGAAGGAGGCCCGATGCCGGTCCTGACGAGCCGCGAGGCGCGAGAGCGCTTCGCCGCCGCACGCGTCGCCCGCCTGGCCACCGCCGACGCCGCCGGAACACCGCACCTGGTGCCCGTGGTCTTCGCCGTGGACGGCGACACGGTCGCGCTGGCCGTCGATCACAAGCCCAAGCGGACCACGCGCCTCAAACGCCTGGCCAACATCGAGGCCAACCCGGCGGTCTGCCTGCTCGCCGACGACTACGACGAGGACTGGGACGTGCTCTGGTGGGCCCGCGCCGACGGCACGGCCCGCGTCCTCCCCCCGGCCGGCGGACCGGCCGCCGGATCCGCCGCGGCCGCCCGCCTCGTCGCCCTGCTGACCGCCAAGTACGGCCAGTACACCGGCCGTCCGCCCGCGGGGCCGCTGGTGGAGATCTGCGTACGGCGCTGGAGCGGCTGGCGGGCCGGGTGAGCCCGGGGGCAGGCGGGCGGTGAGCGGTCAGCCTGTCAGCCGGCGTGCCAGGTAGGGCGCCGTACGGCTCCCGTCCGCCCCGGCCACCTGCGCGGGCCGTCCGGTGGCGACGACCCGGCCGCCCGCGTCCCCGCCGCCGGGGCCCAGGTCGACCACCCAGTCGGCGCCCGCCACGACGCCCATCTCGTGCTCGACCACGAAGACCGAGTGGCCCGCGTCGACCAGCCCGTGCAACTGCCGCATCAGCAGCTCCACATCGGCGGGGTGCAGCCCCGTGGTGGGCTCGTCCAGCAGGTACACGGTGTGCCCGCGGCGGCCGCGTTGCAGTTCCGAGGCGAGCTTGATGCGCTGCGCCTCGCCGCCCGACAGCTCGGTGGCGGGCTGCCCCAGCCGCAGATAGCCCAGCCCCACCTCCTGCAGGGTGCGCAGGCTCCGGGCGACCGGGGGGACGTCCGTGAAGAAGCCGGCCGCCGCGTCCACGGTCATGCCGAGCACCTCCGCGATGTTCCGCCCCCGGTGACGGACGGCCAGCGTCTCCTCGTTGTAGCGGTCCCCGTGGCAGGTCGGGCACGGTGCGTACGTGCCGGGCAGGAACAGCAGCTCGACGGCGACGAACCCCTCGCCCTGGCAGGTCTCGCAGCGGCCGCCCGCGACGTTGAAGGAGAACCGCCCGGCCTTGTAGCCGTGCCGCCGGGCGTCGTCGGTGGCCGCGAAGAGCTTGCGCACCGCGTCGAACAGGCCGGTATAGGTGGCCAGGTTGGAGCGCGGTGTGCGGCCGATGGGCTTCTGGTCCACCCGCACCAGTCGGTCCACCACCTGCAGCCCCTCGGCCAGGACCCCGAACGCCGGCCCGGCGCCGTCGCCGTCCCACGCTGCGCCGTCGTCGCCCTCGTCCGTGTCCGCGGGATCGGCCGCCCCGTCCGCGGTGCCGGCCGGCCCCAGATGTTCGGCCAGCACCCCCGCGAGCACGCCCACCAGCGTGGACTTGCCCGAACCCGACACCCCCGTGATCGCCGTGAACACCCCGAGGGGCAGCTCGACGTCCACACCCCGCAGATTGTGCCGGGTGATGCCCCGCAGGCCCAGCCACGACGACGGCTGCCGTGCGGTGCGGCCGGCGGCCGGATCGGGTCCCGAGGCGAACAGGAAACGGCGGGTGGCGGACTCGGCGACCGCCTCCAGCCCGTCCACCGGGCCGCTGTACAGCACCCGGCCGCCGCGCTCGCCCGCGAGCGGCCCGACGTCGACGATCCAGTCCGCGCGGCGCGCCACGTCCATGTCGTGCTCGACGACGAACACCGAGTTCCCCGCCTCCCGCAGCCGCACCAGGACCGTCAGCAGCGCCTCGCTGTCCGCCGGGTGCAGCCCGGCCGAGGGTTCGTCCAGCACGTACACGACACCGAACAGGCCGGAGCGCAATTGGGTCGCCAGGCGCAGGCGTTGCAGCTCCCCGGGGGAGAGCGTCGGCGTCGTGCGGTCCAGGCTGAGGTAGCCCAGACCGAGTTCGGTGACGACCTCGATCCGGGCGACGAGGTCGGCGCAGAGCGTCGCGGCGATCCCCCGCTGCGGGCCCTCGGGGAGGTCGTCCACCGCGCCCCGGGCGACCGGGCGCAGAACCTCGGCGAGCCGGGCGAGCTGCATCGCGTTGAGTTCGGCGATGGTCCGCCCGGCGAAGGTGACGGCCAGCGACTCCGGGCGCAGCCGGCTGCCGCCGCAGGCGGGGCAGAGCGAGCTTTCCAGGTACCGTTCCGCGCGGGCGCGCAGCGCCGGGCTCTTGGAGTCGGCGAAGGTGTGCATGACGTAGCGCCGCGCGCTCTGGAAGGTGCCCTGGTACGGACGCTGGATCCGCCCGGCCTCCCGGACCGGGTGGACGGTCACCACCGGCTGCTCGTCGGTGAACAGGATCCACTGCCGGTCCTGCGGGGACAGATCGCGCCAGGGCCGGTCGACGTCGTACCCGAGGGTGCGCGTGACGTCCCGGAGGTTCTTGCCGTGCCAGGCGCCCGGCCAGGCGGCGATCGCCCCGTCGCGGATGCTCAGCGAGGGGTCCGGGACCATCAGCTCCTCGGTGGCCCGGTGCACCCGGCCCAGCCCGTGGCACACCGGGCAGGCGCCCGCGGCAGTGTTGGGCGAGAAGGCGTCGGAGTCCACGGCCTCCGCGCCGGGCGGGTAGCGGCCCGCGCGGGAGAAGAGCATCCGCAGCGTGTTGGACAGGGTCGTCACGGTGCCCACGTACGAGCGGGAGGTCGGTGCCCCGCGGCGCTGCTCCAGGGCGACCGCCGGGGGCAGCCCCAGCACGTCGTCGACCGCCGGGGCGCCCACCTGGTGGATGAGCCGGCGGGCGTACGGGGCGACGGACTCGAAGTACCTGCGCTGCGCCTCGGCGTAGATCGTGCCGAACGCGAGCGAGGACTTGCCCGAGCCGGAGACCCCCGTGAACACCGCCAGCGCGTCCCGGGGGACGTCCACGTCGACGTTCCGCAGGTTGTGCTCGCGGGCGCCGCGCACCCGGACGTACGGGTCGTGGGCCGAGGTGTTCATGCCCCTCCGGGGGACGGCGCGGTGGTACGGGACGGGCGGGCGGCGCCGCGCCCCCGGGACCAGTGTGCGCGCGGGTGCGGGCGCCCGCAGGTCCGCGGCGGGGCCGCCGGTGGGGGCGGGAAAGGCGACGTCACGGCAGGTAGGACAGCAGCTTGCGGGCGGCGGGGGAGACCCGGTCCTCCTGGGGCAGGGCGGCCGACACCTCCCAGATGTGGTCCTCGGCCCCCGCCAGCTCCACGGTGCGCAGCCCCGCGGCGTGCTCCTTGCGGGCGATGGGCTGCGGAACGACGGCGATCCCGAGGCCGTGGTGGACCAGGTCGATCAGGCTGTGCACGTCGTTGACCTCCAGGGCGACTCGGCGCTCCACCCGGTTGGCCGCGAAGGCCCGGTCGGTGAGCCCGCGGGCGCCCCAGTCGGGGTGGAAGTCCACGAACTCCTCGCCGCCGAGATCGGCCCAGCCGGCCCTCTGCGCCCCGGCCAGCCGGTGCCCGGGATGGCACAGCAGGACCATCGGGGCCCGGGTGATCGGCCGCAGCCGCACCCCCTCGGGCGCCTCCCCGCTCAGGGCGGTGAACGCCACGTCCAGCCGGCCGCTGGTGATGTCCTGCACCAGGGCCGCCGACCCGGCCTGCCGCAACCGGACCTCGACGCCCGGGTGCCGGGCGCGGAAGCGGGCCAGCAGCGCGGGCACGTCGACCCCGGCCAGGCACTGCTCGGTGCCGATGGTGAGCACACCGCGCATCAGGCCCTGCACCGCCGCCACCGCCTCCTTGGCGGCCCGTACGCTCGCCAGCGTCCGGCAGGCCTCGTCCAGCAGGGCCCGGCCCGCCGCGGTCAGCTCCACGCTGCGGGTACTGCGCACGAACAGGGGCGTCCCGAGCTCCTGCTCCAGGGCGCGCACGGAGGCGGACAGGCCCGACTGCGAGATCATGAGGCGTTCGGCGGCGCGGGTGAAGTGGTGCTCCTCCGCGACCGCGACGAAGTACTCCAGATGGCGTAGCTCCATGATTCAGAAGCCTAGCTCCTGAATGTGTTCGCTTTCTTCTATTGGACGTGTGGGTGCAGCTCCGGCGAGGCTTGCACTGTGCCCGCACGGCCGCGGTCCGTATCCGGTCGTGCCGGCACGCCATCAGTGCGCAATCACTGCGCCGTCGGTACGCAAGCGCCGAGACGCAAGCCGAGAAAGGCCACGGACACATGCAGACTCGCCGCATCGGCGACACCGAGGTCAGCGCGATCGGCCTGGGCGGCATGCCCATGTCGATCGAGGGCCGGCCGGACGAGGCACGGTCCATCGACACCGTCCACGCGGCGCTCGACGCCGGTGTCACCCTGATCGACACGGCGGACGCCTACCACCTGGGCGCTGACGAGGTCGGCCACAACGAGACCCTGATCGCCAAGGCGCTGGCGTCCCACGGGCGCGGCTCCGAGGTCCTCGTCGCCACCAAGGGCGGCCACCTGCGCCCCGGCGACGGCCGCTGGACCCTCGACGGCTCGCCCGAGCACATCAAGCGCGCCTGCGAGGACTCGCTGCGGCGGCTGGGCGTGGAGGCCATCGGCCTCTACCAGTTCCACCGCCCCGACCCCCAGGTCCCGTACGCGGAGTCCGTCGGCGCGGTGCGCGACCTGCTCGACGAGGGCAAGATCCGCATGGCGGGCGTCTCCAACGCGGACCCGGACCAGATCCGGCTGGCCGACGAGATCCTGGGCGGCCGCCTGGTCTCCGTGCAGAACCAGTTCTCCCCGGCCTTCCGCTCCAGCGAGCCGGAGCTCGAGCTGTGCGACCGCCTCGGCATCGCCTTCCTGCCGTGGAGCCCGCTCGGCGGTATCTCCCGGGCCGGCGAACTCGGCTCGGCCTACGCGCCGTTCGCCCGGGTCGCGCAGGCCCACGGGGTCAGCCCGCAGCGCGTGTGCCTGGCGTGGATGCTCGCCAAGTCCCCGTACGTGATCCCGATCCCGGGCTCGAGCCGCCCGGAGACCATCCGCGACTCGGTGGCCGCGGTGGAACTCGTGCTCACCGCCGAGGAGATCGCGGAGCTGGACGCCGTCTGACGCGGC
Source organism: Actinacidiphila glaucinigra (assembly GCF_900188405.1). Lineage (GTDB taxonomy): Bacteria > Actinomycetota > Actinomycetes > Streptomycetales > Streptomycetaceae > Actinacidiphila > Actinacidiphila glaucinigra. Next base: position 246,846 of record NZ_FZOF01000005.1, on the reverse strand, counting down.
CGTACGCCGGGGCGGGGCGGGGCGGGGCGGTGCGCCGCCCCGTCCCGGCGTACGCGTCAGGCGTTGGGGTCGAACGGGATGCCCGCCGGCTTGGCCTTCGCCAGGTGGGCGTTGAAATTGCCGTCCTTCAGCCCGAAGACCGCGCTGCCGAAGTCGGCCTGGCTCAGCTTGTCGCGCAGGCCCGCGGGGTAGCCGTTCCAGCCGATCAGGTCCGGGAACTGCCAGCCGTGGTAGTGGTTCTCCGGCGGCTCGTCGTTGGTGTTGGCGGGACGGAAGCAGTGCGTGCCCACGCCGTCCTTGTGGTAGACGACCTTGGGGTGGGTCCCGTCCCAGCGGATCTGGTCGCGGCCGTAGACGTTGAAGTTGCCGTGCGCCGAGGTGGACACGTACTGGGCCTGGTCGTCCTTCACCCAGACCACGACGTGCTCCCAGTCGTGGCGGTGGCCGCCGAGGCTGATGCCGGGTATGGCCTGGTCCTTCTCGAAGTAGAGGCCGTAGATGATGGCGCACCAGCCGTTGTTGCACTTGTAGCGGGCGTAGCCGTTGGTGTTGTCCAGGTCCGACTGGTCGCGGCAGTTGCCGTTGAGGGCGCCGGTGGGGTTCAGGCCCGGGTTGATGGTGCCGTCGGGGCCGATGGCGGGGGTGGCGTAGCAGCCGTCCGTGTCGTAGTCGAACGCCGGCTGGAACGTCTGCTCCAAGCCGTCCGCGTTGGCGGGCAGGGCGGTGGGCGGGGCGGCGAAAGCCGTCCCCGGAAGGGCGATCACCAGTGCGACCGCGCTGCCGACGACAGCCGCGACCCTGCCGATACGCGAGCTTCTCTTCACTTGCTTCCTCCTGGTCGACCGCGGTGGGGGAGTGCACGGCCTGATTGACATGCCCGGATCAGCCTGGCCGAACCGCGTTGACGTGTCGAGCCTCGTCGGATGGCCCCTCGATGAAGCGTCAACCAATAGCGGGAGCAGGCCTCTTCGGCCGCGACGTCCGGGGACTGTCACCGCCGGGTACCGATCCGGTCGGCTCCCGGGACATGCGCGGGACCTGCGCGGGACGATGCCGTCGGATGGCGGCACCGGACGCCGTGGGGGCGTCCAGGAGGAGGGGGAACCATGAAGTACGCAGTGCCCGCAGCCCTGTTGCTGCTGCTCCTGACCGCGTGCGGCGGCAAGGGCGCCGAAGCCGGCGCCGGACCGTCGACGGGCGCGCCGGCGCCGGACGCGAGCGCGAGCGCGTCGAGGACCGCCTCGGCGGGGGACCCGTCGCGCGGCGCCGACGCCAACCCGGTCGACGCCGCATCGTTCTGTGCCTTCCTCACCGATGAGCGGTCCAAGGTGGAGGACGTCGGCTCCGGCGTCGGCGCACAGGCCGCGCTGGCCATCGACCTGGCCACCTGGCTCGCCGACCACCCGGAGCAGCAGCCGGGCAACGCCGCGGACTTCGACACCGCGGCGCGGGAGGGCTGCCCCGAGGTCCGCGAGTCGATCCTGGCCGCCACGGGCCACGGCAGCCTCAAGGAGGCGCTCGGCTGACGGCGCGTCGGTACGGCGGTACGGCGGGGCCCGGGCAGGACGCCCCGCACACCGTCCTGGCGTCCCGGGCGGGCAGGGGGTGAGCAGGCGGCCGGTCGGCGTAGTCCGCCGCGCGGAGAGCGGGCCCGGCGTCGAAGCTGGTGAGCAGCCGTCCGCCGGCACGACGCGAGGAGACCCCATGACATCCATGAGCGCGGAGGCCAACGCCCACGACTCAGGCACCTTCGAGCTCGGCGGTGACCTGCCCGTCCACCGGCTGGGGTACGGGACGATGCAGCTCACGGGGGAGGGGGTCTGGGGCGATCCCCCGGACCCCGAAGAGGCCGTAAGGGTCCTGCGGCGTGCGGTCGCCCTCGGCGTCACCTTCATCGACACCGCGGACTCCTACGGCCCCTTCACCGCGGAGCTGCTCGTGCGCAAGGCACTCCACCCCTATCCGCCGGACCTGGTGATCGCCACGAAGGCCGGCTTCGTACGCCCGGGACCCGGCGAGTGGGTCGCGGTCGGGCGGCCCGCGTACCTGAGGCAGCAGGTCGAGCTGAGCCTGCGCCACCTGGGCGTCGAGCGCATCGACCTGCTCCAGCTGCACCGTGTCGACCCCGAGGTGCCCATCGCCGACCAGGTCGGCGAACTCGCCGCCATGCAGCAGGAGGGCAAGATCCGGCACATCGGGCTCAGCGAGGTGACCACGGCCCAGATCGAGGAGGCCTCGAGGACCGCGACCGTCGTCTCCGTCCAGAACCGCTACAACCTCGCCGACCGCGCGTCCGAGGACGTCCTCGCCCACGCCGAGCGGAACGGCATGGGCTTCATCCCCTGGTTCCCGCTCGCCACGGGCGGACTGGCCAGGGAGGGCGGCCCCCTGGACCGGATCGCCGAGGCGCACGGCGCCCAGCCGTCCCAGCTCGCCCTCGCCTGGCTGCTGCGGCGTTCACCCGTCATGCTGCCCATCCCGGGCACATCGAAGGTCGCCCACCTGGAGCACAACATCGCCGCCGCGGGCATCCGGCTCACCGACCGGCAGTACGAGGAGCTGACGGCGGCGGTCTGAGACCGCGGACGCGCACGCGCACGCGACGGCGCCCGATGGCGCGGGTACGCCGCCATCGGGCCGCCGCAGCGGGTCCCGTCAGGAGTCCTGGGTCTTCAGGCACTGCGCCTTGGGGTCGTGGGCGTCGATCTCGCCGCCGAGGTTCAGGATGCTGGCCTGGAGTTCCTCCTCGTCGTCCGGGCCGTCGGACCGCGTGGTGCCGGCCTGCAGGTCGGCGAGTTCGAGGCTTGCCGAGGTCTGCTGCGCCACCCGGGACAGTCCCAGGGCGAGTTCCTGCCAGTCGGAGTCGAGACGCGCGGCCTGGGCGGCCTGGCGTGCGCTGTCCTCGAGAGCGGGTACGACCCTTCGGTGGGCCGTCTTCCGGGCGTCCGCAGTGCTGAAGTCCGAGGTGAGGAACATCTCGTAGTTCGCGCACGCCTCACGGGCGAGGTCGCGCGCCCGGTCGGCGTCGCCCGACCCGCAGGCACCGACCGAAGCCGTCACGGCGAGGACGAGGGCGAATGCCCCCAGGGATGATCTTTGCATGGTGACATCATTCCTGTGGCCGGGGATATGCGTGTGCGAACTCTCCTTAGTCCGCGCGACACTTCGGGGATGACGTCCGACGCCGCCGCCCCGACCCCGCGGGAGCGGGCCCTGCGCCATGTGGCGGGGCTGTCGTCCGGACCTCCGGTCGATCCGGCGCTGCGCGTGACGCTGAACTTCCACCCGGACCGCGTGTCGCGGGGCGAGACGGTGCTGGAGGCCCTGGCCAGGGGCGGGGTGTACCTCTCGCAGTTCGCCACGGGGACGAGCAACGGCGGCCTGACCGCCCGCCCAGGTGGCGACCGCCGGCGTTGGGAGAGCCGCATCTTCAACGGTGCGTACGACGCCGTGCCGGCCGCCGAACGACCCGTGTACGGAGCGCTGAACTTCCGCCGCAGGACGGTCGGCGCCGCACCGCGCTTCGGGTCGGCCCACTTCCGCCTGACCGCCCGGACCTTGGCGCGGACGACGTTCTGCTACCCCGACAGCTGCTTCGAGCCCTCCGACTTCGGCGTCGGGGAGCGCATGGGGCTGATCGCGCTCGCCCTGGCAGACTCCAAGGACGCCCTCGACGACTACATCGAGGCACAGGTCCACGGATCGGTGCGCCTGGACGACGACGTCGAGGCGTTCGTCCTGGACCCCTGCTACCGGGGCACGGCCGTGGAGACCGCCGCCCGGCGGCTGCCGTGTCCCCTGGAGTGGCACGGCGGCTTCCGGCTCACGGTGGCGGAGTTGCGCCTCAGGCCCGCCTACCGCGGCCAGGAGTACGTGGACCTGGGTGCCGGGATCGCGGTCGACGGAGTGCTCGACCCGCGCGCGATCGGCCTGGCGGCCGCCACCGGGCGGCACGACGGGCAGGCGCTCAAGAAGGTGTGGCACTACGTCGCCCGCTTCGGGACGGCCACCGCCGCGAGCTGACCCCCCCTCGCCGTCCGGGCGACCCTGGTGGCGTGCCCGGAGCGTGCGGTAGGAAGATCGAATGACACACGCTCCCGTCTGCGGTCCCGAAGGTCCCCTGCGTGCCGCGGCTGCCGCCCGCGGGCCGCTGCCCGTGCGCGCCGTGCTCTTCGACTTCTCCGGCACCCTGTTCCAGATCGCCTCGTACGCGGACCGCATCCGCGGCGCGCTCGGACGGCCCGTCGACGAGGCGGAGATGGAGCGGCTGCTCGACGGGCTGGAGGCGGGGCTCGCGGACCCCGAGGTGGTGCGCGCGCAACCTGGGCGGGACGTCTCCTCGAAGGCGCACCGTCACGCCTTCACGACGTGGTACGCCTCCGTCCCCGAACTCGCGCCGTACGCCGACGCGCTCTACGACCAACTGCGGGCCCCCGCCCGCTGGGTGCCGTACGCCGACGCCCGGCCCACGCTGGAGGCCCTGCGGCACGCGGGCATCGCCCTGGGCGTCGTCAGCGACGTCGGCTGGGACCTGCGGCCGACCTTCGCCCACCACGGGCTCGACCACCACTTCTCCGCGTGGGTGCACTCCTACGCGTACGACACCGAGAAGCCCGACCCCGTCCTGTTCGGGCACGCCTGCGGAGCGCTGGATGCCGACCCGGCCGAGACGCTGATGGTCGGTGACCACCCCGCCAAGGACGGCGGCGCGGCCGGCGCCGGACTGCGCTCCTACGTCCTGCCCGCCGGCGCCGCGCCCGGCGCGCACCGCGGCCTGGACGCGGTGCTCCGACTGGCCGGGGTGCGGCCGTGAGCGGGCGGCGCGGGACGCGGGCCGGTGCTTCTACCAGCGGTGCCACACCGCTTTGGGCGCGTTGTCGCGTGTGTTGGAGTGGTCGTCTCCCGAGATGAAGAACAGGGCCCAGGACACGACCTGGTCACCGGCGCGCTGGGCTCCGAGTTCGAGTTGGAAGCCGTCGCAGGAGAAGTCTCCTGCGGGGCTGTACCGCACGCCGATGTCGTGCGCGTTCGCGTGAGCTTCCATCTCCTGCGCGAGCTGTGACGGGACACGGCCGATGAGCCGGATTCCCTCGCAGGTCACCTGGGGCCCCAGGCGTCCGTCGACCTGGACGTAGGCCAGCTCTCCGTCCGTGTAGAAGTAGCACTCCACCGCCGCCTGGCTCAGGGGGGAGCTTTCCTTGGCGAAGCAGACGGGATCCCACCCTGGGCTGTATCCGTCGGACTTGGAGGTGAAGCCGTGCGCGTCCAGAGCCGCGATGACCTCTTCCCGGTGCATGTCCATGCGCAGCGGCCCCAGGGTCCGGCCGGGGAGGTAGTTCCACTGATCCCGTTCCGTGTCCGGGAGAACCGGCCAGGTGTCCACGTCCATCGCACGATGATCGCTCACCCGGCTCACGACCCGCGTATCAGGGCGGCGGTGGGACGACCGGCCGGGGCGGTGGCAGCAGTCAGCCCACACCGCGACCTTCAAGGTCACCGAGGCTGAACTCGCGGTGCTGCGCCGTTGCTCAGCCGGGTCTGACGGTCAGGCAGGTCTCGGCGGGGCAGCCGCGCGGTCACGCCCCGCTCCACAGGGGCCGCAGTTCACGGCCTTGCGCCCGGCCGGCCTCGGCGGCGGGGCGGCGGGTGGCGGGGTCGAGGGGGTTCGTGCCGATCGCCGCCACCGACGCTTCGTCCGGTCCGACGACGGCGACTTCGGCGCCGGCGGCCCGCAGTTCCGCCACGGCGAGCTCCAGGGGGTGCTCGCTGGGGAACAGCTCCGTGGCCCCCATCGGCACGATCGCCAGTACGCGCGAGGCGCCCCCGGCGTAGTCGGTGTTCGAGGCGGACCGCACCCCGCCGTCCACGAAGCGCCGACCGTCGATCGTCACCGGCGGCCAGATGCCGGGCACGGCGCAGCTCGCGGCGACGGCGTCCACGAGGGCCACCCCGGACGAGCCGTCGAAGACCCGCGGCTGCCCGGTCTCCGCGTCCACGGCGACGATGCGCACCGTCCGGGACGCGGGCCAGTCGTGCGAGGGGAGACGGGACTCGATCACCCGACGCCGTTCCGCCTCCGGCACGGTCTCGGTGCCGAGGGCGTACCGGCCGACCGCGCGCCGCATGTCGGGGACGGAGGCGATGCCCTGCAGCACTTCGGCGATGCCCGCGCCGAAGTTCGCCAGATCCACGTCGGCCATGATCTCGGCCGACTGCAGCTCCGGCTCGGTCTGCCGGGCGTAGAGCTCGTCCAGCGGCAGCCCGCTGCCCAGTTGCGCCGCGACCGTCGCCCCCGCCGACGTCCCGACCAGCACCTCGGCACCCGTCACATCCCGCCCCGCGTCCGCGAGCCCGGCCAGCAGTCCGGTGATCCAGGCGATCCCGGCGACTCCGCCGCCGCCGAGCACCAGTGCGTCGGTCATCTTCAGCGCTCTCCCTCGGCGTTGCCCCCGTGAGCCCACGCCTCATCCTCTCCCGTCCCGAGGGGATCGTGCGGTTCCGCGAGGGGGACGAGTGCGGTCGGCCACCATGCGTGACGAGGTGATCACGCGCGTCGACGGGGCGGAGAGCCGCTGAGCGTGGAACTCTTCGTGCGGATATAAGATGAATTGCCCGGGCAGTGGACAGCGAAGACCTCCGCGGACCGAGACGAGGTTCCGGAGCGTGCCGACTGCCGCCGCCCGACGTGACGCCGCGCGGAGCGATCCCGTCTCCGCCAGAGGAACGTCCGGAGTGGTGAGCATGTCCGACACACTGATCCGTCCCAGGCCGTCGATCGGCCCCACGATCGGCCCGGGCTTCGTCGCCGCGAGCGGCGCCGCGGCGCAGCCCGCGCCCGCCCTGCGCCCGCACCGCGCCCGGGTGGCGCCCACTCCGACGCCGGCCTGCGAGGAGAGCACCACCGCGGGGATCTCGTACGCCGAACCCCCCGAGGTCCCGAAGACCTGGGAGGTCGTGGCCCTGGTGGCGATCTTCGCCGTCACGCTCCTGATCGCCGTGGGGTTGTTCGGCCGCGTCCTGACGCTCTGACCCCACCGGGGGTACGACGCGGGCGCCTGGCGTGCGGCGCGCGGCCTCAGGTCGGTGCCGGTGACCCGGCCGGGCGCGCGCCGGACGAGGCGGGCTCAGGGGGCGGGACGGCCGCGGCGATGACGGCTTCCGGGCCCGCGCTCCGCGCGCCGACGAGAGCCAGCCCCTCCTCCAGTTCGTCCAGGGCCCGCCGGGCGGTGGCGATGCGTTCCCGCAGGTCGCACGATGGCTCTCCGTCTCCGTCGGCATTCTGCTGCGATGCCTCGTGCTCGCGCTCGTGCTCCAGCTGCCTGGCCTCCTCCAGCGAGCTGATGACCACGCCGATGAGCAGATTGACCAGCACGAACGAGCCGATCAGCACATACGAGGCGTAGTAGAGCAGGCTCCACCGCGAGATCTGCAGGCCGCCGTGGACGGCGTCGCCGATGCCGTCCAGGGTGATCAGGAGGAAGAGCGACAGGGCGGCCCGCCCGATGGACCCGTAGTGCTCGGGGTCGGCGTCGGCGAAGAAGACCCAGCCGGTCATGGCGTAGACGTACAGCAGCATGGTGCCGACCAGCAGGAAGCTGAGCGTGCCCGGCAGGCTTTTGCCGACGGCCACGATGATGATGCGCAGCTGCGGCAGGAAGCGCGCCGCACGTACGACCCGGGCCAGCCGCAGCAGGCGCAGCACCGTGGCGTTCTCGCGTGCGAAGGGCAGGTACGCCAGCGTCACCACGGCCAGGTCGAAGAGGTTCCACGGGTCGCGGAGGAAATCCCGGGGGCGGTCGGCGTGGGCGCAGGCCCGTAAGACGACCTCGGCGGTGAAGACCGCGAGGAAGCAGTGCTCCACCAGCTTCAGGGAGCCGTGCCAGCGGGCGGTGATCCCGTCGTACGTCTCGACGCCGAGGACGGCCGCGTTGGCGAGGACGAGGGCGAAGACGGTGACGCCGAACCACTCGGACTCGACGACCTCACGGCACCGTACGGCGAGCGCGGCACGGCCCGGAGGGGGATTGGCGATCTGTTCGGCCATGTGCGTGTACCCGGTCCTCCGCTGCCGCCTGCCTGTTGACCCGACTGAAGTGGATCTTATTCGGACAGGCGGGCCGAGGGGCCCGGGAAGCGGCGGAACTGCACTGTGAGAGTGGGCGGTTCGGCCCTCTGTGCTCATGGCCGCATCGTGCCGCGGGCGGGCCGGTGGGCCGGGTGCTCAGGCGGCCGGGGGCCCGCACCGCCGGAGTTCCGCCGGAACCGGGGCTTCGGCGGCCGGCGGCGCGGGCGGTGGCGCGGGGTGCTGGCACGCGGAGCACAACTGGTGCCCCCGCGCCGTGATCCGGGTGCCCCACCCGAGGCAGGACGGGCAGTCGCGTGCCGAGACCGGGTCGGGGTGCGGGACGGCGGGAGCGGAGTGTGCTCCGTGGGACATCCGGTACTCCTCGAGGTGCGCGGAGAGCGGGCACGGCTTGGAGCCTTATGGGCTCTTTATCCAGGTATAAACGAAATCTTCCATTCGGTACAAACGTCCTGCGTCACGGAAGGGGAACCGTCCGTGACGCCCGCCCTCGGCGGTCCCGCCGCCCGCGACGGGAATGACCGCGTCCGCCCACCGGTTGCACCTGACGCGGGTGACCGGTGGCGGGAGTACGCCGCCTGGCGCCGTGGGGACCGCGCAGTGGTCCGGTCTCCACGCGGACGCCGGCGAGCGGCGACCGGCACCCGCCTGCTTCCCGCGCCGGTCCGGGCTCCCTCCGGGCCGGCGCGGGCCGTGCCCCGGGGGATTGTCGGTGCCGGGTGACACCGTGGAGACCATGGACGAGCTGATGCGACCCAGGGTCTACGGTGCTGATGTCGACGACCCGGATCCCGGCCCCCGGCCCGGGCACCTCTACCGGGAGCTGGTCGGCGGCCCGCTGGACGGGCTGCTCCTCGACGTGACCGGCTGGACGGATTCGCAGCATTCGGCGGGTGCCGAGCTGCGCACCGACGTCGGCCGGTTCGGCGCGGGCGGCCGCGCCCGGTACGCCCCTCGCGCGGAGGACGCCGTCCACTGGGACTGGCGCGGCGACAGCCGCTGACGGCACGCTCGCCCCCGGCGTCCCGGACGGCCCGTCACACATGTGTCCATCGCGCCTGGTTGCGCGGGAACCCGGGTGGGTCAGTCCGGCTCGCCGGATCGCGTCACGGGGTGTCTGATGAACACAGCGGACCCGGGGCCCCGGAGTGGCCCCCGGCGGTCCCGGGCCGCTCTTGCCGCCGTGCCCGGCGGTGCGGGCCATCGTCGCGCGCGCGTCGCGGAGTTGACGCGCGCGCGTGTGACGTGGGGCGGCGGGGATGGGCCCGCGGTTACGGCTTCCGGGCCAGCCCGGCGGCGATGAGCCGTTCCCAGACGGTGAGTTCGCGCTCGGCGTCGCCGATGCGGGAGACGCCGTCGCCCGCGTCCGGGCGCCACAGCGACGCGGGGACGATCCCCGGCTCCAGGATCTCCAAGCCGTCCAGCAGGTCCTCGATCTCCTTGTCGGTGCGCCACCGGCCGCGGCCGAAGGTCTGCTGGAGGATGCGCTCCGCCTCGGCCGTCTCCGGGTTGTTGCCGGACCGGAAGTGGCTGACGAAGAAGTAGCTGCCGGCGGGGACTTGGTCGCGCCAGTAGTCGACGATGCCCTTCGGGTCCTCGTCGTCGTTCACGTGGTGGAGGATCGCGCTGAGGATGACGGCGACGGGCTTGTCGAAGTCGATCACCTCGAGGGTGTGCGGGTGGTTCCGGATGACCTCGGGTTCGCGTATGTCGGCCTGGATGACGCGGGTGTCGTCGTTCTGCTCCAGCAGCGCCCTGCCGTGGGCGAGCACGATCGGGTCGCTGTCCACGTACACCACCGTGGAGCCGGGCACGTGCCGCTGGGCGACCTGGTGGACGTTGTCCGCGGTCGGCAGACCGCTGCCGAGGTCGACGAACTGCCGTACACCGGTCGTGGTGGCGATCTCCCGGATCGCACGGATCAGCGCCGCACGGTTGGCGAAGGCGATGGCCACCGAGCCGGGCAGGTCCTGCTTGAACACATCGCCGATCTCCCGGTCGACGGCGTAGTTGTCCTTGCCGCCGAGCAGGTAGTCGTAGACGCGCGCGATGCTTGGTTTGGTCTGGTCGACCCAGGAGACGTCGTCCGTCATGACATCCATCCTTCTCCGCGATGACGCCGGGCAACCGTCATCCTAGGGAAGGTCGCGGGCAGTTCACCCACGGCGGCGGTGCTCAGCCCAGCCGGTCGACGAGCCGGGTCAGGATCCGGCCGGTGTTGCGGGGCGGCTGCGACTCGGCCGCGAGCCGGTCCATGACGGTCAGGTAGTGCTCGACGTCGTCCTGCTTGTCCAGGTAGAGCGCGCTGGTCAGCTGCTCCAGGTAGACGATGTCGGGCAGGTCGGGCTCGGAGAAGCGCAGGATGGTGACGGGGCCGCCCGCGGCGGCCAGACCGCCGATGTCGAACGGGGCGATCTGCAGCGTCACGTTGGGGAGGGCGGCGACCTTCATCAGATGCTCCAGCTGACCCCGCATCACCTCCGCGCCGCCGAGCGGCCGGTGGAGGCAGGCCTCGTCGAGCACCACCCACAGCTGCGGCGCGTCCTGCTTGGAGAGCAGGGCCTGACGGGTCATCCGCAGGTCGACGCGGCGGCTGATCTCCCGCTCGGAGGCGCGGGGGTGACCGAGCCGGGTGACGGCCCGGGCGTACGCCTCGGTCTGCAGCAGGCCGGGGACGAACTGCACCTCGTAGGTGCGGATGGTGTGCGCGGCCTCCTCGAGGCCGATGTGCGTCTCGAACCAGCTCGGCAGGACGTCGGCGTACTGGTGCCACCAGCCGGGTGTGTTGGCCCGGTGGGCCAGCGCCAGCAGGTCGGCGCGCTCCTGGGCGTCGGTCACGCCGTACAGGGTGAGCAGGTCGGCGACGTCGCGCTCCTTGAAGCCCACCCGGCCCAGCTCCAGGCGGCTGATCTTCGCGTGCGACGCGCGGATCGCCTCACCGGCCGCCTCGCGGCTGATCCGCCGGGACTCGCGCAGCCGGCGCAGCTGCGTGCCCAGGACGATGCGCAGCACGGTCGGTCCCCCGCGCTGCACGGCGAGCGGTGAACCGGTGGCGGGCTCGTGGCCCGGCCGGGCGGCAGTCATGTCGGATCCCCCTGAACGACTGGTTGCGGATTCAGTGTTCCATCGCCGGCCCCCTCAGTACAGGCACATCCGCCCCGTGGCGGAGAGCGCCGCGCCCGCCCCGTCCGTGCCCGGCGCAGCCGCCGGGACTAAAGAGACGGCCGGGACGGTTGTCGTCGTCATGCACGGTGAGTACAAGGTGCCCGGTGGGAAGCTCGTGGTCGTGGACCTCGACGACCACGACGGGGTGCTCCGCGACGTCCGGGTGGCCGGCGACTTCTTCCTCGAGCCGGACGAGGCGATCTCCGCCATCGACCGCGCCCTCGAAGGTGCCCCCGCCGACACCGACGCCGCCGGCCTCGCGGCCCGGATCGAGGCGGCCCTGCCCGAGGGAACGGTCATGTACGGCCTGACCGCGGAGGGGATCGCCGTCGCCGTGCGGCGGGCCCTCGCCCAGGCCACGGACTGGACCGACTACGACTGGCAGCTGATCCACGAGGCGCCGCAGTCCCCGGCCCTGCACATGGCCCTCGACGAGGTCCTCACCGCCGAGGTCGCGGCCGGCCGCCGCCCGCCGACCCTGCGGGTGTGGGAATGGGGCGGCCCGGCGGTCGTCATCGGCAGCTTCCAGTCCCTGGCGAACGAGGTCGACGCCGACAACGCCGCGCGCCACGGCCTGACCGTCGTACGGCGGATCTCGGGCGGCGGCGCGATGTTCGTGGAGCCCGGGAACACCATCACCTACTCCCTCTCGGTGCCCGCGTCCTTGGTGTCGGGGCTGTCGTTCGCCGACTCCTACGCCTACCTCGACGACTGGGTCCTCGACGCCCTCGGCGACATGGGCATCAAGGCCTGGTACCAGCCGCTGAACGACATCGCCACCGAGGCCGGCAAGATCGCCGGCGCCGCGCAGAAGCGGGTGGTCGCCCCGGACGGCGGGGCGGGGGCGGTCCTGCACCACGTGACGATGTCCTACGACATCGACGCCGACAAGATGCTCGAGGTGCTTCGCATCGGGCGGGAGAAGATGTCCGACAAGGGCACCCGCAGCGCCCAGAAGCGCGTCGACCCGCTGCGCCGCCAGACCGGGCTGCCGCGCGAGGCGGTCATCGACCGCATGATCGAGTCCTTCCGCGCCCGGTACGGCCTCACCGACGGGAGCGTCACGGCCGAGGAACTGGCCCGCGCCGAGGAACTCGTCGCCACGAAGTTCGGCTCCCCGGAGTGGACCGCCCGCGTGCCGTGACCCTGCCCGGGTGCCGGTGGGACGGGCCACGCTCGAGGCTGCCGGCAGACCGCATCGTCCACCGGGCCGTCACCGCGCCGGGCGGGATGGGCCGCACGGCGCACCCGCTCGATCTCGATCGCACTCGGCCCGCTCGCCGTCGACATCGCCCGCGCGATCGTCTCCGGGCATCCCGGTGACGGCCCGCGGGCGGCGATCGGAGAACTGGCCGCCGTCGACGGCGTGATCACCGCGACCCCGGTCTGCACCGCGGGTGTGAGCGGCCTGTTCAAGTCGTTCTTCGACGTCCTGGACGATGGCCTCGTCGTCGCCAGGCCCGTGCTGCTCGCCGCGACGGCCGGCAGCCCGCGTCACGCGCTGGTCGTCGAGGACCACGTCTGTCCCATGTTCGCCTGCCCCACGCGCTCTCCGTGCCGACGTCGGTCTTCGCCGCCCCCGAGGACTGGGGTGCGTCGGCGCTGGGGACCGCATCGGCCGGGCGGCCGTCGAGCTCGCGGCGCTGATGGGCAGCGGCGGTGACACGATCGCCGGCCGGGCCTGGTCCGGCTACCGGCACCGGTTCGACGGCAGCGCCACGCGAGCCGAACGCACCGCCGCCGACGTCGGCTTCGACACCCCGCTCATGCGCCTGGCGGCCGGGGGACCCCTGTTGCGGAAGGACGACGCTTCCTCCGGCTCCTGAGCCGGCGCCCGCCGGCCTCGCCGCCGCCGGCGGTCCGCGGCGGCGTCCCGTCAGGAGCGGACGGCGATCGGGTGCTCCGCCGGGGCGGGTTCGGCCGTGCCCTCGCGGGGCACCAGCCACGCGGCGAGGACCGCCCCCAGCCCGGCGAGGGCGAGCACGGCGAAGCCGCAGGTGTACCCGGCCTCGGCGGGCAGCCCGCCGTCCCCGGCACGGGCGCCGACGATCCCTCCCATGAGCGCTGCTCCCAGGGCGCCGCCGACGGTGCGGACGTTGGCGTTGACACCGGCCGCCACGCCCGTCTGGCCGGGATGGACGGCGGCCACGACGATGTTCGACATCGTGGCGACGGCGCCCCCGAAGGCCGTGCCGAGCAGCACCATCGCGACCACCGCCTGCCAGGCGCGGTCGTGGCGGAGGGCGAGCCCCGCCAGGGCGAGGGCGTTGAGTGCGGCCGCGGAGGTGAGCACCGTGCGGGCGCCGACGAGGCGCGTCAGCCGAACCGACACCGGGCCGGCGACGGACATCGCCACCGTCATCGGCAGCAGGAGCAGCCCGGCGCGGGTGACGCTCGCACCGAAGCCATATCCGCTCTCCGGCGGGGTCTGCAGGAAGGCGGGCATGAAGCCGAGCACGGCGAAGACGCTCGCGCCGAGCAGCAGCGAGACCAGATTGGTGGTCCACACCGCGGGGACGCGCAACATGCGCATGTCGACCAGCGGACCCGCCGAGCGGCGCTCCGTCGTGATCCAGGCCGCGGCGAGCGCGACGGCCGCGACCAGCGGCCCGAGCACCCTGCCCGACGACCATCCCCACACCGGGGCCTGGGTCAGCGGTACGAGCAGCGCGATCAGCCAGCCGGCCATGAGCAGTGCGGACGCCCAGCTGACGGGGCCGTCGTTCCGGGAGGGCGAGGGCGGCACGACGATCCGCGCCGCCACCGCCGCGATGGCGGTGAGGACCATCGGGAGCCAGAACAACGCCCTGATGCCCAGGGCGTCTTCGAGCGGTCCGGCCAGGACGACGCCGCTGCCGCCGCCCACGGCGGTCAGTGCCGACGCGAGGCCGATGGCGCCGGGGATCCGCTCCCGCGGCAGCTCGTCCCGGACGATCCCGAAGGCGAGCGGCAGGACGCTGCCGCCGACGCCCTGCACCGCCCTTCCGGCGATCATCACGCCGATGCCGGTGGCGGCCGCCGAGAGCAGTGACCCCACGGCGAGCGCGGCGAGTGCCACGACGAGCATCCGGTCTTTGCCGTACCGGTCCCCGAGGCGGCCGAGGACGGGTGTGAAGACGGACGCCGACAGGAGGAAGGCGGTGACGACCCACGTGATGTGCGTCTGCGTGGTGCCCAGCTCCTCCTGCAACCGGGGCAGCACCGGGTTGATCAGGGACTGGAGCAGGGCGAAGGCGAAGACGCCGAGCAGGACGACGGCCAGGACGGCGCGAGGGCGAGCGGGACGCGCCGGGCGCGGGGAACGCGGGGAACGGGGGGCTGTTCGGGGTGGCATGGGGGGCCTTGTCTGCGGACGGGAGCCCCGGAGCGGGGCCCGCGGGGTTCCGTCGGGCGGCATCGGGTCCCGGAGAAGGATGTCAGCAAGATCTTATGTCTCGAAGATAGTCTGTCAAGCAGACAATATGTCGAACCGAAGTGAATTAGGGTGTCCATGTGACTTCACAGCGCAGCCTCGGCGCGGAGGCCCCGGAGCCCCGGCCGTCCGGACTGGACGACGACTTCGGCTTCGCCATCGGCGCGGTCTTCCGTGCCTACGCCAAGGCGGTCGAGGCCGCTGTCGGCGACATCCCCGGCGGCCCCCGCGGCTACTTCGTGCTCTCGGCCGCGGCCACCGGTGAGGCGGGCAGTCAGAAGTCCCTCGCCGAACGCCTCGGGGTCGACCGGACGGTCATGACGTACCTTCTGGACGACCTGGAGGCCGCCGACCTCGTGGAGCGCCGGCCCGACCCCGCCGACCGCCGGAGCCGGCACGTGTTCGCCACCGAGCACGGCGCCGAGCGCTGGGAGGAGTTGCGCGCCCGCGTGGGCCTGGTCGAGCAGCACCTGCTCGGCGCCCTGCCGGAGGAGTCGCGGGAGGCGTTCCGCGGCATGCTGTGCGCCCTCGCCCGTCATGTGACCGGGCGCGACGGGACCGCCGACCCCTGCCAGGTCGTCGTCGAGTTCGGGATCGCCGAGGAGGCGCCCCGCGCCCCGCGCCGCGGACGGCGCCGCTCCGCGAACTGACCCGGGGGCGCCGTGAAGGTGCCCCCGCCGCTGTCCGCCGCCACCGGCCGCAACCGCCGTCCGTACGGGCGGCGGTCGGGCGTGCGCACGTACCTCCCCCCTCCGTCTTTGGCCGTGGAATATGTGGGTCTACAGATGTGCTGCGATATATATTATTTGTCAGACAGATGGACTGTCCGGCAGCGCACTCAGAGGACGACGTCATGCCCGACCACGGTCACGAACTCCTGCTCGGCACGTTCATCACCCCGGCCGCCCACGACCCCGCGCAGGCCGTGGCGCTGGCCGAACTCACCGAGGCGGCGGGCCTGGACGTCGCGACGTTCCAGGACCACCCCTACAACCCGGACTTCCTCGACACGTACACGCTCATGACCTGGGTCGCGGCACGGACGAGCCGCCTGCGCGTCTCGGCGAACGTCACGAACCTGCCGCTGCGCCCGCCCGCGATGCTCGCCCGCACGGCGGCGAGCCTGGACCTCCTGTCCGAAGGGCGGTTCGAACTCGGCCTCGGCGCGGGCGCGTTCCCCGACGCCGTGCACGGCATGGGCGGCCGCCGCCTGACGCCGGGGCAGGGCGCCGAGGCGCTGGAGGAGGCCCTCGACGTCATCCGCGGCGTGTGGGACGGCGACGCCCACGGCCCGCTGAGCTTCCAGGGCGCGTACCACTCCGTCCCCGGGATGAAGCGCGGCCCGCGCCCCGCCCACGACATCGGCGTCTGGCTCGGCGCGTACAAGCCGCGCATGCTGCGCCTGACGGGCCGCAAGGCCGACGGCTGGCTGCCCACACTGGAGTACCTGCGGGCCCCGGGGATGGCCGAGGCGAACAAGACGATCGACGAGGCCGCCCTCGCGGCCGGCCGCGACCCCGGCGAGATCCGGCGCCTGCTCAACCTCCTGCGGGTGGACTTCTCCCCGGTCCGGCGCGGTCACCTGCAGGGCCCGCCCGCGCAGTGGGTCGAGGAACTGCTGCCCCTCGTCCTGGAGGACGGCTTCTCCGGGTTCTTCGTCGGCCGCGACGACCCGCACGTGATCCGCACCTTCGGCGAGGAGGTGGCGCCCGCCCTGCGCGAGGCCGTCGCCCGTGAAAGGGCGGCCGCGGGGACGAGCACCGCACCGCGGCGCCCGGTGGCCGTCCTCGCCGCGCGGCACGGCACGCTCGACTACGACGCCCTCCCGGACTCCCTGGCCGGCAAGGCCGTCGAGCCCGGCGACCGCGGCTACGAGGACGTACGCCACACCTACACCCGTACCGGTTCGCCCGCCCTGGTCGTCCGCGCGGAGAACGCCGACGACGTCGTGGCGGCCCTCGGCTACGCGCGCGGCCAGCAGGCGGCCGTCGCGGTGCGCAGCGGAGGCCACGGCATCAGCGGCCGTTCGACGAACGACGGCGGGGTCGTCATCGACCTCTCCCGGATGAACGCGGTCGAGGTCCTCGACCGGGCCACCGGACGCGTGCGCGTCGAGCCCGGCGCGCGGTGGGGCGACGTCGCGCGCGCACTCGCCCCGTACGGACTGGCCATGAGCTCCGGCGACTACGGCGACGTCGGCGTCGGCGGACTCGCCACCGCCGGCGGCATCGGCTACCTGGCCCGCAAGTACGGACTCACCATCGACCACGTCACCGCGGCCGAGATCGTCGTCGCCGACGGCCGCAGGCTCCGCGTCGACGCGGAGCACCACCCCGGACTCTTCTGGGCGATACGCGGGGCGGGCGGCAACTTCGGCATCGTCACGGCCTTCGAGCTGCGGGCCTACGAGGTCGAGGACGTCGCCTACGCCACGCTCGTCGTCGACGCCGGCGACACCGCGGACTTCCTGATGGAATGGGGCCGCCTCGTCGAGGCCGCCCCGCGGGAGATCAGCAGCTTCCTGTCCCTCTTCCCCGCACGGCGCGGCGCGCCGGTGACCGCGCGGATCACACTGGTGTACGCGGGGGACGACGTCGACGAGGCGCAGCGGGCCCTCACCCCCTTCCTGGGCACCGGGCCGGTCCTCGACCAGCAGGCCCAACTCGCCCCCTACCACGCGATCGTGGCGCCGCCGGGGAACCCGCACCGCGGGCAGGGCCTGGAGGACACGCGCAGCGGACTGCTCACGCACATCACCCGCGAGGCCGCGGAGACCGTCGAGGCCATGATGAAGTCCGGCGACCTCCTGATCATGCAGTTCCGCTCGATGGGCGGCGCCGTCCACGACGTTCCCGCCGACGCCATGGCCTGGTCGCACCGCACCCAGGAGTTCTCCGTACTCGGCGCCACCGCGCCGGACTTCGTCCCGCGCATGAACGCCCAGTGGGCCCGGCTGTACCCGCACCTGGACGGCATGTACCTGAGCTTCGAGACGGACACCGACCCGGCGCGCCTGACGGACGCCTTCCCCGGACCGGTCCTCGCGCGGTTGCGCCGACTCAAGGCCGAGTGGGACCCGGAGAACGTCTTCGACCGCAACTTCCCCATCCCGCCCGCGACATCGTCCGGCGACGGCACAGCCGGATAGGACCCTGCGCGGCGGCATCCGGAGTGTCCTCTCCGCTTGGTAGCCTGGGTACATGGCAGCGACCGAGAGCCCCCGATCCGCCGAACGGGGACTGCGCGCGGACGCGCTGCGCAACAGGCGGCGGATCGTGGCCGCCGCGCGCCAGATCTTCGAGGAGCGGGGTCTCGACGCGCCGTTGGACGAGGTCGCCGAGCGCGCCGGCGTCGGCGCGGGCACGCTCTACCGGCGCTTCCCGTCGCGCGAGGAACTGGTCGAGGCCGCCTTCGCGGAGGAGCTGACGCGGGTCGGGGCCATCGCCGAGGAGGCGCTGCTCTGCGACGACCCGTGGACCGGTTTCAGCACGTTCGTCGAGCGGCTGTGCGGCGCCATGGCGGCCGATCGCGGCATCAGCGACCTGCTCGTCCTCAGGCTCCCCAACTCGCGGGTCGCCGCGGGCTCGTGCGAGCGCCAGAACCGTGCCGTGGCCGAACTCGTGCGCCGGGCACAGGAGGCACGAGTCCTGCGCGAGGACGTCGTCCCGGAGGATGTCCTCCTGTTCCTGATGGCCAACGCGGGCGTCATCGAGGTGACCCGGGGCGCCGCCCCGCACGCGTGGCGCCGCCTGGTGGCCTTCCTGCTGGAGGCCTGCAGGCCCGTCCATGCGGGCCCCCTGCCGGCCGCGCCGACCCCGCTGCAGACCGAGCGCGCGCTGCTGGGGAACGCCGAGGCCAAGGGCCTGCGGGCGCCGGGCCGCGAGGGCCACGGCCCCGGCTGACCGTACCGCCGGGCCGGCGGGCGCTGTTAGGTGCGTCACGGCGGAAATAAGTGGAGAGCCGGGTCCGGTTGCCTGATCGGAAGACGATGTCGACGCGCCGCCGTGGCGACGCGGAACCGGCTGATCAGGAGGCCGCGGTGAACCCATCCCCATCCGCGAGTGATGGCTGGACGGAGCTGGGGCAGGACGCGGCACACGCGCTCGACCGGATCCACGCCGTGGCCCCCTGGCCGCTGATGGCGGTGACCCTGCTCTGGCTGGCCAACCGGCACCCCGCGGTCTACGTCCGGGTCGCCGTGGCGCTGCTGCTCTCCAGCGCGGCCGGGCTCGCGCTCTCCGCGTCGATGGGCCGGGTGCCGGTGCGCGGGACGTCCCCCGCCCGTGACTACCTGGCGGACTACTTCGCACTGCCCGGTGCCGGGGCGGGCTGGTACCTGCTGACGGCGCTCGCCGTCGTCGCCACCGTCCCGGCCGCCTGGGCGCGCATCGCCGTGGCGGCGGTCGCGGTGTCCTCGGTCGCGGCGGCGGTGGCCACCGCAGACGACCCGGTCACCGGTTCCCTCCTGGCCGCGGGCGTGCCGGTGCTCGCCTGGTTCACCGCGCGCCTCGTGCCGTACCGGGGCTGGGCGCGACGCGCGCCCGACGCGGCGCCGCTGCGGCAGGCGGGCTGACGGCCATGCACCTGGACGGCCTGATCGAGGCGGCCGGATGGTGGACGTACGCCGTCGTGTTCGCCGTGACGGCGGGGGAGACCAGCGCGTTCGTCGGCCTGCTGCTCCCCGGGGAGACGGTCATCCTCCTGGCGTCGGCCATCGCCGGCCGGGGGGACCTCAACCCCCTGCTCCTGGCCGCCGTCGTGGTCACCGGCGGCATGCTCGGTGACAGCCTCGGCTTCGCGCTGGGACGGCACTGCGAGCGGCACCCGGGCAGTCGCATGCACCGGATACGGCCCGACAGCCGGACCGGGCGCGCCCAGCAGTTCCTGGTGCGGCACGGCGGGGCGGCGGTGTTCACCGGGCGGTTCGTCGGTTTCGTCCGCACCTTCCTGCCCTTCGTCGCCGGCGCCTCCGGCATGCCCTATCGCCGCTTCTTCCTCTACAGCGGCGCCGCGTCGCTGGTCTGGGGCGTCGGCAACGTGCTGCTCGGCTACTTCGCCGGTGCGGCCGCCACCGAACTGCTCCACCGTGCCGGGCTCCTGGCGATCCCCGTGCTCGTCGCCGCGGGCGCCGCCGCGCTGGTCGCCACCCGCCTCCTGGCCCGGCGCCGCCGCGCGACCGTGCGGCCGGCGTCGCGGATCGTGGCGACGGGCGGCGCCGCCAGGCGCGCCCCGGAGCAGGACCCGGCGGGCGCGTACACCTCCGCACGGGAGTCCTGAGCCCCGGCCCCGTGGCCGAGCCGGAGGCGTGGGGGCACGGCCTTCCCGCGGACCGGCGGTCACGTCGTGAGCACGGGACCTCGTGGAGGTCGACCGCGAGCGGGACCGGGGCGTCCACGTCGAGTCCGACCTCTGGATGCGGCATCCGCAGCCGCCCCGGGCCGCCCGCTCAGGCGGCGCTGACGAGGTCGTCGCGGCCGAAGAGCGGGGCGTAGTCGCAGGGCAGCTGGTGGAGGACACGTGTCGTCAGGTCGCGTCCGGCCAGCCGCGCGACCACGGTCAGCACGGTGGAGCTGTCCCAGCGTGCCGTGGCCGTGGTGCCGCCGGTGCGGGCCGCCAGGTCCTCGACGAAGGCGCCGCAGGTGATGGGCCGGATCTCCGGGATCTCGGCGGTGAAGACGAGCGCCGCCTCGACGGGCAGGCACGCGGCCAGCGCGACGCGTTCGTCGCCGATGAGCCGACGGCCCAGGGCGGCGAGCACCGCGCGCACCGCCTCCTCCGCCCGCTCCCGGGTGGGGTAGACGCCGTCGTACCGCACCCGCTCCAGCATGTGGTCGAACGTCATGGACGCCGTGGGCCGACCCGGTTGGGGCTGGGGGGACATCGGAGTACCTCCGCGATGGGTGTGCGTGCCGGCCGGTGAATCCGGCCGTTCGCGCCCCGTCTACCCCGAAAGCCGCGGAGTATGACCGCCGACCCGCCATGGGGACGATACGAGCGGAACACCATGAAGCGGATCAAGACCTTTTACCGTCGCATATCTTGACCTGCGCACTACAAAACCCTACATTCCGCCTGCCCGGCCGTTCCGGACGGGCTTCCGGTCGTCGCCCTTGGGGGGTTCCGCATGCACTGGTACCTGGACGTGCTCAAGAAGTACGTCGTCTTCGACGGGCGCGCGCGCCGCACCGAATACTGGATGTTCGCGCTGATCAACCTGGTGGTCAGCATCGTGCTCCTCTTCCTGGGGCGCGCCATCGGCTTCGACTACCTCCAGTCGGTCTACGCGCTCGCGGTGCTCCTGCCCACGCTCGGCGTCTCCGCCCGCCGCCTGCACGACACCGGGCGTTCCGGCTGGTGGCTGCTGATCGGCCTCGTGCCGATCGTCGGCGCGATCGTCCTGCTGGTCTTCTTCTGCATCGAGGGCCAGCCCTCGGAGAACCAGTACGGCGCGAACCCGAAGTTCGCCGGCACACCGGCGTGACCTCCGCGCGGCCCGCTCCCGGCCGGCCCGGCCGGGGTCGGGCCGCGACGCCCGGGCCGTGCGGTGTTTGATTCGCCGGGTGGGGGGTGTGGGGGGATGCTGGTGTATATGGGTACGCGTGTTCCTGCGGATTCTGTGGCTCGGGCCGATTTGCCTGCGTGGTCGCCGATGCTGGCGGTGGCGGGTCCGTTGCCGGGGGCGGAGGCGGAGGCGGGGTACGGGTTCGAGCCGTTGTTCAACGGGGCGCGGGTGCTGGTGTATCTGCCGGGGGATGGGCGGGTGCGGTTGGTGTCGGGGATCGGGCAGGACGTGACGGCGGGGTATCCGGAGTTGGAGGGGTTGGCGGGGGTGTTGCCGCCGGGTCTGGTGGGGGTGCTGGACGGGGAGGTGGTGGCGTTGGGGAAGCATGGTGGGGTGTCGGTGGAGCGGTTGCAGCGGCGGATGAGTGTGCGGCATCCGGCGGCGGTGGCGGAGGCCGCGGTGGCGATGCCGGTGCAGTTGGTGGTGTACGACATTTTGTATTTGGGGGAGCCGGTGTTGCATGCGCCGTATACGGCGCGGCGGGCGTTGCTGGATGATCTGGGGGTGTCGGGGCCGCATGTGGTGGTGCCGCCGTACTGGCCGGCGATGGCGAGTGAGGCGTTGCACTACATTCGGCAGGAGGGGTATGACGGGGTGGTGGCGAAGCGGTTGACCAGTACATATCTGCCCGGTCGCCGCAGCCGTGACTGGATCAAGGTCAAGAACCTCCACGCCGACGCCACCTGACGCCCGTTGGCGCCGCCGCGGCCGGCGACCGCCGGGCCCGGGGCGCGTCGCACACCGTCCGGGCCCGGCCCTCCCGTGTCACCGCCGGCGGGTGATCGTCTTGTACTCGACGTAGCCGTTCAGGCCCACCGCGCCGTACTCGCGGCCGACGCCGCTCGCCTTGTGGCCGCCGAACGGGCCGTCGAAGCTCATCGGGGAGCCGTTCAGAGTGACGGTCCCGGTGCGCAGCCGGCGGGCGACCGCCAGGGCGCGCTCGGGGCTCGCGGTCCAGACGCCTCCCGACAGGCCGTACTCGGAGTCGTTGGCGATGCGCACGGCGTCGTCCTCGTCGTCATAGGCGATCACGACCAGTACCGGGCCGAAGATCTCCTCCTGGGCGATGCGCATGCCGTTGTCGACGTCCGCGAACACGGTCGGGGTGACGTAGTAGCCCTGCTCCAGGCCGGGCGGCACCTCGGGGCCGCCGGTGACCAGGCGGGCGCCCTCCTCGATCCCCAGCCTGATGTAGTCGATCACGCGCTGCTGCTGGTCGCGGCGGATCATGGGGCCGATGAAGGTGTCCGGCTCGGAGGGGTCGCCCACCTTCAGCGACTCCACCATCTCCTTCAGTGCCGTGACGACCTCCTCGTAACGGCTGCGCGGCGCCAGGATCCGGGTCTGCAGGATGCAGGCCTCGCCGTTGTTCGCCAGGGAGCCGAAGCGCAGGCCCTGCATCACGGTGGGCAGGTCGGCGTCCTCCAGGACGACGGCGGCGGACTTGCCGCCCAGTTCGAGGCTGACCCGCTTGAGCTGCTCGCCGGCGATCGAGGCGATGCGCCGGCCGGCGCGGGTCGACCCCGTGAAGGCGATCTTGTCGACGTCCGGGTGCGAGACGAGGTGTTCGCTGGTCTCCCGGTCCGCGGGGAGCACGCTGAGCACGCCCTCGGGAAGACCTGCCTCGTGGAAGAGGTCCGCCAGCAGCATCATGCTCAGCGAGTTCTCCGGGGAGACCTTCAGGACCACGGTGTTGCCCGCCAGCAGGGCCGGGGTGAGTTTCGCCGTGGCCGCCGAGAAGGGCGAGTTCCAGGGGATGACCGCGGCGACCACGCCGATGGGCTCGCGCCTGACGACGGTGTCGAAGTCCACCGAGGGGTCCGAGGGCGCGAGGACCTCCTCCCAGCCGAGCTCCCCGGCGGCCTTGAGGTAGGCCTCGACCTGGCGGGTCAGGAAGGGCTGGCCGGCCTTGGTGAACCAGCCCGCCGAACCGTTCTCGGCGGATATGGTCGCGGCGATCTCGTCGGACCGGGCCTCGCGGAGCGCGTTGACCCGGCGGATCACCTCCTGCCGCTCCTTGGGGTCGGTGCGCGGCCAGGGCCCGTGGTCGAAGGCCTCGCGCGCCGCGGCCACGGCCGCGTCCATGTCCGCGTCGGCCGCCTGGGCCACCCGGCCGAGAACGGACCGGTCGTGGGGGGAGCGGATGTCGAGGAGGAGGTCCGGGTCACTGGGGGTCACCCAGGAGCCGCCGATGTAGAGCCTGTCGCGAATGATCATCAGTCATGTCCTTCCGGTGAAGGGGCAGGGGCGTTGGAAAGGGCAGGGGCCGGGCCGGGGGGTCAGGCCGAGCGGGGTGCGGCCGGGTGGTCCGTGGAGCGGCTGACGTGCGCCCACGTCCTGGCCTCCGCGAGCCGCGCCTCCTCGGCGCTCAGCGCGATCTCCAGGGCGTCACTGCCGAGCAGCAGGCGGCGCGGGGGCTCCCCGGCGCCGACGACGTCGACGATCGCGCGGGCCATCCGGGCCGGGTCGCCGGGTTCGTAGCCGCTGTAGGCCGCCAACCGCTCCCCCCACAGCCCGACGGTCTGCCGGTAGTCGGCCGTGATGGGGCCCGAGGTCAGCGCGGCACCGGCGGCCCAGCCGGTGCGGATGCCGCCCGGCTCCACGATGGTCACCTTGATGCCGAGCGGGGCCACCTCGTTCGCCAGGACCTCGGAGAAGCCCGCGACGGCGAACTTGGCGCTCTGGTAGGCGCTGAGGCCCGGCGTGCCGCCGACACGGCCGCCGATGGACGAGATCTGCACGAAGTGTCCCGAACGCCGGCCGCGCAGGACGGGCAGCGCCGCCCGCGTCACGTTGACGACCCCGAAGAGGTTCGCCTCGACCTGCGCCCGGAACTCGTCCTCCGGGAAGTCCTCCACCGTGCCGTTGGTGGCGTAGCCCGCGTTGTTGACCACGACGTCGAGGCCGCCGAAACGCTCGACCACCGCCGCGACCACGTCCCGGGCCCCCGACGGCGAGGTGACGTCCAGCGCGAGGCTCTGCAGGCGCTCGGGGTGGGCCTGCGCCAGTTCTGCCAGTGCCTCCGGCCTGCGCGAGGTCACCGCGACCTGGTCGCCGGCCTCCAGCGCCGCGACCGCGAGGGCCCGGCCGAGGCCCTGGGAACCACCGGTGATCAGCCAGGTGCGTGCCATGGAACGTTCCTCCTGTCCTGTGACGAGCGCTCCCGGCCCGATGGGCGGAACCGAGATCACTGTGGAAGCTCGTCGATTAACTGCAACATCAATGTAGCACTATGGATTGTGAATGCGGCGGGCGTGATGGTGATGTACGTCTAACTGCGACTCGCTGTTATCATGTCGCCATCATGAGAGCTGATGCCGCACGTAATCTCGCCGTGGTCCTGCGCACCGGGGCCCGGCTGCTGGCCGAGGATCCCGGCACCTCGATGTCGGCCATCGCCAGTGCGGCGGGGGTGGACCGGACGACCGTGCACCGCCGGTTCGCCACGCGCGAGGCGCTGCTCAGCGCGGTCTTCCACGCGAAACTCGACTCCGCGGAGCGCGTCCTCGACGAGGCGCGGCTCATGGAGGCGCCCGTGCCCGTCGCCCTGCACCGCTACGTGGAGAGGATCGTCCCCGTCAGCCGCGAGTGGCCTGTCGACACGCGCCGCATGATGCGGCAGGACCCCGACGCGGACCGCCGGCGCGCGGAGCAGAGCGCTCGGCTGGACGCCTTCCTGCGGCGCGCCGCCGACGAGGGGCATCTGCGTCCCGACGCCTCCCCGGAGTGGGTGAGGGCGGTCCTCGACCAGCTGGTGGACACCGTCGCCCACCGTTTCCCCGATGTGGAACCGCCGCGGGCGGCCGACCTCGTGGTGGACACGTTCCTCAACGGTTTCGGCCGGTCCTGACCCGCGGGCGGACGGGGCCCGCGGGGCTCACAGTCCGAGTGCGATGGCGGTGCGGGTGAGTTCGGCGGTGCTGTGGATGCCGAGCTTGGCGCGGATACGGCGCAGGTAGGCGTCGACGGTGTGCCTGGACAGTCCCATGTGGCGGGCGGTCTGGAGGTAGGTGCGTCCCGCGGCGATGTGGCGCAGGGTCTCGCGCTCGCGGGGGGCGAGTTCGGGGAGCCCGGCGCCGGTGTCGGCACCCGTCTCGGCGTCGGCGTCGGTGTCGGCGGGGGGCGTGGCGGGTGCGGGGCTCATGGGGTGTCCTTCGGCGGGGCGGCTGTCGTGCCTGCTCGCGCCCTCGGAAGCGGGAGGCGGATGTCTGATTAGGGTGTTTTGCCCTATATCAACTACCTTCGCTCTGCGGCGTCATCACCCTGTCCGCCGACTGTCACAGACGTGTCACACCGCGGCCCCCGGGGACGGCCCCCGTGACCACCGCCCGGGCGATGCCGGTGCGCACGAGGGACGTCGGACCGCCGGGGCGGTCATTCGAGGGGCGGTACGGCGTCCAGGTCGAACGGCTCCGGCGACGGCAAGCAGACGTCGGGGTCCGGCAGTTGCTGCGCCGTCCAGATGCACTTGCCGTTCGGGGTGTAGCGGGTGCCCCACCGCTGGGACAGGGAGGCGACGAGCTGCAGCCCCCGGCCGCCCTCGTCGGTCTCGGACGCGTGACGGATGCGGGGCATCGTCAGGCTGTCGTCGGAGACCTCGCAGACCAGGTCGATGTCCCGCAGCAGCCGCAGCGTCATCGGGCCTCTGCCGTGGCGCACGACGTTCCCCACCAGCTCGCTGGCGAGCAGCTCCGTCGTCGGCGTCAGTTCCTCCAGATCCCAGGCGGCCAGTTGGTCCCGTACGTGCCTGCGGGCGATCCCCGCCGCCCGCGGGTCCTCGGGGAGCGGCCAGCAGGCGATCCGATCGGGCGCGAGCGCGTGGACGCGGGCGACGAGGAGCGCGATGTCGTCGCTGGTGGTCCGTCCGACGGGGAGGAGCCCCGAGATGAGGGTGTCGCAGAGCGCTCCCAGGTCGGCGCCGTCCGCGTCGACCAGCAGCCGCGCCAGGTCGCCGAGGCCCTCGTCGATCTCGCGCTCGGAGGACTCGACCAGCCCGTCGGTGAACAGCACGAGCAGGCTCTCCTCGGGGATCCGCAGCTCGATGCTCTCGAAAGGCTGCTCGGCCGCTCCCAGGGGCGGGTTCGGCGCCGCCTTCGGGAAGCGCACGGTCCCGTCGGGCTGGACGACCGCGGGCGGGGGGTGCCCGGCGCGCGTGACCGAGCAGATGCCGGTGGTCGAGTCGTAGAGGACGTACAGGCACGTCGCGTAGGAGTCCGCGCCGAGTCCGCCGACGATGTCGTTGAGATGCCCCATGATCTCGTCGGGGGGCAGTTCGAGGCCGGCCAGCGTGTGGACCGCCGTGCGCAGGCGCCCCATGGTGACGGCCTCGGACAGGCCGTGGCCCATCACGTCCCCGATGACGAACGCGACCCGGCCGGCGGACAGCGGGATCACGTCGTACCAGTCGCCGCCGACGTCCGCGCCCTGCTCGGTCGGCAGGTAGCGCGCGGCGAGCTCGCAGGACGGCAGCGCGGGCAGTTGCTGGGGGAGCAGGGCGCTCTGCAGTTCCCGGGAGCGGGTGTGCTCGGCGTCGTAGAGCCGTGCGCGTTCCAGGGCGTGGGCCACCAGGGCGCTGATGGCGCTCAGCAGGGTGCGCTCCTCGTCCGTCAGGCGCCGCGGCTGGTCGAAGGCGACCACGCAGACGCCGAAGGTGAGCCCGGAGGCGGTCAGCGGCAGGAAGGCCCAGGACCCCTTCCCCGTCAGATGCGGGCGGTCCGCCATCGCGGGGTACCGCGCCGCGTACTCCTCCGCGGAGGAGACGAACACCGGCCCGCTGGTCGAGATCGCGTCCCACACCGGGTCCTTGGCGCCCCGGGGGCGGCCCTGGAGGTTGTCGAGGAAGGACTGGGGGTAGCCGACGGACCCCACGTTGTAGGCCCTGCCGTCCTCGAGCGCCTGCACCAGCAGCCCGCTGGCGGCGAACGGCGGCAGCACGCGCTGGGCGACGGCGTCCACCACGTCGCGGGACGTCGTCGCCTTGGCGAGGGCGGCGGTGAGTTCGGCGATCCGTGTCGCGCGTTCGCCGGCCGCGTGCTCGGCGGCGGCGCGGTCGGCCTCGTGCCTGCGCCGGTCGGTGACGTCGGTGAAGTACAGCGTCACCCCGTCGGGCAGCGGGACCAGCCGGACCTGGTAGCAGGAGCCCGTGTCCGGCATGCGTACGTCGAAGCTCGTGGGCGCCGCCTTGGCCGCGGCCTCCCGGCAGCGGGACTCCAGCCCGGGGACCTGCCGCACCGACGGCAGCGTCCAGAGCACCCGGCCGAACAACTCCTCCTCGGAGGAGCCGAGCACGTCCTCCGCCTCCAGGTTGACGAAGGTGATCCGCCAGTCCTCGTCGGCGGAGAGGAAGCCGTCGCTCATGTACCGCAGGGCGCGGCTCAGCGCGTCGCGCGCGGACCGCGACTCGTTGCTCTCCCACGCCGTGCCGATCATCCGGTAGGGCTCGCCCCTGTCGTCCAGGACGACCTTGGCGCGGGTCTCCGTCCAGCCGTAGCTGCCGTCCGGGCGGCGCACCCGGTACTCGGCCTCGAACACGCCGCGGTCCCGGATCGCCTTCTCGGCGGCGGCGAGCGTCCAGCGCAGGTCGTCGGGGTGGACGACCTTCATCCAGCTCTCGACCCGGGGCACGAAGTCGGTGGGATCGGTGCCGTAGACGGCCATGGCCGCGTCGTCCCAGGCGAGTTCGCCCGTGCGGATGTTCCAGTCCCACGTGCCTACCTCGACGGCCTTCAGGGCCTGCCGCAGCCGGCTGCCGCTGGGTTCCTCGTGCGGCGGGCGGGTCGGGGGCGGGGCCTGGTCCACGCGTTCCTGGGCCCAGGCGGTCACCGCCTCGAGGAAGCGCCACTGCTCCTCGGAGGGCTCCCCGGCCGGGCCGGTCACGACGGTCAGCGACCCCACCGAACTCACGCCGTCCGACAGAGCCACGGACGCCAGCCCCGTGCCGGGCCACCCCTTCGCCGCCCCCGGCCGGACGGCGCCGGCCGATCCGTCGGCCGCCCACACGCGGCCGCGCCGGCGCACCGCGCGGGCCGGGACCGCGGGGCTCTCCTGGTCGATGATCTCCCAGGGGCGTACGGAGCCCGAGGACAGTCCGACCGTGGACACCAGGCGCAGTGCGGACATCGGCCCGCACAGGTGGACCGTGCCGCCCAGCCCGTCCAGCTCGGCGACCGCGTGCTGCAGTGCGAGCCGGAGCACCTCGCCCTCGGCGATGCCCTTCTCCACAGCGGCGAGCAGCGCCAATCGGTCGTTCACCATGTAAATGTACATTTCGGGAGGAAAGCTGGCAGGCGAGGCAGGCCTTACCTCGTAGCCCGGTTCCGCCCGGGTTCCAGGACGCCGTCGGGCCGCGGGCCGTGCGCGGGTTCCTCCTGGACGTGCAGGCGGAAGAGCGCGTTCAGCACGTCGTCCGACATGCCGGCGAGGACGGCCTCCGGTGTGGTGGCCATCGCCTGTGCGAGATCGTCGACCAGGTGCGCCAGACCGTCGATGCCGGTCTCCTGCGGGCCGGAGTCCGGGCCGGGGCCGGCGGGGCCGTGGTGAGTGGTCGTCTGGTTGCTCATGCGCATCTTCCGAACGGGGCGGGGCCGCCGCGGCGGGAGGCCGTGCGAGGTGTATGGGACGAGGTCAAGGCTGCGTCAACGTGGCGGAGCGGGCCACGGAACGCTGTTCCTATGCCTCCCGGTACCAGGCCGGGTGCGAGGGGGGCGTGTCCCCCCTGTCCCCCCTGTCCCGCCCGTCTCCCGGCAGGACACGGACGGGACACGGGCGGGACAGGGGCGGGACAGGGGCAGGACACCGGCCGGCGTCAGGCGGCCCTGACGCGCTGCGCGACCTCCTTGCCCTTGGTGGTCGCGTCCTCCAGCGCCCGCGCCCACGAGGCCTCGGCCAGCGGGACGAGCTCGGCCATGGCCGGGTTCGACGCCGCCGCGGTGAGTTCGGGGACGATGAAGTCCAGTTCCAGGCCCATGTACTCGCCGAGGATGGACCGCAGGTAGTTCTGGACGTACTCGGAGGACTCCCGCGGGGTGCCCGGCGCGTAGGAGCCGCCGCGGCTGGCGATGACGGTGACCGGCACGCCCTTCACGCTGGACGTGTCACCCGTCGTGCGGCCGACCATGAGTACGTGGTCGATCCAGCTCTTGAGCGTCGAGGGGATCGTGAAGTTGTACATCGGGGCGCCGAGGAGCACGGCGTCCGCCCGCTCCAGCTCCTCGATCAGGGTCAGCCGGCGCGCGAAGGCCGCCCCCTGCTCGGGTGTGCGGGACGGGGCGTCGACGAAGGCCGCGGAGAAGCCGTGCACGTCGAGGTGGGGGAGCGGGTCGGCGGCGAGGTCGCGGTGGAGCACGGTGCCGTCCGGGTGCTGCTCGCGCCAGGCGTCGCGGAAGGAGAGCGCGACGGTGCGGGAGCGGGAGGCGGAGCCCGGGTGGAGGGAGGAGTCGAGGTGCAGCAGGGTGGCCATGTGAAGTTCCAGGTGCGTCAGGTGGGTTCGTGTCCCCGTGGGGCGGCTCCCCGGCGTCATGGCGCCGGGGAGCCCGTTGGCCCGCGTCGCCGGGGGGTGCGAGGTGCGGGTCCCACGCCTCCACCGTGGAGCACCCGGTTGCCGAGGCCCAAAGAGGGGATTAGCCGCTAACTTTTGGTAAGTGGGGTGGTGTGCGGCGGCGAACCCATCCGGACGGATGGGGAGTTGACATGCGAAGAGGCCCCCGCCCGAGCGGGGGCGGGGGCCTTCGGTGGGAGCGGCGGATCGCCGCGTCGCTCGCGGGGTCGTGCCCGGGCGTCGCGCCGGAGGCCAACCGAGGCCTTGCGACGGCGCGTTCGGTCGCCGGGGCGCGGGCGCGGAGCGCGCCGAGGCCGTCCGCGACGGCGTTCACAACGACGTTCACGGGGTGCGGATCGCCGCGACGACGGACCGGACGGAGCCGGTCCGTGAGGCCGGGGGGAGGCGGCGTCGAGCCGCTGCCCGGACGTTCGCGGCGGCGCGGTGAGGGCGCGGGCCGTGTGCCGGGGCGCGTGGGTGCGCGCGGACTCGCGGCCGACTCGCCGCGGAGGCGCCGGAGTCCGTCGTCCCGGCCGGGGTCGGTCCCGCACGAGGGTGCGGACCAGTGGTTCGTCGGTGCCTGAGCCGGTCATGGGGCTCGGGTCGCGGAGCTCGGTGTCGTGCGGCGGCGCCGGGGTGGTTCAGCCCCGGGTGATGGTGCCGCCGGGGACGGGGGCGTCGCTCGGGCGGCGGTGGGTGCCCAGGCCCGGGGAGCCGATGGCCGTGAGGCCTTCACTGGCGGCCCGCCCGCGGTGCCGTCCGGTGCCGGAGGCGGCGGCCGGGGTCTGCCGGCGCCGCATCGCCACGAAGGCGTTGCTGAGCAGTCCGCCGGACTTCGTCGTCGGGGTGGCCTTGAGCATGGTGCTGGTTCTCCGGGTCTTTCGGTGTGCCGGCGGCATCAGGGGAGGAAGAGGGGCGGGAGCGGGCCGGTGCCGGGCCGTGCGAGGACGGGACGGCTCGGCACCGGTGCGGCTCCCTGCCCTGGCGGCCGGGACGTCGTCGTCCGGTCGCCGGGGTGCGCGTGGTCCGGCGGGGTGTGCCGGATGCGGTCGCGCCTCAGCGGACGGGTCCGTGGCCGTAGGACAGCCAGACGGTCACCCAGTGGCCGTGGCTCCAGCGGGCCAGGCGGTGGCCGTCGAACCGGTAGAGCTTGCCGTCGTACCCGTGCCAGTACTGCACGCCGTGGTGGCCGTAGTCGTAGTGGTGACGGGTGATCTCGTTGTTCCAGCGCCGGTCGTCGTTCCCGGCGCGGTCGCCGGTCCTGTCCCATGCCGTGCTGCCGACGGTCACGGTCTGCCGGTCCTGGCCGGAGGGCCGGGGGGCGGCGGAGGCGGAACCGGTGGCTCCGAGCAGGGCGGTGCCGGCGAGTGCCACCGAGGCGGTGGAGGTGGCGATGATGCGCGTCCACTTGTTCATGACTGGTTCTCTCCTTGCTGTGCCCCGGTGTGCGGGGCGTCGGACGACGGTCCGGCCGGTGGGCCGTTCCCGTCGTGCGGGAGCGATTCCGCGGGGCCGCCGGGGCGGGGCTCCTGGTTCGCAGGCGCTGGATCCGTGAGGGCCGGCGTCGCTGTGAATCGCTGGTGAATGGAACCTAACAGATGATTGATGGCGGTCAATCGTTTAAGGGGTGTGACCATCGCCTCGCGCATGGAATCCGGAGAAGTGGAATAACCCGGCACAAACATCCGCCCGGGGGTGCGGCGGATGTCCGTCCGTGCGTGGATCATGATCACCGGAATCGTTGACGGTCATGGATTACCCGCCCTTCACGATGGTTGGTGCCGCGCTATGATGGGGTCATGGCAGTGAACGAGATCGCGATTGAGGGTGCTGCCGGCGGCGACCCGCTGGAGCAGCTCGGTTTTCTGCTGGCCCGGCACGGCGCCGTCGCCAACAGTCGTGTCCAGCGCGCCTTCGGTTCCTGCGGCCTGGCGCCGCGGGCGGGAGCCACGCTGATGCTGCTCGGCGGGTGCGGGTCCATGGGGCAGCAAGGTCTTGTCGCGGCGCTCGAGGTGGATCCGAGCATCATGGTCGCGATCCTCAACGACCTGGAGTCCGCGCAGCTCGTCGAGCGCCGTCGGGACCCGGCCGACCGGCGCCGCCACATCGTCGCCATCACGGACCAGGGGCGCGGCGTCCTGGCCGAGGCCCGGGCCGCGGTGGACGAGGTCGAGCGGGGGCTCTTCGGGGACCTGTCCCCGGAGGAGGTCGCGGCGCTCCGCGGGCTCCTGGCCCGGGTGCGCACCTCGCCGGGCGACGAGGTCTGCTCCGAGGGCTGAGTCGGGCCCTTCCGGCACCCGTCCGCGTACCGCAACGCGAACAGCACCCCCGGTGGCCGGAGGTGCTGTGGTCTTCGGGTCGGCGGGAACGCCGCCGGACGCTCAGTCGAGGATCACGCCGTTGTTGATGGTGCCGTTGTTGACGTTGGTGGAGTTGTTGTTGCCGACGACGATGATGATGCTGCCGTTGCCACTGCTGTTCGGGCGGTTTCCGCCGTGGTTCCAGCCGCCGTTCCCCCAGCCCCGGTCCCCGTGTCCCCAGTTTCCGCCGTGGCCGCCGCCCCGGCCGGACGTCTTTGCGGCGGCCGCGTGCGCCTCGGACGGAGTGGTGGCGGCGAACGCGGTGGCGGGGATCAGTGTCCCTCCGGCGGCCAGGGCGGTCGCGGCGGTGAGGGTGACGAGGCGCTTGGTGCGTCGGTTGCTGGCCATGGTGGTTGTCCTTCGGGAGCGGTGGTGGAGGGGTTCCGGCGGTGTCCGGTGGGCTGCCCCTGGGGGCGTGAACCCGATGCCTCCAGTAAGCCGGGCGCGGCGCCCGGCGTCATGTCGCTGCAATTCGGGACTTGACAGGAATTTTGAGCCCGGGGTACAAGCTCGCGGGCCGCGGTCAGCCGGTGACCATCCCGGCGACCAGGTTGATGGTGGTGGCCAGGATGCTGGTGCCGAAGACGTACGACAGCAGCGAGTGCCGCAGCACCGTCGCGCGGATCGCCGGGCTGGACACGTCCGTGTCGGAGACCTGGTACGTCATGCCCAGGTTGTAGCTGAAGTAGAGGAAGTCCCGGTACGTCGGCGGGTGCGGGGAGTTGAAGTCGATCCCGCCCGCCGAGGCCGCGTAGTACAGGTACCCGTAGCGCGCGGCGTACATCAGGTGGAGCGCCGCCCAGGCCATGAACACCCCGCCCAGCGCGGTCGCCGCCGCGGCGTGATCCCTGTCGGAGCCGCCGCGCAGGAGCAGGACGACGATGGCGAGCAGCCCGCACAGGGCCGCGCCGACCACCACGAGTTCCTCGACGACCGGCCGGAAGTCCTCCCGCCGGGCGTTGCGGTGGGTGGCGGCCGAGTCCATCGGCCACAGCACGAGCCAGCCCGTGACGACGAAGACCGCCTCCGTCGCGGCGATCCCGGCGAGGACCCCCAGCGAGGCGTCCGTCAGGACGCCGCCGACGACCGCGCCGGCGGCCGCTCCGACGACGATCGCGCCTGCCAGCCGGGGGACCGCTGAGAGCGGCGAACTGGTGCTCATGCCGCATCACGCTACAACCCGTCATACATGGTTCACGGCAGCGGCACTTGGGATCGCCCGGAGGGGCGGGCGGTGCCCCGGCTCGTTGGGGCGGGCCGGGGCGTCCGTCCTCAGCCGAACTGGCCGGGCCGGTAGTCGCCGGCGGGCTGGCGGTTGATGACGTTGACGCGGTTGTAGGCGTTGATGACGGCGATGAGGCCGATCAGGGCGACGAGCTGGTCCTCGTCGTAGTGCTTGGCGGCGTTCGCCCAGACCTCGTCCGTGACACCGCCGGCGGCGTCGGCGATACGGGTGCCCTGCTCGGTGAGTTCGAGGGCGGCGCGCTCGGCCTCGGTGAAGACCGTGGCCTCGCGCCACGTGGCGACCAGGTTCAGGCGCACCGAGGTCTCGCCGGCCGCGGCGGCCTCCTTGGTGTGCATGTCGGCGCAGAAGGCGCAGCCGTTGATCTGGCTGGCGCGG
This sequence comes from Actinacidiphila glaucinigra, assembly GCF_900188405.1. Classification (GTDB taxonomy): domain Bacteria; phylum Actinomycetota; class Actinomycetes; order Streptomycetales; family Streptomycetaceae; genus Actinacidiphila; species Actinacidiphila glaucinigra. The sequence goes on along the minus strand of NZ_FZOF01000005.1, from coordinate 213,107 downwards.
ATCTTCACCAGTTCCTGGGTCGTGGCCGGCAGGCCCGACTCCGCGGGCACCTTCCCCGCCGAGTTGAGGTGCTTGAAGAACTTGAGCGCGAGGGCGCTGCCGAACAGGTTCACGCGGGCTTCCATGGCGGTCTCCTCTTGCGTGGTGACGGGTACGCAGCCATGACGGGCGGGCCCGGGGAAATGTGACGCGGCCACGGATGTGACGTGGGTCTCACCCCTGGGTGGCTTCGCCCCCGTCGCCGACGAGGAATTCCGGGACCCGCGGCCCGCCGCGCTGTGCGGCGTCCTCGAGAACCCGGGGCGGGGCGGCCTCGGCGCGCGCCGGGTCCTGGACATCGGCTGCGGAACGGGGGTGTTCGCCCTGCGCCCGGCGGGCCTCGGCATCGAGGTCGTCGCCGTCGACCCGGCCCGGGCTGCCCTCGACGTCGCCCGGGCCGAGCCGGGGCGAGCGGGTCCGGTGGATCCACGGTGATGCGACGGAGCTGCCGCCGCCGGGCGTGGACCTTGCGACGATGACGGCCGACGCCGCCCAGGTGATCGACGACCTCGGGGCGTGGCGGGACACCCTGCGCGGGGCGTAAGAGGCGCTGCGGCCGGGCGGCCGTCCGGTGTTCGAGACCCGGGATCCGGCGAAGCGCGCATGGAAGGGCTGGAACCGGGAGGCGTCGCACCGGTTCGTGGACGTGCCGGGCACCGGACCGCTGGAGCACCGGGTCGAGCCGCTCGACGTCAACGGGCCGCTGGTGACGTCCCGTTGGACCTACGTCCCGGCCGCCGACGGGAGGAGGCGGAGGCGGTGTTCACCGCGCAGGGGCACGTCCTCGACGAGGTGCGGGACGCCCCTGACCGGGCCGGCCGGGGGTTCGTCTTCGCGCGCCGTCCGGAAGCGTGACCCGCCCGCACTCCCCTGACGCGTACGGCCGCCGGTGGAACCGGCGGCCGTACGGGGGAGGGCGGCGCGGACGATCAGCGCTTCCCGAAGACCTTCTTGCCGGAACCGAGGTCCATGAAGACCGTCTCTCCGGTGGCGTCGGCCAGGCCGTCGTTGTCGGTCACGGCGTAGACGTGGCCGTCACCGCCCACGGTGAGGCCCTCGAGCTTCTCCTGGGTCCACCCGTTCGTCGCCCGCAGGTCGGGCAGCACGTCGTGGGCCAGCTTCTTGGGCAGTACCTGGAGCGGCCCGGAAGCGGCGGCGGACTTCGGCATGTCGACCGTGTACACGCGCTTGATCTTCGCGGCGGGGCCGTTCAGCTTGTCCCGCTCGATCAGGGCGAGCTTGTCGCCGACCGCCGTGATCTCGGACAGGCCGATCCAGTCGCCCGGGGTCTCCGTGGTGCCGATCCGGTAGCCGAACCAGCTCCAGGTGCCCGACTGGACGTCGTAGCGGCCGATCCGGACGACCCCGGCCGGGTCGCCCTTGACCTCGCGCTGCAGGGTGGCCCAGACCACCTCGCGGCCGCTCCGGTCGGTGGTGGCGGTGACGCCCTCGAAGCCCTGCTTCGCCAGGCCCGCGGCGACGTCCGCCGGGAGCGGGACGACCTGCCGGGTCACTCCGTCGCGGTCGAGGCGGACCAGCTTGTTGCCGTCGCCGGTCGCGCCCTCGACGGCGAGCCAGAAGCCGCCCTGCGGGCGGGCGTGGATGCCCTCGGCGTCGTAGCCGACCGGCTTGCCGTCGGCGTCCTTGACGGTCAGGGCCCGGGTGATGACCGCCGGCTGCCGCGAGGTGTCGATGGTCATGATCTTGGTGACGGAGTACGCCGCGTCGGTGACCGTGTACAGCTCGTGCGGCCTGCCGGGGACGGCGGACAGCGCGCCGAGCGCGCCCCAGCCGATCGGCGCGCCGTCGGAGTCCGAGGCCGAGACGATGCCCGGGAACGACGGGGTGCCCTTGCCGAGCTGGAACAGGCTGACCGAGGCCCGCACGTTGACCGAGGCGTCGTCCTCCTCGCTGGAGACCACGAGCAGGTCGCGCGACGGGATCGGCAGCAGCCCCTCCGGGCCGTTGGTGGTGGCCAGCATCTGGCGGAAGACCGGGGCGGTCGGGCGGCTGACGTCGTACACGGCGACGAAGTTGCTGCGCTCGGAGCCGACGAAGGCGTACCGCACGCCGTGGAAGGTGGCGACGACCACGCCCTCCGGCTCGGTGCCCTTCTTGGCCGCGCGGTCCTCGTTGTGCAGGCCGTAGCGGACGGCGAGGCGCTCGAAGCTGTTGCCCGCGTCCCAGACGACCTTGCCGGTGCGGCTGTCGAAGACGGTCCAGCCGCGCGTGCCGCCCTTCCAGTCGCCCTCGTTGGCGGTCGCGAAGTAGCGGTCGTCGATCCAATTGACGGCGTCGGGCTCGCGCCGCACGTCGGTGATCGAGCCGGTCTGGTCGATGACGCCGTCCTTGACGGTGTCGATGCCGCGGACGGTGGCCGTGCCGGCGGTGAAGGCCTTGGTGATGCGGCCCGTCGGCAGGTCCACCAGGACGACGCCGTTGTTCTCCTGCAGCGTCACGGCCAGCTGGTTGCGGCCGTTGACGGCGACGTACTCCGGCTCCGGGTCGGTGGGCTCCACGATCCCGGCGGCGGACAGCACGGGCAGCGCGGTGCCGTCGGGCCGGGTCAGCGGCACGGCCCGGGTGCTCCAGTGCTGCGGCGCGGCGCCCTTGAAGTCGACGATCTGCACGAAGCCGGCCGGGGCCTGGGGCAGGTCGCCCTCCTCGCCGCCGGGCGGGGTCGCCTCCTCGTCGCGCTCGTTCTCGATCGCGATCGCGGCGTACCGCTTGTCCTTGGTGATGGTGATGGAGTCCGGCTGACCGCCCAGGTCGAAGCTGGTGACCCGCTTGCGGTCGCGCAGGGATATGACGTCCAGACGCCCGGAAGGCGTGGCGTAGCCGCTGCTGGTGTTCACCACGACCAGCACGTACTGGCCGACCACCGCCACGGAGGTCGGCTCGTCCTCGGCGTCGCCCAGCTCCGTCAGCGACAGGGTGCCGAGGCCACGCGGGCTGCCCGGCTTGCTGATGTCGAGGAAGCCGATCCGGCGCGCCAGGGCGTCGGTGTAGACCAGGGTGCGGCCGTCCTCGCTGACCGCCGAGATCTCGGCGACGGTCGCCGTGGCCGGGTCCTCGCCCACGGGGCGGTTCTGGAAGACCGGGTAGGTGGCGGTGCGCTGGAAGGTCGGCGCCACGTGCGGGTGGTGGGCGCTCGCCGGGCTCGCGGCCACCAGCGTGCCGGCAGCGACAGCCGCGGTCGTGAGCGCGGCGTAGGTTCTCTTGGGGAGCATCGTCTCTCCGTTGCGCTACGGTCGGAAAGGCGATCATCTCGCCGCCGGGCCGGCACAATCGGGCCCGCAGGTGAACAACCGGCGAAGTTCGCGCACGAGGTGCCGGTCGGCGCCCCCGGGTCTCAGGGCGCGGCGGAGGGGCGGCGGACGGCCGGGGCGGCCGCGGAGTACCGGGCGGCGCGCCGTGGGGGAGTCTCCTGGGCGTACGGGACCGCGGGAGCGGACCGCTGCCGGGGGATCTGGCAGCCGCGGCACAGGGCGAGGCCACCGGGAGCGGCGATGAGCGTCCCCCACCCGCGGCAGGTCCGGCACCGGCGGGCCCTGCGGGGATCTGCGTGGGGGGCGGGGCCGGTGCCTCGGGTCATACGGGGGTTCCCTCCTCGGGGCGGGGTGTACGCGGCGGCCGCGGCGGGGATCAGCCGTGCTCCCGACGCGCCGTCAGCCGGACGTCCCGCCGACGGCAGCGGCGCAGCAGTCTCGCCTCGCGGGGCAGCAGGCGCGGCCCGCCGATGATCACGAGGTCGCACACCGCGCCGGCGAGGACGGCCCTCTGCACGGGCCTTCGGTGCACACCCATCGATGAGCGCGAGGACCGTGCCGCGCCGACGAGCAGCAGGTCGGCGGCACCGGACGCGACGGCGCACAGCACCGTTCCCGGGGTGCCCCTGAGGACCCGCCGCTCGATCCGTACCTCCGGCGGCAGGCCGCCGAACGCGTCGTCCAGGGCCCGGTCCAGACGCCGAGCCGCATCCTCGGCCCAGAGGCCCGCCCAGGAGGACTCGGGCCGGGCGCGGTACAGGGCCTCGCCCTCCGGCGGCTCCCACGCCATGACGGCGAGGAGCGGCCGGCCGGTGGCCCGGGCCTCGGCAAGCCCGCGGCGCAGCGCCGCGAGACTGGCGAGGGAGCCGCTCACACCGACGACGACCCGGCCCGCCCGGCCGGTCATGAGCCGGCCCCGTGGGCGGTGGTGCCCCGGAAGAAGGGCGGTGTCGCGTTCGGCATGGCCGCGTCCCCTCTGTCGGTCCTGTGAAATCCCTGCCAGCGTGACCGCGCGCCGTACGATGAGGCAAATCGATGGCATTCATCCCGTGATGCGAGGCACCGATGGACGTGACTCTGCGGCAACTGAACGTGTTCGTCGCGATCGCCGACCACCGCGGGTTCGGTACGGCCGCCGCCGCGCTCGGCATGAGCCAGTCCTCGGTGTCGCACTCACTCGCGTCCCTGGAACGTGCCGTACGGGGCGAGCTGATGCGGCGTACCGCCCCTGCCGGGCCCACGCCCCTGGGCGACGCGCTGCTGCCGCACGCACGCGCCACCCTCGCCGCGGCCCGGGCCTTCGCCGCGGCGGCGGCCGCCCGGCACGATACGGCGGCCGAGGGCGCGATCACCGTGGCCGTGCCGCCGACCGCCGCGCACGGGCTGCTGCCGCGGTTGCTGAGGCTGTGGCGCGACAACGCCCCGCACGTCGAGATCAGGATCTTCGAGGGCTTCGCCGAGGAGATCACGCAGTGGCTGGAGAGCGGCACGGTCGACGCGGCGATCCTCATCGACCCGGACCCGGTGCCCCGTGGGGCCGTCCCGGTCGCGACCGACGCGCTGGAGGCCGTCATGCGCGGCGACCATCCGCTGGCGGGCGAGGACTCCATCGCACTGGCCGATCTCCTGGACGACCCGCTGCTCGCCACCACCTCCGGTGCCGAGAGCCAGCTCAGGGAACTCCACGCGCTGGCCGGGGTTCCGTACCGTCCCACGCAGCACATCCGTGAACTCGGCACGCTGCTCTGCATGGTCGAGGCCGGCCTCGGCGTCGCGGTCGTCCCCTCGCTGGCAGGGAGCATGCTGCCGGGCGGGCTCACCCTCGTCCCCGTACTGCCGCGGGTGGAACGGAGGTTGCTGCTCACCGGCCCGGCCACGCGCCCCTGGCATCCGCACGTGACCGCGATCCGCGATCTGTGCCGGGAGACCGGGCCCGCGACGTGAGCCCCGCGCGCGGCGCACGGCGGGCGGGGGCTCACCCCGTGGGCGCCAGTGCGGCCGTACGGCCTCCCAGGGCGACGGAGAAACGGTCGGTGACCTGCGTCAGGGCCTCGGCCGTCGCGGGCGCGACGGTCAGTGTGCCGTCGTCGGCGACGGTGAGGTCCTTGTCGAGCGTGAACCACCCCGGCACGACGTGGCCGGCGCCCATCGAGCTGAGCACCGGACGCAGCGCGTAGTCGATGGCCAGGACGTGGGCCGTGGTGCCGCCGGTGGCCAGCGGCAGCACGGTCTTGTCGGCGAGGGCGAACTGCGGCAGCAGATCGAGCAGCGACTTCAGCAGGCCCGAGTAGGCGGCCTTGTAGACGGGCGTGCCGATCACCACGCCGTCGGCCCGCTGGAACAGGGCCGCGGCCGCGACGATGGCGGGGTGGCGTACGTCGGCGCCGAGCAGGGCCTCGGCGGGCAGCGTCCGCACGTCCAGGGGGACGACCTCGTGGCCCTGGAGCCGGAGCCGGTCGTCCAGATGGCGCAGCAGCCGTGCCGTGCGGGAGGTGGCGGAGGGGCTTCCGGAGACGGAAAGGATGACGGCCATGGGGACCTTCCTGGTTCGGGCGGGCGGGTTGGGGGCGAGCGGGGACCTCGGCGCGGTCACCAGGTGCTGGATTCCACGGCCACAACGGGCATCAGCCCGTTGCGCAGCGTCTCCAGGAAGGTGACGACCTCGGCTGCCACGGAGCGGTGCTGTGTGTCGTTGAGCACGTCGTGATGGGCGCCGCGGACCACCGAGAGCCGGGCGCGGCGCTGGGACTTGGCGGCGCGAGCGAGCGCGGCGTGATCGGCGAGCGGGTCGGTGTCACCGACCAGGAAGAGCGCGGGAAGGGCGAGTTCGGCCTCGTACGCGGCGGTGAGCAGGGGGTCCGGCAGCGGCTCGCCCAGCGAACCCCGGCGTACACGGGGATCCCGGGTGAGCGTGTCGCGGTGGGCGGGGCAGGAGGTGCGGACGTCGAGTTCCCCTTCCCAGCCGCCTGTTTCGGCGGAGGCCGCCCGGCCGGGGAGCCCGGCGAGGACGACGCCGTCCGGCCGGACCCCGGCGGGTCCGGGCCGCCCGAGGAGCGCGGCGAGGGCTGCGGCGCCCGAGTCGGCGCCGACCAGGACGACGGGGGCGGCCGGTGGGCCGGCGGCGGTGCCCTCGACGGCGGCCGCGAGGCGCTCGCCGAACCGGGTCAGGGAGCCGTCCGGGTCGCCGGCGTCCGGCTCCGGGGCGGCGACGACGCGGACGCGGTGGGCGTCCGCGGCCAGCCGCCGCCCGAAGCGGGTGTAGGTCGCCGGTGTCTCGCCGCGGCCGGGCACCACGACGACCGTGCCGCGGGTGAGCAGGCCCTCGGGGACGTGGTGGTCGGCGTGGGCCGTGGTGCCGGGGGTGTGGTCGGTCATGCCGGGACTCCCGTCGGCTCGGGCCGGGGCCCGGGTTCGGCCGTGCGCCGCCAGCCCAGCTCCGGCGCCACCTCCGTCGCGATGAGTTCCAGTGCGCGCAGGGCCGCGTCGTGGTCGGGGACGGCGGGATTGAACTGGGTGATCAGGTCGGTCGCGACCGGCAGGACCCGCTCCTGCCGCAGCGCCGCGACGATCTCCTCGGGATGCCCGTGGAAGGAGTGGAAGCGGCGCAGCGCCTCGTCCAGGTCCAGGCCCTTCGGGAAGGCGCCGCCCTCCGCCATGCGCAGCGCCGCGCGGTGCACGTCGTCACCGATCTGCCGCAGCGCCGTCCGCCGGTCCTTCGCCGGGAAGACGAAGCGGGACAGCCCGATCCGGGGCCGGCGCGGCCGGTCCCAGGCGCGGAGGTACGCGTCCGCCCACGGGCGCTGTACCGCGTCGGTGGGGGAGTCGAAGCCGTACGCCGCCCGGTTGAGCAGGAGGTTCGACCCGCCGGCCGCCGCGTAGGCGGCTCCCTGCGTGCTGAAGGCGCCCTGCCAGATACGGTCGCCGAAGCCGCCGGCGGCCGGCTGGACGCGGAAGCCGGGAGCCCCGACCTCCGCACCTGCCAGTGCCCGGCGCAGTACGTCGAGGTGTTCGCTGGTCAGTTCGCGCTTGCGGTCGACGTCCCGGCCGAAGGCGGCGTACTCCAGGGCGTTGTAGCCGCTGCCCACGCCGATCTCGACGCGGCCCCCGCTGAGGGTGTCGACGGTGGCGACGTCCTCGGCGAGCCGGATCGGGTCTTCGAGCGGGAGGATCGTCACGGCGGTGCCCAGCCGGATCCGCGTGGTGCGCGCCGTGGCGTGGGCGAGGAACGTCCAGGGCGAGGCCAGTCCCCCGCCGCCGAGGGGCACGTGGTGCTGGGCCACCCAGCCGGTGTCGAAGCCCAGTTCGTCGGCGGCGACGAAGAGTTCCAGGGCGTTGCGGTAGGTGCGGACCGGGTCGTCGTCGCGGCCCTGCACATGGGTGAGGAAGCCGAGCCTAAAGCGCGGGCTCTCGGTGGTCATGGCCTGTTCCCGTCCGTCCTCAGTCGGCCACGAGCAGGTGCTCGCGGGTGTGGCGGTTGGCGGGGACCGGCAGGCCGAGGTGGCCGCGCAGGGTGTCGGCCTCGTACGCGGTGCGGAACAGGCCGCGCTTCTGCAGCAGCGGCACGACGCCGTCCACGAAGAGTTCGAGTTCGTCGGCGGTCCGGAAGGCGAGGTTGATGCCGTCGAAGGTGCCGGCCGCGAACCACTGCTCGATGGTGTCGGCGACCGTGTGCGGTGACCCGACGAAGGGGGAGCTGCGGAACTCGTTGGCGGACTGCGCGACCTGGCGTAGCGTCAGATTCTCGGCCCTGGCGCGTTCGATGATCCGGGCCGCGCCCGTGCGACCGCCCTTCTCGGCGAGGTGCGCCACGTCGGGGAAGGGCGCGTCGAGGTCGTGCACGCCGAAGTCGTAGGCGCTGAAGGAGCGGCCGAGCAGCGCGAGGTTGCGGTCGAAGTCGTTGTCCTCCTCGAAGATCTCCCGCTCGCGGCGCCGGGCGGCCGCGTCGGTGCCGGCGACGACGGGCCCGCCGTGGATGAAGATCTTGATGTGGTCGGGGTCGCGGCCGTAGGAGGCGGTGCGCGCCTTGATGTCGGCGTAGTACTCCTGCGCCTGCCGGAGGGTGCCGCCGGGCGCGTAGATGCCCTCGGCCACCTGCGCGGCCAGGTCACGGCCCTCCTCGGAGACGCCGGCCTGGAAGATCACGGGCTGGCCCTGGGGGGACCGGGACAGGTTGAGGGGGCCGGCGACCGTGAAGTGCTCGCCGGCGTGGTCGAGCGCGTGCAGCTTGGCCGGGTCGAGGAAGACGCCCCGCTCCACGTCGGCCGGGAAGGCGTCGTCCTCGTAGGAGTCCCACAGGCCCCGGGCGACCCGCACGAACTCCAGGGCCCGGCCGTACCGTGAGGTGTAGTCCAGGTGCTCCTCGAACCCGAAGTTCCTGGAGGTGCCCGTGTCGAAGCTGGTCACGACGTTCCAGCCGGCGCGGCCGCCGCTGATGTGGTCGAGGGAGGCGAAGCGCCGGGCGAGGTTGAAGGGCGAGTTGTACGTCGAACTCGCCGTGCCGACCAGGCCGACGCGGCGGGTGTGCGTGGCGACCGCCGACAGCAGGGTCAGCGGCTCCAGGCGGTTGAGGTAGTGGGCGGGGTAGGTGGCGTTGATGTACTGGCTGTCCACGATGAAGAGGGCGTCGAAGAGCGCGTGTTCGGCCGCCTTGGCCTGCGCGATGTAGTAGTTGATGTCGATGCTGGCGTTCTTGGCGACGCGGGCGTCCTTCCACAGGCCGTGCTGGCCGGGGCCGCCGACGCCGTAGGGGTGGAGCGCGAGGTGGATCCTGCGGGACATGGTGGCTGTTCCTGTCTGTCGTGGGGTCAGGTGCGCAGCAGGGCGCGCAGCGCCTCGCGTTCGGCCCGGTCCGCCGGGGCGGAGTACAGGGTGGGCGCGGAGCCGATGAGCAGGCGCGTGTAGGGGTGGCGGGGGTGGTTGACGACGTCGTGGGTGGTGCCGGTCTCCACCAGCTCGCCCTGGTGGAGCACGGCGACGCGGTCGGAGACACCGGCCACGGAACCCAGGTCGTGGGAGATGAAGACCAGGGCCGTGCCTGAGGCGCGCAGCTCCTTGAGGATCTCCAGGATCTGCACGCGGGTGGCCGCGTCGAGGGCGCTCACCGGCTCGTCGAGGATGACCAGGCGCGGCCCGGTGACCAGTGCCCGGGCGACCGCGACCCGCTGGCGCTGGCCGCCGGAGAGCTCCCCGGGCAGCCGGGCCAGGAGTTCCTCGTGCAGGCGGACGCGGGGGAGGAACGCCCGCGCCCGTTCGGCCGCCTCCTCGCGCGGGACGCCCTGCAGGAGCAGCGGTTCGGTGAGGGAGTCCTCGACGGTGAGGTCCGGGTCGAGGCTGCGCAGGGGGTCCTGGAAGACGTACTGCACGACACCGCGGCGGCGCAGGGCGCGCCACTGGCGGGGGCCGTGGCGGGTGACGTCCTCCCCGCCGACGACGACCGACCCGGCCGAGGCGCGTACCAGCCCCAGCACGGTCCGGGCCAGGGTGGACTTGCCGGATCCCGTCTCGCCGATGAGGCCGACGGTCTCACCGGGCGCGACGCTCAGGCAGACTCCGCGCAGTGCCGGGCGGCGCCGGTGGCGCGGACCGTAGTGCACGTCGAGGCCGGAGACCTCCAGCACGGGACCGGCGGGTCCCGCGTCGTCGGCGGTGCGGGCCGGTCCGCCGGTCATGTGTCCTCCCCCGTGGTGCGGAACCTGTCCAGGCCGTACTGCTCGTGTTCGGCGATCAGCAGGCGGGTGTACTCGTGCCGCGGGTCGTGGAGCACCGCGTGGGTGGGCCCCTGCTCGACCACCTCGCCCTCCCGCAGGACGAGGACCTCGTCGCAGAGCCGGGCGACGACCGCCGGGTCGTGAGAGACGACGACGAGGGCGAGGCCCGTCCGTTCGCGCAGTTCGGCGAGCATGTCGAGGATCTCGGCCTGGACGGTGACGTCGAGGGCTGTGGTGGCCTCGTCCGCGACGAGGATCCGCGGGCCCGCGGCGATCGCGGCCGCGATCAGGACGCGCTGGAGCATCCCTCCGGACAGCTCGTGGGGGTAACTGCCGTGCACCAGCTCCGGGTCGCGCAACCGCACGGTGCGCAGCAGCTCGACGGCCCGCCGGTGTGCCTCGCGGCGCCGCAGCCCCTTCTTGGCGCGTACGGCCTCGGCGATCTGGGCGCCGACCCGGATCGAGGGGTTGAGGTAGGAGGCCGGGTCCTGGAAGACCGCGCTGATCGTGGTGCCCCGCAGGGCCCTCCACCGGGCGGGGTTCAGGGTGGCGATGTCGGTGCCGTCGATCTCGATCGACCCGCCGGTGACCTCGAAGTGCGCGGGCAGGATGCCGAGTGCGGCGCGGCAGGTGAGCGTCTTGCCGCTGCCGGACTCGCCCACGATGCCGACGGCCCTGCCCGGTGCGAGCTCGAAGCTCACCCCGCGGACGATCTCGCGGTCGCCGGCCCGGTCCCCGATGCGCACGTCGCGCAGGGACAGCACCGGCGGTGCCGGGGCGTCCGGCGCGGCGCCCGGGGCACGCCGGGGGAGCAGGCCTTCGGAGACGGTCGTCATCGCGCACCTCCGGCGGGGGCGGGGGCGGGGGCGGGGTCGGTCCGGTCGGGGCGGCCGTCGCGGGCCCCGCGGTCGTCGAGCAGTACGCGGCCCGCCTCGCCGGAGACGTCGCGGATCGCGTCGGCGAGCAGGTTGCTCGCCCAGACGGTGGCCGTGATCAGCAGGGCGGGCGCCACCGGGGCCCACGGCCGGTGGCTGAGGTAGCCCAGGTCGGAGGCGAGCAGGCCGCCCCAGGTGGGCGCCGGTGGCTGCACGCCGATGCCCAGGAAGGTCAGGCTGGAGACGATCACGAAGCCGACGCCGATGGTCTGGGCGAGCGCGACCGCGATCGGCGGGAGGATCTTGCCCCACACGTGGCGGCGTACGATCCAGCCGGTCGAGGCGCCGGAGACGACGGCCGCCTCGACGTACTGCGAGCGCGCCACGGCCAGCGTGGCGGCGCGGGCCACCCGGTAGAACAGCGGTGACACCAGCACGCCGGTGACCAGCATGGCCTGGGTGAGTCCGTTGCCGAGCAGCGCGACCACGGCGACGGCGAACAGCAGGAACGGCAGCGCGACGAGCGTGTCGGCCAGGCGCAGCGTCGTCCACTCGAAGACCCGGCCCCAGTGGACGGACAGGATGCCGGGAAGGGCGCCCGCGACCAGTGCCGTCAGGGCGACTTCGAGCGAGCCGAGCACACTGACCCGGGAGCCGTCCAGCAGTCGGCTGAGGACGTCACGGCCGAGGTAGTCGGTGCCCAGCCAGTGCGTGCCCGAGGCGGCTGCCAGGGTGTTGTCGCCGGTGGCGAGCGGATCCAGTGGCGCGAGCCACGGGCCGAACAGCGCCAGCAGCGCGATCACGGTCAGCACGGCCGCGGCGATCCGGCCGGAGGTGAGGGCGAGGACACGTCGCACCATCGCTCACACCCCCCGCTGGGCGGCCGGCGTCACACGCGCCAGCACCAGGTTGACGATGAGGTTGAAGGAGACGACCAGGACGATCGACACCACGAGGACGCCCTGGACGGCGGGTACGTCCCCGGCCTGGGCGGCGTCGTTGGCGAACCTGCCGAAGCCCTGCAGACCGAAGATCCATTCGGTGACCACCGAGGCACCCACCAGGGCCGGGAACTTCAGGCCGAGGGTGGCGAGCGTCGGTCCGAGGCCGTTGCGCAGGACGTGGCCGAAGAAGATCCGCCGAGGGCTCAGCCCCCGCACCACCGCGCCCGTCACATAGTTCTCGCGATAGGCCGCCACGAGGCCCGCGCGCAACTGGCGGGCGACGTCGGCGATCACGTCGAAGCTCAACGCGACCGCCGGGAGGGTGATGTGAGCCAGCCACGGTCCGACGCCCTGCTCGGCCGGGACGTAGCCGCCGGAGGGGAACCAGTGGAGGCCGACGGCGAAGACGACGACCAGGACGATGCCCACCACGAAGGCCGGCATCACCGAGATCACCGTGACGAAGCCGGTGATCGCCCGGTCGATCCAGGTGGTGCTGCGCAGCGCCGCCACCGTGCCCAGCATGAAGCCGACGACGACGCCGATGAGCAGGGCCAGGGTCGCGACCGACAGGCTCACGCCCAGGCCGAGACCGATGAGGGTGGAGATGTCGGCGCCGTTGGCCCAGCTGGTGCCTAGCTGCCCGTGCAGGATGCCGTCGAGCCAGTCCCCGTACTGGACGAGGAACGGCCGGTCGAGCCCCCACTGGGCCTCGACCCGTGCGATCGCCTCCGGGGTCGCCTCCTCGCCCAGTTGGATCCGCGCCGGGCTGAGTCCGCTCAGCGCCCGCAGCGCGAAGGTCACGAAGGTCGCGACCAGGAACACGGGCACGATGATCGCGACGGACCGGACGAGGGCGGCCAGGACGCGGCCCGCCGTGTGCCGGGCCCTGGCCGCGGCGAGGCCGCGGCGGGGGGTGAGGGCGACCGGCGCAGCGGTCGTCGTCATGGGGTTGCCTCCCCTCTGTGGTGGACGGTGGTCAGCTGCCGCCGGCGATGGTCACGCCGGTCCAGTCGATGTGGGCCGGGTTCTTCGGCAGGTCGGAGACCGCCTTGCTCTTCGCGAAGAGGTTCGGCGAGGAGTAGGTGAAGACCAGGGCCTTGCTCTTCAGCCCCGCCCGGGTCGCCGCCCGCAGGTTGCGGACGTAGTCGGGGGAGTCCAGCGGTGTGCGGCGGACCTTCGCCACGGCCGCGTCGAAGCCGGCGGGTTCGTACGGCGTGCTGAGGTTGAGCGGGCCGTTCGGGCCGAAGTGCGCGGTGAGGGTCTGCACGGCGGAGTCGCGGCCCGTGGTGCCGTAGAGCGAGAACGTCAGGTCCTTGGCGAAGAAGGGGGTGGCCCAGTTCTTGTCGATCTTGATGCGGACGGTGATGCCGACCGCTGCCAGCTGCGACTGGACGATCTCGGCCTGCGGGTCCTCGGCCGGGATGACCAGGTCGAGCGTGATGTCGCCGGCCTTGTGGCCGGCCTCGGCGAGCAGTTTGCGGGACTTCGCCGGGTCGTACGGGTAGGGGTCCCGGGACTGCGGGTCGTAGGCCACGTAGCCCGTCGGGAAGGGCTGGTCGGTCGCCTCGCCGTGGCCGAAGGTCAGTTTGTCGACGAACTCCTCGCGGTTGACCGCGTGGCGGACGGCGTCGACGACCCTGTCGTCGTCGAACGGCGGCTTGTTGACGTTGAGGCTGAGGTTCGACGCGTTGAAGCCGGGCTGTACGAAGACGTCCAGACCCGCCTTCTCGGCGGCGTCCGCCTGACTCGGGTCGAGGTCGGCGAAGTTGTAGACGCCGGTCCGGAGTCCGGAGACGACCGTGGACGCGTCGGGGGCGGAGACGAGTTCCACGTCGTCGATGTGGATGTTCTTCGCGTCCCAGTAGTCCGGGTTCTTCTTCAGCAGCACCTTGGTGCCGGGGATCAGCTGCTCCACCACGAACGGACCGGCCCCGACCGGCTTCTGGTCCAGCTTCCGCGGGTTCGCGGCCGCCTTGGGGCTGGCGATCTGCAGGACGCGCTGACCGAGCAACTGGGGTATCTGGTAGTCGACCTGGGTGAGGTGGACGACCGCGTCCAGTCCGTCGGCGTCCACCGACCCGATCGACGTCAGGTCGCCGAAGAGCGCGGAGTTCTTCTGCTTCTTGGCCCGCTCGACGGCCGCCTTGACCGCCGCCGCGTCGACGGGCTCGCCGTCGCTGAACTTCAGGCCGGGGCGGAGGTGGAAGGTGACCTCGTCGCCCTTGTCGTTGTACTCCCAGCTCTCGGCGAGGTCGGGGACGGCGTCGCCCTTCTCGTCGGTGCGCGTCAGCGAGGCGTAGACGAGGGCGAGTTCGCGGAACTGGGCGCCGCTTCCGGAGACCACCGGGTCCCAGTGGGCGGGGAAGTAGGAGGAGGCCCACCTGAGGGTGGCGCCTCCGGCCGACGCACCGGCCCCACCGCCGCACGCGCCGAGGACGGGGACGAGTACGGAGACGAGGGCGGTGGCCAGCGCCGTGGTACGCAGGCGGCCCGGGCGCCGGGCGGTACGGGAGCGGGGTCCGGGCCGGGAATCGGGTCCGGGCCGGGAATCAGCTCCGGTACGGGAGTTGGATCCGGGGCGGTGGGGCGTGGGTCGTCCGGGCATGTCAGTGCTTTCTTCGAGGGCCCCCGGACCTGCTCGGGGCAGGCGGGGGCGCGGCGGCGGGCACGGCGCGCACCCGCGCCCGACGCCGTCGTGCCGGGACGGTCGTGCCGACGCGGCTCGGAAGCACACATCGGGCACGCCGCGCTCAGGGCAGGGCGTTCGGGGGCACGCGGGGACTCACCGGGATGCGGTGGGGGAAGGCGGCGGAGCGCGAAAGGGGCGGCGCGGACGGCGGGCGCGGCTCGACGGGGCGGCGGCGCGGCCGGTGCCGACGGATACGGTCAGGCGCCTGTGGGCCGTGGGCGGCGGCCGGTCAGCGACAGAGGGCGCTGCAGGTGCGCCGCAGGTCCACGTAGCGGCACACCACACCGGGGTGCGTCGTGAGCATGCTGTTCATCCTGGCGAGCACCCAGAGCGCCTGTCAATAGACACCAATTGGTGTCTCATTTGGCGGGACGCGCTCCTGACAGCGCCTCAGAGGCCCGTCAGCGCGAGCCGCGAGCGGTGGCCGGGTGCGTCGCGGCCTCCTCGGGGTGCAGCCACAGGGGCCCGTTGCCGGTGTCCACCCGGACCGCCTCCGGCGGCGGCCAGGGGCCCGCGGCCAGCAGCGCCCGCTCGGGATCGGTGAGGCTTCCGTAGCGCCGCAGCGCCTCGGCCGGAGGCAGCGGGGCCGGGGTGCGCGGCAGTCCCGGGCCCAACTCCTCGACGGCGCAGGCGTACTCCTCGTAGGGCCGCCAGCCGGGCACCACGCGCCGCCCGGCCGGGGAGCGCACGAGCAGCGTCGGCAGCGCGTACCGGTGCCCGCCGTCGCCGGTCTCCTTGGCCGCGCCGGGGTGCGGCGACGCGCTCCGCACCGACAGCACCTCGCGCACCGGGCGGCGCGCCTCCGCCCGGTCGGCCCGTACCCGCTCCAGGACGTCACCGGCCGCCGCTTCGGCCGCGAGCCGCACAGGGTCCAGGCCCGGCGTGCCGCGCACCGCGGCCAGCGCGAGCGCGGGTGTGTCGGCGGGCTCCCCGAGCACGAAGACAGTCTCCCGGAGCCTGCGCAGCACCCGCCCGGCGACCTCCTCGCCCTGCAGTTCGGCGGCCTTGGCGACCAGCGAGGCGGGCCAGGAGGTCGCCGCCACCCGGCTCAGCCGCCGAGCCCACGGCGCACCGGTGTGCGCGCCGATCTCCTCGACGTGGCGCGCGTACCAGGCGGTCTCCGCGGCCGGGTCGGGTGGCGGGTCGTCGTCCGCGTCGAACAGGACGCCGTGTACGCGGCGCCACCGCACCCGGCCGGCCAGCGCCGCCCGCAGCCTGCGGAACACCGGCTCCGAGCCCCAGGCCCAGGGGCACAGCGGATCGGTGTACTCCACCACCTCCACGGCCGGCGGGGCGGCTGCGGCCGTCACGCGGCTCCCTTCCGGTCCAGCCCTTCCGCCGAGCCGGCCGGCAGCAGCGAGGCCAGGGTCACACCGCCCAGGACCGCCGCCGCGCCCGCCTCGACCTGGCGCCACACCCCCGGCAGCCCCGCCGCCGGACCGGGGTAGCCGAGTCCGGCCAGCGACTCGCCCCGCAGGGTGATCAACTCGCCGTCCACGGCGCGCGCCACGTCCAGAAGGGTGATCTCGCCGGCGGGCCGGCCGAGCCAGTAGCCGCCCTCGCAGCCGCGCTGACTGCGCACCAGCCCGGCCCTGCGCAGCTCGCCCACCACGGACTTCAGGAAGCGGAACGGGATCTGCTGCGCGGAGGCGATGGCCTCGCAGGTCAGGGGGCGGGCAGGCTCACAGGCGAGCTCCAGCAGAGCCCGCGTGGCGTAGTCCGCCTTCGCGGAGATGTGCATGGGCCCATCATGCCCGAACCGGGCCGCGCCGCCCGGGGGTTCCACCACCGCGCTCGTTCATTGCGGCAGCGTTGCCGCAGGTGAAGCCCAAAGGACACTTCTTGACATCCTTTTCGGGGCCGCCCTAGCGTCCCGGCCATGAGCGAGCCCCTGACGAACCCCGGCGAAGGCTTCCACCCCCATCTCCACGACCCGTCCGGGCCCGGGGCGGCGTCCCTGCACACGCGGCTGCACCACATCCGCGCGGACGCCCTGGACGGGGAGACCGCGCAGACCGGCGGGATGCGCAGGTTCGCCGCCGTCAGCGGGCGGACCGCGGGGTCGGAGAGGCTCTGGATGGGCCAGACCCACGTCGCCCCGGCGACCTCGTCCTCCGACCACCACCACGGCGAGTCCGAGACCGCGATCTACGTGGTGAGCGGGCACCCCGAGTTCGTCTTCCTCGACGACTCGGGTGACGCTCCCGAGGAGGTGCGCCTGCGCACCTCGCCAGGCGACTACGTCTTCGTCCCCCCGTTCGTGCCGCACCGCGAGGAGAACCCCGACCCCGGCGAGGAGGCCGTGGTCGTCATCGCCCGCAGCACCCAGGAGGCGATCGTGGTCAACCTCCCCGCTCTGTACGCCCTTCCGGCCGAGGACGCCTGAACGGGCCGCACGCGCACCCGGAGCCGTTCCCGCGCTCGGCGTACACGCCCAGGGCGGGAACGGCTCCGTGCGTCATGCGGTGGGCGCGAGGGTGGCCGCCGTCCGCTGCGCGTGGAACGCCGGGTGCCGGTCCAGCCGGGCGACGTACGCCGTGAGACGGGCGTAGGGCGGGAGCAGGCCGCCCGGGAGGTGGACGAGGGCGACCCACAGGTCGACGTCGGCCGCGGTCAGATGGGCGCCCAGGACGTGGGGCCCGCCGCGGGCCAGCCGTCGGTCCAGCAGGCCGAGGGTGGTGTGCAGGGTCCGCAGGGCCGCGCCGCGGCCGGACGGCGCCCCCTGCGCGGCCCGCCGCGCGGCACGGGTGAGCCCCGCGTCCACCGTGTGCCGGACGGCCTCGATGCCGGCCAGGAGCGCCGGGGGACACAGCGGGTGCGCGGGAGCACACCCCTCGGCGCCGAGGCGGCCCGTGAGGTCCCCGAGGATGTCCGGGGTGTGGTTGCTGACGACCCGCCCCGTCCACCGGTCGCACAGCGCGGGCACGGTGAGCGGCCCGTCGTAGCGGTGCCATGTGGCCTCGTAGGCCCCGCGCAGCGCGGCGCGGGCGGTGCCGCCGGCGGCCCCCGCGGGAACGGGCGTCGTGACGACGGAGTCCCGCAGCCCCAGCAGGTCGAGGGTGATGGCGACCCGCTGCGAGAGCGGGCATCCCGGCGACAGGAACAACTCGTAGCGGCGCGGCGCCGGGTAGAAGCCGCCGGCGAGGTCGACACCGATGCGGCTGCGGAAGCGGTCGGGGCGGGACGTGCGCGGCAGCGCGGAACAGGAGACGTGGAGGCCGGGGTCGTGCGGGATCGTCTCGGTCATGCCCTCTCCAAGGCGTGGCGGGCCGCCGGCCGCTCCATGGGGGCACCGGCGGCGGGACGGCTGAAGGTCCTGGGTGGGTGTCAGCCGGCCGCGCCGGACGAGCTGCAGACGCGCAGGAAGTCGATGTGCAGGCGCCGGGTCAGGAGGAGGGCTCGTGCCCTGGGCATGTCCGCCTCCCCGGCTCGGGGCCCGCCGGACGCGAGACCGCGCTTGCCCCGCCGCACCGGCGGGACCAGGTCGTCACCCGGGGCACCCCACCGCGATGTGAGGGTTGCCGGTCAGCGGGCCGGGGCCGATGACCCACCGCGCCGCGGGGCGGCGTCGTGGGCGCTGACGATCGTGACCTGCCCATCAGTGTCGAGTCGTCAAACCCCGGGCGTCAAGGGACCCGTTCGCGTCTCATCGGAACGCTCACCATGTGAGACGGGGGCGTTGACACGCCCTCGGTGCCGTGCCTACGGTACGGCGCGACGGCGCAGCCCCGGAGGGAGCGGAGGTGACGGTCGTGCCGACCGAGTCCCGCACACCCGTCGCGGTCCCCGCCCCGGTCCACGGGGTCCTGCTGTACTCCCGCGCGCACATCGACCTGCAGCGCGTGGCCGGCTCCCTCTGTCGTTCCTGATCCCCATCCGCCCGCCGGCCCTCCGGACGAGGGCCGGTGAGACCTGTGGCCGATCAGGAAGGCACCCGTCGTGTCGTCGGACCTCTCTTCGCCGTACCCCTCCGCGTACTCCTCCGCCGGTTCACCGCCCGCGCACGCCCCGCTGCACCTCGCCGTCGCCCTCGACGGGGCCGGCTGGCACCCGGCCGCGTGGCGTGAGCCCGCGGCGCGGCCCCGTGAACTGCTCACCGCCCGCTACTGGCAGGACGTCGTCACCGAGGCCGAGCGGGGGCTGCTCGACTTCGTGACGATCGAGGACTCCCTCGGTCCGCAGTCCTCCCACCCCATCGAACCCGACGGCCGTACCGACCAGGTGCGCGGCCGCCTCGACGCCGTCCTGGTCGCCGCCCGGGTGGCCCCGCTGACCCGGCACATCGGTCTGGTGCCGACGGTGGTCGCGACCCACACCGAGCCGTTCCACGTCTCCAAGGCCATCGCCACCCTGGACTACGTGAGCACCGGCCGGGCCGGTCTGCGCGTCCAGGTATCGGCCCGGCCGAACGAGGCGGCGCACTTCGGCAGGCGCGCCATCCCCCCGTTCGGCCTCGGGGACCTGGACACCCCGGCCGTGCGGGAGCTGGTCGCCGGTCTCTTCGACGAGGCGGCCGACCACGTCGAGGTGGTGCGCCGCCTCTGGGACAGCTGGGAGGACGACGCCGAGATCCGCGACGTCGCCACCGGCCGCTTCATCGACCGCGACAAGCTCCACTACATCGACTTCGAGGGCCGGTACTTCAGCGTCAAGGGCCCCTCCATCACGCCCCGGCCGCCCCAGGGCCAGCCCGTCGTCAGCGCCCTCGCCCACAGCGGCGTGCCGTACCGGCTCGTGGCCCGCGCCGCGGACGTCGGCTACGTGACCCCGCACGACGGCGACCAGGCCCGCGCGATCGTCACCGGGATACGTGCCGCGCAGGAGGCGGCCGGCCGGGAGCGGGAAACCCTGCACGTCTTCGGCGACCTCGTGGTCCTCCTCGACGACGACGCCGGAGCGGCGCGGGCCCGCCTGGGGCGGCTGGACGGCCTCGCCGGCACGCCGTACACCAGCGACGCGAAGGTCTTCGCCGGCACGCCCGCCGGCCTCGCGGACCTGCTGCTGGAGTGGCGGCGGGCCGGGCTCACGGGCTTCCGGCTGCGCCCCGCGGTGATCGGCCACGACCTGCCGGCGATCACCCGGGGGCTGGTGCCCGAGCTGCAGCGCCGCGGCGCGTTCCGGGAGGCCTACGAGGCCCGCACCCTGCGCGGGTTGCTCGGTCTGGCCCGCCCCGCCAACCGCTACACCGCCACCAGCGCGACCGCGACCGCCTGAGCCGGAGGAACCGTACGCCATGAGCAAACCGCGCAAGCAGATCCATCTGGCCGCCCACTTCCCCGGCGTCAACAACACCACCGTGTGGAGCGACCCACGGGCCGGCAGCCACATCGAGTTCGGCTCCTTCGCGCACTTCGCGCGGACCGCCGAACGCGCCAAGTTCGACTTCCTGTTCCTCGCCGAAGGCCTGCGCCTGCGCGAACAGGGCGGCAGGATCCACGACCTGGACGTGGTCGGCCGCCCCGACACCTTCACCGTCCTCGCCGCGCTCGCCGCCGTCACGGAGCGCATCGGCCTCACCGGCACCATCAACTCCACCTTCAACGAGCCCTATGAGGTGGCCCGCCAGTTCGCCAGCCTCGACCACCTCTCCGGCGGGCGCTCCGCGTGGAACGTCGTCACCTCCTGGGACGCCTTCACCGGGGAGAACTTCCGCCGCGGCGGATTCCTCCCGCAGGAGGAGCGCTACTCCCGCGCCAGGGAGTTCCTCGCCACCGCGGGCGGGCTCTTCGACTCGTGGCACGGCGACGAGATACTCGCCGACCGTGCGACGGGCGCCTTCCTGCGCGACGCGCGGGCCGGATCCTTCGTGCACAAGGGGCACCACTTCGACATCCACGGACAGTTCAACGTCCCGCGCGGCCCGCAGGGACGCCCGGTGGTCTTCCAGGCGGGCGACTCCGAGGAGGGCCGGGAGTTCGCGGCCGCCGACGCCGACGCCATCTTCAGCCGCCACAGCACGTTCGAGGCGGGCCGTGCCTTCTACCGGGACGTCAAGGGCCGCCTGTCGAAGTACGGCCGCGGCCAGGACGAGTTGCTGATCCTGCCCGCCGCGACCTTCGTCCTCGGCGACAGCGACGCCGAGGCCGCCGAACTCGCCCGCGAGGTGAGGCGGCAGCAGGTCAGCGGGGCCACCGCGATCAAGCACCTGGAGTTCGTCTGGAACCGCGACCTGTCCGCCTACGACCCGGACGGCCCCCTCCCGGACGTCGACCCCGATCCCGGCGAGCACACCGTCGCCCGCGGTCGCGCCCAGGTGCGCATGTACCGCGACCCTCTGGCCACCGCCCGCGAGTGGCGGGAGCTGGCCGCCGCCAACGGGTGGTCGATCCGCGACCTGGTCATCGAGACCGGCAACCGCCAGTCCTTCGTGGGCTCACCGTCCACCGTCGCCGCGGGCATCGACGACTTCGTGCAGGCCGACGCCGCCGACGGCTTCATCCTCGTCCCGCACGTCACTCCCGGCGGCCTGGACGTCTTCGCCGACACCGTCGTCCCGCTGCTGCAGGAACGGGGCGTCTTCCGCGCCGACTACGAGGGCACCACCCTGCGTGACCACCTCGGCCTCGCCCACCCCGACGCGCGGACCCCGGCGGAGCGGGCCGCGTCGTGAGCCCTCCCGCCGTCCCGTCGTCGCCCGGACCCGCCCACCGCTGAGGAGACCACCCACCGTGTCCCGCACACCGCTCGGAGTCCTCGACCTCGTCCCGATCTCCTCCGGCTCCACCGCCGCGCAGGCCCTGCGCAACAGCATCGACCTCGCCCGGCGGGCGGAGGAGTCCGGCTACGCCCGCTACTGGTTCGCCGAGCACCACCTCAATCCCGGTGTCGCCGGCACTTCGCCCGCCGTTCTGCTGGCCCTCACCGCGGCCGCGACCTCCACGATCCGGCTCGGTTCGGGAGCGGTCCAACTCGGCCACCGCACCGCCCTGTCCACCGTCGAGGAGTTCGGCCTCGTCGACGCCCTGCACCCGGGGCGCCTCGACCTGGGGCTCGGCCGCTCCGGGGGCCGCCCACCGGGCGGCGCGGCCGGTCCGGTGCCGACCACGACACCCGTCGTGGACGGGCGTACGCCGGGCGGGCTGCGGATCCCGCCGAAGTTCTCCTTCGAGCACCTGCTCGGCTCACCCCGCATCGCGCTCCAGCGGCAGCTGCTGCAGCAGCCCGGCGCGCGCTCCCAGGAGTACGGGGAGCAGGTCGACGACATCCTGGCGCTGCTGCGCGGCACCTACCGCTCGGCGGACGGCGTCGAGGCGCACGCCGTGCCGGGGGAGGGCGCCGACGTCCAGGTGTGGATCCTCGGCAGCAGCGGCGGCCAAAGCGCCGAGGCCGCCGGCCGGCACGGATTGCACTTCGCCGCGAACTACCACGTCAGCCCGGGCAGCGTCCTGGAGGCGGTCGACGGCTACCGCGCCGCCTTCCGGCCGGGCGGCGTGCTCGACAAGCCCTATGTCAGCGTCTCCGCCGACGTCGTCGTCGCGCGGGACGACGCGACCGCCCGTGAACTCGCCGCCGGTTACGGTCTGTGGGTGCGCAGCATCCGTACCGCCGAGGGCGCCATCGAGTACCCCACCCCCCGGCAGGCCCGGTCCCACCCATGGACGGAGGCGGACCGGGCCCTGGTGGCGGACCGCGTCGAGACCCGGTTCGTCGGCTCGCCGCAGCGCGTGGCCGATCGGCTGGAGCAGCTCCAGGAGGCCACCGGGGCCGACGAGTTGATCGTCACGACCATCACCCACGGCCACGCGGACCGGGTCCGGTCCCACCGTCTGCTGGCCGAGGAGTGGCACCGCCGCTGAGCGGAGGGGCGGAGCCGTCACTCCCGACCGGGCAGCAGACCGCGCCGGAAGGCGCGGACGAGGTGGACGGGCACCAGCCGCTCGCGGCCGTCGACGGTGACAGGCACCAGGTGGGGGGCCTCGGCCTTCCAACGGGCGCGGCGGTGACGGGTGTTGCTGCGGGAGGTCCTGCGCTTGGGCACGGCCATGGGGTTCTCCTCTGCGGGTGGGCGCGGTCAGCGGGTGGCGTACGGCAGCAGGGCCATCTCGCGGGCGTTCTTTATGGCGCGGGCTAGGGCGCGCTGCTGGCGGGCGGTGACGCGGGTGACCCGCCGGCTGCGGATCTTGCCCCGGTCGGAGATGAACTTCCGCAGCAGATAGGTGTCCTTGTAGTCGACGTACTCGATGCCCGCGGCGAAGAGCGGGTTCGGCCGGGTCTTGCGGGCGTCCTTGCCCTTGCCCGTGTTCTGACCCCTGTTCAGGCCCCTGGTCGTGCCGGTGCGGACGGTCGTCATGGTGCTGTCTCCGTGGTCGTCGCAGTGTGCGGTTCAGGCCGCGTGGTCGAGGAAGCCGTCGAAGGCGTGGGGCAGGCGGCGCCAGCCGTCGGGTCCCGCCGCGTACTCGGCATCAGTGAGCAGGCAGCGGTCGAGGGTGGCCACGAGTCCTTCGCGGTCCAGGCCGGGCGAGGTGAAGGTGAGGTGCTGGCCGCGGTCGCCGTGTTCCGGGTGCCAGTCCAGGGCGGCCGCCACCCGCCGTTCGGGCGGCACCATCTCCCACGCCGCGTCGGGGAGCGCGGCGAGCCACGGCCCGACGTCCTCGATGCACAGCGCGCCGCCGGCGGCCTCCCAGGAGAGCAGGGTGTCGGGGTGGTCGGCCAGCCAGAAGCGGCCGCGGCTGCGCGCGGCGGCGCAGCTGAGGTCCTCCAGGGCCGCGTGCAGCCGGCCGGGGTGGAAGGGCCGGGCGGAGCGCCACACCAGGGTGGCGACACCGTGGGCGTCGGCCTCCTGGGGCAGCAGGGCGCAGGCCGGATGCTGCCGTGCGGCGGCCGCGGCGACGTCGAAGCCGGACCGTGCCGCCGGGGCGAGCCGGCCCGTACCGATCGTGACCTGACGGGCCGTCGGGTGGAGCTGGGTGAGCAGTTCGACGTCGCCGGGGTCGGCGTCCTCGCCCGGCGCGAGGGCGAGGACGCCGGCGTACTCCAGTTGCCGGGCCAGGGTGTCGGCGACGGTGCGGTGGTCGCCCGGAGCGACGGCGAGGCCGTGGTCGGTGAGGTCGTCGCCGCAGCCGAGGTGGTCGAGCAGGAGGGCGGGGTCGACGCAGGTGACCACCCCGGCCGCCGCCAGCACGCTCCCCGAGAGGCTGCCGTCGGGCAGCGGGGTGCCGACCAGGACCTCGGCCATCGCCTGTGGTTCCACCGAGTCCCACAGCTCGACGACGGCGAGCCGGCAGGACGGGTCCGCGGCCAGCGCCAGCAGTTCGGGGAGCAGGTCGGCGCGGAGCGCGCAGCAGGCGCAGTCGTTCACGAGCTCGGTGTCGGTCCGGGAGAGGACGCCGGCGCGGTCACTGAGGACGCGCCGGACGGGTCCGCCGACGGCGGGCCGCAGGTCGTGGTGGAGGGCGAGGGCCCCGGGGGTGGAGTGCAGGAGTTCGCGCACCGCGGCCCGGCGGGCCTCGGCGTGCAGACCGCCGACGAGGACGACGGGCAGCTTGGGGCTGCTGTCCACGGGAGGTGCCTTTCGTGTCAGGGGTCGAGCGGGTGGAGAGGGGGGCGGGTCAGCGTTCCTCGCGGAACTCGACGTGACGCCGGACCACCGGGTCGTACTTGCGCAGGACCAGGCGGTCCGGGTCGTTCCGGCGGTTCTTGCGGGTCACGTAGGTGTGGCCGGTCCCGGCGGTGGAGCGGAGCTTGATGACGGGGCGTAGGTCGGTGCGTGCCATGCCGGGTACTATACAGAACTGGTTTTCATTTCCAATAAGCTCGATGAGCCGACCGAACGGACCGACATGCCCGCACACTGCCAACTCACCGGCCGCAAGCCCGGCTTCGGCAACTCCGTCTCGCACTCCCACCGGCGCACCAGGCGCCGCTTCGACCCGAACATCCAGCACAAGCGCTACCTGCTGCCCAGCGAGGGCCGCACCGTCCGGCTGACGCTGAGCGCCAAGGGCATCAGGACCTTGGACCGCATCGGCATCGAGAAGGCCGTCGCCGTCATCCGGGCCCGGGGAGGCCGGGTCTGATGGCCAAGGCCGGGAAGATCGCGAAGAACGAACGGCGCAAGGCCGTCGTGGCGCGGTACGCCGTACGGCGCGCCGAGCTGAAGGACGTCCTGCGCCGCCCCACCGCCACCCCGCAGGAGAAGGCCGCCGCGCGGCGGGAGCTGGACCGGCAGCCGCGCGACGCCAGCGCCACCCGGGTCCGCAACCGCGACGCCCTCGACGGGCGGGCCCGCGGCCACCTGCGGGCGTTCGGCCTCTCGCGGATCAACCTGCGCGCCCAGGCGCACGCGGGACACCTGCCAGGAGTGCGCAAGGCCTCCTGGTGACACCGCCCCCCGGAACACCGCGCCACCGGCCCCCGCGGCCCGTACGACATCTCACGGAGAACCCATGAAACCCGGCATCCACCCGGACTACCGTCCGGTGGTCTTCCGCGACCGCGCGGCGGACTTCGCCTTCCTCACCCGGTCCACGATGACCAGTGAGAAGACCGTCGTCTGGGAGGACGGCAACACCTACCCCGTGGTGGACGTGGAGATCTCCTCCGCGAGCCACCCCTTCTACACCGGTACCGCCCGCGTGGTGGACACCGCCGGCCGCGTCGAGCGGTTCCGGCGCCGCTACGGGAGCGGGGACACGGCGCCCGGCGGAGGCTGACGGACGCCGCTGTCCCGCGCGGCGCTCCGGCACCGGGAGGGCCGGTGCCGGAGCGCCGCCGCGGCGCAGGAAGGTGGGCGAGATGCACATGAGGACCATCGGAGCGACGCTGAAAGGGGAGGTCCATCCGATGGCAACGGGAGATCCCATGACGGGCGCACGCAAGGCCGAGCTGTACGCAATGGATTTGACCGATGCGGACTGGGTCGCGAGCAGCCACTCCAACAGGTGGGACAAGACGTGTGTGGAGGTCGCAGACCTCGGCGGCGGAGCGGTCGCGGTCCGCGATTCACAGAACAAGGAACTGCCGCCGCTGCGGTTCACCGCGGAGGAGTGGACGGCGTTTCGACTGGGCGTACGTGACGGCGAATTCGGCTAGAGACCGGGAGCCTTCTCCGACCTGACGCAGGTCGCACAGCGGTCGCCGCCAAGGCGGTGCCCGACTGTTCAGGACCCTTCGATGTCCAGCCGCTCCGCGGACCGGAGCAGGTACGCGGGCAGTTTTGAACTGGCGGCCAGCACCTCGATGCCGATGACGCGGCCCTGCTCGTCGAAGTCGAGGTTGATCATGCCGTCGACGTCCACGGGATCGCAGGGATACATGCGTGCGGACTTCACGCGGGCCTGCGGTTCGGTGAAGTAGACGTACGCCGCGTTCGCGGTCTTGTCGTAGGTCACTCTGACCTCTGCCACAGTGAACGGGCTCCCTTGCGGTCGTTTGTCGATGGCGCTGTAGCCAGGACGGCCTTGATGGTGACGGTGATGCGGGTGGAGCCGCAACGGGGTTTGCGCTAGGCCGGCGACTCTTCGGGGTGGCGCCAGTTTGTTCGCCTGCCTACCCTCGACGGCCCTTACCGCCGGGCTTGCAGGGCAGATGCCCCCGCGGGACGCCGTGTCCAGGGGCACTCGTACTCTTCGCGCATGGCTGTGAGACCTTCCCGAAATTGGCGTGACCTGGTTGCTGAGGAGGCACGAGAGGTCGCGGCCGGCACATTGGATTCCGAGTGCGCGTACCTGGCGGACTCGTACTCCGAATCCTTCCTGAGCGACACCGATACCGTCCTGGCAGGGTTCGAGCGCGACGTCAGTGTGCTCGCCGCGCCCTCGGGCGAACAGGTGCTCCACATCGTGGAACGAGTCGTCCTGGCCCTCAACGAGGTCCACCACCGGCACAAAAGCAGCGGCTACGACACCGACGAGCGAGAGCAGCTGTGCGTCTTCATCGACGACGTACTCACCCAGCACGGCATCGACGTGTCCAGGCTTGCATCCCTCCACGGCGTCAGCCGATACGAGATCACCGACAGGTGGCGACGCTGGTGAGGGGGACGCGTAGCTGTCGTAGCTCTTCTCGCTGCCGCTTTCGTCGCCGTCACCAACGGCTGATCGCGAGCCCGTGACCCGCGCAAACGCAGGACCCCGCGGCCTCCGGCACCGGTGCCGGAGGCCGCGGGGTCCGTTCCTCAGCGGGTGGCGGCGGCGAGCGCGGTCCGGATCGCGTCGGCGGGCACGGGGGTCCCCGTCACCTTCGGGAAGTCGGCCTCGCCGCCCGCGTACGGCAGACCGTAGACCGGGGTGCCGGGCTGGGAGCGCCAGCTGTCGGCGAGGGTGCCGTAGGCGACCGCGTCGTAGCCGAGTACGTCGAGGAGGTTCGCCGCGTCCGCGACGGCCGCGGGGTCGTCGCCGGCGATCGGGAGGGCGGTCCGGTCGGGGGAGCCCTTGGGCCGGGCGAGTTCCGCGAGGTGGCGGAAGAAGATGTTGTTGAAGGCCTTCACCACGTGGGCGTCGGGCAGGTGGCCCTGGAGCAGCCCGCTGTCCGTGGTCGTTCCGTCCTCGAGCACGGCGATCCGCCCGTCGCGCTGGGGGTAGTAGTTGCCGGTGTCGATGACCGTCTTCCCGGTCAGCGGGGCCGCCGGGACCTGGTCGAAGGCGCCGAGCGGGATCGTCACCACGACCCAGTCGCCCGCCGCGGCCGCCTCGGCGGGGGTCGCGGCGCGTGCCCGGGGGCCGAGCTCCGCCACCAGGCCGTCCAGGGTCTCCGGCCCACGCGAGTTGCTGAGCACCACGTCCAGGCCCGCGGCCACGGCGAGCCGCGCCAGGGTGCCGCCGATGGATCCGCTGCCGATCAGTCCGAGAGTCGCCATGTAGGCGGCAACCCCGAGCCCCGCGGTTCTGTTTCCGGCGGGCCGCAAAGAGCGGGCAAAGCGGGAGGGGGTCAGTCGCCGAGGAGCAGGGCGAACACCTGCTCCAGCCTCCGGGCCAGGGCCTGCTCGTCGGTGTCGTTGAGCGTGGTGCTGCCGATGACCGAGCGCATCAGCCAGAAGCCCACGACGACCGAGAGGGCCATGGCGGCGCGTTCGGTTCCCCGCAACTGCGGTGCGACGTCGAGCAGATGGGCCTCGACGTGGTTCTCGATGCCCGCCCGCAGGATCTCCGCGGCGCGGGGGTTGGGCGCCGAGCGCAGCATGAGGAGGAACGGGTCGAGGCTGTCGGCGTCCGGCGCGGTCCGGCGGACCAGCGCGGCGGCCACGTCGCGGGCAAGGGCGGCCGGGTCGCTGGTGAGGACCGTGCGCTCGGTCATGGACGCCTCCACCACCTCGGCGAAGAGCCCTTCCTTGGAGCCGAAGTAGCGGCCCACCAGCATCGCGGTGACTCCCGCGGCCTTGGCGATCTCCCGCACCCCGACACCGTCGTAGCCGTGCCGGGTGAAGGCCTCGACACCCGCAAGCAGGATGGCCTCCTTGGTGGCGGCCGCGTCGCGGCGTCGTCATGTCGACGAGTGTAGACTGGAGGCATGTCTACAGGTGTATACATGATCGGAAGGACAACGCGATGGATCTGAACCTGACCGGCCGCCGGGCCCTCGTGACCGGTTCCAGCTCCGGCCTCGGCGCGGCGATCGCCGAACTGCTCGCCGCGGAGGGTGCCGACGTCGTGGTGCACGGACGGGACGAGGCGCGGACGCGCGAGGTCGCGGAGAAGATCGGCGCGGTCGCCGCGGCGATCGGCGACCTCGCCACGGACGAGGGCGCCGACGCCGTGGCCCGCGTCGCGGGCGAGGTCGACGTCCTGGTCAACAACGCCGGTTCGTACGAGCACGTAGGCTGGGCCGAGGCCACCGCGGCGGAGTGGCTGCGGACGTACGAGGTCAACGTGGTCTCGGGGGTCCGCATGATCCAGCGGCTGGTGCCCGGGATGCGTGAGCGCGGCTGGGGCCGGGTGATCCAGATCGGCGGAGGGCTCGCCTCGCAGCCGATCGCGATGCAGCCCCACTACAACGCCTCGCTCGCCGCGCGGCACAACCTGGCCGTCTCCCTGGCGCGGGAGCTGAAGGCCACCGGGGTGACCTCCAACGTGGTCTCCCCCGGGGCGATCCTCGTCGACGCGGTGCAGGACCTGATCACCGGGCTCGCGCCGGAGCGCGGCTGGGGCCGGTCGTGGCCGGAGATCGAGCGCAACGCCGCGCGGGACTTCGTGCCCAACGACATCGGCCGCTTCGGCCGCCCCGGCGAGATCGCGGGCGCCGTCGCCTACCTGGCGAGCCCCTACGCGGACTACATCAGCGGCGCGACGATCCGTGTGGACGGCGGCACGTCTCCCCGGAGCCGGCCCGGCAGCGCCCGGTGGCGGGACCCCGGTGACGGCCGGGGCCTGACAGATCGTGACGGGAACGCTATGCTCCCGGCGATGACGACTGACTCTTCTTCCAGATTGGGGGACCCGTCCGCGCAAGGTGAGTGCTGATGCTCACTCAGACCGCGAACGAGGATTCCCGCCTCTCCTTCTGGCTGCGCGTGCGCGAGTTCGCCGTGCCGCCGTCCATGGTCGAGACCGCGACCGCCCGCCGCCGAACCGGTGACTGGGCCGGGGCGTGTGCCGCCGCCGGTATCGACGTCGACCTCGATCTGCGTTCCCTCGCCCGCACCCACGGCCGGGAACTCGCGGCCCGGGTCCGGGCCGACCTTCGCCAGATGGCTCCCGACCTGCTGCGCTGGCACATGCCGCGGGTCGCCCCCGACGGTCTGCTGCGTCCGGCGCTGACCATCACCCTGGCCCGGTACGGGGCCTCGGGCACGGAGGGCGGTGACCGGGTGCACCTCGTGGTGCGGACCCCGCCCGCGTGGGCGGACGGCGGGCAGCGGTTCAGCCTCGCGCTGTGGGACCCGGCCCACCCCGGGGCGGGCGCCCGCCACCATCCGCACCACCGGCCCCACCGGCGGTTCCGCCTCGATCTGCACCGCCACCTGTGGGACGCGCGCAGAACCGGTGAGCTGCCGTTCCGCGCCGGGACCGGCGGCCGCCGGCCCGACGATCCGCCCCTCCTCCCGGACCTGGAACCACCCGGGCCACTGCCGCCGCACCAGCGCTGCGCGGTCGACCGGTGGGAGGACGAGGCGCGGATGGTGCTGCGTGCCGAGGGCCGGACCTCCGGTTCCGTCACCGTGCGCCTGGGCTCGCGCCACCGGCTGATCGTGGACGTGACCGGCGGGGACGACGGCGCGGGAGCGCCCGCCGCGCGGATCACGCAGGCGACCGGAGCCGGCGGCGGCAACTGGCCGCTGCCGGTGCTGCCTGACGCGGCGACCTGGGTGCCGCCGGATGTGGAACTGCTCGCCGCCGGCCTGATCGGCGCCGACGGACTGCACCCGCTGGTGGCGGCCGCGCTCGTGCCCGGCCACCCGCCGTCCGGGCCGTTGCCGCCGCGGGGCGGGCCGGGACGGCCCCGCGTCGTGGAGTGCCGGGGCGCATCGCACCGGATCGGCCTGGTCGACGGTGTCCTGACCGCGCTGGACCACGATCCCGACGAGATCCGCCGGGAGGAGCTGCTGGTCGCGCTGACCGGCACCCCGCTGCCGTGCCTGCGGGCGATCGACCGGGCGCACCGGCGTCCGGAATCCCTCGCCGACGTACGGGCACGCCTGGACCACGGCGACATCGCCGGCGCGCTGGCCGTCGTCGAGGGCCTGCTCGGTCCCGGCGCGGTGCTCCGCGACGGCCCGCTGCGGGACGAACTGGAGGCGGCAGCCCAACGGCGCATCGCGTACGGCCTGTTCAGGGCCGGCCTCGCGGGGCCCGCCCCCGGGCGGGTGCCGCCGCGCGCGTACTCCCCGGCGCTCCGCACCCGGCCCCGTCGCGGCCGCCCCGACCCGCGGTACCGCACCGCCCGCTGACCGCGGGCCGTGCGCGGAGTCCCCGCGCACGGCCTTGTACCCCCTTCGGCTTCACGAACCCCCGAGGTGATCACCCATGCCCCCGCACGCCCCGTCCGCCCTGCCCTCCGGCCCGGCCGGCGCGCCCCAACTTGACGTGGCCGACGCCCTGTTGACGCTGCTGCGCGACACCACCACCGAACCGCGCCCCGACATCCAGCTGGAGGCCCTCACGCTGGCCGTCGCCGCCGACCTGCCGGTGCTGCTGTGGGGCGAGCCCGGGATCGGCAAGACCGCCGCGCTCACCCAGCTCGCCGTCGCGCTCGACCTCCCGCTGACCACGGTGATCGCCAGCGTCCACGAGCCGTCCGACTTCTCCGGGCTGCCCGTCGTCGGGGACGACCCCGCCGAGCAGGGCGTCCCGATGGCCCCGCCGGACTGGGCGGTACGCCTGGTCCGGGCCGGCCGGGGCCTGCTCTTCCTCGACGAGCTGTCCACCGCGCCGCCCGCCGTGCAGGCGGCCCTGCTCCGCCTCGTGCTGGAGCGGCGGATCGGCGCCCTGCGGCTACCGCCCGGGGTGCGGATCGTGGCCGCCGCGAACCCCCGCTCGTCGGCGGCCGACGGCTGGGAACTGAGCGCGCCGCTGGCCAACCGGTTCGTCCACCTGCAGTGGACCCACGACCACGACGTGGTGGTCCGCGGCCTCGGCGGGACCTGGCCCCGGGCGACGCTGCCCCGGCTCGACCCGGGCAAGCTGGCCGGTGCCGTCGACTTCGCCCGACGTGCGGTGTGCGGGCTGCTCGCCGTCCGGCCCGGCCTCGTCCACCGCCTCCCCACCGGCGAGACCCGCCGCGGCGGTGCCTGGCCGTCCCCGCGCAGCTGGGAGATGACGCTGTGCCTGATCGCCTTCGCGACCGCGGCCGGGGCCTCCCAGGAGGTGCTCTCCCTGCTCGTCCGGGGCACCGTGGGGGACGGCCCGGGGCTGGAACTGCTGGCGAGCATCGACCGGATGGATCTCCCCGACCCCGAGGAAGTGCTCGCCGACCCGGCCGGTGCCGTACTGCCCGAGCGCGGTGACCTGCGCCAGGCCGTCCTGGACGGTGTGGTGGACGCCGTCCGCAACCGGCCGGAGAAGTCACGCTGGGACGCGGCGTGGGCGCTGCTCGTCCGGGCCCTGGAGACCGGGGCCCCCGACCTCGTGGTCGTCCCCGCGACCACGCTCGCCTCGCTGCGCCGCGAGGACTGGGACGTCCCCGCGGCCATCGAGCGGCTCGCCGGAGCGGTGTCCCTGTCCCGGCGCGCCGACCGGGCGGCCGAGCGGTCCGGGCTCGTCGCGAAGGCCGGCCGGTGACCGCGCAGACGCCGGCGGCGCTGGACCGCGAGAAGCTCTTCGCCGCCCGGCTGTACGCCGCGCGGGTCCGCCCCTACCTGGCGACGGCGCTGTTCGCGCTGCACGTCGTGGAGTCCCGGCGGGTTCCGACGATGGCCGTCGACCCGCACTGGCGGTGCTACGTCTCGCCGGCGTTCGTGGACCGCACGCCGCTCGAGGAACTGGCCGGGGTGTGGGTGCACGAGGTGTCGCACCTGCTGCGCGACCACCACGGGCGCGGTGACCGCGTCGCACGGGAGCAGGGACTGGAGGGCCCGGCGGAGCGGCTGCGGATGAACATCGCCGCGGACTGCGAGGTCAACGACGACGCCTTCGGCGAAGGGCTGGACACGCCCCAGGGCGCCGTCCTCCCCGGGACCCTGGGGCTTCCCGAGGGAGAGCTCATGGAGGACTACCTCGGGCGGTTCGGGATCGGGCCGCTCACGCAGGACTTCGTCTGGCTGGACTGCGGCAGCGGCGCCGACGGCCTGGAACGGGAATGGGACCTCGGCCCGGAGGGTGCCCACGGGCTGAGTGAGCAGGAACGGGACGGCGTCCGCTTCCGCGTCGCGCAGGCCATCAACGGCCGCCCGGGCCACGCGCCCAAGAGCTGGCGGCGGTGGGCGGAGGAGGCGTTCCACCCGCCGCAGCAGTGGCGGGAGCTGCTGGGAGCGGCGGTGCGCTCGGCTGCCTCCGGTTCCGGCGCGGGCCAGGACTACAGCTACGGACGGCCCTCGCGACGGTCGGCCGGTGTGCCCGGGGTCGTCCTGCCCAGCCTGCGGCGCAGACCGCCCCGGGTCTGCGTGGTCATCGACACGTCCGGCTCCGTCAGCGACGCGGAACTGGGCAGCGCGCTCCTCGAAGTGGCCGCCATCTCCCGCGCGGTGGGCGGCCGCCGCGACATGGTCACCGTCGTGCCGTGCGACGCCGCGGCACGGATCGCCCACCCGCTGTGCAGCGCCGAGGACATCCCGCTGGTGGGCGGTGGTGGTACGGACCTGCGCAGCGGCTTCGCCCGGGCGCTGCGCACCCGGCCGCGGCCGGACGTCGTCGTGGTGCTGACCGACGGTCAGACGCCCTGGCCGGACGCGCGCCCGGCCTGCCGCACGGTCGTGGGCCTGTTCCCCCGCCGGGGCGGGCGCCGTTCGTGGCGTGAGAACGATCCCGACCACGTGCCGGACACACCGCCCGACTGGGCCCGCGTGGTCGTCATCGGGTCGTCCGGCGCCGCCGGGTGACGGCCGTGGGAGGAGATCTCATGTTCCGTCGGAATCCCCACAGAATCCCTGTGCACAAGCGTTCCCATGCGTCGGCCGCGGACCCTAAGATCACCCCGCCAGTCAGGGGACCGCGGCCGCCGGGGAGGCGACGTGAGCGACAGCGCACCTCAAGGGCAAGATCTCGAGAAGTACGGCTACACCCAGCAGTTGGCTCGGTCACTGGGCTTCCGGGACCTGGTGGTCTACGGCCTGGTCTTCATGGTGCCGATCGCGCCGTTCGGCATCTTCGGCGGCGTCTTCCAGGGCTCGGGCGGCATGGTCGCCCTCGCCTACGCCATCGGCATGCTGGCGATGATGTTCACGGCGCACTCCTACTCGCAGATGTCCCGGGCCTTCCCGATGGCCGGGTCGGTCTACTCGTACGCGGGGCGGGGCATCGGCGCGCCGGTCGGCTTCCTGTCCGGCTGGATGATCCTGCTCGACTACATCCTCGTGCCGGCCCTGCTCTACCTGATCGCCGCCGTGGCGATGAACTCGCTGGTCGCCTCGGTGCCGGTCTGGATCTGGCTGATCGGGTTCGTCGTCCTCAACACCGTCGTGAACTGGTTCGGCATCGAGATGACCGCCCGGATCAACAAGATCATGCTCGTGGCCGAGCTGGTCGTCCTCGTGATCTTCCTGGCCTTCGGCGTCATCGCGCTCGCCCAGGGCAAGGGCAACGGCTCCGGCTTCCACGCCTTCTACGACTCCGGCACCTTCTCCTGGTCCCTGATCTTCGGGGCGGTGTCGATCGCCGTGCTCAGCTTCCTCGGCTTCGACGGCATCTCCACCCTCGCCGAGGAGAACCGCGAATCCGCCCGGGCGATCGGCCGGGCCATGGTGGCCGCGCTGCTGCTCGCCGGAGCGCTGTTCATCGTGCAGACCTGGATCGCGGCGATGCTGGTTCCCGAGGTGCCGACGCTGATCAAGGAGGGAGACCCGGACGGCACCGCCTTCTACGACGCCGCCCGCGTCGCCGGAGGCGCCTGGCTGGGCACCCTCAGCGCGCTCGCCACCGCCATCGCCTGGGGCTTCGCCAACTCCCTGGTCGCCCAGGCGGCCACCTCCCGGCTGCTCTTCGCGATGGCCCGCGACCGGCAGCTCCCCGCCTTCCTGTCCAGGGTCGACCCCCGCCGCCGGGTGCCCGTCAACGCCACCTTCCTGGTGGCGGCGGTCTCGCTCGGCCTCGGCCTCTACATGAACTCCCGCGACGACGGCATCACGCTGCTCAGCTCGCTGGTCAACTTCGGCGCGATGACCGCCTTCCTGGTCCTGCACGTCTCGGTCGTCGTCCACTACGTCGTCCGCCGGGGCAGCCGCGACTGGTGGCGCCACCTGATCGCACCGCTGATCGGCTTCGCGATCCTGACCTTCGTGGTGGTCAACGCCAAGGTCACCGCCCAGCGACTCGGCTTCCTCTGGCTGGCGATCGGCACCGTCCTGATGGTGGGTCTTCTCGTCGCCGGCCGGCGCACGGAGATACCCGACGAGCCCACCGCGGCCGAGGAGGCCGGACAGGCATGAACGACATCGACGTCGTACGGCTCCACCCCACCCCCGAGCAGTACGCCTACGCCTTCGGCGGCCCCCGCGAGCCGCTGCTGCGGGTACGCCCGGGCACGGTCGTGGAGCTCTTCACCGAGGACTGCTTCGGGGGCCTGGTCCGCGGCCCCGAGGACCTGCCGAGCAAGGTGTGCGAGTTCCCGTACCTCAACCCCGTCACCGGCCCGATC
Source organism: Actinacidiphila glaucinigra (assembly GCF_900188405.1). Taxonomy (GTDB): domain Bacteria; phylum Actinomycetota; class Actinomycetes; order Streptomycetales; family Streptomycetaceae; genus Actinacidiphila; species Actinacidiphila glaucinigra. Next base: position 178,418 of record NZ_FZOF01000005.1, on the reverse strand, counting down.
CACGTCGAGGGCGCCGAGCCGGGCGACACCCTTGCCGTCCACTTCGTCGACATCGCCCCCGCCCGGGACTGGGCCGTGTCGACCACCTTCCCCCACTTCGGCGCGCTGACCACCACGCACTCCACGGCGATGCTCCACGACCCGCTGCAGGAGGTGGTCTGGCGCTACGGGATCGACCGTGAGCGCAACAGCTGCCGGTTCCAGGCCCGCTTCTCCGACCACACGGTCGAGCTGCCCCTCGACCCGATGCACGGCACGGTGGGGGTCGCCCCCGCCGCCGGCGAGGTCGTCATGAGCATCACCCCGGGCGCGCACGGCGGGAACATGGACACCCCGGAGCTGCGCGCCGGTTCGACCCTCTACCTGGGCGTCAACGTGCCGGGGGCGCAGCTGGCGATCGGCGACGGGCACTGCCGGCAGGGCGAGGGCGAGGTGTGCGGCACCGCGGTCGAGGCCGCGATGGAGACCGTGGTGGTGATCGACCTGCTCAAGGGCGGCGCCCCCGCGTGGCCACGCCTGGAGGACGACCGCTTCCTGATGTCGACCGGGTCGGTACGGCCGCTCGAGGACGCCTACCGGATCAGCCAGCACGACCTGGTCGGCTGGACGTCCTCCCTCACCGGCCTGCACCAGCTGGACGCGTACCAGCTGGTCAGCCAGGCCGGGCTGGCGCCCATCGGCAACGTGGTCGACACCAACTACACCGTGGTCGCCAAGCTGCCCAAGACCGTGCTGGGCGGTGCGCCGGCCTACGACGGGCTGCACCGGTCGCTGCGCGAGAAGGGCCTCGAGTACCTCCGTACGCGCTGAACCGCCGCCGGCGCCGCGGGGACGGCCGGGAAGCGCCGTCCGTCCCCGTACCGCGGTCGGGGACGGTACGGGGACGGACGGACGGCCCGGCCTGGCGGTGCCGGCGGCGGGAACCGCAGGTCAGCCGAACATGCCGAGCTGGTAGCCACCGGCCGGCTGCTGGTTGATCACGTTGATCCGGTTGTACGCGTTGATCACGGCGATGAGCGAGATCAGGGCGACCAGCTGGTCCTCGTCGAAGTGCTTGGCGGCGTTCGCCCAGACCTCGTCGGAGACGCCGCCGGCGGCGTCGGCGACCCGGGTGCCCTCCTCGGCCAGCTCCAGGGCCGCGCGCTCGGCGTCGTCGAAGACCGTGGCCTCGCGCCAGGTCGCGATCAGGTTCAGGCGCACCGAGGTCTCGCCGGCCGCGGCCGCCTCCTTGGTGTGCATGTCGGTGCAGAAGCCGCAGCCGTTGATCTGGCTGGCGCGGATCTTCACCAGCTCCTGGGTCAGGACCGGCAGCGTGGACTCCGCCAGGACCTTGCTCGCCGAGTTCAGGTGCCTCATGACCTTGCCGGCGAGGGCGTGGCCGAAGTAGTTCACGCGGGCTTCCATGCTGAGCTCCTCTGCTGTGGGGTGGGATTCGCAGTGATGACCGGGCCGCCCCGCGAAATGTGACAGCGGGGCGGACCCGGCGGGACCGTCCGGTCAGGCGCCGACGACCGCGCGTCCCGCGGCGTAGATGCGGGCCTGCTCGGCGACCCGGCGGCCGAGGTGCTCGGCGGTCGCGATGTCGGACTTGTGGACCTCGTCCGCGCCGACGTCGGTGTGCGTCTGGGCGCCCGCGCCGAGGTAGATGCCGAGGCGGTTGAGGTCGTCCTCGGAGGCCGTGGTGCTGTTCCAGCCCGGGTGCAGGCCGAGGTTGACCCAGGTCATGCCGTGCTGGGCGGCGAGGATGGAGAAGTACTGCAGGGTGTGCAGCTTGTCGCCGCTCTTGGCACCGGAGTTGCTGAACCCGGCGGCCAGCTTGTTCTTCCACGAGTGGACGAACCAGCGCTTGGAGGTCGTCTCCGCGAACTGGTGGAAGGCGCCCGAGGCCGTGCCCATGTAGGTCGGGGAACCGAAGACGATCGCGTCGGCGGCGTCGAGCAGCTCCCACTGCTCCTCGGTGATCTCGTCGACCTTGACCAGGTGGACGAGGGCGCCGGCCTCCACGGCACCGGCACGCACGGCTTCGGCGAGGACGGTCGTGTGGCCGTAGCCGGAGTGATAGGCGATCGCGACGACGGGGGTGGTCATGGACGTTCCTCCTGCGGTGGTCTTTCCGGCCCCTCACGGGAGCCCTCATCCACCAGGACCGGACAGCCCCCGCCGCTATGACACCGACCGGCCGTTTGTGACCAGGAGCACTCCGGGGGCCGCCGCGCGCCGTCACCCGCGGGCGGCGCCCTCGGGGCCCGACACGCCGGGGGACGGCGGGCGGACGGAACGGCGGGGGCGGCCGTGAATACTGCGGCCATGCGCGTCGACTTCGATCCCGAGGCCATGGGCGGTCCCGCCTTCTACCGCTTCCTGACCTCCGTGGTCGTGCCCCGGCCGATCGCCTGGATCTCCACCGTCACCCCGGACGGCCTGTCCGAGAACCTCGCACCGCACTCCTTCTTCAGCATCGCCAGCACCGATCCGCCGATCGTGCAGTTCACCTCGATCGGTCGCAAGGACTCGCTGCGCAACGTCGAGGACACCGGCGAGTTCGTGGTGAACTTCGCCACCGAGGCGCTCATGCCGCTGGTCAACGTCACGGCCACCGACTTCCCGCGGCACGTCAGCGAGTTCGACCACGCGGGCATCGAGCGCGAGCCCAGTCTGAGGGTGCGTCCGCCCCGCGTCCGCGCGTCACCGGTCGCCCTGGAGTGCCGCTCGCACACCAGCCTGCGGATGGGCAACTCGACCCTCGTCTTCGGGCGTGTGGTGCACGCCGTCACCGACCGGGAGGTCCTGGCCGACGGCCGTCCCAGCGCCCCGCTGCTGAAGCCGCTCACCAAGCTCGGCGCCGACGAATGGGGCACACTCGGCGAGATCCGGCACCTGAACCGCATCCCGTACGAGGAACCGGGCCCCCGGTAGCGCCGGAGGGGAGCGCGGCGCCGGTCACGCCAGCGGCGCCGTCGAACCGCGGATCACCAGGCGGCAGGGCTGCGGTTCGGTCCCCGAGCGGCGCTGCCCGGCGATGGCCGCCGACAGGGCGCGGGCGGCCACCCGGCCCAGGTGCTCCAGCTGCATGTCGACGCTGGTCAGCGGGGGCCGGGAGGCGGTGGTGATGACCTTCCAGTCGTCGAAGCCCATGACCGCGACGTCGTCCGGCACCACGCGCCCGCGCTCCCGGAGGATGTCGATCGCGCCGCGGGCGATCTGGTCGTTGCCGCACACGATGGCGTCCACCTCGGGGTGCTGGTCGAGGAGCATGACGGTCGCCGCGCGGCCCCAGCCCTCGGACCACTCGCCGAAGCGGGCCTCGCCGACCGGTGCGACGCCCGCCTCGGCGAGCACCTCCAGCGCGCCCCGCACGCGGTCGCGGCCCGCGGCGTAGGTCGGGTCGCCCGAGATGTGGGCGACGCGGGTGCGGCCGCAGCTCAGCAGGTGGCGGGCCGCGGTCCGCCCGGCGTCGACGTTGTCGGGGACGATCGACAGGTCGTGCGGGTCCTCGGACGGCGCGTACGCGTACACCACCGGCACGGGCAGCCCGCGCCCCAGCGAGGGTCGCGGGTCGGTACGGCTGCCGACCACGATCAGCCCGTCGACGCGCCGGTCCAGCAGGGCCCGTACGTGGTGCCGCTCGCGGATGGCGTCGCCGCGCGCGTCGCACAGCAGGACGGCGAGTTCGCCCGCACCGAAAGCGTCTTCGGCGCCCATCAGGATCGGGATGCTGAAGCGTCCCTCGAGGTCGCCGGTGAGCAGCCCGACGGTACGGGTCGGCCCGGCCTGCAGGCTGCGGGCCACCGGATTGGGCCGGAAGGACAGCTGCTCGGCGGCCTCGATGACGCGTTGCCGGGTCTCCTCGCGCACCTGGCTGCGGCCGTTGAGCGCCTTGGAGGCCGTGGCCGGGGAGACCCCGGCCAGCCGCGCCACGTCGTTGAGAGTCGCGGGTCGGCCTGCGGCGTGTTCGGCCGGCTGGACCATGGCTGCATCCCTCCTCGTGCTCGTCGCGGTCCCGCGGAGCGGCGCCCCGCGGGTGGGGAAAGGCTACTCGAAAGTCTTTTTCCGTGATGCGTGCAGGGTGGTTGACGCCTGGGGGAGCCGCTTCTACTTTAACGGAAAACGTTTTCGGTGAGTTTAGGCGGCCGGCCGCCGCCCCCTCGACATGCCAGGCCCTCCGAGCAAGGAGCGAGACATGAACACCACCGACGTACGGAGAAGAAGGCGCCACCGCGCCCTGGCCGCGGCCGTGGGGCTGCTCACCGTCACGACCGCGCTCGCGGGCTGCGGCTCCGGCGGGAACGGCTCGACCGAGGACAAGGGCGGGGTCATGGGCCCCGACGACGGCGCGAACCTGACGATGTGGACGCGCGCCGCCACCCAGCAGCAGAGCCAGGCCCTGGTGAAGGCGTACAACAAGTCCCACAAGAACAAGGTGCAGTTGACGGTCATCCCCACCGACGACTACCAGGCGAAGGTGGGCGCCGCGGCCGGCTCCAAGTCCCTGCCCGACATCCTCGCCTCCGACGTGGTGTTCGTGCCCAACTACACCTCCAGCGGCCTGTACGCCGACATCACCGACCGCCTCGACGCGCTGCCGTACGGCAAGGAGCTGGCGCCAGCCCACATGGCGGCCGGCACCCTCGACGGCCGCAAGTACACCGTGCCGCACACCATCGACTCCTCCGTGCTCTTCTACAACAAGACGCTCTACAAGAAGGCGGGACTGGACCCGGAGAAGCCGCCGACGACGCTCAAGGAGTGGGACGAGCAGGCCCGCGCCGTCGACAAACTGGGCGGCGACGTCAACGGCACCTTCTTCGGCGGCAACTGCGGCGGCTGCGGGGTCTTCACCTGGTGGCCGTCGATATGGGCCGCGGGGCAGGAGGTCATGAACGAGGACGGCACCGCCGCCACCCTGGACTCGCCCGTGGCGAAGGAGGTGTACGCGACGTACCGCGGCTGGGCCCAGGACGACATCACCGCCCCCGGCGCCGCCGAGGAGACCGGCGCCACCTGGACCGGGCTGTTCCCCAAGGGCACCATCGGCGTGATGCCGATGCCGTCCACCACCCTCGGCCTGATGCCGGGGGACCTGGACTTCGGTGTCGCCGCCATCCCCGGCCCGGACGGCGGGCAGTCGACCTTCGTCGGCGGTGACTCCCTCGGGATCTCGGCCAACAGCAAGAAGGCGGGCCAGGCCTGGAACTTCCTCGCGTGGTCGCTCGGCGACGAGGCCCAGGTCGAGGTGCTCGCCGCCCACAAGGACATCGTCGCGCGCACCGACCTGGCCGAGAACAAGTACGCCAAGGAGGACCCCCGCCAGGTGATGATCAACACCCTGGTCGCCAAGGGCACGACGCCCTTCTCCCAGAAGTTCGGCCAGACGTTCAACGACCCCAACGGCCCGTGGCTGGCGCTGATGCGGGACGCCGTGTTCGGTGACCCCTCCAAGGTCGACGCGGACAACAAGGCCATCACCGAGTCCCTGAAGGACTGACCGACATGCTGCTCGCGCGATCGCGCGGCTCCGGCTCCCCGGCGCCCGGCGGGGAGCCGGCCTCCCGGTCCCCCTTCGGGGGCGGGAGGGCCCGCGCCGCCCACCGCGTCCCCTGGTGGCGGACCCGCCCGGCACAGGGCATCGGCTACGCGGCGCCGACCGCGCTGTTCGTCGGGGTCTTCTTCGTGGTGCCGCTGGTCCTGGTCGGCCGGATATCCCTGAGCGACTGGCCGCTGCTGGCCGGGAACCGGGGCTTCAACGCGCCGGACAACTTCACCGAGGCCGCCGGCGACGACCTGCTGTGGCCCTCCGTACGCTTCACCCTCACCTACACCGCCCTCGTCACGGTCCTGCTGCTCGGACTCGCCCTCCTCCTCGCCCTGCTGGTCCAGGAGACCCGCCCCGGCACCGGACTGTTCCGCACGGTCTTCTTCCTGCCCAGCGCGCTCGGGCTGGCCTCCGCCTCGCTGCTGTTCCTGGGCATGTACAGCCCCAACGTCGGCCCGATCAGCCCACTTCTGGAGAGACTCGGCGTCGTCGACGAACCGGTCTCCTTCCTCGGCACCCCGACCGCCGCGCTGTGGTCCACCGTCGCCCTCATCGTCTGGAAGTACGCCGGCTTCTACATGCTGATCCTGCTCGTCGGGCTCCAGCGCATCCCGCAGGACGTCTACGAGGCGGCCCGGATGGACGGCGCCGGACGCTGGCAGACCTTCCGCAGCATCACCCTGCCGCTCCTGCGGCCCTCCCTCGCGCTGACGCTGCTGCTGTCGGTCACCGGCTCGCTGCTCGCCTTCGACCAGTTCTTCATCCTCACCAAGGGCGGACCCGACAACAGCACGATGACGGTGGTCTCCCTGATCTACCGGGAGGCGTTCCAGCGGCTCGACCTAGGGGCCGCGGCCGCGCTGTCCGTCGTCGTGCTCGCCGTGCTGCTGATCCTCAACGTCGCCCAGTTCCGCGGACTGCGCGGCACGGACACCTAGCGGACAGGGACCCGTCATGAAACCCCACGGCCTCGGCCGCACCCCCTACCACGTCCTCGTCGGAGGGCTGGCCGCGCTCTTCCTGTTCCCGCTCGCCTGGAGCGCCTGGGCCTCCGTCAGCGGACAGCCCGGCACCGCGCAGCAGTCGGGCTACGGGCTCGGCAACTACCGCTCGCTGCTGCACTACGACGCGGGACTGGCGCAGTACCTGTGGAACTCCACCGTCGTCTCGCTGCTGACCGTCGCCCTCACCCTGCTCGTCTCCCTCATGGGCGGGTACGCCTTCGCGCGTTTCACCTTCCCCGGGAAGAACGCCCTGTTCCTGCTCACCCTGGCCATCCTCATGGTCCCCTATGCCACGCTGCTGATCCCGCTGTACGTGCTGCTGGGCGACCTGGGCCTGCAGAACTCGCTGTTCGGGCTGAGCCTGGTGCTGACGGTGTATCAACTGCCGTTCGCGACCTTCATGATGCGGATCTCCTTCGAGTCGGTACCGCGTGAACTCGAGGAGTCCGCCCTCGTCGACGGCTGCGGCACGGCCCAGGCGCTGGTCCGCATCCTCCTGCCCGCGGTGTGGCCCGGCCTGGTCACCGTCGGGCTGTTCGCCTTCCTCGCCGCGTGGAACGACTTCATCGCCCCGCTGATCCTGATCTCCGACAGCGCCAAGGCGCCGCTGCCGCTTGCCATCGCCAACCTGCGGCAGCGGTCCATGGGGGCCATCGACTACGGGACCACCGAGGCGGGGGTCGTCGTCCTGGCCCTGCCCTGCCTCGTGCTCTTCCTCCTCCTGCAGCGGCACTACATCCGCGGCTTCATGTCCGGTGCGCTCAAGGGCTGACCCCCGCTCCGGCACCACGACCGAAAGAGAGACCATGACACAGCCGATTCCGGCTCCCGTGCTGCCCACCCGCGGCAGCCGACGTCCTCTCGGCCTCGGCGAAGTCCGCATCACCGGCGGCTTCTGGGCCCGACGCCAGCAGGTCAACGCCTCCGCCACCCTCGACCACTGCCGGCAGTGGATGGAACGCGTCGGCTGGATCGACAACTTCCGCGTCGCCGCGAGCGGCGGCCCCCTCGGCGAACGCCGCCGGGGACGGGAGTTCTCCGACTCCGAGGTCTACAAGCTGCTCGAGGCCATGGTGTGGGAGGCGGCCCGCACCCCCGGCAGCGCCCTCGACGCCGACGTCGACGAACTCACCGACACCGTTGTCGCCGCCCAGGAGGGCGACGGCTACCTGAACACGGCCTTCGGGCACCCCGGGCGGCCGGCCCGCTACAGCGACCTCGAATGGGGCCACGAGCTCTACTGCGCGGGCCACCTCATCCAGGCCGGCGTGGCCCAGCTGCGCACCCGCGGCGACGGCGCGCTGGCCAAGGCGGCGATCCGCGCCGCCGACCACATCTGCCACGTCTTCGGACCGGGGGGCGCCAACCCGGGCCTGTGCGGGCACGCCGAGATCGAGACCGCGCTGGCCGAACTGCACCGGGCCACCGGCGAACGCCGCTACCTCGACCAGGCCGCCCTCTTCCTCGAACGCCGCGGCCACGGCAGCCTCGCGGGGGGTGAGTTCAGCCCCGAGTACTTCCAGGACGACGTCCCGGTACGGCAGGCGCACACCCTGCGCGGGCACGCCGTCAGGGCCCTGTACCTGGCCTCCGGCGCCGTCGACGTGGCCGTCGAGACCGGCGACGGCGAACTGCTCGCCGCCGTCGTCCGGCAGTGGGAGCACGCCACCGCGCGCCGCACCTACCTCACCGGCGGCATGGGTTCCCACCACCGCGACGAGGGGTTCGGCGAGGACTTCGTCCTGCCACCGGACCGCGCCTACTCCGAGACCTGCGCCTCCGTCGCCTCGCTCATGCTCAGCTGGCGCCTCCTGCTGGCGACCGGCGACCCCCGCTACGCCGACCTCGCCGAACGCACGCTGTACAACGTCATCGCCGCGTCGCCCGCCGACGACGGCCGCTCCTTCTTCTACGCCAACACCCTCCACCAGCGCGTGCGCGGGACCGTCCCCCCGCACGACAGCGACCGCCCGCGCTCCGAATCGGGCCTGCGCGCACCGTGGTTCGCCGTCTCCTGCTGCCTGCCGAACGTGGCGCGCACACTCGCCGCACTCGGCGGCTACGTCGCCACCGCCGACGACGGCGGGCTGCAACTGCACCAGTACGCCGACGCCGAGATCACCACCCGCACGGCCGGCGGGGAACGCCTCGCACTGCGGGTGCGCACCGGCTACCCCGCCGACGGCACGGTCGCCGTCACCGTCGACGAGGCGCCCACGGGACCGTGGAGCCTGTCCCTGCGCGTGCCCGGCTGGGCGGGCGACGGGGCCCGGCTCGTCACCCCCGACGGGCAGCGCCGTCCGGTACGGCCCGGCACGGCCGTCGTCCCCGGCACGCTCCGCACCGGCGACGAGGTCCGGCTCGAACTCCCCGTCACACCGCGGTGGGTGCACCCCGACCCGCGGGTGGACGCCGTCCGCGGCACGATCGCCCTGGAACGCGGGCCCGTGGTCTACTGCGTCGAGTCCGCCGACCTGCCCGGTGGCCGCGACGTCGACGCGGTCACCGTGGACCCCTCCGTGCCGCCGCGCGACGGCGAGGGCGACCGGGTGGTCGTCGCGGGCGAGCTGACCGGCGCCCGCTCCGGGGGGTGGTGGCCCTACGCGTACGACCGGCCGCCGGCCCCGGCCGGTGAGCGCGCCGAGCTGACCCTCGTGCCGTACCTGACCTGGGCGAGCCGCGGCCCCTCCACCATGCGCGTCTGGATGCCCACCGCCCCCGGTGCCGCGGGGGAGCGCGCAGCGGCCCCGGAGGGCTGACGTCCCCCACCGCGGCCGTACCGCGCACCGGACGCCGCCGGGCGGGACGCCCGGCGGCGGCGCGGACTCAGGGGATGCGGTCGGTGAGCTCCAGAATCGGCGGATCGACCCGGAACGTCTCCGGGTACTTGGCCGCCGCCCCGGTGTTCAGCACCACGACCTCCTCGTCGCCGGACAGCCACCCCTGCTCGCGCAGGACCCGGACCGCCGACAGGGTCGCCGCGCCCTCCGGGCACAGCAGGGCCCCGTCCGCCGCGGCGCACCGGTCGCGGTCGGCGAGCAGCTCCTCGTCGTCGACCGCGACCGCCCGGCCCCCGGTCTCGTACAGCGCGTCCAGGACGAGGAAGTCGCCCAGCGCCTTGGGCACGGTGATGCCGAAGGCCACCGTGCGCGCGTCCTGCCACGGCTCACTGGTGCGCTCGCCCTTCTCGAAGGCGCGCACGATGGGCGCGCATCCTGAGGCCTGCACGCTCACCAGCCGGGGCATCGGCCCCCGCAGCCACCCCAGGGCGCGCAGTTCGAGCAGGGCCTTGTGAATGCCGATGAGGCCGACACCGCCGCCGGTGGGGTAGACGATGACGTCGGGAGCGCGCCAGCCGAGCTGCTCGGCGATCTCCAGACCCATGGTCTTCTTGCCCTCGATGCGGTACGGCTCCTTGAGCGTCGCCGCGTCCATCCAGACGCCGGGCTCGGCGGCGATCTTCTCCGCCACCAGCCGGCCCGCGTCACCGATCAGGCCGTTCACCAGATAGAGGCCGGCCCCCGCCGCGGCGCACTCGGCCCGGGTGATCGACGGCGCGTCCGCCGGCATCGCGATGAGCGCTTCCAGGCCCGCCCGTGCGGCGTAGGTCGCCCACGCCGCCCCCGCGTTGCCGTTGGTGGGCATGGCGATCCCGCGCGCGCCCAGTTCGAGCGCCCTGGCCACGCCGACGGCCGCGCCCCGCGCCTTGAAGCTGCCGGTGGGTATCAGCCCCTCGTCCTTCATCACCAGCCCCGGCACGCCGATCGACGCGCCGTACCGCGGCAGCGGCACCAGGGGCGTCATGCCCTCGCCCAGGGTGACGACATGTGCCGGATCGCGTACGGGCAGCAGTTCGTGGTAGCGCCACAGGGTCTGCGGGCGGTCCGCGAGGTCCGCGGGCGTGAGCGAGTCCCGGACCCGGTCCAGGTCGTAGCGGGCGAGGAGCGGCGATCCGCAGGCGCACAGGTTCTGCACCCGGTCGGCGTCGTGGCGGCGGCCGCACCGCGCGCACTCCAGATGCGTCAGCGCACTGAATGGCAAGGTCATGATTCCCTTCATACCTCGCCGGGTGCCTAGTATGGAAAGGCGTCGCATGCGCGGCGCACGAGGTGCCATGGACGATGTGACGACCGGCCTCCCGTCCGAGGAACGCCGCGAGGGCGAGGTGGTCACCAACGACGGCGTGCGCCTGCACTACACGGAGGCCGGCGCCGGGGAACCCCTCGTCCTCATCCCCGGCTTCGCGCAGAGCGCCGCCGAGTTCGGCCCGCAGATCGACGGGCTGAGCAGCGGCCGCCGTCGCGTGATCGCACCGGACAACCGCGGGCACGGCCGATCGGGCAGACCCGGCCACGGCTACCGGATCGCACGGCTGGCGATGGACCTCCGCAACGTCCTGGACGCCCTGGCCCTGCGGGACGTCAGCCTGCTCGCCCACTCCATGGGCTGCCAGGTCGTGTGGTCCTACTGGGACCTCTTCGGCGGCGAGCGGATCGCCCGCCTCGTCCTGGTCGACCAGCCGCCCGTGATCTCCTCGATCCGGGCCGGCGCCGGGGACGAGGCGCCGCCCTCCGCGGTGTTCACCCCGGAGATGTCCGAGGGCATCGTCGCCGGGCTGCGGGGTACGCCCGAGAGCGCCGCCGCCACCTCACGCGCCATCGTCGGCATGCTGCACGGCCCGTCGCTCCCGGACGCGGAGGTGGAGTGGCTCGTGGAGCAGAACCGCCTCTTCCCGCCGCAGCACGCCGCCGCGCTGCACCTGGACCACTGCGGGTCCGACTGGCGGGACGTCCTGCCGCGGATCGACGTCCCCACCCTCGTCATCGGGGGTGAGCTGAGCTTCTTCCCGCCCGGGACCACCGAGTGGGTCGCCTCCCTCATCCCGGGCGCGCGGGCCCGCGTCTTCTCCGCGGCCGAGGGCGGCAGCCACCTGATGTTCCGGGAGAACCCGGCCCTGTTCAACCGAATCGTGGCCGGCTTCCTCGACGAGCCCGGCACGGGGACCGGCTCCGGACGGCCCGGATAATCCGGGTGCGGCCGGCTCGCCACGCCTGATATCCCTTCGTGCCATGAGTGATCTCGCGACAGCACGGCTCGTGCTCCATCCGATGACCGCGGCCGAGGCCGAGCGCGTGCTGGCGGGCGAGCCGGACGACGCCGCCCGCTGGGCGCCCGGATACCCCGGCGACGGGGATGTGTTCGCCGCCCGGCGCCTGCTGGAGACCTTCGCGGGCCCCGGCGATCCCCGGCCGTTCGGCAACTACGAGATCCGCCGCCGCGAGGACGGCCGGACGATCGGCGGCATCGGCTTCCACGGCGCCCCGGACGACAACGGCGACGTCACCATCGGCTACGGCCTCGTCCCCTCGGCGCGCGGCAGCGGATACGCCTCCGAAGCCCTGCGCGGACTGCTGCTGTTCGCGCGGGAGCGCGGCGTCACCCGTGTGAAGGGCGACACCGACCTGGACAACATCGCCTCGCAGCACGTCATGACCGCGGCCGGCATGCGGCCGGCCGGACAGGACGAACGCCTCAGGTACTTCGCCATCACCTTGACCGGCGCGAGCGCGGACACCGGCCCGCGCTCCTGAGCGTCACGGGCCCGGCGCGCTTCGCCCCGTGCGGGCAACTCCAGGACGTCCTCGCGCAGATGGGGACGGACATCGTCATGCGCCGGTAGGCGGCGACGCCCAGGGCGAGGCGGCGGGGCCGGCGGCGGGCGTCAGTCCTGCGGCCGGCGGTTCCGCAGCCGCGCGAGCTCCGCCGGCCACCGGCTCCGGCGGTCGCCGACCGCCTCGTCGCCCTCCGGAGCGGGCACGGGCAGCCTTACCGATTCGCAGTACGCCTTCCACGCCTGGTACCAGTTGGGTGCCAGGACTGCGGCGAGCATGATGAGCGGCACGAGCACGGCGGATATCAACACGGCTGCTCCCTTCCGTGCGGCCGTCGCGCCGTCGGGGGCGCGAACAACGGTCGGTGGAAGCTGGTCCGCCGACCGGACCGGATGAAACGGGCTCCGTCCGTTATCGTCCTCCCGGCCGCGTCGAACGCAAATCGAGTGAACCGCCGCAGCCCGTGGCGCTCCTGGTCACACCGTCCTCGCGAGGTCGCGACGAGGGCCGCGGCCCCGCCGCCCCCGATGCTCCGAACGGATGACGCGACGGGACCCCTGGCCAGAGGTCATGGCCGCCGTGGACGGACCCCGTCCCGGGTCCCTCCGTCACCCCGGTAGAGCTCCATCGCCAGCGCGACGGCCGCGTGCGTGGCCGGGTGCGGGTCGTGGCGGCGCCAGATGAGGTGCACGGGTACGGGGGCGGCGTCGCGCAGCGGGCGGTACACGATGCCGTCGCGGCGGTACTGGGCGGAGGTGGACTGCGGAGTGACGCCGACGCGGCTGCCGCTGGCGATCGCGGCGAGCCAGTCGTCGATGTCGTGGGTGTACTCGACGGCGGGCCGGGAGTCCTCCGGCCACAGGTCCGGGCTGGTCGTGCCGGTGCGCCGGTCGACGACCAGCGTGCGGGCGGCGATCTCGGCGAGGCGGACTCCGCGGCGCCGCGCCCAGGGGTCGTCCGCGGCGAGGGCGACGTAGCGGGGTTCGTGACCGACGAGCGCGTGGGACCAGCGGTCCAGGTCGACGGGGGCGCGGACGACCGCGAGGTCGCACAGGCCCTCGGCGAGTCCGGCGGTGGGGGTGTTGTGCCGGATGAGCCGGAGCTCGACGCCCGGTTGGCGGTCGCGCCAGACGCGCTGGAACTCGGTGGTGCGCCGGCCGAAGGCGGACCAGGCGTGGCCGACGCGCAGGCGCGTGTGACCGGTGGCGGCCTCTCCGACGAGTTCGTCGACGCCGGCCAGCAAAACCCGGGCCCGGGCGAGGACCTGCACGCCCGCGGTGGTGGGGGCGACCGTACGGCTGGTGCGGTGCAGCAGCCGCACGCCGAGGACGCGCTCCAGGGCCAGCAGGTTGCGGGAGACCGCCGCCTGGGAGAGGCCGAGGTCGAGGGCGGCGTCGGTGAAGCTTCCCGCGTCGACGATGGCGACCAGGCAGCGCAGGTGCCGGAGCTCGAGCCCGAAGGCCCCTCCGCGGTGCTCGTCCATGCGTCCAGCGTATCGATCGTGCGGCGCATGCATTTCGCGTATGGCCCCCGGCGGCGGGACAGTGGCCCGCATGACGATGCAGACCTCCGGCGACGTCGCGCCGGCCGTCCAGGCCCCGGCCGCGGGACGCCTCGGCGGGGTTGCGCTGATGCTGGGCAGCGGCCTGTCCAACCAGGTCGGCGCGTCCGTCGCCGCGCTGGCGTTCCCCGTGATCGGGCCGCTGGGCGTGGTGGCGGTCCGCCAGTGGGTGGCCGCGGCGGTTCTGTGCGGGGCGGGCCGGCCCCGGATGCGGTCCTTCACGGCCGCGCAGTGGCGCCCGGTCCTGGCCCTGGCGGCGGTGTTCGCGGCGATGAACCTCTCCCTCTACACCGCCGTCGACCGCATCGGCCTTGGCCTCGCCGTCACCCTGGAGTTCCTCGGGCCGCTGGCGGTGGCCCTGATCGGCTCGCGCCGCCGCACCGACGTGCTGTGCGCCCTCGCCGTCGCGGCCGCCGTGGTCGTCCTGACCCGCCCCGAGCCCTCCACCGACTACCCGGGCATCGGCCTCGCGCTGCTCGCCGCGGCGTGCTGGGCCTCCTACATCGCGCTCAACCGCGTCGTCGGCGGCCGGCTGCCCGGCCTGCAGGGCCCGGCCGCCGCCGCTGCGGTCTCCGGCGCGGCGTACCTGCCCGCCGGTGCGCTGGCCCTGTGGTGGCATCCCCCCACCGTCACCGCGCTGGCCTGCGCCGTCACCGCCGGGATCCTCTCCTCCGCCGTACCGTTCCTGTCCGACCTGCTGACGCTCCGCCGGGTCCCGCCGCACTTCTTCGGCGTCTTCATGAGCGTGAACCCGGTCTTCGCCGCGCTCGTCGGCCTGGTCGTCCTCGACCAGCGGCTCGACGCGGCGGCGTGGACGGCCACGTTCGTGATCGTCGCCGCGAACGCGACCGCGGTCGGCACGCGCAAGGCCTCGCCAACCGCCCCGCCCGGCGGCGAGACTGTCGCGCATGGGTGAACCTTCGGACGACCAGGCATGCAGGGCGTTCTTGAACCGGATCCGCGTCGGCGACCTCTGGGGCGGGACGGCGGTGGAGGCCACCCACCGCGGGGTGACGGTGACCCTGGACGGCTTTCCGGCGCGTCCGCTGGGCACGGTGGGGTCACTGGACGGGTCCTGGATCTGGCGTCCTGATGTCGTACCCGGGCAGCGGATCACCGCCCGGGTCCTGTCGGTAGACGTGGAAGCGGCGCAGGTGTCGCTGTCGACGGCCGGCACCCTGCACCCCGAGTTGTGGTCGTTCCTCGCGTCACTGCGCCCGGGCGAGCGGATGACCGGCACGATCGCGTCGATCGAGCGGTTCGGGGTGTTCGTGGCGCTGGACGACGGCCCGGACCACCCGGTCTTCCCCGGCGTGGGGTTCATCACCGTTCCCCAACTCTCCTGGCGGCATTTCGAGGACGCTTCGGAGGTCGTCCGGGTCGGGGAACGCGTCACCTGCGAGTTCCTCCAGTTCGACACGACGAACGGCGAGGCCCGGTTGTCGCTGAGGGCGACCCTGCCGGACCCCTTCGCGGAGTTCGCCGATCGGACGGCGGTGGGCCGGACGCTTCGCGGACGGGTCACCAAGCTCGTCCCGTTCGGTGCCTTCGTGGAGGTCGCGGACGGTGTCCAGGGGCTGGTGCACCTCGGCGAACTCGCCGACGCACCCGTCAACGCGCCGGAGGACGTCGTCAGGACCGGTGAACGGATCACCGTCGTCGTGACCGATGTCGACCGTGAACGGCGCAGGCTGCACCTCTCCCTGCGGCGGGTGCCCGCGGCCCGTCGATCCGCCGGATGACGGAGGCGGCCGGGTCTCCGGGGGCGTAGCCGGCGGCCGTGCGGGGGGTGGTTCCGCGACGCGTTGCGCCGGGGGTGTTTCCCGCGGTGGGCGGGTTGGGCAGCCAGGGACTGTGCGTGCGTTCCCCGGGGTTCGTTGACACGAGATGAGGGACCAATGCCTCCTGAGATAGTCGGGCGTCGAGGCGCGTTGGCAGGGGAGAGGTTCGGGATCGGCGACAAGCCCGTCACGTTCGGGCGCAAGGCCGGGAACACGGTGGTGATCGCCAGCGTCAGCGTCTCCCGCGTGCACGCGGAGGTGCGCCGCGAGGGTCACGGCTTCGTTCTCTACGACCGGGGGAGCAGCAACGGGACGCGGGTCAACGGGGAGCCCGTGACGTCCCACGTGCTGCAGCCGGGGGACGAGATCGCCATCGGCGACGAGACCTTCGGCTTCGAGGCCGCCGACGCGATGGAGACCATCCTCGACCTCTCCCTGCTGGAGGCGCTGATGCCGCCGGCGGAGCCGGAGGAGCCCGGACCGGTGCTGAAGGTGACGGTGGCGGGCGGCGGTCCGGTGGGCCTGGCGTTCGCCCTGCTGCTGGAGAACCTGATGGGCCGGCGGGTCTCGATCACCGTCCACGACAGCCGCTGGACGCAGGAGGGGGACCGCGTCGTCTGGAAGGACGAGGGGCAGGGCAACGTCCGGCGGCAGCAGGTCGTGACGGTGCAGAGCCGGCAGTATCTGAACCTGCCCGAGGAGGTGCAGGCCCGGCTGTTCACGGAGGGCACGTACACCGAGATGTGGCCGGCGGGCCCGGACTCGATCCGCGGTTTCAACCCGCGCAACATTCGCATCGCCTACGTCGAGGACACGCTGCTGGACCTGGCGAACGCCAAGCGCGACCGCATCCGCCTGGTCCCCGCCCGGTTCGACGTGGCCGAGCAGAAGGAGGCGGTGGCCCGGGACCACGTCCTGGCGATCTGCGAGGGCGGCCGGTCGCGCACGCGCGAGCACTTCGCCGCCAGGTTCGGGACCCCCGACACGTCCATCTACTCGCTGGACGGGGAGCACCTCCAGGACGTGGTGCTGGGCCTGCGCGTCAAGTCGAGGCTCTCCGACCCGATGACCGTCCTGCTGACCGTCGCGCAGAACCGCTTCCTCCTCAACTCCCTGCGCGGCGAGGGCTTCCTGAACATGCGGCTGACCGACGCCGAGGCGCGGGAGGTCGTCGGGATCGACCCCGTGCGGCAGGTCTTCGAGCAGTGCATCGCCTCCCGCCCCTGTGTGATGAGCCGCGACGGCCACGGGGACTTCCACTGCTCCACCCACAGCACGTTCTTCCTGCCCGCCCTCATCAAGGGTTCGGCGCTGTGGCAGCGCATCAAGGAGGGCCTGGCGCTCTTCGACGTCGACGAGCAGGACCTGAGCGCGATCACCGCCTTCCGGCTGGACATGGTGCAGCGCCCGCGCTTCACGGCGCGCCTGCACCCGGCGACCGCGGCCGGCCCGGGGACGTACGGGTTCCTGCTCGGGGACGCCGCCAACGCCATCCACTTCTGGCCCGGGCGCGGTCTGAACAGCGGCCTGGCCTCGGCGATCTCGCTCGCCCGGACACTGAGCGGCACCTGGCGCGGCAGGGCGCTGCGCGACGCGGACTTCGTACGGCACGAGGCGGCGATGTCGATGCTCCAGTACCGGCACAAGAGCCGCGCCTGGAACGCGATGATCACCACCGACGAGAACGGGGTGGGCCAGGCGATCAAGGACAAGATCGCAACGAGCATCGAGGAGTCCGCCGCGGGCAAGCCGGACCGTGCGGCCGACGTCGACGCCCTCATGGAGCAGCTCCGCGCGATCCGGGAACGACTGGCCCCGCGCATCGCCGGGATGCCCGACGACTCCGTCCTGCGCGAGCGTCTGGAGACCCTCGGGAGCGAGACGCTGCGCACCCTGCGGGACAGCGGTCCGTGGGACACCGTCACCGTCGGCGGCGAGGAGGTCGACATCGACATCTTCTACCAGGACGCGCGGGCCGCCTCGGGCACGGCTCCGGTGGGCGGCTGAGCCGCCGGGTCAGAGGTCGATCGGTCCGGGCGGTGCGGCGCCCGGCTCGTCGACGACGGCGGTGATCAACCCGGGGAAGCGGCTCTCCAGGTCCTGGCGGCGCAGGCTGACCAGGCGCTGCCGGCCGTGCGGGTCGTTGCGGATGACCCCGGCCTCGCGGAGCGTCTTGAGGTGGTGGGAGAGCGTGGACTTGGGGATCTCCCCGTTCACGGGCTGGCAGGCCGACCCCTCCAGGGGACGGTCGGCCAGGCGGCGCACCAGATCCAGCCGCGAGGGGTCGCTCAGCGCGAAGAGCACGTCGGTCAGCACCAGGTCCGCGGTGTCGGGGTGCGGCAGCTCCCGGGGGGCTCCAGTCATGGTTCGATAATAGTTGAACAATCGGCGGATGTGTGTTTACCCTCGAACGGTTCGATATTTTTGGAACCGTTCGGAGAACCGATATGCACACCCAGCGCCCCGTGAGGCGGATGCCGCGTCCGGTCGGCTTCTGGTTGCTCGCCGCCACCCTGCTCGCCTTCCTGGCCGCCTCCAGCGCGCCCTCCCCGCTCTACGTGGTCTACCAGCACCAATGGGGTTTCTCGCCGATCGTGCTCACCACGGTCTTCGCGGTCTACGTGCTCGCGCTGCTGGTGGCGCTGCTCACCGTCGGAGGGCTGTCCGACCACGTCGGCCGGCGGCCGGTGCTGCTCGCGGCGCTCGTCGTCGAGGCCGCGGCCATGGTCGTCTTCCTCGCCGCGGACGGCGTCGGGGCGCTGTTCCTCGCCCGCGTCCTGCAGGGTGTGGCGACGGGCGCGGCCGCCGGGGCCATCAGCGCGGGGCTGATCGACCTGCAGCCCTCGCCCACCTCGCCCCTCGGCTCCCTGCTGAACACCGCGGCCCCGGCCACCGGGCTGGCCGCCGGGGCGCTGGGCGCGGGCCTGCTGGTGGAGTACGCCCCGGCCCCCACCCGCCTGGTCTTCGTGGTGCTGACCGCCGTTTTCGTGGTGCTGGCGGCGCTGGTGCTGTTCCTGCCCGATCCCGTCTCGCCGCGCCCGGGGGCCTGGGCCTCGCTGCGGCCCCGGGCGGCCGTGCCGGCGCAGGCCCGCCGCACCTTCCTGGCGGCGACGCCCTGCCTCGTCGCCACCTGGGCGATGGGCGGGCTCTACCTCGCGCTCGGCCCCTCCCTGACCGCCGGGGTGCTGCACCTCGGCAGCCACCTGGTCGGCGGCCTGGTCGTGACCACCCTCTTCGGTGTGGCGGCCGTCGCCTCCCTGGTGGTCCGCGACGTGACGCCGCAGCGGATGATGACCGGCGGCTCGGCGGTGCTCGCCGCGGGGACCGGGCTCACGCTGCTCGCCCTCGCCGGGCCCTCCACGACGCTCTTCTTCGTCGGGACCGGGCTCGCGGGCTTCGGCTTCGGCGCCGCCTTCCTGGGCGCCTTCCGCTCCCTGGCGGCACTGGCCCGGCCCACGGAGCGGGCGGAACTGTTCGCGTCGGTCTACGTCGTGAGCTACCTGGCCCTCAGCGTCCCGGCCGTGCTGGCCGGGCTCGCCGTTCCGTCCTTCGGCCTGCACGACACAGCGATGGTGTACGGCGCCGCGGTGGTCCTGCTCGCGCTGCTCGCGGCCGTCTCGGGAGCCGTCGTCCGCAGGCCCGCGGTCGTGCTGCCGTCCGCGCCCGCCGCGCCCGCCGCGCCCGCGTCCGCGGGTGAGTCCGCCGCGGGCACCGGCCGGTACGCCGTGCCGGCCGCGGCCTCCGCACCGGACCGCGGGCCCGGGTCGGGCAGCTGACCCCGCTCCGGGCGGGGCGGGTGTGTCCCGTTCCGCCCGGGCCGGGCGCACGCGCCGCGGGTATCGTGGAGACAGCCCGGCCTGCCGCATCCGATCAGGCGTCCGCGTGCCGGGAACGCGGCCGTACGGGATGGCGGCCATGGGTGCTCCCACGACAACCCCCTCCATCGCGGAGGGTGCTGGTCGCTGCTCGGTCCTGATCCGGACGGGCGGTCATGGCTGACGCCGCGTCACGCGCCGAGGAGCAGGTCGCCCGCGTACGCGACGACCCCGCCGCGCGCTACGCGCTGGCGCGGGAGTTCTACCGCCTCGCCGGCGGGCCCCGCCGCCACTACGGCCACGCCGAACTCAGCTTCATGCGCTGGTCGCTGGCCCGCGGCGTACTGGCACCCGAGACCGCCGACCCACCGGGCAGCCCCTGGTGGCGGGCCGTCAACGAACGGCTCCTGCGCGACAAGGCCGAGGCCCAGTTGCTGGCCACGGGAGCCGCGGGCACGCCCGGCGCCCGCAGCGTCGAGTTCTGGCTGGACTTCATCCGCACGCCCGAACCCGGCCGCTGGTACCGCGCGCACAACGCCAGCATCGTCGCCGGCTACCTGCGGCACGAGGAACTGGCCGCCGCGGAACTGCAGGTGGAGCGGTTCATGATGAACGTCGCGCTGCTGCGCGTCCTGTTCACGCACGCGATGCTCGCGCGCCCCCGGCTCGCGCTCGGTCCGCTGGCCGTGTTCGGCCCGCTCATGGCCGACCCCCGGCACCGGGCCGTCCAGATGTACCTCGACCTCGGCCGGTCCTTCCCACCCGGGTACCCGGTCACCACGCCCGTCGAGGACACCGTCCTCGACGAGCACGCCCTCGCCCGCGTGCTGGACTACGGGGTGATCGCCCCGCGGCTGTCCGGTCTGTACGCGTTCTCCGCCGCCTCACTGGAACAACCGCGGCTGCCGGCCCTGCTGGACGACGGCGTCCCGGCCTACGCGTGGCCGCACGCGGACCGGCGGATCTGGTACGTCGGCAACACCGGCCGGCACCTGCGGGCCATCGCCCGCCTCACCGGCGTCCGCCTGCGCTGGGACCCCTCGCCGCGGACCCCCGCCCGGCGCGGACCACGCAGGTTCACGTAGGCCCGCACCGGGGCTGAGTTGTCATCGGCTGATGACTACACTTGATGACATCGTTTGATGACATCAAGGAGAGTCGTGGAGAACCCCGCAACGGGAGAGCCGCGGTCCGGGCGGCAGCGCGCGCTGGTCCCGGTCCTGATATCGCTCGGCTTGCTGGTCGCCGTGGTCAGCAGTCTCGGCGCCCCCCTGGTACCGACCGTCGCCGCCGAGGAGCACGTGTCCCTCGGCGACGCCCAGTGGTCGCTGACCGTCACACTCCTCGTCGGCGCGTTGGTGACACCGGTGATGGGCCGGCTGGGCGACGGGCCACGCCGCCGCGCGGTGATGCTCGGCGCCCTGGTGGCGGTGCTGACCGGCTGCGTCCTGGCGGCGCTTCCGCTGGGCATCGGCTGCCTGTTGACCGGACGGGCGCTGCAGGGCATCGGACTGGGACTCGTCCCGCTGGCGATCGCCACCGCCCGGGACGCCCTGCCGCCCGAGAGGTCCCGCCCCGCGGTGGCCATGCTGTCGATCACCACCGTGGCCGGGGTCGGCCTCGGCTACCCGGTCACGGGGCTGATCGCGCAGTCCTTCGGGCTGTACGCCGGCTACTGGTTCGGAGCGGCGGTCAGCGCCGCCGCGCTGGTGGCCGCCGCCCTGGTCCTGCCGCCGTCCCCGAGCCGCCCCGCGCCGCGCCTGGACGTCGCCGGTGCGCTGCTGCTCGGCGGCGCCCTCGCCGGCCTGCTGCTCGCGCTCGGCGAGGCCGAACTCTGGGGCTGGTCCTCGTGGCGGCTGCTCACCCTGGCCGGCATCTCGGCGCTGCTGCTCGGTGCCTGGGTCGTACACGAGTCCCGGACCGCGCAGCCGCTGGTCGACCTGCGGCTGATCAGGGACCGCACCGTGCTGACCGCCCATGTGACGGCGCTGGTGGCCGGTGTCGGGATGTACCTTCTGGTGTCGTTGGCCACCCGGTTCGCACAGACGCCGCGCGCGGCCGGCTACGGGTTCGGGGCCTCCGTGGCCGTGACCGGGCTGGTGCTGCTGCCGTACTCCCTCGCCAGCACCGCCGCCGGCCGGATCGTGCCGCTGCTGGTCCGGCGGGCCGGCACCGCCCTGGTGCTGCCGGTCGGGTGCGCGGTCTCCCTGGCCGCCGTGCTGGCCTTCGCCCTGGCGCGCGGACAGCTGTGGGAGCTCTTCGCCGTCATGACGGTGGCCGGCTTCGGCATCGGCTGGATGTTCGCCCTGCTGCCCGGGCTGATCGTGGGCTCCGTACCCGCGCACGAGACGGGCAGCGCGATGAGCTTCAACCAGGTGCTGCGCTACGTCGGCTACTCCACCGGGAGCGTGCTGAGCGCCACCGTCCTGCAGGCCCACACCGCCACCGGCCACGCGCTGCCCACGGGCGACGGTTACCGAACGGCCGCCCTGCTGGCCTGCGCGGTATGGTTGGCCATGATCGTCGTGACCGCGGTCCTGCCGCCGCGACGCCGGCGTGGCGCGGTCGCAACTCCCCTGCCGGGGGCGGCCGCCGGGCCCCGGACGCCGGACGAGGACGTGGCGCAGGAGGTGATGCGGTGACCGACGGCACGCCGTCACGCAGGCGGGACTCAGCGCGCAGCCGCGAACTGCTGCTCCAGGCGGCGGGCGAACTCTTCAGCGAACGCGGCTTCGACCGCACCACCATCCGCGACATCGGGGAGCGCGCGGGCGTCGACCCCGCGCTGATCGCCCGGTACTTCGGCAACAAGAGCGCCCTGTACATCGCCGTGGTGCGCGCCGAGATGGGTGACACGCCCCCGCCCGACCTGCTCGGAGCCGACCGTCTCCGTTCGCTCTTCGAACGCAGGAACCGGCGCAGCGCGGGCCCCGTCTTCTGGTCGGCCGTCCAGGCCCACGACGACCCCGCGGTGCAGGAGGCTGCCCACGCCCAGCTCTACCTCCGCCTGGTCGACCCGCTGCGCGAGCGGTTCGCCGGCAAGGGACTGGACCGTCCGCAACTGCGGGCCGAAGTGGCGACCGCCGCTTTCCTCGGGGTGCTGCTGGCCCGCGGCGCGGGAACGCTCGACGAGCTCGCGGCGGTGGATCTGGAGGAACTGCTGCCCCTGGTTCAGGAGACCCTGAGGACTCTCGACTCCTGACGGCGGCCGGCCGCGATCGCCCGTCGAGGCCGGGCGCCCGCGTGCCGGGTGATCGGTTCAGCGTCCCGCGGTGCCCGTCAACTGCCGGGTGAGCTCCCAGGCGGAGCGTTCCACCCAGGCGTGCCGCAGCCCGCCGTCCTCGCGCACCGCCCAGACGGCCGTACCGGAGAAGCAGACCGGACGCCCGTCGGGCTCGGTGCCCAGCAGACCGTTGCTCCTCCCGTGCGCGACCCACCGCGACGCCACGCGGCTCCCGTCCTCGTTCTGGAAGGACCCGACGACCTCCAGCCGCAGGTCCTGGACCTGGCCCAGGAGGACGAAGTCCTCGGTGACGAAGTCGCCGATCTTTGGGGGGTCGTGGGCGTTCCAGACCTCCTGCCAGAGTGACGACACGGTTCAGAGGCGGACCGGCAGCTCCGTCCTCCCGTTGAAGACGAAGGTCGGCAGCGGTTCCAGCTCCTCCAGCGGCGCCGCCGGCCGCAGGCCGGGGAAGCGCTCGAACAGGGCGGGGAGGGCGGCTGCCGCCTCCAGCCGTCCGAGGGGTTCGCCGATGCAGCGGTGCACGCCGTGGCCGAAGGCGACGTGGTCCTTGTCGCGCCGGTGGACGTCGTAGGCGTCCGCGCCGTCCGGGTGCCGGCGCGGGTCGCGGCCGCCGGCCCCGAAGCCCAGGACGATCGCCTCGCCGCGGCGGATCACCACGCCCTCGCCGAGGTCGATGTCCTCCACGGCGTACCGCAGCGGCATGTGCTGGACCGGCGAGTCCGCGCGCAGGGTCTCCTCGACGACCGCCGGCCACGGCACGGCGCCGGCGAGGACGTCCTCCAACTGCTCCGGGTGGCGCAGCAGGCCGATGACGGCGTTGGTGATCAGGTCGGTGGCCGAGGGGACGCCCCCGGCGACGGTGACGACCAAGGCCAGGAGCCGCTCCTCGTCGGTCATGTCCGGGGCCCGGACCAGGATCGTCGCCAAGTCGTCGCCGGGCGCGCCCGCCTTCTCCGCGAGGAGCGCGGCCCAGAAGGCCATGGACGCCTCCGTGGCGGCGGCCGCGGCGCCGGGATCGGAGGGCGGCTCCAGCAGGGCGCGCATCGCCCGCACGGCCTGTTCCCAGCGGTCCTCCGGTACACCGAACAGGTCGCACAGCGTCTCGCAGGCGACGACGCGGGCGTACCGGGCGCGGACGTCGACGACCCGCCCGGAGCCGGGCGTACCGAGCGCGTCCAGATAGGTCTCCGTCCTGTTCCGCAGGCTCGCCCCCAGGGCGGCCGTCCGTCCGGGGGCGAACGCGCGCTCCATGACGGCGCGCAGGCGGCGGTGGTCGGAGCCGTAGGCGTTGAGCACCGTCGGTGAGGCGAGGAAGGGCGACAGCGGCCAGTCCGGGGGCACTTCGCCGAGTCCGGGCCAGTGCTGCCGGGCGTCGCGGGACACCCGGTGGTCGGCGGTGAGGCGCCGCAGCACCTCGTAGCGGGTGACCGACCAGGCGGTGATGCCTCCGGGCAGTTCGACGCGGGTGGCCGGGCCCGCCGCCAGCAGGCGTGCGGTGTCTTCGTGGAGCCGGTGGCCGGTCGGATCGAGCCGGATCGGCTCCGAGGGCTTGTGCATGAGGAGTCCTTCCTTCGGCTTCGCGCCGTCGCCGTGCGGCGGCCGCCGGGAGGGGATCAGTCGCCGGGGAGCGGTCCGCCGATCTGGCAGGCCTGGCAGGGCGGGCGGCCGCAGGTGCACTGGGTGATCGCCTCGAGTACACCGCGGTCGTGGTAGAGGCACTCGTCGCGGCAGGTGTGGCGGGGGATGAACCCGGCCTCGATCTCGCCGGGCCAGGGCTCGTGGCCCTCGCGGCAGCGGGCGAAGCGCTCCGGGTCGGTCGCGTGCAGTTCGTGCATCGCGGAGCGGGCCTCGTCCTCCAGCTTCCGTACCCGGGTCACCAGGGCCTTGAGCTCGGCGGCCAGGCCCTCGAAGCGCTCGGCGCCGGTGCGTACGTGGGCGGCCCGCAGGGCCATCGCTGCGTTGCCCAGGAACCTGCCGGCGTCCTGGAGGTCGGTGACGTGGTGCATCTGAAGGCCGTTCACGCCACGGACCCATACGGCGTCCATGCTCACTTCTCCACCTCTCCGGTGATCGCCGTGTTCCGCGCGACAGGCCGTGCAGCCTGGCGGACTCTCGCGGGGCGGACCTGGGGTAGCGCTGCCATGGTGGATCCGGGCATCAGGTGAGGCAAATCGATGGACTGCATACCGCGATGCGGCACGTCGATGACCTTCGTGCCGCGCCGCCCCGCGGGATGCCGGTCAGCGGGCGGCCGTGGCGAAGGGACCGGTGCCGGCGAACACCAGCCGGGCGAAGTTCCCGCCGATGCGCCGGTGACCCGCGGGGTCGGGGTGGACCTCGTCCGGCAGCGGCAGTTCCGCGTAGTCGGCCGCGCCGTAGAGCTTGCGGCCGTCCAGGTAGTGCAGGTTCGGGTCGTCGGCCGCCCGCCGGGCGACGATCCGGGCCAGTTCGTCGCGGATGACGTTGAGGGTCAGCCGGCCCGCGGCGCGTTCCGCCGGGTCGCCCGTGGCCCTGAACCGCAGGGTGCCGCCGTCGAAGTCCGGCGCCAGAGGGCCCGGGGTGTCCTCCTGGACGGGGCAGAGGACGGGGGAGACCACCAGCAGCGGCGCCGTGGGATGCCCCTCGCGCACGATGTCGAGGAAGCCGTGGACCGCCGGGGTGAAGGCGCGCAGGCGCATCGCGTCGGTGTTGACGATGTTGATGCCGATCTTGAGGCTGATGAGGTCGGCCGGGGTGTCGCGCATCGCGCGGGCGGTGAACGGGTCCAGCAGCGCGCTGCCGCTGAAGCCCATGTTGACCAGTTCCACACCGCCCGCCGCCGCGGCCAGGGCGGGCCAGATCTCGCTCGGATGCGCGGCGTTGGAGCCGTGGCTGATGGAACTGCCGTGGTGCAGCCAGACTTTGCGGTCCCGCGGCGCCGGCGGCTCGACTGGGGCGTCGGTGCGCAGGGTGATCACTTCGGTGATCTCGTTGTGGGGGAGCCAGATCTCGACCTCCTTGTCCCCCGGGGGCAGTTCGCAGAACCGGGCGGTGCCGGCAGGACCCTCGTGCAGTTCGGAGGCCTGGGTGACCATGTCGGTGATCTCCCGGACGTTGCCGCCGGCCACGGTGGCCCGGGCGGCGAGACGGCCGTCGGCCAGCAGTTCGTACACGCCGTCCGCCGGGGGAGGGAAGCCCCGGTAGACCCGCTTGGTGGGCAGCGTGTCGAGTTCGACGGTGGTGGCCCGGGTGCGGAAGACCAGACGCACGCCGGACGGCTGCGCCTCGGCGGTGGCCAGTTGCTCGTCGGGGATCTGCCGGCGTGCCGCGGCGGGCAGGCGGTGGGGGAGCAGCCCGCGGCGGGTGCGCTCCACGTCGAGGGCGCCGCGCAGCAATTCCTCGGTGACGGGTGTGGTGATCAGGTTCTCGTTCGTGTGCATGGTCCGGTGCCTGTTCGTGGGCGGTTCGCGGGCCGGGGGCCCGTACGTCGGGTGGGGTGGTGCCGGGGCGCGCGCCCTCAGGACGCGGACCGCTCGCGCAGCAGGGCGTCGAGCGAGTCCAGCGCCCACGTCCACGACGCCTCCGCCGTGACGGGGGTGTGGTCGAAGCCCCCCGCCAGTTCGAGGCTGACGTAGCCGTGGAAGACGCTGCCCAGGAGGCGGACGGCGTGCGTCTGGTCCGGCTCCGGGATGTCGTATCCCCGCAGGATGGCCCGCGTCATCTGGGCGTGCCGGACCCCCGCGCCGGCGGCCGCCGTCTCCGGGTCGAGCCTCAGCTGGGCCGCCGCGTAGCGGCCGGGGTGCTCCCGGGCGTACGTGCGGTACACGTTCGCGAAGGCGACCAGGGCGTCCTTGCCCGCGCGGCCGGCCAGCGCCTCGGCGGCACGGTCGGCGAGTTCCTCCAGGGCCAGCAGGGCGATCCGGGTCTTGAGGTCCTGCGAGTTCCTGACGTGCGAGTACAGGCTGGCGACCTTGACGCCGAAACGCTCGGCGAGCGCCGAGACGGTCACCTGGGCGAAGCCGACCTCGTCGGCGAGTTCCGCGCCCGCCCGGGTCAGGCGTTCCGCGGTGAGTCCTACGCGTGGCACGGCGGGCCTCCCTTCATCCGTAAGAGATTATGCGCATACCTAAATGCGTTAGGCAAGCGCCTAGTGGATTATCGGGTGCGTACTCTCCGCTACGAACGGCCCACCCAGGATGCGGCCCAAGTCACCGCATGTAACGGTCGTCTTGTGCAATGCGGGTTCGACTGGGACCAGGGGACTCCGGGACGGCTTCCGCCGTCGCATCACCGTCCTCCTCGCCCAGGACGTCGAGGTCGACTCCCCCGGGTACGGCTCCTGCCGTAGCGGAGGCTCGTCGAACGCATCCCCGCACGATCCACGACCACTCACCAGGTTCTGCTGAAACGCGAAGGGCCACGACCCGGCCGCCGTCGTGTCGTGCCGTGCTGCCGTGCTGCCGTGTGCCGCTCAACGCCTCGGCGCAGGCGGCGGATCGGACCCTTCGGCTACCCGGAAGGAATGGGCTGTGAAGGCTCGTCTTGGCTTGAGTCGGGGAAGGACGCTCGTGGCCGTCGCGCTGGCCACGATCGTCACCTCGACGCTCACGGGATCGATGTCCGCCGTCGCGGACGGAAGCTCCATACGCTCGGACCACTGGGGCGTCATCGCCCGCAACACCATCGGTTCCCCCGTCGCCGACCTCAGGGACGGCCCCTACGGCTCGTACGGCGTGACGGGGTCCGCGGCCAGGCCGCCGTACGGCAGGGGCAGCCTGGGACTCGCGGTGTCGGACGACTCCACCTCACTGACTCCCCCCAGCGAGAAGGTCGACTTCGGCAACGAGGTCGACTTCTACAACGACCGCGTGCGGGACCTGACGAAGCTGGGGTTCCACGTCTTCCAGACGGCGGAGAACGTGAGCTACGGCGGCACCCGCAACCTGCCCGGCATCAGGATCGAGATCAACCCGAACCTGGCCTCGCGTCCGGGCGACACCTACTCCACGCTGGTGTGGGTCCCGCCCGCCGTCGCGCCGACCAACCAGTGGAGCGGCTACCTCGACGCCACCGTCTCGAACGGCGAGTGGTTCCTGTCGGGCGGCGAACTCGCGCCCCTGTGCACCCAGGCCAGCCCGTGCAACTTCACGACGTTGAAGAACTCCATCGACAGCGACGGCGGTTCGCCCGCGACCATCTACACCATCGCCGTCGGCAAGGGCCGCGACCACATCTGGGTCGGGGCGGTCGACGGCCTGCGGATCAACCGGTACGTCTACGACTTCGAGGCCAACGCCGTCACCGCCCGCCGCGTCGGCTGACGACCGGGATTCCCCTCCCGCGAGGAGCTTGGGCCGTCACCGGGGCGAGCTGCCCGGTGACGGCCCAGGCGGCGTCAACCGCCTTCGCGCCGCGCCTGGATGAGCAGCAGCGCGATGTCGTCGCTGCGCGCCGGTGACTGCTCCGCGTGGTGCACGAGCGCGTCGGCGACCTCGTCGACGGTCCCGGTCCCGGCGCGTGCGAGACGGCCGGCGAGCGCGGCGATGCCGTCCTCGATGTCGGCGCCCGGAGTCTCGACCAGACCGTCGGTGTACAGGGCGAGCAGCGCGCCGGGCGGCAGGGGGATCTCGGTCGGCGGGTAGGTGGCGTGGGGGTCGATGCCCAGGAGCAGCCCCGGCGCCAGGTCGAGGACCTCGACGTGCCCGTCGGGGTGGCGCAGCAGCGGCGGCAGGTGGCCCGCGGTGGCCAGCCGGGCCCGGTGGTGCGCCAGGTCCAGCTGGACGTACAGGCAGCTGGTGAACAGACCCGGGTCCAGGTCGGTGAGCAGGCGGTTGGTGCGGGCCAGGACCTCGTCGGGCGGAGCGCCCGCGGTGGCGTGGACGGCCGTGCGGACCTGCCCCATCAGTGCCGCGGCGCTGACGTTGTGCCCCTGCACGTCGCCGATGGCCGCGCCCGCGAGGTGCGTGCCGAGCCGGATGAGGTCGTAGAAGTCGCCGCCGATGCCCATGCCGCGGCCGGCCGGCAGGTAGCGGGCCGCGACGTCCAGGCCGGGCACACACGGGAGGGTCCGGGGGAGCAGGCCCTCCTGCAGTCGTTGTGCGAGGCGGTGCTTGGCGTCGTACAGGCGCGCCCGGTCCAGGGCCTGGGCGATCAGCCCGGCGGCGGAGGTGAGGACGGTGCGCTCCTCGTCGGTGAAGGGGCGGGGCCGCTCGTAGGCGAGCACCAGCGAGCCGACGGGACGGCCCGAGGTGATCAGCGGTAGGAAGGCCCAGGAACCCATGCCGTCCTGGTGGACGGCGGGCGGGTAGGCCCGCCGGAGCTCGGCGAAGGTCGGGAAGAAGCCGGGGACGCCGGTGGTCATGGCCCGGACGGCGGGGGTGTCCGAGGTCAGCGGGGCCGCGTCGAAGCGTTCCATGAGCTCGGAGGGGTAGCCGCGGTGGCCGATGATCCGCAGCCGGCCGTCCTCCGCCGTCATGAGCGCCAGGGCCTGGGCACCGAAGGCGGGCAGCAGTTGGTCGGCGGCCTGGTCGGCGACGTCGCGCACGCCGATCGCCTCGGTGAGCGTGGCCGCGAGGTGCATCAGGTGGTAGAGGACGGCCGCCCGGCCGGGTTCGGCGGGCGGCGCGGGGCGCAGCACCCGTGCGGGGTCGGTGGGGAGGGCGGCGGGGACGATGCGGACGCTGACACCGGAGGAGCCGGGGTAGAGGTGGAAGGACAGGCAAGGGCCCGCGGGCGGCGAGGCGGTGAAGGAGGCCGGCTGCCCGCTGATCGTCGCGGCCCGGTAGTGGTCCTCGACGACGGGCTCGTCCAGCCACGGCAGGACCTTCCACAGGCAGGCGCCGAGGAGTTCGGTGACGTCCGCGCCCAGGAGGCGGCCGGCCTCGGTGGTGGCGAAGAGGATCCGGCCGTCCAGGTCCAGGGTGCAGCAGCCCCCGGGGAGGCGTTCGGCGAAGTCCACCGCCGACTGCGCCTCGGCCGGCCATGCCGCGCGCGGGCGCGGCGGCGGCAGTATCCGCGGTTCCCGGGGCGCGGCGAGCGGCCGGCCCTGTTCCTCGGCGCTCCGCAGCAGCGCCAGCAGGTCGCGGCAGGCGGTGTCGATCGCGGCCCGCTCCCGCGGGCTCGGGTGCGGCGGGTGCGTACCGGGCCACTGCAGGACCAGCCCGCCCGGCGTGCTGGTGCCGTCCGTGACCGGCGCGGCGGCCAGCGCGAAAGGGTAGGGCAGCATCAGCGCGAGACGGGGGTAGGTGCGCGCCATCTCCTCCTGGCCGCCGACCCACACCAGGCGGCGCTCGCGTACGGCGTCGGCCACCGGGGTGTGGTCGGTCAGCGCCACCCGCGTCCACGGCACGGCGGTCTGCCGGGAGACGCCGCTCAGCACCGCCAGCCGCAGGACCGGCTCCCCGGGCGGGAGCAGGTAGACCGCGCCCACGGACGCCTCGCTGTCCCGCAGCGCCCCGGCCAGGACGGTGTCGAGCGACACCGCCCCGAAGCCGGTGGCGGCCGGGGGGCCCGCAGCGTCCATGCCCTCACCCTCCTCCGGCGGCCGGGCGGCGGCCCGTCGGCGTGGTGCGTCCGCCCCATAAAAGAATTACCCATATGTACGTTTCGTGTCCGCGGTCGCCGGGCTTCCCGGAGATGTCGCGGCGGCCTGGTCACTCCCTGTGCTGGAGTTCCGGATCCTGTGTGTTCCCTCGCCGGACGATCCGGCGCCGGATGATCCGCCCCCGCGCCGTCCCGTCCGCGTCGACGGCGACGTACGCGATCAGCGCGGCCAGGGCCAGGATCCCGGCGCCCCACCAGTAGGCGACCGAGAAGCCGTGCACCAGGGAGCGGCCGGTCAGGTCCGGCGGAGCCGCGGTGGGAGGCCAGGTACCCGGCGGTGGCGCCGGCGGCGACGGTGTTGAGCAGCGCGGTCCCGATGGAGCCGCCCACCTGCTGCGCGGTGCTGGTCATCGCCGAGGCCACGCCCGCGTCACGCGCCTCGACGCCGTGGGCGCCCAGGCTGAAGGCGGGCATGAACGCCGTGCCGATGCCGGCGCCGACGACGATCTCGGCGAGTGCCACGGAGGCGTAGGAGGAGCCGGGGTCCAGCAGCGCCGCGGGTCGGGTGCGGGGGTGTCGTCGGACATGGTCGTGCTCCTCGGGGAAGGGGGGCTGGGGGGAGGGGGTGGAGGAGTAAACTGGACTGTTCGTTCCGGATAGGCGTACACTCCGCCCATGGCACGCGTGAGGGAGTTCGACACCGACACGGCCGTGGAGGCAGCGATGAACGCCTTCCGCACCAAGGGCTACGAGGGCACGTCGGTCCAGGACCTGGTGGACGCCACCGGCGTCGGCCGCGGCTCGCTGTACGCGGCCTTCGGCAGCAAGGAGGGGCTGTACCTGGCGGCCATGGACCGCTACCGGGAGCAGTACGCGCTGCCCCTGGTCGAGGTCCTGCGCTCCGGCGCCCCCGGTCGCGAACTGCTCCGTGAGGTGCTGGTCGCCGCGGTCGACGAGATCGCGCGCGACGGCAGCCGGCGGGCCTGCCTGATCGTCGGTGCGGCCATGGAGCGCGTCGCCCACGATCCGCGGGTCGCCACGCACGTGGAGTCGACGACCGCCCTTCTGGAGGACGCGCTGGCGCAGGTCGTCGCACAGGCGCAGGCGGACGGCCAGGTGTCCGGCAAGCGCGACGCGCGGGACCTCGCGCGGTACCTCGTCGTCACGATGCACGGCCTGCGGGTCATGGGGGCCATCAACCCCGACCGGGAGGCGCTGACGGCCGTCGTCGACGCCGCCCTGGACGCTCTCGGCTGACTCGCCGGCGGCCGATCCGCGCCTCCCGGCCGGCCTCCGTCCTCATCGCGCGGTGAAGCCGCCGTCGATGGCGAGCGCGGCACCGTTGACGAACCTGCTCTCGTCGCTCAGCAGGAAGGCGGCGAAGGCGGCCACGTCCTCCTCCGCGCCCGGCCGCCCGGTGGGGATCTGCCCCAGGAACCGGTCCTCGATCTCGGGGTACGCCTGGATGGCGGAGCGCCACAGCGGGGTGTCGATCAGACCGGTCACCAGCGCGTTGACGCGTACGCCCGCCTTCGCGGAGTCGAGTGCCGCGGAACGGGTCAGGCCCACCACGCCGTGCTTGGCCGCCACATAGGCCGGCATGCCCGCGTCGCCCACCACGGCCGCCGTCGAGGCGTTGTTCACGATCGACCCGCCGCCCGAGGCGGTGATCGCCGGGAGTTCGTGCTTCAGGCTGTAGAAGACGCTGGTCAGGTTGGTGGCGATCATGTGGTCCCAGAAGGCGGCGTCGGTCGTGCCGAAGGTGCGCTGGTTGTCGCCGCCGCCGGCGTTGTTGAACGCCCCGTGCAGGCCGCCGAATTCGGTCACCGCGTAGTCGACCAGGCGGGACACGTCGTCCTCCGTGGTGACGTCCGTCGGCAGGAAGGACGCGCGGCCGCCCGCGGCCGCGATCCCGGCCACGGCCGCCTCGCCGCGCGCCTTGTCGCGTGCGCCGATGACGACGGTCGCGCCCTCGGACGCGGCGCGCCTGGCGAAGGCCGCGCCCATGCCCGACGTCCCTCCGGTGACGATGACGACCTTGGATTCCAGACGGCTGGACATGTCTGCTCCCTCCGGGTGCCCGCGGGCGGCCTGCGGCCGGCCGCGGGGTGCTCCCGTTCCGTGCGATGTCGGGGTTCTGGCGGGCCGTACTTCCCGGCCTGCCATCGGAGGCTAGCACAATCTGGAACGAACGGTAGGTAAAGAAAGGTCCGAGGCTGGGAAGGGCGCCCCGATACGGGCCGTCGTAGATTGTTCGCATGGGGGCGGTGGGCCGGCGATCACTCACCGGCCGGCACTCGGTGACCCGCGAAGGGACGGCCAGGGATGACGGGCTCAGCCGCCGGCGACCGCGTCGTGCCTCCCGCCGCGGAGGCTCCCCCGCCGCCGTCGCCGTCCTCGCCCACGGTGCGCGTCGACCTCGGCGGCCCCTGACCGGAACTTGGTGGTGACGGTGGAGTACACCAGGGACCATTTCGTGGTGATGCTGCGCAAGGCGGGCCTCGCGGAGGTCGCCGACGAGGCCGAGCGGGTCCTGCCCGACCCGGTCGAGGACCGGAGGATCGCGGCCTTCCTCGTGCCGTACGGCATCACCCTCGACCAACTGGCCAGCCGGATGGGCGGCACGCTCTAGGTCGTGTCGTCAACGCCCTTCCCCAGCCTTCGGCCGGGGGTGCCCCCACCCCGCGGCACTCCCCCAGCTTCGCTGGGAGGTGCCCCCACGCTGCGTTGTCGAATCGTCCGAGTAGCCCACTACGAGGACGACTCTCCGCCTTGCGATGCACCGCACTGAGGGCACCTCCCAGCGCAAGCTGGGGGAACCGCGGGGCCCGCCCTTCGGGCGGTGGGGGCACCTCCCAGCGGTAGCTGGGGGAGCTCATGTGACGACACGGCCTAGCCCGGCCGCCGGCAGCCGCGCTCACCTGCCGGTGCGCGCGCCGCGGCGGCCTCGTCGCGTGGGCCGACCGGCGAGGGCCGTTCGTACGGCCCCCGCCGGAACTCCGCCTCGACGCGCGGCAGTACGGCGCCGAACCGGCCCGCGCCCGGCGGCCGGCCGGGTCAGTGACCGCGGCCCAGGGTGGACTCGCGGACGACCAGGTCGAAGCCGGGCCGCACGCGGCGCGGCGGGGCGTCCGGCGCCCCGGTCAGCCGCTGCACGAGGCAGTCGACGGCCTGGCGGGCGATCGCCTTTTTGTCGGGGGAGACCGTGGTCAGGGTGATCGTGCCGTAGCGCCCCTCCTCGATGTCGTCGAAGCCCACGAGCGCCACGTCCTCCGGCACCCGCAGCCCCCGGGTGGTGAGCACCCGCAGGGCGCCGATGGCCTGGAGGTCGTTGTAGGCGAACACCGCGTCCGGCCGGGCCCCGCGGTCCAGCAGGTCGGCCATCGCCTGGGCGCCGTCGGCCCGCCCGTACCCGGAGGCCGTGGCGACCAGGTCGTCGCCGTGCGGCAGCCCGCAGGCGGCCAGTTCCTCGCGCCAGCCGCGCAGTCTCAGGTGCGCGGGCTGCCGGGCGATCTCGCTGCGGGCGCCGATGAAGGCGATCCGCCGCCGTCCCGTCCCCGCCAGATGCCGTACCGCGCTGCGCGCCGCGGCCACGTTGTCGATCACGATGTGGTCGTAAGGGGCGTCGTACTCGCGCTCCCCGAGGAGCACCAGCGGTGAGCTGTCGGTGCGGGCGAGCAGGTCCGGCGTCTCCAGCTCGATCGGCGAGAGGATCAGCCCGTCGATCACATGGGTGCGGAAGCCCTGCGTCACCAGGATCTCCTTGCGCCGTTCGCCCGCGGTGTGGTCGAGCAGCACGGTGTAGTCGTGGCGCGCGGCGGCGTCGATGACGGCGCCGGCCAGCTCGGCGAAGTACGGGTTGCCGAGCTCCGGCAGCGCCAGCGCGATGATGCCGGTGCGGCCCTTGCGCAGGTGCCGGGCGGTGAGGTTGGGCCGGTAGCCCAGTTCGTCGATCGCCTGCTGGACCCGCGCCCGCATCGCGGGTGTGACGTGCTGGTAGCCGTTCACGACGTTCGAGACGGTCTTGATGGACACTCCCGCGCGCTGCGCGACGTCCTTGAGGCTGACGCCCACGGCGCTCCCTCCGGGTTGGGCCGGTGCCGGAGGGCCGCGCGCGGTCCACCGGCACCGGCACGGTCATGTGGTGCGCGGACCCCGCGCGAGATACCGCTGGGCCACGACCACCACGATAAGGAAGCCGCCGCTGACCACCGATTGGTACGAGGAATTGAGGGAGCCGATCTGGTTGATGAGGTTCTGGATCACCGCCAGCACCAGGACGCCCCACAGGGTGCCGCTGACCGAACCCGCACCGCCGACCAGCAGCGTGCCGCCGATGACGACCGCGGCGATGGCGTCCAGCTCCATGCCGACGCCGATGATGGTCACGCCGGAGGACAGCCGGGCGGCGTTCAGTGCCCCCGCGAAGCCCGCGAGCAGCCCGCTGATCGTGTAGACCAGCACCCGGGTCCTGGCCACCGGCAGCCCCATCAGCGTGGCCGCGTCCGGGCTGCCGCCCACCGCGAACAGGGACTGCCCGAACGACGTCCGCTGGAGCACCAGTCCGCCGGCGGCGAACAGCACCAGCGCGATCAGGACCGGGTGGCCGAACCCGGCCACGGTGCCCTGCCCGAGCTCCGCGAAGGCCGAACCGTGCGGCACCAGATAGGTGTCGGCGCCCTCGTCGGTCAGGGCCAGCAGCAGTCCCCGGGCCGCCAGCAGGCCCGCCAGCGTGACGATGAACGGGGCCATCCCCGCCCGCGCGATGAGCAGGCCGTGCACGGTGCCGAGCAGACCGCACACCGCGAGCGGCAGCAGCAGCGCCGGCAGCATCCCGTACTGCGACGCCCACGCGGCGAGGACGCCGCCGAGCGCGAAGACCGAGCCGACCGACAGGTCGATGCCGCCGGTGATGACCACGAGCGTCATGCCGAGCGCCACGATCGCCAGGAACGAGGCCTGGACGGTGACGTTCCGCGCGTTGTCGAGGGTTCCGAAGGACGGGAAGACGAAGGAGGAGACCAGCACCAGCAGCAGCAGGACGGCGAGTACGCCCTGCCGCTGCACCAGTACGGCAAGCCGCCGCCGGTCCCCGGCGCGGGCCGCCGCCACCGCGGGCGGCTCCGGTGCGGCCCCGGCGGAGCGGGGCGTGGTGAGTGACTTCATCGGGATCGACGCTCCCGGGCGACGTAGACGGCGACGAGGATGATGACGGCCTGGGCCATCTGCGCGGTGGAGTCGGGCAGATCGTGCTTGACCAGGGTGGCCCGCAGCAGCTGCATCAGCAGTGCCCCGCAGACCGTGCCGAGGACGCGCACGGACCCGCCGGTGAGCGGGGTGCCGCCCACCACCACCGCGGTGATCGCGGACAGCTCCATCAGGGTGCCGAGGGTGGACGGGTCACTGGCCGTCAGACGGGCCGTGGCCAGCACCCCGGCCAGGGCGGCGAGCACCCCGCATACTACGTACACGCCGATCAGCACCCGCTTCACCGGCAGTCCGGCCAGCCCGGCGGCGGCGCGGTTGCCGCCGATCGCGACCAACCGGCGCCCGAAGGTGGTGCGGTGCACGACCCCGGCGACGAGCAGGGCGAGCACACCGGCGATCAGCACGACCACGGGGACGCCCAGGACGTCGTCGGTGCCCAGGCCCAGCAGGCCCGGGTTGGCGATCTGCTTGAGCTGCCCGTCGGCCAGGACCAGCGCCAGCCCCCGGCCGCCCACGAAGAGCGCGAGGGTGGCCACGATGGGCTGCAGCCCCACCACCGCCACCAGCGTGCCGTTGACCGCGCCCACCACCGCCCCGGCGGCGAGTGCCATGAGCAGCGCGGACAGCAGTCCGTAGCCCAGGTACAGCGGGAGCAGGGCCGCGGCGAGGGCCATGACGGACCCCACCGACAGGTCCACCCCCTCGGTACCGATCACCAGCGCCATGCCGAGTGCCACGATCACCACCGGGGCCACCTGGACGAGTTGGGTCCGCAGGTTGGCCCCGGTCAGGAAGTGGTCGGTGAAGACGGCGTTGAACAGGACCAGTACGGCCACCGCCGCGTACACCCCGTACGCCTGGAACCAGGCGGGGGTGGGGAGCCTGACCGCACCCCGCCGCACGGCGGGGGAGAGCTCAGCCATCGTGCCGGACCTCCTCGTCGTCCGGGCCGCTGCCGGCCGCGGGCGCGTGCGCCGCGAGGACCTCCAGCAGCTCCCCCTCGCCGACCCGTTCGCCGGTCAGCTCCCCGGCCACCGCGCCGCCGCGCAGCACCACCAATCGGTCCGCGCCCTCCACGAGTTCCTCGATGTCGGAGGAGATGAGCAGCACCGCCAGTCCCTCCTGGGCCAGTTCGTCCACCAGCGCCTGCACCTCGGCCTTGGCCCCCACGTCGATGCCGCGTGTCGGCTCGTCGAGGAGGAGCACCTTCGGCTCCAGGCAGAGCCAGCGGGCCAGCAGCACCTTCTGCTGGTTGCCGCCGGAGAGCTCGCCCACCTTCTGCTCGGGTCCCGAGGCCTTGATCCGCAGGCGTTTCATGAAGACTTGGACGACGCGGTCCTGCCGGGCGCGCGAGACGACGCCCGCCCGGGACAGCCGCGGCATCGCGGCCAGCACGATGTTCTCCCGCACCGACAGGCCCGCGACGATGCCCTCCGCCTTGCGGTCCTCGGGCAGCAGGCTGACGCCGGCGCGGATCGCGGCGGCGGGGGAGGGGCGGCCCAGCCGCCGCCCGGCGACCGTCACCGACCCCGAGTCCAGCGGCAGCGCCCCGGCCAGCGCCTTGGCGGTCTCACTGCGCCCGGAGCCGAGCAGACCCGCCAGGCCCAGCACCTCGCCCGGGCGCAGCTCCAGGGAGACGTCGTCCAGGACATGGCGCCGGGTCAGCCCGGAGGCGGTGAGCACCGCCTCGCGGTCGGGGTGGTGGTCCTCGCCGAAACCGGTCCGCCCGTGCCTGCGCACCTCGGAGACCTCGCGGCCGAGCATCATGGCGACCAGTTGCATCCGGTCCAGGTCCGCGAGGTCGCCGGTGTGCACCAGCCGCCCGTCGCGGAGCACCGTGACCCGGTCGCAGATCCGGTACAGCTCCTCGAGGCGGTGGCTGACGTACAGGACGGAGATGCCCCGGTCGTGGAGGTCGCCGATGACCCGGAAGAGCGTCTCGACCTCGCGCGGCTCCAGCGCGGAGGTCGGCTCGTCCATCACCACGACCCCGGCCCGTACCGACACCGCGCGGGCCAGCGCCACCATCTGCCGGGTGCCCACGCCGAGGCTGCCCAGCGGGTGGCGGACGTCGGCGGTGACGCCGAAGCCCGCGAGCAGCGCCGCCGCCTCCCGGTGCATCCGCGGGAAGTCGATCAGGCCGAGGCGGTTCCTGGGCTCGCGGCCCAGGAAGATGTTCCGCGCCACGCTCATCAGCGGGACGAGGTTGACCTCCTGGTAGATCGTGGTGACCCCGGCGTGCTGTGCGTCGGACGGCCGCGCGAAAGCGACCGGGCGGCCGTCGAGCCGTACCTCGCCGGTGTCCGGCCGGTGCACGCCGGTGAGGACCTTGATGAGGGTGGACTTGCCGGCGCCGTTCTCACCGACGAGGGCGTGGATCTCGCCCCGGCGCAGGGTGAGGGAGACGTCGTCGAGCGCCACCACACCGGGGAAGCGCTTGCCGATGCCGACGGCCTCCAGCACCGCGGGCGCGGTGGGGCCTTCGTCCGGACCGGGCGGCGGTGCGGCGGGTGCCGCGTCGGGGGGTGCCATGGCGGGCCTTCCGTGGGGTCGCGGTGTCGGGGAGCCGGGGAGGCGGGGGGCCGGGGAGGCGCGGGCCTGCCGCCCGGCCGGGGAGGAGGACCGGGCGGCAGGCGCGGGGGCTCAGTAGGCCCCGGACAGCGAGTTCTTGGCGTTGGACGCGTCGTACTCGCGGTCGGAGATGATCACGTCCTCGGGGATGGCCTCGCCGGCGAAGAACTTCTGCGCGGTGGCGAAGGCGAGCGGCCCGAAGCGCGGGTTGGACTCGATGACGCCGTTGTACTGGCCGTTCGCCAGGGCCTGCACGGCGTTGCGCGTGCCGTCGATCGACACGATCTTGACGTCCTCGCCGGGCTTCTTCCCGGCCGCCTTGAGCGC
This sequence comes from Actinacidiphila glaucinigra, assembly GCF_900188405.1. Taxonomy (GTDB): domain Bacteria; phylum Actinomycetota; class Actinomycetes; order Streptomycetales; family Streptomycetaceae; genus Actinacidiphila; species Actinacidiphila glaucinigra. Next base: position 140,241 of record NZ_FZOF01000005.1, on the reverse strand, counting down.
GGTGACCGCTCCGAGGCCCATCTCGTCGTTCTCCGCGTAGACCGCGGTGATCCCGGGGTTCGCCTGGATCAGCTGCTCCATCACCTGCTGGCCCTTGTCGCGGGCGAACTCGCCGGTCTGCTGGGCGACGATCTCCAGGCCGGGGGCCTGGGCCTTGATCTGGTCGACGAAGCCCTTGGTGCGGTCGGTGGTGACGTTGTTGCCGGAGGCCCCGAGCAGGATCGCGACCTTGCCCTTGCCGCCGGTCACCTTGATCATCTGGTCGGCGGCGCGCTTGCCCTGCTCGACGAAGTCCGAGCCGAGGAAGGCCACGTAGTCCTTGCAGGCGGTGGCGTTGATCTTGCGGTCGATGGTGATGACGGGCACGTGCTTGGCCGCCGCCGCGCGCAACGCGGGCTCCAGGCCGCCGGAGTTGAGCGGGGCGACGATCAGCAGCTGGGCGCCCTGGGCGAGCATGTCCTGGATGTCGCTGATCTGCTTGGGCAGCTGCGACTGCGCGTTGGTGGTGAGCAGCTTCTTGACGCCGAGCTTCGCCGCCTCGTCCTTGATGGACTGGGTCTCCGCGATGCGGAAGGGGTTCGCCTCCTTCTCCGACTGCGAGAAGCCGACGACGGCGTCCTTGAGGTCCAGCTTGCTCGCCCCGTAGGTCTGCAGGGTGCAGCCGCTGCCGGAGGCGTCGGCCGCCGCGGTCGGGGACTGCACGACCTGGGCGCCCTCGGAGGAGGAGGGGGAGGCGCTGCCGGAGCCCTCCTCCTTGGCGCAGGAGGTGGCGGTCAGGGCGGCCGCGGCGGTGAGGCACGCGACGGCAAGGAAGCGGGTGGAACGGGAGGTGCTCATGGACGTTCAACTCCTCGGAGAGCGGCGTGCGACCTGATCGGGGTTGGTGCGGTGGTTCCTGCCGTCGCCCCGGGGGGACGGCCCCGGAGGCGGCCCGCCCCGCCCCGTGACGGGGCGGGCCGCTCATGGTCGGTGCTCTGTCAGCGCTTCGCCGGGACGGCGGGTTCGCCCGCGGCCAGCGACGCCACCTCGGCGGCGCTCAGCGCGCGGTCGTAGGCGTGCACGTCGGAGATCGCGCCGCCCCAGTAGTCGACGCGGTTGCCGCCGTACTTGCCGCGGCCGATCACCAGGTGGCCCGAGGGCCCCTCGGCGTTGCAGCCGCGGACGGAACCGGACTCGTCGCCGTCCACGTAGACGCGCAGCCGGCCGTCGCGGTGGCTGTAGCTGCCCACCAGGTGGTACCAGCGCCCCGCCTCCGGCTCGCCGATGGTGCCCGCGAGGGCCCGGCTGCCGGCGAAGCTGAACGCGAACCGCTTGTCGGCCTGCGAGTACTGCAGGTAGAAGGCGCTGTTGGTGTCGCCGTCGACGGACACCGCGGTGCTGAAGTGGCCCTTGTCGTCCAGCCGGACCCAGGCGGCCACCGAGTAGTCGTGGCCGTCGGTGTCCAGGACGGCGGCTCCGGTGTCGACGGAGCCGGTGCGGCCGTCGAACTGCAGGGCGGCGCCGTTCGGACCGGTCGTCCAGCTCGTACCGTCGCTCAGCGTGCCGTCGTGGTCCCCGGCGACGTCCTTGACGACGGTTCCGGAGCCCTCGTGCAGCGGCCACCATCCGACGCCGTTCGGTCCTGGCGTGCCGGGCGGCACGTCGGCCCCGCCGGCGGCGGCGCCGGCCGCGATGACCTGGCGGTTGACCTCCCGTACCTGCTCCGGGAGCACCTTGACCACGTCGCGGTCGTAGGTGAGCAGGCCGTTGAGCTCGCCCTCGACGTCGGTGATCTGCGTGTAGACCGAGCCGGACAGGCCGCAGGCCGCCGGGCGGAGCAGCTTGCGCGTGTTCTCCACGTAGGCCGCGGTCAGCTCCTCCTTGCTGTGGGCGGCGTCGCCGTAGTCCTGGCCGCCCGCGGTGCCGAGGATGTGACCGGGGACGAGGTAGGAGTAGCCGCCGTGCTCGCCGTCGACGGCGGCGCGGGTGTCGTCCGGGGCGGGACTGGCGGGCCCGTGGTAGTCGTGGAAGTCGATCAGGTCACCGCGGCCCGAGTCGCCCTTGGAGGCACAGCAGTTGACGCCGGAGTGGGCGTCCACCAGACGCGAGGGGTCCTGCTGCCTGACGGCGTCGGCGAGCTCGCCGGTGGCCTGCCTGCTCCACTCGCCCCAGCCCTCGTTCATCAGCGTCCACACCAGGACGGACGGGGTGCTGATGTGCTGGTCGACGATCTGGTGGACCTGGTCGACGAAGGTCTCGGTCTCCGGGGTGCCGGCGGCCGCGGTGCCGCGGCTGGGCATGTCCTGCCACACCATCAGGCCCAGCCTGTCCGCCCAGTAGTACCAGCGGGCGGGCTCGACCTTGATGTGCTTGCGGACCGCGTTGAAGCCGAGCTTCTTGTGCTGGACGAGGTCGTACTTGAGGGCCTCGTCGGTCGGCGCGGTGTGGAGGCCGTCGGGCCAGAAGCCCTGGTCGAGGGTGGCGAGCACGAACACCGGCTTGCCGTTGAGCTTGATCCGGTTGGTGCCGCCGGCCGGGGACACCTCGATCGACCGCATCCCGAAGTAGGAGCCGACGCGGTCCTTGCCGCGGCCGTCGGTGAGGGTGACCTCGAGGTCGTAGAGGTACGGGTCGTCCGGGCTCCACAGGTGGGCGCGGGGGACGGGCAGCCGCAGGGCGGTGCCGGCGGCGCCGGTGACCGAGCCGGCCTTGCGCCCGTCACGGGTGTACGCGGTGGCGGTGACCTTCGCGCCCGGCGAGGTGCCCGCGCCCGGCCGTACGGTGACGGCGAGCGAGGAGTCCGCGACGTCGGGGGTCAGCACCAGGGAGTCGACCGACGCCTCGGGGACCGGCTCCATCCAGACGGTCTGCCAGATGCCCGAACTCGGCGTGTACCAGATGCCCCCGGGTGTGCGGGACTGCTTGCCGAGCGCGTAGCGGTCGTCGGTGGTGTCCTTGACCTTCACCAGCAGGGTCTGCGGACCGCGCCCGGAAAGGGCGTCGGTGACGTCGGCGCCGAACGCCTGGTAGCCGCCGGTGTGGTGGGCCACCTCGCGGCCGTTGACGTACACCCAGGCCTCGTAGTCCACGGCGCCGAAGTTGAGCTTCAGCCGGTTGCCGGAGCGGACCCGCCAGTCGTCGGGGACGGTGAAGGTGCGCTGGTACAGCGACCAGTCGTGGTGCCGGGCGACGCCCGACAGGCCCGACTCCATCGGGTAGGGCACGACGATGCTGCCGCTCAGTGTGCCCTGGGGGAGCGCCGCGTCCTGGGCGGTCGGCTGGAACTGCCAGGTCCCGTTGAGGTTCTTCCACTTCTCGCGGGTCAGCTGCGGCCGCGGGTAGTCGGGCAGCGGGCGGGACGGGGAGACGTCCTTGGCCCATCTGGTCTGGAAGTACCAGGTCGAGTCGTTGCGCGCGACGACCGAGAAGGGGCCGAGCTCGCCGTCGGCGGTGGTGATGCCGGCCCTGCCGTCGTAGCTGATCCGCACGTCGGCGTGGAGCGAGACCGGGGAGTCGGACTCGGCCGGCTTCAGCACCAGCCGGGTGGGGTGCCTGGGGTCCCGGGAGACCGTGGCGGACCAGCGGGTGCCGCCGGACAGCAGCGCCAGGTGCGAGGCCGCGTCTTCGGGGAGGGCGGTCACGGGGGAGTCCAGCTCGACGGTGGCGGTGCGGCCGGTGGTGGCGACCGACGCCTCGGCGTCCGCCGGGGTGAAACCGGCCGGCAGGTGCAGCGCCGAGTCCGGTACCGGGCGGCGGTCGAAGCCCGGCCCCGACCACTCGGTGTGCAGGTAGGCGCCGCCGTTCCCCTGGTTGTAGTCGTAGGCGAGCTCGTGCAGTCCGGCGGTCAGGGTGATCGGCTGCGAGGTCGTCTGGACGTCCCAGTCGGTGGTCCAGTGGTCGATCACGCTCGCACCGTCCAGGGACATGCGGAAGCCGTTGTCGCCCTTGATGTAGAACGTGTAGGTGCCGTCGGCGGGCACTTCCAGGCGGCCCGTCCAGCGCACGGCGACGTTGTCCGTGGTCCCGGCGTAGGCGCGCAGGGTGGGCAGCAGGTCGTCCACGTGGAGTGAGCTGTCGATCCGGGTGCCGGTGTACCGGGCGAAGTCCAGGGCCGTGCCGCTGGACATCCGGTAGTAGTCGCCGCGCAGGCCCGCGTCGGCGGAGGCGGCGGTGACGTCGGTGGGGACGTCGGTCGTGGCGGGGGGCCGGGCGGACGCCGTGACCGGCGTCAGCAGGGCCGCTCCGAGGAGGAGCGCCACCAGGGCGATCAACCGAGCAAAGCCGTTGGTACGTCGTCGGCCAGGACTCATGGTGCACCTTCCGTGGGAGTCGTCGACGCCTTGACGGGAAAGTTGCGGGTCAGGAGTGCGCGGTGCCTGGAACCAAGAGCGCTGCGCGCCGGGAACGCGGTTGTACAACGTTGGAAATTCTCGGCGCGGAGAGCATGAAAGCAGGGCCCTGACGCCGTGTCCAGACCTCGCGTCGAACCTCGTCAGCGGGCCGTCGGGTCAGGTGGAAACGCGGCATGCAGCCCTGTGTGCCCTTGCGGGCACTGAGCGGAAGGGGATCACGGGGCCGGGGTGAGGGGTATGAAGTGGCCCTGACAAGCGGCAGGTTGGGGGTGTGCGGGATGCCCTCACGGCGAACCGGAACGTGTTCAACGTTGGAAATGGGTACGGTCGCAGGACCGCTCCGGAGCCGGCCGCCGCGGCCTGCTCCGGAGCGGTCCCGGTGGGTCAGCCGATGCTCAGGTTCTGCACCCGCGTGTTCGCCGCGAAGCCGTTCACCCCGAACAGACCGGTGGCGTAGGCGTCGTCGGTGGCGTCGATGACGGGATCGGCGGCGCCGCCGAGCCAGACCCGGATGCGGGAGCCGTCCGTGCGCACCTTCAGGTGGTAGGTGCGGCCCTCGACGATCTGCGTGGCATGGGTCGCGATGTCCCGGCCCGGCCGCCACAGCTTGACGACACCGCTGGTGTCGATGTTCGCCGTGTAGCCCGCGCCGTCGTCGCGGGCCCGGAAGGTCAGGCCGGCCGCCGTGCCGTTGGTGACGGACAGGTCCCCCTCGTAGGTGAAGTCACCGCCCGTGCGGTCGCTGAGGTAGAAGCCGTCCTGCGGCGAACTGCCCCTCAGCCCGGACGGTGTGACCGTCCAGGTGCCGCCCCGCGGGGACCACCTGCCGGCGGGGAAGGCCGAGAAGCCGGCCGTACCGGTGTCGAGGTTCTGCACCGTCGCCGTGCCGCTGAAGACGTTCACCCCGAACACGCCGGAGGTGTAGGTCGTGTCGGTGGCGTCGATGACGGGGTCGGTGCCGTTGTCCAGCCAGACCCGGATGCGCGGGCCGGCCGTCTGCACCTTCAGGTGGTAGGCGCGGCCCTTGGTGATCGGGGTGGCGTAGGTCGCGATGTCCCGGCCGGGCCGCCACAGCTTCAGGACGCCGCTGGTGTCGATGTTCGCCGTGTAGCCCGCGCCCTGGGCGTTCGCGCGGAACGTCAGGCCCGCCGCCCGCGCGGTGTCCAGGGTGAGGTCGCCCTGGTAGACGGCGTCACCGCCGCTGCTCCCGCTCAGGTAGAACCCGTCCCCGCCGGCCGAGGCGCGCTTGCCGCCGCTGACGTCGGTCCATGCCCCGCCCGCGGCGTGCCACGGGCCCTTGAGGTTGCTCTCGAGGGTGGACTGGGCCGTGCCCCAGCTGGTGTTGAGCCGGGTGAAGGTCGCGGAGTCCAGCTTCACCTTGCCGCCCACGGCGAAGAGCCGGATGCCCTGGCTGTCGGCGGCGGAGTCGAAGTCGACGTTGTCGGACAGGGAGTAGAGGCCGCCGTCGGCGAAGGTCTCCAACTGCCCGCGGTCCACCAGCAGGCGCATCGTGACCTTGCCGTTGCGCGGCTTGAGGGGCTTGCCGCGCAGGGTCTGCGCCCTGGTGTCGTAGACGACACTGCGGTCGGCGGTGCCGTCGGAGCGGGCGTGCAGGTCGAAGCCGAACTCCGTCGCGGTCGCGCCCTTCACGTCGAACTGGGCGGTGATCTCGTACGTGTCGGCCTTGATGTCCCCGAAGAGGTTGCCGCCCTTGGCCGCGTCGACCGTCTGGCTCTTCCAGCTCCGGGTCTCCGAGCCCAGCGAGGCGAGTTCGGCGACCGGGGTCCGGGTGATCCGCGGCCCGTCCGGGGTGCTGACCAGGCCGAGGGAGACGGGGAAGGTGGAGTTGCCCGTCCAGGTGCTGCCGCGGTTGCCGCCCTGCCAGGCCATCTGCACGGTACGGCCGTCGGGCGTGTCCGCGAACGTCTGGGCGGCGTAGAAGGTACCCCCGGCGAAGGTGGTGCCCAGGTCCATCTGCTGCGGGCCGGTCCAGTCGGTGCGGAAGGTCGTGCCGTCGAAGGAGCCGACGACGTACTGGCTGGACGCGGAGGTCAGGACCCACCGCTGCTGCCCGGCTTGGCCGTCCAGGGCGAGGGGGTACATGTCGGGGCACTCGAAGAGCCACGGTGCCCTGAAGCGGCTGGCGAAGGTCCAGTCGAGGAGGTTCGGGGAGGTGTAGACGTCCACGCCGTTGCCGCCCTGGTTGGACCAGACGACCATGGCCCAGCGGTGGCGTGCCGCGTCCCAGAACACTTTGGGGTCACGGCTCTCGACGGGGATCTCGATCTGCTTGCGGCCCTTGTCGTACGCCTGGAACGTCCGGCCGTTGTCGTTGCTGTAGAAGACGCTCACGCCGTCGGTGTTGGAGAACACCACGATCGGGTCCAGGGAACCCGTCTTCAGCCCGGAGGTGTTGTCCTTGTCCACGACGCCGCCGCCCGAGAAGAGCGTGCCGGGGTGGACGCCGGGTTCGAGCGCGATCGGCTTCTGGGTCCAGTGCACCAGGTCGGGGCTGGTGGCGTGGCCCCAGTGCATGGTGTCCCAGTCCAGGCCGTGCGGATTGTGCTGGTAGAAGAAGTGGTAGAGCCCGTTGGCGAACACCAGGCCGTTGGGGTCGTTCATCCAGCCGGACTGCGAGCTGAAGTGGAACTGGCCGCGCAACGGCTCGCTGTAGGTGGTGGCCGGATACGGGAACTCCGCGTAGTCCCCCACGGTCCCGGCGACCGCGGGGGTGCCCGGCAGTAACGCGGCCAGGCTCGCGATCAGGGCGACGAGCAGCGCCCCGACTCTTCGACGCATGTGAACCCACTCTCTGCACGCCGGTGATGTCATCGTTGACATATGTCATCGCTGACATCCGATCGATGACCGATGATGGGCCCCTGCCGGGGAGCCGTCAACGCCCCGCACAGGATCAGCCGCCTCCGGTCAGGCTCCCGGACGGGCGGTCAACTCGACGCCGTCCGAATCGACTTGGCGGGCCCACGGAGGGTTCGGCCCCGGGACCGCGCAGGTCAGCGCGGCCACCCGCGTCGCGTATGCGCAGGCGGCCAGGACGTCCTCGATCCGCAGGCCGTCGAGCCGGCCGCCCAGCAGCCCGCGGCCGCCGAGATGGTGCAGCAGCCCCGCGGTGAAGGAGTCCCCGGCGCCGACGGTGTCGACCACCCGCGCCGGCACACCGGGTACGGAGATCCGCCTGCCCTCGAGCGAGGCGAGGACGCCCCGCGCGCCGCGGGTGACCACGACCAGCCGGGCCCCCGCCGCGTGAAAGCCGTCGCAGGCCGCCTCGGGCGGGGTGTCCGGGGCCAGTACGGCGAGGTCGTCCTCGCTCAGCCGGAGGATGTCCGCCGTCGCGCACCACGTCCGGATCCGGTCGCGGTAGACCCGTGGATCGACCAGGGCGGGCCGGACGTTGGGGTCGATGCTGACCGTCGCATGCCGTCGCGCCCCGGCCAGGACCTCCTCCACGAGCGCGGCGCCCGGCTCCCTGACCAGGGCGAGCGAACCGGAGTGGATGCAGGCCGGGTCACCGAGGGCGGCGCGGTCCAGCTCCCCGCGCGTCCACTGCCAGTCCGCGGTGCCCTCGGCGTGGAAGGAGTACGCGGCCTGCCCGTCGCCGTCCACGTCGGCGACCGCCAGCGTGCTGGGTTCGGGAGCGGCCGTGGCGGCCGACAGGTCGACGCCGGATTCCAGCAGGTGGGCGCGGAACAGCCGGCCGAAGACGTCCCCGGACAGCCGCGCCAGCAGCCGGGTCGGTGTGCCGAGGCGGGCCAGGCCCACAGCGGTGTTGGCCGGGCCGCCGCCCGGCAGGACGCGCAGCCGCAGCCCCTGCGAGGGGTCCGGGGAGCGGCCCTGCGCACCGGACGGGACCTCCCCGTACCCGGGTTCGGGGAAGACATCGGCGACGCACTCTCCGAGCACGGTGACCTGACGCGGCTGCATGGGGAGGTTCCTCCAGGTGGGGACGGGGACGCGGGCCGGACCCCGGCGGTGGCCCGGGGCGGAGTGCGGGGCGGGCTCCCCGTCCCGCCAACGGGCTTTCTCCGCAGGGGCATTGACGTTGCCGGAGCGGGAGTCCATCATCCTCCGCAAGCGGTGTCAACGATGACATGTGTCAACGTTGGCACCCTCCTGGCGAGATCCTTCGCCGACGCAGCGCCATACGGCTGTCCCCGCTCACTGCATCCCGTAGGAGTCGCAGATGTCCCGTAGAGCCCGTCCGGTCCTCGTCATCGGTGCCGCCGGCCTCGCCCTGTCACTGGCCGCGTGCGGTTCCGGTTCCGGCGGCGGCTCCCCGTCCGGGGGCAAGGTGAAGGTCGGCCTGATCACCAAGACCGACACCAACCCCTACTTCGTCAAGATGAAGCAGGGCGCGGAGCAGGCCGCCAAGAGCGAGAACGTCGAACTGACCACCGCGGCGGGCAAGTTCGACGGAGACAACGCGAGCCAGGTCACCGCGCTGGAGAACATGGTCGCCGCCGGCGTCAAGGGCGTGCTCATCACCCCCAACGACTCCAAGGCCATCGTCCCCGCGATCGCCAAGGCACGCGCCAAGGGCGTGCTCGTCATCGCGCTGGACACCCCACCGGAGCCGCAGGACGCCGCCGACGCGCTCTTCGCCACCGACAACGTGAAGGCCGGCGAGCTGATCGGCGCGTACGCCAAGGCCGCGATGGCAGGCAAGACGCCGAAGATCGCCACGCTGGACCTCGCCCCCGGTGTGTCGGTCGGCGTGCAGCGCCACGAGGGCTTCGTGAAGGGCTTCGGCGTCAGCGCCTCCGACCCCTCGATCGTCTGCTCCCAGGACACCGGCGGCGACCAGGCCAAGGGCCAGACCGCCATGGAGAACTGCCTGCAGAAGGCGCCGGACATCAACCTGGTCTACGCGATCAACGAGCCCGCCGCGCTGGGCGCGTACACCGCCATCAAGGCCAAGGGCCGCGAGAAGGACGTGATGATCGTCGCCATCGACGGCGGCTGCACCGGCGTGCAGGCGGTCAAGGACGGCAGGATCGCCGCGACCTCCCAGCAGTACCCCCTGAAGATGGCCGCCGACGGCGTCAAGGCGGTGGCCGCGTTCGCCAAGGACGGCAAGAAGACCAGCGGCTACACCGACACCGGCGTCACCCTGATCACCGACGAGGCGCAGCCGGGCACGCAGGCCGAGGACACCGGCTTCGGCCTGCAGAACTGCTGGGGCTGAGCCGTGACCGCATCCACCTCGCTCACCGCCGTGGGCAAGGAACCGGCCGTGCTGCGCCGGTTCCTCACGGCGCCCGCCGCGGGACCGTTCGCGGCCCTCGTCCTCGCCTCGGTGTTCTTCTCCCTGGCCACCGACCAGTTCCTCTCCGGCGGCAACTTCTCGCTGATCCTCCAGCAGGTCATGGTCGTCGGCACGCTCGCCATCGGCCAGACGCTGATCATCCTCACCGCCGGCATCGACCTGTCGTGCGGGGCGGTCATGGCCTTCGGCGGCATCCTCATCGCCAAGCTCGCCGTCCAGGGGCCGCTGCCGCCGCTGCTCGCGATCGGTCTGGGCATCCTGGTCTGCGGGGTGTTCGGGCTGGTCAACGGGCTGCTGGTGCGGACGGTGCCGCTGCCCCCGTTCATCGTGACGCTGGGCATGCTCAACGTCGCCTTCGCCCTCACCCACATCTACTCCGACGAGCAGACCGTCACCGGCCTTCCGGAACCGCTCACCGCGCTGGGCCGCACCTTCCCGCTCGGCAGGACGGACGTCACCTACGGGTCGCTGGTCACCATCGCCCTCTTCCTGGGCTTCGCCTACGCGCTGAGCAGCACCGCCTGGGGCCGTCATGTCTACGCCCTCGGCAACAGCGCGGAGAGCGCGCGGCTCAGCGGCATCCGGGTCTCCCGGCTGACCGTCGGCGTCTACGCGGTGGCCGGACTCGTCTACGGGGTCGCCGCCCTGCTGCTGGTGTCGCGGACCGGGGTCGGCGACCCCCAGGCGGGGCAGACCGACAACCTCGACAGCATCACCGCCGTCGTCCTCGGCGGGACGAGCCTGTTCGGGGGCCGGGGTACCGTCCTCGGCACGTTCGTCGGCGTGCTCATCGTCGGCGTCTTCCGCAACGGCCTGCAGTTGATGGGCGTCTCGTCCGTCTACCAGACGCTGGTCACCGGTGTGCTGGTGATCCTCGCGGTGACCGTCGACCAGCTCTCGCGAAAGGGGACCCGATGACCGGCCCCGCCCCCCACGACGCCGCGTCCCACGACGCCGCGTCCCACGACCCGGCGTCCGCCGCGCCCGTTTCCCCCGCGTCCCCCGCCGCCCCCGAACCCGTGCTCAGCGCGCGCGGCCTGGTCAAGCGGTACGGGCACGTCACCGCCATCGACCACGCCGACTTCGACCTCATGCCGGGCGAGGTGCTGGCCGTCATCGGCGACAACGGCGCCGGCAAGACCAGCCTGATCAAGGCACTCACCGGCGCCTTCGTACCCGACGCCGGCGAGGTACGGCTGCACGGAAGGCCCATCAGGTTCGCCGGGCCGCAGGACGCCCGGGCGCACGGCATCGAGACGGTGTACCAGGACCTCGCCGTCGCCGCGTCCATGGACATCGCGTCCAACATGTTCCTGGGGCGCGAGATCCGCCGTGCCGGTGTGCTCGGCTCGGTGTTCCGCCTCCTGGACAAGAAGGCGATGCGCCGTCAGGCCGCCGACCACATGGCCGCGCTCAAGGTCGGCGTCGGCTCCATCACACAGCCGGTGGAGACGCTCTCCGGCGGCCAGCGCCAGGCCGTCGCCGTCGCCCGCGCCGCGGCCTGGGCGCGCAGCGTCGTGGTGATGGACGAGCCGACCGCCGCCCTCGGGGTCAAGGAGTCGGGACAGGTCCTCGACCTCATCCGCCGGGTACGGGACAAGGGCATCCCGGTGATCCTCATCAGCCACAACATGCCCCACGTCTTCGAGATCGCCGACCGCGTCCACGTCCACCGGCTCGGCAGGCGGGAGGCAGTCATCAAGCCGTCGGACTACTCCATGGCCGAGGTGGTGGCCATCATGACCGGCGCGCTCGGCGTGCGTCCGGACGGCGGTACGGTCGTGGCGGACAGTGACGCAGCCTCGGCCGCAGGAGTCCTGGGGAGCTGACCGACGCGCTCCGGCATCCGCGGGGCCGACACACGGAGAAAAGGTGGTCCATGACAGCGACCCGCAGACCGACCCTCGCCGACGTGGCCCGCGAGGTGGGTGTCAGTGCCAAAACGGTCTCCCGGGTGCTGAACGAGGACGGTCCCAGCTCCCCGGAGACCAGAAGGCGGGTGCTGGAGGCCGTGGCGAAGCTCGGTTTCCAGCCCAACCTCATGGCCAGGAGCATGCGGGTGGGCGGCCCCGACACCACCGTGGGGCTCGTGGTGCCCGACCTCGGCAACCCGTTCTTCGGTGCCGTCGCGGGCGGCATCGAGGACGCCGTGCACGGCCACGGACTGACCCTGCTGATGGGCTCGTCGGACGACGACCCGGAGCGGGAGCACGCGCTGATCCGCACCTTCCTGGCCCGCCGGGTCAGCGTGCTCATGGTCGCGCCGGCGGTGGGCGCCGACCACGCCCACCTCAAGTCCCACCGGGCCGCCGGGATGCCGGTGGTCTTCCTCGACCGGCCCGGCAACGGCCTCACCACCGACACCGTGGTCAGCTCCAACCGGGCCGGCACCCAGGAGGGCGTCGCCCACCTGATCGCCGGCGGGCACCGCAGGATCGGCTTCATAGGCGACCTGCCGGCCCGGCTCTACACGCGCCGCGAACGCCAGGCCGGCTACCGCGCGGCGCTCGCCGGCGCGGGCCTGCCCCACGACCGCGGCCTCGTCGCCGACGCGCACGACCCGGCGGGCGCCGCCGAGGCGACGGCCCGGCTGCTCGCCCTGCCGGACCCGCCCACCGCGCTGCTGTCGGGCAACAACGTCATGACGATCGGGGTCATGACGGAGCTGTCCCGCAGCGGACGCAAGGACGTCGCCGTGGTCGCGTTCGACGACGTCCCCATGGCCGGCATCCTCGAACCCGCGCTCACCGTCGTCGCCCAGAACCCCGTCACCATGGGCGAGTCGGCGGGCGCGGCGGCCCTCGAACGCCTCGGGGGCGACCGCGGCCGCGCCCGGACGATCCTGGTCGACACCCGGCTCGTGCCCCGCGGTTCGGGCGAGCTGCCCCCACCCGCACGCACGCGCTGAGCGCCCGCCGCCGCGCCGCGGACCGGCCGGGCCGGAGCCCCGCGGCCACCGAACGGGTTGTCGGCCCCGCCCGCGGTGCGCATTACCACCCATACCGACCGTCGTGACCTAAGGTGATCGTCCTGTCGCGAAAGGGTCGTGGTCGATGTGATGGCGGTGGCGAACACGGGCGGTCCGGGCCGGAAGCCCCTCACGGACGGACGGTGCGGACGGTGACCGGGGCCTGGGACCTCCTGGCGCAGGGCCTGGCCTCGGCGGGCGAGCCCGACCAGCTGCTGCCGGCCCGTCAGCAGATGGCCTTCACCCTGGGCTTCCACATCATCCTGGTGCCGTTCGGAGTCGCCCTCACCGCGCTGATGCTCATCGCGAACCACCGCGGTCTGCGCCGCGGGGACGCCGACGCCATGCTGCTCGCGCGGCGCTGGTCGAAGGTGGCCGCGGTGCTCTTCGCCGTGGGGGCGATCACCGGCACCGTCCTCTCCTTCGAGCTCGGCATCCTCTGGCCGGGCCTGATGCGCGGGTACGGGCCGGCGTTCGGCTTCCCGTTCGCCATCGAGGGGCTCTTCTTCTTCCTGGAGGCGATCTTCGTCTCCCTCTACATCTACGGCTGGGACCGGCTCTCGCCCTGGGCGCACTTCTGGACGGGCGTCCCCGTCGCGCTGTCGAGCATCGGCGGCGCGGCCGCCGTCATCGCGGCCAACAGCTGGATGAACCAGCCCGGCGGCTTCACGATGCGCGACGGCACGATCGTCGCCGTCCAGCCCGCGGAGGTCTTCTTCAACGGGGCCTTCCTGTGGGAGTTCCTCCACATGCTGCTCGCCGCCTACATCGTGGCCGGCTTCGCGGTGGCGAGCGTCTACGCGGTGGGCATGCTGCGCGGCCGCACCTCCCGCTACCACCGCACGGGGTTCCTCATCGGGTTCGTCACCGCCGCCGTCGCGCTGCCCCTGCAGGTCCTGGTGGGCGACACCATCGCCCGGTACGTCTACCAGGCCGAGCCCGCCAAGTTCGCCGCGATCGAGATGCTGCCGGACACCGGCACGCACGTCCCCGAGACGCTCGGCGGCGTGCTCGTCGACGGAAAGGTCCGCTACGGCCTCCCCGTACCGGACATGGCCTCCCTGCTGGCCGGCTTCCACCCCTCCACCGAGATCAAGGGGCTCGACGCGATCCCCGCCGACGTGCGCCCCTCGGACCGGATCGTCAGCACCGTCCACCTCGCCTTCGACGTCATGGTCGGGCTCTCCTTCGCGCTGCTGGCGCTGGCCGTGTGGTTCGCCTGGCTGTGGTGGCGGCGGCGCCCCCTGGACCGGCAGCGGTGGTTCCTGCGCTGCTGCGCGGTCAGCGGGCTCGCCGCCGTTGCCTGCCTGGAGAGCGGATGGGTCGTCACCGAGGTGGGCCGCCAGCCCTGGACCGTGGTCGGTCACCTCCTCACCCGGGACGCGGTGACCACCCAGGGCAACCTGTGGCCGTTCTTCGGGTCGGTCGTCGTCATCTACGCGGCGGTGGGCGCCGGCGCGGTGACGGTGCTGCTGTCGATGAAGCGGCGCTGGCGGGCCGAGGGCGACGACAGCGTGGACGTCCCCTACGGTCCGCGCACCGGCCCGCAGCCCGTCGGCGCGCGCGCCGGGACGGAGGAGTGATGCCGGACGCCGTCGCCGCCTTCCTCTTCCTCGGCGTCATCGCCTACAGCCTCTTCGGCGGCGCCGACTTCGGCGCCGGGTTCTGGGACCTCACGGCGGGCGGGGCCGCGCGGGGCAGAGGCCCCAGACATCTGATCGACACCTGTGTCGGCCCGGTGTGGGAGGCCAACCACACCTGGCTCGTCTACTGCCTGGTCTTCCTCTGGTCGGGGTTCCCGGTCGCGTTCACCGCCATCACCACGACCCTCTACATCCCGCTCGGCATCGCCGTCCTCGGGATCGTGCTGCGCGGCGCCGGCTTCGCCTTCCGCAAGGCCTCGCTGCGCACCCCGGAGCAGCGCCTGTACGGCGTCGCTTTCGCCGCGTCGTCCGTCCTGACCCCCTACTGCTTCGGGTCGATCGCCGGGGGCATCGCCTCCGGGCGCGTGCCCACGGCAGGCAACGGGGACGCCGTCACCAGTTGGCTGAACCCGACCTCGGTGCTCGGCGGCGTGCTGGCCGTCCTCGTCTGCGCCTACCTCGCCGCGACATATCTGTACGTCGCCGCCCGTCAGCAGCGCGACCACACCCTGCAGCGGCACTTCCGCGGCAGGGCCCTGCTCGCGGCCGTGCTGACCGGGGCCGTCAGCATCGCCGGAGTGTTCGTCCTGCGGCACGACGCGCCGCACCTGTTCCGCCGGCTCAGCCACGGCGCCCTGCCGCTGGTGCTGCTGGCCGCCCTCTGCGGGATCGCGACGATGGTCATGGTGTGGCGTGAGCGGACCCGGTTCCTGCGCGGGCTCGCCGCGGCCGCGGTCGCCCTGGTCGTGCTGGGCTGGGGCGTCGCCCAGTACCCGTACCTGCTCGGCACGCATCTGGAGATCGACGCGGCGGCGGCCCCGGAGGCCACGCTGGCGGTGACGATCGGCGTCGCCGTGGTGGCCGGACTCCTCATCTTCCCCTCGATCGCGCTGCTCTTCCGGCTCGCCAACCGGGGCAGCCTGCGGCCGGGGGACCAGGAGCCGGTCGAGCCCGGTCCCTGAGCGCGCGTGGGGGGAGCGGGCTCGCCGTGATCGGCGACGCCCTGCGTGGACCGGGCCGAACCGCCGGAGTTCGGCGGCGAGGGGGAAGGCCCGTCACGGCAGCGGGTGTGCCTGCCCGGGCGGGGTGGCCGCGGGGGCCCTGCCGACCGGTCCGCTCACGGGTGTCGCCGGGCTGGTGGCGGCGATGGGCGTTCCGGGGGCGGCCGCAGCCGGCGGGGTGGTCATGGGCCGGGTGTGCGGGCGTGGGCGGGTCCCGGGCGGTCGCGCGCCGTGCGCGCGCAGGCGCGTCGCCGCGCCGTCGGCAAGGGCCCGGGTGCGGCCCGGCCGGCGTACCCGTGGGGGCACGCCGGCCGGGCCCACGGGCTAGCCGGAGACGCCGAGCACGGTCTCGCCCGAACGACCCGCCCCGGTCCCGGTCACCCGTACCGTCAGCGTCCGGTCGTGGGTGTGCCGGACGGGGACGAACGCGTGGGCGAAGCCCCCCGCCGTCGCGCGGCCGAAGCCGACGACCCGGCCGTCGAGCCGCACGGTGAAGCGCTCACGGGGCGACAGGCCCGCCGCGGTGACCGACGCGGTGGTACCCGCGGCCGCCTCCCGGGGCATGGTGTCCACGACGAACGCCGGCCGGGAACCGGAGCCGCGCACCGGCTGGAGGTCCGCCGCGGCCACCGGCGGCACGAGGATCCGCCGCACCGCCAGGGCCTGGAAGATCGGGCCCTGGACCTCGTAGTACGCGGTGGCCCACAGCGGCCGCCCGGCGGGCACCGTGACGGTCCGCGAGACGGGCGCCCCCTCCTGCGCGCTGCGCGGGACGGGGATGCGCTCGTCGAGCAGGAGCGACGTGCCCGCGTAGATCTCCGGGCCCTCGCCGACCGTCAGGGCGAATCCCCCGCTGTACGCCGCGGGGCGGTTGGTCACCGTCATCTCCAGCGACGCGGGACCGCCGTGCTGCCTGGCCGAGCCGCCACGCTGGAAGGTCGTGTAGAACGGCTCCACCATCGCGGGCCGGCCGGTGAGCCCGGCGCGGTCCCTGTTCCGGTACGTGGCCACGGTCGTCCCGTCGATCACGAGGTCGAGGCGGCCCACCCCGGTCGTGTCGTAGGAGCGGGTGAACGTGTCCTCCGGATCGGCCTGCAGGGTGGCGAGCACCAGGTCGCCGTTGGTCAGCTTGTAGCGCAGTGTCGGGAAGGCCGGCACCTCCGAGTTGTTGGTGTAGCTCACCTTCGCGGTGTGCGCCGCGGCGCGGTCCTCGGTGATCGACGCGCTGCTCGCCTTGACGGCCGCGGGGGTCCAGGTCAGGGACGTGCTCTGCCCGGTGCGGCCGTGGTCCGCGACCACGGCGAGCGTGGCGGTGAGCTTCTCCGGCCTGGTCTCGACCGGCTCGGACTTCCAGGCGTACCAGCCCAGTTCGCCGGCGTCGACGGCGAGGGTCCGGCTCAGGTAGGTGCCGGACGCGCCGCGGACGGTGATGCGCACCGTGCCCTTGCCCCGGACGGCCGTGGTCATGGCGGCCAGCGGGTTGCCGTCGAAGGCGTGGGCGTCGGAGTGCTCGGAGTCGCCCAGGACCAGCTTGGCGACGGTGAAGGAGCCGCCCGCGCTCCGGCTGCCGTACCTGACCTCCAGGGTCTGCTTCCCGGTGGCGATGTCGGCCGGCAGGGTGACCAGGCGGCCCACGCCGCCGTCGTCGGTGGTGCGGCCGCTCGCCAGCACCCGGTTGGTGCCCTTCACCCGGATCTGGAAGTCGACGGCCGGGGTCAGCCCCTTCGCCACGACGACGGCGGACTGGCCGGGCACGGCGTAGGCGGGCTGCACGGCGACCGTGGGCCGGGCGCCCGGGGTACCGCTGGGCGGGCCGTTCCGCGGGTCACCGGTGACGGTCACGTAGGTGGTCCGTCCGGTGTCGCCGTAGGCGACCCGGCCGAGGTAGACCGCTCCGGCCCGCAGGCCCTTCCAGGACAGCGTGACCGGCGTGGTGCCGCCCGCCCGGAGGGGGGCCGTGGCGGGCTGCGCGGTGAACGAGCCCTCGGCACCCTTGTCGTTCAGGGCGAAGCTGGTCACGGTGAAGCCGAGCGGTCCGGACCCCGCGAAGAAGTCCACCTCGACCTCGTACAGACCGGGTTCGGGGTCCTCCAGGTCGAGCTGCTCGTCGGCGGACTCGGTGGCCGCCCGCTCGACCAGCGCCGTGTCGCCGTACTGGTTGAGCCGGTACACCGACAGGTCGAGGTCGGCCGAGTCGTCGGCGGCGTCGAGTGCGAAGCGGGCGTGCTCCGTCCCGGCGGGCACCTCCACGACGTGGGTCTGCGCGGGACCGCCGACGGTCCCCGAGCCCTGGACCCGCAGGCCCCGGGAGAGCCCGGTGAGGTCCAGCGGCAGGTCGCGGTCCTCACCGCCCTTGAGGTTCACGGTGGTCCGGCCGGTGCTGCCCGCGGCGGCGACCGCCGTGGGCGCCACCAGGGTCACCGGTCGTACGGCGAGCGCGCTGCGCACGCTCTGCCCGCCGTCGCGCCAGGTCAGGTACCCGGTGGCGTACTCGCCCAGCGGGGCGGTGGTCCGGGTGAACGTCACCTTGAACGTCCTGGACTGCCCCGCCGCGGTGAAGGTCAGCGACCGCGGCTCGACGACGGTGTCCACGCCGGGGATCCGCACGGGGTCGGCGGTGAAGGTGCCGGGCCCGGTCGAGGTCACGGTGCGGGTCACGGTCTGCCGGCCGGCCAGCGAACCGACGCCGATCGACGCCAGGTTGAGGTCGGACGGCGCGGGGGCCGTCCGGTCGCCCTTGACCGCCGCGACGTACCGCGCCCAGTCGTCGGGACCGTTCAGGTACAGCAGCCCGGGGTGCAGGTAACGGGTCGCGTCCACCTGGCCGTTGCCCTGTGCGAAGACGTCCTCCGACGCCTCTCCCGCCCCCGTCACGGTGGGCCGGGTGGTGGTCATCAGCGCGGACTTGATCTCGGCCGGGGTCGCCTGCGGGTGCAGACCCAGGTAGAGCGCGCCGAGACCGGCCACGTGCGGGGAGGCCATCGAGGTGCCCGACATGAAGGTGAAGCTCGGTCGCCCGCCCGCGGCGTTGGCGCCGTCGGCGAGGACGGCAACGCCCGGTGCGGCGAGGTCCGGCTTGATCAGGTCGCCGCCGTCGGCCTGGACCGGGCCGCGCGAGGAGAACCCGGCGATCTGCGGGACCGCCGCCGACGCCAGGTGGTGCGGGTTGCCGTCCACCAGGGTCGCCGTGGGTGCCTCGGTGCCGGCGTAGGAGAGCAGCGCGTCGTAGCCGTCCGCGTCGACGGCGATCGTCGGGACGGCGTGGGTGTCGAGGTCGGTCGAGTCCGGCGAGGGGTTCACCAGGACCATGCCGATGCCGCCGGCGCGCTTGACCTCGGCCGACTTGGCGGCCCGGTCGTACGTGCCGCGCTCGCACAGCACGATCGCGCCCTTGACCTTGGCGCCGTCCAGGCTGTCCGGGCCGCACAGCTGGGGCCGGACGGAGATCGGGGTGCCGGCGCCCGAGGCGGCCACCAGCGGGGCGGACACCTTGCGGCCGTCCGCCGGGAGGGAGACGGAGGCGCCCAGCACGTTCTGGCCGTCGCCGAGTTCCACCGTGGCCTCACGGGTGGGCATGGTGCTCGCCGCCGCGGTGGTGATCCACGGCGAGGCGTTGTCGACCGTGCTGTCGCCGGGGCCGGAGTTGCCGCCGGCGGTGGCGACGAAGATGCCGCTGGCGGCGGCGTTGCGGAACGCCTCGTCGACGACCGAGTCGGTGGTGCGGGCACCGTCGGCCGAGCCGATCGAGTAGTTGATCACGTCGACGTTGTCGGCGACGGCCGCGTCGATCGCGGCCAGCAGGTCACCGGTGGCGCAGCCGTCGTCCGTGGTGTCCTTCGCGTCGGGACCGCTCCAGCAGGCCTTGTAGGCCGCCACCTTGGCGGCCGGCGCGACGCCGGAGACCGGGCCCATCGGCACGCCGCCGAGGTCGGCTTCGACACCGTTGGCGCCCGCCGCCGTGCTGGCGGTGTGCGATCCGTGCGCTTCACCGTCACGCGGCGACAGGTACTCGCCGATGGAGGGGCCGCCGATGCGGGTGGCGCCGAAGTTGTCGACGAAGTAGCGCGCGGACACCAGCTTGGTGGAGCAGTCCGCGGCGGTGAACTGGACGCCCGCGGTGCAGGCGCCGGTGAAGGTGCCGCCGTCCGCCTTGCGGTAGGTGACGACGGAGCCGTCCAGGTACGGTTCCCGACCCGGCGCGGTGCCCAGCGGCGCACCGGAGAACGAGGGGTTCTCCGGGGCGATGCCGGTGTCGACGACGCCGACCACCACGCCCTTGCCGGCGCCCTCGACGCCGCCGTTGCCGGCCCACACCCCGCCCTTGCCGCTCAGGCCCAGGTAGTCGGTGGAGTTGACAGCGGCCAGCGGCTTGCGCAGGTCGTCCTTGACGACCGACACCACCGTGGGGTCGGCGCGCAGTTCGTCGACCTGACGCGGCTGGAGTTCGGCCGTGAAGCCGTTGAGCGCCGCGGAGTACGACGAGATCACGCGGGCGCCCACCGTGCGGGCCGCGTCGTCCTGACGCGAGCGCAGGTAGGTGCGGTAGGCCTTCACGGGGGCCGAGCCCGCCTTCAGGCCCTCGCCGTCGCGGGGCGCCGTGCGGGCCTTGCCGGCCACACCGCCGGCGTAGGTCGCCGCGGCCGGTTCGCGCAGGGTGACGATGTACCGCCCGGCGGACGGTTGTTCGCCGGATCCCGGGTCGTGCGCGCCGAACGGCGCCGGGACGGCGGGTGGGGTCGGGACCGGGGCGGCGACGGCCGGCGCCGGGGCGGCGGCGAGGACCGTCAGGCTGACGCCGGTGACGAGGGCCGCGAAGGATCGCGGTATCGCCGAGCGGCGCGCAGGAGGATGGGCAGGTGGTGCCACCAAAGCTCCTTCGTCAGGGGGGCGGCCGGGGAGGTCCGGCCGGGTGATACGCCGTTCGGGCGCACACAAGTTCTAGCCGGGGTGATCCTTTGGTGACCAACGTCCTACGCTGCCGAAACCGGCCAGTGGCCAGAAAGGGCCACCCGCGCCGGTCAGATCCAGTCGCGGCGGGCCGCGGCAACACCCGCGCCGAATCGGTTGGTGGCGCCGAGCTCGGTGAACAGCTCCTGGATCCTGCGCCGCAGCGTCCGCGGAGAGATGCCCAGTTGGCGGGCGATCGCCTCGTCCTTGACGCCGGCCGCGAAGAGCGCGAGCAGTTTCCGTTCCTCGTCGGTCGGCCGGTGGGAGCCGTCCGTTCCGGTCACTGGCGCCTCCGGCGCCGCTGCGGGCAGGCTGCCTGATCCGGGCTCACCGGTCAACGGGGACGCGGAGGCCCAGTAGTTCTCGAAGAATTCGCCCAAGGTCGCGAGCAGCGGCGGGGATTCGGTGTACAGGTATTCCGCGCTCCCGACGGACAGGCTCAGCGACACCATCGCGGCCGAGCGGTCGGCCATCGCCAGCTTGATCGGCAGCGCCGGTACGACCCTGGCCTCCTCCCCGCGCGACACGAGGCTGCCCAGTTCCTGCCACCCGCCGTCGGCCTCGAAGCTGGCGGCGGCGTAGACCGCCCGCACCCGCACCCCGCGCCCTACCGCCGCCTCGTCCAGCGGCTCGTTGGGGGCGAGCAGGAAGGGCGGGCGGTCCAGGGCGCAGAGCTCGGTCCGCGCGGCCTGCTTGAGTCGGTAGTAGCGGTCCCCGACGGCCTCCAGGCCACTGATCACACCGGTGCCGGGGCCGCCGTCCCCGGTCCTCCTCGCCGCGTCGAAGAGCGCCCCGAGCGGGCCGGCCGCCTCGCGTACGGCGGCCAGTTGGCGTTCCCGCGACTCGACCAGCGAGCGCAGCGCGTGCCGCGGGTCCACGGTGAAGAACTCCCCCGAGGAGCGGCGGCTCATCAACCCCGCGTGGTGCAGCCGTTCGAGGACCGCCAGCCCCTCGGCCGCCGGCACGCCCAGCGCGGACACCACGTCGTCGACGGTCGTGCTGTCGCGGGACAACAGGAGGCGGTACGCCCGTTCCGCAACCGTGTCCACCCCGACCCACGCGAGCGGTGTGTCATTCTCCACGAGAGCATCCATTCCTGCGGTCCACATAGCCGACGCGATGGAACCAAGAACGGGCGGCAACTTCAAAGCCGCAGGTCAGGTGACGTCGACCACCACCTTGCCCCGGGAGCCGCCCGAGGCCAGCAGGCGCTGCGCGTCGGCCGCGCGTTCCAGCGGGTAGGCGGCGGCGATCCGCACGGACAGCCCGCCGGCCTCGGCGAGTTCGACCAGAGCGGCGAGGTCCGCCCGTTCGAGGCGGCAGAAGACCGGTACGACCCCCGGCACCCCGGTCTCCGCGACGGAGGCCGTCCGGGCGCCCGCACGGGCGGCGTCCGCCGTCGCGGCGAGCGTCCCGCCCCCCGCGGTGTCGAGGACCGCGTCGGCCCCGCGCGGCGCCAGTTCCCGCACCCGGGAGGCGGCCCCGTGGCCGTAGACGACCGGTTCCGCGCCGAGCGAGCGAAGGTAGCCGTGGTCGGCGGGGGCGGCGGTTCCGATGACGCGGGCGCCGCGGGCCAGCGCGATCTGGACGGCGAGGGAACCGACGCCGCCGCCCGCGCCGTGTACGAGCAGCGTCTCGTCCGGCCGGACGTCCAGGGCACGCACCACGGCCTGATAGGCGGTGAGCCCCGCGAGGGGCAGTCCGGCCGCCTCGGCGAAGCCCATGGTGACGGGCTTGCGCACCAGGGTGCGCACGTCGGCGGCGACCAGTTCGGCCAGTCCGCCGTGTGCGCGCTGCACGTCGCCGCGGATGTAGCCGATGACCTCGTCGCCCGGGGCGAACTCCGGGGCGGCGGGCCCGGCGCGCTCGACCACGCCCGCGATGTCCCAGCCGGGAACCACGGGGAAGTACGTCTCGACGGCGGAGTCGAGCGCGCCCGCCTGGAGCGCCAGGTCGGCGGGATTCAGCGCCGCCGCGCGTACCCGTACCAGCACCGAGTCGACATGAGTCCTGGGCGTGGGGAGTTCGGTGAGCTCGAGGACCTCGGGGCCGCCGTAGCGGCGGTAGACCACGGCCCGCATCACGCCCCCGGGAGGGCGATCGGCATGTCCATCAGGACGCGATGGCGGGCGATCTTCCACGCACCGTCCACCCGGATCAGGTCGGTGTCGTAGTAGCCGGACTCGACCGGCTCCACCGTGCCCTGTGCGCCGAGGGTCCCTGCGGGCCATCCGCCGGCGGGGCGCGGGACGGATCGCGTCCGGAAGACGACGAACTGGGCGTTCATGTGGGCGCGGTCGCCGTCGACCTCGACGATGTGGTCGGCGGTCATGTGGTGGCTGGAGCAGCCCTCGGGGTGCGGGGCCATGTAGTGCTCGACCGCGTACGCCACGGCCGCCCCGCCGATGAGGGGCTCGCCGACGGGTTCGTGGTCGCCGGCGCCGGTCCTGGCGTAGATCTGTACGACGGCGTCGTCCGTGAACAGGGCTCCCTGGCCCTTGCCGTCCCGCCGGTCCGTCGCGCGGACATAGCGGGCCAGGACCTCCCGGACCTCGCGCTCCTGCGTGCTCATGTGCGGTGCCTTCCTTTCCTCGTGCGTCTCGGGCACCCGTTCTCCGCGGTGCCCGGTCCCAGTGGACCAAGGGCTGTGCGCGGGAGCCATGACGCTTCTGACATGCGGCGATACTCTGGAGGTATGGATCGGTTGGAGACGCGTGAGCTCGAGTACTTCGTGGCCGTCGCCGACGAGCTGCACTTCAGTCGCGCGGCGGAGCGCCTGGGCATCGCACAGCCGCCGCTGTCACGGGCGATCGCCCGCCTGGAGCGCCGTATGGAGGTCCGGCTGCTGGAGCGGACCAGCCGCCGTGTCGCCCTCACCCCCGCCGGCGAGGTCTTCCTGGACGAGTGCCGGGGACTGTTGCGGGAGCTCGACGGGGCCGTGGACCGCGCCCGGCGGGCGGCCGCCCCCGCGCGGCTCGCCCTGGCGGTCCGGCCGGGTACCGGCTCGGGCCTGCTGGCGGAGTTGCTCGGGTCGTACGACGGTGCCGCCCCCGAACTCGTCTTCACCTACGACCGGGTGGGCGCCCTGCGCGACGGCTCGGCCGACGTCGCGCTGCTGTGCGTCGGTAGTGACGACCTGACCGGCCTCGGGACGGTCGAGGTGGCGGAGGAACTGCCCGTCGCGCTGATGCCGCGGGGTCACCGGTTCGCCACCCGGCGCGAGGTGACCACCACCGAGCTGCGCGAGGATCCCGGCTACCGGGAGCAGTGCCCTCCGGTGGGCCTCGACGAGATCGTCGACCGGGTGGCGCTCGGTCGGCTGGTCACCGTCGTCGGCTCGGCCGCCGTGGACCGTCTGACCCGGGACGTGGTCGCCGTCGCGGTGGCGGACCTGCCCGCGACGAGGCTGGCGCTGGCCTGGCCGCGGCAGGCCTCGCGCCCCGATGTCGCCGCCTTCGCCGCCACAGCGCGGCGGATGGCCGGTGAAGCGGGGGCTCGTAAGCGGACTGCGTGACACCGGATGTCGCCGCCTTGGCCCGCACCGCGCGGGGGGCGGTTGGTGAAGCGGGGGCTCGTAAGCGGACTGCGTGACATTCGTCGCACGGACACCGGTGGACAGGGGTGCCCCAATGTTGTTTATTCTTCAACCAGTGAAGCGCGGCCCGCCCCCACGGGCCGCGGGATCCCTGGACCGTGCACCCCCGACGCGTGGGGCAGGTCCTCCTTGAAAGGAACCACCTTGTCGATCAAGCTTGCGATCGTCTACTACTCCTCCACCGGCACCATCACCGAGATCGCGAAGGAGATGGCCGAGACCGCGGAGAAGGCCGGCGCCGAGGTGCGTCTGCTCAAGGCCGCGGAGCTCGCCCCGCAGGCCGCGATCGACTCCAACCCCGCCTGGGCCGCCAACCACGCCGCCACCGCGGACATCCCCGTGGCCACCCCGGCCGACGTCGAGTGGGCCGACGCCGTCATCTTCGGCACCCCCACCCGCTTCGGCAACATGTCCTCGCAGCTCAAGCAGTTCATCGACACCCTCGGTGGCCTGTGGGCGCAGGGCAAGCTGGCCGACAAGGTGTACAGCGGCTTCGTCTCCACCGCCACCTCCCACGGTGGCCAGGAGTCGACCCTCCTCGCCCTGTACAACTCCATCCACCACTTCGGCGGCATCGTCGTGACCCCCGGTTACACCGACCCCGCCAAGTTCGTCGACGGCAACCCCTACGGCACCTCCCACGTGGACGCCCAGGGCAACAACCCCGTCAACGACACCACCCGCACCGCCGCCCGCATCCAGACCGAGCGCGTCATCAAGCTCACCGCCGCGCTGAACAGCGGCCTCGCGGGCTGATCCCACGCCGACGGCGCACCCGCTCGACCAGTGGGTCGCGGGTGCGCCGTCAGTCACTCGGCGGCGTCTCCTCCTGTCGTGCCGGAGGCGCCGCCGGCCCGTATCCGCGTCGCTGTCAGGCGCAGGAGCGGGTGAGGTAGACCCACCCCAGCGGGTTCCACCGCAGGAGCCGCACCTCGACGCCGTCGATCTCGGCGTCGTCCTCGCGCGCCCCGCGGGAGCGGGGCAGTGAGGCCCGCGCCATCGCGATCGCCACCGCGTCCTCGGCGTCGGCGGCCTCGCCGACCACGAAGAACTGCCTGCCCACGGAGCCCCGGGGGGTGCGGAAGCGGAAGCCCACGAACCACCGGTCGCGGCCCGTGCTGCCGATGTCCTCGCGGACCTCGGCGGTAGTGGGGATGCGGTTTCCGATGCCGGTCATGGTGGGTTTCCCTGCTCCTCGACTGATGGGCTCGACGTGACTTAACCGTGACATGTCGAACATCCGGCGAAAAGGGGACAAAAGCGTCCCCCCATGCCGGGAATAGGCCACCGGGCGGCGCCTGAGGGTCCTCACTCCCCGGGCGGCGAGCGGGCAGCCGGCCCCGGGGCCGACGCGGGCGGCGGGCTCACCCTGACGGGGTTCCCACGAGGCCCTGCGCTCCCGGCCGGACCGGTCAGCGGCCGTCCAAAGGCGCCCCGAGCGGTTGCTGGGCCCACACCGTCTTCCCCTGTGCGCGGTAGCGGACGCCCCACTGGTCCGCGAGGCCCGCGACGATGAACAGCCCGCGTCCGTTCTCGTCGACGGTGCGCGCGTGCTTCATGTGCGGGGCGCCGGCCGCGCTGTCGCTGACCTCGCAGGTCAGCATCTGCTCGAGGACCAGGCGCAGTTGCAGTGGCGGCGCGCCGTAGCGCACCGCGTTGCCGACCAGTTCGCTGACGATGAGCTCGGTGGTGAACGCCGTCTCCTCCGCCACACCCCAGACCGCCAGCTGCCGTCGCGCCGCCGCGCGGGCGATCGGCGCGGCCTCGGCGCCCGCCGGCAGCGCGCGGGTCAGCACCCGGTCCGCGGGCAGCGCGCCCGTGCGGGCGACCAGCATCACCGTCTCGTCGCCCGCGCCCGAGTCGGCGAACGCGGACCCGATGGCGTCGCACGCCTCCTGCAGGGGCCGGGTCGCCGCGCCGTCCAGGAGGGGGCGCAGGGGAGCGGACGGTGCCAGGACCCGCTGCGCGAACGAGGTCGTCGCCATCGCCAGGGTGCTGCCCGCGGGGAGGTCGACGGTGGTCGCCGGGAAGGGGGCGTCGTCCGGCCCGCTGAGCAGGGGACCGGCGGGGACGGCCAGGGTGGCCGACGTGCCGTCCGGGAGGACGGCGACCGGCTCCGGCAGGCCCGCGCGGGCGACGGTGCAGGTGAGTTCCACCGGGTCGTACACCGCGATCACGCAGCCGATGTCGAGCGGCTCGAAGTCCAGCTGCGGCAGCGCGGCGGAGGCGGCGGCGAGCCGGCCGGCGGTCTCGCTCAGCCGGGCCAGCAGCTCGTCCGGAGGCAGATCGAGAGCGGCGAGCGTGTGGAGGGCCGTCCTGACCAGCCCCATCGTGATGGCCGCGACGATCCCCTGCCCGGCGACGTCACCGACGACCAGCGCGGTCCGGGCGCCGGGCAGCGCGATCGCGTCGGACCAGGCCCCGCCGCCCTCCGGGCCGGAACGGTGCAGCCGGGAGACCTCCACGGTGGGCCGTCCCGCAGGCTGCCCGGGGAGCAGCCTGCGCTGCAGGGTCGAGGCGATGATCCACTCACGCATGAACTGCCGGGCGTTCTCGATGCAGAGGGCGGCGTGCGCGCACACGGCGGAGGCCACTCTCAGGTCGTCCTCGTCGAAGGGGTCCCGGTCCCGCTCGCGGTAGAAGCCGACCACGCCCAGCGCCTGGTCGCGCAGCGCCAGCGGGGCCACGATCAGGGAGTCGGCGCCGCTGCCCAGGATGGCCTCCGACCGGGCCGGGTCGGCGGCCAGCCACGGGGCGTGCTCGTCGATCGCCACCAGGCGCGCCCTGAGGTCGGACAGCACCTCCGCGAACGGGGTGCCGGGCGGGAGGGGACGGACCTCGCCCACCGGGTACGCCGACAGACGGCCCCGGAACGCGGCCCGCCGCAGGGGAACGTCGTGGTGGACGGGCACCTTCGGCGGTTCCTCCCCGCGGACGACGTCGTCGACCATCTCGACGACGGCCGTGTCGGCCAGGGCGGGCACGACCGCGTCGACCAGCTCCCGGCAGACGATCCCCACGTTCGGCACCTGCCCCAACCGGGTGCGGACCTGCTCGAGGAGGTCCAGGCGGTCCTGCGCCTTCTCCCGGTCGGTGACGTCCACCGCGGACGCCACCAGGCCGAGCGTGTCTCCCCGGGCGTCCTCCAGGCGGAAGTAGCAGACGGAGCGGCTGCGGCACCCGCGGCGCTCCGGCGACCCGGGGCCGTGGACGAGCCGGTCCAGGACCGGTTCCCCGCTCTCCAGGACCCGCCGCGCCACCTCGGCCTCCTCCTCGGGGCGGTCGAGGTCGTACACCTCGGTGAAGTGCAGCCCCAGCGGGCTGCCGGCGCGCGTCCCGCGCGCCGTACCGAAGGCGGCGCTCATGCGGACCACACGCAACCGGCGGTCGAGGACGAGCAGTTCCACGGGGGTGCGGGCGAAGACGGTCCTCAGGACCGCCACGTCCTGCTGCGACAGCGCCGGGTCCCCCGCCGCGCGCACCCGCCACAGCACCGAGCTGCCGCGCAGCACCGGCTCGATCCGTACCGACACCCCATCGGGGAACCCCGCGTGCGGGCGTCCGGCGTCCATGGCGGTACCGCGCAGGAGCGCGCCCAGGGACCGGCCGACGGCCTCCCCGGCCGGGCGCCCGAACAGCTCCTCGGCCGGACGCCCCCATTCGACCACCCGGCCGTCCTCGTCGACGAGGACCAGCACGTCACCGCTGGGCATGGACCACGCACCTCCGGCCCCATGCCTGCCCGTGCCGAGCCCGCGGCAGGCCCGCCCGGGCACCGGCTCCGCCGATCGGCTCAGCCCTTCCGGGCGCTTCCCGTACGGGAAGCGCCCGGAAGGGCCGGTTGCCCGGGCTCAGCCGCGGCCTACGGTGATCGTCCGCTCGGCGGTCACGCCGTTGACGGTCACGCGCAGCACCGCGGTGCCGGTGCGCAGCGCCTTGAGCGCCCCGGTGGCGGGGTTGTAGGCGACGACGGGCGCGCCGTCGTGGCCTCCGTGGCCGTGCCCGCTGTCCTCGGCGCCCGCCACGTCGACCCGGCTGCCGGACCATGCGGCGCCGACCGGCCAGGCCACCGGGACGGTACGGGTGCCGTCCTGGGTGATCGTTGCCGAGGCGTGGCCCACGCCGCCGACGGTGAGCGTGGCCGGCGCGAGCATGTCGACCGCGTCGGTGCGGGCGTGCACCTCGGCGCGCAGCCAGGTCCCGGAGTCGCCGGAGGGGACGTCGAAGGGGTCGGCGACCCGGCCGTGGCGCGGGTCGATGCCCAGCATCGTCCAGCCGGTGAAGCCGCCGTTGTCGGGCGTGCTCGCCGGGTTCTTGCCGGAGTTGCCGTTGACCAGGTACGGGACGCCGTCGACCTGCGCCGCGGAGAAGGCGCCGACGTGACCGGCGACGAACGCCGCGGACTTGTGGCCCTCGGCGCGGAAGTCGGCGAGCCACTGCTCGACCAGGGCGGCCTCCTTGCGGTCGCCGAGCTGACTGGCCTTGTCCGGCAGCGGGTCCTCGGCCGGGTGGTGCTCGAAGACCACGACACCGCTGACGGAGCGGTCGGCGGCCGCGTTGCGCAGCTGGTCGTGCAGCAGCTGGAGCTGCGCGAAGCCGCCGCCGCGCAGGGTGCCGCTGGAGGAGTCGAGGGTGATGAAGCGGGTGCCCTCGACGTCGAAGACCGACGTCGTGTCACCGAAGGCGGCCTTGAAGTTGGAGGTGTTCCCGGGGCCCATCACCTCGTGGTTGCCCGGTACGTAGTGCCACGGGACGGTGCCCTTGGTACGGGCGTCGAAGTCGTCGAGCAGCGTGCGGGCGAGCGCGAAGTCGGCCGGGGAGCCCTCGTCGACGAGGTCGCCGTTGATGACCAGCAGGTCCGGCTTGGCCTCGGCGATCTCCTCCAGGGTCCGGCGGGCCGCGGCGACCAGCGGGCTGCCCGGGTCACGGGCGACGAACTGGGCGTCGGACATCACGGCCACGCGCAGCGGACGGCCGTCGACGGTGCCGTTGGTCACGACCACCGGGTCCTCGACCTTGGGCCGTACGGGCAGTTCCACGTCGGGCGCGACCTTGACCCGCATGTCGCTGACGGTGACCGCGCCCTTGTAGGAGCGGGCGGCGCTGGTCTCCAGCAGCCGGACCCGCTGGAACGTCAGCGGGTAGGGGGTGCCCACGGGCACGGGGAACTCGACCTTGCGCCAGCCGGTCCAGGTGATGGTGGGGCCGTCCAGGTTGGCGGTGACGCCGGCGGCCGTGCGGTACTGCAGCCGCGGCCACTCGCCGTTGCCGTCGCCGTTGATCCACATGGTGACGGCCTGCGGCTGGCCGGGCAGCTGGATCTGCTGCGGCGGCACGGCGTACTGGCCGCGGGTGGCGGTGGACTGGGTGAAGTCGTACGTCAGCTTCAGGCCGGGGGCTCCGTCGTGGCCCTCGGCCGGGGCGATGGAGCCCCCGGGGGCCCGGTCGTTCGCCGAGGTCCAGGAGGCCGCGTCCGTCAGGTCCGCGAAGGTCTTCTCGGCCAGCCCGACGGTGACCGCGACGTCGGTGGTCATCTTCCCGACCGTCAGGTGCAGGGTGGTGGACGCGCCGTCGGTCAGACCGCGCACGGTGAACGTCGCGTCGTCCGCGGGCGACACCGACACGACCCCCTCGCCGCCGGTGACCTTGACGTCGGACGCGTCGATCGGGGCGGAGTCGCCGAGCGCGTCGTAACCGGTGACGGTCAGGCGGGCGGTGTCGTCCAGGCCGTCCAGGGCCACCAGGCTGCTGCCCGGGGCGATGCGGACGGCGGGGGCGAGTACGGTCAGCTCCGCCGAACCGGTGGCCCGGTGACCCGAGGAGGCCTCCACCCGGCCGGTGCCGGAGCGCTTGCCGGTGACGACGGCGGAGCCGTCCCGGCCAGTGCGGACGTCCAGCCGTCCGTCGCCGTGCCACTGCACCCGTCCGGCGGACACCGGTGCGTAGGTCTCGTCGTGGGCGAGCGCCCGCACGGTGCGGTGCAGCCCCGGGAAGACCTTGTCCGAGCCGTCCGCGGTGAGCGCGGGCCCCACGCGGAAGCCGTGGACCTTGCCGGAGCCGGGCGCCGCGAACAGGCCGAGGCCGTTGGCGACCTGGCGTTCCGAACCGTCCGACGGGCTGCTGACCAGGCCCGTGGCGCTCTCGCCGGGCAGCCGGGCGGCCATGGTGGTGGAACCGCCGCCGTCCATGTTGAGGGCGTTCCGCGCGCCGAGGCCCTTCATGAAGGCGCCGAGCTCGTTGAGGTCCATGCCGCGGCTGTCGGTCTGCTTGCCGTCGACGGCGACCAGGTACATGGTGCGGCCGTCGGCGGAGAAGCCGACGCTGGTGCGGGAGGTGGCCGTGACGGTGTCGCCGTCGGTGAAGTGCTTGACCGTGCCGTCCGCAACGAGCACCTGGCCGCCGCCCACGGCGACCGCCACGTCGCCGAAGTCGGCGCGCGGCTTGTAGGCGACGGTGACGGCGTCACCCGGCGCGAGCTCGGCGAGCGCGTCGGCACCCGCCTCCCGGCCCAGCAGCACGCTGGTGCCCGCGGGGATCGGGCCGGCGCTCACTGACGAGTGCACCTCGGTGACCTTGCCGTCGCGCAGCAGTACCTCGGTCACCCGGTCCGCGCCGCTGACCGGCTTGGTGCGCGGGGAGACGCCCCACTGGTCGGTGAAGAGCCCGATCCCGCCGGCCGCCAGGACGGGGGAGTTGACCCCGGCCAGCTTCAGGTGCTGCGTGCCGTCGACCGTGACGTCGCCCTCCAGGAACACCTGGGCGAGCCGGCCCAGGCCGTCCGCGCCGATGGCGACCGCCTGGTTGCGGCCCTCGGTGGGCGAGTTGACCAGGCCGCCCGCGCGTGACACCGCGGCGCCGATCGGGGCCTCGGTGTCGTTCATGTCGAAGTAGTCGCCGTTGACGGCGGCGACGGCCCCGGTGTGCTCGGCCTGCTCGGTCACCCGGGACTTCCCGGTGACCGTGCCGGAGGATATGTAGTCGACGCTGAGCCGGTCCTCGGCGAGGTCCGCGACGAGCACCTGCCCCCGGACCCAGCCGTCGGCCTCGAAACGGTCGAAGCGGGTCAGGTTCAGCCCGGGCGCGATCGGGGTGCGGGTCTCACGGGTGACGATCGACTCGCCGGGCGTGCTCGGGATGAGCCCACGGCCGGAGGTGCCCGGCTTCGTCGCGTCCGCGGGTGCCGAGGCGAGCTGTTCGGGCGTGAACGCCTGGGCGGTCGTCATCATCCCGGCGCCGATGCTGAGCGCGGTGGCCAGGGCGAGCGCGGCGGCACCCCGGCGTGCCGCGGAACGCGGACCAGGGACGGCGGGCTGGAGGGGGAACGGCACTTGCTGACTTCTTTCCCTGTTGGGGTGGTGGTCGCCGTCCAGTTGATGTGCTGTTGGTGTCGCATGGCCGTGAAACGGGTGGTGATCCGGAGTGCGCAGTGTGAACATCCGTCACCACGACCCCCGTGAGCAGCGAAGACGTCCGCGGGGGACCGGCCGGGGGAGCCGGCGGCCTGGCGCGGGTCAGCTCGCGGGAGTGAGGTACGTCCAGTCCTCCACGAGCCGGAAGCCCAGGGACTCGTACAGCGGGCGGGACATGGGGGAGTTCTGCGTGAACGCGTGGCGGGCGCCCGACGCGACGGCGTCCCGGAGCCGGGCCGTGACGAGCGCGCGGTAGTGGCCGTTGCCCCGGTGCAGGGGCGGTACGGAGCCGTTGAACAGGCCCACGTGGTCGCCGACCATGACGTTGAAACCGGTGGCGACGGGTTCGCCGTCCACGTCGAGGGTGAACGCGGTCATGTCCGGCGCGTCGAGCAGCGCGGGCAGGGCGAACGCGTCCGCGATCTCCTCGGGCATGCCGAACCCCGCCGCGAGGGCGGCGGAGTACCGCCCGGCCTCGGCGCCGCCGAGCTTGCGCACCGTGCCGTCTCCGGGGAGCGCGGCGGGCAGTCCGGGGAGCGACGCGGCGTCCCACGCCAGTAGCGGCAGCGTGGTGGTCGCCGTGAGGCCGAACCGGTCCGCCAGCGCCCTCACCTCCGGGTCGGCCTCGCCGCGGACCTGGACGCTCCACGGCAGGCCCGTCGCCGACAGCTCCTCGGCGAGCGCCTCCGTCTCGCGCAGGGCCGGTCCGCGACCGGTGCACACCGTGTTGAGAACGGCGACGGGGAGGCCGGTGCACAGCAGCCGCTCCCCGTTCGTGCCGTGCCGGGCGAAGCCGCCGGGCAGGAGGTCCGTCAGCCGCTCCATCGCCCCGTACAGGGCGTCCACCGCGGCATCGCTGATCGTCTCGCTCACGCCGCGGAGGATACCGGGACGACCCGGCCGGCCACGCCGCCGCCCGCGCCTCGGACCGGGGCCCGCCGCAGGGCTTCGCCGGGGGTTCGCCCCCGCCGGGCGTCACAGCAGGTGTGGTCCTCCCGGTCTTCCTCACGGGGGAGGGCGTGAAAGGAGGCGATTGCTTGACAAGTCAAGGATATTCTGACGGCCCCGACGGGGGTTGGCGCGGAGGCCTGCGTCACCGCCTTGACAGGTTACGTATCGCTGGGCCATGCTCGTCACCAGTCAAAGCGGTGACGATGTGCGGAACTGCTCGCAGAACTGGGAGAACGTGATGGAACTGAAGCTCGAGGTTGTGGTGCTGCCCGTGTCCGACGTGGACCGGGCGAAGGACTTCTACGCGGCGCTGGGCTTCCGGCTGGACGTCGACTACGTCGGCGACGACGGCTTCCGCGTCGTCCACTTCACACCGGACGGATCCGGGGCCTCGATCCTCTTCGGCGACGGCGTCACCACGGCCGCCCCGGGCTCCGTGCAGGGCCTCCACCTGATCGTCGAGGACATCGTGGCTGCCCGCGCCGAGCTGGCGGCCCGCGGCGTCGGCATCAGCGAGGTCTTCCACGACGCGGGCGGCGTCTTCCACCACGCCGGTGAGACCGCCCGGGTCTCCGGTCCGCACCCCACGCGCGCCAGCTACGGCTCCTTCGCGACGTTCACGGACCCCGACGGCAACGGCTGGGCGCTCCAGGAGGTCACCGAGCGCCTGCCGGGACGCTGACCCCGCCCTCCCCGACGACCGACCCTCCCACCCCAGTCCCCCGCGGTGCCGCGGATCCCCCCTCCGCGGCACCGCGGGCCCCTGACCGGGTCCCCTCCGGCCCCTTTTGGAAGCAGGTTATGCAGACCGACGGAATGACGGGTCAAGCGATGAGCGGTACCTCCCGGGAATACGACGTCGTCGTCATCGGCGGCGGACCGGTCGGCGAGAACGTCGCCGACCGGACGAGCGCCGCCGGACTGGCCACGGTGCTGGTGGAGGGCGAACTGCTCGGCGGCGAGTGCTCGTTCTGGGCGTGCGAACCCAGCAAGGCGCTGCTGCGCCCCGTGGTGGCAGGGGCCGACGCCCGCCGGATACCCGGCCTGAAGGGCGCGGTCGGCGGACCGCTGGACGTGGCCGAGGTCCTCGCCCACCGCGACCGGCTCTCCGCGAACTGGAAGGACGACGACCAGGTGGAGTGGCTGGACTCCGTCTCCGTCGACCTGGTGCGCGGCCACGGCCGTCTGGACGGCCCCCGCCAGGTGGTGGTGGACACGCCGGACGGCGGGACGGTCCGCCTGACCGCGCGGCACGCCGTCGTCGTCGCCACCGGGACCACGACACGGCTCCCCGGCCTGCCGGGGCTCGCCGAGGTCCGTCCCTGGACCAATCGCGAGGCGACGAGCGCCCGCGAGGCGCCGGGCCGTCTGGTGGTGGTCGGGGGCGGCGTCGTCGCCGTCGAGATGGCCACCGCATGGCAGGCGCTCGGTTCCGAGGTGACCATGCTGGTGCGGGGGAGCGGCGGACTGCTGCCCCGCATGGAGCCGTTCGCCGGCGAGATGGTCGGCGGCGCCCTGCGCGACGCGGGTGTGGACGTACGGCTCGGCGCCTCGGTGACCGCCGTGGCGCGCGACGACGGCCGGGACGGTCCCGTACGCGTCACGCTGGCGGACGGCGGGACGGTGGTCGCCGACGAGATCCTCTTCGCGACCGGCCGCGCCCCCCGCACCGCGGACCTCGGCCTGGAGACGGTCGGCCTGACCCCCGGCGACTGGCTGACCGTGGACGACACCTTCCTCGTGACGGCCGTCGCCGGCGGCTGGCTGTACGCGGCGGGCGACGTCAACCACCGCGCCCTGATGACGCACCAGGGGAAGTACCAGGCCCGCATCGCGGGAGCGGTGATCGGGGCGCGGGCCAAGGGCGAGCCCGTCGACGACCGCAGGTGGGGCGCCCACGTCGCGACCGCCGACACCGAGGCCGTGCCGCAGGTGGTCTTCACCGACCCCGAGGTCGCCTCCGTCGGCCTGACGACCCGTGAGGCGGAGGCGACGGGGCGGCGCGTGGACGTCGTGGACTACGACTTGGGGCGCCTCGCGGGTGCCGTCCAGTACGTCGAGGACTACCGGGGCAAGGCCCGCGTCCTGATCGACCCGGACCGCGGCACGGTGGTCGGCGTCACCTTCGTCGGCCCGGGAGTGCAGGAACTGCTCTACTCGGCCACCGTCGCCGTCACCGGTGAGATCCCGGTGGACCGGCTGTGGCACGCCGTCCCCGCCTTCCCGACGATCAGCGAGGTCTGGCTGCGCGTGCTGGAGACCTACCGGGACATGCGGAAGGCCTGACACCACGGCGAACGGCGAGGACCCGCCTCCCCTCGGGGGAGGCGGGTCCTCGTGACCAGGGGTCAGCGGTGGTGGCGGGCGACGGTGCGGAGCACCGCGCCGGCCATGGCCTCCTCGCCCCGGGCATTGGGGTGCGCGGGTGCCGCGGGGCTCGCGGGGGCGAGGGACTCGATCCAGCGCGTTCCCTCCGGCGCGCACATGTCGTGACCGACGGTCGGGGTGTAGGTGTCGGCGTAACGCGCGCCGGCCTTGCGGGCCTGGGTGGCCAGCATGGCGTTGAGCGTCTTCTCCGTGTCGCGCAGGTAGGAGAAGTCACCGGCCGCGAACGGCGTCGAGGGGCTGGTGCAGGCCGAGCCGTCGTCCGGGAACAGGTCCGGGTAGCCGACCACCACGACGCGCGCGTGCGGCGAGCGCCGGTGGATGCCGCGGATGACGTCGGCGACCTTGGGCGCGGTCTGCGCGACGCGCTCGGCGAGCTGGTCGTGGCCGCCGGCGGTGAAGTGGGCGCGGCAGGGGGCTCCGGTGGGGTCGGATGCCGTCACACCGGCGCAGGTGGCGATGACGCTGCTGAAGCCGATGTCGTTGCCGCCGATGCTGAGCGTGACCAGGTCCGTGCCGCGCTCCAGCGCGTCGAGCTGCGCCGGGGCGCTGCCCTGGGGCGCGGTCATCTCGGCGGTGGTCGCCCCCGAGCAACTGACGTCGGTGAGGCGGGCGTGC
Source organism: Actinacidiphila glaucinigra (assembly GCF_900188405.1). Classification (GTDB taxonomy): domain Bacteria; phylum Actinomycetota; class Actinomycetes; order Streptomycetales; family Streptomycetaceae; genus Actinacidiphila; species Actinacidiphila glaucinigra. Next base: position 105,109 of record NZ_FZOF01000005.1, on the reverse strand, counting down.
GTGCGCGCCGCGACGAGCGAGGGGTAGTTGCGGCTCGACCGCAGACAGGCCGCGTCGACCTGTTCGGGGATGAGCGGACCCGAGGCGTAGGAGTCGCCGAGGGCGACGTGGTCCCGGCCGCCGTGACCGGCGGGCGACGCGCCGGCGGTGCCCGCTCCGAAGCCCAGGAGCGTCACCATGCCCGTCAGGGCGGCAGCACCGAGTGCGGCTCGGCGACGTGCGCCGGGCCGGGTCAGTGTTCTCTTCATCTGTGTCCGTTCGTCGTGGTTCCGAGCCGTACCGGGCCGCCGGGCGAGGCGGCCCCCGGCTTCGCAGCGGTCCCTGCGGCGTCACACCACGGCCGCAAGTTACTTGCTGCGCCAAGCAAGTAGATCACCGCCCCGCCGGAGGACGCAAACGCCGACGTCGGCGTGCCGCGGGCCGCCCTTGGGGCGGCCCGCTCGACGTGCGGGTGTCCCGGCGCGCGCGCACGCTGGAGCATGGACGCACGGGGACGTCGCCCGGCCGGTTCCCGTGGAGCGGCATCCCGGAGCGACGGACCCGAGGAGCGCTGATGGCACGCACGGTGGACGCCGTCGTCGTCGGTTCCGGTGTGAACGGCCTGGTCGCCGCCACCGAACTGGCCAAGGACGGCTGGTCGGTGGCCCTGCTGGAACAGGGCGACCGGCTGGGCGGTTTCATCGCCACCGAGGAACGCACCCTGCCCGGCTATCTGCACGACACCTACTCCTCGTGGCACCCGCTGTTCGTGTCCGGAGGGGCCTACGCCGCCCTCGGCGAGGACCTGCACCGCCACGGCCTCGAGTACCGCAACGGCGACGGCTTCGTCACCGGCACCGTCACCGACGACGGCCGTGTGCTCCTCGCCCACCGCGACCCGGCCACCACGGCGGAGGTCTTCGCCCACGCCGAGGACAGGGCCGCCTACCTGGCGATGCTGGGCCGCTTCCTCGACAACGCCGAGGCCATCGGCGGCCTGCTGAGCGGCGAGCCCCGCTCGCCGCGGACGCTGCGGCACATCGCCGCGCTGCTGCGCCGCGAGCGGCTCACCGGCACCGAGACCTGGCTGCGGTCCGCACTGACCAGCGGACGCTCCTACTGCCGCGGCGCGTTCCGGGGCGACGAGGCGGACGCGATGTGGGTGCCCTGGCTGCTGCACGCGGGCCTGTCCCCGGACCACGCAGGGGGCGGACTGCTGCTGCCCGTGCTCGCCGCCTCCCTGCACGGCTTCGGCATGCCCGTCGTGGCCGGCGGCGCCCGCAACTTCGTCCGCGCCTTCGAGACCCTCCTCGGCGAACTCCACGTCGACGTCCGCACCGGGCACCCGGTGGAACGGCTGCTCGTCACCGACGGCAGGGTCACCGGCGTGGTCAGCGGCGGTGAGCCCATCCACGCCCGCCACGCCGTCCTCGCCTCGGTCACGCCGACCGCCCTGTACGGGGAACTGCTGCCGCAGGACGCCCCGGTGCCCGCCGCGGTCCGCGACCAGGCCCGGCGCTACCGCTACGGCCGTGCCGCGATGCAGCTGCACGTCGCCCTCTCCGCCCCGCCCGGCTGGCAGGACGAACGGCTGGCCGGCGTCCCGCTGTTCCACCTGACCGACGGTTCGGCGAGCACCGGGATCGCCTGCGCGGAGGCCGAGGCGGGCCTGCTGCCGCGCCGGCCCACGGTGGTCGTCGGCCAGCAGCACGTGATCGACCCGTCCCGCGTCCCGGAGGGTGCCGCGGCCCTGTGGATCCAGCTCCAGGAACTGCCCTTCGCGCCGGCCGGCGACGCGGCGGGCGAACTCGACGCCGACGGCGGCTGGACGAAGGCACTGACCGAGGGCTACGTCGCGCGCGTCCTCGCCCGGGTGGCCCGCCACGCCCCCGACCTGCCCGGCAAGGTGCTCGCCTGGGACGCCGTCACCCCGGCCGACCTGGCGGCCCACAACCCCAACGCGGTGGCCGGCGACCCCTACGGCGGCTCGGCCGAACTCGACCAGAGCCTGCTGTGGCGTCCGCTGCCCGGCGCCTCCCGGCATGCCACCCCCGTTCCCGGGCTGTGGCACATCGGCGCCTCCACCCACCCCGGACCCGGCCTCGGCGGCGGCTCGGGACACCTCGCCGCGCAGCAGCTCATCCGCGGCACACGACGCCGCGGCCGCCGCCGGACCGGGCTCGCACGGCGGTGAGGATTGTGCGCCGGGCGGGGGCGTGATCCCCTGGCTGCCGCAGGCAGGACACCGTACGGCAGGAGGGGGCGACATGCGGGCCGGCGAACTCGTACCGCTCGGACGCACACCGCTGCGGGTCAGCAGGCTCGGGCTGGGACTGGCCTCACTGGGCGGGCTCTTCTCGCCCGTGCCGGCCGCGCGGGCCGCGGCCGTCCTCGACCGGGCCTGGGACCTGGGCATCCGGCTCTACGACACCGCCCCCGTCTACGGCTACGGACGCTCCGAGACCCGCACCGGCGCGGCGCTCGCCGCCCGGCCGCGCGACGCGTTCGTGCTGTGCACCAAGGTGGGCCGGCTCATCGAACCGGGAGGCCCCGACACCCAGCCGATCTGGGCCGATCCGCCACCGGGCGTGGGTCCGCGGCTGGACTACTCGTACGCCGGGGTGCTGCGCAGCGTCGAGGAGAGCCTGGTCCGGCTCGGCCTCGACCGGATCGACGTGCTCCATGTCCACGACCCCGACGAGGACTTCACGGCCGCCGTGGGCGAGGCCTACCGGGCGCTTGCCGGACTGCGGGAGGCGGGCGTCGTCGGGGCGGTGTCCATCGGGGTCAACCACGCCTCCGTCGCCGTCGACTTCCTGCGGCGCGCCGACGACCCGGGGCCGGACTGCGTGCTGCTGGCCGGCCGTTACAACCTCCTGGACCAGTCGGGCCTGGACGAGTTGCTGCCGCTGTGCGCCGAGCGCGGGATCGCCGTCATGGCCGCCGGGGTCTACCAGTCGGGGCTGCTCGCGGACCCGCGGCCCGGCGCGCCCCACGGGTACACCACCGTGCCCGCGGAACTGGCCGGGCGGGTGGCGGCGTGGCGGGAGATGTGCCGGAGGTACGACGTGCCGCTGCTCGCGGCGGCCGTGCGCTTCCCGCTGGGGCACCCGGCGGTCGCGAGCGTGGTCGTCGGTGCCCGTTCCCCGGAGGAGGTCGCGCAGAGCGTCGCGTACTTCGACCACCCGGTGCCGGAGGAGTTCTGGCACGCCGTCAAGGCCGCCGGGCTCCTCCCGGAGCACGTGCCCACGCCGTGACCGGTGCCCCGCGGACGCGGCCCGTCCGGCTCGCCGGCGCCGGACGGGCCGCGAACCGGCCGGGTCAGACGGCCGAGTCGGCGTCCTCGGCCTGCTCCTCGGGGACGAGCAGCACCGCGATGCGGCTGGCGTGGGCGACGGCGTCGCTGACGCGGGGGTTGAAGAAGGCCGCGACCGAGCCGCGGTGGTGGGGGCTGAGGACCAGGAGGTCCGCCTTGAACTGCTCCGCGGCGGCGGAGATCGCGCCGGCGACCTCCTGCGTGGTCACGTCGCGGACGACCTCACCGTCGGCCTCCTCCACACCGAGGCCGCGGAGCGTGGCGACGGCCGCGTCGACGACGGTGCCGGCGTCGGAGTCCTCCTCCAGGTTCATGACGGTGTCGAAGGCGACCGCCGAGGCGAGCACGTGCACGACGTGCACAGCGGCGCCGGTCAGCCGGGCCATGTCCCCGGCCGTGCGCAGGGCGGGCTGGGCGAAGGGGCTCGAGTCGACGGCAACCAGAATGCGCTGGTACATGGAGACCTTTTTCTCTTCTTGTTCTCTTCTTGCGGTCTGAACAGGGTTCGCGGACTCAGTAGAGGCCCGCGCCGGTGGAGCTTTCCTGACCAGCGCTGTTGTACGGCGTGAATATTCCGTTCACAGTGTGCGCCGACCACGGACGCCCTCCGAGGCCCGGGGGGTGCCCCCCCGGGCCCGGTCCCTGGCGTACCCTTCGCCCCGTCAGCCGGGCAGCTTCGCCGCGAGCACCTCGACCGGTGTGATGACGGGCGGTACGGCGAACAGTTCGTCGCCGAGCGCCTCGATGCGCTGCCGCACCTTGCCCCGCAGGTGCGTCTCGCGGTCCTCCTCGGTCTCGAAGGCGTCGAAGATGCGGAAGGAGGACGGCCCCAGGCGGAAGGCGAACCAGGTCAGCGTCCCCGGTTCCGCGTCCACCAGCGCCTTGGCGTCGACGAGGAAGCGGGCGACGTCCTCCTCCCGCCCCGGTCGGGCCTCGAACTCCACGAAGAATCCGTACGCGGGCATGGCGGTGCTCCCGGTCGCAGGTGGGACGGCCCCTCGGGGCCGCGGGTGAGGGCGACGCTACCCGGCCGTCCCGGCGTGTTCCGCGAAGCCGGTACGGCATTTCGCGAGGTCGTTCCCCGTGCCTTGCGGCGTGTTTCGGCCGGTGCGACCATCTGGCCGTTCATCTTCGCGGCGGCGCTGTCGGTGGCCGGGCCTACAGTCGGGGAATGGAACTCTCACGGGAAGAACGCGAAAGCTTTCTGGCCGAGCCGCATGTGGCCGCGCTGGGCGTCGCGGCCGGCGACGACCGCGGGCCGTTGATGATTCCGATCTGGTACGCCTACGAGCCCGGCGGTCTGCCGTGGATCCTCACCGGCGCGGACTCCCGGAAGATGAGCCTGATCAGGGCGGCGGGCCGCTTCAGCCTGCTGGTCCAGCGCACGGAGCCGACGCCCCGGTACGTTTCGGTCGAAGGGCCGGTCGCCGAGGTGAGCGAGGGGAGCGGCACGCTTCACCGCGAGATGGCCGGCCGTTACCTCTCGGGTGGGGCACTCGACAGATTCGCGGCCATGGCGGAGGTGGAACTCGCCGATCACGTCGTGGTCCGTATGCGGCCGGAACGCTGGCTGACCGCCGATCTGGGCACGGTCGCCTGACCTTCCATGAGGAGGGGTCTCCTCCCGAGCGGGCGGAACCCGTTGCCGGGGCGGCGCGTCACATCGGCAGGGTCCGAGGGGGCCCGCTGCCCGGGGAGGCGCCATGAGACCGTTCGTGCTGGTGGGAGTCGTCTGCCTGCTCCTGGGATCCGCCGGATGCGGAACGCTGACGGGGTCCGGCACGGACGACAGCGCCGAGGCCGCCGCGCGCATGCGGAAGGTAGCCGAGGCCTGGGAGGGTTCGGAGGCTGCGCGAGCGTGGCGCGAGGGCTTCTACCCGCTGGAGGACGTCGTCCGCCTCCCGGACAACGCGTTCGGCACCGACGCCGACAAACTGGCCTACCTCACGCGGAACTTCGAGCACCGCGGAACGCTGCCCCGCACCGAGCGGGAGGGCCGCATCCGCTGGGCGGACGGCACGTCGAGCCCCGCCGCACCGATGACGGCGCGGGAGACGTACGACCTGATCGACGAGGGCCCGGAGGGCCGTGAGGACCCGCTGACCGTCACCAAGGCGACCTTCGGCGAGATGACCCTGCTCACCAGCCGCGGCCGGGCCCGCGTCCCCGCCTGGCACTTCACGCTCGAGGGCTACGACTCCCCGCTGGTGCGCGCCGCGGTCGACCCCGCGCGGCAGCCGCGCGCGCCGATCGCCTCCCTGTCCGAGGCCACCGACGAGGGGTGGCGGCTCCACGGGCTGCGGAAGGTCGCCGGGGACGGCCGGAGTGTCACCGTCCTGGCGGGACACGGCGGCTGTGACGGCGGTCCGGCCGTGGAGGTGCTGGAGACCCGCGACAGCGTGGTGCTCCGCGGTACGGTCCTCGCCGCGGACGACGGCCCGTGCACCAAGCAGCTGCTCATCGAGCCGGTGACGGTCTGCCTGGACCGGCCGCTCGGCGGGCGGATCCTGCTCGACGCCTTCACCGGCGCGCCGATGGCGCTCGGCGGGCGGTAGACCTCTCGCGACGCCCCCGCGTGGTCACCCCGTACGACGACGGCCGCCGCGCCCCGAGGGGTGCGGCGGCCGTCGCGTGGCGGCGGTGCGGCGTCAGGCGGCGCTCCTGCGCCGTACGAAGACGATGATCACTGCGCCCAGCCCGAGGGCCAGCAGCGCGGAGCCGCCGAGGAGCAGTGCGCCGCCGGCGCCGGTGAAGGCGAGGCCGCCGCCGGAGTCACCGCCGGAGGACGAGGTCCCGTCGCTGCCGGACGTACCGGTGGAGCCCGAGGCGTCGTCGCCGGAGGCCGTGGGGTGCGGGGTGGCCGACGGGTCGCCGGAGGACCCCTGCGAGCCGTCGCCGCCGCCGTCGCCGGTGCCGTTCAGCACGATCCAGGCGGTGTTGTTGGACTGCTCGGGTTCGACCGGGTTGTCCCACGTCGGCAGGGCGACCTTGCCCCGGGCGTTCTTCACGACCCTGTCGATGCGCAGCTCGAACGGGAAGCTCAGCTTCGTCTTCTCCAGCAGCGGGGTCTCCACCCAGCACACGTAGCCCTTGACGCCCTCGTCGATGTTCGTGAGGTTGCAGCGCTCGGGGCTCTTGGTGACCTTCGCGCCCTCGGGCACGGCGACGGTGAAGCTGACCGGCTCACCACCGTTGCGCAGCGCGCTGATCCAGCCCGGTCCGTCGTTGCGGAAGCCGATCTCCGCCTTTACGGTGTCACCGGCCTCGCCCTGGGCGGAGGCGCCGGTCAGCACGAGGTCGTAGGTGCTGTGGGTGGGCAGGTCGAGTTCGGCGTAGCGCGCGTAGTCACCCGCGGAGGCGCCGGGGACCTCCTCGAGGGTCATCGGAGCGCCGGTGCCCGGGGTGTAGCCGTCGTTGGCCATCAGGGCCTTGGCCTTCTGCGCGCCGACCGCGGAGAACCCGTAGTTGACGATGTCGTTGAGGGCGAAGTCGGCCGTCTTCACCTTCAGCGGCTCGGACAGGGCGTACGCCGTGCCGGCCTTGTAGGTGCCGGTGAAGGTGCAGATCGCGTCGGTGCCCTGGCGCAGCAGCGGCCCGTCGGTGGTCGCCTTGTAGGCGCAGTTGCCGTAGCTGTCGGGGAAGCTCAGCCCGCGCGAGCCGTGGAAGTGCAGCACGGTGCCGTCGGCCGCCATGCCGCCGACGTTGCGGAAGCCGACCGGTGCCTCGTAGGTGTCGCCGGCGGCGAGGCCCTTGGGCTCGGACAGCTTGCGGCCCAGCAGTTCCGGCCCGCCGACCAGCACGTCGATGGTGAGGGGCGCGAAGTCGACGCCCTCGCCCTCGCCGGTCACCTTGATGGTGCCGAAGTCCCCGGCGGCGCTGTCGGCGTCGACGGAGAGGCGGATGTCGCCGATCTCGTTGTAGGTCTCCCCGGCGTTGATCTCGTAGCCGTCGCAGACGGCGGTCAGACCCTTCGCGCCGCAGGGCAGCTTCACGGCGGCGACGCCGTCGAGGCCGCTCGCGTCGATCTTGATCGTGTACGGGCCCTGGTGGACGACCGGGATCACCCCGTCGTCGCCGGGCTCGTCGCTGCCGGGCGCGGCGAGCCGCAGGGTGACCTGGGGCTCGTCCGAGTCCTCGCCGTCGCTCTGGAGCGACAGGTCCACGTGGCTCTTGCCGGTGATCGCGACCGGCAGCGGGGTGCCGTCCTCGGCGAAGGCGGTGGAGGCGGGACCAAAACCGGCGGCCAGAGCGGCGGCCGCCACGAGTCCGATCACTGCCCGGAAGGCGGATCTGCGGACGGGACGTCTCATCAACGTTTCCTTGTCGGCTGTCGGTCGGATGTCGGAGTCTGAGGGGTGCGCCGTCCTGGGCACACGTCCTTCAGACCTGCCGGGCATCCGCAGCGTTGTGCGCAGGAAGATCACAGAGCGGTCACAGATGGGGCTGGTGTGGCCCCTGGGATCCCGGTACGTCGGCACCAAAGCCAAATAAGCCGGTCAAATGCATGTTTTATGGTTTCCGGGCGGCGGAATAGTTGCCTCGGCATACGGGGTTGCACACCACGTACATCACACGCACGACCATCACCACGGTCCTACCTCTGCCCGGAGGCCTCATCCCATGACGCTCACGACGACCGATCTGCCCGCCCGGAGAACCAGTGGGGCGGTCGTCCCGGTACTCGCCTTCGTGGGCATCGTTGTCGCGGTCATGCAGACCCTGCTCGTCCCGGTCATCAAGGACCTGCCGCAGCTGCTGGACACCGCGCCGAGCAACGCGACCTGGGTGCTGACCTCCACCCTGCTCGCAGGCGCCGTGGCCACCCCGATCATGGGCCGCCTCGGCGACCTCTACGGCAAGCGCCGCATGCTCATCGGCAGCCTCTCGGTCATGGTCGTCGGCGCCGTGATCAGCGCCGTCACCAGTGAGCTGCTCACCATGATCGTGGGCCGTACGCTGCAGGGCTTCGCCATGGGCGCCATCCCGCTCGGCATCGGGCTGATGCGCGACATGCTGCCGCGTGAGCGCCTCGGATCGGCGATGGCCCTGATGAGCTCCTCCATCGGCGTCGGCGGTGGCCTCGCGCTGCCCGGCGCGGCGCTGATCGCCCAGCACGCGAACTGGCACGCGCTCTTCTACGCCGCGGCCGGCCTCGGCGTGCTCGCCATCGTCCTCGCCCTGGCCGTCGTGCCGGAGTCCCCGATGCGCGCCAAGGGCTCCTTCGACCTGCCCGGCGCGCTGGGCCTGTCGACCGGTCTGATCCTCTTCCTGCTGCCGATCACCAAGGGCAGCGACTGGGGATGGTCGTCCGGCACCACCCTCGGGCTGTTCGGCGCCTCCGCCGTCGTCCTGCTGCTGTGGGGCGTGATGGAGCTGCGGGTCAAGGCCCCGCTGGTCGACCTGCGCACCACCGCCCGCCGTGAGGTGCTGCTCACCAACCTCGCCTCGATCATGGTCGGGGTCAGCTTCTACGTCGTGTCCCTCGTCCTGCCGCAGCTGCTGCAGCTGCCCACCGCCACCGGCGCCGGCCTCGGCCAGTCCATGGTCGTCGCCGGTCTGGCCGTGGCCCCGCTCGGCCTGACCATGATGTTCACCGCCCCGGTCTACGCCCGGCTGTCCGCCCGCTTCGGCCCGAAGACCACGCTGATCATCGGCCTGCTGGTGATCGGCGCCGGCTACGGCGGCGGCATCGGCCTGATGGACGCCGTCTGGCAGACGATCCTCACCTCGGTGATCCTCGGCGCCGGCATCGGCCTGGCGTACTCCTCGCTGCCCGCGCTCATCATCGGCGCGGTGCCTGCCTCGGAGACGGGCGCGGCCAACGGCCTCAACACCCTGATGCGGTCCGTCGGCACCTCGGTGTCCAGCGCGGTGATCGGCATGGTGCTGGCCAACAGCGCGGTGCAGGTCAACGGTGTCGCCGTCCCGACCATGCACGGCTTCCGCCTCTCGTTCCTCATCGCCACCGGCGCCGTCCTCGTCGGCCTTCTGCTCGCCTTCGGCCTGCCCGGCCGGAGCACCGGGCTGCGGCTGCGGGCCGGCAGCGAGGAGCAGGCCGCCCCGGCGTCCGCGGAGCAGGTCCTGAGCGGCTTCCGCGGCCGGGTCGTGGGAGCCGGGGGCGCTCCGGTCGCCCGGGCCAAGGTCACCCTCATCGACCGCCGCGGCCGGCAGGCCGGCGCGACGCTCTCGGCGGAGGACGGCAGCTACGCGCTCGCCGTCCCGGCCGCGGGCCCGTACGTGCTCGCCGCCCTCGCGACGGGGCACGGCCCCCTCGCCTCGGCGGCCACACACGCCGGGGACGAGCGGCTGGTCGACCTCGACCTCGCCCTGCCCGGGGAGACCGTCCCGGCGTGACCGGTCCGTGCCCCCGGCCCGCCGTGGTGCGGGCCGGGGGCACCGGCATCAGCTCCTGCCCGCCAGACGTGATCCGGCGGGTGTACGCCGGTACAGCACCGTCCGCCCCGACCGGGTACGGGTCACCAGCCCGGCCCGGTGCAGCACGCCCAGGTGGTACGAGACCGTCGCCGCACTGAGGAAGTGGCGCGCCGCGAGCTGCGTGGTGGACGCCGGCAGCGCCAGCGCCCCGAGGAGTCCCGCGCGGGTGGGACCGAGCAGCCCGGCCAGCTCGGCCGACGGGGGCACCGGAGCGACGGGCCGGTCCCGCACCGGATAGGCCACCATCGGCGGCCGCCGCCCGCCGGGCACCGGGTCCACGACCACCGCCGGCCCCGTCGCCACCAGCGACGGCACCACGATCACCAGGGGAACGGGGATCCCCACCGTGAAGCGGCTGTCGACGCGCAGCGTGCCGTCGGCCCACCGGATCCCCGGGTGCAGCGAGTTGAACAGCCCCGCGGCGCCCTGCCGGGCCAGCACCCCCGCGCAGCGGTCGACCTCCGCGTCGAGCGCGGCCTTCGCGTCGGGCCAGTGCGGGGCGAAGGCGAGCTCCCAGTACCGCCGCAGCTCCTCCGCGACCTGCCGGGCGACGTGTCCGCCGCCCCGCGCCATCGCGCGCCGCACTCCGGGCGGCAGCTCCGCTCCGGCCAGCCCGTTGCAGGGGCGGCCGTTGCGTAACGCCTCCAGTTCGTCGAGGACCCGGCCGGGCGGCGTGGCACGGACCCGGTCCAGTTCCTCCTCGACGGTGGGCGAGGGGCCGGACGGATGCGGGCTGAGGAAGTCCGGCAGGTAGCCGCCGCCGTCGAGCGCCAGTTCCGACAGCAGCGGCAGCCGCGCGCGACGCAGCACACGACGGGCGCGGGTCACCCATGGATCGGCCTCCGGGTCCGGGCGCAGACCCCAGGGCAGCAACGTCGCCGCGACCTCGTGCAGCGGCGAGACCACGAAGCGGGAGCGTGCCAGCCCGGCCGCGTCCACGGTGAGTTCGATCATCCTTCTGCCTGCCGCCCCTTGCCCCGGGTTGCTTTCGAACGTGCTCGAATCGTGGCACGGAGTCTCGCCGTGGCGAGCCCTGTTGGCGCAGTCTGATGGCCGACGGACGACAGGGGCACGGAGAACACCGGAAGGCGGGGGTACGTGCGATGCGGGCGATGCGCAGATCCGGAAAGGCACGGGGGACGCGGAGGTCCGGAGCGCGCGCGGCGGTGGCGCTGGCCGCCGCCGGCCTGCTGATGGTGTCGGGCACCTGTACGTCGTCGGCCCAGGACCGGGGCGCCGCGGGGCCGTCCGGGGGGAGCGGGGGGCTCTCCGGCACCGCGGCGTGCCCCGGCCTGGAGGGCTTCAGCTGCGCCACGCTGACAGTTCCGCTCGACCACAGCGGCGCGGTGCGGGGCCGGCTGGGCCTGAAGGTCGCCATGGGGGACAACGCGAACGCTCCCAAGGGGGTCCTGCTGTTCCTGACGGGCGGCCCCGGGCAGCCGGGCGTCCCCTTCGTGGAACGGATCGCCAAGGCCATGGAGCCGGTGCTGAAGGACTACCGCCTCGTCATGATCGACCAGCGAGGCACCGGCGGCAACGCCCTGCAGTGCCCCGAACTGCAGGCCCAGATGGGGTCGTCCGACCTCACACCGCCCACCGCGGGCGCGGTGCGGGACTGCGCCGCGGCCATCGGCACCGACCGCCGCTTCTACAGCACCGGCGACACGGTCGCCGACCTGGAACTGCTCCGCCGCGCACTGGGCGTGCGGAAGCTGACCCTCGACGGGGTCTCGTACGGCACGTACACCGCCGAGCGGTACGCCCTCGCCCACCCCGGGCGCGTGGCCCGGTTGGTGCTGGACTCGGTGGTGCCGCAGACCGGTTACGACCCGATGGACCTCGCCGCCATGCGGGCCGCGCCACGCGTGCTGACGGAGGCGTGCGAGAGCATCGGCTGCACCACGGACCCGGCGGCCGACCTCGCCGAGGTCGTGGACACCTACGACAACGGGGTCGACGTGCTGGACGCCGTGACCACCTGGGGGTTCGTCGACCCGGACTACGCGGAGATGATCGACGCCCTCCACCAGGCCGCCGAGGGGGACCCCGGACTGCTGGGCGGCCTCATCCAGGGCGTACGGCAGGGCAGCGCGGCGAGCGCGGAGGAGCTCAGCCAGGGACTCCACGCCTCGACGCTGTGCCTCGACGGCCGCTACCCCTGGGGCCGGTCGGACGCCCCGGTCGCAGGCCGCCGCGCCGCGCTGGAGAAGGCGGGCGCCGAACTCACCCCGGCCGACCACGGCCCCTTCGACGCCGCCACGGCGACCGGGCTCGGCTCCATGCTCAGCTGCCTCGACTGGCCCCGCACCCCCGCCCCGCCCCTGCCCGCCGCGCACCGCCGCCTCCCCGGCGTCCCGGTGCTGCTGCTCGGCGGCGACCGGGACCTGTCGACACCCGTGGAATGGGTGTACGCCCAGAAGAAGCTGACCCCGTGGGCCCGGGTCGTCGTGGTCGCCGGCGTCGCCCACTCCGTCCAGAGCCGCGCCGCGAGCGACGAGGGCCGCCGGGCGGTCCACGACTTCCTGCTCGGACGCTGACGGCCGCGCGGGCCGCCCCCGGCGCCGTGTCCGGAGATCCGGATGCGGCGCCGCTGCGGTCCGTCGTCCCCGCTGCCCGTGGCCGGGCCGCTCAGCCGTGGGGGTGGTCCGGAGCGCCGTCGACCCGGCGGGAGCCGCGGGCGTCGTCCATCCAGCTCGGGCGCGTCCCGAGGAAGGAGAGGTCCACGGCGGTGGGCTCGGCGGCGTCGCGGAGGCGCTCGCCCTCGTCGGTGGTGAGCCGGGTGTACCAGGTCGTCAGATCGTCGCCGCCGCCCGACCAGTCGGGGAACTCGTGGAAGCGGTGGAACCAGAAGGTGCGGCAGGCCGCGCAGCGCAGCAGGGACTCCTGGTCGTGGTGGGACTCGTACAGCGTCCGCACCCACACGAGGTCCGGCCCGCCGCAGCAGTCGATGAAGCCCGGGGTCGCCACGGCGCGTGATCCTATCCCCGTGGCCCGGGGGCCGGCACCTTCGGCCGGCCCCCGGGCGACGACTGTCAGGCGCGGGCGAGGAGTTCGAGGGTGTCGACGACGCGGTTGGAGAAGCCCCACTCGTTGTCGTACCAGGCCACGACCTTGATGTGGCGGCCCTCGACGCGGGTGAGGGCGGCGTCGAAGATCGACGAGGCCGGGTGGCCGGTGATGTCGCTGGAGACCAGCGGCTCGGTGGCGTAGTCGAGGACGCCCTTCAGCTTGCCGTCGGCGGCGGCGCGGTAGGCGTCCAGCACCTGCTCGAGGGTGACCTCGCGGGAGACCGTGGTGTTGAGCTCGACGATCGAGCCCACCGGTACGGGCACACGGATCGAGTCGCCCGAGAGCTTGCCGTCGAGGTTCGGCAGCACCTTGCCGATGGCCTTGGCGGCCCCGGTGGTGGTGGGGACGATGTTCACGCCGGCGGCACGGGCGCGGCGCATGTCGCGGTGCGGGCCGTCCTGGAGGTTCTGCTCCTGGGTGTAGGCGTGCACCGTAGTCATGAAGCCGTGCTCGATGCCGGCCAGGTCGTCCAGTACGGAAGCGAGCGGGGCCAGGGCGTTCGTGGTGCACGAGGCGTTCGAGACGATGACGTGCCGGGCCGGGTCGTACTCGTCGGTGTTGACGCCGTACGCGAGGGTGACGTCCGCGCCGTCGGAGGGGGCGCTGACCAGGACCCGCTTGGCGCCGGCGGTCAGGTGCGCGCGGGCGGCCTCCGCCGAGGTGAAGCGGCCGGTGGACTCCAGCACGACGTCGACGCCCAGTTCGGCCCACGGCAGCTTGGCAGGCTCGCGCTCGGCGAGCACCTTGATCCGGCGGCCGTCGACGACCAGATCGGAGCCGTCCACCTCGACGGTGCGGCCCAGCCGGCCGAGCGAGCTGTCGAACTTGAGCAGGTGCGCGAGGGACTCGGGCGCGGTGAGGTCGTTGACGGCGACCACTTCGAGGTCGCTGCCCCGCTCGACGAGGGCGCGGAGGGTGTTGCGTCCGATGCGGCCGAATCCGTTGACGGCGATGCGGGTCATGGGGGGTTCCTTTCGTTGCCGCCTCCATGCTCCGCAGCGGGGCGCCGCTTCGGCAGTGGCCTGAACGACAGCATGCGCAAGGATCTCGCCAGACCTTTCGCCATGGTCCGCAAGGATCCCGCCACTCAGGCGGAGAAGGTGTTCCGGTACTCCGTCGGGGAGGTGCCGAGGATGCGGTGGAAGTGCAGGCGCAGGTTGGCGCCGGTGCCGAGGCCGACGCGGTCGGCGATCTGCTCCACGCCCAGCTCGGTGCGTTCCAGCAGTTCGCGGGCGAGGTCGACGCGGGCGCGGAGCACCCACTGCATCGGGGTGTAGCCGGTGTCCTCCACGAAGCGCCGTGAGAAGGTGCGGGCCGACACCCGGGCGTTGCGGGCGAGGGTGTCGAGCGTGAGCGGTTCGGCGAGGTGTGCCAGCGCCCACTCGCGAGTGCCCGCGAACAGGTCGCCGAGCGGCTCGGGCACGCTCCGGGGGACGTACTGGGCCTGGCCGCCGCTGCGGTAGGGCGCCGCCACCAGCCGCCGCGCCACGTGGTTGGACAGCCCGACACCGTGGTCGCGTCGCACCAGGTGCAGGCACAGGTCGATGCCGGACGCCGCTCCGGCCGAGGTGAGCACGTCGCCCTCGTCCACGAACAGCACGTTCTCGTCCACCCGTACCAGCGGATGCCGCTCGGCGAGGGCCTTGGTGTAGTGCCAGTGGGTCGTGGCCCGCTTGCCGTCGAGCAGGCCGGTCGCCGCCAGCGCGAACGCCCCGGTGGAGATGGCCGCGAGGCGGGTCCCGCGTTCGTGGGCCGCCATCAGCGCGCCGACCACGGCCGCCGGGGGTTCGGTGCCGGCGGGCTCCCGGTAGCCGGGGATGAAGACGGTGTCGGCGTCCTCGAACGCCTCCAGCCCCTCCGCCACGTGGTACGACAGCCCGTCGCCGCCGGTCACCAGCCCGGGTGCGGCGCCGCACACCCGCACCTCGTAGGGCATGCTCGGCCGGCTGGAGAACACCTGCGCCGGGATCCCGACGTCGAGCGGCTTGGCGCCCTCCAGGACGAGCACGGCGACGTGATGGTTCTTCCCGCGGCTCAACGGGTCTCCTTCTGCTCTCCCACCCGGTGGCGTGTCCGGGCACTACCGCAAGCATCCTGCCATCGGCCGCCCGGCGCCGCCCCGCCCCTGGGGCGGCGGGGAGCCGAACAGGAGATCTACGCGCGAAGAAATTTTAACATTCCATTGTCATGGACACTTCCCCTCGGACCGGCTCCGGGGTTACCAAGTGGTAGTCAGTTTCCCGTCCAGGGAGGTTCCGTGAGACGCACCACGTCGTTGTCGGCCCTGACCACCCTGATCGTCACCCTGGCCTTCGGCCTGTTGTGGACCACCCCGGCGCACGCCGCCGGGCCCGCCTACGTCGCGCTGGGGGACTCGTACTCCGCCGGCAACGGCGCGGGCAACTACGACAGCGCGAGCGGCAGTTGCCACCGGAGTTTCAGCGCCTACCCGTACCTGTGGAAGAACGCCCACGCCCCCTCCTCCTTCGCCGACACCTCCTGCTCGGGTGCGGTGACCACAGATGTGACGAACGGCCAGCTCGGCCCGCTGAACGCCTCCACCGGTCTGGTCTCGCTCACCATCGGCGGCAACGACGCCGGCTTCTCCGACGTCATGACGACCTGTGTGGTGGGTTCCGACACCGACTGCGTCAACCGGGTCAACCAAGCGGAGACCTACGCCCGCAACACCCTCCCCGCCCGGCTGGACGCCACCTACAACGCGATCCGCGCCAAAGCCCCCAACGCCAAGGTCGTCGTCCTCGGTTATCCCCGCGTGTACACCCTGAACGTCCTGTGCGTCGGACTCTCCGACACCAAGCACCGCAAGATCGACGAGGCCGCGGACGTCCTCGACGGTGTCATCGCCGCCCGGGCCGCGGCCCACGGCTTCGTCTTCGGCGACGTCCGGGGGACCTTCAACGGCCATGAACTCTGCTCGGGCGACGACTGGTTGCACTCCCTGGTCGTCTCGCCGAGCTGGGAGTCCTACCACCCCACCGCCAGGGGCCACTCGAGCGGCTACTACCCCGTCCTGAACGCCAACAGCTGACCGCCGCCTCCCCGCACCCCGGTGGGCCGGCCCCTCCGGCCCCCTCCAGTCCCTTCGGCGACCCCGTACGGCCGCGCCCCAAGGCCCGTACGGGGTCGCGTCGTTGCCGCCGCCGGCCACCACCGGGCAAGTGGCTGAGCGACAAAGTGGATGAGTGGCTGAACCACTCCTTGCGGACCGGACCCTCCCTTTGCCAGGCTTGGCGGGCCCGGTACCGCGCTCCACGACCGGGTGTTTCGCGTGCCTCCCTCGTCCCCCCTCGCCATGCCGTGCTGCCCGCGCACGGCGCCGACGACCGAACAGGATGCGGAATGTCTCTGACGCGCCGAAGAATGCTGATGGCGACCGCCGTGAGCGTGGTGACCGCCGCCGTCGCCCCGGGCGGCCTCGCCGGCCTCGCGGCCGCAGCCCCACGGACCACCGCCGCCGACGGTTCCGCAACGGGCCTGTCGACCCTGGACCGCACGCTGCTGCGCGGCCCGGACCTCGGGTCCGGCTACCGCGGGATCGTCGCGGGACCCGGCGAACCCCACCTCGTCCGCAAGGACCTGGCCAACGTCACCTCGCCCACGGTGACCCGGTCGCTGATCGCCTTCGCCCAGATGTCCGACCTGCACATCGTCGACGACCAGTCACCGCTGCGCGTCGAGTGCCTCGACCGGCTGGCCGACCACGGCCCGCCGCACTACAACTCGTACCCCACCGAGTCCGCCTACCGCGCGCACGAGTTCCTCTCGACCCAGACCACCGACGCGATGTGCCGCGCCGTCCGGCAGATCGGCCGCGGGCCGCGGACCGGCGCGCCGCTGGCCTTCACCGTCGTCACCGGCGACGCCGTCGACAACTGCCAGTACAACGAGACCCGTTGGTACATCGACCTGCTGGACGGCAACACCGTCACCCCCGACTCCGGAAGCCTCGCCCTCGACGAGAGCGTGAGCAGCGGGCGGTTCGGCACCGACGTCCACTACTGGCACCCGCAGGCCCGGCAGAGCCCCGCCGACAACAACGAACTGGCCGGCTTCCCCCTGGTGGCCGGTCTGCTCACCGCCGCCCGCAGGCCCTTCACCGCGGGCGGGCTGCGCATGCCCTGGTACGCCGCCTACGGCAACCACGACGGCCTCGTGCAGGGCAACGTCGCACCGGACGTCCTGCCGTTCGACCCGCTCAAGAGCATCGCCACGGGCTCGACGAAGATCACCCAGATCGAGGGCGTCCCCGACGTCTTCGACAACGGTCCCGCCTACTACATCGAGCTGCTGACGGACATCATCACCGGCGACTTCACCCTCGACACCGAGAAGGTCACCGCCGACCCCGCGCGACGCCTGCTGGAGCGGCGCGAGTTCGTCGCCGAGCACTTCCGCACCACCGGCACCCCCGCGGGGCACGGCTTCACCTCCGGCAGCGACCGGGCCTACTACGCCATACCCTCCGGCCCCTCCGACCTCGTCCAGGTCCTCGTGCTCGACACCACCAACGCGGCCGGAGGCGCGGACGGCTCCCTCGACGAGGCGCAGTGGGATTGGCTGGACGCGCAGTTGAGGGCGAACAGCTCCCGCTACGAGACGGACCGCGCCAACGGCACGGGCCCCGGCACGGTCGTCACCCAGCCCGGGGTCAAGGACAAACTGATCGTCGTCTGCTGCCACCACACGCTCGACTCGATGGACAACACGGACGACGACGCGCCCTACAGCGGTGCCGACCTGCGCGACAAGCTGCTGCGCTTCCCGAACGTCGTACTGATGGTGGACGGCCACACGCACACCAACAACATCACCCCGCACAAGCCCGCCTGGACCTCCGCACTCAGCCGCGGCTTCTGGGAGGTGAACACGGCCTCGCACATCGACTGGCCCGTGCAGTCCCGGATCGTCGAGATCGCCGAGGGCGGCGGTTACCTGTCGATCTTCACCACCATGGTCGACGCCGACGCGCCGCTGTCGTACGGCGGGGACACCGGCACCCCCGCCGCTCTCGCGTCACTGGCACGCGAACTGGCCGCCAACGACATCCAGTCCGTCGGCCGCGGTATCGACCTGCGGCGCGGGGCGCCGACCGCCCGCAACACCCAACTGCTGCTCCCGCTGCCGTTCGCGCTCCCCACCGGCGCCGGGACGCCCGCGCCCGACTGGCCCCTGCTGCAGCAGGGGCAGAGCGGCACCCGGGTCAGGGCCCTGCAGTACCTGCTGAACGCCCGCGGTGTCGGGCTCGCCGTGGACGGCGTCTTCGGCATCACGACCGCCGCCGGGGTCCGCTCCTTCCAGACCGCGCGCGGCCTGCCCTCGAACGGTGTCGTCGGCCCCGCGACCTGGCAGCCGCTGGTCTTCGTGACACTGGGGCAGGGCGACTCGGGGCCCGCGGTCTCCGCCGTGCAGTACCTGCTGAACACCCGCGGCGCGGGACTGACCGTCGACGGCGCCTTCGGCACGGCGACGGACGCCGCGGTGCGCTCCTTCCAGTCCGCCCGCGGCCTGCCCGCGGACGGCACCGTCCGGACCGGGACCTGGCTGAACCTGCTGGCGCCCTGACGGCGCGGGGCGGCACCCCGGTGCTCCGGCGCCGGGGTGCCGCCCGCCCTCCGGCGGTGTGTCACCGAGGGGGCGCGAAGGAGGGGTGCTCCGACCAGGCGCCCACGCCGTCCTCGCGGGTCGTGGTCTCACCGTGCACAGGTGCGACACGCAGTGATCCCGGGACCGGCCGCCGGCCCGCGGTGAACGACGAGGGCGGGCGCGGAGTCCACTCCGCGCCCGCCCCTTCGCCATCGGTGGATCAGGCCAGCAACTCCACCTCCGCCAGGGTCGACTCGGCATCCAGGACCAGGCGGTACTGGGTGTAACCGCCCGGTGCGGCGACCGAGAAGGCCCGGGTCTGGCGGTCCCAGGTAAAGGACTCACCGGAGCGCTTGTCGAGGGTCTTCCAGTGCGTGCCGTCCGAGGAGCCCTGCAGCGTCCAGCCGGTGGGCGCCTTGGCGCGGTCCGCCGACGAGGTCAGCGTGTACTGGACGGCCTTGGTGCGTCCGTCGACCGGGAGGTCCACGGTCGTGACCGCCGCGTCCGTCGCCGAGGTGTTGTCGAACAGCGCGCCGTCGCCCTTGACGGCGTCCGCGCGGGGCGCGGGCGCCTTGTCGTCCTGGGTGATCGACACCGGCGCCGCGTTCTTGCCGGTGCCCCAGGACGAGGGCTTCGGGCCCATGTCGAACTCCAGCACACCGCCCTTGGCGAGCAGCGAGTGCGGCAGCGAGGTGGACGTCCAGGAGCGGCCGTTGACCTTCAGCCCCTGCACGTACACGTTGCGCGTGCTGTTCTTCGGCGCCTTGACGACCAGGTCCCGCCCGTTCTCCAGGTGGACCGTCGCCTTGGTGAACAGCGGGGAGCCGACGGCGTACTCGCCGCTGCCCATCACCAGCGGGTAGAAGCCGAGCGAGGAGAAGAGGAACCAGGCCGACTGCTCGCCGTTGTCCTCGTCGCCGTGGTAGCCCTGCCCGATGTCGCTGCCGGTGTAGAGGCGGGAGAGCACCTCGCGGACGTTCTTCTGCGTCTCCCAGGGGCGCCCGGCCGCGTCGTACATGTACGTCACGTGGTGGGCCACCTGGTTGGAGTGCCCGTACATGCCCATCCGCACGTCCCGCGCCTCCGTCATCTCGTGGATGACGCCCCCGTAGGAGCCCACGAACTCCGGCGAGGCGGTCTCCGGGGTGGCGAAGTACTCGTCGAGCTTCTTCGCCAGGCCGTCCCGGCCGCCGTACAGGTTGGCCAGACCGCGGCTGTCCTGCGGAGCGGTGAAGGCGTAGCCCCAGCCGTTCGTCTCGGTGTAGTCGTAGCCCCACACCCGCGGGTCGTACTTCGCGGAGTCGACCCGCCAGTTCCCCTGGGCGTCACGCCCCTGGAAGAAGCCGGCCTTCGAGTCGAAGAGGTTGACGTAGTCCTGCGCGCGGTTGAGGAAGTACGCGGACTCCTCCTTGTAGCGCTTCTTGCCGGTCTTCGCGTAGAGGGCCTTGCCCATCTCGGCGATGCCGTAGTCGTTGAGGTACCCCTCCAGCGCCCACGACAGGCCCTCGTGGGTGTCGGTGCTCGTGTAGCCGAGGAAGGGGGAGGTGGCCATGCCCTTGCGGCCCACGCCCGACTGCGGCGGGACGACCGTCGCGTTCTTCACGGCCGCGTCGTACGCCGCCTCGGCGTCGAAGTCCACGCCCTTGACGTAGGCGTCGGCGAAGGCCACGTCCGAGGACGTGCCCGTCATCAGGTCCGCGTAGCCGGGCGACGACCAGCGCGAGGTCCAGCCGCCGTCCTTGTACTGCTGCACGAAGCCGTCGACCATCTCACCGGCCTGGCTCGGCGTCAGGAACGAGTACGCGGGCCACGTGGTCCGGTAGGTGTCCCAGAAGCCGTTGTTGACGTAGACCTTGCCGTCCACGATCTTCGCGCCGGTGTGGGTCGGGGTGTCGGGGCCGGGCATCGCGGAGAACGGCGACGCGTACTGGTACTTCGAACCGACCTTCTCGAAGCCCGAGTTCGGGTACAGGTACAGCCGGTACAGGCTGGAGTAGAGCGTCGTCAGCTGGTCCGGCGTGGCGCCCTCGACCTCGACGCGGCCCAGCACCTTGTCCCACTGCTTCTGCGCGCGCGACTTCACCGTCTCGAAGGAGGTGCCGTCCGGTATCTCCTGGCGCAGGTTGTCCTTCGCCTGGTCGATGCTGATCAGCGAGGTGGCCAGGCGCAGCGACACGGTGCGGTCCTCACCCGCGTCGAAGCGCAGGTAGCCCTTCACACCGCTCGACGAGCCCTCGGTGACGGGGGCGTCGAACTCGCCGTACAGGAACAGCCGGGTGGCGCCGGTGGACAGCCCGGACTTCACGTCGGAGTAGCCGGTGAAGGTGCCGGTCTCCTTGTCGAGCGTCAGGCCGGCCTGCTCGGTGACGTTGTCGAAGAGCACGCTCGTGTCGTCACCGGGGTAGGTGAAGCGCAGCACGGCCGCGTGGTCGGTCGGCGCCATCTCCGTCTTGAGACCGTTCTCGAACTTCACCCCGTAGTAGTAGGGGCGGGCGGTCTCGTTCTCGTGCCGGAAGGGCAGCGCCCGTGCGCCGCGCGCCGTGTCCGGGGTGCCGGAGGCGGCGGACGGCATCACCTGGAAGGTCTGCCGGTCTCCCATCCAGGGGCTGGGCTCGTGGCTGGCGCTGAACGCCTGGATGGTCGGCAGGTTGTCGGAGTTGTTCGCCTTGGCGTAGTCGTACAGCCAGTTGAGGGTGCCCGCGTTGGTCACCGGCGTCCAGAAGTTGAAGCCGTGCGGGACGGCCGTCGCCGGGAAGTTGTTGCCGCGCGAGAAGCTGCCGCTGGAGTTGGTGCCGCGGGTCGTCAGCGCGTAGTCCGACAGGTGCTCCCTCGGCTTCTGCGGCGCGAGCGGCTCGAGCGCCAGGTCGTCCAGCCAGCCGCGGAACTTCGCCGGTCCCTTGGGGGAGTCGTACGCCACCAGGATGCGGTCGACGGTCTTGCCGGCGGCGACCGATCCGATCCGGGAGGAGACGTCGTTCCACTGGTTCACGTAGAGGATCTTGGCCGCGCCTTGCCCCTGCGGGGTGAGCGCGAAGCCGTGCTGGTCGGTGGCGCCCAGGCGGCTGAGGTAGGTGCCGTCGGTGAAGACCAGGTCCACGGAGACGTTGGTGGCGTCGTAGTCGCGGTCGCCGTCCGCCATCGAGGGGTAGATCCGGTACGACAGCGCGGTGTCCCGGCGGACGGGCACGTCGACGTCGAAGACCTTGTTGTACGAGTACGCCCGGCCGTCGCCCGTGTGCCGGCCCGCGTAGCGCAGCGCCCGCGTACCGGTGAAGCCGGCGCCCGACTTCGCCGTCGGGGAGCCGCTGGGGCCGCGGTCGACGAGCGTGAGCATGTCCTGCGGCACGGGGTCGCCGGTGCTGCCCGTCGACAGCTGCAGGTCGGCGAGCTGCGTGATGCCCGAGGCGCCGTTGTTCCTGGTGATGTCGATCCGGAAGTGCTGGTACTCGGCGGGCTCGGCGAGGTCGTACGACTTCGTCTGGAACCGCTCGGGGAAGGACTCGCCGGAGCGGGTGTCCAGGGTCTTCCAGTCCTTGCCGTCGGTGGAGCCCTGCAGGGTCCAGTCCCGCGGGTCGCGTTCCGCGGCGTCGTTGGCGGACGTCAGCGCGTAGGTGACCACCTTCGCGGGGCCGTCGAGGTCGAACTCCAGCCAGCCGGTGGGCTGGAAGACCAGCCACTTGGTCCCCGGCTCGGCGTCGACGAGGTTCTCCTTCACCTCGCCCGAGTCCGCGTACTCGCCGTTGGCCCGGATGTCGGTGACGTGGTCGTTGAGGTTGCCGGGAATGCCGGTGCTGTAGCCACCGTCCACTCCCGAGGCCCTCTTGGACCCGTCCGCCGCGGTGTCCACCGTGTTGCGCCAGTCGGGCGCCGGATCACCCGACTCGAACGACGACGCGAAGGAGTCGACGTGCGGCCCCGGCTCGGGCACGGCGACCGCCGCTTGCTGTGTGGCCGCGGCCAGGGCGAGGGCGGTCACCAACACGACCGCCGAGGAACTCCATCTGTGCCGGGCAGCTCTCTGCTGCATATGCGCGAGCACCCCTTCTGCGCCTAGACAACGTTGTCAAGTTCGCTTTGCAAGGGCCAGTAGGGGGTCAAGGCACCGGTGGTGTCAAGGGTGTTGGTGTGACTTTCGGACTGGCTGGGTTCGCTTGTCCGGTCATGTCCCGGCCCGCCGACCGGCGATGGGCCTTGGCACGGCCCGGACGGGACGCAGTCCGGGCCGGAGGCCGGCTTCCCGAAGGGGCGCCGTCCGATCCGGCGCGCTCGTTGTGACTTACCGTTTCGCCCGGCGATTGAGCCTTCGAGTCGGCGAGCCGAGCGGGAGACCTGGTGGGCACGGCACCGAACGAGGCCCGCACGCCGCCCCGCTACCGTGGCCGGCAGGCGGCGATCAAGCTGTCAGTGTCCGTCTCTAGGCTCAGCTCATGAGAAGAGACCCGGTCCGGGAGTCGTGGGACCGCATCGACGAGTGGCTGCGCGAGAACGCGCCTCGCACCTTCGCCACGCTTGGGCCGCCCGCGGAACATGAGGAGATAGCAGCAGCGGAGGAGGAACTGGGCGTCACCTTCCCTCCTGATCTGTTCGCGTCACTGCTCCGGCACAACGGGGCTCTGGACGGCGCGGAGGCTTTCCGGTTCAGCACGCATGACCGGCTGCTCTCGGTGAGCGAGATCGTCGGGGACACCAGGTTCATGCGCGCCATCGCCGAGGGTCTGGACGAGGAGGAGGCCGAGCACTACTGGCTCGACACCTACCTGAAGTTCGGTTCCTACGGGGCGACGGCCGACGGTCTCACGATCGACTGCCGCCGGGGGCGGGACTCCTACGGTGCGATCGGACGCTTCTTCGATGAGACCGGCACCGGCTTCGGACGGGCCGACTCGCTGGGCGCGTATCTGGCAGAGCTTGCCGACCAGCTTGAAAGCGGCCGGGACGGGGGTGCTGTCACGTTCAACGGCCGACTGCTCTGGGAGCGGGCCAGGCCCCTCGGACCGGACTGGGGCAGCGCCGACGACCCCCTTCCCCGACGGGACGAGCAACTGCCGGAGCTGGACCTGTCCTGCAGGCCCACCGATGTTCTGCATGTCGGCCACCTCGACGGGCTTGAGGAACTCGGTGCGCTGCTCGCGATCCTGCCTCGTGAACAGGTGGCCATGGCTGCGCGGCAGCAACTGCGCAGAGTGGCTGTGGAAACGGGCCTGAACAAGTACCCGGAGGTCAGATCGGTCCTGGACGCGCTGGACCGGTGCGAAGCCCCACCAAGCCCGGAACAGGCCAACCCGCTGGTCCTGCGACTTCGCACGGTGATCGCGCAGGCGAACACCCAGCGGGACGCTCCTCGTAGGTGGGCTGCGGAGAAGATGGTGCACGGGATCTGGGGCTCGCCCTACAGGTCCGTTTGCGAGAGCGTGAGCATCCGCGGCCACTTCACTGTCGACTGGCGTACGGATCTGCACGAGGACCTGGGCAGTCCGCCACTGCCATCGATCCCTGATGACCGCTTCTGGGGGACCCTGCGCAATCCCGCCATCGACTCCACCTGGCATGCGGCTCAATACGCCCAAGATCAGGGCTGACCCCGGGGCTCCGGTTCCACCTGAGCGGTCCATTCGGCCGACCCCAGCAAATGGACCGGTCCGGCGCCCCGCACGCCGGATGACCCTGGACGCGCGGTACGCGAACGCCGGGGTCCGGTTCGGGCCGGGCCCCGGCGGCGCGGGTGGGATGGGGCGGCGTCAGACCAGGTCGGGGCGCTGCCACTCCTCGCCCAGGACGTGGTGCGCCAGGAAGCCCAGCACCGTGGCGTACCACAGGCGGACGTTGTTGGGCTTGACGATCCAGTGGCCCTCGTCCGGGAAGTACAGGAACTTCGCCGGGACCCCGAACCGCGCCAGGTCGTTCCAGAGCGCCAGGCCCTCGCCGATCGGCACCCGGTAGTCCTTGTCGCCGTGGATCACCAGCATCGGCGTGGTGATCTGCGCGGCCCGCAGGTGCGGGGACTCGCGCTCGTACCGCTCGGTGCTGACCAGCGGGTCGCCCTGCCGCCGCATCCAGTAGGCCGGGAAGTCGGTGACCTGGGCGAAGCTGTACATGTTCCACAGGCTCGCGTGGGTGACGATCGCCTTGAAGCGGTCGGTGCGGGTCGCGATCCAGTTCGCCATGTAACCGCCGTACGAGCCGCCCATCATCGCGGTGCGCCCGCCGTCCAGGTCGTCCCGCAGCAGCGCCGCGTCGGTGAGCGCCATCACGTCGTCGTACGGCGCGCCGCCCCAGTGCGCCCAGCCGCGTTCGTGCATGTGCTGGCCGTAGCCGGTGGACAGCGCCGGGTCCGGCAGCAGCACCGCGTAGCCCGCGGCCGCCGCCACCCACGGGTTCCAGCGCCAGTGCCAGGCGTTCCAGCTGGTCTGCGGGCCGCCGTGCACCCACAGCAGCAGCGGCGCCGGGGTGCCGGCGCCCGCGCCGTCCGGCAGCACCAGCCAGGCCCGCAGCGCCGTCCCGTCCTCGGCTGTGGTGTGCACCTCGGTGAGGCTGCCCGGCAGGGCCGTGTCCTGCCCGGGGCAGGGGAGCGGAACGGGCTGCTGCCCGGCGGTCCCGGCGTCCAGGCGTACGGGGAGCGGAGGGCTGTCCACCGCGGAGCGCAGCGCGTACACGGTGCCGCCGTCCGGGCCGACCACCACGTCCGAGTACGTACCGGAGGCGGTGAGCGCGACCAGTTCACCGCTGCCGGTGGAGAGCCGGAAGACCGGGCCGTGGCCGCCCTCGTCGGCGGTGAAGTACACCACCGGGGCGCCGTCGTGACCCGGGACCGGGGAGACGACGGGCGCGCCCGGCCACTGGCCGAAACCGGGCAGCAGGTCGCGCCCGGCGTCGCGGTCGTCCGTCGCGCTCGCCAGCCACAGCGTGACGTCACCGGGGGCGTCCCAGGTGACCCGCTGCCGGCGGGCGCACACCAGGTCCCGGCCGTCCGGGGTGAACGCCGGGGCGCCGAACTCCGCGTCGGGGGACTCCAGCATCCGCAGCGGCTTGCCCGTCTCGGCGTCCGCGACGACGACCACGGAGCGGAGTTCGTCGGGCAGGGTGCCCACCGCGGTCGCGTACGCGACCAGCGAGCCGTCGGGGGAGAGCGCGACGCCCTCGGCGAAGGCGGCGTGGCGCGCGCCGCAGTCCGTGGCGGAGGGCTCCTGCGCGGTGGCGTCCGCGACGGTGAACACGTGCGGGACGCCCGGGCCCAGGTCGTGGTCCCAGTGCCGCACCGGCACCGACTCGTGCAGGATCGCCGAGACCTTGGCCTTCCGGCGGGCCTCGCGCAGCCGCTGGTCCTGCTCGGCGTCCACCGCGCCCGGCAGCAGGGAGGCCCCGAGGGCGATCCTGGAGGAGCCGGTGGCCGTCGCGTACTCGTCGATCCCGCCGGCCCTGGCCAGCAGTTGTGCCGCCTCGCCGCCGCCCGCCGGCAGGCTCCACAGAGCCGCCTCCTGCCGGTCCTCCTCGCCCTCGCCCGGGTCGGCGGCCGGACGTGCGGACAGGAACAGCAGGGTGCCGTCGGGCAGGAACCGGGGCGCGGACTCGCCGCGCCCGGAGCGGGTGAGCCGCCGGGCCGGGCGCTCCCCGGCCGGGTCCACCTCCCACAGGGCGCCGATGAACCGGGTGCGGTCGGCGGAGAGCTCCTGAACCGCCGTCACCAGACGGGTTCCGTCCGGTGACAGCGCGAGCGAGGAGACGCGGGGCAGCGCGAGGAACGCCGCCAGGTCGTGGAACGCAGTGGATTCGGGCATGAGGATCATCCTGAATCCCGAGGGCGGCCCCGCACCAGTGGCCCCGGCGGCAAATCGCGGTCAAAGACGCAGGCCGCGCCCGTCCGGCGGTCCCGCCCGCCACGGGCCGACGGCCCGGACCCGGGAGGCCGTCCGTACGGCCACTACAACCCTCCGCGAACACCAGGTGTCTTCTGGGTGACGGAACACCGGGCGTTGCCGGCCGGGAGGCACCCGGCCGCAGGTGGACGACGCGGCCGCGGAGGACGGCGAGGGCAACCCAGGAGACCAAGGAGGTTCTTCTGTGCGTCACATCAAGAGCGCGGCCCTCATGGCCGCGGCACTCCTCACCCTCGGCGGCGGCGCCCTGCTCACCGCACCCGCCGCACAGGCGGACGTGCCCTTCCCGTCGATCGGGTGGCAGCAGCGCAACTGCGACTTCGACGGCAACGGCCACGACGACGTGCTGATCGGCGCCCCCGGCGCCACCGTGTCCGGGGCCAAGGGCGCCGGGTACGTCACCGTGCAGTACAGCGGGGCGGGCGGCCTCAGCACCACCAAGCGGACCGTCCTCAGCCAGAGCACCTCGGGCGTCGCCGGCGCCGCCGAGGCCGGCGACGGCTTCGGACGGGCCGTCGCCACCGGCGACCTGGACAACGACGGCTACGACGACGCGATCGTCGGCATCCCCGGCGAGGACCTCGGCACGCTCTCCGACGCCGGCGGCGCGGTCGTCTTCTGGGGCTCCCCGACCGGACTGCGCGGCGGCGACAGCTTCTGGCTGCAGGACCCCGACCAGCCGCGGGCCGGCGCCAACTTCGGGCGGGCCGTCGAGGCCGCCCGGTACTTCGCCCCGGATCCCTCGGACCCCGACGCCAATCTGCGCGACAGCATCGCCGTCCTGGAGAACGACTCCCTGCTGTTCTTCACCGCGGAGCCGGGGGCGGCCGCCGCACCGCGACTGCGGCAGGCGGACCGGGGAGTGCACGCCCTCGAACGCACGGCGCAGGACTCCGGCCTCGCCCTGCGGAGCCTCAGCCACGGCAACTACAACGAGGACTCCTGGGCCGACCTGGCGGTCTCCGGGGTGACCACGGGCGACCGGCCCGGGATCGGCGTCACCCAGGTGCTGCACGGCGCACCCGGCGTCGAGGACCTCGCGGACGGCGGCACCTTCGAAGGCGGGCCCGCGGTCGTCTCCAGCGACTTCAATCAGGACGGCCAGGACGACCTGGCCATAGGCGACACGGGCACCGGCGCCGCGCTCGGCGGATCCGTCTCCGTCCACCTCGGCAAGGGCGACCTCTCCGGCCTCGACCCGACCCCGGCGCAGACGTGGACCCAGGACTCGGCGGGCGTCCCCGGTGTTGCCGAGGCGGGCGACCGCTGGGGCGCCGAGCTGTCCTCCGGCGACACCAACGGCGACGGGCACCCCGACCTCGCCATCGGGGCCCCCGGCGAGGACATCGGCTCCGTCGCCGACGCCGGCGCGGTCTGGACCCTGCGCGGCGCACGGGGCGGCCTCACCGCGACGGGAGCGCGCAGCTTCGACCAGAACACCGCCGGCATCCCGGGCGCCGCCGAGGCCTCCGACCGCTGGGGCGGCCAGATCCGGCTGATCGACGCCGACAAGGACGGCCGGTTCGGCCTCCTCGCGGCGGCCCCGGGCGAGAACACGAACGACGGCTTCCTCTGGGTGCTCCCCGCGTCGTCCTCCGGCCTGGTCGCCAAGGGCACGTGGACCTACAACGGCGCGACGCTCGGCGCGCCGACGGCCGACGCGCAGTTCGGCGCGGCGATCGACGAGTAGGCGTACGCCGCAGGCGGCGCCGCGCCCGGGAGAACCGGGTGCGGCGCCGCAAGCCGCCCGCGGCGTCCGCGGCGTCCGCGGCGTCCGCGGCGTCCGCGCACACGGTCCCGGCGCCACACGGATGTCCCCGGACCGGACGCATCGCGTGCGGGATGATCGCGGCATGGATGAGATCGTCTTGACGTCCGACCCGCGGGTCGCCGCGATACCGGTCGGGGAATGCGGTGAACCCCTCGTGGACGTCCGCCGCGGCGGCGCGCTGCTGGTGGACACCCGCAAGCAGGACCCGGCGGACGCCTTCGCCCACCTGCGGGAAGGCGTCCTGGAGCGGCTGCTCGAAGCCCAGGCACTGCTACCGCCGGGCCTGCGCCTGCTGTTCGTCGAGGGCTACCGTCCGCCCTCGCTCCAGCGGGAGTACTTCGAGGAGTACGCGGGCCGGCTGCGCGGCGAGAACCCGGACTGGTCCGACGCCCGGATCCACGCGGCGGCGAGCCGCTACGTGTCCCCGCCCGACATCGCACCGCACAGCGCCGGCGCGGCCGTCGACCTCACCCTGGCCGACGGCGGCGGACGCGAGTTGGACCTGGGCACCCGGATGAACGCCGACCCGGAGGAGAGCGGGGGCGCCTGCTACACCCACGCGGCCGGCATCGGCGAGGAGGCCGCCGTCAACCGGAAGCTGCTGGGCGCGGTGCTCACCGCCGCGGGCCTGGTGAACTACCCGACGGAATGGTGGCACTGGTCCTACGGCGACCGTTACTGGGCGCTGGTCACCGGGCAGGCGGCGGCCCTCTACGGTCCGCGGGAGATCACACCGCGCGGTTGACCGGCCGGCCGGTTCCATCGCGTCGTCGTCCGGCCGACTGGGTGATCGACGGGAAACCCCCTAACATCACGCCCATGCCGATACCCGAGGGGAGCGGTCGCGCCGAGGGGGCGGAGCCCGGTCGGTGGCGCGTCGCCGTGCTGGACCGTCACAGTGCGGTGGGGCAACCGCCGTACCTGTCGCGGCCCGACGGACGGCCGCTGGCGCGGCGGGACGACCTGCGCATCCAGGGGGCGACCGGACAGGTCCGCTGCGTCGACGTCTCGGGGCGGACGCGCTGGACGCATGCCTTCGACGGACGCCCCAACGCCGCCCACATCTCCGGGGGCAGGGTCCTGGTCACCACGGACTCCCTCGACTACACGCCGTGGGGGTTCCTCGGCCCGGCCCTGCTGCTCGACTTGGCGGACGGCAGCCTGATCGCCGAACTGCGCGGGGAGCGCGGCGCCGCGCTGCGCGGTGGGCGTTTCCTGCTCGGCCTGCAGGGCTACGACTTCTTCGACACCTGGCAGCACGACCGCGACGGCGCCACCACGGACTCCTGGCGCAGCTGCGGCCACTACGTCGTCGGCTCCGGCATCCGCGTCGTCGAGACCGACCGGAGGCACCCCACCGAGAGCCGCGTGGTGAGGCTGCTGCCCGGAGGCGTGATCGAGCGCGGCCCACGGCTCACCGACTCGGTGGCGCCGCGGCCCGTGGTGCTGGAGGACGGCACGATCCTGGTGCTCGACGCCGGGGTGCTCCGCGCCGTCGACCGCGGCCTGACCGGCACCGTCCTCGCCGAACTGCTGCCGGTGGCGGCCGACAAGACGTCCGGCCTCGTCAGCGAGCTGCGCCTCGACGGCGACCGTCTCACCGCGGTCGTCGCCGAACCCGGGCCGGGCCGGCCCGCCGCGTACACCGTGCACACCTGGACCCTCGCCCTCCAACGGCGTGACGCACCCACGAGGCACACATGACGGACCACGCGCAGCCACTCGAGCTCTTCCGCTTCGACGACGAAGGGCAGAGCGTCAGCGTCAGGATGGAAGGCGGTCCGCCGTCGGTCATCGGCGACGACCGGTACCACGGGGCCGAGATCGTGGTGGAGAGCGGCTTCGTCAGCGGGCGGGTGCGGCTGGTCCTCTCGCTCGAAGACCTCGACGAGTGAGGGCGCTGCCTCGACGAACGCACCGCGTGGCTGGACATCGTGCCGGACGACCCGATGGAGGTGACGGTCCACGACACGCCGTCCACCCAGGTCGCGGTGCGGGTGCCGATCGACGCCGCCGAGGACTGGCCGGCGGCGAACCGCCTGCGCCTCGACCGCGTGCGCCGGGCCTTCGGCTGAACCGCCGCGCGAGGGGCCGCCGTTCAGGATCGTTGCGGGCGAATCGATCACGCTGTTAGGGTGCGTTCGCGTCCTCGATCGCCAAAGGAGGTGGGAACCGTGAGCCAGCCGACTCTCATGTGCTCCCACCCCGTTCCGAGGGCGCCGAGGATCTGAACGGGAGCGCGTCACCACCCGGAAGGACCTCGCGTGACCGATCTGGTCATCCGCCCCCTCGCCGCAGGCGAGGAAACGCTCTTCGAATCCCTGCCCGATCCCGGCCTTGTCGGCTTCGCCGCCTTTGGCGACACCTACGGCGCGATGGCCGCCGCCGGTGAGTACCGCCCCGAGTGGACCTGGGTGGCCCTGCGGGACGGCGTCGTCGTCGCGCGCGCCGCGTGGTGGGCCGGGCCGGAGGACGACAAGCCGCTCGCCCTGGACTGGTTCGACTTCACCGACGCCGGCGCGGGCGTGGAACTGCTCCGCACCTCGCCGCTGCGCGCCGAGTACTCCCTCAAACTCCCGCCCGGCTGGCGCGACGTCCCCGCGGTCCGCGAGCAGGCCCGGGCCCGGATCGACGCCGCCGTCGCCGCGGGCCTGACCCCGCTGGTCGAGCGCTTCCGCTACCGCTGGACGCCGGAATGCGGAGTGCCCGCGCGCCCGGGCCGCCTCGAGTTCCGCCCCGAGCCGGACGACGCGGCGGTCCTCGACGTCTTCCGCCGCATCCACCAGGGCAGTCTCGACGCCCATGTGCGCCGTACCGTCGCCCGGTCCGGGCTCGAGGCGGCCGCGCGGGAACAGCTGGACTATCTGCTCTGGTTGCCGAGCCCGCGCGAATGGTGGCGCCTGGCCTACGACTCCGCCGGGGACCTCGTCGGCCTGAGCGTCCCCGGCCGCCACTACGGGGATCCCCTCATCGGCTACATCGGCGTCGTGCCCGAGCACCGCGGCCACGGATACGCCTACGACCTGCTCGTCGAGGCCACGCACAAGCTCGCCGGCGAGGGCGTGGACGGCATCGTGGCCGGGACGGACCAGGCCAACACCCCGATGGCCGCCCACTTCGCCAGGGCCGGCTACCCGATCGCCCAGGAGCGCGTCGACCTGATCTGGCCCTGACCCCGTTCACCGGCAGGCGGGGTGCGGGACCCGGGCGCACGACCGGGTTCCGCACCCCGCATCCGCCCGCCCCCGCCCCCGCGCCGTGGCCGGCGGCCGGGAGGCCGCGTCAGTACCCGAGTTCGTTCCGCGTCTCGTCCCAGAGCCGCTCGGCCGAGGCCGGGTCGACCGCCCAGGACGCGACACCGGTCCCGCCCGCGGCGGGCTCGGGCTGGAGCGCCGCCGGGCGGCAGTCCTCGAAGTAGCGGCCGCTCACGCCCTCGACCAGCGGCGAGGCGGCGAGGAGCACCTGGGTGGCCGCGCCCTGCTGCGGGGTCTTCCAGCCCGGCGGGACGTCCAGCCTCTCGCCCGCGTCGTTCGTGGCGCCCACGAACCGCAGCTGCTCGTCGCTGAGGTGCCGCTGCAGGTTGGTCATGATGCCGCCGGGGTGCAGCGCGTTGGCGGTGATGCCGTCGGTCGCCCAGTGCCCGGCCAGCGCGACGGTGAACAGGATCGCGGCCGACTTCGACTGGCCGTACGCCGTCCATGCCTCGTAGGGGCGGCGGGCGAAGTGGATGTCGTCGAAGTCCACCGGGGCCATCAGATGGGCCGAGGAAGCGACCATCACGACCCGGGCGCCGCCGGCGGCGCGCAGCGCCCCGTGCAGGCCGAGGGTCAGTGCCGCGTGACCGGTGAGGTTCACGGCGTACTGGGTCTCCCGCCCCTGCGGGGTGAGGGTGAGTTCCGGTACCGCCATGACGCCCGCGTTGTTGACCAGGATGTGCAGCGGCCCGGTCCAGTCCTGCGTGAAGGCGCGGACGCTGTCGAGGTCGGCCAGGTCGACGCGGGCGACGCCGACGTCGTCCCGGCCGGTCTCCCGGCGGATGCGGTCGGCGGCGGGCCCGGCCGCGTGCGGGTCGCGTACGGCGAGGGTCACCTCCGCACCCGCCCCGGCCAGGGCGAGGGCCGTCTCCAGGCCGATGCCCGAGGCGCCGCCCGTGATGACGGCGCGCTTGCCGGAGAGGTCGACGTCGCGTACGACGTCCGCCGCCGTGGAACGGGCGCCGAAGGGGATGTCGGTGACGAGGGACATGAGGTGCTCCTGTGCTCGGCTTCCGGCCTGCGTGTGGAGGCACGCCGGGTGAGGGGGGTCGGCCAGATTAGAAACCAACCGGATGGTTTAAATGTAGGCCGAGGGGCTCGGGAATGCAACCATCCGGTTGGTTTCCTGTGGGAGGCGGGAGCCTACGGCGACCGCGGGCCGTGCCGCCCACCGCGACGCCCCGCCCGACCTGGATCTCCTAGGCTGTCACCATGGCTTATGACTCCGCCGCCACGCGGGCGCGCCTCATCGAGGCCGCATACGGCGAATTCGTCGCGCACGGGCTCGCCGGCGCCCGTGTCGACCGGATCGCCAAGGCCGCGCCGGCCAACAAGCAGGCCATCTACGCCTACTTCGGCTCCAAGGACGAGCTCTTCGACGCGGTGCTCGAGGCCCGGCTGCGGGTGCTGGCGGACGTCGTGCCCTTCACCCCCGACGACCTGGCCGGCTACGCGGGAGCCCTGTTCGACGCCTTCACCGACGACCCCGACCTCATCAAGCTGACGCAGTGGAAGGCCCTCGAGCGTCCCGAGGCGTCGGCCATGGAACGGGACAACCACCTCGCCAAGGCGCAGGCGGTCGCGGACGCCCACGGTGTGGGCCTCGAGGCGGGCATGGACGCGCTGATGGTCGCGCTGTCCGCCGCGCAGGCGTGGGTCACCACGCCCGCGAGCATCCGCAATCCGGGGGACGGCGAGGAAGCGGCCCGGCGCGTCCGGCATCGCGAGGCGGTCGTGGCGGCCGTGCGCGCGATGACCGAGCGCCTCCTGCCGCCCGCCGCCGACTGATCCCGCCCGCCGGCCTCACCCGCCGGCGGTCACCTGATTTCTCCCAGGATGCCTCGGCCATCAGCCGGGGAGGAATGGGTCCTTGGGGCGGAGCCGCGATGCGGCGGAGTTCTCTGCATGTCATTTCTGACCGGCACTCTCCTTCGCTGTCAGTGGGGGCTGTTAGGTTCCGGGGCGTGACGTCGACAGTGGTGGCCGGGCAGGGGTCGGGGCATGCCCGGTTCACCTTTCGGCTGCGCGTGTCGTCGTCGGCGGGTGCCGGTTTGGAGGCGGAGTGGGCACGGTGCAGGTGGGTGTGGAATGAGTGCGTGGCGGTGTCCCGCAGGGTCCACGGTCTGAACCGGACCGCCGATGAGAAGGTCACGTGTGGCCCTGCGCAGCTGGACAGGATGCTGACCGAGGCGCGGCGGTCGATGGCGTGGCTGCGGGAGGGCAGCTCGGTGCCGCAGCAGCAGGTCATCCGGGACTTCGCCAAGTCCCGGACCAAAGCCCTGAAGGACATCGCGGCGCGGCTGGCGATGCGGCAGCGGGCCGGGATGCCCCGGATCAAGCGCAAGCGCGGCGCGGCTCCGTCGCTGAACTACACCACCCGCGGTTTTAGGCTCAAGGAGAGGCGCCTGCACCTGGCGGGCGGCATCGTGCTGACGGTGGTGTGGTCCCGTGACCTGCCGTCCGCACCCTCGTCGGTGCGGGTGTACCGCGACAGCCTTGGCCACTGGTATGCCTCGTTCGTCGTGACCACGGCCCCGGAGCCGCTACCTGCAACCGGCGCCGTGATCGGCGTGGACTGGGGCGTGCGTGAGACCGCGACCACGACCAGCGACGCCCACGACCTGCCGCACGCCCAGCACGGGAAGACCGCCGCGCAGCGCCTCGCGCGGTACCAGAAGATGATGGCCCGCCGGCGTACCCCGCGGAACAAGCCCGACACCGGTGGCTACCGCAAGGCCCGCCGGGCCGCCGCGAAGGTGTCCAAGAAGATCACCCGCCAGCGGCAGGACACTGCCCGCAAGTGGGCCAAGCGCGTCGTGCGCCACCATGATGCGATCGCGGTGGAGGACTTTCGGCCGAAGTTCCTTGCGAAGACCACGATGGCGCGGAAGGCGGCGGACTCGGCGATCGGTGCCACGAAGGCGGCTCTGATCGAGATGGGCCGCAAGCACGGGCGGGACGTCCGCTTGGTGCATCCCGCGCACACCACCATGGACTGCGCGTCGTGCGGAGCGAGAACCAAGCACGCACTTCCTCTTTCGGAACGTACCTACACCTGCACCGCGTGCGGAGCCGTCTCTCCCAGGGACAAGAACTCCGCACGCCTGATGCTGGTCCGGGCTGGTCTCAACCCGGCTGGTGCCGATCGTGTAAGCGCTGGAGGACCGCTGGTCCCCAGCCCACGTGAGCCAGGAATCCCCGTCCATTAGGACGGGGAGGATGTCAAAGCTCCGCCTCGCAGGCCTCCAGCCTGGCGAGCAGGCTCGCCAGGGCGCCGTTCCACCGCGTGCTCCCCCGCTGTTCCGCGAGGAGGGCGCGCAGCGCACGGACCTCCTCGGCGGCGAAGGACTCGTGACCGGGGTTGTACTCGAACTGCAGGAACGCGACCTGCAGCTCGAAGTACCGTGCGGGGTCCGCGTCGTGGAGCCAGCGGTTCAGCGCCAGCGCCGCGGCGCATTCCGCGCCGGCGCACCGGAGGCCGACCGACGGCTCCACGACGAACTCGACCGTGGTGACGCCGTCGGGTGTGATGAGGCACATCCGCGCCGGGTCCGCCCCGCTTCGGACCATGCCGAACGCGGCGCCGCGCCGCGGGTCTTCCGGCGTGTCATCCATCTCTTCTCTCGTCTCTTCCGATCCGGTGGGGGACGGGCGGGCCCCGCGCCGGTCACCGGCGCGGGCCCTCGCACACATCAACAACCGGGAAGGCCCGGGCATACCCGATGTGACGGAAGAGATCTCGCGGATTCCTCGCGGATCCGGGGTGGGGGCGCCGCCGGGACCGCGGACCGCGAATGCGGCTGCGCGGGGTCAGGCGCCGGGGAGGCGACCGGCGAGTCCGGTGACCTGCCGGCGCACCGCTTCCCACGCCTCGGGGTGGAGCGCGGCGAGGTCGGTCTCCCGCAGCGCGTGCAGGGCCGCCCCGGTGCCGCCGTCGAACGGCGCGTTCGCACCGAGCACTTGGTGCCCATCACGGACGGCGACGCGCAGGAGGCGTCTCTCGTCCGCGGCGTGCACGGCGGCGGCGACGACCAGGGGCGGGGGTCCGCCCGCCTCGCCGGGCAGCTTGTCGTAGGTGCTGACCAGCGGCTCCCGCCAGCGGATGCCGAGCAGGAGGTGCTGCTTGGCCACGGCCTCGGCCAGATCGGTCTCGTGGGTCCGGTCCGGCTCCAGGGTGATCGCGCGGGAGCCTAGGACGAGGGCCGCGGGCAGCAGGCAGCGCAGGGTGCTGCCGACGAGGTTGCCGCCGACGGTGGCCGTCCGCCGCACGGCGCCGGTGCCCACACCGGCGGCCGCCCGCCGCAGCACCTCCGGAACCCGGTCGTCGATCCGGTTCAGCACCACCGCCGCGCCCAGCGCCTCGCGTTCGATCGCGTTGGCCTCCGGCAGGTTGCGCAGCGACATGGCCCGCTCGGGGAACCCGTCGCGCTGCCAGGTGGCCCAGACGAGCGTCGCCCCGCCGACGGGCACCGCCCCCTGGGCCATGAACTCCTGTGCCTCGGGCACGGACGTGGGTAGATGCAGCAGCACGGCAGTCGACCCGCCTTCCGGGAGTCGGCGACCGGACGGCGCACGTCACGGTCGCATGATCGCTTGCGCTAGGCATTCTCCCCGTTCACGCGGGAGCGCGTACAGGGCTCAACTGTTCGCTTTGTGCGCCCTCCGTGCGCGATGTGCCTCCCGCGTGCGGGTCCGGGGCGACGCGGGTCCCACCGCGGCGGCGGTCAGGCGT
This sequence comes from Actinacidiphila glaucinigra, assembly GCF_900188405.1. GTDB lineage: Bacteria > Actinomycetota > Actinomycetes > Streptomycetales > Streptomycetaceae > Actinacidiphila > Actinacidiphila glaucinigra. The sequence goes on along the minus strand of NZ_FZOF01000005.1, from coordinate 69,072 downwards.
TTGCGTGGCGCGCCTCGTGCCGCCAGAAGCCGGAGAAGGTGATGCGGTCCTTGGGGAGGCCGGCGCGGTGCAGGTGCCGGCGGCCCTTGGTGGCGAGGCTCTGCTCGCCGACGACGAAGGCGTACCCGGTGGCGTCCGGCGGGGTGTGCCCCCGCAGTTCGGCGAGTGCGACGGAGCCGGGGACGGCGTGCGGGTCTTCGCGCACGACCCAGGTGACGGCGATCCCGGCGGGGGCGTCGAGGTCGCGCCGGTCGTCGGGGGTGGGGACCTCCTGGATCAGGCGGCCCACGGTGTCGCGGGGGAGGGACCGCAGGATGCCCGTGGCGGCGGGCATCCCGCTCTCGTCGGCCACGAGGAGGACCTCGGAGGCGTCCTCCGGGCAGTCGAACATGACGCCCTGGTCGAGGAGCGCCAGCGCGTCCCCGGCCCGCGCGCCGCAGGCCCATATCGCGGCACGGCCCTCGAGTTCGCCGTCCGGTGTGCGGTGCACGACGAACTCGATGTCCATTTCGGCCGTTTCGGGGCGGAACGCGGCGACGGTGTAGTTCGAGTAGTGCGGACGCTCGGCCGTGGGGATGGCGAGGTAGGGCTGCCACCACCGGGCGCCGGAGAACTCGGGCAGCCGCAGGGCGTCTTGGTGGGGGAGCTGCATGAAGAGGCGGAACCAGTGGTCGTAGCCCATCCACGGGAAGTCGGCGAGGTCGGCGCCCGTCACGGTCACGCGGTGCAGGGAGGGGGTGACCCGCTCGGTCCTGACGACCTCGGCGCGGAACATCCTGGGGTTCTGCGGCATGAGCCGCGGGGTCTTCGCCATGAAGGAAGGTTAGCCTAAGTTTACCGAAGTGGAAGGGGGGTGGTTCGGGCGGCGATTAGGTTAGGCTAACCTTCGTTCGTGAGTTCTACGGAAGAGACTGTCACGGTCTCCGGCCTGCGCGGTCACCGGCTGGCGGCGTACGACGTGACCGTGTCGTACGACGGGGTCGACGTCGTCCACGACGCGGCGATCACCCTCCGGCCCGGTGAGGTGACCGCCCTCGTGGGCCCCAACGGCAGCGGCAAGTCGACGCTCCTGCGCACGGTGGCACGCCTGCAGCGTGCCCGCCGCGCCACGCTGACGATCGACGCGCACGACGGGACCACCGCCGACGGGCTCGCCCTGACGGCGCGTGAGTTCTCCCGCCGGGTGGCCCTGCTGACGCAGGGCCGCCCCACGCCGAGCGGGCTGACGGTACGCGACGTCGTGGAGTTCGGCCGCTACCCACACCGGGGCCGCTGGGGCCGCCCCGACCCGGACGGGCCGGCCGCGGTGGACCGCGCGCTGGCGATGACCGGGGTCGCCGACCTCGCCGCCCGCGGCGCCGAGCACCTCTCCGGCGGCCAGCTCCAGCGCGTCTGGCTCGCGAGCTGCCTCGCCCAGGAGACCGGGGTGCTCCTCCTCGACGAGCCCACGACCTACCTCGACCTGCGCTACCAGGTCGAACTGCTGGACCTGATCCGGGACCTGGCCGACGACCACGGCATCGCCGTCGGCGTCGTCCTGCACGACCTGGACCAGGCGGCCGCCGTGGCCGACCGGATCGCCCTGCTGCGGGCGGGCCGGATCGTCGCCGACGGCCGCCCCGGGGACGTGCTCACACCGCAACGCCTCACCGACGCCTACGGGATTCGGGTCGACGTCGACACCGACCCCCTGACCGGCCTGCTGCGCACCCGCGCCGTCGGCCGCCACCACGCACGCAACGAAAGGCCCGTCACCACCCCATGAGACGCTCCATCGTCATCACCGCCGCCGCTGCCGCCGCACTCGCCCTCGCCGGCTGCGGTACGACCGAGCCGGCCGCGGACAGCGCCGCCAAGGACACCAAGGGCATCACGCTCACCGACGCGAGCGGGGCGAAGGTGACCCTCGACGGGCCGGCGAAGAAGGTCGTCGGCACGGAGTGGAACGTCGTCGAGTCCCTCGTGACGCTCGGGGTGGACCCGGTCGGTGTCGCCGACGTCAAGGGCTACGGCACCTGGGACACGGCCGCGCCGCTGAAGAACGGCCCCAAGGACATCGGCACCCGCGGCGAGCCCAGCATGGACACCATCGCCTCGCTCTCCCCGGACCTGATCGTCGCCACCACCGACCTGCCGGACGCCGCCGTCAAGCAGCTGAGGAAGATCGCCCCGGTCCTCGAGGTCCGCTCCGCCGACGCGGCCGACCCGGTCGGGCAGATGAAGGAGAACCTCGACCTCATCGCCGAGGCCACCGGCACCACCGCCGAGGCCGACGAGGCGAAGAAGGCGTACGACACCAAGGTCGCCGAGGGGAGGAAGGCCCTCGCCGACGCGGGCCTGGCCGGCACGCGGATCGCGTTCGCCGACGGCTACGTCGCCTCCAACCAGGTCTCCGTCCGCCCCTACACCGCCGGCTCCCTGATCGGCGGCGTCAACACGGCGCTCGGCCTGGAGAACGCCTGGAAGATCGAGGGCGACAAGGACTACGGCCTGGCCGCCACCGACGTCGAGGGCCTCACCGGCCTCGGCGACGTGCGGTTCGCCTACATCGGCAGCGACAGCGAGGGCGACGTCTTCGCCGACGACCTCGCGAAGAACTCCGTGTGGACCTCCCTGCCCTTCGTCAAGAAGGACGAGGTGCACCGGCTGCCCGACGGCATCTGGATGTTCGGCGGCCCGCGGTCGATGGAGGCGTACGTCGACGCCCTCGTCGGCGCCCTGACGAAGTAGCGCTCGTGGCCGTCACCGCAACGATCCCCGCCACCCGTCCGCACGCGGCCGGCTCCCGGACGGGAGCGGCCGCGGTGACGGCCGCGCTCGTGCTCCTGGTCGCCGCCCTCGCGGTCGTCGACATCACCCAGGGCACCGCCGCCGTCGGCCCCGCCGAGGTCTGGAAGGCGCTCACCGGCCGGGCCGCCTCCGGCGACGCGTCCGTCGTGGTCGCCTCCCGCCTGCCCCGCATGACCGCCGGTCTGCTGGTCGGCGTCGCCCTCGGCATCGCCGGGGCGGCGCTGCAGGCTGTCAGCCGCAACGTGCTCGCCGCGCCCGACACGCTCGCCGTCAACGCCGGTTCGTACCTGGCCCTGGGCGTCCTCATGGTCACCGGGACGTCCCTGCCGCTGCTCGCCTCCTCCGGCGTGGCCTTCGCCGGCGCACTCGCGGCGGCCGCCGTCGTCCTGACGCTGTCGGGGCTGGGCGCCGGGACCGTGCGCCTGGTCCTGGCCGGCAGCGCGCTCACCCTCGGCCTGACCTCCGTCACCGAGGGGCTGATCCTGCTCTTCCCGCAGCGGACCAACGGCCTCTACCAGTGGAGCCAGGGCAGTATCAGCCAGAACGGCTTCGACGGCGTGCTGCAGATGGCCCCCGTCGCCGTGGCCGGTGCCGCCGGACTGCTGCTGGTGGCCCGCCGCGTCGACGCCCTCGCACTCGGCGACGACGCCGCCCGCGGCCTCGGCGTCCCCGTCCGCGGCACCCGGATCACCGTCGTCGTGTTCGCGTCGCTGCTGTCCGCCGCGGCGGTGACCCTCGCCGGGCCCATCGGCTTCGTCGGCCTGTGCGCGCCCGCCCTCGTACGGCCGCTGGCCCGGCGCTTCCGGCCGCTGGTGCGCACCCGTACCGGACTGCCCGTCATGGGCCTGACCGGCGCGGGCCTGGTGCTCGGCGCGGACGTCCTGCTGCGCGCCGTGGTACCGGCGCAGACCGCCGTCGCGGTCCCCACCGGGGTCGTCACGAGCCTGGTCGGCGCGGTGTTCCTGGTCGTGATGGCGCTGCGGGCCCAGGACTCCGAGGGGGTGGGAGCGCCGGACCGGATGCGCATCCCCGGCCGCGCGGCGTTCCTGGTGACCGTGACCCTTCTCGTCGCGACACTGGTCGGGCTGACCGTCGCCGGAGTCCTGCTGGGCGACACCAAGCTGCTCCTGGGCGACGTCGCCAACTGGACGCAGGGCAGGGCCGGTCAGGCCGTCTCCTTCGTGCTCGACACCCGCGTGCCGAGGGTGCTCGCGGCACTCCTGGCGGGGGCGGCGCTCGCCCTGTCCGGCACGCTGGTGCAGGCCGTCACCCGCAATCCGCTCGCGGAGCCCGGCATCCTGGGCGTCTCCGGCGGCGCCGCGCTCGGCGCGGTGCTGCTCGTCACGACGGTCCCGGTCGCCGGGGCGTGGAGCGTGGCGGCGGCCGCTTTCGCGGGCGCCGCGGTGACCGCGGTGCTCGTGTTCGGGCTCGCGGCGCGGGGCGGCTTCCGGCAGACCCGGCTCGTCCTCGTCGGCGTCGGCGTGTCCGCGGCCGCCACGGCCCTGATCAGCCTGCTCATCGTGCTCACCGACCCGTTCAACGCGACCAAGGCGCTCACCTGGCTGTCCGGCTCCACCTACGGACGGACCGTGCCCGACACGCTGCCCGTGGCGGCCGCCCTCGTGCTGGGTCTCGCCGTCGCGGTCGCGCGGCGCATCGAACTCGACCTGCTGTCGGTCGACGACGACACCCCGGCCCTGCTCGGGCTGCGCCGCGGCCCGGCCCGGCTCGGCTTCCTCGTGACGAGCGTGCTGCTCACCGCGACCGCCGTGGCCGCGGCCGGCACCATCGGCTTCGTCGGGCTGGTCGCCCCGCACGCCGCCCGGGCCCTGGTGGGCCGCCGGCACGTCCGCGTCGTACCGGTCGCCGTGCTCCTGGGCGCCTCGCTGGTCTGCGCGGCGGATCTCCTCGGACGTACCGTCATCGCCCCGGCCCAGATCGGCGCGGGCCTGATGACCGCCGTCATCGGCACGCCGTACTTCCTGCACCTGCTGCTGCGCACGCGACGCTAGCGGCGAGGGGCGCGAGCAGTGGGTGGTTGCCGGCGCCCTGCCGGCGCCCTGCCGGTGGTTCGGCTGTCGCGCCGTCTCGCGCCCTTCGGGCGGCCAGCGGCTAGCTGCGGAGGGGAGGGTGGGGCCCCCTGCCGTGTTTGCCGTGTGCGGCCCTGTGGTTGGTTGGGGTTCAGGCGCCGGAGCGGGGTGGGTTGTTCGGTTGGCTCGGGTCTCGTTGCCGTCCGCGGGTACGGATGGCCGGTGACCACGCCCACTGTCCGTGGGTGGCGCGCCCGCCGTGACCGGCGTCTGCGGGTGCTTTCCCGATCCGGCGTCGGGCTCGGTTTCGACGTCCACGACGCTGAAAGCGGGCCCGATCTCCGTCAGCGCAAAGATCGGGCACTGTTTCGACGTCCATACCGTCGAAACAGAGCCCGATGTGTGTCCGACTGCCTTGCCGGCACCGCGAATCACCCGCAGTCGCGGGTTACGGCGGGCGCGCCACCCACCGGGAGCAGGCGTGGCAACCGGCCATCTGTACCCGCGGACGGCAACGACACCTCCGCCAGGGGAGAGGCACCCCGCTCTGGCGCCTTGAACCCCAGCCATCCGCCCACCCGCACATGCCGACCGGCTCCGGACCGCCACCCTCCCCTCCGCAGCCCGCCGCAGTGCGCCCGAAGGGCGCGAGACGAACCCGCGCACACTCACCGGCCCGTTGCGCGCAGCGAGCTCAGTAACCCCGGCGCCGGGAACGGCGCCGGGGACCTGGGGCCGCCGGACGACCGGCGGCCCCCAGAGGCGTCTCAGGGGCGGGCCGCGGCCGTCGCGACCGGCTCGTCCTGACGGGCGGCGAGCGAGGCGACGATCTCGCCGGCCCGGATGGCCGTGGTGGACAGCAGCGTGGAGGTCAGCCCGTGCGTGTGCTCGGTGCCGCCCTGCACGTAGATGCCGGCCCGCACCTCGGGGGCGACCTCGACGCGGTGGTCGCGGCCGACGCGGAGGGCGTCGCCGTCGTCGCGCAGGCAGATCTTGGCGGACTCCCCGAGGAGGGTGCCGACGTCCTGCGAGCGATAGCCGGTCGCGTGCACGAGGACGTCCGCCTCCAGGACGTGCCGCTCGCCGGTCGGCAGGAACTCCACCGTCACGTCGAGGCCGTCGTCCGCGGCGCTCACGTCCCGGATGCGGGAGACGTTGAGGAAGCGCAGCCGTTCCCGGCCCTGCACCTTCTCGCGGTAGGAGGTGGCGTACAGGGCCTCGATGAGGTCCATGTCGACCACCGAGTAGTTGGTGCTGCGGTGGTAGTCGAAGAGGGACTGCTTCACCTCGGACGGGGAGCCGAAGTAGAGGTCCACCGCCTCGGGGTCGAAGATCCGGTTGGCGAAGGGGCTGTCGTCGGCGGGCGTGTAGCCGTACTTGGCGAACACCGCGCAGATCTCCGCGTCGGGGAAGGTGCGGTGCAGGAAGTCCACCGCCTCGGCCGCGCTCTGCCCGGCGCCGAGGACGACGGCCCGGCGCACCGGGGTGCCCGTCGCGGTGAGTTCGGCGACCCTGGGCAGCAGCTGGCTGTTGTGCCACACGCGGTCGGACAGTTCGGTGCCCGGCGGCAGGTGCGGCTCGAGCCCGACGGCCACGCTGATGTTGCGGGCCCGGTGGGTGATCGTGCGCGTGGGGTCCTCGGGGTGCCGGCACGTCACGTCGAGGTGGTCGACCTCTCCGTCGGCGCCGCGGACCGGTGTGATCGACAACACCTCCGAGGAGTAGTCGACGACGGGGGCGACGCGGGCGGCGGCCCACTCGAAGTAGTCGTGGAACTCGACGCGGAGCGGGAAGAGGGTCTTCTGGTTCAGGAAGTCGACCAGCCGGCCCTGTTCGCGCAGGTAGCACAGGAAGCTGAAGTCACTGGTCGGATTGCGCATGGTGACCAGGTCCTTCAGGAAGGACACCTGCATCGTCGCGTCGTCGATGAGCATGCCGCGGTGCCATCCGAAACGGGGTTGCCGTTCCAGGAAGCGGGCGTTGATCCGCCGGGAGTCGGGGACTTGTGCGTTGTGCTCCTCGATGGCTATCGCCAGAGCCAGATTTGACGGTCCGAACCCGATTCCCAGGATGTCGTGGATGGTGTCCGGCTCATTGAGCGGTGCTGTCACCGTTGCATCGCCTCCCTATGCGCGCCACATACTAGATAAGGTAAGCCTAACCTTGCAATAATCACTGAAGGAGAGGCCGCCCATGCGGGTCGTCATGTTCGGTTATCAGACCTGGGGACACCGGACGCTGCAGGCCCTGCTGGAGTCGGATCACGAGGTCGTCCTCGTCGTGACCCACCCCAGGAGCGAGCACGTCTACGAGAAGATCTGGGACGACTCGGTGGCGGAACTCGCCGAGAAGCACGGCGTTCCCGTGCTGCTGCGCAACCGTCCGGACGACGCGGAACTCCTGGAGGCGATCAAGGCCGCGGCACCCGACGTCATCGTCGCCAACAACTGGCGCACCTGGCTGCCGCCGGAGATCTTCGACCTCCCGCCGCACGGCACCCTCAACGTGCACGACTCCCTGCTCCCCGCCTACGCGGGCTTCTCCCCGATCATCTGGGCGCTCGTCAACGGCGAGGAGCGGGTCGGCGTCACCGCCCACCGCATGGACGGCGAACTGGACGCGGGCGACATCCTGCTGCAGCGCTCGGTGGCCGTCGGCCCGCAGGACACCGCCACCGACCTCTTCCACCGCACCTGCGACCTGATCGCACCCCTCGTACGAGAGTCGCTGGACCTGATCGCCTCCGGCCGCGCCGAGTGGACGCCCCAGGACCGCTCCCGCGCCAGCTTCTTCCACAAGCGCTCCGTCGAGGACAGCCGCATCGACTGGAACTGGCCCGCCGAGGACCTGGAACGGCTGGTACGGGCGCAGTCCGACCCCTACCCCAACGCCTTCACCTACCACCGCGGCGAGCGCATCAGGATCGTCTCCGCCGCCGTCTCGCAGGCCCGCTACGGCGGCACGCCCGGCCGCATCTTCATCCGCGAGGGCGACGGCGTCGTCATCGTCGCCGGCGCGGACGCGCGCGGCGGCCACCGCAAGGGGCTGCTGGTGCGCACGATCCGCACGGACGACGGCACCGAGTATGCGGCCGCCGACTGGTTCCGCACCATGGGCGGCTACCTGACGTCCCGTCCGTGACGACGGCACTGGCCGGCCCCGGGCCGCTTCCCGCCCTGCGCGCGCTCGGGGGCCGTACCGTCGTCGTGAAGGTGGGCGGCAACGCCATGGGCGACGGGTCGTTGCTGCGCACCTTCGCGCAGGACGTCGTCCGCATCCGTGAGGCCGGGGTTCGGGTCGCGGTGGTGCACGGCGGCGGCCCGCAGATCAGCGCCCAGCTCGACCTGGTGGGCATCGAGGCCCGCTTCGTCGGCGGGCTGCGGGTCACCACCCCCGAGGTCCTGGACGTCGCGCGGATGGTGCTGGCCGGCAAGGTCCAGCGGGACCTCGTCGGGCTGCTCAACGAGCACGGCCCGTACGCGGTGGGGCTCACCGGCGAGGACGCGCACACGCTGACCGCGGTGCGCCGTTATGCCGAGGTCGACGGCGAGATCGTCGACATCGGGCTCGTCGGCGAGGTGACGGAGGTCAACACGGCGGCCGTGGACGTGCTGCTCGACCACGGCCACATCCCCGTCGTCTCCTCGCTCGGCCGCGGCACGGACGGCCAGATCTACAACGTCAACGCGGACGCGGCGGCCGGGGCCCTGGCCGCCGCGCTCGACGCCGAGGCGCTGGTCGTCCTCACCGACGTGCCCGGGCTGTACGCCGACTGGCCGCGCCGCGAGCGGGTCCTGGACCGGCTCACCGCCGCCGAACTGGAGGCGATGCTCCCGGTGCTCGGCGGCGGCATGGTGCCGAAGATGGAGAGCTGCCTGCGGGCGGTGCGGGCGGGAGTCCGCTCGGCCCGCGTGCTGGACGGCCGCGCCCCGCACGCGCTGCTGCGCGCGCTGACCGCGGGGCCGGGCGGCGCCGGCACGACCGTCCTGCCGGGCTAGGCGAGGTGCACCGGGGTGGCCGGGCCGCGGTTGCCCGCGTCCGCCCGCCCCGGCGGGTGTCCTGCGGATGCGGATGCGTTCGCCTCGGCGTCGGTGTCGCGCCGGCGCAGGTAGGCGGCCAGGGCCCGGGTCCGGACGGCGTGGTCGGCGTGGTGCGAGTCGACCGGGGCGAACCGCCGCAGGGCCCGAAGGCCGGGCAGCCGTCCGTCAGGCGCCCGAGCCGTCGAGCTCCACGAGGGCCGGGGCTGCGGCCGAAGCGGTCACTTGATCCCGACCCGGCGGACACCATCTTCGTGCCCGCCCACTCAGCGACCCCCAACAGGGCTTGCTCCAGGTGAAGTTGCGGGTCGGCGGTGCGGACTGGCCCGCGTGGAGAGGGCATCAAGAGCGATCGGAAAACCCTGTCGCACCTGCGTGATCAATGGCAACCTACGCTGCGGGAGGGAACTGATCATGCATCAATCAACCGCAGCCACCCGTTGGCTCGGGACGACCGCACTCATCGCCACCGCACTGCTTCCGGCATGTGCCTACTTCCGCTTCGGCGCGCCACGGCCCCGGTGGGACATGGTGGCCGTTGCTTCAGCGGCGCTGCTCTTGACCGCGGCCTGGATCTGGGCGAATCACCGGGCGCCCAAAGCGGGATTCCGGCGGACGTCCGTGACCGGCTCCGGGACCGGCAGGGACACGCCGGCGGTGCCGCGGGTACTGGCGAGGCCACGACGACCGTGGGTGTTCGCTGCCGGCTCCCTGGTGTGGGTCTGGGCTCTGATAGCCCTGTTGATGTTGGCCGAGCTGCCCGGTGGGGCCGATCAGAAGGTCATCGACCAGGCCCGCAACGCGGGCGCCGTCGTGCGGACGGGAACCGTCGAGTCCGCCCGGCACGTGGTGGTGACCGACGACGGCACTTCGACCAAATACGTCACCCGCCATGGCCGTCGGTACCACCGCACCACTCACCACACACCGGCCTGGCGGGCCGATCTGGTGATGCGCGTACCGTCACCGCACGGCACCGAAACGGTCGAGGTCGAGGACGCCGTGGTCTCGCACGATCCGGTCCGTGGCACACGGTTCGCCGTCCTGTACGCCCCGAGTCGGCCCACCCTCGGTGGTGTGGTGAACGAGAAGACAGCCCTGCCGCCCCTCCTGTCCAGTTGGGCTGTGCCGGACGCGGGTCTCTTGGTCCTGACGGGGATCGCGGTGTTCCTGCTGCTGTGCGTCCTCCTCGTGATCAGTGCCATCGACAATGCAGGCGCGGGCATGGCGAAGATGCGGGCCGACGCTGCCGCCGGGCGGGTGCATGCCTGCCGGGTGCGCATCGGACCGGCGGTCTGGCAGCAGCACGCCGGCTTCAAGGCCTGGTCGGTGGAGCTCAAACTGCCCGATCGGATGGTGCGTCTCTCCGGGTACGGCAACTTGACGTCGTCCGGGTACCGCGAACTGCTGGGTGTGAGCAGCCGGTACGGCGGCGATGACGCCTGGCTCTGTTGGCCGCTGGGGTCCGGCAACCACGACAGCAGCACGGTGGCCGTCCTGGTGCTCGACGACGGGCAGACGGTATGGGGCAAGATCGTGATCCGGCAGGGAGGGCAGCCTGCGGACCACAACTTCCGGCTTCCGGGGACGAACGTCGAGACTTCGCCCGCACGCACCACGCGCCCCCTGTTCCCCGTCGTCTCGAGGTATCGCCCGTCCGTGCATCCTTGGGCCGTCGCCCTTCTGGCTACCGCCTTCCTCGCCGTCCTCCCCGTCCTGCTCGCACCTTTGTCATCTGCGACCACTGCGGGGCTGTGCATACTGAGCCTGTTCCTGACCGGCGCCATGTGCGTTCGGTATCTGCCGAGGTTCGCCATGTCGATGGAGACCGACGGATGGATCTCCCGTCCTCGCGACGACCATCCGTAGTGCGGTGACGGCACAGGTTCGCCGGGGTGGTCGGGCAGCGATCGCCGGTGTCCGTCCGCCCCGGCGGATGTCTCACTGCGGCTGCGGGCGCGTTCGCGTCGCCGGGTGGCAAGGAGGCCGGGGCGGGCCGCGCGGACGGCCTTCAGCACGGCCGCGTATGCAGGCGACGCTGTGGCAGCCGAACTCGCGGTCGATGACCCGCTCGACGCGGTCGAGCGTGACATCACGGCTGGGATCGGGAGACCCCCCTCCAGATCTCGGTGCCCCGGAAGGTGATCAGGGGGCGGACGGGCAGGCACCGCAACGCCTGGTGGCCGATACGGATGACGCGTCCAGGGGCGCGGTGCAGGGCAGGCGGCAGGTCTTCGGATGGACCTGCGTGGTCACGGCACCCGCGGCGCGCAACAGGTGCCGACCGTGATGGTCCACGCGCCGCGGGGCGGGCCTCCCGCCGGGTCACTCGGCGGCGACGGGGACCGCCTCGTGGTGGCGGCCCATGGGGATCACCAGCGGGGTGCCGCTGACCGGGTCGGTGGTGACCTGGCAGCGCAGGTCGAAGACGTCCTCGACCGTCTCCGCGGTGATCACCTCGTCCGGGGGGCCCTCGGCGGCGATCCGCCCCGCCTTCATCGCGATGACGTGGTCGGCGTATCGGCAGGCCTGGTTGAGGTCGTGCAGGACCATCACCACCGTGCGGCGCTCACGGCGGTTGAGGTCGGTGACGAGGTCGAGGACGTCGATCTGGTGGGCCAGGTCGAGATAGGTGGTCGGCTCGTCCAGCAGGAGGACGGGGGTGCCCTGGGCGACGGCCATGGCGATCCACGCCCGCTGGCGCTGGCCGCCGGACAGCTCGTCCACGGGCCGGTCGGCGAGGTCGGCCATGCCGGTCGCCGCCAGTGCCTCGTGGACGGCCAGCTCGTCGGCCTTGGACCACTGCCGCCACCACGTCTGGTGCGGCGAACGGCCGCGGCTGACCAGGTCGATCACCGTCAGGCCCTCCGGGGCCACCGGGGTCTGCGGCAGGATGCCCAGCTGCTGGGCGAGTTCCCGGGTCGGCACCGACCGCAGGGCGCGGCCGTCCAGCTCGACGACACCTTCGCGGGGCGCGAGCAGCCGGGCCAGGGCCCGCAGGAGGGTGGACTTGCCGCAGGCGTTGGCCCCGACGATGGCGGTGATGCGGCCGGTGGGTATGACGAGGTCGAGGTCCTCGACGACCAGCCGGTTGTCGTACGCCAGGTGGAGTCCGCGCGCCCGCAGGTCGGGGCCGGTGGCGGTGGGGGCCGCGGTGGTGGGGGCGGGGTCGGTGGTCGCCATGGGTTCAGCCTCCTGAGCCCGCGCGGTTGGCGCGGATGAGCAGCCAGAGCAGGACCGGCGCGCCGATGACGCCGGTGACGATCCCGACGGGCAGTTCCGTGCCGGGGATCGCTTCACGTGCGATGAGGTCGGACCCCAGGACGACCAAAGCGCCGGTCAGTCCCGAGGCGGCCAGGGGCGGCCACGCCGTGCCGGCCATCCGCTGGGCGATCTGCGGGGCGGCCAGCGCCACGAAGGCGACCGGGCCCGCCGCGGCCGTGCCGAAGGCGATCAGCCCGACGCCGAGGAGCAGCAGGGCCAGCCGCACCGGCTGCACGGGGGTGCCGAGACCGGCCGCCACGTCGTCGCCGAGCTGCAGGATCCGCAGCCGGCGGCCCATGCCGAGGGCGAGCGGCACGAGCACGGCCATGGCGACGGCGAGCTGCGTGACCTGGTCCCAGGTACGGCCGTTGAGGTTGCCGACCAGCCAGCCCAGGGCGGCCTGCGCCTCGAAGCGCTCGCCGCGTGCGACCAGGTAGTCCGTGGCACTGGTGCACATCCAGGACACGCCGATGCCGACCAGGATGATGCGGTAGCCGGTGGCGCCGCCCTTCCAGGCCAGCGCGTAGACGAGCAGCGCCGTGACCAGCGCCCCGAGCAGGCCGAGTCCCTGGGTGCCCAGGCCGCCGTCCCAGCCGAGCACGATGCCCGCGACGACGGCGGTCCCCGCGCCCTCGGTCAGCCCGATCATGTCGGGGCTGGCCAGCGGGTTGCGGGTCATCGTCTGGTAGAGGGCGCCGGAGATGCCGAAGGCGATGCCGACGAGGAGTCCCACGAGTGCGCGCGGCAGCCGCAACTCCCGTACGACGAGCACCGTTCCGGGGTCGCCGGCGCCGGTCAGGGCCTTGACCACGTCGGTGAAACCGATGGGGTAGTCGCCGAGGGTCACTCCCCAGCAGAAGAGCAGGAACACCGCGGCGACGAGGGCGGCGCACAGCGCGACCAGTCGCGGCCGGAGCACTCCGGAGACCGGCGGGGCCGCCAGCCGGAAGGGCCGGCGGCCGCGGAGGGGGGCGAGGGCGGTCACGGTCAGACCTCCGCGAGTTTGCGCCTGCGGACCAGGGCGATGAAGAACGGGCCGCCGATGAAGGCGACGAGCACCCCGGCCTGCACCTCGGTGGGCCGCGCGACCACCCGGCCGAGGATGTCGGCGGTGAGCAGCAGGCACGGTGCGAGCACCGCCGACAGCGGCAGCAGCCAGCGGTGGTCGGGGCCGATGCCCGCGTACTGGGCGAGCACCCGGGCGACGTGCGGCACCACCAGGCCGAGGAAGACCACCGGTCCGATCACGGCGACCGACGCGCCGGTCAGCAGCATCACGGCGACGACCCCCTGCAGGCGTACGAGGCCGAGCCGGCGGCCGAGCGAGGCGGCCACGTCGTCGCCCAGGGCCAGGCTGTTGAGCGCGGGGGCGGTGGCGAGCGCGAGCACCGCGCCGACCGCCAGGAACGGCAGGATGCTCCGGACCACGGCGGCGTCCTGGTCGGCGAGGGTGCCCGCGGACCAGAAGCGGTAGCGGTCCAGGGCGTCGGGATCGGTCAGGACGATCGCGTTGGTCAGCGAGAACAGCAGGAAGGTGACGGCGATTCCGGCCAGCGCGAGCTTCACCGGCGTCGCGCCCGAGCGGCCCGTCCGGCCGAGCAGGAAGACCAGCACGCTGGTGCCGAGGGCGCCGGCGAAGGCGAACCAGATCGTGCCGTACAGCGAGCCGATCCCGAACAGGGCGATGGCGAGGACGATCCCGAAGGACGCGCCCGCGCTGACCCCGAGGATGCCGGGGTCGGCGAGCGGGTTCCGGGTGAGGGCCTGCATGAGCGCGCCGGACAACCCCAGGGCCGCGCCCGCGGTGAGACCGAGGACGGTACGGGGTACGCGGACGGTCCAGACGATGTTGTCGACGAGATCGCTGGAGGGGTGGCCGAAAAGCGCCCGGACGACCTGGTCCGGGGGGATGTCGACGGCACCCAGCCCGATCGAGAGCACGCACAGCGCCATGAGGGCGGTGACGGGCAACACGACGAGCAGGGCTGGGCGCAGGCTTCTGCGCGCGGTCACCGGCCTGGCTCCACGGCCACCATCCTTAGGTTAGGCACACCTTAACCCTACCGCCGTGAGCTGTGCGGTCGCGCCCAGCGGGCAGGGCTATCAAGTTAGGTAATGCTTACCTTAATATGGCGAGCGGTCGCGGCTCGTCCGAGTCGGATCCGCACGTCTGGGGAGGCACGGGCACCTGTGTCGGGTAACGAAGAACTGGTGACGACGGCAAAGGACTTCTGGCGCGAGCGGCTGATTCCGCTCGCACAGGAGACCGTCCTCCCCATCGACCTCCCGTATCCGCAAGAACCCGCGGGACCCACCGCGGTCCGCTCCCGCGCGCTGCCCGGCACGCACGCGGGGGAGGAAGCGCACCTGGCGGCGTACGTCGCCCTGCTCCACCACTACGGCGGCGGCGCCACCGACCTCGTCCTCGCCCACGACGGGCTGCCGCTGCGCGTCGCCCTCACCGCGGACACCACCTTCGCCGGGCTCACCGCGGGGGTCCGCGAGGCCGCGGAGCAGGCCCGAGCCCACCGCGTCCCCGCCGACGCACTCGCCGCCGAACTGGGCGCCGCGCAGACCCGCGGCGGCGGCCTCCTCTGCAACACCGGCTTCGCCGCGGGCGACTGGGCCGGCGGCCCGCTCGACCTCGCACTGCGGGTGACACCCGGCGAGGTCCACGCGTCGTACCGCCCCGGCCTCTTCGAGACGCCGACCGTCGACCGGATCCTCGGCCACTACGCCACCCTGCTCGCCGACGCCACCGCGCACCCGGGCCGCGCCGTCGGGGACCTCGTGCTGCTGGACGGACCGGAACGGCACCGCGTCCTCCACGAGTGGAACGACACCGGGCACGACGTCCCGCTCGCCACCTGGCCCGCCATGTTCGCCGAGCAGGTCCGCACCCGGCCCGACGAGACCGCCCTGGTCTTCGAGGACGTCCGCCTCACCTACGCCGAACTCGACGCCCGCGCCAACCGGCTGGCCCACGCCCTGGCCGCCCGGGGCGCCGGTCCCGAGACGGTGGTGGCGCTGGCCGTGCCGCGCTCGGCCGAACTCATCGTCGCCGAGGTCGCCGTGCTCAAGTCCGGCGCCGCCTACCTGCCGGTCGACACCGACTACCCCGCCGACCGCGTCGCCTACATGCTCACCGACGCCGCCCCCGTCTGCCTCCTCACCACCGCCGAGGTCGCCGCCGAGCTGCCCGGCGAGGTGCCCACGCTGATCGTCGACGCCCCGGACACCGTCGCCGAACTCGCCGGGCTGCCGGACCACGCCCCCGACCTCGACGGCCGGCTGACCGTCGCCAACGCCGCCTACGTCATCTACACCTCGGGCTCCACCGGCCGGCCCAAGGGCGTGGTCCTCTCCCACGCGGGTGTCGCCAAGCTCGTCGCCACCCAGAGCGAGCGCTTCGGCATCGGCCCGCACAGCAGGGTGCTCCAGTTCGCCTCCCCGAGCTTCGACGTCGCCTTCTGGGACCTGTGCCTCGGCCTGCTCTCCGGCGGACGACTCGTCGTCGTGCCCTCGGAGCGGCGCGTCCCGGGGCCGGCGCTCGCCGACTACGCGAACGCCAACGGCATCACCTTCATGATCCTGCCGCCCGCGCTGCTCGCCGCCATGCCCGACGACGTGCACCTGCCCGCGGAGGCGACGCTGCTCGCCGGCACCGAGCGGGTCTCGCCCGAACTCGTCGGCCGCTACGCGCGCGGCCGCATGATGTTCAACGCCTACGGCCCGACCGAGGCGACCACCAACTCCACCCTCGGCCTGTGCGACCCCGACACCCCGGCCGGCACCATTGTCCCCATCGGCGTGCCCGACCCCGGCACCCGCGCCTACGTGCTCGACGCCCGGCTGCGACCGGTCCCCGCGGGCGTCGCGGGAGAGCTCTACCTCGGCGGCGCCGGACTCGCCCGCGGCTACCTCGGGCGGCCCGACCTGACGGCCGAGCGCTTCGTCGCCGACCCCTTCGGCGAGCCGGGGGAGCGGCTGTACCGCACCGGCGACCTCGTGCGCTGGAAGGTCGACGGACGCCTGGAGTTCCTCGGCCGCGTCGACAGCCAGGTCAAGATCCGCGGCTTCCGCATCGAGCCCGGCGAGATCGAGTCCGTGCTGCGCGCCCACCCCGCCGTCGCCCAGGCCGCCGTCGTCGTCCGCGAGGACCGGCCCGGCGACCGGCGGCTGGCCGCGTACGTCGTGCCGTCGCTCGACGGCGAGGCCGAGGTCGCCGAGTGGAAGGACCTGCACGAACTCCTGTACTCCGCGGCGGGTTCCGAGGGTTTCCGGGAGAACTTCGCCGGCTGGAACAGCATGTACGACGGGCTGCCCATCCCGCTCGCCGACATGCGCGAGTGGCGCACGGCCACCGTCGAGCGCATCGCCGCGCTCGCGCCGCGCCGCGTCCTGGAGATCGGCGTCGGCAGCGGCCTGCTGCTGTCCCGCCTGGCCCCCGGCTGCGAGGCGTACTGGGGCACCGACGTCTCCGAGGAGGCCGTCGCCGCGCTGCGCGCCCAGATCCGCGACGTGCCGGAACTCGCCGGGCGCGTCGAGCTGTCGGCCCGCCCCGCGCACGACATGGCGGGCTTGCCCGAGGGGCACTTCGACGTCGTCGTCATCAACTCCGTCGCCCAGTACTTCCCCGGCGCGGACTACCTCGAGGACGTGCTGCGCAAGGCCGCCGCGCTGCTCGCGCCCGGCGGCGCCCTCTTCGTCGGCGACGTCCGCAACCTGCGGCTGCTGCGCACCCTGCGCGCCGCCGTGGAGGGCCGCCGCGGTGCGGGCGGCGGGGCCGACGCCGGCGCCGCCGGCGACAAGGAGGCGCTGCGCGCCGCCGTCGACCGCTCGGTGGCCTGGGAGGGCGAACTCCTCGTCGACCCGGACTGGTTCGCGGGCCTCGACGGCTTCGCCGCGCAGGTGCGCGTCAAGCGCGGCACCCACCACAACGAGCTGACCCGCTACCGCTACGACGTCGAACTGCGCCCGGCGACGGAAGCCGCCCCCGACACGGCCGAGGAGATCGCCTGGGCCGCCCTCGGCGGCCTGGACGCCCTGGACACCCGGCTCGCCGCGCGCCCGGAGCGGCTGCGCGTCACCGCCGTGCCCAACGCCCGCCTCGCCGAGGACCTCGACGCCCTCGCCGTCCTCGACGACAGCAGCCGCCCCGGCGCCGACGGCGCCGGCAGCGTCGATCCCGAAGCGCTGCACGAACTCGCCGCGCGCTACGGCCTGTCCGCCGCCCTCACCTGGACCGGCGACGCGGACGACGGCAGCGTCGACGCCGTCTTCGTCCCCGAGGGCGCCGACCCCGGACCGCTCTACCGGCCCGGCGGCGGCCGCCCCCTCGCCAACCGGCCCGCCCCCTTCCGGGACGTCACCGCGCTGATGCGGACGCTGCGCGCGCACGCCGCGGAATTCCTGCCGGAGTACATGGTTCCCGCGGCCCTCGTGCCCCTGGACCGCCTCCCGGTCACGCCCAGCGGCAAGCTCGACGGCGCCGCCCTGCCCGTCCCCGACTACGCCGCCCTCAGCTCGGGCCGCACCCCGCGCGACGCCCGCGAGGAACTGCTGTGCGCCCTGTACGCACGGGCCCTCGGCGTGCGGACCGTCACGATCGACGACGACTTCTTCGCCCTCGGCGGCGACAGCATCGTCGCGATCCAGCTGCTGGTGCTCGCCCGCCGCGCCGGGCTGCGCCTCACCCCGCGCGACGTGTTCCGCCACCGCACCGTCGCCGCGCTCGCCGAGGTCGCCCGGGAGGGCGGCCCGGACGACGACGCCGCCGGGGACGAGGACGCGCCCCTGGTGTCGCTGGCGGACGCCGAACTGGCCGCCGTACGCGGCGACCTGACGGTCGGCGTCGACGAGGTGCTGCCGCTCGGCCCGCTGCAGGAGGGCTTCTTCTTCCACGCCCTCGTCGACGGCGCCGAGCACGACACCTACGTCGTCCAGCAGGCCGTCGAGCTGTCCGGCCCCGTCGACGGCGCCGCGCTGCGCCGCGCCATGGAACGGCTCCTGGAGCGGCACGCGCCGCTGCGCGCCTGCTTCCGCCAGCTCCCCGACGGCCGGCCCGTCCAGCTCGTCACCGCCGGCGCCGTGCTGCCCTGGCGCGAGGTCGACCTGTCCGCGCAGGACGGCGACGTGCGCCGGGGCCTCGCGGACGCCGTCGCCGCCGACGAGCGGTCCCGCCCCTTCGACCTGGCCCGGCCGCCCCTGCTGCGCTGCGCGCTCGTCCGCCTGGGCGCGGACCGCAGCCGCCTGCTGCTGACGTTCCATCACATCGTCGCGGACGGCTGGTCGCTGCCCGTCCTGCACCGCGAGCTGATGGCCCTGTACGCCCCCGACCCGGCGCCCCTGCCCGAGGTGCCCGCCTACGCCGGCTACCTGCGCCGCGTCGCCGCCGCCGACCAGGACGCCGCCCGCGCCGCGTGGCGTACCGCGCTCGCCGGGCTGGAGGGCCCGACACGCCTTGTGGACGCGCCCGCCGACGGCGGCCCGGTGGAGCCCGCGCAGATCCGCGTCGAGCTCTCCGAGCGTGCCACGGCCCGCCTCGCGGCCCGCGCCCGGGAACTCGGCGTCACCCTCGGCACCGTCGTGCAGGGCGCCTGGGGCCTGCTGCTGGGCCGGCTGACCGGACAGCAGGACGTCGTCTTCGGCACCACCGTCTCCGGTCGCGACGTCGCCGTCGACGGCATCGACTCCATGGTCGGCCTGTTCATCAACACCCTGCCGACCCGGTTCGCCTGGGACCCGGCCACCGCTCTCGGCGCGCTGCTGCGCCGCCTGCAGGACGAGCAGAGCGCCCTGCTGGACCACCAGCACCTCGGCCTCGCCGAGATCCAGCGTGCCGCCGGGCACGCGGGTGGCGGCGAACTCTTCGACACGCTCGTCGTCTTCGAGAACTACCCCGCCGAGACCGGACTCGCCGACCCCTCGGGCACCGTGCGCGTCACCGGCCACGCCTTCCACGACACCGTGCACTACCCGCTCGCGCTCATCGTCAAGCCCGGCCGCCGCATGGACCTGCGGCTCAAGCACCACGCGCGCAGGATCGACGCCGACGCCGTCCGCGCCCTCGGCGCCCGGCTCACGCTGCTGCTGGAGGCGATCGCCGACGACCCCGGCCGCCCGGTGGCCGCCGTCGACCTGCTCACCCCGCGCGAGCACGACACCGCCCACCTGGAAGGCGCCGTCCGCGCCGTCCCCGGCACCACGCTGCCCGCCGCCATCGCCGAGCAGACCGCCCGTACACCCGGCGCGACCGCCGTCGTGTACGGCGACACCACCCTCACGTACGCCGAACTCGACGCGCGCGCAGAGGCACTGGCCGCGCGGCTGCGCGCCCGCGGCGCGGGCCCCGGGCGCTTCGTGGCCGTCGCGGTCCCGCGCTCGGCGGAGCTGATGGTGGCGCTGCTCGGCGTCCTCAAGTCCGGCGCGGCCTATCTGCCCGTCGACCTGGACTACCCGGCGGAGCGCGTCGCCTACATGCTCGCCGACTCCGGTGCGGCCACCGTCGTCACCACGGCGGCCGACATCCCGCGGCTGCCCGCCGTGGAGGGTCTGACGCCGCTGCTGGTCGACGCCCCTGCCGGGGACGACGCCGACACCGTCGCGGGCGACGCGGCCGGCCCCGACGACCCTGCGTACCTCATCTACACCTCCGGCTCCACCGGCCGTCCCAAGGGCGTCGTCGTCACCCACCGCGCCATCGTCAACCGCCTCGCGTGGACGCAGGCTGAGTACGGCCTGACGGCCGGCGACCGCGTCCTGCAGAAGACCCCCTCCAGCTTCGACGTCAGCGTGTGGGAGTTCTTCTGGCCGCTGTGCGAGGGCGCCGCCGTCGTCCTCGCCCGGCCGGACGGGCACCGCGACCCGGCCTACCTCGCCGGACTCGTCCGCGAACAGCGGATCACCACCATGCACTTCGTGCCCTCCATGCTGGAGGCTTTCCTCAGCACCCCGGAGGTGACCGCCGACGCGTCGTGGGCGGCGAGCCTGCGCCGCGTCCTGAGCAGCGGCGAGGCCCTGCCCGGCGGTGCCGCCGAGCGCTGGCGGGCGCTCACCGGAGTGCCGCTGCACAACCTCTACGGCCCCACCGAGGCCGCCGTCGACGTCACCCACCACCCCTTCGACGGCGCCCCGGACACCACCGTGCCCATCGGGCGCCCCGTGTGGAACACCGGACTGCGGGTGCTGGACGCCTGCCTGCACCCGGTGCCGGAGGGTGTGCCCGGCGAGCTCTACCTGACGGGTGTGCAGCTCGCCCGCGGCTACCACGGCCGCTCCGCGCTCACCGCCGAGCGATTCGTCGCCGACCCCTACGGCGCGCCGGGCGCCCGCATGTACCGCACCGGCGACCTCGTGCGTCGCCGTGCCGATGGAATCGTGGAGTACCTGGGCCGCACCGACCGCCAGGTCAAGCTGCGCGGCAACCGCATCGAGCCCGGCGAGACCGAGGCAGCGCTCGTACGGCTCCCGGAGGTCGCCCAGGCCGCGGTGACGGTGCGCGAGCAGCGCCTCGTCGCGTACGTCGTCCCGACGCGCGACTCCCGGCCGGACACCGCCGCCCTGCGCACCGCCGTGGCCGACGTGCTGCCCGCGCCGCTCGTCCCTGACGCCTTCGTGGTGCTGGACGCACTTCCGCTGACCCCCAGCGGCAAGCTCGATCGCGCCGCGCTCCCCGCGCCCGAGGCCGAACGCGCCGCCGCCCGCGCCCCGCGCACCGACCGCGAGCGGACGCTGACGGAGGTCTTCGCCGCCGTCCTCGGCCTGCCGGACGCAGGGCCCGACGACGACTTCTTCCTCCTCGGCGGCGACAGCATCAGCTCCATCGGTGTGGCCAGCCGCGCCCGCGCCGCCGGTCTCGAACTGACCCCGCGCGACGTCTTCGAGCACCGCACCCCCGCCGCCCTCGCCCTGGCCGCCCGCACCGGCGCCGCCGCCGCGGACCGCACCGGGCCCGTCCGCCCGGAGCTGACGCCGGAGGAGACCGGGCGCGTCCACCGCGCCGCCGGGGGAGCGGTCACCGAGGTCTGGCCGCTCGCGCCCCTCCAGGAAGGCCTGTTCTTCCACTCTGCCTACGACGACGGCGCCCTGGACGTCTACACCGTCCACGAGACCTTCGACTTCGCCGAGCGCCTGGACGAGGACCGGCTGCGCGCCGCCGCCCGCACCCTGCTCGCCCGCAACCCGGGCCTGCGCGCCGGGTTCACCAGCGACGGGCTGCGCCAGCCCGTGCAGTTCATCGTCGCCGAGCCCGAGGTGCCGCTGGAGACGGCCGACCTGTCGGCCCTGCCCGCCGCCGAGCAGGAGGCGCGGCTGCGCGCCCTGATGGACGAGGAGCGCACCCGCCGCTTCGACCTGTCGGCGCCGCCCCTGTTCCGCATGCTGCTCGTACGCCGCGGCGCGGAGCACGGCGACCGCCTCGTCATCGGCCGCCACCTGATCCTGTGGGACGGCTGGTCCGCCTGGCTCTTCCTCGACCAGCTCTTCGCCCTCTACGCGGCGGGCGGCGACGACGCGGGACTGCCGCGCCCCGGCTCCTACGGGGACTACCTGGCCTGGCTCGGCACCCAGGACGACGCCGCCGCGACCGCGGCCTGGCGCACCGCCCTGGCGGGCCTGGAGGAGCCCACCCTGCTCGTCCCGGCCGTCGCCGACGCGGGCCTGGAACCCGTCATCCCCGAGCAGCTGGACGCGCTGCTCCCCGCGGAACTCGGCGACTCGCTGCGCGAACGGGCCCGCGCCCACGGCCTCACCCTCAACACGGTGCTCAACGCCGCCTGGGGCCTGACCCTGGCCTCCGCGACCGGCCGCACCGACGTCGTCTTCGGCACGACCGTCGCGGGCCGGCCCACCGAAGTGCCGGACGTCGAGCACGTCATCGGCATGTTCCTCAACACCGTCCCCGCACGCGTCGCCCTCGACCCGGCGGAGACCGTCCTCGACCTGCTGCGGCGCATCCAGGGCGAACGGCTGGAACTCATGCCGTACGAGTACCTGGGCCTCGGCGTGCTGCAGGCCGAGACCGGCCACCGGCGGCTGTTCGACACCCTCTTCGTCCTGCGCAACAACGACACCGAGGACCGGCTGGAGCGGCTGCGCACCGAGCACGGCGCCACCGCCGTCGCCAACGTGGACGCCACGCACTACCCCGTCAACCTGATCGTGACGCCGGGACAGCGCGTCCTCGTCACCCTCGCGCACCGGCCCGACGTCGTCCCGCACGAGTCCGCCCGCGCGCTGCTGGACCGCTTCACGCTGCTGCTGGAACGCATGGCGGAGGACCTGACGGCCCCCGTCGGCCGTCTCGACCCGCTGCTGCCCGCCGAACACGCCGCCCTGGAGAGGGAGTGGGCCGGCAGCCGCGTTCCCGACCCCACCGAGACCGTCGCCGACCTGCTCGCCGCACAGGCCGCCCGGACCCCGGACGCCACGGCGCTCGTCTTCGGCGAGCGCACCCTGACCTACGCCGAGCTGGACGCCGCCGTGAACCGCACGGCCCGGCTGCTGCTCGCCCGCGGCGCGGGACCGGAGAAGGTCGTCGCGCTGGGCCTGCCGCGGTCCCTGGACATGGTCGTGGCCCTCTTCGCCGTACTGCGCACCGGCGCCGCCTACCTGCCACTGGAACTGGACCACCCCGCCGACCGGCTCTCCCTGATGCTGGAGGACGCCCGCCCGCTGCTGCTTCTGACGAACGCCGCCGTCTCCGCCACCCTGGACGCCGGCACCCCGCGCGTTCTCCTTGACGACCCGGCCGTCGCCGGCGAGCTGGCCAGGCTGTCCGACGCCCCGGTCCTCGCGGACTTCAGCCTGGAGCACCCCGCGTACGTCATCTACACCTCGGGCTCCACCGGCCGCCCCAAGGGCGTCGTCACCCCCTACCGGGGCCTGACGAACATGCAGCTCAACCACCAGAAGGAGATCTTCGAACCGGCCATCGCGTCCGCGGGCGGGCGGCGGCTGCGCGTCGCGCACACCGTCTCCTTCGCCTTCGACATGTCGTGGGAGGAACTGCTGTGGCTCGTCGAGGGCCACGAGGTGCACGTCTGCGACGAGGAGTTGCGCCGCGACGCCCACGCCCTGACCGCCTACTGCGAGCGGCACCGCATCGACGTCGTCAACGTCACCCCGACCTACGCCCGGCTGCTCATCGAGGAGGGGCTGCTCGAAGGGCACGTCCCGCCGCTGGTGCTGCTCGGCGGCGAGGCCGTCCCCGAGACGGTCTGGACACGGCTGCGCGACACCGAGGGCACTTACGGCTACAACCTGTACGGCCCGACCGAGTACACCATCAACACCCTCGGCGGCGGCACCCACGACAGCGCCACCCCGACCGTCGGCCGCCCGATCCGCGGCACCCGCGCCCACATCCTCGACGCCTGGCTGCGCCCGGTACCGGACGGTGTGCCCGGCGAGCTGTACATCGCGGGCATCGGCCTGGCCCGGGGCTACCTGGACCGGCCGGCGCTGACCTCCGAGCGGTTCGTCGCCGACCCCTTCGGCGAGCCCGGCGAGCGGATGTACCGCACCGGCGACCTGGTGCGGCGCGGCCCGGAAGGGAACCTGGACTTCCTCGGGCGCACCGACGACCAGGTGAAGATCCGCGGCTACCGCGTCGAGCCCGGCGAGATCGAGAGCGCCCTCAGCCGCCATCCGCGCGTCTCCCAGGCCGCCGTCGTCGTCCGCGACGACCGGCTGGTGGGCTACGTCGTCCCGGCCCCCGCCGACGCCGCCGAGCGCGAGTCCACCGAGCGCGCCCAGGTCGGCGAGTGGCAGGAGATCTACTCCGACGAGTACGAGGAAATCTCCACCGCCGTCTTCACCGAGGAGTACGCGGGCTGGGACAGCTCCTACGACGGGCAGCCCATCCCCTTCGACGACATGCACGAGTGGCGCGAGGCCACCCTCGCCCGCATCCGCGAACTGCGCCCGCGCCGCGTCCTGGAGATCGGCGTCGGCTCCGGCCTGCTGCTGTCCCGGCTGGCCCCGGAGGCCGAGGCGTACTGGGCCACCGACTTCGCCGCCCCCGTCATCCGCAAGATCGGCGAGGAGCTGCGGCGCGACCCGGAGCTGGCGGCGAAGGTCGAGCTGCGCTGCCGGCCCGCCGACGACCTGGAGGGGCTGCCCACCGGGTACTTCGACACGGTCGTCGTCAACTCCGTCATCCAGTACTTCCCGAGCGCGGCCTACCTGGAGTCGGTCGTGCGCGGCGCCATGGAGCTGCTCGCCCCCGGTGGCGCGCTCTTCGTCGGCGACGTCCGCAACCTTCGGCTCGCCCGCACCTTCCACTCCGAGATCCAGCGCGCCCGGGGCACCGGCGGCGCGGAGTTCGAGCGGGCCGTGGAGCGCGGCCTGCGCCTGGAGAAGGAACTCCTGGTCGACCCCGACTTCTTCGCGAACCTCGGGTACGGACTCGACCTGCGCACCAAGCGCGGACACCACCACAACGAGCTGACCCGGCACCGCTACGACGCCGTGCTCTACCGCGCGGAGCCCTCCCTCCGGCTCGGCGACGAGCCCGAGGCGGCCTGGTCGCCAGGGCTTCCCGAGCGGTTGCGCGAGGAGCGCCCCGAGCGGCTGCGCGTCACCGGCGTGCCGGACGGCCGCGTCCGGCCGGACGGCGTGGACCCGGAGGCCCTGCACGACCTGGGCGCCGGTCTCGGATACCGCGTGCTCACCACGTGGGGTGCCGAGACGGGCACCTACGAGGCCGTGTTCGTCCCCGCCGGCGTCACCGGCACGACCGCCGGGCTGTACCGGGCGGGCGGCGGCAGCGCACCGTACGCCAACGAACCCGCGGCGGCCCGCGACGCGAGCGCCCTCGTGCGCGTGCTGCGCGAGGACCTCAAGCGCGAACTGCCCGAGTACATGGTCCCGGCGGCCTTCGTCACCCTCGACCGGCTGCCGATGAACGCCAACGGCAAGCTCGACGTCCGGGCGCTCCCCGACGCGGAACCGGCCGTCGCCCTCGGCGGCGGACGAGGACCGCGCACCCCGCAGGAAGAGGTGCTGTGCCGCCTGTTCGCCGAGGTGCTGGGGCTGCCGTCGGTGGGCGCCGAGGACGGCTTCTTCGACCTGGGCGGCCACTCGCTGCTCGCCACCCGCCTGGTCAGCCGGGCCCGCACCGAACTCGGTGCCGAGCTCGCCATCCGCGACCTCTTCGAGGCCCCGACGCCCGCCCTGCTCGCGGTCCGCGCCGACGCCGGACGTCCCGCGCGCCCCGCGCTCACCGCGGCCGCCGAACGGCCCGGCCTCGTTCCGCTGTCCGCCGCGCAGCGCCGACTGTGGCTGGTGGAACGCCTCACCGGCGGCGGCGCGGCGTACAACTTCCCGCTGGTCTTCCGGCTGCGCGGTGCCCTCGACACCGACGCCCTGCGCCTGGCCCTGGGCGACGTCGCGGGCCGCCACGAGGCGCTGCGCACCCTCGTCGGCGAACAGGACGGCGAGCCGTACCAGCGGATCGTCCCCGCCGCCGAGGCCGTGCCGGAGTTCTCCGTCGCCGAGTGCGCCGAGGCCGACCTCCCCCGGCTCGTCGCAGGAGCCCAGCGCCGCCCCTTCGACCTGTCGGAGCAACTGCCGCTGCGCTGCGAGGTGTTCCGGGTCGGTGCGGACGACCACGTAGTGGCCGTCGTGCTGCACCACATCACCACCGACGAGTGGTCCGACCGCCCCTTCATGGCGGACTTGACGGCCGCCTACGCCGCCCGCGCCGCGGGCTCCGCCCCGGCCTGGCAGCCGCCGCCCGTCCAGTACGCGGACTACACCCTCTGGCAGGAGCGTCTCCTCGGCACGGTCGGCGGCACACAACTCGCCTACTGGACCGAGCGGCTGCGCGACCTGCCCGAGGAACTGAGGCTGCCGCTCGACCGGCCGCGTCCCGCCGCACCCACCGGCGCGGGGGCGATCGTGCGCGGCGAGGTCCCGGCGGACCTCGGCCGGGAGCTGCGGGAGCTGTCCACCGCGACCGGCACCAGCATGTTCATGCTCTTCCAGGCCGCGACCGCCGCTCTGCTGCACCGCCTCGGCGCGGGCGAGGACGTCCCTCTGGGCGCGCCCATCGCCGGCCGCACCGACAGCGGTCTGGACGACCTCGTCGGCTTCTTCGTCAACACCCTCGTGCTGCGCACCGACCTGTCCGGCGAGGCACTGACGTTCCGTCAGCTGCTGGGCCGTGTCCGGGAGTCCGCGCTGGCGGCCTTCGAGCACCAGGACATGCCCTTCGACCGGGTCGTGGAAGCGGTGAACCCGCCGCGTGCGGCGGGCCGCAACCCGCTGTTCCAGGTCATGCTCGGCTACCACCACCGCCCGGACGGCGACCCCGACGTCTTCGGGCTGCCCACCGAGTGGTTCGACATGGACACCGGCACGGCCAAGTTCGACCTCGACTTCACCTTCGTCGACCACGGCGAGGCGCACCCGCTGGCGCTGCTGCTGGAGTACGCCACCGACCTGGCCGACGAGGCCACCGCCGCGCTGCTCGTCGCCCGGCTGGTCCTGCTGCTGCGGCAGGCCGCGGCCCACCCCGACCTCCCGCTGGCCGGGTTCGACCTGCTCACGCCCGCCGAGCACGAGGCCGCCGCCGTCGCATGGAACGACACGGCACGGCACCCCGCCGAGACCCGCGCGGTGCCGGAGATCCTCGCCGACACCGTCCGGTCCCACCCGGAGCGGACGGCGCTGGTCACCGCCGAGGGCGCCCTGACCTTCGCCGAACTGGGCGCCCGCGTCGACGCCATCGCCGCGCTGCTGCGCGGACACGGCGCCGCCGAGGACGCCGTCGTCGGCCTCGCGCTGCCGCGGCACGCCATGGTCCCCGCGATCCTCGGCGTGCTCGCCTCGGGCGCCGGCTACCTGCCGCTGGATCCCGCACTGCCCACCGAGCGCCTGGAGTTCATGCTCCGCGACGCGGGCCCGGTCTGCCTGCTGACCACCGCCGAACTCGCCGAACGCCTCCCGGCCGTGCCGGGTGCCGTGCGTCTGCTGCACGACGGCCCGCCCGCCGAGGGCGAGTTCACGCGCCCGGCCGGGTACCCGGCGCTGAGCGCCGCGTACACGATCTACACCTCCGGCTCCACCGGCACCCCCAAGGGGGTCGTCGGTACCCACCGGGGCCTGTCCAACCTCTTCGGCGCGCACCTGCGCGACATGATCGAACCGGCCGTCCGCGCCACCGGCCGCGAGGTCCTGAAGGCCGCGCACACCGCCTCGTTCAGCTTCGACGCCTCCTGGGACCCGCTGCTGTGGCTGCTCGCGGGCCACGAGCTCCACGTCGTCGACGAGACGACGATGACGGAGCCCGCCGCGCTCCTGGCGCACCTGGAGGCACAGGCCGCCGACTACGTCGACCTCACCCCGACCTACCTGGGTGAGCTCATGCACCACGGCTTCCTCGCCCCCGGCGGCCACGCCCCCGCCGTCCTGACCGTCGGCGGCGAGGCCACCCCGCCCGCCCTGTGGCAGCGGCTGGCGGCGCTCCCCGGCACCGAGGTGCACGACCTGTACGGGCCCACCGAGTCGTCCGTCGACGCCTACGGACGCCACAGCGGTCCCCCCGAGTGGGCGGCGCCGCTGGACAACACACGCGCGTACGTCCTCGACGAGCGGCTGCGCCCGGCACCGCTCGGCGTGCCCGGCGAGCTCTACCTCGCCGGTGCGGGCCTGGCCCGCGGCTACCTCGGCCGGCCGGACCTGACGGCCGAGCGGTTCGTCGCCGACCCGTACGGCCTCCCCGGCGAGCGCATGTACCGCACGGGCGACCTGGCGCGCCGCAGGGCCGACGGTTTCCTGGAGTACCTTGGCCGCACCGACGACCAGGTCAAGATCCGCGGCTTCCGCGTGGAGCCCGGCGAGATCGATTCCGTGCTCACCGCCGGTCCCGGTGTGTCGGCGGCCGCCGTCCTCGTCCGCGAGGACACCCCCGGCGTGCCGCGCCTGGTCGCGTACGTCGTCCCCGCCCCCGGCCACGAGCCCGACCCGGCCGCGCTGCGCGCCCGCGTCGCCGCCGCGCTGCCCGAGCACATGGTCCCCGCGGCGTTCGTCGCCCTCGCGGCCCTGCCGCGCACCGTCAACGGCAAGCTGGACCGCGCGGCGCTGCCCGCGCCCGACCTCTCCTCGGCCGTCGGCGGCCGCCTGCCGCGTACCCCGCGCGAGGAGCTGCTGGCCGGGCAGTTCGCCGCCGTGCTGGGCCTGGAACGGGTCGGTATCGACGACGACTTCTTCGCCCTCGGCGGGCACTCGCTGCTCGCGATGCGCCTGATCAGCCGCGTCCGCACCGTGCTCGGCGCGGAGGTGACGCTGCGGGCCGTCTTCGACGCGCCCACGGTCGCCCGGCTCGCCGCCCTCCTGGAGGGCCCCGGCGCCGGGGAGCGCCCGGCCCTGACCACCGGCCGCGCCCTGCCCGAGCGGCTGCCGCTGTCCTCCGCCCAGCACCGGCTGTGGCTGCTGCACCAGGTCGACGGCGCCGACCCCTCCTACAACCTCCCCGCCGCCTGGCGTCTCACCGGGGCCCTCGACCGTGCCGCGCTCGAGGAGGCGCTGAACGACCTCGTCGCCCGCCACACCACCCTGCGCACGGTCTTCCCGGCCGTGGACGGTGTGCCCCACCAGCACGTCCTGGCCCCGGAGCGGGCGCGCGTGACGCTCGGCGGCGCATCGCCGGACGAACTGCCCGCGATCGCCGCCCGGCCGTTCGACCTGGAGCGCGAACTCCCGTTGCGCGCGGCCCTGTCCGCGACCGGGCAGGACGAGCACGTACTGCTGCTGGTGCTGCACCACATCGCCACCGACGAGTGGTCCGACCGGGCCCTGCTCGCCGGCCTCGGCACCGCCTACGCCGCGCGCGCCGCCGGCCGCGCCCCCGACTGGGCGCCGCTTCCGGTGAGTTACGCCGACTACACGCTCTGGCAGCGCGAACTGCTGGAGCACTCCGGCGACGACCTGCTCGCCTACTGGACCGAGACCCTGCGCGGCCTCCCCGAGGAACTGGCGCTGCCCACCGACCGGCCGCGCCGCCTGGAGTCCTCCCACACCGGCGGCACCGTGGGCTTCACGATCCGGCCCGAACAGGAACGCGCCCTGCGCGCGCTCGCCCGCCGCGAGGGCGCCAGCATGTTCATGGTGTCCCAGGCCGCCGTCGCCGCCCTGCTCCACCGGCTCGGCGCGGGCGACGACATCCCGCTCGGCGCGCCCGTCTCCGGACGCGCGGACGAGCGACTGGAGGACCTGGTCGGCTTCTTCGTCAACTCCCTCGTGCTGCGCACCGACCTGTCCGGCGACCCGGGCTTCGCCGAGCTGCTGCGTCGCGTCCGGGCGGCCGACCTGGCCGCGTACGAGCACCAGGAACTGCCCTTCGAGCGCCTGGTCGAGGCACTCAACCCGGGCCGCTCGCTGGCCCGCCACCCGCTGTTCCAGGTGATGGTCGTCCACCTCGCCGAGCGCGCCGGGGCGCCCGTGCTGCCGGGCCTCACGGCGCGGCCGGAGCCGCTCGCCCAGGACACCGCCAAGTTCGACCTCAGCTTCGACTTCGTCGAGCAGGGCGAGGGCAACGGCGTCCAGGGCTGGATCGAGTACAGCGCCGACCTCTTCGACCGGTCGACCGCCGAACTCCTCGCCCGCCGCATGGAACGGCTGCTGGAGCAGGCCGCCGCCGAACCGGAGCGGCCGATCGGGCACCTCGACGTACTGGACGACGGCGAACGCGCCCGCGTCCTGGAGGAGTGGAACGCCACCGGCCACCCCGTGTCCGCCCTCACCCTCCCCGAGCTGTTCCGCGCCCAGGCCGCGGCGAGCCCGTCCGCGCCCGCGCTGCTGGTGGAGGACACCGCCGTCGGGTACGCGGAGCTGGACGCCCGCGTCGAACGCCTCGCCCACGTCCTCGCGGGCGCCGGCGTCGGCCCGGAGACCACGGTGGCGGTCGCGCTGCCCCGCACCGCGGCCCTGGTCGTCACCCTGCTCGCCGTCCACCGCGCCGGCGGCGCCTACCTGCCGCTGGACACCGGCTACCCCGCGGAGCGGCTGGCGTTCATGCTCGCCGACGCCCGCCCGGCGTGCGTCGTCACCACCGACGGCGTGGCCCTGCCGGACACCGGCGCGCCGCGCCTGCTGGTCGACGCCGACGGCACACCGGCGGCGGACGCCCCCACCGGCCCGCTCCCGCAGGCCTACGACCCGCGCCGGCCCGCCTACGTCATCTACACCTCCGGCTCGACCGGCCGCCCCAAGGGCGTCGTCGTACCGCAGGAGGGCATCGTCAACCGCCTGCTGTGGATGCAGGACACCTACGGCCTGACCGCCGAGGACCGCGTGCTGCAGAAGACGCCGGCCGGCTTCGACGTGTCGGTCTGGGAGTTCTTCTGGCCGCTGATCACCGGTGCGACGCTCGTCGTCGCCCGCCCCGAGGGCCACAAGGACCCCGCCTACCTGGCGCGGCTGATCCAGCGGTCCGGCGTCACCACGGCGCACTTCGTGCCGTCGATGCTGCGCGCCTTCCTCGACGAGCCCGCCGCGGCCGGCTGCACGGGCCTGCGCCGCGTCATCTGCAGCGGCGAGGCGCTCCCCGCCCCGCTCGCCGCCCGTTTCCACGAGGTGCTGGGCGCAGCCGGGCTGCACAACCTGTACGGCCCCACGGAGGCGTCCGTCGACGTCACCGCCCACCAGGTCACGCCGGGGGCGGCCACCGTCCCGATCGGCCGCCCGGTGTGGAACACCCGCGCCCGTGTGCTGGACGCCTCGCTGCGCCCGGTTCCCCCGGGCGTACCGGGTGAGCTGTACCTCGCCGGCGTCCAGCTGGCGCGCGGCTACCTCGGGCGGTCCGCGCTGACCGCCGAGCGCTTCGTCGCCGACCCGTACGGGGAACCGGGGAGCCGCATGTACCGCACCGGCGACCTGGCCCGCTGGACCCGCGACGGCGAGCTGGAGTACCTGGGGCGCGCCGACGACCAGGTCAAGCTGCGCGGCTTCCGCGTGGAACCGGGCGAGATCGAGGCCGCGGTGACCCGGCGTCCCGAGGTCGCCTCGGCCACCGTCCTGCTCCGCGACGAGCGCCTGGTGGCCTACGTCGTCCCCGCCGCCGGGCAGGAGCCCGACCCGGCGGCCCTGCGCGCCGACGCCGCCGCCGCGCTCCCGGAGCACATGGTGCCCGCCGCCTTCGTCGTCCTGGACACCCTCCCGCTGACGCCGAACGGCAAGCTCGACCGCGCGGCACTGCCCGCGCCGGACTTCGCCGCCCAGGTCACCGCGACCGCGCCGCGCACCCCGCGCGAGGAGCGCATGTGCGAACTCGTCGCGGCCGTCCTCGGCCTCGAACGCGTCGGCGCGGACGACGACTTCTTCACCCTCGGCGGGGACAGCATCGTCGCCATGCAGCTCGTCGTCCGGGCCCGCGCCGCCGGGCTGACGATCACGCCGCGCGACGTCTTCCGCCACAAGACCCCCGCGGGCCTGGCGGCCGTCGCCGCCGACACCGTCCGCCGGGACGCGGCAGCCGGCACCGATCTGCTGCCCGGCCTCACCGACGCCGAACGCGCCGAACTCCCCGGCACCGGAACGGCCGAGCCGCTCCCGCTCTCCCCGCTCCAGGCCGGCCTGCTCTTCCACGCCTCCTTCGACTCCGGCGACCAGGGCCCCGACGTCTACACCGTCCAGGTGTCGTACGACATCGAGGGCGCGCTCGACCCCGAGCGGCTGCGCGCCGCCGGGCAGGCCCTGCTCGACCGGCACGAGAGCCTGCGCGCGGGGTTCCGCTACCTCTCCTCCGGCCGCCCCGTGGCCGTCGTGCCGCGCTCGGTGCCGCTGCCGTGGCGCCACGTCGACCTCACGGCCGTCCCGGACGCCGAGGCGGAGTGGGAACGCCTCCTCCTGCAGGAACGCCGCCGCTTCGACCCCGCGGAACCGCCGCTGCTGCGGCTGCTGCTGGCCCGGACCGGCGACGGCGGCCACCGCCTCGTCCTGTCCCACCAGCACCTGCTGCTCGACGGCTGGTCGGTGCCCCGCCTGATGGCGGAGCTGACCGCCCTCCACGACGGGACCACCCCGCCCGCCACCGCCCCCTACCGCGACTACCTGCGCTGGCTCGCCGAGCAGGACACGGCGGCCTCCGCGGCCGCCTGGGCCGCGGCCCTGGACGGACTGGAGGAGCCCACCCACCTGGTGCCCGCCGACGCCAACCGGGCGCCGGTCGTGCCGCGCACCCACACGGTGGAGGCGGACGAGGAGCTGACGCTTGCGCTCGGCGCGCTCGCCCGGCGCCGCGGCCTCACCGTCAACACCCTCGTACAGGCCGCCTGGGGGGTCGTGCTGTCCCGGCTGACCGGCCGTGACGACGTGGTGTTCGGCGCCACCGTGGCCGGACGCCCGCCGGAGCTGGACGGCGTCGAGTCCATGATCGGCCTGTTCATCAACACCGTGCCGGTCCGTGTCCGGCTGCGTCCGCAGGAACCGGTCGGCGCCCTGCTGGACCGCCTCCAGGACGAGCAGTCACGCCTGCTGCCGCACCAGCACCTGGGCCTCGCCGACATCCAGCGCGGCGCCGGGCTCGGCGACCTCTTCGACACGCTGATGGTCTTCGAGTCCTACCCGGTCGCGGAGGATCCGGAGGAGCCGGGGCTGCGCCTGTCCGTGCGCGAGCACGAGGACTCCACGCACTACCCGTTCGCCTGGGCCGTCGAGCCCGACGAACGCCTGGGCCTCACAGCCGAGTTCCGCCCCGACCTGTTCACCCCGGCCGCCGCCGGCCGCATCGCCTCGGCCATGCTCCGCGTCCTGACGGCCATGGCCGCCGACCCGGACACCGCCGTCGGCCGCATCGACATCCTCAGCGACGCCGACCGGCGCCTGCTGCTGGAGACCTGGAACGACACGGCCACGCTCCCGCGGGCCGCCGACGCCACCGTCCCCGCCCTGTTCGCCGCGCAGGCCGCGGCGTCCCCGGACGCGGTCGCCGTCACCGACGCCTCCGTGACCCGGACCTTCGCCGAACTCGCCGCGCACACCGGACGGCTCGCCCGCGTGCTGGCCGGCGCGGGCGCGGGCCCCGAGGGGATCGTGGCGCTGGCCCTGCCGCGCACCGCCGACCACATCACGGCGATCCTCGCCGTCATGACGGCCGGCGCCGCCTACCTGCCCATCGACCCCGACCTGCCCGCCGACCGCGTCCTCGACATGCTCGCCGACGCCAGGCCGAGGCTGATCCTGACCACCCGGGAACTCGCCGGTTCCCTCCCCGCGACCGACGTCCCGGTGCTGTACCTGGACGCCCTCGACGGGCTGCCCGAGGCGGACCCGCAGGCCCCGGCGCCCGACCACCCGGCGTACGTCATCTACACCTCCGGCTCGACGGGCCGCCCCAAGGGCGTCGTCGTGACCCAGCGCAGCCTCGCCAACCTCTTCCACAGCCACCGCCACGACCTCCACGACCGCGCCAGGGAACTGACCGGCCGCCGCCACCTGCGGGTCGGCCACGCATGGTCGTTCTCCTTCGACGCCTCCTGGCAGCCGCAGCTGTGGCTGCTGGACGGGCACGCGCTGCACATCGTGGACGACGAGACACGCCGCGACGCGGAGCGCCTCGCCGCCCTCATCCGCGCCGAGGGGCTGGACTTCATCGAGGTCACCCCGTCGCTGCTCGCACAGATGGCCGACGCGGGCCTGATCCAGGGCGGGCACTGCCCGCTGGCCGTGGTCGGGGTCGGCGGCGAGGCCGTACCCGACGCCCTCTGGTCGCGCCTGGCGGCGCTGGAGTCCACCGAGGCCTTCAACCTGTACGGGCCGACCGAGGCCACCGTCGACGCCCTCGTCGGACGGGTCGCCGACAGCGACAAGCCCGTCGTGGGCCGCCCGGTCCGGTGCACGCGGGCCCACGTCCTCGACGCCTCGCTGCGCCTGGTCCCGCCCGGCGTCACCGGCGAGCTGTACCTGTCCGGCGCCGGGCTCGCCCGCGGCTACCTGGGCCGCCCCGACCTGACGGCCGAACGCTTCGTCGCCGACCCGTACGGGCCGCCCGGCGCGCGCATGTACCGCACCGGCGACCTCGCCCGGTGGACCGAGGAGGGGCAGCTGGAGTACGCCGGCCGCTCCGACGACCAGGTCAAGATCCGCGGCTACCGGGTCGAGCTCGCCGAGGTCGAGACCGCCCTCGCCGCGCACGACACGGTGGCCCGGGTCGTCGTCGCCGCCCGCGAGGACCGGCCCCGCGTACGGCAGCTCGTCGGCTACGTCGTCCCCGCCGAGGGCCGCACCGCCGACCCCGCCGCCCTGCGCGCCCACGTCGCGGCGAGCCTGCCGGAGTACATGGTCCCGGCCGCCGTGGTCGTCCTGGAGCGGCTGCCGCTGCTGTCCAACGGCAAGCTGGACCGCAAGGCGCTGCCCGCCCCCGACTTCACCGCGGGCACCGGCGGGCGCAGGCCCGGCAACGACACCGAACGCACCCTGTGCGGCATCGTCGCCGAGGTGCTGGGCCTGCCCGCGGAGGCCGTCGGCACCGACGACGACTTCTTCGCCCTCGGCGGCGACAGCATCGTCGCCATGCAGTTCGTCAGCCGGGCCCGCGCGGCCGGACTGCGGATCACCCCCCGGCAGGTCTTCCAGCACCGCGACGTGGCCTCGCTCGCCGAGGCCGCCGTCCCGCTCGCCGGCGACGAACTGGTCCGCACCCACGACGACGGCACCGGCCTCGTCCCGCTCACCCCGATCATGCACGCTCTGCGCGAGCGCGGCGGTCCCGTCTGGGGCTACCACCAGGCCGCGCTCCTGCAGACCCCGGCCGGCATGGACGAGGACGGCCTGCTGGCGGTTTTGCGCGCCGTCGCCGACCGGCACGACATGCTCCGCGCCCGCCTGGAACGCACACGCACCCAGCCCTGCCACAAGGGCGACGGCGGCGAGCAGTGGGCGCTGCGCGTGCCCGCCCCGGGCACCGTCGACGTGGCGTCCTGGCTCGCCCGCGCCGACGTGACCGGTGCGGACGACACCGCGCTGCGCGAGGCGATCGCCGCCCACGCGGTCACCGCGCGGGCCGGACTCGACCCGGACACCGGCAACATGGTGCGCGCCGTGTGGTTCGACGCCGGCCCCGGGCGGCCGGGTCGGCTGCTGCTGCTCCTGCACCACCTCGTCGTCGACGGCGTGACTTGGCGCATCCTGCTGCCCGACCTGGAGGCCGCCTGGGCGGCCGTCGCGGCGGGCCGCGCCCCGGAACTGCCCCCGGTGGACGTCTCCTTCCGCCGCTGGTCCGAACTGCTCACCGCCCGCGCGCAGGACCCCTCCCGCGAGGACGAACTGCCCCGCTGGACCTCGGTCCTCGCGGACGGCGCCGGGCTGCCGCTGGCCCGCCCGCTGGACACGGAACGCGACACCGTGGAGAGCACCCGCTACCTGTCGCTGACCCTGCCCGCCGACGTCACCGGGCCGCTGCTCGGGCGGGTGCCCGCCGCGTACGGCGCGAGCGTCAACGACGTGCTGCTGACCGCCTTCGCGCGGGCCGTCGCCGACTGGCGGACCAGGGTGCTCGGCGCCGAGCCCGGCAGCGCCGTCCTCGTCGACCTCGAAGGCCACGGCCGCGAGGAGGAACTCGCGGGCAACGCCGACCTGTCCCGCACCATCGGCTGGTTCACCAGCGTCGTGCCGGTCCGTCTCGACCCGGGCCCCGCGGGCCTCGACCCCGACGAGGCCGTCGCCCGCGTCCGCGAGCACCTGACCGCCGCGCCCACCGGCGGCGTCGGACACGGCCTGCTGCGCCACCTCAACCCGGTCACCGGGTCCGAACTGGCCCGGCTCGCCGAACCGCAGATCGAGTTCAACTACATGGGCCGCTTCGACGTCCCAGAGGCCGCCGACTGGTCGTACGCGCCGGAGGGCGACGCCGCCGACCTCGACGCCGACCCCGGGATGCCCATGTCCCACGCCCTCACCCTCAACGCCCTCACCGAGGACCGCCCCGGCGGCCCCGAACTGAGCGCCCACTGGGCCTACGCCGGCGAACTCCTCACCGAGGAGGCCGTCCGGGATCTGGCGCAGACCTGGTTCCGGGCCCTTGCGGCCCTGGTCACACGGAAGGAAACCACCCGATGAGCAGCAACCCCTTCGAGAACCCCGACGGCGTCTACTCCGTCCTGGTCAACGCCGAGGGCCAGCACAGCCTGTGGCCGGACTTCGTCACCGTCCCCGCCGGCTGGACGGTCGCCCACGGCCCGGCCGGCCGCCAGGAGTGCCTGGAGTACGTGGAGACCCACTGGACGGACCTCCGCCCGAAGAGCCTCGCCGAGGGTCGGTAACCGCGACGCCGAAGGGGCCGCCCCGCACCGTGCGGGGCGGCCCCTTGCGTGCCCCGGCCGGCGGATCCGGCCGACCACGGCCGTAATTCCGTCGACGAAGTGTGAGCAGGCCTGGCAGGCTGCGCACATGACCTACCGAATCGAGTCCCACCCCGCCCGGTGAGCGCCCGGGAAGAGCGCGACGCGCTCACCCTTCCGCCCGCCCTGTACGACCGCGCCCTGCACCTGCTGCGCGAATCCCCGGACGGGCTGCCGCCCCGGCGTGGGCACTCCCTCCCGGGGAAGGCCGCGTCAGCCGGTCCGCACCTGACCCGGGACGAGGTCAGGGCCGCCGTCCGCGCGGCCCTCGACCCACTGCCGGACGACTCACTCACCCTCCACCACCGCTTCGCCCGGCTCGGCATCGGGGACCGCCACAGGCACCTGATCGGCTCCGCCGTCGAGGAGTTGCCGCTGCCGGAGGAGCAGCGGGATGCGGCCCGGGCACTGGCCCGGCAGCTGACCAGGACCGGTACCACCGCGCCCGCCGTCATGGCGGGCATTGCCCTCCTCATCCGCCTCGGCGAGCCCGAGGACGTTCCGCACCTCGCCGCACTCGGGGTGTTCCGGCAGCTCACCGGCTTGGCCGTGAACGCCCTCGACCGACTGGACCGCAGGTCCGCGGCCGTCGTCCACCTCGCCACCTTCGCGGCCGACGAGCTGCGGCCGCTCGTCCGCGCCCTCCGGACGGGAGACGAGCACGCGGTCCTCGCGGAGGTGACCGCCCTTCCCGACCCGCTCCACCGAGCCGGCGCCGGGGACGCTCGCCGGATCGCGGAGGCGGCCCGGCTGCCCGAGCTGCTCGATCGGCATCCCCGCGACACGGCACTTCTCGCCCGGGCGGTCAGCCTGCTCGTGCGGATGGGGTGCTCGTACGACGACCCGAGCCACCTCCTCGCCTACCGGGAGGCACTCGCCCTGTACGAGAGGGTCGTCACACGCGCCGGCCTCCTGCCGCCGACCCTCGACCACCACGCCACCCTGCTCTCGCTCGCCCTCGACATGAGCAGTGGCTCCGCGGCGCTCCTGGACTGGCCAGAGGACCGGCGTGCGGCGCTGCTCGACACACTCGGGCGGCTGCTGGCCGAACCACGATGGACCTCGCAGACGGAGATCCCCGAAGGCACCGCGGAGCAGCGGCGGCGGGCGGGCTGGATCCGGCGCACCGGGCGGGGGCTGTTCACCCTCCCGGCCACGGCCGGCCGGCTGCGCATCGAGGTGGTGGCGGGTGACCCGGTGGACCGGGACCGGGTCGAGACCCGCATCCTCGTCGACGGCCGCCCCGTCGTCCCGGCGCTCTTCTCCCGCGGTCCCGCAAACAGCCCCGAACTCCTCCTGGAGGAGGGGCGACTGCGCGCCGGTCCTGAGCCTCGCGAGGTGCAACTCGCGGAGGCGGGCTGTACGGAGGGCTGCTGCGGGGCGCTCCACGTCACGATCCGGCGCGACGGGGACCAGGTGGTGTGGTCGAACTGGCGCCGGGCGCTGCCCGGTTCCGAGGAGCCCGCGCCCCAGCAGGCGCCGTACCGCTTCGACGCCGCGGCCTACGACGCGGAGGTCGCCCGCGCGGAGACCGACCGCGGGTGGTCCTGGCGGGTTCGCACGGTGGCCCGCCTCATCAAAGCGGGTCTCGTGGCGGATCCCGATCTGCTGGGCAGGTGGGATGCGAGCCGGGGCTGGATCAGCAGCAGCTTCGACGACCGGGCGGACACCACCGTGGTGACCTTCTGGTACGTGCCCGGACTCGCCTCGGGGAACCCCGACCGGCCCGACAGCCCGCTCCAGTTCCGGTGGGACATCGCCGACGACGGCACACCGCCCGAGGCACAGGCCGCGGCCGCGTTGCTGCGCCTCGCCGGGGAGGACCCGAAGACCTACGCACGGGTGTGCGGCGGTACCCGGGAGCGCGCTCGGGAACTCGGGTACCCGTGGCCGGACACCTGGTGACCGGCACCGGGCCGACACGAAGCCGCCCGGTGGTGTGCGCACCCGCACACACCACCGGGCAGGCGGGCAATCAGGACGCGGGCTGCTCCACCTTCGTCGCCGGGTCGCCGTCCACCGCGGCGGCCAGCTGCGGGACGAGGCGGTCCAGGACGTAGGGGATGCTCAGCACGGTCGACAGGGAGACCGCGTTGCCGTAGTCGCCGCTCTCCTTGACGAAGACCTCGCGGCCCTCCTTCACGACCTTCAGGTCGGCGTACAGCTTGTCCTTGTGCAGCTTGGCGACGGCCCCGGTGGTGTCCGGCACGATCCACACGGCGACGCCCTGGTCGAGCAGGTCGGTGCGCTCCTTGCTGATGTTGGCGCCGAACTGGTCGCCGATCACCTTGTCCAGGTCCGCCGGGAGCTTCAGCCCGAGGTCGGACAGCAGCCGCGAACGCGCGTCCTGGCTGCCGTAGACGAAGGTGCCCTCGTACGGGGTGGCCATCACCGCGGTGGAGGCGGCGAAGTCGGGGTGCGCCTTCTTGGCCTCGGCGAACTTCGCCTCGACGCCCTCGACGAGTTTGGCGGCCTCCTCGGACCTGCCGAGCGCCTTGCCGATCGTCTCCGTCTGCTGCTGCCACGGGATGCCGTAGTCGTTGAACTCCTCGGGCTGCGCCACGACCGGGGCGAACTTCGACAGCGTGTCGTACTGCGCCTTGGTCAGGCCCGAGTACAGGGCGAGGATCAGATCGGGCTTGAGCGCGGCTATCTTCTCAACCTGCGGCCCGGTGCCGGTGTCCTTCAGGACGGTCGGCGCGGCGGCGGAGCCCAGCTTGTCCTGGGCCCAGGGGCCGACGGCGCCCTTGTAGCCGCCGATCCACTCCGTCGTGCCGACCGGGACGGTGCCGAGCGCGAGGACGGCGTCCTGGTCGGTGAGGCCCACGGTGACCACGCGCTTGGGCTCGGACTCGATCGTGGTGCTGCCGTACTTGTTGGCGATCGTGACGGGGAAGGCGCTGCTCGCCGGCGCCTTGGTAGAGCCGGAGCCCGGCTTGGCCTCGTCGGAGGGGGAGTCGGAGGAGCCGCAGGCGGCTACCGCGCCGACAAGCATCAGTACGGAGGCGAGCAGTCCGGTGATCCGGGTGGCTCTGTTGGCGCGGGGCATCGCGTGATCCTTCTGTTCGTTTCGGTTGTGGACGGGTTCGTAGGGGGCGGCGGCCGGTTACGGCCTGGGGGTGCTGCGGTGCTCCGCCCACGCCTGCCACAGGGCGGCGTACGGCCCCCCTGCGGCGCGCAGTTCGTCGTGGGTGCCGCTCTCGGCGATGCGGCCCTCCTCCATCACCACCACCCGGTCGGCGGCGGCGGCCTGGCTGAGCCGGTGCGCGACGACCAGCGCGGTACGGCCCTCCAGCGCGCGTTCGGCGGCCTCCTCCAGGCGCCCGGCGCCGGAACTGCCGGCCTCCGCGGTCGCCTCGTCGAGGACGGCGACCGGCGGGTCGGCCAGCACCAGGCGGGCGAGGGCGAGTTGCTGCGAGCGGTCCGCGGTCAGCCGGTGACCGCCGTCGCCGACGACGGTGTCCAGGCCCTCGGGCAGCGCCTGCGCCCAGCCGAGCGCGCCCACCCGTTCCAGGGCCTCGCGCAGTTCCTCGTCGGTGGCGTCCGGGCGGGCCAGGCGCAGGTCGTCGGCGAGCGGGCCGGAGAAGACGTGCACCTCCTGGGTGACCAGCGCGACCGTGCGCCCGGTCTCGGCGGGCCGGCCGCCGCCGACCTCGACCCGGCCCGACGACGGCCGGTGGATGCCGACGACGATCTTGGCGAGCGTGGTCTTGCCGGCGCCGCTGGCACCGACGAGGGCGACCTTCTCCTTGGGCCGGAGCACCAGGTCCACGTCGCTGAGCACCGGCCGCCCCGGCACGTAGGCGTGGCCGACGCCCTCCACGGTGACGGCCGGAACTCCGGGGACGTCCTGCGGCCGTGCGTCGTCCGCGGCGGCGGGCGCCGGCTCGTCGACGACCCCGACCAGCCGGGCCAGGGCGGCCGTCGCGGACTGGGCGTCGTCCAGCAGCACCAGCGCGGTGTTCACCGGGCCGAACAGACTGTGGAAGTACAGGGCCGCCGCCGTCGCCGTGCCGATCGACGCGGAACCGCCGCGCACCAGCAGGAAGCCGGTCACCAGCACGGCGGCCAGCCCGGTGTACTCGGCCACGTGGAGCCGGCTGTAGAAGCGCAGCACCAGCTGCACCCCGCGCAGCGTCAGGTCGACGGCCGCACGCGAGCGTTCGGTGACCCGTTCGGTGTGCCCGGCCTCGGCCCGGTAGGCCCGCACCGTCGCCGCGCCGCCGATCGTGTCGAGCAGCTGCTGCTGCTGGGCGCCGGTGGCGATGCGCTCCTTCGCGTACAGCGGGGTGGCGTTGCGGACGTACCAGCGCGCGGTGTGCGCCTGCAGCGGCAGCGCGAGCAGCGCCGCCAGCAGGAACCGCCAGTCCAGCACCGCGAGGGCGGCCAGCGTCAGCACGATGGACAGCCCCGACCGCACCAGTTCCGGCAGCGCGGTGCGCACCGCCTCCGCCACCCGTGACACGTCGCGCGTCACCCGGGAGTTGAGGTCGCCGGACCCGGCCCGCTCCAGCCGCTCCAGCGGCAGGGACAGCGCCCGCTCGACGAAGCGCTCGCGCAGTTCGGC
This sequence comes from Actinacidiphila glaucinigra, assembly GCF_900188405.1. GTDB lineage: Bacteria > Actinomycetota > Actinomycetes > Streptomycetales > Streptomycetaceae > Actinacidiphila > Actinacidiphila glaucinigra. The sequence goes on along the minus strand of NZ_FZOF01000005.1, from coordinate 28,043 downwards.
GAGCACGGTCTCGCCCAGCCGCGACACCAGCGACATGCCGAAGGCCGTGGCCACGCCCTGCGCCACCGCGACCAGCACCAGCAGCACCACGGGCAGCGTGAGCGCCCCCGCCGGGCGCCGCTCGGTGACCAGGTCGACGATGTGCCCCAGCAGCGGCTGCGTCAGCAGCCCCACCGTGGTCGCCGCCACCATCACCACGGCCCCGCCCGCGGCCAGTGCCCGGTGCGGGCGCAGCAGTTCGCGCACCGCGGCGCGGGTCCGCGCGGGCGTCGCCGTGGGCAGCAGTTCGCGCGCCGGGGATCCCGATGCCGTCGTCATGCCAGTACCGCCGTCCGGTAGGTCGGGTCGCCGTGCACGAGGTCGCCGTGCGCGCCGTCGGCGGCCACCCGGCCGCCGTCGAGGAGGACGACGCGGTCGGCGACGGACAGCAGGGCCGGGCTGTTGGTGACCAGCAGCGTCGTGCGGCCGAGGCGGTGCTCACGCAGGCCGCCGGCGATGCGGGCCTCGGTGACCGCGTCGACCGCCGTGGTGGGGTCGTGGACGACGAGCACCGGGCGGTCGGCGACGAGGGCGCGGGCGAGCGCGACGCGCTGGCGCTGGCCGCCGGAGAGCGAGCGGCCGCCCTCGGTGACCTCGGTGGCGGTGCCCTGCGGCAGGGCCCGGGCGACCTCGTCGGCGCAGGCGGCGGCCAGGGCGCGGTCGGTGTCACCGGCGCCGCCCAGGTTGTCGGCGAGGGTGCCCTCGAACAGGTCGGCGTCGTGCGCCGCGACGAGGACAGCGGTGCGCAGCCGCGCGGGGTCGAGCTCCGGCAGGGGTACGCCGTCCAGTTCGACGACGCCGGCCTCCGGGTCCGCGGTGCGGCCGAGGCAGGCGAGCAGTGCCTGCGCGGCGGCCGGGTCGGTGCTGGCCACGCCGAGCAGTTCGCCGGGCCGTACGTCGAGGTCGGCCTCGCGCAGCGCGCCGAGGGTGACGCCGCGCAGCCGCAGGCCGCCCAGCACCGGTTCCGGCAGGGCGCGTTCACCGGGCAGCACGTCGGGTTCCGCGGCGAGCACGGCCGCGATGCGCCCCGCTGAGGCCCGCCCCTGGGCGAACTCGGCGTTGACCCAGGCGAAGACCTCCAGCGGGCCCAGGAGGAACAGGGCCAGGCCGACCGCCGACACGAGCTGACCCAGCGTGATGTCGCCGGCCGCGGCGAGCCGTCCGCCGATCAGCGCGACCAGGGCGATGAAGACGCCGGTGAGGGTGAGCACCACCCCGCTCTGCCAGGCCTCGGCGCGCGCCGCCCGCACCGTCGCGGCGAGCGAGGCGCGGCTGGTGCGCCGGTACCGTTCGACGGCGGCGGCCTGCGCGCCGATGCCCTTGAGCACCCGCAGTCCGGCCACCAGGTCGGCGGCGATCCCGGAGGCGTACGCGGCCCCCTCCTGCTCGGCCTCGCTGCGCCGCTCCAGGGGCTTGCTCAGCAGGTGCCCGAGCCAGAGCAGCACCGGTGTGCCGAGGAGGACGACCAGGCCGAGCGGTACGGAGATGCGCAGCAGGGCCACTGCGCTGACCAGGAGTCCGGTCAGGGCGGAGATCCCCGTCATGACCGCCATGTTGACGGCGCCGACCCGTTTGGCGTCCTCGGTGGCGATGTTCGCCAACTCGCCCGGCAGGTGGCCGCGTTCGGCGCCGCCGCCGGGGTCGAGGACCCGTCGTACGAGGGTGATCCGCAGGTCGTGCGCGGCCTGTTCGGCGGCGCGTTCGCCGGCGCGGGCGCCGAAGCGGAAGCTGAGGGAGAGCCCCACGTACACCACGGCCAGCACCGCGAGCCAGCCGAACAGCGCCCGTCCGTCGCCGTCGGAGACGGCCCGGTCGATGACGATGCCGATGATGACGGGGACGAGAGCCTCCCCGAACTGATGGCCGGCGCCGAGCACGGCGCCCACGGCGACGTCCCTCCGCCGGCCCCTGACCGTCCGCAGCAGTACATCCCGCCCTGACGGCGCCTTCGTTCCCACCCCGCGAACCCTCCGGTACCCAGCCGACGCGACCAGCACCCCATGTCTGGAGTTTAGGTAAGGCTACACTAAGTCCTTCTCGGGAGTGGGGTCCCCCGGAGGCATCCGGAGCACCGCGGCGGACGACGCGCCGGTGCCGGAGCGAAGTGACCTCGGCCACGTGCGCACCCCACGCTTGACCTCAAGCGCTTGAGGTTCCGAAGACTGAGGACGTGGCAATGACAGACGCCCCGCCGGTGTCGATCCAGGAGGTGTCGCGACGCAGCGGCCTCTCCGAGCCGACACTGCGCTACTACGAGAAGATCGGCCTCATCGGCCCGGTCCCCCGCGACGCGAGCAGCGGGCACCGCCGCTACGGCGCTGCCGCGGTGGAGAGGATCGAGGCCCTGAGCTGCCTGAAGGCGACCGGGACGAGCGTGCACGACATGCGCGCCTACCTGCGGCACCTCGACGCGGCGGCGGACGACGACCGGGCCGCGCAGTTGCGCGGGCTGTTCCGGCGCAACGCCGACCGGGTGGCGGAGGAGCTCCGCAGGACGCGGGTCCGCCTGCGCTACCTGCGGCTCAAGACCGACCTGTGGGACGCGCGGGAGCGGGGCGACGAAGAAGCGGAGCGGCGTGCCGTGGAGGAACTCACGCGCACGGTGCCCGAACTGATGGGATAGGGAGAAGAAGACCATGCACGACCACGATCCGACCCCCGGCTCCGGACCCGTCCTCGTGACCGGTGGCAGCGGCTACCTCGGCTCGCACGTCGTCGACGCGCTGCTGCGGGCCGGCCACCGGGTGCGCACCACCGTCCGGTCGCTCGACCGCGCGGACGGCGTCCGTGCGACGGCGGCCCGTGCGGGCGCCGGCCCCGGCGAACGGCTGGACGTCGTCCAGGCCGACCTGGCCTCGGACGAGGGCTGGGCGGAGGCGGTGAAGGGCAGCAAGTACGTCCTGCACGTGGCGTCGCCCTTCCCCGCCCGGCAGCCCCGCACCGAGGACGAGGTCGTCGTCCCGGCCCGGGACGGCGCGCTGCGCGTGCTGCGGGCGGCCCGTGACCACGGCGTCCGGCGCGTGGTGCTGACCTCGTCCTTCGCCGCCGTCGGCTACAGCCGCACGGGCGGCGGCGCGTACGACGAGAGCGACTGGACGGACCCCGCGGACGACCTGACCCCCTACATCAAGTCCAAGGCGGTCGCCGAGCGCGCGGCATGGGACTTCATGGCCGCCGAGGGAGGGGAACTCGAACTGGCCGTGATCAATCCGCCCGGGATCTTCGGCCCCGTGCTGGACCGGCACCTGTCCGCCTCGGTGCTCCTCGTCAAGGCGATGCTGGAAGGGGCCCTGCCGGTGGTTCCGCCGCTGTACTTCGACGTGGCCGACGTCCGTGACGTGGCGGGCGCGCAGCTGCGGGCGATGACGGAACCGGGCGCCGCGGGCGAGCGCTTCCTCATCGGCAGCGGCACGGCGACGAGTCTGCACGGGATGGCGCGCGTCCTGTCCGAGGGGCTGGGCGAGCGCGCCGCGAAGGTGCCGGCCAGGGAACTGACCCCGGAGGAGGTGCGGGAGGGCGCGCGCACCGACCCGGCGCTGCGGGAGGCGGCGAGTCAGCTGGGCAGGGTGCCCGTGCTCCGCACCGACAAGGCGCGCGCGGTGCTGGGCTGGGAGCCGCGCCCGGTGCGGACGACCGTCCTCGAGACCGCCGAGAGCCTGTTCCGGCTGGGGCTGGTCGAGGCCTGAAGGCCCCGTACGGGTCACGTCTCCCAGTGGTACCCGAGGGTGAAGTTGACCACCACGGCGAAGGTCAGGTACAGCAGCCAGGCGGCGGTCAGGAGGCGGAACAGCCCCATCACGCGTTCGGCGACGGGGACGCCGACCGACATGACGAACTTGCTCAGGTACACGGCGAAGAGCCCGACGAAGACCAGTCCGACGGGCCAGTCGTTGGCGGCGAAGAACACCGTCGCGCCGAGGGCCGACAGGACCATGTAGGCCACGCCGACACCGGCGTTGACGCGTGCGTCGTTGCCGCGGTAGCGGTCCCAGCCGAGCGCGAACCAGTGGATGCCGTACGCCGTGAAGGCCAGGGCGGCCATGTAGAGCGGCGGCTCCTTGAAGACCTCGAACCAGGTGAGGCCCACGAAGAGGATGATGCCGGCCAGGAGCTGGCAGAGGCCCGGCAGCCAGATGCCCCAGACGCCCATCGCCCGGTCGACCTTCTCGTCCCTCTTGGGCCAGCCGAACAGTTCCTGGGAGCCCCAGATCAGATAGCCGGTCGCCAGACCGAAGAAGCCGAGTGCGAGCGGTGGGTACACCGAAGGTTCAAACATCACGTCCATTAGTCCAGTATTCACCCAAATGGGTCATATTGCACATTGCACCCATAGGGCCTGACCTGCGGATTCCGCAGGCGCAAGGATGCGGTGACGGTCCGGACCCGCCACGCTACCGGCCGTCACCCTCCGTCGCGCGGCGCCGCGGTGCTGTCCCGGACGACCAGCTGCGTCGCGAGCTCCACCCTCGGCAGGTCGACCTCCTCGCCGTCGACCAGCCGCAGCAGCGTGCGTGCCGCCATCGCGGCCATCGCCTGCAGCGGCTGGCGGACGGTGGTGAGGGCGGGGGCCGTCCAGCGGGTGACGGGCACGTCGTCGAAGCCGACGACGCTGACGTCGCCGGGGACGTCCAGCCCGCGCTCGCGCAGCGCGGTGTAGGCGCCGAAGGCCTGCAGGTCGCTGGCGGCGAAGAGCGCCGTCGGCAGCGGGCGGCCGCAGCGGGCGGCCTCCTCCAGCAGGGCCGTCGTCTCGGCGTACCCCGAGGAGTCGTTGAACTCCCCGTACCGTACGGCCTCCTGCGGCACGTCGAGGCCGGCCGCCTCCATGGCGGCGCGGAACCCGTCGGCGCGGGCGCGGCTGCACAGCAGCTGCCGAGGTCCCGCGAGATGGGCGATGCGGCGATGACCGAGTCCGATGAGGTGCTCGGTCGCGGAGACGGCCCCGGCCCAGTTGGTGGCGCCGATCGTCGGGACACCGGCCTCGACGGTGCCCACCGGGTCGACGAGGACGAAGGGGACGCCGAGCGAGGTCAGTTTGGTGCGCTGCCGGAGGTTGAGGTCGGAGACGACCAGGATGGCCCCGTCGGAGCGGCGCGCCGTCAGCTGGTCGAGCCAGGCGCTGGTCGCCGCGCCGCTGCCGTGGGCCGCGGAGAGCACCATGCTGACGCCCGCGGTGCGGAGCGTCTCCTCGGCGCCGCGGATGATCTCTATGGACCACAGGCTGTCGAGCTCGTTGAGGACGAGGTCGACGATGCCGCCCCGGCGGCGGGCCCCGCGCCGCTGGTAGTGGCGCCGCGCCATGATCTGCTGGATGCGTTCGCGGGTGGCCGCGGAGACGTCGCTGCGGCCGTTGAGGACCTTGGAGACGGTGGCGGTGGAGACCCCGGCCTCGGCGGCGATGGCACCGATCGTCACCTTGGATCCCGGCTGTGTGCTCATGCGCCGTCCGTTTCCCTCGTCCTGTCCGTCGCCGCGGTGCCGCGGGCGGCGGCCGCCCGGCCCGCCCCGCCCGCCCCGGTGTTCCCGGGTAGCCTACGGCCGGACTCCCGCGGGGCGGCCCGGCGTCCACCGCCCCGCCGCCCGCCGCGTGCGGTCACGGCGCTCCGCCGTCCGTATCCGGCTGGGGATCGCCCTCGTACTCCAGGCCCGTGAAGTCCGCGCCCAGGCGGCCGCCGGTCAGGTCCTGCGCGCACACGCCCACGAAGGCGCCGGTGAAGCCCCAGCTGCTGAAGTGCCCGTCGGCGTCGCCGACCGTGGCGTACTCGTCGGAGAGCCGGCCGGCGTCGAGGGCCGGCCCGAGCGGCCGCCAGCCCCGCGCGGACTCGTCCCACCAGGCGAAGGACGCCTCGGCGCCCCGGCCGGACAGCCGCAGCCGCAACGGCCCCTCGCCGGGCACCGGAACGGGCCCGGCCGGTTCGGAGTAGCGGCCGCGGTCGCACACCGCCAGGCGCAGTACCCGTCCGTGGCCGGCGTCGGAGGTGAGGTGCGCGTAGTGCCACAGCCGGGTGTTGTAGAGGTGGACTACGCCGGCCATCTGCCGCGGTGAGTCCGGCGCGAAGGACACGGTGGCCTCGAAGCGGAACCGGGTGTGCTGCTGGCGCCGGGCGACGAGGCTCTGCCGGTGCCGGGAGGATAGCGACTCGCCGCCGCGAAGCCGCAGTCCGCCGGAGCCGTCCGCGGGGGACAGCCACGTGGGGTCGGGGTGGCGGCGCAGGGTCATCCACTCCGCTCCCGGGAAGCCGCCGTACGGTGCGGAGCGGGGCGCGGCGGTGACCTCCGCCGGGGCGGGGGGAGCGGGTACGCGCCGGGCGGGGCGGCCCGGTCCGGCGTCGCCGGTGACGCGCGGCCAGCCGTCCGCCGTCCAGCGCACGCGCTGCAGGGCGGTCTCGCGGCCGAGGACGCAGGCGCCGCGCGGGGTCAGCGGGCGGGCCGTCAGATGGGCCAGGTACCAGTCGCCGTCCGGGGTCTCGACGAGGCTGCCGTGGCCCGCCTTCTGGAGCGCGAGCCCGTCGTCGCCGTGCGAGGTGAGCATGGGGCCCGCGGGGTCGGGTGCGTAGGGGCCGGTGACCTCGCGGGAGCGGGCGACGGTGACGGCGTGCTCCCAGGAGGTGCCGCCCTCGGCGGTGACCAGGTAGTGCCAGCCGTCGCGCCGGTAGAGGTGCGGGCCCTCCGTCCGGCCGAGCGCGGTGCCGGTGAAGATCCGGTGGACCGGCCCGCGCAGGCGGCGCCCGGCCCGGTCCCACTCCTGCAGCAGGATGCCGGCGAACGGGTCGTTGCCGGGCCGGTGGTCCCATTCCAGCCAGAGCAGCCAGCTGCGGCCGCTGCCGCCGGGGCCGGTGTCGTGGAAGAGGGACGGGTCGAAGCCGTGCCCCGCCACCGGCACCGGATCCGACCACGGGCCGGTCGGCGCGGGCGCGGTGACGACGTGGTTGTGGACGTCCTTGTACGCGCCGGCCAGGCTCTTCACGTCGGAGTAGACGAGGTGGAACAGCCCGTCGGCGTACGAGAGGCAGGGCGCCCACACACCTCCGGAGTCGGGGACGCCGGTCAGGTCCAGCAGTCGTTCCTCCGTCAGGGCGCCGCCCAGCGGCTCCCAGTGCACGAGGTCGCGGGAGTGGTGGAGGGTCACTCCCGGGAGCCATTCGAAGGTGGAGGTGGCGAGGTAGTAGTCCGGGCCGACCCGCAGCAGGGAGGGGTCGGGATGGAAGCCGGTGAGCACGGGGTTGCGGATCACCGCGCGGCGGTCGTCGGGGGCCGGGACGGGATTCCCGGTCGCGGGTACGGCGGCAGTCATGCGGTTCCTCGGGACTCGGTCGGGCGGTACGGGAGCGGGGGCACGGGCGACGGGGTACGGGCGGCGGGGGCACGGGCGGCGGGCTCAGCCCTTGACGGCGCCGTCCATGACGCCCGAGACGATGCGGCGGGCCAGCACGGCGAAGAGCGCCAGCACCGGCAGGACGGAGACCACGACCCCGGCGAGCATGAGGGTGTAGTCGGTGTAGTAGCCGGCGGCCAGCTGGTTGAGGGCGATCTGCACGGTGCCGTTCTCCGGCGGCAGGGCGATCAGCGGCCAGAAGTAGTCGTTCCAGGCGAACATGAAGGTGAACATGCCGAGCACGGCGGCCGTGGAGCGCACGCCGGGCCACGCGACGTGCAGGAAGGTGCGCAGGTGCCCGGCCCCGTCGACGCGGGCGCTCTCGATGAGCTCGTCGGGGATGTTCTCCTCCATCGCCTGCCGCATCCAGAACACGCCGACGGCAGAGACCAGCGCGGGCACGATCAGCGAGCTCAGCGTGCCGTACAGGCCCATGTCGGTGACGAGCAGGTACAGCGGGATGATGCCGAGCTGGGTCGGCACCATCACCGTGGCGATCACCACGACGAGCAGGGCGTCGCGGCCCGGGAAGCGCAGCTTGGCGAAGGCGTAGCCGGCCAGGGAGGACAGCAGCACGTTGCTGGCGGCCGTGGTCCCGGCGACGGCGAAGGAGTTCCCGAGGGCCTTCCAGAAGTCGACCGTGTCGAAGACCCGTCGGATGTTGGCGACCAGGTGCCCGCCGGGCACGAGGGACGGGGTGGAGCCGCCCAGCACGGAGTTGTCTCCGTGCGAGGCGACGACGAACGTCCAGTAGAGCGGGAAGACGGAGGCGAGGACGACCGCGGCGAGCAGCGCGTAGGCCAGGGGACCGGCGCTGTCGAAGTGCCGCGGACCGGAGCCGCGCCGGCGGCGCGGACGCGGGTGACCGGGTGGTCCCCCCGCGCCGGGGAGGGCGGTAGGGGCGTCCGGGCGGGACGCGGGGGTGGTGAGGGACGGGGCCATGGACGGAGCTCCTCTCGGGGTCCGGCGGTCAGCGGCCGGAGCCGCCGCCCAGGCGGCGGGTGACGAGGAAGTTGAGGGCGGCGACGGCGGCGATGACGAGGAACAGCACACACGAGATCGCGGAGGCGTAGCCCGCGTCGTTGTTGATGAAGCCGTACTTGTAGAGCATCAGCGTGAGCGTCTGGAACTGGTGCTCGGTGCCGCCCTCGGCGTTGGCCTGCGGGTCGAACAGGAAGGGTTCGGCGAACAGCTGGAGGCCGCCGATGGTGGAGATCACCACGGTGAACAGCACCGTCGGCCGGATCGCCGGCAGGGTGATCCGGCGGAAGGTGAGCATGCGTCCGGCGCCGTCGACCAGGGCCGACTCGTACAGTTCACGCGGTACGGCCTGCATGGCGGCCAGGTAGATCAGGGCGTTGTAGCCGGTCCATCGCCACATCACCATGAAGGCGATCGCCAGGTGCGAACTCCAGGTCTCGGCGGTCCAGTCGACTGGCTCCGAGATCAGACCGAGGTGCTGCAGCGCCCAGTTGACGACGCCGAAGTCACGGCCGAAGAGCTGCGAGAAGACCAGCGCCACCGCCACCACCGACACGTACTGCGGGACGAGGACCAGTGCCCGCCAGGTGGTGCGGGCCCGCAGCCGGCGGTCCAGCAGCCAGGCCACCGCGAGGGCGAGGAGCAGCTGCGGGACCGTCGACAGCAGGAAGATGCTGAAGGTGTTGAAGGTGGCGGTGTAGAAGTCGGGATCGGCGAACAGGTCTTGGAAGTTGTCCAGTCCGGCGAAGCCGCCGTCGCCGGTCAGCCGGTCCCAGTGGTGCAGCGACACCCAGAAGGTGTACAGCAGCGGGTACAGGCCGAAGATCCCGAAAACGAGGAAGAACGGGGAGACGAAGCCGTACGGGACGAGGCGGCCGCCGCGGCGCGGCCGGGTCGTGCGGCGAGGGGGAGCGCCCGGTGTGCGGGCGGGCGCACGCCCGGCACCGGCGGCGTCGACCGCCATGGTGACCTCCTGGCTGGGTGAGTGGGCGGGTGAGTGGGGCGGGTGAGTGCGTACGAGTCAGTGCGCGAGGTTCTTCGCGGCGTCGGCGAGGGCCCTGCGCCAGGCCTCGTCCGGCGACGCCTTGCGCTGCTCGACCAGTTGCAGGGCGTTGGCGAAGGGCACGCGCACCTGCTGGTCCTTGGAGCCGCGGAAACTGGGCCGCAGGTCCTTCGCCGAGGCGGCGAAGATCTTCCCGGTGGGCGCGTCGTTGAAGTAGGCCTTGCGGGTGTCCTGGACGGCGGGGTCCGCGAGGGCGTCCGTGAGCGAGGGCAGCGAACCGGTGGGCCCCTGGAAGATCTTCTTCTCCGAGTCGGCGGAGGTGAGGAAGGCGGCCAGCTCGGCGGCCTCCTTCACGTGTTTGCCCTGCTTGGGCACGGTGAGGAAGGAGCCGCCCCAGTTGCCGCCGCCCCCGGGCACGGAGGCGATGTCCCACTTGCCCTCGGCCTCCTCGCCGGCCGCGGTCTGGATCAGCCCGGTCATCCAGGCGGGGCAGGTGATGGTGGCCATCTTCCCCTGCTTGATACCGGCGTTCCACTGCTGGCTGAACGGCACCAGGTTCGCCGACTGGCCGGCGGCGGCCGCCTTGGAGGTGTCGGAGAAGAACTTCTCGACGTCCGGGTTGGTGTCGGCGACGTAGGAGTCGGAGGTGTCGAAGAACCCGACCTCGGTCTGGTTCATCATCGCGCTGAACACATTGCCCGCGGAGTCGAACCACGCGTGGTCCTTCACTTTCGCTGTGAAGGTGTCGCCGGTCTTGAAGTAGTCCTGCCAGGTGGGCCACAGCTTGCCCACCTCGTCCCGGTCGGTGGGCAGCCCGGCCTGCGCGAACAGGTCGCGGCGGTAGCAGATCGCCAGGCCGCCGACGTCGGTGCCGTAGCCCATCACGAAGCGGCCGTCGTCGGCGGTGGCCTGCGCCCACTTGTACGGCAGGTACTCCTCCTCGCGCCGCAGCGCCCCGTACTCGGCGAGGTTGACGAACTTGTCCTTCACCTGCCGGAACTTGGGCATGTAACCCTCCTCGACGGCGACCACGTCGGCCGCGCCGCTGCCCGAGGAGAGCTGCGTGGACAGGCTGTTGTGGTGCTGGTCGAGCTGGGAGACCCGCTCCTGGACCCTGATGCCGGGGTGGGTCTTCTCGTACTGCGCGATCAGCGGCTTGTAGCCGAAGTCGCTGAAGGTGGCGACGGTGAGGGTGATCTCGCCGGAGGTGCCGGTGGAACCGGAGGAGCAGCCGGCGAGCGTGAGGAGCGTGGTCAGGCCGGCGGTTGCGGCGAGCGATCTGCGGATGAGCGAGGTGCCCATGCGGACCTCCAGGGGGCATGCGGAAGGGACGGGTGACGGCGTGGGGGAGAGGCCGACGTGGCATCCGGAGAATGACGACCGGTGGACGGTGCGGTTCGCACAACCTGCCGCCGCACGAAACTTGCTGTCAATAGTTACGTAGAAGTTTCGAGAATCCGCGATGGCGCCGTGACCTGCAACTTGCCCTGGGAGGGACGCCTGTATGAGACCACCGATCGGGTCTTGCGACCGTGGTGAAGTTTCGCTTCCGGCGTTCCGACCTGCGCACTCCTTCGAAACTTACGCGAATGATTGACGGGGAAGTTGCGGCTCTCCACCATGCCGTGCGACACATCCGCCCGGCACCGAGGAGAGTTGTATGCACGCGCTGCGAAGACGAGCCGGGGCACTGCTCGCCGGCCTCGCCGCGGTCGCCGCCCTGACCGCGTCCGGACTGGCCTCGGGCACGGCGCAGGCCGCCGTCGCCGCCCGCAACCTGCCGCCCGACGGCAAGGTCCTGGCCCTGATGGGCCAGGACAGCGACACCCTCGCCGACTACAAGCGCGACGTGCTCGACCGGACGTCGCTGGACGCCCCCGCACCCGGCGGGGTCACCCTGTACACCAACCTGGTCCTCGGCGGCAGCCCGGCGCCCCTCGCCGGCATGAACGGGCCCGTCAACTGGGGCTCGGGAACGGTCGACTTCGCCGCGACCCTGGCCCAGTACCCCCGTTCCGCCCTCGCCGTCGGCCTCTACCTCTCCGACGCCACGACCGGCTGCGGCAACCAGCCGCTGCGCGCGATCACCGGCACCGGCGACAGCGACGTCGCCTCCGGCAACCCCAGCCTGACCAGCCAGTACCGGGCCAAGGTCGACGAGATGGTCAACCGGCTCAAGGGCTACGACCGGCAGGTCTTCCTGCGCATCGGCTACGAGTTCGACGGCCCCTGGAACTGCTACAACGCGGACTTCTACAAGCGGGCCTTCGTCTACATCAAGGGCCGCATCGACGCCCTCGGCGCCACGAAGGTCGCCACCGTCTGGCAGACCGCGGCCTGGCCCCTCAACACCAGTCCCGACCACCCCGAGTGGAACTACGTGGTCACCGACCCCGCCCACTACGACGCCTGGTACCCCGGGGACCAGTACGTCGACTGGGTCGGCGTCTCCGCCTTCTACGGCACGGGCTCGGTCGGCACGCAGTGGGGCTGCAGCAGCTATGACACCTCGCCCACCGGCCTGCAGAACCGCGTCCTGGACTTCGCCCGCGGGCACGGCAAACCGGTGATGATCGCCGAGTCCTCACCGCAGGGCTACGACAACGGCGCGCACACCAAGAGCTGCATCATGCGCAAGAACCCCGTGGCCACCGGCGCGGACACCATCTGGAACGAGTGGTACCGCCCCTGGTTCGCCTGGATCACCGCCAACCGCGACGTCATCCGGGCTGCCGCCTACATCAACACCGACTGGGACGGCCAGACCCAGTGGCAGTGCGCGGACGGCGCCGCGGCCGGAGGCCCCGGCTGCTCCAACGGCTACTGGGGCGATGCCCGCATCCAGGCGGACGCGACGATCCGCGACCGTTTCCTCGCCGAGCTGCGCGGCGGGCAATGGGTGAACGGCACGGGGACGTCCGGACCGCCCCCCACGGACCCCACCGACCCGCCCCCGCAGTCCGGCTTCACCCAGGGCGTCAGCCAGGGCGCCGACCCGGTCGTCTGGTTCAAGCCCGGTGGTTTCACCGCGACCTTCGTCACCGTCCACTACCGCGTGAACGGCGGCACGCAGGCGAACCACTTCCTGACCTGGAACGCCTCGGCCGGCCGCTGGGAGCAGCCCGTCCCGCTGCGCTCCGGGGACACCCTCACCTACACCTTCGACTACCTGCCCGCCGGCCAGACCGCGCAGACCACCAGCGCCGCCTTCACCTACACCGCCTCCTGACCACCGCCCCGGCGGAAGGCGCTGTTCGCCGCCTTCCGCCGGGGCAGCTCCGGGGCAGCTCCGGGCCGGTCAAAAGACGTTGCCGAGGCTCGCCGGGTTGGAGAAGGATCTCCTGCCGGGACGCGAGAGAGCGTGACACCCGCCTGCCTCCGGACCGCTCGACCGGCCCGGGCGTAAATGTGGTGTGCCCGACAACGAGGGAGGACGTCATGGAGCCGTCGCAACTCCGCCGCGCGGTCGAGGCGGCACGGTCGACCGCTTCGGAGCTGGGCCTGAAGGCCGACGACGTGGTCGTCGTCCACGACTCGGACCGCGTCGCGCTGCACCTCGTCCCCTGCGGTGTACTGGCCAGGGTCGCCCCCGCGGGGCATCTGGCCGATTCCGAGTTCGAAGTGGAGGTCGCCCGCCTCCTCGCCGGCGTCGACGCTCCCGTGGCCGAGCTCGACCCCAGGGTCGACCCCCGCGTCCATGTGCGTGACGCCTTCGCCGTCTCGCTCTGGACGTACTACGAACCCGTGGGATCGCCGATCGCGCCGGCCGACTACGCGGACGCGTTCCTGCGGCACCATGCCGCCCTGCGCCGGATCGACCTGGACGCACCGCATGTCACGGATCGAGTCGCCGTGGCGCTGGGAGAAGTCGGCGACGGGGAGCGGTCCCCCGAGCTGTCCGACGCCGACCGGGAGTTCCTCCGCGGCACACTGGCCCATCTGGGCGCGGCGGTCGGCATCGACAGGGCCGGCGAGCAGCTGCTGCACGGCGAGCCGCATCCGGGCAATCTCCTCAACACAAGGAGGGGCCCGCTGTTCGTGGACCTCGCCACGTGCTGCCGCGGTCCCGTCGAGTTCGATCTCGCCCACGCGCCCGAGGAAGTGGCAGAACACTACACGGGGGCCGACCACGAACTGATCCACCGGTGCCGCGCCCTGAACTGGGCGATGTTCTCGGCCTGGCGCTGGCGCCGGGACGACGGGATGCCCGACCGGGACCACTGGAGAGCGGAGGGGCTCCGCAGGGTTCGTGCCGCGCTCGACCGCTGCGGACCGGACTGAACCCGGGACGGGGGGCCTTCACGCCTGCCGCGCCGGGGTGCCGTCCGGTCGGCCCCCCTCCATGCCGAACGAGTCGTGGACGGGGCGCACCTCGACCGCCACGACGTGGAAGTCGACGACGCGTCCGGCGATCTCCAGCGCGCGCTCCGGGCTCGCGCAGTCGACCACGTAGTAGGCGGTCAGCTGCTCCGTCGCCCCCGCGAGCGGTCCGTCCTCCGTCGTCGTCCCGTCCCGGCGCAGCCGGATCGTCGTGGTGTCCCTGGGGAGGGCGAGTCCGGCGCCGTTCAGCAGCTCGCCGGTGCCCGCGAGATCCTTGTGCAGCTCGTCGTGCCGGCGGAACACCTCGGCGCGCTCCTCGGCGGTCATCGCCTCGGTCGCCGCGGGGTCGGCGTACATCAACACCATGTACTTCATGCCACCACCCTGGCAGAGGGCCGCTCACCGCGGCCCCCTGCCGGGGCACGTCAGCCCGCCGTGATCCGGAGCCTGATCGTCCGGGCCTGCGGGCGGAGGGCGAACTCCGGCCACACGTCGGGTCCGCACGCCCGGGAGCCGAGGCCGTGCTGGGCCGCGTCGACGAAGAGGTGGCTGGTCGCCGACCGGGGGAGCTCGAACGGGTGCGCCGCACGGGCGACCTGCTGCGGCGTGTGACGGCTGAGCGTGAAGCCGGGCAGGCGGCCCTGCACGTCCGGGACGGCCGCGAGGCGCAGCACTCCGGCGCCGCCACTGGTCAGCTCCAGCTCCCGCCACCGGGAGCGGTGCCCGGTCTCCTGGGGGCGCGCGTAGTCGACGCGGAGGTCGTCGACGCCGGCGGAGAACCGGCCGGTGCGCGCCGCGCGAAGGCTGTCGGGGTAGGACTCGTGCGGTCCGAGGCCGAACCACTCGGCCCCGTCGACCGCAGCGGCGCCGTCGGGGAGGTCGAAACGGACGCCGATGCGAGGCCACACCGTCGTCCAGCCGCCCGACGGCTCGATCTCCACGCGCAGTTCGAGCTGGTCCCCCTCCAGGGACCAGACCGTCTCCACGGTCACCGACGACGCGGAGTCGGCCGCGGAGACCCTGGCGACGGTCCGCAGGGCGTTCGCGGCGGTCTCCACCGACAACAGCCGCGAGGTCAGCCGGTCCAGGCCGTCGCGCCGCCACAGCTCGGCGTTGGAGACCCCGGGGACGTGGGCGTCGCTCTCCTCGGCCACCCCCGAGGTGCCCTCGTCGTTGTCGGTCGGGGCACGGAACAGCTCCAGGCGCGGGCCCGCCACGGCGCGCCCGGCGAGCCGTACGAGGGCCCCCTCGGTGAATTCGGCGATGCCGAGCGTCAGCGTCCCGTCGCTCCGCCGCCAGTCGGCCGGAAGCCGGACGGCGGGCACGGCGCGTCGGGTGGAGCGGTCCAGCTGGGCGGTCGCGACCACATGCCCCTCGGCCGCCCACGCGGTGCCGGTGGCCAGGACCGCGTCCACGGTGAGCCATGTCTCCGACTCCCCGGACACCGCGATCCGCGGCAGCGGCACCCGCGCCGACCCGCCGGCCGCGAGGACGGGCACCTCCAGCTCCCCGGCGTCCACGGGCCTCCCGTCGTGCTCGACGCGCCAGCGGAAGCGCAGGTCGGAGGTGTCCGCCGAGTGCCGCAGATTGGCGACCGTGACCGCGCCGCCGCTGTCGCCGGCGCCGTCGCCGTCTCCGTCGAAGGTGAAGCGGAGGGGCTGCACGACGGCCTTGAACTCGTGGAGACCGGGGGTCGGGACCCCGTCGCTGAGCACCATCCCGTCCATCACGAAGTTGCCGTCGTGCACGACCTCCCCGAAGTCGCCGCCGTACGCGTAGTAGGGCCTGCCGTCCGGTGCCGTCGCCCGGATGCCGTGGTCGCGCCACTCCCAGACGAACCCGCCGTGCAGGCGCGGGTGCCGGTGCACCAACTCCTCGTACTGGTCGAGGGCACCGGGCCCGTTGCCCATCGCGTGGGCGTACTCGCACAGCAGGAACGGCTTGGTGCGCTGCCGCGCGCCCTGCGAGGGGGTGCAGCCCTGCAGGGGAGCGCGCGAGCCGTCCGTCCCGATCTGCTCGGTCTCCGCCACGGACGCGTACATGCGCGAGTAGACGTCCGTGTACTCGCCGGTGTGGTCGCCCTCGTAGTGCACGGGGCGTCCCGCGTCGCGGGCGTGGACCCACGCCGACATCGCGGCGAGGTTGCCGCCCGTCCCCGCCTCGTTGCCGAGCGACCACATCACGACGCTGGGGTGGTTCTTGTCCCGTTCCACGGTGCGCCGGACGCGGTCCAGGTAGGCCTCGCGCCACGCCGGGTCGTCGCTGGGGTTGCCGGTCCAGGCGCCGTCCTTGTCGAAGCCGTGCGTCTCCAGGTCGCACTCGAGGACGACCCAGAACCCGAGTTCGTCGGCGAGGTCGAGCAGCCGCGGGTGCGGCGGGTAGTGGCTGGTGCGGATCGCGTTGACGTTGAACCGCTTCATCAGGGCCAGGTCCTCGCGCGCGTGCGCCTCGTCGAAGACACGGCCGCGCTCGGGGTGGGTCTCGTGGCGGTTCATCCCGTGGAAGACGACGCGGCGGCCGTTGACCAGGAAGCGGTCGCCGCGGATCTCGACGGTGCGGAAGCCCGTCCGCACGGTGACGGTCTCCGCGGCCGAGGCCACCGTGACCTCGTACAGTCGCGGGACCTCGGCCGACCAGGGCCGCACGCCCTCGACCTCGAACGGGGCCACCTGGGCGGGGGAGTCCCAGACCCGCTCGACGCCGAGCTCGGGGATGCGGAGGGTGACCGGGAAGGCCGCCGGCTCCGCGGTGACCTCCGGGTCGATCCGCCCGCGCCCGTCCTCGAACCCGGTGCGTAGCCAGACGTCCTCGATGCCTCCGGCCGGCCGCGCGATCAGGGTGACGTCGCGGAAGATGCCCGGCAGCCACCACTGGTCCTGGTCCTCGAGGTAGCTTGCCGCCGACCACTGGTGCACCCGCACCGCGACAAGGTTGTCGCCCGGCCGCAGGGACGAGGTGACGTCGAACTCGTGGGCGAGCCGGCTGCCGGAGGCGCTGCCGATCTCGTCGCCGTTCACCCAGACCTTGAACAGCGACTCGACCCCGTCGAACCGCAGCACGACCCGCTCGGCCCGCGTCCATTCGGCGGGCAGGTCGAAGTGGCGGCGGTAGTCGCCGGTGGGGTTCTCGTCCGGTACGTGGGGCGGGTCGATGGGGAACGGGTACCGGATGTTGGTGTAGATCGGCCGGCCGTGGGCCCCGTCGCCCTGGAGCACCCAGTGGGACGGCACCGGGATGGCGTCCCAGCCGTCGTCGTCGAATCCTTCGGCCGCGAAGTCCTCCGCCGCCGGCGCCGTGGGTGACAGCCGGAACCGCCAGTCCCCGTTGAGGGAGCGGGAGGGGGCGTCGGAGTGCAGCCACGAGCGCGCGGGGCGCAGCGCGCCACGCCCTGGGGTGGGGTCCGAAACATACGCGGAGAGCTGGGAGGGCAAGGGGTCACAACTCTTTCTTGGTAGCGGAGGGGGGATCCGGGGTGCGGTGGCGGTCGGGTCCGCGACCGCTACCGGAGCACGATCGTCCGGATCTCCCACGGGCCGAGGGCGAGCTCGAGGCCGCCCTCCGCGGGTTCGGTGGCCAGCGGCCGGCCGAGCAGGTCGACGGTGGACACCCGGGTGAAGGCGCCGGTGACGCGGGCCGTGGCGCCCGTGCCGCTCATCGCGACCAGCCGCACCTCGGTGCCTGCGCCGAGGTCGTCACCGGTGACGCGGCGGACGGCCGAGACGAACACGTCAGTGCCGTCGACCCGCACGCCGGCCGTGTCGGCGGGCAGCCGCCCCCCGGCGGGCGCGGTACCGCGGGTGACCAGCACGTCGTTGCGGAACTCCTCGGCCAGGGCGACCGCGTCCGCGTCCTGCCAGCCGGTCGCCGAGGGCACGATCGCGAAACGGTTCTCGATGCGCACCCCGAGGTCCTGCGCCCCCGGCGCGGGGATCTCGCTCGCCGCCGGCTCGTCGCGCAGCGGATGGATGTTGACGCTGATCGAGCCGATCGCGCGCAGCAGGGTGACGGCGAGTTCGGCGCCTTCGTCGGTGAGTTCGTACTCGGTGGCGTGGTCGAGCAGCACGGTGGCCGCCCCGGCCGAGACGAAGGTGCTCGCGGGGAAGGTCGGGATCGGGTACTCGCCCCAGCCGCCCTCGGCGGTGAGCCCGCGCTCGGTGACGGCGAGCTGCCCGGCCGACGCCGAGATGGCCGCCGGCCGGGGGAGCGGGACGTGGAAGCGCAGCCGGTGATCGGCGGCCTGGTTCAGGAACGAGGTCGCGACGCGCACGAACGGCTCGCCCGCGCGCAGTTCCACCAGGGTCTCGACCGGCGTCGGCACGGTCCGGGCGTCGCGTACGTCGCGGTCGGGGGAGAGCGCGGCGGGCCACGCGTACACACGGGTGATGCGCACCCTCGACCGCAGCGGGCCGTTCTCGACGAGCTCGACGGCGACCTCCGCCGGTTCCGATACGAGCAGATCGTGCGCCGGCGGGCCGTAGTTGTAGCTGTCGCCGCGATCCCCGCCGTCGACGAGACGGCCGACCCCGCGCAGCACGGTGCCGTCCGCCCCGGTGACCTCCAGGGTGCCGTCGGGGGCGATCACGACTTCGACCAGCCCGTTCGACAGCGCCCCGGCCGTCGCCGTCGCCGGCGCGAACGCCATGCCCGGCGCGGCCGCCCGCGCGGCCGGTGCCACCGTGAAGCTCGCGAGCCCGGAGGCGGGGACGGCGACCGGCACCAGCGCCGTCGCCCGTGCCTCCTCCAGCGTCAGCACCCGCCACTCGCCCGGGTGCGCGGCGGCCGCGGCGGCGACCTCGCGGCGCAGGATCAGCAGGTCGAACGGCCCGCTCGACGGCACCTCGGCGAGGTGGAAGACGAGCGACCTCGCGGTGAGTTCGTAGTGGTCGATCTGCCGGCCGAACAACTCCCGGCGGTGGATGCGGCGCAGGACGCGTTCGAGCTGCGTGGCGTCCATGCGCTCGTCGCTGAGCACGGTCGGCGCCTGCGCGACCAGCTGCACGGGGTGCTCCGAGCCGTCGGCCGCCGTCGCGACCAGCACGGACCCCTCGGGCGGGGCCATGACGTCGACCTCGACCAGCGTCGTGCGGGGGGTGGCCAGCGGGTTGGCGACGAGATGGCCGTCGGCCGGCACGCGGGCGGCCGGTCCGGCCAGCGCCGCGTCGCGGACGGCGCGCGCGGCGTGCGCGGCCTCGGCGAGCCGCGCCTCGACCTGGTCGGCGGTCTCGTCCGTGCCGGAGCCGACCACCGAGTCATGGGCGCTCGACTCGATGATCTTGTGCCAGGCGAGTGAGAGGAACGGCGAGTCGTCACGCGTGGACCACAGCGCGTTCATCCGCTCGGCATGGTCGACGGTGCGCTCGGCGACGGCCATCCGGCGCTTGAGCCCGCGCCGCACCGAGAGCACGCCCGGCAGGATGTTGCCGCGCACATGGCTGCGCAGTTCGCCGGTGACGACCGCCGGGACCTCGTCGCGCACGTGCTTGCGAATGTACTCGTCGAGCGTGGCGATGGTGATGGCGCGTTCCCCGCCCGAGGCCTGCCGCAGCCATTCGGCCAGCCGCGGGTCCGGTGCGTTGTGGTCGGTGCCCGCCATCGCGAGAACCGGGTCGCCGCCCCAGCGCCCGGCCGTCATCTCGGCGTACTCGCCCAGCGCGCGCCCGATCTGGTCGGGCACCAGCAGCACGTCGAGGCCGTTGTCGTAGCCGTCGAAGAGGAACTCGGTGCGCACCTCCGAGCCGTCGGGGGCACGCCAGCGGAATGCGTGGCCGTCGACGGAGCCGGGCACCCCGCGCCACAGCGCCGCGTGCTCGATGCCCGCGCGCGCCAGGATCTGCGGCATCTGGGCGACGTGGCCGAACATGTCCGGCAGGTAGCCGATGGGCATGGAGCCGCCCAGCTCGGCTGCGGCCGCCCACCCCATCTGCAGGTTGCGGACGATGGTCTCGCCCGAACAGAGGAACTCGTCGAGCAGGATCAGCCACGGCCC
Source organism: Actinacidiphila glaucinigra (assembly GCF_900188405.1). Classification (GTDB taxonomy): domain Bacteria; phylum Actinomycetota; class Actinomycetes; order Streptomycetales; family Streptomycetaceae; genus Actinacidiphila; species Actinacidiphila glaucinigra. The sequence goes on along the minus strand of NZ_FZOF01000005.1, from coordinate 8,342 downwards.
GATCGCGAGCCGGCCCTCGGTGACCAGGGCCGTGACGCGCTCGCGGTTCTCCGGCCGCATCTCCAGGTAGTCCTCGAGCGCGGCCATCTGCCCGTCGACGGTGAAGCGGAAGTCCGGGTTCGCCTCGGCCGTCTCCAGCACGGTGTCGAGGGCGGTGACGAGCCGGTGCCGGAAGACCTGGAAGGGCTCGTACCATTCCCGGTCCCAGTGGAAGTGGGGCACGAAGACGGCGGAATTGGGCATGGGAACGGGACCTTCTGTGCTGGTGGGGCGGCGGGGAAGGGGTGAACGGGAGAAGGGGGAGTGCGGGGCTAGCGGAGCGAGCCGGCGGCCAGTCCGGTGCGCCAGAACCGCTGGAGGAGGATGAACACCACGATCACGGGCAGGATCGAGACCAGCGAACCGGTGATCACCGACTCCTGCAGCAGCGGGGCACGGGCCGTCTGGCCGTTCCACTGGTAGAGGCCGAGCGTGATCGGGAAGAGCGACTCCTTCTGCAGCATCACCATCGGCAGGAAGAAGTTGTTCCAGATGGCGACGAACTGGAACAGGAAGATGGTCACCAGCGAGGGCGTCATCAGCTTGAACGCCACCGAGAAGAACGTCCGGAACTCCCCGGCACCGTCCAGCCGCGCCGACTCCAGGATCTCCTGCGGGACGGCGGACGCGGCGAAGATCCGGGCCAGGTAGACGCCGAACGGGCTGACGATGCTGGGCAGGAACACCGCGAGGTAGGTGTTGACGAGCCCGGTCGCCGAGAACAGCAGGAACAGCGGCAGCGCGAGCGCGGTGGTGGGAACGAGGATCCCGCCGAGGATGACGGAGAAGAGGAACTCCCGGCCCCGGAACCTGAACTTGGCGAGCGCGTAGCCGCACAGCGCCGAGATCAGGGTCCCGACGGCCGCGCCCAGTACCGCGTACAGCACGCTGTTCAGCGCCCAGCGCCCGAAGATGCCGTCGCTGCGGGTGAAGAGGGTGTCGAGGTTGCCGAACAGGTCGAAGTGCGAGAACGCCAGGCCGTTGGTGGAGGCGAGATCGCCCTGCGGCTTGGTCGCCGCGACGACCAGGAAGTACACCGGCAGCAGGAAGTAGACCGCCAGCAGGAGCATCAGCGCCATGGCGGCCGTGCGGCTGATCCGGTTCTCGCGGACGGGGGTCCGGGTGCTCGTGGTCCGGTCGCTCACAGTCCCGCCTTCTTCGAGGTCAGTCGCATGAACCCGAAGCTCAAGACGAAGGTGATGACGGCGATGACCACGGAGATCGCCGCCGCCTGCTGGTAGTTGTTCCCGGAGGCCACCGTGTACGCGAGCATGTTCGGGGTGAAGGTGCTCGAGATGTTCGAGGAGATCTGCCGCAGAACGGCCGGCTCGGCGTACAGCTGCAGCGTGCCGATGATGGAGAACACCGTGGTCAGGACGACCGACGGGGCGATGATCGGCACCTTGATCCGCCAGGCGATGGCCCAGTTGCTCGCGCCGTCGAGCTTGGCCGCCTCGTAGAGCTCCTGCGGGATCGACTGCAGGGCCGAGAACATGATCAGCATGTTGTAGCCGGTCCAGAGCCAGGTCGACACGTTCGCCGCCGACCACAGCACGGCGCCCGGACCGAGGAAGTCGGGCTGGAGGCCGAGGCCCTTGAGCGCGTCGACGACCGGGCTGAGCTGCGGCGAGTAGAGGTACGACCACATGATCGCGGCGATGACGCCGGGCACGGCGTACGGCATGAAGGCCGCGATGCGGAAGAACGACTTGAGCTTCAGCAGGGGGGTGTCGAGCAGCAGCGCCATCACCAGCGCGACGAAGAGCATCACCGGCACCTGTACGACGCCGAAGAGCCCGATACGCCCGATGCTGCCCCAGAACTCGGTGTTCTGGAAGACCTGCGTGTACTGCTCGAAGCCTCCGAAGGTGGTGTACGAGGTGCCGTACTGGCCGCCGGTGCGGCGCACGACGAGCAGGCTCTGCCAGAGCGCGTAGCCGATCGGCACCAGGTAGAAGAGGACGAACGGCAGGAAGAACGGGGTCACGAAGGCGGCGATGGTGCCCGCCCGGGGGCCGCCGCCGTTGTGACGGCGGCGGCGGCCCTCGGTGGTCGCCACCACGCGCGTCGCGCGGGTTGCGAGGTCGGTCATGCCGCGGTCACTCGCCCGCCGCGGCCGGGATCGCCTGGTCCTTCATGGACTTCAGCGCGGCGTCCTGGGCGGCCGTCAGCGCGTCGCCGACGGTGCCTTCACCGGCGGTCGCCTTGGCCATCGCGTCCTGCAGCGCCAGGTTCACCGTCTTCTGGGTCGGGCCCCAGGTGAAACCGGTGTCGATCTTCGTGGACGAGTCGGCGAAGACGTCGAAGATCTTCTCGTTGTTGTAGTACGGCACGCCCTGGGAGAGCGCGGGGAGCGCCAGACCGGCGGTGGCCGCCGGGTAGAGGCCGCCCAGCTTGTTCTCCAGCGCCAGGGCCTCCGGGTCGGTGTTCAGCCAGGTGTTGAACTTGACCGACTCGAAGGGGTGCTTGCCGCCCTTCATGAAGGCGACGGTGGAACCGCCCCAGTCACCGGACGCGGCGTTGGTACCCCAGGTCGGCATCGGCACGATGGACCATTTGCCGGCCTGCTTGGGCAGGTTGTCGCGGAACATGCTGTAGCCCCAGGCGGCGCCGACGTAGGTGGCGATCTGGTCCTTCTGGTACGCCGTGTACATCTGCGTCGAGCCGTGGGCGAGGTCGGTCCGCACCAGCTTGGCGTCGATCAGCTTCTGCCAGTAGTCGGCGACCTGCTTGCTCTGCTCGGACTCGACGGTGACGTGCCACTTGTCACCGGAGTAGGAGTACATCTCGGCGCTGTTCTGCCAGAGGAGGCCGTTGAACCACTCGGCGTTGTTCGGGTCGAAGAACGTCATGCTGAGGTTCGGGTCGGCCTTGTGCAGCTTCTGCGCCTCGGTCGCGTACTCGTCCCAGGTCTTGGGGATCTCCAGGCCGTGCTGCTTGAATATGTCGCTGCGCACGTACAGGGCCATCGGGCCGGTGTCCTGCGGCATGGCGAACACCCCGGTGCCGCCGAAGCTGGCCTGCGACCAGGTCCAGGGCACGAACGCGGACTTGGCGCCGGTGGCCGCCTTGCAGGCGGAGACGTCCGTGAAGGCGTCCTGGCTGCGCAGGTTGGGCAGTTCGTCGTAGCCGACCTGCGCGAGGTCCGGCGCCTTGCCCGCCTTGAGGGCGTTGCCGATGGTGCCGTACTGGTCGTTGGAGATGTTCTTCGTCTCGACCTGGATGTTCGGGTTCTTCTTGTTCCACAGCGCGACGACTTCGTCCATGCCGGGAACGGTGTTCCAGTACTGGAGGGTGACTTTGCCCTTCGCGGGCGCGCAGGAGTCTGCCGCTGCGCTGTTACCCGAAGGAGCCGGCGATGAGCATCCGGCGAGTACGGCGATGCTGGCTGCCGCGGCGACGGCGGCGAGGCGGATGCGCGTGACTGTGCTGCTCATGGTTTCCGTTCCGGAGGACGACTAGCGAGGTCGCTAGACGGGTCGACGTTGACACCTCAGGCGGGACGTGCTGCTGAGAAGGGACACAAGCGCAACGGGTTTCCGGCGCAAGCACCGAACGCCCGTCGCAAGTAGGGGCAAAACCGGTTGTTCTGGTCCCGTGAGCGTTCACGTGAGCGTTCACGTGAACGCTCACGGGGTGATTGAGAATTGTTCGGAAGTGTGCGCTCCGGTGCCTTCAAGTGTCAAGGGTTTGCGGCGCACACGAGTCCGGGAGGTTAAGCGGAACCGCCCAGCCGCAGTTGCGCCCGCACGACGAGGTCGTCGGCACCGAGCGGTTCCAGCCCGGTCAGCAGGCGTGCCACCTGGTCGATGGCGAGTGCGCCGAGGCGGCGTGTGTCGAGCGCGACGCTGGAGAGCGGGGGTTCGACGAGCGTGCCGAGCTGCAGGCCGTCGAAGCCGACCACGGCGAGGTCCTCGGGGACGCTCCTGCCCAGCCGGCGTGCCTCGCGCAGCGCGCCGATCGCGATGATGTCGTTGAAGGTGAAGACCGCGGTGACCTCGGGGTGCGTGCCGAGCAGCTTCCTGAGTGCCGTCCCCCCGCCGTCGGCCGACTGCGGGGCCCCGACCACCCTGTCCGCGGCGATCCCGTGGGCCGCCGCGGCCGTCGCGAACCACTCGCGCCGCACACTCGGCTCGGCGCGGCCGTCGTGGTCGAGCATGCCGATATGCCGGTGACCCGCGGCGACCAGGTGCGCGACCGCGGTGTGCACGCCCTCCTCGCCGTCGATGCGGATCGAACTGAACCGCCCGGTGTGGTGCTCACGGCCGATGAGCACCACCGGCAGTCCGCGGGTGAAGCGTTCGAGGTCCTGCTCGGAGCAGCTGAAGTAGCCGACCACCGCGTCCACTTGCGAGGCGATCACCTGAAGGGTGCCGAACTCCTCCTCGGCGCGGTCCGCGGTGTCGTAGACGACGACGTGCCAGCCGCGCGCCCGGGCCGCCTCCAGGGCGGCCGCGGCGACCTCGGTGAAGAAGGGGTTGAGCAGGTCGGGGATGACCAGCCCGATCGTGGTGGTGTCCTGCCGGACCAGGCCGCGCGCGAAGCGGCTCGGCCGGTAGCCGAGTTCACGGGCGGCGTCGAGGACACGCTGCTTGGTCGCGCCGTCGATCTCGTCCTTGTCGTTGAGCGCCCGCGACACGGTCTGCCGGGACACCCCGGCGGACCGGGCGACGTCATGGATCGTGACCCTCCGGGATTCCGTTCCCGACGACGACACCATCGCGCACCTCCCGATCGTCGCGGGTGCCGGCGCGCCCGCAGGGCCTGAGTATGCACGTCCGGGACACGGCGGCGCGAGATCAGGCCTCCGCGCGACGGTGCGGGCCGGTGCCCGTCGGCGCCTCCCTGACCTCGGGAAAGACGGCCGCGGGTCAGGTGGCCACGGCGCGCAGCGCCGCGCCGAGCGCGCGGAGGTCGAGACCCGCGAGGTGGTCCAGGAAGTGGCGGCGCATGGAGGCCAGGTGGGACGGCCAGGCCTCCTCCAGGCGGGTCAGTCCGGTGTCGGTGAGGACGGCGTTCCAGCCCCTGCCGTCCCGCACGCACTTGACCCGCCGGATGTACCCCTGGCCCTCCAGCCGGTGCACCACGCCCGTCATGCCGCTGAGCGACATCTCGCAGGCGGTGGCGAGGTCGCTCATCCGCAGCTGCCGGCGCGGAGCCTCCGAGAGGTTCATCAGCGCCTGGTACTCGATCAGGGGCAGCCGCTGCTCACGGGACAAGTCGGCGTCCAGCGCGCGGGGCAGGGCGTAGATGACGCGGCTGAGGGACCGCATCAGGTCTTCTTCGTCTGCATTGAGTGGATATGTGGGTTCCGGGGTGGATTCCGGGCGGTGTGCGGCGTCGGGCATGCCCCTCACTTTACTTGCTTCGCGAAGGATATATATTTGCTGCGCGAAGCAAGTAGCGCCGAACCGCGTGGTGCGGCGACCCCTGCCCGCATCGCCGGACCGACTCCGCAAGCCATCCCGGAAAGAGACGCACATGCCTCAGTCGCTGACGAACGCCCAGCCCACCGCCGCAATCCGGTACGCGGGACCAGGCCCGGGCGGTGGCCGGCACCGGGGTCGGCGCGCCGACGGCGAGCCGTACGGGCGGGGGAGCGGTACGGACCCCGGCAGCGGCCGGCACCGCAGGACCGTCCGCACCCCGCAGGCCCGGCAGGCCCTCGACGGACCGCTGACGTCCGGTGGTGACGACTCCCTCGGGTGCGCGGCCCGCTTCGAGCGTGATGTGCTCACCCACCTGGACCCCCTGTACCGGGCCGCGTCGGGCGTCACGGGCGACCCGGCCGAGGCGGAGGAACTCGTGCTGGAGGTCTTCACCCGGGCCCACGCCGCGTTCCCGCGGCTCCTCGACGGCGTCGACCACAGGGCCTGGCTCTACGACCTGCTGGCCACCGCGTTCATCGGCCCCCACCCCGACGTGTGCGTGCTGCCGCCGGAGTCCGGGGTCCCGCACGGGGTGCGCGCCCTGGCGCTGGACGACTTCGTGCTGCTGCCCGAGGCGGACGTCCGGGCCGCGCTCCTCGCGCTGCCGAAGGAGCAGCGGTTCGCCGTGTACCTCGCGTCGGTCGAAGGTTTCGAATACGAGGACATAGCCGACATCATGGACGTCCCTCCCTCGATCGCGGCGTACTGGCTGTACGACGCGCGACTGCGGCTGTGGGCGGCCGAAGGTCCGCGTACGGGGGTGTCCGAGGAGGAGCACCTCTCCGGCGGCCTCGTCGGTGCCGGGCAGGCCGGCCGCGGATGACGAGCCGCCGTGCGGGGCGGTGTTGCCAAGCGCGGGCGGGCCCGCCCGCCACCCGCGCGATGTGTGATCTTCGCCGCTTCGTCACGATCCCGTGGCTCGGACGGTCATCCCTGCCGGGACACCCCGCGACCTGCGGAAATCGGGTTCCGGCGGCCGGGAATCGTTTGGGGCCCGTCGCGGTTGATGCGAGCGCAGAAGGAAGATGATCACAGTGAACGAAGAAGCAACCGCAACCGCGGAACCGTTGCAGCGACTTGCCGCCGAGGGAGTCTCGGTCTGGCTCGACGACCTGTCACGCAGACGCATCGCCTCCGGCGACCTGGCCCGGCTTGTCACGTCGGGACGTGTGGTGGGCGTCACCACGAACCCGTCCATCTTCCGGGCCGCCATCGGCTCGGGGGAGGACTACCGGGAGGAACTCGCCGGCCTGGCCGCGCGCGGCGTCACCCCGGACGAAGCCGTCCGCACGATGACCGCCGCCGACGTCCGTGCCGCGGCCGACGTCCTGCGACCGGTGTACGAGGCGACCGGCGGACGCGACGGCCGGGTCTCGATCGAGGTCGACCCGCGCCTCGCCCACCGCACGGAGGCGACCGTCGCCGAGGCCGTGCGGCTCGCCCGGCTCGTCGACCGCCCCAACGCGATGATCAAGATCCCGGCGACCACGGAGGGCCTGCCGGCCATCACGGAGGTCACCGCTCTCGGCATCAGCGTGAACGTGACGCTGATCTTCTCCCTGGACCGCCACCGCGAGGTCATGGAGGCCTACCTGGCCGGCCTGGAGAAGGCCCGCGCGGCCGGGATCGACCTGTCCACCGTGCACTCCGTCGCCTCCTTCTTCGTCTCCCGCGTCGACACGGAGGTCGACCGGCGGCTGACGGAACTGGGCACGGACGAGGCCGCGGCGCTGAAGGGCAGGGCCGCGCTCGCCAACGCCCGGCTGGCGTACCGGGCGCAGCGGGAGTTCTTCACCGGCGGCCGCTGGGCCGCGCTCGCCGCGGCCGGCGCCCACGAGCAGCGTCCGCTGTGGGCCTCCACCGGAGTGAAGGACCCCGCGTACCGCGACACGCTGTACGTCGAGGAACTCGTCGCGCCGGGAACGGTCAACACCGTGCCCGAGGCGACCCTCGACGCCGTCGCCGACCACGGCCGCGTCGACGGCGACACCGTCACCGGCCACTACGACCGGGCCGGCGCCGACCTGGCGGCCCTGGAACGGCTGGGAATCCCCTACGACGCGGTCGTCCGGCAACTGGAGGACGAGGGCGTGGCGAAGTTCGAGGCGGCCTGGGCCGAACTGCTGCAGGCCGTCGCAACCGCACTGAACGGCAAGGGAGCCGAAGCGCGATGAGCAAGGACACGACCGGACCCGGCACCCCGTGGTCCAACCCCCTGCGCGACCCGTCCGACCGGCGGCTCCCGCGCATCGCGGGGCCGTCCGGACTGGTGATCTTCGGTGTGACGGGCGACCTGTCCCGCAAGAAGCTGATGCCGGCCGTCTACGACCTGGCCAACCGCGGCCTGCTGCCGCCGGGCTTCTCACTCGTCGGCTTCGCCCGCCGCGACTGGGCCGACCAGGACTTCGCGCAGGTCGTGCACGACTCGGTGCGGGAGTACGCCCGTACGCCGTTCCGCGAGGAGGTCTGGCAGCAGCTCGCCGAGGGCATGCGCTTCATCCCCGGCGACTTCGACGACGACGTGGCGTTCAAGCAACTGGCCGTCACCGTGGACGAGCTGGACGCGGCCCGGGGGACCAGCGGCAACTACGCCTTCTACCTCTCCGTGCCGCCGAAGTTCTTCCCCAAGGTCGTCCGGCAGCTGAAGAAGCACGGCCTCGCCGACGCCCCCGAGGGCTCCTGGCGACGGGCCGTCATCGAGAAGCCCTTCGGCCACGACCTGGCCAGCGCCCGTGAACTGAACGCGCTCGTCCACGAGGTGTTCGCCCCGGAGCAGGTGTTCCGGATCGACCACTACCTGGGCAAGGAGACGGTCCAGAACATCCTGGCGCTGCGCTTCGCCAACACGATGTTCGAGCCGCTGTGGAACCGCTC
>NZ_FZOF01000017.1 GCF_900188405.1 Actinacidiphila glaucinigra | reverse complement strand
AGTGCCAGTACACAGACAAGAGGAACCGGGCCTCACAGGCCCGGTTCGAGTGCAGGTCGTGCGGCGTCGTTGCGCACGCTGACCTGAATGCTTCCCGCAACATCGCCCGTAAGGGCGAGGCTGCGTGGCTTGCGGGGCGTGCGTCACGCGTCCCAGCCCCTGCCTAGCAGGGGCTCAGATGCGGGAGAGCACACGACAGCCAGTCGTGTACCTACCTGCAAGCCCGGTCCGCCAGGGCCGGGTCAAGTTGACACCAGCGGCTGGCCGCCGTCGACGGCGAGCGAGACCCCGGTCATGAACGTGTTGGTCATCGCGAACACCACGGCCTGGGCGACGTCCCGCGGCGTGCCGATCCGCCGCGCGGGATTGCTCGCGGACAGGCGGGCGAAGAACTCGGACTTGCCCTCGTCGCCCAGCCCGTCCCATGCGCCGGTGTCGATGGTGCCGGGCGATACGGCGTTGACGCGGATCGGGGCGAGCTCGACGGCCAGCGAGCGCGTGACGGTGTTCACCGAGCCGTTCGTCGCGGCCACGGCGAGGAAGCCCGGGTCGGGTTCGAGGGCCGCCACGCCCGAGAACAGGACGAAGGAGCCGTCCGCGGGCATACGCGGGGCGAAGTGCTTGGCGAGCATGATCGGCCCGACCACCTTGGTGCGGAAGGACAGGACGATCGCCTCGGGGTCCAGTTCCGAGACCTTCCCGCGGGCCCGGGCGGACGCCGTGGAGACCACGTGGTCGACGCCGCCGAGGTCCTCGGCGAGTGCGGCGATCGAGGCCTCGTCGGTGAGGTCGACCCGTCGTACGGTGACGTCCGTGCCCTGGTAGGCGTCCTCCAGGTCCCCCGGCGTCCGCCCGGCGGCGACGACCCGGGCGCCCTCGGCGAGCGCCGCGTCGACGACCGCCCGGGCGATGCCGCTGCCGCGGCCCACGACCAGGACCGTCCGGTCCTGCAGTGAAGCTGACATGGGATTCCTCCTCGTTCTCGTGGCGTGTGTCGGTGTGCGGCCGTCAGCGGCGGCGTACCTCGTCGGTGTCCAGGCCGCGGTCCACGCCGTGCGGCAGGACCTGCTGACCCGGCTCGGGTTCCAGCCGCTTGCCGTCGAGGGTGACCTCGACCTTGTCCGGCTCGAAGGAGACCAGGTCGGCGACGCGGCCGACCTCCGCATAGGCGTCGCGGTACGACCACGCCGCCTTCCGGACGCCGCCGATGTCGTAGTAGTCGGCGATCCCCTTGTACGGGCAGAAGGTCCGGTCCTCGACGGCGGTCAGCGCCGTCTGGTCGACGTCCGCGCGCGGCACGTACCACCGGGGCGCGAAACCCGATTCGTACAGCACCACGGGGTGTTCGGAACGGGCCACGACACGGCCCTCGGAGCGGACCTCCAGCAGACGGGAGGTGTCGCGGATGTCGATGCGGTGGTAGGCGTCGGCGGCGTGGCCGAGGATGCGGTCGTCCTCCTCGTAGAAGGCGTCCATCGCCCGCCAGGCGAAGGCGATGCGTCCCCGGAGGTCGGCCGCGTGGTCCGGGAGCGCGACCAGTTCCCAGGCGGCGCGCTCGGTCGTCCGGCCGCCGGCCCGTACCGCGAACCAGGCCGTGTCCCCGAGGTCCTTGTGCCGCGTGACGTGGTCGCCGGCGACCAGCGCCTCCGGCAGGACGTCGGAGCGCGGGAAGTACGCGACCGGGTAGCGGCCCGGCTCGTGGAGCAGCACCACGTCCTCGCTGTCGGCGATCCACTCGCCCGCGAACCGAACCCTCATGCGGCGTCGCAGGCGCTCGGCGAAGAGCATCCGCTCGGGAAGCGGCTCGGGCACAAGGAAGTGTCCGATCCGGGTGGTGGAGAGCGGCCCCTGCTGCCAGGACAGTCCCATGGCTCTTCCTTCCTCGTGGGCGTTGTAATGGATACTTCGACGCTAGAACCGTTAGCGGTGCCGGACAAGCGATCAAGGATTCGTCTTGTGGATGCGAGTGCCTCGTAATTCGAAGGCCTCGCGATTCCGGCGGTCCGGGACCCGTTGGATTCCCCGTGTCCTGATGGATACCGTTGGCGCGTGAGTGTTCACGTGGGGATCGAGGAGCTGCAGGCCGCGGGCTTCCCCATGGGCGGCGAGCCCCTGGTCGTGCTGGACCTCGCCGACACCGTCATGACCGCCCGCCGCCCGGCCGTCGACCTGCTGGAGACCCCGGCCGCGGCCGCCGCCTGGTGGGGGATCCAGGCGAGGAGGCTCCCACCGGGACCGGCCCCCGATCCGGTGGCGACCCGCAGGCTCCGCGCGGCCGTCCGGGAGGCGCTGGACGCCCATCTGGAGGGCCGGCCCGTCGACCCCGTCGCGGTGGAGGACATCAATGCCGCGGCCTCCTCCGCGCCCGTCAGCCCCCGGCTCGTCGTCACCCCCGAAGGCCTGCGGGAGACCTCCCGGCGGCACACCGAGTACGGAGGGAACGCCGCCCTCGCCGTGATCGCGGCCGAGGCCGTCGCGCTGCTCGGCAGTCCCGGCCGGCTGGCGCTCCTGCGGCGCTGCGCCAACCCGGAGTGCTCGATGCTGTTCCTGGCGGGGAACCGGCGCCGCAAGTGGTGCACCGGCAACATCTGCGGGAACCGGACGCGCGTCGCCCGCCACTACGAACGCAGCCGCGCCGGCCGCATCCCGGCCGGTTGAGCCGCCCGGCCCCGGCGGCGTCCCGTGGCTCAGGTCGGAACCCGGCCGAGGAAGCCGCGGATGTGCTCCGCGACCGTCTCCAGGTGGCTCTCCAGCGCGAAGTGCCCGGACTCCACCAGGTGGACCTCGGCGTCCGGCAGATCCTTGCGGAAGGCGCGGGCACCGTCGGGCCCGAAGATCTCGTCGCGCTCGCCCCACACCGCCAGCAGCGGGACCTGGGAGTTCCTGAAGTACTCGTGGACCGCCGGGTACGCGTCGACGTTGCGCGGGTAGTCGCGGAACAGGCTCAGCTGGATCTCGGCGTTGCCCGGGCGGTCCAGCAGCGCCTGGTCGTGGACCCAGTTGTCGGGACTGACCAGGCTCGGGTCGTCCACCCCGTTCAGGTACTGCCAGCGCGTGACCTCGAGGGTGAGCGCGCCGCGCACCGCGGCCTCGGTCCCGGGGTTCGGGCCCTCGGCGTAGGCGAACAGGCCGTCCCAGAAGGGCCTCGCGAAGCCCTCCGTGTACGCGTTCCCGCTCTGGCTGACGATCGCGGTGACCCGCCGCGGGTCCGCGAGCGCCAGACGCCATCCGATCGGGGCGCCGTAGTCCTGGACGTACATGGCGAAGCGGTCCACGCCGAGCTGTTCCAGCAGCCCGGAGGTGACCTCGGTGAGGGCGTCGAAGGTGTACGGGAAGTCCGTCACCGCCGGCATGGCCGACTGGCCGAAGCCGATGTGGTCGGGCGCGATCACCCGGTAGCGGTCGGCGAGGGCGGGGATCAGGTTCCGGAACATGTGCGAACTCGTCGGGAACCCGTGGAGCAGCAGCAGGACGGGGGCCCGGGGGTCACCGGCCTCCCGGTGGAAGACCTCCAGGCCGTTGACCTCGACGGTGCGGTAGTGGACGGTGCCGGTCATCTCGGGCCTCCTTGGGCGCTGTGATCGGGTTGCGTATCCGGTGACCACCGACGGACCGCCGGGCGGGCCTACGCGGTCGGGAGAGCGGCGGCCGTGTCCACCTCGGGGAGCCCCCGGCCGCGCAGGTCGGCGACGAACCGCCGGACCAGGGCGTCCGAGGGCGTCAGCGTCAGCGCCACGATCTCGCGGTGGACACGCGGCTCCAGCCGCCGGACGACCGCCGCGGGCCGGCCGGCCAGGGCGGAGACCGGCACCAGGCTCACCCCCATGCCGGCGCCCGCGAGCTGGGCGGCGGTGCGCGGGCTGCGGGTCCTCAGTACGGGACTGAGGCGCACCTGGTGCTCCGTGACGAACCGGTCCACCCAGACCGCCATCCCGTTGTCCGGGTCGTAGTGCACGAAGGGCTCGTCGGCGAGTTCCTCGACCGCGACCGACCCTCGCGAGGCGAACCGATGGGAGGGGAAGGTGGCCACCACGATCTCCTCCCGTCCCAGCACCTCGACGTGGGCCGTGGTCGCGGTGGGTTCCGGGCCCACGACCAGGTCGGTCGCGCCGTTCATCAGGTGTTCCACCATGCGGTCGGCGCTGGTGAACTCCGTCAGTTCCAGCCGTACCCCGGGCCGGCGCGCGCGCCAGCGCCGCAGCACCGGCACCAGGAGCCACGCGGTCATGGTCTCCGCGCAGGCGATCCGCAGCCGCCCGCCGTTGCCCGCGCCGACCTGCCGTCCGACGCGGACGGCCCGGGCCGCGGCGTCCAGTGCGATCCGTGCCTCGTCGGCCGCGGCGCGGCCGGCCGCCGTCACCCGCACACCGCGGGCCAGCCGCTCGACGACGGGGGTGCCGAGTTCCCGCTCCAGCGCCGCGACCTGGTGGGAGAGCGCCGGCTGGGACATGTGCAGGGAGGCCGCGGCCCGGGTGACCGAACCCTCGTCGACCAGGGCCACCAGGCACTCCAGTGCCCGCAGTGTCGCCATATGTAAAATCTATCCGAACTGTTCGAAACGTACATAAGCCGAAAACCGCCCCGGCGTTACGGCGGTCCCCCAAGGCCCCCAAAGGCCTCCCGAGGGCCTCCACGGCTTCCCGGGGCTCATGCCGCCCGGTGGAAACCGCGCTCCTGCACCACCCAGGTGTTGCCGTCCGGGTCGGCGAAGCCGACGAAGCTGGCGTAGTCGCGGCGCTCCGGGTCCACCCCGGGCCGGAAGCCGCCCCGCCATTCTCCGACCGGCCATTTGTGCCGCACCTCGCCGACGGCGACGCCCCGTTCCGCCAGTTCCCGGCGGGCCCGCTCGACGTCGTCGACGACCAGGTGGAGGTTGCGCAGCGACCCCGGGACGGCATCGGTGAGGCCGACGCCGATCTGCACCGAGCAGGCCGACCCCGGCGGCGTCAGCTGTACGACGCGGAAGCCGTCGGCGGGGGCGTAGTCGACGTCGAGGGCGAACCCGGCGCGCTCGGTGTAGAACGCCGACGACCGGTCGACGTCCGTCACCGGCACGATCATGACCTCAATGCTGTAGTCCATCACTCCATCTTTGATCAACACCCGGGGAATCCGCGACCGATGGGGCATGCGCGGCTCGAATGGCGGGCGAAGGAAGAGGGAATCCCGCACCGGAGGCGCCGGACCGCCGCGCGGTACCCCGGTGCCCCAGGGCCGACATGCTGCGCGACCTCTGATCGCCCCCGCGCCCCGGTCCATAGGATCACACCATGGCAAACCCACCGGATCGTGACGTTCCGTCAAGCCCGGCCGCCGATGACGGCATGCGCCTGTCGGGCACCGACCGGGTCGAGGGCTTCAGCGACGCCGTGTTCGCCATCGTGATCACGCTGCTCGTCCTCGACCTCTACGATCCGCACCACGGGCCCGGTGAACTCGTGCCGGGGCTCGCCGCCGCGTGGCCCGCCTATGTGGCGTTCCTCGTCTCGTTCGTCTACGTCGGCGTCATCTGGCTCAACCACCACGGGCTGTTCCGCCGCATCCGGCGCATGGACGTCGGCCTGCTGTGGATCAACCTCGCCATCCTCTTCAGCGCCGTCATCGTGCCGTTCCCCACCGCGGTGCTGGGGGACGCCCTCGGCGACGAGGGGAACCCTCACGGGCAGCGCGTCGCGGTGGTCCTGTACGCGCTGGTCGCGGCCGTCATGTCGGCTCCGTGGTGGGGGGTGTTCACCTATCTGCGGGACCATCCGGAGCTGCTGCAGCCAGGGGTGTCGCCCCGTTACCTCCAGACGCAGAGGATCCGGCCGCTGACCGGTCTCGCCATGTACGTGGTCTGCGGCATCGGCGGCTGGTTCATCGGCCCCGCGGTGGGAGTGGTCTGCATCGCCGTGGTGATCCTCTACCACGCCCTCACCTGCGAGGGCCTCCACGAGGGGCCCCTCGGCAGGCTCCTGGGAGTGGCCGGGCGGCGGTGAGCCGCGGCGGACCCACGGCCGCGCCCCCGGGCGGACGAGAGTCCGACCGGGGGCGCGGCGCCCGCGGCTACACCCACCTGCAGGTGAGCCACTTCTCGGGGTCGTAGAGGTCCTGCGACGGATAGCGCTCGACTATGGGGACCACTTCGGTGGTGTCCTCCGGCCGGACGCGTTCGGGCAGGGCGCCGAAGCGGGCCCGCCGCGTCGCCGCGCCGCTGTCCGCGGCCACGACCACCTTCACGACCTTGACGGCCTGCTGCGTGTTCGGCATGCCGGTCCTCTCTCTCGCTGTGTCGTCCTCAGAAGACCTGGAGGAAACACCCGCAGGCGACGGTGACGATGGCCACGGCCACCGTGGCCACTTTCATGACGTTGAGCACCTTCACGGGAACCCTCCGGTGCGGGATCGGCGGAGTCGGATACCACCGCGGCTGATGCCGACGTTCGCACAGCCATCGTCACCTGTCAAGCAGGTGACGATCTTCCGGCCGGGGGCGGCCCCCGCGGCATGACGCGGACGTCACGGCTGGTAGACCGACTGCAACTGCTGGTACGCCTGGAGTCCCTCCGGGCCCAGTTCCCGTCCGAGGCCGCTGGACTTCATGCCGCCGTACGGGGAGCCGATGTCCGGCACGTATCCGTTGATCCCGACGGTGCCGCTGCGGATGCGCCGGGCGACGCTCGTGCCGTGCTCGGGGTCGGCGGTCCAGACCGTGCCCGCGAGGCCGTACGCCGAGTCGTTGGCGAGCCGGACGGCCTCGTCCTCGCCGTCGTACGACGTGATCGTCAGGACCGGCCCGAAGATCTCCTCCTGCGCGACGACCGAGGCGTTGTCCACGTCCGCCAGGACGGTCGGCTCCACGAACCAGCCGCGGTCGAGACCGGCCGGCCGGCCCCCGCCCGTCGTCAGCCGGGCGCCCTCGTCCAGACCCCTGGCGATGTAGCCCTCCACGCGGTCGCGCTGCCGGGCGCTGACGAGCGGGCCGATCTGTGTGGCGGGGTCCAGGGCATCGCCCACGACGGCCCCGCCCGCCATGGCCGTGCAGAACTCGACGACCTCGCCGTAGCGGCTGCCGGGGGCCAGGATCCTCGTACTGGCGAAACACGTCTGGCCGTTGTTCAGCAGGCCGGCCATGAAGAACCGCTCGGTCAGCGGGTCCAGGTCGGCGTCGTCCAGGACGACCGCGGCGGACTTGCCGCCCAGCTCCAGCGTCACCGGCCGCAGCAGTGCCGCGCACGCGGCCGCGACCTTCCGGCCCGCCGAGGTCGACCCGGTGAACGACACCTTGTCGACCCCGGGGTGGGAGACGAGGCGGGCGCCCACTTCCGGACCGCCCGGCACGATGTTGACGACCCCGCCGGGGAGGCCCGCCTCATCGACCGCCTCCGCCAGGACCATGGAGTCGAGCACGGTCTCCGGCGCCGGCTTGAGCACCAGGGTGCAGCCGGCCGCGAGGGCGGGCGCGATCTTGAAGAAGGCGATGGTCTGCGGGAAGTTCCAGGTCATGATCGCCGTGACCACTCCCATGGGTTCCCTGCGGACCAGAGTGCTGCCGCCGGGCAGTCCGGCGCGGCGCTCCTCGGAGGGCGCCCTGGTGGCGAGGTCGGCGTAGTAGCGCAGCAGGGCGGCCGGGACCGCCCCCTCGAACGGCCGGGCCGTGGAGATCGGCATGCCGTTCTGCGCGCTGACCGTGCGTGCCGTCAGCCCGCCGCGGGTCTCGAGCGCGTCGGCGAGCCGCAGCATCGCCGACGCGCGGCGCCCCGGCTCCCACTCGGGCCAACCGCCGGGCGCGTCGAAGGCGGCGCGGGCCGCCCGCACGGCTTCGTCGACGTCCGCGTCGACGGCCTCGGGCACCGAGCCCAGCCGGGCGCCGGTGCCCGCGGACGCGGCGGTGATGGTGCCGCTACCGGCCGGTGTCGTCCACTGTCCCCCGATGAACAGGCGTTTCACATCCATGACGGGTACTTCTCTCGGCCGCGGCCGGGCCGGTCTTCACCCGGCCTCCGATGATCGGTGCGGCGCGAAGCCGGTACGTGTGCGTCCTGCCGGCCGTCGAGCGGCCGGAGGCGGCTTCCGCCGCGAGTGAGGTCTTCATTTCGCAACTGATGGACGAGAATACTCCTATCTGATGACAGTTGCCCCCAGATGCCGCAATTATCCGATCCGGGCCCGCCTGACCTGGATGCGACGGGGATCCTCCCGGGATACAAACGGACGTGTCCCACCAGGCGGCGGACACGGTGGACCGGCGATCGGGCTCGGATCATGAGGAAGTACGGCGGCATGACCGCCGAAGAGCGCGTCGCGGCGCGGCGGCGCCGGATCATGGACGCGGCGACCGAGTTGTTCTCCGCACGGGGCTACGGCGGAACCTCGATGCGCGCGGTGCTCCGCCACTGCCGGTTGCCGGACCGCTACTTCACCGAGAGCTTCGCCTCCCTCGACGAACTCCTCGCCGCGATCCTCGAGGAGATCCAGCGGGACGAGGCCGCGAAGTGCCAGGCGGCGCTCGCCGCGGCCGGCACGCGCCGCGACCGGGCGCGCGGCATGCTCGACGTCCTGGCCGCAGGCGTCGTCGACGACCCCCGCAAGGGCCGCATCAAACTCGTCGAGTCCCTCGCCGGCGGGCCGCTCACCGCCGCCGAACGACGCCGCGGCCTCCGCCGCCTCGCCTCGCTCGTGGAGTCCCTGCTCCGCGAGGACTGGAACGCCCCCGGCGCCGACGTGACCGCGATGGCCGTGGCCGTGGTCGGCGGGGTCAACCAGATCCTGCTCAACTGGGCGGACGGCGGCCTCGAGTTCTCCCGGGAGGAATTCGTCGGCCAGGCGCTCCGCTTCTTCGACGCCGTCGCCGCGTTCGGCGCCGGCGTTCCGCCCGGGGGCCGCTGACAGGGTGCCGTCTCGCAGTCGGACGCGCCTGGACGCGCCCGGATCCGGCCGGAAACGCCGGTGGGCGGGACCGCTGCTCGCGGTCCCGCCCACCGGGTGGTGCGTCGGTGCGTCAGCGCAGGCCGAACGCCCGGGTGATCGTCTGCGAGACGGTGTTGCCCGCGTCGTCCCGGGCGGTGACCCGGAGCGTGGCGAAGCCCGCGGACTTCGGGGCACGCAGGCCCGTCCGCCAGCCGTCACCGCTGCGGTCCAGGCCGGCCCGCTGCCAGGTCTTCCCGTCGTCGTAGGAGACCTCGAGCGAGGGCTTCCCGATGGCGGCGGTCGTGCCGGGCAGGTGCGAGGCGGTCACCGTCAGCCCGGCGTGCCGGTCGGCCCGGCCGGCCTTGTCGGTGTCCACGCCGTAGTCGAGCTGGATCAGCGGCAGGGACACCGCCGACTCGCTGCCCGTGGCCGCGGAGGTGAAGTTCCACTCCGTCAGCGTGTGCGTCGAGTAAGGGGCGGTCCATTCCGCACGGTCGTTGTCGACCACCAGCCGGTAGGGGAGCCGCTCGGGGGCGAGCCCGGTGACCGGCAGGTACTCGGCGTTGCCCCAGTCGAGCTGCCGGTCGCCCTGGTAGAGCGACATCCAGTCCTTCACCTTGAAGTTGGCGTAGGCCTCGCCGACGTGGCCCGAGCCCGAGTCGCCCCAGCCCGGGGCCGGGATGTAGACCCCGTCGAGGTAGCGGACCGGCTGGTAGCCGAGGCCCATCCGGGGCCGCTGGATCGGGCCGAACCAGCTGACCTCGGCCGTCTTCTCGGCCGGGTAGCGCAGGAGGTCCATCGAGTGCTGCCCCGTCTCGCCCGCGATGAAGGCGTCGTCCAGCCAACTGGCGTCGGCGGTGACCCAGTCGGTCCGGTCGCCCTGGGCGGGAGCGGTGAGCTGGTTGCCGACCACCCAACCGCGCCAGACGTCGGGGCGGAACTCCAGCGCCTTGCCCTGGCGGTGGTTGCGGAAGGAGACGTTGACCTTGCCCAGGTCGCGCTGGGTGACGCGCCAGGTCGGGTCCGCCGGTACCGCACCGGACCAGTGGTGCACCACGTCGTACACGTAGTCCGTCGTGGGGTTCGAGGTGACCTTCAGCCTGACCGTGCCGCGCCCGAGCGTTGCGATCAGGTCGGCGCCCTGGTCGGCGTCGAGGGTCGCCACCGTCAGCGGGGCCGGGCTCTCCGGGCTCCACGGGGACTCGTCCCACGGCTGCAGCCGGCCGATGCCGTCGTTGACGACGACGAGCACCTGCGCGCCCGCCGCCGCGGCGGCCTCCGCCTGAGCCCGGATTCCGGCCGGGTCGCCGCCCCGCACCACCACGGCCTTGCCGCGTGGCTTGTGGCGGGCCAGCTCGGCGGCCGTACCCTCACCGGCGTAGACCGCCGTGAGCGTCCGCGTGCCGGCGGGCAGCGGCTCGGCCCCGCGCTTGACCAGCGGGTCGGCATAGGTCCTGGAGGCCGTGCCCACGGTCAGTGCCGGCTGCTCCAGGCGGAAGCGGGCACCGAACTCGAACTCGCCGTCGGTGACCTTCCTGCCGGTCGGCAGCGCCCAGATGCTGTCGTACGTCTCGTTGGGCAGCATCGAGGACTCGACCAGGCTGTCGCCGAACGAGCGGTGGACGTCCAGGCGCGGGGCGACGGCGGTGGTCTGCTGCGGGGCGCGCGCCAGGATCTGACGCATCTTGCGGCCGTCGAGGGTGACGGTGCGGTCCTGGTCCATCTGCACGTCGTTGAAGGCCAGCAACGCCATGCCCAGGGTGTGCGGGCCGCCCGCCCCCTGGACGTCCGCGGTGAGCCATCCGCTGTAGGTGCCGACGGGCAGCCGCGCGGTGCCGGTGCCGGACTCGTCGAGGTCGATCGTCGTGAAGAGGCCCTCGGCGGTGAGCATGACCCGGCCCGCCAGGGGCTTGCCCGAGCGGTCCTTGGCGTTGATCGTCAGCGTCTGCCGGCGGCCCTCCTTGGCGGCGCCGATCAGGGTCCTGGCCCGGACGGTTCCGGTGCCGTCCGTTCCGGTGATCATGCCGCTGACCGACTGGTCGAGCGGCAGCCGGTCCAGCGCGGCGGTCAGGGAGACCGAGGCCGTGCCGTGCGACGGGACGGTGACCCTGTCCTCGGAGAGCGTGAACAGCCCTGCCGGGGCCTTCGAGTCGATCGCCAGGTCCAGGCTGACCGGTGCGTCGCCGGTGTTGGTGTACGTCACCTTCCGGACGTCGGTCTCACCCGACTTCTGGGGCCAGGGGTAGAAGCCGGAGAAGGCGCTGACGGTCGCGAAGACCGAGGCGCGGACGGCAGCCGGCGCGTCGAGCCGGCCGGCACCGGCCTCGTACGGGGAGTACGACGGGGTGGCCTTGGCGCTGCTGACCAGCGCCTCCTTCAACTGCGGGCCCGTCCAGTCCGGGTGGGCGGCGGCCAGCAGCGCGGCGGCGCCCGCGACGTGCGGCGTCGCCATCGAAGTGCCGCTCATCGTGGTGTAGTAGCCCGAGCCCCGCTTGTAGTGGGAGCGGGCCGCCAGGATGTCGACGCCGGGCGCGGTGATCTCGGGCTTCAGCCCGGCGTCGCCCGCGCGCGGGCCGGTGCTGGAGAAGTCGGCCAGCCGGTCCGCGGAGTCCACGGCGCCGACGGTCAGCGCGGAGTCCGCCGCACCGGGGCTGCCGATGGAGTGCGGGCCGCTGTTGCCCGCGGCGATGACGAACAGCGCGCCGGTCTCGCGGCTGAGGCGGTCGACCGCCTGGCTCATCGGGTCGGTGTGGTCACCGCCGCCGCCCAGGCTCATGCTGATGATCCTGGCCTGCTGGTCCTGGGCCGCCCATTCCATGCCGGCGATGATCCAGGACTCCTGGCCGCTGCCCTCGCTGTTGAGCACCTTGCCGATGTCCAGGCGGACACCGGGGGCGACACCCCGCTCCTTGCCGTCCGACGCGCTGCCCGTACCGGCGATCGTCGAGGCGACGTGCGTGCCGTGACCCTGGTAGTCGAGGGTGTCCGGCTCGTCCGGGATGAAGCTGGTACTGGTGTCGATCCGGTCGGCGAGGTCGGGGTGTTCGGCGTCCACGCCGGTGTCGAGTACCGCGACCTTGACGCCCTCTCCGGTGTTGCCCTGCGCCCAGACCTCCGGCGCGCCGATCTGCGCCGTCGAGTCGGCCAGGTCGGCCTTCACCTTGCCGTCGAGCCAGATCTTGGCGATCCCGCCCGCGAAGGACGGCTTCGCCGAGCGGGCCGCGGCACCGGAACCCCCGGTGAGCGCGGACCAGAACTTCGAGGCCTGCGCGCGGTCCTGGGTGACGGCCGCGCCCTGGACGCTGTCCAGCCGGCGGACGACCTTCGAACCGGCCATGGCCGGCTGGGTCCGGGACCGGGCCGCGGCGTCGGTGTAGCCGACGATGAGGGGCAGACGGGCGGAGTGCGCGTCGTCGTAACCGTCGGCGATCAGCTTCGTCACGTTGAACAACTGCTTGTCCAGCGTGCCGGCGCCGACGAAGGGCAGGACCGCGTCGGGGTAGACGTACGTGGCCCCGTCGACGACGGCGCGGTGGAAACCGGTGGTGGTCCCGTTCACGCCCTCGAAGGACCGGACGACGGTGCCGTCGGGCGCGGTGCCGATGGTGACCTTGTCACCGGTGATCAGGGTGACGGTGTGCGTGCCGCCGTTGCCGGGTGAGCGTTGTGCGGCACCGGCGGCGGGCCCGCGACCGGCGTGGTCCGCGGATACGGCGGCCGTGGCCGGTATGACCCCGAGTGCCAGGGTGGCGACCACGCCGAGCGCGATCGCCCCTGGCCTGGGCCGGGGGATGTGAACCGTGGGCAAGGGAACTCCTCAAGCCATGTGAAGAGTGGACGGCCATTGATCTTCGAGGCGGCCGTGCCCCCGCTCAAGGGATCCAGGCGTCGCTCTTGTGCCATGGCACAGTTGTGTCACCGCGGAGCCGGCCGACAAGACCCGCCACGACCGGGGGTCGGGGCACACGGCGAAACAGGGGTGCGGCCGGGATCTGCCGGCGGGCAGCACGGTGCAGTGCCGGATCTGCTGTGGGACGACGTCCAGGACCTCTTCGACCCCCACCTGATGGGGAGCCTTCCGGACGTGTGCGTGCCCGGCACGACGGCCGAGGACCGGCAGGCGGTGTTCGATCTCGTCCGGGCACGCGGGTGGGCGTGGACGTACGTGGAGGGAGGCGCCGCCGCGCGGCTGCCCCGGGCCGCGGAGGTCCTGGTGCGTCAGGAGGGCGCGGAGACGGCGACGTTGCACGTCTCGCCGGTTCCGAGTGCTTGCGATCTTCCGGCTCATCTCGGCCGGCGAAGTCGGCTTCGACGTCGACCTCCGCGAACTGCGGGGCCAGAGGGGCGTGGACGTCCTGTGCGCCTTCCTCCGGGCCATCGGCCGCCGTCTGCGCAAGCCGGTGCTGATCTCGCCCGAGGGCGACTACGGCAACCCCGTGCTCGGGTTCGATCCCGCGGTCGGGCGCGTGGTGCTCCTGGTGGACCCCCGGTCGGGGCGACAGTTGACGTAACGTCACGCACACTGCGGCGACCGGAGGTTCGGCGTCACCAGTCGCGGGCCGCCGCCAGCAGCCGTTCACGTACGGCGGTGACGGGCGCGCGGGCGGGGGCGCCCGCCCGTCCGACCAGGAAGCCGGTGTTGATCGGCGGATCCTCCGGCGTCAGCAACTCCACCAGCGCGCCGGACGCCAGTTCCGCCTCGCACAGGTAACGGGGGAGCACCGTCACGCCCGCGCCCGCGACGACGGCGGCGAGCACGCCGCGCAGGTCGGGGACGACCACCGCGGGCCGGGCGCTCAGGCGCGTGCGGAAGACATGGCGCCAGTACCTGCGCAGGATCGGCAGGTCCTCCGCGTACGCCACCAGCGGGACCTCGCGCAGCGGGCCCGGGTCGTCGCAGGTGAGCGGTCCGATCCCGGTGGCCCACTCCGGCGTCGTCACCAGCACGAACTCCTCGTCCATCAGCGGCACCGCGGCCAGGGAGCGGCCGCGCGGCCGCACCGCCGACAGGACGAGGTCGAAGCGGCCGCCGTGCAGGCCCTCTAGCAGGTCCTCGGCGAGGCCGGTGGTGACGCGCAGCAGCACGCCCCCGGCCGCCAGCGGCGCGAGGACGGGCAGCGCCCGGACGGACAGCATCTCCGCGGGCCCCGCCAGGTGCACCGGTTCGTGGGGCGCATCCGGGCCCGGACGTCCGCGGTGGGCGACCTCGGCCAGCGCGTCCAGTGGTCCGGCGATCCGCCCGGCCAGTTCGTCGGCCACGGAGGTGGCGGCCACGCCCCGCGGGAGCCGCTCGAAGAGCTGCCGGTCGAGCTGCTGCTCCAGCGCGCGCACCTGCGCGGTCACGGTGGGCTGCGAGACGCGCAGCGTCCGCGCGGCCGTGGTGAGCGAACGGGCCCGGTAGACCGCCAGGAACGTGCGCAGCAGCCCGAGGTCCAGTGGGGCGCCGGGAGGCGGGGCGGAGGCCGCCCCGTCGTCCGGCGGGACGGCCTTGCCATCGGCATTCTGATGAGCCATGTCGACGATCCTATTGGCCCGCTGATGGATGTGCGACCTAGGGTCGGAAACGTTCCGCCGCAGGTCAACGGGCGGATCGTCACCCCCCCGCTTCACCGGGCGGCACCCCCGTGCCCCCGGAACCGAAAGGTGTACGACATGGCCACGATCCTCATCACCGGAGCGTCCGACGGGCTCGGCCGCGCCCTCGCGGAGGACCTCGCCGCCGACGGCCGGCACACCCTGCTGCTGCACGGCCGCGACCCCGAGCGCCTCGCCGAGGTCGCCGCGGCCACCGGCGGCGAGCCCCATCGGGCCGACCTCTCCTCACTCGCCGAGGTCCGGCGCCTGGCCGCCGGCATCGCCGCCCGGCACGACCGGCTGGACGTGCTCGTCAACAACGCCGGTGTCGGCTTCCACGCGGAGGGCACCAGTCGGCAGACGTCCGCCGACGGACACGAACTGCGCCTCGCCGTCAACTACCTGGCACCGGTGGTGCTGACCCGGGAGCTCCTCCCGCTGCTCCACCGCGCGGCGCCCTCCCGGATCGTGAACGTCGCCTCCATCGGCCAGCAGCCGCTCGACCTCGACGACCCCGAACTCACCCGCGGCTACACCGACGTCGCCGCCTACTGCCGCTCCAAGCTGGCGCTCATCTGCCACAGCCTCGACCTCGCAGAAGAACTCTCCGGCACCGGCATCACCGTCAACAGCGTCCACCCGGCGACCTTCATGCCCACCGCCATGTCCCGGCGCTCGGGGATGGAGGTGGTCGACTCCCTGGAGCAGGGCGTCGCCGCCACCCGGCGCCTGGTCGACGCGCCGGAGACGGCGGGCGTCACCGGCCGCTACTTCGAGGGCGAGAAGGAGGCCAGTGCGGCCGCCGAGGCCTACGACGCGCAGTACCGCAGGCGCCTCGCCGAGGTCACCGCCTCGCTGCTCTGACCTGGCGGAGCGGACTCAGTAGCGCAACCTGGCGTCCGTTCCCCAGATGTGCAGGAAGCAGTTGCGCCAGACGCGCAGCGAGGCCTCGCGGCCCTCTACGTCCTCGAGGGTGAGCTCCAGGTCCTGCAACGCCTTGACGGCGGCGACGAGTCGTCTGCCGTCGGGGTCCGTGCAGCCGACGGCCGCCGCCAGCGCCTCGAACCGCGGCCTGACAGCCTCCCAACCCGGCTCGGGCGTGAAGCGGAGCAGGAAGAACGGCATGTCACAGCCGTCGTCGGCGAGGTTGCCGATCACGGTGTCGCCCCGCATCAGCCGCCACGTCATCATGCCCCCCTGTCCGCGACGAGCGCCTCCATCAAGATCATACGGCCCGGAACCCGCGTCTCCGGGTGCTCGCGGCAGGGGGTTTGGGTCACCGCCGCACGGGCACGCGGCCGGTGAGAGGTCGTGGAGGTGCCGAGATGAGCGCGGGAGAGAAGACCAAGGCGAAGATGGAGCAGGTCGTCGGGAAGTCGGTGCGGAAGGCGGCCCACGCGATGCACAAGGAGAAGCTCGCGGCCAAGGGCGCGGCCCTCGAATCGCGCGGCAAGATGCGGGGCGCGAAGGAGAGGACCAAGGACGTCTTCAAGCACTGACCCCCACGCGCCCACCGGCGTCGGGCCCCCGTCAGGAAGCCTCGTCGGGGTGCTCCGGATCGAGTGCGGCCGCCAGGAAACGCTCACGGTCGACGACGGCACGGTCGATCTCGCCGGTCGCGACGAGCCGGCCCGTGTCGTCCACGGCCCGGACCCGGAAGGTGAGGCGGCGCCCGGTGGGGGAGGGCGGCGGGTCCGCGGAGACGTCGACCTTGCCGCCGACCGGCGTGGCGCGGACGTGCTCGACGCGCAGCGCCGTCCCGACGGTTGTCTGGCCGACCGCGGTGAAGGGTGCCGCGGCGTGCACCGTCTCCGCCTCCATCCAGGCGATGAGCTGGGGTGTGGACAGCACGGGTACGTCGCCGCTGCCCGCCGTCGTGGCGGTGTCGGCATCGGTCACTACGTGGCGCATGCGTCCACGCTAGCGCGCTGTTCTGCGTCCGGGACGCGGTCGGGCAGCAGCTTGGCGCCCCGATGTGGCGCGCGGGCGGGGACACGAGGAAGAGCGGCCTGCGAACGGTGCCCGTCACCCGTCACCGGCCCGCTTCCCCGAACGCCACGTCCGGGCGGACCACCGGGTCGACGCGAGGCCGAGTCACTACCTGCCCGCGGCCCCCGCGGAGTCCAGCCAGGCGGCGAGCACGGCCGCCTCACTGTGGTCGACGTCCTTGGTGGCGGTCAGCAGGGTGACCCTGTCGTGGGCGGCGAGGTCGCGCAGGTGCTCGACGGCGGGCCGGTGATCGGAGTCCTCCAGTTCGGCGATGTACCGGTCGCGGAACTCGGGGAAGCGCTCCGTGTCGTGGTGGTACCACTGGCGCAGGTCGGAGGACGGCGCCACGTCGCGGAGCCACTCGTCCAGGTGGGCCCGCTCCTTGCTCACGCCCCGCGGCCACAGCCGGTCGACGAGCACGCGCTTGCCCTCCTGCGCCAAGGCGTCCTCGTAGATCCGCCGGTAGCCGAACCGTCCGGCCATGGCCGTCGCCGCCTTCCCGTGGTCGCCCGGCCCCCGTGATCTTCACTCTATCGGCGGTGCGGCGCCGCGGCCCGTCCGGAGTTCCGAAGGGCGGCGGCAGGGCTCAGCCGGCCTGGTCCAGTTGCTGCTCCGCCCAGATGGTCTTCCCGCATTCCGTCGGCCGGCTGCCCCAGCGGGAGGAGAGCTGCGCCACCAGGAAGAGCCCGCGCCCGCCCTCGTCGTAGGTGCGCGCCCGGCGCAGGTGGGGGGCCGCGTTGCTCCCGTCGGTGACCTCGCAGATCAGGGAACGGTCCCTGATGAGCCGCAGACGGATGGGGGCGCGTCCGTGCCGCAGGGCGTTGGTGACGAGTTCGCTGACGATGACCTCGGTGGCGAATGCCCGGTCCTCCAGTCCCCAGGCCGCGAGCTGCGCGCTCGCCTCCTCGCGCACCGCCGCGACGGCGGCGGGATCGGCCGGTACGTCCCAGTGGGCGACGTCGGCCGCGGCCAGCGCGCGGGGCCGTGCGACGAGCAGTGCGGCGTCGTCACTGCCGCCCTCGGGCAGCAGGGCGTCCATGATGTCCTCGCAGACCGCCGTGATCGAGGACGAGGCCGTGGCCAGGGACGCCTGGAGCCTGGCGATCCCCTCGTCGAGGTCCTGTTGCCGGGATTTCACCAGCCCGTCGGTGAACAGGACCAGGAGGCAGCCGTCGGGCAGGGTCAGCTCGACCGACTCGAAGGGGAGCCCGCCCAGCCCCAGGGGCGGTCCGTCGGGGAGTTCCACCAGGTGGCTGGTGCCGTCGGGCAGCACCAGCAGGGGTTCGACGTGGGCGGCCCGGGCCATCCGGCACCGGCGCGAGACGGGGTCGTACACCGCGTAGAGGACGGACGCCCCGACCTCCGGATCGGGGGCGTTGGCCTGGGTCTCCCGGTCCAGCCGGTTCACGATGTCGTCGAGGCCGGTGAGCAGCTCCTCCGGGGGGAGGTCGACGTCGGCGAGGGTGCGTACGACCGAGCGCAGGCGGCCCATCGTCGCGGCCGCCCGCACCCCGTGTCCCACGACGTCTCCCATGACCAGGGCGACGCGCGCGCCGGACAGCGGGATCACGTCGAACCAGTCGCCGCCCACGCCCGCGGCGAGGTCGGCGGGCCGGTAGCCGTACGCGGCGTCGACCGCGTTCTGGGCGGGCGGTTCCCTGGGCAGCAGGCTCTGCTGCAGGGTCAGGGCGGTGCTGTGCTCGCGCTGGTAGGTGCGGGCGTTGTCGATCGAGATGGCGGTGGTGGCGGCCAGTTCGTCGGCGAGCAGCAGATCGTCGGAGTCGAACGCCGCCCCGCGGCGCAGGAACGTCACCACGCCCAGGGTGCTGCCGCGGGCGGTCAGGGGGGCGCAGACGGCTCCGCCGCGCGCGTCCCGGTCGAAGCCGCCCTCGCGCTCGGCCCAGATCGCGGCCTCGTGCGGCAGGTCGACCCGTACGGCCCGCCGCTCGGACAGCGCGCGGCCGGGCAGGGACCGCCGGTCCACGACGTGCCAGGGGGGCGTGCCCGGGTCGTCGGGGAGGCGGTCCGGCCGGGGGAGGGGCCACTCGCGCCCGCTCGCGGCCGCGAGCCGGACCTCCACCGGGTCGCGGGAGGCCGTACCGCCGCTTCCGAGTGCCTGCGGCAGCAGATGCACCATGGCGACGTCGGCGAGGTCGGGCACCGCGAGGTCGGTGAGTTCCTGGGCCGTCCTGCCCACGTCGAGGGAGAGCCCGATGCTGCGGCGGGCGTCGTTGAGGAGGACCAGGCGCCGGCGTGCCCAGAATTCCGCGGAGTTGTCGCGCGCCATGGAGCAGAGCCCCACCAGGGTGCCGTCCTCGTCCCGGAGCGGGTCGATGTGGATCGCCCATTCGTGGGGCCGCTTCTCGCCGGGCACCTGCTCGTGGGTGACGACGTACTGCGTCGTGCCGGTGTCGCGGGCGCGGCGGAGCGCCTCCTCGACGGCGTAGTGCTGGCTGTCGGGGGTGAGGATCTCCGTGAGCAGCCGCCCCCGCATCCGGTCGACGTCGGCGCCGAACAGCCGGACCGTGCGTTCGTTGGCCCACAGGAGGCGAAGGCCCGGGGACCACACGACGATGGCGGCGGACGACTGCGACCAGGCCCGCTCCACCATGCCGTCGGCTTCGGTCCGGTCGCCGGCGTCGCCGCTGTCCTCGCCCGCCGCGGGACTGCGCGGCCCGCTGACGAACCACACGGTGGACCTTCCGTCCGCGGACGCCGGCCGGATCAGCACGTCGGCCTCCACCGGGCGGCCCGCCTTGTCCCGGAACACGGCGCGGTCCGCCCAGCGGCGGTCGGTCAGGCCCGACGCCAGGGCCCGGCGGGCGTCGGAGTCGACGAGGTCCAGCGCGGGGCGGCCGATCACCTCGTCCCGGCGGTAGCCGAGGATGCTCTCGGCTCCGGCGCTCCAGCCGTCGACGCGGCCGTCGGGGTCGACGGAGATGACCGCGCCCTGGTGCGCGGCCGCTCCGCCGTGTGTGCCCCCCGATTCCGCTGCGTGCATGTCGGGATCGTCTCGTCCTTGGCCGTGTGTGGGGAGGCTCGCCTCCCCAGGGGGAAACTGCCGCGATGTGCGGCAGATTCCCCCGATCACCGGGGCCTACACGGACGTCGGCGTTCCGGATGTGGCGCCCGTGGCGTGAGTGGACGCGTACCGCCGGGCCGCCCCGGCCCGGCGGTACGGCGGTGTCAGGCCTGGCCGGCGGCCGTGCGGGTGTCGCCGTGGGCCTGCTCGATGCGCCGGGCGGCCTCCTCGGCGGTGGCGCCGGTGAGCAGCATCACGATGGCCGTCTTGGCGTGGCCGCCGGCGGCGGTCAGGGCCTCGGCGGCGGTGTCGGGGTCGGCCCCGGTGGCCTGGACGACCATGCGCTGTGCGCGGTCCACCAGCTTGTTGTTGGTGGCGCGCACGTCGACCATGAGGTTTCCGTAGACCTTGCCGACGCGGACCATCGACGCCGTGGAGAGCATGTTGCAGACCATCTTCTCGGCGGTGCCGCCCTTGAGCCGGGTGGAGCCGGTGAGGATCTCCGGGCCGGTGGGCACCTCGATCGGGATGTCGGCGTAGCGGCTGACGAGGGCGTCGCGGTTGCAGGCCACGGAGACGGTGACGGCGCCCCGCGTCGCGGCGTGCTGGAGGCCGCCGATGACGTAGGGGGTACGGCCGCTGGCGGCGAGGCCGACGACGGTGTCCCGTTCGTTGACGCCGATCTCGTCGAGGTCGGCGATCGCCCGGGCGGGCTCGTCCTCGGCGCCCTCGACGGCCACGATGAAGGCGCCGGGGCCACCGGAGAGCAGGCCGACGACCTGCTCGGGCGCGGTGCCGAAGGTCGGCGGGCACTCGACGGCGTCGAGCAGGCCTATCCGGCCGCTGGTGCCGGCGCCGAGGTAGATGAGGCGGCCGCCGCGGCGCAGGGACTCGGTGATGGCCTCGACGGCGGTGCCGATGTCGGGGAGCGCCTCGCGGACGGTGAGGGCGACGGTCTGGTCCTCGGCGTTCATCACGGTGAGGAGCTCGGAGACCGGCATGCGGTCCAGTTCGGCGGTCCGCTCGTTGCGGGTCTCGGTGCCGAGTGTGCTGAGGTCCACGGCGCGGTCGTCCTTTCGGTGGTGCTGGGGTGTGGTGCGGGGCCGGCCGTCAGTCGTCGGCCGGGGTGCGGCGCTGGGGCTGCGGGCGCCTGCGGCGCTGCACGGCTCCGTAGGTCTTCTGCAGTGCCGCGGTCGTGGCGTCGTAGGAGCGCTGGGCGACGCCGACGAACAGGCAGTCGATCACGGCGAGCTGGGCGATCCGGCTGACGGTGGCGCCGGACCGGAAGGGGGTCTCCCGGGCGCAGGTCGCGAGCACCAGGTCGGCGCTGTCGGCGAGGGTCGAGCCCGGGACGTTGGTGAGGGCGATGGTGGTGGCGCCGCGTTCGGCGGCCGCCTGGAGGGGTTCGACGGTGTCCTCGGTCTCCCCGGAGTGGGAGACGGCCAGTGCCACGTCGCCGGGGCCGAGGAGGGCGGCGGCGGTCAGGGCCGCGTGGCGGTCGGTCCAGATGAACGCCATGTGGCCGATGCGGTGCAGCTTCTGGTGCAGGTCCTGCCCGACGAAGGCGCTGGCGCCGACGCCGAAGATGTCCACGCGCCGGGCTCCCGCAACGGCGTCCACGGCCCGGCCGAGCGCCTCGATGTCCAGTCCGGCCCCGGAGTCCTCCAGAGCGCGGACCTCGTTGTAGACGATCTTCTGGACGATCTGCTCGAGGGTGTCGGTGGCGCTGATGTCGGTGCCCGGTGTCGGGCGCTCGCCGCCGAGCGCGTGCTCGCGGGCCGCGGCCGCGGCCAGCGCGAGCCGCAGCTGCGGGTAGTTGCCCAGCTTCATCGTCCGGCAGAAGCGCATGACCGTGGCGACCGAGGTGGTGGCCCGTTCGGCGAGGGCGCTGATGGACAGCTCGGCGGCCTGTGCGGGATCGGCCAGGACGGCTTCGGCCACCCGCCGCTCGGAGGGCGCCAGGCCGGGCAGGGCCGCGCGGATGCGGGCCAGGGTGTCGCCGCCGGAGGCGGTCTCCTGTGCCGGCTGCGCGGAGGTGCGGGTCGGGTCCTGGGAGGCCATGGATGGGTTCCCTCCTGAGTGGGTGGCGTCAGCGTAACCACGCCCCGTCGGCTGCGTCAAAAATTTACGTGATGCATTTCGTGAAGTTACTTATTGACATACGGAGGTCTGCCTTCCGATACTCGCTGCACCGCGATCCGCACCGGTCACCGCCGACCGTGACCACCCGCCGTGCCGGATCCCGTACGACACGAGGGCGTGCCGCATGACAGCAGCAGTGGCTGTGGACCTGGGGAAGACGGGCTGCCGTGCCGTGCTCATCAGCACGGACGGCACCGCCGGCCCCGTCCACGAGGTTCCGGGGGCACCCGGACTCGCAGCCGAGGGGGGTGTCGAGGCCGCGCATGGCGCGGTGCTCGCCGCCGTCCTGCCGCTGATCGAGCGGCACACTCCCGGCCGGCTCGCCGCCGTCTGCGTGGGCGCCGCCGGAGCGGCCGCGGCCCCCGAGGCCGCCCGCGCCCTCGCCGAGCTGCTGCTGCAGGACCTGCCCGCGGACGAGGTCGCCGTCACCAGCGACGCCGTCACCGCACACGCGGGCGCCCTCGGCGGGCGTACGGGCGTGGTGCTGGCCATCGGCACCGGCTCGGTCGCCATCGGCATCGGCGAGGACGGCTCGTACGCCCGCGTCGACGGCTGGGGCCCGTGGCTCGGCGACGAGGGCAGCGGCGCGTGGATCGGCGTCACCGGCCTGCGGGCGGCGCTCCGCGCCCACGACGCCCGCGGACCGTACACGGCGCTGCTGGCCGCGGCCACCCGGCGCTTCGGCGACCCGGACACGCTGCCCGCCGCGCTGGCCGCCGGCGGCAACCCCGCCCGTACCGCGGCCTCCTTCGCCCCGGACGTCGCCCACGCCGCCGCATCCGGCGACCCCGTCGCCGGCGTGATCGTCCGGGACGCCGCCACCGCACTCGGTGAGGCCGTGCTCGCCGCCGCGGCCCGGATCGGCGGCGAGATCCTGCCCGTCACCGTCACCGGCGGGCTGACCGGCCTCGGCGAACCGCTCATGGCGCCGCTGCGCGCGGCGCTCGAGGCCTCCCCGCGACCGCTGGACCCGCGGCCCCCGCTCGGGGACCCGCTGGACGGCGCTCGCCTGCTGGCACGGGACGCCACCGTGCCGCACGAACCCCACGTCGTCCGAGTCCGCCGGACGACGTCACCCACTGTCCCCACCACGCCGGTGATCCCGCCGGCTGTTGCTTAGGAGCGAGCGTGCGTCAACTCGACCTCGTCGTGATCGTCGTCTATCTGATCGCCATCGCGTGGATCGGACTGCGACTGGCCGGACGGCAGAAGACGGCGAAGGACTACTTCGTCGGCGAAGGGCACATGCCCTGGTGGACCGTCTCCTTCTCCGTGGTGGCCACCGAGACCAGCGTGCTGACCGTCATCAGCGTGCCCGGCGGTGCCTACAGCGGGCAGGGCTTCGGCAACGTCGAACTCGCCCTCGGCTACGTCATCGGCCGCGTGGTCGTCGCCACCGTGCTGATCCCCCTGTACAAGCGCGGCGGGTTCGTCAGCGCCTACCAGTACCTGGGCAACAGATTCGGGTTGAAGCTGCAAGGACTCGCCTCGGTGACCTTCGTCTTCACCCGCCTCCTCGCCGAGGGCGTCCGCCTGTTCGCCTCCGCGATCCCGATCAAGCTGCTGCTCGACGAGTTCGGCGTGCACGCGGGCTACCGCCTGATCATCATCGTCCTCACGGTGATCACCGTCGTCTACACCTACCTCGGCGGCATCAAGGCGGTCATCTGGACCGACGCCATCCAGATGGGCCTCTACCTCGGCGGCGCCATCCTCGCCATCGCCGTGCTCTCCGGCCACGTCGGCGGCAGCGGCTTCTCCGACGCCCTGCACTCGGGCCACTTCAAGCTGTTCGACACCAACTTCGACCTCGCGCACGTCCTCACCAGCCCGTTCGCCCTGCCGACCGCGATCATCGGCGGCGCCATCTTCGCGATGGCCAGCCACGGTTCCGACCAGCTGATCGTCCAGCGCGTCCTGGCCACCCGCACGCTGCGCGACGGCCAGAAGGCCATGATCGCCTCCGGCGTCTTCGTCACCCTCCAGTTCGCCGCCTTCTCGCTCGTCGGCGCGCTGCTGTGGTCGTACAACAAGGGCAAGAGCTTCTCCGAGCTGGGCCTGCACAGCTCCGACAACCTCTACCCGAACTTCATCCTGCACGGGCTGCCCGTGGTGATCTCCGGCCTGCTCGTGGCCGGCATCCTCGGCGCCGCGATGGGCTCCCTGTCCTCCGCGCTCAACTCCATGTCCAACTCGACCGTCGCCGACATCATCCACAGCTTCTTCCGCAGCACCCCCTCGGAGGAGTCGCTGCTCAAGCTCGCCCGGGTGATGACACTGGTGTGGGCCGTGCTCATGGCGGTCTTCGCCTGCGCTTTCAGCACCAGCACCGGCAACGTCTACCTGACCGGCCTGACCATCGCGGGCTACACCTACGGCGCGCTGCTCGGCGCCTTCCTGCTCGGCCGGATCGTCAGGCGCGCCAACGAGGTCGACGCGGTCGTCGCGTTCCTGGTCACGGTCGGCGTGATGACCTACATCGTGCGCTCGGTGAAGATCGACGTCACCGTGGCGGGCGCGACGGTGCCGACCGCCATCGCCGCCCAGTGGCTGGTGCCGATCGGCGTGGTGATCACCCTGGTGATCGGCGGTGTGATGAGCCTGTTCCACCCGGCCCCCGAGGTCCGCGAGGTGCACGAGGTCGAGCTGACCGACGGCGGCCCGGAGTCCGGCTCCGGCCCGGGTCGCGTCGCGGCGGGCGCGGGCGCCGAATGAGGACTCCCGGGGTGGGGGCCGCCGACGGGCGGCCCCCACCCCGGGGCACCACATGACCGCCCCGCACACAAGAGTTGGGAGAAGCAATGCGCGTGATCGGCCTGATGTCGGGCACCTCGTACGACGCCATCGAGGCGGCCGCCGCCGACCTCACCCTGGACGGCGAGACCCTGCTCATGCGGCCGCTCGGCCATCTGTCCGTGCCCTACGCCGACGGACTGCGGGACCTCATCACCGCCACGCTGCCGCCCTCGACGACGACCACCCAGGACGTCTGCGCCCTGGACACCGGCGTCGGCCAGGCCTTCGCGGGGGCCGCGGCACGCGCGCTCGACGAGCTGTGCGGGGGCGCCGCCGACCTGGTCGTGTCCCACGGCCAGACGATGCACCACTGGGTCGAGGACGGAACCGTCCGCGGCACCCTGCAACTGGGCCAGCCGGCCTGGATCGCCGAGGCCACCGGGCTGCCGGTCGTCTCCGACCTGCGCAGCAGGGACGTGGCCGCGGGCGGCCAGGGCGCCCCGCTGGTCGGCATGACCGACACCCTGCTGCTGCGCGGGCTCCCCGGAGTGCCCGCCGCGCTCAACCTCGGCGGCATCGCCAACATCACCGTCGTCGCCCCCGGCGCGGAGCCCCTGGCCTTCGACACCGGCCCCGCCAACGCCCTGCTGGACGCGGCCGTACGCCACTTCACCGGCGGCGCCGCGGCCTACGACGAGGACGGCCGCCGCGCGGCCGCCGGACGCACCGACCCCGACCTGCTCGAGGTCCTCCTCGACGACCCCTACTACCGCAGGCCCGCGCCGAAGAGCACCGGCAAGGAACTCTTCCACCTGCCGTACCTGCAGCGGGCCCTGGCCGCCGTGCCGGCACCCGGCACCGACGACGTCCTGGCCACCCTGACCAGGCTCACCGCCGTCACCGTCGCCGACGCCTGCCGGGCGCACGCGGTCACCAGCCTGGTCGTGTCCGGCGGAGGCGCCCACAACCCCGTGCTGATGCGCATGATCGGCGAGGAACTGCCCGGCGTGACGCTGCGGCCCAGCGACGACCTCGGCCTGCCCTCCGACGCCAAGGAGGCACTCGCCTTCGCCGTGCTCGGCTTCCTCACCGTCAACGGCCTGCCCGGCACCCTCACCTCGGGCACCGGCGCCCGCCGCGCCACGCTGCTGGGCAGCATCACCCCCGGCCTGGCCCCGCTGCGCCTGCCCGAACCCGCCGCACAGCCGCCCCGCCTGCTGCGGATCACCGACCCCGCCCACTGAGCGCCGCAGGCCCCCGCGTCGTACCGTCGCACCGTCGTACCCGAGGAACCATGAGCACCTCCGCCGCCACCCCCGCCCCCACGTCCCGCACCGCCGACCCCGGCCCGGCCGCGTGGCTGGCCGACTGCGTGGCCGACCCCTCCCGGGTCTCCACCGACGTGCCCCGCAGGGTCGCTGCGGCCCACGACGCCTCGCCGTACCTCTTCACACCGCAGGCCGTGGTGCGCGCCGCCTCCGCCGCCGAGGTCGGCGCGCTCATGGCCGGCGCGCGCCGGGCCGGGGTGCCGCTGACGCTGCGCTCCGGCGGTACGAGCCTGGCGGGGCAGGCCGGCGGCGACGGCGTCCTGGTGGACGTCCGTACGCACTGGCGCTCCGCCGAGGTCCTCGACGACGGCCTGCGCATCCGGCTGCAACCGGGACTCACGGTGCGCCAGGCCAACGCGCGGCTGGCCCGCCACGGGCGCCGGCTCGGTCCCGACCCGGCGAGCGAGAGCGCCTGCACCATCGGCGGGCTCGTCGCCAACAACTCCAGCGGCATGAACTGCGGCACCCAGGACAACGCCTACCGCACCATGGAGTCGCTGCAGTTCGTGCTGCCCTCGGGCACCGTCGTCGACACCGCCGCACCCGACGCGGACGCCGCCCTGCGCGCCCACGAGCCCGACCTGCACACCGGGCTGCTCCGGCTGCGCGACCGGGTCCGCGGCTCGGCCGCCTCACGCGCCACCATCGAGCGGCTGTTCGCGATGAAGAACACCATGGGCTACGGGCTCAACTCGTTCCTCGACCACACCGACCCCGCCGACATCCTCGCCCACCTGATGATCGGCAGCGAGGGCACCCTCGGCTTCGTCGGCGAGGCCGTCTTCCGTACCGTCCCCCTGCTGCCGCACACCGCCACCGGCCTGCTGATCCTGCCGGGCCTCGCCGAGGCGACCGACGCCCTGCCCGCCCTGCTGGCCGCCGGCGCCCGCACCGCCGAACTCCTCGACGCCGCCTCCCTGCGCGTCGCACAGCAGGCCGCCGACCCCGTCGACGAACTGCGCGGGCTGCGCGTGGAACACCACGCCGCCCTGCTGGTGGAGTTCGCCGAGGACAGCGCCGAAACGCTCGACGCCACCGTGGCCGCCGCCCGGCCCGTCCTGGACCGGCTGCCCGCCGTCACCGGGGCCGCGCTCACCCGCGACGCCGCGGTCCGCGGCCGGCTCTGGCACCTGCGCAAGGGCCTGTACACGGCCGTCGCCGGAGCACGCCCGGCCGGGACGACCGCGCTCCTGGAGGACATCGCGGTGCCCATGGAGCGGCTGACCGGCACCTGCGAGGGCCTGATCGGTCTCTTCGACCGGTACGGCTACCAGGACGCGGTCATCTTCGGCCACGCCCGCGACGGCAACCTGCACTTCATGCTCACCCAGGACTTCGACACCCGCGCCGAGACCGAGCGCTACGCCCGCTTCACCGACGCCATGGTCGACCTCGTCCTTGACGCCGGCGGCACGCTGAAGGCCGAGCACGGCACCGGGCGTGCCATGGCCCCCTTCGTCCACCGCCAGTACGGCGACGAACTGTACGACGTGATGCGCGAGCTCAAGCGGCTCTGCGACCCCCACGACATCCTCAACCCCGGCGTCCTGCTCACCGACGACCCGGCCGCGCACCTGCGCGACCTCAAGAGCGTCCCCCCGGTCGACCCGGCCGTCGACGCATGCGTGGAGTGCGGCTACTGCGAACCGGTCTGCCCCACCGCCGACGTCACCACCACACCCCGGCAACGCATCGCCCTGCAGCGCGAGATCGCGCTCGCCACCGCCGCCGGCGACGAGGAACGCCGCCGCGCCCTGGAGGCGGACTACGCCTACGCGGCCGTCGACAGCTGCGCGGCCGACAGCCTCTGCGTCACCGCCTGCCCCGTCACGATCGACACCGGCGCCGTCATGAAGCGCCTGCGCGCGGAGCGCCACAGCCCCACCGCCCAGCGCCTCGGCAACACCACCGCCCGGCACTGGGGGAGCGCCGTCACCGGAGTGCGCGCCGCCCTCAACACCGCCCACGTCCTGCCCGCCCCGGTCCTGCGCGGCGCCACCGGCGCGATCCGCAAGCTGGGAGCGACGGAACTGGTGCCCACCTGGTCCGGCGACATCCCGCGCGGCGGCCCCGCCCGTCCAGCGCCCCGGCACCCCGAAGGAGCGCGGGCGGTGTTCTTCGCCGCCTGCATCGGCAGCGTCTTCGCCCCCGAAGGGGACTCCGGCGGCGCGGCCGCCGCCTTCCTGCGGCTGTGCGAACGCGCCGGCGTCCAGGTCACGGTCCCCGACGGCCTGACCGGCCTGTGCTGCGGCACGCCATGGCAGTCCAAGGGCTACACCGACGGGCACCGCACCATGGCCGGCCGGACCCTAGAGGCACTGTGGGAGGCCAGCGACGGCGGGCGGCTGCCGGTCGTGTGCGACGCCTCCTCCTGCACCCACGGCCTCGAGCAACTGGCCGACACCCTCGCGGAGTCCGAGCGCGCCCGCTACTCGGCCCTGCGGTTCGTCGACAGCGTCGCCTTCACCGCCGAGCACCTGCTCCCCGCCCTGCCCGCCGCGCGCCGCATGCGCACCATGGCCCTGCACCCCACCTGCTCCACCGTCCACCTGGGCATCGACGCCGCCCTGCGCCACGTCGCGGCCGCGGTCAGCGACAAGGTCACCGTCCCCGACAACTGGGGCTGCTGCGCCTTCGCCGGGGACCGGGGCCTGCTCCACCCCGAGGTCACGCAGTCCGCGACGGCCGCCCAGGCGGCGGAGATCGCCGCCGGCGCGTTCGACGCGTACGCCTCGTGCAACCGCACCTGCGAGATGGGCATGACCCGCGCCACCGGCCGCCCCTACCGGCACGTCCTGGAACTGCTGGACGAGGCGACCGCCTGACCGGGACGGGCGGGCGGGCTCAGTGCCCGCCCAGCCCCGGCAGGCACGCCCCGTCCGCGGTGCGCCCGACCACCTCGGCGTCCGCCTTC
Organism: Actinacidiphila glaucinigra; assembly: GCF_900188405.1. Classification (GTDB taxonomy): domain Bacteria; phylum Actinomycetota; class Actinomycetes; order Streptomycetales; family Streptomycetaceae; genus Actinacidiphila; species Actinacidiphila glaucinigra. Next base: position 154,324 of record NZ_FZOF01000017.1, on the reverse strand, counting down.
CCCGTGCCGTCCACGGAGCCGTTGACGCAGACCCGCCCCTCGCCACCGCCGACCAGCACGTCGCGCAGGGGGTCGAAACGGGCGCCCCGCAGATCGACCTGATCGGGCGTCAGCGAAAGGGCCCGCGCCGCCGCCGCGCGCAGGGCGTCCTGCGAGGTCCCCGAGGCCGCCAGCTTCTTCAGGACCGCCGCCAGAGCTTCGGCCTTCGGCAACGCCTGCCGCCGCTGCTCCTCGGTGATCGGCATGGGACTGCGGAAGGCGTGGTTCTCCGCGACCCGCTGATTCCAGTCGAAGGTGATGCACGGCGAGGGTTCCGCCTGCGGAGCCTCCGGCGGCGGGCAGAAGCCCTTCGGCGGGCGGTCCCGGCCCACGGTTTCGGGGGTGGCGGTCGGATCGGCGCACCCTGCGACGGTGACCGCGAGCAGGACCAGCCCCAGCGTGCCGGCGAAGCGGCGGCGAGCGTATGTCATGTCTCGATCATGGCAGGGGTCGTGAGGGCGGCGCGGGGCGGCCTCGCGTCACGCCGCGCCGCCCGCGTCGTCGCCGGACTCGTCCCATCCGTCCCAGTCCTCTTCTGGGAGCCGGGCGTTCACCCATCCGGCGTTGAGCACCAGCCGGGAGGTCCGGTGCACCGTCAGGAAGCCGATCGACCCGGTGAATTCGGCGTCCACCTGCTTCGCCGTGGACGGCGCCACGCCCCCCGCGATACCGCTGATCGCCGTGACGGCGGCGGAGCGGTAGCCCAGCGCGCTGAAGGCGGCTGTCACGGTCTGCCCGGCGGCGCCGACCGCCAGCGGCCTACGGCTGATGCCGGGGAAGTGGCCGCGGGAGTCGTCCGTGGCCGCAGCGAGCCCGAACAGCCCGGCGTGGTCGAGCAGATCGTGGTGTGCCGTCACCTCGAACGGCACCGTGGTCACCGACAGATACGGCCGGCGGTCCCAGCCGTGCACGCGCGACACCGTGACCCCGGGCCCGGGCTCCCCGTACGGCAGCCGGTCCCCGGGGACGGCCGGGTACGCACGCCGCAGCGCGCCCACGCCCGCCGTGAGCACCTCGCCCCCGGGCACGCCCGTCTCGCCGCGCAGCAGATGGACGTCGATCCCGCCGGTGCCCAGCACCTTCAGCACCGTCACCCGGCCGCACGGAGCCTCCACCACCTCGACGCGGTCCAGCAAGGCGGTGGTCCGGTACAGTACGCCGCCGTGCTCGTCGAACGGCCGGAGCCAGTCCGTCCTGACCGTCAGCGCACCGGCCAGCACGAGTTCCGTCCCCTCGCCGAAGGGGATCGGGAGTCGGGGGACCAGACCGCCGGAGCGTTTGTCGGCCCAGGCGTCCAGCGCCGCGCGGTCGGCGGCGACGTCACCGCTCAAGACGCCGTGCGAGGCCGGAGGCAGCGCGCCGGCCCATCCGGGCTCCAGCGGCACCGTGGCCCTGCTCCACAGCCCGATGGCGGAGGCCACGCCGGGCAGCGCGTCGAGTCGCGCCAGCAGCCGCCCCGCGGCCCCGGCGGCCTCACCGGCCCCTACCCCCGTCGCCCGCTCGAGCTCGTCCCGGGCCGCACCGTCCGCACCGGCCGCCAGCAGGGCCAGCAGCGGCCACACCCCCGCGGCGGAGAACACGGTCTCCTCGCTCCGCCGCAGCGCCCGACCCGCCCACCCCGAGGTCAGCGCGTTGACCGCGCGCACCGTCCTCGCGTCTCCCATGACCCGCGACCCTGGCAGCGCGCCCGTCTGACGCCAACCGGGTTTCCCACAAGCTCAAATGAGGCTCAAGAGGGAGGGACAGGACACCCTCCCGCGGTTACGATGCAGGTCATGTAGCTGTTGACACATGGGGGAGAGCTGCTGTGGTCGAACTCGGGATTCTTCTGTTCGTGCTCGTGTCCTTCGTGGCGTATCTGGTCGTCAAGCTCCTGCGCCGCAGCAACCGCCGCACGGAGAACGCCGACGGCCTGCTGATCGAGCAGGCCCGCCGCCGGCAGGCCAGCGACGACCGTTGGACGTACAACTCGGCGTCCGTGCACAACGCCCCCCTCACTCACGACCCGAACGTGTTCCGCCCCTGACCGGCGGCCGCGGCCGGCCGGAGGCCGGAACGCCGGTGACGCGTCTTCAGCGCATCGGCTCCTCATCCGGACCGGCCGGCTGCGGACCGGGCGGCTTCGGGCCGGGCGGCGTGAAGCACGCCGTTATCGTCTTGCCGTGGTGCTGGGCGTGCGTCTGCCAGTGGTCGGCGAGGCCGTCCACGAGCGCCAGGCCGCGCCCGCCGGTGGCGTTCTCGTCGGCGTCGCGCGGGGTGGGCACCGTGTCGTCGTCATCGTGGACGCTGACGTGCAGGCACCGGCTGTCCCAGGTGAGGACGACCTCGGCGTCGCTGTGGGCGTGGACGTGTGCGTTCGTGATGAGCTCCGATACGGCCAGCAGGATGTCGTCCACCGTGCCGGGCGCGTCCTTCGTCCAGTCCAGGGCGGCGAGATGGTCCCGCGTCCACCGGCGGCCGGCCCTGACCCCGCCGGACACGGGGAACGACCGCGCCCAGCCGACGGCCCTCAATGATGCGTCGGCCATCGGAGTGCTCCCTTCTGCTCCGTGACGGCAGAAGTACGCCTACCCCGCCTGCCGTCGCCCATGGCGGCGCGAACGGACGGCGCGGCCCCGGACACCGAAGGGTGTCCGGGACCCGCGCCTGGGGCTCGCTGCGGGCGGGGGAGGTCAGACCGCGCCGCGCCAGGAGCCGCTCTCCATGCCGCGGGCCTCGATGTACGCCTTGAAGCGCTTGAGGTCGCCCTTGGCCTGGCGCCTGACGACGCCCAGCTTGTCGGCCACCGTCTCGGCCACGCCGTGCGGCTCGTGCACGAGTTGCAGCATCACCTTGGTGTGCCGGTCGTCCAGGCGGTGGAAGGTGACCACCCCCGCCTGGTGGACGTCGCCGCCGACCGTGGTCCAGGCGACCCTCTCGTCGGGGATCTGCTCGCTGATCTCGGCGTCGAACTCGCGCGTAACGCCGTCGACCTCGGTGACCCAGTGCGTCAGGGTCGGCGTGCGCTGCTCTATGCGTTCCACCCCCTCCATGAAGTGGGGGAACTCCTCGAACTGCGTCCACTGGTTGTACGCCGTCGTGACCGGCACCGCGACCTCGACAGACTCCTCAACCGTCGACATGTGCCCACCTTTCGGGTCGGCATCCGCTTCGGGATGCGGCGTCTTTCGCCTCGTGGCCCGCGCCTGCCCGGACGGGACGGTGCCAAACGGCCCCGCCTGAACCGCCTTCGGGCCCATGCGAGGGTCCCCGCCGTTTCGCCACGGCGGGGACCTCGTGCGGCGGCGGCTCAGACGGCGGCGCGGGTGCGCTGCTTGGCGGCGCTGATGACGTCGGGACGTCCGCGGTGCTGCCGCTCGTAGTCCATGGCCTGCCGGGCCAGCAGCGGTTCGGCTCCGCGCAGCCGCGCGGTGATCTGATCCGGGCTCATGGTGTCGTAGCCGGGCCAGGGCTGGTTGCCGCGCAGGTTCTCGATGGCGTTCAGGATGCCGACCCGGTCGCCGTGCTCCCGTTCGTAGTCCTCGATCATCGAGAGGTCCGCCTGCGAGAACAGGCGCAGCCGCTGGATGATCTCGGCGACGGGCAGCCGGTCGTAGTCGGCCAGCGGCAGGTCCACGGTGCGGGCCATCGGTGCCTGGGCCCTCGGGGCCTTCCCGGCCGGGCGCCCGGCGTCTCCGGCGGGACGGGCGGTCGGGCGCCCGCCGCCCGTCCAGACGGCCTGCAGCCGCTGGGCGGTGGCGCGCAGCGTGCGGACGGCGGCGTCGGCGATGCCGGCCGCGCCGTGGGGGTGGTGGCCGTTGCCGGCCGCGGTGGTGGCCAGCGCCAGCGCCTGGTCCTCGACGCTGGACTCCAGCTCGCGCAGCAGTTGTTCGTCCTGCCGGCGCAGCGTGCTCAGCAGCGCGGCGGCGCGGTCGTCCTGGGCGAGGGTGGCGATGCTCTCGCCGGCGCGGCAGGCGGCGAGTGCCCGCGCGGTGGCGGTGTACTCGTCCTCGGTGTTCCTGAGCAACTGGTGCTCGTCGGCGTGCGCCCCTCCCGGCAGCATCCCGCGCACCATGCGGGCGCCGATGTGCAGGGGCGCCATCGCGGTGTGGAACGCGCCCGCCGACGCGGTGCGGACCATGTCGCCGGTGTCCCGGAGCAGATGGCGCGGGCGCATGTCCCGGACGTGGGTTTCGATCCGGGCGATGTGGTGCTGGGTCTGGGCGGCATGACGTTCCAGGGTCTGCCGATGGGGACCGACCGGGGTGACGGCCATGTCGGCCCGGAACCGGTCGACCACCGCGGCGTGTGCCTCCCGCACATCCTCGAGCGCGGGTATGAGCGCATCCGTCGTCAATGTCATGCCTGCTCCCTTGTGGGGGTGTCGTGGCGGCCGTGAGGGCCGCCCTGCCGTGCGGCGGCGCCGCCGGGTGGGCGGGCACCGGCACCAGCGTGGGCGACGCGGAGGAAGATCGCCCGGCGAGGGACCCGGGGCCGGGGCGCGCCCCGGCGCCCGGGGCCGGTCCCGGCGGACAGCCGAGGGGCGCCCCGGCCGGCGGCCCGGTTAGCCCGTCCAGGTGACGGGCGGCCCGGCTCGGCGCGCTCGGCGCGGGCCCGCGGACACCGCGGCGGCCGCCGTCACGGGGGACGGCGGCCGCCGGTGCTCGTTCTCGTACCGGACGAGGCGGGGTCAGCCCGAGGCCAGGCGCCTCGCCGCGTCCGCGATGTGCGTGCGGGAGATGCCGGCGGCGTCCATCAGTTCCTCCGCCGTGCCGGAGCCGGGCAGGTCGCGGACGGCCAGGTGGGCGAAGGCCGGGCCCTGGTGCCGTGCGGCGAGGGCCGACAGGACGGCCTCGCCCAGGCCGCCCTCGGGGTGGTGGTCCTCGGCGACGACGAGGGCACCGGTGTCGCGGGCGGCGCGTGCGAGGGCGTCGGCGTCCACGGGCTTGACCGAGTACAGGTCGATCACCCGGGCGGTGATGCCCTCACCGGCCAGCGCGTCGGCCGCCGCCAGGCACTCGTGCAGCGTGACCCCGGCCCCGACGAGGGTGACCTCGTCGTCGCCGGACTGCCGCAGGGTCTTGGAACCGCCCACGGGGAAGGACTCGTCCGGCCCGTACAGGACGGGATACGCCCCGCGCGTGGTGCGCAGGTACGAGATGCCGTCGAGGTCGGCCTGGGCTGCCGTCAGCGCGGCCGCGGACGTGGCGTCACTGGGGTACAGCACCGTGGAGCCGTGGACCGCGCGCATCATCGCCAGGTCCTCCACGCCCATCTGCGACGGCCCGTCCGCACCGATCTCCACGCCGCAGTGGCTGCCCGACAGGGCCATCGAGATCTGCGAGATGGCCGCCATGCGGATGAAGTCGTGGGCCCGCGTGAGGAAGGCCGCGAACGTCGCGGCGTACGGACGGTAGCCGCGCACGGCCATGCCCACGGCGGAGGCGATCATCTGCTGCTCGGCGATGTACGTCTCGAAGTACCGGTCGGGGTAGGCCTTGCCGAAGTCCTCCGCGTGCGTGGAGTTGCCGACCTCGGCGTCCAGCACCACGACGTCGGGGCGGACGCCGACGGCGACGAGCGCCTTGCCGAAGGCGACCCGGGTGGCGACCTCGTCCCCGAGCTGGAAGTGCGGCAGGTCCATGGGGGCCGTGGCCGCCATCGGCGGGCGCGGCGCGGCCTCGGGCGGCCGCGGGCCGCGGACGGTGAGGTGACGTACGCCCCCGAGCTCCGCGATGGCGTGCTCCGCGAGGTCCGGCGGCAGCGGCTTGCCGTGCCAGCCCTCGTGGTCGGCGACCTCAGGGACGCCCTGGCCCTTCACCGTCCTGGCCACGATGACGGTGGGCCCCTGCCCGTCGGCGGCGGTGGTCAGCGCCCGGTCGACGGACTGGAGGTCGTGGCCGTCGACGACCAGGGCACGGCAGCCGAAGGCCTCGACGCGGCGGGCGTACGCCTCGGTGTCCCACTGCAGTTCCGTCGGGCCGCGCTGGCCGAGCCGGTTGACGTCCACGATCGCCACGAAGTTGGGCAGATTCCGCTGGCCGGCCTTGTCGAGGGCCTCCCAGACCGAGCCCTCGGCCATCTCGCTGTCGCCGCACAACACCCACACCCGGTACGGCTCGTGCTCCAGGTCGCGTCCCGCCGTGGCGATGCCCACGCCGTAGGCGATGCCCTGGCCCAGCGATCCGGTCGCCACGTCCACCCAGGGGAGGACGGGCGTGGGGTGGCCCTGGAGGCGCGCTCCGAACGTGCGGTACGTCGTCATGAGTTCCTGCTCGTCGACGGCGCCCGCGGCGTGGAACATCGCGTACAGCAGGGGAGAGGCGTGCCCCTTGGAGAAGATCAGGTGGTCGTTGGCCGGGTTCTTCGGCTGCTGCCAGTCGTACCTGAGGTGACGGGCCATCAGCACGGCCATCAGGTCGGCGGCGGACAGACTGGAGGTGGGGTGGCCCGAGCCGGCCGCGGTGCTGGCCCGCACGGAATCCACACGGAGCTGCTGGGCGAGTTCGAAGACCTGTTCCAGGTCGCTGTCGGGCCCGATCGGGCGGGCGGCGGCTTTCTGGTCCGTCATGACGGATTCCCTCTTCGCACGGAGGACTCTTCGTACCTGATGCCTGCTACCCACCGGTTTGGGCGGCACTCGTCTCGGCCGGCCGGCGTCAGCGCAGGGGCCCGCGGCGCGAACGCCGCCACCTGACCCCGACGAAGACCAGATCGATCACGAGCACGACGATGCCGATGATCAGCAGGTAGAACAGACCGTCGGCGACCACGCCGATGAGGCCGAGGACGACGGCCGCCAGGAGCAGGAAGAGAAAGAGCGCCATGGTCGGAACACCTCCCCGGTGCGACGTGGTGCGCTCAGCGCCGGGCGAGCTTGCGTTCGCCGCCGGCGCCCGGGTGGTAGGCCATGTCGTAGTACTGGAAGATCTCCCCTTCCTGCTCGACGGGCAGGACGTCGTCCGTCCCGATGGACGGAGCCTTCTTCACCAGTCCCTTGGACTGGGCGACCTGGACGTAACCGGGCCCCACGACCGCCTCGTCGAGGGGGACGAACACCAGTCGCTGCCGCGTGGGCAGCCCGGTGCGCACCGTCGCCATGGAGGGCTGGTCGGTGGCGGTGTCGACGTAGACCGCCTCCAGCGCGCCGATCTTGTGACCCTTGGGGTCGATGACGTCGCGGTCGCGCCACTCGCGGATATCGGCTGAATGGATCATGAGCTGCTCCTCGGTGGAGCGCCGGAATGGCGCGGTGCCCCGGCGTGGCCGCACCGGGACCGCCCTGGCCGGACCGTCGCAGGTGAGTGCGTTCCTGCTCGTTTTCTCATGCTACGTCCGGAACCGGGATCCGGCCGGGGCGCCGTTTGAGGCCGTCAGCGGTGGCAACGCGACCCATGGGGGGTGTGTTCGCCGGCGGCCGGCTCCGGAGGCTGTCAGGGAGGCTGTGATGGAAGTCGTGGAAGAGGATCCCTACCGTTTCCGCATCGCCCGGCGCGCGCGGATGCGGGTGCCCGGCGTCGTGTTCGCCTCGCGCGACCTGCTGAGCCACGCTGAGAAGGCCCTTGAGCAGGTCGTCAACGTGGCGGCGCTGCCGGGCATCGTCGGAGCCTCGTACGCCATGCCCGACGTCCACTGGGGCTACGGCTTCCCCATCGGAGGGGTGGCCGCGACCGACGTCGCCGACGGCGGCGTGGTCTCACCGGGCGGGGTGGGCTTCGACATCTCCTGCGGCGTACGGCTGCTGGCCGCCGACTGCGACCGCACGGCCATCGGCCCCGCCCTGCCCGCGATCATGGACGGACTGGGCCAGGACACGCCGCGCGGCGCGGTCACCGGAGCCGTCTGGCACCTGGGCAGCGACCGCCTGCTGGAACGCGTGCTGGCGGGCGGGTCCCGCTACGCCGTGGAGGAGGGCCACGGCGAGGACGGCGACCTGCGCCGCTGCGAGGACGACGGCGCGGTGGCCGACGCGGACACCGGCCAGGTCGGCGCACGCGCCCGCGAACGCGGCCTCGGGCAGGTCGGCAGCCTCGGCTCCGGCAACCACTTCCTGGAGGTCCAGGAGGTCGCCGAGGTCTACGACGAGCCGGTCGCCGCCGCCTTCGGCCTCGCGCTCGGCCAGGTCTGCGTGATGATCCACTGCGGTTCCCGGGGCCTGGGCCACCAGATCTGCTCCGACCACGTGCGGGCGATGGACCGCGCGATGCGGCGGTACGGCATCGAGGTCCCCGACCGGCAGCTCGCCTGCGCCCCCGTCGACTCGCCCGAGGGCCGCGCCTACCTCGGCGCGATGGCCGCCGCCGCCAACTACGCCCGGGCCAACCGCCAACTGCTGGGCGAGCTGTCCCGCCGCGTCTTCCGCCGCGAGGCGGGCGTCCGTCTCACCCTCGTCTACGACGTGTCCCACAACCTGGCCAAGATAGAGGAGCACGAGGTGGACGCGACGCCGCGCACCCTGTGCGTCCACCGCAAGGGCGCCACCCGGGCGCTCCCGCCCGGCCATCCGGACCTGCCCGCCGACCTTCGCGGCGTCGGCCAGCCCGTGCTCATCCCCGGCACCATGGGCACCTGCTCGTACGTCCTCACCGGAGTCCCCCGAGGCGAGGCCTTCCACTCGACCTGCCACGGGGCCGGCCGGGAGAAGAGCCGGCACCAGGCCGCGCGCGGGGTCAGCGGCAGGGAGCTGCGGTCGCGGCTGGAGGCCCGCGGGATCGCCGTGCGCGCCTCGTCCTGGCGCGGGCTCGCCGAGGAGACGCCGGAGGCGTACAAGGACGTCTCGGCGGTGGTCGAGGCCAGCGAGGGCGCCGGACTGTGCCGCAGGGTCGTCCGCCTGGTGCCTCTCGGCGTGGTGAAGGGGTAGCCGCGCCCTGCGAGACGGGCGGTCAGACGTCGACCGTCGCCGCGCAGGTCCACCCGTACGGGCCCGGGGCCAGGTGGAGCTCGCCCAGCGAGACGGCCTTCGGTACCGCGCCGACGACCTCGACCGACCCGACGTCGGCCACCGCCATCCGTACGTCCAGCCCGCCGCCGTCGTCGTCCGACTCGGCCTCGACGTCGACGGGCACCTCCCCGTGCACCTCGAGCCGGTAGATGACCTCGTCGAGGAGGTCGGCCAGCAGATCGTCGTCGGCGGCCTCCGCCACCGGAACCCGCCGTACGCACGCGGGCCGCACCCCGGCGACGTCCGCGAAGCACTCGACCAGCCCCATCACCGCCTCGACCAGGCACTGCTCCCTGGTCGGCCCCCACGCCTCGATCCGCACATCGGCGGTGTGCGGCACCGTACGGTGCCCGCCCGCCTCCGCCCCGCCGCCGCCGTAGGTCTCGTCCACCATGAGGAACGCCTGCCCGGTTCCGGCGGCCTCAAGGGTCCGGCGGCCCGGCGTCAGCTCTTGACGGCCCGCAGGACCACGAACTTCGGATTCGACGCGACGACCTCGCAGTTCCCGAAGAGCCGCCGCAGGCGCACGTGGTAGCCGAGGTGCCGGTTGCCGACGACCAGCAGTTCACCCCCGGACCGCAGCGCGGACCGGGCGGTGACGAACATGCGCTGGGCGGTCGCGGCGGTGACCGCCTGGTGGGAGTGGAACGGCGGGTTGTTGAGGACGAGGTCGGCCCCCTCGGGCCGGACGGCGGCCACGGCGTCGGCGGCGTCCCCGACGAGGAACCGGGCCCTGCCCCCGGGGCCGGCGTTGTCGCGGAAGGTCTCCTCGGCGGAGGCGACCGCCTGGTGCGACTCGTCGACGAACAGCACGTCGCTGTCGGGATTGGCCAGGGCGACCGCGGTGCCGACCACACCGTTGCCGCAGCCCAGGTCGACCACGCGGTCCGGGCCCTTGCGGACCGGCAGGTGCTCGAGCAGGAAGCGGGTGCCGATGTCGAGGTGGTCGGCGCAGAACACTCCCGCGTGGTTGGTGACGGTACGGCCGGACAACGGCCCGATGCCGTCCGGCAGCGCGTACCGCAGCGGCCACGGGTTGGGCCCGCCGTCCGCCGCCGGATCGGGGGTGCTGAAGATCAGCCGCGCCTTGCGCACGGCCAGCGAGGTCCGGGTCGGCCCGACGATCCGCTCGAACAGCCGCAGCGTGGACGTGTGGATCTCGGTGACCATCCCCGTCCCCAGGACGACGGTGCCCGGGTGGAGCGCGGGCGCCAGCCGGTGCAGCTGGTCCTCCAGGAAGGCGAGGCTCTTCGGCACCCGGACCAGCAGCACGTCGATGCGGGCGGGCGGCTCGTCGCGCGTGGTCAGCAGCCGCACCTCGGCGTCCGGCACATTGCGCCGCAGGTTCGCGCGCGTGGCCTGCTGCCCGAGGTGGGAGTCCGTGATCTGCACGGGACGGTGCGCGGCCAGCGCCGTCGCCAGCGCCCCCCAGCGGTCGCCCAGGACGACGGTCGTGCCCGCCAGGTCCGTACCCGTCTCAGCGAGGTGCCGCAGAAGGTAGTCGTCCGCGGCGTCCCACGCACGCAGCGTCTCCCGCGGCTCCGCGGGGAATCGGGTCAGTTCGAGTGCGCCCCACGGCGTGCTGAAGAGGTTCATCGCCCCTCAGGGTACGGGCTGCCGGCAGTGCCCCAGGCTGCGGGTTTCCGGGGCCGCAGGCCGCGACGAAGCGGGTCGGGGGCCGTCGCAGCAGGTTGGGGAAGTCCCGCAGACCCCGCGCGACGCGGACGGGCTCCGGCTCGTCAAGGCTCCGGCTCCTGTCATGCGCCACGGACACCCCGTGCGGTCGGTGGGTGCGCGTGGCAGCGACGCACCCCCGGCGCGATGAGGTCAGCCCTGGGCGGCGTTCTGGATCACCTCGGCGAACGTGGTGACATCCTTGGCCGGGGGTGCCTTGATGGCGGAGGTCCGGCCGTAGCCGGAGTACGCGATGGTCAGCTCAGCAGGGCCCTCGGCGGTCTTGCCGGACTCCACGACCTTGACCGCGAGGTCGCCGGCGCCGATCCACGCCTCGATGTCGACGGTGTTCCTGAAGCCGGTGGCGTGCAGTTCGTCGACGTAGGCGTCGCGCTCACCCTTGCTGACGAGCTCCAGGACAGCGGTGTCCGCGGCAAGCTTCTCGATGTCCACGGTGCCCGTGTAGTGGGTCGCCGCGGCGCCGGCCACCTGCTCCTCGCCGACCGCGGCGAGGTCCGCCGCCGTGGACAGGGCGGCAAGCACCGTGGCGGGACCGTGCGGCAGGTCCTTGGCCGGGTTGTCCTCCGCGGAGGAGCCCTCGAGCCTCAGCCACTTCTTGCCGCCCGCGGCCTCGAGCAACACCCCTTCGACCGGGAGGTACACGTCGCCTTCCGCCATCGTCAGGTGCACCTTGCCGTCCGGGCCCGCCATGTCCCGCAGGTCGGGGTGGGAAGCGGCGTCCATGCTCACCTCGGCCGCTTCGGCGCCCTTCTTCCAGCTCAGCGTGCCCTCGGACTTGGTGGTGCCCACCTCTGTGTCGACGGATTCGACGGCGACCTTCGCGGACCCCTGCTGCCCCACCGCTTTGGCGCCGCTGCGCACCGCGTCGACGAGGGAGGCCCTCTTCTCCACCGACATGGCGGAGACCTGCGTCGACGCGGCCTTCGGCGCCACCTTGGCGGAGTCACCACAGGCCGCGAGACCGAGTGCGAGTGTGCCGGTCGCAGCCGTCATCGCCACAAGGCGACGCATGTGCATGAGAAGTTCCCCCCAGGGAGGCAAAGATTCGTACAACGATCAATGGCCTTGGACCATACAACAATCGATGAACGCGTAAACGATCAGGGCACGGCTCGAACGGAGCGCCATGGGCGCCCACCTACGACCTCGACCCGGAGTCCGCGGACGAACCGGGGGCCAGGAGCACCGCGTTCCCCGCGATCGCCACCGGCGTCCACGGCTACCAGGCGGAGGAAGCGGCGCGGATCGCCGTCTCCGTCCTCAGGGGCCGCAGACCGGTGTCCGGTGGATCAGGCTCGTGGCCTTCGACCGCACGACCCACGATCTGCTCACCGCCGCGCTCGAGGCGGGCCCCGGCGGGCACGAGGCACCACGCCGCCGGGCGCCGCCCCGCGGAGTGACGGTCTGTGCCCCCGTGTCAGCGCTCTGCGACCGCACGGATGCCCGGAGTTGCGGCGCCGAATCGCCGAGGGACGATGGAAAGGCGGCCGGCACGGTCCCTTGCGACCGCGTACGCCGCCCCATGAACGGAAACCCCGGCAGGAGGCCCGCCATGCCCGAATCCCCGTCCAGGGCGCCCGTCCTGGAGCCCGCGGCCAAGGAACTGGCGGACGCCAGCGCACCCCACCCGCGCATCTACGAGGTCCCGCCGGAGAGCGGCCGCGGGATCCTCGACGACCTGCAGGCGGGGGAGGGCGTGCCCAAGCCCGCAGTGGACGAGGAATGGGTGACCGTCGACGCCGGAGAGTACGGCAGCGTCCGGGCCCGCATCATCCGCCCCGAAGGGGCCACGCAGACCCTCCCGGTGGTGTTCTACATCCATGGCGCGGGATGGGTGTTCGGCGACGAGAACACCCACGACCGGCTCGTGCGCGAACTCGCCGTCGGCACGAACGCCGCCGTGGTCTTCCCGGTCTACGACCTGGCCCCCGAGGCGAAGTACCCCACCCAGATCGAGCAGAACTACGCGGTCGGAAAGTGGATCCTGCGCAACGGCGAGGACCGGGGGCTCGACGCGTCGCGCCTGGCCGTGTGCGGAGACTCGGTCGGCGGCAACATGTCGGCCGTCTTCGCCCTGATGGCCAAGGACCGCGGCGACATCGACGTGGCGGCCCAGGTGCTCCTCTACCCGGTGACCGACGCGGACTTCGACACGCCCTCCTACCGGCAGTTCGCCGAGGGCTACTACCTCACCCGCGACGGGATGAAGTGGTTCTGGGACGCCTACACCAGCGACCCCGGGCAGCGCGCCGAGGTCTACGCGTCCCCGCTGCGGGCCGGCGTCGAGCAGTTGCGCGGCCTGCCCACCACGCTGGTCATCACCGACGAGGCCGACGTGCTGCGCGACGAGGGAGAGGCCTACGCCGCCAAGCTGCGCGAGGCGGGCGTGGACGTCACCGCGGTCAGGGTGCTCGGCATGGTGCACGACTTCCTCATGCTCGACAGCCTCCGCGACTCCAAGGCGACCGTCGTCGCCCGCACGCTGGCCGTCGAGGCCCTGCAGCGGGCCCTGCACCCCTGAGGCGGCGTCGCCTCGTCGCCTCAGGCGATCGTGATCCGGTAGCGCAGCACCGCATCCGCCCCGGCCTCCCGGGGCCCTGCGGGTTCGAGGGCGCCGCCGTTGCGCTCGATCGTCAGTGCGGAGGCGGTGTTGGAGGCCTCGCAGACCACGAGCACGTGCTCCAGCCCGAGCCGGCGCGCCTCGTCGAGCATCCGCCCCAGGGCCCAGGTGGCCAGTCCACGGCGGCGCGAGGACGGCCGGATGCCGTAGCCGACGTGGCCGAACCGCAGCACGTAGTCGTCGGGTCCCAGCCGCAGGGCGACGCCGCCGTGCACACGGTCGCCCTCGACGATCCAGCGGTACGTACACGTGCGGCCCGCCGCCACGGCCTCCGGACCGGACTGCTCGGCCAGCGACGTCACCCAGGCCGCGAATCCGTCCGGCGATCCGACCTCGTCGGACGGCCCCAGCCCGAATCCGTCCTCGTGCCGGCCGGGACCCCACTCGTCGTGGGCCTCGAGCCAGGCGGAGCGCAGACGGACGGTGGGCGCGACCAGTTCGGGCATGCGGCGACGATACCGATGCGTCGCCGTGGGCCCGAAAATCGGGTGTGTGTACGGGCGGGGCACTGCTAATTTCCATGACGTGCCGAAGCTCAATCAGATCATCGCCGTGGAAAAGGGCGTCAAGTCCAAGTCCCTCCAGGAACTGACCCAGGCCCATCACGACGTCCAGAAGCCCGCGCTGCTCGCCGGGATCTCGCGGACGTACCAGCCCAAGGACGAGGAGGGCGAGCAACTGCCGCCGGAGTCCACCCGGGTCCAGGTGAAGGCCGAGGACGTCCTGCACGCGGTCGGGGGGACCCTGACGCGGCTCTTCGACGTGACGGCGACCAAGGACTGGGCCAACCGGACCGCCGCCGCGGACGTGGTGGTGGACGGGCGGGTGCTGCTCGCGCAGGTCCCCGTCCCGTACCTGCTGTTCCTGGAGAAGCAGCTCACCGACCTGCACACCTTCGTGCGCAAGCTGCCCGTCCTCGACGCGTCGGAGTCGTGGAACCCGGACCCGTCGACGGACTGCTGGAAGACCGACCCGGTCCGGACGATCCGCACCAGGAAGGTGCCGCGCAACCACGTGAAGGCCGAGGCCACGGAGAAGCACCCGGCGCAGGTCGAGGTGTACTACGAGGACGTGCCCGTGGGGTACTGGACGACCGTGAAGTTCTCCGGCGCGCTGCCGGCGCGCCGAGTGAACGAGCTGCTCGGCAGGGTCGAGAAGCTGCAGCAGGCCGTCAAGTTCGCCCGCGAGGAGGCCAACGGCGCGGACGTCACCGACCAGCGCGTGGGGGAGGCGGTCTTCGGTTACCTGTTCGGGTAGCCTCATCAACGCCCCCCGTGAGAGCGGGGGGTGCGCCGAGAGCGCAAGCTGAAACTGACGTTGAAGCTGAACAGGGGTATCAGTGGGGGTTCGAGTCCCTCCCCCGGCATCACAGGCCGGGGTGGCCCAAAGGGTAGAGGCAGCCCCGTGAATCTCAGACTCTCGCTCCAGTCTCAGCATTCGCCGCCGAACGCCGGATCGACCGAGCGCGGACGATCATCGACGGATGGGGGTTCAATTCCCCTCTGCGCCTCTTCCGTGGCGCGGTAGTTCAAAGGTAGAACACGTCGATCTCAGAATGATCCGCGGCTCTTAAACGCCGCCGGTGTGCGCAATTGGGTGGCACCTCAGGAGCCCGGGCAGCTGGATACCGCTCCCGGGCTCCGTCACGTCGCCGTTCACCCGGCCGGTGCGCGGTGCATGACGGCTCCCGGAATCCCTTGAGCGCACGGGTTCAGCGACGTCCCCAGGCGAGCAAGGCCGCATGCGGCAGCGTGAGCATGCCGTCCGCGTCGGTGAACTCCTCGCTGAACCTGCGGAAGTGTGTCTCGATCGCGGACCGTGTTCCCGTGGGCTGGCTCTGCACGAGGTGTCCGGAGAACGCCACGCCGGCGGCGGGACCGCTCCACCATTGCTCGACGGTGGTCCGGTGGTCCCACCGGAGCGTCTCGCACATGGTCTCCCGCAAGCCGGCCGAGCGGAGGAGATCGGTCAGGCCCTCTTCGTCACGTGGGAAGTCCTCCTCGGGCGCGATAGCCGGCAAATGGGCCGGCCGAACAGCGTCGGCGGCTCGGATCGCACGGCCGAGCAGGTCCTGGCCTGCCGCGGGGGGGACCGGCCAGATCGTGAGTGCGATCCAGCCGTCCGGCCGCACCACGCGTCGCAGTTCGGCCACCGCGCGCCGGGGTCGACCCACGTGGTTGAGGACGAAGTTGGAGGTGACGGAGTCGAATTCACCGTCACCGAAGGGAAGCTCGGGCAAGGTGGCGACCTGGAAGTCGATCGCTGCTGCCGCCCCGCGGGCGAGTTCGACCATGCTGGGTTCCGCGTCGACGGCCGTCACGGCCGCACCCCGGGTGGCCGCGGCAAGGGCGACCGTCCCGGGACCCGTTCCCACGTCGAGCACCCGTACGTCCGGACGCACCTGCGCGACGTCCAGCAATCGCGGCACCGGATGAGCGCACAGCGCGGCGTACGAACGCGCGTAAGCCGTAGCTCGACCTGCCCAGATATGTCGTTCGCTCTGATCGAAGCCTGTCACTGCCGTGGCACCTCTCATGTGTGTGCGGGGAGAGGGTACCGGCAGCGCGTAAGACGAGGTGGCCAACGACTTCCTGGAGGCTGAACCCGTCGACGGTGTGGGCAACGGCAATCTGTCCTGGACGCGGCGAGGCGCTCAGAGTCCTGGCCGGGGCCGGGAGCGGCCGGGACGGCAACGGGGAGGCGGAGGGGGGAAGGGCGGTGCCGGTACGTGCGTGGGGGCTTGTGGAACCGTGGTGCGCGACAACGTTGTCAACTTGAACCGAGCATGACTATACCGGCCCTGGAGGCAACGTTGTCAAGGGAGTTGACGTGCAGCCGAGGCGGTCTTCCGGGACGCCGGTGGGGCGCGTTACTGTCCCCGCGGCTTGTGTGATCCGTGGCGCGCGACCCGTCCGTGAGAAGAAGGGCCGCGTCATGCGCTTGCGTCCGACGTCCGTGCTGCTGGCCGCCGTCCTGGCGGTCGGCGGCGCCACTCCCGCCCTCGCGGCGCCCGCCGCGCCGCCACCCGACCTCGTGCAGGACCCCACCTCCTACGTCGACCCCCTGATCGGCACCAAGAACGGCGGCAACGTCTTCCCCGGCGCCGTCGTGCCGCAGGGCATGCTGTCCTGGAGCCCCGAGACCACCGGCGGCGACGCCACCCGCACCACGGCGCCCGGCGGTTACCACTACGACGCCACCCGCGTCCGGGGCTTCAGCCTCACCCACATGTCGGGCACCGGCTGCGCGGGTGGCAGCGGCGACATCCCGTTCCTCCCGTTCGCCGGGGAGGTCACCACCTCGCCCGCCGCGGACACCAAGGACGCCGTCTACGCCGCCGACTTCAAGCACGCCGACGAGACCGCCGAGCCCGGCCGCTACAAGGTCGGTCTGTCCTCCGGCGTCACCGCGGACCTGACGGCCACCACGCGCACGGGCTCCGGCCGCTTCACCTTTCCCGCGGACAAGCCCGCCTCCCTGCTGATCCGCACCGCCAACTCCGAGGTCGGGTCGACGGACTCGACCGTGTCCATCGACCCGAAGACCCGTACCGTCTCCGGCTCCGTCACCTCCGGGAACTTCTGCGGCTATCTCGATCCGGAGGGCCGCCGCTCCTACTACACCCTGTACTTCACCGCCCGCTTCGACCGCTCCTTCAAGGCGACCGGCACCTGGCAGGACGACAAGGTGACCCCCGGTTCCACCAGCGCCTCCGGCGGCACCGGCGGCTTCGCCGACGGCGGGAACCCGGTCGCGGGCAAGGGCGCCGGCGGCTGGGTGGAGTTCGCGCCCGGCGGCGGACCGGTGAACGTCAAGGTCGGCATCTCGTACGTCAGCCAGGCCGGCGCCGAGGCCAACCTCGCCGCTGAGAACCCCCGGCACCGCTCCTTCGACGCCGTACGGGACGCGGCCCGCCGCGCGTGGCGCGAGCGGCTGGGCGCGATCAAGGTGGGCGGCGGTACGGACGCCGAGCGCACCACCTTCTACACCGCGCTCTACCACGCGATGATGCACCCCAACGTCATCAGCGACAGCGACCGCAGATACCGGGGCAGCGACGGTGAGGTCCACACGGTCGCCCGCGGCCACCAGGCCCAGTACGGCACCTTCTCCGGCTGGGACGTCTACCGCTCCCAGGTCCAGTTGCTCACCCTGCTGAGCCCGCGCACCGGCTCCGACATCGCGCAGTCGCTGTACGAGTTCGCCCGCCAGAACGGCGGCGTCTGGGACCGCTGGCTGCACGGCGCCTCCGGGACGCACGTCATGAACGGCGACCCGTCGCCCGCCGCCCTCGCCGGGATCCGGGCCTTCGGCGGCACGGACTTCGACCTGCGCGGCGCACTCGACTCCCTGGTGAAGGCGGCGACCGTGCCGACCGAGCGGGACCTCTCGCCGGCGGGCAAGCCCATCCTCTCCGTGGGCCAGCGCCCCTCCCTGGACAAGTACCTGAAGCTGCACTACATGCCGTCCGTGTCCAACGCCTGGGGCGGCGCCGCCGAGACCCTGGAGATGTCGGGCGCCGACTTCGCCCTCTCCCAGCTCGCCACGGCCGCCGGGGACAAGCGCACCGCCGCCGACTTCGCCCGGCGCTCCCAGTGGTGGCAGAACAACTTCAACCTCGCGGCCGACCCGAGCGGCGGCTACATCGCCAACCGCGCGGCCGACGGCAGCTGGGTCACCGGCTTCACCCCGGCCACGGGCAACGGCTTCGTGGAGGGCACGGCCGCCCAGTACACCTGGATGGTGCAGCACGATCCGGCCGGGCTGTTCGCCGCCATGGGCGGACGCGACGAGGCCCTCGACCGGCTGGACGCCTTCTTCCGCAAGGCCGACGGCAGCTGGGCGTTCACCGGCAGCGGCGGCGAGAAGTCGGAGATGGACAACGAGCCGTCCATCAACGTGCCGTACCTCTACGCCTATGCCGGCAAGCCCTACAAGACGCAGGAGACGGTGCGGGCCGCGATGGGCGCCCTGTGGTCCACGCAGCCGGGCGGTATCCCCGGCAACGACGACCTCGGCGCGATGTCCTCCTGGTACGTCTTCTCGGCGCTCGGCATGTACCCGCAGGTGCCCTCCCGCGCCGAACTCGTCCTGGGCTCCCCGCTGTTCCCGCGGATCGAGATCGACCGCCCCGCCGGGAACGACATCTCGATCCGCGCCGCGGGCGCGGCGGCCGACGCTCCGTACGTCCGGTCGCTGAAGGTCGACGGCCGCACCAGCGACCGGCCGTGGCTGCCCGCCTCCTTCGTCGAGGACGGCGGCCGGCTCGACTACACGCTGTCGGGCACGCCGGACCGCACCTGGGGAGCGGACGCGGCCGACGCGCCGCCGTCCTTCCGGGAGGGCGAGCAGCCGTACCAGGTCGGCGTCGGCCCCACCACGGCGACGATCGCCCCGGGCGGCGGCACCAAGGTCGGTATCCGCGCCCTGTCGCTGCGTGGCGGTCAGGCACCGCGGGTGAGCTTCCGCGTGGAGGTGCCCGACGGCGTCACGGCGTCCCCCGCGGAGGGGACGTTCACGGACGGCTCCCAGGAGATCACCCTGTCCACGGCCGGGGACGTCAAGCAGGGCTTCTACGACGCCAAGGTCGCGGTGAGCTACGGGGACACGTCGTACGAGCAGCCGGTGTCCCTGACGGTGGCCGCTCCCGGCTCCCTCATCGCGGCGTACAACAGCACCGGCATCTCGGACGACTCCGGTGACCACGACGAGGCGGACTACGACGGCGGCGGCTGGAGCTACTCCCGTCAGGCCCTCGCCGAGGCGGGCCTGACCGGCGGCACGCAGGGCACGGTCACCGAAGGCCTCGCCTTCACCTGGCCGGAATCCCCGGCCGGCCGTCCCGACAACGCCTCCGCGACCGGCCAGACAATCGAACTGGCCGCTCCCGCCTCGCGGTTGTCCTTCGTCGGCAGCGCCGTCAACGGCGACCAGCAGACGACGGCGACGGTCACCTACGACGACGGCAGCACCGGCGCCGTCGACCTGTCCTTCACCGACTGGACGGTGGGAGGTGGCGGCGGCAGCGTCCGCTTCGGCAACGAGGTCGTCGCCAAGACCGCGTACCGGAACGTGGCGGGCGCCGACAAGGACCCGGTGGCCACGTACGTCTTCGCCACCAAGCCCTTCGCCGCGCCGGACGGCAAGACCATCACGAGCGTGAAGCTCCCGGCCAACACGGACCTCCACGTCTTCACCCTCGCGGTGGACTGACCCGGACGACCCCAGGGGCGGGCGCGGAGCGATTCCGCGCCCGCCCTTCGTGTTGTCCGCAGCGGCCCGCCGGATAAGCGCCGAATAAGGTGGCGCAGGTCATAGAGGGAATTCTCGGAGACCTGGAACCCTTTTTCTCGAATTCCGTCCGACAATGCGCATTGCCAATTCTTTGTGCGCGGATTGCCTGGTATGGATGCAGGCTGCAGGAGGATATTTACCGAGCCGTTGGGCGATGGCCACCCATTGTTCGAGAGCCCCCCACCGACTCGATTGAAGGCCCTGCTCACACGGTGGGCCGGACGAAGGAGAAAGCACGTTGGGCCGTTACCTACTGCGCCGCCTCGGCAACTACGCAATCCTGGTGTTCATCGCGGCCAGCGCGACGTACTTTCTCGCCTCCTTCACCCTCCACCCCGACATCAACTACCTGTCGAAGAATCCCCGGCCGCCGCTGCACTCGATCTACACGATCCTGCACGGCTACAACCTCGACCCGCACACACCCGTGTGCCTCCGCTATTGGCGCTGGCTGACCGGGATCGTGCTGCACGGAGACTTCGGCAGGACCTACGACGGCGCGTCCGTCAACACCGAGCTGGGCCGCCGCGTCCTGGTGAGCACCGAGCTGCTCTTCGTCGCGACCGTCCTGGGCGCCGTCGGCGGCGTCGCGGTGGGCGCCTGGAACGCGCTGCGGCAGTACCGGCCGTCCGACCGGGTGTCCACGATCCTCTCCTACGTCCTGCTGGCCACCCCGGTCGTGGTGATCGCGGTCGGACTGCGGACCCTGGACACCGCCGGTGACGGGCCGCTGGTGCAGTACATCGGGATGTACGACCCGAAGGTGCACGGCACCCTGCCGGTCGTCCTCAACAACCTCGAACACCTCGTGCTGCCGACCCTGACCCTGCTGCTGGCCCAGATCCCGTTCTTCAGCCGCTACCAGCGCAGCACCATGCTCGACGTCCTGGGCAGCGACTTCCTGCGGACGGCCCGGGCCAAGGGGCTACGGCGCCGTCAGGCGGTCCTGCGGCACGGACTGCGCACCGCGGTCATCCCGGTGATGCCGCTGGTGGTCTACAACGTCGTGCTGCTCTTCACCGGCGCCACCTTCACCGAGGAGATCTACGGCTGGCACGGCATGGGGGAGTGGCTGGTCGACTCCATCACCAGCAACGACGTCAACGCGGTCGCCGCCGTGGCGATCTTCACCGCCGGCATCGTCCTGATCGCGGGACTGCTCTCCGACCTCGTCTACGCGGCGCTCGACCCACGGGTCCGCACCTGAGAAGGCCCACGTCGCCCCAGGTCGACGCACGTGAACCCAGGTGAACGACCGGATCGCCCGACTCGAGGAGTTTCCCCCATGACCACCCCCGCAAGCGCCACCGGGACGGCGGCGCCACCCCGGAGCAGGAGCCGCGGCGCGCTCGTCCTCGTCCGCTTCGCCCGCAACCGGCTGGCCCTGGTGGGCATCGCCCTGGTCGTCGCCCTGGTACTGCTGGCGTACGCCGTACCGCCGTTCCTGCACTGGACGTACCACGACAACGACTTCGCCAGCCTGGACACCGGCCCCGGCGCCGCGCACTGGTTCGGCACCACCCACTCGGGCCAGGACCTGTTCGCGCTCACCCTGAGGGGCCTGCAGAAGTCACTGGTGGTCGGACTCGTCGGGGGGCCGCTCACCACGCTGATCGCCGCGGTGGTGGGAGCCTCGGCCGGCTACTTCGGGGGCTGGACCGACCGGGTCCTGATGTGGTTCCTCGACCTGATGCTGGTGATCCCGGCGTTCCTGCTGCTCGCGGTGCTCTCACCGGCGTTCCAGCACGGCACCTGGCTGTTCTTCGTGATCCTGCTCGCGGCGTTCGGCTGGATGATCACCGGCCGGGTGGTGCGCAGCATGACCCAGACCCTGCGGGAACGGGAGTACGTGCTCGCCGCGCGCTACATGGGCGTGCACCCGCTGGTCGTCATCTTCCGCCACATCCTCCCCAACGCGGCGTCGATCCTCATCATCGACGCGACCGTCCAGGTGGGGGCGATCGTGCTCGGCGAGACCTCGCTGTCCTACTTCGGGTTCGGCATCCAGGCGCCCGACGTCTCGCTCGGCACCCTCATCGCCGCCGGAACTCCGGACGCCAACACCTCCCCGTGGCTGTTCTTCTTCCCCGCCGCCTTCCTCGTCCTGATCGGCCTCTCCGTCGCGTTCATCGGTGACGGACTGCGGGACGCCTTCGACCCGACGGCGCGCGGAGCGAAGTCCCGGAGGCGCGCCCGCCCGGCGGTGCCCCGGTCCCGCCACGCGCGGACCGCGCGGACCGCGCGGAACCCGCGCCGCAAGCCCACAGCCGCGGTCGTCCCGGCGGCAGCGACCCAGGAAGGAGTCACCCCATGACCCACCCCACCGCCGTCCTCGGCGTCCCCACCTCCCGGCCGGCCGCCGGCAGCCCGGTCCTGACCGTGAGCGACCTGCGGGTGTCCTTCCCCGGCGAGGCCGGACGGGTGCACGCGGTCCGCGGTGTGGACTTCACGCTCCACGCCGGCGAGACCCTCGCCGTCGTCGGCGAGTCCGGCTCGGGCAAGTCCGTCACCGCCACCGCCGTGCTCGGACTGCTCCCGGACGACGCCGAGGTCAGCGGCTCCGTACGGCTCGGGGACCGCGAGCTGCTCGGGCTGTCGGACCGGCGGATGTCCGCCATCCGCGGCCGTGACATCGGCATGGTCTTCCAGGACCCGCTGTCCGCGCTCACCCCCGTCTTCTCCGTCGGCACCCAGCTGGTGGAGGCCCTGCGGATCCACCAGGACCTCACCGCCGCCCAGGCCCGCGAACGGGCCCTGGAACTGCTGGACCTGGTGGGCATCCCCGACCCGAGGCGGCGCGTCGACGCCTTCCCGCACGAGTTCTCCGGCGGCATGCGCCAGCGGGCGATGATCGCCATGGCCATCGCCAACGACCCCGAGGTGATCATCGCCGACGAGCCCACCACGGCGCTCGACGTCACCATCCAGGCGCAGGTGCTGGAGGTCCTGAGGAAGGCTCAGGAGGTCACCGGAGCGGCCATCCTCATGATCACCCACGACCTCGGGGTGGTGGCCGGGATGGCAGACCGGGTGGTCGTCATGTACGCCGGCAAACCGGTGGAGACCGGGACGGCCGACGAGCTGTTCGCCACGCCCCGCATGCCCTACACCATCGGCCTGCTCGGCTCGGTGCCGCGGCTGGACGCCGGGGACCGCACGGCCCTGACCCCCATCGAGGGCACGCCGCCGTCGATGGTGGACCTGCCGGCCGGCTGTCCCTTCGCGGCGCGCTGCCCGGTGGCCGTGGACCGCTGTCGTACCGAGGAGCCCGCTCTGCGCGCCGTCACGACGGGAGCCGCGCACGCCACGGCCTGCCATCGCGCGCAGGAGATCGACGCGCCCGGCGGGATCCCGTCGCCGGGCATGTTCCCCACCCCCGCATCCCCGCGCCGCCCCGGCGGGCTCCCGCGCGCCGAGCGGCCCGAGGTCCTGCGGGTCACCAACCTCACCAAGCACTTCCCGCTCCTCAGGGGCTCGGTGTTCAAGCACCGCGTGGGCACGGTGCGGGCCGTCGACGGCGTGGACTTCGACATCCGCGAGGGCGAGACGCTCGCGCTGGTCGGCGAGTCCGGCTGCGGCAAGACCACCACCATGCTGCAGATCCTCGACCTCGCGGGCCGGCGCGCCGGCAGCGTGGCCGTCCTCGGCAAGGACGTCGGGCGGCTGGACGGCAGGGGACGGCGGGAGCTGCGCAGGGACCTGCAGGTGGTGTTCCAGGACCCGATGGCGTCACTGGACTCGCGCATGCCGGTCGGCGACATCCTGGCCGAGCCGCTGCGCACCCACGGCTGGGACCGGGCGCGCATCGCCGGGCGCGTCCCCGAACTGCTCCGCCTCGTCGGGCTGCTGCCCGAGCACGCCGAGCGCTACCCCGCCGAGTTCTCCGGCGGGCAGCGGCAGCGGATCGGCATCGCCCGGGCGCTCGCCCTGGACCCCAAGCTGATCGTGCTGGACGAGCCGGTGTCCGCGCTGGACGTCTCGATCCAGGCCGGAGTGATCAACCTGCTCGACGAGCTGCAGGCCGAACTCGGCCTGAGCTACCTGTTCATCGCGCACGACCTGTCGGTCATCCGGCACATCGCGGACCGCGTCGCCGTCATGTACCTCGGCCGCATCGTCGAGGCCGGCGACGTGGAGGACGTGTTCGCCCGCCCCGCCCACCCGTACACCCAGGCCCTGCTGTCGGCCGTACCGCTGCCCGACCCCCGCAAGGAGCGGCAGCGCCGCCGGATCATCCTGCAGGGCGACCTCCCCAGCCCCGCGGACACCCCCTCGGGCTGCCGGTTCCGCACCCGCTGCCCCAAGTACCGCGACCTCGCGCCGGCCGAGTCCGGGCGGTGCGACACCGAGGACCCCGCCGCCGGGGTCCTCGGTGAGGACCACAGCGCCGCCTGCCACTTCGCGGCCGCCCTGGAGGTCCTGTGACGCGCCCACGGCCCGTGGGACATCCACGGCCCGTGCCGCGTTCCCGGCCGCCCCGCGCGGCGGGCACCCCACCCACGGAACCCACAAGGAGAGTCCCGTTGAACCGAAAGTCCGTAAGGCTGGCCACGGCAGTCGTGGTGTCCGCGGGTCTCCTCGCCGGCGCCACCGCGTGCGGCGCAGGCAAGGGCGACGCGAACTCGTCGGCGCCGAAGGCCCCGCCCAAGGCGACGCTCAACCAGATCAACCCCGTCGACCCCGCGAGCCTGCGGCAGGGCGGCACGCTCAACTTCCCCGTCGACGAGTACGCCACCCAGTGGAACAGCCTCAACGCGGCCTCGCAGAACACCGTCGCCGTGACCACGACGATGGCCCCGCTGCTGCCGGCACTCTTCCACAGCACCCCCGACAACAAGCGGACCCCCAACCCGGACTACCTCAGCAAGGTGGCCACCGCCGTCAAGCACGGCAGGCAGGTCACGACCTATGTGATCAACCCCAGGGCACGGTGGTCCGACGGCACCCCCATCACCTGGAAGGACTTCCGGGCGGACTGGCAGGCCCAGAACGGGAGGAACCCCGAGTACACGCCCGTCAGCACCTCCGGCTACGAGCAGATCGCCTCGGTCGCGCAGGGGAGCGACGCACGGCAAGTCGTCGTCACCTACGCCACACCGTTCTCCGAGTGGCAGACGCTGTTCTCGCCGCTGTACCCGGCGTCGCAGATCGACACCCCGGGGAAGTTCGACACCAGTTACAAGAACCGCATCCCCGTCACCGCCGGCCCGTTCAAGGTCAGCAGGATGGACCCGACGACCAAGGTCGTCTCCGAGGTCCGCGACCCCCACTGGTGGGGGTCGAAGCCGGTGCTCGACGGCATCAACTTCCGCACCCTGGACGCCGCTTCGACACCCGGGGCCTTCGCCTCGGGCGAGATCGACGTCGAGGACATCGGGCCCGACGTGGCCGCCTACAAGCAGGCGCAGAAGGTGCCGCACACCTCCATCCGCGTGGCGGGCGCCCCCAACCTCCGGCAGATGGTCGTCAACGGCCGGAGTCCGCTGCTGAAGGACGTCAGGGTCCGGCGGGCCCTGTTCACGGCACTGGACCGCCAGGCCATCGGCAAGGCCGACCTCAACGGCCTGCCCTTCCCGGCCAAGCCCCTCGACAACCACTTCCTCGTCAACAACGACGTCGCCTACCGCGACAACGCGGGCTCCCTCGGCCGCTACGACCCCGCCGGGGCGGGGCGGCAACTGGACGCCGCGGGCTGGCGTATGCAGGGCGGCGTCCGCGAGAAGGACGGCAAACCGCTGGAGCTGACGCTGACCATCCCGTCGGGCACGCCCATCGCCGCCAACGAGGCGCAGCTGTTCACGGCGATGCTCAAGAACGTGGGCGTCAAGCTCGACACCAAGGTCAAGCCGAGCGACGACTTCTTCAACGACGTCAGCGCCGGCAAGTTCGACCTCACGCTGTTCAGCGGCATCGGCTCCGTGCCGTTCTTCCCGCTGACCAACGGCGCGGCGACCTTCGTCTCCCCGAAGCACGGGAACATCGGCCAGAACTACGCGCGCATCGGCACCGCCGCCATCGACGCCGACATGCACAAGGCCGGCACCGAGGTAGACCACGCCGCCTATCTCGCCGACCTCGACGCCGCCGACGCCGGACTGTGGAAGCTGGCCGCCGACCTGCCGCTCTACCAGCGCCCGCAGATCGTCGCGGCCAAGTCCGACGTGGCCAACTACGGCGCCTTCGGGTTCCAGGACACCGACTGGACCCGGATCGGATTCACCGGGTAACCACCCCTGAACCGCGGCGCGGGAGGACGACCCCCTCCTCGAGCCCTCCCGCGTCGCGTCGGCCCCGACCCGAGCCGACACCCCTGGAAAGGCCCTTGTCCCCGGTGCGTCACCGGGGACAAGGGCCCTTCGTCCGTCGCGCCGCCGGCTACCTGAGGCCGAAGGCGCGGATCAGGGTCTGGCTGACGCTGTTCCCCTTCGCGTCACGCGCCGTCGTCCGCAGGCTCGCGAAGCGGGCCCGCGACGGCGCGTCGAGCTGCGCCTTCCAGCCGCCGCCCGACTGCCGCAGCGTCGCCTTGCGCCAGGTGGCGCCGTCGTCGTACGACACCTCGAGGGTCGCCGTGCGAATCGTCCCGGCGCCCGCCGCGCCCTTCAGGTGCGAGGCGGTGACCGTCAGGCCGGTCCGCCGCTTGGCCTTGCCGGACAGGTCGGTGGCCACCGCGTAGTCGAGCTGCACCAGCGGCAGGGGCGTGATGGCCGAGTAGTCCGTGGTGCTCGAGGTGAATCCCCACTCGGTACGGGTGCGGGTCGAGTACGGGCGGTCCGGCATGTTCCGCTTGCCCTCCACCACGATCCGGTAGGGCTGCGGGTCCGGCGACAGTTCCTCGACGGTGACGATGCGCTCGTTGTAGTCCTCGCCGAGCAGCTGGTCGCCCTGGTACAGCGAGATCTTCGACGTGTCGCCGTCGGCCCACGTGACGCCCGCGTGACCGCCGGAGTCGCCCCAGGCCGGCAGGCTGGACGTGCTGATGATGTCGCCCACCCGGAAGGGTGCCGTCCAGCTGATGCGGTCGTTGAGCGCCCGCGGGCGCTGGATCGGTGAGAACCAGGTCTCACTGCTCGTGGCGCGCGGCTTGTACGTGCGGACGACGCCCCGCTGGCCGAGGTCGGGCATGGCGGCCGAGGAGACCCAGCGGGCGTCGTCGCCCGCCGTGACCCATGAGGTGAGGGTGCCCTGGGCCGCGACCTGCGTCGGATCGATGAGCGAGGGCCGGTTGAAGATCAGCGAGACGTCCTCGCGGTACGCCACGGCCCTGCCCTGCGTGGTGTTGCGGAACGACTCGTCGATGCGCGCCAGCTCCCCGGCGCCGGGCCGGTAGGACGGGTCCTTCGGGACCGAGCCCTCCTGGTGGCGGATCAGGTCGTAGGCGTAGCGCGGGTACGGGTGCGAAACCACCTTCAGCGTCGCCGTGCCGGGCCTGTGCAGCCGGTTCAGCAGCCGTGCGCTGTCGTCGGTGCCGAGGGAGGCCACGGGGAGCGGGGCGCCTTCGGGCAGGTCGGCCCAGGGGTCGTACTTGCCGTAGCCGTTGTTCAGGATCAGCAGCTGCCGTGCGCCGGCCTTCGCCGCCGCGGCGGCCTGGTCCGGGGCGGACACCGTGTCACTGCGGCGGACGACCGCGATCTGGCCGCGCACCTTGGTCCTGCCGAAGTCCGCGGCGGAGCCGTCACCGGCCCAGACGGCCCGGTACGTGCCGGTGCCGTCCGGCAGCTTGGGGGACAGGCTCTGGACGGTGACGTCGCCGTAGGTCTGCGAGCCCGAGGAGAACGTCAGCGGCGCCTGGATCTGCCGCCAGCGGGTCGCGAAGTGGTACGAGCCCTTCGTCACCTTCGGAGTCGGGGTCACCCAGAGGCTGTCGTAGCGCCAGGACTGGGGCATGTAGCTGTCCATGAAGGGGAACAGCGAGAGCGCGTCGTTGGTGCGGTACTGGTCGACGCGCATGAACTGGTTGGCGGTCGGCTGCGGGGTGAGCGCGGCCGCCTTGCGCAGGTCGGCCGCGTCGAAGCGGACGGTGCGGTCGGTGTCGAGGTCGATCTGCGGCGCCGAGAACATCGCGAAGCCCAGCGTGTGCGTACCGTCGACACCGGGCACGTCGGCGTTCATCCACGCCGAGTAGGTGCCCGGGGACAGGCGCAGCTCGATGCGGCCCGAGGCGTCGACGGCGTACACCTTGGGAGCGGTGTTGCGCTCCACGTCCTTGAGCAAGAGGGTGCCGGGAAGGGCCTTGCCGTGCCGGTCCTTGGCGGTGACCGTCAGGTTGACCCGGCGGCCCTCCTTGCTCACCCCGACCGTGGTGCGGGCCAGGGTCGTGCCGTCGGCGCCGGTGGCGAGAAGGCGGGTGGTGTAGGCGCCGTTGTCCTCGGCCGCGTCGAGGTGGGTGATCACGCCCACGGAGGCGGTGCCGTGGGCGGGCACGGTCAACCGCGTCTCCGTCAGCGTGAACAGGCCCTCGGGCAGCTGGCCCGGGCTCAGGGACAGGTCCACGGTGACCGGTTCGGCGCCGGAGTTGGTGTAGGTGACGTCCTTGCGGACCGTCTGACCCGGCGTGTACGGGTAGTGGGCCTGCGCGTACGCGTCACCGGAGGCGACCAGCGTGGCCTTCACGGCGGCGGCGACGTCCACGCGCCCGCTGCCCGCCTCGAAGGGGCTGAACCGCTGGGTGCTCGCGGTGGTGCTGATCAGCGCTTCCTTGAGCTGCTGCCCCGTCCAGTCCGGGTGCTTCGCGGCCAGCAGGGCCGCGGCGCCCGCCACGTGGGGCGTCGCCATGGAGGTGCCGCTCATCGTCTGGTACGCGCCCTCGCCCTCCAGCGCGTACTGCGAGCGCGCCGCCAGCACGTCCACACCCGGGCCGGTCAGATCGGGCTTGACGGCGTTGTCGCCCACGCGGGGCCCGCGGCTGGAGAACGGGGCCAGCTGGTCCACGCCCTTGCCGGGGCCCTGCACCGCGCCCACCGTCAGCGCGGCGTCGGCGGCACCGGGGGCACCCACGGTGTAGGGCGCCGGGCCGGAGTTGCCCGCCGCGATCACGAACAGTGCCCCGGTCTCCTCGCTGAGCCGGTTCACGGCCTCGCTGAGCGGGTCGGTGCCGTTGGTGGGGTCGCCGCCCAGGCTCATGCTGACGACCTTGGCGTGCTGGTCGCGGACGGCCCACTCCATGCCGGCGAGGATCCAGGAGTCCTGTCCGCTGCCGAAGTCGTCCAGTACCTTGCCGATGTGCAGGGACGCGCCCGGGGCGACGCCCTTCTCGGTGCCGCCCGAGGCGGCGCCGGTGCCGGCGACGGTGGAGGCGACGTGGGTGCCGTGGCCATTCCGGTCGGTGACGTCCTGGTCGGGCACGAAGCTCTCCGCCGCCGCTATGCGGCCGGCGAAGTCCGGGTGCGCGGCGTCGATGCCGGTGTCCAGCACGGCGACGTCCACGCCCTGCCCGGTGTCCCCGCCGCCCCACACCTCCGGGGCGCCGATCTGCGCCGTCGTGTCGGACAGCGTGGCCTTGACCTTGCCGTCCAGCCACACCTTGGCGACGCCGCCGGCCAGCCGTGCGCCGTCCGCCGTCTTCGCGGCGGTCCCGGCGGCCTTCGCCCCGGTGCCGGTCAGGGAGGACCAGAAGTCCGCCGCCCGGTCGTGCTCGGCGGAGATCGCCGCGCCCTGGATGCTGCTGAGGGTCAGCGTCCTGCGCGCGCCCTCCGGGGTCTTCGCGCTGCGGGAGCGGGCCGCGGCGTCGGTGTAGGTGACGATGAGCGGCAGCCGGTCGGTGCGGGCGTCGTCGTAGCCGTCCGCCAGCAGCGCGGTGATGTTGAAGAGGCCCTCGTCCAGGGCTCCTGACGCGATGTAGGGCACCGCGGCGTCGGGGTACACGTAGGTGTCCGTGCCCACCGACATCACGTGGGCGCCGGCGGTCCTGCCGTTCGGGCCGGTGACCGTGGTGACGGACTCGGTGCGGCCGTTCCCGGTCACGGTGACCTTGTCACCGGTGATCAGCGTGAGGGTGCGCACGCCCGCGGGAGCGGCACCGGTCGCGGTGGGGGAGGGGGACGTCGCCGAGGGGTCGGCCGACGCGACCGGACCCGTGGCCGTCAGCACCACCAGGGCGGCGACGGCGGCTGTCAACCCGCGTCTGCGGGACGGAGGCATGCGCAAGGGAACCTCATGGACTCGATGGGCTGGGGTTGAACGCAGTCAGCCATCCGTTCGGATCCCTGTAAAGGCGGCCCTTTGGCACTTCTGTGCCATGTCACCAAGTGGACAGGGCGCAAAGCGGCGCAATGATCGGCAAGCGAGACACACTGCACGGTGTGAGCGGTCGCCGCGCCGCGGCACACCTGTCACACGTTCTGGTATGACGTCAATTCGCTCATGTGCAAGAAGATCGTAGGTGGAGAACGATGACGGATGGCGCCGTGCCCTTGGAGCTGGTCGGCCTCGACGCCGGGGCGGAGGCCGTCTACCGCGGTCTGCTCGCCCAGGGTGGTGGTACGGCGGACGACGTCACCGCGGCGTTCGGGCTGGGCACCGGAGCGGCGGTGGCCCTGCTGGAGCGCCTGCACCACTCCGGACTGCTGAGCCGCCGCTCCTCCGGCGAGTACCTGACCGTGGATCCGCGTCACGCGCTGCGGGCGCTGGTGGAGTCCCGCGAACGCCAGCTGGCCGCCATACGCGACGCCACCGGCCCGCTCGGCGCGCTGTTCGACCAGGCCAGGCGGTCCAGCGCCGGCGAACCCGCAACGCGGACGATCAGCGGCCCGGAGGAAGTCGGGGACTGCTACTACCGTTTGCACCAGGCCGCCACGTACGAGATGTGCGGCCTGGCCCGGCCACCCTTCCTGTTCGTTCCGAACGGTCCGCTCGACGAGGCCGCCGTACGGCGCGGTGTGCGGGTGCGGGTCGTCTACGCGGCCGCGAGCTTCGACGAGGACGGCGGGGGGCAGGAACTGGGCAGTCTCGTGTCGCGCGGCGAGGAGGCCAGGGTCGTGTCCTCGCTGCCCATCAAGCTGACCATGGCGGACCGCTCGGCGGCCATGGTCTCGCTGAGCCTGGGCCCCGACAGCACCGACACCCTCTACACCGAGGCGCCCCCGCTGCTGGAGGCACTGACCGAGCTCTTCGAGCGCTATTGGGCCGGTGCCGTCCCGCTGGCCGGACCGGGCTCCCAGCAGCCGCCGGCGCCGCAGCCGTGCACCCTGGGCGACGCTGTCGACCCGGTGCGCGAACCCACCGACGAGGAGCGGAACCTGCTCGCGCTCTTCGCCGCCGGGGTCAAGGACGACGCCATCGCCCGCCAGTTCGGCGTTTCCACGCGCACCCTGCGCCGGCGGATCCAGGATCTCTACGCGGAACTGGGCACCACCAACCGGTTCGGCGCGGGCGTCGCGGCGGCCCGGCGCAACTGGGTGTGAGCGCGGAGTTGCGCCGACGTGCCGCGGAGGGACGATGGGAGGAGGGTGTGGCGGTGTGCCGCACCGTACGAGGTGGTCCGGGTGCCCGAGGTGCGATCGGTCGACTACGCCGTCACCAGGTTCGACGTCCCCCTGCCGGGAACGTTCGAGGAGGCCGTGCGGCGTTACGAGTCCCTGGTGCCGGACTACCGGGCGACGGAGGTCCAGGACGTCATCCGCTCCGGCGGCTCGTGGGAGAGCGCACTCGCCCTGGCCGCGAGCAACGCGCCCCATGGATTCATGATCTTCTGGAAGAACGTGGGAACGGCGCTCATGACCCTCGCCGGGGACGCGACGCCGTTCGTGATGTACCTCATGGGCAACTACGCCATCGCCGAGCGGATGTTCCGCCACGACCCGTCCGCCATGATGCACGCGCCGCTGCGCACCGAGATCTACCGGGGCGCCGACGCGCCGCGATTCGTGATCGACAGGCCGAGCTCCCACTTCGGCAGCTACGGGAGCGAGGACATCGCCCAAGTGGGCCTGGAACTCGACCACAAGGTCGCCCGCCTGCTGACACTCATGGAGGCGCCGGTGCCCGACGGGCTCGGCTGAACGGCCATGACGGATCTGCGCTACGACACCTACGTGTGCGACGGGTTGCGCCGCGCCCAGGGCCCCCGGTTGCCCGACGGGAGCCCTATCTTCTCCTCGCCGCTGACCTCGACGTTGGTCCTCGGCGAGGAGGAAGCGGTCCTCGTCGACCCGCCGTTCACCCGCGAGCAGGTGCGCGACGTCGGCGACTGGATCGAACGCTCCGGCAGACGACTGGCGTACGTCTACGCCACCCACGGCCACGGTGACCACTGGTTCGGCACCGGCTTGCTGCTGCGGCGCTTCCCCGGGGCGGTGCCGTACGCGACCGAGGGCACCATCGGGCTGATGCACCGGCAGGCCGGCGAGGGCCGCCGGACCAGGTGGGACGTGGACTTCCCCGGGCTCATCCCCGACAGCCCCGTGGTCTACCGGGTTGTCCCGGACGACGGGTTCGCGCTGGAAGGGCACCCGCTGCACGTGGTGGAGACCGGCCACACCGACACCGACGACACGACCGTCCTGCACGTCCCGTCGATCGGCCTCGTGGTGGCCGGCGACGTGGCCTACAACGGCGTCCACCAGTACCTGCGGGAGAGCGCCGGCGGCGGCATCGACAAGTGGCTCACCGCGATCGGCACCGTCCTCGCGCTGAACCCGCGCGCGGTCGTGGCCGGCCACAAGGACAAGACCCTGCCCGACGACCCCGTGATCCTGGAGCAGACCCGCGACTACCTGCTCGACGCGCAACGCCTGCTGGCGGAGAAGCCGCGCCCCCGCCCGTTCTACGACCGGATGCTGCGGCTCCACCCGGACCGCCTCAACCCGGGCCCGGTCTGGTACAGCGCCCTCGCCCTGCTGCCGTGACACCCGCGCCCGAGGGAACCGGGGCGGCGGCCGCGGCGTCGTGCCCAGGGACAACGGACACGATCATGACGCTTCGCGAAGGAGCCCGGGCATGGCGGCTGCGGCCACGCGGTACCTCTATCTGGTCCGGCACGGGGAGGCCCTGCCGGACGAGAGCGGACTGTCGGACGACGGGCGCCGCCAGGCGGCCCTGCTCGGCCGCCGGCTGGCGGACCTGCCGATATCCGTGGTCCACCACGGCCCGCTGCCCAGGGCCGCGCAGACCGCGGCCCTGATCGGGGAGCACCTGGACGGCGCCGACCTCCGCGTCTCGGAGACCGCCGGCGACTACGTCCCGTACTTCCCGCGGCGGGAGGAGCTGCCGCGGGACAGCGCCGACCACCTCCTGCGCTTCCTGGAGGGCGCCACGGCGGAGGAGCGCGCGCTCGGTTCCTCGCTGGCCCTGCGCGCGCTGGAGCAGTTCACCGGCCCCGCCGAGGGCGACCGGGAGCGGCACGAACTGGTCGTCACCCACAACTTCCTGGTGGGCTGGCTGGTGAGGCACGCCATGGACGCCCCGGCATGGCGATGGCTGGGTGTGAACCAGGCCAACGCGGCCCTCACCGTCATCCGCTACATGCCGGGGCGGCCCGTGTCGGTCATGGTCCAGAACGACATGCGCCACCTGCCGGAGGAACTGCGCTGGACCGGCTTCCCGCCCGAGCCGCGGATCTGAGTCCGCGTCCCGGCCCCGCGTCAGGTGGTGTCGCCGGTGGCCGGGTCGACGTGGAACTCGTGCTCGGCGCCGTCCTGGTGTAGTTCGACCTCCCAGCCGCGGGTGTCGTCGTCGAGGGAGACGGAGGTGACCGTACCGGGGCG
This sequence comes from Actinacidiphila glaucinigra, assembly GCF_900188405.1. Lineage (GTDB taxonomy): Bacteria > Actinomycetota > Actinomycetes > Streptomycetales > Streptomycetaceae > Actinacidiphila > Actinacidiphila glaucinigra. The sequence continues at coordinate 121,056 of NZ_FZOF01000017.1, read as the reverse complement.
GGCGCCCGCGGCCGCCTTTGCCGCCTCCACGAGGTCGGTGCGTGAGCCGCGCAGTGCGTCCCGGGCCTCGTCGGCGTCCTGCCGGTCCTGCTCCTCGCGGGTGGTGACGACCTCGCCGTTCGCGGCGTCGATCGTCACCTCGTGCCAGGTGCCGTCCTCGGCGAGCGTCTCGACCTCCCATTCGGCGCGTCCGCGGTCCTCGTCGAGCTCGGCCGACACCACGGTGCCCGGGGCTTCGGCCCGCGCCGCGGTGACCGCGTCGGCGAGGCTCACCGTGCGGGTGCCGCCGTCCCGGGCCTTGTCGTCGCCTGCGTCGCGGTCGTCGCGGTCGTCGTCACGGGGACCGTCGTCGGCGCCGGGGTCGTCGGTGGCCACGGCGGCGGGCCGCTGACGGTCGTCGTCGTCCGCCATCGCGGCCGCCGCGACACCGCCCGTTCCGGCCAGGACGGCGACGGCGGCCGCGGTGGCGATCAGCGTCTTGCGCCTCATGATGGTGTGTCCTTCCGTAGGTGATCCGACGACCACCACCGTCGCCCGCCGCACCTGAAGCCACGCTGAAGGATCCTGAAGGAATCCTCAGGAGCGTTTTGGCACCCTGTACGCATGCGCCTGCTGATCGTGGAGGACGAGCGCAGCCTTGCCGCCTCATTGGCCAAGGGGCTGACGGCCGAGGGCTTCGGCGTCGACGTGGTGCACGACGGCGCCGAAGCGCTGCACCAGGCCGCGCAGCAGGCCTACGACCTGATCCTGCTGGACATCATGCTGCCCGGCATGAACGGCTACCGCGTCTGCGCCGCTCTGCGGGCCGCGGGCGACGACACCCCGATCCTGATGCTGACCGCCAAGGACGGGGTGTACGACGAGGCGGAGGGCCTGGACACCGGCGCCGACGACTACCTGACGAAGCCCTTCGCCTACGTCGTGCTGCTGGCCCGCGTCCGCGCGCTGCTGCGGCGGCGCTCCCACGGCGGCTCACCCGTCATCGCCATCGGCGCGCTGACCGTCGAGCCCGGCCGCCGCAGGGTCACCCGCGACGGGACCGAAATCCCGCTCACCGCACGGGAGTTCGCCGTGCTGGAGCACCTGGTGCTCAACGCCGGCGAGGTGGTCACCAAGGCCGACATCATCGAGCACGTGTGGGACTTCGCCTACAGCGGCGACCCCAACATCGTCGAGGTCTACGTCAGCGCCCTGCGCCGCAAGCTCGGGGCAGCCACCATCCGCACCGTCCGCGGCGCCGGATACGTGATGGAGGCCGGATGAGGTCCGTCCGCGCCCGCACGGCACTGTCCGCGACCGCGGTGGTGGGCGTCGCCCTGGTCCTCGCGGGCCTCGGCCTCGTCCTCGCCCTGCGGGCGAACCTGACCGGGCAGGCCGGCCTGCGGGCCGAGGTCGCCGCGCGCGAGGTGGCCGCCCAGATCGCCGCCGGGACCCCGTACGACCGCCTCGACCTGCCGGACGGCGACGAGTACCCGGTACGGGTCACCGACGGCGGCGGCACCCTCCTAGCGGTCGGGGAGGAGGTCCAGCGGATCACCGGCGCGCCGGTGCCGGACCCGGACGACGACGGCGACACCGAGGCGGAGTACGGCACGGGGACCGCGACCGTGGACGGCAGGCAGGAGTCGTACCGGTTCGCCGCCCTCTCGGGGGAACGCGACGGCGAGCGCTACACCGTCACCGCGGGCGCCTCCCTCACCGCCGAACAGGACGCCGTCCGCACGGCGGTCGTCTTCCTGTCGGCCGGGCTGCCCGTGATGCTCGCCGTGGTCTGGACGGTGACGTGGCTCGGCGCACGCAACGCGCTGCGCCCCGTCGAGGCCATCCGCGCCGAGATGGAGGCCATCACCTCCAGCACCGACCTGTCCCGCAGGGTGCCCGTGCCCCCGGCCCGCGACGAGGTGGCCCGGCTGGCCCGGGCCACCAACGAGACGCTCACGGCCCTGCAGGCCGCGGTCGAAAGGCAACGGCGGTTCGTGGCCGACGCGTCCCACGAACTGCGCAGCCCGATCGCGGCGCTGCGCACCGAACTGGAGGTGGCGGCCGCCCATCCGGCCCTGCTGGACCTGGACAGCGCGGTGGACGACGTCACCAGGCTCCAGGCGCTCGCCTCCGACCTCCTCCTGCTCGCCCGTTTCGACGCGGGGGAGGAGACCCCCATGGAGCCGGTCGCCCTGGACGAACTGGCCCGCGAGAAGGTCGCGCTGCGCCCGGGCGCGGTGCCCGTGACCGTCGAGGCCACGGAGACCGTGACGGTCCGCGGTGACCGGCAGGGGCTGGAACGCGTCCTGGACAACCTCCTGGACAACGCCCGGCGCCATGCGACCGGTTCGGTCGCGGTGCGCGTCACCCGTGACGCCCGGTGGGCCGTGCTGGAGGTGACCGACGACGGCCCGGGCATCCCGGAGGCCGACCGGGAGCGCGTCTTCGACCGCTTCATCAGGCTCGACGAGTCACGCACCCGCGACGCCGGAGGCGCCGGGCTCGGCCTGGCGATCGTCCGTGACATCGTCCACCGGCACGGCGGGTACGCCGACGCCGGATCGGCCCCGCAGGGCGGGGCGTTGCTGAGGGTCAGGCTCCTGTCGACGTGACGGCAGGCCCCGCGCCGATTCCGGGCCGATGCGGCCGCCGGGTCCCGTTCGAGGTCGGGCTGCTGCGGGCGGTCGTTCCGGAGCTCCGGAAAAAAATGGACGTCCATTCATTATGATGGGCCCATGCAGAGCAGACCCAGCCGTACCGCGCAGCACGTCGCCCTGTTCCGGGCACTGGAGTCGGTGCGCCGGGGGCCGCGCCTGTTCACCGACCCGTACGCCGCCTCGTGCCTCGGCCCCGGCCTCCGCCTGGCCGTGACGGTCGCCCGCTTCCCGGGCGTGGCGCGGTTCCTCGAGCGCCGGATCGACCGGCGCTGGCCGGCCGGTCCGCGCGCTTCGGCCGTGGTCCGCACCCGTCTGATCGACGACCTGGTCGTGGACGCCCTGGAAAACGGCGCCCGGCGACTCGTCCTGCTCGGCGCGGGGTACGACAGCCGGGCCTTCCGGCTGGACGCCGCGCGCACCGCCGCCGTCCTGGAGGTCGACCACCCGGCGACGCAGGCGGTCAAGCGCGGCCTGGCCGGTACGTGGTCCGCCCGCGCGGGCCGGCCCGGCGACCGCGTCCGGTTCGTTCCGGCGGACCTGATGCGGGAGGACCTCGGCGACGTGCTGCGCGACGCGGGACCGGGCGACGACCGGGCGGTGGTGGTCTGGGAGGGCGTGACGAACTACCTCGACGCGGCCTCGGTGCACGCCACACTGACGGCGCTCGGCGCCGCGCTGGCGCCCGGCAGCCGGATCGTCCTCACCTACATGGACCGGCGGGCCCTGGACGGCACCGGGGACTTCGACGGCGTCACCGCCTGGGCGGACACCGTGCGTGCGGCCGGGGAACCGTTCACCTTCGGCTTCCTCCCCGACGAACTCCCGGCGTACCTGGCCGAGCGGGGACTGGAGCTCACCCTGGACCAGTCGGCGAGGGACGCCGCCGCGCGCTATCTGGAGCCCCTGGGGCGGCACGAGCCCGCCGCGCCCTTCTACCGCATCGCCCAGGCCGAGGTGAAGTGATGCCCAAGGTCAGTGAGGAGCACCTGCGAGCACGGCGCGCGCAGATCCTCGACGCCGCCGCCCGCTGCTTCGCCCGCGCGGGCTTCCACCGCACCACCATCCAGGACATCGCGGCCGAGTCCGGTTTCAGCGCCGGGCTGATCTACCGCTACTTCGCCGACAAGGACGACATGGTCGTGGCCATCGCGGAGGGGTGGCACGATCAGCAGGCCCGCCGGCTGCATCTGGACGGACCCGCCGGGAACCTCGCCGGGAACCCAGCCGACGCTTTCCCCAACGTCGCCGGCGGCTACCTGGAACTCCTGCGCTCGCTGGCCGGCTCCGGCGAGCGGCAGCGTGTGCAACTCGGCGTCCAGATCTGGGCCGAGGCCCTGCGGGAACCGCGGGTGCACGCGGTGGCGCGCGAGGGCGTGGACCGTCCCCGTGCCGTCGTCACCGACCTGGTCCGGGCGGCCCAGGAGCGCGGCGAACTGGACGCCGCGTGGCCCGCCGACGGCCTGGCCAGGGTGTTCGTCGCGATCTACCAGGGGCTGGCGCTGCAGACCGCCTGGGATCCCGAGCTGGACAACGCCGGGTACGTCGCGGCGGTCGAGCGCCTGATCGGTGCGCTCGCACGCTGACGTCACCGCCCGTCATCCGCTCCTGTCATCCGCTCCCGTCATCCGCCCTCTCGTCAGTCCAGGACGAGCGACGACAACTGCGGCGAGTAGGTGGCGTGCAGTACGAGCGCGGCGCTGCCCACGACGGCCGCGTCGGCGCCGAGCGGGGAGGCCTCGACCTGGACGACGCGGATGTGCCGGGCCAGGGGTCTCGCGGTCAGTGCGGTGGCCACGGCGCCCACGTAGCGGGCCTCCACGTGCTGGATGCCGTGACCGCCGAGGATGATGAGGTCCACGTCGATGAAGTTGGCGATCGTCACCGCGACCGTGGCGACGTGCTGCGCGGCCTCGTCGATGACCGCCGCCGCGACCGGGTCACCGGCTCCCGCCGCGAGCTGGACCGCGGCGTGGTCGACGGAGGCCGGGTCCCGGTCGAACGCCGGTGACAGCACGCTGCCGCCGGGTTTGTCGACGAGGCGGCGGTGCGTCTCGGCCACGATCGCGGACGGGTTCGCCAGTCCTTCCAGGCAGCCCCGGTTGCCGCAGTAGCACTCAGGGCCGTCCGACACCACCGTGGAATGGCCGAACTCGCCGGCGTTGAGCGAACCACCCCGGTAGACCTGGTGGTTGAGGACCAGTCCGCCGCCGATGCCGGTGCCGAAGAACAGGTAGGCGAAGTTCGCCACGCCCCGGCCCGCGCCGGACCAGCGCTCGCCGACCGCGGCGGCGGTTGCGTCGTTGTCGAGGGTCACCGGAAGGCCGGTGGCGTCGCTGAGCATCTGCTGCAGCGGCACCCGGGTCCAGTGCGCGAGCTGCGGCGGGGCGACGATCATGCCGTTCCGCTGGTCGATCGGGCCGGGGGTGGCCAGCCCCAGCCCCAGGACGTTGCCGCGCGGTACGTCGGCCTCGGTCAGCACCTCGGCGACCAGGTCGGCCATGGCGGCCACCACGTGTGTCGGATCGGTGCCGGGGGGCGTGGGGCGCCGTTTGACGACCAGCGGCCGTCCGAGCAGGTCGACCACGGAGCAGGTGAGTTCCACCGGGTCGAAGACCAGGCCCACGGCGTTGCCCGCGTCCGCGTTGACCCGCAGGGTGGTGCGGGGCTTGCCGCCGCCGGCACCCCGGCTGGCCCCGTCCTCGCGCACGATCCCCTCGTCCAGCAGACGGCGCACGATCCCCGAGACGGTCTGCGGGGTCAGGCCCGTCTTCTGGGCGATCTCGACCCGGCTGATCCCGTCCGCGAGTTGGATCTGGTCCAGGACCACCGCCCGGTTGTACCGCCCGACTTTGGGGAGGTTTGTTCCTGCTTGCCGCACACGCGTTCCTCTCTTGCCGCAATGACGATACCGCTCAGGGGCGTTGACTTAGTAAAACAAATGGATTTAAAGTCCGGTGCCCAAGCCGTAACAGGTCCGGCATGGAGGCACGGCGCAGTGTCATCGGAGGCAAGTTGATGTCCACGAAATGTCGCATCCCAGGGGAGGCGGGCCCGCGTGATCGTCGCGGCGTCCGCGGCGTGGAGCTCCGCGCATGAGCAGCGCCCCGGTACTGCTGGAGATGCGGTCCATCACCAAGACGTTCCCGGGCGTGACGGCGCTCGCGGACGTCAACCTGGTGGTGAAGGAGGGGGAGATCCACGCGATCTGCGGCGAGAACGGCGCAGGCAAGTCCACCCTCATGAAGGTGCTGAGCGGCGTCCACCCGCACGGCAGTTACACCGGTGAGATCGTCTACCGGGGCGACACCGTCAGGTTCCACGACATCCGGGCCAGCGAGCAGGCCGGCATCGTCATCATCCACCAGGAACTGGCGCTGGTCCCCGGCATGTCGATCACGGAGAACATCTTCCTCGGCAACGAGCCGCGCAAACGCGGCTCGATCGACTGGAAGGCCGCACAGCACCGGGCGCTGGAGCTGATGGAGCAGGTCGGCCTCAAGGAGGACCCGGACACGCTCGTCAAGGACATCGGCGTCGGCAAGCAGCAACTCGTCGAGATCGCCAAGGCCTTCGCCAAGGACGTGAAGCTCCTCATCCTCGACGAGCCGACCGCGGCCCTGAACGAGACCGACTCGCAGCACCTGCTCGACCTGCTGCGCGGCTTCCGGGACCGCGGCATCACCTCGATCATGATCTCGCACAAGCTGAACGAGATCGAGGCGGTCGCCGACACCATCACCATCCTGCGCGACGGCCGGACGATCGAGAGCCTGGACGTCGAGGCCGACGGTGTGAACGAGGACCGCATCGTGCGCGGCATGGTCGGCCGGGAACTCGACAGCCGGTTCCCCGACCACACGCCCGACATCGGGGAGGTGTTCTTCGAGGTCCGCGACTGGACCGTGCGGCACCCCGCCTCGGACGAACGGCTCGTCTGCAAGGGCTCCACCTTCACGGTGCGGCGCGGTGAGATCGTCGGCTTCGCCGGCCTCATGGGCGCCGGGCGCACCGAACTCGCGATGAGCCTGTTCGGCCGCTCCTACGGCACCTTCCTGTCGGGACGGGTCTTCAAGGACGGCAAGGAGATCCACCTCAAGACGGTGTCGGAGGCCATCCGGCAGGGCCTCGCCTACGTCAGCGAGGACCGCAAGTCGATCGGCCTCAACCTGCTGGACGACATCAAGACCTCGATGGTCGCCGCCAAGCTGTCGAAGATCTCCCGCCACCAGGTCATCGACCCGGTGCGCGAGCACCGGATCGCCGAGGAGTACCGGCAGAGCCTGAGGATCAAGACCCCCGGCGTCGACGAGGAGGTCGTCAAGCTCTCCGGCGGCAACCAGCAGAAGGTCGTCCTCGCCAAGTGGATGTTCACCGACCCCGACCTGCTCATCCTGGACGAGCCCACCCGCGGCATCGACGTCGGTGCCAAGTACGAGATCTACGGGATCATCCAGCGGCTGGTGGGCGAGGGCAAGGGCGTCATCGTCATCTCCTCGGAGCTGCCCGAGCTCATCGGACTGTGCGACCGCATCTACACGGTGTTCGAAGGCGCCATCACCGGTGAGGTGACACGCCGCGACGCGAACCCGGAACTCCTCATGAAACAGATGACCTCTATGAAGAAGACACCGAGCCCATGAGCCGCATCTCAGACCTGCAGAAGAACCTCTTCGGGGGCACGGCCTCCAACGCCCGCCAGTTCGGCATGATCGCCACGCTCGTCGCGATCGTGCTCCTGTTCCAGATCTGGACGGGGGGACTGACCCTGACCTCCGGCAACCTCATCGCCGTGGTCAGCCAGTACTCCTACATCCTGATCCTGGCCATCGGCATGCTGATGGTGATCGTCGCCGGGCACATCGACCTGTCGGTCGGCTCGGTGGCCGCGTTCACCGGGATCGTGGTCGCCAAGACGATGCAGGAGCACTCGCTCCCCTGGCCCCTGGGCATCCTGCTCGGCCTGCTCGTCGGCGCGGCGATCGGCGCCTGGCAGGGCTTCTGGGTCGCCTACGTGGGAGTGCCGGCGTTCATCGTCACCCTGGCCGGCATGCTCCTGTTCCGCGGCGGCAACCAGTACATCGGCAACGCGGACACCGTGCCGGTCCCCACCGGGTTCCGTGACATCGGCGCCGGCTTCCTGCCCGAGGTGGGTCCGGACACCGGCTACAACAACCTGACGCTGCTGCTCGGCCTGCTCGCCTGCGCGGGCGTGGTCTGGCGCGAGTGGCGGGCCCGGCAGACCCGGCGCGTCATGCACGCCGATGCCGCGCCGCTGTGGGTGACCGGGATCCGCCTGGCCGTGATGGTGGGCATCATCGTCTTCACGACGCTGCGCTTCGCGGGCGGCCGCGTCGGCACCAGCTTCCCGATCTCCGGCATCATCCTGATCGCCCTGGTGCTGGCGTACTCGTACTACACCCGCAACACCATCGGGGGCCGGCACATCTACGCCGTCGGAGGCAACTCCCGCGCGGCCGAGCTGTCCGGCGTCAAGCTCCGGCGCGTCAACTTCCTGGTCATGATGAACATGTCCGTGCTGGCCGCGCTCGCCGGCATGATCTTCGTGGCCCGTTCCGCGGCATCCGGCCCGCAGGACGGTCTGAGCTGGGAACTCGACGCCATCGCGGCCGTCTTCATCGGCGGCGCCGCGGTGTCCGGTGGGCTCGGCACCATCAGCGGCTCCATCGTCGGCGGTCTGGTCATGGCGCTGCTCAACAACGGCCTCCAACTGGAGGGCGTGGGCTCGGACATGGTCCAGATCATCAAGGGCCTGGTCCTCCTCCTCGCCGTCGCGTTCGACGTCTACAGCAAGAGCCAGGGGCGCTTCTCGATCATCGGCACCCTGATGCGTCCGTTCCGCCAGAACGAGACGTCCACACCGGTCGACCCGCCGAACCCGGCCTCCGACCAAGACAAGGCTCCGGTCGCAGGCTGACCGACCGGCAGTACCCCCCAGGGTGCCGCACCTGGCGGCGCTCGTCTCTCACCGCATCACCCGGAAAGGGCACAACCCACATGCGCAGAACCATCACCAGAGGCATCGCCGTGATCGGCGCCGCCGCGCTGCTCGCCCTGGGCACGGCGTGCTCCAACGAACGCGAGGGCTCCGGCTCCACCGGCAAGGACACCAGCGACGCCAAGGGCGGCTTCGCGCAGGACGGACTGGTCGGTGTCGCGCTGCCGGCGAAGACCTCGGAGAACTGGGTGCTCGCCGGTGACCTGTTCACCAACGGCCTGAAGGACGCCGGTTTCAAGGCCGACGTGCAGTACGCGGGCGCCTCGACCACCGTCGCGGACCAGCAGGCGCAGATCTCCTCCATGGTCACCAAGGGCGCGAAGGTCATCGTCATCGGCGCGACCGACGCCGCGCAGCTGTCCACCCAGGTCGCGCAGGCCAAGCAGGCCGGCGCCACCGTCATCGCCTACGACCGGCTCATCACCAACACGAAGGACGTCGACTACTACATCGCGTTCGACAACTTCAAGGTCGGCCAGCTGCAGGGTCAGGCGCTGCTGGACGGCATGAAGGCCAAGAAGGCGAAGGGCCCGTACACGATCGAGCTGTTCTCCGGTTCGCCGGACGACAACAACTCGAAGGTCTTCTTCGACGGTGCGATGGAGGTGCTCAAGCCCGCCATCGACAAGGGCGACATCGTTGTCGGTTCCGGTCAGACCGACATCAAGCAGACCGCGACCCAGGGCTGGAAGGCGGAGAACGCCCAGAGCCGCATGGACTCGCTGCTGAACTCCACCTACACGGGCAAGAAGACGCTCGACGGCGTGCTCTCGCCGAACGACACCCTCGCCCGCGCGATCATCACCTCGGTGAAGGGCGCCGGCAAGCCAGTCCCGGTCGTGACCGGCCAGGACTCCGAGGTCGAGTCGGTGAAGTCGATCATGGCGGGTGAGCAGTACTCCACCATCAACAAGGACACCCGCAAGCTCGTCGCCGAGACCATCAAGATGGTCCAGTCCCTGCAGAAGGGCGACAAGCCGACGATCAACGACACCAAGTCGTACAACAACGGCAGCAAGGTCGTCCCGTCGTACCTGCTCCCGCCGGTCATCGTGACCAAGGAGAACGCGGCCGAGGCCTACGCCAACGACCCGAAGCTCTCCCCGCTCACCAAGTAGTAGCGCGCACTCCCGCTGCCGCCGGTGCCCGGACCACGTCCGGGCACCGGCGGCAGCCGCGTTCCCGGGCCGTGCGGGGCGCCCTCGCCCAGGGAGCCCCGTCACGGGCAGGGCAGCAGACGCCGTGGCCCGATGCCGTCGTCGTGGATGAGCCGGATCTCCGTGCTGCCCACGCCGTCGCGCCCGAGCGGGCACGGGACGTCGATCTCGTCACCTGCCATGGAGATGGCCCTCTCCTTGGCGTCCATCGCGTCGTTCGCATGGTCCACCACGTAGTACAGCCAGGTGGCCCCGGTTCCCCCGGCGCGGACCCGGAACCCCACCAGCCACTTGTCCGCCGAGGTGGCGCGACACGCCGTCGCAAGCGGGCACCGCGGCGCGAGGGCGTACCCCTCGTGGCCGGGTCCGCGCGCGTCCCCGATCGCCGACACGGCCCTGGCGATGTGCCGCATGGCGCGCCTCCTCACCCGTCGGTCGTGCCCGGACGGCGCACAGGAAGAAGTCGAGCCGTCCACCTCTTGACCGGGCAGCTGCCGCGGGTGTGACACGGACCCGCGGCCTGTCGCCCAGGCCCGGCGGGGCCCGCTGTCAGCCCCGCCCCGCGGGAGTCCGCCCCGGGCGCGTCCGCGGCCCGGGGCGGACGGCGCGCCCCTCATCCCCAGGCGCCGGCGATCTGCCGGGTCGTGGCGTTGAGCCGGTTGAACAGATTGGTGACGCCGATCATCAGGACGATCGCGGCCAGCTGCTTCTCGTCGAAGTAGGTGGCGGCGGCGTCCCACACCTCGTCACCGACCGCCTCGGGACGGTCGGCCAGCCGCGTGGCGGCCTCGGCCAGCGCGAGCGCGGCCCGCTCCTCCTCGCTGAAGTACGGGGCCTCCCGCCACGCGGCGACCGTGGCCAGGCGCTCGTCGTTCACCCCGGCCTTGCGCGCCGTCCTCGCGCCGCCGTCGACGCAGGCGCTGCAGCCGTTGATCTGACTCACCCGCAGGTGCACCAGCTCCAGCGTCTGCCCGTCCACTCCGCCGGAGTGCGCGGCCTTGATCAGCTCCTGGATGGGCTGCATCGCGCCGGACAGGACCATGGCCGGGTTCTGCATACGGGACTGCATCGTGGTTCTCCCTCTTCCGTTTCGGCGCCCCGTGCCCCGGGGCGTGACTCCATGACAGCGCGCGGGACTTGCCACGGCGACGGCGGTGGGACACCGTGGGACACCCGGAACGGCCGTGTACAGCGGCAATGCGGTCCGGACGGGTTCAGCCGGGGTGGGACAGGAAGGCGGGGGACAGGTGGTTGCGCAGCAACGGACGGCGGAGGCCGACCCACCTCGGGAACTGGCCGAGCGGCTGCGGATGCTCCAGGAGCTCTCCGGGCGCGGCGTCCGCGCGCTGGCCCGGGACACGGGGCTGAGTTCGTCGTCGCTGTCGCGCTACCTCACGGGCCGGACCGTGCCGCCCTGGCCCGCCGTCGTCGCGCTCTGCCGTCTCGTCACACGCGACCCGCGCCCGCTGCGCCCCCTGTGGGAACGGGCCTCCCACCCGCTGCCGGCGCCCCCGAGGACCAGCCGCCAGATCCATCCCCCGACGCCGCCCGCGTCGGCCCCGCACCCGCCCCGCAACGATCTCCCGCGCGACGTGCCGGACTTCACCGGGCGCAAGGCCGAACTCGCCGCCGTGCTCGCCGCGGTCGGCGGCAGCCGGGTGGTCGCCGTCGACGGCATGGCCGGTGTCGGCAAGACCTGCCTGGCGGTGCACGCCGCGCACCGCCTCGCCGCCGACTACCCCGACGCCCAGCTCTACCTCGATCTGCACGGCTTCACCGAGGGCCGCAGGCCCCTCGACCCCGACCCCGCGCTGCGGGCGCTGCTCGCCGCGCTCGACGTCCCCTCCGAGCGGATCCCGCAGGAGGGCGTCGAGCAACTGGCCGCCTGCTGGCGGTCGGAGCTGGCCCACCGGCGGGCCGTCGTCGTCCTGGACAACGCCGCCGACGCCGACCAGGTCCGCCCGCTGCTGCCCGGCGCGGGCCACTCCGTCGCCCTGGTCACCAGCCGCAACCGGCTGCTGGGGCTGGAAGAGGTTCCGCCGGTCTCACTGGACGTCCTGACCCCGCAGGACAGCGCGGAACTGCTCGCCCGCGCAGGCGGCGAGCCGGCGGGCACCGACGGGCGGCTGGCCCGCGAACCGCAGGCGGCGGCCGAGGTGCTGCGGCTGTGCGGCAACCTGCCGCTGGCCCTGCGGCTCGCCGGGGCACGGCTGCGGCACCGGCCGGGCTGGACCGTGGGCATCCTCGTCGAGCGGATGGCGGAGGGCCCCAGCGAGTTCGACACCGCCTTCGCCATGTCCGTGAACCAGTTGGACCGCGGCCAGCGCCGCCTGTTCCGGTTGCTGAGCCTGCTGCCGGGCTCGGCCTTCGACGAGTACGTCGTGGCCGCCCTCGCCGACGTGCCGCTGCGCGACGCCCGGACAATGCTCGAGGACCTCCTCGACGCACACCTGGTCCAGCAGCCGGCCCCCGGCCGCTACCGGCTGCACGACCTGGTGCACCGGCACGCGCTGCGGGCGACCACCGAGCATGACCCGGCGGCCGAACGCGAAAGGGCCCTGCTCCGGGTGCTCGACTACTACGTGCACGCGGCCGCCGCCGCCGACGCCACCATGCCCTTCCTGTCCCGCAGCGCGGTGCCCTGCGCGGGACCCGCCCCGGCGGAGCTGCCGAAGTTCGCCAGCAAGAACACCGCCCTGGCCTGGTTCGGCGCCGAGTACGCCAACCTGCTGACCGCGTTCGAAGCGGCACTCGCCGCCGGGGCCGACGCGCACGTGTGCGAACTGCCGCGCTTCATGCGGTCGTACTTCGCCCGGCGCTGCGGCACCACCCAGCTCAACGTCCTCTTCGAGGGCTCCCTGGCCGCCGCCCGCCGCCTGGGGGACCCGCGGCAACTGGGCGAGGCCTACAGCGACCTGGGCTTCGCCCGCTACAACGCGGGCCGTATGGCGGAGGCCGGGGACGCGTACGCGGCGGCCGCCGCGTTGATCGCGGAGGCCGGGGACGTGCCGGCCGAGGCCGAACTGACCATGCGGCGCGGCTACCTGGGATGGGAGCAGGGCTACGTGGAGGAGCCGCTGGAGCTGTTCCGGCTGGCGGGGAAGCTCTACGCGGACGCCGGCTGCCCGATGGGCACCGCCCACGCCACCGCCTACGAGGCCTGGGCCCTGCTGCAGTCGGGGCACCGCCAGGAGGCGGCGCGGCTGGCCCGCGAGGCGCTGGAGATCCCGCACACCGACCTCGCGTGGCCGCCGGCGCTCACCGCGCACATCACCCTCGGGGTGGCCGTCGCCCGCGAGGAACCCGAGGACGCCTTCGGCCATCTGCACCATGCCCTCGCCCTGGCCCGTGAGGACGGGCACCGGCACAACGAGGCATGGTGCCTGAACTGCCTGGGTGTCGCGTTGCGCCGCATGGGCCGCTACGAGGAGGCGCTGGCCAGCCACCGCGAGGCGTTCGCACTGCTCGACGAGATCTTCGAGGAGCAGTGGAAGATCCACTTCCTCAACGGCTACGGGGAGACCTGCCGGCTCGCCGGCCTGCCGGACGAGGCCCTGCGGCTGCACCGGCAGGCCCTCGACCTCGCACCGAAGGTGGGGTACCGCCACGAGGAGGCCATGGCCCACGAGGGGATCGCGGCCGTGCTCGACGCCACGGATCCGTCCGCCGCCGCCGAGCACCGCGCCGCGGGACAGGCCCTCCTGCGCGAACCCACGCCGGGCGCCTGACCCCGGGGGTGCCTCAGGCCGCCGCCGGGACGTAGCGGAACGAGGAGCCGGGCTTCGAGGTGACGGACTCCCTGCCGATGCCCGGCGTGTTGCCGGTCACCGACCGGCCGTCCCACCGCCGGCGTCACCGAGGGAGGCCAGCGCCGCCTCGCTCGGGCTCCCCGGCTCGGGGGTCCCCACGTGCAGCAGCTGCCCTGGGGCGTCGACCACGTCGAAGGTCTGGTAGGTGAGTTCGACGCGCCCCAGCACCGGGTGGACGAACACCTTGAAGGCCCGCGGCAGGCTGCCCACGGTGTGGTCCTCCCACAACGCGCGGAACTCCGCCGAGGCCTCGGTCAGTTCGGCGACGAGGCCGGTGACGTCAGGATCACCGGGAAACCGCCCGGCGTTGAGGCGCAGCGCGTACACGGTGCTGCGCCGCAGCAGCTCCCGATCCGTGAACACCTCCCGGCCGCGCGGATGGGTGAACAGGATGCGGGGCATGTTCCGCTCGTCCCCGAACGGGGAGAGCAGCACGTCGGCGACCGCATTCGCGGCGAGGACGTCGAAGGCCGGGCCGAGCACGTACGCCGCGGCGCGCGGGAACGCCCCGAGCAGTTGCAGGAGCGAGGGGTGCACCCGTTCGCGCGGGCCGTGCGCCGTGAGCCGGGGAGCGAGTCCCGCCAGATGGTGGAGGTGCCCGCGGGCGTCCGGCGCGAGGCGGAGCGCCCTGCCGATGGCGTCGACGACCTGGGCGGAAGGATTGCGCTCGCGCCCCTGCTCGAGGCGGGCGTAGTAGTCCGCGCTCACCCCCGAGAGCACCGCCACCTCCTCACGCCGCAGCCCCCGGACGCGCCGCCCGGAGCCCCCGGCGGCCAGTCCGGCGTCGGCCGGCTCCACGCGCGCCCGGCTCGCGCGCAGGAACGCGCCGAGCTCGTTGTCGCGTGGCGGCTTCATGCCACCGATGCTAACCGTGCCCGCCGGCGGGGGCCGGTGCGGGCGTGCGGAGTGCGGGCGCGCGGGGTCACCGGTACCAGGTGGGTGTGCGGCACCCAGGAACACACACCCTTCCTCCTCCTTCGGCCGCCCTGTCGGATGGAGGACGCGGCAGGACGCCGCCGTGACACCTTCGAGAAGCGAGAACCACCATGCCGACGAACCCGAAGACCATCCTGATCACCGGTGCCAGCAGCGGCATCGGCGAGGCGACCGCCCGCCGTCTGGCGGCGCAGGGGCACGCGCTGCTCCTCGGTGCCCGGCGCACCGGGCGCCTGGCCGCCCTCGCCGGGGAACTGCGCGCCCAAGGAGCCTCGGTCGCCCATCGCGAGCTGGACGTCACCAGCCTGGAATCGGTGCGCTGCTTCGCCGCCGCCGCGCTGGAGGAGTACGGCCGCATCGACGTGCTGGTCAACAACGCCGGGGTGATGCCCCTCTCGCCGCTCGCGGACCTGCGCGTCGACGAGTGGGAGCGGATGATCGACGTCAACCTGCGCGGGGTGCTCTACGGCGTCGCGGCGGCGCTCCCCGTCATGCGGCGGCAGGACGGAGGGCACATCATCAACGTCTCATCCGTGTCCGGCCACCGGGTCGACCCGACGGCGGCGGTCTACAGCGCCACCAAGTTCGCCGTGGCCGCGCTCTCCGAGGGGCTGCGCCAGGAGAGCCGGGACGTGCGTGTCACCGTGGTCAGCCCCGGCTTCACCCGGAGCGAGCTGACCGAACGGGGCGGCTCCGACGAAGCCAGGGCCGCCGCCCACGCGGCCGCCGAGCTGCTCGCGCTCCCGGCGTCCGCCATCGCCGACGCCATCGCCTTCGCGATCGACCGGCCGGCGGACGTCGACGTGAACGAACTCGTGGTACGCCCCACGGCGCAGGGCTGACCCGGGCGGGGCGCTTCTTCACGGCGGCACCGGGCGGAGGGGGCCCGCCCCGTGTCACGTACCGCCGTTGTCAGGCCGCGGGGGCGAGCTCCGCCCAGTGGGTCGCGCGGCCGGTCTCCCAGTGGTCGCCGTGCGCCGAGGCGACCTGGTCCACGATGGTCAGGCCCCGGCCGTGTTCGCAGTCGCCGCAGCTGGCGGCCCATTCCCCGATGGCGGGGGCCGGTCCGCCGTCGGTGACCTCGACGCGGACCTGTCCGGTGCTCCGGTCGCGGCCGAGATGCAGCACGATGGGCGGCCGTGCGTATTCGAACGCGTTGGTGACGAGCTCCGAGACGACCAGCAGGACTCCGTCGGCAGTGACCGCCGGTACCTGCCAGCGCCGCAGAGCCTCCTTGGTGAGCTTGCGGGCCTCTGCGGGGGCTTCGGGCCGATAGGAGAGCGTCCAGCTTTCTTCCTGGGCCGGCACGGGCTGCCGGCCCGGCCATTGACCCGCTTCGACGGTGTCCATCCCCATCCCTCTCGTTGTACCTCCAGGTACAACACGGCCGGGTCACCGTCGATTCCGCAGGCCGCGGGCTACGTACCGGGGTCGCTCCGGTGCAGCAGGACACCGACTCCGTCGTCCAGGGCGAGGGTGGCGCGGGGTACGACCACGAGCTCCGCACCGCCGCACGCCGCGGCGCGCAGCAGGGCGGCCCCGGCGGGTTCCTCCGGCCCCGCCCACAGACGCCCGGGCGGCGGCGGGGGATCGTTGACCAGGACGGCCGCCGCCCGTGCGCCCCGCAGCGCATCGACGACGGCCGCGGTGCCCTCGCAGCCGGTGCGGTCCCGGGCCCGCTGCACCCGGTACGCCTCGAGGCGGGCCTGGTCGGCGGCGTTGAGGCGGCCGCCGAACTCACGGGCGAGGCGCTCCTCCAGTGGGGCCTGGCCGGGCGTGCCGTCGGGACGTGCCGTGCCGACCGTGACGAGGTCGCTCCTCAGGCGTTCCGGCATGTGGTGGACGAGCACCTGCGCCGTCCGGGGGTCGTCGGGGTCGCGGACCAGCACGAGCACCTCGGCCGCGCCGCGGTCGGCCAGGTCGCCCAGGTCCCCGGCGAGCTGCGGCGCGGTCCGGGGCCAGTCCTCCACCGGGACGGTCTGCCGGACGGCCGGATCCGGGTCGGGGCGTCCGGCCGGCCAGCGTCCGGTCCGGGCGGCGACCCGGACGCCGGCGCCGTCCTCGGTGCGGCCGACGAACAGCTCCAGATAGGGCACGTCCGGGGCACGCTGCATCACCAGCGGCAGGGCGTCCGGCAGGGCCTCGAGCCCGGCCGTGTCGCGCACCGGCGGCTCCGGCAGTTCCTCGGCCAGCACGAGTTCCCCGCGGGTGGCGAACAGCGCCTGGCCGTGCCGCCCGGGCAGGTCGTCGTCGGTGCCCACGGCGGCGTGGAGGGCGTGGACGGTGGCCGGGTCGGCGCCGTGGGCGGTGAGGTCGTCCCGCAGGTGCCGCCAGCGCCGCGCGATGACGCGGTCGGGATCCTCGACGTCCCGGGAGGTATCCAGGTAGGCGCTCGCCCAGGGGCCCGGCCGGGTGAACAGCGGTTGCAGGAACGACAGCTTCATCAGGGTGCCTCCCGGAGCGGGCTCCCGGCGCCGGGAGGCGAACGGGGCCCGTGCGATCGGAGTGTGCGCCGGCAACCGGCGCCGGCCCCCCTCGTGCCTCCCCGTACCCGCGCCGTGATCCCTTATGCGTGGCGGCGCCGGCGGCGGGCCGCCCGCGCCGCCACGGGACTCAGGAGAGGCAGCCGACGTGCGCGAGGGCCTGCCGGAGCAGTACGCCCTGACCGCCCTGCATCTCCTGCTGCAGCTGCGGCGACGACGCCTCCTGAGGGGTGAACCACACCAGGTCGAGGGCGTCCTGCCGGGGGTGGCAGTCGCCCGCCACGGGGACGACGTAGGCCAGCGACACCGAGTGCTGCCGGGGGTCGTGGAAAGGCGTCACGCCCTGCGTCGGGAAGTACTCGGCGATGGTGAAGGGCTGCGGGGAGACCGGGATGCGTGGCAGCGCCATGGGCCCGAGGTCCTTCTCCAGATGCCGGACCAGCGCCTCGCGGACACGCTCGTGGTGGAGCACCCGCCCGGAGACGAGGGCGCGGCTGACGCTCCCGTCCGGCCCGATGCGCAGGAGGAGACCGATGTGTGTCACCTCCCCGCTGTCGTCGACCCGCACGGGCACGGCGTCCACGTAGAGGATCGGCATGCGTGCGCGGGTCAGCTCCAGGTCGTCCGGAGACAGCCAGCCGGGCGTGGTTTCGGTCATGTCGGCCATCGGGTGATCGTACGCGGAGAGAACGCCACGTGGGGGCGATCGACGGCGTGCGCCGCGAACCTGTTCGACACGTGCGGTCAGGCCCGTTCCCCTCCTGCCCTGAGCTCGGCGAGCAGCGCGTAGATCGTCGAGCGGGACGTCCCGAGGGCCTCGGCGACGACGGGTACCGCGCCGCGCCTCGCGAAGACCCCGGCCCGTTCGAGTTCGCCGAGGACGGTGAGGCGGTCCGTGCGGTCCAGGCGTTCGGCGGGCCGGCCCCGCGCGCGGACGCGGGCGGCGATGACCCGGTCCACCTGCCGGGTCCACCCCTCCGCCAGGGGCGCCTGCTCGCCTGGTGCGGCGGCCGGAGCGGCGAACGCGGTCAGGACGGCGGCCGCCCGGTCAAGCGGTGTGCGGTCCAGGTGGACGCAGAGCACGGCCGACGGGGTGCCGTCGGCGTCGCTCAGCACCGCGCTGACGGAGGACACCCGCCGGCCGCCGGGGAGCAGCGTCTCCCGCGGGCCGTCGACGTCGTCCGCCGGACGCCCAGGCGGCCCCAGCTCGCCCGGCAGCGCCCGGTCCCCGGCGGTACGTCGCGTGACCGGGTTCCAGACGGCCAGGACGCGCTCGTCCCCGACGTCGTGCAGGACCACTTCGGCGTGCGGGCTGAGGAGCCTGGCCACGGCCTCGCAGGCCGGCCCCCACAGCGCGACGCGCGCATCGATGTCGTCGTCCACCCGGAACCCCTTCCTTCCCTGTCGACCGCCCCGCGGCTCCGGCGAGCCGGCCGTGGCCGCGGGGAAGGGCCGTCGTGTCCTGTGGCGGTGCCGGGCGGTGCCGGGCGGAACCGTGGCGCTACGGGGCCGCGGGCCGGTCTCTGAGCGCCTGCCAGAGGAGCCGGTAGAAGTCCGCGTAGCTGCGCTCCACGTGGACGGCGAGGGACCGCGTCTCCTCGTGGCGCTCGCCGAGGCGGTTGATCGGCACCGTCATCGCCGCGTGGTGCTCGATGTGCAGGTTGTTGCCGTTGGTGAACCAGGTGCTCAGCCAACTGCCGCGAATCGAACGTGTGTTGCGCAGCACGTCCGTCGTCTGCGTGTCGCACAGCAGGTGCTCCGGGAGTTCCACCAGGAAGTGCAGCGGGACGGCGAGCAGCAGCGGGAGTACCCACAACCGCAGCACGTACTCGCCGTGTCCGAGGAACGCCAGGACGACCGCGCCTGCCACCGCCGCGCCCAGCAGGGCGTGTTCGGTCACGATCCGCCGCCGCATCGCCGGGGCGATGTGCCCGAACGCGTACGTCCAGCGTCCCGTGACCGCGCGTACGACGTCCGCGCCGACGGTGCCCAGGCGCGGGTAGTCCAGCAGCCCGCGCAGCAGCGCCCGGAAGGTCAGCGGCCCCCGGGTGTCGAAGCCGAAGAACTCCGTGTCCTGCGGGGTGCCCAGGTAGCGGTGGTGCTGCAGATGGCGCACGCGGTAGTGGCTGTAGACCACGAGGAGCGGCATCCCCAGGGGCACGCCGACCAGCCGGTGGGGGAACGCGCGCCGGAAGGCCGAGTGGTGCAGGCACTGGTGCTGCAGCTCGACCGCGTGGGTGAACATGGCCGCCAGCAGGACGATCCCGGCGCCCGCCGCCCACAGGTTCCGCTGCACGGCCAGCACGACTCCGGCGCAGGTGAGGAGCGCCAGGACGGCCAGCTTGGCGAGGAAGACCCGCTCGTCGAAGGACGTCACCCGCAGCCGTGCGAACAGGACGGCCGCGGCGCCGGGCGGGGCGCTCTCGCGCTCGGGGAGGAGCCGGTCAACGGCCACTGAGCACCACCACGTGGGTACCGGGCACCAGGCCCTCGGAGCGGGCGGTGCGGAGCAGTCCCGCAAGGGCGACGGCCCCGGCGGCGGTGGGGAACGCACCGTGCTCGGCCAGCGCGTCGCGGGCGTCGCACAGTTCCCGGTCGTCGGCGCCGATGACGGTACCGCCGGTGGCCGCGATCGCCGCCATGGCCTCGTCGCCCTGCAGGGCGTGCCAGTTGACGAGCGGCTGGTTGTGGTCGGTGGTGGAGACGGACTCCGGCGGCAGGGTCCGGTACGGGCCCGGCCAGCAGGTCACCATCGGGTTGTTGCCGGCCGAGCCGACACCGTTGATCACCGTGTTCCAGCCGAGCAGCTCCAGTTGGCGCCGCACGGCGATGGCGGTCGTGCCGTTGCCGACGGGCAGCCAGATCGCCGCGGGGGCTTCGGGCAGTGCGGCCCGCAGCGCGGACACGACCACGCCGTGCCCCTCGAACACGGCCTCGACGTACGGGCCGTCCACGTTGCCGTCGACGCAGTCCCCGGTGGCGGCCAGCCGGCGGGACTCGTCCACGGCGTCCTCGTAGGCCCCGTCCACGAGGTGGACGCGGGCTCCGGCGGCTTGCATCGCCTCGCCGCCGTCGCTCCAGCCGGCGGGGAGGACGACCGTGCACTCCACCCCGGCGACCTGGCAGGCCGTGGCCATGGCGCGCCCGTAGTTGCCGCAGGTCGCGATGGTGACGTGCCGGTGGCCGTCGGCCACGGCGCGGGCCACGACGGCGCGGGCGGCGGGTTCCTTGTGGCTTCCCGAGGCGTAGCGCGTCTCGTCCTTGACCAGGACCCGGGCGCCGGGCACCAGGGCGGAGACGTCGATGAGGGGGGTGCCGAAGGCGTCCGAGGGCGCTTCGGCGGACAGCGGTGCGGGGGTGGGCATGACGGTTCCTTCGGGGGTGGTGGACGGACGTGCCTCCGGTGCCCGGCACGGTCGTGCCGGGCACCGGCGTGCGGGGGTGTCAGACGCGGGCCGTGACGAGCTGGGAGTCGGCGTGGCCCTGGAGGTCGTCGAGGTCGCCGAGCTCCGCCGGGGGCAGGGCGTCGGGCAGGTCGTCCTCGAGCAGGCGCAGCCGGGGGTTGGCCCAGCCGCGGGCCGCCCAGCCCAGTTGCAGCAGTCCGCTGACGACGACGAGCAGCGCGAGTCCGCGTCCGGGCCCCGTGCCGAGCAGTACGCCGACCGTGTCCGCAAGGGCGCCGGCGGGCTCCAGGAGCGGCGTCACGTAGTGCTCGGCCAGGGGGCCGACGACCAGGTAGCCGAGCGGCATGGTCAGCATCATCAGCGTCATGAAGATGGCCAGTACCCGGCCCTGGAGCTCCAGGCCGACCTTGGTCTGGACGAGGGCGATCCAGTGGCCGTCGGCCAGGGACTCGCCGAAGGCCAGCAGGAACATCCCGGCCACGATCAGCGGCGGGCTGGCGAAGCCGACCATCGCCATCGCCAGGCTGGCCACCGCCATGGAGATGATCATGCCCTGTGCCCTGCGGGCGGTGCCGCCCCACAGACCCATCACCAGGCTGCCGCAGAGGCCGCCGACACCGGCGGCGCCGAGTGCCGCCCCCAGCATGAGGGGGGACTGCTCGATGAGCAGCATGGGCGTGATGACCGCGAACCCGAGGGTGTAGAAGGCGTGGTCGATGACGAAGAAGCGCAACGCCGCGCGGAGCCCGGGCCGGCGGGCGATGTAGCGCCAGCCGCCGGTGATCTCCCTGCCGAACGACTCGTCACGGCGGCGGAAGAGGGTGTCGGGGAAACGGACCGCCAGCAGGGTCACGACTCCCGCCGCGAAGCTGCACACGTCGATCATGATCACGCCGGAGACGCCGATGACCCCGATCAGCCCGGCGCCCATCATGGGCGCGAAGACCGTGCCCACACCCACGCCGAGCTGGCTGATGCCGTTCGCGTGCCCGAGGTACCGCTTGGGGACGAGCTGGGCCACCGCGGCCAGGTAGGCGGGGCGCTGGAAGGCGCCCGCGACGGAGGTGACCGACACGGCCAGATAGATCTGCCACATCTCCAGACCGCGGCCGAGGACCAGCAGGCCGAGCCCGCCCATCGCCAGGCCCGCCACCGCGTCGCTGGTCAGCATGATCATGCGGCGGTTCCAGCGGTCCGCCACTGCTCCTGCCAGCGGCCCGGCGAGGATGCCGGGGAGCATGCCCACCGCGTTGACCACCGCGAAGTCGGCGACCGAGCCCGTGCGCTGGTACACCCAGATGCTCAGGACGAGCGTGCTCAGGCTGCTGCCGATCATCGACAGGAACTGGCCCAGTGCCACGACGGCGAACCGGGAAAGACTCGGCCTCGTGTCCCTGGTGTCCCTGGTGTCCCCACCGCCCCTGGCGCCGGCCGCCCGCCGCCCGCGCGGCGGAAGCGGCTCGTCCGCCCTGTCCGCCACCGGCCGCCCGGCGGGCCGGACCCCGTCCTGCGGCGGGACGTCCGGCGGGAGCGGTGGCCCCTGCCACCGCTCCGCGTGCTCCACCAGCGTCCGGGCCAGCGGTTCGGCGTGCGTCTTGACGAAGAAGTGGCCCGCCTTCGGCAGCACCGCCAGGGAGACCTCGTCCGCGAAGTGTTCCCACTCGTGGTGGCGTTCCTGGTAAAGCTCGGTGACCCGGTCCCTGGAGCCCACCACGCTGAGCACCGGGGCCCGCAGCCTGGGTGCCGCGGCGTCCTGGTAGGCCCTGGTGTAGTACTCCTCCGCGTCCCGGGCGTCGTGCCGCACGTTGCGCAGCACGAACTGCTCCTGCTCGGGGTCGTCCAGGTCGGTGAAACCGCCCCGCGCCCGCAGGTAGGACAGGTACTCCCGGTCGGAGGTGAGCCAGTCGGTGGGCACCAGCCGGTGCACCCAGTCGAAGAACCGCCCGGGGAGCCGCGCCGTGGGGAAGCTCGCGCCCAGGCCGACGCCCACGACGTCGACGCCCGCGGCCTCCGCCTGGCGTGCGACCTCCAGCGTCACCGCCGTGCCCAGGCAGTGCCCGTAAAGCATGACGGGACCCTTCACCGCGTCGAGTTCCGCCACCACCCGGGCGGCGACCTCGGCGCCCGGCAGCAGCGCGTCGTCCGGCCTGCTCATGTCGTGGCCCGGCAGCTCGACCGCGTACAGCCCCCACTGCGGGGGCAGTTGCTCGGCCAGCGGCCGGTACGCGACGGCGCTGCCGCCGGAGAACGGCACGGCGACGACCGTGACGCCGCCCGCGCCCGGATCCGCGTCGTGCCCGGTCAGCCGGTGCAGCAGCGGCGCCGGTTCCGCCCGTTGCTCCTCGCCGCGCTCCGCGCGGTCCGCGAGCAGCGCGGCGAGGGCGCGCACCGTCGGGGTGCGGTACAGCTCCACCAGGGCCAGCCCCGGGTCGATCTGCCGGACGATCCGCAGCGCCGCGAAGGAGTCCCCGCCGAGGGAGAAGAAGCTGTCGTCGATGCCGATCGCCTCCTCCTCCACGCCCAGCGTCCCGGCCCAGATCGCCGCGATGCGCCGCTCGGCCGCGTTCCGGGGGGCGGTGCGCGCCGGGGCGTCGGAGGCGTCGGGCGGGGCCGGCAGGGCGCGCCGGTCGAGCTTGCCGTTCGGGGTGAGCGGCAGCCGCGGCAGGAACACGACCCGCGCGGGCACCATGTGCGTGGGCAGCCCGGTCGCCAGGGCCTCGCGCACCGCCGCCTCGGTGAGCGCGGCCTCCGGCGCCGCCACGAGGTAGCCGACGAGCTGGGCGGCCCCGGAGGGCAGGGTGTGCACGGCGGCCGCGGAGGCCGCAGCCCCGGGGAGCGCGCCGAGTGCGGCCTCGACCTCGCCGAGTTCCACCCGGTAGCCGTTCACCTTGACCTGGTCGTCCAGACGGCCGAGGAAGTCCACGGTGCCGTCGCGGCGGTAGCGCGCGCTGTCCCCCGTCCGGTACATGCGCGCGGTGCCGTCCGCGCCGTCCGGGGCGGCGTACGGGTCGGGGACGAACCGCTCCGCGGTCAGCTCCGGCCGCTCGTGGTAGCCGGGCGACACCCCGGCGCCGCCCAGGTGGAGTTCACCCACCACACCGGGCGGCACCGGCGCACCGTACGCGTCCAGTACGTAGACCCGGTTGTTGGGGAACGGACGGCCGATGGGCAGTGGCGCCTCGGCGGGCAGGTCGTCGACGTCCCCGTCGAAGTACACGTTGTCGACGGTGACCTCGGTGACGCCGTACGCGTTGACGACCCGGTTGCCGGGGCCGACCAGACGCTGCGCCCGCTGGTACTCGCGCACCTGCCACTTCTCGCCGCCGCCGATCAGCAGCCGCACGAAGTCCAGGCTCTCACCGGCCTGTTCGGCGTGGGCAAGCAGCGCCCGCAGTACGGCCGGCACCAGTTCGGTGCACTGGACGCCCTCGTCGCGCATGAGCGCGTACAGCTCCGCCGGGTCCAGCAGCGTCTCGCGCGGGACGACGACGAGCCGGCCGCCGGTGCAGTGCGCGCGCAGCGTCTCGCCGACGAACATGTCGAAGGAGAAGCTCGCGGCCTGCTGGTACGTCCAGTCGGGGTCGAGGTGGTAGGCGCGCTGCCACATGGCCGCGGCGTGCACCAGATTGCGGTGGGTCACCACCACGCCCTTCGGGCGGCCGGTGGAACCGGAGGTGTAGATGACGTAGGCCGGGTCGTCCGGCGTCCCGGCGGGCACCGGATCGGAGTCCGCCGCGGCGTCGACCAGCGCGGCGTCACGGTCGAGCGCGAGGACGGCCGTGCCCCCGGGGGCGTCGGGGGCTCCCTCCAGGCCGAGCAGGGTGACCAGCGCCACCGGCCGGCTGTCCTCGAGCATGTAGCGCAGACGCTCGCGCGGGTACGCCGGGTCCAGCGGCACGTAGGCGCCGCCCGCCTTGAGGACGCCCCACATCGCCGCGAACAGGTCGATCCCGCGGTCCAGGCAGATCGCCACCCGCTCGCCCGGGCGGACGCCGCGCTCACGCAGCAGGTGGGCGATGCGGTTCGCCCTCCGGTTGAGCCAGTCGTAGCTGACGGTCCGCCGGCCCGAGGTCAGCGCGGGCGCGTCCGGCCGCCGCGCGACGCAGCGTTCGAAGACCTCCTGCAGGCTGTGCGCCGGGGGGATCTCGGCGGCGCTGTCGTTCCAGGTGCGGAGGACCGTGTGGCGCGCGGCCTCGGTGAGCAGCGGCAGCCGGCCCACCTCGGTGCCGGGCTCGGCGGCCGCGGCGCGCAGGAGGGTGAGCAGGTGGTCCACGAAGGCCTCGACGCGCTCGGCGTCGAAGAGTTCGGCCGCGTAGTCGACGGTCAGGACGGGTCCGTCCGCGGGGAAGTCCAGGCCGATCGCCAGGTCCGCCATGGTCGCGGCGGGCGCCTCGTCCCCGGCGTAGGCCAAGAGCGGGTCGCGCGGCGCCGCCGTGTTGTGCACGGTCACGCTCACCCGGCTCAGCGGGTCGAGCCTGCCCCCGCCGGCCCGCCGCACCGCCGCCGCGATCTCCGGCAGCGGCAGGCCCTGGTGCTCCAGGTCGCGAAGGACCGCGTCCCGTACCCGGCCCAGCAGCGCGGCGAAGCTCGGCTCGCCCGTCAGGTCGCCACGCAGCGGCAGGATGTTGAGGACGGAGCCGACCACACGGTCCAGCGCGGAATCCTCCCGTCCCGCCACCGGTGCCAGGACCGTCACGTCGCTGCGCCCGCTGTACCTGCCGAGGACGACCTGCACGCCCGCCAGGACGACCATGAAGAGGCTGACCCGGTGCTCGCTGGCGCATGCCTGCAGCACCGCGAGCGACGCCGGGTCGAGGTCGCGGGTGACCCGGCCCGCGCGGTGGGTCGCCATGGCCGGCCGTGGCCGGTCCGCGGGGAGCTCCAGGTCCAGGTCGGCGCCGTCGAAGCGGTCGCGCCAGTACGCGGCGAGCCCGGCGTGACCGGACACGGCCGTCCCCTGCCGGGCCACCTCCGAGAGGCGGTCGGCGGCGGCGTGGCGCGGCTCGAGACCCGCGCTCAGGTCGCCGTAGACCTCGGCCAGCGCGTCCCCGAGGACGCCCACGGACCAGCCGTCGAAGACCAGGTGGTGGACGGCGAGGAGGAGTTCGTCCCCGTCCGGCGTGCGCAGCAGCACCGCGCGCGCCACCGGGCCGCGCTCCAGGTCGGTCCGCTCGGTCACGATCCGGCGGCGCTCCGCGGCCGCCCGCGCCCGTGCCGCGTCCGGCGCCAGGTCCCGAAGATCGACCTCGCCGTACGGGACGGTCGCGGAGCGGTCGACGTCCGTCACGGGCCCGTCGCCCTCGTACGGGAAACGGGACACCAGGGCGGGATGGCGTGCGGCCAGTACGGCGAGGCACCGGGGCAGCAGCTCGGGGCGGACGGGATCCGCCCACCGGTAGCGGATGCCGAGGGTGTGCACCGGAAGTTCGGGGCTCACCTGCTCGGCCATCCAGAAGTCCCGCTGCAGCGCGGTGAGCGGGAAGCGCGACGGCTCCTCGGCCGGGCGCTCCTCACCGGGCTCGCCGTCGCGCGCGGCGGCAGCCGGCCCCGGAGCGGCGTCGGCGGCGGGGAGGACGCCGGCGACCTCGGCGAGTGTCGGTGCGGCGTAGAGCGCGCTGAGCGTGAGCTCAGCCCCGTGGGCGTGCCGCAGCCGGCTGATCATGCGGATGGCGGAGAGCGAGTCCCCGCCGAGGGCGAAGAAGTCGTCGCCGGGACGGATGTCGGCGGCGCCGAGCAGCTCCCTCCACACGGCGGCCACGAGCGCCTCGGGCGAGGAGCCCCCTGCTCCGTCCGCAGCGACCGGGGGTACGGGCGGCGGCGCGGCGGCCAGCGCCGCGCGGTCCACCTTGCCCTGCACGGTCAGCGGGAAGGCGGCGTGCACGGAGAGGACGGCGGGCACGAGGTAGTGCGGCAGCCGCGCGGCCAGCTCGCGACGGACGGCATCGGTACCCGGCGCGCCGTCCTCGGTGACGAGGTGGGCCGCGAGCCGCGGCGCGCCCGCGCCGGCGTCGACGAGGACGACGGCGTCCCTGACGCCGCGCACCTCGCGCAACGCGCTCTCGACCTCGCCCGGTTCCACGCGGAAGCCGCGGATCTTGACCTGCTGGTCGAGCCGGCCCAGGTACTCCAGGCCGCCGTCCGTCAGTTGCCGCACCCGGTCGCCCGACAGGTACTCCCGCCGCCCGTCAGGTCCCTCCCGGAAGCGGTCCGCGGTCAGGTCCGGACGCCCGAGGTAGCCGGTGGCCACTCCCGTGCCGCCGATGCGCAGCTCGCCGGGCTCACCGGGCGCCGCCGTCGTGCCGTCCGCGGCGACGACCCGCACGGTCACCCCGGACAGGGGCGTGCCGATCGGCACGGGTCCGCCGCCGGTCCACGTGGTGAGGTCGGCGGCGGTCGCCACGACCGCGGTCTCGGTGGGGCCGTACGTGTTGAGCAGCCGCACCCCGGAGCCGGCCTGCGCCTGCCAGCGGGTGACCGCCTCCGGGTGGACGGCCTCACCGCCGATGATCACGGTGCGCACTGTCGCGGGGAGCGCCGCCTCGCCGTGCTCGAGCGCGCCGACGAGCTCGTGCCAGTACGCGGTCGGCAGGTCGAGGACGGTGACGCCGAGTCCGGCGCAGCGGTCCAGGAAGACGTCGGGACGGCTGATCATGTCCTCGTCCCGGACGACGACCGTGGCGCCGGCGGTGAGCGGCGGGAAGATCTCCTCCACGCTGGCGTCGAAGCTGAGCGAGGCGAACTGCAGCACCCGGTCGGTGGGGGAGAAGCCGTAGCGCTCCCCGGCCGCCCGGCAGAAGTGCGCCAGGGCGCGCCGCGGAACGACCACGCCCTTGGGCCGACCCGTCGAGCCCGAGGTGAAGACGACGTACGCGGGGTCCTCCGGCGCCGCGGCCGTGCCCGGCAGGGGAGCGGTTCCGGCGGCGTCCACCGCGATGACCGGCGTCCCCGCCGGGAGGGAGCCGGCGATCCCGTCCGTGCCGCCGGCCGGGACGATCACCACTCGGGGGGCGGCTTCCTCGACCATCACCGCCAGCCGCGCCGCCGGGTAGCCCGGGTCGAGCGGCAGGTAACCGGCTCCGGCCCGCAGGACCGCGAGCATCGCCGTGACCGCGTCCCGGCCCCGGGGCAGGGACAGGCCCACCAGGTCCCCCGCGCGCACCCCGTTCGAGTGCAGCGCCCGCGCCAACGGCGTGACGGCGGCCAGCAGTTCGGCGTAGGTGGAAGTGCCCGTCGCGTCGACGACGGCCGGGGCGTCCGGGGTCAGCCGAGCCTGCTCCTCGATCGCGGCGAACACGTCCGACGACGCATTCTCGATGGCGCCGAAGGTGACGGCATCGGCCACCGTGGGTCCGGCCGGAGCGGCCGGGTCCACGGCCGGTGTAGTGCGCACGCGATCTCCCTGGGAACTGTCCCTGCACTGTGGCGGCACCAAGCGGAACGCCTCGGTGAATTTGTGGGACGCGCGCGACGATGATGTGAATGATCTAGGTCACCTCGTCTGCGATCACGTGAATGGAGCGTGGTGAAAGAGCAGTTGACGCAAATGCGACCCCGTGACGAATGGTCATTTTGTGGGGGCTGCCGGATCCGTGCCGCGCGGGTCGGCCGTCGGTCCGGCGGTGGTGCGATGCTGTAAGCAGTGGATCATCGCCGGCGGAGATGACCGGCTTCCGGCCGGCCGACGGAAGGGCAGCTGGGTACGCATGGATCTGCGGCAGATGGAAGTGGTCGTCGCGGTCGCCGAGGAGGGCGGGTTCACGGCGGCCGCCCAGCGGCTGCACGTCGTGCAGTCCGCGGTGTCCGGCACCGTACGGACGCTGGAGCGGGAACTGGGCAGCGCGCTCTTCGAGCGGACCACGCACCGGGTGTCGCTGACCCCGGCAGGGGAGGCCTTCGTACCGGCCGCCCGTGCGGCGCTCCGCGCGGCCGAGGAGGCGCGTGCGGCGGTCGACGCCGTACGGGGCGAGCTGCGGGGTCTGGTGACCGTCGGCACGATGCAGGGGGTCTGGGCCGGTCTGCACAGGGCGCTGGCCCGCCTGCGCGCGGAACATCCCGGCGTGACCGTGCGCCTGCGGCAGGCGGCGGTGGCCGACATCCGGCAGGCGCTGCGGGAGGGCACCGTGGACCTCGCCGTGGTGGCCCTCGACCGGCAGCAGCAACGGGGGCTGGTGACCCGTCTGCTCTCGCGTGAGCAGATGCTGCTGGTCGCCGCGCCGGGGCGCGGCTTCGCGGAGGACGACGTGGTGACCTTCGAGGAGGTCTCCGGTCTGCCCTTCGTGGACTTCCCGTCCGGCTGGGCGATCCGCTCCGAGGTGGACCGGGTGTTCCGGGCCGCCACCACCGAACGGACCCCTGTGTTCGAGGTGAACGACATCGTCGCCGCGGCCGAACTGGTCCGGCACGATCTGGGGGTCTGCATCATGCCCGCCTCGATCGCCGCCCGTTTCCCGGACCTCGCCGTACGCCGCTTCGAGCGCCACGCGCCCTCCTGGAAGGTCATGGTGGTCAGGCCCGGAGGCGATCCGGCGCCCGCCGTCGAGGCGCTGCTGCGGTACATCACCCCTCGCACCGCGGCCGGGGGACGCGGCTGAGCGCGGTCAGCGGGACGGGGCCTGCCCGGTCGGGCCTTGCCCGGCCGGGTCCTGCGCGGTGGCGGCCGGCGCGCCCTCGCGGTCGGCGGCGTTCCGTCGCCCAGTAGGCGAGGCCGATCAGGGGAAGCACGGCCCCCAGGGCGCTGACCGCCGTCCAGCCGGCCGCGTGGTATGCGAGCGACCCGAGCTGCGACCCGAGCGCGCCTCCCGCGAAGAAGACGGCGATGAAGGCGCTGTTCAGCCGGGACCGTGCGGCGGCGTCGAGTTGGTAGACGGTGTGCTGTCCGAGGATGAGGGTGGTCTGCACGGCCATGTCGAGCAGGATGGCGGCGAGGGCGATCAGGACGATGCTGTGCTGTCCGAAGCCCGCCGCGGCGAAGGCCACGGCCGCCACGCCGAAGGCGATGCCCGTGACGGGACGTACGAGTCCGCGGTCCGCCCAGCGGCCGGCCAGCGGTGCCACCGCGGCACCCGCGGCGCCCACGAGCGCGAAGACCGCGACGCCGATCTGCGAGTAGTGGAACGGACCGGTGAGCAGGAAGGAGACGGTGGTCCAGAAGGCGCTGAACGCGCCGAACATGGCCGCCTGGTACAGCCCCCGGCGCCGCAGCGCCGGATGCGTCCGCACCAGGCGGAGCGTCGAGCGCAGGACCTGGGAGTAGGGCAGGGAGGTCGTCGGCGCGTGCTGCGGCAGGGCGGCGCGCAGCGCCAGGGCCAGCAGGGCCATCAGGACCGCGGAGCCGAGGTAGACGTAGCGCCAGCCCGCGGCGGAGGAGACCAGGCTGCTGACCGTGCGGGACAGCAGGATCCCGGCGAGCAGGCCGCTCATCACCCGGCCGACGACGCGGCCGCGGGCGTGGTCGGGCGCGAGGCTCGCGGCGAACGGCACCAGGATCTGCGCGACGACCGAGGTGGCACCGCTGACCAGGGACGCGACGAGCAGCACCGGGAAGTCCGCGGCGGTCCCCGCCACCGCGAGGGCGACGGTGGTGACGGCGAGCAGCACGGTGACCAGCCGGCGCTTCTCCAGCCGGTCGCCGAGCGGGACGAGGAAGATCATCCCGGCCACGTAGCCGATCTGGGTCAGCGTGATCAGCGTGCCGGCCGCCGCCGTGCCGAGGTGGAAGACGTGGCTCAGCGAGGACAGCAGCGGCTGGGCGTAGTAGAGGTTGGCGACGGTCATCCCGGAAGCGACGGCCAGCAGCACGACCAGCCATCCGGGAACGCCCTGGGCGGTCGCGGCGGGCGCCGGGCGCCGCGTGGAGGGGGTCTTGGACGCAGGGGACACGAGGGCCCTTCTCGTGACGGGAACCGGTGGTGCGGTTCGGGCGGGCGGAGTGCCGGTCGGGCTGCTTCTCGCACCGCCCGGCCGACTGCTGCAGCGCCCGCACCGGAGGATTGCTTCCCCCGTGAAGGAGATGACTCGCGATGTCAGTCATCTCGACCGGAGATGATCGCCGATCGCCCTCACCGCCGGGCGGCGGAGTCCTCGGGCGGCGTCACCTCGAAGGTCCCGAGGACCTCGACGGCCTCGGCGGGCTCCGGCACCGGCTGGGCGAACGTGTCCCGCCCCAGCCGCCGGCCGAGCGCGGCGACCGCGGGCTCGGTGTAGCGGGCCGCCACAGGACCGGCGACGACCAGGATCAGGACGTACGCGGTGGCCAGCGGCCCGATACGGGGCTCCGTGGCGACGGCGAGGCCCGCGATGACGATCGAGAACTCCCCGCGTGCGACGAGCGCGCCGCCCGCCCGCAGCCGCCCCCGCGCGTGGACACCCGCCCGCCGGGCGGCGTACCAACCGGTGACGATCTTGGTTCCCGTGGTGACCAGCGCCAGGGCCAGGGCCGGGAGCAGCACCGGCGGTATGGCCGCCGGATCGGTGGACAGCCCGAAGAACACGAAGAACACGGCGGCGAACAGATCGCGCAGCGGGGTCAGCAGACGTCCCGCACCCTTGGCGACCTCACCGGACAGGGCGATGCCCACCAGGAACGCGCCGACGGCCGCCGACACCTGGAGCTTCTGCGTGATGCCCGCCACCACCAGCGCCAGCCCGAGCACGACCAGGAGCAGCATCTCGGGGTTGTCGGACGAGACCGCCTTGCTGAGCAGCCGTCCATGGCGCAACGCCAGGTACAGCACCGTGCCCACGGTGCCGAGGGCGATCGCCAGCGTCACCCCTCCGGCCGCCAGTCCGAGGCCCGCCAGCAGGGTCGTCAGCAGCGGCAGGTAGACCGCCATGGCCAGGTCCTCGATGACCAGGACGCCGAGCACCGCGGGCGTCTCGCGGTTGCCGAGCCTGCCGAGGTCCGTGAGCACCTTGGCGATGACTCCCGACGAGGAGACCCAGGTGACCCCGGCCAGCGCGACGGCGGCCACCGGCCCCCACCCCAGCAGCAGCGCCGCCACGGCGCCCGGCACCGCGTTGAGGACGAAGTCCACGGCCCCAGAGGGGTATTGGGCGCGCAGATTGCCGACCAGTTCCGAGGCGCTGTACTCCAGCCCGAGCAGCAGCAGGAGCAGGACCACCCCGATCTCGGCCCCCACGGAGATGAAGTCCTCGCTCGCCGACAGCGGTACGACGCCGCCGTGCCCGAAGGCGAGCCCGGCCAGCAGGTAGAGCGGCACGGGCGACAGCCCGATCCGGCCCGCGAAGCGACCGATGATGCCCAGCCCGAGGATGACGGCACCGAGTTCGACGAGCAGCGCCGTGGTGTCGTGCATCCTCAACTCCCCGCCACGATCGCGGCCAGGGCGTCCACACCCTCACGCGTGCCGACCGCCACGAGGATGTCCCCGATCGCCAGCCGGAAGTCCGGCCCGGGGGAGGGGTGCGCGCTCGTCCGCCGCACGACCGCCACGACGGAGGCCCCGGTCAGTGTCCGCGCCCGGGTGTCGCCCAGCGGCCGCCCGGCGTACGGCGACCTGGAGCCGACCGGGATCTGCTCGGTGACCAGCCCGATGCCGTCCGTCCGCACCGCCTCCAGTGGCGTCGGGTCCAGCAGCCGCGCCAGCCCCGCGGCTTCTTCGGCCTCCAGCGGGACCGACATCCGGCAGGCGTCGGGATCGTCCGCCTCGTAGAAGCCGAGGAACCGCCGCCCGTCCTGGTGCACCACCACCGACAGGTTCCGCCCGGTGCGCGTGGTCACGTCGTACTGCGTCCCGATGCCCGGAAGGGTCGTCCGCCGTATGCCCACTGCTGCCTCCCAGGCAGGCCCGCGCTCCACGCCGGCCGGGCCCCCCGTCCGCCACTGGACGACGGGGTGGCCTGACCAGCGTCTTTTACACCCTTATTACGTTCAACCGGACGGGTTCTATTCCGCGGTCCGGGTCGGGTGCACGCGCGTGCGGGTGCGTTTTTCGGTGCGGCGGCGCGGGGCGATCGGTGCACGGTGGCGGGCGGGCCGGGGATCCGCTCACTCCTCGCCGGAGAACCGCTCCCATGCGGACTGGCGGGTGATGCCGAGGGCCTCGCCGATCCGGGTCCAGGTGACGCCGCGGCGCCGCAGTTCCTGCACCCATGAGCGCAGATCGGTCTCGGCCTGGTCGATGTGCGCGGCGACGCGCGGGATGTGACCCAGCATCTCCGGGTCGGTCAGTGACGCCCACAGGGGGGCGGGCTGCCGGGCCGGGGTGCCCACGCTCCCGTCGATGATCGACGCGCACAGCGCCACGCACTGGTCGCAGATCTGCACTCCGGGGCCCGCGACCAGCTTCTCGACCTCGCGGTCCGGCTTGCCGCAGAAGGAGCAGCGGGCGAATTCGTCCTGGGTGTCGGAGAGTGTCACGGCTCACTCCTAGGGTGTCAGGGTTTCCCTGACACCCTAGGAGTGTCAGGGAAACCCTGACAACCACCCGGCCGGTGGCGGTGAGCGCGCGATGGAAGGCGGTCCTGCCCCCGCTGGGCGGGGCCCCCGGGGCGGAGCACCGGATCAGGCGGCCGGCACCGTCGGGGGGTGCGCGAGGGCGGCCTTGACGCTGCGCGTCTGTTCGTCGGCGAGGACCTCGAACCGGTCGTGGGTCAGGGCCTCCATGGTCAGCTCCGCGACACTGGCGGCGCTGATCTTCGGCGCGTCCGTCCAGGCGCTCAGGTCGGTGTCCACGAATCCGCAGTGCACGCCGACGACCAGGGTGCCCTGACCGTGCAGGCCCTTGCGCAGGGCGTCCGTCAGAGACCACTGCGCGGCCTTGGACGCGGCGTAACCGGGGAACTGCGGCTGCCCGACCCAGGAGGCCAGCGACAGCATGTTCACCAGTGCCCCGCCGCCGTTGCGGGCCAGCACCGGGGCGAAGGCCTGGGAGACCGCCCATGTGCCGAAGTAGTTGACGTCCATGGCCTGGCGGGCGCCGTCGAGGCCGCCCGTCAGGAGTCCGCTGGTGGCGCCGCCGACGCCGGCGTTGTTGACCAGGATGGAGACGTCCCCCGCGGCCTCGGCCGCCGCGGCCGCCTGCCGTTCGTCCGTCACGTCCAGCCGCAGCGGGACGAGGTCCGGGTCGGTCACGCTCTTCGGATCGCGGACGCCGGCGTAGACCTTCGCCGCGCCGTGCTCCAGGAGCGCCCGGGCGAACGCGTACCCGATCCCCCGGTTGGCTCCCGTCACCAGGGCGACTGATCCCTTGATCTCCATACGGACTTCCTTTGCGACACGCCCTCTCGGCGGGGCTCCGTGCACAGCTCGACAACGCGGGCCTTCGCAGGCCCGCGCACTCAGGCTAACACCTGAATTTATTTATGGAAGTCAGCTGTGGTGATCGGCTGTGCCGGTTCAGGGGCGGGGCCAGGGCCGTCCGGCGAGGCGTTCGATGTCGGTGTTGAAGCGCCTGAGGTAGCCCGCGAAGGCGGCGATGTCCTGGTCCGGCCAGTCGGCCATGACCTTGTCCAGGCCGCCGATGATGGCGTCCCGCTCCTCGTCGAGCATCCGGGCGCCCTGTGCGGTGATGCGGAACTTGCGGGCCATCCCGCCCTCGGGGTCGGGGATGCGCTCCACGAGGCCGGCGCGCATGGCCGCGGCGGTCTGCCGGTTGAGGGTGGAGGTGTCGAGTGCGAAGGCCTCGCTCAGCTCGCCGATCGACATCGGCCCCTGGACCCGGATCCGGCTGAGGAGGATGTAGGCGCTGCGGTCCAGGGCGCCGGACCTGTGGCGCAGCAGTTCGTGGCGGCTGAGGAGCATCTGCTCGTACTCGACGTCGTGGGTGGACCTGCCCATGTGCCTTCCGCCTCCTGCCGTTCACCGGGCCGCCGGTGTGCGTCCTCGGCGCCCGCTGCCATCCTCGCACAGGGCGTGCACCAGCCACATCATGTGCGCGATGCACTTCCTATGTACGATGCACATCGACCCCGAACGTACGACCGCCAGGCGAGGAGTGCCGTCATGAACGCCCCACAACCCACAGCACGTGCCGGGGGCGTGGTCGCCACGCTGGCCCTCGCCGGCATCACCGCCGCGATCATGCAGACACTGGTCACCCCGCTGCTGACGGAGCTGCCGCAGATCCTGCACACCTCGTCCTCGAACGCCGCCTGGGTGATCACCGCCACCCTCCTGGTGGCGGCCGTGTGCGTGCCCGTCTTCGGGCGCCTCGGCGACCTGGTTGGCAAGCGCCGCATGCTGGTGGTCTGCTCCGTGCCGCTCATCGCGGGCTCGGTGGTGTGCGCCCTGTCGTCGTCCGTCGTGCCGATGATCGTCGGACGCGGTCTGCAGGGCATGGGCATGGGCATGGTGCCGCTGGGCATCGCCCTGCTCCGCGACGTGGTCCCCGCGGAGAAGCTCAGCTCCTCCATCGCCCTGGTCAGCGCCTCCATGGGCATCGGCGGCGGCCTGGGCCTGCCGATCGCCGCGGCCATCGCCCAGTACGCCGACTGGCGCGTGCTGTTCTGGGGCTCCGCGGGCCTGGCCGCCGTCGTCGCGGTGCTGATCTGGTTCTTCATCCCCGAGGTTCCCGCCGGGGCCAGGGGCCAGCGCTTCGACGTGCCCGGCGCGCTCGGCCTGGGCGCCGGACTGGTCTGCCTGCTGCTGGCCGTCTCCAAGGGCGCCGACTGGGGCTGGGGGTCGGCGACCACGCTCGGCCTGTTCGGTGCCGCCGTCGTCGTCCTCGGCGCGTGGGGATGGTGGGAGCTGCGCACCCGCGACCCGCTGGTCGACCTGCGCACCACCGCCCGGCCCAGGGTGCTGATCACCAACGTGGCCTCGGTCTTCGTGGGCTTCGGCATGTACGCAGGGATGCTGGTCGTCCCCCAGCTGCTGCAGTTCCCGAAGGCGACCGGCTACGGCCTCGGCCAGTCCATGCTGGCGGCGGGTCTGTGGCTCCTGCCGGGCGGCATCATGATGATGATCGTCTCGCCCCTCGGCGGGAAGCTGACCAACTCCCGCGGCCCCAAGTTCACGCTGATCTGCGGCGCCGTGGTCCTCGCCGCCGGGTACGGATTGTCGCTGGCGCTGACGGGCACAGCCTGGGGCCTGATGCTGGCGGTCATGGTCGTCAACAGCGGCGTGGGACTCGCGTACGGTTCGATGCCGGCCCTGATCATGGGTTCGGTCCCGCTGTCGGAGACCGCCGCCGCCAACGGCTTCAACGCCCTGATGCGTTCGCTCGGCACCTCGGTGGGCGCCGCCGTGATCGGCGTCGTCCTCTCCCAGATGACCACGACCGCGGGCGGCTACACGTTCACCTCCGAGAGCGGCTTCCGCACGGGCCTGGTGATCGGCTGCGGCATCGCGCTGCTCGCCGCGCTCATCGCCGCCGCCATCCCCGCCGCCCGTGCCGCGTCGGGTGACGCGGAGGCCGCGCCCGCCCCGGAGCTCAGCAAGGCGGCCCCGGCCGGCTGAACCGCCGCACCGCACGGCGTGCGGTACGGCGGCGTACGGGGGCCCCGGCTCGTGGTGAGCCGGGGACCCCGCCGTTCTCAGTGGGACCTGCGCGCCGCCGACGCGCCGTTCGGTGAGCCGGCGATGGTGAACTGCGAGCCGGGCTCGATCAGCACGTCACCCTGGGCCGAGTTCGTGATCGTGACGTCGGTCAGGGTGGCGCTGCCGCGGGCACCGCTCATCGCGAGGATGCCGGAGCCGCCCACGGACTTGTCGATGCGGACATTGGTGACCTTCACACCGGGCATGGAGCCGCCGCCCGTCTTGAACTGGATGCCGTCGTAGGTCGAGTCGTGGATCTCGGTGTCCCGGATGGTGACCCCCGGGATGTCGGTGGCCTGCGCGAAGAGCGTGATGGCGCCGAACTCCTGCGCCTCGCCCCAGAACGCGCCGCCCGTCCGGTACAGGGCGTTGCCCGAGATGAGGGTCTGACCGGAGAAGGGGATCGGGTCGTGGTCGGTCGCGAGCATGATGCCCGGGTAGTTCATCGTGTCGGAGACGATGTTGTTCTCGATGGTGTTGCCGTAGCCGCCGTAGACCGCGATGCCGTTGGCGCGCCAGGGCAGCTGGATCGTGTTGTTGCGGAAGTGGTTGTCGTGGCCGACGTCGACGGAGGTGTCCTTGACGTACTTGCTGGCCCACACCGCCAGGGCGTCGTCGCCGGTGTTGCGGAACGAGGAGTTGAAGACGGTGGAGTTGCGGGTGCCGTTGGCGAAGTTGATGCCGTCGGCGTAGGTGTTGCGGATCCGCACCCCCGTGAACTCCAGCCCGTCGCCGGGCCCCCACAGCTCGGGGATGTTGGAGTAGTCCCGGCCGGCCCAGACGCCGACGTTGGCGTGCTCGATCCAGACGTTGGTGATCTTCGTGTCCTTGCCGAAGCGCCCGTTGAGGCCGACGCCGCCCTCGGCGTTGCCGTCGCCGCCGCGGATCGTGCCCGAGCCGAAGATGGCGATGTCGGAGATCTGGGTGTTGTGGTCGATGTCGAAGCCGAAGTTGCCCTCGTGCGGGTGGTTGATGCCCCCGGCGTTCTGCGGCGGGGTCAGGGTGTAGAGCTGGGAGTGCCACATGCCCGCGCCGCGGATGGTGACGTCCCGGATGCCCACCTGGTTGTACTGGCCCCGGTTCTGCGGGTCGTCGGTGAGGATCTTCTGCTCCTGGCGCCACTGCCCGGCCGGGATCCACACGCAGGGGATCTGGCCGTTCTGGTCGGCGGTGACCGCCCGCTGGATGGCGTCGGTGTCGTCGAGCCCGTCGCCGGGGACGGCCCCGTACTCGGTGATCGAGGCGCAGTTGGCCGGCTTGCTCAGCGCGGGAGCGACCTGCTCCAGGTCGATCAGGTCGATGACGTAGTAGGCCGCCGAGTCTCCCGCGTCACGCTGCAGCCGGAACGTGGTGCCCTGCGGGTACGTGCGCGACAGCAGCGCGTGCGACTCGTCGAACAGTCGCCGTGCGTCGCCGCCGGGCCGGTTGGTCAGCCCCTCCGGGTCGTCGGTGCTGCCGTACAGCCAGCTGTGCTTGGAGGACAGCGACAGCTTCTGCACGAAGGCGCCGTCGGCGTAGAGGCTGATCGTGGCGTCCGATCCGCCGCCGCCCGCGGCGTCGGGGATGGAGTTGCGGACCACGATGGAGTTGGTGGAGGTGGTGGAGGTGAACTCGACGTACTGGCCGCCGGAGTCCAGCCGGACGGACTTGCGGCCCGACGACTCGGTCGCGAAGTTGGTGTGCCCGAAGGTCCGCTTGGCGTCGGCCGTCAGCAGGGTGCCCTGGTAGCGGCCGTTCTCCGCCTCGTACTCGGTGTACGGCACGGCCGCGCCGCGCCCGACGACGAGGGGCTTGGCCAGCACGTTGTTGTTCTCGTTGGTCTCGGTGACCACCCCGGTGGCGTCCGCGGTGGCCGTGAGGGTGGCGCCGCCGGCGGTCGCCGTCCAGGTGCCGCTGATCGCGACGTTCACCGTCGCGCCCGCCGCGACCTGGCCGGTCGTGCCGTTCAGCGTGGTGGAGCCGGCCTGCAGCCGGGTCACCGAACCCGCCGCCGCGGCCGTCGTACCGCGGTTGTGCACGGCGACGGTGAAGGAGACGGACGAACCCACGGCCGGATTGGACGGGTCGGTGGTGATGCCGGTGACCTCGAGGTCCGGCCCCGGGGCCTGGCTGACGACCAGCCGGTCCGCGGCGTTGCGGCTGTTGTTGCTGTCGTCCAGCTCGGCCACCGTGTTGCGCGGGTCGACGACCGCGGAGACGGCGTAACTTCCCGCCGCGCGGGTGCCGGTGGAGACGGCGACGGTGGCGGACTCGCCCGGGTCGAGGGCGGGCACCGAGGCGGAACCGGCGGCCGTGCCCTCCACGCTCACGTCCACGGTCGTCGCCGCGGAGCGTGCGGTGCCCGCGTTGCGGACCCCGGTGTTCACGGTGACCGCGTCCCGCTCGGACGGGGTCGCCGGTGACCAGCTCAGGCCCGTGACGGTGAGGTCGGGAGCGGGCGCGGCGGTGCCGACGACCTGGAACTCCGCGACCTGACCGCCGGGCGCGCCGGAGTTGGCGAAGAACCGCAGCCGTACGTCCTCCCAGCGCCCGCTGACCGGGATGGTCACCGCGTTGCCCGTGCCGGGGCTGAAGGAGTAGTCGGCGCGGTCGCGCAGCGAGGTGAATCCGGTCCCGGACGGCGCGCGGCCCAGCACCTGGACGGCCTGGGTGCGGGCCCCCCACGCCGGGTCGGGGTTGAGCTTGACCACGACGCCGGTGACGTCCGCGGCCGAGCCGAGCTTGACGGTGAGGTCCGCCGGGTGGCCGGCGGCCTCCCAGTAGGTGGAGGTGGAGTCGTCGGTCGCGTTGGCGGCGACGAAGTTGTGCACCGACGAGGTGGCCTCGACCGGCTTGTTGCGCGCCAGGTTGGTGCCGGTGGGCGGAGGGTCGGTCGGGCCGCCCTCCTCGCCGTACACCTCCAGCTCCGACAACTGCGCCGCGCCCCAGCCGGTGTTGCCGGTGACGTTGACGCGGACGTACCGGGCGTCGGAGGGGGTGGCCAGATCCACGGTGACGGTGTTGGCCTGCGCCGGGTTGAACACCCGTCCGGCCGAGGCGGCGAGCGTGCTGAACGAGGAGCCGTTGGTGCTGCCCTGCAGGGAGAGCGTCTCGGTCCGGGTCTCCCATCCGGAGGGCAGCTTGAGCACGATCCGGTCGACGCTGCGGGTCGCGCCGAGGTCGACCTGCACCCACTGGGGGAAAGAGCCGGCCGGGCCCTCCCAGTAGGAGGCCTGGGTGCCGTCGGTGGTGTTCCCGGCCGGGTACTCGCCGTGGGAGCCGCTCGCGGTGGCGGGGCGGCCGAGGGCGAGGTTGACGTCGGCGGCGGCAGCGTCCGAGGCCGTGGGGGCTGCCAGTGCGGGGGCGGACATCGGCAACAGCGCGAGGGTCATGAGCCCGGCCAGGGCGGCGGCGGAAAGCGACCGTCGGCCGAGGGGTCTCCAACGCATGGGGTCCTCTATTCCGTGGGG
The DNA here is from genome assembly GCF_900188405.1 of Actinacidiphila glaucinigra. GTDB lineage: Bacteria > Actinomycetota > Actinomycetes > Streptomycetales > Streptomycetaceae > Actinacidiphila > Actinacidiphila glaucinigra. Next base: position 81,664 of record NZ_FZOF01000017.1, on the reverse strand, counting down.
GGCGGGGCGCGCGGCGGGCGGGCGAGGAGGAACCAGGGGGAGCACGGGAAGCGCGGGAAGCAGGGACCGAAGGGTGCCGTCCCGACACGAGAGCCGGCCATGCACGCCAATTGAGTAAGGCAGTCAACTTCTTGCGGAAAGCGCGTCATTAGGTTTCTCGGACGTCTCGGGTTTGTCAACAGCTTGTAATCCGGGCGCAGTTGAGGGCTCTCGGTGCTTGCGCTGCTTGCGGAGCGCTTGCGTGCGGCGAGCCGTACGCGCCGGCGGCATAGCACCAGGCAGTTCCTTCGGGTGGCCCATGGGTGGGGCGGCGCCGATGGGCGGCGCGCACGGAGGCAACGCAATTTATTGAGTGCTCTACGCAAGATCGCTGGCTACGGAAACGCGAAGGGGCCGGTGCCCGGTACGTGGTCGTACCGGGCACCGGCCCCTCACGGTGTCACTTCAGGCCGAAGGCCCGGGTGACGGTCTGGGTGACGCCGCCGCCGTTGCGCTGCTCGGCGGTGACACGGATCGACACATAGCCCGCGCGGCCCGGCGCGTTCAGGGACGCCTGCCAGGTGCCCTTCTTCTCCTTGAGTCCCTGCCGCAGCCAGGTGGCCCCGTCGTCGTAGGACACCTCCAGCCGCACCGAGGAGACCGCGTCACCGGCAGCCTGACCGCCGAGCACGACCGGGGTGACGGCGAGCTCCGTCCTGCGCTCCGCCCTGCCCTCGGCGTCCAGGTCCGTGCCGTAGTCCAACTGCACCAACGGGACGGCCTGGACGGTCTCGGGGGCGCCGGAGGTGAAGCGCCACTCGGTGCGGGTGGCCGTCGAGTAGGGGCTGAGCGCGGTGTCGCCCTTGGTGTCGACCACCAGCCGGTACGGGAGCTTCTCGGGCGCCAGGTCACCGACCCCGAACCAGGGGTAGCCCTCGATCCGGGACAGCTCCCGGTCGCCCTGGTAGAACGAGATCGCCTGGTACATGCCCGATCCGCCGCTGTGCGCCGACCCCGCGTCGCCGAAGCCCTGGATGTAGGCGCTCATCGCGTTCTCGCCGCGGTACGGCAGATCGGAGGTGATCATGCGGGGCCGGGTGATCGGCCCGAACCAGCGGTCCTTCTGCACGCTGCCCGGCCGGTAGGTCACCAGGTCGGTCGACGAACCGCCCCAGCCGTCCAGCCCGGCGTTCTGCTGCCACTGGACACCCGCGGTGACAAAGTCGGTGCGCCGTCCGGGCGCGACCACCTCCGCGGGAAGGGCGTTGGGCGAGAACCCCTTGTACGGCGCGTAGTCGTACGACGGGAAGTCCAGCCGGGACTCGGTGACCCGCCGTCCGGGAGGCGGGGTGAAGTCGAGGTCGACGCGCGCGAGGTCGCGGGCCTCCGTCCTGGCGGAGGGATCCGCGGGAACCCCGCCGAGGTGCTGGTCGAGAAGGTCGTACAGGTACGCGGGCGCCGGATGCGCCTCGACCGCGAGCCGCAGGCCCTTACCGCCCGCGGCGGCGACCTCCCTGATCAGCGCCTCGCCCTCGTCCAGGGTCAGCGAGGCGACCGGGACCTGCCCGGTCGTCACCTTGTCCGGGTCTCCGTACCAGTCGCTCCCGCGGCCCTCGCCGTCGTTGACCACCAGGAGCAGCACCGCACCGGCGGCACGCGCGGCCGCCGCCTGATCGGCGGGGGTCACGGCGCCGCCGCCGCGGATCACCACGGCCCGGCCGCGGGCGGACACGCCGGCGTACTCGGCCTGCGTGCCGTTGCCGGCGAAGACGGCGTCCAGACGGGAAGTGCCGTCCCGCAGCGGCCGGGAACCGGGCTGCACGAGGGCGTCGTCGAGAAGGCGCCCCCGGTAGGTGATCGCCAGCGGCCGCTGTTCGGCGCGGATCCTGGTGGTGAAGGCGAAACTGCCCTTCCTCACCTTGTCCTTGGTCGGCAGCGCCCACAGGCTGTCGTAGGCCGCCGAGGGCCAGATCCTTTCGCGCAGGGCGTTCCCGTCACCGGGCGTGGGCGTGGCGGAGGTGAAGGAGCGGTACAGGTCGATCCTGCTGCTCGCCACGCTGGTCGGCCGGGGTGTGGCCACCTTCACCTGGCGGGCGCGGGAGGCGTCGAGCTCCACGACCCGGGCGCCGGTGAGCTCGACCTCGGGGGCCGTCAGCACCGCGAGCCCGAGGGAGTGGCGGCCGCCCAGGCCCTGCACGTCCGCCAACGACGAGACCATGTAGGAACCCGGAGCCCAGCGGCTGGTGAGCGACCCGTCGGGGACCCACATGTACGTGGACGCGCCGTCCGCGCTCCTGATCTCGACCTCGCCGCTCACGGGCCGGCCGTCACGGTCCTTCAGGCGGATGGTGAGGTCGTGCTTCTCGGACTCGACGGAGATCCCCACCGCCGTGTGCACCTCACCGCCCGCGTGGCGCGCCGTGACCCGGGCGGCGTACTGGCCAGCCGCGAGGCCCTGGGCGTTCGCCACGACCTCCGCGGTGGCCGTGCCGTTCGCCGGCACCGTCACGCGGTCGGCGGACAGCGCGAACGCCTGCGCCGGGGAGTCTCCGCGGTCGACGGAGAGCCGCAACGTGACGGGACGGTCGGTGGTGTTGGTGTAGGTGATCTTCCGCTTGACCGGCTGCCGCTGCGTACCGGGCGACCACCGAACGAGACCCGCGTCGACCGATCCGGTCGCGACGACCTGGTCCTGGCCGTACGCGGCCGCCACGTTCAGCCGGCCGGTTCCCGCGACGTAGGGGCTGTAGCCGGGGGTCGGCACGCTGGTGCCCATCAGGGCGTCCTTGATCTGCCGTCCCGTCCAGCCCGGGTGCTTCTGCGCCAGGAGCACGGCCGCCCCCGCGACGTGGGGCGTGGCCATGGACGTGCCGCTGTCGACCCGGTAGAAGCCCTCGCCCCACTCCATGTACTGCGAGCGCGCCGCCAGCACGTCCACTCCGGGGGCGGTCATGTCGGGCTTGAGGGCGTCGTCGTTCATGCGCGGTCCGGCGCTGGAGAACTCGGCGAGGTGGTCGGACGCGTCGACCGCGCCCACGGTGAGCGCGGCGTCGGCCGTCCCCGGCGCGGCGACGCTGTAGGCCCCCGGCCCGTCGTTGCCCGCGGCTATGACGAAGAGCGCGCCGGTCTCGGCGCTCAGCCGGTTCACGGCCTGGCTCATCGGATCGTCCTGGGTGTGCCAGCCGCTGACGCCCAGGCTCATGCTGACGACCTTGGCGTGCTCGGTCCGCGTCGCCCACTCCATGCCGGCGATGATCCCGGATATCGTCCCGGATCCGTTGTCCCCGAGGACCTTGCCCACCAGCAGGTCGGCGCCGGGCGCGACCCCTTGCTCCTTGCCGCCCGAGGCGGCGCCCGTGCCCGCGACGGTGGACGCCGTGTGGGTGCCGTGCCCGTTGCGGTCGATGACATCGTCACCCGGGACGAAGCTGCGGGTGGCCACGATGCGGTCCACCAGGTCCGGATGGGTGGTGTCCGCCCCGCTGTCCAGGACGGCCACCCGCACTCCGGCCCCGGTGCCGCCCGCGGCCCAGGCGGCGGGCGCCCCGACCTGCGCCGTGGTGTCGGCGAGCGTGGCCTTCGCCTTGCCGTCCAGCCACACCTGGTCGACGCCGGCGGAGAAGCGCGGTGCCTCCCCGGCCTCCCCTGTCTCCTCGGCGGCCAGGCGCGCCGACGGCTGACCCGCTGCCTGCGCGGTGCCGGTGAGCGCCGACCAGAAGTCGGCGGCCTTCGACCGCTTGGCGCGGACCGCCTCACCGCGGACGGAGGGGAGACTGAGCGTGGTCTGTGCCCCCGGCAGTTCCGCTCGCTTCCTGAGTGCGGCGGAGCCCTCGGTGCGCGTGACGATCAGGGGGAGCGCGCCGAGATGCGCGTCGTCGTAGCCCTGGGCCATCAGCTGCGTGACGTTGAAGAGTTGCTTGTCCAGGCGTCCCGTCGCGATGTACGCCATCGCCTCGGAGGGGTACACGTAGGTGTCCCCGCCCTCGGTGGCGACACGCACCGAGCCCGTGGCCCCCGGTGCGCGCTCGACCTGCACCGCGGGGGCCGTGCCCTTCGGCCCCTGCGCCACCATCACCTTGTCGCCGGTGATCAACGTGACCGTCGCGGGAGGGCGTTGCGCCGCGGCCGCGGCGGTGGACGTGTTCGCGTCCGGAGCCGAGGGAGCGGCGCCCTGCGCCGCTCCGGGGGTCACGAGAGCGGCGACCAGGGCTGTGGCTGCGGCCGCTGCACATCTTCGGGGGAAACGGGGTCTCACATTGCCCTCCAGGGTGGACTATCGGAGGAATCTGATCACCCTGAAGAGCCCGTGTAAAGCACTTGAACTCGGCACCAACGGACTGTAGCGTGCTCTGTTTTCCTGCCGGGTGGTCCGGTTCGGATCCCCGGCGGCGACAACCGGTGGGAAGATATCTGATGCAACCTCAGACAGCCGCCGTGACCTGCGGATTCGTCGGCGCGGCGGCAAATCCGCATGGCGCGTCGTCGAGTGGCCGGAAAGTTAACTCATCGGAAACATGGGAATTCCGCTGCCGGTGTGGCCGGGTCCCGCTTTCCGCGAAAGTTTCGACGGGGCGGAGTGGTTAAAGAGAACTTCCGCCCTTGCGCCGTGAATTCGGGAGCGCCCGAAGATGTCGCCATTTGTGGCGCCAAAGCCCGTGGGGGCCACCAGGCGCGTCAACTACCTGTACCGGCCTGCTACTTGGTGTGCCAGACTGCCGAGATCGACCTCCACCCCGACCCCCCTCGCGCCACGGAGTCCGTCATGACGACCGGCACCCCCCATCCACCGCGGATCGACACCGGCAGAGCCCACCCGGCACGCGTCTACGACTGGCTGCTGGGCGGCAAGGACAACTACCCCGCCGACGAGGCGGTGGGCGAGAAACTGCCCCCTCAGGCACGTGACGCGGCCCGGCAGAACCGGCAGTTCATGCAGCGGGCCGCCGGCTGGCTCGCCGCGCAGGGCGTCGACCAGTTCCTCGACATCGGCTCGGGCATCCCCACCGAACCCAACCTGCACCAGATCGTCCAGCGCGCGACGCCGGCCGCGAAGGTCGTCTACACCGACAACGACCCCCTCGTGCTGCACCACGCACAGGCGCTGCTGGCCGGCCGTCCCGAAGGCGTCACGGACTTCATCGAGGCCGACGTCCACCGTCCGGAGGAGATCCTCGAGCACGCGCGCGGCGTCCTGGACTTCACCCGCCCCGTCGCCCTCTCGCTCATCGCCCTGCTGCACTTCGTCCCCGACGAACAGGACGCCCACGGCATCGTGCGCACCCTGCTCTCCGCCCTGCCCCCGGGCAGCCACCTCGTGCTGTCGCACGCCGCGTCCGATCTCCACCCGGAGCTCGCGGCGCAGGTCACCGCCGAGTACGCCAAGGGCGGCATCCGCCTCGGCTTCCGCACCCGCTCCGAAGTCGCCCGCTTCTTCGACGGGCTGGACCTCGTCGCCCCCGGCCTGGTGACGGCCCCGGAGTGGCACGGGACGCCGCCCCCGTCACCGTTCCCCGAGGACAGCGGCATCTACGCCGGGGTCGCCCGCGTCCGCTGACGCCACCGTTCTGAACGGCCAAGGCCCGGTGGCGACGGAGCGGGCCCGTCAGGGGACGTCGATACGGCGGCCGCTGATCGCGCCCGCTTCGATGCGGACCCACATGACGCGGTCGTCGTCCCCCGGCCACGGGCCGCTGTACACCCGCTGCGCCAGGTACCGTACGGCCTCCGGGTCCTCGACGCGCCGGGCGAGGCCCCGTACCAGGACGCTCCAGCCCTGGCTGAGCGCCTCGTCCACATGGTCCACCTCGAAGACGACCTCCGTTCCGACGACTTCGGCGGGGCCGGAGCCCGGCGCGGTCCTGAAGACGACGGAACGGTCGACCACGCTGTAGTTCACGGGGAGGATGGCCTCGCGACCGGGAGTCGTCACCGCGACCCGGCCCACACCGTGCCCGTCGAGCCGCGACCAGCATTCGCCGGGGGAGAGCTCCACCAGGCGTGCGTGCGGCGAAGCGCGTCCGCGGCGGCCGGGCGGGAGGTCGGCCTCACCGCCGCTGAGCGCCGTGACCGTCGTGTCCAGTACCGCCGCCAGGGTGCCCAGCGTCCCCGGTCCGGGAGCGGCGGTGGACTGCTCCTCGATGAACCGCAGATAACTGGTGGCCATGCCGGCCCGGGCCGCGACCTCCTCGCGGGTGAGACCCAACTCGTCGCGCCGCTTGGCCACGCGTCGCCCCATGTCACCAGGGGCGGCCGGAAACGGCTTCGGTGCCATGCCGCTCATCTCCTCAGGTGCCGGGGGTCCGAGGCGCCGCGGACCGCCGCGCACGGTGATCGGACCCCGCTGATCGTCGTCCGTTCACGGATCCCAGACGGCGTCCACGACGCCCTCCACGGCGCGGGCGAACCGCGACGCCACCGGGAGCAGCGACAGGTCGCCCGGCGGGCCGGAGAAGTGGACGACGCCCTCCTCGACGCGGACCCGCACCGGCGGGGGCTCACCGGGGAACAGGTAGGCGACGATCTCCCGGCCGACCTCCTCGGCGATCTCGCCGTCCGGGCGCAGGAAGACCTTCAGCAGGTCGCCCCGGCTGACGATGCCGCACAGCATTCCCTCACCGTCGATGACCGGCAGCCGCTTGACGTGCCGGCGCGCCATCGCGCGCGCCGCCTGCGCCAGGGTGGCGTCGGCGTGCACGCACACCGCGGGGGCGCTCATCAGCTCGTCGGCGGTGGTGGCGCCCGCCTTGCCCAGGTCCGGCAGCCGCCGCATCTGCTCGTGGCGGGAAGGGGCGCTGTCCCGGTACTCCTCCTTGGGCAGCAGGTCGGCCTCGGACACCACGCCGACGACCCGGCCCTCGCCCTCCAGCACGGGCAGGGCGCTGACCTTCCACTCCTCCATCGTCGTGACCACCTCCTTGAACGAGGCGTCCCGGCCGACCGCGACGACGGATCGCGTCATCACGTCGCCGACGACGTGCGGGCTGCCGTGCATGAGGTCCTCCTCGCGGGCGTGGCCCGGTCCCCGTCCCCAGCCTGCTTCCCCGGCCCCGCCGTGCGCAGGGGCCTTCCGGCCCTTGCGCGGGTCCGGCCGGTACCGGGGCGGCGTCCGCCGGGGCGGAGACGGCCGGCCCGGCGGACGCCGCGTGGGTGAGCGGCCCCAGTCGCCGTCGCTCCGCGGGCTCGGACAGGGCGAACCGGGCCGGCCTGTTGTCGTGCCTGCACGGCCAGATCGTGCCGGTGGGACACGTCCACGTCTGCGGCACCGCAGCCGTGCGCCGCCACCCGCAGTCCCACGAAGCCGAGGAGCAGCCCGGCGAAGCCGCCGCGGCCCCGGGTGCCGGTCGGCCACCCGCCGGGCGGCCAACTCCGCGATCGCCCGGAGGGCGGTCGCGATCGGTGTCCGGTCCGTATCCGGCGTCGCCGGGATCGGGCCACGCCAGCGCGAGCACGATCCGCGGGACGGTGTCCCGCCGGCATGCCTCCTCAAGCCGCCTGGTCAAGGGCGGGCACGGCGGGATCGGATCCGCCGACCCCCACGACGACCACCCCATGCGGTGCGTGGGGCCCCTGCCGCGTATGCGGAGTCGCCCATGTGCGTCCTCCCGTCGTCGGCATGTCAGCCCACCACGATGCGGCGGCCCGTCACGCTCGACGGGGTGATGCGCAGCCACAGATCACGTTCCCCGCCGGCCCACGGCCCGGTGTAGGCCTGCTCGTCGAGCCGCCTGACGCCCGCGGGGTCGGTGACGGTGTGCGCCATGCCGCGGACGAGCACGCTCCAGCCCTGGCTCAGGGCGTCGTCCGCCTCGTCGACCTCGAAGGCGCACTTGGTGTCGGTGGCTTCCGCGGGGGTGGCGGCCGGAGAGGTGCGGAAGGCGATGGTGCCGTCGGCGACGCAGTAGTTGACCGGCACGACGGTGATCCCCTCGGGCATGGACAGGGCGAGCCTGCCCACCCCGTGGGTGGAGAGCAGCTTCCAGCACTCCTCGCGGCCCAGCTCCACCAGTTCCGCGTGTCCCGCCGCCTGCCCGCGGCCGGCCGGCAGATCGGCCTCGCCTCCGCTGAGCGCGGACACACTCGTGTCCAGCGCCCTGGCCAGACCGCGCAGCGTCGCGACGCCGGGAGCGGCGGTGGCCTCCTGCTCGACGTACCGCAGATAGCCCGGCGCGATGCCCGTGCGTGCCGCGACGTCCTCCTGGGACAGGCCGAGCTCCGCACGGCGCATCGCGATGCGCCGCCCGATGTCCCCGGTCGCGGTGGTCGCGGGATGGTTCGTCATGGCGGTCACGTCCTTTCCTCACACGCGGGCCGAGGTGAGGTCGAAGCGCACGTCCACGACACCTTCGACGGAGCGCACCATCCGGGCCGCGACCGGCACCAGCGACCGGTCGGTGAGCAGGCCGCTCACCGTCACGACCCCGTCGGCCGCCTCGATGTCCACCAACTGCCAGGAATCGGGCAGGAGTTCACCCGCGAGGAGTCGGCGCACCTCCCTTGCGAGGTCCTCATCCGTCCGCAGGAACACCTTGAGCAGGTCCCCCCGGCTCACCACGCCCCGCAGCGCGCCGTCGGCGTCGACCACGGGCAGCCGCTTCACGCGGTGCAGCGCCATCGCCCGCGCCGCCTGCGCCAGGGGCGCGTCCTCGCGCACGGTGATCGCCGGGGCCGTCATGAGCTGCCCGGCGGTGACCGCGGACGCCTTGTCCGGGACCGCGCCGACCGGTGGGGCGTCGTCCTCGCGGTGTTCCTCCTTGCGGAGCAGGTCCGCCTCGGAGACCACGCCGACGACCCGGGTGCCCTCGGCCACCACGGGCAGGGCGCTGACCTTCCACTGCTCCAGGGTCCGCACGATCTCCTTGAACGACGTGCCCAGGGCGACCGCGACGACCTTCCTGGTCATCACGTCGCCCACCGACGCCGGATGCCGGTCGGCATTCATGGCCGCCTCCTTCGACGAGCGTGCCGGGTCAGGTCACCTCGACCCCTGCCGGTGAGCCGTGACCTCCTCCAGTACGGCGAGCCGACGCCGGTACTCCTCGTCGTCGATCTCGCCGCGGGCGTACCGCTCCGCGAGCAGCGCCCGGGCACCCGGGTGATATCGGTCGGCGGCACGACCCGCACCGCCGTCCGGGGCGTGCCGCAGCAGTACGGTCACGGCCAGGCCGACGAGGACCAGCAGCACCAGCCAGCCGAGGGACATCAGGGCCCAGCCCCAGCCGTTCATGTGGCCGTAGACGAACATCGTCCCCGCCTCCCTGCACACGGTGGAGTCCGGGCCCTCCGGTCCGCTCCCACTGTCGGTCGACTCCACCCGGCGCCGCTTGGGCCGGTGGGGCCACCGACGCGGCCGGGCGTCCCTCCGGCCGGGCCGAGTGGCCCATGCGCGCACCGGTCTCCGCCGCACGGAGAGCCGCAGGCCGGGCCCGGAGCGCTCGGCCGAGGGGCACGCCCGCGGTGTGCCGCCCGCTCCGCTCGACGCCGCGGACCCGCCGGTCGTGGTTGCCCCGGCCCCGGCACCTCGGGCGGGGCATGTGCATCCGGGGGAGACTGGACGGGAGGACCCCGGCGGCCGGATCCCGGAGAGGGGCGACGATGGGGGAGTGGACCTGGTCGTACGAGGACTACGACCCCGCCCGGGAGCGCCTGCGCGAGGCACTGTGCACCCTGGGCAACGGCTACTTCGCCACCCGCGGCGCCGCCCCGGAGACCGTCGCCGGCCCCCACCACTATCCGGGCACCTACGCCGCCGGCTGCTACAACCGGCTGAACTCCGCCGTCGCCGGGCGGAAGGTCGCGAACGAGGACATGGTCAACCTGCCCAACTGGCTGCCCCTGAGGTTCAGACTCCGGGACGGCGGGGCGTGGTTCACCCCCGACGACGGCTCGCTGCTGGAGCACCGGCAGGACCTCGACCTCCAACACGCCACCCTCACCAGGACGTTCCGGCTGCGCGACCCGCGCGGGCGCATGCTCGCCGTCGAGCAGACCCGGCTGGTGCACATGCAGGACCCGCACCTCGCCGCCCTGCGCACCGTCTTCCGCGCCGAGGGCGGCTGGTCCGCCGACCTGGAGGTGGAGTCCGCGCTCGACGGGGACGTGGGCAACGCGGGCGTCTCCCGCTACGGCGACCTGAACGGCCGTCACCTCACCCGGGTGCGCACCGGGACCTCGGAACCCGACACGGTCTGGCTGCGGTGCCGTACGACCGCCTCCGACATCGGCGTCGCGCTCGCCGCCCGCACGCACGCCACGCCGCATCCGGCGGCCGCCCGGTCGTCGGACGCGGGGGAGAGCACCGCGGTCCACCGGCTGACCGTCCCCGTGGGGCCGGACCGGCCGGCGGTCGTCGAGAAGACGGTCGCCCTGCACACCTCCCGCGACCGGGCGATCAGCGACCCGCTGCACGCCGCCCTCGACCGGGTCGAACGGGCCCCGGACTTCGCCGGCCTCCTTGACTCGCACGCCGCCGCCTGGGAGCGGCTGTGGCGCCGCGCCGGGCTGGACGTCCCCGGTGAGGCCGGACGGATCCTGCGGCTGCACGCCTTCCACGTGCTGCAGACCCTCTCCCCGCACACCGCCGAACTGGACGTGGGCGTGCCCGCCAGGGGACTGCACGGCGAGGCCTACCGCGGCCACGTCTTCTGGGACGAGCTGTTCGTCCTGCCCTACCTGGACCTGCACTTCCCCGAGGTGTCCCGGGCACTGCTGGAGTACCGCCACCGCCGCCTGGAGGAGGCGTGCCGGGCGGCGGAACAGGAGGGTTGTGTCGGGGCCATGTACCCGTGGCAGAGCGGCAGCGACGGACGCGAGGAGACCCAGACCCTCCACCTCAACCCGCGCTCGGGACGCTGGCTGCCCGACCACACCAGGCTCCAGCGCCACGTCGGCTCCGCCGTGGCCTACAACGTCTGGCGGTACGGCCAGGCCACCGGCGACACGGAGTTCCTGTACACCAAGGGTGCCGAGATGCTGCTGCAGATCGCCCGCTTCTGGGCCTGCCTCGCCACCTGGGACCCCGACTGCGACACCGGCGGCCGCTACCGCATCCGCGGAGTCGTCGGACCCGACGAGTACCACGACGCCTACCCGGACTCCGCGACGCCGGGCGTCGACGACAACACGTACACCAACGTCACCGCCGCCTGGGTGATGGACCGGACCTTGGAGCTGTGGCGCACCCTCCCGGCGCCGCGCCGCGACGAACTGCGCGAGCGCACGGGCCTCGGACCGGAGGAGACGGACCACTGGGAGGACGTCTCGCGCAGGCTGTACGTCCCCCGCCACGACGGTGTGCTCAGCCAGTTCGCCGGCTACGGCGAGCTGGAGGAGCTGGACTGGGAGGGCTGCCGCGCACGCCACAGGGACATCCGCCGACTGGACCGGATCCTGGAGGCCGAGGGGGACTCCGTCAACCGCTACCGGGCGTCCAAGCAGGCCGACGTCCTCATGCTGGGCTATCTGTTCCCGCCGAGCGAACTGCACCGCCTCTTCGCGCGTCTGGGATACCCCATGGACGACGGCACGTGGCGGTCGACGGTCGACTACTACCTGCGGCGCACCAGCCACGGATCCACCCTCAGCGGACTGGTGCACGCCTGGGTGCTGGCCAGGGCCGACCGGACGGGCGCCTGGTCGTGCGCCGAGGAGGCCCTGCTGGGCGACGTCACCGACATCCAGGGCGGCACCACCGAGGAGGGCATCCACCTGGGGGCCATGGCCGGCACCCTCGACCTCGTGCAGCGCGGCCTGACCGGCCTGGACGCCCGCGAGGACGCCCTGTGGCTCGATCCGGTGCCGCTGCCGCAGCTCTCGCCGTTCGCCTTCACGGTGCGCTACCGGGACCACTGGGGCGTGCGGATCCACGTCGACGGGGACCGCGTCAGCATCGCCGTCCCCGCCTCCGCCGCGGCACCCCTGCGGGTCCGCCTCGGCGGCCGGACCTGGTCCGTCCCGCCGGGCCGCTTCCGGCGGCTCGACCTGCCGCCCCGATGACACGGCCCCGCGGTGCGGGCGGGTGACCGCGCTCGGCGACTGATCGACTACTGTACGTAGCATGATGTGGCGAGTGGGTCGGCGCGTCTCCCTGCGCGGAGTGCTCCTGCTCCTGGGCATGCTCGTGCTGACGGGCGTCCATCTGCTGGCCTGCGCGCACGGCCCGGACCGCGCGGGCAACGACACCCTCGCCGCCGCCCCGTCCGCCTCGGCCCTCTGCCGGCCCGGGGGCGGCGCCACGCTTCCGGACCAGGACCTCGCCCGCGGCAACCGGCCACAGGACGACCACCACGCGCTGTGCGGAGTCGCCCTCGACCGGCTGCCCGATCCCCGCCCCCGATGGGCCGACGCCCCCGCGGCCCCCGGCGTCGAGGGCGCGCCGCGCCCACTGGCACCGGCGATCCACCCCGGCCGGGCCGCACCCGGAGGCGCCGGACATCCCTGCGCGCCCGCACGGTCCGGCCCAGCGACACTGAGCCTGCTCTGCGTATCGCGGACCTGACAGCGCCCCGGCCCCGCCCGGCGCACCGCGCGGCGGGCACGGCCGAACGCGCCCCCAGGACCCGTACGAGCAGCGGCCGCGCCACGGCGACGGCGGCAGGAGAAACACCTATGAGCACCCTCCCCTATCCCGGCACGCCCACCTCCCCGGCCGAACTCCTGGCCGCCACCGCGCCCCCGCGCCGAACCCCGGCCGGGCTGGTCGGCAACACGCCCGTGCTGTGGGTCGGATCGCCCTTCGTCCCCGACGGCCGCGGCTTCTGGGCCAAACTCGAGGGCTTCAACCCCGGCGGCATCAAGGACCGCTCCGCGCTGTACATGATCGAGGCCGCCCGCGCCCGCGGCGAACTCCTCCCCGGCGCGCCGGTCGTGGAGTCGACCAGCGGTACGCTCGGCCTCGGCCTGGCCCTCGCTGGGGCCGTGCACGGGCACCCGGTCACGGTGGTCACCGACCCCGGCATGGAACCGCCCCTGGTCGCCCTGCTCACCGCCTACGGAGCGACCGTCGACGTCGTCACCGAACCGCACCCGGTCGGCGGCTGGCAGCAGGCCCGCCGCGACAGGGTGCGGGAACTCCTCGCCGCCGAGCCGGCCGCCTGGTGCCCGGACCAGTACCACAACCCGGACAACGTCGCCGCATACGCCGTCCTCGCCCATGAACTCGTCGCCCAGCTCGGCCGCATCGACGTCCTGGTGGCGAGCGTCGGTACCGGGGGGCACTCGGCCGGGGTCAGCGGCCCGCTGCGCGCGTTCTTCCCGCACCTGCGGCTGGTCGGCGTCGACACCACCGGGTCGACGATCTTCGGGCAGCCGCCCGCCGCACGGCTCATGCGCGGCCTGGGCAGCAGCATCCATCCCCGCAACGTCGACTACCCCGCCTTCGACGAGGTGCACTGGGTGGCCGCCGCGGAGGCGGTGTGGGCCAGCCGGCGTCTCGCCCGCGACCACTACGCCACCGGCGGCTGGAGTGTCGGCGCCGTCGCCCTGGTCTCCCGCTGGCTGGCCCGTACGCTGCCGGCCGAGACCAGGATCGTGACGATCTTCCCCGACGGCCCGCAACGCTACGTCGGCACCGTCTTCGACGACTCCTACTGCCGGGACCACGGCCTGCTGCACCACGAACCGTCCGAGGACCCCGACGAGATCGCCCACCCGGGCGAGACCGTGGTCGGCCGCTGGACCCGCTGCACCACCGTCCGGGATCCGCTGGCCGCCGCGCCGGACAGCCGGCTCGACGGCATGTCCTTCGAGGGCGCCCGGTGAAGGGCCTGTGGCGGCAGGTCCGCTCCTTCGACACCCCGGCCCGGCTGCTGATGGCCAACCAGTTCGCCATCAACCTGGGCTTCTACATGCTCATGCCCTACCTCGCCGAGCACCTGGCCGGCGGCCTCGGTCTGGCCGCCTGGGCCGTCGGCCTCGTCCTGGGCGTACGGAACTTCTCCCAGCAGGGCATGTTCGTGCTCGGCGGGACCATCGCCGACCGCTTCGGCTACAAGACGCCCATCGTCATCGGCTGCACCCTGCGCACCTTCGGCTTCGCGCTGCTGGGCCTGGTCGAATCCCTGCCCGCGCTGGTGGCGGCCTCCGCCGCCGCCGGGTTCGCCGGCGCGCTGTTCAACCCCGCGGTCCGCGCCTACCTGGCCGTGGAGGCCGGCGATCGGCGGGTCGAGGGCTTCGCCCTGTTCAACGTCTTCTACCAGGCGGGTGTCCTGATCGGCCCCCTGGTCGGCCTGGCCCTGCTCGCCCTGGACTTCCGCGCCGTGTGCCTGACGGCTGCGGCCGTCTTCGCCGTGCTCACCGTCCTGCAGTGCCGGGCCCTGCCCGACCGCAGGCCCGGACACGTCGGCGGCTCCGGCGCGGCGGCCGGCGTCCTCGGCTCCTGGCGGCAGGTGCTGGGCAACCGGCCGTTCATGCTGTTCTCGCTGGCCATGATCGGCTCCTATGTGCTGTCCTTCCAGGTCTACCTGGCCCTTCCCCTGCAGGCGCACAAACTCCTCGGCGGCGGCGGACAGGCCGTCACCAGCGGCCTGTTCATCGTCTCGGCGGTCGTGGCCGTCCTCGGGCAGCTCCGCATCACCGGCTGGGTACGCGCCCGCTGGAGCGGACCGCAGGCGATCGTCGGCGGGATCCTGCTGATGGGGCTGGCCTTCACCCCCCTCGCCGTGAGCCCCGACCCGTCCGGCGGGACGTCCGACGCCGTCATCGCGGTGGCCCTGCTCGTCACCGCCGTCGCGGTGCTGGCGGTGGGCAGTGCGGTGGTCTACCCCTTCGAGATGGACACCATCGTCACCCTCTCCGGAGAGCGCCTCGTCGCCACGCACTACGGCTGGTACAACACCGTCTCCGGCGTGGGCATCACCTTGGGCAACCTCGCGACCGGCGCCGTCTGGGGCATCGCCGACGACATCCACAAGCCGTGGCTGCCCTGGCTGGCCCTGACGGCGACCGGCCTGCTGTGCGCGGCCTGCGTCCAGCTGCTGTCGCGGGCCGGAGGGCTCGCCGCGGCCACCCGCGAGCCGGCCCTCGCCTGACCTTCACCGGCGTCCGCCGGCTCTGGACTGGCGGGCAGCCGGTGCGTCTGCTGCGCTGAAGGGAGACGTCACGCGGGAGGTGAGCGGCTGTGCAGGGTGCTCCGGACCAGGGCGGCCCGGCGGGCGGAGGCGCTTCGAACGGCGAGGACGTGGCCGGTCGTGTCGCCGTGCGGCGGGAGCAACTGGGCATGTCCCGCGAGGAGCTGGCCACCAGGGCCGGGATGTCGACGGCGTACCTGCGGCAGGTGGAGGAGCTGGGCTCCGGCTTCGACGCCGCCGCGCTGAAGCGGGTCGCCCACGTGCTGGGGGTGTCGTACGAGGAGCTGGCCTCGGGCTCCCGTCAGGCGCCACCGGGACGGGGCGGCCCGGCGGCCCGGCCGGTGCTGCAGCGCCTGTCCGAGGGCGAGTGCTGGGAACGGCTGGGCACCCACGGCATCGGCCGCGTGGCCCACACGATTGGTACGGGGGAGGAGGCTCCCGTGCTGGTGCCCGTCAACTTCCTGGTCGACGGGCGGACGGTCGTCTACCGCACGGACCAGGCCGGCGCCGCGGCCGTCGCACCCGGCACGAAGCTCGCCTTCGAGACCGACTTCGTCGACGAGGAGAACCGTCTGGGCTGGAGCGTCCTGGTGACGGGTACCGCCGAGCCGATCACGGACACCGCCGCCACGGAGGCGCTCGGCAGACGGCCCGGGGGCGAACCCTGGGCCGGCGGGACGCGGGAGCTGTGGGTCCGCGTGGTGCCGGGCGAGGTGAGCGGGCGGGCCATCCGTTCGCTGCCCCCGGCCGGGGACCGACACACCGGGTAGCGCCACGGGCGCGCCCGGTCGCCGGGACGGCACCGTCGCCGGGACGGGGTGTCCGGCCGGGAGATCCGGCCGGACACCTCGCCCCCGCCCCGGCGGCGATCAGGCCTTCAGCGCGCGGCTGTGCAGCGCGGTGACGGCCTTGCGTGCGGAGAGGATCGCGCCGTGCTGCCAGGCGTCCATGTAGGACAGCCAGTCGCCCGCGTACAGGACGCGTCCGGCGGGCTCGTTGAGGGGCTTGTAGACGGCGGCGTCGGTGCCGCCGGGGATGCTGTGCCAGGCGCCTTCGAGGTGCCGGACGCGCTTCCAGGCGATGGAGAAGGAATTCGAGAGCTCGCTGCGGTACTTCTCGCCGTGGATCTTCACACCTTGCATGACGGCACGCGCCTCACGCTCGGCGGGCGTCAGGGCGGCATAGGCGTCGGCGTTGGACCCGGTGTTGTAGTAGCCGACGATGACGCCGCGCCTGCCGTGGTGACCGTAGGACGGGTACCAGATGTGGGAGAGGTCCAGGTCGGTCTCGGTGATGCCGCCGTAGATGCGGTGGTCGGTCTCCCACCAGCGGCTGCGGTACTCCAGGCCGATCTTGCCCGCCGACGAGGGGCGGATGGTGGTGAGCGCGGTCTGGACGTCGGGGCCCAGGTTGTGCGTGAGCCTGGCCAGCAGATGGGGCGGCATGGCCGCGACGCAGTAGTCCGCCTCGATCCGCCGCGGCCGTCCGCCGGGGTCGGTGTAGCCCACGGCGACGCCGCCCGCCGACTGCACCAGCGAGGTGGCCTGGCACGCGTAGCGGATCCGGTGATCGCCGATGGCGCGGGCGAAGGCCCGCGGTATCCGGTCCATGCCGCCCACCGGCTGGAACATCAGCATCGCCTGGTCGAACTCGAACTCGAAGGCGAAGTGCCGCCCGACACCCGAGGCGAAGACCTCGGAGGCGGTGGGCAGGTCCCCGAGCAGGGCCCCCGGGGTGCCCGCGGCACCGGGCCAGGTGGCGTAGCCCCGGTTGGCGCCCCCGGCGTACGCCCATCCGTCGGATCGTCCGCCGATCTCGCCGAAGTCCTCCAGGAACGACAGGAGCCGCTCCTTGTCCTGGGCGGTCAGTTCCTGGTCCAGGGCGCCCTGGTCGGTGGCCTTGGCGAGGAGTTCGCTGACGTACCCGAAGGTGTCGGCCTTGGCGGTGCGGTACCGCACGGGCTGCCCGGGCCGCATGCCCGCCGACTCGTGGTAGATGTAGGCGTCGGCGTTGGAGTTGGTGAAGACCTCGATGGGGACGCCGAGTTCACGGCAGTAGTCCAGCGTGACCATCCACTGCGCCAGCCGGGCGGGTCCGGCGTTGAGGTACTGGCCCTGGGAGAAGGCCGCGGTCTGAGTGCGCCCGTCGAGGTCGGTGTGGGTGTCCCCGCCGCGCACGGTGTAGTTGCGGCCGCCAGGCCGGTCGCGCGGCTCCAGGATCGTGCAGTCGTATCCGGCCTTGCCCAGTTCGTACGCGGTCGTCAGCCCGGCCAGTCCCGCGCCCAGCACGACGACCTTGCCCGCTCTGCGTCCAGTGAGGTGGAAGTCGGCCGTGCTCGGCGCGCGGAAGTCGCCGCCGCGGCCGGCCGCCTGCGCGGTCGGCGCGAGCCCCAGCGCGCCCATGGTCGCGAACATCGCTCCGGCACCGCCGGTGATGCCGACGGCGCGCAGAAATCCCCTGCGGTCGAGCCCTGTTGGCTGCCCCTGCGTCATGAGTCGCCCTCTCTCGATCTGCCGGTGTGCACGCCGATCTTCAGGGCGGGCTGTTACGGATGGTGTGGCCGAGACATGACAGAGCGATTTCGCGTGCCGCGTGTGTGTGAACGGACGTCGATGGCCGCCTCCCCGCCGTCCGGGTGATCGGCAGCGGGACCGGCGGCGCGTAGCGGCGGTGCCGCCGGGAAGACGGAGGGTGGGTGAGGATGTTGAGGTTGGCGATGTCGCACGCAGAGATGGGAGAACGACGTGCCCTTGGTGGGTGAGTACCAGCCGAGCCCCGAGCAGTGGGTCCGCGACCAGGTCGAGCTGTACGAGGGTTCCGGAGGGACGGACGGCACCACGTTGCGCGGCAAGCCGGTGATCGTCCTGACGACGCTCGGCGTCAAGTCCGGCAGGATCCGCAAGACGCCGCTCATGCGCGTGGAGCACGACGGCCGGTACGCGGTCGTGGCGTCCAAGGGTGGCGCCCCGAAGCACCCGGTCTGGTACCACAACCTGGTCGCCGACCCCCGGGTGGAGCTGCAGGACGGCCCCGTGCGCCAGGACATGACGGCGCGTGAGCTCACGGGGGACGAGCGGGCCGAGTGGTGGGACCGCGCGGTGGAGGCATGGCCCGACTACGCGGAGTACCAGAAGAACACCGACCGTGAGATCCCGGTCTTCATCCTGGAGCCGGCGGCCGCACCCCACTGACCCGTACCCCGCCGACGGCCGCCGCCCCATGCAGGGCGGCGGCCGTCGTCGTGTCCGGCGGGCGGCGTCGCCGGCGGTCGGTCGGCGGATCCGCGTGCGGGTCGGCCGGGCGTGCCGCTGTGGCGCGCGGAGCGGTGGAGCGCCTGCGGCCCCTTCACAACCGCCTCCGCGACTCCCGACGCGACGTGAACCGGACCTCCGGCGCAGAGGCCGCGCGGATCCGGCACCTGGCCGCCAGGCGGCCGCCGACGTCGGGGATCGCGCGATCACCGGACGTGGCGAGCGGAGCCCCGGGACATCGACCGCGCCACATCCGGGACGCCCCGGCCCCTGCCGCCGGGCCGCTCGCCGGCACACAATGCCACGACCTCGCCCGTCCCGGCCGGCGACCACCGCAGCGAACCCCGCCCCCGGCGTGATGTGAACCACATCCGCGGAAAATCCGGCTCCGGGATGTAAGAAACGGGCCGCCCCGCTCATTGCATGGTGAGAGTGCGAGATGAGGGGACGGCGCGTGACACATGCCCAACGCTTCCGGGACGTCTACGAGGAGTGCTATCCGCGTGTGCTTGCCTACGCCACCAGCCTGGTCGGACGGCAGGTAGGCGAGGACATCACCAGCGAGACGTTCACCGTCGCCTGGAGGCGGGTGCGGGACGTCCCCGACCCCGCGCTGCCCTGGCTGCTGGGCGTGGCGCGCAACCTGGTGCGCGAGCTGCGCCGCCGGGACGCCCACCAGTACCTCCTGGCCGCCGAGGAAGCGCAGCGCATCAGCAGCGGCGCCCGGACCGACGCCGCGGACGTCGCGGCGGAGGTCGCCGGCCGGCACGACGCGCTGCAGGCCCTGGCGGGCCTGCCGGAGGCCGACCGGGAACTCCTGACGCTGATCGCCTGGCACGGCCTGAGCGCCAGGGAGGCCGCGCAGGTCCTGGACTGCACCACCGCGACGCTGACCGTCCGCCTGTACCGGGCCCGCCGCCGACTGGAGAAGGCCCTGGAGGCGGCTCCCGCCGCTGCCCCCGAGCCGGAGCCGGAGCCGGCGCCCGCACCTCCCGCAGAGACCCCGTACCCCAGCCATCGCGAAGGAGCACCCGCGTGAAGAACACCCGCAAGCCGTCCGGGCGGCCCGACGTCCTGAAGGTGCTCGCGGACGCACGGCCCGAGGAACTGGACCCGTCCCGGCTGGTGGACCCCGCGCGGCAGCGCGAGGACCTCGCGCGCATCGTCGCCGGGTCAACGGACGGCCGCGCGGCACGCTTCCTCGCCCCGCGCCGCAGAAGTGCCTTCCGGCCGCTGGGAGCCGCTGCCCTCGCGGCCGTGGCGGCGTCCGTGGTGGTCGTGAGCACCGTCGACTGGCGGGAGCCGGTCGACCGGCCGACCGCTCAGCCGCCGTCCTCCGCCGGATCGGACGCGCCGGGCGAAGGCGCGGACCTCCGCGTCGACGGCCACATCGAGCTGCTCAGCGCGGCCCGGCAGGCGGAGAGCGCCGTCGCCGAGGGGACGTACTGGCAGACCACCACGCGATCGGAGAACGTGGACGTCGCCGGTGAGGAGGGGCACCTGTTCGCCGTGCGCAGCGCGTCGACCGACGAGTGGTCGGTGGGAGTGCGGCCCGGGACCGGGAGCCTGGAGGTCTCCGGGCTGGACTCCGTGACCGAGCCCCGGACCGCGGCGGACAAGGACCGCTGGCGCGCCGCGGGCTCGCCTCGCACGGTGGAGATCGAGGTCGGGAAGAAGGCCGGGTCCGGCAGGCTCGTCACCGTCATCGGAACCAGGCGGCCGATGGTCATGCATACGAACGTCGACGACAAGATCTACGCCGTCGGCCCCGACAACGTCACCTACAAGGACCTGCGCGCTCTGCCGTCCACCAGCGCTGAGCTGCGCCGCCACTTGGAGCGGCTCTACGCGCGGGACAACGGAGCCGACACCGGCACCTCGAACCGCAGCGCCTGGATGCTGCGCCAGGCGGGCAACCTCGTCACCATGCCCGTGAAGCCCGCCGTCCGGGCGGCCGCGTACCGGGTGATGGCGGATCTGCCGGGAGTCCGGGTGGCCGGGCGGGTCACCGACCCCCTCGGACGCGAGGGAGTCGGGGTCGACTTCCCCATCAGCTACCGCGGACCGCTGGGGACGACACGGGAGCGGCTGATCGTGGACCCGTCGACCGGGGCCATGCTCAGTGACGTGCTCGTACTGGTCGACCCGTCCGCCCGGGCCAGGGAAGCCGGACTCGCCGCCGGTACGACGGTGAACTACAACGCGACGACCCGGATGAGCTGGGGCGAGCGCCAGATCACCGTGCCGGGGAACGCCCGCAGCTGAGCCCGGGCCGCATCGCGCGGCCCGGAGGGAACACGCACCACGGCGACCGGCCCCCGGCGGACGCCGACTGACGGACCCGGGGATCCGCCGCTGACGCGACGCCGCGGATCCCCGGGTGACGGCCGGCGTCCCCGCCTTCCGGCTGCCGCCGCCCAGGTGGCCGACGCGGCCCCATCGACCCGGCGCGGTCCCCGACATCCGGGCAACCCGAACTGGAGTCCGCCCGGTTGAACGGGTGTGAAGCCACCCCTTCCGCTCAGGAGCGGGCCCCCGCCACGGGCGGCGATACCGGGCGGGCCGCATCACCCGCGGACACCACCCGGTCCTCAGGGACCGCGAGCCCCGCCACGCGACTCCCCGACGATCTCCCGTTCTCCCGAGAAAGCCTGCACCCATGCGCCTTCACAAGCCCTACATATCCGCGGCCGCCGCCGTCGTCGTCTCCTCGCTCGGCATCGCCGCCTACCAGCACCTGCCCGAGGGGAAGTCCACCCCGGCCCCCGAGACCGCCGCGGTCGCCCAGGACGTCGCCGCGCCGGCGACCGGGGAGCCGGCCGGTGCGCCCGCCGCGCCGCGGACGACGGCCCCGCCGAAGCCGCAGTACCCCGACCAGTTGCCGGGGCTCGGCCCCAAGACCCTGTCGCAGATCCCGGCCCGCGCCCGGCAGGTCGTCCTGGTCACGGGAGCCGGCAAGAAGTCCCCGAAGTCCAAGGTCGTGCTCTACGAGCGCGTCGACGGCGGCTGGCGTCCGGGAGCGGTGTGGAACGCGCACAACGGCTACAAGGGCTGGACCGACGAGCACTACGCGGGCGATCTGCACAGCCCCATCGGGGTGTTCGGTCTCACCGACGCGGGGGGACTCCTGGCCGACCCCGGCACCAAGCTGACCTACCACCGCTCCAACGCGTTCTCCACCGACGCCACTGGCTTCCTGGGTGAGTCTCTCGCCGGTTCCTTCGACTACGTCATCGCCATCAACTACAACCGGCAGCCCGGTACCTCGCCGATGAACGGCGCCGCGCCGATGGGCGCGAACCGCGGTATTGGCATCTGGATCCACGTCGACCACGGCGGCCCCACGCACGCCTGCGTCAGCATCGCCAAGGCGCACATGAAGCAGTTGCTGTGGGTGCTGGACCCCGCCGACCACCCCGTCGTCGTCATGGGCGACGCGGCCTCTCTCGCCCGATGACAGTTCCGCGGCCAACAGGAGCAAGCGTGTCGTCCCATCCCAACCTCACCGTGATCGCCCTCGCCGTCGTCGGAGCGTCGGTGCTGACCGCCTGCGGTGGCGAGCAGCCCGCCGACGCGCCCGCCGCGCAAGGGGCGGCGCCCTCCACCAAGGCGTCCTCGACCGGGCCGCGGGCCGCGGCTGCCGCCTTCAAGCTCACCACGGGCGCCGCCGACGGCGAGAAGCACGCGTCCGTCGGCAGCGCGGGCGACGTCGAGGTCTCCGGCGGCACGATCACCTCCGTCACCCTCACCACCTCGGGCGGAACTCCGGTACGCGGGACCGCGGCCGCCGACCACCGCCGCTGGTCCCCGGACGCCGCCCTGGCCCACGGCACCGCGTACCGCCTCGTTGTCCACGCCTCGGACGAAGCGGGCGGCAAGCAGACCCGCAGCCTGTCCTTCACCACGCTCGCCAAGGACGACCGCCTCATCGGCACCTTCACCCCCGAGGACGGCTCGACGGTCGGCGTCGGCATGCCCGTCTCGCTGAACTTCAACAAGCCGGTCACCGACAAGAAGGCCGTCGAACGCGGCATACGCGTCACCAGCGACGGCGACCAGGAGGTCGTGGGTCACTGGTTCGGCGACCAGCGCCTGGACCTGCGCCCCGAGACGTACTGGAAGGCGCACACCAAGGTCACCCTGAGCCTGCGCCTGGACGGGGTGAAGGGCTCCGCGAACGCCTACGGCACCCAGGACAAGACCGTCCACTTCACCGTCGGCCGCCGCCAGGTCTCCACCGTCGACGCCGGCACGCACACCATGCGCGTCGTCCGCGACGGCGACACCGTCCGCACGATCCCGATCACCTCCGGCGCGCCGGGCAGCACCACGTACAACGGGCAGATGGTGATCTCCCAGAAGCTCATCAGCACCCGCATGGACGGCGCCACGGTCGGCTACGCGGGGGAGTACGACATCCCCGACGTCCCGCACGCGATGCGCCTGTCCACCTCAGGCACCTTCATCCACGGCAACTACTGGGCGCAGGACTCCGTCTTCGGCAACTCCAACGTCAGCCACGGCTGCGTGGGGCTCAACGACGTCCAGGGCGGAGGCGACTCCGGGCAGGACGCGGCGTGGTTCTACAACAACTCCCTCATCGGCGACGTGGTCGTCGTCAAGCACTCGCGCGACCACACGATTGCCCCGGACAACGGCCTCAACGGCTGGAACATGTCCTGGGAGCAGTGGAAGGCGGGCTCGGCACTCGCATAGGAGCGCGGGCCGGGCCGTGCTCGACCTCGTGCGGTTCAGGACACGGTCATGTGCGACGCGCCTGTCCGGGGCCCCGGGCTCGCGTCTCGGAAGACCCCGACCTTCGCGGTTTCAGTCCGAGTTGAGCCACACCAGGACCGCGGGCCCGTCCGGGGTGATCACCGGTACCCAGGCCTCGTCGGCCTCGCGGATCCGGTTCTCGTCCAGCCGCAACGCGTGCGGCACTTCCGTGGTGCCGTCGGATGCCCAGTAGCGGACGGCACCGACGGCACCGCGGAGTCTGTCGCGCTCGTCGTCCGGCCACGGGTGGTTGCACGTTCCGGCGCCACGGAAGTCCTTCTCGAACAGCTCGCGCAGCACCGCCAGGCCCTCCGGGCCGAACAGCGGCACCAGGAAGCCCTCGACCTGTCCCTGCCGGCAGGCGGTCCCACCGTACTGCTGCTGATAGAAGACCCCGGTCCTCGCCTCGACCACCGCGTACAACCAGCCACCGGCGCTGGTGCCGTCAGGATCCAGGAAGACGAAACGCGGAACGACCACGGCGCCAGTCTCCCCGATCCGTTCCGCGGTCGCGAACTCAACGACCTGTGACCTGAAACGCCCCCGGCGGAGGCAAGTCCCGCCGTACGGGCCCGCGATGGGCCGGGGGCAGGCGGCCCGCCAGCGATGTCCCTGGTCCGCCAGGGTTCGTCGATCTGTCAGGAAACTGCTACCAGCCCTTCCTCCGGGCCCCTTCTGATTGCTCCGGCCAGTACTTGTGCGTCATGCACGCAAAGACGACAGGACATCAGATGACGAGAACGACGGGTCGGGTCCGCGCGGCAGCCGTGTCCGCGGCGACGGTGATCACGACGACGACGATGGTGCTCGGCATGGGGGCCGGCCAGGCGGACGCCGTCGGGCGGGTGCGGGTGGCGGACGGCGTGACGGTCGCCCCGGGCATCACCTACGAGTCCTTCTCGGTGACCGCGTCGCACGGCACCGTCACGGGCCACGTGATCACCGCCGACCTGCGCGACAACCACGTCTCCGTGGGACTGCTCTCCCCGGGGAAGGTCGCGGCCCGCGCCAAGCTCTCGCAGCTCGTGGCGGCCCAGGGCGCGGTGGCCGGCGTCAACGCCGACTTCTTCAACATCGACGAGACGCAGCACCCCGGCGTCCAGGCCACCGGCTCCGCGGTCGGACCGGCGATCTCGGACGGTGTGGCCCTCAAGGCGGCCGTGCCGAACGGCCAGCGCTTCGGCCCCGGCCTGCCGCCCGGCACGTCGACCCGTGACGTCATCGGCGTCGGGTACGACCACAAGGCGCGGCTGGACGAGCTCACCCTCGACGGCACCGTGTGGGCACGGAAGGGCAAGCGGTTCGACCTCGAGGGGCTGAACCAGTACGCCGTCGCGGAGGGCGGGATCGGGGCCTTCGACTCCCACTGGGGAGACGTGTCCCGCCGGCGCGCCGTGTGCGGCACCGACACCCTGCGCGCCGGGGCGTGCACCACGGACGCCTACGAGGTGACCGTGCGCGACGGCCGAGTGGTCGCGCAGTCCGACACGATCGGCGCCGGCGCCATCGAGCCCGGCACGGTGGTCCTGGTCGGCCGCGAGGCCGGCGCGGCGGAGCTCCGCACGCTCCGGATGGGCGAGCGCGTCCGCGTCTCCGACAAGCTGAGGAGCACCAGCGGCAAGCGCCTGCAGTTCGCGGTCGGCGGCTACCCCGTCCTGCGCGACGGCGCACCCCTGCCCGGCCTGGACACCAAGGCCGTCGCGACCAGGACCGGAGCGGCGATCGGCGACAACGGACGGCTGCTCCACCTCCTGGTGCTCGACGGAACCGCGGAGGCGGGCGCCGGTCTGACGATCGCCGAACTCGCGGGCGTCTTCCAGGCCGTGGGCGCCGAGGACGGTGTGAACCTGGACGGCGGCGGCTCCTCCACCCTCGTGACCCGCGACGCCGTGTCCGGCGCGCCGGTCGTCCGGAACCACCCCACCGGTGGCGCCGAGCGCGCGGTTCCCGAAGGCATCGGGCTCTTCTCGCGCGGCTGACCCTTCCGCACCCGGGCGGTATGCCCGCCGCCCGGGTGCGCCGGTGCGAGCTGAGAGCCACGGTTGCCGGGGCCAGGATGAAAACGGCCGGATCGGCCCGTCCCGGCACCATGTCGAATGCGGCGCTGAAAAGGCATTGCCATTCCGCGTCGCGCGGAATTCGGGAAATCCCGCACGAGGTATTGGAGATGGGCGCCGGGGCCGCCGCGGGTTCGGCCGAAAACCGCCTGACCATGAGGCAACTTTTCGGGGTGTGACCTGCGCCACATCCTCGGAGAAGTTCTTAAGTGGGTAAAGAAACAACAGCTGTTCCGTCTTTTCCCGCCAGAGGTTTGATTCCGCCGCGCGTTGATGATTAGTGTCGTGCCCCGGACCTCCGCCCGGTCGATCATCCATTCAGGATGGCGGCGGAGGACCCGCCGATCCGAAATGCCGTGCGTGCGACGGGGAACGCAGTTCGCAATACATGCGGCAGGCGGCTGGAGGAAGAAGGAGCTCGCGCCAGTGGCGTCCCACCGTCGTCCCAAGCAGGCCGGCCGCACACGTGTCACCGTGCTCACCGCGACCGCCGCCGCAGCCGTCGCCCTGTCCGCGCAGGCGGCCCAGGCCGCTCCCGCCAAGCCGTCCGTCAAGAGCGTGAAGGCCAAGGTCGACGGCCTCTACGAGCAGGCCGAGCAGGCGACCGAGAAGTTCAACGGTGCCAAGGAGAAGCAGCAGAAGCTGCAGAAGCAGGTCGAGGACATCCAGGACGAGGTGGCCCGCCAGCAGTCCGAGCTCAACGACCTGCAGGACGACCTCGGCACCCTGGCCAGCGCGCAGTACCGCAGCGGCGGCATCGACCCGTCGCTCCAGCTCTTCCTCTCCGCCGACCCGGACAGCTACCTCGACAAGGCGTCCACGCTCGACCAGTTGAGCACCAAGCAGGCCGAGGGCCTCCAGCAGATCGCGGAGAAGAAGCGCACCCTCGACCAGCAGAAGGCGGAGGCCGCGAGCAAGCTCAACGAGCTCGACGAGACCCGCACCGAGCTGGGCAAGAAGAAGAAGGAAGTCCAGGCGAAGCTCGGCGAGGCGCAGAAGCTCCTCAACTCGCTGACCGCCGCCCAGCGCACCGCTCTCGCCGCCGCGGACGACCGCGCCAACCGCTCCAACGAGCGGGTCGACCTGGGCAACGACCTCCCGGCCACCTCGCTGGCCGCCGCGGCCCTCGCCGCGGCCAAGACCAAGGTCGGCTTGCCGTACGTCTTCGGTGCGTCAGGCCCGAATGCCTTCGACTGCTCCGGCCTCACATCCTGGGCCTACGCGCAGGCCGGAGCCGGCATACCGCGGCCCTCGCAGTTGCAGGCCAACGCCGGTACACGGCTGTCGATGAGCCAGCTGATGCCCGGCGACCTCGTCCTGTTCTACGGCGACCTGCACCACGTGGGCCTCTACGCGGGCAACGGCCTGGTGCTGCATGCGCCGCGCACCGGCACGTTCGTGCGCTTCGAGTCCATCAACAACATGCCGTTCCAGTTCGGCGTCCGCATCTGATGCGGGACCGCCGGGCACCGGGCGCGGAGCACTGAAGGCACCGCCAGAGGCAATCCCCACCCTTTGGCCGGCCCGGAAATCGTTCGTGTCCGGGGCCGCGAGCCGCTAGCTTCCGGCGGAGCGCGACGACGTGTGAAGCCGACGCGAAGGGAGCCGTCCCATGGCGACAGAGGGCGCGCGGATCGACCGACTGAGCCTGCTGCTCGACCAGTTCGACCACGCCAGCGAGATGGCCCGGGTACGGCTGGCGGGCCTCGGCGACGAGGAGTACCTCTGGGAGCCCGTGCCCGGTTGCTGGTCGATCCGGCAGCGCGGTGCGGCGACGACGCCCAGGGCGTTCGGGCCGGGGGAGTGGGTGCTCGACCTGGGCGCCCCGGACATTCCGGCGAGCGAATACGCGGAGGTCGCCCGGCAGGCCGCCGGCGGGATGAGCGTCGGCAAGATCGCCGAGGACTGGAGCGTGAGCGTCGCGCGGGTCGAGGAGGTGCTGGCCCACACCGGTCCGGCGGAGCCCGACGAGACGCCGGTCACGACCATCGCATGGCGCCTGGGACACCTGCACTTCTGCTTCGCGGGCGGATGGGAGTGGACCTTCGGCGAACTGCGGCAGGAGCCCAAGCTGCTGGTCGACTTCACGCCGTCCGCGACGGTGGCACTCGAGCGCTTCTGGGCCGTGATCGACCGCTGGCGTGACAGCGTCGCCACCGTCACCGACGAGCAACTCGACACGATCGGCTTCTCGCAGTACCCGTACGGCTCCGACCCCGACGAGCCGTTCGCCGCCGTGCTGGCGGGGGCCAACCTGGAACTCATCCACCACATGGCCGAGATCGCGCTGCTCCGGGACCTGTGGCGGGCGAGAGGCGCCTCCGCCAGCCTCACCAGTTGAGTTCCGCCGCGAGGAAGGGTTCGTCCTCCGGGGCCTCCTTGCGGGCGCGCAGGACCTTTTCGGCGGGCGCGCCCACCGGTACGCGCAGCGCGGGCGCGGGCTGTTCGATCGTGTCGGCCACCGCGGCGGCCACGTCCTCGGGGGTGATGACCTCGCCCCGGAGCGCGGGCAGGGCCTCGTAGAGCGGGGCGTAGGGATCGTTCTCCGACAGGAACACCTTCGCCCGCTCACCGCCACCGGAGGAAACGGCGCCGGGCTGCACGACGCTCACCTTGACGCCGAAGTGACCCGCCTCGATGGCGAGCGTCTCGGCGAGTGCCTCCAGCGCCCATTTGCTGGCGCCGTAGGCGCCGATCATCGGCAGCACCAGACGCCCCTGGATGCTGGAGACGAACACGAGCCTGCCCGCGCCCCTCTCGCGCATGGCGGGCAGCACTGCCTGCGCCACCCGCAGCGCACCGAGGGCGTTGAGCCGGAAGAGCCGTTCGACCTCCGCGAGCGGGACGCTCTCCAGGGGAGCGCGCACGGTCTCCCCGGCGTTGCTGACCAGTACGTCGATGTCGCCGGCGTCCCGGACGGCCTGGTCGACGCTCTCCTGATCGGTGACGTCGAGGCGCAGCCGCTGGTCGACGGGAAGACCGGCCAGCGTTTCCGGCCTGCGGGCGGTGGCGATCACGCGGTGGCCGCGGGCCGACAGCTCCAGGGCGATGGCCCGCCCGATGCCCTTGGACGCTCCGGTGACGAGTACGGACGGCATGTGGGACCTCGGCTTTCGTGGTGGGTGTGGGGCCGCTCCGTGAGGACGTAGCGACGTCAGACGGTGGCGCTGTCGTCGACGTGGTTGCCCCTCATGAGCCAGGTGGGGCCCTTGGCGTAGGCGCCGGCCTCGGCGAAGAACGCCGCGAAGTACGGGCCGGTGGCGTGGGTGTTGAACGCCTCGACGTCCGCGTAGACCTCGTTGAGGTAGAAGACGTCCGGGTTCTCCTCGTCGGCGATGACCTCGAACCGGTGGGAGCCGGGTTCGTTCGCGAGGGAGTCCCGTGCGGTCTTCCGCGCCGCCCGCACGAAGTCCGCGCGGTGATCGGGCTGGACGGTGAAGGCGACGAGGATTTGGTACATGCGGCATGCTCCCGAGATCGATGCGGCCAGTTCAGTGACTGAACTGCTCCGGTTTCCACCGTAGCACCGATCGGTTCGGTCAGTGAACCGCCGCTGGTAGAATCGAGGGCATGACCCTGCCCAACACCTACGCCGACGGGAACTGCCCCCTCGCGCGAACGCTGGAAGTCGTCGGAGAGCGGTGGACGCTCCTGATCGTCCGCGACGCGTTCTACGGGGTGCGGAGGTTCGGGGACTTCGCCACCCAGCTCGGCATCCCGCGCGCCGTACTGACCGGCCGGCTGAAGACGCTCGTGCAGGAAGGCGTGTTCACCCGCGACGACGACGCGGCCGGCGGCGTCGAGTACCGGCTGACGGCCAAGGGCATCGCGCTGTGGCCGGCCGTGCACGCTCTGATGAACTGGGGAGAGTCCTTCTACTCCCCGAACGGCACCAAGCGCCTCCTCCGTCACGACCTCGACGGCGGGGTGCTGGACCACGAGGGACGCTGCCAGGACTGCGGGGCGGCCGTCCCGGTCCCGGACATCCGCATCGAACCGGGACCCGGCTTCCAGTCGGGTGGAACCGAGCTCGATCCCGTGTCCAGCGCGATCAACACCCCCAGGCGGCTTCTCGAGCCCATCGCGACCACACGCACCCCGGCGCAGGCGCGGCGACGCGGTTAGGGGGCCGTCTCATCGGCGACCGGCCGCTTCCCGCGGGTGGGTTGAGGTGCGTCGTCGACGGCCGTGGCGAGGTCGTGCGCCTTCGGCGGGGTCCCCCGGGGGGACCCCGCCGCCTCGATCGCCACCGGCGACATGTTCCCGTCGGCGGTGTCGCCGTCCGTGGACGGCGGTCGCACGACTACTCGGCGTGCTGACGTGCGGAACGGCGCGTGGAGTGGCGCTCGGCGGGCGGCTGCTCGCCGCGGATGTTGGCGAGGAGCGCGGTGATGGCGTCCATGATGTCCTCGGTGGCGGCCTTGAGGACGTCGGGGGTGATGTCCTTGCCGTGGTGGCGGCTGAGGTCGACCGGCGGTCCGGCCACGACGTGCACGGTCTGGCGGGGCACCAGCCACACGCGGCGGTTTCCGCGTCCTCCGCGCGCGTACGGCGGTGCGATGCGGTGGGCGCCCCACTGGGCGACCGGGATGACGGGCGCGCCGGTCGTCAGCGCGATACGCGCCGCACCGGTCTTGGCGGTCATCGGCCACAGCTTCGGGTCGCGTGTGACGGTGCCCTCGGGGTAGACGGCGACGCACTCGCCCTTGTTCACGGCGGCGATCGCGTCGCGGAGTGCGGTGGCGGCATCGGCGGTCCCGCGGTGGACGGGGATCTGGCCGGTCTTGTGCAGCACCATGCCGACGAAGGGGATCTTGAAGAGGGACGCCTTGGCGAGGAGGCGGGGCGGCCGGCCGGTGTTGTACTGGAAGTGCCCGTAGGTGAGCGGGTCGAAGTACGAGATGTGGTTGACGGCGGTGATGAAACCGCCCTCGGCGGGTATGTGTTCGTGCCCGCGCCACCGGTGTCTGACGAGGACGAACAGCACGGGCTTCGCGATGGCCGCGGCCAGCCGGTACCAGAATCCGTACGGGTTGTGCGATCTGCCGGTCACCCCGGGTCCTCCTCTGCTCGGGCGGCGCCGATGGGCCGCTCGTTGTGTCGTTTCCCGGTGCGTGGCAGACCGGTGCCGTGTCAGGTGTCCTCGTCGGGTGGTCCCGGTCCGGGGGCCGACAATTTACTTGACCATGCAAGAGCGTAATTGCTGCATGACGCAACGATCAACTTGTTTCGGGTCCGGAAAGGTCACATCCGCTCCGCGTACGCCGCTCTGCTGGCCTCGATCTCCGCGATGTGCTCGGTGGCCCAGCCCGCGAGGGCGAGGGCGGGCGGAATGAGGCTCTGCCCCATGGGGGTCAGCGCGTACTCGACCCGGGGCGGGACCTCGGCGTACGCCGTGCGGGACACCAGTCCGTCGCGCTCCAGGTTCTTCAGGGACAGCGTCAGCATCCGCTGCGAGATGCCGGGTATCCGGCGGTGCAGGTCGGAGAAGCGCAGGCGCCCTTGGTCGAGGGTCACCACGATCAGCAGCGTCCACTTGTCGCAGATGCGGTCCAGCACCGCGCGGATCGTCCGTCCGCCGTCGCCCCGGATCATGCAGGTGTGCTCGTACTGCGACATCACAACTCCCTGTGCCTTGCGCACATCCGTGTGCCTTTTGCAGGCCCGCCGACAGTCACCCATGATGAGGCCACTTACGCCCGGCACCGTCGCGCAGGGGGTCACCGTGAACGTCGCATTCTGGATAGTCGCCGTGTTGCTGGCGGTGTTCTACCTCTACGCGGGAGGAAAGAAGGTCGCGCAGAGCCGGGAACGGCTCCAGCCCATGATGGGCTGGGTAGATCGCGTTCCCATGCCGCTCGTCAGGTTCATCGGGACGGCGGAGGTTCTCGGCGCGGCGGGCATGATCCTGCCGCCGCTGACCGGGATCGCACCCTGGCTGGCCATCGCCGCGGCGATCGGACTCGCCCTGATCCAGGTCGGCGGGATCGTCGTCCACGTCTCGCGCGGGGAGACACGGCAGACCGGTCTCAACATCGTCCTGCTGGCGACCGCCGTCGCGGTCGCCTGGCTCGGGACGACCTGGCTCTGACCGCCGCCACGGCCCTCGGGCCCTGACGCCACCCGGCACCAAGGCCCGGGCGGTTTCGGCCGGATCGGGCGAGCAGTCGAATACGCCCGAAAAGCGGGGCGTTCGGCGGTCGGTCGACGAATCCGCCGAGCCGCCGGCGCGGGCCGATCCGCACACGCCGCCGACGGCCGCCGCCGCGTGTACGGCGTCACGGTCCACCCGTGTGGTGACATGCAGTCATGACCTTCCTCGGCGTCGACATCGGCACATCCAGCAGCAAGGGCGTCCTGGTCGACGCCTCGGGCACGGTGATCGCGACCGCGGTGCGCGCGCACACCGTCTCCCGCCCGAGACCCGGGCACGTCGAGATGGACCCCGAGACGTGGTGGCTGGAGTTCTGCGGAATCACCCGCGAGCTGCTGTCCGACGGTGCACGGGGGGCACGGGTGGAGGCGGTCGGAGTCAGCGGCATGGGCCCGTGCGTCGCGCTCGCCGACGCCGCGAACCGGCCGCTGCGCCCCGCGGTGCTCTACGGCGTGGACACGCGGGCCGTCGCGCAGATCGCCCGGCTCGACGCCGAACTCGGCCGCCAGGCCGTCCTCGACCGGTGCGGCAGCGTGCTGTCCACCCAGGCGGTGGGCCCGAAGGTGGCCTGGGTGGCCGAGCACGAGCCGGAGGTGTTCCGCGCCGCGCGGCGGCTGTTCATGCCGGCCTCCTTCCTCGCCCACCGGCTCACCGGCGCCTACGTACTGGACCACCATTCGGCCAGCCAGTCCGCCCCCTTCTACGACACCCGGGCACAGGACTGGTACCGCCCCTGGGTGGAGGCGGTATGGCCGCACGCGGACCTGCCCGAGCTGCGCTGGCCGGGCGATGAGGCCGGGACGGTGACGGCCGGGGCGGCGGCCGCGACCGGGCTCGCGCCGGGCACACCCGTCCTCACCGGCACTATCGACGCCTGGGCCGAGGCCGTCAGTGTCGACGCGACACGACCGGGCGACCTGATGCTCATGTACGGCACCACGATGTTCCTGATCGCCACCGTCACCGGGCAGTTGCGCGTGCCCGAGCTGTGGAGCACCGTCGGCGCCCACCCCGGCACCCGCTCCCTGGCCGGTGGCATGGCCACCTCCGGAGCCGTCACCGAGTGGCTGCGCGGCCTGTTCGGCGCACCCGACCGGGCGGCCTTGCTTGCGGAGGCCGCGGACAGCGGCGTCGGGGCGCGCGGCCTCGTGATGCTCCCGTACTTCGCCGGCGAGCGCACCCCGGTCGCCGAC
Source organism: Actinacidiphila glaucinigra (assembly GCF_900188405.1). Classification (GTDB taxonomy): domain Bacteria; phylum Actinomycetota; class Actinomycetes; order Streptomycetales; family Streptomycetaceae; genus Actinacidiphila; species Actinacidiphila glaucinigra. The sequence continues at coordinate 49,192 of NZ_FZOF01000017.1, read as the reverse complement.
CCCGACGCTCGCGGGGTAATCGCCGGTCTCACCGTCGAGCACACCCGCGGCGACCTGTACCGGGCCGCGCTGGAGGCCACCGCGCACGGCGTACGCCACAACATCGAGGCCATGCGGCGCGCGGGTGCCGGCATCGAACGGGTCGTCGCGGTCGGCGGGGGCACCCAGGGCAGGTTGTGGACGCAGATCGTCTCCGACGTCACCGGGCTGCCCCAGGACATCCCCACCGTCACCGTCGGGGCCGCCTACGGTGCCGCCCGGCTCGCCGCCCGACTGGCGGACCCAGCGGCGACCGCGTCGTGGAACCCGGTGCGTGACCGGTGCCTCCCGGACCCGGCCGCCCGCGCAGCGTACGACGGGCTGCACAGCCTGTACCGGAACCTGTATCCGTCGACACGCGACACGGTCCACGCTCTCGCCCGGCTCCAGCGTGACGCCGCGAGCGCGGACTTCGGCGGCACGCCGTCCTGACCGTGCTCTAAGGAACGGCAGGAGAGTCGCCGGTGCTCCTCCGGTCCCATCGTGCGGGGCGAGCGGCAGGCGTGACCCGCACCGGCCAAGGGCCTTTGCCGCCGAGCGTGAGGCCGTTACCCTTAATCGTAAAAATCAGGACAATCAAGACTTGTTACCGTCTGCTTCCGCCTCGCGCAAGGGCGTGTCGCCAGGGCGTCGCACCGCAGGTGGCCATGGGAGTGATCGTGTACGCACGTTTCGCAGGGAAAGTCATCCTGATCACGGGAGCCACCTCCGGCATGGGCTGGGCGACCGCGGAGCGCGTCGCGGGCGAGGGCGCGAAGCTCGTCCTCGTGGCGCGCGGCCGGGAGGTCGGCGAGGCGCTGGTGGCGGACATCCGCGCCGCCGGGGGCGAGGCCGTCTTCGTCCGCGCCGATGTGACCGAGGAGGCCGAGGTGGCCGAGGCCGTCGGGCTGGCGCTGAGCCGGTACGGCAGGCTCGACGGCGCGTTCAACAACGCGGGCGCCCCCACCGCGGACGGCCCGGTCACCGAGGTCGACAGCAAGGCCTGGCACGCGGACCTGGCGCTCAACCTCACCAGCGTCTTCTATGCCCTGAAGTACGAGATTCCCGCCCTCCAGGCGAGCGGCGGCGGCGCGATCCTGAACAACGCCTCCGTGTGCGGCGTCGCCGCGTACCCGAACAGGGCCTCCTACAACGCCGCCAAGCACGGCGTCATAGGGCTCACGCAGTCGGCGGCCCTGGACGCGGCCGCGACCGGCGTCCGGGTCAACGCACTGATCACCGGCGGCGTCGACACGCCCTTGTCGCGGGCTCTCGCACGAGGGCACCCGGGCCCGACCCCGGAGGAGTCCTGGCGTTCGGCCGAAGCGATGCATCCGCTGGGGAGGATGGCCCGGCCGGACGAGGTCGCCGCGTTCGCGGCGTTCCTGCTGAGCGACGAGACCGGGTTCATCACCGGAGCCGCGCTCGCGATAGACGGCGGGATGACGGCCCGGCTGTAGCCGGCGCCGGCGGCCGGTTGGTCAGCCCCCGGCCGCGGAACGGCGCCCGCGGGGGGCCGCGGCGTCGTCGAGGTGCGCCGTCTGAAGCGTGGTGATCCGCCGGAAAGCGGCCTTGAAGCGTGCGTACTCCCGCTCGCCGATCTCCTCGGCGTGACGCTGCTCGATGGCGGCCATGATCGCATCGGACTTGCGCATCTGGTCGCGTCCCAGGGGCGTGGGCACGATCAGTTTCGCGCGCCTGTCGCTGGGATCCGGGCGGCGCTCCACGTAGTCGAGGGCTTCGAGTTCGTCGATCAGATTCCCGATGACCTGCTTGTGGGTTCCCGACAGCCGGGACAGGTCCGTCGCCCTGCTGCCCTCTTCGTCGATGTATCCCAGCACCGCGCCGTGCTGGGGGCGCAGTTCGGGATGGCCCTGCTCGGCGAGCTTCTCGAAGAGTTCCTTCTGGACGGAGAAGAGCAGACGTGCGGACATGATCCCGATGTCGGGATCCGTCACTTTCCGTTCACTGCGCCGCACGGCCGGCCACCCCTCTGTGTCGTGTGTCCATGACTACGGTCGATCGTAGTGGGGCGGCCTCGCCGGGTGACCGCCGCGCATCCGGGGCGCGTCACCCGCCCGCCGATCCGCGGCGGTGCGACGCGCACGGTCCGGCCCGCGCAGGTGTGGTCCTGACGGCGCCTCGGGCCCGGGTCTCCCCTCCTCGCCGGGAACTCCGTTCGAGCTTGCAGCCGTCCCCTCGGGCGCCTAGGGTAAGTAGTCAAGATCAGTGACTGTCAATTTTGCTCACCAAACGCGTTCCCTGCACCACCTTTTCAGGAGCTGAGGATGTCTGTCATCGAGCTGACCACGTTCGTCGTAGCACCGGACAGGACGTCGGAGATGCTGTCGGCGCGGTCCGGCATGCTGTCGGCGTTCCGGAAGGACCGCCGGGGCTTCGTCGCCGCACGCCTCGTGCGCGTCGCCGACGACACCTGGCTGGACATCGTCGAATGGACGGATGCGCTGGCTTTCGACGAGTCGCGCGCGAAGGGGGCGAACCTCCCGGAGATCGCCGCGTTCTTCGCCACGATCGACCAACTCGTCAGCGCCAAGAGCGGAGTGCGCTACGACGACGCCGCCGACGGCTCCCGCGCCGTGCGGACCATCGCCTACGGATCCGAGCCGTCACAGGTCGGAGAGCTGTACCTGCCCGAGGGCGACGGGCCCTTCCCCGTCGTGGTGCTGGTGCACGGCGGATGGTGGACGGCCATGTTCGACCGCCGGCAGGTCGTGCCGCTCGCCGAGGACCTCGTGTCGCGCGGCTTCGCCGTCTGGAACGTGGAGTACCGCAGGATCGGCGAAGGAGGTGGCGGCTGGCCGGGGACGTTCGACGACATGGCGGCGGCCGTGGACGCCGTCGCACACCTCGACCCGGCGGTCGACACCGGCCGCGTGCTGGTGGTCGGCCACTCGGCCGGCGGTCACCTGGCCGCCTGGGTCGCGCACCGCTCCGCCCAGCCGGACGGCCTCCCCGGCGCGCATCCCAAGGTCGAGCCCATCGGAGTGGTGTCGCTGGCCGGCGTGCTGGACCTGGTCGACGCGGACTCCGTGGCACTCGGCGACGGCCTGACGGACTCCGACCCCGACATCCCGCCTAACGTGCCGCCGCCCTCCCACGCCGAGGTCTGGCCCGCGGTGGCGGAGCGGGCGGGCGACGGCATCACCCGCCTGCTACTCGGAGGGAGCGTGGCCGAACACGCGGACCGGTACGCGGCGGCTTCACCCGTCGAACTCGCGGCGGGCGGGGTACCCGTGCCCGTCCTGATCGTCCACGGATCGGCCGACGACGTGATCCCGCCGGCCTACGCGCAGACGTACGCCCAGGCCGCCGCGGCCAAGGGGGCGGACGTCACGCTCGTCATGTCACCCGGAGCCGACCACTTCGACGTGATCGACCCGGACGGACACGCCTGGGGTGTGACGCGCGCCTGGCTGGACGAGCGGCTGCGGCTGTGGAGGTCGACGGGCGAGTAGCCCGGCGCCGTCCGGTGCCGGGGCCTGCGAAGGTCCCGGCACCGCAGGGCCCGGTGCCGGGGGGAGGAGAGCCGTTCCGGGGGAGCGGGTCGTCACCTGCTGTACGCCGCGGAGATCTGGCCGACGAGGACGGCGAACGGCATGTCGAGGGCCTCGTACACCGCGCCGGCCTTGGGCGCGGCGTTGTCGCCGAGGATCTCGACCATGAGCGTGGCGTAGTCGCTGACGATCACGCCCGCCTGCTGGAGCCGGATCAGGCCAGCCTCCCGCTTGGCGTCGGAGAACGTTCCGGACGCGTCGAGCGCCACATAGGTGTCGTAGCCCTCCGCGGCGGCCGCGATGGCGGGGAGCGACGCGCACACCTCCAGCGAGATGCCCGTGAAGATGAGCTTGCGGCGCCCGGTGGACGTGATGCTCTCGCGTACCCGGTCGTCGTGCCAGGCGTTGACGGTGCTGCGGTCGATGACCTTGACCGTGTCGGGGAGCACATCGGCCAGTTCGTCGATGAGCGGGCCCCACAGACTCTCCGCGGAGGTGGTGGTGACGACGGTCGGGACCTGGAGGACCTGTGCCGCCTTCGCCAAGGCCACCACATTGTGCTTGAGCTCCAGCAGATCGGTGTCCCGGACACCGCTGTAGAGGCATACCTGGTGGTCGACGAGGACCAGCGCGCTGTTGTCGGGGGTCAGGAACTCGTGGAACTTGGTGTCCGACATGCTGCACACTCCTGCAGTCGGGGATGGAACCGTCCCAAATAGTCAAAATCAGTGACTTCTTTTGACGTTAACTCTCACCCCGGCGCGGTGCAAACGCACACCGGCCGCGACCCCGGCGCGCGGCGGGGAGGCCGCGTGCCCGGGGTCGCGTCGTCGTACGCGGGTGCCCTACCGACCGCGTGCCACCCGGAACGAGCGGATGACGGTCTGGTCGACCGTGTTGCCTGAGGCGTCCGCACCCGTGAGGCGGACCGAGGCGTAACCGCCGGCCGAGGGCGGCGTCAGCTTGACGAAGCCGTGGTCGCCCACGCGCCGGACCTCGAGGGTCTTCCAGCTCCTGCCGTCGTCGAAGGAGACCTGGACACCCAGCTTCCGGGTGGCCGCCGTGCCGCCCCGCTCCGCCGTCACGGTGAAGAGGTACGGGCGGCCGCCCGTGACGGTGCCGGAGGTGCCCAGCGGGCCGCCGAGCCGGACGTTCATCACCGGGAGCTCCGCCGGCCCCGGCCCGGCCGGGCGTGCCGAGGCGAAGGTCCAGGTGGCGGACGCCCTGCTGCCCAGACTCGACCAGCCGACCTTGCGGGTGCCGGACGAGGTCAGGGTGTAGACGGCCTTGTCGTACGGGACCGCCGTCTCGAGCCGGCCCAGGGAGTCCAGCGACGCGATCTTCTCACCGTCGCGGTAGAGCGTCGACGAGCCCGTGGTGTCCCGGGCCTCGCCGGAGTGGGTCGGGGTGTCCGCGGCGGCCGAGGAGAACAGGCCGGGGGTGAGGGACATCCGGTCCTCGACGCGCACGGCGTCCACCGACCGGGCGCGCAGCGGCGCCTGGTTCCATCCCCGGGTGTAGCTGCGGCCCGGCGTGAACCGCGTGGTGCCCGCGAACTGGATCTCGTCGTAACCCGCGGTGTCCTGCGCGCGCATGCCGAGGGTGCGGTCCCAGACGATCGCGGGGTCGTCGGTGTAGTACCGGGTCTGCCTGCCGGGGACGGGGATCTGGTTGCCGTCGACGAAGGTGATGGCGCCGTAGGTCGGGACCGGGGTGTCGATCCGCACGCCGAGCGGCTTGCCGCCCTGGTCGGCGTAGGTCTCCTCGACCCGGGCGAGCGAGCGGTCGTGCACGGGGCGGGTCAAGGTGGCGGGGATGGCGCCCTTGCTGTTGACGGCGAGGTTGTAGGCGTAGCTCGACGCCGGCCTGCCCGCGGTCCCGCGTACCGTGCCGCTCCAGCGCTGGGTGGCGAGGAACCAGAACGGGTGGCTGCTGACCTTGCTGGTCGGCGTGGCGTAGACGCGGCTGCCCGGGAAGCCCAGCACGAACTTCTGGGTGCCGTAACGGCCGTCCGCGCTGATCGAGGTCGTACTGGCGAAGATGCCGTCGTTCTGGGCCCCGTGCTTGTCGACGGTGAGGTCGACCGGCTTCGCCTTGCGGCCGTCGAGGACGATCGGGGTGTCGGTGGTGAGGCTGAGGCCGGGCCGGGAGAAGAGGACAGAGGTCTGCGCCACGGGGTCGAACTTGCTCGCGGAGATGTCGTACTCGCTCTCCGGGAGCTGCATGGACACCTTGCCGTCGGCGTTCGTGGGGAGGCTGTACTGCAGGCCGGTCCGGCTGTCGAAGGCGGAGACGCTGATGTCCGGTCCGACGGGCTTGCCGTCGAGGCCGAGGACGGTCATCGACAGGGCGTGGGTGAGGGGTTCGGCGTAGACGCCGAAGGCGTCGCGGACGGTGGTGGCGCCGTCGTCCGAGGTGGCCACGACCGAACCGCCGTAGGCCCCCGCCATCGCGCCGTCCACCTTCGCGGTGATGCCGGCGGACGCCGTGCCCCCGGCCGGGACGGTCACGGTGTCGGCCGACAGGGCGAAGGCCCCCGCGGGCGCGGCCTGGCCCCTGGGCCCGTACGCGTCGACGGTGAGGTGGAGCGTGACGTCCTCGGCGCCGTCGTTGGCGTAGGTGACGGTGCCGGTCCGGGTGACGTCGTCGTGCGGATAGTCGGCCTTGCCCAGGCTGATGCTGCCGGAGATGGCGCGAATGTCCTGCTCGGCGGCGCGGGCCACATCCAGCCGGCCGGTGCCCTGGTCGTAGGCGGTCAGGCCGGGCAGGCCCTTGGCGGCGCTGGTGAGCGCCGACTTGAAGTCGGCGGCCTTCCACTGCGGGTGCTTCTGGGCGAGCAGCGCCACCGCCCCTGTGACGTGCGGGGTGGCCATCGAGGTGCCGGAGGCGGTGACGTACGAGGGGCCGGCGGGGTCGCCCATGGTGGTGCCCGTGGCGCGGGCCGCGGTGATGTCCTGGCCGGGGGCGACGATGTCGGGCTTGACGGCGAAGTCCCCGATCCGCGGGCCGCGGCTGGAGAAGGTGCTGAGCGCGTCCTGCTTGGTGGTGCTGCCGACGGTGAGCGCGGAGTCGGCGATGCCGGGGGAGCCCACGGTCCCGCCGAAGTAGTCGGCCGCCGGGGCGCCTTCGTTGCCCGCCGCGATCACGAACAGGGTGCCGTGCTCGGCGCTCAGCGCGTCGACGGCCTCCGTGAGCGGGTCGGTCTGTGCGTAGGGGGCGGAGCCCAGGCTGAGGTTGACGGCTGTCGCGCCCGCCTCGGCCGCCCAGGTCATGCCGTTGATGACGGCGTCGTCGGGGCAGAAGCCGTCGTCGGTGCAGACCTTGCCGATCAGCAACTCGGCGTCGGGGGCGACGCCCTTGTACGTCCCGTCGGAGGCCGCGCCGGTGCCCGCGATGGTGGAGGCGGTGTGGGTGCCGTGGCCGTTGCCGTCCACCACCGAACCGGTGCCGGTGAAGTCCCTGGCGCGGTCGCCGCCGGCCTTGTCCGCGAGGTCGGGGTGGGTGGGGTCGTAGCCGGTGTCGAGGTCGGCGACGGTGACGCCCTTGCCCGTGACGTGCGCACCGGTGGAGTCGACGCTGTCCCAGACCTTCGGGGCGCCGATGATGCGGGTGCTCTCGGCGAGGGCGACCCGGCTGACACCGTTGAGCCACACCTTGTCCAGCGGACCGCGAAGCCCCTGCGCCCCGCTGACGAACGTCCAGAACGCGGCGGCGTCCCGCTTGGACGGGGCGACGCTGCCCCCGTTCAGGACGTCCAGCGTCCGGGTGATCCTGGCGCCGTGCCGCAGGATCGCGCCGCGGGCGGCGGCGGACGTGCCGCGGCGGCTGGAGTAGATCAGCCGCAGCGAGTCGCTGGAGGCGTCGTCGTACCCGGCGTCGAGCTGCTCGGTGACGTCGAACAGGCGCGGGTCGAGCTTCCCGGCGGCCAGGAGCGGCTGCGCGTCCGACGGAACCACGGAGATGTGGTGGTCGGTCCCGTGCCACTGGTGCGACACCTGGAAGCCGATGCGTGTGCGGCCGGGGCCGGGTTGGACGCCCACCCCGGGAGTACCACTGGCTCCGCGGGTGACGGTGACCTTGTCACCGGTGATCAGCGTGAGGGTGCCGACCGTTCTGCCTTGGGACGACGCGACACCGGCGTCGGGTCTGACGGTCGTGGGGGCCGGCGACGCCTGGGCGGCGCCGGGCACGGCCCCCGCGAGCAGACCGGCGAGTGCCGGCAGCAGGGCCCATCGGGCGTGTATGCGCATGTATGAGTACCTTCGAGCCGCCCGGGAGACCTGTGCGCGGACGGCGGGCAGTTGGCTGCCCGGCGGTCGCCGGGCACCCGGAACCCTTTCCGGGAGCCCGGCGCCGGGTTGCTGACGCCCCGCTCGGTTCGAACTCCGGATCGAGTCCTGGTCACGAGCGATGAGAAAAGCATATTTGATCAAGGTTGCCTAGCGGTCCGCGCCTCCGCAGCCGGAATCCCCCTTCCCTCCCGGCTCCACGCGGGGCCCTGGCGGGGCGGGAGGTGGGCTGTTGTGACGGACCGTCACCGTTCACCCTGTGCACGGGCACCCGGCCTCGCTGAGCACGGCATCGGATTCGCCCAAAGCCACGGTCAGTACCTTTGTCACGTCTCGCGCGGAGGGCGGACCTTGCGAAGGCAGCTCTCACATGGAGGGGTGCGAGTTCGTCAATGCGTTGCTTTACGCGTTCGGCTAGCCGCTCTGGGCTACGTTCCCGCTTGAGTTGTTCCAGCCCCCCTTGCTCTCCCGGCGTGTGCCGTTGCGTCAGATTCGCTCTTGACCGCGTACCTGGTGGCGCACGGCTCTGCCCGCGATGACCGGTGCCAGGGTTGCGGCGGCTCCGCCGATTGCAGCGCCTGCCAGTGCCGCGATCCCCTCATCCAAAGTTTGGGCCATTCGTCATTGACGACCGGTATGAGCGTTGTCGCCTGGTACAGCCCGGACTCGTGAAGTCTGTGCGCTCCGCGGGCTGTGGCTGAACGTGGGAACTGGCGCCCGCAAGCTGCGATGGCGCCTGCGCCTGTCCACGCAAAAGCGTCCCTGGCGGTTCCGTTCTACGGGCCGACGTCCGACGGTCGCTGGGGCAAGGCGAGCGCGCCATCCACCATGGAGCGAAGCTCTTCGTCTTCGAGGAATGCCCGGTAGTCCCGGCAGTTGGACAGTCGTCGGTCGGAGTTCTGCAGGCTGCGCAGGAGGGCGCGCGTCTCCGCGGTGACTGTGCCGATTTGTAGCAGGGCCTGCAGTGCGCGAAGTGCGTCGCCGTAGGCGTCGCTCCCGTCGGCAAGGGCATGCAGGTACTCCTCGAGTACGGACACGCTCGGCCCCGGGTTACCCGTGATTGCCCACAGCGCGACTGCTGCCGGAATCCGGACCCAGGCGGATCCGTGCTCCATTCCTTGCCGTACGTGGTTGGCGTACGGTGCGGCCGCTGGGCCGAAGTCTCCGAGTAGGGCGATGGGCCCGGGGTGGGGTGGTTCGGCGGTCAGTACGGCCTCGCCGATGTGCCGCAGGGCCGTGTCCCGGTCTCCGCTGAGACGCCAGGCAGCCCATGCCACCATCTGATGGTTGCCGGGGTGGTCGAGGACCGTACATTCACGTACGGCAGGTTCGGCGGACGATGCGGCTGGTCCCATTGCGACGAGTGCGTCGACTGCGGTGAGGGAGCGCCGGGCGTCGTTGAGCAGGGCCACCACCTCGGGAAGTGCGGGGGCTGCGGCCGGCCCCCAGGCGATGAGGACTTTGAGGAAGTTACCTGTCAGCGGACCGTCTGCGCCGTCCTTTTTGAGCCGCTGACGTATTGCCGGCAGCAGGCCTGCCGCATGGTCCCGCATGGGGATCAGGACGTCCTCGACTTCTGGAAGGCGCGGGTCTCCTGCGGTGTAGCCGCGGGAGTAGTCGTCTTCGTACGGCGCATACAGCTGCTCGACGAGTCCGGGCAGGGCGCGCCGGTCCCCTATGCGGGCCAGTGCCCACCGGGCGTGGTCGCCCACGGTGCCTTCAAGGTATTCGGCTTGACCTGTGTCGTCGAGAAGTGTGGCCAGTTGGTCCGCGTACGCGGCTGCCTGGGTGCCGAGTACTGCGAGTAGGTGTGCTGCCCGGTATCGCACGCCGTCGTCCGTGTCGGCAAGGAGCTCACCTGCGCGGGGGAGGAGGGCAGAGGCGACGGATGGCTGTACGACCAGCAGCTGCCAGCCTTCGTCGAGTGCAGCCTGGCACAGTAGGGCGTCTTCGCGTTGATGTGCCGCATCGATGAGGCGAACGGCGAAGGAGAGCGCGGCCGATCGTTGCGCGTCGTTGTACAGGGCCGCCGTCCAGGCGAGGACATCTTCCCGGGTACGGGGGATGCCGTCGTCTGCCAGGTACCAGTTGGCCTCGAACTGCGGTCGGGTAGCGGGCTCGGACAGGACCTCCACCAGGAGGTCCAGTTCGCGGACTGGGGCTTCGGGATCGATTGCTGCCCAGGCGTGTACGGCTGCTACCTGCATCACAGGCGTGCCGGCCCGCAGCTCTTCGGTCAGTACTGCCATCGCGCGGTCCAGCGACCCGGCATCCGTGGAGCTTGCCGCGGCTGTCCCGAGCGCCAGCAGCAAGGGCAGGCGAACGGACGGGTCGGCTTCGGCATTCCACCGTTCCAGCAGCTGATCGACGCCGTCCGCGAGGGGGAGCGCTGCCCGCCGCACCGCGGGGACAGGGTCGCCGAGCAGTGCGCGAATCTGGGCGCTGTGGTGATTCCAGGCCTGAGCCCATCCGGCGTGCATGGCACCTACTGCGTCTTCGGACGCCGTCTGGGCTGCGTGGCCGAGCATCTCCACGACTGTGGACCTGCTGCCCATGTCGAGGTCGGTTGCGAGCGCAACGGCGAACGGCAGGGTTGCGGCCGCTAGTGCGCCGATCCGTCCGCCGCCGGGGGCGAAGCAGTTTGAGAGGGGAAAGTAGTCCTCCTCGGTTGCCGCGCCGCGCTTGAGTACCAGGCTCCGAAGACCGCGGCGCAAGTCCTTCGCCTGCTGGCGTCCGAACGCTGACTCGGCCTCGTCCCACGGCAGCTGTTCCAGTACTGCAAGAGCTGCTGTCACCGGTACTCCCCGCAAGTTGACGATGGGCCCGCTTCGAACATAGTGCCGTTGTCTGAATGCCGGGCACTGCCTGCGATGCCGCTGGTGTGACGTCTCGAGGTGCGGCCGGACGCATGTGACGACGAACGGCGCCCCGCATTGTCGGCACGGCCCGGTGGCCGCCCTGGAGCGCACGTCCCACTGCCGAGGGGCAACGGGGATCGCGAGTGGACCCGAGTTCGGCTGGCCGGCGCGCATGGTTGTCACGAACCCGGTGACCGCCTCACCTGCTGGAGTCGACGGCACGCCATGTCCTGGGCGGGGGCTGCGGGCTGTGGCCGTGGCGTCCGGATCCCGGTACCGGCCGGGATGTTGACCACCCTCGGTTTGGTTACTAACTTACGAACATCGCTCCAAGTTGGTTAACGAGTTTCGGCCTCAGGGGGTCGGACCTCCCTGCCGACGTGCCGAGTGACCACGGCTCCGTCCCCTGACCGTCCAGGCCGGAGGCGTGCCGCACAGCGAAGCCAACTCCTCACCCACGAGGTACCCATGCGGATTCCTGTACTCGCTCTCACCGCGGCGTCAGCCATGGTGGCCGCCCTCGCCCTGCCGGCCGGAGCCACGGCCGCCACCGCCACCGCTGCCGCGTCGGCCGCGGCCGGGGCCGACGGCGGCGGCCGCCGCTTCGACCAGCCGTACGCCGGGTTCGCGCCCGCGGGCACCGTGCTGCGGCCGGCCTCCCCCAGGGCCGCCGGGCTCGACCCGGCCCCGATCGCCGCCTTCGAGGAGCAGGTCGACGCCTGGGCGGACCCGGCGAGCGGCGCCGGCTACCTCTTCCCCGGTGCCACCAGCCTGATGGTCCACGACGGCAAGGTCGTCGAGCGCAGTGCGGCCGGCTACGCGACGCGGTACTCGGCCCCGCAGACCGAGTTGCCCGAGGACCAGTGGACACCCGCCCGCACCGACACCATCTACGATCTGGCCTCGCTGTCGAAGCTGTTCACGTCCCTGGTGGCCGTGCAGCAACTGGAGGCCGGAACGATCCGGCTCGACAGCCCGGTCGCCGACTACCTGCCCGAATTCGCGGTGAACGGCAAGGGCGCCATCACCGTCAGGCAGTTGCTCACCCACACCTCCGGCCTCGCGCCCGACCCCGAGCCGGCGCTGTGGCAGGGCTACCCCGACATCCCGTCACGGGTGAAGGCCATCCTGGACACCGCACCGGTGAACCCGGCCGGGACCACCTACACCTACTCCGACCTCAACATGCTCACGATGCAGCTGGTGCTGGAGAAGGTGACCGGGCGGAGCCTCGACACCCTCGTCCGCGAGGACATCACGCGGCCCCTGCACATGACCGACACGGGATACAACCCACCGGCCTCGAAGCTGCCGCGGATCGCCGCGACCGAGTACGAGGCCACCCCCGCGCGGGGTCTGGTGCACGGTGAGGTGCACGACGAGAACGCCTGGGCCATGGGCGGCGTCGCCGGGCACGCGGGCGTCTTCTCCACCGTCGACGACCTCGCCGTACTGGCCCAGGCCATCCTCAACGGCGGAACCTACCGCGGCCACCGGGTCCTCAGCCGGCACGGAGTCTCGCTGCTGGAGGAGAACTTCAACCAGGCCTTCCCCGGCGACTCCCACGGCCTCGGCTTCGAGCTGGACCAGATCTGGTACATGAGCGGACTGTCCGGCCCGCGCACGATGGGCCACACCGGCTTCACGGGCACCTCGCTGGTCATCGACCCCGAGTCGCGGTCGTTCGCCATCCTGCTGACCAACCGGGTCCACGCCACACGCACCACCCCCTCCACCAACCCCGCCCGCCGCGGGATCGCCGGGGCCCTCGCCCAGGCGATGCCGGTCAAGGCGCCCGGCGGCGGCCGCTCGTGGTTCTCGGGACAGGGCGGCGGTGCCACCAGCACACTGACCACCGGTCCGCTGAACGCCTCCGGGACGGTCGACGTCGACTTCAGGTCCTTCGTGAACACCGAATCGACCGATCGCCTCCGTCTCGAGGCGAGTTCCGACGGCGGTGCCACCTGGCAGCCCGTGGCGCTGCAGGTCACCGGCACCGGTGCTCCCACAGGCGGCGTCACCTCGTTGTCCGGGCAGGCCGTACGCGCCTGGTGGCGGGTGCACGCGGAGGTCCCGAACGCGGCGTCCGGTCTCGAACTGCGCTGGCGCTACACCACCGACTCGGTCTACGAGGGGCGCGGCGTGAACCTCGGCGGGCTGCGGGTCACCGACGGAACGCACGTCCTGATCGACGGCGACAAGCCGGACGCCCCGCTGACCTCGGCCGGTTGGCGGGAGCTTCCGGCGGGCGGAGGGCACTGACGCCCGCGCCGCGGCGCCTGCTCCACGTTGACCTGCGGCAAGGCCCTCAGTAGGTTTCCCGCGTGGTGAGCGAGAACACGGCCGACGACCTGCAGGACAGCGCCCTCCTGGTGCGCATCCGCTCGCTCCTGCCCGGCCTCGCCCGGGCGGAGCAGCGGGTCGCCCGGGCGGTGCTGGACAGCCCCGCCCAGACGGCCCGCCGGAGCATCTCCGAGGCGGCCGCCGCGGCGGGCACCAGCGAGACCACGGTGATCCGGTTCTGCAGGTCGATCGGTCTGGACGGCTATCCCGCACTGCGGATCGCGATGGCCGCCGAGGCCGCCCGCGCCGGGATCCGCGCCGAGAGCCACCTGGGCGACGACATCACCTCCACCGACGACCTGGCCGGCATCGTCGGCAAGGTCGCCTTCGCCGACGCCCGGGCGGTGGAGGAGACCGGCGCGCAGCTGGACGTGGCGGTCCTCGGTGACGTGGTCGACGCGATGGCGGGCGCGGGACGCATCGACGTGTACGGAGTGGGCGCGAGCGCCTTCGTGGCCGCCGACTTCCAGCAGAAGCTGCACCGGATCGGAAGGGTCGGCTTCGCCTGGAGCGACACGCAGATCATGCTGACGTCGGCGGCCGTGCTGGGGACCGGGGACGTGGCCTTCGGGCTCTCCCACACCGGCGCCACCGCCGACACCGTCGAGGCGCTGCGCGTGGCCCGGGGGCACGGAGCCACCACGGTGTCCCTGACCAACTTCCCCCGCTCGCCCATCACCGAGGTCTCCGATCTCGTGCTGACCACCGCGGCGCGCGAGACCACGTTCCGGTCGGGCGCGACGGCCAGCCGCATCGCGCAGCTGACGGTCATCGACTGCCTGTTCATCGGTATCGCCCAGCGGCATCCGGAGCAGTCGGGGAAGGCCCTGGCGGCGACGTACGAAGCCGTGAGCGGGCAGCGTCTCGGCCCACGCCCGGCCGGAGGCAGGCGCCCGAGGTGAGCAGGGCGGGCGTCCCGGAGCCGGCAAGGTCTCGCGGGCACTGACCGAGGCCGGCTCAGACAGCGGCGTCGGTGAGGGCCGCCCCGCGGGTCGCGGCGCCGCCCAACTCCTCGGTGATCGCGGCTGCCGCGCGCAGCAGCGCCGACTCCGTCTCCGGCGCCTGCTCCGGCAGCGACGACGTGGTGCCCACCAGGGCAATGGTGGCTGCGACGTCGTGTTCGTCGAAGACGGCCGCGGCCAGCACCACGCCGTCGATGGAGGGCACCCGGATCCGGCTGAGCCCGCGCGACCGGCACGGTTCCAGCGTGCCCTCGAGCTTGGTCCGCGCCTCGTCCGGAATCCGGGCCAGGTACCTCTTCACCCGCTCCTCGTCCTTGGACAGCGCGACGAAGAGCCGGGTCTGCGCCGAGTCGGGCCCCAGGGTGGAACCGATCCGGACGGTGATCAGGATCGGGTGGGTGCCGGCCTCCGAGACGAGCGAGACCACCGGGCCGGACGCACCCCACAGCGACAGCACCACCGAGCGGCCGGTCTCGACCGACAGCGCGTCCATGTGACGGGGAGCGATGTCCAGCACCCGCCGCTGGCCCTGGGCGACGGCGCCGAGCTGCAGCAGCAGCCGACCTGGCATGTACGCCGTCGCGTCGTCGGGCACGCGTTCGAGGATCTCGTCGAGCACCATGGAGGTGAAGTAGCGGTGCAGGGTGGTCCGGTTGAGGCCGATCTGTGCGGCGGCCTCGGCCACGGTGACCTTCGGCTTGTTGAGCGTGAACAGACGCAGGATCTCCGCGACGCGGTGCACCGCCTGGATGTCGCCGGTGCCGCCCCCGCTGCTCAAGCCCACTCCTCACGTCGTCATCACGCCGAGCGGACTCTACCGAGCGACCGGCGCGCGGTTCAAATGGACAGGAGCCCGGCGGCGTTCCCTCCCGTCATCGACCTGATGTCGGCGGGTGCCACGCCCTCGTCCAGCAGCACGCGCACCATCCTGCGGTACGCGGTGACCGGCAGCGGGTTGCCCTTCTGACCGAGGTCGGAGGAGAGGATGGTCCGGCCGGGACCGGCCGCCCGGTAGAAGTCGGCGATCCGGTCGAACGGCCTGTCCTTCGGTTCCCGGCCGACCAGCATCGCCAGGCAGTGCTCCACGAAGGCGCCCTTGCGGCACCAGTCGCCGATGAGCGAGGGCGACGCGCCGAGGACGAAGTCGGGATGGCTGATCACGATCCGCGTCACGCCCGCCTCGAGCGCCCCGGGGATCAGCACGTCGATCTCGGCGGCCGGCAGGTGCCCGCAGTTGAGGATCCCGGACTCGGCGGCGATCACGTCCAGGATGTCACGGGTGGCGGCGTTGAGCCTGCCGGCCCCGTCGAGCACGCTGATCGGCTCGTTCTCGCGCAACGGTACGCCCGCGACCGGGAAACCGCTGTGGTTGTGCGCGTGGAACTCCAGGTGCGCCCGCGACGCGATGGTCGGGAACCACACGACCTTGCCGCCCATGCGCAGGGCCAGTTCGACCGCGTACGGGTTGAGCCCGCCGACGGTGTGGTTGAGGGCGACGCCCCCGTAGACCTTGACCGGGATGTCCTGCAGGCCGGCCTGTTCCAGCGCCAGGATGTCCGTCTGCATGCTGTGGTGGTGCGATTTCGCCACCAGGGCGCGGAATCCGAGGGACGCGGCGTCGGCGGCGGCGTCCATGATGGACATCCTGCGCGGGAACGGGCTGGGCCCGGGATGGGTGTGGAGGTCCACGGCGCCGGTGAGCAACTCGTCGGCCTCCGGGTCGGCCCTCAGCCGGTCGGCGTCCAGCGTCGGGTCCCACAGCTCGTTGACCGTCTGCGTCATGCGTTCGTCCTCGTCTCGTGTCGTTTCGTGCCGGGTGATGGCTACTTGACGGCCAGCGCGTTGGGAGGCGATCCGACGCCTCCCTCCAGGTTGAGCGGCTTGGCCGTCAGCAGGAACTCGTAGGTGCCGTCCGCGGCGCAGTCCTCGGCCAGTTCGTCGAGCTTCCACAGCTCGCCGATGATCAGGCCGAGGAGCGCGATCAGCGGGCGGTGCATCATGCCGTTGTGGGAGGGGCCGCGCGGGGGCGGCGGTTCGTCCGGGTCCACCCAGCCGGAGCCCGGATCGACCGGGAACGACTCCAGGCCGCCGTTGTCCGACGCGGCGAGGGAGATCCCGTGGTCCCACAGCCACGCGAGCATCTCCTCCGACTGGTGCAGGCCGGGGCTGCCGGTGCGGGCGGCGCGCTGCTCCGGCGTGGACTCGAGCCAGTGCCGGGCCCATCCGGTGTGCAGCAGCAGGATGTCGCCCGAGCGGACCTCGACCCCGAAGTGCCGTGCCATGGCGTCCAGATCGGCCGGCGTGATGCCGCGGGGCGCGTTCGGGGCGAGCGGTTCGCCGATGCTGTCGAACCAGCGGACGGCGTCGAGGAGGATGCCCCGGCCCACGATGCCCTTCTCGGCGAGCAGCTGGATGCCCAGCGAGGGCGTGCCCTCGTCGATGTCGGCCTCCGCGACGCCGCCGTAGAAGCCGTACCGGGGATGGCGGATGTGCCGCAGTCCGTCGACTTGTGAAGTGGACTGCAGGTAGAACGAGTCCAGCCAGTCGTCCCGGTGATGCGGGTTGTTCGCGAAGATGTGGTGCGCGGTCGGCGGGCGCGTGCCGGCCAGGCTGGGCACGAACGTGTTGATCGGGTAGTCCAGGTTGAACGTCCGGCCGCGCCGGACCAGGGCCGCGCCGTCGATTGCGGTCTGCGGGGTAAGGAAGTTCAGGGTGCCGAGCTGGTCGCCCGGGCCGAACAGGTGCCATGACGACCCCGGAGGGGCGTCGGTACGGCGCAGCAGCTCCTCATACCGGGGAACGGTCGGAGCGCCGGGGTTCTTCATCGGTCCTCCAGGATCGGGGTCGGGACGCGCGCATCCACGGCAGCAGGAACGGCACGGCGACGGCGTTGAGCAGGAACAGCAGGAGGTACGCCGGGACGTAGTCCCCGGTCGCCGAGTAGACCTGGCCGAGGAGGAGCGGGCCGGCCGCGGAGCCGAGGCTCGTCCACGTCTGGAACTGGGCGAACTTCCGGGCGAAGTCGTCGATCCCGAACAGTTCCACGATCACCTGCGAGCGGATCAGGATGGTGATGCCCAGGCTCTGCCCGATCAGTACGGCCCCGAGGAACAGGACCCACCCGGACGGCGCCACCCCGACCAGGGCCACTCCCACGGCCTGCGCGCAGAAGCTGGCCACGGTCCAGCGGTGCAGGCCGAGCCGCCGGATACCGGCGCTGCCGATCCATCGTGAGGCGACCGCCGCACCGGTGGCGGCCGAGACCGCCAGGCGCGCGCCGGTGAAGTCCCGGGACAGCCCGGTCGCCACGATGTAGGAGGTCGCGCCCAGTTGCGAGGCGCTGACCAGGCCGAAGGCCACGACCAACGGCCAGTGCCGGAGCAGTGGCACCGTTCCCGCCGCGGCGGCGGGCGCAGGTGCCGGAGCGGACCGGGCCGTCGCCCACGAGCTGAGCGCCAGCGCGCCGCAGCTGATCACCAGGAAGCCCGCCGCGACGACCAGGAAGGAGCGGGCGATCGCCGCCTGGGTGGTGAGCAGCAGCGCCAGCACCGGCGAGACCAGGATGCCGCCGGCCGAGGAGCCGGAGGTTGCCAGCGCCATCCCGGCCGTGGGCCGGCCGTCGAAGACTCGTACCAGCACGATCGTCCCGACGACGACGAGTCCGCCGCTGAAGACGGCGCCCAGCGTCGCGAACGCCACGATGACGACGGCCCCGGTGGGACGGACGGCCATCGCCGCGATGGCCGCCGTCCCTCCCAGTACCGCCCCCAGCATCACCAGGTTCGGCCTGCGCTGCCCGAACCGGCCGAACACCGGCCCGGTCAGCGCGCCCACCACGAAGAAGCCGGTACTCGCCAGCGAGAGCCCCGCCGCGCTCACGGTGCCCGAGCGCAGGAACGCCGCGATGTAGACCGGGATGCCGTACACCGCGACACCGCTGCCGGCGGTCTGCAGGACGAACACGGCTACGGCGACGGGCGTGGCTTTCCTGTCCGGGCGCATACCTGGCCTTCGTGGGGAGTGTCATGCCTTCGCGCCGGCTCGTTCGCCCACCGTGTTGAGGTCGACCCCGCGGGTCTCCGGCCCCGCCGAGACGGCCGCCAGGATGATCAGCCCGCCGAACGCGGCGAGGATCCCCGCGGTGTAGTGGAAGGGCACCAGGTGGGCCAGCCACAGCTGGTAGTAGGAGAAGAACGCGGGGATGACGACCGCGGTGCTGTAGGCGACGCCCCAGCCCGACGACCGGACCGCGGTGGCGAAGCGCTCGTTGATGTAGGCCGGGAGCACGCCGAGCGAGCCGACGATGAAGACGTTGGTCAGCGAGGCCAGGGCGGTCAGTGCGAGCCAGCCGTGCACGTTCCCGCTGCCCATCAGGGTGAGCGTGACCGGTGTCAGCAGGACCGTGGTCGACGCGGCGATGTAGAGCGCGCGCTTGCGGCCGATCCGGTCGCTCAGCCAGCCGTAGAAGAGGTAGGTCGCCATGCCCGGCCACGCGTTGACCAGCTGGGTGTGCGCCAGGTCCGACGCGGTGTAGCCCTTGTTGGACAGCAGCAGTTGCGGCATGACGCTGCCGAGCATGTTCACCGCGAAGAAGACGCCGGTCATGATGAGGTAGGACTGGAGGAACGCCCGGCCGGACGAGCCCTTGAGCATGTCGCGCAACGGCGACTTGGACCGTGCCGTCTCCTTGTAGACGTCCGAGTCCTCGACCCGCCGGCGCAGGAACCAGGCGACGCCCCAGGACAGCAGGGCGCCGATGACGAACGGGATCCGCCAGCCCCACTGGACGTACGGCGAGTGCAGCCCGGCGTTCGGCGCGAACAGCAGGACGATCGACGTGAGTACGGCCACGAAGAACGGGCCGCCGCTGGCCGAGCACTGGATGAGCGCTCCGGTGAACCCCCGGCGTCCCTGGGGTGCGTACTCCAGCGCCATCGGCGTGGCGGCGGTGTACTCCCCGCCGAGGAAGATGCCCTCGATGAACCGCAGCCCGATGAGCAGCGTCGTGGCCAGGGTGGCGCCGACGACCTCGGCGCCCGGCAGCATCGCGATGAGCAGGGAGATCGTGCCGAACCCGTAGATGGTGACCGACCCGACCTTGCGCCGGCCGATGCGGTCCGCGAAGTGACCGAACAGCAGGGCGCCGATCGGCCGGCCGATCAGGGTCGCGGCGAAGGTCATGCCGACGAAGACCGAGAGCTGGCTGGGGGAGAGGCTGGACTGGAAGTAGACCATCGCGGGCAGCAGGGCCGTCGATGCCACGTAGATGGAGTAGGAGTCGACGGCGAATCCGGCCCAGGCGCTGGTGATCGCCCGGCGTCTGCGGGCCTGTAGGTCGGTGTCGGCGGATCTGGCGACTTCGGTGGTGGAGGACATGGCGAGGGTCCCTTCGGCGTTGAAGGCACGGTGTGCGGGGACGGGGTCAGTTGCCCGGTGCGGGGTACTCGTCGGCGTTGAGCACCCAGCCGGGCTGGGCGGAGAAGTCGTGGCGCGGCCCGGCGAAGATGTCGATGAGGTGGTTCACGCCGGAGCCGATGGCCTGTGAGGTGTGCACGGTGGGCGGCGGGATGATGGCGACCGAGGGGCTGCCGACGCGAGCGTGGTCCTCCGGCCGCCAGGCCGTGGCGTCTGGGCCCCACGGCGTCTGGATGTGGTGGATGTAGGTGCCCGCGACGACCAGGCTGCACTGCTCGAAGTCGTCGTGCGTGTGCGGCGAGAGCCTGCGCGGATCACGGGGGCCGTCGCCCGGCTTGAAGAAGCCGACCATGAAGGCGCGGGTCCGGAAGAGCCGGCCGAACCGCTGCGGATCCTCCGGCACGTCCGCCATCAGGTAGGTGCGCCAGCGGTAGCCGCCGACCGGCTCCGGCCACGGCTCCAGCGGTGCGACCCGCGGGTGCGGCTCGGCGTAGCGGTCGGCGTTGGCCGCCCGCTGCGCCCACTCCGTCTCGTCGGACTGGATCAGCTGGACGATCGTCCCGGTGCCCGTGCTGACGATCTCGCTGGCACCGGGCGGGACGACGACCAGCGCCGGGCCGGTGACCGTGTGCTCCTCGCCGGATCCGGAGCCGTGCACGGAGCTGGTGTGGTCGATCAGCAGCAGGACCTGTTCGGATGCCAGCTCGGCCGAGAAGATCGTGTCTCCGGGCTCCGGCCGGGTGTGGATCAGCACGAAGTTCTGGCCCCGCACGATCCACTGCCGGCTGCCCGCCTCGGTGACGGTTGCGGGCGCGGTGATCGAGAAGTCGTGGAACTCCGGTGCGGCGATCGCCTCTCCGGTCCGCGGAGGCGCCTTGGCGGACAGTGCGGACCGCGGGTCGTCCTTGGTGTAGGTCATGCGTTCTCCTCGGCGTGCTCGAACCGCAGGTGCAGGCGTCCCTCGCGGTCCAGCCCCCGGCCGAGCCGCACGGGCGTGCCGACGCGCAGCGAGTCCGGTTCGGCGTCCACGTGGGAGAGGACACGGGGGCCTTCCGCCAGCTCGACGTAGGCGATGACAAAGGGTTCTCTTCCGGCGTACTCGCCCTGACCGCGGTGGTTGACGGTGTAGGAGTGGACGGTGCCGCTGCCGGACAGCGCCTCCCAGGCGAGGGCGTCCGACATGCAGTGCGGGCAGCGGGCGCGCGGGTACCACAGGAGCGTTCCGCAGCCGGCGCAGCGGGGGAGTTCCAGGCGGCCCTCGGCCAGCCCCTCCTCCAGGCGGGCGAGGACGGGGTCGTGCGGGGTCATGCCTCCTCCGATCCGAGCAGCAGGGTGGCCGCGGCGGTGCGGAAGCCGAGGCTGCCGCCGTGGCCCTGGACCAGCGCGATCCGGCAGTCCGGCACCTGGACCTGCGGCGCGGCCTCGCCGCGCAACTGGCGTACGGCCTCGATGGTGCGGATCATGCCGCCGCGGGAATCCGGGTGGTTGTTGCACAGGCCGCCGCCGTCGGTGTTGAACGGCAGCCGGCCGTCGGCGCGCAGGGTGCCGCCGGTGACGAAGCCACCGCCCTTGCCCTTCTCGCAGAAGCCGAGGTCCTCCAGGCTCATCAGCACGGTGATGGTGAAGGAGTCGTAGATCGAGACGTAGTCGACGTCCCGCGGTGTCAGCCCGGCCTCGGCGAACGCGCGCGGACCGGACACCGCGGCGCCGGTGCGGGTCAGGTCGATCCGGCCGTTCGCGCTGTGCTTCACCGTCTCGCCGTGCCCCAGGATCTTGACGGTACGGCGGGGGAGTGTGCGGGCGACCTCCTCGGACACGATGACCAGCGCGCCGCCGCCGTCGGTCGTGACGCAGCAGTCCAGCCGGCGCAACGGGTCCGAGATCAGCGGGGAGTTGACGACGTCCTCGATCGTGACCGGCTTGCGCAGCAACGCGTTCGGGTTGTACTGCGCGTGGTGCGCGGCCGCCACCTTGATCTCCGCGAGCTGTTCGGAGGTGGTGCCGTACTCGTGCATGTGCCGCCGGGCCGCCAGGGCGTATCCGGCGGGCACGGTGACGCCGTAACCCGCCTCGTAGGGGTGCTCGGGACCGCGGGCGCCGCCGGTGGTCCCCCCGCCGCTCAGCGGGAGCCCCGCCATCGCGATCAGGGCCACCCGGCACTTGCCGGCCGCCACGGCGGCCGCGGCGTGCCCCACGTGCATGGGGTAGGACGCCCCGCCGCCCTCCGTGACGTCCACGTACGACAGATCGGTCAGTCCGAGATGGTCGGCCATCGCGATCGAGCCGAGCCCGGGGACCTCCGAGCAGAAGAAGCCGTCGACGTCCGCGACGCCGAGCCCGGCGTCGGCGAGCGCGCCGTAGGCGACCTCGGCGAGCACCTGCGGCACGGTGCGGTCGGGGATCCTGCGCAGGGGGTGTTCGAAGGCTCCGGCTATGCGCGCGGACACCTGCCTCGTCATATGGACTCCCCTCGCAGATCGACGGAGTAGGCCGCCTCGGTCAGCGCGGCGATCCGCTCCGGGGTGACTCCGGGGGCGCACTCGCGCAGCGTCAGGACACCGTCGACGAACTCGAACACGGCCAGGTCGGTGTAGACGCGGTCGACCACGCCCGGCCCGGTGAGCGGGAAGCTGCAACGCTTGCGCAGCTTGGGACGTCCCTGCTTGTCGAGATGGGTCATCATCACCCAGACGCGGCGGGCGCCGGCCACCAGGTCCATCGCGCCGCCCACCCCGGGGTTGCCGCCGGGGACCAGCCAGTTCGCGAGGTCGCCGTTCTCACCGACCTGCAGCGCGCCGAGCACGCACAGGTCCAGCCTGCCGCCCCTGGCGATGGCGAAGGACAGCGACGAGTCGAACGACGCCGCCCCCTCGACCAGCGTCACGGGGTTCTTGCCCGCGTCGGTGACGTCCGGGTCCGGCGCGCCCTGGGGCGCCGGGCCGACGCCCAGCAGGCCGTGCTCGCAGTGGTAGACGATCTCCCGTCCCGGCGTGGCCTGTTCCGGCAGGAGCAGCGGCACACCGATGCCCACGTTCACGCACCAGCCGTCCACCAGGTCGTCGGCCACGCGGCGGGCGAGTTCCGCCCTGGTCAGGCCCTGCTGCGCAGTCGTCATCGGACCGTCTCCCCTGCGGTTTCCACGACGTGGTCCACGAACGGGCCCGGCAGGTGGATGTCGTCGGGCGGCAGGGAGCCGTCGTGTGCGATGTGGTCGGCCTGCACGATCGTGCAGCCGGCGGCCATCGCGGCCAGCGGGTTGAAGTTGCGGGCGCCCAGGCGGAACCGGAGGTTGCCGTAGCGGTCCGCCAAGTGCGCCTTCACCAGGGCGAAATCCGGGCGCAACGGCGACTCGAGCACGTACGTGCGGCCGTCGATCACCCGGCTCTCCTTCTGCGCCAGGGTCTCCCGGACGACGCCGCCCTCCCCGTAACGGACCACGAACCTGCCGTCGGCGAGCATCGTCCCGGCCGCCGTCGGGGTGTAGAAACCGCCGAGCCCCGAACCGCCGGCCCGCAGCCGCTCCGCCAGGGTGCCCTGCGGCACGAGTTCGATCTCGACGTCGCCGGCGAAGTACCGCCGGAAGAAGTCGGGGTTGACCGGGAAGGAGCAGGAGAGCCTGCGGACCCGGTTCTCCTTGAGCAGCCTGCCGATCCCGCGCTCACCGGGCAGGCCACGGCCGCCGTTGTTGGCGATGATGTGCAATCCGCGCACGTCGCGGTCGCAGAGCGCGTCGATCAGGTCGAGAGGCACACCGGTCTGGCCGAACCCGCCGATGGCGACGGACGAGCCGCTGCGGATCCCGGTCAGGCAGTCCACGGCGCCGGGCCGGATCTTGTCGATCATCGGACGGCCGCCGGCAGGGCTTCCCGCGCCCGCGCGAGGGTGCGCCTCGCGGCCGCGGAGACCATCCCGGTGTCGTTGCCGACCAGGATGAACCGGCAGCCCTGCTCCGCCCGCAGGCGGATCTGCTCCTCGCCGGCGACCACCGTGCCGACCGGGACACCGGCGCGGACCGCGGCCTTGATGGACCTGGTCACGGCTTCGTGCACGGCAGGCGAGCCGCCGGGCACCCCCAGGCTGAGCGAGAGGTCACCGGGCCCGATGAACACCGCGTCCACACCGGGCACGGCGAGGATCGCCTCGATGTCCTCGACCGCCCCCTGGTCCTCGATCATCGCGATCCGTGCGACGTCCTCCTGACCCGCGCGGACGTACTCGGCCGATCCGCCGCGGATGCCGCCCCACAACCCGGCACGCGCCGCCAGCCCCATCCCCCGGGTGCCGGCCGGAGGGAACAGGAACTGCCGCATCGTCATCTCCGCCTGGGCTGCGCCGGAGACGTGCGGCACGAGTATCCCGGCCGCTCCCGCGTCGAGGTAGCGCTGGGCGTCGCCGTACCCGTGGTCGGTGACCCGGACCAGGGGCGCGACGTTCATGCGGGAGTAGAGGACCACCAGGGAGTACACGTCGCGGACCGAGAGCAGGGCGTGCTCCGTGTCGATGACGACGAAGTCGAACCCTGCCTCGCCGATGATCTCGGCGATCTCCAGGGAGGGGATCTTGACGAACGTGCCGACCACGGGAGGGCCGGACGACTTCAACAACTGCTGGAACATGATCACGCTCTCCGATGGTCAGCAGTACCAGGAGGAGTTCATATTGCGAACACCTTGTTCGCGATACGCAGCATGGCACCGATGGGTCGACCGGGCAAGAGACGGAACGGGATCGGAAATCCGGGGCAGGCGACGGGCCCAACGGGACGGCGGCACTGCGCACTTCGCGGCCGATGGGGGGCCCGGTTCGGCGCGGACGACGGCACGCGGGAAGGGCCTGATCCGGTCATGCCGGGGACGGCCGGAGGCCGGCCGGGCGGACGTGCCGAGAGACCGCCGGCCCGGTGGGTCGGCTACCCACGACAAGAACCCGCCGGCCGCGGTAGCGCGGCCGGCGGGTGCACCTGGACGGCGTAACCGCCGGTGAGGCTATGGGGGGTGTGGGGCGCCGGCCGGAGACCCGCGAGGACGCTGCCGGCGGGTGGCGGACCGGGCCGTCGTGGGGCCACCTACCCCGCCGGCGTCCTAATTCGAGGGATCGTTGACCTTGATCGCTTCGCCCGTATTGCTGATGAAGACGACCAGCAATTGCGCGGGCTCCGTACGGCTGGCGTTCTCCGACAGAACGTGGTGAGCGCCCGGCGGCTCGATCCAGTAATCGCCCTGGCGATAGGTGTGAACGGCCTCGCCGGCGAGCTGGCTGCGTACGGCGCCCTTGAGTACGTAGGCGTAGACGAAAGCCTGCCCGTGGTGGTGCGGGGGCGTACTCCCGTTCGGCGGGTAGTCGACGATCGCCGAGGTGAACGTCTTGCCCTTGACGTTCGGAAGGGCCTGCTCGAACTGGATGGACAGCTTGTCGGGCGGCCTCGTGGACGGAGCCGAGGAGACCGCGGCGGCCGGTGCGTCGCCGTCGACGTCCTTTGCCGCGGGAGCGCACGCGGCGACCGCCGCCATGGTCAGACCCAGAGCGAGCAGGCCTCGACGGAACGCCATTCGGGTCATGGCGGCGATCTCCTGTCCTGTTCACATTCTCCGATGTACGGTGCACGATCCGGTCCGCGAATTCGCCCGCGTCCGGAACCCATCGAGGAGCCTAAAACGGAATCGGCCCGTCCGCCCGGGCTGCGGATGCCGGCCGGAAAGGCGAATGCGTCCGGTCGCGGCCCTCTCCTGCCGGTTCCGTAAGCGCGTCGTCCTCACCGAGGACCCTGTGCGGAGTACGCCATAGCGGTGCATCGCGAACCCGGGCCGCGCACGCCTTGCCCGCCGTGAGTGCGGGGCCGCCGACGTGGCCGGGTGCGCCGAACCCCCGGGGTGGGGCCCGGGGGCTTGAGCGCGGCCTGTTCGCCGCCCCGCGTCAGACGGTGCTGACGACCTCGTCGTAGGCCAGTCGCGGGTTGCGGGCGAACCACGGGTCCGTTCCCGGGTTGCCGATGTTGACGACGGCGAGGACGGAGTGGTCGCCGTCGGGGAAGAACTCCTTGTCGATCGCGTCGGCGTCGAATCCGGTCATCGGGCCGGCGGCGAGGCCTGCGGCGCGGACGCCGATGATGAAATAGCCCACCTGCAGCGCGGCGTTGAGGGCCGCCGACCGCTCACGGACCGTGCGCTCGGTGAAGAAGACGTCCTTCGCCTGCGGGAAGTGCGGGAAGACGGTCGGCAGTTGCTCGTGGAACTCGTTGTCGGCGGCGAGCAGGGCGACCAGCGGCGCGGTCTCGGTCTTCTTCCTGTTGCCCTCGGCCATGTGCCGGACCAGGCGCGCCCGGGCGTCGTCGGAACGGACCAGGACCATCCGCAGCGGCTGCTGGTTCATGGAGGTCGGACCGTACTTGACCAGGTCGTAGATCTCCTGGACCTGCTCGTCAGTGACCGGGGTGTCGGTGAAGGTGTTGGCGGTGCGCGCCTCACGGAAGAGCAGGTTCTGTGCGGCGGGGTCGAGTACGAGCGTCATGGCGGTTCCTCGGGTCGGTGCGGTCGGAACGGGTGACGGGGGTGAGGGGCGCCGGTCGCTCCCGGCCCACCGGAACTGGGCGGCCGAGCCGAGCAGGTACACGCCGGTGGCGGTGGCCCCGACCAGCCCCCACAGCAGGAGGCCGGAGAGGACATGCGCCAGCAGCGCACTCAGCACGGCGCCGAGGGCGGCCGTGGGCAGGTGCAGTGCGGCCCACACGGGCCCGGCCGGTGGTGCCGTGCGGGCCAGCGGCCGCCCGGGGCCGCCGTGGGCGGCGGCCCCGACCGTCACGTAGGTGAGCGTGGCGCCGGTGAGCAGCGCCAGCGCATCCGTGGCGGACGGGGTGTCCCGTGCGGACACGGTGACCGCGGTGGCCGTCCACAGGGCCAGGGTGTAGCCGTGAGGTGCCGCGCCGGCCGCCACGACGCCCTGGAGAGAGCCGCGGTATCCGCGTGGGGTCGTCATGGTCACTCACTCCCGGAACTGGGTGAGGAGGCCACCGGGCCGGTGGCCTGCCCCGTCACCAGCATCGGGAGGGGTGGCATGGGCGGGCATCGCCCATTCAAGGGATCTCGGCGGCCCGCTTCCTCAAGGCCGGTCGGTACCGGAGCGCGCCCGTTCCACCACCAACCGGGTCAGTTCGACACGGGTGTTGATGCCGAGCTTGGTGAAGACGTGCTTCAGATGGGTGTTGACCGTGTGCACGGACACGTAGAGGCGGTCGGCGATGGCCCGGTTGGTGAGTCCTTCCGCGACGAGCGGGACCACCTTCAGTTCGGACTCGGTCAGGCTCTCCCAGCCGGAGGTGGCGGCCGCCCGGCGGGGCATGCCGGCAGCGCGCACTCCGAGGTCCCGCAGGAGGCGGCGGACGCGCTCGTGGTCGTGGACCGCCCCGCTCGCGGCGGTGAGTCGCGCCGCCTCCTCCAGCGCTGCGACCGCTTCGTCGGTACGGCCCCGCGTCGCGGCCAGGAGGGCGCCCAGGTCCTCGTGGGCCGCGGCCAGTGCCGGAAGGCGGCCGTCGAGACCGTGCCCGGCGACGGCTGCCCGCAGCGCCACGGGGTCGTCGTGGAGGAGCCCGTCGATGTGGTCCCGTACGGCGAGGACGACTCCCTGGTCGCCGTTCTCCTCGGCGAGGGTGTGTACGACCGCGGCCACCGCCCCGGCCGTCGCTCGGTCCCCGCCGCGCAGCGCCGTGCGGGCCAGCGCGGGCCAGTGGCCCGGGGGCAGGGAGAGCAGCCAGGCCGTCCGGTCCCCGGAGTGGAAGGCGCCGAGCGCCTCGGCGGCGGCGGTGCCGCGGCCCTGGGCCTGCAGCACGCGGGCGTGGGCGAGCGCCGTCCACGGGCCGTAGGGGGTGGCGCCGGGGGTGGCCGCCGTGGCCGCCCGCAGATGGGCCCCGGCCTGGGCGACGTCGCCGCGGGCGGTGTCGACCAGGGCCAGGACCGCGCGGGCGAGGGGCACCGCGCGGGCGGTCTCCAGCTCGCCGGCGACGGTCAGGCAGGCTTCGGCCTCCACGGCCGCGTCGTCCAGAGCGCCGCCTTCCAGCAGGGCGATGGCCTGGCAGGCGTGCCAGTGGGGCAGCGACCAGCCGAGGCCGAGGGATTCGGCGGACCGCCGGCCCTCGCGCAGAACGCGTGCTGTGTCCTCCAACCGGTCGGAGGAGACCAGGGCGATGGCGAGCCACAGCGCAGGGATGCGGGGCGGCCGCAGCCGCAGGCCGTCGGCGGTCGTGGCGGCACGCAGGGCGGAGTGCTCGGCGAGTTCGAGGGCGCGGGAGAGCCGGCCGCGGTAGAAGGCGGTCTGCGACTGGAAGACCATGGCGCTGACGACGACGGCTGGATCTGCGCTGCGGTAGGCCGCCTCGACCAGCCCGGTGTCCGTCTCCTCGGCGGCCGCGATCTCGCGGCGGTGGATGTGCGCGGTCGCCTTGGCCTTGAGCAGCCGGACGCGTAGGTCCTCGGGCAGGTCGGGCAGCTCCAGGGCCCGCTCCAGATGCGCCATGGCCGCCGCGTCGTCGCCGGCGGCCTGGTGGATCTCGCCGCCGACCAGCCGTAGCGCGGCTTCCTGGGCGGGTGCCGGTCCGTCGCAGATGGTGGCGTCGACCAGTTCGAGCGCCTCGGTGACGCGCCGGGTCCAGCCGAGGAGTTCGGCGGCGTTCGTCAGCAGCTCGACGCGCCGCGCGTCATGGGCGGGCAGCAGGTCCGCGGCCTGGCGCGCGAGGTCGGCGGCGGACCCGGGGACGGTCCGCGACAGTTCACGGACCGCGGTGGTCAGAGTGTGCAGGGACGCGTCGTCGACGGTCCCGCCGGCGAGGACGAGGTGCCAGGCGATCTCCGCCCGGTCTCCGCCGCCCTCCCGCAGGGCGTCGGCCGCGTCCCGGTGCAGGGCCACTCGCACGGGCAGCGGGAGCTCGTCGTGGACGGCCTGCCGGATCAGGTCGTGCCGGAAGGCGAACCGGCGGCCCGCGCTGACGAGCAACTGCGCGCGCATGACAGCGTCCACGGCGGACAGCAGCCCGCCGACCGGCCTGCCCAGCATCCGGGCGACGGTGCCGAGGTCGAACGCGCGGCCCAGTACCGAGCCGATCTGCAGCAGATGCCGTGCGTCCTCGGGGAGCCGGTCCAGCCGCTCCTGGACGCTGCGCCGGAATCCGGCGGGGATCTCCCGGGTCAGGGGGGTCGCGGTGCCGCCGTGGAACCCGACCGCGTCGGCGTCGCGGAGCGAGCGCAGGAGTTCGATCGCCAGGAAGGGGTTGCCCGCGCTGCCGTCCAGCAGCCGGGACAGCGCGGGGGTGGGCGCGGCCCCGAGGACGTCCGTCGCCAGCTGCCCCAGTGCCGCGGCCGGGAGCGGCCCGAGGGTCAGCCCCTGCGCCCCCCGATCGCGCAGTACCCGGCTCATCCGGGTGACGTCGGCCCGCTCGGCGTCGGAGCGTACGGCGATCACCCACAGGACCCGGTACGCCGCCAGTCGCCCGGGCAGTGTCCGCAGGGCGAACAAGGTGGCGGGGTCCGCCCATTGGGCGTCGTCGACGAGCACCGCCACCGGCGCGCGCTGCGAGCGCTCCTCCAGGGCGTCGGTGATGCCGTCCAGCAGCCACAGGCGCCGGTCGCCGGTGGCGTCGGGGGCCCCGCGGGCAGGGGCGGCGGAGCCCTGCACCGCGGAGTGGAGGGCGGCCAGGGGGGCGTACTGGTCGAGTTCGTCGGCCCGCACCCACAGGACGTCGAACCCGGCCGCGCCGGCGAGCTCGTCCAGGCGGGTCAGCAGTCCGCTCTTGCCGGTGCCGGACGCGCCCTCCAGCAGGACGCACGTGCCCTCCCCGCGCAGGACCGAGTCCAAGGCCGCGCGCAGGGCGCCGATCTCGTCGTCGCGGCCCCTCAGGTGGGGGGAGTACGTCGTCCGGGAGACCGCATCGTGCATGCCGCAATCGTGCCGCAGGTGCCTGGCCTCCTCAATGGCGGAGGGCCTGTGACCGGCGGTTTCACCCGGGGTGAAGTCCCGCGGCGGGGCTCGCTCTCACCCCGTCGGGGCGCAGGCTCCGTCCCGTCCAGATCGCGTGTCCCGGAAAGGAGCACGACGTGCGTACAGGCAAGGAATACCTGGCGGCGCTCGACGACGGCCGGCAGCTGTGGGTGGGCGACGAACTCGTCGACAACGTCGCCACGCACCCGAAGACCAGGGCGTACGCCCGGCGGATCGCCGAGTTCTACGACCTCCACCACCGCCCGGACCTGCAGGACGTCATGACGTTCGTGGACGAGGGCGGTGTCCGCCGGTCCATGACCTGGTTCCGGCACCGCAGCAAGGACGACCTCAAGCGCAAGCGGCGCTACATCGAGACCGTGCTGCGCGAGCTGGGCGGCGGCGCGACCCCGCGCACGCCCGACGTCAACAACTACGTCCTGCTGACGTACGTCGACGACCCGGAGCCGTGGAGCAGCCAGGCCGTGGGCACCGGTGGCCGGGACCTCACCGAGGGGATCCGCGGCTTCTGGGAGCTCGTGCGGGACGGCGACCTCAACACGACGCCGGCGTTCGTGGACCCGCAGACCGACCGCTCCCGGGAGTCCGCGCAGGCGGAGTCGCCCGCGCTCAAGGTGGTGGCCACCTCGGACGAGGGCATCACCGTGCGGGGCGTGAAGGCGATCGGCACGGGCGCGGCCTTCGGCGACTGGATCCACGTCGGCGTGTTCTACCGCCCGGGCATCCAGCCGGAGCAGGTCATCTTCGGCGCCGTCCCGCCCAACGCGCCCGGCGTCACCATCATCTGCCGGGAGAGCAACGTCCGCGACGGCGAGGACGTCGAGCATCCGCTGGCCTCGCAGGGCGACGAGCTGGACAGCGTCATCCTCTTCGAGGACGTGCTGATCCCCTGGGACCGGGTCTTCCACATCGGCAACCCCCAGCACGCCGCGCTGTACCCGCAGCGCGTCTTCGACTGGCTGCACTACCAGGCGCTGGTGCGGCAGATGGTGCGCGCCGAGCTGATGCTGGGGCTCACCCTGCTGATCACCGAGCACATCGGCACGTACCAGCTGCCCCCGGTGCAGGCGCGCATCTCGCAGTTCGCCGGGTTCCACCAGACGCTGAAGGCCCATGTGATCGCCTGCGAGGAGGAGGGCTTCACCACCCCGGGCGGCCTGTACAAGCCGAACGTCCTGATGTTCGACTACGGCCGGGCGTACTACCTGGAGAACATCGCCCGCATGGTCAACGAGGTGATCGACCTGGCCGGCCGGGCGTCGCTGATCTTCCCGACCGAGGGACAGTGGCAGCGCCCGGAGCTGCGGCCCTGGCTGGAGGCACTGCAGACCGGTCCGGTCGGCAGGCCGCACGACCGGCTCAGGATCAGCCGGGTCATCCGCGACCTGTTCCTGTCCGACTGGGGCGACCGCATCAGCACCTTCGAGAACTTCAACGGCACGCCACTGCTGGCGATCCGCACGCTCACCATGAAGCGTGCCGAACTGTCCCCGAGCGGGCCGATCGCCGACCTCGCCCGGAAGGTGTGCGGTATCGAGAGCGCCGCCGAGGAGCAGGACACCGCGTACACGGCCCAGGCGGACTACGCCCGCCGGCAGGACGCCTCGTAGGCGGTGCCGGGCCCGGGTCGCAGCATGCCGCACTCCCGGGCCCGGGCCACCGCGCCGCTGCGGCTGTGCGTGCCGAGCTTCCGGAAGACCGCACTGACCTGTGTCTTCACCGTGTTGCGGGACACGTGCAGTTCGGCGGCGATCTCCCGCAGCGTCAGCGGGCCGCACAACGCGCGCAGGATCCGGCGTTCCCCGGGGGACAGGTCCTGCGCCCGTGGCGGCAGGGGGGTGGCCGGGGTGGGCCGGGCCGCGCGCAGGCGCTCGATCAGACCGCCGAGCACCTGCGGAACGGAACCCTCTTCCTCCTGCGCGGGCAGGGGCACGGTGCCGCGAAGGCCGCCCGGCAGGCCCGACGCGATGACGCCGGCCAGGGCCCGCAGAGGCGGCTCGCCGCCGTGGACGGTTGCCGTGAGCGCCCTTGTGGCGCCGGCCAGGACCTCGGCGGCCTCGGTACGCGCCAGATCGTCCAACAGCAACCCCGCCCGACACAGTTGGGCGGGAGCGGCGGTGAAGTGGCCGGTCAGTCCCTCGGCGCGGGCCGCGTCCAGCGCCTGATCCACGAGGGTTCGAGCCCGTGCCGGGCGCCCGGCCAGATAGGCGCACAGGGCCCGCGAGCCCAGGGCGCGGACCAGTACCAGCGTGTGCCGGGCGCCGTACGCGTCGCGGACCGCCTCGGCGAGGCGGACGTCCGCCTCCTCCGTACGTCCCTGCCACAGCAGTGCGGTGCCCTGGGCGACGCAGGCCAGCGCCCGCCAGCCGGTCAGCGAGGAGGCACCCTCGACGTCTCCTCCGGCGAGCGGGACCTGGCCTTCCCCTCGCAGACAGCGGACGAGGGCCCGGGCCACGGCCGCCGCCTGCGCCACGGTTCCCCCTTCCCCCACGGTTCCCTGCCAGGACGGCCGGGCCCTCGCCACGTCGAGCCAGCGCTCCGCCGCCTCGGGGTCCCCCTCGCACAGCGAGGTCATCGCCGCCACGACGCACAGCCGGGCGTCGGAGCGGACCTCGCGAGCGGGCAGCATGCCGAGCCACCGCGCGACGTCCGCGGTCCGGCCCCCGGCCAGCGCCTCCTCCCAGGCGTCTAGGACGGTGGCGACCGCGCCGGGGGAGTCGCCCGCCTGGACGAAGTGCCGTACGGCGGACGTCGTGCGCTGCCGCTCGCGGCACCAGCGCGCGGCCGCGTGGTGCAGTGCCGCGGCCCCGCCGGGCTGCTCGGCGGCAAGCAGCCCGGCCAGCACGGAGCGCAGCGCCCGGTGGTGCCGGTAGGCCCCCGGGGCGGTGGCGGAGGGCAGGAGCAGCTGGACGGTCCGCGCGAGTTCCCGCAGCAGGACTCCGGCGTGGTCGCTGCCCGTGACGGCATGGCAGGACTCGGGGCTCAGTTCGTCCAGGACACTGGTCCGCACCAGGAAGGCGCGCTGCTCGGTGGTCAGCCGGTCCAGCACCTCGGTGCCGAGGTAGTCGGCGACGGCGCGGGCCCCGTCGCCGCTGCGGGCACCGGCCCCGGACGTGGTGGGCGGGCGCCCCAGGACGCACAGGCCCGCCGCCCATCCCTCGGTCAGGTGGTACAGCTCGCGCAGGGCCCGCTCGCCCGGCGGGCCACCGCGCCGGCTCGCCAGCAGGGCGGCGGCCTCCGCGAGGGTGAAGCGCAACTCGTCCGCGCCGAGGTCGGCGGCGAGGCCCCGCGCACGCAGCGCCGGGACGGGAGCCCCCGGGAGGTGACGGGTGGCCAGCACGGCCCGTACGCCGTCGGGGAGCGCGGTCAGGAAGTCCCCCAGGCAGCGCAGGGCCGCCTGGTCGGTGAGCCGGTCCACCCCGTCCAGCACCAGGGTCAGCGGCGCGCCTTCGCCCAGCGCGCCCAGGAGGCGTGGCAGCAGGTCCTCGACCCAGGCCTCCAGCGTCCAGGCCCCGGCCGGCGGGGGAGTTGGCAGCCCGGGCCGCAACGGTCGCAGCGCCGAGAGGATCCCTGCCCACAGGCGTGCCGGTGTGTTGTCGTACGCGTCCAGTTCGAGCCACGCCACCCGGCCGTCACGGGCCTGAAGGGCGCGGGCCCAGTCGGCGAGCAGCACGCTCTTCCCGGCGCCCGGGGGCGCCGAGACGACGAGCACGGGTTCGGTCGCCGCGTCGAGGCGGCGCAGCAGCCGCGGCCGCGGCACGAACTGCCGTGGCCGCGTGGGCGGGTGAAGCTTGTACGCGGCAATGGTGTGCACGGGGCCTCCCATCGGGCCGGCCGGTCGGGGCCCCCGGTGCCCGGCGGGCACGACACGGCACCGGGCACCGGGGGGACTTGAGGGGGCGCGGTCGTCAGAGACCGCTCTGCGGGCTCAGGACACCGAACCCGCCCGCGAAATAGAGCAGCGGACGGGCCTGGGCCCGGTGCTCGAAGTGCCGGACGTCGCCGACGAAGATGGTGTGGTCGCCGCCCGGCAGGGCCTGGGAGACGTCGCAGACCACCGTGGCGATCGCGTCCCTGAGCACGGGCACCCCGTGGTCCTCGTCCACGGCCACGCCGGCGAAGCGGTCCGGCACCGGGGCGGAGAAGGTGCGGGCCAGGTGCTCGCAGTCCTCGCCGAGGACGTTGACGGCGAAGCGTCCGTGCTCGGCGATCGCGGTGCGGGTGAACAGGTGGTTGCCGATGCACACGAGCAGCTGCAGTGGGTCCAGCGACAGCGCGGATACCGCACTGGCCGTCATGCCCACGGGGGCGCTTGCGGTCCTGGTGGTGATGACGCTGACCCCGGTGGCCAGGCGTCCCATCGTGGCGCGGAAGGCGACGGACATGTCGAGGGTTTCAGTCATGGGAGACCTCCGGGAAGGAGTGAGCCGAGCCCTGGTGGACGTGGTGAACTGTGCGCTGCCACCTGTTAATGCCGGGGAAACCGCACCGTGGCGGAGGGTTCAGGTCTCATCGGCGCAGCCGCTCGACCAGATGTCTCATCTCCTGCGACGGGCGCACGCCGAGATCGGCCATGGCCCGCAGGTAACCCCGGTACAGCTCCAGGAGTTCGCCGTCGTCCCCGGCCGCCTCGGCACCCGCCAGCGCCAGCCGCCAGGCCTGCTCGCGGTACGGATCGCGTTCCAGCGCCGCTCCCGCCAGCTCCCGGGTCTCGCGGATCCGGCCCAGGCGCAGGGCGACCGCGCCGGCGTCGACCTGCGCCTGGGTGAGTTCCGCCGCCAGTTCCTCGCGCCGGGCGTCCAGCCACGGGGTGGAGACGCCGTCGAAGTAGGGGCCCCTCCCCGCCGTCCGCAGCGCCTCCAGGAGGGTGTGGAAGCGGTGTTCGCCGTCCTGCCTGCCGGCCTCGGCCAGCAGGCGCCCGAAGGCACCCGAGGACCCGGCCACGGACGTATGGGGCGTCAACCGGTGGACGTCGCCCTCCTGCAGCAGCGCCACCCCTTCGGGCAGCACCTCCCGCAGCCGGTACACCGCCTGCCGCAGGTAACTGCGCCCGGCGGCGTCGCTCCGGCCGGGGAACAGGGAGTCCAGCAGCAGCGCGCGTCGTGCGGTCGCGGCCGGTCTGTTCAGCAGGAACGCCAGCAGTTCGGTGCTCTTGGCCAGGCGTGGACGGACCTCCCGCCCGTCCGCGGACAGCCGGACCACCCCGAACTCCTCGAGGACCAGCCGCGGAGAGACGGGGGCGCTCAGTGCCGCCCGCCCGGACGACAGCGCCGCCACGAGTTCGTGCCACGGGGAGGAGTGCGAGGGCTCGGCGTCGGCCCTGCGCACGGCGACCGCCGGGACGTCGTCCAGTGCCTGCAGCAGCAGATGGCGGCCCCCGTGGGCCGATGCGACACCCAGGGCGAGGTCGGCCGCGGCGTCCGCGGCCTCCGCGTCACCGGCGCGCCACATCGCCTCGCTCAGGTAGACGGCCGCGGTGGGCAGTTCCAGCAGTCGGTCGCCCGTGGTCATGGCGGCGACCGCGACGGCCAGTCGGTGGGCCGCTTCCCCGTCCCGGCCCGCCAGGAGGAGTTGCAGTCCGTGCCAGGTGGCGGCCAGTTCCCCGGTGAAGGCGTAGCGGGCACTGCCGTGGCGGGCCGCCTCGGCCAGCGCCCGGGTGGCCCGTGCGGCGTCGCGGTCGAGCCGCAGGGCCAGTTTGGCCTCCAGCAGCAGGCTGAGGATCTCGTACACGCGCGAGCCCGTCGCCGCGACGGCCTGGCGTCCGGCCGTCAGCGCGGCCCAGGCTTCCTCGCGCCGTCCGAGGTCCGCCATCAACTCCACGTCGTCGATCGCCGTCAGCCACACCGGCCGGGGCCCGTCACCGAGGGACGTGTACATCTCGCCGGCCCGGGAGATGCGTCCCGCCGCACGGAGCGCCGCCACGGTCCACGGGGCACCGGTCGCCCGGCGCCAACCGCCGGGCGGAGCGGGATCGCCCTGCAACTCGGCGAGTCGGCCGCCCATGTAGGCGATCCGCATCAGCATGACCTCGACCGGACCCGTCGCGTCGGCCCGCAGGTCCGGAAGCGGTGTGAGGGGGGTGCCGTCCGCCAGGGACATCAGGGCCGCGGCGATGTCGCGGTGGCGGCCGGGGGGCATGACGCGCAGCATCTGCCGGGCCTCGTCGGTCCTGCCCGCGTGCCAGAAGCACCACACCAGCAGCGCCAGGTCCTCGCTGCCGCCGGGCCGCCCGGGCAGCCCGCCCCACCAGGACGGTCCGTGCTGGTCCGCCAACTGCAGCCCGCGCCAGCACTGCTCGCGGCCGAACGCGACGCGCAGTGCGGCGGATACGAGCCCCGGGGCCGGCGGGCCGGGCACGGGCCGCATCCGGTCGAGCCAGCTCTCCGCCGTGGCCAGGTCCAGCCGGTCCAGGACGCCGGGCAGGACCTGCTCGGCGGCGCGCCGTGCCGCCGCCGGTTCTCCCGCCATCAGCAGTTCCGTCACGGCCTCCTCGTGACGGCCTGCCGCTTCCAGCAACCGGGCGTGGCGGCGTCTGAGTTCGCGCCGGGAGTTCTCGTCCATGGCGTCGGCGCGCATGCGCAGGTACCCGTGGAACCGTGGCAGCGGCCGCATGCGCGCGCCGTCGCAGGACCAGGCCAGCGGCAGCCGGCGGTGGCGCAGGGCGGTCATGGTCCGGTCCGGGCAGGACAGTCCGAGGGCGTTGGCGGACTCGGCGGTCACCTCGTCCAGCACGCTGGTGGCGACCAGCAGTGCCGCCTCCGCCTCGGTGAGCTGCCGCACCAGGCCGGCGCAGAGGAGGTCGAGCCTGCCGGCCGCGGCCTCGGGATCGGTGGTCCACCAGTCGTGCAGGACACCCGTGACCCAGCCCCTCATGGCGCGCACCCGGAACTGCGCCTGCTCCTGGAGTCCGGCGGGGCGCAGGGCCCGGGCGGCCTCGGAGACGTCGAAGGCGAGGTCGGTGTCGTCGAGGAAGGCCACGCGATGGACGTCGCCGAGACCGGCGATGCCCTCCGGTGGCTCCGCCCGGGTGACGAGCACCAGCCGCAGCCCCGGGGGCGGTTGCAGGACGAGTGCGCTGAGCGCGTCCTCGGCTGCCGCACGGCCCGCGATGTGCTCCAGCCCGTCGACCACGAGCACGGGCGGCCCCGCGCCGTCGGCGGGCACCGCCCGCGCCAGACGACCTCGGAGCGCTTCGGCGGCGATGTCGCCGGTGGCGAGGCCGCCCAGCGGGATCCAGGCGGCCGGGCCGGGCATTGCCCGCGCCGCCTGGAGTACCGCGGTCGTCTTCCCCGCCCCGGCGGAGGCCGCGACGACCAGCACCGGATGCCCGGCCAGTTCCTGGAGGATGCGGCGGGTCACCCGCGGCCGCGGGACGACGCCGGCGGGAAGGTCCGGCAGTCCCGGGAGCGGCCTGTCAGGAAGGCCGCGGGTCATGAGCCGACCGTCCCGGCTCGAGTACGAAGGTGTGACGCAGCAGGGTGTAGGGCTCGTCGGTCCGCGTGCCGTAGGGGCCCATACCGGCCGGGTGGCTCGCGTAGTCCGTCACCAGAGACTGCTTGACGCCGAAGACGGGGTCTTGGTCCAGGTACAGGTCGTCGGCGGGGAAGAGCATCGTGGTCACGCGCTGGAACCCCTCGGCGGCGATCATGACGTGCAGGTGCGCGGGCCGCATGACGGACCGGCCGGTGGCCCGCATCATCTCGCCCACGGGCCCGTCGTCCGGGATGGGATAGCTCGACGGGCGGATCGAGCGGAAGCGGAAACGGCCCTCGCCGTCGGTGCGCAGCAGGGCCCGCATGGCCGGATCGGACAGGCCGGGGACGTCCACGTCGTAGTGGCCGTCCGCGTCGCTGTGCCAGACGTCGACCCCGGCGTTCGCGACCGGTGCGCCGTGGTCGTCGGTGACCAGGCCCTCGAAGAAGAAGGGTGTGCCCGGCAGTCCCGCGGAGATGTCGGAGCCGTCGGCCGCCTGCGGACGGTCGTCGCGGAAGAAGGGGCCGAGGACGCTGTTCTGGGTCGATTCCGCCGCGCGCCTGTTGCCGAGCGCGTCCACCAGCATGGTGATCCCCAGCACGTCGGAGAGCAGGATGAACTCCTG
This sequence comes from Actinacidiphila glaucinigra, assembly GCF_900188405.1. Classification (GTDB taxonomy): domain Bacteria; phylum Actinomycetota; class Actinomycetes; order Streptomycetales; family Streptomycetaceae; genus Actinacidiphila; species Actinacidiphila glaucinigra. The sequence goes on along the minus strand of NZ_FZOF01000017.1, from coordinate 11,710 downwards.
CCGCGTGGGCGTGCACTTCTGCCCCGTGCGGGTGAGGAAGTCCATGCCGCGGGCCCACTCCTGCTCGGTGAGGCCGGTCTCGCGGACGAAGTCGTGCGCGTGGCGGACCAGCGCCTCGAGGATCGCGGCGAGGCGGGCGTCCTTCGCTTCTCGGACGGTGGAGATGACGGCCTCGGTGATGGTGGTGTCGGTGAGGTCACGCATGACGGGCTCCCGTCGGGTCGTAGGAACGGTCGGAGGCGGCCCGGGCCGGCGGTTCGCCGGCCCAGGCCCGTCGGAGGAGGTCGCGTACGGCGTCCCGGTGCACGGGCCGCGGATTCCAGTAGCCGTCCCGGACGACCAGGTCGGCCGCCTCGGCGATGCCCGACTCGGGCATGCCCAGGTCGCGCAGCGCCCTGGGGGCGCCGATGCCGCCCGCGAAGTCGAAGACCGCGCCCGCGGGATCGGGGCCGGGCAGCGCCCGGCCGATCCGGGCCATGGCCGCCTCGGCCGCCGGGGCGTTGTACGCGACGACGTGGGGCAGTACGACGGCGTGCGTCTGAGCGTGCGGCAGGTCGAAGGAGCCGCCCAGGACATGGCACACCTTGTGGTGCAGGGCCATGCCGACCGTGCCCAGGCAGGTCCCGGCCAGCCAGGCACCGTACAGCGCGGTCGCCCGCGCCTCGGTGTCCGCGGGATCGCGCAGGATCGCCGGGAGCGCCACCGCGAGGGCGTCGAGAGCCTCACCGGCCGTCAGGAAGGCGAGCGGGTCGCCGTCCTGGGCGTACAGCGACTCCACTGCGTGGGCCATGGCGTTGAGCCCGCTGACCGCCGCGACGTGGGGCGGCAGGGTCAGGGTGAGATCGACGTCGTACACCACGGTGTCGAGCAGGACCTCGGGCAGCCGCCGGGTGGTCTTCACGCCCTCCTGGGTCTCGCCCAGGATCGGGGTCATCTCGGATCCGGCGTAGGTGGTCGGAAGGGCGAGGTGCGGAAGCCCGGTGCGCAGCGCGACGGCCTTGCCGAGGCCGATCGTCGAGCCGCCGCCGACCGATACCAGGCAGTCCGCGTCGGCGGCCCGCGCCGCGTCGACCGCCTTCCCGGTGACCGCCACGGGGGTGTGGGCGGCCGCCTGGTCGAAGACACCCGCGGTGAGCGACCCGAGGATCTCGCGCACTTCCCGGGCCTGGGCGGTCTGCCCGGGGGTGCACAGCACCAGGGCCCGGCCGCGCCCCAGCGCCTCGACCTCGCCGCCGAGCCCCGCGCGCGTTCCGCTGCCGAAGACCACTTTCGTGATCTGTCCTCTGTGCACGAACGACTTCATGGCTGCCCCTCGCATATTTCTTCACCGGAAATGGAGTCTGGTCGTCCGCGAGGTGACGCGTCAACGAATGCTTCGCGCGATTGAGTTCGGGCGGGACCGATTACCGCATTCGCGTGACGAACGACCGGTTGCCCATGGGGGGCCAGGGGAGCGGATATCACCCAAACAGGCGATGCGCGCACCGTGCGACGTGCCCACGAGCCCCGCAGACTACGGGCTGCGTCCGACTGGAACCGCAATTCGCGGAATTCCTCGACAATGCGGCTTCCGTCGATGGGCCCGGTGCGCCGCTGTTCCCATGGCCGAGGCGACGTATGCGGGGACCTTCGCCGTGAATTCCTGGGGAAACGGTCAAGGCAGCCTGAGTTCCCGTGCCCCGCTGCCGGAGGAGCGACCGAATCGGCCGCGGTGTTCACGCCCGAAGTCCCGCGCCCGCTGCTCGGGGCCTGCCGCTCCGCGCCCGCTCCTCAACGCACGCGGCGGGGCGGCGGGCTGATGCCCGCCGCCCCGCCGGAAGCGGTCGGCCTACGGCCGGTCAGGCGTCGGCTATGGGGCCGGTGCCCACACGGACGTTGTCGATCGCCCAGAACCAGTTGTTGCCCGCGTTGAAGATCCGGAAGCCGACCTTCGCCGTGGTCGCACCCGCGGGGACGGGGCAGGAGAGCCGGACGAGCCGGTTCTGCTGGTCCTGGCCCAGGTTGGTGTTCCCGGACGTCGCGCTGCTGTAGTGGAGCAGCCGGACCGGGTCGGCTGTGTCGAAGGTGACGGTGACCTCGGCCTCCTGCGGGCTCTCCTGCCGGTAGTGGGAGTCGAAGCCCAGGTGGAGGGTGGACGTGCCCGAGGGGATGGCCACCGCTGGGGTGCTGAGGGTCGAGTCGAACGTGCCCCGGCCGGACGGGCTGCCGGTGTCGTCCCAGTCGTCGGGATCGGCCACGGCCACCACGCCGAGGCCCCGGCTGAAGTTGGGGCGGTCCTGCCCGGCGGGGAACCAGAACTGCTTGGACAGGAAGCTCCAGCCCTGCAGTTCCCGCGTGCCCTGCGGCATGGCCGGCGCGTTGGTGACCGTCCAGCCCTCGGGGGCGGTCCGGGTCCAGCCGAGCAGGCCGGGCCGGCTCAGGTCGGCCGCCGCGGCGAGCGCGGGGGCGACGGACTCGAAGTCCTCCGCGAGCAGATGACCGGTCATGACGGGACCGGTCTTGGCGGACAGGGACGCGGACGCCTGCGTGTCGGCGCCGTTCAGCTTCGCGGTGACGCTCGCCTTGAGGCTGCCCGAGGCGCGGGCCGCGGCGGCGGGCGCGACGACGTCCCAGGCCAGCGAGGCCGACGAGCGGGCCGGAACCGAGGTGGGCGTGCCGCCCTTCGCGGTGGCGGTCCAGCCCTCGGGGAGGGCCAGCGTGGCCGCCACACCGGTGAGCGGTGTGCCGCCGGCGTTGGTGACGGTGGCCGTCACGGTGACCGGCCTGCCCGGCGAGAGGACCGTGCCGTCCGTTCCGGGGGAGCTCGCCGGACCGGTGAGTGTGACGCTCATGGCCGGGGCGACCTTGGTCCGGACGCGGGCGTCGGCGATCCGCAGCAGCCCGTCGCCGTCGGCGTGCGCGGCGACGGCCAGCCGGCCGGCGGCGGCGTTCCCGGCGGGCGTGACCTCGAAGCGCACGTCGGCCGAGTCACCGGCCCGGAGCGCGGTCGGTGCCCCGCCGTCACGCCGGACCGTCCAGCCGGACGGGGCGAGAAGGGCGACGGACAGATCGTCGAGCCGGTGCCGGCCCTGGTTCCGCACGGTGACCACGACATCGGTCGGGTTGCCCTGGGCGAACGGCGTGTCCAGGTTCGGCAGCGACGCCGGGAGGCCGATGGCCGCGGCCAGGGCGAGGGCCGTGCCGGTCTCCGGGTCGGTGACGCCGGGCTTGCCGTCGGCCAGCCGGCCGGTCATGCGGCGCAGGAAGGACGGGTCGTCCCGGTCGACGACGACCACGTCGTACCAGCCGTGGTCCGGGAGCCGCAGACGCACCGTGTGGGACTTGCCGGGCTTGAGGGTGACGGTCTCCACGCGGTCGCCGTGGCCGCCGGAGTGGGCCGACTCGCCGACGAGGAACGTCCGGGTGGTGGGGGAGGGGTTGGAGCACACCACCGTCACCTGGCCGGGCGCGGAGTGCTCGACGAGGTACGCCTCGCCGCCCACACCGGCGCCCCGCAGTTCCCACACCGACCATCCGGGGCCGTGGACCTGCAGGTCGTAGCCGTCGGCGCCGAACTCCACCGTCTCGACCGCGCTCCTGCCCGCGGACACGGTCCAGGCCCGCGGGGCGGAGTCGTCGCCGGGGTAGGCGGTGAACGCCGCGCCGGTGCCGCCCTCGTTGCCGAGCCGCAGTTCCACGGCGGAGCGGGTGACCTCCGCACGCAGGGACAGCCGGTACGGGGAGCGGCGGGTGCGGCGGGTGCCGGACTCCTGCTCCGGGAGCGACTGCTCCTTCGGGGGGACGGGGTTCCACCGGCCTATCGGCGCCGGGACCCGGGCGGGCTGCTCCACCTCGGGCTGCCGCTGTGCGCGGTCGAAGTCGAAGGCGGAGGTGAGGTCACCGAAGACGCTGCGGCGCCAGGCGCTGATGTTGGGCTCGTGGACGCCCGTCCACTTCTCCAGGAACCGGATGACCGAGGTGTGGTCGAAGGCCTCCGAGCTGACGAAACCGCCCACCGTCCAGGGCGACACGACCGTCATGGGCACGCGCGGGCCGGGACCGACGGGGCTTCCCTTGAACCAGTCGTCGCCGTTGCCGGAGGCCGGCTTCGGCGCGACCGGCGCGGGCACGTGGTCGAAGTAGCCGTCGTTCTCGTCGAAGTTGATGAACAGCGCCGTCTTGGACCAGGTCTTGGGGTCGCGGGCGATCGCGTCGAGGAGGTCGTAGACGAGGTTGGCGCTGCCGACCGGGGTGGAACTGCCGGGGTGCTCGGACAGGGCCGCCGTCGGGACGATCCAGCTGACCTGCGGCAGCGTGCCGTTCTCGATGTCCGAGGCGAGCCGCCCGACGAGGGTGTCCGGCTCGGAGCGGTACGCGCCGCGCATGAACAGCCGCCGCTCGGCCTCGGTCAGCGCGTCGACGCCCTGCTGGAACTCCGCCAGCGCGGCCTTGCGCTGGTCCGCGGTCCTGTCCCACAGGCTGTCGTAGAACTGCTCGGTGGTGGCGAACTGGCCGCTGACCTTGGCCAGTACCTTCCGGCCGATCTCCTTCCAGGGCCGGAAGTACTCCACCGCGTTGTCGGTGAAGTTGTCCCACTCCTGGTAGATCTGCCAGGAGACGCCGGCGGCCTCCAGGCGCTCGGGGTACGTCGTCCAGTCGTAGCCGGCGTGGCCGTAGTCGTACGCGGCGTTGGTGACGGCCCGGTTGACGCCGCCGGGCTCGTAACCGGTCGTGCCGGTCCACAGGTAGTTCCGGTTGGGGTTGGTCGAACCGTAGACGGAGCAGAAGTAGGAGTCGCAGATGGTGAAGCGGTCGGCCAGTTCGTACTGCAGCGGGATGTCGTGCCGGTCGTAGAAGGCCATGGTGCTCTGGCTCTTGGCGGCGACCCAATCGTTCCACCAGCCGTTGCCCCGGGCCTGGTTGGCGTCGGAGAACCCGTGCGCGAGCGACCCCAGGTACTGGATGTCGCTCTCGGGGCGGCCCGCGTCGAGGGCGGCCCGCCGGGCCGAGAAGGGCAGGACCTCGCCGCCGCCGGGCCGCGGCTGCTCGAAGACGGTTCCCCCGGTGGGCAGTCGCAGCGGAGTGCGGTCGCCGAATCCGCGCACGCCCTTGAGGGTTCCGAAGTAGTTGTCGAAGGAACGGTTCTCCTGCATCAGGATGATCACGTGCTCGATGGCCCGCATGCCACCGCGCGGCATGGGTGCTGCCATCGCCTGGTGCAGCGAAGGGGGCAGGAAGGAAAGCGCGGTTCCACCGGCGAGGGCGCCGAGGACCTTACGGCGGGAAACGTCAGACATGCCCGGAGGCTAGGTCGCCTCCGCCGCGTGACATAACCCTGGGTGACCGATCTTCGTCGACCGTTCACCGGGTGGCACCGGACGTTCCCCTGCCGGTCCGGCGTGTCCACGTGCATGGGCCACGCACACGGTCCGGAAATGACGGAGCGGGTGCCGGGGATCGCGCCCCCGGCACCCGCTCCGTCGGTCGGACGGATGTGCCTACGCGCCGAACCGGTAGGCGCGTTCCACGGTCTGCCGGACCGAGTTGCCCGCCTTGTCGGTGGCGGTCACGCGCAGGGTCACGTACCCGCCGTCACGCCGGTCGCCCGGCCGTTCGATGGTGGCGGTGAACCGGTCGCGGCCGCAGTCCTCGACGCGGACCTGGCCCTTCCAGGTCTTGCCGTCGTCGAAGGAGGCCTCGACCCTGAGCTTGACCCCGGCGGGGGCGGCGAGGCCGTCCTGGTTCCTGACGGTCAGGTCGAGCTCGTGCCGCTTGCCGCCGCCGACGCTGTTCCCCAGGTCGGCGGGGACGCCGTAGTCGACCTGAAGGAGCGGCAGCAGCGTCTCCTTCGCCGCGGTGCCGGAACGGAACGTCCAGGACGTGGCGGTCCTCGTGCCGGTCTGCCAGAACTCGGTGTCGCGCTCGGTCGTCAGGTCCAGGCGGTACTCGGCCGCGCCGGCGGGGACGGTGAAGTCACGCCAGGCGTCCTCGGCCTCGCTCACCTTCTTGCCGTCGCGGTAGAGGACCGCCGCCACGGTGTCGCCCTTCAGGTAGGACGGATCGTCCATCGTCCCGGGCGCCCCGGCCCTTCCGCCGATGCCTCCCCCGAACGCGGGAACCTGCTTGCGGCCCCAGTGGCCGGCGACCGCGTCGGTGTACTCCGGGATCGCCAGGCTGAGGACGTCACCGTCGCGGACGGCGGGCCGGTCCCAGCCGCGCGGGATGGACGGCCGCACCACGGCCCTGAACCACTCCTCGGTGGCCTTCTCGCCCGCCTTGAAGGTGCGCGGGGTGTCACGCAGGCCGGACTCCAGCGCCCCCGCGAAGAACTGCTCGGGGCCGGTCATGAAGTCGACGTCGTGCATCCACTGCGTGTCGCCGGCGGTGACGTACTCGGTGCGGGGCGTTCCCGTCGGCACCCAGCGCGAGGTCTCCCACGCGACGTCGGTGTACGGGCGCCAGCTGAAGCGCTGCTCGCTGGTCCAGTGCAGGTCGCCGTTGTTCGCGTAGGACGCCTTCACCTGCGCGGTGTTGCGGTCCGAGACGGTGTACGTGACGTCCTGCGGGATCTGCTGCCACTGCGTCGCGACGTCGTACAGGTACGGGCTCGTGACCGTGCCGGAGATGCCGACGACGGCCTTGTGCCCCTTCATGTACTGCAGCAGCTTGGCGCCGTCGCCCGCGGTCATCCGGATGACGGGCAGGGCGGAGCGGGTGTCCATCGGCTTCCAGCGGGTCCAGGCGATGAGGCCCTCGGGCAGGACGATCACGACGCCCTTGGCGCCGGCCTTCGCGGCCGTCTCCGCCAGGTCGTACCCGTCCATCGCGTACTCGTCGCGGATCACGGCGAGTTTGCCGCGCACGGTGGCGGGCCGCAGGTCCGGCTTGTCCCGTGTCCCGGCGTCCACCGCGACCAGCTGCTCGCCCCGCGGGTCGAACGGCGTGGAGTGCTTGGCGTAGAACGGCTCGAGGTCGAAGTCGGCGCCGCGGACCTCGGTCCTGAGCTCGGGAGCGGTCATCTCGAAGCGGGCGTTGAACTCGAAGGCGCCCTCGGTGACCTTCGACGTGGGATTCGCGTACAGGTCCACGAACCCGCCGCCGTCCTCGTAGTAGATGCCCAGCGTCTGCTCGACCCCGTCGATCTTCCGGTACATCTGGTACGTCACGTTGTTGCGCCGCTCGGCGGGCTTGGGCGTCTGCACCCGCACCAGCTTGGCCTTGCGCGCGTCCAGGGTGACGGTCGTGTCCTTGGTGACCTTCACCTCGGGTTCGACGACCTGGATCAGGCGGACGCCGTCGCTCGAGTCCTCGGCCAGCGTGCCGCCGACGAGGTAGGTGCCCTCCTCGACCTCGGCGACCCCCACGTCGGTGAAGCGGACCTCGGCGTCACCTCCGTAGACGTCCAGCAGGGACCACACGGTGGGCTGCCCGTCGGGCCCGTAGGACTGGGTGGTGAGCTTGTGCATCGGGGCGCGCACCCACAGGCTGAGGGTGGTGTGGACCGACGCTCCGTCCGCGGACGTGGCGGTGACGTAGCCATAGAAGGAGCCGCGGCCCGCCTTCGCCGGGTCGATGCCGACCGGCACCTCGACGGTCGCGCCGGGAGCGACCCGGACGGAGTCGGAGCCCAGCGTCAGTGCCTGCGCGGGGAGTTCCTTGCCGCCCTTGGCCGTCAGCGCCGCACGCAGGCTCAGCGACACCTCCTTGCCGGAGTGGTTGGTGTAGCGGACCACGCCGGCCCGCTCCACCGGGGACCCGTCCCGCTCGAGCGGGCCCAGGAGGGCCGTCCCGGTGGCGGTCACGGGGGAGGTGAACGCCGCCTTGACGTCGACACGGCCGCCGCCCTGCTCGGTCGGCAGCTGCCCTGACACCGTGTGGGACGTGCTGACCAGCGCGTCCTTGAGCTGCTCTCCCGTCCAGTCGGGGTGCTGCCCCGCCAGCAGCGCCGCCGCGCCCGCCACATGCGGAGTGGCCATGGACGTGCCGCTGGCCGAGACGTAGTTGTCGTCGACCGGGGTGCCCATGGTCGTGCCCGCGGCGCGCGCGGCGACGATCCCGACACCCGGGGCGGTGATGTCCGGCTTGACGGCCTTGTCACCGAGGCGCGGGCCGCGGCTGGAGAAGGAGGCCAGGGAGTCGTCGCGGTCGACGGCGCCCACGGTGAGGGCGGCGTCGGCCGCGCCCGGCGACCCCACCGTGCTTTCGCCCAGCTCGCCGATATTGCCGGCGGCGACGACGAACAGCGCGCCGCTGCTGCGGGAGATCTCGTTGACCGCCTGGCTCATGGGGTCGGTGCCGTCGGTCTCCATGTCGGCGCCCAGGCTCATGTTGACGACCCTGGCGCCCTCGGCCGCGGCCCACTCCATGCCCGCGATGACCTGGGACTCGCTGCCGAAGCCGTCGTCCCCGAGCACCTTGCCGATCAGCAGGTCGGCGCCGGGCGCGACGCCCTTGCGCAGGCCGCCGGAGGCCGCGCCGCTGCCGCCCGCGGTCGCGGCGACATGTGTGCCGTGACCGAAGTGGTCCTGGGTCGAGCCGCTGTCGGAGAAGTCCTTCGCCTCGCGCACCCGGCCCGCCAGGTCCGGATGCGTCTGGTCGGCGCCGGTGTCCAGGACCGCGACCTTGACGCCCTCACCGTGGAATCCGGCCGCCCACGCGGCGGGCGCGTTGATCTGCGCGGTGCTGCGGTCCAGCGTCGGACGCACCTTGTGGTCCAGCCAGACCTTCGGGGTCGCCGCGGCGGCGCTCGCCATGGACGCACCGGCCGGGGGCGCGAGTTGCTTCCAGAACGCGGCCAGATCCTCGGCGCCCACGCTCAGCGCCTGGGCGTCGATGCTCGCCAGGTGCCGCGGCTCGGCGGAGTCCTCGTGGAACTTCGCGAGCGCGTCGGCCTTCCTGGCCGCCGTACGCGCGGTGCCCTCCGGGGTGGACACGATCATGGGCAGGGCGTCGGTGTGCGCCTCGTCGTATCCCTGTGCGACCAGGGCCGTCACGTCGAAGAGGTCCGCGTCCAGCCGCCCGGTGCGGACCAGCATCGCCGCGTCCGAGGGCAGCACCGTCAGGGCGCCCTCCTTCTCGGCGATCTGGAAGAACACCTTCTCGCGACCCGGAGCGCGCTGCACCGAGGCCGTCTTCTTGCCGTTCGGCGCGTCGCCGAGGGTGACCCGGTCGCCGGTGATCAACCGCACGGTGGTCGTACGGTCCTGCGGCGCCGGCGTCCGTGCGCCGGACCCCGAGGGGGCCTGGGCGGAGGCGGGCACGACAGCACCCGTCGCGACTGTCGCTGACATCGCTATCGCCGCCCAAAGGCGGATCCGTCTCATCGGTGTCTGCACCCCTTCTGTCATCCCGGCACGCGGGCAGAGCGTTCGTGATCGGGTGGCCTGGACCGTCGTCGTGGCACCCCACCGCCGTCGACGGTGCGGGAACGCGAGGCCGGGCCCCGTGCGGGCGAAGCCCGCACGAGTGCGCCCGAGGACCCTCGTACAACTGCGGTTCAGAAGCCGTTCGGAATCATCCGGTGCGCCGGCGGGCCCTGTCAGCGATCCCGCCTGGCACAACTGGGCCATGTCACAAGGGCGCCACACGCCGCCCGGGCGTCCGCGGGCCACGGCCCGCCGCCCCGGGAAATCCAGGTGACCGGCGAGCCGGTATTCCTTACGATCGGGCGCTGCCCGTTGTGTCCCCCTGCCCCTGATCGGTCACCCGTGAAATCCGTGATTCCCGGCGTGCTGCGTGACGAGCCGCAGTTCGCCCGCCTGTTCATCGGGCAGTCCTTGTCGGTGCTGGGCGACCGGGTGTCGTTCGTGGCGGTGCCCTTCGCCGTGCTCTCGGCGGGCGGGTCCGCGTCCGACGTCGGACTCGTGGCCGCCGCCCCGCTGGTGCCCATGCTGCTCTTCACGCTGGTGGGCGGTGTGTGGGCGGACCGCTTCCGGCGGCACCGCATCATGCTGCTCTCCGACCTGGTGCGGTTCGCCGCTCAGGGGCTCATCGCCGCGCTGCTGCTGACCGGCGTCGCCGGGGTTCCCACCCTCGCCCTGCTGATGGTCGTGTTCGGCACGGCGGACGCGTTCTTCATGCCCGCCTCGACCGGCCTGCTGCCGCTGGTCGTCGCGCCCGACCGGCTGCGCGAGGCGAACGCCCTGCGGGGGTTGGTGCAGTCGTCCGGACTCGTGCTCGGCCCCGCACTGGCCGGTGGGCTGATCGCCTTGGCGGGCCCCGGCGGCGCACTGGCCCTGGACGCCCTCACCTTCGCGGTCAGCGCCGCGTTCCTGGCCCGGCTGAGGCCCCGCGAGACGGAACCCGTGACAGGGCAGGCAGCCCCCGCGACGACGTTCCTCGGGGAACTGCGCGCCGGCTGGGGGCAGGTGCGCAGCCGTACCTGGGTGTGGTCCGGCATGGCGGCCATCGCGGTCTACCACGTCGTCGTGCTGCCGTCGGTGTTCGTACTGGGACCGGTCCTGGCCGAACGCGAATGGGGCGGCGCGGCGAGCTGGTCGGTGGTGGTCGCCGCCTTCGGCGTCGGCGCCGTCGTCGGGGACGTCTGCGCTTACCGCCTCACGATCGCGCGCCCCATGGCCGTGGGCGCCGCCGCGCTCGCCGTGGCCTCCTGCCAGGCGGTCATCATCGGCAGCGGCGGCTCGCTGGCCCTGATCGCGGTCCTCGAAGCGGTCACCGGCGTCGCGGTCTCGCTCTTCTTCGTCCTGTGGGAGACCGCGCTGCAGACGCACGTGCCGGAGGCCGCCCTGTCCCGGGTGAGTTCCTACGACTACCTGCTGTCGGCCGGCCTCATGCCGGTGGGCCTGGCTCTCGCCGGCCCGGTCTCCGAGAGCCTCGGCGTACGTCCCACCCTGTACGCGATGACCGTCATCGCGGTCCCCGCCGCCATCGCCCTGCTCTGCGTTCCGGACGTACGACGCCTTCCGGCGTATCCCGCCGCCGCGGACGGTACCGTCCCCCACGCCGCCCCGGAGGCAGCCCTGCCGTGACCGGTGCGCGAGGGGGACGGGCCCGTCACGACCCCGCGGGCGGATCGGCGAGGATCCCGCGGAGCAGGCCGGTCGCCTGCCCCACCTCGATCAGATAGCCGTCGGGGTCGCGCAGGTAGCAGCGCAGCTCGGATCCCCGGTCCAGGGGTTCGGTCAGGAAGCGGGTGCCCTTGGCGACGGCATGCGCGTGGAAAGCGGCGATGTCGGCGACGCGCACGTTCAGGAATCCGGACACACGGTCGGTGCGCTGGGGCACTTCCAGGGTCACGTCCGGCTTGTCGGGGGTGGGGCCGCCGCCGGGGTTCATGATGAGCCAGCTGTTGGCGACCTTCACCGTGTTCTGCCGAGGAAGCCCGGGGTTTCAGCCCCTGGAGGAATCGGGTCCTGAACGCTTGGGCGTGAAATGCCCAGACCTCGCTGCGCCTCAAGTCGGCCGTCATCGGCGGTGATTGTCAGTCCGGGCGAATACGGTACTGGTCGTGGGCGTGAAGATTGTCGTGCAAGTCAAGCTGCTGCCGACCGCCGATCAGGCGGTCGCGTTGCGGTCGACGCTGCACGCATGCAACGCCGGCGCTGACCGGGCTGCCGAGGTTGCCTTCACCGAGCGGGAGTTTTCGAAGTTCGGCTTGCAGAAGCTCGTCTATGCGGACCTGAAGGCCGCTGGGCTGGGTGCCCAGGCAGCGATACGTACGATCAAGAAGGTCAGCGACGCATACACAACTCTGCACGCGAACATCAAGGCG
>NZ_FZOF01000019.1 GCF_900188405.1 Actinacidiphila glaucinigra | reverse complement strand
CCGGTCGACTCGATCTACAGCCCGGTGCTCAAGGTCAGCTACAAGGTCGAGGCGACCCGTGTCGAGCAGCGCACCGACTTCGACAAGCTGGTCGTCGACGTCGAGACCAAGCCCGCGATGCGTCCGCGTGACGCGGTGGCCTCGGCGGGCAAGACCCTGGTCGAGCTGTTCGGTCTCGCCCGTGAGCTGAACGTCGACGCCGAGGGCATCGACATGGGCCCGTCGCCGGTGGACGCCGCCCTGGCGGCGGACCTGGCGCTCCCGATCGAGGAGCTCGAGCTCACCGTCCGTTCCTACAACTGCCTCAAGCGCGAGGGCGTCCACTCCGTGGGCGAGCTCCTGACCCGCTCCGAGGCCGACCTGCTCGACATCCGCAACTTCGGTGCGAAGTCGATCGACGAGGTCAAGGCGAAGCTGGCCGGTCTGGGCCTGGCCCTGAAGGACAGCCCGCCCGGATTCGACCCGACCGCCGCCGCCTTCGGCGCGGACGACGGCGCGGGTGCGGGTTTCGTGGAGACCGAGCAGTACTGAGCGTCGCGCAGGGCCACGGGGGCGCCAGGAGGGCAGAACACCCGGCCATGAACACCGGCCGGCCGCACCCGCCCCAGGGTGCGGCCGGGTACCCCGCCTGACGCGCCGTCCCCGCCGGCGCCTGGAGCACGTGACATTCCCCCCGGAGATCGCTCCGGGGGGAATGTCTCGTTTGGGCCGCCCGGCCGGGCGCGGTGGACCGCCTCGGGGGTCGGTTTTTCGCCGCGCCGGGCGCACCGCTCGGCGGTGGGTCCTCACGCCGTCCGAGTTCGCCTCGCCGCCCGGCACACGGGTCCACGACCTGCGGCACACCCGCCCGGCCCGGTGGCCCGACGCGGGCCCCCCACGGGCGTGACTCGCCGGGTGGGCGGGCAGCAGGGCTCCCGTTCCGCCTGCCGCCTACGCGCGTTGTGTCTCCGGCCGGGCCGATGATCACCGGACGCGGATCGAGGCCGGGGGAGACCCCCCGAGCCGGGTGACGATCGCCGCACCGCCACCGGGACCCGGCACCCGTGCGACCGCGCCACCGGCGCGAACCCCGTGGCGGCCGGGCGGCGTTGCAGCCCTGCCGTGACCCGTACGGGAGTGGCCCGGCGCGGCCCGCCTCACCCGGCGACAGGGCTGCGACCAGCAAAAAAGCCCCTCCATCAGGAGGGGCGCAGTGGGTGCCCCCGGCAGGACTCGAACCTGCGGCCAAGCGCTTAGAAGGCGCCTGCTCTATCCACTGAGCTACGGGGGCCGGACGTTGGCCGCGACCGAACCCGCCCCTTGTGTCGACGGTTCCGTGACCTTGCCGGGGACAAGGATAGGGCGCGGCTGATGTGCGGCCGGTTGCTTCGCCTTCATGACACGTTGTGTAGGTTCGGTGAAGCGGTCTGATAATCGCAGGCAGGTGCGAATGTCGCACCAGTTTTGCCGCCTCAGCCGACGGCTGTTGTGCACTCGTTATGCCGGTGTCTCTTCCGGCCCTTCTGTCCCGTTCCGGCCTTCTTGCGGGCCGAATGATGTGAACCAGGCGGAATACGCTTCAAAAACCCATCAAAATGGGGCATTCTGCCACTGTGGCGATCTTGGATGTACGGCCCGAACTCCTCGACGCGCTGTCGGCGCTGCGCGGCTGCGTCGCGGACGCGCGCTTTCCGCTCCCCCTTCCCGGAACCGAGCGGGCCCGCCGCACACGACAGGAACTGCTGGCGCAGCTCGACGACTATCTGGTGCCCCGGCTGAAGGCGCCCGAAGCGCCGCTGCTGGCCGTGGTGGGCGGTTCGACGGGCGCGGGGAAGTCCACGCTCGTGAACTCGCTGATCGGGCGCCGGGTGAGCGACGCGGGCGTGCTGCGCCCCACGACGCGCACACCGGTGCTCGTGTGCCACCCCCAGGACCGCGCGTGGTTCGCCGATCCGCGGGTGCTGCCGGGCCTGGCCCGCGCCTGGGCGCCGCGGCCCCGGACCGCGGCCGACGCCGACGGGGCCGAGGGTGCGGACGGGAACGACGAGGAGCGCGAGGCGGAGGAGACCAGGCTGTGGCTACGCCTGGAGACCGACGACACGCTGCCGCGCGGCCTCGCCCTGCTGGACGCGCCCGACATCGACTCCCTCGTCTCCCGCAACCGCGAACTCGCGGCCGAACTGCTCTGCGCGGCCGACATCTGGATCCTGGTGACCACCGCGTCGCGCTACGCCGACGCCGTGCCGTGGCACCTGCTCCGTACGGCCAAGGAGTACGACGTCACCCTGGCCACCGTCCTGGACCGGGTGCCGCACCAGATCGCCGAGGACGTCTCCCAGCACTACGCGGCGCTGCTGACCCGCGCCGGGCTCGGGGACGTGCCGCGCTTCACCGTTCCGGAGCTGCCGGAGTCCGCCGGGTCCGGCGGGCTGCTGCCGCACACCGCGGTGGCGGCGCTCGGCAGCTGGCTCGCGCACTGCGCCGAGGACCCGGCGGCACGGCACCAGGCGGTGCGGCGCACCGCGTCCGGCGTACTCGGCTCGCTCGGGAACCGGCTCCCGGAACTGGCCGGCGCCTCGGCCGCGCAGCACGCCGCGGCGGTGCGCCTGACCCGTCATGTGGACGAGGCCTACGACGAGGCCGAATCGCGCGTCCAGGAGGCCGTCGGGGAAGGGGCGCTGCTCGCCGGTGAGGCCCTGGCCAGCTGGCGCGGCTATCCCGACTGCGGCCCGGCGGCCCTGGCGGCCGCCCTGGCCGACAGCCTGGCCGCGCTGCTGCGCACCGAGGTCGCGACGGCGGACGAGCGGACCCTCGACGCCTGGCGCGGCGACCGCGCCGGCGCCGTCCTGGCGGAGGACACCGAACCGGAGGCGGCGGCGGACGAGGCGGCCGAGCGGATCGAGGAGGCCGTCGACACCTGGGGGTTCACGGTGAACCGCCTGGCGCACAAGGCGGTGCGCGGGAGCGCCGAGGGCGCCGATCCGCAGCACGCGGCGGCGCTGATCGCCGTCGCCGTGCTCGGCGGCCGCAAGGGCACGGTCGCGGGGGAACGGCTTGCCTCCCTCGTCGGCGCGCACGCGGCGCTGCGGGCGGGCGACCGGGCGCGCGAGGAACTGGACCGGCTCGTCGGCGACGTGCTCGACGCCGAGCGGGAACTGCGGGTGCTCCCGGTGGAGGCCCTGGATGTGACGGCGGGCCAGCAGGCCGCGCTGATCGCGGAGCTTTCGGTCGTGCAGAAGTCGTACGGACTGCAGGAGAGGTGATCAGGTGCTCACGGAGCGGGTGGACGCGCTGTCGGAACTGCTCGGGCTGTCGCGCACCCGCGTGAGCCACGAGGCGCTCGACGGGGCGGGGGAGCTGCTGGAACGGGTCGGCGACCGGCGCCGGCTCTCCGCCGACCACACGGTGGTGGCGCTCGCCGGGGCGACCGGCAGCGGCAAGTCGTCGCTGTTCAACGCGCTGACCGGACTGGAGCTGTCGAGGATCGGCGTCCGGCGGCCCACGACCTCCGCACCCGTCGCCTGCGCCTGGGACCCCCGGGGCGCCTCCGGGCTGCTGGACCGGCTCGGCATCGCGCCCAAGGCCCGGTTCGCCCGGCACAGCGCCCTGGACGCGGTGGCGGAACGGACGGACGACGGGCCCGCCGGCCTGGTCCTGCTCGACCTGCCGGACCACGACTCGGCGGCGACCGCCCACCGCGACCAGGTGGACCGGGTGCTGAAGCTCGTGGACGTGATCGTGTGGGTGCTCGACCCGGAGAAGTACGCGGACGCCGCGCTCCACGAGCGCTACCTGCGGCCGCTGGCCGGGCACGCCGACGTGACGATCGTCGTCCTCAACCAGATCGACCGGCTCCCGGAGGAGGCCGTCGAGCAGGTCCTGGACGACCTGCGGCGCCTCCTCGACGACGACGGGCTCGCCGTCGGCGAGCACGGCGAGGACGGCGCCATGGTGATGGCCGTCTCGGCGCTGAGCGGCGACGGCGTCCCGGAACTGAGGGCGGCCGTCGGCCAGGTCGTGTCCGAGCGCGCCGCCGCGAGCCGGCGGCTGTCCGCGGACGTGGACGGGCTCGCCGAGCGGCTGCGCCCGCTGTACGTCGCGGAGGGGGTGACGGGGCTCACCGACCGGGCCCGCGAGGACTTCACGGCGAGCCTCGCGCATGCCGTCGGCGCCGCGGCGGCGGGCCGGGCGGCGGAGCGCGCGTGGGCCAGGGCCGCCGACGAGGCGTGCGGCACCCCGTGGCGGCAACTGCGCCGGGTCCGCGGCGGCGGGTCGGGCGACGACGCCTTCGACGGCCGCCGCCCGGCGCTGTCGGCGTCCCGCGCGTCGGTCGACGAGGCGGTGCGGTCGGTCGCGGCGGAGGCCGTGGCAGGGCTGCCCGCTCCATGGGCGCAGGCGGTACGGGAAGCGGCGCGCCGCGGTGGGCGCACGCTCCCGGAGGCGCTGGACACGGCGGTGGAGCGGGCGGCGCCCGACGAGCCGCTGCGTCCCCGGTGGTGGTCGGCGGTCGGCACGGCGCAGTGGCTGCTGGCGCTGCTCGCGACGGCGGCGCTGGTTTCCGGGACCGTGACGGCGGCGGGCGCGCTGCGGCTGCCGTGGTGGCTGCCGCCCGTGCTGCTGGCCGTGGGCGCTCTGGGCGGTCCGGTGCTCACCCGGGTGAGCCGGTTCGCGGCCCGGGGCCCGGCCCGGCGGCACGGTCAGGCCGCGGAGCGGCGGATGGCCGACGCGGCGGCCGACTGCGGGCGGGCGCGGGTGCTGGAACCGCTGGCGGCGGAATTGCTGCGCTACCGGGAAGTGCGGGAGCAGTACGGGGTGCTCACCGGAAACCACTTCCGGATGACGGAGTTGTCCACAGCGGGCCAGTAATCCACAGGTTGAATCCGATTCCTCCACGGGGGGCGCGGCGGGCGCACCATGGAGCCATCGCGGGGCCGGCGGCAGGGGGTCGCCGGCCGGCGACGGCAACGGGGGAGCATCGGCAATGAACGAGACACTGGTCACCGTCGTGGGGAATGTCGCCACCAGGCCGGAATTCCGCAAGACGCCCACGGGCGTCCCGGTCGCCAGGTTCCGCCTGGCCACGACAGCGCGCCGCTGGGACCGGGAGCGCGGCGGCTGGTCGGACGGGCACACCAGCTTCTACACGGTGTGGGCCTGGCGGCAGCTGGGGGAGAACGTGGTGGCCTCGGTCGGGGTCGGCGAACCGCTGCTCGTCCAGGGCCGCCTGAGGGTGCGTGAGGAGGAGCGCGACGGTCAGCGCTGGATCTCGGCCGACGTCGACGCGATCGCCTGCGGCCACGATCTGACGCGGGGCACCTCGGCGTTCCGGCGGCTGTCCGCGGCCCGGCCGGAACTCATGGTTCCGAATTCCGCGGCCGGCGCCGGGGAGTCGCCGGCCGGTGATCCACTGGCCGCACTGTCCGGATAAGCCGGACAGCTGCGCATTCGCCCTGCGGTAAAACGTCGATGATTTATCGACAATTTCACGTTCATGCCTACGCACGGGTAACGATTGCGATTCGAATTCTCGGGCGGCCGTGAATCCCGGTGGCTTTGGTGCGGTTGGTTCCTAGGATTCAGCGGTACCCCGGCTTTCCGCGGGGATCCACAGCTGACGGCGAGGCGTGCCCCCACGACCAGCCTCGCCCGGAGGGGAAATTCATGTTCACTGTACGGAGGCGGGGAGCTGCCCGTCTTTCCGTTGCGATGGTGGCCTCCGGCCTCCTCGCGGCGGGTTCCATAGCCGTTGCCGGGTCCGCCATCGCGGACGACGCGACCCCCACCGCGCCCGGTGCGACGGCGACGCTCGGCGGCCTGAAGACCGCCGACAAGGCCGTCATCAAGGAGGAGGGCAAGGCGGAGGAGCACGTCAGCGCCGGCCTCTTCGAGATGTCCGTCGACGGCGGCGGCACGATCCAGACGTACTGCATCGACATCAAGAACCCCACGCAGACCGAGGCGAAGTACAAGGAAGTCTCCTGGGACCAGTCGAGCCTGCACGACAACGACGATGCGGGGAAGATCAACTGGATCCTGCAGAACTCGTACCCCCAGGTCGACGACCTCTCCGCCCTGCAGAAGACGGCTGAGATCGAGGACGGCGCGCTGACTCCGGAGCTCGCCGCCGCCGGTACTCAGGTGGCCATCTGGCGCTTCTCCGACAAGGCCGACGTGACCGCGGTCAACCCGGTCGCCGAGCAGCTCGCGGACTGGCTGGAGGGGAACGCCAAGGACCTCAAGGAGCCCGCGGCGTCGCTGACCCTCGACCCGCCCGCGGTCTCCGGCAAGGCCGGTGACCTGCTCGGTCCGATCAAGGTCGGCACCAACGCCGCCACCGTCCAGGTGAGCCCCGCGCCCGGCAACCCCTCCGGCGTCAAGGTCACCGACAAGAACGGCACCGCGGTCACCTCCGCCAAGGACGGCGACGAGCTCTACTTCGACGTCGCGGCCGGCACCCCCGACGGCACGACCTCGCTGACCGCCACGGCCAACACCAAGCTGCCGGTCGGCCGCGCTTTCACGGGCGTCGACAGCACCACCCAGGTCCAGATCCTCGCCGGCTCCAGCGACAGCTCCGTCTCCGCGACCGCGACCGGCACCTGGGCCGCCAAGGGCCCGATCCCCGCGGTCTCCGCCGAGGTCAACTGCGCCAAGAACGGCCTGGACGTGACGGCCGCCAACGAGGGCGACCAGCCGTTCACCTTCAAGCTGGCCGACAAGGACTACACGGTCGAGGCCGGCAAGTCCGAGACCATCACCGTGCCGGTGGCCGAGGACCAGCACTACAAGGTCACCATCTCCGGCCCCGAGGGCTTCGAGAAGACCTTCGAGGGCGTTCTCGACTGCCAGACCGCCGGCAACGGCGGCGGCACCCCGTCCTCCTCGCCCAGCCCGGCCACGGCCGGCGGCTCCTCCGAGGGCACGGGTGACATCGGCTCCACCACCGGTGGCGACCTCGCCGAGACCGGGTCGAGCAGCGCCACCCCGGTGATCGCCGGCATCGCGATCGCCCTGGTCGTCGTCGGTGGCGGCGCGGTCTTCTTCCTCCGGAAGAAGAAGGCGGCCCCCTCCGCCGAGTGAACTGACCCCGCAGGCCGCTCCTGAGTGAAGGGGGCGGAGGTCGACAGACCTCCGCCCCCTTCGCAGTTCCCCGGCACGCCCGCCGTCGCCGGCGGGACCCGGCGGCAATCGATCCAGGCCGACAAGCCCTGGCCTCTTGCCCGGTAGGGTCTGCGCGGTCACCGACGCGTCAACTGCACGGCAACGGCAAGAGGACACCCCTGCATGGAGGATCGCGTGCGCAGAACGGCAATCAACCTTGCTCTCCTGGTCGTTGTGGCGGCCGGATCAGCCGTGACGGCCGGGTGCGACGCCCCCTGGGTGTCCAGGCCCGCCCCCGACGAGGTCATCACCGTCTCCACGCTGCCTCCCGACGACGACCCCGAGGCATCGCGGAAGGCCGCGCGGTCGTTTCTCCGCGAGCGCGCCGATGACGGCACCATCTATGCGCTGGCCGATGCGATCAAGGCAATCTCCGGAGGCTGGGAGAAGGGCACCGACCGCGCGTTCGTCGCCACGGACCTCAACGGCGCACGGGCCACGTCCGAGAACGGCAGGCTGATCGCCAACGCGTTCGCGAGCTGGACCAACAGCGAGACCGGGCGCGGGCGGGTCAGCGTCTTCGCCGAGAACGGCGAGCTGCTGTACGCGGGTCACTTCTGACGCGCGCCGCGGGCTCACGATCCGACCGTGCGGCCACGGCCACGGCCACGATCACGGCCCGGCCCGACCCTGGGCCGAGCCGGGGTCGTCCCGTACGGACCGGCGACGGCCGGTGACGACGGGGCGCCGGACGGTGGGGCCCAGGTCGCGGGCGTGAGGGACGTCGCCCGGGTACTCGTTTCCGCCCGGGGGTGGACGGCTGGCAAGATGGGGTGTATCTGCCCACACATCGAATGCCGGACGGTTTCTCTTGGCTGAGTTCATCTACACCATGCGCAAGACGCGCAAGGCGCACGGCGACAAGGTGATCCTCGACGACGTCACCCTGAACTTCCTGCCCGGCGCGAAGATCGGTGTCGTGGGACCCAACGGTGCCGGTAAGTCCACCGTGCTCAAGATCATGGCGGGTCTGGAGCAGCCGTCCAACGGCGACGCGTACATCTCGCCTGGATACTCGGTCGGCATCCTGCTGCAGGAGCCCCCGCTGGACGAGTCCAAGACCGTGCTGGAGAACGTCCAGGACGGTGTGGGCCCGGTCAAGGCCAAGCTGGACCGGTTCAACGAGATCGCCGAGCTGATGGCGACCGACTACTCCGACGCGCTGCTCGACGAGATGGGCAAGCTGCAGGAGGAGCTGGACCACGCCAACGCCTGGGACCTGGACGCCCAGCTGGAGCAGGCGATGGACGCCCTCGGCTGCCCGCCCGGCGACTGGCCCGTGGTCAACCTCTCCGGTGGCGAGAAGCGCCGCGTCGCGCTCTGCAAGCTGCTGCTGGAGGCCCCCGACCTGCTGCTCCTCGACGAGCCCACCAACCACCTGGACGCCGAGTCCGTGCAGTGGCTGGAGCAGCACCTGGCCAAGTACGCGGGCACCGTCGTGGCGATCACCCACGACCGGTACTTCCTGGACAACGTCGCCGAGTGGATCCTCGAGCTCGACCGCGGCCGCGCCTACCCGTACCAGGGCAACTACTCCACGTACCTGGAGACCAAGCAGTCCCGCCTCAAGGTCGAGGGCCAGAAGGACGCCAAGCGCGCCAAGCGGCTCAAGGACGAGCTGGAGTGGGTCCGCTCCAACGCCAAGGGCCGCCAGGCCAAGTCCAAGGCCCGCCTCGCCCGTTACGAGGAGATGGCCGCCGAAGCCGAGAAGATGCGCAAGCTCGACTTCGAGGAGATCCAGATCCCGCCGGGCCCGCGTCTGGGCAGCATCGTGGTCGAGGTGAACAACCTCTCCAAGGCGTTCGGCGACAAGGTCCTCATCGACGACCTGTCCTTCACGCTGCCGCGCAACGGCATCGTGGGCGTCATCGGCCCCAACGGCGCCGGCAAGACCACGCTCTTCAAGATGATCCAGGGCCTGGAGGCCCCGGACTCCGGGTCGATCAAGGTCGGCGAGACGGTCAAGATCTCCTACGTGGACCAGACCCGCGCCAACATCGACCCCAAGAAGACCCTCTGGGCGGTCGTGTCGGACGAGCTGGACTACATCAACGTGGGCCAGGTCGAGATGCCGTCCCGCGCGTACGTCAGCGCCTTCGGCTTCAAGGGCCCGGACCAGCAGAAGCCAGCCGGCATCCTGTCCGGCGGTGAGCGCAACCGCCTCAACCTGGCGCTCACCCTCAAGCAGGGCGGCAACCTGCTGCTCCTCGACGAGCCGACGAACGACCTCGACGTCGAGACCCTGTCCTCGCTGGAGAACGCGCTGCTGGACTTCCCCGGCTGCGCCGTGGTCGTCTCCCACGACCGCTGGTTCCTGGACCGGGTGGCCACCCACATCCTCGCCTACGAGGGCGAGTCCAAGTGGTTCTGGTTCGAGGGCAACTTCGAGTCCTACGAGAAGAACAAGATCGAGCGGCTCGGCGCCGACGCGGCCCGGCCGCACCGCGCCACCTACAAGAAGCTCACCCGGGGCTGATCGGCAGATGGCGCGTCACATCTACCGCTGCCCGCTGCGCTGGTCGGACATGGACGCCTTCGGGCACGTCAACAACGTGGTCTTCCTCCGCTACCTGGAGGAGGCCCGGATCGACTTCATGTTCCGGCTGGCGCCCGGGGAGGGCAGCGAGTCGTTCACCGGCGGGTCGGTCGTCGCCCGCCACGAGATCGACTATCTGCGCCCGCTGGTGCACCGGCACGAGCCGGTGACCGTCGAGACGTGGGTGACCAAGCTGACCGCCGCCTCCCTGACCGTCGCGTACGAGGTCAAGGACGCGGAGGCGGTCTATGTGCGCGCCTCCACGGTCGTGGTGCCGTACAACCTCGAGAAGGGCCGGCCGCGCCGGATCACGGCGGAGGAGCGGTCCTTCCTCGAGGAGTACTTCGACGACAGCGCGAGCGGCTCCGGCGCCGCCGGCAAGGAGGCAGTCGCCGCATGACGGCACCCCTGCGCCTCGTCGACGCCAGGGAGGCGGACGGTTTCGCCGCCTTCCTGGTCCGGCTGCTCCGCTGGGACAAGGCCGCCGTCGTCCGGCTGCGCGCCTCGGGCACGGTGCTCGCCGTGTTCGGGCAGCCGCCCTTCGGCGGCGGGGTCCTGGCCGTCCGTACCGCCGAGCTCGACGGGGCCGCCGGCGACCTGGACTCGACGGTCTCCGCCGGGCAGTTGCTCGACGGCATCGACGACGTGACGGGCACGGTCGCCGTGCCCCCGGCCGTCACCGGTCCGGCCTGGGCCGGGCTGCTTCCGCCGCGCGGCGGCTGGGAGCAGGTACAGGGGCTGCCGTCCGCGGAGGACGTACGCGCCGTGGCCGCTGCCGCGGTGACCGAGTTCCGCGACCGCAGCGAGGCGCTGCGGCCCGAGAGCCGCACCCGCGCGGAGCTGGACGCCATCGCCGACGACATCTGGTCCCGGCGGCTCGGCGCCACCGGTCTGCCGCTGCGGGTGGTGCACGCCGCCCACGCGCTGGGCTTCCTCCGCCCGGTGCGCACGGCCGTCCCCGCACCGCGCGCCGCCGAGCAGCCCGCGGTGCTGCTGCTCGCCGCGGGCCCGTGGCTGCGGCTGCGCACGCCGTACGGCTCGGTCGCCGTACGGCGCGGCCTGCCGGGGCTGTCGGTCAGCCCGATCCGCTAGGCCCGATCCGCTAGGCCCGGTCCGCGAGCCCCGGTCCGTCAGGGCGCGACGACCGTCGCGAGCCCGGTGAGGGCGGCGAGCAGCGAGGGCATGGGATCGCGGTGCTCCGGCGCACGGCGCGGCGGCTCGCCGCCGCCCGTCCGCGCGACGTCGGCGCAGAAGACGAGGGGCCGCCCGGGCTGCCAGTCGCTGCGGATCCGGCGCGGCAGGACCGCCGCGATGAGCATGATCAGGGCAGCCCCTCGACAGCAGATCGTCGCGCGGGCCGTGCTCGAGCCCGGCGGGACCAGGGACGCGGTCGCCGAGCGCCGCGCCGGTCGTCGCCCGCCCCCCGATCGCCCGTCGAGGGCACACCAGAACGGTCAGGGGAAAACGGTCCGTGCGGGCGCAGTCCCGGACAGTGACACATCCGGGCACATCCGGGGGCGGGATCAGCCCGCGGTGTTCACCATCGACGCCGCCGCGTACACCAGGTAGTCCCACAGCTGCCGCTCGAGGTCCGGCTCCAGACCGAGCTCGTCGATGGCCGCGCGCATGTGCAGCAGCCACGCGTCGTGCGCGGCCTGGTCGACGCGGAAGGGCGCGTGGCGCATCCGCAGCCGGGGGTGGCCGCGGTTCTCGCTGTACGTGCGGGGGCCGCCCCAGTACTGCATGAGGAACAGCCGCAGCCGGTCCTCCGCGGGGCCGAGGTCCTCCTCGGGGTACATGGGGCGCAGGATCGGGTCCTCGGCGACGCCCTCGTAGAAGCGGCGGACGAGCCGCCGGAAGGTCGGCTCGCCGCCGACCGCCTCGAAGAACGTCTGCTGCTCCAGGGTGCCCTGCGGGATCTCGTTCACGCCCCCCATGCTCTCAGACGGCCCGCGTTGTCCGGAGGGGGTCACCGTCGCAGAGTGGTCGTATGACGGATGGCGACCGGTACGCGGCGGCGGCGGTGCCGCTGCGGGCCCGGCTGGTGCGCCGGATCGCCGCGGCCGGCGGGCCGGCGGACCCGCGGTGGCGGGCGGCGTTCGAGGAGGTGCCGCGGCATCTGTTCGTGCCCGTCTACCACCGGCCCCGCTCGGACGGCGGGTTCACCCGGCTGTCGGCCGACGACCCCGATCCGCGCGGCCGGTCCCGCTGGCTGTCCGGCGCCTACGCCGATGTGCCGCTGGTCACCCTGGTCCGGGGCGGGGAGCCGGTCTCCTCCAGCAGCCAGCCCTCGCTGATGGCCGCCATGCTGGAGGCGCTGCGGGTGGAGGACGGGCAGCGGGTGCTGGAGATCGGCGCCGGGACGGGGTACAACGCCGCGCTGCTGGCGCAGGGCCTGGGCGCCGGGGCGGTGACCACGGTGGACCTCGACGCGGAGATCACCGAGGCCGCACGCGCGCACCTGGCCGCGGCCGGGCGTCCGGTGACCGTGGTCACCGGGGACGGGGCGCTGGGCTGCCCGGAGCGCGCGCCGTACGACAGGATCGTCGCCACCTGCGAGCTGCCGTCGGTGCCGCGGGCGTGGCCGCGGCAGTGCCGGCCCGGCGGGCTGATCCTCGCGCCCTTCGCGGGCGGGCTGATCGCGCTGCGCGTCACGGGCCCGGAGCGGGCCGAGGGGCGCTTCCTGCACACCCCCGCGTACTTCGTCTCGCTGCGGGGCGCCGGCGCGGCCCCGCGCCGGGAGGCCGCCGGCGCCGGCCCCGATGCCGGGCGCAGCCGTGCCGGCGACACCCCGCCGCGGGTCCTGGAGAACGAGCTGTTCCGCTTCCTGCTCGGCCTGTACGCCGGGGACGCCGAGGTCCACTGGACCGCCGGCGGTCCCACGGTCACCGCCGCCGACGGCTCGGTCGCGCACGCCGCCCCGGACGGCACCGTCCGGCTCTCCGGGCCGCGGGACCTGTGGGCCTGCGTCGAGGAGGCGTACGGCCTGTGGTGCGACGAGGGCCGGCCGGCCCGGGACCGCTTCGGCATGAGCGTGGCGGACGGCCGCCAGTGGACCTGGCTGGACCGCCCGGACGGGCCGCACCGCTGGGAGCTGCGGCCCGTGCCGGGAACGGACGGGGTCAGTCGCGGACGATCGTGATCGTCGTCCAGGCGCCGACGTGGACGCGGTCGCCGTCCGTGAGCGGGACGGGCACGAAGGGGTCGATGGGGTCCTCGCCGCCGTTGACCGTGGTGCCGTTGGTCGAGCCCTGGTCCACCACCGACCAGCTGCCGTCGGGCTGTTCCACCAGCACGGCGTGCTTGTGGGAGACCCCCGGGTCCTCGGGCGCCCGGGACAGGTCGATGTCCGGGGCCACGCCCGTGCTGTGCCGGCGGCGGCCGACGGTGACCTGCGGGCCCGCCAGCGGCATCCGCTGCTCGGGGGAGTACGAGGGGAAGTACAGCCCGCGTGCCTCCGGGCCGCTGCGGGCCATCATCCCGGTGAAGTACTCCCGGTCGGCGGCGATCACCGCGGTCCAGGTGCGCGGGCCCGCCTGCCCGGCGCCGGGGTCCGGCAGGCTCGGCGGTGTGAGCAGGAAGTCGCCCGAGCCGGAGGTCACCGACTCCGGGGCCAGCGGCTCCGCCGGGCGGTTGATCTGCGACGGGCGGGACAACTGCGACTCGTAGCGCTCGTACGGCGGCCCGTCCGGCGGGTAGCCGGGGGAGGAGGGCGGCGCCGACGGGACGAAGGTCGTCCCGGCCTGGGTGACGAAGTCGTAGCGGCACTCCTCGCAGAACTGGGCGTAGCCCTCGCGCGGGGTACCGCAGTTGGGGCAGGGCTCGGCCGCCGCGGTGGCGTCCGGGTCGTAGCCGAAGCCGCCCTGGCCGCGGCCGTACCCGGGGTCGTACGCCGGGTCGTAGGCGGGCTCGTAACCGGGCGTGTAGCCGGAGGAGTAGCCGCCGGAGTAGGGCGGCGGGGGCGGTGGCGGACCCGGCGCCGCGTACGTGGACGGTGGCGGCGGCGAGGCGGGGACGGAGGGGGACGGTGGCGCGGACATGCGCATTCCGCACACCTCGCACCAGTCGTCCGTCGCGGACTGGTGACCGTTCGGGCAAGTCGACATGTCGCTCTCTCCCCCTCTGCCCCGCTGTGTCCCGCTGCTCTATTTCTTCACACGGACGGTCTTCGTCGAACGTGTCTCGAGGGTCATCTCGTCGGCGTCGGCCACCCGGGCCTTCAGCCGCACAGTACCCGTCACCGCGTCCACCACGTCCACGACCTTGGCCAGCAGCTTGGCGGTGTCGTCGTTGCCGGAGGCGCTGGCCAGCTGAACCGCCCGGCCGAGCTTGGCGGTCGCGGAGTCGAGGTCGCCCTGCTTGCGGGCCTCCAGGCCCTGCTGGATGACCTGGGCCAGTTCCGCCTGCCCGGTGTAGTGGGCGACCTGCGGGTTGATCCGCGTCGAGGCCGCCATGTCGTCCGTCCACAGCGCCCGCACCAGCCCCTGGCCCAGGACGCGCGGCGTGCCGTCCGGCTGCGGCAGGACGAGGGAGATCCGGGCCGCGAGCATCTCCTGGCCGACACCGGCCGCCGGCACGACGACGTTGACGTGGTAGTCGCGCGACTCGTCGCCCCAGGAGCCCGTCGGGTAGTCACCGGCGCGCGGACCGGCCTCGGTGCGGCGGGCGGTGAGGTCCTCGACGGTCGGCGCGACCTGCTTGACGTACTGGATCTCCGCGCCCTGCGGGGTCCACACGCGCAGGGCCACGTCGGCGACCTCCTTGCCCATCGCGGTCTCCATCATCCGCCGGAAGTCCGCCTCCAGGCCCGAGGGGTCGGCGACGATGTCCACCGTGCCGAGCAGCGCGGAGGCGATCCCGGTCAGCTCCTTGACCTCCCAGTCGGTGCCGACGCCGCGCGCGTCGCAGGTGAAGCGGCCCGCGCAGGACTCCAGCGCGGCACGCAACTGCTCCGGCTTCTCGTGCTCGTTGCGGCCGTCGGTGAGCAGGATGCCGTGCCGTATGGACACCTCGGCCGTGGACAGCAGCCGGTTGGCCAGCCGCAGCCAGGAGCCGATCGCGGTGCCGCCGCCCGAACCGAGCCTGCGCAGCGCCTCCTTGGCCTGGTGCCGGGTGGCCGGGTCGGCGACGGCGAGCCCGCCGTTCGCCGGGTAGACCTCCTTGGCCTGGTGGGTGCCGGCGACCACGGCGAAGGCCACGCCGTCGCGGATGGTGTCGATGGCGGCGGCGGTCGCCTCGCGGGCGCTGCGCATCTTGGTCGGCGGGTAGTCCATGGAGCCCGAGCAGTCCACCATGATCACCACGGCGGCCCCGGGCGCGCCCGCCGGGGAGCCCGGCACGTCGCCGGGCCCGTGGGTGGCCAGCGGCAGCCCGCCGGTGGTGCCGCCGCCGGTGGAGGTCACGGTGACGATCGCGTTGACCTCGCGCCCGCCCTCCGGCAGGAACTCGTTCTGGTAGATGTCGACGGAGAACTGCGGCACGTTCGACTTCGAGAAGTTGGCCATCGGGTGCGCTCCTTGCGCTTGTGCAACCTTCGGAAGAGAGCATCAGGGAGAGGTCACGCGGCCGGGAACGGCAGCACGGCGACGGTGATGTTGTCGTGGCCGCCGCCGTCGATGGCGACCCCGACCAGGGTGCGGGCGCAGTGCAGCGGCCGGGTGCGGGCGTCCTCGGGCACCACGGAGGCAAGCTCCGCGGCCGACTCCGCGTAGTTCCACAGTCCGTCGGTGCACACCACCACTACACCCGGTTCGTCCGGTTCGAAGGAAGCGGTGTGCGGGTCCAGTTCCACGGCGTCCGCGCCGAGCCAGCCGGTGATGGCGTGGGCCCGCTCGTCCGCGTACGCCTCGGCCTGCGTCATCAGGCCCATCGACACCATGCGTTCGGCCCACGAGTCGTCCTCGGTCAGCCGGGAGGCGGGCGCGGAGCGGTCGTCGGGGATCCAGTAGGCGCGGCTGTCCCCGATCCAGCCCACGGTGAAGGTCTTGCCGGAGGTGATCGCGCTGACGCAGGTGCACGCGGGCGCGTTGTGGTGGCGCCGGGCCTCCTCCTCGGGGGTCTCGGCCGCCAGGTCCGTCACCGCCTGGGCGGCCACGAGCAGAGCGTCGCGCATCGCCTCCTCGGGGCGGGCGCCGCGGGCCAGGGAGCGCGCGAGGGAGCCGCTCGCGGTCCCCGCCGCCGCCTCCGAGGCGTCGTCGGGACGGTACGCCGAGGACACCCCGTCGCACACCACGGCGACGACGGCGGGCGTGCCGTCGGGCAGCGCGGTCGTGGCCAGCGCGAAGGCGTCCTCGTTGCGGTGGTGCCGCAGGCCCCGGTCGGTCACGGCGGCCACGCCGTCGAGCTCCTGCTCCTGGTGGTCGCGGGGCCGGGGCTGCGCGTGCCCGCAGTGCTCGCAGTAGCCGTCCGGGTCGACGTCGCCCATCCCGCAGGCGACGCACCGGGGCGAGGACGCCGAGGGCCCGCCCGCGGACGGGTCCAGCCGGGGATCGGTGATCCGCGCCCGGGGCAGGTCGGCGGTGCCCAGGCCGAAGGGGAGGGTGTCGGTGTCCCTGCCCGGCGGGGCCAGCTCGTACGACTCCGGCTCACCGCCCGGCGGTTCGGGTACGGCGGCGGGGTCGGGCGGCGCCAGTTCGTACGCGTCCGGTTGCCGGGGCGCGGACAGGTCGGCGCCGCAGACGCCGCAGAACTTGTCGTCGGGTTCCAGAGGCTCGCTGCACTCCGGGCAAACGGTCTCGTGCGGCATGGCGGTTACACCCACGTCCGGGGGCGGAGGCGGTTGGCGCGCTCCACCAGTTCGATCCTTGTGCGGCCCTGGTCGGCGAGCCGGGCCAGTACCCGGTACGAGTGTTCCAGGCCGAAGCGCAGCCCCCGTTCGTCCAGGTCCCGGCCCAGGAGCCCGGGCGTGGCGGATTCCGCGGACGGGACGGACGGGACTCCCGCCGCGCCCTGCTGCCCGGCCAGCACCCAGTCCAGCGCGCTGCCCAGCACCTCGGTGGAGAGCTGCTCGCGCAGCCGCGTGTCCAGGCCCAGCCGCTGCAGGTCCTCGACCTGCCGGGCCGCGGCCCGCAGGTCGTCCAGGAGGGGTTCCTGCGGGGCGCGTCCGCGCAGCCGGGCGCGAACGGCCGCCACCCGCGCGGCCGTGTAGTGGATCGAGGACTCGGGGACCGACTCCAGGGCGGCCACCGACCCCGCGCGGTCGCCCGCGGCGAGCAGCACGCGGGCCAGGCCGAAGGCCGCGCTCACAAAGCTCTGGTCGGTGGTCCACACGAGCCGGTAGTACTCGGCGGCGTTGTCCAGCTGGCCCAGGACCTCGGCGCAGACGCCCAGCGCCAGCTTGGGGGCGGGTTCGCCGGGGAAGGCGTCGTAGACCGCGTCGAACGACAGCGCGGCGGTGCCGTCGTCGCGGGTGACGAGCGCGGTCAGGCCGCGGTGCCACACCACGCGCCAGTCGTCGGGATGCTCCTCCTGCACTCTCCGCAGCTCCTCGACGGCCGCGGGCGCGTCGTCACTGTCGAGCCGGGCGCGCACCCTGCGCAGCCTCAGTTCGGGGGACTGCACCGGCGCCGCCTGGAGGGCGGCCACCAGCTCCGACGGGGCGGCGGCCGCGAGACCGGCCAGGAAACCGGCGTTGGGGTCGGCGGGGTCGACGTGCGGCACGGGCAGCGAGAGCGCCGCCGTCCTCACGTCGAGCGACGAGACGGCCGGCCCGGCCGCCGGGAGCGCCGGGCCGGTCCGCTGGGCGGGGACAGTGAACGGCGGGCCCGGCACGGCGGAGCCGTACCCGCCGGGGCCGGGCACCGCAGGCGACGACGGGGGCAGGACGGGCCCGGCCGGGCGCGCGGCGGGCAGGACCGGCGCGGCGCCCCTGCGCCCGCCGTTCGCGCCGCGGTCGCCCAGGGCCGAGGCGTCCTGGGCGGGCGCCAGCAACTCGGTGTCGGCCACCCGCAGTTCCGGGCCGAACAGGGTGGACAGCGCGGGCCGCGGCTTGCCGGAGCCGAGCGCCACGACCTCGCGCAGCACGCCCAGCAGTTGCTCGCTCATCTCCTCCGCGGAGGCGAAGCGCCGGCCCGGGTCGGGGTCGGTGGCCCGCACCAGCAGCCGGTAGAAGGACTCGTAGCGGGAGAAGACCTCGATGCCGTCCGGGTCCGGCAGGCTGTCCACGAACACGTTCGTGTAGCCCTGGAAGTCGAAGGTGAGCACGGCCAGCGTCCGCGCCACCGTGTACAGGTCCGAGGCGACGGACGGGCCGACCTCGGGCACCTCGGGCGCCTGGTAGCCGACCGTCCCGTAGATCGGGCTGTCCTGGTCGTCCGTCCTGCGGACGGCGCCCATGTCGATGAGTTCCAGCCGGTCCTCGGTCTGAATGGCGTTGTCGACCTTGAAGTCGCAGTAGAGCAGGTTGCGGCTGTGCAGGTGGCCGAGGGCGTCCAGGGCCTCGATGGCGTAGGCGATGGCCTGGTCGACGGGGAGCGGCTCGCGTCTGCCGTCGGGGCCCCGGCGCTCGTTGGCGATCTCCTTGAGGGACTTCCCGCCGACGTACTCCATGACGATGTAGCCGTCGAGGGTGCCGCCCCGCGGGTCGAGGTGCTCGACGAAGTTGTAGATCCGCACGATGTTGGGGTGCTCGATCTCGGCGAGGAAGCGGCGCTCGGAGACCGCCGCGGCCAGCGCGTCCTCGTCGCCGGTGTCGAGCAGGCCCTTGAGCACCACCCAGCGGTCGCTGACCGCCCGGTCCACGGCCAGGTAGATCCAGCCCAGGCCGCCGTGCGCCAGGCAGCCCACCACCTCGTACTGCCCGTGCACCACGTCGCCCGCCCGCAGCTTGGGGGTGAACGAGTACGGGTGGCCGCACTTGGTGCAGAAGCCCTCGGTGCGCCCGGGGTGGTCGCCGCGGCTGCGCCCGACCGGCGCGCCGCAGTCGCCCCTGCTGCAGAACCGCTTCCGCTCGGGTACCTGCGGGTCCTGCAGCACGGCGGCGGCCGGGTCGGGCCGGGGGATGGGCGGTACGTTCACCAGGCCGGCGCCCAGCTTGCCGCGGGTCGGGCCGCTGGAGCCGGAGCGCGAACTGCGCACGGAGACGGAGGCGGTGCTCGTGCCGCCGCTGAGCGAGCGGGACAGCCGCCCGGACACCGAGCGGCGCGAGGAGCGGGACGTGCCCGAGGTCCGCGAGGAGCGCGAGGAGGCGGCGGAGCCCGGGCCGGTCCCGGTGGCATGTGACGGCTGTGAGGTCGGTGACGGCTGCGACGAGCCTCCGGCGCCCCGGCCGGCGGCCGTCCCCGCCGCGGCGCCGAGCGGCGCCAGGCCGCAGGTGTCGCAGAACAGCTCACCCCCGCCGACGTCCTCGATCGTCCCGTCGCACCCCGGACGCTGGCAGTTCATCGTGCATCCCCCCTGTGGTCGGCAGGTTCCGCCTGCCCCGGCACCAGCAATTCGGCGACCGCCCGCTGATAGCGCAGCACCGCGTTCTCCGCGGCGCGCAGGTCGCACGGCGCGCTCCACAGCAGACGCCGCGCGTGGTCGTACCGCTCCATCAGGAGCGGGTCCTCGGCCATGCCGTGCCGCGCCACCTTCGCCCGGTAGGCGTCCAGCCGGCCGCGCAGTTCGGCGCGGACGGCCAGCGGCGCGGTGACCGCGGTCAGCGACTCGCGGGCGCGCAGCAGTTCCTCGTCGGCGCGCTGTTCGAGACCGTCCAGCAGCGGTGAGAGCCGGTGCCACTGGCCGGTCCTGCGGAAGTCGACCGCCGCGGAGAGCTGTTCGTGCAGTGCGACCGGCGCCCCGCTGACCGCGGGCACCTCCGAGGCCGCGATCTTGGCCAGCACCTCCACCCGGGCGCTGCGCGCCTCGGTGAGGGTGCGGTCGGCGCGCGACAGGACGTCCCGCAGCCGCATCAGCCGGTGGTCGGCGTCGTCGCGGACGTGCAGCACGGCCTCGACCTCGCGCCGTATGTCCTCCAGGGTCCGCCCGGCCCGGTCGTAGCGCCCCGTGTCGGGCCGGCCGCCAGACCAGAAGGCGAGCGGGTCGCAGACCACCTCGGCGCGCAGCGCCGCCAGCGAGTCCAGCATCCCCGCGAGGTCGTCGCCCGACGGATGGGTGCCGGGACGCACGCCGACGGACTCGGCGAGCGAACGGACCCGCTGCGCCTCCGCGACCAGCAGGTCGATACGGGCGGGCAGCGCCGACCACACCGCGTCGGCGGCGGACACCACGTCCATCACCCGCGCGTACCACTCGTTCATCCGCGCCAGCAGCTGCTCCAGGCTGATCCGCTCGCTCAGCCGGGCCGGACCCGTCAGGCCCCGCGCCGCCTCCGGCACGGCGCCGCCGGAGACGGTGACGCCGGAGCCGCGCAACAGCTCGGTCAGCTCCCGCAGTTCGCTCTGGGTGGGCCAGCGGCGGCGGCCGCGCAGCCCCCGGGCGGTGGTCAGGGCCTCGGTGTAGGTGTCGAAGTGCGCCCACAGCAGGGCGATCGCCTGCTCGGCCGCCGCCCAGCGCTCCTTGGTGGCACCGCTGAGCGCCGCGCCCTCCAGCAGCCTGCGGCCGGAGTGGTCCTGCAGCGCCAGCAGGGACGCCTCGATCGCGTCCCGCTCGTCACCGAGCCGTGCCAGGGCACGGTCGACGTCCTCACGGCTCATCGCCGGTCCGGATGGTCCCGCGACCGCCATCGCACCTTCCTTCTCTCCCGCCGGTCCCCGTGCTGCCCGTCAGTCCTTGTAGAGCGGTTCCGGCGGCCCCTCGATGCCGGGAAGGTCCGCCTCCAGCCAGGTACGGTACGCCTGCATCCAATGGCTGTCCGGGCCACCGCTGCGGTAGTCCTCCAGCACCTTGTTGACCCGGCGCACCAGGTCGGTGTCCTGCTCGTTCATCGCCACGCCGTAGTACTCGGTGGTGACCGGCCTGCCCACCAGCCGCACCGCCGGGTCCTGGGCGGCCTGGCCGGCGGCGAGCGCGTTGTCGGTGAAGACGGCGTCGGCCTCGCCGAGTTGCAGCATCACCAGGCAGTCCAGCTGGTTCGCCACGAGGAGGACGCGGGGCCGCAGCCGATCCTTCTCCTTGTCCAGCTCGGCCTGAGCGGTGCTCCCCTCGGCGACGCAGATCCGTTTCCCCTTCACGGAGGCGTCGAACCCCTTGACCGCCGAACCCTGACGGGGGACCAGCAGTTGCTGACCCGCCTTGAAGTAGGCGGTGGAGAAGGCGATGTGCTTCTCCTTGATCCGTTCGCAGGTGATGCTCACGGTGCGCACCAGCAGGTCCACGTCGCGGTTGTTGACGGCGTCGAAGCGCTTGGCGGTCGGCACCGTCTTGTAGAGGATGGCGTCCTCGCTGCCGAGGATGTCCTTGGCGATGGCCTTGGCCAGGTCGATGTCGAAGCCGACGATCTTCCGGGAGACCGGGTCGCGGTAGCTCCAGCGGTAGCCGTTCTGGTCGACACCGATGACGAGTTTGCCGCGCTTCCTGATCCGTTCGACCGCCGGACCGCTCGCGGAGGACGGCCGCAGGCTCGCCTCCGGGTGCCCGCCGCAGTCGTCGTCCGCCGACGCCTTCCCCGGCGCGGCGGCGGGTGCCCCCGTGGCCGTCGTCCCGGCCCGCGGCCCGCCGTCACCGTCCCTGCCGTCCTGCAGCGGCAGCACGGCGCCGGCCGCCGCGGCCGCGACCAGCGCCGCCGCCGAGACCACGGTCGCCCAGCCCCGCACGCGCCACCCACGCTCCTCGCGTCCCATCAGCGGCCTCCCCCCGCTCACCGGTACTCCGACAGCCGGCGCCCGATGCCGAGCACCGCGCCCGCGGCGCCGAGCACCGCCAGAGCCGCGGCCCCCGGCACCAGCCCGCCCAGCGCGCCGCGCCCGTCGGCGGCGGCCCGTTCGAACTCCTGCTGCTCATGGGCGACGGCACGTTCGAGGTTGGTGTCGACCTGGTCGAAGCAGAAGCCGGTGTACTGCTCGGGCCGCTTGCCGTCCTCGTACGTGCCGCCGATCGTCTGGGCCACGGCGTCCAGGTAGTTGCCCTCGTCGTCCTTCGTGCGGGCCTCGCCGTGCAGTCCCCACCAGGCTTTCGCGGCCTCCATCGCCGAGGTGATGCTCTTGCGGCCCCGGTCGTCGTCGGCGAGGTCGAGTGCCTGCGCCAGCAGGCCCGTCCTCCCGTCGGCGTCCGTGCCCGCCAGGCCCTGCAGTTGCTTGTCGTAGGCAGCGCTGTAGGCGTCCCCGCCGCCGCGGGCCACGAGCGTCAGATTCTCGTTGCCCCGGGCCTGCAGGGTCTGGATCCGGGCCTCGTTGAGGACCTGCAGCGACTGCGCCCCGTGCGCGTACGATTCGTCGAGCTTCGCGCGGGCGACGCCGTGCCCGGCGACCAGCCACAGCAGCACCACGGCGGTGGCCACCGTGCCGGCCACCATGCCCGGGTTGAACACCCGGTGGGTGCGCCGGTACGAGCGCCGCTGCGCCCACACCAGCGCGCCGAGCCCGACGGCGCCGAGCGCCCAGGCGGCCAGCGGCAGGGCCTTGGCGTCCTCGTAGTCCTCACCCAGCCGCGCGGTCTCGATCGTCCACAACTGCTTGGCGTCCGGGAGGATCTCCTCGTTCATCATCCTGTTGGCGCGCCGCAGGTACGCCCCGCCGACGGGGAAGCCCTGGCGGTTGTTGGCGCGGGCCCGCTCGACCAGGCCGGTGTAGACCGACAGCCGCTGGTTCAGCCGCTCCAGGCGGGCCCGCGCCTGGGCGGAGTCCTCGGAACTGGCCGCCGCTTCGGCGATGTTCCGCGAGGCGATCTCGATGTCCCGGGCGTACCGCTCGCGGTCCTGCTCGGGGTCGTCGCCGCCGGCGAGGAAGCCGCCGGCGGCGGTGGCGTCCGCGTCGGCGAGCGAGCGGTAGATGTCCGCGGCGCGGGCGCTCAGCGGCCCGCTGTGGTGGATCACGTCGTCGGCCGCGGCCGAGCGCTCGGTGATCTGCCAGGCCGTCACCGCGCCGAACGCGACGACGAGCAGGGCCAGCAGCGCGCCCACGATGCGCAGCCTGCCCGGTTCCGTGGTGGCCGCGGCGCGCCACGCGCGTGGTTGCTCCACCCACGCCCGTGGTCGCCTGCCGCCGGGTGCGGGGGTGTCCCCCCGCACGGTCGGCGACTCCGTCTCCATCGGCGTCCGTGTCACCTGCCGGCCCTCCCCCCGACCCGTTCGCCCGCGCGTACGCGCGACGAGCCCATGACCAGCAGTATGGCCGTCGTCACCGGCATCCACCCAGGGATTGCGTGGATCTTGCCGTCCGACACCGCCCGTCTGCCGCCCGTGGGGTCCCCCCGCGCGCCGCCCGCTCGCAGCTCACCACGCACGGGGGAGTGTGTTCGGTTCCCCCGGCGTGCGCGCCGGTCACGACACGGAGCCCACCGATTCGTAGTGCGCCCGCAGCCGCGCGTGCGCCTCGGCCGCCGCTCCGGTGCGGTCCAGGCCCAGCAGGGCGGCGCCCAGCACCGGCGGGGAGGTGACCACCTTGGGGACGGCCTTCGGCGCCGCAGCGGCCAGCAGGGCGGTCACGGAGTCCATCAACAGGGGGTGACGGGCGGCCAGCACACCGCCTCCGAGGACGACGTCGGCCTCCTCGTCGAGGAGGCCGAGCCGGCGCAGCGCGACCGTGGCCATGACCACGATCTCCTCGGCCTGCCGCTCCACGATCGCCCGGGCGACCGGGTCGCCGTCCTGTGCGGTAGCGAAGAGGACCGGCGTCAGCTCGTGCTTGCGGGAGACCGCGATACGGCCCAGGTGCACCGCCTCGATCAGCGCGTACATCGAGGTCAGCCCGAAGTGCGCGGGGAGCGCGGCGGCGAGCGCGGTGGCGCCGCCGCGGCCGTCCTCGGCGCGCGCCGCCCACCACAGGGCCTCGTCGGCAAGCCCCGCCCCGCCGCCCCAGTCGCCGGAGAGGTGGCCGATGGCCGGGAAGCGGGCCGTACGGCCGTCCGGGAGCATGCCCGCGCAGTTGATGCCGGCCCCGCACACCACGGCGACCCCGCGCGGCCCGTCGACGCCCGCGCGCAGCAGGGCGAAGGTGTCGTTGGCGACGCGGGTGCCCTCGCCCCAGCCGCGGGCGTGGACCGCGAGTTCGAGCTGCTGCTCCTCGACGGGCAGGTCGGCGTTGGCCAGGCACGCGGAGACGTGCCGCACCAGCGGCTCGCCGGGCCGCGGGGACAGGCCGGCGGCGTCCGCGGCCCGCTCCACGATGCGCGCGATCACCTCGACCGCCGCCTCGGTGCCGACGATCTGCGGCTGGAACCCGCCGCCGCGGGCGGTGCCGAGCACCGTCCCGTCGGCGGCGACGAGGGCCACGTCGGTCTTGCTGTTGCCGGCGTCGACGGCGAGCACGCCGTCGGCGACGAGAGGGTTCAGGCCCACGCGAGGTGCTCCCGGTTGTGCGCGATCAGACGGTCGGTCAGGGCCTCGGCGTACTCGTACTGGCCGACGAGGGGGTGCGACAGCAGGGCCTTGAACACCCGGTCGCGGCCGCCGTGCACGGCGGCGGTCAGCGCCAGGTCCTCGTAGGCGGTGACGTTCGCGACCAGACCGCCGAACAGCGGGTCCAGGGGCGGGACGGGCAGCGGGTGCGTCCCGTTCGCGTCCACGGTGGCCGGGACCTCGATGACGGCGTCGTCGGGGAGGAAGGGGAGGGTGCCGTTGTTGAGTGTGTTGACGACCTGGACGTCGCCGGTGTCCCGCAGGAGGGAGGAGGCGAGTGCCACGGCGGCCTCGGAGTAGTAGGCCCCGCCGCGCCGGGAGAGCAGCTCCGGCTTCTCGTCGAGGGTCTCGTCCCCGTACATCTCCAGCAGTTCCGCCTCGATGGCGGCCACCTCTGCGGCCCGGGAGGGCTTGGTCCGCATCTCCCGTACGACCTCGTCGTGGGCGTAGTAGTAGCGCAGGTAGTACGAGGGCACCACGCCCAGCCGGTCCAGCACCGCGCGGGGCAGGTGGAGGTCGCCGGCGATGCCGTCGGCGTGCTCGGCGAGCAGTTTCGGCAGGACGTCCTCGCCCTCGGGGCCGCCGATCCGGACTCCGCGTTCCCAGGTGAGGTGGTTGAGGCCGACGTGGTCCAGGTGGACCTGCTCGGGCGTCACGCCGAGCAGCCCGGCGAACCTGCGCTGGAAGCCGATGGCGACGTTGCACAGCCCGACGGCCCTGTGGCCGGCCTGCAGCAGGGCGCGCGTCACGATGCCGACCGGGTTGGTGAAGTCGATGATCCAGGCATCCGGGGCGGCCCGGCGGACCCGCTCGGCGATGTCCAGAACCACCGGCACCGTGCGCAGCGCCTTGGCGAGGCCGCCCGCGCCGGTGGTCTCCTGGCCGACGCAGCCGCACTCCAGCGGCCAGGCCTCGTCCTGCGCCCGGGCGGCCTGGCCGCCGACGCGCAGCTGCAGCAGTACGGCGTCCGCGCCGGCCACGCCCGCGTCCAGGTCGGAGGTGGTGGTCACGGTGCCGGGGTGGCCTTGCCGGGCGAAGATCCGCCGGGCGAGCCCGCCGACCAGCCGCAGCCGGTCCTCGGCCGGGTCCACCAGGACCAGCTCCTCGATCGGCAGCGTCTCCCGCAACCGTGCGAAACCGTCGATGAGTTCCGGGGTGTACGTGGACCCGCCGCCCACGACCGCCAGCTTCATCCCTTGACTCCCGTCAACGTCACGCCTTCGATGAAGGCCTTTTGCGCGAAGAAGAAGACGACGATCACGGGTGCCATGACCAGCACCGTCGCGGCCATCGTCAAATTCCAGTTGGTGTGGTGGGCGCCCTTGAAGGACTCCAGGCCGTAGCTGAGGGTCCAGGCCGCCGGGTTCTCGCTCGCGTAGATCTGCGGGCCGAAGTAGTCGTTCCAGCAGTAGAAGAACTGGAACAGCGCCACCGCCGCGATGGCCGGCTTCGCCATCGGCAGCACGACACGCAGCATCGTGCGCAGTTCGCCGCAGCCGTCGACCCGGGCCGCGTCCGTGTACTCCTTGGGGATGGTCAGCAGGAACTGCCGCAGCAGGAAGATGCTGAAGGCGTCGCCGAAGGCCATCGGGATGATCAGCGGCCACAGCGTGCCCGACATGTGCAGCTGCTTCGCCCAGAACAGGTACATCGGCACGATGACGACCTGCGGGGGCAGCATCATCGTGGAGATCACGAGCATCATCGACAGGTTGCGGCCGCGGAAGCGGAACTTGGCCAGCGCGTAGGCGACCGGCGTGCTGGAGACGACGGTCAGCACCGTGCCGAGGCCCGCGTACAGCAGGGTGTTGCGCCACCAGGTGAGGAACCCGGGGGTGTCCCAGACGGTGGTGAAGTTGCCCCACTCCCAGGTCCTCGGCCACAGGTCGCGGGTGAGGGCCTGGCTGTCGCTCATCACCGCGGTGAGGAAGACGAAGACGAACGGCAGGACGAAGAAGAGCGCGGCGGCGATGCCGAGGGCGTGCACCGCGATCCAGTGCAGCGCCGCCTTGCGGGCCGCGGCGCGCCGCGCACCGGAGGGGAGACCGGTGGCGGGCGCCGTGGCGGAGGGGGCGAGGGTGGCGTGGGTGGTCATGGGCGTCAGTCCTCCGCCGTCAGGAAGCCGCTGCGGCGGCGCATGAGGAGCGCGGTGAAGGCCATGGCGAGCGCGAAGAGCACGAGGGCGATCACACAGGCCGAGCCGGTGTCGAAGCGCTGGAAGCCGAGGTTGTAGACCAGTTGCGGCAGGGTCAGCGTGGACTTCTCCGGGTAGCCCGGCTCGAACTGCTGGCCGGAGCCGCCGATGACGCCGCTGGCGACCTTCCCCGCGACCAGGGGCTGTGTGTAGTACTGCATCGTCTGGATCACGCCGGTCACGACGGCGAACATCAGGATGGGGGAGATGTTCGGCAGCGTGACGTAGCGGAACCTCGCCCAGGGCCCGGCGCCGTCCAGCTCGGCGGCCTCGTACTGCTCCTTGGGCACGTCGAGCAGCGCGGCCATGAAGATGACCATGAGGTCGCCGATGCCCCACAGCGCCAGCAGCGTGAGGGCCGGCTTGGACCACGTCGGGTCGTTGAACCAGCCGGGCGTCGGCAGTCCGGCCTTGCCCAGCAGGTGGTTGACGGGTCCCGTGCCGGGGTTGAGCAGGAAGGCGAAGGCCATCGTCGCGGCCACCGGCGGGGCCAGGTAGGGCAGGTAGAAGGCGGTGCGGAACAGTCCCGCACCGGTCTTGATCTTCGTGATCAGCAGTCCGATCCCCAGACCGAACACGACCCGCAGGCTGACCATGACCACGACCAGCCACAGGGTGTTGCGCAGCGCCGGCCAGAAGAACGGGTAGTCGTTGAAGACGTACGACCAGTTCCTGACGCCGTTCCAGGTCGGGGCGGCGAACCCGTCGTACTTCATGAAGGAGAAGTAGACGGTCGAGACCAGCGGGTACGCGAAGAAGACGCTGAAGCCGATCAGCCAGGGCGACATGAAGGCGAGGATGCGAAGCGCCTCACGGCGGCGCTTCGCCCTCAGCATCGGGTGGACGGCGCTCATCAACGGGCCTGCGCGATGTCCTTGTCGACCTGCTCGTCGACGCCCTTGAGCCCCGCCGCCAGGTCGCTCTGCTTGCCGGCCTCGTAGGCGTAGCCGAAGTCCTGCAGGGTCAGCTGGTAGGTGCCGCCGTTGACGCTGGCGGGGGTGGTGGTGCTGTTCGGGTTCTGCGCGATCTCCACGAAGGTGCGGAAGAGCGGATCGGCGTCCAGGTCCGGCGACTTGAGCGCGGCGAGCGTGGACGGCACGTTGTGGATGGCGTTGGAGAAGGCCACCACCGCGTCGGTGTCGGTGGCCATGTACTTCACCAGTTCCCAGGCCGCGTTCTTCTTGGCGCTGGTGTTGGCGACGCCGATGATCGTGCCCGACAGGTAGCCCTTGCCGTAGGTGTCGGCCTGGTCGTCCGGCACGGGGAAGGGGGCGACGCCGATCTCGAACTTCGTGCCCGCCTCCTTTGCCATGCCGGCCCGCCACTCCCCGTCGATGGCCATGGCCACCTGGCCGGTGTGGAAGGGGTTCTTGGCGCCCCACTCGTCACCGAAGCCCGACCGGTACTTCTCCAGCTTCTTGAAGCCGCCGAGCGCCTTCACCATGTCCTGCTGCCAGGTGAACATGGCCGCGAAACCGGGGTCCTTGGCGACGTTCGACGTGCCGTCCGCGTCGAAGTACTTCGCGCCCCACTGCGCGGCCAGGTGCGTGGTGGTGGACTCGTAGCCGTGGAAGTTCGGCATGAAGCCGAGCTGGGAGTAGGAGTCGCCCTTGCTCTTGGTGAGCTTGACCGCGTCGGCCTTGAACTCCGAGAGCGTCTTGGGCGGGGAGGCGATCCCGGCGGCCTTGAAGGCGTCCTTGTTGTAGTAGAGGCCGTAGGCGTCGCCGAGCAGCGGCAGCGTGCAGCGCTTCCCCTCGAACTGGGTGTACTCCAGCATCGGCTTGGGGAAGGTGGCGGCCGGGTCGATGCCGGCCTTCTTCAGGAACGGGTCCAGGTCGGCGAAGGCGTTGGACGAGCAGAACTTGCCGACGTTGTCGGTGGTGAAGGAGGAGACGACGTCCGGGGCGTTGGGGCCGCCGGCCCGCAGCGCCTGGTTGATCTTGTCGTCGGTGATGTTGCCCTGCACCTTGACGTGGATGTTGGGGTGGGCCTTCTCGAAGGCCTTGACGTTGGCGTCGATCGCCTTCACCTCGCTGGGCGCGGACCAGCCGTGCCAGAAGGTGATGGTCACGTCCTTGCTGGGGTCGTCGCCTGCGGTGTTGTTGGCGGAGCCTGTGCACGCGCTCGTCAGCAGGGTTATCGCGGCGGCGGCCGCGACGGCGGCCGCGGCCGTCTTGGTGGAACCGGACACTTCGCTTCCTCCGGGGGACTTCGGGCGGTTCGAGGGTGTGCGAGACCGGCGGAGGGACCCGGGGCGGGTCCGTCCGCTGTGTGTGCGGGTGGGTGGGATGGGTGGGCTGTTGCGTTCAGCGGGAGGTGTCGAACACCTCGTCGCGGGTGGTGGCGAGGGCGCTCTGCAGCGCGCCGGACAGGACGGGGTCGTCCGGTACGCCGCCGAGCACCAGCCGGGGCCGGGGCACGGCCAGTTCGGCCAGTTCGGACTGGACCAGGGAGCGCAGCGGCTCCCCGCCCGCGGCGATCACCCCGCCGGCCAGGACGATCAGTCCGGGGTCGAGGACGGTCACCAGCGAGGCCAGCCCGATGGCGAGCCCGGTGGCGAAGCGTCTCAGCAGTTCCGCGTGCGCGCCGTCACCGGTCCCCGCCGCCGCGGCGAGCAGCGCCGAGGCACCCTCGGCCTGCGTCCCCCGCGGTACGGTCAGTCCCAGTTCCCGCGCGATGCGCAGCACCGCGTTGCAGCCGGCCAGTTCCTGGAAACCGCCGGCGTTGGCCTTGGCGACGTGCCGGACCAGGGGCGTCCCGGGCACTGGCATGAAGCCGACCTCGCCGGCGCCGCCGGTCCAGCCGCGGTGCAGCCGGCCGCCGATCACGATGGCCGCGCCGATGCCCTCCTCGTTCCACAGCAGGACGAAGTCGTCGTGGTCCCGGGCCGCGCCGAGCCGCTGCTCGGCGACGGCGGCGAGGTTCACGTCGTTGTCGTACTCCAGGGGGACGGGCAGGGCGGCGGCCAGCTCGTCCAGCAGGGTGGGGGAGTGCCAGCCGGGGAGATGGCTGGCGTAGCGCAGCCGGCCGGTGCTGGGGTCGAAGGCGCCGGGGGTGCCGACGACGATCCGGTGCAGGTCGGTGCGGTGCAGTCCGGCCGCCTTGACCGCGCCGTCGACGGCCTGGACGACCTGCTCGACGGCGCCGCCCTGCCCGCGCCGGCCGCGGCCGGGGGTGGCGAGCTCGAACCCGCCGGCCACCCGGCCGGTGATGTCGGCGACGGCGGCACGGATGCGCTCGGTCGTCACGTCGAGGCCGGCGACGTGCGCGGCC
Source organism: Actinacidiphila glaucinigra (assembly GCF_900188405.1). GTDB lineage: Bacteria > Actinomycetota > Actinomycetes > Streptomycetales > Streptomycetaceae > Actinacidiphila > Actinacidiphila glaucinigra. Next base: position 144,708 of record NZ_FZOF01000019.1, on the reverse strand, counting down.
GCGGGGTTGACCGCGTACAGCTGTGCGTTGGGGCCCGGGCGTCCGGCGGTCGTGCCGGTGGCCAGGACCAGCCCGGCCGCCTCCAGGCGGGCGAGCAGCTGGGAGGCGGTGGGCTTCGACAGGCCGGTGAGCTTGCCGATCCGGGTCCGGGAGAGCGGGCCGTGTTCGATGAGCAGGTCGAGCGCGGCACGGTCGTTCATCGCCCGCAGTACGCGCGGTGTGCCGGGGGTGCCAGGTGTGCCTGGGCTTCCGGGGGTACCGGCCACGGTCTCGTCCTCCCTCGTCGTGACGGCTCGCGCCGCAGGCTACGGCACGGGGCTGGTGGGCTGGGTGGGGTCAGAGGGGCGGGTGTGCCCCCTGTTGGTAGTTAGGAAACTTTCCTGTTGGTGAAAGGCAAGGTAGGCGCCCGTAGCCGGAGCGTCAAGGGCGGTTCGCGAGGTCGCCGCCAAAGCGTTACCGGTCGCGCGGGGACACGGAAAAGGGGCGCCGGGCGGTGCCCGGCGCCCCTGGGGGGGCGGCGTTCGCTACTTGAGGGTGCTCGGCTGGGAGGACGCCTGCGCGGGGGTCAGCGGCTGGGCCGCCAGGGCCTGCGGGGAGGCGGGGTTGGCGAGCGCCGACGGCGGGGCGACGGCGGCCGAGGGGTCGGCGGGCTCGTCCTCCTCCACGGCCTGCGGGGTGCCGCCGACGATCGCGATCCCGGCCGCGTCGAAGGCCCGCTTGATCCGCCAGCGCAGCTCCCGGGCGACCGCCGCCGACTTGCCCGGCATGGTCTTGACCTGCGCCTGGATCAGGACCGAGTCGGAGGTCACCGACTCCAGGCCCAGCACCTGGACCGGCTCCCAGAGCACCTCGTCCCACGGCTGGTCCTTGGCCATCGCGGCCGCGGCCTCCTCGATCACCGTGCGGGCCCGGTCCAGGTCCTCCCCGTAGCCGACCTGGACGTCCACCACGGCCGTCGCCCAGCCCTGGCTGAGGTTGCCGATCCGCTTGACCTCGCCGTTGCGGATGTACCAGATCTCGCCGTTGTCGCCGCGCAGCTTGGTCACCCGCAGCCCGACCTCGACCACGGTGCCGCTGGCGACGCCCGCGTCGATGACGTCCCCGACGCCGTACTGGTCCTCCAGGATCATGAAGACGCCGGAGAGGAAGTCGGTCACCAGGTTCCGCGCGCCGAAGCCGATGGCCACACCGGCCACACCCGCGCTGGCCAGCAGCGGAGCCAGGTTGATCTTCAGTACGGACAGCACGGTCAGCGCCGCCGTCCCCATGATCACGAACGAGGCCACGCTGCGCAGCACCGAGCCGATCGCCTCGCTGCGCTGCCGCCGCCGCTCGGCGTTGACCAGCAGTCCGCCCAGCGCGCTCGTCGCCGCGACCTCGGCGCCGCGGTTCATGCGCTCGATGAACTTGGTGATCATGCGGCGGACCACCGACCGCAGCACCAGCGCGATCACCAGGATCAGCAGGATGCGCAGCCCGGCGGACAGCCAGTCCGCCCAGTTCTGGCTGATGTAGTCGGCGGCGTCGGTAGCGCTCTTCTGGGCGTCGTCGATCGTCGTGGCGGTGGACGGCGATGGGGGCACGGGCGGAAACCTCCGGGTTGGGCAGGCTTCCCACACTAACGGGGGAGGCGATGTGTCCCGTTGTGCTGTTCGAGCGCGACGTGCGGTGATTCAGGGCATGTAGAGGGGGTGTGGTTGAAAACACCCTCGCTCCGTTACCCGGTCATGGTGGCGCCGTGACCGGGCTTCCGGAGAGACTGTGGGCAGATCGTCCCGGCGCGAGCCACGCGCCGCCGGCGTAAAAGGAGGCACCCGTGCCGCATGTCCTGGTCCTCAACGCGTCGTACGAGCCGCTCGGCGTCGTACCGCTCCGCCGCGCGCTCATCCTCGTGCTGAACAAGAAGGCCGTGTGCCTCGAGGAATCCGGCGCCTATATGCACAGCGCGACCTGTACTGTCCCCGCCCCGAGTGTCGTCAAGCTCACCAAGTTCGTCCGAGTCCCCTTTCGCGGCCCCGTGCCCCTGACCCGGCGGGCGCTGTTCGCCCGGGACGGCGGCCGGTGCGCGTACTGCGGAGCCGTCGCAACCAGCGTCGACCACGTGATCCCGCGCAGCCGCGGAGGCCAGCACACGTGGGACAACGTGGTCGCGGCATGCCGCAGGTGCAACCATCTCAAGGCCGACCGCCATGTCGCCGAGCTCGGCTGGCGGATGCGCCACCAACCCGCCCCGCCGTCGGGCCTCGCCTGGCGGATCATCGGGACGGGGCATAGGGACCCGCGCTGGCTGCCATACCTGCAGCCATTCGGCGCGGAGGACGCCATGGCCCGGATCGACGGCATATCCGCCTGAGACCGGGCCTTCGTGTTGTCCTGAACCGTCCCGGACCGGGCTCAGGGCCCCGGACCGCACCCCCGTGCCGGTCCGGGGCCCCTCTCCGCGCCCCGCGCGCCGCTACTCGTAGCGCAGCTGCGCCGGGTGGACGCTGTAGCGCAGCAGCGGCAGTGAGGCGGCCGTGGCCAGCAGGGACGCGGCCAGCAGACCGCCCGCGAGCAGCGCGGCCTCCAGCAGGGGACGCGCGCTCCACGCCCGGGCGACCAGAAACGGGCCCGTGACCGCCAGGCCGCAGGCCGCACTGAGCACGATCGCCGGTGCCAGGGGCAGCGCGGTCTCCAGCAGCACCGCCCGGCGCAGCACCTTCCGCGGGGTCCCGGCCGCGGCCAGTGCAGCCAGCGTCCGGCGCCGGGCCGTCAGCGACTCGGCGACGCTCACCGCCAGCCCGCTGATGGTGACGGCGACGCCGATGAGCAGCGCGAGCCCGGCCAGGTTGTACCCGCCGACGTAGAAGGCGAGGTCGGGGTGGTGCTCGGGCTCGGCCCGCAGCGCGTCGAGGGCCACCCGCCGTACGGTGAGGTACCCCACCCCGATCAGGGCCGCGAGCATCACCGCCGTGTGCGCCCGGGACGCCGCCCACGGGTCCGCCCGCAGCCGCTTGCCGGCGATCATCAGGGCCGGGCGGCCGGACCGCGAGGCCAGCCGCCCCATGGCGGCGGCCATCCCGGCGGAGCTGGTCAGCAGCCCGAAGAGGTACAGGGGCAGGACGAGGCCCGTGGCCGCGAAGAACGGCGTGTCGGGGCCGAGCTTCCTGGACATCGCCATCAGCAGGAGCCCGGTGGCCGCCAGCAGGGCCAGCGGGCCCGGCAGCAGCCTGACCCTGCGGAAGCGCCGCGGGCGGCGCCGCCGCACGGCCGCCCCCAGCGGATCGGTGGCCGCCCGACGCAGGGTGAACCACGCCTCCAGGGTCGCCAGCAGGGGCAGGCCCAGCACCACCGCGAGGAACGCCGCCCACGGCACCGGTACGTCGGTCGGCCAGGTCAGGGCACGCTGCTGCGGGCCGCCGTCCCCGCCGCCGGCTTGCTGACCCGCGTGCAGGACCAGCCGCAGCGCCAGGAAGCCGGTCAGACCCGCCAGCGACCCGACGCCGCACGCGGCGGCCGTCTCCAGGGCGCCGATCCGCCGGACCTGGCGCGGGGTGGCCCCGGCCAGCCGCAGCGCGGCGAACCGCCGCTCGCGCTGCAGGGCGCCGATCCGTGTGCACTGCCCGACGAAGGCCAGCACCGGCACGATGAGCAGCAGCAGGGCCGTGATCACCCCCGGCCGCAGGCCGCCCTCGTTGAGCAGGCCGTTGGTGTACGAGGGAGGCCCGCCCCCGTACCGGGTGCCGATCACCGCCACGACCGCGGCCGCGAGCGCGAAGCCCGTTCCCAGGGCCGCGCCCAGCCCGGTCAGCGCGAGGCGCCACCGCTCGCTGCGCGGGGAGCCGCGCAGCATGGCCCAGGCCAGGAGGGCGTCCGAGCGCAGCGCGCTCACCGGGTCACCTCCGCGGCGGGCTCGTCCTCGGTCTCGACGACGCCGTCCCGGACGGTCGCCTCACGGTCCGCGTACGCCGCGATCTGGGCGTCGTGGGTGACGAGCAGCACGGAGGTGCCGGACTCGCGGGCGGCGTGGACGAGGGCGGTCATGACCTGCTCGCCGGCCAGGGAGTCCAGGGCACCGGTCGGCTCGTCCGCGAAGACCGCCTTGGGCGCGGTGACCATGGCGCGGGCCAGGGCGACGCGCTGGCCCTGGCCGCCGGACATCTCACCGGGGCGCAGTCCTGCCTGGCCGAGGACGCCGAAGCGCTCCAGCCAGGTGCCGGCGCTCTTGTGGGCCGCGGCGCGCGAGGTCCCGGCCAGCAGCAGCGGCAGGGCCACGTTGTCGAGGGCGGTCAGTTCGCCGACCAACTGCCCGAACTGGAAGACGACGCCGAAGTCGGTGCGCCGCAGGGTGGAGCGGCGGTTCTCGCCCGCCTGGTCGAGGCGCTCGGCGCCGTAGCGGACCTCGCCCTCGTCGGGCCGGACGATCCCCGCCATGCAGTGCAGCAGGGTGGACTTCCCGCTGCCGCTCGGTCCGGTGACGGCCAGCACCTCCCCGGGCAGCAGGCGCAGCGAGGCGCCGCGCAACGCGTCGGTGGTGCCGTACCGCTTGACGAGGCCGCGGGCCTCGATCAGAGGTGTCGTCATGCTGAGGTGACCTCCTCGGCCAGTGCGCCGAGGCGCTGCGCGGCGTTGTCCATCCAGCGCAGGTCGGCGTCGAGATGGGTGAGGGCGTAGTCGGCGGAGAGCACGGCCGACAGCGGGGCGCCGGCCACGGTCTTCACGGCGGTGAGCTCGCGCATCCGCGCGAGGTGGGCGGCGCGCTGGAGGCGCAGGAAGGCGGCCGGGTCGCCGAAGCCGGAGGCGATGATCGCCGTGACCTTGGCGAAGATCTCGTTGGCCGCGCTGACGGGCGCGGGCGGTACGGGTTCGCCGAGCCAGGTCCGCAGGGTCAGCGAGCCCCGCTCGGTGAGCCGGTAGGTGGTGCGCTCCGGGCCGCCGTCGCTCTCCGTGGCGTCGACCTCGGCGAGGCCGTCGCGCACCAGGCGCTGCAGGCTCGTGTAGACCTGTCCGTACGCGAGGGGGCGGGCTTCGGGGAAGCGTTCGTCGTGCCGCCGCTTGAGGTCGTAGCCGTGGCCCGGACCGGCGGCGAGCAGACCCAGCAGGACGTTGCCGGTGCTCATGCGACGTCCCCCCTTCTATTCACTCAATACATGTACTGAGTGAATAGTGACACCCGCGCGTCCGTAGCGCAACGGCCCCCGGAGGGCGGCGGGTTGGGAAGGGCGGACGGTGCCGGGTCAGCCGGTGACGGCGTACGCCTGCATCGAGTACAGCGAGTAGCCGTACTTGGTGCCGCGCTCCAGCCCCTGCACGCGGATGAAGCGCGCGTCGGACGGGGCCTCCAGCCGTACGGACTCGGTGCCGCCGCGGCCGTCGGAGACCACCGCCGCGGTGTGCCAGCTCTGCCCGTCGGCCGAGGTCAGGACCGTGTAGCGGGAGGCGTACGCGTCCTGCCAGCGCAGCACGACCCGGCCGACCCTGGTGGCCCGCGGCAGTTCGGCCTGCACCCAGGCGTCGTCCTGCACCGGAGAGGACCAGCGGGTCGCGGGGTCGCCGTCGGTCAGCGCCGAGGCCGGGAAGTCCGCCGTCTCGTCGCCGGAGGAGGTGGCCGGGGCGCCCGCTGCGAGGTCCGGGCCACCGGTGCGCGGATAGGCGTGCACGGTGACGGTCTGCCGCACGGTGCGGCCCTCGGCGCGGAACGCCAGCGGCACCTCGTACACGCCGGGCACGCCGTCCACGGGCAGGGAGAGCCGCACCGGCACCACGACCTTGCCGCCGCGCGGCAGTTCGACCTCACCGGGTGTCACGGCCTCGACGCCCTTCGGGGCCTCGGCGGTCAGCGACACCGTGGCCGCCGAGGGCGAGGCGTCGGTCAGCTCCGCCGTGACGGTCGCGGGGGCGCCGCCGAGTTCGAGGTCGGTCTCCGTGCGGTCCAGCGTCATCCGGGCCGCGGGCCGGTCCGCGTACCAGGGCACGACTTCGTGCACGACCGGCGGGTGGGCCCCCGCCGAGGGGGTGACCCGGACCGCCTCGGCCCGCAGGCCCTGCGCGGGCAGTTCGGTCCAGCCGCCGCCCAGCGCACCGAGCCGGCGCCAGCCCTGGCCGGGCACCCGCACCTCCACCGACCCCGCGGCCCCCGGCCCGGTGTCGGTGAGCACGGTCAGCGCCTCCAGCGGGCGGGCCGAGCCGTACTCCAGGGTCAGCCCTTCGGCGGGCACGCGGACGGTGGTCGTGGCGTCGCCGTCGGAGGCCGCCAGGGCCGAGGGGTCGGCCGCGTAGACACCGGAGGCGCCGTCGTCCTCCGTGGTGACGGTGAACTCCCGTACCGACACGGCGTTCTCCTGCGGCGCGGTCGCGCGCAGCCGCACGTACCGGGCCCGGGTGCCCTCGGGCAGCCGCGCGGTCACCGTGCGGTCGTCGTTCACCGTGGCGGCGGTCCGCCAGCCGCCCTCGTCGCCCGCCGAGTACTCCAGCACCGCTTCGCGCAGGTAGTCGTCGCGCTCGGGGCCGGGCTGCTCGGCGCCCATGGCGACGCGCACGCTGTGGATCGTGCGGGTGGCGCCCAGGTCGACCCCGAAGGTGTCGTCCCGCTGCGGCGGGGCGTCGCTGGCCCAGGCGGTGCCGTCCTTGCCGTCGGTCATCAGCGACAGGTCGGTGGAACGCGCCGAGCCCAGGGTGGCGGTGGCCTTGCGGCCTGCGGTGCGCACGCCGGTCCACGCGTCCGCCGTGGCGAGCGACTTGGCCAGGAACGGGTCGAGCACCCCGTGGCCCACGGTCGCCGGGCTGTTCGCTATCCGCCGGCGGGCGCGCTCCAGCGCCAGGCGGTCCTTCCACGCCCCGGTGCCGTCGCCGGCGCGCAACGCGACCAGCATGTCGACGGCGTGCTCGCCCGCCGAGCCGTACCGGGCCAGCTGGCTCAGCCACGGCCGCACCTCGCCGCCGAAGGAACCGCCCGCCAGTCCGTCCAGGCGCTCGGGGGCGCCGCGCATCGTGGTGAACGCCTCGCGCAGCCGGGCGGCCGCCTTCTCCACCCGTTCCCGGCCGCCGCCGGCATAGGCGTCCAGGAACTCCGCGATGAGCGGCCGAAGATACGCCGACTCACCCTCGTCCAGCGCCGAGGAGGCCTGGTTGCCCGCCAGTGCGTGCAGCGCGTCGCGCGCCCCGGGTTCGGGGCCCGCCAGGTCGTCGATCGCGGCGCGCCAGGAGGCCGCGCGGTCGTATCCGCGCGGGTTCCACGCGTAGTCGGCCACGGTGAACAGCGCGATCCGGGACGCGGCGGGCTGGCGCATCGCCGTGGCCAGCAGACCCGCCGAGGCGGTCGCGACCGCGGGCTCGCGCCCGGTGTAGGGGCCGAGGAAGATCCGGTCCTCGGCGAAGTCGTTGACCGGGTAGTTGTCCATCGTCAGCAGCGGGTGCTGCAGCGCCGCCCGCGCGTCGGCGACCTGCCGCCCGGTGATCTCCCCCGGGACGACGCCGACGCCCGTCCACGCCACCTCGACCCCCGGGTCGAGCACCCGGGCCAGCTCGCGGCGGAACTCGGTGGCGCCGTCCTGGTAGTACTCCGTCGGCAGCAGCGACAGCGGTACGACGGCCCCGTGGCGCTCCGCCAGGTGGGCGGCGAGCACGCCGGCCACGTCGGCCTGCGCCCGGGCCGCCGCCTCGGGGCCGTTGCCGTAGGCGTCCGCGTCGGCGTCGCAGTGCCACTCGCTGTAGCTCACGTCCTGGAACTGCAGCTGGAAGGCGCGGAATCCCAGGGCCCACATCGCGTCGGCCTTGCGCAGCAGCGCCCTGCGGTCCTCCCGCGAGGAGAAGCACAGGGCCTGGCCCGGCGACAGGGCCCACGCCGGCGTCACATGGTTGGCCCGGGCCCGCTCGGACAGTTCGCGGAACTCCGCGCGGCGCTCGGCGGGGTAGGGCTCGCGCCAGCGTTCCTGGCGGTAGGGGTCGTCGCCGGGGGCGTACAGGTAGCGGTTCTGCTTGGTGCGGCCGAGGAAGTCCAGCTGGGCGAGCCGCTGCTCCCGGGTCCACGGTTCGCCGTAGAAGCTCTCGGCGACGCCGCGCGTCGCGGCCGCGGGCCAGTCGCGGACGACGACGCCCGGCAGGCCCTCGGCGGTCGTCAACTGGCGCAGCGTCTGCGCCGCGTGGAACAGCCCGTCCTCGCCCGCCCCGTCCAGCGCCACGACGTCGCGGCCGCCGGTGCGGCCCACGGCCAGCCGGTAGCCGCCGGAGGGCAGGTCCCCGATGGGAGCCGCGCCCAGGGCGCGCAGCGCGGAGTCGGCCGGTGCGCCGCCGGCGTACACCACCAGCCCGCGCGGCTTCGCCGCGTCCTCGTGGAGCGTGGTCACGCCCGCGCCGCGCAGGATCGCGCGGAGGGCGGAAAGGGCGTAGGGGTCGGTCCCGGGCCCGGCGACGAGGGTCGCGGTGTCCGGCACGGCGACGGCGGCACCGCGATGGCGCAGCGACTGCGGCCGGGGGTGGACGGCGGGTGCGGTGCTTGCCGCCGCGGTGTCGTCCGCGGCGCCGGGCGCCGTCGCCGGGGTGACGGGCGGGGCGGCCAGGGCGGCCGGCGCGGTGCCGAGCACCCCGCCGACGACGGCGGCGACGAGCGCTGCCGTGTGGGTCGCGGCGGTTCTCCTGCCCGGGGTCATGGTCCGACAGCCCATCACCCGCACGGAGGGCGTGTCAACGTGCGGACGCGCCCCTTCCGCCCCCTGCCCGTGCCCCTTTCGCCCCCTGCCCGCGCCCCGTACCGCCGGTAGCCGGCGGCGGCCGGGGACACGACCCGCCCGTCGAGGGAAAACCCCCGGCCGTTCCACCCCCGCCGCGTGCGAGGATGGCCGAAAACCCGACGAAGGAGACGGACACGTGCCCGGCACCAACCTCACACGTGAGGAGGCGCGGCAGCGAGCGCGCCTGCTCACCGTGGACGCGTACGACATCGAGCTCGACCTGAGCGGGGCGCAGGAGGGCGGCACCTTCCGGTCGGTGACCACGGTGCGCTTCGACTCCGCCGAGGCGGGTGCCTCGACCTTCATCGACCTGGTCGCCCCCACGGTCCACGAGGTGGTGCTCAACGGCACCGCGCTGGACCCGGCCGAGGTCTTCGCGGACAGCCGCATCGCCCTGCCGTCGCTGCAGGCCGGCGCCAACGAGCTGCGGGTCGTCGCGGACGCGGCGTACACCAACACCGGCGAGGGCCTGCACCGCTTCGTCGACCCGGTCGACAAGCAGGCCTACCTCTACACCCAGTTCGAGGTCCCGGACGCCCGCCGGGTCTTCACCTGCTTCGAGCAGCCCGACCTCAAGGCGACCTTCACCTTCACCGTGAAGGCCCCGGCCGGATGGACGGTCGTCTCCAACTCCCCGACCCCGGAGCCGGCCGGCAACGTTTGGAGCTTCGCGCCCACCCCGCGCATCTCCACGTACATCACCGCCCTGATCGCCGGCCCGTACCACGCCGTGCACAGCACCTGGGAGGGCGAGGGCGGCCGCAGCGTGCCGCTGGGCCTGTACTGCCGTCCGTCGCTGGCGGAGTTCCTCGACGCCGACGCCATCTTCGCGGTCACCCGGCAGGGCTTCGACTGGTTCGAGGAGAAGTTCGACTTCCCCTACCCCTTCGCCAAGTACGACCAGCTCTTCGTGCCGGAGTTCAACGCCGGCGCCATGGAGAACGCGGGCGCGGTCACCATCCGCGACCAGTACGTCTTCCGCTCCAAGGTGACCGACGCGGCCTACGAGGTGCGCGCCGAGACGATCCTCCACGAGCTGGCCCACATGTGGTTCGGCGACCTGGTCACCATGGAGTGGTGGAACGACCTGTGGCTGAACGAGTCGTTCGCCACCTACACCTCCATCGCCTGCCAGGCCTACGCGCCCGGCAGCAAGTGGCCGCACTCCTGGACGACCTTCGCCAACTCCATGAAGACCTGGGCGTACCGGCAGGACCAGCTGCCGTCCACCCACCCGATCATGGCGGAGATCAACGACCTGCAGGACGTCCAGGTCAACTTCGACGGCATCACCTACGCCAAGGGCGCCTCCGTCCTGAAGCAGCTGGTGGCCTACGTCGGCATGGACGCGTTCTTCACCGGCGTCCAGGCGTACTTCAAGCGCCACGCCTGGAAGAACACCCGCCTGACCGACCTGCTGTCCGCCCTGGAGGAGACCTCCGGCCGCGACCTGAAGACCTGGTCGAAGAAGTGGCTGGAGACCGCGGGCATCAACATCCTCCGCCCGGAGATCGAGACCGCCGCCGACGGCACGATCACCTCCTTCGCCGTGCGCCAGGAGGCCCCGGCGCTGCCGGCCGGCGCCAAGGGCGAGTCGATCCTGCGGCCGCACCGCATCGCGGTCGGCGCGTACGAACTCCAGGACGGCAAGCTGGTCCGCGTCCAGCGCGTCGAGCTGGACGTCGACGGCGAGCTGACGTCGGTGCCCGAGCTGACCGGAGTGAAGCGCCCGGCGGTCGTGCTGCTCAACGACGACGACCTGTCGTACGCCAAGGTGCGGCTCGACGAGGTCTCGCTGGCCACCGTCCGCGAGCACCTCGGCGACTTCACCGAGTCCCTGCCGCGCGCCCTGGTGTGGGCCTCCGCGTGGGACATGACGCGCGACGGCGAACTCGCCACCCGCGACTACCTGGAGCTGGTGCTCTCCGGCATCGGCAAGGAGTCCGACATCGGCGTCGTGCAGTCCCTGCACCGCCAGGTGAAGACGGCGCTGGAGCTGTACGCCGCGCCCGAGTGGCGGGAGACCGGCCTCGCCCGGTGGACCGAGGCGACCCTGGAGCACCTGCGCGCGGCCGCGCCGGGCGGCGACCACCAGCTCGCCTGGGCCCGCGCGTTCGCCGCGACGGCGCGCACCAAGGAGCAGCTGGACCTGATCGCCGGGCTGCTCGGCGGCACGGAGACGATCGAGGGCCTCGCCGTCGACACCGAGCTGCGCTGGTCCCTGCTGGAGCGGCTGGCCGCGACCGGCCGTGCCGACGAGGAGGCCATCGCCGCCGAGCTCGGCCGGGACGCCACGGCGGCCGGCGAGCGGCACGCGGCCACCGCCCGGGCGGCGCGTCCGACGGCCGAGGCGAAGGCCGAGGCGTGGGCCTCGGTCGTCGAGGCGGAGACGCTCACCAACGCCGTCCAGGAGGCGGTCATCGGGGGCTTCTCCGAGCCGGACCAGCGCGAGCTGCTGGCGCCGTACACGCAGCGGTACTTCGCGGCGGTCTCGGACGTGTTCTCCTCGCGCAGCCACGAGATGGCCCAGCAGATCATCGTCGGCCTCTACCCGGCGCTCCAGGTGTCCCAGGACACCCTGGACGCCACCGACGCCTGGCTCGCGGCGGCCGATCCGGCGCCCGCGCTGCGGCGCATGGTGACGGAGTGCCGTGCCGGGGTCGAGCGCGCCCTCAAGGCCCGCGCCGCGGACGCGGCGGCCGGCTGATCCGCAGCCGCACCGGAGAGGCCCCCCGCGGCGTCACGCCGCGGGGGGCCTCGCGCTTTCCGCGCTCCGGAGGCGTGGCGGGACCACTGCGCCGTTCGGGGGAGCCCCGCGCACTGCCGCGGCACCGGTCGCCGCCGACGTACGGGCGTACGGGCCGGCGAGGGGAACGCCTGAAGCCGGGCCGCGGTACTCCGCGGCCCGTTCAGCGAGGTGGGTAGAGGATCAGCTCTGGGTCTTGCGGGACTTGTCGGTCGCGACGACCAGGCCCGCGATGACCAGGAACAGGACGATCGGCAGGACGAGGTAGAGGCCGAGCGTCTCGACCACGCTCAGACCGGGACCCGGGTCGTCGCCGTCGTCGCGAGTGTTCGCGAACGCAGGGGACGACATCAGCAGCATCAGCGCCGTGCCGGCCGTGACGGCACCGGCGCGCAGGGCGTTCTTGTTGAGCTTGTCCACGGTCTCAAAGTAGCGAACGCTCCCGCGGCCCGCGCGCCCGGGGGTGGTCTCAGGGTCCGTGGGGCCCCGCCATCGCCGTCCGCACCTCGTGCGCCAGCGCGTGCAGCCGCGGCGAGGCCGTCAGCTGCTCCAGGGTGAGCGGGCGTCCCTCCGCGTCCGCGACCGGCAGCCGCCAGTTGGGGTACTGGTCCCAGGTGCCCGGCAGGTTCTGCGGGCGGCGGTCGCCGACCCCGTCCGGCAGCCACACACCGACCATCCGGGCCGGCGTGCGCGCCAGGAAGCGGTGGACGGCCTTCACGACGGCCTCCTCGTCGCGGGCGCCCTCCGGCAGCATGCCCAGCCGGCCGAGCAGCGCCAGCCACTCCGCGACCTCCACCGCGTCCTCGGCCTGCTCCACCTCCAGCGGCCGGGTCAGCAGCCCCAGCCGGTGCCGCAGAACGACGTGCTCCCCGGTCAGCCGGGCCGCCGTCGTGGGCAGGTCGTGGGTGGTGACCGTCGCCAGCGCGTCCGCCCGCCAGGCCGCGGGCGGCAGCGGTCTGGCGCGCGCGGAGCCGTGCGCCCCCTCCCAGTCCCGCTCGAACCAGAGCACCGACGTGCCGAGGATGCCCCGGTCGGCCAGCTCCTCGCGGACGCCCGGCTCGACCGTGCCGAGGTCCTCCCCTATGACCACGGCACCGGCGCGCTGCGCCTCCAGCGCGAGGATCCCGAGCATCGCCTCGGCGTCGTAACGGACGTACGCACCCTGCGTCGGCGGCTCGCCCTCCGGCACCCACCACAGGCGGAAGAGCCCCATCACATGGTCGATGCGCAGGCCTCCCGCGTGCCGCAGCACATTGCGCAGCAGGTCGCGGTAGGGGGCGTACCCCGTGGCGGCCAGGGCGTCCGGGCGCCACGGCGGCAGGCCCCAGTCCTGGCCGTGGGCGTTGAAGGCGTCCGGCGGCGCGCCGACCGACATCCCGTGGGCGAGGGCGTCCTGCAGCGCCCAGGCGTCGGAACCGGAGGGGTGCACCCCGACCGCGAGGTCGTGGACGACGCCGACCGCCATGCCCGCGTCCCGCGCCGCACGCTGCGCCGCGGCCAGCTGGGCGTCCGTCAGCCAGGCGAGCCAGCAGTGGAAGTCGACCTGGTCCAGCCGCTCGCCGCGGAGCCGCGCGACCTGCCCCGAGCGCGGGTCGCGCAGCCCCGCCGGCCAGCGGCGCCAGTCCGGGCCGTGCAGCTCGGCCAGCATCGACCAGGTGGCGTGGTCGTCCAGCGCCTGCCCCTGGTCCGCGAGGAAGTCGCAGTACGCGGCCCGCCGCCCCGGCGACAGCGGCACCCTGCGGACCAGCGCGAGCGCCTCGCGCTTGAGCTCCCACACGGCGTCACGGTCGATCAGGGCGTCCTTCAGCAGCACCGAGTCGCGCAGCACGGCCGCCTTGCGCAGCAGGTCCGCGGCGCGGTCGCGGTCGTCGGGGCCCAGGTAGGCGAACTCGGGGATCTCCTCCACCCGCAGGTACACCGGGTCGGGGAAGCGCCGGGAGGAGGGACGGTAGGGCGAGGGGTCCGTGGGATGCCCGGGCACGGCCACGTGCAGCGGATTGACCTGCAGGAAGCCCGCGTGCAGCGCCCGGCCCGTCCAGGCCGCGAGGTCCGCGAGGTCGCCGAGGTCGCCCATGCCCCAGGACCGCGAGGACAGCACGGAGTACAGCTGCGCCATGAAGCCCAGGACCCGTTCCGGCGGGCCGGGCAGCCGTTCCGGGGCCACGACGAGCTGTGCCTGCGCGGTGCGCCCGTCGGGGGCCTGCGCGCGCAGCACGTGCCGCCCCACGGGCAGGGGCGCGCCGCCGTCCCAGGAGGTCTCGGTGCCGTCCTCCGTCGTCAGCCGCAGCACGGTGCCCTCGGGCAGCCGGTGCCCGAGCGGACGGCCGGTCCGCAGGACGACGCTGCGGGGGAGCAGCCGGCGCCCGGCACGGTGCTCGTGCTCCGCCAGCGCGTTCCGTACCGCCGCCGGGGTCGAGGCGTCGACGCCGAGCGCGGCCAGCACCGCCACGACCGTCCCGTCCGGCACGCGCACCTCGCGGTCCGGCGACGGGCGGTAGGTGACGTCCACGCCGTGCAGCGCGGCGAGTCTGTCCCGGTCGGCGGCTTCGGTCATGGGATGCCCTCCCGGGGCGTCATCGCGGGCGCGGGTTCTCCGGACAGCCTCAGCCATACCCACTGCGTGGCGGCGCAGTCGCATTCCGTGCACGCGCTCCCACCCAGGAGTGGCGGCACGTCGTGATCCTGTGTTGTGCCGCGAAGCCGCCGGGGGACCCCCATCCCGGGGACGGTCGGTGCGGGTCCGCGCGCGGTTCGGTGGGTGGGCCGGGGGCGGCTCCGACCAACGGCCGGAGAGGGGTGACAGGGCGCTCCGGGGTTGCCCCGAGTGCCTCACTCACCCCCCACCGGCCGTTATGCCCCCCATACGACCGGAGGGGGTGTGGCGGGGTGCCCCCGCAGGGGGCGAGCGGGGAACCCGGCGCCGAATGATGTGGGCGTAGACCGCGAGCCCCGAAGTGGGGGTCCCCCCGGCCGAAGGCCGGGGGGAGGGCGGGAGGGCGGATGATGCCCGCCGCAGGCGCAACAAAGCCGCACACGAACAACCGGGCCGCACCCAGGTCCGCCAACGCTCACCCGAACGGCAGGTCGAACGCGCGAGCGGTACGCGCCAGCCAGGGAGACGCGGCCTCCAACTGGGCGGCGAGGGCGAGCAGGGAGCCCTCCTCGCCGTGCCGGGCGCCGAGCATCATGCCGATGGGCAGCCCCGCCGGGGACCACTCCAGCGGCAGCGACACCGCGGGCAGCCCGGCGATGTTCCAGGGCGCGGTGAAGGGCGTGAACGCCAGTTGCGCCGCGAAGTCGGCCTCCGGGTCGGCGTCGTCGCGCAGGGCACCCACCGGGGCGGGGAGCTGCGCCAGCGTCGGGGTGAGCACCGCGTCGTACGGCTCGGCGGCCTCGGCCAGTTTGCGGCCCACGCCCTGCATCACCCCCAGCGTGCGGGCGTAGTCGAGCCCGCCGACGTCCTGCCCCTGGGCGCGCAGCCAGCGGGTGAGCGGCAGCAGCTCCCGTTCCCGTTCCGGCGCCACGGGGGTCAGCGCGGCCAGCACGGCCCACACCGGGGTGAACGCGTCGCGGTCGCCGGGGGCGAGCGGCTGCGGCACGTCCACGACCTCGTGCCCGAGCCCGGCCAGCAGCGCCGAGGTGCGCTCGTACGCCGCCAGCACCTGCGGGTCGACCTGCACGCCCGCGACGTCCGGCACCGCCCAGCGGGCGATCCGCAGCCGCCGCGGTTCGTGCTCGCACCACCGCAGGAACGAACGCTCCGGCGGCGGCAGCCGGAAGGGGTCGCCCGGCGCGGGCACCGCCAGTACGTCGAGCAGGGCCGCGGTGTCCCGGACCGTGCGCGCGATGGGGCCGTTGACGGCCAGTCCGCTTCCGTCGCCCCAGGGCGCGGGGCTCACCCGGCCCCGGCTCGGCTTCAGCCCGACGACCCCGCAGCAGCTCGCCGGGATGCGGATCGAGCCGCCCCCGTCGCTGCCGTGCGCCGCCGCCGCCAGCCCGGCCGCCACGGCCGCGGCCGCGCCCCCGCTGCTGCCGCCGGCGCCGCGCGCGAGGTCGTACGGGGTGCGGGCCGGCGGGCCCGCGGCGCTCTCGGTGTAGGCGGGGAGCCCGAACTCCGGGGTGCTGGTCTTCCCGGTCAGGACGGTCCCGGCGTCCCTCAGCAGCCGGACGAGGTACGCGTCCCGGTCGGCGACCCGGTCGGCGAAGACCGCCGACCCGGAGGTGAAGCGCACCCCGGCGACCGGCGTCAGGTCCTTCACCGGTACCGGTACGCCGAGCAGCGGCGGGAGCGGCCCGCCCTCCTTGAGCACGCGTTCGGCGCGCCGCGCGTCCTCCAGGGCGCGTTCGGGCGTGACGGTCAGATAGGCCCCGAGCGCCGGGTCGAGCCGCTCGATCCGGGCGAGGTAGTGGGCCGTCAGCTCCACGGGCGACAGTTCGCCCGCCCGGACGGCCGCGGCCTGTTCCAGCATCGTCAGTTCATGAGGGGCGGACACACCGCCAGGGTAGGACCTGGCCCCGGAGCGCAGGAGGGGTGAACGTTTTCCCCCGCTGCCGCGTCATAGGGGAAATCGCGGAAGGGGTGGGGTGTGGCGCTGCTGAGACGGAGGTCCCGGCCGGGGGAAGGGGACGACCCCCTCGCGCCGGAGCACCTCGACCGGGTACGGGCCGTGCTGGCGCTCGGCGGGGTCCCGGCGGGCGACCTGCCGGACGGGGTGCAGCAGGTGCGGCTGAAGCTGCTGGAGCACCGGGCGGGCGGCCGCGAGCCGCTGCGGGACCCGGGGGCGTGGGCGGCCGTCGCCGCGTCCAACGTGGCGATGGACTGGCACCGTTCGCGACGCCGGCAGGAGCGGCTCGGCGAACGCCTGGCGGCCCTGACCCCCCGGGACGAGGCCGGGCACGGCGGGGGAGAGGCGCATGTGCTGGCGCTGGCGGTCGCCGACGGGCTCCAGGAACTCCCGCCGCGGCAGCGGCAGGTGCTGACGCTGCGCTTCTACGCCGACCTGCCCGTGGCGGAGATCGCCGCGGCGCTCGGCGTCCCGGAGGGCACGGTCAAGAGCCGGCTGCACGCCGCCGTCCGCGCGCTGCGCGGCCGGCTGCACACGAAGGAGGTGGTGTGACGATGAGCGGGAACGAGCAGGGCGCGGGCGAGGCGGACGCGGCGCTGGCGGCCGCCCTCGCGGACGTGCCGCCGGACGGCGCCGCGGGCGGGGAGGAGTACGCCGCCGCGCGCGCCGACGTGGACCTGCTGCGCACCCAGGTGCGGCTGATCGGCGACGCCCTCGCCGCGCGGCCCGCCCCGCCCGCGCAGCGCCGCCCCCGCGGGCGCAGGGCGCTCGCGTGGTGCCTGGCCGCCGTCGTGGCGGGTGTGGTGGGGATCGGCGGGGTCGTCCTGGCGCGGAACGCCGCCCTGGGCGGGGACTCGGCGGCGGGCGACGCGAAGCTCACGGCGGAGGGCGTCGTCGCCTGCGCGAGCGACATCGCCGAGGGCACCGTGCGCGAGGTGACGCCCACCGGAGAACCGGGGGACCTGCGTGTGGTGATGGACGTGGACCGCCGCCTCAAGCCCGCCGGGGGCGCTCCCCGGCTGGCGTTCACGATCCACATCGACGACGACCACGACGACGTGGCCCCGCCTCCCGAACCCGGGTCCCGCGTCCTGGTGATGGTCTCCGTCCTCCCGGGGGAGCCGGTGGACCTGTACGAGGGCGCCGAGGACATCGCCTCCGCCCGCGCCTGGATGGAGAGGGCACTCACGGCCTCCCGGGAGCTGCCGTGCGAGAGCGACACCGCATGAGGGGAGCACAGGACATGGGACGCAGGACGGGACCGGCCCTCGCCGTGGCGGCGCTGCTCGCGCTCGCCGCGCTCGCCGGCTGCGGGGCCGGCGGCGGCGAGGCCGAATCCGACTCGGTCCGCAGCACCGACGCGGAAGTGCTGGCCTGCACCGAACTCGTCGCCGAGGGAACGGTGCTGCGGGTGACGCCGGGGGAGGCAGCGGACCGCGTGTCGGTGCGGATGGAGGTGGACCGCTACCTCAAGGGCGGGCACGGGGACCGCCGGCTGACCTTCCCCGTCGACCGTGACGAGGAGGGGGAGCCCGAGATGGCCGTGGGGAGCCGTGTGCTCATCAGGGTCGGGCTGCGGCCCTGGGGCTCCACCTTCGTCCACCAGGGCGAGGACATCGCCCGGACGCGGGAGTGGGTGGAGCGGGCGCTGCCCCGTTCACGCTCGCTGCGCTGCGGGGAGCAGGAGTACGAGTGGCGGCAGAGCTGAAGGGGCGGGCGCTCCGGGGAGCGCCCGCCCCTTCAGGCGGTGATCAGGCCGTGGCCGCGGGTCAGCCCGCGTTGACCTTGTCGATCAGCACGCTGCCGGTGCCGGCGGCGGTGCCGTCGGCGTTGAGCAGCTGCACCTCGCCGAAGAACTGACGTCCCTCGGGGGCCGGGGCCGCGACCAGGACGTTCGCCGCGACGTTCGCGGAGGCGCCGTTGGCCAGCGGCACGGACGCCGCCTCGTCCACGACGACCGAGCCCAGCGTCGCCGAGTAGAAGACGTCGCGGTAGTCGTACTCGGTGGTGCCGGCCGGGACCGAGTAGCCGTCCACCTGGATGGTGTACGTGCCGGCCGCCGGGTTGGCGATGCTCACGGCCTCCTCCGAGTCGCCGTCCGCGGACTGGCCGACCTGCGTGCCGTTGAGGAACACGGTCAGGTCGAGGTCGGCGGAGGTGTCGGAGGTGCCGCCGATGGCGACGTCCAGCCGGGACGCGCCCGCGGGGACGACGACCGTGCTGGTGACGCTGTCACCGTCGGCGATCGTCTTGCGCGAGGCCGCGGCGGAGCCGAGCGCGCCGCCCTTCAGCTTGCCCTGCACCGGGGCGTAGCCGTTGGTGACCTTCCAGGAGACCGGGGCGGCGGTGCCGACCGTGGCCTCCTCGACGGTCTGGACCTCGGGGTCG
Organism: Actinacidiphila glaucinigra; assembly: GCF_900188405.1. GTDB lineage: Bacteria > Actinomycetota > Actinomycetes > Streptomycetales > Streptomycetaceae > Actinacidiphila > Actinacidiphila glaucinigra. Next base: position 126,301 of record NZ_FZOF01000019.1, on the reverse strand, counting down.
AAGGAGACACCGAGCGCGGTCGCGGTCAGGTTGTACGGGTTGTTCAGCACCGGCGAGGTACGACGCGCCTCGACCTCGATCTCCCACACGCCCGGGATCGGGTCGGTGTAGGAGCGCAGGTCGGGACGGCACCCGTTGGTGGTGGTGTAGTTCGGGTAGCAGAACGTCGTGGTGGTCGGGTCCGCCGGGATGCCCCACGGGGTGATCGCGATGAAGCGGGTCTGGCTGCCGGTGGCGAGGCCGCCCATCTTGATCTCGAGCGTCTTGGCGCCCTCGGGGACGGTCACGAAGTAGGACTTGGTGCCGTTGCGCTGCACCGAGCCCGAGGCCTTGACCGCGAAGGACGGCTTGGCCTGCGAGGTGGCGACGACCACGGTGTTGAGGATCTGCTGGTCGGTGCCGCGCGTCGCCGGGTCGTCGACCGTCAGGATCGCGCTGTGCAGACCGGTCGAGCCGGGCTTGGCCTTGACGCGCACGGTCACCGGCTTGTTCAGCGGCAGCCACACGTTGTCGTAGTCGGCGAAGCGGAACGTGCCGTCGTTGTTCACCCACTCCAGGTCGTGCCGGATGGACCGGTTCGGACCGGTGGTGCGGGTGATGGTGACGTCGTACGTCTTGGTCTGACCGGCCTTCAGGCCGCCCTCGCGGTCGTAGATGCCGGTGCCGTAGCCAGGCGTGGCGAGCGCGGACGAGAAGAAGGTGCTGACCGGGGCCTTGACCGTGTAGGTGTGGGCGCTCGCGCCCGCCTTGATCAGGCGCCAGGCGTCGACGATGTCGATCAGACCGGAGCCCTGGGCGTACGCCGGGACGTCCTTGATCTTGTTCGCCGTGCTGGTCAGCGCGGTGCGCAGGGTCGCCGGGGACAGCGGGACGCGCGCCTGCTTGGCCGCGGACAGCAGCAGCGCGGAGGCGCCGGCCGCCTGCGGGGACGCCATCGACGTGCCCTGCAGCATGGCGTAGCCGGGCGGCAGGCTGTAGCCGGCCTCGGCGACGGGGCCACCGGGCTCCCAGGTCGGGATGGTGTTGATGGAGGCACCGGGCGCGGAGATGATCGGCGCGAAGCCGCCGTCCTCACGCGGACCGCGCGAGGAGAAGGGCATCATGTCGTACGCCTTGGTCACCTGCGAGCCGTAGTTGGCCGCCCAGGTCTCCTTGGAGACGGTGGCACCGACGCTGAGGACCTTGTCGGCCAGGCCGGGGTCGCCGATGGTGTTGGCGCCGGGGCCGCTGTTGCCGGCCGAGATGACCAGCTGCACGCCGTACTCGTCGATGAGACGGGTGTACGTCTGCGCGCGGGCGTTGTTGCCGTCGTTCAGCGGGGGCAGGCCGCCGATGGACATGTTGACGATGTCCACACCGCGGTTGACCACGAGGTCGATCATGCCCTCGGTCAGCGCCACGTTGGTGCAGCCGCCGGTCCAGGTGCAGGCGCGCGACGAGACGATCTTCGCGCCCGGCGCGGCGCCGTTCATCTTGCCGCCGAACAGGCTGTTGGCGGCGGTGATGCCCGCCACGTGGGTGCCGTGCTCGGACTCGATGACGCCGATGTTGACGAAGTCGGCCTTCTTGCCGACCCAGGTGCCGCCGTACGGGTCCGTGGGGACGTCCTTGCGGACCTGCACCACGAAGGGGATCCGCTCGGAGATGGCGGTGGCGGGGTTGTCCGTGCCGAAGTAGCCGATCTGGAAGCCGTCCTTGTACGGCTTCATCTCGGCGTCGTCGGAGAAGTTCCCGTTGTCGTTCAGGTCGAGGCGGACGGTGCCCTTCGCCGGGTCGTACAGGACGCCCCAGTAGTCGGTGGTGTCACCGTCGCGGTTGAGGTCACCGGCCATGTCGCCACCGGTGGTGGCGGACTCGAAGAAGACCGTGACCTGCTGCGTGGCCTCGGGGGCGGACCAGGTGCGGCCCTGGTAGGTGACACTCGGGCCGTTGGTCATACGGCGCCAGGTGGCGTCGCCGTCGGTGATCGGGTCGGTGGCGGTGACCCAGTCGACGATCTTGCGCTCGCCCGTGGTGGTCTTCTGCAGCGCCGGGTGGCCGAGGTCGACGCCCGAGTCGAGGATGCCGATGGTGACACCGCGGCCGTCGGCCTTCGGGTTGTCCTTGACGAAGTCCACCGCGCCGGTCTCGAACGCCGGCTGGTAGGGGTTCTTCGCCGGGGTCTTCGCGTCGGGAGCCGGGTACGTGGTGGACCCGTTCCCATGTCCGTGGCCGTGGCCCTTCGAGGAGCCCTTGCCGCCGTCGGCCGACGGGGACGGGTCGTCGAGGACGATCTCCTGCTTGAGGTCGATCGCCTGCACCGAGGAGAGCTTCTGCGCCGCCGCGATCGCCGCGTCCGCCTTGCCCGTCGGGACGGTGGCGCGGACGTAGCCGAGGCTGTCGTAGGTCCGGTCCACCGAGGCGCCCTTGAGCGCGTCGAGCTCGTCCGAGACCTGCTCGGTGGAGCCCTTCTTGGTGGCGATCATGAGGGTGACGTTCTTGTCGCCGCCGGCCTTGGCCTCGGCGAGCAGTTCGGCGTCGGCCGTTCCGAGCTTGTCGTGCGCGGTCTTCACCGCCGCGTCCGCCGGGTCGCCGGTCGTGTCGGCGAAAGCGGTGGAGGCGGAGATTCCGGTCGTCGTCAGCGCGGCTACCAGACCCGCCGCGAGCGCGACTCGGACCACGCGTCTCTTCCCGCGTATGTGATCGAGAGACATGGGCATCCTGTTCAAGATTTGGGCGCCAGTTGACCGACACATTGCGCCATCTGTGGGGTTGTTGGGGAGTGCCGTAGATGGCGTAAGACCGACATGACGCGAATACGTCAACACGCCGGGACCCGGGGCGGGGCGCGAAGCGTGCCGAACCGGTCCATTGCGTCCGGGCTGCCGTCGCGCCCGCGCTCCGGCGGCCCCGACGCCGCGCGCCGCCACGGCGGTTGGTGAACACCGGATGAGCGTCCGGCCACCTGCGGACAGGCCGCCGGTGACCCGCGGGAGGACTGCTGATCCACGTCCGCAGATGGGTGCCGGACGTTCCGCCCGCGTTGCACCGCAGGCCACCCCGGGTGCCAACGATCCGGTGAGGAGCGGCAGCACAGTGCCGCCGCAGCCACCGTCCACCGGGGGAACCCGCCATGCCTGGTCCCGTGTCCGCTGCCGCCCTCAGCCGCCGCAACATCCTGATCGCCTCGGGTGCGACCGCCCTCGGCGCGGGACTCGGTTTCGCGCTCGTCCCCGGTTCGGGCGACGCGACGGCCGTGCCCCCGCTCGCGGAGCCGGTCACCGGACCCGCGTCCGGCCCTCCGGCCGCCCCCACGTCGCCCGCCGGGCCCGCCGCGGCGCGGCCCTACACCGCGGGCACCACCCTGCACTCCGTCGCGGCCCCGCGCGGCAGGGGAGGCTACCGCCGGCTCGGCGACGGCCCCGGCTGGAAGCGGGTCACCCGCACCGAGCTGGCCGCCGCCGGGAGCGGCCGCGCCGCGCGCCGTACGAGCCTGTCCTGCTTCGTGCAGTTCACCGACCTGCACCTGACGGACGTGCAGAACCCGCAGCGCTACGAGTTCCTGCGCTCCGCCGCCCCCGCCGGCTGGCGTCCCCAGGAGGCGCTCACCAACGCCGGCGCCGTCTCCCTGGTCGAGCGGGTCAACGCCCTGCGGTACGGGCCCGCCACGGGCACGCCCATCGGATTCGTCATGACCACCGGCGACAACACCGACAACAACTCGCGGATCGAACTGGACTGGTTCCTCGCGGTGATGAGCGGCGGACGCTTCACCCCCGACTCGGGCGACGCGGGCCACTACGAGGGCGTGCAGGACTCCGGCCTGAAGGGTTTCTGGCAGCCCGACGCCGCGCTGCGCGACCTCGACAAGGCGGCCGGCTACCCCCGCCTGCCCGGCTTCCTCGCCGCCGCCGTCCGCGAGCTCAACAGCCCCGGCCTGAACGTCCCGTGGTACTCCACCATCGGCAACCACGACCAGCTGTACGGGGGCTCGTACGCCGCCTCGTCCTTCTTCCACGACCTGGCGCTCGGCTCACGCAAGCTGTTCTGGCTGCCCCGGGCCGAGGCCGAAGCCGTCAACGCGTTCCTGCGCCAGGGACCCGACCCCCAGGGCACCCGCTTCCGCGAGGCCTGGAACCGCTACAAGAGCAGCGCCCGCACCGTCACCCCCGACGGGCGCCGGGCACCGGTCACCCCGCGCGAGTACATCGCCGCCCATCTGGACCCGGCGCACGCCGGGGCCGGTCCCGTCGGTCACGGCTACACGACGGCCGAACTCGACTCCGGCCGGCTCCACTACGCGTTCCGGATCTCCGACGGCGTGCTCGGCATCAGCCTCGACACCACCGACCGTGGCGGCGACTACCGCGGCTCCCTCGGCACGGACCAGCTGAACTGGCTGGACCGGACGCTCACCGCGCACGCCGACGACACCGTGCTGGTCTTCAGCCACCACCCCAGCTGGTCGATGACCAACCTGGTCCGGGACCCCGCCCGCCCCGGGGAGCGGCGGCACGGCGGCGACGAGGTGCTCGCGCTGCTCGGCCGGCACGCCAACGTGGCCGCCTGGATCAACGGACACAGCCACAAGAACAGGATCGTCCCGCACGGCACCTTCTGGGAGGTCTCCACCGCCTCCCACGTCGACTATCCGCAGCTGGCCCGGATCATCGAGCTGACCGACAACCACGACGGCACGCTCTCGCTGCTCTGCACGCTCGTGGAGTCCGCCGCCCCCTACCGCACCGACCTCTCCGACCTGTCGCAGACCGGGCTCGCCGCGCTCTACCGCGAGCTCGCGTTCAACGCGCCGGGCTCCCGTGCGACGCTCTCCGGCGAGCCGGGCGACCGCAACGTGGAACTGTTGCTGAAGAAGCGCTGACCGCCCGGGTCACCGCGGCAGCACCACCACCCACGACGCGGGGTTGCGGTCGGCCGCGGCCATCAGGGCCGTGCGGACGACGGTGGCCTGCTGCTCCAGGGACTCCCGGAGCTTGCGCGGCGTGATGTGCACGACCGAGATGCCGAGCCGCTCCAGGTGCTCGCGCTTGCGGGCGTACTCGGCCCACAGGGCGTCGTCCTCCTGCCGGGGCACGCGGGCGTCGAGCTCGACCGCGACCGCGTGCTCCGGCCAGTACGCGTCGACGCCGCCGAGGTGCGGGCCGCCCGGCAGCCGCAGGTCCACGTTCCACAGCGGGTCGGGCAGCCCGAAGCAGCGCACCATCGTGTACAGCCGGTTCTCGGCGATCGCGCGGCCCTCGGCCACCAGCGCGTCCACCGCCTCCACCACGTGCGGCCGGGACAGCAGACGGGCCCGGCTCAGCTCCGCGACCAGCGCCGACGCCTCGCAGTGGCCGCCGCGCACCGCCTCGGTCAGCACCTGGCCCACCGCCCGGGCGTCGTCCAGCTCCTCCACGGCGTCCGCCAGCGCCCGGGGCAGCGGCGCGCACGGCACACCCTGCACCTCCCGCGGCCGGGGCAGCGCGGGGGTGCGCACCAGCCCCACGTCGCCGACCGCCCGCAGCCGCCGCTGCCGGGTCACCAGCAGGTCGATCCGGTCCAGGCCGACCAGCGGCGGCACCGACGAGAAGCGGTGCAGGGCGAGCGCCGCGAGCCCCGTGACCATCGCCTCGCGGCCCGCGTAGAGCAGCGCCGCCCGGACCCGCTCGTCGCCGGTGGGCCGGCCGCGGTGGAGGACGTACACCCGGGGCAGCACCTCCTGCCAGGGACCGCCGGGGCGGCAGCGCTCGGCCAGCGTCTCCGGGGCGACGCCGTGCTCCCGCAGCTGGCGGGCCGACAGCACGGTCGGCCGGGTGCGGGAGAGGTGGTCGAGGGGGCGGGGGCTGAGGGGGATGTTGTGGTTCATGGCGGGTGGATTCCCGCATCCCTCAGGGGGCCTAACGGCTGTTACCGTACCGTCGACAAATGCGGACATCACCGCACTAAAGTTCAGACGTTCGGTTGCCGAGAGCCGTTTTTCACCTATTCGAGTGACCGACCTCTCCCCACCTGCGGGCCGGCCCCGGCGATGCTGCCGCACCACCGGGGCCGGGCGGTACCCCGCGTACGCCATTGGGGTGACCGGTCACCTGTTCCCTTCCGGGAGGGCCGCCTCAGACGGCCCCCGCCGCCGCGTCCCGCTCCTGCGCCCGAAGCGCCCGCGCGAGGTCGTCACGGCACTCCGCGACCAGCCGGCGCAGCGCCGGCGGTGCGTCCGCGTGGGCGCCCAGCCAGGTGTCGGCGGCGTCGAGCGTGGCGGGCCGGTCCTGGTGGTGCGGGAAGAGCCCGCGGACCACGGCCATGCCGATCTCGATCGAGCGCTCCTTCCAGGTCCGCTCGATCACCTCGAAGTAGCGGTCCGCGTACGGGGCGAGCAGCTCGCGCTGGCCCGCCTGGTCGAAGCCCGCGATGGTGGCCTCCACGAGCGCGTTGGACAGCGCGTCGGACTCCACGACCGACGCCCAGCACTGCTCCTTGACGGCCGCGGAGGGCCGCGCCGCCAGGCAGCGCACCTGGTGCCGCTTGCCGGAGGCGGTGTCGTCGCGGGCCAGCTCCGCCGCGACGGCGGCCTCGTCGGCCCGGCCCCCTGCCGCCAGGGCCTCCAGGAAGGTCCAGCGCAGCTCCTGGTCGACGTCGAGCCCGTCGATCTTCTCGGTGCCGTCGAGCAGCCCGCGCAGCACGTCCGCCCCGGCGTCCCCGGAGGCCACGGCCGCGTGGAAGCGGGCCCAGGCCAGCTGGTGGCCGCTGCCCGGGACCGCCGCGCGCAGCTCGCGCAGCGCGCCGTCGGCCAGCTCGCGCCCGCCCTGCTCGCGCCAGGCCGGCGCCGCGTAGTCGTTCAGGGCCGTACGGGCCTGCATGTGCAGCCCCTGCAGGACGCCGATGTCGGTCTCCGCGCCGGCGAAGCGCAGCACCAGGCCGAGGTAGTCGCGGGCGGGCATCAGCCCGTCGCGGGTCATGTTCCACACCGCGGACCAGGCCAGGGCGCGGGCCATGGGGTCGGTGAGCGAGCCCAGGTGCTCCCGCACCGTGGCGAGGGAGTCCTCGTCGAAGCGGATCTTGCAGTAGGTCAGGTCGTCGTCGTTGACCAGCACCAGGTCGGGACGGTCCGCCCCGGCGAGCTCGGCCACCACCGTGCGCGGGCCCGCGACGTCGGTCTCGACGCGCGCGTAGCGCTCCACGGCGCCCTCCGCGGTACGCCGGTAGAGCCCCACCGCGACCCGGTGCGGCCGCAGCTCGGGGTGCGAGGGCGCGGCGTCCTGCACCACGGCCAGCTCGGCGATCCGCCCGTCGGCGTCGTACGTCACCCGCGGGGTCAGCGAGTTGACGCCCGCGGTCTGCAGCCAGGACCGCGACCACCCGGCCATGTCGCGCCCCGAGGTCTCCGCAAGCACCGACAGCAGGTCGCCCAGCTCGGTGTTGCCGTAGGCGTGGCGCTGGAAGTAGCGGCGCGCGCCCTCCAGGAAGGCGTCCCGCCCGACGTACGCCACCAGCTGCTTGAGCACGCTGGCGCCCTTGGCGTAGGTGATGCCGTCGAAGTTGAGCTTGGCGTCCTCCAGGTCGCGGATGTCGGCCGTGACCGGGTGGGTGGAGGGCAGCTGGTCGGCGCGGTAGGCCCAGGCCTTGCGGCGGTTGGCGAAGGTGATCCAGCCCTCCTTGTAGCGGGTGGCCTCCACCAGCGAGAACGCGCCCATGAAGTCGGCGAAGGACTCCTTGAGCCACAGGTCGTCCCACCACCGCATGGTGACCAGGTCGCCGAACCACATGTGCGCCATCTCGTGCAGGATGACGTTCGCCCGGGCCTCGTAGGACGCCTGGGTGACCTTGCCGCGGAAGACGTACTCCTCGCGGAAGGTGACCAGCCCCGGGTTCTCCATCGCGCCGATGTTGTACTCGGGCACAAAGGCCTGGTCGTACTTCCCGAAGGGGTACGGGTAGCCGAAGTGGTCGTGGAAGAAGTCCAGGCCCTGCTTGGTGACGGTGAAGATCTCGTCGGCGTCGAAGTACCGGGCGAGGCCCTTGCGGCACAGCGCGCCCAGCGGGATCTCCAGCTCGGAGCCGTCCGGCAGCGCGCGCCGGTAGGTGTCGTGGACCATGTGGTACGGCCCGGCCACGACCGCCGTGATGTACGTGGAGATCGGGCGGGTCGGCGCGAAGTGCCGCGTCTCGCCGCCGTCGAAGACCCCGGTCACCCGCTCGTTGCCGAGCACCACCCAGGACTCGGGCGCGGTGACGGAGAAGGTGAACGGCGCCTTCAGGTCGGGCTGCTCGAAGTCGGCGAAGACCCGGCGGGCGTCGGCCGGCTCGTACTGCGTGTAGAGGTAGACCTCCCCGTCCTCGGGGTCGGTGAAGCGGTGCATGCCCTCGCCCGTCCGGCTGTAGGCGCACTGCGCGTCCACCACCAGGACGTTCTCGGCGGCGAGGCCGTCCAGCGTGATCCGCGTCCCGTCGAAGACCTCCGCGGGGTCGAGCTCGCGGCCGTTGAGTGTCACCGACGTCACGGAGGGGGCGAGCAGGTCCGCGAAGCTGGACGCGCCGGGCTCCGTGCAGCGGAACCTGACCGTGGTCACCGACCGGAACGTCCGCTCCTCCGGGCGCAGCGCCGACCGGAGGTCGAGGGCCACCTCGTAACCGTCCACGGCGAGCAGCCGTGCCCGCTCTCGGGCCTCGTCACGCGTGAGGTTCTCACCGGGCACGGGGTCTCCATCCTTCGCACGCCGTCGGGGGTCGTCTTGTGGACGCCACGCATCTTCGCACGTCGGCCCTGACGGCGGCGCACGGGAATGGGGATGGCACCTGGGGCGTTGCCGGTTCCGGACGACGTGTCACCGCATCATGTCCCGAGGAGAGAAACGTGACCGAGACCACAACCACGCCCACCCCGGTGGACTTCTGGTTCGACCCCGCCTGCCCCTGGGCGTGGATGACCTCCCGCTGGATGCTGGAGGTGGAGAAGGTGCGACCCGTCGAGGTGCGGTGGCACGTGATGAGCCTCGCCGTCCTCAACGAGAACCGCGACGAGCTGCCCGAGGAGTACCGGGAGTTCCTGACCACGGCCTGGGGCCCGGTCCGCGTCTGCATCGCCGCCGAGCAGAAGTACGGCAGCAAGGTGCTCGGCGCCCTCTACACCGCGCTGGGCACCCGCATCCACAACCAGGGCCTGGGTCACAAGGACCACGACGTCATCGTCGCCGCCCTGGAGGAGGCGGGCCTGCCCGCCGAGCTCGCCGACTTCGCCCGCAGCGACGCCTACGACACGGAGCTTCGCGCCTCCCACCAGGAGGGCATCTCCAAGGTCGGCCAGGACGTCGGCACCCCGGTCATCGCGGTCCCCGGCGCCGACGGCGAGCAGATCGCCTTCTTCGGTCCGGTCGTCACCCCGGCGCCCAAGGGCGAGGCCGCGGCCCGCCTGTGGGACGGCACCCTGCTCGTCGCGTCGACCCCCGGCTTCTACGAGATCAAGCGGACCCGCGACCAGGGCCCCGTCTTCGACTGAGCCCGGCCGGTCCGGTCAGAAGTGCCGGAGCAGTTCGGGGAAGGCCGCCAGCCGCAGCACCCGCTCGTCGGCCGGGTCCAGCTCGGACTGCTCCAGCACCCAGGTGTTCTCGTTGGGGATGAACACCGCGCTCATCCCCGCCTCGCGCGCGGGCAGGATGTCCGACTTCGGGGAGTTCCCGATCATCCAGCTCCTGCCCGGCTCGAAGCCGTACTCCGCCAGCAGCGCACGGTAGGTGCCCGCGGCCTTCTCGGGCACGATGTGCACCCCGCGGAAGCGGTCCGCCAGCCCCGAGGCCGCCACCTTGCGCGCCTGCTCCTCCTCGTCGCCCTTGGTGAGCAGCAGCAGCTCGTGGCGGGTGCCCAGCTCGTCCAGCGTGCTCGCCACGCCGGGCATCAGATCCACCCGGTGCTCCACGAAGGCCACCGCCAGCTCGTCCACCCGCCGCAGCTCGGCCTGCGTGACCGGCCGCTCCCGGAGCCGCTCCAGGAGTTCGCCGAGGCTGCGCAGGAAGACCTTGCTGCCGTAGCCGTGGACGACCGCGTTCGCCGCCTCGATCTCGTTGAGCAGTGCCCTGATCTGCGTGCGGTCCAGGACGGGATGGTCCACCCAGTCCAGGAAGTCCTCTATCACCCGCTCGAAGACGACGTTGTTCTCCCACAACGTGTCGTCCGCGTCGAAGACCAGTACCTGCCCTGTCAGCCGTGCCTCGTCCATCCCGCGAGGGTAACCACAGCCCGCGCCCGCCGGCCGCGCATTTTCCGCGGGGCGTCAGGCGTGCCGTGCGGCCAGGGCCGCGTCGAGCTCCGCGCGGGACGGCGGATCGGCGCCCACCCGCGTGCAGTTGATCGCCGCGGCCGTGACGCAGCGCTCCAGCGCGGCGGCGAGGTCGTCGCGCGTGGTGGGGACGCCGCCACCGGCGATCGCGTCGAGCAGCGCGGCCTGGAAGGCGTCGCCGGCCCCGATGGTGTCGACGACGCCGACCTCGGGCGCGGCCACCCGTACGAGGGCGTCCTCGGTCACCGCGAACGCGCCCTGCGCGCCCAGCGTGACGACCGCGAGCCGGGGCCCCTCTGCGAGCAGCGCCCGCGCCGCCTCCGGCGGGGCGAGCCGCGGGAAGAGCCAGGCGAGGTCCGCGTCGCTGGCCTTGACCACGTCCGTCACCCCGGCCAGCCGCAGGCACGCCCGGCGGTAGGCGAGCCGGTCGGGCTGGACGGCCGGCCGCACGTTGAGGTCGGCGACGACGGTGCGCCCCGGTACGGCGTGCAGTTCGCGGCAGAGCTCCAGCACCCGCGCCGCACCCGGTTCCACCACGGCGGCGAGCGAACCGGTCTGCAGCACCGCGGTGTCCGCGGGCAGCGACAGCTGCTCGGGGTCCCACGCGGCCAGGAAGTCGTACGAGGCTGAGCCGTCCCGGTCGAGGTAGGCCATCGCCAGCGTGGTGCGCCCGGCCGGGCTCGCGGCCCGTACGACCTCGACCCCGGTGGACTCCAGATGCGCCCGCACCAGTTCGCCGGGCGGGTCGTCGCCCCACGTGGTGACCAGGGTGGTGGGCCGCCCCAGCCGGTGCAGGCCGACCGCGACGTTGGCCGGGCTGCCGCCGGGCACCGGTGTGACCTGCCGCTCCCCGGAACGCCACAGCAGGTCGACGAGGACCTCGCCGACGACGCCGACGCGGGAGGGGGAGGACGGAGCGCTCATGCGGGCAGCATAGGAGGCCGCCGTCCGGCCGCCGGAGCCGTGTCGCGGCCGGCCGCCGGCGACGACACGGCGGCGCTCCGGCGGTGATTGGAGAAACCCCACTAAGGCCCGGGTGACGAAGCTCACGCCCTGTCCGGCTTCCTTGTAGGAAGGCGACCAAGGCCGTGATCAGGCCTTTGTGATCGGCGGACGATGATCGGCGAGGGCGAGGCGGGTTAACGTCACGGTGTCCCGAACCGACCCTCACCTCGCGGAGTCACCCGATGGCCAGCGCAGTTCCCGCCGCTTCCGCCGTAAGGACCCACCCGGTCCTCGCCGACCTCATCCCCGCGTCGCGGCTGCGCGACGTGGCCCTCGTGACCGGCGGTGCCGTACTGACCGGCCTGGCCGCGCAGTTGTCGGTGCCGGTCCCCGGGTCGCCGGTGCCGGTGACGGGCCAGACCTTCGCCGCGCTGCTGGTCGGCACCGCCCTCGGCGCGCGCCGCGGCTTCCTGGCGCTCGCGCTGTACGCGGTGGCCGGTGTGGCCGGTGTGCCGTGGTTCGCGGAGGGGTCGTCCGGCGCCGCGGCGCCGAGCTTCGGCTACATCCTCGGCATGGCGCTGGCGTCCGCGCTCGTGGGTGCGCTGGCCCGGCGGGGTGCCGACCGCAGCGTGTGGCGGATGGCCGGCGTCATGGTGGCCGGCAGCGCCGTCACCTACGCCGTGGGCGTCCCCTACCTGGCGCTGGCCGCGCACCTGACGACCGGCCAGGCCGTGGCGCTGGGCCTGACCCCCTACCTCATCGGCGACGCGCTGAAGGCCGCCCTCGCCATGGGCGCGCTGCCCGCCGCATGGAAGCTGGTCGGCCGCCGCGGCTGACCGCACACGACGTACGACGCACCCGGGTGGGGGCGGGGCGCAGGCCCCGCCCCCACCCGTTCCGCGTCAGTGCCGTGGCGCCGGCCCGCGCCGGGTCAGCCACAGCCCGGCGCCGCCGGCGGCCAGCAGCAGGCCGCCGCCCAGCAGCAGGACGGCCGTGCGGCCGGTGGCGCCGGTGTCCGGCAGGGTGCCGGGTGCGGAGGGACTCGCGCTCGCGGAGGTGTCGGGGCCGAAGGGCACGTTGTCGGTGCCCAGCAGCAGCGGGGTGTCGGGGGCGTTCGGCGTGGGCTTGCCGGTGCCGAACGGGACCGGTCCCTGCTGCCACAGCAGGGTGCCGGTGTCGCCGAGCATCACGGGCAGGCAGATCTTGCCCTTGCCCTGGAGGTCGTAGGTCGCGGAAACGGTGTAGTTCCTGCTCTTTCCCGCCGCCAGTTTTCCGACGGCGCAGCTGAATCCGCTGTTGGAACCGTCCGGGAGCTTCCCTTCCGGAATCGGGTCGCAGCCCTCCACCGCGGTCACCTCGAGGGCGTCGAAACCCACCACCAGGAGCCGCAGGTCCGGGGACTCCTTGTCGCCCTTGTTGACCACCCGGGCGGTGATCGAGGTCTTCTCGGTCTTGTTGTCGACGGAGATCCTGGTCGGCAGTTCGGTGTTGACCTTCACCCCGGCCGGGGCGCTCGGGCCTGGTGTACCCCCCTGGCCGCTGCCCGGAACGGGCTCGGCGCCGTACACGGGTCCGGCGAACGCCAGCGCCAGCACCGCGGCCGCCGCGGCCGATTTCCGAACATGAATTCGCCGATTGAAAAGACGCATTGCTCTTCCCCCTTCTGCACCGCATCAGCGGTATCTGAAGAGGTACCACAAGATTCCGGGCAACTATGCTGTGATGGTGGCAAGTTCATACTTCTGTCCTGGTTCCCGCGTGAATTGCGGGCCACCGGACAGGAATTGGTGGGCATGGGGAATTCTTCCCGCAGTGGGGAGTCCGGGCATGGTGGGAAATGCGGGCGGTGAGGTGCGCGGCCGGCTGGTGGCGGGCCGCTACCGGCTGGGGGAGCCGATCGGCCAGGGCGGCATGGGCCGTGTCTGGCGGGCGGTCGACGAGGTGCTGGACCGGCAGGTCGCGATCAAGGAGATGCGCCTGGACGACACGGAGGCGGAGGGCGCCCGGGTCCGTCGTGAACGCAGCCTGCGGGAGGCGCGCGCCACGGCCCGGATCGACCATCCGAACGTGGTCCGGATCTACGACGTGGTCCGGGAGGACGACCGGCTCTGGATCGTGATGGAGCTGGTCGACTGCCGTTCCCTGGAGCAGGTGCTGGTCCGGGACGGCCCGGTCGACGTGGCCGAGGCCGTGCGGATCGGGACCGGACTGGCCCGCGCGCTGCGGGAGGTGCACGCGGTCGGCGTGCTGCACCGTGACATCAAGCCCGGCAACGTACTGATCGACACCCGGGGCAGGGTCGTCCTCACCGACTTCGGCATCGCGGCGATCCAGGACGCCACCGCGCTGACCATGGCCGGGATGCTGGTCGGCTCGCCCGACTACATGGCCCCCGAACGCGTCGAGGGCCGCCACCAGGGACCGCCGTCGGACCTCTGGTCCCTGGGCGCGACCCTCTGCGCCGCCCTGGAGGGCACGTCGCCCTTCTCCCGGGCCACCACCCTGGCCACCCTGCACGCGGTGCTCCACGAGGAGCCCCTGCTGCCCGCCGGCGCCGGGCCGCTCCACGGCACCCTGGCGGCCCTGCTGCGCAAGGACCCCGCGCAGCGGATGACCCTGGACGGCCTGGACGAGGAACTCGCCGCCCTCGGCACGCCGCCGGGCGGTCCGACCGTCGTCACCCGGCAGGCGCCGCCGCCCCCGGAGGAGGGACGCACCCCGACGCTCGCCGTCGGAAGGGCCGCCCCGGTGCCGGAAGCCGGACCGGTGCCGGACCCCGAACCGGAGGACGCCGTCCCGCCGGGCTGGGAGCGCCGCACCCCGGCACCACCCGCGCCCGAACCCGCTCCTGAACCCGAGCCCGAGCCTGAACCCGCTCCTGAACCCGAGCCCGCCGTGCGGACCCCCTCCCGCCTCCGCCGGGCGGCCCTGCTGACCGCCGCGGGAGCGGCCGCCGCGGCCCTCGCCGTCACCGTCGTCCTGCTGACCGCGCCGCGCACCGGCCACCGCGAGGGCCCCGTCGTCGCGGGCACCAGCCGTCCCCCGTCGACCGGCGCCACCTCGCCCGCCGGTCCGTCCACCGCCACGTCCGCCCCCGGGGAGCGCGACGAGACCGGCTTCGCCTGGCAGCCGCCGCGGGGCTGGACGCGCAGCGCGAAGAGCCCGTCCAACGTCCACTACCACGCCCCGGACGGACAGCAGGAGATCGCCGCCTCGTACGCACTCGCACGGGGCGGCGATCTCCTGGAGCAGTGGCGCGCCTTCGAGGCCGGCTCCCACGACGTGCCCGGCTACCGCAGGACCCGGCTGGAGCGGACGTCGTTCCGCGGACGCCCCGCGGTCGTCTGGGAGTACTCCTTCACCCAGGCCGGCGCGCCCTGGAAGGCGCGGCAGCTCGGCTTCACCGAGGGAGGCAAGTCGTACCAGCTGAACGTCTGGTACGCGGCTTCGGCCGGGTCCGCCGCGCTGGCCGCCTACGACCGGGTGGGGGAGTCCTTCCGGCCCTTGTGAAGCAGCTGGCGCACCACCGCGACAGCGACGACGCCGAGTGCCGCCAGCACCGAGACGACCACCTGGTCCCGGCCGCCGCCGTCGGCGGTGTCGGTGAGCATGTAGCCGAGCACGAACACGATCATCGCGATCGTCGCCCAGGTCAGGTACGGGTACAGCCACATCCGCACCCGCAGCCGCTCCGGGGCCTCCGCCAGGATGATCTTCCGCATGCGCAGCTGAGAGAAGCAGATCACCAGCCACACGAACAGGGCGATCGCACCCGAGGCGTTGAGCAGGAAGAGGAAGACGGTGTCGGGGTACCGGTAGTTGAAGAAGACCGCGACGAAGCCGAAGACGACCGAGCCCAGGATCGCCGCCTGCGGCACACCGCGCCCGGTGGTGCGCGCGAACGCCTTGGGCGCGTCACCGCGCCGGCCCAGGGAGAAGGCCATGCGCGAGGCGGTGTAGAGACCGGAGTTGAGGCAGGACAGCACCGCCGTGAGCACGATCACGTTCATGATCTGGCCGGCGTGCGCGATGCCCATCGAGTTCAGCGCGGCGACGTACGAGCCGTCCTTGGCGATCGACGGGTCGTTCCACGGCAGCAGCGCTACCACGATGAAGATCGAGCCCAGGTAGAAGACGCCGATCCGCCAGATCACGCTGTTGGTGGCCTTGGTGACCGCACGCCGGGGGTCGGCGGACTCACCGGCGGCCAGCGTGACGATCTCGCTGCCCATGAAGGAGAACACGACCAGCAGCACACCGGTGAGGATCTTGCCGGGGCCGTTGGGGAGGAAGCCGCCGTGCGCGGTGAGGTTGGCCAGACCGACGGCGTCGTCGTGGCTGCCGGGCAGCACCCCGAGGACCGCGAGCGCGCCGAGCACGATGAAGCCGGCGATGGCCACGACCTTGATCCCGGCGAACCAGAACTCGAACTCGCCGTAGGAGGCCACCGAGGCCAGGTTGGTCGCGGTGAGCACGACCATCACGATCAGCGCCCAGCCCCACTGCGGGACGGCCGGGACCCAGCCCTCGAGGATCTTGGCCCCGGCGGTCGCCTCGACCGCCAGCACCACGACCCAGAAGAACCAGTACAGCCAGCCGATGGAGAAGCCGGCCCAGCGGCCCAGCGCGCGGTCGGCGTAGGCGGAGAAGGACCCGGAGGTGGGGTTGGCGGCGGCCATCTCGCCCAGCATGCGCATGACGAAGACGACCATGACGCCGACGAGCGCGTACGACACGAGGATGCCGGGGCCGGCGGCGGCGATGCCTGAGGCGGAGCCGACGAAGAGGCCGGCGCCGATCACACCGCCGATCGCGATCATCGACAGGTGGCGGTTCTTGAGCCCGGCCTTCAGGCCCGGGCCATCCTGCTGCTCCGTCGCGGCCTCGTGGGCCGGAGCGGTGGAGTCGGCCGTTGGGGTGGGGGGACGTGTACTCATGGGGTGGCATGAAACACGGCCCGGCGCGATCGGGGAACCTTTGATTCCGTTTCGTTGTCCCACCCTCAGCGCACGCTCAAATTCCCCTCACGGAACACCCACGGCATGTCGCCCAGCGTGCCCGTGCGACACTCGTCCGTATGCGCGTGTACCTCGGTTCCGACCATGCCGGCTTTGAACTCAAGAACCACCTGGTGGAGTGGCTCGAGGCCAACGGGCACGAGCCCGTCGACTGCGGCCCCCACGTCTACGACGCCCAGGACGACTACCCGCCGTTCTGCCTGCGCGCCGCGGAGCGCACCGCCGCGGACCCCGGCTCCTTCGGCATCGTGATCGGCGGCTCGGGCAACGGCGAGGCCATCGCCGCCAACAAGGTCAAGGGCGTGCGGTCCGTGCTGGCGTGGAGCCAGGAGACCGCGACCCTCGGCCGCGAGCACAACGACGCCAACGTGATCAGCGTCGGCGCCCGCATGCACACCACGGACGACGCCACCAAGTTCGTCGAGGTCTTCCTCGGCACGCCCTACTCGGGCGAGCCGCGCCACACCCACCGCATCGACATGCTCACCGCGTACGAGACCACCGGCGAGCTGCCCCCGATCCCCCCGCACCACCCGCAGGAGGGCTGATCCGGGCATGCCCGAAGGGCATACGATCCACCGCCTCGCCGCGGACCACGGCGAACGCTTCGCCGGCCGCGTGGTCCGCGCGAGCAGTCCGCAGGGCAAGTTCTCCGACGGCGCCGCCCTCCTGGACGGCACCGTGATGGAGTCCGCGGAGGCCCACGGCAAGCACCTCTTCCTGGGCTTCGGCCCGGTCGGCTGGGTCCACGTCCACCTCGGGCTGTACGGGAAGTTCGGCTTCGGCACCGGCCCGGGCGCGGCCCCCGTCGGCCAGGTCAGGCTGCGCCTGGCCACCGAAGGGCACCACGCCGACCTGCGCGGGCCGACCGCCTGCGAGCTGATCACCGGGGCCGAGAAGCAGGCGATACACGAGCGGCTCGGCCCGGACCCGCTCCGGCCGGCCGACACCGGGGAGGCCGCCTGGGCCCGCGTGTCGCGCAGCCGCACCAGCGTCGCCGCGCTGCTCATGGACCAGAAGGTCGTCGCGGGCGTGGGCAACGTCTACCGCGCCGAGGTCCTCTTCCGGCACGGCGTCGACCCGTACCTGGCGGGACGGGACCTGGACCGCGCGCGGTGGGACGCGATCTGGGCCGATCTGGTGGCCCTGATGCGCGAGGGCGTGCGGAACAACCGCATCGACACCGTCCGCCCCGAGCACACCCCCGAGGCCATGGGCCGCCCGCCGCGCGTCGACGACCACGGCGGCGAGGTCTACGTCTACCGCCGCGCCGGTATGCCCTGCCACCTCTGCGGCACCGAGGTGCGCACCGCCTCCCTGGTGGCGCGCAACCTCTTCTGGTGCCCCTCCTGCCAGCCCGCCCGGAGCTGACGCCGCCGGCCGGAGGCACCCGCGTACGGGAGCACCCCGGCCGGGGAACGGCCGCCGCCCTGGAACCGGAACTAGAAACCGTGCGGCAGCCAGGGGGCGACGTCGCCGCCGAAGGCCACCGCGGCCTCCCGCAGCGCGCCCTGCCGCAGCTCCCGTACGCGTCCGGCCCGCGCCAGCGCGGTCAGCGAGACGTCACCCAGGTAGGCCGCGCCAAGCTCGCGCACCGACAGCGCCAGGTCCGCGGCGTCCGTCGTCCGCTCGCACGTGGCGCCCTTGGCGTCGCCGCCGAGTCGCCAGCGGCCCTCGTTCCACGGGCAGAAGGGATCCGAGACCTCCAGTACGACGTCGAGCGGGGCCGCGTAGGTACGGGCCGACAGGGCAGCGCCCACCTCGACCGGGCGCAGCAGCAGGCCTTCCCTGACGCGCACGCCGCAGCGCCGTACGTCGTCGACCAGGTGCAGGACCGGGTCGTCGGCGGGACGGTTGCGCGCCGTGATGCGGCAGGTGAGGTCGATGCCGAACAGGTAGCGCCACAGCGCGGCATATGTGTCCGGATCCAGTGCCTCCAGGTCGCGCAGCACCACCGTTCCGTCCGGTCCGGCCGCGTTCCAGGAGGACTTCACCGCGTACCGCGTGTAGCCCCGCACCTCGCCGTCGCGCTCGGCGACCACGCAGAGCAGTTTCGACGCGCCGTCCCGGAACGCCTCCGGGTCGAGCACGCCCTTGCGCTCCCAGTTCGGCCGCCGCTCCAGCATGCCCGGCCGGGTGGGCACCCGCCGCGCGTAGACCTCCTCGCAGGCCGCCAGTGCCTTCTCCGGGTCGGCGAAGCGCAGCGTGACCCCGTCGGCGCCCGCGGGCACGGTGAGGCCGGCCCGCAGGGTGTCGACCTCCAGGGTCGTCTGGCGGGTGGCGACCTCGTAGCCGTACCGGCCGTAGATCGCCGGCTCGGACGCGGTGAGCACCGCGAGGGGCTCGCCCAGTTCGTGCACCTCGTCCAGCTGCCGCCGCATCATCGAGGTCAGCAGCCCGCGCCGGCGGTGCGTCGAGGCGACGCTGACCATGGTGACGCCCGCCGCCGGGACCACGGCGCCGCCCGGCACCGCCATGCGGAAGGAGAACGCCCCCGCGGTGCCGACGACCTCCGCGCCGTCCCAGGCCGCGATCGACCGGGAGAACTCGGTCACCCCGCGGTCGAACTCCCGCTCCTCCACCGGCCAGACCGCGCTGCCGAACGCGCGTTCCAGCGTGCTGAACCACTCGTCCCACTGTTCGGACTCGAGAACCCGCAACTCCACCGTCATGTGCCCTGCCTATCAGCCGCCCCGGGGGCGGGCGACCGGTTTTCGCCGGTCGCGGCGGCGAATCGGCGCACCATGAGGGGCACCTCCGATGCGGAGAACGGGTGAGGGTGGATAGGGTCGCCGGGAAGATGGCACGACGCCCGGTAGGAGACGGATTCAGGGCCCGGTGGCGCAGGACGGTCCACCGGGCCCGGGTCGGCCTGCGCAAATCCGCCGTGGACTACTTCCGCGGAGACGCCGCCGACTGGCTCGCACTGACCGTCCTGACGATCAGCGTGCCGCTGATCGCCTGGGGCACGGTGCTGGCGCCGCAATGGTGCCCGCCCACCACCCTGGTGCTGCCCGTCCTCGTCGGCGGCCTGCTGCTGCGCCCCTCCAGCCTGCTGCTGCTGTACGGGGCCAGCGCCGCCGCGATGGTCGTGGAGTCGGCGGTCCTCGGGCCCTACCGCGACGGCGTGGGCCGGGTGACCCCGGGCACCGTGCTCGTGGTGGCGGCGGTGGCGCTGGCCGGGCTGATCGTCGCGCAGTTCCGCGCCCGGGTCGGCGTGCCCTGGATGCGCGGCGGCACGATGCTCTTCGACCTGCGCGAGCGCATCCGGGTGCAGAGCAGGCTGCCGCGGCTGCCCGACGGCTGGCACGCCGAGATGGCGCTGCGGCCGGCCGGCGGCCAGTCCTTCTCCGGCGACTTCGTGGTGGCCACCCGCACCTCGGGCGGGCGGATCCTGGAGGCCGTCCTCACCGACGTCTCGGGCAAGGGCATGGACGCCGGCTCACGCGCGCTGCTGCTGTCCGGCGCCTTCGGCGGCCTGCTCGGCTCGCTGCCGCCGCACGCCTTCCTCACCGCCGCCAACGGCTACCTGCTCCGCCAGAACTGGGACGAGGGCTTCGCCACCTCCGTCCACCTGGTGCTGGACCTGGAGACCGGCGACTACGAGCTGCTCTCCGCCGGCCATCTGCCGGGCATGCAGCTCAGCGCGGGCACCGGCCGCTGGGAGGAGAAGGCGGCCGAGGGCCCGCTGCTGGGGGTGTACGACGGTGCCGAGTTCCACAGCGTGAAGGGCACCCTGCGCTCCGGCGACGTCCTGCTGCTCTTCACCGACGGCCTGGTCGAGGCCGCCGGCCGCGACCTCACCGAGGGCATCGACCGGCTCATCGGCGAGGCCGACCGGTACGTCGCGCACGGCTTCCGCGGCGCGGCCTGGCAGCTGATCGAGGCGGTCGCCAAGGACGTCAACGACGACCGCGCCCTGCTCATCGTGTGCCGGGACTGACCGCGGGCCGGAACGCCCAGCGCATCCTCGGCTCCACGGCGAAGCGGAACATCCGCTGCACCGGCGGGGTGCACAGCGCGGTGACCACCACGACGGCGATCGCGGTGATCGCGACCTGGCCCAGCGGGGTGTGGATCCACTCGTGGTCGTACCAGCGGCCGAAGCGCGAGCCCTTGGCGATGAAGCCGTGCAGCAGGTAGCCGTAGAGCGTGCCGGCGCCCAGCGCCGTGAACCACGTGCGGCGGCGCGGCACCCAGGCGAAGAAGCACACCGTCAGGGCCAGGGAGCAGCAGAACAGCGCCAGCGTCATGACCGGCCCCGTCCACCAGGGAGCGCCCAGTTCCTGGGCGCTCGTGCGGTGGTAGAGCCAGGCCCGGTCCATCCGGGGCACCACCCAGTAGGAGACGGCCAGCGCGGTGAGGCCTACCGGGACGGACAGCACGCGCACCACGCGGCGCCGCGCGAGGCGGAAGTGCTCGGCCTTCAGGCACATGCCGAGCACGAAGAAGGGCAGGAACTGCAGGATGCGCTGGAGTTCCAGGTCGTCGCCGATGGTCGGGGAGATCGACGCGAGCGCCGCGATCACCAGGGCGACCGCGACCGGCTGCCGGACGACCCGCCAGATGGGCGCGGTGAGGCGCCAGATGAACAGGGCGGCGAGGAACCAGGTGAGGTACCAGGGGTCGAGCAGGCTCAGCGGCTGGGGCGCGGCGTCGTCCGCCCAGTTCCTGAAGAGCGAGTAGGCGGCCTCGAAGAGCAGGTACGGGACGGCGACGCCGGTGAGCAGTCTCCTGACGCGGTCCGGACGGGCGTCGAAGCTCCTGGAGAAGTGGCCCGAGATGACGATGAACGCCGGCATGTGGAAGGCGTACACGAGGATGTAGAGCGCGCTGGCGGCCCTGCTGTGTCCGGTGAGGGGTTCCCAGGCGTGGCCCATCGCGACCAGGACGATGGCGAGGTACTTGGCGTTGTCGAAGAACGGGTCGCGCCCGGCGGCGGGGGCGGAGGACGCGGCGGGGGCGGAGCTCTCCGCCGGGGCGGCCGACCCGGGGCCGCGGGAGGCCTCCTTGCGCGGGGCGGGGAGAACGGAATTCCCGGTCTGGGTCCTGCCGGGGGACAGGGTGTTCGTGCGGGGGAGCTGGAACATTTGATGCACCATAGCGGGCGCCTCTGCCTGAGTAAATTTTCGGCCGGAATGGCGGACGCCACGCTGCTACCCGGGAATGCAACTGCCATGCCGCTGTCCGTTCCATGCCGCTATGGGCGGTCATATAAGGGTTGAACAGGGCATATCGCCAGAAGGTTTGGCGGCTGTGCAGGTTTTTTGATGATCCTTTGTGTGGCAAGTGGGTGTGTGGGGAAATAGTTTGAGGGAAATTCACTCGAACGTGCCGTGGAATTGCGAGATTCGCCTCGACCGGAGTGATCGGAAACGATCGCGATGTCATGCGTCACAGGTGTGCGACCCCGGCGTGCGGGGAAGAGGTGTCCCGCGGGGTCACGGTGTCGGTGGCAGGTGGCACGATGGACGTCGCGGGGGTGCGGCTGCCGGTGGCTCTCCCCGGAACGGTGAGGCGTCAGACCGAGGATGTGATCCCCAGTGGCCATCTCCCTGTCCGTGGTCCTGTTGTTGGCGATCATCATGGTCGTCCTGATAAGAGGCAAGTCGCTCAAGGTCGGCCCGGCCATCATCGCCGCGCTCTTCGGCTTCTTCCTTGCCTCCACGGGCATGGCGCCGTCGATCAACAAGTTCCTCGACTCGCTGGCCGACACCATCAACCAGATAAACCTCTGACCGGTCCCCGGCGCGGAGCGCGCCACGGGTCACCGGTCGGCGGGCACAGGTCGCAGTCACCCGTCACCCGGCGCGGTGGCCGCGCCGGGTGACGGGGAGTCAGGCGACGGCCGGCGTGCGGTCCTCGGCCGTCCCGATGATGCGGCGCAGCGCGGCGGCCCGCTCTCCGGGGCCCTCCGCGGACATCAGCGCCGCGAGTACGGCGATACGGGCCTGCCCCGCGCGCAGCGTCCCGGCCAGCACACCGCCGGCCGCGGCGAGGTCCACCGCGCCGCCCCCGGTGTACATCGGGGCCACCGGCCCCGCCGCCACCCGGGTGCTCACGGCGACCAGCACGCCGGCGTCCACCGCGCGGCGCACCGCCGCGACGAAGTCGGGCGTCGCGTTGCCCGCCCCGGTGCCGACCAGCACGATGCCCTGCGCCCCCGCGCCCAGCGCGGCCTCGAAGAGCACCGGGTCGGCGTCCACGTGGTGCATCACGACGTCGACGCGCGGTGCCTGCGCGCCGGGGTCCGGAAGCGGCAGCGCCGCGGCGCGCGGCCGCGGAGCGCCCCAGGCGATCTCGCCGAACTTCACCCGGCCCAGCGGGCGCCCCGAGGGGTCCGCGAAGGCCTGGACGTCCAGGGTGTGCGCCTTGACCGTGCCCCGGGCCGCGTGCACGAAGCCGCCGAAGGCGATGACCACGCCGATGTCCCGGCCGGTCGCGGCGGTCAGCAGCGCGTCGTAGAGGTTGCCCGGCGCGTCGCCGTCCACGGAGTCCAGCGGGAGCTGGGCGCCGGTGAGGACCACGGGGCGCCGGTCGTCGTGGTGGAGGTCGAGGAGGAACGCGGACTCCTCCATGGTGTCGGTGCCGTGCGTCACCACCACGCCGTCCACGGCCGGGTCCGCCAGCACCTCGTGGACGGTCCGCAGCAGCTCCATCTGGTGGGCGGAGGTCAGCCGTGAGCTGTTCACCGTGAACAGGTCGCGGACGGTCACCTCGACGCCCTCGGGGACCGCGCCCGCCGCCAGCACCTCGTGGCCGGCGGCCTCGGCCGCGTACCCGGCACCCTGCCACCGGCTGGCGATCGTGCCGCCGGTGCCGATCACGACGATGTGCTTCACGTTTCCCTCGCTCGTGCGTTCGCCCGATCCTCCCTGGCAAGGATATGCGCTGAACCCCGGCATCGGATTGCCAATCAGCCCGCGTAGACCAGCCGGGCGTGATATCTATCGCCCTTGTGGACGCCATCGACAGAAGAATCTTGCGTGAGCTCCAGGCCGACGGCCGGCTCACCAACCAGGAGCTGGCCGCCCGGGTCGGCCTCACCCCTTCCCCGTGCCTGCGCCGGGTGCGCCAGCTGGAGGAGGACGGGGTGATCCAGAGCTACCGGGCCGTCGTCGACCCGGCCGCCGTCGGCCGCGGCTTCGAGGTCTTCGCCTCCGTCGAGGTGCGGCGGGACCGCGAGTCCGTCGCCGCCTTCGAGGAGCGGGTGCAGGCCATCCCCGACATCGTCGAGGCCTACCGGCTCTACGGCGCGCCCGGCTGCCTGCTGCGGATCGCGGTGGCCGACAGCGACGCCTACGAGCGCTTCTGGACGGAGAAACTGATCGCCCTGCCGGGCGTCAGCGAGGTGAACTCCCAGATGATCATGAAGCGGATCAAGGGGCCGCAGGGCGTGCCGGTCGGCTAGGGCCGGAGGTTCGACGGCGGCCATCGACGAGGCCCTCGCGGAGCCCCGCCGTCATCCCCGCCCTCGCGGCCGCCGGGGCCGTGGCCGTCCCCAAGGTCGCGGAGCCCCGGTCGTCACCGGCGCCGCGGGAGCCGCGCATCCGGCGGTGGCGGCCTCGGAGGCCGCCCACGCGCGCGGCTTCCCCGCCCGGTACGGACCGCGCGCCGACCGCAGCCGCCTGCTGTCCCCCAGCGACGCCGAACGCCTGGGCACCGTGCTCACTCGCGGCACCCACGACTCCGCGGGGAGTTCGCCCACCGCGCCGGCCTGCCCGGCAAGGCGGCGTCGGCGGGGCCGTCCGCGCCGCCCTGCCGGGCCGGGGTGCCTTGTGCGCCGGGAGCCCCGGCCGCGGAGCTCTACGCGGGGTTCCCGGCGCTTCCCGGGACGCGCCCGAGGGCGTCCCGTACCGCCCCCTCGGAGCGGGCGACCACCGCCGTGCCGTCCTCGGCGGTGATGATCGGCCGCTGGAGCAGCCGGGGGTGCGCCGCGAGCGCCCCGATCCAGCGCTCCCGCTCACCGGGCTCGCGCGGCCACTCCTTCAGCCCCAGCTCCTTCGCCTCGGCCTCCTGGGTCCGCACGATGTCCCACGGCTCCAGCCCGAGCCGCTCCAGCACCGCGCGGATCTCGTCCGCGTCCGGCGGGTCCTCCAGGTAGCGGCGCACGGTGTACTGCGCGCCCTCCTCGTCCAGCAGGTGCAGCGCGGAGCGGCACTTCGAGCACGCGGGGTTGATCCAGATCTCCATGCCGCCAATGTAGTGAGGCGTTCAGGGGTCGTCGCGCCCGTCGTCGCGCAGCCTGCGCCAGATGCGGGTGCGGTGCAGCACGTAGACGGCGATGACCAGGACGAGCGCCTGCAGCCCCACGGCGAGCAGCCAGAAGACGTCCCTGCTCTCCAACTCGTCGGTCATGTAGGTGAAGTTCATGCCGAAGAAGCCGGTCAGGAAGGTCAGCGGGAGGAAGATCGTCGAGACGATGGCCAGCCGGTTGATCACGCCGTTCTGCTCGCCGGACACAAGGGAGGAGTAACTGGCGAAGGCCCGCCGTGCCGCGTCCTGGAGCGACTCGATGCTGGCGAGTACCATCCGCGCGGCCCGCTGGTACGAGGCCGCGAGCCGTTGCCGCTCCTCCGGGAAGCTGCCGCTCATCATCCGCCGGGTGATGGTCTCGTCGGCCGCCTGCAGATAGGGCAGCAGGGCGTGGTGCAGCATGGCCGCCCGCCGCCGCAGCCGCGCCAGCCGGTACACCTGCTGCGGGTGCCGGCTCTCGAACATCTCGTCCTCGAGGTCCTCCACCTGCAGCAGCGCCTCCACGGCGGACCTGCGGAAGGTCTCCAGGGCGTCCTCCAGCAGCAGGAACAGCGTGGCCGTCGCGTCCGCGGGCCGTTCGTGCGGCAGCCGGGTGACGAACCGCCCGACCAGGGTGTTCGGCCCCCGGTGGACGGTGACCAGGTACCGCTCGGTCACGAAGACATGGACGTGGACGACCTTGCCGTCGTCGATGACGGGCACGACGAACCGGGCGTTGTCCCCGTGGAACTCCGCCCGCGCCGTCTCGCCCTCCCTGCCCAGCCACGCCAGGTCCTCGGCCGCCAGGCCGAGTTCACGGGCGATCGACAGCTCGTCGGGCCGTTCTTCCCCGGGCACCTCGACGTCCACGAGCAGGAACCGGCACGTCGCCAGCCGCTCACGCGCCTCCGACACGGCGGCACGGGCGGCGATGCCCTCGGGCATCGACACCACCGTAACGATCATCGTTCCTCACCGTGGATCACCGGCACACCTCCCAGCCTGCGCAGACTCCGGCGTCCACGCATGCGGAGGCCCCCGGTCCAGGGGGTACGCGGGTCCCGGCGGTCCCGCCCGGGGGTTCCGGGGAGGTCCGGAAAGTGGTATTGAATGATACGGTTACGAACACAACCATAGGATCCAGCTGTCGCGATGGGTGTGGCCCGTTGTCGTTCCTCTCGTGCAGCGACGAGAGGGCAGGAGCAGACATGAAGATCGCAGTTGCCGGCGGTACCGGGGCGGCCGGACGGCTCGTCGTGGAGACCGTGCGCGCCCGCGGACACGAGCCCGTGGTGCTGTCGCGCGGACAGGGCGTCGATCTGGTGAGCGGATCGGGGCTGGACGCGGCGCTGACCGGGGCCGAGGTGGTCATCGACGTCAGCAACGTGACCACGAATCGCAAGTCGGTGGCTGTGGGCTTCTTCGACAAGGCGGGACGGAATCTCGCCGGGGCGGCCGAGCGCGCCGGGGTCCGGCACCTCGTGACGCCGTCGATCGTGGGGGTCGACCGGGTCGGTCACCCCTACTACACGGGCAAGTTGCGCCAGGAGGAGATCATCCGGGGCGGCGCGGTGCCGTGGACCATCATGCGGGCGACGCAGTTCCACGAGTTCGTGGGCCAGGCGCTGGGCGGCGTCCCCGGGCCGATCGCGCTGGTGCCGACGGCACCGGTCCAGCCCATCGCCGTACGGGAAGTGGCCGAGGCCCTCGTCGACCTCGCCCTCGAACCGCCGCAGGGGATGGCCCCCGAGCTCGCGGGCCCGCAGGTCGAGTCACTGGTCGCCCTGGCCCGGACCCTCATCGCCGCGGGCGGCGCACGCCGGCGCCCGGTCTGCCCCCTGTACTTCCCCGGCGGGATGAGGAGCGGCGGCCTGCTGCCGACCGGCCCGGGCCCCCGCGGCACCCTGACGTTCGCCGACTGGCTCAAGCAGCAGGGCCCGGCGACGTCCTGACGACGACGGCCGGGATTCCTCCTCAGCGCCGGCGGCGAACCCGGGCCGCCCGTTCGGGTGACGGACCCGGGGCGTCAACTCGGCGTGCCCGCCGACGGCGTTGACCCCGACGGGCGCCCGTTCGCACCGGAGGGCCCACCCGGTGAACGCAAAGGCCCAGGTCAGCGGAATCACTCCCCGACCTGGGCCTTTGCCTGCAGTGGGGGCGACGGGAACGGACCCGCGTAGCCGGTGCGCAGGACCAGCGGTCCGTCCGTCCTGCCCATCAGGCCCGTGACCGCGGACGTGTTGCGCCCGGTGAGGCTGCAGGCCGTCCGTGTGAGGGCGACGTGGTCCGGCCACTCGGCCGTGTACCAGCCGCTGCGGCCCGCGCTGCCCGGGCTCCGGATGGTGTTCCGCCCGACCGTGACCAGCGGGAGGCAGCCCTCTTCCGGGCCGGTTCCGCGGCCTTCGACAGGGTGAGTCGACCGGTCTGCGTCGTCAAGACGCCGACCTCGACCACGGCACGATCCGCGTACGCCGTTCGGTCGCCGAACCGACGCGCGGAGAACCGGTGTACAAGCCTCCAAAGAGTGAAGCGGGCAAGCGCACGACCGCCATTGCGGGCGGTGTCCTTCCGGTGGCCGCCTCGCACATGGGGACCTCCGCGGAGACCGGAGCCGCCGGGCGTGTCCCCGCCGATGCGACGAACGCCGTGATCGCGAAGGCCGTGCGGCGCGGATCCCGCCGACAGGGGCACGCGGCGGGCACGAACGGCTGATCCTGCCGGGGAATGACAAGGCCCAGGTCGGGGGAGATACCCCTGACCTGGGCCTATGCCTGCAGAGCGGGCGACGGGAATCGAACCCGCGTAGCCAGTTTGGAAGACTGGGGCTCTACCATTGAGCTACGCCCGCAACGGCCAGTCAGTCTGGCACATCAGATCGTAGCCGATCGACCCGGCTCCCACGCACGTCATATTTGGCCGTCAGGGTGTGCGGAGGCATGTACTCTACGTGTCGCACCGACGGGGTGTGGCGCAGCTTGGTAGCGCGTCCGCTTTGGGAGCGGAAGGTCGTCGGTTCGAATCCGGCCACCCCGACCAGTGCTCGGCCGCCCCTGTGCCGAGCAGGCCCGGCCGCAGGATTGTGGTACCGGTAGGATGGGTCGTCGGCCACGCGATACGCGGAAATGCCAGGTCGAACACCAGCCGCCCCGCATGATCGCCGAGCGGCCGCCCATCAACGTAAAGCCCCCAAGGAGACCCAACCGTGAAGAGCGCCGTCGAGACTCTGAACCCGACCCGGGTTCGACTCACTGTCGAGGTGCCCTTCGAGGAGCTCAAGCCCAGCCTCGACGCGGCGTACAAGAAGATCAACCAGCAGGTCACGGTGCCGGGCTTCCGTAAGGGCAAGATCCCCGCGCGCGTCATCGACCAGCGGTTCGGCCGTGGCGCGGTCCTCGAAGAGGCCATCAACGACGCCCTGCCGAAGTTCTACACGGAGGCGGTCAACGAGGGCGAGCTCAACGTCCTCGGCCAGCCCGAGGTGGACATCACCGAGTTCAACGACGGCCAGGAGCTGAAGTTCACCGCCGAGGTGGACATCCGTCCGGTCATCGAGATCCCGGACTACTCCGGCATCGAGGTCACCGTGGACGCCATCGAGGTGTCCGACGAGGACGTCGACAAGGCCCTGGAGCAGCTGCGGGAGCGCTTCGCCTCCACCACCGTCGTGGAGCGCGCCGCCGCCGACGGCGACGTCGTCGTCGTCGACCTGGAGGCCTCGGTCGAGGGCGAGGTGCTGGAGGACGGCGTCGCCGCCGGCGTCACCTACACCATCGGCTCCGGCCAGCTGCTCGACGGCATCGACGAGGCCGTCATCGGCCTGGAGGCCGGCGGTTCGGCCACCTTCACCTCCGAGCTCAAGGGCGGCTCCGCCGCGGGCAAGGAGGCCCAGGTCAAGGTGGACGTCACCACCGTCCAGGCCCGTGAGCTGCCCGAGCTGGACGACGACTTCGCCCAGCTGGCGAGCGAGTTCGACACCCTCGAGGAGCTCCGCGCCGACGCCGTGAAGCGCCAGGAGCGCATCAAGCAGTACGACCAGGCCACCCAGGCCCAGGAGAAGGTCCTGGACGCCCTCCTGGAGCTGGTCGAGATCCCGCTGCCGGAGAAGCTGCTCAAGGACGAGATCGAGACCCGGGTCCACAACCTGGAGCACCACCAGTTCCCGGCCGCGGGCCTGGACTGGGACTCCTTCCTCGAGAACGAGGGCAAGACCCGCGAGGAGTACGACCAGGAGATCGAGGGGCAGGCGAAGAAGGGCATCAAGACCCAGTTCGTCCTGGACGAGCTCGTCTCCACCGAGAAGCTCTCGGTCAACCAGGAGGAGCTCACCGAGCACCTCATGCGCCGTGCCGCCTCCTCGGGCATGAGCCCGGACCAGTTCGCCCAGGCGGTCGTCGAGGGCGGCCAGGTGCCGCTGCTCGTCGGCGAGGTCGCCCGCGGCAAGGCGCTGGCCCTGGTCGTCGAGGCCGCCACGGTCAAGGACACCAACGGCGAGGTCGTCGACCTGGAGGACGAGGAGGACGAGACCGGCGAGACGGTCCAGGCCACCTCCGAGGACGCGGACGCCGAGACCGCCAAGGGTGAGGGTTCCGAGGCCTGAGCCTCGCCCCCCGCAGCGACATCCGACGGGCCCGGACGACCAGTGCGTCCGGGCCCGTTCTGCTCCTTTTCGCTCTCCGCTTACACCCTCCCTGCGCTGACAGCGAACAGTTCCGCGTGAGGGATTGCCGGGCCCCACCTGCGCGTTAGGGTCCGTAAGTACGAGGGCCCGTGCCCTACGAGAAGACCCTGTGACGGCGTCCGCGCCGTCCGACAACGAGCAGGTGGATACGTGACGACTCCGATGCCTTCCGCCGCCGGCGAGCCGACCATCGGTGGCCTCGGCGACCAGGTCTACAACCGGCTGCTCGGCGAGCGGATCATCTTCCTCGGCCAGCCGGTGGACGACGACATCGCCAACAAGATCACCGCGCAGCTGCTCCTCCTTGCCGCCGAGCCGGACAAGGACATCTACCTCTACATCAACAGCCCCGGCGGCTCCGTGACGGCCGGCATGGCGATCTACGACACCATGCAGTTCATCAAGAACGACGTCGTCACC
This sequence comes from Actinacidiphila glaucinigra, assembly GCF_900188405.1. Lineage (GTDB taxonomy): Bacteria > Actinomycetota > Actinomycetes > Streptomycetales > Streptomycetaceae > Actinacidiphila > Actinacidiphila glaucinigra. The sequence goes on along the minus strand of NZ_FZOF01000019.1, from coordinate 96,756 downwards.
ATCGCCATGGGTCTGGCGGCCTCCATGGGCCAGTTCCTCCTGACCGCCGGTACCCCCGGCAAGCGCTTCGCGCTGCCGAACACCGACATCCTGATGCACCAGCCGTCCGCCGGCCTGGCCGGCTCGGCCTCCGACATCAAGATCCACGCCGAGCAGCTTCTCCGTACGAAGAAGCGGATGGCCGAGCTCATCGCGGAGCACTCGGGCCAGAGCGTCGAGGCGATCACCCGCGACTCCGACCGCGACCGCTGGTTCTCCGCCGACGCGGCCAAGGAGTACGGCCTGATCGACGACGTCATCACGCACGCCGTGAACGTGCCGGGCGGCGGCGGCACCGGGGCCTGACCGGGCCTGACGCCCGTGCAGCCCCGCAGGACCGACCCCAGCCCAATGCTCATCTCAGGACGGTGAACGTGACCACCCAGAACTTCCCCGGCAGGGGCATCTACGACCGTACGAACGCGGCCGAGGCCCGCTACGTCGTGCCGCGCTTCGTCGAGCGCACCTCCCAGGGCGTCCGCGAGTACGACCCCTACGCGAAGCTCTTCGAGGAGCGCGTGATCTTCCTCGGGGTGCAGATCGACGACGCCTCCGCCAACGACGTCATGGCGCAGCTGCTGTGCCTGGAGTCGATGGACCCGGACCGCGACATCTCGGTCTACATCAACAGCCCCGGCGGCTCCTTCACGGCGCTGACGGCCATCTACGACACGATGCAGTTCGTGAAGCCCGACATCCAGACGGTCTGCATGGGCCAGGCGGCCTCCGCCGCGGCCGTGCTGCTCGCCGCCGGCACCGCCGGCAAGCGGATGGCGCTGCCGAACGCCCGCATCCTGATCCACCAGCCGTACAGCGAGACCGGCCGCGGCCAGGTCTCGGACCTGGAGATCGCCGCCAACGAGATCCTGCGGATGCGGGCCCAGCTGGAGGAGATGCTGGCCAAGCACTCCAGCACCCCGATCGAGAAGATCCGCGACGACATCGAGCGCGACAAGATCCTCACGGCCGAGGAGGCCCTCTCCTACGGTCTGGTCGACCAGATCGTCTCGACCCGCAAGAGCTCGTCGGTCGCGGTCTGACGCCTGGCAGGGCATTCTGCGACAAGAAGTCCCCTCTTGGAGCCACCGGGTTGTGCAGGTCACGGCCCAGTAGCTCCAAGGGGGGCCCGCACTGGGGGCGCGGCAAGGTACCGTCGATAGGCAAGCACCAGGACTCGTCGAACTGACGGGACCCAGGCGAAGGGGAAGCACCTCGTGGCACGCATCGGTGACGGCGGCGATCTGCTCAAGTGCTCGTTCTGCGGAAAGAGCCAGAAGCAGGTGAAGAAGCTCATCGCAGGACCCGGTGTGTACATCTGCGACGAGTGCATCGATCTCTGCAACGAGATCATCGAGGAGGAGCTCGCCGAGTCCTCCGAGGTGCGGTGGGAGGACCTGCCGAAGCCGCGCGAGATCTACGAGTTCCTCGAGAGCTACGTCGTCGGCCAGGAGCCGGCGAAGAAGGCGCTCTCCGTCGCGGTGTACAACCACTACAAGCGCGTGCAGGCGGGTGAGAACGGCGGCGGCCGCGGCCACGACGACGGCATCGAGCTCGCCAAGTCCAACATCCTGCTGCTCGGCCCCACGGGCTCCGGCAAGACCCTGCTCGCCCAGACGCTGGCCCGCATGCTGAACGTGCCGTTCGCCATCGCGGACGCCACGGCGCTCACCGAGGCCGGGTACGTCGGCGAGGACGTCGAGAACATCCTGCTCAAGCTGATCCAGGCGGCCGACTACGACGTCAAGAAGGCCGAGACGGGGATCATCTACATCGACGAGATCGACAAGGTCGCCCGCAAGAGCGAGAACCCGTCGATCACCCGGGACGTCTCCGGCGAGGGCGTGCAGCAGGCCCTGCTGAAGATCCTGGAGGGCACCACGGCCTCGGTGCCGCCGCAGGGCGGGCGCAAGCACCCGCACCAGGAGTTCATCCAGATCGACACCACCAACGTGCTCTTCATCGTCGGCGGTGCCTTCGCCGGTCTGGAGAAGATCATCGAGTCCCGGGCCGGCGCCAAGGGCATCGGCTTCGGCGCGACGATCCGCTCCAAGCGCGAGATCGACTCCGCCGACCAGTTCTCCGAGGTCATGCCGGAGGACCTGGTGAAGTTCGGCATGATCCCCGAGTTCATCGGCCGTCTGCCGGTCATCACCAGCGTGCACAACCTCGACCGCGAGGCGCTGCTGCAGATCCTGGTCGAGCCGCGCAACGCCCTGGTCAAGCAGTACCAGCGGCTCTTCGAGCTCGACGGTGTCGAGCTCGAGTTCGAGCGCGGCGCCCTGGAGGCCATCGCCGACCAGGCCATCCTCCGCCAGACCGGCGCCCGGGGCCTGCGCGCCATCATGGAGGAGGTGCTGATGTCGGTGATGTACGAGGTGCCCTCGCGCAAGGACGTCGCCCGCGTCGTCATCACCGAGGACGTCGTGCACTCCAATGTGAACCCGACCCTGGTCCCGCGCGAGCCCCGCATCATCGGCAAGGGCGAGCAGAAGAGCGCGTAGCGCGAACCCACCCGCACATGTGAAGGGGGCGCCCGGCGAATACCGGGCGCCCCCTTCACATGTGCGGGTGGGTTACTTCTTGACGCGGACGTCGTTCCGGAACTTCGCCGTGGTCTCCGCGAAGTCGGAGACGGAGGGGGCGTCGGGGATGGTGCCGGAGCCGGCCGCCTCCGTGGAGGGGGACCAGATCAGCAGGGCGATGGTGCTGTCGTCACCCCAGACGCAGAACGGGGACTTGAAGACGCCGTAGTCCTTCTCGCCGCACTTCATCACGTCGCCGTCGAAGCCGGCCGGGTGCTGCTCGTCGGCCGTGCTGCCCGACAGGGCCGCCGAGATCATCTTGTCGACCGCGGCGCCGGGGTCGTCGATCCCGCCGTAGGCGCCGCCGAACCCGATCTGCTCGTCGGCGCTCGTGTAGGCGGCGGAGATCGAGGTGCCGTTCGAGATGTACTTGTCGCTGCCGGACTCGGACTCCGCGAGCTTCTGGTCGGACTTGCTGTACTTGCCGTCCACGACCGTCGCCGGCGTCGTCAGCTTGTAGTCGCCGCCACCGCCGATGCCGCCGCCGCTCGAGAGGGCGAAGACGCCGCCGCCGATCACCGCGGCGGCGACCACGACGCCGACGACGATGCCGATGATCTTGCCCTTGCCGCCGGAGGCCGGGGGCGGCGGCGGGGCACCCCAGGCGCCGGGCTGCTGGCCGTACGGGCCCGGCTGCTGGCCGTACGGGCCGGGGGGCTGGGGCTGGCCGTAACCGGGGACAGGCTGCGGGGCCGCGGGCTGCTGGGGGTAGCCGTACCCGGGCGCGGGCTGCTGGGGCGGGCCGGGCGGGACCGGCGGCTGCTGGGGCTGGCCTGGCTGGCCCCCGTAGCCGGACTGGCCGCCGTAACCCGGCTGCGGCGGCGGCTGGTTGAAGCTCATCGGTGAGTCCCCTCGTTGAACTGCTGTCTCCTCGTACTCATCCTTGCGGATTGTTTAAGCCGTCTTTACATCGGAGTCGTCAGGACTTGGTAACAAGACGATGCAGATGCCCGGTTGATCACCGTGCCCGCCCGTCCGACCGGAATCACGCCTACCCGTCCCGGTGCCGAGTCACCCTCAGCTCCGCTCCGCCGGTGGGCCGTTCGGGCGGCGGCCCGTGCTCCGGGGCGCGGCGGGGGGTGCCGCCTGCCGGGCCCGGCCGCCGCCGCGCCCGGTGCGCGGGCCCGTGGGTCGCCCGGACCCGGCGGCGACGGCGGCGCCCCAGGCCGGCCCCGCGGCGGGCGCACGGCGGGCGCGCGTCCACCGGGGCCCGGGGGCCGCCCCTCGCGCCCGGGCACCGGCGGATTCGTTAGGGGGCCCGCCCCGCCCGTAAACTGAGCGCCGTGACCGACAACACTCAGCAGGCCGCCGCGAGCGGGCCGAACAGCGAGACCCCCGAACTGCCGACCCAGTACGCGCCGGCCGAGGTAGAGGGGCCCCTGTACGAGCGCTGGGTAGAGCGCGGTTACTTCGAGGCCGACGCCAAGAGCGACAAGAAGCCGTACACCATCGTCATCCCGCCGCCGAACGTCACCGGCAGCCTCCACCTGGGCCACGCCTTCCAGCACACGCTGATGGACGCCCTCACCCGCCGCAAGCGGATGCAGGGCTACGAAGCCCTGTGGCTGCCCGGCATGGACCACGCGGGCATCGCCACCCAGAACAAGGTCGAGCAGCAGCTCGCCGAGGAGGGCAAGTCCCGGCAGGACCTGGGCCGCGAGGCCTTCGTCGAGCGCGTGTGGCAGTGGAAGGAGGAGTACGGCGGCAGGATCCTCGGCCAGATGCGCCGCCTCGGCGACGGCGTCGACTGGTCGCGCGAGCGCTTCACCATGGACGAGGGCCTCTCCCGCGCCGTCCAGACGATCTTCAAGAAGCTCTACGACGACGGTCTGATCTACCGCGCCGAGCGCATCATCAACTGGTGCCCGCGCTGCCTGACCGCGATCTCCGACATCGAGGTCGAGCACGAGGACCGGGACGGCGAGCTGGTCTCGATCCGCTACGGAGACGGCGAGAACTCCATCGTCGTGGCCACCACCCGCGCCGAGACGATGCTCGGTGACACGGCCGTCGCCGTCCACCCGGACGACGAGCGCTACCGGCACCTGGTCGGCACCGAGATCGACCTGCCGCTCACCGACCGCCGGATCCCGGTCGTCGCCGACGAGCACGTCGACCCCGAGTTCGGCACCGGCGCCGTCAAGGTGACCCCGGCGCACGACCCCAACGACTTCGAGATCGGCCGGCGCCACAACCTGCCGTCCCTGACGATCATGGACGAGCGCGCGCGGATCACCGTCCACGGCCCCTTCCAGGACATGGACCGCCTCGAGGCGCGTGACGCCGTGGTCGGCGCGCTGCGCTCGCAGGGCCGGATCGTCGCGGAGAAGCGGCCGTACGTCCACGCGGTCGGCCACTGCTCCCGCTGCAGGACGATCGTCGAGCCGCGGCTGTCGCTGCAGTGGTGGGTCAACGTCGACCCGCTCGCACAGGCCGCCGGCGACGCGGTCCGCGACGGCCGGGTGAAGATCCACCCGCAGGAGATGTCCGGCCGCTACTTCCAGTGGGTCGACAACATGCACGACTGGTGCATCTCGCGCCAGCTGTGGTGGGGCCACCGCATCCCGGTCTGGTACGGCCCGGACGGCGAGACCGTCTGCGTCGGCCCGGACGAGCAGCCGCCCGCCGGCGAGGGCTGGACGCAGGACACCGACGTCCTGGACACCTGGTTCTCCTCCGGCCTGTGGCCGTTCTCCACCCTGGGCTGGCCGGACCGCACCGCGGACCTCGAGAAGTTCTACCCGACCGACGTCCTGCTGACCGGCCACGACATCATCTTCTTCTGGGTCGCCCGGATGATGATGTTCGGCCTGTACGCCATGGACGGCCAGGCCCCCTTCCACACCATCGCCCTCACCGGCCTGGTGCGCGACGAGCGCGGCAAGAAGATGTCCAAGTCCTTCGGCAACGTCGTGGACCCGCTGGACTGGATGGACAAGTACGGCTCCGACGCGCTGCGCTTCACCCTCGCCCGCGGCGCCAACCCCGGCACCGACGTGCCGATCGGCGAGGACTGGGTCCAGGGCGCCCGCAACTTCACCAACAAGATCTGGAACGCCACGCGCTTCGCGCTGATGAACGGCGCCACGGTCGAGGGCGAACTGCCCGCGCCCGAGGAGATGTCGGCCACCGACCGGTGGATCCTGTCCCGGCTGAACGCCACGGTCGCCGAGACCGACGCGCTCTACGACGACTACCAGTTCGCCAAGCTCAGCGACGCCCTCTTCCACTTCGCGTGGGACGAGGTCTTCGACTGGTACGTCGAGCTGTCCAAGACCACCTTCCTCGCGGGCGGCCGTCCGGCCGAGGTCTCCCGGCGGGTGCTGGGCGAGGTCCTGGACAAGCTGCTGCGGCTGCTGCACCCGGTGGTCCCCTTCGTCACCGAGACGCTGTGGACCACGCTCACCGGGCGCGAGTCGGTCGTCGTCGCCGACTGGCCGGCCGACTCCGGTTTCCGCGACGCGGCCGCCGAGAAGGAGATCGCGGCGGTGCAGTCGCTGGTCACCGAGGTCCGCAGGTTCCGTGCCGACCAGGGCCTGCAGCCGGGCCAGAAGGTCCCGGCCCGGCTCGACCTCGGCTCCACCGGCCTGGAGGCCCACGAGGCCGCGGTCCGCCAGCTGCTGCGCCTGCAGCCGGAGGGCGAGGCCTTCACCGCGACGGCGACCCTCCCGGTCGCGGGCGCGACGGTCGCGCTGGACCTGTCCGGGACGATCGACGTCGACGCCGAGCGGAAGCGGCTGGCGAAGGACCTGGCCGCGGCCGAGAAGGAGAAGGCGCAGGCCACGGCGAAGCTGGGCAACGAGGCGTTCCTGGCGAAGGCGCCGGAACCGGTCGTCGCCAAGATCCGCACCCGCCTGGAGGCGGCCGAGGCGGACATCGCCCGCATCACCGCGCAGCTGTCCTCGCTGCCGCAGGGCTGACGCGCCGGGGGTGGGCAGGCGGAAACGCCTGCCCACAACCCGGATCTACCTGGCCGCTTCGTACAATGTGGTCGTGAGCAACCCGCGCCCCGAGAACGACGAGCCCCTTTCCGATCCGCTGGCCGCGATGGGTCTGGGCGGCGACGAGGACGAAGCCGACACCGACCCCGGCCGCGAGGCCGATCTGGCGGTGATCGAGGCGGGCAGCCGTACCCTCCGGGCCGGGGGACCGGTGCCGCAGGACGACGGCGTCCCGGCCCGCCCCACCGACCCGGAGGTCGACAGGGCCCTGCGCGAGGTCGAGGCGGAGCTCGCCGGCCGTTGGCCGGAGACGAAGCTGGAGCCGTCCCTGGACCGGATGACCGCGCTGATGGACATCCTGGGCGAGCCGCAGCGCTCCTACCCCTCGATCCACATCACCGGCACCAACGGGAAGACCAGCACCGCCCGCATGATCGAGCAGCTGCTGCTCGCCTTCGACCTGCGCACCGGGCGCTACACCAGCCCGCACGTGCAGTCCGTCACCGAGCGGATCAGCCTCGACGGAAGGCCGATCGCGCCGGAGAGGTTCATCGAGACGTACGGCGACCTCAAGCCGTACGTGGAGATGGTGGACGCCTCCCAGCCGTACCGGATGTCGTTCTTCGAGGTGCTGACCGGCATGGCGTACGCCGCCTTCGCCGACGCCCCGGTGGACGTGGCCGTCGTCGAGGTCGGCATGGGCGGCAGCTGGGACGCGACCAACGTGGTGGACGGCACGGTCGCCGTCGTGACCCCGATCGACCTGGACCACACCGACCGCCTGGGCGGGACGGCCGGCGAGATCGCGGTGGAGAAGAGCGGGATCGTCAAGAAGGACGCCACCGCCGTGCTGGCCCAGCAGCCCGTGGAGGCGGCCCAGGTGCTGCTGAAGCGGGCCGTCGAGGTGGACGCGACGGTCGCCCGGGAGGGCATGGAGTTCGGCGTCGCGCACCGCGAGGTGGCCGTCGGCGGGCAGATGCTGACCCTGCGCGGCCTGGGCGGGGAGTACGAGCAGGTCTTCCTGCCGCTGCACGGTGAGCACCAGGCCCACAACGCGGCCGTGGCGCTCGCGGCGGTGGAGGCCTTCTTCGGCATCGGCACGCTGCACGCCCGCACCCTCGACGTGGACACCGTCCGCACCGCCTTCGCCAACGTCACCTCGCCGGGCCGGCTGGAGGTCGTGCGCCGCAGCCCCACCGTGGTGCTGGACGCGGCGCACAACCCGGCGGGAGCCCGGGCGGCGGCCGCCGCGGTGGGCGAGGCCTTCGGCTTCACGCACCTGGTGGGCGTGGTCGGACCGAGCGGCGACAAGGATGTACGGGGCCTGCTGGAGGCCTTCGAGCCGGTCTTCGCCGAGGTCGTGGTGACCCGGAACTCCACCCACCGCGCGATGGACGTGGACGAGCTGGCCGCGCTGGCGGTCGAGGTCTTCGGCGAGGACCGCGTGCAGGTCGAGCCCCGGCTGGACGACGCCATCGAGGCGGCCGTCACGCTCGCCGAGGAGCAGGGGGAGTTCTCCGGCTCCGGGGTACTGATCACCGGTTCGGTGATCACCGTGGGAGAGGCCCGGCTGCTGCTGGGCCGCAAGTGACGAGCGGGAAGCGAAGCCAAGCGGATGCGGACCCTGTGCGCGAGCACCCTGATCGGTGAGTTCTTCGTGATCGGCTTTGCCGGTCTGGTGGCGATGAAGCAGCCGGAGCTGACCGCCGGCACGGTGTGGACGGTCAGCGGCATCGCCATGGCCCTGTGCGTGCTGCTGTGCGGCATGCTGGGGCGGCGCGGCGGGCTGGCCGTCGGCTGGCTGCTGCAGGTGGGGCTGATCGCGAGCGGCTTCGTCGTCCCGGTGATGTTCTTCCTCGGCGTGGTCTTCGCCGGGCTGTGGTGGGCCGCCGTCCACTTCGGCCGGAAGGTCGACGAGGCCAAGGCGGCGCGTGCGGCGCAGCCCGCCTGACCGCGCGGTTCACACCCGGGCCGAGGGGGTGCCGTGGGTCCGGGGGATCCCCGGTAATGTCGTCGTACCCGCACCCCGCACATAGGAGTCACACCGTGTCCCAGCGCACCCTCGTCCTTCTCAAGCCGGACGCCGTACGTCGCGGCCTGGTCGGCGAGATCCTCGGCCGCATCGAGCGCAAGGCGGGCTGGAGCATCACCGCGCTGGAGTTGCGCACGCTCGACCGCGCCATCCTCGAGCAGCACTACGCCGAGCACGTCGGCCGGCCGTTCTACGAGCCGCTGGTCGAGTTCATGGCGTCCGGTCCGGTCGTCGCCCTGGTCGTCGCGGGGGAGCGGGTCATCGAGGGGCTGCGCGCGCTGGCCGGCCCGACCGACCCGATCGCGGCCGCCCCCGGTTCGATCCGCGGTGACTTCGGCACCATCGTCCGGGAGAACCTGATCCACGCCTCGGACTCCGAGGAGTCCGCCGAGCGGGAGATCAAGATCTTCTTCCCCGGCGTAGCCTGATCCTCCGCGACAGTTCGCCCCGAATTCGCCGCTGACGCCCGATCAGCTCAACGGGCGGCCGGAAATTTCCCGGCCGCCCGAAGGCATATGCCGGGGGTTCGGGGGAACCAATTCCGCCGACACGGCGTCACCATTGCAGAGGACAGCTGTGTGTTCTGATGACAATGGCGGCGGAACCCTGACCCCGTGCCCTGTCGGGCGCGACTACGATGGAATCTCCGCTCCTCCGGCTCGGCGCACAGCAGCGCATCCGCCGTGCTCACCCCCACATCGCTCCAGCTCGGGAAGGCCAGACGTATCCTCATGGCGAACAACATGTCGTTCATCGGCCGTGACATGGCTGTCGACCTCGGCACCGCCAACACGCTGGTGTACGTCAGGGGTCGCGGGATCGTCCTCAACGAGCCGTCCGTCGTCGCCATCAACACCAATACCGGCGGCATCCTGGCGGTCGGCTCCGAAGCGAAGAAGATGATCGGCCGGACCCCCGGCAACATCGTCGCGGTCCGTCCTCTCAAGGACGGGGTGATCGCGGACTTCGAGATCACCGAGCGCATGCTGCGCTACTTCATCCTCAAGATCCACAAGCGTCGCTACCTGGCACGACCCCGCGTCGTGGTCTGTGTCCCCTCCGGCATCACCGGAGTCGAGCGCCGTGCCGTCATCGAGGCCGCCACCCAGGCCGGCGCGCGCCAGGTGCACATCATCGAGGAGCCCATGGCCGCCGCGATCGGCGCCGGGCTCCCCGTCCACGAGGCGACCGGCAACATGGTCGTCGACATCGGCGGCGGCACCACCGAGGTCGCCGTCATCTCGCTCGGCGGCATCGTCACCGCGCAGTCCATCCGGGTGGCCGGCGACGAGCTGGACAACGCGATCATCCAGCACATCAAGAAGGAGTACAGCCTCCTGCTGGGCGAGCGCACCGCGGAATCGATCAAGCTCACCATCGGCTCGGCCTTCGCGGTCGACAACGAGGAGCACACCGAGATCCGCGGCCGCGACCTGGTCTCCGGCCTGCCCAAGACGGTGGTCGTCTCGGCCGCCGAGGTGCGCAAGGCGATCGAGGAGCCGGTCAACGCCATCGTCGACGCGGTCAAGACGACCCTCGACAAGTGCCCGCCCGAGCTGTCCGGCGACATCATGGACCGCGGCATCGTCCTGGCCGGCGGCGGCGCGCTACTGCGCGGCCTGGACGAGCGGCTGCGCAACGAGACCGGCATGCCGATCCACATCGCCGAGTCCCCGCTGGACTGCGTGGCCCTCGGCGCCGGCAAGTGCGTCGAGGAGTTCGAGGCGCTGCAGCAGGTCCTGGACGCGCAGCCGCGCAGATGAGTCCTCACGTTCCGTCGTACGGGTGAAGTCCCGCCCGTACGCCGGATCGTTCTACCTCCCGGGCGGGCCCATCGGGCCCACGGGCTCACACGCTCTGACGAGGAAGGCACGGACTGGCCCCCGTGAGGGACACACGAGAGAGCCGGCTTCTGCTGGTACTGCTGGTGGCGATCGCATTCGCGCTGATCACCGTCGACATCCGCGGCGGTGAGGACTCACCGCTGGACGGCACCCGGTCCGCCGCGGCCGCCGTCTTCGGCCCCGTGGAGAACGGGGTCGCGGCCGCGGTCGATCCGGTGGACAACGCCGTGGACGCGGTACGGGACTCCGGCGACCGCAGCAGCCGCATCAGCGAGCTGGAACGGGAGAACGCCGAGCTCAAGCAGCAGCTCGGCAGCAAGGACGTCACGCGCGAGCGGGCCCGCGAACTCGACAAGCTGCTCAAGCTCGCCGGCGCCGGCCAGTACCGCGTCAAGGGCGCGCAGGTCATCGCGATAGGAGCGGCCCAGGGCTTCTCCTGGACGGTCACCATCGACGCCGGCGCCAACGACGGCATCCAGCGCGACATGACCGTGGTCAACGGGGACGGCCTGGTCGGCCGGGTCACCACCGTCGGCCCCTCCACCTCGACCGTCCTGCTCGCCTGCGACCCGGACTTCACGGTCGGCACACGGCTGGAGAAGTCCTCCGAGCTCGGCTTCGCGACCGGCCAGGGCAACCGGCCGATGCGGGTGCAGCTCCTCAACGGCAAGGCCCATGTGCAGAAGGGCTCCCGGCTGGTCACCTTCGGCTCGCAGGCGGACAAGCCGTTCGTCCCCGGCGTGCCGGTCGGCACGGTCGTCAAGGTCGACCCCGCGGGCGGCGGCCTCACCCGGACGGTCGAGGTCACCCCGTTCGTCGGCTACACCAAGCTCGACATCGTCGGTGTCGTCGTCCAGGGCCCGCGCAAGGACCCGCGTGACTCGGTGCTGCCCGCCGGACCGAAGCCGGTCCCCACGGTCACCGTCACCGCGACCCCGAGCGTGAACCCCTCTCAGTCCCCGCTCTACGGACAGGAGGAGGTCCGATGAAGCGCATCCTGCTCTCCACCGGCCTCGTGGTCGCCGGCATGATCCTCCAGGTGTGCGTCCTGGCCCGCCTCCACCTGCCCGGCGCCGTCCCCGACCTGCTGCTGCTCGTCGTCCTCGGTCTCGCACTGACGTACGGTCACGTGGCCGGCTGCCTCATCGGCTTCGGCGCGGGCCTGCTCGCCGACCTCGCCCCGCCCGCCGACCACGCCGCGGGCCGCTACGCCCTCGTGCTGTGCGTCGTCGGCTACATCGCGGGCCTGGTCAAGCCCGACGGCGGCCAACTGCGCTCGGCCACCCGGCCGATGCTGGTCGTGGTCGGCGCCGCCATCGGCTCCACGGTGCTGTACGCGGCCGTGGGCGCCCTCGTCGGCGACACCGCGGCCCAGCACGTGGGCCTGGGCAAGCTGCTGTTCACCGCCACCCTGTACGACCTGCTCCTCGCGCCGTTCACCGTGCCGTGGATCATGGCACTGGCCCGCAGGTACCAGGGCGACGCGCTCGGGGAGGACGCCTCCGGCCCCGGCTTCGGCGCCCGTATCGGCGGCCAGCGCTCGAGCCTGCTGGGCCGGGTGGGGAGCGTCGCCAAGGGAGGACGGCGGCTTTGAGCAACATCCCCGAGACGGGTCGGACGCCGCGCGTCACGATCCGGTTGGTGGTCCTGCAGATCCTCGTCCTGTCCCTGCTGTTCACCCTCGGCGGGCGGCTGTGGTTCCTGCAGATCCGCAACGGCAGCGAGTACACGGCGCAGGCCAACAGCAACAACGTCCAGGAAGTCGTCGCGCCCGCCGTCCGCGGGTCGATCCTGGACGACAAGGGAGTGGCGCTCGCCGACAACGAGACCCGGCTGGTGGTCTCCGCGAGCCGCACCGACCTGCTCAAGCAGAAGGACGACGGCAAGACGGTGCTCACCCGGCTCGCCGGCGTCCTGCACATGAAGCCGGAAGAGGTCCTCGGCAAGGTCCGGCTCTGCGACTCGCAGACCCCCAAGCCCTGCTGGAACGGTTCGCCGTACCAGCCGATCCCCATCACCGACGAGGCCACCACCCAGCAGGCGCTGCAGATCATGGAACGCCGCGAGGACTTCCCCGGCATCACCGCCGAGCCCACCGCGGTGCGCCGCTACACCGCGCCGTTCGGGTCCAACACCTCCCAGGTCCTCGGCTACCTCTCGCCCGTCACGGACGACGAGCTGACCGCCGCGGAGAAGAAGGGCCGGTCGCTGCTGCGCTCGGACCAGATCGGCCGCTCCGGCCTGGAGCGCACCTACGACAGCGAGCTGCGCGGAAAGGCCGGCGTCACCCGCTACGAGGTGGACAACCTCGGCCGGGTCATCGGCAAGGCGGGCGAGACCGCCGCGGAGCCCGGCAGCCATCTGGTCACCAGTATCGACGCACGCGTCCAGAGGGTCGCCGAGAAGGAGCTCGACGAGGCGATGAAGGTCGCCCGGAAGACCTTCGACAAGGTCACCGGCAGCCTCTACAAGGCGGACTCCGGCGCGGTCGTCGTCATGGACGTGCACACTGGCCAGGTCATCGCGATGGCCAGCGCGCCCACCTACGACCCGAACGTCTGGGTCGGCGGCATCTCCGGCAAGGACTACGCCAAACTGACGGGCAAGAAGTCCAACTTCCCGCTGCTCAACAGGGCCATACAGGGTCAGTCGGCCCCCGGCTCGACCTTCAAGGCGATCTCCACCTCGGCCGCCGTGAAGGCCGGCTACGACATCAACGGGCGCTACCCCTGCCCGTCGTCGATGACCATCGGCGGCCGGGTGTTCAACAACTTCGAGGGGGAGAGCGCGGGCTCCATCACCCTCGCCCACGCCCTGGAGATCTCCTGCGACACCGTCTTCTACGGCCTGTCGTACGACCAGTGGCTCAAGGACGGCGGCACCAAGCCCAAGAAGCACCCCAAGGACTGGTTCTACAAGACCGCCAAGGAGTACGGCCTCGGCTCGCTGACCGGCATCGACCTGCCCTCCGAGGTCACCGGACGGATCCCGGACCGGCAGTGGAAGCGGGACTACTACGAGGCCAACAAGAACTACTGGTGCAAGGTCGCCAAGAGCGACAAGCAGGACTACGCCAGCCAGATCGCGCGCGAGAACTGCGTTGACGGCTACGTGATGCGCGCCGGTGACTCCGTCAACTACGCCATCGGCCAGGGCGACACCCTCGTCACCCCGATCCAGATGGCCAACATCTACTCGGCCATCTCCAACGGCGGCACGCTCTACCAGCCGACCATCGGCAAGGCGATCATCAGCGCCGACGGCAAGAAGGTCACCCGCATCAAGCCGAAGGTGAACGGCAAGGCCCCGGCCACCAAGAACACCCTGAAGTACATCAACGAGGCCCTGGAGGGCGTCGTCACCCACGGTACGGCCGCGTGGCGGTTCGGCGGCTGGCCGCAGGACAAGATCCCGCTGCACGCCAAGACCGGTACCGCGGAGGTCGCCGGGAAGCAGACCACGTCGTGGTTCACGACGTACAGCAAGGACTACGCGATCGTCATGACGATCTCCCAGGGCGGTACCGGTTCCGGCGGTTCCGGCCCGGCCGTCCGCAAGATCTACGAGGCCATGTACGGCGTCCAGAAGGACGGGGCGATCGACAACAAGAAGGCGCTGCTCCCGCACCCCCTGAGCAAGCTGCCGAAGATCGACGCCGACGGCACCATCAAGATCACCAAGGCCGCCTGGGCCGACGCGCCGCAGGGGCCCGCCGTACCGCAGGACACCGTGCTGGCGGCCGCCGCGCTTCCCCCGGACCGCACCGGGTACCTCCTGCCGGGCAGGAGGTACCGGTCATGAGCGCACACAGCTACGCGGCGCGGCGCTTCACCCCCGAACGCGGCACCCTGGGCAAGCTCCTGGCCCGGGACTCGATACTGCGCCGGATGGACTGGCTGCTGCTCGGCGCCGCCCTCGCACTGTCCCTGATCGGCACGGCGCTGGTGTTCTCCGCGACGCGCAACCGCACGGAGCTCACCCACGGGGACCCGTACTACTTCCTGCTGCGGCACATGCTCAACACCGCCATCGGTTTCGCCCTCGCCGCCGGCACGGTCGCCCTGGGCCACCGCCGGCTGCGGGGCGCGGTGCCGGTGCTCTACGCCATCTCGGTGCTCCTGGTGACCGCGGTGCTGACCCCGCTGGGCACCACGGTCAACGGCGCCCACGCGTGGATCGTGCTGGGCGGCGGCTTCTCGCTGCAGCCGTCCGAGTTCACCAAGATCACCATCATCCTGGGCATGGCGATGATGCTGTCCGCGCGGGTGGACGCCGGCGACCGGCTCTTCCCCGATCACCGCACGGTCGCCCAGTCCCTCGGCTTCGCCATACTGCCGATGGCGATCGTCATGCTGATGCCCGACCTCGGCTCGGTGATGGTGATGGCGGTCATCGTGCTCGGCGTGCTGCTGGCCTCCGGCGCCTCCAACCGCTGGGTCCTCGGACTGATCGCCGCGGGCGCGGGCGGCGCGATCGCCGTCTGGCAGCTCGGCGTCCTGGACCAGTACCAGATCGACCGCTTCGCCGCCTTCGCCAACCCCGCGCTCGACCCGGCGGGCGTCGGCTACAACACCAATCAGGCGCGCATCGCCATCGGCTCCGGCGGACTGCTCGGCAAGGGCCTGTTCGAGGGCAGCCAGACCACCGGCCAGTTCGTGCCCGAGCAGCAGACCGACTTCGTCTTCACCGTGGCGGGGGAGGAGCTCGGCTTCGTCGGGGCGGCCCTGATCATCGTGCTGCTGGGCGTGATCATGTGGCGCGGCTGCCGCGTCGCACGGAACGCCACCGACCTGTACGGCACGATCATCGCCGCCGGCATCGTCGCCTGGTTCGCCTTCCAGTCCTTCGAGAACATCGGCATGACCCTCGGCATCATGCCCGTGGCGGGTCTGCCGCTGCCGTTCGTCTCGTACGGCGGATCGTCGATGTTCGCGGTCTGGATCGCGATCGGGCTGCTGCAGGCCATCCATATGAAGCGGCCCATGTCGGCCTGAACCCGTCCACCGGGTGAACGCACCATTGCGGCCGGGCGAACCCGCGATTAGGTTCCTGACATGGGGAAGCGTGTCGCGGAGACCGAGCGTAAGTACGAGGCCGCCGAGCAGACCGGTGAGCCCGATCTCGAAGGTCTGCCCGGGGTCGCGGCGGTACGCGTCCTGGAACCCGCCGAACTGGACGCCGT
Source organism: Actinacidiphila glaucinigra (assembly GCF_900188405.1). Taxonomy (GTDB): domain Bacteria; phylum Actinomycetota; class Actinomycetes; order Streptomycetales; family Streptomycetaceae; genus Actinacidiphila; species Actinacidiphila glaucinigra. The sequence continues at coordinate 81,136 of NZ_FZOF01000019.1, read as the reverse complement.
CTACGTCGACACGTCCGACCTGAGACTGGCCACCCACAAGATCACCCTGCGCCGCCGCACCGGCGGCGACGACGCCGGCTGGCACCTGAAGCTGCCGAGCTCGCAGGCCGACACCCGCACCGAGGTGCACGCGCCCCTCGGCAAGCAGGGCCGCAAGGGCGGCCCCAGGGTGCCCAAGCCGCTGCTCGCCGAGGTCGCCGCGATCGTCCGCGACCGGGAACTCGTCCCGGTCGTCCGGCTGCGCAACACCCGCAAGCGGGTGCACCTCGTCGACGACGCGGGCGCGCCCCTGGTGGAGATCGCCCACGACCACGTCCGCGCCACCGTCCTCGACCACGGCGACGGGGCCGAGAGCGCCTGGACCGAGGTCGAGACCGAACTCCTCGACGGCGACACCGCCCTGCTCGACGCCCTGGAGAAGCGGCTCCGCGCGGCAGGCCTGCGGCGCTCGAAGTCCCCCTCCAAGCTCGCCCACGCCCTCGGCGACCGCCTGACGGCCGCCCCCCGGCCGCCGCAGCCGCCGTCCTCGATCCGCACCGCCGGGGACACCGCCCTGGCCTACGTGCACGAACAGGTCACCGCGATCATCGGCTGGGACCCGGCGGTCCGCCGCGACGAGCCGGACTCCGTCCACCAGATGCGGGTCTCCACCCGCCGGCTGCGCAGCGCCTTCAAGTCCTTCCGCCGCGAACTGGACCGCGGGGTGACCGACCCCATCGGCGACGAACTCAAGTGGCTCGCCGGAGTCCTGGGCCTGGAACGCGACCGCGAGGTCCTCGCCGACCGCCTCCGCGACCGCCTCGCCGAACTGCCGGAGGAACTCGTCACGGAGGTCCTCACCGCGCGCATCGGCGGTGACGCCCCCGTCCACGAGGGCGCCCGCAAGGAACTCCTGCGCGAACTGGGAGGCGGCCGCTACTTCCGCCTCCTCGACACCCTGGAGTCACTGCTCACCGACCCGCCGCTGCTCGACGGCGCCAAGGCCCCCGCGGCCGGAGCCGTCGCCAAGGCCGTGGCCCGCGACCACAAGCGACTGCGCCGGCGCGTCGAGCCCGCCCTGGAGATGGAACCCGGCCACGAACGCGACATCGTCCTCCACGACGCCCGCAAGGCCGCCAAACGGGCCCGCTACAGCGGTGAGGCCGCCCAGGCCGTCCCGGCGCTGCGCAAGCCCGCCAAGAAGCACACCAAGCGCATGAAGGCCGTCCAGCAGCTGCTCGGCGAGCACCAGGACAGCGTCATCTGCCGCGACGCCGTGCTCCGCCTCGCCTCCGACGCCCGCGAGGCCGGCGAGGACACCTTCGCGTACGGCGTGCTCTACCAGCTGGAACGCGACCTCGCCGCCGCGGCCGAGCGGCAGGTGCCGAAGGAGTGGCCCAAGGCGGACCGCGGCCGACTGGCCGGCTGAGCCGCCCGGCACGGCCCTCAGGGGGCGCCCGGCCCGCGCGCAGCGCGGCCGGGAAGCCCTCTGTGACGCGTTACGCTGAATGGTCACCCTTGCCAGCTCACGAAAGACACCTCTGATGCCTGTCGAGTCGGTCTTCCCCCAGCTCGAGGCCCTGCTGCCGCATGTGCAGAAGCCGATCCAGTACGTCGGCGGGGAACTGAACTCCACCGTCAAGCCCTGGGACGAGTGCGACGTCCGCTGGTCCCTGATGTACCCGGACGCCTACGAGGTCGGGCTGCCCAACCAGGGCGTCATGATCCTCTACGAGGTGCTCAACGAGCGCGAGGGGGTCCTCGCGGAGCGCACCTACAGCGTGTGGCCGGACCTCGAGGCACTGATGCGTGAGCACGGCGTGCCGCAGTTCACCGTGGACGCGCACCGCCCGGTCAAGGCCTTCGACGTGTTCGGCCTCAGCTTCTCCACGGAGCTCGGCTACACCAACATGCTCACGGCCCTGGACCTCGCGGGCATCCCGCTGGAGGCCCGGGACCGCACCGAGGACGACCCCATCGTGCTCGCCGGCGGCCACGCGGCCTTCAACCCGGAGCCCATCGCGGACTTCCTGGACGCGGCCGTGATCGGCGACGGCGAGCAGGCCGTCCTGGAGATCACCGACGTGATCCGCGCCTGGAAGGCGGAGGGCCGCCCCGGCGGCCGCGACGAGCTGCTGTTCCGGCTGGCCCGCACCGGCGGGGTGTACGTACCGAAGTTCTACGACGTGGAGTACCTGGCCGACGGCCGGATCGCCCGCGTCGTCCCCAACCGCTCCGGCGTGCCGTGGCGGGTGTCCAAGCACACCGTCATGGACCTCGACGAGTGGCCGTACCCCAAGCAGCCGCTGGTCCCGCTCGCGGAGACGGTCCACGAGCGGATGTCCGTGGAGATCTTCCGCGGCTGCACCCGCGGCTGCCGCTTCTGCCAGGCCGGCATGATCACCCGCCCGGTGCGCGAGCGCAGCATCACCGGCATCGGCGAGATGGTCGACAAGGGCCTGAAGGCCACCGGGTTCGAGGAGGTCGGCCTGCTGTCGCTGTCCTCCGCCGACCACTCCGAGATCGCCGACGTCGCCAAGGGCCTCGCCGACCGGTACACGGAGGACAAGATCGGCCTGTCCCTGCCCTCCACCCGCGTCGACGCCTTCAACATCGACCTGGCCAACGAGCTGACCCGCAACGGCCGCCGCTCGGGTCTGACCTTCGCCCCGGAGGGCGGCTCCGAGCGCATCCGCAAGGTCATCAACAAGATGGTCTCGGAGGAGGACCTGATCCGCACCGTCGCCACCGCCTACGGCAACGGCTGGCGCCAGGTGAAGCTGTACTTCATGTGCGGTCTGCCCACCGAGACCGACGAGGACGTCCTGCAGATCGCCGACATGGCGAAGAACGTCATCCAGAAGGGGCGCGAGGTCACCGGCCAGAACGACATCCGCGCCACGGTCTCGATCGGCGGCTTCGTGCCCAAGCCGCACACCCCGTTCCAGTGGGCCCCGCAGCTCGGGGTCGAGGAGACCGACGCCCGCCTGGAGAAGCTGCGCGACGCCATCCGCGGCGACAGGAAGTACGGCCGCAACATCGGCTTCCGCTACCACGACGGCAAGCCGGGCATCATCGAGGGCCTGCTCTCCCGCGGCGACCGCCGCGTCGGCGCCGTGATCCGGGCCGTCTTCGAGGACGGCGGCCGCTTCGACGGCTGGCGCGAGCACTTCTCCTACGACCGCTGGATCCGCATGTGCGAGAAGGCGCTCCCGGAGCAGGGCGTCGACCTCGCCTGGTACACCACGCGCGAGCGTACCTACGAGGAGGTCCTGCCCTGGGACCACCTGGACTCAGGCCTCGACAAGGACTGGCTCTGGGAGGACTGGCAGGACGCCCTCGACGAGACCGAGGTCGAGGACTGCCGCTGGACGCCGTGCTTCGATTGTGGGGTGTGTCCTCAGATGCAGACCTCCATTCAGATCGGCCCGACGGGCAAGAAGCTGCTCCCGCTGACCGTGGTGAAGTAACCCGACGCGGACACGAGGCCCCCGCCGCACGGCGGGGGCCTTCGTGCGTACGGGGGAGCGGAACGACCGTCAGGCCGGCTTCGCGGCAGGGCGGTTGGTGCCGGGGCCGGGGAGCGTCGTCCCGCGCCGCCCGCGGGGAGGCCTGCTTCCGTCCCCGGGAGGGGGGAAGGCGCGCTTCCGGGCGTACGGTTCGGGCATGCGGGAACGGGGGGACGCCGGCGGGTACGGCGAGAACGGGGACGGCTGCCTGACGGTGGCGATCAGGATGCCGGCGCGGATCGTCGCGCTGGTGGTGGTGCTTCCGCTGCGTATCGCGTGGGACGCCCTGACGGTGGCGGGCCGCGCCCTGGGGCGGTTCGGGAAGTGGCTGGTCCGGGTGCTCGTGGTCGCCCCGGCGGTGGCGCTGTGGCGGTATGCGCTGGCGCCGGCCGGGCGGGCCCTCGGGTGGGCGGTGCGGGGGCTGGTCCGGTACCTGGCCGTGGTCCCGGCGGTGGCGCTGTGGCGGTACGTGCTTGCGCCGGCCGGGCGGGCCGTGGGGGTCGCCGTGGGGTGGGCGGTCTCCGTGCTGGTCGTCCTGCCGCTGGCCGCGCTGTGGCGGTACGTGCTCGTCCCGCTGGGCCGGGCGTCCGGCGCGGGGGCGGGGTGGGTGCTCCGGACGCTGCTGGTGGCGCCCTTGGCGGCGCTGTACGGCCGTGTCCTGGTGCCGGTGGCGGCCGGGGCGGTGTGGTTGGCCCGGTGGGCGGTGCGGGTGCTCGTCGTGGTTCCGGCGGTCGCGCTGTACGGCTGTGTCCTGGTGCCGGTGGCGGCCGGGGCGGTGTGGTTGGCCCGGTGGGCGGTGCGGGTGCTTGTCGTGGTTCCGGCGGTCGCGCTGTACGGCTGTGTCCTGGTGCCGGTGGCCCTGGGGGTGGCGTGGCTGGTGCGGTGGGTGGTCGTGGCCCCGCTGCTCTTCCTGTGGCGCCGGGTGCTCGTGCCGGTCGCCCGGGAGGTCCGGGACGCCCTGCTGGTGGCCTGGCGCGTGGCGGGGTACGTGTCGCGCGCCCTGGGGCGGGCGCTGAAGTGGCTCGTCACCGTGGTCCTGGTGGTTCCGGCGGCCTGGGTGTGGCGCGCCCTGGTGCTGCCCGTGTGGCGGCCGGTGCGGCGGGCTGCGGCCGAGGGGCGCCGGGCGGTGCGCCACGCGCTGGCCACGGTGCGGGAGACCGTGCGCGGGGTGCGGGCCGATCTGCGTGCCGCGCTGACGGGCGCGCCGCGACCGGTGGAGCGCGGCGGGCGGCGTGGGGAACCGGAAGGCCGGAACCCCCAGTAATCTGGAAGACGACAAGCGACCCCGTCCGGGGTCACCAGACGCACGAGGGACTGAACGACACTGGGCAAGCGACAGCCCGAAGGCCCGCCGCCCGCACCCGCGGTGCAGCGCATCCGACTGCGCTACACCAAGCGCGGCCGCCTCCGGTTCACCAGCCACCGTGACTTCCAGCGCGCATTCGAGCGGGCGCTGCGCCGCGCCGAGGTGCCCATGGCGTACTCGGCGGGCTTCACCCCGCACCCCAAGGTGTCGTACGCCAACGCCGCACCCACCGGCGTCGCGAGCGAGGCCGAGTACCTGGAGATCGCGCTCAGCGAGGCCCGTGAGCCGGAGAAGCTGCGCCTGCTGCTGGACGAGTCACTGCCGGACGGCCTGGACGTGGTCGACGCCGTCGAGGCCCGTACCTCGGGGCTCGTCGAGCGGCTCGAGGCGTCCGTGTGGCAGCTGCGACTGGACGGTGTGGAGCATGCCGCGGCCGAGCGGGCCGTGGCCGCGTTCCTCGCCGCGGGGGCCGTCGAGGTCCAGCGCATGACGAAGAACGGCGTGCGGACTTTCGACGCGCGCGAGGCCGTCGCCCGGCTCGAAGCGGTGGATCCGCAGGTGGCCGGGGCGCAGGACGGTATGTTCGAACAGGGTGCCGATAGGCCGACACCAGCAGCTTGTGCGATACTGCGGCTGGTTGTTCGGCATGTGACACCTGCCGTACGACCCGACGACGTCCTGTCCGGCCTCCGTGCGGTGGCCGACCTCGCGCCGCCGGTCCCCGCTGCGGTGACCAGGCTGGCGCAGGGGCCGCTCCACGAGGAGACCGGTACGGTGACCGATCCGCTTGCGCCCGACCGCGATGCCGCGGCGGTGCCGGAGGGTTCCGCCTAGGACCGTCGTCGTTGTGCGGCCGACGCATCTGGGGAAACCCGGGTCCGGCAGCACACATCAGACGAGACTTTCGTCGGCCCGTTTGGGCGGTGCCGACGAGCGATACGACAGCTCCCGTGTGGCGCCCGCGCCCCCGGGCGGTGGAACCGCGAGGACGCGGACCGCCGCGAACCGGATCAGGGTGCGGCGCCCGGGAGCGTGACGGGAGATATGCCCGCATGCTCGAGCAGAACGAGCCGAACGAGGCGCCCGAGAACGGCGCCACCGAAGCCGCCTCCGGCGGCACCGACACCGAGGCGACGGCCGCTCCGCGCCGCCGTCGCCGGGCGGCGAGCCGTCCGGCGGGTCCGCCCGCGGCCGGCGAGGCCGCCCAGGACGTGACCTCCGCGACGGCGGCCGCCGAGCCGCCGGCCATACCGGCCGAGGCCCCCTCCGGCGAGGCCGAGGCCGCCCCCGCGCGGACCCGGCGCCGGGCGACCCGCAAGGCCGCCGCCCCGGAGCAGCCGCCGGCCGGGTCCGAGCAGGAGACGGCCGAGGCCGCCCCCGCCCCGGCCCGCCGTCGCGCGACGCGCAAGGCCGCCGCCCCGGCGACCGCCCCCGAGGCTCCCGCCGCGGAGACGCCTGCGGCCGAGGCCGCCGAGACCCCGGTGGCGGAGCAGGCCGAGCAGCCGGCTGCTCCGGCCCGTGGGCGGCGTCGTGCCACGCGCAAGGTGACCAGCCCCGAGCCCGTCCCGGCCGCTGAGGAGACGAGTGGCCCCGTGGCCGCCGCCGACACGCAGGCCAAGGAACTTCAGGCCGATCTGCCGCTGCACGCCGAGGCCGCCCCCGTGGCGGAGCAGGCCGAGCAGCCGGCTGCTCCGGCCCGTGGGCGGCGTCGTGCCACGCGCAAGGTGACCAGTCCCGAGCCCGTCCCGGCCGAGGACGCGGCCGTGGCCGTGGCCGCCGCCGACGCTCCGGCGAAGGCCCTCCAGGAGGAGCCCGTCGAGCGTCCGAAGCGCGGGAAGGCCGACAAGCCCCAGGCGGAGAAGTCCAGGGCCACCCGTTCGCGGCGGCGTACCGCTCCGGCCGCCTCCTTCCTCGCCGCCGACGACGGCTCGCGCCGTCTGAAGCCGGGCGCGCTCGCGCCGCGTGAGGAGGCGACGGGCGAGGCCGGTGGCGAGGCCGCCGCGACCGCCGCCCCGGAGCGGCGCACCTACACGGCCAAGGCCGTCCCGGACGGTTCCGGCTGGGCCGTCGAGGTCGAGGACGCCTACGAGATCCGCGGCTACGGCGACACCGTCGACGAGGCCCGCGTCGCCGCGGTCGCGGCCGTCGCGGAGGCGTTCGGCGTTCCCGCCGACACGATCGTCATCGAGGTGCAGGAGGCGCAGGGCGCCGAGTTCGAGCCCGAGGTCGCGCCCGAGCCCGAGGCTGCCCCCGAGCCCGAGGCTGCCCCCGCGCGCGGCCGTCGCCGGGTCGTGCGCCCGCCCGTGGCCGTGTTCCAGGCGCCGGTGTTCCAGGCCCCCACCGCCGCGCAGGCGGCGCAGGCCGTTCAGCCCGCGGAGCACGAGGAGCCGGAGGAGCCCGAGGCGGAGGCCGAGGAGCACGCCGGCGGACGCCGCCGTCGCCGCCGTCGCCGTGGCGAGCCCGCGGAGGCCGTGGAGGTCGCGCAGACCGCCGTCACGGAGCACGCCGACGAGGAGCCCGAGGCCGCCCACGAGGACGAGGCGGAGGCCGAGGAGCACGAGGCCGACGAGCACGAGGACGAGGGCGGCGAGCGGATCTCCCGCCGGCGCCGTCGCGGAGGCCGTCGTCGTCGTCGCGGTGAGGCCGCCGACGGCGACGAGACCGCAGGCGAGGACGAGGAGGCCGAGGACGAGGGTGCCTCGGACGAGGCCGAGGACGACGAGGAGCAGGACGCCGAGAGCAGCAGCACCAGCCGCCGCCGGCGCCGCCGTCGCCGCCGCGGTGGTGACGGTCCGGCCGAGGAGAGCCTGGGCGAGGACGCGCCGGAGCGCACGGTCGTCAAGATCCGTGAGCCGCGCAAGCCGTCGGAGCCGGTCGACGAGGTGCAGTCCATCAAGGGCTCCACGCGCCTGGAGGCCAAGAAGCAGCGGCGCCGCGAGGGCCGCGAGCAGGGCCGCCGCCGGGTGCCGATCATCACCGAGGCCGAGTTCCTGGCCCGTCGTGAGGCGGTCGACCGTGTGATGGTCGTCCGTGAGAACGGCGACCGGACGCAGATCGGCGTGCTGGAGGACGGCGTCCTCGTCGAGCACTACGTCAACAAGGAGCAGGCGACCTCGTACGTCGGCAACGTCTACCTGGGCAAGGTCCAGAACGTGCTGCCGTCCATGGAGGCCGCGTTCGTCGACATCGGCAAGGGCCGCAACGCCGTGCTGTACGCCGGTGAGGTCAACTTCGAGGCGCTGGGCATGGGCAACGGCCCGCGGCGCATCGAGGCTGCCCTCAAGTCCGGCCAGTCGGTGCTGGTCCAGGTCACCAAGGACCCGATCGGCCACAAGGGTGCGCGTCTGACCAGCCAGGTCTCGCTGCCCGGCCGCTACCTGGTCTACGTGCCCGAGGGCTCGATGACCGGCATCAGCCGCAAGCTGCCCGACACCGAGCGGGCCCGGCTGAAGCAGATCCTCAAGAAGATCGTCCCCGAGGACGCGGGCGTCATCGTGCGCACCGCCGCCGAGGGCGCGAGCGAGGACGAGCTGCGCCGTGACGTCGAGCGGCTGCAGTCGCAGTGGGAGGACATCCAGAAGAAGGCCAAGACCGGCAACGCCCCGTCGCTGCTCTACGGCGAGCCGGACATGACCGTCCGGGTCGTCCGCGACATCTTCAACGAGGACTTCGGCAAGGTCATCGTCAGCGGCGACACCGCCTGGGAGACCATCCACGGCTATGTCTCGCACGTCGCGCCGGACCTGGCGGAGCGGCTGGGCCGCTGGACCTCCGAGGTCGACGTGTTCGCCACGTACCGGATCGACGAGCAGCTGCTGAAGGCGCTGGACCGCAAGGTCTGGCTGCCGAGCGGCGGTTCGCTGGTGATCGACCGGACCGAGGCGATGGTCGTCATCGACGTCAACACCGGCAAGTTCACCGGCCAGGGCGGCAACCTGGAGGAGACGGTCACCAGGAACAACCTGGAGGCGGCCGAGGAGATCGTGCGCCAGCTGCGGCTGCGCGACCTGGGCGGCATCATCGTGATCGACTTCATCGACATGGTGCTGGAGTCCAACCGCGACCTCGTCATGCGCCGGCTGCTGGAGTGCCTGGGCCGGGACCGCACCAAGCACCAGGTGGCCGAGGTCACCTCGCTGGGCCTGGTGCAGATGACCCGCAAGCGGGTGGGCCAGGGCCTGCTGGAGTCCTTCTCCGAGACCTGCGTGCACTGCAACGGCCGCGGCGTCATCGTCCACATGGACCAGGCCACGGCGACCGGTGGCGGCGGCAAGCGCAAGCGCCGTCGCGGCGGCGCGGCGGAGGAGCACGCGGTCGCGGAGACCGCCGCCGTCACCGAGGCCGAGGAGGCCGCGGAGGAGGCTCCCGAGCTGGAGCCTGTCGCGGTCACCGAGGCCGAGCTGGTGCCCGCGGTCGGCGGGGACGAGGAGTGGTACAGCAGCCCGGCGGAGGCCGAGGCTGCGGTCGGCCGGCGTTCCCGGCGGCGGGCCTCGCGACGGGTCACCGCTCCGGTGAGCTCGCCGGACGCCACGGCCGAGATCGTCACCGTCGTCCCGGCGGTCGCGCCGGTCACCGAGCCCCAGGCGGCGGAGGCCGCGACGGCCACCGCCGTCGAGACGCCCGTCGCCGTGGGCGCCGTCGAGCCGGCGGAGGAGCCCGTGGCACCGGTCCGCGGCCGGCGCCGCGCGACCCGCAAGGCCACCGCGCCGAGCGCGCCCGCCGGTGAGGCCGCCACCGTGGTGGTCTCCGCGGCGGAGACGGCCGTCCCGGCACCGGCCCCCGAGCCGGAGCCCGTGGCGGAGGTCCAGGAGCCGGCCGCGCCGGTCCGCCGTCGTGCCACGCGCCGGGTGTCCGCCCCCGCGGGCGCGCCGTCCTCCGGCGAGGAGGCCGCGGTCGTGGTCGTCCCCGGTGCCGAGGCGCCGGAGCAGACCCCGGCGGCCGAGGCGGGGACGGTGGAGGCGGAGACCGCCGAGGCGGAGCCGAAGAAGCGCGCCGCGCGCAAGACGGCCGCGAAGAAGGCACCGGCGAAGAAGGCCGCCGCGAAGAAGACGGCCGCGAAGAAGACCGCTGTCAAGAAGACCGCGGCCAAGAAGACGACGGCGAAGAAGGCCGCCGCCAAGGCCACGGCCGAGGCGCCCACCGAGGCGTCCTGACCCGGGGTCACCGTCCGCGGGCCGTTCCCCACCGGGGGACGGCCCGCGGTGCGTCCGGGGTCGCGCAGGCGCCGGTTTGACCCGGTCGGGGACGCCCCGTAACCTTGACCTTCGGCGTTTTGACGCCCATTCCTGAGCACCTTCCTACCGGCCACGGCCGGCAGAGGCCCCCCAAGCATCGCAGGGACGGCTGGCGTCAGGAGTGACGATCCGAGCGAGAGAGTGAGTTACGCGTGTACGCAATCGTGCGCAGCGGTGGCCGCCAGCACAAGGTGGCCGTCGGCGACGTCGTCGAGGTTGACAAGATTTCCACTGGCAAGGTTGGCGACGCGGTCGAGCTCTCGACGCTGCTCGTCGTCGACGGCGACGCCGTCACCAGCGACCCGTGGGTGCTGGCCGGGATCAAGGTCCAGGCCGAGATCGTGGACCACCACAAGGGCCAGAAGATCGACATCCTGCGGTACAAGAACAAGACCGGCTACCGCCGTCGTCAGGGTCACCGCCAGCAGTACACGGCGCTGAAGATCACCGGCATCCCCGCCGCTGCGAAGTAAGGGACTGAAGAGAGATGGCACACAAGAAGGGCGCATCGTCCACCCGGAACGGTCGCGACTCCAATGCCCAGCGGCTCGGCGTCAAGCGCTTCGGCGGCCAGGTCGTGAACGCCGGTGAGATCATCGTCCGCCAGCGCGGCACCCACTTCCACCCCGGCGCGAGCGTCGGCCGTGGCAAGGACGACACGCTGTTCGCCCTCGCCGCCGGTGCGGTCGAGTTCGGCACCAGCCGTGGTCGCAAGGTCGTGAACATCGTCCCGGTCGCCTGATCGGCCGCGATACGACTTCATCGAGGGCGGATCCTGTTTCCCGGACGGGAAGCAGGTCCGCCCTCGATGCGTTGAAGCCCAAGACATCCCGTACGTATCTGGAGGAACATCCGCATGACCACCTTCGTGGACCGCGTCGAGCTGCACGTCGCCGCGGGTAGCGGAGGCCATGGCTGCGCCTCCGTGCACCGGGAGAAGTTCAAGCCGCTGGGCGGCCCGGACGGCGGCAACGGCGGCCGTGGCGGTGATGTGACGCTGGTCGTCGACCAGTCGGTCACCACGCTCATCGACTACCACCACCACCCGCACCGCAAGGCCACCAACGGCAAGCCCGGCGAGGGCGGCAACCGTTCGGGCAAGGACGGCACGGACCTGGTCCTGCTCGTCCCGGACGGCACCGTCGTCATGGACAGCCGCGGCAACGTGCTCGCGGACCTGGTCGGCCACGGCACCACCTTCATCGCCGGCCAGGGCGGCCGCGGCGGCCTCGGCAACGCGGCGCTGGCCTCCGCGCGCCGCAAGGCGCCCGGCTTCGCGCTGCTGGGCGTGCCGGGCCAGAGCCGGGACCTCGTCCTGGAGCTGAAGACGGTCGCCGACGTGGCGCTGGTCGGCTATCCGAGCGCGGGCAAGTCCTCGCTCATCTCCGTGCTCTCGGCCGCCAAGCCGAAGATCGCGGACTACCCCTTCACCACGCTCGTCCCCAACCTGGGCGTGGTCACGGCCGGTTCGACGGTCTTCACCGTCGCCGACGTCCCCGGACTCATCCCGGGCGCCAGCGAGGGGCGGGGCCTGGGCCTGGAGTTCCTGCGGCACGTGGAGCGCTGCAGCGTCCTGGTGCACGTCCTGGACACCGCCACCCTGGAGTCCGACCGCGACCCGCTGAGCGACCTCGACATCATCGAGGCGGAGCTGCGGGCGTACGGCGGTCTTGAGGACCGTCCGCGCGTCGTCGTCCTCAACAAGGTGGACATCCCCGACGGCCAGGACCTCGCCGACATGGTCCGCCCCGACCTGGAGGCGCGCGGCTACCGGGTCTTCGAGGTGTCCGCGGTGGCCCACAAGGGCCTCAACGAGCTGTCCTACGCCCTCGGCGGCATCGTGGCCGAGGCGCGGGCCGCCCAGCCGGTCCAGGAGGCCACCAGGATCGTCATCCGGCCCAAGGCCGTGGACGACTCCGGCTTCACCGTCACCGCCGAGGAGGGCCTCTACCGCGTCCGCGGCGAGAAGCCCGAACGCTGGGTGCGCCAGACCGACTTCGCGAACGACGAGGCCGTCGGCTACCTGGCCGACCGGCTCGCCCGCCTCGGTGTCGAGGAGGAACTGGTCAAGGCCGGCGCCCGGGAGGGCGACGAGGTCGTCATCGGCCCCGAGGACGACGCCGTGGTCTTCGACTGGGAGCCGTCGGTGGCGGCCGGCGCCGAGATGCTCGGACGCCGTGGCGAGGACCACCGCTTCGACACGCCCCGTCCCGCCGCGCAGCGCCGCAAGGACCGCGACGCCGAACGGGACGACGCGCAGGAGCAGTTCGAGGGCTTCGACCCCTTCGAGTCCTGAGCCGCGGCCACCTGTGACGAGGGCCGGTCCCCCCGCGATCAGCGGGGGGACCGGCCCTCGTCGTCGTGCCGTGCGGTTCAGCTCATGGACGTCTGGAGCGGGGTCGCGCCGTCCTCGGCATCCTCGGCCCCGTCCTGTTCCCGGACCTGCGTCCCGAGCTGCGCCATGACGCCCTCGAAGTCGCGGGTGGAGAGCAACAGCTTGTAGATGATGGCGAGTTCGAAGGCCAGCAGCAGCACGGCCGCGCCGATCGTGACGCCGACGATGGCACCGGTCAGCGGGGCGATGATGAAGACCGCCATCTGGAACTCGATGCCGCTGATCAGGTGCGGCCGCACGCGGTGCTTGACCAGGAAGTCGCGGAACCTCTCGTAGGGGCCGAAGCGCTTCTTGAAGGTCTCCTGGAGGTCGATGACTCGCTCCGGGCCGTCCTCGTCCGTGTCGCCCGCGTCGCCCGTGCCGGCGGCGTCCGCCGTGGCCGGCACACGCGCCGTGGAGGTGTCGGGGCCGTTCCACTGCGCGGGCACGTTCCGCGGGCCCGGCTTGACGGCGCCGCGCACCTTGGCCGCGGCCTGGGCGTCCGCCTCGGCCTGCGTCTCGTCGTCCTCGCCGCGCTCGCGCAGCAGGTCCTCCATGAAGGCGGTGGGCTTGGCCTCCTCGACGTCCTGCAGCCGCTTCTGGATCTTCTTGCGCATCCCGGCCCGCACCTTGAAGATCTGCAGCGCGTCGAGGTAGCGCAGCGCGTCCAGGAAGATCACCGCGAGGGCGAGCCACATGTAGACGGGGTCGTCGGTGCGGTAGAACTGCCCGCCCATCAGGGCCGCGGCGCAGCCGACCACGCGGATGCGGTCGAAGATGTAGTCGAGCCAGGCGCCGAACTCGGAGCCCTTGCCGGTGAGCCTCGCCAGCTTCCCGTCCATGCAGTCGAGGATGAAGCTGACGTGGTACAGCACGGCGCCGATGATCAGCCACTTCCAGTCGGCCATCGCGAAGCACGCCGCGGCGCCGAGACCGAGGACGAGGGCGCCCCAGGTGATCTGGTTGGGAGTGACGCGCGTCCACCTGGCCGTCCAGCGCACCAGCGGGGTCGCCACGGGATCGACCAGGAACACGGTCCACCAGGCGTCCCGCTTCTTCTCGGTGAGGCGCCGTACTTCCGCGAGCGGCGGTATTTCCATGGACCAGGAACCTTTCGGGGCTGAACGGGGGGGCACCGAACCGGCTTCCGGTCCGGCTGGGGGGCGGGAGGGCGGCGCGTCCGTCACGGACGGCTCTTGCATCCACCGCAGGTACGACACCCGGCAACGCACTATGGTTGCACGGGTGAATGGTGAGTAAATAAAAAGTTGTCGAATGGTATCCCTCGGCCAGGGCCGCTGTGAACCGGGTCACCGGCGCCGGGACGCAGACGGAGGAGGCCTCCGGAGGAACGGGATCGTTCCTCCGGAGGCCTCCTCCGTCGTGCGGTGCGCCGCTGTCAGACGGCTCCGGCGCGCTGCCGCGGGACGGCCTGGGAGGTGCCGCCCGCCGCCTTGGCCCGCCGCTCGTCCACGCGGGCCGCGAGGGCGTGCACGGCCTCCTGGAAGCGTTCCGCGGAGGTCGGCGCGGCCGGGCCCAGCAGGTGCGTCCGCAGCTCCTCACGGGCCGTCGCCAGGGTGTCGTCGTGGGTGCCGCGCGCGACGCCCAGCAGCTCGTCCAGCCCCTTCGCCGTCGCCGTCAGCACCGTGCCGGCGCGGACGGTCGGGAAGGCCTCGCGGAAGGCCCCCTCGGCGAGGTCCGTGGTGTTGGTGACCGCGTAGGGCTTGCCGCTCACCATGAACTCGGAGATGACGCTGGACACATCCGTGATCAGCACGTCCGAGTGGTTGAAGCAGGAGTAGAGGCCGGGCCTCTCCCCGGTGAGCACCTGGTGCTCCGTCGCGGGCAGCGCCGTCCAGTAGACGCCCTCCCACTCCTCCGTCGCCCGCCGCATCGCCTCGGGGACGGTGAGGTCCCCGGACATGCCCTTGTCGGCCATGCGCTCCAGGTCGTCCGCGGACGACAGCGACCAGGCGGCGGTGAGCCGGTCCAGCTCGCGCTGGGTCCGCTCCAGCGCCTCGCGCTGCTCGGGCGTCGCCGCGGACTGCGGGCCCGCGCCGCGGGCGGCCTCGATGAGCCCGATGATGCGGCGGTTGGCCGCACCGGCCCGCGGGTCCACCGAGCCGGTCAGGGGGTGGGGGCGGTAGAGCAGCCGTACCCCGGGGTCGGCGAGCAGCCGGCGGACGATCGTCTCGCCCGCCAGGACGATCGAGGTGTTGCCCGGGTCGTCGGTCCACCCTTCCCAGGTGGGCGCGTACAGCACGGTGACCGGGGAGCCGGCCGGCACCGGACCGGAACCGCGCTCGACGCCGGCCAGCTGGGGCCGGCCGACCTCCACGACGTCCTCGTCCGCCACTCCGACCGCGGCGAGGGCGTAGCGCTCGCGGGCGGCGGGGCCCGCGACCCAGACCTCGTCGTAGGCCTTCGCGTACGGGTTGCAGCTGGACAGCTTGTCGCTCTCGCCGTGGTTGACGAAGGTGTGCATGATCGACGGGATGCGCAGCACCTGTGAGGTCTTCGGGGCGTTGGCCGGGTGCAGCAGCACCTTGAGGCTGGAGTCACCGAGCCGCATGAGGTCGGCGACCCTCGGCAGGCACACGATGGGGAGGTCGGTGGGGCCGATGCGCGGCACCATCGCGCGCTCGCGCAGCACGATCACCGGCCGGCCCTCGAGCTTCTCCAGAGCGGACAGCCACATGTTCGCCTGGTACGCGGAGCTGCTGCCGCCGGAGAAGTACATGCCGACGGTCGGCCGGTGGTCCCGCAGCCACTCGTCGAACCACTCCATGACCTCTTCCTGCCGCGGGGCGCGCCGGCCCGGCAGGAAGGCGAGCGCGAGCATCGTCAGGGCCGCGGCCGACAGGACGGCTGCCAGGACGACGCCACCGAGGGCCCAACCGGAGTGCCCGCCCGCAGCGGTGACCGACAGCCCCGCGACGGCGGGGAGCTCGGCGAGGAGCAGTCGCAGCCCCGGGCGGCGGGTGATCACGGCCGGGGGCGCGGAGGGCAGCCTGAGACCGGAGGTGTCGATGTTGCGGGTCACGACCGGCAGCTTCCGGCTCCGCTGCACCAGGACGGTGCCGGCCTGCAGGGCGACGTGCGCACCGTGCACGAACAGCAGTCCGCCGAGGCAGACCAGCAGGAACCCGGTCGACGGTCCGTCCTCCAGCCGCAGCAGCCCGGCCACCAGCAACAGGTCGCGCACCGCCTGCCGGGTGACCGCTTCGGCGTGCAACTGACCGAGGACCCTGGGCGGGGCGGTCCGCCCGGCGTGCATGACGAGATCGGCCGCGTAACCGAGCGCCGCGGCACCGACGAGCAGTGCCGTGCCCGGGAGTGCGACCCCCACGATCTGGGCGATCAACGCGCAGGCCTGCAGCAGCAGCAACGCGAAGTGGAATGTCTCCGGCCTGGTCCCAATGGTGCGTTTCACAGCGGGCAACCTACCATCCAAAACTGTGGGGACACTTGGCTCGAACGGGCGTCCAAATACCCTGTGCAGGAGGCCTGGTGGTAGCCCTGGCGGCCAGGAAGCGGAATCTGTGCGCGGGCTTTCCCGGGAGAGACGTCACAGGCGAATCTTCCTCTTGGCCGCTTGAGCGGCGTATGCGCGGTCTGTCGGCTTCGAACGCAAAATCCCATGCTACGCGGGTACCCCGTGAAGGCCTCCGGGTACTTGGTCCCGTACCACCGGTTCTTTCGGCCCGTCCGGTGGGTGGAAGCCGGCGGCACCGGGCCGCCTCTCTGCCGTAGATTGCGAAGCCGGGAGAGGAAAGGGACGGACGTGGCGAGCGCGAGGCAGGACGTGGCGGAGGCCCGGCGGGTCGTGGTCAAGGTCGGGTCGAGTTCGCTGACGACGGCGGCCGGCGGCCTGGACGCCGACCGGGTGGACGCTCTCGTGGACGTGCTGGCCAAGGCGTGCGGGACCCAGGAGGGCGCGGCGCAGGAGGGCGTGGCCGCCAAGGAGGTCGTCCTGGTCTCCTCCGGTGCCATCGCCGCGGGCCTGGCGCCGCTCGGGCTGGCCCGGCGGCCGCGGGACCTGGCCCGGCAGCAGGCCGCCGCCAGCGTCGGCCAGGGCCTGCTCGTCGCCCGCTACACGGCCTCCTTCGCCCGGTACGGCGTAAGGGTCGGCCAGGTGCTGCTCACCTCCGACGACATGAGCCGCCGGGCGCACTACCGCAACGCCTACCGCACGCTGGACAAGCTGCTCGCCATGGGCGCCATGCCGATCGTCAACGAGAACGACACGGTGGCCACCGACGAGATCCGCTTCGGCGACAACGACCGCCTCGCCGCGCTCGTCGCCCACCTGGTCCGCGCCGACCTGCTCGTCCTGCTCTCCGACGTCGACGGCCTCTACGACGGCGACCCCGCCCTCCCGGGCACCTCGCGCATCGAGGAGGTCCACGGGCCGGGGGACCTGGAGGGCGTCTCCATCGGCAGTGCGGGCAAGGCCGGCGTCGGCACCGGGGGCATGGTCACCAAGGTCGAGGCCGCCCGGATCGCCGCCGGCGCGGGCATCCCGGTCGTGCTCACCTCCGCCTCGCGGGCCGCGGACGCCCTGGCCGGACGGCGCACCGGCACCCTCTTCCACGCCACGGGCAAGCGCTCCGCCGACCGGCTGCTGTGGCTGGCCCACGCCTCCGCCCCGCTCGGCGCGCTCATCCTGGATGACGGCGCCGTGCAGGCGGTCGTCAAGCGCCGCACCTCGCTGCTGCCGGCGGGCATCGCGGCCGTCGAGGGCCACTTCGCCGCAGGCGACCCGGTGGAACTGCGCGACACCTCCGGCCACGCCGTCGCGCGCGGCCTGGTGAACTTCGACGCCAAGGAACTGCCGCGGCTGCTCGGACGCTCCACCCGCGAGCTGGCACGGGAGCTCGGGCCCGCCTACGAGCGCGAGGTCGTGCACCGGGACGACCTCGTACTGCTGCACCACTGAGGCGGACCTCCTTCGTGGTTACTTCGTGAAAACGGCCCCGCGGCCGCTCCGGGGCTGCTGGACTTTGAGGGCGGAGGACGGAATCCGGCCAGGGACGTGACGACAGGGACGACAGGGAGGCCGCCGGTGAGACGAGGGCGCCCGGGGGCATCGTCGTCCCGAGGGACGGCGGAGCGGACACTGGTGAGCGTGACGAGCGACGACACCGCCCCGCCGGCGCGGGAGCGCCCCGTGTCCCGGCTCTGGCACGTGACGCTCAGCGTCTCCGGGCCCGAGGCCCCGCTCGCCGAGGTCCGGCGCGCGCTGGAGCAGCTCGCGAACGACCATCCCTTCCTGCTCACCAGCCGGTACGCGGCCGACCACGCCGAGATCCGGTACTGGGAGGAGGCCCGTGACCTGCACGACGCCGCCGCCATCGCGCTGCGGCTGTGGGGCGAGCACCGCTCCTCCGCGAACCTGCCGCCCTGGGAGACGGTCGGCCTGGAGGTCATCGACCGCGAGACCTACCACCAGCGCCTCGCGGAGGGCTACGGGCCGCCCCCGGCCGCGCCCGTCGGAGTGCACCCCTACTGAGCGGAGGCGCCCTCCGCGCCGTGCGCCGCACGGATCTCACCCCCCGGAAAGCCGCCCCGTCCCGTGGCGCCCACGCCGTACCCTGGCGGCTATGAGCAGCCGCAGCCACAGCAACGACGACCTCGCCGCCTCCCTGCCCTCGCCGTGGCCGAAGAGCCCGGTGCTGCAGGCCGCCTACCGCGCCCGCTCGGCCGCCGCCGACCTCGCGCCGCTGCCGCGCTCGGTGAAGGACGACGCGCTGCTGGCCATCGCCGACGCCCTGGTCGTCCGCACGCGGGAGATCGTCGAGGCCAACGCCGCGGACGTCGCCCGCGCCCGCGAGGCGGGAACGGCCGAGTCGATCGTGGACCGGCTGACGCTGACCCCCGAGCGGGTCCGGGCCATCGCCTCCGACGTGCGCGACGTGGCCGGCCTGCCCGACCCGGTCGGCGAGGTGGTGCGCGGCTCGACGCTGCCCAACGGGCTGGACCTGCGCCAGATCCGGGTGCCGCTGGGCGTGGTCGGCATCATCTACGAGGCCCGGCCCAACGTCACCGTGGACGCGGCCTCGCTGTGCCTGAAGTCCGGCAACGCGGTGCTGCTGCGCGGCTCCTCCTCCGCCCTCCACTCCAACTCCGCGCTGGTGACGGTGGTGCGCGACGCGGTCGGCGGCGCCGGACTGCCCGCCGACGCCGTGCAGTTGGTGCCGGGGGAGAGCCGGGAGTCTGTGCGCGAGCTGATGCGTGCCCGCGGCATGGTCGACGTGCTCATCCCGCGTGGCGGCGCCTCCCTCATCAAGACGGTCGTCGAGGAGTCCATCGTCCCGGTCATCGAGACCGGCACCGGCAACTGCCATGTGTACGTGGACGCGCAGGCCGACCTCGACATCGCCGTCGCGGTCCTGCTCAACTCCAAGGCGCAGCGCCCGAGCGTGTGCAACGCGGCGGAGACGCTGCTGGTGCACCGGGACATCGCCGCCGACTTCCTGCCGCGTGCCCTGGACGCGCTGGCCGCGGCCGGGGTCACCGTGCACGCCGACGACCGGGTGCGGGAACTGGCGGGCGCGTGCGGCACCAAGGCCACCGTCGTCCCGGCCACCGCGGAGGACTGGGAGACCGAGTACCTGAGCAACGACATCGCCGCCGCCGTCGTGGACTCGCTGGACGCCGCCGTGCAGCACATCCGGCTGTGGTCGTCCGGGCACACCGAGGCCATCGTCACCACCTCGCAGCCGGCCGCCCGCCGATTCACCCAGTTGGTGGATTCCGCGGCCGTCGCCGTCAACGCCTCGACCCGGTTCACCGACGGCGGCCAGTTCGGCTTCGGCGCGGAGATCGGCATCTCCACCCAGAAGCTGCACGCCCGCGGCCCCATGGGCCTGCCGGAGCTGACCTCGACCAAGTACGTCTTCACCGGGGACGGTCACGTACGCGGCTGACCGGCGGAGGCGGACGGAGAGAGTTTTCCGGCGGCCTGCCCAATCCGCGTCATCGGCCCTATTCTGGACGGGTGCCGGACGAACTGGGGGGCAAGCCGTTCCCGGACGGCGAGGACCACGGTGGCGCGGATGACGAATTCGCGTCCGTGGTGCTCGACGAGGCCTTCATACGGGCGGCGGCCTTCCATGAACCCAGCGCCCACGAGCGCATGCTCGCCGCCGCCACGGCACAGGCCGAGGCCGAGGCGACCCGCCCCCGTGTCCTGGGCGGGGAGGACGGCGCCGCTCCGTACGACCAGGAGGACGCCGGGCCCTCCACGGAGGACGAGGAGTACGAGGACCTCTACTCCCAGCGCAGCCCCTACCGGGGCAACGGGCGCTGGCACCGGACCGTGGCGTGGGTGCTCGCCGTGGTGATGGGCATCGGCGTCGTCGCACTGACGTTCGCGGCGGTCTACCGGGGTGCCGGAGGGGGCCGCCAGCCCTCCGTCCCGCCCTCCCCGACGGGCCGGATCGGAGCCCCGTCGCTCCCCCCGGTGGCGGTCAGCCACAGCCCCTGAGCGTCGCCCGAACTTGTCTCGTACCAGGACGTTTTAAAGGGCCCTGACAGACCTACGCTTGTTGTATGGCCGGGCCTGGAGACCCACCGGAGGGGAACCCCGAGGGCTCCCCGGGAGGTGGCGAGGACGAGTACCGATCCGTCGTCTTCGACGAGTCGTTCGTGCGGGCTGCCCGGATACAGGAGTTCTCCGCGCGGGAGCGGCTGGACGGATCCGCCCGCTCGGTGCGCACCCGCCGCCTCTGGGCCCGCGGCGGCGCCCCGCGGCAGGCGCTGGTCCTCGTCCTTCTGATCGCCGTGGCCTTCGGTACCGCCGTCTACCTGGGCATACGCAACCCCTACGACCCGCCCGCCCCTCCCGTGGCGGAGCCGCTGCGGATCACCCTGCTGCCGCTCGCCCCCACGGCCGCGGTGGCCGCCGTGGACCGCGCCCGGCCCTTCGCCGGGCAGCGCGCCGAGCACTACCGGGCCGGCGGGGACGGCTACGCGCTGCCTCCGGCGCGCCGCACCGCGCACTTCAGCGAGAGCCAGGTCATGCAGGCCCTGGTCTCCGCCAAGGAGTACCTGGTCGCCTCCTCCGCGGATCCCGATGCCCTCACCGGCGGGGACGTCCGCACGGTGCGCACCATGCTCGACCCCGGCCAGCTCGACCAGTTCGACCACAGCCTGGAGCGCCCGGCCGACGACGGGCGCCACGCGGCGACCGGCTGGCTGGTGCGTTTCGACCCGGGCCGGATCGCCCTCGCCGACGACGAGGTCAGGGTGCGCGGCACCATGACCGTGGCCGAGGCGGGGGAGGAGGCCCTGGAGGTCGTCACCGACCACACCCTGGTCTACGCCGTGCAGTCCGCCGCCGGGGGCAGCGGCCAGGCCTCGCTGTTCACGGTGCGGCGCGAACTGCGGCTGCGCTTCGACCGCGCGGACCTGCGCGACAAGCACGTGGAGGTGCTGCAGGCCGCCGTCGAGGCCGGGCCGCTGTCCTGCGTGGGCGCGCCCGTGGCGCACTTCCTGCCGCTGCTGGCCGGGCAGCGGCCGCCGGTGCAGCCCGGGGTCGACCCCCACGACCACCGCCACGAGATCAGCTCGGTGTGCGGGGTGCTCGCCCCGGCCCCGGCGGCCGGACCGGGGATCAGCCCTCCTGCGGCGGGTCCTGCGAGTCCTTCGGCGGGCGCCCCGAGGAGTCAGGGCCCGAGCCCGGCGTCCCGGTGAAGCGGTCGCGCAGCCGGCCACCGATGTCGCCGGCCCCCGACCCGATGTCGGAGAGCAGCTTCATGAGCGGGTCCTTGCTCGTCTTCACCGTTTCGGCGTAGTGGCTCGCGGATTCCTTGAACGAGTCGTAGACCGAGGTGTCCTTGTCCTCGCCGCGCCGCGGGTAGTGGCCGTCCATGATGCGCTGGTGGTCGCGGCTCGCGGCCCACTTCTTCAGCTCCGCGGCGCGCACGGTGGTGAACGGGTGGCTGCGCGGCAGGACGTTGAGGATCTTCAGCACGGAGTCGCGCAGGTCGCCGGACTCCTCGTACTCCTCGGCCTGCTTCAGGAAGGCGTCCACGTTCATCTCGTGCAGGTGGTTGCCACCGGCGATCTTCATCAGACCGCGCATGGACGCCTGCAGGTCCTGGCCGACCAGGAGCCCGGCCCGGTCGGCGGAGAGCTCCGACTTGCGGAACCACTCGCGCAGCGCGGTGACGATCGCCATGATCGCGAGGTTGCCGAGCGGTATCCACGCGACCCGCAGCGCCAGGTTGGTCAGGAAGAGCAGGATCGTGCGGTAGACGGCGTGGCCGGACAGCGCGTGGCCGACCTCGTGGCCCACGACGGCCCGCATCTCCTCCTCGTCCAGCAGCTCCACGAGCCCGGTGGTGACGACGATGATCGGCTCGTCCAGGCCGATGCACATCGCGTTGGGCCGCGGGTCCTGGGTGACGTACATCGGCGGGACCTTGGGCAGGTCGAGGATGTAGCAGGCGTCCCGCAGCATGTCGTTGAGGTGCGCGAACTGCTGGTCGCTCACGCGCACCGAGTCCGAGAGGAACAGCAGCCGCAGCGAGCGCTCCGGCAGCAGGCCGCTGAGCGCCTTGAAGACGGTGTCGAAGCCGCTCAGCTTGCGCAGCGCCACCAGCGCGGAGCGGTCCGCAGGGTGTTCGTAGGCGCGCGAGGAGATCCCCTCGAAACGCCGCCGGTTGCGTCCGGGCAGCCGCTGCCCGTCCTTCCCGCCGCCGTTCGCACCGCTCGAATCGTTCGGACCGGACATATGTCCTCGCCCCCCTGCTCGCCCGTCGGGTACGTAGTGAGGACGCGCGGAGCCACCGCGAAGTTCCACCCGCACCGCCCGTACGATGTTGCCCGAGTCCTCCGCCCGTCGACAGACCCGAAGCCACCAAGGGACGCCGAATGACCTCCTACGCGACCGCCGCCGTTCTGACCACGCTCGCCGAGGGCGAGGGCGGCGGCAACCACGAGAGCCTGAGCCCGTACCTCACCGGTGGCGGCGCGCTGTTCGCGCTGCTGCTCCTGCTCTTCATCACCACGCGCTTCAACCGCGACCGCTGAGCTCGATCAGGCGATGCGGGTAGGGTCTATCCGCATGAAGAAGCGAATCGGTGTGATGGGTGGGACGTTCGATCCCGTCCACCACGGCCACCTCGTGGCGGCCAGCGAGGTGGCGCACCTTTTCCAGCTGGACGAGGTGGTCTTCGTGCCCACCGGCCAGCCCTGGCAGAAGAGCACCCAGAAGGTGTCGGCGGCCGAGGACCGCTACCTGATGACGGTGATCGCCACCGCGTCGAACCCGCAGTTCTCGGTCAGCCGCAGCGACATCGAGCGCGGTGGCCGCACGTACACGATCGACACGCTCCGCGACCTGCGGGCCGAGCACCCCGAGGCGGAGCTGTTCTTCATCACCGGGGCGGACGCGCTGGCCCAGATCTTCTCCTGGCGCAAGGCCGAGGAGCTGTTCTCCCTGGCGCACTTCATCGGCGTCACCCGCCCCGGGCACACCTTGTCCGACCCCGGCTTCCCGGCCGGCGGGGTCTCCCTGGTGGAGGTGCCCGCCCTGGCGATCTCCTCGACCGACTGCCGTCAGCGGGTCGCCAAGGGGGAGCCGGTCTGGTATCTCGTGCCCGACGGCGTCGTGCGCTACATCGACAAACGCAGGCTGTACCGGTAAGTGATCAGCGGCTGATCGGCAACTGGAGGGGTCCCCAGTGAACGACTACCCCCGATGGCAATACGCCGAGGGAACACCCGAGCAGGGCGGTCAGGACCCCTACGGAGAGGACCCCTACGCACAGCAGCAGGGCGACTACGCAAACGGTTACGGCAACGAGTACGGGCAGTACGACCCGTACGCCCAGCAGACCGGCCAGCAGCAGGCCTACCAGGGGCAGCAGGCCCAGCAGCAGGGTCAGCAGGGCTACACCGGCCAGCAGCCGTACTACCCGCAGGATCAGCAGCAGCAGTACCAGCAGCCGCAGCAGCACCCCCAGCAGTCTCAACAGCCCCAGCACACGCAGCAGTACCAGGGGTGGATCCCGCAGCAGCCGCAGTACCAGGAGCCGTACTACGAGGAGCAGCAGTACGGGCAGCAGCCCCCTGCGCCGCCGCAGGCACCGGCCCCCCAGGCGCCTCAGCAGGCCCCTCCGGCCCAGCGGCGGCCCGCGTACGAGGAGCCGGCGGCCCGGCCCGCCCCCGGCCGGGCGCCTTCGGGCGAAGACGGCTTCCACACCGGCCAGTTCTCCTTCGTCGACGAGGAGACGGAGGAGTCGGAAGAGGTCATCGACTGGCTGAAGTTCACCGAGTCGCGCACCGAGCGCCGCGAGGAGGCCAGGCGCCGCGGCCGCAACCGCGTGGTCGCCGCGGTCGTCGTCCTGGCGCTGGCCGCCGTCGGCGGCGCCGGCTACCTGTGGAAGGCCGGCAAGATCCCCGGCCTCGGCGGGGACTCGGGGACCGCCCAGCAGGCCGCGGGCGGCCAGAAGCGCGACGTCATCGTGCTGCACCTGCGCCCGGTCGGCAGCGAGGAGACCTCGACCGCGCTGCTGGTCAGCAACTCGACCACCAAGAAGGGCACCACCGTCCTGCTGCCGAACTCGCTCGCGGTGAGCGGTGAAGACGGCGGCAGCACCACGCTCGGGAAGTCCGTCGTGGAGAACGGTTCCGCCCCCACGCGTGAGGCGCTGGACGGCCTGCTCGGCACCAAGATCAGCGGTACCTGGCGGCTGGACACCCCCTACCTGGACAACCTCGTCGAGTCCCTCGGCGGCGTCCTCGTCGACACCGACGCCACCGTGAAGGCCGGGAAGAAGAAGGGCGACAAGACCCTCGTCAAGCCCGGGAAGCAGCAGGAGCTCGGCGGCCAGGCCGCCGTCGCGTACGCCACCTACCGGGGGCCGGGCGAGGGGCCCGACAAGCAGCTCGCGCGCTTCGGGCAGGTCGTCCAGGCCATGCTGAAGAAGATGTACAGCGACCCGGATCTGGCGACCAAGACCGTCGAGGGGCTCAACCAGGTCATCGAGCCGCCGCTGACCGAGAAGGACCTCGGCAGCAGCCTCGCGGCGCTGTCCGAGGAGGCCAAGGGCGGGGACTACACCACCGAGACCCTGCCCGTGGAGCCCGACGGCACGCTGAGCGAGAAGGCCACCGAGGACGTGGTGAAGAAGGTGCTCGGCGGCACCGTCACCAACACCGACTCCGACGGCATCCCCCGGGTCACCCTGCGCAACGCCACCGGCGTCGCCGCCAACACCGGCGAGGCCCAGGTCCAGATCGTCGGCGGCGGCTACACCTTCGTCTCCGGCGCCACCGCGGGCACGCAGGCCGCCTCGCAGGTGCTGTACGCCGACGCCGACCAGAAGGCGAACGCCGAGGAGCTGGCCAAGACGCTCGGCCTGTCCGCCAAGGCCGCCAAGAAGGGCGAGGTGGCCACCAACGCCGACATCACGGTCGTCCTGGGCCAGGACTACAGCCCGCCGAAGAAGGTCTGACCTGGGCGGGCGCATAACCGGTCGGGGACCGAGGACGGTCCGTGAGACCCTGGACGTACGACGTCCCCGACCGGAAAGCCTCACCAGTGACCGCCACGGACCGCTCCATCGAGCTCATCCAGACCGCCGCGCAGGCGGCCGCCGACAAGCTCGCGCACGACATCATCGCCTACGACGTCAGCGACGTCCTCTCCATCACCGACGCGTTCCTGCTGGCCTCGGCGCCCAATGACCGCCAGGTGAAGGCCATCGTCGACGAGGTCGAGGAGCGGCTGCAGAACGAGCTCGGCGTCAAGCCGGTGCGCCGTGAGGGCGAGCGTGACGGCCGCTGGGTCCTGCTCGACTACATCGACATCGTGGTGCACGTCCAGCACTCGGAGGAGCGGGTCTTCTACGCGCTGGAGCGGCTGTGGAAGGACTGCCCCGAGCTCGAGCTGCCCAAGGACGCGGTCGCCACCCGCGGCAAGGCCGATGAGCACGCCCGCGCCACCGCGGCCGCCGACGCGGACGGAGAGCTGATCTGAACGGGCACGCGCGCGGTCGCGGCCGCCGCGTCGTCTTCTGGCGGCACGGTCAGACCTCGTGGAACGTGGAGGGCCGCTTCCAGGGCTCCACGGACATCCCGCTGACCTCCACCGGTGTCGCCCAGGCCAAGCGGGCCGCACGGCTGCTGG
This sequence comes from Actinacidiphila glaucinigra, assembly GCF_900188405.1. Classification (GTDB taxonomy): domain Bacteria; phylum Actinomycetota; class Actinomycetes; order Streptomycetales; family Streptomycetaceae; genus Actinacidiphila; species Actinacidiphila glaucinigra. The sequence continues at coordinate 55,593 of NZ_FZOF01000019.1, read as the reverse complement.
CCGCGCTGGAACCGGACGCGATCGTCTCCTCCGACCTGCAGCGCGCCGCCGACACCGCCGCCGAGCTGGCCGCCGTCACGGGCCTGGACATCTCGTACGACGAGGGGCTGCGGGAGACCTACGCGGGTGTCTGGCAGGGCCTGACCCACGAGGAGATCACCCAGCGGTTCGGCGAGGAGTACGCGGCCTGGAAGCGCGGCGAGCCCGTACGGCGCGGCGGCGGCGAACTGGAGACCGAGGTCGCCGAACGGGCCGCCCCGGTGGTGCTCGCGGCGGCCGACAAGCTGCCCGACGGCGGTGTGCTGGTGGTCGTCAGCCACGGCGGTGCCATCCGCACCACCATCGGCCGGCTGCTCGGGCTGGACCCGCGCAGCTGGGAGGCGCTCGGCGGGCTGTCCAACACCTGCTGGTCGGTCCTCGGCGAGGGCGCCCGGGGCTGGCGGCTGCTGGAGCACAACGCCGGGACGCTGCCCGAGCCGGTGCTCGGCGACGACGACTGACGGTCCGCGGGCCGGGGGCGGGGCCGGGTCGCGGCCGATTTCAGGAATCCGGCCCCTACCGGCTAAGCTTCTTCTCGTTCGCCGGGCGGAAAAGCCCGAGGACAGCGGGGCTATAGCTCAGTTGGTAGAGCGCTTGCATGGCATGCAAGAGGTCCGGGGTTCGAATCCCCGTAGCTCCACAGAAGCACCGGATCCCGTCTCCCCTCAGGGGAGGCGGGATCCTCGCGTTTCGTCCGGCCGGTTCCGCGGCCGACCGCTTTCGCCGCGATTTCCGGCAGCGGGCAGGCGTGCCGGGGTCGGACCGTCGGTTCCCGGCTCTCCTCGTCGGCCGGTCCGGCGGCGGGGGCAGGGCGAACCGGCCCTGCCGGCGGAGCTGTTCACGGTGGCCCGGAGCCGTCCCGGGACCACCTCGCTCAGGCGGGTGCCGTGGTGCGGTCCCCGCGCCCGCGCCACGCGGCGGCCGCCGCGAGGCACAGGAACGCCGCCCCGGCGGCCGGGTAGACCGCGGACAAGGCCATCTGGGGCGCGGACTGGTGGAGTTCGGGACGCGCGAGCCCGTCCCCGTGCGGCGTGAGCCACAGCGCGTACGAGCAGAAGAGCAGGCCGAACAGCGCGGCGCCGCCCCACCGCAGCGCGGGCCGGCGGCCGCGCGGGGCACGTCCGCAGAGGAACACGAGCAGGGGGACGGCCCACACCCAGTGGTGCGACCACGAGACCGGGCTGACGAGGAGGCCCGTCACCGCACAGGACAGCACCGCCCAGGCGTGCTCCCCGGAGGCCAGGTGTGCGGCGGCGACGGCCAGGCCCGCGGCGGCCACGAGGACGGCCACGAGGAGCCACCGGCCGCCCGGGTCGCCGGTGTGCAGGGCGCGGGCGAGGACGCCCCGCAGCGACTGGTTGGCGGTGTCCTCCCCGTTGCCGGCGCGGTCGGCGGAGAAGACGGCGCCGGTCCAGAACCGCCTGGAGTCACGCGGCAGTACGAGCGCGGAAAGGCCCGCGGTCGCGGCGAAGGTGACGAAGGCCACGGCCGCCTGCCGCAGCCACGCGTTCCACCGCTCGCGCCGGCGCCAGGCGGCCACCGCCCCGCCGATCGCGAGGAAGAGCACGAACAGCAGCGGGGTCAGTTTGATCCCCGCTGCGATGCCGATGCCGATCCCCGCCGTCCGGCTCCCGCGCCGGGTGAGGTCCCACAGCACCAGGACCGCGAGCAGCAGGTTGATCTGCCCGTACCGCAGTGTCGTCCACACCGGTTCGCACCACACGGCCGCCGCCGCGACGGCGAGCGCGGCCGCCGCCGGCGGGAGCCGCCTAGGCAGTCCTGCCAGCCGGAGTGACAGATGGGCGAGCGCCACCAGCAGGCCCAGGTTGAGCACGGTCGCCGCGACCCGGCAGGCGCCGGTGCCGAGCAGCGTGAGCGGTGTGAAGAGCAGGGCGGCGAACGGCGGGTAGGTGTTGGGCAGACGGGCGTGGGTGACGCGCATCGCGTAGAGGTCCCCGCCGTTGCGCACCGTCCAGCCCTCGGCCCGGTAGACGGTGAGGTCGATCATCGAGACGTGCGCGGCCCGTTGGGCGGCCCAGAAGGCCGCGAAGGAGACCAGGCAGACGAGTGCCGCGACGAGCGTGGCCCGCCGTACCGGCAGGCCCCGGGGCGCGTTCTCGGCGGCGGCCCTGGGCTGTGTCGCGGTCACTGCGGGCTGCTCCAGTCTCGGTCGGGGAGGGGGTCAGCCGACAGTACCGGGCGCCCTGTCGGGGCGGCCAGGAATGGATTTGGCGAAGGGCCCCCATGGCCGTGTAATGTATGCCAGGTCGCCGGGGGAACCCGGGAGAACGACATCGCGGGGCTATAGCTCAGTTGGTAGAGCGCTTGCATGGCATGCAAGAGGTCCGGGGTTCGAATCCCCGTAGCTCCACTTCCACAGTGTGACGGGAGCCCGTCCGATCGCCTCGATCGGACGGGCTCTTCGCGTTCCGCGGCGGCCGCTTCCGCGGTGGCCGCCCCTCAGCCGGCCGCCGCGCGCCCGGCGAAGGCCAGTACCCTGCGCCAGGCGTCGGCCGAGGCCTCGGCGTGATCGCCCTGCTTCACGTCGAAGAAGCTGTGCGGGGCGCCCGGGTAGGTGACCACCTCGTGCTCGACCCCCGCCTCGGCGAGGGCGTGCTCGAAGGCGTTGACGTGCTCCCGCGGGATGCCGGGGTCGTCCCCCGCCATCAGCGCGAGCACCGGGGCTGTCAGCTCGCCCGCCCGCCGGGTGGGCCCGGGGGAGCCGTCCGGTCCGGGGGCGGGCCAGCAGTAGAAGCCCACGGTCCCGGCGAGGCCGTGGCCCGCCCGCTTCGTGCCCGCGAGGACGGCCAGACGGCCCCCGATGCAGAAGCCCGCGGTGACGATCCGGTGCCGCGCGCCGCCCTCGGGGGAGCGCAGATGCGCCACCGCCGCGGAGAGGTCGTCGTACAGGCCGCGCGGGGTGAGCCGCACCATGTGCTCCTCCACCGGGAAGTCCGGGCCGCGCTCGCCGGCCCCGGCGGTGCGGCCGTAGTAGTCCACGACCACGGCGTGGTGGCCGTGCTCGGCGAAGCGCCGGGCCAGCTCGATGTAGAAGCGGTAGAGCCCGCGCACATCGGGCAGGATGACGACGCCGAGGCCGGAGGGGTTCTCCGGTACGGCCTCGAAGGCGGCGAAGCGGGTTCCGTCCCGCGCGGTGAGCGTGATCAGGTGGTCCCGGACGAGGGCCTGCGGCCCGTGGGGCACCGGAGGCGCGGAGTCGGCGTCGAAGCACATGGTGCGGCTCCCTGGGGGTTCTCGCGGGTCAGTTCTCTGGGCCGGGCGTGGCCATGGCGGTGAACGGGGGCGTGCTCGTGCCCTCGACCCGCAGCCGCTGCCACAGGTCGGGGTCGGAGAGCTGACCCTCGGCCCGGCCGTGCGGGGTGCACACGGTGACGGGGACCGGCCGGCCGGCGACCAGGGCGGACAGCCGGGCGTCGGGGGCCAGCCGGCCGTACCAGTGGTAGCGGCCGTCGAGCGGCTGGAAGCAGCCGGTCAGCCTGACCTCGACGTCGAGGGCACGGCCGGCCACCAGCAGGGTGGCCGGTCCGGAGTAGCCGTCCTCGTCGTGGTCGTGGTCGTGGTCGTGGTCGTGGCGGTCGTGGGGCCCGGGGCCGTGGGCGGTCACGACAGCCAGCCGGCCTCGCGCCAGACCTTCTCCGACGGGCCGCCGATCAGCCCGATCTGCTGGTAGTACGCGGCGATCCGCTGACCCCCGTACTTCGCGTTCTCGATGTTGTTGGGGTTGGCGCGGGCCGCCGCGACCGCGGTCTTCGGATCGAGCCCGGCACGCTGGTACATCAGCGGGTTGTAGCGGTCCTTGCGCATGCCCGCCACGATCCCCGCCAGAAGCCGGCGCAGCGCGCCGAGCCGGGCCCTGGACAGGGTGGGCACGAAGCGCTCGAGCTCGGTGCGGGCGAAGGAGATGTGCCGGGCCTCCTCCACGACGTGGATGCGGGCGACCGCGCGCACGACGGGCTGGATGGTCTCGTCGCCCGACTGCTCGCGCTGGAAGCGGTCGAAGAACTCCTCGGTGAGCAGGATCAGCGCCCACAGCGCCGGCACCGGCGCGAAGGTCTTGAGCAGCAGCCCGCTGCGGAGGGTCTTCGGCGGCGTCGGGTAGATCTCGGCCCCGGTCTTCTCCACCAGCCTGGCGAACATGATCATGTGCCGGACCTCGTCCGCCACCTCGGTCAGCGCGAACTGCACCTGCGGGGTCGACACGTCGCGCTTGTAGACGTACCGGGAGACCAGGTGGAGCAGGACGTGCTCGGTCCACACCCCGACGGCGACCGAGGCGGCCAGCTCCTCACGGCTGAGCAGCATCTTCTGCTCGGTGCCGAGCGAGTCCCACAACTCGGTGCCGTAGAGCGAGCAGCGCTTCTCCGCGAGGAACCACTTGCCCTCGGCGAGCGGGGCGTCCCAGTCGATGTCCACCAGGGGGTCGTACGAGTGCCGGGCGGACGCGATGAGCAGCTGGGCCGCCTTCTTCGTCTGGCGGGCGGCCGGATCGGCCTTGGGATCGGGCTTGAGCAGTTCGGACGTCATCTCTTCCTCCTAGGACTGCGGTCGGACGATCTGGTGGACGTCCAGCGACAGGGCCTCGCGGACGGGACGGCCGGCCAGCACCTCGACGACGTAACGGGCCGTCAGGACGCCGAAGAGCAGCGAGGTGTAGACCAGCTGCGGAACGCTGTAGTCCGGCTCGTCGCGGTGGGCGCGTATGTCGGCCAGCAGGTCCCCGGGCACCAGCTCGCGCGGCACGATCCGCAGCAGCAGCTCCCACACCGACTCGGTGGCGACCTGCTCCGCGGTGACCTCGCCGGCCAGCGGCGGCAGCCCGAGGCGGTAGTCGTAGTAGCGGACGTACTGGGTCCCGGACATGTCGTAGCCGGAGACGACCGGACGGCCCTGGGCCGCCGCCTCCGCGTGCAGGGCGTACTTGGCGCGCCAGCCCGCCGGGGTGGTCACGTCGACACCGTCGACGACGATGTCGCAACCGCCCAGCAGCGCCTTGGCGTTCTCCGGCCGGATGCCCTCCGGGCGCACCTCGGCGACCGCGTGCGGGTTCACGGCGCGGACGCGCTCGGCGGCCACTTCGGCCTTGTTGCGGCCGATGTCGGCGTGCGCGGCGTGCTGCCGGTTGAGGTTGTTCAGCTCGTACGCGCCGGGCTCGGCGAGGACGAAGTGCTGGACGCCCAGCCGGGTCAGCGGGTCGACGGCCGCGCCACCCGTCGACCCGCAGCCCGCGACGAGCACCACGGCCGTCCGCAGCGCCCGCTGCGCGGCCTCCGGGATCAGGCCGCGGTTGCGCTCGGTGAACGCGGCGTAGAACGTGTCGGGGGCGCCGCCCGTCCCGGCGGCGCCGGTGGGGCCGGGGGCGGTCGTGTGGATGCCGGTCATACGTGAACCCTCCGCAGGCGGCCGCCGACCGTCTCCACCAGGCCCTTGAGGGCGTCGAGCGGATTGCGGTCGGTCAGGGCGCGGTCGATGTCTCGGATCAGTCGCTGCAGTTCCTCGCCGTGCGGAGCCCGCGCCACGAAGGGCTTCACCACGTCGCGTTGCGTGTAGAGCGGGAACATCAGGTCGTCGGCGGGCAGCGAGGGCCGGGTGCCCTCCAGCACCGTGATGTCCTTCAGGCTGCGCAGCAGCCTGCGGATCGCGATGCCCTCCTCGCCGTCGCCCACGAGTACCTCGGGGGCCGGCTCGATACGGCCGAGGGCCGTGTAGAAGCCGAGCATCAGCTCCAGTGCCAGACGCAGCCGCGCGTAGGCGCTGGAACGATTCTGCTCGGCGCGGTGCACCAGCCTCTTGACCTCCCAGACACGGCTGGTGTCGAGGTCCCCGTCGCACTCCACGTGCTCGAAGAGGTTGACCCCGTGGGCGACCTCGCACGGGAAGAGCGCCCGCGCGGGGTCCTTGAGACGCAGCGGCACCTGGTCGGTCGAGCCGACCAGCGAGAGGTAGCGCAGGATCGCGCCGCTCTCCCCGTCGAGGGCGAGCACGTGGATCTCGTTCCCGTGACCCCCGTGGGGTTCGGTCACCAGGGAGCGCCGGAAGGCGAGATCCGCGCTGGCGAACCTCAGGCGCAGGTACTGGGCGAGCCGGAAGCCGTAGATGCCGTGGCGGTACGGCTCCGGCAGCCCGTCGTTGCGCACGGCGAGGACGGTCGGGCCGCCGGGCCGCTCGCAGTGGTAGAGGAGGCTCTCCGCGGGCACCTGGGCGGCGAGCCCCGTGAAACTGGTCAGGCTGTGCACCATCTGCACCTCGGCGGCGTAGACGTCGGTGCTGCGGGCCCGTTCGAGTGTCTGCTCCATGACGATGACTCCCCCGTTCCAACAGCGCGTCTCAGGCGCGGTGGCCGTAGAGGGCGCCGGTGACAGCCAGCGCGAGGACCTCGGGGGTGCCCTCGTAGATGCGGGCCCCGAAGGACTCGCGGACGAACTTCTCGACGTCGTACTCCCGGCAGTAGCCGCGGGCGCCGAGCATCGACATGGCCTCCTCGGCCACCTCGATGGCGATCCGGTCCGCGAAGAGCTTGGCGGCGGCCGGGCCGTAGGTGGGGGCCGGCAGCATGTTGTCGGCCTGGTGCGCGGCCTGGAGGTACAGCAGCCGGGCGGCGTCGATCTTCACGGACATCTCGGCGAGCTTCCGCGCGCTGAACTGGTGCCGGTACAGCGGCACCCCGGCCTGGACGCGCTCGCCGCACCACTGCCTGGCGATCTCGAACGCGCCCCGGGCGACGCCGGTGGAGATCGCGGCGACGGTGGTGCGGGCCTGGTTGGACTGCATGGTGAGGAAGTTCCAGCCGTTGCCCTCGCCGTGCACGACATTCGCGGCGGGCACGTGGACGTCCTCGAAGACCAGGGTGGTGCCCAGGCAGGCGCGGTAGCCCATCTTGTCCGCGACCGGGCCGCGGGTCACGCCCTCGCTGTCCAGCGGGACGACGAAGGTGGTCAGGCCGTCCGCCCCGGGATGCCCCTCGAGGTTGGCGAAGACGGTGCACCACTCGGCCACCGCGCCGTTGGTGATGAACCGCTTGACGCCGTTGAGGACGTAGCCGTCGCCCTCCCGGCGGGCGGTCGTCACCTCCTGCGCGTGCGGGGAGTTCTCCGGGATGAGCAGGTCGCAGCCGGCCACTTCCTCGGTGATGGCGTTGCAGGCGAGCACCGGCTCGGCGCCGAGGAACCCGGGGACGAACCGGGCCTGGAGGGCGGGGTCGCCGGAGGCGAGCACGCTGCTCTGGCCGAGCAGCGAGGCGCCGAAGACCAGCGCGGTGCTCGCGCAGACCGCGGCCAGCTCCTCCAGGGCGACGGCGACACCGAGCACCCCCACGCCGCGGCCGCCGAACTCCTCGGGCAGCGTCATCCGCAACAGCCCCAGCTCGTGGCCCTTGCGGACGATCTCCCAGTCGAAGTCGTCGTGCGGCGCGAGGTCGTTCGCGAGCACGCGGGGCCTGACGACGGTGCGCGCGAACTCGCGGACCTCGTCGCGCAGCCGTTCCACCTCGGGCGGCAGCGTGAACAGGGAGGGCATGGCGGCCGCGCTGAGGGCGGCGGTGTCGGACAGGGTCGGCGCATTGGTGACGGTGCCGGTGCTGACGGCGGCGGTCATGGCGGTCATGCCTTTCATGGGTGTCGTCGTACGGTCGTCGGACGCGTCAGGAACGGGGCCGGGCGGACAGCTCGGCGTACGTGGCGCACACGGCCGGCAGCAGGTCGGCCAGCTGCCGGACCCGGCCGACCGGGCCCTTGATCGCCAGCCGGCGCTCCACCACGGCGTTCATCAGCGGCAGCCGGCCGCTCCAGATCTCGTGGGCGGTGTCCTGCCCCATCTCGAAGCGCAGGGTGGGCGGGAACGGCGGCTCGCCCGCGGCCACGCCGTCGGAGGAGACGAAGACGGCGGCGCCGGGCTCCGGCGGGACGAAGTACAGCGAGAGCCCGCGGTCCTTCAGTCGTGCGGTGAAGTCGTCGTCGGCGAGCAGGGCGCCGAACAGCGTCCGGTGGTCCACGGTCATGGCGGAGGGGCCTTTCGGTTCGTCGGGCTCGGGTCAGGTGGCGCGCAGCAGGTCGGCCGCGCGCTCGGCGAGCATCACGGTCGGGGCGTGGGTGTGCGCGCGGGGGATGACGGGAAGCGCGGCGGCATCGACGACGCGCAGTCCCGCCGTCCCCCGGACGCGGAACCGGGGATCCACGACCGACGCCTCGTCCGCCCCCATGCGGCAGGTGCCCACGGGGTGGTAGAGCGTCTGCGCGTGGCGGCGTACGAGGGCGGCCACGGCGTCCGCGGAACCGTCCAGGACCCCGGCGACCAGCGGCTGCCCGAGCCACGGAGCCAGCGGTTCCCGGCGGAGGATGTCCTGGGCCCGGCGGACGCCCGCGGTCAGCGTGGCCAGGTCGGTCCCGCCCGGGTCGGTCAGGTAACCGGGGTCGATCAGGGGCGCGGCCGCCGGATCGGCGGACCGCAGCGTGATCCGGCCGCGGCTCTCGGGCTGCAGCAGGACGACGCTGAGCGTCACCCCGTGCCCGGGATCGCCGCGCCCGTGGTCGAGGAACGGCACCGGCATCCAGAGCAGTTCGACGTCCGGTGGCGCCGGCCGCTCGTCGGTGCGCAGCCAGACCACGGCCTCGGCGAGGTTGGAGCTCAGCTTCCCGGTGCGGTGGCGGAAGTAGCGCATCACGTCCTCGCCCTGGTCGCCGACGCCCGGCGAGACCGGCTCGCGGGCGGCCAGCGCGAGCGGCGCGAAGAGGTGGTCGCTCAGCCCCTGTCCCACCTCGGGCAGTTCCACGGCGACCGGGATGCCGTGCGCGCGCAGTTCCTCCGGGTCGCCGACGCCGGACAGCATGAGCAGGTGCGGGCTGCCCACCGCGCCCGCGGCGAGGATCACCTCGCGGGCCGCCGCCACCGTCCGTACGCCCTCCGGGGTGGCGACCTCGACGCCGACCGCGCGGGTGCCGTCGAGCACGACCCGCCGGGCGTGCCCCGCGGTGAGCACGGTCAGGTTGTCCCGGCCGAGGGCGGGGCGCAGATAGGCGTCGGCGGTGCTCCGGCGGCGGCCGTTGCGCTGGGTGACGCGGATCGGCCCGCAGCCCTCGGGCGCCGTCCACTCGGTGTCGCCCATCGGGGGGACGCCCGCCTTGGCGCAGGCGGCGAGGAAGTCGGCCGTGGTCGGGTTGGGGTCGCGCAGGTGACGGACGTCCAGTGCCTCCTCGGCCTTGCGGAAGTACGGCTCCACCTCGGCGAATCCCCAGCCGGCGAGGCCTGCGGCGGCCCAGCCGTCGTAATCCGCCCGGTGACCGCGCGTCCAGATCTGCGCGTTGAGCGAGGAGGAACCGCCCAGGGTCCTGCCCCGCGGCCAGTAGACCTCGCGGCCGCCCAGGGCCGGCTGGGGGGCGGTGGAGAAGGCCCAGTCGTACTCCGTGCCGAAGAGCTTGGGGAAAGCGGCCGGGATGCTGATCTCCGCTCTGCGGTCGGGTCCGCCCGCCTCGACGAGGACGACCCGCACCGAGGGGTCCTCGCTGAGCCGCGCGGCGAGGACGCAGCCGGCGGAGCCGGCGCCGACCACGACGTAGTCGGCGCCGGCGACCGAGGCGGCGGGCCCGGTCACGCGATGTCCTGCGCGAGGTTGCGGATGATCTCGGACGCGAGCACCGCGTGCCCGTGCATCGAGAAGTGGATCCCGTCCCCGCTCATCAGCGTGGGCTCGTTCCGCACCGGGTGCCGCTCCATCTCCACGACGGTGGCCTCGTAGCGGCCGGCCACGGCCCTGATCCGCTCGTTCAGCGCGGTGATCCTGGTGCGGAACTCGACCAGTTCGGGGAAGGCGTCGAAGATGTCGGCGACCGTGAAGGCGAAGATGTGCGCCTTCTGCTCGCGCAGCGCCCGGTAGACGGCGTCGAGGTCGGCCTCGACGGCGTCCAGGTCGGGCTCCGGCACGAAGAGGTCGTTGCCGCCGGAGGCGACGTTCACCAGATCGGGGCCGAAAGCCAGCACCCGCTCCAGCTGCGTCTCGCGCACCTGCGCCGTGCGCAGCCCCGTCTCACCGGTGTTGAGGTACTCCAGGCCGCGCCGGGTGGCCCGCAGGGCGTTCGCCACCCGCTCGGGCCAGGACACGTCGGCGTAGCCGGGGCACGGGCCGCCCACGCCCTCGGCGAAGCTGTCGCCCATCACGGCGAACCGCTGCCAGGGCGCCGGGCGCAGCAGCTCCGCCGCCTCGTCCGCCGGGAGGCAGTGCCGGTCGGCGCCCTCCTTCGCCGGGGTCACGGCGGCGCTCATGCGGCGTCGATGGGGGTGGCGAGGGCCCGCACGACCAGGTCCTCGACGTCCTGGACGGTGGTGATGTCGGGCACCGTCCCCTGGCTCATGGAGCTGAGGCCGAAGGCGGACTCGATCTGCAGCGACAGCTCGATCACGGCGAGGGAGTCGTAGCCGAGGTCCTCCACCAGGAGGTCGGCGGGGGCGACGTCCCGCTTGCCGCTCGGGCTCATCTCGCCGACGATCTCGCGGACCCTGGCGCGGGTGTTCTCGTTGGGCATGACGGACTCACTTTCCTGAGAGGGGTACCGAGGGGTGGTTCACCGGGCGGCGGCGCGGGCCGCGGCGGCACGGATCGGGTGCGGCGCCGACCAGCGCTCCTCGTAGGCGGACAGCGCCTTGTCGATCTCCGCGCGCCAGGCCCGCCCGGCGCGGTCGGCCAGTTGGGGCAGGCCGATCAGGCGCAGCTGCTTGACCAGCCGCTCCTCGCCGATGTCGACGGCCCCCTGCAACTGCGCGGCCCGGCTGGCGAGCGCGGCGGGGATGGCGGGAGACGGGTTGTGCCGGGCCGGGCCGACGAGCACCCAGGCCGCCATGCCGATCGCCTCGAAGTGGGCGTCCTCGACCACCCGGCCGTATCCGCGCGCCACACCGTCCTCGGCGGCGCGCAGCCCGAACGAGACGTGCCGCGACTCGTCGCGCGTGACGTTGGTGAGCCCCTCCTCCAGGGCGGCCAGTCGCAGCCGCCGGGCGAGGAAGCGGGTGGTGCGCAGCGCGGTGGCGGCCAGTACGCCCTCGGTGATCAGGTGGTAGTAGACCAGGGCGCGGTACCAGGACTCGGTGTCGCCGCTGCGCCGGACCTCCGAGGTGACCCTGGTGAGTTCGGGGGCGAAGACCTTGGCGTAGTCGGCCGCCGCCTCCAGGTCGCCGCCCTCCGCGGCGTCGAGGTCGATGCCGCAGGCGTCCTCCAGGTAGGTCTGGAAGAACCGCACATGGCGCGCCTCGTCGGCGAGCTGGGTGCACAGGTAGATGCGGTCGTCCTCGGTCGGCGGGCTGTCGATGAGCGTGCCGAGGGTGTGGGTCACCGCGACCTCGCCGACCTCCAGTTCGGCCAGTGCGCCCAGCATCTGCTGCCGCATGAAGGGGGTGAGGGCGTTCCAGCGCTCCGCGTCCCGGGCCGGGGCGACCTGCGCGACGCTCCACTGCTGGCGTTCCCAGCGGCGGTAGAGGTCGGCGGAGGTGGCCAGCCGGCCCTGCCGTTCCTGCCCGTGCTCATCGGTGCCGGGTTCCGCGGTGATGTCGGGGACATAGCCCTGGCCGGGGCCGGTGTCCGTGGTGGCGGCAGTCGTCATTGCACTTTCTCCTTGTGGGAATTCACGTCTTCAGGGCATGCGTGACCGCTGCGGGAACGCGGTGGAATTCACGAATCGCGGAAGGACCTCACGGCGGATGCGCGTGCCCGGTGGGGGCGGGCGCCCGGAGGGCGCGGCGTCAGCCGGTGACGGGGGCGGCGGGAGCCGTGCCGTGCACGACCTCCCCGAGGGCCGCCCCGTCCTGGAAGCGGCGCCAGAGCAGGCGCCGGCGCGGCTTGCCGCTGGAGGTGCGGGGGATGCCGCCCCGCGCGGCGCGGACCACGGTGACCCTGACGGTGTCGTCGGTGGCGGCGCGGATCACGGCGAGGGCGCCGTCGAGCCAGCCGGAGTCGCCCGCTTCGACGACGGCCACCACGTGGTGGGCCTCGCCGGTCGTACCGAGGGCGACGGCGCAGCGCCCGGAGGGGATGCCGTCGACCGCGGTGAGCCCGGTCTCGAGGTCCTCCGCGTGCACCTTGCGGCCCCGGACCTTGATGCTGTCGCCGACCCGGCCGACCACGAACAGCTCGCCCTCCAGCAGGAATCCCGCGTCGCCGGTGCGCAGGCCGTTGTCCGTGAAGTTCGACGAGGCGTCCGGTACGCGGGAGCGGTAGCCGCCGGCCACGGACGTCCCCCGGACGCGGATCTCGCCGAAGTGCCCCTCGGGGAGCACGGCGCCGTCCTCGTCGACGATGTCCACGGCGGCGCCCGGCACCGCCGGGCCGCAGGAGGTCAGCCAGCTCGCCCCGCCGTCGGGGTGGACGGTCCCCAGCTCTCCCCGGCCGGTGGGCACGACGGGCCGGCCGGTGTGCAGTCCGCCCTCCAGCCGTACCGTGCGCGCCCCGGAGCCCGGCGTGACGCCCGAGACCGCCAGGGTGGCCTCGGCGAGGCCGTAGCAGGGGGCGAAAGCGGTGGTGCGGAAGCCGTGCGGGGCGAGCAGCGCGGCGAACGCGGCGGCGGCGCGGGGGTCGATGCGCTCCGCCCCGTTCATGGCGACCCGCCAGTGGGAGAAGTCCATTCCCTCCAGGTCCTGCGGACGGACGCGTTTGGCGGTGTAGCCGTAGCCGAAGTTGGGGGCGGTGGTCATGGTCGCGCCATGCCGGCCATGCGCCTCCAGCCAGCGCAGCGGGTTCCGCACGAAGTCCAGGGGCGACATGAGCCAGAGGTCGATCCGGGCCGTGAGCGAACCGAGGAACGTCCCGATGAGCCCCATGTCGTGGTAGAGCGGGAGCCAGGACGAGCAGGAGTCGGCAGCGGTCGTGCCCAGCCACTCGTGAATGCTCCGGACGTTCGCCGCGAGATTGTCCCGGGACACGCGGACACCCTTCGGCGAACCGCTGGAACCGGAGGTGAACTGCAGCAGCCCGAGTTCCGCCGGAGTGCGTCGCGCGGAATCTCCGACCGATAATCCGGCCGACTCCTCCAGAAGTATCACGTTGCCGCCGCCGAGTTGCGCCGAGGTCTTCTCCGCTATTTCCGCGAGGGATGCGTCGGACAGCACCAGAGCCGGTTCCGCGACTTTCAGGACGTCCGTGACGTGCTCGGTGTACCGATCATTTCCCTGGAAAGTGAGGGGCGAGGCGATCGGAGCCGGGGTGAGGCCGGCCAGCATGGTGCCGAGGAAGGCGGGTGCGAAGTCACGTACCTCGTTGACCAGCAGAGACACCACATCGCCGGGCTGCGCGCCGTGAGCGTGGAGCAAGGCCGCCACCCGGTGGGCCTCGCCGGCCAGTGTGCTGTGGGAAACGAACGACCAGCCGGTCACGGAATCGGAGAAGTGGATTCCCCGGTCGTCGGCGGCATGGTCGATCCAATCAAGAACGGTGTGCACCAGGTCCCCCCGTGGTCACTGATCTACGAGCCGGAAAATGGTCGTTCCCGAACTTCCGGCCCTGCCGCGACCGAGTCTGCCACGGGGAGGGGTTGACTGCAAGAAAATTGTTTGTGCCGACCCATTGGTAATGATCGGCGGGAGCGGATTGGTTTATTCCTTGAATTCTTTCCGGAGTGTTTTACTCCGTCGTTCGCCGAGTAATCGTGGGGAATGTTGACGGAAAACGGGAGGATGGCGGCCGGGAGAACGATTCAACGTTCTCCCGGCCGCCCGTCTCCCCGGTTCCCGGGGGGTCTCAGGATCCGGAGACCTCCGCCGGTGTCTGCGTGCCCGTCTCCTGCCGGGGGGCGGCCGCGGGGGTCCGGTCGGTCAGTCCCAGGGCGGCGAGCGCCGCCACGACGGTGACGGCCGTGCACACCCGGTACAGGTCGTGGAAGGCGTCGATGCCCGGCGCGGAGTGCGCGGCCATGATGGCGGCTAGCATCGCCGTGCCCAGGGCGCCGCCGATCTGGCGCGCGGTGAGGTTCATGCCCACCCCGGCCGCGAACTGCAGCGGCGGCAGCGCGGTCGCGGCGATGGACGACAGCGAGGTGACCGCGAAGCCGAGGCCGCCGCCGCCCAGGAGTCCGGTCGGGACCCAGGCTCCCCAGAAGTCGGGATCCGGGCCCAGGAAGTCACTGCCCATCAGCGCGGTGCAGGCGGCGAACATCAGCGCGCCGAGGATCACCAACCGCCGGTGCGTGGCCGGTTCGGAGGCTCGCCCGGCCATGGTCGAGGTGACCATGGAGGCGACCGCGCCGACGCTCATCGCCCCGGCGGCCTCCATGATGCTCCAGTGCCACACGCCGGTGGCGAAGAGCGCGCCCGCCAGCAGCCAGGCGAACATCGACACGCCGAAGACCGCGGAGACACCGTTGACCACGGCGTACTTCCGGCTTTTCCACAGCTCGGTGGCGATGGCCGGGGACGGGTGCCGCCGCGACCTGAGCACCGCGAAGGCGCCCAGGGCGAGTCCGCCGGCGAGCAGCCCGAGCGTGCGGGCGCTCGTCCAGCCCCAGGAGTCGCCCTCGGTGAGGGAGGCCACGACCAGGCCGATGCCGAGCGCGAGCGCGGCGGTGCCGACGACGTCGGGAAGCCTGCTGCCCGTCTCGGGACGGTGGCGGGGGAGCGCCCTCAGTCCGGCGACGGCCAGCAGGACACCGATGGGTACGTTGATGTAGAAGACCGCTCGCCAGCTCATCTGCTCCACGAGCACGCCGCCGATGGCCGGGCCGACCACGGCGGAGAAACCCGCCACCGCCGACCAGGTGCCGATCGCCTTGATCAGCTTCTCCGGCGGGGTCGAGGACATGATCAGGCTGAGCGCCGAGGGGATCATCCCCGCCGCCAGCGCGCCCTGCGCGAACCGCGCCACGATGAGCCACTCGGGGCCGGTGGCCGCGCCGCAGGCCAGTGAGGCGAGCGTGAAGCCGGTCAGCGACCAGAGGAAGACCCTGGTGCGCCCGACGGTGTCGGCCAGCCGTCCCGCCGGGGTCAGCACGGCGGCGAACATCACCGCGTAACCGCTGACCACCCAGGTCAGCGTGGCCATCCCGGTGTCGGGGAACTTCTCGATGATCTTGGGGAACGCGATGTTCACGACGGACAGGTCGAGGAACGCCATGAAGGTCGCGCCCGAGCAGAGGAGCAGCACCAGGCCCGGATTGACCTCGGGCCCCTCCTGCCCACTCTCTAAGCGATCGGACATAGTGCGGCACACCTCCGGTGAGCGGGTACGCGGAACTGCCGAGGGCCGGCCGTCTCGGGTAGGATCGACAGGGCCCTTACGTTCTTAGCGTGCCAAGAACGTAAGGTTCCTGTCAATGCGAGGGGAGACCTGGGTGGACGCCGACATCGATGAGCTCTGTCTGAGCTTCCTGGTCCGTCAGGCGTGGCTGAACATGCGCGGGGCCATGGACGGCGCGTTGTCGGGGCTCGGGCTGTCCGTCGCCCAGTACGCCTCCTTGCTCGTACTCGCGGACCAGCCGGGCATCACCATCGCCGACCTGGCCCGGGCCGTGGCCAGCACCCGTCAGTCGGCCAACGAACTGCTCGCCGGACTCGCCGACCAGGGTCTGGTCGAGCGCCGGCGCCACCCCACGGACGGCCGCAGCCAGCAGGTCTTCCTGACGGACGCCGGTCGCGAGCGCCTCGAGGAGGCCCGGCCCGTGGTGCGCGAACGCGAACGGGAGCTCGAGGCCGGGTTCAGCCAGGAGGAGCGCCGGCTGGCCCGGCAGTGGCTCAGGCGCATGACCGGCGACCAGCCGGCGTGAACGCCCCGTGCCGGCCCGCCGGCCGGCACGGACGCACGAGGGGCCCGGCACCATGGTGGTGCCGGGCCCCTCGTGCGAGCGCGGTCAGCGGCGGCCGCCCTCCTCCATGCGCAGCGCCAGCGCCGGGCAGCGGGCCACCGCGCGCTGCGCGGCCGCGTCCAGGTGCGGCGGTACGGGCGTGCCGGCGATGTCGGGGTAGCCGTCCCGGTCCAGCCGTACGATCTCCGGCAGCACGCCGGCGCACAGGCCGTGGCCCTTGCACAGCGTCCAGTCGACGTTCAGCCGCTTGTTGCTGGGCGCCGCGGCCGCTGCGCCCGCGGAGCCGCCGCCGCGCGGCATCGGGGGATCGGACTTCAGCAGCGGCAGCACGCCCACCGTGGGACGGCCGCAGCCGCCGCCGAGCACATGGGCGGCGAGATCGTCGGTGAAGGCGTTGATGCTGGACATCACAAAGCGCATCGAGCCGTCGGGGTGCTTGCACACGCCGCGCCCCTTGACCGCCACCGCGGTCTGCCGCAGCTGCTCCAGCGCGGCCTGTCCGCCGCCGTTGAGCACGTCCTGGAGCAGCCCGGCCATACGGGGCAGTCCGAGGCGGCACGGTCCGCACTGGCCGGCCGTCTCGGCGGCCAGCCACTGGGCGACCAGCAGCGACTCGCCGAGCGGGCACAGTCCCGGGTCCAGCGGCAGCAGGGCGCCGGCGCCGAGGGTGGCCTTGTGGGCCTCCAGGCTCTCCCTGGATATCGTCACCATCGAGGCGACGCTGGGGTCGATCCAGGCGCCGTGGTAGCCGCCGACGAGCACCCCCTGACCCGGGTTCCCGCCGCACATCTGCAGGATGTACGACATGGGGACACCGGTCGGGGTCTCCACGACCGTCTGCCGCGGCACCGAGCCGGAGACGGTCAGCATGGCGGTGCCGGGCTCGCCGGGGGCGCCCGCGGAGCCGAAGCGGATCGCTCCCATGCGGGCGCCGATGGCCAGTTGGGTGAAGGTCTCGGTGTTGGAGAAGAGCGTCGGCATCCCGCCGAGGCCGGACTCGCTCGCGCTCACCTTCTTGCCGGGCGGCAGGGGGAGGCCGCCGTTGGCCGCAGAGATGATGCCCGAGGACTCGCCCGACACGAAGCGCTCCGGCATGCGCACGATCCGGGCCCTCAACTGGCGGCCGCGCTTGGTGCCGAGGCCTCGCTCGGCCAGGGCGTCGCGCACGGACTGCTCGTTGGTGTCGCGCGTGACGCTGATGACCAGTTCGCGGGCGCCGAGGATCTCGGCGCACAGCAGGGCGCCGTCCAGCATGAGGTGCGGGGCGCGGCGCAGGATGACCGCGTCCTTGCGGCAGGCCGGTTCGCCCTCGCAGCCGTTGACCATCACGGCGGTCGGGGTGCCGCGCCGTCGCGCGGCCTCGCCGACGGCCTTGAGCTTCTTGTAGAAGGGGAAGCCCGCGCCGCCGCGGCCGCGCAGTCCCATCAGCTCCGCGAGGTCGAGCAGTTCGCCCTCGGTCAGGCTCGGCATGGAACCGTGCACGTTCAGATGGGTCACCCGGTCCAGGCGCTCCACCTCGTCGAAACCCGCGGTGATCCGGGGCAGCCCGACGGTACGCACGTCGGGGAGCACGTCACCCGCCCCCGAGCGAGGGGCGGGTGACCGGTCCGGTATGGCGGGAACGCTCATCGTTGTCCTTCATAGGGGCCGGGCGTGGACTGCTGCCAGGCGATCGGCTGGAGCCGGTCGGCCCCCAGCGGATCCACGTCCTGTGCGCCGCCCTGCACCGGCGTGCCCCATGCGGGGGTGCCGTCCCAGCCGGTCTGCTGGGGCTGCTGCTGGTACGGCACCTGCTGTTGCTGCGGGTACGCCGCCTGGGGTTCGGCGGGTACCGGCGGCATCTGCATCGTGGCGGCCGCGGGATCCAAGCCGAGGGTACGGTCCGGGACCGGGGGAGCGACAGCCGTGTACTGCTGGGCGGTGGGGAAGTTGGGCAGCGGCGGCAGCGGCTGGCTGTAGGCGCTGGCCAGGCTGGGCCCGGTCTCCTCGCGGGGTACGGCGCGCCGGCGGCCGCCCGAACCGCCCCGGGACGCGGCCCGTTCGCCGCCGAGCTTGCGGAAGGATGCGGAGCGCTCCCGGGTCTCGGGGAAGAGCGCCTCGCCACGGGTCCTGCGGAGGCGGTAGATCAGGCCGATGGCGACACCCACCAGGCAGATCCCGTAGGCCACGATGATCCACGACTTGGCCGAACGCCCGGACTGCAGGCCGTGGATCAGCGCCATGCACCAGGACGCGTAGGCGGTGCTGTGCAGGATGCGCCACCGCACGGGGTGGCGGTTGGCGGCGAAGACGCTGCGCATCGCGCCCGTGGCGGCGGCGAGGATCATCAGGTAGGCGGCGAGCACGCCGAGGGCGATGAGCCCGTCCCGGCCGGTCACGCCGAGGGGGAGGAAGGCGCCGGCGGTGGTGACCCGTACCTCGACGATCTTCGTGGTCACGTGCAGGATCAGGAACCCGATCGCGGCGACGCCCAGACCGCGGTGGATGCCCTGGGTGAGCAGGCGTTCGCGGGGCCCGAGGAAGACGGTGTCGGTGGACACCAGGCCCCAGATGACGGTGCAGCTCAGGGAGACGAGGGTGAGGACGCCGGCGCCGAAGTCCAGGAACGCCCGCAGGTACGGCCCCGCGGTGACGGCGAGGACGAGCAGGGCGGCGGCGGTGCCGGCGATCGCCCAGGCGCGGGGCGACCGTGCGGCGCGAAGGGCCCCGGACAGGATGTCGCTCGCCGGTATCGGGGGGGTCCGGCGACCGTCCGGGGACTGTCGGTTGGTGCGCATGGGGCAGACGCTAACCCCTACGGGTGGCCAGAACGATCGTCTTTCGACAACCCGGGATGAGGATCATTACGAACTGCTAACGTTGGTTTGTTCGGGCTCCGTTCGGCAAGGATGATCGGCTCCTTCTCCGAACGTCCGGTCTCCGGCACCATATGTCCGCATTCCGGATCGGATCGCCCTCCCAATTGCCCTTTCGTGGGCCTTCCTTGAGTCCTTCTTGGCGAACACATGTACCTGGCATGAGCTGTTCATCGCGAGAGTGGCGTGGCGGTCTCCGCGCGCTGCCGGTTCCGGCGCGCCGCCACTCCGCGAGAACTTCACACAGCAGGGGGTTACATGAGTTCAACCCGCTCGAGAAGGCGGGCCGGCCTGGCCCTGGCGGCGACACTGCCGCTGGTCGCCGGCGCTCTGGCGATGGGCATACCCACCGCGCAGGCCGACGCGCCGCACGGACGGCACGGCCTGGCCGGAAGCAAGCCGGTCTGGGCCACCGCCAAGGCCGACAGGGGCGCCACGGCCGACTCGGCCGACGTCACCCTCCGGGTCTACCTCGCCGGCCGCGACGCCCAGGGGCTGGCGGCCTACGCCAAGGCCGTGTCGGACCCCGATTCCGCCTCGTACGGCGCGTTCCTCTCGGCCAAGCAGGCCAAGGCCCGCTTCGGCGCCACCGCGCAGCAGGTCGCACAGACCCGGCAGTGGCTGGAGTCCTCCGGGCTCCGGGTCACCGGCGCCAACGACCACTACCTGACCGTCACCGGCGACGTCGCCGACGCGGAGCGGGCGTTCGGCACCCAGCTCCACAACTACGCGAAGGGCGCCAAGACCTACCACGCCCCGACCGGAACGGCCTCGGTGCCCGCCTCCCTGGGCGGCGCGGTGCTCACGGTCACCGGCCTGGACAACTCCCCGCGGCGCGCACGGCACCAGGACACGCTGCCGCCGCCCGGCGCCGTCTTCAAGAACGCCGGCCCCTTCTCCACGTACTACGGGTCGAACACGAACAAGAAGCTGCCGGTCGCCTACGGCACGCGCGCCCCCTACGCCGTCAAGGGCTACACGGGCAAGCAGCTGCGCGCGGCCTACGGAGCCGGCTCGTACAACGGCAAGGGCGTCACCGTCGCCATCACCGACGCGTTCGCCTCCCCGACGATCGTCGCCGACGCCAAGAAGTACGCGGCCCGCAACGGCGACGCGGCGTACAAGCGGGGCCAGCTCTCCCAGGTGCTGCCGGGCGACTACCGCTACACCAGCCCCGACGAGTGCGACGCCTCCGGCTGGTACGGCGAGGAGACCCTGGACGTCGAGGCGGTGCACGCGGTCGCCCCGGCCGCCGACATCACCTACGTCGGCGCCTCCTCCTGCACCGACGACGACCTGCTCGACGCGCTCGGCAAGATCGTCGACCACCGCCTCGCCGACATCGTCTCCAACTCGTGGGGCGACCTCGAGTCCAACGAGACGCCGGACATCGCCGCCGCCTACGACCAGATCTTCCAGATCGGCGCGGTCGAGGGCATCGGCTTCTACTTCTCCTCCGGCGACGCGGGCGACAACGTCGCGAACCCGCTGGGCACCGGCGCGAAGCAGGTCGACACCCCGGCGAACTCCCCCTGGGTCACCTCCGTCGGCGGCACCTCGCTCGCCGTCGGCAAGGGCGACAAGTACCAGTGGGAGACCGGCTGGGGCACCCTGAAGGCGACGCTGGCCGAGGACGGCTCGAGCTGGACGGCCTTCCCCGGCGCCTACACCTCCGGCGCGGGCGGCGGCACCAGCAAGCTGTACGCGCAGCCGTTCTACCAGCGCGGCGTCGTCCCCGACTCGCTCGCCCGGGCCAACGGCGGCACGGTCAGGCAGCGCGTCGAGCCCGACATCGCGGCCGTCGCGGACCCGAACACCGGCTTCCTGGTCGGCCAGACGCAGGCCTTCCCGGACGGGTCCCTCCAGTACAGCGAGTACCGGATCGGCGGCACCTCGCTGGCCGCGCCGGTCATCGCGGGCGTGCAGGCGCTGGCGCAGCAGGCCCGGCACGGTGTGCCGATCGGCTTCGCCAACCCGCTGATCTACGACCGCTACGGCACCGGTGCGTACCACGACGTGACCGACCACCCGCTGGGCCGCGGCAAGGACCTCGCGGTGGTCCGCGTGGACTACGCCAACGGCTTCGACGCGGCGGACGGCACGATCACCTCGCTCCGCAGCCTCGGCAAGGACAGCTCGCTGTCCGCGGTCGTCGGCTACGACGACGTGACCGGCGTCGGCACCCCGGCGCGCGGCTACCTCGACACGTACAAGCCGCACCACCGCTGAGCACCACCGCTGAGCACCACCGCTGAGCACGGCCGCTGAGCACGGCCGGAAACGGCACGGAAGGGCCCGCACCGGGGGGAACCTCGGTGCGGGCCCTTCCCGCTCTGGGGTACCCTGACCCCATGCGTGCCGTACGCCTTCTGCTTAGTGAGCCGTGCTGACCAGGATCGATGTCAGTGCGGCGCCCCTCCTGTGCGAGGGGCTTTTTCGTTTCCGCAGCTCCGCGGTTCCGCAGGCAGATGCCCGTACGGCGGCCGGGCCGCAGGCCGTCATGACAGCGATGGAGTACGAAGGACGATGAGCGAGACCACCCCCGCCGCGGAGGCGGCTGCGCCCCACCGCTACACGGCCGCCCTGGCCGCCGACATCGAGAGCCGCTGGCAGGACTTCTGGGACGCGAACCAGACCTTCGCCGCCCCGAACCCCACCGGTGACCTGGCCGGGGACGGCGAGCTGGCCCGGCCCAAGAAGTTCATCATGGACATGTTCCCGTACCCCTCGGGCGCGGGACTGCACGTCGGCCACCCGCTGGGCTACATCGCCACCGATGTCTTCGCCCGCTTCCAGCGCATGACCGGCCACAACGTGCTGCACACCCTGGGCTTCGACGCCTTCGGCCTGCCCGCCGAGCAGTACGCGGTGCAGACCGGCACCCACCCCCGGGTGTCCACCGAGGCCAACATGGAGAACATGAGGCGGCAGCTGCGCCGCCTGGGCCTGGGCCACGACACGCGCCGGTCGTTCGCCACGATCGACCCGGACTACTACAAGTGGACCCAGTGGATCTTCCTGCAGATCTTCAACTCCTGGTACGACGAGCAGGCCGACCGGGCCCGCCCGATCGGCGAGCTGGTCGAGCAGTTCGAGAAGGGCGAGCGGGACACCCCGGACGGGCGCCCCTGGGCCGAGCTGACCCCCGTCGAGCGTGACGCCGTCCTGGGCGAGTACCGCCTGGCGTACGCCTCGGAGTCCCCGGTCAACTGGTGCCCCGGCCTGGGCACCGTGCTGGCCAACGAGGAGGTCACCGCCGACGGCCGCTCCGAGCGCGGCAACTTCCCCGTCTTCAAGGCCAAGCTGCGCCAGTGGATGATGCGCATCACCGCCTACGCGGACCGCCTGCTGTCCGACCTGGACGCGCTGGACTGGCCCGAGGCGATCAAGCTGCAGCAGCGCAACTGGATCGGCCGCTCCGAGGGCGCCAAGGTCGGCTTCGCCGTCGAGGGCCACCCGGGTGATCCGATCACCGTCTTCACCACCCGCCCGGACACCCTGTTCGGCGCCACCTACATGGTGCTGGCCCCCGAGCACCCGCTGGTCGACACCGTGGTGCCGGCCGCCTGGCCGGAGGGCACCAAGGACGCCTGGACCGGCGGCGCGGCCACCCCGGCCGAGGCCGTCGCGGAGTACCGCAGGCAGGCGCAGGCCAAGTCGGACGTCGAGCGGCAGACCGAGGGCAAGAACAAGACCGGCGTCTTCAGCGGCGCGTACGCCGTGAACCCGCTGACCGGCACCCGCATCCCGGTCTTCGTCGCCGACTATGTCCTGATGGGCTACGGCACCGGCGCCATCATGGCCGTCCCCGGCCAGGACGAGCGCGACTGGGAGTTCGCCACCGTCTTCGACCTGCCCGTCGTCCGCACCGTCCGGCCGCCGGAGGGCTGGGAGGGCGAGGCGTACACCGGCCAGGGCCCGGCGATCAACTCCGCCAACGACGAGATCGACCTGAACGGCCTGGAGGTCGCCGACGCCAAGCGCAAGGTCATCGCGTACCTGGAGCAGCGCGGCATCGGCGAGGGCACCATCAACTACCGCCTGCGCGACTGGCTGTTCAGCCGCCAGCGGTACTGGGGCGAGCCCTTCCCGATCGTCTACGACGAGGACGGCGTGGCCCACGCCCTGCCCGAGTCGATGCTGCCGCTGGAGCTGCCCGAGGTCGAGGACTACTCCCCGCGCACCTTCGAGCCGGACGACGCCGACACCGAGCCCGAGACCCCGCTGTCCCGCAACGCGGAGTGGGTCCACGTCGAGCTGGACCTGGGCGACGGCCGGGGCGTGCGCCCGTACCGCCGCGAGACCAACACCATGCCCAACTGGGCCGGTTCCTGCTGGTACGAGCTGCGCTACCTGGACCCGCACAACGACCGCAAGCTGGTCGACCCCGAGATCGAGCGGTACTGGATGGGCCCGCGCGAGGGGCAGCCGCACGGCGGTGTCGACCTGTACGTCGGCGGCGCCGAGCACGCGGTGCTGCACCTGCTGTACGCGCGTTTCTGGTCCAAGGTGCTGTTCGACCTGGGGCACGTCTCGTCCGTCGAGCCGTTCCACAAGCTGTTCAACCAGGGCATGATCCAGGCTTACGTCTACCGCGACGGCCGCGGCTTCCCCGTCCCGGCGGCCGAGGTCGAGGAGAGGGACGGCGGCTACTGGTACGGCGGCGAGCAGGTCAAGCGCGAGCTGGGCAAGATGGGCAAGTCCCTGAAGAACGCCGTCACCCCGGACGAGATCGCCGCCGAGTACGGCGCCGACACCCTGCGCCTGTACGAGATGGCGATGGGCCCGCTGGACGTCTCCCGTCCCTGGGACACCCGCGCCGTCGTCGGCCAGTACCGGCTGCTGCAGCGGCTGTGGCGCAACGTCGTGGACGAGACGACCGGCGAGGTCACGGTGACCGGGTCCGAGCCGGACGAGGACACGCTGCGCGCCCTGCACAAGGCGATCGACGGCGTCCGCCAGGACCTGGAGGGCCTGCGTTTCAACACCGCCATCGCCAAGATCACCGAGCTGAACAACCACCTGACCAAGGCGGGCGGCCCCGTGCCGCGCTCGGTGGCCGAGCCCCTGGTGCTGCTGATCGCGCCGCTGGCCCCGCACATCGCCGAGGAGCTGTGGCGGCGGCTGGGGCACGACGGGTCCCTGGCGCACGAGGACCTGCCGGTGGCCGACCCGGCGTACGTGGTGGACGAGACCGTCACCTGCGTCGTGCAGATCAAGGGCAAGATCAAGGCCCGTCTGGAGGTGCCGCCGACGATCTCCGACGCGGACCTGGAGGCCCAGGCCCTGGCCGACCCGGCGGTCGTCGCCGCGCTGGACGGTGCGGGGGTCCGCAAGGTGATCGTGCGGGCGCCCAAGCTGGTGAACATCGTCCCGGCGTGACGGCGTGACGGCGTGACGGCGTGACGGCGTGACCGCGTGACGGCGTGACGGCGTGACGGCGTGACGGCGTGACGGCGTGACCGCGCGTCGGCCGGGTGATGGGTGGCGGGCTGACGGCCGCCTGATCACCGGGCCGGCGCAAGTCGGTGTAGGGGGCGGGCAAGGGTTCTCCCGGAACCCTTGCCCGCCCCCGTCCGTTTACCGTGGACGTACAACCGGTCCAGCAGACCGGGCCGGTCGGACGGACCGGGCCGACCAGGCAGAGGAGCCGCCGTGGATGTCGCCGTCGCCGTGATCCTGCTGCTCTTCGCCTCCTTTGTGGCGCTCGGCGTCGTCGCCGCAGTCAAGACGGCGCGGGCGGTCAAGCGCGGGGTGGAGCGCACCAGCATCGAGGCACGCCGCGTGGTCGAGGACACCGGCCTCAAGGCCCGCCGCTACAGTCGGCCCGGGCCCGCCGGGAAGCTCGCCGAGCTGCGCCTGGCGCTGCGTACGTCCGTCACGAGCACGGGCGAGGCGCTGGAGGGACAGGCGGCCGTCGACCCGTCGCTGAGCGAGGCCGTCGCCCTGCTCAGCCGCCTGCGCTCGCACGCCCGGGAACTCGACGCGGAGCTGAGGCTCCTGGAGCGCGAGCCCGACCGCGCCCGCATCGCCGCCCGGATCGGCGAGCTCGAGGAGCGCACGCGGCGCATCACCCACTCCGCTGACTCGCTGCGCTGGGCCGCCCAGGATCGCGCCCGCCGCTTCGCCGACGACGACCTCGCCGCGCTGGGCCGCGACATCGACCTGGAGGCCGGGGCGTTGCGGCACTGGGCTCCCGCGGCGCTCCCGGAGCCGGGACCGGGGCCGGCACCGGAACCGCGTATTCAGCCGGGGGCGCGGCGCGAGCGGACGTCCGAGCCCGGCGCCGGTCAGCCGCCCAAGGCGCTGTGACGGGCCGCACGCGGCCGGGACGCGTCCCGGGGACGTTCACCCGGGTTCACCTCGGCGGAGCCGTACTGTCGCCCGGCCTTCGGCGCGGGTAACCTCCCGCACATGTCGTCCCATGTCGCTATCGTCACCGATTCCACGGCCTACCTGCCGCAGGAGGCCCTGACCCGGCACCGGATCACCGTGGTGCCCCTGGCGGTGGTGATCGGCGACGAAGCGCTGGAAGAGGGCACCGAGGTGTCGGCGCCCGCGGTGGCCCGCGCCCTGCAGCGCCGCAAGCCCGTCACCACGTCGCGGCCGAGCCCCGAGGAATTCGCCGCCGCCTACCGCGCGGTGGCGGAGTCGGGCGCGACCGAGATCGTCTCCCTGCACCTGTCGGCCGAGTTCTCCGGCACCTATGACGCCGCGCTGCTCGCGGGGGCGCAAGCGCCGGTGCCGGTGCGCGTGGTGGACACCGCCATGGTCGCCATGGCCCTCGGCTTCCCCGTGCTGAGCGCCGCCGAGGCGGCGGAGGCGGGCGGTTCCGCGGACGAGATCGTGGCGGCGGCGGAGAAGCGGGCCTCGGACACCTCGGCGTACTTCTACGTGGACACCCTGGACTACCTGCGCCGGGGCGGCCGCATCGGCGCGGCACAGGCACTGCTGGGGTCGGCGCTCGCGGTGAAGCCGCTGCTGCAGCTGGACGAGGGCCGCATCCAGCTGCTGGAGAAGGTCCGTACGGCCTCCAAGGCGCTGGCGCGGCTCGAGGAGATCGTCGTCGAGCGGGCGGGCACCCGGCCGGTGGACATCGCCGTCCACCACCTGGCCGCCGCGGACCGCGCCTCCGCCTTGGCGGAGCGGCTGCGGGCGCGGGTCCCCGGACTCAGCACCCTCATCCTCAGCGAGGTCGGCGCGGTGATCGGTGCGCACACGGGCCCCGGGCTGCTGGGGGCGGTCGTCTCTCCGCTGTGACGTCTGGCGGGTGACGGAGTTATCCACAACCTGCGGACAATCCACAGGACTTGAGCAAGATCATCTCTTGGGCGGTGGTCCGCCTACCGTCCCTGACATGGGATCGACCACCGCAACTCCTCGTCACCGCAGGCATTCGTCGGCAGCCGCCGGCGCACCGGACCCTGCCGCGGTCCGGGAACGGGCCGCCGCGCTCTTCGACCGTCCGCCGTCGCGTCCCGCGCCACGGGGTGCGCCGCGGCCGCCGGAACGAGGGGTCCGGCCGGAGACCGAACGACCGGGGCGAGCGGAGCCGGCGGCGCGACCGGAACGGCCGGCCATGCCGGACCCGCCGGGGCGCCGGGCCGTGCCGGACCCGCCGGGGCGCCGCGTCGGGGGCGCCTGGCGTCTGGCCCTCACCGAACGCCTCCCCACCTGGTTCTCCGTCCGCTGCGGCATCGAGGCGAGGACCGCGGCCGCCCTCGCCGTCGTGCTCCTCGTCGCCCTGGCCTTCGCGGTGCACCACTTCTGGACCGGCCGGCCGCGCACCGTCGCGGTGCCCCCGGTCGCCGCGGCGCTGCCCGCCGCGGAGGCCCCGGCCGCCGCCCGGACCTCCGCCGCGGCCGGGCCGCGGGCGCCGAGCCCCGCGCCGGGCGCGAAACCGGTGCTGGTCGTGGACGTCGCGGGCAAGGTCAAAGTGCCGGGGCTGCGCCGGCTGCCCGCGGGGTCCCGCGTGGCGGACGCCGTGGCCGCCGCCGGGGGAGCGCTGCCCGGCGCGGACACCAGCGCCCTGAACCTGGCCCGCCCGCTGGCCGACGGGGAGCAGATCGTCGTCGGCCGCCCGGTCCCGCCGCCCGTCGCCGGGGTCCCGGGGGTCGCGGGGGTCGCGGGCGCGAGCGGTCCGGTGAGCCTCAGCACCGCCACCGCCGAGCAGTTGGACGCCCTGCCCGGTGTGGGTCCGGTGCTCGCCCGGCACATCATCGACTACCGCGGACGGCACGGCGGTTTCACGTCCGTGGAGCAACTGCGTGACGTCAACGGCATCGGGGACCGCCGGTTCTCCGATCTCAAACCGCTGGTCACCCCGTGAGCGCCTCCCGCCCGGCGGTGCACGCGGCGGCCGTCTCCCCCCGGGGCGCGTCGAACCCGCGCCAGGAAGGCCCGCCGGACCTGCGTCTGGTGGCACCGGCCGTCGCGGCCTGGCTCGCCGCGGGCGTCGCCCTCGCCGTGCCGGGGCGAGCCGTGGCGTGGGCGTGCGCGGTGGTCCTCCTGGCGGCGGCGTCGCTCGTACGCCGGTGGGCGACGGCGGCCACCATGGCGCTCTGCGCGGCGGCGTCCGCGGCCGTCGCGGGGCTGCACGCCGCGGATCTGCATCGCGGTCCGGTGCCCGCCCTGGCGGCCGAACACGCGCACGCGCGGGTCGAGTTGCGGCTGACCGCGGATCCCCGGCTGATCCGCCCGCAGGTGAGCGGGGCGGTGCGGGCCCCGGACGCGGTGCTGGTGGAGGCCGAGGCGGTGCGCGTGGCGGCGAGGGGCGCGGCGACCGCCGTCCGCACGCCGGTCCTGCTCATCGCCCGGCAACCGGCGCGCGAGTGGCTGACGTTGCTGCCGGGGACACACGTCGACGCGGAGGCCCGGCTCGCTCCGGCGACGGGCCCGGGCGACCGGATCGCCGCGGTGCTGTCGGTCCGCGGGCCGCCCCGCGTCGTCGAGCCGCCGGGCCGTGCGCAACGGGTGGCCGGCGGGCTCCGGGCGGGACTGCGCGAGGCCACCGAGGGCCTGCCGCCCGACGCCCGGGCCCTCCTTCCCGGGCTGGTCGTCGGGGACACGTCCCGTGTCCCGGTGGAGCTGCACGACGCGTTCGAGGCCACCGACCTGACCCATCTGACCGCGGTCAGCGGTTCCAACCTCTCCCTGGTGCTGATCCTGCTGATCGGTCCCCCGGGGCTCGCCCTGCGCGCCGAACGCGGCGGCCTGGCGCCGCGACTGGCTCTCCCGCTCCGCGTGACGGCCGTGCTCGGCGGAGCGCTCACCGCGGGGTTCGTCGTCGTGTGCCGGCCGGACCCGAGCGTGCTGCGCGCGGCCGCCTGCGGGCTGATCACCCTGCTGGCCATCGGTACGGGCCGCCGCCGCAGCCTGCTGCCCGCGCTGTGCGGAGCCGCCCTCCTGCTGCTCCTCTACGACCCCTGGCTCGCCCGCTCGTACGGCTTCGCGCTGTCCGTGCTGGCCACCGCCGCGCTCCTCCTCCTCGCGCCGCGCTGGAGCGCCGCCCTGCGACGCCGGAGGGTGCCGCCGCGCCTCGCGGAGGTCCTGGCCGCGGCGGCGGCCGCCCAAGCGGTGTGCGCCCCCGTGGTGGCGGTGCTGGCCGCCCACGTCAGCCTGGTCGCCGTCCCCTGCAACCTGCTGGCGGAACTCGCGGTCGGCCCCGCCACCGTCCTCGGGTTCGCCGCCCTGGCCGCGGCGCCCTTCGCCATGCCCGTCGCCAAGGCCCTCGCCTGGGTCGCGGCCTGGCCGGCCGGCTGGATCGCGGCGGTGGCCCGTCGTGGCGCCGCCCTGCCCGGGGCGACGATCGACTGGCCCGGCACCTGGGCGGGCGCCCTGCTGCTGGCCGCCGTCACCGTGGTGCTGGTCGCAGCCGGGCGCCGCGTCCTGCGCCGTCCCTGGCTGAGCGCCGCCGCGGCGCTGCTGCTCGTGCTGGCCGTCGTACGTCCGGTGCCGCTGCCCCGCGCGGTGACGGGCTGGCCGCCGCCGGCCTGGCGGCTGGTGGCCTGCGACGTCGGCCAGGGCGACGCGCTGGTGCTCTCCGCGGGCGACGGCGCCGCCGTCGTGGTGGACACCGGCCCGGAGCCC
Source organism: Actinacidiphila glaucinigra (assembly GCF_900188405.1). Classification (GTDB taxonomy): domain Bacteria; phylum Actinomycetota; class Actinomycetes; order Streptomycetales; family Streptomycetaceae; genus Actinacidiphila; species Actinacidiphila glaucinigra. Next base: position 26,822 of record NZ_FZOF01000019.1, on the reverse strand, counting down.
CGCCTCGTCGACCGCTGTCTGCGCTCCCTCGGGGTCACCAAGGTTCCGCTGCTCGTCCTCACCCATTTCCACGCCGACCACGTCGCCGGCCTTCCGGGGGTTCTGCGCGGCCGCTCCGTGGGCGCCATCGAGACCACCACCCTCGACGAGCCCTCCGACCAGGCCGCCTTCGTACGCCGTCAGGCGGCCGGCGCCCGTGTCCCCCTGCTGCGCGCGGCGCCCGGGGAGCGCCGCCGGCTGGGCTCCCTGGACTGGAGCGTGCTGTGGCCGGCCGCGCCCTCCCTCCTCGAGGGCGCCGACGACGCCAACCCGAACGACGCCAGCGTCACGCTGCTGGTGCGCACGGCGGGGCTCACCGTGCTCCTCCTCGGAGATCTGGAGCCCGCGGCCCAGCGCGCGCTCCTGACCACCGTCCCGGACCTCCCCCGCGTCGACGTCCTCAAGGTCGCCCACCACGGTTCCGCGTACCAGGACCCGGAGCTCCTGGCCTGGCTGCGGCCCCGTCTGGCGCTTGTGAGCTGCGGTGCGGGCAACCCGAAGGATCACGACTAGCAGTCCTAGGAGTGACCCACTTATGGCGGCATCTTCGCTGGTCAGCGGCACCGGGCAATCGACTCCCTTGACCACACACGTGACGACTATCGACACCCTCCGCGGAGTGAGCGCGCTTCGCCTGTCCGTACTGACCGACGAGACCACAAGCCCCGAGCGTCAGCGGGAAGCCAACCGTGCTGCCGCCGCCGCGCTCGGTATCGACCTGGGCGACCGGGAGGCCGTAGACCTGGGCGTCAGTGCTTCGAAGACCACGCCGTTCGAGCGGCCGGAGCTAAAGGAGTGGCTGCGCCGGCCGGAGGATTTCGACGCGCTGTTGTTCTGGCGCTTCGACCGTGCCGTGCGCTCCATGGACGACATGCATGCTCTGAGCACCTGGGCGCGCGATCACCGCAAGATGATCGTGTTCGCGGAGGGTCCGGGCGGCAGGCTCGTGCTCGACTTCAGGAACCCGCTCGACCCCATGGCACAGCTCATGGTCACGCTCTTCGCGTTCGCAGCGCAGATGGAAGCACAAGCGATCCGGGAGCGCGTCACGAGCACGCAGGCAGCCATGCGGGTCATGCAGCTTCGCTGGCGTGGCAGTCGTCCCCCGTACGGCTACAAGCCGGCACCGCTCGAAGGCGGAGGCTGGACGCTCGTACAGGACCCGGAGGCGGTTCCCGTCATTGAGCGCATGATCCGTGAGCTGATGGACGGGAGCAGCGCAGCGGCCATCGCAGCGGGGTTGAACCGTGACAGCGTGCCCAGCCCGCGCGATCACTGGAGCTTGCGGCAGGGACGCGAGACAGGTGGGAAGACGGGTGGCCGCGCTGGCGAGACCGTCACACGCGGGCGCTTTGCCTGGCGGCATGGCACCGTGAAGGGCGTTCTCACGTCGGAACGCGTCCTCGGTTGGAAGCTGGCCGGCGAGAAACCCGTACGCGACAGCGAAGGCGCGCCCGTGATGGCCACGCCGGAGCCGATCCTGACGCGCGAGGAATTCGACGCGATCGGCGCGCGCTTCGCTGAACTGGCCATGGAGGACAGCGCGGGAGCTGCTGATCGCGTGGACACCGTGGCGCTTCTGCTGCGCGTGATCATCTGCGACGGGTGCGGCGGACGCTTGTACTTGCAGCGCGCCGGCCGCACGGAGATCTATCGGTGCGGGTCGATTACGCGGGGGCATGCCTGCGCAGCGCGCGCCACGATCAAACGCACGTGGGCGGAAGACTTCGTGGAGCGGGAGTTTCTGCGCGCTGTCGGCGGGCTGAGGCTCACGCAAACGCGCACGGTCCCCGGATACGACCCGCAACCCGAGATCGACGCGACAGCCGCGGAGTACGAAGCGCACATGGAGTCTGAAGGGACGCAGACGAACCCGGTTACGCGCGGCATTTGGGAGAAACGCCGTGACGCACTGGACAAACGGGTCACAGAATTGATGGCGCGCGATCGTGTGGAGCCGCGCACGGAAGTGACCCACACGGGTCGCACGTTCGTGGAGGAGTGGGAGGCGGCGGACACGGGGGAGAGGCGCGCAATGCTCGTTGAAGCGGGCGCACAGTTGCGGGTGCGGAGAGCGAAGCGCGGCAAGCACGAGCAGCTTGACGAAGGACGTGTGAGCTTCGAGCTTAAGGAACCGTTCTTCGCGGACGCAGCAATGGAGTTGGGGGCGGTGCTGTGATGACGGGAAGCCGCGCGCTGCTGACAGCCGGCGAGGTAGATAGCTGGGCATCGGAGTATCAGGCAGTGTCCGTGCGCTGGGAGACGCTGAGAGCGCGGCTGGCTACTGAAGAGAACGAAGACCGGCGAGACCGCATCAGACAGCAGCTACGGCGGATCGAAGCTCTCATGGCGGCGCTGCTGGGCGATACGGCGGCGCTGAGCCGGTAGCGACACCACACGGGCCCCGGACGCTTCCCTCACAGCGGGGGAGGTGCCCGGGGCTTCGTCGTGGCAATCGACCCGCTAGACACAGAATGCAGGCAGTTTTCCGGGGACTGGCGGAGCGGAGGAGAGAACGTGAGCGCTGACGCGATTTGGGAAACGATCATGTCGTGGGCTGCGGAGGACTCCCACCGTGGACGACTCACACGAGCGTTTCGCGACAACACGGGTGACAGCGCGGTACTTCAGGCAAAGCGACTGGCGATGCTTGGGCTGCTCGCAGAGAAGCAGGCAACTCGCGTGGCGGGCTTGTCGCTGGCCTAACCTCCCGACACCACACGAAAAGCCGTCCGGCACTGATACCGGGCGGCTTTTTCGCGCACAAGTTTCGTTGCATTTCGTGGCAACTCGCGAACGAATCGGTGACGAAAGCCGCCAACATCACGCCGCACGCCACGAAAGGCAACGCATCAACCACGAAAGGCAACGTAACTCATGCACCGTTCGCAACTCATCACGCTACTGCGCGTAGCCGAAGCCGTGCTGTGGGATCTCGGCAACGTATCCCCTGAAGTGGTCGACGCACACCAGCGGATTGCAGCCGGTCTGCGCGCTGTAGACGCAGCCGAGACCTGCCCACAGTGCGGGAAGAGCCTGCAACAGCGCGGTACGGGGCGACCTAAGACGTACTGCGGTGCGACCTGCCGTTCGGCTGCCTACCGGGCTCATCGGGCCGACTGAGACAGCGGAGCAGGTGCCTACTTTCTGTTAGCTGTTTCTTTTTTAGGTACTACAAATACACATCCAGACTCCCTATGGGCCCTTAAGGAAAACCAAGAGCCTGTACGGACTCCCGAAAAGGGGAACGCACGTGTGGACCGACGGCGCAGACCGCTGTGAGCGCTGGGGATGCGAAAAGACTGTTCATGGGGACTCCCGATACTGCTCCCCCGGATGTCGCGCCGGCGACTGGCGGGATACCCAGCGCGGAACGCTGCGCGATGAAGTGGACTGCGAACTGTGCGGCTCACCGTTCTTCCCGCGCTACGGGAACCAGCGGATATGCGACTACAACAGTGGGCAGGCAGACACGACTTGCAAGGGACTACAGGATGAGCTGATGGACGCGCGGGAAGAACTTCATGAAGAGCGCATGCGCGCTGTCTGTGAGCGTGACGGGTGCGCTGATCCGGTTTTCAGCCCCGGTCGTGGTCGTCCGCGGCGGTTCTGTTCTCCGCGTTGCAAGACCGCGCACTACCGGGCAGCGAAGCGGAGCTAGCTTCCGGCTACCGAGCCTTCGACTCCCTAGTTACAGGGTGAGGCAAGCAATCGACTCGCTAGTTACTTGGTGAGAGGTGATTTCGCCTCACGCGGACGGGCAGCACCCGTAGATGTCCGCACCTTAAGCCCCCGCGCGTGGGAGTGCCGCTTAGCCGCACGCATACGCGCATCTGACGGCCGTACCGGTCGAGCAAGAACAGTGGACTGCTGCCCCGCTGCTCGTGCTCCCGGTGCGGCCGTTTTTGTTTTTGGCAGCAATCCAAAGGATTTTTCGCATGCCTACTTATCAAGCTGTGCACCGCCGTTTGCGTACCCAGCGCGGACCCGCCAGACACCGCCCGTGCGCATGGTGTGGCAGGAACGCCAACGCTTGGGCGTATCAACACAACGGCGGTGATGACGAGTTGCGCAACCCTGCCGGCGCGCCGTACTGCGCAGACCTTTCGCGATACAAGCCGATGTGTCACGGCTGTCATCACACGCTTGATCGGCTGATGCGCATTGACGACGAGTATCGCTACTTGCGCATCCTCGTGCGCAGCGCGGAGAGGTACATGACTACCTCGCCTGAGCGTCGGGAGCGTGACCGCGTGATTCGCCTGGCGCGTGTGGCTGCCGCTGCTGCCTATGCGGAGTCATGCACGCGGCCTACTCACGGTGAGTGGGTTGCGTCGCTGCGCCTTGCGCCCGGGGAGGCTGTGCGAGGTACGACGCTATACGCGCGTTACCGCACGTGGTGCGCATGCAACGACGTGAAGCCGCTGGGCAAGCTCACGTTTTATCGGTGGCTTTCCGACGAGCACGGCTTCGTCAAGAGCCCCGGGGTTGTGCTGGCCGCGCCATGCTGAGGAGACAGCAAATGGACACATACGAAATTGTCAAGGCGTTCGTAGACCTCAACACCGAGCGCGTATCCCAGCACCGCTGGACAAAGTTTGACTTGCTTCACCGTGCTGTGACGGCGTACAACGCGCGCTTTGGTCTCGGCAGACTCCGCGACGATGAAGAGTTCGCGGCCGCTTTCCGTGCGCTGGGGCACGAGGTGGCTTGGATTGAGCACGAGCGCCAGGGAATTGTACGTGCCGTATTCGGCTTGAACGCCATCCGCGGAGATTGGACACCGCCAGCGCGCTGAGACGCGCATTAAAGCTCCCTAGGAACCGTTCCTAGGATTACCGCGGGGAGCCAAACCCCGCAGAACGGATAGTGACATGCAAGCCCCTAACCCCGCTGATCTCATGGCTGAAGCCACCGAGCTGGGCCCGGTCGTCGCCACCGCCCGGACCGTCGTTACCGTCGAAACGCGCGGTCTCAACACTGGGCAGGCCAGCGCCATGGCGGATGAGCTTGTGCAGGCTGCCCGCAAGGCGCGCACCACGCTTGCCGACGTGACTAAGTACCCGGAGGGTCGCCGTGCGCGGGCTGACGAGATCATCGCTGACGCGCAGACCAGCTACAACGAATGGCGCGCGCGTGTCGAGACCATTGAACTCGTGTACCTCGCGGAGCTGCGCGCGGAGCTTTTCAAGGCACCCACGGGCACTGCCGGGCTGATCGCTCGGCAGGACGCTGAGCAGTTCCTCCGCCGGCGCGACATCCCGCTGCAGGCTGTGTTCCAGAATCTTGTCCGTGCCGGTGGAGACGTTGCGCAGCTTGCCGTGTCCCCTTGGCTGGAGATCGTCGCTGCCAGCCGCAACGCGGACGCCAAGGAACTGCGCAAGATCGCCGAAGCGGAGTACATGCGGCGAAACGCTGGCGCGGAGAAGCTGACTTCCGCGCCGATCCAGTACGCCAAGATCCGCGCGGCCATGGCTGCTATCGCGCGTGAGTGCCTGGGAGTCAACGCGTCTGCGTTCGCTAAGCGTGCCCTGTACTGGGGCAACAATGAGGCGATCAAGGATGCGGAGATCGACGCTCTGCGGGCTCAGCTTGTCCGGCAGCAGGAGAAGCAGCAGTAGCCGTCTGTCGGTGGGGTCGCTTGGCACAGCGCGTGCTGAGCGGCCCTTTCGGCGTACCCGGGCATACCCAGCGGACGGACACAGCCGACTGCCCCCGACCTGCCGGGGGATCAGGCGACTGACCGTGCTGACGCCGATCGCTCGACCGTCACGCACGGTGCCCAGGGGGTGGGGGACCACCTGCTAGGGGGTGGGGACGATGAACGCGGGGGAGGGCGCTGTCCGGTTTGCCCAGTTCAAACACCCTGATGTGACGTGCGACACACGCACGCACTGTTACCGCCGGCAGGAGGTGATCGGCCATGGCACGCGGAGGCGCATGAGCCCGTTCGGGGCCGGTGTCGATTAGCGCCTACCTAGGCTGCCATCGTCGTCCAATGCCGCTTGCGCCCGAAGGGCAAAATCGTCTATCGCTCGGTTGACTTTCCTGGCAAGGGCTACAACGTCCCTACGGAAACTTCGCTGGAGTCGCTTACCGTCGATTAGAGCGTCTGCAGTTTGCGTCAAGTGGGCGAGCAGGGAGATGCGGGCTGCGAGTTTGTTGCCTAGACGGTCGATTTTTATGGCTTCCTGGCTGACTCGACGCGGACCAGCCAAAGCTACGTCCGTCGCACTCTTTTTGAGCCGCGCCGCCGCTTCGCTGATTGAGTCGGCCGCTTCTTCGCCGAGATCATCGGGTATGAGCTCACGATGGGTGTAAGACATAGATTCGACACGGAACGATGAAGTCACGGAAATGAATTCCTTGTAGATCTCAAGACGGGGTTCTCGCCTCTCCCTTCGATGCTCTGCGCGGGCAGCGATGCGCGCCCCCTCTCGCTGTGCCCAACCCGTGGCCAGCGCTGCGCCTATCGTCGCTACCGAACCCGCAAGTGCCCCTAGTACGGCGGCTGTCCCAGCGTCCATGTCCGGCATGGTGCCGTAGGGACGCCAGGCTCACAAGGCGGCATCCGCGTCGCCAGCGATCACAGCGTGCGCATCCTGCGTGAACGCGCTCAGCTGCCCGCTGAATTGCTGCATTGCGGATGTGTTCTCAGCAAACCAGTCTTCCCGCTCCTGAAAAAGCTCTACCCCTATCCCCTGGAGCTGTGTCACGGTTCGGTTGGCCTGCCTGTACATCTGCTCGGGACCTACGAGCGCGATCAGTGCCACGACGCTTGTGGCCGCTTGTATGGAAGCCAAGTGCTCTTGCACAAGCGGGTTTGCGACGTCGTGGCGTGGTGGCGAGCCATCACCAGCCATCCGCGCCCGTCGGATAGCGAGCAGAGCATCTCTGGTTCTATAGCAAGCATCAATAAGCGCTCCGTACGCCTTCTGCCGCTCCTGCCGTAGCCAGTTGCGGTGCTCCGCTCCTTCCTGATCTCGCACTTGCTTGCGCGCCGAACGGGCAGCGACGAGTGCGCCCCCGAGTGAGCCAAGCAGGGTGCCAGCGATGCCGAATGCTGCCGCGATGACTGCGGCGCTGCCTTCATCCATGGTCGGCATGGTGCCGCAACTGGGCTTGTGCTGAGGTGGATTGCCTCAGCCGGCTGGCCGCGTGAACGAGTGAGCCCCGCAATGATCAGCCTTCAGGCCGGTCGGTGCGGGGCTCTCTTGCGTTGTCAGCCTGCCTGCCGCCATCGGTTACCGGGCACACACGTGACACACGCGCACGGAGGCCATACCTGCGAAGCCATCGGAGGCAGGTGATCGGTCTGCGTCGTCTCCACGGTCCGGCCGAAGGTGCGCCCGCTGTCGTGGCTCACCCGGAGCGTCATCAGCGCACGGGGCTCGGCAAGCTCAGCCAACAGCGACGCGACGACTTCCGGCCACGGGGCGTGCTCCCACATGTCACCCACCAGTGGGCTCCGCGGGCTCGTCCTCCGTGCTGTCGTCGGTACGCATCCCGTCAAGGCGCATACCGCGCGACACAGCGACCCGCAGCACGTCCACGAGCGAGGTGGACGCGGCAGTGAGCAGCACGCGGGACGGTTCGTTGATGAGCCGCGTCGTCTTGCTCAAGTCGAGCAGTTCCGTGATCTTCGACAGCACATCTGCTGCGCGTTCGATCTGCGCGTGCTCAGTCTCGTCGGCAAGGCGCGCGATCAGACCGCTCGGATTGTCGTCTGGCGTGTACGCGGGCTTCCCGTTCAGTTCAGTCCACGGGAGCAGTCGCAGCCCGGCGATTCCTTCGCTCATGCCGCGCGCCGGGGTTCGGGCCCATGTGTGGCACGCGTCGTTCACGTGGTCGCCACTGTGGTCAGCCGGAAGGTTGCAGGCCCCGTACCGCCAGCTGTCAGCGGGCGCGTCGGGAAGGTTGCCGCAAGGCTTTGCCGCAGCGTTCATGCCGCACTCTCCCGCGCGTAGTCCTGCCCCATGGCTGCCAGCGCGAGAGCACGGCGCCGTTCCCGCTGTCGTCGCGCTTCCTCGGCACGTTCGTGGTGGACGAGATACCGGGGCACGAGCGGCAGGCTGTCGGCGTCGAACACTGTCGCTGGGCGCGGAGAACGGTGGGCGGGTAGCGCGCTGCGGACGCGTCGGACCCGCTGTGCCGGCTGCGGTGCTGCTGCGCGACGACGACCATGAGCGGGCAAGAGCCACGCGACGAGCGCAGCGATAAGGTTCCACATAGCCGAAGCTCCAATCTTCGGTTAGCCCCAGGTGTTGACCCTGCCCGGTCACCCTGGGGCGTTTTATTCGCCGGTTCGAGACTAGCTGACTAGTGCACTACTGCGATAGCCGAACAGCGGACTAGTGCCCACGCTGAGTACATGGATCTTGACCGCTCCGTTCCCTTCGCCCCTCAGGTTGCCGACGATCTACGGCGCCGGCTCGACGCTGGGGAGTGGCAGCGCGGAGAGCGGTTCCCGGGCACCGTGGCGCTGAGCGCGGAGTACGACATAAGCCAATCGACAGCCGTGCGCGCGGTCGGAGTGCTCGTGGCCGAAGGCAGGCTGCGGAAGGTGATCCCGCGCGGGTTCTTCGTGGTGTGAGCGCATCGCGATGATGGGTTGACGCGCCGGCCAATGTGCTAGAACTGCAAGTCACAAGCCTTCGGAAACCCGTACGGGCACCCGTCCCCCCGCACCCTCGCCGCGCTGCGCGCCCAGGGCACCACCGTGCTGCGCACCGACCGGGACGGGCCGGTCGCCGTCCTGGGCGACCGGGAGGGACTGCGGGCGGCCGCGGCCGGTCCGCCGCCCGCCGCGGAGCGGGCCGGGCGGGGACGGCGAAGGGCCCGCACCGGTGCACGACCGGTACGGGCCCCACGGGTGCCGGGGACGGGCGGCGGCTCAGACGTTCTCCAGGCCCATCTCCTCCTCGGGCACGGAGATCACCCAGCGGGTGCTCTGCCGCGGCCGGAGGTAGCAGAGCCAGTAGGCGAGCGAGGCGGCGACGATCACACCGGTGATCACCAGGTCCGTCGCGGTCTGCTGGGTCAGCACGTACGCCAGCACGACGACCAGCAGCAGCGGCACCGCGGGCCACAGCGGCATGCGCCAGGCCGCGCGCTCCTTGTGCCCGCCGCGGCGCGAGCCGAGGGCCGCGAGCGCGACGACGATGTACATCGCGGCGACGGCGACACCGGTGACGCCGCTCAGCGTCTCCACCGGTACGAAGCAGAGCACGGCGCCGGGCACGCCCACCGCGAGCGTCGCGATCCACGGGGCGCCGAACCGCTTGCTCAGCGTGCCGAAGGCCCTGTTGACCGGGGCCGGCCAGGCGCGGTCCCGCGCGGAGGCGTACAGCACCCGGGAGTTCTGGATGACCATCACGATGCCCGCGTTGATGATGGCCAGCGCGATGCAGAGGCTGATGAAGGTGCCGACCGCAGAGTTGCTCCAGCCCTGTACGAGCGCGGAGAGGTCGCCGGCCATCAGGGAGTTCATGTCGGGCGCGCCCAGCGTGATCGCGATCGTCGGCACTATCACCACGACGGCGCCGATGCCGAGCGTCCACAGCACGGTCCGCGAGACCGTGCGCCGCGGGTTCTCCATCTCCTCGGACAGGTACACGGCCGTGCTGAAGCCCTGCAGCACGAAGAGCGCGATCGCCAGGCCCGCGATGATCGTCCCCGCCGTGACGGCCGTGCTCACCCCGTGCCCGGCCTCGGTCACCGGGTGGATCAGCACCGAGGCCGGCCGCGAGCTGTGGGAGAAGCCGAGGAAGGCCACCACCGCCGCCGCGACGACCTCCAGGACCAGGAAGATGCCGGTGATCCAGGCGTTGGCCCGCAGGTCCAGCAGACCCATGACGGTGGCGAGCAGCATGACGGCGGCGCCCGCGATCTTCGGGTCGATCTGCATGATCGGCGCCAGGTACTCACCCGTGCCGAGCGCGATGATCGGCGGCACGATCATCACGACGATCAGGGACAGTACGAACACGATCCATCCGGCCAGCCTCCCGATGAGCGTGCCGACCATGGCGTACTCGCCGCCCGCGCTCGGTATCAGCGTGCCGAGTTCCGAATAGCAGAACGCCACCGCGACGCAGAGGACCGCGGCGACCACGATCGTCAGCGCCGTCCCGGTTCCCAGGTCGGCGAAGAGCGGGGGCACGATGACGAAGAGCGAGGAGGCGGGCGTCAGGCACGACAGCGTCAGAAGCGTTCCGCCGACCACGCCGATCGACCTCTTGAGCGACTTGGGCGCCTCGATGGGCGGGGCGAGCGGCGAGTGCGGGGCCGTCGGCGGGTGGAGCGTGTCGGTCATGCGCGCATCCGATCGGGTCGGGCTTGAGGGGGCTACCGCCTCCGGTCCAGGGAAACACGGAACGGAATATTCACTTCCGTTTCCGAGGATGAAACCGCGCCCGTCAAGCCCCCGTCAAGAGTCTCCGGACAACGAAATCCGAAGATCCACTGCCTCATGTGCGACGTAAAACCGGCAACTTAAGGCAGCCCGCTGTGCATATCAGTGCTCGGAGATCAGAATAGCCACACCCCTTCCTTCATCAGGTCCCGGTCTCGCATCTCGGTCACCGTCCCCCAGGCCTGCACCCATTGCGGCCGGACCGCGTAGAACGCGTAGGAAGGTCCGTCACCGCGGGGATCCCACACGGCCTTCGCCGCGAAGGCGTCGCCGACGCCGTGCGGCAGCCGCGCGAACTCCACGACCCGTGCGGTGCCGTCGATGAGCACCAGATCCCGGGTGTGCCCCAGGCTCAGCCGCACCCGTCCCGATGCCTCCAGGTTCCGCCCGGTGGGATTCGTCCTCCGGGTGGCGAGCCACAACTCCTGCCCGTCCCACCAGAACGACAGCGGGACCAGGCACGGCGCGCCCTCCCCGTCCGCCGTCGCCACCCACACGTCCTCGTCGTCCCTGAGCCGGACCATCGCCCCGGCGTGCCGCTCGCGCAGTGTTAGAGTCATACGGCGAAGCTATCCGGGCCCCGCGTGATCGTCGCGGGTTTCCCAGGACCGGCGCGAGGGACGCCTCCCCGCCCGGCGCGGGTCAGGGCACCACCGCCGTCGCGGTGACCTCCACCAACTGGCCGGTGTACCCGAGGCAGCCGACCCCGAGCAGCGTCGACGTGTGGGGCCCCTCGCCCAGCCCCGAGGCCCGTACGACCTCCCAGACCCGCGACAGGTCCGCGGGGTCGGCGCCCACGACGTAGACCGTGCTGGCCACGACGTGCTCCAGGCCGCTGCCCACGGCGCGCAGGGCCTTGTCGAGGTTGGCGACGACCTGGTGTGCCTGGGCGACCGGATCGCCGGGCCCCACCAGGGCGCCCTGGGCGTCCAGCGGTACGGAACCGGCCATGAAGGCGAGCCGCTGCCCGGCCTCGACGACCGCGGCGTGCGCGTAACCGGGCGGTGGGAACAGGGTCGGGACGATCGTGCGACGCACCACGGGGGCCTCCTGGCTCGAACCGGCTGACCCGGCGATCCTGCAGAACCGCCGCCGCCGGACGCATCCGGTTTTCGCACCCCGGTCCGCTCGCCGCGGCGAAGCCGGGAGTCCGCTGAGAAGTGCAACCGCCGTGTCACGGCTTGCCCATGGCTCCGTCTCGGCACGCATGAAGGGCGGAGGGCCGTGGCAGGTTGACGGCATGACCATCATCGGCTGGATCATTCTGGGCCTGATCGCGGGCGCCGTCGCGAAGATACTGCTCCCCGGCAAGGACCCGGGCGGAGTGGTCGGGACGACGCTGATCGGCATCGCGGGCGCGGTGGTGGGCGGCTGGATCTCGGCGAAGTTCCTCGACCACCCCATCACCAAGGACTTCTACGACCTGCCCACGTGGGGCGCGGCCATAGGCGGCGCGCTCGTCCTCCTGATCATCTACCGCATCCTGTTCGGCGATTCCCGCTGACCGCCGGCGCGGGCAGCAGCTGCACGTCCTCCCGGCGCACGGACAGCGCCTGCGAACGGTCCGGGTCCCACAGCCAGATCCAGTCCCCCGAGGCACCGAAGGACAGGACGGCGTGGCCGGCCGGCACCGGGCCGTTCTCCACGGGGACGGGGCCCCCGCCGACGGGCACCACGCACATCAGGGCGCCGCGCACCCCGAAGTACGCCGCCGGGGCGTGACCCCGGTGGACGGCGCTCGCCGCTTCCCGGGCGGCGCGGTCCGCGTCATGGACCCCGGTGAGGAGCGCGGTGGCCGCGAAGGCCGCCGAGAGCAGCACGGTGAGGGCGACCAGGGCGAGGCGGTTGTCGCCCTTGGCGATGTGCACGTGCCGCAGCCACCCCGCGACCGCCGTGAAGAACAGGACGAACCCCAGCGCGAGGCCGAGCGGTTCGGCGGCGGCCGCGTACGGCCACAGGTCCCCGGCGGAGCGGACGGAACCGGACGGGACGCCGAAGCGGTCGAGGTAGAACGCCTGCATCAGCCGGCCGAGCCAGGTCACCAGCGACCACCCCACCGGCAGGGCGAGCGGCACCAGCCAGACCGCGTTGCGTGAGAACCACGAGTCGCGCAGGGCGAAGTAGACCCCCGGCGCGCAGAAGAGGGCCGCCGCGGTCAGCGGCCACCACAGGAGTCCCCTGCCGTCGAGGGCCGTCCACCCCAGCACCGCCGCCGCGGCGACGGCCGCACCGGGCAGCACCCGCACCCGGGACGAGGCTCGGCGCCCCGCGGCGGCCGTCGCCTCCTCCTCCGTCTCCGGCGGTGCGGGCCGCAGTTCGTAGGCGTCGGAGGCGAAGGTGAGGCCGCCCAAGGGACGTTCCGTGAGCTCGCGCTCGACGGCCTCCCGGGTGAGCCCGCCCGGCAGCCGCAGCAGCCGGTGCGCGCCGCGCCCGCCGCACGCGGCCCACCACCGCGCGAGCCGGTCGCGCCACCCGGTGCCCGCGCCGGGACGCCGGATCACGCGGTACTCGGTCCGCGGGTCGTCCGGCCGCAGCAACAGCGCCGCGTCCCGGACCCACAGGGCGAGTTGGTGGGTCCTCGCCAGCCGCTCCACGGCCCCGCACGCCGCCTTCTCGGCCCGCCGGCGGGAGCCGCTCAGCCGAACCTCGACGACGAGCGCGACGCGGCCGCCGTCGGCCGTGGCCGGGGCGTCCTCACGGCCGGCGCGGCGCACCGCCCAGCCGCGTGCCTCCATCAGCCCCTGGGCGAGGGCGAGCTCGTCGGCCTGGTCGACGGCCTCGACCAGGAGACGTACGCGCTGGTTGAACGGGACGGCCGGGAGCGCCCCGGCCGTCCCGGGGCGTTCGGCCCCCGGCTCCTGCGAGCGACGGCGCTGTGCGGGGACCCGCAGCGGCACGGCCTAGTCCTCCTCCTCCAGCCAGCCCTCGAACTCCTCCGCCAATTCGTTCAGAGCGGTGGGGTCCAGTTCCTCGTCGTCGTCGTTGATGACGACGAGCCATTGGGCGTCCTCGGCGTCGTCCTCGCCCGCGAGGGCGTCACGGACGAGCTGGGGGCGGGCGGGTAGGTCGAAGCGCTCGGCGGCTTCGTCGGCGGCGTCCTCGGCGGCGTCGCGGTCGGGGAGGACGAGCACATGTCTGACGTCATTCACCGGGACATTGTGTCGGACCCGCGTGGGATGCTGGACCGCGATGGCCAGGAACAGTACGACAGACAGCCCGCTCGCCCCCCTGACGATCGCGGTGGGGCAGGAGGACCTGCTCCTCGACCGTGCGGTACGGGAGGTCGTGGAGGCGGCGCGCGCCGCCGACGCCGACACCGATGTGCGCGACCTCACTCCGGACGCCCTCCAGCCGGGCACGCTGGCGGAGCTCACCAGCCCGTCGCTGTTCGCCGAGCGCAAGGTCGTGGTCGTACGGAACGCACAGGATCTGTCCGCGGACACCGTCAAGGACGTCAAGGCCTACCTGGACGCCCCCGTCGAGGAGATCACGCTCGTCCTGCTGCACGCGGGCGGCGCCAAGGGCAAGGGTCTGCTGGACGCGGCGCGCAAGGCCGGTGCGCGCGAGGTGGCCTGCCCGAAGATGACCAAGCCCGCCGACCGGCTGGCCTTCGTCCGGCAGGAGTTCCGCACCCTGGGCCGGTCCGCGACCCCCGAGGCCTGCCAGGCCCTGGTGGACGCCATCGGCAGCGACCTGCGGGAGCTGGCGAGCGCCTGCGCCCAGCTCGCCGCCGACGTGGAGGGCGCGATCGACGCGGCGGTGGTGGCCCGTTACTACACCGGCCGGGCCGAGGCCACCGGCTTCGAGGTCGCCGACCTCGCGGTGACCGGCCGCGCCGCCGAGGCACTGGAGCGGCTGCGCTGGGCGATCGCGGTCGGCCAGCCGCTACCCGGCATCACCTTCGCGCTCGCCTCGGGTGTCCGGGCGATCGGCAAGCTCGCCTCCGCCCCGCGCGGGGCGCGCTCCGGTGACCTGGCCCGCGAGCTGGGCATGCCGCCGTGGAAGATCGACCGGGTACGCCAGCAGATGCGCGGCTGGTCCGCCGACGGCGTCTCCGCCGCTCTGCGCGCGGTCGCCGACGCCGACGCCGCGGTCAAGGGCGGTGGCGCGGACCCGGCCTACGCGCTGGAGAAGGCGGTCGTCGCCGTCGCGCGGGCCGCACGGACCCGCTGATCCCGCGGCGGACGGACCCGGTCATGCCGAAGGGCCCCGTACCGAGGAGGTAGGGGGCCCTTCGGAGGCCGCACCCGCGTGGCGAACGCAGGCCGCGTGCGGCCGGAACATCATGGGTGCCGGTGGAGGAGCGGGTGAGAGGGACCGCTGTGTCCGTCACCGGCGGGTACCGCTACGGGAAGGCTCAGCCCTGGAGGCCGGCCACCTTCAGCGCCAGCGCCGACTTCTTGTTGGCGGCCTGGTTCTTGTGGATGACGCCCTTGCTCACGGCCTTGTCGAGCTTCTTGGACGCGAGGCGCGCGGCCTCGGTGGCCTTCTCGACGTCGCCGGTGGCCACGGCCTCGCGGGTGCGACGGATGGCGGTCTTGAGCTCGGACTTGACGGCCTTGTTGCGCAGGCGCGCCTTCTCGTTGGTCTTGTTGCGCTTGATCTGGGACTTGATGTTCGCCACGAAAGAGCCTTTTCAGGTTTGATGATGGGGTCCGCGCCTCGGGTAGAGGGTCACGAGACGCGACTGCCCAGGTTAGCAGTCGGCCGCCGCGCCGCCCAAACCGGTGGCCGGTGGCGGGTCCCCCGGCCCGTCCCGCACCGCCCGGCACGGTCGTGGGCCCGGGCCATGGGACTATGGGAGCCATACGTATCGATCCGACCAGAGGCGACAGGCGCCTCAAGAGACAGGACCCTGCGTGCCCGCGACCCCTTCGAACGTGCCGGAGCCGAGCCGTACCGACCCGGCGCTGATCCGCAATTTCTGCATCATCGCGCACATCGACCACGGCAAGTCGACGCTCGCCGACCGCATGCTCCAGCTCACCGGTGTGGTGGACCAGCGGCAGATGCGCGCCCAATACCTCGACCGGATGGACATCGAGCGCGAGCGCGGTATCACGATCAAGTCCCAGGCGGTCCGGCTGCCCTGGGCGCCCACCGAGGGCGCAGGCCAGGGGAAGACCCACATCCTGAACATGATCGACACCCCGGGGCACGTGGACTTCACCTACGAGGTCTCCCGGTCGCTGGCGGCCTGTGAGGGCACGGTCCTGCTGGTCGACGCGGCGCAGGGCATCGAGGCGCAGACGCTGGCCAACCTCTACCTGGCGATGGAGAACGACCTCACCATCGTCCCGGTGCTGAACAAGATCGACCTGCCGGCCGCGCAGCCCGAGAAGTTCTCGGAGGAGCTGGCCAACCTCATCGGCTGCGACCCCTCCGACGTGCTGAAGGTCTCCGCCAAGACCGGCCTCGGCGTCGAGGCGCTGCTGGACCGCGTCGTGGAGACCGTCCCGGCCCCGGTCGGCGTCGCCGACGCGCCCGCCCGCGCGATGATCTTCGACTCGGTCTACGACTCATACCGCGGCGTCGTCACCTATGTCCGGGTCGTCGACGGTCAGCTCAGCAAGCGCGAGCGGATCAGGATGATGTCCACCGGCGCGACGCACGAGCTGCTGGAGATCGGCACCAACTCGCCCGAGATGCTGTCGGCCGACGGCCTCGGCGTCGGCGAGGTGGGCTACCTGATCACGGGTGTGAAGGACGTCCGCCAGTCCAAGGTCGGTGACACGATCACCCAGCAGACCAAGGGCGCCACCGAGGCCCTGGGCGGCTACAAGGACCCCAAGCCCATGGTGTTCTCGGGCCTGTACCCGCTGGACGGCTCCGACTACCCGGAGCTGCGCGACGCCCTGGACAAGCTGCAGCTCAACGACGCCGCGCTGGTCTACGAGCCGGAGACCTCCGCGGCCCTCGGCTTCGGTTTCCGCGTCGGCTTCCTCGGCCTGCTGCACCTGGACGTGATCCGCGAGCGGCTGGAGCGCGAGTTCGGGCTCGACCTGATCGCCACCGCGCCGAACGTGGTCTACCGGGTGGTGATGGAGGACGGCGCCGAGCACGTCGTCACCAACCCCAGCGAGTTCCCCGAAGGCAAGATCGCCGAGGTGTA
This sequence comes from Actinacidiphila glaucinigra, assembly GCF_900188405.1. Taxonomy (GTDB): domain Bacteria; phylum Actinomycetota; class Actinomycetes; order Streptomycetales; family Streptomycetaceae; genus Actinacidiphila; species Actinacidiphila glaucinigra. Next base: position 10,257 of record NZ_FZOF01000019.1, on the reverse strand, counting down.
CGAGCCGGTGGTGCGGGCCACGATCCTGGCGCCCACGGAGTTCATCGGCGCGATCATGGAGCTCTGCCAGACCCGGCGCGGCTCGCTGCTCGGCATGGACTACCTCTCCGAGGACCGGGTGGAGATCCGCTACACCCTCCCGCTCGCCGAGATCGTGTTCGACTTCTTCGACCAGCTGAAGTCCAAGACCCGCGGTTATGCCTCCCTGGACTACGAGCCCACCGGTGAGCAGACGTCCAGCCTGGTCAAGGTCGACATCCTGCTGCACGGCGACAAGGTGGACGCCTTCTCGGCGATCACGCACAAGGACGCGGCGTACGCGTACGGGGTGCGGCTCGTCGCCAAGCTGCGCGAACTCATCCCGCGGCAGGCCTTCGAGGTGCCCATCCAGGCCGCCATCGGTTCGCGGGTGATCGCCCGCGAGACCATCCGCGCCATCCGCAAGGACGTCCTCGCCAAGTGCTACGGCGGTGACATCTCCCGCAAGCGGAAGCTGCTGGAGAAGCAGAAGGAGGGCAAGAAGCGGATGAAGATGGTCGGCTCCGTGGAGGTGCCGCAGGAGGCCTTCATCGCGGTGCTCTCCAGCGACGAGAACGCGGCCAAGAAGAAGTAGCCGCGGCGGGTCGGCCGAGGCGGTCCGACGCCGCGCACAGGAAGGGCGCTTGTCCGATTACCGGGCAGGCGCCCTTTCGTATGAGAGGTCCGGCATTCGGGTGATTGGCAAAAACCCCGGCCGGTGCGGTTTCTGCCGGGAGTCCACGACGTTACTCATCGTGACAGCGGCGAAAGGCGTCGCTGTGGAAGGGGAATGTGAAGTGAAGTACTCGAAGGCCGCGGCCGTCGTCGCCGGTTCCGTGATCGCGCTGGGCGCCGCCGGTGCCGCCGCGTCCCCCGCCTTCGCCGGGGAGGCCCTCCCGCTCGGCAACGGGCCGATGAAGATCCTGGACGCCAAGGACGAGGTCGCCAAGACCGGTCTGAAGGCGGTCACCGGCAAGACGGGCGAGCTGCTCGGCGGAGCGGGCAAGACCGGGGGCACCAAGGGCATGATCGGCGGGCTGCCCATCGGCGGCTGAGCGCCGCGCTCTCCGCGGTGCCGCCGGTGGGCGGCCGCAGCGGTGGCCGCAAGGCGGGCTCCCCGGATTCCGGGAGGGCCCGCCGTTATGTGTATGCACCATGTATTTGGTCGTCACGGTTGCATCGCGGTGGCCGCGGCCCCTTACCAAGCGGGCGCCGATTCCCTACTCTGATCACCACTCGGTAGTTACTCACGAGTCACCCAGCTAAGAGGCGGGCCCCCGGAGGTTGTCGTGACCGACACGCAGACTTTGATCGAGAACCGGCCGCCCTCCGTGGCGAGCCTGTTCCTGGAGCGCGTCGAGGCGACGCCCGATGCCGAGGCCTACCGCTTCCCGGTGGCGTCGGCGGACGGCGGTGCCGAGTCATGGAGGTCGCTCACCTGGAAGCAGGCCGCGGAACGGGTCCACGCCGTCGCCGCGGGCCTGATGGACCTGGGGGTGCGCCCCGAGGAGCGGGTGGCGATCGCCTCGGCCACCCGGGTCGAGTGGATCCTGGCCGACCTCGGCGTGCTCTGCGCCGGTGCGGCGACCACCACCGTCTACCCGAGCACCAACGCCGACGAGACGGCCTTCATCCTGGCCGACTCCGGCAGCCGGGTGCTGATCGCCGAGAACGCGGTGCAGCTCGCCAAGGCCGTCGAGCGCCGTGCCGAACTTCCCGACCTGGTCCACGTCGTGGTCGTCGACGCCGACGGCGCCGACCTCGGGGACGACGGGTGGGCGCTCTCGCTGGCCGAGCTGGAGCAGCGCGGCAAGGTCTACCTGGAGAAGAACCCCGAGGCCGTCCGCAAGGCCGTGGGCGAGATCACCAAGGACCAGCTGGCCACCCTCATCTACACCTCCGGCACGACCGGCCGCCCCAAGGGCGTCCGGCTGCCGCACGACTGCTGGGCGTACATGGCCAGGGCGATCCAGGCGAACGGCCTGCTGGAGGCGGACGACGTCCAGTACCTCTGGCTGCCGCTGGCGCACGTCTTCGGCAAGGTGCTCACCGCCGGGCACATCACCATCGGCCACGTGACCGCGGTCGACGGCCGCGTCGACAAGATCATCGAGAATCTGCCGGTCGTGCAGCCCACCTACATGGCCGCCGTTCCGCGCATCTTCGAGAAGGTCTACAACGGCGTCGCCGCCAAGGCCCGCGCCGGCGGCGGGGCCAAGTACCGGATCTTCAAGTGGGCCGCCGAGGTCGCCCGCGAGTACGCCAAGGTCACCCAGGACAACCGCCGCCGCACCGGCAACGCGAGCGCCCCCTTCGGGCTCACCGCCCAGCACGCCGTCGCCGACCGCCTGGTGTACGCCAAGCTCCGCGACGCCTTCGGCGGCAAGCTGCGCGCCTGCGTCTCCGGCTCCGCCGCCCTCTCCCCGGAGATCGGCTACTTCTTCTCCGGCGCCGGCATCCACATCCTGGAGGGCTACGGGCTGACCGAGTCCAGCGCCGCCAGCTTCGTCAACCCCGGCGAGGCCTACCGGACCGGCACGGTCGGCAAGCCGCTGCCCGGCACCGAGGTCCGCATCGCCGAGGACGGCGAGATCCTGCTGCGCGGCCCCGGCATCATGCAGGGCTACCACGGGCTGCCCGAGAAGACGTCCGAAGTGCTGGAGTCGGACGGCTGGTTCCACACCGGTGACATCGGGGAGCTGTCCGCGGACGGCTACCTCACCATCACCGACCGCAAGAAGGACATCATCAAGAACTCCAACGGCAAGTACATCGCGCCGGCCGCGGTCGAGGGCCAGTTCAAGGCGGCCTGCCCGTTCATCAGCAACGTCCTGGTGATCGGCGCCGACCGCAACTTCTGCACCGCCCTGTTCGCCCTCGACGAGCCCACGATCCTCGGCTGGGCGAAGGAGAACGGCCTGGCGGGCAGGCCGTACGCGGAGGTCGTCGGCTCCGAGCAGGTACGGGCCCTGATGGACGGCTATGTGCAGCGGGTCAACCAGGACCTGCAGCGCTGGCAGCAGATCAAGACCTTCCGCGTGCTGCCGCGCGACCTGGACGTCGAGCACGGCGACCTCACGCCGAGCCTGAAGCTCAAGCGGCCGGTCGTGGAGCGGGAGTTCAAGGAACTGATCGACGACATGTACGCCGGTACGCGGGAGGACTGAGCGGGCCGGGCGCCTCAGTCGCCCGTCCGGGGGCCCGGCAGGCCCACGCCGCGCAGCGCGCGTTCCAGCCGGGCCACGCGGTGGGCGAGCGCGGTGACGTCCGGGCGGCCGTCGGCGGCGAGTTGCCGCTCGACGGCCGCGAGGCGCTGCTCGACCGCCTCCAGCCGGTCCCGGTCGCGCTCCAGCAGTCCCCGCAACTGGCGTGACTTGTGGTGCAGTTCGAGGAAGACCGTCACCTTGGCGCGCAGCACCCAGGGGTCGAAGGGCTTGGTGAGGTAGTCCGCCGCGCCGGTGGCGTAGCCGCGGAAGGCGAAGGTGGTGTCCAGGTCGTTCCCGGTCAGGAAGATGATCGGGATGTCCTTGGTCTGGTCGAGGCGCTTGATGTTCGCGGCCGTCTCGAAGCCGTCCATGCCGGGCATCAGGACGTCGAGCAGCACCACCGCGAACTCCTGGCGCAGCAGTGCCTTCATCGCCTCCTCCCCGGAACGGGCGCGGACCAGCGGCTGGTCGAGGGTGCCGAGGATGGCCTCGAGGGCGACGAGGTTGTCCTCCATGTCGTCGACGAGGAGGATGCCCGCCTTCCCCGCGACCGTGCCGGTGGCGCCCGTGGTCACGACGCGGGCCTCGCGGGGTCGTCGGAGCCGCCCGGGCCGCCGGGGCCCGGACAGGCCCGTCCGTCGTCCCGCCCCGCCTCGGGGTCGAGCAGCAGGTGCGCCGCGTGCAGCAGGCGGTCCACGTCCACCGGTTTGGGCACGTAGTCGTTGGCGCCGCAGGCGATCGAGCGTTCGCGGTCGCCCGGCATCGCCTTCGCCGTCAGGGCGATGATCGGCAGCGCGGCGAAGCGCGGGGTGCGGCGGATGGCCTCGATCGTCTCGTAGCCGTCCATCTCGGGCATCATGATGTCCATCAGCACCAGGGCGACGTCGGGGTTCCGCTCCAGGGTCTCGATGCCCTCGCGGCCGTTCTCCGCGTACAGGACGGGCATCCCGATGCGGCCCAGGACGTGGGTGAGGGCGAAGACGTTGCGGATGTCGTCGTCGACGATGAGCACCCGATTGCCGGTCAGCACCCGGCCGGCGCGGCCGTCCCGCCACTCGTCGATCCGGTTCGAGGTGGGCCACGTGTCGTCCGGCGCGCCCGGGCCCGACGTCCGGGGACCGGTGTCGTACGTCTCGGCGGCGGGAGCCGGGCATCCCCCGGCCTCGCCGAGGGCGCCCGCGGGGCCGTGCTGCGGCTCCGGCTCGCCGGGGGCGCCGTGGCCCGCGTACACCGCCGGGACGTAGAGCGTGAAGGTGCTGCCCCGGCCGGGCTCGCTCTCGGCGACGATGCGGCCGCCGAGCAGCCCCGCGATCTCCCGGCTGATGGACAGGCCCAGCCCGGTGCCGCCGTACTTGCGGTTCGTGGTGCCGTCGGCCTGCTGGAAGGCCTCGAAGATCACCGGGAGCTTGTCGCCGGGGATGCCTATCCCCGTGTCCCGCACGGCGAAGGCGATCAGGTCGTCGGCGCCCTCGCAGCGTGACACCCGCAGCTCCACCCGCCCCTGGGAGGTGAACTTGATCGCGTTGGAGAGCAGGTTGCGCAGCACCTGCTGCAGCCGCTGCTCGTCCGAGAACATCTCGCGGGGCACGTCCTCGGCCACGGCGACGTCGAAGGCGAGTCCGCGGTCCAGGGTGATCGGCCGGAACGTGGCGTGCACATAGTCCAGCAGCTTGATCAGCGGCAGCTTCTTGGGGCGGAGGTCCATCCGGCCCGCCTCGATCTTGGAGAGGTCCAGGATGTCGTTGATCAGCTGCAGCAGGTCCGAGCCGGAGCGGTGGATCGTGGTGGCGAAGTGCACCTCCTGCTCCGACAAATGGGTGTCCGGGTTGTCCGCGAGCAGCCGGGCCAGGATCAGCAGCGAGTTGAGCGGGGTGCGCAGCTCGTGCGACATGTTGGCCAGGAACTCGGACTTGTACTGCGAGGAGGTGGCCAGCAGGGCCGCCTTCTCCTCCAGTTCGGCGTTGGAGCGCTGCAGCTCGCCCTGCTGCCGCTGGAGTTCGTCCGAGCGCTCCTGCAGTTGCTGGGCGAGCCGCTGGGACTCCGACAGCAGCGACTCCGTGCGGGAGTTGGCGATGATCGTGTTGATCGCCACGCCGATGGTGCTCACGAACTGGTCGAAGAAGGCCAGGTGGACGTCGGAGAAGCGGGAGAAGGAGGCCAGCTCGATGACGCCGAGCAGCTCGTCCTCGAAGAGGATGGGGATGATCACGACACTGGCCGGGGCGGCCTCGCCGAGGCCCGAGGTGATCGTGATGTAGTCGGGCGGCGCCTCCTCCACGAGGATGCGCTTCTTCTCCATCGCCGCCTGCCGCACCAGCCCGTGGCCGGGCATGCCCGGGGTGTCCACCGTGGCGCCCTGCGCCGAGCCGTACCCCGCGATGAAGGCCAGCCCGCGCGGGGCCCGCGGCTGGGCGGTGCCGCTGCGGTCGGCGTCGGTCTCGGCGAGGAAGAACGCCCCGTACTGGGCGTTCACCAGCGGGGTCAGTTCGCGCAGGATGAGGTCCGCGACCTCCATCAGGTCGCGGTGCCCCTGCATCAGGCCGGCCAGACGGGCCAGGTTGGACTCCAGCCAGTCCTTGGCGCGGGTGGTCTCGCGCAGGTTGGCCACCATCAGGTTGACGTTGTTCTTCAGCTCGGCGACCTCGCCCTGCGCCTCGACGGCGATGCTGCGCGACATGTCGCCCTGGGCGACGGCGGAGGCCACCTCGGCGATGGCCCGCACCTGGGTGGTGAGGTTGGACGCCAGCTCGTTCACGCCCGTCGTCAGCCGCTTCCACGTGCCGTACACGCCCTCCACCCGGGCCTGACCGCCCAGCTGGCCCTCGCTGCCGACCTCACGGGCGACCCGGGTCACCTCGGAGGAGAAGGACGACAGCGTGTCGACCATCGTGTTGATGGTCGTCTTCAGCTCCAGGATCTCGCCGCGCGCGTCGACGTCGATCTTCTTCGACAGGTCGCCCTGGGCGACGGCGGTGGCGACCTGGGCGATGTTCCTGACCTGTGAGGTCAGGTTGTCGGCCATGAAGTTGACGTTGTCGGTGAGGTCCTTCCAGACGCCGGAGACGCCGCGGACCTGAGCGCGGCCGCCGAGCCGGCCCTCGGTGCCGACCTCGCGGGCCACCCGGGTCACCTCGTCCGCGAAGCCGCGGAGCTGGTCGACCATCGTGTTGATGGTGTCCTTGAGCTCCAGGATCTCGCCGCGGGCGTCGACCGTGATCTTCTTCGACAGGTCGCCGTTCGCCACCGAGGTCGTCACCTGGGCGATGTTGCGGACCTGTGAGGTGAGGTTGGACGCCATGAAGTTGACGTTGTCGGTGAGGTCCTTCCAGACCCCGGACACGCCGCGGACCTGGGCCTGACCGCCGAGGTTGCCCTCGGTGCCGACCTCGCGCGCGACCCGGGTCACCTCGTCCGCGAAGGCCGAGAGCTGGTCCACCATCGTGTTGATGGTCGACTTGAGCTCCAGGATCTCGCCCTTGGCCTCCACGGTGATGGTCTTGCCGAGGTCGCCCTGGGCGACGGCGGTGGCGACCTGGGCGATGTTCCTGACCTGTGAGGTCAGGTTGTCGGCCATGAAGTTGACGTTGTCGGTGAGGTCCTTCCAGACCCCGGAGACGCCGCGGACCTGGGCGCGGCCGCCCAGTTGGCCCTCGGTGCCGACCTCGCGCGCGACCCGGGTCACCTCGTCCGCGAAGGCCGAGAGCTGGCCGACCATCGTGTTGATCGTCGACTTCAGCTGCAGGATCTCGCCCTGCGCGTCGACCGTGATCTTCTGCGAGAGGTCGCCGTTGGCGACCGCCGTCGTCACCTGGGCGATGTTGCGGACCTGTGAGGTGAGGTTGGACGCCATGAAGTTGACGTTGTCGGTGAGGTCCTTCCAGACCCCGAAGACGCCGCGGACCTGGGCGCGGCCGCCCAGCTGGCCCTCGGTGCCGACCTCGCGGGCCACCCGGGTCACCTCGTCCGCGAAGGCCGAGAGCTGGTCCACCATCGTGTTGACGGTGAGCTTGAGCTCCAGCAGCTCACCGGTCGCCTCGACCGTCACCTCGCGGGTCAGGTCGCCCCGCGCCACGGCCGTGGTCACCAGCGCGATGTCGCGGACCTGGGCGGTCAGCCGGGCCGCCATCGTGTTGACCGCCTCGGTCACGTCCCGCCAACTGCCGGACAGGCCACGCACCTTGGCGCGGCCGCCGAGCCGGCCTTCGGTGCCGACCTCGCGGGCCACCCGGGTCACCTCGCCGGTGAACAGCGAGAGCTGGTCCACCATGCGGTTGACCGCCCGGCCGAGCCGGCGCAGGTCCCCGCGCAGCGGCCGGCTGCCGTCGTGCAGGTCCACCCGCTGGGTCAAGTCCCCGTCCGCCACGGCGTCCAGCACACGGGTGGCGTTCGCCGCCGGGATGACGAGCGCGTCGATCAGGGAGTTCGCCGCCTGCACGCTCATCGCCCAGGAGCCCTGGCCCGGGCTCTCCGCGAGCCGCTCGTCCAGCCTGCCCCGGCGTACGACCTCCCGCTTGACCCGGCCGAGTTCGGCGGAGAAGTGCTGCTCGCGGGCGACGATCCGGTTGAACGTTCCGGCGAGTTCGGCCAGCACCCCCTCCGTCCCGTCGCCCAGCCGCACCCGGAAGTCGCCGTCGCACAGGGAGCGCATCGCCGTCAGCAGCGGCCGCAGTTCCGCCGCGCGTATCCACTCGCCGTCCGCAGGCGGGTCGGCGACACGCGGACGCCCGGGAGTCGCGGTTTTCGGGGCGGGAACAGCCGATTTAAGAGCCATGACGGCCTTCTTCGGTGACTCGGCGCTTATGAGCGCGCTCAGTCTGTCACGCTGGTCGTGCCGTTAAGGGCGCAATGCCGGATCTGCTCGGGAGCCGCACAGTGGGGCCAGATTCCATGCCACGGGAGTTCGTTTCCCGTACCAGCCTGCCCGGCAACCAGCTGGCGGCCTCCGCGGCAAGGAAGTTCGTCCGTGCCGCGCTGGCCGAGTGGACCACCGAGGAGCCCTGGCCGGCCGAGAGCATCGGTGACGACCTCGTGGACGACGCGGTGCTGCTCGTGAGCGAACTCGTCACGAACGCCGTCATCCACGCCGGCACCACCGTCGAGCTGCTCTGCCGGCTGGAGAGCACGGCGCCCGGCGGACGCGAGGAGGGCGGACTCGTCGTCGAGGTCTCCGACCACCACCCGGCCCGGGTCGTCCGCGACCGGGCCGAACTCGCCCGCGAGGGCCGCGACGGAGGGCGCGGACTGCAGCTGGTCTCCGCGCTCTCCGAGGAGTGGGGCATCACCTACCGGCGCGAACTCAAGACCATCTGGTGCCGGCTGGCCGCCGACCGCGAGCCCGCGGGGACGCTGCCGCCGGCCCCCGAGGCCGACCGCGCCCTGCTGCGCGGGCTGCGCGCCACCGAGATCCTCGCGCCGACGGCGCACCGCCTGCCGCGGCGGCACGACAGCGAGTGGATCAACCGCGGCTCGCTCTCCTTCCTCGCCGAGGCCTCCGACCTGCTCGCCGGGCAGCTCGACGAGGACATGGTCGCCTCGCTCGCCGGGCAGCTGCTCGTGCCCCGCCTCGCCGACTGGTGCGCCGTCTGGCTCTCCGGGGACGGTCCCGAGGGCAGCGAGCCGCGCCTCGCGCGCGTCTGGCACGCCTCGGAGAGCCGCATCGACGGGCTGCGCATGGTGCTGGAGAAGGAACCGCCGCCGCCCGCCTCCCGCGCCGGCGCCGTGCCCTGGCCGTGGCCCGCCACCGCCGAGGGCGCGGACGCGGTCGGCGCGGCGCTCGCCTGCCCCCTGGTCACCGGCGGCCGCTGGCACGGCACGCTGCTGCTCGGGCGCACCGGGCTGATGCGCTTCCCCGACGAGGTCATCGGCCTCATCGAGGACTTCGCGCGCCGCGTCGCCCTGGCGGTGGGCACGGCCCGCCAGTACACGCGCCAGGCCATGATCAGCCGGGTCCTGCAGCGCGGCCTGCTGCCCGCGGGGCTCGGCGCGGTGCCGGGCGTCGACACGGCCGTCGTCTACGAGCCCACGCGTGCCGATGTCGTCGGCGGCGACTTCTACGACCTCTTTCCCGCGGGCGGCGGCCGCTGGTGCTTCGCCCTCGGCGACGTCCAGGGCAATGGCCCCGAGGCCGCCGCGGTCACCGGCCTCGCCCGGCCCGTCATGCGGCTCCTCGCGCGCGAGGGGTACGGCGTCACGGAGGTCCTCGACCGGCTCAACCGCGCCCTCGCGGACGAGGCCGCGGCGGCCACGCTCGGTGACGCGCTCGGGCCGGGATGGGACACGGGACCGCGGTTCCTGTCCCTGCTGTACGGAGAGATCGTGCCGGAGGGGGCGGGGGAGGGGGCGCCGGGCGGCGCCCTGTGCACCTTGGCCAGTGCCGGGCACCCCCTTCCGCTCCTGCTCACAGGGGACGGCGCGGTACGGCCCGCCGCGGTGCCGCAGATACTGCTGGGGATCACGGACGACGCGCGGTACCGCAGCGAATCGTTCCGGCTGGCCCCCGGGGACACGTTGCTGTGCGTCACGGACGGGGTGACGGAGCGGCGCAACGGGAGCCGCCAGTTCGACGACGACGACGGGCTCGCGGCCGTGCTGGCGGCTTGCGCCGGGCTGGGGGCGGCGGGGGTGGCGGAGCGGATCCGGCGGGCGGTGCACGAGTACGACGTGGCGCCGCCGGATGATGATCTCGCGGTGCTTGTGCTTCAGGCCCAGTGAGGGGTGCTGCGCTGCGCTCGCGGTCGGGGGTGCCCCTTGCGGCCGGTTGTTGTGTGCGGGTCGTTTGCGCCTGCGGCGGGCGGTTCTCCCGCCCTCCCTCCCGATTGCCCCGGACGGTTGGTGCGGGCCTCGCGCGTGCGTGGTGGGCCGGGGTCGGGGCCTCCGGGGCTGGGCATTCTGTACCGCATATTTATGTGCATGGCGGGCGGTCCAGGTCGGGCCCCGGATGCCGCACAACAAATACACGTCAGCGTCCAGAACGCCCACCCTCCCCCAGCCTTCGGCCGGGGGTGCCCCCAACTCCCCCGCCCCCTCCGTATCG
>NZ_FZOF01000006.1 GCF_900188405.1 Actinacidiphila glaucinigra | reverse complement strand
GCGGGCGATGGTGGCGGCGTTGCGGGCGGCGCACGCGGCGGGGGTGCTGCACCGGGATGTGAAGCCGGGCAATGTGCTGTTGTCGGAGTCGGGTCGGGTGGTGCTGACGGATTTCGGGATCGCGCAGGCTTCGGGGACGTCGACGTTGACGCGGACGGGTGAGTTGATCGGGTCGATCGACTTTCTGGCTCCGGAGCGGTTGACCGGTGGTGTGCCGGGGCCGGGGGCGGATCTGTGGGCGTTGGGGGCGACGTTGTTCCAGGCGGTGGAGGGGCGTTCGCCGTTTCGTCGGGACACGGCGATCGAGACGGCGTATGCGATCGCGACGGACGAGGTGCCGGTGGCGGGTCGTGCGGGGGCGTTGGGGCCGGTGATCGCGGGGTTGCTGGTGCGGGAGCCGGAGGGGCGTCTGTCGGCGGAGGAGGCAGAGCGGTTGCTGCGGGCCGGTGTCGCCGAGACCGCGACCGAGAGCGTCCCCCGCGACAGCCTCACCGTGTCGCACACCGCGCCGACCGCCGTCGTCCGGCCCCGGACACCCGCCCCGCAGCCCGAGCCGCCGCACGCGCCCACGGTCCCGTCGGGGATCGCGGCCCCGCCGGCGGCCCCCGGGCGCCGGCGTCGCACCGGCGTACGTGCGGTGGTCGCCGTGGCGCTGGCCGTCGCCCTCGCCGGCGGCGGGTTCTACGCCGCCCAGCACTTCGGCGGCTCCACCGGCACCCAGGGCGACGGGGCCGGGCCGAGCCACTCGGCGACGTCCTCGCCGCCGTCCTCCCCGTCCTCCCCGTCGCCCTCACCGTCCCCGTCGGCTCCGGGCCCCTCGCCCGTGCCGGCCGGCTACCACCTGGCCGAGGAGCCCGAGTACGGCTTCTCCGTCCCGGTGCCCGACGGGTGGACCCGTCAGGTGCAGGGCGATCAGGTCATCTACGTCGATCCGAGTGAACTGGCCGGCCTGCGGATCGGCACGCTGGACTACGCGGCGAGCGACCCCCTGGAGCACTTCGAGGAGGAGGAGCAGCAGACCATCCCCAAGCTGGACGGGTACGAGCGGCTGCGGATGCAGAGCACCCGCTGGCGTGATCGCCCGGCCGCCATATGGGAGTTCGCCTTCCAGGGCAAGGCCCGCGAATTCCGGGCCATCGACCTCGGCTTCGGGGAGCCCGGTGGACGCGAGTTCGCCGTCTACCTCTCCGCGCCGACAGCCCAATGGGGCGATTTCCGGCCGGTCTTCGACAACGCGGTGGCCGGACTCGTCGTTCACGACTAGCACACGGCGGGGCCGGGGTGGGACCACGGCCCCGAGTCAGGGATGATGGAGGTCTCCATCCCGCGGTCGCCGCATGCAGGCGATGAGGGAGCTTCATCTTCAGCGACTGCAGAGGGAATTCATGGGCCAGGCGCACGACACCGACCAGCGTCTCATCGCCGACCGGTACCGACTCGGCGCCGTCCTCGGCAAGGGCGGCATGGGCACCGTCTGGCGGGCCGTCGACGAGACGCTCGGCCGTACGGTCGCCGTGAAGGAGCTGCGCTTCCCGCACAACATCGACGAGGACGAGAAGCGCCGCCTGATCACCCGCACCCTGCGCGAGGCCAAGGCGACCGCCCGGATCCGCAACACCGGCGCGGTGACCGTCTTCGACGTCGTCGAGGAGGACGACCGGCCCTGGATCGTGATGGAGCTGGTCGAGGGCCGCTCGCTGTCGGACGCGATCCGCGAGGACGGGCCGCTCACGCCCAAGCGCGCCGCCGAGGTGGGGCTGACCGTGCTGGACGTCCTGCGGGCCGCCCACAAGGAGGGCATCCTCCACCGTGACGTGAAGCCGTCCAACGTCCTGATCGCCGACGACGGCCGCGTCGTGCTCAGCGACTTCGGCATCGCCCAGATCGACGGCGACCCGTCCGTCACCTCCACCGGCATGCTGGTCGGCGCTCCCTCGTACATCTCGCCGGAGCGGGCGCGCGGCCAGAAGCCGGGCCCGCCGGCCGACCTGTGGTCGCTGGGCGCGCTGCTGTACGCCTCGGTCGAGGGCCGGCCGCCGTACGACAAGGGCTCGGCCATCGCCACGCTCACCGCGGTCATGACCGAGTCGCTGCAGACCCCGCGCAACGCGGGCCCGCTCGCCGACGCGATCCACGGGCTGCTCAACAAGGACCCGGAGCTGCGGCTCGACGACGCGGGCGTGCGCCCGCTGCTCAAGGGTGTCGCCCACGCGCCGGACGTCCCGGTCGCGGAGGCCACGCGGACCATGCCGCTGCCGCCCTCCGACCCGCAGCCGACGCCCACCGACGCGCCCCCGGCCACCCGGGCCGCCGCGGCCGACCAGGCGGCGCTGCGGGCCGCCAAGGCGAAGCCGGAGCCCGAGGCCACCCCGGCGACCGCGTCCGCACCGGTCGCGCCGGTACCGGTGCCCGCCGCCGCCCCGGCCACCGCGCCCCGGCTGCCGCTCCTGGCGTCGATGGACGAGCGACGCCGCCGCGCGGTGCTCTTCGCGGCGATCGTGGTCGTCCTCGTGCTGCTCGGGACCGGCATCGGCATCTGGGCCGGCCAGGGCGACGACGACCCGGGCGCGCGCCAGCCCGCCAGTCCGTCCGCCCCGGCGAGCGCCAAGTCCGGTGACGACGGCGTCCAGGACGGCAAGGGCGGCGACGACAAGGGCAAGGGCAGCGAGGGCGGCGACGACAAGGGCGGCGACGACTCCGGCAAGGGGAAGGACGACGACTCCGGCAAGGGGTCGGGCAGTTCCTCCTCCGGATCCTCCGGCGGCGGCTCCGGCGGCGGGAAGGACGGCTCCACCGCCGTCCCGGCCGGCTGGACGACCTACACCGACTCCGAGGGCTTCTCGATAGCGCTGCCGAGCGGCTGGGCGGCGAACAAGGAGCGGGCCGGCAACGGCTGGGTCTTCAACGCCCGCCGCAGCCCCCGGGTACAGGTCGACTGGACCCACACCCCCGGCAAGAGCGCGGCGGACGCCTGGCGCCAGAACGAGGCCGGCGCGGCGGGCAGGTTCCCCGGTTACCAGAAGGTGGACATAAAGGACGTGGACTACCGCGGCTACCGCACCGCCGCGGACTGGACGTTCACCTACATGTCCGGCGGCACCAAGATGCGCGCCGTCAACCGGGGCTTCGTCGTGGACGACGGGCACGGCTACGCCATCCTCTTCTTCGCGCCGGACGCCGAGTGGAACAGCAAGAAGACCACGGAGATGCGCGATGCGCTCTTCAACACCTTCAAACCGGCCAAGTGACGCCGCTCGGGGACGTATCGTGAGTCATTGCGGACTGTCCGCATCCACAACGGATCGGATCTGACGCTTTGGGGAGGCGTCGTGGACGACTACGCGGGACGCGTACTGGCCGACCGCTACCGCCTGCCGCGGCCGCCCGCCGACGAGTTCGAACTGGTGGAGACCCGGGCCTGGGACACGTTCAGCAACCAGGAGGTGCTGATACGCCAGGTACTGCTGCCCGAGGTCGTCAGCGCCGAGCCCGGGCCGCACCAAGGGGACGGCGGGGACACCGCCCACCGGGCCCTCGAGGCGGCGCGGGCCGCGGCCGCGATACCCGACCACCCCCGGCTGGTGCAGGTCTTCGACATCTTCGTCGAGGACGGCAGCGTGTGGATAGTGAGCGAACTGGTCGCCGCCCGCCCGCTGGCCGCGGTCCTCGCCGACAAGCGGCTCAGCCCGTACCGCGCCGCCGAGGTGGCCTCCGACGTGCTGACCGCGCTGCGCGTGCTGCACGCGCACGGCTGGGTCCACCGCAACGTCACCGGGGGCACCGTACTGGTCTGCGACGACGGCCGGGCGATGCTCTCCGGCCTGGCCGTGGGCGCCGCCCAGGAGGCGCTGTGCGGGTACAACCCGGTGCCGGTGCCCGCCATGGCGGGGGGCGGCGAGGCGCCCGGCGGCGGCTGGGAGGGCCCGCACTCCGCGCTGGAGCTGGAACGCGCCCGGCAGGCCCGGCTCACCGTGATCGGCCCGGTCACCGAGCGGTGGGCCCCGGAGCAGGCCACCGCGGTCCACGAGAACTGGCAGCTCGCCCCGCCCGTCGGTCCGGCCGCCGACCTGTGGGCGCTGGGCTCGCTGCTCTTCCGCAGCGTCCAGGGGCATCCGCCGTTCCCGGAGGAGAACACCGCGGAACTGGTCCAGCTGGTCATAGCCGAACCGCCCGCGTACGCCGAGGAGTGCGGCCCGCTGCGGCCCGTCGTGGAGTCCCTGCTCCGCCAGGACCCCGAGGAGCGGCCCGACGCGGAGGAACTGCGCGGCTGGCTGCGCTCGCTCGTCCGGTCCGCGCCGGAGCCGGACCTGGGGCTGAGCACGGTGCCCGTGCCCGCCGACGACCCGCACAAGCTCCCCGTCGTACGGCGCCGGGGCGAACTGGTGCGCCGCCGCAAGGCCGCTGCCGCCGACCCCGTGCCCGCCCCTTCCGCGCACGGGCGGCACAAGCGCACCAAGGAGCGCACGCAGCGGTCCGCGCGCGGGCCGCGCAGCCTCGGGGTCACCCTGGTCGGGCTGGTGCTGCTGCTGATGGTCGCCGCCGTGCTCTACGCGGTGCTCTTCATGCCGCGCGGCGGGACGGGGGACGACGAGGGCGCGGCGGGCGCCACGCGGACCCTGCCCGCGCAAGTGCCCGGCGGTGACGACCGGCCGCAGTCGACGAAGCCGCGGAACACCGGGTCGCCGGCCACCAAGGCCCCGCGGAGTTCGGCCCCCGCCACGAGCGCCCCGCCGCCCACGCGGTCCACCCCCGCGGACGACGGCGCCGCCACCGGCCTCGGCGGCGACTTCCGGTTGCGCACCGATCCGGAGGGCTTCCGCCTCGCCGTCCCCAACGGCTGGCAGCGCACGGGCAGGAACGCCGACGGGCAGGTCCGCTACACCGGCGGCGACTACCAGCTGCTGGTCGTGCCCGGCCGCGACACCGTCGCCGACAAGGGCAGCGACCCGATCGTCTACCAGAACGACGAGCCGGAGCTGGCGGGCTTCCGCGCCTCCGGCTGGTCCTCGGCCTCCGGGCTGCGGCGCCTCGACATGGGCGGGATCTCCGCCGCGGAAGGCGAGTTCAGCTGGAGCGACGCCTCAGGGCGGCAGCTGTTCGCGCGCAACCTGGTGATGATCCGCGACGGCAGGTACCACGTCGTCCTGGTCGTCGGGCCGGACGGCAGGCGCGCCGACGTCAAGCGGTACTTCGAGAAGGCCGCGGAGACCTACCGCACCACCTGAGCACGGCGCCCGGACCGGAACCGCACGGTCCCGGGGCGCTGCTGGCGGCACCTGAGGCGTCCTCGCGGTGGTCGAAGGGCGCGGCAACAGCACCGGCGACGGCACCGGGGTCCCGGCCGGCTACGTGCGCGTCCACGACCCGGCGGGCTTCAGCCTCGCCGTGCCGCGCGGCCGGCAACGCCAACTGGACGGCAACCAGATCGACTACACGCCCGACGGCGGCGCCCACCGGCTGCGTGTCGGCGTCGGCCGCGCCGCGCCTGGCGTCAACCCGCACATGCACCTGCTCCAGCTGGAGAAGAGCGTGCGAGCGCTCCCCGACTACACCCGGGTGCGGCTGCACCAGAACACCTTCCGGGGCGGCGACGGATGCCTGTGGGAGTTCACCTGGACCGACTCCAAGGAGCACCCGGACCCGCGCCGTGCCGTCGACCAGGCATACGGGACGGCCGACGGCCGTGAGTACGTCCTCTGCATGGGCGCGCCGGCCGGCGACTGGGCGGCCTCCTCCGCCCGGTTCCAGGTGGCCCTGCAGACCTGGCGGCCGGAACCGGCCGGGTGACCGGCGGTGAGGCATCATGGCCCCATGAGGGGCGACGGGGGGCGGCTGGTCGCCGGGCGGTACCGGATCACGGGGCGGCTCGGGCGCGGCGGCATGGGCACGGTGTGGCGGGCCGACGACGAACTGCTCGGCCGCCGGGTGGCGGTCAAGGAGCTGCACGCCGAGGGCGACGAGGACCGCGCCCTGCGGGAGGCGCGCACGGTCGCCCGGATACGCCACCCCCATGTGATCGTCCTCTTCGACGTGGTCGAGCAGGACGGCTCCCCCTGGATCGTCATGGAGCTCGTCGACGGCCGCTCGCTCGCCGACGTCCTCGCCCAGGACGGCCCGCTGCCCCCGCGCGAGGCCGCCCGGATCGGCGCCGCCGTCACCGGTGCGTTGCGGGCCGCGCACGAACGCGGCGTGCTGCACCGGGACATCAAGCCCGGCAACGTCCTCGTCGAGCACGGCACCGGGCGGATCGTGCTGACCGACTTCGGCATCGCGCGGGTGACCGGCGCGACCACGCTGACCGAGGCCGGGGACTTCGTGGGCTCGCCCGAGTACACCGCCCCCGAGCGCATGTCCGGGCAGGCCGCGGGGCCCGCCTCCGACCTGTGGTCGGTGGGCGTGCTGCTGTGCGCGGCGGTCGTCGGGCGGTCCCCGTTCCGCCGGGACTCCCTGGGGGAGGTGCTGCACGCCGTCGTGTTCGAGGAGATCCGGCCGCCGGAGCGGACCGGGCCGCTGCTGCCGGTCGTCGAGGCCCTGTTGCGGCGCGAGCCCGAGCGGCGGCCGACCGCGCGGGAGACGGAGGAACTGCTCGCCGCGTACGCGGAGACGGGCGTGCCGCCCACCGCGGTGCCCGCGCCCGTGCCCGGCACGGAGACGGAGCGCCAGGACGCGCCGCTTCCCCGGGCCCGGCGCAGGCGGGGCCCGCTGGCGGCCGTGCTGGCCGTGGCGGTGCTGGCGGGGGCCGGCGTCGCGGCGGCCTCCCTGCTGCCGGACGGGGGTTCGACGGGCGGCGCCGCACCGGACCGGACCACCGTCACGAGCGGCGCACCCGCGCGGACCTCCCCGTCCGCCGCGTCCGCTCCGGCGGACCCCGCGTCGGCCACCCCGGCGCTCCCCGCGGGCTTCCGCACCGTCGACGACCCCGCGGGCTTCTCGCTCGCCCTGCCGGAGGGCTTCCGGCGCTCCCTCGAACCGCCGCGCATCTTCTACTACTCCGCCGGCAAGGAGTTCCGCGTCGGCATCCGCGCCCAGCGCCCCGACCCCCGCGGGCCCGAGGCGGTCATGCGGGCCCAGGACGCCGCCGGCGCGGACGCCTACCAGGGTTACCGGGACGGCTTCGTCACCCCGACCACGCAGAACGGGCACCCGGCCGCGCTGTGGCAGTTCACCTGGGACGGCTTCACGCCCGGCGTGCCGCGCCGCACCTTCGACCTGTGCTGGGAGGAGGGCGGCCGCCAGTACGACCTGTGGGTCTCCTCGCCGCTCCAGCAGGCCGAGCGGGGCCGTGACTACTTCGACACCGCCCGCGCCGCCTTCCGCGCCGGGTGAGCGCCCGCGCGGGGCGGGCGGGGCACGGGTCGCGGCGTTCCTGCCAGCTTTTGCTGGCGTAATTGTGAAAACCGGCTACTGACGGGTATGCACGCGGTGCCACCCCGTCGTACGCTCCCGCCATGACGGACTCTCCTACTGCCGGTAACGGCAATCCGGTCGCCCCCTCCGGCACCAGGACCGCGGCGGACGTGGTGACCCCGGACCTCGTGGCGCGGCTCACGCGGGGTGTCGCCGGCAGCGGCCGGACCGTGAACCACACGCCGCTGACCGGCGAGAAGCTGGCGGAGCTCCCGGAGTCGACCCCGGAAGACGTGGCGGCGGCCTACGAGAGGGCGCGGGAGGCGCAGAAGGCCTGGGCGGCCACGCCGGTGCGCAGTCGCGCCGCGGTGCTGCTCCGCTTCCACGACCTCGTGCTGGCCCGTCAGTCCGAGGTGCTGGACCTGATCCAGCTGGAGACCGGCAAGGCGCGGCTGCACGCGCACGAGGAGGTGCTGGCGGTCGCCGTCGCCGCCCGGCACTACGGCGTCAAGGCCCCGTCGTACCTGAGGCCCAAGCGGCACACCGGCGCCATCCCGACCCTCACCAAGGTGCGGGAGCTGCGGCACCCGCGGGGCGTCGTCGGCCAGATCGCGCCGTGGAACTACCCCCTCGAACTCTCCGTCGGCGACGCGCTGCCCGCCTTCGTCGCCGGCAACGCCGTGGTGATGAAGCCGGACACCGAGACCGCGCTGACCGCCCTGTGGGCGCGCGAGCAGCTGATCGAGGCCGGGCTGCCCGCCGATGTCTGGCAGGTCGTCATCGGTGAGGGCCCGGTCGTCGGGCCGGCCGTCGTGGAGCACGCCGACTACGTCTCCTTCACCGGGTCCACCCGTACCGGCCGGGACGTGGCGACCCGGGCCGCGGCCCGCCTGATCGGCGCCTCCCTCGAACTCGGCGGCAAGAACGCCCTGCTGGTGCTGGAGGACGCCGACCTCGACAAGGCCGCCGAGGGCGCGGTCCGCGCGTGCTTCTCCTCGGCGGGCCAGCTGTGCATCTCCATCGAGCGGCTCTTCGTCCACGCCTCGGTCGCCGACGCCTTCCTGGAGCGCTTCACCGCGCGCACCCGGGCCCTCAAGCTGGGCACCGGCCTCGCCTACGGCGCCGGGATGGGCTCGCTGGCCGGCGAGCGCCAACTGGAGACCGTGACCCGGCACGTGGAGGAGGCCGTCGCCAAGGGCGCCACCGTCCTCACCGGCGGCCGGGCCCGGCCCGACGTCGGCCCGTACTTCTTCGAGCCGACCGTCCTGGACGGCGTCGAGCCGCCGATGGCCGTGTGCGCGGAGGAGACCTTCGGCCCGGTGGTGTCCGTGTACCGCTTCACCGACGAGGACGAGGCGGTCGAACGCGCCAACGCGACGCCGTACGGCCTCAATTCCAGCGTCTGGACCAAGGACACCCGTCGCGGCGCCCGCGTCGCCGCGCGCCTGCGCAGCGGCACCGTCAACGTCAACGAGGGCTACGCGCCGGCGTACGGCAGCGTGCAGTCCCCGATGGGCGGCATGAAGGACTCGGGGCTCGGGCGCAGGCACGGCTCGGAGGGCATCCTCAAGTACACCGAGGCGCAGACCGTGGCGACGCAGCGGCTGCTGCCGATGGCCCCGTCGCTGGGCATGGACGACTCGGCGTACGCGGCCCTCATGAGCCGCAGCCTCCGCGTGATGAAGGCGCTGAGGCTGCGTTGATGCAGGGGGAGCGGATGTCCTACGACTACGACGTGATCGTGATCGGGTCCGGCTTCGGCGGCTCCGTCTCCGCACTGCGCCTGACCGAGAAGGGCTACACGGTCGGCGTCCTGGAGGCGGGCCGCCGCTGGACCCGCGAGTCGCTGCCGAAGAACTCCTGGCACATCAGGGACTACCTGTGGGCCCCGGCGCTCGGCCTGTACGGGATCCAGCGCATCCACCTGCTCGACAACGTCATGATCCTGGCCGGCGCGGGGGTCGGCGGCGGTTCGCTGAACTACGCCAACACCCTGTACGTGCCGCCGAAGGCCTTCTTCGAGGACCGCCAGTGGGGCCACATCACCGACTGGCAGGAGGAGTTGGCCCCCTACTACGACCAGGCCAAGCGCATGCTCGGCGTCCGCCTCAACCCGACCATGACCCCCTCGGACGTCCACCTCAAGGCGACCGCCGAGCGGATGGGCGTCGGCGACTCCTTCCACATGGCCCCGGTCGGCGTCTTCTTCGGCGACGGCCGGGACGCCGCGGGCGACGCTAAGGCCGCTCCGGGCGGCGAGGTCCCCGACCCGTACTTCGGCGGCACCGGCCCGTCCCGGCGGGCCTGCACGGAGTGCGGGGAGTGCATGACCGGCTGCCGCCACGGCGCCAAGAACACCCTCAACGAGAACTACCTCCACCTCGCCGAGAAGGCGGGCGCCGAGATCCACGCGATGACCACCGTCACCGCCCTGTCGGAGAACCCCGAGGGCGGCTACGACGTCACCGTCGTCCCCACCGACGGCCGCCGCAAGGCGAAGCCGCGCGTGCTGCGCGCCGGGCACGTGGTCGTCGCCGCCGGGACGTACGGCACCCAGACGCTGCTGCACCGCATGCGCGACGCGGGCCGGCTGCCGGGCCTGTCCGCCCGGCTCGGCGAGCTGACCCGCACCAACTCCGAGGCGCTGGTGGGCGCGCAGACCGACAGCCGCCGCTACCGCAGGCGCACCGGCGAGCCGCGGGTGGACTTCACGCGCGGGGTGGCCATCACGTCCTCGATCCACCCCGACGCGAACACCCACATCGAGCCGGTCCGTTACGGCAAGGGCTCCAACTCGATGGGCGGCCTGTCCATCCTCCAGGTCCCGCACGGCACCCGGCTGCCGCGCGGGCTCGCCTACCTGGCGCACTGCGCGCGCCACCCGGTGCTGCTGATGCGGTCGCTGTCCAACCGCCGCTGGTCCGAGCGCACCATCATCGGCCTGGTCATGCAGTCCCTGGACAACTCGCTCACCACCTACCGCAAGCCCAAGGGTTTGGGGAAGGGACTGCTCACGGCCCGGCAGGGGCACGGCGCGCCCAACCCCTCCTTCATCCCGGAGGGCGCCGAGGCCGCGCGCCTGCTCGCGGAGGAGATCAACGGCTTCGCAGGCAGCAACGTGGGCGAGTTGATGGGCACCCCGCTCACCGCGCACTTCCTGGGCGGCTGCGCGATCGGCGAGGACGCCGAGCACGGCGTGATCGACCCGTACCACCGGCTCTTCGGACACCCGGGCATCCATGTGGTGGACGGCGCCGCGGTCTCCGCCAACCTGGGGGTCAACCCGTCGCTCACCATCACCGCGCAGGCCGAACGCGCCATGTCGCTGTGGCCCAACAAGGGCGACGCCGACCCGCGCCCGGCCCAGGGCGAGGCCTACCGGCGCGTCGCCGCGGTCGAGCCCCGGAGCCCGGTCGTCCCCGGGGACGCCTTCGGCGCGCTGCGGCTGCCGGTGCTCCCCGTCCCGCCGGTGCCGCCCAAGAGCTGACGCCGCCGGACGCCCGGACGCCGTGGGGGCCGCACCCGCTCGGGACGCGGCCCTCCCGGCCGTGTTCCGGGCGTGTTCCGACCGGGCACCGGACCGCGCGGAGAGCGCCATGTGCGGCCCGACTCACTCGATCGAGGGTCGGATACCTGCTCAAGTGCCGCGAAATGAGTAGTGTGTTCCTCGCAGAGCGGCCGGTCCCGGGCGTCCCCGGAACCGACCGCCACTTTGAGTCGTGACCGGGCTGCTGTCCCCTGCCGTCCGGTCACTATCACCGGAGCGAGGTCCCACGGCGCGACCGCATTGCTTCCACTCGCGCGGGCGCGCCTCATCGCTCCGGTGGCACCCCGCCCAGCTGCGTCTGAGCGGTGTCCACGCGTGGTCTTCGACGTCCTTGCTTCCCTGGCCCAGGGTCACCGCGCCTGGCTGGCACGGACACCGGATTCAACGAAGGCGTCCGTAGGCGGTCACGTGCCGTACGGGTGATGCCCCCCGAACGGGTCATACGGCCGGTGCCACGGGGGTCTCAGACCCGGCCGCGGCACAGCTCCAGCAGGGTCATGGCGAGTGCCGTGCCGGGCCTGCCCAACTGCTCGCTGTAGCGGCGGAGGATGTCCATCTCGCGGGAGAGGTGCACGCGGCGGCCGCCGGACTCGATGCGGGCGCGCTGGATGCCCGCCGAGACGGCCATCCGTTCCCGCACCAGCGCGATGATCCTCGCGTCGAGGTCGTCGATGCGCTCGCGGGCGTCCGCGACGACGGCGCCGGGGTCGGTGGTCCGCGGTGCCGCGGGGGTGCTGCTCATGGGGTTCCTCCTCGGGGGCCGGGCCCCCGGGCCGCCCGGGACGGGAAACGCCAGGCGCCCCGGGCCGTGTGGCCCGGGGCGCCTGGTGACGTCTGGATGCGTTTCCTCGCTCAGACAGCACGACCATGGCAGCCGGACCAGCCGGTGCCATAGGTAAACGCGAAGCGCGTGCCGTGGAGCATGCGGCACAGTGTGCGCCCTCGGGGCGGGGAAGTAAAGCCGCGGGCCCCGGTAGAATCGGCAGGGACCCCACGTTCGACACCGCCGGAAGGCCCACCGTGGCATCAGCGACCCCAGCCGCCCCCGACACCGTCCTCGTCGTTGACTTCGGGGCGCAGTACGCCCAGCTCATCGCCCGCCGCGTCCGGGAGGCCCGGGTCTACAGCGAGATCGTGCCGAGCACGATGCCGGTCGAGGAGATGCTGGCCAAGCGGCCCGCGGCGATCATCCTGTCCGGCGGCCCCTCGTCCGTGTACGCCGAGCACGCCCCGCGGCTGGACCGCGCCCTCTTCGAGGCGGGCGTCCCGGTCTTCGGCATGTGCTACGGCTTCCAGTTGATGGCGATCACCCTCGGCGGCACCGTCGACAACACCGGGGCGCGTGAGTACGGCCGCACCCCGCTGCACGTCGGCAAGACCGGCTCCACCCTCTTCGAGGGCACCCCGGCCGAGCAGTCGGTGTGGATGTCGCACGGCGACACCTGCACCGCCGCCCCGGAGGGCTTCTCCGTCTCCGCGGCCACCGACCTGGTGCCGGTGGCCGCGTTCGAGAACGACGAGAAGAAGCTCTACGGCGTCCAGTACCACCCCGAGGTCCTGCACTCCGACCACGGCCAGCAGGTGCTCGAGCACTTCCTCTACCGCGGCGCCGGCATCGCCCCCGACTGGACCACGCACAACGTGGTCGAGGAGCAGGTCGCCGCGATCCGCGCCCAGGTCGGCGACAAGCGCGCCATCTGCGGCCTGTCCGGCGGGGTGGACTCCGCGGTCGCCGCGGCCCTGGTCAACAAGGCCATCGGTGAGAAGCTGACCTGCGTCTACGTGGACCACGGCCTGATGCGCAAGGGCGAGTCCGAGCAGGTCGAGAAGGACTTCGTGGCGGCCACCGGCGTGCAGCTGAAGGTCGTCGACGCGCAGGAGCGCTTCCTGACCGCGCTCGCCGGGGTGTCCGACCCCGAGGAGAAGCGCAAGATCATCGGCCGGGAGTTCATCCGGGTCTTCGAGCAGGCCGCGAGCGAGATCGTCGCCGAGGCCGGCGCCCACGGAGAGTCGGTCGAGTTCCTGGTGCAGGGCACCCTCTACCCGGACGTCGTGGAGTCCGGCGGCGGCACCGGCACCGCCAACATCAAGTCCCACCACAACGTGGGCGGCCTCCCCGAGGACCTGCAGTTCCAGCTCGTCGAGCCGCTGCGCAAGCTGTTCAAGGACGAGGTCCGCATGGTCGGCCAGGAGCTCGGCCTGCCCGAGGAGATCGTCCAGCGCCAGCCCTTCCCGGGCCCGGGCCTGGGCATCCGCATCGTCGGCGAGGTCACCAAGGAGCGTCTGGACCTGCTGCGCGAGGCCGACGCCATCGCCCGCGAGGAGCTGACCGCCGCCGGTCTCGACCGCGACATCTGGCAGTGCCCGGTGGTGCTGCTCGCCGACGTCCGCTCGGTGGGCGTGCAGGGTGACGGCCGCACCTACGGCCACCCCATCGTGCTGCGACCGGTCTCCAGCGAGGACGCCATGACCGCGGACTGGTCGCGGCTGCCGTACGAGGTGCTGGCCCGGATCTCGACCCGGATCACCAACGAGGTCGCCGACGTCAACCGCGTCGTGCTGGACGTCACCAGCAAGCCCCCGGGGACCATCGAGTGGGAGTAGCCCCCTGAGTGGGGCAGGCGTGGGGCGATACCGGGGAAACCTGGTATCGCCCCTGTTCATCTGCGGTACCTCGGGGTAACTTCCGCGCCATGACCGACACCGCGCCGCAGCCCGTACCGCCCGATCGGCTCCATTTCGCCCTCCCGCCCACCTTCGAGGACCCCGCGGAGGAACGCCGCCACCGCAAGGAGCGGCTGGTGGTGGCGCTGCGGGCGTTCGCGGAGCTGGGGTTCGAGGACGGGGTGTCGGGTCACATCACCGTGCGCGATCCGGAGCTGCCGGACCATTTCTGGGTGAACCCCTTCGGGGTGCCGTTCCGGCACCTCACCGTGGGCGAGCTGATCCTGGCCAACCAGCACGGCGCCGTCGTCGAGGGCCGGCACCACGTCAACCAGGCGGCCTTCACCATCCACGCCCATGTGCACACCGCGCGGCCCGACGTGACCGCGGTCGTGCACAGCCACTCGACCTACGGCCGGGCGCTGGCCGCGCTGGGGGAGCGGCTGGAACCGATCACCCAGGACGCCTGCGCCTTCTACGAGGACCACGCCCTCTTCGACGCCTACACCGGGGTCGTGGTGGACGAGGCGCAGGCGCGGCGCATCGCGGTGGTCCTGGGGGCGTACAAGGCGGTGGTACTGCGCAACCACGGACTCCTGACGGTCGGCGAGACCGTGGACGCGGCGGCCTGGTGGTTCATGACGATGGAGAAGTCCTGCCAGGTGCAGCTGAGCGCGAAGGCGGCGGGCAAGCCGGTGTGGATCACGCACGAGGACGCGCTCGCCACCCGTGAGCAACTGGGACACGATCTGGTCGCCTGGATCAACTACCAGCCCACATACGAGCGGATAGCTCGCGATAATTCAGAGCTTTTTGATTGAACGACGACCGCTTCGCCTACGTATCTCCTAGGGCGCTCCTGGAGAATCGGTCCGGGAGGGGGTCCACGACGGGTGCGTGCGAGAGGGCGGACGTCATGAGCGTGACGGGTATAACGGGCATGAGCGGAACGAGGGACACGGAGCGGTACCCCAGCCAGGGGCCCTGGCGGGACACGGCCCGGCGCTACGCGCTGCTGCCACTGCGCATCTTCCTCGGCGTGACCTTCGTCTACGCCGGGTTCGACAAGCTGATGTCCGACACCTTCTTCAACGACAGCGCGCCCGGCTCGCTCGTCGCCACCCTCAACGCGGTGCGCGGCTCCGCCGCGATCCCGGGCATGATCGACCTGGCCATGGAGAACCCGCACGGCTTCGGCTACGCCATCGCCATCGGTGAGATCGCCGTCGGCATCGGCACCCTCGTCGGCCTCCTCAGCCGGATCGCCGCCCTGGGCGGGGCGCTGATCTCGCTGAGCCTGTGGCTGACGATCAGCTGGTCCACGCAGCCGTACTACTACGGCAACGACCTCGCCTACCTGATGGCCTGGCTGCCGCTGGTCCTCGCCGGCGCCCCGCTACTCTCCATCGACGCGATGATCGCCGGACGGCGCGGCCGGGGACGGCGCGGTCTGGCCTGAGCGCCGGGCGGCCCGTCCCCGCAGCATCCGGGAGGCGACCGAGCCGAGTGCCGCGAGCCCCAGACCCGCACAGGTCAGGGGCGCCGCGGCGGCCGGGGCCAGCGAGATCTCGCCCGCGGCGTCGAGCAGGAACACCGCGGCCAGCCCCAGCAGGACCAGCCCGGTCAACAGCGCCGAGGGCGCGAACGGATGCCGTCTCACGGGAACTGCACCACCTTCACCTGTCCGACGCCCACTTCCACGTCCAGCTCCACCGTGCCCTCGGACTTCCTTCCGTCCACCGGGCCCAGGGTCACCTTCCGGTCCAGCCCGGGCTGGACGTCGATGTCCTTCTCCTTCTCACCCGGCAACTGCACATCGCCCACGCCCACCTGGACGTGCATCCGCAGCGTGAGGTCCTCCGGGATCCTGACCACCAGCTGCCCCGCGCCGATCTGGGCCCGCGTCGAGACGGTGCGGCCGCCCGGCTGGAGCTTCGACAGGTCGAGCGTCGCCCGGCCGGTGCCCAGCTCGTACGAGTCCTGCACCGCCGAGAGCGTGGCGGGCGTCCAGGTGCGCTGCTTCCAGTCGGTGCCGACCGACCGGGGCAGTGTCGTGGAGCCCACCAGCAGCGCGGCGGTCAGCAGCACCACGAAGACGGTGCCGCCCCCGAGCCGCCCCCACCAGGTGCTCACCAGGAAGCCCAGACCGAAGACGGCCAGTGCGGAGCCGAGGCCGATCTGCACGCTGGTGGCCAGTGGCTGGGACGACCAGGACGCGGCGAGGCCGCCCGCGGCCGCGGCCGCCGCCAGGAAGAACACCAGCACACCGAGCCAGGCGCCCTCGCGCCGTACCGCCCGGCGCCGGTCCCGCCACTCGCGGCGGTCGCGTTCCACGTCCGAGGGACCGTCGTCCGGGCCCCACAGGTAGCCGCCCGGCCCGGGAACCGGGGGCGCGTCCTCGACCGCGGTCTCCTTCCACCACGCCGCCGTGGCGGGCTGCGGCGGCGGCTGCGTCGGCGGCGGCGCGACCGGCTGCGCGGGTGCCTCGCTCGCCTGCCGGCGGTGCACCGACCAGTACACCGCGCCGGCGAAGGCCGCCAGCAGCCCCAGCGAGAAGGCCAGGTTCCCGCCGCTGCCCAGCATCGACAGGAACAGCCCGCAGCCGACCAGCGCGACCAGCACCGCCGTCAGCGCCGTCCCCTCGACCCGGCCCGACAGCAGCCGGTGCGCCTCGCTCTCGGTCTCCCCCTCCAGCGGGACGAGCAGCCACGCCAGGCCGTAGGCCACCAGCCCGAGGCCGCCGGTGAGCGCCAGCACGCCGAGCACGATCCGGAAGACCACCGGGTCGATGTCGAAGTACCGTCCCGCGCCCTCGCAGACGCCGGCGATCACCTTCCGCTCGCGGCAGCGCGCCAGCCGCCGGCCCGGCGGTGACCCGGCCGCCTCCGTCTCCGTGTACTGCTCCGTCATGGCTCCATGGTGGCGGTCCGGGACGTGTGCCGGTATCCGGAACGACCCTGACCCCGCATGGGGGCCAACCCTGATACCCACCGTGCGCGAAACATGTGACGATCGGGACATGCCAGCCGCCGGACCACCGACCAGCCCGCCCAACGGGGCGTCGTACTTCGCGCCGCCGGACACGGCCGGATCCCCGGTCCGCAAGCTCTACCGCAGCTCCGAGGGCCGGATGATCGGCGGTGTCGCCCGCGGGCTGGCCGGACACCTCGGACTGCCCGTGGCATGGGTGCGGGTGGTCTTCGTCGTCCTGGCCACCATCCAGGGCCTCGGCGTCCTGCTGTACGCGGTCTTCTGGTTCGTGGTGCCGCTCGGCGTCGGCGGGGTCGTCGAGGCCAAGGAGCCGCGCGACGCCCGTTCCTGGCTCGCCGGACGAAGGCCCGACCGGGGCCAGATCGTCGCGCTCATCGCGCTCGCCATCGGCCTCGGCATCCTGCTGGACAACCTCAACCTCGGCAGGGCCAACGCCTATGTGTGGCCGCTGCTGCTGATCGGGCTCGGCGTCGCCCTGGTGTGGCGGCAGGCCGACAACGCCCGCCGGGCCCGCTGGGCCGAGCTGAGCCGCCGCAAGAGGCTGCTGCCCTTCGCGCGCGGCGCCGCCGGGGTGATCCTCGTCGGCGTGGGTGTGACCGGCTTCCTCGTCGTGCAGGGTTCGGTCAGCCACCTGGGCACCATCCTGCAGGCCGCGCTCGCCGTCCTGGTCGGCGCGGCGCTGATCGCCGGACCGTACCTCGTGCGCATGACCCAGGACCTGTCCGCGGAGCGGCTGGCCCGCATCCGGGCGCAGGAGCGGGCCGAAGTCGCCGCACACGTCCACGACTCCGTGCTGCACACCCTGACCCTCATCCAGCGGCACGCCGAGGAACCGCGCGAGGTCGCGCGGCTGGCCCGCGCGCAGGAACGGGAGCTGCGGGCCTGGCTCTACCGGCCCGAGGGCAACGGCAGGGACGACGAGCCGGCCACCCTCGCCGAGGCGGTGCGCCGGGCGGCGGCCGAGGTGGAGGACGCGCACGGGGTGCCCGTCGAGGTGGTGTGCGTCGGCGACTGCCCGCTCGACGAGCGCCTGGTGGCGCAGATGCAGGCCGCCCGCGAGGCCATGGTCAACGCCGCCAAGTACGGTGGGGACGAACCCGTTCAGGTGTACGCGGAGGTCGAGGAGAGCAGGGCCTTCGTATCGGTCCGCGACCGCGGCCCCGGTTTCGACCTCGAGGACGTACCGTCGGACAGGATGGGCGTCCGGGAGTCGATCATCGGCCGGATGCGGCGCAACGGTGGCGAGGCGCGGCTGCGCTCCGCACCGGGCGGGGGGACGGAAGTGGAGCTGGAGATGGACAGGGCCCAGGGACCAGGGAGGTCGTCATGAGCACGGAACGACGCGTGAGGGTCGTCCTCGTCGACGACCACCGGATGTTCCGCACCGGGGTGCAGGCCGAGATCGGCGAGACCGAGCGGACCGGGGTCGACGTGGTCGGCGAGGCCGCCGACGTGGACCAGGCGGTCTCCGTCATCTCCGCGACGCGGCCCGGCGTCGTCCTGCTCGACGTCCATCTGCCGGGCGGCGGCGGGGTGGAGGTGCTCAAGCGCTGCGCCGGGCTCATGGCCGACGCCGAACACCCCGTGCGGTTCCTGGCGTTGTCGGTCTCCGACGCCGCCGAGGACGTCATCGGGGTGATCCGCGGCGGCGCCCGCGGCTATGTGACCAAGACCATCACCGGCCCTGACCTGGTCAGTTCGGTGTTCCGGGTCGCCGACGGCGACGCCGTCTTCTCGCCCCGGCTGGCCGGCTTCGTCCTCGACGCCTTCGCCTCCACCGACGCCCCGCCGGTCGACGAGGACCTGGACCGGCTGACCCAGCGCGAGCGCGAGGTGCTGCGGCTGATCGCACGCGGCTACGCGTACAAGGAAGTCGCCAAGCAGCTCTACATCTCGGTGAAGACGGTCGAGTCGCACGTCTCGGCGGTGCTGCGCAAGCTGCAGCTCAGCAACCGGCACGAACTCACCCGCTGGGCGACCGCCCGCCGGCTGGTCTGAGGCCCCGCGGCGCGGGCGTCACGCCGGCCGCGTGGCGCCCGCGAAGGGCATCTGGTCGACCGGGGCGAGTTTGACGACGTCACCGGTGCGGGGGGCGTGGATCATCATGCCGTTGCCCACGTACAGGCCGACGTGGCTGATCCCCGAGTAGAAGAACACCAGGTCGCCGGGCTCCAGTTGGGAGCGGGAGACCCGGGTGCCCGCGTTGATCTGGGTGTACGTCGTGCGCGGCAGGGACACCCCGCCCGACCGCCACGCGGCCTGCGTGAAGCCCGAGCAGTCGTACGCCGAGGGCCCGGTGGCGCCCCAGACGTAGGGCAGGCCGAGGGAGTCGTAGGCGAAGGAGACGGCGCGGGCGGCCCGCGCGTTGGGGGCGGCGGCGGGCGCCAGGCCGGTACGGGAGCCGGTGGCGGCGCGGCCGGCACGGGCCGGGTCGGCGGAACCGTGGCCCCCGGAGGACAGCACCTCGGCGCGCTGGCCGGCGGTGAGACGGCCGAGCAGCTGCCGCGCGGAGGCCAGGCGCTGCTCCACGGTGCGCTTGTGGCGGGCGAGTTCGGCCCGGGTGCCGCGCAGTTCCGCCAGCTCGCCCTCGGTCTCGGTGCGCAGCTGCTCGATGTCCCGCCGCTGGGCCGACAGGGCGCGCAGCGCGGCGTTCTGGCGGCTGCTCATCCGGTCCAGCATCCCGGCGCGCTCCAGGTAGTCGCCGGGGGAGGAGGCGAGGGCCAGCTGGACGGCGGGGTCGATGCCGCCGCTGCGGTACTGGGCGGTGGCGAGGGAGCCGAGGCCGTCCCGGGTGCCGTTGAGGCGCTCGGTCCTGCGGGCGAGTTCGTCCTGGAGGCGCTCGATGCGCCCGGTGGCCGTGTCCGCCTTCTCCTTCGCGCCGTTGTACCGCTCGGTGGCCTGCTCGGCCTCCTCGTACAGCCGGTCCACCCTGGCCCTGGCCTCGTCCGCGGTCAGCCGGGGTTCCGCGTGCCCGGCCTCCCCGAACAGCGTCACCGAAGCCGCGCCCGCCAGGGCGAGACCGGCGGCGGTGCGCGCGGTCGTGCCTGCCCGACCGCGTTCCTTGGGCCTTCTGTGCGACGCCACGCGACGCCACTCCTTCCGGGCTGTCCGTACGTCCCCCGGCGGTCCGGCGGCGGGCGGACGGGGAGCCGTCCACCGCCGGACCTTCGGCGGGGGCGGCCGTGCCGGGGACGGGGTCCGCGCGGCAGTGGGGATCGGCCACCTGGGGCAGGACGCTAAACCTGGACGCCGCGAGGGGGCTCCGCACTGTGCGGGACTGGTCCGATTCGGCCGCGGACTGCCCACGGATGACCGCTGTTCGACGGGTGACCTGGTCACTTTCGGTCCGGCTGTGATCGATGTGACGGAAGAGTGCGACCTCGGTGCCGGGCGCTGGTATGGGCCTGGTTAGGGTCCTGAGCCATGGACGTACTCATCAACCTGATCGTCGGCCTGCACATCATCGGCATCGCCGCGCTGCTGGGCGGGTTCCTCACCCAGGTGAAGGCCATGGGCCGCGGCGAGGCCCGCTTCGTGCCGGGCATGCTGCACGGCGCGCTGACCATGCTGGTCACCGGCGTGCTGCTGGTCGGCCTCAACCAGGCCGACGACCAGCCGGTGAACAACATCAAGATCGGCGTGAAGCTCGCGGTCCTGGTGGTGATCCTCGGCCTGGTCTACGTCAAGCGGGACGAGGAGAAGGTGCCGGCGGCGGCCTTCGGCACCGTGGGTGCGCTGACCACCGCCAACATCTTCATCGCGGTGCTGTGGACCTGAGCCCGGCCGCGGACGGCCGGGCGGGGGCCCAGGCCCAGGCCCAGGCTCGGGCTCAGGCCATCCGGGCGTAGCCGTAGATCGGCATCTCCGTGATCGGGGCGATCTTCACCACGCTCCCGGTGTGCGGGGCGTGGATCATCTGGCCGCCGCCGATGTAGAGGCCGACGTGGGTGATGTCCGAGTAGAAGAAGACCAGGTCGCCGGGTTGCAGCTGGTCCGCGCTGACGCGGCTGCCGAAGTCGACCTGGTCGTAGGTGACACGGGGGATCGAGACGCCCGCGGCGCCCCAGGCGGCCTGGGTCAGGCCCGAGCAGTCGTAGGAGTTCGGGCCGGTGGCGCCGTACACGTACGGCTTGCCCAGCTGGGCCCGCGCGAACTCGATCGCCTTGGCCGCCTTGGCGGCGTAGGTCCCCGACGCCGGGGCCGTCGAGCCCGAGGAGCCGGTGGACGAGCCCGACTCCTTCGCCGCCGCCTCCTGAGCGGCCTTCTCCTTCGCGGCGATCTCCGCCGCCTTCTCGGCGGCCTCCTCCTGGCGCTTCTTCTCCAGCGCCGCCAGCCGCGCCTTCTCCTGGGCGGTGAGGCTGTTCAGCAACTTCTGCGCCGCGGCGAGCTTCTGCTTGACCGCGGTCTTCTCCGCGCTCAGCCGCTGCTGGGCCTCGGTCAGCTTCTGCAGGCTCTCCACGGCCTCGGAGCGCTTGGCCGTCGTCTCGGCCTGCTCGGAGCGGAAGGTCTCCAGCGCGTGCTCCTGGCGGTCGGACAGGCGGTCCATCAGGTGCGCCTGGTCCAGGAACTGCTGCGGGTCGGAGGTGAGCAGGAAGGTCGTCGTCCCGTCCAGGCCGCCGCCGCGGTACTGCGCCGCGGCGTACTCGCCGATCGTGCGGCGCGCGGTGTTGAGCGTCTCGGTCTTGCGGGCCACCTGGTCGAGCAGCGCGTCGGCGCGCGTGCGCTGCTGCTCGGTCTGCTCCTTGGCGCCGTTGTAGCGCTCGGTGGCGGCCTCCGCCTGGTGGAAGAGCTTGTCGACCTGGGCCTTGACCTCGGTGATGGAGGGCTTGTCGGGTGAGGCGGGCGCCGCGCTCGCGCTCTCGCCGAAGAGGGTGACGGTCGCCAGTGCGGCGGTCGTGAGTCCCACCGCGGCCCGGGGGCCGGGGACGGTCAGCGCGCGGGGGCGCGGCTTGCGGTGCGTCGCCAAGTCAGGCGGCTCCTTCCGTGGACCGCCTACCGGGTTAGCTGTCGGGTTCGGGCTTCGGAAGGCCGCCCTACGGTCCGTGCGGGCGCGTCGCGCTCGTACGGACCGATTCACCCCAAGGTCGTGGGTCCCCGGCTCCGGCGGTCGCCGGACTCAGCGGAGGCGGCCCGTGACGGCACGGTCGCCGCCGCGTGGAGCGGACCGCCTGATCCGGCACGGTAGTCAACTGCGGGGGTCCGTGGGAACCCTGGTGTTCGAATTGTCCGCAATCATTTCGTGACCTTCACCATTCGGGGCCGCGACGGGCGGCCGGGACGGCGCCCGGGGCGTCCGGTGGGTACGGGCTCGGGCAAGCGGCGCAACGTTGTCCGTCCCACGGCCTAGACTCGGGAGGCGATGAGCAGCCTCTTTGACGACAGCTTCCTGGCCGGCCTCGAACCGAGGGAGGAGGAGCCCCCGCCGCCCCCCGAGGACGGGCCCGAGACGGTTCCCGACGACCTCTTCGAGGGGCGCTTCGACGCGCCCGTGGACCGGGACGCGTACTACCGCGACGGCGCCCCCCGCCCGGCCGTGGACCCGGCCGCGCTGCTCGAGGGCCTGAACGACGAGCAGCGCGCCGCCGTCGAGCACTCCGGCTCCCCGCTGCTCATCGTCGCCGGCGCCGGCTCCGGCAAGACCCGGGTGCTCACCCACCGCATCGCGTACCTGCTGGGCGCCCGCAAGGTGCACCCCGGCCAGATCCTGGCGATCACCTTCACCAACAAGGCCGCCGGGGAGATGAAGGAGCGCGTCGAGCAGCTGGTCGGCCCGCGCGCCAATGTGATGTGGGTCTCCACCTTCCACAGCGCGTGCGTCCGCATCCTGCGCCGGGAGTCCAAGAGGCTCGGCTTCACCTCCAGTTTCTCGATCTACGACGCGGCCGACTCCAAGCGCCTGATGGCCCTGGTCTGCCGTGACCTGGACCTGGACCCCAAGCAGTTCCCGCCGAAGTCCTTCAGCGCCAAGGTCTCCAACCTCAAGAACGAGCTCATCGACGAGGAGACCTTCGCCGACCAGGCCGAGAACCCCTTCGAGAAGAAGCTCGCCGAGGCCTACGCGATGTACCAGTCGCGGCTGCGCGAGGCCAACGCGCTCGACTTCGACGACATCATCATGACCACGGTCAACCTGCTCCAGGCCTTCCCGGACGTGGCCGAGCACTACCGGCGCCGCTTCCGGCACGTCCTGGTCGACGAGTACCAGGACACCAACCACGCCCAGTACACCCTGGTGCGCGAGCTGGTCGGCACGGCGACCGGGGACGAGGCCGAGGGCGAGGAGCCCGCCGAGCTGTGCGTGGTCGGTGACGCCGACCAGAGCATCTACGCCTTCCGCGGCGCGACGATCCGCAACATCCTCCAGTTCGAGGAGGACTACCCGCAGGCCCGCACCATCCTGCTGGAGCAGAACTACCGCTCCACCCAGAACATCCTGACCGCCGCCAACGCCGTCATCGAGCGCAACGCCTCGCGCCGGCCGAAGAACCTGTGGACGGAGGCCGGGCAGGGCCCGGTCATCACCGGCTACGTCGCCGACCAGGAGCACGACGAGGCGCAGTTCATCGCCGACGAGATCGACCGGCTCACCGACGCCGGGGACGCCCGCCCCGGTGACGTGGCGGTCTTCTACCGGACCAACGCGCAGTCCCGTGTCTTCGAAGAGGTCTTCATCCGCGTCGGCCTGCCCTACAAGGTCGTCGGCGGGGTCCGCTTCTACGAGCGCAAGGAGGTCCGGGACGTCCTGGCCTACCTGCGCGTGCTCGCCAACCCCGAGGACACCGTCCCGCTGCGCCGCATCCTGAACGTGCCCAAGCGCGGCATCGGGGAGCGCGCCGAGGCGATGGTCGACGCCCTGGCCTCGCGCGAGCGGATCTCCTTCGCCGCCGCGCTGCGCCGGGTCGACGAGGCCTTCGGCATGGCCGCCCGCTCGCTCAACGCCGTCAAGCGCTTCAACGAACTGCTGGAGGAGCTGCGCACCGTCGTCGACTCCGGCGCCGGACCCGCCACCGTCCTGGAGGCGGTGCTGGAGCGTACGGGCTACCTGGCCGAGCTCCAGGCCTCCACCGACCCGCAGGACGAGACCCGCATCGAGAACCTCCAGGAACTCGCGGCGGTCGCCCTGGAGTTCGAGCAGGAGCGCACCGAGGAGGAGCCCGGCACGCTCGCCGAGTTCCTGGAGCGGGTCGCACTGGTCGCCGACTCCGACCAGATCCCGGACGACGACGAGGGCGGCGGCGTCATAACGCTGATGACCCTGCACACCGCCAAGGGCCTGGAGTTCCCGGTGGTCTTCCTGACCGGCATGGAGGACGGGGTCTTCCCGCACATGCGCGCGCTCGGCCAGACCAAGGAACTGGAGGAGGAGCGGCGGCTCGCCTACGTCGGCATCACGCGGGCGCGGCAGCGGCTGTACGTGACGCGGTCCACCATGCGCAGCGCCTGGGGCCAGCCCTCGTACAACCCGGCCTCGCGCTTCCTGGAGGAGATCCCGGAGCCGCTCATCGAGTGGAAGCGCACGGGCGCCTCCGCGGCACCCTCCGCCTCGGTGTCGGCGGCGGCCTCGATGCTGTCGCGTTCCTCCTCGAAGAGCGGCCCCTCCGGTTTCGCGACGCGGCGCACCCAGGACCGCCCGGTCATCTCTCTGGCCGTGGGAGACCGGGTCACGCACGACACGTTCGGGCTGGGCACGGTCGTCGGGGTCGACGGCAGCGGGGACAAGGCCAAGGCCGTCATCGACTTCGGCGACGAGCGGCCGAAGGTGCTGCTGCTGCGGTACGCGCCGGTGGAGAAGCTCTAGCCGGGTCCGGGTCCGGGTCCGGGTCCGGGTCCGGACCCCGGCCCTGGTCCGGGGATCCGGGGTTCAGCGCGGGTCGACCCCGTGGTTCAGCAGCCACTGCAGCGGGTCGACGGCGGAGCCGCCGGCGGGACGTACCTCGAAGTGGAGGTGCGGACCGGTGGAGTTGCCCGAATTGCCGGAGTAGGCGATGACGTCGCCGGCCTTGACCGAGCCCGAGCGGATCTTGGTGCTGCTCAGGTGGCAGTACCAGGTCTCGGTGCCGTCGGGGGAGGTCACTATGGCCATGTTGCCGTAGGCGCTGTTCCACTGGGTGCGCACGACGCCGTCGGTCGCGGCCATCACCGGCGTGCCGTAGTCCACCGGGAAGTCGATGCCGGTGTGGACCGACATCCAGTTCACGCCCGCCTGGCCGAAGTAGGCGCTCAGGCCGTGGTTCTTCACCGGGAGCATGAACTTGGGGCGCAGCTGCTCCTTGAGGGCCGCCTCCGCGGCCTTCTTCGCGCGCTCCTGCGCCTGGCGCTCCTTGAGGTCGATGCGCTCCTGGCTGCGGCTGGCGCGGTCGGTGAAGTCGTCGACGTCCCGGTTGACCCGGGCGATCTGCTGGTCGAGCTTCGTGGTCGGGGCATTGGCCGCCTCCGGGACGCCGTCGGCCTGGGTGCGGCTGCTGTCGGCGGCGTCCTCGGTGTTGACGGTGACGGCGGCCGCGCAGGCGACGCCCATCACCGCCACGGAGGGGACGGCGACGGTGAGCAGGGCCGAGCGCCGGGCCGGGCGGCGCCTGCGGTTCCCGCCGCCGCTTCCGCCGCGCGGGCGGGGCAGGGCGGCCGCGGGGGTGTCTTCCTCGGAGGCGTGCTCCGGTTCCGGCTCGGTGTCGTCCTCGGTGCCGTCGTAGGCGTCGTCGTAGGCCTCGGGCTCGTAGTGCTCGGCCTCGTAGGACTCCGCCTCGTAGTGCTCGGCCCCGTGGTGCTCCGGGGCGTAGGCCTCGGGCCCGTACTGCTCCGGCTGCTCGTAGGCGGCGGGCTCGGGCGCGTGGCCGTGGGTGACCTCGGGCTCCCCGTAGGCGGCGTGGACGGCCGTGTGCTCGTACTGCGTGTAGTCGTAGGCCGCCGTCGGCTGCGACTGCGAGGGGTCCAGGTACCAGGTGCCCGTGGCCGCGGCCGTGGCGTCGCCGTAGCCGGCGGTCTGCCCCGAGGGCCAGTGGCCGGTCGCCGTGGTGCCGACGGTGGTGTCGTACGAGACGGTGGCGTAGGAGCCCGTGTCGTAGGCCGGGTAACCCTGGCAGGAGCCGAAGAGGGGATCGTCATTCGCGTAAGCGGCGCCCGTGGGCGCGTACGAGGCGTCGGAGTGACCCTCGTACCCATAGCCGCTGTACTCGGGGGCGTACCCCGCCGGATGACGGTCGTTCACCGCTTCTCTTTCGCCTCGGCAGCAGGAGAATTAGCGGCGACTGTATCCCCCAGCGGGCGACGCCCACAATCTTCGGCGGGATTCAGGGATCCCCGATGCCTTGTGTTCGACGGCCTTTCGATGCTTATGGGGGCAAGGCCGTCAGGCGGCGTCCGCGGCTCCCGACGCCAGTTCCTCACCCAGCAGCGCCTGCCGGATGCCGGCGGCGATGGCGGCGTGGACGGGCATGGTCAGATGCCCGACCCCCGCGACGTGGACGTTGCGGGCGATGAGGTCGGGGTGGTCGAGCCGGGCGGCCTCGACCGGGCTCATCAGTTCGTCCAGATCGCTCCAGAACGCCACGAAGCGGGTGCGGCAGCCGGGCGCGGGCTTGGCGAGCTCCTCGATGAGGTCGGAGTTGGGGCGCATCTGGCGGACGATCGGATGCGGGTTCAGCAGCGGCGCGGCCCGGGTCCCGGCGTGCGGGGTGCCCAGGGTGACCACGGTGCGCACCCGCGTGTCGCCGCCCAGGCGCTGGGCGTAGTAGCGCGCGATGAGCCCGCCGAGGCTGTGGCCCACGATGTCCACCCGGCGGTGCCCCGTCTGCTCGCAGATCTGTTCGACGTGGCGTCCGAGGAGAGCCGCCGCCGTACGGATGTCGCAGGTCAGCGGCGAGTAGTTGAGCGCCTGCACATGCGGCCAGCCGTGCCGGCGCAGCGACCGGCGGAGCATCGCGAACACCGAACGGTTGTCCACGAAGCCGTGCAGCAGCAGCACCGGGGGGTGGCTCCGGCCCGCGGTGGGGAGCCGGGGCGGGTCCTCGGAGTCACCGGCCGCCGGCTGCGGCCCGCGTTCCTGGAAGATTCCGGTCGGGTAGAGAAAGACATGACCGGTCAGGATGGCGATCTCGATCGCCGCGGCTCGTACGTAGGCCGCCTGGCGTACCAAGCGGTCTCCGACACCGAAAGACAGGACGCCCATGGCCTACCTCCCGTGGGCACACGGAGACGGCCCTGTCCCCCGTGCGCCGAGAACGCGACGGCCCGTGTCGCCTGCTGAACGAAGGACGACCACGGGCCGAACGCGTTTCTAACGTGAACGTGTCCCATGTGTGATTTCCCCCTCGGGGCCCTTCGTGAAACTGTCCGCACGGGGGATGCTGGCGATAACGTTCGTTCACACATGTGCCCGCTGAGCGCAGCAAACGTGTATGGAGGCAGTGATGGGAGTGTCCGGACCGATCCGTGTGGTGGTCGCCAAGCCGGGGCTGGACGGTCACGACCGCGGGGCCAAGGTCATCGCCCGTGCGCTGCGGGACGCCGGCATGGAGGTCATCTACACCGGTCTCCACCAGACGCCCGAGCAGATCGTGGACACCGCGATCCAGGAGGACGCCGACGCCATCGGCCTGTCGATCCTCTCCGGGGCCCACATGACGCTCTTCGCCAAGGTGATCGAGCTGCTCCGCGACCGTGAGGCCGAGGACATCAAGGTCTTCGGCGGCGGGATCATCCCGGAGGACGACATCGCCCCGCTGCGGGAACTGGGCGTGGCCGCGATCTTCACCCCGGGTACGCCGACCACCGACGTCATCACCTGGGTGAACGACAACATCCGCCATCCGGCCGAAGCCTGATCGTCGCGGCGGTGCGGGCGTGCCCCGCACCGCCACCGGACGGCAGCCACGGCGGCGGACTGCGGCCACGGCGGGCGACGGCCGCCTGATCAGGCCAGCTCCGCGAGCATCGTGGCCCGCAGCCGCAGGGTTCCGACCAGTCGCTGGAAGGCCTCCGCCCAGTACGCCCCGGCGCCCGGCGAGGTGTCGGCGGACTCCGCGGGTACGGCGGCCAGCGGGGCCGCGCGGTCGGCCTCCGCGGGGTCCATGCAGCGCTCGGCCAGGCCCATCACCCCGCTGAAGCTCCACGGGTAGCTGCCCGCGTCGCGCGCGATGTCCAGGGCGTCCACCACGGCCGCCCCCAGCGGCTCGGCCCAGGGCACGGCACAGACCGCCAGCATCTGGAACGCCTCCGACAGGCCGTGCGCCGCGATGAAACGGGCCACCCACTCCGCCCGCTCCGGGGCCGGGAGGATCGACAGCAGCTTCGCCGGGTCCCCGACCGGGCTGACCGCCGTCGAGGGAGCCGGGGCCGGGCCCAGCAGGGCGCGTGCCCAGGAGGCGTCCCCCTGGCGCACCGCCGCCCGGCACCACGCCGCGTGCAGATCCGCCTGCCAGTCGTCGGCGACGGGCAGCGCGATGACCTCCTCCGGTGTCCGGCCGCCGAAACGCTCCCGCCAGGTGGCGAGCGGCGCCGCGTCCACCACTTGGCCGAACCACCACGACCGCTCCCCGCGTCCGGCCGGCGGTATCGCCACCACGCCGTCGCGTTCCATGGCCGCGTCGCACTCGTAGGGCGCCTCCACGCCGATCCGGCCGGCCGTGGGGTCCCACGCGACGCACGTCCTGGCCCGTGCGGCCATCCGGGCGGCGAGGGCGGAGCCGGGGAGGGCCGACAACAGCTCGGCGGCGGTGGCCCGCACATTGCGGCTGCGGTCGGCGAGGGCCTGTTCCAGGAACGGCTCGTCCTGCAGCGACAGGCCCTCGCGGAGCGAGTCCAGGAACATCAGCCGGTCCTCGGCGCGCTCGGCGGCCCATCCCGAGCGCAGCAGCTCCAGGGCCTGGACCGGGTCGCGGGCCCGCAGCCGGGCCAGCAGCGCCACCCGTTCGGCGAAGAGCCCCTCCTCCCACAGCGTCCGCACGGCGCCCGGGTCGCCGGTGTCCGGGACGACGCCGGGCGCCCCGGCGCGCAGCGCGAACCGCCAGTCCGCGTTCAGCTCCGCCAGCCACAGCCCGCGCGGCCCCGCCAGGGCCAGGGCGTCGGGCCGCAGGTCGGTGCGCGCGCGGGCGGCGTCCAGCAGTGCGGGCAGCAGTTCCGGCGGGGCGGCCCAGCCGCGGGCGTCGGCCTCGGCGAGCCACTGGGGCAGCAGCTCGGCGAGGTTGGGGGCGGCGCCGCGCCGGCTGCCCCCGCCGCCCCCGGCCGAGCGGTCCGCCAGCAGCAGGGACAGACGCCGTCGCGCCGCCTCGGGCAGCGGTGGCCGCGGATCGTGGGGTGCCGTGGCCGGCCGTGCCCCTGCCGCGGCCGTCCGCACCCCGGCGCGGCGCCGTGCGACGGCGAGCGCGGCGGCGTCCAGCAGCTCCTCGGGCGTTCCGCCCCTGCGGCCGGTGCCGAGGAGCGCGGTGCCGACCAGCTCGGCCCAGGTCGTCGTCATCGGTCCCCCATCGTCGTCGTCTCCACGCGGCCGCCCGCGGGGATCCCGGGCGGGATCACACCGTCAGCGGTACCGGTTCCGTGTCCGTACCGGCCCAGGCCGTGAACGGGCGGAAGCCCTGGTGGCCCAGCTCGCCGAACACCGTCACCGGGTGGCCGCCGGAGACCGCCGCGAGGCGCCACAGCCCCGCTCCGGCACCGGCGCCGCCCGCCACGACCGGGACGGCGTCGCTCCCGTCCGCGTCCGCCACCTGCCAGCCCGCCCCTCCGGGTATCGGCACGACACTGGCGAGCACGACCGGCCAGGCGTCCAGCCACGGATCGCCGGCCACGGCCCGCGCGTACCTGTCGAGCGCCGCCGCCACCGGTACGCCCGGTGGCACGCGGCCCGGCAGGGGCGCGCTGTGCCCAGGCCCGAGAACCGCCCGCAGCGGACGGGCCGCCGGGTGGAAGGCCAGCTCCGCGTCGAGGCCGAGGCCGACCTGCAGCGCGGGCTCCGGCGCCCTGCCCGCCGCCCCGAAGGACAGCAGCAGTGCGGTACGGCCGCCGGCCTCCCCGTACAGCCAGGTCCTGCGGGTGGTGAGACGGTCCTCGGCGGTGTCGTGCCGCGCCAGGACCAGCCAGCGGTCGCGCACCGTCGGCCCGGCCAGGAGTTCCGCCGAGTCCACCGTGAAGCCGACCCGGGACCGGACGGTGGCCGCCAGTGGCCCGGGAAGAGCCTCCTGCCGCAGGCAGCCCCTGGCCAGCAGGTGCAGCAGCGCCGTCTCCTCCAGCAGCCGCGACGGCCAGTCGCCCCCGGACCCCGCGAGCGCGCCCAGCTCACGTACCCGCGAGGCGAGACCGGGGGCCTGGGCGTCGACCATGCGGGCCGCCGTCTCCTCCCACCACCCGTACCCCTCGCGGTCCGCGCCCGCCAGGCCTCCCCGCAGCAGGTCCGCCAGCCGCCGCTCCAGCTCCGTCGCCCCGGCGGCGACCCGTCCCGCCCGGCGCTCGGCCCGCCTGCGCGCCGCCTCCCGGTCACCGCCGGACGTCCCGCGCTCGCCCCGCTCCGTCCCCTCCTCGCGCGCGCGGCGCGCGTCCAGCCATTCGGTGACCCAGTCGGGCCGGCCGCCCCCGTGTGCGGCCGGCCCCACCTCGCCCCCGGCCCACAGCAGGAGCAGCGCGAGAGCGTGCTTGCACGGGACCTTGCGGCTGGGGCAGCTGCACCCGAAGGCCGGCCCCGCCGTGTCGGCCACCGCCTGGTACGGGGTGCCGCCGCTGCCCGCACACGACCCCCACACCGCGGTGCCCGAGCTCCCCGTCCCGGACCAGTGGGCAGCCGCCGCCAGGCCCGCCCCGGCCTCGCGTGACGAGGTGTCGGGCGCGAGTGCCAGGACCTGGTCGGCGGTCCACCGCTCCGTCCGCTGTCCGTCCATCCCGTCCATGGCAACGACGCTACGGGCAGGCACTGACAAACCGGCCTGAGCTGCGGGTTCCTGACGGGGGGACGTGATTGTCAGTGGGGTGCGCGATGGTGGGAACGCGGACGCCCCGCGGGGGCTGACGGGGCGTCCGCGCCATCGGCTCCATGGGAGAACAGGGGAGAACCATGTCCGTGGACACCGCACTCCGGCCGCACGCCGAAGACGCGTTCGCCCATGAGCTCAAGGCTCTCGCGGCGGCCGACGACCGGCCGCGTCCGGCCCGGTGGAACCTGTCGCCGTGGGCGGTCGCCACGTACCTGCTCGGCGGCGAGCTGCCCGACGGCACGGTCGTCACCCCCAAGTACGTGGGTCCGCGGCGGATCGTGGAGGTCGTGGTCAGCACGCTCGCGACCGACCGGGCGCTGCTGCTGCTCGGTGTCCCGGGCACCGCCAAGACCTGGGTCTCCGAACACCTCGCCGCCGCCGTCAGCGGTGACTCCACGCTGCTCGTGCAGGGCACCGCGGGGACCCCGGAGGAGGCCGTCCGCTACGGGTGGAACTACGCCCGGCTGCTCACCGGCGGCCCGAGCCGGGAGGCCCTGGTCCCGAGCCCGGTCATGCGGGCGATGGCCGAGGGGCGCATCGCCCGGGTGGAGGAGCTGACCCGCATCCCCGCGGACGTCCAGGACGGGCTGATCACGATCCTCTCCGAGAAGACGCTGCCGATACCGGAGCTGGGCACCGAGACCCAGGCGGTGCGCGGGTTCAACGTGATCGCGACGGCCAACGACCGCGACCGCGGAGTCAACGAGCTGTCCAGCGCGCTGCGCCGGCGCTTCAACACCGTCGTGCTGCCGCTGCCCGCGACCGTGGAGGAGGAGGTCGACATCGTCAGCCGCCGCGTCCGCCAGCTCGGACGCTCGCTGGAACTGCCCGCCGCCCCGGAGGGCGCGGACGAGATTCGGCGGGTGGTCACCGTCTTCCGCGAACTGCGCGGCGGGGTCACCGCCGACGGGCGCACGAAGGTGAAGTCCCCCTCCGGCACGCTCTCCACGGCCGAGGCGATCTCCGTGGTGACCAACGGACTCGCCCTGGCCGCGCACTTCGGCGACGGTGTGCTGCGCGCCGGGGACATCGCCGCGGGGATCCTCGGGGCGGTGGTCCGCGACCCGGCCGCCGACCGCGTGGTCTGGCAGGAGTACCTGGAGACCGTGGTCCGCGAGCGGGAGGGGTGGAAGGACTTCTACCGCGCCTGCCGTGAGGTGGCGCCGTGACCGCCGCGGAAGGGGTGGCGCTGCTGGGGGTGCGGCACCACGGCCCGGGGTCGGCCCGCGCCGTGCGGGCCGCGCTCGACCGGCTGGAGCCGCGGATCGTGCTCGTCGAGGGCCCGCCGGAGGCCGACGCGGTGCTGGGGCTCGCCGCCGATCCCGGGATGCGGCCGCCCGTCGCGCTGCTCGCCCATGTGGTGGACGAGCCGTCCCGGGCCGGCTTCTGGCCCTTCGCCGAGTTCTCCCCCGAATGGGCGGCGATCCGCTGGGCGGCCGGACACGGGGTGGCGGTGCGGTTCATCGACCTGCCCGCCGCGCACTCGCTCCTGCTGCGCGACGAGAGGGACGCGCCGCGGGGACCACAGGTACGGCGTGAAGGAGAGGGAGAGGGAGAAGAAGGGGACGGGGCAGAAGAGGAAGCCGGGGCCGCGGACGCGCGCATCGACCCGCTCGCCGTGCTGGCGCGGACGGCCGGCCACGACGATCCGGAGCGCTGGTGGGAGGACGCCGTCGAGCACCGCGGCCGGGACGGCGAGGGGGAGGCTGACCCGCTGGCGGCGTTCGGGGCGCTCGCCGAGGCCATGGGCGTGCTGCGCGAGACCTACGGCGACGGGGGACACCGGGGGGACGCGGTGCGCGAGGCCCACATGCGGCTGCGGATACGGGAGGCGCGCCGCGCGCACGAACGGGTGGCCGTGGTGTGCGGGGCCTGGCACGTGCCCGCCCTCGCCCGGACGGGCGGGGTCACCGCCGACCGGGCCCTGCTCAAGGGCCTGCCCAAGGCGAAGGTGGAGGTCACCTGGGTGCCCTGGACGCACCGCAGGCTCTCCCGGGCCGGCGGCTACGGGGCCGGCATCGACTCGCCCGGCTGGTACCGCCATCTGTTCACCTCGCCCGACCGACCCGTCGCCCGGTGGATGACCAAGGTCGCCGGCCTGCTGCGCGAAGAAGACCTCCCGGTCTCCTCCGCGCACGTCATCGAGGCGGTGCGGCTCGCCGACACCCTCGCGGGGCTGCGCGGCCGCCCGCTGCCCGGGCTCGGCGAGACCACGGACGCGGTACGGGCGGTGATGTGCGACGGATCGGACGTCCCGCTGGCGCTGATCCGGGACCGGCTGGTGGTGGGGGACGTGCTGGGCGAGGTCCCGGAGGGCGCGCCCGCGGTGCCTCTCGCCCGTGACCTGGCACGCGAGCAGCGCAGGCTGCGGATGAAGCCGGAGGCACCGGAGAGGGAGATGGACCTGGACCTGCGCAAGGACACCGACGCCGCACGCAGCCGGTTGCTGCACCGGCTGCGGATGCTCGGGATCGGCTGGGGGCGGCCGGGCCGGTCCCGCACGGCCACCACCGGCACCTTCCGGGAGAGCTGGCGGCTGCGCTGGGAGCCGGAACTCGCCGTGGCGGTCGCGGAGGCCGGGGTGTGGGGCACCACGGTGGAGTCCGCGGCGGGCGCCCGGGCCGAGGACGCGGCGGTGCACGCGCGGGCGCTCGCCGAGGTGACGGGCCTCGCCGAACAGTGCCTGCTCGCCGGGCTGCCGGACGCCCTGCCGACGGTGATGCGGGTGCTCGCCGACCGGGCGGCGCTCGACCCGGACGTCGCGCACCTCGCGCAGGCACTGCCGGCGCTCGTGCGCTCGCTGCGCTACGGCGACGTGCGGGGCACGGACGCGGGGGCGCTGCGCGAGGTCGCCGAGGGACTCGCGGAGCGCGTCTGCGTCGGGCTCCCGCCCGCCTGCGCGGGGCTCGACGCGGACGG
Source organism: Actinacidiphila glaucinigra (assembly GCF_900188405.1). GTDB lineage: Bacteria > Actinomycetota > Actinomycetes > Streptomycetales > Streptomycetaceae > Actinacidiphila > Actinacidiphila glaucinigra. The sequence goes on along the minus strand of NZ_FZOF01000006.1, from coordinate 476,203 downwards.
CGCCGCCGAGATGCGCGGTCATGTCGCGCAGGTGCAGCAGGCACTGGTCCTGCTCGGTGACGACGCGCTGCGCGACCGCTGGGCCGGCGTGCTGCGGAAGCTGGCCGTGCGCGACCGCGGCATACCGGGGCTGCTGCGCGGCAGCGCCGCACGGCTGCTCCTCGACGATGCCCGCCTGGAGCCCGGCGAGGTCGCCCGGCTGATGGGACTCGCCCTGTCGCACGGCACGCCGCCCCAGGAGGCCGCCGCCTGGGTCGAGGGCTTCCTCGCCGGGGGCGGGATGCTGCTGGTCCACGACGAGCGGCTGCTCGCGCTGGTCGACGGCTGGCTGTCCGCGGTGCCGGCGGCGGCCTTCGACGACGTGCTGCCGCTGCTGCGGCGCACCTTCGGCGGCTTCGACGCGGGGGCGCGGCGCACGGTGGGGGAGCTGGTGCGGCGCGGCCCGGGAGGCGGGGGAGCGGGTGGCGCCGCGGGGGAGGGCCTGCCGGGCTTCGCCCCGCGGCTCGACGAGGAGCGGGCGGAGGCGGCGCTGTCCACCGTGCGGCTGCTGCTGGGGCCCGGCGGAGCGGACGGGGGTGGGGACGCGTGAAGGACACGGACGAGGACCCGGTCGCGGGCGAGCGCCCGGACACGGGTGCGGACGCCGACGAGCGGCTGCGCCGCTGGCGGATGGTGCTCGGCGGCGGGCCCGCCGACGGCACGGGGCGGCGCCTCACCGGCCGGGACGCCGCGATGGACCAGGCGCTGGAGGCGCTGTACGGCACCGCGCCGCGCGGCGACGCCGGGGCACCTCCCCCGCGGAGCGGCGGGCTGGGCGGCTCGGCGCCCCAGGTCGCGCGGTGGCTGGGCGACATCCGCAGGTACTTCCCCAGCAGCGTCGTGCAGGTGATGCAGCGCGACGCCGTCGACCGGCTCGAGCTGTCCGCGCTGCTGCTGGAACCGGAGATGCTGGAGGCCGTCGAGCCCGACGTCCACCTGGTCGGCACGCTGCTCTCGCTGAACAAGGCGATGCCCGCGACGACGAAGGAGACGGCGCGTGCCGTCGTCCGCAAGGTGGTGGAGGACCTGGAGCGGCGCCTGGCGACCCGGACCCGGGCCGCCCTCACCGGCGCGCTGGACCGTTCGGCCCGGGTGGACCGCCCCCGGCACCGGGACATCGACTGGGACCGCACGATCCGTGCCAACCTCCGGCACTACCTGCCCGAGCACGGCACGGTCGTGCCCGAGCGGCTGATCGGCCACGGCCGCGCCTCGCGGGCGGTGCGGAAGGACGTCGTGCTCTGCGTCGACCAGTCGGGCTCGATGGCGGCGTCCGTGGTCTACGCGTCCGTCTTCGGCGCCGTGCTCGCCTCCGTGCGCGGCCTCGACACCCGGCTCGTCGTCTTCGACACGGCGGTCGCCGACCTGACGGAACATCTGGACGACCCCGTCGACGTCCTGTTCGGCACGCAGCTCGGCGGCGGCACCGACATCAACCGGGCGCTGGCCTACTGCCAGTCGCTCGTCAACCGGCCCGCCGAGACCGTCGTCGTCCTCGTCAGCGACCTGTACGAGGGCGGCATCCGCGACGAGATGCTCAAGCGGGTCGCCGCGATGAAGGCGTCCGGCGTGCAGTTCGTGGCGCTGCTGGCGCTGTCGGACGAAGGCGCGCCCTCCTACGACCGCGAGCACGCGGCGGCGCTCGCGGCGCTGGGGGCACCCGCGTTCGCCTGCACCCCGGACCTCTTCCCCGAGGTCATGGCGGCCGCCATCGAGAAGCGGCCGCCGCCCGTGCCCGAGCCCGGCGGGTGACACCGGGCCGGCCGGGCGGCAGCGACCCGTCACTCCCGGTGACCGGGCCCGCTCCGGCCGGACGCCGCCGGGAGCGCCGTCCGCGGTGCGCCGGCGGCGCTTGCGCTGTCAAGGGAAACCCCCCGATCGGCTGGTCTGTGACCGTTCTCACCGCTCCCGCACCATCTCCGATTTACTCGTGCCGCCCGTGCGGCGATAACCTGCGAGACGGACATGCCGCGTGCTCGGCCGACGTGTGCGCCCCCCGTACGACCGTTCGTAGGGTTCGTTACGAAGACGTCAGCGACGACCGCCCCCGGCACGCACGCAGACAACGAACCGCGATTACCAAGGACGGACGCGCGTGGACCTGTTCGAGTACCAGGCGAGGGACCTCTTCGCCAAGCACGGTGTACCGGTGCTGGCCGGTGAAGTCATCGACACGCCTGAGGCGGCGCGCGAGGTCGCGGAGCGACTCGGTGGCAAGGCTGTCGTCAAGGCCCAGGTGAAGACCGGCGGCCGCGGCAAGGCCGGCGGCGTGAAGGTGGCGTCGGACCCCGAGGACGCGGTCGCCAAGGCCGGCCAGATCCTCGGCATGGACATCAAGGGCCACACGGTCCACAAGGTGATGCTGGCCGAGCTGGCCCCGGAGATCGCCTCCGAGTACTACGTCTCCTTCCTCCTCGACCGCGCCAACCGGACCTTCCTGGCGATCGCGTCCGTCGAGGGCGGCATGGAGATCGAGGAGGTCGCGGCCACCAACCCCGCGGCCGTCGCCAAGATCCCGGTGGACGCCATCGAGGGCGTGACCCCGGCCAAGGCCCGCGAGATCGTCGAGGCGGCCGCCTTCCCGGCCGACGTCGCCGACCAGGTCACCGAGATCCTGCAGACCCTGTGGAAGACCTTCCTCTCCGAGGACGCGCTCCTCGTCGAGGTCAACCCGCTCGCCAAGGTCGCCGACGGCCGCGTCATCGCGCTCGACGGCAAGGTGTCCCTGGACGAGAACGCCGACTTCCGCCAGCCGGAGCACGAGGCGCTGGTCGACCACGCCGCCGCGAACCCGCTGGAGGCCGCGGCCAAGGCCAAGGGCCTCAACTACGTCAAGCTCGACGGCGAGGTCGGCATCATCGGCAACGGCGCGGGTCTCGTCATGAGCACCCTGGACGTCGTCGCCTACGCCGGTGAGGGCCACGGCAACGTCAAGCCCGCCAACTTCCTCGACATCGGCGGCGGCGCCTCCGCCGAGGTCATGGCCAACGGCCTCGAGATCATCCTGGGCGACCCGGACGTCAAGTCCGTCTTCGTCAACGTCTTCGGCGGCATCACCGCCTGCGACGCGGTCGCCAACGGCATCGTCCAGGCCCTGGAGCTGCTGAAGTCCAAGGGCGAAGAGGTCACCAAGCCGCTCGTCGTCCGCCTGGACGGCAACAACGCCGAGCTGGGCCGGCAGATCCTCACCGACGCCGACCACCCGCTGGTGGAGCAGGTCGACACCATGGACGGCGCCGCCGAGCGCGCCGCCGAGCTGGCTGCGAAGTAAGGGACAGGTCACCACATCATGGCTATCTTCCTGACCAAGGAGAGCAAGGTCATCGTCCAGGGGATGACCGGCTCCGAGGGCACCAAGCACACCCGGCGCATGCTCGCCTCGGGCACCAACATCGTCGGTGGCGTGAACCCGCGCAAGGCCGGCACCAGCGTGGACTTCGACGGCACCGAGGTGCCGGTGTTCGGCTCGGTCGCCGAGGCGATGGAGAAGACCGGTGCCGACGTCACCGTCATCTTCGTCCCGCCGAAGTTCGCCAAGGGCGCGGTCATCGAGGCCATCGACGCCGGCATCGGCCTCGCGGTCGTGATCACCGAGGGCATCGCCGTCCACGACACCGCCGCCTTCTGGGCGTACGCGGGCAGCAAGGGCAACAAGACCCGGATCATCGGTCCCAACTGCCCCGGTCTGATCACCCCCGGCCAGTCCAACGCGGGCATCATCCCGGCCGACATCACCACCTCCGGCCGCATCGGCCTGGTGTCGAAGTCCGGCACGCTGACCTACCAGATGATGTACGAGCTCAGCGACATCGGCTTCTCCTCCGCGGTCGGCATCGGTGGTGACCCGATCATCGGCACCACCCACATCGACGCGCTGAAGGCGTTCCAGGACGACCCCGACACCGACCTGATCGTCATGATCGGCGAGATCGGCGGCGACGCCGAGGAGCGTGCCGCGGCCTTCATCGCCGAGCACGTCACCAAGCCGGTCGTCGGCTACGTCGCGGGCTTCACCGCGCCCGAGGGCAAGACCATGGGCCACGCCGGCGCCATCGTCTCCGGCTCCTCCGGCACCGCCCAGGCGAAGAAGGAGGCCCTCGAGGCCGCCGGCGTCAAGGTGGGCAAGACCCCGTCGGAGACGGCCCGCCTCGCGCGCGCCATCCTCCAGGGCTGATCCCCGCCTCCGTACGGAGGCACGCACGCGGGCCCGCCCCCTTCGGGGGGCGGGCCCGCGTGCGTGCGCGGGTACGGGCGGCAAGGGCGGTCACGCGCGCGGACGAAGCGCGGCACCCTCAGGGCGCGGGGGCGGAGGTGCGCTGCCCGACCGGGTCGCGGTCGGCCGCGACGCGGTCGGACAGCGGCCCGAAGACCAGCCCGACCGCGGTCACCAGCGCGATCAGCACCGTCGCCCCCACGGCGCCCACCGTGCGGATGCGCAGCCACTGCTCGCTCAGCTCGCGCACCATGGCCGCCGGGTACTCGGGCTGCGGCTGCTCGTCCAGCAGGTCGCCGAGCCGGACCGCGGCCCCCTCGCCCAGGGCCTCGCGCCCGCGGACGATGCGCCGCCTGGTCATGGAGGTGGTGGCCAGGCTCTCCGCCGCGGTGCGCCGCAGGCTCAGCCCCAGGCCGTCGTGGAGCAGCACGGCGTGCCGGGTGCCGCGCGGCAGCCGCTGGAACGGGCTGCGCTCCCGTGGCGGTGTGCGGAACCAGGGCAGCAGCTGCTGCCAGGGCGCGAGGGCGTGGTGGTGCGCCTCCGCACGGATCCACCCGGCCGGGTCGGGGTCGACGGCGACCTCGGGCCACCGCTGCCAGGCCAGGTCGAAGGCGCGGTGCACGGCGTGCCGGGCCAGCGGCATGCTGCCGGTGAGCAGTTCGACCTGGCGGAGCAGGGCGGGGGCGTTGCGGGTGTACAGCCCGTCGAAGGCGGCCTGGGCGGCCTCGGCGATCCGTACGGCCTCGGCTGCCGCGTCCTGCGCCCGCGGTTCCGGGAGGGCGGACGCCGGGTCGGTCGGGCGGGTACCGGAGCCGGATTCGCGGGGGGTGCCCGCCCCGATGCGCTCCGGCTGCTCCGCGGGCGCGGCTGACCTCCCCGGACCGGCCGCCCGTGCGGCCTGCGGGTCCTGCGCGGCGTCCCCGGCCTTCGCCGACTGGTGACGCCTTCGCTTCTTGACGGCCTTCGCGGCCTTCGTGGTGGATGTGCGGCTCATGCGATCGACCACTCGGATCGAATGAAGAAACGCATAACGCCATATTCCGCGACACGACGGGCATTCGCATGCTGCCACGTCGAAAGGGGGTCTTCTTGGCAGCATGAGATCCGTGAGTGCCGCAAGCGCCCTGAGTCACGCCGTGCGCCGGATCCGGGCCGCCCACGCGAGCCTGCGCACCTCCGAATCGGCCCCCGCCTTCACCGGCGGCGTGGTCGCGGCGGGCCTGGGCCTGGGCGGCTTCGCCATGCTCGTGCTCTTCCTGTGGGTCGTCTCCCCGTTCCCGGACAGCGGACTGGACGGCGCCCTGCACGTTGCCGCGGACTGCTGGCTCCTCGCCCACGGGGGCGACCTCGTGCGCACCGAGACCCTCTCCGGGCTCGCCGCCCCCATCGGCGTCACGCCGCTGCTGCTGACGGCGTTCCCGGTCTGGCTGCTGTACCGGGCCGGGGCGGACGCCGCCGCACCCGCCTCGGACGGCAGGGTCGCGCGGTCCGCCGTCGCATGGCTGATCGGCGGCTACCTCGCGGTGGGCGCCGGGGTGGTCGTCTACACCTCGTACGGACCGGTGCGCAGCGACCCCCTCGCCGCCGCGCTGCACCTGCCCGTCGTCGCCGCCCTCGCTGCGGGCGCCGGGGCCTGGGCGGAGCGGGGGCGGCCGCGGATCCCGCTGCCCGCCCGGCTGTCCCGGGTGACCGCGACGGTGACGGTGCCGCTGCGGGAGGCCGTGGCCGTGCTGCGTTCGGCGGCGGCGGGCGTCTGCGTCCTCCTCGCGGGCGGTGCGGCGCTCACGGCGGTGACCCTGGTGCTGCATCCCGGCGCCGCGGGGGCGTCCTTCACGCGGCTCAGCGAGGCGCTGTCCGGGCGACTGGCGGTGCTGGCGGTGGCGGTCGCGCTGATCCCGAACGCCGCCGTGTGGGGAGCGGCCTACGCGCTGGGTCCCGGTTTCGCGCTCGGCACCCAGGCCCTGGTACGTCCGGCCGGGGTGGTGGGGGAGCCGGTGCTGCCGGACTTCCCGCTGCTCGCGGCGCTGCCCCAGGCCGGTCCCGGGACGTCGCTGACCTGGGCGGCACTGGCCGTGCCGGGGCTCGCCGGGCTCGCTGTGGGGGTGCTCGCCGTCGATCGCCGGGAGCCGTGCGGCCTCGGGCGCACCGCGGCGCACGCGGCCCTGGGCGGGCTGGTGTGCGGGATCGCCATGGCACTGCTCACCGGGTTCGCGGCGGGACCGCTGGGCACCGGGGCGCTGGAGGAGTTCGGGCCGTCGTGGTGGCTCATCGGGGGCATGGCGGCCGGATGGACGGCGACCGTCGGCACGCCGACGGCCCTGCTGGTGCGCTGGGTGCGGGTCCGCCGCGCGTCCGCCGGGACGGAGCGCGAGCAGGTGGCGGCTCCGGAGGTGGAGGCTCCGGAAGCGGAGACCCCCGAGGCGCAGACCCCGAGGACGGAAGCTCCGGAGCCGGAGGGCCGGGCGGCGGCCGACGCCGCCCCGTCGGAGGCCTGAGCCTCCGCCCGGGGGCGGCGCGGCGACGCGTCAGGGCGTGTTCAGGATGTCGCGGAGCGGGGTCGGCAGCAGCTTCTCGCACGCGTCGCGCGACGAGGAGGTGAGCGCGTCGCGTGTGCAGGCGTAGTAGTCCCTGTAGACCACCTGGGTCGTGAAGGTCACCGCCACGACGCAGAGGGCGAGCCCGCCCATGATCAGACCGCCGAGGGCGGCCGGGCGCTGCGGCTTGCTGCGCGGGTCGGTGGGCCGCGGCGGCGTCGGGGCGGCCCCGCCCTCGGCCAGCAGCGCGGCCGCCTCGGCGCGGGCCTTGGCCCGCTCCTCGGGCTTCATCCGCAGCGCGTTGACGCTCCAGTACAGCGCGAGGGCGCCGAGCAGCAGCCCGACGTACGTCCACCCGAGGAAGAGGGCGAAGAAGAACCCCCACATGCCGCAGATCATGGCGTAGCGGGCACGCCGCTGGGCGGGGTCGGTGGGGTCGAAGCGGGGCCCGTCCGGGCGCCGCCCGCCGTAGCCGCCACCGGGGCGGTCGCCGTAGCCGCCGTCCTGCCGGCCCGGCTGCCGGTCGCTCCACTGGCCGCCCCACGCCGGGGGCGGCGGAGGCGGAGTGGGCGTGGGCGGCTCGTCCCCGGAGCCGGAGGGCTGCTCCGGCCGGCGCGGCTGCCAGGGCTGCTCGGGCGCGTTCTCCGGCGGCGGGGCGAACGGGTTGTCCTGCTCGTGGCCTCGGCCACCGCTCATGTTTGCCTGGGTCATCCCCTTGCCGTCGACTCCTCGTGTTGTCGGACGCGTGACTTCGCCGTTCTCACCCCAGACGCTACCGCCCGCGCGCTCCCCCGTCCCGTGGGGGCGGGTGGGTGTGCCGGTATCGTTGCTGACGGTCGACGGCCTCGTAGAGTTCCCCGGAATTCCGGCGATCTTCGAGTCGTACGATCCTCCAAAGCGCCGGATCCCCGAGAGATGACCCGCAGTGGCCACAGTCTTTCCGCCCCTTTCCCGCCCCGCCCGACTCGTCGTGCTCGTCTCCGGTTCGGGTACGAACCTGCAGGCGCTGCTCGACGCGGGACTGCACGTCGTCGCCGTCGGCGCCGACCGGTCCGGCATCGCCGGGCTGGAGCGCGCCGAACGCGCCGGTGTGCCGACGTTCGTCCGCCGGGTCGGCGACCACGGCGACCGCGAGGCGTGGGACGCCGCGCTGACCGGGGCGGTGGCCGAGTACGAGCCGGACCTGGTCGTCTCCGCGGGGTTCATGAAGATCGTGGGCAAGGAGTTCCTCGCCCGGTTCGGCGGCCGCTTCGTCAACACGCACCCGGCGCTGCTGCCCGCCTTCCCGGGCGCCCACGGGGTGCGCGACGCCCTCGCCTACGGCGTGAAGGTCACCGGCTGCACCGTCCACTTCGTCGACGACGGCGTCGACACCGGCCCGATCATCGCCCAGGGCGCGGTCGAGGTCCGGCAGGACGACACGGAGGAAGCGCTCCACGAGCGCATCAAGGAAGTCGAGCGCACGCTGCTCGTCGACGTCGTGGGGCGGTTGTCCCGCGACGGCTATCGCATTGAGGGACGAAAGGTTCTGTTGCCGTGAGTACCAAGCGGGAGATCCGTCGCGCACTGGTCAGCGTCTACGACAAGACCGGTCTGGAGGAGCTGGCCCGCGGCCTGCACGAGGCGGGCGTCCAGCTGGTCTCCACCGGCTCGACGGCCGGGCGGATCGCCGCCGCCGGGGTGCCGGTCACCAAGGTGGAGGAGCTGACCGGGTTCCCCGAGTGCCTGGACGGCCGGGTCAAGACCCTGCACCCCAAGGTGCACGCCGGCATCCTCGCCGACCTGCGGCTGGAGGACCACCGCACACAGCTGGAGGAGCTGGGCGTCGAGCCCTTCGACCTGGTCGTGGTCAACCTCTACCCCTTCCGCGAGACGGTCGCCTCCGGCGCCTCGGAGGACGAGTGCGTCGAGCAGATCGACATCGGCGGTCCCTCGATGGTCCGCGCCGCCGCCAAGAACCACCCGTCGGTGGCGGTCGTGACCAGCCCCCAGCGGTACGCGGACGTGCTCGCCGCCGTCCGTGAGGGCGGCTTCGACCTCGGCACGCGCAAGCGCCTGGCGGCCGAGGCGTTCCAGCACACCGCGGCGTACGACGTCGCGGTCGCGAGCTGGTTCGCGAGCTCGTACGCCCCCGCCGACGACAGCCCCTTCCCGGACTTCATGGGCGCCACCTACGAGCGCAAGAACGTGCTGCGCTACGGCGAGAACCCGCACCAGGCCGCCGCGCTGTACACCGACGGCGGGACGGGCCTGGCGAACGCCGAGCAGCTGCACGGCAAGGAGATGTCCTACAACAACTACGTGGACACCGAGGCCGCGCGCCGGGCGGCGTACGACCACGCAGAGCCCTGCGTCGCGATCATCAAGCACGCCAACCCGTGCGGCATCGCGGTGGGCGACGACGTCGCCGAGGCGCACCGCAAGGCGCACGCCTGCGACCCGCTGTCGGCCTTCGGCGGCGTGATCGCCGTCAACCGTCCGGTGACCGTGGCCATGGCCGAGCAGGTCGCCGAGATCTTCACCGAGGTCATCGTGGCGCCGGACTTCGAGGAGGGCGCGGTCGAGGTCCTCGCCCGCAAGAAGAACATCCGCGTGCTGCGCTGCCCCGAGGCGCCCGAGGCGCAGACGGAGTTCCGTCCCGTCGAGGGCGGGCTGCTGCTGCAGGAGAAGGACCGCCTCCAGGCCGCCGGCGACGACCCGGCCACCTGGACGCTGGCCACCGGCGAGCCGCTGACCGCCGACGAGCTGGCCGACCTGGCGTTCGCCTGGCGGGCCTGCCGGGCCGTGAAGTCCAACGCCATCCTGCTGGCCAAGGGCGGTGCCACGGTCGGCGTCGGCATGGGCCAGGTGAACCGGGTCGACTCCGCCAAGCTCGCCGTCCAGCGGGCCGGCGAGGAGCGCGCGACGGGCTCCTACGCCGCCTCCGACGCCTTCTTCCCCTTCCCCGACGGGCTGGAGGTGCTCACCGCCGCGGGCGTCAAGGCCGTGGTGCAGCCCGGTGGTTCGGTGCGCGACGAGGCCGTGGTCGAGGCCGCGCGCAAGGCCGGCGTGACCATGTACCTCACCGGTACGCGGCACTTCTTCCACTGACCGGCCCGAGCGCCGGAACGCCGAAGGCCCCCGCTCGCGCGGGGGCCTTCGGCCTGCGGGCGGACCCGCTCAGTACTGCGGGCGCTTGAACCAGGCCGCCGTCTCGGCCTTGGCGGCGAAGACGATCAGCAGCACGCTGAGCGCGAGCGGCGCGAGCAGCACGAAGGCGCCGCTGAACATGGTGGCGACGCTGCTCAGCGCGACCAGCACGCCGATCACGATGGACCCGATCCGGGTGCCGTTGCCGCCGGTCCTGTACTTGGCGCCCATGCCGATCGACAGGACGGCGAAGGCGAGGAAGAGCACCCCCATGACGTAGACCAGGCCGATGGGCATGGCCAGTTCGTCGGTGTCGTCGATGCTCTTGAGCGCCGCGGCCCCGAGCAGGAGCAGCAGACCGCCCAGGATCTGCATCCCGCCGAGCACGAAGAGCATCGCCCGGGCCGCCCGCGCCGACGACGGCATGACCTCCGGCCCGCCCGGGTACGCGGCGAACGGCGTCCCCGGCTGCGGCTGCTGCGGATATCCGTACGGCGGCTGCCCCTGTGGCCGGGGCTGCGCCGGGTAGCCGTAACCGGGCTGGGCCGGGGGCTGTTGCGGGTATCCGTAGGGCTGCTGCGGTGGCTGCCGGCCGTAGGGATCGCCGGGACCGGGCGGATAGCTCACTTCTGACTTCCTTCGCGCGGACGGGACCGGGGACGTGGGCTCATTCTCGCCCGGGGCCTACTGGGTCTTGACGACGACCGTGTTGAGGATCTTGTCGGCGAAGGTCTGCTTCTTGTCGTCCCACAGCGGCCACAGGTAGCCGATGTAGCAGGCGGCGCCGTCAAGGCCGTGGCACAGCCGGCGGACGAAGGCCATGCCGAAGCCGAGCGGACGGCCGTCCAACTCCCGCAGCACGCTGATGCCGAGGGCCTTCTTGCCCGGCGTCTGACCGGTCTTGCCCTCGCGGTAGCAGAGGAACAGGCCGCCGAGCAGGGACAGCAGGAGGCCGAGGCCGATCAGGGCGAGGGCGCCGCCCGGCATCGCGGGCGCGGGGCAGGTGTCGTACGTGCCGCTCGTGTCGCAGTCGCGGGCCGCGTCGACCACCACGGCGATGAACTGCCCGTAGCCGATGCCGACGAGGATCATCGGCACGAGACCGGCGACCAGGAAGTCGATCAGCGTCGCGCCCACGCGCGCGCCCCAGCTCGCGAACGGCGGCATGCCGGGGACGGGGCTGGCGGGACCTCCCGGGTAGCCGTACCCGTACGGGCCCTGGGCCTGCGGCGGAACGGCGCCGTAGGGCGGTTGGGGCTGCGTCGGGTAGCCGTAGCCGGGCTGGGCCGGGGGTTGCTGCTGGGGGTAGCCGTAGGGCTGCTGCAGGGGCTGCTGGCCGTAGGGATTGCCGGGACCGGGCGGGTAGCTCACTGTGGCTTCTTTCGCGCGGATGGGACTGGGGACGGCCACATCGTCGTGGGCGGCGTCATCCGCTGTCCAGCGTTGGTGTGCGGACCTGAGAAGATGGAGGTATGACCGCCCAGATTCTCGATGGCAAGGCCACTGCCGCCGCGATCAAGTCCGAACTGTCGACCCGCGTCCAGGCGCTCAAGGAGCGGGGTGTCACCCCGGGGCTGGGCACGCTGCTGGTCGGTGACGACCCGGGCAGCCGCTGGTACGTCGCGGGCAAGCACCGCGACTGCGCGGAGGTCGGCATCGCATCCATCCAGCGCGAGCTGCCGGAGACCGCCACCCAGGAGGAGATCGAGGCGGTCGTCCGCGAACTGAACGACAACCCCGAGTGCACCGGCTACATCGTCCAGCTCCCGCTTCCCAAGGGGATCGACACCAACCGCGTCCTGGAGCTGATGGACCCGGCCAAGGACGCCGACGGACTGCACCCGACGAACCTCGGACGGCTGGTGCTGGGCGAGCGCGGCCCGCTGCCCTGCACCCCCAACGGCATCGTGGAGCTGCTGCGGCGGCACGGCGTCGAGATCAACGGCGCGCACGTCGCCGTGGTCGGCCGCGGGGTCACCGTCGGCCGCTCGATCGGGCTGCTGCTGACCCGCAAGTCGGAGAACGCCACCGTCACCCTCTGCCACACCGGCACCCGTGACCTGTCCGCCCAGTTGCGCCAGGCCGACATCATCGTGGCCGCCGCGGGCGTGCCGCACCTGGTGAAGCCGGAGGACGTGCGGCCGGGCGCCGCCGTGCTGGACGTCGGTGTCAGCCGCGACGAGAACGGCAAGATCGTCGGCGACGTGCACCCGGGCGTGTCCGAGGTCGCCGGCTGGATCTCGCCGAACCCCGGCGGCGTCGGCCCGATGACCCGGGCCATGCTGCTGGCGAACGTCGTGGAGGCCGCGGAGGGCCGGTACGCATGACCGGCACCGGCCCCCGTACGGAAGCGGCGCCGCCGGAGGAGACCGGCGACGCCGGCCGCAGCCGCCGCTTCCAGGTGCTGACCCGCGGTACCGCGCGCCCCGAGGGCGGCGGCCGGGCCATGGGCGCCCACGCCCCCGCCCCGGCCCGCCAGTGGCCGATCCTCGTGGTCTGCGGAGCGGTGCTGCTCGGCCTGGTGCTGGTGGCGGCGGACGTCACCCGGGCCGGCCTGGTGCTGGTCGGCTCGGCGCTGATCCTGGGCGCGGTGATGCGCAGGCTGCTGCCCTCGGTGGGCATGCTGGCCGTCCGCAGCCGCTTCACCGACATGATCACCTACGGTGTGCTGGGCGTGCTGATCGTGCTGCTGGCGCTGATGGCGCAGCCGCACCCGGTGCTGGAGATCCCCTTCCTGGAGGATGTCGTCCGTTTCTCTGTGCGTTGATCCGGTTACGCTGTGTGGCGAGTGTCCTGACGTACGACGTGTACCCCGGGCACACGTCACGGCGTGAGAGGGAGAGCGACTCCCATGACCAAGATCAAGGCAAGGAACCCGGTCGTCGAGCTCGACGGCGACGAGATGGCGCGGATCATCTGGCGGTTCATCAGGGACGAGCTCGTCCTGCCGTACCTCGACATCGGACTGGTCCGCTTCGACCTGGGCATCGAGCACCGGGACGCCACCCACGACCGTGTGACGGCCGAGGCGGCGGAAGCGGTCGCGCGGCACGGCGTCGGCGTGAAGTGCGCCACGGTCACGCCCGACGAGGCGCGGGTCGCGGAGTTCGGCCTCAAGGGGATGTACCGCTCCCCGAACGCCACCATCCGCGACCGCCTCGGCGGCGGGATCTTCCGCGAACCCGTCGTCCTGCGGAACGTGCCGCGGGCCGTGCCCGGGGGGACCCGGCCCGTGGTGATCGCGCGGCACGCCTTCGGCGACCAGTACCGGGCCACCGAGCTGCGGATCCCGCGGGCGGGCACCCTCGCCCTGAGCTTCACCCCGGCCGACGGCTCCGACCCGGTCGACCTGGAGGTCCACCACTTCCCGGGCCCCGGAGTGGCGCTCGGCATGGTCAACCTCGACGAGTCGATCCGCGAGTTCGCGCGCGCCGCCTTCCGCTACGGGCTGGCGCGCGGGCTCCCCGTCCACCTGTCCACGAAGAACACGGTGCTCAGAAAGTACGACGGCCGCTTCAAGGACCTCTTCCAGGAGGTCTTCGACACCGAGTTCCGGCGCGAGTTCGAGGCGTCGGGCCTGGGCCACGAGCACCGCCAGGTCGACGACATGGCGGCTTCGGCCCTCAAGGGCGCCGGCGGCTACGTCTGGGCGTGCAAGAACTACGACGGCGACATCCTGTCCGGGGTCCTCGCCCGCGGCGTCGGCTCGGCGGGGCTGATGACCTCGCTCCTGATGACCTCCGACGGCAGGACCGTCGTGTCGGAGGCGGCGCACGGCACGGTCACCCGCCACTACCGCAGGCACCAGGCGGGCCGGCCGACCTCGACCAACCCCATCGCCATGGTCTTCGCGTGGAGCCGCGGCCTGGCCCACCGCGCCCGGCTGGACGACACCCCCGAACTCGCCCGGTTCGCCGGGACGCTGGAGAGCGCCTGCCTGGAGGTCGTCGAGGCCGGCCAGCTGACCCAGGACCTGGCGGTGCTGGTCAGCCCGGAGCAGCCGTGGCTGACGACCGAGCAGTTCCTGGCCGCCGTCGACGAGAACCTGCGCAAGCGCATGTCCGGCTGAGGGCGGACGTCCGCCGCCGCACGGTACCCTCCACGACCCGGTGCCCCGTCCTCCCCCCGTCGGAGGACGGGGCACCGTCGCGTTGGGGAGCCCCCCTCTGGCCCCCGGCCACGACGCTACGGCCGGCGGGCCCGGGAGGTCGTCCCGTACCGGTTTGACCTTTCGGAAGAGGACGTACAACTTCCGCGGTACGGCGGGGGACTGACGCCCGCCCGCGCGGCCGGGGCCTACGCTGCGCCCGTGGGGAAAAAGGGGCTGGTCGACGTCCTGCTGGCGGTGGGCTTCACCGCCGCCAGCATGCTGCTGGGGCACGAACGGCCGCCCGACGACTGGATACGCCTCGACCTGTTCGGCTACGCGCTGACCGCCCTGGTCAACCTGCCCATCGTGGTGCGCCGCTGGGCGCCGGTCGGCGTCTGCGTCTTCGTCTGCGCCGCCTGGGCCCTCTACGTCGCCGCCGGGTACTGGCCGGTCGTCAACTCGATGGCGCCGCTGCTCGCGCTGTACACCGTCGCAGCCCTGCGCCCGGTGCGCACCGCGCTGGCCTGTGCGGCGCTGCTGGGCGCGGTCTGGGTGTACGCCGGGCTGACCGCGGCGCAGGGCTCGATGGCCACGGTGGCCGCCCAGGCCGTGGTGTTCCCGCTGGTGATGTGCCGCTTCGGGCGCTCCGCCCGGGTGTCGGCCAAGCGCGAGGAGCGGCTGGCCCGGCTCACCGAGGAACTGCGGACCGAGCAGCAGGACCGGGCCCGGGAGGCGGTGGCGGAGGAGCAGGCGCGGATCGCCCGCGAGCTGCACGACGTCGTCGCCCACCACATGTCGGTGATCTCGGTGCAGGCCGGCATGGCCGCGTACGTCTTCCACACCTCCCCGCAGACCGCCCGCGGCGCGCTCGACACCATCTCCGACACCACCCGCGAGGCGCTCCAGGAGATGCGCCGCATGCTCAAGGTGCTCCGCGCCGGGCCGGGGGAGCCGCAGGAGGGCTGGGCCTCGTACGACCCCATGCCGTCGGTGACCCGGCTGGGCGAGATGATCGAGCGGGTGCGGGCCGCGGGGCTCGCCGTCGAGCTGCGGACCGAGGGCGAGCCCCGGCCCGTCGCCCCCGGCGTCGGCCTGTGCGCGTACCGGGTCGTGCAGGAGGCGCTGACCAACGTGCTCAAGCACGCGCCCCTCGCCCGGGCCCGGGTCCTGGTCGTCTACGAGCCGCACCACCTGACGGTGACCGTCACCGACGACGGCCTGGGCGCCACGGGCACCACCGGCACGGTCGGCGGCGCCGTGGCGCCACCGGGCCGATCCGATCCGGCCACAATCGGCCGGGGAACGGGCCACGGCTTGATCGGCATGCGGGAGCGCGCCAGGCTCTACGGCGGGACGGTGGACATCGGCCCGCTCGGCGAGGGTTTCGAGGTACGGCTCGTGCTTCCCACGTCCGCGCGCGGGACAGAGCGGCGAGGGGACGCATCGGACGCATGACCAGGGTGCTCGTCGTCGACGACCAGTTCCTGATCCGGGCCGGCCTCGTCGCGCTGCTGCACGCGGCCCCCGGCATCGAGGTGGTCGGGGAGGCCGGGGACGGCGAGGAGGCCGTGGAGCGGGCGGCGCTGACCGCGCCCGACGTGATCCTCATGGACATCCGGATGCCGGGGATCAGCGGGGTCGTCGCCACCGAGCGGATCCTGGCCGCCGCGGCGGACCCGCCGCCCCGGATCCTCGTCCTCACCACCTTCGACCTGGACGAGTACGTCTACACCGCGCTGCGCGCCGGGGCCTCCGGCTTCCTGCTCAAGGACGCCGGCCCCGACCGGCTGATCGCCGCCGTCCACGCCGTCGCAGGAGGGGACACCCTCTTCGCGCCGAGCGTCACCCGGCGGCTGATCGAGGCCTACGCGCCGCCGCGCCCCGGGGTCCCGCGTCCCGGCCTCCCGCCCGCCGGAGCGGACCGCGCCCCGCCCGCGGAACTCGCGGCGCTGACCGCGCGGGAGGTGGAGGTGCTGCGGCTGATCGCGCGCGGCCTGTCGAACCCGGAGATCGCCGACCTGCTCTTCATCAGCGAGGCCACCGTCAAGACCCACCTGAACCGCACCATGGCCAAGCTCGACCTCGGCAGCCGCGCACAGGCCGTCGTCCTCGCCTACGAGACCGGACTCGTCACCCCGCGCGGCGCATGAGGATTCTCCGGATTCCATGCATCGAGCGTATGTGCGTCGCTACCGTGGGTTGATCGACGGAGCCGGGGGGTGCGTGGTGGCACGTTGGGAGCCATTGCCCGAGACATTGGACGGTGCCGCGCGCCGTCTCGCCGTGCATCTGCGCCGGATGAAGGACCGCAGCGGGCTGAGCGTCCCGGCGCTGGCCGCGCGCACGGCGAGCAGCGCGGGCGCCTGGGAGCAGTACCTCAACGGTGTGAGGATCCCGCCGCGTGACGCCGTCGAGGTGCTGGGGCAGCTCAGCGGTGCCGACTACGACCGGCTGATGGCCCTGTGGGAGCTGGCCGACCGCGGGGTCGCCGACACCATGAAGGGCTTCCCGTACGCCGATCCGCTCGACCCGCTCGCCCCCGTCGAGGGGATGCCCCGGCACGCCCTCAGGCGGCGCCGCAAGGCCCTGCTGGTGGTTGCGGGCGGGCTGGTGCTCGGCGGGGTGTTCGCGCTGCTCGTGGCGACCGGGGTGGCCACGGACGGGGCCGGGCGCGCCCAGGCACCGCCGGCGGCCCGCCCCACGGCCACCGTGCCGGCCGGCCCGGCGCCCTCCGCGTCCGGCTCGGCGGGCTCCGCCGTCACCTCCTGGCCCGGGTCGGCCCCTGCGGCGGAGGCGAAGGACGCGACGGGCGTGACGGCCTCCCGTACCGCGGGCGCCATGTCCCCGGACGGCGGCACGCCCGCGGCGCAGGTGGCCCAGACCGGCGCGGTGTCCTCCGCGCCGGGACGCGGCCCGCACACGGCGGCACCCGGCACGGGCGGGACGACGACGGCGGCGCCCGGAGGCGGCGCACCCACCACCAAGGCACCGCCGCCCGCGACGAGCGCCCCGGCGGCGCCGGCGCCCTCCGCGTCCCCGAGCCGCAGCCCCGGCAAGGGGCTCTGCCTGGGCCTGATCATCCTGGGCATCTGCATCGGATGACGGGCGCAACCGGACGGGCCACCCGAAGCATCCTCATCGGTAGCCTTCCGGGACGGAACGGCAACAGCAAGAGGGGGAACGGGAGATGGCCCGCTGGCGGCCACTGGCCGAGGACCTGGACCCGCGGGTACGGGAGTTCACCGAGCAGCTGCGGCGCCAGGTCGACCGCGGCGGCCTGAGCGTCGCGGCGCTCGCCGAGGCGACCGGGTACAGCAGGAGTTCGTGGGAGCGGTATCTCGACGGGCGGCTGCTGCCGCCCCGTTACGCGGTGGTCGCGCTCGCCGAGGCGACGGGTGCCGACCCGGCGCACTTCACCACGATGTGGGAGGTCACGGAGCGGGTCTGGAGCCGCGCCGAGGGCCGCCACGACGTCACGATGGAGGCACTGCGGATCGCCGAGGCCCGCGCCGCGCTCGGGGAGTTCGGCCCGGCCCCGGCCGCGGCGCCCTCCCCGGTCCCCGCCGCCGCCCGGGGCGTACGGCGCCGTCCGGTCGTGCTCTTCGTGGTGGGCGTCGTGGCCGTCGTGCTGGCGGCGGCCGGCGCCACCGCACTGACCGGCGGCGACGGCGACGACCGCGCGCGGCCCGGGCCGTCCCGCAGCGCGCGGGCGGCCGCTCTGCCCGCCGGTGTGAAGTGCACCGGCCAGGAGTGCACCGGCAAGGACCCCGAAGGCATGGGCTGCGGAGGCGGCAACGCCCGTACGGCCGCGGCGGCCTGGGTGGGCGGCGCGTACGTCGAGATGCGTTACAGCCGGGTCTGCGCGGCCGTCTGGGCCCGCATCTCCGCCGGAGCCCCGGGCGACACGGTGAGCGTCACGGAGGCGGGCGGGGACGGCCGCTCCCAGCGCAGCCGTATCGGCCGGGACCCCGCGGCGTACACCTCGATGCTCGCCGTCCGCACGCCCGGCGCCGCCCGCGCCTGCGCCACCCTCACCACCGGCCCCCACGGCTGCGCCGCGCCCCCGTCCGGCTGACGACCGCCGCGCACGCCGGCCGCACCGGGCGAAGGCGGTGACCGGGGCCACACCGAGTGTGGCTTCCGCCGCGACGGCACGGGTATAGCCTGGCGTGGGTCTCTTGACGCCGAGAGATCCCCGTTCCGGGGCATGGGACGCTGCCCGGGCGGCAAGGGATCCAGCAGGAGAAGGCCAGGAGAAGGCAATGACTCGCACTCCCGTCAACGTCACCGTAACCGGAGCCGCCGGCCAGATCGGCTACGCGCTGCTCTTCCGCATCGCCTCCGGCCACCTGCTCGGCCCCGATGTCCCGGTGAAGCTGCGGCTGCTGGAGATCACCCCGGCGCTGAAGGCAGCCGAGGGCACCGCGATGGAGCTGGACGACTGCGCGTTCCCGCTGCTCAAGGGCATCGACATCAGCGACGACCCGAACGTCGCCTTCGACGGCGCCAACGTGGGCCTGCTCGTCGGCGCCCGTCCCCGCACCGCCGGCATGGAGCGCGGCGACCTGCTGGAGGCCAACGGCGGCATCTTCGGCCCGCAGGGCAAGGCCATCAACGACCACGCCGCGGACGACATCCGCGTCCTCGTCGTCGGCAACCCGGCCAACACCAACGCGCTCATCGCGCAGTCCTCGGCCCCGGACGTACCGGCCGACCGCTTCACCGCGATGACCCGCCTGGACCACAACCGCGCCATCTCGCAGCTGTCGAAGAAGACCGGCGTGCCGGTGAGCGAGATCCGCCGCCTCACCATCTGGGGCAACCACTCCGCCACCCAGTACCCGGACATCTTCCACGCCGAGGTCGCCGGCAAGAACGCCGCCGAGACCGTCAACGACGAGAAGTGGCTGGCCGAGGAGTTCATCCCGACCGTCGCCAAGCGCGGTGCCGCGATCATCGCGGCCCGTGGCGCCTCCTCCGCCGCGTCGGCGGCCAACGCCGCGATCGACCACGTCTTCACCTGGACCAACGGCACCGCCGAGGGCGACTGGACCTCCGCCGGTGTCGTCTCCGACGGCTCCTACGGCGTGCCGGAGGGCCTCATCTCCTCCTTCCCGGTGACCGCGAAGGACGGCCGGTTCGAGATCGTCCAGGGCCTGGACGTCAACGAGTTCTCCCGTGCGCGCATCGACGCGTCGGTCGCGGAGCTCGAGGAGGAGCGCGAGGCGGTCCGCGGCCTCGGCCTCATCTGATCCCGGGACACCGAGTCCCACGAGCGGCCCTTCGCCGCGCCCCGCACGGGCGCGGCGGAGGGCCGCTTCGCGTGCTCCTCAGGCCGTGTGCGCGGCGAGCAGCGCGCAGAGCACGTCCAGGGAGCCGGCGAAGGCGTGCTCGGGCGGGGCGCCGTAGCCGACGACGATCGCGTCGTCGCCCGTACCGCCGAAGTCGGCGACGCTCTGCAGGGCGAGGCCGTGCTCCCGCGCCCGTGCGACCAGCGCGCCGGCCGACGTGCCGGGCGGCAGCCGCAGCACGGCGTGGAGGCCGGCGGCGATGCCCGACACCCGCACGGCGGGGGCGCGGGCGGCGAGCGCGGTGACGAGGCGGTCGCGGCGGCGGCGGTAGTGCAGCCGCATCCGGCGCACATGGCGGTCGTAGTTGCCGGAGACGATCAGTTCGGCGAGGGTCAGCTGGTCGAGCACGGGGGACTGGTGGTCGGCGAGGAGCTTCTCGGTGAGCACGGGCTCCACGAGTGCGGGCGGCAGGGCGAGCCAGGCCAGCCGCAGCCCCGGGGCGAGGCTCTTGCTGGCGGTTCCGGCGTAGACGACGTGCTCGGGCGCCAGGCCCTGCAGGGCGCCGACCGGCTGCCGGTCGTAGCGGAACTCCCCGTCGTAGTCGTCCTCGACGACCAGGCCGCCGGTGTCGCGGGCCCAGGCCACGGCCGCCGTGCGACGCGCGGGGGAGAGCGGGGCGCCGTGCGGGAACTGGTGCGCGGGCGTGAGCAGCACGGCGTCGACGCGGGTGTCGAGGTCGCGGACCTGCGCGCCGTCGTCGTCGACGGTCAGCGGGACGGTGGTGAGCCCGGCCTTCCGCAGGATGCGCAGGGTGTGCGGGTATCCGAGCGCCTCGACGGCGACGCGGTGCGACCCCGTGGTCTGCAGGGCGCGGCCGATCAGCCCGGCGGCCTGGACGAAGCCGGTGCACACCACGACGAGTTCCGGGGCGGTGCGCACCCCGCGCACCCGGCCCAGGTACGCCGCCAGCGCCTCGCGCAGTTCGGGGCGGCCGCGCGGGTCGGTGTAGCCGAGGGCGTCGTTGGGCGCGGCCGCCAGGGCGCGGCGCGCGGCGGCGGACCACGCGGCGCGGGGGAACGAGCCGAGATCGGGCGAGCCGGGCCGCAGGTCGTACGGGACGTGCTCCCGGTGCCACGGCGGCCCGGCCGGCTGCTCCGGGGCGCGGGCGGGGTCCGCGGTGCCGTTCGGGTGCGGCGCGGCGGCGCGGGCGCGGCCGCCGCGGGGCGGGGCGGCGGGCGGCCCGGTCGGGCGCCAGCCGTCTCCGACCCGCGTGCCGGAGCCCTGGCGGGCGGTCAGCCAGCCCTCGGCCACCAGTTGCCCGTAGGCGTCGGCGACGGTGTTGCGGGCGACGCCCAGGTCCTTGGCGAGCGTCCTGGAGGACGGCAGCCGGGTGCCGGGGGCGAGCCTGCCGTCGCGTACGGCCCCGCGCAGCGCGTCCTCCAGCCCGGCACGCGCACCGGTGCCGCCGGCGAGGTCCAGATGGAGGTCGACTCCTGCAATGGCCCACTCGTTCACCCTCCAAGTGGACCACGGGCCGAGGCCACCCCGTCCCTAGGTTGTTTCCATGACGATGATCACGACCTCCACCGGCATGCCTTCCGGCCCGGACCATGACGACCTGGGCCATGACGACCTGGGCCATCACGACCTGGTGCCCGCCCACGCGCCGCGAATGGTGCTCGGCAAGGCCGCCCCCGACTTCTACAAGGCCATGATCGCCCTGGACGCCGCGGCGTCCGCCGGCCTCGACCCCGTGATCAACGAGCTGGTCAAGGCCCGCGCCTCGCAGCTCAACGGCTGCGCCTTCTGCGTGGATCTGCACCTGGCCGACGCCCGCAAGCTCGGGCTGACGGAGCAGAAGTTGAACGGGCTCACCGTGTGGTGGGAGACCCCGTTCTACACCGTGCGGGAGCGTGCCGCGCTGGCGCTGACCGAGGCGGTGACCCGGCTCGGGGAGCGTGGCGTGCCGGATGACGTCTACGACGAGGCCGCCCGGGTCTTCGACGAGGAGGAGCTGGCCCGGCTGATCGCCATGTGCGTCACCATCAACGCCTGGAACCGCATCGGCGTGACGACGCGGCTGTCCCCGGCGGCCCGCCCCGACGGCGTCTGACCGCCGGGGCGCATCCCGCCACCAGGCCCAGGCCCAGGCCCCGGTTCCGGATCCGGATCCCGGGGCTCAGGCCGACAGCACGGCCCGCAGCTGGTCCAGGCCCCAGTCCAGATCCTCCTTGGAGATGACCAGCGGCGGCGCGAGCCGGATCGTGGAGCCGTGGGTGTCCTTGACCAGGACACCCCGCTCCAGGAGCCGTTCGGAGATCTGCCGGCCGGTGCCGTGCTCCGGGGCGATGTCCACGCCCGCCCACAGACCGCGGCCGCGGACCTGCGTGACGGCCCCGCTGCCGGTCAGCAGCGCCAGCTCGTGGTGCAGGTGGTCGCCGAGTTCGGTGGCCCGCTGCTGGTACTCGCCGGAGCGCAGCATCGCGAGGACCTCCAGCGCCACCGCGCAGGCCAGCGGGTTGCCGCCGAAGGTCGAGCCGTGCTCACCGGGCCGGTAGACCCCGAGCACCTCCGCCGAGGACACGACCGCCGAGACCGGGACGACGCCCCCGCCGAGCGCCTTGCCCAGCACATACATGTCCGGGACGACGCCCTCGTGCTCCGACGCGAAGGTCCGGCCCGTGCGGCCCAGCCCCGACTGGATCTCGTCCGCGATGAAGAGGATGCCGCGCTCCTCGGTCAGCCGGCGCACGCCCGCCCAGTAGCCGGCCGGCGGCACGAGCACCCCCGCCTCGCCCTGGATGGGCTCCATCAGCACGGCCACGGTGCGGTCGTCCAGGGCCGCCTCCAGCGCCGCCAGGTCGCCGTACGGGACGACCTCGAAGCCGGGGGTGTACGGGCCGAAGTCCGCGCGGGCCTCCGGGTCGGTGGAGAAGCTGATGATGGTCGTCGTCCGGCCGTGGAAGTTGTCCGCGGCGACGACGATCTTCGCCTGGCCGTCCGGCACGCCCTTGACCCGGTAGCCCCACTTGCGGGCCGTCTTCACCGCCGTCTCGACGGCCTCCGCGCCGGTGTTCATCGGCAGCACCATCTCCATGCCGCACAGCTCGGCCAGCTCCGTGCAGAAGCGCGCGAAGCGGTCGTGGTGGAACGCCCGCGAGGTGAGCGTCACGCGGTCGAGCTGGGCCTTGGCGGCCTCGATGAGACGGGCGTTGCGGTGCCCGAAGTTCAGTGCCGAGTAGCCGGCGAGCATGTCGAGGTACCGGCGGCCCTCGACGTCCGTCACCCAGGCGCCTTCGGCGGAGGCGACGACGACCGGGAGGGGGTGGTAGTTGTGGGCGCTGTGCGCCTCGGTGGCGGCGATGTGCTCGGCGGCGGTCGACACGTGAGTGCTCCGTTCGTGGTACGTCGGGAGTTGTGGCGCTGGGGCCCGGTGGGGCCCCTTTCTATCGTCGCTCGTCCCGGATGCGAAGAAACCTCGTGCCGGGCGGCGCCCCGACCGGCGTTGCTAGGCTGGCCACGGGTCGTGACTGGCGCGCTGGGATGGGATTGACCATCGGGGAGCGGCCCGTGAACTGTGTGCCGTGCGCCTGGGCCGTCCCGTATGCCGTGCCGTGCAGCAGGAGGTCTGACATGCCGAGTGGTTCCACCGAATCCACCGCCTTCCGCAGTGCCATCGAGGTCATCAGGGGTGTCGAGCCGCGCGTGGCCGACGCCATCGGCCAGGAGCTCGAGGACCAGCGTGACTCGCTCAAGCTGATCGCCAGCGAGAACTACGCCTCCCCGGCCGTGCTGCTGGCCATGGGCAACTGGTTCAGCGACAAGTACGCCGAGGGCACCGTCGGCCGCCGGTTCTACGCCGGCTGCCGCAACGTCGACACCGTCGAGGCGCTCGCGGCCGAGCACGCGCGCGAGGTCTTCGGCGCCCAGCATGCCTACGCGCAGCCGCACTCCGGCATCGACGCCAACCTCGTCGCCTTCTGGGCCGTGCTCGCCGCGCGGGTCGAGGCGCCCGCGCTGGAGCGGGCCGGGGCCCGCCAGGTCAACGACCTGAGCGAGGAGGACTGGGCGCGGCTGCGCCACGAGCTCGGCGACCAGCGGATGCTCGGCATGTCCCTGGACGCGGGCGGGCACCTCACCCACGGCTTCCGGCCCAACATCTCCGGCAAGATGTTCGATCAGCGCAGCTACGGCACCGACCCCGCCACGGGTCTGCTGGACTACGAGGCCCTGCGCAAGACCGCCCGCGAGTTCCGGCCGCTGGTCATCGTGGCGGGCTACTCGGCCTACCCGCGGCTGGTGAACTTCCGGATCATGCGGGAGATCGCCGACGAGGTCGGCGCCACGCTGATGGTCGACATGGCCCACTTCGCGGGCCTGGTCGCCGGCAAGGTCCTCACCGGCGACTTCGACCCGGTGCCGCACGCGCAGATCGTCACCACCACCACGCACAAGTCGCTGCGCGGCCCGCGCGGCGGCATGGTGCTGTGCGACTCCTCGCTCGCCGAGCAGGTCGACCGCGGCTGCCCCATGGTGCTCGGCGGCCCGCTGCCGCATGTCATGGCCGCCAAGGCGGTGGCCCTGGCGGAGGCCCGCCGCCCGGACTTCCACAGCTACGCGCAGCGCATCGTCGACAACTCGCGGGCCCTGGCCGAGGGGCTGCTGCGGCGCGGCGCCACGCTGGTGACCGGTGGTACGGACAACCACCTCGTCCTGATCGACGTCGAGTCCTCCTACGGGCTCACCGGCCGGCAGGCCGAGGCGGCGCTCCTGGACTCGGGCGTCGTCACCAACCGCAACTCCATCCCCCAGGACCCCAACGGCGCCTGGTACACCTCCGGCATCCGCATCGGCACCCCGGCGCTGACCACGCGCGGCCTCGGCACGGGCGAGATGGACGAGATCGCCGGACTGATCGACCGCGTGCTCACGGCCACGACGGCGGGCGTCACCTCGGCCGGCAAGCCGTCCAAGGCGCAGCACGTGCTGGACGCGAAGGTCTCCGACGAGATCGCGCAGCGCGCGACGGACCTGCTGGCCGGTTTCCCGCTCTACCCCGGGATCGACCTCGGCTGATCCGCCGCCCGCACGGGGTGCGTGCCGGAGCGGCGCGCACCCCGCCGCGTTCAGTCGTCGACGAGCTCCTGGCGGGGCCCCTCCTCGGGCGTGTGCCCGGATATCCGGCGCAGGACGAGGAAGGTGCCGGCGCCGCCGACGAGCAGCCCGGCGCCGAGCCCGGGCAGGGACAGCCACCAGCCGTCCGCGCCACCGCCGTCGCCGGCCGCCGCGGCCTGCGGGGCGGCGGTCGAGCCCTCGGGTGCGGCCGCCGGGGTCTCCTCCACGGCCGCGGCGTCGTCCGGGCCGGGCAGGTAGTCGGGGGCGCTCACGCCGAGGCCCTTGTCGGCGCCCATGAGGCCCAGCCGGCCGAGGAGGCGGCGGAGGTCCTCCGGCCGTTCCGCCTTGCGCCACACGCCCTGCTCCGGCAGACCCGTCTCCATCACCGAGCGGCTGTGGACCCAGGCGCCGCCGGGCCCGTCCGGGTACACGTAGTCCACCTTCCAGACCGACACGTCGTGGATCAGCCAGGTGAGGGTGACCTGACGGTGGTGGTCGTCCATCACGTCCGAGAGCGAGTCCGGCGGCTCCTCCTTCGACCCGTTGCCGATGGACTGCTCCAGTTCCCGGTAGTCGGGTGAACTGGCGTAGATGCCCGCGGCCTTGCCGCTGGCCGGAGCGACCAGCATCACGCTGGTCGGCCCGCCCGCGGCGGCCGGTCCCGATCCGCCGACCACGGCGGCGAGCGCCGTCACGGTGACTCCGGCCCAGGTGACGAACCTTCTGATCCGCATCCTGTCCCCCTCTCGCTCGGTCCTGCCCCTGTTACACCGCCCGAGCCCGCCGGGTTCCCGGCCGCGGGAAGAGTTCGAGAAGGAAGAAGGAGAGGGCTCAGCGCTGCCGGGCGGACGTCGCGACGGCGAGCGCGCGCGCCAGGTCCGGCACGCCCTCCAGGCGGAGCGTCGTCCGCCCGCGCTGCCAGACCAGGGTGGGGCCGGCGGCCCGGGGCTCCTCGCGGCGGGTACGGCCGTCGGGGCCGACCAACTGCACGTAGTGCGGCTTCGCGAACCACACCCCGTAGTCGTTCCCGGTGCCCACCTCGACCCATTCGGCCGCGTCGCCGACCCTTTTGAGGAAGACCATGTCGATCGTGGCCCGGAACTGGTCGAGCCGTATCGTGCGCCCGTCCACCCGCCAGCTCATCGACAGCACGCGCCCCCCGTCGACGACCGCCACCCCGTCCGGCTCGCCCAGCTCCTGCGGCACGTAGGCCCCGTCCAGCCGCGCGTCCCCCCGCACGGGCGGAGGGGCGCCCGCGCCGGGGCGGGCGGAGGGGTCCCGGTGCACGACGACGCCGCCGAAGCCGAACCAGTCCGCGACCGCGGCCCGCACCGGCGGCGTCAGCACGAGCACCACCAGCAGCCCGCACAGCACCGCCGTCAGGGCCCGCCACCGTGCCGCGGCCCACGCCCGCGCCCGGGTGCGGCGGCCCGGCGCGGGGCCGGCCGGGGCCGGCACCGCCTCGGCCAGCAGCCGGGCCAGCACCTGCTCGGCGACGGAGTCGGGCGACGGCGCCGGGATCTCCAGCCAGCGGCCCGTCTCGCGCAGCTCCTCCGGGAGCCGGTCCGTCATGGCCGCCGCCCCCCGTCGTCGCACCGGCCGGCCGGCACGGGCTCGCCGAGCCCCGCCCGCAACCGGGCCAGGGCCCGGTGCAGCCGGGACTTCACCGTGCCACGCGGCCAGCCGAGCACCGTCGCCGTCTCCTCCTCGTCCAGGTCCAGCAGATAGCGGCAGGTCACCACCAGCCGGTGCGGTTCGCTCAGCGTCTGCACCGCGGCCAGCAGCTCCGCCCGGCGTTCCCGCGACACCGCCAGCGACTCCGGGTCGTCCGCCGCGGGGGGCAGGGCCTCCAGCGCGGCGTTGCGCTCCACCGCCGACCGCAGACGGCGCGCCGCCCGCCCGGCGTTCCGCGCCTCGTTGGCGACGATCCGCAGCAGCCACGGCCGGAAGGCCGCCCCGTCCCGGAAGGTGGCGAGCGCGCGGTACGCCTTGACGAACGAGACCTGCACCACGTCCTCGGCGTCGGCGCCCGCGCCGAGCAGCACGGCGGTGCGGTGCGCGACGTCCGCGTGCAGGCGCACCAGCTCCGCATACGCCTCCCGCTCACCGGCGCGTACGCGCGCGATCACCGACGCCTCCCCCTCCGTGGCGGACCCCCCTCCCGTCGCCCGGCGCCGCCCCCGTGCGGCTCCCGTCACCCCTTCTACACCGCCGGCCGCCCCCGGGTTCCCACCGCGGCCATGGAATCCGCGCGGACCTGAGAGAATGAGTGCCATGGCTCTCGATCGTCCCCGTGTGCTCTCCGGTATCCAGCCCACCGCAGGTTCGTTCCACCTGGGCAACTACCTGGGCGCGGTCCGCCAGTGGGTGGCGCTGCAGGAGTCGCACGACGCCTTCTACATGGTCGTCGACCTCCACGCGATCACCGTGCCGCAGGACCCGGCCGAGCTGCGCGCCAACACCCGGCTCGCGGCCGCCCAGCTCCTCGCCGCGGGGCTCGACCCGGAGCGCTGCACCCTCTTCGTCCAGAGCCACGTCCCCGAACACGCGCAGCTCGGCTGGGTGTTCAACTGCCTCACCGGCTTCGGCGAGGCGTCCCGCATGACGCAGTTCAAGGACAAGTCCGCCAAGCAGGGCGCCGACCGGGCCACCGTCGGCCTGTTCACGTACCCGATCCTGCAGGTCGCGGACATCCTGCTGTACCAGGCGAACGCCGTCCCCGTCGGCGAGGACCAGCGCCAGCACATCGAGCTCACCCGTGACCTCGCGGAGCGCTTCAACGGCCGCTTCGGCGACACTTTCACCGTCCCGGACGCCTACATCGTCAAGGAGACGGCGAAGATCTACGACCTGCAGGAACCGCTGTCGAAGATGAGCAAGTCGGCGGCGTCCCCGAAGGGCCTGATCAACCTCCTGGACGAGCCCAAGGCCTCCGCGAAGAAGATCAAGAGCGCGGTCACCGACACCGACACCGTGATCCGCTACGACGAGCAGGAGAAGCCGGGCGTCAGCAACCTGCTGACCATCTACTCCACCCTCACCGGCACCGGAATCCCGGAACTCGAGCAGAAGTACGAGGGCAAGGGCTACGGTGCGCTCAAGACCGACCTCGCGGAGGTCTTCGTGGAATGGGTCACGCCGTTCCGCGAGCGCACCCAGGAGTACCTGGGCGACCCGGAGACGCTGGACTCCGTCCTCGCCAAGGGCGCCGAGAAGGCCCGGTCCGTCGCCGCGGAGACCCTGGCGAAGGCGTACGAGAGGATCGGCTTCCTGCCCGCCAAGCACTGACGGCCCCTTCCGCTCCCGGGACGCCCGGGAAAAGGGGCCTTAGGTCCCGCGCAGGTGTGACGGACGACGCTCGCGCGGGAGGCCGCGCGCGCGTCACACTGGCACTGACGGAGTTGTGTCGTACGGCGTGCGTACGATGCCGCGAACCGACCCGGGGAAGGGGTGAACGCGTGGGAAACCGCATGATCGGCGTGTCGATCGCGGTCCCCGAGCCTTACGGCAGCCTGCTGCAGCAGCGCCGTGCCGGCTATGGAGACCCGCTGGCGTACTGCATCCCCACCCACGTCACGCTGCTCCCGCCCACCGAGGTGGACACGGCGCTGCTGCCGGCCTTCCGGGAGCACCTCGCCGAGGTCGCCGCCACCGGCCGCGCCTTCCCCATGCGGCTGGAGGGCACGGCCAGCTTCCGGCCGGTCACCCCGGTCGTCTTCGTCGATCTCGTCCAGGGCGCCCTGCACTGCGCCGAACTGCAGGAGCGGGTCCGCTCCGGTCCGGTCCGGCGCGAGCTCCAGTTCCCGTACCACCCGCACGTCACCATCGGCCACGGCATCCCCGACGAGGCGCTGGACCGCGCCGAGTCGGAGCTCGCCGACTTCGCCGCCGCCTGGACGGTCAACTGCTTCTCGCTGTACGAGCAGGACGACGAGGGCGTCTGGCGCAGTGTGCGGGACTACCCCTTCGGCGGAGCCGCCGGGCATGCCCTCGTACCGCACCAGACGGGTGCGTGCGAGCCGCTCAGCCCGGCTCCCGCGGGTGGCCCGCCGCACGGGTGAGCACGCCGGGCGGGGCCGTGCACGACGGCCCGCCTACGCTGCCGCCATGCACCCCACACTTGCCGCGGACCGCGCACACCTCCCCGAACTCCTCCAGGCCGTAAGGGACCTGGCCGCCCGTGAGCTGGCATCCGTCGACGAACGCCCGGCCGCCCGCCCCGGGCCCGCGCCCGCGCCGCAGCTCCTCCCCGTCACCGGGACCGGTGCCGACGGCGCGCTCGCGCTCTTCGAACGGCGCTGGGCACCCGGTTTCTCCGGCAGCGCCGGACCGCGCTACCTGGGCTTCGTCACCGGGGGAGCGACCCCCGCCGCCGTCGCGGGGGACTGGCTCACCAGTACCTACGACCAGAACGTCTCGGCGGGCGGCGACTCCTCCGCCGCCGCCCTGGAACGCGAGACCGTCGGCTGGCTCCGCGCGATGTTCGGCCTCGGCGAGGAGCACAGCGGCGCCTTCGTCACCGGCGCGACCGTCTCCAACACCGTGGGCCTGGCCGTGGCGCGCGAGTGGCTCGGCGAACGGCGGGGGCTGTCCGTCTCCCGTGACGGGCTGGCCGCGCTCGGCCCGGTGACGGTGCTGTCCGGCACCCCGCACTCCAGTATCGACAAGGCCCTGTCCGTGCTCGGGCTCGGCCGGTCGTCCCTGACCTCCGTGCCGGTGCTGCCCGGCGGCCGGGAGGCGGTGGACGTCGACCGCCTCGACGCGGCGCTGACGGCGCTGGAGGGCGAGGGCCGCCCGGCCGTAGTGGTCGCGAACGCCGGCACCGTCAACACCGTCGACTTCGACGACCTGCGCGCGATCGCCGCCCTGAAGGAGCGCCACGACTTCTGGCTCCACGTCGACGCCGCGTTCGGCGGCTTCGCCGCGCTGTCGCCCGCGTACGCGCACCTCACCGAAGGCATCGACGCCGCCGACTCCGTTTGCGTCGACCTCCACAAATGGCTGAACGTGCCCTACGACGCCGCCGTCCAGTTCACCCGCCGTCAGGACCTCCAGGTCCGGGTCTTCCACAACGCCTCGCCCTATCTGGGCCTGCCCGCGCTCCCCGACCCCGACTTCCTCCACCTCACCCCCGAGAACTCCCGTCGGCTGCGCGCCCTCGCCGCATGGTTCTCCCTGGCCGCCTACGGCAGCGAGGGCCACCGCGAGGTCGTCGAACGCAACGCCGCCTGCGCCCGGCGCCTCGGCGAGCGCATCGAGGCCGATCCCCGCCTGCGGCTCCTGGCACCCGTGCGGCTCAACGTCGTCTGCTTCACCCTGGCCGACGACCCCACGGCCGAGCGCGTCGCCTCGTTCGTCCGCGCCGTCGCCGCCTCCGGTGAGGCCTTCCTCACCCCGACGGTCCTCCACGGCGTCCCCGCGGTGCGGGCCGCCTTCAGCAACTGGCGTACATCGGAGGCCGACACGGACCGCGTCCTGGACGCGATCACCGCCGCGACGACGACCGCCACCTAGAGTGCACGTCGTGACGGAGGGTAGGCGCGCGGTATGGAATGGCTGACTCGGCTCCCAGTGATCGGACCGTGGCTCGCGCGGCTCATGCGCACCCACGCCTGGCGCACGTACGAGCATCTGGAGGGCGTGCACTGGACGCGGCTCGCCGCCGCCATCACCTTCGTCAGCTTCGTCGCGCTCTTCCCGCTGCTGACCGTCGGCGCCGCCGTCGGCGCGGCGTTGCTGTCCCCCGGTCAGCTGAAGGAACTCGAGGGCAAGCTGGCGGAGCAGGTGCCGGGCATCGCCGACCAGCTCAACATCGGCGGGCTCGTCGACAACGCGGGCACGGTGGGCGCCATCGCCGCCGTCCTGCTGGTCCTCACCGGTGTCAGCTGGGTCGGCGCCCTGCGCGACTGCCTCAGGGCGGTCTGGCACAAGGACGACGAGCCCGAGAACCCGTTCCTGCAGAAGCTCAAGGACTTCGGCGTCCTGGTCGGCCTCGGAGCCGTCGCGCTGGTCTCCGTCGCCTGCTCGGCGCTCGCCGGGACGGCCGTCGGCCGTCTCGGCGACGCCATCGGCCTCGACGAACACGGACCGGGGCGCGCCCTGTTGTCGGTGGCGGGCTTCTGCATCGCCGTCCTGGTGGACCTGCTGATCCTCGCCTATCTGCTCACCCTTCTGCCGGGCGTCACCCCGAACCGCCGCGACGTCGTCGTGGCGAGCCTCATCGGCGCGATCGGCTTCGAGCTGCTGAAGCTGCTCATCAGCGGCTACCTGCAGAGCGTGGCCACCAAGAGCATGTACGGCGCCTTCGGCGTGCCCATCGCGCTGCTGCTCTGGATCAACTTCACGGCGAAGCTCCTGCTGTACTGCGCGGCGTGGACGGCCACCCCGCACAGTGCGGAACTGGCCGCCGACGCAGCGCAGAAGGACCGGAAGGACCCGCCGGGCGAGCCCGCGCGCGGTCGGCCCGAGCGGCCCGAGCGGCCCGAGACCGCCTGACTCCGGGAGGCCGCCCCGGCGGGGTCAGAAGGCCGGCGTCGCCGGCCAGGCGCCCCGCTGCGACAGGTCGACGACGAGTGCGGCGACGTTCCACGCGTCGTCCTCGCCGCGGTGGTGGCGGCCTTCCAGGGGCAGTCCGACGAGCCGGAGCGCCTCCGCCATGCCGGGACGCTTGGTCAGGCGGTGGGCCTGGGTGAAGAGCGTCTTGACGTTGGTGTGCCGGCTGCCGAAGGGGTACGTCGTGTCGATGGCCCGGCACTGGCGGTTGAACTGGTGGCGGTCGTAGTCGCCCCAGCTCGCCCACGGACGCGTCGCCGCCCGGTGCTCGACGGCGAGTAGCTTGCAGGCGTCCGCGAAGTCCAGCCCCGAGTCCACCTCGGCCTGCGTCAGACCGGTCAGTTGGCTGCAGAAGGGACTCACGGCGGAGCGCGCGGGCCGCACGAGAACGCGGTGGCGGGCGACGCGCTCGCCCGCGGCGAGGTCCACGACGGTCAGCCCGATCTCGATGATCTCGCTCACCGAGCCCTGCGGCGGCTCGCCGTCCCAGCACGTCGCCTCGACGTCGATGACGTTCAGGAGTCCCAGGTCACTGTCCATGGCGCGAACCCTACGTCGAGATCAGGCCACTGGTCACTACTGTTTACGCATGCTTTTGTCACTCTGAGTTCGAACCGGACCGCCTCGTCGATGCCGTAGGGCCGAGGTTGAACGTTCCAGCGGTCGGCGAGCATCTCCACCAGCGCCGGCCCGCGGCGCGCAGCGCCCCCCGGGGCCGGGGCGGCCCGGACGGCGATCCGCCGGTCCGGCGGGACCCGCGCGCGGTGGACGGCGTTGCCCATCGGCTCGCTGAGCAGCAGGATCGCGGTGTCGTCGTTCCAACGGCGAGGCCCCACACGAGGGCCTGTTCCCGCGGCCTGGTCCGCGCCCGTCCGACGCCGCGCGGGTGGCGCGAAAACCACCACGCGACAGGGGGAGTTGTCTCGTTCATGGCTCAAAAGTGCAGGCCGCGGCGAACGGCCGGGAGTATCGACGCGAGTTGGCGCGAAGCCGCCGACGTCACGCGCGAGCGACCGGCCGGCCGCGGCCGGCCGCGGGACGACCAGGCCGCCGGCACCGGTGAGTTCGAGCACGCCGAGGAGGTGCATGAGCCAACCGCCGTACCCGCTGGCGTCGAAGCTCCCGCCGGCCTTGGGGCGGGACGGTGGTGGCGGGCATCGCCGGTGGGGCCGCCCGGAACCCGTCGGTTCAGCGCAGGAAATGCGCGGCGGTGAACCATGCGGCGGCCAGCACCAGCACGGTGATCAGGATGTAGCCCACCAGGTAGACCCCGGCGAGCACGGCCGCCGGGGCGGCGATGATCCAGCCGGCACGTCCCGCGGGGGTCTTGGCCCGGAAGGCCGAGCGGAGGCAGTAGGCGACCGCGACGAGCCCCAGGACGAGCCCGATGACCGACAACATGCCCATGGCGTGCTCCCTTCCCGTACCGGATTTCCCTGGTTCCTGGGTACTGGCCGGGCCGTCCGCGCGGCAGGGGGCGGTCGCAGCGGGGCGGGCGCACGAGCCGCACGTGCGCCGTCGAGCGCCCCCCTGGCCGGGGGCATGTGCGCCTGGCACGAGACGACTGCGGCCGGTGGCGGTTGCCACCGGCCGCAGTCGGACCGCAGGAGCGACGGGAACGGTCTTACGGCCGGCATGGCGGATCAGGCCACGCCGTCGGGGAGTCAGACCGGGCGGTCCGCGGTGGCCCCGGTCTTCCCGGTGCCTTCCTCAGCCGTGTCCTCCTTCGGCGTGGCTTCGTCCGTCGCCGCGGCGTCGTCCTCCGCGTCCGCCTCCGGGGCGCCGGCCTTCACCGCGTCCGCCTCCGCGGGCTTCGCGGCCGTGTCGTCGCCGGGCTTGGTCGGGGCGGGGATGGCGGCCTTCGCCGTCCGCTGCGGCAGGGGCCAGCGGCGCCGTACGAGGTAGGCCAGGGCGGCGACGACCAGGACGGAGCCGCCGGTGATCGCGAGGGCCGTCCACGCCCCGCCGCCGCCACCGGAGGAGGCGGGCGCGGCGACCTGCTGCCGGGGCTTCTCGCTGGGGGATGCGGAGGGCGAGGGGGAGGCCGACGCGATGGCGGACTTCGGCGGCACCAGCATGCCGACGGGGGTGACCATGCCGTCCGCCTTGAAGCCCCAGTCGAGCAGCTTCGCCGCCTCCTTGTAGGCCATGTTGTGGCCCTCGCCGGGGTGCATGACGGTCACCAGGAGCGTGCGGTCGCCGCGCTGGGCGACACCGGTGAAGGTGTTGCCCGCCTTGGTGGTGTAACCGTTCTTCACACCCGCGATGCCCTGGTAGGTCGGGATGTCGTAGTCACCGGAGAGCAACCGGTTGGTGTTCTGGATCTCGAAGGTCGAGCGCTTCTTGGTGGCCTTCTTGCCCTTCTTCCCCTTGGTCTTCTTCCACTCGCCGGGGAACTGGGCGCGCACGGTGGAGCAGTACTCGCGGAAGTCCGCGTTCTGCAGGCCGGAGCGGGCGAAGAGCGTCAGGTCGTAGGCGGAGGAGACCTGGCCGGGCATGTCGTAGCCGTCGGGGGAGATCACCGTGGTGTCGTCCGCCTGCAGGTCCTCGGCCTTGCGCTGCATCTCCAGGACGGTCGCGTCCACGCCGCCGTTCATGGAGGACAGGACGTGCACGGCGTCGTTCCCGGAGCGGAGGAAGACCCCGAGCCACAGGTCGTGGACGGTGTAGGTGAGGTTCTCCTTGATGCCCACGAGGCTGCTGCCCGCGCCGACGCCGTCGAGGTCGGAGGGGAGCACCTTGTGGGTCTGCGCCTTGTCCATCTTGGGCAGCACCGTGTCCGCGAACAGCATCTTGAGCGTGCTGGCGGGCGGCAGCTCCCAGTGCGCGTTGTGGGCGGCGAGCACCTGCCCGGTCTCGGCGTCGGAGACGATCCACGACCGCGAGGTGAGCTTCCCGGGCAGGGCGGGAGCGCCGGTCAGCGGGCTGACCTGGGTGCCTGGCTGTCCCAGCCGATCCCCGCCGACCGTCGACATCTGCGCGGGCGGCGTCGGTGTGGCGGACGGGGAGGGGGGCTTCGCGTGCGCGACGGGCGCGGCGGTCAGGGCCGTACCGCCGACGAGTGCGAGGGCGGACAGCACCATGGCGGAACGGCGCGCGGCGCGGGGGGAGGAGTTCGGCACGATGTGAAGTTACAGTCCGTCCGGGACATCCGGCAGGCGTGGGGGGCCGTTCGGGCCGTGACCGATCCCACGTGCCGGATGTGCAACCGGGCGGTGCCCGCGGGCGTCTTGGGCGGCGGCCCGCGCCACGGGCGGCGGGGCGACCCCGGGGGAGGGGGCCGCGCGGCGGCCCGCATACTGGTCGCATGAAGCTCAGCCGCCCCGTGTCCTGGTTCCTGACCGCCTTCGGGGTGTGGAGCTGGATCGTATGGACGACGTTCGTCAAGAACCTGTGGAAGGACGCCAGCGGGCTCGCCTTCGAGGGCGGTGACCACGGCTCGCCCACCAGCTACTTCTGGGTGCACCTGACGCTGGCGGTGACCTCGCTCGTGCTCGGCACCGCGATCGGCGTCCTCGGCGTCCGCGGTCTGAGAGCGCTGCGGGCTGCCCGGTGATCCTCGTGGTGGTCGCCGTCGTCGCGGCCGTCCTGGCCCTCCTCGGCGGGGTGCACTACTACCTGTGGCGCAGGCTGGTCCGCGACGTGTCCGCGCCGGGCGGCTGGTGGCGGCGGACGGGGACGGTCCTGGCGGTCGTCCTTCCGCTGCTGAGCGTGGGTGCGCTGACCGGCGGGCGGGCGCTGCCGCTGGCGGCCGAACGGTGGCTGGCCTGGCCGGGCTACCTGTGGCTGGCGGTGCTGCTCTACCTGACGCTGGCGGTGCTGGCCGGCGAGGCCGTACGGCCGCTGCTGCGGGGCGCGCTGGAGCGCAGGGAGCGGTCCCGGGGCGTGCGGGCCGCCGAGCCCGCCCGAACCGTGGAGCCGGCCGAGCCCTCCGGAAAGGCGGCCGAGGCGTCGCCGGAGCCGCGGCCCGAGCCCGAGTCCGAGCCCGCGTCCGAGCCGCGGCCCGAGCCCGCTTCCGCCGGGCCGACGAGGCGGCTGTTCGTCGCGCGTACGGTCGGCGCCGCGGCGGCCGTCGCCGCGGGGGTGACAGTCGGCCAGGGCACCTACGGCGTGCTGCGCGGCCCGCGCCTGAAGTACGTCACCGTCCCGCTCGCCAAGCTCCCCGCGGCCGCGGACGGTTACCGGATCGCCGTGGTGAGCGACATCCACCTCGGCCCGATCCTCGGCAGGGCGCACACCCGGCGGATCGTGGACACGATCAACGGGGCCCGCCCGGACCTCGTCACGATCGTCGGCGACCTGGTCGACGGCTCGGTGCGGGAACTGGGCGCCGCGGCCGAGCCGCTGGCCCGGCTCCGGGCGCGGGACGGGAGCTATTTCGTCACCGGCAACCACGAGTACTTCTCCGGGGCCGCGCCCTGGATCGACTTCGTGCGCGACCTGGGCGTCCACCCGCTGGAGAACGCCCGCACCGAACTCGCCGGCTTCGACCTGGCCGGGGTCAACGACATCAGCGGCGCGGACCACGACCACGCCCCCGACTACACGGCGGCGCTCGGCGACCGGGACACCTCGCGCGCGGTGGTGCTCCTCGCCCACCAGCCGGTGATGGTCCACGAGTCGGTCCGGCACCACGTCGACCTGCAGCTGTCCGGGCACACCCACGGCGGGCAGCTGTGGCCCGGCAACTACATCGCGGAACTGGCCAACCCCACGGTGGCCGGCCTGGAAACGTATGGCGACACCCAGTTGTACGTGACCCGTGGTGCGGGGGCGTGGGGCCCGCCGGTCCGCGTGGGCGCGCCCTCGGACATCACGATCGTGACCCTCGCCTCGCCCCGGGCCTGAAGGCCGCGCGTCTGAATTTGGCCGGAAACCTCTCACCGAGTGCGAACAATCTGGCACGGAGCGCATTCCCCGCGTCGAAACTGGTAAGGGATGGCGCAACGGAAGGGGGGCGTTCGCTCATGGGGAGAGTGACCTGTTGAGGCGCAGTGCGTTCCGGCTGCCCCGGCATCCGACGTCGGTCGGGCTGGCCCGGCACAGGGTACGTGACCACCTCGAGGGATGGGAGCAGGAGGGCGAGACCGTCGAGTCCGTCGTCCTGGTCGTGTCGGAGCTGGCGACCAACGCCGTACGGTACAGCCCGCTCCTGGAGCGGGAGTTCGAGGTGGCGGTGACCGTGCACTCCGACGGCTCGTGCGTCGTCGAGGTCTCCGACGGCGGTGCCCAGTCCCGCCCCGTGCCGCGCGACGCGGGCGACGGCGACGAGTCGGGGCGCGGCCTGCGGCTGGTGCAGGCGCTCTCGGACACCTGGGGCGTCCGGGAGCGCGGCCGGTACGGCAAGACGGTCTGGGCGGTGCTCGCCGAGCCCGCCGTGGGCTGACCGGGGCGGTGGCCCCCGGCGGGCGCGCGGGCGGCGGGCCGGCTCAGCGCCGGAAGAGGAACTCCGAGAGCAGTTCGCGGATCTCGCGCACGATCGGCCGCAGCAGCCGGTAGCGGGAGAGCCTGAGGATCCGCGCGCCGAGCGGCGCGGTGCGCGCGACGAGCCGGCGGGTGCGCTCGGTGTCGGGGGAGTGGTCGAAGACCCAGTAGACGACGATGCCCATCTGGTACATCCACATCAGTTCGGGCAGCACCTCGGCGAGTTCCGCGTCGACCTTGATGTCGGAGCCGGAGAGCACCCGTTCGTGGATGGAGATGGCCGCGTCGAGGGCCGGGTGCGACTCGGGGGAGAAGGGGCTGAGCGGGCTCGCCGGATCGGCGGCGTTCTTGAAGAACTGCGCGGCGAACTGGTGGTAGGGGCGGGCCACGTCGATCCAGGCGGTCATCACGGTGAGCAGCCGCGCCGCCAGGTCCCGGTCCCCA
Organism: Actinacidiphila glaucinigra; assembly: GCF_900188405.1. GTDB lineage: Bacteria > Actinomycetota > Actinomycetes > Streptomycetales > Streptomycetaceae > Actinacidiphila > Actinacidiphila glaucinigra. The sequence goes on along the minus strand of NZ_FZOF01000006.1, from coordinate 439,372 downwards.
CCGCCGTCCAGGATTCCCCGGACCGCGGCCTCGTGCTCGGCGGCGAGGCGGTCGTAGAAGCCCTGGACGAGGTGTTCCTTCCCGTCGAAGTAGTAGTAGGCGTTGCCGACCGAGACCCCGGCCTCCTTGGCGATGGCGCGCATCGTCGTCTTGTCGTAGCCCCGTTCCTCGAACAGCCGCATGGCCGTCTCGAGGATCAGGGCGCGCGTCTGCTCGCTCTTGGGGGGCCGGGGTGTCCCGGGGATCGCGCCGGGGGCCGTGCCGGGGGGTGCTTCTTCCACGTCCGTGAGCCTAACCGGGCGGGGCGCAGCCGTCCGCGCAGGCGTCGGGGGCGGTGTCCGGGGTGGCGTGCGGGGCGGTGTGCGTCCAGCCCTCCTTGGGGTCGTACGACCAGCCCTCGCCGCTCGTGTACATCCGGCCGCCCCAGCCGGTCGCGGCGGCCCCGCGGCCCCACTGCGCCTCGCGGTAGCGGGCGGCGGCGAGCACGGCGGCCCGGGCGACGGGCGCTCCGGCGCGGGTGCCGAGGCGGTGCGCCATGGGCCGGTACTCGGCCAGGGCCCACAGGCAGACCAGCCAGGCGGCGTCGTCCCGGTAGACCTGCCCCGAGTCCCCGACGACGGTGATCTCGCGCAGCGTCGCGGTGTGGTCCAGCTCCGGGAAGCGGCGCCGGGCCTCCTCGGAGCCGACCGGGACGAGGTCCAGCGGCACGATCTGCCGCTGACGCTCCAGCCAGCGGCGGACGGAGGAGCAGAGCGAGCAGTCGGGGTCGTACAGGACGGTCAGCAGGCGGACCGGCACCGGGGCCGCCGGAGCGGCCCCGGTCGCTGGGGTGCGGTCCATCGCCGTCACGCCCCGGGCCGCGCGGGGGCGGTCCAGCCCTGCGGGCGGACGGGCGGGACCTGCTCGCGGTCCATGACGCCCCGGCGGCGGATCTTGTTGAGGACGTAGACGTTGCACAGGTGCAGCACCCCGAGGACGAGCAGGACGACACCGAGCTTGACCGACAGCGCCTCGAAGAGCTCGCGGGCGTTCCCGACCCGGTCCGCGTTCTTCAGGTACAGCGCCACGAAGCCGAGGTTCACGAGGTAGAAGCCGACCACCAGGAGGTGGTTGACGGCGTCGGCCAGCTTCTCGTTGCCGTGGAGCACGTCTTCGAGGAAGACCTTGCCGGCCCGGCTGAGGGTCCGGGCCACCCACACCGTCAGCGCGACGCTGACGAGCAGGTAGATGACGTATGCGACGACCGTGAGGTCCATGGGTCCCACCCTTTTCGAACGTGTTCAAAACCCGTTGACGATGACTGTAGACCTGTTTTTGAACATGTTCAAGCGAGAAGTGCGGTCCCTCGCGGGGGCCGTGGAGACCGGTGCGCCGTCGCGCCGTCGTCAGCCCTTCGCGGCCCCGCCGCCGGCCGGGACCGGCACGGCGGGCTCCGTGCGGACCACGCCGATCGCCCGCACCCCCGGTACCGCCGCGGTCGCCAGGCAGGCGACCGCCACCAGCGCCGCCGACACCGCCAACGGGAGCCCCGGGCCCCACAGGCCGGTGGCGAGCGGGGCCAGCGCGTAGCCCGCGGGCATCGCGGCGAGCGACAGCAGCCAGTCGTACGAGGTGACCCGGGCCAGCGCCTGCGGCGGCACCTGCTGCTGGACGACCGTCTCCCAGACCGGGGTGAGGTAGCCGAGCGCCGCCAGCGCCAGCCCGTACGCCACGATGAGCAGCGGGGCCGGGGCGGCCAGGGCCAGCAGTGCCAGCGGCAGCGCGTACGTCGCCAGGCCCAGGTTGGCGACCAGTACGGGGCGGCGCGGCCGGGCCCGTGCGGCCAGCAGGGAGCCGAGGACGAGACCGATCGCCCCGGCCTCCAGCACCCAGAACCACACGCCCTCGCCGCCGAGCCGGTGGATCGCCACGGCCGGGCCGAGGGTGGTCAGGACCGCTGCGGCACCGTTCCAGGCGGCGTGCGCGACCAGACTCGTCCAGTACCAGTCGCGCGAACGGACCTCGGTCCAGCCCTCCTTGAGGTCGGCGAGCATTGACGCGCGCGGCAGCGGAGTCCGCTCGACCCGCAGCACCGCCAGCAGGGCGGCGCTCACCGCGAAGGAAGCGGCGTCCAGCACGAAGGCGAGGCCGGGGCCGGCGGCCCAGATCAGCGCGGCGGCGAGGGCCGGGCCGCACAGCCGGGTCGCGCTGTTCGCGACCCCCATCAGGGAGTTGGCCCGCTGCCTCGCCGCCCCGTCGGTGACGGTGCCGGCGACCAGCGGCGACTGGGTCGGCATCGCGAAGGCGGAGGCGGTGCCGCCCACCGCCTCGGCGAGCGCGATGGGGGCCAGCGACGGGTCGCCGCCGAGCAGTTCGAGCCCGACGAAGAGCTGGGCGGCGCAGCGTACGAGATCCGCGGCGACCGCCACGCGCCGGGCGTCGAAGCGGTCGGCCACCACCCCGCCGAGCGGGAGCAGCAGCAGCTTCGGCACCATCGCGCAGGCCAGGACGAGGGCGAGGGCCGAGACGTCGCCGGTCGCCCGGGTGACGGCGATGACCAGTGCGGCGGGTACGACCCCGTCGCCGAGCAGGGACAGCGTGCGCCCGGCGAACAGCAGCCGGAAGCCGCGGAGCCGGAGGGGGTGTGTGGGCGTCATGGCACCGCAATGTATTTCGGTGCCGAACCATTCGCCACCGAAATATATTCCGCCATAGGATTCGGGCCATGGAAGCCGATGCCGACGCCGACACCGAGGACACCGCGGTGGAACGGGACTGGACCGACGGACACGTGGAACGCTGGCTGCCCGTGCTGCCGGACCTCGACCCGGACGTCGAGGGCGCTGTCACCCGCATGAAGCTCGTCACCAGCCATCTGCGCAAGGTCCGCGAGCAGTCGCTGGTCGACTTCGGCCTGCAGCGCCACGAGTTCGACACCCTGCACGCCCTCGCCGGGCGCGGCGGCCGCGCCGCCCCGTCCGAACTCGCCGCCGACCTCGACCTGGCCCCCGCCTCCGTCACCGGGCGCCTCGACGCGCTGGAGGCCCGCGGCCACGTCCGGCGCACCCACTCCACCGCCGACCGCCGGCGCATCGACGTCGAGCTCACCGACGCCGGCCGCGCCACCTGGCTCGGCGCCATGGACGTGCTGGGCCACGAGGAGTACCGGTTGCTCGGCGCCCTCGACGCCGACGAACGCCGGTACCTCGCCGACCTGCTGCGACGCGTCATGGTGGTGGCCGAGGGCGACTGAACACAGGATCCGGGAAGATCCGACATCCTGTGCGAAATTTGTGAGCGTTCCCCGCTGACAGGCTGCCGAACCGCCGAGTAGCTTTACCTTCTCTTCGGCACGCAACCGCTCCGTCACTGCCGAAGGCACGACCTGGGGGCAGCATGTTCAACGAGGACCGCTACCGGACCCTGCCCCACCCGCGGGGGCCCTTCCCGGGTTTCCCCGTCTCCGGGGGCGTGGGGCTCGCCACGCCGTCCGGCGACATGCGCCGCCCCGAGGCCGTCTGGCTGCTGGGGCCGCTGACCTTCGGCGTGTACTGGCTCGTCTGGTACTACCGGGCCAACAAGGAACTGCGGGAGTTCGACCCCGGCATCAAGGTCCGCCCCGCCCTCGCCGTGCTCGCCGTCAGCCTCGGCGCGCTGCTGCTCGTGCCCGCCGTCGTCTCCCTCTACAACACCGGCTGCCGCATCGCCCGCGCCCAGCGCCGCGCGGGCCTCCACGACACGGTCTCCGGCCTCAAGGGACTGCTGCTGGCGCCCGCGTTCGGGCTGACCTCGTTCTACTACCAGGAGCAGCTCAACCAGGTCTGGGTCGCCCGCAACTGACGGCCCGTGCCGCCGCGCGGCCGCGCACCCGGGTTCCCGGCGTGGGGTCCGGCCGGGTCAGATGCTCTCCATGGCCATCCATGCGGCGATGCAGCACAGGGCCGCGCCACCCAGAGCGGCGTACACGTCGCCCGGACTTCTCCAGATCGCTTTGTGCAGGGCGAAGGCCGTCATTGACGTACCGGGATCCGCCGGGTCGTAGATTATGGTCGCGGTCGACTCGCTGGTGAAGCCGGGAGGGAGCGCAATGCTCGAAAAGGTCGCGCGAAAGGTCCTTCCTTCGAGTGTCGTGTAGGTCAAGACGTAGTGAGGCCCGCCATGTTGGCTCCACGTACGGTCCACGCACTCGCCTTCGACCGCGACCCCGTTGCGGGAGACGGCTCTCCTCCTGAGTACCTCCATCGCCGTCAAGCGGACGAGGATCGATCCGAACACGAATATGCAGGCTGCCATGAGCAAGGTTAATGCGTGCATATCTTCTCCAGAGTCAGGAAGTCCGGCGCGATAGCGTAGGCGTAGTCCCGGGTCTCGGGCCACAGCGTGATTCCGCACCGCTCCTCCCACGCGCCGACCGGAGCGAAAAGGTGCCGGGGGAGCACGAGGACCGCCATGAGGCGCCGGAGCGTTCCCGCAGACGCCGCCGCCGCGGCGCTCGCTCGGTTGCCGGCACCGGCCGTCGCCGCCTACGGGACTCCCGCCCGGTGAGCCGCGTGCCCCGGCCGTGGGGCGGCGAACTCAGCGGGCGCGGCTCGAGCCGCGCCCGCGCCGCCGTGCGTCCCCACGGGCCGCCGCCGCGCGCTGCGGCAGCGGGCGGCGCCTGATCGCCAGGACGAACGCCGCGACGGCCGCCACCAGGACGGTCTCCACGGCCGGGCCGATCCACGAGGACCCCTTGGACCCGTCGGCCGCCGCCGGCTGTGGACCGGGGCTGTCGCCGGGCGGGCCGCCGGCCATCGCGCGCTCCTGGCTCAGCGTCGGCACCAGCTCCCCGACCGGCTCGACGCGGCCCACCGCGTCGAAGCCCCAGTCCAGCAGGTCGGCTGCCTCCTGGTACACCTCGTCGTACCCCGACTCCGGGTGCATCACGGTCACCAGCAGCGTCCGCCCGTCGCGCTCCGCCGCGCCGGTGAAGGTGTTCCCGGCGTTGGTGGTGTAGCCGTTCTTCACCCCGATCATGCCGTCGTAGTCGCCGAGCAGCCGGTTGGTGTTCTGGATCTCGAAGGTCTCGCCCTTCTCCCCGGGGAAGCGCGCGACCTGCGTGCGGCAGTAGTGGCGGAAGTCCGGGTTGCGCAGCCCCGCCCGGGCGAAGAGCGTCAGGTCGTACGCCGAGGACAGCTGACCGGGCGTGTCGTAGCCGTCCGGGCTCACGACGTGCGTGTCGTTCGCCTGCAGCTCGCGCGCCCGCGCCCGCATGTCCCGGACGGTCTTCTCCATGCCGCCGTTCATCGAGCACAGCACGTGCACCGCGTCGTTCCCCGACCGCAGGAACACCCCGAGCCAGAGCTGCTCGACCGTGTAGGTGATGCCGGCCTCGATCCCGACCAGACTGCTCCCGGCTCCTATGTCCGCCAGGTCCGCGTGCGTCACCTGGTGCCGCGCCCGCCGCTCGAAGCGGGGCAGCAGCGTGTCCGCGAACAGCATCTTGAGCGTGCTCGCCGGCGGCAGCCGCCGGTGCGCGTTGTACGACGCCAGCACCTCACCGGAGTCGGCGTCCGCCACGATCCACGACAGGGAGTTCGTCTCCGGCAGCCTCGGCGCGCCCACGGCCACCTGCACGCCGTGCCGTCCCAGCCGCGCGCCCCCGACCACGGATCTGCCGGCCGCGACCGCCTTCCCGGCGGGAAGCAGCGCGGCAGCCACGCCGAGCCCGAGGACGGCACGTCGCGGCGGTGTGGGGGGTGTCGCGGCCATGGGGGGACGGTACAAGCTGCGACCCCCCGCAACCGAACCGGGGCCGCCGTCGTGGACGCCGGTCGGCCCAGCGCACCCGGGGTGCCTGCGCCGAACGGGGGAAGCGCGGTGCGTTGTCAGAGGGCGGTCCTACGCTCGGCGGAGATGGGGGACGTGGGGTCGCCGCATGGGGGTGGACGGTGAGCGTGATCGCGTGGGGGGACGTCGAGGGGCCGGCCGTGCCCGGGTACGGGCTCGGGGTGGCGCAGCGGCTGGGCGGGGTCACCGCGGAGCTGGGGATCCGGGACGGGCGGGCCGTGCTGGGGTGGCGGAACGCGACGGGCAAGGCCCTGAAGGGCGCCCCGGCCGTCGTGCGGCGCGACCACGCGGGGGAGTTGACGCGGCTCAGGACGGCCGTCAGGGACATCGACCGGACACTGGCGGCGCAGGCCGGCCGGCTGGACCGGCAGTTCCCGGAGCGGCGCGCCCTGCCGTACGCCGTCTGGCGGCGGGGACTCGCGGACCACCCGCTGCTCGGCACCCTCGCGCGGCGCCTGCTGTGGACGGTCGACGGGGTCGCCTGCGGCTGGGCCGAAGGCGGCCTGCGCGCCCTCGACGGCGAGCCGGTCCCGGTCGGCGGCGGCCGGTCCGTCGCGCTGTGGCACCCGCTGGGGCGCGAGCGCGCGGAGATCACGGCCTGGCGGGAGTGGCTGGAACGGCACGGTGTCACACAGCCCTTCCGGCAGGCCCACCGCGAGGTGTACGGCCCCGCCGACGCCGCACGCCTTTTCGCCACCCCCCACGTCCTGCGGCAGCACCCGTTCGCCGCACTGGCCGCCGCCCGCGGCTGGCGGTACCGCCCGCGCCTGCCCGGCGAGGACACCTTCCCGCACGCCACGCGCGAACTCCCGCGGTGGGGGCTGCTCGCGGAGCTGCCGATCCAGGGCGTGGAGGGGGACGGGGACTTGGCCGGGGACTGCCCCGGTGGCCCCGCGCTCATCGGCACGGACCAGGTGCGCTTCCTCCCGCTGGACGCCCCCGCCTCCGGCAGGCGGGCCGACCCGCTCCCGCTCGCCGACGTCCCGCCGCTCGTCCTCAGCGAAGTGCTGCGCGACGCCGACCTCTTCGTCGGCGCCGCCGGCATCGGCAACGACCCCACCTGGCAGGACGGCGGCCCCGACGGCCGCTTCCGCGCCTACTGGGCGTCCTGCGTCTCCGGCGAACTGACCCCCTGCGCCGAGACCCGCCGCGAGGTGGTGTCCCGCCTCGTGCCGCGTCTGGCCATCGCCGGCCGCTGCGCCGTGGAGGGCCGCTTCCTGCGCGTCCGCGGCGACCGGCACACCTACCGGATCCATCTGGGCTCCGGCGACGTCCTGATGTCCCCGGACGACCGCCATCTGTGCGTCGTCCCGCCCGCGACCGCCGGCGCGGTCCCGGGCCCCCTGCCCTTCGAGGGCGACCCCATGCTGCCGGTGATCCTCGCCAAGGCGCTGCTCCTCGCCCGCGACACGGAGATCACCGACCCGACGATCGTGAGCCGGCTGTGAGACGTGTGCGGACCCCGGATTGCTCGCCCTGGGAGGACCCGGGCCGCATCGACCTCATCGCCCGGCTCGCGGCGAAGGGGGACGTGACCGAGCTGGCGGGGCACCTGCTGTCGGCGGCCGAGTGTGAGGGCCACGCAGCGGTGTCCCGGCTGAGGGCGATGCCCCGCGAACGACGTGTGGCCCTCGCGAGGCTGCTCGTCGAGCGTGCCGACGCGCCCGGCTCCACGCACGACCGGTACGAGCGGGTCATGGTGCTGCTGGCCGCGGTGTCCCGGGGCTTCGTGCACGACGCGTGGTGCGGCGGCTGGCACGACATGCTGGAGGGCATCGCCCGCCGGTCGTACTGGTTCAACTACGGCGACGAAATGCCCGTCGTCGCCGAGGCGCTGCTCGACGCGGGACGTCCTCTGTCGGCGGAGGCCGTGGGGATGATCCGCCGGTGCGCGCACCACGGCCTCGGCTGGGCGGGACTCCTGCTGGACCGCCTCCCCGAGCCGCCCCTCAACCCCGGTGAGCCCTGGTCCGACCGCGTCCTGGCCGAGCTGCCGGAACTCGGCGACCCCTGGCGGCGGCTGATCCCGCATCTGCGCGCCGCGGGGCCGAGCCCCGGCGCCCGCTGGGACCGGGCGGCCGCCGCGGTGCTCGACGGCGTCGGCTCCGAGACCGTACGCCGCACCGCCACCTCCTGGCTCGCCCTCGCCACCCACGGCGGCGGCGCCGAGGCGGGCGCCCACGACCCCTGGAACCTCCCGGCCGTCCGGGGCCTGGCCTGGCTGCTGTCGTCCCCCGCCGCGCCTTCCCACCCGGAGACGGTCCGCGTCCTGGGTGCCCTCGTCGAACGCCCCCCGGTCAAGACCGTCGTCGCCGGAGCCGGCATACGGGCCCTGGCCCGGCTGGACGGCGGCGCCGGCCGGGACGAGCTGCGCAGGCTCGCGGGGCGCGTCGACCACACGGTCACCCGCAGGCAGATCCACCGTGCCCTGACCCCGTGAACGCCCGAGGGCCCCGCGCCCGGTGGAGACCGGGTGCGGGGCCCTCGGGAGAGCCTCGGCGGAGGGGATCAGAAGCGACGCGTGATGAGCGCGCGCTTCACCTCCTGGATGGCCTTGGTGACCTCGATGCCACGCGGGCAGGCGTCGGTGCAGTTGAACGTGGTGCGGCAGCGCCACACGCCGTCCTTGTCGTTGAGCACCTCGAGCCGCTGCTCGCCACCCTCGTCACGCGAGTCGAAGATGAAGCGGTGCGCGTTGACGATGGCCGCCGGGCCGAAGTACTGGCCGTCGTTCCAGAAGACCGGGCAGGACGACGTGCACGCGGCGCACAGGATGCACTTGGTGGTGTCGTCGAAGCGCGCGCGGTCCTCGGCGGACTGCAGGCGCTCACGCGTCGGCTCGTTGCCCTTGGTGATCAGGAAGGGCATCACGTCCCGGTAGGCCTGGAAGAACGGGTCCATGTCGACGACCAGGTCCTTCAGCACCGTCAGGCCCTTGATGGGCTCGACGGTGATGGGCTTGTCCGGGTTGATGTCCTTGATCAGGGTCTTGCAGGCCAGCCGGTTGCGGCCGTTGATGCGCATGGCGTCGGAGCCGCAGATGCCGTGGGCGCAGGAGCGACGGAACGTCAGCGTTCCGTCCATGTCCCACTTGATCTTGTGGAGACCGTCGAGGACCCGCTCCTTGGGGTCGATCTCCAGCTCGAAGTCCTGCCAGGTGGCCTCGTCCGAGATCTCCGGGTTGAACCGGCGGATCCGGAAGGTGACCGTGATGTAGGGCGAGGCCTGGGCCTCGGCCTCGACCTTGTCGAGGGTCGCGGTGCTCATCAGTACTTACGCTCCATCGGCTGGTAGCGGGTCTGCACGACCGGCTTGTAGTCGAGTCGGATCGACTCGGCGCCGTCGGCACCCACTTCGCGGTACGCCATCGTGTGCCGCATGAAGTTGACGTCGTCGCGGTTCGGGTAGTCCTCGCGGTAGTGGCCGCCGCGGGACTCCTTGCGGGCCAGGGCCGAGACCGCCATGACCTCGGCGAGGTCGAGCAGGTTGCCGAGCTCGATGGCCTCGAGCAGGTCGGTGTTGAACCGCTTGCCCTTGTCCTGGACCGACACGTTCCGGTACCGGGCGCGCAGCTCGCCGATCTTCTCGACGGCGGTCTTGATGGTCTGCTCGGTGCGGAACACCATGACGTTGGCGTCCATGGTCTCCTGCAGCTCCTTGCGCAGCTGCGCGACCCGCTCGTTGCCGGTGGAGGCGCGGAGCCGCTCGACCTGGTCGACCACGAACTGGGCCGGGGCCTCGGGGAGCTCGGCGTAGTCGTGGTCCGCCGAGTACTCGGCGGCGGCGATGCCGGCCCGGCGGCCGAAGACGTTGATGTCCAGCAGCGAGTTGGTGCCGAGGCGGTTGGCGCCGTGCACGGAGACGCAGGCGACCTCGCCGGCGGCGTACAGGCCCGGGACGACGGTGGTGTTGTCCGACAGGACCTCACCCTCGACGTTGGTGGGGATGCCGCCCATGGCGTAGTGCGCGGTCGGCTGGATCGGGATCGGGTCCGTGTAGGGCTCGATGCCGAGGTAGGTCCGCGCGAACTCGGTGATGTCCGGGAGCTTGGCGTCGAGCTGCTCCGGCGGCAGGTGGGTCAGGTCGAGGTAGACGTGGTCGCCCTCGGGCCCGCAGCCGCGGCCCTCGCGGATCTCGGTGTAGATCGCCCGGGAGACGACGTCACGCGAGGCGAGGTCCTTCATGACCGGCGCGTACTTCTCCATGAAGCGCTCGCCGTCCTTGTTGCGGAGGATGCCGCCCTCACCGCGGGCGCCCTCCGTCAGCAGGATGCCCATGCGCCAGATGCCGGTCGGGTGGAACTGGAAGAACTCCATGTCCTCCAGCGGCAGACCGCGGCGGTAGACGGCGGCCTGGCCGTCACCGGTGAGGGTGTGCGCGTTGGAGGTGACCTTGAAGAACTTGCCGGTGCCGCCGGAGGCGTACACCACGGCCTTCGCCTGGAAGACGTGGATCTCGCCGGTGGCCAGTTCGTACGCGACCACGCCGGCGGACTTCTTGACGCCGTCCTCCTCGACGAGGATCTGGTCGAGGACGTAGAACTCGTTGAAGAACTCCACACCCTCCTTGACGCAGTTCTGGTACAGCGTCTGGAGGATCATGTGGCCGGTGCGGTCGGCCGCGTAGCAGGCGCGGCGGACCGGGGCCTCGCCGTGGTTGCGGGAGTGGCCGCCGAAGCGGCGCTGGTCGATCCGGCCCTCGGGGGTGCGGTTGAAGGGCAGGCCCATCTTCTCGAGGTCGAGGACCGCGTCGATGGCCTCCTTCGCCAGGATCTCGGCGGCGTCCTGGTCGACCAGGTAGTCACCGCCCTTGATCGTGTCGAAGGTGTGCCACTCCCAGTTGTCGTCCTCGACGTTCGCGAGGGCCGCGGCCATGCCGCCCTGGGCGGCGCCGGTGTGGGAGCGGGTGGGGTAGAGCTTCGTCAGCACGGCGGTGCGGCTGCGCTTCGTCGCCTCGATGGCGGCGCGCATGCCGGCGCCGCCCGCGCCGACGATGACGGTGTCGTACTTGTGGATCTGCATGAGGGGTCGCTTCCCTGTCCAGCCCTGGCTAGCGGATGTTCGGGTCGAAGGTGAAGATCACCAGCGTGCCGAGGATGATGGTGAACGCGGTCGCGGTGTAGAGCACCATCTTCAGCCAGAACCGGGTGTTGTCCCGCTCCGCGTAGTCGTTGATCACGGTGCGCAGGCCGTTGCCGCCGTGCAGCATGGCCAGCCACAGCATGATCAGGTCCCAGGTCTGCCAGAACGGCGAGGCCCAGCGGCCGGCGACGAAGGCGAAGCCGACCTTGGTCACGCCCCCGTCGAGGACGAGCTGGATCAGCAGGTGACCGATGACCAGGACGACCAGGACGATGCCGGACAGGCGCATGAAGAGCCAGCCGTACATCTCGAAGTTGGTCCGGGTGCTGCGCGGGGTGCGCTTGGTCCGGGCGCGCGGCGGCTCGATGACCGGGGCCGGGTTGTCGGGGCCGTAGGCGGCGCTGGAGGAGCTGAGCTCCACGTGGTCGGTTGCGGACATGACTTCGCTCAGCTCCCGAACAGCACTCGTGCGGCGTGGCCGAGGACGGGGTAGATGGCCCCGATCATCAGCACGACCCAGATCCCGACGACGGTCCACAGCATCTGCTTCTGGTACTTGGGGCCCTTGGACCAGAAGTCGACGGCGATGACGCGCAGGCCGTTCAGAGCGTGGAAGAGCACCGCCGCGACCAGCCCGTACTCGAGCAGGCTGACGATGGGGTGCTTGTAGGTGTTGACGACCTTGTCGTAGTCCTCGGGGGAGACACGCACCAGTGCGGTGTCGAGGACATGGACGAACAGGAAGAAGAAGATGAGGACACCGGAGACTCGATGAGCCACCCATGACCACATGCCTTCCCGGCCGCGGTACAACGTTCCAGCCGGCACGGAAAAAACCCTCCGGGAGCGGATGTGGGGCCTGCCGGCTTCGTTGGTCGGTCGGCCCGGCCGGGTACGGTCCACCGGCCCTGGCCATCGTAGCGACGGCTTGTCGGCTACGTCCTGCCGGGTCCTTCAGGTGTGATCGATCCCGCACGTGTGGGTGTACGGGCCGGGAACCCCCGTGCCGCCGAGTGCGTCCCCGAGGGCCAGCCGCGTCAGGCGGGACCGGGTCACCCGGCGCAGTTCCTCGGCGGCCGTGACCCGCTCCTCGTCCGGTTCGTTGCCGAGCCGCTGACGGAGTGACGCCAGCATCCGGTCGAGGGACTCACCGGGGTGCACCCCGGTGAGGGACAGCACGAAGACATGGCCGAAGCGCGCCTCGTACGCGGCCTGCGCGGCGCGCAGCGCCGTGTGCGCGGCGAGGCTGCCGCGGGTGGGGGCGGCGTCCGGCGGGGCGCCCGACGCCTCGGCGGCGAGGGCCTCGGCGAGGTCGGCGGGTGCGAGGTCGTAGGCGGCCTCGTCGGCGGCGGCCAGCAGCGCGTCCAGGTCGGGGTAGGGGCGGTGCGCGGCGACCCGGCGGGCCCAGCGCAGGCTGCCGCAGCAGGTCAGCAGGACGGACTCGGCCGCCCCGGGCGAGGCCTCGTTGAGCCGCCGCAGGCCGTGGGGGAGGCCGGGGCGGGCCACCGGGGCAGGCCGGGGCACCCGGCCGCGCGACTGCGCGGGGAGGTGAGCCGGTGCCCGCGGCGGGACGGCGGGAGTGTCGCTGGACAGCGGTGGGCTCCTGGGAGGGAACGGTGGCGGTGGGGGGAACCGCTGGGCGGCTGCGCGGCGTGAACCACAGTGGGACGACGAGTGACGACCACCGTATCGGCCTATGTTCGGCCCTGTCCGACGGATGCACGAATTTCACTCGTACGGGAACGAAAGTGCACGTCTTCTCCTGGTCCGCGCGGCGAGATTCGCATAGCGGGCATAAATTCGGATCATGTGGCAGATGCGGGCGAAACGTGCGTCGGCGTACGCGGCGACGGCCGTACTGACCGCTGTGCTCGGGGCCGGTCCGGCGCTCGCCGCACCGGCGGCGACGACCGCCGCCCGCGCCCCGCAGGCAGGGGATGCGGGCACGTCCGCCGGGTTCCCGTCGATCCCCGCCGTCCGTTCCTTCGTCCCCGCCACCGGTGCGCCGGCCTTCGTGCCGGGACCCGGCTCGCGGGTGGTGGCGCCCGCCGGGAGCGCCGTGGAGGACGAGGCGCGGCTGCTCGCGGAGGAGCTCCGACGGCCGTACGCCAGTGGGCCGGCCAGGCCGGGGGACATCTCACTTTCACTCGAACGGAGTAATTCGGGACCGGAGTCGTACGAGATGACAACGTCGGCCGACGGGGTGACAGTACGCGCCGGCACCGACACCGGGATCTTCTACGGCACCCGCACCCTCCTGCAGGCGGTCCGTTCGACCGGACGGGTGCCGGCCGGCACCGTCGAGGACCGCCCGGACCGCGGGGAGCGCGGGCTGATGATCGACATCGGCCGCAAGTACTTCACCCGTGAGTGGCTGGAGGCCAGGGTCCGCGAGCTGGGTGACCTGAAGTACAACCAGCTCCACCTCCACCTCAGCGACGACCAGGGCTTCCGCGTGCAGAGCGACAGCCACCCCGAGATCGTCTCGGCCCGGCACCTGTCCAAGGAGGACATCCGCGCCGTGGTCGACCTCGCCGCGCAGCGGCACATCACCGTCGTCCCCGAGATCGACAGCCCCGGCCACATGGGCGCGGTGCTCGACGCCCACCCGGACCTCCAGCTGCGTTCCGCGGACGGCACGCCGGTGCGCGGGGCGCTCGACATCTCCCGGCCCGGCGCGGCGGACGTCGTCGACGACCTGATCGAGGAGTACGCGCCGCTCTTCCCCGGTACCTACTGGCACATCGGCGGGGACGAGTACGGACCGCTCGTGGCGGGCGACCCGGAGGCGTCCTTCCCGCAGATCACCGCGTACGCGCGCGAGCGGTACGGCCCGGACGCGGGCGTGGCCGACGCGGCGGCCGGCTGGCTCAACGACCGCGCCGCCACGCTGCGGTCGCTCGGCAAACGGGTCGAGGCCTGGAACGACGGCTTCTCCGGCGGCGCCCGGGTCGCCGCGGACCCGGACCGGGTGGTGGCCTACTGGTCCAGCAACAAACTGCGCGGACGGCTGCCCGAGGAGTACCTGCGCGAGGGCCGGCAGCTGGTCAACCTCAACTCCTGGTACCTCTACTACGTCCTCGGCGCCCCGGAGAACTTCCCCTACCCCAGCGGACGGCGCATCTACGAGGAGTGGACCCCGGCCGTCGTCTACCGGGACGACGCCGTGCCGGCGGAGTTCGCGGGACCCGACCGCATCCTCGGCGCGCGGCTGGCCGTCTGGTGCGACCGGGCGGACGCCCAGACCGAGGACGAGGTCGCGGCCGGTATCCGGATGCCGCTGCGCGCGCTGACCCAGAAGCTCTGGGACCCCGGGCAGCCGGTCCTGAGCTGGCAGGACTTCACCGCCCTCGCCGACAGGGCGGGCTGAGCGGCCGCATGGGGCGCACTCAGGTGAAGCGGCCGAAGTCCGCCTCCCCCCACAGGAGCGTCTCCGGCCGCTTCTGATTGTTAAAGCGTCTACGAGGCCGAAAATGTCACACCCATCGCCAGGGCGGCCCGACAGGTGTGACGATTCAGTGCGAATCCACGCTGTGCAGGACGCCGGCGAGTCGAGAGGACGGTGTGGCCAGCAACGGGGGGCGCCACGATCCGCGGACCGACCGCGACATGGAGCTCGGGGCCGCGGTGGGGCGCGCCCAGGGCGGGGACGAGGACGCCTTCGCGGTGGTGTACCGGCTTCTCCAGCCGCTGCTGTTCGGTTATGTGCGCGGCCTCGTCGGCGACGACGCGGAGGACGTCACCTCCGAGGCCTGGCTCGAAATCGCCCGCGACCTCGGCCGGTTCCGCGGCGACGGGGCGGGGTTCCGGGGCTGGGCGGCGACCATAGCCCGGCACCGCGCCCTGGACCACCTGCGGCGCCAGGACGCCAGGCCGCGCGCCCACCCGCTGGACGCCGAACTGCTGGACCTCCCCGCGGCCGGGGACACCGCCGACCGCGCGCTGGAGGCGCTCGCCACCGAACGCGCGCTCTCCCTGATCGCCTCGCTGCCGCCCGACCAGGCGGAGGCGGTCCTGCTGCGCGTCGTCGTCGGGCTCGACGCGGCGTCCGCCGCCCGGGTGCTGGGCAAGCGGGCGGGAGCGGTCCGCACGGCGGCGTACCGCGGCCTCAAGCGGCTCGCCCGGCTGCTGTCCTGACCCTTGGTGACCGGCCGGTAGCCGCCCCCGGGGGCCCTGCGGGCGACCACGATGGGGCAGTATGGTGCGCGATTCCGTGGGGGAGGCTCGAACGTGGATTTGGCGACCGCGGTACGCGCGGCGCAAGAGGGGGACGAGGACGGCTTCCGGTTCGTGTACCGAGCGGTGCAGCCGCAACTGCTGCAGTACGTACGCTCACTGGTCGGCGCGGCGGACGCCGAGGACGTGGCGTCGGAGGCGTGGTTGCAGATAGCGCGTGATCTGCCGGGTTTCAGCGGTGACGGCGACGCGGTGCGCGGCTGGACGGCCCGTGTCGCACGCAACCGGGCGCTGGACCACCTGCGGGCGGTCGGCCGCCGGCCGCTCGCCGCCGCCGGGGTGGAGGAACTGCTCGACCGGCCCGCCGTCTCGGACACCGCCGAGGAGGCCGTCGCCGCGGTGGGCACCGGTGCCGCGCTGGCCGCCATCGCCGCCCTTCCCCAGGACCAGGCCGAGGCCGTGCTGCTGCGCGTGGTGATGGGCCTGGACTCCCGGTCGGCGGCCGAGGTCGTCGGCAAGAGGCCCGGTGCGATGCGCATGGCCACCAGTCGAGGCCTGCGCCGTCTCGCCGAACTGCTGGATTCCGACGGCGGGTCGTCGAGTGTGACGTTTTCGGCGCCCCGAACGCTTGAGGACATGAGATGAGCGATAACCGAGGACACGACTGGCTGGACGACGCCACCGCCGAGCGGTTGCTGCGGGGTGCCCACGGTGACGGTCCCGCGGAGCGGACCTGGCGCGACGAGCGGGCCGCCGCCCTGGCGGGGCTGCTGGCCGCCGCCGCGGCTCCCGCGCCCGTCGACCCGGAACGCGAGGAGGCGGCCGTCGCCGCGTTTCGCGCCGCGCGCGACGACGCGCTCGCCGCGGGCTCCGCGGACGTCCGCGCCGGCACGGCCGACGACTGGTCGCCCGGTGCGGGCGCGGGCGCGGTGTCCCGGCGCGGACGGAGCCGGACGGCCCGTCACTCCGGATCGCTGACGGGGACGTTGATCGCGACCGCCGCGGTGGCGGGGGTGGGTGTGGCGGCCGCCGCCGGCGCGCTGCCCGCCCTGCTCGGCCACGGCGTGCCGGATCCGGCACCGGTCCACACCCAGGGCGCGGCCACGGCGGCCTCGGACAGCGGTTCGCCGTCCCCCGGCCGTACGGCCCCGTCGGCCTCGACCACTCCCGGTCCCGGCTCCGGTCCGGGCCGCGACCGTCCGGCGGGCGGTGCGGGCGCCACCCACGGCACCGTCCTGCCCGTTCTCCCCGGTGGGCCCGCCGGGACGCCGCCCTCCCCGCCGGCCGTGGACCACAAGGTGCTGTGCCGTGCGTACGCCGCGGCGGGACGGCACCGCAAGAACGCCGACGAACAGGCCTACAAGCAGCTGCGGCAAGCGGCGGGCGGCGGACGGCACCAGGTCCGCCGCTACTGCGCCGGGGTGCTCGGCCTTCCTCCCGGGCGCGTGGGGACGACCGGCAAGGCGGGCGAGGCCGGCGAGGCCGGCAAGGGGAACGAGCGGGGCGACGACGCCCAGGACGGCCGCGGCCGTCTGAAGAATCGTTCCGGCGGACACCACCGCCACGGGGACCACGGCCCGCGCGGCAGCGCCGGGAGCGCACCGGCCTTCCGGGCGGGCCCGTCCGCCCCGACCTCCCGTGCCGTCCCGTCGCCGCGTGCCGTCCCGACCTCCCGTACCGCCCCGTCGCCCCGTGCCGTCGTCCCGACCGAGGGCCGGCCCGGACCGCGTCCCGGCCACGGAGGCGACTGACACCTCCCGGCCGCCGCGGGTGTGACACTTTCGGCCTCCCGTGCGCTTTAACCAGTAGACCGACTGGTCATCGGTCGAGGGGTCGCCCGGTCCCCCCGTATCGGGCCCCCAACGAGGGACGTGGGCGGAGCGCTTTCCCCCCGCTCCGCCCGCGTCCTCACGTGGTGCCGCAGGACCGGCGGCGTAGGGTCGACGACGTGATCTTCCGGATCGAGCGGCACTCCCCGCTCCCCGCCGCCGAGGCCTGGCGCCGGGTCACCGACTGGGAACGCCACGCCGCGCTGGTCCCGTTCACCACCGCCGTCGTCACGGGGGAGCGGTCGTTCACGGCGCGCACCGGCCTCGGGCGGGCGATCGTCGACGACCCCATGGAGATCGTGCGCTGGGAGCCGCCGGACGCGGGCCGCCCCGGGCGGTGCCGGCTGGAGAAGCGCGGCCGGACCGTGCTCGGCTGGGCCGAGATCGAGGTGTGGCCGCGGCAGGACGGGGGCTCCCGTGTGGTGTGGCGCGAGGACCTGCGGGTGCGCCCGCTGCCGGGGGCGTTCGACCGGCCCACCGCGTGGGCCGGCCGGTTGCTCTTCGGGCGGGCGCTGGACGGGCTCCTGGCCCGGGCTCACCAGTAGACGACGACCTTGTCGCCGACCCGCACCTGGTCGAAGAGCGCCGAGATCCTGCCGAGGTCGCGCACGTTGACGCAGCCGTGCGAGGCCCCCGCGTAGCCGCGGGCGGCGAAGTCGGAGGAGTAGTGCACCGCCTGGCCGCCGCTGAAGAACATCGCGTACGGCATGGGCGTGTGGTAGATCGTCGACACGTGGTTCCGGCTCTTGGCGAAGACGCTGAAGGTGCCCTCGCGGGTGGGCGTGTACTGGGAGCCGAACCGGACGTCCATCGCCGAGACGACCTTGCCGTTCACGACCCAGGCCAGGGTGCGGCTGGTCTTGCTGACGCACAGCACGCGGCCGGTCATGCAGCGCGGGTCGAGCTTCGCGACCGTGTTGGCGGTCGGCGGGTACATGGCGTCGTGCGTGGGCTGCCGGGTGACCGAGCGCAGCTTCGCCCAGGTCTTGTCGGTGACGGTGCCCGAGGCGGGCAGCTTGTTGCGGGTCTGGAAGGCGCGCACCGCGGAGGCGGTGACGTCGCCGTAGTAGCCGGTGGGATTCTGGCCGAAGAGGCCGAGCTGCTTCAGCCGGGCCTGCAGCTCGCGCACCCGGGCGCTGTTGCTGCCCCGGGCGATGACGACGACCGCCCGGGGGGTGCGGTCGGCCTTCGGCTTCTTGGTGGCGGACGGCGAGGCCGTCGGCGAGGGGGAGCCGCTGCTCGGCGCCGCGCTCGGAGTCGGGCTCGGGCTCGCGGAGGGGCTCGCCGTGGAGCCGGAGGTGTCCTGTGCCGCGGAGGCCCTGGCCGTGGGCTCGCTCGCCTGGGCCGTACAGCCGGCGAGGAGGGCCCCGGTGAGAAGCGCGGCGGCCGCGACCGCCGCGCGTGATCTTGTGACGGATATGAGTGCCACTGCGTCCCCCTGGAGTGAGTCGGTACACCCTTTGACTGATTTCCCCGGCATGTAGTTGCACGGGCCAGGTCACGGTTCGCCGCACACTGAGGAAAGGGGGCCGAGCCGCTGGAGGCATGACGCATGGCACGCGAGTCCGAATCCGGTCTGCCGATCGAGCCCGTCTACGGCCCCGACGCCCTGGACGGCTGGGACCCGGGCGCACGGCTCGGTGAGCCGGGCGGCTACCCGTACACCCGCGGTGTGCACCCGACGATGTACACCACCCGGCCCTGGACGATGCGCCAGTACGCGGGCTTCGGCACCGCCGCCGAGTCCAACGCCCGCTACCGGCAGCTGATCGCCCACGGCACCACCGGGCTGTCCGTCGCCTTCGACCTGCCGACCCAGATGGGCCACGACAGCGACGCCCCCCTCGCCCACGGCGAGGTCGGCAAGGTCGGCGTGGCCGTCGACTCGGTCGAGGACATGCGGGTGCTGTTCGACGGCATCCCGCTGGACCGGGTCTCCACCTCGATGACGATCAACGCGCCCGCCGCCCTGCTGCTGCTGATGTACCAGCTGGTCGGCGAGGAGCAGGGGGTGCCCGCGGACCGGCTCACCGGCACGATCCAGAACGACGTGCTCAAGGAGTACATCGCCCGCGGTACCTACATCTTCCCGCCCAAGCCCTCGCTGCGGCTCGTCGCGGACCTCTTCCGCTACTGCCGTGCGGAGATCCCGCGGTGGAACACCATCTCCATCTCCGGCTACCACATGGCCGAGGCCGGCGCCTCGCCCGCGCAGGAGATCGCCTTCACCCTCGCCGACGGCATCGAGTACGTCCGCACCGCCCTCGCCGCGGGCATGGACGTCGACGACTTCGCGCCGCGGCTGTCCTTCTTCTTCGTCTCGCGCACGACCCTCCTGGAGGAGGTCGCCAAGTTCCGTGCCGCCCGCCGCATCTGGGCCCGTGTGATGCGCGAGGAGTTCGGGGCGCGGAACCCCAGGTCGCAGATGCTGCGCTTCCACACCCAGACCGCGGGCGTCCAGCTCACCGCGCAGCAGCCGGAGGTGAACCTGGTGCGGGTCGCCGTCCAGGGGCTGGCGGCGGTGCTGGGCGGCACGCAGTCGCTGCACACCAACTCCTTCGACGAGGCGATCGCGCTCCCCACCGAGAAGTCCGCCCGGCTCGCGCTGCGCACCCAGCAGGTCCTGGCGTACGAGACCGACGTGACGGCGACCGTGGACCCCTTCGCCGGCTCCTACGTCGTGGAGTCGATGACCGACGAGCTCGAGACGGCCGCCCTGGAGCTGATGGCGAAGGTGGAGGAGCACGGCGGGGCGGTGGGCGCGATCGAGAGCGGCTTCCAGAAAGGCGAGATCGAGCGCAACGCGTACCGGATCGCCCGGGAGACCGACTCCGGGGAGCGGGTGGTCGTCGGCGTCAACCGCTTCCGGCTGGAGGCCGAAGAGCGCTACGAGCCGCTGCGCGTCGACCCGGCGATCGAGGCGGCGCAGGTGGAGCGGCTGGCCGCGCTGCGGGCCGGGCGCGACGGACGCGCCGTGGAAGCGGCGTTGTCCGCGCTGCGGAAGGCCGCCGAGGGCACGGAGGACGTCCTGTACCCGATGAGGGACGCCCTCCGTGCCCGCGCGACGGTGGGCGAGGTCTGCGGCGCGCTCCGCGAGGTCTGGGGGACGTACGTCCCCTCGGACGCGTTCTGAGTCACCCGGTGAAGCCGGCGAGCCAGGCGGTGACGCGCTCCGGGTCGTGCGTGGCGAGGCCGACGTAGCCGTCCGGGCGGATCACGAACAGGCCCTCGCCGCAGGTGCGGTGGACCGCGCTCCCGGGCCCGGCGCGGTGCGCGCGGGCGAAGCCGGGCAGCGCCGCGGGCGGTTCGGCGCCGGCGGCCAGCACCGTGAAGTGGGGGCCGCGCAGGACGTCGAAGAGCCGCCCGCCGCCGGTGAGGGGTGCGTCGGGCGCGCGGTCCCCGGCCCGCAGGGCGTCCTCGGCGAGGCCCTCGCGGGTCTCGGCGGTGAGCGGGCCGTCGCGGTAGCCGAGACCGAGCTGGTGGACCTCGGCGCTCCGCTGGCTCATCGGCCGGCCTGCGCTGATGGTGCTGCGGTGCAGGTGGGTGCTCATGCCGAGGACGTCGGCGGCGACCGGCAGCCGCTCCTGCTCGTAGCTGTCCAGCAGCCCGGCCGCGGCGCCGTGCCGCAGCACCTGGCCGAGCTTCCAGCCGAGGTTGTAGGCGTCCTGGATACCGGTGTTGAGGCCCTGGCCGCCCGCGGGGGAGTGGATGTGGGCGGCGTCCCCGGCGAGCAGGACCCGGCCCTCCCGGAAGCGCTCGGCCAGGGCGGCACGCGGCCGGAAGTCGGAGCTCCACATGACTTCGAGCACGTCGTCGGCCGACAGGTGGGTACGCCGCTCGACGGCCTTGCGCACGCCGTCCGGTGAGGTGTCAGGGCGCTCCGCGCCGGCCGGGTACGTCGCGACGAACTGGAAGTCCCGCTCCGTGCCGCCCATCGGGAAGGCGACGGCGCCGGTGTCGTCCGGGCCCCGCCACACGTGGGTGTGCTCGCGGTCCAGGGCGGTCAGCCGCACGTCGGCGACGAGCATCGGGGCGGGGTCGACGGTCTCGCCGTGCATGGCGATGCCCAGGGCCCTGCGCACGGCGCTGCGCCCGCCGTCGGCGGCGACCAGGTACGCCGCCCGCACGGTCGTGCCGTCGCCCAGTTCCGCGGTCACGTCCTCCGCGTCCTGGGTGAGACCGGTGAGTCCGGCGCCGAAGCGGACCGAGCCGCCCAGTTCGCGCAGCCGCGCGTACAGGATCTCCTGGGTGCGCCACTGGGGGACCATCCACGTCGCGCCGTAGGGGGCGGCGGGGGTGGCGGGCACCCGCTCGAACATCTCCCACTCGTGGACCGGGCGGCCGTCCTGCCAGACGCGGCCCTGCGGGTAGGGGCCGCCCGACGCGAGGACGGACCCGATCACGCCGAGGTCGTCCAGCACCTCCAGCGAGCGGGGTTGCAGCCCCTTGCCCCGCGAGCCGGGGAACAACCGGTCGGAGCGCTCCACGACGAGCGCGGGCACCCCGCGGCGGGCGAGGTCGATGCCGAGGGCGAGTCCGGTGGGGCCGGCCCCGGCGATGAGGACGCCCGTTTCCTTAACGCTGTTAAGTTCCATGCCTCGAGCGTTCCCTTAACGGTGTTAAATTGTCAAGGGGTACCGGCTGACCGACAGGATGGGCACGTGGCAGCGACGCGACTGGACCGCGACAAGGTGGTGGAGACCGCCCTCGGCCTGCTGAACGAGGAGGGGCTCGAGGGGCTGACCCTGCGCCGGCTCGCCAAGGAGCTCCAGGTGCAGGCACCGGCGCTGTACTGGCACTTCGCCAACAAGCAGGCCCTGCTCGACGCCATGGCCACCCGTATGCTGCGGCAGATGCTGGAGGGCGGCATGGGCCAGGAGGTCCCCGGCTCCGACTGGCGTGACTGGATCGCCACCGCCTGCCGCGGCACCCGTCGGGCCCTGCTGGCCTACCGGGACGGCGCCAAGGTGTTCAGCGGTACGCACCTCACCGACGACAGCCACGCGGGCGCCCTGGAGCGCTACCTGGGCGCCTTCGTCGAGCAGGGGTTCCGCGTCGAGGACGCCGTCGACGCGTGGTTCACCGCGTACACCTTCACCATCGGCTTCGTGATCGAGGAGCAGGCCGTGCAGCAGCTGCCCGGCCGGCGCGACCCGCGCTACGACACCGACGAGCGGCGGGCCCGTCTCGGCGGGGAGTTCCCGCTGGTGGGCGAGGCCGGCCGGGAGATGTTCGACCACTACGACGCGCGCTTCGAGACCGGGCTGCGGATCCTCGTCGCGGGCATCGAGGGGACCCTCGCCCCGGACGGCGCGCGGTAGTCGCCCACACGCTCGTCATTTCCGGTCGTCGGCACGCCGAGGGCCGGCGCGGCATTCAGCGCCGGCCCTGGCGGCCCGTCCCCGACCGCCGCGGTCAGCGGCGGGACGCGACGCGCTTGATGCGCCGCGCGACCCTGCGCACGGCCGGGTTGTCCGGCAGGAAGGCCAGTTGCGAGGGCACCGCTCCGGGCAGTGCCAGCGACGCCAGCCGGCGCCGGCTGAAGTAGCGCCAGGTGCCGGCGTCCAGGTTGTCCGTCAGGTAGCGGACCGCGTCGTCCCGCAGGGGCGCGTACGTCTGGGGCTGCATGCAGTAGCCCACGGCGCGCAGCAGCGGCGTCAGGTCGCGCGCGACCTGCTCCGCCGTCGGCGGCCGCCAGGTCCGCGTCGCCTGCAGGTCCTCCAGGTCCGGCAGGAGGCGGTCGGCGATCGTGACGGGCACGCGGTTGCTGTTCGGGTACGGCGACAGCCGCTCCAGCACCAGTCCCGTGCCGACGCGCGCGACCGGCAGCCCGTACAGGGCGGACGCGGTGAACAGCGCGGTGGAGAAGCAGCCGGCGACCAGCCGCGGGCGGACCCGCAGGAAGAGCACCTCGGCCGGCTCCGACGCCCCGGCCACGGTCAGCTCGGCGCCCAGCGCCTCCGCCTCCCGCTCCAGCCGCCGCGACCAGTGCGCGGGCGCCGTCGGATGCGGCTTGAAGACCACCGTCCGGTGGCCCGCCGCGACCGCGCCGCGCACCATGCCGACGTGCAGTTCCTCCTCCTCGGCGGCGGTGAGGATGTCCAGCGCCGACAGGTACTGGCCGAGCAGCAGTGCGCCGCCCTCGGGGAGCGGAGCCGGGGCCGTGTCGTACTCCGCGATCTCCGCGAGGACCGCGGTGAAGGCGTCCGCGGGGACGAGCCCGGCCGGTACGTCGTGCTCCGACAGCAGCAGCGGCCGCAGCCCGGGGACCAGGTCCAGGTGCAGCACCCGGTCGACCCGGGTCGTGACCAGCGAATCCAGCCGGTCCCGGGTCGGGCCGTAGACCATGAGCCCGTCGGCGTACACCTCGACGGGCGCGCCGGGGAAGACGTTCACCAGCGCCAGGGCCGGCTCGACGTGCAGCGACTCGACGACCAGCTCGACCTCGTCCTCGCCCAGGCCCCACAGACGCCGCAGATGGCGCTCCCACAGCGGTACGTCCTCGGGGCGGGGCGACCAGCCCGACGGGTGCAGCGGGGCGATCGTGTCGTTCCAGGAGAGCACCCGGTCGAAGCGGCCGCGCAGGGCGCCGAAGCCCGGTGCCGCGTCCAGCGCCGGCGAGATCTCGGGTACGGGGGCGTTGTTGCTGACCAGCAGCAGCCTGCGGTCGGCCGGGGCGAACAGCCCGGCGTCCAGCGCGGCCGCCACCGTGGCGGCGCCGAACAGCGTCGACGCCAGGAACACCTGGGTGCGGGGCATCAGGCGGCCACCGCCCCGGCGACGCGAAGACGCCTGCGCGTCCGGCGCAGCAGCACGCTGCGCTTCATGTCCATCGAGTCCAGCACCTCGTTCAGGATCTCCTGCGGCATCTGCTTCAGGGCGGCCGCGCTCATCGCCTTCAGTCTGCGCGCGACCTGGGGCTCGTAGCGGCCCATGGCGCCCAGGTGGTGGGCGATCACCGCGCAGTAGGTGCGCACGGCCTTGGGAAGGAAGCGGTCCGCGTCGGGGTCCGCCGCGGTCTCGGCGAGGACCTGGTCGAAGGAGCGGACGAAGTCCAGCTGCCGGACGTCGCCGATCTGCGTGAGCGAGGTGGCCACCCCGCGCCGGTAGAAGACGCCCAGCAGGCCCACCACCGCGAAGGACTTCGCCTCGCGGTGCAGCCGCCAGATCCACGGCCGGTCCTCGGCCGTGCGCAGTCCGTCGGGGAAGTGCAGCAGCCCCGCGTCGACCAGCCGCCGGTGGTAGATGCCGGCCCAGGCGTAGGGGTAGTCCACCGAGGTCGTGCGGTCGGCGGGGAGGATCGCCTCGCGTGGGTCGAGGGCGACCCCGCGGCGGCCGTGCGGCACCCGGGCGACCGTGCGCCTGCGCCCGTGCGAGACGACGTGGTCGGTGCGCACGAAGTCGGTGCCGAGGGTCTCGATCGCCTCCAGCAGGCGGGGCAGGTAGCCCTCGGCCAGCCAGTCGTCGCCGTCGAGGAAGGTCAGGTACTCGCCCCGGGCGGCGTCGATACCGGTGTTGCGGGCGGTGGCGAGTCCGCCGTTCCTCTCGTGGGAGACGAGTATCGCCCCGGGCAGGTCGGGCAGCGCGCGCTCGAGGATTCCCGGGGTGTCATCCGTAGCGCAGTCGTTCACGAGAATGAACTCGAAATCCGCGCGTGCATTCGCGCGGAGGCTCCGCAACATGTCAGGAGCGAATGCCTGCACGTTGTAGAACGGGACGATGACGGAGAGCTTAACCACGTCGCGCACCCTATGGGCCGGCTCGTCCCCTGCCCTGACGCCTCCCCCACCCCGAGGTGAACGCAAGATGGCGGATTAGTGAATCCGTCGCCCCGGGCGGCCGATTCTTCATTCGGCGGCATGTTGTTAACCGTCCGTTGGCGTTGCGTTGGATACCCGCTCGGAATGGATTCCTAGCGTCTGCGGCGTGCCAGCAAGTACCGCCGACCCGATCAGGGTCACCGTCCTCGCCGACTCGGACACCCGATGGAAATGGGGTGCGCTGACGGCGCGCCGCATCGCCCCGGAGGCGCGGCTCGACGCCCGCCTGCTCCGTGGCCGGGCGACACCGACCGAGCGCCAGCTCGCCGAGGTCGGCATTCCCGCGGACTCGATGCGCGAGGTCACCGCGGCACAGTTCCTGGCCGGGATCTCCCGCGACACCGCGGACGTCGTCGTGCTCTCCTGCGTCGGCGGCACCGTCCAGGCCATGCTGCACGGTCTCGCCCGCGCCTGGCAGGGCGCCCCCCGCCGTCCGGTCGTCGTCACCGGCTACGTCGGGGTCGTCTACGAGAAGCTCGCGGACGGGCTCCTGCTGCGGGCCGGCGCCGACGCGGTGCTGGCCAACAGCGCACACGACGCGCAGCGCTTCCGCGAGGTCTACGGGGGAGTCGGCGCCGACGCCGGGACGGTCGTCGAGACCGCCCTGCCCTTCCTGGAGGGCAAGCCCTACGAGCCCTCAGGGGAGCGGCCGTTCACCGTGGTCTTCGCCGTCCAGCCCTCCGTGCCGGACAGCCGCAAGGACCGTACGTACCTGCTGCGCCGCGCGGTGGACCACGCGCGCTTCCACCCGGAGCGCGAGGTCCTGGTCAAGCTGCGCAGCAAGCCCGGTGAGCACACCACGCACATCGAGGAACAGCCGTACCAGAAGCTGGTGTCCAAGCTGGACCCGCCGAAGAACCTCAAGCTCGTCTACGGGCACATGGGCGAGGTCCTGGACCGCACCGACCTGCTGGTCACGGTGAGTTCGACGGCGGCGCTGGAGTCCATGCACCGCGGCATCCCCACGGCCGTCCTCACCGACCTCGGGATCCGCGAGGCGCTGGGCAACCACCACTTCCTCGGTTCCGGGGCCTACGCCTCCTGGGACCAGATCGACTCCGGCGAGGTGCCGAGGGTGCACCCCGAGTGGGCCCGCGCCCAGGGCATCGCCTCCGGCGGCGACCCCTTCCGGACCGTGCGCGAGCGCGTCACCGAACTGGCCGCCGCCCCCGGGCTCCCGCCGCTGGCGCCGTACTACACGACCGTCACCGCGCCCGGCTATCTGCCCGGAGTGCTCGCCCGCCACGGCCTCGACCCGAAGGGCGAGCCCCTGCCCGGCGCCGCGACCGAGCCCGCCGAGTCCAGCGCCCTGCGCCGGACCGTGCGCGACATCGCGCGCAACTCCGCGCGCGCCGCGTACCGCCAGGGCGTGCAGCGCGTCGCGCCCGTGATCCGCAGGTGGGGTCAGCTGTGAACCCGCCCCCCAAGTCGCAAGGAGCCACCATGCCAACGGTGTTGGCCGTCATTCCCGCCCGCGGCGGCTCGAAGGGCGTACCCGGCAAGAACCTCGCCACGGTCGGCGGAGTGCCGCTGGTCGCCCGCGCCGTGCAGGCCTGCCGTGAGGCCGCGCTCGTCACCGACGTCGTGGTCTCCACCGACGACCCCGCCATCGCCGACGCGGCCCGCACCGCCGGCGCCGAGGTCGTCCTGCGCCCGGCCGCCATCGCCGGGGACACCGCGACCAGCGAGGCCGCGGTCCTGCACGCGATGGACGCGCACGAGGCGATGACCGGGCGCGGCGCGGACGTGGTGCTGCTCGTCCAGTGCACCAGCCCGTTCATCACCACCGAGGACGTCAACGGCGTGGCCGCCGCGGTCGTCGAGGACGGGGCGGACACGGCCGTGACCGTGGCCCCCTTCCACGGCTTCATCTGGCGCGACGCCGCCGACCAGATCGGTGCCGCCGCCGCGGCCGCCGACGAGGCCGCCGAGGGCGGCCGGTCCCGTACGACGGTGGCCGCCGCGACCGGCGGCTACGGCGTCAACCACGACAAGGCCCACCGCCCGCGCCGCCAGGACCGGCCGCAGGACCTGCTGGAGACCGGCGCCGCCTACGCGATGCGCGTCCCGGGCTTCCGCGAGGCGAAGCACCGCTTCTTCGGCCACACCGCGCTGGTGCGCACCGACCCCGCCAAGGTCCTGGAGGTCGACGAGCCGGACGACCTGGCCCGCGCCCGCGCCCTGGCCCCGCTGCTCGACCCCGCGACGGAGACCGCCACCGAGGCGCCGGCGCACCCGACCCGCGACGACGTCGACGCGGTCGTACTCGACTTCGACGGCACCCAGACCGACGACACGGTGCTGGTCGACTCCGAAGGACGCGAGGCCGTCACCGTGCACCGCGGTGACGGGCTCGGGATCGCCGCCCTGCGCGACAACGGCCTGCCCGTCCTGATCCTGTCCACGGAGACCAACCCGGTCGTCGCCGCGCGGGCCCGCAAGCTCAAGGTCCCCGTGCTCCACGGCATCGACCGCAAGGACCTCGCACTCAAGCAGTGGTGCGAGGAGCAAGGAATCGCCCCCGAGCGGGTCCTGTACGTCGGCAACGACGTCAACGACCTCGGCTGCTTCGCGCTCGTCGGCTGGCCCACGGCCGTCGCCAACGCGCACGACATCGTCAAGGACGCCGCCCGCTCCGTCACCGCAACGCCCGGAGGACGCGGAGCCATCCGCGAGATCGCCTCGTGGATCCTCGGCCCCTCTCTTTCCCGAAGGGAACTCTCCCAGTGACCACCACCAACGCCCGCCTTCGTCCGATCGGCGACCGCCTGGTCGGCCCCGGCCAGCCCGTCTACGTCACCGGCGAGATCGGCATCAACCACAACGGCTCCCTCGAGGACGCCTTCGCCCTGATCGACGCGGCCGTCGAGGCCGGCGCCGACGGTGTGAAGTTCCAGAAGCGCACCCCGGAGATCTGCACTCCGCGCGACCAGTGGGACATCGAGCGGGACACCCCGTGGGGCCGGATGACCTACATCGACTACCGCCACAAGGTGGAGTTCGGTGAGGACGAGTACCGCGCGATCGACGAGTACTGCACCAAGAAGGGCATCGACTGGTTCGCCTCCCCGTGGGACGTCCCCTCGGTCGAGTTCCTGGAGAAGTTCGAGAACGTCCGGGTCCACAAGGTCGCCTCGGCCTCGCTCACGGACGACGAGCTGCTGCGCGCCCTGCGCGCCACCGGCAAGACGGTCATCCTCTCGACCGGCATGTCGACCCCGAAGCAGATCCGCCACGCGGTGGAGGTGCTCGGCAGCGAGAACATCATCCTGTGCCACGCCACGTCGACCTACCCGGCGAAGCACGAGGAGCTCAACCTGCGGATGATCAACACCCTGCAGAGCGAGTTCCCGAACGTGCCGGTCGGCTACTCCGGTCACGAGATCGGCCTGCAGACCACCCTCGCGGCCGTCGCCCTGGGCGCCGTCTTCGTCGAGCGTCACATCACCCTCGACCGCGCCAACTGGGGCTCGGACCAGGCCGCTTCCGTCGAGCCGCAGGGTCTGGACCGCCTGGTCCGCGACATCCGCATCATCGAGCAGGCGCTCGGCGACGGTGTCAAGAAGGTCTACGAGGGCGAGCTCGGCCCGATGAAGAAGCTGCGGCGCGTGCCCGGCATCATCGCCGAGCAGGAGGCGGCGCAGGCCGCGGCCGCCGCCGAGCCCGAGACGGTGTCGGCCTGATCCATGAGCGACAGCGGCACTCTGGCACTCGTAGAGAGCCCCGTTCAGCTGCTCAACGTGCTGGAGTGGGCGCATGTTCACCCGCCCGCGGTGCCCACACCGCGGCCCGGGACGGCGAAGGCCGTCCCGGGCCCGGTGGCGCCCGGGCGGCCGCTCACCATCGTCGCCCTCGCCCCGCGTGACCCCATGACGCGAGGTCAGCTCCGTCGCATGACGGAACTGGCGATGGACGAGGGCATCACCGTGCGCTGGTGCGAGGCCCGCTCCTCCCGGGGCTCGCTGCTGCGCACCGCCGCCGAACTGACCCCGGCCCTGCGGGCCGCGGGACGGATCGTCCTCGGTGACCCCTTCTCCCGGCTGGTGCAGGTGCTCCTGCCGCTGAGCCGGGCGAAGGAGATCACCGTCGTGGACGACGGCACGGCGACCATGGAGTTCACCGAACTCCTCGCCAAGGGTGCCCGGCTCGTCCGGTGGCACCGCAGCGGCCGCCGGCTGTCGCCGGCGGACGCGGCCTTCGGCGTCTTCGCCTCGGCCGCCCGGCGCCGCCTCACCCCAGGCGCCGGGCGGCGTGTCGAGCTGTTCAGCTCGATGCCCGCCTCGCCTCCCCCCGGGATGGCGCTGCGGGCCAACCGCTTCGCCTGGACCCGGGCGCGGTTCGGCCCGCCCACCGTCAGCGCCGGCACCGACATCGTCGGCACCTCCCTGGTGGAGACCGGGGTGGTCGACCCCGAGCGCTATCTGACCGCCGTCGCCGCCCTGACCCGGGCGCACGGTGCCACCCGCTACTTCGCGCACCGCCGGGAGAGCGCCGACAAGCTGCACCGGCTGACGGCGGAGACCGGACTGCAGATCGTCCGGCCCGACCTGCCGCTGGAACTGATCGCCCGCCGCGGCCCGATCGGCCACACGGTGCTGAGCTTCCCCTCCACGGTCGTGCACACCCTGCCGCTCGCCCTGGAGGGCACCGGCGTCAAGATCACGGTCTGCGACGTCGACCCCGAGTGGCTGACCGACCAGGCCTCGCCGCGGGCCCAGAGCTTCCTGTCCGGGATCACCGGCAGCGCCCGCGACCTGCACGGTCTGGCCTCGGTGGCCTCGGGCACGGCCCCGGGCAACTGAGGCCGGCCCGCCGGCCGGACCCACCCGGGGTCAGCGCGTCACGGAGGTGACCTCCATCTCCGTCGGCAGGCTGCCGCTGCTCAACTGGGCGGCCAGCCGGCCGGCGGAGCTGCGGGTCCAGTTGCCGGTGATCACGGCGGTGCCGCCGGTGATGGCCGAGTTGACCAGCGGCGCCGAGAGCACCGTGCCGTCCAGCACCATCGCGCACTGGTTCGCCGGGCTCAGCTGCGCCGCGAGGCGCCCGGTGAGGTCGGCGAACTTCCGCGCGCCGCCGCTGCCGAAGGTCAGCCGGATCTGCCAGCCGGTGGTGTTCTGGGTATCCAGCACGGCCTCCGCGTGGCTGATCTCGGTGCCGCTCAGGGCGGCCGGGCCGAGCAGATACTTCGCCCAGGCGCCGCTCTCGGCCCGCTCGGCGCAGGCCACGGCCCACCGTGTGTCGCCCTGCTGGTGGTCGACCCGCTGGGCGGGCACCGAGCAGTCCAGGGCGGTGTACTCCGCGCTGCCGGGCACCGAGCCGTCGCCGGAACCGCCGCCGGAACCGCCGCCGGAACCGCCGCCGGGCCCGGACGGTGGCGCGGACGTGCCGCCGCCGGAGGCCTCCAGCAGCACCACCGGCCGGAAGACCAGGACCGCGGGCTTCCCCAGCGAGGCGATGGCCTGCTCGCTCCCTCCGCGCAGGGAGAGGGTGACCCGCCCGCCGTCCGCCTTCACGGTGACGTCCTCGTAGCCGAAGCCCTCGGCACGCCGGCCCATGAGGTCGGCGATCTGCCGCAGCCGCGCCGCGTCCACGGGCTCGCGCGGGGTGAACACCGCCGTCGTGCGGGAACCTTCGGCGGACGCGCCCGAGCCCTCGCCCTCCCCCGGCAGCGAGCACCCCGCTGCCAGCGCCGCGCAGCAGACCGCCAGCGCCGCCGTCCGCCGCCCGCGGCGTGGGCGCTCACCCACCGGTGATCGCCCGTACGCTCTCGTGGACCGCCGTGACCAGCCCGGTCAGCGCGGTGGCGTCGCCCACGAGGGCCCGCAGCCGGGTCAGCCGCTCGCCCACCCGCCGCCCGTCCACCCGCTCCGCCTCCCCCGCCAGGAGGTCGTCCGCGAGGGCGTCGGCCTCCTCCCGGGCGGCCTGCGTGCCCTCCGACGCGTCCAGGCGGCGGCGCAGTTCGGCGATCGCGGCGAGCGCCGTACGCAGCGACTCGGCGGCCGTGCCGTCCGCGCCGTCCTTGCGCGCGTACGCCCCGCGCCCGGCGGCCAGGGCCGAGTCGCCGACCCGGGCGTCGCCCCCGATCACGATGCCGTGGTTGATCCGCGGACCCGGATCCCGCGGCATCACTTCGCGCTCCCCTCGGTACCCGGCCCGGCCGGGGCCGGCCGGCCGCCGGTGGAGATCGCCGCGGCGCCGGAGCCCGCCGCGATGCTGCCGCTCATGGAGCCGCCGGTCATCATGATCCCCTGGTTCAGGATGACGTTGCGGTGTTGCGTCAGATCCCCCCGTTCCAGGCCGTGTTCGGCCAGGAACTCGGCGAGCGTGCCGAGGATCTGCAGCTCGATCTGCTTGCCGACGCGCGTGACGTCCACCTTCTGGAAGAAGTCGCGGTAGGCGTGCGAGGAGGCCAGCTCCCGCAGGCTGATCCGGGCGCCGAAGTCATAGCGGCGGTCGTCCGTGATGGCCGTCCGCTGCGTCTGAAGGGCCCGTTCGCGCCGGGAGGCGGTGCGCAGTTCGGCGTAGGCGTTGGGGAGCGCGGACATCAGCACCGAGCGGCTGTGCAGCAGCGCGTCGGCGAGGCCGGGGGCGGCCTCCTCGGCCTCCTCGGGACGGGAGACGGAGTCGGCGACCCGGTAAGCCTCCCGGACCGGGGTCAGCACCAGGGTGTTGGCCTGCAGATACAGCGTCGCCCCGCTCACCGCGGTCTGGACGAAGACCGACAGCACCAGGTCCGTCCCCCAGCTGCGCACCTGCGCGGCCAGGCAGTGCCGCACGGGGCCGTCGACGACGCCGCGGGCCGCCGCGATGCGCTCCGAGGAGAGCTGGTCGGCCGGCCTGCCCTCGGGCGGCCACCGGCCCGCGGCGCCAGGCCAGAACACGGCCTCCCCGAAGAGGGCGTTCTGCCGCAGTTCCGTGCCGTGGACGAAGACCTTCTCCGTGACCTCCAGACCGGGGATCCGGTCCACCGGGGAGGCCGCGGCCGCGCGCAGGGCGTCCAGGTCGTCGGCCAGCCGCCGGACCAGCCCGGCCGTGTCGAAGGGCACCGCATCAGGCTCCTGCCCGGAGCCCGGTTCGTGGCCCTCGGGGGTGAGCCGCATCGCGAAGGACCACGAGGTGACCTCGTCACCCGCCCCCACGAAGGGCCGGTAGCCGCTGTAGACGACCAGGTTCGCGTCACCGCCCACGGAGGACTGCGGCAGCCCCGCCGCCCCGGGGTCGCGGGGCGGCTCCTGCGCGGAGGAGCCGAAGGCCTCACGGGTCAGCTGCTCGCGGATGGCCTTCCACGCCGCGTTGCGCTGCTCCCAGGTGAGCAGCCACGGCCAGCCGACCAGCAGCACCAGCGTCAGCAGGAAGGTCACCACCGGTCCGGCGCTCGGCCAGAACGGCACCAGCGCACTCAGCCAGGAGGCCGCCAGCAGGACGGCGAGCTGCACCGCCAGGGCCCGCAGCACCGCCATGACGGCCGGATCGCGCTGTCCCTCCCGGAGCCGGCGCCGCCTCGGCGCCACCGAGCCCGTCTGCGCCCCGCCCCCGGGGAGGAAGGAGGTGGCGAACCAGTAGGCGAGCGTGGCCACCGGGGAGACCAGCAGCGACAGGACGAAGGCGGCCCCGACGGCCAGATCCCGCTTGCGGAGGTCGCGCAGGGTCTGCTCGGCGTGGGCGCCGACCCGGTCGAGGTCGACGCCGTAGGAAGGGGCGCAGGCCCGGTAGCGCTCGTGCCCCAGCTCGTGCACCACCCGCCGCGCGAACCCCTCGTCCAGGCGCGCCCCCGCGCACATGTACCGGGTCGACGCGCTCCAGTCCTCCTCGGCCCCGTACGGCACCGCGGACACCCCCCGCGGCGTCCGCGCGCCGCCGGGCGTGTGCGCGGGGCGGGGCGGCGGCACCGCGGCCGCACCCCCGTCGTCGGCGCCGTACGCCTCCGTGTCCCCGGTGGCCCCCGTGCTCCCGGCGCCCGGGTATCGCGATGTCACACGCCCCACCCCATTTCCCCTCGTCACACCAGTCTGGAGGCCGGTGACGAACTCCCGAAAGGCGTGGCAAGGGGGAAAACCGGCCGCGCCGGGGCGCGTTGAAGTGCGGGGGCGCGCAAGAGCGCGCGGACCGGCGGCCGGTGTCGTTCCTCTCTCCGCAAGATCCACTTCACCGAGCGGTCACCCGAACCCGGTTGTCTTGATCCATGGCAACGGCAGCGAGGTCCGCGCCGCGCGTCGCGGTCCTCGCGGACAGCGCGCTCGACGGTGACTCCCGGGCGCACCGCGTGGCGGCGGCGGCGGTCGCCGCGGGGTACGAGGTCACGCTCATCGGCCGCGCCGCCGAAGGGCCGGCCGGCGCGACCGGCACCGCGCCCGCGGGCGTGCGGCTGCTCCGCGTCACCGTCGCCGAGACGCTCCACCGCAGGCGGCTCCAGCGCCCCCGTCCGGGCCTGCGGCACGTCCTCGCCTACCGCAGCGCCGATTCGCACGCCTTCCGCAACGCACTGCTCACCGCCCACGCGGCCCTGCTGGCCTCCCGCGGGGCCGAGCTGGACGTGATCCACCGCCCTTTACCGCTGAAGGCCGGTGCCCGGCTGGTCCACGCGGGCAGCCGGTTCCGGCACATGCTGCGCCGGGCCTGGACGGCGCTGCGCTCGGCGCAGTACCGCGCCGCGGTCCGCCGCCGCGCCACCCCCGGGCGAGCCCTCGAGAGCGCCGCCGCCACCGCGACCCGGCTGCTGCTCGGCAAGCGCTGCTGGCGCCGGCTCGACCCGCTCCTGCTCGACCTCGAGATCGCCTACGGCCCGGTCCTCGACGAACTGCGCCCGCACCTCGTGCACGCCCTGGGCCACCGCACCCTGGGCACCGCCGTGCGGGCCGCGATGCGCGCCGAGGGAACCGGCCACCGGGTGGAGGTGGTCTGGGACACCACCGCCGAGGGCGAGGCCTCCCGCCGCGCCGCCGTCGCCCGCGACGCCCACGAGCGCAGTTACGCACCGCTCACCGACGGCGTCGTCACCGTCGCCGACACCTACGCCGACCGCCTCCGCGAGCGCCACGGGCTGCCCGCACGCCCCGCGGTGGCCCGCAACACCCCGCCGTACGAGCCGCTGCCCTCCCCGCCGCCACCCGGGGTCCGCGACCGCTGCCACCTCGCCCCCGAGGTCCCGCTGCTGGTCCACAGCGGCGCCGCCGGCCCCGCCCGCGGCCTGCTCACGGTCGTCGACGCGCTGCCCAAGCTGTACGACCTGCACGCCGCGCTGATCGTCCCCGACCCCGAGGACCCCTGGATCCGCACTCTCGCCGGCCGGGCCGCCGAGCTCGGCGTGGCCCGCCGGCTGCACGTGCTGCCGTATGTGCCGCCCGCCGAGATCCCGCGCTTCCTGTCCTCGGCGGACATCGGCGTGCTCCCCGTGCACCGGCTCCCCGACCGGCAGGTCGCGCTCCCGGCCCGCTACTTCGAGTACGCGCACGCCCGGCTGCCCGTGGTGGTCAGCGACGTCCGCGTGCTGGCCCGCCCGACCCTGGAGATCGGCAACGGCGAGGTCTTCCGCTGCGGGGACACCGCCGACTTCGTCCGGGCCGTCGGCGCCGTGCTGACCAACCCGCGCCGCTACCGCAAGGCGTACGAACGCGGGGACGTCCTGCGCGAGTGGTCCTGGCAGCAGCAGGCCGAGCCGCTCATCGACCTCTACGCGCGCCTGCTGGGACCGCGCCGCCCCTCCCCGGAGCTGTCCGCCTCCGACGCCCCCGTCGCCCTGGCCTGAACCGCCCCGGCCGGGGACGTCCGCCGCCCCCACCGCTTCCCGCCTGGGCCGTTCCGGGCCGCTCACAGAGCGTTGCCTCGCGGCCGGGCGATCGTTGGGCCACTATGGAGTGGCGAGGGATAAACCAGGTTCTTACCCCTGTACGGGGCGGGGTACGCGCCGAACGGGGGAGTTTTTCTTCCTCGCGCGGCATGAATTTACGGCGATCTAGCGATCGGGAGTACAGATGCGGTCTAGCCTGTCGGAGGTGAACGACTCAGCCTCCGAACCCTCCGAAAATCCCGTGCCAGTGGCGCCCACGGTTCCCGCCGCACCCGAAGGTGCGCTGCTGGGGGTGGTGCCCGAGCGGCTGCGGGCCGAACTCGTGGCGTTCCGGCGGGACCTGCACATGAACCCCGAGCTGGGCCGGCAGGAGTTCCGTACCACCGCCGCGGTCAAGGCGCGCCTGGAGCAGGCCGGTCTCAAGCCCCGTGTGATGCCCGGCGGCACCGGGCTGCTGTGCGACATCGGCGCCACCGACCCCGAGCGTCCGCGGCTGGCGCTGCGCGCGGATCTGGACGCGCTCCCGATCCCGGACACCAAGCGCGTGGAGTACCGTTCGACCGTGCCCGGCCGGGCGCACGCCTGCGGCCACGACGTGCACACCACGGTGGTGCTCGGAGCCGGCCTGGTACTGGCGGAGCTGGAGCGCGAGGGCAAGCTGAGGCGTCCGGTACGGCTGGTGTTCCAGCCGGCCGAGGAGGTCATGCCGGGTGGCGCGCTGGACGCCATCAAGGCGAAGGCGCTGGACGGCGTGGGCCGGATCCTGGCCCTGCACTGCGACCCGAAGGTCGAGGTCGGGCGGATCGGGCTGCGGCAGGGGCCGATCACCTCCGCCGTGGACCGGCTGGAGCTCTCCCTGGACGGCGCGGGCGGTCACACGGCCCGCCCCCACCTCACCACCGACCTGGTGACGGCCGCCGCCAAGATGGCCACCGAGCTGCCGGCCGTGCTGGCCCGCCGGATCGACCCCCGGGCCGGGATGAGCATCGTGTGGGGCCGTATCGAGGCCGGCCACGCCGCCAACGTCATCCCGCAGCACGCCGAGTTGGAGGGCACGGTCCGCTGCCTGGACCTGAACGCCTGGCACGAGGCCCCCGACCTGGTCCACGAGGTGATCGACCAGGTGGCCGCGATGTACCGGGCGAAGTGGGAGCTGACCTACCACCGCGGGGTGCCCCCGGTGGTGAACGAGGCGGATTCGACCGAGCTGCTGCGCGACGCCATGACGGCCCGTTACGGCGCGCACACGGTCGAGGACACGGAGCAGAGTCTCGGCGGCGAGGACTTCTCCTGGTACCTGGAGCAGGTTCCGGGCGCGCTGGCGAGGTTGGGCGTACGGCCCGTTGGGGACACGTCAAAGCGTGATCTGCATCAAGGTGACTTCGACGTCGACGAGGGCGCGATCAAGGTCGGCGTGGAGCTCTTCACCTCCGCTGCGCTGCTGGCATGACGGTGGGTGACCCGGCCGACACGGCCGGGTCACCTGGCCGAAATGCGACGATCCGATAACGGGCGGCCAACCCCCCTTTACCTGACATCTACGCGCGTTAAGCTCCGGTTAAGCCAGCGCCGGACGGGGCGCTCAGAGTTGAAGGGGTACCCTCTTGCGCCGGGTAACCAAGATCGCCGCCGCGGGTATAGCCTCCGCGGCTCTCGCGCTCACTGCGACCGCTTGCGGCAGCAGCTCCAAGGACAGTGACACCACCAGCGGCAGCAGCGACAGCAGCAAGCTGAAGGTCGGCGTCGCCTACGACGTGGGTGGCCGTGGTGACCACTCGTTCAACGACTCCGCCGCCGCGGGCCTGGACAAGGCGAAGGCCGACTTCGGCGTCGAGGTGAAGGAGCTGACCGCCAAGACCTCGGACACCGAGGCCGACCGCGAGCAGCGCCTGGAGGACCTGGCCGACGCGGGTTACAACCCGGTCATCGGTGTCGGCTTCGCGTACGCCGAGTCCATCACGGCCGCGGCCAAGAAGTACCCCAAGACGACCTTCGCGATCGTCGACTCGGTCGTCGACGCCAAGAACGTCGACAGCATCGTCTTCACCGAGGAGCAGAGCTCCTACCTCGCCGGTGTCGCCGCCGCGCTGAAGACCAAGGACAACAAGGTCGGCTTCATCGGTGGCGTGGACATCCCGCTGATCAACAAGTTCGAGGCCGGTTTCCGCCAGGGCGTGGCGGAGACCAACCCGAAGATCAAGGTCACCACCCAGTACCTGACCCCCGGCTCGGACCTCTCCGGCTTCTCCGACCCCGCCAAGGGCAAGGCCGCCGCGCAGGGCATGCTGGACAACGGCATCGACGTGATCTACTCGGCCGCCGGCTCCTCCGGCAACGGCGCCATCGAGGCCGTCGCCGGCAAGTCCGGCGCCTGGGCGATCGGTGTCGACTCCGACCAGCACGAGCAGCCGGGTCTGGCCAAGTACAAGGACTCGATCCTGACCTCCGCGCTGAAGAACGTGAACGTCGCGGTCTACGACGCGGTCAAGTCGGTCAAGGACGGTGCCCCGCTGACCGGCACCCACGCCTACGACCTGGCCAAGGACGGTGTCGGCCTGTCCACCAGCGGTGGCTTCATCGACGACATCAAGTCCCAGCTGGACGAGGCCAAGAGCAAGATCGTGAGCGGCGACATCAAGGTCAAGACGACCGTCAAGTGACGTCCGGTCTCTCATGAGCGCCGGGCGCGAGGCTCGGGAGGGGACAGCCCAGGCTCCCCCCTTCCCGGGCCTCGCGCCTGCGTTCAGCCGGGTGTCGCGCACGCGGTATCCGTTGTGACTCATCCCCTTATGGATCTGGCAACGCTACGCGTGTAGAAGACCCTCCTCGCGATACGTTCGCCACACCCCGCCCACCCCGCTCTTTTCCGCGAGGAGAGTGCGCCATCGACGCGTCCAGCCCCCCCAGCCAGAATGCCGTGGAGCTCCGCGGCATCACCAAGCGATTCCCAGGCGTCGTGGCCAACCACGACATCGACATCACGGTTCGCCGTGGCACGGTGCACGCCCTCGTGGGCGAGAACGGCGCCGGCAAGTCGACGCTGATGAAGATCCTCTACGGCATGCAGAAGCCGGACGAGGGCACCATCACCATCGACGGCGAGCAGGTCGCCTTCCACGACCCGGGCGACGCCATCGCCCGCGGCATCGGCATGGTGCACCAGCACTTCATGCTCGCCGACAACCTCACCGTCCTCGAGAACGTCGTCCTCGGCAGCGAGAAGCTGTACGGCATCGGCGGCAGGGCCAGGGCGAAGATCAACGAGATCTCGGACGCCTACGGCCTCGGGGTGCGCCCGGACGTCCTGGTGGAGGACCTCGGTGTCGCCGACCGTCAGCGCGTCGAGATCCTGAAGGTCCTCTTCCGCGGCGCCCGTACGCTGATCCTCGACGAGCCGACCGCGGTCCTCGTCCCGCAGGAGGTCGACGCGCTCTTCGACAACCTGCGCGAGCTCAAGGCCGAGGGCCTGACGGTCATCTTCATCTCCCACAAGCTGGGCGAGGTGCTCTCCGTCGCCGACGAGATCACCGTCATCCGCCGGGGCACCACGGTCGGATCCGCCGACCCGGCGACCACGACCCCCAAGCAGCTCGCGGAGCTGATGGTCGGCAGCGAGCTGCCGTCCCCCGAGACCCGCGAGTCCACGGTCACCGACGTCCCGATGCTGACCGTCGACGGTCTGCACCTGTCGGAGACCGACCTGGAGGGCATCGAGCGCGTCGTCCTGGACCGGATCTCCTTCACCATCCACAAGGGCGAGGTCCTCGGCATCGCGGGTGTCGAGGGCAACGGCCAGGCGGAACTCGTCGAGGCGATCATGGGCATCCTGCCGCCCGACGCGGGCCGGATCGGCCTGGACGGCGACGAGATCACCCAGCTCCCGACGCGCAGGCGCCGCGAGGGCGGCATCGGCTACATCCCCGAGGACCGGCACCGGCACGGCCTGCTGCTGGAGGCCCCGCTCTGGGAGAACCGCATCCTGGGCCACGTCACCGAGCGCCCCAACAGCAAGGGCGGCTTCCTCGACCCGGCCGCGGCCCGCCGCGACACCGAGCGGATCGTGCGCGAGTACGACGTCCGCACCCCCGGCATCGAGGTGACCGCCGCGTCCCTGTCCGGCGGCAACCAGCAGAAGCTGATCGTCGGCCGTGAGATGAGCCACCGGCCCAAGTTGCTGATCGCCGCGCACCCCACCCGGGGCGTGGACGTCGGCGCCCAGGCCCAGATCTGGGACCAGATCCGCGAGGCCCGGCGCGAGGGCCTGGCCGTGCTGCTGATCTCCGCCGACCTGGACGAGCTGATCGGCCTGTCCGACACCCTGCGCGTCATGTACCGCGGCCGCCTGGTCGCCGACGCCGACCCCGCCACCATCACCCCGGAGGAGCTGGGCTCCGCGATGACCGGCGCGGCCGCCGGCCATCTCGAGCACGAGGACGGCGACACCGGCCACGGGGGAGAGGACCGATGAAGAAGATCGACAAGGAGCGGGTGCTCCTCGCCATCGCCGCCCCCGTGCTGGCGCTCGTGGCCGCGTTCGTGATCACGGCGCTGGTGCTGCTCGCCACGGGCAAGGAGCCGTTCGGCGCCTTCGGGACGATGTTCGACTACGGCTTCAAGAGCGACAGCCAGGTCGAGATCATCAACAAGGCGACCACGTACTACATCGCGGGCATCGCGGTCGCCGTCGGCTTCCGCATGAACCTGTTCAACATCGGTGTCGAGGGCCAGTACCGCCTGGGCGCCTTCTTCGCCGCGGCCGTCGGCGGCGCGGTGTCGCTGCCGGGCTTCCTGCAGATCCCGCTGATCATCGTGGTCGCCATGACCGTCGGCGCCATGTGGGCCGGTATCGCGGGTGTGCTGAAGACCTCGCGCGGGGTCAGCGAGGTCATCGCGACGATCATGCTGAACGCCATCGCCCTGTCCATCGTCGGCTACCTGCTCAAGGACGGCCGGCTCGGGCACCTCGACGAGGCGGGCACCTCGGTGTCGACCACGCCGCTGCCCTCCTCCGGTCACCTGTTCAACTTCGACATGGGCGAGGACGTCGGCCAGATCTACGGCTTCGTCGTGCTCGCCGTGATCATCGGCGTCGGCTACTGGTTCGTGCTGGGCCGCACCCGCTTCGGCTTCGACCTGCGCAGCGTCGGCCTGTCCGAGAGCGCCGCCACCGCCAGCGGCGTCAGCGTCAAGCGCATGGTCGTCACCAGCATGCTGATCTCCGGCGGCCTGGCCGGCCTCACCGGCCTGCCGCTGCTGCTGAACGACACCCACGCCTACGGCGCCGACCTCTTCCCGGCCGGCATCGGCTTCACCGGCATCTCGGTGGCCCTGCTCGGCCGCAACAACCCGGTCGGCGTCGCGCTGGCCGCGCTGCTGTGGGGCTTCCTGGAGCGCGGCTCGGGCCGCCTGGAGTTCGAGGGCTACGACAAGGAGATCGTCGGCGTGATGCAGGGCGTCATCGTCCTGAGCGTCGTCATCGCCTACGAGGTGGTCCGGCGCTACGGCCTCAAGCGCCAGCAGCAGAAGGTCGGCGAGGAGCTCGCCGCCCAGGCCCGCACCAAGAAGGAGGTGACGGCGTGACCGCCACGATGACCCAGACCCCGCCGCCCGCGGCTCCCAAGGCCGCAGGGGCCAAGGGCCGCAAGGGCCGCCTCTCCTTCCCGGTGATCCTGCTGATCATCGCCGCCGCGATCGCGCTGGTGTCGGTGGTGCGGATCATCACCGGCCAGGACCAGCTCACCGCCCAGGGCCAGATCACCGCCGCGCTCGGCCTCGCCGTGCCGATCGGCCTGGCCGGTCTGGCCGGCCTGTGGTCCGAGCGGTCCGGCGTGGTCAACATCGGCCTCGAGGGCATGATGATCCTCGGCACCTTCTTCGGCGCCTGGGCCGGCTGGCAGACCAACCCGTGGATCGGCGTGCTCGCCGGTGTCGTCGGCGGTGCGCTCGGCGGCCTGATCCACGCCGTCGCCACCGTCACCTTCGGTGTCGACCACATCATCTCCGGTGTGGCCATCAACATCCTGGCGCTCGGTGCCACCCAGTACCTCGCCAAGCTGTGGTTCTCCACCGGCGACGCGGCCACCAAGGGCGGCAACCCCAAGC
The DNA here is from genome assembly GCF_900188405.1 of Actinacidiphila glaucinigra. GTDB lineage: Bacteria > Actinomycetota > Actinomycetes > Streptomycetales > Streptomycetaceae > Actinacidiphila > Actinacidiphila glaucinigra. Next base: position 398,769 of record NZ_FZOF01000006.1, on the reverse strand, counting down.
AGTCCCCGCCGGTCGACTCCCTTCCGTCGTTCGACATCCCCGGGCTGTCCGACGGGCTGTCGAGCATCGAGAAGCACGGCTGGTTCTTCGTCTCCGACCTCGCCGGCATCCTCGGCGGCCTGGTCACCGACGTGTCCGCGCTGACGCTCGTCGCGGTGGTGCTCTTCGTCGGCAGCTTCTTCCTGCTGTGGCGCAGCCCGTTCGGCCTTCGGCTGCGCTCCTGCGGCGAGAACCCGGTCGCGGCCGAGTCGCTCGGCGTCAACGTGTACCTGTACAAGTACATCGCCGTGATCGCCTCCGGCGGTCTCGCCGGCCTCGGCGGCGCCTTCCTGGCGATGGTGCCCACGCACATCTACCTCGAGGGCCAGACCGGCGGCCGCGGCTACATCGGCCTCGCCGCGATGATCTTCGGCAACTGGCGCGTCGGCGGCCTCGCCACCGGCGCCGGCCTCTTCGGCTACTCCGACGCGCTCCAGCTGCGCAACGGCGGCCCGACGGTGCACGCGCTGCTGCTGCTCCTGGTGGTCCTGCTGGTGCTGCTGGCGGCCTGGAAGCTGTGGAAGCGGAGCTTCTGGCAGGGCGGCGTCAGCCTCGCCGTCGGCGCGCTGGTGCTGGCCTGGTACCTGCTCACCGACGAGGTGCCCGGCGAGTTCGTGGGCGCGACCCCGTACGTCGTCACCCTGCTGGTGCTCTCCCTGTCGGCACAACGTCTGCGGATGCCCAAGGCTGACGGTATGAGGTACCGGAAGGGCCAGGGCAAGTGAGCGACACCGCGGGCCGGGTCGGCGTCGACGACGTCGACTGGGAAGGCCTGCGGGCGCAGGCCCGGGACGCCATGTCCCGGGCCTACGTCCCGTACTCCCACTTCCCCGTCGGCGCCGCCGCGCTGGTGGACGACGGGCGCGTCATCTCGGCGTGCAACGTGGAGAACGCCAGCTACGGCCTCGGCCTGTGCGCCGAGTGCGGCCTGGTGTCGACCCTGCACGCCACCGGAGGCGGCCGGCTCGTCGCCTTCACCTGCGTCGACCGCAAGGGCGACCAGCTGATGCCGTGCGGCCGCTGCCGTCAGCTGCTGTGGGAGCACGGCGGCCCCGAACTGCTGGTGGAGATGTCCGACGGCATCCGCACGATGCGCGAGGTCCTCCCCGACGCGTTCGGCCCGGACGACCTGATCAATCGCTAAGAAGGTACGTGAATCATGGACGCGATTTCCGTCATCCGCACCAAGCGCGACGGCGGCCGCCTCGGCGACGACCAGATCGACTGGGTGATCGACGCCTACACCAAGGGCGAGGTCGCCGACGAGCAGATGTCCGCGCTCGCGATGGCGATCCTGCTCAACGGCATGGACCGGGCCGAGATCGCGCGCTGGACGGCCGCGATGATCGCCAGCGGCGAGCGCATGGACTTCTCCTCGCTGCCCCGCCCGACCGCCGACAAGCACTCCACCGGTGGCGTCGGGGACAAGATCACGCTGCCGCTCGCGCCCCTGGTCGCGGCCTGCGGCGCGGCCGTCCCCCAGCTGTCCGGCCGCGGCCTCGGCCACACCGGCGGCACCCTGGACAAGCTGGAGTCCATCCCGGGCTGGCGGGCGCTGCTGTCGAACGAGGAGATGCTGCGGGTCCTGGGTGACAGCGGCGCCGTCATCTGCGCCGCGGGCGACGGCCTCGCCCCCGCCGACAAGAAGCTCTACGCGCTGCGCGACGTCACCGGCACCGTCGAGGCGATCCCGCTGATCGCCTCCTCGATCATGTCCAAGAAGATCGCCGAGGGAACGGGCTCGCTCGTCCTGGACGTCAAGGTCGGCTCCGGCGCCTTCATGAAGAACCTGGAGCAGGCGCGGGAACTGGCCTCCACGATGGTGGGCCTGGGCACCGACCACGGTGTGCGGACGGTGGCGCTGCTCACCGGCATGTCCACCCCGCTGGGCCTGACCGCGGGCAACGCGCTGGAGGTCCGGGAGTCCGTCGAGGTGCTGGCGGGCGGCGGCCCGGCCGACGTGGTCGAGCTGACCCTCGCCCTGGCGCGCGAGATGCTCGACGCGGCGGGCCTGAAGGACGCCGACCCGGCCAAGGCGCTCGCCGACGGCTCCGCCATGGACGTGTGGCGCCGCATGATCTCCGCCCAGGGCGGTGACCCGGACGCGGAGCTGCCCGTCGCGCGCGAGCGCCACGTCGTCACGGCCGAGCGTTCCGGTGTGCTGACCGGTCTGGACGCCTACGCCGTCGGTGTCGCCGCCTGGCGCCTCGGCGCCGGCCGGGCGCGCAAGGAGGACCCGGTGCAGGCCGGCGCGGGCGTCGAGCTGCACGCCAAGCCGGGTGCCGCGGTCGCCCAGGGCCAGCCGCTGCTCACCCTGCACACCGACACCCCGGAGAAGTTCGGCTGGGCGCTGGAGGCCCTCACCGGGGGCGTCGAGATCTCCCCGGCGGGCACGGCGTTCACGGCGGACCCGATCGTGCTGGACCGCATCGCCTGAGCGGGGCCGCCCCGCGACACGGAACGGGACCGGTGGACTTCCACCGGTCCCGTTCGCGTTCCGCTCCGTCAGGCCGTCCGTCAGGCCGTCCGTCCCGCCGGAACGGTGAGCCGCCGGTCCGCGACCGCGCGCCGGGTCGCGTGCAGGGTGATCCCCGCGACGCCCAGGACGGCGGCCAGGCACAGGGCGACCGTGCCGTCCCAGCCGGCGGAGTGGAAGGCGGAGGCGCCGAGGGTGCCGCCGACGCTGTTGCCGATGTAGTACGCGGTCAGATACAGCGCGGAGGCCTGGGCGCGGCCGGTGGTGGCGGTCCGGCTGACCGCCCCGGAGGCGATGGAGTGGCCGGTGAAGAAGCCGGCCGTGATCAGGACCAGGCCGGTCAGCACGGCGGCCAGGGAGTCCGCGAGGGTGAGCAGCAGCCCGCCGGCGGCCAGCACCACGGCGACGTACAGGGCACCGCGCCGCCCGAGCCGGCCGTGCAGGACGCCGGAGGCCGCGGAGGCGCCGGTGCCGACCAGGTAGACCAGGAAGACGAGGCCGATCGCGGTCTGCGACAGGCCGAAGGGCCCGGCGGCGAGCCGGTAGCCCAGCACGTTGTAGACGGCGCCGAAGACCGCCATGAACAGCAGCCCGATCAGGTAGAGCCGGCGCAGCAGCGGGGTGCCCAGGTGACCGGTGACCGTGCGCCACAGGGCGACGGGACTGACCGGGCCGGGACGGAAGTTGCGGGCGGTGGGGATCAGCAGGCGGAAGGCGACGGCGCACAGCACGGCCATCACGCCGGCGGCGAACAGCGAGGCGCGCCAGCCGAAGGCCTGCGCGACGGCGCCGGTCAGGACCCGGGAACTCATGCCGCCGATGCTGTTGCCCGCGACATAGAGGCCGATCGCGGAGGCGACCGCCTTGGGGTGGATCTCCTCGCCGAGGTACGCCATCGCGGTCGCCGGGAGCCCGGCGAGGGCCACGCCCTGCGCGGCGCGCAGCACGACCAGGGTGGTCAGGTCCGGCGCGAACGGGATGACCAGGGCCAGCGCCGAGGCACTGAAGACCGACGCCGTCATCACGGCCGTGCGCCCGTACTTCTCGCTGAGCGCGCTCACCGGCAGCAGGGACAGCGCCAGCGCGGCGGTGGTGGCCGAGACGGTGAGGCTCGCCTGGGCCGGGCTGAGGGACAGCCCCGTGGACAGCACCGGCAGCAGCGCCTGCGTCGAGTAGAGCAGGGCGAAGGTGGCGAGACCCGCGGCGAACAGGGCCAGGATGGCGCGGCGGTAGCCGGGCTCACCCGGCCGGAGCGTGGCGGCTGAGGAGGCGGAGGCGGCGGCGCCCGGCCGTGTCACGGTGGACGCCCCTGTATCGGCGGGAGACATGCCTTCACGCTAGGCGGGGCCCGTTTCATGCGTCCAATGCACACAGTGGCCATAATCGTTCCCATGGTGCATGAAGCGAGGTCAGCCCGATCGCCGTCGCCGCCCCGTGACGCAGCAGACATGCGCGCGGAGCTGGACAGCGCGTCCTGGGCGGCGGTGCTGGCACCCCGGCTCGCCCAGTTCGCCGCCGTGGCGCGGCACGAGCACGTCACCCGCGCGGCGCGCGAGCTGGGGGTGCCCCAGTCCACGCTCAGCCGGGCCATGGTCCGGCTCGAACTCGACCTGGGCGTCACGCTCTTCGCCCGTCAGGGCCGTACGGTCTCGCTCACCCCCGCGGGCCACGGCTTCCTCGCCTCCGTGGAGCGGGCGCTGGGCGAGGTGGAGCGCTCGGCCGAGTCCGTGCGCGCCGACGCCGACCCGCAGTCGGGACGGGTCGCCTTCGGCTTCCTCCACACGCTCGGCCCGGAGACCGTACCGGCCCTGCTGCGGGCCTTCCGCGCCGACCACCCGCGGATCCGCTTCCAGCTCGTGCAGAACTACGGCGAGGCGATGCTCGCCGGGCTGCGCGCGGGCGAGCTGGACCTCTGCCTGACCTCACCGGTGCCGGACGCGCCCGACCTGGTCGTCCGGCGCCTGGACGAGCAGCGGCTGCGGCTGGTCGTCCCCGCCGACCACCGGCTCGCCTCCCGCCGCCGGGTGCGCCTGGCGGAGGCGTCCGGGGAGCTGTTCGTCAGCCTGGAGGCGGGATACGGGCTGCGGCGCATCACCGACGCCCTGTGCGCGGAGGCGGGCTTCACCCCCCGGGTGGGCTTCGAGGGCGAGGAGGCCGAGACCCTGCGCGGTCTGGTCGCCGCCGGGCTGGGGGTGGCCCTGCTGCCGCCCCCGCTCGTGCCGCGCCCCGGTGTCGTGGAGCTGACCGTCACCGCCCCGCGCGCGGTCCGGGAGATCGGAGTGGCCTGGCTCGGCGGTCACGCCGACACGGCCCCCGTCGCCGCGTTCAAGAAGTTCCTGCTCGGCAGGCGCGGGCAGCTCCTCCCCGACTGACGGCACCGCCCGCGCCGGCCGGCCAGGAACCCGGATGCGCCGGGTGCCGCCGGTCCCGGAGGATACGGGGCATGCCCCGTGCCACCGACGCGGTCCCGCCGCCCCCGCGTGTCCTCAAGGCCTTCGGGCTGTCCGGACGGCCCGAGCCGCTCGCAGGAGGCCAAGGGCACAGCGTCCGGGTGGCCGGCGCGGTGCTGAAGCCGGGCGCCGACGCGGCGGAGACCGAATGGGCCGCGGGGCTGATGGAACGTCTGCGGGGGCGCCGGGGCTTCCGGGTGCCGCGGTTCCTGCGCTCCGCGGACGGCGGCCACGTCGTCGAAGGCTGGGCGGCGACCGAGTTCCTGCCGGGGGAGCCCGGCCCCGCCGGAAGATGGGCTGCCCTGCTGGCCGCGGGAAGGGCCTTCCACGAGGCCCTGCGCGATGTGCCGCGTCCCGCTCACCTGGACACGCGGCGGCATCCGTGGGCGGTGGCCGATCGCCTCGCCTGGGGAGAGGCGACGGCGCGGATGCCGGCGGACGTCCGGAGGCCGCTCGCCCGGCTGGAGCGGCTCCGCGCACCGGTCGACGCACCGGCCCGGCTCATCCATGGCGACCTGACGGGGAACGTCCTTTTCGCGGCCGGCCGGGACCCCGCGGTCATCGACTTCTCCCCGTACTGGCGACCCGTCGCGTACGCCGACGCGATCGTGGCGGTCGACGGCCTCCTCCACCACGGCGCCCCGCACGACCTGGTGGACTCGGCCGTCCCCGGCGCCGAGGGCGCGCAGTTGCTCCTGCGCGCCCTGATGTTCCGCCTGGCCGCGTCGGTCCTCCTGGCCGGTCCCGGCGCCGCCCTGCCCGAGGACGAGGCGGCCGGGTTCACCCGGGTCGCCGACCTCGTCGAACGGAGGGTGGGCGGCCGGCGGTGAGCCCGGGGCCGCCGGACGGCTCAGCGCAGTTGGGGGGAGCGGCCGAAACCGGAGGCCAGGGGCATGCGCAGGCCGAGCGGGGGAGGGGCGGCCAGCGCGTCGGCGACCGGGCGGGCGAAGGACCGCCCCAGCAGGGTGCCGAGGACGAAGTCAGACGTCAGCGAGGCGACTTCGGCCCGGTGGTCGTGGAGCAGGTGGCCGTCGGTGTGCACCTCGAACCGGCACACGTCCCGGTTGACCTTCTTCACCCGCTCGGCCAGCCGGTAGGAGAGGTCGGGGTGGGTGGAGCCGTCGTTCGTGCCGTGCACGATCAGGACGTGGCGGCCTATCAGCTGCTTCACCGGATCGGGCTCGGGCGTGTCCGGCAGCCACGGGGCTATGGCGACGGCGGAGTTGACGGCCGGGTGGCCCGCCGCCCGCAGCGCGGCGCGGCCGCCCATGTCCATGCCGACCAGCGACACCGGTACGTCGCCGTAGCGGCGGACGACCTCGTCGACCGCCCACTGCGCGTCCTCGGCGGGGTGGGCGTGACCGCCGTTCCAGCCGCGGAACCGGTAGTGCACGACGTGCACGGCCAGGCCCTCGCCACGCCCCGCCGTCCGCACCAGCCGACGTGCCAGCGGCACCATCGCCGCGGCGGCCACGGGGGAGCGCCGACGGGTGCTCAGCGCACTGCCGCCGGGCAGCAGCAGCACGGCGGCACGGACCGCCTCGTCGTCCGTATCCCGCCGGGCCGCCGGGTTCAGACCCGGTGTCACTCTCTTTCCCAACCGCGCACCACGCACCGGTAAAGCTTGCGAAGCCATGGCGTAACCATGGCAGACGGGAAGGTGTGCATGACCTGGCCAGGAGGTCAATATTCGGCATCATCCAAGAGTTCTACGCGCGTAGGGGGTATGTTTCGGAAATGACGAGCTCAAGCACGCTCCCCTTCCCCGCGGGCGCTGCGGGGGCCACCCCCACGCCCGAGCAGATCCGCCGCGCACCCAAGGTGCTGCTCCACGACCACCTCGACGGCGGCGTCCGCCCCGGGACCGTCGTCGACCTGGCCCGCGCGTCGGGATACGACGGCCTGCCGGAGACCGACCCGGACAAACTCGGCACCTGGTTCCGCGAGGCCGCCGACTCCGGCTCGCTGGAGCGCTACCTGGAGACCTTCTCGCACACGGTCGGCGTCATGCAGACCCGCGAGGCGCTCACCCGGGTCGCCGCCGAGTGCGCCGAGGACCTCGCCGCGGACGGCGTCGTCTACGCCGAGGTGCGCTACGCCCCCGAACTCCACGTCGAACGCGGGCTCTCCCTCGACGAGGTCGTGGAGGCCGTCAACGAGGGCTTCCGCGAGGGCGAACGGCGGGCCCGAGAGGCGGGCGGCCGGATCCGGGTGGGCGCCCTGCTCACCGCGATGCGGCACGCCGCCCGCTCGCAGGAGATCGCCGAACTCGCCATCCGGTACCGCGACCGGGGCGTCGTCGGCTTCGACATCGCGGGCGCCGAGGCCGGCTTCCCGCCCACCCGCCACCTCGACGCCTTCGAGTACCTCCAGCGGGAGAACTTCCACTTCACCATCCACGCTGGCGAGGCCTTCGGCCTGCCCTCCATCTGGCAGGCCCTGCAGTGGTGCGGCGCCGACCGGCTGGGCCACGGCGTGCGCATCATCGACGACATCGAGGTCGCGGAGGACGGCACGGTCTCCCTCGGGCGGCTGGCCAACTACGTGCGCGACAAGCGCATCCCCCTGGAGATGTGCCCCACCTCCAACCTGCAGACCGGCGCGGCCGCCTCGTACGCGGAGCACCCCATCGGACTGCTGCGCCGGCTGCACTTCCGGGTCACGGTGAACACCGACAACCGCCTGATGAGCGGTACGAGCATGAGCCGCGAGTTCGCCGAGCTGGTGGCCGCGTTCGGCTACACGCTCGACGACATGCAGTGGTTCACGGTCAACGCGATGAAGTCCGCCTTCATCCCTTTCGATGAACGTCTCGCGATGATCAATGACGTGATCAAGCCCGGATACTCGGAGCTGAAGGCCGAGTGGCTGTTCCGCCAGACGGCCGCCGCCACCGCCGTGGCCAGCGATTCCTCGCCGGAAGAGGGGTGAGGCCCGGGCCGTCCCGCCGTGCGGCGGCGGGCCGGCCCGGGCCCGGGGCGGCCGTTCGCGGTGCTTGCACCGCCCCGCGTTCCGTCGCTACGTTCCGAAATCCCGCGAACACCATCCGTGTGTGCCGCGGCGGACGCACCATCCCCCATCACGAGGATCGCAACCATGAAGACCGGAACCGTCAAGACTCTCGGTGCCGCCGCGCTGGGCGTGGCCTTCGTCGGGGCCGCCGCGGGCGTCGCCTCCGCAGCTCCCACGGACACCAACCTGGGCCTGCCGGACGCCTCGGCCCTGCCGGCCTCCGTGCCGGTCGCCAATGTCGCGAAGGCGGTCCCGGTCGGCGCCGTCACCAGCGGCCTGCCGAAGTCGACCAACCTCGTCCCCGGTGTGCAGAACGCCCCCCAGGGCGTGAGCACGCTGCTCGGCGGCCTCCCGGTCGGCGGCCAGCTGCCGCTGGGTCAGCTCCCGCTGCAGGGCCTGCCGATCGGCGGCTGAGCGCCACCCGGACGCACGGCGGACGGGCCGCGCCCCCTCGGGGTGCGGCCCGCCGGTGCTTCTCCGGGGCCGGTGGCGTCACACCGCGGCCTTCGCGCTCCCCTCGTTCGGCAGCAGCAGCCACAGCGCGAGGTAGAGCAGGAACTGCGGCCCGGGCAGCAGGCACGACAGCAGGAAGATCACGCGCATCGTGGTGGCGGAGGTGCCGAACCGGTCTGCGAGCCCGGCGCAGACCCCGGCGATCATCCGGCCGTGACGGGGGCGGACCAGTGCGGACATGGCGGGTGCTCCTTCGGGAGTCCAGGCCGGTCTCTCCGGCCGATGACATCACCGTACGAGCGCATAACACCGCGAATCATCGCTCTACGGTGCGATCCCAACCCTGGGAATCCTCGGGGTCCGCCCCTGAGTCCCGGTCAGCCGGTCCTGCCGGCGGACGCTGCGCCGGTGCGCCCAGGCGCGCGCCGCGGGCACCACGGCGAGATGCGCCAGCGCGACCCCGGCCGTGTTGAGCAGCAGGGCGTCCACGTCGAAGATCTGCCCCGGCACCCCGGTCTGCACGAACTCCAGGGCGAGCGAGAACATCAGCCCCGCGAAGACCGTGCGTGCGAACGACCCCGTCGCCGACACCCGCACCCGGCCGCCGGCCATCGGCAGCAGCACGCCCAGCGGGGCCAGCAGCGCCATCCCCGAGGCGATCCGGCCGGCCGCCTCCGCGGGCCCCATGGCGAGGTCGGAGCGGATGGTGGCGAACGGACGGAGATTGGGGGCGTCCACCCAGGGCACGTACTGCGGACGCAGCATCAGCCACCCGACCAGAGCCAGATGCACCGCGGCGAGTACCAGGCCCACCGCGCGCACTTTCGGGAGAGAGCCGTCGCGCCGCACGCCTGGAAGGACGTCTGTCACTTCACGGCGGTTCCAGCGGTTTCCGCCGCCTCGGGGTCGGTGCGCAGGTCGCCGGTGCAGGTGAAGCGGCGCACCGGGGTGTCGTCGGAGCCGCCCAGGAGCACCCCGCCGCTGCCGGCGCCCGCGCCCGTACCGGCGAAGGTGCACACCAGCTGCGCGAGCGCGAACGGCGGCAGGTCGCCCAGCGGGGCGCTGAGCCGGAGCGATCCGCGGGGGTCGCCGCGGCGCGGTCCCTCCACCGCCAGGTCGCCCTGCACGGCCGTGGTGAAGCCGGCCGACGACTCGCCGCCGCGCGGCTTGCGCTGCAGCTCGCGCAGGAGCAGCACGGCCACGCCCAGCTGGTCCAGGCCCTCGGTCCGCACGGAGCGGTTCACCCCGGCCACCTGGGCGCTGCACACCAGGTACACCCGGGCGGTCAGCCCGCGGGGCGACGCGGAGGCCGTCGCCGTGGCGCTCGCCTCCTCGTCCGGCACCGCGCAGGAGACGCGGGAGGGCGCAGGTCCGGCGTCCACCGGCACCGAGGTGGTGCGGATGCCGCAGCCGGCCAGCAGGACCACGCCGAGCAGGGCGAGGAGCGGGGCGCGCCGGCGACGGGCGGCGCCCGCGGACGGCAGACCCTGGGCGTCCGGGGCGGTGCCCCGGGACGGCTGCGTCACGTGCCCTCGTTTCCTTCCTCGGTCTCCGCCGCCTGGCCCGCCCCGGTGCGCATCGGCAGCCGCAGCGTGAACACCGCCCCGCCGGCGGGGTCGTTGGCCGCGGCGATCTCTCCGCCGTGGATGTGCGCGTTCTCCAGGGCGATGGACAGGCCCAGGCCGCTCCCCTCGGAACGGGCGCGGGAGGCGTCCGCCTTGAAGAACCGGTCGAAGACGTGCGGCAGCACGTCCTCCGGGATGCCGGGGCCGTTGTCGGCGACCTCGACGACGAGCTCGTCCCCGTCCTGCCTGACCTTGACCCGGACCGGCGAGCCGCCGTGCTTGAGGGCGTTGCCGATCAGGTTGGCGAGGATCACGTCCATGCGGCGCGGGTCGAGCAGCGCGATGATGCCGCGCGGCGCGTCCAGTTCCACCGCGTCGAGCCAGGCGCGGGCGTCGATGCAGGCGGTGACCAGGTCGGAGACGTCGACGTCGTCCATGACCAGGCGCGCGGTGCCCGCGTCGAAGCGGGTGACCTCCATCAGGTTCTCCACCAGCTCGCCCAGCCGCTTGGTCTCGCTCACCACCAGCCGTACCGCCGGGGCGATCATCGGGTCGAGGGAGTCCGCCTCGTCCTCCAGTACCTCGGTGACGGCGGTGATCGCGGTCAGCGGGGTGCGCAGCTCGTGCGACATGTCGGCGACGAAGCGGCGGCTGGCCGCCTCGCGCTGGCTGAGCTCGTCGACCCGCATCTCCAGCCGCTCCGCGGTGCGGTTGAACGTCCGTGACAACTCGGCGAGTTCGTCGGTGCCGGTGACCCGCAGCCGGGTGTCGAGCTTGCCCTCGCCGAGCCTCCTGGCGGCGTCCCCGAGGCGAGCCACGGGCCGCAGCACGGTGGAGGCCGCGGCCTGGGCGAGCAGGGCCGCGCCGATCAGGGCGAGGGCGGTGGCGATGCCGAGCGACCAGGCCAGCGAGTTGAGGTCCTTGCGCTCGGCCTCCAGCGACTTGAACATGTAGCCGGTCGGCCCGCCGCCGATCACCTTGGCCCCGCCCACCAGATACGGCTGGCCGTTGCGGGTGACCCGCTGCCAGTACAGGTGGTACTCGGCGGGGTCGCCCGTCTTGGGGTTGCGCTTGCTGACGGCCTTGCGCAGCGTCGAGGGGACGGCGTCCAGCGAGAAGCCGTCGCTCAGCGACTTGGTCGCGCAGCGCTCGCCGTCCGGGCCGGTGCCGATCAGCAGCACCTGGTAGGTCTGGGTGCTGGCGCCGATGCTGCGCGCGGCGTCGGCCAGTTTGTCGCAGGACGGATACCGCGGCAGGGAGCCCGCGTTGCGGGTCATCGAGGCGCGGAAGTCGTTGAGGGCGGCGTTCTGGGCGCGCGTCAGCACCGCGTCGCGGTTGAGCCAGTACGCGATGCCGGAGGCGGAGACGGCGGCCGCCAGCGCCACGGCGGCGAAGACGGCGACCAGGCGCAGCCGGAGGCTGGTGAGCCGCAGCAGCCGTGACCTCCAGCCGCTCAGCCGCCGGTCCGTCCCGTCGTCGGCGGCCGGGTACTCGTCGTGCGGTGGATTCACGCCGGCGCGTCCAGGCGGTACCCGACACCCCGGACGGTACGGATCAGGGTCGGCGACGAGGGCACGTCCTCGATCTTGGCGCGCAGCCGCTGCACACAGGCGTCCACCAGACGCGAGTCGCCGAGGTAGTCGTGCTCCCACACCAGGCGCAGCAACTGCTGCCGGGACAGGGCCTGACCGGGGCGGCGGCTCAGCTCCAGCAGCAGCCGCAGCTCGGTCGGCGTGAGCTGCAGGTCCTCGCCGTTCTTCGTGACGGTCATCGCCGAGCGGTCGATGACGATGCTGCCGAAGGCGGCCGCGTCGGTGCTGTCCCGCTCGCCGCGGCGCAGCACGGCGCGGATGCGGGCGTCCAGTACACGCGGCTGGATGGGCTTGACGACGTAGTCGTCCGCCCCGGACTCCAGGCCCACGACGACGTCGATGTCGTCGCTGCGCGCGGTCAGCAGGATGATCGGCAGCTGGTCGGTGCGCCGGATGCGCCGGCACACCTCGAAGCCGTCGATACCCGGGAGCATCACGTCCAGCACGATCAGGTCCGGCCGCTGCTCGCGCAGCAGGTTCAGCCCGTCCTCGCCCGTCGCCGCGGCCACCACACGGTGGCCCTGGCGCGACAGGGCGAGTTCGAGGCTCGCTCGGATGGCGTCGTCGTCCTCGATCAGCAACAGGAAAGGCACGCTCGCATTCTCTCCCAAGAGGACCCGTGGAAGGTACCGCCGTGGTCTGTGACGGGGCTGTGACACTCGGCGGACAGCGCCATGAAACTGACGCGGCAGGCTATTGCCCATCGACGGGGACGCCACCGGGCGGCCCTCGCCGGACAGGTATGAAGACCAGACCGGCTCCACCCACGGGGGGCGCGAAATGAACGCACTGCACAGCACGACGACCACCGCAGTCCTTCAGCCGCGCCTGCACACCGCGGGCCGGGGCGTCGAGAAGTCCGGTGCCACGGGCGGGCGGGGGTGCGCTCGTGGCACCGGGCGTCAGGTGGTCCGCAACCGGCCGCCGTACATCACGGCGATCGAAGGGGGTCACGGGGGAGACGGGGGGCACGGGGGTGTCGCCTACGGGGAGGCCACGGGGGCCCGGGAGATCCCGGGGGAGCGGTGCTTCACGGCGGACGCGGACTTCACCGCCTACGTCCAGGAGCGCCGGGCCTCCCTGTACGCGACCGCCTACCACCTGACGGGCGACCGTTACGAGGCGGAGGACCTGCTGCAGAGCGCGCTGTTCTCCACCTACCGCGCCTGGGACCGGATCAGCGACAAGGCCGCGGTCGGCGGCTACCTGCGCCGGACCATGACCAACCTGCACATCAGCGCCTGGCGGCGCCGCAAGCTCAACGAGTACCCGACCGAGGAGCTGCCGGAGACGGCGGGCGAGACGGACGCGATGCGCGGCACCGAACTGCGGGCCGTGCTGTGGCAGGCGCTGGCCAAGCTCCCGGAGCCGCAGCGCACGATGCTGGTGCTCCGCTACTACGAGGGCCGCACCGACCCGGAGATCGCCGAGATCCTCGGCATCAGCGTCGGCACGGTGAAGAGCAGCATCTGGCGCTCCCTGCGCCGGCTGCGCGAGGACCAGACGCTCAGCGCGGGCGTCGACGAGGAGGCGGCGTTCGGCGAGCTGGTGGCCTGACGCCGGGGGGAACGGGGAACGGGGAAACGGGGGACCCACGGGGGGAACGGGGGAACCGGGGGAGGCAAGAGGGAGCGGTCGCGCCCAGCGGGGGGTCTGCGCGCACCGCTCCCTCACGCATGTCCTTACGGACCCGCGCGCCGTTTCGTTCAAACCCGGACGGCGATCGATGGAAAAGATGCACGACCGATCCGTTCCAGTGCCTCGTCCCGGTCGCACACATGCGCCCCGAGCTCCGCGTGCCGGGCGACGATGCCCCGCTCGGCGCGCATCAGGTTCCAGCCGCGGCGCAGCAGGAAGGGCAGCGACTTCCGCCCCTCGCGCAGGTCGCGGACGAAGCGGCGGCGAGCGGTGGTGACCGCGCCGCGGCTCAGGCACAGCGCGTCGGCGAGCAGGCCGAGTTCGGCGCAGCGCGCGACGATGTCGGCGGCGAAGATGCCCTCGGCGATGAAGAGCGGCGCCCCGTCGATGTCCACCTCCGCCCGTCCGGTCACGGAGCTGGTGGACAGCTCGTACACCGGGACGGCGGTCCGGCCCGTGGCGCACAGCTCAGCGACGGCGGCGACCGCCGCGTCGGTGTTCCAGGACAGCGGGGAGTCCCAGTCGGCGCCGATGCCGCTCGGCAGCATCGGGAGGGACGGGTCGTCACCCTCCTTGTAGAAGTCGTCCAGTCGCAGGACCGGGAGGCCGGTGCGGGCGGCGAGGGAGGACTTGCCGGACCCGGAGGGGCCGGTCAGCAGGATCACGCGGGCGGCGGGAGGGCGAGAGCTCACGGGACACCAGTGTGAGGCATTCCGTCTTTGGAGTGACCCGCCGGGACATGCTTTGGATACGTGATGTTCAACCAACTACCGTGAGTGACGTCATTGTCGCGTACGGGGACGGTCGTCAACGCCGTTCCGGGACCGGTCCGTGAGCGGGCCGGCGACCAGGCAGGTGGATCCTCATGCCGCAGTTCTCCCGCACTCTTCTCCGCGCCGCCGTCCTCGCGGTGTCGTCCGCCGCGGCCGTCGCCTCGGCGGGGGCGGCGCACGCGGACGCCCAGAGCGAAGGGGCGGCCACGGCCGCCAAGGCCGGCCGGGCGGCGACGTCGGCCCTGATCGGCACGGTGAACCACCTGCCGGTGAACCCGTTCGCCCAGACCAGCGTCAACCCGCTGGACAACGCGGTGGGTTCGCAGGTCGCCGACTTCAAGCCGGTCTCCACCGCGGACGTCACCAAGCCGGTCGCCGACAGCCGCACGGTCTCCGACCTGCCGCTGATCGGCGACACCGTCAGGACCCTGCAGGGCGGCTGACGCGGTGCCGGAACGCGTACGGCGGCGGGCCCCCGCGGCGACACATCGGTCGCGGGGGCCCGCCGCCGGTCGTGCGGGCAGTGCCGTCCCCCGGCGGCGGGACGGGCCGCCGGGAGACGGGATCAGTACGCGGAGCCGGAGGCCGCGCCGGCCCCCGCGGGGTGCCAGACGGTCTTGGTCTCCAGGAAGGCCGTCATGCGGTCCGTGCCGGGCTCGGCGGCCCAGTCCACAGCCTGTGGACGGAGCACGCGCTTGAGGTTGTCCGCGGCCGCGATCTCCAGCTCCTTGGCGAGCGCGGCGTCGTCCACCGTGCCCGCCAGGTCCAGGGCGTTGACGTCCATGTGCGCGGCGAGCGTCGGCGCGACCTCGGAGGTGCGGCCGGACAGGATGTTGACGACCCCGCCCGGCAGGTCGGAGGTGGCCAGCACCTCGCCCAGCGACAGCGCGGGCAGCGGGGCCCGCTCGCTCGTCACCACGACCGCGGTGTTGCCGGTGGCGATCACCGGGGCGACCACCGAGACCAGGCCCAGGAAGGACGACTCCTGCGGTGCGACGACCGCGACGACCCCGGTCGGCTCCGGGCTCGACAGGTTGAAGTACGGCCCGGCCACCGGGTTGGCGCCGCCCACGACCTGGGCGATCTTGTCGGTCCAGCCCGCGTACCAGACCCAGCGGTCGATCGCGGCGTCCACCACGGCCGCCGCCTTGGACTTCGACAGCCCCTCGGCCTCGCCGACCTCGCGGACGAACTGCTCCCGGCGGCCCTCCAGCATCTCCGCGACGCGGTAGAGGATCTGCCCCCGGTTGTACGCGGTCGCGCCCGACCAGCCCGCGAAGGCCTTGCGGGCGGCGGACACCGCGTCACGGGCGTCCTTGCGGGAGGACTGCGGGGCGTTGGCGAGCCACTTGCCCTTGGCGTCGGTCACCTCGTACACCCGCCCGCTCTCGCTGCGGGGGAACTTGCCCCCGACGAACAGCTTGTAGGTCTTGAAGACGGACAGCCGCACTGCCTCGGCCTTCTCGGACTTATCAGACATCGAGGTACGCCTCCAGACCGTGGCGGCCGCCCTCGCGACCGAAGCCCGACTCCTTGTAGCCGCCGAAGGGCGAGGTCGGGTCGAACTTGTTGAACGTGTTGGCCCACACCACACCGGCCCGGAGCTGGTTCGCGACCGACAGGATGCGCGAGCCCTTCTCCGTCCAGATCCCCGCCGACAGGCCGTACGGGGTGTTGTTGGCCTTCTCCACGGCCTCTGCCGGGGTGCGGAAGGTCAGCACCGAGAGCACCGGGCCGAAGATCTCCTCGCGGGCGACGCGGTGCGCCTGGGTGACCCCGGTGAAGAGCGTCGGCGCGAACCAGTAGCCCGCGGAGGGCAGTTCGCACGCCGGCGACCAGCGCTCGGCGCCCTCGGCCTCGCCGGCCTCGGCGAGCGCGGTGATCCGGGCCAGCTGCTCGGCGGAGTTGATGGCGCCGATGTCGGTGTTCTTGTCCAGCGGGTCGCCGACGCGCAGCGTCGACAGCCGGCGCTTGAGCGCGTCCAGCACCTCGTCCGCGACGGACTCCTGGACCAGCAGGCGGGAGCCCGCGCAGCACACCTGGCCCTGGTTGAAGAAGATGCCGTTGACGATGCCCTCGACGGCCTGGTCGATCGGCGCGTCGTCGAAGACGATGTTGGCGCCCTTGCCGCCCAGCTCCAGGGTGAGCTTCTTGCTGCCGCCGGCGACGGTGCGGGCGATCTGCTTGCCGACGGCGGTGGAGCCGGTGAAGGCGACCTTGTCGACGCCCTCGTGGGCGACCAGCGCGGCGCCGGCGTCCCCGTAGCCGGGGAGGATGTTGACGACGCCCTTGGGCAGGCCCGCCTGGCGGCAGATGTCGGCGAAGAACAGCGCCGACAGCGGGGTGGTCTCGGCCGGCTTGAGGACGACCGTGTTGCCGGTGGCCAGCGCCGGGGCGATCTTCCACGCCAGCATCAGCAGCGGGAAGTTCCACGGGATGACCTGGCCGGCCACGCCCAGCGGGCGGGGGGCCGGGCCGAAACCGGCGTGCGCGAGCTTGTCGGCCCAGCCGGCGTAGTAGAAGAAGTGCGCGGCGACCAGCGGGAGGTCGGCGTCGCGGGTCTCCCGGATCGGCTTGCCGTTGTCCAGCGACTCAAGGACGGCCAGTTCGCGCGAGCGCTCCTGGACGATCCGGGCGATGCGGAAGAGGTACTTGGCCCGCTCGGAGCCGGGCAGCGCCGACCACGACGCGAAGGCCTTGCGGGCGGCCCTGACGGCCCGGTCCACGTCCGCCTCGCCGGCCTGGGCGACCTCGGAGAGGACCTCCTCGGAGGAGGGGCTCACGGTCTTGAAGACCCGGCCGTCGGCGGCGTCGCTGAACTCGCCGTCGATGAACAGGCCGTAGGAGGGGGCGATGTCGACGACGGAGCGGGACTCCGGCGCCGGGGCGTACGCGAAGGCGGAGCCCGGCTTCGGCTGCGCGGCCGGCTGGGGCTGCTGGTTCTTCTTGGTCTGTGTCATCGGAGTTCTCAGTCCACCGTCACGTAGTCGGGACCGGAGTAGCGGCCGGTGCTCAGCTTCTGGCGCTGCATGAGCAGATCGTTCAGCAGGCTGGACGCGCCGAAACGGAACCACTCGTTGCTCAGCCACTCGTCGCCCACGGTCTCGTTGACGAGGACCAGGAACTTGATGGCGTCCTTGGAGGTGCGGATGCCGCCGGCGGGCTTCACGCCGACCTGGACGCCCGTGGCGGCGCGGAAGTCGCGCACGGCCTCGAGCATCAGCAGGGTGTTGGCGGGGGTGGCGTTGACCGCCACCTTGCCGGTGGAGGTCTTGATGAAGTCGGCGCCGGCGAGCATGCCGAGCCAGGAGGCGCGGCGGATGTTGTCGTACGTCGCCAGTTCGCCGTTCTCGAAGATGACCTTGAGGTGGGCGGAGCTGCCGTCGGGGCGGCGGCAGGCCTCCCTGACCGCCTTGATCTCCTCGAAGACCTTCAGGTAGCGGCCGGCCAGGAAGGCGCCGCGGTCGATGACCATGTCCACTTCGTCGGCGCCCGCGGCCACCGCGTCGGCGGTGTCGGCGAGCTTCACCGGCAGTGCGGCGCGGCCGGCCGGGAAGGCGGTGGCGACGGACGCGACGTGCACGCCGGAGTCGCCCAGGGCCTCCTTGGCGGTCGCGACCATGTCCGGGTATACGCAGATCGCGGCGACCCTGGGGGTCGTGCGGTCGGTCGGGTCCGGGTTGACGCCCTTGGCGGACAGCGCCCGGACCTTGCCCGGGGTGTCCGCGCCTTCGAGCGTGGTGAGGTCGATCATCGAGATCGCCAGGTCGATGGCGTAGGCCTTCGCCGTGGTCTTGATCGAACGGGTGCCGAGGCTTGCGGCGCGGGCTTCGAGGCCGACCGCGTCGACGCCGGGCAGCCCGTGCAGGAAGCGGCGCAGCGCGGCGTCGGAGGCCGTGACGTCGGCCATGGACGCCAGCCGGGCCGCGGCGTCGGGGCCGTGAGCGGGAACAGTGGTGGGCATGGTCACCAGCCCAGCATATCTACGCGCGTAGCGAATGTCACCGGTAGGGGCGGATCCGTCCGTCCCCTTACGGGTGGCCCGGCAACCGAATCGGCGGAACCGGTGGTCTGGTGGGTGAAGGGGGTCATCGATGAATCCAGACGACGAGGCGGAGTTCCAAGGCTACGTCCGTGCCAGATGGACCCATCTGGTCAGGACCGCCTATCTGCTCACAGGTGACGGGCATCACGCCGAGGACCTCGCGCAGACCGCGCTGGCCAAGGCCTACCGGTCCTGGCGGCGGGTGCAGCGCAGCGACAACCCGGACGCGTATGTGCGGCGGATCCTGATCACCTGCAACAAGGACCGGTTCCGCAAGAAACGCGTGGCCGAACGGCTCACGGACGTACCGCCCGAGGGCGCCGGCGCCGATCCCACGGCGCGGGTGGCGCAGCGCGAGGAGCTGCTGGCGGCGCTCGGCGAGCTGCCCGCGCGGCAGCGGGCCGTGGTCGTGCTGCGGTACTGGGACGACCTGTCGGAGACCGAGGTCGCCCACGCGCTGGGCTGCTCGGCGGGGACGGTCAAGAGCCAGGCGGCCCGCGGCCTGGCGAAGTTGCGGGCCCGGCTGGGCACCGCCGTGATGGCCGCCGAGCCCGTCGGGGCCGGTGCGGGGACGCGGACAGGGCCGTGGGGCACGGCGAAGCACACGAAGACAGAAGGAGGGGCCCGATGAGGGACAGCGGAGACACGACGGGGTACGGCCCCGCCGACGGCGACACGGAGTTCGAGGCGCGGCTGCGCGAGCTCCTCGAGGAGCAGACGGACGGGCTGCGCACGAGCGAGGCGCCCTACGCCACGATCCTGCGTCAGGGCAGAACAAGCCGAAGGCGCCGGGTGTTCGCCGCGGGGGCCGGGCTGGCGGCGCTGGTCGCGGTGCCCGGCACGGCCGTCGCGATGCACTACCAGCCGGGCGTCGGCGGCCAGGCCGCCCTGCCGGCGCACGACGCCCGCCCGTCCGTGACGGCGAGCGCCACCCAGGTGCAACCCTCCGCTCCGGTGCGCACGAGCGCGTCGCCGAGCGGGCCGGCGGGTCCGGTGACACCGGGGCAACTGGCGGACGGGATCACGATGGAGCGGGCGGGTGAGGTGCTGGAGAGGTGCCTGGCGTACAGCGGGCAACACCAGCCAAAGGCGTCCGCCTTCGCAAGCGAATACGGGAAGGCCGAGGACTACCGGGTGATCCTCGCGCTCAACGCCACCGGTGACGAGAACTCCCCGGGTGACGGCATCCGTGTCGTGGCGGTCGGCACCGTGGACGGCGCCCCCGCCCGCCTGATCTGCACGGACAAGGACGGGAAGGCGGGCGGCATCAACAGCAGCGTCGGAGCGGACGGCGCCCCGGGCCGCGGGCCCGTCGTGCCGGACGACAACGCCTACCGGCTCTACAAGCAGGACACCGCCACCGGTCCGGGGCTGCCGTACCGGTTCCCCTTCCGCTGGGGCAGCGTCGGCACGGTCGAGCCCGGGGTCGCCAAGGTCACCGTCTCCTGGGGCGGCGTCACGCAGCAGGCCGCTCTCGACCACGGCTACTTCGCCGCGACCGGGGTCCTCGCCGCGGCGGAGGATTCCCTGCCGCACATCAAGGGCTACGACGCGGCGGGCAAGCTGGTCTACGACTCCACGCAGGACAAGGCGTACGAGTAGGCGGCGACCGGCCGGCGCTGACGCCGATGCACTAACGCAACCTCCGCCCCGCCGGGCGCGGGTCCGGGGTCGGGCACAATCTGATCTCATGACGAGCTCAGAGAACCCCGCCCCCGAACCGCAGCCCGACCCCGGGCAGCCGAAGTACGCCGAGCGTTCCTACCGCTCGTCGGCCGGTGTCGCCGGCGGCGTGATCATGCTCGCCATCACGCTGTGGCTCGGCGTCGACGCGATCGTCCGCGGCACGGGGAACACCCCCTGGCTGGCCCTCGCGCTGATGCTGCTGATCGTGCCGCTGGTTGTCGCGTTCACCCTGCGTCCGGTCGTCCGGGCCGGGGACGACCGTCTGCTGGTCCGCAATCCCTTCCGCACCGTCACCGCGTCCTGGGCCGCCGTGGAGGGGCTGCGCTCCGGCTACTCGACCGAGCTGTTCGTGGAGGGCAAGAAGTACCAGGTGTGGGCCGTCCCGGTGTCGATGCGCGCCCGCAAGCGGGCCGCGCGGGCCAAGACGCGCGCCGCCGCGGCGGGCGACCCGGGTGCGACGCTGGCGTCCCGCCCCGGTGCGCCGGAGACGACCCGGGCCTGGTCCGACCGCGTGGTGGACGAGTTGCGCGAGCTCGCGGAGCGGCACGGCGGCCGGGAGGGCGCGCGGAGCGAGGTCACGGTCCGCTGGGCGTACGAGGTGATCGCCCCGGCGGTGGCGGGAGCGGTCGTGATGATCGTCCTGCTCGCCATCGGCTGAGCCGGAGGCGGGGCGCCGACGACCGGGGCGCCAACGACGCCGCCCCGGTCGGGCCCGGGTGGGCACGGCCGGGGCGGCGTCGTCAGCGCGGCGTCAGGCCTGGGCCGCGGCCTCGTCCCGGGGGAGTCCGGCGGCGGTCGCGAGGTCGGCCTTGACGGCCGCCAGCACCTCGGCGGCCTGGGCGCGGACGGCTGCCAGCCGGTCGGCGCCCGGTACGGGCAGGACGGCCTCCAGGTAGCACTTCAGCTTGGGCTCGGTGCCGCTCGGGCGCACGATCACCCGGGCCGACTCCACACCGGCGCCCGGGGAACCGGCCAGCCGGTAGCGCAGGCCGTCGGTGGGCGGCAGCTCGGCGCTGCCCTTGGAGAGGTCCTCGGCGGTGACGACGGCGAGACCGGCCAGCGAGCTGGGCGGCCGCTCCCGCAGCCGGCTCATCGCGTCGTCGATGACCGACAGGTCGGCGACCCGCACCGAGAGCTGGTCGGTGGCGTGCAGCCCGTACTCGAGGGCGATGTCGTCCAGCAGGTCGGCGAGCGTACGGCCCTTGGCCTTCAGCTCGGCGGTCAGTTCCGCCACGGCCAGGGCGGCGGTGACGCCGTCCTTGTCGCGCACGCCCGCGGGGTCGACGCAGTAGCCCAGCGCCTCCTCGTAGCCGTAGCGCAGGCCCTCCACCCGGGAGATCCACTTGAAGCCGGTCAGGGTGTCGGCGTAGGGCAGCCCGGCGCGGGCCGCGATGCGGGAGAGCAGGGAGGAGGAGACGATGCTCGCCGCGAAGGTGCCGCCGGCCCGCCGGTGCACCAGGTGGGTGGCGAGCAGCGCGCCGACCTCGTCGCCGCGCAGCATCCGCCAGCCGCCCGCGGCGGCGCGGTCCGGCACGGCCACGGCGCAGCGGTCGGCGTCGGGGTCGTTGGCGACGACGATGTCGACGTCGGGGCCGAGCGCCCGGGCCGCGGCGAAGGCCAGGTCCATCGCCCCCGGCTCCTCCGGGTTGGGGAAGGCGACGGTCGGGAAGTCCGGGTCCGGCTCGCCCTGTTCGGCGACGACGTGCGGCGCGGCGAACCCGGCGCGCTCGAAGGCGGCGGTCAGCACGTCGCGGCCGACCCCGTGCAGCGGGGTGTAGACGACCGAGAGGTCGCGCGGGGTGTGCCGGTCCACGACCGAGGCGGCGCGGTCCAGGTAGGCCTCGACGACCTCCTCGCCGAGGACCTGCCAGCCGCCGTCCGCCAGCGGCACGTCGGCCAGCGGGCCGATCGCGGCGATCTCGTCGGCGATCCCGGCGTCGGCGGGCGGGACGATCTGCGAGCCGTCGCCCAGGTAGACCTTGTAGCCGTTGTCCCGCGGGGGGTTGTGGCTCGCGGTCACCGCGATGCCCGCGACGGCGCCGAGGTGGCGGATCGCGAAGGCCAGCACCGGCGTCGGCAGCGGTCCGGGCAGCACGGCCGCCCGCAGGCCGGCGCCGACCATGACGGCGGCGGTGTCGCGGGCGAAGTCCAGCGACTTGTGGCGGGCGTCGTGACCCACGACGACCAGCCCGTCGCCCTTGCCCTGCGCCCTGAGGTACGCGGCGAGACCGGCGGCGGCCCGGATGACCACGGAGCGGTTCATGCGCATCGGGCCCGCGCCGACCTCCCCGCGCAGCCCCGCCGTCCCGAACTGCAGGGTGCCGGCGAACCGGTCCGTGAGGTCGCCGGCAGCCGCCGTGTCACCGGACTCGACGGCCGCGAGCAGGGCCTCGAGCTCGGCACGGGTGTCGGGGTCCGGGTCCTCTGCCAGCCAGGTGCGCGCCTGGGGGATCAGCTCCGCGTTCTCGCTTGCGCTTGCCACGTGATGCTCCTGCGATGTCTCGGTCTTCGGTGCCGCCCGTGCCGCGCGCGGGTCGGCCTGGGGCCTTCGGCCCGTCATGCCCGCGACCGGTGCCACGGCGGGAGGCCGTGCGGCGGGATCCCGTCCGGCCGGGCGGCGGCGGAGCGGGCCGCCGCGACGAGCGCCGCCCGGTTACCTCCCCGTAGGTCGCCTTCCCTAACCAGGGTGCGGGCACCCCTGGGATCGCGCGCGGTGTGCCGGCGCGGGGGCGCCGGTCCGTCCCACCCGGGGGCGTGGGGCGGTCAGATGCGCTCGAGCACCTGGGCGAGCAGGCTGCCCATCCGCGCGGCGGAGTCGCGGCCGGCCTCCAGGACCTCCTCGTGGTTCAGCGGCTCGCCCGTCATGCCGGCGGCGAGGTTGGTCACCAGGGAGATGCCGAGCACCTCGGCGCCCGCCTCGCGGGCCGCGATGGCCTCCAGCGCGGTGGACATGCCCACGAGGTCGCCGCCGATGACCCGGACCATGTTGATCTCGGCCGGGGTCTCGTAGTGCGGGCCGGGGAGCTGGACGTAGACGCCCTCCTCCAGGGAGGGGTCGACCTCCTTGCACAGGGCGCGCAGCCGCGGCGAGTACAGGTCGGTGAGGTCGACGAAGTTGGCGCCGACGATCGGCGAGGCGGCCGTCATGTTGATGTGGTCGCCGATCAGCACCGCCTGGCCGGGGCGGTAGGTGGGGCGCAGCCCGCCGCAGCCGTTGGTCAGGACGACGGTCTTGCAGCCGGCGGCGACGGCGGTGCGCACGCCGTGCGCGACGGTGGCGACGCCGTGGCCCTCGTAGAAGTGGTTGCGGCCCAGGAAGACCAGCGCCCGCTTGTCGCCGATCCGCACGGAGCGCACCTTGCCGGAGTGCCCGGCCACGGCGGGCGGCGGGAAGCCCGGCAGCTCTGTCACCGCGAACTCGTGATCGGCCTCGCCGAGGGCGTCGGCGGCAGGCACCCAGCCGGAGCCCATGACCAGGGCGACGTCGTGGGTCTCGCCGCCGGTCAGCTCGCGCAGGCGGGCGGCGGCGGCCGTGGCGGCGGCGTACGGGTCGCCGAGCGGGGTGCGGGCGGCGTGGGGAGTTGCGGAAGAGTTCACGCCGATGAGAGTAGCCGGTTATCTCCTACGCGCGTAGACGTCCCAGGTCACGGTCTGCGGAATTTCGGAGGATCCGCCGATTGACGGGGCCCGCGGGGCCGTGGGGAGGCCGCCGCGCCCGGCCTGCCGCCGGGTCAGCAGGGGCGCTTGCGCAGTTCCATTACGTAGTCGTGCGGAGCGCCCGCCGACTCCGCCGCGTCCGCGATCTCGCCGAGGTAGCGCGCGGACGGCAGACCGCCCTCGTAGTCGTTGAGGACGTAGATCCACGCGGGCAGGTCGCCGTCGAGGGTGTGCACCCGCACCATGTGGCGCCGGTAGATGCCCAGCGGGACGCCCTCCCAGCGGTCCATCGGCTCCTCGTCGACCGGGGCGATGTCGTACAGCCCGACGAAGACCTGGTGCAGCGGGTCCTCCACGAGGGTGGCGAGCGCGCCCTCCCAGCCCATCTGCTCGCCGCCGAAGGTCAGGCGCCAGCCGCTGAGCCAGCCGGTGCCGCGCAGGGGCGAGTGCGGAGCGCGGCGCGTCATCAGCCGGGCGTCGAGGTTGCCGGCGTAGGCGGCGTAGAGCGACATGGTCATGAGAGTACGACAGCGGGACACCGCCCCCGTAAGTGATCACTTGGCGCGTGCGGGACAATGGGGTACGTGAATCGGATCGTGATCATTGGTGGCGGACCCGGCGGATACGAAGCGGCCCTGGTGGCCAGCCAGCTGGGCGCGGAAGTGACCGTCGTCGACTGCGACGGCCTGGGCGGGGCTTCGGTTCTCACCGACTGCGTGCCGTCGAAGACCCTGATCGCGACGGCCGAGGTGATGACCACCTTCGACTCGTCGTACGAGGAACTGGGCATCATCGTGGCGGACGACACACCGCACATCGAGCAGGCCGCCCGGGTCGTCGGCGTCGACCTCGGCAAGGTCAACCGGCGGGTGAAGCGCCTGGCGCTCGCCCAGTCCCACGACATCACCGCCTCCGTCACCCGTGCGGGCGCACGGGTGATGCGCGGCCGCGGACGGCTGGAGGGCATGCAGGCGATCGACGGCTCCCGCACCGTCATCGTCGAGGCGGCCGACGGCACATCCGAGACCCTCACCGCCGACGCCGTCCTGATCGCCACCGGCGGCCGCCCCCGCGAGCTGCCCGACGCGAAGCCGGACGGCGAGCGGATCCTCAACTGGACGCAGGTGTACGACCTGGACGAGCTCCCCGAGGAGCTCATCGTGGTCGGCTCCGGCGTGACCGGCGCCGAGTTCGCCGGCGCGTACCAGGCGCTCGGCTCGAAGGTGACCCTGGTCTCCTCCCGCGACCGCGTCCTGCCCGGCGAGGACCCGGACGCCGCCGCCGTCCTGGAGGACGTCTTCCGCCGCCGCGGCATGAACGTCATGGCCCGCTCCCGCGCCGAGGCCGTCAAGCGGGTCGGCGACCGCGTCGAGGTCACCCTCTCCGACGGCCGGGTCATCACCGGCAGCCACTGCCTCATGGCGGTCGGCGCGATACCGAACACCTCCGCCATGGGCCTGGAGGGCGCGGGCGTCAAGCTCAAGGAGTCCGGGCACATCTGGACCGACAAGGTCTCGCGCACCTCGGCCCCCGGCGTCTACGCGGCCGGTGACGTCACGGGCGTCTTCGCGCTCGCCTCGGTCGCGGCCATGCAGGGCCGGATCGCGATGTACCACTTCCTGGGCGAGACGGTCGGCCCGCTCAACCTCAAGACGGTCTCCTCGAACGTCTTCACCGACCCCGAGATCGCGACCGTCGGCTACACCCAGGCGGACGTCGACTCGGGCCTGATGGACGCACGGGTCGTCAAACTCCCGCTGCTGCGCAACCCGCGCGCCAAGATGCAGGGCATCAGGGACGGCTTCGTGAAGCTGTTCTGCCGTCCGGGCACCGGCATCGTGGTCGGCGGAGTGGTCGTCTCGCCGCGCGCCAGCGAACTCATCCATCCCATCTCGATCGCGGTCGACAACAACCTGACCGTCGAACAGATGGCGAACACGTACACGGTCTACCCGTCGCTGTCGGGTTCGATCGCCGAAGCGGCACGGCAGTTGGCGACCCGCAAGGCGGCCGGAGAGCTCTAGCAGCACCTTCGGCGCCGGCTCCGGGTCGTCACCCGAGCGGAAGCCTTCGCCTATATAGCACGGGGCGTCCGACCCCGCGAACAACTTCTGTTAATCGGTGCAAACTGCTGATAGCGGAAGGTCATTGGCGTTACTGTCAGTTTCGTGTTCGCAGCAGAACGTCGCCAACTGATCCTCGAAATGGTGCGTGCCAACGGAGCGGTTTCGCTCCGTGAGCTCGCCCGTGTCGTCCAGACCTCGGAAGTGACCGTACGGCGTGACGTGCGGGCGCTGGAGGCAGAAGGACTGCTCGACCGCCGGCACGGCGGTGCGGTGCTGCCGGGGGGCTTCACCAGGGAGTCCGGCTTCCCGCAGAAATCCCATCTATCGACCGCGGAGAAGACGGCGATCGCCGATCTCGCCGCCGGTCTCGTCGAGGAGGGCGAGGCCATCGTCGTCGGCGCCGGCACGACCACCCAGGAGCTGGCACGCCGGCTCGCCCGGGTGCCGGGGCTGACCGTCGTCACCAACTCCCTGCTGGTGGCGCAGGCCCTGGCGCATGCGAACCGGGTCGAGGTGGTCATGACCGGTGGCACGCTCCGCGGCTCCAACTACGCGCTGGTGGGCAGCGGCGCCGAACAGTCCCTGCAGGGGCTGCGGGTGTCGCGGGCCTTCCTGTCCGGGGCGGGGCTGAGCGCCGAACGCGGGCTGTCCACGTCCAACATGCTCTCCGCCAGCGTCGACCGGGCCCTGGTCCAGGCGGCGGCGGAGGTCGTGGTCCTGGCCGACCACACCAAGCTGGGCACGGACACCATGTTCCAGACCGTGCCCACGGACCTGATCACCCATCTGGTCACGGACGAGCCACCGGCGGGCGACGACCGCGCCGCCACGGAGCTCCAGGCGCTGGCCGACCGCGGTGTGCAGGTGGCCGTCGCGTCGACGGACGGGGCGGACAGCGGGATGTCCCACGGGCGGCAGCGACGGGAGATGCCGCCCGTGCCGGGACCCCGCCGCCACCAGCACCCCTCCGGCAACTACCCGGGCGGTTCGGCTCCCGGCGAGCCGCGCGCCAGGGCCGCCGGCCAGTCGGCCGGCGGCGTGTCGGGGATGTCCCCGCTGCGCACCGCCCAACTGGCCGGAGAACAGCAGGCCGCCCGGATCGCCGATCTGGCGCCGCGCCGGCGCTAGACGGTGACGGCGGAACGCCGCGGGCCCCGGCCGAGTGATCGGCCGGGGCCCGCGGCGTTCGTGCTGCCGTACGCGACGGGGCGTCAGTCCTTGATCTCGCAGAGGAGGGCGCCCGAGGAGACGGAGGAACCGACGTCGGCGGTGAGGCCCTTGATGGTGCCGGCGCGGTGGGCGTTGATGGGCTGTTCCATCTTCATCGCCTCCAGCACCACCACGAGGTCGCCCTCTTCGACGTGCTGGCCCTCCTCGACGGCGATCTTGACGATCGTGCCCTGCATGGGGGAGGTCAGGGAGTCGCCGGAGGCCGCGGAGCCGGCCTTCTTGGTGGCGCGGCGCTTGGGGCGGGCACCGCCGGCGGCGGCGGTGCGGGCCAGGGTCATGCCCAGTGAGGCGGGCAGGGAGACCTCCAGCCGCTTGCCACCGACCTCGACCACCACGGTCTCGCGGCCGGGCTCGGTGTCCTCCTCGGCGTCGGCTGGGGCGGCGAAGGGCTTGATGTCGTTGACGAACTCGGTCTCGATCCACCGGGTGTGGACGGTGAACGGACCGGTCTTGCCGTTGACCTCGGGGGCGAACGCCGGGTCGGTGACGACCGCGCGGTGGAACGGGACGGCGGTGGCCATGCCCTCGACCTGGAACTCGGCCAGGGCGCGCGCCGCGCGCTGCAGGGCCTGCTGCCGGGTGGCGCCGGTGACGACGAGCTTGGCGAGCAGGGAGTCCCACGCCGGGCCGATGACGCTGCCGGACTCGACGCCCGCGTCCAGGCGGACACCGGGGCCGGTCGGCGGGTCGAAGCGGGTGACGGTGCCCGGGGCGGGCAGGAAGCCCCGGCCCGGGTCCTCGCCGTTGATGCGGAACTCGAAGGAGTGGCCGCGCAGCGGCGGGTCGTCGTAGCCCAGTTCCTCGCCGTCGGCGATGCGGAACATCTCGCGGACCAGGTCGATACCGGTGACCTCTTCGGTGACCGGGTGCTCGACCTGCAGACGGGTGTTCACCTCCAGGAAGGAGATGGTGCCGTCCGTGCCGACCAGGAACTCGCAGGTGCCGGCACCGACGTAGCCGGCCTCCTTGAGGATGGCCTTGGACGCCGCGTAGAGCTGGGCGTTCTGCTCCGGGGTCAGGAACGGCGCGGGGGCCTCCTCCACCAGCTTCTGGTGGCGGCGCTGCAGGGAGCAGTCACGGGTGGAGACGACCACGACGTTGCCGTGGGTGTCCGCCAGGCACTGGGTCTCCACGTGCCGCGGCTTGTCGAGGTAGCGCTCGACGAAGCACTCGCCGCGGCCGAAGGCGGCGACGGCCTCGCGGACGGCCGACTCGTACAGCTCGGGGACCTCGTCCAGGCTGCGGGCGACCTTCAGGCCGCGGCCGCCGCCGCCGAAGGCGGCCTTGATCGCGATCGGCAGGCCGTTCTCCCGCGCGAAGGCGACGACCTCGTCGGCGCCCGAGACGGGGTCCGGGGTGCCCGCGACGAGGGGGGCTCCGGCGCGCTGGGCGATGTGCCGCGCGGCGACCTTGTCGCCGAGGTCGCGGATCGCCTGCGGCGGGGGGCCGATCCAGGTGAGCCCGGCGTCCAGGACGGCCTGGGCGAAGTCGGCGTTCTCCGACAGGAAGCCGTAGCCGGGGTGGACGGCGTCGGCCCCGGACTCGGCTGCGGCCGCCAGCACCTTGGAGATGTCCAGGTAACTGGTGGCCGGGGTGTCACCGCCCAGCGCGTATGCCTCGTCGGCCACGCGCACGTGCAGCGCGTCCCGGTCCGGCTCCGCGTAGACGGCCACGCTGGCGATCCCGGCATCCCGGCAGGCACGGGCGACGCGGACTGCGATTTCACCGCGGTTGGCGATGAGCACCTTGCGCACGATGGCTCCCTCCTTGAAACAAGCAGAGTTTAGGTACTGGCGACACTTCGTGCCGAGGCACCCCTGGGGGTGAGCTTGCCCACACGGAGGGTGATACGGGCCCCCAATCAGGACCCGGATGCCTAGGCTTCCTACGGTAAAGCCCCATTTATCCCGGTGCTTGTGGCCCTGGGGTGTGGGCCGGGTCACCGTCCTCCACCGTGACCGACGTGGCGCTTTTTTTGTGGGAACTCCACGAAGGCCCGGGTAAATCTTTGCCGGACCGGCGCCCCATACGGGTGGTGCCGCGCGGACTCTTGCCGCAACTCCTACCCGTTAGTAGCGTTCGGCCAACGAAATACCGCCGGTAATAGGGGTCTGGGACAGGGGGCGCGCAGTGCGCAGAAGTGTCGCCGTGGCGGCGGCCGTATTGCTGATCCTGGAGGCGTTCGGCTTCGCCTTCGTCAACTGGATCATGGGTATCGTCGTACGGCATCAGCAGATGTCCCTGGCCGGGCTCGATCCGGGCGCGATGGCGGTGGGCGCGTGGGCGGCGGGCGTGCTGATGGCGCTCTTCCTCATCGGCTGCGCGGTCGTCCTCGTCCGTATGGCGCAGCGCGACCGGTCCCCGGGCCGCTTCGGCCGGATCCTGCTCATCGTGTGCGCGGTGACCCACGGGGTCCTGGGCGCGGGGCTGGCCGCCCCGGTGGGCTGGGCCGCGTTCGTGGGGATGATGGTGATCCTGGGGTTCGTGGTGCTCACCCTGGTGCTCTACGCGGGAGAGGCGCCGGCCTCCGGCCCGGACGGCGAGCCCGGCGGGAGCACGCCCCCGCCGCCCGTCGCCCCCGCCGCCGTCTGACGGGCCAGAACCCGCCGGCCGGTCAGACCCAGAAGTCGGTGATGCGCAGGTCCAGCTCGGCGAAGAGCCGGCGCAGCAGCGGCAGCGAGATGCCGATGACGTTGCCGTGGTCGCCCTCGATGCCCTCGACGAACGGCGCCGAGCGGCCGTCGAGGGTGAACGCGCCGGCCACGTGCATCGGCTCGCCCGAGGCGACGTAGGCGGCGATCTCGGCGTCGTCCGGGGTGCCGAACCGCACCGTGGTGGAGGCGGTCGCCGAGACGCGGCGGCCGGTGGCGAGGTCGATGACGCAGTGCCCGGTCCGCAGCACACCGGAGCGGCCGCGCATGGACTTCCAGCGGGCCGTGGCGTCCTCGGCGTCGGCCGGCTTGCCCAGCGCCACGCCGTCCAGGTCCAGGACGGAGTCGCAGCCGACGACGACCTCGCCGTCGGAGAGCCCCGCGGCGACCGCGGAGGCCTTGGCCTCGGCCAGCACCCGGGCCAGCTCGGCGGGGCTGCCGGCGCTGATCGCGTCCTCGTCGACACCGCTGACGACGACCCGCGGGTCGAGCCCGGCCTGCTTCAGCAGTCCCAGGCGCGCGGGGGAGGCGGAGGCGAGGACGAGCGGGCGGGGGCTGCGGCTGCTGTCGGTCATGACCGTCATCGTAGTCAGCAGCGCCAGGCCACCAGGGCGGTGATCAGGGGGACGGCGACCGCGATCACGAGCATCGCGCGGCGCAGCATCGCCTGCGCCTGCCGCATCTCCTCGGGGGGTTCGTCGGACGGGTCTGACCACAGCATGCCGTCCAGGTTGCGCCGTGGAGAACGCCCGCGCCTGAGTACGGGTACTCAGGCGCGGGCGGGCAAGCGGACCATTTCCGTCAGCCCGGGTCAGTGCGGCCAGTAGGTGCTGCGCCAGGACGCCGGCGCCGGGCGCGGTATCCGGCCGGGGACGTTGCGCGCGGGGGAGGCCCACTCGTCGGCCGCGCGCGGGCCGTCGGCGGGCCCCGCGGCCGCCGCGGCCCGGGCCTGGACGAGAGCCACGACGGCCGCCAGCTCCTCGGGGGTCGGGTTGCCCCGTTCGACCTTGATCACCATGGGTGGGCGGCTCCTTACAGGGGGATGTTGCCGTGCTTCTTGGGGGGCAGGCTCTCGCGCTTGTTGCGCAGCGTCCGCAGCGCCTTCACCAGGTGCATGCGGGTCTCCGACGGCAGGACGACCGCGTCGACGTAGCCGCGCTCCGCGGCGACGTAGGGGTTGAGCAGGGTGTCCTCGTACTCCCGCATCAGCTGGGCGCGCAGCGCCTCCGCCTCCTCGGGGGAGCCGGCCTCGGCCAGGGTGCGGCGGTGCAGGATGTTGACGGCCCCCTGGGCGCCCATGACGGCGATCTGGGCGGTCGGCCAGGCCAGGTTGAGGTCCGCGCCGAGGTGCTTGGAGCCCATGACGTCGTAGGCGCCGCCGAAGGCCTTGCGCGTGATGACGGTGATCAGCGGGACGGTGGCCTCGGCGTACGCGTAGATCAGCTTGGCGCCGCGCCGGATGATGCCGTTCCACTCCTGGTCGGTGCCGGGCAGGAAGCCGGGCACGTCGACGAAGGTGACGACCGGGACGTTGAAGCTGTCGCAGGTGCGGACGAAGCGCGCCGCCTTCTCGCTGGCGTCGATGTCCAGGCAGCCGGCGAACTGCATCGGCTGGTTGGCGACGACGCCGACCGGGTGGCCCTCGATCCGGCCGAAGCCGGTGAGGATGTTGGGCGCGAACAGCGCCTGGGTCTCCAGGAACTCGCCGTCGTCCAGGACGTGCTCGATGACCTGGTGCATGTCGTACGGCTGGTTCGCCGAGTCCGGGATCAGGGTGTCGAGCTCGAGGTCCTCCGCGGACACCTCGGACTCCGCCTCCTGCGGGAAGGAGGGGGCCTCCTGGAGGTTGTTGGACGGCAGGTAGGACAGCAGCGCCTTGACGTACTCGATGGCGTCCTTCTCGTCGCCGGCCATGTGGTGCGCGTTGCCGGAGACGGTGTTGTGCGAGCGGGCGCCGCCCAGTTCCTCGAAGCCGACGTCCTCACCGGTGACGGTCTTGATGACGTCCGGGCCGGTGATGAACATGTGCGAGGTCTGGTCGACCATCACCACGAAGTCGGTGATGGCGGGGGAGTAGACCGCGCCGCCCGCGCAGGGGCCGAGGACGAGGGAGATCTGCGGGATGACGCCGGAGGCGTGGGTGTTGCGCCGGAAGATCTCCCCGTACAGGCCGAGCGAGGTGACGCCCTCCTGGATGCGCGCGCCGCCGGAGTCGTTGATGCCGATGACCGGGCAGCCGGTCTTCAGCGCCCAGTCCATGACCTTGACGATCTTCTCGCCGAAGACCTCGCCGAGTGCGCCGCCGAACACGGTGAAGTCCTGCGAGAACACGGCCACCGGGCGGCCGTCCACGGTGCCGTGGCCGGTGACGACGCCGTCGCCGTAGGGGCGGTTCCGCTCCAGGCCGAAATTGGTCGAGCGGTGCCGGGCCAGCTCGTCCAGTTCGACGAAGGAGCCCTCGTCCAGCAGCAGTTCGATGCGCTCACGCGCGGTCAGCTTGCCCTTGGCGTGCTGTTTCTCCACCGCACGCGCCGAGCCGGCGTGGGTCGCCTCGTCGATACGGCGGCGCAGGTCCGCCAGCTTGCCCGCGGTGGTGTGGATGTCGATCTCCGGCTCGGCCATGGGAGGCGGCTCTCCTGCTCTCGTCGGGTCCTGCTGAGGGTGTGACGTGACTGGCGAGTAATACTGTTTTCGTAGCGTAACCGCGCGGATGCTGCCCGGTCAGTGCGGCGTTGGCCACACTCCACTCCCAGGGTCCGCCTTCCCGGCCGCCGCGTCGTCCCGGACCCGGAGGGGCCGCGTCCACGGCGATCCGGAGGGCAGACCCTAGGCTGGGAACATGACCTCGAACCGCTGGTCCGACCTGGAGCGACCGCCGCTCAACGCGGCCGCCCTGCGCCGCGCGATCGTCACCCCCGACAGCCTGTGGACCGACCTGGACGTGGTCGGCTCCACCGGCTCCACCAACAGCGACCTGGGCGCCCGGGCCCGGGAGGGCGCCGCCGAGGGCGCGGTCCTGGTCGCCGAGGAGCAGTCCGCGGGGCGCGGCCGCCTGGACCGCCAGTGGCAGGCCCCCGCCCGCTCCGGGCTCTTCTTCTCCGTGCTGCTGCGGCCGACCGCCGTCCCGCCCCGGCGCTGGGGCTGGCTGCCGCTGCTGGCCGGCGTGGCGACCGCCACCGCCGTGGCGCGGACGGCGGGCGTCGACACCGGGCTGAAGTGGCCCAACGACGTGCTCGTCACCGTCGATGGCGAGGAGCGCAAGACCGGCGGCATCCTCGCCGAGCGCGTCGGCGACGACGCCGTGGTGATCGGCATCGGCCTCAACGTCACGCTCCGCGAGGAGGAGCTGCCGGTCCCCGCCGCGGGCTCGCTCGCGCTCGCCGGGGCCAAGGGCACCGACCGCGATCCGCTTCTGCGCGCGGTGCTGCGTTCGCTCGCCGACTGGTACGGCGAGTGGCTGCGCGCCGACGGCGACCCGGCCGCCTCCCGGCTGCAGCAGGCATACGCCGCCGGCTGCGTGACGCTCGGCCGTACCGTGCGCGCCGAACTCCCGGGCGGGGGCGAGGTCAGCGGGCGCGCGGTGGCCGTCGACGACGACGGGCGGCTGGTCGTCGCGACCGCCGGGGGCGAGCGGGCGGTCGGCGCCGGAGACGTCGTCCATGTACGCCCGGCGGGAGAGTGAGCCAGGACACACCTGCCGTATTGTTGAGGCGGCAGCCTCCGACGCGGTGATCGGAAGGGCCGGTGCGCAGGGACTCAGGAGGGGGCGGGCGGTGACCGTGGACGACGCGAGCGACCTCCCGCCGCACGAGGAGCCGGGCGGCCGGCACGGCGGGCAGCCGGAACCCGAGGAGCGCGAAGAGCCCGAGGAACGGGGCGGATCCGCCCGCGCGCACGCCGTCGAGGAAGACCCGATCGCGCTCCGCCTGGAGCACTTGATCCTCGGCTCCGGACGGCACTACACGCCCTTTCAGGCGGCCCGCAGCGCCGGCGTCTCCATGGACCTCGCCGCCCGGTTCTGGCGCGCGATGGGCTTCGCCGACATCGGCCAGGCACGCGCGCTGACCGAAGCCGACGTCCTGGCGCTGCGGCGCCTGGCCGGCATGGTCGAGGCCGGGCTGATCAGCGAGAGCACGGCGATCCAGGTCGCCCGGTCCACCGGTCAGACCACGGCCCGGCTGGCCGAGTGGCAGACCGACTCCTTCCTGGAGGAGCTCACCGAGCCGCCCGAACCCGGCATGACCCGGGGCGAGGTGGCCTATCCGCTGGTCGAGCTGCTGCTGCCGGAGCTGGAGGAGTTCCTGACGTACGTGTGGCGCCGGCAGCTCGCCGCGGCCACCAGCCGGGTCGTCCGCTCCGACGACGAGGAGGCCGTGGACCGCCGGCTCGCGGTCGGCTTCGCGGACCTCGTCGGCTTCACCCGGCTCACCCGCCGGCTGGAGGAGGAGGAACTCGGCGAGCTGGTCGAGGCGTTCGAGACCACGGCCGCCGACCAGGTGGCCGCGCACGGCGGACGGCTCATCAAGACCCTCGGCGACGAAGTGCTGTTCGTCGCGGACGACGCCGGCACGGCCGCCGAGATCGGCATACGGCTCATCGAGACGATGAACGGCGACGAGACGATGCCGGCGCTGCGCGTCGGCATGGCCTTCGGCACCGTCACGACCCGCATGGGCGACGTCTTCGGCACCACGGTGAACCTGGCGAGCCGGCTGACCTCGATAGCGCCCCGGGACGCGGTGCTCGTCGACGGCGAGCTGGCGCAGGCGCTCGTCGCGGCGGGCGAGGCACCCGAGTCGGAGGCGGAGATCGCGCCCGGGTCGGAGGAGAAGTACCGCTTCGGGCTGCAGCCCATGTGGCGGCGGCCGGTGCGCGGTCTCGGCGTGGTCGAGCCCTGGCTGCTGAGCCGCCGGGGCGGCTGAGCGGACGCGCCCACTACGCTGGCCGTCGACGGTTCACGATCGTTAACGGCGACCCGGAGGTGGCGGCGCGATGGCCGAGCAGCGGTTTGGCGAGTGGGTGGCGGTACGCAGGCACGGTGACGCCGGGCGGGTGGCGGAACTCGTGCTGGACCGGCCCAAGGCGATGAACGCCATCTCGACGGACATGGCCCGGGCGGTCACCGAGGCGTGCGAGGCGCTGTCCGGCGACCGGTCGGTGAGCTGCGTCGTGCTCACCTCGACGCACGAGCGGGCGTTCTGCGTGGGCGCCGACCTCAAGGAGCGCAACTCCTTCACCGACGCCGACCTCGGAAGGCAGCGTCCGTACACACGGGCCGCCTACACGGCCGTGCTGGAGCTGGCGATGCCGTCGGTGGCCTCGGTGCACGGCTTCGCCCTCGGCGGCGGCTACGAACTGGCGCTGGCGTGCGACGTGATCGTCGCGGACCCGACGGCGGTCGTGGGGCTGCCGGAGGTCACGGTGGGCGTGATCCCCGGCGGTGGCGGTACGCAGCTGCTGCCGCGCCGGGTGGGCGCGGCTCGGGCGGCGCAGCTGATCTTCACCGGGCGCCGGGTGCCCGCCGCCGAGGCGCTGGCGCTGGGGCTGGTGGACGTGCTCGCGGAGGAGGGCCAGGACCGCATGGAGGCGCTCGCGCTGGCCGCGCGGATCGCCGCGAACTCGCCGGTGGGCCTGCGGGCGGCCAAGCGGGCGATGCGGCTGGGCCAGGGCACCGACCTGCGGACCGGGCTGGACGTCGAGGACGCCGCCTGGCGCACGGTCGCCTTCTCTGGGGACCGCGCCGAGGGCGTCGCGGCGTTCAACGAGAAGCGCGACCCGGTGTGGCCGGGTGAGTGATTGAGGGGGAAAACGACCGTGCCGCCGGTGTGTAACGTGCGGGGCCGTGCGAACGTCGCAAACTGGTAAAAGTTCTGCTGCGACAGGAGACGGGCGCATGAACGGCACCGGCGGGGACGCTCGACTGCGCGCCGTCGCCGAACTCGCGCGGGCGGTGGCGGCGGCGAAGTCGCCCATGGAGGCGGCCGTCGCCGCCGCGTCCTCGGCGCGGGTCGCGCTCGGCGGTTCCATGTCGGCGATCTCCCGCTGGGAGCGCGACCGGGGACGGCTGCGGGTCCTGGTCAACGACGGGGACCTGGCGCCCGGCGAGGAGCCGCAGCCGGCCGAGGAGGTGTACTCGGTCGCCGACTTCCCGGAGATCGTGGAGTTCCTGCACGCCAAGTGGACCGAGGGCGGCGAGCCGCACGCCTGGATCGAGACCGCCGAGGGCCCCGCGCAGGCGCGCGGCGGCGCCTACTGCCACCAGCGGGTGGCCACGCTGCGGCGGCGCGGCCGCACCTCCTGCGTCGTCGCCCCGATCCTGCTGCACGGGCTCGCCTGGGGCGAGCTGTACGTGGCCCGGGGGGCGGGGCGGCCGGTCTTCGACCGGGACGACGCCGAGTTCGCGACCGTGCTCGCGACGCTCACCGCGGCCGGGATCGCCCAGACCGAGCGGCTGGCCGAGGTGCGCCGGCTGGCCTTCAGCGACCCGCTGACCGGGCTGGCCAACCGGCGGGCCGTCGACCAGCGGCTGGAGGAGGCGGTGGAGCGGCACCGGGCCGACGGGACCCCGGTGAGCCTGGTGGTCTGCGACCTCAACGGGCTCAAGCGGGTCAACGACCAGCTCGGGCACGCGGTCGGCGACCGGCTGCTGGTCGGCTTCGGCTCCGTGCTGTCGCTGTGCGGGGCCGCCCTGGAGGGCAGCCTGGTGGCGCGGCTGGGCGGCGACGAGTTCTGCCTGCTGTCGGTCGGGCACCGGGCGGAGGAGGTCGTGGCGGTCGCCGAGGAGCTGTGCGTGCGCACCAAGTGGCTGGGGTTGGGCGACGGGGTCGCGGTCGGGGTGGCGTCCACGGACGCCGAGATCGGCGTGGTGACCTCGGGGCGCCGGCTGTTCCGGCTGGCGGACGCGGCCCAGTACCGGGCGAAGGCCCTGCACTCGGTGGAGCCGGTGGTCGCCGGGCGCGGGGCGCCCGAGGACCCGGTGGTCCGGCTCGCCGACCAGCCCGCGGGCCACGACGTGGAGCGCCGCCGCTTCCGGGGGCGGGACTGAGCGCCGGCCGGGCGGCGGGCGGCCGGGGAGCGGGCCGCGGGACCGGGCCCGGCGGGTGCGGAGCGGCCGCGCGGAAGAGGCCCGTCCGGCACGTGACAGGTAGCGATTCAGTCCGTAGGGTTCGTGAATATGAGTATGCATAACGTGGTGATCGGGGCCCACGGGGCCGCGGCGGAGGACGTGCTGGCGGTGGCCCGCGGCGGTGCCCGGGTCGAACTGTCTGCGGAGGCGCTGGCCGGGATCGCCGCGGCGCGCGAGGTCGTGGAGGCCCTGGCGGCGAAGCCGGAGCCGGTGTACGGCGTGTCGACGGGCTTCGGCGCGCTCGCGGTGCGGCACATCAGCCCCGAGCTGCGCGCGCAGCTCCAGCGCAGCCTGGTGCGCTCGCACGCCGCCGGCATGGGCCCGCGGGTGGAGCGCGAGGTGGTGCGCGCACTGATGTTCCTGCGGCTGAAGACGCTGGCCTCCGGCCGTACCGGGGTCCGCCCGGTCGTCGCCGAGACGATGGCCGCGCTGCTCAACGCCGGCATCACGCCCGTCGTCCACGAGTACGGCTCCCTGGGCTGCTCGGGCGACCTGGCGCCGCTGTCGCACTGCGCGCTGGTCCTGATGGGCGAGGGCGAGGCCGAGGGCCCCGACGGCGTCGTGCGCCCCGTCCCGGAGCTGCTGGCCGAGCACGGCATCGAGCCCGTCGAGCTGCGCGAGAAGGAGGGCCTTGCCCTCATCAACGGCACCGACGGCATGCTCGGCATGCTCGTCATGGCCATCGACGACCTGCGCCGGCTGTTCACCGCCGCCGACGTCACCGCCGCGCTCTCGATGGAGGCGCTGCTGGGCACCGACAAGGTGCTCGCGCCCGAGCTGCACGCGATCCGCCCGCACCCCGGCCAGGCGGCCAGCGCCGAGAACATGCGCCGTGTGCTCGCCGGCTCCGGGCTCACCGGGCACCACCAGGACGACGCGCCGCGGGTGCAGGACGCGTACTCGATCCGCTGCGCCCCGCAGGTGGCCGGCGCCGGCCGGGACACCGTGACGCACGCCATGACGGTGGCCGACCGCGAGCTGGTCTCCGCCGTCGACAACCCGGTCGTCTTCGCCGAGGGCTCCGGGGGAGGCAGGGTCGAGTCCAACGGCAACTTCCACGGCGCGCCCGTCGCCTACGTGCTGGACTTCCTGGCCATCGCCGCGGCCGACCTCGGCTCGATAGCGGAGCGGCGCACCGACCGGCTGCTGGACAAGAGCCGTTCGCACGGCCTGCCGGCCTTCCTGGCCGACGACCCGGGCGTGGACTCCGGCCTGATGATCGCCCAGTACACGCAGGCCGCGCTGGTCAGCGAGAACAAGCGGCTCGCGGTGCCCGCGTCGGTGGACTCCATCCCGTCCTCGGCGATGCAGGAGGACCACGTCTCGATGGGCTGGTCGGCCGCCCGCAAGCTGCGGCAGTCGGTGGACAACCTGGCCCGGATCATCGCGGTCGAGCTGATGGCGGCGTCGCGCGCCGTGGAGCTGCGCGTGCAGGGCAGCGAGGTGCTGGTGGCCGCCCCGGCGAGCCAGGCGGTGCTGAAGGCCGCGCGCGAGGCGGGTGTGGGCGGCCCCGGTCCTGACCGCTTCCTGTCCCCGGACCTGGCGGCGGCGTACGACTTCGTGCGCGGCGGCGGTCTGGTGGCGGCGGCCGAGTCGGTGACCGGCCCGCTCGCCTGATCCCCACCCCGTCCCGGCCCTCGGGCCGGGACGGGGTGGGGCCTAGTACACGTCGCGGGTGCGGCGGCTCGCGTTGATCACGAGTGCCGCGCCCAGGCCGAGGAAGGCGGTTCCGCCGACCAGGTACGGCGTGGTGTCCACGCTTCCCGTGTCGGCGAGGTGCTGCCCCCCACCGGTGCCCGACCCGGTGGTGGTGGCGGTGGAAACGGACGACTGCGTGCCCGTGTTCGCCGTGTGCTCGGCACTGGCGGACGCGTTGGGCACGAAGTACAGGGCGCCGAGGACGGCGGCCGCCGTGATGGCGACGAAGGCGGGCGGACGGTGCGAGGTCAACGGATCCCCCAGCGGTTGCGGCGACTTGACCGTGAAAGCAGATGGTAGTGAGACAACCGCCGCGGAGGGAAGTTCGACCCCGGAACCGGAGCTTCCACGGGTTCCCGGAGGGCCGCCGCGGGTATCCTTCGGCGCCGGAAGCGGACTGCCTGCGCAACGGGGGCCGTTCCCCCGCATACGCTCCGTCACATGAGCACTACTGACATCCCCACCGGGGAGAGCGGGCCGCGCTACGTGCGGCTCCAGGTGGAGCTGGTCCTGGAGATCACCGGGTCCGGCGAGCTGACCGACGCCGCGCTGGACCAGATCGGCGGCGACGAGTACATGCCGGACGACGAGCGGCAGCACGCCGAGGCGTCGGTGCGGCAGGACGAGTCGGAGGCGCTGGCGTACCTGGTCGATCCCTTCGACCTGGTCACCAGCGTGCCGGGGATCGAGCTGGTGCAGGCGTCCTGGTCCTGCGCCCACACCGAGTACGACCCCGACTCCGACGAGTGGGACCTCTACGACGACGAGGCCGATGACGAGGCGGACGAGGAAGCCGACGAGGAAGCCGACATCGACGAGGAGGAACCGCGGGGGCGCTGAACGCGTCTTCGCCCATGCGTGACTCACCTGCCCCGGGCCCCTCACGGGTCCGGGGTTTCGCACGGGCCGCGAGACCGCGCCCATGTCACGTGCGTCACGCACGTGTTTTTCCCCACACTTCCCGATGTGGGGGAACGGACCAAAGACCCTGGCAGTTCCTGGACGTACGAGTGAGGCTCGATCGAGGGCCGTGGCCCGCGACGCAAGCGGGCCGGGGGAAACGCGTACCGGACGACATTGGAGATCTGTGTGAAGCGCGCCGAGACCGGCACAGCCACCGACACGAAGCCCTCTCGCAAGCGGCGAGCCGGGCTGGCAGCTCTGGCGCTGCTCGCCGTCGGGGCGATCACTCTGACCGCCTGCGGGGGCGACAAGGCGGGCACTGCCGGTTCCGACAACAATGCAAAGTCGCAGGCCTCGGTCGACGAGCAGGCGGCCAAGGACGCGTCGGACGCCCGAATATCGATCACCCCCAAGACCGGTGCCGACAACGTCAGCATCAACAGCGGCGCCAAGGTGCAGGTCGCCGAAGGCGAGCTGACCAGCGTCACCATGACCTCGGTCGCCGACGGCTCCGACGTCGAGGGCACGATCTCCGAGGACGGCTCCAGCTGGGCCCCCGACGCCCCGCTCGAGCGGGCCACGAAGTACAAGATCGCCGCCAAGGCGGAGGACGGCAAGGGCCGCAAGGCCGCCGAGAACTCCACCTTCACCACCGTCAGCCCCGAGCACAGCTTCATCGGCTACTACACGCCCGAGAACGGCCAGACCGTCGGCGTGGGCATGCCGGTCTCGATCAACTTCACCAAGGCGATCGAGGACAAGAAGGCCGTGCAGTCGGCGATCTCGGTGAGCTCCAGCAGCGGCCAGGAGGTCGTCGGCCACTGGTTCAACTCCACCCGGCTCGACTTCCGCCCCGAGGCCTACTGGCAGGCCGGCTCCACCGTCACCCTGAAGCTGAACCTGGACGGTGTCGAGGGCGCCGCCGGCGTCTACGGCGTCCAGGAGAAGACCGTCAGCTTCAAGATCGGCCGCAGCCAGGTCTCCACGGTCGACGCCTCGACCCACCGGATGAAGGTCGTCCGCGACGGCAAGGTCGTCCGTGACATCCCGATCTCCGCCGGCTCCGACGAGAACACCACCTACAACGGCCAGATGGTGATGTCGGAGAAGTTCACCGAGACCCGGATGAACGGCGCCACCGTCGGCTTCACCGACGACGACGGCAAGGGCGAGTACGACATCAAGGACGTGCCGCACGCCATCCGCCTGACCACGTCCGGCACCTTCATCCACGGCAACTACTGGGGTGCCGACTCGGTGTTCGGCAGCGTCAACACCAGCCACGGCTGTGTCGGCCTGAACGACACCAAGGGCGCCAAGGACACCTCCACCGACGCCTACTGGTTCTACACCAACTCGATCGTCGGCGACGTCGTGATCGTGAAGAACTCCAAGGACAAGACCGTCGACCCGGCGAACGGCCTCAACGGCTGGAACATGGGCTGGAGCGCCTGGAAGGCCGGCAGCGCGGTCTGAGCCGCTCTCCCGCCCCGAACGGCGGCAGGGGCCCGGAACCTCACGGTTCCGGGCCCCTGCGGCGTTCCCGGCGCCTTGGGCGCCCTGTACGGGCGGGCCGTCAGTTCTTCGTGCCGTCCACGATGACCGGGGAGCC
The DNA here is from genome assembly GCF_900188405.1 of Actinacidiphila glaucinigra. Lineage (GTDB taxonomy): Bacteria > Actinomycetota > Actinomycetes > Streptomycetales > Streptomycetaceae > Actinacidiphila > Actinacidiphila glaucinigra. The sequence continues at coordinate 358,097 of NZ_FZOF01000006.1, read as the reverse complement.
GTTCGCGTTCGTACCGCAGGGCACCGCGTACACGGGGTGGGACTTCGCGGCCTCGCGGTAGGCGTCCAGGCACTGGTTGTAGAGCACCTTGTCGCTCAGCGACTTGGCGATGATCCGGTTGGCGCTCGCGATGCCCTCCGCCTCGATCCGCTTGCGCTCCGCCTCCGCCTTGGCCGTCCTGGCCGCCTCGACGGCCCGCTCGGTGGCCTGCTGCTGCTGGATCTTCTTGTCGATCTGCTCCTGCAACTGCTCGGAGGGCCGCACGTTGCGCAGGTTCACCGCGGCGACGTCGATGCCGCGCGGGGCGAGGCGCTGCTTGATCAGGGAGTCGATCTCCGAGCCGATCCGCTCACGGGCGGAGGCGTACCCCTCCTCGCTGGTGTGCTTGGCGAAGACGTTGCGGATGATCTCGCGGCTGTCCGGCATCACCAGCCGCGACTGGATGGCCTCCTCGTTGCCCGCCAGCCGGTAGAGCTCGACGGCGTTGGCGGGCACCACGGCCCACTTGATGGTGACGTCGGCGTAGAGCACGCCGCCCTGCGAGGAGCGGACCTCGACCACGTCCTTGTCGTGCAGGTCGAGGTCGACCGGGCGCGTGGAGAACGACGTGACGTCGGTGAACGGCGATCTGAAGTGGATGCCGGAGGTCAGCGGCGAGCCGACCTTGCCGAAGGTCACCGGGACGCCGACCTCGTAGGCGCTGACGACGTGGACGCAGGCGAAGACGCCCGCCAGCACGCCCGCCAGGGCGCTGAGCGCCGCTCCCAGCTTCCAGCCGCCGGAGCTCTGGCCCCGGGCGACGAAGAACAGCACGACCGCCGCCACGAGCAGCAGGATGGACAGCACGAACACAGGGATCCCCCCTCGGAACACGGACCGGGCGCCGCCCCCCGGCCGCGCCGCGCAGCGCATCGTAACCGCCGGGGGTGACGGCTCCGTGCGCTGCGTGACGAGCTGTTGCGAGGCTGTTGCGAGGGTGTCGCCGGGCTGTCCGGGGGGTTACCGCGGGCGCAGCGCCTGGGGGTCGTCCAGGACGGCGCGCACCACGCTGTACGCGGCGCCGAGCAGCACGCCCTCGCGGCCCAGCCGGGACACCCGTACGGCGTCCGCCCGCCATTGACGGTCCGTCACGCGACGGCCCAGCTCGCGCTCGACGGCCGAGCGCAGCCACGGCGCCAGTGCGGCCAGCGTGCCGCCCAGCACGACGGCCTGCGGGTCCAGCAGGTTCACCGCGCCGCTCAGCGCGATCCCGAAGGCCGCTCCGGCGGCCGCCAGCGCCTTCAGCGCCGCCGGGTCCTCCTGCGCGGCGGCGGCCTGGAGGGCCTTGAGCGCGTCCGGCCGCTCCGGGGCGATGCCCGCGGCGCGCAGTACGGCCTCCTCGCCCGCGTACTGCTCCAGGCAGCCGCGCGCCCCGCAGGAGCAGCGCGGGCCCGTCGGGTGCACGGGCACATGGCCGAGCTCCCCGGCGAAGCCGCGCGCCCCGCGGAACAGCCGGCCGTCGACGACCAGCGCCGCGCCGATGCCGATCTCCGCCGAGACGTGCACGAAGTCGGTGACGCCCTCGTGGCCGCCCAGCCAGAGTTCGGCCAGGGCACCGAGGTTGGCCTCGTTCTCGACGGTGACCGGGACGGGGGAGGCGGCGAGGCCGCCGCCCCCGGACCGCTCGAACCAGCCCGCGGCGTCGACGTCCTCCCAGCCGAGGTTCGGCGCCCGCATCACGACCTGCCGGTCCCGGCCGACCAGGCCCGGTACGGCGAGCGTCAGCCCGGCCGGGCCCAGGCCGGCGGCCCGGGCCTCCTGCCGCACCTCGGCGACGAGCGCCGCGAGTTCGCGCAGCACCTCCGGTGCCGGGCGGCCGCGGTTGTCCGCCTCGACGCGGGCCCGGGCGCGCACGGTGCCGCGCAGGTCGACCGCGACGGCGGCGAGGTGGTCCACCCCGACCTCCGCGCCGAGGCCGGCGGGACCGGTGTCGTTCAGCGCCAGGGCGGTGCCGGGGCGGCCGACCGTGCCGGGGCGCTGGGTGCCCAGCTCCACGAGCAGGCCGGTCGCCAGCAGCTCGTCGACGAGGGTCGACACGGTGGCCCGGGTCAGGCCGACTTCGGCGGCGACGGCCGCGCGCGAGACCTCGCCGTGGTCCGCCACGGCTCGCATCACCAGCGCCAGATTCCGCCGCCGCAACCCCGCCTGCGACCCCGGCCGTTCCGCCACGCTCCGGTCCCCTTCCGCTCTCGTCCGTCATCCGTCCTGGTCAACGTCCTGCCCCCACCCTCGCACGCCCCGCCCGCCGGACGGGCCACGGGCCCCGGGCGGGGCGAGCGGCTCACCGCACGTCGAAGGCGTCGGCCAGCGCCGTCGCGAGGCGGTCGAGCGCGGCGTCGTCGCGCGGGACGGGGTCGAACGAGGGACCGGCCGTGGTGTCCCAGCGGCGGGCGACGGCCTGCGGGGTCTCCCCGGTGAGCAGCCCGGCGGCCTGCGCGGCCGCGCCCAGCGCGACCAGCTCCTCCGCGACGGGGATCCGCACGGCCCGCCCCGACAGGCGTCGCACGGTCTCGCGCCACGCGGTGCCGCGGGCGCCGCCGCCGATCAGCAGCAGCGGCTCGTCCGAGCCCGTGCCGTCGACCGCGAGCACCTGGTCGAGCGCGGTGAGCAGGGCGTACGCCGCGCCGTCGTAGGCGGCCTGGAGGATCTGCCCCGGGGTGGTGTCGTGCCGCAGCCCGGTGAGCAGGCCGGAGGCGTACGGCAGGTTCGGGGTGCGCTCGCCGTCGAGGAACGGGAGCAGCACCGTGCTGCCGCCCGCCTCGACCGCCTCGCGGTCCAGGGAGAGCAGGCCCGCGATCTTGTCGACGGCCAGCGTGCAGTTGAGGGTGCAGGCCAGCGGCAGCCAGTCGCCGTGGCCGCCCGCGAAGCCGGCCACGATGCCGGTGGGGTCGGTGGGCCGGGTGGTGGCCGGGGTGTAGACGGTGCCGGAGGTGCCGAGGCTGAGCGCGGGCTGGCCGGGGACGAGCCCCAGGCCCAGGGCGGCGGCGGCGTTGTCGCCGGTGCCCGCGCCGACCAGGACGCCCTCGCGCAGCGGCAGCCCGGGCAGGGTGACGCCGGCGGCCTCGCCGGGGCCCAGGACCCGGGGCAGCAGCGCCGGGTCGAGGCCGATCTCCGCGAGCAGCGCCTCGTCGTACGTCTCGGTGTCCGTGGCCCACCAGCCGGTGCCGGAGGCGTCGCCCCGGTCGGTGACGCCGGCGCCGCCGAGCCGCTCGGTGAGGAAGTCGTGCGGGAGGCGGACGGCCGCGGCGGCCTTGGCCGTCTCGGGCTCGTGCTCGGTGAGCCAGGCCCACTTGGTCACGGTGAAGCTCGTGCCGGGCACGCTGCCGAAGCGCCGCGCCCAGTGCGCGGCACCGTGCCGCTCCACCAGGGCGTCGGCCTGCGGGGCGGACCGCACGTCGTTCCAGAGCAGGGCCGGCCGCAGGGGCCGGCCGACCGGGTCGAGGACGACCAGGCCGTGCTGCTGGCCGCCCACGGAGATGGCGTCGGCCCGCTCCGCGTACGGCCCGATCTGGGCGAGGGCGGTGCCGAGCGCGCGCCACCACACCTCGGGGTCGGTCTCGCGGCCCGCGCCCTCGCTGACCGTGTGCCGGGCTTGTCCTCTGGCCAGTACCTCGCCCGTCTCCACGTCGACTGCGAGCACCTTGGTCGACTGGGTGGAGCTGTCCACACCCAGCGCGATCGGTCCGTTACCCATCCTGCGGCTCCCTTCACAAAGCGGCGATGGCATATTAATTTGTTCAGTGGTCTTACGAATAGGAGCCGCCGCGATGAGTTTCACCCCCACCCCCGAGGACAAGTTCACCTTCGGTCTCTGGACCGTCGGCTGGCAGGGCCGCGACCCCTTCGGCGAGGCGACCCGCCCCGCCCTCGACCCCGTCGAGAGCGTCAACCGGCTGGCCGAGCTCGGTGCGTACGGCGTCACCTTCCACGACGACGACCTGATCCCCTTCGGCTCGGACGACACCGCGCGCGAGGGCCACATCAAGCGGTTCCGCCAGGCCCTGGACGCCACCGGCCTGAAGGTGCCGATGGCCACCACCAACCTCTTCACGCACCCGGTCTTCAAGGACGGCGGCTTCACCGCCAACGACCGCGAGGTGCGGCGCTTCGCACTCCGCAAGACCATCCGCAACATCGACCTCGCCGCCGAGCTGGGCGCCAAGGTCTACGTCGCCTGGGGCGGCCGCGAGGGTGCCGAGTCCGGCGCCGCCAAGGACGTGCGGGTCGCCCTCGACCGCTTCAAGGAGGCCTTCGACCTCCTCGGCGAGTACGTGATCGAGCAGGGCTACGACATCCGCTTCGCCATCGAGCCCAAGCCGAACGAGCCGCGCGGCGACATCCTGCTGCCGACCATCGGCCACGCGCTGGCGTTCATCAACGAGCTGGCCCACCCCGAGCTCGTCGGCCTCAACCCCGAGGTCGGCCACGAGCAGATGGCCGGGCTGAACTTCCCGCACGGCATCGCCCAGGCGCTGTGGCACGGCAAGCTCTTCCACATCGACCTCAACGGCCAGACCGGCATCAAGTACGACCAGGACCTGCGCTTCGGCGCCGGCGACCTGCGCTCCGCGTTCTGGCTGGTCGACCTGCTGGAGACGGCCGGCTACGAGGGCCCGCGCCACTTCGACTTCAAGCCCCCGCGGACCGAGGACATGGACGGCGTGTGGGCGTCCGCCGCCGGCGGCATGCGCAACTACCTCATCCTCAAGGAGCGCGCCGCCGCGTTCCGCGCCGACCCGGCCGTGCAGGAGGCGCTGAAGGCCTCCCGCCTGGACGAGCTGGCGCAGCCGACCCTCGGCGAGGGCGAGACCCTGGCCGGCCTGCTCGCCGACCGCGGCGCCTACGAGGAGTTCGACGCCGACGCCGTCGCGACCCGCGGGTCCGCCTTCGAGCAGCTGGACCAGCTCGCCATGGACCACCTGCTCGGCACCCGCTGAGACCGGGGAAAACAGGGTTGCCGCCGGGCCCGTCCCGGCGGCACCCTGCGGGGGTGATCGAACTGCGGGTGCTCACCCCCGACGACTGGCCGCTCTGGCGCGAGCTGCGGCTCGCCGCGCTCGCCGACGCGCCGCACGCCTTCGGCGCCCGGCTCGCCGACTGGCAGGGCGACGGCGACCGCGAGGAACGCTGGCGCGACCGGCTCGCCCTGCCCGGCTCGTACAACCTGGTCGCCCTCGTCGACGGCAGGCCCGGCGGCATGGCCAGCGGTGTCCCCGGCGAACTGCCGGACAGCGCCGAGCTGATCTCCATGTGGGTGGCGGGCGACGCCCGCGGCCGCGGCGTCGCCGACGTGCTGATCCGGGCCGTCGAGGAGTGGGCCGCGACCACGGCGGGCGCCGCCCTGCTCCACCTCGCCGTCGCGGAGGGCAACGCGGTGGCGACCGCGCTCTATGTGCGCAACGGCTTCGCGGACGACGGGGGGCCCGGCGGGGTCATGCCGGACGGCCGGCCGGAGCGCGTCATGACGAAGCGGCTCGCGGCGGCGTAGCGTCCCGCGGGGTCCGGTCCGGGGATGATCTCGCCGAGGCCCGCCCCCCAGGACGATGCGGCTCACGGCAAGGGCGTTCCCCGGCGAAGTCCCGGGGTTCGGACGTGACGGCGTCATGCCGCTTCGGCCAGGCACTCCCGGCAGGTGGCCGGGGCGTGCCCGCGGAAGGGGCGCTCGCAGGAGTCGCAGGCCTGCCAGGGGACGGCCGCTCGGGGCGGCGGCGCGGCGGCGGGCGGGTCCCATGCGCGCAGACGGTAGGCGAGCAGGCCGGCCGGACGGTGGGTCAGGGCGGAGGGCAGGTCCGCGGCGAGGGCCTCGGCGATGCGCCGGGGCTCGGCTCCGAGGCGGAGCCACGCGGCGACACCGGGGGACAGACGGGCGATGTCGCGCCGGGAGAGCAGCAGGCGGGGGTCGCGTACGCGGAGGGATGCGAGGACGGCCTCGGCGGCTTTGCCGACGGCTTCCTCGCCGAGGGCTTCCTCACCGGGGGCGTGCGCGCCGGGAGCCGCGTACGGCACCGCCTCGTGGGCTGCGCCGGACGCGGCGTCCGGGGCTTCCTCGCAGGCTTCGGCCGGGGCGGGTCCGGGTCCGGGTCCGGGTGCGGGTGCGGGGCCGTCCGGCGCCGGCGGTGTGTCCGCCCGCGGCACGTCGTGGACATAGGTACGGGTACGGATCCGCCCGTTCTCCTCGCGGACCACGACCCGCTCCAGGAACCCCTCGGCCTCCAGCTCGTTCAGCGCCCGGGCGAGTCGCTCCCTGCTCTCGGTGAAGTGCGCGCGCAGCGCGTCGATGCTGACGGGCACGCCGTCCGGGACGGAGAGGAGATAGGCGCCGACGCCGACCGTGACCGCGCTGCCGGGGCGCTGGGCGAGGCGGTTGGAGAGGATCGTGAAGTTCGCCGTGAGGCGGCGGCGTACGTGGACCACGCCGGCCGCCGGAGTCCCGGCGCGGGCGCGTGAGGGCGCACTAGACTGCGTGTCAGCCATGGGGAAGTTGCGTCTTCCTTAACTGGTCAGGCCCCGGCCGGGATTGCCGTCCCCGCCGGGGCCGTCGTGTATGCGGTGTCGTCTGCGGCGACCATACCGCCCCCTCCCCGCGTCCTCGTCCCAAATCACCTGATCAGGTGATGGGTTGGGGCAGGGGGGAAGTCCCAGTCCTTCTCAAGACGGTCCTTGAGGGGTCCGCTGCGCCACCGGCCCCCGGCCGCCGCCGTCCCGTACCGGACCACCGGCCCCCGGTGCTCCGGCGTCCGGTGCGGTCCGCCCCGGCCGCGCGGCGGGGGAGGTGCCCCGCCGCGTCGCTCAGGCCGCCTGACCGTCCACGACGCCCTTGGCGAAGTCCGCCCGCAGCCGGGCCAGTTCGGGGTCCGGTACCGCGCGCGCCCAGGCGTCGGGAAGCCCGCGGACGGTGTGGTTCTTGGTGGTCGCGGCACTGTAGGTGGCCGTGCAGGTGAGCGACACGGTGCCGGAGGGCTCCATCTTCCGCTGGAAGGTGCAGGTCTTCACCTTGCGGCCGTCGAGGGTGATGGCGATGCTGATCTCCGCGTAGACGGGCTCGTCGGAGGCCTCCACGTCGCCCAGGCCTTCGTAGACCGAGTTCTGGAGGGTGAACCGGGCCGTGCAACTGCTGTTGCCGCAGGGGGAGAAACGGGCCTTGCCCGTGGTGCTGAAGTTGACCGCCGGGTCGACGGCGGACTTCAGGGCGGAGAGGTCGCGGTCGTAGGCGGTCGTGAAGGTCTCGCGGTCGGCGCCGGTGAGCGCGCCGACCGTGGTGTCCAGGCCGTCGGGAAGGGGCAGCGGGCCCGAGGCGGCGGGGGAGTCGTCGGCGGCGAGGCGCAGCAGGGTGCGGGGGACGGAGTCGCTGATCCAGAAGCGGCCGTTGGCCGTGGTCAGCACCTTGACGGGCCGTCCGGAGACGGTGGAGGACGTGATGGCGTCCGGGCGGCCGCGGTCGGCGGCGTCCCGCAGCAGGTCGGAGACGTTGGCCGGGTCCAGAGGGGTCGTCAGGTCGTCGATCTCGGGCAGGTCGGCGGAGGAGTCCATCCAGCGGCCGTCGATCCGGTCGAGGAGGTCGCCCGCGTAGCCGCGGTCCTTCCAGTACGCCTTGCCGGCCTTGGTCAGACGGTGGTCGTCGGTGGTGAGCAGCCGCACCGTGGCGCCCTGGTCCTGCAGCGAGCCGCGGCCCCAGCCGCCGGGCGTGGTCTGCAGGTCGAAGGGCGTGCTCGCCCCGCTGTCGAGGGCGAAGTCGCCCCGGTAGGCGACGACCTGGGTGTCGCTCATGGTCTCCGCGGCCTCTCGCAGCATGCGCTCGGCCTCCGCGGCCGGGTCCTTGGGCGCGGTCGCCGAGGGGCCGTCGCCGTCGCCGGAGCCGTCACCGCCCCAGGGCGCCCATATGAGGAGGCCGGCGACCAGGGCCGCGGTGGCGAGCCCGGCCACGGCCAGCAGCGGGCCGCGCCGGCGGGGCGGCGGAGTGGGGTAGCCGTGGTGCGGCGGGTACCAGGGCGCTCCCTGGTGGGCCTGAGGCTGCGGGGGGTACGGCGGCGCCGGCGGGGGCGGAGGTCCGAAGCCGCCGCCCCCCGTGCCGCCGCCGGTTCCGTGACCGGGGCCCCAACCGCCGCCGCCCCACGGCGTTCCGTCCGTCATATGCGCGTCTCCCCACCTCGTGCGGCCACTCGTGCCCCGCCGATGTCCCCGTCAGGACGTTCCGCGTCAGGCGCCGACCCTCTGATCCGGCCCGCGGCCCCGCCCCGGCCTTCCGCACATCCTCGGCAGGCCCGGCCCGTCGGGCGTACGGCCGGTCCAGGGCAAGGTACTGCAGCGGCCGCGGGGTCCCGGCGGAGGGGTTTCTCATGCGGCTCTCATCGGCCGCTCAGGCTCCCATCACGGCTCGTTCCTACGGTCGCCGCAGTGGAGAGACAGGCACCGCCTCCCTCCCGCTTCCCGTTTTCCTTACTCGGCGAGGAATCGCATGTTCTTCACATACCTCCGGCGCGAACTCCGACGCCGCAGAAAAGCGGCGCTCGTCATCGCGATGGGCCTCGCACTGGGCATCGCCCTGGTGATCACCGTCAACTCGGTGTCGGCCGGCATGACGCAGGCCCAGGGCAAGGTGCTGGAGTCGCTGTACGGCCTGGGCACCGACATGACCGTCACCAAGGCCGCCGACCCCGACTCGTCCTCCGCGGACCGGCCGCGCTTCCAGTTCGACGCGCGCGGAGACGAGAAGGAGCAGAGCAGCGACCGCGTCATGGTGCAGGGCTTCCAGTCGCTGAAGTCCTCGGTCGTCGACCAGGTCTCCGAGCAGAGCGGGGTCAAGGACGCGGTCGGCGGGCTCAGCCTGGTCGTCATCAAGGTCAACGGCCAGTTCCAGCGCGGCGAGTTCCAGCAGGCGCCGGGCGGCGGCAACCGGCAGCGCGGCGGCGGCCAGCCGCAGGGCTCGGTGCGGGGCGGCGGTGCCAACTTCGACATCAACAACTTCACCGTCTTCGGCACGGACGTCGCGCACCCCGGCCTCGGCCCGCTGACCTCGTCGAAGATCACCTCGGGGAAGACCTTCACCAGCGCGCAGGACAACGCCAAGGTCGCCGTGCTCGACAGCGCGTACGCGAAGCAGAAGAAGCTGACCGTCGGCAAGACGCTCACGATCTCCGGCACCAAGTTCGAGATCATCGGCATCGCGACCGCCGACAGCGGCTCCTCCTCCGCCAACGTCTACATCCCGCTCCAGCGGGCGCAGACGCTCGCGGACGCCAAGGACAAGGTCACCACGATCTACGTCCAGGCGAGCGACTCCCAGAAGATCGGCTCCGTCAAGTCCGCTATCCAGAAGAACGTCTCCGGCACGACGGTCACCACCTCCTCCGACCTGGCCTCGACCGTCTCCGGTTCGCTGTCCACGGCCTCGAACCTGGCGACCAACGTCGGCAAGTGGCTGTCCATCGCCGTCCTGATCGCCGCCTTCCTCGTCGCGGGGTTGCTGACCTCCTCCGCGGTCTCCCGCCGGGTGCGTGAGTTCGGCACCCTCAAGGCGCTGGGCTGGAAGAGCGGCCGGGTGACCCGCCAGGTCATGGGCGAGGCGGTCGTCAACGGTCTGATCGGCGGTGCCCTGGGCATCGCCCTGGGCCTCGGCTGCGCCTACCTCATCACGACGATCAGCCCCACGCTGGACGCCACCGTCGGTGGCGGCGGGAGCGGTGGCGGCGGGGCGGGCGGCCTCGGCGGCCCCGGTGGCTTCGGCGGTCCCGCCCGGCGCGCGGCCGGTGACGCCGTCGAGATCGCCCTCCAGGCGCCGGTCAGCGTCAACACCATCGTCCTGGCGGTGGTCCTGGCGGTCGCCGGCGGCCTGGTCGCCGGGACCTTCGGCGGCTGGCGGGCCTCGCGGCTGCGTCCCGCGGACGCGCTGCGCCGCGTCGAGTAGCCCGCACCCGCCCCCAGAGACCGGGGCCGCGTTCCGCCGCGTTCCGCACCTTCCCCCGGCGTGGCGCGGCCCCCGCCCTTCCCTTCAGGACTTCAGGAGTCACCTCATGTACAAGCTGAGCGGCGTGACCAAGCGCTACTCGCGCGGCAAGGACACCGTGGACGCGCTGCGCGGCGTCGACCTCGTGATCGAGGACGGCGACCAGCTCGTCATCCAGGGCCCGACCGGCGGCGGCAAGTCGACGCTGCTGCAGATGCTCGGGGGCCTGGACCGCCCGACCGAGGGCTCGGTGGAGCTGGACGGCACCGACCTGGCCCGGCTGAGCGAGGCACGGCTGACCAAGGTCAGATCGCAGAACATCGGCATCATCTTCCAGAGCTTCAACCTGATCCCGACCCTGACCGCCCAGGAGAACGTCGAGACCGCCCTCGTCCCGCTGGGCGTCAGGGCCTCCGAACGCCGTACCCGCGCCGCCGAGGCCCTCGCCTCCGTCGGCCTCGGCGACCGACTGCACCACCTGCCGGGTGAGTTGTCGGGCGGTCAGCAGCAGCGCGTGGCGATCGCCCGGGCACTGGTGAAGCGCCCCAAGGTGCTGCTCGCGGACGAGCCCACCGGAGCCCTCGACGAGGGCACCCGCGACGAGATCCTCGCCCTGCTGGACGGGCTGTGGAAGGAGTACGGGCTGACCTTCGTCATGGTCACCCACGACTCGGCCATCGCCCGGCGTGCGACCCGGGTCGCCACCATCAAGAAGGGCCGGGTCACCGTCACCGAGCGGACCCCCGCGGCCTGAGAGCGCTGCGCCCGCGGATCGCGGCCCCCGGCGCATGTCGCCGGGGGCCGCCCGGCGTTCAGTCCGTGACGCCCAGGTCCTCGCGCATCAGGCGCTGCATCGTCCGCAGCAGCGGCTCGGCGTCCCTCAGGGCCTCCAGCGCGGTCCGCGCGCTCTCGCCGTCCGCGGCGAGGCCGCGGTCGAGGCGCTTGGCCGCGGCGTCCGCCGCCGCCAGGACCCGGTTGACGTCCCGCGAGGCGGCCAGGACGCGTTCCGGGACGATCATCTGCGCCTCGGCGTACCGGTCCCGGTAGTCGCGGCGGGACTCCTCGACCAGGTCCCGCTCCTCGGCGGTGTAGACCCCGTCCCTGATCCGGTGCAGGGCGTCCTTGAGCAGCGTGTGGAACTGCCGCGAGGCCCGGTTCATCGCCGTGTACGCCGTCCGCCGTTCCCCGAACCGGCGCAGCCGGTCCGCCTCGGCGGCCTCCGCCAGGCGCCGCCGGTCGTCGCCGCGCTGGGCGAGCACGGGCGCGAACAGGGTGCCGAGCACACCGACGACGGCGGTGATCATCGCGCCGAGCGTGGCATTCATGGTCCGCTTCCTATCCCGCCCGGCGGGACGGCGCAAGAGACGGACGGTCCCCGGGCGGTGTTTGTCGAAGCGCTTCGACACATGTCTGGACAGGGATATCGAGGTCCCGGTAGCTTCAGTGTCGAAGCGCTTCGACACTTTCGGGGGAGACGAGATCCGGATGGCCACACTCGCCGAGGTAGCCCGCCACGCCGGGGTCTCCGCCAGCACCGTCTCGTACGTCCTGAGCGGCAAGCGGTCGATCTCCGAGGGCACGCGCCGGCGGGTCGAACGGAGCATCCAGGAACTCGGCTACCACCCGCACGCCGGTGCGCGGGCGCTGGCGAGCAGCCGCTCGAACATCATCGCCCTCATGGTGCCGCTCCGTACAGACATGTACGTGCCCGTCATGATGGAGATCGCGATGGCCGTCGCCACGACGGCCCGTCAGCACGGCCACGACGTACTCCTGCTCACCGGCGAGGAGGGCCCCACCGCGGTCCGCCGGGTCGCGGCCAGCGGGCTCGCCGACGCGATGATCCTCATGGACGTCGAGCTGGAGGACGAGCGCATCCCGCTGCTGCGCGCCGGGGACCGGCCCGCCGTGCTCGTCGGACTGCCCGCCGACACCGCCGGACTCACCTGCGTCGACCTCGACTTCGCCGCCACCGGCGCGCTCTGCGCCGACCACCTCGCCGACCTCGGCCACCGCTCCGTCGCCGTCGTCGGCGAGGCCGCCGCGGTCTACCAGCGCCACACCGGCTTCGCCGAACGCACCCTCCAGGGTCTGCGCTCCCGCGCCGCCGCCCGCGGCCTCCGGCTCATCCACCGCCCCTGCGAGGGCGGTTACGAGTCCACCGCGGGCACCCTCGCCCGCATCTTCGAGGAACGGCCGGACACCACCGCGCTCGTCGTCCAGAACGAGTCGGCCATCGTCCCCCTGCTCGCGCTCCTGCGCCAGCAGGGGCGCGCGGTGCCCGAGGACGTCTCCGTCGTCGCCGTCTGCCCCGACCAGGTGGCCACCCAGGCCACCCCCCAGCTCACCTCGGTCGCCATACCCGCGCAGCAGATGGGCCGGCACGCGGTCGAACTCGTCATCGCCAAGCTGGGCGGCAGCCCGACGGAGGAGGTCCGCCTCCTCGGCCCCGAACTCACGGTGCGCGCGAGCAGCGGCCCGGCGCCGTCCGCCTGACGGCCTGTCAGCCCTCGACCGCCCGCAGTCCCGGGAGCCCGTCGTAGGCGGCCATCACGAGTTCCAGGCCCCGGGTGTCCTCCGCGGGCTCGCGCATCTGGTTGGTCACGTACGCCACCGCCATGCGGGCCTCGGGGTCGGCCATGACGAGCGAGCCGCCCCAACCGCCCCACCCGAGGGAGTCGCCGAACAGCCCGTAGCCCAGCCCCCAGCGGACCGGCATGCCCAGGCGGCGGTCCTCACCGCTGAACTGCTCCTCGCGCGCCCGGTCGCAGCCCGCCCGCGACAGCAGCCGCACCCCGCGCACCGTTCCGCCGCAGGCCACCGCGGACTGCACGAGGGCGACCGAGCGCGCGTTGCCGAAGCCGCTCGCCGCGGGGATCTGCGCGCGACGCCAGGCCACGCTGTTCCCGTCCCGTAGCCGCACGGCGGTGCCGGACGTGGAGGACGCGTCGGCCCCGGGCGCGCTCGCGGCGTAGTCCTCGTCCCGGGACGGCGGGGGGACGGCGAGCGCCACGCGGTGGTCGTGCTCGGCCGGCAGCCCGATGTGGAAGTCGGCGCCCAGCGGCCCGGCCACCTCCCCGGCGAAGAACTCGCCCACGCTCCGCCCGGTGATGCGCCGTACGACCTCGCCCACGAGATACCCCTGGGTGAGCGAGTGGTACCCGGCCGCACTCCCCGGTTCCCACTGCGGGGCCGGCGCGGCCAGACGCGCCGTGGCGGCCTGCCAGTCGTAGAGCTCGTCGATCGGCCCGTCCCAGTCGGGCAGGCCCGCGGTGTGCGAGAGCAGGTGCCGCACCAGCACCTTCTCCTTGCCCGACGCGGCGAACTCCGGCCAGTAGCGGGCGACCGGCGCGTCCGGATCGAGATCGCCGCGGTCGGCCAGGACCAGCGCGCACAGCGCGGTCATCGTCTTGGTGACGGACCAGACCCCGGTGATCGTGTCCCGCTCCCACGGCACCGTCCGGCCCGCGTCGGCGAACCCGCCCCAGACGTCCACCACCGGCTCGCCGTCCACGAAGACCGCGACGGAACCGCCCGCGTCCCCCTCGTCCAGCAGCCCCGCCAGCGCGTTCGGCACCGCGGAGAACAGCTCGTCGTACGTCCCCTGGATATCGGCCATGCGCCGTATTAGCGCGTATCGGCCTGCCGGAGGCAATCGAATTTTCCCGGCCCCCCGCACGGATCCCATGCGGCAAGGGAGCGGAGCGTTGAACAGCCGTGCCGCGTCAGCGCTTCAGGAAGTGAGGCTCCGGCCACGCGGTGACCGGCTCGGATGCCGAGTGGATCTCCAGACGTGAGAGATGGCCACCGTCGGTGAACGCCGTCACCCCGGCATCGTCCGGTACGGCGTACCAGGCGTCTGCAGCCGGGTTCCACCGCACCGGCCCGTCACTCGAGCGTGGGGTATCTGGGCGCGCAGGGCGCTGCGCACCGGATCGGGACCGGCGAGCAGCGCGTTCAGCGTCGCCGTCGCGGCCTGCGGGAGGGGGTCAGGCATCGGGCTTCGGGATGCCGACCGGGCAGGAGACGCCCGTGCCCTCGATGCCGCAGTAGCCGCCGGGGTTCTTGTCCAGGTACTGCTGGTGGTACGCCTCGGCGGGGTGGAAGGGGCCCGCGGGGACGACCGCCGTGGTGATGGTGCCGTGGCCGGTGGCGCGCAGGGCGGACTGGTAGGCCTCGCGGGAGGCGAGGGCGGTGGCGTGCTGCTCGGGGGAGTGGGTGTAGACCGCGGAGCGGTACTGCGTGCCGATGTCGTTGCCCTGGCGGTGGCCCTGGGTGGGGTCGTGGGCCTCCCAGAACACCTTCAGCAGTTCCGCGTACGTGATCAGCGCCGGGTCGAAGACGACGCGCACGGCCTCGGCGTGGCCGGTGAGGCCGCTGCAGACCTCCTCGTACGTCGGGTTCTCCGTGTACCCGCCCTCGTAGCCGACCAGCGTCGTCCACACGCCCGGCGTCCGCCAGAAGACCCGCTCGGCGCCCCAGAAGCAGCCCAGTGCGAAGTCGGCGACCTCCAGGTCGGCCGGGTAGGGGCCGGTGAGGGGCCGGCCGAGCACGGTGTGCCGGACGGGCACCGAGTACAGGGGTGCGGGCCGGCCCGGTATCGCCTCCTCACGGGAGGGCAGGCGCGGCGTCAACGGGCGCGCCCCCGCACGGAGTCCCACTCCAGCCCCGCGAGCGCCTGCGCCCGGTGTGCGGTGTACGAGGCGGCGGGGTCGGCGTCGTACGCCCACGGGGCCGCGCCCGCGTAGCCGTCGACGGCGCGGAACTGCTCGACCGCCTCCGTGAAGCGCTCCGCGCGCAGCAGGAACGCCGCCAGCAGGTGCCGCACCACGGGCAGCACCGAGTCGGAGGGGGAGGCGTGCTCGGTGGCGTAGAGGGCGCCGCCGATGGCGCGGGAGACGACCTCGCTCTCGTAGAAGCTGCGCACCAGGATGACGTCCGGCAGATGCGCGAAGACCTCGAAGAGCGGCAGCGCCGGCAGCAGGCTTCCCTCGGGTGCGGAGGAGGCCGCCCGCTCGGCGAAGTCGCGTGCGGCGTCCTCCGGGAGCCGGGCGAGGGCCGTCAGGTGGGCGCCCATGTGGTGCGGGGCGCGGGCGGTGATCTTCTCCCAGGCGGCGGCGAAGTCCCCGTCGGCGGCGAGCGCCACGATGTACGGCACGGGGTCGCCCGGCGCGAGCAGCGCGGCCTCGTCGGCGACCGTGCGGGCCTCCTCCAGGATCATCCGCACGTCCGGGGAGCCGGCCGGCTCGCGCCGGGCCCGCTGCACCAGGAACGCCGCGTGGACGGCCGCCCCGCCGGCGTCCTTGGCGTCCTCGACCCGCCAGGTGCGCAGCCACGCGCCGCCCGTGCCGGGGGACTGGGCCAGCTCGACCGCCGCGGCGCCCGCCAGGGTCTGCACCCGCTGCCAGCGGAGCTCGCCCTCGGCCGGGGTGCCCTTGAGGAGGGCGGCGACCGCGCGCCAGTCCTGCGTGCGCTGGGTCACGGTCAGCGCCTGCGTCAGCTCCTCGTCGGGCCCCGGCAGCCGGATGTCGATCTCCTCCCGGGGCACGAAGCCGTACCGGGCGGGATCGACCGCGGCGACGGCCCGCACGCCGCGACCGCGCAGCATGCGGGGCACCAGCACGATCGCGGAGATCAGCAGAACGCCGTACAGCACCCACAGGAATTCCATGATGGACAAGCCTACGCGGGCCCGGCAGGCACGTCCCGGCCCGCGGCGCGCACTACGCTCGGCGGTATGAGCGAGCAGCAGCACCAGAACTTCGAGACCCTCGCGATCCACGCGGGTCAGCCGGCCGACGCCCAGACCGGGGCCGTGGTCACGCCGATCTACCAGGTTTCCACGTACAAGCAGGACGGGGTCGGCGGCCTGCGCGGCGGCTACGAGTACAGCCGCTCCGCCAACCCGACCCGCACCGCGCTGGAGGAGAACCTCGCGGCGCTCGAGGGCGGCCGCCGCGGCCTGGCGTTCGCGTCCGGCCTGGCCGCCGAGGACTGCCTGCTGCGCACGGTCCTGAAGCCCGGCGACCACGTCGTCATCCCCAACGACGCCTACGGCGGCACCTTCCGGCTCTTCGCGAAGGTCGTCGAGCGCTGGGGCGTGCGGTGGTCGGTCGCCGACACCTCCGACCCGGCGGCCGTCCGGGCCGCGCTGCGGCCCGAGACCCGGATGATCTGGGTCGAGACGCCCAGCAACCCGCTGCTCGGGATCACCGACATCGCGGCCCTCGCGGACATCGCGCGCGGCGCGGACGCGCGGCTCGTCGTGGACAACACCTTCGCCAGCCCCTACCTGCAGCAGCCGCTGGCGCTGGGCGCCGACGTCGTCGTGCACTCCACCACCAAGTACATGGGCGGGCACTCGGACGTCGTCGGCGGCGCGCTGGTCGCTGCCGAAGCGGGCCTCGGCGAGGAACTGGCGTACCACCAGAACGCGATGGGCGCCGTCGCCGGCCCCTTCGACGCGTGGCTGGTGATGCGGGGCATCAAGACGCTCGCGGTCCGCATGGACCGGCACAGCGACAACGCGGCCCGGGTCGCGGAATTGCTGTCGCTGCACCCGAAGGTCACCCAGGTCTTCTACCCGGGGCTGCCCGAGCACGCGGGGCACGACATCGCGGCCAAGCAGATGAAGCGGTTCGGCGGCATGGTCTCCTTCCGCGTCGCGGGCGGCGAGGAGGCGGCCGTCGAGGTCTGCAACCGGGCGCGGCTGTTCACGCTGGGCGAGTCCCTGGGCGGCGTCGAGTCCCTCATCGAGCACCCGGGCCGCATGACGCATGCCTCGGTCGCGGGCTCCGCGCTCGAGGTGCCGGCCGATCTGGTGCGGCTGTCGGTGGGCATTGAGTCCGTCGACGACCTTTTGGAGGACCTCCGCCAGGCGCTTGGCGCGTAGCGCCCGGTTCCCCGTGTGCGTCGTGGTTGCGGCCCGGATGTTGTGTGCGGGTTGTTTGCGCCTGCGGCGGGCTGTCCCCGCCCTCCCGCCCGATTGCCCGGCGCGGTCAGTGCGGGTCCCGCACGTTGGGTTGGGGTCGGGGCCGCGCCGGCGCACGTCCTCAGCGCTCGCGGTTTACCCGGACATCGTTCGGTACCGGTATCACCGCTCGTCGCTTCCGGGCGCACCCCGCCACACCCCCTCCCGTCGTGTGAGCGCATGACGGCCGGAGGGGGGTGATGGGGGGCGCCCCTCCCCGCACCGCTGGGAACTGCCCCAGCGGGGGGTCCCCCGGCCGCAGGCCGAGCAAGGGTGCACGCACCGGTGGCCGGGGGCACCTCCTGCGGGCAGTTGGTGGCCTGCTGGGCTTGCCTGCGTCGCGACGAGCGCCGAGGCCGACCCTGCAACGAGGTTCAGTCCCCCCGCACCGACAAGTACGACTCCCGCAGCAACGGACCGCTGAGAGGACTCCCGGCACCCGCTCAGGGATCGGACCGGGGGCTTTCGGGGCGCTCGGGCCCGCCTCCGTGATCAGCTGGCAGGTTCCCCCACGAGGCACCTGACAGCCGGTAGAGGTTCAGCAAGGCACGTGCGGCAACCCCGGACCGCCTTCTCACCCCTCTCCGGCCGTCATGCGCCCATACGACCGGAGGGGGTGTGGCGGGGTGCGCCCGGAAACGACGAGCGGCGGACCCGGCGCGGAATGATGTTGGGGTAAACCGCGAGCGTTGAGGACGTGCGCCGGCGCGGCCCCGACCCCAACACAACTGAGCGCAGGCCCGCACTGACCGCGCCGGGCAAACGGGCGGGAGGGCGGGAGACAGCCCGCCGCAGGCGCAAACAACCCGCACACGACAACCGGGCGGCCTGGGGCACCCGGATCGCAGGCGCAAACAACCCGCACCCAACAACCGGGCAGCCCGGGGCACCCCGCCGCAGGCGCAACGCACCCGCACACACCCACCGGGCGGCCCGGCGCAGCCGCCCGCACCCGTACACGACAACGGACCGCAACCACGACGTACCCCGGACCCGGTCACCACCCGCCAGGGGTCGTGTCGAGCGGTTCCGCCCCCGGCCACCACACCACCGCGAGGACGAGCGCGACGACGACCCCCACGACGAGCAGCGTCCACAGCACGGCGTGCAGCACGCGGCGCCGGGCCAGGACGCGGCGGCCGCGTTCCGCGGCGCGCGGGGCGAGGTCCACGGGGACGCCGGGGTGCGGCCCGTCGAGCAGCCGGCGGACCTCGTCCTCCTTGCGGTCGTACGGGCTCACGACGCGGCCTCCCGCACCCGGGCCGCCGTCCCGCTGCGCGCGGGCCGGCTGCGCAGGACCGCGGTGGCCCGCAGGGTGATCGTCCGTACGCGTTCCGAGGGCATGCCGAGCTGCGCGGCGGCCTGTTCCTCGGCGATGCCCTCGTACAGCCGCAGCACGATCACCAGCCGCTCGCGCACGTTGAGCGTCCCGAGCACCCCGCCGCGGGGGCGCCGCCACCAGGGCCGCTGGGCGAAGCGGCGGACGATCTCGGCGCGGGTGAAGGCGTACGGGTCCTCGCCGCGCATCCGGAACCAGTCGGCGTAGGTGCGCGACAGGGCGGCGCAGAGCAGCTCGGTGCCCTCGGTCCTGTCCCCCGTGAGCAGGGCGGCGACGTGCAGCAACCGCCCTGCCGCGCCTGCCGCGAAGGCCTCGAACTCGGCTTCGCGCAGGCGCTCCGCTGCCTCCCGGCGCTCTCCCACAGCGCCATGGGACGGCAGACGGCGACCTCAGGTCAAGAGTTCTGCTCGTCTCCCTGTGTGACGGACGAGTGGTACTGCGCCAGCGCGGAGTTGAACCGGCCGAGGAGGTCGGTGAAGGACTCGCGCTCCTCGGGTGTCCAGTCCTCGGTCACGACCTCCATGAGTCGCTGCCGCGAGCTGCGGACCTCCTCCAGGCGCGAACGACCGCGCGGGGAGAGTGCGAGCACGACCGCCCGCCCGTCCTCGGGGTGGGAGGTGCGCTTGACGAGTCCGCTGTCGACGAGCGGGGCGACCTGGCGTGTGACGGTGGAGGAGTCGATGCCCATGCCCTCCGCGAGCGCCTTCACGCCCATCGGGCCCTCGTTGTCCAGGCGGTGGAGCAGCAGGTACGCGGCCCGGTCCATGGAGTTGCGGGCCTTGCCGACGCCACCGAGGCGCGTCTGTTCCGCGCGGCGGGCGAAGAGCGCCACCTCGTGCTGCAGGCGCTCCAGGAGGTCGGTCGTGATCTCCGAGGGGGGAATGGGCATGGCCGGAAGCTCGCGTTCTGTCGGTCCTGCGAAGGTTGGGAGAAGAGTACGCGGAGAGCGTCATCCCGGGACCCCGCCGCGGAAAACTCCTCGGTCGGTCCGGGCGCCTGCCGCTGCTGCAAGACTGGGGACCATGGAAAGCCCCGCAAGTCAGGCCCGTCGCACGACCCGCGCGGCGGTGGCCGCGCGGCCGTGTCCGGTCACCATCGACGATGTGCGCGGCGCGCACAAGATGCTGTCCGGCGTGGCCCGTGTGACGCCCATGGAGGGCAGCCGGCAGCTGTCCCGTCTGGTGGCCACGCCGGTGCACCTGAAGTGCGAGAACCTGCAGCGCACGGGCTCGTTCAAGGTGCGCGGCGCCTATGTGCGGATCGCCGGTCTGCGGCAGGAGGAGCGCGCGGCGGGCGTGGTCGCGGCGAGTGCCGGCAACCACGCGCAGGGCGTGGCGCTGGCCGCCTCGCTGCTCGGGGTGCGCTCCACCGTCTTCATGCCGTCCGGCGCCCCGCTGCCGAAGGTCGCGGCGACCCGCGACTACGGGGCCGAGGTGCGGTTGCACGGGCACGTCTTCGACGAGACGCTGCGCGCCGCCGAGGAGTACGCCCGGGAGACGGGCGCGGTCTTCATCCACCCCTTCGACCACGCGGACATCGTCGCCGGGCAGGGCACGGTGGGTCTGGAGATCCTGGACCAGTGCCCGGAGGTGCGCACGATCGTCGTGGGGATGGGCGGCGGCGGGCTCGCGGCCGGTGTGGCGGTGGCGGTGAAGTCGGTGCGTCCGGAGGTGCGGGTCGTCGGGGTGCAGGCGGCGGGCGCGGCCGCGTACCCGCCGTCGCTGGCGGCGGGGCGGCCGGTGGCGCTGGGCTCGGTGGCGACCATGGCGGACGGGATCAAGGTGGGCTGCCCGGGGGAGGTGCCGTTCTCCATCGTCCGCGATCTGGTGGACGAGGTGCGCACGGTCACCGAGGACGAGCTGTCCGCCGCGCTGCTGCTGTGCCTGGAGCGGGCGAAGCTGGTGGTCGAGCCGGCCGGGGCGAGCCCGGTGGCGGCGCTGCTGTCGCGGCCGGAGTCCTTCGACGGGCCGGTGGTGGCCGTGCTGTCCGGCGGCAACATCGACCCGCTGCTGATGGAGCGCACCCTGCGGCACGGCATGGCGGCCGCCGGGCGCTACATGTCCTTCCGGCTGCGGCTCACGGACCGGCCGGGGGCCCTGGCGGCACTGCTGGAGATCCTTTCCGCGAGTGACGCAAACGTGCTGGACATCGCGCACGTCCGCACGGATCCTCGGTTGGGGCTGACGGAGGCCGAGGTGGAGCTGCACCTGGAGACCCGCGGCCCCGAGCACCGGGCGGCCGTGGCGGAGGCGCTGCGGACGGCGGGGTACGTGCTGCTCTGAGGCCGTTCCGGCCGGATTGTCAGTGGCGTGCGGCATGGTGGAGTCGGGTGTCGTGGACGCGGGACGGCGCGTGAGGGCGGGCGCGAATAAATCCGCTTGACGCGATATATCGCGTCTGGGATGCTCGCGACACATCGTGGTGCGCTGCGGCGTGGCCGTGTGCCGCACCCCACAGTCCCCATGCACCCCAAGCCCCGAATCGGAGACATCGCATGCCAGGCGCCATCCATGCCGAAGGTCTGGTGAAGACCTTCGGCGACGTACGGGCACTGGACGGAGTGGACCTCGACGTCCCTGAGGGGACCGTCCTGGGCCTCCTCGGCCCCAACGGGGCCGGGAAGACGACCGCCGTGCGCGTCCTGACCACCCTGCTGCAGCCCGACAGCGGCAAGGCGGTCGTGGCCGGCATAGACGTGCTGAAGCACCCCAACGAGGTGCGCCGGCAGATCGGCCTGTCCGGCCAGTTCGCGGCGGTCGACGAGTACCTCACCGGCCGCGAGAACCTGCAGATGGTCGGCCAGCTCTACCAGATGAGCGCCCGGGACGCGAAGGCCCGTGCGGCGGAGCTGCTCGAGCGCTTCAACCTCGCCGAGGCCGCCGACCGCACGGCCAAGACCTACTCCGGCGGCATGCGGCGCCGGCTCGACCTGGCCGCCGCGCTGGTCGTCAGGCCGCCGGTGATGTTCATGGACGAGCCGACCACCGGCCTCGACCCCCGCAACCGCCTCGCGCTGTGGGAGGTCATCCAGGACCTGGTCGCCGGCGGCACCACGCTGCTGCTCACCACGCAGTACCTGGAGGAGGCCGACCACCTCGCCCACGACATCTGCGTGATCGACCACGGCAAGGTCATCGCCCGCGGCACCTCGGACGAGCTGAAGGCCCGTACCGGCGGCGAGCGCGTCGAGGTCGTCGTCCACGACCGCGACCACCTGGTGACCGCCACCGAGGTGCTGGGCGGCTTCGGCAAGGGCGAGACCGCCGTGGACAACCACACCCGGCGGATCACCGTCCCCGTCTCGGGCGGCGCCAAGCTGCTCGCCGAGGTCATCCGCGAGCTCGACACCCGCGGCATCGAGATCGACGACATCGGTCTGCGCCGGCCCACGCTCGACGACGTGTTCATGTCCCTCACCGGCCACGCCGCCGAGGAGAAGGAAGAGGAGTCCCAGTGACCACGGTGACCGACGCGGTCTCCACCAGCGCGCCGCGCACCTCCAACCCGATCGTGCAGTCCGTACGCGACTCGCTGGTGGTCGCCCGGCGCAATCTGATCCGCATGCTGCGCATCCCCGAGGTCGTGATCTTCGGCCTCGTGCAGCCGATCATGTTCGTGGTGCTGTTCAGCTACGTCTTCGGCGGCTCCATGAACGTCGGCGGCTCCACCAGCCCCGCGCTCTACCGCGAGTTCCTGATGGCGGGCATCTTCGCCCAGACCGTGACCTTCGCCACCGCGGGCGCCGGCGCGGGCATCGCGGACGACATGCACAAGGGCCTCATCGACCGCTTCCGGTCGCTGCCCATGGCCCGCGGCGCGGTGCTCACCGGCCGCACGCTGGCGGACCTGGTGCAGACGGCCCTCACGGTCGTGGTGCTCGCGATCGTCGCCGTGCTCGTCGGCTGGCGCGTCCACGAGGGCCTGCCCAAGGCGCTCGCGGCGTTCGGCCTGCTGCTCCTGCTCGGCTACGCCTTCTCCTGGATCGGCGCCCTGATCGGCCTGTCCGTCCGTACCCCTGAGGCGGCCACCTCGGGCGGTCTGATCTGGCTGTTCCCGCTGACGTTCATCTCGAACGCCTTCGTGGACTCCAACCAGATGACCCCCTGGCTGCGGCACATCGCCGAGTGGAACCCGTTCAGCGCCACCGTGCTGGCCTGCCGGGAGCTGTTCGGCAACCTCCCGCCCGGCTACCAGACGCCGGACGTCTGGCCGATGCAGCACCCGGCGCTCGCCTCGGTGCTGTGGTCGATCGTGATCATCCTGGTCTTCCGCACCCTCGCGGTGCGCAAGTACCGCTCGGCGACCGCCTGATCCCCGGCCCGCGGGCGCACGCCCGCGGCACGCGACGAGCCCCCGGCCGTGAGGCCGGGGGCTCGTTCGCGTTCAGGGGGCGGCGTCAGCCGCTGTGCGGCTTGGCGTCGAGGATCCTCACCGAGGCCTTCCGGCCGTTGGGGAGCTCGTACGAAGCGTCCTCGCCGATCTTCTTGCCGTTCACACCCGCGCCGAGCGGGGACTGCGGGGAGTAGGTCTCCAGCTCGGAGGAGACGTACTCACGCGAGCCGAGCAGGAACTTCAGGGTGTCGTCCGGGTCGCCGTCGAAGGCGATCGTCACGACCATGCCGGGCGCCACCACGCCGTTGTCCGCCGGGGCCTCGCCCACCTTGGCGTGCTGCAGGAGCTGCGTCAGCTGGCGGATCCGGAGCTCCAGCTTGCCCTGGTCCTCGCGCGCCGCGTGGTAGCCGGCGTTCTCCTTGAGATCGCCTTCCTGGCGGGCTTCCTCGATCTTGGCGACGATCTCGGCGCGTGCGGGACCCGACAGATGCTCCAGCTCGGCCTTGAGCTGGTCGTACGCCTCCTGGGTCAGCCAGGTGACGTTCTCGCTGGTCTGGGTCACAGGTGCTCCTCGTCGGTACTCGAACTCGCTTGCTTACAAATGAACGCCCTACCCAGAAAGATGCGTCTTCGCGGGAGGGCGAAACCACGAGCGTAACAATTCCCCCCGACAAAGGGCGAGAGGGAAATCATCAGGACCCCATAGACCCAGGTCACGGGGCGAATGGCCGGGCAGGTCGGATCAGTCGGCGGGTTGGCAGCCGACCAGTTCCACGGAAGTGCCGCGACTCGTGGTGCGAATGCTGACGACGGTGTCGATGCGACTGGTGTGCTGATTGAGGCGAACGTCCTTACGGCCGACCTCGCCGTGGTCCTCGGCGAGCGAACGCAGGGTGCACACCGCCGTGACCCCGGCGTCCTTGCGCACCTCGATGTGGGCCTGGACCTCCTGGTCGGTGATGACCTTGAACTTGATCATCTCGGCGCTGACCTCGCTGCCGGTGAGCTTGTCCCAGCCGATCCAGCCGACGAACAGCAGCAGGACGACACCGAGCACCGAGCCGACCAGCCGCAGCCTGCGGTCCGCGCGCGCGTCGGCGCCGGCACCCCGCCCGTACCGTCCCTCGGGCAGTCCGTCGCGCTCCGCGCTCATCATCCAGTCCTCCCGGGGCCCGGGGAATCCCGCCTTGGAATCAAACAGCCCCTCGCTTCGGTCACTATAGAAGCCGCTACTTACGACCCATGACTGAGGACCGACCTTGACCGAGCAGCTGCGACTGATGGCCGTGCACGCACACCCCGACGACGAGTCCAGCAAGGGCGCGGCCACCATGGCCAGGTACGTCTCCGAGGGCGTCGACGTCCTGGTCGCCACCTGCACCGGTGGCGAGCGCGGTTCCGTGCTCAACCCCAAACTGCAGGGCGACAAGTACATCGAGGAGCACATCCACGAGGTCCGCGCCAAGGAGATGGACGAGGCGCGCGAGATCCTCGGCGTCCGGCAGTCCTGGCTCGGCTACGTCGACTCCGGGCTCCCCGAGGGCGACCCGCTGCCCCCGCTGCCCGAGGGCTGCTTCGCCCTCCAGGACGTCGACGAGGCCGCGGGCACCCTGGTGAAGCTCATCCGCGAGTTCCGCCCGCACGTGATCACCACGTACGACGAGAACGGCGGCTACCCGCACCCCGACCACATCATGACCTACAAGATCTCGGTGGTCGCCTTCGACGCCGCGGGCGACCCGGAGCGCTACCCCGAGGCCGGCGAGCCGTGGACGCCGCTGAAGCTCTACTACAACCAGGGCTTCAACCGGCAGCGGACCGTCGCCCTGCACGAGGCGCTGCTCGCCCGCGGGCTGGAGTCCCCCTACGGCGAGTGGCTGGAGCGCTGGCAGACCGCCGACCGGCCGGAGCGCAACATCACCACCCACGTGCCGTGCGCGGACTTCTTCGAGATCCGGGACAAGGCGCTGCTCGCGCACGCCACCCAGATCGACCCCGACGGCTCCTGGTTCCACGTCCCGATGGAGCTCCAGAAGGAGGTCTGGCCCACCGAGGACTACGAGCTCGCGCAGTCCCGGGTGGACACCTCCCTCCCCGAGGACGACCTCTTCGCGGGCATCCGGGAGAATTGAGCGCGTGAACGCGACATTCGGCACGGCCGCAGCCCAGCTCGTCCCCCTGGCCGCCAAGGACCTGGACGAGAACAAGGTGACGCCCGGTCTCCTCGGCTTCGTCATCTTCGCCCTCATCGGCTTCTCCCTGTGGTGGCTGATGAAGAACATGAACAAGCAGTTCAAGAAGATCGACTTCGAGGAGCAGCCGCAGCCCACGGAGCGGTCGGAGACGCGGCCGGAGCGGGCCGAAGCCGCCTCCGCCGCCTCCGGCTCCGAGGGCCCGGGCAGCCGCAAGGGCTGAGGACGGGCACACCGCCGCACCCCCTCCCGCCCGGGAGGGGGTGCGGCGGCGCGCTCACCGCGACGCGGCGACCGTGACCCGTGTGAAGAGCAGCGGGACGCCCTCGTCGCCGGAGCGGGTGTACGAGGTCCGCACCGCGACCACCCGAACGTCGTGGTCGTGCACGGCGATGTGCCCGCCGACGGCGGGGACGGGGAGCATGCCGCTGGAGACGATCACGGCGAGGCCGTCGTCGGCGCCGTCCGGTGCCTCCCACGCGAAGGTGATCGTGTGCCGCACCGGGCTCTCGTGGTAGATGCTGGCCTCGCGCGGCAGCGCAAGCTCCCGGTCGCGGATGGGCTGGAGCTCAGCGGGCAGCCGGTCCATGGTTCGTCCTCTCGCGGTCGGTCCCCGTCGCGATTGTCGCCCGTGGGACGCCGCGCGGCCGGTGACACGCTGGGCCGGGCCCTCAGCCCTCCACCGCCCGGTCCACCGGCACGGCCATCACCATGCGGGCGCCCCGTGACGGCACCATGCCCAGCCGCCAGGCCTCCCACGGCGTGCCCGGCTCCACACCGCGCTCCAGCAGCAGGGCGTAGGCCTCCGCGTACTCCTGCAGGTCGAGGTCGCGCCCCTCGTGCACGTCGCCGGTCAGCCGGGCGAGCCGCTCACGGGCCTCGGCGGCGCCCTCGCGCGAGAGCAGCGGCAGCAGCGTGCACTGCAGGAACCGCGCCCACGCCAGGCCGCGCCGGTCGTCCATGCCGGCGAAGAGCCGCTCCGCCTCCCGGACCAGTTCCAGGGCCGCCGGGACCCGGCCGTTGCCGGCGTCTATGACGGCGAGCTCCACACAGGACCAGCCCTCGCCGTGCGGCACCCCGACGCGGTGGAAGTCGGCGCGGGCGTCCTGCAGGAGCTGGCGGGCGAAGCCGCTGTTGCGCAGGTTGCCGGTGAGGGCCGCGCGCTGGTCGCGGGTGACCCGGGCGGAGTGGTGGCGGGCGCAGGCCAGCCCGTAGACGTCCCGCATGCGGCTGAACATGGTCCGGGAGCGCTCCAGGGCCCGCAGGGCCGCGTCCAGCTCACCGCCCTCCTCCAGCGCCTGGCCGAGGTAGTACAGCGACCACGCCTCGCCGCGGGCGTCCTCGTTCGCGCGGTGGCGGGCCAGGGCGTCGCGCAGCAGGTGCTGGGCGGCGCCGGCGTCCCCGCGCAGCAGACGGGCCCGGCCGAGCTGGGTGGCGGTCCAGGCCTCGCCGCGGGGGTCGCGGGTCGCGGCGTAGCACTCGCCCGCGGTGCGCAGCTCCGTCTCGCCGCGCTCGGCGTCGCCGAGCCGCAGCAGCAGCTGGCCCAGTTGCAGGTGCGCCCAGGCCTCGCCGTGCACGCTCTCGCCCTCCCGGTGCA
The DNA here is from genome assembly GCF_900188405.1 of Actinacidiphila glaucinigra. GTDB lineage: Bacteria > Actinomycetota > Actinomycetes > Streptomycetales > Streptomycetaceae > Actinacidiphila > Actinacidiphila glaucinigra. The sequence goes on along the minus strand of NZ_FZOF01000006.1, from coordinate 331,685 downwards.
GCGTCAGCGACTCGGTCAGCAGCGCGTGCGCCTCCGCCAGCCGGCCGGCGTCGCGCAGCACCGCCGCCAGCGCGTGCTGCGTCCAGGCCCGGTCGGCCCGCAGTTCGTCGCCGGACTGCAGCTCCAGCGCCTCCCGCAGCTTGACCTCCGCCTCCCGCAGGCTGCCCTGCTGGTGCAGGGTGATGCCCAGGCTGCACAGGGCACGGGCGGCGCCCGCCGGGTGCTGTGCCTCGAAGTACAGATCGACCACCGACGACAGCGTGGAGCGGGCCTTGTCCAGCTCGCCGAGCTGCCGCGCGGCGATGCCGGTGCGCCACTGCACCGAGCGGACCAGCACCGACTGGTCCGCCTCCCGCTGGTGCGCCTGGGCCAGCTCGCCGATCTCGCCCAGCCGGTACAGGTCGCCGCGGAGCAGGCAGTAGTCGCACAGCGCGCCGAGCAGGTGCTGCACCACGCGCTGGTCGACGCCGTCGGAGTGCCGCAGCGCCGCGGTGATGAAGCTCGACTCCTCGTCCAGCCAGCGCAGCGCCTGGTCCAGCGAGGGGAAGCCCTGCGGGCCGAAGCGGTCCGCGCGGGTCGAGGTCCGGCCGTCGACCAGCCGGATGACCGCGTCCGCCAGCTCGGCGTAGCTGCGGATCAGCCGCTCCTGGGCGGCCGCCCGCTCGGCCGGTTCCTCCTCGTCGAGCAGGCGCGCGTGCGCGAAGCGCCGTACGAGGTCGTGCAGCCGGTAGCGGCTGCCGCGCACGTGCTCGATGAGACCGGCCCCGGCCAGTTCGCCCAGCCGCCGGGCCGCCTCCTGCTCCTCCGCCCCCAGCAGGGCCGCGGCGGCCGCCGCGCCGAGGCTGGTCCGCCCGGCGAGCGCCAGCCGCCGCAGCAGCCGGCGGGCCGGCTCGGGCTGGTCGTGGTAGCGCAGGGCCAGCGCCCGGTCGACCGGGCCCACCGGCCCGTACGCCGCCAGATCGGCCGCCAGCTGCTCCGCGCCCCGGTCGGGCAGCGAACTGCCCGCGATGCGCAGCGCGAGCGGCAGGCCGCCGCACAGCCGCCGTACGGCGTCGGCGGGACCGGCGTCGTCCGCGGCGACGGCTCCGGGCGTGAGCCCGGCCAGCAGCTCCAGCGAGGCCTCCGCTCCGAGCGGGTCCACCGGCAGCGCGTAGACGCGGGCCGCCGGTACGTCGAGGTCGAGCGGTTCCGCCGACGTGACGAGGACGAGGCTGTCGGAGCGTTCCGGGACCAGGGCGCGGACCTGCTCTGGCCCGGCGGCATCGTCGAGGACGATGACGACGGGCACGTCGGTGAGGTGCTTCTGGTACTGGTCGGCCAGGCGCCGCAGATGCTGCTCCTGGGAGGTGCGCTCGCGGAACAGGAGCTGTTCGCGGGGCGCGCCGAGCCGGTTGAGCAGGTGCAGCAGCGCGTCCCGTACGGGCAGCGGGCGCTCCCCGGGCGCGGCGCCGCGCAGGTCGACGACGCAGGCGCCGCGGAACTGGTCCCTGAGCTGCTGGGCGGCGCGCACCGCGAGCGTGGTGCGCCCCGAACCGGCCTGGCCGTGCAGGACGACCACGACGGGCTCCGAGGCGGGGGAGACCCGCGCCTGGTGCACCCACTGGGCGATCTGCCGCAGCGGGTCCCGGCGGCCGGCGAACGGCCCCTCGATGGCGGGCAACTGGGCGAAGGACTGCTCCAGGACGCTGCGCCCCCGCGCGGCGGCGCTGCGGTCGGTGCGGCGCTGCGCCGGCACCTTCGCGGGGGCCGGTGCGGCGCGCCTGCGTTCCAGGAACGGCCGTACGCCGCGCTGCTCCACGGCCTCCAGCCAGGCCTGCCGCAGGTCCTGCGGCCGCGAGCCGCCGCCGCCCGTCGCCAGCGCGGCCGTCACGGCCGCCCCGGCGAGCGCCACCACGCCGCCCACGCCCAGCGCCGTGGACGTCGGGGTGCCCCAGCCGAGGTCCGCCACGCACGCCGCGACGGTGGCGACCGCGGTCACCAGCGCCGGGGTGACCAGCGACGACCGGCGGCCCGCGCGTTCCGCCGCCAGCGCGGCGGTGTACGCGGCGTACTCGGCGGCCGCCTCGGCCGCCAACTCGTCGACCGCCGCCCGTGCCTGCCGCAGCGCCTCCTCGGTCTCGCCGGAGCGGCCGCCCCGCGGCTCACCGGCGACGGCGCGTTCCAGCAGCCGTAACACCTCGGCGCGGTCGGACGTGCTCAGTTGCGTACGCCGTTGCGGCGTCTGCTTCGTCACCACTGGCCCCCTCGGTAGCCGCCCGCCCCCAAGTGTCCTGCCGAACGCGCCACATCGCGACACCGCGTGCGCGGCCGGACCCGCCCGGAAGTGCCCTGACGGCCGGGTCCGGGGTCCGCGGACCCGACCGCCGTACCGGTTTCCGGCGGCTCAGGCGCCGTGGCGCAAAGGTGACTTGTCCTGTGACCGACACCGGAAAGTGCTGACCGGCGCCGGTGGCCGGGCCACGCTGTCGCTCCATGAGACAGATGAACAACAGGTGGCGGCCGAGGGTCGGAACCCCCCGGCCGCAGTATGTGGCGGCCGCCGCCCTCGCAGCGCTGCTGGCGGGTCTGACCGCCACCCCCGGCGCGGCCCAGGGCACCGAGCGGGCCGACACGGCCGTGCAGGGCGAGGCGGCCGGGTCCACCGGATCCGCCCGGCACCAGATCACCCTGATCACCGGCGACCGCGTCACGCTGGAGACGGCCCCGTCGGGCGGGCACAGCGTCTCGGTCCAACCGGCCGCGGGCCGGGAGCACATCACCTTCGTCAAGCGCCAGAACGGCGGCGACTGGTCGGTCATACCCGCCGACGCGCTGCCCCTGCTCGCGGCGGACCGCCTCGACAAGGCGCTGTTCAACGTCTCGGCCCTGGCCAGGGGGAAGTACGCCGAGCGGTCGAGGCTGCCGCTCATCGTCGAGTACGCGGGCGACGCCGCCACCGCCGAGCGCCGGCTCACCGCGGCCGGCGGCGACGGGGTGCGCGCCATCCCCGGGACCTCCTTCGCGACCCTCGGCCAGGACCGCGGTGACGCCGCCGGGTTCTGGAAGGACATCGCCCCCGCCCGGGTGGGCACCGCGTCCTTCGGCGCGGGCATCCGGCGGGTCTGGCTCGACGGCCGCGCCAAGGTGCAGCTCGACCGGACGGTGCCGCACATCGGAGCGCCCCAGGCCTGGGCGAAGGGCTGGAAGGGCGAGGGCGTCAAGGTCGCGGTGCTCGACACCGGGTACGACCCGAACCACCCGGACCTGGGCGGCCTCATCGAGGAGTCCGCCAACTTCACCGCCGAGGCCGGCACCGACGACGGCAACGGCCACGGCACCCACGTCACCTCGACCGTCGCCGGTTCCGGCGCGGCCTCCGACGGCCGGTTCAAAGGTGTCGCGCCCGGTGCGCGGATCCTGTCCGGCAAGGTCTGCGACGCGGGCGGCTACTGCGACAACTCCGACATCATCGAGGGCATGGCCTGGGCCGCCCAGCGCGGCGCCAAGGTGATCAGCCTCAGCCTGGGCGACACCGACACCCCGGAGACCGACGCCCTCGAGGCCATGGTCGAGAGCGTCACCCGCGACCACGGCGTCCTGGTCGTGGCCGCGGCCGGCAACAGCGGTCCCGGCAAGGTCGGTTCCCCCGCCTCCGCCGACCGCGCGCTGGCCGTCGGCGCCACCGACCTCGACGACGAGCTCGCCCACTTCAGCTCGATCGGCCCGCGGGTGGGCGACTTCGGCCTCAAGCCCGACCTCGTCGCCCCCGGCGTCGGCGTCGTCGCCGCACGGGCGGGCGGTACGACCGCCGAGGACGGCTACACCGCGATGGACGGCACCTCGATGGCCACCCCGCACGTCGCCGGAGCCGCCGCCATCGTCTTCCAGCAGCACCCCGACTGGACGCCGGAGCAGGTCAAGCGCCAGCTGATGCAGTCGACGGCGCCCGGCAAGGAGCGCGGCGCCTACTTCCAGGGCGCGGGCCGGGTCGACGTCGCCCGTGCGGTCGGCCAGCAGGTCACCGCCGGGACCACCGCAGTGGACTTCGGGCAGATCCGCTGGAACGACGGCCCGCGGCCGCCGGTGCAGAAGACGATCACCTATCGCAACCCGGGCAGCGCGCCGGTCACCCTCGGCCTGTCGCTCAACGTCTCCCACGACGCGGGCAAGCCCGCGCCGCAGAGCCTGTTCCGGCTCGGCGCCGACCAGGTCACCGTGCCCGCCCACGGCACCGCGGACGTCACCGTCACGGCGTCCCCGGAGGCCGCCACGACGTACGCGGCGTACAGCGGCGTGGTCATCGCGTCGAGCGCAGACCGGGCCGTCTCTGTGCGCGTCCCGGTCGGCATGGACGTCGAGCGGCCCTCGCACAGCCTGCGGCTCGCGGTGAAGGACCGTGCGGGCAAGGCCCCGGCCCACGCCTACCTGCTCGTCACCTCGGCCGACGGCGAGGTCCGCGAGGTGGAGCTGCACGGCAGGTCCGGCACCGAACTGAGGGTGCCGCGCGACGGCAGGACCTACTCCGTGAACGGTCTCCTCTTCGACGCGGAGTACACCGAGGCCACCGTGGTCGGCGCGCCGAAGATCGTGATGGGCGCCGACCGGGACGTCGCCATCGACGCCCGGAAGGCGAAGCCCGTCGCGGTGTCCGCCCCGAGCCGTTCGGCCCGCATCACGTACGCCGAGGTCGGCACCATGGGCCTGGACGGCAACCTGTTCTCCGTCCCCGTGAACGACGCGGTCGGCGGCGACCGCATCGAGAACGTGTACGCCGTCCCGACGACGCGATCCAAGGACTCGGCGTTCACCTACCTGGTCAGCACCATCTGGACGGAGCCCGCGGCGGCCGACGGGAATCCCTCCTCGGTCTACTACCTCACCTGGCCGGTGCGCGGGGAGATTCCGGCCGACCCCGGCTACCGCCCCCGCACGTCGGAGTTGGCCACGGTGCGCTCCACCCTCGCCGCGACCGCGCCGGACACCACCGCGTACCGCAGCGTGTGGCTGAACCTCGGCAAGCTCCGCTGGGTCCACGGGATGGACGGGCTCCCGCTCCCGCACCGGCGCGTCGACTACTTCTCGCCCTCCCCGGACTTGCGCTGGCAGAGCGTCTTCGAGCAGAACTTCTTCACCGACCCGGACGCCCACGGGCAGAGCTTCCTCAGCCGTCTGCACAGCTACCGGGCCGGAACCTTCGAGGAGCGCTGGAACCAGGGCGTCCAGGCCTCGGGCTTCTCGCCCGAGTGGCTGATCACCTCCCGCGAGGGCGACGCCATGACGTTCGCGATCCAGGACGCCGCCAACGGGAACCTGGACGTGGTGGCCGCAACGACGTCCAGCAGCCGGCCCGAGTGGGAGCTGCGGCGCAACGGCGAGGTCGTCTCGACGAACCGGGGCTTCGCCACGGTGCCGGCCGACGCCACCCCCGCCGACTACGTCGCGACGCTCGAGCAGGAGCGCGACCTCGTCCCCAGCACCATCTCCACGCGCCTGAAGTCCGAGTGGCGGTTCCGGTCGCAGACGACGGCGACTCGGCAGGCACTGCCGCTGATGGCCGTGCGCATGTCGCCCGAGCTGGACGAGTGGAACCGGGCCGAGGCAGGACACCGCTTCGACATCCCGGTCCTGGTCCAGCGTCCGGTCGGCGCCGCCGAGTCGCCCGTCCGCACCTTCACCACCGAGGTCTCCTACGACGAGGGCAGGACCTGGCACCCGGCCAAGGTCAAGGGCTCCGGGGTGAAGCGCACCGTGACCGTGGACCATCCGCGCCGCTTCTCGGGCGGCTCGGTCAGCCTGCGCACCCACGTCAAGGACGCGGCGGGCAACTCCTTCCGGGAGACCGTGATCAAGGCCTACCTGCTCAAGTAGCCGCCGAACGGCATGGCGGGGCCCGCCGGATCCGTCCGGCGGGCCCCGACCGCCTTCCGCTCAGAGCCAGTTGCGGCGCGCCGCGTGCCAGCCCAGCTGCATGCGGGTGGCGACGCCCGCGAGGTTCATCAGCCCCTGGATGCGCCGCTGGACCGTGCGCTTGCTGACGCGGAGCTGCCCGGCTATCGCCTCGTCGGTCATCCCGGCGACCATCAGGGACAGCAGGTGCCGGTCCTCCGCGACCGGAGCCGCGGGATCCGCCGGGGCCGCGCCCCCGATCTGCCCCTCCTCGGTCACCCGCAGCGGGGCGGCGACCTCCCAGTAGTGCTGGAACAGGTCGATCAGCGCCTCCAGCAGGCTGCTCTCGCGCACCAGCGCCGTCTTCAGCTGCCGGGGACCGGCCGGCGTGCCGGCGGAGGAGAGCGGAAGGACGGCCAGCGACCGGTCGGCCACCGCCATCCGCAGGGGCAGCCGGGGCACCGCCCGGGCGACCTCGCCCGCGCGCACCCCCCTGACGACGTGGTCCACCGCGCCGGGGTCGTCGAAGTAGGCCTGCTCGTACAGGACCCGGTACAGCACGCCCCGCCCCAGCGCGTCGTACTCCTCCCGGTTGCTCCCCGCGGGCATCGCCACGTGGCGGGCCTTGCAGAACCACAGCATCTCGTGGCGGACGCCGTCCTGGAGCTGCCGCAGACGCTGCCGCAGCGCGGCCGCGCCGCTGATGACCTCGATCGCCTCCCCGGCCCCCCAGGAGCGCGCGCTGCGGCGGTAGGTCTCCACCAGCCCGAGCACGACGGCCCGGTCCTGCTCCAGGGCCTCCGCGTGGCGCTGCAGCCGCGGTACGAGGGCCACCTCCGGCGGGATGACCGCGTACGCGCCGGGGCTCTCCTCCACCGCGTACGCCAGCCCCTTGGCCTCCAGCGCGAGCAGCAGGGCCCCGACCGCCGGGGGCCCGAGGCCGGTACGGCCGGAGACCTCCTCGGCCGAGGCCGACTCGGCGTCGAGCAGCAGCCGGTACACCTCGGCCTCGGCGGCCGTGAGACCCACCGTCTCCAGCATGTCGCCCTCTCCCATCACCGTCCGGCGATCGATTCCATCAGCACGAACGGCCGCGGACAACGTCCGTTGCCGCGGGCAACCGGCGTCGCCGCGCGGGTACGGGACGCCGGACGGGGCGATGTGTGAGGCTGGGGGCATGGCCAATCGACTGAGCGGATCCACGTCCCCCTACCTGCTGCAGCACGCGGACAACCCGGTGCACTGGTGGCCGTGGGGCGAGGCGGCCTTCGCGGAGGCGCGCGAGCGCGGTGTGCCGGTGCTGCTCAGCGTCGGGTACAGCAGCTGCCACTGGTGCCACGTCATGGCCAGGGAGTCCTTCGAGGACGAGGCCACCGCGGCGTACCTCAACGAGCACTTCGTGCCGGTGAAGGTCGACCGCGAGGAACGCCCCGACGTCGACGCCGTCTACATGGAGGCCGTGCAGGCCGCGACCGGGCAGGGCGGCTGGCCGATGACGGTCTTCCTGACGCCGCAGGGCGAACCCTTCTACTTCGGCACCTACTTCCCGCCCGCCCCGCGGCACGGCATGCCCTCCTTCCGCCAGGTGCTGGAGGGCGTCGAGGCGGCCTGGCGCGAGCGGCGCGACGAGGTCGGGGCGGTCGCGGCGAGCATCGTGAAGGACCTGGGCGGACGGTCTCTCGCCCCCGCCGGCACGGCCGCCCCGGGGGAGGAGCAGCTCGCCGCGGCGCTGCTGGGGCTCACCCGGGACTACGACGCCTCGTACGGCGGGTTCGGCGGGGCGCCCAAGTTCCCGCCGTCGATGGCCCTGGAGTTCCTGCTGCGGCACCACGCCCGCACCGCCTCCGAGGGCGCGCTCCAGATGGTGCGGGACACCTGCGAGGCGATGGCCCGCGGCGGCATCTACGACCAGCTCGGCGGTGGCTTCGCGCGCTACGCCGTGGACCGCGGGTGGGTGGTGCCGCACTTCGAGAAGATGCTCTACGACAACGCGCTGCTCTGCCGGCTGTACGCCCACTTGTGGCGCGCCACCGGATCCGACCTGGCCCGCCGGGTCGCCCTGGAGACCGCCGACTTCCTCCTGCGCGAACTGCGCACCCACGAGGGCGGCTTCGCCTCCGCGCTCGACGCCGACAGCGACAAGCCGGGCGGCGGCCACGGCGAGGGCGCCTTCTACGTCTGGACGCCGGCGGAGCTGGAGGAGGTCCTCGGCAAGGAGGACGCGGCGCTGGCCGCCGAGCACTTCGGGGTGACGGAGGACGGCACCTTCGAGGAGGGCGCGTCGGTGCTCCAACTCCCCTCCGACGCCGGGTTCGCGGACGCCGAGCGCATCGCCTCGGTGCGCGGGCGGCTGTTCACCGCCCGGGAGGGACGGCCCCGCCCCGGCCGCGACGACAAGGTCGTCGCCGCCTGGAACGGGCTGGCGATCGCCGCGCTGGCCGAGACCGGGGCGTACTTCGAGCGCCCGGACCTCGTCGCGGCCGCCGTGGAGGCCGCGGACCTGCTGGTGCGGGTCCACATGGACGAGCACGGCCGGCTCGCCCGGACCTCGCGGGACGGCACGGTGGGCGGCAACGCGGGCGTGCTGGAGGACTACGCCGACGTCGCCGAGGGCTTCCTCGCGCTCGGCGCGGTGACCGGCGAGGGCGTGTGGCTGGACCTCGCGGGGCTCCTTCTCGACTCCGTACTGCGGCACTTCACCGGGGAGGACGGCACGCTCTTCGACACCGCCGACGACGCGGAGGCGCTGATCCGCCGGCCGCAGGACCCGACCGACAACGCCGCCCCCTCGGGCTGGACGGCCGCGGCCGGCGCGCTGCTGTCGTACGCCGCGTACACCGGCTCGTCCCGCCACCGCGAGGCCGCGGAGCGGGCGTTGGGCGTCGTGGGCGCCCTCGGCGGCCGGGTGCCGCGGTTCATCGGCTGGGGTCTGGCCGTCGCCGAGGCGGCGCTCGACGGCCCGCGCGAGGTCGCCGTGGTCGGCCCGGCGGGCGACCCGGACACCGCGGCGCTGCACCGCACCGCGCTGCTGGGCACCGCCCCGGGCGCGGTGGTCGCCGTGGGGGAGCCCGGCGCCGACGAGTACGCCCTCCTGGCCGACCGCCCACTGCTGGGCGGCCGCCCCGCGGCCTACGTCTGCCGGCACTTCGTGTGCGCGGCGCCGACCGCGGACCCGCAGGCCCTGGCGGAGCAACTGGGCGCGCGCTGACGTTCGGCGGCGAGCCGCGTCCCCCGGGACCCGTCGCCGCCGGTCGCTGCCTAAGGGCGGAGGTTGGCCGCGAGCAGTTCCAGCGAGCGGTCGAGGACGGCGCCGGGGTCGGCGGTGCCGTCCGAGTCGAGCCAGTGGAAGACCGCCTCGGACCAGGCCCCGAGCACGGCGGCGACGACGACCCGGACCTCGAGGTCGTCCCCGGGGCGCCCGAGGCGCTCGGCCGTGACGGAGGCCAGCAGCCGGCCGGCCTCCCGGACGCGCTCGCCCATGCGCGCGCGGACGGCGGGCACCGAGCGCGCCAGGCGCAGCCGCTGCCGCAGCTCCTCGAGGTCGCCCTCATCGGCGAGCAGCCCGCGCAGCGGGCACAGCAGGACGTGCCGCAGCGAGGAGACGACGGGCTCCTGCGCCGGACGGGCGCGCAGTTCGGCCACCATGGCGGGGCCGCGGCCGTCCGAGAGGACGATGTCCTCCTTGGTGGGGAAGTACCGGAAGACCGTGCTGGCCGAGACCTCGGCCGCCTCCGCGATCCGCTCGACGGTGGTCCCGTCGTACCCCTGCGCCGCGAAGAGCCGGAGGGCGGCGCTGCGGATGGCCCGCCGGGTCCGGATCTTCTTGCGCTCGCGGAGGCTCGGCCCGGTCGGTACGGTCACGCCCGTCATTGTCGTGCATCGACGGTGTGCCCGGCCCCGCAGGCCCCGGCGGGCACGGGGCACCGGACTCTCATGACAGTGACTACCAAAAGGGAGCGACTGTCACTACGCGTGGTTGTAGGCCACCAGCGAGATGCCCACGTAGTGGACGATGAACGCGGCCAGCGTGAACGAGTGGAAGACCTCGTGGAAGCCGAAGAAGCGCGGTGAGGGGTTGGGGCGCTTGGTCCCGTAGACCACCGCTCCGACGCTGTACAGCAGGCCGCCCACGACGATCAGCACGAGCACGGCGATGCCGCCGTGCCGCAGGAAGTCGGGCAGGAAGAAGACCGCCGCCCAGCCCAGCGCGATGTAGCAGGGCGTGTAGAGCCAGCGCGGCGCCCCCACCCAGAAGACCCGGAAGGCGATGCCCGCCAGGGCACCCGCCCAGACCAGCCAGAGCAGGACCTCCTGCTTGCCGTCCGGCAGCAGCAGGAGCGTGAAGGGCGTGTAGGTCCCCGCGATGATCAGGAAGATGTTCGCGTGGTCCATCCGGCGCAGCACCGCCGAGGCCCGGGGGCCCCAGTCGCCGCGGTGGTAGAGCGCGCTCACACCGAACAGGGCGCAGGCGGTGAGCGTGAACACCGCGCAGGCGATCCGCCCGCGGGTGCTCTCGGCGAAGGCGGTCAGGACGACCCCCGCGACGAGGACGGCGGGGAACATCCCGGCATGGAGCCACCCCCTCAGCTTCGGCTTCAAGGGGGCGGCGGCGGATGCGAGTTCTTCAAGGGCGGCGGGCACAACGGGAGTCTCGTCCACGGAGCTCATGAAATCAATGCTACCTACGGTTGCGTAGGTTACCGATACGTAGTAGGCGGTGTCGCCAGGCGTTGGGAGTGGCGTTGCTCACCCCACGCGCCCTGGACAGATCGCGTTTCCTGTCCTGATACTCATATGAGTGCGGACGGCACCGGATGAGCATCCCACGACAGCAGCATCCGGGTCGCAGCCCCCAAGGGGCCGACAACAACACCCTCGGAATCTGACGCCAGGTGAGTGCACACCGGGCGGAACGGAGCGATCGTGGCGCGCGTCAATGCGGCTCCCACCAATCACCAGGACCTGATCGCATGGGTCGGCGAGATCGCCGAGCTCACCCAGCCGGACGAGATCGTGTGGTGCGACGGCTCCGAGGAGGAGTACCAGCGCCTCGCGGACGGGCTCGTCTCGAAGGGCACCTTCAGGAAGCTCGACCCGATCAAGCGCCCCAATTCGTACTACGCCGCCTCCGACCCGACCGACGTCGCTCGTGTCGAGGACCGCACCTTCATCTGCTCCGAGCAGGAGCAGGACGCCGGCCCGACCAACCACTGGAAGGCCCCCGCCGAGATGCGGGAGATCTTCAGCGGCGAGAACGGGCTGTTCCGCGGCGCCATGCGGGGTCGCACCATGTACGTCGTCCCGTTCTGCATGGGCCCGCTCGGCTCCGAGCTGTCCGCGATCGGCGTGGAGATCACCGACTCCGCGTACGTCGCCACGGCCATGCGGACCATGACGCGCATGGGCCAGGACGTGCTGGACGAGCTCGGCGAGGACGGCTTCTTCGTCAAGGCCGTGCACTCCGTCGGCGCCCCGCTGGAGCCCGGCCAGGAGGACGTCCCGTGGCCGTGCAACTCCACCAAGTACATCTCGCACTTCCCCGAGAGCCGTGAGATCTGGTCCTACGGCTCCGGCTACGGCGGCAACGCCCTGCTCGGCAAGAAGTGCTACGCCCTGCGCATAGCCTCGGTCATGGCCCGCGACGCGGGCTGGCTGGCCGAGCACATGCTCGTCCTCAAGCTCACGCCGCCGCGCGGCGGGGTCGAGGCCATCAAATATGTCGCCGCCGCGTTCCCGAGCGCCTGCGGCAAGACCAACCTCGCCATGCTGGAGCCGACCATCCCCGGCTGGACCGTGGAGACCATCGGCGACGACATCGCCTGGATGCGCTTCGGCGAGGACGGCCGCCTCTACGCGATCAACCCCGAGGCGGGCTTCTTCGGCGTCGCGCCGGGCACCGGCGAGCACACCAACGCCAACGCCATGAAGACCCTGTGGGGCAACTCGGTCTTCACCAACGTCGCCCTCACCGACGACAACGACGTCTGGTGGGAGGGCATGACCGAGGAGCTCCCGGCCCACCTCACGGACTGGAAGGGCAATTCCTGGACGCCGGAGTCCGGGACCCCGGCCGCCCACCCCAACGCCCGCTTCACCGTCCCCGCCGCGCAGTGCCCGACGATCGCGCCGGAGTGGGAGGACCCCAAGGGCGTGCCGATCTCGGCGATCCTCTTCGGCGGCCGCCGCGCCTCCGCGGTGCCGCTGGTGACGGAGTCCTTCGACTGGCAGCACGGTGTCTTCCTCGGCGCCAACGTCGCCTCCGAGAAGACCGCCGCCGCCGAGGGCAAGGTCGGCGAGCTGCGCCGCGACCCCTTCGCGATGCTGCCCTTCTGCGGCTACAACATGGGCGACTACTTCGGTCACTGGGTCGAACTCGGCCGGCGGCACGACGCCGCCAAGCTGCCGAAGATCTACTACGTGAACTGGTTCCGCAAGGACGCGGACGGCCGGTTCGTGTGGCCGGGCTTCGGCGAGAACAGCCGCGTGCTGAAGTGGATCGTCGAGCGCCTGAACGGCCAGGCCGAGGGCGTCGAGACCCCGATCGGCGTGCTCCCGGCCGAGGGCTCCCTGGACACCGGCGGCCTGGACATCTCGAAGGAGGACCTCGACCTGCTGCTCTCCGTCGACGTCGAGACCTGGCGGCACGAGGCCTCGCTCATCCCGTCCCACCTGGAGACCTTCGGCGACCACACGCCGAAGGAGCTGTGGGACGAGTACCGGGCCCTGGTCGAGCGCCTGGGCTAGCTTTCGCCGGAATCCGGGCGGCCCGGCCCTCCCCGTGCGTGCGGCGCGGGCGGGCGGTCCGGTGGTGGGCGTGGCCCGGCCGCGGGGGTCCCCGACCCTTACCGTCGCCCCGCGGGCGGACCGAGCCGACCCTCACACCGGGGGCCGGGACCGGAGGCGACGACCTCCGGTCCCGGCCCCCGGGCGTTGTTCAGACGGCTGCGGTGTGGACCGCGATGTGGCGCTCGGCGAGCGCCACGGCCTCCGCGTTCTGACGTGACTCGGCGACCACCAGGGCCCGGCCGGCGAGCGCGCGCGCCCTTCGGTGCAGGGCCGCCACACGGGCCGCCTCCGCGTGCCCCCGTCCGGCCGGAGCCGGCGAGAGCCGCAGCGGGGGATGCCCTTGGTGCAGACCCGCCACGGCCTCGGCGAGCTGCTCCGCGGCACGGTCGAGCTCAGGGCAGGGCTCCATCGCCCGCAGCTCGTCGGTGACGGTCAGCAGTGCGGCGAGGTGTCCGGCGAGCTGGAGGTCCAGCTCCTCGTCACGACTCCGACGCGGAAGGGTGGGCGCCACCGCCGTATGGACCGATTTGGTGCGGATCGGTTCGTACATGGATGCACTCCTCCTGCAAACAGGAGTACATCCTACCTTGGACTCAGTCTAAGGAGGGAGGGTTTCGAGGCATCGCGATGACCGGCGTCCGGGCTACGGCTGCCCGTAGCCGTCCAGGAAGCGCGCGATCCGGCCCACCGCGTCCGCCAGGTCCTCCTTCGCGGGCAGCGTGACCAGGCGGAAGTGGTCCGGCTCCGGCCAGTTGAAGCCGGTGCCCTGCACCACCAGGATCCGCTCGGCCCGCAGCAGGTCCAGCACCATCTGCTGGTCGTCCTTGACCTTGTAGACCTTCGGGTCCAGCCGGGGGAAGGCGTACAGCGCGCCCTTGGGCCGCACGCAGGTCACCCCGGGGATCTGCGTGAGCAGCTCGTACGCCACGTCCCGCTGCTCGGCCAGCCGGCCGCCCGGCAGCACCAGGTCCTTGATCGACTGCCGGCCGCCCAGGGCGGTGGCCACCGCGTGCTGTGCCGGCACGTTCGCGCACAGGCGCATGTTCGCCAGGATCGTCAGGCCCTCGAGGTAGCTGGTCGCGTGCTCCTTCGGGCCGCACACCGCGAGCCAGCCGCTGCGGTAGCCCGCCACCCGGTACGCCTTCGACAGCCCGTTGAAGGTGAGCGTCAGCAGGTCGGGGGCGATCGCCGCGGTCGGGGTGTGGGTCACGTCGTCGTAGAGGATCTTGTCGTAGATCTCGTCCGAGCAGACGATCAGGTTGTGCCGGCGGGCGATGTCGGTCAGCTGCCGCAGCAGCTCGTCGTCGTAGACCGCGCCCGTCGGGTTGTTCGGGTTGATGATCACCAGCGCCTTGGTGCGGTCGGTGATCTTGCGCTCGATGTCCGCGAGGTCGGGGAACCAGTCCGCCTGCTCGTCGCAGCGGTAGTGCACCGGGGTGCCGCCCGACAGCGACACCGCCGCCGTCCACAGCGGGTAGTCGGGCGCCGGGATCAGCACCTCGTCGCCGTCGTCCAGCAGCGCCTGCATCGACATCTGGATCAGCTCGGAGACGCCGTTGCCGAGGTAGACGTCCTCGACGTCCAGCTCGATGCCCTTGGTCTGGTAGTGCTGCATGACCGCCCGCCGCGCCGGGAGGATGCCCTTGGAGTCGCCGTAGCCGTGCGCGCCGCCGAGGGAGCGCAGCATGTCCTCCAGGATCTCCGGGGGGCACTCGAAACCGAAGGCGGCGGGATTGCCGGTGTTCAGTTTCAGGATGCGGTGACCCGCCGCCTCCAGCCGCATGGCCTCCTCCAGCACCGGGCCGCGGATGTCGTAGCAGACGTTGGAGAGCTTCGTGGACTGGATCACCTGCATGTCCGCGAGCTTACGGCCACGCACCGGGGACCGCCCCGTGTTCTTGGCCACGTATGCGCCGAATGGTGAAGTGGCGCTACCTTCCCCGCCCTTTCTCGTTGCGCACCGAGCGCCCGGCCAGGATGTCCGTCCGGCGGCCGTCCTCGATGACGAACCGCCCGTCGACGAGCACGTGCGGGATGCCGGTGGGCGGTGTGCGCGGCGCCTCGTACGTCGCGCCCGCGGCGACCGTCCCCGGGTCGAAGAGCACCAGGTCAGCGCGGTGGCCCTCGCGGACCAGGCCGCGGTCGGACAGCCCCAGCCGTGCCGCGGGGCGGCCGGTGAGGTGCGCGACGCACTCCTCCAGGCCGAGCACGCCGAGCTCGCGCACGTAGCGGCCGAGGTAGTGCGGGAAGGTGCCGTACGCCCGGGGGTGCGGCTTGTCGCCGACGAGCAGGCCGTCGCTGCCGCCGGTGTGGACGCGGTGGCGCATGATCGCCCGGACGTTCTCCTCGTCGCCGACGTGCTGCAGGACCGTCGTGCCCAGGCGGTCCTCCAGCAGCAGCCGGCGGGCCGTCGCGAAGTCCGCCAGCCGGCGCCCCACATGGCCCGCCAGGGCGGGCTCGCGCACCCCGGAGACCTCCAGCGTCCGCCACTCCACGGGCACGCCGTGGCAGCCGTCCGACCCCTCCACCTCCATCGCGTGCCGGATGCGCTCCGCCTGCGCGTCGTCCCGCAGCCGGGCGAGCGTCGCCTCCGGCCCGCCCTCCGTCGCCCAGCTCGGCAGGGTCGCCGCGAGCGTCGTGCAGCCCGGCAGGTAGGGATACGTGTCGAGGGTGATGTCCGCCCCCGCGGCGAGCGCCTCGTCCAGCAGCGCGAGCAGCTCCGGCGCGCGGCCCGCGTTCACCCCGAAGTTCATCGTCGCGTGCGCCAGGTGCAGGGCGCAGCCCGCCTCCCGGGTCACCGCGACCATCTCCGCGTAGGCCTCCAGCGCGCCGGCGCCGTAACTGCGGTGGTGCGGGCAGTAGTAGCCGCCATGGGCGGCCACGACCCGGCACAGCTCGGTCAGTTCGGCGTCCGAGGCGTACATCCCCGGGGTGTACGTCAACCCGGACGACATCCCCACGGCGCCCTGCGCCAGCCCCTCGGCGACCAGTTGCCGCATCCGGTCCAGCTCCGCCGGGGTCGCCGGGCGGTCCTCCCACCCGACCGCCAGCATCCGCACGGTGCCCTGCGGGACCAGGTACGCGGCGTTCACGGCGATGCCCCGGTCCAGGCGGTCCAGGTACTCGCCGACGCTGCGCCAGTCGTACACCAGGCCCTCGGAGTCGCCGTTCCACCCCGCGAGCTGGCTGCGCAGCATGCCGAGGGTGCGGTCGTCCACGGGGGCGTACGACAGGCCGTCCTGGCCCAGCACCTCCAGGGTCACGCCCTGCGCCGCCTTCGCCTCGTGCGCGGGGTCCGTGAGCAGGGCCAGGTCGCTGTGGGCGTGCATGTCGATGAACCCGGGGGCGAGCGCGAGGCCGCGGGCGTCGAGGGTGCGGCGTGCGCCGGGTACCGTCCCGATCTCCGTGATCCTTCCGCCCTCGATGCGGACGTCCGCCCGGTACGCCGGGGTTTCCCCGGTCCCGTCCACGATGGTCGCGCCGCGAATCGCCAAGTCCATGCGGGGCTCTCTCTTGTGCGTGCGTTGTGGTTGCGGTCGGTGGGTGTGTGCGGGTGCGTTGTGGTTGCGGTCGGGGGTGCCCCTTGCGGCCGGTTGTCGTGTGCGGGTCCGTTGCGCCTGCGGCGGGCTGTCCCCCGCCCTCCCGCCCGATTGCCCGGCGCGGTTGGTGCGGGCCTGCGCACGTTGTTGTGGGGTCGGTGCCGCGCCGGCGCACTCCCCCAGCCTTCGGCCGGGGGGACCCCCAGAACGCTCGCGGTTTACCCCTGCATCATTCGGCGCCCGGGTTCGCCGCTCGTCGTTTCCGGGCGCACCCCGCCACACCCCCTCCTCTTGTGTGGGCGCATGACGGCCGGAGGGGGGTAGAGCGGTCCGGGGTTGCCGCACACGCCTCACCGAACGCCAACGGCCGTCAGGCGCTCTGTGGGCGAGAGGGGCTATCGGAGCGTTCGGGCCGATCCCGCCCTCACCCCGGCGCTCGCCGTGCCCCCGGCCACCGGGGCGCGCACCGGTGCTTGGCCTTCGGCCGGGGGACCCCTGGTGGAGCCAGTTTCCGGCGGTGCGGGGAGGGGTGCCACCCCGTCACCCCTCACCGGCCGTTGTCGCCCAATGAAACGGAGGGGGCGGGGTCGTAGGGGTGGGCGTTCTGGACGCTGACGTGTATTTGTTGTGCGGCATCCGGGGCGGCAAGAGCGGGTGCCCGCCATGCACATAAATATGCGGTACAGAATGCCCACCCCGGAGGCCCCGTCCCCGGCCCACCACGAACCGCGCGAGGCCCGCACCAACCATCCGGGGCAATCGGGAGGGAGGGCGGGGAAACCCCCAACCGCAACCACGACGCACCCGCACACAACAACGAACCGCCGTCAGAAGAACGTGCGGACGAAGTCCGTGACAACCCCGCCCTCGCCCACGACAGGAACAAGCTGCCACTTGTCGAACGCCGTGCACGGATGCGACACCCCCAGCCCCACCCAGTCGCCGACCGCCAGGTCCCCCGCCCCGGGGGCGACGTCCACGAACGCGTGCTGGTCGGCGAGCTTGGTGACCGTGAGCCCGGCCGCCGGGACGGCGGAACCGTCGGCGCGGCGCACGACCTGCGGCACCGGGAGGTCGAGGTCGTACGGCGCGTCGCGCTTGCCCGCGTTGAGGAGGGCGAGGCCCGGCTCGGGCCGGGAGAGCACCTGTGCCCACAACCGGAACGCGGGTTCGAGCGACCCCTCCGCGGGGATGCGGTCGTGGAACGGCGTCAGATCGCGGTAGTGGACGTCGTCGTGGGTGACGTACGCCCCGGACCGCAGCAGCCGCAGCACCGGCAGGGACAGCTCCCCGAGCGTGCCGAACGCGTCCGCCACCGCGTCGAACCACTCGCTGCCGCCCGCGCTCACCACGATCTCCCCGGCCTCGGCGAACCGCCCGGCCGCGTCGAAGTCACGTGCCAGCGAGACGAGTTCGCCGAGCCATCCGCGCGGGTCCGGGGCCGCCGCCTCGTAGCCCGCGACGCCGACGAGCCGCAGGTGCCGGGCCGCGGCGACCGCGTCGGCGACGCGCGCCGCCTCCGCGGAGCCGCGTACGCCGGTGCGGCCTCCCTCCGCGCCGAGTTCGACGACGACGTCCACGACCGCCGTGAGGGCCGCGTCCATCAGCTCCACCCCGCGCACGGAGTCCACGTAGCAGACGAAGCCGAACTCCGGGTCGCCCGCGACCTCACGGGACAGCCAGCGCAGGGCGGCCGCGTCGACCAGCTCGTTGGCGAGGAAGACGCGCCGCACGCCGAACGCCCGGTAGACCCGCACCTGGTGCGGGGTCGCGGCGGTGATGCCCCACGCGCCGTGCGCGAGCTGGCGGGCGAAGAGCTGCGGGGCCATGGAGGTCTTGCCGTGCGGCGCGAAGGCGAGGCCGTGCCTGCCGGCCCAGTCGGCGAGCTGGGCGAGGTTGTGCTGCAGGGCGGGTTCGGAGAGCGTGAGCAGCGGTGTGGTGAAGCCGCCGTCGAAGACGGTCCGGCGCTGGGCGGCGAGTTCGCCGACGGTCAGGCCGTCGGCGTCCGGCGGGAGTCCCTTGAAACGGTGGTCCACCCGCTCCCGGTGCAGCTCGTCGATGCCCGTGACCTGGTCCATCCCGCCTCCGTCCGGAGTCGTTGCAATATGTGCAACGCCCGTTGCGTGCTGTGTTTCCGGCTGTCTAACATCCCGGCCAGCACCGGGTCAACGGTGCGCGGAGAGGAGCGGAAGTGACCGGGACCGCGGCCGTGGACGTCGTGTGCGTGGGCGAGTCCATGGTCACCTTCGTCCCCTCCGCGCCCGGGCAGCGCCTCGCCGACGCGGCCGCCTTCGACCGCGGGACGGGCGGCGCGGAGTCCAACGTGGCCTGCGCGCTGGCCCGTCTGGGCCATGCCGTGCGCTGGATCAGCCGGGTGGGCGCCGACCCGTTCGGGGACCACCTGGTGACGGCGGTCGCCGCGGCCGGCGTCGACGTCTCGGAGGTGCGCCGCGATCCCGGCCGCCCCACCGGTGTCTACTTCCGCACCGGCGACGGCGAGGTCGCCTACTACCGGGCCGGTTCGGCCGCCACCGCCATGAACCCGGGGAACGTCGGCCGGCGCGACGCCTGGGCCGGCCGGGTGCTGCACCTGTCCGGCATCACACCCGCCCTCTCCCGGGGGTGCGCGGACCTCGTCCACGCGCTCACCGCCCCCGGGCCGGGCCGCCCGCTGGTCTCCTTCGACGTCAACCACCGCCCCGCCCTGTGGCGTTCGGCCGACCCGCGGCGGCTTGCCCGGCTCGCCGCCCGCTGCGACCTCGTCCTGGTCGGCGAGGACGAGGCCGCAGCCGCGTGGGGCCTGCCGGACGCCGACGCCGTGCGCGAGGCGCTGCCGGGTCCCGCCGTCCTCGTCGTCAAGCAGGGCGCGCGCGGTGCCATCGCGTACGAGGGCTGCGCGGACGGGGTGTTCGTGCCCGCGCCGGACACGCCCGTCGTCGACCTCGTCGGGGCCGGTGACGCCTTCGCCGCGGGCTTCCTGTCGGCGACGCTGCGCGCGCTCCCGCTGCGGGACCGGCTCGCCCGGGGCCACGCGCTGGCCGCCGCGGTGATCGGGGTGCGGGGCGACTCACTCGCCGTCCTGGGCGACGAGGCGTGGGGGAGACTGCGCGCATGAGCCAGACCGTGGACCGCGCGCTGCGCATCCTGCCCCTGCTCGCGGAGGGGCCCGCCAACCTCGAACAGGTCGCCACCCGCCTGGACGTGCACAAGTCCACCGCGCTGCGCCTGCTGCGCACCCTGCACGAGCACGGCATGGTCTACCGCCAGGACGACCAGCGCTACCGCCTCGGAGCCCGGCTGTTCGCCCTCGCCCAGGAGGCGATGGAGAACCTGGACGTCCGCGGCATCGCCCACCCCCACCTCGTGGCCCTCAACGAGCTGACCGGGCACACCGTCCACCTCGCGGTGTACGAGGAGGGCGAGGTGGTCTACATCGACAAGGTGGAGAGCCGCTACCCGGTGCGCATGTACTCGCGGATCGGCAGGCCCGTCGCCATCACCGTGGCCGCCGTGGCGAAGCTGCTCCTGGCGGACCTGCCCGAGGCGGAGCGGCGCGCGGTCGCGCGGACCCTGGAGTACCCGCGCTACACCGCGCGTTCCACCACCGACCCCGCCGCCCACCTCGCCGAACTCGCCCGGGTCCGCGAGCAGGGCTGGGCGAGCGACCTCGGCGGCCACGAGGAGTCCATCAACTGCGTCGCCGCGCCGATCCGCGGCGCCGACGGGCGCGTCGCGGCCGCGTGCTCCATCTCCGCCCCCAATGTGGTCGTCAGCGCGGAGGAGTTGCTGAGGCTGCGTCCGCGGGTCCAGCACACCGCGGAGGCGATCAGCCGCGAGTACTCCGGAAGACCGAGCGAAGGAACCAGATGAGCGAGAAGACCGCGATCACCCCGGCCGGCCACACCACCCCGCCGGCCAGGTTCTCCCACGGCGTCCGCAAGGGCAGCATCCTGCAGGTCGCCGGCCAGGTCGGCTTCGGCCCCGCCGTGCCGGGGCAGGCACCCGCTCCGGTGGGGCCGGGGCTGCGGGAGCAGACCCTGCAGACCCTCGCCAACGTGCAGGCGGTGCTGGAGGAGGGCGGCTCCTCCTGGGAGGACGTCGTCATGATCCGGGTCTACCTCACCGACACCGCGCACTTCCCCGAGTTCAACGCCCTCTTCGACGAGTTCTTCGCCGGCCTCAAGGGCGCCCCCGCCGCCCGTACGACGGTCTACGTCGGCCTGCCCGCCGGGCTGCTCGTCGAGATCGACGCGCTCGCGGTCCTGGACTGAACTGCCGGCCCGGCTGCCGGGCGTCGCGCCGCGGTCGGCGGGACACCGCGCCCCCGGGGGACGGGACCTCTCCCGGGGGCGCGGTGCGTCGGTGACGGTCCCGCCGGTTACGGCAGCCCGTGCACGTGGGGGCCGACGGTGTTCGAGAAGGCGTTGCCGTTCGTCGCGTCCCAGTTGGTGGACCAGGTCATCGCGCCGCGCAGCCCCGGCCAGGTCGTCGGCGGCTTGAAGGAGCCGCAGCCGGTGCCCTTGGTGAGGCAGTCCAGGGCGTTGTTGACCACGGCCGGCGACACGTACCCGCTGCCGGCCGCCCGGGTCGAGGCCGGCAGGCCGATGCCGACCTGGGAGGGGGCGAGACCGCTCTGCAACTGGATGCAGGCCAGCGCGGTGATGAAGTCGACGGTGCCCTGCGCGTACACCTTGCCGTCGCAGCCGTTCATCGTCCCGCTGTTGTAGTACTGGGTGTTGACGACGGTCAGGATGTCCTTGATGTTCAGCGCGGTCTGGAAGTAGCCGAAGGACGTCGACTGCATGTCGATGGTCTGCGGGGCCATCGTGATGATCAGCCCGGAGCCGGCCTTGGCCGACAGGGAGCGCAGCGCCTGCGTCATCCAGGTCGCGTTGATCCCGTTCTCCAGGTCGATGTCGACCCCGTCGAAGCCGTACGTCTGCATCAGCGAGAAGACGCTGTTGGCGAAGTTGTTCGCCGAGGCCGAGTCGCTGACGCTGATCGTGCCGTTCTGCCCGCCGACGGAGACGACGACTTTCTTGCCGGCCGCCTTTTTGGCCGCGACGTCGGCCTTGAACTGGTTCACCGGGTAGTTGAGCGCCGGGTCGAGCGTGAAGGAGACCGCGCCGGGCGTGGTCGTGGCGTCGGCGAAGCTGACGGCGATGATGTCGTACTGGGCCGGGACCTGCGCGATGGTCTGGACGGCCGCGCCGTTGTCGAAGTTCTGCCAGTAGCCGGTCAGCACGTGCTTGGGCAGCGAGCCGCCACCGGTGGGCGTGGGCGTGGGCGTCGGGGTGGGGGTCGGCGTCGGCGTCGGCGTCGGGGTGGGGTCCGTCGGCGTGGGGGTCGGGGTGGGCGTCGCGGTGCCGGGCGCGCCCAGCAGGCTCACGTCGTCGGCGAGGAAGGCGGGCTGGGCGTACCAGCCGTGCACGTAGACCGTGACCGAGGTGGTGCTCGCGCCGGTGGTGAAGCTGGTGGACAGCTGCTGGTACGAGGACGCCGACGGGGTCCAGGTGGAGACCTCGGTCATCCCGCTGCCGCTCGCGCCGAGGTAGACGTACGAACCCTGGACGAAGGCGCTCAACCGGTACGTGGAGCCCGGCCGGACGCTGATCGTCTGCGAGCAGCGCGCGTTGTCCGAGGAGGACGGGGTGGCCTGCAGGGCCTTACCGCCGCCGTGCACCGGGCCGCTCACGGCGGTGCCACTGGAGGCGGTGCAGGTCCAGCCGGACAGGCCGCTCTCGAAACCGCCGTTGGTCACGAGGTCGGGGTCCGCGGCGCTGGCGTTGCCGGACGTGGCGACGAGTCCCGCCACCGCGAGGGCGGCGGCGCCGACGGCCGCCGCGGCTCTGAGGGCGGTGCTCCGTGGGCGTGCGTGTTCCACTACTGCCTCCTGGGGGCGAGGAGTTGGGCGGGTACGCGAGTGGCCACTCTTATGTGGACGCAGTTTGGTCCAGACCAATCCCGCGGTCAATACCTCTGTCGGCGTGCGTAGTCCGGCGTCCCGCGGGTACCACCGACTTCATCAACTGTTCGGCGACTTTCCGCACTGCTCCGGCTACGCAGGGATAAGCTCTCCGGGCAGGGACTGGGCGGGAGTTCCGGGAGGTCGCGGGTGTCGAGCGTCATAGCGGTCACGGCGGACGATCTCGCGCTCCCGCTGGAGCAGCACGTGATGCGCACCGCGGCGGCCCTGGAGGCCCACGGCCACCTCGTCGTACTCGTCCCGCCGGAGCCCACCGATCCGCTGCGCCGCCGCGTCCACACCGTGCGCGCCGCCCTGGAGGCGGACCGGGTCGCGATCGTCCCGGTCGACCTGCCGCCGCTGGCCGCCCTGCTCCTGGCGGAGCAGCTGCGCCAGCTCGCCGCCACCGACCTCGGGCCGGGTGTACTCGCCGGTGCCGCGCGGCTGCTGTCGCACTACCTGCACTCCGGCGCCCTGCTCGGCTCCGTCTCCCGGCTCGACCGGGTGGACGTGCCCGTCGGCGCCCATCTGAAGTCCCTCGTGCCCGGGCGCCACTTCGCCGTCCTCGCGCACCCCGAACCGCACCTGTCCGAGGCACGGCACGACGCGGTGCCGGCCGGGCCGGCCTTCCTCACCCAGCTCGCCGTCGCCCAGGGCCACGGCGTCGACGCCGGCTGGGTCACCGGGCCGCTGGCCCGCGCCTGGCGGAGCCTGCACGTGCGGGAGGTACCGCTGCCGGCGGACTCCGCGCGCTGGTGGGGCACCGGCAGGCTCGTCGAGTTCACCGCCTACATCGCCGACGTCGGCGTGCTGTACCAGCTGGTCACCTCGGTCCGCCGGGACACCTGCGGCTGGTGCGGGCTGGCCGTCATCGGCGACCGCTGCCTGTTCTGCTCGGCCACGGTGGACGGGCAGCAGCGCGTCCGGCCCCCCGAGCGTCCGCGCCAGGTCGTGCACCCGGGCCCCCACGCGCCCTCCCTGGCGCCCAGGGCGTCCCCCGCCCCGCAGGTATCCCCCCACCAGCACTCGGCACTTGAGCGATAGGGCCCCACCTCTATGAACTCACGTCAGCGTCGCGGCGTCGTCCTCCTTGTGGTCTCCGCGCTGTGCGCGCTCGCCGCGTTCGCCGGGGTCGTCAGCGTCATCGGGGACGCCCGCTCCCAGGTCGGGCCGAAGGTGACCGCGTACCGGCTGGCCGCGGACGTGCCCGCGTACGAGGCCGTAGGCCGCGGCCAACTGCAGGCGGTCCGGATACCCGAGCGGTGGCTGCCCGCCACCGCCGTCCGCGATCTCGGCCGGCTGGACGGCAAGATAGCCGCCGTCCCGCTGCACCGCGGCTCCCTGCTGCAGACGGACATGGTCGCCGAACGGCCCGCGCTGCAGGCCGGGCAGATGGAGATCGCGATCATGATCGACGCGGAGACCGGCGTGGCCGGGAAGATCACCCCGGGGGCGAGGGTCAACATCTTCGCCACCTTCGCACCACGCAGGGACACCGACCCCGAGGTCTCGAAGATCATCGTCGCGGGTGCCCGGGTCATCGACGTCGGCGAGATCAAGGCCTTCGACACCGGGGCCGACAACCGCCGCGTCAGCAGCCAGGGAGTCCCCATCACCTTCGCCCTCGGCGCCGCCGACGCCCAGCGGGTCGCCTTCGCCGAGTCCTTCGCCCGGCACGTACGCCTCGCCCTCGTCGCCCCGGGGGACGCGACCGCCCCCGCCGAACGGGACCGCACCTACACCCTCGCCCGCGACGGAGCCGCCTCGTGACCGGCGTACGCATCCTGTCGGGCACCCCCGACCCCGACACCGCCCGGGCCCTGACCGGGGTCCTCCACCAGCTGCCCGGAGCCGAACCCGGACCGGCGCTCCCGGACTCCACCACCCTGCTGGACGTCCTCGCGCGCGCCGCCGAGACCGGGGTCGACGAACTGCCCGAGGTCGTCGTCGTCCACGACCGCATCACCCCGGTGCCCGCGCTCGAGGTCATCCGCGAGATCGCGCTCCGCTTCCCCGCGGTCGGCGTCATCCTGCTCACCGCCGACCCGAGTCCGGCCGTCCTGTCCGGCGCGATGGACGCCGGGGCGCGCGGCGTCGCCGGGGTGCCGCTGTCGTACGACGAACTCGGCACCCGCGTCGAGGCGGCCGCCGCCTGGGCGGCCGGCGTACGCCGCCACCTCAGCCCCCGGCAGCCCGCGCTGCCCGCCGTGCCCGGGGGCAGGCTGGTCGCCGTGGCCGGGGCGAAGGGCGGGGTCGGCACCACCGTCGTCGCCGTCCAGCTCGCCCTCGCCGCGCGGGCCGCCGGCAAGTCCACCGCCCTGGTCGACCTCGACCTCCAGGGCGGCGACGTCGCCTCCTACCTCGACGTCCAGTTCCGCCGCTCGGTGGCCGACCTCGCGGACATCGCCGACGTCACCACCCGCGTGCTGCAGGACGCCATGTACGCCCACGAGTCCGGGCCCGCGCTGCTGCTCGCGCCCGGCGAGGGGGAACGCGGCGAGGAGGTCACCGACCGCGCCGCCCGGCACGTACTGCACGCACTGCGGCAGCGGTACGAGGTCGTGGTCGTCGACTGCGGCACCCAGATGACCGGCGCCAACGCGGTCGCCGTCGAGACCGCGGACACCGCGCTGCTGGTCACCACGCCCGACGTGGTCGCCGTGCGCGCCGCCAAGCGCATGGTGCGCATGTGGGACCGGCTGCAGATCCGCAAGCCCCAGGACGTCGTCGTCGCCGTCAACCGGCACACCCGCGGCAGCGAGATACAGCCCTCGCTGATCGCCCGGATCACCGGTACCCGGATCGCCTCCGCCGTGGTCCCCGCCGCCTTCCGGGAACTGCAGGCGGTGGTGGACGCCGGACGGCTCCAGGACCTCGACAACCGCTCCACCGTCAAGCAGGGCGTGTGGACGCTCGCCGCGGAGATCGGCCTCACCGGGCCCGGGCAGGCCGTGCCGTCCCGCCGGGGCCGCCGCGGCCGCGGCGAACAGGGCCAGGTCGTCCTGGAGACGCTCGGCATGACACCGCTGATCCTGCTGGTGCTCGTCCTGGTCTGGCAGGCGGTGCTGACCGGGTACACCTTCACCCTCGCCGGCCACGCCGCCGACCGGGCCGCCCGCGCGGCGGCGGTCGGCGAGGACGCCCGGGCGGCGGCCGCCGAGGACCTGCCGGGCGCCTGGGGGATCGAGGACTTCGGCACCACCGGGACCGACGGCATGGTCGGGGTCACCGTGGGCCTGAAGGTCCCCGTCCTCTTCCCCGGCGCGATCGACTTCCCGCTGACCGTCCACGGCCACGCCTCGGCCGTCGACGAAGAGGCGGCCGCACCGTGACGGCCCGGACCCGCCGCGCCCGCCCGCGCTCCCGCGACCGCGGCAGCGCCTCCCTGGAGTTCCTGGGGATGCTGCCGATCCTGCTGCTGATCGCCCTCGCGGGCGTGCAGTTGGGCCTCGCCGCCTACACCGCGGCCCAGGCCGGCACGGCCGCCCGCGCCGCCGCGCGCATGGCGGCGCTGCACGACCCCCCGGTGAGCGGCTCCGTGGCGGGCACCCAGGCCGTGAGCTCCTGGCTGCAGGACGGCACCCGGATCGGCACCACCGGCGACAGCGGGGACTCGGTGCGGGCCACGGCGACCGTGGAGATCCCGTCGGTGCTCCCGGGCCTGAGCCCCGGCTCCGTCACCCGGACCGCCACGATGCCCAGGGAGGACGACGAAGGGGCCGACGAATGAGCCTGCGCGACCGCATCGCCGCGAACGAGGACACCGCCCCGCAGACGCAGGAGGGCCACCTCGTCGCCGTCTACCGGGCCAAGCTCCTCCAGGAGATCGACCTCGCCGAGATGTCCTCCCTGGCCGCCGCCGAGCGCCGGGTGCGCCTGGAACGCGTCCTCGGCCACATCATCAGCCGCGAGGGCCCGGTGCTCTCCACCAAGGAGCGCACCGGCATCATCCGCCGGGTCGTGGACGAGGCCCTGGGCCTGGGCATCCTCGAACCGCTGCTGGAGGACGCCTCGATCACCGAGATCATGGTCAACGGCCCGGACCGCATCTACATCGAGCGCGCCGGCCGGGTGGAGCCCGTCGCCGCCCGGTTCAGCAGCCCCGAGCAGCTGCTGCAGACCATCGAGCGGATCGTGTCGACCGTCAACCGCCGGGTGGACGAGTCGAATCCGATGGTGGACGCCCGCCTGCCCTCCGGCGAGCGCGTCAACGTCATCATCCCGCCGCTCTCGCTGACCGGCCCCGTCCTCACCATCCGCCGCTTCCCCCGCGCGTACGCCCTGCACGAGCTGATCGGCCTCGGCACCCTCGACGAGCACATGCTGATGCTGCTCTCCGCGCTCGTGCGGGCCAAGTTCAACATCATCGTCAGCGGCGGCACCGGCTCGGGCAAGACCACCCTGCTCAACTCGCTGTCCGGGCTCATCCCGGACGGCGAGCGCATCATCACCGTCGAGGACGCCGCCGAACTCCAGCTCCAGCAGGAGCACGTCGTACGCCTGGAGAGCCGGCCGCCCAACGTCGAGGGGCAGGGCAGGATCACCATCCGCGACCTCGTGCGCAACTCGCTGCGCATGCGCCCCGACCGGATCATCGTCGGCGAGGTCCGCGGCGGCGAGACCCTCGACATGCTGCAGGCCATGTCGACCGGCCATGACGGCTCGCTGGCCACGGTGCACGCCAACTCCGCCGAGGACGCGGTGCTCAGGCTGCAGACGCTGGCCTCCATGTCGGAGGTGAAGATCCCCTTCGAGGCGCTGCGCGACCAGATCAACAGCGCCGTCGACGTCATCGTCCAGCTGCGCCGCGACGTCGACGGCACCCGCCGGATCTCCGAGATCGCCGTGCTGTCCTCACGCGGCCGCGACACCTTCCGGCTGACCACCGCGACCCGCTTCCGCGCCGAGCCGATGGGGCCCGACCGGATCGTGCGGGGATGGTTCCACCACCAGCCCGTACCGCGGGAACTGGCCGAGCGCTTCCACCTGGCGGGGGAGTCCGTGCCGGCGGCGTTCGGGATCGGCGAGACGGAGCTGGAGCTGTCGAGCAGGGAGGCGAAGTGAACACGCCAACGATGGCCCTGGCCGTGCTCGGCGTGACCGGCCTCGCGCTGGTGCTGGGCGTCTGGGGCCTGCACGCCTGGAGCGGCGGACGCGCCGACCGCGCCGCCCTCGTCGACCGGCTGGCCGACGTCCCGGCCGCGGAACGGCATGCCGTGCCCTTCGCCGGCCTGGACCGCCGGGTCCGGCGCACCGACTGGGGCCGACGGCTGGCCGCCCGGCTCGCCGCCACCGGCACCGACCTGACGCCGGGACAGTTCACCGCGGCCGCCCTCGGTGTCGTCGGCGGCGCCTGGCTGGTCGCCGACATCGTGCTGGCGCCCTTCTTCGGGCCGATCGCCGCGCTCCTGGCGGCCTGGGCGGTCAGCTCCTTCCTCGGCTGGCGGCGACGGGTGCGCACCGAGCGCTTCATCGCCCAGCTGCCCGAGCTCGCCCGCGTCCTGGCCAACGCCACCCAGGCCGGGCTCGCCCTGCGCACCGCCGTCGGCATGGCCGCCGAGGAACTGGAGGCCCCGGCCGGCGAGGAACTGCGGAAGGTCGCCGACGCCATGACGCTCGGGCACTCCATCGAGGACGCCATGGCCGAACTGCAGGAGCGGCTGCCCAGCCGGGAACTGGTGGTGCTGGTCACCACCCTCGTCCTGTCCTCCCGGGCCGGCGGCTCCGTGGTGGAGTCGCTGCGCAACCTCACGGTGACCCTGGAGGAGCGCAAGGAGACCCGGCGCGAGATCCGCACCCAGATGTCCCAGGTCACGGTCACCGCGTACGCCGTCCCCGTCATCGGCATCGGGTCGCTGCTGCTGCTCGACCGGATCATGCCGGGCTCGCTGGGCGCGATGACCGGCTCCGGGGCCGGACGGATCGCCGTCCTCGTCGCCCTGGGCCTCTACGTCGTCGGCTTCGCGCTCATCCGCCGCATGTCGCGGATCGACGTGTGAGAGGGGTGGAGGACCGTTGATCACCTTCGCGCTGGCCGCCGTCGCCGCCCTCGGAGTGGTGGGCGTCTGCTACGGCATCGGCATCTACCGCTCCGAGGTCAAACTGCCCGGCGACCTCCAACTGGCCCTGGAGGTGGGGCGGACCCGCACCACCAAGGTCGGCAACGCCGTCGACCGCCTCGGGATGCGCTGGGCGCCCCTGGTGCTGCGCCTCATGGGCCCCGCCCGGGTCAACCGGATCCGCACCCGCATCGACCACGCGGGCCACCCGTACGGTCTCACCGTCGACCGCTACGCCGCCCGCCGCGCCGTCTACGGCGCCCTCGGCGCCCTGGCGGCCCTGGTGCTCCTCCAGGCCGGCCACTGGTTCGTCGCCCTGCTGATGGTCGCCTACGGCCTCGGGTGGACGGACCTCGGCATCCGGCTCGCCGTGCGCAGGCGCCGCGACGAGATCGAGCGCACGCTCCCGGACTTCCTCGACGTCCTCGCGGTGGTCGTGAGCGCCGGCCTCGGCTTCCGCCAGGCCCTCGAACGCGTCTCCACCGTCTACAAGGGGCCCTGGAGCGACGAGATCCGCATCGCCCTGCGCCAGATGGACGTCGGCGTCAGCCGCCGCGACGCCTTCGACCAGCTGCGCAGGCGCAACGGCAGCGAGCAGGTGGGGCAGTTCGTCACCGCACTGCAGCAGGGCGAGGAACTGGGCGCGCCCATCGCCCGCACGCTGCTCCAGATCGCCACGGACATGCGGCGCACCGAGGCCCAGAACGCCCGCCGCCGCGCGGCCCGCACCGTGCCGCGCGCGACCGGTGTGGTCACCACGCTCCTCGTCCCCGCGACGATGATCCTGCTGATGACGGGCACGATCCTCGGGTCGCGCATCAACTTCGGCGAGCTGCTGGGGTGATGGGGGTGACGAGGTCGTGAACGCATGTTCGGTGCGGGTGGTGGGTAGTGACGGGAGCCGCCATATTGGGTGCGGAGCCCACGGTTGCGGTGTACATTTGCAGTCGCAACCACATTTGCACCTGCAATCAGGCACGAATCGCAGCGGGTTGACCCGATGGGAGGCGGTGCGCCGTGGACCTCACCGGCACCGCGACCGCCCGCGGCGATAGCCAGACCCCGGCCGACGCAAGGGGCGCGGCCGGCGTACGTCTCGTGACTACGGTTTGGGGCACGGAAGATGAGCAGGTGGGTTGTGAAGCGACTGACCGCGCTGCGCACGCGCATGCGCGTCCGCGGCGACTCGGGGCAGACGTCGTTCGAGTACCTGGGCATCGCGGTGGTGATCGCGGTCATCATCGGCGTGCTGGCGGGAACGACGAGCATCGGCCAGGCCGTACTGGACGGAATTCTCAGCAAGATCGCGGACATCGTCGGCTCGGGCTGAGCGGGCGTACCGACGGCGACGCGGGACAGACCGTCGGTCTCTATATCGTCGCGGTGGGCGCATTGTTCTTCCTGGCGTTCGCGTACTTCGCGGTCGGGCAGGCCTCATCGGTGAGGAACACGGCGCAGACCGCGGCCGACGCCTCGGCCCTGGCGGCAGCTCGGGAGGTTCGCGACAGCGTCAGGGAGTCATTCCTCGACGCCCTTGAGGCGGGGGACCTTGAGCGGCTGGCGGACCTGCTGGCCCTTGAAGGGATGACCGCCGACGGAGCCTGCGGCGCGGCAGCGGACTACGCGGCGCGGAACAGGGCGGTCGTCGACGAGTGTGACGTGGGCGGTCCGGGCAGTGCCACGGTTGCCCTTCATTCTTCGGGCACTGTCGGCAGGTCCGTCGTGCCGGGCACCGAATCGATGCACGCGAACGCCACCGCGACGGCGATCGTCGAGAGCCGCTGCGGGGTCGACGAGGTGAGCGGCGACACGATCACGTTCATCTGCGACGGAGACCGGTTCACCGTGGATCCGACGGCCGACGACTTCGACCTGAACCTGGCGGAGTTCTACTCCGTCCATCTCAGCGAGTGAAGAACGGGGGACCGATGCGTATCCAGCAGCGGGACAGGAGCCGGCGTGGTCCGACGGCGGTCGCCGTCGCCTTGGTCCTCGCCGCGGCGCTGACCGGGTGTGGCGGTGGTGACGGCGATGACAAGGCCACGGCCACGCCGTCGGCGAAGAAGAGCGCGCCGGGTGGTTCGGACAAGTCGAGCGCGACTCCATCGGACGAGCCGACCGAGGTCTTGGCGCAGATGAAGGGTGAGAAAGGCATAACGGTCACGCTCAATGAAGCCACGCGGGACCCCGGCGGCTTCGTCACCGTCAAGGGCTTGCTCACCAACAACGGGGATTCGGCGTTCAACGCCACGTACTGGACGGGCGCGGAAACCGCGGTGCAGCGCTCCGGGCCCTCCGTCGCCGGTGCCGTGCTGGTCGACTCGGTCGGCAAGAAGCGCTACTACGTGCTCCGGGACACCGAGGGCAAGTGCCTGTGCACGATGGGCCTCACGCTGATCAAGCCGGGGGAGACCCGGCCCCTCTTCGCCCAGTTCCCGGCGCCGCCGGAAGGCACCACCGAGATGGAGTTCCAGCTGCCGACGATGCCCCCGGCCAAGATCACGATCGCGGAGGGGTGAACCGTGCACCGTCCCCGTCCGCACACCCGCCCCGGCGTCGCGGTCGTGCTCGGCCTCGCGCTCGTGCTCACGCCGCTCACCGCCGCGACCGCGCGGGCGGACGACGAACCGACGGCGCAGCCCACCCCGTCCGCGCCCGTGAAGGTGGACGCTGACGACGCGGACCTGCAACTGCCCGAGGGGGCGACGCTGGCCCCGCCCAAGGTGCTGGACATCGTCTCCGTGACCGACGCGTCGTCCTCCGAGAACGCTTCCGCCGGCGACGGCGAGGAGCGGCACGAGGAGTCGAATTCGTCCGTCACCTACGCCCTCCAGTCGGACGTCCTGTTCGGCAAGGACAGCGCCAAGCTGAACGCGGCGGCGACCGCCCGGCTCAAGGCCATCGCGGCCGACATCGAGGCCAAGGGCGTCACGCAGCCGATCCGGGTCTTCGGCTTCACGGACGACCTGGGCTCGTACGAGCACGGCAAGGTGCTGTCCAAGAAGCGGGCGGACGCCGTCTACAAGATCCTCGCGGAGGAGCTCGGGTCCCTCGGCAGCTCCGGCCACTCGTTCCAGGTGCGCGGGTACAGCGAGGACTACCCGATCGCGGACAACTCCACCGAGGCGGGTCGCAAGCAGAACCGCCGCGTGGAGATCACGTTCCGTCCGTCGTCGTAGCGCCGCCGGTCCCCGCCCCCGCCCCCGCCCGGGCCGCGGTCAACCGAATGGCTCACCTACACGGGTAAGGCCCGGCGACAGGGCGCTTAAATTCCGCGCCAAGGACCCGGTGCGTTCCGTGACGGAGCGTGTGCGGTGCGGATGTGGCGCGAGGGGGCGAGTCATGCCATTCGCGGCCATTCGGTCTAATCGCCCACCGTTCGCGCAACTTCTTCGGGGGAACCTTCACATCTCCCTCATGACCTTGGACCGGGAGAGCGGTTCCGGCGCGGTACCTTGGAGACCCCCCCCTCGGGCCGGTCCGCTCTCCCCCCCTGCGGACCGGCCCGTCTTCTTTCCCCCCGCTCCTCAGCCCGTCAGGAAGGGCCGTACGCGCGCCAGGAACAGGTCCGGCCGCTCGTTGTACGCCTCGTGCGCCGCGGGCAGCGTCGCGTACGTGGCGCCGGGCGGCAGCGAACGGCGGGCCCGGCGGCCGTCGGTGAGCGCGGGCAGCAGCGGATCGCGGCGGCCCCACAGCAGCAGGACGGGCGGGACGATCCCCGGCAGGACTCCGGTCAGCCCGAAACCGGGCGCGGCGAAGGCACGCCACAGCGCGCAGTGCACCGCGAGGCGCCCGGCGCCGGCGCCGACCCCTCGGGCCCGTTCGTAGGTCGCGCGGGCGCTGCTCGTCCGGAGCCGGCCCAGGTAGGCGCGGGCCAGCGGGGCGACCAGGCGCCCGGCGCGGGACGGGCGTCCCATCACGGCACGGCAGAACCATCTGGTGAGGGGGGTGAGCCGGGTGAAGCCGGCCGGGTCGACCAGGACGATCCCGGCCACCTGCGCCGGGCGGCGCTCCGCCAGCCGTACGGCGACCCAGCCGCCCACGCTGCTGCCGACGACATGGACGCGCGGCGCGCCCTCCCGTGCGATGGCGTCGAGGGCGCGCTCGGCCACGTCCGCCAGCCCCTCGGGGGTGACGGAGTGCGGGGCGGTGACGGTGGAGCGGCCGTAGCCGGGCCAGTCGAGGGCGAAGACCTCGCGTTCCGCGGCGAGGCCGGCCGCGACGGCCCCGTAGTCCCGGCTGTCGCCGGGGTTGGCGTGCAGCAGCAGCACGGGCGTGCGCGGGGCGCCGGTGGCCGGGGTGCCGAGGCGGTGCAGGGCGACGTCGCCCAGCGGGGTGGCGAGCACGGTGTGGCCCATGGCGGGAGCGTAGTGCCGGCGCGTGCCCGCCGACCCGCCCTTCGGCGTGCCCGCTCGGGTGGGCCCCGGCACCCGCCCCGGTTCCCGCCCCGCCGGGAACCGTCCGGGCGTGCCGGGTGTCTCCGTACGACGACGGGGGTGTGCGCCCCCTCGCAGTGACGGGGGATGTCGATGGACGCTGCGATACCGGTGGTCTTCACCGCGGTGGCCGTGCTGATCACGCTCGTACCGCTGGCGGTCGCCGTACGCGCCGGCCACCGCCTGCTGTGGATACGGCGGGCCGTGCACGGCGGGGTGCGCGCCGAGGGGCGTTGCGTGCGCGTGTACACGACCGTGGGCTCGACGGGCGAGGGCCCGACCCGCTCGCGGCAGCACTTCGTCTTCGAGTTCCGCACCGCCGACGGGCGCGACGTGCGCTTCGAGGATGCGGGGGCGCCGGGTACGACGATCGAGGGCGACCGCCTGACGGTCGCCTACGTCCCCGGGGCGCCGGAGCGGGCGCTGGTCGTCCCGGCCGGCTACCGGGTGCCGTACGGCCAACTCGCCCTGACGTTCGCGTTCCTGGGCATCTTCGTCGCCGTGGGCATCGTGCTGGTCCTCGGTGGTGTGCAGTTCGCCGACGCCTTCGGCAGCGTCGCCGACCCCGCCGACTTCGGGGGCGAGGGCTTCTAGGCCCCGGACCGGGTCCCGGCCGCCCCGTTCCGCCCCGCCTGCCTCTCCACGGTCACCTCCGCACCCGGCACCAGGCCCCAGGCCGCCATCGTGCCCGCCTCCGCCTCCAGCACGTGGCGGGCGCGCAGCCGCGGGCGGCCGAGCCGGCCCGGCGGCATGGTGCGGACGGCGAGCACCCGCAGCCGGCGGTCGAGGTAGGCGACGTCGATGGGGAAGCGCATGCCCAGGGTGTGCACGCTCGCGGCGGGAGTGAGCAGCAGCGCCCCGGTGATCCCCGTACGGCCCAGCAGCCCCCGGGTGCGGGCCCGGTAGGAGGCCGCGATCTCCAGCGGTATCGCCGCGCCCTCCGCCCCCCCCGCGCCGTCCGCGGCCCCGGCCCCGGCCCTGGCGAGGCGCAGCAGCCCGGTCCCGTCGCGGCGGAGGTCACCCACGCGGCTCACGTCCCTTCGGGTGGTGCGCCCGTGTACGGTCGGGCCCGATGCATGTCTATCCGATCGCCGCGGCCGTCGTGTGGGGAACCGTCACGGGGCTCGCCCTGCCGCGTGCGGCGTACCGGCTGTCCGTCGCTCCGGAGCAGCCCCGGCCGACCCGGTGCCCGGCGGACCTGCCCTATCCGGACGGATGGCGCGGCTGGGCGGGACCGGTGCGCAACGCCGGTCATCCGGCGGCCGGTTGGCGCTCCGCGCTGCTCACCGCCGTGGTCTGCGCGGCGGTGGCGGCGGCCACCGGGCCGCGGCCCGAGCTGACGGTGTGGCTGCTGCTCGTCCCGCTCGGAGTGCTGCTCGCCCGCGTCGACCTGACGGTGCTGCGGCTCCCGGACGTGCTGACTCTGCCCGCCGCCGGGGGGACGGCCGCGCTGCTCGGCGTGGCCGCGCTGCTTCCGGGCCACGAGGGCTCCTGGCCGCGGGCGCTGCTGGGGGCGGCCGCACTGGGCCTGTTCTACCTCGTCCTGCACCTGGTCAACCCGGACGGCATGGGCTTCGGCGACGTCAAACTCGCCCCCACCGCGGGCCTGGTCCTCGCCTGGTACGGCTGGGGGGCGCTCGCCGCCGGCACCTTCGCGGCCTTCGCGCTGGGCGGGGTCACGGGCCTGGTGCTGCTGGCGGCCCGCCGCGCCGGCCGCCGTACGCCGCTGCCCTTCGGGCCGTTCATCCTGGCGGGCGCCCTGGCCGGACCGCTGCTGCCGTCCTGACCAGGGCGCCCGCCGTCGTCACGCCTCGCCTGTCACGCGTCGCTGCTGCGCGACCAGAGGTTGACGCCCGACTCGAGGGCGAACTCGTCGATCTCGGCGAGCTCCTCGGCCGTCAGCGGGGCGGCGCCCACCGCGGCGACGTTGGCCTCCAGCTGGGCGACGCTCGACGCCCCGATGAGCGCGGAGGTGATCCGCCTGTCGCGCAGCACCCAGCTCAGCGCGAGCTGCGCCAGCGACTGACCCCGCCGGGAGGCGATGTCGTTGAGGCCGCGCAGCCGCCGCACGACCTCGTCGGTGATCAGGGTGGGGTCGAGGGACTTGCCCTGGGCGGCCCGCGAACCCTCGGGGATGCCGCTCAGGTACTTGTCCGTCAGGAGGCCCTGAGCCAGGGGGACGAAGGGGATGCAGCCCATGCCCTCCTCCTCCAGGACGTCCAGCAGCCCGTCGTCCTCGACCCAGCGGTTGATCATCGAGTACGAGGGCTGGTGGATCAGCGCCGGCACACCCATCTGGCGCAGCAGGCCGGCGGCCTCGCGGGTGCGCTGCGCGCTGTACGAGGAGATGCCGACGTAGAGCGCCTTGCCCTGCTGGACGGCGGACGCGAGGGCGCCCATCGTCTCCTCCAGCGGGGTGTCGGGGTCGAGGCGGTGCGAGTAGAAGATGTCGACGTAGTCCAGGCCCATCCGCCCCAGGGACTGGTCGAGCGAGGAGAGCAGGTACTTGCGGCTGCCCCACTCGCCGTACGGGCCTGGCCACATGTCGTACCCCGCCTTGGTCGAGATGACCAGTTCGTCGCGGTACGGCCGGAAGTCCTGGGCGAGGAGGGTCCCGAAGTTGCTCTCGGCCGAACCGTAGGGCGGGCCGTAGTTGTTGGCCAGGTCGAAGTGGGTGACGCCGAGGTCGAAGGCGCGGCGCAGGATCGCGCGCTGCGAGTCGAGGGTGCGGTCGTCACCGAAGTTGTGCCAGAGCCCGAGGGAGATCTCGGGGAGCTTCAGGCCGCTGCGGCCGGTACGGCGGTACGCCATTGCGTCGTAGCGCTCGTCGGCGGCGCGGTAGAGAGAACGAATATCCACAGAAACGGTCCTATCACGACGGTGGTCCACAGCCTCGCACCCGGTTCGGCGGCCCGCAGACGGGCGCAGTAGGGTGGCGAGGGGGTGACGACCGCAGGAGGGGCCCGCCAATGAATCTGCGCGACCTGGTACGTCTGAGGTTGACCGACCTGTACGCCCACCGTGTGGAGCGTCGTCTCGACCTGGCACAGGCCCCGAAGCACATCGGCGTCATCCTCGACGGCAACCGCCGCTGGGCCAAGGCCGCGGCGCGCACGACCGAGCAGGGCCACCGGGCCGGCGCGGACAAGATCACCGAGGTCCTCGGCTGGTGCGAGGAGACCGGCGTCGGGGTCGTGACGCTCTGGCTGCTCTCCACGGACAACCTCGACCGCCCGGCGGAGGAGCTCGTCCCGCTGCTCGGCATCATCGAGGACGCAGTCAGCGGCCTCGCCGCGACCGGCCGCTGGCGCGTCCACCACGTCGGCGCGAAGGACCTGCTGCCCGCCCGCACCCAGTCCGTCCTCAAGGAGGCGGAACAGGCCACGGAGGGCGTCGAGGGCATACTCGTCAACGTCGCCGTGGGCTACGGCGGCCGCCAGGAGATCGCCGACGCGGTCCGCTCCCTCCTCCACGAGCACGCCGGCCGCGGCACCTCCATCGAGGACCTCGCGGAGATCCTCGACATCGACCACATCGCGGAGCACCTCTACACCCGCGGCCAGCCCGACCCCGACCTCGTCATCCGCACCTCCGGCGAGCAGCGGCTGTCGGGCTTCATGCTCTGGCAGAGCGCGCATTCGGAGTACTACTTCTGCGAGGTCTTCTGGCCGGCGTTCCGCCGGGTGGACTTCCTGCGGGCGCTGCGCGACTACGCGGCGCGGCACCGGCGCTACGGGTCCTGAGCGCGGGACCCCGGCTCCGGGGTCACCCGAACGGCGGTACCGAAGAGAGATGCGCCACACCGCGGTCGCGGTGAACGGCGCAGGGCCCGGTGGCCGGATTACGTCCCGGCGAAGGACGCGGGAACGGACGGCGACGGGACGGCAAGGGTAGGGCCCGGGCCAACACCTGTCATATGCAGTCGCATAGGCCTCCACTTTCGAGGGAATAGACCCGTCAGACCGACATCCGGCCCATGGATGTCGGACAGAAGCGGACGGCACCTGGCCCGTCCGCCCGGGAGGCCCATTGCTCACGGACGTGCCGTTGTCAACCCTTGACTCGGACGGCATTGACCGCGTCGACTCGAAGGGCCGCGGTCCGGCCCTCCTGGTCGGTCCCGGCCCTGTCCCGCGCGACGCCGTCGCACCCGCACCTCTTCCGAGGGGGTTCGTCCACACGTGGTGACCAGCAAGAATCGCCGTGAGCACGACCGGCGCACTTACGTACTCGACACCAGCGTGCTGCTTGCCGACCCGCATGCCCTCCTCCGCTTCGACGAGCACGAGGTGGTCCTGCCGGTCGTGGTGGTGACCGAGTTGGAAGCCAAGCGCCACCACCCCGAGCTCGGCTACTTCGCCCGCCAGGCGTTGCGGCTGCTCGACGAGTACCGGATCCGGTACGGGCGGCTGGACGCACCCATCCCCATCGGCGAGCTGGGCGGCACCCTGCGCGTCGAACTGAACCACTCGGACCCGGGCGTGCTGCCCGCGGGGTTCCGGCTGGGCGACAACGACTCGCGGATCCTCGCGGTCGCCCGGAACCTCCAGGCCGAGGGGTACGACGTCACCGTCGTCTCCAAGGACCTGCCGCTGCGCGTCAAGGCCTCCTCCGTCGGCCTGCTGGCCGAGGAGTACCGGGCCGAGCTGGCGATCACCTCCGGCTGGACGGGCATGCACGAGCTGCAGGTCGCGGCCCAGGAGGTGGACGAGCTCTTCCAGTCGGAGACCGTCGACCTGCCCGACGTGGAAGGGCTGCCGGTGCACACCGGTCTGGTCCTGCAGTCCGAGCGCGGCAAGGCGCTCGGCCGGGTGACGGCCGACGGCCGGGTCCGGCTGGTGCGCGGCGACCGGGAGGCCTTCGGCATCCACGGCCGCAGTGCCGAGCAGCGGATCGCGCTGGACCTGCTGCTCGACCCGGACGTCGGCATCGTGTCGATGGGCGGCCGGGCCGGCACCGGCAAGTCGGCGCTGGCGCTGTGCGCGGGGCTGGAGGCGGTGCTGGAGCGTCAGCAGCACCAGAAGGTCATGGTCTTCCGGCCGCTGTACGCCGTGGGCGGACAGGAACTCGGCTACCTGCCGGGCTCGGAGGCCGAGAAGATGAGCCCGTGGGCCCAGGCGGTCTTCGACACCCTGGGCGCGGTGACGTCGAAGGAGGTCATCGAGGAGGTCGTGGCGCGCGGCATGCTGGAGGTCCTGCCCCTGACGCACATCCGGGGCCGCTCCCTGCACGACGCCTTCGTGATCGTCGACGAGGCGCAGTCCCTGGAGCGCAACGTCCTGCTGACCGTGTTGTCCCGTATCGGGCAGAATTCCCGGGTCGTCCTGACCCATGACGTCGCCCAGCGCGACAACCTGAGGGTGGGTCGGTACGACGGTGTGGTCGCCGTCGTCGAGAAGCTCAAGGGCCACCCGCTGTTCGCCCACATCACCCTGACCCGCTCCGAGCGCTCGCCGATCGCCGCGCTCGTGACGGAGATGCTGGAGGACGGCCGGGCGTAACAGGCGAGTTGGACGGTCCGCTAGGCTGCTGCGCCGCAAGGGCGCAGCAGCCTAGCGCTGTCCGCGGAGGCTACGGATGCGTAACGGAAATTTCTGTGGCCCACGTGGCGTGTGAGCTTTGACACGCAACGGGGAATTGCGTTGACGCGTCCGGCTACGGCAGGCTGTCGGTTCTGTCAGGCCCCCGCCCTCGGCACACCCGTACCCGCAAACGTACGGAACCTCAGAACTGAACAGCGTTCGCCGTGGGCCGCCCGAGCTGAAACAGCGGACTCCCGCCCCGTCGGGGGAGCCCCACCGGGCCAGTGCTTCTGTGACCGGTGCAGTAGGAGCCAGTGCGAAGGGGCACGATCGCGTCCGCGAGGTCACCAAGCGGGCGACGCTGGAAGGAAACCGTGTGAGCCGGATCTCGGTCCGGGGATTCGCGGTGGCTTCGGCCACTGCGGTCACCACTGTGGGCGCCGTCGTCGGTGTCGCCTCTGGCAGCGAGGGTGTCGTACAGCCCGTCGCCGCCGCTGATGCGCCGACCGTCCTCGCGGACATACCCGCGGGACAGCAGGTTCAGCAGGCTTCCCTGACCCAGCAGGTGCAGGCGCAGTCCGACGCCGCCGACGCCGGGGCCAAGAAGGCCGCGGAGGAGTCGGCGCGCAAGCAGGCCGCCAAGGACGCCTCTGCCCGCAAGAAGGCGGAGGAGAAGGCCGAGGCCGACCGCAAGGCCAAGGAGGCCTCCCGCGCCGCCGAGCGCGCCGCGCTGGTCGTGAAGGCCTCGTACACGGTCGCCGAAGTCCAGGCCATGGCCCAGGGGATCGTCGGCGACGCCTCCCAGTACCAGTGCTTCTCCAACATCGTCACCCGTGAGAGCGGCTGGAACTACACCGCGACGAACGCCTCGTCCGGCGCCTACGGCCTCGTCCAGGCCCTGCCCGGCACCAAGATGGCCTCCGCGGGCGCCGACTGGCGCACCAACCCCGGCACCCAGATCAAGTGGGGCCTCAACTACATGAACAGCCGGTACGGCAGCCCCTGCGGTGCCTGGTCGTTCTGGCAGGCCAACCACTGGTACTAGGCCGCCCGTCCACAAAACGCCGACAAGCCCCCGACCCCTTGAGGGATCGGGGGCTTGTTGCGCGTACGGTGGTGCGGTCGGACAGACCGGGGGGCGGGGGACAGGGGAAGTGATGTCGGAGAAGCGCCAATGGGGCTCCGGGCTGGCGTCGGAGCTGGCCAAGCTCGCCGGGAGGCTGGAGGAGCAGCGCCGGGCCGCGGCCGCGGGCGCCCGCGAGGAGGCCCGCCGCCAGGACGAGCAGATCACGCGCCGGCACGTGCCGCGCGCCTCCGGCCCCGGCGACCCGGTCGCCCAGGTGCCGTGGAGCATGCGGGTCGCCGCCGAACTCGCCTGGCGGCTGCTGGTGCTGGCCGGCACCGTCTGGGTGCTGATGCGGGTGATCGGCACCATACAGCTGGTCGTCCTCGCCTTCGTCGCCGCACTCCTGATCACCGCGCTCCTGCAGCCCTTCGTGGGCCGGCTGAAGCGGATGGGGGTGCCGCGCGGGTTCGCCACGGCCATCGTCTTCATCGGCGGCTTCGTGATGATGGGCCTGGTCGGCTGGTTCGTGGTCTGGCAGGTCATGGAGAACGTCGACAACCTCTCCAACAGCCTCCAGGACGGCGTCACCGAGCTGAAGCGCTGGCTGCTCAACAGCCCGTTCCACGTGACCGAGGACCAGATCAACCAGATCGCCAAGAACCTCCAGGAGGCGATCGGCACCAACTCCAAGGCGCTGACCGACGCCGGGCTGCAGGGCGTCACCGTCGTGGTGGAGATGCTCACCGGCATCCTGCTGGCGATGTTCAGCACGCTGTTCCTGCTCTACGACGGCCGGAACATCTGGAACTGGTTCCTCAAGCTCTTCCCCGTGGCCGCCCGCGACGGGCTCGGCGGTGCCGGGCCGCGCGCCTGGCGCACGCTCACCCTCTATGTGCGCGGCACGGTGATAGTGGCCCTGATCGACGCCATCTTCATCGGCATCGGCATCTTCTTCCTCGGGGTGCCGATGGCGGTGCCGCTGGCCGTGATCATCTTCCTGGCCGCGTTCGTGCCGCTGGTCGGCGCGGTCGCCTCGGGCGCCATCGCGATGGTGGTGGCGCTGGTGACGGAGGGTCCGTTCACGGCGCTGATGGTGCTGGTCGTCGTCCTGCTGGTGCAGCAGATCGAGGGCCACATCCTGCAGCCGTTCATCCTGGGCCGGGCGGTGCGGGTGCACCCGCTCGGTGTGATCCTCTCGGTGGCGGCGGGTTCGCTCATCGCCGGGATCGGCGGGGCGGTCGTCGCCGTGCCGCTGGTCGCGGTCACCAACACCGTCGTCGGCTACCTGCGGGCCCACGCCCGGGAGTCGGCGATGGCCGACGAGCCCCCGCCGCACGGCGCGACGGCCGCCGAGGTGGCGCCGGTCGGCGCGCCGGGGCTGCCCGACGGCGCGCCGGAGGGCACCGCCTGACGGCGTGACCACCCGGTGCCGCGGCCGCCCCTCGGGGCGGCCGCGCGCGTGTGCGCTCCCCGGGAATCGCACCGTGACCGGCGCGTGGGACGAGGTGTTCGAGCGGCCGGGTGTGGCCACGACCGCCCCGGCGGCTGCCGCAGTCCCCGCACTTCCACCGGGCGGCGCACGGCGTCGAGCGCGGTCGCCCGACGCCTGACAGCCCGAGGGCCCGGCCCCCGCAAGGGTGGCCGGGCCCGGGGAGCACGCGTCACGCGCCGGCGAGGACCGCCTCGGCGTCCAGGGTCGCCGCGACCGCCTGCACGACGGCGGCGATCTTGAAGGCCTCCTGGACCGTCTCGCGCTCGACACCGGCCTTGCGCAGCACCTGCTCGTGCGAGTCGAGGCACATCCCGCAGCCGTTGATCGCCGAGACCGCCAGCGACCAGAGCTCGAAGTCGGTCTTGTCGACGCCCGGGTTGCCGATGACGTTCATCCGCAGACCGGCCCGCAGGTTGCCGTACTCCGGGTCCGACAGCAGGTGCCGGGTCCGGTAGTAGACGTTGTTCATCGCCATGATGGCGGCGGCGGCCTTGGCGGCCTGGTACGCCTCCGGCGAGAGGTTCTCCCGGGCCTCGGGCTCCAGCGCGCGCAGCACGACGGCCGAGCGCGAGGCGATCGCGGTCGCCAGCACCGTGCCCCACAGCTGCTGCTGCGGGAGCTCGGAGTTGCCGATCACGGAGCCCAGGTTGAGCTTGAGGTCCTTGGCGTAGTCCGGCAGCGCGGACTTCAGCTCATCGAGCGCCACGGTCACTCACCGGCCAGCAGCTTGACGACGTCGAGGGTCTCGTCGCCCTTCTTCCAGTTGCAGGGGCACAGCTCGTCGGTCTGCAGCGCGTCGAGGACCCGCAGGACCTCCTTGGGGTTACGGCCGACGGAGCCGGCGGTCACCATGACGAACTGGATCTCGTTGTTCGGGTCCACGATGAAGGTGGCGCGCTGGGCGACGCCGTCCTCGCCGAGGATGCCGAGGTCGGTGCACAGCTCGCGCTTGATGTCCGACAGCATCGGGAAGGGCAGGTCGCGCAGGTCCTCGTGGTCCTTGCGCCAGGCGTGGTGCACGAACTCGGAGTCGACGGAGAAGCCGAGGATCTGCGCGTCACGGTCGGCGAACTCGTCGTTCAGCTTGCCGAACGCCGCGATCTCCGTCGGGCAGACGAAGGTGAAGTCCTTCGGCCACGCGAAGACCACTGACCAACCTTTCTTGAAGTCCTCCGAGGAGTACTCCTTGATCTCAAGCTTATCGGCGGAGGGGCCCTCCACGCCCATGAGCTTGTAGGCAGGGAACTGGTCACCGACAGTGAGCACGAAAATCCTCCGTAAGGACTGATCAGGGGTTGCAGTCCTAACCATGCCACGTCAATGATCAAACGGAAAAATCGATCGAACCGCCCAGATTGATAGCCCCGTCCGATTAACGGACTTGCCTCTCCGGTAAATGTGACGCGGTTCACTAGTTGAACTGGAAAGTAACACTGTTGCGATACTAAAAACGATCATATGGGGCGTGATTAATTAGCAGCGGAAGTTCCTATTCCGGTTCGGACGGTTTGAGAGACACACGACATGCCCCACTTCGCTCCAGGTGAGCGTGAACCCATCGGTGACGGACGAGTCGAGCGCCTGCTCGGCCTACCCCCGAAGGGCGCCCGGTACAGGAAGACGGCCGTCACGGGGTATGTCGCCCTCGTCGCGACCTGCCTGGGAACGGGGTCCTTCGCCCTCATGAAGGACGAGCCGATCGCCGCCGACGCGGACAGGTCCGGCTACTCGAAGGCCGACAATGCCGCCTACGCCACCGAGCCCGGCCCCGGCTACATGCCGACCTACCTCGACGGAAGCGGCGGTATCGCGGGCATCCCCCTCACGGAGGACCAGCGCGAGGCCCTGATCCAGGAAGCCCAGCGACGCGGGATACCCCAGGCGGAGGCGTACGCCCTCGCCTACGGGGACGGAGCGAAGATCACGGTCACTCCGGACGGGGAGGTCTCCGTCGACACGAGCGGAGTCGTCGTCCCCAACGGGCCCATGTACACACTCCTCTCGCCTGCCGCCCCGCCGGCAAACCTGGCCGACTCCGTCGAGCACATCTTCAACATCCAGGCCGCCCCCAAGACACCTCAGCTCCCGCTCGCCCCGAAAGAGCCGGGCAAGAAGGGGAAGCACGGGCCCCACAAGGGGCACGACAACCCGAAGGGGAAGCCGCCGAAGGGCGCCACGCCGCGCGGGGGCACCCCCTACTACGAGAGCAGCGGAACGAACCCCTACGACGACAGGGGCTCGGTCGTGAAGAACGTCCTGCCGCCGGTCCTCGGGGACGTGATCGACGTCCTCCCGGGCTTCCGGCAGTGGCTCGGCGATGTGTCGGGGGACGCCTCGAACGTCGAGACCACGATCACCCAGGCCGGAGACCGGATCATGATCACGGTCGCCGCGACGATCTCCCCGGACCTCACAGTGACGACCGTGATTGAGGCCCCGGCGAACCCGCGCCAGGCGTCGGACGGGCTTGTCGTGACGACCGTCGTTACCAACCCGGACACGGGCGAGGAGATCGCCCGGACCGACCCGCAGGAGATCCACGACACCGAGCAGGCGACCGGGGTCGCCATCGGTCAGGTAGTCGAGGCCGTCATCGACGCGGTTCACCAGGACGACGCCAACGATCAGCCCGTGGAGTTCCCCCCGGCGCCCGAGCTTGCCCTGACGGAGGTCGAGGAAGCCCCGGTAGAAGCCGAGGAGCCCCCGGCGGAGATCGAGGCTCCGGTCGAAGCGGAGGAGCCCGCGGCCCCGGCAGAGGCTCCCGAGGG
The DNA here is from genome assembly GCF_900188405.1 of Actinacidiphila glaucinigra. Taxonomy (GTDB): domain Bacteria; phylum Actinomycetota; class Actinomycetes; order Streptomycetales; family Streptomycetaceae; genus Actinacidiphila; species Actinacidiphila glaucinigra. Next base: position 288,187 of record NZ_FZOF01000006.1, on the reverse strand, counting down.
CGAACTCGTCGGCTCGTAGCGGAGCCCGCCCCGGCCGGACCTGTCCTTCTTCGGGGGATGGCGGCCGGGGCGGAACTCTCCTCCGCCCCCGAGGCTTGCAGCGGTACGGGGGAGCCGTTGCGGATTCACTCGGGGGCGGAAGCTCAGGTGCCGGCGGACTCGGCAGTCGTGACCCTGGCGTGGTCGCTGACCGTGCGGCGGAAGAGATCGTGTCCGGTCTCTGCGGTGTGCTTCATGGCGGCCTTGCTCGTGTCCTCGTCGGACTCGCCCTCGGTCGACCAATCGCAGCCGCCCGGCCCGCAGGCGATAGCCCAGATCACCCCGCCCTCGGGCACGTGGCTGATCGTGTAGTCGACGAAGCGCATCACCGATCTCACTACAGCGCGCTCCTGTTCAGCTCGGCCACGCGGGCTCGCAGGCGTGCTTGAGCGTCCGGCTCGGCGAGGTCGTCCGGGGAGACCTCCCACTCCTTCCCGCCGCCGACTGGGCGGAGGTGGTAGCGGCCGTTCTGGAAAGCCATGATCTCGCCCACGTTGTCTGTCTTCGTGTCGTAGCCGAGCTGCCCGACAACCCCGTCAGCCATGGCCCTACCTCCGCTCCCCGCCGGGCGTCCGCGTTCACCAACGAAGCTACGGAGAGCGAGAGTTCAGGGGCCAGGAGATTGCACGAGATTGCAGATTTTCACCCGAGCGCCGTCATCGCTTCGAGGATCAGCGCGCGAGCCTTCGCCCCGTGGACGGCCATCTTCGAGAACCGCTCGAAGGCCCGGAGGTAGATCGCGACCTCGCTCGGGCGGGTCACGATGATGTTCGCCGAGAGGGTCTCCACCTGCACCTGTGCGGCGTCGAACGCGAGGAAGCCTTCCAGCGTCCACATGCGCCGGGCCGTCGTGCGGGGGATGACGCCCAGGGAGACGCTCGGCAAGGCCATCACGGTAAGCAGGTAGCCGAGTTGCCCGGCCATCGTCTCGGCGTCGCCGAAGGGGAAGTAGAGCACATCCTCTTCCACGATCAGGGCGAACCGCTTCGAGCCGTCGTGCAGCACCTTCGAGCGTTCGACGCGGGCAGTCGCGGCCTCGGTCGCGTCGTTGGGTGTCTCGAAAAGCTCCGCAATGGTGCCGAGGAGGGCCTCGGCGTATCCCTGCGTCTGCAAGAGGCCGGGAATCACGTTCGAGCAGTACACGCGCATGTGGCGGGTCCGCTGGTACAGCGGTACGTCCGAGGTCTGGTTCCGCACCATGCCCGTGCGCTGAAGGTGACGCCACTCGCGGTACATCGAATCCGCGGTGCGGGTGGCGGAGATCAGGTCGTCCGCCTGGTCGTCGCCCCCGCAGGCCCGGCACCACTCGCGGATGTCTTGGTCGGACGGGCGGGTCTTCGCGTTCTCGATCCGCGACGCCTTCGAGGGGTTCCAGCCGCACCGGATAGCCAGATCCCGGCCGGTCAGCCCGGCGTCCTGGCGGATGTGTCTGAGTCGATCCGCGATGGCCTTGCGAGCCTCTTGGACGCTGGAAGATGGTGACGACATGGCTCGGCTATCCGGTGCGTATGCGGGTCAGAGCTGGAACTCGCCGTGCGGTGTGGCCCTGTCCCAGACGGCAGCGAAGGCGGACGCGCACAGGGCGGCGACTGCCGGGTCCTCGCTCATCTCGGGATCGACTGCCTGACCGTCGCCGGAGAAGTGATTGAAGCGGACGAGGCGCTCGTCGATCAGCCAGAAGTCAGCCGCCGGCAACGGGATGCCGAGGGCCTCCCGGCGAGGCAACCAACGGACCTCCTCGCCCGCCGAGAGGTTCAGCGGTGAGAGCGCGTGCTCATACCTGATGTAGTCCGTCACGGGCACCGAGACGATGCGGGCCCGGCGCACGGAGACCCCGCGCTTCGTGATGCTCTCGACGAGATCCATCCATCCCGCGAGGGCCTTGCGGCCGTCGTCGAGGGTCCACTCGCCCGAGCGCCACAGGCGCACTTCCTCTTCCTCCTCGGCCACCGCGTACACGTCCCGCATCTCCAGATGGAGAGCGGAACGCGTCGCGGAGGAGAGAAGCTCGTCGAAGCTAGGAACTGGAGCCTTCGGCGTCATCAAGAGCCTTCCTCACGATCTCGGCCATGCGGACAGGGAGACGGATCACCGCCTCAGTGTCAGGCAGCGGGCTGTCCTGCCGAGTCCGGGCCGTCGTCGCCTCGTCAGCCTTCCATCCCTGAAGGACGATCTCGCCCCTCTCTTCGTCGACCCATACGGCGGGGCAGTTCCCGCCGCCCGTGTTGGGGTCGATACCGATGAACCGTAGAGCCATGGTGACCTCACCTGTCGAGCGGGTTGCATGAGCTTGCAGTAACTTCACCCCTGCGCGGGCGCCCGGTCAAGGACGCCAGGCAGAGCAAAGGCCCCCGTCTTGCTACACAACGCAAGCCGAGGGCCTTCGAGTTGGGACTAAGCCGCGGGGGCCAGGGCGAGGAGGATGGGGCCGCGAGCGGTGTCCCACTCCTGCCCGGCCTCGATCGCCTCGCGACCCTGCCCGGCGATGCTCTCCCCGATGGGCGCGATGAAGTTCTCGTAGAACGTCTCGCGGATTTCCGCCTTCATGCCGACCGCGAGCATGGTTGCGATGACCCGAGTACGGAAGACCGCTGCGGCCTCGGTGAAGTCATCGCCCATCCACTGATCCACGTGCTGCCCGGCCAGCGCCCAAGTCATCTTCATGGCACCAACCTTAACGCGAAATGGACCGGCCGGACCCTCAAATTTAGAAGGTCCAGCCGGTCAAATGTTTACACCGCGATCAACGAATAGGGCAGGCCCCCGACGCGCAATCCTCGTCGGTCGAGTCCTCGATCCGGAATAGCGCGTACCCGTCGAACTGGGCCCGAGAGATGCGCTCGTAGGGCGCCTGCGGCCTCGTCCCGTCGACCATGATCGTGGTCCCCTTCAGGTGGGGGAGCCACTTCTCGATCACGTCCATGGTGTCGTCCACGTCCAGGCCCTCGGGCACGTTCGCGGTGAAGCTCACCGCGTTGTCCGCCCACTCCGCCTGATACATCGCCTGGAAGGCGAGGAGCTGATCGAGAGACAGCTCGTCGGCAGACTCGACCAGATCGGCCGGGTACCCGAGCGACTCCACCTCCTCGACGAGCTTGTCCAGCGTCGGGAACGTGACGACCATCGTGTTCCCTGAAGCGTCGTAGACGCACGGCTCCACGTCGTACCCCTCGGCCCGGAACTCCTCGACCTTCGCGGCCTGATGCGGGTCGGCCACGGAGAAGCGGACGCGCCGCAGGAACGTCCTCGCGTAGATCGGGTGGATGCCCTCGGTCACGCCAGGGAGCTTGGCCACGGTGCCAGTCGGGGCGACCGTCGTCGTCTTGACCGGCTCGGGGATGCGCAGCTCGAAGGCGTACTCGCGGGCGGCCTTGCGGACCGAACGGGCCAGGCTGCGCAGGAGCATGCGGAAGCGGGTGTGTGCCGGCGCTTCGCTGTAGCGGATGCCCTGCTTGGCGAGGAAGCCCTGAACGCCCAGGTGGCCGACGCCAATCCTCCTGTTCGCGGCCAGGCGCTCGGCCTGCTCGGCGTCGTTCACGTCGCCGTACGTCGCGCGTATCAGGAAGCGGGTCATCAGCTCGTGCGCCCGCGCGAGGCCGCTCTCGTCGTACGCCTGGTGCCCGTCCACTACGAACGCATCCAGGTTGATATGCCCCAAGTTGCAGTTCTCCCAGGCTTCGAGTCCGATCTCGCCGCACGGATTGGTGGCGATGACCTGGCCCACCTCGCCCACGTTCGTGAGCGTGCTGTTCCAGTAGCCCGGCTCACCGTTCCGGAGCATGCCCTCGACCACGCGGCGATGGACCAGGCGGGCCAGCTCGGTACCGCCAGGCCCGAACTCGTCGTCCCTGCGGCCGGACAGGTACTCGGTGAAGTCGCTGTCGATCTCGACCGACACGTTCGTAGTCCAGTGCTTCGAGGTGTCCTCCTTGGCCGAGAGGAACTGCTCGATGTACGGGTCCGCCCAATGGCAGATCGCCATGCGGGCCGAGCGTCGGTTGCCGCCGGACACCACGCACTCGGCAATGGCGTGGTCGATCTCCATCGCCTCGACGGGGGTCAGGTGACGGGGCCGGTCGCAGTCGCCGCACAGGGCCTTCGAGCAGAAGCCGAAGCCGCAGAACTGCTTGCCGGACGCCTCCGACAGGACGCGGCCGATCTCCTGCATCATGCGACCGAAGGGGGCCGGGCCCGAGGCGACACCGCCGAACGTCTTCAGGCGGGCGCCCTTGCCGCGCACGCGCGACACGTCGTACACGCGGTCGCTGTGCTTCACCTCGTCGTCGGTCATGAAGGTGTCGATCAGGTCGACCAGGGCGTCAGCCCAGCCTTCGCGCGAGTCCTCGACCTCGAAGGCGCCGTCCCAGTCGGAGTCGTAGGCGTCCGAGAGGATGCCCGCGGCTGCCATGTCCTTGAAGTCGGGGTGGCTCGGGTCGCACACGATGTGCACGGTCAGGGCCCGGCGAGGCGCCCCGTACGGCATGAGGAAGCGGGAGCTGTAGTTCGCTCCGACACCGCCACCTTCCATGAGCCGCATGAAGCTGAACTCGTAGTGCCGGCTGAGCTTCTCGCCCCAGCCCGAGACGTGGCAGTTGAAGAGGTACTGCCTACCCCTGATGCCGCTCGCCCACAGGTGGCGGCCTGCCGGGATGATGGCGAAGCGGTCCATGAGGGAGACCAGCTCGTCATGCTCGGCCTTCACGTCGGCGTTCCACGTCTCGGCCGGACCGTAGACGAGGCCGAGGTTGCCGGCGGCCACACGACGGACCGTCTCGGGCCAGACCTCGCGGGAGCCGTCAGCCTTCGTACGGCTGTATGTGCGCTCATAGACGGTCTGGCCAGTGGGCCCGAACGGGACGGCGATGGTGCTGATGGTGCTCTCCTTGCTGGGGGTGTGTGCGGGGTCGGGCTCGGTCACGCGATCGGCCGGTTGAGCATCACGGAGAAGACCTTGATGAGCCGCTTCGTGGCTCCGGCGGTGTACGCCGAGAGGTCGGACAGGACCGCGATCTGTGCGGCCGTCTCCTCCGGGGTAGGGGCGGGCTTCGCCAGAAAGGCGAGGCACAGATCGATCCGCTCGTCCATGTACGTGAGCGCGGCCAGAGCCTCGGCCTGAAGGGCGTCGAGGCCCTGGCGGGCCGCAAGCGCGGCCATCTCGCCTTCGCTGTAAGGCCGGGACATGACCGTCCCGTCCGACAGCCGCTCGTAGTAGGTCTGGGTCGCGTCGTCCCAGTACTCGACCACGCCCTTGGGTATCTGCTCGCTCAAGCTGCGGCCTCCATTTCGTCGTAACTGTCGATGTAGTCAGTGCCGTTGAGGTGGGCGGCGAGCTTGCCGACGCCACGCTCAAGGCGGTAGCGGACGGCCCGGTCGGTCACTGCCTCACGGGCCGCTATCCGCCGGTCGTCCCAGTCGAGGGCGAAGTGCATGAACAGCGCCCGCTTCTCGACCAGGGAGAGCGGGGCCGTCGCCCAGCCCCGCCGGATATCGGCGAGGTGGGCGAACAGCACTCCTGCGGACTTCTTGTCGACGGTCCCCTTCGGCATGTCCGGGTCCGGGGCCGTGGGGTTGCGGATGCCGTACGCGGCTTCCCCGTCCCACACCGCCGGCATCAGGTGCTCGACAAGCCGCCGGTCGTACCCGCTCACAGGCGCCCCTTCTCGGCCGCATCGCAGGCCGTCTCGTACGAGATGTGTCGACACCGGTACTTGGCCAGGGTCTTCACGCGGTCCATCAGGTCGAGGACGAGGCGGTGATAAAGCACGCCCAGGCCGAGCGAGGGGTCGGCAAGGCACTCGTTCACCATCCCCGGCTTCGTCGCCAGGATGATCAGGGCCTCTTGCCGGGCGTCCTCGTACTCCATCGTCAGCGTGTCCTCGTAGCCGTCCGCGATACGGCGGGCGGCCCGGCCTGCCAGGGCCACGACCTCGGGCAGGTCGAGGACTCGCCAGTCGGGGGAGTCGGTCACCTGACGACCTCCTTCACCGGTACCTCGCCGTCCTTCGTGACCAGGACCATCAGGCCCGGAGCCCCACGGGTACCGGTGCGGTGCCGCCACCACGTCGACTCGGACTCCATCGCCGGCACCTGGACGAACGTCCTCGGCCCGTCCGTGTCGATCAGCTCGTGATGGAGGTGACCGGCGAGGAGGAGATCCGCGGTGTGCATCGCCGAGCCCTTGTCGAACGCCTGGCCCCGCCACCAATCGAAGTGGCGGCCGGACTTCCACTGGTGTCCGTGGGCGTGGGCGACGACGGTCCCCGAGCAGTCGACGACGACCGTCAGTTCGTCCGTGTCGGGTACGTACACCTCGACGTGGCCGAAGTCCTCGGGGGCCAGCGTCAGGGCCTCACTGACCGCGATGAGGCAGTCCGTGTCGTGCGAGTCGTCGTACCTCGTGACGCCCTTGCCGTTGATCCGTACGGCCTCGCCGTGGTTGCCGGGGACGGCGGCCATCGTCACCCGCATGGCCAGGGGCGCGAACGTCAGGGCGGCATGCGCCATCACGCGGCGGGTGATGCGGATCTGTTCCGTGAGGGTCAGGCCCGTACGCCAGGAGTTCGCCCCACCCTGCGAGACGAAGCCCTCGACGTGATCGCCGAGCCATGCCAGGTGGACGTGCCCGATCTGGAAGCGAGAGCGGTACAGCTCCAGCAGATCGGCGGCCCGGTTGATCGACTGGACGGCGCGGTGAACCGTGCCCTCGATCCCGTCCCCGTCGACCTTGCCGAACTGCATGTCGCCCAGGGCGACGACGTACGTCCACTCACCCTCGGGCCGGGCCTCGGGCGCCCACGGCTGGTAGGCACGGATCGCCCCGAGAAGCTCATCGAGGTTCGGCGCCTCGAAGGTGGCGGACGCCTTCATGCGGCCGAAGGTGAAGCGGGCCGAGACGCCCGGCTCACCATTCGCCATCGTCCACTCAGACGACCGGAAGCCGGTCACCTCCCACTCGGCAGGGTCGAGCTGGTGAGCGCGGAGCACGTCGGCCGCACTCGACTCCGGGTCGATGCCCTCGGGCCCGCGAACGGTCACCTCGGCCGCGTCGCCGGACACCTCGATCTGACGGGTGAAGTCCTTCTCCGGGTCGGTCTGGCGGCCAGGGAGGGCCGGGGCGGTCGGCGTCGACAGGAGGTCGTTCAACAGCTCTGAGTGGGACAACCTTTACACTCCATCGCGAAGGGATCGGCGGTACGTACGGATCGTGGAAGCAGACACGGTGTGCCCGTGCCGGCGGAGGACGAGGGCCAGGCGCTCGGCCGAGGAGCCGTCGAGGAGACGGACGACGAGGGTCTCCCGTACGTCCGGCTCCAGCTCCTCGTACAGCCGCTTCAGTGTGGGGCCGGGCTCACCCGGCAGGGGCTCGCTCACTTCTTGCCCGCCTCGCAGTCGTCGGCCCACTGGCGAAGGAGCCGGACCGACTCGTCGATGCCGGGCCCCACGTAGAAGTCAGCGCCGAGCGGGTCCTTCAGTTCGTGGTCCTCCAGCCGCTTGGCGGCTGCGCGGAGCACGCGCGCAACGTGGGTCACTTCCCCTCCCGGTCGATCTGGCCGATGGCCGCCACAGCGAGCGAGGCCAGGCGGACGAGGCCACCGCGGATCTCGTCGAGAGTCCTGCCGCCGAAGGCCGCGAAGGCGACCTGAACGGCCAGGCCGTCAATGCCCAGGCGACCCACCGCCTCGCGGTCCTGGTTGATCCGGTCCCAGTCGTCACCGCGCTTGCGGTAGTTGTCCGCCCCACGCTCGGGCAGGTGGCCACCGATCAGGGTCGAGGGCAGGTCCCCTATCCCCTTGGCCGCGCCGTGCACCTCGGCCACCACCGAGGCCAGCGGGTCAGCCACCCGCGCGGGCCTCTTCGCCGCCGTCTTCTTTGCCGTCGCCTCGGTCACTGGTCGTCCTCCCTGATCAGGTCGAGAAGCACCTGAGCGCCCCCCTGCATGTAGGTGTCTGTCACGTCTCCGGCCGTCAGCCGCATGCCCTTCGCGGACCGCAGGGCCCGACAGACCTTCGCCGTGAATTCAGCGCCGGCATCGTCGGGATCTCCCCACACACGAAGCCGGTTGAAGCCCGCCAGCATTCGCCTGTGTCGGCCCTGGAAGATCGAGGCGCCCGGAAGGGCGACCGCGTAAAGCCCGATCTTCCGCAGGATGATCCGGTCGAGTTCGCCCTCCGTGATGTCGAGGGTGTCCCCCGCCTCATGGATCGAGTCGACCCCGAAAATGCGGGGCGGGTCATCCTTGATGGAGTTGTACTTCCCGTGGAAGTGCGCCCTGTGATCGTGGTCTTCCAGGCACCGGAAGCGAATGGTCAGCGGCATCCCATTCCGGTCGAGGTACGGAATCGCGAGCATGCCGCGGAACCTCTCGTGCCCCGGAAAGGGATGCTCACCGACGACGCCAAGCCGGTGTGTAGCCGCCTCCTCGCGGCCGATTCCCCGGCCGAGCAGATACTTTGCGGCGCCCGGCGTAAGAGCTGCCTGATAGGCGCTCGTCGCCTCCTCCAGCATCTCGCGTTGCGAGGGAGAGAGAGGCCGCAAAGGCTCGTGCTCCGACAAAATCGGTGCCCTCCTTTTCCATGATCAGGGTGAACGAGTCACCGCCCTTCCCGCAGGAATGGCACTTCCAAAGCTGTTTGTCGGTGTTCCACGAGAACGACGGGGTGTTGTCGTCGTGGAACGGGCAGGCGACCATTCCAGTCGCCCGCATGGAGTTGTAATCAACCCCGTAGTATTCGAGGACGGATTCGAGCGTCGGCTTTTCGCCTTCGCCCTCCTGGTCGTTGTCGACTCGGCCGAACCTCACGCGGCCCGCCTTCCGACGAACCAGCCCTTGTCGTCGTCGTAACCGAGGGATTCGAGTCCTGCGGCGGGAGCCGTCTCCGGGTCGAACCGGCCCAGCTCCTCGACCAGGCGCTCGTACTCGGCGGCCTCCTCGAAGGTGAGGGCGCTCACTCGTCCCCCAGGCCAAAGAAGTTCTCGACCGTGGTCAGGACGAACGCCTTCCGCCAGTTCTTCCCCCGGCGCTTCACGATGACGATCGAGTCCACGTCGAACGGGTCGAGGTCCCTGTGCCTCGCGAAGTTCAGGCGCTCGACCTCGGCCTCGTCGAGGAACGGGCCCGGCGTGAGCGCGGCGTTCTTCGCCTCGATCACGAGGTACGTGCCGCCGGTCTCCCGGATCACGAGGTCGCCCTCGTCCTCTGCGCCGGTCAGGCGGAGCCGCTCGGCGTCCTCGCCCACGGACCGCAGGCCCGCGAGAAGTTCGGTCTCCCAGGCCGCGCCCTTGCGCTTGTTGGCCCGGTTCCGGGTAGTGATCTCGCTCAAAGGTTTACACCCCTCCCTTAAGAATTGATGACGGCCGTAGGCGACCAGGGCTGAGACGGCGAGGCGATCGGGACGACCCGTTCGAGCTTCGAGAAGCGCGTCACCTCGGGATGGCAGCGCATCGACGCATACCGGCGGGCCGTGGGATCGCAGGGGCCCATGCGCTGTTTGATCACCGCGACCCGGTACTCGTGCGAGGTCGGGTCCAGCGCCACGGAGAGGGACAGCTCGGGCTTCTCCGAGAGGCCGCCCTTCACCTGGTCACGGGACGGCGGGGCCCACGGGTCCGACTTGGCCTCCCACGACTTGTCGGAGGCGTGATGCAGGACGATCACGGTCGCGCCGGTCGAGCGGGCAAGCTCAGTCAGGCCAGACATGACGGCCATCTGCTCGGTGTAGTCCGACTCGGCCCCGTCGAAATCCATCAGGTTGTCGAACACCATGACGGCCGGGTAGTCGTCCCACAGCTCGACCCAGGCTTCGAGTTCCTCGTCGACCGCCTTCCAGGTGATCGGCGATCCGAACGAGAAGGTGAACGGCAGGCCCGAGAGAGAGTTGAGGTACTCCTGCCGGTGTCGTCCGCCGGCACCCATCCCGGCCTCGACCATCTCCGTCGTGTCGCCCGTCATCATCGACGCCAGGCGCGAGGACGCGGTGAAGGCCGACATGTCCGCCGAGAAGTACAGCGTCGGGAGGGCCATCATCGCCGTCCAGAACAGAGCGAAGCCCGACTTCTGGGTGCCACTGCGACCGGCAATCATGATGACCTCGCCGTGACGCGGGCGGCATCCCATGCCGTACAGGGCGTCGAACGCCTCGACCCTCGGCAGCTCCTTGCCGGACTCGGCATGCAGCGCGAGCGACCGTGCGGGAGTGAGCACCTACTGTCCTTTCTCTGCGATTCCTTGCGCCCAGTGCAGTCGGCACAGGACGCGGTACGTCGAGCCGACATCGCCGACCTGGACTTGCGCTCCAGAGCGGGCGACCCGGCCTCCTTCGATGCGGGCGTTGATCAGGCCCGGCCGCTGACACCAGCAGAAGACATCCGCCTGTAGGCGGATCACTGCGTCGGCCAGCTCGACCAGGCGGCCAGAGCCGGGGAAGAGGTGGGACCGGAAGTCGGTCAGGAGGCCGAAGGCATCGACCGCCATTCCTTCCCGGTCCACCACTGCCGCGAGCTGCTCGACCTGTCGCGGGGTGAGGAACTGGGCCTCGTCCACGACAGCGAAGGAGCCGGAGCCGGAGAGGAGGCCGACCAGATCGGATGACTCCGTGATCTGGAAGGCTTCCTCGGCCACGCCGAGCCGGGACGACATGCGGCCATCCCGACTCGGCCCGGTCAACAGCAGCCCCTCGCGTCCCGCCTGGCGGTAGTTGAAGGCCATCTGAAGCGCGAGCGTTGACTTGCCGGCGCCCATCGGCCCCGCGAAGAACCGAAGCATCAGTCGAAGTCAGGCGCCTCGGCGACGGCCGCGTTCACCGCGGCTTCGCGCTGCTCGGCGTAGTTCATGACCGCCTGGCGAACCATGGCGTCAGAGACCGGACGCCAGACCCAGGCCGGGTGCGCGCCGGGGCGCTTCGGCGGAATCTGGGTGATCTGCACGATGGTCGCGCTGCCCACCAGCCCGGACAGGTCACGGGCGAGGATGGTCTGTTCGATGCGCATCCCCTGGTTGATCTCCGGGGACAGAGCGTCGAGCGCGGCCTTGTCCTTGAACACGGTCACGTCGCACAGCGCGCTGTCCTTCGGGCCGTTCGGGGTGGGCCGCTGGGGCTCGTAGCTCTTGACCTCGACCATGATGGCGAGGGCGTCCTTCAGCTCGTTGGGCTTGAGCCAGCCGCCACCAGCGGTCGGGATCTCAGCGAAGTTCAGGGGCACTCGGTTCTCCTTCTGTACGGAAATGGGGGGTCGGCTCTGCGAGCCGTGGTGTGGTCACGGAACCCAGCACGGTGAGGGCCAGGAGCGCGACGAGGACTGCGAGGGGGGCTGCCTGTCTCATGCGGACTTCAGGGCCCGACCACGGGCCTTGTAGGCAGCCATCACGGCGGCGTCGGCGAACATCGCCTGATTCGCCGCCCACAGCTTCTTCAGGTCGTCGAGGGTGCTCTGCTTCTCGATCTCACCGAGAATCCAGGCAGACCCGTTCTCGGTCTTCTGCTCCGGCTGCGAGGCCGAGGCAGCCGCCCACGGGTCATCCGCCGGGGCGGACTCAGGGGCGGACGGGGGAGCGTCGCTCGGGATGATCCGGGCGTCGAGGATCGCGGCGATGTTGCCCTTCCCGTGCGCGAGGTTCGTCGCGTTGACGACGAGATCGCTCAGGGACAGGCCGGTCACACCTTTACTCTCGAACCCGAAGTAGTCGATGATGAGGGCACGGACCTGCGCCACGGTGCCACGGAACACCGCCCAGGTGTCCTCGTACGACTTGCCGTACTTGATCGTGACGCCGATCGTCCCGTCCGCGTAGGACGAGACAAGCTCTGCCTGGTCTGCCTTCACTTCACTCCCTCGTTCTCTCTGTGGTCTAAACTTAACACGCGGGCTGGACTTAAGCGACCTTGGAATCTGTGAGGCCCGTCACCCACGGGAGCATCGCGTTCTTCACGCTCCGCATGGCGCGGATCTCCTTCGCGAGCTTGGCGGCAGCCCAGCCGATCTCAAGGTCCACCCAATGAAGGGTGCACTCACCCGAGCCCGAAGGCAGGTTGATGATGATCCCCCACTTCTGGGAGACCTCGGGCATGGGGCGGTACGCGGTCGCGGCCTCGTCCGCCGGCACCTCCCGTTTCTTCCAGGCGGCGAACGCCTTCCGGTCCGCCGGGTCGACGGGGAAGCGGGTGTAGTCGTAGAACTCGCCCCGGCTGTAGACGGCGAGCTGAGCCGCCATCTTCAGGGCCCCGTACTGCACGGAGCCCGTCTTCAGGTCGCCGATGAACAGGCCCTCGACGCGCTCTCCGTCCGGGCCGGGCCCGGCGTATTCGAGGGTGCGGTCGAACGTTCCGCCCGTGCCCAGCTCGGGCACGACGACGAACTTCTCCACGCCCTTCACGGTGAACTCGACCGTCGCACCCATGTACGCGGTCATGTCCCGCAGGTCGTTCACGGGGGTGCCGGCGGGCAGGGCCTCCCCGCGGTCGACGTACTCCGACAGCGTGTGGAGATGAGTCCCCTTCTCCCGCTTCACGTTGGCGCCGGAGATGTCCTGAGCCTGTTCGGCAAGGGCGTTCAGCTTGCGCTTGTCGTCCGGGTTCTCGGGGTCGAGCTGCTTCACCACGTCGAGCATGGACGGGCGCTTCATGGCCCCGACCAGGGTCATCCGCGCCTTCCAATCCGAGATGGCGCTCTTGTCCTCGATGCAGTCGATGAACGTCGTCGTACGGGTCAGGGCCTTCGGCTTGCCCCCCTGCTTCGGGATGACGAGCGGACGGTCCCAGCCGTCACGCGGGACGGTCGAGGCGGGCGTCAGGTCAACGAACTTCACGCAGCGATCTCCTGGTAAGCGGGGCTCTCAAAGGGGTCCGAGGGGTCGATCGGCACCAGCCACAGGCGGGCCGTACAGCTGTCGTGCATCTCCGCCTCGTGCTCGTCCTCGCTGACCGGCTCCAAACCGGCCTGGCGGAGCAGGTCGAGCGCCTCACGGAGGAGGCGGGGCGAGAGTTCAAGGCGGACCAGAAGGGCGCAGTCCCAGTCGGCAGGGTCACCCACGACCCTCATGCCACCAGGGAGGCTGTTCCTGATCTCGTCCAAGGGTCTGATGCCCGGCACTCTGGTCTGGTGTTCCTGGCATGGAACCCAAGGTGCACATGGAACTCCCCGGCTTTCGGCGCGCATGAGCAGCGCCCCCCTCCTTGCGTAGTGCTGTGTTGCACATCTGTTCTACGCGCCCGGTCCATCCCGTGTCAACGTTAGACCAAAGCGGTTTAAGTGTGAGAAGAGGCACCCGCGGGCACCCCTTCGTACCTGGGTAAACGGTAGGTCAACAGCCCTACGGGCGTCGTACTCCTCAAGGACGAGAAAACCCCCGTCCGGGATCAGACGGGGGTATACCGCTACCGAAGGGTAGTAAGACGTCAGTCCTGCGGCTTGTTGCCTCGCTTCGCCTGGGGCGGCTCACGAATGATGTCCGTGTCGCCCTCCTCGCGCGGGACGTAGAAGAAACCCTCCTCCGTATCCGCGTCGTAGTGGACGACGAGGTTCTCCTCCTTGAGCATGGTCCGCCAGGCGGCGAGGCGCGTCTCCTCGCGCCCGGTGACCCCCCGACCTGCGCGTTCGCGCGCCTCCGCCCGAAGCATCATTGCCGGGTACAGGTGCCGGTGCTCGTCCTTCATGCGCCAGGGAAGCAGGTCCGAGGCCCGCATGTGCCGGCGGTCGATGCCGCGACGGCGACGGAAGGCGGACCACATTGGGATCGTTGTCTCGATCCCGTACTTCCTGCGGTACTCCTCCTGCATCCACGTATACGTTCGATTCTCCTCGAACCAGCGGATGACCTCTTGCTCGTTGACGATCTTCCTCGGCGGCATGCGTCCCCCTTGTGGTGTGGCTATTCCCCCGGCCGTTCGGAGTGACGGAGGATCAGGCTTACGGATCAAGGTTGACGGTGCCGTGGGGTCCATGTCAAGCTGTGATCACACGGCGAAGCCGTGGCAAGTACAACCTTACAACGGCCCCTGAAAAAGGGGCGGCCCCCGGAGGGTGCAACCTCCGAGGGCCTGGTACCGGACACGAGGGTGCAACCTCTGGCCGGATGGCACAGGAGACAGCAGCTCCCATGCAGATTCATCGTATCCCGAAGCACGAGCGCGACTTCGTGATCATCGCGAACCGCGCGATCCAGGACCCGCGCATGTCCCACACGGCGCGCGGCATCCTCGCCCTTGTCCTCTCCCTGCCCAACGGGGTCAAGGAGAACGTTCGCACCCTGTCTGACAACTACCCGCAGGGTCGCGGCGCCGTCGCGAAGGCCGTCAAGGAGCTGCGCGACCTCGGGTACTGGGTGACGAAGACCGGCCGCGACGGCGAGACGAACCAGATCGTCTCGACCGTGGACGTGTATGAGGCTCCTCACCTGGCTTCTTCTCCGGTTCCCACCCGTCCGGTCACCGCTACTTCGGCCACTCGGAACACGGGCACGTCCCCTTACGGGGAAAAGGATCTTTCAAAGGACGGGGACAAGAACCCTCCCTTCCCTCCGGCTGAGCCCGTCCAGGACGAGGCCGCGCCGTTCGGGGCTGAGGAGGGGGAGGGCTCCAGCGACAAGCAGGACGACAAGCAGGCTGCCGAGGCCGCCCGCATCCTGCGCCGCCTCGCTGCGTTCGACGCCCGCCTCAAGCTGTCCGACCGGCACGTGAGCCGCCTCGTCCCGGCCGTGGTGGATTGGCTCGACCGCGGGGCCACCATCACCGAGATCACCGACGCCGTGACCGCTGGCCTGCCGTCCAAGGTCTACAGCGCCGCGAAGCTGATCGCTGACCGCCTCGACCGCAAGCGGCCCGAGCGCAAGCGCGCCTGGAAGTCGTACGCCGAGTGCGCCGACCGCTGCGGCAACCTCCTCCCGGCTGGCCAGGACACCGGCATCTGCGCCGAGTGCGCCCTCGGGACGGGCTCGATCGCCTTCGAGATCGACTGCACCACGGGCGAGATCACCGACCACGCCCCCGCGCCGGTCGCCCCGGCCATGCCCGACGTGACCTCTCGCGCTGCCGAGATCCGCGCCCTCATGCGCGCCTGACGGCCCCCTCGCACTTCCCTCACACCCACCCCTGAAAGGCACAGCTATGCCCACTCACGCCCGCCTGCCCTGGTACGCCTACGTCGTAGGTGCCGTGGTCCTCTCTGTCGCCCTGGCCATGGGCGCCCCCGGCGAGTACCAGCTCGCCCGCCTCGCCGGATGGGGCGAGGTCGTCTCCGCCGGCATGCCGGTCTGCATGAGCGTGTACGCAGTCGTCGCCGTCTGGTTCACCGAGAGCAAGCGCAAGGGCGAGAAGGGCCGGGGTACGGCGATCGTCGGTGCGATCGGAGCCCTCGGGATGACCCTCGCCGGTCAGGTCGTCGCCCACTGGATCGCGGCCGGATACATGACCACCTCGAAGGAGCTGGTCGCCGCCGTCTCCTCCGTCCCCGCGATCGTCGCCGGTCACGTGGCGCACATGGTCATCCGCTCTGCGAAGCCGAAGGCCGCGGTCGTCGAGGTGCCGGCGGACCAGGCTCCCGAGGTCGACGAGCACCAGGACCAGGACGACGAGCCCATTCAGCCCACTCTTGACGGCACCGAGCCGCCGGTCGACGAGGTGGCCAAGGCCCGCGCGAAGCGCCGTCCCGGCCGCCCTACCGCGACCGACGAGGAGATCCGCCAGGCCGCCGACACCCTGATCGGGCAGGGCAAGGCCGTCACCGGCCCCGCGCTCGCGAAGCTCCTCGGGCGCGACCGTCGCACCGGTAGCCGCTACCTCAGCCGCCTTCAGAACGCCTAACCGGAAAGCCGTGACTAACGCCCCGTCCGTGCGGGACAATCTCTACAGAGGCAAGTTCCGCACGGGCGAGGAGACACAGAGAGATGGACGTGACGATCACCGTGCGAGTGTGTGACATCTGTGAGCGGCGGGACAGACCCGCTGTCCGCTACACCCTCCAGCCCGAGAACGGCGAGGCCAGGACGCGCGACCTGTGCGCCGTGGATGTGGCCCCTGTTGAGGCCCTGTTCGGCCCTCTGAACCCGGAGGGCACTGAGGAAGACGCCCCGCTGCGAGCGGTCGTAGCGAGCAAGCCCCCCGCCAAGAAGGCCGCAGCGAAGACGGGCGCGCGCCGGACGAGACGGACACCGATCACCACGATGGAGGAGATCGAAGCGCGGAAGGTGGCCCAGGCGTCCCAGTCCTGAGACACAAGAAGGCGCCCCCCTGCCAGCCCGAAAGGGTCGACAGGGGGGCGCTGTGCTACTCGGAGTCGGGACCGTCGACCAGCCCGAGAGCGGTCGCCACCTGGATGATCAGGGCAACCTCGGGACGGTCGGCGTAGACGATGGCGAGGACGCTCACCAGCACGCCCAGGGCCGCGACGATGGCCCCGGCTCGCGAGCGGTAGCGGACAGGCAGGAAGGACAGGAAAGCGGCTACAGGCTTGCGATGCTTGCTCACCGGCGGCCCGCCTGCTTCTGGAGCGCGACGAAGCCCTTCGGTCCGATCCGCGGGTCATGCAGGCCGGTGCGGTACTTCGGGTTCCGGTCGTGGAAACGTGCGACTGCGCGCATGGTCTCCGGGCCGTAGAAGTCGGTGACGGCCCCCTTGATCGGGCCGTACCCCGCCTTGATGAGGAGCTGCTGAAGCTCGCGCACCTGCTTGTGCTTGGCGCCAGGCTTCACTCCGGCCGACAGATCGACGATGCGCGACACGGGCGGCTTCGGGGCCGGAGGCTTCGGGCCCTTCGGAGGCTCTACCGGCGGCTTGGAGCCCTTCGGGGCGGGCATGCCGTCCTTCACCCACGCGTACAGGTGGACGCCGGGACAGGCCGTCGCGAAGCCGTCCTTGTGGCCCCGCTTCGCCAGGGCCCGGCCGGTCTTCTTGCACGCCTCGTCGTACAGGGCGCGCACGCTCGCGAGGGCCTTGTCCGTGGGCTTCTGGTCGCCGCCGATCGCGACGTACACGCCGAAGCCCGAGACGTTGTGGTCGGGACAGTGGGCGCCCTGAAGGCTCCATCCCCGGCCCTCGTAGATAGTCCCGTCCTGGTCGACCATGAAGTTGTAGCCGACCCCGGCCCACTTGTTCGCGAGGTGGATCTTCTCGACCTCGCGCGGGACAGCAACGCCGGTCGAGTGGGCGGGGACACCGCCGTGATAGTGGACGAAGAACTCAGTCCGCTCGGACAGGGACACTTGGTCGGGACTGCCGTCCCAGGGCTTAGCGCCCCATGCCTTGCGGGACACGATCGAGAGACTCAAGGGGACATACCTCCGGGCATGCAAAAAGCCCCGTCCATGGGGACAGGGCCTCGGGGGGAGAGGGGTCTTAGGCGGCGGAGACAGACGAGATGTGCGAGTCGAGACGCTCGGACACCGCCAGGCGCTCGGCGCGTTCGTGGGACAGTTCCTTCCGCAGCTCGCGGATGTCCCGGCTGTGCTCGGCCTGTCCTTCGAGGACGCGATCGAGTCCCGCGATCACGCGGTCCAGGTCGTCTCGAAGGTTCGTGGCGTGTGTATTGGAGACCTGATCGCGGGCCTCCTGCGCGTTCTCGCGCACCTCGGCAATGGCTGTCCCCTGACGGCGGACAAGCTCGACCAGGACGCCGACGAGGGCGGCTGTCACCACTCCGCCGGCAGAGACCATCGCTACCTGAACACTGGGGTCAAAACTCAACGGGCCAGCTCCCGGAGCTGCGCTTCCAGGCGCTCGATGCGGTCGGCCTGGTCCTGCACCACAGACAGGAGAGCGACCCCGAGAAGGTCATAACGGAGGGCGTCGATGCGCCCCTCCTCGTCGTACGTGACGATCTCCGGAAGCGTCTCCGCGACCTCTTCGGCGATCAGACCGAACTCGTCCCGGAGGTAATCGTCGCTGCCCTCCTCCTTGGGTCGCCGGTCGTAGACGCGGGGACGCAGGGACAGAACTGCCTCGGGGTCGATGTCGATATCCCGGATGTTCTGCTTGAAGCGGCGGGACGAGGTGTTCCGCGCGAAGGTGCCATCACCCTGCACCCACACCGCGTAATACGTCCCGGAGCCCGACACCGAGTCCTGATGGACACGCTTCGAGCCGTTGGCCCACGAGATCGTGTCCCCCGACTCAAGGTAGGACGAGTGCGAGTGGGACGACGGGGTGAAGGTGCTCGGCTTCGAGGTGATGCTCGTCCACGAGTGGGAGTGTGTCGCCGGGGCGAAAGTGGCCGGGACTCCGGTCAGGTCCGTCCACGCGTGCCCGTGCGCGCTCGGGACGAAGGTCGTCGGCTTGCCCGTCACCTGAGCCCAGTCGTGCGTATGCGCGGACGGAGGCAGGGACGAAGGACGGTCGCTGATGTCCGCCCACAGGTGCGAGTGCGTGGACGGGGTGAAAGTGGCGGGCTTGCCGGTGAGGCTCGCCCAGTCGACCGAGGAGACGAGCGACACCCAGGCCGAGCCGCTCCAGAACTCCCATGTCGTCGTCGAGTTGTTGAAGCCGAGCTGTCCCTTGCGCGGGGACGCGGGGCGCGTGATCGTGGCCCACGACCCGACGCGCGTCCCGACGATGATTCGGGTCGAGGTGATGTCTCCGGACGTGATCGAGGTGACGCTCGCGTTGACCTTGATCTCGGCGAGGGTCATCTCGTAAATGCCCGTGTCGGTCTGGGTCAGGGCCGGGGGAGTGGTCGAGCCGGCGGTGCCCTGCTTCACCGCCAGGACGATCGAGTTCAGCGACGGGTCGAGTCGCAGGACCAGCCGGTCGACACGGACCGAGGTGTTCGCGGCCGGGATCGTCACAGGCTCGATCGCAGTCGAGTTGACGAAGTGCCCCCGCAGGAAGGCGAGGCCCGGCTGAACGTTGACCACCATGCCGGTGCCGGCGGAGACCAGGAAGCCGGATGCCTCGTAGGACGCGACGACTCCGGAGTCCTGGAACTCGCGGAACATCTGCGAGAACTGCGTCTCGGTGACGGCCTGGGCGTCAAAGGGGTAAGAGGTGATAGCCAAAGGGGAGTCTCCTTAGACGGCCGCGCCCACGTCCTCGACCACGATCGCCCCGACGCCGCCGGGGAGGACGCGGACTTGGCCGTACGTAGCTGCGACCCGTCGAGCGTTGATCGCCACACCCACCGTGACGGTGCCGGCGGGGGCGTTGTTGATGAAGGCGTTCAGGTTGATGCCAGTCGCGGTAACGCTGTCGTCGTCGAACGTCGTGGTGGCCATCTCACCGGCCGAGGTACTGCTCGTCGTCACGGAAGTGCCGGCGGCCCAACGGATCGTCGTGAGCATGCTTTGCTTCGCGTACCGGATGTTCGAGTCGGCGTTGTCGCCCGTCGCATCCGTGTCTGCCGACAGGGCCCGGAACGTCACCCGGTAACAGCGCCCGGCTTCCGCCGTGAACGCCTGGGTGTAGACGATCGCGGCCGTGTCCCCCACGTACGGGGTTGAGGCCGTGATGGAGGTGATCGAGACGATGCCCTTCGGAGTCCTGTCCTCGAAGGTGTCCTTCCGCCAGGGGCCCCAGCCGGTACCGCTGCCGCATCGCCACCACGTCTCTGTGGTGGAGTTCGAGTTCGCGCGCTGCCACGTCTGTACGGCGTCGCCTCGGAGCTTGCGGGTGGTGAGGATTCCCCACTTGCCGCCGAAGTCCCAACCGCCGGTCGTGGCCTCGGTGTTCGTCAGGTAGAGAGTCGAGGTCCCCTCGGGGTAGCTCGCGACCGCAGTCGTCTGGGTGACCGCCGTAGCCGCAAGCTGGGTGTCGAAACCGACCTGCCGCCAGGGCGACCAGCCGGAAGCATTGCCGCCCCGTACCCACATCTCGTGCGCCGTGGTGTTCGAGTGGACCCGGCGCCACGTCTGCACGGCGTCACCGCCGGACCATGCCCGCGTCTGGACGAAGCCGAACTTGCCTCCGAAGTCCCATCCGCCGGCAGTAGCTCCCGTGTCGGAGAGGTAGAACTCGACCGTCTGATTCGCCGGGTAGCTCGTAGGCGGGGTGGCCTGCGTGTAACCGGTAGTGGCGATGACACGAACGCCAGGCGGTACGGCCTCTGCCGTCCGCTCCAGCGAGGAGACGCGAGACTTCAACTCCCTCGCTGCCTTCGCCGCGCCAGCGCTCGGGCTGAGCGGAGTCGGGTCGCCGAGCGTCGCGCCCATCCGGTAACCGTCGCCGTCGACCTTCAGCACGTACCCCGTGACGATGGCCGCCATCTCGGTGTTGCCGACGATGACGCTTACCTTGTCACCGAGGAACCAGTCGCGGCCGAAGTCGAGGGCCGAATCCTCCATCGGTACGGCCTGAGCCGCCCGGATCGTCGCTCCGCCGTCCGCGAGGGCCTCGTTACCCTTCTGGGTCAGCTCGGTCGTGTCGGTCGTGGACCGCTCGTCGACGAACGACTCGATTCGGCGGCCCCAGTCCGTCTCGGCCTGAGTCGACGCGGCATTGTTCACGCCCACGAACACGCGGTTCGTGCCGTCCCCATCGCCGCCGACGAGTACCTGAGTCTTCAGCGGGGTCGAGGTGCTCACCCGCTGACCGGCGAGCGTGTTGTTCGTGACGCCCAGCCGGGCATCCTTCGTGCGGTCCGCGACCGCATACGTCTCGAAGACCAGGCTCGATCCGCGCTGCACCACACGGAAGCCCAGGCCCGCCGGTTCGGCCATGCCCGTGCATAGCTCGCCGAGCTGCTCGAAGCGGGCCGACTTCGAGACCGAGGCGCCCCTCGCTCCGTTCGTGCCCATAGTGAGCCCGGCCTTGCGCCGGTTGGAGGGGGCACCCGGCCCGACGTTGGCATTCACGTACGCGTGCATCAGCGTCTCGGCCGGGCCCGTACGGTCGTCCGTGTCCTTGGACTGCTTCGTCACGTCACCCTGAGCCGGGTCCGGCCACGCGAGCATGTCCGACAGGATCACCGTGTCGTCCACGCCCTCGACCGTCAGCGTGCCCAGGGGGTCAGTCGCACTCGCCGCCGTCTCGGCCCTCGTCACCGGCCCCGAGAACAGAACGTCCACAGGGCCAGTGACGATGATGCCTGCGCCGGGCGTCGACAGGACGGCGGCGAGCGGATGCTCCGCGTTGATCTGGAGCTTCCACGTACCGACGTTGTTGTGTACTTCCGTCGCTTCCAGGGTGAGCAGATCCGCGGGGATCGCCCCAACGCGGGTCAGCGTCTTGTCCCGGACCTCGACGAGGAGATCCTCTTGCCGCACTAGATCACCACCCACTTACGAGGTCGCCAGGAACACACGACCTTCGAGGCCGAGGTGATGTTCAGGAGGGAGGCGGTCGCCGTCGAGGGGCCGGGCGGGACAGACCAGAAGCGGGGGGCCGTGGCAAGGAGGCTGTACTTGTTGACCCCGTTGCCGTCCTTCACGGTGCCGGCGCCCATGTCGACGATCAGCTTCTCGCCGACCGCGAGCGTCCCGTTCCATTGGATCGTCTCGCCTGTGGGGCTGATCGCCTTGAAGGTGTCGCCCGGCCCGGTCACCTCCCACACGGGGTAGGCCGGTACGTCTCCCTCGTTCGTCAGCTGAATGGAGCCGATCGCCTGCGAAGAGGAGATCGGCATCGCCGACAGGGTGGACAGGAATGCGCCTGCCGCCGTGCCGCCGACCGTGACCGTCTGTGCCGACTCCGAGAGGAAGTACGGACTCGGGGCCCGCAGGCTGACGACGGTCTGAACGTCCCGCTCGCCCGAGCTGGGGTCGATGGCACCGCCACCAGTCCAGCGGACCGGAGTCGACCAGCGCACCCCGTCAGAGTCGATGTAGGTAAGGGTGCAGTCGTCGGCCAGGACCCGCGCAAGGCGGGTCATCAGGTCGGCGAGGTGCCCCCGGTTGCGCCCCACGATGTCGAGGGGGATGTCGATGTCGCGGGGGAGGACGCGCCGCCCACGGTAGGCGGCGCCGTCCCCGGCCCCTTCGAGCCACTGCACGGAGAGCTGGGGCAGGCCCAAGCCGGTGATGCCGGCAAGGGCCTGGAACCCAACTCCATCCGTCTCTATCTCGGCCAGGTCGAGCCTGTCCGAAGGTGAACTCAGTTCGAGCTTCACCAGCCGACCATCCTTGCCCGCGAGGCAGCCGCGAACAGCTCCTCCTCGGACGAGAGGGAGCCGCCGTTGGAGCCCGCGTAGTAGTTCAGAACCTTCGTGACCGACTGGCCGGTCCCGGCCGAGAGGCCGCCAGAGACAGCGGCCGTGACCTGGCCGGAGGCAGCGCCCGCCGTGGCGCTGGACGCGAGGGCGTTCGTCGCCCGCTCGACGCGGCCCTGTTCGTCCTCGACGCCCAGGCCGAAGCCCTTGCCGACGAACTGTCCGAGCTTGCGGAACAGCCGCGACGGGCTGTGGATATCGAGCGCCTTCTTGATGGCCTTGACCATGGCGTCCGCGATCTTCAGCATTTGCTTCTCGATCGCGGCCTGTTCCTTTTCGAGGCCCTTCACCAGACCCTCGGCCGCCTTGATACCGGCGTCGAACAGATAGTGCGACGCGGTGTTACCGGCGCTGGTGGCGTACTTCTCCAACTCCTTTTGCAAGTCGTTGATCGAGTCGACGCCATCCTTGCCAGCGTTGGCGATTTCCTCCGCGGCCTTCAGCCCGGCCTCGGGACCGGCCGAGGCGATTTGCTCGAAGCTGGTCGCGTTGAGCCCCAGAGCCTTCAGCTTCTTCAGGACCTCCGCGAACCTCTTCGCCTTCTCGACCGCATCCGTGAGGCCCTTCTTGATCCCCTCGAAAGAGTCGTCCTCGATCTTCGTCACGTCGCCCGTGTCGATGACCTTGTCGCGGATCTCGTCGCGGAAGTTCTTCGCGTCCTCGCGAATCCGGTCGAGCTTGTCCCGCGCCGCTTCGAGCTTCTTAGCGCCGGCATCCCAATCCGCGGCAAGCTGAAGCAGCTTGGTCCGGTCCTTGCTGATCCGGTCCTTCAGGCCCTTCGAGGCGTTCTTCGGGATCTTCGACGTGAGGTCGACGAGGCTCTGTCGAACCTTGTCGTACTGCGACTCAAGGCCCTTGATCAGACCCTTGATGATGAGCTGACCGGCGTCGTACAGAAGCCGGGCGTCCTTCGGGGCCGGACCCTTCCAGTCCTTCAGCTTGTCCGTCAGGCCACCGAGGGTGGACCGGACCGAGCTGAACATCGACTTCAGTCCGTCGATCAGGCCCCTGATGATCGCGCGGCCGGCACTCAGGAGGAGCGTCTTGGCGTCCCCGAATGCTGCCTTGACCTTGCCGGGCAGTTCCCTGACCGTCGTGACCGTCTCGCCGACCTTCGACATGAAGACCCGCTTCACGGCCTCCCAGGCTTCTACGGCTGCGGTGCGGATAGACACCCAGGTATCGCCGAAGAACTTCCGAAGTGCCGCCAGTGCCGCAGTCGGGGTTTCCCGCAGGGTCGTCATGAAGGTGGCGAAGTTGGTTCGGATCGAAGCCCAGAGGCTTGTACCGAACGTCCTGATCGCCGTCCATCCGGCTTCCCATCCGGCCTTCAGGATCTTCCAACCCTTACCGAAGGCGCCGATGATCCCGATGTTGAGCAGGATTTGGAAGGCGGCCTTGATCTGGTTCCAGAACGCCTTACCGATGTTCAGGATGTCGCCCCAGAGCTGATCCCAGTTTCCGTGAAAGAGGTCCGAGAAGAACTCCCAGACAGCCATCACGTAATCGAAGGTGGCGTCGAAGTACTTCCCCACGCCGTCGAGGGCCTCGACCAGTGAGTCAAGGAGGATTCCTGCGAGCCACTCAATAGCGGGAACCAGGATCGGCATGATGAAGTCGACGACCTGCTTCAGGATGTTCAGAAGAGGCGTCAGGGCCTCCGCCACGTGAGCGAACGCCTCGGATATCTTCGGCAGGAACTCGGCGGCGAGACGCTGCACCACTGGAATCAGGGGCAGGATCGCGGCCGAGAGGATCTCGATCAGGACATCGATCACCGGCATGAGCGCGGCCGACATGACCGCGAGCGCGGCGGAGATCAGAGGGACGATCGGGGCCAGGCCGGTAACCAGGGCCTCGATCAAAGGAGTCAGCGCCGAGACCAGGCCCAGGAGGAGCGGGGCCAGCGCAGCGACTACGCCGCCCAGGGCGTCACCGAGGAGCGTGACCAGGGGTTCGATCACGGGAACGAGCTGGGTGAACGCCTGCGACAGAGGAGTCAGCACGGCCGCGACGAGCGGGCCGAGCGAGGACAGCAACGTGCCCGCCAGGGAGGCGATCGAACCGAGGGCCTCGCCCAGTGGAGCCATGGCAGGCGCCAGAGCCTCGACGGCACTCTGAACGCCGTCGAGCAGAGCCTTGATGCCATCGGTCACCGCGGGCTGTGCAAGGGCGTCAGCGACGGCGCCAAGGGCCGTGCCGATGATGGCGCCGACCTGCGGGAGGACCGAGGTCAACAGGCCGCCCAGCGACTTGAAGAACCGCTCGACCGCCGGGCCGGAGACGGTAGCGATCTCCTGCATCGCCTGATGGGCGGCGTAGAAGACCTGCGTCAGGCCCGACTGGAAACCCTTGCTGTCCACGATCGCGTGGATGCGCTGGAGCGCGTCGGCCAGCGTGTGAAGCGTTGATCCGCCGGCAGCGGTGGCCGCCCGCGCGACACCCGCGAGGATGCCGCCGACGTTGAAGAGGACCGAGCCCAAGTCCTTGAGGGCGTCGATGCCCTGGTCGATGTCCTCCTTGAGACCGTTCTCACCCTTCCGCTTGAGGAAGGCGTCGAACTTCTCGGCGATGTCGACGAACCAGTTGGCCAGGGCCGGCAGATAGCTCGTGCCGACCGAGCCCAGGCGGGCGATGATCGACGCGAAGGTGTCCGTACCCTTCGTCGCGTTGCCGATCGAGGCCGACAGGTCCGTGAACATCTGGTCGAGCACGGGACCGAGGGAGGTCCCCAGCTCCGTCGCGAACTGGCCGAAGAACCCGCCCAGCTCGGTCGCCGTCTTCTTGACCCCGGACGTGAACTTGGGGAGCAAGTCGTCGACTACGGCCCGGATCGGCTTCTCGGCCTTCGCCCAGAAGTTGTCACTGATCGCGTCCTGAAGGCCGGAGAGGGCCTGCTTGACCTCGGGAACCCGCTTGTTGAAGTCCTTGAACGCGGCGATCGTGACGCCCAGGCCCACCGCTATGCCGCCGAACAGGCCGGGCAGGAGGAGAGCTGTCGGGGCGATGGACGCGAGCGACGCGGACAGGGCGGCGAGGTTGCTCGTCGCGGCGATGCCGGACCCGCCCAGGCCCAGGATCGCGGTCGCCAGGCTGCCGATGATCGGGGCGGCCTTGTCCAGGTTCTTGATCGAGTCCCAGAGATTCCGGAACAGATCGCCCAGGACGCGGGCGCCAGACAGGGCCTTCAGTGTCGCCACGGCCGCCGCAGCGGCCGACAGCTTCACGCGCGGGATCAGGTCGACGATGCGGTCCCGAGTCAGGGCCGCCATGTGCGCCAGGACGGCCGCGATGCCCGTACGGGACACCTCCGGCTCGATGTCCGACTTCAGCTTGTCGATCCGGTCCTGAAGGTCGTCGATGTCCCGCTCGACATCGCGCTTCGCCAGTGCGTCAAGCTCGGGGGTGATCTTCGCCCGGAGGTTCCGCATCTGCGCGAAGGCAGCTTCGAGCTGCCGCTTCGTCTGGGCTACCTGCTTCGCGTCGAGATCCGGCCGGACCCTGATCTCGTCGAGCTGGGCCTGAATCTCGTCCGCTGCCTGCTGAGCGGCGGCCCGATCCGCGGTGACCTTCGCCTGAACCTCTGCGTCGAGGATGCCCTTCAACTGGGTCTGAGCGACGAGGAGTGACCGCTTGTCGAGCTTGACCTTGATCTCTTCGCGGGACAGCTCGTCGAGCTGGTCCTCGACCTGCTTCAGCGCGGCCTCGACAGAGGACATCGACTTCTTGTCGACCGTGAGGTCTAGCGTCAGGTGCTTCTCAAGACGCTCCCGCGCCTTCTGGAGCGACTTGTCGTCCAGCTTGACCGAGAGGTCGATCTCCTTGCGCTTCGCCAACTCGGCATCGATCTGCGCGATGGCCGCCTTGACCGAGTTCGAGGAGCGCGGGTCGACCTTCAGCTCCAGCCGGAGTGCCTTCTCCAGCTTGCGGCGCTCGGCTTCGAGCGACGCCTGATCGACCTTGACCCGGATCTCGACCTCGGCGAGCTTCTCCAACTCGCGATCGATCTGCGCGATGGCCGACTTCACCGAGTTCTGCGAGGACTTGTCGACCCGCAGCTCGATAGAGCCGATCTCGTCGAGGCGGTCCTCGAACAGCTCGGCCGCCGCGTTCAGCGAGTCCTCGTTGAGGTCGACCTCGATGTCCGTCTCGCCGAGCGCGACGAGGGCCGCCTTCACCTTGCCGACCGCCGCCAGGACGGAGCCCTGATTGTCGAGGTTCACCGCAAGGTGCAGGTCGGTCAGCTCCGCGTTCGCCTCCTGGCGGGTGCGGCGGGCCTCCTGTACGACCTGGCGGCCCGTGGCGCTGAAGACGACGCGATGCTTGTTGGCCTTGTTCTGGTACTCCCGGACCGCGTTCGTGACCTCGGTCGCCATGCCGTGGTAATCCAGCTTCGTATAGAAGCGGATCTTCCGAACGTCGGTGTCCTTGTTATGCCGGTTGATCTCGCGGACGATCTGAAGGACATCCGACTGAGCACCCTTGGGATCAGCCTTCGTCCGGATCGTGATCGCGAGGTCGTTCTCGATCTTTTCGAGCTTTTCCTTCAGATCCTGCTTGAAGCCGGAAGTGTCCGGCATCACCTTGACCGCTACGCGGCCGACAATCTGGGCTTCCGCCACCGGGCTTACCTCCGCTGGAAGTGCTTGTAAATCTCCGCGACGGTCCGCGGCTTAGGCTTCTCGGCCTTCTTCTTGTCGGCCTTCTTCGCCTTCGGTCTCGGATAGGCAGGGATCTTCGGAGCCTTGCCCTTGCCCCATTGGCCGGTAGCCCTGGTGTTCTGATTCAGTGCGTCGAAAACGTCAGCCGCCAAATGCCGGTCCTGGCCCCAGCCGAAATGTTCACGACCGCCCGACGCAAGAGCGATCGTGAGGGAGGTATCAGGAAGCCTCTGCACAAGCAGAAGGACGAGGGCGGGAGAGGGCCCCCGGCCTGCAATCACCTCGGCCAAGTCGACGCCGAAGTGAAAGAGCAGATCCGGATAGAGGCCCTCCCCGTATTCGTCGATCAGCCCTGCGAGGCCGAGGCTTCCCCCGCCTGGGTGCTCGATCCGTAGTGACCGAAAATCTCGGCGAGGATCGCGAGGTCGTCACCGACCTCCTTGAGCAGCTTCTCGGCGGCACCCGCCGACTCGGCCACACAGCGAATCGCCTCCGCCATCACGGCCGCCTGGTCGGCCTCGTCCTTGCCGAGCTGGTCCTGAATGGCGAGCAGCTCGTCACGGCGGGCCTTGGACAGGCGCAGGGGGTTCAGGAGGCGGACGGTCTCGCCGCCGAACTCGATGTCAGTGCTGCCGTACTTGCGCTCAGCGGCGGCGCGGATGTCGTCGAGGGAGAAAGAAGCCATGGGGTTGCGGACCTCCAAGAGAGAAAGCGAAAAGGGGGAAGCGGACCGAAGAGAAAGGGGGGTCACCCGGCGCGGGCGGGTCCGCAATGCGCCCGCGCCGGGGAGTTGTTACGCCTGGCCCGCGACCCAGGCAGTGCCGTTCCAGTACGCCTTGGAGGCGTCACCGAGGACGACGTGCTGACCGGTCGTCCACGCGGTCGCCGGGGAGGCGATCACGCCGACCATCGCGCCGAGGTTGTCCGGGGTCACAGAGCCGGACGGGGTGAAGGTGCCGGGGCTGCCGGCCGTCGCGCCGGTCGCGAGGGAGCCGCCGAGCGGGGTGATCGCGTACGTCCAGGCGTTCGAGCTGTAGGAGATCGGCTTCACGCCGAGCGGCAGACCGGCGAGGGACTCCGTGTCGGAGATCGCCATGTCGTCGGCTCGGTAGATTTCCGCCTTGGGCGCGTAGAAGGCGAAATGGTTATCGCCGTCCACGAAGATGGCCAGGAATGCAGCCTGAGTCGGCTGCGGCTCAGTCGGAACGCCGACCGAACCGTCCGGCAGAATGGGGGCGTTGGAACCGAAGTAGAGCTTCAGAGCGGCAGTGTCGAACTGCTGCAAAGTGAAGGTCATGGTTTCCGTTCGCGCCGAGTACTTCGTCCGGAGCGACTTGTTCTGGAGAGTTCCGATCGTGGTCGCCTCGCCACCCTCGGAGGTGATGCCGAAGACATCCTCCAGAGAGGTGTGACCAACGTTCTGCCACGGCGAAGTGGGGCTCAGAAGGTCAGCGGGAATGGCGGTGCCGACGGGGGCCGTCAGGTAGTTGCCAGACCCGACGACGAGGGTTGCGTTGTCGTTGATGGCCAAGGGGCTGCATCCTTACTCGGGCATGCAAAAGGCCCGGAACTCGAAAGCTCCGGGCCTTGCGTGGATTGGGTTGGTCAGGGGATGTAGGGGCGAATCCGCGGCTTGCGGATATGCACGTCGAAGATCGACTCGTAACGCACGATTCCCGTGGGGAGGTCGGCGTACTGGACGGGACCGGTAGCGGTCGCCCAGTCCGTTGCCCGTCGCGGCGAGGAGTTCATGTCCACGCGGATGATGTGGCCCCTGCGGGGATACACCTTTTGATTCAGCCAGGCATCCCGCATGATGACGCGGACGGCCTCGGAGAGGATCGCTGCGTCTTCGTCCCCGTCAGGGTCTGGCGCAAAGCAGTTGATGACGATCCGGGCGGCGTCCGTGAATCTGGTGTCGCCCTGCCATCGACCCCAGGTGGGATCTCGACGAACGAGGACCATGGGGAATGTCTCGTGCAGGTCGACGAGTGACTTCACTCGGATTCCCGGAAGGCCCTCGCGCAGGACGGCGAGGAGGAGATCCTCGACCGGCGACAGTTCCGCCAGGGCCTTGATGTGGTTGGGGATTCCTGCCACTAGTCGAGCTTCTCCTTCTTGCCGCGCTTCGTCTTCGGCAAGTTGGCCGCGCGGCCGAGGATGTGGAGACCGTCGTGGGCCGGGATGATGACCTCGAACTCGGCGCCGTTCTTGTCCGTGCGCTTCTGGACGACCATGCCGTGACCAAACTCGATGGACAGGGCGGAGTTGACGTTGCCGAGCTTCTTGGCTTCGCGCTTCGTCTTGAAGGAGTCCTGAAGGATCACGTACTTGTCGACGTGGCCGTCCTCGACGTCGATCTCCGAGACACCTTCCTTGCGGTGCTGGAGAAGCAGGGCCTCGGCCCTGACCGCGATCTCGAAGCGCTTCTTGTCGAGTTCGGCCTGAACGCCAGGGAGAACCGACACCCGCCGCTCAAGCCGCCTTCGGTCCTTCTTGCCGTACTCGTAGATGTGTGCCATCAGGGCCGCTCCCGAATGTCGATCGACCAGTGCCGAGTGCGGCGGTCGCCGTGGTGGTAGGCCGGGGGTGTCACCACGTCCCACATGCGGCCCTGCCAGTGGACGCGGGACCACAGGGTCACGCCCTCGACATGGGCGTCCACGATCATCCGCGTGACGTTGATCTGTTGCTGACCAGGAACTTCGGCCTTGCCGCTTCGCTGGGGGATGAAGGCGGCCCGGACTGTGATCGGGTTGTCCTCGTCCACGGCGATGACCGTGTTCCCCCGGTTGTCGACGATCTCTTGCGTCGCCCACACGGTCGCCGCCTGGCCTCGCCTGCGTTGCACGCTCACCAGGGGTTCACCGCATCCCCGAAGAGGGGGAAGGTGTCGCCGCCGTAGTCGACCGGGACGTATCCGCCGGCATCTACGCTCTGCGGCTTCGTGCCCCACGCCGAGACGGGCACGCCGACGATGCCGCGCTTCCGTCCGGCCAGCTCCTCAAGGAGCCGGATCTCCTCGCGTGTGTAGTACACGGTGCCGGCGTCACGGCCGATGTCCGACCATGCGAGCGTCTCGTCTCCGGCCCGGCTCTGTGTGTAGCCGTTCGGGTTCCGCAGGTACCTCGCCGCGGCCTTCAGTACGAGCGTCCGTACCAGCCGGGGCACCTTGTCCTCGGGCCACTCGCGGCCGTAGGCGACCGCCAGGTCCGAGGCGTCTTCCAGTGCCCCCGCTGCGATCCTCAGCTCGTCGGGATCGAGGTCCCAGTCGAGGCGGCCCTTCAGCTCGTCGAGGGTGGCGTAAGCCATCACCCGACCTCCTTCCATGAAGGGCGGGCGGGCCGCGCTCCCGGTCTGCCCCAGGTCACGCGGCCCGCCTCACGATCAGACGTTGGAGGGGTCGGTCTCCGGCTTGTAGCCCGCCGGGGTCCACACCTTCGCGTCGCTGATGCCGGTGATCTGGGCCAGCTCGGACGCGGCGGCCGGGTAGTCGCTCTTGTCGTCGAGCTTGAGCTTGATGCCACGCACGAAGTGCTCAGAGGTCGAGATGATCTCCTTGCCGTTCGCGCCGTCCCAGCCGACAAGCACGTCCTTGACCACCGAGAAACCGGCGTAGGTGTTCACGACGCTTCGGTCCTGCATGTACGTCGGGTCGTAGTCACGGACCCAGCGGGCCGCGATGCTCTCGAAGGAGGTCGTCGCACCGAAGGGAACGGACTGCGGAACCGCCGGCGCACCGGTCAGGAAGATGAACGCGGAGCCGGAGAAGGCGTACGCCTCGTCGGCCGGAATGGTCTGGTCGACCACGATGCGGAAGCCGTACCGGTCGCCCAGGGTCGCAGTCCGGAGAGCGGACTCGGCCACGTCGTCACCGACGTTCGAGGCGAGGTTCATCTTGTCGTCGTTCAGGAGGGCCGACTCGAAGTCGGTACCGACCAGGAGGTACCGGTTCCCCTCCGGGGCGTGGAACGCGTTCAGGACGCGTCGGGCCTCGATCAGCGCGCCGCGAAGGTTCTGCTGCGCGTTGCCGATCTTGACGTTGTAGGTGGCGCCGGTCAGGGTGGAGACAGCCCGGCGGGCCAGACCACGGGCGACCGCCTTCACCTGCGGGCGCAGGAGCTTCGACCACTGGTCGATGTCGAAGTCGTACTGCTCGTCGGTCAGCTTGACGGCCGAGTAGACGTTGCCGCCGAAGGTGACGGGGATCTTCCGCTCGTTGTACTCGTCGAACACGATCGGGTTCGTACGGTCGTTGCGGAACGCGTAGTCGTGGAACGGCAGGACGCCCTCGACCGGGACGGAGATGGTGTCGTTCTCCGCGCCCTTGAACTGGTCGATCCCCTGCTTCTGCATGAGGTTGGGGATGATGAGTTCCTGCTCCAGCATGCCGACCGCGGTTGCGGCGAGCTTCTGGGGCTTGACGATCTGATGCTGAACGGTGGGCACTGGGGCTTCCTCCGGGGGCATGGAAAAACCCCCGGCCGGTCAGCACGGGGGTTGAGTGAGGGGGGTCATCGGGAGGCGCTAGAAGCGCCGGGATCGCCTCGCGAGCTTGCGAGGGTCCATCTCCCCGTCGTCCTCGTCGGACGGGTTGAGGCCGCCACCCAGGGACTCGGGGGCGGTCGGGGTGAGAAGCGCCTGAAGGGCCTTCGCGTGGGTCTCCAGTTCCTCGGCCGTCTCGCCCTTCAGCGACTCGGAGAGGAGGTCAGGAAGCTCGTACTTGCTCGCAACCTTCGTCACGAGGAGAGACCGCTCAAGGCGGGCGTTCTCCGTCTTCACCTCGGCGAGGGCAGACTCGAACTCCTCCGGGCTCTTGGCCGCAGAGAGCTTCGTCTCGGCGTCGCGCAGGCGAGTGCGGTAACCGGCTGCCTCGCCGCGTACCTTCACCAGCTCCTTGCGGGCCCAGTCGGGAAGCTCGTCTTCGGACTGGCCGGACTCTCCGCCGGCACCTGCCTTGTCGTCCGGCTTCTGCTCGTCGTCCGGCTTCGGGCCGGGCGGAGTCTCGCCGGTCGGGTTCTCCTCGTTGGGCTTCTCGTCAGACACTTCACGCCTCCGGGGCCGTGCTCGTGGACTGCCGCGCCTCCTGGGCTGCGGCTCTTTGCTGTTGGCGGATGAAGCGCCGCCAGACGCTTACGGCGGCCTTGCCGCTCTTGCCCTTCGTGACCTCGGGCCACAGGGCCATGTACTGACGCGACAGTGCGGTCAGCTCGCTCGACTGGTACTGATCCCGATTCCAGATCGGCATCGCGTAGCAGTTGCAGTTGTCGTGGTACTTGTCGCCGTCCTTGAACAGGGCGGACTCGCGGCTCTTGTAGACCGGGCCACGGCTGATGAGCACTGCACACCAGCCGCACGGGGTGCCCGTACGCGACAGGCGTACGTACCCGAGGGCCCGCCGGTCGCGGGTCATGTGCGTCCAGTTCGAGGACCGGGCGCCGTTCATGGCGACGCGCGAGGCGGCTGCGGCCTGACGGGCGCCCGCCTGGCGGTGAGAGTCGTCCGGGTCGGCGTCCTCGACCGTGAGCTTCTGATCGAGGTTGCGGGGCCCGAGGGCCTCCAGCACGATGCGGAGTTCCTCCTCGGCCTCGCGCTCGATCCGCTCCTCTTCCTCGCGGAGGCCCTTCAGCTCCTCGACGAGGATGCGCTCCCAGTCCTCGTCGTCCTCGTCGTCCTGGTCCTGGTCCTCGTCGTCGACCCGCCCCGAGTCGTCGTCCTGGTCCTCGTCCTCGTCATCGACTGGCCCCGAACCGTCGCCGGGCGCCTGGCCCTGGTCGTCGTCTTCCGGGTCTTCATCAGTGCCGGCGGAACTCGAGGTCGTGGAGTCCCGAGGAGGAGGTGAGTCCGATGGGGGCTGGGTCGGCGGCTTGTACGTACCGGCCAGGGCCGCGAACTCGCGCCGAAGGTCGGCGAGCGTCACGTGAGTGGGCTCAGGGTGATACGGGTCAGCGACCGTCGTCCCTGTCTGGAGTGCTCGGGCAAGCCGGTAGTAGGCCCGCGCGAGATCCCGCGACTGGCGACGCCTGGTCATCACGAGCGTGATCGCCCGCTTGAGCCAACCCGCAGCCGTAGCCCCTCGCAGGTCGACCGGAACATCCGCCCACAAAGACAGGGCCTCAGCTGTGGTCTGTGCGCCGATCTGCGTCAGCGCGACGTGGAAGGCGGCCGAGACATCATCGGTCTCAGCCGCCCTGGTCTTCCTCGTCATGCAGCCGCCGGCACTTCATCCGCGGTGACCGGCTCCGGTGTTGCCCGAGTGAGCGCGGAAGCGAGCTGCTTCACGCTGTCTTCCTCGTCCGCGAGGTCGTCCCACTCGTCCAGCTCGGTTTGCGTGACCTGCGGGACGCGCTTCCACAGACCCTTCGCCGGGATGCCGAGCTGCTCGCGCAGCTTGCCCAGCGCGTCAGCGGCCTGCGCGAGGGAGCGCTGTTCCATGTCACGCCACAGAACCTCGCCCTTGAAGTCGTCCGCAGCGCCGGAGCCTTCCAGCTCGGCGGCCAGGCGGAAGACCCGCTCCCACGCTTCGCCAAACAAGGTGCGGAACTCCTGGATCTTCCGGGACAGCGCCGTCTCGGCGGCCTGGAGAGCCTCGGCCGAGAGGTTGGCGATCTGCCCGAGAAGGTGGTGAGGCGGTACCTGCGCGATGGCGCTAAGGTGCCGGATGCTCATGTCGATCGAGTCGATGAAGCCCCCGAGCGGGGTTTCGTCCAGCGAGCCGAAGCGAACGTCGGGGTCCTCGGCGAAGAGGAACCGCTTGGCGTTGTGGTTGATCGGCAGGGGGATCGGGTTGCCCTGCTCGTCGTAGACGATCTCGCCTGTATCCGGGTCGCGCTGGACCGGCGGGGCCATGCCCGTAGCGGTCCGCACCTTCACCGAGGCGTACGTCTGGGCGACCAGCAAATCGAAGATCGTTTGATTGATCCGGTTCTGCAACGGGATCATGACCTCGATCACGCCGATGGTCCGGCCTTCGAGGTCAACGGCCGCAGCGAAGCGCGTGACAGGACACTCGCTCGACCCGTGGCGCTTGCCCCTCGTAGCCCGGACGCCTTCGCTGTCGCCCAGTGCCTTGAAGGTCACCGCGTACTCGAACCTGGCGTCCCACATGCGTGCCCGGCCGGGCTTGCCGTCCTTCGGCCAGGCCGTCACCGACAACGCCGCGTAAGGCGTGTCGTCGTTCGCGGCGTCCTCGTACAGCGCCGACGTGCGAAGCGGAGACAGGCCCTTCGTCAGGACCTTGCCCGCCACCCGCTCAGTCAGCGTGAAGGCATGCCCGTACGTGAGTGCGCCCTTGTAGACGGCGGACTGCCGGGCGTCGAGGCGGGACCGCTGCCAGTGCTCCCACTGCGGGGAGGAAAGGTCGGTCGCGGCGCCCTTGTTGGCGTCGTCGCCTGCCCGGTAGCCGTCCACGTAGAGGGCCTGTGCCGGGGTGTTGACCAGGAGAGGCATCCAGTTGGAGACGGCCCGCCTCGCGAGGAGCCGATACTCGTCATCTGCCATCGCCGGCATGTACGGATCGTCGTGACGACCATGGAGGTAGTCGTCGATACGGGTCAGCCGGTCCTTGTCCCGGCCAAGGATGGCGAGGAGCTGCACCGCCAGAGCGGCAGGCGAGGTGTCGGCCATCGTTCACCACCCTCGGTCACAGGTTTACAGGGCTACAGGAAGAACCCGCGGCCGGTCCGCTTGCGGACCTTCTTGCCACGGGCTCGAAGGTCGACCAGGGCCTCGTGCGCCAGCATGAGCGCCGCGTAAGCGTCGACCTTCTTGGGGCTCTCCCGGCTTTCCTTGCCGAATGAGATGCCGTAGTTGTTCACCCGGCGACGCGCGTTCAGCGCGTGCCGGCGGAGCTTGAGGTCGCCATCGTGGATCAGCTTGCGATCGAAGACGCTGCGCATCAGGCGCTCGTGCGCCATCGTCGATGCCTTCAGTGACGTTCGCATGTCCCAGCCGATCGAGTCCTTGCCGGGCGCCTTCACGGCCAGGCCCTCGCCGTACGTCTCGGACCATTCGCTGATGTAGCTCTCCCATAGGGCGACATCGGCGTAGAAGCCCTGCACTGTGAAGGAGCCGAAGGCGCTGTGAACGGCGGAGTCGACCTGTGCGCGGGGGACTTCCCAGTTCTGCCCGGCCGGGCCGTCCGGCTTCTCCCACAGGCCGAGCACGAACGCGCACATGTCCTTGACGCGGAGCGCTATCAAGGCGGTCGCGTCGTCGGTCTTGCCGCCGTCGAACCCGAGGGTGATCTCGTCGCCAGGCTGAAGCGTCTTGGAGTCGTCCCGCAGGACATCCCACTCAGCCGGACCGAAGATCGCGTCCTCTTCGGCGACGATCTGATTGAGGTACATGCGCCGCGAGCGCGCGGCCGAGATCGTCAGGTTCAGAACGGACTTGATGATGGACTCGACCTTGAGCCACACGGCGTCGCCCCTGATCTTCGGGATGACGATCCGCAGGGCCTCTGCCGTCAGCGGGGTCTTCGGGTGGGCCTCGATCGAGTCGTACAGTGCGCCAACGTCGGCCGCCAGGCCCTCGCGGACCTTCTCGTACGCCTCGCGCATTCGCTCGGCAACGGAGTCTTCGCCGGGCATGAAGGCGTTGGTGATCGACAGGTAGCGGGAGTCCATCTTCGTCGCGTTACCGTCGATGGTCTCGTACATCTTGTGGCCGCCGTTGCCCAAGATCCAGTGATGCGTTTCGTTGAGCAGCGTGAAAGTCGTCCGCTTGCCCTCGATCGCACGGTAGGAGCTGGTCACCGCCTGAAGGCGCTTACGCCCCCGGTCGGCCCGGATCAGCTCGGCACCCATCTTGATGCCGTACGTCTGAATGAGACGCTCGGACATCAGCACGGGGAGGTAGCCCATGGTGTTCGTCGTCTGCTCTTGGCTGACGGCCGTCACCTGCACCCACGCTTGCGGGTGCGGCTTGGCTACCGGCTCCCCGTTCTCGTCCCAGTGGGAGAAGCGCGAGGGGCCCACGAACTCGACGAGGCTGATCACGGCCAAGAGCGGGTCCTTGCCCCAGCCCTTCAGCCGTTGCAAGACACC
This sequence comes from Actinacidiphila glaucinigra, assembly GCF_900188405.1. Taxonomy (GTDB): domain Bacteria; phylum Actinomycetota; class Actinomycetes; order Streptomycetales; family Streptomycetaceae; genus Actinacidiphila; species Actinacidiphila glaucinigra. The sequence continues at coordinate 252,318 of NZ_FZOF01000006.1, read as the reverse complement.
GGTCCTGTAGACGAACTCGCCGTCCTCGTCGATCGCGTACCACCACAGGAGGAAGCGGAGCTGTTCCCGAGTGAACTTCCAGGGAACCCGCTCCTCGTCCGTGGAGCCCTCGCCGTCGAGGTACTCAGCGCACCATCCGGCGATCTGCCAGCCGAGCGTGCGCGCCGGCAACTTCCACTGACCGAAGGCGTCCTTCTGCCAGGTCGGCCCGTGGAACTCCGGCTCCAGGGCCTCGATCTCTTCGAGGGTGAGGGCTGCGGTCGCGGCCATGACTCACCCCCCGGCGCTACTCGGCGAGTCCGAGATCCTTCTTGTAGTCGGCAATCGCGACCACGGCCGCGGACTGCTTCTCTGGTGCGGGCTCGTGCAGCTCGATACGCACACGGCGCCGGTCGCCTTCAGCGACGAGCAGCCGCTCGAAAGCGCTGTAGATGGTCTGGAGCATCTGCCCCGACCGCTTGCCACTCTTCTTGTAGTAGGAGAGGTCTTCGCACAGCGAGTAGGCGAGGGCCCAGTCACTCTGCTGGTAGAAGTCGGCCTGCCCGGACTCCTTCAGGGAGTCCCACAGGCGCTTCGCGATCGGGTGCCAGTTGCGATCCGCGTTCGGGATCTTCGTGGGCCGGGCGACGCCTCGCGTCACCGACTGAGCGTCACTGCCCTTGCGCTCACGCGGGCGGGCGAGGTCGGCCTCGCGGTTCGGTACAGGGCCGGGCATGGGCTCACCTCCTAACCGATCAGGCCGGGATGAGCCTCCGTCCTGCGGAATCGTGCGTTGTTGCGTCGCCGCTTCGCGGCCAGAGCGAGGGCTCCCTCGCGAGAGGATTTGGCCTGGTGGTGAAACCCGCAGAGCGCTCGTAGGTTGGTCTCTCGATGGTCATCACCAGGCACGATGTGATCCACGTCCGTAGCGGGCTCATCGCATCGCACCCCGTAGTCGTCTCGGTGAGTGCAGCGATGTCCGTCCCGTCGCAGGACGCGAAGTCGGATGCGCGGCCAGTCGGCCGGCAGTCTCTCTTTCCGGTCGGAGCCTGCCCAGTTCGGCATCACACCTCCAAGAGGAGAGCCCTGAAAGCGGTCGACGCCTGTTGGGGGACGACACCGTTCCCGAGGATCTGGAGCTGTTGCCCGCGCGTCAGGCCCGGCACGTCTGTTACGTGGCCGAGGGGGAGGCCCATGAGCCACTCAACCCACTCGACCGTGACTCTCGGCCCGCCCTTCCGGCCCACCTCGGTAGGCGGGGGAGCGGCACGGCCGGTCACTTCCTCCCACTGCCGGATGGCGGGGAGGTACTCGCCCCACCAGTGAGCGGGGGAGTGCGGTCCGTCGACCGCAGGTTCAGGCTCCCGCCCTTCCCGGATCGCATCCGAGTAGGGGAGGAGGTAGCAAACCTCGTCGTCGAGGGTCGGCCCGTGGCCACCAGCTCGACGCTCAGCAGGAGGGCGAGCGCCCCCGTTACTGCCCAGGTTCGCGGTCGGCGTCTTCAGGGGTCGCGATACAGAACCACCGGTCACGGAGGTGAGGGCTCGAAGCTGCGGTAGCTCGAACGCACACCCACCGCGCGCTGTACCCGATCTCGGCCAGGTCACCGAGGACGACTTCGAGGCCCCGCGTCCGGAGGTTCGAGACGTTTTCCAGGAACGCGACTCTCGGTCGTATGACGCGAATTGCGTCGAGGACGTTGACCCACACTCCAGAACGAGAGCCTCGAATTCCAACCCGGTTCCCCGCAATGCTGATGTCCTGGCAGGGGAACCCTGCGGTGATTACGTCGACCTCGCCGACGAGCTGTTCCCAGTCGATCTCTCGGATGTCGCCCAGGTTCGGGGCATCCGGGTGCCTAGCTGCAAGAACAGCGCTCGGGCCTGGCGCGCTCTCTGCCACGTAAGCGATGTGTCCACCTACGAGGGGAGCGACAGCCATTCCCAGGCCGCCATACCCGGCGCAAAGTTCGAGGATCTTCAAGCAGACCCCCTACACGCGAAAGACGTAAAGACGTCTTCGCGTCTTTCGTCTTCTCTCAGGTGGCCCCCTTACGGGGGCCCAAGCCTGCTATTCGCGAGCCTTGCGACTTACGTACTTACATATATAAGTCGCAAGTTGATCTTGATTCCGGAAAGACGGAAGCCTGTGATCTGCGTCACTTACCGGCGGCGCCCGAAGGGCGACGGCGAAGGAGCAGCGGCGAAGGAGCAGAGCGGCCCCGGAAGGGGCCGACAGCGGGAAGATGGCAAACGTCTGTGGCGGCCGGAGGCCGCCCCTTCGGGAAGACTCCAGCGGCGATGGCCGCCCGGTAGGGCGGCACTGCGGGAAGACGTAGAGACGTACTTCAGGCGGGCGAGCGCGGCCGAGCTGGGCGGTGCTGAGGGGCGAAGCGGGCGGCGCTGACCCCAACCGCCGGCATCCGTTCCTGTGCACCGCTGCGAGGGGTGCTGCAGAACGCTCTTGCCGCCGCTGACCTGGGGCTTCTCTCGCCGCGGCAAAGTGCCGGCGCAGCCCTCGTCGACCCTGGAACTGTGGCAGAATCCGAGCTGCTAAGACGGAGCGGGCTGGAAAAAATCCGGCGAGGGGTCACATCCCCACCCATCGAGGGCCAGGCCGGCGTGTTTGCGACACATCAGACACACGTGTGCGAGGCCGGCGTTCGGGGTCGAAACGGACACACGAGACATCACGCGTGAACGCATGCGTAAGTGAATCGAGAGCACACAGCATGCGTGATGTGGGCACACGTGCATGCATGCGCCATAGGTAGGCACAGCGCACACAGCGACACATGACAGGGCATGCGGCATAGGCCGGGCCATACGGACAGCGGCGCATGCCGAGCCTGCCGAGCCCGTTGCCCGTCGTCGTCGTCGTCGACCGTCGACCGTTGCCCGTCGTCGTCCGTCGTCGCCCGTCGTCGCCCGTCGTCGCCCGTCGTCGTCCCTACGTACGTACGTAGGAAGGGCAGGCAGGCCGATTGGACACACCGCCCCGAGAGTCTGTTAAGCTGTGACCACAGCAGGACGAACGAGCCCGGCAACGACGACCGGCAGGCACGGCAGGCAGGCAAAACCGCAGCTCACAACGGGGGTTGTGGAACGGGCCCGGAACCGTGTTAAGCTGTGAGCAGCTCGATCGGCACCGCGCCGAACGGCAGACCAGGGAATGCCCGCCCGGAAACGACCGGGATGTCTGCCAAGTAAGCGGCCGAGACGGCAGGCCACAGCGAATGTGGTAAGGTTAGAGCAGCGCCGGACCGGACGGTTCGGCGAAAATCTCAGCCGCTTGTTAAGGTGTGATCGAGCGGCTAAGCTGAGAGGCAGGAACCATGAAGTTCGTGTTCAGCGACATCGACCGCAAGTACGGCAAGGCGGTAGGGGTCATGCGGTCCGAGGGTGACTTCCGGTGCTACGAGCACGTGGACTTCAACGTCTACGAGCGGAACCTCTCCGAGCGGGATGCAGGGGAGAAGTGCACCTACTGCGCCGGCCCCGTGTACCTCACGGCCGAGCAGATCGCCGAGCTTGAGCGGCCGAAGCTCTCCCGCCCGGTCAACCTGGCCAAGCGCGAGGTTCAGCGCTTCGACCTCCTGACCATTGCGTACAACCTGCGCAACCGCCTCGACCAGGTGTCCTACGACTACGACCAGGCGCGTAAGCGCATAGCCGAACTGGAAGCGCAGCTCTCGGAGCGCGTCAGTTCCTAAGCCCTGCCTGTAAAGGTGTGGTCAGGTCGCCCCCGCACAGGGAAAGCGGGGGCGGCCACCCCAAGGCGAAACACCCCGCGTGCCCCTACGGCCCTGGTCTGGCCGTGGTGGGGGGTGTCAGCGGGAGGTTCGGTTCCTCCCCTCTGAAGATGCCAGCCCTGCATCACCCCTGATTGCGAGGACACATGTCGACCATCGTTGCCCCCGGTGTTGCCGCGTACTACCTGATGCTGATCGTCGAGGACGCGGACGGCGAGACGACGTACATCGACCACTACCTCGACGACGAGCCCGCCGACGTGTGGGAGTTCATCCCCGAGGGTTGGGACCTGATCGAGGACGAGTCGCAGGAGATCATCCGAGGCGCCCACGACTGCGAGTGCTGCGGCATGCACGTGATGAACCAGCGCGAGTGCGACACGTGCCAGGAAAGCGAGTGCGACCCGGCCGAGTCGTGGCACTGCTTCACCGGTTACTGCGACGGCACGGGGTGCACGTTCGAGGGTGAGTGCGAGCCGACGCACGAGGTGCGCGTCTGGCGCGAGAACGGCGACCTCATGGGGCACTGGGAGGTCGAGCCCGTCAAGGGCGGCACGTTCCTGGTCACCCAGCGCGAGGGGTACGAGCGCGACGCGGAGTCCCGCTTCACCTCCCTGTGGTCGGCCTGGCAGTACGCACAGGGTTGCGCCGAGATGCACGCACAGATGCTCCGCGAGGAGTGCGCCGAGTCCGGTTACTGCGACGGCGACGACTGCGGCGTGATGCACGAGCACGGGATCTCCGTGCAGGAGGTCACCTCTAACCGCGACTTGGCGCGGGCCTGATCTTCCCCGGCCGCCCCTCCCACAGGGAATGGGCAGGGGCGGCCACCTCCCCCCCTCGGATGCAAAGGCGAAACGCCCCTCGGGGCGTCAGCGGCAGGCGGTTCCTGCCCTCTGAAGATGCCAGCCCGCATCACCCGATTGTGAGGATCACATGAGCACGTCCCCCCTCGTCGCGGCGATCCAGCACGCCGCCGGCACCGTCGAGCGTCACCGCGAGGTCGTCTGTCTCGCCCTGTCCACCGAGCGCGAAGAGATGCGCTACTCGGCCCGCAAGTTCTCGGACAAGGGTCTCCACTCGGCCGCGAACGAGCGGCGGGAGCTGGAAGGCCGAGCGATCTCCGCTCTCGCCGGGGTCGAGCGTCGCGCCCACCTGATGAACCTGTGGATGGAAAGCCACTGGGAGACCCTCCTCCGGGCCGCCGTCCTCGCCGAGGCTACCGATCTGGTCCTCGCGGACATCAGCCGGAAGTGGCTCGCCGAGCACGCGGAGGACACCGAGGCCACGGCCTACAAGGTGACCGCCTGGCAGCTCTCGCAGGCCGTAGCGCACGCCGCGCAGCTCTCCGAGGTCAAGGACGCGCTTACCGCCGTACGCGACGCGATGAACACCTCCGGCCGCAAGTCGGCCAAGCCCTCGCAGGTCTGATCACCCAACCCCTACGGGCCGCCCTGGCACAGGGAAAGCCGGGGCGGCCCCCCAACCCGGAACGAGGACTCATGGACTGCGACTTCTGCAACCTGCCCGGCGTCGCCCGCTGGAAGTACGTACTCAGCCCGGACCGGCCGGTCGTCGGTCTGACGAACGGGGCCGGTGACGCGGTGCTGTTCGACGACGACGGGATCTGGCACGCCTGCATCGCCTGTGCGGCCCTGGTCGACCGCGAGGACATGGCCGGTCTGATCGAGCGTGTGTGCCGGGCCCTCGGGGCGGTCCTCCCGCTCAAGGACACCGAGCACCGCCAGACGGTACAGGCGCTCATGGTCGGCCAGTACTCGGCCGTCATGCAGTCGACCACGGTCAAGCTCCGCGCCTGACCCACACCCCAGCGCAAAGGCGAAACCTCCGAAAGGAGGTCAGCGGGAGGCGGTTCCTCCCCTCTGACGATGCCGACCGGCGCAGGTCAGTAACTCCCCTTGAAAGGCCAATCATGACTACCCCCATGCCTGAAGACGGCAAGCTCGCCCGAATCCGCGCCATCCTGGCGAAGGCCGAGGACCCGGCCGCCACCCCCGAGGAGGCACAGACCTACTTCGCGAAGGCCGCCGCTCTCATGGCGAAGTACGGGATCGAGCGGGCGATGCTCGCCGACTCCGACCCGTCGCAGGACCGGCCCGGCGACCGCATCATCAAGATCACTGGCAACTACGCCAACGACCGACGGCTCCTCCTCGGGTACATCGCAACGGCCCTGAACTGCAAGGGGATCGACCTCGGCGGCGAGGTCCACATGTTCGGGTACGAGTCCGACCTCGACCGGGTGGAGCTGCTGTTCACCAGCCTTCTCCTTCAGATGTTCAACGGGATGCGGCAGGGCCGCCCCCGGCCGGGTGAGAAGACGATCACCTACCGGAAGTCGTGGATAGCCGGGTTCATCCTGACCATCGACAAGCGGCTCCGGGAGATCGAGGCCCGCACCCGCCAGGAGGCCGGACCGACTGCGACCGGCCGCAGCGCCGAGCTGGTCCTCGCGGACCGGAAGGCCGTCACCGCGGCCCGCTTCCGGCAGGCATACCCGAACGCCCGGAGTAGCGGTTCCTCCCGCCGGTCCGGTAGCGGCAGGGCCGCCGGAGAGGCCGCAGCCCGCAGTGCCGACCTCGGACAGACGCGGGTCGGCGGACGCCGAGCCATCGCCGCCTGATCACTCCACGCACCACGGGCCGCCCCTGACGCACAGGGAACCGACAGGGGCGGCCCCCCAACTCCCCCAGAAAGAGGCAGACATGACGCCGTCCGTGAACACCCCCGGATCGATCGCCTTCGAGAGCATCCAGACCGCCGCCCGCGCAGTCCTCGCCATCACGCGAGAGGTCGACAAGTGGCGCGAGGACTACGACCCCATGACCGACGAGTGGCACACGCTCCTGAACCTCTCCGAGGCCGCCGCGAAGCTCGCCTTCGCCCTCCCCGTCGAGATGCTCCCGCCCGAGGAGGTCCGGCACGTCAGCGAGTACGAGCTGAGGCTCTCGGACGAGCTGCTCGCCCTCTTCGACGCGATCGAGACGGCCGAGGGCTGATGAAGACCGCCCTTGCCGCCCTGTACCTGACCACCTTCGGCCGCGTGAAGAACCTTCTCGCCGCCCTCGCCCGCTGACGCAAAGCGGCCCCTCCCCACAGGGAATGGGGAGGGACCGCCTCTCGAAAGGCTACCCGTGATCGTCGTCATCTGCGCCGAGTGCTCGTCCGCCCCCTTCGGCGCTACCGCCTCCGGCCGCTTCCGCTGCGACCACTGCGCCTCGGAGATCACCACCCGCGATCTCGTCCTCGACCCCGGCGAGGTCTGGGCCGTCGACTCCGCCGGCACCCTCGGCTACCTCCCCGCCGCCGCCTGACCACCCCCCCCCGAAAGGACCCGACATGACCGCCTACCGCACCCCGTACCGCACCCGTTCCGTCGTCGGCGAGGACTTCGCCGCAGAGAAGGCCGTGATCACGGAGGACATGCACCGCGCCCAGTCCCTCACCTTCGGCCCCTACCTCGCCTTCATGGCCAACTACGGCCGGATCATCCGCGTGATGGCCGACGCCTACGAGTCGCACGAGGTCGCGTACGGAATCCTCCAGCGCCACGCGGACGCCGTGCTCGACGAGATCCACGCCGAGGAGGAGGCCGCGACCGCCTGACCGTCCCCCGCCCGTCCAGCCGCACCGACCCGAAGTGGAGACATCATGACCGCCCCGTTCCTCGCCCCCTTCATGAAGGCCAACCCGCGCAACCTCGCGAGCCTCGAAGCCGCCTGGGCCCGCATGACCGAGCTGGGCTACTCGCCCCGAGAGACCCCGGTCGACGAGCCGGACGGATGCACCCGCACCCGATGCGCCGGAGCCCACCACGGCTACCCCGGTAGCGAGCACCGCTGGGCCCTGGTCGACGAGCTGTGCGGCGTCGAGTTCGAGTCCTACTACTCCCACATGCGGGACCGGAAGGGCGCCAAGCCCGCCCCTCCCCGCCGTCACAAGGGCTGCCCGTACTCGGGTGCGGCGAACGCCGCGAAGCGAGCCGCCCGGTACGCCGAGATCGGCCGCCCGGTCCCCGAGTGGGACACCGAGGCCCAGGCCGCCACTCAGGCCGCCTGACCACATCACCACGGGCCGCCCTGGCACAGGGAAAGCCGGGGCGGCCCCTACCCCCGAAGGAGCACACGCCATGTCCGAAGCCCTCGCCACCACCGAAGACGGCCGACTCCGCGCCCGCCTGGTCCGCGACGAGCACGCCGAGAACCCCCGCAAGGACGCCGACACCGAAGTCCACGTGATCACCATCGACACCCACCTCGGCCAGTACCCGCCGGTCGACCCGAAGGGCGGCCCCCTCGCCCACATCTGGCGCCGCCTGGCCTGGAACCAGTGGAAGGGCATCGAGGCCTTCACGCGGTACGTCGCGATCATGCACGGCGGCATCGTCCTGGAGTCCGGCCCCGACAACGGCCCCCGCTCCCTCTGGTACATGACCGGCGAGGAGATGTACCACCTCGACCGCGGCCTCCTCTCCGAGGGCTACATCGAAGCCGAGATGCAGGAGTACGAGGCGTGGCTCTCCGGCGACGTGTGGACCGTCGTCATCGAGCAGACCGACGACCCCGAGGCCGACGAGCCCGAGTGGGAGGCCGTCGACACCGTGTCCGGCTTCTACGGCGGCCCGTACGCCCGAGCCCAGGCCCGCGAGGCCCTCCGCTTCTACGCCGCGCGTTCCGCCGGCACCTCCTCCTGACCCGAAGGGAACCCACCATGAGCGCGTACACCGAAGCCGTCACCCTGTCCGATGGTGCGACCGTCCGAGTCCGTATCGAGCGCGGTCCGATGGGCGACGCGATGCTCCACGAGCAGAACTCGAACAACTGGCGAGGCGGAGGCCGGATCTACTGGCGGGGCCGCCGACTGCACCTGATGTTCGGCGACGAGTCCATGCCGATGCAGAACCCCCGCTTCGAGTTCGCCGACGACATCGACGAGGCCGCCGAGATGGCCCTCGCGTTCTTCGCCGAGTGCGCCGAGTCCTGCATCACCCACGCCAAGGGCGAGGGCATCCCCGTCCAGTCCTGCTACGGCGCCTGACCTTCCACCATCCACACAGGCCGCCCCTGGCACAGGGAAAGCCGGGGGCGGCCACCCCACCACAGAGAAGAGAGACACGACCATGACCACCACCCTCGTCCTGTCCTTCGGCGTCGTCACCGTCGAGCGCCTGAGCGAAGCCTCGAAGCCGTGGGTTACCGCCTACGAGCTGACCGGCCCCCGCGTGAGCGGAGTCGTCGAGATCGCCCCGATGTACGACGAGCCCCGCGTGCCCGGCGCCTCCGGGGAGACCGCCTTCGAGCTGCTCCCGTCCGCCTTCGAGGTCGCCTACGGTCAGAACACGTGGAGCCGCGGGGGAGTGTCCGGGACGCTCGAAGTCCTCGGCTCCCGCCTGGCGAACTCCGCGATCGTCCACGCCGACCAGATCGACTGGCGCTTCAGCATCCGCCGCATACAGACCGGCATCGGCGACTACCCGGCCCCGGACGGGGCCACGGCCCGGACGCGGGAGATCATCCGGGCCCTGGTCGAGCTGCACCGCCGCGACCGCAAGTTCGTGTACGAGAAGGCCGCCACGTTCGCCCGCGCCCGTCGACTCGACCGGCTGAACGCGATCGAGCGCGAGTACCGCGAGGTCGACGCGATGCTCCGCGCGATCCAGGCCCGACACGCCAACCTTCAGCAGCGCAAGTCGCTGATGGCGGGCGAGTGGTCCTTCGAGACCGCGATCGACGAGGCCGAGCCCATCACCGTGAGCCTGATCAAGTGACCGCCCCCCGTATCGACCTGATCGAAAGGAACCCCCAGTGAACGCCCCCCTGATCGGATTCGCCGGCAAGGCCCGCTCCGGCAAGGACGCCGCCGCACAGGCCCTCCTCGACGCGGGATGGACCCGCCGAGCCTTCGCGGACAACGTGCGGGCCATGCTCTACGCGATGAACCCCGTCCTCGACGACTCCTCGTACCGCGACGGGTTCACCTCCCTGAAGTACGAGGTCGACACCTATGGATGGGAGGAGGTCAAGCAGGTGTTCCCCGAGGTCCGCGTCTACCTCCAGCGCCTCGGCACCGAGGGCGGCCGGGCGAGCCTCGGCGAGGACGTGTGGGTGAACGCCCTCTTCCGCACCTTCGGGACGTGGGGGCCGACCGTCATCACGGACGTGCGCTTCCCCAACGAGGCCGACGCGATCCGGAAGCGTGGCGGCCTGGTCGTCGCGATCGAGCGGCCGGACCTGACCACGGTCGGCGAGCCGGGCCACGAGAGCGAGAACGCCCTCGCCGGATACCTCTTCGACGACGTGATCCGCAACGATGGCAGCCTCGCCCAGCTCCACGACCGTGTGATGCAGCTCATCCCGCTCGTCATGTAAACGTGTGGTCATGGTGTTAGGGTGAGACCATGAGAATCACCCCCCGCAAGGAAGAGGTCGAGGCGGTCAAGGCGCTCTTGGAGGACCCCACCTTCGAGAGCGCCGACCAGATGGCCAAGGCCGTAATCAAGGAGGTCGGCGAGATCCTCCAGATGCGGGACTGGATCGCCCTCGTCCACACCTGGAAGGACGGTCGCCGCGGCCTGAACTGGGGGCCGTTCGCGAGCGAGGTCGAGGTCAAAGCCTTCGCGAACAAGCTCTCGATCGGCGGCTCTGGCCACATGGTCAAGCTCTACGCCCCCGGCGCGATGCTCGCCAACGTGGACGGCAAGAAGGGCTGGAAGGGCTGGTGCTTCCACCCCGAATGCGGCCACGCGCCCTTCACTCACTCGATGGCCGGCAACTCCCGAGGCGCCTGCCAGATACCTACCTGCCCGTGCGACAAGTTCCGGGCGTCATGACACAGAACGGAAGCCACCATGACCGTGCACGAGATCCTCCGCGCCCCCAAGATGACCGAGGCCGACATCGCCGAGCTGAAGGCCCTCCGGGGGACTGGCCCCGTGCCGAATGCCTTCCTCGTCCGCCTGGCCGAGCACTACCTGAAGGCCGAGATCGACGGGGTACTCAACCCCGCCCGACACCTCGCCGCCTACCTCGACGTAGAGCGTCAGACCGTCCTGACGTACATGCGCATGGCCCGTAACCGCAGCATCATCGCCCGCCACTGAAACCGAAGGAGAGACCACTATGAAGACCGTCGACTTCCAGTCCTGCGAGTGCTCCGACAAGCGGGCCTTCCCGGACCGCCGTGCCGCCGAGAAGGCACTCGGCCGGGCCCAGGCCAAGCGCGACCGTCACGCCGCCCGCTTCGAGCACCACGGACCGATCGACCGCGAGAACCGTGCCTACCAGTGCGACTACGGCATGTGGCACCTCACGAAGCAGTCCCGGCGGTCCTACGAGGAATGGGCCGCCCGAAACGCGGCCTGACTGTAAACCTGTGACTCAAGGAGAAAACCCGTGACCGACCCCACCTTCCGCGACGACATGACCGTCCAGCTCGTCAAGCACTCCGCGGCTGACGAGGACGTGGTGTTCGCCGCCCGAGTCTCGACGAAGGGTGCCGAGTCCCTGCCGACCGGCACCTTCGGCCCGGCCGAGAAGGGCCTGATCAACTTCCTCATGCGGGATCGTCACGGCTCGCCCTTCGAGCACAACTCCATGACGCTGTACGTCGAGGCGCCGATCTTCGTCCTCCGCGAGTGGCAGCGTCACCGCGTGGCCTCGTACAACGAGGAGTCGGCCCGGTACCGCGAGCTGAAGCCCGTCTTCTACCTGCCGGCGGATGACCGCAAGGTCGTCCAGGTCGGCAGGCCCGGCCGATACACCTTCGAGCCCGGCACCCGCATGCAGCGGTACACCGCCCGCCGCTCCATCGAGATGAGCGCGTACGAGGCGTGGGCCTACTACCGCGAGATGCTCGGCGAGGGCATCGCCCGCGAGGTCGCCCGATCCGTCCTGCCGGTCAGCATCTACTCGTCCATGTACGTCACGCTGAACGCACGGAGCCTGATGCACTTCCTCAGCCTCCGCACCGAGGAGGAGGCCGCCCGCTTCCCCTCCCACCCTCAGCGCGAGATCGCGATGTGTGCCGAACAGGTCGAGGCGATCTTTGCCGAGCTGATGCCGGTCACGTACGCGGCCTTCCAGGCGAACGGGAGGGTCGCCCCGTGACCCCCGAGCGACTCGAAGCGTGGACGGAACGACAGTTGGCCAATGCGCCCGTACGTAACGACGCCTGGCGTCGCGTGGTGATGAAGCAGTGGGGCTTGAAGCCCACAGAGAAGACCCCCCGCCCGAAGTAGGGAGGGGGGTCTTCCCCTTTCCCCGGCTCAGGCGGCCGGGTTGTCCTTCCAGACGATCTCGATCAGATCCTCGTCGAACCGCTTACCCCTGCCGGACGGGTGCACGATCACGGCCCGGATGCTCGTCTTGAGCCGCGCCCGCTTCTCCGACATGGTCAGGTTCTCCCAGTCCGACAGGGCCTCCGGACTGAGCAGCGCCTGTTGCCGCTTCTGGAGCGCGATCTTCCCCCGCTCCGAGAGGAGTGCATCCCGCTCGGCCTCCAGCTCCTCGATCATGTCCAGGGCGGCCGAGGTCGAGATCCGTTTCACGCGCCGCCGCTCGTTCACGTCGGCGATCTCGTCCGCGATCTCGTCAAGGCGGCTGTCGTGAATCGACTCGTCGAGCTGCGCAGCCTTCTCGACGGAATCCCCGAGCCCGCGGTTCGTGTGAGCGAGGAACGCGTGCTCGACGAACGTGTCGACCGGCGGCCCCACGCGCGTGACTCCTCCGCACCCGCCCTGACTCGTCAGGCAGGCGTACCGGAAGCCGTACAGCTTGAACGCCGTGGGGTGGTGCTTCTCCGAGTACGGGTTCGACCACATCGGCGTGGAGCACTTCCCGCAACGCGCGATCCCCGAGCACAGGTGCGTGGCCGTGGTGGTGTGCTTCTTGCCCTTGAGGCCCGTCTTGTTGGCCGCCTTGCGAGCCTTGATCTCGTCCGTCGCGGCCTTCCACTCGTCGTGTGTGGTGATGGCCTCCCAGTCGCCGACGACCGGCTTCCCGTCCTTGTAGGTGATGAAGTCCGGGAGCCACAGGCGAGCCTTCGCGCTCCGCCGGACGGACTCGGGTACGTGCAGCCGGTACCCGGCTACGCGAGGGTTGATCAGGATGGCCTCGGCGGCGCTGTGCTGGATCGCGCGGCGGCCCTCGCCGGATCGTTTCGTCTGCTTCGGGACGTACCCGTACTCGGTGAGCTTCCGCTTGAAGTCGGCGACCGTGTACCCGCCGGGGATGGCGAGGATGGCGTCACGGACGATCTTCGCCTCTTCGTTGTGCAGGGTCCGCCGGTCGTCGTTCCAGCCGAACGGGCGGGGCGCCCCGTGCATGACGCCCTTCTCTGCGACGCGGCGGTTCGTGCGGGTCACACGCCGCTTGATGTTGCCGATCTCCATGTTGCCCACGGTGGCCTGCATGACGAACATGCCTCGACCCTCGACGGTCGAGAGGTCGACACTGCCCTCGACGGACAGGCCGACGTACTCCGGGTTCATCTCGAAGACGCGGCACACGCGGGCGGCGTCGTAGACGAGGCGGGCGAGCCGGTCCGAGTGCAGGAAGAGGATGCCTCGGATCACTCCGGCTTCGAGATCCTTGAGCATGCGCTCGAAGTCGTCTCGGATGATGAAGGGGTCCGATGCCGGCGTGTTGTTGTCGCAGTAGTCCCGCGTGATGGCGGCCTCGAAGGGGAGGGTCTTCGCGAAGGCGCGGATCGCGCTCTCCTGCTCCTTGACCTGCTCCTCGATCTCACGCCACGTCGAGGTGCGACCCTTCAGGGTCTTGTCCTCGGAGACCCGTCGGTACATACCGAGGGGGACGAGCATGTCCGAGTGGATCGTGTCGGCTACGGCTATCGGTGTCATCGTGCTCCCTGCGCTCGTTCGCTGACCTGTTGATCATTTCCGCTGGTCAGCGGCCTGCGAGCGCCATCAGAGAGCGATTATCACATGCGGAAGATGAGCTTCCACAAGGTGGGTTATTCGCTGTCCTTCGGCCACGCGAAGTAGACCTTCCACTTGCCCTCGTACGACTTGTGGTCGATCTGGGCGAAGGCCTTCTCGGGGTCGAGGTCCACACAGGCGGTCAGTTCGAACAGGGGGAACTTGTCACCGACGGTGAGCACGCACACTCCTAGTGAGGGTCGGGACCCGGGCGCGGGGTGGCCGCGGCGGTCCCTCGATGGGTCCCGATCACCCTGCCATGAGCCCATTGATCAGTGAAATCGTCCCGACGGGTCGCATTGATCGGCACCTCTTATCGACGAGTGAGGTTGCGCCGACCCGCTGCGCACAGTGACCGGTGCCACAGGGCTGATGCCAGCGGCGGCCGGGCTCCTGCGGCCATTGATCGCCCGCGCAACTAGACTGGGAAGCGCTTGATCGGAGGCGGTTATCAGCAGTCAGCGCACGAGCCGGCGCCAGCCCAGTCTGTCCCAGTTGCGGGCCTTCGCGGCGGTCGCCGAGCACCTGCACTTCAGGGACGCGGCCTCGGCGATCGGGACGAGCCAGCCGGCGCTGTCCGGGGCGGTCGCCGCGCTGGAGGAGGCGCTCGGAGTGGTGCTCGTGGAGCGCACGACCCGCAAGGTGCTGCTGACCTCGGCGGGGGAGCGCGTCGCGGTCCGGGCGCACGCGGTGCTGGAGGCGCTCGGGGACCTGCTGGACGAGGCGGAGGCGGCGCGTGCGCCCTTCACCGGGGTGCTGCGGCTCGGGGTGATCCCCACGGTCGCGCCGTATCTGCTGCCGACCGTGCTGCGGCTGGTCCACGGCGCGTACCCGGAACTCGACCTCCAGGTGCACGAGGAGCAGACGTCCTCGCTGCTGGACGGCCTCGCGGCGGGCCGGCTGGACCTGCTGCTCCTCGCCGTCCCGCTCGGTGTTCCCTCCGTCGCCGAACTGCCGCTCTTCGACGAGGACTTCGTCCTGGTCACCCCGCGGGACCACTGGCTGGCCGGACGGACGGACATCCCCAGGGCGGCCCTGCGGCAGCTGGATCTGCTGCTGCTGGAGGAGGGCCACTGCCTGCGCGACCAGGCGCTGGACGTCTGCCGGGAGGCGGGCCGCACCGAGGGGGCGACCGCCACCACGACCGCGGCGGGGCTGTCCACGCTGGTGCAACTGGTGGCTGGCGGGCTCGGGGTGACGCTGCTGCCGAGGACGGCGGTCCCGGTGGAGACCGGACGCAGCGCGGACCTGGCCACGGGGTTCTTCGCCGACCCGGCGCCGTCGCGGCGGATCGCGCTGGCGATGCGCGCGGGCACCGCGCGCGCGGAGGAGTTCGAGGCTTTCGCCTCCGCGCTGCGCGGTGCCCTGAAACCGCTTCCGGTGCGGTTCGCCCGCTGACGGGCGAACCGCCCGGGGTCACTCGGTGCGCAGCCCGTCCGGCCGCATCATGCGCCACAGCGGCGGCAGGCTCAGCAGGGTGACCAGGACGACCACCCCCGCGCCGGCACCCGTCATGACGCCCACGCTCGCCCAGTCGACATGGGGGCTCTCACCCACCATCGTCCGCAGGACGGCGCCGAGACCGGCACCGCCGACGATGGCGAGGGCGAGCCCCAGGGCGACCGGCAGCGCGGTCTGCCAGAGCACCGACAGCCCGAGCACGGACCGCCGGGTGCCGAAGGCGACCAGGACGGCCAGCAGCTTCCTGCGCTCGCGCAGTTGCTCCAGCATGGAGACCAGCAGGCTGGCGCCGATCAGGGCCAGGGTCGCCGTGGCGCCGATGAACAGTCCGCGCCGGATGGTCGTGAACTTGCGGGACTCGTGGGTGGCGGTCAGCTCGAAGACGGTGAGCGTGGGGTCGATCCGCGCCGCGGTGTTGCGGGCGTGTTCGACGGCGTCCGGCGATCCCGGGTCGGTCCGGAGCATGAGCCGGACGCTGGGCGAGGGCAGTGCCGCCACGTCCAGGGCGGCGGGGGTGGCCAGCACACCCCACGTCTGTTCCCCGTCCGGCGAGACGCGGGACCGAGCCGTGCGGGCGTCGGCCGGGATGCGCCACGGCTGCGGCGTGCCGGTGTACTTGTCCGTGACCGGTGTGTTGAGGTCGAGCGTGTCGCCGGGCTTGGCGAAGCTCATGTCGCCGTAGCCTCCCGGATCCTGGACCAGGAACACGTCGCCGTCGGCGCAGCCGGCCCCGACGCGGGCGAGTTCGCGCAGCGTCGCGCAGTCCCCCACGACGAGGGTCGCGTAAGTGATGTCCTCGGACTTCAGCGTCGAGGCGTTTCCCTGGACGGCGTCGTCCTGGATGACGCCGAGCACGTCGCGGATGCCCGGGGTGTCGGCGAAGGCCTTCTCCACGCGCTGCGCCTGCGCCCCGCTGTCGACGGACTGCGAGACGCTGAGCTGGGCGCGGTCCGGGTCGTCGCCGGTCGCCGTGACGAAGTCGCTCTGCACCCCCGTGAAGAGCGACTGGAGGGCTATCGCCCCCGCGACGGCGACGGTGACACCGCTGACCATGCGGGCGGCGGCACTGCTGTCGAGCTGGACGCGCCGCGTGGCCAGCTGCCAGGGCAGCGGGCCGCCGCGGAAGCGGCCGACGACGGACTCGACCAGCCAGGGCAGCACGGTGGTGAGACCGACCAGCAGCAGGACCACACCGGCCGTCACCTGGTAGGGGTTGACCCCGGCGTCTTCCTGGGAGACGGTCCCGAACAGCGGAGCCAGCAGTCCGAGCCCGGCCAGCGGGATCAGCAGGCGCCACCACAGCCGCCGCTTCTGCGCCGTGGCCTTGCGCACCACGCCGAGCGGCTCGACGGCGATGCCGCGCATCGCCAGCAGGGTGACCGCGACGGCCGCGCCGGGAACCGCCAGCGCCACCAGGGCCGCCAGCCCGGGACCGGGCGTGATGTCGTACGGGAAGACGCTGATGTCGTACAGCGTCACCTCGGTCGAGAACTGCCGGGTTATCAGGAAGATCCCCGTGCCCACGACGAGTCCGAGCAGCGATCCGAAAAGCGCTTCCCCGGCCGCGATCCGCCGCGTCGTCCTGCTGTCCGCGCCGACCAGCCGCAGCGCGGCCAGCCGCCGGTCCCGGCGTTCGCCGCCGAAGCGGACGGCGGTGCCGATGAAGACGGCCACCGGCATCAGCAGCACCACGACGATGATGATGACCAGCATGGTCAGCACGCCGCCCAGGGGCTCGGGCTTCGACTCGCCGCGCCCGAAGTGCGGGATGCGGGTGGCGTTCCCGGTGGACCCGTCCTGGCTCCGCGCGACGAGCTTGTCGCTGCCCGCGTAGTAGGCCAGTTCGGCGGGCCCGAGCAGTCCCTGGTCGCCGATGACGCCGGCGGGGCGGTAGTCCAGCCGTTCCCGCAGCAGCTTGCTGCCGGGCTGGTCGAGCAGCTTCTTCAGCGCGGGGGAGACCACCATCTCGCCGGACGCGGGCATCGCCTCGACGCCCGGCGGCAGCACCGGCCGGTCGCCGTCGGCCTTGAGGAGCAGACCGCGGATGGAGTCGTCGCGGAAGCTGGTGTCGGCCGGCGCGAACAGCACGGTGCTGGCGGTCCGCTTCGGCGGCTCGTTGAACCAGGAGTAGTCCCGGTCGTAGCCGCGGTCGTTGCGGGCGCCCATCATGGCCGGCACGGCGGCCGCCAGCAGCAGCATCGCCACTCCGAGGCCGACGCCGACCGCGGTGAGCAGGGTGCGGGTCCAGCCCTCGCGGCCGCCGGTCACCGCGAAGCGGATGCCCAGGCCGAGGTCGCGGACCCAGGTGGCGAGGGTGCCGCCGCCGGGGGAGGGGTGGGTGGTGCTCATGCCACCCTCTCCATGTCGCGGGACTTGCCGTCGCGTACGACGACCTCGCGGTCGGAGTAGGCGGCCACCCGCGTCTCGTGCGTGACGAGGACGACGGCGGCGTCGGTGTCACGGGCGGCGTCGGTGAGCAGGCGCATCACGCGCTCGCCGTTGAGGGAGTCCAGGGCGCCGGTCGGCTCGTCGGCGAAGATCACCCGCGGGCCGGTGACCAGGGCCCTGGCCACCGCGACGCGCTGGCCCTGACCGCCGGAGATCTCGCCGGGGCGCTTGCCCGCCAGTTCGCCGACCTCCAGCCGGGCCAGCCACTCCGAGGCCCGGGCCTCGGCCTCCTTGCGCCGGGTGCCGTTCAGCCGCAGCGGCAGCGCGACGTTCTCCACGCAGGTCAGCTCCGGGACGAGCTGGCCGAACTGGAAGACGAAGCCGAACTCGCCGCGGCGCAGCGCGCTGCGCTCGGCGTCGCTCATCGCGGTCAGGTCGCGTCCCCGGTACAGCACGCTTCCGGAGTCCGGCCGGACGATGCCGGCCAGGCAGTGCAGCAGCGTCGACTTGCCCGAGCCGGACGGCCCCATGACGGCGACCACCTCCCCGGCGCGGATCGCGAACTCCGCGCCGTCCAGGGCGGGGGTCGGGCCGTACGCCTTGTGCAGGTCGACGGCCTCCATCAGGTTGTCCGTGGTGCTCACTCGGCTACCTCCGCCGCGAGTAGGTCGAGGCGGGCGGCGGTGAGCTCCAGCCACCGCAGGTCCGCCTCCAGGTGGAACAGGGCGTGGTCGCAGACGAGCTGGTCCGCGAGGTCGCCGTGTCGTTTGCGTTCGGTCAGTTCCCGCATCAGCCGCAGATGCTCGGACCGCTGGGTGTCGAGCAGACCGGCGGCGCTGCGCCCGGTGAGCAGCGCGAGGACGACCTTGGTGTAGAGGGTGTTCTGCAGGTAGGGCTCGGGCTTCTCCGGCTGCGCGAGCCACTTCTCGACGTCGGTGATCCCGGCCTCGGTGATGGCGTACCGCTTGCGTTCCGGGCCGCCGCCGGGCTCGATGCCGTCGACCTCGACCAGCCCGTGCTTCAGCAGCCGCGCCATCGTCGAGTAGACCTGCCCGTAGTGCAGCGGGCGGTCGTGACCGAACTTGCCGTCGAATGCCCGCTTCAGGTCGTACCCGTGGCGCGGGCCGGACTCCAGGAGTCCGAGCAGGGTGTGGCCGATGCTCATGACCGAGGACTCTACACGACGCGTATACCTACGGTGTATAGATCTTGTGCATAGTGACGCGCCGGTGACCTAACCCTTCCTGAACAGGCCTTTTCCCGGTTCGTACCCGAGACGGGCCTGATACGCGGTGGGCTCGCAGCCCGGGCCGTTCGGCTGCCACTTCTCGAGCGTGACGTCGACGCGCTCGTCCACCGCGGGCCCGGCCGCGGTCCCCGGGGCGTCCTGCGGGGTGCCGGTGAAGCGCACCGCGACCCGCTTCGGCCCGGTCGCCCCGGGCAGGTCCACGGCGAGCAGCATCTCCCGCCCGTCGCCCGTTCCGCTCCGCGAGCACACCGCGCCGGCGCAGAGCCGGTAGGTCGTGCCCGGCTCCGTGTCGAACACGAGCCGCACCCCCGACCGCGCCCCGATGTCCGTGCAGTCGGGGCCGCCCGCCCCCAGGGCCCCGCAGCCCACCGCCGTCACCGCCAGGGGTACGACGGCCCCCGCCCTCGCCCACCGTCTCGTCCGCATGCCGATGGGATGCGCGCGGGGCCCGGCCGGTTCCGTCCCGGCGGGCGCGATGCAGCCCCGGGGCACGGACGGACATCACGTGCTCCGGGGCTGCGGCGGTGGGGAGGTCCTGCCTACAGGCCGTTGACGTTGGCGGCGATGCGGTCGCCGACCTCCTTGTCGATGTTGCGCCAGTACTCGACCGCGCGTGCCAGGACGGGGGCGCTGACCCCGTTCATCAGATGGCCCGACACGTTGGAGACCAGCCGGTCGCGGGCGGCGTCGTCCAGGACCTTGCGGACCATCGTCCCGGCCTGGCCGAAGTCGTCGTCCTCACGGTGCAGCTTGTACGGCTCGTGCACCATGTTCCCCGCGACCTCCCAGCCGGCCGGGTCGCCGAAGCGGGCGATGTCGGCCTCGGGCCCGCCGACGGAGTTCGGCGCGTAGGGGGCGGCGGTGCGCGACGGCTCGTAGCGCATCGGGCCGTCCTTGGCGTACGAGCGCACCTCGGTGTGCGGCCGGTTCGGCGGCAACTGGGCGTAGTTGGGGCCGATCCGGTAGCGGTGGGTGTCGGCGTACGAGAAGAGCCGGCCGAGGAGCATCTTGTCCGGCGAGGGGCCGATGCCGGGCACCATGTTGTTGGGCTCGAAGGCGGCCTGCTCGATGTGGATGAAGTAGTCCTCGGGGTTCCTGTTCAGGGTCATCCGGCCGACCTCGATCAGCGGGTAGTCGCCGTGCGGCCACACCTTGGTGAGGTCGAAGGGGTTGAACCGGTAGTCCGCGGCGTCGTCGAACGGCATGACCTGCACGTACAGCGTCCACGAGGGGTGTTCGCCGCGCTCGATGGCCTGGAAGAGGTCCCGGCGGTGCAGATCGCCGTCGGCGCCCGCGAAGTGGTCGGCCTCCTCCTGGGTGAGGAAGTCGATGCCCTGGTCGGTCTTGAAGTGGTACTTGATCCAGTGCCGCTCGCCGCCGCCGTTGACCCACATGTAGGTGTGGGAGCCGTAGCCGTTCATGTGGCGGTAGGTCCTGGGCACGCCGCGGTCGCCCATCAGCCAGGTGACCATGTGCGCCGACTCGGGGGACAGCGTCCAGAAGTCCCACTGCATGTTGTTGTCACGCAGGCCGGAGTCGGGGCGGCGCTTCTGGCTGCGGATGAAGTCCTGGAACTTCATCGCGTCGCGCACGAAGAAGACCGGGGTGTTGTTGCCGACCAGGTCGTAGTTGCCGTACTCGGTGTAGAACTTCAGGGCGAAGCCGCGCGGGTCGCGCCAGGTGTCGGGACTGCCCAGCTCGCCGGCGACCGTGGAGAAGCGGGCCAGCATCTCCGTGCGGCGTCCCGGCTGGAAGAGGTCGGCCTTGGTGAACTGGCTGACGTCGTTGGTCACCTCGAAGACGCCGTAGGCGCCCGAGCCCTTGGCGTGCACCACACGCTCCGGGACCCGTTCGCGGTTGAACTGCGCCATCTTCTCGATCAGGTAGTGGTCCTGGAGGAGAACCGGGCCGTCCGAGCCCACCGTGAGCGAATGCGCGTCGCTCTCCACCGGGATCCCGGCGTTGCTGGTGGTGTAGGGGGTGCTCATGTGAATGTGTCCTCCCGTCGATCTTCGGAAGAGTCCGTCGGGGGCTCCTGGTCGCTAACGACCACACAAACACTGAATCACCGGCTCGGCACGCCGGACAATGGCTTCACGCCATGGATCTGGACAATGTCCAAAAATAAAACGTGTACGGATACGGAGTGTCTACCGGTCGACACCGCCCGGAATGCCCATTTCGAACCAGACCACCTTCCCGGCGCTCAGCCGCGTCGCTCCCCAGCGCTGCGCCATCCGGTTGACCAGATAGAGCCCGCGCCCGCCCTCGTCCTGCGGCTGGGCGTGGCGCATCCGCGGCAGCGTCGGGGCGTCGTCGCCGACCTCGCAGCGCAGCACGTCGGTGCGGAGCAGCCGCAGCGTGATGGGACGCTCGGCGTATCGCACCGCATTGGTCACCACCTCGCTGACCAGCAGCTCCGTCGCCTCGGCCAGCGGCTCCAGGTTCCAGCGGCTGAGCGCCTGGCGTACCAGCCGCCGGGCCCGGCCGGCCGTCTGCGCCCGCGGCTCCAGGAACCAGTAGGCGACGTCGCGCGGCGCGATGCCGTCGAAGCGGGCGGCCAGCAGCGCGATGTCGTCGTCCCGGTCGCCCGGCCCGACGATCTCCAGCACCTCGTCGCACAGCGGCTCCAGCGGCGGCGGGCACACCACCGCCGACGCCGTGTGCAGCCGCTCGCGCAGCATCTCGATGCCGCCCCACACGTCACGGGCGCGGGACTCCACCAGGCCGTCGGTGTACAGCAGCAGCGTGGCCCCGGCCGGGGCGGGCAGCTCCACCGCCTCGAAGGGCACGCCGCCCACGCCGATCGGCGCGCCCGGCGGCACGCGCAGCACCTCGGCCAGGCCGCTGGCGTGCAGCAGCACCGGCGGCGGGTGGCCCGCGTTGGCGATGGTCACCCGGTGCGCTATCGGGTCGTAGACCGCGTAGATGCAGGTGGCCATGCGGTCCTGGCCGAGCCGCTGGGCCTGCTCGTCCAGGTGGTAGAGCACCTCCTGCGGCGACAGGTCCAGGCCCGCCAGGGTCTGCACGGTCGTCCGCAGCTGGCCCATGATCGCCGCCGAGGTCATGGAGTGGCCCATGACGTCGCCGACCACCAGCGCCACCCGGCTGCCGGGCAGCGGGATCGCGTCGTACCAGTCGCCGCCGACCCGGGCGGACTCGGCGGCGGGCAGGTAGCGGCTGGCCAGCCGGACCCCGGTGGGCTCAGGCAGGGAGTCCGGCAGCATCTCGCGCTGCAGGGAGTCGGCGATGGACGCCTCGCGGTCGTAGAGCACCGCCTTGTCCACGCCGAGCGCGGTGTGGGTGGCCAGCTGGGCCGCGATCAGCAGGTCGTCCTGGTCGAACGGCGCGCGCTCGGGACGACGCAGCAGCACGGTCGCGCCGATCACCCGGCGGCGGCCGCGCAGTGGTGCCAGGATCGCCCGGCGTCCGGCCGGAAGGTCTAAGGTCTCGCCGAACTCCGCCTCACGGCAGCCCCCGACCAGCTCGTGGAGGGCCGCCGTGGACTGCGCGTTCTCCGAGAACACCGGACGCACCCCGCGCAGCACCTCGGCCAGCGGGCCGTCCACGGGGACGTTCACGACCTCGGCGGCCGAGCCGTAGGCGCCCTCCGTGGAGGGGACGACCGGCATGAGCAGTCCCTCCACCGGCTCCGGGGCGTCCTCGTCCGGCACCCGGTCGGTGCGCCGCAGCCGCAGCACCAGCGGACCGGAGGGGCGCTCGTCGCCGACCGGCAGCGGGTCGCGCAGGTAGACCAGGATCGCGTCGGCGAAGGCGGGCACCGCCGAGCGGCACAGGCCCAGCACGATCTCGTCGAGGTCCAGGCCGCGGGCGATGCGGCGGGTGGCCGCGCCGATGTAGCGCAGCCGGTCGGTCTCGGCCTGTCCCGCCCGGCCGCGGTTCTGCGGTCCGATCTTCTTCAGCGGCTGGCCTCCGGTGGAGTCCTCGTCCACCGGGTGCCCGCCCGCGGGGCCGCCGCGGCCGCCCTGCCGGCCGGTCGCCCGGGAGGTGGGCAGCGTCGTGTCGGGGGTGCGCTGCCGGGTGCGCGACTCGCCGCCCTCCGGCTGCGCGGGGCCGGGAACGCCCGGGACGCCCGGGGTCCCGCCGCCCGCGGTGGCGCGGCGGCCGGGCTCCACGGGTGCGGCCATGGCGGTGGCGGCCCGCCGGTCCCGGCCCGCGGCGCGGTTCCAGGACTCACCGGTCGCCGGGGCGCCGCCGGGGGCCTCGGGGGTGCGCAGCCGTACGGTCTGGCGTCCGCGGGCGCCGTCCGCGGGGACGGCCGTCATGTGCTGGACGGCGGCCACACCCTCCCCGGCCACCACCCGGGCGGCCTGACGGTCCCGCACCTCGGAGGACTGCCGCGCGGAACGTCCGCCGCGCGCACGCCGGCCGCCGCGGCCGGGCTTGGCGGGGGCGGGGGTCGACGCGGGGACGTCGGAGGGGGTCTGACGCTGCGCCGGCGGCGTGGACGCGCCGCCGGGATCGCCGGCCCCGCCGGCAGCCGCGCCGCGCTTGGCGCCGCCGCTCCGGCGGCCGCGGCGCGGGCGCTCGCCCGCGGCGGCCGGGTCCGGGGACCGGCCGGGGGTCCGCGCCCCGGACGGGGGCGTGACCGCCTCGGCGCCAGGGCCCGGGTCCGGGGGCAGCCGGAAGCCGGCCCGTGGATCCGGTACGGGTTCGGTGTCGCCCGGACGTGCCGGGCCGGCCGTCGTCCCCTGGACGGCGGCCTGCTCAGAAATGCGCTCCGTGCTCACGCTGGTCGTTCCATCCGGTCGGGTGCGTCACATGCCGGGCACGTGGCGGGGCGGCCGCGTCAGGCGGGTCGTCGGCAGTGCAGGAAGAGCTGCTCCTCCGGCGGCACTTCGGTGGTGTGCGGCGCGTACGCGTACGAATCCTCCTCAAGGACCGTGAATCCCGCTTCGGCGACCACCTGGCGCAATTCGTCCCGTAGATAACCCGATACCCGGATGGTGTTACCAAGGAACGGAATCGCGAAGTCATCCACGTCGGCTTCCACCATCGAAAGGGTGAACATACCGCCCGGGACGAGGAGGTCGTGGACGCTGCGCAGGGCCAGCGGGATCTCCACGCGAGGCAGCATCAGCAGCGAGAAGAAGGCCACGACGGCGTCGAAGCGGCCCAGGTCCTGCGGGCCGCCCGGTCCGTGGCGGCCGCCGGTCCGCAGGTCGGCGATGTCGGCCCGGTGGAAGTCCGCCCGCGGCACGTGCCGGCGGGCGAGCGCGAGCATCCCCGCGGAGAGGTCCACACCCGTCACCTTGTGCCCGGCCTCGACCAGCTGACGGCCGGTCGGCAGCCCCGTGCCGCAGCCCAGGTCCAGGACCCGGGAGCCCGCGGGGAGCCGCGTCAGGAGCCGTTCGCCCGCGGTGACCTGGCCTTCCTTGTGCGGGAAGGCCTCGTCGTAGCGGTCACCTATGGCGTCGAACCCCTCGGCCTGGCCGGTGCGGTCCAGCCGTATGTCCTCGTAGCCGCCGACTCCCACAGCCCGGGCCTCCCGTATGACCTTGGTGACATAGCGTCAAACTCTAGTGTGAGCCTGTGTTTTGTGCAGCACTATGGGCCACGATCTTACGATTGGGGTAGGGGTCCCGGGCAAGCCGCTCACGCGGTCACCTTGCCGGACGATCCCAGTCAACCGGAAGGGCCGGTACCGGCCACGCCGGATTCGGACGCCAGTGCTCCCATCCGTCCCGGAAGGGCCGCCCCCAGGCGCCGATCACCCCGACCGCCCGGCGGCCGGCCTCCCGCACCCGCTCGGCCGTGGCCGCCGTCATCAGGCCGGCGGTCTGCGCCTGCGCGAACTCGTCCTCGTCCCGCCACTGCCAGCCGCGGTCGGGGGTGACGTGGATGTCCAGGAAGTGGTCCTCCGAGTCGACCCCGCCCGACCAGCGGCGCCGCGGCTCCTCCAGGTTCACGTACCAGTTCTTGAAGCGCCAGCCCTGCTCCCAGAACAGCCACACCGACCAGGGCTCCTCCGGCCGGGCCAGCTTCAGCACGCCCGCGCCCCACCAGCGGTCCACGGACGTCGTACGCGGCCTGAGGTAGCGGGTCTCCAGCGGCTCGTGGTGGATCGGCGAGCCGTCCGCGAGGACCGGCTTGACGCACTCGGTGCCCGGCGCCATCCACACCGCCAGCAGTTCCGGGTCGTCGCGGACCACGGTCACCGGACGGCAGATGTGCACCGCGTCGCTGCCGTTGCCGCGGTATCGCCACAGCACCTGCTCGCCGGGGGCCCAGTGGCCCGTGCCACCGTCCCGGCCGGCTCCCG
This sequence comes from Actinacidiphila glaucinigra, assembly GCF_900188405.1. GTDB lineage: Bacteria > Actinomycetota > Actinomycetes > Streptomycetales > Streptomycetaceae > Actinacidiphila > Actinacidiphila glaucinigra. The sequence goes on along the minus strand of NZ_FZOF01000006.1, from coordinate 227,252 downwards.
GAGAAAGAAGGATGTCCGCTGTCATGAACGGATCTTACGGACCCCGTGTTACGGAGGCGTCACCCTTGAGCCGAGCGTTCGTCACGCCGGCCCGTCACGCCGGGCGCGGGACGGGCCGGGACGGCGGCGCGGCGCACCGTCAGGGCCGGGTCATCCGCAGCACGTCGAGCGCCTCGTCCAGCTGCTCCAGGGTGAGCAGCCCCCGCTCCACGTAGCCGGACTCCAGCACCACCTCGCGGATGGTCTTCCGCTCGGCCAGCGACCGCTTGGCGACCTTGGCCGCCTCCTCGTAGCCGATGTACTTGTTGAGCGGGGTGACGACCGACGGCGAGGACTCCGCGTACTCACGGGCCCGCTCCGCGTTCGCCGTGATCCCGTCGACCGTGCGGTCCGCCAGCAGCCGGGAGACGTTCGCGAGCAGCCGGACCGACTCCAGCACGTTCCGGGCGATCACCGGGAGCATCACGTTCAGCTCGAAGTTGCCCGCGGCGCCGGCCGTCGTGATCGTCACGTCGTTGCCGATGACCTGCGCGGCCACCATCAGCACCGCCTCGGGGATCACCGGGTTCACCTTGCCCGGCATGATCGAGGAACCGGGCTGCAGATCCGGCAGGGCGATCTCGGCGAGACCGGTGCGCGGCCCGGAGCCCATCCAGCGCAGATCGTTGGCGATCTTGGTCAGGCCCACGGCGATCGTGCGCAACTGCCCGGAGGTCTCCACGACGCCGTCGCGGGCGCCCTGCGCCTCGAAGTGGTCCCGCGCCTCGGTCAGCGGCAGCCCGGTCGTCCGCGCCACCTCGGCGATGACCGCCACCGAGAAACCGGGCGGGGTGTTGATCCCCGTGCCGACCGCGGTGCCGCCCAGCGGCAGCTCCGCCAGCCGGGGCAGCGAGGCCCGCAGCCGCTCCACCCCGTACCGGACCTGGGCCGCGTAGCCGCCGAACTCCTGGCCCAGCGTCACCGGCGTGGCGTCCATCAGATGCGTACGGCCGGACTTCACCACGTCCGCGAACTCCGCGGCCTTGCGCTCCAGCGACGCCGCCAGGTGCTCCAGCGCCGGGATCAGGTCGCCGGTCACCGCGGCGGTCGCGGCGATGTGCAGGGAGGAGGGGAAGACGTCGTTGGAGGACTGGCTCGCGTTGACGTGGTCGTTGGGGTGCACCGCGCGGCCGAGCCGCTCGCTCGCCAGGGTCGCGATGACCTCGTTGGCGTTCATGTTGGACGAGGTGCCGGACCCGGTCTGGAACACGTCGATCGGGAAGTGCCCGTCCCAGCGCCCCTCGGCCACCTCGGCGGCGGCCTCCTGGATCGCCTCCGACACGTCCTTGTCCAGGACGCCCAGCTCCGCGTTGACCTTGGCCGCCGCCGCCTTGATCCGGGCGAGCGCCTCGATGTGGGCGCGCTCCAGCCCGCGTCCGCTGATGGGGAAGTTCTCCACCGCCCGCTGGGTCTGCGCCCGCCACTTGGCGTGGGCCGGGACGCGCACCTCGCCCATCGAGTCGTGCTCGGTGCGGTACTCGTGCTGGTCCCCTGCGTCCTGCTCGGGCATGGCCGGAATTCCTTCCATCGCGGACATCGTCGGGCGTACCGGGTACTTCCCAGTAGAACCCCTCGGTAGGACAGCGGCGCGGCACGTTTCATTCCCCCTCGCGGCCGCCCCGGAGGCGGCCCCGCACGGGCCGGGGAAAGGCCGGGGAAACGGGACGGCCCGGCACCGCGCACGCGGTGCCGGGCCGTCCCGGACGGGTCACGCCCGGGGGCGCACCGGGATGCTGGTGAACGTCGGCGCGGGCGCCGGATCGGTGAAGAAGTCGTTGCCCTTGTCGTCGACGACGATGAAGGCCGGGAAGTCCTCGACCTCGATCCTCCAGACCGCCTCCATGCCGAGCTCGGCGTACTCGACGACTTCGACCTTCTTGATGCAGTCCTGCGCCAGGCGCGCCGCCGGGCCGCCGATCGAGCCGAGGTAGAAACCGCCGTGCGCGGCGCACGCGTCGGTGACCTGCTTCGAGCGGTTGCCCTTGGCGAGCATGACCTTGGAGCCGCCCGCGGCCTGGAACTGCTCGACGTAGGAGTCCATGCGGCCGGCGGTGGTGGGGCCGAAGGAGCCGGAGGCGTAGCCCTCGGGGGTCTTGGCCGGGCCCGCGTAGTAGACCGGGTGGTCGCGCAGGTACTGCGGCATCTCCTCGCCCGCGTCCAGCCGCTCCTTGATCTTCGCGTGCGCGATGTCGCGGGCGACGACCAGCGGGCCGGTCAGCGACAGCCGGGTCTTGACCGGGTACTTGGACAGCTCCGCCAGCACCTCGTCCATCGGGCGGTTGAGGTCGACGCGCACGACGTCCTCGTCCGACAGGTGCTCGTCGGTGGTCTCCGGCAGGTACCGGGCGGGGTCGGTCTCCAGCTGCTCCAGGAAGACGCCCTCGGCGGTGATCTTCGCCACGGCCTGGCGGTCGGCGGAGCAGGACACGGCGATGGCGACCGGCAGGGAGGCGCCGTGCCGGGGCAGCCGCACCACGCGCACGTCGTGGCAGAAGTACTTGCCGCCGAACTGCGCGCCGATGCCGATCCTCTGCGTCAGCTCGAAGACCTTCTCCTCCAGCTCCTTGTCCCGGAAGCCGTGGCCGGCCGGGGAGCCCTCGCCGGGGAGTTCGTCCAGGTAGTGCGCGGAGGCGTACTTGGCGGTCTTCAGGGCGTACTCGGCGGAGGTGCCGCCGACCACGATCGCCAGGTGGTACGGCGGGCAGGCGGCCGTGCCGAGCGAACGGATCTTCTCCTCCAGGAACTTCATCATGGAGGCCTCGTTCAGGACCGCCTTGGTCTCCTGGTAGAGGAAGGACTTGTTGGCCGAGCCGCCGCCCTTGGCCATGAAGAGGAACTTGTAGGCGCCGCCGTCGGTCGCGTACAGCTCGATCTGCGCGGGCAGGTTGGAGCCGGTGTTCTTCTCCTCCCACATGGTGATCGGGGCCATCTGGGAGTAGCGCAGGTTGAGCTTGGTGTACGCGTCGAAGATGCCGTGCGACAGGGCGGCCTCGTCGCCGCCCTGCGTGAGCACGTTCTGGCCGCGCTTGCCCATCACGATCGCGGTGCCCGTGTCCTGGCACATCGGCAGGACGCCGGCCGCGGCGATGTTGGCGTTCTTCAGCAGGTCCAGGGCGACGAAGCGGTCGTTGGGGGACGCCTCGGGGTCGTCGAGGATCCGGCGCAGCTGGGCGAGGTGCGCCGGCCGCAGGTAGTGGGAGATGTCGTGCATCGCCTCGGCGGCGAGCTTGCGCAGCGCCTCCGGCTCCACCTTGAGGAACGTCCGGCCGTCGGCCTCGAAGGTGCTGACGCCCTCGGAGGTGATCAGACGGTACGGAGTGGTGTCCTCACCGAGGGGGAGCAGGTCGGTATAGGCGAACTCCGGGTGGGAGGAAGGGGGCATTTGTGGACATCCTCACTGGCGCTGCGTCATAGAAGCCCAACAAGCGTAGAACGTTCGCGGGGTGCCGGATGTGTGAGGTGACCCTCACCGGGCCTAGGTCGTGTCGTCAAACGCCCGCCTGCCCCCGCGGCGCCTGGCACGGCACCTCGCTGCGTTGTCGAATCGTCCGAGTAGCCCACTACGAGGACGACTCTCCGCCTTGCGATGCACCGCACCAGACACCGCGGTGCCCGCCCTTCGGGCGGCCGGCGCTCATTTGACGACACGGCCTAGTCGCGATCTATCGCGTTTGTGTACGGTAGTCGAGTGGATGAGTCGTCGCTCCAGAAGCGTGAACAGCACCCCGTGCGCCCCGTGGCCGAAGCCGACATTCGCGCGTCCGACGCGGACCGCGACCGGGTGGCCGACATCCTTCGCGATGCCCTCGCGGAGGGCCGTCTGACCACCGAGGAGCACTCCGAGCGGCTCGACGGGGTCTATGCGGCCAAGACCGTCGGCGAACTGGAGCCGTACGTCCGCGACCTCCCCGCGGGGCGTACCGCGAGCGCGCCCGCCCCGTCGCCGGGGGTGCACCACTGGGTGCCCGACGGCTCCGGGGAGAACCCCAACCTGATCGGCATCCTCGGCGGCGCCGAGCGCAAGGGCCGCTGGCGGGTCGGTTCGAAGATCAACGCCGTGGCCATCCTGGGCGGCGTCGTCATCGACCTCACCGAGGCCACCTTCACCAGCCCCGAGCTGGTCATCAACTGCACCGCCATCATGGGCGGCGTCGAGATCAAGGTCCCGGAGAACGTCACCCTGCACGGCGGCGGCGTCGTGGGGATCATGGGCGGCTCCGACGTGAAGGCGTACGAGGCGCCCGACCCGAACGCCCCGGTCATCAAGGTGCAGGGCTTCGCCTTCTGGGGCGGCGTCGAGGCCAAGCCGCGCCGCGGCAAGCGCGTGAAGAAGAAGGGGCTCGGCCCCGCCGAACTCGACGGCTGACCGCGACGCGGGTCAACTCCCGTGCCGTACAAGGGGATCGGCGGCAAGCGGCACCGGCCCGGCGGGCGTCGCGCCCGGCACTGTGCGCATGAACGCGCGTACAGCGGGTAGGGCAAGGGGACACGTCGCTCGCCGCAGCCCTCCTCACGCCGACAGACCCGTGGAGACGCACCGGCACCGCAGCGACGGGCAAGGGTGACACCAAGCCGAGCCGTCGTCAGGAGTATCCCGTGCTTCAACCGATCGAGCCCCCGGCAGCCTCCAGGTCCTCCCTGAGTCACCCCCGGGACCTGGGCGGCCCATGGCACTCGGAGGCGGCGTGCCGCAGTGACGAGGCGGGTCTGTTCTTCGCGCCGTCCAAGGAGCCGACAGCGGCGCGGCTGTCCCGGGAGGAGGCCGCCAAGCGGGTGTGCGCGCGCTGCCCGGTGATGCTGGAGTGCCGCGAACACGCGCTGCTCCAGCCCGAGCCCTACGGCGTGTGGGGCGGGATGACCGCCGCGGAGCGCAGGGTCGTACTGGCCCGGCGCCGCCGCCGGGAGGCGGAACTGCAAAGGCCCGGGACGCGGATCGCCGCGGCGGGCTGAACGAACGGACGAGGACCGGGACCCCGCCGGCGCGGCGGGTCCCGGTCCTCGTGCGCCGGTGCACGGTGCGGCGCGGGCCGCGGCGGCTCAGCGCGCGCGGTCGAAGTCGATGGTGCTGTAGGCGCGCAGCTTCGACAGGCGGTGCGTGGAGTCGATCTGGCGGATCGTGCCGGACTTCGAGCGCATGACCAGCGACTGGGTGATGGCGGTCTCGGCGCGGTACCGCACTCCGCGCAGCAGTTCGCCGTCGGTGATGCCGGTGGCGACGAAGAACACGTTGTCGCCCCTGACCAGGTCGTCCGTGTGCAGGATCCGCTCCAGGTCGTGGCCCGCGTCCAGGGCGCGCTGCTTCTCCGCCTCGTCCTTCGGCCACAGCTTGCCCTGGATCGTGCCGCCGAGGCACTTGATGGCGCAGGCCGCGATGATGCCCTCGGGCGTTCCGCCGACGCCCATCAGCATGTCGACGCCGGTGCCCTCGCGGACGGCCATGATCGCGCCGGCCACGTCGCCGTCGGAGATGAACTTGATGCGCGCGCCGGTCTCCCGGATCTCCTTGACGATGCCGTCGTGCCGGGGACGGTCGAGGATGACGACCGTGACGTCCTCGGGGGCGCTGCCCTTCGCCTTGGCGACCCGGCGGATGTTGACCGAGGGCGGGGCGGTGATGTCGACGTAGTCAGCGGCCTCGGGGCCGGTGACCAGCTTGTCCATGTAGAAGACGGCCGAGGGGTCGTACATCGCGCCGCGGTCGGCGGCGGCGAGCACCGCGATGGCGTTGGGCATGCCCTTGGCGGTCAGGGTGGTGCCGTCGATCGGGTCCACGGCGATGTCGCACTCCGCGCCGTTCCCGTCGCCGATGCGCTCGCCGTTGAAGAGCATCGGGGCCTCGTCCTTCTCCCCCTCGCCGATGACGACGACGCCGTTCATCGACACGGTGGAGACGAGGGTGCGCATGGCCTTGACGGCCGCGCCGTCCGCGCCGTTCTTGTCACCGCGTCCGACCCAGCGGCCGGCGGCCATGGCGGCGGCCTCGGTGACCCGGACGAGCTCCAGGGCGAGGTTGCGGTCGGGGGCCTCGGGATTCACCTCGAGCTGCGGCGGCAGACTGTGGTGTTCATGCTGCTCGGTCATCTCAGCGCACCTTTCTGTACGAGGACGGCCGGGATAAGAGGGTGTTACGACCTTATCCGGACCCCGCCAGGATGAGCAGGCCGCCCGTCACATGAGCGCATTTCCCGCCGGGTGCGACCCCGGGCGGCCGGACGGTCCGGGGCATGGGGGACCATAGGGGGCGTGGCAAAGAAGCGCGGCACGGAAACACTGCGGGACATGGTGCTCTCGATGGCGGCGATCGGGGTCGTCGCCGGAGGCATCTGGCTCTTCATCCCGCACGATGAGAACCACGACCCCGTCAAGCCCGTCGGCTACCGGGTCGAGCTCGACCAGGCACGGCGCGACGCCCCCTACCTGGTGGCGGCCCCGGAGGGGCTCGGCAAGGACTGGCGGGCGACCTCGGTGACGTACGAGTCCACCGACCCGGAGGCCGTGCGGTGGCACCTGGGCTTCGTCGACCCGAAGAACGAGTACGCGGCCGTCGAGCAGAGCAACGAGGCCACGGAGAAGTTCGTCGCCCGCAAGAGCCACGAGGCGAAGCGGGTCGGCACCCGCACCGTCGACGGCGAGACCTGGCAGCGCTACGAGGGCGACAAGTACGACGCCCTCGTGCGCGAGAAGGGCGGGGTGACCACGATGGTCACCGGCACCGCCCCGATGGCCCGGCTCGCGGAACTGGCCGGCGCGCTCGAGGAGCGGGGCGGCCGCCAGGGCTGAAGCGCGTCACCGCCGCCGGCCTCGGGCCGGCGGCGGTGACGGTGACGGCGGCGGGTGCTCGTCAGACGGTGGTGACGACCTCGTCGTACGCCAGGCGCGGTCCGCGCTCGCGCCAGGCGTTCTCGCCCGGCTTGCCGATGTTGACCACGGCCAGCACGGAGTGGTCGCCGTCGGGGAAGAACTCCTTGTCGACGGCATCGGCGTCGTAGCCGGTCATGGGTCCGGCGGCCAGGCCCGCGGCCCGCACGCCCAGGATGAAGTAGCCGACCTGCAGCGCGGCGTTGAAGCCCGCGGACGCCTCACGCGCCGGGCGCTCGCCGAAGAGCACCTCCTTGGCCTGCGGGAAGGCCGGGAACTGGGCCGGCAGCTCCTCGTGGAACTCGTTGTCGGCGGCCAGGACCGCGACCAGCGGCGCCGCGGCGGTCTTCGCCCGGTTGCCCTCGTTCATGTGGCGCACCAGGCGCTCGCGGGCCTCGGGGGAGCGCACCAGCACGATGCGCAGCGGCTGCTGGTTGTAGGCGGTGGGGGCGTACTTGACCAGGTCGTACACGTCCTGGACCTGCTCCTCGGTCACCGGCTCGTCGGTGAACGCGTTGGCGGTGCGCGCCTCGCGGAAGAGGAGGTTCTGGGCGGCGGGGTCCAGCTGGAGCGTCATGGGGTACCTCGGTGGGGATGTGGAGCGGCGCCCTGGGGACGGGCGCGTCGGAACTCCCCGTCACTATAGATGAAATTTCAATCAAATTTTCAACTACCGCCCGTGAAGCGGGTCACGCCGCCCGCGCCCCGCTCAACCGGTCACTCCTCTTCGGCGGCCTCCGGACCCTCCCCGGCGCCGCCGGACTCCTGCGCCAGGGCCGCGTCCAGCCGGGCGCGGGCGCCCTCCAGCCAGTCGCGGCACACCTTGGCGAGCTGCTCCCCCCGTTCCCACAGGGCGAGGGACTCCTCGAGCGTGGAGCCCCCGGCCTCCAGTCGGCGAACGACGTCGACGAGCTCGTCGCGGGCCTGCTCGTACCCCAGCGTGTCCTGATCTGCCATGGCACCAGCCTAGGGCCGCCCTCCGACACGGCGGCCGGGCGCGCGGCGCCCCGGCCGGGCCGCTGCCCTCGCGGTCAGCGCGTGACGCGGACGGTGAACTCGCCCTCGGCCACCCGGGCGCGCAGCTTCTCCTCCTCGGCCACCTCGTCCGCGGCGCGCACGACCTGCCCGTCCTCGCGCTGCAGCACCGCGTATCCGCGCTGCAGCGTCGCGGCCGGGGAGAGCGCCACGACCCGGGCCCGGGTGTGCGCCAGCTCGTCCTCCGCCCGCTCCAGCCGGTGCCGCAGATGGCGGCGGGACCGCTCCAGCAGGGCGGCGACCTGCTCCTCGCGCTCGTCCACCATCAGATGGGGCCGCGCCATGCACGGCCGGCTCACCGCGGCGGCCAGCCCGCGCTCCTCCCGGTCCAGCAGCCCGCGCATCACCCGCAGCGACCGCTGCCGCAGCTGCTCGACCCGGGCCAGCTCCTCGCCCACGTCCGGCACGACACGCTTGGCGGCGTCGGTCGGCGTCGAGGCGCGCAGATCGGCGACCAGGTCCAGCAGCGGGGTGTCCGGCTCGTGCCCGATCGCCGACACCACGGGCGTACGGCACTCCGCCACCGTCCGCACCAGCCGTTCGTCCGAGAACGGCAGCAGGTCCTCCACGCTGCCGCCGCCCCGCGCCACGATGATCACGTCGACCTCGGGGTGGGCGTCCAGGCCGCGCACCGCCTCGATCACCTGCGGCACCGCGTACGCCCCCTGGACGGGCACGTTGCGCACCTCGAAGCGGACCGCGGGCCAGCGCAGCCGGGCGTTCTCCAGCACGTCCCGCTCGGCGGCCGAGGCCCGGCCGCAGACCAGCCCGATCAGCTGCGGCAGGAACGGCAGCGGCCGCTTGCGCTCCGGGGCGAACAGGCCCTCGCCCGCCAGCCGCTTCTTCAGCTGCTCCAGCCGCAGCAGCAGGTCGCCGACGCCTATCGGGCGGATCTCCGCCGCGCGCAGCGACAGCTGGCCGCGCGGCGCGTACCACTCCGGCTTGGCGTTCACCACGACCCGTGCGCCCTCGCCGACCGCCCCGTCGAAGGCGTCGAAGACCGCCCGGCGGCACGTCACGCTGAGCGAGATGTCGTGCGACGGATCGCGCAGCGTCAGGAACACCACGCCCGCCCCCGGGCGCCGCGACAACTGGGTGATCTGCCCCTCGACCCACACGGGGCCGAGCCGGTCGATCCAGCCGCCGATCAGCCGGGACACCTCGCCGACCGGGATCGGCGTCTCCGCGGACGTGTTCAGAGCCATACGCCGAGACTAGCCCCCGCCACGGACAGTGACGCCCTTCCCGCCCGACCCGAATGGCACGCCCCGCTGTCCTCCCGCCCCGCCGCCGCGCAGGCTGGGCAGGAGTGTCGCCGGTGACGCCCGCGTCACCGGCAGGTCCTGGGAGGTCCCATGCGCCGACCCGGCCGGTACGGCTGCCCCCCGTCCGAACGGCCGCCGCGTGTCCACGCCGGGTTCCGCGTCGGCCGCTACGGTCCCGGCTGCGGCTGCTTCACCTGCCTGCCCCTGGCGGGGGCCGCCCTCGCGGCCGGCTGGGTGCTCGCCGCCCGCCGCGCCGCGCGGCGTCCGCGGCGCTGCAGCTGAGCCCCGCCCCCCGCGCCTTGTTTGGTCCGTCCGGGCGGGTCCGCCGCGTGCGCCCCGGGACGCTCCGGCACCGCCCCCGCACCCCCGGCCGGGGCACCCGGGGCAGCGGTGGGGCCCCGTCCGGGCCCCGTACGATGGGCACATGACCGCTACGACTTCCCGCCGCGTCCTGCTCGCCGCCCCGCGAGGCTACTGCGCGGGTGTGGACCGTGCCGTGATCGCCGTCGAGAAGGCCCTGGAGCAGTACGGGGCCCCGATCTACGTCCGCCACGAGATCGTCCACAACAAGTACGTCGTGCAGACCCTGGAGCGGAAGGGCGCGATCTTCGTCGAGCAGACGGAGGAGGTGCCGCCGGGGTCGATCGTCATGTTCTCCGCCCACGGCGTCGCCCCGGTCGTCCACGAGGAGGCCGCCAAGGGCCGGCTCGCCACGATCGACGCCACCTGCCCGCTGGTCACCAAGGTCCACAAGGAGGCCGTGCGGTTCGCCAATGAGGACTACGACATCCTCCTGATCGGCCACGAGGGCCACGAGGAGGTCATCGGCACCTCCGGTGAGGCCCCCGACCACATCACCCTGGTCGACGGCCCCGGTGACGTCGAGAAGGTCGAGGTCCGCGACCCGTCCAAGGTCGTCTGGCTCTCCCAGACCACGCTCTCCGTGGACGAGACCATGGAGACCGTCGACGCGCTCAAGGAGAAGTTCCCGCTGCTGATCTCGCCGCCGAGCGACGACATCTGCTACGCCACGCAGAACCGCCAGCTCGCCGTGAAGCAGATGGGCGCCGAGGCCGACCTGGTCATCGTGGTCGGCTCGCGCAACTCCTCCAACTCCGTGCGCCTGGTCGAGGTCGCCAAGCTGGCCGGCGCCCGTGCCGCGTACCTGGTGGACTTCGCCGACGAGATCGACCCGGCGTGGCTGGACGGCGTCTCCACGGTCGGCGTCACCTCCGGGGCCTCCGTGCCCGAGGTGCTCGTCGAGCAGGTGCTGGAGTGGCTGGCCGGCCGCGGCTTCGAGGACGTGGAGATCGTCAAGGCCGCCGAGGAGTCGATCACCTTCTCGCTGCCCAAGGAGCTCCGCCGGGACCTGCGCGCCGAGGCCGGCGAACTGATGCGGGGCGACACCTCCGAGGGGTGACCGACCGTGCCACGTCGTAGCGTTGGGGCATGAGCGTTTTCGGTGTGGACATCGGCGGATCGGGCATCAAGGGTGCCCCGGTCGACCTCGGGCGTGGTGAACTGGCGGAGGAGCGCTTCAAAGTGCTCACCCCCCATCCCGCGACCCCCGACGCCGTCGCGGAGTGCGTGAAGCAGGTCGTCGACCACTTCGGGTGGACGGGCCCGGTGGGGGCCACGTTCCCCGGAGTGGTGACGCACGGCATGACGCGTACGGCGGCGAACGTCGACAAGGGCTGGATCGACATGGACGCCGCGGGGCTCCTGTCCCAGAAGGTCGGCTGCGCGGTGACCCTGCTCAACGACGCGGACGCCGCCGGCATGGCCGAGATGGAGTACGGGGCGGGCCGCGGCCGCAAGGGCACGGTCATCGTGCTCACCCTCGGCACGGGCATCGGCAGCGCCGTCTTCGTCGACGGCAGCCTGCTGCCCAACACGGAGCTCGGCCATCTGGAACTGCACGGCCACGACGCCGAGAAGAAGGCCTCCACCAAGGCCAAGGACGACGAGGGCCTCACCTGGGAGCACTGGGCCAAGCGCCTGGACAAGTACCTGGCCCACGTCGAGATGCTCTTCTCGCCCGAGCTGTTCATCCTCGGCGGCGGGGTCAGCCGCAAGGCCGACAAGTTCCTGCCGCTGCTGACCGGCATCAGGGCCGAGATCGTGCCGGCCGCGCTGCAGAACAACGCGGGCATCGTCGGCGCGGGCATGGCGGCGGCCGCGGTCCGCTCCTGACCACGGCGGCCGGCGGCAGGTGGCCGGGGAACGGTGCCCGCGAAGGCGCCCCCCGGCCGCGGGGCCGGGGGGAGCGGGGCGCTCAGCGGCGCCGTTCGCGCATCACATAGGCCACCTTCCGCGCGGCCGCGATCACCGCGGCACCGACCGTGCCCCCGTACAGCCAGCCCGTCAGGGTGGCCAGCCCGGTCAGCAGGCCCATCACATGGCCCGTGAAGCCCCCGCCCTCGCCGTCGGCCGTCACGGCCAGCGCGATGGTGAAGGCGATGGGCGCGCTGACCGGCGCCGCCGACAGGTCGTACGGCCGTACGAAGAGCCCGGCGGCGAGGCAGGCCAGCAGGAAGACGACCCCGAAGAGGGTGCCCGGCTCGCCGGTGATCAGGGAGTCCGCGGCGCCGCCGGCGAGGGCGGCCAGCGTGATGAAGACGCCCGTGCCCAGTCCGGTCAGCCGGGGCTCCGTCCGGCGCAGCCGGGCGGCCCGCAGCAGCAGCGGCCCCCGGGGCAGACCGCCCCGGACGGCTGTCGCGCCCTGCGGGCGGCGCTGCGGGCGGGCCGGCCGGGGCAGCGGGGAGGCGGCGGTGGGTGCACCGCTGTTCTTGTGGGGTGTGCGCGCGCTGTGTTGCTCCACGCACCCAACGTAGGCGCCGAGGAGGGGGGAAACGGGGGCAGGACACGACTTTTCACCGCCCGAGGGGGCCGCTCGGGGCCGCGGCCCGTCCGAGGGCCGGTGCGTTCCGTAGACTGGTGGATCGGTCCGCCGGTCGCCCTGCCCGGGCGTGGCGGCCCATTCCACCCACCTCTCGCCCTGGGAAGTCGTCACGTGTCGCTCACGATCGGAATCGTCGGCCTGCCGAACGTCGGCAAGTCGACCCTGTTCAACGCCCTGACCAAGAACGACGTGCTGGCGGCCAACTACCCGTTCGCCACGATCGAGCCCAACGTCGGCGTCGTCGGTGTCCCCGACCCGCGCCTGGACAAGCTCGCGGGGATCTTCGACTCGCAGCGCAAGCTCCCGGCGACCGTGGACTTCGTCGACATCGCCGGCATCGTGCGCGGCGCCAGCGAGGGCGCGGGCCTGGGCAACAAGTTCCTCGCGAACATCCGCGAGTCCGATGCCATCTGCCAGGTCATCCGGGCCTTCGTCGACCCGGACGTGGTGCACGTCGACGGCAAGGTGTCCCCCAAGGACGACATCGAGACGATCAACACCGAGCTGATCCTCGCCGACCTGCAGACCATCGAGAAGGTCCTGCCGCGGCTGACCAAGGACGCGCGGCTGCAGAAGGAGAAGGCGGCGGTGCTCGCCGCCGTCCAGGAGGCCCAGCAGATCCTTGAGGACGGCCGCACCCTGTTCTCCGCCGGCATCACCGCCGGCACGGAGAAGGCCGGCCTCCTGCACGAGCTGCACCTGCTGACCACCAAGCCCTTCCTCTACGTCTTCAACGTGGACGAGGACGAGCTGACCGACGAGGCCTTCAAGGCCGAGCAGCGCGCCCTGGTGGCGCCCGCCGAGGCGATCTTCCTCAACGCCAAGATCGAGTCCGAGCTGATCGAGCTGGACGACGAGGAGGCCCTGGAGCTGCTCCAGTCCATGGGGCAGGAGGAGCCGGGCCTCGCCACCCTCGCGCGCGTCGGCTTCGACACCCTCGGCCTGCAGACGTACCTCACGGCCGGGCCCAAGGAGGCCCGCGCCTGGACGATCAAGAAGGGCGCCACCGCCCCCGAGGCCGCCGGTGTCATCCACACCGACTTCCAGAAGGGCTTCATCAAGGCGGAGATCGTCTCCTTCGGCGACCTCGTCGAGTGCGGCTCCATCCCCGAGGCCCGCGCCAAGGGCAAGGCCCGCATGGAGGGCAAGGACTACGTCATGCAGGACGGCGACGTCGTGGAGTTCCGCTTCAACGTCTGATCCCGCGTTCCGGCGACGTCGCCCGCGCGACGTCCCGTCCGGCGTCCGGGCCGGGCCCCTCGGGGCCCGGCCCCTCGTCGTTTCGCGCGCACATGCCAGGCGGGGGCCGGTGGGTGTACGGGGGGTCGCCGGGCGGTGAATCGTTCGGGTCGCCGGGATGCACATCGTGTGCAGGTCCTTTCCGGGCACGCGGGACGCGAGGTGGAATCGGCGCATCCCGGCTCCGAGACGTGAGGAAACGATGGCTTCCCTCGGCAGGCTCTACTCGATGTTCGACGACGTGGTACTCCCCGAGGACATCCCCTACGCCCAGATGAGCGACTGGGAGCAGAAGTTCCTCTACCTGGTGGCCCGTCACCACGTGAACGGCACCGGCGCCCTCGTCGAGCTGGGCTCCGGCGGCGGCGGCTCCACCTACGCCATCGCCAAGGGGCTGCGGGAGAACCCGGCGTTCGACGAGAAGAAGGGCCGGCTGCACGCCTACGACTTCTTCCGCGTGGGCAAGGGCACCTTCGCCACCCAGCGGTTCTTCAAGGCGGGCAAGGCGCCGGAGGGCGGCAACTCCTTCCGGGAGGACTTCGAGGCGGCGCTGGCACCGTTCATGGGGTTCGTCGAGGTCCACGCCGGCGACATCTGGAACACCTCCGACCCGCAGGACAAGAGCCCCATCGAGTTCCTGCACATCGACATCGCCAAGACGGCGCGGGTGTTCCGATGTGTGGCGGAACGTTTCCTCCCGCGCCTGGAGCCCGGTGCCGTCGTGCTGCACCAGGACTTCGCGAGCCCCCGCCTGCCCTGGCTGCACCACAGCACCGGCGCCCTGCTGCCGTACATCGAGATCGCCGGCGCGCCGATCCGCTCCACACTCGTCTTCGAGGTCGTCCGGCCGATCCCGGCCGAGCTGCTGGAACGCATCGCCAAGGACGAGTACACGGTCGACGAGCGGCTGGCCCTGATCAGCGCGGTGCAGGACGAGGTCGATCTCGACCACACCGGGCGGGTGCCCTTCAAGCAGGTCCTGGAACTGGCCAAGGCGTACGTGTGCCACTACGAGGGCGACCACCGGCGCGCCTGGCGGATCGCCGAGCCGCTGCTGAAGGACCCGTACCTCTCCGAGACCCGCGCCGACCACTTCGCCCAGCTCCGGCGTGCCCTCGGCGAGGACGCCGCCCCCGCCCCCGCGCCGTCGCGGGTACGGCGGCTGCTGCGCAGGGTGACGGGGCGCTGAGCGTCCTCCCGTAGGTCACAGCACGGCGACGGAAACCGCGCACCGGCGGGGGCCGGGCGTGCCGCGGGCCACCATGGCGGGCATGCGTACACGCCTCAGCACCGCAGTGCTCCTTGCCGCCGTGCTCCTCGCGGTCCCCGCCTGCAGCTCCGGCACCGACGACGCCGGCGGCGGGCCCGAGGGCGGCGCCACGCCGTCCGCCGGGGCGCCCGGCTCGAAGGTGCCGGACATCAGCGAGGGCATCCCGGAGGAACCGACCGGGGTCGAGCGCGCGGCGCTCCTCGCCGCGCTCAAGGCCGTCGACCCGGCCCTGGCCGCCGACGCGGACAAGGCCGTCGCCAACGCGCGCCAGCAGTGCGCCACCATCAACGGAGGCGGCAACGCGGTGGCCGCCGCGCAGTCGCGCTTCGGCAGTGCCGGCCACCAGCTCACCGAGGAACAGGCCAAGGCCGTCAACGAGGTGCTGGAGCGGACGCTCTGCACGTCCTGACCTGCCCCGGCTTACGCTGACGCGGCGGCCACCGGGTCGACGCCGTCGAGGCAGACCAGCCCCCGGGCCTTTGACAGGGCGGGGCAGCGGGAAGCGCCGCCGCAACGGGACGGTGTCCGTCCGTGCCGGGCCCTGCGCCCCCTCGTGCCGCTCCGCCTCCGGCCGCCGCGCGGCGCACCCGGCCGCGAGCAGCGCCGCCCCCGCGGCCGGCACAGTCCGTCGCGTCGTCATACGCCCGTGCTCCGACGGCCCGCATCGATCGCGGGGTTGTCCAGCGTCGTCCAGAAGGCGGTGTCCGGCTCCGGCGGCAGCGGAGGGGAGCCGAGGTCGGCGTGGAGCGCGGCGCGCCAGTCCGGCGAGATCCGGGAACGCACGTCGGCCGTCCTCACCAGCGCCCGGTGCGGCAGGTCGGTGAGCAGCAGCACGAGGCATGTCACGGCCTGCCCGCGGACGCCGTTGTGGTGGGCGGAAGCCTCGCGGCGGACCTGGCGCAGCCGGAGCCCGAGCGGACCGGTGCCGGTGAGCTCGACGGGGCGGCCGCCGACGAGGGCGTCCAGGGCCGCGGCGACCTCGGGGTACCGGGCCAGGCCGGTCTCGTCGGCAAGGCGGCGGGTCTGCCGGGCGGCGGCGGTGGCGACCGTCTCGCGGGGGAGCGTGGCCACGAGCGCGCCGAGACCGCCCAGCTTGCGCACGTGGACGGCGCGCAGCGGCTCCTCGGAGCCGCGTGGCGGCAGCGCCGGCAGCGAGGCGTCGTCGGCGGAGGGCGGCGGGTCCGACGGATCGCCCCACTCGGGGTGGGAGCGCTCGGAGGCGTCCCACTCCAGGGCGCCGTCGCTGACGACGGGCCAGGTCCGGCCGCCCTGGAAGGGCAGCCCGCGCTCCAGGCTGTTCGCGACGTCGCCCAGATACGCGCCCAGCGACGGGGCGTGGCCGAAGTCGGTGCCGGACTCGTCGAAGAAGCGGCCGACGGCGCCGAAGGACGTGCCGGGGCGGCAGTCCACGGTCAGGCCGTCCGCGGTGATGTCGTAGGAGGCGAACTGCACGAAGTGGTGGTGCCAGTAGGCGCCGTCGTCGTCCTCCTCGTCGTCCTCCTCGTCGTCCGCGTCGAGGACCTCGGCCAGCATGCCGCGCAGGAACCCGGACCGTTCCTCGCATCCGCGGGTGCCCAGCAGGCGATCGTGTGTCGGCAGGAGGAAGTCCTCGTGCGCCCCGTCGTGGCGGCGCAGCGTGGCCACCAGGTCCGGCGGGAAGGTGACGCCCATGCGCCGCTGCACCGCGGCGATCTCCTCCTCCGGCGCCGGCGGGTTGAGCATGGCGTACGCCGGGGCGTGCGCGCCCAGCCAGGAGTCGATGCGGTCCCAGGCCTGTTGGGCCGCGTCGGCGGACATCGTGGCTCCCCCTCGGGTGTCTGCGCCCGGTTCGGAGAACCCTGATGGCGGCCGCCGACTGCCGGTGGCGGAGGCCGGGATATATTCGCGCGGCCGTTCGCCACGTTCGCCCGTCCGTGAGGAGCCGTTCCGTGCAGCCTCCGCCGTATCCCCCGTACCCCCACCAGCCCGCGCCGCCGAACGCGTTGCCGCCCGCGCCGCGGCGGGCGCCGCTGAACGGGCTCGCCGTGGCCGCGCTGGTGACCGGGCTGCTGTGCATGGTGCCGGTGGTCGGCGTCGTGCTCGGGGCGATCGCGCTGGTGCAGATCCGGCGGACGGGCGAGCGCGGCAAGGGCATGGCCGTGACCGGCCTGGTGCTCTCGTCCGTCGGCACGCTGCTGTGCGCGCTCGTGCTCGTCGGCGGCGGCGCCGGCGCCTTCGTCAAGGGCTTCAAGGAGGGCGCCAGGGAAGGGGCCCGGGACGGCGGCGCCTTCTCGCTGCGCCGGGGCGAGTGCTTCGACACCCCCGGCGGGGGCCTGCAGGCCCCCGCCGCCGACATGGACACCGTGCCCTGCGCCCAGAGGCACGCCGCCGAGGTTGTCGGGACGTTCCGGCTGCCCGGGCCCCAGGCCTACCCGGGCGACGCGGCGCTCAGGGACCGCGTGGAGGAGCGCTGCCAGCGGCTGGCCGACGGTTATGCCATGGACGCCTGGGCGGTGCCGGCGGACGTCAAGGTGTACTACTACGCCCCGGACCGGGAGACCTGGAAGCTCGGCGACCGCGAGGTGACCTGCGTGTTCGGCAAGGAGAAGGGCACGCTCAAGGGCTCTCTGCGGCAGGACGCGAGCACGCTCGACGCCCACCAGGTCGCCTATCTGGAGGCCGCCAACGCCCTCAACGAGGCCATGGCCGGGGGGCCGGAGGAGGAGTACGTGGAGGACGACCTCGACGGCTACCGGAAGTGGGCAGGCGAGGTCACGGTGGCCCTCGCCATGGAGGCCCGGGCGCTGCGGGCACACGACTGGCCGGCCGACGCCGCGGAGCCGGTCGCCGCGCTCGCGGCGGAGGCCGGGAAGGCACGCGCGTACTGGGCCCAGGCTGCCGCGGCGAAGGACGCGGACGCCTACTACGAGCACTACGAGGACGCGGACGCGCACAGCGGCCACGCGGAGGCGGTCAGGGCGCGGGAGGCGCTGGGGCTGGCCACGACGGTCGCTGCGGCGAACCCTTCGGTGTGATCAGCCCGGACTCGTAGGCGTAGACGACCAGTTGGGCGCGGTCGCGGGCGCCCAGCTTGGTCATCGCCCGGCTGACGTGGGTCTTGGCGGTCAGCGGGCTGATGACCATCCGCCCGGCGATCTCGTCGTTGGCGAGCCCGCGGGCGACGAGCGCGAGCACCTCGCGCTCCCGGTTGGTGAGCGCCTCCAGGCCCGCCGCGTGCGTGGCGTCGGGCGGCCGCGAGACGAACTCGCCGATCAGCCTGCGGGTGATGGCGGGGGAGAGCAGGGCGTCGCCGCGCCGGGCGACGTGGATGGCCTGGACGAGGTCGGCGGGTTCGGTGTCCTTCAGCAGGAAGCCGCTGGCCCCGGCGCGCAGCGCGTCGAAGACGTACTCGTCCAGGCCGTAGTTGGTGAGGATGACCACGTGCACCCCGGCCAGCCGCGGATCGGCGGCGATCAGCCGGGTTGCGCCGATCCCGTCGAGCACGGGCATCTGGACGTCGAGGAGCACCACGTCGGGCACATGCCGCCGGGCGAGTTCGACGCCCTGCTGCCCGTCGCCCGCCTCGGCCACCACCTCGATGCCCTCCTCGGCGTCGAGGAGGGCGCGGAAACCGGCCCGCATCAGCGCCTGGTCGTCGACGATCAGCACACGGATCACGACACCTCCTCCAGCGGCGCCCCGGCCGCCCCCGCCGCCCCGGCCGCCGTCCCGCCGTCGGCCGGGGGAAGGGGGTCCAGGGGGAGTTCGGCCCGTACGGAGAAGCCGCCCTCGGGCCGCGGTCCGGCCCGCAGCCGCCCGCCGAGCGCGGTCACCCGCTCCCGCATCCCGGTCAGCCCGACCCCGGGCACCAGGCCGTCCCCGGGGGCCGCCGTGCCGTCGTCGTCGACCTGCACCACCAGCTCGCGGTCGCCGTACTCGATGCGGACGGTGGCCCGGGGCTCCGGCCCGGCGTGCCGGGTGACGTTGGTGAGCGCCTCCTGCACGATGCGGTACGCGGCCCGGTCGACCGCGTCGCCCAGCGGCCGTTCGCGTCCGCCGACCGTGACGCCGGTCGGCAGCCCGGCCGTGCGCGAGCGCTCCACCAGGTCCTCGATCCGGTCCACGCCGTGGCCGCCCCCGGTGCCGCGCAGCACCTCCAGGGTCGCGCGCAGCTCGCGCATCGCCTCCCCGCTCGCCTCCTGGATCGCCAGCAGCGCGTCGGGCACCTCCTCGCCGCGCTTGCGGGCCAGATGGACGGCGACCCCGGCCTGCAGCTTGATGATCGAGATGCTGTGGGTGAGCGAGTCGTGCAGCTCCCGGGCGATCCGCAGCCGCTCCTCGCCGGCCCGGCGCAACGCCGCCTCCTCGCGGGTGCGTTCGGCGTCCAGCGCCCGCTGCTCCAGCTGCTCCAGATAGGCCCGGCGGTGCCGGCCCACCACGGCCATGGCGACCGAGGCCAGGAACCAGCCGAGCAGCAGCGCGGTGGACTGCGCGGAGGTGGGCGCGGGCTGCCCGGAGGCGAGGTAGCCGGCGAGGAACGCCAGCGCCGACAGCTGCACCGGCAGCCGCTTGCCGCCCGCCCTGACCGCCATGTGGATCGCGACCAGCACGGGGAACGCCGCCGAGGGGCCGGGGTGCACCCGCAGCGCGTAGGCCAGCATGCAGCCGGTGCACAGCAGCAGCGCCGCCGCGGGCCGGCGGCGGCTCCCGGCCACCGCCAGCGCGCCCACCAGGCCCAGTGCCAGGTCGAGGGCGTTCGAGGGGCGCGGCACCCCGGGAAGGAGCAGGACGTCGACGGCCAGGACGACGCCGATCACCGCGTCGAAGGCGACGCCCCGCCACCCCCGCAGCCCGGCCAACCCCTGACGCCCGATCAGCGTGCCACCCATGCCCGCACCCTACGCCGCCGCCCCGGGCGGCACGTCCTCCCCGAAGACGGCTCCGCGGCTACTCCCGGTGGAGTAGTCCAGCCCCCGGCCCAGGCGCCCGGAGCAGTGCCGGATCCCTTCCCCCGGACGACGACCGGACGGCCCCCGGGCGGCCACGATCGTCCCGACGCGAACACCACCGTCCACGAGCCGTCCAGCGAGGAGGCCCGGCCATGGCCACGCCCTTCCGTCTCACCACTCCCGCGCCGCCCGGCGACGCCACCGGCCGGACCGCCGAGGTCTACGCCCAGCTCACCGCCGACTTCGGCGTCGGCCACGCCCCGACCTTCGTCGCGCTGTCCGCCGCCCCCGACCTGCTCGCGGCGACCTGGGCCGTGCTGCGCGAGTCGCTGCTCGCCGGCCGGGTCCCGCGCACCGACAAGGAGCTGGTCGCCCTGGGGGTGTCGGCCGCGAACCGCTGCCCCTTCTGCGTGGACGCGCACACCGTCCTGCTGCACGCCACCGGTGACCACCGCCTCGCCGAGACGGTCGCCCGCGGAGGCACGCCGGACGACCCCGGCCGGGCCGCGCTGGTCGCCTGGGGCAGGGCGACCGCGAACCCCGGCGCTCCGGGGGCCGCGGTGCGCCCCTTCGGCCCGCGGGACGCACCGGAGTTCATCGGCACCGCCCTCGCCTTCCACTTCGTCAACCGGATGGTGTCCGCGCTGCTGACCGAGGACCTGCTGCCCGGCGGGCTGCAGCGGCTGCGGCTGGTGCGCAGCCTCGGTGGCCGGGCACTGGCCCGTACCGTCCGCAGGCCCCTGCCGCCCGGGGCCAGCCTGCCCCTGCTGCGCGGCCCGGCCGGCCCCGCGCCGCAGTGGGCCGAGGACGCCCCGGTGGGCACCGCCTTCGCCGCGCTGCGGCGGGCGGCCGCCGTGGGAGGGGGACGGCTCGGCGACGCCGCCCGGGAGGCGGTGGTGGCCGCCGTGGACGCCTGGGACGGCACTCCCGAGCCGCTGGGCGGCGACCGGACCGCCGCGGTGCTCGCCGGGGTGCCCGCCGCCCAACGCCCCGGCGCCCGGCTGGCGCTGCTCGCCGCCCTCGCCCCGTACCGGATCACCGAGGCGGACGCGGAGGCCTGGCGGATCGCCGATCCGGACCCCTACGACGCCGATCTGGTGCGGGTGCTGGCCTTCGGCGCCATGGCCGCGGTGTGCCGGATCGAGACCTCGGTCCACGAGCCTTTGCACCGCCCCAGGTTGACAGCCCATTGACAGAGCCACGACGATGCGTGGTGCCACTGGGGCCGATGAGCCCCGTGTGCACTTCGACCACTCGCCCGGTGACGCCTCGGCCTGCTCACGTACGGGGAGAGCCGCCGTCAGCCGCGCCTGCCGGGCCACGCAACGCCAAGATTGGGTTTCTGCATGTCCATATCGCGACGTGTCACCGTCGGACGGCTGCTGGGCGTGAGCGCCGCGGCCGTCGCCCTCACCGCCGTGGGTGCCACCTCCGCCTGGGCCGGCGACTGCCCGGGCGGCAAGGGCTGGGACCGCGGTGGCCACCACGGCTACAAGCCCGGCCAGGGCGGCGGCACCAAGACCTCCACCGACCGCTGCGAGTTCTCGCTCGACGGCACGGCCTGGTACCCGTCGGTCAAGGTCGACGACGTCAACCTCAAGCCCGGCGAGGACGGCAAGGTCCACGTCAAGGTCCGGGTCGCGGACGGCTCCGCGTCCTGCACCGTGTCCCTCGCCTCCTACCGCACCCACGGTGCCACCTTCCAGACCTCCGGCAAGCAGGTGTTCCACGACTGGGACACCGTGAAGATCACCACCGGCACCGACACGCTGGACGTGGCCGTGCCGGACGTCACCTGCTTCGCGCAGATCGACCTGTACTACGGCAACAAGAAGTACGACGGCGTCCTGGACGCCAACGACGGCTACGAGCACGGCGACCTGCCCGAGGGCCCGAACCACGCGGTCATCGGCGACAAGAAGATCGCCTGGTGGAACGGCGGCACGAAGGACTGCACCACGCAGACCGTCCCGTCCACCCCCGCCACCTCCACCCCGACCACCCCCTCGGGCGACGAGACCACCCCCGCCGGTGACGAGACCACCCCGGCCGGCGGCGAGGAGACCACCCCCGCCGCGACCGAGACCCCCTCGGCCACCGCCCCCGCCTCGGAGTCGGCGTCGGCGTCGGCGTCCGCCTCGGCGTCCGAGTCCGTCGAGGCCGAGACCTCCGAGTCCCCCAACGGCGGCTCGGGCGACCTCGCCGAGACCGGCAGCGGCAACGTGGGCATGCTCTCGGCCGCCGCGGCCGTGCTGCTGGCCGCCGGTGGCGGTGTGGTCCTCGCGACCCGTCGCCGCCAGGCCGCCCGCCGGCACTGACACCCGCCGAGCGGAGGAGGGGTACGGCTGCCGACGCAGCCGTACCCCTCCGTCGTGTCGGGCCGGACCGCCGCCCGACACGCTCGAGACCCCCGTCGCCGCGGTGGCTCCCCCCGCATCCGGCCGGGAGGAGCCACTTTGACGACAGGGCCTAGCCCCGGCTCCGTACGGATTGGAACAATCCGAACCTGACCGTAGGGACCGAGGCGGGGGGCTGCATGACATCTCGGGGGGACACCGCTGTCGGCGAGCGCTACCCGACCGTGGACGAGGTCGCCGCGGCGGCCAGGGCCCTGGTGCTCCGCCGTCCCGACGTCTGCCGGCTGCGGACGGTGGGCCTGTCCCGGGCCGGGGAGCCGCTGCTGCTGCTCTCGGTCGGGCACGGAACGCGCAACGTCCTGGTGGTGGCCGGCCCGCACGCCAACGAGATGGTCGGCGGCGCCACCGCGCTGCTGCTGGCCCGGCGGGTCACCGCCGACCCCGTGCTGCGCGACGGCACCGACGCCGCCTGGCACTTCCTGCTCTGCGCGGACCCGGACGGCGCCCGGCTCAACGAGGCCGTCCCGGACGCCCGGTTCACCATGCTCGGCCACTACCGGCACTTCTTCCGCCCGCGCGCCGCGGAGCAGCCCGAGTGGCTGCCGGACGACGGCACGCTGGACGGGGCACTGCCCGAGACCCGGGCGCTGATCGGGGTCATCGACGAACTGCGGCCGGTGCTGCAGTGCTCGCTGCACGGCATCGACGTGGGCGGCACCTTCATCCAGGTGACCCGGGACATCCCGCGGCTCGCGGAGCGGATCGCCAAGTCCGCCGCCGAGTTCGACATCCCCCTGGAGGCCGGTTCCTCCGACGCCTTCCACTGGCCGAGCCCCGGTCCCGGGGTGTACGTGCTGCCGCCGCCCGGCGGCCCGCGCGAGGACGCGTCCAACTCCACCTGGACGTACGCCCACCGGTACGGCGGGGTCACCGCGATCGCCGAGGTGCCCATGTGGGCGTGCGACCGCGCCGCCGACACCTCGCCGCACCCGAGTGCCGAGCACGCGCTGCGCACGGCGGGGGAGGCGCTGCGCCGCGCCAGCCTGCTGGTCGGCGGGCTCATCGGGGAGGTCCGGCCGCACCTGCCCGATGACGGCGGGCCGTTGCTGCGCGCCGCGCAGGAGATCGTCGCGGTCGGCCCGGCGCTCGCCGCGGACTGGGACCCGGCGCTGCGCACGGCCGCCGCTCCGCCGCTGCCCGCGATGACCCGGGCCCGGGTCAGCAGCGTCGAGATCTACGCGCAGCGACTGCCGTTGCGCGCCGCCGCGATGCTGCTGCGGGTGGTGCGTACGGCGGAACTCCCGCCCGCCCCGGTGGCCGCCGTACGGGAACTGCTGGAGCGGCTGGTGGCGGAGTGGTGCGAGGCGTACGAGACGGCGCACCGGGCCCGCTGGATCCCGGTGCGCCAGCAGGCGGAGCAGCACGCGAGGGTGGTTCTCGCGGCCTTCGATCTGCTGCCCGGGTGACGCGACACGGGTAAAGCCCTGCGGAAGGCTTGCGGGTGGCAACCCTGAGTTGTCAAGCTGTTGCACACAGTCAACCCGAGGGAGGGGCACGTGCCTTTCGGTGAGCAGCCCGCGTACCTGCGCGTCGCCGAGGATCTCCGCCGGAAGATCCTCGACGGCAGCCTCCCACCGCACACCCGCCTGCCGTCGCAGGCACGCATCCGCGCGGAGTACGGGGTGTCGGACACCGTCGCCCTGGAAGCCCGCAAGGTGCTGATGGCCGAGGGCTTCGTCGAGGGCCGGTCCGGCTCCGGCACGTATGTGCGCGAGCGCCCCGACCCTCGGCTGGTCGTGCGCACGGGCTACCGGCCGGGCAGCGGCCAGGCGACGCCGTTCCGTCAGGAGCAGGCCGACGAGGGCTTCAAGGGCACCTGGGAGTCGAACAGCTTCCAGGACACGGCCACCGCGCGCATCGCCGAGAGGCTGGGCATCAAGCCCGGCGACCGCGTGATGCGCACGCGCTACCTCTACCGGACGGAGGGCGAGCCGATGATGCTCGCCACCTCGTGGGAGCCGCTGTCGGTGACCGGCCGCTCGCCCGTCCTGCTGCCGGAGGAGGGCCCGTTGGCCGGGCAGGGAGTGGTGGAGCGCATGGCCGCGCTCGACGTCGTGGTCGACAACGTGGCCGAGGACGTCGGCGCCCGGCCCGGGCTCGCGGAGGAGACCGCGGTGCTGGGCGGGGTGCCCGGGCACGTGGTCATCGAGATCCGCCGTACGTACTACGCGTCGGGGCTGCCCGTCGAGACCGCGGACCTCGTCATCCCGGCCGACCGCTACCGGGTGTCGTACCGGATGCCGGTGAAGTGACCCCGCCCGGACGCCGGGCGGCGCCGGCGGGGTGGGGCGGCCGGGTCCGGGTCCGTACCGCGGGCCGCGCCCCTTGTGCGCCGTCGCCGGCAAGCCCGCTGGTGGGCCGGGTGCCGGCGCGGCGCCGGCGGTGCGCGGGCCGTGCGGGGCGGCGCCGGGGCGCACGCCGATGCGCGAACGGCGCGGACAAGAGCCCCTTCTGAGTCAACTCCCAATCGAACATGGCCCGATCGAGTCGAATACTGCCCGAACGTGTCCGGCGCGTCACGTTCGGGCGTAGGCTCCGGCATATGCGCATCGCCGTTTCCTCGGACATGGACGAGCCGGTTGCGCGGCTGCTCGTCGACGAACTGCGCCGCCGCGGCCACACCGTGATGGCCTATGGCGCCCTGCGCGCCGGCGACCGCAAGGACTGGGCCTGGAGCGCGGAGAGCGCCGCCCGGGACCTCGCGGAGGGCCGCGCCGACCAGGCCGTCGTGTGCTGCTGGACGGGCACGGGAGCGTCCATCGCCGCCAACAAGGTGCCCGGAGTCCGCGCCGCCCTCTGCGCCGACGCGTACTCCGCGGACGGCGCCCGCAAGTGGAACGACGCCAACGCCCTCGCCCTGAGCCTGCGTCTGACCAGCGAACCCCTGCTCAGGGAGATCCTCGACGCCTGGTTCGCCGGCGCCCCGAGCGGCGAGGACGACGACCGGGCCAACGTGGCGCACCTGGAGGAGATCCGATGAGCGAGCTGGTCTGGGTCGTCATACGTCAGGACGACAACGGCAACCGCTACCGGGTCGGCCGCTACGCCACCCGGCAGGAGGCCGAACGCGTCGCCGACACCCTCGACGCGCGCGGCCACAAGCAGCTCTACCTCGTCGAGCGGATCGACCGGCGCGCGTCCTAGCCGTCCGCCCCGGGAGCCGCCGCAGGAGCCGACGGGGACAGACGCCCGGATAGGGTGCCGCCCATGACGACGCACGACGTGACGGTGGTGGTCGGCGCGGCCGTGCTCGACCACGGCAGGCTGCTCGCGGCGCGGCGCAGCGCGCCGCCGGAGCTGGCGGGGCGCTGGGAGCTGCCCGGCGGCAAGCTCGAGGCGGGCGAGACGGCGCCGCAGGCGCTGATCCGGGAACTGCGCGAGGAACTGGGCGTGGAGGCCGAGGCGCTGGAACGGGTCCCCGGCGAGTGGCCGCTCAAGCCGGGCTACGTCCTGCAGGTGTGGACCGCCCGCATCCTCTCCGGGGAGCCGCGGCCCCTGGAGGACCACGACGAGCTGCGCTGGCTCACCCCCGACCGCCTCGACGAGGTCGACTGGCTCGACCAGGACCGTCCCGCGGCCGCCTGGGCGGCGGCCCGGGCCGCCGACCGGGGCCCGACCCGGGGCTGACCGCACCCACCCGGCACGCACCGGGTCGACGGGCGGGGTGGGTGGTCGGGTGCGGGTCCGTCTCGCGCCCTTCGGGCGCAAAGATGCGGGCTGCGGAGGGGAGGGTGGGGGCCCGGGGCTTCACCGCAGGGTGCGGGCCGGTGGGCGGCGGGGGTTCAGGCTCCGGAGCGGTCGCGTGTCCGGTGGCTGGGGTCTCGTTGCCGTCCGCGGGTGCAGATGGCCGCTTCCACGCCTACTGCCGCTGGTGGGCGCGCCCGCCGTGACCGGCGTCTGCGGCTGATTGGAGGTGCTGGTGAGGGGTGGGCGGGACATCGGGCCCGCTTTCGCCGACTATGTCGGCGGAACAGAGCCCGATCCCGGCAGACCACGCACCGAGCCCCGTGCCTGTCGGGGAAGCACCCGCAGACGCCGGTTACGGCGGGCGCGCCACCCACGAAGAGTGGGCGTGGCCACCGGCCCTCTGTACCCGCGGACGGCAACGAGACCCGCGCCGCCGGAAACGCCATCCGCTCCGGAGCCCGAACCCCCGCCACCCCCGGACCCGCACACTGCCACGAGGGCTCCGGCCCCACCCTCCCATCCACAGCCCGCCGCTTTGCGCCCGAAGGGCGCGAGACGGTGGGAGAGCCGGAGACGGACCCCGTGCGGGATACGCAGCGCGGAATATCGGGTATGTGGGGATTGATCCGTAGGCGGTCGGCCGGCCCCGAGCCGGTGGCCCTGCAATGGTCTGGGGTCCCCACACGTGAGCGGGAGCGAGGGCGGCACTGCGAAGGGCGAGGACCCGGGACACCCCGAGTCCCCGGCCGCGCGCGAGCGCGCCCACGCCGGGCTCCGGCCCGGATCCCCGGGACCGGCGGCGGGCGGGCCCACCGGCTCCGGGACGCTGATGGACACCCTGCGGCCGGCCGTCGTCATCCTCGACACCTCGGGCCGGGTCCTGCTCTGGAGCCCCCTCGCGGAGGAGATGCTCGGCTGGCCCGGCGAGAAGGTCGTGGGCCGCCGGGTCTCCACCCTGCTCGACCCCGCCGAGGACGGCGGGCGGGCGGAGCGGCCCGGGAAAGCCGCGCCCGCCGGGCGCCGGACGGCCTCCGTGCCCCGCCCCGGCCCCGTCGAGCCGATCCTGGCCGAACTGCTGCGCACCGGCCACTGGGACGGCGTGCTTTCCGTCCGGCACCGCGACGGCCACCGGGTGCAGGTCGAGGCGCGGGCCTCGCTCCTCGTGGACGGCGACGGCCGGCCCTTCGTCCTGGTGTCGATCGCCGAGACCAGCCGGATCCGCGGCATGGAGCACGACCTGGCGGCACTGGACTCGCTCTTCGACTCCTCGCCCCTGGGCGTCGCGATCTTCGACACCGAGCTGCGCTACGTCCGTGTCAACGACGCCCTGACGCGGATGAACGAGGTCCCCGCCGCGCAGACCCTCGGCCACCGCGTCGAGGAGATCGTGACCGCCGGGGCCGCCGACGAGCTCACCACCCTCCAGCGGCACGTGCTCGCCACCGGCCGCCCGGTCATCGACGTCGTCGTGCCCGGACCGTCCGGCGGCTGGCGCTCGGTGTCGTACCACCGGCTGGAGGACCGCGCGGGCCGGGTGCTGGGGATCAGCTGCAGCGTGATGGACGTGACGGAGCGCCAGCAGAGCGCCGAGAAGATCGAGCGCACCCGGCGCCGGCTGGCCCTGCTCAACGACGTCGGCTCGCGCCTGGCGGACCTGCTGGACGTACGGCGCATCGCCGAGCAGCTGGCCAGGACCGTCGTCCCGCGGTTCAGCGACTACAGCGGGGTGATCCTGCACGCGGCCGTGCCGGACGGCGGGGAGCTGCCCGGCGCCCTGTACGGGGAGCGCACGGAGATGCGCCAGCTCGGCATCGGGGCGATCAAGGAGGGCCCCGCGGTCGACCGGATGATCGGCATCGGCAAGGTCATCCAGGTCGACCGGGCGTCCGTCTTCGGCTCCGTGCTGCACAGCGCGCGGCCCGCCCTGGTGCGCGGCGCGGACGAACTGCGCGACTCCGTCGCCACCTTCCCCGGCGACCCCAAGGTGCAGGCCGCCCTGGACCTCGGCATCCACTCGCTGCTGGTCGCCCCGCTGCGCGCCCGCGGCATCGTCCTCGGGCTGCTGGTCGTCAGCCGCGCCGGCGGCCGGCAACCCTTCGACCAGGACGACGTCGAACTCGCCATGGAGCTGTGCGACCGCTCCGCGGCCGCCCTGGACAACGCCCGCCTCTACATCCGCGAACGCGAGGGCGCCCTGATGCTGCAGCGCAGCCTGCTGCCGCGGAGCGTGCCCGAGCCGCCCGGCGTCGACCTCGCCTTCCGCTACGTCCCCGGCAGCAGCGGGGCGGCCGCCGGCGGCGACTGGTTCGACGTCATCCCGCTCGCCGGCGGGCGGGTCGCCCTCGTCGTCGGGGACGTCGTCGGCCACGGGCTGCGCGCCGCCGCCACGATGGGCCGGCTGCGCACCGCCGTGCGGACCCTGGCCGCGCTGGAGATGGCGCCGGAGGAACTGCTGCGCCGCGTCGACGACCTCGGTGACGACCTCGCCGCGGGCACCGCCGAGGGCTGGACGGCGACCTGCGTGTACGCCGTCTACGACCCCTCCACCCGGCGGCTCGCCGTGGCCCGCGCCGGGCATCCGCCGCCCGTCCTGGTGGAGCCCGCGACCCACGGGGGCGGCCGGGCCCGGCTGCTGGAGTCCCCAGCCGGCGTGCCGCTGGGCGTCGGCGGCGTCGACTTCGAGTCCGTCGAGCTCGACGTGCCCGACGCCTCCGTCCTCGTGCTCTACACCGACGGGCTGGTCGAGGCGCGCGGCGAGGACATCGGGGTCGGCATGGACCGGCTGCGGTCGGTGCTCGCCCGCCGGCCGCTGCGCTCCCTGGAGCAGGCCTGCGACGACCTGCTGGCCACCCTCGCCCAGGGCCGCGAACCCGACGACGTGGCCCTGCTCATGGCCCGCCTCGGCGGCCTCCCGGAGGGCAGCACGGCCCACTGGGTGTTCACGGCCGAGCCGAGCGCCGTACGCCGTGCCCGGCGGAACGTGACGGACACCCTGGCGCGGTGGGGGCTGCGCGAGCTCACCGACGTCACCGTGCTGCTCGTCAGCGAACTCGTCACCAACTCCCTGCGGTACGCCCGCGGGCCCATCGGGGTGCGGATGGTGCGCGGCACCTCGCTCCTGGTCGAGGTCTCCGACCCGCTGCCCGACCCGCCCCGCCGGCGCGCCGCGGGCGAGGACGACGAGGGCGGCCGCGGGCTGCAACTGGTCGCCCGCACCTCCCGGCGCTGGGGCACCCGGCACGGCCCGCAGGGCAAGACGGTCTGGTTCGAGCTCGCCCTCCCCGCCGCGGCGACCCCCGCCGGCGGCCTCCGCGGATGACCGGTCACGCACGGTTCGGCGGCCCGGAGCAGGGTAGTTGAAGTGGGGCGTCGGCGGAATTCGTACGCCTCGAGATGATGCTGTGATCGACAAGTGCATGTGCGGAACGGGGGTAATGCTGAATACTCGGCACCAGCCGGTCCGTATGTGTGAGCTGGAGGGGTCGGGCGTGAGCGATGAGCCGTCGGGGGTTGTTGGGCCCCGGAACGCTGAGGCCGTGACACAGAGCGCCTGGCAGTCCAGTCCGCCCGGCTCCCTCTACGACTACATCCGGGTGGCCTCGTTCTCCCTCGGCCCCGACGGGCGGATCGAGCAGTGGAGCGAGCGCGCCGAGGAGTTCTTCGGCGTATCCGCGTCCGAGGCGCTCGGTCAGGACCCCATCACCGCCTTCGTCCCCGAGGACCAGCGCACCCGGGCGCACGAGCGGGTCGCGGAGATCCTCGACGGGCGCGAGTGGATCGGCACCGTGCCGTACCGCGACAAGGCCGGCCAGGAGGGCCTGGCCGAGGTCTACGTCATGCCCTCGCGGAGCGAGACGGGCCGGCGCGGGGCGCTCTGCATCGCCGTGGACGTCCGCGTGCTGCGCCAGATCGAGACCGACCTCGCCTCCTCGCAGGCGGTGTTCGGCCAGTCGCCGATGGGCTTCATCCTCTTCGACACCAACCTCAAGCTGCTCCGCGTCAACCAGCGCTTCTCCACCGTCTTCGGCCGCAACCCCGGCGACCACCGCGGCCGCACCCCGCACGACTTCCTCTCCCGCGTCGAGGCGGACCGGCTCACCGCCGCCCTCAAGCAGGTGCTGGACAGCGGCGACCCGGTCCTGGACATGACGATCGTCGGCACCGTCCCCTCGGGGTCCGGCACCAACAACCGCAGGCGCTGGGCGATCTCCCTGTACCGGCTGCACAGCGGCAGCGGACGGCCCATCGGCGTCGCCGGCGTCGCCCAGGACGTCACCGGACGCCAGCGCGCCGAGCGGGAGGCCGCGCACACCCGCCGCAACCTCGCCCTGCTCAACGAGGCCAGCCGGCGCATCGGCAGCTCCCTGGACCTGGAGACCACCGCCCGCGAACTGCTCGACGTCGCCGTGCCGCACTTCTGCGACCTGGCCTCGGTCGACCTCTACCAGGCGCTCCTGGTCGGCGAGGAGGGCCCGGTCGGCACCGCCGACGGCAGCGGCGAGGTCCGCCGGGTCGCCTTCGCCAGCGCCGTCTCCGACGCGCCCGTGACCCCGCTGGACGGCGGCCACGCGGGCGGCCCGGTCTCGGTGGGCGCCGTCCACCGCTACCCCTTCAACTCGCCCTGGGCGGGCGCCCTGCGCACCGCCCAGACCCAGGTCATAGGCGCCGACGCCGGCGACGGGGAGGTGGAGCTCGGCGAACTCGGCGGGGGCCTGGTGCAGTCCACCCTCGCCGTGCCCGTCGTCGCCCGCGACACCGTGCTGGGCCTGGTCCAGTTCGCCCGCGCCAAGGGCAGTGAGCCCTTCTCCGAGCGCGACCGGATGCTCGCCGAGGAACTCGCCGCGCGCGCCGCCGTCTTCATCGACAACGCCCGGCTCTACCGGCGCGAGCACGAACGCGCCCTCATCCTGCAGCGCAGCCTGCTCCCGCCCGGCAACCCCGAGGCCGCCGGACTCGACATCGCCTGCCGCTATCTGCCCGGCAACATGGAGACCGAGGTCGGCGGCGACTGGTTCGACGTCATCGAACTCCCCGGCCACCGCACCGCGCTCGTCGTCGGCGACGTGATGGGCCGCGGTCTGCGCGCCGCCGTCGCCATGGGCGAACTGCGCACCGCCGTACGCACCCTGGCGCTGCTGGACATCGAACCCGCCGACGTGCTCTCCGCCCTCGACGAGGTCGCCCGCGGGCTCGGCGGCAGCGGCGACGGCCGCAGCAGCCGGCGCGGCAAGGGGGGCGACGGCTCGGACCTGTCCGAGGTCTACCTCGCCACCTGTGTGTACGCCGTCTACGACGCCATCACCCGCCGGGTCACCATCGCCAACGCCGGCCACCTGCCGCCGGTCCTCGTCGAACCCGGCGAGCAGGCCATGATGCTGGAGGTGCCCACCGGCATGCCGCTGGGCGTCGGCGGCGAGCCCTTCGAGGAGGTCGAGGTCGACCTGCCGGACGGCGCCCTCCTCGCCCTCTACACCGACGGTCTCGTCGAGTCCCGCAACCACCCGCTCGACGAGGGCCTGCGTGCCTTCCGCGCCGCGCTGGACGAACCCCAGCGCCCGCTGGAGGACGTCTGCGACCACATACTCGCCCGGCTCGACACCGCCCACGGCGAGGACGACATCGCCCTGCTCATGGCCCGCGTCCACGGCCTGCCCGCCGACTCCGTCGGGGACTGGACGCTGGAGCCCAACCCCCGCTCCGTGGCCCGCGCCCGCGAGCTCGCCCGCGAGTGCCTGGTC
Source organism: Actinacidiphila glaucinigra (assembly GCF_900188405.1). Lineage (GTDB taxonomy): Bacteria > Actinomycetota > Actinomycetes > Streptomycetales > Streptomycetaceae > Actinacidiphila > Actinacidiphila glaucinigra. The sequence goes on along the minus strand of NZ_FZOF01000006.1, from coordinate 195,874 downwards.
TCCTGGGACCTGGCCGCGCTGGTCGACACCACCGAACTGCTCGTCAGCGAACTGGTCACCAACGCGCTGCGGCACGGCCAGGGCGACATCCGGCTGCGCCTGCTGCGCGACCGCACACTGGTCTGCGAGGTCTGGGACGACGCCCTCGCCCAGCCGCGCCGCCGGCGGGCCCGCGCCACCGACGAGGGCGGCCGCGGACTGCAACTGGTCTCCCTGCTCAGCACCCGCTGGGGCTCGCGCCGCACCCACCGCGGCAAGACCGTCTGGTTCGAGCTGGACCTGCCCTCGGACGGCGGGGGCAGCACGGGCGAGGACACGATAGAGGCGCTGCTCAGCCTCTTCTGAGCAGCGCCTCCACCACGGGGGAGAACCGGGGGCTCAGGTCCTGCGCCGGATCTTGTCGCCGAGCCAGACCAGCGGGTCGTACTTGCGGTCCACCGCGCGCTCCTTGAGCGGGATGAGCGCGTTGTCGGTGATCTTGATGTGCTCGGGGCAGACCTCGGTGCAGCACTTGGTGATGTTGCAGTATCCGAGCCCGTGCTCGTCCTGCGCCGACCGCTTGCGGTCCAGGCCCTGCTCCTCCGCCGCGTCCAGCGGGTGCATGTCCAGCTCCGCCACCCGCATCAGGAAGCGCGGACCCGCGAAGGCCTTCTTGTTCTCCTCGTGGTCACGGACCACGTGGCAGGTGTCCTGGCACAGGAAGCACTCGATGCACTTGCGGAACTCCTGCGAGCGCTCCACGTCCTCCTGGAGCATCCGGTACTCGCCCGGTGCCACCCCCTCGGGCGGGACGAAGGACGGCACCTCCCGCGCCTTGTCGTAGTTGAAGGACACGTCCGTCACCAGGTCCCGCACCACGGGGAAGGTCCGCATCGGCGTGACCGTGATGGTCTCGTCCCGGCCGAACACCGACATGCGGGTCATGCACATCAGCCGCGGCCTGCCGTTGACCTCCGCGCTGCACGAGCCGCACTTGCCGGCCTTGCAGTTCCAGCGCACCGCCAGGTCGCCCGCCTGGGTGGCCTGCAGCCGGTGGATGATGTCGAGGACCACCTCGCCGTCGTGGACCTCGACCCGGTAGTCCCGCAGCCCGCCGCCGTCCGCGTCGCCGCGCCAGACCCTGAAGTGCGCCGTGTACGTGCTCACCGGTCCAGCTCCTCGTCCGTCAGGTACTTGAGCAACTCGTCCTTCTCGAAGAGCGCGAGCAGGTCGGGCCGGATCGGGTCCATCTCACGCCGCCCGACCGACACCTCGCCGAACGCGTCGGCCGGATCGGAGAGTTCGCAGACCAGGTTGAGCTTGCGCCAGCGGCGGTCCATCGCCGGGTGGTCGTCCCGGGTGTGACCGCCCCGGGACTCCGTGCGCTCCAGCGCCGCCCGGGCCACGCACTCGCTCACCAGCAGCATGTTCCGCAGGTCGATGGCGAGGTGCCAGCCCGGGTTGAACTGCCGGTGCCCCTCGACGCCGGCCCGCCGGGCCCGCACCCGCAGGGCGTCCAGCCGGGTCAGCGCCTCCTCCATCTCGCCCTGCCGGCGGATGATGCCGACCAGGTCGTTCATCGTCTGCTGCAGCTCCTGGTGGAGCGTGTACGGGTTCTCCGGGACGCCGTCCGGTACGGTCTCGGCCTCGGCGCTGAACGGCCGCAGCGCCTCGGCGGCGGCGGCGTCGACCTGCCACTCCACGACGGCCGGACGTGCGCCGCCGAGCCCGGCCGTGTACTCGGCCGCGTGCAGGCCCGCCCGGCGCCCGAAGACCAGCAGGTCGGACAGTGAGTTGCCGCCCAGCCGGTTGGAGCCGTGCATGCCGCCGGCCACCTCGCCCGCGGCGAACAGCCCCGGTACCCCGGTCGCCGCCGCCGTGTCCGGGTCGACGTCCACACCGCCCATCACGTAGTGGCAGGTGGGGCCGACCTCCATGGCCTCGGCGGTGATGTCGACGTCCGCCAGCTCCTTGAACTGGTGGTGCATCGACGGCAGTTTGCGCCGGATGACCTCGGCGGACAGCCGGGTCGAGACGTCCAGGAACACCCCGCCGTGCGGGGAGCCGCGGCCGGCCTTGACCTCGGAGTTGATCGCGCGGGCCACCTCGTCCCGGGGGAGCAGCTCGGGCGGCCGGCGGTTGTTGTCCGGGTCCTCGTACCAGCGGTCGCCCTCGTCCTCGCTCTGCGCGTACTTCTCCTTGAAGACGTCCGGGACGTAGTCGAACATGAACCGCTTGCCCTCGGAGTTGCGCAGCACCCCGCCGTCGCCGCGGACCGACTCGGTGACGAGGATGCCCTTCACCGACGGCGGCCAGACCATCCCCGTCGGGTGGAACTGCACGAACTCCATGTTGATCAGCGGTGCCCCGGCCAGCAGCGCCAGCGCGTGCCCGTCGCCGGTGTACTCCCAGGAGTTCGAGGTCACCTTGAAGGACTTGCCGATGCCGCCGGTCGCCAGCACCACGGCGGGTGCCTCGATGACGAAGAACCGGCCCGACTCGCGGACGTAGCCGAAGACGCCGGAGACCTTCCCTCCGCGCCCCCGGCCGGCGGACTCCTCCGTCCCGCCTCCCTCGTCCTCCTTGAGCACCCGGGTGACCGTGCACTCCTGGAAGACCTTCAGCCGGGCCTCGTAGTCCCCGTGCTCGCGGTGGTCCTCCTGCTGCAGCGAGACGATCTTCTGCTGGAGGGTGCGGATCAGCTCCAGGCCCGTACGGTCGCCGACGTGCGCCAGGCGCGGGTACTCGTGGCCGCCGAAGTTGCGCTGGGAGATCCGCCCGTCCTTCGTGCGGTCGAAGAGCGCGCCCCAGGTCTCCAGCTCCCACACCCGGTCCGGCGCCTCCCGGGCGTGCAGCTCCGCCATCCGCCACTGGTTGAGGAACTTCCCGCCGCGCATGGTGTCGCGGAAGTGGACCTGCCAGTTGTCGTGCGGATTGACGTTGGCCATGCTCGCGGCGATGCCGCCCTCGGCCATCACGGTGTGCGCCTTGCCGAAGAGCGACTTGCAGATCACGGCGGTACGCATGCCCTGCTCGCGCGCCTCGATGGCGGCGCGCAGCCCCGCCCCGCCCGCGCCGACCACGACGACGTCGTACGCGTGCCGTTCGACTTGTGCCATCAGAAGAACCTCGGATCGTCGAACGCCCCACTGGCGACCAGGTAGACATAGAGATCGGCGAGCGCCACGCTCACCAGCGACAGCCAGGCCAGAAGCATGTGGCGGGAGTTGAGCTTCCCCACCCAGGTCCACATGCGGTACCGCACCGGGTGCTTGGAGAAGTGCCGCAGACGGCCGCCGACGATGTGCCGGCAGGAGTGGCACGAGGCGGTGTACGCCCAGATCAGGGCGATGTTCACCAGCAGCACCAGGGTGCCCAGGCCCATGTGGCCCCACGCCCCCTGCTCGTCCCGGAAGGCGAGCACGACGTCGTAGGTCAGGATGAGGGCGACCGGGATGGCGAAGTAGAAGAAGTACCGGTGGATGTTCTGCAGGATCAGCGGGAACCGCGTCTCACCGGTGTACTTCTCGTGCGGCTCGGCCACCGCGCAGGCGGGCGGCGAGGCCCAGAAGCCTCGGTAGTACGCCTTGCGGTAGTAGTAGCAGGTCAGCCGGAAGCCCAGCGGGAAGATCAGCACCAGCAGGGCGGGGGACAGCCCCCACCACTCGCCGAAGAGCGGCCAGCGGGCGCCGAGCGGCATGTCCACGCAGTTCGAGCCCAGACAGGGCGAGTAGAACGGCGAGACGTACGGCTCGGCGTAGTAGTACGCGTTCGCGAAGGCCCGCCAGGTCGAGTAGACGACGAAGGCGCTCAGGCCGAGCGCGGTCAGCAGGGGCTGCAGCCACCAGCGGTCGGTGCGCAGATGTCGTGCCGCAATGGCCGCGCGCCCGGCGGAAAGGACGCCGTGGCGCGCGGGTGGAGCGGGTGGAGTCGGTGGAGCGGGGGGTTGTGTGTCGGTGGCCAAGGACTACTCCCTAGGGCGCTCGGCGGTCCGGCGCCCCCAGCCCTTCGTCTTCCGCGCCGGACCAGAGACTGGGGTCGTACGGCGTATCGGGGATCGTCACCATCTCCTGCCGCGGCTTCTGCCCGGCCGGGGTGGTGCCGACGCTGTCGCGCAGCAGCGCGAGATCGTCGCTGAGGTGCTTGGTGTCGGCACGCACACGCCTCATGTCCAGGCTGTCGCCGACGTGCTGTTCCAGCTTGGACACGGCCCGGCCCAGTTCATCCAGCCGGCGCTGTACCGAAGCAAGTTCGTCCTGCAGGGACATGGCTGTCCTCACCTCCGCCACGTTGCGGGTGCACGACGCTGGCGCCAAGCGAGTGTCGCGCGTCACAGTCGCGCTTGGGAAGAGATCTGCAGGGATTCTCCCACCTACGGGTGGAGCGCGCCCGGTGCGAACGCGCCGTGGCGCGCGATTCCCCCGAAGGCCGCGCACCCGTGCGGGGCGGTCTCCGGTGCGCGGGGGCAGGAGCCCGCCGAGGCGTTGCGCCGGGCGGGTGGGAGGACGGGGGCACGCGACGTGTCGAGGGCGTCCCGGTCGCGAAATGGCTTTCAGTAGGTGCGATAAGCGGCAAATAGACCGCCCTGTGATCATGGCCCCCTCGCGGAGGTACGCACGCATGGCCCGCAGCGCCACCTTGATCCGCTCCGCGACCGCCGTGGCACTCGCCGCCGTGGTCGCCGCCTCCGCCGGGTGCACGGCCGGCAAGGACGACCCCCTCGCCGGGACCGACCTCGCCTCGGCGCCCCGGAACGGGGTACGCGACGGAGGCACCCTGCGCTGGGCCGTGGACGCGGCCCCCGGCACCCTGAACGCGTTCCAGGCCGGGGCGAACGAGACCACCTCCCTGGTCGCCGGGGCCGCACTGCCGGCCGCCTTCCGGCTGGACGGCCAGGGCCGCCCGCAGATGGACACCGATCTGCTGCGGTCGGCGAAGGTGGTGCGCACCGAGCCGCAGCAGGTCGTGTCGTACCGGCTGAACCCCAAGGCGGTCTGGAGCGACGGCCGCCCGATCGGCGCCGCCGACTTCACCGCCCAGTGGAAGGCGCTGCGCGGCGCCGACGACGCGTACTGGACCGCGCGCAACGCCGGGTACGACCGGATCTCCTCGGTCACCGCCGGCAAGGACGCGCACGAGGTGAAGGTCACCTTCGGGAAGCGGTACGCGGACTGGCAGTCGCTGTTCACCCCGCTCTACCCCAAGGCCGTCACCGGCACCGCCAAGGCCTTCAACGAGGGGGCGCGCCGCGCGCTGAAGGTGACCGGCGGGCCCTTCTCCGTCCGCAGCGCGAGCGGCAAGTCCGTCACGCTGGTCCGCAACACCAAGTGGTGGGGCGACCGCGCCAAGCTGTCGGAGCTGGTCCTCACCGCCACGCCCGCACACCAGCGGGCCGCCGATCTCGCCTCCGGCGCGCTGGACGTGGCGGAGGTCGACCGTGACGTGACCGGCAAGAACGTGGCCGTCTACCGGACGCGTGCCGCCTCCTACACACAGCTCGCGCTCAACGGTTCCACCGGGCCGCTCGCCGACGAGGACGTGCGGCACGCCGTGGCCCGCGCGGTGGACCGGCGGGCCATCGCCAAGGCGGTGCTGGGACCGCTCGGCCTGCCCGACGAACCGCTCGGCAACCATCTGCTGCTGCTCACCCAGTCCGGGTACGCCGACCACAGCTCCGCTCTGGGCACCGCCGACACCAAGGCCGCCCGCGCCATGCTCGCCGCAGCGGGCTGGCAGCGCACCGCCCTGGACCCCGGGTCCGGGGGAGCGGCCCGCAGCGGCGCCGGGGCCGCGGAGCGCAACCAGGCGGCGCCCGCGCACAAGGTCGAGGTCAGCGTCGTCGAACCGGCCAAGACGGTGCTGCGCAAGGACGGCAAGGCGCTGACGCTGCGCTTCGTCCTGCCCAAGTCCTCGGCGACCCTGAACACGGTCGGCGACCGCATCGCCACCATGCTCTCGGGCATCGGCGTCCGCACCGAGCTGCAGCGGGTCGCCGACGACAGCTTCTTCCGCGACCACGTCGCGGCCGGCGACTTCGACCTCGCCCTCTACGGCTGGCCCGGCACCCCCTTCCCGGCGACCGACACCCGACCGATCTTCGCCAAGCCCGAGCCCGCGCCGGACGGCTCCCTGGTCGTCGAGCAGAACTACCCCCGGGTCGGCACCGACCTCATCGACCAGCTCTTCGACCAGGCCGCCGGCGAGCTCGACCCGGCCAAGGCCCGCGACTACGCCGCCCGCGCCGACGCCCGCATCTGGTCGGCCGCCGGCTCCATCCCCCTCTACCAGCGCCCCGAGCTGGTCGCCCTGCGCAAGGACGTCCTCAACGCGGGCGCCTTCGGCTTCGCGACGCCGCGCTTCCAGGACATCGGCTTCAGGAAGTAACAGGGAATAACAGGAAGTAACAGGGGGAGCGCCGTCGGGCGCCGCACAGGGCCGGGGCCGTGACGCCGTTCGTCGCGGCCCCGGCCCTGTGCGCCGCGCGCACACGCCTGTGACCTCCGTCATGGCCGGGACCCGCGCTCCCCGCGGGGGACGTACCGCTCTCCCTCGCCCCCGCCCGGGTGCGGGCCCCACAGGCCGTGGCCGGAGGTCGGACGATCATGCCCGGGCGGTCCTTGCCGCCGGGGCCCCGTACCATGGGGTGAGGCCGTGGCTTGACTCGCCCGGCGGGCTAGGTGTGCCGACGAGGGCACGCCGCCCCACCTACCTACCCGGGAGAAGCGCCCCAGTATGCCCACGCGTAACGACATTCGTAATGTCGCCATCGTCGCCCACGTCGACCACGGCAAGACGACGCTGGTGGACGCCATGCTCAAGCAGGCCGGAGCCTTCGCCGCGCACCAGCATCTGGACGACCGGATGATGGACTCCAACGACCTGGAGCGCGAGAAGGGCATCACCATTCTCGCGAAGAACACGGCCGTGAAGTACCACCCCAAGGGTGGCGGCGAGCCCATCACGATCAACATCATCGACACCCCCGGCCACGCCGACTTCGGCGGCGAGGTCGAGCGCGGCCTGTCGATGGTCGACGCGGTCGTGCTGCTGGTGGACGCCTCCGAGGGCCCCCTGCCGCAGACCCGCTTCGTGCTGCGCAAGGCGCTGTCCGCGAAGCTGCCGGTCATCCTCTGCATCAACAAGACCGACCGCCCGGACTCCCGGATCGACGAGGTCGTCAACGAGACGTACGACCTGTTCCTGGACCTGGACGCCGACGAGGACCAGATCGAGTTCCCGATCGTCTACGCCTGCGCGCGCGACGGTGTGGCCTCGCTGACCAAGCCGGAGAACGGCACCGTCCCCGCCGACAGCGACAGCCTGGAGCCGTTCTTCTCCACGCTGCTGGAGCACGTCCCGGCGCCGGTGTACGACGAGGCCGCCCCGCTGCAGGCGCATGTCACCAACCTGGACGCCGACAACTTCCTGGGCCGTATCGCGCTGCTCCGCGTCGAGCAGGGCGAGCTCACGAAGGGCCAGACGGTCGCGTGGATCAAGCGCGACGGTTCGATCCAGAACGTGCGCATCACCGAGCTGCTGATGACCGAGGCGCTCACCCGCAAGCCCGCCGAGAAGGCCGGCCCCGGTGACATCTGCGCCGTCGCGGGCATCCCGGACATCACCATCGGCGAGACCTTGGCCGACCCGGAGAACCCGGTCGCGCTGCCGCTGATCACGGTGGACGAGCCCGCGATCTCCATGACCATCGGCACCAACACCTCCCCGCTGGTCGGTCGCGGCCCCGGCGGCAAGGGCGCCGTCAAGTCCGCGGTCAAGGACCGCAAGGTCACCGCACGCCAGGTCAAGGACCGTCTCGACCGCGAGCTGATCGGCAACGTCTCCCTCCGGGTGCTGGACACCGAGCGTCCGGACGCCTGGGAGGTCCAGGGCCGCGGTGAGCTCGCGCTCGCCATCCTGGTCGAGCAGATGCGCCGTGAGGGCTTCGAGCTGACCGTCGGCAAGCCGCAGGTGGTCACCCGCGAGGTCGACGGCAAGGTCCACGAGCCGGTCGAGCGCATCACCATCGACGTGCCCGAGGAGCACATGGGCGCCGTGACGCAGCTCATGGGCACCCGCAAGGGCCGGATGGACAACATGTCCAACCACGGCTCCGGCTGGGTCCGCATGGAGTTCGTCGTCCCCTCCCGCGGTCTGATCGGCTTCCGTACCGAGTTCCTGACCGGAACGCGCGGCACGGGCATCGCCCACTCCATCCACGAGGGTCACGAGCCGTGGTTCGGCCAGCTGGTGACCCGCAACAACGGCTCCCTGGTCGCCGACCGCGCCGGTGCCGTCACCGCCTTCGCGATGACGAACCTCCAGGAGCGCGGCGTGCTGTTCACCGACCCGGGCACCGAGGTGTACGAGGGCATGATCGTCGGCGAGAACTCCCGCTCCGACGACATGGACGTCAACATCACCAAGGAGAAGAAGCTCACGAACATGCGGTCCTCGTCGGCCGACTCGTTCGAGGCGATCGTCCCGCCGCGCAAGCTCTCCCTGGAGCAGTCGCTGGAGTTCTGCCGCGACGACGAGTGCGTCGAGGTGACCCCGGAGACCGTCCGCATCCGCAAGGTCGTCCTGGACCAGAAGGAGCGCGGCCGCACCGCGTCCCGCGCCAAGCGCTGAGGCCGTCCCGGTCCGCGCCCCGCCGGCGCGGACCGGGCCCCCGGCGGTGCAGACACCGGCCCGGCCGTCCCCGGTCCCACGGGGGCGGCCGGGCCGCTTCGCGGCCGCTTGCGGTCGGCGGTGGCGTATGTACGACATGGCGGCACATCTGTGGTGATCCCGGAGCGGCCGGAGCGCCGTTCCGCGTGAGGCCGGTCACAATCGGGGCCCTTTCCGGGGTCCGATGTGACCGAACTCACCGCCGCGGCGCCCGCCGTGCGCGGTGCGGCTCCAGGGGTGCCGATGTGTCGCGGTTGCGCCAGTGGCGTGGGCGCGACAGCTCGTTCCCTGTCGGCCCGTCAGCCACGTACATTCGCGTGGAATCTACGCGCTTTGAGGGCAACCGGATTTCAGTCCGGCGACGTCCGGATACCGGACGGCGTTCACCGGTACTTGTGTTACAAGTCCGTTTCGTCGGTGTCTGTCTACAATCCAAATGTCCGAATTGCGGGATTGTTTTGGACCGGTTGTGACCAAAACGAGATCGTAAGTGTGTGGTTCGTAGGCCCAACGTGACCGATAGTTGGAGCCGTTGAGCTCGGGTCAATGGGTCCAAGCGCTTATGGGGAGCGCCGACTCACGAGCACAGGTGACCGGAATCACTGTCAGGGGTGTCAGTGAGGCCGGCCCTTTCACGTAAGAACAGTGACTCCTGAGGAGGCAAACCCATGCGCGGTGCCAAGAGCGCCACTTGGGTCGCAGGTGCGATCATCGTCGCTATGGCTGCTACCGCTTGCGGTGGCGGCGGCGGCGACAAGGGCAGCAAGAACGACGCTGGCGGCGTCAACCCCAACGGCAAGTTCTCCGTCGAGGTCGGCGAGCCGCAGAACCCCCTGCAGCCTGCCAACACCATGGAGTCCAACGGCAGCATCGTCGTCCGCTCGCTGTTCGCGCAGCTCGTGGACTACGACCCCCAGGGCAAGATCGTCATGGTGAACGCCCAGTCGGTGGACACCAAGGACAACAAGACCTTCACGGTCACCCTGAAGGACGGCTGGACCTTCCACGACGGCACCCCGGTGACCGCGGAGTCCTACGTCAAGGCGTGGAACTGGGCCGCCAACATCAACAACGCCCAGACCAACGCGTCGTGGTTCGCCGACATCAAGGGCTTCGAGGACGTCCACCCCGCCAAGGAGGGTGCGAAGCCGAAGGCCGACGCCATGTCCGGCCTGAAGGTCGTCGACGACAAGACCTTCACGATCGAGCTCACCACCCCGATCCCGTACTTCGTGTACAAGCTCGGCTACGAGGTGTTCTCGCCGCTGCCGGAGTCCTTCTACAAGGACCCGAAGGCCGCGGGCGAGAACCCGGTCGGCAACGGCCCGTACCAGTTCGTCAAGTGGGACCACAAGAAGCAGATCGAGGTCAAGCGCTTCGACGGCTACAAGGGCCCGGACAAGGCGAAGAACGGCGGTGTGATCTTCAAGAACTACACCGGCCTCGAGGCTGCGTACGAGGACCTGAAGTCGGGCAACGTCGACGTCCTGCGTCAGATCGGCCCGAAGGACCTCCCGGTCTACCGCGACGACCTCGGTGACCGCGCCGTGGACCAGGCGTACTCCGCCATCCAGTCCATCGTCCCGGCCTTCTACTCCAAGCAGTGGAAGAACGTCGACCCCAAGGTCATCCAGGGTCTGTCGATGGCGATCGACCGCGACACCATCACCAAGACCGTTCTCCAGGGCACCCGTGAGCCCGCCACCGGCTTCGTCGCCAAGGGCGTTCTCGGCTACCAGGACAACGTGGGCGGCGACGTCTTCAAGTACGACCCCGCGAAGGCCAAGGAGCTCATCAAGGCCGGCGGCGGCGTCCCCGGCAACAAGATCTCCATCCAGTACAACGCCGATGGCGGCCACAAGGAGTGGGTGGAGGCTGTCTGCAACAGCATCTCCAACGCGACCGGCATCAAGTGCGCCGGCGACTCCAAGGCCGACTTCCAGAGCGACCTGGACGCGCGTGAGGCCCACGAGGTCAAGTCGATCTACCGCAGTGGCTGGGTGCTCGACTACCCCGTGAACGCCAACTTCATCCGCGACCTGTACGCCACCACCTCGGCGGGCAACCAGTCCGGCTTCTCCAACAAGGAGCTGGACTCGATGATCAAGAAGGCCGACATCGCGCCCACCCTGGACGAGTCGGTCAAGGAGTACCAGGCCGTCGAGAAGAAGATGGTCGAGCTCATGCCCGCCATCCCGCTCTGGTACTACAAGGTCAACGCCGGCTACTCGGAGAACGTCTCGAACGTCCAGTACGCCCAGAACGGTGACCCGGTCCTCACCGGCGTCGAGGTCAAGAAGTAACCATCGCGTAGTGAGCACACCGGTGCGGGACTGACGGGGACGTCGGACGCGCAGGGTGCAGGCAACGGCTGGGGGGCCCTTCTCCCGTCTTCCCGAAGAGGAGGACGGGAGAAGGGCCCATCTCTGCTGCCACAGCGACTGACATGGAGGCACGATGGGGCGTTACGTCGCGCGGCGACTGCTCCAGATGATCCCGGTTTTCATCGGGACGACTCTGCTCATCTTTCTCATGGTCTACGCCCTCCCCGGCGACCCCGTACGGGCGCTCTTCGGTGACAAGGGCGCGGATCCGACGACCGTGGCGCGGATCCGTCACGACCTGGGGCTCGACCAGCCGATCCTGAAGCAGTACTGGGATTACATGACGGGCATCATCCTGCACTTCGACTTCGGCAACCAGATTGCCAGCGGTCGGCCGGTGCGGGACGTGCTCGGCGAGGCCTTCCCGGTGACGATCCGGCTCGCCTCGCTCGCCTTCGCGATCGAACTGGTCGTGGGCATCGCCCTCGGTGTCTGGGCCGGCATGCGGGCGGGCAAGCTCGCCGACTCGCTGGTGCTGATCTTCACCCTGCTGCTGATCTCGGTCCCGGTCTTCGTCCTCGGCTTCATCTTCAAGCTGGTCTTCGCCTTCCAGCTCGGCTGGATGACACCGAACGTCCAGGACGACACGAACTACAGCCAGCTGCTGATGCCGGCCATCGTGCTGGCCGCCCTCTCGCTGGCGTACGTGGCGCGTCTGACCCGTACCTCCATAGCCGAGAACCTGCGCGCCGACTACATGCGGACCGCCGTCGCCAAGGGCCTGCCCCGGCGCCGCGTGATCGGTGTGCACCTGATGCGCAACTCGATGATCCCCGTCGTCACCTTCCTCGGCACCGACATCGGCGCCCTGATGGGCGGCGCGGTCGTCACCGAGGGCCTGTTCAACATCCACGGTGTCGGCGGCACGATCTACGAGTCGATCCTGCGCCGCGAGGGGACCACGCTGGTCGGCCTCGTCACCGTCCTCGTGCTGGTGTTCCTCTTCACCAGCCTGCTCGTCGACCTGCTCTACGCGGTCCTGGACCCGAGGATCCGTTATGCCTGACGTCACCAAGACCGCCGTCGAGAACGCGGACCCGATGGCCGCCACGGCCGCGGACGCCGCTGCCGCCACGGGGCCCGCGCCCCAGGCGGAGAAGGCGCGCAGCCTGTGGGGCGACGCCTGGCGGGACCTGCGCCGCAACCCCTACTTCGTGGTCTCCGGCATCCTGATCCTGCTCCTCCTGCTGATCGCGGTCTTCCCGGGCCTGTTCACCAGCGCCTCGCCGACCTACGCCGACCTGCGGAACCACTACCTGGGCAAGCCCGAGTACGGCAAGGTCTTCTCCGCGGAGTGGCTCGGTTACGACGGGCAGGGCCGCAGCGTCTTCGCCCGTGTGATCTACGGGACCCGCGCCTCGATCACGGTCGGCGTCAGCGTGACCGTCCTGGTCACCGTGCTGGGCGGCCTGGTCGGCATGATCGCCGGCTACTTCGGCGGCTGGGTCGACACGATCCTGTCCCGGCTCACCGACGTCTTCTTCGCGGTGCCCTTCCTGCTCGGCACGCTGGTCGTCCTGAACTCCTTCACCGACCGCACCGTCTGGGTGGTCTCCGGCGCCCTGGCCTTCCTCGGCTGGACGCAGATCGCCCGCGTCATGCGCGGTTCGGTGATCACGATCAAGCAGGCCGACTACGTGCACGCGGCCCAGGCGCTGGGCGCGAGCACCAGCCGGATCCTGATGAAGCACATCCTTCCGAACGCCGTGGCCCCGGTGATCGTGGTCGCCACCATCGCGCTCGGCGGCTACATCTCGGCCGAGGCGACCCTGTCCTACCTCGGCCTCGGTCTGCCCACGTCCGTGGTCTCCTGGGGCCAGGACATCTCCGGCGGTGCCCAGCAGATCCGTACGGCGCAGCACATCATGCTGTACCCGTCGATCATGCTGAGCATCACGGTCCTGGCGTTCATCATGCTCGGCGATGCGGTCCGCAACGCCCTCGACCCCAAGCTGCGCTGAGGGAGGCGTACGTGACCATCATCGACAAGAACGCGGACGTGCCCGCGCCCCGTACCGGGGACGCCGCCACGCCGCTGCTGGAAGTGCGCGACCTGCACGTGGAGTTCCACACCCGGGACGGCGTCGCCAAGGCCGTCAACGGCGTGAACTACACGGTGTCGGCGGGCGAGACCCTGGCGGTGCTGGGCGAGTCCGGCTCCGGCAAGTCCGTCACCGCGCAGGCGATCATGGGCATCCTCGACATGCCGCCTGGGAAGATCCCGCACGGCGAGATCCTCTTCCAGGGCCGGGACATGCTCAAGATGTCCAACGAGGAGCGCCGGAAGATCCGCGGCCGCAAGATCGCGATGATCTTCCAGGACGCGCTGTCCTCGCTGAACCCGGTGCTCACCGTCGGCTACCAGCTGGGCGAGATGTTCCGGGTCCACCAGGGCCTGTCCAAGAAGGAAGCCAAGGCCAAGGCCATCGAGATGATGGACCGGGTCCGCATCCCGGCGGCGAGGGAGCGGGTCAACGACTACCCGCACCAGTTCTCCGGCGGTATGCGCCAGCGCATCATGATCGCGATGGCGCTCGCCCTGGAGCCCGAGCTGATCATCGCCGACGAGCCGACCACCGCGCTCGACGTGACGGTGCAGGCGCAGGTCATGGACCTGCTCGCGGATCTGCAGCGCGAGTACAACATGGGCCTGATCCTGATCACCCACGACCTCGGCGTGGTCGCCGACGTCGCGGACAAGATCGCCGTGATGTACGCGGGCCGGATCGTCGAGACCGCGCCCGTGCACGAGATCTACAAGCGCCCGGCGCACCCCTACACCAAGGGCCTGCTGGAGTCGATCCCGCGCCTGGACCAGAAGGGCCAGGAGCTCTACGCGATCAAGGGCCTGCCCCCGAACCTGCTGCGCATCCCCACTGGCTGCGCCTTCAACCCGCGCTGCGAGATGGCGCAGGACATCTGCCGCACCGAGGTCCCCACGCTGCACCGGGTGACCGAGCAGGACGGCAGCGAGCTGCCGGGCCGCGGCAGCGCGTGCCACTTCTGGAAGGAGACGATCCATGGCTGACGTCACCAAGAACGACGAGGCCGTCTCCGACGAGGTGGCGGCGGTGGAGGCCGCGATCGCCAAGCCGGTCGAGCGCGGCGAGCCGATCCTCCAGGTGCGCAACCTGGTCAAGCACTTCCCGCTGACCCAGGGCATCCTCTTCAAGAAGCAGGTCGGCGCCGTCAAGGCCGTCGACGGGATCTCCTTCGACCTGTACCAGGGCGAGACCCTGGGCATCGTGGGCGAGTCCGGCTGCGGCAAGTCCACCGTGGCCAAGCTGCTGATGAACCTGGAGCGGGCCACCGCCGGCGAGGTCTTCTACAAGGGGCAGGACATCACCAAGCTGTCCCGCCGCGCCCTGAAGGCCGTGCGCCGGAACATCCAGATGGTGTTCCAGGACCCGTACACCTCGCTGAACCCGCGCATGACGGTCGGCGACATCATCGGCGAGACCTACGACATCCACCCCGAGGTGGCCCCGAAGGGCGACCGGCGCCGCAAGGTGCAGGAGCTGCTGGACGTCGTCGGCCTCAACCCGGAGTACATCAACCGGTACCCGCACCAGTTCTCCGGCGGTCAGCGGCAGCGCATCGGCATCGCCCGCGGCCTGGCGCTCAACCCGGAGATCATTATCTGCGACGAGCCGGTCTCGGCGCTGGACGTCTCCGTGCAGGCGCAGGTCATCAACCTGATGGAGAAGCTGCAGGACGAGTTCAACCTCTCCTACATCTTCATCGCGCACGACCTGTCCATCGTCCGCCACATCTCCGACCGCGTCGGCGTGATGTACCTGGGCAAGATGGCCGAGATTGGTACCGACACCGAGATCTACGACCACCCGACCCACCCGTACACCCAGGCGCTGCTGTCGGCCGTGCCGGTGCCGGACCCGGAGGCGCGCGAGCACCGCGAGCGCATCATCCTCACCGGTGACGTCCCGTCGCCCGCCAACCCGCCGTCCGGGTGCCGTTTCCGCACCCGCTGCTGGAAGGCCCAGGACCGGTGCGCCACCGAGGAGCCGCTGCTGGCCATCCCGCAGCGCTTCGTCGGCGACGACACCCCGGCCGCGCACGAGTCGGCGTGCCACTTCGCCGAGGAGAAGGACGTCGTCCACGCGGTGAACTGAGCACCACCCGCACCACCCACGAGGGGCGCCCGCGAGAACACCGCGCGGGCGCCCCTCGGGCGTTCGGCACCCGTTCGCGGGAACGCGTCCGCCCCGTCACCGGGCGGTGACGGGGCGGACGGGGTACCGGGAGCCGGCGGGGTCTACTTCAGGAAGCCGATGTTCTCGTAGCGCAGGTCCTGGAAGCCGTAGGCGCCGATGTTGACCAGGTTCTTCTTCACCGCGTAGATGTCGGGACGCTGGTACAGCGGGAGCAGGTTGGCCTGCTGCCAGATCAGCAGGTCCGAGGCGTTGGCGTCGTCGATCGCCTGGGCCGGGTCGGTGTCCGCGGCGGCCTTGTTCATGGCCGCGTCGAGTTCGTCGCTGCCCACGCCGGTGTAGTTCTGCTGGATGTTGTCACCCACGGGCTTGGCGTAGATCGACTTGGTCGACGACACCGGGAAGGGCGTGCCGAGCCAGGAGAAGGCCGTCAGGTCGAAGCTGCCGGTGTTGACGTACTTGTCGAAGAACTCCTGCAGCGGCACCGACTTGATGTTCATCTTGATGCCGACCGCCTTGAGCATCGGCTGCATCAGCTTGCCCTCGTTGGCGGAGGTGCTGACGTTGGCCGGGATGACGAAGTCCAGCTCCAGGGTCTTGCCGCCCTTGGTGCGGAACTCGCCGCCCTGCTTCCAGCCGGCCTCGTCCAGCAGGCTCTTGGCCTTGGCCTGGTCGAAGGTGCCGATGCCGGCGGAGTTGTCCTTGTAGCCCTTCTGGTTGGTGACGAAGAAGTGGTTGTTCAGCGGCTTGGCGTCCCAGTCCAGGCCCTGCAGGTCGGACTCGGCGATGGCCTGCCGGTTCAGGGCGGACATGATGGCCTGGCGGACCTTGACGTCCTTCAGCGGGCCGCGGGCGCCGTTGAAGGTGACATGGCGGTAGTTGGGGCCGGCCGCCTTGCGGAGGTCGGCGCCCTTGACCTGCTGGGCCTGCTTGTAGCCGGCCGGGTCGGGGCCGACGCTGAAGAAGTCGACCTCGCCGTTGGCGAAGGCGCCGGCGGTGGCATCCGCGTCCAGGGCGCGGTAGATGATCTTGTCCAGGATGGCCTTGTTGCCCCACCAGCTGTCGTCGCGCACGACGGTCAGGGTCTTGGTGGTCTTGTCGATGCCCTGGAACTTGAAGGCACCCGCGGTGACCGGGAACTTGCCCAGGTAGCCGGTGTTGAAGCCGTCGGGGGTGCCGATGACCTGCGCCGGGTACAGCGGGGTGAACAGGCTCTTCCAGTCGCCGAAGGGGCTGGAGAAGGTGACCACGGCCTCCTGGTCGTTCGCGCCCTTGGCGACGCTGCTGATCAGCTCGTAGCCGGTGCTGGAGGAGATCTTGTACTTGGCGTCCTTGCCGTTCAGCGCCTTCCAGCTGGCCTCGAAGTCCTTCCAGGACAGCGCCGTGCCGTCGGACCACTTGGCCTTGGGGTTGATCTTGTACGTGACGACCTGCTTGCCGGAGCTGTCCGAGGCCTCCGCCGAGGTCAGGTAGTCCGGGTTCGGGGTCACCGTGCCGGTGGCGTCCGCCATCATGATGATCGGCATCACGGCGCGCTCGACGTCGATGCCGTCGGCGAGGGTGCCGTCGATCTGGTTGTAGTTGAAGTTCTCGGCGATCTCACCGATCGGCCAGTTCAGGGTGCCGCCCTGCTTGAGCTGGTCGCGGTCGGTGGCCTTGATGTTGTTGACGCTGGACTTGGGCACCGAGTCCTTCTTGGACGCGGCGCTCTTCCCGTCCCCGCCGCCGCACGCGGTCAGGGCCAGCGCGCTCGCCGTGGCCAGCGCGACCACGGCGACGGACATACGTGTTCTCTTCAACGGACTCTCTCTCCTCTTGCGGGGTGGGACATCACACGACGGTGACGGCGGCGGCGAAGTGGCAGGCCGCGGTGTGGTCGCCCGCCAGGCCGGTCGGTGCCGGGTCCTCCTCGCGGCACCGGCCGCGGTCGGACTCGTCGAGGGAGGCGAACTTCGGGCAGCGGTTGCGGAATCGGCAGCCGGTCGGCACGTCCGCGGGGCTGGGAAGGTCGCCGGTGAGCAGGATGCGCCTGCGCTCGCGCTCCTTGCGGGGGTCGGGCAGCGGCACGGCGGAGAGCAGCGCCTGGGTGTACGGGTGGGAGGGCGCCCCGAAGACGGCCTCGGCGGAGCCGAGTTCGACGATCCGGCCGAGGTACATCACCGCGATCCGGTCGGCGATGTGCCGTACGACGGACAGATCGTGCGCCACGAAGAGGTAGCTCAGGTTCATGCGCGCCTTGAGCTCGTCCAGCAGGTTGAGCACACCGGCCTGGATGGAGACGTCCAGGGCCGAGACCGGCTCGTCGAGGACGACCAGCTTGGGCTCCAGCGCCAGCGCCCGCGCGATGCTGATGCGCTGCCGCTGACCGCCGGAGAACTCCGCGGGGAAGCGGTCCACGTGGTCGGGGTCGAGGCCGACCTGGCCCAGCAGCTCCGGCACCCGGGCGGCGATGCGGTCCCGGGACCAGCCGTGGGTCTTCAGGGGCTCGCCGAGGATGTCGCCGACCGGCATCCGCGGGTCGAGCGCGGCCATCGGGTCCTGGAAGACCACCTGCAGGTCACGGCGGAGCGCCTTGCGCTCGGCGCCTTTCAGGCCCCGGATGTCCTTGCCGAAGACGGTGACCGTGCCGGACTGCCCGGAGGGCAGGTCGAGGATCTCCAGCAGCGTGGTGGTCTTGCCGCAGCCCGACTCGCCCACCAGGCCGAGCGTCTCGCCCTCGCGGATGTCGAAGCTGATGCCGTCGACGGCGCGTACCTCGCCCACCTTGCGCTTGACGACCGCGCCGTAGAGCAGCGGGAAGTGCTTGACCAGCCCGTCGACCTCCAGCACCGGGGTACGGTCCTCGCGGGGTACGGAATCGGCCGGGGCCTTCGGCAGCGGCGGCACCGGGTAGATGGTCGCGGGGTCCAGGGAGCCGCCCGCCACCAGCTCGTGGCTGCGGTGGCAGGCCGTGGGGTGGTTGCCCCCCTCGCGCACCGTCAGCTCGGGCTCGACGCGCCGGCACAGGTCGGTCGCGATGGGGCAGCGGGCCGCGAAGGGGCAGCCGGCCGGCAGGTCCACCAGCGAGGGCGGGTTGCCGTCGATCGGGGTGAGCGCGTGGCGTCCGCCGTCGTCGAGCCGGGGGATCGAGCCGAGCAGGCCGATGGTGTACGGCATGCGCGGGCGGTAGTAGACGTCGTCCACGGTCCCGGTCTCCACCGGGCGGCCCGCGTACATCACCTGGACCCGGTCCGCGAAGCCGGCCACCACGCCCAGGTCATGGGTGATCATGACGATGGCGGCGCCGGTGACCTCCTGGGCCTTCTTCAGGACGTCCAGGATCTGCGCCTGGATGGTCACGTCCAGGGCGGTCGTCGGCTCGTCGGCGATGATCACCTCGGGGTCGTTGGCGATCGCCATGGCGATCATCGCGCGCTGGCGCATGCCGCCGGAGAACTCGTGCGGGAAGGCGCCGGCGCGCCGCGCCGGGTCGGGGATGCCCACCAGGTCCAGCAGTTCGACCGCGCGCTTGCGGGCCTGGGCCTTGTCCAGGTCCTGGTGGATCCGCAGCGCCTCGACGATCTGGTCGCCGACCGAGTAGACCGGGGTCAGCGCGGACAACGGGTCCTGGAAGACCATCGCGATGTCCTTGCCGCGGATCTCCGTCATGTCCCGGTCGTCCAGCTCCAGCAGCTCGCGGCCGTGGAGTTTGACCGAGCCCTTGATGTCGGCGGTCTCCGGGAGCAGCCCGAGGACCGCGAGGGAGGAGACGGACTTGCCGGAGCCGGACTCGCCGACGATGCCGAGGACCTCGCCGGGACGCACGGAGAAGGACACACCCCGTACGGCCCTGACCGGCCCGGCCTCGCTCGGGAAGGAGACGTGGAGGTCGGTGACCTCGAGGGCGGGGGGCGTCTCGCTCACGACGTGCGTCCTTCCGTGGACGTGCTCTTGGCGGTGCGGGGGGCGCGGGCCTTGGCGCCGCTGGAGTTGGGGTCGAGCGCGTCGCGCAGGCCGTCGCCGATGAAGGCGATCGACAGGCAGATCAGCACCAGGCACCCGGCCGGGAAGTAGAACAGCCACGGGAAGGACGGGGCCGCCGGCGTGCCGGTGGCGATGACGGTGCCCAGGGAGACGTCGGGGGACTGCACGCCGAAGCCGAAGTACGACAGGCTGGTCTCGCCGATGATCGCCGCGCCGACCTGGATCGTCCCGTCGATGATCAGCATCGAGGCCATCGACGGCAGGATGTGCCGGAAGATGATGACCGGTGCGGGCACGCCCATGTACTTGGCGGCCTTGACGAATTCGCGGTCCTTGAGGGTGAGCGTCATGCTGCGGACCACGCGTCCGGTGATCATCCAGCTGAACGCCGCCAGCAGCACCACGAACACCAGCCAGGTCGTGCCCTGGAACAGGGGCGAGAGCACCGCGATGATCAGGAAGCTGGGCATCACCAGCAGCAGGTCGACCACCCACATCAGGGAACGGTCCGTCCAGCCGCCGAAGTAGCCCGCGCCGGCGCCGACCGCGGCGGCGACGAACGTGCAGATGAGGCCGGTCAGGATGCCGATGACCAGCGACTTCTGCATGCCGCGCGCGGTGAGCGCGAAGAGGTCGGAGCCCGTCTGGTCGGTGCCGAACCAGTGCTCGCCCGAGGGCGGCTTCTGGAAGGCGGTGAAGTCGAGCTCGGTGTAGTCCCACTTGTAGAACAGCGGTGAGACGTAGGCCATCAGGAAGAGCAGGACCAGCATGACCAGCCCGAACAGGGCCATGCGGTTGCGCGAGAAGCGGACTGCGGTGAGCCGGAGCCGGCCGCTCGCGCGGCGCCGGGCGGGCTGGTCGCCCGGCGCGGCGGGCGCCTGCGAGGGCGGCTGTACGGAGGGGGTCTGGACGGCCATGGGTGGAGGCTCCTGGGAACGCGGGATCGGGGCGGCGGAGGGGTGCGGTGGGTCTCAGCGCACCCGTACGCGGGGATCGAGCGCCGCGTAGAGCACATCGGACAGAAGGCCGGCGATCAGGACCACGAACGCCGTGAACATGCCGACGGCGGCGACCGCGTTGACGTCGTTCGTGCTGATGGAGTTGACCAGCCACTCGCCCATGCCGTGCCAGCCGTAGATCTTCTCGGTGAAGGTCGCACCGGTGAAGAGCAGGACGACGTTGTAGACCAGCAGCGGGACCACGGGGAGGACCGCGGTGCGCAGGCCGTGCTTCATCAGCGCCGCCCGCCGCGACAGGCCCTTGGCCCGGGCGGTGCGCAGGAAGTCGCTGCCGAGCACGTCCAGCATGGTGCTGCGCTGGTAGCGGCTGTAGAGGGCGACCTGGATGACGATCAGGGTCAGGCTGGGCAGCAGCAGGTGCTGCAGCCGGCTGAGGAGGATCTCCCCCGTCCCGGTCAGGCCGGGATCGTACTCACCGGTGTACTCGATGACCTTGTGCCCGACGGCGTCGTTGATGTCGATCGCCCAGAGCTTGAACGTCACCGCGATGACGAACACCGGCATGGCCAGGACGAAGAACGAGGCCAGCGTGGTGACCCGGTCCGATGTCCGGTACTGCCTGATGGCCCCCCAGGCGCCGACCAGGACACCGCCGATGGAGCCGAGGATGGTGGCGATCAGCAGCAGGCGCGTGCTCACCCCGACGCGCCGGGCGAACTCGTCGTTGACCTCACCGCCGGTGACGGTCCGTCCGAGGTCCCCGTGGGCCACGCCGTTCGCCCAGTGGGCGAAGCGGACCACGACCGGGGTGTCGGGGTTGAGGTTGTAGTCGTTCAGCGTGGCCGTCACCGAGGAGGCCGCCACCGGGGGGTTGCGGCCGGCGAAGTTGGCGCGCGGGTTCAGGCTGATCGCCGCCAGGAAGTACGTGAGTGAAGCCGCGATGAGAACCAGCGCCACGTGGTTGATCAGTCGGCGCAGCAGGTAACGGCCCACGGCTCACACTCTCAGTCGGTTCGTTCGAACGAATAGCAAGATTGAACTTTCTTCGCCGGCCGCTTCTGACATACTCGTGTAGCACGGCCGAAACATTTGCACCCGGGTCGTCTGCGCAGGTCGTGCGTATTCCGGCCGGGCCTGACGGGTTGATGGGACTTTCGCAACCGAATTATGGCCGCGTCAACGAGCGCCGGTTCGTCGTGATGGATCCTTTATTTTTTTGGTCGAAATTTAACCCGACTATCGGGATGGCCCTTATTGACGGCCCGGCGTATAGGGAAAACCCTCAGTCCTCTTCGGGGGTGCCCGCGGGCCGGTGAGCCGCTGTGCAATATGTCAGGGTTTGCGATGTCATGGTGAGCCTCGTGTCCTTCATGGCGTAGAGCTCCCCGAGGAGGCATCCGATGCGACGGAGCGCGGCGAGGTGGGCCGTCGGCGCGGCCGTGGCCGCCCTGGTGGCGACGGGCTGCGGAGGTGGGGACGGCGGCCGCGCGACGGACGGCTCCGGGGTGCTCAGCGCCTCGTGGACCGATCCGCAGAATCCGCTGGAGCCCGCCAACACCAATGAGGTGCAGGGCGGCAAGGTGCTGGACATGATCTTCCGCGGTCTGAAGAAGTACGACCCGAGGACGGCGGCCGCGGAGAACGTCCTCGCCGACTCGATCGAGACCACGGACCAGCGGACGTTCAGGATCAGGCTCAAGGACGGCTGGACCTTCGGCAACGGCGAGAAGGTCACCTCCGCTTCGTTCATCGACGCCTGGAACTACGCGGCGCTCGTGACGAACAAGCAGATCAACGCGTCCTTCTTCCGGTACGTCGAGGGCTACGACAAGGTCCATCCGGAGTCCGGGAAGCCGGCCGCCCAAAAGCTCTCCGGCCTGACCAGGCAGGACGACCTGAACTTCACCGTCGAACTCAACCAGAAGTTCTCCACCTGGCCCGACACCCTCGGCTACGCCGCCTTCATGCCCCTGCCGCGGGTCTTCTTCACGGACCACGCCGCCTGGCTGAGGAAGCCCGTCGGCAACGGCCCGTACCGCGTCGAGTCCTACACCAAGGGCCAGGGCATGCAGTTGCGCGCCTGGGACGGGTACAAGGGCGGCGACGCGGCCGTCAACGGAGGCGTGGACCTCAAGGTCTACACGGACAACAACACCGCCTACACCGACCTGCAGGCCGGCAACCTCGACCTGGTCGACGACGTCCCCGCCGCCCAGTTGAAGAACGTGCGGGCCGACCTGGACGGCCGCTACCTCAACACGCCGGCCGGCATCATCCAGACCCTCGCCTTCCCGCTCTACGACAAGGCCTGGTCGGGCGAGGACTCCGAGAAGCTCCGCCAGGGCATCTCCATGGCGATCAACCGCAAGCAGATCACCCGGAAGATCTTCCAGAACACCCGCATCCCGGCACGGGACTGGACCTCACCCGTGCTCGGCGCGGAGGGCGGCTTCGACGACACGCTCTGCGGCCGGGTCTGCGAGTACGACCCCGCCCGGGCCAGGCAGCTGGTCAAGGAGGGCGGCGGCCTGCCCGGCGGCACCATGAGGATCACGTACAACGCGGACAGCGGCTCCCACCGGGACTGGGTCGACGCGGTCTGCAACAGCATCAACAACGCGCTGGGCAAGGACGACGCCTGCGTCGGCGACCCCGTCGGCACCTTCGCCGACTTCCGCAACCAGATCGTGGGCCGGCAGATGAAGAACCCGTTCCGGGCCGGCTGGCAGATGGACTACCCGCTGATCCAGAACTTCCTGCAGCCGCTGTACTACACCGGCGCCTCCTCCAACGACGCCCATTTCAGCGACCCCCGCTTCGACCGGCTGATCGACCGGGCGAACGCCGAGAGCGACCGCGCCAAGGCCGTCGACACCTTCAAGGAGGCCGAGCGGATCCTGCCGCAGCAGGTCCCGGCGATCGCCCTGTGGTACCAGAACGGCAGCGCGGGCTGGTCGCAGCGGCTCTCGGGCGTCGCCCTCAACCCGTTCAGCGTCCCCGTCTTCAACCAGATCAAGGTCGGCTGACGCCCATGGGACGGTACGTCATCCGCCGTCTGCTGCAGATGATCCCGGTCTTCGCCGGCACCACCGTGCTGATCTTCGTCATGGTGTACGCGCTCGGCGACCCGGTCCAGGCCCGCTGCGGGGACCGCGCCTGCGACCCCGCCACGGCCGCGCAGATCCGCCACGACCTGTACCTGGACCACCCGCTGTGGCAGCAGTACCTGCGCTACATGGGGCAGATCTTCCGGGGCGACTTCGGGGTCGCCTGGAACGGCCGGCCGGTCACCGAGCTGCTGGCCTCCGCCCTGCCCGTCACGCTGCGGCTGACGGTCCTCGCCATCCTCTTCGAGATCGTCATCGGCATCACCCTCGGTGTGCTCACCGGGCTGCGCCGCGGCCGTCCCGCGGACACCGCGACGCTGCTCGGCACCCTCCTGGTCATCTCCGTGCCGACCTTCGTCACCGGCTACGTGCTGCAGTACCTGCTCGGCGTCAAGTGGAACCTCATCGCGCCCTCGGTCTCCTCCGAGGCCCGGTTCGACGAACTGATCGTGCCGGCGCTCGTGCTGGCCCTGACCTCGCTCGCCTACGTCACCCGGCTCAGCCGCACCTCCGTCGTGGAGAACATCCGCGCCGACTACGTCAGGACCGCCGTCGCCAAGGGCCTGCCGCGCCGCCGGGTGATCACCCGTCATCTGCTGCGCAACTCGCTCATCCCGGTGGTCACCTTCATCGGCACCGACATCGGGGCGCTGATGGGAGGGGCCATCGTCACCGAGCGCATCTTCAACATCCACGGCGTGGGCTACCAGCTCTACCAGGGCATCCTCCGGCTGGACTCGGCCACCGTGGTGGGCTTCGTGACCATCCTGGTCATCGTCTTCCTCCTGGCGAACCTGCTGGTCGACCTCCTCTACGCCGTCCTCGACCCGAGGATCCGCTATGCCTGAGCCGCGCAACCACCCCGACGAGGCCGTGGAGCCGGCCGGCGGGACGGGGGCCGCCATGGGACTCGGCCAGGACGAGGCACGCAGCCTGGAACGGGCGCCCGGCCCCGGCAGGGCACCGGCCGTCCCCGCGGACCGGCCCGGCGCGGACCGGCCGCACAGCCTGTGGTCGGACGCCTGGCGGGACCTGCGGCGCAACCCGGTCTTCGTGATCGCCGCGCTGGTCATCCTCTTCCTCGTCGTCATCTCCGTCTGGCCGCGGCTCATCGCCCCCGGCAACCCGCTCAGCTGCAACCTGGACAACTCCCAGCAGGGCTCCGCGCCCGGCCACCCCTTCGGCTTCGACACCCAGGGGTGCGACGTCTACACCCGGGTCGTCCACGGGGCGCGCGCCTCGGTGACCGTCGGCGTCTGCGCCACCGTCGGCGCCGCCCTGCTCGGCGCGCTGCTCGGCGGCCTCGCCGGCTACCACGGGAGCTGGGCGGACGCGGTGCTCTCACGGGTGAGCGACATCTTCTTCGGCATCCCGATCGTCCTCGGCGGACTGGTCTTCCTGTCCGTGGTCACCAGCACCACCGTCTGGCCGGTGGTGGGCTTCATCGTGCTGCTCGGCTGGCCGCAGATCGGCCGCATCGCCCGCGGCTCGGTGATCACCGCCAAGCAGAACGACTACGTCCAGGCCGCCCGCGCCCTCGGCGCCGGCAACACCCGGGTGCTGCTGCGGCACATCGCGCCCAACGCCGTCGCGCCCGTCATCGTCGTCGCGACCATCGCGCTCGGCACGTACATCTCCCTGGAGGCCACCCTGTCGTACCTCGGTGTCGGGCTGAAACCGCCCACCGTCTCCTGGGGCATCGACATCTCCCAGGCCTCCACCCAGATCCGCAACGCCCCGCACATGCTGCTCTGGCCGGCCGGCGCGCTGAGCGTGACGGTGCTGGCCTTCATCATGCTCGGTGACGCGGTGCGCGACGCCCTCGACCCCAAGCTGCGCTGATGGACGAAGGAGCGACGGCCACCGCGGCCCAGGACGAGCCGCCCCTGCTCGACGTACGCGATCTGCACGTGGAGTTCCGCACCCGGGACGGCGTCGCCCGGGCCGTCAACGGGGTCTCCTACGCGGTGCGCCCCCGCCAGACGCTCGCCGTGCTCGGCGAGTCCGGCTCCGGCAAGTCGGTGACCGCGCAGGCCGTCATGGGCATCCTCGACTCGCCGCCCGGGTTCGTCACCCGAGGCGAGATCCTCTTCCGCGGCGAGGACCTGCTCACCATGGGCGCCGAGGAGCGCCGCAGGGTGCGCGGCGCCAGGATGGCGATGATCTTCCAGGACGCGCTGTCCGCCCTCAACCCGGTGCTGACCGTGGGCGAGCAACTCGGCGAGATGTTCCGGGTGCACCGGGGGATGTCCCGCAAGGACGCCCGGGCCAGGGCCGTGGAGCTGATGGACCGGGTGCGCATCCCCGCGGCGCGCGATCGCGTCGGGCAGTATCCGCACCAGTTCTCCGGTGGCATGCGCCAGCGCGTCATGATCGCGATGGCGCTCGCCCTGGAGCCCGAGCTGATCATCGCCGACGAGCCGACCACCGCACTCGACGTCACCGTGCAGGCGCAGGTCATGGAGCTCCTCGCGGAGCTGCAGCGCGAGTACGGCATGGGCCTGATCCTGATCACCCACGACCTCGGCGTGGTCGCCGACGTCGCGGACCACATCGCGGTGATGTACGCCGGGCGCATCGTGGAGACCGCGCCCGTGCACGAGATCTACAAGCGCCCGGCGCACCCGTACACCAAGGGCCTGCTGGAGTCGATCCCGCGCCTGGACCAGAAGGGCCGGGAGCTCTACGCGATCAAGGGCCTGCCCCCGAACCTGCTGAACATCCCCACCGGTTGCGCCTTCCATCCGCGCTGCCCGCTGGCCCGCGACGTGTGCGCCACCGACGAGCCGGAGCTGTACCGGATCAGCGCCCGGCGGGGCAGCGCCTGCCACTTCTGGAGGGAGTGCCTCGGTGAGCACCAGCGGTGAGCCCGTGCTCCAGGTACGCGGGTTGTACAAGCACTTCCCGCTCACCCAGGGGATCCTGTTCAAGCGGCAGGTCGGCGCCGTGAAGGCGGTCGACGGCGTGGACCTCGACCTGTACCGCGGCGAGACCCTGGGCGTCGTCGGCGAGTCCGGCTGCGGCAAGTCCACCGTGGCCCGGCTGCTGGTGCACCTGGAGCGGGCCACCAAGGGCCAGATCCTCTACAAGGGCGAGGACATCACCAAGCTGTCGGGCCGGGCGCTGAAGGCCGTGCGCCGGAACATCCAGATGGTGTTCCAGGACCCGTACACCTCGCTGAACCCGCGGATGACGGTCGGCGACATCGTCGGCGAGCCCTACGAGATCCATCCGGACGTCGCGCCCAAGGGCGACCGGCGCCGCCGGGTGCGCGAACTGCTGGACGTCGTCGGCCTCAACCCCGAGCACCTCAACCGCTATCCGCACCAGTTCTCCGGCGGCCAGCGGCAGCGCATCGGCATCGCCCGCGGCCTGGCGCTGCGCCCCGAGGTCATCGTCGCCGACGAGCCGGTCTCGGCGCTGGACGTCTCGGTGCAGGCGCAGGTCGTCAACCTGATGGAGAGGCTGCAGGACGAGTTCGACCTCTCCTACGTCTTCATCGCGCACGACCTGTCCATCGTCCGGCACATCTCCGACCGGGTGGCGGTGATGTACCTCGGGCGGATCGTCGAGACCGGCGACGACACCCAGATCTACGAGCACCCCACCCACCCGTACACCCAGGCGCTGCTGTCGGCCGTGCCGGTGCCGGACCCGGACGCGCGCGAGCACCGCGAGCGCATCATCCTCACCGGTGACGTCCCCTCGCCCGCCGATCCGCCGTCGGGCTGCCGCTTCCGCACCCGCTGCTGGAAGGCCCGGGAACGCTGCACCCTGGAGGTGCCGGCACTGGCCGTGCCCGCGGTCTTCCGCGACGTGGACTCCCCGGCGGCGCACGACAGCGCCTGCCACTTCGCAGAGGAGAAGACGGTGGTGCCGCCCGAGGCCGGGGGCGAGTGAGCCGAAGGCGCCGAGGGCGCCCCGGAGGCGAACCGAGCCACAACAGGGCACGGCCCGCGCCCGGTGGTGCAGGGGTGTGGGCGCGGGCCGGGGTCCGAACGGAGACGTCTGTCGGCCCGGGTCAAAGGGTCTTGTCGGCGGTCGTCTCCTCGAGCGCGGCCAGTGCGGGGTCGAGGACGATGTCCTCGCCCCGCGCCGCGGTCGTCGGCTCCTCGGGGAAGTGGCACGCGCTCAGGTGCCCCTCCCGGTTCCCCTCCAGGCGGACCAGGGGCGGCTCCTCGGCCGCGCACCTGTCCTGCGCCTTCCAGCAGCGCGTACGGAAGCGGCAGCCGGACGGCGGCGACACGGGCGAGGGCACGTCGCCGGCGAGGCGGATCCTCTCGGTCGCGTTCCGGTCGTCCGGGTCCGGCTCGGGGGAGGCGGACAGCAGCGCGTGGGTGTACGGGTGGCGGGGCCGCTCGTAGATGTCCCGGCGCTCGCCGACCTCGACGATCCGCCCGAGGTACATCACGGCCACGCGCTGCGAGAAGTGCCGTACCACCGCGAGGTCGTGGGCGATGAAGAGGAAGGCGATCCCCAGTTCCCGCTGCAGGCGCTGCAGCAGGTTGACCACCTGGGCCTGGATCGACACGTCCAGCGCCGAGACCGGCTCGTCCGCCACGATGAGCTTGGGCTCCAGCGCCAGCGCCCTGGCCACCCCGATGCGCTGCCGCTGGCCGCCGGAGAACTCGTGCGGGAAGCGGTTGTAGTGCTCGGGGTTGAGGCCCACGGTCTCCAGCAGCTCGCGGACCCGCTTCTCGCGGCCGCCCGGCGGATTGATCCCGTTGATCTCCAGCGGTGCCGACACGATGTGCCCGACGGTCTGCCGCGGGTTCAGCGAGGCGTACGGATCCTGGAAGATCATCTGGATCTCGGAGCGGATCGGGGCCAGCTCCTTGCGCGTGGAGTGGGTGATGTCCCGGCCCCGGTAGGCGATCCGTCCCGCACTGGGCTCCAGCAGCCTGGTCACCAGGCGCCCGGTGGTGGACTTGCCGCAGCCCGACTCGCCGACCAGACCGAGGCTCTCGCCCTCGGCGATGGTGAAGTCGATGCCGTCGACCGCCCGTACGTCCGCCACATGGCGCTTGACCAGGAAGCCGCCCCGCACGGGGAAGTACTTGCGCAGGCCGGTCACTTCGAGCAGCGGGTTCATGGTCTCCCTCGGCGCGTGGTCCTGCTGCGGGACGCTCACCGCGCACCTCCGCCCAGCCGCGGCTGGATCTGCCCGGTGAAGATCTCCCGTTTCCGTTCCCGGCCCAGATGGCAGGCGAAGCCGCGCCGTTCGTCCTCGGGTATGCCGGGCCGCACGGTCGCGCAGCGCCCGCCGCCCACCTCCTCGGCGAAGGCGCAGCGCGGGTGGAAGGGGCACCCGGAGGGCGGGTTGAGCAGGCTGGGCGGGGCGCCGGGGATCGGGGACAGGGGCAGGTCCACCGGTGCCGACAGCCGTGGGATGGAGGCCAGCAGGCCCCAGGAGTAGGGGTGTTCGGGCGACTTCAGGATCTCGCGCACGGTGCCGCGCTCCACGCAGCGCCCCGCGTACATCACCATCACGTCGTCCGCCGTGTTCGCGACCACCCCCAGGTCGTGGGTGATGATGACGATCGCCGTGCCGGTCTCCCGCTGCAGGTCCTTGAGCAGGTCGAGGATCTGGGCCTGCACGGTGACGTCCAGGGCCGTCGTCGGCTCGTCCGCGATGACCAGCGCCGGGTCGCAGACCAGCGCCATCGCGATCATCGCGCGCTGCCGCATGCCCCCGGAGAACTGGTGCGGGAAGTCGTCCACCCGCAGCCGCGGCTGCGGGATGCCCACCCGGGCCAGCATCTCGATCGCCCGCTCCCGGGCGGCCTTCCGCGAGGCGCCCATGTGCTTCATGTACGGCTCGGCGATCTGCCGGCCGACCGTGTAGTACGGGGAGAGCGCGGTGAGCGAGTCCTGGAAGATCATCGCCATCTTCCGGCCGCGCAGCCGCTCCAGGGTCCGCTCGGAGGCGCCCGTCAGCTCCTGCCCGTCCAGCACGATCTCACCGCGGATGGTGGTGTTGCGCGGGTTGTGCAGACCGAGGACGGCCAGGTTGGTGACCGACTTGCCCGAGCCGGACTCGCCGACGATGCCCAGGGTCCTGCCCCGCTCCAGGTCGAAGGAGAGCCCGTCGACGGCCTTGACCACGCCGTCCTCGGTGGCGAACTGCACGTACAGGTCGCGGACCGACAGGAACGGCCCGGACGGCGCGGGGTCCCCGGGCCCGGGCGGCCCCGCCTCGGTCTTGGTGAGGATGCTCAACGGTGCTTCTCCTCTGCGTGCCGGCAGGCGTCCCGGCTCACGACAGCCTGATCCGCGGGTCGATGAGGGCGTAGGCGGCGTCGACGACGATGTTGCAGACGACGATGATCGTGGCGCCGATCAGCATCACGGCCATCTCCAGCGGCAGGTCGCTGCGGAGCACCGCCTGCACGGAGAGCAGGCCGAGGCCGTGCAGTCCGAAGGTGACCTCGGTGATGATCGCGCCGCCGAGGACGGCGCTCAGGTCGATGCCGAAGATGGTGATGATGGACGCGGCGGCGCCGCGCAGCGCGTACCGCAGGAACACGTAGCGGGAGGACATGCCCTTGGCGCGCGCGGCCCGGATGTGGTCCTCGGACATCTGCTCCACCATCAGCGAGCGGGTCTGCCGGCTGTAGTTGGACCAGAAGATCACCGAGAGCACCATGCAGGGCAGGATCAGCCCCTGCACCGAGCCCCATGGGTCGTGCGACCAGTCGGGGTCGTGTCCGCGGTCCAGCACGTGCCAGCTGGAGGCGAACAGGCCGATGGCGATGGGGCCGAGGAAGTAGATCTGCACGGAGTTGCCGACCAGCGAGACGCCGCTGGCGATGCGGTCGAAGGCCCTGCCCTGCTGCCAGGCGGAGACGAGGCCGAGACCGACGCCGACACACAGGAAGACGGTGGCGCCGCCGATCGCCAGCGACAGCGTGGTCGGGTAGCGGTCGGCGATGGTGTCCCAGACGAGTTGCTGGTCGGCGAAGGAGTAGCCGAAGCACGGCGCCGGGCAGTGGCCGATGGGCATGTCCCGGCCGGCGAAGATGCCGACCATGAAGTGCCAGTACTGGGTCCAGATCGGCAGGTCCAGACCGAGGTTCTTGCGGATCAGGGCGACGTTCTGCGGGCTGCAGTTCTTGCCGCAGGACAGCAGCGCCGGGTCGGACGGCAGGAAGAAGAAGAGGAAGTACGTGATGGCGCTGATCAGCAGCAGGATGACCAGCGCGCCCAGCACACGGCGTACCAGGAAACGCAGCATGGGTCAGGCTCCGTCGGTTCCGTCGGGGCGCCGGTCCCGGCCCGGGGAGAGGCCGGGACCGGCGCGGGTGCGGTGTGGCTACTGCTTGACGAAGATCGTGTTCGGGTTGATGGTCCCGTAGACCTCGTTGTAGGTGACGCCGCCGAGGCCCGAGCCGTGGATGTTGAAGTACTTGTCGAAGATGAACGGGATCTGCGACGTGTCGTTCTTCAGCACGTACTCCGACAGGGTCCGCCACTCGTCGTTCTGCTTCTTGATGTCCGTGACCGCCAGGATCCGGTCGATCTCGGAGTTGACGTGCTCGTCGTTGAGGAACGAGTAGTTGTTGGTGCCGTCGGCGAGGTTGCGGCCGTCCATGGTCGGCGGGACCACGGTCGAGGCGCTGGGCCAGTCCGCGCCCCAGCCGGTGCGGTAGATGTCGTACGGGGTGTCGAGCTTGCCGACGACCGTGTAGTACGAGGTCGGGTCGATGGCCTTGCGCTGGACGTCGAAGCCGGCCTTCTCCAGGGCCTTCTCCAGGGTCAGCGACACGTTCTGCCAGCGCGGGGTGTTGGCGTAGGCGTAGGAGAGCTTGATCTTGCCGGTGACCCCGGCCTCCTTCAGCAGTTCCTTGGCCTTCTCGATGTCGCCGGTGGGCTTGTCGAGCTTGCCGAAGGGGTCGTACTTCTTCCAGCCGGCCACCGTCGGGCTGAGCAGGGTGGTGCCGAGCTCGCCCTGCGCGCCGCCGCCGAAGGCCTGCTGGACCTGGGTCATCGGGAAGGCGTACATGATCGCCTGGCGGATCTTCGGGTCGGTGATCCGCTTGGTGTTGATGTTGATGACCTCGACGTACGGCTGGTACTGGTTCACCGTCCGCGACTTGTACTGCGCGTCCGTCGTCAGCGTCTGCATCTTCGACGGGTCGGAGGAACCGGAGAGGTTCACCGCGTACTTGTCGTTGCCGTCCTCGGCGGCGAGCCGGTTGGTCAGGCCGGGCTCGGCGATACCCAGCTGGAAGTTCCAGCTGTCCGGGTAGGCGTTGCGGATCGGGTCGGTCTTCGGGTCCCAGTTGGTGTTGCGCTCGAAGACCAGCTCCTTGCCCGGCTTGTAGCTGGCGATCTTGTACGGGCCGGTCGCGACCGGGTGGTTGTTGTACTTCTGCTTGTCGTCCTTGGCCTTCGGCACCGGCGAGATGTTCGGCATCGCCGCCGCGTAGGGCGCGTCGGCGTGCGCCTCCTGGAAGTGGAAGACGATGGTCTTGTCGTCCGGCGTGTCGATCTTGTCGGCCGGGATCTCCTTGCCCTCGTACGGGCCGGTGTAGGCCTTGCGGTAGTCGGCGCCGTAGAGCCACTTCTGGATGTACTGCGGGCCCTGCGTCTGGTAGTCGGCGAACAGCCGCTCGATGCCGTACTTGACGTCCTTGGAGGTGACCGGGGAGCCGTCCTCGAACTTCAGGCCGTCCTTGAGGGTGTAGGTCCAGGTCTTCGCGCCGTCGGAGGACTTGCCGGTGTCGGTGGCGAGGTCGCCCACCAGGATCGTCTTCCCGGTCTTGGCGTCGATCTTGTAGCCGGTCAGCGAGCGGTTGTAGAGCAGCTGGACCGACAACTGGTCACTGACGTACTGCTGGCCGGGGTCCAGGTAGTCGAAGCCCGCCTGGTCGAGGTCGTACGCCGTGCCGCCCTTCGCGGCGCCCGGGACCTCCGGGGCGGGGCCCTTGGAGTCGGCGGCCGTGCCGATGCCGAAGTTCTGCACGGTGGCCTGCTTGCCCTCGCCGCCGCCGGTGCCCGTCCCCCCGCCGCCACCGCTGCTGCACGCGGCGGACAGTGTCAGAGCTCCCAACGCCAGGAACGCGGAGGCATGACGCGCCTTGCGAATTCTCATTGATCCCTGCCTGTCAGTGAACCGAACTGCGGATACCGACGTGCCCGGTCTCCCCCCACAGGGGCCAGGCGCGGCGGCCTGGACACCTAGCGCACGGTCTTGGGATCGAGTGCGTCCCGGACCGAGTCCCCGAGCAGGTTGAAGGCGACCACGAAGATCACCATGGCGATGCCGGGGAAGAACATGAACGTGACGTCGGATTCGTAGTACGCCGCGGCCTGCTGGAACATCAGTCCCCAGTCCGGGGTGGGCGGCAGGATTCCGACGCCGAGATAGGAAAGGCCCGCCTCGGCGGTGACGTTCACCGGGAGCAGCAGGGTCGACTGGACGAGGATCGTGGACCAGATGTTGGGCAGCAGTTCCTTGCGGATGATCCGCCCCGACGAGGCGCCGCTGATCCGCGCGGCCTCGATGAACTCGCGTTCGCGCAGGCTCAGCACCTGGGCCCGGACCAGCCGTCCCACACTCATCCAGCCGAGCACGAACTGGACGATGACCAGCGCCGCGATGCGCACATAGGTCGGTTCCTCGTCGCGCGGGGAGACGAAGAGCGCCACGATCACCGGGGTGAAGGCGATGAAGAACAACTGCTGCGGGAAGGAGAGCATCAGGTCCGAGAACCGGCCCAGGAAGTAGTCGCTGCGCCCGCCGAGATAGCCCTGGACGAGCCCGATCAGCACGCCGACGACGACGGAGACCGTGGTCACGGCGAGGGCGATGCCCAGCGAGGTGCGGATCCCGTAGATCAGCAGGGTGAACACGTCCCGGCCGAGCTGGGGTTCGAGCCCGAACCAGAAGTCGCCGTCGATGCCGCCGTTGGGCTTGAGCGGGATCCCGTAGCTGTTCAGCAGCCCGAGGTCCTGGCCGTACAGCTCGTACGGGTTCTTCCCGTACACCTTGGAGATCAGCGGCGCGGCCAGCGCCACGACCAGGTAGAAGATGACGACGCCGGCGCAGATCATGCCCGTGCGGTCGCGCCGGAAGCGCAGCCAGGCGAGCCGGCCGGGGGAGCGCCCGACGAGTTCCGGGGGCTGCTGCCCGGTGCCCTCGACATGGGCGGGCGCCTCTGCCGGAACGGGTTCCGGCCCCTTCGCGGCCGTGCTCGGACTGGACATGCTCATCTGCCCCCGCACCAAAGAGTTTTGGTGGCGCCTGTGAACGCCCGTGGCTAGCTAGCCGGTATTGGGCAATGGATTTGGCGGCCAGTCAAGGGGGTGAAGCGATCCGAGGAGAAGATCGCCGTTATCTTGGGGCAAGGTTTTGGATACTGTCGTGAACGCGTGCTTGACACCTTCCGCATTCCGTCGGCGAATGCGGAGGATTCAGGATGAAACTCTTTTACACGCAGGCAACTTGACCGACGCATCACCGATATACGGACGTGCCACGCTGAGCAGCGTACGGCCGTGCGGGTGCCGTGGGCCGGCCGGGGTGATCGCGCATCACCCCGGCCGGCCGCCGTGCGTCCGCGGTGAACGGTGGGGCGGTCCGCTGCGTATCCCCTGGGAAGGCCAAACGACAGTGCTGCCGGAAGGGCCGGGGAGGTGGCCATGCGGCAGGCGTATCGGCTCGGAGGAACGGTCTGCGCGGCCCTGGGGGCCGCCGAGGCGGTCTGGCTGGGCCAGGACCTCGTGCAGTTCCGGGCGGAGGGCGCCGTCAGGGTGTGGGCGGGACTCGTGGTGCCGGTCGGCGGGGCGCCGCTGGTGACCTCGACCGTGGACCTGCTGCTCCTCGGGCTCTACGTGGCCGCCGCGGTCGCGTCCCTCAAGCCCGGCGGCGTCGGGGTCCTCGGGGCGGCCGCGGTGGTCACCCTCGCGCTGCGCACCCCCACGGTGTACCTCCTGGCCCCCTCCGCGGGCGGCGGCCCGCCCGGGCTGCAGGGGGCGCTGCTGCTGACCGCGGGCGCGCAGATCGCCGGCGCCCTCGTGCTGCTCCTCGTCGTACGGCGCACCGGCGAGGACGCGCCCGCCCCGCCGCGGCCCGCGGCGGGGGTGCTGGCCGGGATGCTGCTGCTGGTGGTCGCGCTCATCGCCGGCGTCCTGGAGTTCTCCCGGCGGTCCGACCCGCGGGCGCCGCTGCCGCCGGGCTTCTTCTGGCGGACCGCCAAGGGCGGCTACCTGGTCGACTCCCAACTGGGGGCGCCCTACGAGTGGCTGGTCTGGGCGACCGCCGGGCTGGCCGCGGCCGCTGGCCTCGCCGCGTTCGCGCGGGCCCCGTTCGCCCGTGCGCTGGGCATCTCCGTGGCCGCGCTGGCGACCGTGACCGCGGTCCCGGTGATCGGCACCTCCCGGATCGACGCCCCGGGCGCCGACGACTTCGCCGCCGCCTTCGCGGTGGGCGCCGCCCTGGTGGTGACGCTGCTGCTCGTCCCCGGCGATCTGGCGGCGGTGGGCGTGCCCGGCGGCGACCCGTATGTGGAGGCGGAGATCCCGGCGGCCGCCGACAACCTGTCCATGCCGCTGTACGAGCAGACCGCCGTCCTCCCCGTCTTCGGCTCCTACGGGCAGCCGCCGCCGCCCGGCCCCGCCTCCGAGGCGCGGGCGGCGTACCTGCAGGACCCGCCCTAGGGCGGGCCCTTTCCGGGGCCTAACCCCGCGAGACGCCCAGGGAGCGCTTGAGGAACGCGACCTGGAGCAGGAGCAGGTTCTCGGCGACCTCCTCCTGCGGCGTCATGTGCGTGACCCCGGACAGCGGCAGCACCTCGTGCGGGCGGCCGGCGGCCAGCAGCGCGGAGGACAGCCGCAGGGTGTGGGCGGCCACCACGTTGTCGTCGGCGAGGCCGTGGATGATCATCAGCGGCCGGACCTCGTCCGCCGGGTCGCTCAGACCGGCGTCGGTGACCAGCGAGTTGGCGGCGTACACCGCCGGCTCCTCCTCGGGGTGCCCGAGGTAGCGCTCGGTGTAGTGCGTGTCGTACAGCCGCCAGTCGGTGACCGGGGCGCCCGCCACCGCGGCGTGGAAGACGTCCGGGCGGCGCAGCACCGCGAGCGCCGCCAGGTAGCCGCCGTAGGACCAGCCGCGGATGCCCACCCGGGTGAGGTCCAGGGGGTAGTGGCCGGCCAGCGCGTGCAGCGCGTGGACCTGGTCGTCGAGCGTGACGCCCGCGAAGTCGCCGGCGATCGCCTTCTCCCAGGCGGGGGAGTGACCGGGGGTGCCCCGGCCGTCCGCGACGACCACCGCGAAGCCCTGGTCGGCCAGCCACTGCGCCTGCAGATAGCCGCGCTGGGCGCTCACCACCATCTGGCCGTGCGGCCCGCCGTAGGGGTCCATCAGCACCGGCAGCGGCCCGTCGCCCTCCCGGTGCCCCGAGGGGAGCAGCACCGCCGCCGGGACGCCGCGCTCGCCGGCGGCGACCAGCGCCGGGCGCGCGGTGAGGACCGGGGTCTCGGAGTGGGAGGCGATCTCCGCCACCCGCTCGCCGTCCCGCAGCACCCGTACGGCCGTGGCCGCCGACTCCAGCGACGCGGACGACAGCACCGTGACGGCCCCGGCGCGCACCGCCGAGTGCACGCCCGGCGCATCGCTCAGCCGGACCGGTCCGCCCGGCCCCCCGTCGGCCCGGTACACATGGATCTCGCCGGTCTCCGGGTCCTTGGCGCCGTGCCCCGCGGAGGCCGACAGCAGGATGCCGTCGCCATCCCTGCCGAGCATCGCACGTACGTGCAACTCCGGTCCCGTCCACGGCTGTTCGCCGACGAACAGCGACCGCGAGCCGTTCTCGTCGGAGATCCGGACCAGGCGCTCGCCGGACATCCACGCGGGCACCCCGGCGAAAAGATCAAGCCAGATTCCATCGCGGTCCCGGTGCACCTCCCGGGTGCCGCCGGTGGCGGTGTCCACCGTCAGGTACAGCTGCTCGCGCTGGTCGCGGGTCTGGACGAGCAGCAGCGGCGGGCCCGCCGCCGACCAGTGCACCTGCGCCAGGTACGGGTAGCGTTCGCGGTCCCACTCCACCGCGGTGGCCGTGCCGTCCAGCGTCAGCAGCACCAGCGTGACCTCGGCGTTCGGCGTGCCCGCCGCCGGGTAGGCCACCTCGGCCGGAGCCTGGCCCGGGTTCGCGGGGTCGGCGATCCACCAGTGGCGGACCGGCGACGCGTCCACCCGGGCCGCCAGCACACCGGTGCCGTCCGGGGACCACCAGTAGCCGCGGCTGCGGGACATCTCCTCGGCGGCGATGAACTCGGCCAGACCGTAGGTGACGTCCGGTCCCTCCGGTCCGGCCAGCACCCTGTCCCCGCCGCCGTCGGCGGCCACCACGCGCAGCGCGCCGTCCGCCACGTAGGCCACCAGGCGGCCGTCCGGCGACGGACGCGGGTCCACCACCGGACCCGGCACGGCGATCTCCCGGGCGGTGCCCGCCCGCAGCTCCGCCGTGAACAGCCGCCCGGACAAGGCGAACGCGGCCAGTTCCACGGCGTCGTCGGTCGCATAGCCGACGATTCCGGCCGAGCCCTCCCGGCTGCGCTCCCGGCGCGCCCTCTCCTGCGGCGACAGCTCCTCCGCCGCGCCGGACAGCAGCACCTCGGGGTCCGCCGCGACCCGCTCGGCGCCGGACTCCGGGTCCAGCACCCACAGCAGGTGCGAGCGGTCGGTGCCGGAGCGGGAGCGCAGGAAGACGACCCGGTCGCCGTCCGGCGACACGGTGAAGGCGCGCGGGGCGCCGAGCGAGAACCGCTGCGTGCGGGCGTACTGCCGCGGGAACGAGAGCGCTTGCGTCATGGGGGGAGTGTGTCACCCGCCCGCCGGCCGAGCCCCGCGCACGCCAACCGCGAGATCCGGCCATGCGCCCCCGCGTGCTCCCGTGCGACGAGCTATGCGGTGCGCCACAAAGTTATGATCCACTGCCGAGAGTGGGTAACAAACGGTTGGCAACTGCTGTCGGACCACGAGGCCCTGGAGGTGAGCCGCTGTGGCACTTTCGATTTCGGCGGTGCTGCTGCTGCTGATCGTCGTCTTCCTGCTGGTCAGGAAGGCCGGTTTGAAAGCGGGGCATGCGGTGGTCTGCGTACTGCTCGGGTTCTACCTGGCGAGTTCCTCCATCGCGCCGACGATCCGGGACCTCACCAGCAATGTCGCGGGCATGATCGGGGACTTCAAGTTCTGAGCCCGTGGCTCACCCCGGGACAGCCCCAGGGCCTGCCCTAGGCTCTTCTCATGACCGCACTGCCCGCCCGGCGACTGCTGCTCGTCCACGCGCACCCCGACGACGAGTCGATCAACAACGGCGCCACCATGGCCAAGTACGCCGCCGAGGGCGCGCACGTCACCCTGGTGACGTGCACCCTCGGTGAGGAGGGCGAGGTCATCCCGCCCGAGCTGGCCCACCTGGCACCGGATCGCGACGACACCCTCGGCGCGCACCGGACCGGCGAACTCGCCGACGCCATGGTCCAGCTCGGCGTCACCGACCACCGTTTCCTGGGCGGCCCCGGCCGCTTCCGGGACTCCGGGATGATGGGCGTGCCGCAGAACGACCGGCCCGACAGCTTCTGGCAGGCGGACCTCGACCTCGCGGCCTCGTACCTCGTGGAGGTGATCCGCGAGGTCCGTCCGCAGGTCCTGGTCGCCTACGACCCCGACGGCGGCTACGGCCACCCCGACCACATCAAGGCGCACCGGGTCGCCATGCGCGCCGCGGAACTGGCCGCGGAGCCGGCCTACCGGCGCGACCTCGGCGCCCCGCACGCCATCGCCAAGGTCTACTGGAACTGCATCCCGCGCCGCGTGGTCGAGGAGGGCTTCGCCCGGCTGCACGCGGCGGGCGGGCAGATCCCCTTCGAGGGCATCGCGACCGCCGACGACGTACCGGGCCTGGTCGACGACGACCAGGTGGCCGCCGCCATCGACGTGGAGGCCCGCTACGCCGAGCGGAAGGCCGCGGCGATGAAGGCCCACGTCACCCAGATCGCGGTCGACGGCCCGTTCTTCGCGCTCTCCAACGACCTCGGACAGCCCCTGTTCGGCGCCGAGTTCTACCGCCTGGTCAAGGGCGTCCCCGAGCCGGCCGGGGACCTGGAGGACGACCTGTTCGCGGGGACCGGGGCATGAGGCGCGCGGCCTACCCCGTGCTCGCGGTCCTGGGCGCCCTGGTCGGCGTCGCGGGGTCGCTGGTCCAGGCGGCCTGGTTCCCGGGCGGGTTGCTGCTGGCGCTCGCCGGGAGCGCGGCGCTCTTCCACGGCGGTGCCAGGCTCACCGGAACGCGGCTGGGCGCCGTGGTGCCGGCGGCGCTGTGGCTGATCACCGTGATGCTGCTCAGTTCCGCCCGCCCGGAGGGTGATTTCCTGTTCGCCAACGGAATCAGCCCGTACGTCTACCTGTTGGGCGGAGCGATGGCGGGCGTGATGTCGGCCACGCTTGTGCAACCCCGTCCTCCCGCCGGTGGATCACTTGAGGCACCATAGGCGCCACGTTGCGTCCGTTACGGAGCGAACGTCGTCCGTTTTGATGGCCGGCGTCACATAAACCCCTTTGATCAGGGCGGTCTCCATCCGGCGGGCAGGCGGCTCCGACGCGGTGCCCAGTATGGTGGTGCGCGCCGCCGGGCCGCCCGCGGAAAGGCCGTGACGGGTGGCGAAGCGAACCGGGAGAGCCTGCTTTGAGTCGTGAAACTGATCGTCCGTCCCCCGGCCCCCAGGGCCGGGGCGGAGCCGCGTACCCGTCGGGTACCCCGCCGTACGGAACCCGACCGTTTCCGTCGCTGCATCCGCAGGAGGGCCCGCGCGAGGGTGCTGCGAACGGGGAGCCCGCCGATGCTCCCGCAGCGGAGGAGACCAAGACCGAGACCACACTGACGACCCGGGTGCGCATCAACATCCCCGGGTCCCGGCCGATCCCGCCGGTCGTCGTCCGTACGCCCGTCGAGGGCGGCGCGGAGGGCGAGGCACCCGGCGGGTCCGCACCGGCCGCCCCCGCGGCCGAGTCGGCCCCGCCCGCCGGCTGGAACGCCGGCGGCGGCACCGGGGCCGGTCAGGGCGCCCCGGCGCCCTCGCCCGAGCCCGCCGCGGAGCCGGCTCCCGCGCCGAGGGGCGAGAAGCCGACGAGCGACTGGTTCGCGCCGCGGAAGGCCTCGCCGGCCGCTCCCGAGGCGACCCAGGAGTTCTCCGCTCCCGAGCTCACCCAGCCGATGCAGCGCGGCGACATCCCCGCCCAGCCCGGCCCCCCGGAGCGCGGTCCGGTCCCCGGACAGGGTGCCGCCCCCGGCGGGCCCCGGCGCGGTGGCATCCCGTACCTGAACGACGGCGCGGTCGGCCCGGCCGGCCCCGGCGGTCCCGGCGGTCCCGTGGCGCCGGGTGGCCCCGGCGGGCCGGTGGGTCCCGCCGGCCCCGTGGCACCCGGTGCTCCGGGTGGCCCCGGTGGCCCCGTCGGTCCCGGTGGTCCGGCCGGACCGGGGCGCCCCGCTCCGCCGCAGCGCCCGTTCCCCGGCGGTCCCGGCGCGGGACCCGCGGGTCCCGGGGCCGGTATGCCCTTCCCGGGGCAGCAGCCGCCGTCCGGGCCCACCGCGGGCCCGGTCACCGGTGAGATGCGCGTGCCCCCGGCGGGGCCCGCGACCGGCCGCTCGCCGTACCCGACGCCGTTCCCGACCTCCGCGTCCGGGCGGCTGTCCGGGGACACCGTCGTCAGCGGCATCCCGGCGGTTCCCCCCGCGGGGCCGTCGGTCACCCGGCCGGCCCCGGCCGGCGGCGAGATGTACCGCTTCGAGCAGGACGAGCCGGCGGCGCCCCCCGCCCGCCAGAGCGCGGCGGAGCCCAAGGCCAAGGGCCGCTCCAAGCTCATACTGGTGGGCGTCGGCGTGCTCGGCGTGCTCGGCATCGCCTACGGCGCCGGACTGCTGATGGACCACTCCGACGTGCCGGCCGGCACGACCGTCTACGGCGTCGGGATCGGCGGCAAGACCAAGGACCAGGCCGTCGCGCTCCTCGACCAGGCGCTCGGCTCCCGCAAGAACGCGCCGCTCACCGTCACCATCGGCGACGAGCGCAAGGCGCTCAAGCCCGCGGCCGCCGGTCTCGTCTTCGACACCGACGCCACCGTCGGCAACGTGGCGCACCGCGACTACAACCCGGTCACCGTCATCGGCTCGCTGTTCGGCGTCTCGCGTGCGGCCGACCCGGTGCTGACCACGGACAGCGAGAAGCTCCGCGCCCAGC
Source organism: Actinacidiphila glaucinigra (assembly GCF_900188405.1). GTDB lineage: Bacteria > Actinomycetota > Actinomycetes > Streptomycetales > Streptomycetaceae > Actinacidiphila > Actinacidiphila glaucinigra. The sequence goes on along the minus strand of NZ_FZOF01000006.1, from coordinate 155,402 downwards.
TGGAGAAGCTCTCCCAGGGGCTCGGCGGCTCCGGCTCCGAGGGCATGGTCAAGTTCGTGAACGGCAAGGCCGTCGCCGTCCCCGGCAAGCCTCACCAGGGCGTGGACGCGGCCGCCTCGATCGACGCGGTGATCGGCGCGTACTCCACGCAGGTCGCCACCGGCAAGCCCGGCACGGTGAGCCTGAAGGCCACCACCGTCGAGCCCAAGGTGACCCAGGAGGAGCTCGACAAGGCCGTCGACGGCTTCGGGAAGACGGCCATGTCCGGCTTCGTCACCGTCCGCGCGGGCGCCGCGGAGATCCCGTTCAGCCCGCAGAAGTCGCTGTCGCAGATCCTCACGATGGTGCCGGACCAGGACGGCAAGCTGACCCCGTACATCGACCGCAAGGTGCTCCAGGGCCTGTACGGCGGCGCCTTCGACGGCGTGCTGGTCGAACGCGGCGACGGCAGCAAGACCGCCGTCACCCCGGAGGACGTCGCCTCCGCGATGCTGCCCGCGCTGCAGACCTCCGACGCCGCCAAGAAGACGGTGACCATCGAGGGCAGCTCCTGACCCCCGGTCGCCCGATCCACGTGTGACGGCTGTGGCCCCGGTACCCGTACCGGGGCCACACCCATGACATCTGTCATCCGCGGGACAGGACGCCCGGCACTGCCGCCCCGGTCCCGCCGTCGGCGAGGCTGCAGCCATGACCGCAACAGTGTTCACGCACGTGAGCAAGAGCTTCGGTCAGGTCCGGGCCGTCGACGACCTGAGCCTGACCCTCCACCCCGGTGAGACCGTCGCCCTGCTGGGCCCCAACGGCGCGGGCAAGTCGACCACCCTGGACCTGCTGCTGGGGCTGCGCACCCCCGACTCCGGCACCGTCGAGGTCTTCGGCACCACCCCGCGCCGGGCGATCGCCGAGGGCCGGGTCGGCGCCGTGCTGCAGAGCGGCGGCCTCATGGAGGAGGTCACCGTGCGCGAGCTCGTACGGCTCGCCTGCGACCTGCACCCGCGCGCCCACCCCGTCGCCGAGGTGATGGCGGCCGCCGGACTGGAGTCCGTCGCCGACCGCAAGGTCGACAAGCTCTCCGGCGGCCAGGAGCAGCGCGTGCGCTTCGCCCTGGCCACGGCGGGCGCGAGCGACCTGCTGATCCTCGACGAGCCCACCACCGGCATGGACGTCTCCGCCCGGCAGGCCTTCTGGGAGGCCATGCGCGGCCAGGTGAAGCAGGGCCGCACGGTGCTCTTCGCGACCCACTACCTGGAGGAGGCGGACGCCGTCGCCGACCGGGTGCTCGTCCTGCAGGGCGGCCGGCTGGTGGCCGACGGCACCGCCGCCGAGATCAAGGCGCGGGCCGGGGTCCGGCGTATCGTCTTCGACCTGGACACCCCGCCGGAGGAGTCCGCGCTGCGGGCACTGCCGCGGGTCACGGACGTGGAGATCACCGGCCGCACGGTGCGCATCCGCTCCACGGACGCCGACGCGACGGTGCACGCCGTCTACGCCGCCGGGCTCTACCCCCGGCACCTGGAGGTCGCCGGGCTCGGCCTGGAGCAGGCCTTCCTGGCCATCACGGAGTCGTCCGAGAAGGAGAAGGAGGTGGCGGCGCGATGAGGACGCTGGCCCGGCTGGAGATCCTGCGCGTCCTGCGCAACCGCAAGTTCATGTTCTTCTCGGTGCTGTACCCGGTGCTGCTCTTCATGATCCTGACGGCCGGTCAGAAGGCCGCGATGGTGCCGTACTACATGGTCGCGATGTGCGCCTTCGGCGCCATGACCGCCGTGCTCATGGGCAACTCCGAGCGGATCGCCCGCGAGCGCGACAAGGGCTGGGTGCGCCAGCTGCGGCTCACCGCCCTCCCCGGGCGCGGCTACGTGCTGGCCAAGGTCGCCGCGGCCGCCACCGTCAGCCTGCCCTCGATCCTGCTCGTACTGCTCGCCGGCGGCGCCGTGAAGGGCGTGCGGATGGCCGCCTGGCAGTGGGCCGGGGTGCTGCTCACCAGCTGGGCCGGGAGCTTCGTCTTCGCCGCGCTGGGCGTGGCCATCGGCTACGTCGCCTCGGCGGAGACCGCCCGCCCCGTAGCGATGATCGCCTACTTCGGGCTCGCCCTGCTCGGCGGCCTGTGGGTGCCCTTCGACTCCTTCCCCGGCTGGCTGCGCGACATCGCGAACCTGCTGCCGGCCCGGCCGTACGCGGCGCTCGGACAGGCCGTCGAGTCCGGCCGGGCCCCGCACGCCGGGGACGTCGCCGTGCTGGTCGTGTACGGGCTGGTGTTCGCTGCGACAGCCGCTTGGATGTACCGCAAGGACACCGCGAAGGCCTGAGAGGAGAGGGACCGTGCCCGCCGGAACGACGCAGCAGCGGGAGCCCGCCGAGCCCCGGGACGCCCCGGCGATCGGCAGGGCCCCGGAGAACCGCCGCCAGGCCATCGTCAAGCTGGTCTGGGTGGCCATGTGGATGCTCTACCTCGGCGCCCCGGTCAGCGACCTCGCCGAGGGCGGTCACGGCCTCACCGCGACCGTGCTCGGCTGGCTCGGGCTCGCCGCCTTCGTCACCGCCTACCTGTGCATCGTCTTCCTGCGGACCAACGCCGAACACCAGCCGCGCTGGGTGTACGGGCAGCTCCTGCTGCTCGGCGCGCTGGGCCTGCTGATGACCTTCACCCTGGGCGACGCCTTCCTCGTGCTGTTCGTCTACCTCGCCGTCGGCTGCGGGGCGGTCCTGCCCGGCCGCCAGGCCCGCTGGGCGATCCCGCTGGTCACCGCGGTGCTCGCGGCCGTCGCCGGGCTCACCGGGGCGAGCGCGGACCTGGTGCTCTCGCTGCTCGTGCCCTGCCTGCTCGGCGGATACGCCATGACGGGCGTGCGCCAGCTGGTGCGGACCACCCGCGAGCTGCGCGAGGCCCGGGCGGCCGTCGCCCAGCTGGCCGCCACCGAGGAGCGGCTGCGACTCGCCCGCGACCTGCACGACCTGCTCGGCCACTCGCTGTCCCTGATCACCCTCAAGAGCGAACTGGCCGGACGCATGCTCCCTGGCCGCCCCGAGGACGCCGCCGCGCAGGTCGCCGACATCGAGCGGGTCAGCCGGCAGGCCCTGGTGGACGTCCGCGAGGCCGTCAGCGGCTACCGCAGGCCCACCCTCGCCGCCGAGCTCGCCGGCGCCAGAGAGGTCCTGCAGGCCGCCGGCATCCGCCCCCGGCTGCCCGGGACGGTGACCGCCCCGCTCACCCCGGAGGCCGAGGGAGCGCTGGCCTGGGCCCTGCGCGAGGCCGTCACCAACGTCGTACGGCACAGCGGGGCCTCCTGCTGCACGGTCACCGTCGACGAGGACGATGGCACGGTACGGCTCACCGTCGCCGACGACGGGCGGGGCCCCGGGACCGGCGGCGCACGCCGCGGCAACGGCCTGACCGGCCTGCAGGAGCGCCTGCTGCTCGCCGGCGGCCGCCTGGAGACCGCAGCGGACGGCGGCTTCACCCTCCGCGCCGTCGTCCCGGCCGACTACGCTCACGGCCATGATCCGGGTGCTGCTGGCGGAGGACCAGTCGATGGTGCGCGAGGCCCTGGCCGCGCTGCTGGGCCTTGAGGGGGACATCGAGGTGGTCGCGCAGGTCGCCCGCGGCGAGGACGTCGTCGGCGCGGCCCGCGACGCCGGGGCGCAGGTGGCGCTGCTCGACATCGAGATGCCCGGCGCGATGACCGGCCTCGACGCGGCCGCCGCAGTACGGGCGGAACTGCCGCAGGTGCGGGTCGTCATCGTCACCACGTTCGGCCGGCCCGGGTACCTGCGCCGGGCCATGGAGGCGGGCGCCGACGCGTTCCTGGTCAAGGACGCGCCCGCGGGGCAACTCGCGGAGGCGGTACGCAGGGTGCTGCGGGGGGAGAAGGTGATCGACCCGGTGCTCGCGGCGGCCGCGCTGTCGGAGGGGGCCGACCCCCTCACCCCGCGCGAGCGCGACGTCCTGCGCGCGGCGGCCGACGGATCCCTCAACGCGGACATCGCCCGCCGCCTCCACCTGTCCGAGGGGACCGTCCGCAACTACCTCTCCACCGCGATCCAGAAGACCGCCGCCCGCAACCGCGCCGAAGCGGTGCGCATCGCCCTGGAACGCGGCTGGCTCTAGGGGACTCGGCCCTCCCGCCGTCTCGCGCCCTCCGGGCGCAATGCGGCCGGCTGCGGAGGGGGGAGGGTGGGGCGGCCCTCCTCGGCGGTGTGCGGGTGGGTGCGTGGCGGGGGTTCAGGCTCCGGAGCGGATGGCGTTTCCGGCGGCGCGGGTCTCGTCGCCGTCCGCGGGTACAGATGGCCGGTGGCCACGCCCACCGTTCGTGGGTGGCGCGCCCGCCGTAACCGGCGTCTGCGGGTGCTTCCCCGGCAGGCACGGGGCTCGGCGGGTGGCCTTCTCGAGATCGGGCTCTGTTTCGCCGAAATGTTCGGCGAAAGCGGGCCCGATGTCCCGCCCGCCCCTCGTCAGCACCTCGAATCAGCCGCAGACGCGGGTTACGGCGGGCGCGCCCACCGCACGGCGAAGGCGTGGAAGCGGCCATCTGCCCGCGGACGGAAACGAGACCCCCCGCCAACGCAAAGGCACCCCGCTACGGCGCCTGAACCCTCGCGACCCACCGGCCCGCACCCTGCGGTGAAGCCCCAGGCCGCCACCTTCCCGTCCGCAGCCCGCGTCTTTGCGACCGAAGGGAGCGAGACGAACCCGCACCCGCCCACCCGCAGCACCCTCACCCCCGGAGGGGTCAGTTGAGGAGCGCGCGGGCGGCCCGCGCCTGCCGGCGCATGGCCGTCGCGGCGTCCGGTTCCGCTTCCGCGAGTACCTCCGCGTACGCCTCCATCTCCGTCGCGCCCCGCGCGAAGTCCCCCTTGCGCACCAGCAACTGCGCGTGCTCGAAGCGCAGCCGTGCCGGATGGTGGGGCAGCAGCAGCGCCAGTTCCACCGCCCACAGCTGCGTGCCCAGGTGCTCGGGCCGCGCCGAGGCCCAGGCGCGGATGTTGTTGAGCACGCGCAGCACGATGTCCAGCGGATCCGCGGGCTCCATCATCGCCGGGGACGGCGCGGTCCCCGTCGCGCCCGCCACCAGCAGCCGTACGTCCTCCTCGCCGAGCCGGCGGCCGCCGTTGAAGGGGTCGGCCAGTACGAAGGCGCCGGCGGGGTCGCCGAAGCCCACGACGAAGTGCCCCGGGAGGGCGACCCCGTGGACCGGGCCGCCGGCGCGCCGGACGACCTCCATCCAGACCACCGACAGCAGGATCGGCAGCCCGCGCCGCCGCCGCAGCACCTCGTGCAGCAGCGAGGACTCCAGCCGCTGGTAGTCGGCGGGCGAGCCGCCGAACCCGCAGCGGCCGCCGAGCAGTTCCGCGGCGGCGTCGGCCCAGTCGGCGGGTGCGGCGAGACCGTACGGCAGGAGCCCGGCGAGGCGGTCGAGTTCCATCTGCGCCGCGTCCGTCCCGGCCTCGTCGAGGGAAGGGTCGGCCACGGCCCCGATGAGCAGGCACAGCTCCGCGAGGTCGGGGCGCGGCTCGCGGGCGGCCTCGCTGAAGCGCTGCGTGATGGCGTCGTCCATGCCGGGCTTCTCACCCTCCCGCGGGCAGCGGGCCGCGCCGGTAGTGGTAGGCGTGGTGGGTGGTGAAGCCCATCCGGTCGTAGAGGGCGCGTGCGCCTTCGTTGTCGGTCTCGACCTGCAGGTACGCGCCGGAGGCGCCCTCGTCCAGGGCCTTGCGGGCGAGCGCCGCCATCACGGCCCGGGCCAGCCCGCGCCGCCGGTGGTCCGGAGCCACCTCGACGGCGCCGAAGGAGGCGAACCGGCCGTCGACGGCGCAGCGGCCGATCGCCGCGGGACCGGCGCCGGCGGAGTCGCCCTCCCCCGGCACCGTGGCGAACCAGACCGAAGGACCGCCGCCCAGCACCTTCAGCGCCGCGTCGCCCACGTCACCCGTGCGGTGGTAGCGGGCGAGCCACTCCGCGTCGGCCTCGCGGGACAGGTGCACGGCCTCGGCACCCGGCAGGTCGGCGATCGGCGCCAGGGCGGCCGTGCGCAGCAGGGCGTGGCCCTCCGCCGTCCAGCCGAGTCCGCCGAGCGCCTCCGCCAGCGTCTCGTCGGAGTCCTCCCCGCCGGTGGTGACCTGCACATACGGCGGCAGTCCGCGGTCGCCGTACCAGCGGGCGATCCGCGCGACGGCCTCCGTCAGCGGGACGCCCGGATCGCCGAGCGGCAGCACGGAGTTGGCGCGCCGGGTGAAGCCGCCGGCCGCCCGGAGCGTCCATGCGCCCAGCCGGGCGGTCTCCTGCGCGGGCCAGCAGCGGGAGGCCGATTCCTGCAGTTCCCGGGCCGTCGCGCGGGGCGCGCGGGCCCCGCGGCGCGCCGGTGCGTCGGGCACGATCTTGCCCGCCACCAGGGACGATTCCGCGATGCGGACGGTTTCCCCGTCCCTACGGGTGACGATAAGCACCCCTTCGTCCCACGATGTGAGAATCCCGACGGCGTCGGCGAACACCGGCCGTCCCTCGACGATCTCCGCGACCCTCCGCAACGAGACGCGTTTGCCCACGTCAGAAGGGGTTATGCGCACCTCGAGCCGGCCTCCGGCGGTGAAATCCATGCTCATGACCGCCCCTCCTGTTCGTCTGCTGCCCAAGAACGGAGATACTAGGGGCGGGCATCTACGACGCCGCGCTCCCGCGCGAGACAGCCCTATCGAGGAGGAACGACAGCGTGACCTACGTCATCGCGCAGCCTTGTGTCGACGTCAAGGACAAGGCGTGCATCGAGGAGTGCCCCGTCGACTGCATCTACGAGGGCCAGCGGTCCTTGTACATCCACCCGGACGAATGCGTCGACTGCGGAGCCTGTGAGCCGGTCTGCCCGGTGGAGGCCATCTTCTACGAGGACGACACCCCGGAGGAGTGGAAGGACTACTACAAGGCGAACGTCGAGTTCTTCGACGAGCTCGGCTCGCCCGGTGGTGCCTCCAAGCTCGGGCTGATCGAGCGCGACCACCCCTTCATCGCCGCCCTGCCCCCGCAGGGCGAGTGACCCGACAGTTGCCGGGCGGTCCCGTACGGCACCCCGCCGTACGGGACCGCCGTGTTTGAGGCAGTGGCAGGCCGCGTGCCTGCGAGGAACGGAAAGTGAGCACCACCGTGGCGCAGCCAGTCTCGTCCAGACTCCCCGTCTTCCCGTGGGACCGGCTCGAACCGTACAAGGCCACGGCCGCCGCCCATCCCGGCGGCATCGTCGACCTGTCGGTCGGCACCCCGGTCGACCCCGTCCCGCACATCGTGCAGCGGGCCCTGGCCGGGGCCGCGGACAGCCCCGGGTACCCGACCGTGTGGGGGACGCCCGAGCTGCGCGCCGCCATCACCGGCTGGGCCGGGCGCCGGCTGGGGGCCGACGGGCTGACCGACGCGCACGTGCTGCCGGTGGTCGGCTCCAAGGAGCTGGTCGCCTGGCTGCCGACCCAACTGGGCCTCGGCGCGGGCGACAAGGTGGCGTACCCGCGGCTGGCCTACCCGACGTACGAGGTCGGGGCGCGGCTGGCCGGCGCCGAGGCGGTCGTCTACGACGAACCGACCGAGCCCGACCCGGCCGGACTGCGGCTCCTGTGGCTCAACAGCCCCTCCAACCCCACCGGTCGGGTGCTGTCCAAGGACGAGCTGACCCGTGCGGTCGCCTGGGCGCGCGAGCACGGCGTGCTGGTGTTCAGCGACGAGTGCTACCTGGAGCTGGGCTGGGACGCCGACCCGGTCTCGGTCCTGCACCCGGACGTCTGCGGCGGCTCCTACGAGGGCATCGTGGCCGTCCACTCCCTGTCCAAGCGCTCCAACCTGGCCGGCTACCGCTCGGCCTTCCTCCTGGGCGACCCGGCCGTGCTCGGCGAGCTGCTGCAGATCCGCAAGCACGGCGGCATGATGACGCCCGCCCCGGTGCAGGCCGCCACGGTCGCCGCGCTCGGGGACGACGCGCATGTGGCCCGGCAGCGCGAGCGCTACGCGCGGCGGCGGGCGGCGCTGCGGGAGGCCTTCGAGACCGCCGGCTTCCGCGTCGAGCACAGCGAGGCGAGCCTGTATCTGTGGGCGACGCGCGACGAGTCCTGCTGGGACACCGTCGCGGACCTGTCCAAGCAGGGCATCCTCGTGGCGCCCGGCGACTTCTACGGCGCGGCGGGGGAGCGGTACGTACGGATCGCCTTCACGGCCACGGACGAGCGGGTGGCGGCGGCGGTGCGCCGGCTGTCCTCCTGAGCCGCGGCACCGCGACGACGGCGCAAAGGGCCCGGGGAGCAGCGCTCCCCGGGCCCTTTCGGTGCGGCTGTGGGGGGTCAGCCGCCGATGGGGAGCCCCTGGAGGGGCAGTTGGCCGGTGGAGGGGAGGCCGCCCGGCAGCCCGGAGCCCTTGGCGGTCTTCCCGAGCTCCTGGGCGGCGCCGCCGACGGTCGTGGCGGCCTGCGTCGCCGTGCCCTTGACGGTCGGCTGTGCGCTCTTGGCCAGGCCGCCGACCGTCTCGGTCGTCGCGGGCAGCGCCTCCTGCACGGTCTTGACGGCACCGGACTGCTTGGCCACACCGTTCACGGTGCCGGTGAGCTCGGGGGCCTTGTCCACGTTGGTCAGCCCACCCAGGTCGCCGACCTGCGGCAGCGCGGCGGCGGACGCGGCACCGGCACCGATGAGGGGAGCCGCGGCCGCGCCGACCAGCAGAGCGGCCCGGGCGATCCGACGCGCGAGGGGGAGAGACATGGTGCTCCTTTTACGGAGAGACGACAGTTTCGACGTGACATGTCCGCGGGGCGGACGTCGTGACTACCGCGTGAAGGGGGCCGAAGGTTGCGGCCGCGAAGAGTAAAGAGTTGGTAATGCGATCGGATTCCCGGGGCGGTAAAGCGGATCAATTCGGACGGAGCCGGAAGTGCCGCGGAAACGTCACAGCCCTTGATCAGAAGCTTTTTTCGCACCCCCGAACGAGGGGATTCACATCTGATGGGTTTGGCGTATCAATCACCCGCCTGGGGGTGAATACCCGCACTATTGCGCGACGGTGATCCTGACGTCGCCCGCGGTCTTGTGCGCGGCGTCGGAATTCGACGCGGTCCAGCCGCGGTCGGAGGTCTCCGCCGCCCACTCGTGGTTCCCGAAGGAGACCTTCTCCACCTTCAGTTCATGAGCGTGCGCCACCGCCCACTGGGCCAGCTCCCAGCCCCGCCGGCTCTCGTCGCCGCGCGCCTCGTTCCCCGCCTGGGCCGACGGCACGGACACCGTGCGCCGGGCCGGACCCCCGCCCCGCGCACCGTTCTTGGCGTCCTGCGCGGCCTTGTCCCGCGGGTCCGCGGGCGTCTCGGTGGTCCGCGGCGCCACATCGGCCCCGAACTCGCGCACCAGCCGCTGCCGCACCTTCGCCGGGTCGCCCCCGGAGACCGTCCCCGCGGCGACCGGGGTGACGCAGGTCAGCGCCCCGGCGTGGCGGCCGGTCAGCGCGCCGGCCAGCAGCGCGGCGTCCGCCTCGTGCTTGGCGTACGCCTGCGGGAAGCCGCTCTTCTGCACTTTCTGCGCGGCCACCGTGAGGGGCAGTCGGGAATAGCCGTGGATCTTCACCAGGCCGTCGAAGAATTCGTTGGAGGCGTAGACCGGGTCCATGATCTGCGCGGCCGTGCCCCAGCCCTGCGAAGGGCGCTGCTGGAACAGTCCGACCGAGTCGCGGTCGCCGTGGTCGAGATTGCGCAGCGCCGACTCCTGCATGGAGGTGGCCAGCGCTATCGTCACCGCCCGCTCCGGCAGCCCGCGCGAGGTCGCCACCGCGGCGATCGTCGAGGCGTTCGCCGCCTGCTGCGGCTCCAGGGTGAGGCTGCCCGCCTGCGTGGTCACCGTGCACGCCGGATGGCGCGGACCGCCGCCGACCCCGGCCAGGTGGTACGCGGCGTAGCCCGCGACCCCCAGCAGGACCAGGCCTGCGGTGACCAGACGGGCTGCGCGCCCCCGCCTGCGGGGGGCGCGTGCGGCGGGTGTCGAGGTCGACGGTGGCTTCGGCACGCGCACACCGTACCGAAGCCCGCTGTGCCGGGGCCCCGACCCGCCCCCCGGTAGGGTCGGCGGCATGGAACGGCCCGTGCTCGATCTCAGTCAGGACGCCGCCGCCGTGACGGCGCAGCTCGTCGACATCCCCTCCGTCAGCCTCGCCGAGAAACCGCTGGCGGACGCCGTGGAGAGCGCCCTGCGCGCCCTGCCGCACCTGACGGTGGACCGGGACGGGGACGCGGTCGTCGCCCGCACGCGGCTGGGCCGGGCCGAGCGGGTCGTGCTCGCCGGGCACCTGGACACCGTGCCGATCGCCGAGAACGTGCCGTCCCGCCTCGACGAGGACGGCGTCCTGTGGGGCTGCGGCACCTCCGACATGAAGTCCGGGGTCGCCGTCCAGCTGCGGCTCGCCGCCACCCTCACCGCTCCCAACCGCGACCTGACCTTCGTCTTCTACGACGCCGAGGAGATCGCGGCGGAGCACAACGGGCTCAAGCGGCTCGCCGAGAACCACCCGGAATGGCTCGCCGGCGACTTCGCCGTCCTGCTGGAGCCCACCGACGCCAAGGTGGAGGGCGGCTGCCAGGGCACCCTGCGGGTCCGCGTGGAGACCACCGGCCGCCGCGCCCACTCCGCGCGCAGCTGGCTGGGCGAGAACGCCATCCACAAGGCCGCGCCCGTGCTGGCCCGGCTCGCCGCCTACGAGCCCCGGCAGGCGGCCGTCGACGGCCTCGTCTACCGCGAGGGGCTCAACGCGGTCATGATCGAGGGCGGTCACGCCGGCAACGTGATCCCCGACTCCTGCGCGGTGATCGTCAACTTCCGCTTCGCCCCGGACCGTTCCGAGGCCGAGGCGTTCGACCACGTCCGCGAGGTCTTCGAGGGCTACGAGGTGCGGCTCACGGACAGCGCCCCCGGCGCCCTGCCGGGCCTGTCCCACCCGGCGGCGGCCGCCTTCGTCGAGGCCATCGGCACCGAGCCCGCGCCCAAGGAGGCCTGGACCGACGTGGCCCGCTTCTCCGTGCTGGGCGTTCCCGCGGTCAACTACGGTCCCGGCGACCCCCGGCTCGCCCACACCCGCGAGGAGCACGTCGCCGTCGCCGCCGTCCTGGAGGCGGAGGAGAAGCTGCGTGCCTGGCTCTCGTAACGAGCAATTCAGCGGCGCGTTCTTGATCCGCCCGGCGGACACGGTCGTACCCTGACCGGACGGCAGCGAAAGGAGCGCGACATGGACACTGACGCGGAGGAGGCGGCCGCCGCCGAGACAGCCGCGGCGGAGGGCCGCCCCACGGGGCGCGGCTGGCCCGAGCGCCACACCGGGCCCGTCGTACGGCGCCGGGGCCAGGTGCAGAAGTCCACGACCGACCAGCGGCTGCTGGACACCCGTGGACCCTCCGACTGGGTTCACGGCGACCCGTGGCGTGTGATGCGCATCCAGTCGGAGTTCGTCGAGGGCTTCGGCGCGCTCGCCGAACTCGGCAAGGCGGTCAGCGTCTTCGGCTCCGCCCGTACCGCCGAGGGCTCGGCCGACTACGAGACCGGGGTCCGCATCGGCCGCGCCCTGGCCGAGGCGGGCTTCGCCGTCATCACCGGGGGCGGCCCGGGCGCCATGGAGGCGGCCAACCGGGGCGCCTGCGAGGCCGGCGGGGTCTCGGTGGGCCTGGGCATCGAGCTGCCCTTCGAGCAGGGGCTCAACCCCTACGTCGACATCGGCGTGAACTTCCGGTACTTCTTCGTCCGCAAGACGATGTTCGTGAAGTACGCCTCCGGCTTCATCGTGCTGCCGGGCGGCTTCGGCACCCTCGACGAGCTCTTCGAGGCCCTCACGCTGGTCCAGACCCGCAAGGTCACGCAGTTCCCCATCGTCCTGTTCGGCTCCGCCTACTGGCGCGGCCTGGTCGACTGGGTCCGCGACACCGTCGTGGACGGCGGCAAGGCGTCCCCCGTCGACCTGGAACTCCTCCACGTCACGGACGACGTCGACGAGGCGGTCGCCCTGGTGACCAAGGAGACCGGCGACTGACAGGCCCTACGCCAGCCCCCGCCGGGCGACCGCCGGGGGCCGGTGTCCCGCGATCGAGGCCACCATGTCCAGCACCTGACGCGTCTCGGCGACCTCGTGCACCCGGTACACCTGGGCGCCGAGCCACGCCGAGACGGCGGTCGTCGCCAGGGTGCCGATCAGCCGCTCCTTGACGGGGCGGTCCAGGGTCTCGCCCACGAAGTCCTTGTTGGACAGCGAGACCAGCACCGGCCAGCCCGTGGCCGTCATCTCCGGCAGCCGCCGCGTCGCCTCCAGCGAGTGCCGGGTGTTCTTCCCGAAGTCGTGGCCGGGGTCGATGAGGATGGCGTCGCGCCGCACCCCGAGCGCGGCCGCCCGCTCGGCGAGGTCCACCGTCACCTTCAGGATGTCGGCCATCACGTCCTCGTAGCCCACCCGGTGCGGCCGCGTCCGCGGCCGCGCGCCGCCCGCGTGGGTGCACACCAGGCCGACGCCGTGCTTCGCGGCGACCTCGGCCAGCCGTGGGTCGACGCCGCCCCAGGCGTCGTTGAGCAGGTCCGCGCCCACCTCGCAGACGGCCTCACCGACCTCGTGGCGCCAGGTGTCGACACTGATCACCACGTCGGGGTGGCGCCGGCGCACCTCGGCGACGAAACCCACGGTCCTGCGGATCTCCTCCTGCGCCGAGACCTCCTCGCCGGGGCCCGCCTTCACCCCGCCGACGTCGATGATCGCGGCGCCCTCCGCGACCGCGCGCTCGACGCGTTCGAGGGCCGGTGCGTCGGTGAACGTGGCGCCCTGGTCGTAGAACGAGTCCGGCGTCCGGTTCACGATCGCCATGATCACGGGTTCGTGCCCGCCGAATTCCCGTGTGCCCAGCCGCAGCATGTCGCGCTCCCTCGAAATGTCGTACGCCGATCGAAGATAGTCGCCGACCGCACACCGCAGGCGCGGCGCGACGTGGCACGATCGTGGCGTATACGTCGCGCCGACCCCGGGAGAGGTCTTGTTCTGGTTCATTCTCATCGCGTTGGTCGCGGTGGTCGCCGCGGTCGCCCTCGCGGTGCTCGGCGACAGCGGGGTGCTCCGCGACGTGGAGCCGGACCGGGTGGACGACAGGCTGCCGCCGGAGCGGCCGGTGGGCCGTGCGGACGTCGAGCGGCTGCGCCTGCCGGTGACCGTGCGCGGCTACCGCATGCTGGACGTCGACGACGTGCTGGAGCGCCTCGGCGCGGAACTGGCCCAGCGCGACGCCCACATCGCCGACCTGGAGGCCGCGCTGGCCGGCGCCCACGCCACCCGGCTCGGCGGCCACTCGCTGGTCAAGGACGCCGAGCAGGCCCCGCGGCCGCCCGAGGACCCGCGCGGCCCCGGGGGCGGGCTGTGAGCGACGGCGGCGCGGTGACCGGGCCGGACGGCCTGGCGCGCTGCCCGTGGGGGCTGTCCACGGACGACTACGTCCAGTACCACGACACCGAATGGGGCCGCCCGGTGCACGGCGAGGCGGCCCTGTACGAGCGGCTGAGCCTGGAGGCCTTCCAGTCGGGCCTGTCCTGGATCACGATCCTGCGGCGCCGCGAGGGCTTCCGGAAGGCCTTCGCTGACTTCTCCCCGGAGGCGGTCGCCGCCTTCACCGACGAGGACCGGGAGCGCCTGCTCGCCGACCCCGGCATCATCCGCAACCGAGCGAAGATCGACGCCGCCATCGCCAACGCGCACGCCACCCTGGCGCTGCGCGAGGGGTACGAGGGCGGCCTGGACGCCCTGATCTGGTCGTACGCGCCGGACCCCGCCGGACGTCCGGCACCCCGCACGGTCGCGGACGTGCCGGCCGTCACGGCGGAGTCCACCGCGCTGGCCAAGGACCTCAAGAAGCGCGGCTTCCGCTTCGTCGGCCCCACCACCGCCTACGCGCTGATGCAGGCCTGCGGCCTGGTGGACGACCACCTGGCCGACTGCTGCGCCCGTCGCTGAGCGCCCCGGCCGCGCCTCCGCAGCCCCGGCTCAGCGGCCGAGGAAGCGGGGCTTCTCCTTCTTCAGGAAGGCCTCGACGGCGATCCGGTGGTCCTCGGAGGCGCCGGCGGCCGTCTGCAGCTCGTCCTCCTTTGCCAGGGTGTCGAGCAGTGAGTGGCCCTCGCCGTAGGCGAGCGAGGCCTTGACCGCCGCGTAGGCCACCGTCGGGCCCTCGGCGAGCCGGCGGGCGACCGAGGCGGCCTCGGCGGCCAGCTCGCCGGCCGGGACCAGGCGGTTGGCGATACCCAGCTCGTACGCCTCCTGCGCGCCGAGCGTGCGCGGGAAGAGCAGCAGGTCGGCGGCGCGGCTGCGGCCGACCAGCCGGGGCAGCGTCCAGGAGGCCCCGGAGTCGGCGGTCAGGGCGACGCCGACGAAGGAGGTGTTGAAGGCGGCCGTGTCGGCCACCACGCGGTAGTCGCAGGCGAAGGCGAAGCCCGCGCCGGCGCCCGCGGCGACCCCGTTGACCCCCGCCACGACCGGCTTGGGCATGGTCGCGATCGCGGTGACGATCGGGTTGTAGTGCTCCCGCACCGTGGACATGGCCGGCCCGCCGCCCTCCTCCTGGAGGAACCCGACGTGCTCCTTGAGGTCCTGGCCGACGCAGAAGGCCTTGCCGTTCGCGGTCAGCAGCACGGCCCGCACCGCGGGGTCGGCGCCCGCCGCCTGGAGGGCGTCCCGCAGCGCGACCTTGGTGTCGACGTTCAGTGAGTTCATCACCTCGGGGCGGTTCAGGGTGATGGTGGCGAGCCCGTCGCTCACCTCGTACAGCACGGTGTCGGCCATGTGGTCCCCTTCGTCGCGGCTCACGTTCGGGGTCAGCATGCCGGAGATCGCCGGGTGCGGACATGTGACCTCCGTCAAACGCGCCCGAGAGTGCGATCACCGAAATGGACGGTTTTGCGGGACAGGGTTCTCGAACGGATGGGAACCGATGTTGGTCATCGGGTCACCCGATGCGGGATAATGGCTGAGAACCAATGTGTTCGAGTCCGGTGGCGCCTGGGCCACCGTGTGCGAAGAGCTGGTTTCAGGAAGGGGAACGAGCATGGCGGCCATGAAGCCGCGGACGGGTGATGGCCCGCTCGAGGTGACCAAGGAGGGGCGGAGCATCATCATGCGCGTTCCGCTCGAGGGCGGCGGACGGCTTGTCGTCGAGCTGACTCCGGACGAGGCGGATGCACTCGGCGAGGCTTTGAAGAAGGCCATCGCCTGAACCGGCCAATCCAAGCCTTGGGCCCCTGGCGTCATGCGCCGGGGGCCCACTTGTTTGTCCGTTCGGGCGCCGCTCCGGAAACGGGTGCATTCCGGGCGGGGGAATTCTCAGCCGCGCCGTACCGCGCAGAGCAGACCGTCGTCGGTGGGCAGCAGGACGGGGGCGAGGGCCGCGTTGTCCCGTACCGTCCGCATCAGCTCGCGCAGCCGGATGACCTCCGGCTCGGAGTGGGCGGCGTCCATGGAGCGGCCCTGCGCGAAGGCCCCCTCGAAGCAGACCAGCCCCCCGGGACGCAGCAGGCGCAACGATTCGCCCAGATAGTCCGGGTACTCCAGCCGGTCCCCGTCGCAGAACACCAGGTCGTAGCCGCCGTCGGCGAGCCGGGGCAGGACGTCCAGCGCCCGCCCGGGGATGAAGCGGGCGCGGTTCCCCGCGAACCCCGCCTCCCGGTAGGCGGTGCGGGCGAGCTGCTGGCGGTCGGGCTCGGTGTCGACGGTGGTCAGCACGCCGTCGGGGCGCATGCCGTGCAGCAGGTGGATGCCGGAGACCCCGGCACCGGTACCGATCTCCACGACCGCCTTGGCGTCCGTGGCGGCGGCCAGCAGCCGCAGCGCGGCGCCGGTGCCGGGGGAGACCGGGCGCACGCCTGCCTCACGAGCTCGCCCGCGGGCTCGTATCAGCGCGTCGTCCTCGGCGACGAAGGCGTCCGCGAACGCCCAGCTCGCCTGCCGGTTGCCGGTAATTGCCCTCTCCTGTCCGCCTGACGGTTGCAGCCCGCCCGGCGACTGTATCCGTTGCGGTCGGGAACCCGCAGATGGGACCGCGCGTTGGTATCTGCGACGGACCTGAACGACAGGGGCCGGGAGCGATGCGCCCGGCATTTATCCGGAGCTAACGGGCGAGGTGGCTATGGTAGGGGCTCTACTGGACACCACCAGAGCCGACAGGGGAGGTGCGGCTGCGGCGGGTCACCGGGGAGTGCTGTCGCGCTTCCGCAGGGCGGCCGGCGAGCCGAAATCCGTGACCGATACAGCTGACGACCGTCCGCGCACCGACGAGTCCGCGACTGTGGCCGCCAATGCGACCTTCGCCACCGACCGGGACAACCAGGCGTGGACTCCCCCTTCCTGGGAGGAGATCGTCAGTACGCACAGCGCCCGGGTCTACCGCCTCGCGTACCGCCTCACCGGTAACCAGCACGACGCCGAGGACCTCACGCAGGAGGTCTTCGTCCGGGTCTTCCGCTCGCTGTCGACGTACACCCCCGGCACCTTCGAGGGCTGGCTGCACCGCATCACCACCAACCTCTTCCTCGACATGGTCCGCCGGCGGCAGCGCATCCGCTTCGACGCCCTCGGCGACGACGCCGCCGAGCGGCTGCCGAGCCGCGAGCCGTCCCCGGCGCAGCACTTCGCCGACACCCACTTCGACGCGGACATCCAGCAGGCGCTGGACACCCTCGCCCCGGAGTTCCGCGCGGCCGTCGTGCTCTGTGACATCGAGGGGCTCTCCTACGAGGAGATCGCCGCGACGCTCGGCGTGAAGCTGGGCACCGTGCGCAGCCGTATCCACCGCGGTCGTTCGCATCTGCGCAAGGCGCTGGAGCACCGCGCGCCGGCCGCCCGTCCGGGCCGCGCGCCCGTCCTGGCCACCGGCCGGCCGGCCCTGGAGGGCGGGAGCACGTGAGCAACGGTGTCAGCCGGCACCTCACGTGTGCCGACCAGCACTTGGGTGACCATCTCGCCGCCTTCGTCGACGGCGAGCTGCACGACGACGCCCGCGACCGGGTGCTGGCCCACCTGGCGACCTGCGCCGACTGCAAGTCCGCGGCCGACGAGCAGCGCCGGATGAAGGACGTGGTGGCCGCCACCGCGCCGCCCGCGCTCTCGGCGGGCCTGCTCGCCCGCCTCCAGGAGTTGCCCGGGGGTGACGGCGACGGCGGAAGGGGACCCTTCGGCGACGGCGGACTGATGGAGACGGCCAGCCTCGGCGGTGAGCGCCTCGGCGACGGCCTGTTCGGGAAGGCGCGCGAGGAGTTCTCGCTGCCGCTGTCCGCCTCCGCGTCCCGCGGCTTCCGGATCCACGAGAGCGGCCGCTCAGGCGCCGCGGTCGCGCCCGTCGGCCCCGCCCCGTCCGTCGCCGCGGTCCGCGGCCGGCGCCGTTTCGCGTTCGCCGCGGCCGGCGCGGTCTCCATGGCGGCCATCGCGCTCGGCGGCGCCCTGCCGCTGGACGCAGCGGTCGACGGAGCCGGCGGCAGCCCGCTCTCCCGCAGCGGTGCGGGTGCCCCCACGACGCCGTTCACCGGTGGTACGGCCCGCGCGGCCGCCGACGTGTGGAGCACCGCCACCAGCGACCTGCTGCACCCCGTCTCGGGCGGCATGCACCCGTACGGCGTCGGCGCGCCCGACGGCCGCGGGCCCGGCGGCACCGTGACCCGGCCACTGGGCCTGTCCGCCGACGAGCGGTCGATCGCCGCCCCGGCCGCGTCCGCCGTCCCAGGGGTGACCCCGGCACCCGCCCTGGCCCCGCCGTCGACGGCGGCCCCGTCCGCCTCCCCCGAGGCGACGAGCGGCACCGCGGCCTCCCCGATCGCGCCCGTTCCGCTCGACTCGGTCGTCCCCCTGGTCGGCCACTTCCCCGTGACCCGCTGAGCGGTCGGCTGCGGGCGGCGCCGACTCCTGGTTCAATCCAGGGAGGACTGGTCGTCGTAGGGGAGCACCGTGGACGAGGGGAAGGCCGAAGGGCCGAAGTGGTGGAGCCGGCCGGAGACGGTCACGCCGGTTCCCCCTGAGCCGCAGGACCGGCCCGCCCCGGACGCGCCCGAGGCACCCGCCGGGCCCTCCGCCGAAGCGGCCCCGCGGCACGCCCCGGACCCGTACGACACCCCGCCGTACGGCGAGCCCGGCCCCTGGGCGCCCGCGCCGCCCGTGCAGCACCCCGCCGGCGCGGCCCCGCCGCACCACCCCGCGGCCCCGCCGCACCACCCCGCGCCCATGCCCCCGCCGCCGCTGTCGGTCGGCCAGTGGCAGCGTTACGACCCCTGGGCGCCTCCGGGCGGCACCACCGGCCCGCAGCGGCCCACCCCCCAGCCGACGGGCAGCCGGCGCGCCCCTCTGGCGGCCGCCCTGGTCGCCGTCACCCTGATCGCCGGCGGCATCGGCGGGGCGCTGGGCGCCTACGTCCACGACAGCGGCGGCGCGCCGGACGTGACCCTGCCGCAGGCCACCGCGTCGGCCGGCACCCGGGCCCCGGACAGCATCGCGGGCATCGCCGCCCAGGTGCTGCCCGGCGTCGTCTACATCCACGTCAAGGGCGACGACGGGGAGGGCACCGGCACCGGCTTCGTGCTGGACGGCGAGGGCCACATCCTCACCAACAACCACGTGGTGGAGGGCGTCGCCAAGGGCGGCACCATCTCGGTGACCTTCAACGGCGGCCAGGTGAAGCCCGCCACCATCGTGGGCCGGGACACCGGCTACGACCTGGCGGTCATCAAGGTCAACGGCGTCAAGGGGCTCCATCCGCTGACCCTCGGCGACTCCGACGCCGCCCAGGTCGGCGACCCGGTCGTGGCCATCGGTGCCCCGTACGGCCTGGAGGGGACCGTCACCTCCGGCATCATCAGCGCCACCCAGCGCCCGATCACCGCCGGCGGGGAGACCAACAGCAACGACGTCAGCTACGTCGACGCCATCCAGACCGACGCCCCGATCAACCCCGGAAACTCCGGCGGCCCGCTGGTCGACGCCAAGGGCCTGGTCATTGGGATCAACAGCGCCATCCGCTCGGCGGACAGCGGCACCGACCCCTTCGGCAACGGCAGCCAGGGCGGGAGCATCGGCCTCGGCTTCGCCATCCCCGTCAACCAGGCCAAGCGGGTCGCCGAGCAGCTGATCAACGACGGCGAGGCCACCCACCCGGTGATCGGCGTCAGCATCAACCTGCAGTACTCCGGGGACGGCGCCCAGGTCAGCCCCGAGGGCCAGGGCGAGGGGGACTCGGTGACCCCGAACGGCCCGGGCGCCAAGGCGGGCATCGAACCGGGCGATGTGATCACCGCCATCGACGGCAAGCGGGTGCACAACGGCGAGGAGCTGATCGTGCGGATCCGCGCCCACCGGCCCGGCGACACGCTGCAGCTGACCGTGAAGCGGGACGGCAAGGAGCGCGCCGTGGAACTGACCCTCGGCTCGGCAGCCGGCGGGAGCTGAGCCCGGCGAATTCGGGATTTACCGGGGCGCGGCCTACTGTTGACCCTGCCCACTCCCGTGCAGACGGTTGGGGCAGGTACGGTGAGATCCGCCGGATTCCGTCCATCGGCCGAGGACCACGAGGAGCTGCACGGTGTTTTCAGACATAGGCGCGCTGGAGGTCGTCGCGCTCGTGATCCTTGCCGTGCTCGTGTTCGGGCCGGACAAGCTGCCCAAGGTCATCAAGGACGTGATGCAGTTCGTCCGCAAGGTGCGGGAGTTCTCGGACAGCGCCAAGGCCGACATCCGCAGCGAGCTGGGTCCGGAGTTCAAGGACTTCGAGTTCGAGGACCTGAATCCCAAGAACTTCGTCCGCAAGCAGCTGCTGGACAACGACGAGCTGGGCCTGAAGGAGATCCGCAACGGATTCGACTTCAAGGAGGAGATGTCGTCGGTCACCGACGCCGTGCACGGCCGTGACAGCGGCACCGGCGCGGCTTCGTCGGGCTCCTCGGGCACCCCGGACCGGCTGCGCAAGCGTGACGGCCTGACGCCCGGCGAGGCCCCGCCGTTCGATTCCGACGCCACCTGATCCGGGGGCCTGCCCCGATCACGCAGCGCGAGTGGCTATTCTCCCTTTGTTTGCCCTTATGGAGGAGGCGCCGCGCGTATGGAGACCACAGCTGATCCGGCGGATCGTATGGCCGACGGCTATCTCAAGGCCGACTTCCCCTGGTACGGGCTGGACGAGGCGTTCAGCGGGGACCGCTGGCTCGCCCCGGTCGGCATGAACGCCGACGGCACGGTCGAGCACGGCTCGACCGGCCACGGCGACGAACCGTCCGTCAAGGTCGAGCCCACCCCCGACAACCGCCGCTTCGTGGTGGTCGTCACGGTCGCCGAGCGCCCGGTCCGGCGCAGCTCGGACGGTACCGGCGTGCTGGAGGCCACCTCGGTCGCCACGGCCGCCTGGCTGGCGGGTTCGGGGCTGCTGTCCTGCACCTGGCCCACCCAGATGGAGCGGCACCTGCGGCAGAACTGGCTCGACCAGCAGACCGCCATCGCCTGGGACCTCGCGGACAGCCTCGAGGGCCCCGGCTGGTCGGCGCTCACCCTGCCGGTGGACGGCGTCCCCACGCCCTTCCACTACCGGGAGTCGGAGTACGGCTGGGTGATGGCCGGATCGGCGCGCGGGGTGCACCTGGGTGCCTTCGGGCGCGGGACGAGCGCCTACGGCCTCGGCCTGGCCCAGGTGAAGGACATCACCGCGTACCGGCCGTGAGAGACGGCTCAGGGGCGCCTCCCGGCCTGGGAGGCGCCCCTGAGGTGTTCCCGGGGCCGCTCGCGTCCGGCCCGCCGGACGAACGCGCCCGGATCAGAACTTGTTGCGCGGGGTGATACCGAGCGACAGGCCGGCCAGGCCGCGCTGGCGCCCGCCGAGCTTGCCCGCGATGCCCCGCAGCGCCGAGCCGGCCGGGGACTGCGGGTCGGTGAGGACGACCGGGCGGCCGTCGTCGCCGCCCTCGCGCAGCCGCACGTCGATGGGGATCTGGCCGAGCACCGGCACGGTGGCCCCGGTGGTGCGGGTCAGGCCCTCGGCGACGCGCTCGCCGCCGCCGGTGCCGAAGACGTCGACCATCTCGCCGCAGTGCGGGCAGGGCAGCCCGGACATGTTCTCGATGACACCGACGATCTTCTGGTGGGTCTGCACGGCGATGGTGCCCGCGCGCTCGGCGACCTCGGCCGCCGCCTGCTGGGGCGTGGTGACCACGAGGATCTCGGCGTTCGGGACGAGCTGCGCGACGGAGATCGCGATGTCGCCGGTGCCGGGCGGCAGGTCGAGCAGCAGCACGTCCAGGTCGCCCCAGTACACGTCGGCGAGGAACTGCTGCAGCGCGCGGTGGAGCATCGGCCCGCGCCACACCACCGGGGCGTTGCCCGGGGTGAACATGCCGATGGAGATGACCTTCACGCCGTTGGCCGAGGGCGGCATGATCATGTTCTCGACCTGGGTCGGACGGCCGTCCGCGCCCAGCATCCGCGGCACGCTGTGGCCGTAGATGTCGGCGTCGACGACACCGACCTTCAGGCCGTCGGCGGCCATCGCGGCGGCCAGGTTCACCGTCACCGAGGACTTGCCGACGCCGCCCTTGCCGGAGGCGACCGCGTACACCCGGGTCAGCGAACCGGGCTTGGCGAACGGGATCTCCCGCTCCGCCTGGCCGCCGCGCAGCGAGGTGGTCAGCTCCCGGCGCTGCTCGTCGCTCATCACGTCCAGCTCGACGCTCACCCCGGTGACCCCGGGGACCTTCGCGACGGCGGTGGTCACCAGGTTGGTGATGGTGTCCCGCAGCGGGCAGCCCGAAACCGTCAGGTACACGGCAACCCGCACGGCGCCGTCGTCCGCGATGTCGACCGATTTGACCATGCCGAGGTCGGTGATCGGCTTGTGGATCTCGGGGTCGTTCACCGTCGCGAGCGCGGCGCGCACCGCGTCGGGCGAGGGGGAGGAGCCGTACGCATCGGTAGCCATGCGTCGATGGTACGTCCCGCACCGTGCCCGCAGGACCCCCGGTGGGCGGGTTCACACCCGCCCCGGCCGGGACCGCGGCGGTCACTCCGCCTCGGCCCGCTGCCGCTCGTCGATGTCCTTCATCAGGTCCTGCAGTTCCGAGCGGATCCAGTCGCGCGTGGCGACCTCGCCCAGGCCCAGCCGCAGCGCGGCCACCTCGCGGGTCAGGTACTCGGTGTCGGCGATGCTGCGGTCGTTCGCCTTGCGGTCCTGCTCCAGGTTGACCCGGTCGCGGTCGTCCTGCCGGTTCTGCGCCAGCAGGATCAGCGGGGCGGCGTAGGAGGCCTGCAGCGACAGCATCAGGGTGAGGAAGATGAAGGGGTACGAGTCCCAGCGCAGATGGCGCGGCGCCAGCGCGTTCCACGCCACCCACGCAATGATCACCACCGTCATCCAGACGATGAAGCGGCCGGTCCCCAGGAAGCGGGCGATCTTCTCCGACAGCCGCCCGAAGGCCTCCGGGTCGTAGGAGGGCAGGAGGCTGATCCGCCGCACCCGCGGCTGGTCGAGGCGGATGCGGGGGCGCTCGTCGCTCACTGGTCCGCCTCGTTCAGCTCCGCCTCGTGCAACTCCGTCTCGCGCCAGTCCTCCGGCAGCAGGTGGTCCAGGACGTCGTCGACGGTGACGGCGCCCAGCAGCGAGCCGCTGTCGTCGACGACCGGCACGGACACCATGTTGTACGTGGCGAGGAAGCTGGTCACCGCCGGCAGCGGGGTGTCCGGCGCCAGCGGCTGCAGATCGCTGTCGAGGAGCGCGCTGACGAGGGTGAACGGGGGGTCGCGCAGCAGCCGCTGGAAGTGCACCGTGCCCAGGTACTTGCCGGTCGGGGTCTCGTCCGGCGGGCGGCAGACGTACACCTGGGCGGCGAGCGCGGGGGACAGGTCCGGGTTGCGGACCCGCGCCAGGGCGTCGGCGACGGTGGCGTCGGGGCGCAGCACGATCGGCTCGGTGGTCATCAGACCGCCGGCGGTGCGCTCCTCGTACGACATCAGCCGCCGCATGTCGGCCGCCTCGTGCGGCTCCATCAGCCCGAGCAGCCGTTCCTGCTCCTCCACGGGCAGCTCGGCCAGCAGGTCGGCGGCGTCGTCCGGGTCCATCGCCTCCAGCACGTCGGCGGCCCGCTCCTGCTTCAGCTTGCCGAGGATCTCCACCTGGTCGTCGTCCGGCAGCTCCTCCAGGACGTCGGCGAGCCGGTCGTCGTCGAGGGCGGCGGCGACCTCGGCGCGGCGCTTGGGGGACAGATGGTGCAGGACGTTCGCCAGGTCGGCGGCGCGCAACTGGTCGAAGGTGGCGAGCAGCGCCTCCGCGCCCTGCGCGTGCTCGTCCAGCGAGAAACCGGTGACCGCCGACCACTCCACGGTCAGTGTCAGGCCGCTGCGCCGCAGCGGGCCGCCCTTGCCGCGGCGGACGAACGCCTTGTCGATCTCCCAGTCCCGGCGCGCGGCCAGCCGCACCATGGACACGTCCAGCACGGTCACGTCCTCGCCGGTCTCGACGAGCGTCACCCGGCGGTCGAGCAGCTCTCCGAGGACCAGGGTCTCGGTCGGGCGCTGCTCGAAGCGCTGCATGTTGACGACACCGGTGGTGATCACCTGGCCGGACTCCACCCCCGTCACCCGCGTGATCGGCAGGAAGATCCGGCGCCGGCTGACGACCTCCACCACCAGTCCCAGCACACGCGGGGGCCGGCCCCCGACCCGCAGCATCACGACCACGTCCCGGACCCGGCCGACCTGGTCGCCGTTGGGATCGAAGACCCGCACCCCGGACAGGTGCGAGACGAAGACCCGGGAGGTTCCCGCTGGCATGCCGCCAGGCTAACGCCGCCCCCGAGGACAGGGCGCGCGGTAATGCTCCACGGGGGCTTCGCACGGCGTTCACAGCGGTTCACCCGGCCAGCGGTACGCTGCGGTGGCTTCGGCTCCGCTTCGCCGCTCCCCTCGTGTGACGGGCGCGCACCACCGCAGGAGGAAGAGAACACGTGATTCTCGGCCGCAGGTCGTCCGTCCTCGTGAGCCTTCTGGGCGCGGCCCTCCTCCTCGCCGGAGCGACAGGGTGCGCGGGCGATCCGGACGCGGGGACCAACGGGGTCGGCAAGCTGCCGGCCGAGACCATCGAGAAGCGTGCCCGCACCGCCGCCGACGCGGCCGACACCGTGCGGCTGACCGGCACCGTCGTCAGCAGGGGCCTCACCTACACGCTCGACATGCGGCTGCGCGGCAACGGCGGCCTGGGCGAGGTCACCTCCAAGGGCAGCACTTTCGAACTACTGCGGGTGGGCGACGACCTCTACCTCAAGGCGGGCGCCGGTTTCTACGGCGACCAGGTCGGCGCCAAGCTCAAGAACAAGTACGTCAAGGTGCCCGCCGCGGACCCCGCGTACGACCAGTTCAGCGGCTTCACCGACAAGGAGGTGCTGCTGGAGGGCCTGTTCGTGCTGCGCGGCGCGCTCACCGTCGGGGACCACCGCACGGTCGGCGGCGTCCGCACCATCGCCGTCTCCGCGGACGGCGGAGACGGAGGCACGATCGACGTGTCCCTGGAGGGCAAGCCGTACCCGCTGCGCTACGAACGCGCGGGCGGCGCGGGCACGTTGACCATGGACGACTGGGGCAAGGACTTCACGCTGCGCGCGCCGGACGAGGACGACGTCGTCGACTACGGCAAGACCGTCACCCAGTAGGGGGCGACGGGGCTCAGGCCTTCCTGCGGCGCCGCAGCAGCAGCTTCGGCAGGCCCGCCGGGATGGGGCGGCGGGTGATCGCGGCCGTCGGCACCGGGGCCGCCGCGCCGCGGCCGTCCGGCATCGCGCCGGGGCGTTCCAGGAGGTCGCCGGCGGGCTCCAGCCGCAGCACGCGGCACTCGCGGGCCCAGCGCAGGGTCATCGTCGCGGCGTCCGGCGCGTTGAGCCGCTTGCCCTTGAGCTCCTCCACCGCGGCCGTCCACGCCTCGCCGTCCGGGCGCAGCTCGGTGACCCGGACCGGGAAGACGACCAGCCGGCCGCCCTTGTCCTTGCTGCGGACGGTGACCGTGGCGGTGCCGCCGTCGGTGAGTCCCGGCCCGGGCAGCGGCTGCTCGCCGGGGCCGCCGCCGACGACCACCACGGCACCGTCGACCCAGGCGTGCCACAGGGCCTGACCGTCGGCCCAGAGCAGACCGGACTTCTTCACGGCCTCCTCGATCAGGGCCTGGTCCAGCTGCGGCTGCGTCACGGTGTCCGTCATGCGTCCCACCCTATGGCGTGGCCCGCGCCGGGCGCCGCCGTGGTTCCGCACACATGCTGAGACGACAGGAGCTCTGGGCCAGTACGGGCCTTACGCTAAGGGGGTCACCGTCCCGCCCTGCCCGAGGAGACCCCGCGTGTCCGCCGCGCCGCCCGCCAGAACCATGCCCGCCGTACCGAAGGCGGACGCCGAGTCCGGCGTGGCCCCGCACGCGAAGGCACCCCTGGACTTCGCGCTCCTGGCGGTCGCCATCGCCGGTGTCTCCCTGTCCGCGCCGCTGATCGCGGCGACCGCCGCGCCCGCGCTGGCCATCGCCTTCTGGCGGAACGCCATGGCCGTCGGGGTGCTGAGCCCCTTCGCCTGGCTGCGGCACCGGCGGGAGCTGCGGGGGATGGGACGTCGGGCGTTCTGGCTGTCGATCGCGTCCGGCCTGGTGCTGGCGCTGCACTTCGGGCTGTGGCTGCCGAGCGTGACCATGACCTCGGTCGCGTCCTCGACGGCGCTGGCCACGACGACGCCGGTGTGGACCACCCTGATCCTGTTCCTGCGTGGCCACCGGCCGCCGCGGATGGTCTGGCTGGGCTCCGCGCTGGCGGTCGCCGGCGTGGTGCTGCTGACGGGCGTCGACCTGTCGCTGTCACCGCGCGCCCTGGCCGGGGACGCCCTGGCGCTGGGCGGCGGCATCGCGGCGGCGGGGTACGTCCTGCTCGGCGCGGAGGTGCGACGGACCGTCAGCACGACCGCGTACACCTACGTCTGCTACTCCACCACGGCCGTGGCCCTGCTGGCCGCCTGCCTGGCCTCGGGCTCGGCGCTCGGCGGCTACGACGGCGGCACCTGGGCGAAGCTCATCGCCCTGACCGCGGCCGCGCAGCTGCTCGGGCACAGTCTGCTCAACCGCGTGGTGCGCGGGCTCGGGGCGTCGACCACGTCCACCGCGATCCTGCTGGAGACGCCGGGCGCCGCCCTGGTGGCGGCGGTCTGGCTGGGCCAGACCCCGCCCGCGGCGGCCTACCCGGCGCTCGCGGTGATCCTCGCGGGGCTGGCCCTGGTGATCATGGCGGACCGCAGGAAGGCCGGTTAGGGCCCGCCCTACAGCCAGCCGTTGCGGCGCAGGATGCGGTGGATGGCGAAGCAGATCCCGCCGATGGCGACCAGCACCATCGGGTAGCCGAACCTCCAGCGCAGCTCGGGCATGTAGTCGAAGTTCATCCCGTAGACACCGCAGATCATGGTCGGGACGGCGATGATCGCCGCCCACGAGGTGATCTTGCGCATGTCCTCGTTCTGCGCGACGGCCGCCTGGGCGAGGTTGGCCTGCAGGATCGAGTTGAGCAGGTCGTCGAAGCCGACGACCATCTCGTGGACGCGGGCGACGTGGTCGGCGACGTCCCGGAAGTACTTCTGGATCTCCGGGTCGACCACGCGCATCGGCCGCTCGCTGAGCATCTGCATCGGGCGCAGCAGCGGGGAGACCGCCCGCTTGAACTCCAGCACCTCGCGCTTGAGCTGGTAGATGCGCCCGGCGTCGGTGGCACGCGGTGACTTGCCCTGGGCGGAGAAGACGTCGATCTCCACCTCGTCGATGTCGTCCTGGACGGCCTCGCTGACCGCCAGGTAGTCGTCGACGACCTGGTCGGCGATGGCGTGCAGCACCGCGGAGGGGCCCTTGGCGAGCAGCTCGGGGTCGTCCTCGAGGCGGTGCCGCAGGGCGCGCAGCGAGCCGTGGCCGCCGTGCCGGACGGTGATGACGAAGTGCCGGCCGGTGAAGACCATCACCTCGCCGCTCTCCACCACCTCGCTGGTGGCGGTGAGTTCGGCGTGCTCGACGTAGCGGATGGTCTTGAAGACCATGAAGAGCGTGTCGTCGTAACGCTCCAGCTTGGGCCGCTGGTGGGCGTGGACGGCGTCCTCCACGGCCAGCGGGTGCAGCCCGAACACCTCGGCGATCTCCGCGAACTCCCGCTCCGACGGCTCGTGCAGGCCGATCCAGACGAAGCCCTCGTCGCCGCCGCACACCTTCTCCAGGGCCTCGCGCGGTGAGATGTGGTCGCTGCCGCGGCGCCCGTCCCGGTAGACGGCGCAGTCCACGACCGAGCTCGGCGTGGCCGACGAGGTGCGGGAGCGGTCCGGGCCGTAGTCGTATGACGTGCTGCTCTTGCGCAGGGCGGGGCGGACGACTGCGCGCAGGTCGCGGATCATCGACATGGCAAGCTCCTTCACGGACTGGCCGGGCTGAAATGCGGATCAGGGCAGGGGTGATCACCGTTGATCACTGCGCAGTTCAGGGAGCTCTTCCGGAAGCGGCAGGGTGACCCGGACAGGTCTCGGGAGCGGGCACGCGGTGATGTCACGCGATCGCGCTCGCGGAAATTTCCGGGATTCCCCGGCGGTTCCGTGGTTCTTTGGTTTCACGCCCGGACGACCGGGTACGGAACGCTGGGGATCAGGAGGGTTGCCGGGCGGAAGAGCTGCCGGTACTGCACGGTCGACTAGGATCCATTGCAGCCCCACCTCCTCCGGCCGATCCCCGCTGGGGGAAAGACGTGTACGCCTCAAGGGGCGTAGCCGACGGCCCACCTTATCAGGCGGCCCTGGAGCGAAACCGCGGCTTTGCACGTTCCATACGCGCTCTATGCTCACTCCATGGTCGACGTACTGGGGTTGGTGGAGACGCGGCTGCGCATGGCCTTCGGCGAACCGGACGCCCGCGCCGCGGTCACCTTCCTGGGCACCGAGCGGATCGAGGTGCTGCGTTTCCGCGACGGTGAGCTGCTGCGCTACGCGACCCTCGGCATGTCGCGCGCGCCGATGAACGACCCCGTCACCGTCGTCGCGGACCCGGTGCGCGGCCCGCGCGCGGAACTCGTGCTCACCCTGCGCGGCGGGCGCGGCGCCGACACCGACAAGGTCCTGCGGCCGCTCGCCGTGCTGGCCGCCAGTCCCCAGGTCGAGGGCGTCGTCGTCACGCCGGGGAACTCGCTGGACGTGGGCGAACCGCTGTGGCCCGGGGCGGCGTTCTCGGCCGTCCTGGTCGCCGAGCCCGGCGGTCTCGTGGAGGACCTGGAACTCGACGACCCGATGGACCCGGTCCGCTTCTTCCCGCTGCTGCCGATGACGGCGAACGAGGCCGCCTGGAAGCGGGTGCGGGGCGCCGGGGCGCTCCAGGAGCGCTGGCTGCAGGCCGGGACCGACCTGCGTGACCCCCTGCGCGCCGCGGTCGGGCTGACGGACTGAGCCCCGGGGGCCCGTGACAGCCCCTCAGGCGGGCCCGGCGGGCCCTCCGCCGGCCGGGGAGTGGCCGGTGGGGGAGGTGTGCCGTACGACGGCGCCACGCGCCGAACTCGGACGGGTGATCGTCCTTGACGCGGGCACGCCGCCGGAGGACCGTGGGGCGTTATGAGGGGCGAACCCAGTTGCCCGAAGTGCGGTGGCCGGGTCCGGGCGCCCGGACTCTTCGCCGACTCCTGGCAGTGCGACGAGCACGGCGCCGTGTACCCGTTGCAGCCTGTCGTCCCGCCGAGTGTGGAAGCCCTCGGCGTGGTGGTGAGCCGGTCGCGCGTCCCGGTGTGGATGCCCTGGCCGCTGCCCGTCGGCTGGCTGTTCACCGGGGTCGCGTCCGCGGGGGACGACCGCAGCGGCGGGCGGGCCACGGCGGTGGCGTGCTCGGGTCCGGGGCCGCTCGGCGGGCAGGGCGAGATGGTGCTGGTGGCGGAGGAGCTCGGGGTCGGGCTCGGGGCGAGGTTCGCCGGGATCCCGGGGCCCGACCCCGGACCGGCGATGTGCCTCGGCAAGCCGCCGGCCGCCAAGGTGATCGCGGCGGGGCGGCCGACCGGCCTGTGGCACGTGAACGGGACGCCACCGGACCGCGCGGTCTTCGCGGGGGAGTCGTTCGGGCTCTGGCTGTGGGCGATCGTGTGGCCGGAGGAGTCGGGCCTGCTCATGTACGACGAGCTGATACTGACCGATCTGCGCGAGGCCGGCGCCGAAGTCGATCTCGTACCGTGCGGGGCGCTCTCCCCTCGCTTGCTCTCCTGAGATTCAGAGGTTGGCCGGGCAGTTATCCTGGTAATCGCAACCCCTGAATCCGTCCGAGCACCGAGCGCCTGGAGTGACCTGAGTGCGAATCGACCTGCACGCCCACTCCACGGCCTCCGACGGCACGGACACCCCCGCAGAGCTGGTCCGCGCCGCGGGCGCGGCCGGGCTGGACGTCGTCGCCCTCACCGACCACGACACGGTCGGCGGCCACGCCGAGGCCGAGAAGGCGCTGGCCGAACTGCGCGCCGCGGGCGCCCCGGCCCCCGTCCTGGTCACCGGCGCCGAACTGTCCTGCCGCATCGACGGGGTGAGCCTGCACATGCTCGCCTACCTCTTCGACCCGCAGGAACCGGAGCTCCACCGGGAGCGCGAGCTCGTACGCGACGACCGGCTGCCCCGCGCGCAGGCCATGGTCGCCCGGCTCCGCGAGCACGGCGTGCCGGTGACCTGGGACCGCGTGGCCGAGATCGCCGGCGACGGTGCCGTGGGCCGGCCGCACATCGCCCAGGCGCTCATCGAGGCGGGGCTGGTGGACAGCATCGCCGAGGCGTTCACACCCGAGTGGATCGGGCCGGGCGGCCGCGCCTACGCCGAGAAGCACGAACTCGACCCCTTCGAGGCGGTCCGGCTCGTGAGGAACGCGGGCGGGGTGACGGTCTTCGCCCATCCCGCCGCCGTCAAGCGCGGCACCTGCGTGCCCGAGAGCGTCATCCACGAGCTGGCCGCGGCCGGGCTGGACGGCATCGAGGTGGACCACATGGACCACGACGAGCCCACCCGCGCCCACCTGCGCGCCCTCGCCTCGGAGCTGGGACTGCTCACCACCGGGTCCAGCGACTACCACGGCACCCGCAAGACCGTCCGGCTCGGCGAGTACACGACCGACCCCGAGGTCTACCGGGAGATCGTCCGCCGGGCCACCGGCGCGGCGCCCATCGTCCCGTGACCGCCCGACGCTTCCGACCTTTTCCCCCTGCCCCTGTAACCGCACCACCGCTAGGCCCATGGATCTCTTCTCCCTCACCCTGTTCGGCTCGGTCTTCGTCACACTCTTCGTGATCATGGACCCGCCCGGGATCACCCCGATCTTCCTCGCCCTCACCTCCGGCCGCGCGGCCAAGGTCCAGCGCCGCATGGCCTGGCAGGCCGCCGCCGTCGCGCTGGGCGTCATCACCGTCTTCGGCATCTGCGGCCAGCAGATCCTCGACTACCT
Organism: Actinacidiphila glaucinigra; assembly: GCF_900188405.1. Classification (GTDB taxonomy): domain Bacteria; phylum Actinomycetota; class Actinomycetes; order Streptomycetales; family Streptomycetaceae; genus Actinacidiphila; species Actinacidiphila glaucinigra. Next base: position 124,935 of record NZ_FZOF01000006.1, on the reverse strand, counting down.
GCACGTCTCGGTGCCGGCCCTGATGATCGCCGGCGGCCTGCTCCTGCTGCTCATCGCCCTCGACCTGCTCACCGGCAAGGCGGACGAGCCCACCCAGACCAAGGACGTCAACGTCGCGCTGGTGCCGCTGGGCATGCCCCTGCTCGCCGGACCGGGAGCGATCGTCACGGTGATCCTCGCGGTGCAGCGCGCGCACGGTCTCGGGCAGCAGCTGTCGGTGTGGATCGCCATCGCCGCGATGCACGTGGTGCTCTGGCTGACGATGCGTTACTCGCTGGTGATCATCCGTCTGATCAAGGACGGCGGCGTGGTGCTGGTCACCCGGCTCTCCGGCATGCTGCTCTCGGCGATCGCGGTGCAGCAGGTCGCCAACGGGGTCTTCGGCTTCATCCGCGGCGAGGGCTGACGGCCCGTCGGCGGAATCCGGACGCGACAAGGGCCCCGTACCGTGGTGTACGGGGCCCTTCGCGTTCATGGCGTACGGCCGTGCGGCCGCGCCGGGGTGACGGAGCCTTACTGGGCGGGGCGGATGTAGATGCGCTGGCCGATCGCGGCGGCCTGCTGGACGATCTGGTCGACGGAGGCGGCGTCCACGACCGTGCAGTCGACGGCACGGCCGTCCTGGTCGTTGAGGCGCATGATCTCGAAGCGCATGGTGTTCACGGCTTCTCCCTTCGCGTCCGGGCACTCCTCCATTGGAGTACGGGGCTGCTTCGCAGCCGTTACCTGCCGGGGTCATTCATGTACCAACAACAGTTGCCCCGACGAAAACCTTCCCTGTCCTAAAGAAAATTTTTCCCACGCATCTACTGGCGGGTAGCCACCGGTACCGGCGGTCCTGGTTCCGGTTGTGTGTGCGGACGGAAGCGCCGGACAATGTGATCTCTATGAACGACGACGCCCTTTCCGCCATCGCCGCCGGCATCGAGCGCACGAACGAGCTCCTGCAGCGGGTGCTCGCCGAGGTCGCCACGACCCCGGCGACCCACGCCGTGTTCGTCGACGCCGGGTACGTGTACGCCGCGGCCGGTCGCCTCGTCGCCGGCACCGAGGACCGAAGGGCCTTCGAACTCGACGCCGAGGGCATCATCGAGGCCTTCATCGACCGGGCCCGCACCCTCTTCGCCGACAGCCGCCTGCTGCGGGTCTACTGGTACGACGGGGCCCGCCGCCGCATCCACACCGCGGAACAGGAACGCATCGCCGAGCTCCCCGACGTCAAGGTCCGGCTCGGCAACCTCAACGCCAGCCGCCAGCAGAAGGGCGTCGACTCCCTGATCCGCAGCGACCTGGAGTCACTGGCCCGGCACCGCGCCATCAGCGACGCCGTCCTCATCGGCGGCGACGAGGACCTGGTGTCCGCGGTCGAGGCCGCCCAGGGCTACGGCGCCCGCGTCCACCTGTGGGGCATCGAGGCCGCCGACGGCCGCAACCAGGCCGACCCGCTGCTGTGGGAGGTCGACAGCCTGCGCACCCTCGACCTGGACTTCTGCAAGTCGTACATCACCCGGCGCACGACCCCCGTCTACGGCGACGCACCGATCCCCACCGGTCCCATCCCGAGCCGCGAGGACGTGCACTTCGTCGGGGCCCGGGTCGCCTCGCAGTGGCTGGCGACCCGCGGCCGCGACTCCCTGGCCGAGCTGCTGCCAGGCCACCCGTACCTGCCGCCGGCCTTCGACCAGGAACTCCTCGTCGAGGCCGAGGGCATGCTCAACATCTCGCTGCGCGGCCACGCCGACCTGCGGCGCGTGCTGCGCGACGGCTTCTGGGAGCACCTCCAGGCGCGCCTGTAGACCGGGCTCAGGCCCCGGGTCCGGCGCCGTCCCAGAAGTCGGCGAGGGCCCGCGCGGTGGGGGCCGGCCGCTCGGCGTTGGGGGAGTGCTCGGCCCCCTCGACGACCACCCGGCGCGCCCCGAGGCGCTCGGCCATCGCGTCCAGCCACGGGACGGGCCACGCGTAGTCCACCGCGCCCGAGAGCACCAGCTTCGGCAGCGGCACCGCCGCTAGCTCCGCCACCCGGTCCGGCTCGTCGATCAGCTGCCGGCCGGTGACGATCAGCTGCTCGGGCACCGTCGCCAGCCAGCGGCGGTGCAGGAACTCCTCGACCGGGCCCGCGGCGTTCGCCGTGCCCTCGAGGTCCTCGGCGTCCAGCTCGCGCATCGCGTGCCACACGCTCTCCATGTCCATCGCCGACAGGGCCTCCACCAGCAGCTTCGTACGGGCCTGCTGCGCCGCTTCGATGGCGGCCGGGCCGGAGCTCATGAGGGTCAGGGACGCCCAGGGCAGGGCGGCGCCCTCGTCGTGCGCGGCCAGGACGGCGGCGCGGACGACCAGGCCGCCCATCGAGTGCCCCAGCAGATGCACCGGCTCGCCGGCCGCGGTGGCCAGCGCGGCGGTCTGCGCGACCACGTCGGCGGCCAGTTCTCCTTGCGCGTACGCCGCCTCGTCCCGCGGGCCGGGCGACTGGTGCTGGCCCCGGCCGTCCACGGCGACCGTGCGGTAGCCGGCGGCCGCCAGCGGTTCCAGCAGCGCGAGGAAGTCCTCCTTGCTGCCGGTGAACCCGGGCACCAGCAGAGCGGTGCCGCGCCGCGGCGTGCCGGCCGGCGGGAGGGCGTCCAGCACGGCGAAGACGCCGCGGGCCGTCTCCAGGGGGTACGCGGTGGCGTTCTCGGGCAGCGTCAGGAAGGGCGGTCGGCTCATGGGGCGAGGCTAGCCGGGCCGGGTTGCCCTCACACGACGCGATCCCCAACCCCGGGCGCCGCGCAGACGGAACGCCGACGGCCGGGCACCCCCGTCAGGGGCGCCCGGCCGTCGGCGGTACGGGTGTGACGTCAGCCGGTGGCCTCGTCGGCCGGCTTGGCCGCCCGCGTGCGGCGACGGCGGCGGACGGTCTTGGCCGCGCCCTCGCCCTCGGCGGGTGCGGCTTCCGGGGCCGGGGCCTCGGAAGCGGCCGGAGCCTCGGCGCCGGTGGCGGTGGTGGCGGCGGACCGGGTGCGGCGGCGGCGCGGGGCCGGGACCTCCTCGGCCACCGGGGCGTCCGCGACGGTCTCGGTGCCCGCGGTACCCGCGGCCCCCGCACGGGTGCGGCGGCGACGGCGCGGGGCCGCGGCCTCGGTCGCCGGAGCCTCGGCGGTCTCCACGGCCGCCTCCGCCCCGGCGGGCGCCTCGCCGACCGACTGCCCGCCGCGGGTGCGGCGGCGCTGGCGCGGCGTACGGGTACGTGCCGGACGCTCCTCCGCCTCGGCGGAGGCGGCGGGGCCGGACTTGCGGCCGCCACGGCCACGGCCGCGGCCGCCGGTCTCGCCGAGGTCCTCGATCTCCTCGGCGTCCAGTCCGGCACGGGTGCGCTCCGCACGCGGCAGCACGCCCTTGGTGCCCTCGGGGATGCCGAGCAGCTCGTACAGGTGGGCCGAGGTGGAGTAGGTCTCCTCCGGCTCGTTGAACGGCAGGTCCAGCGCCTTGTTGATCAGCTGCCAGCGCGGGATGTCGTCCCAGTCGACCAGCGTGATCGCCGTGCCGGACGCACCCGCGCGGCCGGTGCGGCCGATGCGGTGGAGGTAGGTCTTCTCGTCCTCCGGCGTCTGGTAGTTGATCACGTGCGTGACGCCCTCGACGTCGATGCCGCGGGCGGCGACGTCGGTGCAGACCAGGACGTCGACCTTGCCGTTGCGGAAGGCGCGCAGCGCCTGCTCGCGGGCACCCTGGCCGAGGTCGCCGTGGACGGCGCCGGAGGCGAAGCCGCGCTGCTCCAGCTGCTCCGCGAGGTCGGCGGCCGTGCGCTTGGTGCGGCAGAAGATCATCGCCAGGCCGCGGCCGTCGGCCTGCAGCACCCGGGAGACGAGCTCCGGCTTGTCCAGCGAGTGGGCGCGGAAGATGTGCTGGGTGATGTTGGCGACGGTCGCGCCCTCGTCGTCCGGCGAGGTGGCCCGGATGTGCGTGGGCTGCGACATGTAGCGGCGGGCGAGGCCGATGACGGCGCCCGGCATCGTCGCGGAGAACAGCATCGTCTGCCGCTTGGCGGGCAGCATCTCGATGATCTTCTCGACGTCGGGCAGGAAGCCCAGGTCGAGCATCTCGTCGGCCTCGTCGAGGACGAGCGCGCGGACGTTGCGCAGGTTGAGCTTCTTCTGGCCCGCGAGGTCGAGCAGCCGGCCCGGGGTGCCGACGACCACGTCGACGCCCTTCTTCAGGGCCTCGACCTGGGGCTCGTACGCGCGGCCGCCGTAGATCGCCAGAACGCGGACGTTGCGCACCTTGCCCGCGGTCAGCAGGTCGTTGCTGACCTGCGTGCACAGCTCACGGGTGGGGACGATGATCAGGGCCTGCGGCCCGTCGACGAGGTCCTCGGGCCTGGCACGCCCGGCCTCGACGTCGACCGGGACGACGACCCGCTCCAGGAGCGGGAGGCCGAAGCCCAGGGTCTTGCCGGTGCCGGTCTTGGCCTGGCCGATGACGTCGTTGCCCGCGAGGGCGACGGGAAGCGTCATCTCCTGGATCGGGAAGGGAGTGATGATGCCGACGGCCTCGAGGGCCTCGGCGGTCTCGGGGAGGATCCCCAGATCGCGGAAAGTCGTGGTGGTGGTCAGGATGCTGCCTCTTCTATTGGGACGCGGCGCCGAGCGGTTTCCGGGGAGGGTCGGGCGCAAGGAACTGCGCTGACCGCGGAGTGTCGTCCGGCCGTTGATGGCCGAGGTGCGCGGGACCACTGCCCTCGTGCGCGCCGCGAAGCTGTCCCCTCCCCACGTGGGGAGGGCGGTCGGTAGGAGCCGATCGGGCCACCGACCGGGCATCCATTCATGCGCGACCCGCCGGGTCACCTGGCGGGTCCATATCACTGTACCCCGGAATCACGCACCCGCGGAGGATGGATTTTCCGGTACGTGGGACAGGTCACGCCGCGGCTCCCGCGCGGCGGGCCGCACGGGATGGTTGCCGCACTGGTGGGGTTGGCTATTGTGCGCAGCATGGAGACGCCTGACACCCCCGCCGACACCCCCGCCGAGACGACCATCGCCGCCAAGGACTGGGCCGCGGCCTCCGCGGAGCCGCAGTACCGCGCGGCGGTCGTGGACCTGCTCGGGGCACTCGCGTACGGCGAGCTGGCCGCCTTCGAGCGGCTCGCGGAGGACGCGAAGCTCGCGCCGTCCCTGGAGGACAAGGCGGAGCTCGCGGCGATGGCGTCCGCCGAGTTCCACCACTTCGAGCAGCTCCGCGCGCGGCTCACCACCATCGAGGCGGACCCGACCGCGGCGATGGAGCCCTTCGCCGCCGCACTCGACGAGTTCCACCGCCAGACCGCTCCGTCGGACTGGCTGGAGGGCCTGGTCAAGGCGTACGTCGGCGACTCCATCGCGTCCGACTTCTACCGCGAGGTCGCCGCCCGGCTCGACACCGACACCCGCGAACTGGTGCTGGCGGTGCTGGACGACACCGGGCACGCCTCCTTCGCGGTGGAGAAGGTGCGCTCCGCCATCGAGGCCGAGCCCCGGGTCGGCGGGCGGCTCGCGCTGTGGGCGCGCCGGCTGATGGGCGAGGCGCTGTCGCAGGCGCAGCGGGTCGTGGCGGACCGGGACGCGCTCAGCACGATGCTGGTCGGCGGGGTCGCCGACGGCTTCGACCTCGCGGAGGTCGGCCGGATGTTCACCCGGATCACCGAGGCCCACACCAAGCGGATGGCGGCGCTGGGCCTGTCCGCCTGAGCGGACCGCGCGGCTCAGGCCGTGCGCGGCGAGGACCGGCGGGTGCTCCGCGGTGGGCGCACCAGCAGCGAGAGCAGGACGGCGGCCACCCCCACCGACACGGCGAGGTTGATCAGGAACCGGTCGGAACCGAGGACGGTACGGGTGATGAGGCCGCCGAGCACGGCGGCGACGGCTCCCGTGGCGAGCACCAGCGTCGCCGCGGGAAGGCGCCGGCGGGGGAGCAATCGTGTGGCGGCGTACGCGACGGACAGTCCGACGGCGGCGAACGCGAGCGCTTCCCACATCATCGTGCGGCCCCTCCCGGAGACTTCGGTCGCACGGGTCCTACCCCGCGGGTCCGGACGGCGAAACGGCGGGTCACCCCATTCGGGGGTGACCCGCCGTACGTCCTCCCGTCACGGGAGCGGCCAGGCTGTACCTAGAGCTGGGCGCCGAAGCCGACCCGGCGCGTCGCCGGCTCGCCGATCTCCACGTAGGCCAGCCGGTCGGCCGGCACGAGCACGCGCTTGCCGTGCTCGTCGGTGAGGCTGAGCAGCTTGCCGGTGCCCGTCAGCGCCTCGGAGACGGCCTTCTCGACCTCCTCGGCCGTCTGCGCGCTCTCGATGATGATCTCGCGCGGCGCGTGCTGCACGCCGATCTTGACCTCCACGGCTTTTGTCCCTCCGAACGGTCTGCGGTGTGCGCGGTTGGAAATCGCGCCGTACGCAGGACACATTAGCCGCGCCCGGCACCGGGACACCCGCGGACGGGCACGCCCAGAGCGAACACCCGACGGGACGTCGTCAGTGCTCGGAGCCGTGCAGCGGGAAGCCCGCGATGCCGCGCCAGGCCAGGGAGGTCAGCAACTGCACCGCGGTGTCGCGGGGCATGGAGCTGCCGCTGGAGAGCCAGTAGCGGGCCACGACCTGCGAGACGCCGCCGAGGCCGACGGCGAGCAGCATGGACTGCTCGGTGGTCAGCCCCGTGTCCTCGGCGATGACCTCGCTGATCGCCTCGGCGCACTGCAGCGCGACCTTGTCGACGCGTTCGCGGACGGCCGGCTCGTTGGTGAGGTCGGACTCGAAGACCAGGCGGAAGGCGCCGCCCTCGTCCTCCACGTACGCGAAGTACGCGTCCATGGTCGCCGCCACCCGCTGCTTGTTGTCGGTGGTGGAGGCCAGTGCGGTGCGCACCGCGTCCAGCAGTGCCTCGCAGTGCTGGTCCAGCAGGGCCAGGTAGAGCTCGAGCTTGCCGGGAAAGTGCTGGTAGAGCACGGGCTTGCTGACGCCCGCACGCTCGGCGATGTCGTCCATCGCGGCGGCGTGGTACCCCTGGGCGACGAACACCTCCTGAGCCGCGCCCAGCAGCTGGTTCCTCCGGGCCCGGCGCGGCAGGCGTGTGCCGCGAGGGCGCGCCTCAGTCTGCTCGATGGCTGTCACGCCGCCTCCCAAGTGATGTCGTTCTGCGCTGCGGGTGCCATCGTACTTTTCGGTAGCGGGGGCATGCGCTGTGCGAACGCACATTCTCACCAAGTGGAACTCAGCGATAGTCGTCCTCGTCGAGTTCCACGACCCTGTGCTGCTCGGCCACGTCCGCCGGATCGGCGTCGTCAGGGCGTTCGGTGATCGGGACATCGCGGTGCTGCAGCAGTTCGAGGTGCTGTTCGGCGATGTCCGCCTCGGGGGCCTCGATGTCGGCCTCGGCGTCCTCCAGGTCGTCGATGACGTCGTCGTCGAAGGTCTCGATGTCGTCGGACACGGGCACCTCCCGATTCCTCTGGTCGTGCGCTGCCGTCCCCCGCTGCTACCCACTGTCCCCCTCTTTCCCCTTATGCGAGCGTAGGAGACAGGCAAGGGGTGTGCAGAGTGACGGGAGAGGCGGAAAATCCCCACGACGCGTGTGAGTGCGAACACACGAGCCCACGCGTGATCACCTCGTAACATTGCCCCATGTCCTCGACGGAGTCTTCCGAAGCCGCACTCGCCGCCGTGCCCGTACCGCCTTCGGGAGCCAGAGCCGGGGACGGGGAGACGGTGCGGACGGTGGCCCTGCCAGGGCGGACGCTGACCGTACGAGCGCGGGCGGAGCAGGCCGGAGGGCTGCCGCCCGCGCTCTTCGTTCACGGCCTGGGCGGGTCCTCCTCCAACTGGTCGGCGCTGATGCGGCTGCTGGCGGACCGGGTGACCTGCGAGGCCCTGGACCTGCCCGGTTTCGGGCATTCGCCGCCGCCGGACGACGGCAACTACTCGATCGGGGGGCACGCGCGTGCCGTCGTGCGCCTGCTGGAGGCTTCCGGGCGCGGGCCCGTGCACCTCTTCGGCAACTCGCTGGGCGGAGCCGTCGTCACCAAGGTCGCCGCGGCCCGGCCCGACCTGGTCCGCACCCTGACGCTGATCTCGCCGGCGCTGCCGGAGGTGCCGCCCCGGCGCGGCGCGTGGCCGACCGCCCTCCTCGGGGTGCCGGGCGCCACCGCGGTGGTGACCCGCGCGACCCGAGACTGGTCCGCGGAGCGGCGCACCAAGCAGTTGCTGGAACTCTGCTACGGCGATCCGTCGCAGGTCAGCGAGGAGTCCTTCGCCGAGCACGCCACGGAGTACGAGCGCCGGCTGAGACTGCCGTACTTCTGGGACGCGCTGACCCGCTCGGCGCGCGGCATCGTCGACGCCTACACACTCGGCGGCCAGCACAACCTGTGGCGGCAGGCCGAGCGGGTGCTCGCACCGACGCTGCTGGTGTACGGCGGCCGGGACAAGCTGATCTCCCCCCGGATGGCGTACCGTGCCGCCCGGACGTTCCGTGACGCGCGGCTGCTGACGCTCCCCGACAGCGGGCACGTCGCGATGATGGAGCACCCCGATGCGGTGGAGCGGGCCTTCCGCGAACTGCTGGACGCCACGGACGCGCGGACGGATCACTGACTTCATGGGCAGGCACAGCGCACCGGGCGGCCGTGACGGCCGCCGCGACGACGTACCGGGCATAGCCGGCGGCACCTCGGGCAACGGCCGCCGCCGGCGTCCCGGCCCGGCGCCGACCCCGCCCCGTACGGGCGGACCGGGCCAGGCGCCCGGTGGTTCCGCGCCGGGCGGCCGGGACGGCTTCCGGCCCGGCGACCCCGGGCACGGCCACCAGGACGCCCCGGGCCGCTCCCACCCCGAGCACCAGGAGCACTCCGCCTGGGGCCGGGCCGGTTCCTGGGTCCCGCCGCGCACGCCGCGCGGCACCCGGCCCGCCGAGCTGGCGGACACCGCGCTCGGCACCGAGTACCCGGAGGACGACGACCCCCTCGACGGGCGCGTCCGCACCGCGCCCCGAATATCCGGCTTCCCGCGCCAGCGCCGGGCGTCCGGCGCGGGGGCCCGGAACGTCCCCGGCCCGCGGCAGGACTTCGTCGAGGCCTTCGACGCCCCCCGGGCCTCCGCCTCATCCGCCGCCACCGGACCCGGGGCACCCGTGGAGGGCGCCGGGGAGGCCGGGGAAGGCGGGGAACCACCCGAACAGCCCAAGAAGACCGTCAGGACTCGCGCCCTCAGCGGCGCCGCGGCCGCGGCGGTCGTGACCGTGCTGGCCGTCGTCGTGGCGGGCCAGATGGCCGCCGGGGGTGAGAAGCGTCACTCGTCCGCCGCCGGTGCGGCGCCGGACGGCAGCCGGGGCGCCGACGACGCCGCGTCCCGCTCCCAGGGCCGGCCGACCCCCTCGACCTCACCCTCCGCGGTCGCCGCTCCGCTCACCTACGGCCAGGCGATGACCAAGGCCTACCCGCTCGACCAGGACCTGAGCCTGGCCGGGAAGTTCCAGACCGTGAGCGGCCGCGAGAAGGCCCCCGGCAAGGGCACGCTGCTGCGGGTGCGGGTGGACGTCGAGAAGGGCCTGCCGCTGAATGCCCGGCTCTTCGCGGACGCGGTCTACAGGACACTGAACGACAAGCGGAGTTGGGCCCACGGCGGGGCCCGCACCTTCGAGCGGGTCTCAACGGGCCCCGCCGACATCGTGATCACCCTGGCCAGTCCGGGAACCACGGCCGTCTGGTGCGCCAAGTCCGGCCTGGACACGACGGTTGACAATGTGTCATGTGACGCGGCGTCGACTCCGCGGACGATGATCAACGCGTACCGCTGGGCCCAGGGATCGGAGACCTACGGCCCGGACCGGATGCTCGCCTACCGCGAGATGCTGATCAACCACGAGGTCGGGCACCGGCTCGGCTACGGCCATGTGCTCTGCCCCAAGCAGGGCGCCCTCGCCCCGGTCATGATGCAGCAGACCAAGTTCCTCAACTACGGAGGCCTGACCTGCAAGCCCAACGCCTGGCCCTACCCCCGGGGCTAGCTTTTTGACATCGGGCGATTAATCGTTCAATGTTTTCGGCATGCCGCACAGCCCTGCCACAGACGCCGACGCCAGCATCGAGCTGGCGCTCATCGGCGTGGCCGGGCACTGCGTCGCCGACATCCTGTGTCGCCGTTCCACGGTGCCGGGCGCGTAGAGGGCACATCTCCCCTCGCCCCGGTCCTCTCCGACCCGTGGGCGCGCGTCTCGACGTTCGAACGATCCTTCACGGTCCCCTTCGCGGGGTCCGTCGCCGCTGCCTGCGGGTCCTCACCAGCCCCGCCTTCCTCTCCATCTCGCAGCCGCGAAAGGGATCTTCGATGTCTCACCTGTCCGTCACACCCCGCCGCCTCGCAGCGGCCGCCGTCGTCCTGGCGATCACCGGCGGCGCCGCCGCGTGCGGTCCGGAGGACAGCGGGGCCAAGGCGGCCGGCGGCAAGCCCGCCAAGGGCGGCACGCTCTACGTCCTCAACCAGTCCCCGCAGGAGGACTTCGACCCGGCGCGGCTCTACACCTCCGGCGGCGGCAACGTCCCCGGCCTGGTCTTCCGCACGCTGACGACCCGCAACCGCGAGAACGGCGCGGACGGCTCGAAGGTCGTCCCCGACCTGGCCACCGACACCGGCACGCCCAACAAGGACGCCACCGTCTGGACGTACCACCTCAAGGACGGGCTGAAGTACGAAGACGGCAGCGCGATCACCACGGCCGACATCAAGTACGGCATCGAGCGCTCCTTCGCCGCCGAACTGTCCGGTGGCGCCCCCTACCTGCGCGACTGGCTGACCGGCGGCAAGGAGTACCAGGGCCCGTACAAGGACAAGGGCGGCCTGGCCTCCATCGAGACCCCGGACGCGAAGACCATCGTCTTCCACCTGAACAAGCCCGAGGGCGACTTCCCGCTCCTGGCCACCCAGACCTCCTTCGCCCCCGTGCCGAAGGCGAAGGACACCGGCACCAAGTACGAGAACCACCCGGTCTCCTCCGGCCCCTACAAGGTCGTCGCCAACGAGAACGACGGCGAGCACCTCGTCCTGGAGCGCAACACCCACTGGGACGCGAAGACCGACGAGGAGCGCAAGGCCTACCCGGACCGCATCGACGTCCGCTCCGGCCTCGACGCCGCCGTGATCAACCAGCGCCTGTCCTCCGGCTCCGGCAAGGACGCGGCCGCCGTCACCACCGACACCAACCTCACCGCCGCCGAACTCGCCAAGATCACCGGCGACAAGGAGCTCGCGGGCCGCGTCGGCACCGGCCACTTCGGCTACACCGACTACATCTCCTTCAACCCGAAGGTGAAGCCCTTCGACGACCCCAAGGTGCGCCAGGCCATCTCCTACGCGGTCGACCGCAGCACCGTCGTCAACGCCCTCGGCGGCTCCTCCCTCGCCGAGCCCGCCACCACCTTCCTGCCCGCGCAGGAGTCCTTCGGCTACACCCCGTACGACGCGTTCCCGGCCGGCAAGAGCGGCGACGCCGCCAAGGCCAAGGAGCTGCTGAAGGAGGCCGGTTACCCGAAGGGCCTGACCGTCACGCTGACCCACGACAGCAGCGGCGGCGACGAGCAGGGCCCCGAGGTCGCCACCGCCCTGCAGGACGCCCTGAAGAAGGCCGGCATCACCGTCAAGCTGGAGGGCCTGGAGTCCAGCGCCTACAGCGAGAAGATCCACGGCGTCAAGACCGAGCCGGGCTTCTTCCTCGCCGGCTGGGGCGCCGACTGGCCGTCCGGCGGCCCCTTCCTGGCCCCGATCTTCGACGGCCGGCAGATCGTCCAGGACGGCTACAACTTCAACAACGCGCAGCTGGACGACCCGGCGGTGAACAAGGAGATCGACGAGATCAACAAGCTCACCGACCTCAAGGCCGCGGCCGTCCGCTGGGGCGCCCTCGACAAGAAGATCGGCGAGCAGGCGCTGACCGTGCCGCTGGTGCACCCCGTCTACAAGCGCCTGTACGGCAAGGACGTCAAGAACGTCGTCATCAGCGACTGGACCGGAGTGCTCGACGTCGCGCAGGTCTCGGTCAAGTGACCACCTCCGACGTGCTCGCCGCGCCCGGCGCGGCCTCGGACACCCCCGAGGCCGCGCCGGGCGCCCGGCAGCTCTGGCGGCGGCTGCGCGCCCAGCGCGCGGCCCTCGCCGGCGTCGCCGTGATCGTCCTGCTCGTCCTGGTGGCCCTCGCCGCCCCGCTGCTCGCGGCCCTGGAGGGCCAGGACCCGGACGCGTACCACGCCTCCGCCGTCGACTCCGCCCTCGGCGGCGTCCCGGTCGGCTCCTTCGGCGGTGTGAGCGCCGACCACTGGCTCGGCGTCGAACCCGGCACCGGGCGCGACCTGTTCGCCCGCCTCGTGTACGGCGCGCGGATCTCGCTCGGCATCGGCCTCGCCGCCACCGTCGTGCAGGTCGTCCTCGGGGTCGCGGTCGGCCTCGCCGCCGGACTCGGCAACCGCTTCCTGGACAACCTGCTCAGCCGGACCACCGACGTCATGCTGGCGCTGCCCACCCTGGTCTTCGCCATCGCCCTGCTGGCGATCGTCCCCGCCGGCTTCCCGCGGCCGGTGCTGCTGGTCCTCGTCCTCGGCCTGCTCGGCTGGGGCGGCACCTCCCGCATCGTCCGGGCCCAGACCCTGAGCCTGAAGTCCCTCGACTACGTGGCCGCCGCCCGGCTCGGCGGCGCCGGCCGGTGGCGGATCGCCCGCCGCGAACTCCTGCCGTCGCTGGCCGCGCCCGTGGTGACCTACAGCGCGCTGCTGGTGCCCTCCAACATCGCCTCCGAGGCGGGACTGTCCTTCCTCGGCATCGGCGTCAAGCCGCCCACGCCCTCCTGGGGACAGATGCTCTCCTCCGCGACCACCTGGTACCAGGCCGATCCGACGTACGTGCTGCTGCCCGCCGGCCTGATCTTCGTCACCGTCCTCGCGTTCACCGCGCTCGGCGACGGCGTGCGCACCGCCCTCGACCCGCGGGCGGGCACCCGCCTGCGGGCCGTGGCCCGCGGGCGGAAGGGGGCCCGGCCGTGACGCTGCTCACCCGGTTCGCGCTGCGCCGCCTGCTGGCCGCCCTGCTGGTGCTCCTCGTGCTGAGCATCGCGGTCTACGCGCTCTTCTACGTCCTGCCCGGTGACCCGGCCCGGCTGGCCTGCGGGCCCAAGTGCACCGCCGACCAGGTCGCCCAGGTCCGCACCCAGCTCGGCCTCGACGACCCGGCCCTCGCGCAGTACGCCCACTTCCTGCACGGCCTGTTCGCCGGTACCGACATCAGCACCGGGGTCGGCACCGAGCACTGCGGCGCCCCGTGCCTGGGCTTCTCGTACCAGAACGGCGAGCAGGTCACCTCCCTGCTCGCGCAGCGGCTGCCGGCCACCGCCTCGCTCTCCCTCGGCGCGATGGCGCTGTGGCTGGTCATCGGCGTCGGCACCGGAGTGCTCTCGGCGCTGCGCCACGGCGGGATCACCGAACGGCTGCTGACCGCGGTCACCCTCGCCGGCAACGCCGTGCCCGTCTTCATCATCGGCATCCTGCTGATGCTGCTCTTCGTCTCGGTGCTGGGCTGGCTGCCCTTCCCCTCCTACGTCCCGCTGACCGAGGACCCCGAGCAGTGGGCCTGGAACCTGGTGCTGCCCTGGCTCTCCCTGGCCATCCTGGAGAGCGCCAAGTACGCCCGGCTGACCCGCAGTTCGATGCTGGACACACTCTCCGAGGACCATGTGCGCACCTTCCGCGCCTACGGCGTCCGCGAGCGTTCCGTCATCGGACGGCACGCGCTGCGCGGCGCCCTGCCCCCGGTCATCGCGCTGACGGCACTGGACCTCGGGACGATGTTCGGCGGCGCGGTGCTCACCGAGTCGCTCTTCGGCATCCCCGGGCTCGGCAAGAGCCTGGTGGACTCGGTCAGGACCGAGGACCTGCCGGTCGTCGTCGGGCTCGTGCTGGTCACCGGATTCTTCGTGGTCCTCGCCAACGCCGTCGCGGACGTCCTGTACGCGGTGGCCGACCGACGGGTGGTGCTGGCATGACGTCACCGCTGATCGAGGTCGAGGACCTCACGATCGACTTCCCCACCGGCACGGGCACCGTCCGCGCCGTGGACGGGCTGTCCTTCTCCGTGGAGCAGGGCGGTGCCCTGGGCGTCGTCGGCGAGTCCGGCAGCGGCAAGAGCGCCACCGCCTTCGCCCTGCTGGGACTGCACCGCGGCAGCGGCGCGCGGATCGGCGGCTCGGTGCGGGTGGCCGGCGTCGACGTCCTCACCGCGGGGGAGAGGGAACTGCGCGGGCTGCGCGGCGGGCTGGCGGCGATGGTCTTCCAGGACCCGCTGTCCTCGCTCGACCCGTACTTCGCGATCGGCGACCAGATCGCCGAGGTGTACCGGGTGCACCACCCCAAGGCCTCCCGGCGGGCGGCCCGTGGGCGGGCGGTCGAGGTGCTCGACCGGGTCGGCATCGCCGACGCACCGAGGCGGGCCCGCTTCCGGCCGCACGAGTTCAGCGGCGGCATGCGCCAGCGGGCCCTCATCGCCATGGCGCTCGCCTGCGAGCCGCGGCTGCTCGTCGCCGACGAACCGACGACGGCCCTCGACGTCACCGTCCAGGCGCAGATCCTCGACCTGCTCGGCGAACTGCGGCAGGAGACCGGGATGGGCCTGCTGCTGGTCACCCACGACCTCGGCGTGGTGGCCGGGAGCGTCGACGAGGTGCTGGTGATGAAGGACGGCCGCGCCGTGGAGCGCGGACCGGTCGGCACCGTGCTGGGCGCGCCGCGCCAGCCGTACACCCGTGACCTGGTGGCCGCGGTCCCGCGGCTGGGCACGGCCGAGCCGCGCGGCGCCGCCACGGGCGAGGTCCTCCTCGAAGCCGTCGGCGTACGGCGGGAGTTCGGTCGGCGAGGCACCCGGGTCGCGGCGGTCGACGGCGTCTCGCTGACCGTGCGCGCGGGAGAGACGCTCGGCGTCGTCGGGGAGAGCGGCAGCGGCAAGACCACCCTGGGGCGGATGCTCGTCGGGCTCCTGGAGCCCACCGGCGGCGAACTGCGGCGCCCGGGCGCGCGCTCCGGCGCGGGCACGCCGGGACTGCAGATGGTCTTCCAGGACCCGGTGTCCTCGCTCAACCCGCGGCGCAGCATCGGCGAGTCCATCGCGGACCCGCTGCGGACGGCGGGCGTGCTCGACGACGCCGCGATCGTCGCCCGCGTGCGGGAACTGCTGGAGCGGGTCGGGCTCGACCCCGACTGGTACCACCGCTATCCGCACGAGTTCAGCGGCGGGCAGCGGCAGCGGGTCGGCATCGCCCGGGCGCTGGCGCCCGAGCCGCGGCTGATCGTCTGCGACGAGCCGGTGTCGGCGCTCGACGTCACGACGCAGGCCCAGGTCATCCGGCTGCTGGGCGAACTGCAGCGGGAGCTGGGACTCGCGCTGGTCTTCATCGCCCACGACCTGGCCGTGGTGCGCCAGGTCAGCGACAACGTCGCGGTGATGCGGGCGGGGCGGATCGTGGAGTACGGGCCCGCGGGCCGGGTCTACGAGGCGCCGGAGCACGAGTACACCAAGGGGCTGCTGGCGGCGGTCCCGGTGCTCGACCCGGACGAGTCCGCCGCCCGCCGCGCCGCCCGCCGGCGCGCCCTGGCGACCACCGGCTGACCCGCCTGACCCGCCGGGCTCGCACCCGGCGGGTCGCTTCGCGCCGCCGCCGTCCGCCGGGGCTCCCTCAGCCGGATCCCGCGGCGCGTGCCGGACGGCGCGCGATCGACCGCAAGCGGAAGCCCCGGGGCACTCGCCCCGGGGCTTCCTCGTGACACGAGCAGGCGCGTTTCCTGGCCGGTCACGGTGACGGGCACCCGCGGTGCCCCCCGGGCGAGCGGAACGCGCTCCGCCCGGCCCGGGGCACTGCCCCGGCGAACGTCTACTCGGTCACAACGCACAACGGTGGGGAAAGTTACGTCTCTTCACCCCTTTCGGTGGCACGGCGGACAACCGTCCGCCGTGCCCCCACTTCGCCGGAATACGGTCATCGCGCCCGAACAGACCGGTGCCGAGAGGGGGCAGACGTGCGTATCGCATTACTCGCGGAGGGTGGTTATCCGTACGCCCGGGGTGAGGGGGGTGCCTGGGTCGACCGGCTCGTACGCGGGCTCACCGGGCACGAGTTCGCGGTGTACGCGCTCGGCAGGAGCGAACGGGCCGAGGCCGCCGGGATGGTGGCGCTGCCGCCCCAGGTGCGGGACGTGCGCGCGCTGCCGCTGTGGGGGCCCGCGCCGGGGGCCGGGGCCGTGTCCGGCAAGGCGCGCCGCAGGCGGGCG
Source organism: Actinacidiphila glaucinigra (assembly GCF_900188405.1). Taxonomy (GTDB): domain Bacteria; phylum Actinomycetota; class Actinomycetes; order Streptomycetales; family Streptomycetaceae; genus Actinacidiphila; species Actinacidiphila glaucinigra. The sequence continues at coordinate 108,630 of NZ_FZOF01000006.1, read as the reverse complement.
CAGGCACTGGAGCAGTACCGCGACCTGGTCGGGGTGCTGGCCGGGGACGCCGGGGCCAATGGTGTGGCGGACCGTTTCGCCTCCGTGCTCTACGGCCTCGCCGAACTCGCCCGCGAGGACGGCGGCATCCCGGCGCTGCTCCGCTCCGAGCACGCGGTGCGCGTACTGGAGGAGGTGTGCCGGGCGCCCGGCGCGCGACCCCTGGTCGCGCAGGCCGGGGTGGGCGACCTGCTGCTCGCCGCCGACCAGGTGGAGCGCGTGCTGCGGCCGCTCTCCGCGCCCTGGTACGACGAGTTCGGCGACGCCCTCGCCACCGCCGACCTCTGCCACGCCGTGACAGGAGGCACCGCGCTGCTGCCCGCGCTGCTGGCCAAACGGTTCTTCGGCACGCCGCTGCTGGTGACCGAGTACGGCGTGCGGCTGCGCGAGACCCTGCTGCTGCACCGCGCCGCGGGCCTGTCCGCCCCCGTACGCGCCCTGCTCGCCGCCTTCCACCGCCACCTGGCGGGCGAGGCCTACCGCAGGGCCGCCCTGGTCACCCCCGGCAACGCCCACGCGCGCCGCTGGCAGGAGCACTGCGGCGCCGACCGGGAGCGCGTCCGCACGGTCTACCCCGGCTACCAGGGGCCCCTGCCCGAGCCGGCCGCCGAGGCCGAGGGCGGCGACCCCACGCTGGTCTGGGTCGGCCGGGCCGACCGCGGCAAGGACCTGATCGGGCTGCTGCACGCCTTCGGGGAGGTGCGCAAGGAGGAGCCCGGGGCGCGGCTGCGCGTCGTCCGCGCCGGCGAGGGCGACCCCGCGTACCTGGAGCAGTGCCGCTCCCTGGCGGCGCAGCTCTTCCCGGACGAGGCGGCCGACGCCGTCACCGCGGGGGAGAGCCCGGTCACCTTCGAGGAGCTCGGCTCGCCGGGCGCCCCGGCGCTGCCCGACGCGTACGCGGCAGGCGACGTGGTCGTCCTCTCCAGCGTCGTCGAGGGCTTCCCGGTCACCCTGGTCGAGGCCATGCTCTGCGGCCGGGCCACCGTGTCGACGGAGGCCGGCGCCGTACGGGAGGTCATCGGCGGGACCGGCCTGGTCGTGCCGCCGCGCAACCCCAAGGCGCTCGCCGAGGCCTGCGTCGCCCTGCTGCGCGACCCCGAGCGCCGGCAGCGGCTCGGTGCCGCCGCCCGCGAGCGCGCCCTGGAGCTCTTCACCGTCGAGCGGAACCTGGCGGCGTTCCGCGAGATCTACCTCGACCTGGTCGCCCACGCGCCCGGGCGCCACGCCCCGCTGCGCGACCCGGACGGCACCCCCGTCCCCTTCGGCAGGCCCGCGGAGTCCCGGGTCCCCGGCCGCTGGACGGCCGCGCCCGCCTGGGCGCTCGCCGCCCGCGAGCCCGCGTACGCCGGAGCCGAGAGGCGGGAGCGCGCATGAGCCACGTACAGGAGAGCGGCACCGGCGCCCGCAGGGGCGCCCCCCGCAAGCGCGGCCCCGCCGACCCCGTCCGGGCCCTGATGCACCGTCACCAGCGGCTGTGCGCCGAGGCCGTGGACCCGCTGGAGATCGTGGCGGGGCTGGAGGCGCAGGGCGTCACCGACCGTGTCGCGGCGGGCTTCCGGCACCGCGACGTCTTCACCCTCGCCGAGGAGCTGTACGCCCGGGTGCCCCGCGCCGGCGCCCCGTCCGCCGCGGGACGGCCCGCCGACCGCCCCGCGCTGCTGCTCACCCTCGCCCCGGGCGCCGTCTGCGCCGCCGCGAGCGGGGCGCTGCGCGTGCTGCCGTCGGTCACGGTGGTCGCCGTGGCCGTGCCGCTGCTGCTGCTGACGCTCCTCGCCGCCCTGCGCCGCGGACCGTTGAGGGCGCCCTACGGCACGGGCCCGGGCGGGGCGGTGTGGAGCTGCTGGCTGGTGGTCTTCGGGCTGTACGGGCCGCGCGCCGTGGACGGTCTCGCCGGGGGCGCGCTGCCCGCCGCGGACGCCGCCGAGCTGACCGCGCTGGCACTCTCCCTCGCACCGGCCGCCTGGTGCGCCCACCGCTTCGCGGTGCGTTCCCGGGGCCATCTGCTGCGCAGCCGCACCCTGGAGGAGTTCGGCGGCGCCGTACGGCCGCTGCTGGCGGGCACGCTCGCGCTCTTCCTCGCCTGTGCGCTCGCGCTGCTGTGCGCGGCCCGCGCCGTGGCCGGCGCCCCGCTCACGCCCGCCGCGCTGGCCGGTCCCGCCGCGCTCGCCCTGCTGCTGTTCACCGCCCGGCTGCTCGCGGTGCACGGCCACCCGGACCCCGCCGCCATCGGCACCGGGCTCGCCTGCGCCACCGAGGCCGTGGCCCTCGCCGCCGCCCTGCTGGACCGGTTCCCCCTGCCGCCGGGCGCCGTCCCCGCCCTGGCCTGCGGGGCCGCCGCCCTTGCGCTGGCGGCCCACGCCCTGACCACGCTCTCGCGCGCCTCGGCGTACACGGCCGCGGCGGCGCCGCGATGAGCGGGCGGCGGCCGGTCCGGCCCGGCACACCCCACCGTTCCGAAGAAGAAGCCAAGGAGCAACCCACGATGACCCACCCGCACCCCAGGCCACGGCACGCGCAGCGGAGGCGCTCGCTATGAGAGTCCTCCTCCTGGGCGCCAACGGATTCGTCGGCCGCCACGTGGCCGAGCGGCTGCTGGCCGACCCCGCCGTGCAGCTGACCGCGCTCGGCCGCAGCGACGACGCCGACGTGCGCTTCGACCTGTCGTCCGGCAGTCCCGGCGCGCTGGCGCGCTTCATGGACGCCGTCCACCCCGGGGTCGTCGTCAACTGCGCGGGCGCCACACGCGGCGGGGCACGCGAACTCACCCGGCACAACACGATCGCGGTCGCCTCCGTGTGCGAGGCGATGCGCCGCAGCGCCACCTCGGCCCGGCTGGTCCAGGTGGGCTGCGCCGCGGAGTACGGGCCCTCGCCCACCGGTTCCTCGACGGCAGAGGACGCCGTGCCCCGGCCGGGCGGCCCGTACGGGGTCAGCAAGCTGGCCGGGACGGAACTCGTCCTGGGCTCGGGGCTCGACGCCGTGGTGCTGAGGGTCTTCACCCCGGTCGGACCGGGGACGTCCACCGCCTCGCCGATCGGGCGGCTCGCGGAGGCGATGCGCCGGGCGATGCAGACCGGCGACGGCGACCTGAAGCTGACCGGCCTCGGCGTGCAGCGGGACTTCGTGGATGTGCGCGACGTGGCCCGTGCCGTGCACGCGGCCTCGCTCTCCGCCGCCCAGGGCCTGGTCAACATCGGCACGGGCCGGTCCGTACCGCTGCGCGAGGTCGCCGCGGCCCTGGCCAACGCCGCGGGCTACACGGGCGCCCTCCACGAGGTGGAGGACCCGCACCTGATGGCGAACGGCAGCGGCCACGCCCACTACCCGGACGGCTGCGGGGTCTGGCAGCAGGCCGACATCCGCACCGCCCGCGACCGACTCGGGTGGCGTCCGCGCATCGCCCTCGAGGAATCCCTCGCCGACGTCTGGATGGAGGCGGCATGCCGCGTGTGAATCCGAGCGGCCTGCGCAGGCCGGTCGACCGCTGTGACGGACTGGGCTTCGGGGTCCCCGCGTACGCGCACCCGCTGGTCGCCCCGGGCGAATGGGCCGAACTGGCCCGCCCGGAGGCCCCGATGCACTGGGTGGTGCTCAATGTGGCGCGCGGCCCCGGCGCCCGGATCGACCCGCTCTACACCGAGGCGTGCGCCCGGCTGCGCGACGCGGCGGTGCCCGTGCTCGGCTACCTGGACACCCGGCACGGGGCGCGCCCCTTCGGGCAGCTGGTCGCCGACGCGCACCGCTTCCTCGACTGGTACCGGGTCGACGGCTTCTACCTCGACCGTGCCCCGACCACGAGTTCCGAGCTCGCCGACTGCCGGCGGGTGATCACCACCGTGCGCGCGCTGCTGAGCGTGGAGGGCGGCAGCACCGGCCACGTCGTGCTGGGCCACGGCTGCCATCCGTACGAGGGCTACGCCGAGGCCGCCGACCAACTGGTGACCTTCGCCGGGCCGTGGACGCAGTACCGCTGGTCGGAGGCCCCGGAATGGACGGCCGCGTACCCGCCGGAGCGCTTCTGCCACCTGGTGCACGGCGTCCCCGCACCGCACCTGGAGAACGCCATGCGGATCGCCCGCTGGCAGGGCGCGGCGACGGTCTACTTCACCGACCGCACCGACCACGCTGCCTGGGACGGCCTGCCGGGTTACTGGGACGAGGCATCGCGCATGCTGCGCCGTCAGCCGCCGCCCAGCATGTGACCAAAATCCGTCTCGGCCTTCGGAACGGCAGTCTCGGAATGAAGAAGGGCGTGGCAGTGTTACGGGGAGAACATCCGTAGTGATCGATCGACAAACGGAGTCCCCGTGTCGCTGCCACCCCTGGTCGAGCCGGCCGCCGAGCTCACCGTCGACGAGGTCCGCAGGTACTCCCGCCACCTGATCATCCCCGATGTGGGGATGGACGGGCAGAAGCGGCTGAAGAACGCGAAGGTGCTCTGTGTGGGCGCCGGCGGTCTCGGTTCGCCCGCCCTGATGTACCTGGCCGCCGCCGGTGTGGGCACGCTCGGCATCGTGGAGTTCGACGAGGTCGACGAGTCCAACCTGCAGCGCCAGATCATCCACAGCCAGGCGGACATCGGCCGCTCCAAGGCGGAGTCCGCCCGCGACAGCGTCAAGGGCATCAACCCCTACGTCAACGTGGTCCTTCACGAGGAGCGGCTCGAGGCCGACAACGTGATGGACATCTTCAGCCAGTACGACCTGATCGTCGACGGCACGGACAACTTCGCGACCCGCTACCTGGTCAACGACGCGTGCGTGCTGCTGAACAAGCCGTACGTCTGGGGCTCCATCTACCGCTTCGACGGCCAGGCGTCCGTCTTCTGGTCCGAGCACGGCCCCTGCTACCGCTGCCTCTACCCCGAGCCCCCGCCGCCGGGCATGGTCCCCTCCTGCGCCGAGGGCGGCGTGCTGGGCGTGCTGTGCGCGTCCATCGGCTCCATCCAGGTCACCGAGGCGATCAAGGTCCTCACCGGCACCGGCGAGCCGCTGGTCGGCCGGCTGATGATCTACGACGCCCTGGAGATGCAGTACCGCCAGGTCAAGGTCCGCAAGGACCCGGACTGCGCGGTCTGCGGCGAGAACCCGACCGTCACCGAGCTCATCGACTACGAGGCCTTCTGCGGTGTCGTCTCCGAGGAGGCGCAGGAGGCGGCGATGGGGTCGACGATCACTCCGAAGCAGCTCAAGGAGTGGATCGACGACGGCGAGAACATCGACATCATCGACGTCCGCGAGCCCAACGAGTACGAGATCGTCTCCATCCCGGGCGCCCGTCTGATCCCCAAGAACGAGTTCCTCATGGGCAGCGCCCTGCAGGACCTGCCGCAGGACAAGAAGATCGTCCTGCACTGCAAGACCGGTGTCCGTTCCGCCGAGGTGCTCGCCGTGCTGAAGTCCGCGGGCTTCGCCGACGCGGTCCACGTCGGCGGCGGCGTCATCGGCTGGGTCAACACGATCGAGCCGGACAAGCCGGTCTACTGACCGACGGGAGAGCGAAGGCCCACGGCGTCCGACCGGTTCGGACGCCGTGGGCCTTCGTCGTCCCTATCGGCCGGATGTCACGGGCCGGATGTCACGGGCCGGACGTCACGGACCTGCCGTCGTGGCCCCGGCCGGTTCACGCCGTGCCGCCGGGGCGGCGGCGACGGAACGGCGGGGCACCGGAAGGGACTTCCACGAGCGGTGCCGTTTGAAGGGCAGCTCGAAGACCCGGGCGAACAGCCACGCCCCCAGCAGTGAGACGGGCAGCGCCACCAGGAGCGTGAACCAGAACGTGGGCAGTCCGGGGGCGACGAACCGCGGGGCGACGCGCCGGATGACGGCCATGACGACCGGCAGATGGATCAGATAGAGGCTGTACGACACATTGCCCAGGCCCCGGACGGGACGCGCGGTCAGCAGCCGCAGCAGGAGGGCCGGTCGCCCCGTGGCGACCGCTGCGATCAGCATCGTCATGGCCGGCGCGACGGCGAGGTCCACCCAGAAGTAGTGGTCCACCGTCCAGACCGGGCCCTTGACGGCGGCGAGCACCGCGACCGGCGCGGCGGCCGCCACGGCGAACCAGTGCCACGGCAGGCGCCGGACCCGGGCCGGGGCGACGACGATCCCCGCGCCCACCAGTCCGGCGACGAACACCGGGGCCAGATGCGGGGTGAGCCAGTTGTCGCCCTCCACCGGGGACGCGCCCGGCGCCATCAGGCCGCGGGCGACGACCGGGAGTGTCACGCCCGCGACCAGCACCACCGTGCCCAGCCGCCGCCGCACGAGCAGGAGCAGCGGGAAGAGCAGGTAGAGCTCCGCCTCCACCGCGATCGACCAGAACGTGCCGTTCGGCGTCGGCGCGGTGAACACGTCCTGGGCGACGAGGCCGTACACCAGGACCGTCGCGCCGGTGGGCGGCCCGAAGTGCGAGGCCGGCACCACGAACCAGGCGACGACCAGGCTCAACGCGAGCGCCGCCCAATACGGGGGAAGGATGCGCCAGGCCCGGCGGCGCAGGAAAGGGGCGGTACCGCCCGGCCGCCAGCCGTCCCGCGCCGGGGAGATGGCCAGGGAGAACCCGGACAGCACCAGGAAGAAGACGACGGCCAGGCGCCCGTACATGAGCCCGTCCAGCCACCAGGGGGCCGAACTGTCGGGATACCCGGGGAACGTGTAGAGCCAGCAGTGGAACAGGAGCACGTACAGGGCGGCCAGGCCGCGGAGCCCTTCGAGGCCCGGCACCTCGGGCCGGGCGTGGCCTTCGCGGGTGTCGCTGACGGGACGGCTGGCATCCACGGGATCGGCGGGACCTTTCTCCGGCGTCGGCGACCCTGTGCCACCCACGGTGACTGGTACGTCGCCGCGGGCCGCGCGGTTCAACGGGTCCCGCACCCTCCTGTCCGGGTCACTGCACGCCGTTGCGGATGACGTCCGGGCGGTTGGTGATGATGCCGTCGGCGCCGAGGGCCGCCATGCGGACGGCGGTGGTGAGGTCGTCGACCGTCCAGGCGTTCACGCGCAGCGGCTTGCCGTCGGGGCCGTCGACGCTGTGGACGGCCTGCACGTAGGCGTAGGTGACGTCCTTCTCGTCCGGGTTGATCTGGTCGGCGAAGGCCGCGTACTCCTTCAGGCGGGAGACCGGCGGGCTGCCCAGGAAGCCGGTCACGACGGCCGGGCGCAGTTCGTGGGTGCGGCGCAGGGCGTCGGCGCTGAAGCTCTGGATGACCAAGCGGCCGGCGAGGTGGGCCTGGTCGAGCCAGCCCGCCTTCTCGAGGGCGTCGACGGTCTGCTTCTCGACGCCCGGGTAGAGCTCCGGCTGCTTGAGCTCCAGCAGCAGGCCCTGCTGGTCGCGGTCGAGGAGGGTCAGGTACTCCTGCAGCGTCGGGACGCGCTCGCCGCGGAAGCGCGGGGCGAACCAGCTGCCGGCGTCGAGCCGGCGGATCTCGGCGAGGGTGAAGTCGGCGACGCGCCAGGGGGAGCGGTCGGGGAAGACCTGCTCGACGTCGGTGGTGCGGCTCAGCGTCGCGTCGTGGATCACGACCAGGGCCCCGTCCTTGGTGCGCTGGACGTCGTTCTCGATCCACTTGATGTGCTGCTCGTGGGCCCGGCGCACGGCCGCCAGGGTGTTCTCGGGGGCCTCGGTGGAGGCGCCGCGGTGGGCGAAGACCGTGGGGGAGGAGGGGTCCGCGGGGGCGGCCTGGGCCGGCATGGTGACGAACGCGGAGGCTCCGAGGAAGAGGGCTGCCGTGACGGTGCGGGCGAGGTGTTGGTGCATGCGTACTCCTCACGACGGCGCGAGCCCTTCCGACCGAGGGTCGCAGCCCGTACCGGGACACAGCGGTGCACGACATGACAAACGGGTGAATAAACACATCCCGTTCCCCCGTCAGGGTGGCACGGATGACGTCCGGCCGCAGTTCGTGGGACGCCCGGGCCCGCCGGGCCGCGCCGGAACAGGCCGCGGGGCCGCCGGGAGCGCCGCTGCGGGCGCCCCGGGCGACCCCGTGGTCACGGATCGTGAGGTTCCGGGCCGGTCGTGGGGGTCAGCGGTGGCGGCCCTCCAGCATCGCCTCCAGCGTGTCCCGGTGCAGGATCAGCGCGTCGGGGTCGGCCGGCATCTCGCGCTCCCCGAAGTGGACCTGGCGGTGACCGATGCGCAGCATCAGGACCGCGTGCCGCAGCGCGGCGTACAGGAGGTGGAAGTCCAGGTCGCGCGGGGTGTGCCCGGTGAGTTCCGCGTAGGTCGCGGCGATGCGGTCGCGGTCGAGGAAGTCCGGCATGCCGGGGAAGCCGGCGGTGACGGTGAGGTCCTGGAAGAAGCGGTGCAGGTACACCAGCCAGGCGAGGTCGAGTTCGCGGGGGCCGGAGGAGGCCATCTCCCAGTCGAGGACGGCGACCGGGGAGAAGTCCGCGTCGTAGACGATGTTGCCGATCCGGGCGTCGCCCCAGCTGAGCACGGACGGCCCGGGGTCGGCCGGCCAGTGCTTCTCCAGCCAGGCGAAGGCCCGCTCGATCAGTCGGGAGCGGGCCGGTCCGTCGACGACCCATTCGTAGTAGGCGCGTTGGGCGTCGACGTGGGCGCGCAGCGTCCCCTCGCCGGGGACGGTGTGGAGTTCGGCGAGGACCCGCACCGTCGAGCGCTCCAGCCGGGCCCGGTCCTCCTCGGAGGCGTCGAAGAGCCAGTTGCCGCCGTAGGTGTAGGGCATGACGTCCGGCGGGACGCGCCCGGGGACGCGCTCCATGACGAAGAACGGCGCGCCGAGCGGCCCCGGGTCGGGCTCCAGCCACAGCAGTTCGGGCACGGGGACGCGGGTGCGGGCGGCGACCGTGCGGATGACGCGGTACTGCTCGGCCATGTCGTACGTCGGGAAGACGGCGTAGGCGTCGGGGTCGCCGGCCAGCCGCAGCACGCAGGGGCGGATGCGCTGGCGCGCGGTGCCCTCCGGGTGGGGGACGGCCAGGTCGAACAGGACGGTCTCGCTGGACAGCCCGTTGGCGGCGGGGAGGTGCACGCCGCGGCTGTGGGCGCCGGGGTGCTTCGCGGCCAGCCACTCGTCGAGGCGGCTGCGCAGCAGTCGGGGATCGCGGGTGGTGGTGCGCACCGTTGTCACATGGCCTCCTGACCGGTGAAGCCGCTGGGGGTGTGGCGGCCGAAGCTGCCGTGCTCAAAGATGCCGTAGCCGACCCGGCCGTCCCAGGCGAAACGCGCGGCGTGGTCGGTGACTCCGTACGCGGTGGGCGCCATGACCGCCGGATCCGTCAGGTCATACGCACGGCGGTCGAGCCATCCGCGGCCCTTCCACTCGCCGTGCTGCCAGTCGCGGGCGGGCGGGTATCCGGCGCCGACGGCGAGCGGGCTGGAGACCATCACCTCGGCCTCGATCTTCCCGCTGTCGAGGTGGACGACGGCCGAGACCGGCACCCGGGTGCCCTCCCGGTAGGTGATGTCGACCGCGGCCCGGCCCAGTTGCCGGTCCGGGCCGTGCTCGGTGATCTGCAGGGCCTCGTCCAGGGAGCGGTAGCCGTCGGCGTCCTCCTGGGCGATCACCATGACGAAGCGGTCGTCGAACCGGATCGGTATCCACAGCCAGTGGAAACCGTGCGGGCGGTGCTCCTCCTCGGCCCGCCCCGGGGCCTCGCCGGGCACCGGGCGCACCCCCCAGCTGCGGTCCCGCGTGGCCGTCCAGCGTCCGCGTTCCACGCGGATCTCCTCGCCGTCGCCGGTGCGGACCACGCCGTGGCAGGTGCCGGCCTGGACGAAGCGGCTGGCCTCCAGGAAGAGCCGGCCGCCCCGGTACTGGGCGTGGTGCGGCTCCTCGACGGCCGGGAAGGCGGCCTCCCATTCCAGGTCGTAGGAGAGGAACTCGTCGTCGCAGGTCAGCCGGAGCCTGCGAAGCGGTTCCAGGACGTCCACGCGCAGCGGCCCGACATGCTGCCGCATGCGGTCCTCGCCGAGCGCGTCGGAGGCGCGCACGGCGAGCATGGCGCTGCCGCGGGTCAGGGTCGCGTAGGCGTCGGTGACACCGAGGTTGGGGTAGACGCCGAGGCCCGTGACGAGCAGGGCGCGGCCCTCGTGGTCGAAGAAGTGGAAGATCGAGCGGTCGTAGGCGTTGCGGTCGCCGGTCGCGACATGGCGCATGGAACGGGCGATCTGATGGACCGGGTACTCGTCCAGGGGCACGGGTCGAGGCGCGGGCATGCGCCTGATGATGCGTCAGCGCGGTCGCGGTGGGAAGAGGTCGTGCCGTGCCCCGTGCCGCGCGGTCAGTCCCCGCCGGCCTCGCCGTCCGGCTTGCGCCTGGCCCGGCTCGGCTGCACCCGCAGCGGCTCCCCGGGCATCTTGGGGTGGTCCGGCGGGTACGGCATGTCGCCCAGCCCGCGGTCGTGTTCGTCGCGCTCGGCCAGTTCCAGGACGGCGTCCAGCCGGTGGGCCTGCGCCTCCATGCCGGCGTGCACGTCGCCCAGCTCCGCGAACCGCGCGGGCATCGTGACCAGGTCGAAGTCCAGCGGGTGCACCTGCGGGACCTCCTCCCAGCGCAGCGGCGCGGAGACCGGGGCGTTCGGCTTGGGCCGTACGGAGTAGGCGGAGGCGATGGTGCGGTCGCGCGCGGTCTGGTTGTAGTCGACGAAGATCTTCTCGCCGCGCTCCTCCTTCCACCACGCGCTGGTGACCTGGTCGGGCATCCGCCGCTCCATCTCGCGGGCGATGGCGATGGCGGCCCGCCGCACCCCCGTGAACGTCCATTCCGGCTCGATGGGGACGAAGACGTGCAGGCCCCGCCCGCCGGAGGTCTTGGGCCAGCCGCGCAGTCCCAGTTCCTCCAGCAGCCCGCGCAGCTCGACGGCGACGCGCACCGCGTCGGAGAAGTCGGTGCCGGGCTGCGGGTCGAGGTCGATGCGCAGCTCGTCCGGGTGGTCGAGGTCGCCGCGCCGGACCGGCCAGGGGTGGAAGGTGAGGCAGCCGAGGTTGGCGCCCCAGACGACCGCGGCCGTCTCGGTCGGGCAGATCTCGTCGGCGTGCCGGCCCGAGGGGAAGCGGATGCGGCCGGTGGGGATCCAGTCCGGGGTGTTCTTCGGCGCGCGCTTCTGGAAGAACGACTCGCCCTCGACCCCGTCCGGGTAACGCTCCATCGTCGTCGGCCGGTCGCGCAGCGCCCGCAGGACGCCGTCGCCGACCGCGAGGTAGTAGCGGGCCACGTCCAGCTTGGTGAAGCCCGGTTCCGGGAAGTACACCTTCCCCGGGTTCGAGATCCGGACCGTCCGCTCGCCGACGGTCAGCTCGACCGCCTCCGCCATGCCGCCACCGCCTCTCGCGTGACCGCCTCTCCCGTCCCCGACACGGTAGGCCCGACGGGCGGGCGGCGCCTGTCGGGCGGAGAATCGCGGCATGGACCTCCCGGTGATGCCGCCCGTGAAGCCGATGCTCGCCAAGTCCGCCGCCGCGATCCCGCCCGGCATGCTGTACGAGGGCAAATGGGACGGCTTCCGCGCCATCGTCTTCCGGGACGGCGCCGAGGTGGACATCGGCAGCCGCACCGGCAAGCCGCTGACCCGCTACTTCCCGGAGGTCGTCGAGGCGGTCCGCGCCGAACTCCCGCCGCGTGCCGTCGTCGACGGGGAGATCGTCATCGCCCGCGAGGGCCGGCTGGACTTCGACGCGCTGCTGGAGCGCATCCACCCCGCCGACTCCCGGGTGCGCCAGCTCGCCGAACGCACCCCCGCCTCCCTCGTCGCCTTCGACCTGCTGGCACTCGGCGACCGCTCCCTGATGGCCGACCCGCAGACCTGGCGCCGCCAGGCCCTCGTCGACGCGCTCGGCCCGGCACGGGCGCCGGTCCACGTCGCCCCCGCCACCACCGACGTCGAACTCGCGCGGCGGTGGTTCGAGCAGTACGAGGGCGCCGGACTGGACGGCGTCGTCGCCAAGCCCACCGACGTCGGATACCGCCCCGACGAACGCGTGATGATCAAGGTGAAGCACGAGCGCACCGCCGACTGCGTGCTCGCCGGTTTCCGCTGGCACAAGTCCGGCCCCATCGTCGGCTCCCTCCTGCTCGGCCTGCACGACGCCGCCGGCCGGCTCCAGCACGTCGGCGTCTGCGCCTCCTTCCCCATGCGGCGCCGCGAGGAACTCGTCGCCGAACTGGAGCCGCTGCGCATGGAGTCCGCCGAGGGCCACCCCTGGGCGGACTGGGCCGAGGCAGAGCCCGGCGGCCGCATGCCCGGGGCCCAGAGCCGCTGGAGCGCGGGGAAGAACCTCTCCTGGATCCCGCTGCGGCCCGAGCGCGTCCTGGAGGTGGCCTACGACCACATGCAGGGCGACCGCTTCCGGCACACCGCCCAGTTCCGCCGCTGGCGGCCCGACCGCGACCCCGCCGGCTGCTCCTACGCTCAGCTGGAGGAACCGGTCGGCTACGACCTCGGCGACATCCTGCGCTGAGGCCCCCGGTCCTCGGGTGCCGGTACGCGTACCGGCGCCAGCCGCAGTCGCTGCGGGGGCCGCAGCAGCGGGAGCCGTGCCGCCGCGGCGGGCAGCGCGGGCCCTCCGGGCCGCTCCCGGGCGTCGGCGAAGGCGGTGAACCAGAGGACGACGTCCTCGCCGGTACGGACGGGCAGCGCCGGGAAGTCGTTCACCGCGTGCTCGCTGCGGTGCACCGCGGAGTCCGCCGGCAGCCCGCCGGGCCCCGCGAGGGCCCCGGCGAAGACCTCCGGGTCGGCGGGGTGGCAGACGGTCACGACGACCTGGCCCGCGTCCGGCGGTACGCGGTAGCCGGGGCCGCGCAGCAGCAGGACGTCGTCCGAGTCGGTCATGGTGGCGTTGGCGGCGTCCCGGTGCGCCCGCCACACCGGGCCCCCGTAGAAGGCGCGCAGCGAGCGGAGCCGCGCGGGCATCCCGGGGAAGCCGCGCATCCACACGAAGCGGTCCGGGTCGTCCAGGTCGGCGAAACGGCCGCCGACCCGGATCCCGGCGGCCTCCTGGCCGGTGACGAACTCGCGCTCGAACAGCTTCGTCAGGGTGTCCCGGGCGCCGGGGCGCAGGGTGTACTGCCGCAGTTCGACGATGTGCGTGGTCTCCATGACCGGGGACCGTAGGGGCGGCCCACTGACATCTCCTGTCAGTGGGCCCGCGTCACAGCGCCTGCCGCCTGGTGAGCGTGGTGAACGCCAGCCAGCCCGGCAGCACCGGCAGCCAGAAGGTCAGCACCCGGAACAGCAGCACCGCGGAGGTGGCCGTCGCCGAGTCCAGGTGGCCGATGGTGGTCAGACCGGCGATCAGCGCGCCCTCGACCGCGCCCAGGCCACCCGGGGTCGGGGCCGCCGAGCCCAGGGCGTTGCCCGCCAGGAAGACCACCGCGATCGCCGCGAAGTTCACCTCGCCGTGGAAGGTGCGGATGCTCGCGTCCAGGCACAGCACGAAGGCGAGGGTCAGCAGCAGCGTGCCGCCGATGCCCGTGGTGAGCTTCATCGGCTGCTGCAGCACGTCCAGCATGCGCGGCACCACCCCGGCGAACAGCGCCCGCACCCGGGTGGAGACGAAGCGCCGCAGCGGCGGTACGGCGGTGACGACCAGGAAGAGCACGCCGGCCGTCAGCAGCCCCGCCATCACCGTCCGGGACGGCGACAGCGAGGGCGTCTTCTCGGTGCCGGTGATGTAGCCGAACACCAGCAGCAGGCTGATGTGCGAGCCGAGGCCGACCAGCTGCGAGGCGCCCACGCTCGCCACCGCGAGGCCGGGGCGTACGCCCGACTTCTGCAGATAGCGCGTGTTGAGCGCCACACCGCCGATGGCGGCCGGGGCCACCAGCTTCACGAAGGAGCCGGCGATCTGCGCCAGCGTGGTGCGCAGGAAGGACAGCTTCTCCGGCACGAAGCCGGACAGCGCCATCGCCGCCGCGACGTAGCTGAGCGCGGAGGCCAGCACGGCCACGATCACCCAGATCCAGTTCGCCTGGCCCAGCAGTGTCGCCGGGTCGATGCTGCTGATCTGGGAGAGCAGGAAGTACGCGGCGAAGGCACCGGCGATGATGCTGATCAGTGTGCGCGGCCGCACCCGCTCCAGCCGCACCGGCTCCACCGGGGCCTGCGGACGGATGAGCAGCACCTGGTGGCGGATCCGGGTGAGCAGGTCCTCCTCGCGGACCCCCTCCAGCGCGTCCTCCATCGCCTTCTTCTCGGCCCGCCGCTCGGCCTTGGTCTCCTTGCCCGCGTCCTTGGCGGCGGTCTCCCCGGCCTCCCCGTCCGCGCGCCGGGCCCGGGACGCGGCCAGCACGGCGTCGCGCTCGCGCTGCGCCCGCTCCCTGGCGAGCTGCTTCAGCGTGGCCCGGGTGGTGCGGCTCAGCGCGATCGGCTGCAGCAGCGGCAGGGAGTCGGCGACGGCGTCCGGGCCCAGCACGGCCACGGCCGAGGCCACCGACCGCTCCGGGCCGACGCGCAGCGCCAGGGTGGTGAGCAGCTGCGCCACGTCCATGCGCAGCACGATGTCGCCCGCGGCGATCTCCCCGCCGCGCAGATCGGTCAGGAAGACGCCGCCGGAACGATCCATCTTCAGCGCCTCGCCGACCAGCCTGCGGTGCGCGATCCGCCGCGACTGCAGCGCCCGCACCTGCTCCCAGGCGCCGTGCAGGACGTCGTCGGTGATCTCCTCGTCCGGCAGCGCGTCCAGCGAGCGTCCGCCCATGTGCTCGTAGACCAGCATCACGGCGTCCGGGCCCAGCTCCGAGGTGGCGATCAGCCGCGGGGCCTTGGCGCCGGCGGCGATGGCCGCGTAGGCGAGCAGCGCCTCCTGCTCCAGCGCCTGGCGCAGCGACTGCAGGCTGCGCCGCTGGGTGATCCCGCGCAGCTGGAGGCGGCGCCACATCCGGTAGAAGAAGCCGTGCGCCTGCTGCTCGCGGTCCACCACCGTGACGTCCAGCAGCGGGCCGTCCTCCAGGGTCACCAGGTAGCGGCGGCCGCGGTCGGAGTCCGGCGCGTCGGGGAACTCGTCCTCGGCGCGGACCGCCGTCAGCGGGGCGAAGCCCACCCTGCGCAGGCCCGCGAGCAGGTTCTGGCCGGTCGGGCGGACGTTCGGCGAGCCGACCCCGTAGAGGGTGCCGTAGGCCACCGTCCAGCCGATGAGCACGGTGACGATGATCGAGAACGGAGTGGTGTAGCCGCCCACCAGCACCGCGAAGGAGTCCACGACCAGCACGAACCACAGCGCCACCCGCCAGCGCGGACGCCGGGCCATGCCGACCGCGGTCATGTAGGCGATCACCGGGGCCAGATAGCCGTGGACGGGGTCGGTGATCCCGCCGCCGGGCGCGTCCCGGGTCAGCGCGTCCCGGATCGCCACCGGCGCCGCGTCCGAGACCCACAGGTCGGTCGCGAGCGACACCCCGTGGGCCAGGACCGCGGCCAGCACGCCGTCCGCGATGCGCAGCCCGTCCCGCTTGATCAGCCGCTCCACGGCGAACGCCACGGGCACGATCAGCACCGCCACGGTCGCCAGCAGCCCGGCGATCGTGATCAGCGGCTCGGGCGCGTGCGTCGCGCCCTCGGCGATGTCCTGCTCCACGCCGGAGGTCGTCGCGTGCGCGAAGCCCGCGATCATCAGCACGATCGCGATGCCGAGCAGCCCGAAGAGGAAGCGCACGAGGTCGACGGGCCGGTGCACGCGCGCGGGCAGCAGCGGTTCGTCGCGCGCCACCGGGTCGGTGTGCGGGGAGGTTCCGGTGGCCCGTGAGCCGTCGTCCGCGTCGTGTCCGTGTCCACCGTGAGGCGGCTTCGCCGCGGTGGCCTCGTCCCCGGCGTCCTCCTCCGGCGCGCCGGGCTCCGCGGTGACATCGGCCGACCGCGGTGCGGACGGGGCCGGCTCCTCCGCCGGAGCGGCCGCGCCGTCACCGTCGGAGTGGTCCGCGCCGGTCGCCCCGGCGGCTCGCGGCCCGTCGTCCGGCCCGCAGGACGCGGCGGCCCGCGCGGGCGGGGCTGTGGCCGGCGTCTCACCGGGGGGCCCGTCGTCCGCTGCGGTCACGGCGTCGTCGCCGGGGGTCGCCGCGGCACCCGTGGACGGCAGGCCGCGGGCCGCCTCGTCCGCGTCACCGGGCGCCCGCGGGGCCTGCGGCACGGCGGACGAACCTCCGGCCGGGGCGGCGTCCCCCGGGCCCTCGGAGGCAGCGGGGACCGCGCGAGCGGCTCCGTTCCCGCTCACGTCGTGCTCTCCGGCTGTCTCTTTTTGATCTCGTATCACCAGTCACCGCCCGGATGATGGTGGCACGAGCAGCCCGCGCATGGGCGCAGGAGGGGGCAATTCGCCGTTCTGGGCGCCCCTGCGCGCGCTCCCTGCGCCCGCCGCTGTCGGTGCCGTGGGGCACCATGTGACGGATGAGCAAGGACACCGCGCACGACCCGGAGGATGCTCCGGACGACGTCCCGGAGCTCCCCGCGTACGCGGAGCGCGTGCTGGACGTCGCCGAGCGGATCCCGCCCGGACGGGTCATGACGTACGGCGACGTCGCCGAATGGCTGGGGGAGGGCGGCCCCCGGCAGGTGGGCCACGTCATGGCGCTGTACGGCGGGGCCGTGCCGTGGTGGCGCGTGGTGCGCGCGGACGGCGGGCTGCTGCCGGGCCACGAGCTGCGCGCCCTGGAGCACTACCGCGCCGAGGGCACCCCGCTTCGCCCGGCTCCGCGGGCGGCTAAGGGCCACATACCCCGTCTCGACATGCGCGGGGCCCGCTGGGACGGCACGGACCCCGTGCCCGGCCCCGGCAAGGACGACTGACGACCGGACGCTCACACCATCCAGCTTCCGCCATCCGGGACCGGTTGATGCGATCGGCCGTCCGGACGGAGTACGGCAGCCCGCGCCCGGCCGCTCCCGCATCCGTACGGGAAGGACGGGACGCGCGGCGGCCCCGGTGACCGGTGGCGTACCGTCGGCACCCGGCCTCACCCGGCCACCGGCGGCACAGGCCACCGCACAAGCACCCGCACGCACACGGAACCGGCGAACCACGTGACCTCCTCCTCCACACGCCAGACGGACGCCGCCGCACGGCGCTCCGGGGGGACGGTCGGGCCTTCCGGCGGCTACCGGCTGCTACGGACCGCTCCGGAACCGGTGACGCCCCCTGAACTGGACGCCGCACAGCGCGCGGTGGTTGAGCACCCGGGCGGTCCGCTCCTCGTCCTCGCCGGACCGGGCACCGGGAAGACCACCACCCTGGTCGAGGCCGTCGCCGAACGCGTGCGGCGCGGCACCGACCCGGAACGGATCCTCGTCCTCACCTTCAGCCGCAAAGCCGCGGGTGAACTGCGGGACCGCATGACCGCCCGGATGGGCGGCGCGGCCGCACCGCAGGCCACCACCTTCCACTCCTTCTGCTACGCCCTGGTCCGCGCCCACCAGGACCCCGAGCTCTTCGCCGACCCGCTGCGGCTGATGTCCGGCCCCGAGCAGGACCTGGCGGTGCGCGAGCTCCTGGCGGGCGAGGCCGAACTGGAGCGGCGGGGGCGGACCGGGGTGCGCTGGCCGGACGAGCTGCGCGCGGCGCTGACCACCCGCGGCTTCGCCGACGAGGTGCGGGCGGTGCTGGCCCGCACCCGCGAGCTGGGCCTCGGCCCGCGCGCCCTGGCCGCGTTCGCCGGCCGCACCGGCCGCCCCGACTGGTCGGCGGCGGCCGGCTTCCTCGCCGAGTACCTGGACGTCCTCGACCTCCAGGGCGTCGTCGACTACGCGGAACTGGTGCACCGCGCGGTGCTGCTGGCCGGGCGTCCCGAGGTGTCCCGCCACCTCGCCGGGGCCTACGAGGCCGTCTACGTCGACGAGTACCAGGACACCGATCCGGCGCAGGTGCGGCTGCTGCAGGCGCTCGCCGGCGGCGGCCGCCACCTGGTGGCCTTCGGCGACCCCGACCAGTCCATCTACGCCTTCCGCGGCGCCGACGTGAACGGCATCCTCGGCTTCCCCGACGCCTTCCGGCACGCCGACGGCCGCCCCGCCGGCGTCCGGGTCCTGACCACGTCCCGCCGCTCCGGCGCCGGCCTGCTGGCCGCGACCCGGCTCCTCACCCGCCGGATGCCGCTGACCCGGCTCCCGGCCGCCGCCGTCCGCGCCCACCGCGAGCTCGCGCCGGTCCGCGACGGGGGCTCGGTCGCCGTCCGCACCTACCCCACGCCCGGCGCCGAACTCGACGGCATCGCCGACGTCCTGCGCCGCGCCCACCTGGAGGACGGCGTCCCCTGGTCCGACATGGCCGTCCTGGTCCGCGCCGGCTCCCGCTCGCTGCCCGTGCTGCGGCGGGCCCTGACCTCCGCCGGGGTGCCCGTCGACATCGACGGCGACGACCTCCCGCTGCGCGACGAGCCCGCCGTGGCCCCGCTGCTGCTCGCCCTGCGGGTCTGCGCCCACGCCGCCCTGCCCGACGCCCCGGAGCCGGGCCTGCGCGTCGAGGACGCCCTCACCCTGCTGGGCTCCCCGCTCGGCGGCATGGACGCCGCCGACCTGCGCCGCCTGGGCCGCGCCCTGCGCGAGGAGGAGCGGGCCGCCGGGGCCGCCGTGCCGCGGCCGTCGGACGAGCTGATCGCCGAGGCGCTGGCGGAGCCCGAGCGGCTGGTGGCGCACGACCCCTCGTACGCACGGGGCGCCCAGCGGCTCGGCGGGCTGCTGCGCAAGGGACGCGAGCTGCTGGCCGGCGGCGGCACCGCCGAGGAGGCGCTGTGGGGGTTGTGGGACGGCACCCCCTGGCCCGGCCGGCTGGAGCGGGCCGCCGCGCGCGGCGGCGCGGCCGGACGCAACGCCGACCGGGACCTGGACGCGATGTGCGTGCTCTTCGACGCCGCCGCCCGCGCCGAGGAGCGCACCGGCGGCCGCGGCGCGCTGAACTTCCTGGAGGAGCTGTCCGCCCAGGACATCGCCGCCGACGTGCTGACCCGCCGAGCCGTACGCCCCGACGCCGTACGGCTGATGACCGCGCACCGCTCCAAGGGCCTGGAGTGGGGGCTCGTCGTCGTCGCCGGCGTCCAGGAGGGGCTCTGGCCCGACCTGCGGCGCCGCGGCTCGCTGCTGGAGGCCGACCGCATCGGGCGCGACGGCCTCGCCGAGCCGCTCACCCCGGGCGCGCTGCTCGCCGAGGAGCGCCGGCTCTTCTACGTCGCGGCCACCCGGGCCCGCGAGCGGCTCGTCGTGACCGCCGTGAAGGCGGCCGCCGACGACGGCGACCAGCCCTCCCGCTTCCTCACCGAGCTCGGCGTCGAGCCCGCCGACGTCACCCACCGGGCGCGCCGCCCGCTGTCGGTCGCGGCCCTCGTCGCCGAGCTGCGCGCCACCACCGTCGACCCGGCCGTCTCCCCGGCCCTGCGTGAGGCCGCCGCCCGCCGCCTGGCGCGGCTCGCGGCCCTGGAGGACGCCGGCCAGCCCCTGGTGCCCGCCGCCCACCCCGAACGCTGGTGGGGCCTGTACGAGCCGACCCGCTCCGAGGTGCCGCTGCGGGACCGCGACAAGCCGGTCACCCTCTCCGGCAGCGCGCTGGACCAGCTGGCCAACACCTGCGCCCTGCAGTGGTTCCTCGGCCGCGAAGTGAAGGCCGAGCCGCCCTCCACGGCGGCCCAGGGCTTCGGCAACGTCCTGCACGTCCTCGCCGACGAGGTCGCCTCCGGCAGCACCCCGGCCGACCTGGACGTGCTCATGGAGCGGCTGGACTCGGTGTGGAACGCGCTGGCCTTCGACGCGCCCTGGAAGTCCCAGCAGGAGAAGGAGAACGCCCGCGCCGCCCTGGAGCGCTTCCTGCGCTGGCACGTCATGGAACGCGGCCGCCAGGCCGTCGCCTCCGAGCACGGCTTCGACGTCACCCTGGAGGCCGGGGAGGTGGCCGTCCGCATCCGCGGCAGCATGGACCGCGTCGAGACCGACGCGGACGGCAACGCCTACGTCGTCGACTTCAAGACCGGCAAGGCCAAGCCCACCGCCGCCGAGGTCGAGGGCCACCCGCAGCTCGCCGTCTACCAGCTGGCCGTCCGCGAGGGCGCCGTCGACGAGCTCTTCCACGGCACCCGGCCCGCCCCCGGCGGCGCCGAGCTCGTCCAGCTCCGCATCGGCGCGGCCCGCCGCGACGGCGGCGACACCCAGCCCACCGTCCAGCACCAGGAGGCGCTGAGCGGCGACTGGGCCGACGCCCTGCTCGCCGGCGCGGCCGCCCGCGTCCTCGACGAGCGCTTCACCCCCTCCACCGGCCAGCACTGCGAGAACTGCGCCTTCCGCGCCTCCTGCAGCGCCCGCTCGGAGGGACGGCACGTCGTGGAGTGACGGGGGTACGGCTCAGCCGCCGGGTGCCTCGGCCCGCAGCCCGATGTCCTGCGCCGCCTTCAGCAGGCGCTGGTCGTACGTGACGTACACGAGCGGATCCGCGCCCGCCTGACCGGCCAGGAGCTGCGCCGTCGCGAGGTGGATCGAGTCGAGCGAGCGGAGCAGCGGATCACTGTAGGCGGAAGCCGTGGCACGGACGGCCGCGTCGATCTCGATCCGGTAGAGCCGGGTGATCACACCGGGGACGCCGGCGAGTGCCTGCGGGGCCGACCGGCGCAAGGCACGTGGCACCTCCACCTCGACGAGCGACGACGACACCAGGGGTTCGCCAGGGCGGTCGTTCAGCCAAGCGATCAACTCCCGTGTGCCCTGCTCCCGGCGGACCATCTTCACGATCGCCGCCGAATCCAGGTAGATCACCAGCGCTCCTCCTCGCGCATGGCGACGAGTGCGGCCGCCGTGTCGATCCCCGGATCGCCGAGCACAGGCGGCGCCGGGATCGGACCTGAGGCCGCGGGTGGGGTGGCGCGTCCCTCGGCGACCATGCGGTCCAGTACGGACTGGCTGCCCGAGACGGGCACGAGACGGGCCACCGGGGTTCCGCTCACGGTCACCTCCAATGTTTCGCCGTGCTGCACGCGCGCGAGCACGGCGCTGGTGTTCTGGTTCAGCTCGCGTACCGGGATGCGCTCCATGCTTCCAGCGTAGAACGCGATGTTCTACATCGGTAGGGCGGAATGCGCCCGAACCGATGACAGCCGGCCGGCCGGGCGGCGGGGTCCGCTGTCGGTGGCGCCCGATAACCTCCCCTTCGTGTCCTCCCGCATCACCGGTCCCGAGCAGCTGAAGGAGTTGCTGGGCATCCCGTTCACCCCGGAGCAGACGGCGTGCATCACCGCGCCGCTCGCCCCGCAGGTGATCGTGGCCGGTGCCGGTTCCGGGAAGACGACCGTCATGGCGGCCCGCGTGGTGTGGCTGGTCGGCACCGGGCAGGTCGCGCCCGAGCAGGTGCTGGGGCTGACGTTCACCAACAAGGCCGCCGGGGAGCTGTCGGAGCGCGTGCGCAAGGCCCTCGTCCGGGCCGGCGTCGGCGACCCCGACCCGGCGGACCCCGACCACGCGCCGGGCGAGCCGCAGATCTCCACCTACCACGCCTTCGCCGGACAGCTGCTCAAGGAGCACGGGCTGCGCATCGGGCTGGAGCCGACCGCGCGGCTGCTCGCCGACGCGACGCGCTACCAGCTCGCGGCGCGCGTCCTGCGGGCCGCGCCCGGCCCCTTCCCGGCGCTCACCAAGGGCATCCCGAGCCTGGTCAGCGATCTGCTGGCGCTGGAGGGCGAGCTGGCGGAGCACCTCGTGCCGCCCGAGCGGCTGCTCGCCCACGACCGGGAGTGGCTCGCCGCCCTCGACGGCGTCCGGCTCACCAACGCGGATCTGCGCAGGCTCCCCGAGACGGCCCGCGCCCGCGCCGACCTGACCGGGCTCGCCGCCGCGTACCGCGCCGAGAAGAAGCAGCGCGACCTGCTCGACTTCGGCGACCAGATCGCCCTGTCGGCGACCCTGGCCCGCACCCGCCCCGAGGTCGGCCGCATCCTGCGCGAGCAGTACGCCGTGGTGCTGCTCGACGAGTACCAGGACACCTCCGTCGCCCAGGGCCTGCTGCTCTCCGCCCTGTTCGGCGACGGCACGGGCCATCCGGTGACCGCGGTCGGCGACCCCTGCCAGGCCATCTACGGCTGGCGCGGCGCCTCGGTGGCCAACCTCGACGACTTCCCGCTCCACTTCGCGCACGCCGACGGGACGCCCGCCCGCCGCCAGTCCCTGTCGGAGAACCGGCGCAGCGGCGGCCGGCTGCTCGACCTCGCCAACGACCTCGCCGTAGAGCTGCGCGAGCGCCACGAGGGCGTCGAGGCCCTGCGGCCCGCACCCGGCGCCGAACGGGACGGCGTGGTGCGCTGCGCGCTGCTGCCCACCCAGGAGGAGGAGATCGCCTGGATCGCCGACTCCATCGCGCACCTGGTCCGCACGGGCACCGCGCCCGGCGAGATCGCCGTGCTGTGCCGGGCCGCGGCTCACTTCGCCGACATCCACGCGGCCCTCGTCGCCCGCGACGTGCCGGTGGAGGTGGTCGGCCTTTCCGGGCTGCTGCACCTGCCGGAGGTCGCCGACCTGGTCGCCGTCTGCGAGGTGCTGCAGGACCCGACGGCCAACGCCGCCCTCGTCCGGCTGCTCACCGGGCCGCGCTGGCGGATCGGGCCGCGCGACCTGGCCCTGCTCGGGCGGCGCGCGCGGCTGCTGGTGCCGGGCCGCGGCGACACCGCGGACCGGCTGGCCGCCGCGGTGGAGGGCGTCGACCCGGCCGAGGTGATCTCGCTCGCCGACGCACTGGAGACCTTCGTCGACGGCGAGCCCGAGGACCGCCTGCCCTTCTCGGCCGAGGCGCGCGTGCGCTTCGCGCGCCTGGCCACCGAGATACGCGAGCTGCGCCGCTCCCTCGCCGACCCGCTCATGGACGTCCTGCACCGGGTGCTCGCCGTCACCGGCCTGGAGGTCGAGCTCTCCGCGTCCCCGCACGCGCTGGCCGCCCGCCGCCGGGAGACCCTGCACGCCTTCCTGGACATCGCGGCCGGCTTCGCCTCCCTGGACGGCGAGGCCACGCTGCTGGCCTTCCTCGGCTTCCTGCGCACCGCCGCGCAGTACGAGAAGGGCCTGGACAGCTCCCTGCCCGGCGGCGAGAACACGGTGAAGGTGCTCACCGCGCACAAGTCCAAGGGCCTGGAGTGGGACGTCGTGGCCGTCCCGGGGCTGGTCCGCAAGGGCTTCCCGAGCGAGCGGGGCCGCGAGCTGTGGCACTTCAACGCCAAGGTGCTGCCGCACGCGCTGCGCGGTGACGCCGCCACCCTCCCCGACGTCGAGGAGTGGTCGCGGGCGGGCCTGGCCGGCTTCAAGGCGGCCATGGCCGAGCACAACCGGGTCGAGGAGCTGCGGCTCGGCTACGTCACCTTCACCCGGCCGCGCTCCCTGCTGCTCGGCTCCGGCCACTGGTGGGGGCCCAGCCAGAAGCGGCCCTTCGGCCCGTCCGCCTTCCTCGAGGCGCTGCGCGCGCACTGCGAGGCCGGCCACGGCGAGGTCGAGCACTGGGCCGAGGAGCCCGCGCCCGACGCCGGCAACCCGGCCCTGGCCCGTACGGGCGAGACACCGTGGCCGCTGCCCCTGGACCAGGCCGCCATGGCCCGTCGCCGCGAGGCCGCGCGCAATGTGCTGGCCCATCTCCAGGCCCCGGCCGCGCACCCGGCGGCCGCGCCGTCCGACCCCGAGTGGCCGCCGCCCCCCGAGGACGAGGAGGAGCCGCCGTACGAGGCGTTCGACGACTACGACGCGTACGGCGACTACGACACGTACGGCGACTACGACGCGTACGAGGATCCGTACGAAGGCCCCTACGGCGAGGACGACGCCGGCGGCCGGGAGGACCTGCCGGCCGACCGCCCCGCCATCCCCGACCAGCCCGGTCCGCCCGCGCACGGGTACGGAGGCGGAGCGCGGGCCCTGCTCCCCGAGGAGGCCCGCGCCGTCGCGTCCTGGGACCGGGACCTCGACGCCCTCACCGAGGAGCTGCTCCGCTCCCGGGCGGCCGTCCGGGACGTCCTGCTGCCCACCACGCTCAGCGCCTCCGCGCTGCTGCGGCTGGCCGCCGACCCCGACGGCTTCGCCCGCGAGCTGGCCCGCCCCATGCCCCGTCCGCCGCGGCCCGCGGCCCGGCGCGGCACCCGCTTCCACGCCTGGGTCGAGTCCCGCTTCGAGGAGCTGCCGCTGATCGCCCCCGAGGATCTGCCCGGCATGGAGGGCGACGACGAGATCGCCGACGAGCGCGACCTCGCCGCGCTCAAGGAGGCCTTCCTGCGGACCCCGTACGCCGAGCGCACCCCCTACCGCGTCGAGGCGCCGTTCCAGCTCGGTCTCGCCGGGAGGGTGATCCGCGGCCGGATCGACGCGGTGTACCGGGAGGGTGACGGCTACGAGATCGTCGACTGGAAGACCGGGCGGGCCGGCACCGCCGACCCGTTGCAGCTGGCCGTCTACCGGCTCGCCTGGGCCGAGCAGCGCGGAGTGCCGTTGTCGCAGGTCACCGCGGCTTTCCTGCACGTGCGTACCGGGGAGCTGACCCGGCCCGGGCCGCTGCCCGACCGGGCCGCGCTGGAACGCCTGCTGCTGGGCGGGCCGGCGCCCGGACGCGAATCCGGGCCGGGGGCCGCGCACGGTGCCGACGCCGGGGGTCCCGGCACGGCCCGATAGGCTCAAGGCCATGAGCACCACCCCGGACAGCGTCGTCCGTACGTACGTCGAAGCCCATCGCGAGGCCTTCCTCGGCGACCTCGCCGAATGGCTGCGCATCCCCTCGGTCTCGGCCGATCCGGAGCGCGCGGCCGACGTACGGCGCAGCGCCGAGTGGCTGGCGGCGAAGCTGAAGGAGACCGGTTTCCCGGTGGCCGAGGTGTGGGAGACCCCCGGTGCCCCCGCGGTCTTCGCCGAGTGGCCCTCCGACGCCGCGGACGCGCCGACTGTGCTCGTCTACGGCCACCACGACGTGCAGCCCGCCGCCCTCGAGGACGGCTGGGACGGCGAGCCCTTCGAGCCGCGGATCCGCGACGGCCGGATGTACGGACGGGGCGCCGCGGACGACAAGGGCCAGGTGTTCTTCCACACACTCGGCGTCCGCGCGCACCTGGCCGCCACCGGCCGCACCGCCCCCGCGGTGCATCTGAAGCTGCTGATCGAGGGCGAGGAGGAGTCCGGCTCCCCGCACTTCGCCGACCTCGTGCGCGCCCACGCCGGGCGGCTGGCCTGCGACACCGTGATCGTCTCGGACACCGGCATGTGGGACGAGGACACCCCGACCGTGTGCACCGGCATGCGCGGCCTGGCCGACTGCCAGATCGACCTCCACGGCCCCGACCAGGACATCCACTCCGGGTCCTTCGGCGGCGCCGTCCCCAACCCGGCGACCGAGGCGGCCCGGCTCGCCGCGGCGCTCCACGACGCGGACGGCCGGGTGGCGATCCCCGGCTTCTACGACGGCGTCCAGGAGCTCACCGACCACGAGCGCGAACTGTTCGCCCGGCTGCCCTTCGACGAGGAGCGCTGGCTGCGCACCGCCAGGTCGCACGCGACGAGCGGCGAGGCCGGCTACTCCACCCTGGAGCGGGTCTGGGCCCGGCCGACCGCCGAGGTCAACGGCATCGGCGGCGGCTACCAGGGTCCCGGCGGCAAGACGATCGTGCCGTCCTCGGCGCAGCTGAAGCTGTCCTTCCGGCTGGTGGCCGGCCAGGACACCGACCGGGTGCAGCGGCTGGTCGCCGACTGGGTCGCCGCACGCGTCCCGGCCGGGATCCGGCACGAGATCACCTTCTGGGGGGCCACCCGCCCCTGCCTGACCCCGCTGGAGCACCCAGCGCTGCGCGCGGTGACCCGGGCGATGAGCCGGGCCTTCGGCAAGGAGGTCCTGTTCACCCGCGAGGGCGGCTCGGGCCCGGCGGCCGACCTGCAGGACGTTCTCGATGTCCCCGTCCTGTTCCTGGGAATTTCCGTGCCGTCCGACGGTTGGCACTCGGTGAACGAGAAGGTGGAACTGGACCTTCTGCTCAAGGGCGTGGAGACGTCCGCGTACCTCTGGAGCGAGTTCACGACTCTGTGAGCATCCGCACCCATCCGCGCGCTACGGGGAGTTGACAGGAATCTTGTCCGATACGTCCGGAACCGGTCCCACCTTCGACACGACGGCCTTCCCGCCGCCCCTCGCCCGCCCGTCCGGCGTAGACCGCGCCGCCGAGCACCGGCTCGACGAGGCCTGGCTGGCCGCCGCCTGGAGCCACCCCAAGACGCAGGTGTTCGTGGTCTCCGGGGGTCAGGTCCTGGTCGAGGACACCCCGGACGGCCGCACCGAGCTGGTCATGATGCCGAGCTTCGAGGCGCCGGAGAGCGAGGTGCACCGCTACTTCCTCGGCGTCGACGACGAGGGGGTCCGCTACTTCGCGCTGCAGAAGGACTCGCTGCCCGGACGCCTGGACGAGGCGGCCCGCCCGGCCGGGCTCCGGGAGGTCGGGGCCCTGCTGTCGGACCGCGACGCCGGCCTGATGGTGCACGCGGTCGCGCTGGAGAACTGGCAGCGCATGCACCGCTTCTGCTCGCGCTGCGGGGAGCGCACCGTGGTGGCGGCCGCGGGCCACATCCGCCGCTGCCCTGCCTGCGGCGCGGAGCACTACCCGCGCACCGACCCCGCGGTGATCATGCTGGTCACCGACGAGGAGGACCGGGCGCTGCTGGGCCGCCAGGTGCACTGGCCGGAGGGGCGCTTCTCGACGCTCGCGGGCTTCGTGGAGCCGGGGGAGTCCCTCGAACAGGCCGTGGTGCGCGAGGTCGCCGAGGAGGCCGGGGTGACCGTCGGCGAGGTGTCGTACGTCTCCAGCCAGCCCTGGCCGTTCCCCTCCAGCCTGATGCTGGGCTTCATGGCGCGCGCCACGTCCGCGGAGATCACCGTGGACGGCGAGGAACTGCACGAGGCGCGCTGGTTCTCCCGCGAGGAGTACCGCAAGGCGATGGAGACCGGCGAGGTGCTGCCGCCCTACGGGATCTCCATCGCGGCGCGGCTGATCGAGCGCTGGTACGGGATGCCGCTGCCCGCCCGCCGCTGAACGCGGGCCCGTGCGGCCCGGCCGGGCTTGCCGCCCGGCCGGGCCGCTGCGGCCTCAGCCCGCGAGGGCCTGCTTCACCTGGGCCAGGCTCGGGTTGCTGAGCGCGACAGCCTCGGCGCCGCTCTTGGGGGACACCAGGAGCGTCGGGACGAGCTGGTTGCCGCCGTTGACGCTCTCGACGAACTTCGCCGAGTCCGGGTCGTGCTCGATGTTGACCTCCGTGAAGGCGATGCCCTCACGGTCCAGCTGACCCTTCAGGCGTCGGCAGTATCCGCACCACGTGGTGCTGTACATCGTCACAGTGCCGGACATCGGCGTTCGCTCCTTCAAGGCTGGGGATGACGTCGATCCCGAGAACGCTAACCCCTCGCCGCGGCATTCCTTGCAATCGTTCGCGGTACGACCATCCCACCTCAGCTGTGGATAACTTTCCCGGCCGTCTCCCGGGACCTGGCAGCATGGCGGGGTGACTGCACCAACCCACACCCCGCTCTTCCCGGACTTCCCCGCCGTACCGGACTCGGCGGACGCCGTGCTCGCCGGGCTCGACCCCGAGCAGCGCGCCGTCGCCACCGCCCTGCACGGCCCGGTGTGCGTGCTGGCGGGAGCCGGCACGGGCAAGACGCGCGCGATCACCCACCGGATCGCGTACGGGGTGCGGGCCGGGATACTGCAGCCGTCCAGTGTGCTCGCCGTCACCTTCACCGCCCGCGCGGCCGGGGAGATGCGCGGGCGGCTGCGGCAGCTCGGCGCGGGCGGTGTGCAGGCGCGCACCTTCCACTCCGCGGCGCTGCGTCAGCTGCAGTACTTCTGGCCGCGGGCCGTCGGCGGCGAGATGCCGCGGCTGGCCGAGCGCAAGATCCAGCTCGTGGCGGAGGCCGGGGCCCGTTCCCGCATCCGGCTCGACCGCAACGAACTGCGCGACGTCACCGGCGAGATCGAGTGGGCCAAGGTCACCCAGACCGCTCCCGAGGACTATCCGGCGGCCGCCGCCAAGGCCGCCCGGGACGTGCCGCGCGACCCCGCCGAGATCGCCCGGATCTACACCACCTACGAGCAGCTCAAGCGGGACCGCGGGGTCATCGACTTCGAGGACGTGCTGCTGCTCACCGTCGGCGTCCTGGAGGACCGGCCGGACGTCGCCGACGCCGTCCGCTCCCAGTACCAGCACTTCGTCGTCGACGAGTACCAGGACGTCAGCCCGCTGCAGCAGCGCCTGCTGGACCTGTGGCTCGGCGGCCGGGACAGCGTCTGCGTCGTCGGCGACGCCTCGCAGACCATCTACTCCTTCACCGGCGCCACCCCGGAGTTCCTCCTCGGGTTCCGCGGCCGGCATCCGCAGGCGACGGTGGTGAAGCTGGTCCGCGACTACCGCTCCACCCCTCAGGTGGTGCACCTCGCCAACGGGCTGCTGTCCCAGGCCCGCGGCCAGGCCGCCCAGCACCGCCTGGAGCTGGTCTCGCAGCGCGAGGCCGGCCCCGAGCCGGTCTACACCGAGTACCCGGACGAGCCCGCCGAGGCCGAGGGCACCGCCCGGCGGATCCGCGAGCTGATGGACGAGGGCGTGCGCCCCAGCGAGATCGCCGTGCTGTACCGGGTGAACGCGCAGTCCGAGGTCTACGAGCAGGCACTCGCCGACGCCGGCGTGCCCTACCAGCTGCGCGGCGCCGAGCGCTTCTTCGAGCGCCCCGAGGTCCGCGAGGCCGGGATGCTGCTGCGCGGTGCCGCGCGGGCGGGCGGCGGCTCCGACCCGGGCCTGGACGACGCGGATCTGCCCGCGCACGTGCGGGCGGTGCTCAGCACCCGCGGCTGGTCCACCGAACCCCCGGCCGGGTCGGGCGCGGTCCGCGACCGATGGGAGTCGCTGGCGGCCCTGGTGCGGCTGGCCGAGGACTTCCACCGGGCCCGGCCGCAGGCCACGCTCGCGGACTTCGTCGCCGAGCTCGACGAACGCGCCGGCGCCCAGCACGCCCCGACCGTCGAGGGCGTCACCCTGGCCTCGCTGCACGCCGCCAAAGGCCTGGAGTGGGACGCGGTGTTCCTGGTCGGCCTGACCGAGGGCACGATGCCGATCACCTACGCCAAGACCGACGAGCAGGTCGAGGAGGAGCGCCGGCTGCTCTACGTCGGCGTCACCCGCGCCCGGTTCCACCTCTCCCTGTCCTGGGCGCTGTCCCGCTCGCCGGGCGGACGCGGCGGCAGGCGGCCCTCGCGCTTCCTGGACGGGCTGCGGCCGGGCTCGGCGGCCCGGGGCAGGGCGGGCGGCCGTTCGGCCGCCACGGGCGGCGTGGAGCGCGGCTCCGGCGGCAGGAAGCGGCGCGGGCCGGTGCAGTGCCGCGTGTGCGGCCGCACCCTGTCCGACGCGGGCGAGATCAAGCTGATGCGCTGTGAGGACTGCCCCTCCGACATGGACGAGGCGCTGTACGAGCGGCTGCGCGAGTGGCGGGTGGAGCAGGCGAAGGCGCTGGGCCAGCCGGCCTACTGCGTCTTCACCGACAAGACGCTGCTGGCGATCGCCGAGGTGCGGCCCACCTCTGAGGGTGAATTGTCCGTCATCTCCGGGGTCGGGGCCCGCAAACTGGACAAGTTCGGTGCCGACGTCCTCGCCCTGTGTACGGGTGGCGAGCCCGGCGGTGCGGCCGGTGACGAGGCCGTTGAGGAAGCTGCTGGGGAAGTTGTCGAAGAAGAGCCCGGAAAATAGTTTGCGCGCCCCGAGGAAATCCCCATAGCCTGCGTGAGCGCGGACGACGCGGCTCTGTGAAGGACCTTCCCGGAGCGGTGCAATCCGTGATGTACTGACCCAGCACCACCTGCCAGACCAGCCCTACGAGACGCCGAGAGGAGGCGAGACCAGTGACCAGCTTCATGACGAAAATGACCGATCGTCCGGTCGCCGCCGCCTGCTCCCTTGGTGTCTCACTCCGTGGCACCGGTCTGTCCAGCCGCCTGTCCGTCGAACTGCCCACCACCGTTCTCTCCATTCGGGAGCGCGGCGGCGAGCGACCGACGCAGGCGCCGGCGGTGGCAGTGATGGCTGAGGCCCAGGCCTATGCCTTTGCGGCGACCAATGGTGCCGGAACCCAGAAGCAGCAGCACCCGAAGTGGGCCTTCCGCGGGCTCGAACCCTGGAGTGATCCAGTCTGATCGACGATCAGGCCGGCGCCTTCAGGGCCGCGGAATCCCAGACCGGGATCCGCGGCCCTTCTGTTTTCCCCACCCCCCGACAAACAGATGAGGAACGAAGCGATCGTGCATCTCACCCCGCACGCACCGTCCGTACCCGCCCCCGTACACCCGCCCGCGTTCCGCGCCGCTCCGCCCGACCCTGACCCGGAGGTCCCCTTGCTGCCCCTCACCGAGCTCGACGACGAGATCGACCGCCTCGGCGTCCCCGTCCCCTGCCGGACCTTCGACCCGGAGGTCTTCTTCGCCGAGTCCCCGGCCGACGTCGAGTACGCCAAGTCGCTCTGCCAGACCTGCCCGGTCCGCGAGGCCTGCCTCGCCGGTGCGAAGGACCGCCGTGAGCCCTGGGGTGTCTGGGGTGGCGAGCTCTTCGTCCAGGGTGTCGTGGTGCCGCGCAAGCGTCCCCGTGGCCGTCCGCGCAAGAACGCTGTTGTGGCATGAAGCGTCCCGCCGTCGGAACGATCGACCGTCCCCTCACGCACGACCCCAAGAAGCAGGCCCCGATGAACCCGTCCGTCACCGAACGCCCCGCCCCGCCGTCCGACGCTCCCACTGAGCGCCAGAACAGGAACCTCGAAATGCAACTCATGCCAGAAGCCCTGGCTCGTGCCCATATGCAAGAGCGCCTCTACGAGGCCGAGCACGAACGGATGGCCCTCCGCGTGCTCAACGCCCGGCGCCTGCAGCGCCGTGCCGAACGCGCCTCGCTCCGCGCCCGCCGGGCGCTGGCGATGGCCGTGATGCAGTAGCGCTCACACATCGGCAACGACACACAACCGCGGGGCCGGTCGTTTTCGACCGCCCCCGCGATATCGTCACAAAGTGGACCAGAAGACTCAATTCGAACGGGTCGGGACTGCTCCCACGACGACGACATGCGCCCGGTGCGGGGCCGTCGCCGAGGGACTTCCCCTCACCTGGACCTGCTCCGTCGAGAACGGCAGTCGCGTGTACTTCTGCGACGACTGCGCCCGTACCAACATCCGCGGCATCGAGGGCCGGCTGGACTCCTCCTGGTGGTAGGGCCCGCCGGCCCCGCTGCGCCTAGGCTGAGGCGTCCTCGGTCTCGGGCAGCGGGGCCAGGTCCTCCCCGGAGAAGCCGGGCAGCCATGCGAGCAGCTCGTCCCGCAGCCTGACCGTGGCCGCCAGCTGGCACAGCACCCCGATGGTGCTGAGCGTCACCCGGTGGATGAGCAGGTACGAGGGCGGCAGGTTGAGCTGCTTGCCCAGCTGGTGCGCGGGCGAGCGCGGATCGGCGATCCGCGCCGCCTGCGCGCGCATCCAGCCGCGCGCGAAGGTGAACTCCTCCACCGCCGCGGGCTCGATGATCGGCCGCAGGTAGTCCAGCACGGCGTCGGGGTCGAGCTCGACCGTCGGCTTGACGAAGCCCTCCTGGCAGAGCATCGCGTGCACCGAGTCCGCGTCGTCGGCCAGCGCCAGGCGCAGCGCCGACCCTATGGGCAGCGGCAGGCCCTCGGGGAGGCGGTCCACCGTGCCGAAGTCCAGCACGCCCAGCCGCCAGCCCTGCGCGGGGCCGTCGTCGACCAGCAGCCGGAAGTTGCCCGGGTGCGGATCGGCGTGGAGCAGCCCGGTGCGGGCCGGACCGGCGAAGAGGAAGCGCGCCAGCAACTGGCCCGCGCGGTCGCGCATCTCCGCGGTGCCCCCCGAGATCACCTCGGCCAACGGCACCCCGTCCATCCACTCCGTGACCAGCACCTGGTCCGTGCGGTGCACCACGTCGGGCACCACCACGTCGGGGTCGTCGGCGAACTCGACCGCGTGGGCGTCCTGGGCCTGCGCCTCCAGCTCGTAGTCCAGCTCCTCCGCGACCCGGTCGCGCAGCTCCGAGATCAGCGGCTTGATGTCCATGCCGGGAATGAGCGGCCCGAACAGCCTCGCCACCCGGCCGAGTTGGTTGAGGTCCGACAGCAGGGCGTCCCCCGCGCCGGGGTACTGGACCTTCACCGCGACCTTGCGGCCGTCGTGCCACACCGCCCGGTGCACCTGCCCGATCGAGGCGGCCGCCGCCGGCCGGTCGTCGAACTCGGCGAAGAACCCGCGCCAGTCCTCGCCGAGGCGCTCGGCCAGCACGGCGTGCACGGTACGGGCGGGCATCGGCGGCGCCGCGTCCTGAAGCTTGGTGAGGGCGGCACGGTAGGGGCCCGCGACCTCCTCGGGCAGGGCCGCCTCGAAGACCGACAGGGCCTGGCCGAACTTCATGGCACCGCCCTTCAGCTCACCGAGGACCTTGAAGAGCTGTTCGGCCGTCCGCTCCTGCAGCTCGGTGGCGACCTCTTCCGCGGGGCGCCCGCCGAGCCGCTTGCCCAGCCCCAGCGTCGCCCGCCCGGCGAATCCCAGTGGGAGCGCCGCCAACTTGGCGGTACGGGTCACCGCTTTGCGCGGAAGATCAGACATGCGCCCCCTCTTTCCGATCGGTCACGTCGTCATTGTCCCCCGCCCCTCCCGGACCATGGCACCGGCGGTGTCACAAACCTCCTGCGTCGTCGGTCACCCCGGCATCCGCCGTGTGCGCACCGCACCCGCACCGGCGGTCCCCCGGCACCGGCCGCACCTCCGTCGTCAGCCGGGCGAGGCCCATCTCGACGCGTCCGCCGCAGCTCGGCGGCCGCCCCCCGTCGACGAAGGCCAGGGCGTGCGCCGCGGCCAGCCCCGCGACCGTGGTGGCCAGCGCGATGTCGCAGGCGGGGACCCCGCCCCGGCCGGACCGCAACTGCGCCAGCACCCTCGGCCAGGCCGCGTCGGCGTCGGCCATCCGCAGTCCCAGGCATCCCGCACACCCCGTGCTCCCCGGCACCACCAGGGGACCCACCACTCCCCGGCCTTCCAGCACCCCCGTGTAGAGGTGGGGGATCCCGGCGGCCATCAGCGGCTCGGCCTCCCGTGCGTCGGGGGCGTAGGCGGCCAGGCCGTCCCGCGGCGCGACCACCACCAGCGACAGTCCGGGCTCCGGCACGGCGGACGGCCCCCGGCGGCCCACCGCCGCCGCCCGCGGATCGGGCGCCGCCCTGCGCACCAGACCGCGCGCCGCCGCGTCCCGGCGCTCGCCGATGTGCTCGGCGGGGATGCCGCCCGGCGCGGTGTCCCAGGGCTCGACCCGGCCGCCGTCGCGCACGTCGACCCGGCCCACTCCCGCCGCGGAGAGGACCGCCGCGACCGTCGCGCCGACCCGGCCGGCCCCGGCCACCCGTACGCGGGCGGCCCGCCGCCGGCCCATCCGGTCCGCCGCGCCGCCCGGGTCGGAGTGCACCACGGACAGCGCCGCGAGGTCGGGGCGGAGCCGGTCCAGCGCGGCAGAGTGGTGCCGTATGGTCTCGGACAGCTCGGTGTGCGCCGTCGCGTCGTCGAGCACACCGCCCTCGGCCAGCAGCCCGAGCAGCCGCCGGGCCTGCGGGGGCCGCAGCCCCAGCGACTCGGCCTCGCGGGCGAGCGGGCCGAGCCCGCGCGTGCCGTCGAGCAGGTCGAGGAAGGCGGCGGCCGCGCCGTCCACCGGGTCCAGGACCACCGCGTGCGCCGGGTCGACGCCGAACTGCAGACTTTCCCGGCTGCGCCAACTGCGGCGCATCGCCGGCTTGAGCATGGGACGCATCGCCACCCCCGTGGGCTCAGTTCCCGATCGAGAGATCGTTCCGATTCCGTACCGGACCAGCATGCCCGGAATCCGCGGAGGGACCGCAAAAGTTATCCACAGGCGCTGCAAATGATCATTCGATATGACCGGCACCCGGCAACTTCCCGCCCTCCTTTTTCACCGGGCACCACCGGGGGCGGGACTTCCCGGACCCGGTACGGGTAACGTCGGGGCGTGTCCGCCGACCCCGCCCAGAGCCTTTCCGGCCAGCCCCCGCGCGCCTCCAGGACCAGCGCGGTGGAAGTGCGCCGAAGCGCCCGACGACGCCGGACGGTCTCGGCGTACCGCGAGGGCGACGTCACCGTGGTCCTCATCCCCGCCCGGATGTCCGCCGCCGAGGAGAAGCGCTGGGTGACGGTCATGCTCGACAAGCTCGCCGCCCAGGAGAGCCGCCGCCGGCTCGGCGACGACGAGCTGTCCGCCCGCGCGGCGCAGCTGTCCGCGCAATACCTCGGCGGCCGCGCGATACCGCGGACCGTGCGCTGGGTCACCAACCAGAACTCCCGCTGGGGCTCGTGCACACCGGCCGAGGGCAGCATCCGCCTGTCCCACCGGCTCCAGGGCATGCCCGAGTACGTCGTCGACTACGTCCTCCTCCACGAACTGGCCCACCTCCTGGTGCCCGGTCACGGGCCGGACTTCTGGAAGCTGCTGGAGTCCTACCCGCGCACCGAACGCGCGCGCGGCTACCTGGAGGGCGTCGTCGCCGCGGCCCGGTTGCCGCACCCGCCCACGGCACGCGAGGAATAGCGGGGGAATAGCCCCTGTCACGGCCAGCGGTTAGCCTGGCGCAACGCAACAAGTACGTTCGTACGGATGGGGGGACGGTCCTTAGCAATGGCCAGGGAATTCCAGCGCGGCCACAAGGCCAAGATCAGCGACCTGACCGCGGGGACGGATCTGTACATCGGCGTGCAGATCAGCGGACCCGGTCTCGGCTTCGACATCAGCTGCTTCGGGCTCGACGCCGGGGAACAGCTCTCCGACGACCGCTACTTCATCTTCTACAACCAGCCCAAGTCGCCCGAGGAGGCGATCCAGCAGCTGGGGACGCAGGCCGGGGACACCGAGTCCTTCCGGGTCACCCTGGACCGGATTCCCGCGCAGATCCAGAAGCTGAGCTTCACCGCGACGATCGACGGCGCCGGGCAGATGTCGCAGATCGCCCCGGGTTACGTCAGGATCGTCGCCGGGGGCGAGGAGGTCGCCCGCTACGCCTTCACCGGCGCCGAGTTCAGCACCGAGCGCGCGGTCATGCTCGCCGACTTCTACCTCAAGGACGTCTGGCGCTTCGCCGCCGTCGGCCAGGGCTTCGACGGCGGACTGGACGCCCTGCTCAAGAACTTCGGCGGCGAGGTCGCCGAGGAGCAGCAGGCCGCGCCCGAGCAGCCGGCCGCGGCACCGGGCTTCGCGCCGCCGGCGGGCCCCGCGCCCGGCTTCGCGCCGCCGGTGGCCACCGGGCCGCCCGCCCCGCCGCAGCCCGCACCGGCCTTCGGCGCTCCGCCCGCTCCGGCCCCGGCGCCCGTGCACGCCGCCCCCACCATGGTGGCGCCGATGACCACGCCGCCGCCCCAGGCCCCGCCGCAGGCACCCCCGGGCCAGCCGCCGTTCGGCCAGGTCCCGCCGCCGCAGGCGCCTCCGGGTCAGGTCCCGGGCCAGATGCCGGGTCAGCCGCCCTTCGGCCAGCCCGCGTACGGCCAGCCCGCGCCGGGCCCGGCGCCGTACGGCCAGCCCGTCCCCGGTCAGCCGATGCCCGGTCAGGGCATGCCGGGTCAGCCCGCGTTCGGTCAGCCCGCCTTCGGCCAGCCGCCGCAGGCCCCGCACGCCGGCCAGGTACCGCAGACCCCCGGCGCCGGACTGGCGGCCGCCATGCAGAAGTACCGCGAGCTGCCCACCGGCCAGCGCTGGACCCAGCAGAACCCGAAACTGATGCGCGCCGACCTCTCCCAGGCCGGCGGCCAGCCCGTACTCGCCCGCCAGGGCAGCATGGTGCTCTACCAGGGCAAGGTCGAATTCGGCTACAAGGGGGCCGGGTTCACCGGCCGCGTCGTCGGCAACATGACCGGCCAGGAGATGCAGCTGATGCGCTGCACCGGCCGCGGCCAGGTCTTCTTCGCCGAGGAAGCGGCCTACCTGCACCCCATCGAGCTCCAGGGCGACGCCATCTGCGTCTCCGCCGAGAACGTGCTCGCCTTCGACGAGTCCCTGCAGCACGAGGTCCGCCGTATCGAGGGCCACGGCATCCCCGGCGGCGCCCTGTTCACCATGCAGTTCCAGGGCACGGGCACGGTCGTGGTCAAGACCCACGGCACCCCGGTGGTGCTGCCGGTCACCCCGACCACCTACGCCGACAGCAACGCGATCGTCGCCTGGTCGGCGGCCTCGCAGGTGGTGCTCTCCAGCCAGGTGAGGCTGCGCCGGAACGCCTACCCGGGACACAGCGGGGAGACCGTGAACCTGCAGTTCCGGGGCGCCCCGGGCAACTTCATCATCGTCCAGCCGTACGAGGTCTGAGGGGGAGCCCGTCATGGACCAGTCAATGATCTCCGGGTACGCCCCGGCACCGGTCACCGCCCGCATGGAGAACCACGGCAGCAGCATGCTGAAGGTGGCCATGCAGAGCGGCCAGGACCTCTTCGCGCGCACCGGCTCGATGGTCGCCTACGAGGGCTTCGTCCAGTACGAGCCCAACCCGCCCGCCGTCCGCCAGATGGCCTCGCAGTGGCTCACCGGCGAGGGCGCACCGATCATGAAGTGCTCCGGCGACGGCCTGCTGTACCTCGCGGACTACGGCGCCGACGTCGTGTGCGTCTACCTCAACAACGAGGCCCTGTCGGTCAACGGCAGCAATCTGCTCGCCTTCGACGCCCACCTGCAGTGGGGCGTGGAGCGGGTGAAGGGGCTGGCCAAGTTCGCCGGCCAGGGTCTGTTCAACGTCGGGATCTCGGGTACCGGCTGGGTGGCCATCACCTCGCGCGGCACCCCGGTGGTGGTCGACTGCGGCCGCGGCGAGGACGAGACCTACGTCGACCCGGACGCGCTCGTGGCCTGGTCGAGCGGGCTGAAGACGAAGGCGAAGCGCAGCTTCAAGGCGTCCGCCCTCATCGGGCGCGGCAGCGGCGAGGCCTTCCAGATCGGCTTCTCCGGCCAGGGCTTCGTCGTCGTACAGCCCAGCGAGGACAGCACCGACCGCCTCCGAGTCCGGGGCTGAGGGGGAGCGAGAGACCATGCAGAGCCCGCTTTTCGGCTACACCGAGGTCCAGACCGAGGACCAGTACGCACTCCAGAACCCGTACCTGCTGCGGGTCAGGCTCGACGGCCGCACCGACTGCCTGGCCCGCAAGGGAGCCATGGTCGCGTACCAGGGCCTGATCGAGTTCGACGGCGAGTACCAGAGCCACGCCCAGCGCTCGGCCCGCCACCGCACCGGTGAGGGCCTGGACCTGATGCGCTGCTCCGGGCAGGGCACGGTCTACCTGGCCAACCTCGCCCAGCACGTCCACGTCGTCGACGTGGACCAGGAGGGCCTGACCGTGGACGGCGCCTATGTGCTGGCGCTCGACTCCGGGCTGCACTGGGAGGTCATCTCCGTCGACAGCCAGTTCGGCATCTCCGGCAGCGGCGCCTACAACCTCAACATCACGGGGCACGGCAAGGTCGCGCTGATGACCTCGGGCAAGCCGCTGCTGATGCCGGTCACCCCGGACAAGTACGTCTCCGCCGACTCCGACGCGGTCGTCGCCTGGTCGTCGTCGCTGCGGGTGCAGATGCAGGCCCAGACCAGCTCCTCCGGCGTCTGGCGGCGGCGCGGCAACACCGGTGAGGGCTGGGAGCTCAACTTCCTCGGCCAGGGCTACGTCCTGGTGCAGCCCAGCGAGCTGATGCCGCCGCAGAACGCCCAGCTCGGCGGGGGCGTCGCCGCGCAGTACGGCTTCGGCCAGCAGGGCGCGCACGGCATGAACCAAGGCAACATCTTCAGCAACCGCTGACCGCCCGCCGCGGGTCCCGCCCCGCGCGCCGCCTCAGAGCAGCGCGCGGGTGCGGGCCAGCAGCGTCCGGACGGAACCGTCCGCGACGTCGGCGACCTCGTCGTAGGAGTACCACTTCAGGTCCAGCGACTCCTCGCTGATCTCCTCCACCGCGCCGGGCGGGGCCACCGCCGCGTACTGCACGTCCAGGTGCCAGGCGCACGGCGTCAGGTGACGGTCGAGGTTGACCGGCTCGGGGCGCAGCAGGGCGAGCCCGCGGATGCCCGACTCCTCGACACCCTCGCGCAGCGCGGCAGCGGCCAGCGAGGTGTCTTCCGGCTCGCAGTGACCGCCCATCTGCAGCCACATCCCGAGCTTCTTGTGCAAGGTCAGCAGCACCCTTCCGCGCTCCGGGTCCACCACCAGCGCGCTGCCCGTGAGGTGTCCCTCGGCGCAGGCCTTCCACATGCCGTCCGGGTGCTCCTGCAGGTGGGCCAGATAGGTCTCCCGGAGCCGCTCCTGGCCCGTGTCGGGCGCGGACCAGTCCTTCAGGACGCGCACCGCGTCGTCGTGCAGACTCACTTCTCGTCTTCGCCCTTGCCCTCGTCGGTGCCGCCGCGTTCGTCCTCGTCCCGCCGGACGTCCTTCACATGACCGCCCGCGGCCTCGCCGAGCATCTTGTCGAGTTCGGAGAAGTCCAGCTGCTCGTGGTGGACGAAGCCGTCGGGGTCGTCCAGGTCCGCGGCAGTCGGCAGCATGTCCGGGTGGGCCCACAGCCCGTCGCGCCCGTCGACGCCGCGCGCGTCGGTGAGCGAGGCCCACAGCCGGGAGGCGTCCCGCAGCCGGCGGGGCCGCAGCTCCAGACCGATCAGCGTGGCGAAGGTCTGCTCCGCGGGGCCGCCGCTCGCCCGGCGGCGGCGCAGCGTCTCGCGCAGCGCCCCGGCCGACGGCAGGTGCGGCGCCGCGGCCGCGTGCACGACCGCGTCCACCCAGCCCTCGACGAGGGCGAGGGCCGTCTCCAGGCGGGCCAGCGCCGCCTTCTGCGCCGGGGTGTCCTCGGGCTGGAACATGCCCTGCTGCAGGGCGTCCTGGAGCGCCTCGGGGTTCGACGGGTCGAGGTGGCCGACCGCGTCCTCCAGCTTCGCGGTGTCCACCTTGATACCGCGGGCGTAACCCTCGACGGCGCCGAACAGGTGTGCCCGCAGCCACGGCACATGGGCG
The DNA here is from genome assembly GCF_900188405.1 of Actinacidiphila glaucinigra. GTDB lineage: Bacteria > Actinomycetota > Actinomycetes > Streptomycetales > Streptomycetaceae > Actinacidiphila > Actinacidiphila glaucinigra. Next base: position 69,611 of record NZ_FZOF01000006.1, on the reverse strand, counting down.
AACAGCCGCTGGTGCGCCGCCTCGCGCAGCGCCAGGTAGAGCCGGACCTCGTCCTGCGGCACGCTCAGGCCCCGGCCGAAGGCCTCGACGTTCGCGGGGAGCAGCGCGGCCTTGCCGGCCGGGCCGAGCGGCAGGCCGATGTCGGTCGAGCCCACGACCTCACCGGCGAGCGTGCCCAGCGCCTGCCCGATCTGGGTACCGAACATGGCGCCGCCCATGGAGCGCATCATGCCCAGCAGCGGGCCCGCCATGGCCTGCATCTCCTCGGGCAGCACGTCGCCCATCGCCGTGCCGACACGCTCGGCGACCGGGTCGACCAGCTCCTTCCACACCGGAAGGGTCGCCTCGACCCACTCGGCGCGGCTCCACGCCACGGCCGAGCCGGCGCCGGAGGGCATCGACGTCACCCCGTCGAGCCACAGGTCGGCCAGCCGCAGCGCCTCCTGGACCTTCGCCCGGTCCGCGGGGCCCACGCTGACGTCCTTCGAGCCATCGGGGGTGCCCTGGGCCACCGTCTGCCGGGCGATGTCCTTGGCCATGTCCCAGTTCACCGGGCCGCCCTCGTACGAGAGCATCTGGCCCAGCTGCTGGAAGGCCGCGCCCAGGTCGTTGGGGTTCAGCGAACCGAACATCGCGGCGAAGGGGTTGTCCCCGCCCGCGCCGCCGCCGAAGGGATTCGCGCCCCCGAAACCGAAGGGACCGGCCGGTCCCCGGGAGCCGTCGCCGGAACCGCCCGGCTTCTTGCCGTCGTCCCCTTCCTCGGGCTCCTCGGGAGGGACTCCGAATCCGAATGGGATGTCGCTCACGGTTTCCTCGGCTCTGTGTGTTGTGGGCTGTACCTCCAGCCTAGACACCCGTCAGGCAGGATGGCTGCGTACGGACCGCGGTTGCGGACCGCGCACCCGGTACCAGAGACAACCGTGGGAGACACCTGGTGAGTTCCCCAGAACCGACCGTTCGCCCAGAGCGGAGCGGCGGCCGGGCCCCCGCCGGACCCGTGGTCGCCGTCACCGGCGCCGCTTCCGGTGTCGGCCTGCTGCTGGCCCTGCGGCTGGCCGAATCCGACCAGGTCAAGAAGGTCGTGGCGATCGACGAGCGCCGCGGTGACGTTCCCGGCGCCCAGTGGGCGGTGCTCGACGTACGCGACCCGGCGATCGCCGAGCGGCTGCGCGGCGTGGACGTCGTCGTCCACCTCGCGCTCGACCTGGACCTGGAGTCCGACCCCAAGGCGCGGAGCGCCTTCAACGTGCGCGGCACCCAGACGGTGCTCACCGCGGCGGCTGCCGCGGGCGTGCGGCGCGTGGTGCTGTGCACCTCGGCCATGGTCTACGGCGCCCATGCGGACAACGACGTGCCGCTCGCGGAGGACGCGCCCCTGCGCGCGACCGCGGAGGCGTCCTTCGTGGGCGACCTGCTGGAGATCGAGCGGCTCGGCAAGCGCGCCCCCCGTGCCCATCCCGGCCTCAACGTGACGATCCTGCGCCCGGCCGTGCTGGTGGGCGGCACCGACACCGCGCTCACCCGCTACTTCGAGTCGCCGCGCCTGCTGGTGGTGGGCGGCAGCCGCCCCTGCTGGCAGTTCTGCCACGTCGAGGACCTGGTGACGGCGCTGGAGGACGCGGCGCTGGAGAAGGTCGACGGCGAGATGGCCGTGGGCTGCGACGGCTGGCTGGAGCAGGAGGAGGTCGAGGAGCTCTCGGGCATCCGGCGCATGGAGCTGCCGCCCGCGGTGGCGCTCGGCGCGGCCTCCCGGCTGCACCGGCTGGGGCTCACCCCCTCCCCGGCGGGCGACCTGGCGTACACGATGCATCCCTGGGTGGTCAGCGGCAGCAGGCTGCACGAGTCGGGCTGGCGGCCGAGGTGGACCAACGAGGAGGTGCTGGCCGTCCTGCTGGAGGAGGTCTCCGGCCGCAACTCCGTCGTCGGGCGGCGCCTGGGGCGCAAGGACGCGGCCACGCTCGGGGCGGCGGGCGCGACGGTCGCCCTGGTCGGCACGGCGGCGATGGTGCGGAGGGCGCGCAGACGCCGCGGTGTCTGAGCGTCGCCGCGCGAACTCGCTCCGGAAGGGGGTTTCCGCATGACGGGCGATGGGGCAGCATGAGCCGCATGGCACAGACGCACGACGAACCCCTCCGGCTCATCGCGATCCGGGACACCGAACTGTCCGTGGACGAGGTCTTCCGCGCGGTGGGGCACGACTCCGCCGGGGGCACCGCGCTGTTCGTCGGCACGGTCCGTGATCACGACGGCCCCTCGGGCGCCGAGGTGACCGGGCTCGGCTACTCGGCGCACCCCAGCGCGGAGGCGGAGCTGCGCCGGGTCGCGGAGAAGGTGGCCGCGGACTTCCCGGTCAGGGCACTGGCCGCCGTCCACCGTGTGGGCGAACTGCGGGTCGGCGACCTCGCGGTCGTCGTCGCGGTCTCCTGCCCGCACCGGGCCGAGGCCTTCGCCGCCTGCCGGAGGCTGATCGACGACCTCAAGCGCGAGGTCCCCGTCTGGAAGCACCAGGCCTTCGCCGACGGGACCGAGGAGTGGGTCGGAGCCTGCGCCCACTGACCACCGGGCGCGCGGTCCCCCACCGGCCTCTCCACTGGGTGGCCCACCTGCGGTTGCGTAACCTGCGACCCGCTCTGAACGTTGTAGCAGCAGAAGATTAGTCTGCTCATAGTTCTTGATCGGCATGCGCGTCCAGGAGGCCGAAGTGGCAGCGCTCGCATGGTTGCTCATCCCGCTGGTCGCCGCCATCGCCGCGGCCGTCTGGGGAAGCTGGGCGGCGCGTACGCGCTCCACCGGGGACGGTGCCTCGCTCGCCGACTACGAGCGCTTCCGCGAGGCGATGCAGCGCACCGGATCGGGCGGACCGGCCTGAGGGCCCACGGGGCGGCCGACGGTCACGTACCGTACTGTCGTTCCATGCCACGCCGCACCGCGACGCTGCTCGCATCGACTCTGACCCTGATAGCGCTGCTGTGCGTCGCGCTGCTGTGGCGCGTCCCGTACGCGGAGATGTCGCCGGGGCCCACGGTGAACACGCTCGGGTCGCACGGCGGGGATCCGGTGCTGCAGATCTCGGGGCACAAGACGTACCCGACCAGCGGTCACCTCAACATGACCACGGTGCGGGTGACGAGCGCGGACTACTCGATGAACCTGGTCGAGGCGGTCGTCGGCTGGCTGGCGCACGACCAGAAGGTCGTCGAGCACGACACGCTCTACCCCAAGGGACAGACGGCCGAGCAGGCCGACCAGGAGAACGCCGAGGAGTTCACGCAGTCCCAGGACAGCGCGAAGGTCGCGGCGCTCGACGAGCTCGGCATACCCGTCGGCTCCCGGGTGATCGTGGCCGCCGTGGTCAAGGGCGCCCCCGCCGAGGGCGAGCTGCACGCGGGCGACGTGGTCAAGGCCGTGGACGGCCGGCCGGTGAAGGTGGCGGGCGATGTCGCCGAGCTGGTCACCAAGCACAAGGCGGGGCAGAAGGTGGTCTTCACCGTCGTGCCCAAGGGCGCGAAGGGCGACGCCACCCGGGACGTGACCATCACCACGGCGAAGTCGGACGACGACGGCGCGGCCCGGGCGGTCGTGGGCATCCAGGCCGGGGTCGAGCACACCTTCCCGTTCAAGATCGACATCAAGCTGGCGGACGTCGGCGGCCCGAGCGCCGGCCTGATGTTCGCGCTGGGCATCGTCGACAAGCTCACCCCCGAGGACCTCACCGGCGGCAAGTTCGTCGCGGGCACCGGGACGATCGACGACCAGGGCAAGGTCGGCCCCATCGGCGGTATAGACATGAAGACCATCGGCGCGCGCCAGAAGGGCGCCGAGTACTTCCTCACCCCCGCGGACAACTGCGCGGAGGCGGCGGCCGACACCCCGAGCGGCCTCACCCTGGTCAAGGTGAAGACCATCGACGACGCCATGGACGCGCTCAAGGACATCCGCGAGGGCCGTACGTCGGCCCTGCCCTCCTGCACGAAGGGCTGAGCCGGGGCGCGTGCGCACGGTCCGACGGCCCCGGGGCAACGCGCCCCGGGGCCGTCGGCGTCAGTCCTCGAAGGTCGCCGCCAGGGCCTCGGCCAGCCCCGGCACCAGAGCGGAGCCGGTCAGCACCTCGGTGGGGGAGTCCTTCTCGCGCAGCCGTACGGCCGCCTCCCGGGACCCGTCCCGCAGCACGCCCACCGTCATGCGGACCTCCTGGCGGTCGGGGTGCCCGGCGACCCAGCGGGCCAGCGCGGCGTCGTCCAGCCCCTCCGGGATGGACTCCTCCGCGGACGGCGGCAGCATCAGCCGCTCCACGGTGAGCGCGCAGCCGCTGACGACGCCCGGCCAGGCGATGGTGGCGAGGAACTCGTCCAGCGCGGCACCCGCCGGAAGCTCGTCCTGCTCGATGGGGGTCAGCCCGGCCGCTGTCTGTTCGCCGAGGCCGAGTTCCTCGGCGAGCTTAGGTTCCTGTGTGCGCAGCGCCGCGGTGTCGACCAGGGCGAAGAGCCGGGCGGGCTGGTCCCAGCCCAGGCCGGACGCGTAGTCGTCGATCTCCAGGACGGCACGGGTGAGCGGGTTCGCGGCGAGCGGCGCACCCTCGGACGTGATGTTGGACATGCTCAATATCCTGCCTGTTCTGTGACCCGCATCCCCAATCGGGAGCCTTGGGGAACTGAGTAAACGCTGAGTAAGTTGCATCAGTGGGCGCCGGGACGGCGTCCGACGGAGACCGACACTTCGAGGTGCGCACCTTGGTATTCCAGATGCCGGACCGTGGCGGGGGTCCGCACGGGCCACGGATCAGAGTGGGCCGCCCGTCGCGGCGAGCCCGGACACTGCTGATGACCCTGGGCGTACTGGCCGTGCTGGCCATGGCGTTCGTCATGTTCGCGGGCTTCTGGACCGACTGGCTCTGGTACCGCTCCGTCGACTACTCCTCGGTCTTCACCACCACACTGTGGACCAAGATCGGCCTGTTCTTCGTCTTCGGCCTGCTGATGGCCGCGGCCGTCGGCGTCAACGTGTACCTGGCGCACCGGCTGCGGCCGCCGCTGAGCGCGATGTCGATGGAGCAGCAGAGCCTCGACCGCTACCGGATGGGCATCGCCCCCTACAAGAAGTGGGTGCTGCTCACCGTCTGCGCGCTCGTGGGGCTGATCGCGGGCGCGTCCGCCTCCAGCCAGTGGCGCACATGGCTGCTGTGGACGAACTCCACCCCGTTCGGCACCAAGGACCCGCAGTTCCACGTCGACATCTCGTTCTACGCCTTCGACCTGCCCTGGTTCCGCTTCCTGCTGAGCTTCGGCTTCGCGGCCGTCGTGCTGTCTCTGCTGGCGGCGGCGCTGGTGCACTACCTGTACGGGGGCCTGCGGATCACCTCCCCGGGCGGCCGGGCCACGGCGGCGGCGACCGGGCACCTGTCGGTGCTCCTGGGACTGTTCGTCACCCTGAAGGCGGTCGCGTACTGGCTGGACCGGTACTCCCTGGCGGTGAAGTCCGGCAACCTCAGGTCGGGCGACTGGACGGGTCTGCGGTACGTGGACGCCAACGCCTACCTGCCGGCCAAGACGATCCTGTTCGCCATCGCCATCATCTGCGCGCTGCTGTTCTTCGCCACCCTGTGGCGGCGCACCTGGTCGCTGCCGCTGATCGGCTTCGGCCTGATGGTGCTCTCGGCGATCCTGATCGGCGGCCTGTACCCGGCGATCGTGCAGAAGTTCCAGGTGCAGCCCAACGAGGCCGCCAAGGAGCAGCCGTACATCCAGAAGAACATCGACGCCACGCGTGAGGCGTACGGCATCGACCACGCCGATGTGACGGACTACACGGGCACGAGCGGCGACGCCAAGGAGAAGCTGCGCAGCGACGCCGACACGGCGGCGTCCATCCGCCTGCTCGACCCGAACGTGGTCTCGCCGACCTACCAGCAGCTGCAGAAGGTGCGCGGCTACTACGCCTTCCCGTCCACGCTCGACGTCGACCGCTACACGATCGACGGCAAGGAGCAGGACACCGTGGTGGGCCTGCGGGAGCTGAACCTGGAGGGCATCCCGCAGCACAGCTGGATCAACGACCACTTCAAGTACACGCACGGCTACGGCATGGTGGCGGCCAAGGGCACCACCACGACGGCCAGCGGCGAGCCGGACTTCACCGAGTACAACCTGCCGACCAAGGGCGACCTCGGGACGTACCAGCAGCGGATCTACTACGGCGAGCAGACCAAGCAGTGGTCCATCGTCGGGGACAAGTCCACCCCGGAGATCGACTACACCGACGACAACGGTGAGAAGCCGTACACGTACACCGCCAAGAGCGGTGTCGGCCTGAAGAACCCGGTGACCCGGCTCGCCTACGCGGTGTCGTTCGGCGAGCCGCAGATCTTCTACTCGGGCGCCGTCGGCGACGACTCGCAGATCCTGTACAACCGCATGCCCAAGGAGCGGGTCGAGGCGGTCGCGCCCTGGCTGACGATCGACGGCGACTCCTACCCGGCGGTCGTGGACGGCCGGATCGTGTGGATCGTCGACGCGTACACGACGAGCAACGGCTACCCGTACTCGTCGCGCACGACGCTGGGCGACACCACCGCGGACTCGCTGACCGACGGGCAGCGCGCCGTGCTGGCGCAGCAGAACCAGGTCAACTACATCCGCAACTCGGTGAAGGCGACCGTCGACGCGTACAGCGGCAAGGTCACGCTCTACCAGTGGGACACGAAGGACCCGGTGCTGAAGACCTGGATGAAGGCCTTCCCGGACACCGTCCAGCCCAAGACGGCGATCGGCGACGCGCTGATGGCGCATCTGCGCTACCCGCAGGACCTGTTCAAGGTGCAGCGGGAGCTGCTGACGCGCTACCACGTCACCAAGGCGTCGACCTTCTACAGCGGCAGCGAGGTGTGGGCGGTGCCCAACGACCCTGCCGCCAGGACCGGGAAGTCGGTGCCGCCGTACTACCTGAGCCTGAAGATGCCCGGCCAGAACGACCAGGCGTTCTCGCTCACCACGACGTTCACGCCGAACAAGCGCGAGAACCTCAGCGCCTTCATGGCCGTCGACGCGGACGCGAAGAGTCCGGAGTACGGCGCGATCAGGGTGCTGAAGCTGCCGTCGAACACCACGGTGTCCGGCCCGCAGCAGGTGCAGAGCCAGTTCAACTCCGACCCCAATGTGGCGGAGAAGATCAGGCTGCTCAAGGGCGGCGACTCGGAGGTCGAGTACGGCAACCTGCTGACCGTGCCCCTCGACGGCGGGCTGCTCTACGTGGAGCCGGTCTACGTCCGCGGCGCGGGCACCAATTACCCGCTGCTGAAGAAGGTGCTGGTGAGCTACGGCGGCCAGACCGAGTTCGAGGACACGCTCGGGCAGGCGCTCGACGCCGTCTTCGGTTCGGACGGCGGCGAGCCCGTGACGCCACCGGAGACCGGTGGCGGCGGGGGCACCGAGCCGCCGGCCGCGGGCAACCCGACGGTCGCCCAGGCCCTGGAGGACGCCCAGCAGGCGTACGACGCGGGTCAGAAGGCCCTCAAGGACGGCGACTGGGGCGCGTACGGCCAGGCGCAGAAGGATCTCGCCGACGCGCTGAAGCGCGCGAAGGACGCCGAGCAGCAGGCGGAGAAGACGGGCTGAAGAGACCCATCCCGCGTCGTGGTACTGTTGGTGCACCGACGCGGGGTGGAGCAGCTCGGTAGCTCGCTGGGCTCATAACCCAGAGGTCGCAGGTTCAAATCCTGTCCCCGCTACTGTTGGAGAGGGCCCGGAGTCAATAGACTCCGGGCCCTTTCACTTGTTGGGGGGAACTCCTTCCGCAGAGGTTTCGGCTGGCATCCTGTCGGGAAGTCGACAAAACGCTGTAGTGACCTACGAAGTGACCGACTGGGACCGGCAGAACCTGCAGGTTTGCCGCATACCAGGTGTACTGCGGGTACGGGTGATGCGACGATGGACCTCATGGGGGATGGTGCAAGGCTGCTGAACACTCGTCAGATCCGGGATACCGGGTCCGCGGGGCGGACGACCGTGCCCGCGGCCGGGGCCGCACTCGTGCCTGCCGTCGCCGACCTGCTGCCCGGCCCGCGGGTGGGCGGCCTCGACGATGAGCGCCTCATCGAGTCCGAACTCCCCGACGAGGAGACCCTGGAGGCCCGCGAGGAGGCCGAACTCGAGGCGCGCCACCGGCGGGCCGCCGAGCACGGCGACATCGGGGCCATGAGCGTGCTGGGCACCATGCTGCTGCGCCGCGGCGACCTGGAGGGCGCCGAGCCCCATCTGCGCGGCGCCGCCGCCGGAGGGGACCGTCCCGCCGCCAACAACCTGGGCCTGCTGCTGCACCAGCGCGGTTACGCCGAAGAGGCCGCCGCATGGTGGCGGATCGCCGCGGTCGCCGGTTCCGCCGCGGCCGCGCACGCGCTCGGTCGGCACTTCCGCGAGCGCGGCGACGAACCCGGGGCGGAGTACTGGCTGCGCCAGGCCGCCGAGTCCGGGCACACCCTGGGCGCGTACGCGCTGGCCGACCTCCTGGACCACCGGCGCGACGTCGGCGCCGAGCGCTGGTTCCACGCCGCCGCCGAGCACGGCCACCGCGAGGCCGCCTACCGGCTCGCCCGCATCTGCGCCGAGCGCGGCGAGGAGCGCGAGGCCGAGCAGTGGTACCGGCAGGCCGCCGCCCGCCGGCACCGCAGGGCCGCCCTGCGTCTCGGCACGCTCCTGGAGGAGCGCGGCGAGTTCGAGGAGGCCAAGCGCTGGTACCTGACCGCCGCCCGCGACGGGGAGCCGCGCGCCGCCTGCGCGCTCGGCTTCCTGCTGCGCGACGCCGGCGACGTCGACGGCGCCGCCACCTGGTGGCGGCGCGCCGCCAACGCGGGCGACGGCAACGCGGCCAACGCCCTGGGCGCACTCCACGCCCGGGAGGGCGAGACCCAGACCGCCGAGCGCTGGTACCGGGCGGCACTGGATGCGGGGGACGTCAACGGCGCCTTCAACCTCGGGCTGCTCTGCGCCGGCCAGGGCCGCACCACCCAGGCCGAGCAGTGGTACCGCAAGGCCGCCTACACCGGGCACCGCGAGGCCGCGAACGCGCTCGCCGTGCTGCTGCTGCAGCGCGGCGACGCCGCGGGTGCCGAGCCGTGGTTCTCCAAGGCCGCCGAGGCGGGCAGCGTGGACGCCGCCTTCAACCTCGGCATCCTGTACGCCGGACGGGGCGACGACGCCACCGCGCGGCGCTGGTACGAGCGCGCCGCGGCCAGCGGGCACGGCGAGGCCGCGCTCCAGGTGGCCATCGCCCTGCAGAAGGAGGGCGACGCGCACGGCGCCGAGCGCCACCTGCGCTGCGCCGCGGGCGGCGGCAGCCCGGAGGGCGCGTTCCGGCTGGGGGCGCTGCTGGACGCCCAGGACACGCAGGAGGCCGCCGCCGAGGCCGAGGAGTGGTACGCCCGCGCCGCCGGCCAGGGGCACCGCCGCGCCCAGGTGCGGCTCGGCATGTGCGCCGCCAAGCGCGGGGACGTCGTCGACGCCGCCCACTGGTACCGCGAGGCCGCCGAGGGCGGCAGCCGCAACGGGGCCTTCAACCTCGGGCTGCTCCTCGCCCGCGAGGGCGCGGAGCCGGAGGCGGCCCTGTGGTGGACCCGTGCCGCCGACGCGGGGCACGGACGCGCCGCGCTGCGGCTGGCACTGCTGGCCGCGCGGCACGGACAGCTCGCGGACGCCAAGGCGTGGTGCGCCCGCGCCATCGAGTGCGGCCCCGCCGAGGTGGCCGAGCGGGCGGCCCGGCTGACCGACGCCCTGGAGCACGAGCTCTCCGCGTGAGAAGCGATTTGCGCTGCTCAGCCCGGGGAGGTTAATCTAAGGGCACAACGACGCGGGGTGGAGCAGCTCGGTAGCTCGCTGGGCTCATAACCCAGAGGTCGCAGGTTCAAATCCTGTCCCCGCTACTGAAGAGAAGGGCCCGGAAGCCATGGCTTCCGGGCCCTTCTCGTATGCGTTCGGTACAGCCAAGGCATGGTTCGGGCAAAAGGGTGCGGACGGTCCTGGGCCGGCCGGCGCCGGCGCGCGATCCTGAGGGCGGGCCCTCAGGCGGCGCGAGGAGGCGGGGTTGCTTCGCAGGCGGCGTAAGCGGCGGCCGACGGAACTCAGGGATGTGACGCGGTGGGGTCGCCTGTGCGCGGCCGCGGACGTGGAGGGGCTGCTCCGTGAGCTGCGGGGCGCCGCCGGGGACGAGGACGCCGCCTACGACCGCGCGGCGGCGCTGAAGGCGCTGGCCGCGGCGCCGCCCCGGTTGTGGCTGCTGCTGGACCGTGCCGCGCGGGCGCAGGAGGGCGCACCCCCGGCGCCCGGCGACAGCGAGCCGCTGCGGTTGCTGCTGGCCGCGATGGACCGGGACGGGCGGACCCGGCAGGCCGCCGTGGAGGAGCTCGCGGTGCACAGCGGCCCGCTGGTGGCGTCGGCCCTGGCGCTGCGCACGGCGGACTGGGTGGACCAGGTCCGTGACCCGGCGCTGGAGGCGCTGCTGCGCCGTACCGCCCCGGACGAGGCCGCCGCGGCCGTACGGCTGCTGCTGAGGCTGCGCGGACGGAGCCGGGCCGTGCACACCCCGGAGGCGTACCGCGGGGTGCTGGCGGCCCCCGAGGCCCGGCGTGCGGTGCGTGCGCTGGCGGCCGACGCGGACCCGCTGACCCGGCGGTTCGGGGTCGAGCTGGCCCTGCAGCTGGGTGAGTTCGTACGCGGCGACCTGGTGCGCACGGCGCTGCGCGACCCGGACCAGGTCTGCCGCAGGCTGTGCGCCGAGCGGCTGCTGCAGATGGACCCGGACCAGGCGGGGCGGCTGCTGTGGGCCCGCTCGGCGGCCGTGCGGGAGCTGGCGGTCGCGGCGCTGCCGGACGACGTGCCCGCGGCCCGGCTGACGGCGCCGCTGGCCGATCCGGCGCGGATCGTCCGCGCCCAGGCCCGCTGGCGGCTGTACAGCAGGGGCGAGCCCCCGGCGCTGGCGTACCGCAGACAGCTGCTGCGCTGCGGCCCGCAGAGTCCGCCGCGGCTGGTGGCCGGGCTGGTGACGGGGCTGGGGGAGTGCGGGGACGCCTCGGACGGACCGCTGCTGCTGCGGGTGGCGCGTGAAGTGCGCGCCCCGTGGCCGCCGGTGGTGCGCCGGGCCGCGGTGCGCGCGGCGGGCCGGCTCGTACCGCGGGAGGGGCTGCTGCGGCAGTTGGCGCCGCTGGCCGTGGACCCGGACCCCGGGGTGGCCAGGGAGGCCTTCGAGGCGCTCTCCAAGGTGGCGGGGCAGGTGCCGGTGGAGACGGTGTGGGTGGGGCGCACCCGGCCGGAGCCGGGGGTGCGCAAGGCCGCGGAACGCGTGCGGCGGGCGGCCCAGCGTCAGGCGCAGGCGGGGCACAGGCCCCGGTAGGTGACCTCCGCCTGGGAGACGGTGAAGCCGAAGCGCTCCGCGTCGGGCAGGTCCGCCAGCGGATCGCCGTGCGGGTGGACGTCCCGGACGGTGCCGCAGCCGGAGCACACCAGGTGCTGGTGCGGCCGGTGGGCGTTGGGGTCGTAGCGCTTGGCGCGGCCGTCGGTGGCGACCTCTATGACCTCGCCGAGCGAGACCAGTTCACCCAGGGTGTTGTAGACGGTCGCGCGGGAGATCTCGGGCAGCCGGGCCGCCGCCCGGGCGTGCACCTCGTCGGCGGTCAGGTGGACGTGGTCGCCGTCCAGGACCTCGGCCACGACGCGCCGCTGCGCGGTCATGCGCCACCCGCGGCCGCGCAGTCGTTCCAGCAGGTCACTCATTCCATTTCACCTATCAGTGGGATGCGAACAGCTTAACAGTGACAGTCCGTGTTCCGACCGGGTATGAGTTTGGGACTCTTCTTGACTTGGACTCTGTCTATCGTAGGATCGCTTCCGGCGAAAGCCACGGCACAGCACCAACCCAGGGAGAGGCACGTGACGGTTCAGGAGACCGGCCCGCTGACGACGGAGGCGGGCGCCCCGGTCGCGGACAACCAGAACAGCGAGACCGCGGGCCTGGGAGGGCCGGTCCTGGTCCAGGACCAGCAGTTGCTGGAGAAGCTCGCCCGCTTCAACCGCGAGCGCATCCCGGAGCGCGTGGTGCACGCCCGCGGCGCCGGCGCCTACGGCACCTTCACCGTGACCTCGGACGTGACGAAGTACACGCGGGCGAAGTTCCTCTCCGAGGTCGGCAAGCAGACGGAGACCTTCCTGCGGTTCTCCACCGTGGCGGGCAACCTCGGCGCGGCGGACGCGGTGCGCGACCCCCGGGGCTTCGCGCTGAAGTTCTACACCGAGGAGGGCAACTACGACCTCGTCGGCAACAACACCCCGGTGTTCTTCATCAAGGACGCCGTCAAGTTCCCCGACTTCATCCACACCCAGAAGCGCGACCCGTACACCGGCTCCCAGGAGGCGGACAACGTCTGGGACTTCTGGAGTCTGTCCCCGGAGTCGACGCACCAGGTGACCTGGCTGTTCGGTGACCGCGGCATCCCCGCGAGCTACCGCCACATGAACGGCTACGGCTCGCACACCTACCAGTGGACCAACGAGGCGGACGAGGTCTTCTGGGTCAAGTACCACTTCAAGACGGACCAGGGCATCAGGAACCTCACCCAGGGCGAGGCCAACCGGATCGCCGGTGAGGACCCCGACTCCCACCAGCGCGACCTGCGCGAGGCCATCGAGCGCGGCGAGTTCCCCAGTTGGACCGTGCAGGTGCAGATCATGCCCGCGGCCGAGGCGGCGGCCTACCGCTTCAACCCGTTCGACCTCACCAAGGTGTGGCCGCACGAGGACTACCCGCCGATCGAGATCGGCAGGCTGGAGCTCAACCGCAACCCGCAGAACGTGTTCGCCGAGGTCGAGCAGTCGATCTTCTCCCCGGCGCACTTCGTGCCCGGCATCGGCCCGTCCCCGGACAAGATGCTGCAGGGCCGGCTCTTCGCCTACGGCGACGCCCACCGGTACCGCGTCGGCATCAACGCCGACCACCTGCCGGTGAACCGCCCGCACGCGACCGAGGCGCGCACCCACGGCCGCGACGGAGCGCTCTACGACGGCCGCCACGGCGGGGCCAGGAACTACGAGCCGAACAGCTTCGGCGGCCCGGCCCAGACCGGCCGTCCCCTGTGGTCGGCCACCGCGGTCACCGGGTACACCGGCAACCACGAGGCGCCCTCGCACGCCGAGGACGACGACTTCGCTCAGGCCGGCGACCTCTACCGGCTGATGTCGGAGGAGGAGAGGGAGCGCCTGGTCGCCAACCTCTCCGGCTTCATCGCCAAGGTGTCGCGCGACGACATCGCCGAGCGCGCGATCGGCAACTTCCGCCGTGCCGACGAGGAGTTCGGCAAGCGGCTGGAGGCCGCCGTCCAGGCCCTGCGCGGCTGACCGGCGTCCGTCCCGAAAGGCCCGGAGGGGGCCGGGTGCGTCCAGGCACCCGGTCCCCTCCGATCCATTCCGGGCCCGGCCGTCACCCGGTGAGGGCCGCGTGCGCGGGCTGCCAGCAGCGCACGATGTCGCGTACGGAGACCATGCCGACCGGGTTGCGGTCGTCCAGCACCACAAGGTGCCGGAAGCCGCCGCGCACCATGGCGGCGGCCGCCTCTTCGAGGGTCCACCGGGGCGCGGCGAAGACCACGTCGGTGGTGGTGTGGGCGGCGGCGAGTTCGTGGTCGGGGTCGAGCCCCGCACCGATGGCGTTGAGGATGTCGCGCTCGGTCAGGATGCCGAGACCGCAGGTGTCGGGATCGAGCACCACCGCCGCGCCCACCCGTCGGGCGGACATCAGCCGGGCGGCCTGGCGGAGGGTGTGGGCGGGACCGACCGTGAGAACGACCGTGCTCATGGCGTCGCGTACGAGCATGGGATACCCCTCGGGCTGCGTCGTGGCCGTCTTGAGAACAGTTTCACAAATGCACAAGCTCACGCATTCTCATGTTCACATGCGCCGCGGTCCGCAGCAAGGGGCGTGCGGAGGGTGATCGGTAGTGTGAGGGGGCGGTCGATTGCGGGCGATCGGTCGCGAGGTCGACTACGGACGGTTCAGGAAGGCGAGCGTCTCCTCGTGCAGCAGCCCGTTGGACGCCGCCGCGTTCCCGCCGTAGGGCCCCGGCGTCCCGTCCAGGCTGGTGAAGCGCCCTCCGGCCTCGCGCACGATCACCTCGTTCGCCGCCATGTCCCACAGGCTCAGTTCGGGCTCGGCGCAGATGTCCACCGCGCCCTCGGCGACCATCATGTACGGCCAGAAGTCACCGTAGGCGCGCGTGCGCCAGCAGGACCGGGTCAGGTCGAGGAAGCCGTCCAGGCGGCCCTGCTCCTCCCAGCCGCTCAGCGAGGAGTACGCGAACGAGGCGTCCGCCAGCCGGCTCACCTGCGACACCCGCAGCCGCGTGGCGGAGGTCAGGCTGCGACCGGTGTACGCCCCGCCGCCCTTCACCGCCCACCAGCGACGCCCCAGTGCGGGCGCGGACACCAGGCCGACCACGCCCTCGTCGCCCCCCTCCCCGCGCACCATCAGCGCGATCAGGGTGGCCCACACGGGCACCCCGCGGACGTAGTTCTTGGTGCCGTCGATCGGGTCGACGATCCAGCGCCGCGGGCCGCTGCCCTCCGTGCCGTACTCCTCGCCGAGCACGGCGTCGCGCGGCCTGGCCCGGCCGAGCTGACTGCGGATCAGCTCCTCGGCGCGCTTGTCCGCCTCGCTGACCGGCGTCATGTCGGGCTTGGTCTCGACCTTGAGGTCCAGGGACTTGAAGCGCTCCATGGTGGCGGCGTCGGCGGCGTCGGCAAGGATGTGCGCAAGGCGCAGATCGTCGTTGAAGTCCGGCATGGAGCGAACAGTATCGATCGTGGGAGGTCGAGGTCACGCACGGAGCGCGGGGAGGGTTGACACCGGCCGACGGCGCGTCAATTCTGGCCGCACAGCTCCCTGAGGCCGCTCGGTACCGTTCGAGACCGCTCGAGACCTTGGAGGCGATCGTGCCGACAGCGCGTGAATCACTTCTGGACGCCGCGCTGTCCGCACTGGGCGGCCGGTCGTGGGCGACGGTCAGGATGGTGGACGTCGCGGCCACCGCCGGGGTGTCACGGCAGACCCTCTACAACGAGTTCGGCACCAAGGAGGGGCTCGCGCGGGCCCTGGCGCGGCGGGAGGCCGAGGCCTTCCTGGCGGGCGTGGAACGCGCCCTGGACACCGCCGGGCGGCAGGGCGCCGACGCCGGCGACTGCTTCGCCGCGGCGGCCGCCTGGACCCTGCACAGCGCCCGCCGCAGCCCCCTGGTGCGCGCGGTGCTCACCGGCTGCCGCGGGGACCGGGTCCCGGCGGCGGCCGTCGTGCCGGTGCCGCTGCCACGGCTGCCGGGCGGGCGGCTGCGCAAGGACGACGCCCCGCTCGCCCCGGCCGAGCTCCTCGACGCCTTCCGGGCGCGCGCCGTGACCGTGCTGGGGCGGCGCTTCCCCAAGCTGGACCAGGCCGAGGCCGACTGGGCCTGCGGGACCGCGGTGCGCGTCACCGTCTCCTACGTCCTCGCCCCCGCGGCCTCCGACGAGGAGGCGTGCCGGCGGGTCGCCCGGCTGGTCCGGGGACTTCTCCAGCGGGGCTGGTGACGGGCGCGGACCGGCACCGGGGCCGGCGGGCGAGGGGGCGGGGGAGACGGATCAGTGGGTGGAGCCGGAGAGTTGGAGCCCGATGACGCCCATGACGACCAGGCCGATGGAGATCAGCTTCAGGGTCGAGACGACGTCGCCGAGGAAGGCCATGCCGTAGATCGCCGTCCCGGACGCCCCGATGCCCGTCCACACCGCGTACGCGGCCCCGACGTCGAGCTTCTTCAGGGCGAGCGTGAGCAGGCCGAAACTGCCGAGCGCGAAGGCGCAGAACGCGATGGTCGGCCACAGGCGGGTGAACCCGTGGGAGAGTTTGAGGCAGACCGCGAAGCCGGTTTCGAGGAGTCCGGCGACCACCACGAGGAGCCAGGCCATCGAGCGCCCTCCCGTTTCCGTCTGTCGATGAGCGATCATCACACAGCATGCCCGGAAATGGCGCCTCAGTCCCCTTCCTTGCGCTCTCGCGTCGCGAGCAGCCGCCGCAGCGAGAACAACCGGGCCGGTTCGGCGTGCCCGTCGGCCACCCAGGCGTCCAGCGCGCAGTCGGGTTCGTCGTGGCTGCAGGCCCGCGGACAGTCCTCTGTGCCCGGCTCCAGGTCGGGGAAGGCGTGGATGACCCGGGACGGGTCGATGTGGGCCAGACCAAAGGAACGCACACCGGGGGTGTCGATGACCCAGCCCTCCTCGGCCTGCAGCGGCAGCGCCAGCGCGGAGGTCGTGGTGTGCCGGCCGCGGCCGGTGACCGCGTTGACGTGGCCGGTCGCGCGCTGCCGCTCCACCAGCGCGTTGACCAGGGTGGTCTTCCCGACGCCGCTGTGCCCGACGAAGGCGGTGATGCGGCCCTTGAGGTGCTCGCGTACGGCCTCCGTCGCGTCGGCGTCGAAGTTCTCGTGACTGGTCACCACATAGGGGACGCCCAGCGGGGCGTACGTCTCCAGCAGGGGTCCGGCGGACGCGAGGTCGGACTTGGTGAGCACCAGCAGCGGTTCGAGCCCGGCGTCGTAGGCGGCCACCAGGCAGCGGTCGATGAGCCTGGGCCGGGGCTCTGGGTCGGCGAGGGCGGTCACGATGGCGAGCCGGTCCGCGTTGGCGACGACCACCCGCTCGTAGGGGTCGGTGTCATCCGCGGTGCGGCGCAGCACCGAGCTGCGCTCCTCGACGCGCACGATCCGCGCCAGGGTGTCCTTCTCCCCGGTCAGGTCGCCGACGATGCCCACCCGGTCGCCGACCACGATGCCCTTGCGGCCCAGCTCGCGGGCCTTCATCGCGGTGATCGTGCGGTCCTCGACGAGGCAGGTCACGCGGCCCCGGTCGACGGTGAGGACGAAGCCCTCCTCGGCGTCCTCGTGCTTGGGCCGGATGCTGGTGCGGGGACGGTTCCCCTTGCGGTTCGGGCGGACCCGGACGTCGTCCTCGTCGGTGTGCTTGCCGTAGCGCCGCATGGTTCAGGCCCGGACCGGGGACGCGGGGGCCGCCGGCGCCGCACCCAGCATGGCCGTCCACATCTCGGTGAAGTCGGGGAGCGTCTTGCCGGTGGTCGCGACGTTCTCGACCAGGACGCCGTCGACGGCCAGGCCCAGGACGGCGCCCGCGGTGGCCAGCCGGTGGTCGTCGTAGGTGTGGAAGACGCCGCCGCGCAGCGTCCGCGGGCGGATGCGCAGTCCGTCCTCGGTCTCGGTGACGTCGCCGCCGAGTTCGTTGATCTCCTTGCTCAGCGCGGCCAGCCGGTCGGTCTCGTGCAGCCGCAGGTGGCCCACGCCGCGCAGCACGGACTCGGAGTCGGCCAGCGCGGCGACCGCCGCGATGCCGGGGGTGAGCTCGCCGACCTCCGACAGGTCGGCGTCGATGCCGTGGATGCGGCCGGAGCCGGTGAAGACCAGGCCCGTGTCCGTCAGCTCGCACGAACCGCCCATCCGGGTGAACAGCTCGCGCAGCGCGTCACCGGGCTGCGTGGTGCGGCGCGGCCAGTCGGGGATGACCACGCGGCCGCCGGTGACCAGCGCGGCGGCGAGGAAGGGCTGGGCGTTGGAGAGGTCCGGCTCGACGGTGAGGTCGACGCCGAGCAGCGCGCCGGCGTCGACCCGCCACACATTCGGCTCGCCGCCGTTCTCCGGGGTGTCGACCTTGGCGCCCGCGCGCCGCAGCATCTCCACCGTCATCTTGATGTGCGGCAGCGACGGCAGTGTCGGGCCGGTGTGCCGTACCTCGACGCCCTGGTTGAAGCGGGGGCCGGACAGCAGCAGGGCGCTGACGAACTGGGAGGAGGAGGACGCGTCGACCGACACCGGACCGCCGTCCAGCGCCCCGCCGCCGTGCACGGTCAGCGGCAGCGCGCCGCGGCCCTCGTCGTCGATGCGGGCGCCCAGGGTGCGCAGTGCGTCGATGACCCCATTGAGCGGGCGCTCATGGCTGCGCGGGTCGCCGTCGAAGTGCACCGCGCCGTCGGCGAGCGCGGCGACCGGCGGCAGGAACCGCATCACCGTGCCGGCGTTGCCGACGTCGACCGTTGCCGGCCCGTGCAGCCCGGCCGGGATGACCCGCCAGGCCTCACCGCCGTAGGGGTTGACGACCTCGTCGATCTGCACGCCCATGGCGCGCAGCGCGTCGGCCATCAGCACGGTGTCGCGACTGCGCAGCGGACGGCGCAGCCAGCCCGGCTCGGAGGCGAGCGCGGCGAGCACCAGGGCGCGATTGGTGACCGACTTGGATCCGGGCACGGTGACCGTCGCGTGGACGGGGGCGGACGCGAGCGGCGCGGGCCACAGGGCGGTGTGCGCGGGGTTACCGGTCATGGCCCCAAGCGTAGTGGCTCAAGGAGAAGGCGAATCGCTCACAAAGCGGACGAAACCTCAAGGAAACAGTAACCCGCCCGCAAGGGCTACAGCCCCACCAGCCAGCGGCCGCCGCCGAACAGCGACAGCAGCGCCACCGCGTAGAACAACAGCATCCACAGCGCCGCCGGGGTGTGGGTCAGCCGCGCCAGCTGGTCGGCGTCCGAGCCCGGGGCCGCACCGCCGTGCCGCTTGCGCTGGAGTTCCAGCACCGGCCGTACGCCCCCGAACAGCAGGAACCAGACCACGAGGTAGGCGAACGCCGCCTGGACGGCGGGCTCGGTCAGCCAGGACACCAGCAGGAAGAGGCCGCCGGTCAGGAACACCGTCAGCACCCCGTACGCGTTCCTGATCATCACCAGCATCACCAGCAGCAGGGCCGTCGCCCCCCACAGCAGCGCCGTGATGTGGCCCGCGGCGAGGAGCAGGGCCCCGCCGAGGCCCAGCAGGGACGGCGCTGTGTATCCGGCCGCCGCGGTGAGGATCATGCCGAGGCCGTACGGCTTGCCCCGGGAGACGGTCAGGCCCGAGGTGTCCGAGTGGAGCCGGATGCCCTGCAGGCGGCGTCCGGACAGCAGGGCGACCAGGCCGTGGCCTCCTTCGTGGGCGATCGTGATCGCGTTGCGGGACAGCCGCCACAGGGCGTGCGGCAGGACCGCGGCCAGGGCGACGGCCGCGGTGACGCCCACCAGCCAGGACGAGGGCGCGGGCTGGGTGCCGAGGATCGAGTCGATGAGCTGCACGGTTGCGCACCATACGGTGCCCGGCTGTGTCCGCGCCGTGGCAATGTGGCACTCATGTGCGGTCGATATGCAGCGAGCCGGAGGCCAGAGGATCTCGTCGAGGTGTTCGACGTGCAGAAATGGGATCCCACGGAGGCGCTGGACCCCAACTGGAATGTCGCGCCCACCGACACCACCTACGCGGTGCTGGAGCGGCCGGACAAGGAGACGGGCGAGATCGTGCGCCAGTTGCGCGCCCTGCGCTGGGGGCTGGTGCCGAGCTGGGCGAAGACTCCGGACGTCGGCGTCAAGATGATCAACGCGCGGGCCGAGACCGTGCACGAGAAGGCCTCCTACCGCCGCCCCTTCGCCTCGCGCCGCTGCCTGCTGCCCGCCGACGGCTACTTCGAGTGGGTCACCGGCAAGGACGAGCGGCAGCTGGAGGAGCAGGGGAAGAGGAAGCGGCCCCGCAAGCAGCCGTACTTCGTCACCCCCGTCGACGGCTCGGTCTTCGCGATGGCCGGGCTGTACGAGTTCTGGCGCGACCGCACCCTGCCCGACGAGCACCCGCGCGCCTGGTGGGTCACCTGCACCGTCATCACCACGGAGGCCTGGAGCGAGCCCTTCGCCGACGCCGACGAGCGCCCCGGCGGTCCCCGCTCCCTGGCCGAGATCCACCCGCGCATGCCGCTGTGGATCACCCCGGACCACTGGGGCGACTGGCTCGATCCCACGCGCACCGAGGCCGAGGACCTGCGCGGGCTGCTCGCGCCGCCGCGGCCCGGCCTGCTGCGCGTGCACCCTGTGCGCACCGAGGTGAGCAACGTCCGCAACAACGGGCCGGAGCTGGTCGAGCCGATCGAGGCGCCCGAGGAGGCGACGCTGTTCTGACCGCCCGCGGTGCCAGACTGGCCGCTGTGAGCGAGATCATGGAGACCGTGCCGACGCCCGTCGGGAACGCCCGCGTCACCTGGTACCGGGCCCGTCGCCCCCGCGCCGTGGTGGCGCTGGGCCACGGCGCGGGAGGCGGTGTCGAGGCACGCGACCTGCAGGCCCTGGCCGCGGCGCTGCCGTCGCACGGCTGGACGGTCGCGCTGGTGGAGCAGCCCTGGCGGGTGGCGGGCAGGAAGCTGGCCCCCGCGCCGAAGACCCTGGACACCGCGTGGACGGCGCTGTGGCCGGCGCTCGTCCGGCCCGGTCTGCCGGTGGTCGCCGGCGGCCGCAGCGCGGGCGCCCGGGTGGCCTGCCGTACGGCGGCGGAACTGGGCGCGGTGGCGGTGCTGGCGCTGTCCTTCCCGCTGCACCCGCCGGGGAAGCCGGAGAAGTCCCGCAAGGACGAGCTCTTCGGGGCGGCGCTCAAGGGTGTGCACCTCCTGGTCGTCCAGGGCGGGCGCGACCCCTTCGGCCGTCCCGAGGAGTTTCCCGAGGGATACGAGCCGGTCGGGGTGCCCTTCGGCGATCACGGGTTCGCCGTCCCGAAGTCGGCGGATCTCACCCAGGAGGCAGCACTGAGCGTCATCACCGACGCGGTGCTGGGCTGGCTGGAGGAACTGCCCCCGCTTCGGGAATGAGCGGTGCGCGGCCCGTGTTGTGCCAGGCGTCCGCACGAAAGAACGTACGCACAGTGAGGAAGGCAGCCGGATGGTCAGAGCCGAGTGCCGCGCGCGTGCCGAGGCGCCGTACCTGTCGTGGCCGGAGTGGCCGTCGACGGGTGGGGCGAACAGGAACAGCGCGCCGATCCCGCCCGGGATATCCTCCGATGGCGTGGGGTCCGCTTACGGCCCCGTGACCGTCGTGGAGGAGGTGGGTCCGGTCAGCGGCAACGACGACAGCCCGTCCGAGGTGCCTGAGGTGCAGGTGACTCCGGAGTCCGACGTCGAGCGCAGTGCGCGCTTCGAGCGGGACGCCCTGGAGTACCTGGACCAGATGTACTCGGCGGCGCTGCGCATGACCCGCAACCCGGCCGATGCCGAGGACCTGGTGCAGGAGACGTACGCGAAGGCGTACGCGTCGTTCCACCAGTTCCGTGAGGGCACCAACCTGAAGGCGTGGCTGTACCGCATCCTCACCAACAGCTTCATCAACTCCTACCGCAAGAAGCAGCGCGAGCCCCAGCGCAGCGGCACGGAGGAGATCGAGGACTGGCAGCTGGCACGCGCCGAGTCGCACATGTCCACGGGTCTGCGCTCCGCCGAGTCCCAGGCCCTGGACCACCTGCCCGACTCGGACGTGAAGCAGGCTCTGCAGGCGATCCCGGAGGAATTCCGGATCGCGGTCTATCTTGCCGACGTCGAGGGCTTTGCCTACAAGGAGATCGCCGACATCATGGGAACCCCCATCGGTACGGTGATGTCCCGTCTGCACCGTGGGCGGCGGCAGCTGCGTTCGCTGCTGGAGGACTACGCGCGGGAGCGCGGGCTCGTCCCGGCGGGCGCGGGAGACGAGAAGGGCTCGGGCACATGAGCTGCGGCAACCCGCATGAGACGGACTGTTCCGAGGTACTCGAACACCTTTACGAGTACCTGGACAACGAGATGTCCGACGACGCCTGCGCCAAGTTCAAGCAGCACTTCGACGAGTGCCACCCCTGCTTGGAGAAGTACGGCCTCGAGCAGGCCGTCAAGAAGCTGGTCAAGCGCTGCTGCGGGCACGACGACGTGCCCACGGACCTGCGCTCCAAGGTGCTCACGCGGATCGAGCTGATCCGCGCCGGCGAGGTGGCGCCGGTACCGGAGCCGGCCGACGGCGGCAGCGCGCCGACCGGTTCGCCGACCGTCTGACGCCCACCGCGCCGGCAGGTCACCCGGGATCACCCGAAGGCGGGAATCGCGGCCGCTCGCCCACCGGGCGGCGGCCGCGCCCCTAGCCTCGGTGGGGTGCGTGCGAAGCGGGCGGTCCGGATGCTCCCCGCGGCGGCGCGGGTCTACATCCCGGTCGTCGTCGTGTCGGCTTGCGGCGCCCTCGTCACGGGCCCCCGCGAGGGCACGCCCTGGGCGACCGCCGCGGTGCTGGCGGTGCTCTACGCGGCGGGGGAACGCACGGGGGCGTCACTGCCCCCGGTGCTCTTCGCGGCCGCGCTCCTGCTTCCCCCGGGCGCGGCCGCACTCGTCGCCGTGCCCGGTGGCCTGCTCGCGCCCGTCCGGGGCGAGCCGCGCCCGGTGCGCCGCGTGTGGCACGCCGCGCAGCTCGCCCTGGCGACGGCCGCCGCGGCCCAGGTGCGCACCGCCTTCGGGGACGGGCCCTTCGCGCGGCTGCCGGGGCTGCTGGTGCCCGCGCTCGCGGCCGTCCTCGCCTTCTGCCTGTTCTCCGCCGCCCTCACCGCCGGCGTGCTGGTCACCGCCGAGCGCACCGCCCCGTCGGCGGCCTGGCGCGAGGCACTGCTGGAGCCGCTCGCCCCGCACCTGACCTACGGCCTGGTGGGGCTCATGGCCGCGGTGCTCTGGCAGGGCCCGTACGGGGCGGTGGCCGCGGTCCTCGCCCTGCTGCCGACGCACATCGCGCGCTGGGTCGTCGGCCAGGCCCGCCGCGAGCGGGCCGCGCACCAGGCGACGGTCCGGGCGCTGGTGCAGGCCGTGGAGATCAAGGACCGCTACACCCGGGGCCACAGCGAGCGCGTCGGCCGGGCGTCGGCGCTGATCGCCCGCGAGATCGGACTGCCGCCCGAGCGGGTGGAGGCCCTGCGGCTGGCCGGCATCCTGCACGACATCGGCAAGCTCGGCGTGCCCACCCGCGTGCTGCGCAAGGACAGCCCGCTCACCCCCGAGGAGCGGCGGATCATCGAGCTGCACCCCGGCTACGGCCACGAGATGGTGCGCGGCATCGCCTTCCTCGACGACGCCCGCACCGCGATCCTCCACCACCACGAGCGCCTCGACGGATCCGGCTACCCGTACGGACTGGCGGGCGAGGCCATCCCGTCCTCCGCGCGGCTGGTGGCTGTGGCGGACGCGTTCGACGCGATGACCTCCACCCGCGCCTACCAGGCCACCCGAGGTGTCGACGACGCGCTGGGCGAGCTGCGCCGCTGCGCCGGCAGCCACTTCGACCCGCTCATGGTGCAGGCGCTGATCCGCGCCGTCCGCCGCGAGGGCTGGAACCCGGCGGTCACCGCCGACGAGCCCGAATCCTTCGCCCCCGCCCAGGCCCGGCGCCACGCCCGCCGCGAGGCACCTGCGCGCCGCACCCCCGAGCCGCGCCCGTGAGCGCCCCCGGACGCCGCGGCGGCGGGGACCACCGGCGTCACCGCAGGCGCACGCCGTCCGTCGTGTTCGCCGTCCATGGGCTCGCGCTCGCCGTGGGCGGCGCCGCGTCGGTGTGGACGGCGGTGCACGGCGTCGCCGATCCCGCGGCGGCCGCCGCCTTCGGGGCGCTGGTCGTTGTCGGCGAGGCCTTCCGGATCCCGGAACCCGAGGGCCGGGAGGCCGCCCCCGTCGCCTTCGCCGGTGCCCTGGCGTACGCGCTGCTCGCGGCCGAGGCGGTGGCGGTCGTGGTGGCGGTCTCCGCCGCAGCGGTGGTCGCCGGGCAGCTGAGGGGAGCGCCCCGCGACGCGGCGGCACGGCGCGTGCTCACGGTGGCGTTCGCCGCCGCCACCGCGCAGCCGCTGTACGGCGGCAGCGGCGGCCATCCGGGGTACGCGGTCCTGCTGCTGGCCAGCACGATCCTCTGCGACGCGGTGCTGGCCGCCGTACTGGGCACCGCACGCACCGGGCATCCCTTCGCCTCCGTCCTGCGCGACGAACTGGCCGTCCTGCCGGGCGTCGGCTCGGCCGTGTGCGCCGGCGGGGTCGTGCTGGCGCAGGCCGAGCAGGCGGCCGGACTGTGGGCGCTGCCCGTGTGCGGGGTGCCGCTGCTGCTGACCCAGACGGCCTTCCGGCGGCACGCGGCGATCCGGTCCACCCACCGGGAGACCATCGCCTCGCTGGCCCGGGCCACCGAGGTGGCCGGCTACACCCCGGTGGGGCACGCCCGCCGGGTCAGCGCGCTCAGCCACGCCATGGGTCGCGAACTCGGCCTGGGCGGAAAGGCGCTGGCGGCCCTGGAGCACGCCGCGCTGATGCACGACATCGGCCAGCTCTCCCTCGTCGACCCGGTGCCCGGCGGTGCCACCTCGTCCCTCGATCAGGTGGAACGCCGGCGCATCGCCCTGCTCGGGGCGGAGGTCGTACGCCGGACGGGTGCCCCCGAGGAAGTCGCGCGGATCGTGGAGGGACAGGCCGATCCGTACCGGGACCAAGCGCTCGCGGGACGCATCGTGCGTACGGCCAACGCCTACGAGGACCTGGCCGGGAGCGGTACGGCCGTGGGCCGGGGGCTGCAGGCGCTGGAGCGGTTACGCCTCGATACCGCGCACGAATACGACCCTCGCGTGGTTGAGGCGCTGACCAGGGTCGTTGCCCGTGCCGGGCAGTGAACCCACCGGTAATGAGCGGGCGCACCAAGGGGCATGGTTGGATGCCCGCAGAGGCGCAGAGCACTCAAGAGGCGCACCATGGCGCCGATGCTGCCAAACCGACGAGCCCGGCCGTGTGTGACAGGCCCCGCCGATGGCAAGGAGGACTGATGAGCACCGCTGAGCACGGGACGTGGGGGAACGGACGGGGCACCGTGGGGCACCAGCGAAAGCGAACGGCAGGCGGGACACCTTGAGGATCTTCGGCAGGGCACGGCACCGGCCCTCCGCCACGTGGCGGCAGGCGACCGACCGGGCGTTCACGTTGATCAGCGACGGGCGGTACGAGGACGCCGGCGCGCTGCTCATCCGTGCGGCCGACCTCGAGCCCTGGCGTTCGGAGTCCTGGTACAACCTCGCACTGCTGCACAAGTTCCGGCACGACTGGGAGCAGGCCCGCACCACCGGCCTGCGGGCCGTCGCCCTGCTGGACCGCGCGCCCGGCGCCCCCGACTGGTGGAACGTCGGCATCGCCGCCACCGCCCTGCAGGACTGGCCGCTCGCCCGCCGCGCCTGGCAGGCGTACGGGCTGCGCCCCGACGCCGCCGGGACCGGCGTCGTCGAGATGGAGCTGGGCAGCTCCGCGGTGCGGCTCTCCCCGGAAGGCGAGGCCGAGGTGGTCTGGGGCCGCCGTATCGACCCGGCCCGCATCGAGGTGCTGAGCATCCCGCTGCCGTCCTCCGGCCGCCGCTGGGGCGAGGTCGTGCTCCACGACGGCGTCCCGCACGGCGAGCGGCGCACCGCCGACGGCGCCACGTACCCCGTCTTCGACGAGATCGAGCTGTGGGCGCCCTCGCCCGTGCCGACCTGGCTGGTCCTGCTGGAGGCGGCGACCGAGTCGGACCGCGACGCCCTGGAGCAGCTCGCCGCCGACGCGGGCTACGCCGCCGAGGACTGGTCGTCCTCCGTCCGGCTGCTGTGCCGCACCTGCTCCGAGAGCCGGATGCCGACCGACGACGGCTCCGACGGCTCACGCGACCCCCACGACCAGGGCGAACCCGGCCACCCGGGCCACCTCAGCCACCGCACCCCCGGCGCCCTGTGGGCCCCCGAGCGGGAGTGCGGCATCGCGGCCCCCGTGGGGCTGGTGCGGGGCCTGCTGGACAGCTGGGTCGCCGACAGCCCGGACACCAGGGACTGGCGCGATCTCGAAGAGGTCTGCTGACACCTCCGCGGGCACGTACCCTTGATGGGCTATTGAGCTTTGGAGCAGGCCCCAGGAAGGCGTACGACGGACCATGTCGCAGCAGGAGACCGAGCAGACCGTATTCACCGACGACGTGACGGACGCGGAGGAGCGCGAGGCCGCCCACCGCGAGCGCGGCACGGCCCGCCCGATCACGGTCGTCGGCAACCCGGTGCTGCACCACCCGTGCAAGACGGTCACGTCCTTCGACGACGAGCTGGCAGCGCTGATCGACGACATGTTCGCCAGCCAGCGCGCCGCCGAGGGCGTGGGCCTCGCCGCCAACCAGATCGGCGTGCCGCTGAGGGTCTTCGTGTACGACTGCCCCGACGACGACGGCGTCCGCCACGTCGGGCACGTGGTCAACCCCGTCGTCGACGACCTCCCCGCCGAGCGCCGCGTCCTGGACGACGGCAACGAGGGCTGCCTGTCCGTACCGGGTGCCTACGCCGAACTGCCGCGCCCCGACTACGCGGTGTGCCGGGGCCAGGACATGCACGGCAACGACGTCGTCGTCGAGGGCAAGGGCTTCTTCGCGCGCTGCCTGCAGCACGAGACCGACCACCTCAACGGCTACCTCTACATCGACCGGCTCTCCAAGCGGGACCGCAGGGACGCGCTGAAGCAGATGGCGGAGTCCACCCCGAAGTACGAGACCGTCCCGAACGACTGATCGCGAGCGCCCGGCACCGCTGACCGGCGTTGCCGGGTCCGCGGTGCCCGGCGACCGCACGTCCCCGCAGCACCTCCCACCGCACCCCCCATGTGACCTCGCGCCCACGGCGGGCTGGTGCGAGACAAGCGTCGTGGCACGACCGGAGTGGCTAGGCTGAGCTGCGGTACCCGGAGGAGGACCGCACCATGACCACCCAGCCCGAGCACCACGGGGAAGAGCTCATCGCACGGCCGGCGAGGACGCCCGAGGCACTCCGCGCGGCGCTCGCGCAGGTGGCCCCTCACCGCCTTGCGGAGATGGAGCAGCAGAAGAACGAGGCGATCGCCCACTCCGTCGATTCGGGCTCGATCGAGCCGCTGCGCGGATTCCTCACCGCATGGGCCGTCCATGTCGAGATCGCCCGCGATCTCGACACCGCAGGACGTCTGCGCTCGGCCGAGCACACGGCCCAGACTCTCGACAGGCGCGACCCCGCATGGAAGGCGGCGATGGCCGAGATCCGCGCGATCTTCGACCAGGCCCGCGTGGCGGTGGGTGAGTGAGCTGGGCCTGGGAGTACGAGCCCAGTGAGGAGTACGTGGTCGGCGGGGAGAACCCCGCTCCCGTGACACTTGTCGCGCAGGTGGAGGAGAAGGCCGGGGAACTGGTTCGCGCCGCCGAGGCCCGGTACCTCGACGGGCCCGCTTTCCAAGGCGTCGGGGAGGGGACGAGGACGGCAGCCGTGATGGACGGCCTCTTCCTCTACCTCGTCGTTCCTCGGCACGAACGGGTCTACGTCCTCCAGGTCACCGCGTTCTGATCGCCCGGCGGACGGGTGGGGTTGCGGGCGGTCGTCGCCGCCCGCAACCCCACCCCGCGGAGCGGATCAGAAGTCGTCGTCGAAGGAGACCGTGCCCTCGACCGCCACCTGGTACGCGGAGGCGCGGCGCTCGAAGAAGTTGGTCAGCTCCTGGACGTTCTGCAGCTCCATGAAGGAGAACGGGTTCTCCGAGCCGTAGCGGACCGGCAGGCCGAGGCGGACCAGGCGCTGGTCGGCGACGCACTGCAGGTACTCGCGCATGGAGTCGGTGTTCATGCCGGGCAGGCCGTCGCCGCACAGGTCGCGGGCGAACTGGAGCTCCGCCTCGACGGCCTCCTCCAGCATCGCGGTGACCTGCTTGACCATCTCCTCGTCGAAGAGGTCGGGCTCCTCCGCGCGGACCGTGTCGACCACATGGAACGCGAAGTCCATGTGCATCGACTCGTCGCGGAAAACCCAGTTGGTGCCGGTGGCGAGCCCGTGCAGCAGGCCGCGCGAGCGGAACCAGTAGACGTAGGCGAAGGCGCCGTAGAAGAACAGGCCTTCGATGCAGGCCGCGAAGCAGATCAGGTTGAGGAGGAAGCGTCGGCGGTCCTCCCTGGTCTCCAGGCGGTCGATGGACTCCACCGAGTCCATCCAGCGGAAGCAGAACTGCGCCTTCTCACGGATGGACGGGATGTTCTCCACGGCCGCGAACGCGGCGGTGCGCTCCTCGGGATCGGGCAGGTAGGTGTCGAGCAGCGTCAGGTAGAACTGGACGTGCACGGCCTCCTCGAAGAGCTGCCGCGACAGGTACAGCCGCGCCTCGGGGGAGTTGATGTGCTTGTACAGGGTCAGCACGAGGTTGTTGGCCACGATCGAGTCGCCGGTGGCGAAGAAGGCCACCAGCCGGCCGATCATGTGCTGCTCGCCGGGGGAGAGCTTGGCGAGGTCGGCGACGTCGGAGTGGAGGTCGACCTCCTCCACGGTCCAGGTGTTCTTGATGGCGTCGCGGTAGCGCTCGTAGAAGTCCGGGTAGCGCATCGGACGCAGGGTCAGTTCGAAGCCCGGGTCGAGCAGGTTCTTGGTGGAGCTCATTACTGGCAGGCCTCGCAGGACTCGGGGTTCTCAAGGGAGCAGGCGATCGCGTCGGCGTCGGGCGTCGTCTGCTGGAGCGGGACGGGGGCGGCCGCGCGGGCGGACTGCGCGATGCGCGTGGCCGGGCGGGAGCGCAGGTAGTACGTCGTCTTCAGGCCCTGCTTCCAGGCGTACGCGTACATCGAGCTGAGCTTGCCGATGGTGGGCGAGGCCATGAAGAGGTTGAGCGACTGGCTCTGGTCGAGGTACGGGGTGCGGGCCGCCGCCATGTCGATCAGGGCGCGCTGCGGGAGCTCCCAGGCCGTGCGGTACAGCTCGCGGACCTCCGCGGGGATCCAGTTGAAGCCCTCGACGGAGCCGTTGGACTCGCGCAGCGCGTCACGGGTCTGCGCGTCCCAGACGCCGAGCTTCTTCAGGTCGGCCACGAGGTAGGAGTTGACCTGCAGGAACTCACCGCTGAGCGTCTCGCGCTTGAAGAGGTTGGAGACCTGCGGCTCGATGCACTCGTACACACCGGCGATCGAGGCGATCGTCGCGGTCGGGGCGATGGCCAGCAGCAGCGAGTTGCGCATGCCGGTGGCGGCGACGCGGGCGCGCAGCGCCTCCCAGCGCTCGGGCCAGTTCGCCTCGGTCGTGTAGTGGTCGGGGTGCAGCACGCCGCGGGCGGCGCGGGTCTGCGACCAGGCGGGGTGCGGGCCGTGGCGCTCGGCCAGGTCGCAGGAGGCCTCGTACGCGGCGAGCATGATGCGCTCGGCGATCTTTGTGGACAGCGCCTTGGCCTCGGCGGAGTCGAAGGGCAGCCGCAGCTTGAAGAAGACGTCCTGCAGGCCCATCGCGCCCAGGCCCACCGGGCGCCAGCGCTCGTTGGAGGAGGCCGCCTCGCGGGTCGGGTAGAAGTTGATGTCCACCACGCGGTCGAGGAAGGTCACGGCGGTGCGGACGGTGGCGTCCAGCCGCTCCCAGTCGATGACCTCCTGCCCGGCGCCGCCGTCCTCGCCGACGAAGGAGCCCAGGTTGATCGAGCCGAGGTTGCAGACCGCGGTCTCGCCGTCGTTCGTGACCTCCAGGATCTCCGTGCAGAGGTTGGAGGAGTGGATCACGCGGCCGGGCTCGGCGGTCTGGTTGGCGGTGCGGTTGGAGGCGTCCTTGAAGGTCATCCAGCCGTTGCCGGTCTGCGCCAGGGTGCGCATCATGCGGCCGTACAGCTCGCGCGCCGGGAGCGTCTTGCGGGCCAGGCCCGCGGCCTCGGCCTTGCGGTAGGCGGCGTCGAACTCCTCGCCCCACAGGTCGACCAGCTCGGGCACGTCGGCGGGGGAGAACAGCGACCAGGTGCCGTCGGTGTCGACGCGGCGCATGAACTCGTCCGGGATCCAGTGCGCCAGGTTGAGGTTGTGGGTGCGGCGCGCCTCCTCGCCGGTGTTGTCGCGCAGTTCCAGGAACTCCTCGATGTCCGCGTGCCAGGTCTCCAGGTAGACGCAGGCCGCGCCCTTGCGGCGGCCGCCCTGGTTCACGGCGGCGACGGAGGCGTCGAGGGTGCGCAGGAACGGGACGATGCCGTTGGAGTGGCCGTTGGTGCCGCGGATCAGCGAACCGCGCGAGCGGATGCGGGAGTAGGACAGGCCGATGCCGCCGGCGTGCTTCGACAGCCGGGCCACCTGGTGGTAGCGGTCGTAGATGGAGTCCAGCTCGTCCAGCGGGGAGTCCAGCAGGTAGCAGGAGGACATCTGCGGGTGCCGGGTGCCGGAGTTGAAGAGGGTGGGGGAGCTGGGCAGGTAGTCCAGCCGGCTCATCAGGCCGTAGAGCGCCGCGACCTCGTCCACCGAGCGGCTGGTGCCGTCCTCGGCCAGGCCGGAGGCGACGCGCAGCATGAAGTGCTGCGGGGTCTCGATGACCTGGCGGGTGATCGGGTGGCGCAGCAGGTAGCGGCTGTGCAGGGTGCGCAGGCCGAAGTAGCCGAAGCGGTCGTCGGCGCCGTCGGCGAGCGCGGCGTCGACCAGCGCGTCCAGCCGACCGGCGTGCTCGGCGACGAAGGCCGCGGTGCCGTCGGCGATCAGGCCCTCGCGGTGGCCGACCGCGATGGACGCGGAGAACGAGACCGCGCCCTCGCCCGCGGCCTCGTCGGCGATGGCCAGGGTGAGCAGACGGGCGGCGAGCCGCGAGTACTGCGGGTCCTCCGCGATCAGCCCGGCGGCGGCCTCGGTGGCCAGCGCCCGCAGTTCCGCCTCGTCCGCCGTGGCGCTGCGGCCGCGCAGCGCGGCGGCGGCGACCCGGCCGGGGTCGGTGTCGGTGAGGTCTGCGGTCAGTTCCGTCAGGACGCGCAGCAGTTCGGCTCCGGTTGAGGCGGGGTCCGATGCGGTGGCGGGTGCGGCGGGCGCGATGGTCACGTGTGCTCTCTCCCTCGTACGGCGGCGACGCGGAGGAGCGACGGGGCGCACGCAGGGCAGGGCATGCCGCGGCGCGTCCGCCGGCCCAACCCGCGAGGCCCGGACACTTCACCGTCCGGACGGCGCGCCGGACGGTGCCGTCGGCAGGTACTCGGACTCGCGGGCACGCCTCCAGGCGTCCGCACACCGTTGCGGGGCAGTCCCGGATTCCCACCGGCTTCCCCTGCGGCGACAGCGGAGTTGAGCATACATCTAGTGGCGCCCGCCCGTGACACCACCAGATGTTGTGTCGATGCGGTTACAGAGCGAGGGGTTCAGCGGTGCCAGTCGTGGCCGTCGCGGGAGTCGTGGACGCGCCCGGTCAGCGCGGCGAGCGCCAGGGCCAGGAAGAAGACCAGTGCGGTGAGGGTGGCGAGGAAGGTTTCCATGCCTTCGACTGTGCTCCTCGCGCGGCCCCACCGGGAGTGGCAGGACTGACGGACCACCTCGAAATCCTGCCACGTCCGGGCGGCCGCTCTGACATCCTGGAGTCATGCTGCAGAACGTGGCCGTTGTCCTGCTCGACGGTGTCCACCCCTTCGAACTCGGGGTGGTCTGCGAGGTGTTCGGAATCGACAGGTCGGACGACGGCCTGCCGGCGTACGACTTCGCCGTGGCCTCCGCGGAGGGCCCCACGCTGACGTCCCCCGCCGGGTTCACCATCGGCACCCGGTACGGACTGGAGCGGCTGGAGGAGGCCGACCTGATCGCGGTGCCCGCGGGCGACTCCTATGTGCACCGGGAGTACCCAGCCGAGCTGCTGGAGGCGCTGAACCGCGCCGTCGGGCGCGGGGCCCGGGTGCTCAGCGTCTGCTCGGGGGTCTTCGTGCTGGCCGCCGCCGGACTGCTGGACGGCCGCCGCTGCGCCGTCCACTGGCGGCACGCGGAGGAGCTGGCGCGACGTCACCCCCGCGTGCGGGTCGAGCCCGACGTGCTGTACGTGGACGAGGACCCGGTGATCACCTCGGCCGGCACCGCCGCCGGGATCGACGCCTGCCTGCACCTGGTCCGCAAGGAGCAGGGCAGCGAGGTGGCCAACGCCATAGCCCGGCGCATGGTGGTGCCACCGCACCGGGAGGGCGGCCAGACGCAGTACGTCGACCGCCCGCTGCCGCGCACGCGCTGCGACACCGTGGGCGAGGTCCTGGCGTGGATGGAACGCCACCTGGACCGCGAGGTCACCGTCGACGAGCTGGCCGCCCGGGCGCACATGTCGCCGCGCACCTTCGCGCGCCGCTTCCAGCAGGAGACCGGCACGACGCCCTACCGCTGGCTGCTGGGCCAGCGGGTGCTGCTGGCCCGGGAGTTGCTGGAGGGCACCGACGAGACGGTGGACGCCGTCGCCGCGCGCGCCGGGTTCGGCAACGCGGCGACCCTGCGCCACCACTTCGCCCGCTGGGTGGGCACCACCCCCCAGGCGTACCGCCGCACCTTCCGCTGCCCGGAGCCGGCCCGTACCGCATGACGACGGGCCGCCGCCCCGTCCCAGGGCGGCGGCCCGTGACCGTGGCCGGTGCGGCGGTCAGTGACCGGCGCCCACCGGCAGGTCCTTCTGCACGCCCGGGTCGCCGGCGTCGGCCGTGAAGTCGGCCTTGCTGGTCTCGTCCACGCCCTCGGGGGCCTTGAGGGCCCGCAGGACGAAGGTGAGGACGACGGTGACCACGACGTTGAGCACGAAGGCGGTCAGGCCGATGTAGCCGATCTGGCCGATGACCGGGATGGTGTCGGAGGAGCCGCCGAAGTGCTTCTGGGCCGGGCTGGCCACGCCGTACGCCACCCAGGTGCCGTAGGCCATGCCGACCGCCCAGCCCGCCAGCAGCGCCCAGCGGTGGAACCAGCGGGTGAACAGACCGCCGACCAGGGCCGGGAAGGTCTGCAGGATCCAGATGCCGCCCAGCAGCTGGAAGTTGATCGCGACCGTCTTGTCCATGGTGAGGACGAAGACCAGGGCGCCGACCTTGACCAGCAGCGAGACCACCTTGGAGACCTGGGTCTCCTGCGCGGGGGTGGCGTCCGGCTTGAGGAAGTCCTTGTAGATGTTGCGGGTGAAGAGGTTGGCCGCGGCGATCGACATGATCGCCGCCGGCACCAGCGCGCCGATGCCGATCGCGGCGAAGGCCACGCCCGCGAACCAGGACGGGAACATGTTCTCGAACAGCTGCGGGATCGCCAGCTGGCCGTTGTAGCCCGTGACCCCGGCGCCGACACCGCTGGCCAGCGCCATGAAGCCGAGCATGGCCAGCAGGCCGAGCATCAGCGAGTACAGCGGCAGCACGGTGGTGTTGCGGCGGATGACGTCGCGGCTGCGGCTGGAGAGCACGGCCGTGATGGAGTGCGGGTACATGAACAGCGCCAGCGCCGAGCCCAGCGCCAGCGTGCCGTAGGCCCACTGGGCGGTGTCGCCCGGGGCCAGGGATCCGCGGGGCTTGCCCGTGGCCGGGTTGACCTGGGCGTAGGCGTCGCCGGCCTTGGCGAAGATGTCGTCGAAGCCGCCCAGCTTGATCGGGATGTAGATGATCGCCACCGCGATGACGATGTAGATCAGCGTGTCCTTGACGAACGCGATCAGCGCGGGCGCGCGCAGGCCGGAGGAGTAGGTGTAGGCCGCCAGCACACCGAAGGCGATCAGCAGTGGCAGGTCCTTGATGAACCAGTTGGACGACTCGCCGCCGCCCACGCCCATCACGTCCAGGACTGCCTGGATGCCCACCAGTTGCAGCGCGATGTACGGCATCGTGGCGAGGATGCCGGTGACCGCCACCGCCAGCGACAGGCCCTTGGAGCCGAAGCGCCCGCGCACGAAGTCGGAGGTGGTGACGTAGCCGTGCTTGTGCGACACCGACCACAGCCGCGGCAGGAAGGTGAAGATCAGGGGGTAGACCAGGATCGTGTACGGCACGGCGAAGAAGCCGGACGCGCCCGCCGCGTAGACCGCCGCCGGGACGGCCACGAAGGTGTAGGCCGTGTAGAGGTCACCGCCCAGCAGGAACCAGGTGATCCAGCTGCCGAAGCTGCGGCCGCCCAGGCCCCACTCGTCGAGGTGCAGGGCGTTCTCGGCCCTGCGCCAGCGCGCGGCCAGGAAGCCCAGGACCGTGACGACCAGGAAGAAGAAGATGAAGACGGCGAGTGCGACGCCGTTGACCCCGTCCTTCACTTCGCCCCCTCCTTCCGTGCCCGCTCCTCACGGCGGACCATGACGTACGCGGCGTACGTCAGTCCGGAGGACAGGAACACCCACAGCATCTGGTACCAGTAGAAGAAGGGGATGCCGATGAACTCCGGGGTCAGCTTCGCGTACGAGCCGACCCAGAGCATGGCGACGAAGGGGATGACGAGGCAGACACCGGCGATCACGCGTGTGGGGGTGACCACCGGTGGCCGCCCGGAGGTTCCGGATGGTTCGGACATTGCTACGGCTCCGTCCTGATCTCTTACTCCTGTGTAATGCGCAGGCAATCTAGAGTCAGGACGGTCGGCACGTCACTACCTGCTTGCATTGCGTTATGGAAACGATCTACAAGGCCCGGGAACCGCACCGGGGTTACGGACGTTGCAGGCGGGCCACGAACTTGTAGCGGTCGCCGCGGTAGACCGAGCGCACCCACTCCACTGGCTCGCCGCCCGTGTCGATCGAGTGCCGGGACAGCAGCAGCATCGGCAGCCCCACGTCCGTGCCCAGCAGGCCCGCCTCGCGCGGGGTGGCGAGCGAGGTCTCGATGGTCTCCTCCGCCTCGGCGAGCCGGACGTCGTAGACCTCGGCGAGCGCGGTGTAGAGCGAGGTGTACTTCGCCAGGCTGCGGCGCAGCGCGGGGAAGCGCTTGGCCGACAGGTGGGTGGTCTCGATGGCCATCGGCTCGCCGTTCGCCAGACGCAGGCGCTCGATGCGCAGCACGCGGCCGCCGGCCTTCATGTCCAGCAGTTCCGCAAGCCGGTCGTCGGCGGTGATGTAGCCGATGTCGAGCAGCTGGGAGGTCGGCTCCAGGCCCTGGGCGCGCATGTCCTCGGTGTACGAGGTGAGTTGCAGCGCCTGGGAGACCTTGGGCTTGGCGACGAAGGTGCCCTTGCCCTGGATGCGCTCCAGCCGGCCCTCGACCACCAGCTCCTGCAGCGCCTGCCGCACGGTGGTGCGCGAGGTGTCGAACTCGGCGGCCAGGGTGCGCTCGGGCGGCACCGGCGAGCCGGGGGGCATCGTCTGGGTCAGTTCGAGCAGATGGCGCTTCAGGCCGTAGTACTTGGGCACCCGCGCGGTCCGCCCGGCCGCGGCCCCGGCCGCCTCCGCGGTCTCCGTCACCGCAGTGCCGGCCTCGCCGTCGGTCTCCATCGCCTCTGCTCCCGAGTGCTGTCGTGCTGCCGTCACCGGCTCCTCCGTCATTCGCGGCTCACATGGTGGCACGGCCAGGGCTCATGTCGCGTTACGAGCCCAGATGTCGGTCCGGTAACGGACGCGTCCGGTGCTCTTATACACCCTTGACACCCCTAAAGGTCTAGGCCAAGCTTCGGGTCACTGGTCTACACCACTTGGTACTCACTGCCCTGGGGAGGGTGTTGTGAAGCGCAAGCTGATCGCGGCGATCGGTGTCGCCGTCATGGTCGCCGGCGTTGCGGCCTGCGGTTCGGACGACAAGGGCTCCGGCAAGGCCGCCGCGCCGAAGGAGATCACCGTCTGGCTGACGGTCGACGCACAGAAGAACTGGCCCGAGTTGGTCAAGCAGGCGGACGACGCCTTCACGGCCAAGCACAAGGGCGTCAAGATCCGCCACGAGTACTACGAGTGGACCGCGAAGAACCAGAAGCTCGACGCCGTCCTCGCCACCAAGAAGGTGCCGGACGTCGTCGAGATGGGCAACACCGAGACCCTCGGCTACCTGGTCAAGGGCGCGTTCGCCCCGGTCGACAAGAGCAAGTTCGAGAACTCCGGCGACTGGCTGGACGCCCTCGAGGGCTCCGTGACGTACAACGGCAAGACCTACGGCGTGCCTTACTACGCCGGTGCGCGGGTCGGCACCTGGCGCAAGGACGTCGCCAAGGCGGCCGGCGTCACCAAGGCCCCCACCACCTGGGCCGAGCTGACCGACGCGCTCGACAAGATCCAGAAGAAGAACGGCGACAAGTTCTCCGCCTGGTACCAGCCCAGCCGCGACTGGTACACCGCGCTGGCCTTCGTCAAGGACGCCGGCGGCGACGTCGCCAAGGAGGACGGCGGCAAGTGGACCGCCACCCTCTCCGACCCCAAGTCCATCGAGGGCCTGAAGACCTGGAAGTCCGTCCTGGACACGTACTTCCACGGCGACAAGAACAAGGACGAGTCGGACCGTTACATTGTTTACGGCCAGGGCAAGTCCGCGCTCATCTACGGCGCCAGCTGGGAGGGCGGCGCCGCGGCCGACCCGAAGACCGACAAGACCGGCAAGCTGAAGGACAACCTGGAGACCTTCGCGCTGCCCGGCCCCAACGGCGATCTGCTGCCGAACTTCATCGGCGGCTCCGACCTGGTCATCCCGGCCAAGTCCGCCGCGCAGGACCTCGCCGCCGACTGGATCAACGGCTTCACCGACAGCGCCGCCCAGAAGGTCCTCATCTCCAAGGGCAACCTGCCCAACGCCAAGTCGCTGCTCGCCCCGCTCAAGGACGACCCGGCGACGGCCGCATCGGCCCGGGCCAACGAGAACACCTGGTTCGTCCCGACCGCCCCGGGCTGGCTGCAGGTCGAGAAGAAGCAGATCCTGCAGAACATGCTGAACGACATCGCGGTCGGCAAGGCCTCCATCGAGGACGCGACCAAGGCCGCGGACGAGCAGATCAACGCGGTGATCAACGCCGGCTGACCGGCACGCGGGCAACACGGTGATCGACGCCGGCCGGCCGCCCCAGGGCGGCCGGCCCCGGCGCGACGCCAGGGACTGGAGTACCCGAGGAGCACATGATGAGTGCCGTTGACACACCGCTGGACAAGGTGCCGCGCCCGCGGCCGGCGGGACCGGGCCGGAAGCCGCGCCGCTTCGGCGGAGCCGCGCTCCCGTGGACGCTGCTCGCGCCGACCATCGGCGTCCTGCTGCTGGTCCTCGGCTATCCGCTGGTCCGGCTGGTCACCCTGTCCTTCAAGCAGTACGGCCAGGCCGAGCTCTGGCAGGGGCTGCCCGGCGACTGGCAGGGCGTCGCCAACTACACCCACGTCCTGGGGGACCCGGTCTTCTGGGGCGTCGTCCTGCGCACGCTGCTCTTCACCCTCGCGGCGGTGCTGCTGACGCTCGTCGCCGGCATGGGGGTGGCGCTGCTGATGCAGCGGGTCTCGACCTGGGTCAAGGCGCTGATCAACATCGTGCTGGTGGCGAGCTGGGCGATGCCCGTGGTCGTCGCCATCACCATCTTCAAGTGGATGTTCGACAGCGACTACGGCGTCCTCAACTGGCTGCTCAGCCGGCTGCCGGGAGCCGACTTCAGCGGCCACAACTGGTTCACCGACACCAAGCAGGGCTTCCTCGTCATCACCCTCATGGTGGTGTGGGGCGCGATCCCGTTCGTCGCCATCACCCTGCACGCCGGCCTCACCCAGGTGCCCAAGGAACTGGAGGAGGCCGCCCGTATGGACGGCGCCGGGCCGGTCAAGGTCTTCCGGCACGTCACCCTGCCGGTGCTCAAGCCGATCATCGTCATGCTGACGACGCTGTCGGTCATCTGGGACATGGGCGTCTTCCCGCAGGTCTTCCTCATGCGCGACGGCCATCCCGAGCCCGCGTACCAGGTGCTCACCACCTACTCCTACGACCAGGCCTTCGTCGCCAACGACTACGACGCGGGCGCGGCCATCGCCGTCGTCACCGTGCTGCTCCTGCTCGGGGTGATGGCGGTCTACATGCGCCAGATGCTGAAGATCGGAGAGGTGGAGTGACGACCATGCTCGACACGGCTCCCGCCGAGAGGACGCCGGCGGCCGCTCCCGCCGCGCGTGCCCTGCGGCGGCCCCGGCGCAAGGGGCGGACGGTCTACAACCTGCTCGGCCTGCTGGTCGTGGTGGTCTCCGGCTTCCCGGTCTACTGGATGCTCAACACGGCGTTCAAGCCCGCCAAGGACGCCATCGACCCCGACCCCAAGTTCTTCCCGACCAGCCTGTCCTTCCAGAACTTCTCCGACGCCCTGGACGTCGGCGACTTCTGGGGCTCGGTCGGCCGCAGCCTCATCGTCTCCGGGGCAACCGTCGGCCTCGGCCTGGTGATCGGCCTGCTGGCGGCGCTGGCCATCTCCCGCTTCGTCTTCCGCGGCCGCAAGGCCGTGATCGTCGCCATCCTCGCCGTGCAGATGGTGCCGCTGGTGGCGATGATCATCCCGGTCTTCCTGCTGCTCAACCAGATCGACCAGATCGACAAGCTCACCGGGCTCATCGTCACCTATCTGACCTTCGTGCTCCCCTTCACGGTGTGGACGCTGCGCGGCTTCATCGTCAACATCCCCAAGGAGCTGGAGGAGTCGGCGATGGTCGACGGCTGCACCCGCATGGGCGCGTTCTTCCGGATCATCCTGCCGCTGCTCGCCCCGGGCCTCGTCGCCACCTCGATCTACGCGCTGATCCAGGCCTGGAACGAGTACCTGTACGCGATGCTCATCATGAGCCAGGAGAACCAGACGGCCACGGTGTGGCTCGGCAACTTCGTCACCTCGCGGGGCACGGACTACGCGCCGATGATGGCCGGTTCGACCATGATGGGCGTGCCCGTGGTGGTCTTCTTCCTGATCGTGCAGCGCAGGGTCGCCGCCGGACTGACCGCCGGCGCGGTGAAGGGATGACCGAGACCTTGAGCCAGATCCACGACGGCGCCGCGGACACCGAGGCCCTCGTCCGCGACGCCCTCACCGTCCTGCAGCCGGGTTTCCACGGCACCACCGCACCCGAGTGGCTGCTGCGCAGGCTCGCCGAGGGACTGGGCTCCGTCGCCCTGTTCGCCCGCAACATCGAGTCGCCCGGGCAACTGGCCGCGCTCACCGCGCAACTGCGCGCCGTACGGCCCGACGTCCTGGTCGCCGCCGACGAGGAGGGCGGCGACGTGACCCGGCTGGAGGCACGCAGCGGCTCCTCCTTCCCCGGCAACCTCGCCCTCGGCGCCGTCGACGACACCGCCCTGACCCGCGACGTCGCCGCCGAACTCGGCCGCAGGCTGGCCGAGTGCGGGGTCAATCTCAACTGGGCGCCCTCCGCGGACGTCAACTCCGACCCCCGCAACCCGGTCATCGGCGTGCGCTCCTTCGGCTCCGATCCGCTGCTGGTCGCCCGGCACACCGCGGCGTACGTCGAGGGCCTGCAGTCCGCCGGGGTCGCCGCCTGCACCAAGCACTTCCCGGGCCACGGCGACACCTCCGTCGACTCCCACCACGCCCTGCCCCGGGTGGACGTCGACCCGGACACCCTGCACGCCCGCGAACTCGCCCCGTTCCGGGCCGCCCTGGCCGCCGGCAGCAAGGCCGTGATGAGCGCGCACATCCTCGTGCCCGCCCTCGACCCCGACCGCCCCGCCACCCTCAGCCCCGCCGCGCTGACCGGACTGCTCCGCGACGAACTGGGCTACGACGGCCTGATCGTCACCGACGGCATCGAGATGCGCGCCATCGCCGACGTGTACGGCATCGAGCGCGGCACCGTCCTGGCGCTCGCCGCCGGCGCCGACGCCATCTGCGTGGGCGGCGGCCTCGCCGAGGAGGAGACGGTGGTCGCGCTGCGCGACGCCATCGTCGCCGCCGTACGCGACGGCGACCTGCCCCGGGCGCGGCTCGCCGACGCCGCCGGACGGGTGCGGGCCCTGGCCGCCTGGGCCGCCGAGCACTCCGCGGCGCGGGCGACCGTGGCACCGGACCCCGGGATCGGCCTGGTCGCGGCCCGCCGCGCGTTGCGCGTGACCCGCACCGAGGCGTACCTGCCGGTGACCGAGGCGCCCTACGTCGCCGCCTTCACCCCGGTCGCCAACATCGCCGTCGGCGACGAGACCCCGTGGGGCGTCGCCGCCGAGCTCGACCGGATCCTGCCGGGCACGGTGACCGGAAGCTTTCGGGAAGGTGACGCCCTGACCGCACATGTGCTCAGGCCGGCGGGGCCTCGTAGGATCGTCGCAGTGGTGCGTGACGTGCACCGCCACGCCTGGATGGCCGAGGCGCTGGGCTCGCTGCTCGCCGCCCGTCCGGACACGGTGGTGGTGGAGATGGGCGTTCCGCAGGCGGCACCGTCCGGCGCGCTGCACATCGCGACCCATGGCGCCGCCCGCGTGTGCGGGCGGGCGGCCGCGGAGGCCATCGCGGGCAAGGAGGCCGGCGACTGAGGTCCGCCGCGGCTCATCCGTTCCGGACCCACCTGGAGGCCCAGAGAATGTCCGCCCCGACGCCGACCGGGCAGCAGCCGATGCCGGGCCGGATCATGTCCGGCGAGATGGCCGAGCAACCCGCCGTGCTGCGCCGCATCCTCGAGGAGGGCGCCCCGCGCATCCGGCGGATCGCCGAGGAGATCGCCGCGCGCGGACCGCGCTTCGTCCTGCTCACCGCGCGCGGCACCTCCGACAACGCCGCCCTGTACGCGAAGTACCTGGTGGAGGTGGTGCTCGGCAAGCCCGCGGGGCTGACCTCCATGTCCACCACCACCGCGTACGGCGCCCGTCCGGATCTGACGGACTGCCTGGTCGTCACCGTCAGCCAGTCCGGCGGCTCACCGGACCTGGTGGCATCCACCCGGGCCGCGCGCGAGGCCGGCGCGATCACCCTGGCGGTCACCAACAACGCCGACTCGCCGCTGGCGGAGGTCTCCGAGTTCCACATCGACGTCCTGGCCGGCCCGGAGAAGGCGCTGCCGGCGACCAAGACGTACACGGCCGAGCTGCTCGCGCTCTACCTGTTCGTCGAGGGGCTGCGGGGCGGCGACGGCGGCGCCGCGAAGATCCTGCCTGAGCTCGCGGAGCAGATCCTCGCCCGCCAGGACGAGGTCAGGGCGCTCGCCGCGCGCTATCGCTTCGCCGAGCGCCTGGTGCTCACCTCGCGCGGCTACGGCTATCCGACCGCGAAGGAGGCCGCGCTGAAGCTGATGGAGACCAGCTACATCCCGGCCCTGTCCTTCTCCGGAGCCGACCTGCTGCACGGCCCGCTGGCCATGGTCGACAACGTCTCCCCGGTCATCGCGATCGTCACCGAGGGCAAGGGCGGCGAGGCGCTCCAGCCGGTGCTGGACCGGCTCCGCGGCCGCGGGGCCGACCTGGTGGTCATCGGCAACCAGGCGTCGGTCGACGCCGCCTCGGCCGGCTTCGTCCTCCCCACCGAGGGTGTCGCGGAGGAGGTGCAGCCGATCCTGGAGATCCTTCCGCTGCAGATGCTGGCCTACGAGGTGACCATCGCCCGCGGCCAGGATCCGGACGCGCCGCGCGCGCTGGCGAAGGTGACCGAGACGCGCTGAGCGGAACGGGGCGCCGATCGGCGGAGCCGAGCCGGAAAGTGCCCCCGACAACACTTCGGGCCGCGGCGCCGGGACGGGACCCTCAACCCGCCCAGCACCGCAGCCCGGAGCTGCCGTCGGCCCGTGGCGCGCGGGTGTGCGGTTCCCGCGGCCCGTGAGAGCCGACCATGAGGCCTGGCGCAGTCAGGGCAGAGAGCGCCCCGGCCTCGCTCCATCCTTCTGTGCGGGAAGGATGGAAGTTCGGTTGTACGTCAATTCTGGACTAGACCACTAACGCCTGTCCATAAGGTGGTGCAGTCAGATCATAGGTCGTCGAAGACCTTTGTGGGGACTGGATGCGGGCGCCTGCCATGAGCGCGGGTACGCTCATTTGCGTGCCCTCCATGAACGATCTCGTACGCCAGCACACGGACCTCGACGATTCCGATCTCGAGTGGCTCCACCTGCTGGTATCGGAGTGGCAACTGCTCTCCGACCTCTCCTTCGCGGACCTCGTGCTGTGGGTCCCGACCAGTGACGGTACCCGCTACGTCTCGGTCGCCCAGATGCGGCCGAACACCGGCCCGACCTCGTACCAGGACGACATGGTCGGCCACCTGGTGCCGCGCGGCCGGCGCCCGATGCTGGACGCCGCACTCGACGAGGGCCGGATCGTCCGGGAGGGTGACCCGGAGTGGCGCGAGGAGGTCCCGGTCCGGGTCGAGTCCATCCCGGTGCGCCGCGCCGGCCGGGTTCTCGGGGTCATCGCCCGCAACACCAACCTGCTCACCGTGCGGACCCCCAGCCGTCTGGAGCTCACCTACCTGCAGAGCGCCTCCGACCTGGCGCAGATGATCGCGGCGGGCAGCTTCCCGTTCCCCTCCGAGCAGGTCGACATGGACGCCTCGCCGCGCGTCGGCGACGGCCTGATCCGGCTCGACGCCGAGGGCGTCGTCCAGTACGCCAGCCCCAACGCGCTCTCCGCCTACCACCGGCTCGGCCTGGCGGCCGACCTCGTCGGCCACCACCTGGGCTCGGTCTCCGCCGAACTGGCGCCCTCACGGACCAAGAGCCACGAGGCGCTGGTGACCGTCGCCGGGGGCAAGGCGCCGCGGGAGACCGAGATCGAGGGCAACGGCGGCGTCATCCAGCTGCGGGCGATCCCGCTGAGCCCCAAGGGCACGCACAACGGCTCCCTGGTGCTGCTGCGGGACGTGACCGAGCTGCGCCGCCGGGAGCGCGAGCTGATCACCAAGGACGCCACCATCCGGGAGATCCACCACCGGGTGAAGAACAACCTGCAGACGGTCGCGGCGCTGCTGCGGCTGCAGGCCCGGCGCATGGACTCCGACAAGGGCCGGGAGGCGCTGGAGGAGGCGGTGCGCCGGGTCGGCTCGATCGCGATCGTGCACGAGACGCTGTCGCAGAACCTCGACGAGTGCGTGGAGTTCGACGAGATCGCCGACCGCGTGCTGGCGATGGTCGCCGAGATCTCGCCGGGCAGGGTCACCGCGCGCCGCCGCGGGCGGTTCGGGATCCTGACGGCCGAGGTCGCCACCCCGCTGTCGATGGTCCTCACCGAACTGCTGCAGAACGCCCTGGAGCACGGCTTCGGGCCGGGCGAGCAGGGCACCGTCGAGGTGGCCGCCGAGCGGCGCGGGCCGAAGCTGGGGATCGCGGTGCGGGACGACGGGCGCGGCCTGCCCGCGGAGTTCGACCCGCAGCGGGCCGGCAACCTGGGGCTGCAGATCGTACGGACCCTGGTGGTGGGGGAGTTGGGCGGAACCTTCGACATGGTCCCGGCCGAGGAGCGCGGGACGAAGGTCGTCCTGGAACTGCCGTTGGAGGGCTGACGCCCACCGGAGGGGCCCGGCCGGTCCGGGGAACGCCGAAGCCCCGGCCGCTCTGGGAGCGGCCGGGGCTCTTCGCGTCGCGATGCTGCGCGGTTCGGAGGTGCTGCGCGCTGCGGCTCGGGGGTAAGCGAGTGCGTCAGGCGCTGGCGTTGCGGGCGCGGTTGCGGGCGGCGCGGCGCTTCATTGCGCGACGCTCGTCCTCGCTGAGGCCACCCCACACGCCGGCGTCCTGGCCGGTCTCAAGCGCCCACTGCAGGCACTGCTCCATCACGGGGCAGCGGCGGCAGACGGCCTTGGCTTCCTCGATCTGCAGCAGCGCAGGACCGGTGTTGCCGATGGGGAAGAAGAGCTCGGGGTCTTCCTCGCGGCAAACGGCGTTGTGACGCCAGTCCATGGCTGCTCCATCTCCTTGTGTTGCATGTAAGTTGCTTGTGAATGTGAACGCTTTCACGAATCCCCAGACACGACACGGGACATCGCCCAGTCTCCTGGTGCGGTCCCGCGGGGGTGTGGTGAGGATTCCGGCTACCGAGGACGCCCGATGAGCGGCTGTCCCGATCGCCAGGAAGAGCCTCGCAAACCTGGGCTGCGGATACAACCCCTTCCGAAAAGTTTTTTTGGAATCCTCGGTGTCGGCTCCGTCACAGCCGTACTTCCATGGGGTGCAGGGCAGCCTAAACGTTCGAGTGAAAGGACTTTATGTCCTTCTGCTTACACAATCACACGCAGTGCACGGCGTACGCCTGTGAAGGTTGCGCTCATTCGCAGTCCCAGGTGGTCTCCGTCCACCTGGAACGGCAGTGGCGCCTGCGAATGCAAGGTGAAGTCCGTCAGATCGTGCAGGGAGGTCGCGTGCTTGCCCTCGGGTCCGCGCTCCGGCGTCGAACGCAGCAGCTGGGTGGCGTAACGGGCCACCGCAGCGGTGGACAGCCGGGACAGTCCGAGCACGTCGAGGGCGGTGTCGAACGAGGCCCGGGGGGAGGCGTAGATCGGCCGGTTGCCCAGGTAGGTCCACGGCGAGGTGTTGCAGACGAGGGTCAGGACGAGATCGGTCACCGGGTCCTCGCCGGGCCGCTCCAGGGTGATCGTGCCGGTGCGCCGGTTCGGCTCGGCGAGGAATTGCCGCATCACCTGGCGTATGTAGAGCGCGTGCGTCGAACGCTTTCCGTGTTCGCGCTGCTGTTCCACCCGTCCGACGACACCCGCGTCGAAGCCCAGCCCGGCGCAGAAGGTGAACCAGCGCGCCGGCACCCCCTCGTCCTCAGTGCCCGGGGTGCCGCTCACGAGTCCCAGGCCGACCGTGCGGGAGCTGCGCTCGCGCAGTGCGTCCAGCAGCGCGCCGGTGGCCTCCACGGCGTCGTTGGGCAGCCCCAGGGCGCGCGCGAACACGTTCGTGGACCCGCCGGGCACCACCGCGAGCTTCGGCAGCCCCTCCGGGTCGGGGCCGTTGTGCAGCAGGCCGTTGACCACCTCGTTGACCGTGCCGTCCCCGCCGAGGGCGACGACCAGCTCGATCTCCCCGCCCTCCGCGGCCTGACGTGCGAGGTCACGGGCGTGAC
This sequence comes from Actinacidiphila glaucinigra, assembly GCF_900188405.1. Classification (GTDB taxonomy): domain Bacteria; phylum Actinomycetota; class Actinomycetes; order Streptomycetales; family Streptomycetaceae; genus Actinacidiphila; species Actinacidiphila glaucinigra. The sequence goes on along the minus strand of NZ_FZOF01000006.1, from coordinate 25,047 downwards.
CGCGGTACTCGGTCGCGGCGACCTCCAGCTTCAGGTCGCTGGCGAGCGCGTGCGCGAGGACGTCACGCGTCCGGGCGCTGGTGGTGGTGGCGGCTGGATTGACCACGAGAAGGGCGCGCATCCCGCCAGCGTACCTACCGGACGGTACCGGGCCGCACCCCTGGTGGCCCGGAGGCGGCGGCTACCCTGCTGGGGTGAGTGGCAACGACAAGCCCGCGCGGCCGGGCCGTACGCGCCGCCTCGCGGCGGCCGCCGCGGTCGCGGCACTGGAAGGCGCCGCCCTGGCGGCCTGGGGGATCGCGATGCTGGCCGTGGGGCTCCTCGGCGACCCCGACAGCCCGCGCCAGGCGGAGGCCGGGGGCGTGACCGTCCTCGCCCTGGCGGCCATGCCGCTGGCGGCCGCCTACGGTCTGTGGCACGCGCGCCGCTGGAGCCGCGGCCCCGCGCTGATCATCCAGCTCGTCGCGCTCCCCGTCGCCTGGACCATGGTGCAGGCGGGCGGCGTCATGATCGCCGCGGGTGGCGTCCTGGGTGTGGCCGCCGTCGCCGAACTGGTGCTCCTCGTCCACCCCGCGGCCACCGACGCCCTCGGGATCGGGCGCAGCACGGCCGAGCAGTGAACCGCGGCGCCCGGGGGCGCCGCCGTCACCTGCCCTTGCCGGTCGTCACTCCTCGACCAGGAGCTTGTCGCGCAGCTGGGCGAGCGTGCGGGCCAGCAGCCGGGAGACGTGCATCTGGGAGATGCCGACCTCCTGGGCGATCTGCGACTGGGTCATGTTCCCGAAGAAGCGCAGCAGCAGGATCTTCTTCTCGCGCGGCGGCAGCTGCTCCAGCAGCGGCTTGAGCGACTCCCGGTACTCCACGCCCTCCAGCGCGTCGTCCTCGGCGCCGAGGGTGTCGGCGACGGCCGGCGACTCGTCGTCGGTGTCGGGCACGTCCAGGGACAGCGTGCTGTACGCGTTGGCGGATTCGAGGCCCTCCAGGACCTCCTCCTCCGTGATCTTCAGGTGTTCGGCCAGCTCGTGCACCGTCGGGGCGCGCCCGTGCTGCTGCGAGAGCTCGCCGGTCGCCGTCGTCAGGGCGAGCCGCAGCTCCTGCAGACGGCGCGGGACGCGCACCGCCCAGCCCTTGTCGCGGAAGTGCCGCTTGATCTCGCCGACGACGGTCGGGGTGGCGTAGGTGGAGAACTCCACCCCGCGGTCCACGTCGAAGCGGTCCACGGACTTGATCAGCCCGATCGTGGCGACCTGGGTCAGGTCGTCGAGCGGCTCGCCCCGGTTGCGGAACCGGCGGGCGAGGTGCTCGACCAGCGGCAGGTGCATCCGGACCAGCCGGTTGCGCAGCTCGGCGCGCTCCGGGGACCCCGGCGGGAGCTTGCTGAGTTCCACGAACAGCGCCCGGGCCCCGGCCCGGTCGTGGGCCGCGTGGTGCCCGTGCTGCTCGTGGTCCTGCTCCTGCTCGTGGTGCTGCTCCTGCTGCTCCTGCGCCATGCGATCCGCCTGATCCGCCTGATCCGCCTGCCCGGCCGCTTCACTGCTCCCGAGGCCGGCCACGGGCCCGGTACCGGGATGCGGCCGCGCCTCGTGACGCCGCGCCGCGGGAGCGGGTACGGGGCGACCCCGCACCCCCGGGGTGCTGCCTTCCAGATCGTTCACGGCGATTCCCCCGTTACAGCTGTCCCGGTCCGGCACCGCGCTTCTTGTGCAGGGCGATGCTCACGGTCTTGTCGTCGGCCACGCTGGACTCCACCTCGCCGGCCAGCGCGGACAGCACCGTCCAGGCGAAGGTGTCGCGCTCCGGGGCGCGGCCGTCGGTCGTGGGTGCCGACACAGTCACCCACAGGGCGTCCCCGACCAGGCGGAAGACGCAGCTCAGCACGGATCCCGGGACGGCCTGCTGCAGCAGGATGGCGCACGCCTCGTCCACGGCGATGCGCAGGTCTTCGATCTCGTCGAGGGTGAAGTCCAAACGGGCCGCGAGACCTGCCGTCGCCGTACGCAGCACCGACAGGTAGGCCCCTGCCGCGGGCAGCCGGACCTCGACGAAGTCCTTCGACCCGGGCTCGCCTGCGATCTGGGACACCCTCACCTCCAAGGTGGCACACGCACTGCCCTCATCGGCATTGCACTGATCTGGTTCGGTTCGCCAGCGACGCTATCGCGATCCGTACCCCGGTGTCGCCCGGACGGAGCACGGTCGCCGCCGTGAATGAGCCCTGACCCGGCACCCCACGACTGTCACCCATAGTAGGCGCATGAGCACGCAACGTGCCTAGTGGTCTGCGGACTCAATTCGAAAGAGATGTCGCTTTGTTGACGCGTGCCTGCTCAGCGAGGGCACGAAGGGGTTCGCCGGTCAGTCGTTGTACCGTCCATTCGTCCTGGGGACGGGCGCCCATCGCACGGTAGAAGGCGAGGGACGGCTCGTTCCAGTCCAGCACGGACCATTCGAAACGTTCGTAGCCCCGCTCGACACATATGGCGGCGAGTCCGGCGAGCAGGGCCTTGCCGTGGCCGCCGCCGCGCGCATGGGGACGCACGTACAGGTCCTCCAGGTAGACGCCGTGGGTCCCGGTCCAGGTGGAGAAGTTCCTGAACCACAGCGCGAAGCCCACGGGCGCGCCGAGGGTGTCGTCCTCGGCGATGAGCGCGAAGACGGCCGGATCCGGGCCGAAGAGCGCGTCGTGGAACTGTTGCGTGGTGGCGCGCGCACTGTCCGGCTCCCGCTCGTAGTCCGCGAGTTCGCGGACCATCGCGTGGATCTCCGGGACGTCGCCGGGGGTCGCGGCTCGGATCATGCCAGCAAGGCTAACCGGTCGGCCGTCCGGTCACGACGGCCGCGACCGTCGTCCCGGGTGCGAAGGCGCCCTCCTGGGCCAGTGAGAACAGGCCGTGGAGCATCTTCGCGACGTAGACGGAGTCCGGGACGAAGCCGTGGCGCCCGCCGAAGTCCTCCGCGAACGCCCGCAGCTCGGGTGAGACGCGGGCGTAGCCGCCGTGGTGGAAGCGGTCGTCCAGCAGCCAGTTCCCGCGCGGGCCGCCGAAGGCCTCCTCCTGGAGCCGGCGTATCTCCGCGGCCAGGAATCCGCCGCCCTTGAGCACCGGGAACCCGATGGCCCGCTGCCCCGGACCGAGCCCGGCCGCCAGGCCCGCCAGGGTGCCGCCCGTCCCGCAGGCCACGCCCACGACGTCCGCCGTGCCGCGCAGCTCCTCGCCGAGGGCCGCGCACCCCCGTGCGGCGAGCGCGTTGCTGCCGCCCTCGGGGACGACGTAGGCGGGGCCCAGGAGGTCCAGGAGGGATGCGAGGACCTCGGGCTCGCCCTTGCGGCGGTAGGTGGCCCGGTCGACGAAGTGCAGCCGCATGCCGTCGGCGGCGGCCCGCGCCAGGGAGGGGTTGAGCGGGCGCCCGGCCAGCTCGTCGCCGCGGACGACACCCGTGGTCGCGATGCCGAGCAGCCGGCCCGCGGCGGCGGTGGCCCGCAGGTGGTTGGAGTAGGCGCCGCCGAACGTCAGCAGACGGCCGTGGCCGCCGTCGAGGGCGGCCCGCAGATTCAGGTGGAGCTTGCGCCACTTGTTGCCGGGCAGGTCGGGGTGGATCTGGTCGTCCCGCTTGACGAACATCCGTACGCCGCGCCCGGCCAGGCGCTCGTCGTCGAGCAGCTCGACCAGCGGGGAGGGCAGGCGGACGTCCGGGATCACCCGTCCATTGTGGCCGTCACCTGGGGGAGAGGTGGACGCGGTAGCCCGGGTGGTAGCGCAGGTTCGGCAGCGGCCGGGAGGGCCAGTCACGCGCGTACGCGGGCGGCTGCCCGTTCGGCGGGGTCAGGACGGCGACGGGCTGCGTGCGTGCGAGCCGCAGGACGCCGTCCGGGGTCAGGTTCTCGTTGTGCCCAGCGGTCTGGCCGGAGGCGCAGCGCGCCTGGTATCCGACGGGCGTCGCCATCGGCCCGGTGACCAGGCACGGCGGGCGCACCCCGAGCCGGGTCAGCTCGGCGGCCATGCGGGCGTAGTCGCCGTTGCCGATGGTCGAGCTGCGCACCGCGCGGTGGAGCACGATCTGCTGGGTGACGAGCTGCGCGAGCACGACGGCGACCACGGCGCCGGCGACGGCCGGCCGCAGCGCCGGTCGCACCCGTCCGGGCAGCAGGAGGAGGCACTGGGCGGCGGGCAGGGCGAGCAGGGCGTACGCCGGGAGCAGGAAGCGCGGCGCGGCGTAGTCGATGAGCACCAGATAGGGCAGCGCAAGGGACAGGCCGCACGCGGCGGGCAGGAACCGCGCACCCGGCGCCTGCCCCTCGCGCCGCGGCGCGAGGGCGACCCCGGCCGCCACCAGGGCTGGCAGGGCGAACCACCACACGGCGTCACCCTTGTGCTGCCAGACGGCGTCGCAGGGGCGGCACAGCGTGTGGGAGGCATCCAGGGTGCTGAGCTGGTCGGCGAAGGCCAGGTGCCAGCCGAGACCGCCCTCGATGGCGTTCGCGCGGTCCATCCGGGCGAGGATGCCGCCGTAGGCGGTGAACGCCTCGACGACCCACTGGGCGCCGCCCAGCAGCACCCCGGCGGCGATGACCGCGAGCAGCGCCAGGCGGCGCCGGCCGCGCAGGAAGAGCGCGGCGACGCCCAGTGGCAGGGCCAGCCACGCGGCGTCGTGCGGCCGCAGCAGGGTCAGCGCGGCGAACGCCGCTCCCAGGCCGGCGAGCGCGGCCCGGCCGGTGTGGCCCGGCGCCGCCGCGCGCAGGTAGCAGCCCACCGCGATCAGGGCCACCAGCGCGACCCAGAGGTTGGGCATCGCCTGGGGGCCGTACAGCAGGGTCACCCACAGCCCGGAGAAGAGCAGCCCGCCCAGCGCCACCACCCGCGTGCCGAGCAGCGGCCGCCACAGCCACAGCGCCAGGAAGAGCGCCGCGCCCGACAGGACCGCCAGATAGACGCGGAGCGCGAGGGTCGACGCGGTCAGCAGCGCCAGAGGGGCCACGAGTGCCGGTACGCCCCGGGAGCGGGGCGCGCTGAAGAAGGCCGAGGGGATGTCCGGGGAGACCTGGCTGACGTAGACCGACTCGTCCCAGCCGAGGCCCATGCCGGGCGCGACGACCAGGAGGAGCTGGACCACGGTGAAGAGTGCCGCCAGACAGGCGAGCAGTCGGATCTCGGAGTGCGGGCGGCTGCGCGGCGGTGCGGCGTGGCGCGCGCGGGGCCGGGCATCCGGTGACGTCAGCTCATGCGTCGTCGCCATAGTGCGTCATGGCAACAGCCGTGACGCACGTGATCAAGGCGGCGCGCCGCTCCCCGGGGGCGGCTCGACCGGTGGGGTGAGCCTCGCCGGGGCCCGTTCGCCCGGGTGGCGCCGTCGCCGGGGACGACGGTCAGCGGGGCGCCTCCACTCGGCCGTGAGGGGCGGCATGCCCGTCGCAGAGGGCCGCCTCGGTGTCGGCGGCGCTCGTCTCCGGGAACGGCTCCACCCGCTCGGCGACGCATTGCCGCTCCCGCGACGGCTGCGGTCGGCGGTCGGAAGGGGCACGGGGCCCATCCGCCGGGGCCGTGGCCGGCCGCGGGCAGAGAGCTTCCGCCTCCGCGGCCGGGCGACCGCGGCAGGGCCCGTCACGGGCCCTCAAGCGGGCGTGGCGAGCCCGGCGAGCCGGGCGAGGGCGTGTTCGGCGTCCGCCATGACGCGTGCGACGAGCTCGGCGCACGAGGGCAGGTCGCCGATCACGCCCGCGACCTGCCCGGCGGCCATCACCCCCAGGTCCGGGTGCCCGTCGACCATGGCGGACTTCAGCATCATCGGCGTACTGGCGGCGAGCAGGGTCTGACTCCAGGTCAGCTTCCTGCCGTGCCGCATCGCCAGGCCGTCGCGCACCATGGCGCGCGGGCTCATCCCCGAGACGCGGCGGAAGGCCGCCGCGTGCCGCAGCGCGCGCAGCAGTGCGGCCGCCCTCCCCGAGCGCTCCAGGGCGGCCACCAGGTCGGTGCGGAGCATGCGGTGCGGCAGGCCGTCGACGCGGTCGGTGACGACGACGTCCCGCACCGAGGCGGCCAGGTAGCGGGCCTTGACCGCGTCGGGCACCGGGCTGTCGGAGGTGAGCAGGAAGCGGGTGCCCATGCCGACGCCCGCCGCGCCGTACGCCAGGGCGGCCGCCAGACCGCGGCCGTCGAAGAAGCCGCCCGCCGCGATCACGGGGATGCCGACGGCGTCCACGACCTGCGGCAGCAGCACCGTGGTGGCGACGTTCCCGGTGTGGCCGCCGCCCTCGCCGCCCTGCACCATCACGGCGTCCGCACCCCAGGCGGCGACCTTCTCGGCGTGCCGCCGCGCCCCGACCGACGGGATGACCACGACTCCCGCGTCCTTGAGGCGGGCGATGAGCTCACGGGAGGGGGCCAGCGCGAAGGAGGCGACGCGGACGTCCTCCTCGACGATGACCCGCACCCTTTCGGCGGCGTCGCCGGCGTCCGCCCGCAGGTTGACCCCGAAAGGCGCCCCCTGGGTGCGCTCCCGCACCTCCCGTACGGCTTCGCGCAGCCGCTTGGGGCTCATGGTGGCCGAGGCGAGGATGCCGAGCGCGCCGGCGTTCGCCGTCGCCGACACCAGGCGGGGCCCGGCGACCCAGCCCATGCCGGTCTGCACCAGGGGGTGCCGGACCCCGGCGAGCCGGGTCAGCGCGGTCTCCATCAGGCCCGCACCTCCCGCTCGCGCAGCCCCTCCGGGTCGAGGACGGTCCGGATCAGCCGCAGCTCCGCCGCACCGGGCTCGCGGGTGCGCGGAGGGTCCGCGGGGGCCGGCAGCGGGAAGCCGGTGGCCTCCTGGAGGGCGGCCGGGCTCACCCCGGGGTGCAGGGAACGCACGCGCATGGTGCGGTCGGCGGTCTCGAAGTCGAAGACGCCGAGGTCGCTGACGACCCGGCGGACGTCGTGGAACCGCGTGGCGGACGGGCCCGCGGCGGCCGCCCTGTCGTGGCCGACGCCGCACACCATGTCGACGCGTTCGACGAAGACCCGGGGCGAGTGCCGCGGCACCCAGTAGCTGGTGGGGTTGTTGAGCGTGTTCACGGGCGCGCCCCGTACCCCCAGCAGCTGCCGGGTCGGGCGGTGCCAGTCGCCGATGCACGAGATGTTCTGGTTGCCGTACCGGTCGAGCTGGCTCGCGCCCATCATCACGTGCCGCCGTCCGCCGGTGACCAGCGCCAGGTGCTGCCGGTAGGGCAACCAGCCCTCCACCTCGCCCGCCGCGTCCAGGAGGAGGGCCTCGCCGTCGGTGAGCAGCAGATCCGGTGCGAAGGTCAGCCGGGCCAGGCGCGCGCCCAAGGAGGGGATCAGCCCCATGGGGGCGGCCAGGACCTCGCCGTCGCCCCGCCACGTCTCGGCGCAGGCCACGACGGCGTATTCGGCGCGGGTGGGGTTCACGGCCGCTCCCTTCCCGCGCCGGACACCAGGCGTTCGGCGAAGGCCGCCCAGGTCCCGGGATCGGCGGCGGCCCGGGCGTACTCCCGCTGGAAGGCCTCGTCGCGGTCGTAGTCCGGGACGCAGGAGGTGAAGTGCGCGCCGTGCGGGGCTTCGACCACCCCGGTGACGAACTGTCGCTTGACCAGGAGCGACTGCGGACCGGCCGCCTTGAGGAGGTCGGCGGTGTCGACGACGCGTTCGCACGACACATAGGCGGCGTCCGCCGCCTCGCAGAACAGGTCGTCGAAGTACGGGTCAGGGCCCAGGTACTGGCCGTTGCCGCGGGCGTCGGCGCGGTTGAGGTGCACCAGGGCGGCGTCCAGGCGCAGCGCGGGAACGGCGAGCAGCTCCTCCCCGTCGCCGTACGGTGAGACGACCGTCCGCAGCCAGGGGTTGACCCGCATCACGTCGGAGCCGAGGCCGGCGCGCACCGGCAGGAAGGGCAGCCGGTGCGCGGCCGCCGTCAGGCCCCACATCATCATGGCCTCGTCCAGCTCGGTGAGTTCGAGGCCGCCGTGCTGCCGGGCGGCGCGGAAGTGCGGTTCGAGGGGGATCGAGTCCAGGGTGACGAAGGCGGTGACCAGCCTGCGGATCCGGCCCGCCGCGGCCAGCAGGCCGACGTCCGGGCCCCCGAAGGACACGACGGTCAGGTCCGTGACGCCGGACCGCAGGACGGCCTTCACCAGGGCCATCGGCTTGCGGCGCGAGCCCCAGCCGCCGATGCCGACCGTCATTCCGGAGCGGAGCCCGGCGGCCACCTCGTCCGCGGTCATGACCTTGTCGCTCATCGCCGCCCCCCGGGGCCGGAGCCGGTTCCGGACACGAAGGCGTCGCGGTGCCGGTCCGCGACGCCGGTGAGGCTGGCCTCGAAGGTGAAGCCCTGTTCGAAGCGGTAGCTGCGGCGGACGTCGACGGGGTCGATGCCGTTGATGGCCGCCTTGGCGAGACGGAGCAGCTCGCCGTCCTTCGCCGCGATCTCCCGGGCGAGGCTCAGGGCCGCGGCGTCGAGCTCACCGCGGGGCACGACCCGCCAGACCGAGCCGTGCCGGTGGAGTTCGGCGGCGGTGACGGTGCGGGAGGTGAAGTAGAGCGTGCGCATCAGGTGCTGGGGGACCAGCCGCGCGAGGTGGGTGGCCGCGCCCAGGGCGCCGCGGTCCAGCTCGGGCAGCCCGAAGACGGCGTCCTCCGCGGCCACGACGGCGTCCGCGTTGCCGACCAGGCCGATGCCGCCGCCGAGGCAGTGGCCGTGGACCGCCGCGACGACCGGCACCTCGCACTCGTAGACGGCCGCGAAGGCCTCGTAGCAGCCGCGGTTGGCGCCGATGAGGGCCGTGTGGCCCGCGGTGCGCTGCATCTCCTTCAGGTCGACACCGGCGTTGAACCCGCGGCCCTCCGCGCGCAGGACGACGCAGCGGGTGCCCGGGTCGCGGCCGGCGGCGCGCAGGGCGTCGGCCAGCGCGTACCAGCCGCGTACGGGAAGGGCGTTGACGGGCGGGTGGTCGACGGTGACGGCGGTGACGCCGGGTTCGGGGTGCGAGGTGGAGACAGTCATCCGTGGATCAGCTACCTTTCCACCAAACGTTTGTTAGGGGAAAGGTACTCCGGCGTGAGCATGACTGTCGATCTGTCGGACCGGGTCGCCGTCGTGACCGGCGGCACGCGCGGGGTCGGCGCCGGCATCGCCGGCGCGTTCGCGCAGGCCGGTGCCCGCGTCGTGGTCTGCGCGCGCCGCCCGCCGCCCCGGCCGGCCCCCCACGGGGCCGACTTCCGGGCCGTGGACCTGCGCGACCCGGCCGCCGCCGCCGAGGTCCTCGGCGCGGTGGCGGAGGCGTACGGGCGCATCGACGTGCTGGTCAACAACGCGGGCGGGACGCCGTACCGGCTGCTCGGCGAGGCGGGCGCCGAACGGCACGCGCGGGTGGTCGAGCTCAACCTGCTCGCGCCGCTCAACGCCACGCTCGCCGTGCACGGGGTGATGTCCCGTCAGCCCGAGGGCGGCGCGGTCGTGATGATCGGCAGCGTCAGCGGCGGCCGGCCCTCACCGGGGACGGCCGCCTACGGCGCCGCCAAGGCCGGTCTGGAGAGCCTGGCCCGCTCCATGGCCGTCGAATGGGCCCCGCTGATCCGCGTCAACACCCTGGTGCTCGGCATGGTCCGCACGGAGTCGGCGCACCTGCACTACGGCGACGAGGACGGCGTCGCCGCAGTGGGCCGCACGGTGCCGCTGGGCCGGCTCGCCGAGCCGGCCGAGGTGGGGGACGCCTGTGTCTTCCTCGCCTCCGACCGGGCCCGGTACATCAGCGGCGCCAGCCTGCACCTGCACGGCGGAGGGGAGGCCCCGGCGTTCCTCGCCGCGGCCCGGGACGGAAGGGGAGCGGGATGGGCGGGATGACGGCGCGGGACGGCGGCACGACGGGCATCTGTTGCGGGCGCGTGGTCGCCGTCACCGGCGCGGGGCGCGGTCTGGGGCGGGCGCACGCGCTGGCGTTCGCCGCCGAGGGCGCACGGGTCGTGGTCAACGACCTCGGCGCCGGTCCCGACGGCGCCGGGAGTTCGGCCGCGCCCGCCCACGAGGTCGCCGCGGAGATCCGCGCCCGGGGCGGTGAGGCCGTCGTCCACGACGGCGACATCGCCACCGCGCAGGGCGCGGCGTCCCTCGTCGCCACCGCCCTGGAAGCCTTCGGGCGGCTGGACACCGTGGTCAACAACGCGGGCTTCCTGCGCGACCGGATGCTCGTCAACCTGGACGAGGACGACTGGAACGCCGTCCTGCGGGTCCATCTCACCGGCCACTTCCTGCCGCTGCGGTACGCGGCCGCGCACTGGCGGGCCGAGACCCGCGCGGGCCGCGCCCCTGACGCGCGGATCGTCAACACCACCTCCGGAGCCGGGCTGCTGGGCAGCGTCGGGCAGGGCAACTACGCGGCGGCCAAGGCCGGCATCGTCGGCCTGACCCTGGTGGCCGCCGCCGAACTGGCGCGCTACGGGGTGCGGGTCAACGCCGTCGCCCCGGCGGCCCGGACCCGGATGACCGAGGCGGTCTTCGCCGAGACCATGGCCGCGCCCGCGGCCGGCGCCTTCGACGCCATGGCGCCGGACAACGTCTCGCCGCTCGTCGTCTGGCTCGGCTCGGCCGCCTCGGCCGGTGTCACCGGGCGGGTCTTCGAGGCCGAGGGCGGCCGCGTCACGGTCATGGAGGGCTGGCGCCCGGGCCCCACCGCCGACCGGGGTGCCCGCTGGACGCCCGCGCAGGCGGGGGAGGCCGCCGTGCGGCTGCTCGCGGCAGCCGAGCCCCCCGGGCGGGTGTACGGGGCGCGGGCGGAGGGGGAGTGACGAGCGGGTGGTGAGCTGGAGTCCGACGCCGCGCCGGGAGTCGGCGCCGGGCGGGTCGGGGTGGGTACGCACGCCACCGCGCCGGCGCTGAGCGCGCCCGCCGGGGCCGGTGCGTGGGCGTCCGGCCCGGTGCGGTCGTCGGCTTCCCGGTCGTCCCGCCCGCGCCGACGGCAACCCGTGGTGCCGCACGGCGTACCCCGGCGCGGCATCGACCCCAGGCCGGCAAGGCGCGGGCCCGCACCGAACGCACCAACCGCGCCGACCGCCCGACCACATGGCGGGCGGTCCCCTCCACGGCCCCGCGCGGTCGGGGCGGGCCCCGGCGCCTTAGAGCCGTTCGATGATCGTGACGTTGGCCTGGCCGCCACCCTCGCACATCGTCTGCAGGCCGAAGCGCCCGCCCGTGCGCTCCAGTTCGTGCAGGAGGGTGGTCATCAGCTTCACGCCCGTGGCGCCGAGCGGATGGCCCAGCGCGATGGCGCCGCCGTTGACGTTGACCCGGGCGGGGTCGGCGCCGGTCTCCTTCAGCCAGGCCAGGACGACGGGGGCGAAGGCCTCGTTGATCTCGACCAGGTCGATGTCGTCGATGGTCATCCCGGTCTTCTTCAGCGCGTGCGCGGTCGCCGGAATGGGCGCGGAGAGCATGCGGACGGGGTCCTCGCCGCGCACCGACAGGTGGTGGACCCGGGCCCGCGGGGTGAGGCCGTGCTCGCGGACCGCGCGCTCGGAGGCGATGAGCATGGCGGCGGCCCCGTCGGAGACCTGGGAGGACAGGGCCGCGGTCAGCCGGCCGCCCTCGACCAGGGGTTTGAGGGCGGCCATCTTCTCCGCGGAGGTGTCCCGGCGCGGGCCCTCGTCGGCGGTCACACCGGCGTACGGGACGAGCTCGCGGTCGAAGCGGCCCCCGTCGATCGCGTCGATCGCGCGCCGGTGGGAGCGCAGCGCGAACTCCTCCATGTCCGCCCGGGCGATGCCCCACTTCGCGGCGATGAGCTCGGCGCCGTGGAACTGGCTCACCGGGGTGCTCCCGTAGCGGGCGCGCCAGCCCTCGGAGCCGGAGAACGGGCCCCCGGTCATGCCGAGCGGTTCGACGGCGCGGTGGTTGGCGTAGCCGATGGGGATGGCCGACATGTTCTGCACACCGCCCGCCACGACGAGGTCCTGGGTGCCGGACAGCACGCCCTGGGCGGCGAAGTGGACGGCCTGCTGGGAGGAGCCGCACTGGCGGTCGACGGTGACCCCGGGGACCTCCTCGGGCAGCCCGGCCGCCAGCCAGCTGGTGCGGGCGATGTCGCCCGCCTGCGGGCCGACCTGGTCGAGGCAGCCGAAGACGACGTCCTCGACCGCGGCCGGGTCGACCCCGCAGCGTTCCACCAGCGCCCTCAGCACATGGGCGCCGAGGTCGGCGGGGTGGACCGCGGACAGCCCGCCGCCGCGCCGGCCGACCGGGGTGCGGACCGCTTCGACGATGTAGGCCTCGGCCATGACTGCTCCTCCGTGGGGACCGGGTGGTGGACCGGGGGCGGCTCCGTCACTCCCGGACGGTGACGCCGTCCAGCACCATGGACAGGTACTGCCGGGCGATCTCCTCGGGGCTGTGCTGCCCGCCCGGCCGGTACCAGGACGCCGCGACCCAGACGGTGTCGCGGATGAAGCGGTAGGCGAGCCTCAGGTCGAGGTCGGTGCGGAACACTCCGGCGGCGGCGCCGCGTTCCAGTGTCCCGAGCCAGAGGCGCTCGAACCTGCGCTGCGAATCGGCGAGATAGCCGAAGCGCGGCTGCGAGGACGCCAGTTGCCTGGCCTCCCGCTGGTAGATCGCGACGGCGTCCAGGTGCCGGTCGATCTCCCGGAAGGACGCGGTGACCAGGGCCTCGACGGTCTCCCGCGGGCCGAGGCCGGCCGCCATGACGCCTTCGTACCCGGCCCACAGCTCGTCCAGGAAGGCCGAGAGGATCTCGTCCAGCATCGACTCCTTGGAGTCGAAGTGGTAGTAGAGGCTGCCCGCGAGCATCCCCGCCTCGTCCGCGATCCGCCGCACAGTGGTGGCGTCGTAGCCCTGTGCGGCGAACACCCCGGCGGCGATGGCGAGGAGTTCCGCGCGGCGCCCGTCGGAGGCGGCTCCGCCGCCCGCGGGGCTCCTGGCGGTCCTCGGCGCGGTCTTCGGCGCGTTCCCGGGCGCTTTCCCAGGTGTGGTCTTCGGCGTGGTCTTCGGCACGGGGATCATTCTCGCTTCATGCGTGCTGGCTGCTCACCGGGACGACCTCCCCGGTCATGTACGAGGAGTAGCCGGAGGCGAGGAAGACGATGACGTTGGCGACCTCCCAGGGTTCCGCGGGGCGGCCGAAGGCCTCGCGCGCGGTCAGTTCCTCCAGCACGCCGGGCGTGGTCACCTTCACCAGGTGCGGGTGCATCGCGAGGCTGGGGGAGACGGCGTTGACCCGCACTCCGTACGCCGCCGCCTCCACCGCCGCGCAGCGGGTGAGGGCCATGACGCCGGCCTTGGCCGCGGCGTAGTGCGCCTGCCCGGCCTGGGCGCGCCAGCCGGCGACGGAGGCGTTGTTGACGATGACGCCGCCGGTACCGGAGGCCTTCATCCGGCGCAGCGCGGCGCGGGTGCAGCGGAAGGTGCCGTTCAAGGTGACGTCCAGGACCTTCCCCCACTGCGCGTCGGTCATCTCGGTCAGTTCGGCGGTGCCGCCGAGGCCGGCGTTGTTGACCACGACGTCCAGCCGTCCGTGCCGCCGTTCCGCGAGGTCGAGCAGCGCCGCGACCTGGGCCTCGTCCGTGACGTCGCAGGGGAGCCCGGCGACCCGCTCCGGCCCGAACTCCGCCGTCAGGGCGGCCGTGCACTCCGCCAGCCGCCGCGCGTGGGCGTCGCCGACCACCACCCGGGCGCCCTCCTCCAGGAGGCGCCGGGCCGTCGCGCCGCCGATGCCGGCGCCCGCCGCGGCGGTGACGACCGCGGTGCGGTCCGCCAGCAGTGCGTGGCCCGGCTGGTACGGGGGTGGTGGAGTCACGCCACCGACGTTAATCTACCAAACACTTGTTAGGGAAGGGGGAGCGGGTGGATCTCGACTTCACCCCGGAGGAACGGCTGTTCCGGCGCCAGGCCCGGGAGTGGCTCGCCGCGCACGTACCCGCCGTCCCGCTGCCCTCCCTGGAGACGGCCGAGGGCTTCGCCGCCCACCGCGCCTGGGAGCGCCGGCTGGCGGCGGACCGCTGGTCGGTCGTCTCCTGGCCCGCCGCCTACGGGGGGCGCGACGCGACGCTCGTGCAGTGGCTGGTCTTCGAGGAGGAGTACCACGCCGCCGGCGCGCCGGGCCGGGTCGGCCAGAACGGCGTCAGCCTGCTCGGCCCCACCCTCCTGGAACACGGCACCGAGGAGCAGCGCGACCGTGTCCTGCCGCCCATGGCGAGCGGCGAGGTGATCTGGGCGCAGGCCTGGTCCGAGCCGGAGGCGGGTTCCGACCTGGCGTCGCTGCGCTCGACCGCCACCCGCACCGACGGCGGCTGGCTGCTGTGCGGCCAGAAGACCTGGTCCTCCCGCGCCGCCTTCGCCGACCGCGCGTTCGGGCTGTTCCGCAGCCATCCCGAGGCGCCGCGGCCGCACCAGGGGCTGACCTACCTGATGTTCGGGCTCGACGCGCCCGGTGTGACCGTGCGGCCGATCGCCCGCCTCGACGGGAAGCCGGCCTTCGCCGAACTCTTCCTGGACGACGTCTTCGTGCCCGACGCCGATGTCGTCGGCGCCCCCGGCGACGGCTGGCGGGTCGCCATGAGCACGGCGGCCGACGAGCGCGGCCTCACCCTGCGCAGCCCCGGCCGCTTCACGGCGTCCGCCCGGCGCCTGGCGGCCCTGTGGCACGCCCGCGGCGGGGACGCGGACCCGGCCGCCGCCGACCGCGTCGCGGACGCGCTGATCGGCGCCCGCGCGTACCAGCTGGCCGCCTACGCGGGAGCCGCCCGGGCCGCGGAGGGCGGCGCGCCGCGGGCCGGGGCGTCCAGCCTCACCAAGGTCTTCTGGTCCGAGCTGGACATCGCCCTCCACGAGACCGCACTGGACCTGCTCGGTCCCCTCGGGGAGGCCGCCGGCGGCCCCTGGGCGGAGGGCTGGGTGTTCGCCCTCGCCGGGCCGGTGTACGCGGGCACGAACGAGATCCAGCGCGACATCGTCGCCGAGCGCCTGCTCGGGCTGCCGAAGGGACGCCGCCGATGAGGTTCCTGCCGACCGCCGAGCAGGCGGACTTCGTCCGCACACTGGACCGCATGCTCGCGGCCGCCGGGACGCCGGAGACGGCTCGCGCCTGGGCGGCGGGGGAGCACGGCGGGGGGCGGCGGCTGTGGGCGCGGCTGGCCGATGCCGGGCTGTTCGCGCTGGCCGTGCCGGAGGCGTACGACGGCTTCGGCCCGCGTCCCGTGGAGCTCGCCCTCGCCTTCGTCGAGCTGGGGCGGCACGCCGTGCCCGGGCCGCTCGCGGAGACGGTGGCCGCCGCCGCGCTCCTGGACGCGCTGCCCGATCCGGGGCCCGCCGAGGAATGGCTGCCCCGCGTCGCCGCGGGGCGGGCCCTGCTCGGTCTCGCCGCTCCGGAGGGCGGCCGGGCCCTCGACGCCGACGCCGCCGACGGCGTCCTGCTCGTGAGCGGCGAGCGGCTGCTGCTGGCCCGCGAACACGGTCCGGTCGAGGCCTCCCTCGACCCCGTGCGGCGCCTGGCGCTGCCGCGGGAGGACACCGCCGCGGTCCTCGCCACCGGGCCCGCCGTCACGGCCGCGGCCGCCCGCGCCGCCGACCGGGCCACCCTCGTCACGGCGGCACAGGCGCTCGGCGTCGGGCTCGCGCTGCTGGCCCGTACCGTCGAGCACGTGCGGCGGCGCCACCAGTTCGGCGTCCCGGTCGGCTCCTTCCAGGCCGTCAAGCACCGGCTGGCCGACACCCTGATCGCCCTGGAGTTCGCCCGGCCGCTGCTGCACGGCGCCGCCGTGACCGGCGCCGGCGCCGACGTCGCCGCCGCGAAGGCGGCGTGCGGCGAGGCCGCGTACCGGGCCGCGCGCACCGCGCTGCAACTGCACGGCGCCCTCGGCTACACCGCCGAGTACGACCTGTCCCTGTGGCTGACCAAGGCCCGCGCGCTGCGTTCCGCCTGGGGCACCCCGGCCCGGTGCCGGGCCCGTGTGCTGGCGGAGACGCCCGTCTGAGACCCCGGGACGGGAGGTCTCACCGCGCCGGGGCGTCGACCGCGCCCGTCAGACGCGCGCCCGCCGCCAGGGCGCGGTCCGCCCAGGCGGGCAGCGGCTGCTCCGCCCAGATCACCTTGCCCTCGGGGGTGTAACGGGTGCCCCAGCGCTCGGCGACCTGCGCGACGAGGAACAGCCCGCGGCCGCCCTCGTCGGTGGTGGCGGCGTAGCGCAGGTGCGGCGAGGTGCTGCTGCCGTCGGACACCTCGCAGGTCAGGGTGCGGTCCAGCAGCAGCCGCACCCCGATGGGCGCGGAGCCGTAGCGGATCGCGTTGGTGATCAGTTCGCTGAGCACCAGCTCCATGCCGAAGGCCAGCTCCGACAGGCCCCACTCGTCCAGCTTCGCCGCGACGGCCGCCCGCATCCCCGACACCGCCGCGGGATCCACGGGCACGTCCCACTCGGCGACGTGGTCGGCGGGGGTGGCGCGGGTCCGGGCGATGAGCAGCGCCACGTCGTCCTTGGGGCGGCCCGGCAGCAGCGCCTCCAGCACGGCCTGGCAGCTCTCCTCGGGCGGCCGGTCCGGGTGCGCGGCCAGGGCCTGCCTCAGCATCTCCATGCCGACGTCGAGGTCCCGGGTGCGGTCCTCGATCAGCCCGTCGGTGTACAGGACGAGATGGGTGCCCTCCGCCAGCTCCAGTTCCGCGGTCTGGAACGGCATGCCGCCGAGGCCCAGCGGCGGTCCCGCGGGCAGGTCGGGGAACTCCACGCCGCCGTCGGGGCGGACCAGGGCGGGCGGATGGTGCCCGGCCCGCGCCATCGCGCAGCGCCGCGAGACGGGGTCGTAGATCGCGTACAGGCAGGTGGCGCCCATGACGCCGGCCCCGACGTTGGTGCCGGACTCGTCCTGGTCGATGCGCCCGACCAGGTCGTCGAGGTGGCCGAGGAGTTCGTCGGGCGGCAGGTCGAGGGTGGAGAAGTTGTGCACCGCGGTACGCAGCCGCCCCATCGTCGCGGCGGCGTGCAGCCCGTGGCCCACGACGTCGCCGACCACCAGCGCCACCCGGTTGCCCGGCAGCGGGATCACGTCGAACCAGTCGCCGCTGACGCCGGACTGCGCGGGCAGGTAGCGGTGGGCCACGTCCAGGGCGCTCTGCTCGGGCAGCGCGCGCGGCAGCAGGCTGCGCTGCAGGGTGACGGCGAGGGCGTGCTCACGGGTGTAGCGGCGCGCGTTGTCGATGTTGACCGCGGCCCGGGCCACCAGCTCCTCGGCGAGCGAGAGGTCGTCCTCGTCGAACGGCTCGGGCTTCTCCGAACGCCAGAAGTTGGCGATGCCCAGCACCACTCCGCGCGCCTTGAGCGGGGCCGCGATCAGCGAGTGGATGCCGTACCCGACGACCCGGTCGGTGCGCTCGGGGTCCTGGGCGAGCCAGCCGGGGTCGGCGGAGAGGTCGGCGACGATCTCCGAGCGGCCGCTGCCGAAGCCCCGCGCCTGCGGGGTGGAGGGCAGGAAGTCGATCAGCTTGCCGAGCGGGTAGAGCGGGGCGTCGGAGCGGACGCCGTTGACGGCCGTACGGCGCATGTCGGAGCCGGCGGCGCCGCTCGGCTCCTCGCCGCGCAGCACGGGGTCGGCCAGGTCGACGGTGACGAAGTCGGCGAAGCGCGGCACGGCGACCTGGGCCAGCTCCTCGGCGGTGCGCACCACGTCGAGGGTGGTGCCGATGCCCAGGCCCGCGTCGTAGAGCAGCTTGAGGCGTTCCCTGGCGGCCTCGGCGCGGCCGGACAGCGCCCGCAGTTCGGTGGAGTCGCGCAGGGTCGCGATCGAGCCCTTGGGGCCGCCGTGGCCGTCGGTGGGCCGCTGGTTCACCGCCAGCAGGCGGTCGCCGGCCGGGAGCACCTCGTCGGTGGCCACCCGCCGGGAGGTCAGCAGCTCCACCGTGCCGGGGTCGAGCCCCGGCAGGTCGGTGATCCGCCGGCCCTCGGCGTCGGGGGCGAGGTCGAGCAGACGCCTGGCCTCGTCGTTGGCGAGCAGCAGCCGTCCTTCGTCGTCGACGATGAGCACGCCCTCCCGCACGGAGTGCAGCACCGTGTCGTGGTGCTCGTACATGCGGGCCATCTCGGCCGGGTCCAGGCGGTGGGTCTGCCGGCGCAGCCGCCTGGCGATCAGTGCCGTGCCGCCCATGGCCAGGGCGAGCGCCGCCGCGCCGGCGCCGAGGATGATCGGCAGCTGCCTGGCGACCACACCGGTCACGTTCTCGACCTTCATACCGGCCGACACCAGGGCCACGACCCGCCCGTCCGGGTCGTCGACGGGGTCGAAGACGGGCACCACCGCCTGGACCTCGTGGCCGAGGGGTCCGTGCACGCTCTCCGTGTACACCTCGCCCTGCAGCGACGGCTCGATGGTGCCGACGAACCGCTCGCCGATCCGGCCGGGGATCGGGTGCGTGTAGCGGATCCCGTGGGTGTCCATCACCACGATGAAGTCGACCCCGGCCTCCTTGCGGGCCAGTTCGGTGATCGGCTGGAGGGTCTTGGCGGGGTCGGGTTCCTTCAGCACGTCGACCAGGCCGGGGGAGCGCGCGAAGGTGCTCGCCGCGGCTGTGGAACGGGTGACGGCCTCGCGCTCGCTGTCGTGCCGGGACTGCAGGACGAGCGCGAACACGCCGCAGGCGACGAGCAGCACCACGACCGCCACCTGCAGGATGAAAACCTGTCCGGCGACGCTCCGCGGGCCCTTCTCGGTCAGTGACCGCATTGACACGCCCCGAATCGGTCGAAAACGTCGACCATGTCGACATTTCTAACACTGCCCGGGTTGCCGCTGCCATAGGCCACAAGGTCCCCCGACCGGATGCCGGGCCCGCGCGCCGGCGCTCGCCGCGGGGCCGTGCCCGGTGGCCGGCCGGGGGATCGGGGCGACCGCCCTCAGAAGTGCAGCTCGGCCGGGAAACCGGTCCAGCGCAGTTCCTCGGGGAGGTGCCGCATGTCGTTGAGGAGCAGCACCGAGTTCGGGCGGCCGGGCGTGTAGCGGATCACCGTCAGGGCGGCGTGGGCGTGGTTCTGGCTGAGCCAGCGCCAGCGGGGTGCGTCCAGGGCCGCCGACACCAGCCAGCCGATCAGGAAGTTGCCCGTCACGAGCAGCTCGTGTGCCGCCTTGCCCGCCGCCATCGGCCCGGCGAACCGGGTCAGCGCCCCGGCGGCCAGTTGGGGACCCCAGGCGCGCTCCTCGGGGGAGAAGTGGTCGAGGAAGCGGGAGAGGTAGTACGCGCTGTCCGGCGGCAGCTCGGACTCCGCGGGGAAGTACGGCGGGTAGTCCCCCGCGAGATCGTCGGCCGTCACGGGCACCCCGCTTCCCAGCCGCTCGCCGATCAGCGCCGCGGATCGGGCGGCCCCGGGCAGCGGACCGTGGTGGACGGAGGAGATCGGGGAGCCGCGCAGCCGCTCGCCGAGGAGTCCGGCCTGCCGGAAGCCGTTCTCCGTGAGGCCGCTCTGGTCCGGCAGCGCCTCGGCGTGCCGGGTGAGGTAGAGGTAGCGGCTCGCCGTTCCGGTCATGCCCTGCCCCTCTCGGGTGTGTCGACGACGATGGGTGTCCTGCGCGCGGTCGTACGCGTGGGGCGGGGACCGTGCGGAGGGACGCTCCGGACTCCGGTGACGCGGCGGCCGCATGTGGCGACGCCCCGCGCGCGGGCCGCGGTTCCCGCCGCGCCGCGGGCGGCGCACCGCAGGATGATCCCATGAGCGGGATGTATGTCCACCCGCCCGGCGGCCCTCGGTGAGGGCGCGCGGTGGTCCGCGCGTGACTTCGGGGGGCGCGCGCCGTCGCCGCGGGCCCGTCCGTCACCCGGGCCGCGGGCAGGGGGCGTTGGTGTGCGGATGCGGCGTGCGGCTGCCGCCGTACGATGAGAAGCGGGCCGTCGGCGAGACCGCGGGAGGCCGCGATGGACAGGACGAGGGTGACCGGCCGCCACTACGGGCTTCTCGGGCTCGTCGCGGCGGCGGCGGTGGTGGTCGCGGTCGGGCTGGGCGTGCCGATCGGCGCGATCTTCATCCTTGCCGTGGCCCTGTTCGGCCCGCTGATGATGTTCGTGATGCTGCACGCCCTGCGCGGGCCCCAGGCCCACCGCCATCCCGTCGTCGAGGCCATCGACAGCACCGGTGGCCGCGCCCGCCGCCCGTCGTCCGGAGCCCGGCCGCCGACCCCCTAGGCCGGGTCGTCAACAGGGGCTGCCCCAGCCGACGCTGGGAGGTGCCCCCGGGTGCGGTGCGTCGCGAGGCGGAGAGTCGTCCTCTCAGTGGGCTGACTCGGACGATTCGACAACTCCCCCGGCCGAAGGTGGGGGGAGGGCATGTCACGAGACGGCCTAGCGGCCTTTGGCCGCAAGGCTCGCCCGGGCGGCGCGTTCGACCAGCAGGGCCCGTTCGCGCTCGTTGCGGGTCAGGGAGGCGGCGCGCAGGAACTCCTCGCGGGCCTCGGCGTGCCGGCCGAGGCGCTCCAGCAGATCACCGCGGACGCTCGGCAGCAGGTGGTAACCGCGCAGCGCCGGCTCGTCGATGAGCCGGTCCACGAGCGCGAGTCCTTCCCGCGGCCCGTACGCCATGGTGACCGCGACCGCCCGGTTGAGTTCCACCACGGGGGTCGGCGTGCGCCGCGCCAGGGCCGCGTACAGCTCCGCGATCCGCCGCCAGTCCGTGTCCCGCGAGTGCAGGGCGTGGGCGTGGCAGGCGGCGATGGCGGCCTGCAGCGTGTACGGGCCCGGCGGACCGCCCGCCGCCTCGGCGCGGGCCAGGGCGGCGAAACCGCGCCGGATCAGCAGCTGGTCCCAGCGCCGCCGGTCCTGGTCGGCCAGCAGGACGGGCTGCCCGTCGGGGCCGGTACGGGCCGCGGAACGCGAGGCCTGGATCTCCAGCAGCGCGGCCAGGCCGTGCGCCTCGGGCTCCTTGGGCATCAGCCCCGCCAGCACCCTGGCCAGGCGCAGCGCGTCCTCGCACAAGGCCGGGCGCATCCAGTCGTCGCCCGCGGTCGCCGAGTAGCCCTCGTTGAAGACCAGGTAGATGACCTCCAGGACGGAGGAGAGCCGCTCGACGCGCTCGGGCCCGTGCGGCTGCTCGAAGGGCACGTCCGCCTTCGCCAGCGTCCGCTTCGCCCGCACGATGCGCTGGGCGACGGTCGCCTCCGGGACCAGGAAGGCGCGCGCGATCTCGGGGGTCGTCAGACCGCCGAGCAGTCGCAGCGTGAGCGCCACGCGGGCCTCGGTGGACAGCACCGGGTGGCAGGCGGTGAAGACCAGCCGCAGCAGGTCGTCCTCGATGTCGCCGTCGGCGGCGGCCTCCGCCGCCGCGAAGTCCGGCTCGTACGCCCCGTCCTCCTCCAGGGTGTGGCCCAGTTCCCGGAGCTTGCGCGCGAAGACCTCCTTGCGGCGGACGAGGTCGATCGCGCGGTGCTTCGCCGTGGCCGTCAGCCAGGCGCCCGGGTTGTCCGGGACGCCGGCCACCGGCCACTGCTCCAGCGCGGCGACCAGGGCGTCCTGGGCGAGTTCCTCGGCGACGCCGATGTCGCGCACGATCCGCGCGACACCGGCGATCACCCGGGCCGACTCGATCCGCCACACCGCCTCGATCGCGCGGCGGGCGTCATCGGTGCCTGAAGCGGGAGCCGAAGCCGTCACAGCCACCCATCAGAGCAGCCGCTCCCGGCGAGGGCAACCGGCGGCCGGCGGCGGCGCTCAGGAGAGCTCCGGGGCCTCCTCGACCTGCCGCAGCTCGCAGGTGATCTCCCAGGCGTCGCCGTGGATCTGCAGGAAGCGCTTGGTCCACTCGACGGCCTCCTCCTTCGACTTCGCCTGGATGATCGCGTAGCCGCCGATGAACTCCTTGGACTCGGTGAAGGGCCCGTCGACGACGGACAGCTTCCCGTGGTCCCAGTGCAGCCGCGTCCCCTCGGAGGTGTGCCGCAGACCGGCCGTGTCCAGCAGCACCCCGGCCTTGGACATCTCCTCGATGAGCGTGCCCATCTCCTCCATCAGCCGTTCGTCGGGACCGCCCTCGGGAACGTTGTCCTCGTTGATCCGGATCAGGGACATGAAACGCATCGCGTTCTCCTTCTTCGTGTACCGGAGGGGATCCTCCCCGCTCCTGCCTACGCGTCGAACGGGCGGCGCGCGGATCGACACGTCGGCGGAAGTTTTTTCCGGCGCACGCGCTGCGGGTCGTTCCGGGCCCCCGCTCACTCGGACCGGTGACATCCGGCGCCGTGGCTTGGACCGGCGGGAGCCGGTCGGTGATGCTGATGGCCGAGCGGCAGCGCCGCGCCCCGGACCGGAAGCCGCGCCGGGCGCGCGGTGACACGAAGGACGAGTCGATGACCCAGATCTTCTTCGCCGCCACCTTGTACGCGGCGGCGACCGTCACGGCGGCCATCCGGGCGGGGTTGTTCGGACCCCGTGAGGGCCGCCGCCGTCTTCTCGTGGTGAGCGACGTCTCGGCCGTCCCCGAGCTCGCCACACCCCTCGACCGCACGCCTGGCTTCGCGGCCCTGCGCCCCGATTTCGACGCCGTGCGCTCCTGGAACGCCGCCATCGCCCCGCACCATCCGGCGGACTGGGCGCCCCGCGAGGAGGACCTCACCCTGTGGGAGCGGGCGCTGCGGCTCGCCTGGGACCTGGGCGACGGCCCCGTGGAGCTCGTCTGCGAGGCGCCGCACTCCCCGCCGGCCCGCTCGGTCGCCGAGATCTTCGCCGAGAGCCCGGTCCATGTGTACGCCGCCGGTCTGACGGGCTACGGCCCCACCGCCGACCGGCTGCCCGCGGGCCTGAGCTGCCGCATCGTGCGGCTGCTCCATGTCGACCTGCTGCCGGGGCTGCGCCCGATGCTGCTCGCCGAGCACGCGGTCGAGCCCGTCGCCGTCCCCGGGGACGTCCTGCTGCGCACGCTGGAGGGGATGGCGGACGCGGATCTCGTCCCGCCGGTTCCGGAACGGCACACCGCCCTCCTGCTCGGCGAGCACCTGAGCGCGAGCGGCCTCGTGGACGAACGCGAGGAGGCCGGGCTCCACGCGCGCATGCTCCGCGGCGCGGTCGCGGCGGGTCACACCTCGCTGCTGTACGCCCCCGGCCCCGGCGCGCCCCGGGACCTGGCGCACTCGCTGGGCCGGACCGCCGCCGAACTCGGCGTGGAACTGGCGGTCCTGGAGGGCCCCGTCGCCGCCGAGGCGCTCCTGACGCGGTTCCGTCCCGCGCTGGTCGTCGGCTGCTCCTCGGCCGCCCTGGTCACCGCCGCGGCCCTGCACGGCATCCCCGCCGCCCGCGTCGGCACCGGACGGCTGCTGGAGCGGATGGCCCCGTACGAGAACGCGGACCGCGTTCCGCTCACCCTCGTCGACGCCGCCCTTCCCGACCTGGAGCGGGACACCGGGCTCCTCGGCCGTGCGCCGGCCCTGACCGTCGAGGTGGTGGAGGCGACCCTGGCCCCGCTGCTGCGGACCGTGGGGTACTGCATGCAGGCCCGTCTCCACCCGGCGCTGCGCCCGGAGGCCGAGGAGTGGCTCCGCCGTCATCTGCCGCGCCACCCGCAGTACTTCAAGCGGCGCCGGCTCACCAGCCTGCGGCTGCCCGGGGGCAGCCCGGTCCGTGCCGGGGCCCTGCGCCGCCACCCCGCCGTGCGCCGGATGGTGCGCACCGCACGGGCGGTGGGCGCCGTGCGCGGCGGGCGGGCGCTGCGGACGTGAACGGCTGGCGGCCGGCTCACAGGGGCGCGGACACCCGCGGCAGGGGGCGGGCGCCGGCGGTCAGCACCTCCAGGCAGGCGAGGTAGAGATATGCCGGGCCGGTGAGTTCGGCGTCGCCCCCGGAGCAGAGCCACAGGGCAGGGTGCCGGGCGGGCTGCCGCGGGTCGGCGGCGGCCAGCCATCCGCCGCGGGTCAGGAAGCGCAGCCCGAGCGGGGACCAGACGTCCCCGGCACGGGGCGGCACCAGGAAGTACAGGAAGCCGCAGCGCCGGTCCCACATGGCGGGCCCGACGGGCGCGGCGCTGTCCCGCAGCCGTGCGAGGACCTGGTGGCCGGGCCGTTCGGGGATCCTGACGGCGTCCCACCGGTGGCCGACCGGCAGCAGCGCCACCCCGTTCCTGGCACGCGCCCACTCGTCGAGGCGGCGCCTTGTCCCGTCGGCTCCTCGGGCGAGCCATGCCGCGAGGGCGGGCCCGCAGAATTCGTCGCACATACCACTCCCGGGTTCTGCTGCAAGTGATCAGCGTGCGGACGGCGGTCCGGCCGGGGGAGCCGAGGCAGCATGCATATATCTGCTGTCGGCATGTGCTGAGAGCAATGCCCATGACGTTGAATCACTTGATCGGATGGGGCAAAAGCGGCCAGTTTTGGGCAACCGGGTTTCGGGGGCGTTGATCACCTCTAGATTCCGTCCGACGTGACCGGCGCCGGGCGTGACGCGCCGCGTCCCGGAGCGTTGAAGGTACGGGATTCGGAGAAGGGAGGGCAGTTTTGGCGACGCCGGACAAAACCGCCCGGGGGAGCGCGGAATCGCCGCCGGGATTCCGGGATGCGGACCGCCTTCGCGGGGGAGCCCGGTGGGGCGGGTGGGCGGAAGCGGGTCCGCGCCGCGTCGTCCATAGTCATCGGACGAGTTGTCTGATGACATTGGACGCTAGCCCCTGGCCCGCCCCGCGGCAAGCATTTCGCGGCAGTTCGCTCCGTACGGCGTGGCACACCGGGGTGAAGGTGCAGGTGGGGGGGTGTGGGTCCGGGTCGGGTGGGTGGGCCCGCTGTAGACTCGACCTCACTCGGACGGGTCAACCGACGTGCTAGCAGGAAGAATCCATCCCGTGGTGAACGCACTGCAGGAACTGATCAAGCGCCGGCTGGAGCAGCGGGGCTGGTCGTACGGTGAGGTGGCGCGGCGCGGTGGTGTCCCGCGGTCGACGGTGCATCACCTGGCGACGACCGCGCGGGTGGCCCGGATGCCGCAGCAGTCCACGCTGGAGGGTCTGTCACGGGGCCTGGAACTTCCGTTGGAGGCGGTACGCCGGGCCGCGGCCGAGGCCTGCGGGATCCACCTGTACGTCGAGGACGGCACCGGCACCACCCCCG
>NZ_FZOF01000012.1 GCF_900188405.1 Actinacidiphila glaucinigra | reverse complement strand
GACCGGGATACGGCCGATCTCCTGCCCCTGCTGCTTGTTCTGCACGGCCGAGACGTAGCCGCGACCGCGCTCGACGGTCAGCTCCATCTCCAGCTTGCCCTTGCCGTTCAGGGTGGCCAGCACCAGATCGGGGTTGTGCACCTCGACACCGGCCGGGGGCGCGATGTCGGCGGCGGTGACCACACCCGGACCCTGCTTGCGCAGGTACATCACGACCGGCTCGTCGTGCTCCGAGGAGACGACCAGGGACTTGATGTTCAGGATGAGGTCGGTGACGTCCTCCTTGACGCCCGGCACGGTCGTGAACTCGTGCAGGACACCGTCGATCCGGACCGAGGTGACAGCGGCACCCGGAATCGAGGAGAGGAGCGTGCGGCGGAGCGAATTGCCGAGGGTGTAGCCGAAGCCCGGCTCCAGCGGCTCGATCACGAACCGGGAACGGAACTCGTCGACGACCTCTTCGGTCAGTGACGGACGCTGTGCAATCAGCACGGGGTATGGCCTCCAGTGTTTGGCGCCCGCTATGTGACGCCGTAGACACAATGAAGGGTACGGGCCGTTCCGCCTCCTTCGCGGCTGACCCGCCCGTCTGCCCGCCGGCGGGCAGGCCAGGCACCTGTCGGACTGAAGTCCGACGATCAGCTGCTCCCGTCCCGGGGAGTCGGCCACCCGGCCATTTCATGGGTGCATACTGGGGACGATGACAAAGCCTGCTGCACCGAAGCGTCACTTGCCTACCAGCCCCTTCAAGGCCCCGGCCACGCCGGCTCCCAAGCACTTCGCCGTCGGTGACCAGGTCACACACGACATCTACGGTCTCGGCCGGGTGATCGGCGTCGACGACGGAGTCGCGGCGCTCGTCGATTTCGGCTCGGCCCAAGTGCGGATCCCGAGTCCGTACGCCAAGATGACCAAGCTGTAGGACCGCTGTGCCGGGTCACGGCACGCCAGGCCCCTCCAGGGACCTGTAACGAAAGGGAAACCTCTCATCGACCAGACGTCACTGTTCTCCGCCCCGGACGGGCAGCCCCGCTTTGCGACCGCGGCGTCGCCGCCTCCGGCGACGAACCCCTTCCAGGCCCCGGACTTCGGGGAGGACGAGACCGTCCTGCTCGAGGACGTCCAGGACCCCGCTTAGGCGTCGCTTCGGCGGTGGGCGGCCTGCGGCCGAGGGCGAGCCGCCTCCCGCGGGCGCGCGGGTCCCGATACCCCTGACAGGGGCCGACGGCACGCGGGCCGGCAGGTCTGCCGGCACCGCACCCGTGCCTTCTCACCGCGGGGGCCATGCCGTGCGCCGTGCCCCGGCCTACGCCCCTGCCATCAGGCGCGGGCATCCCCTCATCGCGTGAGGCGGTCCACCGCGTCCAGGACATGAGCCCAGGGAAGGCCGCGTCCGTCGGACTCCTCGCCCGGTTCCGGCAGGGGCCGCGCGTCCGGGTCGTGGAGGACGTGGACGCCTGCCTCGCGGAGGGTGGCCAGATGGCGGGGCCATGCGGGGTGCCGGGTGTGGGCCGCGGTGACGGCCGGGACGGCCACGAGGGGCACGTGCGGGGTGCCGAGGACCTCGGCGAGCAGCGTCAGGGCCTGGTTGTCGGCGATGCCGAGGGCGAGCTTGGCCAGGGTGTTGGCGCCCGCCGGGGCCAGCACGCAGCAGTCCGCGGCCGGATGGGGCCGCGGCTCGCCGGGGAGCCGCGACCGGTCGCGTACGGGCAGGCCCGTCACATCGCGCAGCCGCCCGATCTCGTCCCGTTCCCGCAGCCAGCGTGCGGCGGTCGGGGTGAGCGTGACGGCGACGCGCCAGCCGCGGGCGATCGCGGGCAGGACGAGGCCCTCGCGCAGGGTCTCGACGCCGTCGGCGGCCGAGCCGACGACGGCGAGGACCCCGCGGACCGGCCGCGGCTGCGAGAGGGACGTGTGAGAAGCCATGGCCACCCCTTACCCGAACCGGCCCTCCACGTAGTCGGCCGTCCGGGGATCGGTCGGGTTGCCGAACATGGCGGTGGTGGGGCCGTGCTCCACGATGCCGCCGGGGGTGCCCTGTTCCGCGAGGAAGAAGGCGCACTGGTCCGAGACGCGGGCGGCCTGCTGCATGTTGTGGGTGACGATCACGATCGTCACCTCGTGGGCGAGTTCGCGGATCGTCTCCTCGATGCGCCGGGTCGAGGTGGGGTCCAGCGCCGAGCAGGGCTCGTCCATGAGCAGCACCTTGGGCCGTACGGCCAGCGAACGGGCGATGCACAGGCGTTGCTGCTGGCCTCCGGAGAGGGCGCCGCCGGGCTGGCGCAGCCGCGCCCGGACCTCCTTCCAGAGGCCGGCCTTGGTCAGGCACTCCTCGACGAGGGCGTCCTTCGAGGACTCGCGGACCCGCTGCCCGGTGAGCTTGAGTCCCGCAGTGACGTTGTCGTAGATCGACATCGCCGGGAAGGGGTTGGGCTTCTGGAAGACCATGCCGATGCGGCGCCGGGCCTCGGTCAGGCGGCGCCCGCGGGCGTAGATGTCCTCGCCGTCGAGCAGGACCTCGCCCGCCAGGGAGGCGGACGGCACGAGTTCGTGCATCCGGTTCAGGGTCCGCAGGAAGGTGGACTTGCCGCAGCCCGAGGGCCCGATGAGGGCGGTGACCTGCCCGGCGGGCATGGTCAGGGAGACCCGCTCGAGCACCTTGTGGTCGCCGAACCAGCACGAGATGCGGCGGGCTTCCAGGGTGGCGCCGGTGCCGGCGTCCTCCGTGATCGGCGGGAGCGGGATGGTGGTCTCGGTCACGAACGGGTCCTCACATCAGGTTGGGCAGGAGCATGGCCGCGTGGTCCGCGACGAGGAGGCCGAGCAGGCCGAGCACGGGGACGCCGACGACCCAGGCGTGCCGCCGTCCCCAGCGGGCGTGCGCCCAGGCGAGCCCGGCGGCGGCGAGGAGCAGGCCCTGGCCCCACAGGACGACGGGCAGCCAGGCGGACTCCTGGACGGCCATCGCGCCCTCCTCCGGGGGCAGCGCGCCCGCGGGAACGGAGGGGGCGGAGGCGGGCTGGACGTCGGACATCAGGTCGGCGTCCACCCGCAGGATGCCGCGCGGCATGAAGGCGGTGCCCTCCGCGGTGATCAGCGTCAGGCGCCCCTTGCCGGCCGCGGGCGGCGCGGGCTGGGGGTCACCGGCGCTGCGCACCGCGACGACGCGGTAGCGGTGCACGCCCTGGCCGGTGGTCACGGTGAACTGCTCGCCCGGGTGGAGGCCGCCGAGGTGCCGGAAGGGGCCCCCGTAGGTGGCCTGGCGCCCCATGATGACGCTGACGCCGGCCTGGCCGGGCAGCGGGGTGTCGCGGCGGTGGCCCGGGCCCCGGGCCAGGACCTCCGAGGTGCTGCCCTCGCCGACGACCTCGCGCAGCCCGAGCCCCGGGACGGAGAGCACCGCCACGGGGGTGCCGGAGACCAGCGGCTTGATGCCGTCGCCGGACCCGCCCACGGGCGCCACCCCGTTGGCGAGGTCGCCGCGCAGGCTCGCGTAGTCCACCTGCTGGTCGCGGGCGTGGCGGACCTGGCCGAGCAGGCCCACGTCCACGACGAAGCCGAGCAGCAGGGCCGCCAGGATGCTCAGGGCCGCCCCGGCGACCCGCAGGCCGGGGCCGGCCGGACGCGCGGTGCGCGTCCGGCCGGCCGCCGGCCCCGGCGGCGGGGTGGGGTCCGCCGGCCCGTTCCCCGAGGGGGCGGGCCGGACGGGGCCGGGGGCCACCCGGACCGGCGTGCCGAGTGGGGTCATCCGACCTTCACCGACTTGGAGGTGGCGCCGCCGTTGGTGTAGGCGGACCGCTTCGCGGTGATCCTGAGCGCGACGCGGTGCCCGCGGTCGGCCTTGGTGAGCGTGTACGTGGAGTGCGTGGCGCCGCGGATCACCTTGCCGTCGCGCCGCCACTCGTAGCCGTAGGACGTGGCGGAGGGGCTCCAGCTGCCGGCCTTGGCGGTGAGCCGCTTGCCGACCTTGGCGGTGCCGCTGATGGTCGGCAGCTTGGTGTTCTTCAGCGCCGGGCCGACGCCCACGGTCACCGCGGGGCTGGTCGCCGCGGTGCTGCCGGTGCTGTTCTTCGCGGTGACCCGGCAGGACACCTTGTGCTTGTAGTCGGTCGAGGTCAGACCCCGGGTCTTGGCGGTGGCGCCGCTGACGACCTTGTTGTCGCGCAGCCAGGCGTACGCGTAGGAGGTCGCCCCGCTGAACGTGGCGGAGCAGGTCACCTTCGAGGCGACCTTGACGGTGCCGGTCACCTTCGCGGCCGTGACGACCACCGGGGGCTTGACCTTGACGGTGTACGGCAGGGCCGCCGAGGCCGACGGCTTGTACGCCGCCGCGTCGGCCGGGGTGAACGCCGCGGTCAGCGCGTGGGTGCCGACGCCCAGGGCGGTGGTGGTCAGCGAGGCCGTGCCGTTCGACACCGTGACCGGGGAGCCGATCGCGGTCGCGCCGTCCAGGAAGCGGACCGAGCCGCCGGCCGCCGCCGGAGCCACCGTCGCGGTGAGCTTCACCGCGGTGCCCTGGACCACCGGGCTCGCCGGGGTGGCGGCGAGGGTGGTCGTGGTGGCGGCCTGGGTGGGGGGCGGGGTGCTCTGGTAGGCGGTGTTGGAGGTGAACCAGATGGCGGTGGTGAAGTCGCCGTAGGTGTCCGCCCCGAAGGCCTTGCGGCAGGTCAGGGTGAAGTCGTAACGGCCCTTCAGCTCGTCGAAGCCGGCGTCCTTGGCGTAGTCCCGCATCGTCTGCATCAGGGGGACGGAGAAGCCGCCCCCGGGCGCCGCCGGGTAGATGGCGATGTCCGAGTTGCCCACCACGTTCTGGCCCTCGGCCGGGAAGCCCGCGCCCCTGACCTTGACGATGAGGTTGGTCGCCTCCTCTGGGCACGGCGCCGAGGTGGTCATCGATATCCCGGAGAGGTCCGTGCCGGTGGCCGGGGCGACCTCCATGGAGCCGATGACCTCGGCCCTGGCCGTCCCGGCGGCGGCGACGGCGATGCCGCCCGCGGCGATCGCCGAGGCGAGGACGAACGACAGTCGCCGGCGCATGGTCGTGATCTTCATTGGTCGTCTCCCGCCGTCTCAGTCGTTCGGGGTGTCGGCGAAGGACAGCAGACCGCGGCGGCGGGCCTGGCGGACGGCGACGGTGCCGCCGGCGACCAGGGCGGCCGCCACCGCGGCGAGCCAGCCGGCGTCGGCACCGGTGGCCGCCAGCGAGCCGCCGTCGTCGCCCGAGGCACCGCCGTCGACCTCGGTGGAGATGCCCTCCGAGCCGCCGTCGGTCGTGTCGCCACCGGTCGTGTCGCCGCCGGTGGTGTCGGTGGGCTCACCGGTGTCCGTGGGCTCACCAGTGTCGGTGGGCTCACTGGTGTCCGTGGGCTCGCCGGTGTCGGTCGGGTCCGACGTCGGAGTGGGGGTGCCGCTCGGCGTGGTGGTGTTCGTCGGGGTGGGCGTCGGGGTGCCGGCCGCGGGGTCGGTGTCCTGGTAGGTGGTGTTGGTGGTGAACCAGACCGAGCCCTTGAAGTCGCCGTACGTGGTCTCGCCGAACGCCAAGCGGCAGGTGACCGTGAACTCGTAGCGGCCCTCGAGCTCGTCGAAGCCCGCGTCCTTGGCGTAGTCGCGCATGGTCTGCGTCAGCGGAACGCGGAAGCCGCCCTCGGTCTCGGCGTAGATCTCCTTGGACGCGTTGCCGACGAGGTTCATGCCCTCCTCGGGGAAGCCCGAACCGGTGACGGACACGATGACGTGGGTCGCCTCGGCAGGGCACATGGCCGAGGTGGTGAAGTCCATCCCGCTGGTGTCCGTGCCGGTGGCCGGGTTCATCTTCAGCGTGCCGATGGTGTCCGCGTGCGCGGAGGTCGCGGCCATGATGCCCACCGCCCCTCCGGCCAGGACGAGCGAGCCGAGCGCGGCCGCGGTCGAGCGGTGCAGGCGTGTGAACGACACTGTCTTTCTCCTCATTGCTTGTGATGGACGTGGGTGACGGGTGCTCAGCCGGACGTGCCCGCTCGCGCGGCACGCCCCCTGCGCCCCCGCACCCACTGGGCGGCTCCCGTCAGGAGCACCAGGAAGGCGACCGCGAAGCCGCCGAGCGACCAGGCCGCGAGGGAGCCGTACGCGTCGCCGGCCGGGTCGGCCGAGGCGGCGTTCACGACCCCGGTGACTCCGCCCTGGCCGGGCGCGCCGGAGGGCACGGTGCCCTCGCCGCCGGCCGGGGCCGACGGGCCGGACCCGTCAGGAGTGGACGGCTGCCCCTGCCCCGCCGTGCCGCCCGGCTGGGCGGAGGATCCGGCCGCGGGCTTCTCGGGGGTGGCCCGGGTGCCGTCCGTGTAGGAGGTCCTGGAGGTGAAGCGGAGCGAACCGCTGAAGTCCCGCAGGCTCTTGAGGCCGAAGGGGGCCTCAAGGCAGCTGACGGTGAAGGTGTAGGTGCCGCGCAGGGTGCTGAAGCCGGCGTCGAGGGCGTAGTCCTGCATCGTGTAGGTCAGCGGGATCACCCGTCCGCCGCCCGGTGCCGCCGGGTAGGTGCCGATCTCGGAGTTGCCGACGACGACCTTGCCGTCACGGGGGAATCCGGCGCCCTTGACCCAGGCGATGACGTTCCGCGTCCCGTCGGGACAGGGCCCGGCGGCGGTCAGGGTGATGGGCTCGGTGGCACTGCCGTGCTGCGGCGCGACGGTGAGGCCGCCGGGCGCCGCGGCGTGGGCGGCGGGAGCGGCCGCCCACAGCGAGAGGGCGGCCAGCACCATGGCGACGGGAGCGGAGGCGCGCGAGGCGGGGGCCGGCTTCTTCGGCGCGGTCGTGGCGGTGCGGGCGGCGCCCTGACGCGGTCCGCGGCGGTGGCGCCTGCGGCGGACCCACCACACGACGGCCACCGCGACGACCACCGCCAGGACGGCGAGCAGGGACCACGGCACCGCCCAGAAGCCCTGGGAACGCGTCAGGCTCGGCAGGTCGGGGATCGCGACGTCGCCGCGCACGGAGACCGCGTCGACCGAGACGGTGGTGGTGTCGCGCACCGTGGGCAGGACGCCGGTGGCCGTGACGCTGATCCTCAGCGCGTTGCCCGGGAGGATCTCGGCGAGGTCGCGCGAGCCCTTCACCGTGGCGATGCCGCCGAACGCGTCGTGGACGCGGACCGTCTGCTCGGCGGCCAGCCGGACGTTGCCGGTGTTGCGCACGGTGTAGGACACCGTGGCGGTGCCGGTCCCGAAGGGGTTGGCGGTGCCGTGGTAGTCGGTGCGCAGGTCCTCGACGGAGAGCAGCGGCCTGAGCTGGCCGGCCACCCGCAGGTACATCCGGGCGCCGACGCGCTGGTCGACCTGGACCCGGTCGCCCTTGGCGCCGGTGCGCATCGCGGACAGCGAGGCGACGATGCCGGCGGGGTGGTCGCCGGGGGTCACCGTGCGCGGCACGGTCAGCGTGAACGGGACGATGACGCGGGAACGGGCGGCCACGGTCACCCTGGACCTGCCGAGCTTGATCCAGGTGCCGCCGTCGCTGGACTTGGTGGCCCGCGGGAGCAGGTCGAAGCCGCCCTCCGCGGAGTTGATGGCGTCGGCGGCGTAGACGCTCAGCGTCAGGGGCTTGGCGCTGTAGTTCCAGATGGCGATGTGGTCCCGGATGACGGCACCCGGGGTCACGCCGTAGGAGTAGTTGGGCCGGCCGTCCGGCTTGTCGGCCGAGGACGGCTGGACGCCGAAGGTGGTGCGCCCGTTCGGGCCCGCGCCTGGTCGTGCGGAGGCCGTGTGGGAGGCGGCGGCCTGCGGGGCGGCGGCCGACGCCGTTTCGGCGGCCGGTAGTACGGCGAGGACGCAGGCGGCCAGGACGGCGGCGATACGGCGGGCTGATCGTGTGATCATGTCAGGTCGTCCGATCGGGCGCGGGTGGGACAAGGTGGTGCGGGGCGTACTTGCCGGGTCGTGCGGACGGGCCGGACCCGGGAACCGGGACGGGCATCGCTGCCCGTCCCGGCCCGGACCGGCCCCGGGGGCGTCAGCGCCCCTCAGGCCGTCCGCCGGCTCAGATGGCCGTCAGGGTGAGGGTCGCGGTGTAGGTGCCGGCCACGGTCGAGGTCGGCACGTTCAGAGCGAGGTCCGCACCCAGGTGCGCGGTACCAAGGCCGGTACCGGTGGCCAGGGAACGGGAGGACTTCAGACCGCCCTGGCCGGCGTCGCCGGAGGCGACACCCTGCGCCGCGGAGACCGCGGAGCCGGCGGTGACGGTCTGCGCCGGGGCGTGGTCGACCACGTTCGGCGTCCAGCCCAGGTTCTGGCCGTTGATGGCGTGCGTGCCGCCGTCGGAGAAGTCGGTCACCTGGCCGCTGACGCTCCAGCCGGGGTTGCCGGCGCGGGTGTCGGTGAGGGTGACGGTGTTGATGTCGCCCGCGGTGGTCAGCAGGTCGCCGTCGGCGTTCAGCACCGGCGACGGCAGCGTGACGTGCGGGTTGTCAACGCTGATGACCAGGGCGCCGGACTCGACGGTCGTGGTGATGTCCTGCGAGGCGGAGACGCCCGCGAAGTCACCGATCAGGTACGGGACCGCGCCGGAGTCGGAACCGGTGTAGGCCCCGCTGTTCGCCGGGACGAAGGCCGCGGAGAAGCTGTGCTCGCCCTTCGCCAGGCTGCTGGTGGTGAAGGAGGCCTGGCCGCCCGAGACGGGGACGGTGGCCAGCGTGGTGGTGGTGCCGCCCACGGTGTCCTGGAACTTCACGGAACCCGCCGCAGCGGCGGGGGTGACCGTGGCGTTCATGGTGACCGGGCTGAACTGCGGCGTGGTGGCGGACGGCGAGATGGCCAGCGAGGTCGTCGTCGCCGTCGCCTGCGGGGCGTTCACCTTGTACGCCACCGCGGAGGAGGCGGACGGGTTGTACGCGGCGCCGGTCGGGGCGAACTCGGCGGTCAGGTCGTGGTCGCCCGCGGCCAGGGCGTTCGTGGTGAGGACCGCGGTGCCGGCGGAGACGGCGACCGGGGAACCGAGCGCGGTGCCGTTGTCCTTGAACTGCACCTTGCCCTCGGCGGCCGCCGGGGTCACGTTGGCGGTCAGCGTCACGGTCTCGCCCTGGGTGACCGGGCTGGCCGGGGACACCGCGAGGGCGGTGGTGGTGTCGATCTTCACGCTCGGGTCGGTGTTCTGGTACGTCTCGTTGGACGTGAACCAGATCGAGCCGGTGAAGTCGCCGAAGTTCGAGGAGCCGAAGGCCAGCCGGCAGGTGACCTTGAAGGCGTACTCGCCCTTCAGCTCGTTGAAGCCGGCGTCCTTGGCGTAGTCGCGCATGGTCTGCGTCAGCGGGACGATCATCCCGCCGTCGCCGGAGATCGGGTAGATGTCCTTCGACGCGTTGCCGACGACGGTCTGGCCCTCGGCCGGGAAGCCCGAACCGGTCACGGACACGATGACGTTGGTCGCCTCGTCGGGACAGACGTCCGACGTGGTCAGCGCGATACCCGTGGTGTCGGTGCCGGTGGCCGGGCTGAAGGTCAGGCCGCCGATCTCGGCGGCGTGCGCGGCCGGGGCCGCGATCAGGCCCGCCGCGCAGGCGGCGACCAGGCTCGCGAGCCCGCCCGCCATGGCCCGCGAGAGCTTGTTCTTGAACACTGTCGTGCTCTCCCTTTTCGGAGTGTGCGAAAGTGACGGAAGCAACAGGGCGTGTATCAGGGGGTCTGCTTGCTGGTGTCGCCGCAGTTGGCGTTGGCCGCGAAGCCGTAGGTGTTGATCACGTCGGTCTTCTGGCAGATCAGCGAGTTCGAGCCGACGAAGACCGTGCTCCACGGCGCCGTGCCGACCTTGCTGGTCGGGATCACGTTGTAGACGTCGCGCTTGACACCGAAGTTGCTGTTCAGCACGGTCGGCGCGACGCCGTCGATGGTGCCGAGGACCGCCTTGCCGCGCAGGTCGGCGATGGTCTGCGTGGCCTGCGAGCTGTACTGGGCGATGGAGAACGGCACGATCGACTTGTCGTCGAGGATGCGGCCGTCGTGCTCCTGCACCGGGTTGCCGCCCTTGACGTCCTTGATGCAGGGGTAGACGCCGTTCTTCACGTCGGTGTCCGAGATGCCGACGGTGGACTCCCAGAAGCTGCGCGTGCCGGAGCCCGCCTGCGGGAGGTAGGCGGTCATGGTGAAGTTGGGGGCGGTGCCCACGTAGTCCTTGTTGCAGGTGTAGATCTGCTTGAGGTCGTTCAGCGTGAGCTTGCGCGGGATCTGGCTGGAGCCGGTGATCGCGTAGGTCACGCCGTCCACGGCGAACGGGACGTAGGTGAGGTCCGGGTCGACGGCGCCCAGGCTGAGGCTGGAGGAACGGGCGAAGTCGAGGCAGTTGTCATTCGCCTGCAGGGAGGCGACCAGCGCGTTGCGGCCGGCACCCGAGCCGTTCGGGCGGTCGATGGTGCAGGTCGTGCCGCTCTTGGTGGTGATCTTCGCCGAACCGGTGGCGTCGTAGGAGCCGATCACCTTCTGGCCGCCGATCGTGATCGACTGGGCCATGCCGTTCATGACGTCCTGGGTGGTGTCGGAACCCACACCGGACAGCTGGCGGAAGGCCGGGGCGCCGGAAGGGTCGGCGACGGCGACGCTGGCGCAGACGGTACCGGTGAGCAGACCGGCGACGCCGACGGCGGCCACCGCGAACTTGCGTATGTTCACTTGCGTTTACCTCTCGGATAGGCTTGCGCCGGGGTGGTGCCCGGCACGGTTGTTTCAGACAGTTCGTTGGCGCGGACCTGTCGTGGTCTCGGGTTCGGGCATCACCCCCTCGGCTCTCGACCGGCCGTGCCCTTGGCGCGCCAGGTCTGGATGCCTGCCGCGAGCCGCGGCGCCACCCTCGGCAGCAGGGGGCCGCAGACGGCCGCGACGAGCCCGGCGACCAGGGCGATCAGGAGGACGTAGCGCACGGCGCCCAGCACCCACTCGGGCGTACGGGACAACGGGCCCTCGGCGGCCACGGGGACCGGCGGCGACGTGGACGCCTGGGTGCTCGGCGAGGCCGACGGGGGCGGGGTGGAGGCCGGCGGCGGGACGACGGTCTGCCCGCCACCACCGCCCGTGCCGCCACCGCTGCCGTCGGAGGCCTCTTCCTCCTCCTCTTCGGGCGCGGAGGGGCCCGACCGGGAGGCGATGGCGTCGGCGGCCGACTCGGTCTGCTCGCGCAGCGACGCCGGAAGCGGGGCGTAGCCGTCCGGGAGGGTGCCGGAGGTCACTCCGGGCGCCTGGCCCTTGCCGACCGCGTACCGCAGCAGCGCGGCGTAGTCCCGGCCCTCCTGCTTGCTGAGCTTCTCGGGGACGGTGGCGGCGTAGCTGAGGAGCGTGAGCGGGTAGGCGCCCTTGGCCGCGGCCCTGGGATCGGCCACCATGACGCCGGCCACCCCGCTGGGCTTCATCGCCTTCTCTCCGGCCAGCAGGGACGCGTCGGTCGGGGCGACGAAGGCGCCGGAGGCGTTCTGCAGGCTCGCCGTCACCAGCCCGTACCGCAGTGCCGTGGCCGTGTCGGTCACGGCCAGGATCGCGCGCTTGCCCGCGGCCAGCGGCGGGTCCTTCTTGTAGGCCGGCGGCTTGGTGGTCGGGTCCCAGTTGCCGCGGGACAGGGTCTCGCCGCGGGCCACGGCCCGGGCGGCCGCGTGCAGGTCTGCGGCGTACGGGTGCTTGTCCTGGATGCACAGGGGCGGCTGGTTGGGGTGGTCCGGCAGCTCCGTGAACTCCTGGCAGTAGGGGTCGCTCTTCGGGAAGCTGCTCTGCGGCAGGTCCATGTCCTTGTAGTGCGGGTTGACCGTCATCCCGGAGAAGGACGGGTCGCCGTGGCTGCCCTCGTTGTCGGGGGTGCCGTCGAGGAACTCCCGGGCGGCGGGGTCCTTGTCGATCCACTCCCACAGCTGCCAGGTCGCGTCCGCCAGTGGCTGGGCCACGATGGCGTCGCCGAGGTAACCGGGAAAGACCAGGTCGGCGTACTTCGGGTTGTACTTGACGAACTCCGGGTCGTAACCGAGGTTGTACGGGTTCTTCGCGGTGCTCTCGGCGAAGCGGGAGTTCCCGTCCTGGTAGGACTCGGTGAGCAGCTTGGCCACCAGGCGCGGGGTGAGGTTGAGCGAGTCGAGGCGGCTGCCGTTGGCTTCCTGGACAGGGTCGGGCGCGTCGCTCTTCGCCCGGCTCTCGATGAAGAAGCCGATGGTCAGCCCGGACAGGGTCACCGGCGCGTAGACCGGCTTCTGGTCCGACGGCACCTGGTCGGCGGTCGCCGCCCGGTTGACGAAGATCATGCCGGGCTTGCCGGAGACCAGCTTGGCGCGGGCCGTGTCGTCGGTCACCTGGGCATAGCCGTAGATGGTCTTGCCGCCGGTCTGGCACAGCGTGGGCTGCCAGCGGCGGACGGCCTCGCCCACGATCTCCGTCCCCAGGGTGGGACGCTCGTCGGCCCCGATCGGGCAGAAGGTGCCGGTCCGCTCGAAGCGCAGGGGGACGACGATGCGCTGCTTCCAGTTGGTCGCCGAGAGCGGCGAGGACTGCAGCACGCCGTCCGTGTGGGACCGGTACGAGGTGCCGTCCACCTCCGTCTCGCCGCGGGGCACCACCACGAGCCAGCACGAGCGCGCGCTGGTCCGGCCCTTGGGCACCTCTCCGCAGCCGAGGCCGGGGGCCTCGCTCGCGGTCTGCACCTCGAAGTACACCTCGCCGGTGCCGTTGGGGCCCGTCCGGGCGTAGGGCACTTCGTTGGTGGTGTTCGAGTCGAAGTAGACGTTGGTGTTGCCCGTGTTCAGCCGCTCGCCCGTGACCGAGCGGAACGGCATGAACGACAGGGTGCTGTGCTCGGGGGGAGGCGGCAGCGTCTGCGCCGGGTCCTTGAGGTTCCCGTAACTGAGCTGACGGGTGTTGGTCCACGCGCCCGCGCCGCCACCGGTACCGCCGTCGGCCGAGCCGCCGAACTGGCACTGCTCGGGGCTCGGCCCCTTGGCGTCGTCCCCCCAGCACTGCATGATCTGGAGGTAGTCGGCGGGGTACTTGGTGTCGTCGGCGGTGGGCTTGCCGCCCTTCCAGGTGACCTTCACGACCTGGTTGACCAGGTTCCCCGTCTGGTCGACGGACACCTTCAGGTCGGCGAACTCCCCCGTGCCGGAGACGGTCACGGCGGAGCCGCTCGCCCCGGTGTCGGCCTGCGAGGAGACGACGGGCGCGGCCGCGCCGCTCAGCACCAGGACACAGGCGACGAGCGCCCGCAGTAGGGGCCGGCGCATGCGAGGGGCGATCACGACCGCCTCCGCTTCGCGTTGAGCACCGAAGTGAGCAGCGGCGGCGCCACGGTCAGCGTCAGCAGCAGCACCGCGGCGAGCACCATCAGGGCGCGGCGCGTGCCGCCGCCGATGCTGCTGGCGGTGGTGACGGGCTGGGAGTAGGCACCGCCGTCGACGGTGCCGGAGGCCGAGCCGTCGTTGGTGACCACCTGTCCGGTGTCAGGGTCGACCGAGGGCGAGGCGCTCGTGCCGCCGGCCGACGTCCCGCCGTCGTCCCCGCCGCCCGTGCCGCCGGTGGTACCGCCCGTACCGCCCTTGCCGCCGGTCGAGGTGTTGCCGGTGCCGTTGCCGGACCCGCCCCCGGAGGACGAACCGCCCGAACCCTTGCCGCCGGTCACCTGGGTCGGGGTCTTGTCGCCGCCGGTGCCGGTGGCGCACTGGGATGCGCCCTTCTTGTCACAGGTGGGCGGGTAGGGGGCGGATTTGGCCAAGGTGTTGGCGCCGCTGGCGGAGAAGGTCGGGTTGTGGCAATTCTTGATGTTCACGGACTCGACGTCGACACCCGGGATGCGGCGCACCTGCTGCAGACCGGCCTTCACGAGGTTGACCGGCAGCGGTGAGTAGCCCAGGTCGTCCACGTGCTGCTGCCCCTGGCAGAGGAAGTAGTACGCGAAGGCGCCGAGGGTCTTGCCCTTCTGCTTGCTGAAGTTCGCCTCCACCGCGGTCGGCACGATCATGTAGCTGTAGCTGGACAGCGGGTAGGTGCGCGGGTCGCTGTCGCGGTAGACGCCGGTGAGCTCCTGGGTCAGCGTCTTGGGGTTGATGTCGGCCTTGAGCAGACCCACCGCGACGTTCCGGGCCGTGGGCTCGGTGTAGTAGCCCGCCTTGTTCAGCACCTTCACCACCGGGAAGCCGGTGGTGTAGACGGCGTAGGAGTACTCGACGTAGGTGATGGTCCCGACGTTGCCCTTCTGGGCCACGTAGCCGGAGACGCCGTTGGAGCCGGCCTGGCCGACGAAGCCGCTGCCGGAGACCATCGGGTAGTTGGAGGTGGTACCGCAGGGTGTGCTGCGGCCGGCCTTGCGGCAGTAGGCGTCCCACAGTCCGGCGTGCTCGCTGGCCATCCAGGCCGAGAACTGCGCGGTGGTCCCGGAGCCGTCCGAGCGGACGACCGGAACGATCCTGCGGGCCGGCAGCGCCGCGGCCAGCGAGGGGTTGTCCGCCGCGATCGCCGGATCATTCCAGGTCTTGACGACCCCGGTGAAGATCTTGGTGATGACCTCGCCGGACAGCCGCAGGTTGGTCACCCGCCGGTTGCCGATGGTGAGGTTGTACATGAACGACGTGCCGCCGGCCACGATCGGCATGTAGGCGAACTTGCGGCTCGGGGCGCTGTCGACGACGCCGGAGTCCTTGACGCCGTAGGGGATCTCGGAGACGCCGTAGTCGACGGTGCCGTTGCGGAACTGGTTGCGGCCGTCGGAGGATCCGTTGCCGGTGTAGTTGACCGTCATGTTGTACTGCTTGACGTTGGCCCGCCACTGGTCCAGGGCGTTCTGGCTCCAGGTGGACCCGGCGCCCGAGATCGGGACGTACGTCGCTGCGGCCGCCTCCTCGGCGACGGGCAGCGAGGCGCCGAACAGCAACGCCGCCAGCATCAGGGCGAGGGCGGTCAGGACTCTGACGCGGGGACGTTCGGAGGGTGCCGGACGTGCTCCGGGCATGGCGGGTTGCTCCTGATCGGTGCGGGCGGTGCCCGGGGTACGGGCGGGGTGGGCGGTCACGACTCGGTCCCGGACGGGGCCGCGGGCTGCGGGAACCGCTGCGGGCGGCGTTCCATGCGCTCCACGTCCCGGCGGGAGGCCAGCACCCGGCGGTGCTGCCTGCCCCGGGAGAGCTCGCCGGGGCCCCGGCCGCCGATGACGCGGGCCAGCAGGAACAGCAGCAGCACCAGGAACATCAGCAGCGCGGCGCAGCCGAATCCCCGAGTGATCATGTTGGGTTGGGGCTGAGTGACGAGCTGGAAGGTGGCGAGCGGCAGCGAGGTCTGCGGTCCGCTCAGCGCGTTGGCGTTGACGCCGGCCGCGGCCCCCGAGGTGAGCAGCACCGGGGAGGTCTCCCCGATCCCTCGGGCGGTGCCGAGGATCACCGCGGTGGTCAGGCCGGAGCGGGAGGTGGGCAGCACCACCGTCCAGACGGTGCGCCACTGACCGGAGCCGAGCGCGTAGGAGGCCTCGCGCAGGGAGCCCGGCACCAGGCGGAGGACCACGTCTGCGGCGCGGATGATGATCGGCAGCATCATGACGCTCAGCGCGAGGCCGGCAGCGAAGCCGGACTTGTCGACGCCGATCATGAGGATGACGGTGGCGTAGATGAACAGGCCCGCCACGATGGACGGCAGTGCGGTCATCGCCTCCACGACGGTGCGCACGAAGCGGGCGTAGCCGCCGGGCACCTCGTTGAGGAAGACCGCGCACATCAGTCCCAGCGGCACGGTGATCGCCAGCGAGATGGAGATCTGCTCCAGCGTGCCGACCATCGCGTGCAGGACGCCGCCCTGGGTGAGCGGTGCCAGCGGGCCGGTGCTCGACATGTCCTGCGTGTAGAAGTTCCAGTGCCCCAGCGCCCGGTGGCCGCGCAGCAGGGCGTAGATGACCACGAAGCCCAGAGCCGCCAGGAGCAGGGCGGCGAGGCTCTGCCACACCACCGCCGTCACCCGGTCCCGTACCGCGACGCGGTTCTCGTCGAGGGAGATCAGCACCGCGTACAGGCCGATGAACAGGAGGTAGGCGACGACGACGAAGCCCAGCAGCGAGTCGAACGGGGCGATCCAGCCGAACAGCACGAACGTCAGGGCCACGGAACCGGCCAGGGCGCCGGCCACGGCCAGCCGGTCCTCCACCGTCACGGGCGAGGTGTTGCGGCGCACCTCTGGCCCCGCGTCCTCCTCGCGGGTGGGCATCGTCGTCCGCGGCGTCTTGAGGAGATCGGTCATTTCAGGCCTCCGCCCCCGCGCCCGAGCGGCTGCGCGCCACGATCGAGGAGGCGATGAAGTTGACGATGAGGGTCATGACGAAGAGCGTGAGACCTGCGGCCATCAGGGCCGACATGCCCAGTTCGCTCGCGGATCCGTAGCGCAGGGCGATCAGCGACGAGACGGAGATGGCGCCGTTCTGCAGGATGTGCGGCTGGATCTCGAACACCGGCGAGATGATCATGTAGACCGCGATGGTCTCGCCCAGCGCCCGGCCGAGGCCGAGCATCGTCCCGCCGATCACGCCGCCGAGCCCGAAGGGCAGGACGACGGAGCGGATCATGCCCCACCTGGTCGCGCCGAGCGCGTACGCGCCCTCGCGCTCGCCGGGCGGTGCCTGGGAGAACGCCTCCCGCATGACCGAGCAGGCGATCGGGGTCACCATCAGCGCGACGACCATGCCGGCGATGAAGGTGGAGGACGTGTAGACGGTCATGCTCGCGAGCGGGTCGTCCGGTTCCGCCCCCTCCACGCGGAAGAGCGGGATCCAGCCGAAGTACGTGGAGATCCAGCGGGAGAGCCCGACGACGTGCCCCTGGAGGAAGAACGCCCCCCACAGGCCGTAGACCACGCTCGGCACCGCCGCCATGAGGTCGACCAGGCTGACCAGGAACCGCTTCAGCCGCCGCGGGGCGTACTCGGAGATGTACAGCGCCGTGCCCAGCGCCAGCGGCAGGGCGAGGCTGATGGCGACCAGGCCGATCAGCACCGTTCCGGTGATCACCGCCGCGATGCCGAAGCGGTGGGAGTCGGGCTCCCAGGCGGAGGTGGTGAGGAACGAGAAGCCGGCGACGCTCAGCGCGCCCCAAGCGCGGTAGGTGAGGAAGAAGCCGACCAGCAGCATGATCGCAAGCACCGCGGCACCGCTGCCGCGGGCGACGAGGCGGAACGCGCGGTCCGCCGGCTCGGGGGACGAACGGATGTCGCGCGGTACGTCATCGGCGGCCGGGCCGGGCTCCGTGCCGGTGAGACCGGGAACGAAGGTGGTCATCGTGCCACCGCCCCGATACCGGAAACGGCGGACGCGGCGGGCATGGCGGTCGCGGCGGTCGCGGCCTGGACGGCGCTCACGGCGGTCGCCGCAGGTGCGGCCTGGACGGCGGTACCCCGCCGGGCCCGCCCGTCGCGGGGTTCCTCCGGTTCTCCTCGCGTAGACCGCGCGGGCGCCGAGGCGCGCAGGCCGCGCAGCCGCGGGCGCTGGGCCGTGCCCTCGGTCAACTCGGCGACCGGGACCGCGGCCAGGAAGCGACCGAGGTTCTGCTGGCACTCGCGCAGGCGGTGGTAGGTCCGCCCGGACACGGCGACGTCCCTGCCGGCGAGTTCGACGCGCCACGTCCAGGTGCCGCCCGCGTCGGCCATGGACAGCTGCGCGCGGATCTGACCGATGTGCTCGCGGAGCAGCAGCACGGCGGCCTGGCACTCCACGAGGGAGGCGTAGGTGACAGCGCTGCGGCCCAGTTCCCGGTTGTTGGCGCCGACCAGCCGCCAGCCGACCGCGGCGGCCGCCGCTGCGGGGCGGTCGTGACGGTCGCCCCGCTCGTCGCGGCCCCGCCGGTCCGGGCCGTCGGGTCTGGTTCCCCCGCCGGGTCTCGCCGCACGCGACGAGCCCTCCGAGGAGGACCCGGGATCCTCCGAATTCCCCGGTCGCGCGGGCGATGAGGCTTGTGGCAGGGACCTGCCACCCGCGTGAGCCGACATGTACAGAACGCGTGGCCGGACCATGGCGGCCGACCTCCCTCCCCTTCGCGCCGGTGCGCCTCAGGCCGAAAATGCGTCCTCAGGCGGCACTGACAGTCGCGGGCCATGAGGGGGCTGCGTTCAAGGAAGAGTGAAGGCCGAACGGAGAGAAGATGAACGAGACGTGCAGGTCCACGCAAGGTGATCGGGATCAGGGCATCGGTGACACTCCGCACCCGAAATGGGGTACATGGGGGATACACGCACACGTATCACCCGCGCCCGGCGCCCTCATACGACGGAACGG
Source organism: Actinacidiphila glaucinigra (assembly GCF_900188405.1). Classification (GTDB taxonomy): domain Bacteria; phylum Actinomycetota; class Actinomycetes; order Streptomycetales; family Streptomycetaceae; genus Actinacidiphila; species Actinacidiphila glaucinigra. The sequence goes on along the minus strand of NZ_FZOF01000012.1, from coordinate 196,324 downwards.
GCCGTCAGATGGACGGGACCCACCTCGTGGCACCGCATGCCCGTGACGCTTTTCCGCCATTTCGGATCGTCCTGGCGTGTGTCGGAGCCTTATGCGGAACCTTCACGGAATCCGACTACCGCCCGCACGGCGGCGGCCCGGGCGAGAAGCGGAAGGACCCCGCGGTCCCGTACCGCGGGGTCCGGAATACCGGCCGGTGTCACCGGCGCCGGAGGGGCGGCGGATCGCGCCGCGTTCACGCCCCGGCGGCCGGCAGGGCAGGCGAGGGGTCAACTCGCCTTGCGCAGCACCTCGATGACCTTGCAGTCGATGTCGCCGGAGGCGGGCTCGGATCCCTGGGCGCTCGTGTCGATCGCGTCCCCCGAGGCCAGACCCGTCGCGTTCGCCACGGCCTCGGCGATACGACCTCCGCCGGCGTCCACGAACGCGATGCGCACCTGGTAGTCGGAGGTCTCCGAACTGTGGTTGGTGATGGTCACCTCGGCACTGGGCCACTTGCTGAAGGCGGCGAGGGCGCACGAGGTGACCTTCGCGTCCCGCGGGGCCGACTTCTGGCCGCTGTCCCCCGCCGGGGACACGGAGGCCGGGGAGTCGTTCCCCGAACCGCTCTTGTCCTCACCGGTCTTGAGGGCGAAGGCGACGCTGCCGCCGATGATGACAACGATGGCGACGACCCCGATTCCGACTATCTTCCCGGCACCCTTTTTCTTCGGCGGCCGGCTCCAGTCCGGCTCCTGATGCGGTGGGTAGTGACCCGGTGGCGATGCGTGCGACGACTGAGACATGGTGAACCCCCTGAGGCTCGGATGTGAAGACACCGTGGCAGAGCTTCACCATGCGCGCAGAGACAAGAGCTGTCTGTAATGTGGCCGTGACCGATCCGGTATAGATCATTCCTGATAAGTCTGCGTCAGGGGTCCGATCGGGTTCCCGCGACCGGGGACTCGCCGACCAACGGCTCGGCGGGGAGCGGCCGTACGGCGGTACGGACGCCCCCCTCGGGCCGGAAGGTCCCCGGATCCCCGGAAAGGTCAGCCGGTCAGACCCCGGCGCGTCAGCAGCGGCTCGATGCGCGGCGCCCGGCCGCGGAAGCCCTCGAACGCGGCCATCGGGTCGACGCTGCCGCCGCGGGAGAGCAGTTCACGGCGGAAGGTGTCACCGTTCTCGCGCCGCATGCCGCCGTTCTCCTTGAACCACTCCACGGTGTCGGCGTCGAGCACCTCGCTCCAGATGTACGAGTAGTACCCGGCGCTGTAGCCGTGGGCGAAGATGTGCGCGAAGTAGGTGCTGCGATAGCGCGGCGGGATCGCGGGCAGCGCGAGCCCCGCCTCCTTCAGGGCGGCGGCCTCGAACTCCTCGGCGTCGCCCGGGTCGTGACCGGCCGGGATGGTGTGCCAGGCCCAGTCGAGGACGGCGGCCGCGAGGTACTCCACCGTGCGGAAGCCCTGGCCGAAGCGCTCCGCGGCCTCCATGCGGGTCACCAGTTCGGCGGGCACGGGCTCGCCGGTCTCGTGGTGGCGGGCGTAGTGGGCCAGCACCTCCGGCCAGGTCACCCACATCTCGTTGACCTGGGAGGGGTATTCGACGAAGTCGCGCGGGACGGCCGTACCGGAGAAGAAGGGGTGGCGGACCTCGGAGAACAGGCCGTGCAGCGCGTGGCCGAACTCGTGGAAGAGGGTGTTGACCTCGTCGTAGGTGAGCAGCGCGGGCTCGCCGGCGGCGGGCTTGGCGACGTTCAGGTTGTTGACCACCACGGGCTTGCGGCCGAAGAGCGCCGACTGGTCGACCAGGCTGTTCATCCAGGCGCCGCCGCGCTTGGAGGCGCGGGCGAAGAAGTCGCCGAGGTAGAGGCCGAGGGGCGAGCCGTCGGCGTTGGAGACCTCGAAGACCCGGACGTCGGGGTGGTAGCCGGCGAGGTCGGTGCGCTCGGTGAAGCCCAGCCCGTAGACCTGGCCGGCGGCGTGGAAGACGCCGTCCCGCAGGACCCGGTCCAGCTCGAAGTAGGGGCGCATGGCGGCGGTGTCGATGTCGTACTCCGCCTTGCGGACCTTCTCCGACCAGTAGGTCCAGTCCCAGGCCGCGAAGTCCTCCAGGCCGGAGGCGGCGGCCAGGGCGGCCGCCTCGCGCTCGGCGTTGGCGACCGCGGGCGGGACGAGGCGTGCGAGCAGGGAGGTCACGGCCTCGGGGGTGCCCGCGGTCTGGTCGGCGACGACGTACGCGGCGTGGTTCTCGTAGCCGAGCAGGGCGGCACGCTCGGCGCGCAGCCGGGCGAGCCTGACGGTGAGTTCGCGGTTGGAGGTCAGGCCGCGGCCGAGCGAGGCCGTCAGCAGGCGCTCGCGCAGGGCGCGGTCGTCGAGCGAGGCCAGCTCGGACTGGTTGGAGAAGTTCTTCAGGCTGAGGACGTACTTGCCGTCGTGGCCGAGGGCGGTGGCGTTGGCGGCCGCGGCGGCGACGGCGTCGGCGGAGAGCCCGGCCAGCTCGTCCGCGCCGTCGAGCACGAGGGCGGCGGCCTTGGTGTCGGCGAACAGGTTCTGCTCGAAGGCCGTGGAGGCCTCCGCGATCTCCGCGTTGAGCGCCCTGAGCCGCTCGCGGCCCTCCTCGGTGAGCTCGGCGCCCGCGCGGACGAAACGGGTGTGGTACCGCTCCAGCAGCCGCAGCGCCTCGGCGTCCAGGCCGAGTTCCGTCCGGGTCTCGTACAGCGCCTTGACGCGGGAGTAGAGGACGGGGTTCAGGTGGATGGCGTCGGCGTGGGCGGCGAGGGCGGGGTTGATCCGGGCCTCGATCTCCTGGATGCCCGGACCGGTGTCGGCGCTCGCGCGGTTGAAGAAGACCTTCGACACGCGGTCCAGCAGGTCTCCGGAGCGCTCCAGGGCGACGATCGTGTTCTCGAAGCCCGGCGGTTCGGGGTTCGCGGCGACGGCCTCGGTCTCGGCGAGCTGCTCGGCCATCCCCTGCTCGAAGGCGGGAAGGTAGTGCTCCTCGCGGATGTCCGCGAACGGCGGCAGCTCGTACGGCAGGGTGCTCGGGCTGAGGAAAGGGTTCGTCGAGGTCACGCCATCGACCTTACGCCCGGCGCCTGCCGCCCGGACGTGGCCTTCCCTAGGATGCCCGGATGGCAGCTACGCGTACGGACGGCCGGGTGGAGCGCGGCAACCAGACCCGCCGGCTGGTGCTGGACCGCACCATGGCGATCGCCTCGGCCGAGGGTCTGGAAGGGCTGTCCCTGGGCCGGCTGGCGACCGAGCTCGGGCTCAGCAAGAGCGGGGTGTTCGCCTTGTTCGGCTCCAAGGAGGAGTTGCAGCTCGCCACCGTACGGGCGGCCCGCGAGGTGTACATCCGGCAGGTGGTGGAACCGTCGCGGGAGCTGCCGGCGGGGCTGGCGCGGGTGTGGCGGCTGTGCGAGTCGTGGCTGGACTACTCGCGGCGGCGGGTGTTCCCGGGCGGCTGCTTCCTGTTCGCGGTGTCGGCGGAGTTCGACGCGCGCAGCGGGCCGGTGCACGACGCGGTCGCCCAGGCCCGGCTGGAGTGGACCACCTATGTCGAGATCACCCTCGAGAAGGCCCGGCGGGCTGGGCAGTTGCGTGCGGACGCCGACGTCCCGCTGCTGGCCTTCGAGCTGATCGCGCTGATGGACGCCGGCAACCTGCACTCCGTGCTCTTCGACGACGCCGGGGCCTACACCCGTGCGGGCACCGCCGTCCTCCACCGTCTCAGGGCCGCGGCGCACGGGGCCGCAGCGGGCGAGAGGGCGGTGGCGGTCTCCTCGCTGCCCGCCCGGTTCGAGGTCTGAGGCAGGGCACGGCCTTCCGCGCCCGGGCGGCTTCTCCGACAATCAGGGAGGCCGGTCATGCGCCCGCCACATTTGTCACCGTTACGCGGGCTTCGCGTCACAGATGATCAACAGCCCCTTCCGCCCCTGATCGCATGTCGTTGTCCCGGAAAGGCCGGCCACCCCCCGAGGCCGGCGCATGGGAGGTGCGTGGGAGATGACGGACCGGACCCTCTGGTCATACGCCGAGATCGCCGCTCACATCCGGGTGCAGGTCGACACCGTGCGCTCGTACCGCAAGCACGGGCACCTGCCGCCCCCCGACGTCGTGGAGGGCGGCAAGCCGTTCTGGTACGCCGACACCGTCCGTCTGTGGAGTTCCCGGCGCCCGGGGAACCGCGGGCGCCGGGAGTTCGGCTGACGTCGGCCCCGCCGCCGCTCAGCCCGAGCGGGCCGGTTCCGGCTGCAGGTCCGGGTTCACGTCCCGGTCCGGGTCCGGTACGGGCTCCTCCCGCCCGGGGGCCCTGCCGGGGTCCCCGCCCTCGCTCAGTCCGAACCGGTCGTGCAGCGCCTTCAGCGGCCGCGGCGCCCACCAGGTGGCCCGCCCGGTCAGCCGCATCACGGCGGGCACGAGCAGGGTGCGCACCACCATCGCGTCCATGAGGACGGCGAGCGCGATCCCCAGGCCCAGCATCTTGGTGTTGGCGATCCGGGAGGTGCCGATGGCCACCATCACCACCGCCAGGATCACCGCGGCCGCCGTGATGAGGCCACCGGTGCGGCGCACCCCGAAGACGACCGCCGCACGGTGGTCACCGGTGCGGTCGTGCTCCTCCTTGATGCGCGACAGGAGGAAGACGCCGTAGTCCATCGAGAGTCCGAAGGCGACGCAGAACATCAGCACCGGCAGCGTGGTCTCGATGCTCCCCGTCGCGGTGAAGTCGAGCAGACCGGACAGGTGGCCGTCCTGGAACACCCACACCACCGCGCCGAACATGGCGGTGAGGCTCAACGCGTTGAGCAGCACGGCCTGCAGAGGGATGATCGCGCTGCCGGTGAGAAGGAAGACCAGCAGCAGCGTCACCGCGACGATCAGCGCGGCCGCCCAGGGCAGGCGGTCGGCTATGACGTCCTTGGTGTCGACCAGTTGGGCAGCGGTGCCGGTGGCGGAGGCCTTGAAGGGGGCGTCGACCGCCCGGATCCTGCCGACCAGGTCCTGGCTCGCCTCGTCCACGGACTCCGCCTTGGGCAGCACGGTCAGGTACGCCGCGCCGTCGGTTGCCCTGGCCGCCTCGGCCGGGCCGGGCGCCGCGGTCCGCCGGCCCTGCGCGTACTGGCCGGCCGGTCCGTCGACGACGACCACTCCGGGCAGTGCCGACAGGCTGCTGCTGTAGTCGCCGAGCGCTTCCGCGGTGGGACGGCCCTCGGCGAGCACGGTGATCGCGCCGCCCGGGTTGCCGGGGAAGCCATCGCGTATGTGCTGCTGCACGACATGTGCCTCGGCCGTCGCCGGCAGCTGGCGGTCGTCGGCGGTGCCGAACTGCACCTGCAGGAAGGGGAGCCCGAGCAGGACCAGCCCGGCGACCGTGCCGATCGCGAACAGCGGGGCGCGTCGCATCACCAGCCGCGCGAGCCGCGCGTAGCCCTCGCCCGGCTCCCGTCCGGCCTCCTGGCTCCGCCGTCGCGGCAGGACGCGGCGCAGGTCCAGGGAGTTGACCCGCGGCCCGAGCAGCAGCAGCGCGGCGGGCAGGATCGCCAGCGCCGCCGCCGCAGCGAGCAGCACCACGGCGATGCCGGCGTAGGCGAACGAGCGCAGGAAGTACTGCGGGAAGAGGAACATCGCGGAGAGCGCGGCGGCCACGGTGAGGGCCGAGAAGAGCACGGTGCGACCTGCCGTGCGCAGTGTGGCGCCCACGGCGGTCAGCGGGTCGGCGCCGGTGTCCAGCTCCTCCCGGAAGCGCCGGACGACGAACAGGGCGTAGTCGATGGCGAGTCCGAGGCCGAGTGCCGTGGTGAGGTTCTGCGCGAAGATCGAGACGTCCGTGAACGCCGTCAGGCCCCGCAGCACGGCATTGGCCCCCAGGATCGCCACGATGCCGACACCCAGCGGCAGTACGGCAGCGACGGCGCTGCCGAACACCATGACCAGCAGCAACAGGGTGACCGGCAGGGCGATGAGTTCCGCGCGGGCCAGGTCCTCCTGGATCGTGGTCTGCAGTTCGTTCCGGAAGGCGGCCATGCCGCCGACCTCGACCTCCACCGCGCCGTGCCTGCCCCGGTACTCGGGGGCGAGGCGCTCGACCGCCTCGGCGACGGCGTCGTCGTCACCCCCGATCCGCGCGGCGATCACGGCCTCTCGGCCGCCCTCAGCGCGCAGCGTGGGCGCCCCGGTCGTCCAGTACGAGGTCACGCCGGTGACGTCCTTGTCCGCCGCGAGCCGCCGACCGAGCTCCCGTCCCTCGGCCGCCACCTCCGGGGAGTCCACACCGGCGCCACGGCCGTCGACGAGGAGGATCAGATTGGGCTGCGCGTCCGGGAAGTAGCGGTCCAGCGCCTCGGCCGCGTAGGCCGACTCGGAGCCGGGAGCCTCCCATCCGCCGCTGCGCAGCCGGTCCCCCACACCGCTGCCCGCGACCACGGCCAGGGCGGTGAACAGCAGCGCCAGCAGCAGGGTGAGCCGTGGGCGGGCGGTCATGGCCCGTGTCCAGCCCCTCGGCGGGCGCTCGCGGTTGACATCGGACATGGCAGAGGTGTCCCCTCCCCTGAGGAACCGCCGTAAAATGGCGAACACGAGCGATCACTCGCGTTTCTTCAGAATGCGAGCGACCACTCGCGTTTGTCAACAGTGATTGGGGATTACACGTGCCTGAGGAGCAGAGGCCTCGACGCCGGCAGGCCCGCGGCGAACGGCGCGTGGCACAGCTGCTGGAGGCGGCCGCCGGAGTGTTCTGCAAGGTCGGCTACACCGCGGCCACCACGAACGCGATCGCCCGCGAGGCGGGCGTGTCCCCCGGCACGCTCTACCAGTTCTTCCCGAACAAGGAGGCCATCGCCATCGAACTGGGCGGCATCCTCAACCAGCGGATGCGCGAGGGGCACGGGGAGCTGTTCACCCCCGAGAACGCCTCGCTCCCGCTGCGCGAGATGCTCGAGGTCATCGTCGACCCGATGATCGAGTTCAACTGCCAGAACCCGGCATTCCTCGCCCTGGTCCACGACAGCGACGTACCCGGCACGGTCGTCATGGAGCACGACGTGCTGCACAGCTCCCTGCTGGAGCGCGTGGAGCACCTGCTCGGCCTGCGCGCGCCCGCCCTGTCGGCCGCCGAACGGGGCCGGGTGGCCGCGATGGCCTTCGGTCTGTTCAAGGCCGGCCTCGCCCTGGTCCTGGCGCACGAGGGCACCGAGCGGGACGCGTACGTCGGGGAGGTCAAGGCCGCCCTCTACGGCTACCTCGCCCCGTACGTCGGCACCGGGGCCGTCGCGATGACCGAAGCCGGCCCGGCCCCCGCCGCCACCGCCTGAGACCGCGGACGGCACGGCTCCCGCTCCCCGGCGGCCCGCCTCAGCCCCGCAGTGCCCGGTCCGCCGGCTCCCCGTCCGGGGCGTCCGCCTCCGGTACGCCCGCCTCCGGTGCGCCCGCACCGCCGGGCCCGGCGCCGCCGGAGGCCACCACGCGTCCGGGCGGCGCCGCACCCGCCCGTGCCGAGCGGCGCCCGGAGAGCATCTGCGCCACGCCGCCGGCCCCGGCGACGGCCAGGGAGACGCCGAGGCCCAGCGCGACGGCGTACAGCGAGTTGGACACGGCGAGCCCGCCGAAGTAGCCCAGGCCCACCGAGTACGTGGCCCAGACCGCCTCGGCCACGCCCGCGCCGATCATGTAGCGGCGGGCCGGATAGCGCACGATGCCCGCCGACAGGCCGCCGACCACCCGCCCGCTGGGCAGGAAGCGGACGGCGATGACGAAGGGCACACCGTGCCGCTGTATCCGGACGCTGGCCCACTCCAGCAGCGCACGGCGGCGCGGCCGACGGTAGAGCCTGGTCAGGACCCGCCCGCTGACGGCCCGGCCGGTGCGGTGGATCAGCAGGTCGCCCGCGAGGGCGCTGCCCGCGACGACCAGCAGGACGAGCGCGAGGGACAGCCGCCCCTGGGCGGCGAGCACGCCCCCGGTGACCAGGAGCGCCGCGTTGGGCACCAGAGGCGGCGCGGTGGTGGCGGCGAGCACCGCGTACGCCCAGAAGACGTGTCCGTCCCGCAGATACCCCTCGAGGCCCGCGGTGAAGTCGAGGGCCGACACGATGCCTGAAACGTCCATACGGCCGCCCCTCTTCCCGCACCGGCCCGTCCCCCGTGTCCCGTCCCAGGCCTCAAAGCTCGCAGGGCCGCGACGGAGGGGGCAAGGCGATTTCGCCGGGATCGGGGCATTCCCAGGGTTTTCCCGGGGGCGCCTCATCCTCAGGTACGGGGCCGGGGGCTCCGGCTCTGGCTCGGGGAGTACGCCGGGCGTACTCCCCGCGGCCCGGGCGGTCCCGGCGTCCCGCGGCTCAGCGGCCGAGCAGCTCGCCGCCGTTGCACTGCAGGATCTCCCCGGTGATGAAACCCGCCCCAGGGGAGGCGAGGAAGACCACCGCGGAGGCGACGTCCTCGGGCCGTCCGACCCGGCCGACCAGGGTCCGGCCGGCCCTGCGGGTCAGCTCGGCGGCGTCGAGCCGGGCGCCGAAGAACTCGGTGCCCGCCACCGTGCCCGGGGCGACGATGTTGCAGGTCACGCCGCGCGGACCGAGCTGGGCCGCCAGGGAGTGGTTCCAGGCGTGCAGGGCGGCCTTGGAGGCCCCGTAGGAGCCTCCGCCGCGCAGCGCGGCCACCGAGGTGACGGTGATGACCCGGCCGCCCTCGGGAAGCCGGTCACGTACGGATTCGGTCACCAGGACGGCGGTGAGGACGTTGCGCTCGAAGTCGCCGCGCCAGCGGGCCAGCACGCCGTGCGGGCCGGCCCCGATCGCCAGTTCGCGGCTGCCCGCGTTGTTGACCAGGACGTCGATGCGCCGGGGCAGCCGGGCGAGGGTCGCCTCCACGTCGTCGGGGTCCGCGAGGTCGCAGACGACCGGGGTGACGTCGTAGCCGTGGTGGGAGCGCAGGTCGTCGGCGGTGGCCCGCAGCACCTCGCGGCGCCGGCCGACGATGGTCACATGGTCGCCGGCCTCGGCGAAGAGGGTGGCCACCGACCGGCCGATGCCCGTTCCCCCGCCGGTCACCACGACGTGCCGGCCCACACTTGCGTTCTGCGACATCACGCTCCGCCCCTCCAGAAGGGACAGCACGTTACGGGACCCCGGGTGCGCGACCGACACGGGGGTCAGCCATGATGCGGATGGCGTAGAAGATGCGTAGACATGACCGAGATCACACTGGCTGGAACGTAACCTTTTGGTTTACGAGGGGGTCTAACCGAGCGAAGACACCGGGCTCCCGGCGGACTCGGTGAGATGATGAGCGGGTTGTCTTTGGGGGACAGCCCGGTCGCCATGCCGGGGCGAACTGCCCGGAGAGCTTTGAGCGGCCCTCCCGGGTGGCTGGTCCCGGCTGGGCGAGCGCACCCAAAGAACGCCCGGTACGGACCCGTGGGGGGATCCGCTCCGGGAAACGGGAGCGCCCCGTGCCGAACCCGTGGGGGGATTCGGCGCGGGGCGTTTCTCTTTGCGCGGGGCGCTCGCGTCAGCGGGCCTCGACCGGGACGTAGTCCCGCTCGACGATGCCCGTGTAGACCTGGCGCGGACGGCCGATCCGGGAGCCCGGCTCGGTGATCATCTCGTGCCACTGGGCGATCCAGCCGGGGAGCCGGCCGAGCGCGAAGAGCACCGTGAACATCGTGGTCGGGAAGCCCATGGCCCGGTAGATCAGGCCGGTGTAGAAGTCGACGTTCGGGTACAGGTTGCGCGAGACGAAGTAGTCGTCGCTGAGCGCGTGCTCCTCGAGCTTCAGCGCGATGTCCAGCAGCTCGTCGGACTTGCCGAGCGCGGAGAGCACATCGTGGGCGGCGGCCTTGATGATCTTCGCCCGGGGGTCGAAGCTCTTGTAGACCCGGTGGCCGAAGCCCATCAGGCGGACGCCGTCCTCCTTGTTCTTCACCTTGCGGATGAAGGCGTCCACGTCGCCGCCGTCGGCCTGGATGGCCTCCAGCATCTCCAGCACGCTCTGGTTGGCGCCGCCGTGCAGCGGGCCCCACAGGGCGTTGATGCCCGCGGAGATCGACGCGAACAGGTTGGCCTGCGAGGAGCCGACCAGACGGACGGTGGAGGTGGAGCAGTTCTGCTCGTGGTCCGCGTGGAGGATGAGGAGCTTGTCCAGGGCGTCGACGACGACCGGGTTGAGCTCGTACTCCTCGGCGGGCACGGCGAAGGTCATCCGCAGGAAGTTCTCGACGTAGCCGAGGTCGTTGTGCGGGTAGACGAAGGGGTGGCCGACCGACTTCTTGAACGCGTACGCCGCGATCGTCGGCAGCTTGGCGATGAGCCGGATCGTCGACAGGTAGCGCTGCTTCTCGTCGAACGGGTTGTGGCTGTCCTGGTAGAAGGTCGACAGCGCGCTGACCACGGAGGACAGCATCGCCATCGGGTGGGCGTCACGGGGGAAGCCCTGGAAGAACCGTTTGACGTCCTCGTGGAGGAGCGTGTGCTGCGTGATGTCACCGCGGAAGGCGGCGAGCTCGTCGACGGTGGGGAGCTCACCGTTGATGAGAAGGTACGCGGTCTCCAGGAAGGAGCCGCGCTCGGCGATCTGCTCGATGGGGTACCCGCGGTAGCGGAGGATTCCCTGCTCGCCGTCGAGGTAGGTGATCGCGGACTTGTAGGCCGCGGTGTTGCCGTAGCCGCTGTCCAGGGTGACCAGGCCGGTGTTGGCACGCAGCTTGCCGATGTCGAAGCCGTTGTCCCCAACGGTGCCCTCGATCACCGGGTAGCTGTACTCGCTGTCCCCGTACCGCAGTACTACAGAGTTGTCGCTCACGTCATTCCCTCACCGACGTCGTGCCTCTTCTTCGAGGTTTGTAGGTGCCCTGACTACCCCTACTGTCCCCCATTTGGCGTGACCACGTGCACTCGGGGTCGGTCGAGGAGCCGAATGGTGGCACCCAGTGCCTATTTTGCCGCCCTCGCCAGCCGATGGTCGAGAGCCGTGAAGCGTCTGCCTGCGGAGACGGTGCGGACCGCCTGGCCGATCGCCCTGCGCGAACCCACGAGCACCACCAATCGCTTTGCCCGGGTAACAGCGGTATAGAGCAGGTTCCGCTGGAGCATCATCCACGCCCCGGTGGTGACAGGGATCACGACGGCGGGATATTCGCTGCCCTGAGACCGGTGGATCGTCACCGCGTAGGCGTGCGCCAGCTCGTCCAGCTCGTCGAAGTCGTAGGGGATCTCCTCGTCCTCGTCGGTCAGTACGGTGAGCCGCTGCTCCACGGTGTCCAGGGAGGTGACGACCCCCACCGTTCCATTGAAGACGCCGTTGGCGCCTTTTTCATAGTTGTTCCTGATCTGCGTCACCTTGTCGCCGACACGGAAGGTCCGGCCGCCGAAGCGCCGCTCCGGCAGGTCGGGGCGGGCCGGGGTGACCGCCTGCTGCAGCAGGCCGTTCAGCACACCGGCGCCCGCGGGACCGCGGTGCATGGGGGCGAGCACCTGGACGTCACGACGCGGGTCGAGGCCGAACCGGCGCGGGATGCGGCGGGCCGCCACGTCCACCGTGAGCCGGGCCGTCTCCTCGCCGTCCTCCTCCACGAAGAGGAAGAAGTCGTCCAGCCCCTGGGTGACCGGATGCGCTCCGGAGTTGATCCGGTGCGCGTTGGTCACCACGCCGGACTCCTGGGCCTGCCGGAAGATGCGGGTCAGCCGGACCGACGGGACCGGGCCCCCCTCGGCCAGCAGGTCGCGCAGCACCTCGCCGGCGCCGACGCTGGGCAGCTGGTCCACGTCGCCGACGAAGAGCAGGTGGGCTCCCGGCGCCACGGCCTTGACCAGCTTGTTCGCCAGCAGCAGGTCGAGCATCGAGGCCTCGTCCACGACGACCAGATCGGCGTCCAGGGGCCGCTCCCGGTCGTACGCGGCGTCGCCGCCCGGCTTGAGCTCCAGCAGCCGGTGGACCGTGGAGGCCTCGGCCCCGGTCAGCTCGGCCAGCCGCTTGGCCGCCCGGCCCGTCGGCGCGGCCAGCACGACCTTGGCCTTCTTCGCCTGGGCCAGCGCCACCACGGACTTGACCGTGAAGGACTTGCCGCAGCCCGGGCCGCCCGTCAGCACGGCGACCTTCTCGGTGAGCGCCAGCCGCACCGCCTGCTGCTGCTCGGGGGCGAGATCCACGCCCGTCCGTTCGGCGAGCCAGGCCAGCGCCTTGTCCCAGTCCACGTCGTGGAAGGCGGGCATCCGGTCCTCCGTGCCGCGCAGCAGCCGCAGCAGCGAGCCGGCCAGGGAGAGCTCCGCCCGGTGGAAGGGCACCAGGTACACCGCGCGCACCGGGTCGCCACCGCCGTCGGGGGCGGGCACGGGCTCGAGCACCACGCCCTCCTCGCCGGCCAGCTCCGCGAGGCAGTCGATGACCAGGCCGGTGTCCACCTGGAGCAGCTTCACGGCGTCCGACAGCAACTGCTCCTCGGGCAGGAAGCAGTTGCCGTTGTCGGTCGCCTGGGACAGCGCGTACTGGAGACCGGCCTTGACCCGCTCGGGGCTGTCGTGCGGGATGCCGACGGCCTGCGCGATCCGGTCCGCCGTGAGGAAGCCGATGCCCCAGACGTCGGCCGCCAGCCGGTAGGGCTGGTTCTTGACCACCGAGATCGACGAGTCCCCGTACTCCTTGTAGATCCGCACCGCGATCGAGGTGGACACGCCGACGCCCTGGAGGAAGACCATGACCTCCTTGATGGCCTTCTGCTCCTCCCAGGCGGCGCCGATCAGCTTGGTGCGCTTGGGACCCAGCCCGGGGACCTCCACCAGCCGGGCCGGCTCGCGCTCGATGACCTCCAGGGTGCCGATGCCGAAGTGCTCCACGATCCGCTCGGCGATGCGCGGGCCGATGCCCTTGATCAGCCCGGAGCCGAGGTAGCGCCGAATGCCCTGGATCGTCGCCGGGAGGACGGTGGTGTAGTTCTCCACGGTGAACTGCTTGCCGTACTGCGGGTGGGAGCCCCAACGGCCCTCCATGCGCAGCGACTCGCCCGGCTGAGCGCCCAGCAGCGACCCGACCACGGTCAGCAGGTCGCCGCCGCCCCTGCCGGTGTCGACCCGGGCGACCGTGTAGCCGTTCTCCTCGTTCGCGTACGTGATCCGCTCGAGGACGCCCTCGACGACGGCCGGTCTCAACTCCCCCACGGCGCGGGCCACCTCCTCGGATCTGCGTCGTGATCCGACGGTACCGCCCGGCCCCGACAGACCGCCGGGGCCTGTGGACGACACCGCCCGGCCGACCCCCCGGAATGTAACGATCCGGTTTCACGCTCTTGCCTCGGAGCATGTAATCGATTCCAATCCTCTTTGTAATCGATTCCACGAGGAGGTGGGACGGGTGGCGAGCATCAAGGACGTGGCATCACGCGCCGGTGTTTCCGTCGCGACGGTCTCCCGCGTGCTCAACGACCACCCGGCGGTCCGCCCGGACACCCGCACCCGGGTGCTGGAGGCCGTGGCCGAACTCGGCTACCGGCCGAACGCGGTGGCGCGCTCACTGCGCACCGACCAGACCCGGACCCTCGGCCTGGTCATCAGCGACGTACTGAACCCCTTCTTCACCGAGCTCGCCCGCTCGGTGGAGGACGAGGCCAGGGCACTGGGCTACAGCGTGATCATCGGCAACGCCGACGAGCGGCCGGAGCAGCAGGACCACCACATCCGCACGCTGCTGGACCGCCGCATCGACGGGCTGCTGGTCAGCCCCACCGACGGCGGTTCCCCGCTGATCCTGGACGCGGTGCGTTCCGGCACCCCGATGGTCTTCGTCGACCGCTGGATCCCCGGCATCGGCAACGACGTCCCGGTGGTCCGCACCGACGGCTGCGACGCGGTGCGCGACCTGGTCGCCCACCTCCACGGCCTGGACCACCGCCGACTGGCGATCATCGCGGGCCCCGCCGCGACCACCACGGGCCGCGAGCGTGTGCGGGCCTTCCGTGAGGCGCTGGCCGCCTTCGGTCTGCCGCTGCCCGACGAGTACATCGGCCAGGGCGACTTCCAGGCCGACAGCGGGCGCCGGGCCATGGCCCGTTTCCTGGACCTGCCGGTCCCGCCCGACGCGGTCTTCGCCGCGGACAACCTGATGGCGCTCGGCGCCATGGACGAGATCCGCGCCCGCGGCCTGCGCGTGCCCGACGACATCGCGCTCGCCGCCTTCGACGACATCCCGTGGTTCCTCCACACCGATCCGCCGATCACCGCGATCGCCCAGCCCACCGGCGAGCTCGGCCGCGCGGCCGTGCGCTCGCTGATCGACCGGGTGGAGGGCAGGCCGGCACCGTCGGTCACCGTGTCCGCCCGTCTCGTTGTCCGCCGCTCCTGCGGCGCGTCCGAAGGGAGCCCCCGTTGAGCACGAGCAGCCCCGAGCTCCTCCGCATGGAGGGCGTCCGCAAGGTCTTCCCCGGTGTGGTGGCCCTCGACGGCGTCGACTTCGACCTGCGCGGAGGCGAGGTGCACGTCCTGCTCGGCGAGAACGGCGCGGGCAAGAGCACCTTGATCAAGATGCTCTCCGGCGCCAACCGCCCCGACGGGGGCCGGATCCTCGTCGACGGCGGTGAGGTGCGCATCCATGGTGCGCAGGACGCCGAGAAACTGGGCATCGCCACCATCTACCAGGAGTTCAACCTCGTCCCGGCGCTGAGCGTCGCCGAGAACATCTTCCTGGGCCGCCAGCCGCGCCGATTCGGCCTGGTGAACCGCAAGCAGATGAACGCGGACGCCGCCGCCCTGCTGGCCCGGGTCGGCATCGACGTCGACCCGCGCACCCCGGTCTCCGAACTGGGCATCGCCCGCCTGCAGATGGTGGAGATCGCCAAGGCGCTCAGCCTGGAGGCGCGCGTCCTGATCATGGACGAGCCGACCGCGGTGCTCACCAGCGAGGAGGTCGACAAGCTCTTCCGGATCGTGCGCCAGCTGCGCGAGGACGGCGTCGGCATCGTCTTCATCACCCACCACCTGGAGGAGATCGCCGCCCTCGGCGACCGCGTCACCGTCCTGCGCGACGGCCGCAGCGTCGCCCAGGTGCCCGCGAGCACCACCGAGGACGAACTGGTCCGGCTGATGGTGGGCCGCAGCATCGAGCAGCAGTACCCGCGCGAGCGCGCCGAAGCGGGCGCGCCCCTGCTGCGGGTCGAGGGCCTCACCCGGGGCGGCGTCTTCCGCGACGTGACCTTCGAGGTGCGGGCCGGCGAGGTCGTGGGGCTGGCCGGACTCGTCGGAGCCGGGCGGACCGAGGTCGTCCGCGCGGTCTTCGGCGCCGACCCGTACGACTCCGGGACGATCGAGGTACTGGGCAAGCGGCTGCGCCGCCACGACGTCAACGCCGCCATGGACGCGGGCATCGGCCTGGTGCCGGAGGACCGCAAGGGCCAGGGCCTGGTGCTGGACGCCACCATCCAGGAGAACCTGGGCCTGGTCACCCTCGGCCGGGCGACCCGCGCCGGGTTCGTCGACCGGGCCGGGCAGCGCAAGGAGGCGGACCGGATCTCGGGGCAGCTCAAGGTCCGCATGGCCGGGCTCCACCAGCACGTGCGCACCCTGTCGGGCGGCAACCAGCAGAAGATCGTCATCGGCAAATGGCTGCTGGCCGACACCAAGGTGCTCATCCTCGACGAGCCGACCCGGGGCATCGACGTCGGCGCCAAGGTCGAGATCTACCAGCTCGTCAATCAGCTCACGGCCTCCGGCCACGCGGTGCTGATGATCTCCAGCGACCTCCCCGAGGTGCTGGGCATGAGCGACCGCGTCCTGGTGATGTCCCAGGGCCGGATCGCCGGTGAACTCCCCGCGCACGAGGCCACCCAGGACTCCGTCATGGCCCTGGCCGTCGGTACAGCGCCCGCCGAGGGCGGCAACGCAACAGCAACGAAGGATGTGGAGGGCTCCCGTGGCCACTGACACGCTCAAAAGCAGTACGGACACGGGCGGCGTCGCCGCGGCACGCCGTGTGCTCCTCAACAACGGCGCGCTCAGCGCCCTGGTGGTCCTGCTCGTGGCCCTGTCGTTCCTCTCGGGCGACTTCCTGTCCACGCAGAACCTGCTCAACGTCGGCGTCCAGGCGGCCGTCGTCGCCATTCTCGCCTTCGGCTCCACCTTCGTGATCGTCGCGGCCGGCATCGACTTGTCGGTGGGCTCGGTCGCGGCGCTCTCCGCGACGGTCCTGGCCTGGAGCGCGAGTTCGGCGGGCCTGCCGGTGTGGCTGGCGGTCGTGCTGTCCGTCGCCACAGGTGTCGCCAGCGGTCTGCTGAGCGGCCTGCTGATCTCCTTCGGCAAGCTGCCGCCGTTCATCGCGACCCTCGCGATGCTCTCGATCGGCCGCGGCCTCACCCTGGTCATCTCCCAGGGCAGCCCCATCGCCTTCCCCGACTCCGTCTCCCACCTGGGCGACACCATTGGCGGCTGGCTGCCCGTCCCGGTCCTGGTGATGATCGTCGCCGGCGCCGCCACGGCGATCATCCTCGGCCGCACCTACATAGGCCGCGCCATGTACGCGATCGGCGGCAACGAGGAGGCGGCCCGCCTCTCCGGCATCCGGGTCAAGCGCCAGAAGATCATCATCTACGCGCTGTCCGGCCTCTTCGCCGCGGTCGCCGGCATCGTGCTCGCCTCCCGTCTCGCCTCGGCGCAGCCTCAGGCGGCCTACGGCTACGAGCTGGACGCCATCGCGGCGGTCGTCATCGGCGGTGCCAGCCTCTCCGGCGGCGTCGGCAAGGCGTCCGGCACCCTGATCGGCGCGCTGATCCTCGCCGTCCTCCGCAACGGCCTCAACCTGCTCTCGGTCTCCGCCTTCTGGCAGCAGGTCGTCATCGGCGCGGTCATCGCGCTGGCCGTCCTGCTCGACACGCTGCGCCGCCGCGGCTGACCGCAGCGCGCACCCCAGACCCCTTCTTCTTCTCCGCACCACACCAGCAAGGAACTGCCATGCGCACCAAGCTCATCTCCGCCACCACCGTCGCCGTCGCCGCCCTCGCGCTCACCGCGACCGCCTGCAACTCCGGCTCCGGCTCGTCCTCCGACGTCAAGGTGGGTCTGTCGGTCTCCACCCTCAACAACCCCTTCTTCGTCCAGCTGAAGGAGGGCGCGCAGGCCGAGGCGAAGAAGGAGGGTGTCGACCTGACCGTCACCGACGCGCAGAACGACGCGTCGCAGCAGGCCAACCAGCTGCAGAACTTCACCAGCCAGAACGTGAAGTCGATCATCGTCAACCCGGTGGACTCCGACGCGGCCGGCCCCTCGGTCAAGGCCGCCAACAAGGCCGGCATCCCCGTCGTCGCGGCCGACCGCGGCGTCAACAAGGCCGAGCTCGCCACCACCGTCGCCTCCGACAACGTCGCCGGCGGCCGGCTCGCCGCCAAGACCCTGGCCGATTCGCTGGGCGGCAAGGGCACCGTGGTCGTCCTCCAGGGCACCGCGGGCACCTCCGCGGCCAACGAGCGCGGCCAGGGCTTCAACGAGGGCATCAAGGCCTACCCGGGCATCAAGGTCGTGGCCCAGCAGGCCGCCGACTTCGACCGCACCAAGGGCCTGGACGTCATGACCAACCTGCTGCAGGCCCACTCCGACGTCACCGGCGTCTTCGCCCAGAACGACGAGATGGCCCTCGGCGCCATCAAGGCGCTCGGCGACAAGGCCGGCAAGTCGGTCAAGGTCGTCGGCTTCGACGGCACCCCCGACGGCCTCACCGCGGTCAAGGGCGGCACCCTCTTCGCGTCCGTGGCCCAGCAGCCGAAGGAACTCGGCAAGCTGGCCGTGCAGAACGCGGTGAAGGCCGCCAAGGGCGAGAAGCTCAGCAGCCTGGTGAAGGTGCCGGTCAAGGTCGTCACCGAGAAGAACGTCGCCGACTTCTCCTCCTGACGGACGACCGGTCCGGCTGAACACCCGAAGGGACACGCAGATGCACGGCCACGACCTGCTGGTCGTAGGGTCGGCCAACGCCGACCTGGTGATCCACGTCGACCGGCGCCCGGATGCTGGTGAGACGGTCCTCGGCTCCGACCTCGCCACCCACCCCGGTGGCAAGGGCGCGAACCAGGCCGTCGCCGCGGCCCGCCTGGGCGCCCGCACCGCGCTGCTCGCGCGGGTCGGCGACGACGCCCACGGGCGGCTGCTCACCGGCTCGCTGACGTCGGCCGGCGTCGACACCACCCGCGTCCTGAGCGGCGACACCCCCACGGGTGTCGCGCTGATCACCGTGGACCCCTCGGGCGACAACAGCATCGTGGTGTCGCCGGGCGCAAACGCCCGGCTCACCCCGGCGGACGTGGCCGGTGCACGCGAGCTGCTGGCCGCCGCCAGGGTGGTCTCGCTGCAACTGGAGATCCCCCTGGAATCCGTGGCCGCCGCGGTGGCGGCGGCCACGGAGGCCGGCACGCGGATCGTCCTCAACCCCTCGCCCCCCGCCGCGCTGCCGCGGGAGGTGCTCGCCGGCTGCGACCCCATCGTGGTAAACGAGCACGAGGCACGCGTCCTGCTGGGTCCGGAGGCCGGGGACACCCCCGAGGCGTGGGCGGCGGGCCTGCTCGCGCTCGGCCCGCGCTCGGTGGTCGTCACGCTCGGCGCGGCGGGCGCGCTCGCCGCGACGGCGGACGGCACCGTGCGCATACCCAGCCCGCGCGTGGCGGCCGTCGACACCACCGGCGCCGGCGACTCCTTCACGGGGGCGCTGGCCTGGCGGCTGGGCGCGGGCGACGACCTGGTGACCGCCGTGCGGTTCGCGGTGCGGGTGGGCGCCGCCGCCGTCAAGAAGCCGGGTGCGCAGGAATCCTTCCCCACCCTCGAAGAAGTGGGTCAGCTGTGAAGAAGTCCGGAATCCTCAACCGCCATCTGGCGGGCGCCATCGCCGTGCTGGGCCACACCGACCTGGTGGTGGTCTGCGACGCGGGGCTGCCGATCCCTCCCGGGCCGATCGTCGTCGACCTCGCGTTCCGGGCTGGCACGCCGTCCTTCTCCGAGGTCCTCGACGGCCTGCTGGAGGAACTGGTGGTGGAGGGGGCGATCGCGGCCAGGGAGGTCCGCGAGCACAATCCCGAGGTGACCGCCCGGCTCGACGAGGCCTTCCCCGACCTGGAACTCGTGCCGCACGAGGAGTTCAAGGCCCGCACCCGGCAGGCCCGCCTCGTCGTCCGCACCGGCGAGTCCCGGCCGTACGCCAACGTGATCCTGCGCTGCGGCGTGCCCTTCTAGGCCGTACATCCGTCCGGCTGCGGTCGGCGGGCCGGGCGGGCGAATCGCGCGTAGCGTCCCGACCATGAGCGACCGACCGCTGAAGGACGAGGTGCTGGAGGAGCTGGGGGACGACCGGCTCCGGGAGATCACCGGGCTGCTCGGGACCGACGCCGATCAGGCGCAGCAGGTCGTGGGGAGCGCGGTGGCCTCGATCACGGGGGTGCTGACCGACGACGCGGTGACGCCCGGCGGCACCGCGGAGCTGTGCCAGGCCATGGAGCAGGCCGCGAACGAGCCCGAGCCGCTGCCCGCGGCCGCCATCGGCTTCGCCGGGCTGCAGGGCGGTACGGGGCAGGAACCGGGCCGTGGAGTGCTGGCCGCCGTGCTGGCCAAGGTCGCCGCTCCTGCGGCGCGGGCGGTGGCCAAACGGACCGGGCTCCCGGTCGAGGCGGTCACGGCCGCGCTGGAGACGGTGATCCCCGTGATGGCGGCCGTGCTGGCGCGGCGGGCCCGCGAAAAACGCTGAACCGCGGCGGGCCGGGCGCGCCGAGCCGGCCTTACATGGCGAAAGGGGTCCGGCAAGCCGGACCCCTTTGGCGTTCCCCTCCCTCTGCGCGATGCCCCGAGCCCCCTCCGGACGTCACGCTCTCCCCCACTCAAGACCCTTGTGAGGCCCCCCTCCGGGTCTTGACGCTACGTAGACACGCCGGCACCGGGGATGGTTGCACGGCTTCCGGAAGAAATTTTCAGAGATTTCTCAGAGCACGTGCCGGCGGTACCTGGCGGCCGTCTCGGCCAGCACCTCGGCCCCGTCCCGGGCCCACAGCGCGGGGTTGAAGATCTCCACCTCGACGGCTCCCGTGTAGCCCGCCGCGTCCACCAGCTCGCGGAACCCGCGCAGGTCGACACAGCCGTCCCCGAGCTGGCCGCGGCCCAGGAGCACGCCCTCGGGGAGCGGGGTGACCCAGTCGGCGAGCTGGAACGAGGCGATCCGGCCGCCCGCGCCGGCCCGCGCGATGCCCTCGGCCGCCCGGTCGTCCCACCACAGGTGGTAGGTGTCCACGACGACGCCGACCTGCCGTGCGGGGAAGCGCTCGGCGATGTCGAGGGCCTGGGCGAGGGTCGACACGACGCAGCGGTCGGAGGCGTACATCGGGTGCAGCGGCTCGATCGCCAGGCGCACCCCGCGTTCCTCCGCGTACGGGGCGAGCTCGGCGACCGCGTCGGCGACGCGTTCACGGGCGCATGCGATGTCGCGGTCGCCGGCGGGGAGGCCTCCGGAGACCAGGACGAGGGTGCCGGTGCCCAGGCCCGCGGCCTCGTCGACGGCCGCCCGGTTGTCGGCGAGCGCGGCGGCGCGCTCGTCCGGGTCGGATGCGGTGAAGAAGCCCCCGCGGCAGAGCGTGGTGACCGTGAGCCCGGCGTCGCGCACCAGCTTCGCGGCGGCCTCGACGCCGTACTCCCGCACCGGCCCGCGCCACAGGCCCAGGCCGGGGACGCCGAGCGTCACCAGCCCCTCGACCAGCTCGGGAAGAGGCAGTTGCCGCACGGTCTCCTGGTTGACGCTGAGCCGGGCGAGGTCGCCGGAGGACCGATTGTCAGTACGCAATGTCACACTCCGTACACGGAGAGAAGTTGTCGGACGCGCGCCGCGGCGAGCGCCGGATCGGGGAAGAGCCCGATCCGGTCGGCCAGTTCGTAGGCGCGGGCCAGATGGGGGAGGGAGCGTGCGGAGTGGAGACCACCGACCATCGTGAAGTGCGACTGGTGGCCGGCCAGCCAGGCGAGGAGGACGACACCCGTCTTGTAGTGGCGGGTCGGGGCGCCGAAGAGGTGGCGGGACAGCTCGACGGTGGGGTCGAGCAGCGCCCGGAAGCCCGCGACGCCACCGGTGCCGGTGCCGCCGCCGCTGTCACCGTCATCGTCGTCGTCGTCCAGCAGGCGAACGGCCCGGGCGGCGAGCGGCGCGAGCGGATCGAAGACACCGAGCAGCGCGTGGCTGAAGCCCCGGTCGTCGCCGGCGATCAGCTCGGGATAGTGGAAGTCGTCGCCGGTGTAGCAGCGCACGCCGTCGGGGAGGCGGCGGCGCAGCTCGACCTCGCGGCCGGCGTCGAGCAGGGAGATCTTGACGCCGTCGACCTTGCCCGGGTGGGCGGCGATCACCTCCAGGAAGGTGTCGGTGGCCGCGTCCAGGTCCGTGCTTCCCCAGTAGCCCTCCAGCGCGGGGTCGAACATCGGGCCCAGCCAGTGCAGTACGACCGGCCCGGTGGCTTGGCGCAGCAGGTGGCCGTAGACCTCCAGATAGTCCTCGGGGCCCTTCGCGACGGCGGCCAGCGCGCGCGAGGCCATGAGGACGGCCCGGGAGCCCGCCTCCTCGACGACGGCGAGCTGCTCCTCGTAGGCGGCCCGTATGTCGGCGAGGTCGTAGGGATGACCGAACCCGGTGGGCCGCAGCTGGTCGGTGCTCACGCCGCAGACGATGCGGCCGCCCTCGGCGCGGGCCTCGGCGGAGGATCGGCGGATCAGTTCGGCGGCGCCGGCCCAGTCCAGGCCCATGCCCCGCTGCGCGGTGTCCATGGCCTCGGCGACGCCGAGTCCGTGCGACCACAGGTGCCGGCGGAAGGCCAGCGTGGCCTCCCAGTCCAGCGCGGCGGGCCGGTCGGCCGCGGTGCGGAAGGGGTCGGCGACGACATGGGCCGCCGCATACACCACGCGCCTGCGTGGCTCGCCCGGGGTCGTGGGGGCTCCGGCATGGGCGGCGGGTTCGGTGCGCGGCCGGTACGCGTACAACTCGCGTGACTCGGAGGGGAGGTGAAGAAGTGTCACAGCGTCAGCTCCGGCACGTCGAGCCTGCGGCCCTCGGCGGAGGAGCGCAGGCCCAGTTCGGCGAGCTGGACACCGCGGGCACCGGCCAGCAGGTCCCAGGTGTAGGGCTCGTCGAGGTAGACGTGGCGCAGGAAGAGTTCCCACTGGGCCTTGAAGCCGTTGTCGAACCCGGCGTTGTCCGGGACCTCCTGCCACTGGTCGCGGAAGACCTCCGTGGCGGGCAGGTCGGGGTTCCAGACCGGCTTGGGGGTGGTGGAGCGGTGCTGGGCACGGCAGTTGCGCAGTCCCGCGACGGCCGAGCCCTCGGTGCCGTCGACCTGGAACTCCACCAGCTCGTCGCGGTTGACGCGCACGGCCCAGGAGGAGTTGATCTGGGCGACCACGCCGCCCTCGATCTCGAAGATGCCGTAGGCGGCGTCATCGGCCGTGGCGTCGTAGGGCTTGCGCTGCTCGTCCCAGCGCTGCGGGACGTGCGTGGTGGCGAGCGCCTGCACGGACAGCACCCGGCCGAACAGCTCGTGGAGGACGTACTCCCAGTGCGGGAACATGTCGACGACGATGCCTCCGCCGTCCTCCGCGCGGTAGTTCCACGAGGGGCGCTGCGCCGCCTGCCAGTCGCCCTCGAAGACCCAGTAGCCGAACTCGCCGCGGACGGAGAGGATCCGCCCGAAGAAGCCGCCGTCGATCAGCCGGCGGAGCTTGAGCAGGCCGGGGAGGAAGAGCTTGTCCTGGACGACGCCGTGGCGCACTCCGGCGTCGGTGGCCAGGCGGGCCAGCCGCAGCGCCCCGTCCAGGCCGGTGGCGGTGGGCTTCTCGGTGTAGATGTGCTTGCCGGCGGCGATCGCCTTGGTGATCGCCTCCTCGCGGGCGCCGGTGACCTGGGCGTCGAAGTAGATCTCGGTGGCGGGGTCGGCGAGCACCGCGTCCAGGTCGGTGGAGACCAGGGCGGGGTCCAGGCCGTGGCGGTCGGCGAGGACGCGCAGCGCGTGCTCCCGGCGGCCGACGAGGACGGGCTCGGGCCACAGCACGGTGCCGTCTCCGAGGTCGAGCCCGCCCTCCTCGCGCAGGGCGAGGATCGAGCGGACGAGGTGCTGGCGGTAGCCCATACGGCCGGTGACGCCGTTCATGGCTATCCGCACGGTCCTGCGTGTCACGTGGAATTCCCCTCTCCGGCGGATCGCCGAGCGATAGCAAGCGCTTTCTCCCGCATCACGCTAACCGCTGCCGAACAGCTTCGACAAGAGGGGGCGCAGCGAAGTGAAAGCGCTTGCCCACCGCCTGACGTGGAGTCATCGCCCTGGCCGTGGGGACGGCCGCGCTTGCGGCACCGCACCCTCGCCGCGGCCGGGGCATGTCCCGGCCGGCACGGCGGCGGGCCCGGCGGCCGCGCGTCCGGCACACGCCGGGCGTGCCGGGTCCCGCTCGGCGAGCGCCCGCAGCGGGGCGTCCGCGAGCTCGGCGGCGGCCTTCGCCCCCGAGCGCCGACGCGCCTTCCGGGGAGGGGACTTCGGCGCGACGAACCGGGCGCCGGCGCGGGAGTGCGCGGTGCGCTCATCGACCGCCTCGACTACGGGCGGCGGCCCCGGTGCGCCGGCGCCACAAAGACACCGGGGCCGGCGACCGAGGGCCCCGGATCAGGGTCGGCCGACGGCGGCGACGCCGGCGTCACGACCCCGGAATGGGCGGCAGAAAGCGCATTCCCCCACCGCGGCCCCGAAGCGGTGGAGGGCCTCCGGCAAGGTCCCTCGCGACTCCGCTCCCCCACCGGCCCCCGAGGTGAGAGCATGTGCGGCTACGGGCGGAGGGCCCGGGGAGGACCAACCCGGAGGAAACAGACGAGATGGCAGTGACCCTCGCCGACGTTGCGGCGCGCGCCGGAGTGTCCGCCGCGACCGTGTCGCGTGTCCTCAACGGCAACTACCCGGTCGCGGGAAGTACGCGCGAGCGGGTCCTGCGGGCCGTCGACGACCTCGACTACGTCGTGAACGGGCACGCCCGCGCGCTGGCCGCCGCCACCTCCGACCTCGTCGGGGTGCTGGTCAACGACGTCGCCGACCCCTTCTTCGGGCTGATCGCCAGCGCCGTGCAGGGCGAGATCAGCGGCGGCGCCGACCAGCCCTCCGGACTGCCCGCGGGCGCCGGGAAGCTCGCCGTGGTCTGCAACACCGGGGGCTCCCCCGAGGCCGAGCTCAACTACCTGACCCTGCTGGAGCGGCAGCGCGCCGCGGGCGTGGTGCTCACCGGGGGCGCCGTGGAGGGCACCGGCCACAGCACCGCCGTCGCCGGCCGCCTCGCCCGGCTCGCCGCCTCCGGCACCCGGATCGTGCTGTGCGGCCGCCCGCCCGTACCGGAGCTCGCCGACCTGCCCGGCGCCGCCGCGGACTCCGTGATGACCGTCGCCTTCGACAACCGCGGCGGCGCGCAGCGCCTCACCGAGCACCTGCTGGCCCTCGGCCACCGCACCATCGGCTACGTCGCCGGCCCCGCGGAGCGCAGCACCACCCGGCACCGCCTGGAGGGCCACCGCGCCGCCCTGGCCGAGGCCGGGCTCGCGGGCTCCCCCGCGGAGCTCGACCGCCTCACCGTGCACGGCTACTACGACCGCTCCTCCGGCTACGACGCGGCGCTGGAGCTGCTGCGCCGCGAGCCCGGGCTCACCGCGGTCGTCGCCGCCAACGACACGGTGGCGCTCGGCGTCTGCGCGGCGCTGCGCGAGCGCGGGCTGCGCATCCCCGAGGACATCTCGGTCGCCGGCTTCGACGACCTGCCCTTCAGCGT
The DNA here is from genome assembly GCF_900188405.1 of Actinacidiphila glaucinigra. Lineage (GTDB taxonomy): Bacteria > Actinomycetota > Actinomycetes > Streptomycetales > Streptomycetaceae > Actinacidiphila > Actinacidiphila glaucinigra. Next base: position 171,571 of record NZ_FZOF01000012.1, on the reverse strand, counting down.
GGACGCCGCGCCCGCGCTCACCACCGTGCGCATACCGCTGCAGGAGGCGGGCGCCCGCGCCGGTCGGCTGGTCATGGGGCGTCAGGCGCCGCCTCCCGGCGGACTGGCGACCGTGCGGACGGAGCTGATGGTGCGGGCGTCGACGGCGGCACCACGGAAGGGCGCATAGCCGCCCGGGATCGCGCCGACACCTGTTCAGGACCGCCCGGCGGGGATACTTTTGACGCAGTCAAAGAATTTCCGGAGGGGACCCGCCGTGACCGTCCAGGAGATCCGGGCGTTCAACCGCTTCTACACCAACCTCATCGGCGCGCTCGACTACAGCCGCCATCTGCACACCCCGTACACCCTCACCGAGGCCCGCGTGCTGTATGAGCTCGCCCACGCCGCCGGCGGCGGACTGGACGCCGCCGACCTGCGCACGGCCCTGTCCGTGGACGCCGGGCAGCTCAGCCGGATGCTGGCGGCCTTCGAGGAACGGGGGCTGGTGACCCGCGCGCCGTCACCACGGGACGCCCGGCGGCAGCGCGTGGAACCGACGCCCGACGGCAGGGAGGCCGCCCGGCTCCTGGAGGACCGGTCGCGGGAGGCGGTCGCCTCCATGCTCGGCGGGCTCGCCCCGAGCGAGCGCGCACGCCTGGCACAGGCCATGCGCACCGTCCGCGACATCCTCGGCGGCGCCGCCGAGGAAGCCCCTCCCGGGCCCCGGGTCCGGCTGCGCGAGCCGCGCCCCGGCGATCTCGGCTGGGTGGTCCAGCGCAACGCGGAGGTCTACGCCGAGGAGTACGGCTGGAACGCCGAGTACGAGACCCTCGTCGCCCGGATCGTCGCGGGCGGCCACGAACGGGCGTGGATCGCCGAACTGGACGGCGAACGCGCCGGCTGCGTCTTCTGCGTACGCGACGACGCGCCCGGCACCGCACGGCTGCGCCTGCTGCTGGTGGACCCGGCCGCCCGGGGCCACGGCATCGGCCGCCGGCTGGTCGAGGCCTGCGTCGCGCACGCCCGCGCGGCCGGCCATCGCGAGCTGGTGCTGTGGACGAACGACGTCCTGGTCTCCGCCCGGCGGATCTACGAGGCGGCCGGTTTCGAGCTCGTCGGGGAGAAGCCGCACCGCAGTTTCGGCCGCGATCTCGTCGGGCAGGACTGGCGACTGGTGCTGTAACGTCCGAAAAGTGAAGCTCGCGTTCTCGACCCTCGGTGTGCCGGGGCTCCCCGTGCCGGACGTCGTCCGGCTCGCCGCGGAGCACGGCTACCACGGCGTGGAGCTGCGGGCGGGTCACGAGGAGCCGGTGCACAGCGGCCTGACGGAACGGCAGCGTTCCGACGTGGCCGGGGAGTTCCGGGACTCCGGTGTCGAGGTCCTGGCGGTCGCCTCCTACGTGCAGGTGGCCGCTCCCGGCGAGGACGCCCCCGCGCTGCGCGGGCTGCGCGACCACGTGCGCCTCGCCGCCGACCTCGGCGCCTCCTACGTACGGGTGTTCCCCGGCGCCGGTGAGGACGACGGGGACGCCGCCGACACCCGGGCGGCCCGCCGGCTGGCGGCGGTGGTCCCGGAGGCGGCGGACGCGGGCGTGCGGATCCTGGTGGAGACCCACGACTCGCACCGGACCGGCGCGGACGTGGCGCGGATCCTGGGGCTGGTGGGCCATCACCACGCGGGCGCGCTCTGGGACGTGCTGCACCCGTGGCTGGGCGGGGAACAGCCCGAGCACACCTATCCGGTGCTCGCCCCCTACCTGGGCTACGTGCAGGTCAAGGACGTCTCCTCGGCGGAGGACACCACCCCGCTGCCGCTCGGCCACGGGGCGCTGCCGCTGGCCGGCACGGTGGAGGTGCTCAGCCGCGCGGGCTGGGACGGCTGGCTGTGCTGGGAGTACGAGAAGCGCTGGTACCCGCAGGTGCGGGCGCTGCCGGAGCTGCTGTCGCGGGGCCGTTCGCACCTGCTGCGGCTGCTCGGCGAGTCCGCCTGAGCCCGGCGCCCTCGCCCGGGCCCCGGCCCCGGCCCGGACGGATCGAGCCCAGCGATCCCAGCGACGTCAAGCCGACCCCGCCCACCAGCAGCACCGCGGCCGTCCAGCGCAGCGGGCCGACGCCCTCGTCCAGCAGCAGGGCCGCCGACGTCATGCCGAACACCGGGACGAGCAGGGAGAACGGCGCCACCGTGGAGGCGTTGTACGTCCGCAGCAGGAAGCCCCAGGCGCCGAACCCGAACACCGTGGTGATCCAGGCGACGTAGACGATCGCACCGGCGCCGCTCCAGTCGAGGCCGCGCAGCGCGGCGACGTCCGCCGCGGGACCCTCGACGACCAGGGAGAGGGCGAGCAGCGGCAGCGGCGGGACGAGGCTCACCCAGACCATCCAGCTCAGCGCGTCCGGCGGGGCGGCACGGCGGGTGAGCACGTTGGACAGCCCCCAGAAGGCGGCGGCCGCGACGACCAGCACGAAAGCGCCGATCGGGCCGGAGGCGCCCTCGCCGTACGCGGCGACGCCGATCCCCGCGAACGCGACGCCCATGCCGGCCGTCCGGAGCCGGCCGGGCCGCTCGCCCAGCAGGGCGACCGCGAGGAGGGCGGTGAAGACGGCCTGGACCTGCAGCACCAGCGAGGACAGCCCGGCGGGCATGCCCTGGTCCATGCCGATGAACAGCAGGCCGAACTTGGCGACGCCGAGGACGAGTCCGGCGGCGAGGATCCAGCGCGCCGCGACGCCGGGACGGCGGACGAAGAAGACCGCGGGCACGGCGGCCACCAGGAAGCGCAGGGCGCAGAAGAGCAGTGGCGGAAAGTGGCCGAGCCCGACCTCGATGACCACGAAGTTGACGCCCCAGACCGCGGCGACGAGGACCGCGAGGGCCAGATGTGCCGGTCGCATCGCTCCAGCATCGGGCACCGTACTCTTAAGCACCAGCGATTGTTGCTGCACTGTCGGATTCAGCGTTGCTGAACAATGCGCCCCTGGCGCCCGGAATGACGAGGTGAACGGATGCTGGACCTGGCCCGGCTGCGGGCGCTGCACGCCGTGCATGTGCACGGATCGGTGGGGGCGGCGGCCACGGCCCTCGGCTACACCGCGTCCGCGGTGTCCCAGCAGATCGCCAAACTGGAGCGGGAGACCCGTACGACGCTGCTGGAGCGGCAGGGCCGCGGCGTGGCGCTGACCGAGGCCGCGCAGCTGCTGGCGGAGACCGCGCAGGAGCTGATGGCGATCGTGGAGCGGGCCGAGGTCGCGCTGGAGGAGCGGCGCGGCCGGCCCACCGGGCGGCTGACCATGGCCGCCTTCCCGACCGCGGCGCGCGGTCTGCTCCCCGAGGTGCTGGCCGGGCTGACGGCCGCCCACCCGTCGCTGGAGCTGCGGCTGGTGGAGGAGGGCGCGCACCTGTCGGTCGACCTGGTCTCCCGCGGTGTCGTCGACCTGGCCGTGGTGCACGACTGGGACATCGCCCCGCTGCCCGCGCCCGAGGGGCTGGAGCGGGTGGTGATCGGCGAGGACCACTGCGACGTACTGGTCCCCGCCGGGCATCCCCTGGCGGCGCGCGCGGCGCTGGTCCGCGAGGACGTCGTCGACGAGCGGTGGATCTGCCAGCCGCCGGGGCACGTCTGCCACGACTGGCTGGTGCGGACCCTGCGGGAGGCGGGCACCGAGCCCGACCTGGCGTTCCAGGTCGCCGAGTACCAGACGCAGTTGGCACTGGTGGCGGCCGGGCTGGGGATCGCGCTGGTGCCGCGGCTGGGGCGCGGGCCGGTGCCGGACGGCGTGGTCGTGGTGCCGCTGGAGCCTGCGCCGGTGCGGCGGCTGTACGCCTTGTGGCGGACGGGGGCGTCGCGACGTCCGGCCATCACGGAGACGGTCCGGGCGTTGCGCGTTCACTACCCCCGGGTCGTTGCCTGACCATGGGCGGATGTCACCCACCCGCAAGGAACCGTTTCCGTACCGATCCCGTCCAACGGGCGTGCTGCCCGGGAGTCTCCGCAAAGCGGTGTCGGCCACGCTGCTGGCTGCGTCGCTGACAACCCTCTCCGCCGCCTGCGGCCCGCAGCAGCCCGCCACCGGCGTACCCCCCTCCGACAACGCCGGTGGCGGCCCCTCCCCCTCCGCGATCGCCTCCGTCTCCGCGCACCCGGCACCGTCCGCCTCGGCGTCCGCCGCGCAATCCGTCCCGTCCGACGGGACGGTCTCCACCCGCCGCGTGTACTTCACCGAGACCACGCGCGGGGTGCCCGCGGTGCACACCGTCCTCGACGGGGAACGCGACCTGAGCCGCTTCCCCGGCTACTTCATGAGGTCGGCACCGGAGATCGCCGACGACATCGCGCGGCGTGCCGCGCGGACCGACTTCTCCCGCTCGGTCCTGGTCGCCTGGACCCGGACCACCGGCTGCAACAGCACCAGGGACGCCGCCCTCTTCCGGAGCGGCGACCGGCTGGTGCTCGGCCTCGCGCAGACCCCGATGGGGCAGTGCCTGGTCGCCAACCGGGTGGTCGTCGTGTTCGAGGTGCCGCGCGACCGGATGCCGAAGCGGCCGCGCTTCGCGCAGGAGGAGAACACGCGGGCCGATCCGCCCGCCCCGGGGAGCACGGTGGCGTTCGGCGGCCTGGAGGACATGCGAAAGCCGGGCGGCCGGCGCAGTTCCGAGGTCACCTCGGCGCGGCAGCTCGACGCGTTCCTCGCCGGTCTGCCCCGCAAGGGGGCGGCCGCGCTGCGCGAACAGCTGGCGCGGCATCCGCGACGCGGCGACGAGCGGCGCTTCGGCTTCGTGCTCACGGGATGCGGGCCCACCGGCGCCGTCCTGACCATCGGCCGGCGGGAACTGTCGGCCGCGCCCACCGGGGACGAGACAAAGCGCTGCATCCAGGTCGAGCACTACGCGGCGGTGCTCGCGGTGCCGTCCCGGCTCGTCCCGGAGCGTGCCCAACTCATTGACTGACAATAACTTTCCGGCTAAGCGTGTGTGCTTGAAGGTTTCTTTCAGCACGCCCCCCACCTCCTGCCGGAAGGAGTCCGTCATGCACAGCAGTCCCCATCCGTCCCGCCGTACGGTGCTCGGTGCCGCCGCGGCCGCCTCCACCGCCCTCGCCCTCGGCGTCCCGGGCACCGCGAGCGCGGCCGCGGCCGACCGCAGACGCGTCCGTGCGCTCATCGACCGCATGAGCATCGAGGAGAAGATCGGCCAGCTCTTCGTCATGCGCGTGTACGGCCACTCGGCCACCGCCCCCGATCCGGCCGACGTCGCCGCCAACCAGGCCGAGATCGGGGTCTCCAACGCGGCCGAGCTGATCGCCAAGTACCACGTCGGCGGCATCATCTACTTCGCGTGGGCCCACAACACCCGCGATCCGCACCAGATCGCCGACCTCTCCAACGGCATACAGCGGTCCTCCCGGATCCCGCTGCTGATCTCCACCGACCAGGAGCACGGCGCCGTCGCCCGGGTCGGCTCCCCCGCCACGCTCTTCCCGGGCGGGATGGCGCTCGGCGCGGGCGGCAGCACGAAGGACGCACGGCGGGCCGCGGCCGTCGCCGGGGCCGAACTGGCCGCGATGGGCATCACCCAGGACTACGCGCCGGTCGCCGACGTCAACGTCAACCCCGCCAACCCGGTGATCGGCGTGCGCTCCTTCGGCGCCGACCCGAAGGCCGTGGCCGCGCTCGTCGCCGCCCAGGTGGAGGGCTACCAGCGGGCCGGGGTCGTCGCCACCGCCAAGCACTTCCCCGGGCACGGCGACACCGGCACCGACAGCCACTTCGAACTGCCGATCATCACGCACTCGCTGGAGGAATGGCGGCGCCTGGACGCCCCGCCGTTCCGCGCCGCGATCGCCGCCGGCATCGACTCGATCATGACCGCGCACATCCTGGTGCCCGCCCTCGACGACTCCGGCGACCCCGCCACACTCTCCCGGCCGATCCTCACCGGCATCCTGCGCGAGGAACTCGGCTACGACGGCGTGGTCGTCACCGACTCCCTCGGCATGGAGGGCGTGCGCCAGAAGTACGGCGACGACCGGGTCCCGGTGCTCGCCCTGAAGGCCGGCGCCGACCAGCTGCTCAACCCGCCGGTCCTGGAGACCGCCTGGCAGGGCGTCCTGTCCGCCGTGAAGTCCGGCGAGCTCACCGAGGAACGCCTCGACGAGTCACTCACCCGGATCCTCATGCTCAAGGCGCGGCGCGGGCTGCTCGACGACCCGTACGTCACCCACCGCGGCGTGGACCGGACGGTCGGCACCCGCGGCCACCTGGCCGACGCCGACCGGATCACCGAACGCACCGTGACCCTGCTGGCGAACCGGGGAGCGCTGCCGCTGCCCGCCCACCGCCGGCTGCTGGTCGTCGGCGCCGACCCGGCCGCGCCCTCGGGCACCGGCGGCCCGCCCACCGCGGTGCTCGGCGCGGCCCTGACCGGGCTCGGGCACACCGCGCAGGTCCTGTCGACCGGCACCGCGCCGGCGCAGGCGACGATCGACCGGGCGGTGGCCGCCGCGCGGGACAAGGACGCCGTGGTGGTGGCCACGTACAACGTCACCGGGGCGTCGACGGGCCAGATCGCGCTGGTGGCCGCGCTCGTCGCGACCGGCGTTCCGGTGGTGCAGCTCGCGATCCGCAACCCGTACGACGTCGCCCGGCTGGACGGGGTGGCCGCGTCCCTGGCCGCCTACGGCTGGACGGACGTGTCGATGCGGGCGGCGGCACGGGTGATGGCGGGCGAGGTACGGCCCACCGGAAAGCTCCCGGTGGCGGTGCCGGCGGCGGACGATCCGTCACGGACGCTCTACCCCGTCGGCTGGGGCCTGCGGTACTGAGCGCGCGGCGCGCGGCGCGGCCCCTCCCGCACAGGGGTCACGCCACCTATCCTGCCGAAAACGGGCAACTCGCCCGGGGGGACGGGTGGGGGGCCGCCATGCGCGTGTTGTCCGGACAGCTCCTGGGAGCGGCGTGGCTGGCCGCCGTGCTGCTCGCCGCCTGCTCGCCCGGCCCGGGCGCCACGGGGAGCGGGGCCGCGGGCCCGGACGTCTCGCCGGCCACGCACGACGCGGTCTTCCTCGACCGCGGCGACTGCGCGGCCGGCGACCGTGTGGGCGCCTACCGGGAGGTGGTGTGCTCGGACCCGGGCGCCCGGGCCCGCGTCGTCGGCCGGCTGTACGGGCTGCTGCCCGCCTCGCCCTCGCCCGCTCCCCCGGCCGCCGCGCGGGCCGGCGACCGCTGCCCGCCGACCACGGACTTCCTGCTCACCGTCACCGCCGCCCGCCCCCAGGGCTACGCCTGCATGCGCAACCTGACGGCCCCGCACCCCGGTGACCCGGGCGGGGGCGGCGGGCCCCGGACGATCGCGGGCGACTGCGTCTACACGTCCCGGAAGGGCCGGGTGAAGGAGACGCCCTGCGACGGTTCGGGCCCGCACGCCCCGCAGTTCCGGGTCGTGGAGCTGGCGCGCGGCCGCGGGTCCTGCCCCGCCGGGACGGTCCTGTACGTCGGGGTGGGCGGCGGGCCGGCGGGCGTGGGATGCGCCCGCCGGCTCTGACAGCCGGTCAGAAAGACAGCCGGCCAGAAGGGCAGCCGGTCAGAAGGGCAGGGTCAGAAAGGCAGCCGGCCGGCGGCCTCGGTGCTCCGGTCGAGCTTGGCGTCGAACGGCGCCAGGGGCCTGGCCGACTCGGGGTCGGCACGCACGGCCGCGGGGGCGACCCCGGCCCACTCCAGCACCTCGGCGGTGGCCTTCGCCCGGTCGGCCTCGCCCAGCGCGCCGATGACCGCGCCGTGGTTGGCGCCGGGCGCCCACATCACGTACGAGTCGTGCGCTCCGAGCGAGAGGCGGAACGGCTCGGCTCCCCAGGGGTCGTTGGCCCCGTACACGAAGAGCATGCGCTTCGCGTGGTGGCGCACCCAGGAGTCGACGTCGTCCATCGCGCGGGGCTGGAAGCGCATCGGGATCGAGCGCGGCACATAGGAGCGCGGCTGGTAGATCCCGGGGTAGCGCAGCAGGCCCTTCAGGTGCGGGGTGGCGAAGGTCGGGGCGCCGAGCTGGGTGCCCGCCTGGTAGTAGTACGGCGTGTAGTACTCCAGGCCCTGGTCGGTGTAGAAGTCGAAGCCGGAGACGGAGTCGACGAAGGAGTAGATGGCGTCCGTGGTGGCGGTCGCCGCGGGCACGTCCGCGCACTCCGCCTGCTGGTGGTACTGCCAGAAGGCCCACACCAGGTCCAGCACCACGTTCTCGTACGCCCTGTCCGCGCTGCCCACGGTGGTGAAGGTCAGCCCGTTGTCCGCGGCGTACTTCTGGTAGCGGGCGACGATCTCGCCCCGGCGCACGAGGGCCTCGCGCTGCACGGCGTTCAGCCGCGCCCGGCAGTCGGCGGTGCCGACGGTGCGGAAGAAGCGGGTGTAGGCGGAGTCCTCGTCGTTCACCACGTCGTTGGGGGCGACGTAGGCGACCGTGCCGGCCATGTCGTGCGGGTAGAAGCGGCGGTAGTACGTGGCCGTCATGCCGCCCTTGCTGGCGCCGGTGGCGAGCCAGTTCTCCGCGTAGATCCGGCTCAGCGCGCGGTAGATGCGGTGCTGGTCGCTGGCGGCCTGCCAGATGTCGAGCTTGGACCAGTCGGCGGGAGCCGGGCGGGACGGGGTGAAGAAGCGGTACTCCATGGAGACCTGGTTGCCGTCGACGATCTGCGTCGGCTCACGGCGGGAGGGGGTCGTGGAGAGCCCGTAGCCGGAGGTGTAGAAGACGGTGGGCCGGTCGGTCCCCTTGTGCAGCACGGTGATCCGCTGCTGGAAGGTCCCCTTGGACGGGTGCCGGTGGTCCACCGGCTGCGTGTAGTTCAGGACGAAGAAGCGGTAGCCGGTGACCGGCTTCTCCTCGATCAGGCTCATCCCGGGTATCGCCAGGATGCGGTCCTTGATGTCCGGCTCGTCAGCGGTCGCGGTGGCGACTCCACCGCCGGCGGTGCCTATGAGCAGCATCAGCGCCAGCAGCCATCTGAGCGCGTTGCGCATGCCCCCTCCTTCGGGGTTCGACGGGCGTCGCCCGTGAACCTATGAGGAGGAAGTGGCCCGCCGCCAGGGGGCGTTGGGCAAAGACCGGCGGCCCGGACCACCGGGTCCGGGCCGCGGACGCGACAGGAGCGGCCGCCTAGGCGACGGCCTCGCTGCTCTCGTCCTCGCCGACGAAGGTGCGCCACAGCCCGGCGTACCGGCCGTCGGCGGCGAGGAGTTGCTCGTGCGTGCCGTCCTCCACGACCCGGCCGTGGTCGAGGACGACGACACGGTCGGCGCGGGCGGCGGTGGTCAGCCGGTGGGCGACGACCAGCGTGGTGCGGCGTACGGCGAGCCGGTCGGCGGCGTGGTTGACCAGCGCCTCGGTGGCCAGGTCCAGGGCGGCCGTCGCCTCGTCGAGCAGCAGGACGTCCGGGTCGACCAGTTCGGCGCGGGCCAGGGCGATCAACTGGCGCTGTCCGGCGGAGAGGTTGCGGCCGCGCTCGGAGACGGAGTGCAGGTAGCCGCCGTCCAGCGTGGCGATCATGTCGTGGGCGCCGACGGCGCGCGCCGCGGCCTCCACCTCGGCGTCGGTGGCGTCCATCCGCCCGTAGGCGATGGCGTCGCGGACCGTCCCCTCGAAGAGGTAGGCCTCCTGCGGGACGACGCCGAGCCGCTGCCGGTAGGCGGTCAGGTCGAGTCCGCGGATGTCCTGACCGTCGACGAGGACGGCGCCCGAGGTCGGGTCGTAGAACCGGGCGACCATCTTGACCAGGGTCGACTTGCCCGCGCCCGTCTCACCGACGAAGGCCACCGTCTGGCCCGCGGGGATCCGCAGGTCGATCCCGGAGAGCGCCTCGGCGCCCTCCTCGATGTAGCGGAAGTGCACGTCGCGGAAGGCGATCTCGCCGCGCAGCCGGCCGACGCCCCGCGGGGACTCGGCGGGCGGGGTGGCGGTCGGTGTGCGCAGCAGTTCGCGGATGCGGCCCAGGGACACGGAGGCCTGCTGGTAGCCGTCGAAGACCTGGGAGAGCTGCTGGACGGGCGAGAAGAACAGGTCGATGTAGAGCAGGTACGCCACCAGGGCGCCGGCGGTGAGCGTGCCCGCGCCGACCCGCTGGGCGCCGACGATCAGCACCAGGGCGGCGGCGACGCTGGACAGCAGCTGCACGAAGGGGAAGTAGACCGAGATCAGCCACTGGCCGCGCACGCGCGCCTGCCGGTAGGCGTCGCTGCGGTCGGCGAAGCGCACGGCGCCGCCGCGCTCGCCGCGGAAGGCCTGCACGACGCGGAGCCCTGCGACGTGCTCCTGCAGGTCGGCGTTGACGACGCTGACCCGTTCCCGGGCCAGCTCGTAGGCCTTGACGGACTTGCGGCGGAAGACCCAGGTGGCGACGAAGAGCACCGGCAGGGTGGCGAAGACGATCAGCGCCAGCTGCACGTCGATGACCAGCAGCGCGACCAGGATGCCGAGGAAGGTGAGCACGCTGACCAGCGCGGTGACCAGACCCGTCTGCAGGAACGTCGACAGCGCGTCGACGTCGGTCGTCATCCGGGTCATGATGCGGCCGCTCAGTTCGCGCTCGTAGTAGTCGAGCCCGAGCCGGTGCAGATGGGAGAAGATCTTCACCCGGAGCGTGTAGAGCACCCGCTCGCCGGTGCGGCCGGTCAGCCGCGTGGAGCCCCACTGCGCCGCCCACTGCGCGACGACCACGGCGAGGCCCAGCAGCGCGGCCGCCCAGACGGCGCCGAGCGCGGCCTGCCGCACTCCGGAGTCGATGCCGTGCCGGATCAGGACGGGCAGCAGCAACCCGGCCAGCGCGTCCACGGCGACGAACACCAGGCTCAGCAGCAGGGGGCCGCGGAAGCCGCGCAGCAGACTGCGCAGGCCGAAGTCCTTCTCGACGGAGGCCGCCGCGTGCTCGTCGACGTCCGGGGTGTCCAGGGCCGGGGGCAGCGCGGCCACCTGCGCCAGCAGCTCGGGGGTCGCGGGCATCCCGGCCATGGCCGAGGCCATGCCGCCGGGGCCGCCGCGCACGGCGGCCGGGGTGGGCCCCGCCTGCGAACGCCCGGTGCCCTCGTCGCGGTGCCGGCGGTCCTGCGGCCACAGGGCCGCGGTCACGCCGCCGTCCGCGGGCGCCGCGGCGGCGGGACGTGCCGCCGGGTCCGCGACCGCTCCCTCGCCGGGCCACTCGGTCAGGGGCACGACCTCGCCCGCCGGGTCGTGCGTGACGACGTCCGAGCCGAGCTCGTCGGGGTCGGTGAGCAGCCGCCGGTACAGCGGGCAGCGTGCCTCCAGCTCCTCGTGGGTGCCCACGTCGACCAGCCGGCCGGCCTCCAGCACGGCGATCCGGTCGGCGAGGGCGAGGGTGGAGCGCCGGTGGGCGATGAGCAGGGTCGTGCGGCCCGCCATCACCTCGCGCAGCGCGTCGTGGATCTCCGCCTCGACGCGGGCGTCGACGGCGGAGGTCGCGTCGTCGAGGACGAGCAGCCGCGGGTCGGTGAGGATGGCGCGGGCCAGGGCGACGCGCTGGCGCTGGCCACCGGAGAGGGTCAGCCCCTGCTCGCCTACGACGGTGTCGTACCCCTCGGGCAGGGCGCTGATGAACTCGTCCGCCTGGGCGTGCCGGGTCGCGGTGAGGATCTGCTCGTCGGTGGCGTCGGGGTGGCCGTAGGCGATGTTGGCGCGGATGGTGTCGGAGAACAGGAAGCTGTCCTCCGGCACCAGTCCTATGGCGTCGCGCAGGGAGTCGAAGGTGAGGTCGCGCACGTCGCGGCCGCCGACGCGGACGGCGCCGCCGGTCACGTCGTAGAAGCGGGGCAGCAGCAGCGAGACGGTCGACTTGCCGCTGCCGGAGGCGCCGACGACGGCAACGGTCTCGCCGGGCTCGACGGTGAGCGAGAAGTCGTCCAGCACGGGGCGGGTGCGGTCGTAGCCGAAGCTGACGTGGTCGAACTCGACCGTGGCCGCGGCCTCGCGGGGCAGTTGCCCGGCGCCCTCCTCCAGGCTGGGGCGGGTGTCGATGAGTTCGGTGACGCGCTCGACGCCGGCCCGGGCCTGCTGGCCGACGGTCAGCATCATCGTGAGCATGCGCACCGGGCCGGTCAGCTGGGCGAGGTAGGTGGAGAACGCGACGAAGGTGCCCAGGGTGATCTGGCCCCGTACGGCCATCCAGCCGCCGAGCGCCAGCATGCCGACCTGCCCGAGCGAGGGCACGGCCTGCAGGGCGGGGCTGTAGCGGGCGTTGAGCCTGATGGTGCGCAACCGGCCGGCGAAGAGCCGCTCGCTGACCGAGCGCAGCTTGGACATCTCCTGCTGCTCCTGGCCGAAGCCCTTCACGACGCGGACGCCGGTCACCGAGCCGTCCACGATCCCGGCGACGGCCGCGGCCTGGCCCTGCGCGTACCAGGTGGCGGGGAAGAGCCGCTTGCGGCTGCGGTCGGCGATGAACCACAGGGCGGGCGCGACGGCGAGGGCGATCAAGGTCAGCATCGGCGAGAGCACGAACATCACGACGATCGACAGGACGAACAGCAGGACGTTGCCGATCATCATGGGCGCCATGAAGAGCAGGCCCTGGATGAGCTGCAGGTCACTGGTGGCCCGGCCGACGACCTGGCCGGTGTTGAGCTCGTCCTGGCGCGCGCCGTCCAGCCGGGTGAGCGAGTGGAACATGTCGGTGCGCAGGTCGTGCTGCACGTCGAGGGCGAGCCGGCCGCCGTAGAAGCGCCGCAGGAAGGTCATCAGGTAGACCACGCCCGCGGCGGCGATCAGCACGGCCGCCCAGGGGCCGAGCGGCTTGTCGTGCTTGACGATGACGTCGTCGATGATCAGCTTGGGGACGAGCGGCACCAGCGCCATCACGGCCATGCCGGCGAGCGAGGAACCGAGCGCGAGGCCCACGTTCCACCGGTAGCGCCAGCAGTAGCGCATCAGCCGCCGGAGCCAGCCCTCGGCCGCCACGGCCTGCCCGGCCTTCGCCTCGTCGTCCTTCGCCGCCACCCGGTGTCCTTCCGTCCCGTCCTGCTCGCCGGAGGATCACAACGCGCTGGAGTGCTGATTTCATCCTCCCGCAACAAAACTACGACGAAGGTCCGACAGCGCTCGGACGGAGGTCCTGGGACAAAGGGCAGCGAAACGTTTCGCCCGGGGGGACGGGCGGGCGCGGGCGGGCCGGGGCCCGCCCGGTCACCCCAGGTGGGTCGGCGCGAACATCCGCAGGCACGCGGGGAGCACGACCACCGAGGGGCCGGGCGCCGCGAGGGCCTCCGCGAGGTCGTCCCGGAGCCTCTCGGGGCTCGTACGGACCGCCGGGACGCCGAAGGATCCGGCCAGGGCGACGAAGTCCGGCCGGGCCAGTTCGGTCCCGGTGGCCTCGCCGAAGGCGTCCGTCATGTACTCGCGCAGGATGCCGTAGCCGCCGTCGTCGACGATCAGCCAGGTGACGGGCAGGGCGTACTGCCGGGCCGTGGCGAGCTCGGCGATCGAGTACATCGCGCCGCCGTCGCCCGAGACGGCCAGTACGGGCCGGGTGCGGTCCGCGGCGGCCGCGCCGAGCGCCGCCGGGAAGCCGTAGCCGAGGCCGCCGGCGCCCTGTGCGGAGTGCATCGGACCGGGCCACGCCGACCAGGCCCAGTAGGCGAGGATCGTCATGTCCCAGAAGCTGGGGGCGTCCTCGGGGAGGGCGTCCCGGACGGCGGCGAGCACGCCCCGTTCCAGGCCGAGGTCCTGGCCGTCGATCCGCTCCCGGACCCGCTCCAGCAGGGCCGCCACCACCCCGGGTGCCGCCGCGTCGCGGCGTTCGCCGACGGCCGCCGCGAGCGCGCCGAGGGCGAGCCGGGCGTCGGCGTGGATGCCGAGCGCCGGGTGGTTGGACTCCAGCTTGCCGAGGTCGGCCTCGACCTGGATCACCCGGCCGCGCGGGCGGAAGGTGTGGTAGTTCGAGGAGAGCTCGCCCAGCCCGGAACCGACGACCAGCAGGACGTCGGCGTCCTCCAGGAAGTCGGTGGTGTGCCGGTCCTCCAGCCAGCTCCGCAGCGACAGCGGGTGCTCCCAGGGGAAGGCCCCCTTGCCGCCGAAGGTGCAGGCGACCGGGGCGTCGAGCCGCTCGGCGAGGGCACGAAGCTCGGCCTCGGCCCCCGCGCGCACGACCCCGCCGCCGGCCAGCACGACCGGCCGCTCGGCACGGGACAGCAGCGCCGCGGCCTCGGCGACCAGCTCGGCGCGCGGGCGCAGCGGCCGCGGCTCGGCAGCCAGCTCCCCGACCGGCGGGACGGTGACGGGGGCGAGCAGCACGTCCTGCGGGATCTCCACCCAGACCGGCCCGTACGGCGCGGTCAGGGCCGTCTCCCAGGCGGCGGCGAGGGCCGAGGGGATCTGGGAGGCGGTGCGCACGGTGTGCACCGACTTGACGATGTCGCGGAACGACGCCTTCTGGTCGACGAGTTCGTGCAGGTAGCCGTGGCGGCCACCGCCGAGTCCGGCGACCGGCACCTGGCTGCCGATGGCGACGACCGGCACCGAGGCGGCGGCCGACTCCTGGAGCGCGGCGAGCGTCATGAGCGCGCCGGGGCCGGTGGAGACCAGCAGCGGCGCGGCGCCGCCCGTGACGCGGGCGTACGCGTCCGCGGCGAAACCCGCGTTGTTCTCCACACGCAGGCCCACGTACTCCAGCTTCGAGCGCCGCAGCGCGTCGAAGGCGCCGAGGGCGTGCTGCCCGGGCAGCCCGAAGACGGTCGTCGCGCCGAGCGCCGCCAGGGACTCGACGACCAGGTCGCCGCCGTTCCGCTCGCTCATGCGCGGCCCGCCGCGATCTGCCGGGTCATGATCGTGGTCAGCTCGTAGGCGGTGTGGGAGGCCGCGACGCTGGTGATCTCGGCGTGGTCGTAGGCGGGGGCGACCTCGACGACGTCGGCGGAGACCAGGTTGCAGGAGGCCAGGCCCCGCAGGATCTCCAGCAGCTCGCGGGAGGTGATGCCGCCGGCCTCGGGGGTGCCGGTGCCGGGGGCGTGCGCCGGGTCGAGGACGTCGATGTCGATGGAGATGTAGAGCGGGCGGTCGCCGATGCGCTCGCGCAACTGCTGGGCGACCTCGTCGGCGCCGCGCCGGTAGACGTCGGCGGAGGTGACGATGCCGAAGCCCATCTTCTCGTCGTCGGTGAGGTCCTGCTTGCCGTACAGGGGGCCGCGGGTGCCGACGTGGGAGAGCGCGGAGGTGTCGAGGACGCCCTCCTCGACGGCCCGGCGGAACGGGGTGCCGTGGGTGTACTCGGCCCCGAAGTAGGTGTCCCAGGTGTCGAGGTGGGCGTCGAAGTGCAGCAGGGCGACCGGGCCGTGCTTGCGGGCCATGGCGCGCAGCAGGGGCAGCGAGATGGTGTGGTCGCCGCCGAGGGTCATCAGGCGGGCGCCGGTGTCGAGCAGGTCGTCGGCGGCGGCCTGGATGGTCTCGACGGCCTCATGGATGTCGAACGGGTTGGCGGCGATGTCACCGGCGTCCGCGACCTGGGCGAGCGCGAAGGGCGAGGCGTCCTGCGCCGGGTTGTACGGGCGCAGCAGACGGGAGGCCTCGCGGATCGCGTTGCCGCCGAAGCGCGCGCCGGGGCGGTAGGAGACGCCCGCGTCGAAGGGCACGCCGACCACGGCGACGTCGGTGGTGCCGACCTCGTCGAGGCGCGGGAGCCGCGCGAAGGTGGCGGGACCGGCGTACCGCGGGGTGCGGGAGGAGTCGATGGGGCCGCGCGGCTCGGTGCTGCTCATGGGTAACTGCCTTCTTTCGTACGCTTCGTTGCGCTCTGCTCGCTTTGTGACTTTATCCGACCGGAACGGTCCCCTCGGCGGCCGGGACGGGGGTCCGTCCGGCCAGCCGCTCCCGCCAGGCCGCCAGCACGGCGGCGTCGGTCGGCTTGGTGGCGAGGCTCACCGCGACGTAGGCGACCAGGGACGCCAGAAGGCCGTAGTAGACGGGTTCGTTGGCGAGGATGCCCTTCCAGGCCATCAAGCCGACGACCGCCACGCCTCCGACCACGACCGAGGACAGGGCGCCCGGTGCGGTGCCCCGCCTCCAGAGCAGTCCGCCGAGGATCGGCACCAGCAGCCCGCCGACGAGCAGGTTGTAGGCCACGGTCAGCGCCTCGACGACGTTGTTCAGCGCGATGGCGATGCCGATGACGGCCACACCCATGATCAGGATGAAGGCGCGGTTGCCCGCCACCTCGTCGTGCGCGCCCTCGTCGTCCCGCCCGCGGCCGACCACGCCGCGCAGCCGCGACCAGATGTCGTTGTTGGCCACCGTGGCGCAGGCGATCAGCGCACCGGAGGAGGTGGACATCACCGCGGAGAGCGCGGCGGCCAGCACCAGGCCGCGCACGCCCACCGGCAGCGCGTCCTTGACGATGGTGGCGAAGGCGTCGTCGGCCGCAGCCAGATCGGGGTACAGCACCTTCGCGGCGGTGCCGATGACGGCGCCGGCGATGGCGTACACCAGGCAGTAGACACCGGCGACGGTGCCGCCGAGCTTGGCGACCCTGTCGCTGCGGGCGGTGAACACCCGCTGCCAGATGTCCTGTCCGATGAGCATGCCGAAGGTGTAGATCAGCACATAGGTGAAGATCGTCTGCCCGCCGATGCCCAGGGGCGCGAAGTACTCGGTCGGCAGCTGCGCCTTCATCTCCGCGAAGCCGCCCGCCTTGACCACCGCGATCGGCAGCAGCAGGACCAGCACGCCGAGGGTCTTGACCACGAACTGCACCATGTCGGTGAGCGTGATCGACCACATGCCGCCCAGCGTCGAGTACGCCACCACGACGGCGCCGCCCAGGACGATCGCCAGGGTGCGGTCCAGGCCGAACAGGACGTCGAAGATCGTCGCGTAGGCGATGGTCGAGGTGACCGCGAGCATGAGCGTGTACGCCCACATCACGACGCCGGAGATGACCCCGGCCGAGCCGCCGTAGCGCAGGTCGAGCATCTCGGAGACGGTGTAGACCTTCAGCCGGGCGATGCGGGCCGAGAAGAAGACGCTCAGCGCCAGCAGGCCGAGGCCGATGGTGAAGACCATCCAGGCGCCGGACAGTCCGTACCGGTAGCCGAGGCCGACGCCGCCGATGGTGGAGGCGCCGCCGAGGACGATCGCCGCCATGGTGCCGGAGTACATCGACGGGCCCAGCCGGCGGCCGGCGACCAGGAACTCGCTCTTGGACCTGGCGCGGCGCATGCCCCACCAGCCCATGGCGAGCATGCCGGCCAGATACGCGATGATCACGGCGTAGTCGACGGCCATGAGCCCTCCTCCATCGGTAGCGCGGGCGGAGCCGCTGGCTTCCTCTGCGGTGACGATAGGTGGCCGGGAAGAGACGCTGAAGTGTACGTTTCCTCCATCGCCAGCGGCCCGGACGGAGGAAACGCACATGACTCCCCCGCGCCGGGACCCGGCGCCGGCCGTCCCGCCCACCCCGCCGATCCCCCTTGCCGCCCTGCTCGCCCTGCCCGACCTCGGGCTGCGCCAGGTCGCGGGACCGTCCGCTGCCGAGCGGGACGTCCGCGTCCAGTGGGTGCACACCAGCGAGATGGAGGACCCCTTCCCCTATCTGCTCGGCGGGGAGCTGCTGCTGACCGCGGGGGTGCACTTCGCGTCGGCGAAGGGCGCCGGCGCCTACCTGGACCGCTACGTGGCCCGCACCGTCGAGGCGGGGGCGTCGGCGCTCGGCTTCGGCCTCGCCCCGGTGCACGACGAGACTCCGGCGGCGCTGCTCGCCGCCTGCGACCGGCACGGCCTGCCGCTGGTGGAGGTGCCGCCGCGGACGCCCTTCACCGCCGTCGCGCGGGCGGTATGGCAGGCCATGGGCGAGGCCAGGGTCCGCGAGCTGCGGCACGTCACCGAGTCGCAGCAGGCCCTGGCCGCGGCCGCCGCGCGCCCCGATCCCGTCCCCTCGGTGCTGCGCAGGCTCGCCGGCCGTCTGGGCGCCTGGGCCGCGCTGATCGCCCCGGACGGCTCCGAGGTGTACGCGGCGGGCAGTGTCCCGGACCCCGGGGCGCGTGCGGCGGCGGTCCGGCTCGCCGGGGTGGTACGCCCGGCGCCGGACGCGCACGCGCCGTCGTCGGCGACCGACTCCCACGCGGGGACGCGCCTGTCGGCGTACGCCCTCGCCGGCGGAGCCCCGAGCGAGCGGCCGGCGCTCGTCCTGGTGACGGGCCGTCCCGATCCGGGCGACCACGCGGTCGCCAACGTCGCGGCCGTGCTGCTCTCCCTGCTCACCGGGCCGCACCTGGGCAGCGCGGAGGCGGGCCGTTCCGCGGCACTGGTCCGGCTGCTGCTGGGCGCGGCCCCGGAGGAGGCCGCCCCGCTGCTGGGACCCGGGTCCCGGTGGGCCGTCGTCCACGCCCGCAGACGCGGCGGCCCGGCCGGACCCCTGGCGGCCGCCGCCCTCGGCACGGCACTGGGCACCGCACTGATCGAGCCGGGCGACGCGGTCGTACGCCTGCTGCTGCCGGCCGGACGCGAGGTGACCGCCCAGCCGGGGTGGACCCTCGGGGTGAGCGGCCCCGTGGCGGTGGCCGCCCTCGTCACCGGGGACGGACAGGCCGCGGCCGCGCTGCGCCGGGCGATCGGCACCCGTGCGCCGCTGGTGGTCCACCGCGGAGCCGGTCCCGGCATGACCGGACTGGTCAGCCCGGACGACGCCCGGGCCAGGGCGGAGGACCTGCTGGCGCCGGTGACGGACTCGCCCGCCCTGGTGGAGACGCTGCGCACCTGGATCGGTCTGCACGGCAGCTGGGACCGTACGGCCGTCGCCCTGGAGGTGCACCGCAACACCGTGCGCCAGCGCATCGGGCGGGCGGCGGCCCTGCTGGGGGCGGACCTGGACGACCCGGACGTACGCATGGAGCTGTGGTTCGCGCTGCGCTGGCTGTGAACCCGTGCGCCCGGCGGTGGCAGGCTTCCTGACGCCCCGGCAGGAGGTAACGGACCGGCGTCGATCGCCGGCCCCCCGCACGCACGTCCGACAGCAGGCGACAATGGGGGTCATGCTGCCCCATGTCACCGCGCCGTCCCGCAAGGCCCTCGCCGACCACCTCGTACGCACGCGCATCGCGGGCGACGTCGCCACTCCCCGCGAGAACAACCGCTCGCACTACCGCAGACTCGCCGAGGGCGACCGCCACTACTGGTTCGGCCTGGAGTTCGGCGACCGCTGGACGGACGAGGAGGCGGTGCTGGCGGTCATGGCCGAGCGCTGCGGGGTCGTGGCCGACCCCGGCCACCTCCGCGGGCAGGACACCATCGACCCCGAGCTGACGATCAGCGCCCTGGACCGTGCCGCCCGAATGCTCTGCAAGGCCGTGGAGGGCGGGCAGCGGGTGCTGTTCGCCACCGGCCACCCCGGCGGCCTGCTGGACGTCCACCGGACCCTCGCGGCGGCCGCGGGGGCCGCCG
This sequence comes from Actinacidiphila glaucinigra, assembly GCF_900188405.1. Classification (GTDB taxonomy): domain Bacteria; phylum Actinomycetota; class Actinomycetes; order Streptomycetales; family Streptomycetaceae; genus Actinacidiphila; species Actinacidiphila glaucinigra. The sequence continues at coordinate 152,178 of NZ_FZOF01000012.1, read as the reverse complement.
GGGCCGAGGTCGTCGCGATCCCCGGCGGGCTGTCCACCGACGAGGGCGGCGTCTTCCAGTTCTGCGACGTGGCCATGCTGGAGCGCGGCGCCACGCTGTGGCACACCCACTCCCCCGGTCCGATGGCGGCGGTCCTGGACGGGCTGGCCGCGCAGGGCCGGCCGATGCCCGACCTGGTCGTCGCCGACCACGGCTGGGCGGGGTGCGCCGGACAGCGCGGCATCGACGCGATCGGCTTCGCCGACTGCAACGACCCGGCGCTCTTCCTCGCCGAGGCGGAGGGCACGGTCTCGGTGACCGTCCCGCTCGACGACCACGTCACCGACCCGCGCCACTACGACCCGATGACCGCCTACCTGCTGGAGGCGGCGGGCCTGACCGGCTCCGCGTGACAGCGGGGCCACGCCCCCGAGGAGGCGTGGCCCGCCGTTTCCCGACGGGCCGGGGCCTGCGCCCCCGCCCTTGGTCCACGGCATGAGAACCCCCGTTCCCCGTGGTTCCTCCGCGGGCCGCGTCGTCCCCCGCCGGCCCCCGTCGGCCCCCGGTCTCCCCCGTCGACCGACGGGCACGGCCGCCCGGGCATGCGACCCGGCGGTGCGCTCGTTACGATCGCCGTCGATTCCGCCGGTCCGGCGCCGCCGGAGGATCACCCCCGGGACGGACATCGCGGTCCACCCCCGGGTGGAGTGGAAGGCCGTCGGGAGAGAGGCGCGGGAGCGTGATACGGGTCGTAGTGGTCGACGACGAGACACTGGTGAGGACCGCCCTGCGGCGCATCCTGGAGTCCGCCGGCGACATCAGGGTGGTCGCGGACTGCGACAGCCGCGCGGCACTGGCCGCCGTCCGCGGGCACGCGCCCGACCTGGTGCTCCTGGACACGGTGATGCCCGAACCCGACGGGCTGACCGTGCTGCGCGCCGTACGGGCGCTGCCCGATCCGCCGGCCGTCGCGATGCTCACCGGATTCGACACCAGCGCCCACATCACCGCCGCCATGCGCGCGGGCGCGACCGGTTTCCTGCTCAAGGACACGGCGGTCGCCACCCTCATCGACGCCGTCCGGGTGCTCGCCTCCGGCGGGACGGTCTTCACGCCCACCGTCAGCCGCGCCGTGGTCGACGGATACCTGGGGACGGCCGACGCCCGGGAGACGGACCCCGCCGGTACGGCCCTGGACCGGCTGACCGGACGGGAGCGGGAGGTGCTGCTGCTGGTCGCCGGGGGCCTGTCGAACCTGGAGATCGCCGAGCGGCTCTACATCACCGTGGCCACGGTGAAGGACCACGTCCGCGCCCTGCTGCGCAAACTCGACGCGCCGAACCGGGTGTCGCTGGCGATCACGGCACACCGGGCCGGGCTCTCGCCGGGGAGCGCCGCGTGAGACTCCGCCGGGCCGCCGTCGACGGGGGCCTGGTCGCCGTCGCGGCGGCCGAGGCCTGGGCCACCCGTTCCCTGGGCGGTCCCCTCGCGCTGACGGCGGCGTACGCGGCGGCCGGCGCCCTCGCGCTGCGCCGCCGGCTGCCGCTGACGGTGCTGCTGGCCACCCTGCCCGCCCTGTCGCTGGGCTACGTGTGGCTGGCCCCCATGGCGGCGCTGTACACGATCGCCGCCGACGGGGGCGCCCCGACCGTCGCGTGCGCCCGGCGGCTGCTGCGGCGGGGGACGGTGCCGCTCCCGGGCCGGAGGGGGATCACGCCGCCCACGGCGGTGACGTGGGGCGGCGCGGCGGCCGTCGCCTTTGTGTCGTTCTTCCCCTGGCCGTGGATCGGGGAGGTCGACTGGGCCCCCGCGGCGACCTTGCTGGCGGTGCTGCTGTCGGCACTGCTGGCCGTGGCCCCGACCGCGCTCGGGCTGCTCACCGCGTCGCGCCGGGAGCTTGCCGCGCGGCTCGCCGAGCTCGCCGAGAGCCGGGAGCGGGAACGGCGGCTGGCCGCGGAGCGGGCGGTGGAACGCGAGCGCACCCGGCTCGCGCGGGAGATGCACGACACCGTGGCCCACCACATCAGCCTGATCGCCGTGCAGTCCGGCGCGCTGGAGGCGACCGCCCGGGGCGACGAGGCCCGGGCCGCGGCAGGAACCGTGCGGCAGCTCAGCCGTGAGGCGCTGGACGAACTGCGGCACATGGTGGGGCTGCTGCGGATGCCGGTGGCGGGAGGCGGCCAGGACGCAGGCCCGGGGCTCGCGGAGCTGGCCACGCTGCTCGCCGCGGCCGGGCCGGAGGTGCACGGAGACCTGCCCGCCCCGGGCCGTGCCGGATGCCCGCCGCCGGTGCAGCACGCGGCGTACCGCACCGTGCAGGAGGCCCTGACCAACGTGCGCAAGCACGCCCCCGGGGCGCGGACCGAGGTGACGGTGCGGCTCGCCGCCGACGCCCTGCACGTCGCGGTGCGCAACGCGCCGGGCGGCGAGGAGGGCCGGGGCCCGGCGCTGCCGTCCGGCGGGCACGGCCTGACCGGGCTGCGCGAACGCGCCGCCGCGCTGGGCGGCACCCTGGACGCGGGCCCCGAGCCGGACGGCGGCTTCCTGGTGCGGGCGACACTGCCGCTGGACGCCTGCCGGTGACGGCCGCGACGACCTGCGACCCGGTGGATCAGTCCCGCGGTACGCGGACCACGCCCTCCTGGATGACGGAGACGGCGAGCCGCCCGTCCTGGGTGTAGATGCGCGCGGTGCCGAGCCCGCGCCCTCCGGAGGCGGAGGGGCTCTGCTGGTCGTACAGCAGCCACTCGTCGGCGCGGAACGGCCGGTGGAACCACATGGCGTGGTCCAGGCTGGCACCGACCACGTCGCCGACCGCCCAGCCGCCGCGTCCGTGGGCCAGCAGCACGGAGTCCAGCAGCGTCATGTCCGACACATAGGTGGCGAGGCAGACGTGGAGCAGCGGGTCGTCGGCGAGCTTGCCGTTGGTGCGGAACCACACCTGGGAGCGGGGCTCACGCGGCCCGGCCCCGGCGGCGAGGAACGGCGGGGCGTCGGCGTAGCGCAGGTCGACGGCGGCCCTGGCCTCCAGGAGGCGGTCCACGACCGAGGGGTCGGGGAACCGGTCCCGGTGCGGGAGCAGCAGCTCCTCCCCGGTGGGCAGGGACTCCGGGTCCGGCGCCGGCGGCATCGGCTCCTGGTGCTCCAGCCCGTCCTCGTACGTCTGGAAGGACGCGGAGAGGTGGAAGATCGGCTGTCCGTGCTGCACCGCGACCACCCGGCGGGTGGTGAAGGAGCGGCCGTCACGGATGCGGTCGACCTGGTAGACGATCGGCGCGCCCGGGTCCCCCATGCGCAGGAAATAGGCGTGCAGGGAGTGGGCGTCGCGTCCTTCGGGGACCGTGCGCCCCGCCGCGACCAGCGCCTGTGCGGCGACCTGGCCCCCGAAGACGCGGGGGACGACGGCGGGGCGGCTGGCGCCGCGGAAGATGTCCTGCTCGATCCGCTCCAGGTCGAGCAGATCGAGCAGGGACTGCAGTGCGTGGTGGGTCACGTGCGTCTCTCGGGGTCGGCGTACCGTCCGGTCACAGCCCCATCGACTTGGCGATGATCGACTTCATGACCTCGCTGGTGCCGCCGTAGATACGGTGCACGCGGTTGTCCGCGTACAGGCGGGCGATCGGGTACTCCAGCATGTAGCCGTAGCCGCCGTGCAGCTGGAGGCAGCGGTCGATGACCTTGGCCGCGGTCTCGGTGCAAAACAGCTTGGCGCGCGCGGCGTCGGCGGCGGTGAAGTCGCCGTGCTCGTGGGCCTCCAGGCCGCGGTCGACGACGGCCTGCATGGCGTCGACGTCGGAGGCGCACTCGGCGAGCACGAACTTGGTGTTCTGGAACTCGGCGACGCTCTTGCCGAAGACCTTGCGGTCGCGCACGTACTGGGTGGCGAAGCGGACGGCGGCGTCGGCCTGGGCGTAGGAGCCGACCGCGATCGCGAGGCGCTCGACCGGCAGGTTGTGGGCCAGGTAGGAGAAGGCCCTGCCCTCCTCGCCGAGCAGGTCCTCGACGGGGACCTTGACGTCGCTGAACGACAGCTCCGCGGTGTCGGAGGTGCGCAGGCCGATCTTCTCCAGCTTGCGGCCGACGGCGTAGCCCTCGCTCGTGGTGTCGACCACGAGGATCGACAGGCCGCGGCGGCGGTCCTCCGGGGTGGCGGGCGAGGTGCGGCAGACGACCAGCACGCGGTCGGCGACCACGCCGCCGGTGATGAAGGTCTTGGCGCCGTTGAGGACGTAGTGGGTGCCGTCCTCGGAGAGCCTGGCGGTGGTGGTCATGCCGGCCAGGTCCGAGCCGGTGCCGGGCTCGGTCATGGCGATGGCGGTCATCATGTCGCCGCTGATGAAGTCGGGCAGCCAGCGCTTCTTCTGCTCGTCGCTTGCGAACTCGAGGAGGTACGGGAGCACCAGGCCGGTGTGCACGCCGCTGCTGCCGAAGCTGACGCCGGCGCGGGCGCACTCCTCGGTCACCACGGCGCTGAACTTCCAGCCCGTGATGCCGGCGCCGCCGTACTCCTCGGGCACCTCGATGCCGAAGATGCCCAGCTCGCCCAGGCGCCGGTAGAAGTCGCGGGGCGGGTACCCGGCCTCCTCCCACTCGGGGTAGACGGGCACGACCTCGTTGGCGATGAAGTCCCGGATCGTCTCCCGGAAGGCCTCGTGGTCCTCGTTGAATACCGTGCGACGCACTTGGCGCCTCCTCTGCACCCGAGCGATAAGCAAGCGCTCAGTAAGTTACTTCCCGGTTGTGCGCGCTGTCCAGAGCGGCGAAGGCGCCCAGGGCCAGCCGGTGCAGCAGCACGGCGGTCGCCGAACGGCCGGGCAGCCCCCCGTGCGGGCCGAGGTGCGGGGTGGAGTTGAGCAGGCCGAAGACGGCGTGCACGGCCGCGCGGACCTCGGACTCGGCCGCCCCGGGATGGACCTCGCGGACGACCGCGACCCACTGCTCGACGTACTGGCGCTGCAGCTGGCGCACGAGCTTGCGGTCGGAGTCGCGGAGCCGGTCCAGCTCGCGGTCGTGCAGGATGATCAGCGCCCGGTCGTCGAGGGCGAAGTCGATGTGCCCGCGGACCAGGGCGTCCAGCGCCGCGGCCGCGCCGTCGGCCTCGGCGACGCGCATGCGGCCCGCCGAGTGCAGCCGGCCGCTGATCCCGACGAGCAGCTCGGCGAGCATCGCGTCCTTGCCCGCGAAGTGCCGGTACAGCCCCGGGCCGCTGATGCCGACCGCCGCCCCTATCTCGTCCACGCCGACCCCGTGGAACCCGCGCTCGGCGAAGAGCCGCGCGGCCTCCCTCAGGATCTGGTCGCGCCTGCCGCCGGCCGTCCTGGCTGCCGTCCTCGTGGGCTCCACACCGCACCTTTCCGCGAGGCGTCCGGCCTGTGGACGCCCCCCGCGATCTCATCGTCCTACCATTCTAGACAGCCGTGTTAACGACCGCTAACGTGGTCGACAACACGTTAACGACCGCTAACTCCTCCGGGGGCCCGTGACATGGAAGCACCCGTCCTCGCCAGCGCCGCGGATCCGGCGGGCGAGGCCTACCGCGCCAACGAGAAGGCGCACGCCGAGCTGTCCGCGCGGCTGCGCGAGAAGCTCGCCGCGGCCGCCCTCGGCGGCGGCGAGAAGGCCCGCGCCCGGCACACCGCGCGCGGCAAGCTGCTCCCCCGCGACCGGGTGGACGGGCTGCTCGACCCCGGATCCCCCTTCCTGGAGCTCGCCCCGCTTGCCGCCGACGGCATGTACGACGGCCAGGCCCCGGCCGCCGGTGTCGTCGCCGGGATCGGCCGGGTCTCCGGCCGCGAGGTCGTGATCGTCGCCAACGACGCCACCGTCAAGGGCGGCACGTACTACCCGATGACGGTCAAGAAGCACCTGCGCGCCCAGGAGATCGCCCTGGAAAACCGGCTGCCGTGCGTCTACCTGGTCGACTCCGGCGGCGCCTTCCTGCCGAAGCAGGACGAGGTCTTCCCCGACCGCGACCACTTCGGGCGGATCTTCTTCAACCAGGCCACCATGTCCGCGCGCGGCATCCCGCAGATCGCCGCCGTCCTCGGCTCCTGCACGGCGGGCGGCGCCTACGTCCCGGCGATGAGCGACGAGGCGGTGATCGTCCGCGGCCAGGGCACGATCTTCCTCGGCGGCCCGCCGCTGGTGAAGGCCGCCACCGGCGAGGTGGTCACCGCGGAGGAGCTCGGCGGCGGCGAGGTGCACTCCCGCACCTCCGGCGTCACCGACCACCTCGCCGAGGACGACGCCCACGCGCTGCGCATCGTGCGGAACATCGTGGCGACCCTGCCCGCCCGCGGCGAACTGCCGTGGACGGTCGGACCCGTCGAGGAGCCCGTCGTCGACCCGGCCGGGCTCTACGGCGCGGTCCCGGTGGACTCGCGCACCCCCTACGACGTCCGCGAGGTGATCGCCCGCCTCGTCGACGGCAGCCGCTTCGCGGAGTTCAAGGCCGAGTACGGCACGACGCTGGTCACCGGCTTCGCCCGGATCCACGGCCATCCGGTGGGGATCGTCGCCAACAACGGCATCCTGTTCTCCGAATCGGCCCAGAAGGGCGCCCACTTCATCGAGTTGTGCGACCAGCGGGGCATCCCGCTGCTCTTCCTGCAGAACATCTCGGGCTTCATGGTGGGCCGTCAGTACGAGGCGGGCGGCATCGCCAAGCACGGCGCCAAGATGGTCACCGCCGTCGCCACGACCCGGGTGCCCAAGCTGACCGTGGTCATCGGCGGCTCCTACGGCGCGGGCAACTACTCGATGTGCGGCCGCGCCTATTCACCGCGCTTCCTGTGGATGTGGCCCAACGCCAAGATCTCCGTCATGGGCGGCGAGCAGGCCGCCTCCGTGCTGGCCACCGTCAAGCGCGACCAGATCGAGGGCGCCGGCGACACCTGGGCGGCGGAGGACGAGGAGGGCTTCAAGGCCCCCATCCGCGCCCAGTACGAGGAGCAGGGCAACGCCTACTACGCGACGGCCCGGCTGTGGGACGACGGGGTCATCGACCCCCTGCAGACCCGTCAGGTGCTCGGGCTGGCCCTGACCGCCTGCGCCAACGCGCCGATTCCGCAACGCGATCCGCAGGCGCCGGGCTTCGGCGTCTTCCGGATGTAGGGGAGCACTGTGATGTCAGCGATGTTCGACACCGTCCTGGTGGCCAACCGCGGCGAGATCGCCGTCCGCGTCATCCGCACCCTGCGGCGGCTCGGGGTCCGTTCCGTGGCCGTCTTCAGCGACGCCGACGCCGGCGCCCGCCATGTGCGCGAGGCCGACACCGCCGTGCGCATCGGCCCCGCGGCCGCCACCGAGAGCTATCTGTCGATCGAGCGGCTGCTGGAGGCCGCCGCCCGCACCGGCGCCCGGGCCGTCCACCCCGGCTACGGGTTCCTCGCCGAGAACGCCGCCTTCGCCCGCGCCTGCGCGGACGCGGGGCTCGCCTTCATCGGGCCGCCCGCCCGGGCCATCGAGCTCATGGGCGACAAGATCCGCGCCAAGGAGACGGTCCGCGAGGCCGGGGTCCCGGTGGTGCCGGGCAGCAGCGGCAGCGGCCTCACCGACGGGCAGTTGACGGCCGCCGCCCTGGAGATCGGCACCCCGGTGCTGCTGAAGCCGTCGGCGGGCGGCGGCGGCAAGGGCATGCGCCTGGTGCGCGACACGGCTCTGCTCGCCGAGGAGATCGCCGCCGCCCGCCGCGAGGCGCGCGGCTCCTTCGGGGACGACACCCTGCTGGTGGAACGGTGGATCGACCGTCCCCGGCACATCGAGATCCAGGTGCTGGCCGACGGCCACGGCAACGTGGTGCACCTCGGCGAGCGCGAGTGCTCGCTGCAGCGCCGCCACCAGAAGGTGATCGAGGAGGCCCCCTCGGTCCTGCTGGACGAGGCGACCCGGGCCGCCATGGGCGCCGCCGCCGTGCAGGCCGCGCTGTCCTGCGGCTACGTCGGCGCGGGCACGGTGGAGTTCATCGTCCCGGGCGCCGATCCGTCCGCCTACTGCTTCATGGAGATGAACACCCGCCTCCAGGTCGAGCACCCCGTCACCGAACTGGTCACCGGGCTGGACCTGGTGGAGTGGCAGTTGCGGATCGCCGCGGGCGAGCGGCTGTCGTTCGGGCAGGAGGAGGTCGCCCTGACCGGGCACGCCGTCGAGGCCCGGATCTGCGCCGAGGTGCCCTCGCGGAACTTCCTGCCGTCGGCGGGCACCGTGCTGGCGCTGGACGAACCGGCCGGCGAGGGCGTGCGCGTCGACTCCGGGCTCAGCGCCGGCAGTGAGATCGGCACGTCCTACGACCCCATGCTCGCCAAGGTCATCGCGTACGGCCCCGACCGCCCGACGGCGCTGCGCCGGCTGCGGGCGGCCCTCGCCGGGACGACCGTGCTGGGCCTGGAGACCAACACCGGTTTCCTGCGCCGCCTCCTGGCCCACCCCGACGTCGTCTCCGGCGAGATGGACACCGGACTGATCGACCGGGAGCTGGCGGGCCTGGTGCCCTCCGAGGTGCCCGCCGAGGTGTACGCCGCGGCCGCGCTGCTGCGCCAGGCCGCCCTGGAGCCGGCGGCCGGCGGCTGGACCGACCCCTTCTCCGTGCCGAGCGGCTGGCGGCTCGGCGGGGAGCCCGCCTGGACCGACCACTGGCTGCGCGTCTCCGGTGCCGACGCCGTACGGGTACGCACGCGCGGCCCCGCGGACGACGCCGAGGTCCGCGTCGGCGACGGCGCACCGCTGCGGGCCCGGCTGCTGCCGGAGACCGGGCAGCGGATCACCGTCGAGTGGGACGGCGTCACGCACGCCTTCGACCACGCCGGCGACTGGCTCGGCAGGGACGGCGACGGCTGGCACCTGCAGCCGTACGACCCGGTAGAGGCCGCGCTGCGCGGCGGAGCCGGCGCGGGCGGGGTGGACACCCTGGCCGCGCCCATGCCGGGCACGGTGACCGTGGTCAAGGTCGCCAAGGGCGACGAGGTCACCGCGGGCCAGAGCCTGCTGGTGGTGGAGGCGATGAAGATGGAGCACGTCATCACGGCCCCGCACGACGGCACCGTCACCGAGATCGACGTGACCCCGGGCAGCACGGTCGCCATGGACCAGGTGCTGGCCGTCGTCACCCCGCACCAGGGGGAGGCGGAATGACGGCCGTCGAGCGAACCCCCGGGCTGCCCATGTCCGTGCCCCTGGACGGGCTGCCGCAGCGGGTGCGCATCCACGAGGTCGGCGCACGCGACGGGCTGCAGAACGAGAAGGCCACGGTGCCCACCGAGGTCAAGGCGGAGTTCGTGCACCGCCTGGCGGACGCCGGGCTGACCACCGTCGAGGCCACCAGTTTCGTGCGCCCCGAGTGGGTGCCCCAGCTCGCCGACGCCGAGCAGCTGATGCCGCTGCTGGACGACCTGGGCGACGGGGTCCTGCTGCCCGTGCTGGTGCCCAACCGCCGCGGGCTGGAGCGGGCGCTGGCCCTGGGGGTGCGCGAGGTCGCCGTCTTCGGCAGCGCGACCGAGTCCTTCGCGAAGGCCAACCTCAACCGCACGGTCGAGGAGTCCCTGGAGATGTTCGCGCCGGTCGTCACCGCCGCCAAGGAGGCGGGGGCGAGGGTGCGCGGCTATCTGTCGATGTGCTTCGGCGACCCCTGGGAGGGCGCGGTGCCCGTCCCGCAGGTCGCCGCGGTGGCCCGCCGGCTGTACGACCTGGGCTGCGACGAGCTCAGCCTCGGCGACACCATCGGCGTCGCCACCCCCGGCCACGTCGTGGCGCTGCTGGACGCCCTCGCCGGCCTGGACGTGCCCGTCGAGCGGCTCGCCGTCCACTTCCACGACACCTACGGCCAGGCGCTGTCCAACACCCTGGCCGCCCTCCGGCACGGCGTGACCGTCGTCGACGCCTCCGCCGGCGGCCTCGGCGGCTGCCCCTACGCCAAGAGCGCCACCGGGAACCTCGCCACCGAGGACCTGGTCTGGATGCTCGACGGCCTCGGCGTCGAGACCGGGGTCGACCTCAGCCGCCTCACCGCCACCAGCGTGTGGATGGCGGAGCAATTGGGCCGACCGAGCCCGTCCCGTACCGTCCGCGCCCTCTCCCACCAGGAGTGACCACAGCCATGACGACCGCCCACCGGCTCCCCGCCGAGTACGAGGAACTCCGCCGCACGGTGGAGGAGTTCGCGCACGACGTCGTCGCGCCGAAGATCGGCGAGTTCTACGAGCACGACGAGTTCCCCTACGAGATCATCCGCGAGATGGGCCGCATGGGCCTGTTCGGGCTGCCCTTCCCCGAGGAGTACGGCGGCATGGGCGGCGACTACTTCGCCCTGTGCATCGCCCTGGAGGAGCTCGCCCGGGTGGACTCCTCCGTGGCGATCACCCTGGAGGCGGGGGTCTCGCTCGGCGCCATGCCCGTCTTCCGCTTCGGCACCGAGGAGCAGAAGCGCGCCTGGCTGCCGCAGCTGACCTCGGGCGAGCAGCTGGGCGCCTTCGGGCTGACCGAGCCGGACTGCGGCTCCGACGCCGGCGGCACCCGCACCACGGCCCGTCTGGACGAGGCGACGAACGAGTGGGTGATCAACGGCACCAAGAGCTTCATCACCAACTCGGGCACCGACATCACCGCGCTGGTCACGGTCACGGCCGTCACCGGCCGGAAGGAGGACGGCCGCCCGGAGATCTCCTCGATCATCGTGCCGTCCGGCACCCCGGGCTTCACGGTCTCGAAGAAGTACAGCAAGGTCGGCTGGAACGCCTCCGACACCCGGGAGCTGTCCTTCTCCGACTGCCGTGTGCCGGCCGCCAACCTCCTCGGTGAGCAGGGCCGGGGCTACGCACAGTTCCTGCGCATCCTGGACGAGGGCCGGATCGCCATCGCGGCGCTGGCCACCGGGCTGGCGCAGGGCTGCGTGGACGAGTCGGTCGCCTACGCCAAGGAGCGCACGGCCTTCGGCCGCCCGATCGGCGGCAACCAGGCGATCGCCTTCAAGCTCGCCGACATGGAGATGCGCGCCCACACCGCCCGGCTGGCCTGGCGGGACGCGGCGTCCCGGCTGGTCGCCGGCGAGCCCTTCAAGAAGGAGGCGGCGATGGCCAAGCTCTACTCCTCGGAGATCGCGGTCACCAACGCCCGCGAGGCCACCCAGGTGCACGGCGGCTACGGCTTCATGAACGAGTACCCGGTCGCCCGCATGTGGCGGGATTCCAAGATCCTGGAGATCGGCGAGGGCACCAGTGAGGTGCAGCGCATGCTGATCGCGCGCGAGCTCGGCCTTCCGGCGTAGTTTCGGCACCCCCCTGCCCGAAATCGGGCAGAAATCTTGCGATCAGCCTCCTCCGTCCCTCAGTATCGACCGGTGCTCGAACGCCAGACGACCCATGACGATCTCGTCGACCACCTGGTGCGGACCACGCCGCTGCAACGCGGTGAGGCCGCCCGGGTGGTCCTCGACGTCCTGGCGTACTTCGACGAGACAGCCGAGGACTTCGTACGGCGCCGCCACCGCGAGCTGCAGGCCAAGGGTCTGCAGAACGCGGAGATCTTCGAACGGATCACGGCCGAGCTGCCGCACCGGGCGGTCACCCCGCCCGCGTACTCACTGCGGCAGCTGCGCCGCATCGTCTACGGCTGACAGCGAGACCGGGCCGCCTCGAGCGACCGGGAGGGACGGAAACATGTGTGGAATCGTCGGCTACATCGGGAAGCGTGATGTCGCCCCGCTGCTGCTGGAGGGCCTGCAGCGACTGGAGTACCGCGGCTACGACTCCGCGGGCATCGTCATCGCCGGCAAGTCCGGCGGGCTCAAGGCCGTCAAGGCCAAGGGCCGGGTCCGCGAGCTGGAGGCTCGGGTCCCCAAGCGCTTCGCCGGTACCACCGGCATAGCCCACACCCGCTGGGCCACCCACGGCGCCCCCAGCGACGAGAACGCGCACCCGCACCTCGACACCGAGGGCAAGGTCGCCGTCGTCCACAACGGCATCGTCGACAACGCCTCCGAGCTGCGCGCCAAGCTGGAGGCCGACGGCGTGGTCTTCGCCTCCGAGACCGACTCCGAGGTCATCACCCACCTCATCGCCCGCTCCCAGGCCGTCTCCCTGGAGGAGAAGGTCCGTGAGGCGCTGAAGATCGTCGAGGGCACGTACGGCATCGCCGTCATGCACGCCGACTTCCCCGACCGGATCGTCGCGGCCCGCAACGGCTCGCCGGTGGTCCTCGGCATCGGTGAGAAGGAGATGTTCGTCGCCTCCGACGTCGCCGCGCTGATCTCGCACACCCGCCAGGTCGTCACCCTCGACGACGGCGAGATGGCCACCCTGAAGGCCGACGACTTCCGCACGTACACGACCTCGGGCACCCGCACCACCGCCACCCCCGAGACCGTGGAGTGGGAGGCCGCCTCCTACGACATGGGCGGCCACGACACGTACATGCACAAGGAGATCTGCGAGCAGCCCGAGGCGGTCGACCGCGTGCTGCGCGGCCGGATCGACGACAAGTTCTCCACCGTGCACCTGGGCGGCCTGAACCTCGACGCCCGCGAGGCCCGCGGCATCCGCCGCGTGAAGATCCTCGGCTGCGGGACCTCCTACCACGCCGGGATGATCGGCGCCTCGCTGATCGAGGGCCTGGCCCGTATCCCGGCCGACTCGGAGCCCGCCTCCGAGTTCCGCTACCGCAACCCGGTCGTGGACCCCGACACCCTCTACATCGCCGTCTCGCAGTCCGGGGAGACGTACGACGTGCTCGCGGCGGTGCAGGAGCTCAAGCGCAAGGGCGCCCGCGTCCTCGGCGTGGTGAACGTGGTGGGTTCCGCGATCGCCCGGGAGACCGACGGCGGCGTCTACGTGCACGCCGGCCCGGAGGTCTGCGTCGTCTCCACCAAGTGCTTCACCAACACCGTCGTCGCCTTCGCGCTGCTCGCCCTGCACCTGGGCCGCATCCGCGACCTGTCGGTGGCCGACGGCAAGCGGATCATCGAGGGCCTGCGTGCGCTGCCCGAGCAGATCCAGGAGATCCTCACGCAGGAGGAGGACATCAAGAAGCTGGCCGCCGACTACGCGGAGGCCAAGTCGATGATGTTCATCGGCCGGGTGCGCGGCTACCCGGTCGCGCTGGAGGCGTCCCTGAAGCTGAAGGAGATCTCCTACATCCACGCCGAGGCGTACCCGGCCTCCGAGCTCAAGCACGGCCCGCTGGCCCTGATCGAGCCCGCGATGCCCACGGTCGCGATCGTCCCGGACGACTCGCTGCTGGAGAAGAACCGCGCCGCGATGGAGGAGATCAAGGCCCGCAGCGGCCGGATCCTGGCGGTCGCGCACCGGGAGCAGGAGAAGGCGGACCACACGATCCTCGTCCCGAAGAACGAGGACGAGCTCGACCCGATCCTGATGGGCATCCCGCTCCAGCTGCTGGCCTACCACACGGCGCTGGCGCTGGGCCGGGACATCGACAAGCCGCGCAACCTGGCGAAGTCCGTCACCGTCGAGTAGCCCCGCCGGGGACCCGCGGGCCGACGACGAGGCCCCCCGCGCCCGAAGGCGCGGGGGGCCTCGCTGCCGTGTTCCCCGTCGGTCAGGCCGCGTGCCCGCGGTGCGGCACGGACAGCCGCCAGCCGTCGGCGAGGGCGCGCCGGCCCCATGCGGCATTGGTGAGCAGTGCGGTCCCGCCGTACCAGGCCACCGCGCCGGCCGCGAGGCCGACCCAGCCGCCCACCTTGCCGAGGCCGCCGTTGGAGGCGAGTACCGCGACACCGGACAGGGCCGTGGACACGGTCAGCAGCCCGAAGACGGCCTGCGCCACGCCGCCCATCTGCCAGGCGGCCATCGTCAGGCTGAGCGCCAGCAGCGCCCACAGGAGCAGGAAGAGCCCGGCGGCCTCCTTGCTCGTGCCCGCACCGGACCCCGCCGACCAGGTCACCCAGAAGGCGCCCAGTGAGGCGAAGGCGGTGCCGGTGAAGCCGTTGCCGCCGTAGAACTCCCACATGCCGGCGACGAATTGCGTGACGCCGCCGACGACCAGCGCGAGCCGGGCGGCGTCCGCCGCCGCGGTGCCGTCGAATACGCCGGTGCTGAGCAGCCCGTAGGCGATCAGCGTCAGGCCGAGTGTCAGATATCCCAGAGCCGTTGCGCCGGCTCCTGCCGTGCGTGCCGTGGAGACGTCGTTGTCCACCGCGGGCCCCCTTCGGGTACGAGGGAAGAAACTGCAGATGAGATACCCTTCACAAGGGCACAAGCAATCCCGTGGAGGCCGGATTCACGGCGTCGTGCACCGAATCGTTATGGAATGACCACGACAGGCCGCTGGGCGCGGCGGGCGAGGCGCCCGGCGACCGACCCGAAGATCTTGCCGATGATCCCGTGCGTCCCGCCCACCACGATGGCGTCGGCCTCGTACTCCCGGCCGACCTCCTCCAGCTCGTGGCAGATGTCGCCACCGCGCTCGACCAGGATCCACGGCACTTCCGACAGGTGGTCGGCGCAGGCGAGTTCCAGGCCGAGCACCTCGGTCCGGTGGTCGGGGACGTCGACGAAGACGGGCGGCTCGCAGCCCGCCCACACGGTCGCCGGCAGCCGGTTCGCGACGTGCACGATGATCAGTGCGGAACCGGAACGGCGTGCCATGCCGATGGCGTAGGACAGGGCCCGTTCACTCGACACGGAGCCGTCGAAACCGACGACCACGCCGTGCCGGAAGGCGGGATCACAGGAAGTGCGCGCCTCGCAGTCCGCCTCCGGCACCGCCGCCGGTTCGGCGAGCGGCTTTCCGTCGGCGGGCTCGGGGAGCTCGTAACCGGCCATGATGCGGTTTCTCGGCAAGGTCGGCGCCGGGGGCGCCGAGTGGGCGGACAACAACAGTGCGGGGGCCGCGGGACCGGCCTGATTTCGACCGGTAAGGGGCTGCCCTTCCCGCTGACTCCAGAGTACGGCGAGTGCGGGCCCCTGCACAGATGCGCAGGCGCTCTCACAGCGTCCCCCTACCCCGGAGTTTCCAGGAGAATGCCGGAGCCGGCGGCCGAGCGCAACGCCCCGTCGCCAATCGGACAAGTCACCCCGCGCCCGGCCCACTCCCGCTGTCCGCCTCCGGCCATATCCGGAATCGTCCTCCCGGCCGCACGGGGCAACGGGGGCGCACTCGCTCCCCGGCCACCCAGGGGGCGTACGACGGAGCGCTGACCAGGGGTGCGTACCATACTTCCCATCATTTTCGGCCAACTTCCCCTTGTGCGGCGGGACTTGGGATCATGTCCCACAACCCCCGCCGCCACCAGGGTGGAAGCGGAATGAGGGGGCGCACGGACGCTGTGCGCCGGTTCCACTCCCGGAAGGCACACTTCACGAAGGGAACGCTTCGTGATCGAATGCTTCACGCCACGTGGTCATGTCGACATACCGGCAGGTGGTGAACTTGCCACTGCGGGTACAGCGGAACGAGTAGATTCGATCTTGAGCGACAACGGCGGGGGACCCGTGCAGGACCGAGAGGACCAGACGACCGAGGGGGGCTTGAGCTCCATGACACAGGAGTCCAGGACCGGCACCATGGCGGAGATCCAGTCGGCCGCCGGCATGTCCACCGCACCGTCCGCACCGACGGGGACGCCGGCCGTCCCGCACATCCCGGGAGCGTCCGGCGCCCCGGTGAGCACCTCCGTTCCGTCAGGCCCGGCCGCCACCGCCCAGCAGGCCCGCGGGCCGCGCAAGTTGTCGGCGCGACGCCGTCAGGAGGTCGTCGCCGTACTGCTGTTCAGCGGCGGCCCCATCTTCGAGAGCTCCATCCCGCTCTCCGTGTTCGGCATCGACCGCCAGGACGCGGGCGTGCCGCGCTACCGGCTGCTGGTCTGCGCCGGCGAGGACGGCCCGCTGCGCACCACCGGCGGGCTGGAGTTGTCCGCCCCGTACGGGCTGGAGGCGCTGTCGCGGGCCGGCACGGTCGTCGTCCCCGCCTGGCGCTCGATCTCCCAGCCGCCGCCCGCCGAGGCGCTGGACGCGCTGCGCCGCGCCCACGAGGAGGGCGCCCGCATCATCGGGCTGTGCACCGGCGCCTTCGTGCTCGCCGCCGCGGGGCTGCTGGACGGCCGCCCCGCCACCACGCACTGGATGTACGCGCCGACGCTCGCCAAGCGCTACCCGTCCGTCCACGTCGACCCGCGCGAGCTGTTCGTCGACGACGGCGACGTCCTCACCAGCGCCGGCACCGCCGCCGGCATCGACCTGTGCCTGCACGTCGTACGGAGCGACCACGGCGGCGAGGCCGCCAACGCGCTCGCCCGCCGGCTGGTCGTGCCGCCGCGGCGCGGCGACTGGGGCGGCCAGCCACGGCACCTCGACCGTTCTTTACCCGAGGAGATCGGCGGCGATCCGCTCGCCGAGGTCGTCGCCTGGGCGCTGGAGCACCTGCACGAGCAGTTCGACGTGGAGACCCTCGCCGCCCGCGCCTACATGAGCCGCCGCACCTTCGACCGCCGTTTCCGCACGCTGACCGGCAGCGCGCCCCTGCAGTGGCTGATCACCCAGCGCGTCCTGCAGGCCCAGCGGCTGCTGGAGACCTCCGACTACTCGGTGGACGAGGTCGCCGCGCGCTGCGGCTTCCGCTCCCCCGTCGCGCTGCGCGGTCACTTCCGCCGCCAGCTCGGCTCCTCCCCCGCCTCGTACCGCGCCGCCTACCGGGCCCGGCGCCCGCAGGACGAGCCGGACCCCAACGCGCTCGCCGCCGCCCGGGAAGCGCGCGGCGCCGAGGCGGGCGGCGGCCCCGTCCCGGTCCCGCGCCGGGGCCCCGCACCCACCGCGGACCGCGGTCACGGCGGGGTGCTGCAGCTCCCCGGCCAGTCCGGCGCACCTGCGGGTGCGGGAGCGGCTTCGCTCAAGACCGACGGCGAACCGCCCTACGCGGCGCGCATCCCGGAGCAGGCGGGCAGCCGTTTCGACCCCCGTGAACCGCACGGTTCCCGGCGTCCGCGGGGTGAGCGGGACGGCCGTGACGGGCGCAGCCGCAGCGCGACTATGCCTGCTCCACGGGATCGCCCCGTAGGGTGAGACGTATGAACGACCGGATGGTGTGGATCGACTGCGAGATGACCGGGCTCTCCCTGGCCCAGGACGCTCTGATCGAGGTGGCGGCGCTCGTCACCGACTCGGAGCTCAATGTGCTCGGTGAGGGGGTGGACATCGTCGTCCGTCCACCGGCCGAGGCCCTGGAGAGCATGCCGGAGATCGTCCGCACGATGCACACCAACTCCGGCCTGCTGGAGGAGCTCGACGGCGGCGTGACCCTGGAGGAGGCGGAGAAGCTCGTCCTGGACTACATCCGCCAGTACGTGTCCGAACCCCGCAAGGCGCCGCTGTGCGGCAACTCGGTCTCGACCGACCGCGGCTTCCTCGCCCGGGACATGCCCACGCTCGAACAGCACCTGCACTACCGCATCGTCGACGTCTCCTCCGTCAAGGAGCTGGCCCGGCGCTGGTACCCCCGCGCCTACTTCGCCAGCCCGGAGAAGAACGGCAACCACCGCGCCCTCGCCGACATCCGGGAGTCCATCGCGGAGCTGCGCTACTACCGCGAGGCCGTCTTCGTTCCGCAGCCGGGACCGGACACCGACACGGCGCGCTCGATCGCCGCGAAGTACGTCCTGCCTGCGGAAACGGTGGAGTGAGCGACCCGCGGAAAACGTGGCAGCGAGCACCCCTCCGGACCCTGTACACTTTTTCTCGGCCGGTGGGAAGCAGTAGTGAACACCGGACATGGTGGGTGTAGCTCAGCTGGTAGAGCACCTGGTTGTGGTCCAGGATGCCGCGGGTTCGAGTCCCGTCACTCACCCTGATCGACGAGGGGCCGGTCCGTGAAAACGGACCGGCCCCTCGTCGTGCGCCCCTGACCGGGGGCCTGCCGGCCGGGGCCGCGCGGCCCCGGCCCGGGCGCGTCAGCCGGCGACCGCCTCGGCCGCGGCGAGCGCCGGCTGCCAGGGGTACTCGGGCCCTGCGCCGGCGTCTGCGAACAGCACCGTGACCCCGGCGGTGCGCAGGGTCTCCAGCGAGCGCTCGAACTGCGGGTGCTGCATGAGCGCGGCGTTCACGGACGGCATCGCCACCATCGGGACGCGCTTGCCGATGCCCTCGGCGAGGGTGCCGGTCACGAAGGTCTCCGTGAGGCCCAGCGCCCATCCGTTGATCGTGTTGAACGTCGCCGGGGCCACCAGGATCACGTCGGCCGGGGGCCAGACCTCGGGATGGCCCGGCAGCGGGTACTCATGGCGCACGGGGCGGCCGGTCAGCGCGGCCAGTCCGTCCAGACTCGGCTCCAGCCAGCGGGCCGCGGTGGGCGTCAGGCCGAGGCAGACGTTCCAGCCGCGCACCTGGGCGTCCTCGATGACCCGCGCGACGTCGAAGACGGGCGGGGCGGCGCCGGCGAAGAGGTAGAGGGTCCGAGTCATGCGGACCACCCAACCGTGGGAAGTGGATCTTACGCAACCGTATGCGGGACCGGAGGTCCGGCGGGCCTCACGGGGACCAGTGGTACTTGCCCCCGCCGAGCCAGCGCACGGCCTGCGGGTCGTCGAAGTCGACGTGCTTCCTGCCGGCGTCGTGAGCGATGCGGACGACGTCCAGCAGGTCATGGGCGATGCCGACGGGTTGCCCGTCGATCTGCACGATGCGGAAGGGCGGGTCACCGGCCTGGACGGGGGACACGACGATCGGGGTGGTGCTCACCCGTCCAGCTTGCGGCACCCCGGCGCACGGCGCACCTGAAGTGGCCCCGCCTCGCAAGGGGTGAATGGCCCTCGGCAGGCCGGTGCCCGCGCTCGTAGCGTGGAGGGCATGAGCATCGAGCCCTCCCGTACCTCCCTCGCCTCCCGCCTGCGCGCCCTGCACGTGCCGGGTGACCCGCTGATCCTGCCGAACATCTGGGACTGCGCCTCGGCCCGCGCCGTGGTCGACGCGGGCTTCCCGGCCGTCGCCACCGGAAGCGCGGCCGTGGCGCCCGCCCTGGGGTACGAGGACCGGGAGGGCACGCCCGCGGACGAGATGCTCGCCGCGGTCGCCCGTATCGCCCGGGCGGTCCCCGTACCGGTGACGGCCGACATGGAGCGGGGCTACGGGATGGGGCCCGCGGAGTTCGCGGAGCGGCTGGCCGCGACCGGCGCCGTGGGCTGCAACCTGGAGGACAGCGACCACCGCACGGGCCTGCCGGCCGACACCGGGGAGCAGGCGGAGTACCTCGCGGCCCTGCGCGCGGCGGACCCCGACCTGGTGATCAACGCCCGGACGGACCGCTTCATCCGCGGTGCGGGCGACCCTGCGGAGCGACTGGCGGACGCGGCGGACCGGATGCGGGCGTACCTGGAGGCCGGCGCGGACTGCGTCTACCCCATCGGGGCGCTGGACGAGACGGCCGTCAAGGCCGTCGTCGAGGCCGTGGACGGCCGCCCGGTGAACGTGCTGTCCTGGCCCGGCGGGCCCTCGCCGGCGCGTCTGGCGGAGCTGGGAGTGGCGCGGATCAGCTTCGGCCACCAGCTCCACCAGTTGGTGCAGGAGTACTTCACCGGACTCGTCGCGGCCGTGGCACGCGGGGACAACCCCTTCCCCACGGACTGACGATGCGTCAGCCGTCCGTGCGCGGGGGCGACTCGTCGTTGCCGCGGCGGATCGTGCGCAACGGGGCGCCGGGCCGCCACACCTGCAGGACGAGGTCGGGATCCTCGACACAGGTGCGCACGACCTCGGCGATCTCGGCACGGAAGAGGTGGAAGGGCCCCTCGGGCACCGTCACCTCACCGGTGAAGCGGGCGATCGCCGCCGGGTCGGTGACCTCGACGGCGCGTCCGGAGATCCGCACGTCGCCGCCGTCCATGGAG
Source organism: Actinacidiphila glaucinigra (assembly GCF_900188405.1). Classification (GTDB taxonomy): domain Bacteria; phylum Actinomycetota; class Actinomycetes; order Streptomycetales; family Streptomycetaceae; genus Actinacidiphila; species Actinacidiphila glaucinigra. Next base: position 132,377 of record NZ_FZOF01000012.1, on the reverse strand, counting down.
GTGCCGGGGCCGGGGTTGACGTGGAGCGCGAAACGCGGGTCGCGCCGCAGGTCGAGGGCCTTGCGGGAGCCGGGCATCATGCCGAGCCACAGCTCGCCGAACCGGAACTCGGCCTCGATGCCGCTGAGCCGCGGTGAACCGTCGGCACGGAGGGTGCCGAGGACGTGGTGCTTGTAGCCGCCGAATCGGGTGCGCACGGCCTCGGCGAGGCCGGGCTGCGCTTCCTCTAGGTCTGTCCACCTGGTCGTCATGCCGCCATGCTCCCCGGCATACCCGACATCTTCTGTCGGCATTGCCGGGGGCGGGATCACTCCTCGCCCGGAAGGCGGCGGGCCGGGGCGTCGCCCTGGCCCGCGCGGGCGGCCTGCCAGATCCCGCGGAGGCGGTCCAGCTCGGCCAGTTCGGCGCGCGACCAGGTGCGCCGGCCCGCGACGTACCGCCGTATGGCCTCATTGGCGGCTTCGACGGATCGGCGGTCCAGAACGGTCGGTGGCATGCCTTGATTTTAGGAGAGGGGTATGACAAAGAGCCCTGGTTGACGCCCTCGTGGGCCCATGTCACACCGTGAGCCTCCTCACGTGACGGGGCTCACTCGCCCGGCCGGCGCTCCGGCCCCGCGGCGGTCAGGCGGACTCGCGGCGCACGAGCTCGGTCGACAGCACGACGTGCCGGCGGGTGGCGGTGCTCGCCGCGATCTCCTCCAGCAGCACCCGCGCCATGGTGCGGCCCATCTCCTCGATCGGCTGCCGCACGCTGGTGAGCGGCGGATCGGTGTGGCGGGCGATGGCGGAGTCGTCGAAGCCGATCAGCGCCACGTCGTCGGGCACGCGCCGGCCCTTCTCGCGCAGCACCTGCAGCGCGCCGCCGGCCATGACGTCCGAGGCCGCGAAGACCGCGTCGACGTCGGGCCGGCGCTCCAGCAGCGCCCGCATCGCGGCACGGCCGCCCTCCTCGGTGAAGTCACCGGCCGCGACCAGCGCGTTGTCGTGGAGCAGCCCCGCGCCCTCGACCGCCTGGCGGTAGCCGTCGAGGCGGCAGCGGGCGACGTACATGTCCAGGGGGCCGGTGATGGTCGCGACGCTCCTGCGCCCGAGCCCCAGCAGGTGCGCGACCGCCGAGCGGGCGCCGCCGACGTTGTCGGAGTCGACGTAGGACACCGACTCCAGGTCGGAGCGGCGGCCGCTCAGCACCGTCGGCATCTCCAGCTGCTCCAGCAGGTCGGGCAGCGGGTCGTCCTCGTGCACCGAGGCCAGCAGGACGCCGTCGACGCGGTGGGCGGTGAGGTACTGGGCGAAGCGCTGCCGCTCCTTGGGCGTCCGCAGCAGCGTGAGCAGCAGCTGCATGTCGGTGTCGGCGAGCTCGGCGCCCACGCCCCGGATGATGTCGGAGAAGTACGGCTCGGCGAAGAGCCTGGTCTCGGCCTCGGGGATGACCAGGGCGATCGCGTCCGTCCGGTTGCCCGCCAGGGCGCGCGCCGCACGGTTGGGCACGTAGCCGAGCTCGGCGATGGCGGCCTCGACCGCGGCCTTGGCATGGTCGCTCACCCGAGGTGATCCGTTGATCACCCGGGAGACGGTGCCCCGGCCCACTCCGGCCCGCGCGGCGACCTCCTCAAGCGTCGGTCTGCCGCTGCGCCGTCCGCCGATCACCATTACGGCCTCCCAATCACGAGGTGGTAACTGCGCCAACTTAGAGCGTCTGCTCCCTTGACACCTCATCGGGGAACGGAGACTCTTCAACACATCACATGTGGGAGCGCTCCCACACTATCGAACACGTACACTTCCCGCACGTATCCCGGAGGACCCGAATGCGCACGACAAGGAAGTCGTCCCGGCCACGAGGCCGTACCGCTGCCGTAGCGATAACCGCGGTTGCCGCGCTCGGAGTGAGCCTGCTCGCCGGCTGCTCCAAGGACAGCGACGAGCCCGCGAAGGCCGGTGGCTCGGAGGGCGACGGCAAGGGCAAGATCACCCTCACGGTCGGCACCTTCGGTGTCTTCGGCTACAAGCAGGCCGGTCTGTACGAGGAGTACGAGAAGGCGAACCCGAACATCACGATCAAGGAGAACGTGATCGAGCGGAACGACGCCTACTACCCGCAGCTCCTCACCCACCTCGCCGCCGGCAGCGGCCTGAGCGACATCCAGGCCATCGAGGTCGGCAACATCAACGAGATCGTCTCCACCCAGGCGGCGAAGTTCGAGGACCTCTCCAAGGCCGCGGGCGTCGAGAAGTCGAACTACCTCGACTGGAAGTGGGCCCAGGCCAGCACCTCCGACGGCAAGACCATCGGTCTCGGCACCGACATCGGCCCGATGGCCATCTGCTACCGCACCGACCTGTTCAAGAAGGCGGGTCTGCCCACCGACCGCGCCGAGGTCGGCAAGCTGTGGGCCGGTGACTGGAGCAAGTACCTGGACGCGGGCAAGACCTACACCGAGAACGCGCCCAAGGGCACGACGTTCCTGGACTCCTCCGCCGGTCTCTACCAGGCGATCAGCAACTCGGCCTCCGAGCGCTACTACGACAGCTCCGGCAAGGTCATCTACAAGACCAGCCCCTCCGTGAAGGAGGCCTGGGACCTGGCCATGGAGGCCACCACCGGCAAGATGACCGCCAAGCTGAAGCTGTTCGACAAGGCCTGGGACCAGGGCTTCGCCAACGGCCGCTTCGCCTCGCTCCCCTGCCCGTCGTGGATGCTCGGCTACATCCAGGAGAAGGCCGGCGACGCGGGCAAGGGCAAGTGGGACGTCGCCGCCGCGCCGAAGCCCGCCAACTGGGGCGGCTCCTTCGTGGGCGTGCCCTCGGCCGGCAAGAACAAGGAAGAGGCCGTCAAGCTGGCCGCGTGGCTGACCGCCCCCGCCCAGCAGGCGAAGGTCTTCGCCAAGCAGGCGAGCTTCCCGAGCGCCCCGGGCGCCTATGACCTGCCCGAGGTCAAGGACGCCAAGCACGAGTACTTCAACAACGCGCCGATCGGCCAGATCTTCGCCGACGCCGCCAAGAGCATCCCGACCCTGGTGATCGGTCCGAAGGACCAGCAGATCTACACGGCCATCACCGACGTCGGCATCCTGCAGGTCGAGCAGCAGGGCAAGTCCCCTGCTCAGGGCTGGGCGGCTGCCGAGAAGGAAATCGACAACGCACTGGACCAGTGACCCGCATGGCTTCGGAGATCTCCGACATGACCGCAGTGACCGCGCCCCCCTCCGAGGGGGGCGCGGCCCCGCGCGGCGGCTCCGGCCGGCCGCGCGACGCACGTGACGAGCGACGCGGCCGCTGGCGCAGCCGCCGCTACCGGTGGGACGTCAAGGCGATGCCGTACGCCTTCGTCTCGCCCTTCTTCCTGTTCTTCGCCGCCTTCGGCCTCTTCCCGCTGATCTACACGGGCTGGTCCTCCTTCTACCGGGTGGAGCTGACCAACCTCGACGCGCGCGAGTTCGTCGGCTTCCACAACTACACCCGTCTGCTGGAGGACGAGTTCTTCTGGAACGCCCTGAAGAACACGTTCACCATCGGTGTGATCTCGACCGTCCCGCAGCTGCTGATCGCGCTGGGCCTGGCCCACCTGCTCAACTACAAGCTGCGCGGCTCGACCTTCTTCCGGGTCGCGATGCTCACCCCGTACGCCACCTCGGTCGCCGCCGCGACGCTGGTCTTCACGCTGATGTTCGGCACCGACTACGGCATGATCAACTGGGCGCTGGAGCACCTCGGGTTCAGCCACCACATCGACTGGCGGGCGGGCACCTGGTCCTCGCAGATCGCCGTCTCGTCGATCGTGATCTGGCGCTGGACCGGTTACAACACCTTGATCTACCTGGCCGCCATGCAGGCCGTGCCGCACGACCTGTACGAGTCCGCAGCGCTGGACGGCGCCTCGCGCTGGCAGCAGTTCCGCCACGTGACCATCCCGATGCTGCGGCCGACGATCCTCTTCACGATCGTGGTCTCGACGATCGGTGCCACCCAGCTGTTCGGCGAGCCGTTCCTCTTCGGCGGCCCCGGTGGCGAGAAGGGCGGCTCCTCCCACCAGTTCCAGACGCTGGGCCTCTACCTGTACGAGCAGGGCTGGACGAACTACCACCTCGGGCGGGCCTCGGCCATCGCCTGGGCGATGTTCCTGCTCCTGCTGCTGATCGCCGCCGCCAACGGGCTGGTCGCCCGCTGGCTGCGCAAGAACCACGAGGGGTGACGACGATGGCCACCATCTCGACCAACCCGGCGGATCAGGCGGCCGGCACGGCGGACGCGCCCCGCAAGGCGAAGCGCCGCACCCCCGGGGCGCCCAAGGCCGGACGGCAGCTGCACGCGGGCCCGTTCACCTACATCGTGCTGATCGTCTTCACGGCGGTATCGCTCTTCCCCCTGATATGGACCGCGATCGCCGCCTCCCGGACGAACTCGCGGCTGGCGCAGACCCCGCCGCCGTTCTGGTTCGGCTCGAACCTCTTCAGCAACCTGCAGACCGCGTGGACCGAGGCCAACCTCAGCACGGCGCTGCTGAACACGGCCATCGTCGCCGGCAGCATCACCATCGGCACGGTGCTGTTCTCGACGATCGCCGGCTTCGCCTTCGCCAAGCTGCAGTTCAAGATGAAGAACTTCCTGCTGATGCTGACCATCGGCACCATGATGGTGCCGCCGCAGCTGAGCGTGGTCCCGCTGTTCCTGTGGATCGCGGACCTGGACTGGACGAACCACCTCCAGGCGGTCATCCTGCCGACCTTCGTCAGCGCCTTCGGTGTCTTCTTCATGCGGCAGTACCTCTCCCAGGCCCTGCCCACCGAGATCATCGAGGCCGCCCGCGTCGACGGCGCCAGCAGCCTGCGGATCGTCTGGCACGTGGTCTTCCCGGCCGCCCGGCCCGCGATGGCGGTCCTGGGCATGCTGACCTTCGTCGCGGCCTGGAACGACTTCTTCTGGCCGATCATCGCGCTGACCCAGGAGAACCCGACCGTGCAGGTCGCGCTCACCAGCCTCGGCCGCGGCTACATCCCCGACGAGTCCGTCATCATGGCCGGCGCGCTGCTCGGCACGCTCCCGCTGCTGCTGGTCTTCGTGATCTTCGGCAAGCAGATCGTCGGCGGCATCATGCAGGGCGCGGTCAAGGGCTGATCCCCTCCCCCGGCCGCGGCCGCGCCCCTCCCCCTTACCCCTCTTGTTCACTCGTTCCGATGGGAGCGCTCCCGTATGACAGCGTCCGACATTCGTCCCGCAGCGAGCGGCACCGCCGCAGTAGGCGGCCACCAGTTCCCGCCCGGCTTCCTGTGGGGTGCGGCCACCGCCGCGTACCAGATCGAGGGCGCCGCTGCAGAGGACGGGCGCACCCCGTCGATCTGGGACACCTTCAGCCACACCCCCGGCAAGGTCTTCGAGGGCCACACCGGCGACGTCGCCGCGGACCACTACCACCGGTTCCGTGACGACGTGCGCCTCATGGCCGACCTCGGCCTGAGCGCCTACCGGTTCTCGGTCTCCTGGTCCCGCGTCCAGCCCACCGGCCGCGGGCCCGCGGTGGAGCGCGGCCTCGACTTCTACCGCGCGCTCACCGACGAGCTGCTGGAGCACGGCATCCAGCCCGCCGTCACCCTCTACCACTGGGACCTGCCGCAGGAGCTCGAGGACGCCGGCGGCTGGCCCGCGCGCGACACCGCGGAGCGCTTCGGCGAGTACGCGCGGATCGTCGGCGAGGCACTCGGCGACCGCGTCCAGCTGTGGACCACCCTCAACGAGCCCTGGTGCAGCGCCTTCCTCGGCTACGGCTCCGGCGTCCACGCCCCGGGCCGCACCGACCCGGTCGCCGCCCTGCGCGCCGCCCACCACCTCAACCTGGGCCACGGCCGTGCCGCCGAGGCGCTGCGCTCGGTCCTCCCGGCCCGCGCCCAGCTCGGCATCACGCTCAACCTGCACCAGGTCCGCGCGCTCACCGGCTCCCCCGCCGACGTGGACGCCGCGCGCCGCATCGACGCCGTCGGCAACCGGGTCTTCACCGGCCCCCTGCTGGGGGGCGCGTACCCGCAGGACCTGCTGGAGGACACCCGCGGCCTGACCGACTGGTCCTTCGTCCAGGACGGCGACCTCGCCGCGATCAAGCGCCACCCGCTGGACGTGCTCGGCATCAACTACTACACGCCCACGCTGGTGTCGGACGGCGCCTCCGTCGACGGGCCGCGCAGCGACGGCCACGGCTCCAGCCAGTTCTCCCCCTGGCCGGGCGCGGACGACGTCGCCTTCCACCAGCCCCCGGGTGAGCGGACCGCGATGGGCTGGTCCGTCGACCCCACGGGCCTGTACGACCTGCTGATGCGGATGAACCGCGAGTTCCCCGACCTGCCGCTGCTCATCACCGAGAACGGCGCGGCCTACGAGGACTCCGTGGGCGCCGACGGCGCCGTGCACGACCCCGAGCGGGTGGAGTACCTGCGCGTCCACCTGGAGGCGGTCCACCGCGCCATGCACGACGGCGCCGACGTGCGGGGCTACTTCCTGTGGTCGCTGATGGACAACTTCGAGTGGGCGTACGGGTACGACAAGCGCTTCGGCGCGGTCTACGTCGACTACGAGACCCAGGAGCGCATCCCGAAGTCCAGCGCCCTCTGGTACGCGGGCGTCGCCCGCACCGGCGCGCTCCCGGACGCGGCGGAGGCGGACACCGCGTCGTGACGGACCGGCGGGACGCGGCGCACTGTTCGGAGGGGGGCGCCGCGTCCCGTCCCACGCCGCGGAGGAACTCCGTCCGGGCGCTCGACGCGGTTGCCTCCGTGGTCGTCGCCGTAGAGGGCGCTGGTCTCCCGCGCGCTCTGCATAGGCGGGGTATTCGCGCTCCCGCGTCTCCAGGAGCACCGGCGAACCGCTGAGCGCCGCAGCACCTGGACGGAGACGTTGCGCAGCAGGCCCACGGCGAGCAGGGCCTGCAACTGCCCTCTCATCGCCAACGGTCGTCCTCGGGGCCGCCGGCGCCCGTCCTCGGGGCCGCCTCGCAGAGCACGAAGCCGGACAGCCCTGTGGGTTTCCGCCGCGGCTTCTCCTGTCGCTCCAGCCGTGCCGCGACTCGTACCCGATCGTCTCGTCGTCGAGCGGCGGACAGCTGTTCATCCGCGTCCACCCCCGCACTCTCCGCGTCCACGAGACCGCGGAACGGCACCGTCAGCCGCGTCCGAAGCTGTGGAAGCGGCCGACGACGGTGAAGCCGCGGCGGCCGTACCAGTGCCGGGGCCAGTCGTCCGCGTCGGCCACCAGGAAGCGGGTGGCGCAGCCGGCGTCGACGGCCTGGCGCAGGGCCGTGGACAGGACGGCGTCCGCGTAGCCGTGCCCGAGGTGGGCCTCGGCGGTGATGAGGTCCTCGACCTGGGCGGTGCCCGACGCGCGGTCCATGTAGAGGTCCGCCCAGGACGCGACGTCGCCCTCGGGCGTCCGCGCGCCGATGAAACGGACGACGTCCGCGCCGCGGTGACGGACCTCGCGGCGGTCGACGAGCTGGCGGACGACCTCCTCACCGGCCTCCGGGAGGAAGCCGCGCCAGCGCCGGGCGAGGGGTTCACGGAAGGCGCCGAGGTCCACTTCCTCCGCGGGGCCGCCGTCCGGGACCGGGCCGGTGTGCAGCATGACGACCTCGGCGGAGTGGCTGTAGCCCGCGCGCACCATGGGCCCCGCGCAGGCGGTGCCCGTCGCGTCGTCGAGCACGGTGACGGCCCGGTGCGCGAGGTGGCCGAGCGCTTTGTCGGCGAGGGCGGGCAGCGCCTCGGGGTCCATGCCGCCGTCGACGACCACGTGGTTGTTGCCGTGCGAGTGCGCGTAGGCGTCGTCGAGGACGGCGAAGCCGCCGGGGAGCTCGACGGTGCGCGCGGCCTGGCGACGGGCGAAGGCGGCGACGAAGGCGCGGATCCGCCGCAGTTCCGGTCCGGTCATGAGGGGCAGCCTAGGCGGGGCGTTAGGGTCGTGCGCCATGGCGATGCAACTCTTGGCGGCCGACGGCGACTTCGCCGACCGGATGGTCGCGCTGGCCGGCCTGCCGTGGAGCCGGCGGGCGGTCGAGGACGCGTTCGTGGCCAACGGCTGGGAGGTCCCGGAGGACGAGGAGGAGGGCCCTGACATCGGCTGGTGGGAGGTCCAGTTCCTCCCCGGGCGCGAGGAGGGCGCCGACGACTGGTGGCTGGAGCTCGGCGATCCTCCCGGCTGCGTGGACGACGGCTCCCCCGACGCGGTGTGCGCCCACACCGGGTGCGGTGCGGGCAGCTACGTCCTGCACCCCTTCGCGTACTTCGCCGACCCCGAGGACCCGGCCGCGTGGGACAACGAGTTCGGGCCCTGGCACAGCCGCCCCGACGTGCGGGGCGAGGCGACTGAAGCGGACTACGACGCCGAGTACCTGCGGATGGCGGCGCTGCTGCGCGACCGCCTCGGGGAGCCGGAACCCGCGGGCCCCTGGCCGTACCAGGACATCGACGCCACCCGGCACGTCCGTTGGTCGCGGGGCGGTGCGTACGTGATCCTGCTCGACGGGAACGACGCCATGTCGTACGGCGCCTACCGCCGCGCGGGCGTCGCCGTACGGCCGAAGCGGTAGAGGCGATCGTGGCCGCGCAATTGCGCTCCGTCGACGGCGACTTGCCGGACCGGATCCTCGAACTGGCGGATCTGCCCCGGAGCTACCGGGCCTTCGAGAACGCGTTCGTGCGCAACGGCTGGCACCACGTGGGCGACGACGGAAGGCCCGTCATCGGCTGGCTCGACGCGTGGCCCATCGGCGGGCACTGGCTGGAGCTCGGCGAGTACCCGGGTTGCGGGGACGACGCCGACGCGGTGTGCGACCACCCGGAGTGCCGTGCGGACTGCTCGATCGTGCTGCCGTTCGCCTATGTCACGGACGGCGAGACCCCCGAGGGCCAGCACGGTGACGCCAAACCGGACGAGTACGACGCCGCGTACGGGCAGATGGCGGGGCGGCTGCGCGCCCGGCTCGGCGAGCCGGAACCGCCCGGGCCGGAGGTCTACGTCTCCGAGTTCGCGTCCCGGTCCGCTGTGTGGTCGCGCGGCGGGGCATGGGTCGCCCTGCTCGACGGCGACGACCCCTTCTCCTACGGCTCCTGGCGGCGGGCGGACGTCGAGGTCCGGCCTCGCGCGGTCGGCCGGGAGACGTAGCGGGGTGGGCGTCGGCACGGTCACCGCGGAGCGGGTGGCGGCACCGGTTGCTCGCGGCGGTGGCGCCTGAGGTCTGGCCGGACGAATCGCGGCGCGTGCTCGACGCGACGACGCTGCGCACCCCGACGGAGATCGAGTACCCCTTCGCCGCGAGTTCCGAGCCCGTCCCCCCGAGTGGCGGCACCTGGATGACCGTCGGCGACGACACGGGCTGCAGAGGGCGCATCCGAGAGCCATCCGGTCGATTTCTGACCAGTTGAGGAACCCTTGCCACTCGCGTAGCGTCAAAACCTCTGCTGCTTTGGTCAATCAGAGACACGGGGGTGTCCTCGGTGGGCGTCGTGCTGCCCGACGAGCTGGCGTACGTACTCGACCTGATCGGGGTCGCCTGGCCGAACGTCGACGAGGACGACTACCGCGAAATGGCCACGTCCCTGCGGGACTTCGCCGACGACATCGACGGCGGCGCCATGGAAGCCCACACCGCCGTGCAGGAGCTGCTGGGCGCGAACGCGGGCGCCGCCATGGACGCCTTCGAAGCCCACTGGGGCAAGGTCAAGGGCACGCATCTGGCCAATCTCGGAGAGGCCGCGCGGATGGGTGCCGTCGCGTTGGACGGAGTGGCGATAGCCATCGAGGTCGCCAAGGGGGCCGCGATCGTCCAACTGGGCATCCTGGCAGCCGAGATCGTCGCGACCATCGCCTCGGCACCCTTCACGCTCGGGCTGTCGAGCTTCGCCGGGGCCGCCGCGACCCAGGCGACCCGGATGATCGTGAAGAAGATCTTCCGGGAGGTCATCAACCAGGTCGTCGACCAGCTGATGTCGATCGCCACCGCCCCGATCTACGCCGCCTTGGAGTCGATGGCGGCCGACCTGGTGATCCAGGTCGGCTCGAACGCGCTCGGCCTCCAGAAGGGTGTCGACCTGGGCCGGACGGCCGACGCCGGCAAGGAGGGCTTCGGCGAGGGCGTCGACGGCGCCAAGAAGCAGGCCGACAGCTTCACCCTCGCCAGCGCCGGAGGCGGGGGCGGCGCCGGTAGCGGCGGAAGCAGCGCGGGCGGTACGGGCGGCGCGGGCAGTCACTTCCAGAGTGACGGGGACAGCTTCGACCGGGCGGACACCCAGCTCGACGGCATCACTCGCGCTCTCGACACCCGATCGTCCGGGCACATGGCACGCGCCCGCAGCGCACGGGGCCGGACCAGTGGCCGAGGCGAGATCGCCGAGCGCGTCCTACCCCTCGCGACGGACGTGGTGGAGGGCATCGGGCGGGCCGCCACCAGCGCCATCGGCCATGTGCAGGGTGACATGCGGCGCGGTCTGCGGCAGATGCACCGAAATCACGACGAGAACGACCGCACCATCGCGGACGAACTCGACGGGATAAGCCGTCGCGGCGGTTCCGAGGGCCCGCGCCGGGATCAGCCCGCGGAAAGCGGTACGGGAAGCGATTCGGGGAGCGGATCAGGAAACGGAGCGCCTCCCGCACCGTCGGCCAATCCGGAACTCGACAAACTCCGGAGGCCGCGCCGCCCGACCATCAGAAAGAAGTCCCAATTCGCGGTCTTCCGCGACGCCCAGCGCACTTCCAACGGCGAGGACTTCATATGCCCGAACTCCGGAAAGACGATACCCTGCGAACGCGACTCGGACGGAAACGCGATCCGATACGACGACCGCGGACGGGTCGACCCCGAAGGTTTCACACGTCCACGGCCGAATCCGCCGAGCAACTCGGGCCAGCCGCAGAACTTCCACTTCGGCCACGTCCCCGACAGCGAATTCCGGCGGCTCGTGGAGCTCGTGGAGGACAACCCGAAAAAGTTCACGTGGAAGCAGATCCTCAATGAGTACAACGACCCGAGCCATTACCAGGTCGAGGATCCGAGCACGAACGTCGGCCATGGATCCGAGTCCTCGACGCCAGGATATGGACATTACGGTGGCATGCTGGACAGGGCCGAGAGCACGGGGGCCGGCACGCCGAGCCCGTTCGGCTGAACAACCGATAGGCTGGCCCGGGACACGAACGGGTCACCGAGAAGGGCGGTAGGCAGATGCCCACCGAGGAAAAGTACGCAGGATTCCTCGACCACATCCAGGCTTACCTGGGACCGATCCAGGATTCGGAGGGTCCCACGGCGGGCGGCGGAAACCGCGGTTTCGCCCTGTTCTTCTGCGTATCGGGGGACGGGGATCTGGTCACCGCCGTGACGAACGGTCTGCGGTTCCAGAACCTCACCGCGATCATGCCGTTGGAGCTCGCCTGCACCCTGAAGGCGGATCAGCAAGCGGCCGCCCGCGCGTTGGCGGCGCTGACCGCGACGCTGGCCATCCGCATGGGGGTGGGCCCCACGTTCGACCAGGTCGTCCCCGCGCCGGAGCCGCTCATCCCCGACACGGAGATCGAAGGGGTGATGATCGTCCCGCACCCCTACATCGAGGACGGGTTCGAGTCCCTGGTGAACGCGGAGGGCCGCACCGAGTTGCAACTCCTCACCGTCGTCCCGGTGACCGCGGCCGAGATCGCGTACGTGGAGGAACACGGCCCCGACGCGCTCTACGAGCAGTGGGAGGAGCAGGAGACCGATCTGCTCGACGTCACGAGGGCGTCGGCCGTTTGACGCACGAGTCGACGGTCCGGCCTTGGCTGCGGGAGCGCGGCTGGTACGCGGGGCGCGATGTCCGGGAGGACTTCTGCCTCTGACGCGGCCACCGGCACCGCGGAGCGCGCCGGTTCACGCCGGCCGCGACTCCGCCTGGCGACGCAGGAATTCGGCGACGTCCGGGCGCCGGGAGTACGGCTGGAGGGTCTGCGCGGCAGAGGAGAGCATGCCCCGCACGCGCGGGGACTGGACGCCGCCCAGGAGGTCGAGGACGCGGATGCCCGCGTCGGTGGCCTCGTCGACCCGGCGGGCGGAGGCGAGGTTGTTGGCGAGTTCCGCGGTGTACAGCGCGGCGTTGCGCGTGAAGTGCGGGGCCTGCAGGCCGACCGCGCGCCGCGCGTGCTCGGCGGCACGGTGGTGGTCGCCGAGGGCGGACCAGGACTGGGCCTCCAGGCCGGAGAGTTCGGCCTCGCCGTAGAAGGTCATCCACTCCGGGTCCGCGGCGCAGGGGCCGCGGCCGAACAGGGTGTGGGCGCGGGCGAGGGCGCGCTCGCAGCCGGTCCGGTCGCCGAGTCCGGCCCAGCCGCCCGCCTCGCGGAGGGCGAGCAGCGAGAGCAGGCGCGGCGAGCCGAGGTGGCGGGCGGCCTGCTGGGCGGCCTGGGCGGCGCGGACGGCCTCGCGGGAGCGGCCGGCGTCGCGGGCGAGGAAGGAGGCGTTGCAGAAGGCGTGCGACTCCAGGGCGCGGTCGCCGGCCATGCGGGCGGTGGCGAGGGCCTCGCCGTAGAAGGAGCGGGCGTCGGCGAGGCGCCCGGAGTCGTGGGCCAGCCAGCCGACGGAGATGGCGAGTTCACCGGCGCCGCCCATCAGGTCCTCGGCGACGGCCTGGCTGTAGCTGCCCTCGTCGAGGAGGCGGTACGCGGCGCCGAGGGAGTGGCCGGCCTGGCGGTAGAGCGCGCCGGCGCCGTGCCGGTCGTCGTGCAGGCGGATCTCGCGGACGGCCGCGCGGACGGCCCGGGCCTGGGGTCTGCCGACCTTGTGCACCGTCTCCGCCGCGGCGGCGGGCCCCAGCATCAGGGTGGTGGCGATGGCGGCCGGACCGCCGGTCATGAACGCGCGACGCAGCACGTCGCTCTCCTCGTCGGGTTCGGTCTCGTACGGGCTCGGCCGCGGGGCCGGCCGGGGCACCGGCCGGGGCGCCGCCGCGGCCGGAACGCGCCGGCCGCGGACCAGTTCACGCGGTTCGAAGCCCATGTCGGCGAGGTCGCGGCCGGGGAACATGTGCCGGAAGACCCGTTCGTAGGCGTAGTTGGGGCAGCGGATCTCGCCCGACTCCACGCGGCCGATGTAGCGCGCGTCGCAGCTGACCTGCTCACCGATGTCCCGCCCCGCGCGGCGTACGGCGGCGGCGAACTCACCGGGGGACCGGTCTCCGCGCAGGCGCCGGAAGGCTGTGTTGGGGGTGGAAGGTGACGAGTGCATCGCCGGGCTCCCGTTGGACGGTCGGTGCGGTGCCGGGTGGCGGCGCGACGACCGTACTCGCTGTGAGGGTCCGAGTACCGGGGGTTTGGCTACAAAAGGGATATCTCACCCTCCATTCGCCATGAAACGCCACCCCTGACGGCGTCAAGGAGGCGTAGCTGTTGACGCCCGCGCGCGTTGGACACGGTGCAATCCACCGTGCAACCCACCGTCCGACCCCAAGGAGGATTCGCCTTGTTGGACGAGCCATGGGACCTGGTCACCGTCCCCTCCCGGCAGGGGCTGGAGGCCGTGGACATCCTGCGCATGCGGACCGGCCTCGGACCCGTGCTGCACGACAGCTCGGGTGACAGCCTCGGCTTCCTGGTGCCGCCGGGCACGGCCGACGGCTGGGACCTGCCGGGCAGCGCCTGCACGCAGACCGCGGGCGGCGGCTTCACCGTCCCCGGCGAGCTCTGGGAGCCGCCGGGGGCGGGTACCGGCTGGCTGGTGCCGCCGCGCAACGACACCGCCGTGACGGACCCGGCAGTGCTGCGCGACGCACTCGGCGAGGCGGCCCGGATGATCGAGCTGGCCGACCGGCTCTGAGTCCGCCCTCCGGCCGCCGCCCATACTGGGTGGCATGGCACCGCGCAGGACGAGGACGACTAAGGCACCCGAAGGCATACGCGAGCGGGTCGGCGGGGGTCTCGCCGAGCTCGTGCCGGACCGGGACCGGCCGCGGGGCTGGTCGCTGCTGATCGACGGGGCGCCGCAGTCGCACGTCGACCTCGACGACCCGGAGCACCTGGACTTCTCCTACCAGCGCAGGCTCGGCCACGTCATCGACCTCGCCGCCCCGCCCGGCCGCCCGCTGCGCGTGCTGCACCTCGGCGGCGGCGCGCTGACCCTGGCCCGCTACACCGCGGCGACCCGGCCGCGCTCGACGCAGCAGGTGGTGGAGCTGGACACCGCGCTGGTCGAGCTGGTGCGGCGGGAGCTGCCCTGGGACCGCACCTGGCGCATCAAGGTGCGCGGCGGCGACGCCCGCGAGGGCCTGGCCAAGGTCCCGGAGGCCTGGGCGGACCTGGTGATCACGGACGTCTTCGGCGGAGCCCGCACCCCCGCGCACCTGACGAGCACCGAGTTCCTCGCGCAGGTGCGGCACGCGCTGGCGCCCGGCGGGCTCTACGCCGCCAATGTGGCGGACGGCGGACGGCTGGAGTTCCTGCGGGCGCAGATCGCGACGGTGCGGGCGTGCTTCCCGCACGTGTGCCTGGCGGCGGATCCCGCCGTGCTGCGGGGGCGGCGCTTCGGCAACGTGATCCTGGTGGCCGCGGACGGCGAGCTGCCCGTGGCGGAGTTCACCCGGCGCGTGGCCTCGGACCCGCATCCGGGACGGGTGGAGCACGGCAGGGAGCTGGAGTCCTTCGCGGGCGGCGCGGCGGCGGTCACGGACGCCACGGCGGCGGCCTCCCCCGTTCCCCCGGAGTCGGTGTTCCGCTAGGCCGGGACGGGGAGCGCGGCCGGAACGGGGGCGTATCCCGGTCTGCCCTAACCCCCGGTGTTCTGCGCCTTGTAGGTGTCGACCGTGGGCGGGTGCCCGTTCCAGGTGCAGAAGAGCGAAGAGGTCGTGGTGGCCGAGACGAAGTCGACCCGGATCCACTCCGGTTGCTTCCAGACCTTCATCTCCCAGCCGGAGTCGGGCGTCGCCGAGACCAGGGTCGCGGAGGCCTCGCCGAGGTCGAGCACGACCCGTCCGCCCTCGACCGTGTAGCCGTGCACGTTGCCGGTGTCGGCGGAGGAGGTCCTGGCGGGGGTGGCCGAACCGCGCGGGCGGGCAGGGGCGTTGGAGGGGCTGGTACGGGGCGTGGCCCTTGCGGACCGGCCCGGGCCGCCCGTGGCCTCGGGTCCGGCGGCGCGGTGCGTGGCGCCGCCGTCCGGTGACCGCGTGGGGGCGGGGACCTTGTCGGCGACCGGCTCGGAGATCGGCAGGGCCCGGGGCGGGTCGTAGGCCGTGCCCGCCAGGACGTGGTGGACGCCGAACCACGACAGCGCGACGGCGGCGCTCGTGGCGAGCGTCCACGCTCCGGCGTGCGCCAGTCCTCTTCGCATCCGCCCATAGTGCCGGACGCACCCCCGAAAAAGAGCCGGGGGTTGCGCTTCCCGTTCTGACGTGCTCGCGCCCACCCGGCATCCCCCTGATGGGCTAGGTTGCGGGCCATGGCAAGTGTGCTCGTCGTCGAGGACGACCAGTTCGTGCGCTCCGCTCTCATCCGGCACCTCACCGAGGCCGCGCACACCGTACGGAGCGTGGGCACGGCCCTGGAGGCACTGCGGGAGGTCGCGCAGGTCGGTTTCGACGTGGTGATCCTGGACCTCGGCCTGCCGGACCTGGACGGAGCCGAGGCACTGAAGATGCTGCGCGGCATCACGGATGTGCCGGTCATCATCGCGACGGCGCGGGACGACGAGTCGGAGATCGTGCGGCTGCTCAACGCGGGCGCCGACGACTACCTCGTCAAGCCGTTCTCGGTCGAGCACCTGTCGGCCCGCATGGCGGCGGTGCTGCGCCGCTCCCGCACCCACGAGGCGGACCGGGTGCTGCGGGTGGGCGGGCTGCAGATCGACGTCCTGCGCCGCCAGGCCGTCCTGGACGGGGCTGCGCTGGACCTGACCCGCCGTGAGTTCGACCTGCTGTCCTTCCTGGCGGCCCGGCCGGGCGTGGTGGTGGCGCGGCGCGAGCTGCTGTCGGAGGTGTGGCAGCAGTCGTACGGCGACGACCAGACCATCGACGTCCACCTGTCCTGGCTGCGCCGCAAGCTGGGCGAGACGGCGGCCCGGCCGCGCTACCTGCACACACTGCGCGGGGTGGGAGTGAAGCTGGAGCCACCGCGGTGAGGTGGGCGCTGGTCAAGGTCTGCGTCGCGGTGACGGCCATGGTCGTCGTCGCCTTCGCGGTGCCGCTGGCGCTCACGGTCAGGGAGATGGCCCGCGACCGGGCGATCGGCAACGCGGAACGGCAGGCGGCGGCGATCGGCCCGGCGCTGGCGATCACCACCGACCGGACCCAGCTGGAGCGGGCGGTGGCGTCCACACAGGCGGGCGCCGACGGACGGATCGCGGTGCGGGTGCCGGCGACCGAGAGCACGGCCGGGGTGCAGATCGGCGACCCCCACGCGCCGGACGCCGACCTGGAACGGGCCTCGGAACTGGGCCGGGCCTCCACCGTCCCGGTGGCCGGGGGCTACGCCCTGCTGCAGCCGACCGCGGTCAGCTCGGGGTCGGTGGCGGTGGTCGAGGTGTTCGTGCCGGACGGCGAGGTCAGCCGCGGGGTCACCGCCGCGTGGGCGGTGCTGGCGCTGGTCGGCGTGGGCCTGATCGTGGGTGCGGTGGCCGTGGCGGACCGGCTGGGCACCCGCATGGTGCGCCCCGCCAAGCGCCTCGCGGAGGCCGCGCACGGCCTGGGGCGCGGGGACCTGACCGTACGCGTCCCGGAGGACGGCCCGGCCGAACTGCGCTCGGCCGCCGTGGCGTTCAACGCGATGGCGGACCAGGTGGTGCAACTGCTCGCCAACGAGCGGGAGCTGGCCGCCGACCTGTCGCACCGGCTGCGCACCCCGCTGACGGTGCTGCGGCTCAACGCCGCCTCGCTCGGCGACGGCCCGGCCGGGGAGCAGACCCGGCACGCGGTGGCCCAGCTGGAGCGCGAGGTGGACCAGATCATCCGCGCCGCCCGGGCCCAGCAGGCGCAGAGCCAGCCGGTCACCGTGGGATGCGACGCGGCCAAGGTGATCCGGGAGCGGATGGCCTTCTGGTCGGCGCTCGCCGAGGACCAGGGACGCGAGGTGCGCACCGCCGGCGTCGAACGCCCCGTACGGGTGCCGGTGGTGCGGAGCGACCTGGTGGCGTCGCTGGACGCCATGCTCGGCAACGTCTTCCGGCACACCCCGGAGGGCACGGCCTTCGCGGTGGACGTGCACAGCAGCCAGGAGGCGGTGATCGTGCTGGTCTCCGACGCCGGCCCGGGCATCACGGACCCGGCGGCGGCGATGCGGCGCGGCCAGGGCGCGGGCGGGGACGGTTCGACGGGCCTCGGGCTGGACATCGTACGGCGCCTCGCGGAATCGACCGGGGGCGACGTGCGCCTGGGCGCCTCCGTGCTGGGCGGCGCGGAGATCCGGGTGTGGATCGCGCTGCGGCCGCTCGCGGCGGGCGGGAAGCGGAACCACCGGGTGGTACGCCGCAGGCGGCTGAAGCGGCCCGCCGCGGCCACGGAGGCCTGAACCGCGGCGGACCCCGGTGGTCCCCTGCCTCCGGGACCCGGCCGGGGCTCCGGCCGGATCCCGCGACCGGCGGGTCATCCCCAGTAGACGTCGCAGTAGTCGTAATAGACGTAGTAGGCGTCCTCCCCGGTGTAGCAGTAGTCGTCGGTGACGTATCCGTTCACGGCGCCGGCCCGTGCCGAAGCCGCAGTCGACGCCGACGCCGACGCCGATTCCGGAGCCGCGAACGCGGTGGTGGGGATCAGGGCGCCTCCCGCGGCCAGGACGGCGGAAGCGGCGAGGACCAGCAGGCGCCGTGTGCGAGGTGTGCGAGTCATGGGACGTCTCCTTCGGTGTGAGGTTGCGGTGAGGGGAACGGGCCGAACGGTCCGGCCAGGGCGGTTCCCCCGGGTCATCCGTTCCGTGTGCACCCATGACTCCATTGACCCCGGCCCGCCGCGCCGCGTCACCTCCCGGGAATTCGGGGCTTGACATGCGCCGGCGCCGCGCTCGGCGGAGGGCCGGTCCGGCGCTGCCGTCGGCGTCTGCTCGGAAAAGCACCGATGACCGATGAGTTCCGGGTCCGGCCCCCGTCTACCGTGCGGCGACCCGACAACAGCGAGACACGGAGCATGAGATGACCACGGAACAGACGACGGCGGCGGGCTTCTCCTACACGTTGGAGCGGACGTTGGAGAGTCCCGTGCCGGCGGTGTGGAACGCCTGGACGACTGCGGAGTCGTACGCGCAGTGGTCCTACGCCGCCCCCGGATCCGTCGAGATGGACGTGCGGCCGGGAGGGACGTGGAAGGCGACGATGGTCACCCCGGACGGCGGGCAGTTCCCGTTGACCGGCTCGTACTCCGAGGTCGAGGAGAACCGGCGTCTGGTGATCGGCATGGACGTACCCGGGAGGGCCGAGCCGGTGCTCATGACGGTCGAACTCACCGAGCAGGGCGCGCACCGGACCCGCATCGTGGTGGCCCAGACCTGCGACACCGCCGCGGATCGCGACCTCGCCGAGCAGGGCACCACCATGCTCCTGGACAGCCTGACGGCATTCCTCGGCACCGCCAGCTGACCCACCACGGCCGCCCGCGACCAGGCCGGGGCCGGGGCGCGTCCCGTCGGGCTTCACGCCCGCGGTACTCGCGCCCCACCTGATCACGCGCTTAGCCCGATCTTAAGCGCGCCATAAGAAGTCGAACGCCCGCACAGCTCTGGGCATTTGTCCGAATCGGCAGCGCTAGCGTGCGGCCCATGAGGAACTCACATCGTCGTCGTCCCACCCGCGGGGTCGCCCTCCTCGGAGGTGTGACCGCGGGTGCGGTCGACGCGACCGGGGCCCTCGCGGTCGACATCACGGCGATGGACTACGGCCCCTGCTTCAGCGGCGACATGGACGCCTACGCAATCGACGCCGCCACCGCCACCGCCACCACCGCCGCCAAGGGACAACTCAAGGGCGTGCTCGGGCTGTCGGACGCCGCCGCCTGGAACAAGCAGCGCGCCGGGGGCGCCGGGAACGTCGCCGACCCGACCTGCGGTTCGGTCCTCCAGGAGGCGGGCGCCTTCTCCAATGCCTACACGGCCTACGGCGGCTGAGGCCGCACGCGACCATTTCCGCCCCCCACACGGGCGCCCCGGCCGGCAGTTCAGCACCCCCGCCCCGGCCGGGGCGTTCCCGTGTGCGCGGGCTCAGTTGCGGATCAGACCGTCCAGCAGCGCGGACAGCCCGGCCTCGTACTGCGCCTGGCCCGACTGCTGGGCCGCGACGAGTTCGGGGGCCAGGCCCACGAGCGAGGGGTAGCTGTCCGGCGGCAGGGCGGCGAGCCGGCTGCGGATCTTCTCGCGCAGCCCGGCCTCGGCCTCCTCGCACTCCGCGCGATTGCGGCGCACGACCCACAGGGCGGCGCCGACCGTGTACTGCATCAGCGCCACTTGGGCGCGCGCGGCGGCGGACGGGTCCAGTCCCGCCGTGATCAGCAGGCAGAGCATGCGGTCGATGACGGCGATGGGCTCGTCGCCGCGGAGCGGGCGGCTGGTGAGCAACTGGAGCGCGGAGGGATGCTCACTGAAAAGCCGGTACACACCGACACAGAGTTCAATAAGCTGCCCGCGCGGCGGGCCGGTGCCGGAGGGCAGCTCGATCTCGCCGAGCAGTCGTTCGTTGACCGCGTCGATGATCTCGTCCTTGCCCTTGAAGTGGGAGTAGACGGCCATGGTGCCGACGCCGAGCTCCTGGGCGAGCGCACGCATGGTGAAGGCCTCGGGCCCGTGGCGGTCGAGGAGCGCGACGGCGGCGTCGAGGATGCGGTCCGGGTTCAGGGTGTTACGGGGGACGCGGCGCCGTGGGGAGCGGGCCGGCGGGGTGACAGTCATGAGGGATGTGTGTCCGGTCGGGGGGAATCGTGGGTGAGCGGTCGGGAGGTTGAGCGGTTTCCTTGATTCTCCCGCGTTCCGGGGCAACCCGGGGAGGTGGCGGGGCGTCTTTTCGCACGTCTTCCCGAGCACAGTCGTTTGAATCCAGGACGAATCGGAGGTGAAGGGAATAGGCGGGGCCGGTGCCCGGGTTGGTTAGCGTACGTCGTACGGTAGTCCGATGTGACTCTCAAAGGGAGAGATGGGGGGAGAACGGCCGGATGACCATGAGCATGACCGCCCCGCGGGCGTCCGCCTACCGGGGCGGCCTCCGCTGGTGGACCGAGCTGCCGCTGATCGCGGTGGTCTACGGCCTCTACACCGCGGGCCGCCTCCTCGTACGCGGCGACGTGGGCCGGGCAGTCGACCACGGCATCGCCATACTCCACCTCGAGAGCGCGCTCAGCATCGATCCGGAGCGCTGGCTCAACTCCCTCTTCAGCCGCTACCGGGCGCTCGGCGTTCCCGCCGACTTCTGGTACGCCTCACTCCACTACCTGGTCACCCCGCTGGTGCTGGTCTGGCTCTGGCGCCGGCGGCCGACCGTCTACCGCCTCGCCCGCACCTGGCTGCTGGTGTCCACCCTCATCGGGCTGATCGGCTTCACGCTCATGCCCACCGCCCCGCCGCGGCTGCTGGCCGCCGGCCACGGCTTCGTCGACACCATGGCGCAGTACGGCTCGTACGGCTGGTGGGGCGCGGAGGCGAGCGCGCCGCGCGGACTGGGCGGGATGACCAACCAGTACGCCGCCATGCCGAGCCTGCACGTCGGCTGGTCCCTGTGGTGCGGCATCATGCTCTGGCGCCACGGGCGCAGCTCCTTCGTCCGCGCCCTGGGCGTCCTCTACCCCCTCGGCACGACCCTGGTGGTCATGGGCACCGCGAACCACTACCTGCTGGACGCCCTGGCCGGCATCGCCGTGATGGGCATCGGACTCCTCCTGGCGCGCCCCGCGCTGCGTGTGGTGGACCTCACACGGGACGCCGCGCGCACCCGGTTCGCGACACCACGGCCCGCCTCCTCCACGGTCGTCGCGACCTCCCGCGACGTCGCCCCGGCGGACGTGGGGATCCTGCCGGCACCGGCGGTCGAACCTCGGCGATGACACCGGGCCGGGGGCCGCGGACCGGCGGCGTCCGCATTGTGGCCCGCGTTGTCGGTGGGTGGTGCGAGACTTGCGCGGGTGAGCACTACGCACGATCTGCGAGAGCGGCTGGCCGCGCTGCGTGGCCCGACGACCGTGCCGCGCCCGATGGACGCGCGCGCCCTGGCGGCGCTCGCCGCGAACCCCGGGTGCCGGCGCCGGGCGCTGATGGACGCCGCGGGGGTGGACAAGGCGGCCGTGGCCCGCGTGCTGGGCAACCCCGCGCCCTTCGGGCAGTCCCAGTTCGCTTTCGTACGCGGACATGCCTTCGAGGCACGGGTGAAGGCCGAGGGGTGCGCCGAACTGCTGCGCCTGCTGGGCGCGCCCGAGAGCACGGAGGCCGTGCTGCCCGACCTGTCCGCCCCGGGCCCCGAGGGCAGGGTGGCCCGTACCCGCCTCGCGCTCAAGGAGGCGACCGCGGCGGGCCGGTGGACGCTGCTCGACCACCCCCTGCTCGTGCTCGAGGTCGCGGACTCCCCCGTCTACCTCGAGCCGGACGCCATCGCGGTGCGGCCGGACGGCTCGTGGACGGTGGTGGAGGTCAAGTCCTTCCCGATCCTCGACGGTTCCGCGGACGCGGTGAAGGTCGGCGCCGCCGCCCGGCAGGCCGCGGTGTACGTCCTGGCGCTGGAGCGGCTGGGGTTCGGCACCCCGGAGCACCGGGTGCTGCTGGTCTGCCCCAAGGACTTCTCCAACCTGCCCGCCGCCGAGTTCGTCGACGTCCGCAAGCAGTTGTCGGTCACCCGGCGGCAGCTGACCCGGCTGACGCGGATCGAGGAGATCGCCGCCGCCCTGCCCGAGGGCACGACCTTCGACCTGCGGCTCGCCGACGACGGACGGACGGCGACCCGCCCCGCCGCGGAGCTCTCCGACGCGGTGGACCAGTTGCCCGCGGCGTACGCGCCCGAGTGCCTGGCCAGTTGCGAGCTGTCCTTCCACTGCCGCGAACAGGCCCGGGGCTGCGGCGCGGTGGAGGTCCTCGGCCGCGGTGTGCGCGGTGAACTGGGCGCGCTGACCGAAGTGGAGCAGGTGCTGGCGGCCGCGCTGGGCACCGAGGGCGATCCCGACGACCCCGCGGTCGCCGCGCTGCGGCGCGCGCACGCCCTGCGGGCGGAGGCCCTGGGATGTCGCTGATCTCGGTGCTGGCCCGGGCGGAGGCCATGGCGACCGGCCGGGCGACCCCGCTGGCGACGGCGCGCCACCGCCATCTGTCGGACCGGCCGCTGGTCTTCGTCCCGCTGACCACCGCGGGCGAGGTGGGCGCCCCGCTGGGCGCCCTGGTCGGCACGGACCGGGACGAGCCCCGGCTGCTTGCGGTGCCGCAGCCACGTGACCGCGATCTGCGCTTCGCCTTCCTGGCCGAGCTGGCGCAGGTGGTGCTGCCCTACCTGGAGTCCTACGCGGACGACACGGAGACCGAGCCGGCGACCCGCAACAGGGAAAAGTCGGAGGTCTGCGCCGACGCGCCCCAGATCGTGGTCGCGAACACCTCCGCGGTGGAGTACGTGCGCCTGCTCGGGCGCTCCACCCGCTTCCGCCGCACCGCCGAGGACGACCCCGACGAGCCGCACCCGGTGCCGGCCCGGGTGCCGTTGCTCGGCCGCTGGCTCACCCACTACGGGGAGCGCGCCCGCACCCCCGGCTCCGCGCTGCTGCTGTCCGCGACCGAACTGCTCACCCGGCACTGGGCGACGGGCCAGAGCAACCTCGAGGACCAGCACCTGGGCGCCCTGCTGGCCTGGGTCGAGCCTCCGGAGGGCATGACGGGCATCGAGGCGGCCCGCCGGGCGGAGTCCCACCGCGGCCCGGACGGCCTGCTGGTGTTCCCGCCGGCCGGCCCCGCGACCGACCCCGTCTTCGACAACACGGTGCTCGCCCCGGCCGCCGCCCGCTACGACGCGGGGATCACCGGGGCCGGGGAGGAGATCGCCCGCCTGCTGGCCGGCCAGATGCGCCCGACCTGGGACGCGGTGTGGCGGTCGATGGACCTGCTGCGAGAGCTGCCCGAGGGCGCCCACGTCGCGGACCGCTGGAAACGCGACCGCTGGTCGTACACCTCCCACCGGGACCGGGTACGCGCCGGGGAGCCGCCGCAGCCCCGCCGCGACGACGCCGTGTCGGCGGCGCAGAAGCTCGCCGGCCGGGAGACCGCGCAGGTGCGGCTGGAGGCCCAGGAGGCACTGGACGACCCGCTGGTGATGGCCGGGCGGCGGCTGGCCGGGGAGGCCTTCGCGGGCCGGGTCGACCGGGTGGAGATGGCGATGAGCGAGGGCAAGGTGCCCAAGCCGCGCCCGCTGGTGACGGTTCTCACACAGGACCGCCCGCATCTGGACGAGGACGCGAAGCTTTACCGCGCGCTGCCGGACGGCCGTACGCAGCAGGCCCGGTTCGTGGAGTGGGCCGGCTCCGGCGCGGTGCTCCTGCGGGTGGTGAACGGCATGGGCCGCGGCAAGGTCCCCGACCCCGGCACGGTGCCGGAGGAAGGGGACGAGGTGTGCTGGACGTTGTTCGAGCACGCGCCGCGCGGCGGCGCGGGGCTGCCGGAGCCGGAGGACACCCCGTGGACCCACGGCGGGCCCCCGGGCGCGGCGGCCGCGACCGTGACCGCGGACACGCCCACGGCGCCCGTCGCCGTCACCGAGAGCCCTGACCTCGCGACCACGGAGGACTATCTGTGAGCCCGGTGAGCGACGCCGCCCGGGCGGCCGGCACCGCGACCGAGCGGATCCTGCACGACACCCTGCACGGGACACACCGCGGCGTCGTCGTGGACTCCCCGCCCGGCGCGGGCAAGTCGACGCTGGTGGTGCGCGCCGCGCAGGAGCTGGTCGCGGCCGGCGAGTCCCTGATGGTGGTCGCCCAGACCAACGCGCAGGTGGACGATCTGGTGGACCGGCTGGCGACCGCCGACCCCGGGCTGCCGATCGGCCGGCTGCACGGCAGCGACTCGCCGCCGGACCCGGTGCTCGACCGCCACGAGGCGGTGCTGAAGTCGGCGAAGGCGGCCGACCTCGCCGGGGCCAAGGTGGTGATCGCGACCGCCGCGAAGTGGGCCTTCGTCAAGGACGTGGAGCCCTGGCGGCACGCCATCGTCGACGAGGCGTACCAGATGCGCTCGGACGCGCTGCTGCAGGTGGCCGGGTTGTTCGAGCGGGCGCTGTTCGTCGGCGACCCCGGCCAGCTGGACCCGTTCAGCGTGGTCGGCGCCGAGCAGTGGGCGGGGCTGAGCTACGACCCGTCGGCCAGTGCGGTGGTCACCCTGCTGGCCCACAACCCGGGGCTGCCGCAGCACCGGTTGCCGGTGTCCTGGCGGCTGCCGGCCTCCGCCGCGCCGCTGGTCTCGGACGCCTTCTACCCCTACACCCCGTTCCGCAGCGGCACCGGCCACGGGGACCGGCGGCTCTCCTTCGGCGTGCCCGGCGACGGCTCGGGCCCGGACCGGGTGGTGGACGAGGCCGCCGCGTCGGGCTGGGGACTGCTGGAGCTGCCCGCACGGCGCACCCCGCGGACCGACCCCGAGGCGGTGCGCGCGATCGCGCTGGTCGTCCGGCGGCTGCTGGACCGCGGCGGCGTGGCGGTCTCCGAACGGGGCACCGCCCCGGTGGGCCCGGACCGGATCGCGGTGGGCACGGCCCACCGCGACCAGGCAGCCGCGGTCCGTGCGGCGCTGGCGGACCTGGGGGTGACCGGGGTCACCGTGGACACCGCCAACCGGCTGCAGGGCCGGGAGTTCGACGTCACCGTGGTGCTGCACCCGCTGTCGGGGCGCCCGGACGCCACGGCGTTCCATCTGGAGACCGGACGCCTGTGCGTGCTGGCCTCGCGCCACCGGCACGCGTGCATCGTGGTGTGCCGGGCGGGGGTCTCGGAACTGCTGGACGAGCACCCCTCGACGGAGCCGGTGCAGCTGGGCGTGACGGTGAAGTTCCCGGACGGCTGGGAGGCCAACCACGCCGTGCTGGCCCACCTGTCCGAGCACCGTGTGACCTGGCGGCCGTAGCGCGCCCGCCGTCCGCCCGGGGCACTCTTGCGCGGGGCGGGACAATGGAAGGCGCCGACGATCCTGGAGGTACGTTCATGTCCGAGCCGCAGTCGGCTCACAGCGCGGCGGGAAAGCAGCCCGCCCCGCGCCTGAAACCCGCCCAGCTGCTGTTCGAGCCCGCCGCCCTGGCCGAGGACGAGGAGCACTTCTTCGACCTGGAGTCCATCGAGGACCCCCGTGAGCTCCTGGGCCGCGCGTCCGAGCTCACCCTCGCCTTCCGGGCGGCCGCGGACCGGGCGACGGAGTTCCAGGCCATAGCCGCCGCGCAGCTCGCCGACCCCAAGCGTTTCGACCGGCTGACCCCCGCCGCCATCGGTGAGCAGGCGGGCTGGTCGGAGGATTACGCCAAGCGGATGATCGAGTTCGGCGAGGGCCTGATGCGGGGCGGCGACGCGGCGCTGTCCTGACGGCGCACCTGGCATATGCGGTCGGGGCAAGGTACCCGACACATGGCGGGCGTGTCCGGCCTTCGGGCGATGTCGTGTAGCGAAACGTTCACTCACGGTAGTTGTATGGGTCATGAGTGATTGGCAGTGGCACACATGGCCGGGGGGCGTGCCGGAGTCCGCCTCCCACCCATATCCGTACGCGCAGTACCCCACCCCCGACGGGGCCGACTGGCTCGCCTCCTCCAGCGCCTTCCCGCGCAGCGTGCGCGCCCTGTGGTCCGCGCGGCCCACGGCGCCCAGCGTGCTGCCCTGCGGGACGGCCTTCGACGCGGTGAACCTGCCGGCCCTGTTCGGACGCCGGGTCCTGGAGCACCTGTGGTCCGCGGGCCCGGGCTCCGGCCCGGCCGCAACGCTGCGCGGCCGGCTGCTGCTGCTCGCCGAGCCGGGCACCGCCGCACGCCTCCCCTCGCTGCTGACCTGGGAGGAGTGGGGGCCGGCGGTGCCGCCGGTGCTGTGCCACGGCGCCGGGGACTCGGTGGCGCTGCCCCCGCCGTACAGCGACACCGGTCACGGGCGCTCGCGCTGGCTGGTGGCCCCCGACACACGCCGCCCCTGGCTCCCCGGGGCCGACGTCCTGCTGTGGGCCTGCGTCCGCGCGGCCCGCGCGGAGGCCGGTTGATTATCGATTTTCACCCGCCCGCAAGCGGATGCTAATGTCTACGACGTCAGCGAGCGCCGCTAGCTCAACTGGCAGAGCAGCTGACTCTTAATCAGCGGGTTCGGGGTTCGAGTCCCTGGCGGCGCACTCACGGCAAGGCCGTTGACCTGGGCGCTCTCCCATCGGGAGGGCGCCTTTCGTCATGTCCGGCCGCGTCTTCGGCCGCGGGTCCCGAACGCCGGCTCTAGGGGCCGTCCCACAGCGGGCGCGAGGTGGTGATCCGCACGGTCCAGCCCTCGTCGTCCGGGTCGCGGCCGAGGACCTCGACGGTGAGGCCGCGGGCGCGGTCGGTGAAGCGTCCGCCGGAGGAGAACGGGGCGTCGTTGAGCGCGTTGAAGGTGGCGCTGCTGTACTCGCAGGCGGTCGTACGCGGGTGGGCGTCCTCCACGGTGACGGGCCCGTGCCCCGAGTCGACGTCGGTGCGCACCTGGTAGACCAGCACCCCTTCGCGGCAGGCCTCGCTGTCGTTGCCGCGGGTGGCGCGCGCCTCGACGACGTACGCCCGGGTCCGGCCGAGGGGGATGACGGCCGCCTTGCGGCCGCCGGGCACCTCGACCGGCGTGAGGTGCACCGAGCGGGCTCCCGGGTCGCGGACGCAGACGACCTGCCAGTCGTCGAGCCAGCCCAGCCGCCACTTGTGCCAGGCGAAGAGGTCGCCCTGCAGCCCCCAGTCCAGGGACATGCTGTCCCACTGGCCGGCGAGGGTGTCGGTGTGCCCGAAGTCCTCGACGGAGTACAGGTCGGGCAGCCCGAAGGCGTGGCCGTTCTCGTGGCTGAGCACCCGCGCGCCGGACTGGTCGTGGCCGTAGACCAGCGAGACCCGGTCCAGGCTCGTGCCGTCGTCGGTGGTGGCGGCCGAGGCGCCGGTCCAGGTCACCGAGAGGACGGCCTGTTCCGCGGGCGGCCCGGCGTTGGGCGTCACCAGGACGTTGACCAGGTCGTACCCGGAGAAGTCGATCCGGCGGTCGGCGACGCGCAGCAGGTCCCGCATCATGGCCGTGTGCGTGCGCCAGCCGTAGCCGCGCCCTATCCCGTACGACTGGAAGGGCTTCGGCATGCGGATGTAGCGCAGCACCGGCGTGGAGACGTACCGCAGCTTCCCGTACGAGGCGCGGTAGAACCAGTGCCGCACGGCGGGGAAGAACTCGCTGTAGCGCTCGGCGGCGCTGTAGGGGGCGTGCTTGTCGGGGAAGTCGACGAGCAGGGTGAGGGCCCGCACCTCACCGGTGGCGCGGGCGAACTGACGGCCGTCCGCGCCGCCGAAGCCCTCGGACATCGTGACGCCCGGCGCGGCGCGCAGCGCGCAGGGACGGTCGGCCGGCGGTGCCGCGGCGGGCACGCCCTCGGTGACGGCGGTGCTGCCTGCCGCGAGGAGGAGCACCGCCACGACCGCGAGTGCCCGGGGACCGCGCATCGCCTCAGCCCTGGGTGACCTGGACGGTCCAGGACCCGTCGGAGTGGCGGTCGGCGACGTGGACGCGCGCCGACCGGCCGAGGGCATAGGTCTCTCCCGTCCGCAGCGGCGCGTCGGCCAGCGGCGGGTACACCGAGGACTCCCGGCAGGCGTCGCTGGCGGGGTGGGCGTCGACGACGTCCACGGGGCCGTCGCCTGACGACACATCGGCCCGGACGCGGTACATCAGCACGCCCTGGCTGCAGGTGAGGCGGTCGTTGCCGAGGGCGGCGCGGGCCTCGATGGCGACGGCGCCCTCCAGCCCCGCGGGCAGCACCAGCAGCTTGGTGCCGCCGGGCTGCTCCACGGGGCTCAGGCGGAAGGTGTGCGTGCCGCCCTCGGTGACGCAGCGGACCTGCGACTGCCGGAGCCAGCCCAGCTTCCACTTGTGCCAGGCGAAGAAGTCGGGGGACAGCCCGAACTGACTGCCCATGAGGTCCCAGTCGCCGACGTGGGTGTCCCAGTCGGCGTTGCTGCCCGCGGGCGGCCGGTAGTAGAGGTCGGGGAGGTCGAAGGCGTGCCCGGTCTCGTGGGCCAGCACGTTGATGTCCGGCGGGTGGCCCTCGAAGACGGTGACGAAGCGGTGCAGGTCCGCGCCGTCGACCCGGACCGGCCGGCCCAGGTTGACCACCTTCGTGGCGTCGGGGTCGACACCCGGCGCGTCGGGGTCGGCGACCAGGTAGACGACCCCGTACCGGGAGAAGTCCACCTGCCCGTCGGCCGCCACCACGGCATCGCGCAGATAGCGGGCGCGCAGGGCCGGGCTCCAGTCCCGGCCGATGCCGTACGAGGTGGACGGCGCGGGCATACGCAGCCAGTGCGGCAGCAGCCGCGGCCGCAGCCGGAAGGTCCCGTACGAGGCCTGCGCGAAGAAGTCGGCGGTGGCCGGGAAGTGATCGGCCGCCAGTTCGCCCGGGCTGATGGTGGGGGCGGCGTCGGGGAACGCCAGGAACACCATCAGCGCGTCAACGTCGCCACGGGCCCGCGGGTAGGCGGTGTTCCAGGCGCTGACGCCCTCGGAGTGGTGGGCCCGGGTCCGCGACAGGGCGCACAGCGAGGAGTCCGAGCCCCCCGCCGCGGGGCCGGTGACCAGCGTCCACGCCACGACGGCCGCAAAGACGCTGACGGCGGCGACGACCGCCCGGAGCCCACCGTGGGCATGCCCGCGGACGCTCCGGCGGAACCGCCGATGCGCACGTATGGGTAGCCCTGACAGCGGCACGTGGACCTCCCGTACGGGGTCGGGACACCCACATCACGCTGCTACGGTTTGCTATGTTTTGCCCCGTTGTGCTGCGCCGCCCGGGTTACCGTCCGATCACTACAGTGCGTAATGAGTGACGAAAACCGATCAATGGAATTCAGTGGCCAATCACAAATGATCAAGATCGTCTGCCACGTGCCGAGAATCACCACGACGGCGGTGGCCGGGCCAATTCCCCAACGTCTATGATCGGCACATTTCCAGCATGAACGCCGCCTCTTGGCGGTCATTCGATTCCTCCACGACCATGTGTGCGAGACGACAGATATGCGGGAGCCAGCGGTGGGCGGACCCTCGGGAGGCCCGGACCCCGAACCCGAGGCGACGGCCACGACGGTCACTCAGCGTCATGCTTCGGCCCCGGAACGGTCGGTCCAGGAGCGGTCCGCCCCGGAGGTGCGCGACTACCGCGCCGCCTTCAACGTGGCGCGGCTGCCGATGGCGCTGGTCGACTCCGACGGCCGGGTGCGGGAGGCCAATCCGGCGTTCGGCGCGCTGCTCGGCGCGGATCCGGTGCTGCTCACCACCCGCACCGCGGCGGAGCTGGTCGGCCTCACCGGCGCCGGCGGCGAGGCGCCCCCGCTCGGGGAGAGCCCGGAGTACGCCGAGTACGCCGAGTACGAGGACGTGCTGACCGGACGGCGCGGGGAGTTGCGCCGCACCAGACCCGTGTGCGGACCGGACGGGCGCACGGTCTGGGCCGAGGTCGTCGTGGTGCCCGTCCCCGGCGGAGCGCTGGTGTCCGTGGAGGACCTGGGCGAGACCCGCGAACTGCGCGAGCAGCTGCGCCACTTGCGGATGCACGACCCGGTCACCCGGCTCCCCAACCGGCAGTTGTTCTTCGAGCGCCTCGCCACCGCCCTGGAGGGCGCGGACAGCCGCACCGGCCGGATCGGCCTGTGCTACCTCGACCTCGACGGCTTCAAGGCGATCAACGACACCCTCGGCCACCGGGTCGGCGACCGGCTGCTCAAGGCCGTCGCCGGCCGGCTCTCGGACTGCGCGGCCCGACTCGCGCGGAGCGGGACCCTCGTCGCACGGCTGGGCGGGGACGAGTTCGCCGTCCTCGTCGAGGACTCCACCGGCACCGGGCAGGCCACCGGCCTCGCCGAGTCCGTACTCGCGGCGCTGCAGCTGCCGTTCGACCTCGCCGGGCAGCGCCTGGCGGTCTCGGCGAGCATCGGCGTCGTCGAGCGCGAGGCCGCCGGGGCCACCGCCACGGGCATCATGCAGGCCGCCGACACCACGCTGTACTGGGCCAAGGCCGACGGCAAGGCCCGCTGGACGCTCTTCGACCCCGAGCGCAACGCCCACCGGATGACCAAGCAGGCGCTGTCCAGCACCCTGCGGCAGGCCGTGGAGCGCGGGGAGTTCGCGCTGGAGTACCAGCCGCTGGTCGAGCTGGGCAGCGGCAGTCTGCGCGGGGTCGAGGCCCTGGTGCGCTGGCAGCACCCGCACTTCGGGCTGCTCGGGCCGAACCGCTTCATCCCGCTGGCGGAGGAGAACGGCTCCATCGTCCAGCTGGGCCGCTGGGTGCTCGCCGAGTCCTGCCGCCAGGCCCGGCAGTGGCAGAAGGACTGGCCGGACGACCCGATCTTCGTCAGCGTCAACGTCGCCGTGCGCCAGGTCTGGGACTCCGATCTGGTCGCCGACGTCGCGGAGATCCTCGACGACACCGGGCTGCCGGCCGGGCTGCTGCAGCTGGAGCTCACCGAGTCGGCGGTGATGGGCTCGGCCGGCCGGCCGCTGCAGGCGCTGCACGCCCTGCAGGAGATGGGCGTGCGCATCGCCATCGACGACTTCGGCACCGGCTACTCCAACCTGGCCTACCTCAGCCGGCTGCCGGTCTCCGCGCTCAAGCTCGACGGCAGCTTCGTGCACGGCTTCCGCGACGGCCTGCACCCCAACCCGGCCGACGAGACGATCGTCGAGGCGCTGGTGCAGCTCGCCCACCGGCTCGGGCTGACCGTGACCGCCGAGTGCGTGGAGAACGCCGAGCAGGCGGAGCGGCTGCGCCGGATCGGCTGCGACACCGGGCAGGGGTGGCTGTACTCGCGTCCCGTGCCGCCCGAGGCGATCGCCGCGCTGCGCGGCGACGTGCCGGGCCCCGGACCGGGCCCCGGCGAAGGACCCGGGGAATAGCCGGAGCCGCCGCCCGGTTGGTCGTTGCCGTAGGCAAGGAACCGGCGCAGGAGGCGACACAGGCACGTGGACACGAACGACCCGGTACGAGGCACCACCCTCGGCAGCGCACCCGTCCCGCTCTCCGTCCTCGACCTGGCGGGCGTCGGCAGCGGCCTGACCGCGAGGGACGCCCTCGTCGCCGGGGTCGCACTGGCCCGGCTCGCGGAGGCCCGCGGCTACCACCGCTACTGGGTCGCGGAGCACCACTCGATGCCCGGGGTCGCATCCTCCTCCCCCGCCGTGATCCTCGCCCACCTCGCCGCCCACACCGAGCGGATACGCCTCGGCTCCGGCGGTGTCATGCTGCCCAACCACGCGCCGCTGGTCATCGCCGAGCAGTTCGGCACCCTGGAGGCCCTGGCGCCGGGCCGGATCGACCTCGGCCTCGGCCGTGCCCCCGGCACCGACGGCGCCACCGCCGCGGCGCTGCGCCGCACCGACCGGCTGAACGAGGGCGCGGACGAGTTCCCGCAGCAGCTGTCCGAGCTCATCCGCTTCCTGGACGACGACTTCCCCGACGGCCACCCCTACGCCCGTATCCATGCCATCCCCGGTCCCGTGCAGGGCACCGTGCCGGGCGGCGTGCAGTCGTCCGCGCGGCCGCCGATCTGGCTGCTCGGCTCCAGCACCTTCAGCGCCCGGCTGGCCGCGGTCCTCGGACTGCCCTTCGCCTTCGCCCACCACTTCTCCGCGGCGAACACCGAACCGGCGCTGGAGATGTACCGCAGGTCCTTCCGGCCCTCCGAGGTGCTGGACGAGCCGTACGCGCTGATCGGCGTCGCGGCACTGGCGGCGGAGGAGGAGAAGGACGCCCGCCGGCAGGTGCTCGCCGGCGCCCTGGCCATGCTGCGGCTGCGCACGGGACGCCCGGGCCTGGTGCCCTCACCGGAGGAGGCGGAGGCGTACGAGTTCGGCCCGGCCGAGCGGGACTTCGTCGACGCGTGGCTCGGCAACGTGGTGCACGGCACGCCGGACGCGGTCCGCGACGGCCTGGACGCGCTGGTACGCCGCACGGGCGCCCAGGAGCTGATGATCACGGCCAACGCCCACACGCCGTCCGCGCGGCTGCGTTCCTACGAGCTGATCGCCGACGCCTACGGGCTGCCCGGCGGCGCCTGACCGGCCGCGCGCGGCGGCCGGTGCGGGGCGCCGGCCGCCGGTGCCGGCCGCCGGCGCGAACGGGCGACGCGGGGATCAGCCGCTCGCCGCCCCCGTTTCCCAGGGCACCCCGCTCGGACACTCGCGCCCAGGAGCCGCACGAGGTTCCAGTGGTCGTCGTCGCCGCTTCCGACCGGTCGACGAGCAGCCGCGCCGGGGGACAGGGCCGATCGGGCCGCAGCTGTGCCGGCTCGATCGGGCGGGCACGGTCGGCGGCCGGATCGGTCTGCGTCGTAGCAGGCGAGTGCGGCACGGAACGCGGGCTGGAAGGTGCCCTCCTCCCACCGCCCCTCGATCTCGTCGAGCTCGATCGTGACGAATGCGCCGGGCGCCTTCTCGACCGCCTGCCGCAGCGGGGCTGCGTGGGCGTCCAGCCTCCCCTAGGCGGCGAAGCCGGTTCAGCACCGCCGGCGCGGCCCCGAGCTGGGCGAGCGCGCGTTCCTTCGTCGCCGGCGGCGCCGTGACCTGCACCGCTCCCTCTTCCTCGACCTCGAACGTCCCGGTCACGAGATCCGCCGGCCGGAACATCGCCGGCCACAGCAGCGGAACGCACGCGACGTCGTGCGAGACGATCCCGGCCCTACCGACACGCCACCCGGACCGGCGGCCGCCGTGGGCGGCGGCGCACACCCGGTCGCCCGTCAGACGTCCACCGCCACGTACTTGATCTCCAGGTACTCGTCGATCCCCACCGCTCCGCCCTCGCGCCCGGTCCCCGACTGCTTCACGCCGCCGAAGGGCGCCGCGGGCGTGGAGACGACGCCCTTGTTGAGCCCGAGCATGCCCGTCTCCAGTTCCTCGGCGTAGCGGATCCCGCGCCGCAGGCTCTCCGTGAAGACGTAGCCGACCAGGCCGAACTCGGTGTCGTTGGCCAGCCGGATCGCCTCGTCGTCGTCCTCGAAGGTGACGACCGGCGCGACCGGGCCGAAGATCTCCTCGCGGAGCATCGCCGCGTCCGTCGGCACGTCGGCCAGCACGGTCGGCGGGTAGAAGTACCCGGGGCGGTCCGAGAGCGGGGCGCCGCCGGTGACGGCGCGGGCCCCGGCCGAGACGGCGTCCTGCACCAGGCGGTCCACCTTGTCCAGGCCCGCGCCGTCGATGAGCGGGCCGACCTGGGTGCCGGGCTCGGTGCCGCGGCCGACGACCATGGAGCCCAGCTTCTCGGCGAGCCGCCCGGTGAAGGCCTCGGCCAGATCGCTGTGGACGTAGATCCGGTTGGCGGCCGTGCAGGCCTCGCCGATGTTGCGCATCTTGGCGATCGCCGCGCCCTCGACGGCCTTCTCCAGGTCGGCGTCCCGGCAGACGATCAAGGGGGCGTTGCCGCCCAGCTCCATGGAGGTCCGCAGCACCTGCCGCGCGCTGAGCTCGATGAGCTTGCGTCCCACGGCCGTGGACCCGGTGAAGGAGAGCTTGCGCAGCCGCGGGTCCTCCGTCAGCGGGTCGCTGATCTCCGCGGGGCGGGAGGTGGTGAGGACGTTGAGCACGCCGTCCGGCAGCCCGGACTGCCCGAGGATCTCCGCGAGGGCGAGCATGGACAGCGGGGTCTGGTGGGCCGGCTTGACGATCATGGTGCAGCCCGCGGCGACGGCGGGGCCGATCTTGCGGGTGCCCATCGCCATGGGGAAGTTCCACGGGGTGATCAGCAGCGCCGGGCCCACGGGCCGGCGCATCACCCAGATCCGGCCGTTGCCGTCGGGCGCGGTGCGCCAGTCGCCCTCGATCCGCACCGCCTCCTCGGAGAACCAGCGGAAGAACTCGGCGGCGTACAGGACCTCGCTGCGGGACTCGGCGACCGGCTTGCCCATCTCCAGCGTCATCAGCAGGGCGAGTTCCTCCTGCCGCTCCACGATCAGCTCGAAGGCCCGGCGGAGGATCTCGCCGCGCTCAC
Organism: Actinacidiphila glaucinigra; assembly: GCF_900188405.1. GTDB lineage: Bacteria > Actinomycetota > Actinomycetes > Streptomycetales > Streptomycetaceae > Actinacidiphila > Actinacidiphila glaucinigra. The sequence goes on along the minus strand of NZ_FZOF01000012.1, from coordinate 98,241 downwards.
GCGGCGCCGTGGCCGCCCATCCCTCCTGCGCGGCGGCCGCGGCGTCCATGGCCGCCTTGGCGTCCTCCGCCCCGGCGTCCGGCACGGCGCACAGCGACCGCGCGGTCGACGGGTCCTCCACCTCGTACTCGCGCCCGTCGCTCGCCGGCCGCCAGCGGCCGCCGACGAGCAGTGCCTTCGGCACCCGCTCCACGACCAGCTGCTCGCGCTTGCCGTTCCCTTCGGTGCTGTCGCTCATGGCAGCTCCCTGCCTCTCGCGGACGTTCCGGACATCGGGTACCCCACCAGATTCGCATGAATGCCCCCCGTACGCCGGGGTAGGCGCGGCCCTCGTGTGGTCACGCCGCACGGAAGCGAACTACCGGAGGTCTGGTTCATGTCGGAGCGCAGTTCACTGTCCCGCAGAGGTTTCCTCTCGCGTACCGCGGCCGTCGGCGGTCTCGCCGCGGTCCCGGGGCTGCTGGCGGCGTGCAGCCGTACGCAGGCCGGCACCGGCGCGCCCACCGGCGACGGCGATCTGCTGGCCACGCTCAGGAAGCAGGGGTACGTCCGGGTCGGCTTCGCGGGCGAGGCACCCTACGGGTACCGGGACGGCAACGAGCTGGCCGGCGAGGCGCCCACCCTCCACGGGGAGATCTTCACGGCGCTCGGCGTGCCGGAACTGCGGCCCACGCTCACCGACTTCGGCGCGCTCATACCGGGCCTGACGGCCGACCGCTTCGACGTGGTCAGCGCCGGGATGGCGATCACCCCCGACCGCTGCCGGAAGGTGATCTTCTCCGAGCCCGAGTTCGTCTCGCCGACCGCCCTGATGGTCCGCGAGGGCAACCCCAAGGGCCTGAGCGACCTGCTGTCCTGCGCTCGCGAGAAGGCCACCGTCGGCGTGCTGAGCGCGGCGGTCGAGGCGGACTACGCGGACGCCGCCGGAGTACCCCTGACCTCGGTGAAGTCCCTGGCCAAGCAGCAGGACGGGGTGGACGCGCTGCTCGCCGACCGGATCGACGCCTTCGCGCTGACCGGGATCTCGCTGCGCTGGCTGGCCCGCACCAACGACGGCGCCGCGGTGGAGGTGCTCGACCCCTTCCTGCCGGTGGTCGGCGGCCGCAGGCAGTACAGCCCGGGCGGCGCGGTGTTCCGGCCCGGCGCGACGGGGCTGCGCGACGCGTTCAACAAGGAGCTGGGGAAGATCACCGCCGACCCCGGCCGCTACACCTCCCTCATCGGCAAGTACGGCTTCACCAAGGCCGAGGTCCCGCCGGCGACGCTGCGCACCGCCCAGCTGTGCAAGGCCTGAGGCGGCGCCTTGTCCTCGTATCCGTACGCCTTCCACGCCGGTGAACCCCTGTCCGGCCTCACGGAGTTCACGCACTCGCTGCCGAGCGTCGGGGCGGGTCTGTGGGTCACCGTCCAGGCCACCGTCCTGGGCGCGGCGCTCGCGCTGCTGCTCGCCTTCGTCCTCGGCTTCATGGCGCGCTCGCGGCGGCTGCTGGTGCGCGGGAGCTCCCGGGTGGTCGTGGAGTTCTTCCGCGGCACCTCGCTGTACGTCCAGATGTTCTGGCTCTTCTTCGCGCTGCCGATCCTCGGCTTCAAGCTCGTGCCGCTCGCCTGCGCCGTGGTCGCCTTCGGGCTCAACTACGGGGCGTACGGCTCGGAGGTCGTGCGGGGTGCCCTGGACGCCGTGCCCCGCGGGCAGCGGGAGGCGGCGGTGGCGCTGAGCATGACGCCCTGGCAGCGGATGCGCCTGGTGGTCCTGCCGCAGGCCTGGCCGCAGATGATCCCGCCCTTCAACAACCTGCTGATCCAGCTGCTGAAGTGCACCCCGCTGATGTCGCTGATCACCATCTCCGACGTCACCTTCCAGATGGACCAGCTCCGTTCGACCACCGGTGACACCGCGACCGCGTACCTGCTGCTCCTGGTCGTCTACTTCGTCCTCGCCTACGCGCTCACCCTGGCCATGAACGGCCTGGAGTCCGTGGCCAAGGCGCGGCTCGGACAGCCGGCGGGAGGTCGGGCCTGATGTGGAGCTGGGAGACGGCCCGCGAGGGCCTGCCGCTGATCCTGCACGGCTTCGGGATCACCCTGCTGGCCACGGTGTTCGGCTCGCTGCTCGCCGTCGTGCTGGGGCTGGGCATCGCGGTGCTGCGGCGCACGCCCAGCCGCTGGGTGACGCTGCCGCTGCGGGCGGCCGTGGAGTTCGTGCGCTCGACGCCGGTGATGATCCAGCTGTTCGCGGTGTGGGTGCTGGTCCCGGGGCTGGACCCGCTCGTGATCGGGATAGCCGTGCTGGGCGTGCACTACGCGACGTACACCTCGGAGGTGTACCGGGCGGGCATCGATGCGGTGCCCAAGGGGCAGTGGGAGGCGGCCGTCGCGCTGTCCCTGCCGCCCGTGCGCACCTGGTTCGCCGTGGTGCTGCCGCAGGCGCTGCGGAAGATCGTGCCCGCCCTCGGCAACTACGTGATCTCGATGTTCAAGGAGACGCCGTTCCTGTCGGTCATCACCGTCAACGAGATGGTGCACGAGGCGAACCGCTTCGGCAGTGACCACTTCGCCTACCTGGAGGCGTTCACCCTCGCCGCCCTGGTCTTCCTGGTCGCGAGCTGCCCCACCTCGATCCTCATGCGGAAGCTGGAGAAGCGCCTTGCTCACTGACGAGTCCCCCACCCCCACCGAGTCCGGCGCCGCGGCGCCCGCCGTCCGCTTCGACCAGGTGGTCAAGCGGTACGGGGACAACACCGTGCTCGACCATCTCGACCTGGAGGTCGGCCGCGGCGAGCGCGTCACCCTGATCGGCCCGAGCGGTTCGGGCAAGACGACCATCCTGCGGCTGCTGATGACCCTGGAGCGGGTCACCGAGGGCGTCGTCCATGTGGACGGGGAGCCCTTCTCGCACATGCCGGGCCGCGGCGGCCGGCTCGTCCCGGCCGACGAGAGGCACCTGCGCGCCAGACGCCGCAGGATCGGCATGGTGTTCCAGCACTTCAACCTCTTCCCGAACATGAAGGTGCTGGACAACGTCACCGAGGCCCCGGTGCACGTGCTCGGAATGGACCGCGACGAGGCCGCCGAGCGCGCCCGCGGGCTGCTGGAACTGGTGGGACTCGCCGACAAGCAGGACGCCCACCCCACCCGGCTCTCCGGCGGCCAGCAGCAACGGGTGGCCATCGCCAGGGCGCTCGCGATGCGGCCCGACATCCTGCTGCTGGACGAGGTCACTTCGGCGCTCGACCCCGAACTGGTCGCCGGTGTGCTGGACGTGCTCAGGGACATCGCCCACGGCACGGACATCACCCTGCTCTGCGTCACCCACGAGATGGGGTTCGCCCGGGACGTCTCGGACCGCGTACTGATGTTCGACGGCGGACGGGTCGTCGAGTCCGGTCCGCCGGAGCGGATTTTCGGCTCCCCGGAGCACGGCAGGACCCGGGAATTCCTCGGTGCGGTGCTCTGACGAAAAATTGGTCCGTGCCCTTGGCATATGCCAGAGTGGCCCGTTCCTGCGTATACGCCTGCGGCCCGCCACATAAAGCTCCAACGGGCTCTACTGCAAACCACATTGAGGCTATCGTGGAATACGGCCCGGCTGCCGGGCCCGGCTGTCGTGCCCGGCAGCCGTGACCAGCAGCTACAGCAAGGACGCAAACGGTCACACCTGTAGGGGGACACCGTGGCGCTTGAGCACCGACAGGTCGCGCCGGTCTACGCGGTCCAGCACGCGCTGCGCGTGCTCGAGACCGTGGACAAGCACAGGAACGGCGTCACCGCCGAGCAGCTCGCCCGCGAAATCGGGGTACCCATCGGCTATCTCGGCCAACTCCTCGCCATGCTCAACCGCGAGCGCTATCTCAACGCCCTGCCCGGCGGCGGCTACGCGGTCGGCGAGTCGCTGGTCCTGCTGGGCAGCGCCAGCCGCGACCTGGCGCTCGGCGAGAAGATCAAGAAGATCCTGATGACGCTGCGCGACGAGGTCGGCGCGGCCGTCTACTTCAGCCGCTACGACGACGGCGAGGTCAAGATCATCGACTTCGCGGACGGCCCGGAAGCACCCAAGGTCAACGAGTGGGTGGACTTCCGCTTCGCCGCCCACGCCAGCGCGGTCGGCAAGTGCCTGCTCACCCAACTCGACCACAACGGGCGCCGCGACCACCTGTCCCGGCACAAGACCGTACGGCTCACGTCCAAGACCACGATCAGCGAGAAGCTGCTGCTGACCAAGCTGGAGAGCCAGCCGGCCAGCACGCCCACCCTGGACCTCCAGGAGTACGCGATCGGCACGGTCTGCGCCGCCATCCCGATCACCGTCGGCAAGACGGTCGGCTGCCTCGCCCTCTCCCTCCCCGTCACCCAGGCCCACCGCCTCAAGGGCGCGGCCGACACCCTCAACGAGCGCGCGGCGCCGGTGCTGCTCTCGCTGACCCTCTGACGCCGGACGCCGTACGGCGCACCGCGCACCGCGCACACCGGAACACGACGAAGGGCGCCCCTCCCGGAGGAGGGGCGCCCTGTCGCTGTGCGCCGCCAGGGACTCGAACCCCGAACCCGCTGATTAAGAGTCAGCTGCTCTGCCAGTTGAGCTAGCGGCGCGTGCAGGACAATCATACGGGGTCGGAGGGGGTGCTCATGACCACTGCCGCCGGCCCCGGAGCCGGCCCTGATCAGCTCGGGCCGAACGCGCGGACACCCCCCGCACGCGGGCATGCTGAAGGGCCCGGCAAGAGGGGGGAGGTATGCCGGGCCCATCAGCGTGGGGGGAGGGGGTGTGGCTTTTGGGGGGGATGCTGTTGTCTTTGGAGGTACTGCCCGCCGGTTGGCTACCAGACGATGTCGTTGGGAGCCGCCCAGACGATGTCGCCCTGTACTGCGGGCTGCGCCGAAGCAGTTGTCGCGCCGATCAACCCCAATGAGATGGCGGCAGCGACGCCCAGTACTACACGGAGGGCGTTGCGACGAATCGATGACATGGCAGACCTGTCCTGGGGGTGTGAGCTGGGGTATTGCTGGTTGGGGGTGCCGGTCCGGTCTGGGGGAACCGTACGACTGACTGAATTGTGTCGGACGCCGGGCCGCTGGTCTGTAGTTTTCGCGTTCCGGATTCGGACATGGCCCTATGCGGACACATGGGACCGGATGGGCCCCGAAGGGTCCATACACGAGCCCCGCCCCTTAACCTGATCGAAGCCGGGGGTGACGTGAAGCATTGGGGGTGCGAGCAGTGACCGACGACCTTCTGCGCGCCCGGGCGCAGGAACTCTACGCCCTGGCTCTCGCCGACGCCGACTGGGCGCCCGAAAGCGTCTGTGCACTCACCGGCTGGTCGCACGAGGAACTGGACGCGGCGGTGCGCTGCCTGGCGGATCTGGGACTCGCGGCGCAGTTCCCCTCCTCCCGCAGCGGCTGGTCGGTGCACTCCCCCGCGACGGCGATGGCCCAGCTGATCGAGGGCAGCCGGCGACGCACCGACGATCTCGTCCAGACGATCACGAACGCCCACACCGCCCTGAGCCGCGTGGCGGCCGATTTCCAGCCGGTGCACATGCGTCATCTCGCGGAGGCCCGCGTCGAGGTGGCAGTGCAGCCGGCGCAGATCGCGGCGATCCTGGACGAGGCGGCCAGCACCGTCACCACCGAGATCCTCTCGATGCACGCGAGCGTGCAGGAGGAGCACCTGGGCGACTCCCGCAACCGCGACGCGCTCAGTCGCGGCGTCCGCCAGCGGTCCATCTACCTGGCCACCGCGGCAGCGGTCCCGAACATCCGCACGCATCTGCGGACCTTCGTCAACGACGGGGGCGAGGTGCGCACCACCGCGACGTTGCCCATGAAGATGATCATCGTGGACCACACCCTCGCCGTCGTGCCGGCGCTCGGACTCGACGAAGGCGGGGGCGACGGCGACGCGGGCTCCGCCATGGTCCTGCGCAGCCCCGCCATGGTGGCCGTGCTGCGGCAGATGTTCGAGCACTGCTGGGCCGCGGCCTCGGACCTGTTCACCGACGACGTCGGCGCCGCGCCCGCCGCGCGCCACCGCGAGGTCGTCCGGCTGCTCGCCTCGGGGCTGACGGACGAGGCCATCGGCCGGAAGCTGGGGCTGTCCGACCGGACCGTGCGGCGGATAGTGGCCGAGCTGATGCAGCAGATAGGGGCCGACAGCCGCTTCCAGGCCGGGGTGAAGATGGTGCGCCTCGGCTGGCTGGACGACGACCCCGCGCTCCTGGACGACGTGGTCGGAAGCACCTCCGCAGGTCGGGTAGGATCCTCTCTGTCGGTGAGCGCCGCTAGCTCAACTGGCAGAGCAGCTGACTCTTAATCAGCGGGTTCGGGGTTCGAGTCCCTGGCGGCGCACAGCGAGAGGGCGCCCTTCCTTCGGGAAGGGCGCCCTCGCTCGTTTGTGCGACAAGCGCGGCATCCTGGTTGACTCGGTGCGAAAATATCCCGTAACGATGATGTGAGAGCTCTACGGGGGCTCACGAGGAGGCCATGCACGCGCACGATCCGCCGCCGCCCGGCACGGGCAGGGAGGCCCGGCCGAGTCCGGAGGCCGCCTCGCCCGGGGGCCTGCTCGACCTTCTGCAGGTCGCGGCGATGGTGCTGGACCGCACCGGTCACATCGTGCTGTGGAGCCCGGAGGCCGAACGACTGTTCGGCTACTCGGCGGAAGAGGCCCTCGGCCAGAACGCCGGCCTGCTGCTGGTGGCGCCGGACAAGCTGGAGCTGGTCACCGAGCTGTTCAAGCAGGTCAGGGCGGGTGCCATCTGGCAGGGCGTGTTCCCGATCGTGCACGCCGACGGCACGACCCGGGACGTCGAGTTCCGCAACATGCGGATGCACGACGTGGACGGCGGCGTCTACGCGCTGGGCCTGGGCGCCGACCTGTCCACGGTGCGGCGCGTGGAGACGGACATGGCGCTGTCCAGCAGCCTCGTCGACCAGTCCCCGATCGGGCTCGCCGTCTTCGACACCGACCTGCGGATCGTCCGGGTCAACCGGGCCATGGAGGAGCTGCACGGCCTGCCCGCCGCCGCCATGCTGGGGCGCCGGGTGCGCGAGATCTCGCGGGGGTCGGAGTTCCGGGCGATCGAGGCCAGGATGCGGGAGGTGCTGGAGACCGGGGAACCGCTGCTGGACCTGGACACGGTGGTCAGGACGTACGCCGACCAGGAGCACGACCACGCCTGGTCGATCTCGTACTACCGGATCCAGGACGCCACCGGGCGGGTGCTGGGCCTGGCCGCGTCGATCGCTGACTTCACCGAGCGCCACCAGGCGGCCGAGGAGATCGCCGAGGCCCGCGGCCGGCTCGCGGTGATCGCGGAGGCCGGGACCCGGATCGGCACCACGCTGGACCTGCAGCAGACCGCGCAGGAGCTGGCCTCGGTGGTGGTGCCGACGCTCGCCGACATCGCCACCGTCGACGTGCTGGACGAGGTGCTGCGGGGCGGCCCGGTGCCGAAGGTGCGCGCGCAGCAGTCCGCCGAGTTCCGGGCGCTGGCCGTCGCGGCCGCCGACTCCGGTGAGGCGATCGGCGCCGTCGACCCGGTCGGCGAGCTGGCCCGGTACACCGACGACCGGCTGATCACCAAGACCGTGCGGGAGGGCCTGCCGGTGGTCGTGCACCGGGTGAGCAGCCGCATGCTGCGCCGCATAGCCCGCGACGACCGGGCCGCGGCCCAGCTGAAACGGGCGGGGGCGCACTCCTACCTCGCCGCGCCGCTCATCGCCCGTGGCGAGGTGCTGGGGGTGGTCGGGATGTTCCGCACCCGCAACCAGAAGCCCTTCGACGACGAGGACCGGACCCTGGCCCTGGAGCTGGCCGCCCGGGCCGCGATCTCCATCGACAACGCGCGGCTGTACGCGGGCGAGCGCAACGCCGCCCTCACCCTCCAGCGCAGTCTGCTGCCGCACGAGCCGCCGCGTGTGGACGGGATGGAGATCTCCGCCCGCTACATCCCCGCCGTCCGGGAGGTCGGCGGGGACTGGTACGACGTCCTGCAGCTGCGGGACGGCAAGGTCGGGCTGATCGTCGGGGACGTGATGGGCAAGGGCCTGCACGCGGCGGCGATCATGGGCCAGCTGCGCACGGCGACCCGGGCCTTCTCCCGGCTCGACCTGCCGCCGCACGAGGTGCTGGCGCACCTCGACAACATCACCGGCAGCGCCGAGGGCGACTTCATCGCCACCTGCGTCTACGCCGTCTGCGACCCCGCGACGGGCCGCTGCCAGTTCTCCACCGCCGGGCACCTGCCGCCGGTGCTGGTGCCGCCGGGCGGCCGCGCCGAGCTGATCGACCTGCCCAGCGCGGTGCCGCTGGGCGTCGGCGGGATCCGCTTCCGCACCGTGGAGCGCAAGCTCTCCGAGGGCACCTTGCTGGCGCTGTTCACCGACGGGCTGGTCGAGGACCGGCGGCAGTCCATCGACGTGGGGCTGCGCACGCTGATGCGCGTCCTCAAGCTCAAGAGCCGCCGCCGCACGCTGGAGGACACCTGCGACGTGGTCCTGGGCGCCGGGCTGCAGTCGCCCGACGACGACGTAGCCCTGCTGCTGGCCCGGATGGGGGCGCCGGCGGCCGAGGACGAGGCGGCCGAGGAGTCCTGAGCCGCCGGCCCGCGGGCCGGGGGGAGCGCTCGACGGCCGTACGGTCCCTGCCGCCGGCCACCCGCCCACAACGGGACCAAATCGCTCATACGACCGGTTAACAACTCGTTTCACACCTTGCGATCAAGACGGGCATTCAGGGAGGCTGGGTCCGCAGGACATGTATGCGCCAAACGGACCTATGCGCCCTTACCGGTGAACGAACGGGTCCGTTTCGGCGGCTTTTTCGTGTGGGGGCCCGGGGGCGGCCCTCAGGGGGCGAGGGGGGTGAATTCAGGCGTTACCTCACGGTCGTCCGGTCGTTGACGAGTCATAGCCAGCCTCACGCGACCCGGAGGCCACAGAACGCCCACGCATGCCCCGGGGGCGGGGGGCCGCAGCGCCCGGGGCACCAACACCGCCGCGACAGCGGCGCGACATGCTTCGGGGGGAGCATCCACATGCCGCCGACACCCGGCGCCCAGCAGTACACGACCGACCCTCGGGCCGGAACGCCCGTGCCCGTCATACCCCAGCAGTCCCACCCCGGCCCGTCCCGGCCGGACCCCGGCGCGGCCGCGCCCCGGTACGACTACGAGCACTACAGCAGACTCGCGGGCCCGCTCACCGAACCGGAGCCCGGCGTCCCGTACCGGGTGAAGTACCGCAGCCTGCTCTCCGAGGAGCCCCACCGGATACGCGCGGCACTGCTGCTCGGCGCGGCCCCGGTGCTCTCGGCGGTGCTGCTCGTCTGGCTGATGCAGCCGGCCCACTGGACCCGCCGGGAGAACGCGCCGGGCTGGATGGTCGCCTGCGACGCCGTGATGCTGATATCCATCGGCCTGATCGAGCTCTTCCGGCTGATCAACGTGACGTCCAACGCCCACGCGACGCTCGTCGCGCGCGATCCGGTACCCGTGGTCCCCGAGAGGGGCAGCAAGGTCGCCTTCGTGACCACCTTCGTCCCGGGCAAGGAGCCCCTGGCGATGGTGCGGGCGACCCTGGAGGCCGCGGTCCGCCTGCGCCACCGCGGCACCCTGCACATCTGGCTCCTGGACGAGGGCGACGACCCCGACGTCAAGCGCCTGTGCGAGCGCCTGAACGTACGCCACTTCACCCGCAAGGGCGTCGAACGCTGGAACCGCCCCAGCGGCGCCTTCCGCGCCCGCACCAAGCACGGCAACTACAACGCCTGGCTCGACGCCCACGGCGACGACTACGACTTCTTCGCCTCCGTCGACACCGACCACGTCCCGCTCCCCAACTTCCTGGAGCGGATGCTCGGTTACTTCCGCGACCCGGACGTCGCCTTCGTCGTCGGGCCGCAGGTCTACGGCAACTACGACAGCGCGGTCACCAAGGCCGCCGAGAGCCAGCAGTTCCTCTTCCACGCGCTCATCCAGCGGGCCGGCAACCGCTACGGCTCCCCCATGTTCGTGGGGACCAACAACGCGGTGCGCATCAGCGCCGTCAAGAGCGTCGGCGGGCTGTACGACTCCATCACCGAGGACATGGCCACCGGCCTGGAACTGCACCGGCACCGCAACCCCGCCACGGGCCGCAAGTGGAGCTCGGTCTACACCCCGGACGTCCTCGCCGTCGGCGAGGGACCGTCCTCCTGGACCGACTTCTTCACCCAGCAGCTGCGCTGGAGCCGCGGCACCTACGAGACGCTGATCAAGCAGTTCTGGAAGGTGCCGTTCACCCTCTCCCCCGGGCGCCTGCTCAACTACTCGCTGATGGTCGTCTACTACCCGATGACGGCGGTCAACTGGGTTCTGGGCGGCCTCAGCTGCGCGCTCTTCCTCGGTCTCGGCGCCTCCGGCATCCAGATCGACTCCGAGGTCTGGATGATGCTGTACAGCGACGCCGCGGCGCTGCAGATCGGCCTGTACGTCTGGAACCGGCGGCACAACGTCAGCCCGCACGAGCCGGAGGGCTCCTCGGGCGCGGCGGGCATGGTGATGTCGGCGCTGTCCGCGCCGATCTACGCCCGCTCGCTGATGGACGCGGTGCTGCGGCGCAAGAGCAGATTCGTGGTCACCCCCAAGGGGGACTCCGCGAGCCCGGACCGGCTGCTGTCCACCTTCCGCATCCACCTGTTCTGGCTGCTCGTCTTCGGCGGCTCGCTCGCCGCCAGCTTCCTCAACGGCCACACCCACGTGGCGATGCGCACGTGGGCCACGCTGGCGTTCCTCCTGGCGCTGGCGCCGGTCGCCGTCTGGTCCCTGTCCCTCGTACGTTCCAGGAGCGCCGCCCGATGAGCTACCGACCCAGCCGCAGACTGCGGAAGATAGCCGTCGGAGGCACGGCCGTGGGCGTGCTCGCCGGGATGAACGCGCCCGCGATCCACGGCTACTCCGCCGCGAAGTACCACGAATACAAGATCAACCAGCCCGGGTACAAGGCCGAGTACGGCCACTGGGACCGGGTCGAGGTCCCCGAGGAGTTCCGCGTCAACGCCATCCACGCGGCGCTGCTGCGCACCGGGAAGGTGCTGCTGATCGCCGGTTCCGGCAACGACGAGCGGAACTTCAAGGCCAAGTCCTTCAAGAGCGTGCTCTGGGACCCGGCCGAGAACACCTTCAGGGAGATCGGCACCCCCAAGGACATGTTCTGCGCCGGTCACACGCAACTGGCCGACGGCACCCTGCTGGTGGCCGGCGGCACCGCCCGCTACGAGAAGCTCAAGGAGGCCGTGGACCGGGCGGGCGGCGCGATGCTCATCAAGAACGAGGACCCGGACAAGCCGCGGAACTTCCCCAAGGGCACGGTCTTCGCCAACAACGAGAACGGCCGCTCCTTCCGGTCGGAGTTCGCCGTCAACGTGCCCCGCGCCAAGAAGACCGCCGACGCCCGGACCGGCGAGGTCACCGTCACGGCGAGCGAGGCGCGGGTGTTCGTGCAGTCGCTGGTCAAGGGCGAGAAGGGCATCGTCAACACCGCGGCGCAGTACGAAATCCAGGGGCTGGCGGGCGAGGACGGGGAGAACTTCTACGGGCTGGCCACCAAGCTCGGCCTGGACAAGAAGGACTTCCAGGGGATCAGGCAGGCCTACGAGTTCGACCCGGTCGCCGAGCGCTACGTCCCGGTCGACCCGATGAACGAGGCCCGCTGGTACCCGACGCTGGTCACCCTCGCCGACGGCCGGGTGCTCTCGGTCTCCGGGCTGGACGACATCGGCCAGGTCGTCCCCGGCAAGAACGAGATCTACGACCCGGGTACCCGGAGGTGGACGTACACCACCGAGCGCTACTTCCCCACCTACCCGGCACTCTTCCTGATGAAGGGCGGGAAGATCTTCTACTCGGGCGCCAACGCGGGGTACGGGCCGGCCGACGAGGGCCGGGTCCCTGGCGTGTGGGACCTGCGCACCAACCGCTTCACCGAGGTCTCCGGGCTGAAGGACGCCAAGGACCTGGAGACGGCCGGCTCGGTGCTGCTGCCGCCCGCGCAGGACCAGAAGGTGATGGTGCTGGGCGGCGGCGGGGTCGGCGAGTCGCGCTCCTCGACCACCCGCACCGCCGTGGTGGACCTGGACGCCGCGGACCCGCGGTACACGCCGGGTCCCGACCTGCCCGAGCCCACCCGCTACCTGAACACGGTGATCCTGCCGGACGACACCCTGTTCACCACCGGCGGCTCCCGTGACTACCGGGGCCGCGGCGGCAGCGACATCCTGCGGGCGCAGATCTACGACCCGGCGGACAACGCCTTCCGCGAGGCCGCCGACCCGTCCGTGGGCCGCAACTACCACTCCGAGGCGCTGCTGCTGCCCGACGGGCGGGTCGCGGTCTTCGGCTCCAATCCGCTCTTCGGCGACGCGGCCGACACCAAGCCGGGCTTCTTCGAGCAGCGGATCGAGGTCTACACCCCGCCGTACCGCTACCGGGACTCCCGGCCCTCGCTCGGCGCGGGCCCGGCGGCCGTCCGGCGCGGCGGCACGGCCACCTACGCGACCGCGTACGCGGAGCACATCGAGACGGCGCGGCTGATGCGGCCGAGCGCGGTCACCCACGCCACCGACGTGGAGCAGCGGTCGATCGCGCTGGACGTGGAGCACGGCGAGGGGTCGGTGAGCGTGACCGTCCCCGAGGACCCGTCGATCGTGCCGCCGGGCTGGTACATGCTGGTCGTCACCGACGACGAGGGCACGCCCTCCGAGGCCCGCTGGGTGCGGGTGACCTGACGGGAGGGACCCGGCGCGGGGTCAGGAGGCCGCGCGCCGGGCCAGTCCCAGGGCGTACTCGGGCCACCAGTCACCGGCCCGGGGGCCGCCCTTGCAGGTGCCGTCGGAGTCGCCGGGGCGTTTGATCCACAGGTAGGCGTCGACGAGTTCGTCACCGGTGTCGGTGGTGGGCGGGCTGCCCAGGCCCCGGCCGGGCGGGTTGCACCAGGCCTCGTCGTGGGCGCCGTCGAGGGGCCCGCGGCCATTGCGGCTGGTGTCGATGACGAAGTGCTCGCCGCCGAGCCGCGCCGACAGCTTCCTGCCGTACGCGGTGTTCGCGGCGGTGGTGTAGAAGTTCGAGGTGTTGAGGGCGAAGCCGTCGGCCCCGGCGATGCCGGCGGCGCGCAACGGGCCCGCCAGGCGCGCGGGATCGGTGACCCAGCCGGCGTTGCCGGCGTCGAGGTAGACGCGCACGCGCGGCAACGCGCCCAGGGTGTCCACGGCGTGGGTCAGCAGGGCGTAGCGCTCGTCGTGGAACTCCGCAGGTGTGCAGCCGTCGACGATGTGGGTGAGGGCGTCCGGTTCGAGCACCACCAGCGCTTCGCGGTCGCCGATGCCGGCCGCGACCTCGTCCGCCCAGGCGCGGTACGCGGCGCCGTCGGCGGCACCGCCCTGGGAGTACTGACCGCAGTCGCGGTGCGGGATGTTGTACAGCACGAGCACGGGGACCCGGCCGTCGCGGGCGGCGGCCTCGGTGTAGCGCCGGGCCCGCTGCCCGGCGTCGTCCTGGCCGATCCACTCGGCGACGGGCCGGCCGGCGATCCGTTCCAGCAGCTCGGCGTCGCCCTCCCGGCCGTCCTTGCGCCACTGCGCCGTCTGCCGGGCCGCGGGCGTGTCGGGGTTGACCCAGAACGGCGCCCCCGCGGTGCTGGTGCTCTGGGGGCTGCTGCTGCCGCCGCCCTTGCCCTGGCTCCCCCCGGGCTTGCCGGTGCCGAAGCAGCCGCCGAGCGCCACGGAGAGCAGTCCGGCGGCGGACACGGCGCAGGCCGCTCTGCGCAGCGGGCCGGTGTTGGTGCCGAACATCCACTCCCCCTTGGATGGCGGGACGAGACCGGTCGCCGCCAATCCTGACATACCGAACCGCCAACGGGCCCTCGTATCGGGTCAGTCGGCGTCTTTGAGGTCGAATGCCGCGGTTCGCTCCCATGGCAGAATCCCCCGGCGAAACCGTGGCCGCCGAGGGCTGGAGCCGGACGTGACAGAGCACCCGACGCACAGGGCGCGCGAGCTGCGGCTCGCCGAGGTCTTCGTGGAGCTTGCCGACACCCTGGAGGGCGACTTCGACGTGGGCGTCTTCCTGGAGCGGGTCGCCGACCGCTGCGTGGAACTGCTGGACGTGACGGCGGCCGGGCTGCTGCTGGCCGACGGGCGCGGCGAGCTGCGGACCTCGGCCGGCTGCGGCGGGGCGGGCGAACTCCTGGTGCGTCAGCGGGAGGAGGGACCGTGCCTGGACTGCTACCGCGGCTGCGACGTGGTCACGGCCCCGGACCTGGCGCGCTGCGACGACCGCTGGCCGCGCTTCGCCCCGCTCGCCCGCGACCGGGGCTTCCACGCCACGTACGCCGTACCGCTGCGGCGCCGGGCCGAGGTGATCGGGGCGCTGAACCTGTTCCGCGGGGCGCCCGGGGACCCTCCGGGCGGTGACGTGGCACTGGCCCGGGCGTTCGCGGACGCCGCCGCCATCGGGATACTCCAGGAACGGGCCCGGCAGCGGCAGGAGTCGCTGGCCGCCCAGTTGCAGGCCGCGCTGGACAGCCGGGTGGTGCTGGAGCAGGCCAAGGGCATGCTGGCGGAACGCTGGGGCGTCGGTGTGGACGAGGCGTTCACGGCGCTGCGGTGGTACGCGCGCGCCCACCGGGTACGGCTGGCGGAACTGGCCCTGGGCGTCGTGGACGGCACGGTGGACTCCGACGCCCTGCGGGGATCCGGAAGTTGATCCGCCGGATCCGCCGGCGGGGGACGTCCGGTATTCGTCCTCGGCCGGGCAGGTGCCCGCGCGCCGGGCATAGGCTTGGGCCCACCACCCCGGACCCCGGTGGCGTCCCGTCCCGTTCCCGTCCCTGCCGCACTCGCCAGGCTCCCGTTCCCGGAGACGTCCCATGTCCGACGACGCCACAGACACCACGCCCCGGATCCACCGGCGCACCGACGGGTCCAGCACCCTCGTGACGCTCGGCGGCGAGGTGGACGTGCTCACCGCGCCGGGGGTGTCCGCCGCGCTGGACGCGCTGACCGGTGCCGACCGCCCGGACATCGTGGTGGACCTGCGGCCGGTGGAGTTCATCGACTGCAGCGGCCTGTCGGCGCTGGTGCGCGCCCGGCGCCGCGCCGAGGAGCACTCCGGGCGCGTACGGCTGGTGTGCCGCGACGAGTTCACCCTGCGCACGCTGCGGGCGACGCGGCTGACCCGGAGCTTCACGATCCTGCCGGACTGGCCGGAGCCCACGGCCTGAAGCGCGCGCCGCACACGCGCCCCCGACACGCCCTAGCCCGGCCGCGTTCAGGTGTTCTAGCCTGGCAGGGCGGCCCAGGACCCCGGTCGCCGGAAGTGCCTCCTATGCCTTCAGGACGTGGTCCGGCCATGGCCAAGCTCGCGGCCTCCTCACGACTGTCCCTGTCCGATCCGCGCAGATCCGCACTCGACGTCTGCTGGACCTTCTCCCTGCAGCGTGCCCCCGGCAGCGACGCCCTGGCCGCCCGGATGAGCGGGGCGGCGCTGGAGACCCTGGCCTACGGCTCCGCGGCGACGCGGGTGGCCGAGGCCGTCGCGGTCGCCTGCGGCTATGTCCTCGCGTACGGGCGGGCGCGCCGGTTCCGCGTCACCTTGGGCGTGGACGGCGCCCGTTGCTCGGTGTGCGTGACGGACACCGGCTACCACCGGCCGCCCGGCGGTCTCGCCGGCGTGCCGCCGCGGCCGCCGTCCCCGGACGGGCCCACCCTCCTGTGCCGGGCGCTGACCGGCACCGGGACCGGCGCACCGCTGGACGGGGTGCGGGTGCACCACACCGCCGACGGCGCGGTGCTGGTGCGCTTCCGCGCCCGGCTGCCCGAACCGGACGGTCCGGGGCGGCCCCACCGCCCCTCCCCTGACGCGCCGGACCACTCCCGCGGTCCCGGCGCCCGAGGGTGAGGAGCGCCCGGCCGGCGGCTCCGGGAGGAGCGGACCGCGGGCCGGGCGCTGTACACCTCGAAAGGCGCTGGGGGGTCAGACCTTCGGCGTGAGCGTCACGGTCCGTCCCTCGCGGGCCGAGACGGCGGCCGCCTCGATGACCGTGAGCGCGTCGGCGGCCTCGCGGGCGGTGACCGGCGGCGCGGTGCCGTCGCGCAGCGCCGCGGCGACGGCGGCGTAGTACGCGGGGTACCCGCCCGGCAGGGTGGGCACGGGGCGCACGTCGTCGCCGGCGCCCAGCAGGCCCCATTCGGCCTCCGGTTCGGTGCCCCACACGGCGCCGGGCGCGGGGCGGGCGCCGTCGCGCAGGGCGGCCTCCTGCGGGTCCAGGCCGTGCTTGACGTAGCCGGCGGCGCTGCCGAGCACCCGGAAGCGGGGGCCGAGCTGCGCCGTGGTGGCGCTCATCCAGAGGTGGGAGCGGACGCCCCCGGCGTGGGTGACGGCCACGAAGGCGTCGTCGTCCACCTGGGCGCCGGGCCGGCGCACGTCCAGCTCGCCGTACACGGAGACGGCGGGGCCGAAGAGGGCGAGCGCCTGGTCGACGAGGTGGCTGCCGAGGTCGTAGAGCAGGCCGCCGATCTCCGCGGGGTCGCCGGACTCGCGCCAGCCGCCCTTCAGGCTCGGCCGCCACCGCTCGAAGCGGGACTCGAAGCGCCACACGTCGCCCAGTTCGCCGCGCTCCAGCAGCCCGCGCAGGGTGAGGAAGTCGTTGTCCCAGCGGCGGTTCTGGAAGACCGAGAGCAGCAGGCCGCGTTCGTCGGCGAGGTCCGCGAGGGCGTGCGCCTCGGCCGCGGTGCCGGCGACCGGCTTGTCGACGACGACCGCGAGTCCGGCCTCCAGGGCGGCGGTCGCCAGGGGGACGTGGGTCCTGTTCGGCGAGGCCACGACGATCAGGTCGAGCTCGCCGGCCCGCTTCCACAGCTCGTCCGGGTGGCCGGCCAGACGGGCGTCCGGGTACTCGGCGCGGGCCTGCGCCTGGCGCTCCGGGTTGCTGGTGACGACGGTGTCGAGGACGAGGCCGTCGGTGGTGGCGATCAGCGGGGCGTGGAAGACCGAACCGGCCAGACCGTAGCCGACCAGCCCGACGCGAAGGGGTGCGGGAGACATGCGACCACTTAAGCAACGCTGTTGCCAAAGTGCAAGGGAGCCTGACAATAGGAGACGTGAACAGGGGAATCTCCGGGGCCAACCTGCCCGCGCTGCGCAGCCACAACACCGCCCTCGTCCTGGGCCTGCTGCGGACGGCGACGGTCGGCGCGGGCACCGGCATCAGCCGTCTCGAACTGGCCGAGCGCACCGGGCTCACCCCGCAGGCCGTCAGCAAGATCACCGCACGGCTGCGGGCGGACGGGCTGGTCGACGAGGCGGGACGCGGCGCCCCCACCGGCGGCAAGCCCCGCACCCTGCTGCGGCTGGCCCGCCGCGCCCGGTACGCCGCCGGGGTGCACCTGGACCGCGACGAACTGACCGTGGTGCTCGCCGACCTGGCGGGCGGCGTGGTGGACGCCAGGACCCTCCCGCTGGACCTCGGCCGCCCGGCCGGGGAGGTGCTGGAGGCGGTGGCGGGGCTGGTCCGGGAGACCGTCCGGGCCACACCCGGCGCGGACGGGGCGGTGCTCGGCGCGGGGCTCGCCTGCCCGGGCCCGCTGGACCACGCCGCGGGGGTGCTGCACCGTGTCACGGGCCTGCCGGGATGGGAAGGCTACCCGCTGCGCGACGCGCTGGCCGAACGGCTCGGGCTGCCGGTCGTACTGGACAAGGACACCAACGCGGCGGCGCTCGCCGTGCTCCCGACCGGCGAGGACGCGGCAGCCGGCGCCGAGCCCGGCCCGGGCGCCGGGGACTCGTTCGGCTATCTGCACCTGGGGACCGGGCTCGGCGCGGGCCTCGTGCTCGACGGCGCCCTGCACCGCGGTGCCCGCACGGGCGCCGGCGAGTTCGGCCACCAGGCGGTCGCCCCGGACGGCCCGGTGTGCGCCTGCGGCAACCGGGGCTGCCTGGAGGCGCTGTGCCTGGCCGCCGTCGGCCGCGGGGACACGGCGGGGGCCGCGCGGCTGCTCGGTGTCGGCGCCGCCAATCTGGTCTCCCTGCTCGACATCGACCGGGTGGTGCTGGGCGGCCGTACGGTGCTGGCGGACCCCGGGCTGTTCGCGCGCGAGGTGGCCGCCGCCATGGACCCGCGGACCCTGCGCGCGGCCGGACGCACGGTGCCGGTCACCGTCGCCACGGCCGGGCGGCGCGTGGTCGCCGAGGGGGCCGCGCTGCTGGCGCTGGCGCCGCTCTTCGGCCAGACGGCGGTGGGCCGGCCGCCCGTACGGGTGCGGGGGCGGACCGTCACCGCGTCGCGCGGTGATATCAGCGGATGACCGTGAGAGCTTCACTGCCCATGAGGTGGTGCAGCGCTCTGGCCGTCGCGACGGCCGCGGTCGTGGCGGCGGCCCCCCAGGCGGCCGCGGATGACTTCCCGGTCACCGCCCGGCTGCTGGGCGGCCCCCACACCTACACGGCGGGGGCCGGGCCCCGGGAGTTCCGGGTGGAACTGGAGAACACCTCGCGCGGGCGACTGCGCGACGTCCACCCGGTCCTCGTCTTCGTCGACCGCGGACGGCGGCTGACGCCCGGGCAGATCCTCCTGGAGTACCAGGTGGCGGACCCCGTCGCGAAGGCCGGGAACGCACCGGACCGTTCCTGGCGGCCGGTGGCCGTACAGCACACGGCCAACGACGAGAACATCGCCGTGGTGGGCGGCGAGAACGGGCCGGGCACCACGCTGCCGTCGCGCCGCAAGGTGTCGATCGCGCTGCGGCTGCGCTTCACCGCGCCGGCGCCCGCCGGGCCGGTCACGGCAACGGCAACGATCATGGAGCGCCGCGGTGCGGACGGCGACTGGGTCGGGGAGTCCGAGGGCTACGACTTCGAGGTCGTACCGTCCCGCGACGCCACAGCCGGGCCGCAGTCCCCGCGCCCCGGCCGGACCGGCGAGGAGGGGCGGCCGGACGGCGCCGAAGGCGGGGACGGGGGCACCGGCACCGGCACCGGACCGGGCGAGGGGCCGGGCACCCGGCCGGGCGGCTCGCCGGCACCGGACCCCTCGGCAGGGACCGGACCGGGGACCGGACCGGAAGCCGGACCGGAGGCCGGACCGGGGACGGGCCCCGGGGCCGGACCCGTCCCGGGCAAGGGCGCCGAGACCGCGCCCGGCGCCGCCCCAAGCCTCGCCGCCCCAAGCCTCGCCGCCCCAAGCCTCGCCGCCACCGGCGACCCGCACCGGGCGCCCGCGCTGGTGCTCACGGGCGCCGGGGTGCTCATGGTCATGGGCGGTGCGGCCCTGAGGTTCAGCCGCTGAGGGTGAACCAGGTGCTGCGGGACTTCTGCCACTCGGGGTGGCTGAGGTCCTTGGCCTCCTTGCCGTCCCCGTACAGGTCGGCGGCGCCGTTGTCGGTCATCAGCTGCGTCCGGGCACCGGCCGCGGTGAGGTCGGGGACGTCCACGATGGCCTCCCAGGCGCCCGGGTCGGAGGTGGGCAGGTCGAGCAGCCTGACGGGGGCGCTGCCGGCGCTGCCGTCCCAGGAGTAGAGGGCGTACGGGTCGCTGTTGTCGTCGGCGGCCCAGGAGCCGGCCAGGATCAGGTACTGGCCTGCGGCGTTGCGGCGGATGTCGCGGACGCTGAGGCCGCCCAGGTCGAGGGTGACCGGGGTGCCGAAGGTGGCGTGGACGGAGGTGTTGGGCTTGCCGCCGACCAGCTTGTCGAGGTTGGTGACCGGCACCAGCAGGGCCTTGCCGCCGGAGGCCGGGGGCACCAGCGGGGCGCGGAAGCCGATGTAGGCGGTGCTGGTGGAGCCGGGGGCGAACTCCATGCCCTCGGCGTTGAAGCCGTCGACGGCCTTGGGTATCTCGCCGGAGGCGGCGCCCGCGGCGAAGCCGTAGCGGTTGCCGTTGGCCTTGTCCCAGGCGATCAGGTCGGCGCGCAGGCCCTCGTAGTAGCCGGAGACGGTCAGCTGGGTGTCGGCGCCGCTGCCGGTGACGGTGGTGGCGAAGAGCGTGGAGCGGTCAGCCTTGACCTCGCCGTCCTTGTTGTTGCCCATCGAGCCGGTCCAGTAGATGGTGCCGCCCGCCCGGGTGCCGGCCTCGATGTCGATCTCGGAGGAGGCGCCGGCCTTGGAGCCGATGTCCCAGGTGCGCACGGGGGCGCCGGAGCCGTCGCGCCGGTACAGCCGCAGCACGTTGCTCTCGTCGTCGGCGACCACCATGTAGCCGCCGCCGACGTCCACGGCGGCGGAGGCGTCGCTGGAGCCGGTGGTGTAGCGGGTGTCGGCGGCGTGGGTGACGGCGGCGGAGGCCGCGAAGTGCAGCGTCTTGGTGGCGGTCTTGCCGCCGAGGCCGGTCACCTTGACCGTCAGGTCGGCGTAGCCGCGGGCGCGGGGGGCGACCGTGAGGGTGCGGGTGCCGCCGGTGCCGGTGACGGTCACGTCGCCGGTGGCGGCCACGGAGGTCTTGGTGCTGGCGGAGGCGGCGACGGTGAGCGCCGAGGCGTCCGCGCCGCTCTGCGCGACGGTGACCGTGACGGCCGGGTCGCCGGTGGCGCCGACGGCGCCCGACAGGTAGGCGGCGGACAGGGAGATCGTCGGGGTGCCGTACGAGGCGGCGCCCGCCGGGGTGCCGAGGAGCGGCACCATGGCGGCGGCGAGCACGGTGGCGACCGCGCCGGGGACGAGGGTGGCCGTGCGGGTGCGGGACAGCATCGGTGGACGCCCTTCCAAGATCGCTGCGGAAATGCGGGGAGAGCCTGCTCCGCCGCCCCCAACTCCCGCCGCCCATCCGGTGATCACCCGGTGAACGTCTCACGTCCCGGCGTCGTCGCACCGCCCGCCGGCCGTCCGCGCGCGGCCGGGCACCCGTCCCCGTCTGCGAGGATCGACAGGTGAACGACACCCAGGCGGGAGCGCCGACCCGGGCCGGCATCCCCGAGCACGGCCGGCTCCCCAAGTACTTCGTCGTCAAGACGCGGCTGGAGGAGCTGCTCGGCGAACTCGGCGAGGGCGTGCCGCTGCCGACCGAGCGCGAGCTCGCCGCCCGCTTCGGCGTGGCGCGCGAGACCGTACGCCAGGCGCTGCGCGAACTGCTGATCCAGGGACGGCTGCGACGCCGCGGGCGGGCCACGGTCGTGGCGGGGCCGAAGCTGGAGCAGCCGCTGTCGCTGGCGAGCTACACCGAGGGAGTCCGCCGCCAGGGCAGGGTGCCGGGCCGCAACCTGACGTCGCTCGACCGGATCGCGGCGGACGAGGTGCTGGCCGGCCAGCTGGGCATCGCCACGGGCGGCACGGTGTGGCACATGGAGCGCGTGCTGCTCGCCGACGAGGAGCGGGTGGGCCTGGAGAGCACCTACGTCGCGGTGGCGCGCGTGCCGCGGCTGGACGAGGACTTCGACCCGGACTCGTCCTTCTACGCCTATCTGCGCGAGCGCGTGGGCGTGGAGTTCGGCGACGCGGACGAGCGGATCGAGACGGTGCTCGCCACGCCCCGCGAGGCGCTGCTGATCGGCACGCCGCCCGCGCTGCCGATGCTGCTGCTGCACCGGTACAGCCGGGACACCCAGGGCGCGCCGCTGGAGCGGGTGCGGTCGCTGTACCGCGGGGACCGCTTCAGCTTCACGACCCATCTGTCCCGTACGTAGGCATCCGCCGGCTTCCGCCCCCTCGGATTCCCATCTCGTGGACCCTTGAATAGTCACGGAAAGGTAACGGGTCTAGTCCAAGATTGCGGGTCCGTTCACAACCGGTTCAGCGAGCGGTCGTGGCCGCGTCCGACGGCGACCCGACCGTGGTCGCCATGAGAGTCCTGATCGTGGGCGCCGGAGCACTCGGCACCCTCCACGCCTGGCACGCCGTCACGCGCGGCCACGAGGTCGTCCACCTGGAACGGGAGACCGAGGCCCGCGGCGCCTCCGTCCGCAACTTCGGACTGGTCTGGGTCTCCGGCCGCGCCGCCGGCGCGGAGCTGGGGACCGCGCAGCGCGCCCGCGAGCTGTGGCAGCGGATCGGCGAGGTCGTGCCCGGGGTCGGCTTCCGCGCCAACGGCTCGCTGACGGTGGTCCGCACCGAGGCGGAACGCGCCGTCGCCGAGCAGGCCCTGGCCTCCCCCGACGCCGCCGCGCGCGGTATGAAGTGGCTCGACGCGGACGGGGTCCGCCGCCGCAACCCGGCGCTGCGCGGGGAGTTCACCGGCGCCGTGCTGTGCGAGCGGGACGCCGCCGTGGAGTCCCGGGTCGCGCTGCCCGCGCTGCGCGCGCACCTGGCCGCGACCGGCCGCTACACCTTCCTGCCCGGCCGCGAGGTCCGCGACGTCTCCCCCGGCACCGTCCGCGACGACCACGGCGACACCCACCGCGGCGACACCGTCGTCCTCGCCACCGGCGCCCACCTGACCGGCCTGGTGCGCGAACTCGCGGGCCCCGGGCTGCCGGTGCGCCGGGTCCGCCTGCAGATGGCGCAGACCGACCCGCTGGACGAACCGCTGACGACCTCGGTCGCCGACGCCGACAGCTTCCGCTACTACCCGGCCTACGCCGGCACCGCGCTCGACGCGCTGCGCGCCGGCCAGCCGCAGCCGCCGGTCGCCGCCGGGCACCGCATGCAACTGCTCATGGTGCAGCGCCTGGACGGCGGGCTGACCATCGGCGACACCCACGAGTACGACGAGCCCTTCGCCTTCGACGTCACCGAGGACCCGTACGACCACCTCACCGCCACCGCCGCGGAGTTGCTCGGCCGCCCCCTGCCGCGCGTGCGCCGCCGCTGGGCCGGGGTGTACGCGCAGTGCACCGACCCGTCCCTGGTGGTGCACCGGCAGCGCGTCGCCGACGGCGTGTGGCTGGTCACCGGACCCGGCGGCCGCGGCATGACCTGTTCCCCCGCCATCGGCGAGGACACCGCCAACGAGATCGGCTGGTAACGAAGATGACAGACACTCACTCCGGCGCTTCCCCCAAGCTCGTCGTGCTCGACATGGCCGGCACCACCGTCGCCGACGACGGCCTGGTCGAGCGGGCCTTCGTCCGGGCCGCCGAACGCCTGGGCGCCGAGCCCGACCTCGACTACGTCCGCCGCACCATGGGCGAGTCCAAGATCTCCGTCTTCCGCGCCCTGTTCGGCACCGAGGAGCGGGCGCAGCGCGCCAACACCGAGTTCGAGCACGCCTACGCCGAGCTCGTCGACTCCGGAGCCTGCGCGCCGCTGCCCGGCGCCGCAGAGGCCATCGCCGCGCTGCGCGAGCAGGGCCGGACCGTGGCCTTGACCACCGGCTTCTCCCGCACCACCCAGGACGCGATCCTGGCCGCCCTGGGCTGGCAGGACATCGCCGACCTCACCCTGAGCCCGGCCGACGCCGGCGGCCGCGGCCGCCCCTACCCGGACATGGTGCTCACCGCGCTGCTGCGCACCCGCGCCGCCGACTCCGTCCGCGAGATCGCGGTGGCCGGCGACACGGCGTACGACATGCTCTCCGGCGTCCGCTCCGGCGCGACCGTCGTGGCGGGCGTGCTGACCGGCGCCCACGACGAGAAGACGCTGCGCGAGGCGGGCGCCACCCACGTCCTGGACTCCGTCGCCGCACTCCCCGCCCTGCTGGCGGAGTTCTGAGATGGGCATACGGTTCGAGGACGTGACGGTGGCCTACGGCCGCACCACCGTCCTGGACTCCTTCGACCTCACCGTGGAACCCGGCGAGGTGATGGCCCTGCTCGGCCCCTCCGGCTCGGGCAAGACCACCGCGCTGCGCGCCGTCGCCGGCTTCGTCACCCCGGCCCGCGGCCGGGTGTGGATCGACGGCCGCGACGTGACGAAGCTGCCGCCGTACCAGCGCGGCATCGGCATGGTCGTGCAGAGCTACGCCCTCTTCCCGCACATGCGGGTCGACAAGAACGTCGGCTTCGGACTGCGGGCGCAAGGGGTGCCGCGCGCCGAGACCGCCGAACGGGTCGAGCAGGCCCTGGCGCTCACCGGCATGGGCGAGTTCGCCCGCCGCTACCCGCGCGAGCTGTCCGGCGGCCAGCAGCAGCGCGTCGCCATCGCCCGCGCCCTGGCGGTGCGCCCCCAAGTGCTGCTGCTCGACGAGCCGCTGTCCGCGCTCGACGCGAGGCTGCGCTCGGGGATGCTGGCCGAACTGGCGCGCCTGCACCGCGAACTGCCCGACGTCTCCATGCTGTACGTCACGCACGACCAGATCGAGGCGCTGACCCTGGCCGACCGCATCGCGGTGATGGACCGGGCCCGGCTCCGGGACGTCGGCACTCCGCAGGAGCTCTACCGGCGCCCGCGCACCGAGTTCACCGCGTCCTTCGTCGGCAACGCCAACTTGCTGCCGGTCACCGTCGGCAGGGACGGCGGTGTGCGTTTCGCGGAGCACGACCTGCAAGCCCCCACCGGCGACGCGGCCCCCGGCGCCGAGGCCACGCTGTGCGTGCGCCCGCACGCCGTGGGCCTGGGCGACGGGCCCAATCCGCTGCCCGGCACCGTCACCGGCATCCAGTGGCGCGGCGCCACCCACCGGCTGCTGGTGGAGACCGCGGGCCACCGGCTGATGGCCGACGTCGGCGAACTGCGCGACCCGCCCGCCCCCGGCGACACCGTCACCGTGCACTTCGCCCCGGACGACGCCGTCCTGCTGCCCGCGGGCACCGGGGGCGATGACCGCGATGGCTGAGGCACGCCCCTGGGCGCCGCGCCTGCTGTGGGCGGGGGTGCCGGTCGCGCTGCTCGCGGCGGGCTTCCTCTACCCGCTGGTGCTCCTGGTGTGGCAGTCCGTGTCCCCCGACACCGGCGGGCACTCCTTCGCCGTCTACCAGGACGTCTTCGGCTCCGAGGTCTTCCGGCGGGCGCTGGGCAACACCGTGTGGATCGCGGCCGCCTCGACGGCCGGCTGCCTGGTGCTGGGCTTCGTCCTCGCCCTGGTGATCGCCTTCGTGCCGTTCCCCGGCGCCCGCGCGGTCGCCCGCTTCGTCGACGTCTTCCTGTCCTTCCCGTCCTTCCTGATCACGCTGGCGCTGGTCTTCGTGTACGGGTCGGCGGGCATGGCCAACGGGCTGTGGACGGACGTGACGGGCGCCGCCGAGGGGCCGTTCGCCTTCCTGACCACGCCCTGGGGGGTGATCCTCGCCGAGGTCACGTACTTCACGCCCTTCGTGATGCGCCCCCTGCTGGCCGCCTTCGGGCAGCTGGACCCCGCGCAGATCGAGGCCGCCTCCTCGCTGGGTGCCCGCGCCCCGCGGATCGTGCGGCAGGTGATCCTCCCCGACGCACTGCCCGCGCTGGCCGCCGGCGGGAGCCTGGTGCTGGTGATGTGCCTGAACGAGTTCGGCATCGTGCTCTTCACCGGCGCCAAGGGCGTCACCACACTGCCGATGCTCGTCTACACCAAGGCGATCCTGGAGTCCGACTACCCCGCGGCCTGCGTCGTCGCCACCGTCAACGTCGCCGTCTCGCTGACGCTGTACGGCATCTACCGGGCGGTGAGCCGACGTGCTGGTGCATAGCCGCGGCGGCCGCCGGGCCGTGTGGGCGCTGTTCGCCCTGCTCTTCCTGCCGCTGTTCGCGCTGCCGCTGCTGGTGCTGGTGGCCGCGTCCTTCGCGGGCCACTGGAGCGGCGCGCTGCCGTCCGGCCCGACCCTGGACCACTACGACGCCGCCGTGCGCGGCGAGTCGCTGCGGGCCCTGACGGCCAGCCTGGCCACCGCGGCCGCTGCGAGCGCCCTGGCGCTGACCGCGGGCACCTGGGCCGCGCTGTCCGCGCACGCGCTGGGCCGCCGGGCCCGGCGCGTGATGGACCTGCTGTTCATGCTGCCGGTCGCGGTGCCGTCGGTGGTCGCCGGACTCGCGCTTCTGGTGGCTTTCAGCAAACCGCCCGTGCTGCTCAACGGCACCCGGTGGATCGTGATCCTGGCCCACACCGTCCTGGTGACGGCCTTCGCCCACCAGTCGGTGACGGCGGCGCTCGGCCGCCTCGACCCCGCCTACGAACAGGCGGCGGCCAGCCTCGGCGCCCGCCCCTGGTACGTGCTGTGGCGGGTCCGACTGCCGCTGCTGCTGCCCTCCCTGGGGGCGGCCGCCGGGCTCTGCTTCGCCCTGTCCATGGGCGAGCTGAGCGCCACGATGATGCTCTACCCGCCCGACTGGCTGCCCCTGCCGGTCCTCGTCTTCGGCGCCACCGACCGCGGCTCGCCCTTCACCGGCTCCGCCCTCGCGGTGGTCCTCATGGGCACGACCCTGCTCGTCCTGCTCGCCCTCTCCCGCATCCGCACCAAGGCCTCCTACCGATGACCCCCAAGGAGATCAGTCCCGCCATGTCCTCCGTGCCCCGCGTCTCCCGCGTCTCCCGCGCCCCCCGTCGCGCCCTGAGCGCCCCGATCGCCGTCCTCGCCTCCGCCCTCGTCCTCGGCGGCGCCCTCACCGCCTGCGGCGGCGGCTCCTCCGCCTCCGACGCCAAGGAGGTCACCGTCTACAGCGCCGACGGCCTCAAGGGCGAGAACGGCGACGGCTGGTACGACCGGGTCTTCAAGGACTTCGAGAAGCAGACCGGCATCAAGGTCCGCTACGTCGAGGGCGGTTCGGGCGAGGTCGTGCAGCGCGCCGTCCGCGAGAAGTCCAACACCCAGGCCGACGTCCTGGTCACCCTGCCGCCCTTCATCCAGCAGGCCGGCGCCAAGGGGCTGCTGGAGAAGTACACCCCGAAGGGCGCCAACAAGGTCGCGGCCGCCGACAAGTCCACCGACGGGACCTGGACCTCGGTCGTCAACAACTACTTCGGCTTCGTCTACAACAGGCAGCAGCTGAAGACCGCCCCCACCACCTGGGACGAGCTGCTGGACGCGAAGTACAAGAACAAGCTCCAGTACTCCACGCCGGGCGTCGCCGGCGACGGCACCGCGGTCGTCATCAAGGCGATGCACGACTTCGGCGGCAAGGACCAGGCCATGGAGTACCTGAAGAAGCTCCAGGCCAACAACGTCGGCCCGTCCTCCTCCACCGGCAAGCTGGCGCCGAAGGTCGACAAGGGCGAGATCCTCGTCGCCAACGGCGACGTCCAGATGAACTTCGCGCAGACCAAGTCGATGCCGAACCTCGGCATCTGGTTCCCGGCCGCCCAGGGCGGCCGGGCCACCACCTTCGCGCTGCCGTACGCCGGCGGCCTGGTCAAGGGCGGACCGCACTCCGAGAACGGCAGGAAGCTGCTGGACTTCATGCTCGGCGAGGAGGCCCAGAAGCAGGTCAGCTCCATCGGCGGCGGCTTCGCCGCGCGCACCGACGTGAAGGCCGACGACGCCAACGCCAGAGCGCTGTCCCGCATCCTCCAGAACGTGGAGGTCTTCCAGCCGGACTGGGCGGACATCGACACCAACCTCGACACGTACGTCCAGGCCTGGCAGGAGGCGACCGGCAGCTGACGCGCTCCCGGCGCGGTGCGCCCCCGGCCGGTCGCGGCCGGGGGCGCGCCGTCGTCAGACGAGGTCGACGAGGTCCGCGATGGAGTCCACGACGGTGGTCGGCCGGTACGGGAAGCGGTCGATGTCACCCGACTTGGTCAGGCCGGTCAGCACCAGGAAGGTCTGCATCCCGGCCTCCAGGCCCGCCAGCACGTCGGTGTCCATGCGGTCGCCGATCATCGCGGAGGTCTCGGAGTGCGCGCCGATGGTGTTGAGGCCGGTGCGCATCATCAGCGGGTTGGGCTTGCCGACGAAGTACGGGTCCTTCCCTGTCGCCTTCGTGATCAGCGCAGCCACCGAGCCGGTGGCGGGCAGCGCCCCCTCGGGCGAGGGACCGGTGTTGTCGGGGTTGGTGGCGATGAACCGGGAGCCGGCGTTGATCAGGCGGATGGCCTTGGTGAGGGCCTCGAAGGAGTAGGTCCGCGTCTCGCCCAGGATCACGAAGTCGGGCTCGTGGTCGGTCAGCACGTACCCCGCGTCGTGCAGGGCCGTGGTGAGGCCGGCCTCACCGATGACGTACGCCGTCCCGCCGGGGTGCTGGTCGTCCAGGAAGCGGGCCGTGGCCAGCGCCGAGGTCCAGATGTTCTCGGCCGGCACGTCCAGGCCGATGCGGCTGAGCCGGGCCGCCAGGTCGCGGGGGGTGTAGATCGAGTTGTTCGTCAGGACGAGGAACGGGCGGCCCGAGTCCCGCAGCCGCTTGATAAAGGCGTCCGCGCCGGGCACCGGGATGCCCTCGTGCATGAGGACGCCGTCCATGTCGGTGAGCCAGGATTCGATGGGCTTGCGCGCTGTCATGGCTGCGGACTCTAGTCCGGCCGGGTGACCTGTGCACATGCGCGCGGTGTCCGCCCCGGGTTCGCCGGTCCGGGCGACCCCCCGACCCGTCCGGAGCACCACCGCATGCGAAGGCCCGCCCGGGAAGGGACCTTCGAAACACCGGGGCCGACCAATCCGACGGCATGAGCCCGGGTGAGTGGAGGTTGTGATCATGGGCTCTGTCATGGGGGCCGCCCGCGTTCCCTTGTGTGCCGCCGCCGCGGCGACGCTGATCGCGTTGTGCGGTACCGCGGCCGTGGCGGACGACGGGCGGGACGACTCCAGCGGGACCAGTTTCCAGTTCGGCGGAGGCGGTGGAGGGGGTGACGGGGACGACGACGGCGGGGGCGGCAATCCGCTCCTGCAGTTCGGCAACAAGGGCGACGACGACCAGGACAACGGCCGGCAGAACAACAACAACAGCAACAACGACGATGACGATGACGACGACGACAGCGGCCGCGACAACGGCCGCCAGAACAGCAACGACGACGATGACTCCGGCCGTGACAACGGCGGCCGCAACGACTCCGGACAGGACGACGACGGCCGCGAGGACAACGGCGGCGGCAACGGCGGCGGCAACGGCCCGGACGACGGCGGAACCGGCGGCGTAGGGGGCGTCGGCGGAACCGGCGGCGTAGGGGGCGTCGGCGGCGTAGGGGGCGTCGGCGGCGTTGGAGGCGTTGGAGGCGTCGGCGGCGTTGGAGGCGTCGCCGGCGTCGACAGCGGCCCGGTGAGGATCACCCCGGGCACGGCCGGCCCCGGCGCCGACGTCGACGTCCGCACCGACCAGTGCGACCGCGCCAAGACCGGCACCGTCAGCTCCTCCGCGTTCGTCACCCCGGTCACGCTCGCCCCGGCGAGCGACGGCGGGATGTACGCCTCCGCGGTGGTCCGCTCCGGGCTGACCCCGGGCTCCTACCGGGTCGCCATCACCTGTGACGGGAAGTCCCACGAGGGCACGCTGGCGGTCACCGAGGCCGCCTCCGGCTTCCCGTCCGCGCCCGTTCCCGCGGGCGGCGGCGCCATGGCGGCCCATCAGGCCGCCGCGCAGCAGCAGCCCGCGGGCGTGCCCGGCATCGTGGCGGCCGGCGTGCTGGCCGTGGCGGGGGCCGCGGGGCTGGTCGTGCACCGCCGCCGTACCCGGGACTGACCCGGTGCAGGCGCGTACCGTCGCGGCCCTCGCGGCCGCCGTGGTGCTCTCCGCGGCGTGGCTGAAGGGATACGTCCACCCCGGCCTGCCGGGGTCCGGGATCGGCGCCCCCGCGCCCGCCGCGACCGCGGGGGCCGCCGGGCGGCCCGCCCAGGTGTACGCGGCGCACACACCGCTGCCCCCGGCGCGCCCGCTACGGATCGACATCCGCTCGGCGGGCATCCACGCCAAGCTGGTGGAGCGCGGGCTCACCGCCGACGGCGCTGTGGACCCGCCGCCGTTCAGCACGCCGGACGTGGCGGGCTGGTACGGGCGCGGTCCCGCCCCCGGGGACGCGGGGGCGGCACTGATCGTCGGGCACGTCGACACCCGCAGCAAAGCGGCGGTCTTCTACGCCCTGAGCACGGTCACGCAGGGCGACCTGGTGGAGGTCACCCGCTCGGACGGCTCGGTCGCCGAGTTCGCCGTCGAGGGCGTGGAGATCGTCGACAAGACGGGCTTCCGCGCGGACCGGGTGTACGGCTCGGGGGTCCGCCCGGAGCTGCGGCTGATCACCTGCGGCGGCACCTTCGACCACGCCACCCAGTCCTACTCGGCGAACGTCGTGGTGTACGCGGCGCTGACCGGCTCGCACACCCGGGCGTGACCGCCCCGGCCGACGGGGTGTCAGACCGTCAGACCCCCAGGTCGCGGATGAGCTTGGCGACGTGTCCGGTGGCCTTGACGTTGTACCAGGCGTGCTCGACCCTGCCCTGCTCGTCGACGACGACGGTGGAGCGGATCACCCCGGTCACGACCTTGCCGTACAGCTTCTTCTCGCCGAAGGCGCCGTACGCGGTCAGCACGGACTTGTCGGGGTCGGCGAGCAGGGTGACCTTCAGGGACTCCTTCTCGCGGAACTTGGCCAGCTTCTCCGGCTTGTCGGGCGAGATCCCGATGACGTCGTAGCCGGCGCCCGCGAGCACGTCGAGGTTGTCGGTGAAGTCGCAGGCCTGCTTGGTGCAGCCGGGCGTGAGGGCGGCCGGGTAGAAGTACACGATGACCTTGCGGCCCGCGTGGCCGGCGAGGGAGACCTCGTTGCCGTCGGCGTCGGAAAGGGTGAAGGCGGGGGCGGTGTCGCCGGGCTGGAGGCGCTCGCTCATGGTGCAGTTCTCCGGTTCGGGGTGCCGACGGGCATCGGCACGGACGGGCTGACAGACTGTCTGCACGGTACCGGTCGACAAGGACGATGGAGGCGGAGCAGTGTCGGATGGCAGGAGCCCTGCTCAGATCGAGGCGGACATCGCCCTCAAGCGGCAGGCGCTGGCCGCGACGCTGGACGAGATCGCGGTGCGGGTGCATCCCAGCACGCTCGCGGCGGACGCCAAGGCGAAGGTCAGCTCGGCGGTGGACCGCACCGCGGGCCGTGCGTACGTGGCGGTGAACCGCGGCGTGACCGAGCTGCGGGGCCACTTCGTGTCGGAGGACGGCGCGCCCCGCGTGGAGCGCATCGTGCCGGTCGCGGTGGCGGCGGTGGCACTGGTCGCGGTGGTGGCCGGGCTCTCACTGCGCCGGCGCCGCCGGTAACGTCGTACCTGTGAGTTCGAATACGCATGACAAGCTTCCCATCCGCATGCTGCACGACCGCGTGCTGGTGCGCTCCGACGTCCCCGAGGGCGAGCGGCGCTCCGGCGGCGGCATCCTGATCCCCGCCACGGCGGCCGTCGGCAAGCGGCTCGCCTGGGCCGAGGTCGTCGCGGTGGGACAGAACGTACGGACCGTGGAGGTCGGCGACCGGGTGCTCTTCGACCCGGAGGACCGGGCCGAGGTCGAGGTGCGCGGTACGGCGTACGTGCTGATGCGGGAGCGGGACCTGCACGCGGTGGCGGCGGAGCGGCTGCAGGGCTCGGAGGACTCCACCGGCCTCTACCTCTGAGTTTGTTATCGTCGGGTCCGTACCCTGACGAGACGCGCCGTACCAGGGCCCATGCAAAGACGACGCACCCCCTGACCCCCCGAGGATCGTGGAGGTGCCCGTCATGGCATGGGTCCTGTTGTGTGCCGCCGGCCTGCTCGAGGTCGGCTGGTCGATCGGCATGAAGTACACCGACGGCTTCACCCGGCTGTGGCCCAGCGTCGGCACGGGGCTCGGCATCGTCGCGAGCATGCTGCTGCTGTCGTACGCGGCCCGGACGCTGCCGATCGGCACCGCCTACGGGGTGTGGGTCGGGATCGGCGCGGCCGGTGCGGCCGTGCTCGGCATCGTGGTGCTGGGCGAGCCGGCGACCGCCGCCCGGATCTTCTTCATCTGCCTGCTGCTGGTGTCCGTGGTCGGCCTGAAGGCGACCTCGGGGCACTGAGCGTCACACCGCAACGCACCGGGCGCCGCGTGCCTACGGAAAGTCGTCCCCGCCGCCGGGGTCGCCGTCCAGGCCCCCGATGGGCAGTCCGCCGTCGTCGGTGCCACCGCCGTCGCCGGGGCTGGACGGGCCGCCGGGCTCGCTCGGCTCCTCGCTGGTGGGCGGTTCCTCCGTGCCGGGCGGCTCGGAGGTCTCCGGCGGGGCGGTGGTGGTCGGCGGGGCCGAGGTCGTCGGCGGGGCGGAGCTGACCGGCGGGGCGGTGGTCGGCGGGGCCTGGGCACCCGGCTCCAGCCGCAGCTTGAAGTTCTTCGCCGGCTTCCCCTTCAGCGCGTCGGCCGTGTACTGCGCCCAGATCTGCGTGGGGAAGCCGCCGCCGTTGACGCGGGGCAGTCCCGTGGTGCCGTACAGCTCCTTCTGGGCGCCGGTCTGGGAGTCCTGGCCCATGACGGCGACGACGGTGGCCAGGTCCGGGGTGTAACCGGCGAACCAGGCGGCCCTGTCCTCCTCGGCCGTGCCGGTCTTGCCCGCGGCGGGCCGGCCCGCCGCCTGCGCGGCGGTGGCGGTGCCGCCCCGGACCACCGAACGCAGGATCGAGGTCGTGGTGTCGGCGGCCTCGCGGTGCACGGCCTGGGTGGGCCGGCGGGTGGGCAGCTGCACGTCCTGCCCGTTCTTGGTGATCTTCACGACCATGCTGTACGGGACGTACCGGCCGTGGTTGGCGAGCGTCGCGTAGGTCTGCGCCATGTCCAGCGGGCTCGCCGTCATCGTGCCCAGCGCCATCGCCGGGCTGCTCACCAGCTTCACCTTCTCCGGCATCCCCAGCGCCCGCACCGTGTCGTTGACCTTGCCCGAGCCGACGTCCTGCGCCATCTGGGCGTAGACCGAGTTCACGGACTTGTCCATGGCGTTGGTGGCCGTGATCGCCCCGTAGGAGACGTCGTCCTCGTTCGCCGGGGCATAGCCGGTCGGGCCGTCGCGTCCGATGACCTCGCGCTTGTTCCGGCCGTCGTAGACGGTGTACGGGGTGATGCGCCGGCCGTTCTGGGTGGTGGAGTCGTTCTGCACGGCGGAGGCGAAGATGAACGGCTTGAAGGTGGAGCCGACCTGGTAGTCCGAGCGGGTCGCGTTGTTGACGAACTGCTTGGTGAAGTCGACGCCGCCGTACATCGCGACGACCTTGCCCGTGGCCGGGTCGATGGACGCCCCGCCGACCCGCACGTACTTGTCGGCCTTGTGCGCCTTCGGCTTGAGCTTGTCGAGCAGCTGCTCCTCGGCCGCCTTGACGAAGGCCTTCTCCTTCTTGCGGTCGATGGTGGTGGTGATGCGGTATCCGCCGGAGCGCAGCGTCTCCTCGTCCAGGATCTTCGCCTCGTACAGGTAGTCCTTGACGGCCTCGAGCAGGTAGCCGCGCTGGCCGGACATCCCGGTGGCGGCCTTGGCCTTGTGCGGCGTCGGGAACTTCAGCCCGGCGCGCTCGCCCTCGCTCAGCCAGCCCTCCTTGACCATGCCGTCCAGCACGTAGTCCCAGCGGGCCTCCGCCTTGGCCTTGTTCTGCGGGTGGGCCACGATGTCGTACTCGCTGGGCGCGTTGAGCAGAGTCGCCAGGTACGCGCCCTCGGCGGCGTCGAGTTCGTCGGCGTCCTTGCCGAAGTAGGCCTGGGCGGCGGCCTGGATGCCGTAGGCGTTGCGGCCGTAGTAGCTGGTGTTGAGGTATCCCTCGAGGATCTCCTCCTTGGTCTTCTCGCGGTCCAGCTTGATCGCGATGAAGAACTCCTTGGCCTTGCGGACCGCCGTCTGCTCCTGGTTGAGGTAGTAGTTCTTGACGTACTGCTGGGTGATGGTCGAACCGGACTGCTTGCCCTTGCCGGTGACAGTGTTCCACCCCGCGCGCAGCATCGCCTTCGGGCTGACCGCGGACTCGTGGTAGAAGTTGCGGTCCTCGGCGGCGAGGGTGGCGTGCTGGGCGACCTCGGACACCTGGTCCAGGCCCACGTTCTCGCGGTTGACCGCGCCGTCGCGGACCAGCTGGGTGCCGTCGGAGTACAGGTAGACGTTGCTCTGCGCGACCGCGCCCGCGTTCGCCTTGGGGATGTCGACCAGCTGGTAGCCGATGATGAACGCCCCCGCGCACGCCAGCACGACCAACAGGAACGCGCCGAGCACCGCGCGCCAGCTCGGGATCAGCCTGCGGGCACCGGTGCGCTTCGGCTTCTTGCCGGAGGGCCGGTTCTCCCAGCCGCCGGGGGAAGCGTTGCTGCTGCTCATGTCTGTACTGACTCCTCCGCGGCCGCCGAGGGTTGTGCCGCGGCGGGAACATCTTGGGTCAATCGTGCCGTACGACCCGGCGGACACTTTCCCACCATCAGGACAAAATGGGTCATCGCTGTGCATCCGTGACAAGCCTGTGACAGGCCGAATGCGTGACGCCCTCCACCCCGCCGGGTGAAAACTCCGTGGCAGTCGGCGGTCACCACGAGTAAGGTCGGGCGCTTGCGCGCGAACGGGCGGACCCGTTCCCCACACCGGGAGGAGGGACCATGCACCTGTACGCGACCGTGGCGGCGAGCGGCTTCCGGCGCCACGCGACGTACCGGGTGGCCACCGCGGCCGGCGTCTTCACCAACACCGTCTTCGGCTTCATCACCGCATACACCTACATCGCCCTCTGGCACGAACGGCCGCACCTCGGGGGCTACGACCAGTCCATGGCGTTGACGTACGTCTGGATCGGCCAGGCGCTGTTCGCGACGTCCTCCCTCATGGGCGGCGGCTTCCAGGACGAGCTGATCGAGCGGGTCCGCAGCGGCGACATCGCCGTCGACCTGCACCGCCCCGCCGACCTGCAGGCCTGGTGGCTCGCCGCCGACCTCGGCCGGGCCGGCTACCAGCTGCTCGCCCGCGGCGCGGTACCCATGGCCTGCGGCGCCCTCGCCTTCGACCTCGCCCTCCCGGCCTCCCCCGCCACCTGGGCGTTCTTCCTGCTGTCGGTCGCCCTCGGCGTCCTCGTCAGCTTCGCCCTGCGCTACCTCGTCGTCCTCAGCGTCTTCTGGCTCATGGACGGCACCGGGATCGTCGCCGTCTCCGGCCTGTCCACGCTCTTCTTCTCCGGCATGCTGCTGCCCCTCAACGCCTTCCCCGGCGACCTCTCCGCGATCGCCCTGGTGCTGCCCTGGTCGGCGCTGCTGCAGGTGCCCGCCGACATCCTGCTCGGCCGGCACACCGGCGGTGCCCTCGCCGCGGCCCTGGCCTTCCAGGCGGCCTGGGCGGTCCTCCTGCTCGGCGCGGGGCGGCTGCTGCAGTCCGCGGCCACCCGCAAGGTGGTGGTCCAGGGTGGCTGAGGGACTGCGCGCCTACGGGCTGATCGTGTGGATGTGGACCCGCTCGGCCCTGGCGTACCGGGCGTCGTTCCTCATGACCGCGGCCGTCAACTTCGCCGCCACCGGGCTGGACTTCCTCGCGATCCTGCTGATGTTCTCCCAGGTCGACCGGCTCGGCGGCTTCTCGCTGCCCGAGGTCGCCTTCCTCTACGGCACCGCCGGCACCGCCTTCGGCCTCGCCGACCTCGCCCTGGGCAGCATGGAACGGCTCGGCGGCCGGGTCCGCGACGGCACGCTCGACACCCTCCTGGTGCGGCCCGTGCCCGTCCTCGCCCAGGTCGCCGCCGACCGCTTCGCGCTGCGCCGGATCGGCCGGATCGTCCAGGGACTGCTCGTCCTGGTCTGGTCGGTGACCCGTCTGGAACTGCACTGGACCGCCCTGGACCTGGTGCTGCTGCCGATGATGCTGCTCAGCGGCGCCGGGATCTTCGGCGCGGTCTTCGTCGCCGGCGCGGCCTTCCAGTTCTGGGCCGGCGACGCCTCGGAGGTGCAGAACTCCTTCACCTACGGCGGCGCCACCCTGCTGCAGTACCCGCCGTCGGTGTTCGCGAAGGAACTCGTGCGCGGCGTCACCTTCGTGATGCCCCTCGCCTTCGTCAACTGGCTGCCCGCCCTGCGCATCCTGGGCCGCCAGGACCCCCTGGGCCTGCCCGGCTGGGTGGACTTCGCCCCGCCGTTGGTCGCCGTCGCCTGCTGCGCCCTGGCCGGCGCCGCCTGGCGGGCGGGCCTTCGTTCGTACCGGAGCACCGGGAGCTGATGCCCGACATGACCGCCCTCATCGAACTCGACCGCGTCGAGAAGGTCTTCGACGTACGCCGCCGCACCGGCCCGCTGCGCCGGGAACGCCGGCAGGTGCGCGCCGTGGACGGCATCTCCTTCACCGTCCCCGCCGGCCAGGTCGTCGGCTACATCGGGCCCAACGGCGCCGGCAAGTCCACCACCGTCAAGATGCTCACCGGCATCCTCACCCCCAGCGGCGGGCGCCTGCGCGTCGCCGGCATCGACCCCTCCCGCGAACGCACCCGGCTCGCCCGCCGCATCGGCGTCGTCTTCGGCCAGCGCACCACCTTGTGGTGGGACCTGCCGCTGCGCGACTCCTACGAACTCGTGCGCCGCATGTACCGCATCGACGCCGCCCGCTACCGCCGCAACCTCGACCGCTGCGTCGGCCTGCTCGACCTCGCACCGCTCCTGGACGTCCCCGTACGGCAGCTCTCGCTCGGCCAGCGCATGCGCGGCGACATCGCCGCGGCGCTCCTGCACGACCCCGAGGTGCTCTACCTCGACGAGCCGACCATCGGGCTGGACGTCGTCAGCAAGGCGAAGGTCCGCGCGTTCCTGCGGACCGTCAACACCGAGCAGGGCACCACCGTGCTGCTCACCACGCACGACCTCACCGACATCGAGCAGTTGTGCCGCCGCGTCATGGTCATCGACCACGGCCGCCTGGTGTACGACGGCGGCCTCGACGGGCTGCACGCCGCCGGCGACAGCGAGCGCACCCTCGTCGTCGACTTCGAGCGGGAGCTGCCACCGGTGGAACTGCCCGGCGCCCGCTGCGAACGCGTCGAAGGCCCCCGGCAGTGGATCGCCTTCCCCGCGGCCGCCAGCGCGGCGCCCCTGGTCGCCGAACTCGCCGCGCGGCACGGCGTCGTCGACCTGTCGGTGCGCGAACCCGCCATCGAGGACGTCATCGCCCGCATGTACGCGGCGAGCAGCACCGCTCCTGCCTGAGGCGGCCTCCGCCGTCCCGGCGGTGCGAGCGGGCCGGCGCCACAGGCGTCCACGACCTCCGGGTCCTGCGGGGGACTTGGCCGGCGCCGCCCTCCCGGGGGCGCCGCGGGAACGTCCTGCGTGCATCGCGCGGCCGACGTGACGACGCGTGCCGCAGCCGGCAGCCCGCGCGGGAAGGGTCCTCGACGGCGACCCCGTCCCCCACGACGGCGCGGCGGGTCGGGCCGACGCCGCGAAGCCCGCGCGCAGTGCGGCAGCCGCCGATCGCCCGGACAGGTCCTCCCCGGCACCG
This sequence comes from Actinacidiphila glaucinigra, assembly GCF_900188405.1. Classification (GTDB taxonomy): domain Bacteria; phylum Actinomycetota; class Actinomycetes; order Streptomycetales; family Streptomycetaceae; genus Actinacidiphila; species Actinacidiphila glaucinigra. Next base: position 61,080 of record NZ_FZOF01000012.1, on the reverse strand, counting down.
CGGTGTTCCCTGCCCGGCCAGCCGGTGGCCGGGGCGCGGGCCGGGCGGGGTGGTGTCCCCGCCCCGCGGGTCAGCGCAGCGAGGACAGCGCCGCGCGCACCCGCTCCACCGCGCCCGCCGTGGTCGACGCGTGCGCAGACAGCCGCACGGAGTCCGCCCGCACCGACGGGGTCACCCCGTGCTCGTGCAGCGCCTTGGCGACCTGCGCCGGGTCCACGTCCGGCACCGCGAAGGACACGATGCCCGCCCGCTCGGCACGGGCCACCGGGGACAGCACCTGCCCGCCGGCCGAGCGGACCACGTCGATCAGCTCGTCGACCCGGCGTGCCACGTGACCCTCGATCGCGGCCACCCCGACACCCTCGACCAGTTCCAGTGCCACCGCGAAGGCCGCCGCCGTCACCGGGCTCAGATTGGTGATGCTCCAGCGCAGCGCGTCCGGCGCGACCGGGTGCTCGGTGTCGTCGAAGACGGCGACGTCCTCGACCCCGGTCCACCCCGTCAGCGTGGGCTCCAGCCGCTCCAGGGCCCGGTCCGACAGCGCCGCGAAACCGGTCGCCCAGCTCGCCCGCAACCACTTCTGGCCGCCCGCGACGACCACGTCCGCCGCCTGCCACGGCAGCTCGGCGACGCCGAACGCCTGCATCGCGTCCACCACGAGCAGCCGGTCCCCGACGACCTCGCGCAGCGCCGCCAGATCGGCCCGGTAGCCGGTGCGGAAGTCCACGGCGCTGACCGAGACCGCCACCACCTCGTCCGTCAGCGCCTCGCGCACCGCGTCGGGGGTCGGCGCGCCGTCCAGCCAGCGCGGCACCGCCCGGCCCAGGGCGGCCGCGCGCCGCCACGGGTAGTGGTTGGCGGGGAAGTCGGCCGACGGCACCAGGACGGCGCCGCCGGGCACGCCGAAGGCGGCGTGGAAAATCCCGGTGGAGGCGTTGGGCAGCAGCGCCACGTGCTCGGTGTCCGTGCCCGCCAGCCGGGCCGCCGCGGCCCGGGCCCGAGGCTCGGCCCGCATCAGGTCGTTGACGGTGGTGTGGTCGGCCTCCGCCGACGCCGCAAGGGCGGCCGCCGTCGCGTCCAGGACGTCCCGCGAGGGCGGGCCGTAGCGGGCGAAGTCCAGGTACCCCTCGGGCTCGCCGAAGTGCTCCGCGTAGCCGGGCAGCCCGCCCGCGTGCTCCGTCATGGGTGTCGCCGTCCGTCCGTACTCGTCACACCTTGGCCGCCACGCCGCCCTTGAGCAGCGACAACTTCACAGTCTCCGCCATGCGCAGGAATCCGGCGTCACTGGGGTGCAGGTGGTCACCGGAGTCGTAGGCGGGCAGCAGCGCGGAGGGCCGGTTCGGGTCGCGCAGCGCCCGGTCGAAGTCGATCACCTCGTCGAACACCGTGCCCGCCCGGATCGCGGCGTTCACCTGCTGCCGCACCGCCTCGGAGTGCGTGTTGTAGCCTGCGTGGCCACCGCACGGGGTCAGCGTGGCGCCCAGCACCCGCAGCCCGCGCTCGTGACCGCGCGCCACGATCTCCCGCAGCCCCGAGACGATCTCCTGCGCGCCGGTCCGCTGCGGCGGCCGCAGCACGTCGTTGATACCCAGCTCGACGACGAGCGTACGCACACCGGTCTGGGACAGCGCGTCACGTTCCAGGCGGCTCAGACCGCTGGGATTGCCGCCGTACTCGCCGTCGCGCAGCACCCGGTTCCCGCTGATCCCCTGGTTGAGGACGCCGAGCCGCAGCCCCCGGTCGCCGGAGCCGCGCAGCCGCGTCGCCAGGCGGTCCGGCCAGCGGTGGTTCGCGCCCGGGGTGGCCGTGATGCCGTCGGTGATCGAGTCGCCGAACAGCACCACCGACCCGGCCGCCTGCCGCGTGAAGACGTCCACCCCCGTGACGTAGCGCCAGTACGGGGTCCGCGTGGTGTACGCGGCGCCGTCACTGCGCGCGGCGCGCTCGCCGAACGCCATGAACGAGGTCTGCTGCGCCCGCGGGTGGTACGTCACCGGGCCCGAGGCCTGCGGGGTGTACGTCGTCACCAGCAGGTCCGCCGCCTGCGGAACGGCCAGTTGCACGGGATCGCTGACGACACTGCCGCCCGCGGGGATCCGCACCTGCGTCCGCCCGCCGAAGGTGAGCGACCGCATCGTGCCGCCCGCCGCCGCGGGCGACCCCGGGGCGGCCGCGACGGCGACCGTCGCCCGGCCGATCTGCAGCGGGGTGCGGCCGAAGAGGTTGGAGAGGTGGACGCGCGCCGAGGTGCCGCCGACACTGGTGTGCACCACGTTGCGGATCGACCACCCCGCGTAGCCGTCCGGGGCGTTCGGCTCGCCGCCCACCGGGGACGTCGACCAGGTACCCACCCACGAACCGGACGCCGCGGGCGCGGCCTGGTTGGGGACACCGGGCAGTCCGGCCGCCACGACGGGCCCGCCGGAGCGGCCGGAGGCGCCGGTACGGTCGGCGGTGACGAAGATCGCGGCGGAGATGACCGCGGCCAGCGCGACAATTCCGGCGAGCAGTGCATAACCCGACGATCTGGCCATGCGGCGCTTCACTCCTGGGATCAAAGGGCGGGAAACCGGCGCGATCCGCTGCCGCCATGATCCCATGGAGACGTGGGGCCTGCCCGTCTGCATTGTCGGACGCCGGGAACTCGTTGTTCGTTCCACTCGAAGAGTGTGGTGTGGACGATACGCGGAAGGAGTGGATGCGGCGGATGAAAACGGCTCCGGTGACCGGATCGGACCAAGACCCGACTCCGGCGTTCTCGTACAGCCCCGCCGACGAGGGCCGGCGGCGCGGCGTACGACGTATGAAGGTGATCGCCACCGGCCTGCTGCTGGTGGCCACCGCGGTCTACGCGCTGGCCAGATGGGCCGAGTCGGCGGGAGCCGGCGCGTGGTCCGGCTATGTCGCGGCGGCCGCCGAGGCGGGCATGGTCGGCGCGCTCGCCGACTGGTTCGCGGTCACCGCGCTCTTCCGCAGGCCCCTCGGCCTGCCCATCCCGCACACCGCGATCATCCCCACGAAGAAGGACGCGCTCGGCCGCACCCTCGGCGACTTCGTCGGCGAGAACTTCCTGTCCCCGCAGGTCGTCCGCACCCGGCTGCGCAAGGTCGGCATCGCCCGGCGGCTCGGCGCCTGGCTGGAAAACCCCGAGCACGCCGACCGCGTCACCGAACAGGGCGCGGCGGCGCTGCGCGGCGCGCTGACCGTGCTGCGCGACTCCGACGTCCAGGCCGTCGTCGGCGAGGCCATCACCCGGCGCGCCGACGCCCAGGAGATCGCCCCGGGGATAGGCAAGATGCTGGAGCGCGTCGTCGCCGACGGCGGGCACCGGCGCGTGGTCGACCTGGTCTGCGTCCGCGCCCACGACTGGCTGGTCGAGCACTCCGACTCGGTGATGCACGCCGTCCAGGGAGGCGCCCCCGGCTGGACGCCGCGCTTCGTGGACCGCCGGGTCGGCGAACGCGTCTACAAGGAACTCGTGCGCTTCACCGCCGAGATGCGGGACATGCCCGAGCATCCCGCGCGCGAGGCGATCGACCGCTTCCTGGCCGACTTCGCCGTCGAGCTGCAGTCCGACCCCGACACCCGCGCCCGCGTCGAACGACTCAAGAAGGACCTGATCGCCCGCAACGAGGTCCAGGACCTCATCGAGTCCGCGTGGGGCTCGGTCCGCGGCATGATCGTCGCCGCCGCCGAGGACGAGCGCAGCGAACTGCGGCTGCGTGCCCGGGCCTCACTGCTGTCCCTGGGCGCGCGGATGACGGAGGACCCGCGGCTGACCGCCAAGATCGACGGCTGGCTGGAGGACGCCGCCACCTATGTGGTCACCACCTACCGCGACGAGATCACCGCGCTGATCACCGACACCATCGCCGGCTGGGACCCCGAGCAGACCACCCGCAAGATCGAGGCCAACGTCGGACGCGACCTGCAGTTCATCCGGATCAACGGCACCGTCGTCGGCTCGCTGGCGGGCCTGGTCATCTACTCTGTGTCCCGGCTCCTCGCGGGATAGCGGGGCGTCGGCGCGTTGCGGGCGGGGCCGCGGCCTGGGAATCTGACGCGACGTCATCTACCGTGCCGGCATGCCCACCCGCACCCCCGCCCCACTGCGCTGGCAGGGACGCGCGCTGTGGGGCGCCGGCGAAGCCGCCCTCACCCTCGGCGCCGTCCTGCTGCTGCTCGTCGCCCACCAGCTGTGGTGGACCAATCTGCAGGCGCACGCCGCCGCCACGGACCGGGTGACCACCCTGGAACGCCAATGGGACCGCGCCGGCACCCCCGCCGCCCCCACCCCCGAGACATCGGACCAATCAGCGGCCGACGGCGCCCCCGTCCCCGCCCCCGGCAACCACTCCCGCACCACCGGCCGCACCCTCACCAGCACGCCACGGCCCTCCCAGGCCTACGCCGTCCTCCGCATCCCCCGCATCGGCGTCACCGCCCCCATCGCCGAAGGCATCAGCCGCGCCAAGGTCCTCAACCGCGGATACGCCGGCCACTACCCCCACACCGCCCAGCCCGGACAACCCGGCAACTTCGCCCTCGCCGGCCACCGCAACACCCACGGCGAACCCTTCCGCCGCATCGACCGGCTCCGCCCCGGAGACACCCTCGTCGTCGAGACCGCCACCACGCGCTACACCTACGTCGTCCGGCAGACCGTCCCCCGCACCACCCCCGCCGACGGCACCGTCATCGCCCCCGTCCCCCACAGCACCGTCCACCCCCGCCGCCACATGACCGGCCCCGGCCACTACATCACCCTCACCACCTGCACCCCCGAATTCACCTCCACCCACCGCCTCGTCGTCTGGGGCGGACTCGCCGCCGCGGAACCACGCTGACCCCCCGTTCGTCATCCCCAGCGGAACGAACGAAAGGAGCAGCCCGCGTGATCCGCAGCACCGCCGCAGCCGCACGCCTGCACGGCACCGCGCTCCTGCTGCTGCTCACCGGCCTCCTGCTCACCCACACCGGCCTCACCGCCGCCGTCGCCGCCGCCGCGACCACCGCCGCCGTCGCCCTCCTGGTCGGCAGCGCCCTCCGCCTCGCGGCCACCGCGGCCCCCGTACCCCGCGGACGCGTCCGCACCGCGCTGCGCGACCGCGAACACCGCACCGCCTTCCTCCCCCAGCGCGATCCCGACGCCTCCGGCCGCCCACGCCCCAGGGCCCCCGGCCGTCCCCTCCCGACGGCCGCCTAGGGGCAACGCCACCGCCACCGCACCCCGGCACCCGCTGCCCCACCGCGCCCCGTCACGCCGCGCCCACCCCCACCGGCACGACGACACCCGCGGAGGGTCCCACCCCCATGTCCGTGTTCACGCACGCCCTGCTCAGCCTCACCGACACACTCGCCCCCCTCACCGGACACGCCGCCGCACCCGCCGCCGCGATCGTCCTCGTCACCCTCCTCGTACGCCTCGCCCTCCACCCCCTCGCCCGCGCGGCCGCCCGCGGCGAGAAGGCCCGCGCCGCCCTCGCCCCACGCGTCGCCGAACTGCGCCGCAAGCACGCGCACGACCCCCGGGAACTCCAGCGCGCCCTCACCGGCCTCCACACCCGGGAAGGCTCCTCCCCCTTCGCCGGCATCCTGCCGACCCTCCTCCAGCTCCCCGCCTTCTTCGTGCTGTACCACGCCTCCTCCACCGCCCGGATCGCCGACGCCGAGGCCGGCGCCCTGCACGCCGCGGTCCTCGTCGTGGTCGCCGCCGTCGCCTGCTGGACCTACCGCCGCGCCCGCAAGGCCGCCCCCGACGCCGAGGGCCTCGCCAAGCACCTCCCGCTGCTCTCCTTCGGCACCCTGATCACCGCCGCGATCGTCCCCCCGGCGGCCGGGCTCTACATCGCCACCTCCACCGCCTGGACCGCCGCCGAACGCGCCTGGCTCCACCGTCCACACCATGGTCAAGGGGTTGCGAACGCCACCCCCGCCGCTGGAGGATCAACCAAGACCTCCGATGACCGCCCCCATCGGACATGACCACACACCTGACCACGGCCATGACCACCGCCACCCCCCGACCACACCCGGAGAGTCTTGTGAAGCTGCTGCGAGTCGGCCCCGCCGGAGCCGAACGCCCGGCCCTGCTCGACCAGGACGGCACCCTGCGCGACCTGTCCGCCCTCACCCCCGACATCGACGGCCCCCTGCTCGCCGACACGGACGCACTCACCCGCATCCGCACCGCGGCCGCCGACGGCACCCTCCCCGCCCTCGACGGCGCGGACCTGCGCGTCGGCCCCCCGCTCGGCCGCATCGGCAAGATCGTCTGCATCGGCCTCAACTACCACGACCACGCCCGCGAGACCGGCGCCGCCGTCCCCGAGGAACCCATCCTCTTCATGAAGGCCCCCGACACCGTCGTCGGCCCCGACGACACCGTCCTCGTCCCCCGCGGCAGCCTCAAGACCGACTGGGAGGTCGAACTCGCCGTCGTCATCGGCCGCGAGCTGCGCTACGCCGCCGACGAGGCGGAAGCCCTCGCCGCCGTGGCCGGCTACGCCGTCTCCCACGACGTGTCCGAACGCGCCTTCCAGATCGAGCGCGGCGGCCAGTGGGACAAGGGCAAGAACTGCGAGACCTTCAACCCCCTCGGCCCCTGGCTGGTCACCGCCGACGAGATCCCCGACCCCCAGGCGCTGGGCCTGCGGCTGTGGGTCAACGGCGACCTCAAGCAGGACGGCACCACGGCCGAGCAGATCTTCCCGGTCGCCGAAGTCGTTCGCTACGTCAGCCAGTTCATGACCCTCTACCCCGGCGACGTCATCAACACCGGCACCCCCGCGGGCGTCGCCCTCGGCCGCCCCGAGCCCAAGCCCTACCTCCGGGCCGGCGACGTCGTCGAGCTCGAGATCGACGGCCTCGGCCACCAGCGCCAGTCCCTCAAGGACGCGTAGCCTCCCCCGCTCACACCGAAGGGCGCCCGGCACGACACGCCGGGCGCCCTTCGGCGTATCCCGGACGGCGTAACCGTCGTACAAGCGGGTCGTTAAAACGTGCGAAAGTGCAACACACGATCGCATGGGGGGATATCAGTGCCCGCAAGCCCCTACACCCGTGAACTGCTGGCCGAAGCGGCGGCGTCGTCACGGACGCTGTCCGAGGCCCTGACCAAACTCGGGCTCGATCCGCACAGTCCGACACGGCGCTACATCCGGGACCGGATGAGACGGCTGGGTGTGGATGCCTCGCACTTCCAGCGCGAGGGCCGCTGGACGAGGGAAGTCCTCGCGGCGGCAGTGGCTGTCTGCAGCAACATGAACGAGGTGCTGCGTCATCTGGGGGTCGAAGTGGTGGGCGGCCAGCACACCCACATCAGCCGACGCGTGCGTGCCTTCGGCATCGACACCTCGCACTTCACGTGCACTCCGCGCACACGCAGGCGGCTGAGGCCGGAGGAACTCCTCACCGTGCAGGACCCGGCCACGGCACGCCGCATCCAAAGCGACCGCCTCCGGCGTGCCATGACCGGAGCAGGGCTGCTCGAACGCTGTGCGTCGTGCGGAATGGACCCGCTCTGGCGCGGGCGTCCGCTCCCGCTGGAGGTCGACCACGTCAACGGCGACTGGCGCGACAACCGCCTGGAGAACCTTCGCTTCCTCTGCCCCAACTGCCATTCGACAACGGACACCTACCGCGGAAGGAACAGGCGGAAGCGATGAGTCCGGCGCTCCGTACACCCGCGAAATCCTCGCGGAAGCCGCCTCGAAGTGCTCCACCATCGAGGAGGTGGTGGCCCTTCTCGGCCGGACGCCGTACGACCGGCTCCACCGCTACCTCCGCGAGCGCTTCGCGCATTTCGGGATCGACGTCTCGCACTTCGCGCGTCCGACACGCGGTCGCAACAGCGCTCCCCCGAGGCCGTCGTCCATAAGACTGGCCGAAGCCGCGGCGGCGTCGCACTCCGTCGCCGAAACCCTGCGGTTCCTCGGACACCCGGACAGCAGCTCGGCCCGTTCCAGACTCCGCACATGGATGACAGAAGACGGAATCAGCACTGCCCACTTTCTGGGCCAGGCTCATTCGCGCGGCAAACCGGGGCCCGCTCGGCCAAGGCCGGCCTATGAGGTGCTCGTCAAGAACGAGTCAGCCGGAAGAACCCGGGCTCTGGTACTCCGCCGGGCGCTGAGGGAAATCGGCGTGCCCGAGCGATGCGCCGAGTGCGGAAGCGGGACCGAGTGGCTCGGCAAGCCGATGACGCTGGAGGTCGACCACGTCAACGGTGACTGGACCGACAATCGCGCCGAGAACCTGCGGCTGCTCTGCCCGAACTGCCACGCGATCACGGACACCTGGTGCCGGGGTGGGCCCCGCCGCAAGGCCTAGAAGTTATGCCCGTGCCCATGGCCGTGGGGGACCGCTAGGATGGCTAGCGCCCTGCGGCCGTTGCTGAATGGTATAAGCGAGGGTTTTAGGTGCCCTTGGGAGAAATCCCATGTGGGTTCGAGTCCCACCGGCCGCACCAGCGAAAGGGCCGCCGCGGAGACACTCCGCGGCGGCCCTTCGTCGTATCACCCCACCAGTTCCCGCACCACCGGCACCAGCGCCCGGAAGGCCAGCCCGCGGTGGCTGATGGCGTTCTTCTCCTCCGCGGTGAGTTCCGCGCAGGTCCGGGACTCGCCCAGCGGCTGGAGGATCGGGTCGTAGCCGAAGCCGTTCGCGCCGTGCGGTTCGAAGCGGAGGGTGCCCAGGAGGCGGCCCTCGACGACGCGTTCGGTGCCGTCGGGGAGGGCGAGGGCGGCGGCGCACATGAAGTGGGCGGCGCGGTGCGGGGTGTCGATGTCGGAGAGCTGGGCGAGGAGGAGTTCGAGGTTGGCGCGGTCGTCGCCGTGCTTGCCGGCCCAGCGGGCGGAGAAGATGCCGGGGGCGCCGCCGAGGACGTCAACGCAGAGGCCGGAGTCGTCGGCGACGGCGGGGAGTCCGGTGGCCTGGGCGAGGGCGTGGGCCTTGAGGAGGGCGTTCTCGGCGAAGGTGACGCCGGTCTCGCGGACGTCGGGGATCTCGGGGTAGGCGTCGGCGCCGACGAGCTCCACGCCGAGTCCGGCGTCGGCCAGGATGGCGTGGAGTTCGGCGACCTTGTGGGCGTTGCGGGTGGCGAGGACCAGGCGGGTGTGCGGCATGGTCCGATTATCCCGTCAGCCGGGGGTGCAGACCTTGGAGAGTTCGGATGCGGCGTCGGCGACGGGGGTGATGTCGGGGACGTCGCCGTTCTCGGCGGCCTTCTGTGCGTTCTCGACGGCCTTCTGGAGGTCGCCCACGGCGGTGTTGACGTCGGCGTTGCCGGTCTTGTCGTCGAGGCCGGCGAGGTCGTCGGCGATCTGGTCGAGGGCGTTGGCGGCGTCCTGCGGGCTGTTGCCGGCGTTGCTGACGGCGTTCTGCAGGTTCTGGACGTCGGTGGCGACCTGGGCTGCGACGTTGGCGCAGTCGAGGGCCTTGTCGACGGCGTCGACGGCGCTGCAGCCGATGAGGACGGTGGTGCCGAGGGCGGCCGCGGTGGCGAGCGCCGCGAGACGGCGGGTGCGTGGGTGCATACCTTTACTTACGCACCGCGCCGTCCGGAAGTTGCGCTTTGCAGACCTTTTCTTAGTCAGCCCTTGGCGATCTGTTCGAGTTCGGCGAGGGCGGCGCGCTGGAGTGCGTCGAGTTCGGCGCAGCCGGCGACGGCGAGGTCGAGGAGGTTGTTCAGTTCCTTGCGGTCGAAGGGCTGGCCTTCGGCGGTGCCCTGGACCTCGACGAAGCGGCCGTCGCCGGTGCAGACGACGTTCATGTCGGTCTCCGCGCGGACGTCCTCCTCGTAGCAGAGGTCGAGCATGGGGATACCGTCGATGATGCCGACGCTGACGGCGCTGACGGTGCCGCTCAGGGGCTGGGCCTTGGCGCGGACGAGTTTGCGGCCGTGCATCCAGGTGACGGCGTCGGCGAGGGCGACGTAGGCGCCGGTGATGGCGGCGGTGCGGGTGCCGCCGTCGGCCTGGAGGACGTCGCAGTCGAGGACGACGGTGTTCTCGCCGAGTGCCTTGTAGTCGATGACGGCGCGCAGGGAGCGGCCGATGAGGCGGCTGATCTCGTGGGTGCGGCCGCCGATCTTGCCGCGGACGGACTCGCGGTCGCCGCGGGTGTTGGTGGAACGGGGCAGCATGGCGTACTCGGCGGTGACCCAGCCTTCGCCGCTGCCCTTGCGCCAGCGGGGGACGCCCTCGGTGACGGAGGCGGTGCAGAGGACCTTGGTGTCGCCGAAGGAGACGAGGACGGATCCTTCGGCGTGCTTGCTCCAGCCGCGCTGGATGGTGACGGGGCGGAGCTCTTCGGGGGTGCGGCCGTCGATACGAGACATGGCGTCGAGCCTAGTCGTAGCGCGGACCGGGGCCCGTGCCGGTTCGGGAACGGGCCCCTTGCGGGTGAGGTGGGGGTGGTCCGGCGGTCAGTGCCGGGTCACATCATGTCCTCGATGTCGGCGGCGATGGGGTCGGCGTCGGTGCCGATGACGACCTGGATGGCGGTGCCCATCTTGACGACGCCGTGGGCTCCGGCGGCCTTGAGCGCGGCCTCGTCGACGAGTGAGGCGTCCTTGACCTCGGTGCGGAGACGGGTGATGCAGCCCTCGACCTCTTCGATGTTGTCGAGCCCGCCGAGCCCGGCGACGATCTTCTCTGCCTTGCTGGCCATCTGTACTCCTGGTTGGTCTCGGCCGTTCGGTCCGATTTCACACCGTAATGCAGTGGTGGACCGGTTTTGCGGGGATGCATGAGTGTCCCAGCCGCGCCGCAACTGGTCTACACCACATTACCTGCCGGGAGGTGCTCCCATGGGTTCGGACGCCGCCGCGGCCGCCCCGCGTCCGAGCCGGACGTGGGGTTCCGTGCTGTTCCAGGGGCTGCAGAAGATGGGGCGCAGCCTGCAGCTGCCGATCGCGGTGCTGCCGGCGGCGGGCATCTTGAACCGGCTGGGCCAGGACGACGTCTTCGGCCCCCAGGGCCTGGGCTGGAACGCGGTGGCGAAGGTGTTCGACGGCGCCGGCGGCGCGCTGCTGGACGGTTCGCTGGGGCTGCCGCTGCTGTTCGCGGTGGGTGTCGCCATCGGGATGGCGAAGAAGGCGGACGGCTCGACGGCGCTGGCGGCGGTGGCGGGTTTCCTCGTCTACTACGGGGTGCTGCACCAGTTCCCGCAGGACTGTCCGAAGGGGACGGCCTTCCTTGCGACGAGCACCATCAGCGGGGCGTGCATCCCGCCGGGGACGCCCGCGGCGGCGGCCCCGGCCGCGTACCAGAACCCGGGGGTGTTCGGCGGGATCGTGATCGGGCTGCTGACCGCCTTCCTCTGGCAGCGCTACCACCGCACGAAGCTGGTGGACTGGCTGGGTTTCTTCAACGGGCGCCGGCTGGTGCCGATCGTCATGGCGTTCGTCGCGATCGTCTTCGCCGTGCTGTGCGTGTTCGTCTGGCCGCCGATCGGTGCGGGGCTCACCGCGTTCAGCCAGTGGCTGACGGACCTCGGCTCGTACGGGGCGGGGATCTTCGGGGTGGCGAACCGGGCGCTGCTGACGGTGGGGCTGCACCAGTTCCTCAATGTCTTCGTGTGGTTCCAGTTCGGCAGTTTCACCAAGCCGGACGGGACGGTGGTGCACGGGGACATCAACCGCTTCCTGCAGGGCGACCCGACGGCCGGGCAGTTCACCTCGGGGTTCTTCCCGATCATGATGTTCGCCCTGCCGGCCGCGGCGCTGGCGATCACGCACTGCGCGCGTCCGTCCCGCCGCAAGGAGGTCGGGGGGCTGATGCTGTCGGTGGCGCTGACCTCGTTCGTGACGGGCATCACCGAGCCGATCGAGTACTCGTTCCTCTTCATCGCGCCGGCGCTGTACGCGATCCACGCGGTGCTGGCCGGGGTGTCCATGGCGGTGACGTGGGGCCTCGGCGTGCACGACGGGTTCACGTTCTCGGCGGGGCTGATCGACTACGTCATCAACTGGAACCTGGCGACGAAGCCGTGGCTGATCGTCCCGATCGGTCTGGTCTTCGCGGCGGTGTACTACGTGCTCTTCCGGTTCGTGATCACCAGGTTCGACCTGGCGACGCCGGGGCGCGAGCCGGAGGAGGTCGCGGAGGGGATGGAACGGGACAACCTCAAGGCGTAGCCGGAGCGCCACGCTCGGGATTGTGGTCTAGACCACACCGGAGGAAGCTTTCCTTGACGCGTTGCTTACATGTTAATACTGGTCTACACCACTCGGTGGTTTAGACCAGGAGGACCCCCCATGACAACCGCCACCGCATCGGCGGCCCCCGCAGCGAAGAAGCGGGGCTCCGGCCTTTTCCAGGGCCTGCAGAAGGTCGGCCGCAGCCTGCAGCTGCCGATCGCCGTCCTGCCGGCGGCGGGCATTCTGCTCCGTCTCGGCCAGCCTGACGTGTTCGGCGCGGACGGCCTCGGCTGGGACAAGGTCGCATCGGTGTTCGCGACCGCCGGCGGCGCCGTGTTCGACAATCTGCCGCTGCTGTTCTGCATCGGCGTCGCGATCGGCTTCGCCAAGAAGGCCGACGGCTCGACCGCGCTCGCGGCGCTGGTCGGCTTCCTGGTCTACAGCAACGTGCTCAAGGCCTTCCCTGTCACCGAGGCCAAGGTCCAGGCAGGCGCGGACATAGCCGCGACGTACAACAATCCCGGCGTCCTCGGCGGCATCATCATGGGCCTGCTGTCTGCCGTCCTGTGGCAGCGCTACCACCGCAAGCGGCTGGTGGACTGGCTCGGCTTCTTCAACGGCCGCCGGCTGGTGCCGATCATCATGGCGTTCGTCGGCGTCCTGGTCGGCGTCTTCTTCGGTCTGGTGTGGGAGCCCATCGGCGAGGGCATCAGCAACTTCGGCGAGTGGATGACCGACCTCGGCTCCTTCGGCGCTGCGCTGTTCGGCCTGATCAACCGTGGCCTGATCCCCGTCGGCATGCACCAGTTCGTGAACTCGGTGGCCTGGTTCCAGCTGGGTGACTTCACCAACTCCGCGGGCACCGTCGTCCATGGCGACCTGACCCGTTTCTTCGCCGGTGACCCTCAGGCCGGACAGTTCATGACCGGCTTCTTCCCGATCATGATGTTCGGCCTGCCCGCCGCCGCCCTGGCCATCGCCCACACGGCCCGTCCGGAGCGCCGCAAGGCCGTCATGGGCATGATGCTCTCGCTCGCGCTGACCTCCTTCGTCACCGGTGTCACCGAGCCGATCGAGTTCTCCTTCATGTTCATCGCGCCGCTGCTGTACGCGATCCACGCGGTGCTGACGGCTGTCTCCATGGCGGTGACCTGGGCCTTCGGGGTGCATACAGGCTTCACGTTCTCGGCCGGCGCCATCGACTACGCCCTGAACTGGAACCTGTCGACCAAGCCGTGGCTGATCATCCCGATCGGACTCGTCTTCTCGGTGATCTACTACGTGGTCTTCCGCTTCGCGATCACCAAGTTCAACCTCCCCACCCCGGGCCGCGAGCCCGAGGAGGAGAACGAGGACCTCGTCAAGGCGTAGCGCCCGGCGGAGCACACGCCGAAGCCCCCGGAACCACCTGGTTCCGGGGGCTTCGTGCTGCTCGGGGAGGGGGGCGGACGGTCAGACCTCGTAGACCGCGCCGGCCTTCGCCACCTCGACCGGGCCGTCGTAGACCTCGCGGGCGTGCTCGAGGGCGATCCCCGGGTCGGTCCACGGCGGGATGTGGGTGAGCACCAGGCGCCCGGCGCCCGCGCGGTCCGCGTACTGGCCGGCCTCGCGGCCGTTGAGGTGCAGATCGGGGATGTCCTCCTTGCCGTACGTGAAGGAGGACTCGCACAGGAAGAGGTCGGTGCCCTCGGTGAGGCTCTGCAGCGCGTCACAGGGACCGGTGTCACCCGAATAGGTGATGGCGCGACCGCCGTGCTCGACACGGAAGCCGTACGCCTCGACGGGGTGGCTGACGACGTCCGCGGTGATGGTGAAGGGGCCGAGGCGGAAGGTGCCGGGTTCGAGGGTGCGGAAGTCGAAGACCTCGCTCATGCACTTCTCGTCGGGCACGTCCCCGTACGCGCTGGCCAGCCGCCGCTCGGTGCCCTCGGGCCCGTAGACGGGGATGGCGTGGGCGGGGCCGCCCTCGTGCCGGTAGTAGCGCGCGACGAAGTACCCGCACATGTCGATGCAGTGGTCGGCGTGCAGATGGCTGAGCAGGATGGCGTCGAGGTCGTAGAGACCGCAGTGGCGCTGCAGCTCGCCGAGGGCACCGTTGCCCATGTCGAGGAGCAGCCTGAAGCCGTCGGCCTCGATGAGGTAGCTCGAGCAGGCCGATTCCGCGGATGGGAACGAACCCGAGCAGCCGACGACGGTGAGCTTCATGTGCAGAAACCTCCGTGGATTGTTCCGGGGGTCTTGCGGTGGGGCGCGCCACGACGCCCCCGCTCCACAGGGGGAGGGGGGAGGGGCGGGAGCGACCCGCCATGTGCTCTTGAGCGTAAGGCGCACGGCGTGTGCCTGCTCCTCCGCGGAGCCCCGTTGTGGGCGGAATCACCAGTACGGCGCCCTCGCCGCCGGAAGTCCGACGGGGCGAGGGCGCCGTGGGTGGGGGCTCAGGCCCAGAGCTGGCCGTGCAGGGCGGCGACGGCCGCCTCGGTCGACTCGGCGGTGTAGATGCCGGTCGACAGGTACTTCCAGCCGCCGTCGGCGACGACGAACACGATGTCGGCGTGTTCTCCGGCACGTTCGGCCTTGCGGGCCACGCCGAGGGCGGCGTGCAGGGCGGCTCCGGTGGAGACGCCCGCGAAGATGCCCTCCTGCTGGAGCAGTTCGCGGGTGCGGCGGACGGCGTCCTCGGAGCCGACGGAGAAGCGGGTGGTGAGGACGGACTCGTCGTAGAGCTCGGGGATGAAGCCCTCGTCGAGGTTGCGCAGTCCGTAGACGAGGTCGTCGTAGCGGGGCTCGGCGGCGACGATCTGCACGCCGGGGACCTTCTCGCGCAGGTAGCGGCCGACGCCCATGAGGGTGCCGGTGGTGCCGAGTCCGGCGACGAAGTGGGTGACGGAGGGGAGGTCGGCGAGGATCTCGGGTCCGGTGCCGGCGTAGTGGGCGCCGGCGTTGTCCGGGTTGCCGTACTGGTAGAGCATCACCCAGTCGGGGTGCTCGGCGGCCAGTTCCTTGGCGACGCGGACGGCGGTGTTGGAGCCGCCGGCGGCCGGGGAGGGGATGATCTCGGCGCCCCACATCGCGAGCAGCTCGCGCCGCTCGGACGAGGTGTTCTCGGGCATGACGCAGACCATGCGGTAGCCCTTGAGCCTGGCCGCCATGGCGAGGGAGATGCCGGTGTTGCCGGAGGTGGGCTCCAGGATCGTGCAGCCGGGGGTGAGGCGTCCGGCGCGCTCGGCCTGCTCGATCATGTGCAGGGCCGGGCGGTCCTTGACGGAGCCGGTGGGGTTGCGGTCCTCCAGCTTGGCCCAGACGGAGACCTCGGCGGAGGGGGACAGGCGCGGCAGCCGTACCAGCGGGGTGTTGCCGACGGCTGCCAGCGGGCTGTCGTACCGCATCAGCGCCCGCCGACGCGGTCGGCCGGCAGACCGCTGCCGCCCGCGACGGCCGGGAGGATGGTGACGCTGTCGCCGTCGGTGAGCTTGGTGGTGATGCCGTCGAGGAAGCGGACGTCCTCGTCGTTGAGGTAGACGTTCACGAAGCGCCGCAGTTCGCCGGCGTCGACGATGCGCTCGCGGATGCCGGTGTGGCGGGTGTCGAGGTCGGCGAGGAGTTCGTCGAGGGTGCTGCCGCTGCCTTCGACGGCCTTGGCGCCGTCGGTGTAGGTGCGGAGGATGGTCGGGATGCGGACCTCGATGGCCATGCGTCGGCTCCAAGGGGTGCGTGAGTACGGCGGAAAGGCGGGGTGGCGCGGGCTGACGGTGCTCAGGCGCACGGACATGCCGCGCTGGCGAGGCGGCACAGGTCGACGTGCAGCCGCGCCACGAGCAGCGTGCCCGGCGCCTTGTCGCTCACGTCGAGGGAAACCATGGGGTCATCGTATCGATTCCCCCGGGGCTCCAGAGATGGGCGTCCCAGGATGCGGACCGTGACGTCTCAGATGTAGGAGTCGACGATCTCGACGGGCTCCTCGGTGACCTCGCCGTCCAGGATGCGGAACGAGCGGAACTGGAAGGGGCCGGCGTCGTCGGTGTCGGCGGTGGAGACCAGCACGTAGTGGGCGCCGGGCTCGTTGGCGTAGGAGATGTCGGTGCGCGAGGGGTAGGCCTCGGTGGCGGTGTGGGAGTGGTAGATGACCACCGGCTCCTCGTCGCGGTCGTCGAGTTCGCGGTAGAGCCTCAGCAGGTCGGTGGAGTCGAACTCGTAGAACGTGGGCGAGCGGGCCGCGTTGAGCATCGGAATGTGCCGTTCGGGCAGGCCGCCGCCGGCCGGTCCCGCGATCACTCCGCAGGCCTCGTCCGGGTGGTCGGCGCGCGCGTGGGCGACGAGTGCGTCGTGCAGGGCACGGGTGATGGTCAGCATGGTCGTCAGGATAAAGGGGTGGGTGTACGGGCCCCGTTGCGAGGGCGGCGGCCGCCGTACGGGGTGTACGGCGGCCGCCGGCCCGGACGGGGTCCCCCGGGGCTATCCCCGGGCGGGGGCCGCGGCGGTGCCGCCGGGGGTGCGGCGCTTGAGGACCAGGTAGCCGGTGCAGAGCACGGCCGACCAGACGAGCCACACGTACAGGCCGAGGCGGGTGTCGGCGTCGGTCGCCATCAGGACGACGACGGACAGCAGCGCCGCGATGGCGATCCAGTTGGTGACCGGGGCGCCCGGCATGCGGAAGTCGGAGGCGGGCAGCAGGCCGGCGCGGACCTTGGCGCGGTAGCGCAGGTGCGCGGCGAGGATCATGATCCAGGTCCACAGGCCGGCGCAGGTCGCGACGGAGGTGATGTAGACGAACGCCTTGTCCGGGGAGACGACGTTGACGATCACGCCGATGCCCATGACGAGGGTGGACATGACGAGGGCGGGCAGCGGGAGTTGCCGGTCGCTGAGTTTCGCCACGGCCTTGGGCGCCTCGCCGTTGACGGCCAGGCCGCGCAGCATGCGGCCGGTGGAGTAGATGCCGGAGTTGCAGGAGGACAGGGCGGCGGTGAGGACCACGAAGTTCATGATCCCGGCGGCGCCGGGGATGCCGACCTGGACGAAGACCTGGACGAAGGGGCTGACGCCGGGGGTGTACTTGGTCCAGGAGAAGACCGACAGCAGGACGATCAGCGTGCCGACGTAGAAGATGCCGATGCGGACCGGGAGGGTGTTGATCGCCTTGCGCAGGGTCTGCTTGGGGTTCTCCGCCTCGCCGGCGGTGATGCCGACGAGTTCGACGCCGAGGTAGGCGAAGATCACGCCCTGCATGGCGAGCATGGCCTGCCAGGCGCCGCTGGGGGCGAAGCCGCCGTCGGCCCACAGGTGGCTGACGGAGGCGGTGTCGCCGGCGGAGGAGAAGCCGAAGGTCAGGATGCCGACACCGATGACGATCATCGCGATGATCGCGGTGACCTTGATCGTGGAGAACCAGAACTCCAGCTCGCCGAAGATCTTGACGGAGACGAGGTTGGCGACGAACAGCACCACGAGGGCGGCCGCGGCGGTGGACCAGACCGGGACCGACGGCCACCAGAAGTTGATGTAGGCGCCCGCCACGGTGACCTCGGACATACAGGCGGTGATCCACAGGGCCCAGTACGACCAGCCCGTGGCGAAGCCGGCGAACGGCCCGAAGAACTCACGGGCGTAGTCGGCGAAGCTGCCGGAGGTGGGGCGGTAGGTGAGGAGCTCGCCGAGGGCCCGCATGATGAAGAAGATGACGATGCCGGCGCCCGCGTAGCAGGCGATCAGGCTGGGTCCGATGGCGGCGATGCCCGTGCTGGACCCGTAGAACAGGCCGGTGCCGATGGCGCCGCCGATGGCGATCATCTGGACCTGACGGGCGCTGAGTCCGCGCTTGTAGCCCTCTTCCGGTGCGGTCCCCGTGGCGCCGCCGCCGGATTCGTACTGCTCGACCTGCGTCGAGGTCATGGTGCTGTGCCTTTCTCCATGCCCGTCCGGCCGTGGTGGCCCGGATCGGGTTCCGATCCCCCCGGATGGTGGAGGTGCACGCCGGGGTCAGCCGGCCACGCGACCGACCGCGACAGGGGTGGCGTCACGGCCGGTGGTCGAGGATTCGTATCACGGGGTGTGCGCCGGGCACGCAGCGCAAATGTGGCATACGGCACAGGGAGAGGCAGACAAAAGGTGCGCCGAATGGGAATGCGGTCGGGCGGGGTGATGTGATCGTTATCCGGAATTGAGCGTCGTCTGAGCGAACGGACGGTGAACGGACGCCCTTCCCGGATCACGGCATGAGGGTCTCCACGAGGCTCTCCTGGAGCGCGCCGAGCCAGAGGTAGGCCATGACGAGCGGCTTGCGCGGGTCGGAGTCCGGCAGCCGGTACAGCTCGCTGCCCTCGTCGTCGCTGACCTCCAGCCGGGTCCCCATGGTCAGCCGCAGGTCGTTGAGGGTGCCGAGCCACTGGCGCGCCTGCGCGGTGTCGAGGGTGAGCACCGCTCCCCCGTCGCCGCCGGGGGTGAGCGCGTCGAGGCTGCGGACGACGGCGAGGGCGTCGTCGCGCTTGCGGGCGCGCAGGTCGATCTCGGTGTAGCGGCGGAAGTCCGAGGAGTCCGCCTCCTCCTCGTAGGCGTCCGGGAACAGCCGGGCGAGCGCCGGGTCCTGCGGGGGCCGGGTGGGGCCCTCGGCGAACAGCTCGGCCAGCGGGTCGGCCGGCTCGGCGCCGCCGGCGGGTTCGCCGGGGCCGATCAGTTCCAGGAGCTGCACGGCCAGGCTGCGCAGGATGGAGATCTCGACCTCGTCGAGCGCGACGGCGGCGCCGCCTGCGGCAGCGGTCTGGAAGTACCCGGGCATGTCTGTATCAGCCGTCCCTCAGGGGCTCGGTGGTCTCGGTGGTCTCGCGGCCTCAGCGGTCCTGCGTCAGAGTGGCCCACAGCCCGTAGCCGTGCAGGGCCTGCACGTCGCGCTCCATCTCCTCGCGCGTGCCGCTGGACACCACGGCCCGGCCCTTGTGGTGCACGTCGAGCATGAGCTTGGTGGCCTTGTCCTTCGGGTAGCCGAAGTACGCCTGGAAGACATAGGTCACGTAGCTCATCAGATTGACCGGGTCGTTGTGGACGACAGTCACCCAGGGAACGTCCGGTGACGGCACCTCGAAGGGGGCCTCGCTCGATTCGGTCCGTTCGATCTCTGCGGGGGCGACACTCACGTGACCCATGCTGTCACCAGACGGTGCCCGCAGGGAAACCGGCCCCCGAGAAATCGTCACTCTGACGAGAGTTGGGGGTAGCATCCACAGACATGAGCACTGCAGACCTGGGGCTGCCTGTCATGGTCCCCTCCACCGCGCTGTTCACCGACCGGTACGAGCTGACCATGCTGCAGGCCGCGCTGCGCAGCGGCGCCGCCCACCGCCGTTCGGTGTTCGAGGTGTTCACCCGCCGGCTGCCCGAGGGGCGGCGGTACGGGGTCGTGTGCGGCACCGGCCGGGTGCTGGACGCGGTGGAGAACTTCCGCTTCGACAACAGCATCCTGTCCTTCCTGGAGCGGGAGCGGGTGGTCGACGCCCCCACCCTGGAGTGGCTGGCCGGCTACCGCTTCCGCGGCGACATCCTCGGCTATCCCGAGGGCGAGGTGTACTTCCCCGGCTCGCCGATCATGCGGATCGAGG
Organism: Actinacidiphila glaucinigra; assembly: GCF_900188405.1. Taxonomy (GTDB): domain Bacteria; phylum Actinomycetota; class Actinomycetes; order Streptomycetales; family Streptomycetaceae; genus Actinacidiphila; species Actinacidiphila glaucinigra. The sequence goes on along the minus strand of NZ_FZOF01000012.1, from coordinate 41,349 downwards.
GGACCTTCGCCGAGGCGGTGCTGCTGGAGACGGTGGTGCTGTCGATCCTCAACCACGACTCGGCGATCGCGGCAGCCGCCTCCCGGATGGCCGTGGCCGCGTCGGGCCGGCCGCTGATGGAGATGGGTGCGCGCCGCACCCACGAGCTGGCGGCGGTGGCGGCCTCCCGCGCCGCCTACGTAGGGGGCTTCGCCTCCTCCAGCAACCTGGCCGCCGGGTTCCGCTACGGCCTGCCGACCATCGGCACCAGCGCGCACGCCTTCACCCTGCTCCACGACGACGAGCGGGACGCCTTCACCGCCCAGGTCGAGTCGCTCGGCCGCGGCACCACCCTGCTGGTCGACACCTTCGACGTGGCGTCGGCCGTCCGGGCCGCCGTGGAAATCGCCGGAGCCGAGCTCGGGGCGGTGCGCATCGACTCCGGGGACCTGCTGCTGCTCGCCCACCGGGTCCGGCAGCAGCTGGACGACCTGGGGGCGAAGAACACCCGGATCGTGGTCACCTCCGACCTGGACGAGTACGCGATCGCCTCACTGGCCGCGGCGCCGGTCGACGCGTACGGGGTCGGCACCTCCCTGGTGACCGGCAGCGGGCAGCCGACCTGCTCGATGGTCTACAAGCTGGTCGCCCGCGCCACCTCCGACGAGCCCGGCGCCCCCCTGGTGCCGGTCGCCAAGAAGTCCATGGGCGGCAAGACCAGCATCGGCGGGCGCAAGTGGGCGGCCCGGCGGCTGGACGCCGACGGGGTCGCCGAGGCCGAGGTGATCGGCACCGGGCCGGTGCCCGGGCCGCTGGCGGACCGGCAGCTGCTGGTGCCGCTGGTGCTGGGCGGCGAGACCGTGCACCGGGAGCCGCTGGACGCCGCCCGCGCCCGCCACATCGAGATCCGCGCCGGACTGCCGCTGTCCGCGACCCAGCTGTCGCGCGGCGAGCCGGTGCTGCACACCGAGTACATCACCCACTGATCCGCCGGGGTGCCCCGCCGCGGCGGGGCACCGCTCACCGCGGCCGGCAAGCGACACCGACGGGAAAGGACCGACGCCATGCACCGCGCACTGATCGTCGTGGACGTGCAGAACGACTTCTGCGAGGGCGGCAGCCTGGCGGTCGCCGGCGGCGCCGAGGTCGCCGCCGCCATCACCGACCTCGTCGGGGACGCCACAGCCGGCTACCGGCACGTCGTGGCCACCCGCGACCACCATGTCTCCCCCGGCGGCCACTTCGCCGAGCGCCCCGACTTCGTCCACACCTGGCCGCGGCACTGTGTCGCCGGTACCGAGGGGGCCGGCTTCCACCCCAACTTCGCGCCGGCGGTCGCCTCCGGCGCGGTGGAGGCGGTCTTCGACAAGGGCGCGTACGCGGGCGCCTACAGCGGTTTCGAGGGCGCCGACGAGAACGGCACCGGGCTGGCCCGGTGGCTGCGCGAGCGCCACGTGGCCGAGGTCGACGTGGTCGGCATCGCCACCGACCACTGCGTACGGGCGACCGCCCTGGACGCCGTACGGGAGGGCTTCCGCACCCGGGTGCTGCTCGACCTGACGGCGGGCGTCATGGCGGAGACGACCGCGCGGGCGCTGGAGGAGCTGCGCGCCGCCGGCGCCGAACTGTCCGGGAAGCCGGTCGTCCGCGAACAGGCCTGACGCCCGGGGGCCCGCCCGGGTTCAGCGGCGGACGGTCGGGCCCAGCAGTGCCGCGATCGACTGCCAGGGGGCGGCGGGGGCCGAGGGGATGCGGCGCCAGACGAGGCCGTCGGGGTGGTGCAGGACGGCGTTGATCTCGTCGGACGTCGGTGGCTCCATGTTGCCGACGAGGCGGGCGGTGCGAAAGCCCAGGTTGCGCAGGCGGGTCAGCGCGCGCTGGCGGTTGGCCGAGACGACGAGCACCCTGATGTACTCGTCCGGGGCCCCGCCGGGCGAGGGCAACCGGAGGGCCACGACGACGACGCCGCTGGGAAGCCTGGTGAAACCGCCGCTGGCCATACGGACATGGTGAGCGGATCGGCCCCCGTCCACCAGGGGACGGGGGCCGATCAGGTCACTTCGAGTGGTGCGTGATCACTTCTTGGAAGGGCTGACCATCAGCGTGACGGTGCTGCCGTCCTTGGCCTCGTGAAGGATCGTGATGCGCGTGTTGGTCGGGGAGACCTTCACGCTGCCGGTGGGGTTCGCCGACGACCAGTAGGAGTTCTTGTCGTCGAAGACCGAGACCCCCGGCTGGCTGGCGATCTTGGTGGCGACACCGTTCTTGTGCAGGGTGACCGCGTCGGTGCGGGCCCGGGTGAACGTGGAGTCGTACGCCTGGATCCGGTTGCGCATGACCGTGCCGTCCGACCACTTCAGCGCCTTGGGGTGGGCGTCGATCGGGAGGATCCGGCCGGAACCGGCGTGCTCGCTGACGTTGTTGTCGTCCTGCGAGGTGTCCCACAGCCAGACCAGCAGGCCGTTCTGGTACGCGTAGTGCTCGACCCAGTTGTCCTTGGGGGCGGCCCAGCCGAAGTTGTAGGGGCCGACCTTCAGGGTCTTGTCGTAGGAGACGTACTGCCGGTTCTCCGCGATGTAGTACTGCGCGTAGTCCTCGGAGAACGTGGAGCCCTTGGCCGAGAAGCCCTTCGCGGTCCAGCCGTTGTCACCGGACTCGGCACCGTCGCTGAGCACGGTCGCGCCGTCGGCGGTCACGGTGATCGCGTCGGCGAGGAAGCCCTTCAGGGCCACGCCGCCGTCGGACTGGTAGCGGAAGCGGAGCTTGACCGACTGGCCCGCGTAGGCGTCCAGCGGGAGCACCATGTCCTGGTAGGAGGCCGCGGTGCCGGTCAGGGCCGGCTTGTCGCTGGCGTCGCGCGGGAGCGGAGCGCCGCCGATGGTGCCGTCGAGCGGGGTCCAGGTGGAGCCGCCGTCGGTGGACACCTCGGTGTAGAGGTAGTCGTAGCTGCGCTCGATGTCGTACCAGGCCTTGAGCGACAGGCTCGCCGAGGTCTTCCCGGTCAGGTCGACGTCACGGGTGAGGGTGTTGCTCAGGTCGTTGCCCTTGCCGCTCCACCACTGCTTCGTGCCCTCGGCCGGGGCCGCCAGCTCGGTGGTCACGGTCTTCTTCGGGAGCGTGACGACCAGGCCCTGCTTCTTCGCGGTGTTGTACTCCGCGACACCCAGGGTGGTGGCCGAGATCTTGCCGGCCTTGGCGGTGGCGTAGTTCAGCCAGCCCAGCTGCAGCTTGTCCCAGGCCGTCATGTCGCCGGGCAGGTCGCCGATGGCGTCCTTGCCGGTGCCCAGCCACGAACCGGACGACATCAGCGTCCAGAAGCCCGTGGAGTTCTCGGCGGTGTTGGTGGTGTCGTAGTGGTCCGGCAGACCGAGGTCGTGGCCGAACTCGTGGGCGAAGACGCCGAGGCCGCCGTTCTCCGGCTGGACGGTGTAGTCGCCGACCCAGACACCGGTGTCGCCGATCTGGGTGCCGCCGAGGAGGTTGCCCTCCGGGCCGGTGGCGCCGAGGTCGGTGCCGTAGGCGTACCAGCGGTGGGCCCAGATCGCGTCCTCGCCCTGGGCGCCGCCGCCGGCGGACTCGTCCTCGCCGGCGTGCACAATCTGGAAGTGGTCGATGTAGCCGTCGGACTCGTTGAAGTTGCCGTCGCCGTCGTAGTCGTAGCGGTCCCACTGGTCGTACTCGGCCAGCTTCGCCTTGATCGTGGCGGGGCTGTCACCGGCGGCCTTGCGCGCGGCGACCCACTTGTTCACCGCGTCAGCGACGAGGTTCCAGGTGCAGGTGTCGCACTTGTTGCTGCCGTACCGGGCCTCGTTCCAGTCGACCTTGACCCAGTCCGCGACCTCGCCGGCGACCGAGTAGCGGCCGGAGGACTGCCTCTCGTAGTACTTGGCCATGGACTCCTTGTCCGCGGCCTTCGAGAAGTACATGTCCTGGAAGTGCTGCCGGTTGTAGTCGGCCTGCCACTCCGTGCTGTTGTCCACGCGCGGGTCGGGCTTGGCTATCTCGTTGTGCGCGGGACCGGGCGTGCCGCCGTACGCGGGGTCGGTCTTGCCGCCGAACTCCGCGAGGATCACGAAGATCTTGTCGGTCTTCTCGCGCGCGAGCTCGACGTACTTGTTCTTGCCGAGCTTCACCACGTCCGAGGAGCCGCGCTCCTCGACCTTGGACTTGCCGGAGATGACCTGCTCGATCGCCTGCTGGCGCTGGGCGTCCTGGCGGTCGCTCAGCGGGCCCTTCAGATCGTGCTCGACACGCTCCGCCTTCGCCGGGTCGTGTCGCACGACACGACCGGCCTGCGGGTCGGCCTGGGCTGCCGCGACGGGGAAGGCGGTGGCGCCTATTGCGGCGATCGCCACGGCCAGAGCGGCGGATCTGATGGTCCGTCGTTGGCTTTTCACGATGTAATGACCTCCCTAGGGTGAAGCCATTGCACCGGAGTGACGCCTGAAAAGACAGATCTTGACTTGGCCATGACCGACAAGTACGGTGAGCGACCGTCCCGTTGCACATAGCGGACACCGCGGTCCGAGCAAGTATCTTTTGCCGCACCTTCGTTGGGCCCGGGAAGATCGTGATGCGACCCCGTGCGCCCCCCGTGCTTCCGCACCGTGGGTTAGGTCACGCTTACCAGGCGTTCCGTGCGGGCATCTCGCACCGTAGGGTCGGTGGTTGGCGTGCCACGTCCGAACCACCGGAAGACGGCCCTGGCCGACGCTCCGCCACAATCGACGTATATGAGGACGGATCAGCCATGCCACGTCCCACCCCCGCCCAGCTGACCTACGGTTCCGCGACCGTGGTGCTCTCCACGCTCGCGATGCTGCTGCTCTCCGAGGCGAGATCGGGCGTCGCGGTGGCGGTCATCGCCGCCGCGGGACTGGCGCTCGGCGTCCTGGTCGCCGTGACGGCGGCGATCCCGGCCGGCACGCGCCGCACCAAGCGCGAACTTCCCGTCGAGCGGCACCCGGTCCCGCGGCCCCGCGTCCGCGGCGCCGCGGAGGCCCGGATGAGCGAGCACTCGCTGCGGCGCTGAGCGCCGCGCCCCCGAACACACCGACGGCCCCGGAGCATCCGCTCCGGGGCCGTCGTATGTGACGTGCGCGTCAGGCCTTGACGACGACGGTCTTGGCCGCCTTGTCGTGCCAGCACTGGCGGTACGGCTTGTCCCACAGGTGCCACAGGGCGTTGAGCAGCGGCACGACGAAGCCCACGCAGGGGATCACGTTGCCGACGACGCTCGCACCCGCGTACGTACCGGCGCGGGCCCAGGCCGCGTTGCCCGGGACGGCGCCGTCGGCGAGCCGCGCCACGCGGATGTTCATGACCTTCTTGCCGATGGTCTGGCCGCTGGACTTCAGCATCAGCGCTTCGTAGAAGAAGCTGGCGACGCCGACGAGGAGCGACACCACCGCGACCTTGCCCAGGTCGTCGGGGTCGGTGAACGACGCGCCGAAGACCGCGAACAGGACGAACGCGAGGACGAGGAAGATCACCCCGTCGATGAGCCGCGCAACGAAGCGCTGGCCGCTGCCGGCCAGCGGGGGCATGCCCGCCAGGGCCGGGTCCGTGGGCATCTGGCCGTAGCCGGGCCCCTGCTGCGGATAGGCGTAGGGCTGCTGCTGCGGGAACGGCTGCTGCTCGTAAGGGTTCTGGCCCTGGGGCTGCTGCTGCCCGTACGGCTGCTGGCCGTACGGGTTCTGGTCCCCCGAGCCGCCCTGCGGGTAACCGTACCCAGGCGGTTGATTCGAACTCATGGAGTGAGTAAATCAGCCGGGCAGGACGGCGCATAGACGCCGATGGTCACGGCCCTGCGACGATCACCCCACAGTGTGCCTTACTCCACCGAAACCACCACGGTTTGCCCTGCTTTGTCGTGAAGGCACTGGCGGTAGGGCTTGTCCCAGGTGCACCAGAGCACCTCGATGATCCAGAAGATCTCACCGCAGCACGGGATGATCGGCACCAGCGAGTAGACCGACTCCCGCTTCAGCGCCGCCGGGGTCGTCGGATTGGTGCCGTCGGTGAGCATGCCGACGCGCACCCTGAGCAGCTTCTTGCCGAGGCTCTGCCCGTACCGGGTGAGCATGAACACCTGGTAGGCCAGGTAGATCACGGCGTAGATCACGCCCTGGGAGAACAGCGCGCCGGTGGCGTTGTAGTCGTAGTTCCAGATCAGCCCGGTGAGGCCGTAGACCGGGATGCCGATGATCAGGCCGTCGACGATGCGCGCGACCAGCCTGCGCCCACGGTTCGCCAGCGGGGGCATCCCCGCCAGGGGATCGGGCTCGCCGGCCCCGTAGGGGCCGCTCGCGTACGGGTCGCCCGGGTACGAGCCGCCCGCGTACGGGTCGCCGCCGCCGTAGCCCGGGGGCGGCTGGTCGTAGGGCGAGCCGCCGGGCGGGGGCTGGTGCGGGGGCGGCGGGTACGGCTGCCCGCCGGGCGGGGGCTGCTGACCCGGTGGCTGCCCGCCGGGCGGCGGTGACTGCCCGGGCGGCGGCTGCGCGGGCCCGGACGGCTCCCGGGGCGGCTTGGCGAACGGGTCCTCGGGCTGGTCGGTGCTCATGCCCCGAGTGAAACCCGGACGATTCGGCCGCGCCTCCGGCGGGGGCCGTTCGGGTGTCAGCGCTCGCGGGCCACGAAGGTGCGCGCCGCCTTGTCGTGCCAGCACTGCCGCCACGGCCGGTCGAAGAGGCACCACACCAGTCCGAGGAAGCCGATCACGAGCGCGTCGAGCACCGTGTGGGTGAGCCAGCGGCGCAGCGCCTGCCCGAAGCCGGGTTCGTACTGGCTCTCGATGTCCAGCACGCGCAGGCCGAGCAGCTTCTTGCCCAGGGTGCGGCCCCACTTGGCGGTGGGCAGGACCTCGTACAGCAGCCCGGTGACGAGCACGACGGCCGCCACGATGCCCAGTTGCACACCCGTCGTGCCGTCGACCAGCCAGACCGTCGCCTCCTCGCCGGTCAGCCGGGCGGCGTCCACCTTGTCGCGCACGTGCTCGTACGCCGCCGTCCCCAGCGGCACCGCGGCCGCCGCGACGACCGCGCCCACCACGACGGTGTCGATCAGCCGGGCCGCCAGCCGCTTCCCCGGCGAGGCGGGGCGCGCCTGTTCCTGCGCGGAGGCGAACGGGTCCTCGGCGACCGGCCGCCACGGCGCGGGCGCCGCGCCCTCCCCGCCCTGCGACGGGACCTGACGGGCCAGATCGTGCACCTGCTGCGCCCACGGGACGGGCGCGGACTGCTGCCCGGGCACGGCGCTCTCGGTCGGCGCGGACGCGGTGGCCGCGGCCGCCGGCGTGGTGGCCGCGCGGGCGGGCGCGGGAGCAGGAGCCGGAGTCGGGGCCGGCGAGGGAGCGGGGGTAGGGGCGGGGGTCCGTGCCGGGGCTGCGGCCTGCGCCGGTGCGGCGGGCTGCCCCGCGCGCTCGGGGGTGCCCCACGAGATGCGGGGCGAGGGGTCCTGCCGGGCCGGGTCGGCGGCCCACGCCCGCTCCGGGGCGGGCTCCGCACGGAACTCCTGACGCGGCTGCTGCGGTTGCGCCTGCAGCCCGGTGACGGTCTCGGGGCCGCGTTCGGCCCGCGGCGCCCGCGGGTCCTCGTCCAGGAACATCGGCCCGGACTCCTCCAGCGCGGGGGTCCGCGGTGTCGCGGCCGCCTCCGGGGCCTCCGGCACGGGGGGCGCGGGCGGCGGCGCCAGCGCGGGGCCGGCCGCGGCCACGGCGGCACCGGACGGCGGCGCGAGGTCCTCCCCGGGCTGCGGTGCGGGACGGCTCGTGCCGGGCACCCACGAGGAGCCGTTCCAGTACCGGATGTAGCCCGGGATGGACGGGTCCGGGTAGTACCCGGGACCGGGCAGACTCCCGCCGCTGCTACCGGAGGTCATCCGTGACAACTCCCCTCACGACCGACACGCTCGACCAGCCCGCCGTCCCCCGGCGTGCAAGGAGGACACTAACGAAGAACGCGCCGGGCGGACGAAAGAAACGATCCATGGGCGAGGATCGGCATTCCGGGGCAAATCCCGGCTACCGAACCGATACGCTTCCGAACTGACACCGCCTCGGACGGACGGGGACGTGCGCGCCGCGGAGCCGTGGGCGCGGCGGGGGCGGGAACGGGAAGGGGAGGACCGTCGCACGACCGGACGCACTCCCGGGCGGGGCGGACGGCGACGTTCCGTGTGTACCGCATCCATCTCGCGTGTGCCGGGCCTTCGGGAAAAGTCCTCCCGATCCCCGGAACCCGCGTAATGGTGAAGGCCGTATGCGCTCTCTCCCGGTGCGGGCCCCGCGCAGCACCCGCCGCGCAGCACCGCCAGGGGCCTTCGCGCCGAGGAAAGGACGACGAGATGCACACCGTGGTCGAACGCGAGCTGGAGATGCACCTGGTGCTGTCGCCCGAGCGCAGTGTCGCCGTCCCGGCCAGGCTGGCCTACCGGTCGGCGGATCCCTTCGCCGTGCACATCACCTTCCACATCGGCTCGGACTGCCCCGTCAACTGGACTTTCGCCCGGGAGTTGCTGGTCGAGGGGGTGTTCCGGCCGAGCGGGCACGGTGACGTGCGGATCTGGCCGACCAAGACGGACGGGCGGAGCGTGATCTGCATGGCCCTCAGCTCGCCGGACGGCACCGCGCTGCTGGAGGCGTCCCCGCACCCGGTGGCGGCATGGCTGGAGCGCACGCTGCGGGCGGTCCCGCCGGGCACGGAGCTGGACCACCTGTCCATGGACGAGCGGCTGGACGAACTGCTGGCCCCGGCCGCCGGCGAGGGCGCGCGCGACGAGCGCCGCACACGCGAGACCTGGCACGGCTCCGACGAGCCGCCGGACGCCTGAGGCGACGGCCCGCGGGGCCCGGCGGCCGGAGCCGGGACTCAGAACACCTTGCCCGGGTTGAGGATGCCGAGCGGGTCGAAGACGGCCTTGATGCCGCGCTGCATCTCCACGCCCACCGGGCCGAGTTCGCGCGCCAGCCACTCCTTCTTCAGGACCCCCACGCCGTGCTCCCCGGTGATCGTGCCGCCGAGCTCCAGGCCGAGCGCCATGATCTCGTCGAAGGACTCGCGGGCCCGTCCGGACTCCTCGGGATCGGCGGCGTCGAAGCACACCACGGGGTGGGTGTTGCCGTCCCCGGCGTGCGCGCACACGCCGATCGTCAGGTCGTGCTTGCGGGCGATCGCCGCGACCCCGTCGAGCATCGCGGCGAGCCTGCCGCGCGGCACGCACACGTCGTCGATCATCGTGGCCGTGGAGACCCGCTCCAGTGCGGGCAGCGCCATCCGCCGTGCCTGCAGCAGCATTTCGGACTCCGCCGCGTCCTCGGCGGGCACCACCTGCGTCGCCCCGGCGGCGGTGCACAGCTCGCCCACCGCGGCGAGGTCGGCGGCCGGGTCGGGGGTGTCGAAGGCCGCGAGCAGCAGCGCCTCGGTGGACTCGGGCAGTCCCATGCTGGTCATCGCGTTGACCGCGCGCACGGTGGTGCCGTCCATCAGTTCCAGCAGCGAGGGCACATGGCCGCCGGCCATGATGTCGCAGACCGCCGCGCAGGCCGCCTCGGCCGAGCCGAACTCCGCCACCAGCGCCAACTGGGCGGGCGGCGCGGGCTTGAGCGCCAGCACGGCCCGCACCACGATGCCGAGGCTGCCCTCGGAGCCGACGAGCAGCCGGGTCAGGTCGTAGCCGGCGACGCCCTTTGCGGTGCGGCGGCCGGTGCGCAGCAGCCGCCCGTCGGCCAGGACGACCTCCAGGCCGAGCACGTACTCGGCCGTGACCCCGTACTTGACGCAGCACAGGCCGCCGGAGCCGGTGCCGATGTTGCCGCCGATGGTGCACTGCTCCCAGCTGGAGGGGTCCGGCGGGTAGTACAGGCCCCGCTCGGCGACGGCGCGGGACAGGGCGGCGTTGACGACGCCCGGCTCGACGACGGCGACGCGGTCGACGGGGTCGATCTCCAGGATGCGGTCCATCTTGGTCAGGGAGAGCACGATGCAGCCGTCGGAGGCGTTGGCGGCGCCCGACAGGCCGGTGCGGGCCCCTTGCGGCACGACGGGCACCCGCAGCGCCGTGGCGGTCCGCATGACGTGCCGGACCTGCTCCACGGTGCGCGGCAGGACAACCACCGCGGGCGCCCCGGCCGGGCAGAAGCTGGCCATGTCGTTGGCGTAGGAGGCGGTGACGTCGGGATCGGCGAGGATGGCCTCGTCGGGGAGTCCGGCGCGCAGCCGGTCGATGAGATCGCCCATGGGTCCAGCTTCGCACCGCGCCGCCGCCCGGGGAAGATCACGTCACCGCGCGGCTCGCGGCGTTCTGAGTATCCGTACGGATGGCGGCGCGGGCGGGGGCGCGGCGAGGATGACCGCCGTGACGGACACGACGGACGCGACGGACACCGGCGGCACGGCACCGGCGCGGCGGCGCCACGGGCGGAGGGTCGCCGTGCGCTGCGTGTGGGCGGTGGTGCTGCTCGCCCCGCCGGTGGTGCTGTGGGTGATGGGCGCCGTGGACGCGGCGCACCACCAGAGCCCCACGGACTGGGTGGGCAACCACCGCACCAAGGTGGCGCTGGAGAACGCGGCCCTGCTGATCGCGGGCCTGCCCGCGGCGGGCGGGTCGGCCGGCGCGCTCGCCGGGGCACTGCGGCGGCCGCCGCGCACGGGACTGTGGGCCGCGACGGGGGCGGTGCTGGGGGCGCTGGCGCTGTGGGCGTTCGGGGCCTGGGCGGTCGTGTCGGCCCTCCGGAACCTCCGGTTCGTCTTCTGACGGCGGCCGGCACCGGTCCACGCCCCTCCCCCGTGGAGGCATGGTCCGGCGCCGGAGTCCGCGGCGGTGGCGATCAGAGGTTGCCGCGACGCTCCTGCTCGCGCTCGATCGCTTCGAAGAGCGCCTTGAAGTTGCCCTTGCCGAAGCCCATCGAACCGTGTCGCTCGATCATTTCGAAGAAGACGGTCGGGCGATCCTGGACAGGCTTGGTGAAGATCTGCAGCAGGTAGCCGTCTTCGTCCCGGTCTGCCAGGATCTTCAACTCGCGCAGGGTGTCGATCGGGACGCGGGTGTCGCCGACCCACTCGCCGAGGGTGTCGTAGTAGGAGTCGGGGGTGTCGAGGAACTCGACGCCCGCGGCGCGCATGGCGCGGACCGTGGCGACGATGTCGTTGGTGGCGAGGGCGATGTGCTGGACGCCCGGGCCGCCGTAGAACTCCAGGTACTCGTCGATCTGGGACTTCTTCTTGGCGATCGCGGGCTCGTTGATGGGGAACTTGACCTTCAGCGTGCCGTCCGCGACGACCTTGGACATCAGGGCCGAGTACTCGGTGGCGATGTCGTCACCGACGAACTCCTTCATGTTGGTGAAGCCCATGACCCGGTTGTAGAAGGTCACCCAGTCGTTCATCTTGCCGAGCTCGACATTGCCGACGCAGTGGTCGATCGCCTGGAAGAAGCGCTTGGCCGGCGGCTCCACGATCGGCTCGGCGGCGACGTAGCCGGGCAGGTACGGGCCCTTGTAGGCGCCGCGCTCGACCAGGGTGTGGCGGGTCTGGCCGTAGGTGGCGATGGCGGCCAGCACGACGGTGCCGTACTCGTCGCCGGCCTCGTGGGGCTCCTCCAGGCCGGTGGCGCCGTGCGCGAGGGCGTAGTCGTATGCGGCGCGGACGTCCGGCACCTCCAGGGCCAGGTCCACGACGCCGTCGCCGTGGGCGGCGACGTGCTCCTCGAGGAAGCGGCCGTGGTCGGTGGCGGCTCTGACGACGGAGGTGAAGACGAAGCGGGCGCTCCCGGACTCCAGGACGTAGGACGCGGTCTCGCGGCTGCCGTTCTCCGGTCCGGAGTAGGCCACGCGCTTCATGCCGAACGCGGTCGAGTAGTAGTGGGCCGCCTGCTTGGCGTTGCCCACCGCGAAGACGACCGCGTCCATTCCCTTGACCGGGAACGGGTCCGCGTCGCCGGGGGTGGGGGAAGTGTGATCCAGGGTCTCAGTCATGGCAGCAGCCTCGCCCGGCACCTCAAGGTGCGCAATAGTTTCCTGATCGACTGGGCACTCTGTACAGCGGTACCGCGAAATCGGGCGGCATTCTGTGCACGGTGACCACCGTCACAGGAGGGACTGGGGTGCCATGGGGATCGACCGGCTGGACGGACGGCTGATCAAGCTGCTCGCCGAGGAGCCGCGGATCGGCGTGCTGGAGGCCTCGCGCCGCCTGGGGGTGGCGCGCGGGACCGTGCAGGCACGGCTGGACCGGCTTCAGGCCAATGGGGTGATCCGCGGCTTCGGACCGCAGGTGGACCCGGCCGCGCTGGGCTACCCGGTGACGGCCTTCGCGACGCTGGAGATCAAGCAGGGGCAAGGCCAGGACGTGCGCGCGCACTTGGCCGGTGTCCCGGAGGTGCTGGAACTGCACACCACGACCGGGCAGGGCGACATGCTGTGCCGGCTGGTGGCCCGCTCGAACGCCGATCTCCAACGTGTGATCGACCGGGTTGTGGGCTTTGATGGCATCGTGCGGGCCTCCACGGCGATCGTCATGGAGAACCCGGTCCCGTTGCGGATCATCCCGCTGGTCGAGCAGGCGGCACAGGACGCGGACACATAGCCGAGGGACGGCAGGGGTGATGCCGGGTGAGCTTCTGGGAGTACCTCGCCAGCCGGCACGAACAGCTGCTGATCGACACGTACCAGCAGGCCAGCCTGGTCTTCCAGTGCATGGTGCTGGCGACCGCGATCGGGGTGGCGATCGGGGTGCTCTCCTACCGGCGCGACTGGGCCGCGACCCTGGCCGTCACCTCCACCGCGACGGTCCTCACCATCCCCTCCCTGGCCCTGATCGGCCTGCTCATCCCCTGGCTCGGTCTCGGCGTCCCCCCGACGGTGACGGCGCTGACGCTGTACGGGCTGCTGCCGGTGGTCCGCAACGCGATCGTGGGGCTGCGCGGGGTGGACCCGGCGCTGGTCGACGCGGCCCGCGGCATCGGCATGTCCCGGACGGCGGCCCTGGCGCGGGTCGAGCTGCCGCTGGCGTGGCCGCCGATCCTGACCGGCATCCGGGTCGCGACGCAGATGCTGATGGGCATCGCGGCGATCGCGGCGTACGCCTCCGGGCCGGGGCTCGGCAACGAGATCTTCCGCGGGATCGCCTCCCTGGGCAGCGCCAACGCGCTCAACCAGGTGCTGGCCGGGACGATCGGCATCGTCGTCCTGGCGCTGCTCTTCGACGCCTGCTACGTGCTGCTCGGGCGGCTCACCATCCCCCGGGGGATCCGTGGCTGAGGCATCGGGCGCGACCATCGAGCTGGAGCAGCTGACCAAGCGCTACCCCGGCAGCGCGGAGCCGGCCGTGGACGGGGTGAGCATGGAGATCGGGGCCGGCGAGACGGTGATCTTCGTCGGGCCGTCCGGGTGCGGGAAGTCCACCACGCTGAAGATGATCAACCGGCTGATCGAGCCGACCTCGGGCCGCATCCGCATCGGCGGCGAGGACGTCACCCACATGGACCCGGTGAAGCTGCGCCGCAAGATCGGTTACGCGATCCAGTCCTCCGGGCTGTTCCCGCACATGACGGTGGCCGAGAACATCGCCCTCGTCCCCCGGATGGTGGGCTGGTCCAGGGCGCGGGTCCGGGACCGCGTCGAGGAGATGCTGGACCTGGTGGGGCTGGACCCGCGCGAGTTCCGGGGCCGCTACCCGCGCCAGCTGTCCGGCGGTCAGCAGCAGCGCGTCGGGGTGGCACGCGCGCTGGCGGCCGACCCCCCGGTGCTGCTGATGGACGAGCCCTTCGGCGCCGTCGACCCGATCACCCGTGACCACCTCCAGGACGAACTGATCAGGCTGCAGCACGAACTGCACAAGACGATCGTCTTCGTCACCCATGACTTCGACGAGGCGATCAAGCTCGGGGACCGCATCGCGGTGCTGCGGGAGCGCTCGCACATCGCCCAGTTCGACACCCCCGAGGCGATCCTGACCAATCCGGCCGACGACTTCGTCTCCGGTTTCGTCGGCGCCGGGGCAGCCCTGAAGCGGCTCAACCTGACCCGGGTGCGGGACGTGGGCGTCGCCGACTTCCCGACGGTGCGCCTGGACGACCCGCTGCAGTCGATCTTCGACCGGCTGCGGGAGGCGACCACGACCAACGAACTTCTGCTGCTGGACCGCAGGGGCCGCCCCTACAAGTGGCTGCGGCGCGGCGACCTGATGCGCGCCAAGGGCTCGCTCGCCCGCGCCGGGACGCTGGTGGGCGACACCGTGACCCGGGACGCGACCCTGCGGGACGCCCTGGAGGCGGTGCTCACCGACAGCAGCGGCCGGGTCGCGGTGACCGGCCGGCGCGGTGAGTTCACCGGGGTGGTGGACATGGAGACGCTGCTCAACTCGGTGCACGAACTGCTGGAGGAGGACCGGCTGGCGGCCCTGGAGCACCGGCACGATCTGGAGGAGTTGCGCGCCCCGCAGACCAGGGCCGAGCAGGAGGGCGCCGACCACGAACCGGGGGAGCGGGCATGAGCGCCGGCGCCGGACCGCCGGGCGGGACGGGCGGCCCCGGCGGTCCCGCGGCGGCTCCCGGTTCCGGACGGGGCCCGGCCGGCCCGGAGGAACCCGCCGACGGCGCGGGCCCCGGCGGCCGGCCCGCCGCGGGGCCTCCCGACGGGACACCGGCACGGCGGCTGACCTGGCACAGCCTGCTGGTCACCCCGGTCGTGCTCGCCCTCGTCCTGCTCGCCACCTACCTGTGGATCACCGCCGTCCCCCTCGACTCGATCGCCGAGAACGCCCTCGTCGGCGACACCGTCCGGGTGCGGCTGTGGCAGCACGTCAAGCTCACCGCGATCTCCACGTTCTGGGTGCTGGTCATCGCCGTCCCGCTCGGCGTCGCGCTGACCCGGCGGCGGCTGCGTCCGGCCGCGCCGGTGGTGACGTCGATCGCCAACATCGGACAGGCCACGCCCGCCATCGGGATGCTGGCCCTGCTCGTCGTCTGGCTGGGCATCGGACCCGGTACGGCGCTGGTCGGCATGGTGGTCTACGCGGTGCTGCCGGTGCTGTCCAACACCATGGCGGGACTGCGGGCCATCGACCCCACCCTGATCGAGGCCTCGCGCGGCATCGGGATGTCGGCGGCCGGGACGCTGTCGCGGATCGAACTGCCGCTGGCCGTACCGCTGATCCTGGCGGGCGTGCGCACCGCGCTCGTGCTGAACGTGGGCACCGCCACACTCGCCACCTTCGTGGGCGGCGGCGGGCTCGGCGACATCATCACCACCGGGATCGTCACGCAGCGCATGCCGGTGCTCGTGCTGGGTTCGGTGCTCACCGTGGTGCTGGCCCTGCTGGTGGACTGGCTGGCGTCGCTGGCCGAGCAGTTGCTGCGTCCGCACGGCCTGGAGACGGGCTGATGCGCCGCCGGGCCCTGGCGGCGGGCCTCCTGGTGCTGCTCGCCTGCGCCCCGGGCTGCGGGCTCAAGAGCGGCAGCCCGCTCGTCGGCGACGTCCGCCCCGGCTCGCTGGGGAAGGGCCTGCCACTGAAGGGCGCCTCGCTCACGGTGACGTCCAAGAGCTTCAGCGAGCAGATCATCCTGGGCTCGATGATCGGCCTGGTCTTCAAGGCGGCCGGCGCGGAGGTGCTGGACCGCACCAACATCCAGGGCTCCATCGGCGCGCGCGAGGCGATCAAGTCCGGTGACGCGGACGCCATGTACGAGTACACGGGCACCGCCTGGATCACCTATCTGGGCAACGCCGAGCCCATCGCCGACCCGGCGGAGCAGTGGCGGGCCGTCCGCGACGCCGACCGGCCGGGCGGCATCACCTGGCTGCGGCCGTCCACCCTGGACAACACCTACGCCCTGGCCATCAGCCCGGAGAAGAACCGCCCGTACGGGCTGCGGACGCTGTCCGACGTGGCCGCCCTGTCGAGGAAGGACCCCAAGGCCGTCACCCTCTGCGTGGAGAACGAGTTCGCCTCGCGGGACGACGGGCTGCCCGGCATGGCGAAGGCGTACGGCATGGACCTGCCCTCCTCCAACATCCGCAAGATGGACACCGGGATCATCTACACCCAGATCGCCAAGCCGGGTTCCTGCCTGCTCGGCGAGGTCTACACGACCGACGGCCGGATCGCCTCCCTCGGCCTGGAGGTGATGGAGGACGACAAGCACTTCTTCCCGAACTACGACGCCGCCCCCGTCGTCAACAGCAAGGCGCTGGAGCGCTGGCCGGCCATCCGCGGACTGCTCGACCCGCTGTCCGCGAAGCTGACCACCGACGTCGGCCGGGAGCTGAACGCGAAGGTGGACGTGAAGGGCGAGGACCCGCACGAGGTCGCCAAGGAGTGGCTGGTGAAGGAGGGCTTCATCACGGAGGGGTAGCTGTTGCAAAGAAAGCGTTGCAAAGAAGTCTTTGCACGCTCTACGGTGAATCCGTGCCTGACGAACCCGCCGCCGGCGCGCCCGACCCCGGCGTCATCAGCCTCGACCCGCGGACCCTGCGCGGCCTCGCCCACCCCTTGCGCATCCGGCTGCTCGCCGCGCTGCGCGAGTACGGGCCGGCCACCGCCTCGGGACTGGCGGGCCGGCTCGGCGAATCGAGCGGCGCCACCAGTTACCACCTGCGGCAGCTCGCGGCGTACGGGTTCGTGGAGGAGGACCCGGGACGCGGCACCGCCCGCGAGCGCTGGTGGAAGGCCGCGCACAGCGGCACCCGCTTCAACGCCGCGGGCTTCCTGGCCCACGCCGACCCCGAAGTGCGCGCCGCGATCGGCCTGCTCGGCCGGGAGGTCGCCGCGACCCACGCGGCAGAGCTGGAGACCTGGCTCGCCACCGTCGGCGACTGGCCCGAGGAGTGGCGCCGCAGCTTCGACCTGAGCGACTTCGCCCTGCGGCTCACCCCGGCCGGGGCCCGCGCCCTGCGCGAGGAGCTCCACGCGGTGGTGGAGCGCTACCGGACCCGGCAGGACGCGGAGCCGGAGACAGCCGGGGACACGGCGGAGGCCGGGGAGACCGCGCACGTCCGCGTCCACCTGCACACCTTTCCGCGCGCCGCGGACTGACCGCATCCACCACGGGGGACACAGATGGACACCGGAACCGGCATATCCGGCGGCACCGAGCGGGCCACGGGGCCCGTCCCGACACCCGATCCACGGCCGCTGCGGCTGGTGCTGGCCGCCAACGTCGTGTCGATCAGCGGCAATTCGCTCACCGTGCTCGCCGTCCCGTGGTTCGTGCTGCAGACCACCGGCAGCGCCGCCCGCGCGGGCCTGGCGGCCTTCTGCGCGACCCTGCCGGTCGTGGTCTCCGCGCTCTTCGGCGGACCGGTCATCGACCGCTTCGGGCGGCGCAGGTCCTCGGTCCTGTCGGACGCGGTGTGCGCGGTGGCCGTCGTGGCGATCCCGCTGCTCCACTTCGCGGGCGTGCTGCGGTTCTGGCAGCTGTGCGCGCTGATGGCCGTCAGCGGGCTCTTCCACGGCCCCGGCGAGACCGCGCGCGAGGTGCTGCTGCCCGTACTGGCCGAGCGGGCGGGGACACCGCTGGCGCGCGCCGCGGGCTACTTCGACGGCGCCTCGCGCGGCGCCCGGATGCTCGGCGCCTCGGCCGCCGGCGTGCTGATCGCCGTCCTGGGCGCGGAAACGGTACTGCTGCTGGACGCCGCGACCTTCGCCGTCTCCGCGCTGCTGATCGCCTTCGGCGTCCGCGGGCTGGCGGGCGCCGAGCCCGCCAAGAACGCGGCACCGGTCTCCCTGCGCACCTACCGGGCCGAACTGCGCGAGGGCTACGCCTTCCTGATCCGCTCCCGGCTGCTGCTCGCCATCACCTTGATGGTCATGGTGACCAACGGCCTCGACGCGGGCTGGAGTTCGGTGCTGCTGCCCGTGCACGCCGAACGGGAACTCGGCGGCTCCGTCCAACTCGGGCTGCTGTCGGGCCTCTTCGGGGCAGGTGCGCTCGCCGGGGCGCTGCTGTACGGGGCGCTGGGCCACCGCCTGCCGCGGTGGCCGGTCTACACGCTGTGCTTCCTGTTGTGCGGCGCGCCCCGGTTCCTGGTCGCCGCGTGGGTGCCCGGGTGGGGCGCCCTGGCGGTCACCATGGTGGCGGGCGGCATCGCGGCGGGGGCGCTCAACCCCATCCTGTCGACGGTGACCTTCGAGCACGTACCGGACGAGTTGCGCAGCCGCGTCCTGGGCACCCTGGGCGCGGGGGTGCTGCTGACCACCCCCGTGGGCGGCCTGGCCGCGGGGTACCTGGTGGACGGCGCTGGGCTGACCACGGCGATGCTGGCGGCGGGCGGGGCGTACCTCCTGGCGACGCTGTGCCCGCTGGTCTTCCCCTCCTGGCGCCACATGGACGCCCGGCGGGCCACTTGACCGTGTGCTAGCAGCTGGGGACCTTGCCGCCGCTGTCGAGGGCGACCAGGGCGTCGATCGCACCGTCGAGGGTGGTGACGGGCACCAGTCGCAGCCCCTTGGGGAGTTCGGCCCTGGCGTCGGCGCACTCGGCCTTCGGGACGAGGAAGACGGTCGCGCCGTCGCGGCGGGCGGCCTGCTCCTTGAGCGGGACGCCGCCGACGGGGCCGACCTTGCCACCGGCCGTGATCGTCCCCGTACCGGCGATCCTGCGGCCGCCGGTGAGGTCGCCGCCGCGGCCGTTGCCCTCGATCTTGTCGACGATGCCCAGGCTGAACATCAGGCCGGCGCTGGGCCCGCCGACGTCCGCGAGGTGCAGGGTGACCTTGACGTCCGAGGGGGACAGCCGCAGCTGCCGCAGGGCCGCGGCGGTGGCGTCCTGCTGGGACTCGGTCATCTCCGCCTGATTGTGCTGCTCGATCTCCTTGACGGTGCCGCCCGTCGGGTAGACCGCGTCGCGCGGCATCACGGCCTGGTCCGTGGCGAACCAGGCCTTGAGGACGTCGGTGAAGCGGACGACCGCGTCCGGGTTGGTCGCCGCGATGGTCGTCATCCGCAACTGCCCCGAGGTGTCGCGGGTCTCCTTGCCGGTGACCGTGATCACCGGCTTGCCCTGGTCGTCGCCGAGGACGTCGGCCGTCAGCCCGGGCACGACGATCGAGATCGGCAGCGGCGCGAACAGGGCCACCGCCAGCAGCGCGGCCACGAGCGCGGCGCAGACGACGAGGATCCGGTTCCGGGCGGAGGCGAAAGGCATGGGGTGAATGTAGTTCACGGCGGCGGCCCGGCGTGCCGGGGCCCGGGGCACCCCGGCCCGGCACCGGCCCTCACCGCAGGGCGTCGGCGACCTCCAGTGCCGCCTCGACGACCCGGGGACCCACCCGTTCGGGTATCGCGTCGGCGAGCATCACCACGCCGACGCTGCCCTCGATGCCCGGCACGCCCACCAGCGGGGCCGCCGCGCCGCTCGCCCCGGCCTCCAGCTCGCCGTGGGTGAGCACGTAGCCGGGGCCCTCGGAGCAGCGCGCGTCGGGCTCGTACGGCTGCACGCTGCGTCCGGCGAGGATCGCCCGGCCCGCGGCGCCGCGGTCGAGGGAGTGCCGGAAGCCGGTGCGGTAGGCGACGTGGTAGTCGGTCCAGCTCGGCTCGACGACCGCCACGGCCAGCGCCTCGGTGCCGTCGACCAGGGTGAGGTGGGCGGTGGCGCCGATGTCCTCGGCGAGGGAGCGCAGGGCGGGGAGCGCGGCCTCGCGCAGCAGCGGGTGCACCTGGTGCGCCAGCCGCAGCACGCCGAGGCCGACCCGGGCGCGGCCGCCGAGGTCCCGGCGGACCAGGGAGTGCTGTTCCAGTGTCGCCAGAAGGCGGTAGACCACCGTACGGTTGACGCCCAGCTTCGCCGCCAGCTCCGTGACGGTCAGTCCGTGGTCGGTGTCGGCCAACAGCTTCAGGACCCGCAGGCCCCGATCGAGCGTCTGAGAGGTCTCCGCGGTCACGACGCCCCCTTCTCGTGTGAGTGGCGGCTCATCTCTCACGGCGGGAGCACTGCCGGTCCCGCGGCAGAGCGCGGAGAGGCCACCGGTCTGGCGGTACCGGCTGGCGCCCCGAGGCTGCTCTGCCACGGCGCGTTGCGTGACCGGAACGGTAGCGATGCGTACCGCTCAGCGGAAGACTTCGTCCACAATCCGGTCACGCGACCGGAGCAGCGGAGGCGTTCGACGTAAATCTTCCGCCGAATCACCTCTCTCGCCGCAAGATTCACATCACTGCTGACGGACCATCAGCACCCGGCCCGGACGCCGCCGATGAGGGGCGCGCCGCCGCTCAGCGCATCCGGGTCGCCCACTCCTGGATCTTCTTGATGCGCTCGTTGAGCTGCCCCGCCGTCGCCTCCGCGCTCGGCGGGCCGCCGCACACCCGGCGCAGCTCGTTGTGGATGACACCGTGCGGCTTGCCGCTCTGGTGGTTGTACGCGGAGACCATCGTGTTGAGCCGCTTGCGCAGCTCCAGCAGCTCCTTGTGCGTGACGATCGGGCGCCGCTCGGCGGGGAGTTCCAGCAGGTCCGCCTCTTCGTCCGGCTTCTTCCGGCTGTGCGCGATCTGCCGGGCCTGCCGCCTCTGCAGCAGCAACTGCACCTGGTCCGGCTCCAGGAGGCCCGGAATGCCCAGGTAGTCCTGCTCCTCCGCGCTGCCCGGGTGCGCCTGCATGCCGAACTCGGCGCCGTCGTACAGCACCCGGTCGAAGACGGCGTCGGACTCCAGCGCCTCGAAGGGCAGCATGTCCTGCTCGCCGGTGTCCTCGTCCTGCTGCTTCTCGGCCTCCTCCAGCTCCTTCTCGGACTCCGCGTACGGGTCCTCCTCGCCCTCCTTCTTGGGCTTGTCGAGGGCGTGGTCCCGCTCCACCTCCATCTCGCCCGCGAATTCCAGCAGCATGGGGATGGTCGGCAGGAAGACCGAGGCCGTCTCGCCACGCCGGCGGGACCGCACGAAGCGGCCCACCGCCTGCGCGAAGAACAACGGGGTGGAGATCGTCGTCGCGTAGACCCCGACGGCCAGCCGCGGGACGTCCACGCCCTCCGACACCATGCGGACCGCGACCATCCAGCGGTCGTCGCTCGCGCTGAACTCCTCGATCCGCGAGGACGCCCCGGTGTCGTCGGAGAGCACCACGGTCGCCTTGTGCCCCGTGATCTCCCGGATCAGCTTGGCATACGCGCGGGCCGTGTCCTGGTCGGTGGCGATCACCAGCGCACCGGCGTCCGGGATGGACTTGCGGACCTCCGTCAGCCGCTGGTCGGCGGCGCGCAGCACGTTCGGGATCCACTCGCCGGTCGGCGCCAGCGCGGTCCGCCAGGCCTGCCCGATCGCGTCCCTGGTCATCGGCTCGCCGAGCCGCGCGGAGATCTCGTCGCCGG
The DNA here is from genome assembly GCF_900188405.1 of Actinacidiphila glaucinigra. Taxonomy (GTDB): domain Bacteria; phylum Actinomycetota; class Actinomycetes; order Streptomycetales; family Streptomycetaceae; genus Actinacidiphila; species Actinacidiphila glaucinigra. The sequence goes on along the minus strand of NZ_FZOF01000012.1, from coordinate 20,075 downwards.
CCTTGGTGCGCCAGCGCATGTTGCCGCTGTAGGAGAGGAAGATCACAGGGCGCACGACGTGGTCGGCGAGCGCGTTGCCGTAGCCGTAGGTGTAGTCGGCGGAGGACCGGCGGATGCCGTCGTTGCCCTCCTCGTACGTCACGAACGGGATCGGGTTGGTGTCCGACCGGAACGGCGTCCCGGTCAGCGCCAGCCGCCTGGTCGCCGGCTCGAACGCCTCCAGGCACGCCTCGCCCCACGACCGGCTGTCGCCCGCGTGGTGGATCTCGTCCAGGATCACCAGCGTCTTGCGCTGCTCGCAGCGGTTGCGGTGCAGCATCGGGCGTACGCCGACGCCCGCGTAGGTCACCGCGACCCCGTGGTAGTCCTTCCCGACCGGCCCCGCGCTGTACTCGGGGTCCAGCTTGATGCCTATCCGGGCCGCGGCCTCCGCCCACTGCTTCTTCAGGTGCTCGGTGGGGGCGACGACGGTGATCTGCTGCACGAGGTGGTTGTGGAGCAGGTACGAGGCCAGGGTGAGCGCGAACGTCGTCTTGCCGGCGCCGGGGGTCGCCACGGCCAGGAAGTCACGCGGCTGCGTGGCGACATACCGGTCCAGGGCACCCTGCTGCCAGGCACGCAGCTTGCCGGCCGTGCCCCAGGGGGCGCGGCCGGGGAAGGCGGGCGACAGGTGGTGCGAGTGCGAGTTGCTGGCGCTGTGCGGGGCGGTGGTAGTCACGGTCTCCGGTGACGGGTCGGGTACGACAACCGTCACAGCCTACTGGGGTGTGGTCCGTGCCCCGGCCCTCGGCGCGGGCCGGGGGTGCGTCCGTGCGGGCCGCCTGTCGTGTCCGGTACGGCTGCTCGGCTGTCGTCGGCTGTCGCGCCGTCTCGCGCCCTCCGGGCGCAAAGATGCGGGCTGCGGATGGAAGGGCGGGGGCGCTCTGCTCGGCGCGGTGCGGGTGGTGCGTGGCGGATGTCCAGGCTCCGGAGCGGGGCACCTTGCCGGTGGCGTGGGGTCTCGTTGCCGTCCGCGGGTATAGACGGCCGCTTCCACGCCTACTGCCGGTGGTGGGCGCGCCCGCCGTGACCCGCGTCTGCGGATGATTCGAGGTGCTGCCGGGCGGCCCGGCATCGGGGAAGCACCCGCGGACGCCGGTTACGGCGGGCGCGCCACCCACGAAGGGTGGGCATGGCCACCGGCCGTCCATACCCGCGGACGGCGACGAGCCCGGAACCGCACGAACAACCAGCGCCGCTCCGGCGCCTGGACCCCCGCCGCGCACCCACCCGCACACCGCCGACGGGACCCGCCCCCGCCCTCCCATCCGCAGCCGGCGCTTTGCGCCCGCAGGGCGCGAGACGGCGGGAAAACCGAACGACCACGGCCCACCCGTTCACAGTGCGAAACCGGCACCAACCGCGCCGGGCGATCGGGAGGGTGGGGGATGCCCGCCGCAGGCGCGAACAACCCGCACACCCCACCGGCCGCGCAGGCGACCCCGGGTTCAGGCGGTGGCGAGGCGGGTCAGGGCGCGACCGATCGCCGCGGGGGCGGAAACCTCGCCCGCCGCGACCGACACGACCAGGTCGTACGCCGCGTCCTGGTCGGCCGACCGCAGGTCGACCCCGTTCAGCTCCAGGAACACCGCGGCCGCCAGCCACGCCGTCCGCTTGTTCCCGTCGACCAGGGGGTGGTTCGCCGCGATCCCGTGCAGCAGCGCGCCCGCCGCCGCGAAGACGTCGTCGCCGTACGCCTCGACGCCGAACATCCGCGCCCGCGGGCGGTGGACGGCCGACGCGAGCAGCCCGGGCTCGCGCATGGCGGGCGGCTCACCGCCGCAGGCGAGGCGGGCGAGGTCGGTGACCTCGGCGAGGGTGAGGTGGCGCACGGTCACGTCACTCCCCCAGCCTGCGCAGCAGGTCCGCGTGGGCGGCGGCGTAGGCCTCCCCCGCGGCGCGGACGCGCGCGGCCTCGGCCGCCTCGTGGGCCCGCACCGCCGTGCGCACGAACTCCGCGGCGGGCACGCCGTACGCGTCGGCGAGGTCGGCCAGGGACTCCCACTCGGCGTCGGTGAAGACGATGGTCAGCTCTTTCACACTCGGACGGTAGCCCCCCGGCGCGCCCGCCTCACCCGGTTTTCGGGCGGAGCCGTGCCGCGACGCCGACACCCGCGAGGGCGAGGACGGCCATGGGGAGGAGGACGGCCGTGAAGGCGCCCGACGCCCCGCCGAGGGCGGCGAAGACGGTGCCCGCGGCGGCGACGAGGACGACGCTGGACAGGGCGTCGGAGACCTGGAGGGCGGCGGAGTTGGCACCGGCCTCGGAGGGCGCTGAGAGCTTGAAGAGGATGACGCTCAGGGAGGAGATGACCAGGCCCGCGCCGAGGCCGCCCACGGCCCATGCCGCGGCCGCGCTCCAGGCGGGGGCGGCGTCCAGGAGCGGCAGGGCGGCGCCGGCGATCGCGGCGGCCATCAGGAACATGCCGAGGACGACGAGGCGTTCGCGGTGGGGTTCGAGGCGGGGGCGGCCCTGGATCCAGGAGCCGATGCCCCAGGTGACGCCGCCGCTGGCCAGGGAGAGCCCGGCGAGGGTCGGGGACATGTGCCGCTGTGTGACGAGCATCAGCGGGACGAAGCTCTCGGCGCCGAGGAATGTGCCGGAGGCCACACCGCGCAGCAGCACCACGGACGGCAGTCCGCGGGCCGCGCGGAAGGTGCCGCGGGGCAGCAGCCGCAGCGCGGCCGGGACGACGAGCACGGCGCCCGCCGCCGCGAAGACCAGGGACAGCGGCCGCAGGTCCTGCCCGGCGTACTGGAGCAGCCCGGCGCCGGCGGAGACGGCGAGCGCCAGACCGAGCCGGCGCCGGTCGGGGGCCTTGCGGTCGTCCGGCGGCCGCTGCAGGGAGGTGCGGCGCAGCGCGGGCAGGCCGATGAGGAGCGGGAGCACGACGAGCGCGGGGATGGCGAGGAAGACCCAGCGCCAGCCGAACTGCTCGGTGACCGTGCCGGCCACGAGCGGTCCGACGATGGACGGCAGCACCCAGGACGCGGCGAAGGCCGCCATCACCGCGGGCCGCAGCCGTTCGGGGTAGGCGAGGCCGACGACGACGTACAGGGCGACGATGACGAGCCCGCCGCCGATGCCCTGCACGGCGCGTCCCAGCACGAACGGCCACATGGACTGGGCGGTGCCGGAGACGACCAGGCCGGCCGCGAAGGCGCCGATGCCGGCGACGAGCGGTGCCAGCGGGCCGGTGCGGTCGCACCACTGGCCGCTGACGACCATCGCGAAGAGCGAGGTGGTGAAGTAGCCGGAGAAGGCGAAGGCGTACAGCTGCAGACCGTCCAGCTCACGCGCGGCGATGGGCATGGCCGTGCCGACGGCGGTGGCCTCGAAGGCGATGAGCAGGACGACGGAGACCATCGCGAGGGTCAGCGCGCGGTAGCGGCTGCCCAGAACGGTGTCGGTGCCGGTGTCCGGCGCGGCGAGGAGCATGCCTGCATGGCCGGATACCGGCTCGGTGTCTGCGGTGGTCACCACGACAGGGTAAGGGGTCAATCGGCTACTTGCCCCTGGCACCCCGGTCGGCCTTTCGGCCTAGGACCGGGAGAAGGCGGCCGGGGCAGGGAAGGCGTAGGCCATGCCGCACTACACCTCGTACGACGGAAGCCGGCTCGCCTACTCGGACCGGGGCGAGGGGCCCGTACTGCTCGCGCTCGCCGGCGGCCCGGGGCGGGACGCCGCCTATCTGGGCGACCTGGGCGGCCTGGACCGGGGCAGGCGCCTGGTGGTCCCGGACAGCCGGGGCACCGGCGGCAGCCCGCCGGCCGACGACCCGCTCGCCTACTCCTTCCCGCGGCTCGCCCAGGACGTGGAGGCGCTGCGCGGGCACCTGGGCCTGGAGCGCTTCGCGCTGCTCGCGCACGACGCGGCCGCCGCGACCGCGCAGGCCTACGCCGCCGCCTACCCGGAGCGGCTCACCCACCTCGTGCTGGTCACCCCGGGCTCGCGGCTGCAGGGCGAGCTGCCCGACGACGCGCGGGAGATCTTCGAGAGCCGGGTCGCCGAGCCCTGGTGGCCGGAGGCGGTCGCCTCACTCGCCGAGCTGGAGACCGCCGACGACCTCGACCGGGTCCGTACGCTGCTGCTCCAGGTCGCGCCGATGGCGTACGGCCACTGGGACGAGCCCCAGCGCGCCCACGCCGCCGCCGAGGGCGGCCAGTTGCACCCGGTCCCCCGCGCCGGCTTCTGGCAGGGCCTGGACGAGCCGGCCCGGCTCGCCGTGCTGGCCCGGCTGCGCGAGGTGACCTGCCCCGTCCTGGTCCTCACCGGTGACCGCGACGCCGTCACCGGCATGCGCGCGGGCGAGGCCGTCGCGGCCTGCTTCCCGCACGCCCGCCTGCGCCCGCTGCACGCCGTCGGGCACTTCCCGTGGGTGGACGAACCCGAGCTGTTCCGCCCGGTGGTGGAGGAGTTCCTGGCCTCCCCCGGCGGTTCGTGAACGGCGTATGGCAGTCCTGTTGCGGGCCCCCGGGAAGCGTTGACCCCCTCCCGGGGGCCGCGTCTATGGTCGGGGTACGTCGACGACGCAAGGCCGTGTGCCCGAGTGGTTCAGGGGCTCGACTGCAAATCGAGTTACGTGGGTTCGATTCCCGCCACGGCCTCCGCATGAAGGGCCCGGTCCGCACGGACCGGGCCCTTCATCGTGAGTGGCGGTGGGTCAGCCCTGGGGGCGGGCGACCGCGTGCTGGGGTCGGATGGGGAGGCGGCTGACCGGGCGGCCGGTGGCCGCGCGGACGGCGGAGGCGACGGCGGCCGGGGAGACGACGACGGGGACCGCGCTGGCGGCCTTGGCGCCGAAGGGCGCGAGCACGTCGCGTTCCTCGATGAGCCGGACCACGCGGATCGCGGGCGCGTCGAGCGCCGTGGGCAGCGAATAGCCGGTCAGGTTGGGCCGCTTGATGATGCCGCGCGGCGCGCGGAGGTCCTCCATGAGGGCCATGCCGACGCCCTGGCTGACCCCGGCCTCGATGCGGGCGTGCAGCTGCGCGGGGTTGAGGATCCGGCCGACGTCCTGGGCGACGGCCATCTCCACGACCCGGATCGCGCCGAGTTCGATGTCGACGTCCACCACGGCGCGCACGGCGCAGAAGGCGAGACCCACGAAGGCGTCGCCCTGGCCGGTGTCGTCGAGCTTCTCGGTGGGGTGCGGACGGCACTGGGCGGTGGCCCAGAGCTCCTTGCCGGCCAGCTCCTCCTCGACGGTGGTGGAGAGCACGCCGTCGTAGCTGGTGATCTTTCCGTCGGCGATGGTGAGCAGCTCCGCCGACATGCCGAACTTCCCGGCGAGCGGCTGCAGGAGCTGGGTGCGCACCATCTTGGCGGCGCGTTCGACGGCGCCGCCGGAGACCCAGGTGTGGCGGCCGCGGGCGGCGGCGCCGGCCGGGGGCTGGTCGGTGTCGGAGGGCAGCACGCGGACGTCCTCGACGCCGAGGACCTCCTGCACGATCTGCCGGGCGAGGGTGGCGAAGCCCTGGCCGGTGTCGACGGCGGCGCAGATGACGGTGGCGGCGCCGTCGTGGACGCGGACGGTGGCGGTGGAGACCTCGTCGGTGCCCTCGGCGCCGAGCATGTGGACCATGCCGAGCGCGTAGCCCACGCCGCGGCGCACCGCGCCCGGCTCGCCCGCGCCCTCCAGGCCGCCGGGGAGCAGCCATTCGGACTCGTCGTCGTCGACGGGCAGCGGGGGCAGGTCGGTGTCGCGTACGGCCTTGAGCAGTTCGCCGACGGGTGCCGGGCAGGTGACGCTCTGGCCGGTGGGCAGCAGGTCGCCGGTGGCCATGACGTTGCGCATGCGGATCTCGGCCGGGTCCAGGCCGAGTTTGGCGGCGAGCTTGTCCATCTGGCCCTCGTAGGCCGCGCAGACCTGCATCGCGCCCTCGCCCCGGACGTGGCCGGAGGGCGGGTTGTTGGTGCGCACCGCCCAGCCCTCGACGAAGACGTGCGGGACGACGTAGGGGCCGGCGGCGAAGGCCACGGCCGCGGCCAGCGCGTCGGCGGAGGTGTCGGCGTACGCGCCGGCGTCCAGCAGCACCTGGGCCTCGACCTTGACCAGCCGGCCCTCGGCGTCCGCGTGGTGGCGGTAGCGCAGCAGGGTCGGGTGGCGGTGGCTGTGGCTGAGGAAGGACTCCTCGCGGGTGGCCACGAACTTGACCGGGCAGCCGGTCTTCAGCGCGAGCAGCCCGAGGGGGATCTGCACCCCGGAGTCCTCGCGGTCGCCCATCGCGCCGGGCACTCCGGTGACCACGACCTTGACCCGGTCCTGTTCCAGCCCGAAGCAGGCGGCGGCCAGGTCGCGGTCGGTGTGCGGGTCGGTGGAGGCGACGTAGAGCTCCACGCCGCCGTCGGGGCGGGGCACGGCGAGGCCGGCCTCGGCACCGACCGGGGCCGGGTCCTGGCGGCCCACCCGGTACAGGCCCTCGACGATGACCTCGCCGACCGCGTCCGGGTCGCCGAACTGCAGCGGGATGTGCCGGATCAGGTTGCCGTCGGGGTGCAGCGGGGGCGCCGAGAAGGCCCGCTCCGGGTCGATGACGGGCTCCAGGACCTCGTACTCGACGTGGATGGCGGCGGCGGCGAGCCGGGCGGTGTCGGGGTGGTCGGCGGCGACGGCGGCGATGGCCTCGCCGTGGTGCCGGACGGTGTCCTTGGCGAAGACGGGGCGGTCGGCGACGCGCCGCCCGTGCATGGCGTCGCCCGGGACGTCCTCATGGGTCACCACGGCCCGTACGCCGGGCAGCGCGACGGCCTCCGTCGTGTCGACGGACAGGATGCGCGCGTGCGGGTGCGGGGAGCGCAGCACGGCCGCCCACAGCAGGCCCTCGGCCCACAGGTCGGCGGCGTACGGGTACGTGCCCTGGGCCTTGGCGAGGCCGTCGGTGGTGGGCAGGGAGGCGCCGATGCCGTGCGGCTCGGCCTGCTGCTCGTCGGCGCCGGTCGCGACCGGCGTTGGGGTGCCCACGGCCGGGGTGGCCGTCGCGGCGTCGGGGCCCGTCATCGCGCGTACCTTTCGCTGCCGCGAGGGGGGAGGTGGTGCCGGGTCGGGAGGTTCGGGGTGCTCACGCCAGGCCTCCGGAGGAGGGGCGCGGGTGCGGGACGCGGACGCCCTCCGCCAGGTCGCCCGCGGTGTCGTCCGCGGCGCTCTCGGCACTCTCCTCGCGCTCGGCCACGACCTGGCGGACGGCCTCCAGGACCCCCTGGTAGCCGGAGCAGCGGCAGAGGTTGCCGCTGATGGCCTGCCGGGTCTCCAGCTCGGTCGGGCTGTGGTTGCCCTCGAGCAGGTCGTGCACGGTCATCGCCATGCCGGGGATGCAGAAACCGCACTGCACGGCCCCGCACTCGGCGAGCGCGCGCTGGACGTCGGAGGGGCCGCCGTCGGCGGACAGCCCCTCGACGGTGCGGATGTCGCTGCCCGCGGCGGTCGCCGCGGGCACCAGGCAGGAGGCGACGAGACGGCCGTCGACCTTGACCGAGCACGCGCCGCACTCGCCCTGCTCGCAGCCGTCCTTGGCGCCGGCGAGGCCGAGGCGCTCGCGCAGCACGTACAGCAGGGACTCGCCGAGCCAGGCGTCGGTGACGGGCCGGTCGGTGCCGTTGACGTTGAGGACGTAGGAGTCCACCGGGTGCTCGCTGTGCGCGTCCGCACCGGGCTCGTCACCGGGTTCCCCGGCCGCCTCCTCCGGGGCCGGGAACTCCTCCGCCGCGGAGTCCGCCAGGAGGTCCGCGGCGGGCTCGGCCGCCGGCTCGTACGGGTGCGCGAGCTCCTCGCCCCGGGCCGGATCCGGCCGGGGCTCCCCGAAGGCGTCGGAGGGCGCGTCGGCCGGTGCGTAGGCGGGGGCGGGATCGGCGGCGGGCGGGAAGCGGTACTCGCCGGACTCCTCGGCGACGCCGTCCGGGGCCAGCGGCAGCTTCCACTGGCCGGTGGCGTCCGCGGGCAGGGCCCAGCCGCCGTCGGCGGGCCCCGCGTGCGGCACCGGGGGCGCCTGCGGGGCGGCGGGGGCGGTCCAGGGCTGCTGCACCGGGTCGGGGGTGGGGGCGGGCATGAAGGCGCCCACCGAGTACTCGCCGGAGTCGTCGGCGGCGGCGTCCTCGCGCACGACGGGGATCGCCCACGTGGTGGCCGCGTCCTCGCCGGCGGCTGGGGCGGCGGGCGCCTCGGTGTGGGCGACCGTCATCGGCACGGCGGGCGGCTCGGGGGCGTAGCCGTGGCCCGGGGCGGCGAGCGGGTCGGCGCCCGGCTCGGTCATGGACAACTGCGCCGCGAAGGAGACGTGCATGGTCTGGTCGGGGTCGTACTCGCCGTGGGGCAGGGGCTCCCACACCCCGTGTCCCGGGGTGAATCCCCCGCCGTGCGGGGACCCCTCCTGCGGCTGGTCGGTCATGCGCCCGTCCGGTGTCCTGTCGTCGTACACGTCGTCACTCATGCCAGTGCCCTCCCCAGCGCGCGGCGGGCGAGTGCGGCCACCGTACGCCGCAGCTGGACGGCGGCGGGGGGCAGTTCGGGGGCTGCGTTGCCGTCTGCGGCCGGCAGCGGGTCGGGGATGCAGGCGGCGGCCGCGTACTCGCCGAAGGCCGTGAGGGCCTCGGGCGCCAGCGTGCGCTCGCCGTCCCAGTCGATCAGCCCGGCGACCCAGCGTTCGGCCTCGAGCGGCCGCAGCGGCACCGGTGCGACAGCTCCCACCGCGCAGCGTACGCCCCGGCGCGCGGGATCGAGGACGACGGCGACGGACGCGATCGCGCGGCCCGGGCCGGTGCGGCCGGTGGCCTTGAGGAAGGTCTGCGGCGCGTGCAGCAGCGGGACCCTGACGTACGCCAGGACCTCGCCCGGCCGCAGCGGGTCCATGCCGGTGAGCAGGTGGCTGACCGGCAGCTCGCGGTTGCCGTCCGGGCCGGCGACGAGGACGGACGCCTCCAGGGCGGCCAGCACGGGCAGCGAGTCGCCGGTGGGGGCGGCGCCGGCGATGTTGCCGCCGAGCGTGCCCGCGTTGCGGATCTGCGGGGGCCCTGCGGCGCGCGCGGCGGCGGCCAGGGCCGGGATGAGCGCGGCGAAGTCGGGGCGGCCCATGCGGGCGTGGGTGAGGCCGGCGCCGAGCAGCGCCGCGCCGTCGGCGTACTGCCAGCCGCGGATCTCGCTGATCCGCCCGAGACCGACCAGTCCGGCGGGGCGCAGCAGCCCGGAGTTCACGGCCGCCATGAGGTCGGTGCCTCCGGCGACGGGCACGGCGGTGGGCGTGGCGGCCAATGCCGCCACGGCCTCGTCGAGCGAGGTCGGCAACGCCACATTGCGCGCTGCCTGCCGTGCGTACGTGCTCACGCAGCTGCCCCTTCCCCGGCTGTCCGCGGTGCGGTAGCCGTACGGTACGTGCTGACAGCCCGGACGTGGCAACTCTGGCACATCTTCCGGGGTGATCAACGCGAGGGTCGCAAAGGAGAACCCGCCTTCCGGATGGAACTCCGTCCGGTTCGCGGCTTTCTCCAGGTTGCGACGGGAATGGCCTCCTTCGTACGCCTTGCCGTGATCGGCCCCACCACCCTGCCATCTCCCGCGCCGGCCGGCCCCGGGTTGTGGCTGGCCTCACACGATCGGGGGCGGCCCCTCGATCGGGCGTCCGATGACACCCGGACGCCTCTGCCACGGCAGCGGACCGCCCGGCGGCCGGTATTCGACCCCCAGTGCGTCAAGTCGCCCGTAGTGGGTGGACATTCGGGCGGCGAAGCCCTCGTGGTCGCGGACGGCGGGGGCGGGCAGCCGGCTCCAGACCGTCTCGGCGAAGGCGGCGAGCCGCGGGAAGGCCATGTAGTCCACGGCGCGGACCGAATCCATCGTCTCCGTCCAGATGTTGGCCTGCGCGCCGATGACGTGGGCGGCCTCCTCCGCGGTGAGGTCGTCCGGGACGGGCTCGAAGCGGTAGACGTCCTCCAGGGTGCGGACGTGCGCGATCGGCACGGGCTCGTCCTCGCCGTCCGACTGCCGCCAGTCCAGGTAGACCTGGCTCTCCGGGCACATCACGACGTCGTGCCCGGCCCTGGCCGCGGCGATCCCGCCCGCGTAGCCGCGCCAGGAGGAGACGGCGGCGCCCTCGGCCAGTCCGCCCTCCAGGATCTCGTCCCAGCCGATGAGCCGGCGGCCGCGACCGCTCAGCCAGGTGTCGAAGTGCCGGACGAACCAGCTCTGCAACTCGTCCTCGTCGCGCAGCCCCAGCTCCTTGATGCGGGCCTGGACGGTGGCCGAGGCGCACCACTGGTCCTTGGGGCACTCGTCGCCGCCGATGTGGACGAACTCCGAGGGGAAGACCTCCAGGAGTTCGTCGAGGACGTTCTCGTAGAAGCGCACGGTGGCCTCGGTGGGCGCCAGCACGTTCGGGTTGATGCCCCAACCGGTGAGCACCGGCAGGGCGCCGGTGTCCACCACGTCCGCGTTGCCCAGTTCCGGGTAGGCGGCGATGGCGGCCTGCGAGTGGCCGGGGACGTCGATCTCGGGCACGACCGTGACGTGCCGCTCGGCCGCGTACGCCACGATCTCGCGCAGGTCGTCCTGGGTGTAGTAGCCGCCGTGCGGGCGCTCGTCCCACAGCGGGGACTCCCGCAGCCCGACCTTGGTCCGGGTGCGCCAGGCGCCGACCTCGGTCAGGCGCGGATAGCGGCGGATCTCCACCCGCCAGCCCTGGTCGTCGGTCAGGTGCAGGTGGAGCACGTTCAGTTTGTGCGCGGCCAGCAGGTCGACATAGCGCAGGACGACGTCCTTGGGCATGAAGTGCCGTGCCACGTCCAGGAGTACGCCGCGCCATCCGAAGCGCGGGGCGTCCTCGACGGAGCAGTGCGGCAGACGCCAGGAGCGGCCCGGCAGCGGCGCGCGGCGGAAGGCGTCGGCACCGAGCAACTGCCGTACGGTCTGGGCGCCCCAGAACACCCCCGCCGCTCCCCCGCCCGCGATGCGCACGCCGTCCGCGGCCGACACCGTCACACGGTGGCCCTCCGCTCCGAGGCGCTCGGCCACGTCCGGGTCGAGGCGGAGCGTGATCGTGCCGGGCGTGCCCGCGGGCGGCGGGGGCAGCGGGAGACCGGTGGCGGCGCCGACCGTGGCGCGCAACCAGCGCGCGGTCCCTTCGGTGCCGGGGCCGGCGTCCAGGGTGGTGCCGGGGCCGAGGTCCACATGACCGCCGTCGGCGTGCCGGTGCGCCTCGACGGGCGCCGGGATGAGGTCCATGGCGACCATCCTGCCGCCCTCACGGCAACTGGAATAGACCAATCGCCGCCTCTTTCCGGCCCTGTTCCGGCCGGGCGCGGGACCGCCCCGTCCGCCGGGCCGCCCTCAGCCGGCCGCCCGGCGGGCCCGGTTCAGCGCGAGGACGGGGATCAGCATGCCGACGACGCACCACAGGACGTGCGCCACGGTCACCGCGGACCACAGGGCCGTGGAGGCGGCCCCGGCCACGTACAGCGCCACGACGGTGCCGACGAGGGCGGCGACGGCGGTCAGTTGGAGGACGGCGTGCCGGCTGGGCAGGAAGTCGCGCTGCAGGAAGGCGTCGCCGTACCACCAGCGCACCGCGCGGGCGGCGGCCAGCAGCACCGCGACGGCGGCCGCCGCGACGCCCAGGACGGCCGGAAGCGGCCACGGGGTGCCGTCGGCCGCGGAGGCGGCCGCCAGGCCGGTGGCGGCGAACGGGAGCACGGGCAGCCAGGCCCCCGTGGTGAGGGCCGCGGCACGGGCGCGCGCCGGGTCCCCGTTCAGTTCGGCCCGGGCCAGGGCGCGTACGGTCTGCAGCCGCCCCCGGCCGGTGCTCCCCGAGCGGCGGGCCTGCAGCAGCCACAGCGCGCCCGCCAGCGCGGTCAGGACGGCCACCCCGCCGGCCAGCACCCAGGGGTCGGCGAACAGCACCAGCACGACCACGAGCAGCGCGGGCACGACCCGCGGCCACCGGCGCCGCCCCGCCACGTCGCCGGGCGAGGCGCCGAGCTCCAGCGCCCGGGCGACGACCGTGCGGCGTTCGGCCCGGGCGGCCGGCCGGAGCGAGAGGTCCAGCGCCCGTGCGAGCGCGACGTGCGCCTCGGCCTCGCGCGGCGCGATCAGGACCGCCCGCCGGGCGGCGGCGACCGCCTCGGGACGGCGGGAGAGCATCCGGCAGGAGTCGGCGACCAGCACCTGGGCGCGCCACTCGCGGGGATCGGCGGCGGCGACCCGCCGCCCGAGCCCGAGGGCGGCGTGCGCGTCACCGAGCATCAGCAGGACGAGCCCGGCCAGCAGCGGTGGATCGGGGTCGCCGGGCTCCGCGTGCGCCAGCGCCCAGTCGACGGCCTCCCGGGCCCGGTCGGCCCGCTGCTCGTACGCGAAGACCCTGGCCCGTACGAGGTAGCCGAAGCTGCCGTTGCGGGCGACGAAGGCGTCGTCGACGAGAGAGTGCGCCATCTCGAAGCGCCCCCGCTCGCACAGCCCGAAGACCCGGTCCGCCGTGACGGCGTCGTCCTGCGCCATGTCCCCCCGAACGCGCGAGGTACGGCCGCAGTGCCGCGGCCGTACCTGCCGGGTGCCGTGGCGGCTGCTACTTGCCGCCCTTGTCCTTGTCCCCGCCACCGGTGGGCATGGATTCGAAGATCTCCTTGCACATCGGGCAGACGGGGTACTTCTTGGGGTCCCGTCCGGGCACCCAGACCTTGCCGCACAGCGCGACCACCGGCGATCCGGAGAGCGCGCTCTCCATGATCTTGTCCTTCTGAACGTAGTGCGCGAAGCGCTCGTGGTCGCCATCGCCTTGCGACACCTGCGGGGTCGGCTCGACGAGGGTGCCGGTGCCCGCCCCGCGCTCGGGCTCGAGAGTGCTCATGGCACGCAAGCCTAATTCAGAGACGGATCGTCCGGATACGTCGCGACCATCGCGAGTTCGCTGCGCTGCCTGCGCAGCACGGACCGCCACAGCTGGTCCGGGTCCGGGGAGAAGACGTCCCCCGGTTCCGACTCCACCACGTACCAGGCACCCTCGACGAGCTCGTCCTCCAGCTGGCCGGGCCCCCATCCGGCGTACCCGGCGAAGATGCGCAGGGAGCCCAGCTCGGCCGCGAGCAGCTCCGGCGGCGCCTCCAGGTCCACCAGGCCGATCGCGCCGAACACCCGGCGCCAGCCGAGCGGCTCCGCGTCCTCGCCGTCCCGCGGCTCACCGGGCACCACGGCCAGGCCCAGCGCGGAGTCCAGCGAGACGGGCCCGCCCTGGAAGACGACCTGCGGCGCGCCCGCCAGACCGGCCCACGGCTCCAGGACGTCGCCGACCCCGACGGGTGTGGGACGGTTGAGCACGACGCCGAGCGACCCCTCCTCGTCGTGGTCGAGGAGGAGCACCACCGCCCGGTCGAAGTTCGGGTCCGCGAGCGCGGGCGTCGCGACGAGCAGTCTGCCGGTGAGCGATGACACTTCGGTCATGGTCAACATAATCCCGCATTCCGCCGCCGCGCGGGGTGGCAACTGCGCCCTTTTCCCCGCAGAGGGTCGTACGGGGGCCGCCGATTCGGCCACTCTCCGGAATCACGCGAACGCGGAGGGTGCTGTAGCGAAGCCATTACATGAGTGGGACCTCACAGGCCTCTTCCAGTCGCCGGAAGGCCGATTACCATTTCTCCTTGGTGCCTGCGGGGACCGAGCTTTCTTTCTGCCCGTCTCCAGGATCGCGAGAGCAATGACCGGCCTTAACGACGTACTGCTTGTCCACGGTGGCACCCCCCTCGAGGGAGAGATCCACGTCCGCGGCGCGAAGAACCTTGTGCCCAAGGCGATGGTGGCCGCGCTGCTGGGCAGCGAGCCCAGCCGGCTGCGCAACGTGCCCGACATCCGCGACGTGCGGGTGGTGCGGGGTCTTCTGCAGCTGCACGGGGTGACGGTGCAGGCCGGCGACGAGTCCGGGGAACTGGTGCTCGACCCGTCGAAGGTGGAGAGCGCGAACGTCGCCGACATCGACGCGCACGCGGGCTCCTCGCGGATCCCGATCCTCTTCTGCGGCCCGCTGCTGCACCGCCTCGGCCACGCCTTCATCCCGGGTCTGGGCGGCTGCGACATCGGCGGCCGCCCGATCGACTTCCACTTCGACGTGCTGCGCAAGTTCGGCGCGGTGATCGAGAAGCGCCCCGAGGGCCAGTACCTCGAGGCTCCGCAGCGCCTGCGCGGCTGCAAGATCGAACTCCCGTACCCGTCGGTCGGCGCGACCGAGCAGGTGCTGCTGACGGCCGTCCTGGCCGAGGGCGTCACCGAGCTGAGCAACGCCGCGATCGAGCCGGAGATCGAGGACCTCATCTGCGTCCTGCAGAAGATGGGTGCCATCATCACGATGGGCACCAACCGCACCATCCACATCACCGGCGTGGACAAGCTCGGCGGCTACAACCACCGCGCCCTCCCGGACCGCCTGGAGTCCGCCTCCTGGGCCTGCGCGGCCCTGGCCACCGAGGGCAACGTCTACGTCCGCGGCGCCAGCCAGCGCGAGATGATGACCTTCCTCAACGTCTTCCGCAAGGTGGGCGGCGCGTTCGAGGTCGACGAGGACGGCATCCGCTTCTGGCACCCCGGCGGCCCGCTGAACGCCATCGCCCTGGAGACGGACGTCCACCCCGGCTTCCAGACCGACTGGCAGCAGCCCCTGGTCGTGGCCCTCACGCAGGCCTCGGGCCTGTCCATCGTCCACGAGACGGTCTACGAGTCCCGGCTGGGCTTCACCTCGGCGCTCAACCAGATGGGTGCCCACATCCAGCTCTACCGCGAGTGCCTGGGCGGCACCCCCTGCCGCTTCGGCCAGCGCAACTTCCTGCACTCGGCGGTCGTCAGCGGCCCCACCAAGCTGCAGGGCGCCGACCTGGTCATCCCCGACCTGCGCGGCGGCTTCTCGTACCTCATCGCGGCCCTGGCGGCGCAGGGCACCTCCCGGGTGCACGGCATCGACCTGATCAACCGCGGCTACGAGAACTTCATGCAGAAGCTGGAGAAGCTCGGCGCCAAGGTCGAGCTGCCCAGCACGGACTGACCCGGCGCCCGGCCCGGAGCACACGAAAGGGCGGCCTCCCCGCGGGGAGGCCGCCCTTTCACATGTCGCGGTAGTCGCGGAATTACTTGCCCTTGGCGGCTTCCTTGAGCTTCGAGCCCGCGGAGACCTTCACGCTGTAACCGGCCGGGATCTGGATCGGGTCACCGGTCTGCGGGTTGCGCGCGGTGCGCGCGGCACGGTGGCTGCGCTCGAAGGTGAGGAAGCCGGGGATGGTGACCTTCTCGTCGCCCTTGGCGACGATCTCGCCGACGACCTCGGCGAACGCGGCCAGAACGGCGTCGGCGTCCTTGCGGGTCACCTCGGCGCGCTCGGACAGCGCGGCCACCAGCTCACTGCGGTTCATCTAAGTACTCCTTGCATGGAAACCCCCAACGTCGACCGTCGGGGAAGACGCATTGTGAAGACGCTCATCGCGCTTCTGCGGTGCGGCCCTCACCGCCCAGGTACGCATCCTGCCCCTATTTCTGGGGGAAACGCCAATCCGGCACCCGGGAGAGTCACACAAAAAGCGGGTCGCGTACGGCCCGATGACGCTCCGTCGTCATGACGTCGCGGTGAGGCCCTGTGCCTTCGCGGCCTCGCGGACGGCGCCGGCGACGGCGCCCGCGACCTTGTCGTTGAAGACGCTCGGGATGATGTAGTTCGGGTTGAGCTCGTCCTCGGTGACGACGTCCGCGAGGGCGGTCGCCGCCGCGAGCATCATCTCGGTGTTCACCGTCCGGCTCTGGGCGTCCAGCAGGCCGCGGAAGACACCCGGGAAGACCAGCACGTTGTTGATCTGGTTCGGGAAGTCGCTGCGGCCCGTGGCGACCACCGCGGCGGTCTCCCGGGCGACCGCCGGGTCCACCTCGGGGTCGGGGTTGGCCAGGGCGAAGACGATGGCGCCGTCGGCCATGGCCGCGACGTCCTCGCCGTCCAGGACGTTGGGGGCGGAGACGCCGATGAAGACGTCCGCGCCGCGCACCGCCTCCTTCAGGGTCCCGGTGATCTCCTCCGGGTTGGTGTTGTCGGCGATCCAGCGCAGTGCCGACCCGGGACCGGCCGCGACCAGGTCCTCCCGGCCGCTGTGCACGACACCGTGGATGTCGGCCACGACCGCGTGCTTGACGCCCGCCGCGAGCAGCAGCTTGAGGATGGCCGTGCCTGCCGCGCCCGCGCCCGACATGACGACCTTGACGTCGCCGACCTGCTTGCCGACCACGCGCAGCGCGTTGGTCAGCGCGGCGAGCACCACGATGGCGGTGCCGTGCTGGTCGTCGTGGAAGACCGGGATGTCCAGGGCCTCGCGCAGCCGGGCCTCGATCTCGAAGCAGCGGGGCGCCGAGATGTCCTCCAGGTTGATGCCGGCGAAGCCGGGGGCGATCGCCTTGACGATCTCCACGATCGCGTCGGTGTCCTGGGTGTCCAGGCAGATCGGCCAGGCGTCGATGCCCGCGAAGCGCTTGAAGAGCGCCGCCTTGCCCTCCATGACCGGCAGCGCGGCCTTCGGCCCGATGTTGCCGAGGCCCAGCACGGCCGAGCCGTCGGTGACCACCGCGACGCTGTTGCGCTTGATGGTCAGCCGGCGGGCGTCCTCGGGGTTCTTGGCGATCGCCATGCAGACCCGGGCCACACCGGGGGTGTAGACCATGGAGAGGTCGTCGCGGTTGCGGATGGGGTGCTTGGACGCCATCTCGATCTTGCCGCCGAGGTGCATCAGGAACGTACGGTCGGAGACCTTGCCGATCGCCACGCCCTCGATCTGCGCCAGCTTGGCGACGATCTCGTCCGCGTGCGCGGTGGACGTGGCCGCGATCGTCACGTCGATCCGCAGCTTCTCGTGGCCGGAAGCGGTCACGTCGAGGCCGTGGACCGCGCCACCGGAGGCCTCCACGGCCGTGGTGAGCTGGCTGACCGCGGATCCGCTCGCGGGCACCTCCAGCCGCACCGTGATTGAGTACGAGACGCTCGGCGCCGTTGCCATGGCCGCTGTTCCTCCGCTGTAGCTGCTTTGTGCGCCCTCGATGCTGCCACCTACTGGTGGGTACGCGTAAACCCGGGGGCCTACAACAGAATGTCGAGTAGCGATGTGGGTCAACGGAAGCTTGCGTGCTTAATGTTCCCCCGACCGCCACCGGAACGGCGCACACAGACGGAATGACAATCGCGGATCGTTTGTTAGCCTGGGTGAGGCACCGGCTCGATCCAAGCCCCCGGGCCCAACCTTAGGCGCTTCGAGCGCCCACTTGCCGCGAGGCGAGCATGGCGGGTCGGTGTCGTATACGTCCGGCGGGGCGCCCCTCCCAGAGGGGCGCCCCGCCGTCGTTCCGGGACGGGTCAGTCCCGCAGCAGGTCCGGGACGCCGGCGGCGTCCGGCAGGTCGCGCGGGCCGGAGAGCACCGTCAGCCGCTGGGTGGCGCGGGTCAGCGCCACGTACAGCACCCGCAGCCCCGCCGGGGACTCGTCCGCGATCTCCGCGGGCGAGACGACCAGCGTCGCGTCGTACTCCAGGCCCTTGGCCTCCAGGCTGCCCAGGGCCACGACGCGCTCGCCCAGCCCCGCCAGCCAGCGCCTGGCCTCCTCCCGGCGGCCCATGGCCACGACCACGCCCACCGTCCCCTCGACCTCGTCCAGCAGCCGCTCCGCCTCCGCGCGGACCGCCTCGCCGGGACTCCCGTCGCCGGCCGCCGCGAACCGGGGCACCAGCCCCGTGGAGCGCACCGCGCGCGGCGCCTCGCTGCCCGGCATGGCCAGCGCCAGCACCTTCGCCGCCAGGTCGGCGATCTCGGCCGGGTTGCGGTAGTTCACGGTGAGCGTGAAGCGGCGGCGCGGACGCGTGCCCAGGGCCTCGTCACGGGCCAGGGCCGCCTCGTCGGGGTCGGTCCAGGAGCTCTGCGCGGGGTCGCCGACCACCGTCCAGGTCGCGGCACGGCCGCGGCGGCCCACCATGCGCCACTGCATCGGGGTGAGGTCCTGCGCCTCGTCGACGATCACGTGCGCGTACTCGGTGCGCTCCGCGTCCAGCCGGTCCTGCCGGCTGCGCCGACCGCCCGCCATCCGGTCGGCGAAGGTGGTGACCTCCTCCAGTCCGGTCAGCTGGTCCAGCGGGTCCGCGTCGCGGGTGCGCACCTTCGGCGGCGGGCCCAGCAGGGCCTCCAGCTCGTCGAGCATCGCCACGTCGTGCACGGACAACGCGCCGTTGCCCCCGACGTCCAGCCGGCGCAGCGAGCGCGCCACCCGGCGCACCTCGGGCGGCGACAGGATCCGCCGCGACCAGCGCCCCAGCCGCTTCTCGTCGGAGAGCGCCGCCAGCACCCCGCGCGGGGTCAGCACCGGCCACCAGGCGGCCAGGAAGTCCACGAACTCCTGCTCGGTGGAGATGTCCTCGTCGAAGCCCTGCCGCTCCTCGGCGGCCAGCTCCGGATCGTCGAAGCGGCGGCCGGCCTTGCGCCACAGCGCGTCCAGCAGCAGACGGCGGGCCCGGGGCCGCAGCAGGTTCACCGGCGTCGTCCCGCCCAGCACGGCGTGCCGGATCCCGGACAGTTCCTCGGCCTCCAGTTCCAGCCGCCGTCCGAACGCCACCACCCGCAGCCGGTCCGGGCACCGCGCCGAACCGGCACCGTACTCCAGCACCCCTCGGGCGGCCCGCCGCAGCACCTTCAGCATCCGCAGCGAGCCCTTGATCCGGGCGACCGCCGGATCGTCGTACGTGGTCGCCTCGGCGCCGTCCACGAGCGAGCCCACGGCGCGGATCGCGACCTGGCCCTCCTCGCCCAGCGAGGGCAGCACGCCCTCGGTGTACGCGACCAGCAGCGGCGTCGGGCTGACCACCAGGATCCCGCCCGCGTACCGGCGCCGGTCCTGGTACAGCAGGTACGCCGCCCGGTGCAGGGCCACCGCCGTCTTCCCCGTGCCGGGCCCGCCGGCCACCTCGGTGACCGACGCCGCGGGCGCCCGGATCACCTCGTCCTGCTCGGCCTGGATGCTGGAGACGATGTCCCGCATCGTGTGGCTGCGCGCCTGGCCCAGCGCGGCCATGAGCGCGCCGTCCCCCACCACGGGCAGACCCGTCGTCAGCTCCGGGCGCAGCAGGTCGTCCTCGACGCCCAGCACCTTGCGGCCCTTGGAGCGGATGACGCGCCGCCGCACCACCCGGCCGGGCGCGACCGGGGTCGCCCGGTAGAACGGCGCCGCCGCGGGGGCCCGCCAGTCGATCACCAGCGGCGCGTAGTCCGCGTCCAGCACGCCGAGCCGGCCGATGTGCAGGGTCTCGGCGATCGCCGCCGTCCCGTCGGGCCGGATCGCGTCCTCGGCGGGCTCCACGGAGGTGTACGCACCGTCCGGGCCCTTCTTGCCGTCCTCGCCCAGGAGCAGATCGATCCGGCCGAAGAGGAAGTCCTCGAACTCCGAGTTCAGCCGGTTCAGGTGCAGCCCCGCCCGGAAAACCTGTGCGTCGCGCTCCGCGAGCGCGCCCGGCGTCCCGACCTGGCCGCGTTTGACTGCGTCGTCCATCAGGAACTCGGCCTCGTGGATCTTCTCCTCGAGCCGGTCGTACACCCGGTCCAGATGCGTCTGCTCGACCGCGATCTCCGTGTCCCGGACCGCTGCCACGCAGGACCCCCTTCTTGTTCTTCGGTACGTCACGCGCAGCGCGCGCCGCCCCGGCGAACGGGGCAGCCTGTCACCGTACGCCAACCAGGCGTTTCCCGCCCACTCGGCAAGTGCCTTCCCGAAGGGTCCGGGGTACCCCGTGTCGCCGTGTGCGGGCCGTTTGTGGTTGCGGTCGGGGGTTTCCCCGCCCTCCCGCCCGATTGCCCGGCGGGGTTGGTGCGGGCCTCGCGCGGTTCGTGGTGGGCCGGGGTCGGGGCCTCTGGGGCTGGGCATTCTGTACCGCATATTTATGTGCATGGCGGGCGGTCCAGGTCGGACCCCGGATGCCGCACAACAAATACACGTCAGCGTCCAGAACGCCCACCCTCCCCCAGCCTTCGGCCGGGGGTGCCCCCAACTCCCCCGCCCCCTCCGTATCG
>NZ_FZOF01000018.1:64749-181267 GCF_900188405.1 Actinacidiphila glaucinigra | reverse complement strand
CACGTGTTACTCACCCGTTCGCCACTGATCCACCCCGAAGGGCTTCACCGTTCGACTTGCATGTGTTAAGCACGCCGCCAGCGTTCGTCCTGAGCCAGGATCAAACTCTCCGTGAATGTCTTCACGAGAGCGGCACCATCGGGAGGAATAATCCCGACGTGCCCAGCGTCCTCGCTGTGTATTTCTTCAAAGGAACCTCGACCATCCGAACGGATGGACGGGGTATCAACATATCTGGCGTTGACTTTTGGCACGCTGTTGAGTTCTCAAGGAACGGAAGCTTCCTTCGAGACCGTTTCACCGGCCCCTCCGGGCTTTCCCTTCGCTGTCTCCAACCTTACCAGATCCGTTTCGCGTTTCCGCTCTTCGTTTCCGGCCCCCTGCTGGAGCGGGGCTTTTGTCTTCCGGCTTTCGCCTTTCGACGTTCCCGACTTTATCAGACTCTTTCGGGCCCGATTCCCGCCGGTGGGAATTTCCTGCTTTTGCGTTTCTGCCTTTCGGCTTTCGCGCTCCCCGACTTTAGCAGATGCTTACCGTCGGATTTACCCGACCGCTCTGAGGGCGCACGTTTCCGTGGCGTTCTCGTCGCGGGGTCGACCCAAAGTACTGGAGGACCCCGGTCGGAGCAAATCCGGGGTGCCGTGGGGCGCCCTGGCATGCCGCGCCTCATGGGGGTGGCAGACTTGAGTGGTCTGGACCACTTGCTTGGAGGCTTCATCATGACGACTGTCTCGTCGCCCCTGACCGGGCACGTCATCGGTCTGGCCGCGGTGCCCGACCCCGTGTTCTCGGGTGCCATGGTCGGGCCCGGCACCGCGATCGACCCCGTGCGTGAGCCGTCGGTGGCTGTCTCGCCGGTGGACGGTGTGGTCGTGTCGCTGCACGCGCACGCGTTCGTCGTGGTGGACAGGGACGGGCACGGGGTGCTGACCCATCTCGGCATCGACACGGTGCAGCTCAACGGCGAGGGCTTCGAGGTCCTGGTCAACAAGGGCGACACCGTGGTGCGCGGCCAGGAGATGGTGCGCTGGGACCCCGCGGCGGTCGAGGCCGCCGGCAAGTCCCCGGTGTGCCCCGTGGTGGCGCTGGAGGCGACGGCCGAGGCGCTGACCGGTCTCGTCGAGGACGGAGACGTGACCGCCGGGGCCACGCTCTTCTCTTGGACGTAGCCTTTTCGGCAGGGCCACTCCCGACGCATACACACAGGCAAACGCGGTCGCGAACGTCCGCGACGACCGGAGACGGGTGAGATGGAGACAACGCTGCGAGGCGTCGGTGTCAGCCACGGCGTGGCGATCGGCGAGGTACGGCACATGGGAACCGCGGTTCTCGAGCCCCCGGCCAAGCAGATTCCGGCGGACGAGGCGCCGCGGGAGCAGGCCCGGGCGCGTCAGGCGGTCGAGGCGGTGGCCAACGACCTGATCGCGCGCGGCAATCTGGCCGGCGGCGAGGCGCAGGCGGTGCTGGAGGCCCAGGCGCTGATGGCGCAGGACCCCGAGCTGATGGCCGACGTGGAACGCCGTATCGCGGTGGGCAGCTCGGCGGAGCGGGCGGTCTACGACGCCTTCGCCTCCTACCGGGCGCTGCTCGCCAACGCGGGCGAGTACCTGGCGGGCCGGGTCGCGGACCTGGACGACGTGCGCAACCGGATCGTGGCGCGGCTGCTCGGGGTGCCGATGCCGGGTGTCCCGGACAGCGACGAGCCGTACGTGCTGATCGCGCGGGACCTGGCACCGGCCGACACCGCTCTGCTGGACCCGTCGCTGGTGCTCGGCTTCGTGACCGAGGAGGGCGGGCCGACCAGCCACAGCGCGATCCTCGCGCGTGCGCTGGGGGTGCCCGCCGTGGTGGCGCTGCCGGGTGCCACGGAGCTGGCGGAGGGGACCGTCGTCGCCGTGGACGGCAGCACCGGTGACATCTACGTGGACCCGGGCAAGGACCGGCGGGCCGAGCTGGCGAAGGCCGCGGAGGAGCGCAGGGCTGCGCTCGCCGCGACCTCCGGTCCCGGTGCCACCTCGGACGGGCACAAGGTGCCGCTGCTGGCCAACGTCGGCGGTCCCGCGGACGTCGAGGCCGCCGTGAAGGCGGGCGCGGAGGGCGTGGGCCTGTTCCGTACGGAGTTCCTCTTCCTGGACGACTCGAAGAACGCGCCCTCGGAGGAGAAGCAGGTCGAGGCGTACCGGCAGGTGCTGGAGGCCTTCCCCGAGGGGCGGGTCGTCGTCCGGGTGCTGGACGCGGGGGCGGACAAGCCTCTGGAGTTCCTGACCCCGGCGGACGAGCCGAACCCGGCGCTGGGTGTGCGCGGTCTGCGGACGCTGCTCGCGCACCCCGATGTGCTGCACACGCAGCTGCGGGCGCTCGCCAGGGCCGCGGAGGGCCTGCCGGTGTACCTCGAGGTGATGGCGCCCATGGTGGCGGACCGCGTCGACGCCAAGGCGTTCGCGGACGCCTGCCGGGAGGCCGGGCTGCACGCGAAGTTCGGCGCGATGGTGGAGATCCCGTCGGCGGCGCTGCGGGCGCGTTCGATCCTGCAGGAGGTCGAGTTCCTCTCGCTGGGGACGAACGACCTGGCGCAGTACACCTTCGCGGCGGACCGCCAGGTCGGCTCGGTCTCGCGGCTGCAGGATCCGTGGCAGCCGGCGCTGCTGGACCTGGTGGCCGCGGCGGCCGAGGCCGCGCGGGCCGAGGGCAAGAGCTGCGGTGTGTGCGGTGAGGCGGCCTCCGATCCGCTGCTGGCGTGCGTGCTGACGGGTCTGGGTGTGACGAGCCTGTCGATGGGCGCGGCGTCGCTCCCCTACGTGCGGGCGACGCTGGCGAAGTACACCCTGGCGCAGTGCGAGCGGGCGGCGGCGGCCGCCCGGGCGACGGACACGGCCGATGAGGCGCGGCGCGCGGCGCAGGCGGTGCTGTCCGGGGAGTGATCGCTTCCCGTCCTCGCCAGGGGCGTCCCACCGGTGGTGGGGCGCCCCTCGGCGTTCCCCCGCACCGGCGTGCTCAGTCGTCCTCCGGTGGCGGGAGGACGAACCCGGGGCGGTGGACGACCCCGGGCTCCGGGGGTACGGGGTCGCCGGACTCGGCGTCGGTGCAGTAGGCGTTGAAGACCTGGGCCTCGGTGAGGGGCTGGAGCCAGCCGTCGCGCAGGGTCCAGCCGCGGACTTCGTCCGGTCGGTCCGGCGGGGGCTGTCCGGTGCCCGCGCCGCTGCGCAGGACGAGGCCTCCGGGGCTGTCCTCGGCGAAGCCCGCGGCCAGGACCGTGCAGCAGACCAGGGCCTCGGCCTCGACGAGGTGGACCATGCCCTGCTCGTCGCAGCGGGCGTGCATGGCGGCGAGGAGCGTGGTGTCCTCGGCGGGGACGCTGCAGACGAGGTGGTGGTGGCCCGGTCCGGCGGCTTCGAGAAGGCGCATCAGGGCCTGGGAGGCGCGGTCGAAGGAGGTGCGGGCGAGGTCGTCGCCGCAGCCGGAGCAGTCGCCGGCGTCGGCCAGGATGCCGGAGGCCCGTTCCCAGGTGGCCTGTCGGCCCGTCTCGTACTCCAGCTCGGTGACGAGGAGCGCCAGGGGCTGTCCGGTGTAGGGGACGGTGGGTCCGGTCGTGGTGACGTCGGCGGCGTAGCGCGTGCGGGAGCGCGAGCTGTCGGGGTCGTGACCGGTTCCGGCGCAGTACTCGGCGTACTCGTCCGGGTCGAAGGGGCCCACGCGGACGTGGACGCCGCGGGAGGCGAGGGAGCGCAGCAGGCCCTCGATCTGCCGGAGGTAGGTCGGGTGGTCGTCGAAGGTGAAGCTGCGGTAGCCGCGCATGGCGGCGAAGTCGGCGGGGTCGGTGAGGACGGCGACGGTGGTCGGCGACTCGCGTCGCAGGGTGCGGCGGCCGCTCCTTGCGGCGCCGCGGGCGGGGCGGCTGCTCTGCTTGCGGTGCTTGGTGTGTGCCATGACGGCTCCCCCTCGGTACGACGGATCAACTGTCACTCACGGTAATCGGCACCACTGACAGTGACCGTGCCGCTGGGGACGGCTGGGGCCTGCGGGGCCGCGGCACCGGGCCGTTCCAGGGCGTCCAGCCGGTCCAGGCGGCGGCGTACGAGGGTGCGCTGGCCGACGGAGACGGCGGCGAGTCCGGCGCCGAGGCCCAGCCAGCCGAGCGGGCCCGCGGCCATGACGGCGGAGGTGAGCAGTACCGGGCCGGCCGAGCGCTGGGCCGACTGCGCGAGGCCGTGGACGCCGAGGTAGGCGCCCTGGGACCGGCCGGGGGCGAGGGCGAGGGACAGCTCCCAGGAGATCGCGGCGTGGACGATCTCCGCGGCGGTGAAGGCCGTGGCGGCGACGACGAGGGCGACGACGGCGATCCCCGCCGAGTCCACGGCCGAGACGGCCATGGCGCCTCCCGCGACGAGGAAGGCGACGCCGAGCAGCGGAAGCGAGGCGGCGGCCCTGCGGGGCTCGTCGCCGAGGCGGCTGAGGCGGACCTGGAAGAGCACGACGAGGACGTTGTTGAGCACGAAGAGCAGGGCGACGAGGCTGTGCGGCGCGACGGTCGCGGTGGCGATCCACAGGGGCAGGCCGACGTTGAGCGCCGTGTCGTCGAGGAACAGCAGGGTCTCGGTGGCGGTGTACGCGAGGTAGCCGCGGTCGCGCCAGGGGCCGGTGGCCGGGGCCTTGCTGTGGGGCGGTTGCCCGCCGGAGGCGGTGGAGGCCGTGGCCACCACGCGTACGGGCGAGGGTGGTTCGGCGCAGCGCAGGACGAGCAGGGCGGCACCGGCGAAGGAGAGGGCGTCCCCGACGAGCATGGTGCGGTAGGCGGTGCCGGTGCCGATGGCCAGGGCGACGGCGGCGGCGAGTCCGCCGATGCCGAAGCCGATGTTCACCACGGTGCGCTGGAGTGCCTGGTAGCGGACGCGGTCCGGACCGGCGACGCGGGCGGCGTACAGCTTGGTGAGGACCGAGGCGGAGCGGTCGCCGAGGCTGCCGAGCGCGGCGATGGGGAGCAGCAGCCAGAGGGTGCCGGTGAACAGGATGCCGACGGCGGCCGCGGCGCGCAGCGCGTGGACGGCGGGGAGCAGCCGGGTGAGCGGGACGTGGTCGGCGACGCGGCCCGCGACGGGGGTGCCCGCGACGCCGACGGCTCCGGCGACGCCGAGCAGGAGGCCGATCTCGTGCGGGGCGAGTCCGGCCACGTAGGTGTAGTAGAGCGCCGAAGTGCCGTACCAGAGGCCGGATCCGGCCTTGTCGGTGAGGCTCACCAACAGCATGCGGCGGCCGTCGCGGCCGCCCGGTACGAGCTGCTCGATGTCGCTGCGGCTGCGAGGGAATCGCATGCACTGCCCCCTTGACCCGAAGTTTGTATTGATACAGACTTGCGAATGTGGCAGCACAATATGCGATCAGCGGCACGAGCGCCAAGGGCATTGCCGCGTCCGTCGAACGGGGCGTGGCCGAGGGGACGTTGCCCCCCGGGGCCGCGCTCCCGCCGGTGCGGACGCTGGCCGACCGCCTGGGAGTGAGCCCGGGCACGGTGGCGACCGCCTACAAGGAGCTGCGGCAGCGCGGGATCGTCGTCACGCGCGGGCGCGGCGGCACCGTCGTCGCGCAGGCGCCGTCGGTGGCGTCCAGGAGACCGCCGAAGGTGCCGGCCGGGCTGCGGGACCTGGCGGGCGGCCACCCGGACCCGGCGTTCCTGCCGGAGCTGCCGCCGTCGGTGCGGGTGACGCCCGGGGCGCGTTCGCACCGCTCGGCTCCGCGGCTGCCCGAGCTGGAGGAGCCGACCCGCGCGTGGTTCGACCGCGACGGGGTGCCGGCGGACGACGTGACCTTCGCGCACAGCGCGCTCGACTGCGTGGGGCGGCTGCTCTCCGTCGAACTGCGGCCGGGCGACGCGGTGGCGATGGAGGACCCGGGCTACCACCATCTGCTCGACCTGGTGCCCGCGCTGGGACTGCGCATGGTGCCGGTCGCGGTGGACGACAAGGGCATGCGGCCCGACGCGCTGCGCGACGCGCTGCGGGCCGGGGCCCGCGCGGTGGTGTGCAGTCCGCGTTCCCAGAACCCGTACGGAGGGGCCTTCTCGCCCGAGCGACGGGACGCGCTGCTCGGCGTGCTGCGGGAGGCGCCCGACGTGCTCGTGGTCGAGAACGACCACGCCGCGGAGGTCGCGGGCGTGCCGCTGCACAGCCTCGCCTCAGGGGGGCTGCCGCGCTGGGCGCAGGTGCGTACGGTCACCAAGTACCTGGGCACGGACCTGCGGTGGGCGGCGCTCGCCTGCGATCCGACGACCCTGGCGCGGCACGACGGGCGCCTGCTGCTCACCTCGGGGTGGATCAGTCATGTGCTGCAGGCGATGGCCGCGCGGCTGATGACGGACCCCGCGGCGCGGCTGCTGGTGGACGCCGCCCGGGACGCGTACGCGCAGCGGCGCGAGGCACTCGTGGCGGAACTGGGTGCGTGTGGGATCGCGGCGCACGGCGCGAGCGGGCTGAACGTGTGGGTGCCGGTGCGGGACGAGGCGGCGGTGGTCAACGGCCTGCGCTCGCGAGGGTGGTGGGTGGCCGCCGGGGCGAGGTTCCGGCTCGCCGCGGGGCCGGGCGTACGCATCACGACCGCGGGTCTGGAACCCGCGGAGGCGGGTGCCCTGGCCGCCGACTTCGCGGACGTGCTGGGCGAGTTCGGCGCGACGTACGGGGGGTGAGGCGGGCACGGGCCCGCCCCTCCCCCCTCCGGGCGCTCAGCCGCGGGTGCGGGCCAGCTCCTCGTAGAACCGGAGCAGCTCCACGTTGTCGACGGAGCCCGGGTTGACGGCCCTGTCCATCGGCGTCCCCTGCAGCAGCTTCTTCACCGGGACCTCGATGCGCTTGCCGGTGAGGGTGTGCGGGATGCCGGGGACCGGGATGATCTCGTCGGGGACGTGGCGGGGGGAGAGCTGCTCGCGGATGGTGCGCCTGACCTTGTCGCGGAGGGCGTCGTCGAGCACCGCGCCCTCGGCGAGCTGCACGAACAGGGGCATCCAGTAACCCCCGTCGGGCTCCTCGACGCCGATGACGAGCGATTCGCGGATCTCCGGGAGCCGTTCGACGGCCTCGTAGATGTCGGCCGAGCCCATGCGGACGCCCTGGCGGTTGAGGGTGGAGTCGGAACGGCCGTGGATGACCACCGTGCCGCGCGAGGTCAGGGTGATCCAGTCGCCGTGCCGCCAGACGCCGGGGAACATCTCGAAGTAGCTGTCGTGGTAACGGCTGCCGTCGGGGTCGTTCCAGAAGTGGACGGGCATCGACGGCATGGGGTTGGTGACGACCAGCTCGCCCACCTCGTCGGTGACGGGCTTGCCGTACGGGTCCCAGGCCTGCAGGTCGGTGCCCAGGCAGGGGGCCTGGAGCTCGCCGATGTACACCGGGAGGGTGGGGACGCCGCCCGCGAAGCAGCTGCACACGTCGGTGCCGCCGCTGACGGAGGCGATCCACAGGTCCTCCTTGACCTCGTCGTGGATCCAGCGGAAGCCGTCCGGCGGGAGTGGGGAGCCGGTGGTGGCCACGCAGGTGACGGCGGACAGGTCGTGGTCGCGGCCGGGGCGGACGCCGGCCTTGCGGCAGGCGATGACGTACGCGGCGGAGGTGCCGAACACGGTGGTGCCGGTGCGCTCGGCCACGCCCCACTGGGCGCCGGTGTCGGGGAAGCCGGGGCTGCCGTCGTAGAGCACGATCGTGGAACCCGCCAGCAGCCCGCCGACGAGGAAGTTCCACATCATCCAGCCGGTGGAGGTGTACCAGAAGAACCGGTCCCGCGGCCCGAGGTCGAGGTGGAGGCCGGTCTGCTTGAGGTGCTCCAGCAGGATGCCGCCCTGGGACTGGACGATGGCCTTGGGCAGGCCGGTGGTGCCGGAGGAGTAGAGCACCCACAGCGGATGGTCGAAGGGGACCTGCTCGTAGACCGGCTCGGGATCGCCGGAGACCAGGGACTCCCACTCCAGGGCGCCCTCGGGGGCGGGCGTGCCCAGCAGCGGGATGTGCACGACGGCGCGCAGCGAGGGCAGTTCGGCGCGCAGTTCGGCGACGACGCCGGTGCGGTCGTGCTCCTTGCCGTCGTAGCGGTAGCCGTCGACGGTGAACAGGACGACGGGCTCGACCTGCTGGAAGCGGTCCAGCACGCTGCGGGAGCCGAAGTCCGGGGCGCAGGAGGTCCACACGCCGCCGACGGCGGCGGTGGCCAGCAGGGCGACGACGGCCTGGGGGACGTTGGGCAGGTAGCCGCTGACCCGGTCGCCGGGACGGACCCCGAGGGCGCGCAGCTCGTGGGCGAGGGAGGCGACCTGGCGGCGCAGACCGGCCCAGCTGGTGGCGCCGATCTCGTGCCGCTCGTCGAGGTGGAGCAGGGCGGGTTCATCGGCCCGCGCCACGTCGCCGGCGGGACGCAGCGCGTGCTCGGCGTAGTTGAGGGTGGCCCCGGGGAACCACTTTGCGCCGGGCATGGAGGCGTCGGCGAGGACGGTCTCGTACGGCGTGGAGAAGCGCACGTCGAACCACTCGACGACGGAGCGCCAGAAGGTCTCGGGCTCGCGCACCGACCAGGCGTGCAGCGCCTGGTAGCCGGCGACGGGGTCGGCGGTGTCGGGGGCGGGCGCGCCGTGGTGCCCGGCGGCCCAGGCCTGGAAGCGCGTCACCTGGGCACCGGAGACGCGGTCCGGGCCGGGCTGCCACAGGGGCCGCTCGGTCGCCGGGTCGGCGGTGGACTCAGGTGTGGTGCTCATGGGGCGGCTCCCGGACGGTACGCGACGCTGCGTGATGTGCGGCTGGACCCCGGCCGGGCGGAATGTCCCCGGTCGCGGATGGGCAGGACGATGCCACGTGATCGTCTCCGGCGCCAGGGCACACCCCACACATTCGGGGGTGGAAGCATGTGCCCGGCCGCCAGATGGAAGGCGGCCGGCCGGCGGCGGGGCGGGCGGGAACGGTGAAAGGGTGGGCTTTATGGATGCTCGGGACCTGGTGCGACAGGTACGGCAGGTCGGATCGGCGAACGGGCTGAGGGCGGTGCGCGCGGCATGGCGCCGGCAACGTACGGACGCGCGGGACCTCCCGCGGCGGGGACCGGAGCGGGCGCGGGTGCCGGGACCCGCCGAGGGCGCGGACCCGCTGCCGGGCGGTGGACTGGTCCGCTTCGCCCGCTCGACCCTGCGGGTGCGGGTCGCGGCCGGCGGCGCGGTGTTCTGCGGCTGGGACGGTGCCGAGCCGGAGCCCTCGTACGCGCTGGACGGCGGCTGCCCCGACGCCGACACACGGGCCGTCATCGAGCCCGACAAGGACGGCTGGCGGGTGGTGTCGGAGCGGATCACGGTCCTGGTCTCCCGGCACGGGGCGGTGGAGTTCCGCACACCCGGCGGCCTGCTGCTGCGGCGTGACCTGCCACCGCGCTGGTGGGACCCGGTGAACACGGCGGAGGGCGCGCAGCCCCGCTGGGTGCAGCGCTCGGAGACGGCGGCGGACGCGGCCGTGTTCGGGCTCGGCGGGCGGGCCTCGGGGCCGCGGCTGGGCGAGGGCACGTACCGGCTGTGGAACACCGACCCCGGCGGCGCCTTCGAGCCGCAGACCGATCCGCTGTACATCACCATGCCGCTGCAACTCGTCGTCGCCGACGCGGGCAGCCATCTGGTCTTCCACGACAACACCTGGGACGGCCGGGTGACCCTGCGCGACGGCGAGGAGGGCGCGGGTTCCGGCCACGACCGCCCCGGCGGCTGCGAGACGCGCATGGACGGCGGCCCGCTGCGCTACTGGGTGATCCCCGGCACGCCCGCGCGGATCCTCGCCTCCTGGACCGCGCTGACCGGCCGGCCGGCGCTGCCGCCGCGCTGGGCGCTGGGGTACCAGCACTCGCGCTGGGGCTTCGGCACGGCGGCGGAGGTGCGGCGGGTCGCGGCGGGTTACCGCGAACGGGAGCTGCCGCTCTCCGCGCTGCACCTGGACATCGACCACTACGACGGCCACCGGGTCTTCACCGTCGACCGCGAGCGCTTCCCCGACCTGCCCGCGCTCGCCGAGGAGTTGCGTGGGCACGGGGTGCGCCTGGTGTCGATCGTCGACCCAGCGGTCAAGCTGGAGCCGGGCAACGCGGTGCACGACAGCGGGGTCGCGGCCGAGGCCTTCGTACGGGACGCGCAGGGAGACCCGGTACGCGGCGTGGTGTGGCCGGGCGACGCGCTCTTCCCCGACTTCACCGACCCGCGGGTGCGCACATGGTGGGGCGGGCTCTACGCGGAACGGCTCACCCAGGGCTTCGCCGGGGTGTGGCACGACATGAACGAGCCGGTGTCCTTCGCCGCGTTCGGCGACACCACTCTGCCCCGCTCCGCCCGGCACGCCCTGGAGGGCCGCGGCGGCGACCACCGCGAGGCCCACAACGTGTACGGGCTGACCATGGCCCGGGCCGGGCACGAGGGGCTGCGCGAACTGCGCCCCGACTCCCGGCCGTTCCTGTTCTCCCGCTCCGGCTGGGCGGGCATGCAGCGGTACGGCGGCACCTGGTCGGGCGACGTGTCGACGGGCTGGCCCGGGCTGCGCTCCTCGTTGTCGCTGGTGCTGGGGCTGGGCCTGTGCGGGGTGCCGTACTCGGGGCCGGACGTGGGCGGGTTCACCGGGAGCCCGTCTCCGGAGCTGTATCTGCGCTGGTTCCAGATGGCCGCGTACTTCCCGTTCTTCCGTACGCACTCGGCGATCGACGCCGGGCACCGCGAGCCGTGGCGGTTCGGGCCGAAGGTGCTGGAGGCGGCCGGGGCGGCGATGCGCGAGCGGGAGCGGCTGATGCCGTACCTGTACACGCTGGCGCACACCGCGCGGCGTTCGGGCGCGCCCTATGTGCGGCCGGTGTGGTGGGGCGACCCGGAGGACCGCAAGCTGCGTGCCTGCGGCGACGCCTTCCTGCTGGGGGACGCGCTGCTGGTGGCTCCGGTGCTGGAGCAGGGGGCGACGGAACGGGCGGTACGGCTGCCGCGGGGCCTGTGGTATGACACCGTGACCGGGGAGGCGTACCAGGGGCCCGGGCAGGTGCTGTTGCCCGCGCCGCAGGAGCGCGTCCCGGTGCTGGCCAGGGCCGGTGCCGTGGTGCCGGTGGCGGAGGAGGACGGCACGGTGACCCTGGAGGTGTGGGCGCCGGCGCCCGGGCGCGACGGGGGCGGCACGCTGGTCACCGACGCCGGGGACGGCTGGGCCGAACCGCGGGTGGAGCGCTTCACGTCACGGGTATCGGACGGCGAGGTCGTCGTGGTGCGCGAGGAGCACGACGAGGTGGGGTACCGGGTGCGGGTGCGCGGCGCCGCCTTTTAGCGGCCGTTCGGCCGGCGCGTCAGTAGCGGCCGCCGAACCAGTTGCGCGCCGCCTCGGTGTGCAGCGGGAACGCCAGCTCCGCCGGGGCGAGGAGGATCTCCCGGCCGTCGGTCTCGTCGGTGGCGACGGCGGGCGGGAGGTCCTCGGCGGTGCGCTCCGGCAGGAGGCCGAAGACCAGCAGGTGCCCGGTGTCGCCGCTGAGGGCGTCCGCCAGCCGTACGTCGCCGGCGGCGGCCTTGATGCCGGTCTCCTCCTCGAGTTCGCGGACGACGGCCTCCTGCCACGTCTCGCCGAGGTCCACGAAGCCGCCGGGCAGGGCGAGCAGTCCGCGCCGCGGCTCGATGGACCGGCGCACGAGGAGCAGACCGGTGCCCCCGGGGGTGCGCACGGGCAGCAGGGCGATGGCGACGGGAAGCGGATTGCGGTACGTGACGCCACCGCAGGCCGCACAGGTGCGCGGCCAACCCGCGTCGGGGGCGAACTCCGCACCGCAGTAGGTGCAGTGGCTGTCCTTCTGACGAGTGGTCACGCGCGGACTGTAGCGGACCGCGCCTGGGGAACCGGCCGGATCCGTACGGCCCGCCGGGGCACGGAGGTCGTGCGGAGCCCTGTCCGTCGTGGTGGGTGAGAGGGCACACTGGCGTCCGTGACACCCGAATCCCTCGGAAAAGGCGCCAATCTGCCCGTGCCCGTGCCCGCCGTGCGGGCCGTGCTCGACTGGAGCGCGGGCCCCGGCGTGCCCGATGTCGACGCCTCGGCACTGCTGCTGACCGGCGACGGGCGGGTGCGTTCGGACGCCGACTTCGTCTTCTACAACCAGCCCGCGCACGCCTCCGGCGCCGTGCGGCACGCGGGCAAGCAGGCCGGGCCCGGGCAGGCCTCGGACACGCTCGACGTCGACCTGGCCCGCGTGGAGCCGGCGGTCGAGCGGATCGTGCTCTGCGCCTCCGCGGACGGCGGCACCTTCGGCCAGGTCCCGGGGTTGCGGCTGCGGCTGCTGGACGCGCGCAACGGGGCCGAGATCGCGCGGTTCGACATGGGCGCGACGACGGAGACCGCGTTCCTCGGCGGTGAGCTGTACCGGCGCAACGGGGTCTGGAAGTTCCGTGCCGTCGGGCAGGGCTGGAACTCCGGACTGGCCGGGCTGGCCACGGACTTCGGGATCGCCGTCGACGCGCCGCAGCCGCCCGCGGCGCCGTCCGCCCCGGCCGCGCCACCGCCGCCTCCCCCTGCGCCGTACCCACGGCCCGCGCTGCCCGTGACGGTGCCCCCTCCTCCGCCGCCACCGGTCTTCCACGCGACCCCTGCCGCGCCGTCGGCCACCCGGCTCACCAAGGGCGAGGAACATCTGCCTCCCGACATGCGCGAGCGGCTGAGCCTGCGCAAGGAACAGGTCGCCGTCAGCCTGCGCAAGCACGGCGCGGCGGGTGTGGTGGCGCGCGTGATCCTCGTGCTGGACGCCTCGGGTTCGATGAGCGGCCTGTACGCGCGCGGGGTGGTCGCCGACGTGGTCGAGCGCATGGCGGCGGTCGCGGCGCAGCTCGACGACGACGGCGACATGCAGGCGTGGACCTTCGCCTCGCATCCCGCGCGGCTGCCGGACCTGCGGATCGCCGAACTGCCGCTGTGGCTGCGGCTGCACGTGCGGGTGGGCGAGCTGAGCCTGTTCGGCCGTCCCAAGAAGCCCCGGCACGGGCTGCAGCCGGGACAGGTCGACATGCGGTTCGTCGGCATCCAGAACGAGGAGCAGAAGGTCATCGCCGAGGTGCGGGGCTTCGTGCGGGCGTACCCGACGGCGGTGCCGACGCTCGTGCTGTTCTTCTCCGACGGCGGCGTCTACCGCAACGCCCAGATCGAGCAGCAGCTGCGGGAGGCGGTGGAGGAGCCGGTGTTCTGGCAGTTCGTCGGTCTGGGCCGGGCCAACTACGGGGTGCTGGAGCGCTTCGACACCCTGCCCGGCCGGCGGGTCGACAACGTCGGGTTCTTCGCCGTGGACGACATCGCCACCGTGCCGGACGCGGAGCTCTACGACCGGATCCTCTCGGAGTTCCCCTCCTGGATCACGGCCGCGCGGCAGGCCGGGATCCTGCGCTGAACCTCCCGCTTGTCGGCGGCCGTCGGGCCGTGGGACTCCAGGACCACCGGCGCGCCGAGCACCTCGCCGACCGCCTCCGACCACACGGCCGGATCGGGGCCGGGCACGTCCCAGCGGGCCGGCCGGGCCTTCAGCAGCCGCTCGGTGAGGGCGGCCCGGCGGCCGAGGTCCCCGGGCGGGGCGGTGGGCAGCTGCGTCCCCACGGTGTCGTACGCGCGGACCAGCCGCAGCTGCGGGCAGCGGCGGGGCGCGTCGAGGTGGGTGAGGGCGAGCGCGTCCACACCGCCGCAGGCATCGACGGCGTAGCGGTGGGCGACGCCGTCGAAGTGGCCGGTGCGGAAGGCGCCCTGCCAGGGGCCGTGGCCGTTGTGCGGTTCGGGCAGCAGCGGGGCGAGTTCGGGGTCCTCCGTGACGTGCGGACCGGGTCCGTGCCGGGTGGTGTACGTCCGTACGACGCCGAGCCGGCGGGCCTCACTGCCGGCTTCGGCGAGCAGGGTCTCGGCGCCCGCGAACGTGGTCGTGGACCACGTGGTGTAGGGGTGGAAGCCGTGCCACTCGTCCAGGAGCACGCCCTGGGCGCCCTCGAGGACGACCGGGCCCTCGTGAAGGACGCGGGCGAGGTGGCCGTCGCCGGTGAGGGTGACGGCACGGGCGAAGGCCGTGAAGGCGTCGGCGCAGTCCTCGGGCGGTGGTGCGGGCAGCCGCCGGCCGAACTCGTCGGCCAGGCGGTCGCGCAGCAGGCGGAGCTTGCGCAGCAGCCGGGGGCGTGAGGTGCAGTCACCGGCGGTGGGGGCGTCCTCGGGGTGGGCGAGGGCGTAGGCGGCGGTCTCCCCGATGCCCATGCCGCAGGAGCCGTGGCGGGCCGCGCCCCGTGCCTGCTCCCGCAGCCGGTTGGCGGCGGCGTGGTACGGGGTGGTCAGGCGCGCCGCCCGGTCGACGCTGAGCAGGGCGTACGGCGCGGGGACGCCGAGGGCGGCGAGGTGGTCGGCCTCGGCGGCCAGCGCGAGGGGGTCCACCAGCATGAGGCGGGACAGGATGGTGGGGACGCCCTGGAGGGTGCCGGAGCCGAACTGGGCGAAGGTGTGGTGGCGTCCGTCGGTGGTGACGACGTTGTGCGCCGCCTGGGCTCCGCCGTTGAAGCGGACCACCGCGCGGACCGGTCCGCTCGCGCAGAGCCGGTCCACGACGGTGCCCTTGCCGGCGTCGCCGTAGCCGAGGTCGACGACGATGGTGTGCACGGGGTCCTCCGGGTCGGGGGCGGGCCTACAGGCGGGTGGTGCCGGTCGCGGTGTCGTCCGCGTCGATCAGGGGCGTGTCCGTCACCGCGACGGCCGCGCGCTCGCGGTCGAGGGCCGCGAGGGCCTTGCCGACGGTGCCGGTGGCGGTGGAACCGAGGTCGGCGAGGTCGTCGAGGCCCTCGGCGAGGTCGATGGCCTCCTCGCCGAGCCCGATGGTGAGGGCGATGGTCTCGCAGACGGCGTCGAGGTCGTCGAGCTCGATGACGTTCTGCCCGAGCAGCTTGCGCCAGGTCCCGAGGACCTCGGTGTTGCCGACGTAGGAGGAGCCCGCCGGGAGGATGTAGTAGACGTCGAACTTCTGCTTGAGCTCGGCGACGATCCGCGTGACGGGGATGTCCTCGGCGAGGTCGTCGCCGAGGACCTCGCGCACCTCGCGGGCCTTGACCTTGCCGTAGGGCAGTTCGTCGCCGATCAGGAAGAGGTAGCCGCGGCGGCCGCGCTTGTCGTGGCAGTCGAGCGAGGTGTGCCGGGCCATCGCGTACATGGCGAGCTCGTAGGACTCGGTCATCTGGCCGCCGCCCCCGCCCTCGAGCAGGATGTTGCCGAGGTCGTCGTCCATGCGGTTGTCGGACTCGAACTGCCCGAGCTGGAGCGGGACCCGGTCGCAGGTCGCGTCGCCGACGGCGCCGAAGAGGATCTGCGGGTGCTCGGTGTAGCCCTTGCGCAGGAGCAGGCCGAAGAGCTCGGGGAGCTTGGTCTGCAGGACCTGGGGGACGGTGCGCATGGAGCCGGTGACGTCGAACAGGACGGCGATGGCGAGCGAGGTGGGGTGCTCGTCGGAGTCGCGGCTCTCGCGGACGCCGACGTCCTTGGGGTCTAGCGAGGGGTGCGCGGTCCAGGAGCCGCGCGGTGCGGACGAGGTGACGTGGTCGCTGTAGGCGAAGGCGCCGGCGCCGCTGGCGGCGCGGTAGCGCGCGGCGGCGTCGTAGACGTTGGTGGACCAGCTTCCGCTGCCCATGGTGGTTCCCCCTTGGCGTCAGGTGTCGGATGTCAGGCGTCAGGTGTCGGATGTCAGGCGTCAGGCGTCGGTGCCCGGCATGGTGAACGGGCGGAAGGTGCGCGGGCCGTAGAGGCGTTCCAGGACGTCGTCGAGCTCCGCGAGCAGCCGCCAGGCGTCGTGCGGGCGGCGGGCTTCGGCCGGCAGGGTGCAGCCGCGGAGGAAGGCGCTCAGCGGACGCGGCGCGCGGTCCCCCATCAGTTGCTCGACGCAGCGCGAGGCGAGGTGGATGTCGGTGGCCTCGGTGGCGGGACGGCGGCCGGTGACCTCGGGCGGGTAGAGGGCGCGGTGCCGCTCCACGAGGGCGGGGACCTTCGCGCCGCGGGCGGTGGCGTAGCACCAGTCGACCAGCACGAGGCCGTGCTGTGCGGGGAGGATGAGGACGTGCTCGGGCAGCACGGCGCCGTGGACGACGCCGGCGCGGTGCGCCCAGCCGAGGGCGACCAGCAGGCGGCGCCACATCCACGCGGCGTCGCGCGGGTCGAGGCCGCCGGGGTGCAGCGCGCGGACCTCGGCGAGGGTGTGGAACCCGCGCAGCCGCTGCAACGCGTTGACACGGCGTTCGGCGCCGTCGGGGCCGCGGTGGCGGAAGGACTCGGCGAGGCGGGGTGCGTAGGCGCGGTGCCGGGCGTCGGCGACGGTGTGCAGCCGGGTGAGGATTTCGGCCTCACGCTCCATCAGGTCGTTGTCGGCGGGCCGCCGCGGGATCTTCAGTACGGTGCCGGGCCCGGCGGCGCGCAGCACGGCGAGGTCGCCCTCGGCGAGGACGGGCCCCAGCGGGTACACGCCGCGGGTGGTGGTGAGGGACGGGCCGTCGCCCGTGTGCCGCCGCCAGAGGGCGGTGAGCCGGACGAAGGCCGCCTCGGCCTCGTCCGCGCGGCCGGGCGGGGCGGTGTCGGGGTGGAGGAGACGGGCGAGCCGGCGGTAGTGGCGGGCGGCCTCGCCGGCGCCGGCCGGGAAGGGCCGGCCGAGGGCGGCCAGGGCCTCGTCGAAGGTACGGACGCGGTACGGCGCGGTCGCGGGACGGGTCGTGGCGGTCATCGGACACTGTCCTCACGGTCGGGGCGGAGCAGTGCGGGGTGGAGGAGGCGGGCGTCGCCGGCGCGGTAGAGGCGGGCGCGGGGTCCGCCCTTGGAGCCGCCGCGGCCCGCGGTGGTGCCGGTGGACTCGACGAAGCCGGGCACCGACAGGACCTTGCGGTGGAAGTTCCCGGCGTGCAGGGTGCGGCCCCAGACCGCCTCGTAGACCGAGCGGAGCTCGGTGATGGTGAACTCCTCGCCGAGGAAGGCGGCGGCCAGCGGGGTGTACTCGATCTTGGCGCGGGCCCGGTCGAGGCCTTCGGCGAGGATCGTGCCGTGGTCGAAGGCGAGGCCGGCACCGCGGCCGGCGTCGAAGCCTGCGTCGGGACCGGCACCCTGGCCGGCGCCGTCGCCGGGTGCCTCGCCGGACCGGCGGCCGGAACCACCCCCGTGGATCCCGGCCGGCCGGTCCTGCTCCATGGGACGCGCGGTGGCGGCGTCCGGGTTCCCCTGCGGCGCGACCGCCTCGACGGGCACCCATTCGGCCGCCGCGGCGTCGCTGCCGGCCCGCGCCTCGGGGAGGTCCGGGGCGAAGGCGAGGTAGGCGACGGAGACGACGTGCATGCGCGGGTCGCGGTCGGGGCGGCCGTAGGAGCCGAGCTGTTCGAGGTGGACGCGGCCGAGGCCGCGGGCCGCGTCGAGCCCGGTCTCCTCGGCCAGTTCGCGGGCCGCCGCCTCGTCCAGGGACTCGCGGCCGGCCTGGACGAATCCGCCGGGCAGCGCCCAGGCGCCCTCGTACGGCCGGCCGCCGCGGCGCACCAGCAGCACGTGCAGGGCGCCTTGACGAAGGGTCAGGGCGACGACGTCGACGGTCACGGCGATCGGCTCGAAGGCGCGCGGGTCGTAGGCGGCCAGGAACGCGTCCTCACCCTGCCGGTCAGTCATCGTGCGCCACTCCCACTGGTTGTTCTCACTTCGAGTATTTCTCGATACGAGAAGAACTTAGCACCCGGCACCGACAGCGTCCATCCCGTTCCGCGGTACGGCCCACCCGTGGCAGACTTCTGACGGTCCGTCAGAGACGAGGGGGAGGGGGCCGGACGTGACGCGGTCGCGGAAACCCGTGGTGGCGGGCTGGTTCACGCAGGACCCGGCGGAAGGCGGCGGCTTCCGGCTGATCGGCACCCGCTGCCGCGGCTGCGGCGCGGTGTTCTTCCCGCGCGAGGACCACGCCTGCCGCAACCCGGCCTGCGACGGCGCCGAAGGGGACCTGGAGGAGGTCCCGCTGTCGCGGCGGGGCCGGGTCTGGTCGTACACCGACGCCCGCTACCGCCCGCCCGCCCCGTACGTGTCCGACCCCGCGCGCCCCTGGGAGCCCTACGCGCTGGTGGCGGTGGAGCTGACGGCGGAGCGGATGATCGTGCTCGGGCAGGCCGCGCCCGGGACGGGCGTGGCCGACCTGGCCGTCGGCATGGAGGTGGAGCTGGTGCCCGGCGTGCTGCACGAGGACGCGGAGCACGTCTGGACCACCTGGCACTGGCGTCCCGTGGGAGGCGGACGATGAGCCGCGATGTGGCCGTGCTCGGCGTCGGGATGCACCCCTGGGGCAAGTGGGGCCGGCCCTTCACGCGCTACGGGGTCGCGGCGGCGCGCGCCGCGCTCGCCGACGCCGGACTGGACTGGCGCGACGTCGGGCTGGTCGTCGGCGCGGACACCGTGCGCGGCGGCTACCCCGGTCACGTCGCCGGGGCGGCCTTCGCCCAGGCGCTGGGCTGGCAGGGCGCCCGGGTGGCCAGCGTCTACGCCGCGTGCGCCTCCGGGGCGCAGGCCCTCGACACCGCCCGGGCGCACATCCTCGCCGGCCTGGTGGACACCGCTCTGGTCGTGGGCGCGGACGCGGCCCCCAAGGGCTTCTTCGCGCCCGCCGGGGGCGACCGGCCCGACGACCCGGACTGGCTGCGCTTCCGTGTGCTGGGGGCCACCAACCCGACGTACTTCGGGCTGTACGCACGCCGCCGCATGGCGCTGCACGGCGACACGCCCGAGGACTTCGCCCGGGTCAAGGTGAAGAACGCGGCGGCCGGCGCCGCCAACCCGCTCGCCCGCTACCGGACGCCGGTCACCGCCGCCCAGGTGGCGGCCTCCCCGGTCGTCGCCGACCCGCTGCGGCTGCTGGACGTCTGCGCCACCTCCGACGGGGGCGCCGCCGTCGTCCTGTCCAGCCTGGACTTCGCCCGGCGCCGCGCCACGGCGGACCCGGTGCGGATCCGCGCGGTCTCCACCGTCACCCCGGTCTACCCGCGCACGGTGCCCGATCTCCCGGACATCGCCACCGACTCCGCCCTCGCCGTCGCGCCCCCGGAGCCGGCCGCGGGCTTCCGGTCGGCCGTCGTCCGCGCCGCTTACGAGGAGGCCGGCATCGGTCCCGAGGACCTGGACCTGGCGGAGGTGTACGACCTGTCGACCGCGCTGGAGCTGGACTGGTACGAGGACCTGGGCCTGTGCCCGCCGGGCGGGGCGGTGAAGCTGCTGCGCGACGGGGCCACGGCGCTCGGGGGGCGGATTCCGGTCAATCCCAGCGGCGGGCTCTCCTCCTTCGGGGAGGCCGTGCCCGCCCAGGCGCTCGCCCAGGTGTGCGAGCTGACCTGGCAGGTGCGCGGCCTGTCGGGGCCCCGGCAGGTCGCTGGGGCCCGCGTCGGGGTGACGGCGAACCAGGGCCTGTTCGGGCACGGCTCGTCGGTGGTCGTAATCAGGTGATCTGTCCGATACCTTGACGCTCCATCACCCCGGGACAACACTTCCGGGTGGCGCGGAGGCCGGGCGCGAGGCGGGACCTCCGTACCCGCGTCTCCGTGCGCCATTCTCTGGCGGCGCATGCCCGACACGTGCGCCCGCACGAAGGAGCCGTCATGTATTCCAACGGAGACGTCTTTGTCGGCGAGATCATCGGAACGGCGATCCTGATCCTGTTCGGCGCCGGCGTGGTGGCAGGGGTGCTCCTGCACCACTCGAAGGCTCGGGCATCCGGGTGGATCGTGATCTCATTCGGGTGGGGCCTCGCGGTCCTGGCCGGCGCGTACACCGCGGGCCCGCTGTCCGGCGGGCAGCTGAACCCGGCCGTCACCTTCGGCGTCGCCATCAGCTCGGGCAAGTGGAGCCAGGTGCCGGTCTACCTCGCCGGGCAGATCATCGGCGCGATGCTGGGCGCGGTCCTGTGCTGGCTGGTGTACTACGGCCAGTTCGCGGCGAACCGCGCCGAGGAGACCCGCCAGCCCACGCTCGCCGTCTTCTCCACCGTCCCCGAGATCCGCGTCTGGTGGCAGAACCTGATGACGGAGGCCATCGCCACCATGGGGCTCGTCCTGCCGATCCTGGCCTTCGGTCTCAGCAAGGGCCTCGGCGAGACCGGCACCGGCACCCTGATCGTGGCGCTGCTCGTGACCGGCATCGGCCTCTCCCTGGGCGGCCCCACCGGCTACGCCATCAACCCGGCCCGCGACCTCGGGCCGCGCATCGTCCACTCCCTCCTGCCGATCCCGTTCAAGGGCACCTCCGACTGGGCGTACGCCTGGATCCCGGTGGCCGGTCCGCTGATCGGCGGCGCCCTGTCCGGTCTCATCTACAACGTCGCGTTCAAGTGAGGCGGTCATGACCGATACGTCCGGCACGGCGACCCGATACGTGGCCGCCATCGACCAGGGAACGACCTCCAGCCGCTGCATCGTCTTCGACTCCGACGGGTCGATCGTGGCGCTCGACCAGCGCGAGCACCGCCAGATCTTCCCCAAGCCGGGCTGGGTGGAGCACGACGCCACCGAGATCTGGGCCAAGGTGCAGGCCGTGGTGGCGGGCGCGCTCGCGAAGGCCCGGCTGCGCCCGGACCAGCTCAGCGCGCTCGGCATCACCAACCAGCGCGAGACCACCGTGCTGTGGGACCGCACCACCGGCCGCCCGGTGCACAACGCCATCGTGTGGCAGGACACCCGTACCGCCGCGCTGTGCGAGCGGCTGGGCGGCCAGGACGGCCAGGACCGCTTCCGCGAGTCCACGGGGCTGCCGCTGGCCAGCTACTTCTCCGGCCCCAAGGCGGCCTGGCTGCTGGACAACGTGCCGGGGCTGCGCCGCCGCGCGGAGAACGGCGAGATCGCCTTCGGCACCATCGACTCCTGGCTGATCTGGAACCTGACGGGCGGCACGGAGGGCGGCGTCCACGTCACGGACGTCACCAACGCGAGCCGCACGATGCTGATGAACCTGGAGTCGCTGGAGTGGGACCCGGCGATCCTCGCCGCGATGAACGTCCCCGAGGCGGTCCTCCCGCAGATCCGCTCCTCCTCCGAGGTGTACGGCACAGCGGTCGGTCAGCTGGGCGGTGTGCCCGTGGCCTCGGCCCTCGGCGACCAGCAGGCCGCGATCTTCGGCCAGGCCTGCTACGGGACGGGCGACGCCAAGAACACCTACGGGACGGGCAGCTTCCTGCTGCTCAACACCGGGAACCGGCCCGTGCCGTCGAAGAACGGACTGCTCACCACCATGGGCTACCGGCTGGGCGGGGAGGCGCCGGTCTACTGCCTGGAGGGGTCGATCGCCATCACCGGCGCCCTGGTGCAGTGGTTCCGCGACAGCCTCGGCATCATCACCGCGGCGGACGAGATCGAGGCGCTCGCGGCGAGCGTCCCGGACAACGGGGGCGCGTACATCGTCCCCGCGTTCTCCGGGCTCTTCGCCCCGTACTGGCGCTCCGACGCCCGCGGCGTGATCACCGGCCTGACCCGGTACGTCACCAAGGCGCACCTGGCGCGGGCGGTGCTGGAGGCGACCAGCTGGCAGACCCGCGAGGTCGTCGACGCGATGTACCAGGACTCCGGTGTGCACATCACCGGGCTCAAGGTCGACGGCGGCATGACGGCGAACAACCTGCTGATGCAGCACCAGGCGGACGTGCTGGGCGTCCCGGTGGTGCGGCCGCGGATCTCGGAGACCACGGCGCTGGGCGCGGCCTACGCCGCGGGGCTCGCCACCGGTGTGTGGGACGGGCTGGACACGCTGCGGGCGCACTGGCAGAAGGACGCCGAGTGGCAGCCGCGGATGGACGAGAAGACCCGCGAGAAGGAGTACCGCCGCTGGAGGAAGGCGGTCGAGCGGAGCTTCGGCTGGCAGGACGAGGACGAGGACGACGGCCCCGCGCCGGCCGCCGGGGACTGACCGGCCCGCCCCCGCCCGCCCCCGCCCGCACCCGCGGGCCCCTGCCCGCGCGTGCGGCGCGCGGCTCAGTTGGCGGCGGCCGCCCGGCGGTCGCCGGCCACCTGGGCCGCGTGCTCGACCACGGTGATCAGCACCTTCTTCGCGGAGGCGCGGTCACGCGCGTCGCACATCAGCAGCGGCACCTCGGGGTCGAGGTCGAGCGCGTCGCGCACCGTCTCGGCGGGGTGGCGCTCGGCGTCGTCGAAGACGTTGACGGCCACGGCGAAGGGGATGCCGCGGCGCTCGAAGTAGTCGACCGCGGAGAAGCAGTCCTCCAGGCGCCGGGTGTCGGCGAGGACGACCGCGCCGAGGGCGCCCTGCGCCAGCTCGTCCCACAGGAACCAGAAGCGGTCCTGGCCCGGCGTGCCGAAGAGGTAGAGCACGAGGTCGTCGCGGACCGTGATCCGGCCGAAGTCCATGGCCACGGTGGTGGTCCGCTTGGCCTCGACGCCCGCGGTGTCGTCGACGGGCCGGCCGGCCTCGCTGAGGGTCTCCTCGGTGCGCAGCGGGCGGATCTCGCTGACCGCGCCGACGAGCGTGGTCTTGCCCACGCCGAAGCCGCCCGCGACCAGGATCTTCAGCGTGACGGGCTCGACGGGGGAAGTGCGCCGTTCAGAGCGTCCGAAGGCCATGGCTCACTCCTCCGGTCGTGCCGTTTACACAGGTCAGAGGCATCCTGGGTCCTAGGGACTGCGT
The DNA here is from genome assembly GCF_900188405.1 of Actinacidiphila glaucinigra. GTDB lineage: Bacteria > Actinomycetota > Actinomycetes > Streptomycetales > Streptomycetaceae > Actinacidiphila > Actinacidiphila glaucinigra. Next base: position 158,618 of record NZ_FZOF01000018.1, on the reverse strand, counting down.
CGGGCGATCAGCTGTGGGCAGTGGAACATTACTACGGTCCTACCGGACAACTGCCAGCGGTCCCGGGGCCGTTGCCCGCCTGCCGGTCCGCCTGCCGGGCCCGGACCCTCCTGACGGCCTCCCGGGCCCCGCCCGCGGGCGCCGCGGGCAGTGGTGTGCCCGCGGCGCCCCGGCCGCGTTCAGAGCGCGCGCAGGCCGTCGATGACGTCGCGGAGCAGCCCGGCGTCCGGCAGCTCCGCCGGCGGGACGGGCCGGGTGATGTGGACCAGGCCGGCCTCCAGGACGTCGCCGATGAGCACCCGGACGACGCCCACGGGCAGGTCGAGGTCGGCCGCCAGCTCGGCGACCGACATCGGCTCCGCACGGCAGAGCTCGACGATGTCGAGGTGCTCGGGCGACAGGGTGCGGTCGACGTCCGCGTCGTCGTCCTCGCCGCGGGACTCGGCGATCACCAGGGCGATCAGGTCGAGCCGGCCTTCCGCGGCGTGGCTGGTACGGCCGCGCGTCATGGCGTAGGGCCGCACCACGGGCCCGGCGTCGTCGTCGTACCAGCGGTCCGCTTGGGGAGTCATGACGTCCTCGTCACACCGCCTGCGCCGCGTCGTCGTCGGTGCGCGGCGCGGTCGCGAGGTGGACGCCGACCCGCTTCACCAGCAGCGCCATCTCGTAGGCGACCTGCCCGACGTCGGAGTCGGCGTCGGCGAGCACGGCCAGGCAACTGCCGTCGCCCGCGGCGGTGATGAACAGGAAGGCCTCGTCGAGCTCCACGAGGGTCTGCCGGACCTTGCCGGCCTCGAAGTGCCGCCCGACGCCCTTGGCGAGGCTGTGGAAGCCCGAGGCGACGGCGGCGAGGTGCTCGGCGTCCTCACGGGACAGGCCCTCGGACGCGCCGGTGGCCAGGCCGTCGCTGGAGAGCACCAGCGCCTTGCGGATGCTGGCCACGCGGCCGACCAGTTCGTCGAGTAGCCAGCTGAGCTCGCGGGTCGGGCTCGATGGTGCCGTCATGGACCGTTCCCCTCGGTGGTGGTTCTGGTTGTGCTGTCGCCGCCCCGATCCGCCGGGGAGGTTCCCGGGCGGTCGGCGGGGCGGACGTCGTCGGTGCCGAGGTCGTCGGCGGTGTCCGCGCGGCCGCGCAGCCATCCTCGCTGCAGGGAGGCCATGCGGTCGCGCACCTCCTCGGGCGAGCGCTCCTGGCCGGCGTCGTCGTCCGCGCCGGCGGCGGCGGTACGCGTCCTGGTGGTGGAGTCGCTGCGCAACTGCGGGGCGAGGCTGGCCTGGCGGACCCGGCGGGGCAGTCCGGCGCCTGCGGGTTCCTCCTGCGGCGCGGCCACGGCGGGTTCCTCCTCGGACGCGGGGTCGGCGGGCTCCTGCCGGGGCGCGGGGTCGTCGGGCCGGGGCGCCTCGCCCACCGGGTGGCCGTTCTCGGCGACCAGGACCGGGGTGCGGCGGCGGCGCGGCAGGACCGTGAGCCCCTCGCCCGGTGCCAGGGAGGGCGGCGTCCGCCCGGCCGCGTCACCCGCGGCGGCCGGTGCCGGCGTCCCTTCGGACTCGACGACGTGCGGCCGGTGCTCGCGCGGCTCGTCGTCCGGCTCCGGGACCAGGCCCCACTGGCGGAAGCTGTGCTCGGTGGCGGCCGACATGGGTCTGACGCGCGGCTCGTCCCGCTCGGCGGGCACCGTCCCGGCCGGCGCCGGGGCCTCCTCGGGCGGCGCCTCGGGCAGGTCCTCGCCGGGCTCGGTCAGGAGCGTCGCCGGGACGAGCACCACGGCCGTGGTGCCGCCGTACGGGGACTGGCGCAGCGAGACGCGGACGCCCTGGCGCTGGGCGAGCCGGCTGACCACGAAGAGGCCGAGCCGGTCGGTGTCGGAGAGCTCGAACTCGGGGGTCTCGGCGAGCCGGAGGTTCGCCTCCAGCATGGCGTCGGGGGTGAGGCCGAGTCCGCGGTCGTCGATCTCCAGGACGAAGCCGTTGGCGACGGACTCGCCGTGCACCTGGACGCTGGTGTGCGGCGGCGAGAACACGGTGGCGTTCTCGATGAGTTCGGCGACGAGGTGGGTGAGGTCGGCGACGGCGTGGCCGGTGACGGCGAGCCGGGGCAGCCGGCGTACGTCGACCCGCTCGTAGTCCTCGACCTCGGCGACGGCCGCCCGCACCACGTCCATCAGCTGCACCGGCTTGCGCCACTGCCGGGACGGCACGGCGCCGGAGAGGATCACCAGGCCCTCGGCATGGCGGCGCATGCGGGTGGTCATGTGGTCGAGCCGGAAGAGGTCGGCGAGCTCCTGGGGGTCCTCGGTGCGCCGCTCCATGGCGTCGAGCAGGGTGAGCTGGCGGTGCAGCAGCACCTGGCTGCGGCGGGCGAGGTTGACGAAGACCTCGGAGACCCCGCGGCGCATCTCCGACTGGCGCACGGCGGCCTCGACGGCCGCCCGCTGCAGGGTGTTGACGGCCTTGCCGACCTGTCCGACCTCGTCGTCGGGGTAGTCCAGCCGCGGCGCCTCGGTCTCGACGTCGACCTCCTCGCCCGCGGCGAGCCTGCGCATGACGCGCGGCAGCCGGGCGCCGGAGACCTCCTGGGCCTCCGTGCGGAGCCGGGACAGGTCGCGGATGAGGCTGCGGCCGATGCGTATGGAGACGATGACGGAGGCGACGACCGCGATCAGGCCGAGGCCGCCGGCGGCCGCGGCGATGGCGACCAGCCGCATGCCGATCGGTTCGGCGCGCTTCTTGTGCAGGTCGCCGGCCTCGACGCCCATGCGGTCGAGGTCGGTCAGGGCGGTGGTGGCCGTGGTCTGCCAGGACGCGCGGTCGGCGGCCTGGGGCGCGCCGGAGGCGCCCGCGGAGATGACCGCGTCCTCGGCGTCGCGCAGGGCGCGGCCGGAGGGCCCGGCCCAGTACGCCTCGTAGATGGCGCGCTCGTCGCTCGTCAGCAGGTGGAGGTTGTCGGCGTAGTAGGCACGCTGCTCGGCGACGGCGAAGGTGAAGGAGCGCATCTCCGCCGCGCTCATGTGGCCCGCCGCGATGGCCGCCACCATGAGGGCGTCCTCCTGGCTGATCGCCTCGCGGGCCCGGGTGACCTGGATCAGGGCGCGGCCCTGCTTGTCGATGGCGACGTTGTTGAGCGGGTTCAGCGAGTCCAGGAAGGCGTAGGCCGGGACGAACAGGCCGCTGTACGCGCCGAAGGCGTCGTTGCGGGCGATGCCGCCCTTGCCGACCTTGTCGCGCAGCGTCTCGAGGCCGCCGAAGCCGCGGACGACGAGGTCGAGCCGGCGCAGCGATTCGGGGGCCAGCCGTTCCCGGTTTCCGGCGGAGCGCGCGTTGGCGCGCAGACGGGCGATCACCTTGTCCGTCTCGCGCTCCCGGGCCAGCAGGGTGCCGCGGGCGTCCGACCGTCGAGGATCGGCCAAGTAGAGCATGGCGGAACGACGTTCCTGCTGGAGCGCCTGGATGCTGTCCTCGACCGGGTAACCGAGTTCGTTGACGGTCTGCTCGACGCCGAAGAGGCCCCAGACCTGACGCCCGGTCAGGGTCGCGGCAAAGGCCCAGATGGCCGTGAGGGACACCAGCGGAATGAGCAGCAGTGCCACGATCTTCCGCCGGATCGTCGTACCGCGAAAGCGCATGGCCTCCCCAACGTCAAACCCGGTCAAGGGCTGTCGTGTTCCGACTGCAAACGGCGCGAGCCTACTACTGCCGGATGACCAAACCGAAAGCCCCGCCTCCGCCCTTGCCCCGGGACGACCCGTTTCGTACGGATGAACAGTCGGTACGGCTGGCCGAAATGCAGCGCACAGGGAACCCGCGGGCCCGCTGCGTCGTTTGACGAGCGGGGAGGGGTGCTCCGGATTGCGGAGGGCATTCATCGGCGGAAACCGGGCAGCCACTCTGGAGTCGGACATCGGGGATCCGGCACCGCACCACCGGTATCCCGCAGGGGAGCAGATTTCATGGACGACCTCGTCGAGGACGCATTGGATCGCGACATTCCGCCGCGGAAGACACGGCGGCCGTTGTGGGTGGAGGAGCCCGTGGGGCGGCCACGCATGCCCGACCCGGTACGCCGGGCGGCGGTGCGGGCCGTGCTCGTCGTCTCGTTGACCTTGATCGCCGCGGTGATCGCCATGCTGGGGGCGGCCGGCGAGTCCTGGCTCGCGGCGCCGGCGATGCTCACCGCCATAGGCTTCACCGTCGTCGCCACGTGGGCGGTGCTGGACGTGTGGATCACCCGCCAGGTCTGGAACCAGCGCAACGGCGTGGTGTCCAGCCCGAGCAGCGCGGCCCGCAGGCTGCGCCGCGAGCGCAGGCGCGGACGGCGGCGGGCCCGGTCCGAGGCCCGCGCCGCCGCACGGCGCGGGCGTCTGTCCGGCACCGGCGCCCGTACCGCCTGAGGAAAGTGCGCCACCCGGGAACCCGCACCGTCCCGGGCGCCCGAACGGCCCCGCGAGCCCCCGGCCTTCGGGGCGGGCCGCCCTGGGGCGGGCCGGGGTTCAGCCGCAGGTAAGGAGCAGCCGGCCGGAGCCCGCCGGGGTTCAGCCGCCCTGCGGGGCCGGCTGCTCCGCCGGGCGGCGGAACATCCGCGTCGCCGTGATCTCGCCGTGCACCGGCTCGGACTCCGGGTCCTGCACCGGGAGTCCGGGCCGCAGGTGCTCCTCCACGCTGATGTACTTCAGTCCCGCGCGCAGATCCGCGTCGTTGCGCAGCCGTACGACCAGCGGGAACTCGGCGAGCGCCGTCGTGTCGAACAGGCCCGTGGTGTAGATCAGCTGGACGCCCAGCGCGTCGGCGACCGCGCGCTGCAGCTCCAGCAGGTAGGTGGCGTTGGCGCGGCCGATCGGGTTGTCGAGGAAGAGCGTGCCCGCGTGCCGGTGCCGGTCCCTGCCGCGGTCGTTGCTGCGCAGCGCGGCCATCGTGCAGTACAGCGCGATGGCGGCGGTGAGCAGCTGACCACCGGAGAAGACGTCGCCCATCTGCCCGACGGGCACGCGCTCGGCGCGCAGCACGGCGTCCGGCTTGAGGATCTCGACGGCCACGCCCCTGGGTTCGAGGCCGGCCGCGACCCCGCGCAGCAGCAGCGACATACCGTCCCGGCGCAGGTCGGAGTTCTTGCGGACGGCCGCCCGGGTCGCCTCGTCGATCACGGCGCCGAGCCGCTCGTTGAGCGCCGCGTGGTCCGGGTCGTCGAAGCGGATCCGCAGGAACTCCTGCCCCGACCACTCCCCCAGCCCCTCGGGCAGGCGGGACAGCCGCTGCGCGGACCGCAGGGTGGCCAGCGAGGACTCCACCATGCCGCGCAGCCGGTCCACGATGCTGTCGCGGTTGCGCTCCAGCTGCTCCAGTTCGTCGGTCAGGACCCGCAGCCGCGGCGTGAAGGCGGTGTGCCAGGCGTCCGCGTGCTCGGGCAGCGCGGAGCCGGGCAGTTCGCGGATCTGCTGGCGGGCCGGGGTGCGCACCTGCTCGTAGCGGGCCGCGTTGGCGTGCCGCACGAGGACGTCGCAGGCCTCGCGCAGCTGCGACTCGGCCGCCGACAGGTCGGCGGCGCAGCCGCGGAGGCCGCGGCGGGACTCGGCGACGGCCGTCCTGGCCGCCTCCAGGGAGCCGGAGTGCGGTTCGGGCTCCTCCTCGCCCTCCTCGGGCTGCCGGTCGCCGTCGCGGAGCAGGTCCCTCAGTAGCGCGGCGAGTTCGTCGAAGCCGGTCGCGGCGTCCTCGGCGGAGCGGTGCGCGCGGACCAGGTCACCGTGGCCGTCCCGGGCGTGGGTCAGTGCCTCGGTGCGGGCGGCCAGTTCGCCGTTGGCGCCGCGCAGCAGCTCCTGGGCGTGCTCGGCGTCGCGGGGCAGCAGCTCCTCGGGCAGCTCGGTGTGCGCCTCGCCGTCCGCCGGGGCGTGCCGCTCGGCCTCGCCGCGCAGCCGCCCGAGCTGCTCACTGGCCGCGGAGGCACGGGAGTCGAGGGTCGCCACCAGCTGTTCCGCACGGGCGGCCGCGGCCTGGCGCGCGGGGCCGTCGGCGCCGTCCGGGCCTTCCAGCAGCAGCCCGGCGCGGGTGCGCACCTTGTTGGTGAGGCGCTCCAGTTCGGTGAGCGCGGACTGCTCGGTGCTCTCGGCGCGGGCCTGCTCGGCCCGCAGGTCGGCGCCGACGCCCACCTTCTCGTACACCTGCGAGGCGGCGCGGTAGGCCTCGCGCAGGGTGGGCAGCGAGCCGGCCGGCCGGCCCCCGCCGTCCTCGTCCTCGAGGGCCTCGTCGGGGGCGCCGGTGATCTCCGAGCGCTCCGCGCGGAGCACGCGCGCGGTGCGGCGCGCGTCGTCCGCGGCACGCTGGGCGGCGCGGCGGTCCTCGTCGGCGGCGCGCGCCAGGGCCAGGCAGGCGTCGGCGCGGGTCTCGGCCTCGACGGCGTCCTCGGCCAGCTCCCGGGTCCTGCGCTGCCAGTTGGCCCGCTCGCGCAGCCGGAAGGCGAGACCGGCGAGCGCGTCGGCGGCCCGCCGGGCCTGCTGCGCCGCCTCCTGGCGCTCGTCGCGCACGGCGGTCGCCTCGGCGGCGGCCTCGTCGGCCTCCATCCGTACCGAGCGTTCCTCCGCCAGCTCCTCGCGGGCGGCGACCGCGGTCTCCCGGGCGGTCTCCACGGCCGCGGCCAGCTCCGCGAGCCGGCCACCGGGGCAGCCAGAGCGCCACGAGGAGAGCCGGGCGGCCAGGGTGCGGTCCTCGGCCAGGCGGGCGGCGAGCCCGCGGATGTCCTCCTCGCGGGCGGTCGCGCGGGCGCGCAGCGCCTGCCGCTCGCCGTCGGCGGCCAGTTCGTCGTGCATGGCCGGGTTGGGCGGGACGAGGAAGAGCTCGGGCTCGGCACCCGCCGGGGGCGGCGGGGCGAGCAGCGCCGCCGCCGTGCCGACCGTGACGGTCGACCGCGGCAGCAGCGCGGCCTGCGCCAGCGCCTCGCGGGCCCTCACGTAGCTCTGCGGGTCGGTGACGACCACGCCGTCCACCAGCTCCGGGCGCGCGGCGAGCACGGCGGCGTGGTCGGCCGGGTCGACGGCCTGCGCGAGGTAGCGCCAGCCGGGGAGCGCCGGGATGCCCTGCTCGCCCAGGTACTCGACGGTGGCGAGGACGTCGGGGCCCGGCGGCAGCAGCCCGCCGTCGCCGAGCGCCGCCAGGATGCGGGCGTCGTCGGCGGCGGCGGTGCGCAGGTCGAACAGCCGGCGCTCGGCGGAGGCCACCGCGCCGTCCAGCATCTCCCGGAGCGGCTCCGCGAAGATGTCGAGTTCGGCCGCGGTCAGCGGGCCCTGCTCGGCGGGGCGCGGTACGTCCGCCGGGGCGCCGCGCCGGGCCGCCGAAGCCTGCGCGGGGATGGCCGGGCCGCGGTCCTCGGCGGTCCCTCCCGCCGGGTCCCCCGCCGCGTCGGCCGCGACGGTACCGGGTGCCTCCGCCGGTGGCAGGCTGAGGAGTCCGGCCAGGCGGGGCTCGGCCGCGAGGGCGTCCGCGACGCGTGACTCGGCGGCGTGGGCGGCCTCGGCCGCGGCGAGGGCGTCGGCCGCGCGGGCGGCGGACAGCTCGGCGCGCGCGTCGGCGGCGGCGGCCTCGCGGGCCCGGTCACCGGCCCGGCGGGCGGCGTCGCGCGCGGTCTCCGCGACGGTCGCGGCGGCCTTCTCGGCGTCCGAGGCCTCCAGGGCGGCCCGGGCCGGGTCGGCGTCGGGGGCGGAGTCGTCCAGCCAGCCGGCCCGGACCGCCTCGGCGGTCTCCTGCTCGACCTCCGCCAGCCGCTGCACCAGGTGCCCGGACTCGCTGCGGGCGCGCTGCGCCTCCGTCGCGGCGGCGGTGGCGTCGCGGTGTGCCGCCTCGGACTGCGCCTGGAGTCCCGCGGAGCGTTCCTCCTCCGCGTCCGCCCGCTCGTCGGCGGTGTCCGCGGCGGCGCGCAGGGCGCGGACGAGGTCGCCCGCGGCGGTCGTACGGGCGGCCAGCGCCGGCGCGGCGTCCCGTTCCGCCTCACGGATGGCGGCGGTGACCCGGGCCAGGCGGTCGGCGGCGGCCCGGTGCCGCAGCACGATCTCCGCGGCCTGCCAGGCGGACTGCAGGGTACGGGCGTCGTTGAGCTCGCGGCGCAGCGCGGCGGCGCTCTTCTCGCCGGCGGCCAGGGCCAGCGAGGCGTGCCGGTAGGCGAGTTCGGCGGCGACCAGGGCACCGCGGCCGCGGGCGGACTCGGCGTCGGTGACCGTCTGGGCGGCGCTCGCCGTCCGCTGGGCCAGCTCGGCGGCGCGGCCCCGCTCCTCGCGGGCGCGCGCGGACAGGCCGCGGGCCAGGGCCCGGGTGCGGCGCTCGGACTGGGCGTGGACACCGCGTGCCTGTTCGCGGGTGGCGGTGGTGTCGACGATGCGGCCGAGCAGTTCGAGGGAGCCCGCCGTGAAGTCCCGTTCCGCGGTGAGCTCGGCCCGACGGCCCAGCTTGCCGGCGAAGCCGTGCACGAGGTCGGCGAGACCGTCGGTGTCCCTGGTGTCGGTGACCGCGCGCAGCAGGAGGTCGGTGAAGTCGGAGTCCTTCTTCACCGCGAAGAGACCGGCGGCCTCGCCCTCGTCGGCGTTCATCTCCCGCTGGTAGCGGAAGAGTTCGGGGTCGAGCCCGAGTTCGCCGAGGTGCTCGTTCCACCGGTCGTGGATCTCCTCCCACACCACCTCCAGGTGCGGGTAGTAGCGTCCGGCGTCGGTCAGGGCGTCGCGGAAGCCCTTCATGGTGCGGCGGCGGCCGCGGGCGCCCGAGGCTCCCTCCGCGGAGGGGCGGACGGCGGTGGACTCGGCCACGGGCAGCGAGTCCAGGCCGAGCCCGGGACCGGGCCGGAAGGAGTACCAGGCCTCGGCGAACTTGCGCGGGTCGGAGGAGACCTGGCGGCCGCGCCACTCGCTGACCTTGCCGACGACGACCAGCTCGCCGGTGACCGTGTGCTGCCACTCCAGGGCGACGTGGCCGCAGTCGTCGGCCAGCAGGAACTTGCGGAGCACACCGGAGCTCGCGCCGCCCAGGGTGTTGCGGTGGCCGGGCAGCATGACGGAGAAGATCAGCTTGAGCAGGACGGACTTGCCGCCGCCGTTCTCCAGGAACAGCACACCGGCCGGCGCGGGACGGCGCGGCGGCCCGGTCGGCTCGTCCTCGAAGAACTCCGCCTGGGCGGGTGCGGGTTGCGGCACGGGCTCGCCGACTCCGCGCAGGTCCAGCACGGTGTCGGCGTAGCGCGCACCGGCGGGCCCGATGGAGTAGAGGCGGACCCGGGACAGCTCGTACATGGGGGGCTCTCGTCGTGGTGGTCTGTGGTCGGCAGGTACGGGTGGATCGGCGGGATCCGGGGGCGGACGGCCGCCGTTCAGGAGTGGAAGGGCAGGCCCGCCCCGGCCACGAGGCCGAGGTCCTCGCCCTCCTCCGCGGGCATCAGCGCCGCCGACTCGCCGGGCCGGGGCACGATGCCCAGGTCCAGGAGCTCGGCCATGGCGGCGCTGCCCGCCATGTCGCGGACCTGGAGCTGGTAGCGGGCGGTGGTGCGGTACGTGCCGCCCGACTCGTCACCCGTGCGCTGCAGGAACCCCGAGTCCACGAGGAAGGAGACGGCCTTGCCCACGATGCCGGTGGTGGAGCCCGCGAGGCGCCGGGCGTCCTTGGTGGCGCCGGTGGAGCTGCGGCGCACATAGACCCGCCAGGCGGCCTCCAGGCCGGGGGCGTCGGTTGCCGGGTCGGTGTTCTCCCCCTGCTCCTCGGCCCGTTCCTCCAGCCGGCGGCAGGCCTGGCGCAGGAAGCCGTCGATGCCGTTGACGGTGACGCGCCCGATGTACGCGTCGTCGGCGAGGTCCTCCGGTCGCGGGAAGGCCATGGCGGCGGTGGCGAGGTGGGCGAGGCCGTGCAGGAAGCGGTCGCCCGCGTCGGACGCGGCGCGGCGGGAGTAGTCGCCCATGCGGACGGCGAAGACCGAGTCCTCCCCGGCGGCCAGCGCCATGCCGGCCCGCGCCGAGACCTCCAGCACGACCAGGCCGAGGCCGGCGGCCACGGCGTCGGCCAGCCGCGAGAACAGGGGCTCCTCGCGGTAGCGGCGGATCAGCTCGGCGTACTCGATGTCGCGCGCGGGCAGCAGCTTCGGCTGGAGGCCGAAGGAGACGAGGCGGGCGGCGTCCGCGGCGTCGCCGGGGGTGACGGCCGCCGGGCCGGGGGCCGCCGCGGGCGGCTGCGTGCTCTCGCCGTCGCGTTGGTCGCTCACGGGGTCGTCTCCTCGGTGCGGATGGTCGGTTCGCTCATCGTCACGCCGCCTCGGACCGCTCGGCGGCCATCCCGGCGGCGTCCAGCCGGGCCGTGCCCACGATCAGGTCGGCGCCGCCGAACTCGGGGTCGTCCAGTTCTGTGCCGTCGTCCACGGCGAACAGCAGCCGCTCCTCGCCCTGGCGGTAGGCCGTGCCGACCGGCGGGCTGGCCGCGTGCACCGCCAGCAGGGCGACCAGGTAGGGCAGTTCGGGGTCGAGGCGGCGGGCCTCGGCGAGCAGTCCGGACAGCCGCCGGGGGGCGTCGTGGGGCAGGTCGAGGAGTTCCAGGGCGGTCTCGAGCTGCTCCTCGCTGAACCGGCTGTCGTCCGGGGTGGCGACGAGGTCGGGCTCGGGCATCTCGGCGCCGAGGTGCTCGCGCTCCACCGGCGGGGTGAGCAGCGCGTCCACGAGGTCGGTGACGCGTACCGAGGCGGGGGTGCGCAGGCCCGTGCCGCGGGCGAACCAGGCGTCGGTGACGCGGGTGGCCTGCTCCACCGGGAGCGGCAGGACGGGCGCGACCAGCTGCCCGTACAGGTCGAGCATGCCGACGAGGGCGCCGCCGCGGGGCGCGGCGAAGGCCTGCCGGTCCTGCTCGGCACGGAAGATCGGGCCGGCCTCCAGCAGCCGGGACTGCAGCTGGGTGTGGCGGCGGATGCAGTCCTTGACGATGTCGACGAGCTCGGCGGCGCGGCGCTTGTGCTCCGGGTCCTCCGACTCGTCCCTGGCCTTGCGGATGTTGGTCAGGATGGCGTTCTCGTGCCGGTAGCGGTCGGCGACGTGGTCGAGCGCCTCGGCGATCATGTCGGGGACGGTGCGGATCCAGTCGACGGCCCGGACGTTGCGGCGGGTGGCGTCCAGGGCGCGGCGCAGGGTCTCGGCGTACTGCACCGTGCGGTAGCGGGCCTGTTCCGCGGCGAGCTGGGCGTCGGCGAGCCGGCCCCGGTTGATCAGCACCTCGAGTTTGACCTCGGCGGCGATCTGGGCGCTGGTCACGTCGGTGTCGAGGGCGCCGACGAGCACGTTGACGGCCTCGTCGGTGGTGCGCAGGTAGACGGTGCCGTCGCGGCCCGGGACCTCCTCGATCAGCTTGAAGTCGTAGTCGCGGCGGACATACGCGCCGTCCGCGCCGAAGGTGCCGTAGACCGCGCGGAAGCCGCGGTCGACGCTGCCGACGTTGATCAGGTTCTCCAGGACCCAGCGGCCCACCCGCTCGTGCTCGGGGGCGGGACGGCCGGGGGCCTGGGCGGCGATGCGGGGCAGCAGCCGGGAGATTATCTGGTCGTGGTCGGCGCCGGTGTCGAAGTCCATGTTGAGCGTGACCAGGTCGATGGCGGCGAGGGCGATCTCCGCCATCGCGTAGACCGAGTACTCGCCCGCGAGGTTGGCCTTGCGCGCGTCGAGGTCGTGCAGCGGCGCGGTGCAGGCCAGGGCCTTGAGCCGGCGGGCCAGGCCCTCGTCGGCGGCCGGGCCCGGCGCGGGCCGGACACCGCCGCTGAGCTGGTGCGGAACGGTCGTGGTCACGACGCACAGACTAGGCGCTCGGACCGACATCGTCCCAAACGGCACGGTCCGGGCACCGCGCGTGCGGAACCCCTCAGGCGCCGGCGGCCCCGTAGCCGCCCCCGCCGGGCGTGGCGACGACGAGGACGTCACCGGGCCCCACGTCGGCGGAGTCGACCCCGCCGAGCGGGGTGACGGTGCCGTCGGCGCGCTCGATGCGGTTCTCGCCGAGCGCGCCGGGCCCGCCGCCCGCCAGGCCGTACGGGGCGACGCGCCGGTGGCCGGACAGCAGGGCGACCGTCATGGGCTCCAGGAAGCGGATGCGGCGCACGGCGCCGCGGCCTCCGTGCCACCGGCCCTCGCCGCCGCTGCCGTCGCGCAGGGCGAAGCCCTCGACGCGGACGGGGTAGCGCCACTCGAGGATCTCCGGGTCGGTGAGCCGGGAGTTGGTCATATGGGTCTGGACGGCGTCGGCGCCGTCGAAGCCCTCGCCCGCCCCGGCCCCGCTGGCCACCGTCTCGTAGTACTGCAACCGGTCGTTGCCGAAGGTGACGTTGTTCATCGTGCCGGAGCCCTCGGCCTGCACCCCGAGCGCCGCGTACAGGGCCCCGGTGACTGCCTGGGAGGTCTCCACGTTGCCGGCGACGGTGGCCGCCGGGTACCGCGGGGCGAGCATCGAGCCCTCGGGGACGCGGACGTCCAGCGGCTTGAGGCAGCCGCTGTTGAGCGGGATGTCGTCGGCGACGAGGGTGCGGAAGACGTAGAGCACGGCGGCCATGACCACGGACCGCGGCGCGTTGAAGTTGCCCTCCTGCTGCGGCGAGGTGCCGGTGAAGTCCAGGACGGCGGAGCGCGCCTCGCGGTCGACGCGTACGGCGACGCGGACGACCGCGCCGTTGTCGGTCTCGTACGCGCGCTCTCCGTCGTCCAGGCCCGCGACGATGCGCCGCACGGACTCCTCGGCGTTGTCCTGCACGTGCCGCATGTAGGCGTGCACGACGTCGAGGCCGAACTGCCCCGTCATGCGCCGCAGCTCGGCGATGCCCTTCTCGTTCGCGGCGATCTGCGCGCGCAGGTCGGCGATGTTGGTGTCCGGGTCGCGCGAGGGGTACGGGGCGTCCGCGAGCAGGGCGCGGGTCTCCTCCTCGCGCAGGCGGCCGTCGCGCACCAGCAGCCAGTTGTCGAAGAGGACGCCCTCCTCGTGCACGGTGCGGCTGAAGGCGGGCATCGATCCGGGGGTGAGGCCGCCGATCTCGGCGTGGTGGCCGCGCGAGGCGACCAGGAAGAGCAGCGACCGCCCCTCCTCGTCGAAGACGGGGGTGACGACGGTGACGTCGGGCAGATGGGTGCCCCCGTGGTACGGGTCGTTGACGGCGTAGGCGTCGCCCGGGCGCATGGTGCCCTCGTTCCGCCGCAGCACCTCCTTGATGGACTCGCCCATGGAGCCGAGGTGCACGGGGATGTGGGGGGCGTTGGCGATGAGGTTGCCCTCGGGGTCGAACAGGGCGCAGGAGAAGTCCAGGCGCTCCTTGATGTTGACGGAGTGGGCGGTGTTCTCCAGGCGGACGCCCATCTGCTCGGCGATCGACATGAAGAGGTTGTTGAAGATCTCCAGCATCACCGGGTCGACCTCGGTCCCCACCGCCACCCGGCCGGGCCTCGGCCGCACCCGGGTGAGCAGGAGGTGGCCGTGCTCGCCGACCGCGGCCCGCCAGCCGGGGTCGACGACGGTCGTCGCGTCGGCCTCGGCGATCACGGCGGGCCCGTCCAGGGTGTCGCCCGGCCGCATCCCGTCCCTGAGGAACAGCGGGCAGTCCTGCCTCCGGCCCCCCGCGTACAGGGACACACCGGCGGCCGGTCGCAGCGGGCCCTCACGGGGCGGCAGCTCCACGAAGTGGCGTCCCTGCGGGCCCGCGGAGCCGATCGCCTCGACCGATACCGCCTCCACGACCAGGGGCTTGTCCATGGTGAAGGCGTAGCGGGTGCGGTGCTCGGCGGTGAACGCCTCGCGCATGGCCTCGACGGTCCCGAACGGCACGGGAAGCGCCGCGTCGGTGCCGGCGTAGCGGACGTGGACGCGGGTGACGGTCTCGACGGTGGCGTCGGGCACCCCGTCCTCGCGCAGTTGGGCGCGGGCCAGGCCGTCGAGTTCGTCGCGGGCCTCCCGCAGGGCGGCCCGCCCGTCCTCGGTGAGCGCGGTCTCCACGGAGCGCTCGCGCATGGCGGTGGCGTCGGCCAGGCCGATCCCGTACGCCGACAGCACACCGGCCAGCGGGGGCACGACGACGGTGTCGACGGACAGGGCGTCGGCGACCGCGCAGGCGTGCTGCCCGCCGGCCCCGCCGAAGCTGGTGAGGGCGTAGCGGGTGATGTCGTGGCCGCGCTGCACGGAGATCCTCTTGACCGCGCCGGCCATGTTGAGGACGGCGATCTCCAGGAAGCCCGCGGCGACCTCCTCCGCGGTGCGGCGGTCGCCGGTCGCGGCGGCGGCCTCGTCGGCGAGCCGCGCGAAACCGGCGCGGACGGCCTCGGTGTCCAGCGGCTGGTCGCCGTCCGGGCCGAAGACGGCCGGGAAGTGCGCCGCCTGGACACGGCCGAGCATCACATTGGCGTCGGTGACGGTCAGCGGGCCGCCGCGCCGGTAGCAGGCGGGGCCGGGGTCGGCGCCCGCGGAGTCGGGGCCGACGCGGTAGCGCTGCCCGTCGAAGTGGAGCACGGAGCCGCCGCCCGCCGCCACCGTGTGGATGTTCATCATGGGCGCCCGCATCCGCACGCCCGCCACCTGGGTGCCGAGGACTCGTTCCAGTTCGCCCGCCCAGTGGGAGACGTCGGTGGAGGTGCCGCCCATGTCGAAGCCCACGACCCGGTCGAACCCGGCCTGCACGGAGGCGCGGACCATGCCGACCACCCCTCCGGCGGGGCCGGACAGCACGGCGTCCTTGCCCCGGAAGTGGCCGGCCTCGCGGAGCCCGCCGTTGGACTGCATGAACATCAGCCGGACGCCCCGCAGCTCGGCGGCCACCTCGTCCACGTAGCGGCGCAGGATCGGCGACAGATAGGCGTCCACCACAGTGGTGTCGCCGCGCGGGATCAGCTTGATCAGCGGGCTCACCTCGTGGGAGCAGCTGATCCGGTCGAATCCGGCCTCGCGGGCCGCCCGCGCGACGGCCTGCTCGTGGTCGGGATGGCGGTAGCCGTGCAGCAGGACCACGGCGACGCTCGTCAGGCCGTCCCGGCGGGCCTCGCGCAGGGCGGCGCCGACGGCGGTGGGGTCGAGGGGCCGGACGACCTCGCCGTGCGCGTCGACGCGTTCGGGGACCTCGATGACGCGCTCGTAGAGCGCCTCGGGGAGGACGATCCTGCGGTCGAAGAGCCGCGGCCGGTTCTGGTACGCGATGCGCAGCGCGTCGCGGAAGCCCTCGGTGACGACCAGGACGGTCGGCTCCCCCTTGCGTTCCAGGAGGGCGTTGGTGGCGACCGTGGTGCCCATCTTGACGGAGGAGATCCGGTCGGCGGGCACGGGTTCGCCGGGGCCCAGGCCCAGCATGCGCCGGATGCCCTCGACAGGGGCGTCCCGGTAGCGCCCGGGGTCGTGGGAGAGCAGCTTGCACGTCTCCAGGCCGCCGTCGGGCCGTCTGGCGACGACGTCGGTGAAGGTGCCGCCCCGGTCGATCCAGAACTCCCAGCGTCCGGTCACCCCCTCATTGTCCCAGGGACGTCCCTCCCAGGCGGGCCAGCGCACCGGCCGTGGCGTCCCGGGAGCGCAGGTCCAGCAGGCCGTCGGTGCCCGCCAGCCGGTGCCGGGCCTCCCGGCCGGCGAGCCGCAGCAGGTCGGGCAGCAGATCGGTGCAGCGGTCGGCGACCCAGCGGGTGCCCTTGGTCGCCATCCACCACACGCTCGCCGCGGCGCCCGGTCCCGGCCCGCCAGGGGTCGTGGACGGCGGTTCGCCGTCCGACAGGCCGCGGGCCGCCAAAAGGTCGTGGAACTCGCGGGCCAGCAGCCGGTGGCCGAGTTCGCTGGGGTGCAGCCGGTCCGCGCTCCAGGACGCGCGGTCGGCCACCCACGGGTGGCGGGCGGCGTGCAGGTGCACGGCCCCGTACCGCTCGGACAGGACGTGCACGACCTGGTTCAGCGCGGCCATCCGGCGGCCGAGCGGGCGGGCGAGCGGCCACGGCAGGCCCAGCATGCGGCCGGGGTCCGGCAGGCAGGCGGTGAGGACCTCGGCACCGTGGGAGCGCAGTTGGGCCAGGACGGTGTCCAGGCGGCGGGCGACGGTCTCGATGTCGAAACTGCCGCGCAGCGTGTCGTTGGCGCCGATCACCACGGAGGCGAGGTGCGGCCGGTGGTCGAGGGCGCGGGGCAGTTGCTCCTCGACGACGTCCTTGGTGAGGGCGCCGCTGCGGGAGCAGTTGAGCAGGCGCACGGCCGAGGGTTCGGCGGCCAGCCCCTGCGCCAGGAGGGGCGCCCAGCCGCGCCAGCCGGCGGCGACGGGGTCGCCGAGGCCCTCGGTGAGCGAGTCGCCGAGCGCGGCGAACCGTATCTCCTTCATGCCGGTGGAGGCGCCACCGGGCTGGGCGGGTGCCGCGGCCCCGGTCCCGGGCCCGGCACCGGCACCGGGCCCGGCGGGCAGGTGGGCCGCGGGTCTGGGACGTCCGGGGACGGTGGGCGCCTGCGTGCCCGTCGTCATGGCGTGACCTCCGGGACGGAGAGCCGGGGTGCGGCGTCGTGGGCGGCGAGGAAGGCGCTGACCGCGGTCGGCCAGCCGTAACGCTCGGCCTGGGCGCGGGCGATGGCGCGGCGCATGGGCTCGGGACGGGACAGCAGGTGGCCGACGGCGTCCGCGAAGGCGGGGCCGTCGTCGGTTGCGGCCGCACCGGCCGGGCCCAGGATGTCGGGCAGCGCGGACAGCGCGCTGGCGACGACCGGGGTGCCGCAGGCGAGGGCCTCGAGGGCGGACAGGCCGAACGTCTCCACCGGGCCCGGGGCCAGGACCACGTCGGCGGTGGCCTGGAGGGAGGACAGGGCGCGGCGGACCGGGACGTGGCCGAGGAAGGTGACCGGCAGCCGGGACTCCCGGGCCCGGGCCTCCAGACGGGCGCGCATGGGCCCGTCCCCGGCGACGACGAGGACGGCGTCCACGCCCCGGTGCCGCATGTGGGCGAGGGCCTCGAGGGCGCGTCCCGGCCGCTTCTCGGGGGACAAGCGCGAGCACATCACCAGCAGCACCTCGGCGTTTCCGGCGTACCGGGCGCGCAACTCCGGGTCGTGGTGCGCCGGGTGGCACGCCTCGAGGTCGACGCCGAGCGGCGCCCGCACGACGTTGCGGGCCCCGATCCGCTCGAACTCCGCGGCAGCCCAGGCCGTCGTGCAGACGATGCGCGAGTACACGTGCGCGCTGCGGCGGTTGAGCCGGTCGGCGGCACCCTGGGCGAGGCCGCTGGGCAGTCCCCAGGTGCGCAGCACACCGTCGACGCTCTCGTGGGACACCATGACGGACGGCACCCGGCGGCGGCGTGCCCACTCCCCGGTCCAGCGCAGCGTCGTGCGGTCGGAGACCTCCAGGCGGTCGGGGCGCAGGCCGTTCAGCACCGCCTCCAGCCGGGCCCGGCCGGTCAGCACACGGTAACCGCCGGTGCCGGCCACCAGGGGGCCGGGGAGCGTGATGACGCGGCCCTGGGAGGTGGTCTCGTCCTTGGCGGCGGGACCGGGGACGATCAGGACCGGGTCGTGGCCGGCCGCGAGATAGCCCTCGCCGAGGTGGCGCAGCGCGGTGCGCAGGCCTCCGGAGGTGGGCGTGACGAAGTTCGCCAGCCGGACGATGCGCAGCCGGCCGGTCATGCCGCCACCGCCGTACGGGCGTCGAGCACCTGCGCGTAGTGCTGCAGGAGCAGGTCGCCGACGGCCTCCCAGGTACGCGCGGCCACGTCGGCGCGCCCCTCGGCGCCGAATTGGTCGCGCATCGCCGGAGCGCTCGCCAGCAGCCGTACGGCGCCGGTGAAAGCGTCCATGTCGCCGGGCGGCACGAGCAGCCCGGTGCGGCCGTGGTCGACGAGGTCGAGCGGACCGCCGGCGGCGGGGGCGACCACGGGCAGCCCGCTGGCCATCGCCTCCTGGACGGTCTGGCAGAACGTCTCGAACGGCCCGGTGTGCACGAAGACGTCGAGCGAGGCGTAGATCCGCGCCAGGTCGTGCCCGGTGCGGCGGCCCAGGAACACCGCGCCCGGCAGCGCCTCGCGCAGCCCCGGCGCGCTCGGTCCGTCACCGACGACGACCACCTTCACCCCGGACAGCCGGCAGGCGCCGGCCAGCAGCTCCACGTGCTTCTCCGGGGCCAGCCGGCCGATGTAGCCGACCAGGACCTCGCCGTTCGGGGCGAGTTCACGGCGCAGCGCCTCGTCGCGGTGGGCCGCGTCGAAGCGCACGGAGTCCACGCCGCGCGGCCACAGGTGCACGCGCGGGACGCCGTGCGCCTCCAGGTCCTGCTGGGAGGCGCTGGACGGGGCGAGCGTGCGGTCGGCCGCCGTGTGCACGGCGCGGATCCGGCGCCACGCGGTGCTCTCGCCGAGGCTCAGGTAGGTGCGGGCGTACCCCGCCAGGTCGGTCTGGTAGACGGCGACCGCGGGGATGTGCTGCCGGGTGGCCGCCGCCATGCCGCGCACCCCGAGGATGAACGGGCTGGCCAGATGGACGAGTTCGGCACGGTGCGCGGCGATCGCCGCCGCGGTCCTGCGGCCGGGGAGCGCCACCCGGACCTGCGGGTAGCCGGGCAGCGGCAGCGACGGCACGCGCACGACGGGGCAGGGTTCGTCGCCCGCCGTGGACTCGTGCGGGCCGGCCGGCGCTATGACCAGGGGCTCGTGGCCCCTGCGGACCAGATGTTCGGCCGTGCGCAACGCGCAGTGGGCCACTCCGTTGACGTCGGGTGGGAAGGACTCCGTGACGATGGCTACTCGCATACGGACGTTGTCGGCTCCCCGGGCGTTGTCCGGGTCACGTGGATCTTTCACCTTGGGGAACGTGCCGTGAGCGTTGGCTCCGGATCGGGCCTTCCGGCCGCGGCGCGGCTCCGACGGGGGCTCGGGCGCCGCTCGACGGTCCCGGCGGGAGTTCGCCGCTGAGCACCGGTTCGGCGGTCAGGGCGGCGAGCGGGAGGCCGGCGCCGAGCCCTTCGGCGAGGCGGTGGCAGCCCTCAGGGCGCGCGGGGGGTTTGGGGGGAGCCCCGTCAGGGTGTGGATGCCGGTGACCGGGTGCCCGCCCTCGGCCGGCCGGTCGTCCTGGCCGCATCACCAACCGCCGTGCTCCCCGTTCCGGTCGGCGCCGGGTGCCGTCCGCGCCCGGCCGCTCCGGGAGTTCCCGCGGCTGTCGGCCTGTGCCGTCCTCCCCCGCCGGTTCCGCAGCCTGACGGCGGGACAAGAGCGGACGGCGACGACCGCGCGGCCCG
Organism: Actinacidiphila glaucinigra; assembly: GCF_900188405.1. GTDB lineage: Bacteria > Actinomycetota > Actinomycetes > Streptomycetales > Streptomycetaceae > Actinacidiphila > Actinacidiphila glaucinigra. Next base: position 139,420 of record NZ_FZOF01000018.1, on the reverse strand, counting down.
GGGTCAGCGCGCGGGGTCTCCGGAGCTGAGGCGGCCGCGGACGGCGGTCTGGACCTCGGCCTCCTCCGCGGGATCCGCGGCGAGGCTGCGCAGCCTGGCCAGGACGCGGACGTCCGCGGTCGTGGCCGTACGGGCGGCGAGTTCGCGGGTGGTCTCCTCGCAGTCCCACAGGCACTCGACGGCGAGTCCGGCGCCGAAGCTGGGATCGGTGCGGCCGAGGGAGTGCGCGGCGACGCCGCGCACCTGCGAGGAGCTGGTCTCGCGGTAGACGTGGCGCAGCACGGGGGCGGCGCAGTCGATGGCGAGCCGGCCGGCCCCCTCGACGAGCGCGGCCAGGCCCTCGGCGTCGGCGCCCTCGCGCTGGACGAGGCGGCGCAGCGCGCCGAGGACGCGGTCGGCGTCCTGTTCGCCGCCGCGACAGGCGAGCATGCGCGCGGCGGCCGCGCCGAGCGCGTCCTCACGGCGTGACCAGGCGCGGGCCCGGGTGAGGGCGGCGACGCTGCGCATCCGCTCGAAGGACTCGACGGCGGCGCGGGCGACGACTTCGGACGCGGAGAGGGCGGCGGCCTCGATGAGGTCGAGGGCCTCGCGGTCCTGGCGGTCGGAGAGGTGGCGGAGGGCGGCCGCGCGGGCCGCCTCGGGACCGCCGCGGGCCGACCGGACGAGTTCCTCGCGGTCCTCGGGGCCGGCGACGGCGGCGAGGCAGCGGGCGGCGGGGGCGTCGCGGTGTTGCGGCGGGTGGGCGGCCAGGCCCTCCTGGGCCCATTCGAGCACGGCGCCCACGCTCCAGCCCGGGGTCGGCCCGGCGGGCCGCATCTGGCGCTGCCAACGGTCGAAGGCGGTCTGTTCCGATGCCTTGCGCACGCGTTCGGAGACGGCCGGGTCCGGATCCTCGGCCCACAACCGCCAGGGCCGCGGCTCGTACGCCTCGCGGAGCGCGGCGGCGAGCTGGCCGTCACCCTCCGTGGTCATGGGGAAACGGGCGAGCACGGCCGGGCCGAGCGCGCGCAGCGCGTCGTCCTCGTCGCGTACGGCGAGCTCGTCCAGGGCCCACTCCCAGTTGCCGCCGGTGGCCGCGTAGCGGCGCAGCAGCAGGACGGCGTCCCTGCGGCCGTAGCCGGCGAGGTGCCCGAGGACGGACAGGGCCAGGCCGCAGCGGTGCTCGTCGGGGCTGATGATGTCGTCGGGGTGGAAGAGGTGCTGTTCGATCCCGTCGAGCGGGCCCTCGAGTTCCGAGTAGAGGCGCGCGTAATAGAGGGAGCGGGACTCCACGCGCCAGTCGTGGCGGGGGTCGCGCAGGACGCACTGCTCCAGCGCGGCGAGCGCGTCGGCTCGCTGCGCCGCGAGGGCGTGCAGGGTCCCGTCTCCGCGTCCTCTCTGGAGGAGGCCGAGAAGGGTACCGCTGGGCGCTATGTCGGGGTCGAACATGAGGTCAGCATCCGGTGCGGGGGGTTGGTTGGCAACGGGATTTTCCGTTACCGGCTGCGAGGTATCTTCGCAGATCGTCCCGGGTTCAAACCCTTTGCACGGCACCCGGGCAGCCCGTGGGCACGCTCACGGGCGGAGTCCCGCAGCTTACCCGGACCGAGGCATTCCGCGGAGTCCTCCGAGCGTGGGGGCACCCCAGGCTTCTGGCATATGCCTGCAGCACCACCGGATCGGGTATTGCAGAAACCCTTACGGGCCATCACTCCTTGTGCAAGAGTCGTGACTGGCCCATCCGTACGGCCCCCGTTGAGGCCGGCGCCCGGTTCGGAGACATGTTCGGAGAGCGTCATGCCGCCCCATTTGCATGAGGATCGCGACACCGCGAAGCCTGAGCCCGGCACCGTGGACGCGCTCATCTCCCAGACCCGCCAGCTGCGCGGCAAGGTGGACGCCGTGCGTCGCGACGCCGCCACCGAGGACGAGGAGGACCCGCAGCTGCGCTGGCAGCGCGCGCTGTGCGACCTCGCCGTCCACCAGCTCGACGACCTGGGCGCGCACCTCGGGCAGCTGCGTGACGGCCTCCCCGACCTCGGACACCGGGAGGCGGCCGCCGAGCCCGGCGCCGCCGTCCACGCGGCCCGCGCGTCCCGGGAGGTGCCCGTCCCCGCACCGGTCCCCGGTGCCGTGCAGGCGCTGGGGCGGGCCGGCAGCGCCGAGTGGAACCTGGTCACGGACGGTGTCCAGTGGTCGGAGGAGCTGTACCGCATCTTCGGCCGCACCCGCGAGGACGGGCCGCTGACCCTGGACGAGCTGCCCTCCTGGCTGTTCGCCGAGGACCAGCAGACCCTCACCGCGGCCGTGACCGGCTGCCTGGTGGACGCCCGGCCGATCGACTGCGAGTTCCGCATCGTCCGCCCGGACGGTGCCGTGCGTACGGTGCACATGGTGGGCGAGCCGGTGCTCGACGCCGCAGGTGCCACCGCCTCGATGTGGGCGGTGCTCCGCGACGTCAGCGAACTGCGCCGCAGCCAGCGGACGCTGCGTGAGACCCGTGACTCGCTGCAGCGCGAGCGGCAGATCGCGCAGACCGAGCGCCGGCTGGCGGTCGAGCTGCAGGAAGCCGTGCTGCCGCCGTGGCGCGGTTCCCTGCGGTTCCCGCAGGAGGGCGGCCCCACCACGATCGACCTGGCCGCCCACTACCTCCCCTCCTCGACCGGCGCCCTCGTCGGCGGCGACTGGTACGACGCGCTGCAACTGCCCGACGGCTCGGCCCTGCTCACCGTGGGCGACCTGACCGGGCACGGGGTCTCCGCCACCTCCGGCATGGCCATGCTCCTCGGCGCGTTGCGCGGGATGGCGATGACGGGGCTGGACCCGGCCCCGCTGCTCGGCGGGCTCAACCAGCTGCTGGACAGCTCCGCGCAACCCGCGCTGGGCAGCGCCCTGTGCTGCCGCTACCGCCCGGAGGACCGCTCCCTGGTGTGGGCGCAGGCCGGACACCCCGCCCCGCTGCTGTTCCGCGACGGGACGGGGCGGCCGCTCGACGCGCCCGAGGGCGTGCTGCTGGGCGCCACGTCGGGCGCGCAGTACGGCCAGGTCACCGAGCGACTGCTCCCCGGCGACCTGCTGGTGCTGCACACCGACGGCCTGCTGCCGCGCCGTTCCGGCCCGGTGGCGGCCTCGGACGCGGCCGCCGCGGTGCGGCACCTGCTGGGACTCGGCCCGAGGTTCGCCCGGGCCCGTACCCCTCAGGAGTGCGTGCGCATCGTGGTGGAGGAACTCGGCACCCCCGAGCGCGAGGACGACGCCTGCGTGCTCATCGCCACATTCCACTAAGGGGTACGGCTGCGCCGAGGTCCACAGCTGTGCCACCGATCCGGCACCGACCTTTCACGCGCCCCGCACGAAACCCGCACCCCCATACGGGTGCGGATCCGGCGGCCGCGCATGGACATGTCGATGTGTCGACACGGGGAGGGCATCCGGGAGAGCCGGCTCATTCGGCGTCGAGTCGGCTGGTCCCGCGCATCGATGTCCGCGATGCCTGCGATGCCTGCGGCATCTGTGAGGCCTGTGACATCCCCGTCGTCCACGTCCTCCGCTCGGTGCTCCGCTCAGATCACGGGGCCCCTGCGCTGGGGTCCGCTCGGCAGCGCGATCTCGATCTCCTCACGCAGGTCCTGGATCCTCGTGAAGTCCGAGTAGCGGGCCGTCAGCCGGTACATCTCCCGCAACCGGTCCCAGGTACGCAGCGACGAGTTCTGCCTTATGGTCAGCAGCGCCAGTCGCGCGTAGCGGTCCGCCTGCTCCGGGTCGTCGGCGATGAAGCAGGCCGAAGCCAGTGAGATGTAGTCGAAGATGTTGGACCGGTCCCGGCCCTTGTCGCGCAGCTCCAGCGCCTGTTTGGCGTGCTGCTGCGCCGTCCGTGCGGCCAGCGGCTCGTACTCGGCGAGGGTCCGGTACGCGAGCGCCTGCATGCCGTGCAGATCGGCCTCGTCGAACATCTGCATCCAGCTCGGCGGCGGGACGTCGCCGCGGTCGGTGGCGAAGAGGTCCTCGGCCTTGCCCAGGGTGCGGCGCATCGCCTGGCCGTGCCCCATCGAGGCCTGTGCCCAGGCCTCGATGGTGCAGAGCATGGCCCGGGTGCGCGGCAGGGTCTCGTGCCCGGAACCGGACTGCGCCAGCTTCATCAGGTCCAGGGCGTCGTCCGGCCGGCCCAGGTGGACCATCTGCCGGGCGGCGCGTGAGAGCGCCTCGCCGGCCCTCGGCCGGTCGCCGCCCTCGCGGGCGGCGTGCGCGGCGATGACGAAGTACTTCTGCGCGGTGGGCTCCAGGCCCACGTCGTGGGACATCCAGCCCGCCAGGACGGCGAGGTTGGCCGCCACGCCCCAGAGCCTTCGCTTGAGGTGCGGTGGGTGCTGGTAGGCGAGCATGCCGCCCACCTCGTTGAGCTGTCCGACCACCGCCTTGCGCTGCAGCCCGCCGCCGCGGGACGCGTCCCAGGCGCGGAACACCTCGACCGAGCGCTCCAGCGCCTCGATCTCCTGGGAGCCGACGGGGGCCGCCTCGTAGCGGTCGTAGGAGGCGGCGTCGGCGGTGAAGGGGTCGTGGGTGGTGGGGGCGTCGGCCGCGAGCGCCGGATCGGTGTGCAGCCAGTCGTACATGGCGCTGCTGAGTGCGGAACCCGCGGCAAGCGCGGCTCCCGCGCCCACCAGACCGCGTCGGTTGAGCATGAGGTCCATTCCCGTGAATTCGGTGAGGACCGCGGCTGTTCGCTCCGGTGGCCAGGGCAGTCCGTCGGCGCTGACGGACTGCTTCCTTCCCGTATGCCGATGCCGGCCGAACCCGAGATCCTCGATGGTTACGACACGGCCGAGACGCTCGGTGAACAGGGCCGCCAGCACGGTCGGCACGGGTTCGCGGGGAGATTCACCGGTGTCGATCCAGCGGCGCACGCGCGAGGTGTCCGTCGCCAGCTGCGGGTGGCCCATGGCCGCCGCCTGCCGGTTGACGAGTCGCGCGAGCTCTCCTTTGGACCATCCGGTGAGTGCGAACAGGTCCGCTAGCCGTGTGTTGGCTTCCTTGTCCATCCAAGCCCCCAGGTTCCTCGGCACTGTTGACACTAACGGCCGGTCAGCGCCGCCGCGAGCATTCGCCATGGTTCGCCAGGGTGCGCCAGATGGTCTGCCACCCGCATGCGGTGGTCAGGTAGGAACGCGCCACCCGGCCCGGCACTCGCCGGCTCGCGAACGGTCGCATATGAACAACTTTCGAAAAACGCCGATCAGCGTTGAACAACTCGAGAGGCATGTGCGTACTGGTACGCGAGGGGCGTACGGCGCGTGGACAGTTCGGACCGCCGGCCCGGACCCGCATTCCCCAGGGTGCGGGACCGGACGCCGACTCCGGCTCCGGATCCGTCCACGCGCCGGCCCCGCCACCTCGTCAAGAGCTCGTTGGCACACGAAGGGATCTGTCTCCCCATATGTATTCAGCATCGTCCTCCGTGTCCGCACCGCCCCGGCCGACCCGGATCCCGGGGTTCACCGGGACAGGGACCGCCATACGTCCTCGCCCGGTGCTGCCCGCTCCGCGCCGAGGCGCGCCGGGGACCTCCCATCCGCTCAGCGGGAGGCTCGACTTGACCGGACCCCAAGGCGCGCAGCTGCGCTCGGCCATCGCCTCGGTGCAGCGCATCTGCCCCGAGTTCACGCCCGTCCAGATGCTGCGGCGCAGCGGCCGCTCGGTGCTGCTGGTCGGCACCTCGGGCCGCGCCCCCGCGGTCGCCAAGTGCCTGCTGGACCACTCCCCCGCCTGGGTGGAGCGGTACCGGCACGAGATCGCCGCGTACCGGGCGTTCGTACGGCACCGGCCGCCGGTCAGGGCGCCGCGGCTGATCGCCGCCGACCCCGAGAGCTGCACCCTCGTCCTGGAGCGCATGCCCGGACGGGTCGCGGCCCTGCAGCGGCACCCCTCGGAGGCCCCGCCGCGGGCGGATGTGCGGATGGCGCTCAGTGCGATCTCCCGGGTCAACATGTGGCGTCCGCCGGCCGGGGTCTTCGACGCCCCGATCGACTACGCGGCGCGGCTGTCCCGCTACCACGAGCTGGGACTGCTCACCGACCGCGACATGGGTGACCTGCAGAAGCTGCTGCACGGACTGGCGCACGCACAGGGCCAGTTCAACCACGGCGACGCCCTGCTCTCCAACATCCTGCTCTCCCCGGCCGGCCCGGTGCTGGTCGACTGGGAGCACGCGGGCTGGTATCTGCCCGGCTACGACCTGGCGGTGCTCTGGATGATCCTGGGCGACGACCCGGCCACCCGGCGGCAGATCAGCCAGATGGCGCAGGCCGCGGGACCGATCGCGCGGGACGCCTTCCTGGTGAACCTGATGCTGGTGGTCACCCGCGAGATCCGCACCTACGAGACGGCCGTGCAGCGCACGATGCGCAGCACCGTCCCGGTGGGTCCGGGCACGGGCGAGGCAGGCGAGGAGCAGCGACTGCTGCTGCGCCGGCTGCACGACGACGCGGGCCTCGCCCGGCGGGCCGTCAGGGCCGCCGTCGGCACCAGGTGATCCCACGGCCGGTTCCCGGATGGAAGGGGAGGAACCGGTGCGTGGCGGACGGCGACGCACCGCGGTCGCGGACCCGGGGTCCAGGGGAGTGTCCTCCGGTGCCGTCGCGGTGCCGCCCGAGCGGCTTCACAGCCGGGGCGGCACCGCCGGTGGTCCAGTCCACTGACGCACCGCAGGCCACGACGCCCGTGCGGGGAAAGCTCCCGTACGGGCGCTGACATGCGTAAACGGTGATTCCACCGCACAGTTGACGGATCGTCGACCAGCGGATACCCCTGTGGTGCCGAACGGCCCCGTGCGTCACCACAGGAGGCTGCAGTGCGAGGAACCCCCCACAACGCGAGACGCCCGCGCAAGGTCGTCACCGCCGCAACGGTCACCGTGGCCGTCGGCGCCCTGCTCTCCGCGCTGTCGCCGCTCCCCGCGGCGGGCGCGGCCCCCGAAGAGCGGGACGTACCGCTCCGGCAGGCCTTCAGGGACGCCGCGGAGCACCACCACGTGCCGGAGAGCGTGCTGTTGGGCGTGGCCTACCTGGAGTCGCGCTGGGACTCCCACCGCGGGCTGCCCAGCGTCACCGCCGGATACGGCCCCATGCACCTGACGGACGCCCGGGCGGCGCTCACCGACTTCCCTCAAAGAGGTGATGGCGGTGACGACCCGCGCGGCGACGTAGGACGTCCCCTCACCGACGTCGGACCACCCACCGTGGACACCCGCGCGCTGCCGCCGACGCTCACGACGCTGGACCGCGCCGCCGGACTGACCGGGCTGCGCGCCGAGGAGCTGCGCGAGGACCCGGCGGCCAACGTCGAGGGCGGCGCGGCGCTGCTGGCCCAGGCCCAGAAGTCACTCGGTGCGCCGCTGAGTCCGGACCCGGCGCGCTGGTACGGCGCGGTGGCCCGCTACTCGGGCGCCGAGGACTCCGCCACGGCCTCGGTCTTCGCCGACGACGTCTTCCAGGTCATCCGGGACGGCGTCACACGCACCACGGACGACGGTGAGACCCTCACCCTCGCCGCGCACCCCGGTCTCGCACCGGACACCTCCCGGCTCCGCTCCCTGGGCCTGCGCACCGTCTCAGCGGACGGGACGGAGTGCCCGCGCACGATCGCCTGCGAGTGGCTCCCGGCCCCGTACGAGGAGTACGGCACGGACGACTACGGCAACCACGACCTCGCCGACCGTCCGCACGACCAGAAGATCGACTACATCGTCGTCCACGACACCGAGGCGACCTGGGACACCACCCTCCAACTGGTGCAGAAGCCGGACTACCTGGCGTGGCACTACTCGATCCGCTCCGCGGACGGCCACGTCGACCAGCACGTGCGGACCAAGGACGTCGGCTGGCACGCGGGCAACTGGTACGTCAACGCCAAGTCGGTCGGCATCGAGCACGAGGGCTTCCTCACCGACCCGGGCACCTGGTACACGGAGGCCATGTACCGTGCGTCCGCGCGGCTGGTCCGCTACCTGGCCCTGCGCAACGGCATCCCGCTGGACCGGCAGCACATCCTGGGCCACGACAACGTCCCGGGGCCGACCCCGGCGAACATCCCCGGGATGCACACCGACCCCGGCCCGTACTGGGACTGGGCGCACTACTTCCGGTTGCTCGGAGCACCCTTCCGGCAGACCGCCGGGCCGGGCAGCGCCCTGGTGACGATCGCCCCCGACCTCGTCTCCAACCGGCCCGTCTACACGGGGTGCGCGAGCGCCGGCGACACCTGTCCGTCCCGCGGCTCCACGGCCGTCCGGCTGTACACCGAGCCGCGCGAGGACGCCCCGCTCGTGGAGGACACCGGACTGCACGGGGAGGCCCCCTCGACGACCGGGGTGAACGACACCGGTGCCCGCGCCTCGACCGGCCAGCAGTTCGCGGTGGCCGAGCGGCGCGGGGACTGGACGGCGATCTGGTACCTCGGCCAGAAGGCCTGGTTCCACGACCCCAGGGGGCACCGGACCGCACTGCCCGCCACGGGCCTGCTGGTCACGCCGAAGGAGGGCCGCGCCGAGGTCCCGGTGTACGGGCGCGCCTACCCGGAGGCGTCCGCCTACCCGGCGGGGGTCCCGGTGCAGCCGGAAGCCCCGCTGCCGTACCGGCTCCTCGCGGGCCAGAGCTACGCGGTGGGCCAGGCGACGCGCGGCGAGTACTACCGGGCGGTCACCTTCGACGCCTCCCAGCACGTGGTGGTGCGCGGCGAGCAGCGCTACTACGAGATCCAGTTCGGCCACCGGGTGGCCTGGGTCAAGGCCGGGGACGTGACCCTGCGGCCCTCCTGGGCCCCGTTCAGCCCTGCTGGAACATCTCCGCGGGGAGGGGCTTGAGCAACTGGTAGAGGTCGTCGGTGATCGGACGGTCCCAGGTCGCGATGGTGACCTGGACGCCGTCGCTGCGGTCGAACTGCGTGCAGGCGATGCGCCCCTCGGAGAGCTTCACCTTGCGCACGATCAGCAGGTTGTCACCGTGCATGACCGGGGTGTCCTCGGTGCCGACGACCTCCACCGGCTCGTCGTTGCCGAGGGCCAGCATCAGCTGCGCGACCTCGAAGGGGATCTGGCCCTCTTCGAGGTCGCGGGCGGGCGAGCCCTCCGGGAGGTTGCCGATCAGCATGGCGGGACCGCGCCCGCCGAAGAGGTCGTAGCGCAGGAAGATGCCCTGGCAGCTGCCGTCCTCCCCGGGCAGCAGCCCGGCGCCGAGTTCGCCCGGCCAGTCGCCCGGGTCCATGGCCAGGACGTCGAATTCCGGCCCTGTGGGCGTTGCGGCGCTGCGGCGGCGGAGGAACGACATGCGCCCATCGTACGGTCCCCGGGCGGCCCGTGTGCCCGGGGTCGCGTCGCTACGGTGCCAGGGCCCTGGCCAGGCCCGCCCGGTCGGTGCCGATCTTGCGGTAGACGGCGGAGAGCAGACGGGTGACGCTCTCCACGTCGGTGCCCAGACCCGCGGCGATCTGCTCGTCGTCCTCGCCGCGGGCGGCCCGCGAGGCGGCCGTCCGTTCCTGGGCGGTGAGGGCGTCGGTCTCCGTGGTGCGGAGCCTGCGCGGGCGGAGTCCGGCGGCGGCGAGTTCGTCACGGGCGCGTTCGGCCAGGGTTTCGGCGCCGCAGTGGACAGCGGTCTCCAGACCCCGGTAGAGCTGCTCGGCCGCCTCGTGGAGCCGGGCCTCGCGGCGCAGGACGGCGCCGTGGTCGACCAGGGCCCGGGCCAGCTCGTAGCCGGCGGGTGAGCGCTCCAGGTGCGCGACCGCCTCGTGCAGCAGCTTGAGCCGGTCGGACTCCGCGGCCACCTCGGCGGAGACCCGCAGCGCCTGGCCGATCGCGGACGCGGTGCCGTACTGGCGGGCGCGCTCGACGGCGTCGGCGGCGGTGGCACGGGCCCGCTCAGGCGTGTCCCGGGCCTCGGCGAGCGCGAGGTGGAGCTTCCACGGCGACCAGCCGGGGTTGCGCATGCCCCGGGGGTCGAGCCGGCGACCGCACGCCTCGAGCTGGGCGATGGCCTCGTTGACCATGCCCCGTTCGAGCAGCAGCCGTCCGTAGACCGTCTGCGCGTCGGGGAAGGTGACGGCCGCCGGGAAGGGCTCGCGGAAGTCGTAGTCGTCGGCGAGGGCCGTGGCCTCGCGGACCCGTCCCCGGGCGAGCAGGATCTCGACGAGGATCGCCACGGTGTACCAGACGACCGGGGTGCCGCGGCCGACGCGGTCGGCCAGCCGCAGGCCGTCGCGGGCGAAGTCCTCCGCCTCGGCGAGCCGGCCGCGGCGGTACCGCACGTAGCCGAGCAGGGAGTAGCCGAAGGCAAGGTGGGCGCCGCGCCAGCCCTGGCGCTCGTAGTCGCCGATGCCGGCGGCGAAGAGCTCCTCGGCCCGGCCGGGCCGGTCGGCGTACATGTACGTCATCGCGACGAGGACCGGGACCTCGAACCCGAAGTCCTCGCTGGCCCAGGGCAGGCCGCCTTCCAGGGCCCGGTCGGAGTGGCGCAGCGCGCTCTCGGCGGGCTCACCGCGCAGGGTGGCGTCCCAGGCGCGCAGTCCGATGATGTAGCGCTCGGTCAGGTCGCGTCCGGTCAGCCGGTCGGCGAGGCGGGTCAGTCTGCGGGAGCGCGCCGGGGAGTCCGGTTCGTCTGAGCGGAAGGCGTCCCACATGAACTGCTCTTCCTGCAGCCGCAGCCGGGCCCGCGCGTTGGTGGCGGTACGGGCGGCCTGCCCGACGGTGTCCGCGGCCTCGCCGAGCCGGTCGGAGTGGGCCAGCGCCTGGGAGAGCCGGTAGGTGATCGCGTCCCGCATCGCCGGGTCGACGATCGGCTCCTCGAGCGCGGCACGCAGGTGGTTGACGGTGGTGGCCGGCTCGGTGAGCAGGGAGGAGCAGCCCAGTTCGAAGAGCACGGCCGCCCGGTCCTCGAAGGGCGGCGGCTCGCGCAGCGCCCGCGCGAGGTAGCGGCGGGCCGCGTCGGGGGCGCCGGCCCGCGCGGTGTCCCGGGCGGCCTGGCGCAGTTGGGTGACGACCCAGGGGTCGCCCTCGGGGTGGGTCTCCAGCAGGTGGCGGGCGGCCGCGGAGGGGCCGAGCCCGGCGTCCACGACGGACCAGGCGGCCTGGCCGTGCAGGGCGACCCGGACGGCGTCGGGGATCGCCCGGTACACCGCGGTGGCGATGAGGGGGTGGACGAACTCCAGCACGTCACTGCCCGTGAGGATGCGGGCCTTGCGCAGCCGGTCCGCGGCGTCGGCGGCCTCCTCGCCGCCCAGGCCCGCCACGCTCGCGGCGATCGCCGGCGAGATGGACGTGCCGAGGACGGCGGCGGCCCACGCCATGCGGACGGTGGAGGTGCCCAGGCGCTCCAGGCGGGCGATGAGTCCGCTGCCCTTGGCGGCGGCGGCGAGGTCGCGCAGGAGGTGCGCACTGGACTCGTCGGGCCGCAGTGCGCGGTCGAGGACCTTGGCGGTGAGCTCCACGGCCTCGAAGGGGTTGCCGGCGGTGACGGCCCAGGCCTCGCGGCAGAAGGCCTCGTCGGCGTGTTCGCCCACGGTCTCGCGGACGAGCCGGCCGATGGCGGCCGCGCTGAGCGGTTCCAGGCCCAGCGGACGGGTGCCGGAGCGGTCGGGCAGCCCGCGGAACGCCTCGGCCTGGGCGGGGAGTTCGTCGGGACGGTAGGCCACGACGAGGAGCATCGGGAGTTCCTCGGCGCGGGGCGCGAAGGCGGCCAGCCAGCCCAGGGACTCGGGGTCGGCCCAGTGGGCGTCGTCGAGCACGAGGACCACCGGGGCCCGCCGGACGGCGATGTGGGTGAGCACCCAGTCGAGTCCGTCCGCGAGGCCCTGCGGGTCGGGGGGCGCGCCCGCGCCGTCGGTGCACAGTCCCAGGGCGGGGCCGACGATGCCGTACCAGCTGCCGAGGGTGGAGCGGAGCACCTCGTCGCCGGCTCCGGCGAGCTGGGGCTGGAGCAGTTGGCGGGCCACGTGGAAGGCGACGCCCTGTTCCTGGTCCCCGCCGCGGGCGTACAGGACGGTGCAGCCGAGGGCGGAGGCACGGCGCCGGGTCTCCGCGAGCAGGGTCGTCTTGCCGAGGCCCGCGGGGGCGGCGAAGGCCAGCACGCCGCCACGCCGTGTGCCGCTGCGGGGGTGGCCCCCTTCGGTCCGTATGCCCGTGAGTTCGGCCAGCGCCTCGTCGACGGCCACGAGTTCGGCCTCGCGTTCGAGGAGCGGCCTCCGGGACTTCGGTGTGCGCCGCGCCATAGTGCACCCCCTGCCCCTGATCCGGCGCGCGCCGGGAGCGCGCCGGTGTTACTCGGACACCTGTCCGTTGGCACCTCAGCGTACGCCACCGGGGACCCTGCGTGAGTGGATAAATGCGAACTGGTGACGGCTGTTCAAAATCGTCCGCGGAATGATCGACTGTGCTCGATCAGGTGCGCCCACATGCGGGAACGCGCCGCCGCGATGCCTGTGGCACATGCCTCGCGGCGATGACATAACGGCCCGTCAGATACATGTGCAAGGGGGCGCACAACGGGCGCGGCCGGCCGGCGGACACGGCCTGCGCGCCGGCTCCCGGCCGGGTGCGCCGGCGGCTCGCCGCCAAAGGCGGGGGCGGGCCGCCGGCGCACCCGTGAGGTTCCGTCAGGTGAGGTCGAACTCGCCGTCGCGGGCCCCGAGGACGAAGGCCCGCCACTCCGCCGGGGTGAAGATCAGCGAGGGGCCCTCGGGGCTCCGGCCGTCCCTCATGGCGATATAGCCCTCGACGAAGGCGATCTGGACGTCTCCCGTGCCCTGGCTGCTCGACTGCCATGTTGCGTTGGCCAGATCAAGCTGCGGCTTCTTCCCGTTGGCCAACGGCGATCCGATCGTGCTCTCGGCCACGTCCGTTCTCCTCCCGACTCCGTCGTCCGGGCCAGCCTAGCGACCGTGCCGGGGCCCGGACAGGTCATGGAAGAACCTGCCCGGTCCCGGTACCGGTTCATGCCCGCTTCACTCTCCGGGGTGCCCGGATCCGACCACCCACATGGCGAAGAACTGCGAACCGCCGCCGTACGCGTGACCCAGCGCCAGACGTGCGCCGTCCACCTGGTGCCCGCCGGCCGTGCCGCGCACCTGGAGGGCGGCCTCGGCGAAGCGGATCATCCCCGAGGCGCCGATCGGGTTGGTGGACAGCACACCACCCGAAGGGTTGACGGGCAGATCGCCGTCGAGCTCCGTCACCCCCGACTCGGTGAGCTTCCAGCCCTCCCCCTCCTGTGCGAAACCGAGGTTCTCCAGCCACATCGGCTCGTACCAGGAGAAGGGCACGTACATCTCGACGGCGTCGATCTGCCGCCGCGGATCGGTGATGCCGGCCTGCCGGTAGACGTCGGCCGCGCAGTCGCGTCCGGCCCGCGGGCTGACGAAGTCCTTGCCCGCGAACATCGTGGGCTCGCTGCGCATCGCCCCGCCGTGCACCCAGGCCACCGGGCCCGGGGCGCGGCGCCCGCCCGCCTCGTCGGTGAGCACCATCGCGCAGGCGCCGTCGGAGGATGGGCACGTCTCGGAGTAGCGGATCGGGTCCCAGAGCATGGGCGAGGAACGCACCTTCTCCAGGGTGATGTCCTTCTCGTGCAGATGGGCGTACGGGTTCCGCAGCGCGTTGCGCCGGTCCTTGTAGGCGACGAGCGCTCCGACGGTGTCCGGCGCGCCCGTGCGCCGCATGTAGGCGCGCACGTGCGGTGCGAAGAACCCGCCGGCCCCGGCCAGCAGGGGCTGCTGGAAGGGGACGGGCAGCGACAGGCCCCACATCGCGTTGGACTCGGACTGCTTCTCGAAGGCGAGCGTCAGGACGGTGCGGTGCACCCGCGCCGCGACCAGGCTCGTCGCGACGAGCGCGGTGGAGCCGCCCACGGAACCCGCGGTGTGCACCCGCATCACGGGCTTGCCGACCGCGCCGAGGGCGTCGGCGAGGTAGAGCTCGGGCATCATCACGCCCTCGAAGAAGTCGGGGGCCTTGCCGATGACGACCGCGTCGACGTCCGCCCAGGTCATCGACGCGTCCACCAGCGCACGGTGGGCCGCCTCGCGGACGAGTCCCGCGATGGAGACGTCGTGCCGCGCCGAGGTGTGGTGGGTCTGCCCGACGCCGACCACCGCGACGGGCTCCTTGCCGTGCACCGCGCTCATCGGTCCTCTCCTTCCAGGACGGCGACCAGGTTCTGCTGCAGGCAGGGCCCGGACGTGGCGTGGGCGAGCGCCCGGCGGGAGGCGCCGCGGTGGATGCGGGCGGCGGCCTCGCCGAGCCGGATCAGGCCGGCGGCCATCACGGGGTTGGCGGCGAGCGGGCCGCCGGAGGGGTTGACCGCGACGTCGTCCCCCAGGCCGAGTGCCTTGCGGAGCACGACCTCCTGGGAGGTGAAGGGGGCGTGCAGTTCGGCGGTGTCGACGGGCGCCTCGAAGGCCCCGGCGCGTTCCGCTGCCAGCCGGGTGGAGGGTGAGTCGGTGAGGTCGCGGACGCCGAGAGCGTGGGCCTCGATGCGGTGGTCCATGCCGCGGATCCAGGCGGGGCGTTCGCACAGCCGCCGTGCGGTGTCCCCGGCCGCCAGCACGACCGCGGCCGCGCCGTCGCCGACCGGCGGGCAGTCGCCCCGGCGCAGCGGCCGCACCACGTACTCCCCCTGCGGGCGGTCGCCGGGCTCCTGCGCGTACGGGTTGGCGACGGCGGCGGTCCGGTTGCGGCCGGCGACGGCGGCGAGCGCGGCCTCGTCCGTGTCGCCCGCGTCGATCAGCGCCTGGGCCTGGAGCGCGGCCAGGGCAACGGAGTCGGGCCACAGCGGTGCCAGGTAGTACGGGTCGAGCTGGCGGGTCAGCACGTCCCGCAGCCGCCCCGGCGAGGACTTGCCGTAGGAGTAGACGAGGGCGGTGTCGGCCTCGCCGGTGAGCAGTTTGACCCAGGCCTCGTAGAGCGCCCAGGCGCCGTCGGTCTCCACGTGCGACTCGGAGATCGGCGGCCAGGCCCCGACCCCGTCCAGCGCCATGGTGAAGGAGAAGGCCCGGCCCGCCAGGTAGTCGCAGGAGCCCGAGCAGGTGAAGCCGATCTCCCCCGCGGTGAGGCCCACCTGGTCCAGCACCTCGTGCAGCACCGGCATGAGCATCTCGACCTCGGAGAGCGCGGCGCTGTCGCGCACGTGCCGGGTCTGGGCGAAGGCCACGATGGCCACGTCCCGGCGTGCCTGAGGCCTCGTCCGCGTGGTCACAGCAGCTCCTTGTAGGTGTCGTAGTCGGCGTCGGGCTCGCCGGTGGGCCGGTAGTGGTCGGGGTAGCGGCCGTCGCTGGTCCAGACCGGCTCGACGCGCAGTCCCATGCGCACCTGGTCGTACGGGATGCCGCCGATGCGTCCGTGCAGGGCGAGGCCGGCGCCGTCGAGGGCGATGTGGGCGTAGACGTAGGGGACCTCGATGTCGAGCCCCTTGGCCTTGATGTTGACGATGCAGTAGGTGGTGACGGTGCCGCGCGGGCCGACCTCGACCTGCTCCTCGGTGGCGACGCCGCAGGTGGGACAGGCGCCCCGGGGCGGGACGTAGACCTTTCGACAGGAGGGGCAGCGCTCGCCGAGGGTGCGGCGCTCGGCGAGGCCCGCCAGGTAGCGGCTCTGGGCGCGGCCGGGGGCGTAGGTGTACTCCAGCCGGGCGGGCACGGTGATGCCGGTGACGGGTTCGGTGAACGCGCCGGTGTGCGCGGCCGCCCGGGCCGCCGCGGCGGCGGTGCCGTCCCCGGCGGGTTCGAAGCACGCGATGTCGGTGACGGCGCCGGTGCGCCGTTCGGCCCAGCGGACGCGCACGCGCATGCCGGTGCGCACCGCCTCGGGGCCGGGTGCGTCCAGGACGTGCAGCAGCGCGGTGTCGGCGCCGTCGAGGCGGACCAGGACCCAGGCGAAGGGCGTGGACATCGGCTGCTGCGGCCGCGGTGACGGGTTCCAGGCCCAGGTGGTGACGGTTCCGGTGGTGCCGACCTCGACGAGGTCGCGCAACTCCTGCGCGGTGACCGGGTCGTACTCGACGGGCGGTACCAGGACCCGTCCGTCCCCGGTGCGCACGCCGAGGACGGTCCGCTCGCGCAGGCCGGTGAGGAAGGCGCTCTGCACCGGGCCGAGGGAGCGGGTGAAGGGGAACTCGACGACGAGGGAAGCGGTGAGCGGTTCGGGCATGGCGGTGGTGACCTCCCGTGTCAGGCGCGGCGGTAGACGGGCGGGCGCTTCTCGCCGAAGGCCTTGGCGCCCTCCTTGGCGTCGGCGGTGGCGAAGACGGGCCAGCCGCGCTCCAGTTCGGACTTCAGCCCTTCGGCCTCGGTCAGCTCCGCGGTCTCGTAGACCGAGGCCTTGACGGCCTCGACGGCCAGCGGGCCGTTGGCGTTGACCAGGGCGGCGATCTCCAGCGCCCGGTCCAGGGCGGTGCCGTCGGGGACCACGTGGCCGACCAGCCCGATCCGCTCGGCCTCGGCGGCGGTGTAGGGGCGGCCGGTGAGCAGCATCTCCAGGGCGTGCGTGCGCGGTATCTGCCGGGCGAGGCGGACGGTGGAGCCGCCGATCGGGAAGAGGCCGCGGCGCACCTCGAAGAGGCCGAAGACCGCGCTCTCCCCCGCGACGCGGATGTCGGTGCCCTGCAGGATCTCGGTGCCGCCGGCCACGCAGGGCCCCTCGACGGCGGCGATCACCGGCTTGCGGGGGCGGTGGTGGCGCAGCATCGCCTTCCAGTGCAGGTCGGGGTCGGCGGTGAGCCGCTCCCGGTACCGCTGCCCCGCCATCCCGCCGTCGGCGGCCAGGGCCTTGAGGTCCATTCCGGAGCAGAAGGCCCCGCCGGCGCCGGTGAGGACCACGGAGCGGATCTCGTCGTCCCGGTCGGCCTCCGTCCAGCCGTCGTGGAGTCCCACGAGCATCGGCAGGGAGAGCGCGTTGCGCGCCTCCGGCCGGTTCAGGGTGAGTACGAGTGTCGCGCCGACGCGCTCCACCGTGAGGTGTTCGGTGCCGCCCATCGCCGTCCTCCCGCGTCGCGTACCGGACCTAGAACAGGTTGCAGTAGGGGCAGGTCGAGTTCAATACTTTTCTGACTGTCAGTCAGATTCTTGTCGCGGGACCCCTTCACAGCCCCCTCGCGGGGTGCTCTGATGACCGGCTGGGAGCCGGTCGCGCACCCGGTCCCCCGGCCCCCGGTCAGGAGGAGTGCCGTGGAGTACAACCTTGCCGACCTCTTCGAATCGGTCGCCGACACCGTGCCCGGCCGCGAGGCGCTGGTCCACCTCGACCACCCGGGCACGGGGGCCGAGCGCCGGCTCACGTACGCCGGGCTGGACGCCGCGGCCAACCGCCTCGCCCACCACCTGGCGGCGCAGGGCGTCACCCCCGGCGACCACGTGGGCCTGCACCTCCTCAACGGCGTCGAGTACCTGCAGACCGCGCTGGCCTGCATGAAGATCCGCGCCGTCCCGGTCAACGTCAACTACCGCTACGTCGCGGACGAGCTCGTCTACCTCTACCGCGACGCCGACCTCACGGCGCTCGTCTTCGACGCCGGGTTCACCGGCCGCGTCGCGGCGGCCCTCCCCCGCGCCGAACGCCTGCGCCACCTGATACGGGTCGGCGCCGCGCCCCCGGACGCGCCCGAACCCGCCGTCGCACCGGTCGGCTTCGCCGAGGCGGAGGCCTCCGGCTCACCCGACCGCGACTTCCCGGCCCGCTCCGCCGACGACCGCTTCATCATCTACACCGGGGGCACGACGGGCATGCCCAAGGGCGTCATGTGGCGCCACGAGGACCTCTTCTTCTCCGGCATGGGGGGCGGCGCCCCCACCGGCGTCCCCGTCTCCCGGCCCGAGGAACTCGCCGAGCGCGTCGCGGCGGGCGGCGAGGGCCTGGTCTTCTTCCCCACCGCGCCGCTGATGCACGGCACGTCCACGCTGACCGCCTTCATCGGCTTCCACTACGGCCAGAAGGTCGTCGTCCACAGCAAGTACGCCCCCGAGGAGGTGCTGCGCACGATCGAGCGCGAGAGGGTCACGAGCGTCTCGCTGGTGGGCGACGCCATGCTGCGCCCCCTCGCCGACGCCCTGGCCGGACCGCTCAAGGACACCGACGTCTCCTCGCTGTTCAGCCTCTCCAGCTCCGGTGCGATCCTCTCCGAGACCGTGCGCGACCAGTTCCAGGCGCTGGCCCCGAACTGCCTGATCCTCAACAACTTCGGCTCGTCCGAATCCGGCTTCAACGGCACCGCGACCGAGGACTCCGGTCCGCGCAGGGGCTTCCGGCTGCGTGTCAGCGCGCACATCGCGGTGGTCGACCCCGGTTCGCTCAAGCCGGTGCCCCCCGGCGAACCGGGCCGCATCGCTCTGCGCGGCCACGTACCGCTCGGCTACTACAACGACCCCGGCAAGACCGCCCAGACCTTCTTCGAGCACGGCGGCGAACGCTGGGTGCTGCTGGGCGACATGGCCACCGTCGACGACGAGGGCGTCGTCACCGTCCTCGGACGCGGCTCGCAGTGCATCAACACCGGTGGCGAGAAGGTCTACCCGGAGGAGGTCGAGGAGGCCCTGAAGGCCCACCCCGACGTGTACGACGCCCTGGTCGCCGGCGTGCCCGACGCGAAGTGGGGCCACCACGTCTCGGCCGTCGTCCAGCTCCGCGAGGGCGCCCCCGCGCTCTCCCTGGAGGAGCTCCAGACCCACTGCCGGGCCCGCCTGGCCGGTTACAAGGTGCCGCGCAGCCTCGTCCTCACGCCGCTCGTCCAGCGCTCCCCGAGCGGCAAGGCCGACTACCGCTGGGCCCGCACGGTGGCCGCGGAGGGCGCGGCCGGGGGCTGAACTCCCGTGCGCCACGCGGGCGCACGGGCCTCTGCCACCATCAACGGCCATGAGGCGGAGAACGGCTGACATCGCGACGGCGGCCCTGGAGCGCGGACCGTTCGCCCCGGGCGGCACGACCATGGACAGACGGAGCGTGGACCTGGACGGCGGTCCTGTCGCGGCCGGCGTCCGGACCGACGGTGGCCTCGGGTTCGTCCTCGTCCTGCACCGCAGGAAGGACGGGTTCGCCGCGAGCGAGCTGTACTGGTCCACCCGGGGACCCGATCTGCGGTGGACCGTGGCCGAGCACCTGTCCGGGGGTCCGACCGGATGCGACCCCGCGTACGGCTCGTCGTGGGAGGCGGTCCTGGCCGACGCGGCGTTCACGGTGCTCTCCTCGTCGGAGTCGCTGCTGTCCACGGGCGCCGGCGTCTTCGAGGAGGAGGACGAGGGGGAACTCGTCGGCGTCCACGAGCTTCTGGTGAGCCGGCGGGTCGGCCACCTCCGCATCGAGAGGTCCGCCCTCGGGGCGGGGCCGTCGTACGCGCCGCACACGGTGTGGGAGCAGCGTTTGGCCTCGCCCTTCGCCCTGGTGGCCGTCCGGCCAGGTGAACGCGTCCGCGTGGTCGCGGTGGAGCGGGACGGCGCGGCGGGCGAGGGCGTCGAACTCCTCCCGCCGACGGGATGAGCGCGGTCGCGCACTCGATCGACGGGCGGCCCTTCGCACGGGCGGCCCCGCTCCTTAAGGTGTGCGCATGACGCGTCTCGAGGCCCAGCGCACCGCACTTGTCGTGATCGACCTGATGGAACGCATCGTGGAGCTGCCGTTGGCTCCGCGCTCCGGTGAGGAGGTCGTGCTGGCGTCGCTCGGACTGGCGGCGGCCTTCCGGGAGGCGGGGGCGCCGGTCGTGCTGGTGCGCGTGGAGCGCCCCGGGGTCGACGAGCAGCCGCCGGGGAGCGAGCTGGTCGAGGGGCTGGAGCGGGAGGGCGACCTCGTGATCGTCAAGCGGACCGTGGGCGCCTTCCACGGCACCGGGCTGGACGGGGAGTTGCGGGCGCGCGGCGTCGACACCCTCGTGGTCGCCGGCATCGCGACGAACATGGGCGTCGAGTCCACGGCCCGCGCCGCGGCCGACCACGGGTACGAACTCCATTTCGCCGAGGACGCGATGACCGCGCTCAGCGGCGCGGAGCACGAGGCCGCGGTCACGCTCGCCCTCCCGCGCTTCGGGACCGTCGCGCCGGCCGCGGAGCTGGTCAAGGCGCTGTGGAGCTGATCGGCGCGGGCCGCGACGCCGACGTCTGGGCCCTCGACGGCACGCGGGTCCTGCGCCGCTACCGGCACGGCGGCCCGGCCGACGAGGAGGCCCGGGTGATGGCCCATCTCGCCGAGGTGGGCTTCGCGGTGCCCCGGGTGCACGACGTGAGCGGCGCCGACCTCGTCATGGACCGCCTCACCGGGCCCACCATGGCGCAGGACCTGGCCCGCAGGCCCTGGCGGGCACACGCCCACGGCAGGCTGCTGGCCGGGCTGCAGGCGTCGCTGCACGCCGTCCCGGCACCCGGCTGGCTCCGCCGCCGCTTCGCCACCGGGAATCCCGCCCGTGACCGCGTCCTCCACCTCGACCTGCACCCGGAGAACGTGATCCTCACCCCGGACGGGCCGGTGCTGATCGACTGGAGCAACACCGCCGGGGGCGACCCCGCCGCCGACACCGCGCTGACCGTCGCCATCCTGCGCGGCGTCAGCCTGGGCCCCGTCCGCGACACGGGACTGCGCCTCTTCCTCGCCGGCTTCCTGCGCGCTGCCCCCGCCGACCCCGCCCCGCGCATGGCCGAGGTGATCACCGCCCGCCTCGCCGACCCGAACCTGCTGCCCGCGGAGGCACACAGGCTCAGGCGCCTCGCCCGCCGCACCCCGGGCGGCGACTGACCCGCAGACCCCGGGGCGGACACCCGCCCCACACCCCGAAACCCCGATGCCGCCCACCCGCCGGCCACACCCCACGCACGCCCGAAGCAGTCACCCCGCGCCTCGCCGACCCCAACCCGCTGCCCGCGGAGGCACACAGGCTCAGCCGCCTCGCCCACCGCACACCGGACGGCAATTGACCCGCACACCACGGTGCGGACACCCGCCCCACACCCCGAAACCCCGATGCCACCCACCCGCCGACCACACCCCACGCACGCCCGAAGCAGTCACCCCGCGCCTCGCCGACCCCAACCCGCTGCCCGCGGAGGCACACAGGCTCAGCCGCCTCGCCCACCGCACACCGGACGGCAATTGACCCGCACACCACGGTGCGGGCACCCGCCCCACACCCCGAAGCCCCGATGCCGGCCACACCACCCCCGGGCGGCAATTGACTCGCGTACCCGTGGGGCGGGCTCCTAGCCTGGCGCGATGGCGTACCAGGTGATCGTGCTCAACGGCGGCTCCAGTTCGGGCAAGTCGGGCATCGCGCGCTGCCTTCAGGCGGTGCTGCTGCCGGAGGCGTGGCTGACGTTCGGCACCGACACCCTCGTCGAGGGGATGCCCGCCGGGCTGCGGGACTCCGGGCCGGGCGCGGGCATCCGCTTCGGCGCGGACGGCGGCGTGTCGGTCGGCGAGGCATTCCGGGCCCTGGACGACGCCTGGGCGGTCGGCATCGCCGCCATGGCGCGGGCCGGGGCCCGGGTGATCGTCGACGAGGTGTTCCTCGGCGGCCCCGCCTCGCAGGACCGCTGGCGGCGGGCCCTGGACGGCCTGGAGGTGCTGTGGGTCGGCGTCCGCTGCGGGCCCGAGGTGGCGGCGGGCCGGGAGACCGCGCGGGGCGACCGGGTGGCGGGCATGGCGGCGGCGCAGGCGGAGGCGGTCCACCGGGGAGTCGGCTACGACCTCGAAGTGGACACGACACACACCGAGTCGATGGAGTGCGCGCGGATCATCGCCGCGCGTGTGTCGCCCATGTGACGGCTGCGACGGTGACCGCGACGGAACAGCCCGTCCTGTGCTTTCATGGCGGCATGCGCACGAACATCTGGAACCTGGGCCCCCTGTGGCCGGGACGCCGTGCGCACCACTTCGACCAGAGCTGTCGCCGGGGCTGACCTCCGTAGCCCCGACCACTCCATGACCTGCCCCCCGCCCAGGCGGGGCACGTCGTGTTCCCGCTCTGGAGCCCTTCCCATGGCCCTGCACGACCGGGCGAGCGGTCCCACCCCGCTCGTCCTCCCGCAACTGCGCGCGCTCGTTCTCGGCTACGCCGCCGCCGTCGAGGCCGGCGTCCACCTCCCCGTCCACCTGCCCGACCGCCGCTGGTACACCAGGCTGCACCAGGACCCGTACGTGGACGTCTGGCTGATCACCTGGCCCCGCGACACCTCCACCGAACTCCACGACCACGCGGGCTCGCTCGGTGCCCTGAGCGTCGTCGACGGCACCCTCACCGAGCACCGCTGGCTCCACGACGACCGGGGCCGCGGCCGCATCGCGACCCGCGAACTCGCCGCGGGCGGCGGCGCGGGCTTCCCCCTCGGGCACGTCCACGACGTCGTCAACGCCTCCGCCGCGCCCGCGGTGAGCGTGCACGCGTACTCGCCGCCCCTCACGGCGATGTCGTACTACGCGGTCGACGACGCGCGCTCCGTGCGGCGCACGCGTACCGTGCTGACGGACGAGCCGGAGCCCTCCGCGGTGCCCCGCGCCGTCCCCCTGTCACGTGCCCTGACCGTGACCGCGTCCGTGTCCTCGACCGCTCCGGAGGCCGTCCGATGAACCCGTCCACCACCGTCAGTTCCGGCATCGACCGGATGCTCGACCGCGCCCGGGCCCGGCTGCGGCGGGTCGGCCCCGAGGACGCGGCGGCGGAGATCGCCGCGGGTGAGGCGCTGCTGGTCGACATCCGCCCGGCCGCGCAGCGGGCCCGGGAGGGCGAGTTCCCGGACGCCCTGGTCATCGAGCGCAACGTCCTCGAATGGCGGCTGGACCCGCTGAGCGACGCCCGGATCCCGGAGGCCACCGGCCCCGGCGTGCGCTGGATCGTGGCGTGCTCCGAGGGCTACACCTCCAGCCTGGCCGCGGCCTCGCTGCTGGACGTCGGCCTGACCCGGGCCACCGACCTGGAGGGCGGTTTCCAGGCGTGGCTGCGGGCCGGGCTGCCGGTCAGGGACGGGGTGCCGGAAGGAAACCGCTGACCTCGGCGAGGAAGTCCGCCGGGCGTTCCCCGTGGACCAGGTGCCCCGCCTCCACCGTCACCAGCCGCGCCCCCGGCACGCGGGCGGCGATGGCCGCGATCCCGTCCTGGGGGACATGGCTGCCCGATCCGCCGGCCAGGACGAGGGTGGGGCAGTCGATCGTCGCCAGCAGTTCCCACCAGCCCGGGTCGGGGGCGTTGCGCCAGCGGTTGACGGCCGCGATGACCCGCCAGTCGCAGGTCTCGTCCCCTTCCGGGCCGGAGGGCACGGCCCGCGGCGGCACCTCCGGGTCCGGCGGCACGGGCTCCTCCAGCACGAGGGCGGTCAGCCGGGACGACCGCTCCGCCGCCACCAGGTAGGCGACGACCGCGCCCATCGAGTGCCCCGCCAGCACCACCGGCTCGGGGCCGAGGGCGTCCAGGAAGGCGAGGACGTCGTCGCGCATGGCCTCGAAGGCGTACTCGCCCGGCCGGTCGCTCGCGCCGTGGCCGCGCAGGTCGGGGGCGTACACCCGGTGGGTCGCGGCCAGGGCGGGCGCGACGGGCTGCCAGTCGGCGCCGTCCGAGCCGCGTCCGTGGAGGAGCACGAGCGGCGGCGCGTCCGGCTCGCCCCAGGTGCGGTAGGCCATCCGGATGCCGTTCACGTGCAGGGTGTGGAGATCGCTCACCCGGGCGACGCTACCCGCCGGCGGCGGACCGCACCCGTCCGGGCGACACCGTTCCGCTCAGGGCGGAGGCGGTCCGCGCGGGTTTCAGTGCGGGACGACGGCGACGGGGCAGGCCGCGTGGTGCAGCACAGCGTGCGCAACGGGGCCGAGGTACGGACCGACGCCCCCGGGCCGGTTCCGGCACCGTCCGACGACCAGCAGCGAGGCACCGGCCGCCGCGTCGACCAGGGGCTGCGCGGCGTTGCCCGCGGCGACCTCCTCCGTGATCTCCACGCCGGGCGCCTTCTCCCGCCACGGCGCGAGGGCGGCCTGCACCGCGTGCCGCTCCGCCGCGCAGATCTCCGCGCCGCAAGTGGGGTCCATGGCCGCGGGGACGTATCCGTACGTCGGGGGGTACGACCAGGCGTGGACGACCCGCAGCTGCGCCCCGCGCCGCCGCGCGTCCTCGAGCCCGAAGGCGATCACCTCGTCGGCGCCCTTCCGCAGGCTGAAGCCGAGCACCACGGGCCGCCGGTCGTCCCCGTTCTCCTCCTCCTGGCCGGTGCGGACGACCACGACGGGGCCCTCCGCGCGGGCCAGCGTCGCCTGCCCGACGGAACCGAGGAGGAAGCCGCCGAGCCCGCTCAGCCGCTGCGAGCCGAGGGCCAGCAGATCGCTGCGTCCCGCCTCCGCGACCAGCAGTTCGGCCGGCGGGGCGTCGGCCACGTCGGTCGTCACGGGCAGGTCCGGATGGCGCTCGGCGAGCTCCTGTACGGCGTCGCGCACCAGCGCGTCGCCGTACGGGTGCCCCCCGGCGTGCACCAGGCGCAGCTGCACCGATCGCCGCAGCGCCTCCCCCGCCGCCCAGTGCATGGCGGCGCGGCTTTCCGGCGAGCCGTCCAGGCCCACGGTGACGGGTCGGGTCATCGGATGTGCCTCCCTCGCCTCCACAGTAGGCGCCGCCGCCCCGCCCGGCGCCCCGGCGGGGCCGGGCGGTCCCGCCGTTCACACGGGCCGTGCGCGGCCCTCCCAGTACGGGTCGCGGAGCCGGCGCTTGTAGAGCTTGCCGTTGGGGTCGCGGGGCATCTCGGCGACGAAGTCCACCGACCGCGGGCGCTTGTAGCCCGCCAGGCGCTCCTCGCAGTGCGCCAGGACGGAGGCGGCCAGTTCCGTCCCCGGCTCGTGGCCGGGGGCGGGCTCGACGACGGCCTTGACCTGCTCGCCCCAGTCGTCGTGGGGGATGCCGAAGGCGGCGGCGTCGGCGACCGCGGGGTGGCTGAGCAGGGCGGCCTCGATCTCGGCGGGGTAGACGTTGACCCCGCCGGAGATGATCATGTCGATCTTGCGGTCGCGGAGGTAGAGGTAGCCGTCCTCGTCCAGGTAGCCCAGGTCCCCGACGGTGAAGAAGTCGCCGATGCGGCTCGCCCGGGTCTTGGCCTCGTCCTTGTGGTAGCGGAAGCCGGGGGTGTTCATCCTGATGTACACGGTGCCGAGTTCGCCGGGCGGCAGCCGGTTGCCGTCGTCGTCGTGGACGGCGATCTCGCTGATCGGCCACGCCTTGCCGACCGTGCCGGGCCGCTTCAGCCACTCGGCGGCGGAGGCGAAGGTGCCGCCGCCCTCGCTGGCCGCGTAGTACTCCTCGACGCACGGCCCCCACCACTCCAGCATGGCCCGCTTGATGTGCTCGGGGCAGGGCGCGGCGCCGTGGATGGCGTGCCGCATCGAGGAGACGTCGTGGCGGCTCCTGACCTCCTGGGGGAGGGCCAGCAGCCGGTGGAACTGCGTGGGCACCATGTGGGTGTGCGTGCAGCGGTGGACGTCGATCAGCCGCAGCATCTCCTCGGGCGTCCACTTGTCCATCAGGACGACCGGGTGGCCGATGTGCAGGGCGGCGCCGGCGAACTGCAGCACGGCCGTGTGGTAGAGCGGCGAGCAGACGAGGTGGACGTTCCCGTCGAAGGGGCGGATGCCGAAGATGCCGAGGAAGCCGCCGAGGTACGTCTCCTCGGGGGGCCTGCCGGACAGGGCGCGCCGGATGCCGCGGGGGCGGCCGGTGGTGCCGGAGGTGTAGTTCATGACCCAGCCGGTGGTGCGCTCGTCCGGCGGGGTGCCGGGCATGCCGGCCGACAGCTCCGCGTAGCGGCGGAAGCCCTCGATGCCCGTGGCGCCGACGGCGTAGCGGGCTTCGCCGGGCAGTCCCGCCTCGTCGGCGGCGGCGCGTGCCTGGTCGGCGAAGCGCTCGTGGGCGACGAGCACCTTGGCACCGGAGTCGGCGACGATCCAGGCGATCTCGGGCCCCACCAGGTGGTGGTTGACCGGGACGAGGTAGAACCCGGCCTGGAAGGCGGCGAGGTACGCCGTGAAGAACTCGGCGCCGTTCGGCAGCACGACCGCGAAGGCGTCGCCGGTTCGCAGGCCCGCGGCGCGCAGTCCGTGGACGAGGCGGTTGCACTCCTCGTGCAGCCGCCGGGCGCTCCACCGTTCGCCGTCGGGAGCGGTGAGCACGATGCGTTCCGGGTCGGCGTCGGCCTGGCCCCAGAATCCGTTGGGGGCGCCCGCGGTGGTCGATGTCATGGCTGCCGCCTCCTCAGGTGCGTCCGGCGATGCGGTTCATGCGGGTCAGGGCCCGTTCGAAGCCACGGGTGAGGTCGTCGAAGACCGCCTGGACGCTGCGGACTTCACGCATCTGGCCGACGATCTGGCCGACCGGGGTGCCGAGCAGCGGCTCCACCTCGTACTTCTGGATGCGGGTGATCGCGTCGGCGACCAGCAGGCCCTGCAGCGGCATGGGCAGCGTTCCGGGGCCGTCCGGGGCCTCCCAGGCGTCGGTCCACTCGGTACGCAGCTGGCGGGCCGGTTTGCCGGTCAGGGCGCGCGAGCGCACGGTGTCGCCGGAGCCGGCCGCGAGGAGCTTGCGGACCAGGGCGGAGGAGGGGAGTTCGGCCTCCGTGGTGGTCAGCCACACCGAGCCGAGCCACACGCCCTGGGCGCCCAGCGCCAGCCCGGCGGCGACCTGTTCACCGGTGCCGATGCCCCCGGCGGCCAGCACGGGCAGCGGGTCGACGGCACGGACGACCTCGGGCACGAGCACCATGCCGCCGATCTCGCCGGTGTGCCCGCCGGCCTCGTAGCCCTGCGCCACCACGATGTCGATGCCCGCCTCCTGGTGGTGGCGCGCGTGCCGGGCGCTGCCGGCGAGGGCGGCGACGGGGACGCCCAGCTCGTGGGCGCGCTGCACGACGTCCGCGGGCGGGGAGCCCAGGGCGTTGGCGAGCAGGCCGATCGGGAACTCGAAGGCGACGTCGAGCTGGGAGCGGGCCACCTGCTCCATCCAGCCCGTGATGCGCCAGCCCGTGGGATCGCCCGGCTCCAGCTCGGGCACCCCGTACTTGGCCAGCACGTCCCGGACGTAGTGCCGGTGTCCCTCGGGGATCATCGCCTCGACGTCCGCCTCGGTGACGCCCTCGACCTTCTTGGCGGGCATGACGACGTCCAGCCCGTAGGGCCGGCCGTCCGTGTGCGCCTCCATCCACTCCAGGCTCCGGGCCAGCTCGTCGGGCGCGGTGTAGCGCACCGCGCCGAGGACGCCCATGCCCCCGGCCCGGCTGATCGCGGCCGCGACGGCGGGGAACGGCGTGAAGCCGAAGATGGCGTGCTCGATGCCCAGCCTCTTGCTCAGCTCCGTCTCCATGGGGGCAGGATGCCCGAGCGGGCCGGCCGGGGGAAGAGATTTTCTGATGCAGCGTCAGATTTTAGCCACGCGTGTCCCTGAAAGCCACGCGGCCGGGCCCCGCGGGCCCCGCGCAGTCCGGCCCGCACGGATCGAGCAGGCCCTGCTGCCCGGCGAGGGCGGCGCCCGGCCCGAAGTACCCGGCGTCCAGGGCGAATTCCCAGCGTGTCCCGCTGCCGGCGGCGGGCGCCGCCCGCTCACGGGGCGGCGCCGCGGGCCGCAGTCCCGTCAGTACCTGCCGGAAGCCGCGGCCGCCGCACCACATCTGCACCACCGTGCGCGTGGTCAGCGCCGCGGCAGCGGCGGGAAGGAACCACTCGGGGCCGAGGAGGGAGCCGAAGTACCCGGCAGAGGGCCCTTCTTGCCCTTCCCAGGTGTGCGGCTCGTCGAGGGTCACGGCGAAGGCGAGGTTCCCGGTGATCTCGACGAGCGCGCTCAGGGAATGCGCCGGGGCGACCGCTGCCGCCGGGTGCAGGACGTGCCCGGCGACGGCGGACAGGACGGCGGTCGGCAGCCGCGGGTCGCCCTGCCCGTACCGGAAGTACATCCCCGGCCGGGCGCGCACCCCGGCGTCGAACTCCAGGAGGGTGATGCGCGCCGTGTCGTACGGGTTCCCGCTCATGGCCGCAGGCTACCCGCGGGGCCGCCCCGCCCCGGGTCAGGCGCCGGAGCGGCCGAAGTAGTGGCCCGCCGCCAGGTCCGGGAGCAGGGCGGGGTGCTCCGGGCGCCATCCCAGGAGTTCCGTGGTGCGCGCGCTCGACGTCGGGTTGTCGAGCGTCACGAAGCCGGACAGGAAACCGAAGTGCTCCTGCGCCGCCTCGCGCGGCACGCTCTTCACCGGGACGTCCAGGCCGCGGCCGATCGCCTCGGCGATCTCCCGGAAGGGGACGCCCTCGTCGGCGGCCCCGTGCAGTCGCGAGCCCGCCGGCGCCGCCTCCAGCGCCAGCCGGAACAGGCGCGCCGCGTCCAGGGTGTGGACGGCGGGCCAGCGGGTGGCGCCGTCCTCCACGTACGCCGAGACGCCCTGCTCCCGCGCGAAGCCGATCAGCTGCGGGACGAACCCGTGCAGGTCGCTGGGGCCGTGCACGGACGGGGCGAGCCGCACGACCGACGAGCGGACCCCACGCGCGGCGAGCGCGACCGCCGCGTTCTCCGCCTCGCCGCGCGGCACCGGGGGCGAGGCGGGGGCGATCGCGTCGTCCTCCGTCCCGAGGCGTCCCGGTGCGGCGAGCGCGAGCATCAGCGTGCCGGACGTGATCACGAAGGGGCGGCCGGTGCCCTCGAGCGCCTCCCCCATCGCCTCGACGGCCCGCAGGTCGGTGGCGAGCGCGCCCGCGTAGTCGGAGAAGTCGTGGCCGAAGGCCAGGTGGATGACGCCGTCGGCCGCCGCGGCCCCGCGGCGCAGGCCGTCGGTGTCCTCCAGGCTGCCGCGGTGGACCCCGGCGCCCGCAGCCGACAAGGCGGCGGCGGAACGGTCCGAGCGGGCGAGGCCGACGACCTCGTGCCCGGCGCCGAGGAGTTCGGCGACGACGGCGGTCCCGATGTGACCGGTGGCGCCGGTGACGAATACACGCATGCTGCGATCCTTCGATGAGGTGGTGTGGTGCCGCCCCTCGCGCGCTGCCGGCGGCGCGGTGCGGGGCGGCTTCCATCGTGCGGGCCGGGAGCTCCCGCGGTCCAAGGCCCGTTCTGCACGGCGCAATGCGTTCCGGGCATCACCGCAGGTCGCAAGGGTCGGAGCAGGCTAGGCTGGAGTCATGTCCGAGTCGTCCTCCGCCGCGCCGCCGGACCTCGACCTGCGGCTCGTGCGCTACTTCACGGCCGTCGCCGAGCACCGGCACTTCGGCCGCGCCGCCGAGGCGCTGCACGTCACGCAGCCGTCCCTGAGCCGGCAGGTCCGGCGCCTGGAGCAGCAGCTCGGCGCGCGCCTGCTGGACCGCACCCCGCGGGGCACCGTCCTCACCGAGGCCGGGGAGGTGTTCCTGCCCCGGGCCAGGGCGCTGCTGCGCTCGGCCGCGAGCGCGGCGGCCGAGACCCGTGCCGCCGCCCGGCCCAGCCGGATCACCGTGGGCTACACCGCGGGCCTCATCGTCACCCCCGCGGTGCGGGAGCTGCGCCGCCGGCATCCGGACGCCGACGTGCGCACCCAGCACGTGCCCTGGAACGAGGCGAGCGCGGCGCTGCTGGACCACCGGGTGGACGCGCTGGTGACCCGGCTGCCGTTCCCCACCGGCGGGCTGCAGGTGACCGTGCTGTACGACGAACCCCGGGTGCTGGTGGTGCCGTTGGACCACCGCCTGGCGGGCAAGGAGTCCGTCACCCTCGACGACATCGCCGGCGAACCCCTGCCGCGGGTCCGGGAGTCCGACCCGTCGTGGAGCGCGTTCTGGCTCATCGATCCCCGGCCGGACGGCAGCCGGGCACCGGACGGCCCCGTGATCGACGCCGTCGAGGACAAGTTCGAGGTGGTCGCCGCCGGGGAGGCCGTGGCCATCTCGGCGGGCGTCCGCGGCAGCCTGCGCCCCGACCTCACCGCGATCCCCCTCGAGGGTGTCGAGCCCAGCCACGTCGTGCTGGCGACCCGCGCCGACGACGGCAACCGGCTCGTGGCGGCGTTCCGCAAGGCGGCCCGGGCACAGCTCACCGGTCGTCCCTGAACCGGGTCAGTCGCGCAGGCCCAGCTGCTCGCGGCACAGGGCCCGGTCCTGCCGGCTGGCGACCGTGTCCGGATGGTCCGGGCCGAGGACGCGCTCACGGGCCTCCCCCACGGACTCGTGGAGGGCCAGGGCCTCGCGCCAGTCGCCGAGCCAGCCGAGGGCGACGGCGGCCTCGCGGCGGCTGACGAGTGTGTCCGGGTGCTCCGCGCCGAGGACCCGGGTGCGGACCGCCGTGACGTCGCGGGCCTCGGCGAGGGCGTCCCGCCAGCGGCCCAGGCGCCCGAGGTTGACCCCGAGGCCGTGCCGGGCGCGGAGGGTGTCGGGGTGGGCCGGCCCCGAGACGCGGGTGCGGAGGGCCACGAGGTCGGTGTAGAGCTCGTGGGCCTCGGCGCCGAGGCCCATCCGCCCCAGGCAGATGCCCAGTTCATGGCGGGTGGCGAGGGTCTCCGGGTGGTCGGCGCCCAGCAGTCCGGACCGGATCGCGGCGACGTGGGCATAGGTGGCACGCGCCTCCGGCCAGCGGCCGAGCAGCCCGAGCAGATGGCCGACCTCGCAGCGGGTGGTGAGCGTGTCGGGATGGGAGGGGCCCAGAACGCGGGTGCGGGAGTCCGCGACCTGGGCTGCCGAGGCGTACGCCTCCTGCGTACGGCCGAGCCGCCCGAGCGTGACGGCGAGGTTGTGCCGGCAGTGCAGGGTGTCGGGGTGGTCGGTGCCCTGCCGCAGTTCCCGGGCGGCGAGCACCGCGGCGTACCCCTGGCGGGCCTCCTCGTGACGGCCGAGGCGCCCGAGCACATAGGCGGCCTCCTGGCCGGCGGCGAGCGTGCCGGGGTGATCGGGCCCCAGCGCGCGCGCCCGGGCCGCCGCCACGTCGTCGTACATGCGCAGCGCCTCGGCGTGCCGGCCGCCGCGGCTGAGGCACAGGGCGAGTTCGTAGCGGCTGGTCAGCGTGTCGGGGTGGGCGGCGCCGAGCAGCCGCTCGCGCTCCTCGGCGACGGCGCGGTGCGTCCGCTCGGCCTCGGACCAGCGGCCCAGCCGGGCGAGACCGACGGCCGCGGTGTGCCGGCTCGCCAGGACCCCGGTGCCGTGCGCGCTGGGCGCCCCCGACTGCAGTTCCAGACGGCGCGCCCAGGACGGCAGCCCGGACGCGGGGCGGGTGCCGCCGTGCCCGCCGTGCCCGCCGTGCCCGCCGTGCCCGCCGTCGCGGAGCGTCTTGAGCCGGCCCGCCACGTCCGCCGCGCTCTGCGGGCGCTCCTCCGGGCTCTTGGCGAGCAGGTCGAGGACGAGCTGCTCCAGTTCGCCCGGCAGGTCGGGCCGGTGTTCGCGCGGCGGGCGGGGCGGGGTGTCGCGGTGGCCGACCAGGACGGCCCAGGTGTCGTCGAGGTCGAAGGGCGGCGCTCCGGTGGCGATCTCGTAGAGCACGCAGCCCAGCGAGTAGAGGTCGCTGCGGTGGTCGATCCCGTCCTCGCCGCCGATCTGTTCCGGCGACATGTAGTGGGGGCTGCCCATGGCGACCCCGGTGCCGGTCAGCCGCGAGGTGAAGCCGATGTCGTGACCGAGGCGGGCGATGCCGAAGTCGCAGATCTTGACGTCCCCGTCGGCGAGCCGCATGACGTTCGCCGGCTTCAGGTCGCGGTGCACGATGCCCCGGGCGTGGGTGTACGCGAGGGCCGCCGCGATCTGCGCGGCGATGTCGGTGACGTCGGGCAGGGGCAGCGGGCGGCCCTCGTTGTCACCGAGCAGCTGCTTCAGGTTGCGGCCGTCCAGCAGTTCCATGACGAGGAAGAGCACGCCGTCGCTCTCGCCGAAGTCGTGGACGACGGTGACGCCCCGGTGCTGGAGCGCCGCCGCGACCCGTGCCTCCCTGCGGAACCGCTCCCGCAGCACCCGGTGCACGGACGGGTCGAGCGAAGGGCTCGTCGGCTTCAGGCACTTGACCGCGACCTCCCGGCCCAGCGACTCGTCCAGCGCCTTCCACACCTCGCCCATGCCGCCGCGCCCGATCCGCTCCCGCAGCCGGTAGCGCTCGCGCAGCAGTGTTCCCCCGTCGTACTGAGCTGCCGTCATGGTGTACGCCGCCCCCGGTCGTCCGCCTCTCCCCGCACCCCAGTATGGACGCGGGGGACGCGCTTGGGGACCCGCCGTTACCCCGGGGAACGCTCCTGTTCGCGCAGCCGGTGGGCGGACGGGTGGGTGCCGGGGCCGAGACGTCCGACCGCCTTGAGGATGTGCCCGGGCGGCAGTTGCCAGCGCACGTAGGAGGGGATCGTGCGCAGCAGCAGCCCCGTACCGCGCAGCCGCCGCCCGGTGACGGGGACGGCCGGGGCGGGCCGCCCGTACAGCTCGTGGGCGAAGGGCGGCAGCGCGGCGTAGGCCAGTGCGGTGGCGCGGCCCCACACGGCGAGCCGCAGCGGCAGCAGCGCCCGGGGCACGGGCGGCCCCTGCAGGAAGGCGAAGACCTCCAGCGCCTCGGGGGTGGCGGCCAGTTCGGGCCGCACCTTCTCGAAGTACGCGGCGAGCGACCCGGTGTCGTCGGGTACCTCGGCCGGGTCCAGGCCCACCAGCCGTGCGGCCTCGCACTGTTCGGCGACGTAGGCGTCGGCCTGCGCGTCGGAGAGGGGGAAGCCGGAGCGCCGCGCCACCTCCAGGTAGGAGTCGATCTCCGCGCAGTGCACCCACAGCAGCAGTGCGGGATCGTCGACGGGGAAGCGCTCCCCGGTGTCCGGATCGGTCGCGGACAGCCTGCGGTGGATGCCGCGCACCTTGGCCCCGGCCCGCTCGGCCTGCAGCGTGGTGCCGTAGGTGATCGTGCCGACGAAGTCCGCGGTGCGCAGCAGCCGGCCCCACGCGTCCCGGCGGAAGTCCGAGTTCTGCGTGACGCCGCGCACCGCGCGCGGGTGCAGCGCCTGCAGGTACAGCGCCCGTACACCGGCGATCCACATCATGGGGTCGCCGTGCATCTGCCAGGTGACCGAGGCGGGCCCGAAGAGCCCGGGGTCGGCGTCGCGCATCGCAGCCTCCTGTCGCCGTGCGACCACGGCCGGCCCCACCCGTGACCGGGACGGCGACGCACGGCCTGGTGCCCGCAGCGCCGAGCATAGGGCCGCGCGGGGCGCCGGGTCTGCCCCGCGCGGCCTTCCCGAGCGGGCGCGTCAGCGGGCGGGCGCGGCGTCCGCCCGCGGGCGGGGACGCCGTCGCTCGATCAGCGCGAGGCTCACCGCGCCGAGGACCATCAGGACCGCACCCGTGACGATCTGGTTGAGGGGCGCGAGCCCGGCTCCCGGATCGCCGAAGTAGCCGAAGACGAACGGCGAGACGATCAGGCAGGCACCGCTCACGATGGTGATGACGTCGCTGCCCGGCCCGCGGGTCCGGGCGACGCGCGCGATCGCGTTGAGCAGGATGATGGTCGCGAAGACGAGGTCGACGTTGCGTACGTTGTTCCCGATGTGCGTGTTGGGGTACGCCAGCGCCCAGCCGCCGGCGAACAGCCACCCGCCGATCAGCAGCAGGGGCGCCGTGAACAGCGAGTCGCGGATGTCGGCCGGTGGGGTCTGGGCGTGGCCCGCCGTCTGGATCCGGGTGCCGGGACGCTGGGTCAGGGACATGGAGTCCTCCCGCGGTGGGAGCCGCGTCGCCCGGGCGCGGCGCACTCCTCGCGGCGCCTGTCGGCGGGGAGCACACCCGCGTCCGCTCCGGGCGACAGGCCGGAGTGTGGACCTCTTCATTTTAGGTGGGTTGCGCGGAACGTCCTGTTCGGAGGCTTTCCGGTACCGGGTACCGCTCAGGCCCAGATCGCCTGGGCCAGCGCGGCACCGGTGAACGCCGCGCCGATGCCGGCGACCACGCTCGCGACGACGTTGGCGACGGCGAAGAACCGCGCCCCGGTCTCGGCCAGCCGCAGGGTCTCGTACGAGAAGGTCGAGTAGGTGGTGAGCGCCCCGCAGAAACCCGTGCCGACCAGGAGCTGGACCGAGTGGGAGGCCGCGCCGTAGGTGACCGCGCCGGCCAGCAGCCCCAGGACGAGGCAGCCGACCACGTTGACGGTGAAGGTGCCCCACGGGAACACGGTGTCGTGCCGGGCCTGGACGGCACGGTCGGTGAGGTACCGCAGCGGCGCACCGACCACGGCCCCGGCGATGACGAGCATCCAGTTCACCCGTGGTTCCCCCGTCCGACGTAGCGGATGACCTCGACCTCGTCGAGGGTGACCAGCCCCTCGGTGACCAGTTCGTCGAGTTGCGGCAGGAACGCGCGGATGCGCTCCTCGTGGTCGACGATGACGACGGCCACCGGAAGGTTGTCGCTCAGCGAGAGCAGCCGGCTGGTGTGGATCAGCGAGGAGGCGCCGAAGCCCTCGACCCCGTGGAAGACGCTGGCCCCGGCCAGGCCGGCTTCGTGCGCGCGGCGGGTGATCTCGGAGCACAGCGGCTTGTGGTGCCAGGTGTCGTTGTCGCCGATCAGGATCGTCAGCCGCAGCGCGGTGCCGTTCAGGCGTGTCATGTCTGCCTCCATCCGATCAGGCGGCGGGCCGTGTGCGCCGCGCCCCACACCGCCGCCAGGGCGATCAGCGGGGTCGCGGCGAGGTAGGCGAGTCCCGCCTCGGCGTGACCGCCCTCGACCAGGCCGTGGATGTCGACGGCGTACGTGGAGAAGGTGGTGAAGCCGCCGAGCACGCCGGTGCCGAAGAACGGGCGGACGAGCCGGTGCGCGGACCACATCTCGGTGATGACGACCATGAACACGCCGATCACGGCGCAGCCGAGCGCGTTGACGCCGAGGGTGGTCCACGGGAAGGCGCCCGGCGCGGTGGGCCACAGCAGGCCCGCGCCGTAGCGCGCGCACGCCCCCAGGGCACCGCCGACCGCGACCACGCCGACGGCGGGCGCCTGCTCCCGTATCCGCGCGGATCGCGGCAGGGGCGGCGGGGGCTCGGCGTCGGGCGATGCGGGCTCGGTCATCGGGGGGAGGGGGGCCGGCGAGGTCATGCGTCTCCTACTCGTGGGGCGCCCCTGCGCAGGGCGCGTTCCGTCACAAGTAGGGACCGTTGGCGGCATCCTCACCGCGGTTCGGGTACGGCGGGCCCCACCGCCGCGCGGCGGTCACGAGGGACCACCGCTGGTTCCACGATACTCCGGAGTTCCGGGCCCAGTGATCCGGCCCAGTGATCCGGCCCCGTGATCCGGCCCCGTGATCCGGCCCCGTGATCCGGCCCGGGTGGCACCCTGGGACTTCGACCCGGGCGAGGGAGGGGACGTGCCGATGATGACCGGACGGGACGTGGTGGAGATCCTGGGCCTGCTGCGCGGGGCCGGCGCCGAGGTCTGGGTCGGCGGGGGCTGGGGGATCGACGCCCTGCTGGGCAGGCAGACCCGGGACCACCGGGACCTGGACCTCATGCACCGCCACGAGCAGGAGGAGGCCGTCGTCGCGGCGCTGGCGGCGGCCGGTTTCGCCGAGTCGCTCGACGGGCGGCCGGTGCGCTTCGTCGTCACCGACGCCCGGGGCCGCGAGATCGACCTGCACCCCCTGACCTTCGCCGCCGACGGGAGCGCCGAGCAGGCGTCGCCGGAGCCGGGGCGCCCCTTCGGCTACCCGGCCGCGTGCTTCGTCACCGGCGAGGTGGAGCGGACCGCCGTCCCCTGCCTGTCGGCCGAGCAGCAGGTCTCCTTCCACCAGGGGTACGAGCCGGCCGAACGGGACCGCCACGACATGCGCCGGCTCCGCGAGGCCTTCGGGATCGCCACCCACTTCTGATCAGCCGTCGAGGGGCGTCAGAAGGATCCAGACGTGCCCGAAGGGGTCGCGGAGCATCGACTGCCGTGCGCCGTAGGGCATGTCGGCCGGGGCCGTGAGCAGTTCGGCGCCGGCGGCCACGGCCCGGCCGGTCAGCGCGTCCACGTCCGGCACGTAGACGTGCAGGACGACGGAGGGCCCGGCCGCGGCGGGCGGACGCCCCGGGGCCTCGGCGTCACCGAGCATGAGGGTGGAGCGGTGGATCGTGATCTCGGCGTGCACGATCCGCCCGTCGTCGCCTTCGAGCCGGAAGGACTCCGTCGCTCCGAACGCGGCGGCGCAGAACCTGATCGCCTCGGCGGCCCCGTCGACCAACGCGTGCGGGATGACGGCGTACTTGTACTGCTCGGGGATCTCCATGCGCCGCACGCCAGGCCGTGTCCGGGGGCCGGGCATCGAGCGGAGGTCCCGTCGTGCGTTACGCCGGTGGACGTAGGACCTGCGGGGGCCGCCCGCTCACCGGCGGACGCGCGGCATGCCCAGACCGATCCAGGAGATGATCTCGCGCTGGATCTCGTTGTTGCCGCCGCCGAAGGTGAAGATGACGGCGCTGCGGTAGCCGCGTTCCAGCTCGCCGTGGAGGACGGCGCCCGCGGAGCCCTCCTTCATGGGGCCGACGGCGGCGGTGATCTCCATCAGCCAGGCGTACGCGTCACGACGGGCCTCGGAGCCGTAGACCTTGACGGCCGAGGCGTCGTGCGGGGTCAGGCTGCCGCGGTGGAGGGCGTCGACCATCTGCCAGTTGAGCAGTTTCATGGCGTCCAGCCGGACGTGGACGCGGGCGAGGCGGCCGCGGACCCAGGCGAGGTCGATGACGCGGCGGCCGTCGGCCAGTTTGGTGTCGGCGGCCCAGCGGCGCACGTCGTGGAAGGCGCGGATCGCCATCGTGCCGTGGGCGGCGAGGGTGACGCGTTCGTGGTTGAGCTGGGTGGTGATCAGCCGCCAGCCCTGGTTCTCCTCTCCGACGCGGCGGTCGACGGGGACGCGGATGTCCTCGTAGTAGCTCGCGGTGGTGTCGTGGGAGGCGAGGGTGTTGATGATCGTGCAGGAGTAGCCGGGCGCGGTGGTCGGCACCAGGAGGATCGAGATGCCCTTGTGGGGCGGCGCGCCGGGGTCGGTGCGGACGGCGAGCCAGACCCAGTCGGCGGTGTCGCCGTTGGTGGTCCAGATCTTCTGGCCGTTGACGACATACGCATCGCCCTCGCGTACGGCGCGGGTGCGCAGTGCGGCCAGGTCGGTGCCCGCGTCGGGCTCGGAGTAGCCGATGGCGAAGTCGATCTCCCCGGAGAGGATGCGCGGCAGGAAGTACGCCTTCTGCTCCTCGGTGCCGAACTGCATGATCGTGGGCCCGACGGTGTTGAGCGCCATCAGCGGCAGCGGGACGCCCGCCTGGGCTGCCTCGTCGAAGAAGATGAACTGTTCCATCGGGGTCATGCCGCGGCCGCCGTACTCCTCGGGCCAGCCGACGCCGAGCCATCCGTCGCGGCCGAGCCGTCGGACGGTCTCGCGGTAGAAGCGCTTGGCGGCGGTCCGGTCGAAGTGCCGGGCGTAGGCGTTGTCGGGCACCAGTCCGGCGAAGTACGACCTGAGTTCGGCGCGCAGCCGCTGCTGCTCCGGTGTGTGGTCCAGGTGCACGGCCCCTCCCGAGGTCCGGTCGCGTCCCTGAGCGACGACGGCGCCAGAGTAGAACGCGTTGCAGAAATCCGGAAGGGCCGTGACCGGTCTCAGCGTTGGGGAACGAAGCGCACCGGCAGCCCCGGGGCGGCCTGCGCGGCCGCGGCCAGGCCTCGTTCGGGGACCACGCCGACGACCGGGTAGCCGCCGGTGGTGGGCGAATCGGCGAGGAAGACCACCGGCCGGCCGTCGGGCGGCACTTGGACGGCTCCCACGACCATGCCCTCGCTCGGCAGCTCCCGGTGGACGGCCCGTTCCAGCACGGGCCCCGTGGTGCGCAGCGCGATGCGGTTGCTGCGCTCCGACACGTGGAAGCGGCCGGCCGCCAGGGTGCGGACGGCGGCCGCGGTGAACCAGTCGTCGCGCGGCCCGAGCCGCAGCGGCAGCACCAGTTCCCGCGGCGGACCGGCGTGCGGGGCCAGGTCGGCGTGGACGGGGAGCCCGGTCCCCGCGCCCAGCGGCAGCACGTCGCCGTCCCTGAGCGGCGCGGGCCCCAGCCCGGACAGCAGGTCGGTGGAACGGCTGCCGAGCACCGCGGGCACGTCGACGCCGCCGCCGACCGCCAGGTAGCTGCGCACACCCCGCGTGGCGGGCCCCACCTCGATCACGGCCCCGGCCGGCAGCCGCACGGCGGCGCCCCAGGGGGCGGGGCGGCCGTCGAGCAGGACCGGTGCGGGTGCCCCGGTGACCGCGACGACGGCCGCGCGGACGACCCGCACGGCCACCCCGGTCAGCGTGGTCTCCAGGGTCGCGGCCCGGTCGGCGTTGCCCACCAGGCGGTTGGCCAGCCGGTGCGCCGGCCGGTCCAGGGCCCCGGAGCGGGCGACGCCGAGCGCGGCGTGACCGTACCGCCCGAGGTCCTGGACGGTGGTCAGCGCACCGGCCCTGACGATCCGCAGCTCGCCCCCGCTCACGCTCCCGCCCCCTCGGGCGCGGGGACGAAGCGCACTCGGGTACCGGGCGCGAGCAGCGCGGCAGGCTCGCGGGCCAGGTCCCACAGGCGGACGGAAGTGGTCCCGATCAGCTGCCAGCCGCCCGGTGAACTCCTCGGGTAGATGCCGGTGTAGGGGCCCGCGACGGCCACCGAGCCGGCGGGCACCGAGGTGCGCGGCTCGGCCCGGCGCGGCACGCCGTACCGCTCGCCGAGCCCGGTCATGTAGGCGAAGCCCGGGGCGAACCCGCAGAAGGCCACGCGGTGTTCGGTGCCGCTGTGCACCCCGGCCACGTCCTGCGGCCGCACGCCCCACCGCTCGGCCACCACCGCGAGGTCGGGCCCGTCGTAGCGGACCGGTATCTCCACGAGCGGCCCGCCGGCCGCCGCCCGCGCCGTGACGGACCAGCCGCGCAACTCCGCGCGGAGCGCGGCCGCGTCCGGCACCCCGTACAGCAGCACGGTCCGCTCGCCGGGGACGATCTCGCGCACCGGCCCGAGACCGCCCTCGCCGCGGCGGCGCAGGAGTTCGGCGTGCCAGGACCGCGCCTCGTCGGGGGTGGCCAGATCGATCAGGAGGGCGTCCTCCCCGACGTCAAGGACCCTCATGCGAACGCCTCCAGCCGCACGCCCGCGTCCTCGAGCGCGGCCCGCACGCGCAGGGCCGTGGCCACCGCGTCCGGGGAGTCGCCGTGCAGGCACAGCGACCTCGCCCGTACGCTCACCGGTTCGCCGGTCAGGGCGGTGGTGACGCCGTCCCGGGCCAGGCCGACCGCCTGCCGGGTGACCTCGTGGGGGTCGGCGATGAGCGCGCCCGAGGTGCCGCGCGGCACGAGCGTGCCGGCGGCGGTGTAGGCGCGGTCGGCGAAGGCCTCCCCCACCACGCCCAGCCCGGCCTGCCGGGCCGCGCGGTCCATGGCCGAGCCGGGCAGGCAGAGCACCGGCAGGGCCGGATCGGCCCGCCGGGTGCCCGCGGCGACGGCGGCGGCCTGCTCGTCGTCGACGGCGACCCTGTTGTAGAGGGCCCCGTGCGGTTTGACGTACGCCACCTGGGCGCCCGCGGCGCGGGCGAAGACCTCCAGCGCGCCGATCTGGTAGGTGATCTCGTCGGCCAGTTCGTCCGCGGGCACCTCCATGGCCCGCCGCCCGAACCCCGCGAGGTCCCGGTACGAGACCTGGGCGCCGATGCGCACCCCGCGCGCCGCCGCGGTGTCGCACACCCGGCGCATGATGCCGGGGTCGCCCGCGTGGAAGCCGCAGGCGACGTTGGCGCTGGTGACCACGGACAGCAGGGCGTCGTCGTCGGTGAGGACCCACCGTCCGTAGCCCTCCCCCAGGTCCGCGTTGAGGTCGATCACGAGGTCTGTCATCGGTACGGCGAACTCCTCGGGAAGGGCCGCGTCCGGTCGGGCGACGTGAGCGGCGGTGTCCGGCGGGCCGGGCGCGAACCATTCCCGGCGTCCGATCACCGTAGGTTCTTGTTGAACAATCCGACAAGAGTCCCGTTGTCTTCTCCTCCGCTCTCGGATTGACTGGGCCCCGCGCCGCGGGCCCGCGGCCGGGCACGGAGCGAGAGGGGCCGGGACGATGGCGGCAGAGGTGGATCCCGCGGTCCTCGCCGGCGACCGGGCGCTACTGGCGCGCTCCAGCACCGCGGACCGGGTCGCCGCGGTGCTGCGCACCAGGATCTCCGAGGGCCACCTGCCGCCGGGCGGCAAGCTCGCCGAGGACGTCGTCGCCGGGGCGCTGGGTGTCTCCCGCAACACCCTCCGCGAGGCGTTCCGGCTGCTGACGCACGAGAAGCTGCTGGTGCACGAGCTGAACCGCGGGGTCTTCGTCCGGGTGCTGACGGCCGCGGACGTCGCCGACATCTACCGGGTGCGGCGCCTGGTCGAGTGCTCGGTGATCCGCGGCCTCGGGGCGGCGCCGTACGACCTGACCGGCGCCGCGGACGCCGTGGCGGAGGGCGGGCGGGCCGCCGCCGGGGAGCGGTGGGGAGAACTGGGAACGGCCGACATCCACTTCCACCAGGCGCTGGCCGACCTGGCGGGCAGCGCCCGGCTGACCGGGCTCATGACGGGCGTGCTCGCCGAACTCCGCCTGGCCTTCCACGCGATGGACGACCCACGGGCGTTCCACGAGCCCTACCTCGACGGCAACCGGGAGATCCTCTCCGCCCTGGAGGCGGCCGACCCGGCGAAGGCGGAGCTGCTGCTGGCGTCCTACCTCGACCACGCCGAGGCGCAGCTCCTGCGCCGGTACGGGCTGCCCGCCGCGGACGGGGACGGGCTCCGGTAGACCCTGTGCACGGTGCACATGAGACTCATGCGTCATCGGGACTGCCCCTGGCCCTGCGGATTTGTAGGCTGATGTGACAGCGCAGCACCGCCAGACCCAGCCTTTGGACGGAGCCGTTCCATGAAGATGCTGATCAATGTCCCGGAAACCGTGGTCGCCGACGCGCTGCGGGGGTTCGCGGCAGCGCATCCGGAGCTGACCGTGGACGTGGAGAACCGGGTGATCGTACGCCGGGACGCGCCGGTCGCGGGCAAGGTCGCACTGCTCTCGGGGGGCGGGTCGGGGCACGAGCCACTGCACGGGGGGTTCGTGGGACGCGGGATGCTCGACGCGGCGTGCCCGGGCGAGGTGTTCACCTCCCCCGTGCCGGACCAGATGGTACGGGCGGCCGCGGCGGTCGACAGCGGGGCCGGGGTGCTGTTCATCGTGAAGAACTACACCGGCGACGTGCTGAACTTCGACATGGCCGCCGAGCTGGCCGAGGACGAGGGGATCATGGTCGGCAAGGTCCTGGTCAACGACGACGTCGCCGTGACCGACAGCCTCTTCACGGCGGGACGGCGCGGCACCGGCGCCACGCTCTTCGTGGAGAAGATCGCGGGCGCGCTGGCCGAGGAGGGGGCGCCGCTGGAGCGCGTCCAGGCCGTCGCGCGACGCGTCAACGAGGTCTCGCGGAGCTTCGGCGTCGCGCTGACCGCGGTCAGCACACCGGCCAAGGGCGCGCCCACCTTCGACCTCCCGGCGGGGGAACTGGAGCTGGGCATCGGCATCCACGGCGAGCCGGGCCGGGAACGCCGGGCGATGATGACCTCGGGCGAGATCGCGGAGTTCGCCGTCGACGCCGTCCTGGACGACCTCCGCCCGGACGGTCCGGTGCTGCTCCTGGTGAACGGCATGGGCGGCACGCCGCTGCTGGAGCTGTACGGGTTCAACGCCGAGGTGCACCGGGTACTCGGGGCGCGCGGCGTGACGGTGGCCCGCACACTGGTCGGCAACTACGTGACGTCGCTGGACATGGCGGGCGCGTCGGTGTCGCTGTGCCGGGTGGACGAGGAAATGCTGCGGCTGTGGGACGCGCCGGTGAGCACACCGGCCCTGTGCTGGGGCGCCTGAGCGAGGTTGAGGAGAGCGGGAGAGATGAGCGAGGCATCGTCCACCGGAGCGGGCCAGGTGATCGACACGGCCTTCCTCCGCCGCTGGTTCATCGCCGCGGCCTCGGTGATCGAGCGCGAGGCGGATCGGCTGACGGAACTGGACTCCCCCATCGGGGACGCCGACCACGGGGCGAACATGCGGCGCGGCTTCATCGCGGCGCGCACGGCGGTGGAGAAGGAGCCGCCGGACACCCCGGGCGGTGTGCTGGTGCTGGTCGGGCGGCAGCTGATCAGCACGGTCGGCGGGGCCTCGGGCCCGTTGTACGGGACGCTGCTGCGCAAGGCGGGCAAGGCCCTGGGCGATGCCCGGCAGGTGGCGCCGGAGCAGTTGGCGCAGGCCCTGCGCGAAGGGGTGGACGGCGTCGCACAGCTGGGCGGCGCGGCACAGGGCGACAAGACGATGCTGGACGCGCTGGCACCGGCCGTGGAGGCGCTGACCTTCGCCCTCGACAAGGGCGCCGGGCTCGCGGAGGCGCTGTCGGCGGCCGCGATCGCCGCCGACGAGGGGGCGCTGGCCACCGTTCCCATGCAGGCCCGCAAGGGGCGGGCGAGCTATCTCGGGGAGCGCAGCATCGGGCACCAGGACCCCGGGGCGGCGTCCTCGGCGCTCCTGGTGGGCGCCCTGGCCGGCGCGGCCCGGGAGGGCACCGTATGACGGTCGGGCTGGTGCTGGTGTCGCACAGCGCCCAGGTCGCCGAGTCGGTCGCGCGGATGGCGACCGGCCTGAGCGGCGGCGGCACCGAAGTGCCGGTGGCCGCCGCCGGCGGAGCGCCGGACGGCGGGCTCGGCACGGATGCCGGGAAGATCACCGCCGCCGCGCACTCGGTGGACCGGGGCGACGGTGTCGCCGTCCTCGCCGACCTGGGCAGCGCCGTCCTGACGGTGAAGGCGCTGATCGCCGAAGGGGACGAGCTGCCGCCCGGTACCCGGCTGGTCGACGCGCCGTTCGTGGAGGGCGCGGTGGCCGCGGTGGTCACCGCCTCGACCGGTGCGGACCTCGACGCCGTGGCCGCGGCGGCTCAGGACGCGTACACGTACCGCAAGACCTGAGCGGCGCCGCGGCCTGCGGCGATCAGCCCCGGCGGGGGCCGGTGCCGTACCGGCGCTCGAAGCGCTCGACGCGTCCGGCGGTGTCCATGACGCGGGCGTTGCCGGTGTAGAACGGGTGGCTCGCGGAGGAGATCTCCACGTCGACCACCGGGTAGGTGTTCCCGTCCTCCCAGACGACGGTCTTCTCGGCGGTCATCGTGGAGCGGGTGAGGAAGGCGAGGTCCGCGCTGCGGTCACGGAAGACGACCGGACGGTAGGCGGGGTGGATCGTGTGCTGCACGGTGTGCTCCAGTCTGCGGCGGGACGGGGGACGGCTGCGTTCGCCGGTGTCAGCGCTCCTCGCGGAACGGGACGTGGCGGCCGACGGCCGGGTCGTACTTGCTCAGGACCATCCGGTCCGGGTCGTTGCGCCGGTTCTTGCGGGTCACGTAGGCCGTGCCGGTGCCGGCGGTCGACCGGAGCGTGATCACCGGGCGCTGCTCGCTGCGTGCCATGCGGGGTCCTCTCCACGTCCATAATGGTTTTCATTTTCTTCGGACGTGGGGTTCAACACGGGGGCCGTCGCGTCCATTCCCGCCGTCGCAGGCCCGGTGCGGCGAAGATGGAGAAGGGGTGTCCCGCACCGGCGACAGGAGGGCTGGCACCCATGGCCCGCGGCCCGCACACGCACACCGGCGCGCCCCCGCTCGCACTGCCCCGCGGGGCGCTCTGCTTCCTGGTGCTGGCCTACCTGCTGATCGCCGGCTGCGTGGTCCTGGACCTGACCAGCGGCCCGG
Organism: Actinacidiphila glaucinigra; assembly: GCF_900188405.1. GTDB lineage: Bacteria > Actinomycetota > Actinomycetes > Streptomycetales > Streptomycetaceae > Actinacidiphila > Actinacidiphila glaucinigra. Next base: position 95,740 of record NZ_FZOF01000018.1, on the reverse strand, counting down.
GTACGACCCTCGCCCCCGTACTGGCGGCGCTCCCGGTGCTCGCCGGCGCGCACTCGCGCCGCGCCCGCGGTCCGCTGGCGGCGGGAGCGCTTGCGATCGGCCTGGTCTTCGCGCTCGCGGCGGCGAACCACGGGGTCCCGGCGCTGGTCCACGTGGCCTCCGCGATCACCGTGCTCGCGGTGACCTTCACCAGCACCGGCGCCGTCGTGCTGATCACCGGGCGGGAGCGGGAGCTGGCCCGGGTGCGCGGAGTCGCCGAGGCGGCGCAGAGCGCCCTGCTGCGTCCGCCGCCGCCCCGGATCGGCCCGCTGCGTGTCGCGGTGCGCTATGTGGCGGCGGAGGCGCAGGCCCGCATCGGCGGGGACCTGTACGAGGTGGTGCCGACCGACCACGGGGTGCGGGTGCTGCTCGGCGACGTACGCGGCAAGGGGCTGGCCGCCGTGGAGACCGCTGCCGACGTCCTCGGCGTCTTCCGGGACGCCGCCCGCTCGGAACCGGACCTGGACGCGGTCGCGGCCCGGCTGGACAGCGCGCTCGCCCGCAGCGGCGGCGGCAGCGAGGACTTCGTCACCGCCGTCCTGCTGACCGTCCCGGAGGAGGGCGACGACGCCGTGCTCGTCAACTGCGGCCACCCCGCGCCCCTGCTGCGGCGCCACGGCGCCGTGACCGAGCTGGCGCCCGAGGTCCCCGCGCCGCCGCTCGGGCTCCTCGCCCTGACCGGCGACCGCTACCGCCCGCAGACGGTCGCCTTCCACCGCGGCGACCTGCTGCTGTTCTGCACCGACGGCGTGGTCGAGGCCCGCGACCGGCAGGGCCGCTTCTACCCGCTCGCCGAACGGGTGCGGGAGATGCCCGAGCAGGATCCGGACGACCTGCTCGACCGGGTGCTGGCCGATCTGCGCGCCTGGAGCGGCGGCGGCCTCGGCGACGACGCGGCACTGCTGGCGCTGCGCCGTACACGGTGACGGACGCGGGAGTGACGCGGCGCCGGACGCGCGCGTCTTGACTTCCCCGGGCACCGGCCGCACATTTCTGACGCAACGTCAGATTCCTTCGCCGGAGGCCCGCCATGACCGTGTCCGCCTTGGCCGACGACCAAAGATCGTCCCCGGGGACCTCGGCACCAAGGGCGGCATGCGCACCGACGCCCGTGCGCGGGTGCTGCGCCCCGACGGGACGGCCATCAGGGGCCTGTACGCCGCGGGCAACGCGAGCGCGGCCGTGATGGGCCACAGCTACGCGGGGGCGGGTTCGGCCATCGGCCCCGCGATGACCTTCGGCTACGTCGCCGCCAACGACATCGCCGACCACTGACCCCAGTGGCCGGTCACGACCGCCCCATCTCCTCGACCTCGGCGACCGCCTCGCCGAGCCACTGCGCCCAGAAGGTCTCCAGCTCGATGCCCGCACGCAGCACCAGGTGCCGCAGCCGGTCCTCGTCGGCGCCGCGCCCCGGCGGGAAGTCACGCCGCTCGATCTCGGCGTACTGTGCCAACTGCCGCTCGTGCAGCTCCAGATGACGGCGCAGCTCGGCCGCGAGCCCGTCGGTCCCGACGACCGCCGCCGCGCGCAGGCGCAGCAGCAGCGGGTCGCGGATGGGCTTGGGGTCCTCGGTGGCGGCCACCCAGGCGACGAGTTCGGCGCGGCCCGCGGGCAGTACCTCGTACTCCTTGCGCTGCCCGCGGGCGGGCTGGGCCGCGGGCAGGGCCCGGATCAGGCCCGCGTCCTCCAGCCGGCCCAGCTCGCGGTAGATCTGCTGGTGGGTCGCGGACCAGAAGTAGCGGATGGAACGGTCGAAGCGGCGTGCCAGCTCAAGCCCCGACGACGGCTTCTCCAGCAGGGCGGTGAGGATGGCGTGCGGCAACGACATGTCCGCATCCTACGGACGGGCCGGGTTCACAGCGTCGCGGCCACTTCGGTGCCCTGGCGGATGGCCCGCTTGGCGTCCAGCTCCGCCGCGACGTCGGCGCCGCCGATGAGGTGCACCGGGTGCCCGGCCGCGCGCAGCGCCTCGTACAGGTCGCGCCGCGGCTCCTGACCGGCGCACAGGACGACGGTGTCGGCGGGCACGGTCCGCCGCTCGCCGTCCACGGTGACGTGCAGGCCCTCGTCGTCGATGCGCTCGTAGACGGCGCCCGCGACCATGGTGACGCCGCGGTGCTTGAGTTCGGTGCGGTGGATCCAGCCGGTGGTCTTGCCCAGTCCCGCACCGACCTTGGTGGCCTTGCGCTGCAGCAGGTACACGGTGCGCGGCGGCTTCGGCCGCTCGGGCGCGCGCAGCCCGCCGGGCCCGCGGTACTCGGTGTCGACACCCCACTGGCGGAAGTACGTCTGCGGGTCCCGGCTCGCGCCCTCGCCGCCGTCGGTGAGGAACCCGGCGACGTCGAAGCCGATGCCTCCCGCGCCGACGACGGCGACGCGCTCGCCGACCGGGGCTCCGTCGCGCAGCACGTCGAGGTAGCTCAGCACGCTCGGGTGGTCGACGCCGGGGATGTCAGGCGTGCGCGGGGTGACGCCGGTGGCCAGGACGATCTCGTCGAAGCCCCCGTCCGCCAGGAACTCCGCCGTGACGTGCGTGTCCAGGCGCAGCTCCACCTCCTCCTCGGCGAGGCGGGTGCGGAAGTACCGCAGCGTCTCGTCGAACTCCTCCTTGCCCGGCACCTTGCGGGCGATGTTCAGCTGGCCGCCGATCCGGCCGGCGGCGTCGAAGAGGGTGACGGCGTGGCCCCGTTCGGCCGCGGAGACGGCGCAGGCGAGTCCGGCGGGACCGGCGCCGACGACGGCGACGCGCTTGCGCAGCCGGGTGGGGAGGAGGACGAGCTCGGTCTCGTGGCAGGCCCGGGGGTTGACCAGGCAGGAGGTGAGCCGGCCGCTGAAGGTGTGGTCCAGGCACGCCTGGTTGCAGCCGATGCAGGTGTTGATGGCGTCCGCGCGGTCCTCGCGGGCCTTCGCCACGAAGTCCGGGTCGGCGAGCATCGGACGGGCCATCGACACCATGTCGGCGGCCCCCTCGGCGAGCAACCGCTCGGCCACCTCGGGGGTGTTGATCCGGTTGCTGGTGACCAGCGGCACCGACACCGCGCCCATCAGCCGCTTCGTCACCCAGGTGTACGCCCCGCGCGGGACGGAGGTGGCGATGGTGGGGATGCGCGCCTCGTGCCAGCCGATGCCGGTGTTGATGATCGTCGCCCCGGCCGCCTCGATCTCCTTGGCGAGGGAGACGACCTCCTCCAGGGTCGAGCCGCCGGGCACCAGGTCCAGCATGGACAGCCGGTAGACGATGATGAAGTCCGGGCCGACCCGTTCGCGGGTGCGGCGGACGATCTCCAGCGGGAAGCGGGTCCGGTTCTCGTAGGATCCGCCCCAGCGGTCGTCGCGGTGGTTGGTGGCGGAGGCGATGAACTCGTTGATCAGGTAGCCCTCGGAGCCCATGATCTCGACGCCGTCGTACCCGGCTTGCCGCGCGAGCGCGGCCGCCCGCACGAAGTCCTCGACGGTCTCCTCGACCTCCTCGCCGGTGAGGGCGTGCGGGACGTAGGGGCTGATCGGTGCCTGCAGCGCGCTCGGGGCGACCAGCTCCGGGTGGTACGCGTACCGGCCGAAGTGCAGGATCTGCAGGGCGATGCGGCCGCCGGCGCGGTGCACGGCGTCGGTGACGACGGCGTGCTGCGCCGCCTCGGCCTCGGTGGTCATCCGGGCCCCGCCGGGGTAGGGGCGGCCCCGGTCGTTGGGGGCGATGCCGCCCGTGACGATGAGGCCGACGCCGCCCCGGGCCCGGGCGGCGTAGAACGCGGCCATCCGCTCGAAGCCGCCCTCGGCCTCCTCCAGCCCGACGTGCATCGAGCCCATGAGCACCCGGTTCGGCAGTGTGGTGAAGCCGAGGTCGAGCGGGTTCAGCAGGTGCGGGTAGGGGCTCATCGCGGGGTCTCCTCGGGCGGCGGCGCGCGGTGTCGTCACGACGTTTGTAGACCACCCGGACCCGATTGTGCAACCAGTTGCAAAAGTGTTCCGCGCTACGCCTCCGGGCGGCTCCAGCGCGGATCGCGGCCCGTACCCGCCAGCAGGGCCTCGAAGGCGGAGGCCCCGGCGGGCATGGGTGCCGGCTCGCCGAAGACCCCCATCTTCCGGGCGGTCGGCCCCATCGCGGCCACCAGTTCCTCCAGCGCCCGCAGCCCCTCGGCGTCCGGTGTGTAGGGCAGCCCGGTGGCACGGGCGAGGTCCCAGGGGTGCACCGTCAGGTCGAGCAGCGCCATGGCACCGACGGTGCGCGCGGGCAGGTTCATCGACCCGGCCACGCCCTCGTCGGCGCCCGGTACCGCCCAGGCGCTCACCAGCAGTTCCGTCTCCTCCTCGAAGCGCGCCCGCCAGCCGTCGCCGTACTCGGCGAGACGGTCCGGGGTGACGGAGAAGTCGGCCTCCTCACGCGCCGCGAGCGCCTGGAAGCCGACGACCACGTGGAAGAGGTGGTTGAGCAGGTTCCGCACGTCGTACTCGGCGCAGGGCGTCGGCGCCTCCAGGGCCTCGTCGGGCAGCGCGTGCACCAGCGGCAGGGCCCGGTCGCGGGCCGCAGCGAGCAGTTCACCGGTTCTCGTCGTCATGGGTCCGACGCTAGGACCGGCAGGGCACCGGCGGCTTGAAGAAATGCGACAGGGCGCCCCCGTAGGATCGCCGGTATGGCAGGTCCGGACAGCCCGCGCCGCGACACCCGGGGCATCGTCGACGCACCGGAGCTCTTCGCCCGCGTCCGCTTCCGGCGCCGGGCGCCCGCTCCGGCGCTGCGGCCGTACCTGGAGCACTACTGGCTGATCGACTGGGACCTCACCGAGCCGTACGCCTCGCACGTCGTGCCGCATCCCTCGGTCAACATCGTCTTCCAGCGCCACGGGACCGCCCCGGGCTTCGGCGAGGTCTCGGGCATCGGGCTGGAGCTGTTCACGCAGAAGCTGGAGGCCACCGGACGCGTCTGCGGCATCCAGTTCCGGCCGGGCGGATTCCGGCCCTTCGCCCCCGCGGTGCCGGTGTCGCACTGGACGGGCCGGCGCGTCCTGCTCGACGACGCGCTGCCCGGCAACGAGGCCGCACCGGAAGCGGTGCTCGGCCCACGGGACGAGGACGCCCGCGTCGCCGCCCTCGACGCGTTCCTGCTGTCGCTCGCCCCCGCGCCCGACCCGCAGGCGGCCCGCGCGGCGGCCCTGGCCGACCGTATCCGGCACGACCGCTCCATCCTGAGGGTCGAGGACTTCGCCCGCGCCGAGGGCATGTCGGCCCGCTCCCTGCAGCGGCTGTTCGCGGCGTACGTCGGCGTCAGCCCGAAGTGGGTCATCCTGCGCTACCGCATCCACGAGGCCCTGGAGCGCGCGGAGTCCGAGGCGTCCGTCGACTGGTCCGCCCTCGCCGCGGAACTCGGCTACAGCGACCAGGCCCATCTGGTCCGGGACTTCACCGCGACGGTCGGCGTGCCGCCCACCGCGTACGCGAGCTGACCTGCGGCGCGGGCCGCCACCCATGCCCGGCACCCCCCAGGCGCGCCGCACGACAGGCCGGGCCCCACCCGGGCCTCGTGACCAGCCGGACGGCGCAGCAACCACCGGGCCCGCCCGGTCGGTCCCCGGCCTCGGGGCCCGCGTTCAGCACGGCCCGCAGCTCCGCGAAACGCCGGACCTGCGACGTGCCCGCGGCCGGCTCGCCGAGCGCGTACGCCGTGGTCTTGAAGCCGTCCCCGTGATGGAACTCCGCACCCCAGGCGCCGAGCCGCACCGAAGCCGCCTCGTCCCGTCGCAGACGATGGGTGCCCCACGGGTCGACCGCCACGATCCCGTCCGGGCCGACCTCGAGCCGCACCCTGTGAACCGACCACCGGAAGAACAGCCGAACACCGACGGCGAGTCCCGAGCCCAGCCCGGCCGACCGGGTCGTCGCCACCGCCGGAGAGGCGACCCACCCGGCCCAGCCGGCGAGCGCCTTCACGCAACCGCGCCTCCTGAAAGTGCCGTCGCGGCGGCACCGTCAGGGGGCGGGCGTCGAAGGGCGGGCGTCAAAGGCGGTCAGTCGGTCAGGACGCGCCCGCCAGGGACTTCGCGTCGGCGGCGATCAGGGCGGCCCGTCCGGCGTCGAGGCCCTTGCCCGACTGCACCCGCGCCCAGGTGGCGAGGGTGGAGTACTGCTTCTGGCCGAGCAGGGTGGCCATGGTGCCGATCGAGGCGTCCTTGGCGCCCGAGGTGAGGATGAGGTGCGCCAGGCCGGTCGCGTCGGCCCGGACGGTGAAGACCGACGTGGCGACCTCGGTCCCGCCCGGCCCCGACGCCTCGGCGCGCAGGGTGTGTTCCCCGGTGGCGAGTCCGGTCAGGTCCAGCGGGGCGCCCGCCGCCACGGGGCGGCCGTCGAGGGTGAGTGCCACCTTCTCCGCGTCCTGGGTCTGCACCGCCGGTACGGGCGCCTGGGCCCGGCCGAGGGCCGCCCCGGGCGCCGGGGAGATGACGGTCACCGCTGGCTTCGCGGGGGCCTGCCGGTTCTGCAGGAAGGCCCGGTTCCAGCCGGTCAGCTCCGCCGGGCGGTTGGTGATGACGCCGTCGACGCCCAGGGCCTCCAGGGCCTTCCAGCGGTCGGCGCCGTCCACGGTCCACGCCATCACGGCCACGCCGGCCCGGTGCAGGTCGGCGACGACCGAGGGATTCTTGGCGAGGGCGCCGTCCTCGGGGTTGTACGCCGCCAGGTGCAGTTCCCCGGCGAGTGCCACCGGGTCCGCGTCCAGGGTGCTGCGCAGCAGCCCCAGCGGTATCTCCGGGGCGAGTTCGCGGGTGTAGCGCAGGGCGTCGACCTCGAAGCTCTGCACGAATACCCGGCCGGTCATGCCGTGCGACCGGACGGTGTCGACGATGGTCGCCACCTCGCTCCTGGTGTGCTGCCCCTTGATCTCCAGCAGGAGGTTGCCGCCGCGCGTGCGCAGGTCGTCGAGCTGTGCGGCGAGGGTGGGGACGCGCGCCCCGGCGTAGTGCGGGGCGAACCAGGACCCGGCGTCGAGCGCGCCGATCTGCTGGGCCGTGAGCGAGCGGATGGCGCCGGTGCCGTCGGTGGTGCGGTCGACGGTGGAGTCGTGGAGGACGTAGGGGATGCCGTCCTTGTTGGGCTGGACGTCGTTCTCGACGAAGTCGGTGCCGCCCCTGCGGGCGATCTCCTGGGCGACCAGGGTGTTCTCCGGCGCGACGGACGAGGCGCCGCGGTGGGCGATCACGGTGAGCGGGGTGCCCTCGGGGCGGATCCAGCTCCGCGGCGGGAGTTCGGTGACCTCGAGGTCGTCGTACGAGACCGAGGCGCCGTTCACCAGGAGGCCCTGGACGCCGCCGGTCGAGCGCGCGACGCGGCTGGTGCGCATGACCTCCTTGCCGTCGAAGTACCAGACGGCGTTGGCCCCGTGGACCTCGGCGGCGATCCTGACGTCCTTGCCGGTGCCCGCGGCGGTGGGCGCGGCGTGGGTGTCGGTGACGTTCCAGGCGTTGGCCGCGGTGCGCTGGGCGAACTCCAGGCCGTTGGACGCGGTGGTGCCGGTGCGCATCGTGGCGATGGACCACGGCACGGCACCGTCGGCCGCGAGGTCGAGGCCCATGGCCGTCCAGCGGGCGGCGTCGGCCGCGGTCTCGAAGCGGGCCGTCACCTCGATGCGGAAGTCGTCGAGGTGCTCGCCGAAGGTGATGCGGCTCTGCTGGGCCGAGTTGGCCGACGTGCCCCACAGGCGGCCGTCCCTGACCTTCCAGTCGCCCTCCACCGCCCGGAAGCCCTGGGGCAGGGCGGCACCGGAGAAGTCGGCGGAGACGACGACCCGGCCGGCCTCGGCCGTCGCGGCGTTCGCCGCCTTCGTGGTCGTGGTGGTCGTCGCAGGCGTCACCGGGTCGGCGGAGGCGGAACCGGCGACGGTCACGGTGGCGGCGACCAGCGCGGACGCGAGCAGCAGGGTCCTCGCGCGGAATGATGTATGCGGCATGCGGGCGAGCCTGACGGTGCACCATCAACGGACCCGTGCCGTTCGAGGAACGGCGAGGAACGAGTACGCCACAACTTGCGGCCGCCGCCCGCCCCGGACCCCCTCGGTTACCAACTCCTGACCTCCGCGCATGCGTCGGAGGCCGCCATGACGGGGCATACCGACATCGAGTGCGCACAAGCGGCCCATCACCCCACACGCACACAGGTCGCGTCGCGTCGCGTCGCGCGGCAGAGGAGGCCTGCCCATGACCGGTCCCATCACGCCCCGGCTCACCCCGATACCCGTCGACGGCACGACACCGTGCGGCCGCGTCGCGCCCGACGCGGCGCGGCCGTGCGCGGAACCCGCACGGTGGCACATCCAATGGCTCCCCGGGCACGGCTCGTTCGCGTGCGCGGCACACATGGCGGAGGCGCGGCGGCTGTTCGCGTACGTCGACCGCCACCAGGTCGGCCCGGACTGCAACATGCCAGGGGCGCTGTGGTCGGCGGGACGGTGCGCCGTGCCCCGGGGCCAGGCGCGGGCGGCCTGACCCGGGACGGTCCGGCGCTCAGCCCGAGAAGGCGTCCAGAATGCGCGCGGCGGCCAGGGTGGGCGTCAGCGTGCCCTCGCGGACCTGCCGTTCGATCTCCGGGGTCAGCCTGCGCACCTCGGGGTGGCCCCGGAGGCGGCCCAGCAGCTCCTCGCGGACCATGCTCCAGGCCCACTCCGTCTGCTGGTCGCGCCGCTTGGCCGCCAGCCGGCCCGTGGACTCCAGCAGCGTGCGGTGCTGCTCCAGCCGCTCCCACAGGGTGTCGAGGCCGGAGCCCTCGCGGGCGCTGCAGGTGAGCACGGGCGGGGTCCAGGCGGTGTCCACCGGGGTCATCATCCGCAGGGCGCCGGACAGTTCGCGCGCGGCGGCGCGGGCGTCGCGCTCGTGCGGCCCGTCGGCCTTGTTGACGGTGATGACGTCGGCGAGCTCCAGGACGCCCTTCTTGATGCCCTGGAGCTGGTCGCCGGTCCGGGCCAGCGTCAGCAGCAGGAAGGTGTCGACCATGCCCGCGACCGCGGTCTCGGACTGGCCGACGCCCACGGTCTCGACGAGCACCACGTCGTAGCCCGCCGCCTCCACGACGACGACCGACTCCCGGGTCGCCTTGGCCACTCCGCCGAGCGTCCCGGCCGACGGCGAGGGCCGCACGAAGGCCGAGCGGTCCACCGCGAGCCGTTCCATCCGGGTCTTGTCGCCCAGGATTGAGCCGCCGGTCAGCGTGGACGACGGGTCGACGGCGAGCACCGCGACCCGGTGGCCGAGGCCGGTGAGCAGGGTGCCGAAGGCGTCGATGAAGGTGGACTTGCCCACCCCCGGCACCCCGCTGACGCCGATCCTGCGGGCCTTGCCCGCGTGCGGCAGCAGCTCGGTCAGAAGCCGCTGGGCGAGCTCCCGGTGATCGGGCCGCGACGACTCCACCAGGGTGATGGCGCGCGCGATCCAGGCCCGGGAGCCGTCCAGCACGCCTTTGACGTACGCGTCGAGGTCGATGGCGGGAGGCATGGGCTCACAGTTCGTGGCCGAGCGCGGCGGCCAGCCGCGTGACCAGGTCGTACGCCGAGTCGGGGATGACGGTGCCGGGCGGGAAGACCGCGGCCGCGCCCATGCCGAGCAGTTCGGGGACGTCCTGCGGCGGGATGACGCCGCCGACCACGATCATGATGTCCTCCCGGCCCTCGGCCGCCAGTTCCTCGCGCAGGGCGGGCACCAGCGTGAGGTGGCCGGCGGCGAGCGAGGAGACGCCGACGACGTGCACGTCGGCCTCCACCGCCTGCCGGGCGACCTCTGCGGGGGTCTGGAAGAGCGGCCCGACGTCCACCGTGAAGCCCAGGTCGGCGAAGGCGGTGGCGATCACCTTCTGGCCCCGGTCGTGGCCGTCCTGGCCCATCTTGGCGACGAGGATGCGCGGGCGGCGGCCCTCCGCCTCCTCGAAGCGGTCGACCAGCGCGCGGGTGCGGTCCACGGACGGCGACTCCCCTGCCTCGTTCCGGTACACACCGGAGATCGTACGGATCTGCCCGGCGTGCCGGCCGTACACCTTCTCCAGGGCGTCGGAGATCTCGCCCACGGTGGCCTTGGCGCGGGCCGCGTCCACCGCGAGCGCCAGCAGGTTGCCCTCCAGCCCCTGGCCGGCGCCTCGCTCGGCGGCGGCGGTCAGCGCGGTCAGCGCGTCCCGGCAGGCGGCCTCGTCGCGTTCCTCGCGCAGCCTGCGCAGCTTGGCGATCTGCCGGCCGCGCACGGAGGAGTTGTCGACCTTGAGGACCTCGATCTGCTGGTCGCTGTCCACCCGGTACTTGTTGACGCCGATGACGGGCTGGCGGCCGGAGTCGATACGCGCCTGGGTACGGGCCGCGGCCTCCTCGACGCGCATCTTGGGGATGCCCGCGTCGATCGCCTGCGCCATGCCGCCGGCCTTCTCGACCTCCTGGATGTGCTGCCAGGCGCGCCGGGCCAGGTCGTACGTCAGCTTCTCGACGTAGGCGGAACCGCCCCACGGGTCGATGACCCGGGTGGTGCCGGACTCCTGCTGCAGCAGCAGCTGGGTGTTGCGGGCGATGCGCGCGGAGAAGTCCGTGGGCAGCGCCAGGGCCTCGTCGAGGGCGTTGGTGTGCAGCGACTGGGTGTGACCCTGCGTGGCGGCCATCGCCTCCACGCAGGTGCGCGTGACGTTGTTGAACACGTCCTGCGCGGTGAGCGACCAGCCGGAGGTCTGGGAATGCGTGCGCAGGGAGAGCGACTTGTCGTTCCCCGGCTCGAACTGCCGGACCAGCCTGGCCCACAGCAGACGGGCCGCGCGCAGCTTGGCGACCTCCATGAAGAAGTTCATCCCGATCGCCCAGAAGAAGGACAGCCGCGGCGCGAAGGCGTCGACGTCCAGGCCCGCGCCGATCCCCGCGCGCAGGTACTCCACACCGTCGGCGAGGGTGTAGGCCAGCTCCAGGTCGGCCGTGGCCCCGGCCTCCTGGATGTGGTAGCCGGAGATGGAGATCGAGTTGTAGCGCGGCATCTTCTGCGAGGTGTACGCGAAGATGTCGGAGATGATCCGCATCGAGGGCTTGGGCGGGTAGATGTAGGTGTTGCGGACCATGAACTCCTTGAGGATGTCGTTCTGAATGGTCCCCGCGAGCTTCTCGGGCGGTACGCCCTGCTCCTCAGCCGCCACGATGTAGAGCGCGAGCACCGGCAGCACGGCGCCGTTCATCGTCATCGACACGGTCATCCGGTCCAGCGGGATGCCGTCGAAGAGCTGCCGCATGTCGTAGATGGAGTCGATGGCGACGCCCGCCATGCCGACGTCGCCGGTGACGCGCGGGTGGTCGCTGTCGTAGCCGCGGTGGGTCGGCAGGTCGAAGGCGACCGACAGGCCCTTCTGGCCGGCGGCGAGGTTGCGCCGGTAGAAGGCGTTGGACTCCTCGGCGGTGGAGAAGCCCGCGTACTGACGGATCGTCCAGGGCTGGTTGACGTACATCGTCGGGTAGGGGCCGCGCAGGTACGGCGCGACACCCGGACGGGTGTCGAGGAAGTCCAGGCCCTCCAGGTCGCGGCCGGTGTAGAGCGGCTTGACGCCGATGCCCTCGGGCGTCTCCCACACCAGGTCCTCCGCGCCGCGGCCGGTGGTCTCCTTCACCGCGGCGCGCCACTGCTCCTCGGTGGTGCCGTCTCCGGCGCCCGGTCCGAGCTCGATCTCCGAGAAGTCGGGGATCCGCATCACGCCACTCCCATCCGGTCGAGAACGGAGGTCAGGACGGCGACCGCGTCGCCGCCCGCGAAGACGAAGCCGTCGACACCGGCCGCCGCCCAGGCGGCCTCGCGCTCACCGGGGCGGCCGGCCAGGAGCACCCCGACCGCGCCCGCCTCCTTCAGGGCCGCGGCGACATCCGCGGCCTGCTCCTCGTAGAGCGCGTCGCTGGAGCACAGGCAGGCGACCTGCGCACCGCTGCGGACGAAGGCCTCGGCCACGGTCGCGGCGTCGACCGTCACCGGGTCGTGGACGGGCTCGACGCCGCCTGCCTGGAAGAGGTTGGCGGCGAAGCCGGCCCGGCCGGTGTGCGCGGCGGCGGGACCGAGTGCGGCCAGGAAGACCTTCGGGCGGGACCCGGTCGCGGCCAGGTGGGCGTCCGAGCGGGCGCGCAGGCCCTCGTAGGCCTCGTCGCGGCGGACCTTCGGCAGCCCGCCGGAAGGGGCGGCCGGGGCCGGGTCGCGTTCGACGGGCGCCTCGGACAGCAGCGGGAACTCGCTGACGCCGGTGATCGGCTCGCGGCGCCTGGCCAGTGCCCGTGTGCGCTTCGCCCAGGTAGCGGCAAGACGGTCGGCGACCAGGCCGGAGGCGAGGGCGGCGGCCTGTCCGCCGGCGCGCTCCAGCTCCTGGAACCAGGCCCAGGCGGCCCCGGCGAGTTCGTCGGTGAGCCGCTCCACGTACCAGGAGCCGCCCGCGGGGTCGACGACCCGCGCGAGGTGGGACTCCTCCATGAGGATGGTGGAGGTGTTGCGGGCGATACGGCGCGCGAAGGCGTCGGGCAGGCCCAGCGCGTGGTCGAAGGGCAGCACCGTGACGGAGTCCGCGCCGCCGACACCGGCGCCGAGCGTGGCGACGGTGGTGCGCAGCATGTTCACCCACGGGTCGCGGCGGGTCATCATCACCGGTGAGGTGACGACGTGCTGGCGCTGCCCCGCCGCGGTCGCGGTCGCGCCGCACACCTCGGCGACACGGGCCCACAGCCGGCGCGCGGCGCGCAGCTTGGCGATCGTCAGGAACTGGTCGGCGGTGGCGGCGTAGCGGAACTCCAGCTGTGCGCAGGCCGCGTCGACCGGCAGTCCGGCCTCGGTGAGCGCCCGCAGATAGGCCACGCCGGTGGCGAGGGAGGCGCCGAGTTCCTCGGCGGCCGAGCCGCCCGCCTCGTGGTACGGCAGGGCGTCCACGGTCAGCGCGCGCAGTCCCGGATACCCCTCGTGGACCCGGCGGGCGAGTCCCACGGCGGCGGCGGTGCGCTCCGCGAGGGCCTGCGCACCACCGGTACGGGCGGCGTGGCCGAGGGGGTCGGCGCCGAGGTTGCCGCGCGCGGCCCGGCGGGGCACGCCGCGCTCCTCGTACAGCGCGAGCAGCGCCTGCCCGGCCGCCTCGAAGTCCGCGCCGGGGTCGAGCACGACCGGGGCGAGGTCGAGGTAGACGCCGTCCAGGACCGTGCCGAGCGCGGACACCGGGAGCCCGGCGTCGCCCAGCACGAGCCAGAGGGAGGTAACGCCGTTCTCGAGATCGGCGAGCACGGCCTCGTTCGTGCGGGCCGCGTCGGGCCGCGTGTGGCGCTGGCGTACGTCCCAGCCGCCGAGGACGCCGCCCGCCGGGGCACCGCCCCGGGTGAAGGGCGCGAAGCCGGGGAGGCCGACGCCGTCGCCGAAGGCGTCGGGCGCGTCGGACGCGGTGTACAGCGGGCGCGTGGTGAGCCCGTCTTCGAGGCTGGTGGACAGTGCGTCCTCCGCCGCCTGACCCGAGACGTCCTTGCCCGCCTTGCGCAGGACGCCCTCTACGAGGCGCCGCCACTGCTCGTGGGTCGCATCCGGGAATTCGGCGGCCAGAGAAAGCCCGTCGTCAGGCAGGACCGTCATGCTCAGAGGTTAGTGCCCGTTAGCAGGTGAGCAGCAGGGGGCACACCTGTGACCTTGCCCATTCCGGTGTGCCCTTGATCCGTTCGGACGCGATGCCCTATCGGGTGGCGGCGCGCAGGCGCCGTGCGACGGCGCCGCCGGCGCTATTCGGCGGCCCGTCCGGACGCCCCGGCGCGGGCACCGGTCGTGGCCTCCGTGAGGTCGGCGACCTGTCGGCGCAGCTCACGGACCTCTCGCAGCAGTTCCTCGGTGACCTCCTGGACACGCCGGTTCTCCTCCTCGTCCTCCTGGAAGCGCGCGAGGAACCAGGCGGCGATGTTGGCGGTGACCACACCGAGCAGGGCGATGCCCGAGAGCATCAGCCCGACGGCGATGAGCCGGCCGACGCCCGTGGTGGGGGCGTGGTCCCCGTAGCCCACGGTCGTCATCGTGGTGAAGGACCACCACAGGGCGTCGCCGATGGTGCGGATGTTGCCGTGCGGGGAGTTGCGCTCGGCCTCCAGGACGGCGACCGACCCGAACGCCAGCAGCCCGAGCACGGCACCGACGACATACGTCGTCAGGCGTACCTGAGCCGCCGTCCGCACCCGCTGGCCGACCAGGAAGATGGCGGACACCAGCCGCAGCAGTCGCAGCGGCTGGAGCAGCGGGAGGACGACCACCGCCAGGCTGAGCGGCTGCCGCCTGACGAACTCCCAGCGTCGCTCGCTCAGGCCCAGGCGGACCGCGTAGTCGGCGGCGAACAGGGCCCAGACGGTGCGCTCGGTCCAGTGCGCGGTGGTGATGAGCGCGGAATCCGCCGCGGGCACGAGGATCGGCAGGGCGTACGCGGCACCGAACACCACGGCCAGGGCGAGCAGCGGCGCCCGGGTCTGCTGCTCCCAGCGTTCGAGACGGTTCATGGGCTCAGTGTGCACGCTCTCCCGGTATGCCCCGGCGGCACGGCAGGGCCCGACCACGGCGCCGCCGACCGTGGACCGGGTTGGGGCAGGTTTCCCGAACGGTTAGCGCACTGGCCCCTACTTGTTCGGACAAGTTGAGGAGACTGACGCGCCCGCACATCCGGCGGCCCCCGCAACTCCCGGGAGACAGACCCCTCATGAACGCCCTCGACCGCAGAAGGTTCATGCAACTGGCGGGCGGTACGGCCGCCCTGACCGCGCTGTCCACCAGCATCGCCCGCGCGGCGGAGATACCCGCGCACCGGAGCACCGGCTCCATCAAGGACGTCGACCACATCGTGGTGCTGATGCAGGAGAACCGCTCCTTCGACCACTACCTCGGCACCTTGCGCGGTGTCAGGGGGTTCGGGGACCCGCACCCCGTGACGCTGCCGAGCGGCAAACCGGTCTGGCACCAGTCGGACGGCACAAGGGAGGTGCTGCCCTTCCACCCGGACGCCGACGACCTCGGCCTGGCCTTCCTGGAGGACCTGCCGCACGGGTGGAAGGACACCCAGTCCGCCTTCAACAAGGGCCGGTACGACCGGTGGATCCCGGCCAAGTCCGCCACGACCATGGCGTACCTGACCCGTGAGGACATCCCGTTCCACCACGCGCTCGCCGACGCCTTCACGGTCTGCGACGCCTACCACTGCTCCTTCATGGGCTCCACCGACCCGAACCGCTACTACCTGTGGACGGGTCACACCGGCAACGACGGCAAGGGCGGCGGCCCGGTCCTCGGCAACGACGAGAAGGGCTACTCCTGGACGACCTACCCCGAGCGGCTGGAGAAGGCCGGGGTCTCCTGGAAGATCTACCAGGACGTCGGCGACGGCCTGGACGCCGCCGGCGGCTGGGGCTGGATCGACGACGCCTACCGCGGCAACTACGGCGACAACTCGCTGCTGTACTTCGACCAGTACCGCAACGCCAAGCCCGGCGACCCGCTGTACGACAAGGCCCGCACCGGCACCGACGCCCGCAAGGGCGAGGGCTTCTTCGACATCCTGCGCGCCGACGTCAAGGCCGGGAAGCTGCCGAAGATCTCCTGGGTCGTCGCCCCCGAGGCCTTCACCGAGCACCCGAACTGGCCCGCCAACTACGGCGCCTGGTACATCTCGCAGGTCCTCGACGCGCTCACCTCCGACCCCGAGGTGTGGAGCAGGACCGCGCTGTTCATCACCTACGACGAGAACGACGGGTTCTTCGACCACGTCGTGCCGCCGTTCCCGGCCGGCTCGTCCGCGCAGGGCGGGTCCACCGTCGACGTCGGCCTCGACCTCTACGCCGGCGACAGCGGGCGCCCGGCGGGCCCGTACGGCCTGGGCCAGCGCGTCCCGATGTTCGTCGTCTCGCCCTGGAGCAGGGGCGGATACGTCTGCTCGCAGACCTTCGACCACACCTCCGTCATCCGGTTCATGGAGCGCCGGTTCGGCGTGACCGAGCCCAACATCTCCCCCTGGCGCCGCGCCGTCTGCGGCGATCTGACGACGGCCTTCGACTTCCGGCACAAGGACAGCCGGCCCCCGCGGCTGCCCCGCACCGACGGCTACCTCCCGCCGGACGGCGACCGTCACCCCGACTACTCGCCGGTCCCTCCCGCCGAGGGCTCGCTGCCCCGTCAGGAGCGCGGTCTGCGCCCGGCGCGGCCCGTCCCGTACGACCTCGCCGCGGACGGCGGGATCAGCGCCGCGGGCACGCTGCGGATCGAGTTCGCCTCCCACGGCGAGGCCGGAGCCGGCTTCCTGGTCACCTCCACGACCGACACCTCCGGTCCGTGGACTTACACCGTCGGGTCGGGGCACTCGCTCACCGGCACCTGGGACGTCCCGGCGGGTGCCCACGGCGAATACGACATGACCGTGCACGGCCCCAACGGCTTCCTGCGCCGGTTCGCCGGCCGGGCCGCGGCGGCGGGTACCGAGGTCAGCGCCCGCCACGAGGGCAGGAGCGGTGCCGTGCGCCTGGTCCTGGCCAACCACGGCCACTCGACGGTCACGCTCACCGTCCGGGACGGCTACGGCGAGCACAAGGCGGCCTCCCACCGGCTGCGCCCGGGCGCCCGCGTGGTCCACGTCGCCGGGACCGAGCGCACCCACGGCTGGTACGACCTGACCGTCACCGACGGCCACGACGGCGGCTTCGAGCGCCGTCTCGCCGGCCACGTCGAGACGGGCCGGGACAGCACCAGCGACCCGGCGATCGGCGGCTGACGGGCACCGGCGAACGGCGCGCGCCCGCTACATCGGCTCGACGTAGCGGGCGCGCCACTCCGGACGGGGGTCGGAGCCGGGGCTCGTCCAGTACTCGCGGCCGGCGACGATCCGCCCGTCGCGGACGGTCCAGAACGACGCGGCGTGGAACAGGCCGAGGTCCACGTGCGGCACCTCGACCTCGGAGACGGCCTGGTCGCCCTCGCCCACGATCCTGAGCACGCGGACCGACCAGCCCTCCGGGTACTCGCTGTTGACGGCGAGGAAGTTCGCCCTGCCGACGATGCGCTCACCGCTCACGGGCCACTCCACCACGGCGTCCTCGGCGATCAGTTCACCGGCACCGGCCCAGTCGCGCGCCTGGATCCGCTGCCACAGCTCTTCGACGACCTTCGCAGACTCCACGCTCACAGCATGCCGGACGGAGCGCCGCCCGGTCCCCGGTACGGCAGGGTCTGCCGGTAGACCACGCTGGTCGTGACGCTCCCGAACCGCGCCAACTCGTCCATGACCTGCTCCAGGTGGACCATGGACGCGGCGGCGACCTTCAGCACGTAGCACTCCTCCCCCGTGGTGCGCAGGCACTCCAGGATCTCCGGACGCTCCCCGAGGAGCCGGTGCAGGGGTTCGTGCCGGCTGCCGGGGTACTTCAGGCGGACGACCGCGAGCACCGGGTATCCGGCCCTGCCGAGGTCGACCTCGGCGCGGTAGCCCGTGATGACGCCCAGGGTCTCCAGCCGGCGGACCCGCTCGGTGGTCGCGGAGGCGCCGAGGCGGACCCGGCGGGCCAGTTCGGTGAAGGGGATCCGGCCGTCGCGCTGCAGTTCGTCGAGGATCGCCCAGTCGGTCGCGTCGAGATTCTCGGCCATGCGGCGAAGATACCGGCGGATCCACGGCCGGACGGCGATCACACCGGGAGGAACGCCTTCCGGCCGGGGCGGCCGGCTGGATAGCCTGACGGGGTGCGAATCGGTGTGAACGTCCCGAATTTCGGGCCCGGAACCGACCCCGGCGTGCTGCGCGACTGGGCGCGGACGGTGGAGGGGCTGGGCTTCGACCTGCTGATGGTCTCCGACCACGTCGTGGTGACCCCCGACGTGGCGGAGCAGTACCCGGCGCCCTTCTACGAGCCCTTCACCACCCTGTCGTGGCTCGCCGGCGTCACCGACAGGATCCGGCTGGGGACGACGGTGCTGATCCTGCCGTACCGGCATCCGCTGCTGACGGCCCGGATGGCCGCGAACCTCAACATGCTCAGCGGCGGCCGGCTGGTGCTCGGCGTGGGAGTGGGCTGGGCGCGGCAGGAGTTCGCGGCGCTGGGCGTCCCGTTCGAGCGGCGCGGCGCGCTGACGGACGAGCACCTGACGGCCCTGCGCGAGGCATGGAAGGACGACGCCGACTACGCAGGCGGCCCCGTGCCGCTGTGGATCGGCGGCAACAGCGCGGCAGGGCGCCGGCGCGCGGTCCGCGTCGGCGACGCCTGGCATCCGCTGCGGTTCACCCTGCCCTGGCTGCACGAGGCCGTCGGCGAGCTCGCCTCCCAGGCACGCGAGCAGGGCCGGCCCGTACCCGCCCTCGCGCCCCGCATCGCCCTGCGGATCACGGCGGAACCGGTGACGGGTCCGGACCGGCTCGCGGGTGAGGGCACCCTCGAGCAGGTCACCGCCGACCTCGCGGAGCTGCGGGCGCTCGGTGCGGACACCGTCGTCCTCGACCCCTTCAACGGCGACCCCCGCGAGACGCTGCGCCCGCAGACGGCGTGGCAGGCGCTCGCGGCGGTCGCCGCCCACCGCTCACGAACGGAGTGACGATGACCGACGAGATGACGACCCGGCTGCTGCGCCGGGCGGTCGAACTGGCCGCCGAGGCCCGCGCCTCCGGCAATCCGCCCTTCGGCTCGCTGCTCGCCGGGCCGGACGGGTCCGTGCTCGCCGAGGACCGCAACAGCAGCCTCAGCGACGGCGACATCACCGCCCACCCCGAGCTGAAGCTGGCGCGGTGGGCGGCCCGGGAGCTCGATCCGGCCACCGCGGCCGCCACCACCATGTACACCAGCTGCCAGCCCTGCGGGATGTGCGCGGGCGCCATCGAGCGCTCGGGGCTGGGCCGCGTCGTCTACGCGCTGTCCACCGACCAGCTCACCGGACTCAAGTCGCCCGCGGCCAAGACCGGTTTCCCGCACGTGCCGCAGGACGGCCCGGCCCTGTACGACGAGGCCCGGGTCCCGGTCGAGGGCTACTACTGATCCCGCCGGCCCCGCCGATCCCGCCCCGGCCGCTCACTCCTGCTTCTCGCCCGAGGCGAAGCGGGAGATGATCAGGGCGACGATGATGATGGCCCCGTTGAGGAACTGGTTCCACAGCGGGGGCACGCCCGCCAGGGTCATCACGTTGACGACGAGCTGCAGGGTCAGGACGCCGGTGAGCGCCCCGAAGAGCGTGCCGCGGCCGCCGTTGAGGCTGACCCCGCCGATCACGGTCGCGGCGAAGACCTGGAAGATCCAGCCGCTGCCCTGGTCCGCGGAGATCGAGCCGTAGTGCCCGCTGTAGAGCACGCCCGCGAAGGCGGCGAGCACGCCGCCCACGATGAGCACCACCCAGGTGATCCGGTCCACCCGGATGCCGGCGGTGCGCGCGGCCTCGGGGTTGCCGCCGATCGCGTAGAGCGCCCGGCCGTGCCGCAGCCAGGCGAGCGCGCAGCCGCCGACCGCGAAGAGCAGGGCGCAGACCCAGATCGCGGCGGGCACCCCGGCCCAGGAGGCGTGCCCGAGGTAGGTGAACGAGGCGGGCAGCTCGACGATGGAACGGCCCTCGGAGATGGCGATCTGCAGCCCGCGCAGCATGGTGAGCGCGCCTAGGGTGACGATGAAGCCGTTCAGCCGCAGCTTGAGGATGAAGAAGCCGTTGACGGCGCCGATGACCGCGCCCACCAGCAGGCACACCGGTATCGCCGTCCAGACCGGCAGCAGTTCCAGGCCGGTGAAGCGGCCGCCCGCGGCGGGCAGCACGAGCCAGACGGCGATGACGGGCGCGACGCCGATGGTGGACTCCAGCGACAGGTCCATCCGTCCCGCGATGAGGATCAGCGCCTGGGCCAGTACGAGCAGGCTGAGTTCGGTGGACTGCTGGGCGACGCCGATGAGGTTGTCGGAGGTGAGGAAGGCCGGCGAGACGATGAAGCCGATGACGCCCAGCACCAGGATCGCGGGGACGAGGGACAGTTCGCGGAATCGGGCGAGCCCGCCCGGTACGCGGCGCGGCGTCCCGGCCGCGGCCGCCTCGGCGGCGGGCACCGGCTCGGTGACGTCAGTGGTGGTGGACATGGCTACCCTTCCTGTTCCTCTCCCTGCTCGGTGTCCCGCTCCTGCGCGGGACGGGCGGCCACGCCCTCCATGGCGGCGACCAGGTCCTCGTCGCGCCAGCCCCGGCCGAACTCCGCGACCACCCGGCCGTGGAACATGGCCACGATCCGGTCGCACGCCCTGAGGTCGTCCAGTTCGTCGGAGACGACCAGCGCCGCCCGCCCGTCGTCGGCGACCTTGCGGATCCTGCCCAGCAGGAACTCCTTGGAGCGCACGTCCACCCCGTTGGTGGGGCGCACGGCGACGAGTACGTGCGGGTCGGTGGCGAGGGCGCGGGCGACCACGACCTTCTGCTGGTTGCCGCCGGAGAGCGCGGAGACGGGGGTCCCCGCGCCCGGAGTCCTGATGTCCAGGTCCTTGATCATGCGCTCGGCGAACTCACGCGTCCGCGAGGGCAGTACGGTGCCGTACGGCCCGAGCTGGTCGGTGACGGTGAGGGTGGCGTTCTCGGCCACACTGCGCGAGCCGACCAGGCCCTGGTGGTGGCGGTCCTCGGGGACCAGGCCCACCCCGGCGGCCAGCGCGGCGGGGACCCCGGACGCGCGGACCTCCCGCCCGGCGACGGCGATCCGCCCGGTGTCGGCGCGGTGCAGCCCCGCGAGGGTCTCCGCCAGCCGGACGTTGCCGCTGGCGGTGGCCCCCGCGAGGCCGACGACCTCGCCCGCGCGGACCTCCAGGGAGACGTCGGCGTAGGCGTCGCGCAGGGTCAGGCCGGTCACGTCCAGCAGCGGCGCGCCCGTGGCGGCCGTTGCCCGGCCGGTCGCAGGGGCGGCGCCCGCCGCGGGCGCGGCGGCGCTCTCCCCGGTCATCGCCTCGACCAGGGCGTCGTGGTCCAGGTCGGCCACGGGCGCGGTGACGATGTGTCGGGCGTCCCGGTAGACGGTGACGGTGGTGCAGAGGTCGTAGACCTCCTGCAGGTGGTGCGAGATGAAGAGGAAGGCCACGCCCTGCCGCTGCAGGTCGCGGAGCTTGTCGAAGAGCCGGGCGATGCCGCGGGCGTCGAGCCGGGCGGTGGGCTCGTCGAGGATGATGAAGCGCGCGCCGAAGGAGAGGGCGCGCGCGATCTCGACGAACTGCCGCTGTTCCACGGTGAGGTCCCGGGCACGCGCGGCGGGGTCGATGTCGACCCCGTACTCGCCCAGCAGTTCCGACGCGCGGCGGCGCAGTGCCGTCCACCGGATGGGGCGCAGCGCGCCGGGGCTCTGCCGGTTGAGGAACAGGTTCTCGGCGACGGAGAGGTCGCCGATGACGGTGGAGCGCTGGTAGACACAGGCGACCCGGGAGCGCCAGGCGTCGGTGTCGCCGACGGAGGGCGCCGGCTCGCCCGAGAAGCGCAGGGTGCCGGTGTCGGGCTGCTGGAGGCCGGTGAGGATGCCGACGAGGGTGGACTTGCCGGCGCCGTTGCGGCCCACGAGGGCGTGCGACTCGCCCGGGGCGACCGAGATGCCCGCGTCGCGCAGCGCCACGGTGGCGCCGAAGCGCTTGCCGATCCCGGTCGCCTCGGCCACGGCCGGCGGCGCGGTGGCGGGGTCCGCCATGGTGGTCTTCCGTTCTTCGGTGCGGACGGGCGGTCAGCCGATGTTGTTGCCCCACAGGGCCTTGTCGTCGACGTTCTCCTTGGTCACCAGCGGCGCGGGGAGCTGGTCCTCCAGGCCGTTGGGGATGCTGATGATCGTCGAGTCGTGGTCGGTGGGACCCGCCTTGAAGGTCTTCCCCTCGGCGGCGGCCTTGGCGTAGTACAGCGCGTACTTCGCGTAGAGGTCGGCGGGCTGGGAGACGGTCGCGTCGATCTCGCCCTTGCGGATGGCGTCCAGCTCCTGCGGGATGCCGTCGTTGGAGACGATGCTGATGTGGCCCTTCTGCCCGGCCGGCTTGAGCAGGCCCTTCTGCTTGAGCAGGGCGAGCGTCGGCTGCAGGAAGACACCGCCGGCCTGCATGTAGATGCCGTTGAGGTCGGGGTGCTGGGCGAGCAGGCTCTGCAGCTTGGCGGAGGCGACGTCGCCCTTCCAGTCGGTGGGCAGCTCGAAGACCGTGATGCCGGGGAACTTCTCCTTCATGCACGCCGCGAACGCCTCGGAGCGGTCACGGCCGTTGATGGAGTCCAGAGCGCCCTGGAACTCGGCGACCTTGCCCTTGCCGCCCAGTTGCTCGCCCAGGAACTCGCAGGCCTTGGTGCCGTACGCCTTGTTGTCGGCGCGGACGACCATGTAGACGTCGCCCTTGTCGGGGCGGGTGTCCACGCTGACCACGGGGATCTTCTTGCCGGCGAGGGTGTCGAGGGTGGAGGCGATGGCGCCGGTGTCCTGCGGGGCCATGACGACGGCCTTGGCCCCGGTGTTCTGGAAGACCTGGACGTTGGCGACGAGCTTGGTGACGTCGTTCTGGGAGTTGCTCCGCGGCAGCGCGTTCAGGCCGTCGTCCTTGATGCCCTTCTCGAGGTACTGCGCGTAGGAGTTCCAGAAGTCGGAGTCGGAGCGCGGCAGGTCGATGCCGATGGCGGGCTTGTCGTCGCCGGAGCCGGCGGCGGTGCCGGTGCTGCCGCGGTTGCAGGCGGTGGCGAGGGCGGCCGTGACGAGAACGGCCGCGGCTATCGCGGCGGTGGAGCGCGTGCGGGCGGGCTTCATGCCGTGTTCTCCCTGTCCGGGTAAGCCGGGCGATTCATCCGAGGTATCCCGGACGAGAGGAAGGTAAGTCCGTCTCGCGTGCCTGACAACCCCTTATACGGACACGATCGAATGGAGTTCGACAGGCGAGACATCCGAGGAATGGATTGCCAGTCCCGTCCTGGGGCCCTAGAGTCACCGTGGCGCGAGACCTCCGATGTCTTGGCCAGGCCGAGCGTGAAAGGCAGCCACTTGTCCGCAACCTCCGCCCGCATCACCGCGATCGACACCAGCGACATCCGCTTCCCCACCTCGCGGGAACTCGACGGCTCGGACGCGATGAATCCGGATCCCGACTACTCCGCCGCGTACGTGGTGCTGCGCACCGACGCCGACGACGGCCATGAGGGTCACGGCTTCGTCTTCACCATCGGCCGGGGCAACGACGTCCAGGTCGCGGCGATCGAGGCACTCCGCCCCCACCTCGTCGGCCGGCCGGTCGACGAGCTGTGCGCCGACCCCGGCTCCGTGGCGCGCGACCTGACCGGCGACAGCCAGCTGCGCTGGCTGGGGCCCGAGAAGGGCGTGATGCACATGGCGATCGGGGCCGTCGTCAACGCCGTGTGGGACCTGGCCGCCAAGCGCCGGGGCCTGCCGCTGTGGCGGCTGCTGGCCGAGGGCGACCCCGAATGGCTCGTCTCCCAGGTCGACTTCCGCTACATCGAGGACGCCCTCACCCCCGAGCGCGCGCTCGAACTGCTGCGCGCGGGCCGCGAGGGCGCCGCCGCGCGCACCGCCGCGCTGCTGGAACACGGCTACCCCGGCTACACCACCTCTCCCGGCTGGCTCGGCTACTCCGACGAGAAGCTGACCCGGCTCGCCGAGCAGGCCGTGGCCGACGGCTTCACCCAGATCAAGCTGAAGGTCGGCGCCGACTTCGGCGACGACGTACGGCGCATGCGCGCGGCCCGCGCCGCCGTGGGCCCGGACGTGCGCATCGCGATCGACGCCAACCAGCGGTGGGGCGTCGCCGAGGCCGTCTCCTGGGTGACCGCGCTGGCCGAGTTCGACCCGTACTGGATCGAGGAACCCACCTCCCCCGACGACGTCCTCGGCCACGCCGCGATCCGCAAGGCGGTCGCCCCGGTCCGGGTCGCCACCGGCGAGCACGTGCAGAACCGCATCGTCTTCAAGCAGTTGCTGCAGGCCGGCGCGATCGACGTGCTGCAGATCGACGCGGCACGGGTCGGCGGGGTCAACGAGAACCTGGCGATCCTGCTGCTGGCCGCGGCCTTCGACGTCCCGGTGTGCCCGCACGCGGGCGGCGTCGGGCTGTGCGAACTGGTGCAGCACCTGTCGATGTTCGACTTCGTGGCGCTGGCCGGGACGACCGAGGACCGTGCCATCGAGTACGTGGACCACCTCCACGAGCACTTCACCACACCGGTCGTCATGCGCCGCGGCCACTACACCGCCCCGGTGGCACCCGGTTTCTCCGCGCAGATGCGACCGGAATCGATCGACGCGTACCGCTACCCCGACGGTACGTTCTGGGTGGCCGACCGGGCACGGCAGGAAGGTGGGACGGCATGAGCGAGGAGTTGCGCGACCTGGAGGGCCTCGGCGCCCTGGTCACGGGCGGCGCCTCCGGGATCGGCCTGGCGACCGCGCGGCTGCTGGCCGCGCGCGGCGCGCGGGTCGCCGTACTGGACCTGGCGCCGGACGGACTGCCCGGGCAGCTGACCGGTTTCAAGGCCGACGTGTCCGACGACGCCTCCACCCGCGCCGCCGTGGACGCCGCCGCGGAGGCGCTCGGCGGCCTCGACGTCCTCGTCAACAACGCGGGCATCGGGGCGGCGGGCACCGTCGAGGACAACCCCGACGAGCAGTGGCACCGCGTGCTCGACGTCAATGTGCTGGGCATGGTGCGCACCACCCGCGCGGCGCTCCCGTACCTGCGGCGCTCGGCCCGGCCCGCGATCGTCAACACCTGCTCCATCGCCGCCACCGCCGGGCTGCCGCAGCGCGCGCTGTACAGCGCCAGCAAGGGCGCCGTGCTCTCGCTGACCCTGGCGATGGCCGCTGACCACGTCCGCGAGGGAATCCGGGTCAACTGCGTCAACCCCGGTACCGCCGACACCCCGTGGGTGGCCCGGCTGCTGGACGCCGCGGACGACCCCGAGGCGGAACGCGCCGCCCTCGACGCCCGGCAGCCGATGGGCCGGCTGGTGACCGCCGACGAGGTCGCCGCCGCCATCGTCTACCTGGCGAGTCCCGCCGCGGCCTCCGTCACCGGCACCGCGCTCGCCGTGGACGGCGGCATGGCCGGGCTGCGGCTGCGCCCCGCCGGGCAGTGAGGGGCAGGACCGCGATGCGCACCTCCACCCTGGGCCGCAGCGGTGTCGCCGTCACCGAGCTGGGCTTCGGGGCCGCCCCGATCGGCAACCTGTTCACCCCGGTCGGCGACGACGCCGCCCGCGCGGCCGTGGACGCCGCGTGGGACGCCGGCGTCCGCTACTTCGACACCGCGCCCCACTACGGGCTCGGCCTGTCCGAGCGCCGGCTCGGCGCCGCCCTGCGCGACCGGCCGCGCGCCGGGTACACCGTCTCGACCAAGGTGGGGCGGCTGCTGGAGCCCGGCGGTCCCGGCGGGGACGACCTGGCGAACGGCTTCGCCGTGCCCGCCCGGCTGCGCCGGGTCTGGGACTTCAGCGCCGACGGCGTCCGGCGCTCCATCGAGGCCAGCCTGGAGCGCCTGGGCCTGGACCACGTCGACCTGGTCTACCTCCACGACCCCGACGACCACGCCGAGGAGGCCTTCGGCCAGGGGTACCCGGCGCTGGAGCGACTGCGCGCGGAGGGCGTCGTCCGCGCGATCGGCGCGGGCATGAACCAGACCGCCATGCTCGCCCGCTTCCTGCGCGACACCGACGTCGACGTGGTGCTGATGGCCGGCCGCTACACGCTGCTGGAGCAGGAGGGCCTGGCCGAGGTGCTGCCGCTGGCGGCGTCCCGCGGCGCGAGCGTGGTCGTGGGCGGCGCCTTCAACTCCGGCCTGCTGATCGACCCGGGCGAGGGCGCCACCTACGACTACGCCCCCGCCCCGGAGCCCGTGCTGGCCCGCGCCCGGCGCCTGCGGTCGGTGACGGGCCGGCACGGCGTGCCGCTGCGCGCGGCCGCGCTGCGCTTCCCCGCGGCCCATCCCGCCGTCGCGAGCACGCTGGTGGGACTGCGCTCCGCCGACGAGGCGCGGGACACCGCCGCACTGCTGCGGCTGCCGCTGCCGGCCCCGATGTGGGCCGATCTGCGCGCCGAGGGCCTGCTCGGCGCCGACGTGCCCGTACCGGACGAGGAGGTGTCATGAGGGTCGCCCTGCACACCACGGTGCGAGCGGACCGGATCGCCGCGTACGAGGCCGCGCACCGCGAGGTGCCCGCGGAACTGACCGCCGCCATCCGCGGCGCGGGCGTACGGGAGTGGACGATCTGGCGCAGCGGCGTCGACCTCTTCCATCTGCTGGACGTCGACGACTACCCGGCGATGCTCGCCGCGCTGGAGCGGCTGCCCGTCAACATCGCCTGGCAGGCGCGGATGGCGGAGCTGCTGGAGGTCGCCCACGACTACTCCGCCGAGGGCGCCGGCGCGCCGCTGCCGGTGGTGTGGGAGCTGTGACCGCGGTCGAGGGCATCGTCGACGCGCACCACCACCTGTGGGACCTGTCGGTGCGCGACCAGGACTGGATCACCGGGGAACGGCTGGCCCCGCTGCGCCGCGACTTCTCCCTCGCCGACCTGGAGCCGGAGGCCAAGGCAGCGGGCGTCACCGCGACCGTCCTCGTCCAGACCGTCACGGTGGCCGCGGAGACCCCGGAGTTCCTGGCGCTGGCCGCGGGCAGCGACCTGGTGGCCGGGGTGGTCGGCTGGACCGACCTGACGGACCCCGCGGTCGCCGACCGGCTGGCGGCCCTGCGCGAACTGCCAGGCGGGGAGCGCCTGGTGGGAATCCGCCACCAGGTACAGGGCGAACCCGACCCGCAGTGGCTGCTCCGTCCCGACGTACTGCGCGGACTGCGCGCGGTGGCCGACGCCGGGCTCGTCTACGACCTGGTGGTGCTCCCCCACCAGCTCCCGGCCGCCACCCGCGCCGCGGGCCTCGTGCCCGAGCTGGTGTTCGTCCTCGACCACCTGGGCAAGCCGCTCGTCGCCGAGGGCGCCACGCAGCCGTGGGGCGAGGACGTGCGGTCGCTGGCCGCGCGGCCCAACACCGTCTGCAAGCTCTCCGGCATGGTCACCGAGGCCGAGTGGGACACCTGGACGACGGCGGACCTCGCGCCCTACGCGGCCACCGTGCTCGACGCCTTCGGACCGAACCGCCTCATGTTCGGCTCCGACTGGCCGGTGTGCCGGCTCGCCGCCTCCTACGCCGAGGTGGTCGACACCGCCCGCGTGCTGACCGGCGAACTGGCCGAGGCCGAGCGGCGGGAGGTCTTCTCCGGCACGGCCCGGCGCGTCTACGGGCTCTGATCCCCCGCACGGACGGCCCCGGGCGGGGCAGGGGTGATTAGACTCCCACCCCTGGCGGCACGAGGGACGGGCGTGGGCGCGTGAGCGACGGCAGACCGGACACACCCCCGGCGAGCACGGCGGGGCGGCTCACCGTGCGCGACGTGCTCGATCTGGACCTCGTGACGCCCTGGGTGCCGGAGGTCGTGGCCGGTTCCGCCCATCTGCACCGCGCGGTGCGCTGGCTGCACGTGGCCGAGGCGCTGGACGTCGGGGTCATGCTCAGCGGCGGCGAGATGGTGCTGACCACCGGCCTGCTGCTGGCGGGCGACGAGCGGGCGCAGCGCGAGTACGTCGAGTCGATGCAGCGCGCCGACGTCGCGGCGGTCGTCCTGGGCCTCGGGCGGGCGTTCCGCACCACGCCCGAGCCGATGCGCCGGGCCGCCGAGCGCTGCGGGGTGCCGCTGGTCGTGCTGCACCGCCCGGCGCCGTTCGCCCGGCTCACCGAGGAGGTGCACGCCCGGCTGGTGCACGGCCGGTTCGCCGCGCTCGACCTCTCCGACCGGGTCCGCTCCTCGCTGACCGCCCTCAACCTCTCCGGCGCCAGCCTCCAGCAGGTGCTGGACGAGATCGCGGCGCACAGCGGATGTCCCGCCGTCGTCGTCAACCTCGCGCAGCGCGTGCTGGCCTCGGCCGGGGACAAGGGTTCGCTCAACGACCTGCTGCGCGACTGGGAGCGGGTCTCCGGCCAGGTCGCCGAACTGGCCGGCAGCGGCGCGGTGACGGTCGGCCCGGACGGCTGGATCGTCGCGCCGCTGGAGGCCCGGGGCAGGCAGTGGGGGCGCCTGGTGCTCTTCGGCCACCACGGCCCGGAGGAGTTCGGCCGGGTGCTGGGCGCCCGTGCATCCGAGGCGCTGGCCATGCACCGCCTCCTCGGCGACCAGGACCGGGGCTGGGAGGACCAGGCCGCCGAGTCGCTGCTGCACGACCTGGCGACGGGCACGGCCCGCCCCGAGCAGTTGGTCACCCGGGTGCGGGCCGCGGGCCTCCCGGTCAACCGGCGCGTCTTCGTCCCCGTCGTCGTCCGCCCCCTCGGCGCGGCGCCGCAGGGCCGGGACGACATGCCGGAGCTGATCGAGCACGCGCTGGCCGAACACCCCGGCGTCGCCGGGCTGGTGGCCCGGATCGGCGCCGCCGGTACGGCGGTCCTGCTGAGCATCCCCGCCGGTCAGGACGCCGACGCCGCCGTACACAAGGTGGCGGTGCGGGTGCGTGGGGAACTGGCCGGGCGGGGCCGTACGGTGGTGGTCGGCGCGGGCTTCGGCTGCCGGGAACTGGACGAGGTGCGCCGCTCCTTCGTCGAGGCGGTGCACGTGGCGGACGCGGCGGTCGCCGGCCCGCCGGACGCGCCGGTGGCCCGGCTGCGCGACGTACGGCTGCGCGGCCTGGTGCGCCTGCTGCGCGACGAGCCGGAGCTTCAGGCCTTCATCGGGCGGGAGCTGGGCCCCCTGCTGGGGAACCCGGCGCTGCTGGAGGTGCTGCGCACCTATCTGGCGACGGGCCGCAACAAGTCGGCGGCCGCCCAGGTGCACCACGTCAGCCGGCCCGCCCTGTACCGGCGACTGCAGAGCATCGAGTCGCTGCTCGGCATCGACCTGGACGACTGGGAACAGCTCACCTCGCTCTATGTGGCGCTGCTCGCGCACGAGGCGCAGCGCGCCGCGGGGCCCGGGCCCGGCCGCTGAGGGCGGCGGACCCGGGCCCGGGACGCGCGGTCAGCTCCTGCGGTCCGGCGCGAGCCGGCTGAGCAGGACGTAGACGAGGAGGGATGCGGCGAGGCCGACGGCCCATCCGTAGTCCGCGAGCGGCTTCAGGAAGGGGATCAGTCCGTCGACCGGGAACGGCCCCTGCTTGACGCCCTTGGCGTCGAGTCCGGAGTGCGAGCCGCCGATGGCGAGGACGCCGCCGACCACGAAGGCGGCCAGCGCCCGCCAGTTCCAGCCGCCGTCGTACCAGTAGCGGCCCTCGGACCTGTAGAGGTCGGCGAGTTCCAGCCGTGTGCGGCGAAGGATCCAGTAGTCGGCGATCAGGATGCCGGCCACGGTGCCCAGCAGGCCGCCGACGGTGCCGAGCCAGGTGAAGATGTACGCCTGCGGGCTGGCCAGCAGCTTCCACGGGAAGATGACGACGCCGACGACCGAGGTGATCAGCGCGCCGGTGCGGAAGCTGATCCTGCGCGGCGCGATATTGGACAGGTCGAAGGCGGGCGAGACCACGTTCGCGGCGATGTTCACCGACAGGGTCGCCACCAGGACCGTGATCAGCGCGAAGAGCACCGCGGCCCAGTTGTCGAGCTTCGCGGCCAGGGCCACCGGGTCCCAGATCGGCTCGCCGTAGACCGCCTGCGAGCCGGAGGTCACGAGCACCGACAGCAGCGCGAAGAGCGTCATCGTGGTGGGCAGGCCGAGGGACTGCCCCCACAGCTGGGCGCGCTGCCCGGCCGCGTAGCGGGTGAAGTCGGGGATGTTGAGGGAGAGCGTCGACCAGAAGCCGATCATGCCCATGAGGGCGGGGAAGAAGACCTTCCAGAAGTCGCCGCCCCAGCCGAGTGCGGAGGGCTGGTCGAGCAGCGGGCCGAGGCCGCCCGCCTTGTCCGTCATCCAGATCAGCAGCGCGATGGCGCCGACGATGACGAAGGGAGCCGCCCAGTTCTCGAACCGCCGCACCATCTCCATGCCGCGCACGATGATCGCGACCTGGATGATCCAGAAGACGACGAAGGACAGCCACTGCGTCCACGGGTACCCGCCGATCGTCCCGGCGGTGGCCCACGAGTCACCGAAGAGCTTCCCGGCGAGCAGGAAGATGCCGGAGCCGCCGATCCAGGTCTGGATGCCGAACCACACGCAGGCGACGGCCGCCCGGACCAGGGCGGGCAGGTTGGCCCCGCGCACCCCGAACGACGCGCGGGCGAACACCGGGAACGGGATGCCGTACTTGGGGCCGGCGTGGCCGGTGAGCAGCATCGGCACCAGCACGATGACGTTGGCGAGGGCGATGGTGAGCACCGCCTGCTTCCAGTCCATGCCGAGGGCGACCAGGCCCGAGGCGAGGGTCCAGGAGGCGACGTTGTGGGCCATCCCGACCCACAGCGCGGTGAAGTTGTAGGTGGTCCACTTCCGCTGGGCGAGCGGAACGGGCAGCAGGTCCTCGTTGGCGTACGGGCCGGACGGGACGGCGTCGGGCGAGAGCTCGACGCGGCCGTCGGCCCCGGCTCTTCCGGCAGGGGGTGGAGCGGTGGCTGTCATGGCAGCCCCCTTCGTTCGAGGGGTACGGGGATCGAACGTGCCGTGCGGGGGGATGGCGGACCCGGGATCAGGCGCGGAGCGCGGGGATGACGGTGGAGCCGTAGACGTCGATCACGGACTCCTTGGCGTCCTGCATGTCGTACAGGGCGAACTGGTCGACACCGAGGGCCTCGAGGGCGCGCAGCTTCTCGACGTGCTGCTCGGCGGTGCCGATGAGGCAGAAGCGGTCGACGATCTCGTCGGGGACGAACGCGGTGTCGGGGTTGCCGGTGCGGCCGTGGTGCGAGTAGTCGTACCCCTCGCGGGCCCGGATGTAATCCGTGAGCTCCTGGGGGACGGCGCTGGATCCCTCGCCGTACTTGGAGACGAGGTCGGCGACGTGGTTGCCGACCATGCCGCCGAACCAGCGGCACTGCTCGCGGGCGTGGGCCAGCGCCTGCGGGG
>NZ_FZOF01000018.1:0-63619 GCF_900188405.1 Actinacidiphila glaucinigra | reverse complement strand
GTGGAACACACGTACTTGGCGCCCTCGAAGTCCGGCTCCGCGAGGTTGTCCGTGGACAGGAACAGATACTGCGGACACGTCTCTCCGAAGACGTTGAGGCCGCGGTCGCGGGCTGTCGCCAGCTCCGCGACGGCCTGCTCGGCGGAGACATGCACGACGTAGAGCGGCGCACCGGCCACCTCGGCCAGCCGGATCGCGCGGTGGGTCGCCTCGGCCTCCAGCAGCTCGCGCCGTACCTCGCCGTGGTAGCGGGGGTCGGTCCGGCCGGCCGCCAGCGCCTGTTCGACCAGGACGTCGATGGCGATGCCGTTCTCGGCGTGCATCATGACCAGTCCGCCGTTGGCGGCGCCGCGCTGCATGGCCCGCAGGATCCTGCCGTCGTCGCTGTAGAAGACCCCGGGGTAGGCCATGAACAGCTTGAAGGAGGTGACCCCTTCGTCGACGAGGAGGTCCATCTCCTTGAGGCTGTGCTCGTTCACGTCCGACACGATCATGTGGAACGCGTAGTCGACGGCGCAGTTGCCCTCGGCCTTCGCGTGCCAGGTGTCCAGACCGGCGCGCAGCGACTCGCCCACCGACTGCACGGCGAAGTCCACGATCGTCGTCGTACCGCCCCAGGCGGCGGCCCGGGTGCCGGTCTCGAAGCTGTCCGAGGCGAAGGTGCCGCCGAAGGGCAGCTCCATGTGGGTGTGCGCGTCCACACCGCCCGGGATGACGTACTTCCCGGTCGCGTCGATCACGGTGTCGGCCGTCCATCCTTCGGCGACCGTGCTGCCGGCGGCGGCGAGGGCGACGACCTTCTCGTCCTCGACGAGGACGTCGGCGTGGACCTCGTCCGCGGCGGTGATGACGAGGCCGCCGCGGATCAGGGTTCGGCTCACGGGTTCCCTCCCTCTCCTCAGGCCTCGGTCAACGGGCCGTAGGCGTCGGGGCGGCGGTCGCGGTAGAAGGCCCACTGCTGCCGGACCTCCTCGATCTTCCCGAAGTCCAGGTCGCGCACGACGAGTTCCTCCTCCTTGTCGGAGGCGACGTCGCCCACGAACTGGCCGCGCGGGTCGACGAAGTAGGACGTGCCGTAGAAGTCGTTGTCTCCGTACTCCTCCTGGCCGACCCGGTTGATGGCGGCGACGAAGTACTCGTTGGCGACGGCCGCGGCCGGCTGCTCCAGCTGCCACAGGTAGGAGGAGAGCCCGCGCGAGGTGGCGGAGGGGTTGTAGACCAGTTCGGCGCCGGCGAGGCCGAGCGCCCGCCAGCCCTCGGGGAAGTGGCGGTCGTAGCAGATGTAGACGCCGACCTTGCCGACGGCCGTGTCGAACACCGGCCAGCCGAGGTTGCCGGGCTTGAAGTAGTACTTCTCCCAGAAGCCCTTGACCTGCGGGATGTGGTGCTTGCGGTACTTGCCGAGATAGCTGCCGTCGGCGTCGATCACGGCGGCGGTGTTGTAGTAGAAGCCCGCCTGCTCGATCTCGTAGACCGGGACGACCATCACCATGCGGAGCTCCTTGGCGAGCGCCTGCATCCGCACGATCGTCGGGCCGTCCGGCACCGGCTCCGCCCAGCGGTAGTGCTCGGGCTCCTGCACCTGGCAGAAGTACGGGGCGTTGAACACCTCCTGGAAGCCGATGACCTGCGCCCCCTGGGCCGCGGCCTCACGGGCGTAGCGCTCGTGCAGGTCGGTCATCGACTCCTTGTCGCCGGTCCACTTCGTCTGGACGAGCGCGGCGCGCACTACTCGACTCATCGGTCTTCCCTCCGACGTCGCGGCAATGAGCGGGCCGCGGAGGTGAACTCCGGGCCGCTTGACGGCTGACATTAGGAGCCGTGCGGTGCGGGGTGGAGTACCACGGTGTAACGCGATGGGGCCCACGGCGTTCCGCCGCGTCACCTGCGCGGACACCGCCCACCGGTGTGTCAGGGGCGTTCGCGCGGCAGGTGAAATCGGCGTTTCGTCCCCGGCGCCGGCGTTACCGGCCGGTGTCCGCGACCAACTGACAAGAAATGTGGGCTGGACAAAATAATTTGTCGGTGAGATGGTGGAGCCATGTTGGACGTGAGCGTGATCGAGGACTCGGCGGCCGCCGCCGCCACCCTGGACCCCGTACGGGCCCGCCTCCTCGCCGAACTGGCGGAGGGGCCCGCGTCGGCTGCCATGCTCGCCGCCCGGGTCGGGCTGCCCCGGCAGAAGGTGAACTACCACCTGCGGACGCTGGAGGCGCACGGCCTGGTGGAGCTGGCCGGTGAGCGCCGCAAGGGCAACGTCACCGAGCGGCTGATGCGGGCCACCGCGGCCTCGTACGTGATCTCCCCGCTCGCGCTGGCCGCCGTCCAGCCGGACCCCGGGCGCTTCCGCGACCAGTTGTCCGCGCGCTGGCTGCTGGCCGTCGCCGCCCGCCTCGTCCGCGACGTCGGCACCCTGATCACCGGCGCGGCCAGGGCCCGCAAGCGGCTCGCGACCTATGCCCTCGACGGCGAGGTGCGCTTCGCCTCCGCGGCCGACCGGGCCGCGTTCGTGGAGGAGCTGACCCGCGGGGTGAGCGCTCTGATCGCCAAGTACCACGACGCGGAGGCCGAAGGCGGTCGCGAGCACCGCATCGTGGTCGCGCTCCACCCCACCGTGAAGGACGCCGCTCCCGCGGTCGCGGAGTCCGGGCCGGCCGCCGGAAGCACGGTGCCGGCAGCCGTCGAGCAGTCCCCGTGAGGGAATTCCCCGTACGTCACCACCGCGCCACCCACGCCGTCATTCGACCCGCCGTCCGGGCGCCCGAGCCCGTCCCCCGAGGAGCCAGCAGCACCATGCCCAAGGAATTCGAGATCGTCCGCGAGTACGAGACCGAGGCGCGCCCCGAGGAGGTCTGGGAGGCCGTCACCACGGGCTCGGCGGGCTGGCTCTGGCCCCAGGAGTTCGAGCCGCGCAAGGGCGGTGCCGCGTCCTTCGGCGGCACCATCACCGCCTGGGACCCGCCGCACCACCTGATCGCCCGGTCGGAGGGCCTCGGCGCCGACGGGAACCAGACCTTCAACCAGCTCGAGCACGTCATCGAGGAGCGCGAGGGCGGCGGTGCCTGGGTGCGCTACGTGCACAGCGGCGTCTTCGTCGACGACTGGGACAACCAGTACGACGGCGCGAGCAAGCACACCGACTTCTACCTGCACACCCTGCGCCAGTACCTGACCCACTTCACCGGGCGGCCCGCCGCCTTCGCCACCGTGAACGGTCCCGCCGCGTCCACCGCTCCGGACGCCCTGGAGGTCGTCGCCCGCGCCCTCGGGGTGCCGGACGACGCCGTCGAGGGTGCCACCGTGCGCGTCGAACTGCCCGGCGCAGGGCCGGTGGAGGCCGTGGTCGACTACCGCAACCGCTACTTCGTCGGTCTGCGGACCGACGAGGCGATGTACCGGATCTTCGGACGCAACCACTTCGGCGCGCCGGTCGGCGTCAGCGTGCACGACTTCGCCCCCGGTGCCGACGGCGAGCGGGCCGGCGAACGCTGGCAGACCTGGCTGGCCGGCGTCTTCGCGTAACGCCTGCCCCGGACACGGGACCGCCCCGGCTGGATCACCAGCCGGGGCGGTTCGCGTCGTGCCGCGCTCCGGGCGTACCGCCCGTCGCGTCAGGCGAGGGTCGCCAGCGCCTCGTTGAAGGTCGCGGACGGACGCATGACGGCCGCGGCCTTGGCCGGGTCGGGCTGGTAGTAGCCGCCGATCTCGGCCGGGGAGCCCTGCACGGCGATCAGCTCGTCGACGATCGCCTGCTCCTTGTCGGAGAGCGTCTGGGCGAGCGGGCCGAACGCCTTGGCCAGCTCCGCGTCGTCCGTCTGCCCGGCCAGCTCCTGGGCCCAGTACATCGCCAGGTAGAAGTGACTGCCGCGGTTGTCGATGCCGCCGAGCTTGCGGCTGGGCGACTTGTCCTCGTTGAGGAAGGTGCCCGTGGCGCGGTCGAGGGTGTCGGCCAGGACCTGGGCGCGGGCGTTGCCCGTGGTCGTCGCCAGGTGCTCGAAGCTGACCGCGAGCGCGAGGAACTCGCCGAGGCTGTCCCAGCGGAGGTAGTTCTCCTTGACCAGCTGCTGCACGTGCTTGGGCGCGGAGCCGCCGGCGCCGGTCTCGAAGAGGCCGCCGCCGTTCATCAGCGGCACGACCGACAGCATCTTGGCGCTGGTGCCCAGCTCCAGGATCGGGAACAGGTCGGTCAGGTAGTCACGCAGCACGTTGCCGGTGACGGAGATCGTGTTCTCGCCGCGGCGGATGCGCTCGAGGGAGAACTCGGTGGCCTCGACCGGGGACTTGATCTCGATCTGCAGGCCCTCGGTGTCGTGCTCCGGCAGGTACTGCTTGACCTTGGCGATCAGGTTCGCGTCGTGGGCACGGGTCTCGTCCAGCCAGAACACCGCCGGGTCGCCGGTCGCGCGGGCGCGGGTGACGGCGAGCTTGACCCAGTCCTTGATCGGCGCGTCCTTGGTCTGGCAGGCGCGGAAGATGTCGCCGGCGGAGACGGCCTGCTCCAGGACGACGTTGCCGGCCCGGTCGACCAGGCGGACGGTGCCGGTGTGCTGGATCTCGAAGGTCTTGTCGTGGCTGCCGTACTCCTCGGCCTTCTGCGCCATGAGGCCGACGTTGGGCACCGAGCCCATCGTGGCCGGGTCGAAGGCGCCGTGCGCACGGCAGTCCTCGATGACGGCCTGGTAGATGCCGGCGTAGCTGCTGTCCGGGAGCACCGCGAGGGTGTCGGCCTCCTGGCCGTCCGGGCCCCACATGTGGCCGGAGGTGCGGATCATGGCCGGCATGGAGGCGTCGACGATGACGTCGCTCGGGACGTGCAGGTTGGTGATGCCGCGGTCGGAGTCGACCATGGCCAGGGCCGGGCCCTCGGCCAGCTCGGCCTCGAAGGAGGCCTTGATCGCCGCACCGTCGGCCAGGGACTCGACGCCCTTGAGGATGCCGCCGAGGCCGTCGTTGGGGGTGAGGCCGGCCGCCGCGAAGGCCTCGCCGTACCGGGCGAAGGTCTTGGGGAAGAAGGCGCGGACCACGTGGCCGAAGACGATCGGGTCGGAGACCTTCATCATCGTGGCCTTCAGGTGCACCGAGAACAGGACGTCCTCGGCCTTGGCGCGCGCGACCTGCTCGCCGAGGAACTCGCGCAGCACGGCGACGCGCATGACGGAGGCGTCCACGACCTCGCCGGCGAGCACCGGCACGGACTCGCGCAGCACGGTGGTCGTGCCGTCGTCACCGACCAGCTCGATGCGCAGGGCGCCGTCCTCGGCGATGACGACGGACTTCTCGGTGGAACGGAAGTCGTCGGCGGTCATGTGCGCGACGTTCGTCTTGGAGTCGGCCGACCACGCGCCCATGCGGTGCGGGTGCGCCTTGGCGTAGTTCTTCACCGACGCGGGGGCACGGCGGTCGGAGTTGCCCTCGCGCAGGACGGGGTTGACGGCGCTGCCCTTGATCTTGTCGTAGCGGGCGCGGACGTCCCTGTCCTCGTCGGACTTCGGGTCGTCCGGGTAGTCCGGCAGCGCGTAGCCCTGCGCCTGCAGCTCGGCGACCGCGGCCTTCAGCTGCGGGATCGAGGCCGAGACGTTCGGCAGCTTGATGATGTTGGCGGCCGGGGTCTTGGCGAGCTCGCCGAGCTCGGCGAGGGCGTCGGCGATGCGCTGGCCCTCCTCCAGGTACTCGGGGAAGCTGGCGATGATGCGCCCGGCCAGGGAGATGTCACGGGTCTCCACGGCGACTCCGGCCGTGGACGCGTACGCCTGGATCACGGGCAGGAACGAGTACGTCGCCAGCGCCGGCGCCTCGTCGGTGTGCGTATAGATGATGGTCGAGTCAGTCACCGGGTGCTCCGCTCCACGTCTGCAACATTGCTCGACATCAAGATATCTCGTGAGCGGCGACCACTCGAATGGACCCTCCCGGCGGGCCGGGACCGCCCCCGGCGCCGCGCCGGGCACCGCCGGGGACCCCGCGGGCCACTCTCATGGGGCCCGCCCGGATACCCGGGGGCGCAACTGTGGTGTTCCACCACATGGGAGCGTGACGTGGCCGTTTCTACGGTGTGGCGACATCGGAAACGTCCCCGTCCCCCGCCCGGAAGTGGTGACCATGGCAACCCCGGCACCCGCGCCCACCGCACCCGGCTCGCTCCGCAGAATCGTCGCGGCGAGCCTCATCGGCACCACCATCGAGTGGTACGACTTCTTCCTCTACGGCTCCGCCGCCGCGCTGGTCTTCAACAAGCTGTTCTTCCCCAACGAGGAACCCCTGGTCGGCACGCTGCTGTCGTTCCTCACCTACGCGGTCGGCTTCGCCGCCCGCCCCGTCGGCGCCCTCGTCTTCGGCCACTACGGGGACCGCCTCGGGCGCAAGCGGCTGCTCGTGCTGAGCCTGCTGCTCATGGGCGGCGCGACCTTCTGCATCGGCCTGCTGCCCACGTTCGGCACGATCGGCGTCGCCGCACCGGTGCTGCTCACCATGCTCCGGCTGGTGCAGGGCTTCGCGCTCGGCGGCGAGTGGGGCGGCGCGGTGCTGCTCGTGTCGGAGCACGGCGACGCGAAGCGGCGCGGCTTCTGGGCGTCGTGGCCGCAGACGGGTGCCCCGGCCGGCCAGCTGCTGGCCACCGGCGTGCTGTCCGCGCTGACCGCGCTGCTCTCGGACGACGCCTTCACCTCGTGGGGCTGGCGCATCCCGTTCCTGCTCTCGGGCGTCCTCGTCATGGTGGGGCTGTGGATCCGGCTGTCGGTCGACGAGTCGCCCGTGTTCAAGGCGGCGCTGGCCAGGGCGGAGGCGCGCAAGGCCGAGGAGTCCGCGATCGAGCGGCTGCCGCTGGTGTCGGTGCTCCGTGACCACTGGCGGGACGTCCTGGTGGCGATGGGCGCCCGCATGGCGGAGAACATCAGCTACTACGTCATCACCGCCTTCGTGCTCGTCTACTCCGTCGAGCACGCGGCCCTGGGGAAGCAGACCGCGCTCAACGCCGTGCTCATCGCCTCCGCGGTGCACTTCGCCGTGATCCCGGCCTGGGGCGCGCTCTCCGACCGCGTCGGGCGCAGGCCGGTGTATCTGCTGGGTGCGGCGGGCGTGGGGCTGTGGGCCTTCCCCTTCTTCGCACTGATCGACACGAGGAGCTTCCCCGCGCTGCTGCTGGCCGTCACGGGCGGTCTGGTGCTGCACGGTGCGATGTACGCGCCGCAGGCGGCCTTCTTCTCGGAGATGTTCGCGACCCGCATGCGGTACTCCGGCGCCTCCATCGGCGCCCAGTTCGCCTCCGTGGCCGCGGGCGCCCCGGCGCCGCTCATCGCGACCGCGCTGCTCGCCGCCTACGACAGCTCGGTGCCGATCTCGCTGTACGTCATCGCCGCCGCCCTGCTCACGCTGGTCGCGGTCGGGGTGGCCAAGGAGACGCGCGGCCGGGACCTCGACGCCCTCGATGCCGAGACGGCGCAGGACGCCCCGCTGGCCCGGTCCGGCCGGGTGGGCTGACCCGGGGGGGCGGCCACCGTCCGCACCCTCGATGCGTGGACCCCGCCGCTGTCGGTGGCGGGGTCTACTGTCGTGACCGTGGGTGACGGGAGAGCGGTGACGGGGGTGCTGCACCATGTCGAGCTGTGGGTCGCGGATCTGGAGCGCGCGGACGCCGAGTGGGGCTGGCTGCTGGGCGAGCTCGGCTACGACCGGTACCAGCGGTGGGAGGCCGGCCGCAGCTGGCGGCTGGGGGCGACCTGTATCGTCGTCGAGCGGTCGCCGGATCTCGTCGTGGGGCGGCACGAACGCCGCAGGGCGGGGCTGAACCACCTCGCCTTCCATGTGGCGGGCCGCGCGGAGCTGGACGCGCTGGTGACGCGCTCGCCGCCGCACGGCTGGACACTGATGTTCCCCGAGCTGCATCCGCACGCCGGCGGCGAGGAGCACTACGCCGCCTATCTGGAGAACGGCGACGGGTTCGAGGTGGAGCTGGTCGCGGGCGCGGATCAGTCCTGACCGGCGGGCCCGGACGGGTCCGGCCGCCCGGCCGCGAGCCGGTGCAGGCGCAGCGCGAGCTGGATCTCCAGCGCGCGCTCCGGGGACTGCCAGTCGGCGCCGAGCAGGTGGGAGATGCGCTCCAGGCGCTGCGCGACGGTGTTGACGTGCACGTGGAGGGCGTCCTTGGTGCGTACCGGGCTCATGCCGCTGGCGAAGTAGGCGTCCAGGGTGCGCACGAGATCGGTGCCCCGGCGGCCGTCGTAGTCGGCGACGGCGCCGATCGTGCGGTGCACAAAGCCGTCGACGTCGCGCGACCCGGTCAGCAGCAGGCCGAGGAAGCCGAAGTCGTCGCCCGCGGCGCCCTCCCCGGCCCGGCCGAGGGCGCGCAGCGTGTCACCGCAGCGCTGCGCCTCCGCGTAGGCCAGGGCGACGGCGCCGGGAGCGCCGCCCGGCGTGCGGACGGGGCCCGAGGCCCCCACGGTGACGGCCGCCTGCACCGCCGTGCCCAGCTGCTGGGCGATGCGGCGGGCGGTGGCGGAGGCGTCGGAGCCCGGCTCCAGCGGGAGCATCAGCACCGTGCCGCCGTCGCGCGCGGCGGCCAGGCCCCGCCGTGTGGCGGCGAGGTGGGAGGCGGCCGACCAGAGCCGCTGCCGGTCGGCGGCGGCCCCGGCGTGCTCCTCGTCGACGCGGGCGGCGAGCACGACGTGCGGGGCGTCGAGGTCGGCGCGGAGCCTGCCCGCGCGTTCGCGCAGCAGTCCGGGGTCGCGGTGCGGGGCGTCGAGCAGGTCGTCCAGGAGTTCGCCGCGGAAGCGCTGCTCGGCCTCGGCGGCGGTGCGCCGGGCGAGCAGCAGCAGGGAGGTGACCATCGCGGCCCGCTCCAGGGTGCGCTGGTCGACGGGGTCGAGTCCGGGGTGGCCGTGCAGCACCAGGGCGCCCAGCAGTTCGCCGCCCGCGGTGACGGCGGCCGTCCAGGTCTCGCCCTGCCGTACGGCGTGGCCGTCCTTCCGGGAGCGGGCGACGGCGTCGGCGAGCGCGTCGGGGACGGGATCGCGCTCGGTGCCGACGACTCGCACCGTCCCGGAGAGCACCTCGGCGACGGCGTCCGCGACGTCGTCCACTCCGCCGCCGCGCAGGACGAGCTCGGTGAGCCGGTCGTGCACCTCGGAGGCCCGTTCCAGCACGGCGCTGTGGTTGCGGATGGTCTCGTTGGCGGTTCCGAGGTCGGCGAGCGCGGAGCGCGTCTCGTCCAGCAGGTTCGCGGTGTCGATGGCGACGGCGGCGAGCGAGGCGAGGGAGGCGAGCAGGGCGATCTGGCCGCGTTCGAAGACCCGGGCCCGGCGGTCCGCGGCGTACAGGACGCCGATGACCCCGGTGCCGAGCACGAGGGGCACGCCGAGGATCGCCACCAGTCCCTCGTCGTGCACCGCCGAGTCGATCGGGTGGGTGTGCCGGAAGCGCTCGTCGTCGAAGTAGGAGTCGGTGACATAGGGCAGGGCGGTCTGCGCGACCAGGCCGCCGAGCCCCTCCCCCATCCCGAGCCGCACGCGCTGGAACTCGGCGGAGACCGATCCCTCGGTGACCCGCATGTAGGTATCCCCGGCCTTGCGGTCGATCAGGCTGAGGTAGGCGACGTCCGTGCCGAGCAGCGACCTGGCCCGCTGCACGATGGCCTGCAGCACCGAGTCCAGGTCACGCAGCCCCGCCAGGTCGCCGGCCGTCTCGAAGAGCGCCGACAGCTCGGCCTCGCGCCGCCGCCGGCCCTCCAGCTCCGCCCGCACGCGCAGGGCCAGCAGCTTGGCCTGCTCCATCTCCGCGAGCACGGCGGACGGCGCGCCCTCCGCACGGGCCGCGAGGACCGGCCGCTCGTACTCCTCGGCCGGTGCCCCGCGGGCGAGCAGCCGCAGGAAGGGTGCGTCGGAAGGGCTGTGGGGGGCCATGGTTCCGCCGTGGTCGTCGGGGGCTTCTTCTGGGTCACGCGGCACGCTGTCAGGGATACCGGCAGATCAGTGCGCCGTCCATCCACCGTCCATGCTGAGCGAGGCACCGGTGATGAAGGATGCCTGCGGCGAGCAGAGGTAGGCGGTGAGTTCGGCGACCTCCTCCGGCTCCACCAGCCGCTTCACGGCGGAGTCGGCGAGCATGATCTCGGTGACGACCCGCTCGGGCTCGATGCCGTGCGCGGCCGCCTGGTCGGCGATCTGCCGCTCGACGAGCGGGGTGCGCACATAGGCGGGGCTGATGCAGTTCGAGGTGACGCCGCGCGCCGCGCCCTCCAGGGCGGCGGTCTTGGAGAGCCCCTCGAGCCCGTGCTTGGCGGAGACGTAGGCGCTCTTGTAGGCCGAGGCCCGCAGTCCGTGGACGGAGGAGATGTTCACGATCCGGCCCCAGCCCTGCCCGTACATGTGCGGCAGTGCCCCCCGGATCAGCCGGAAGGGGGCCTCCAGCATCACCCGCAGCACCGTGGCGAAGACCTCGGGCGGGAAGTCCTCGATGGGGCGGACGAGCTGCAGCCCGGCGTTGTTGACCAGGATGTCGGTGCCCTCGGCGGCCTGCTCGGCGGCGTCGAGGTCGGTCAGGTCCAGGGTCAGGGTCTCGACGGCCCCGGGGCGGCCGCCCGCCGCGGCCTGTCCCGCGAGCTCGGCCAGGCCTTCGGCGTCCCGGTCCGCGGCCCGCACCTTGGCGCCGGCGGCCGCCAGGCGCAGGACGCACGCGCGGCCGATGCCGCCGGCGGCACCGGTGACGAGCGCGGTGCGTCCGTCCAGGTCCGGCACTCCGGACGGCGGGACGGGGCCTGCTGCGGGACGGGGCGCGGGGGGCGTGAGCGTCATGTACTGCAGGCTAGGCAGCGCGCGGGCCCCGACCGATGTGTGCGCCGCCCACACTCATGTCACCGCCCGTGGGGGCGGCGCACACTCACTCGGGCGGCGGGCCCGCGGGCTCGAACCAGGTGGGGCCGTCGGTCAACGCGTGCTTGAGGCGCAGCCGCCCGTGGTTGCCGAGGTCGGGCAGACCGTCCACGTCGAACCAGCCGACGTCCAGCGACTCGTCGTCCGCGACCCGGGCCTGCCCGCCGACGGCCCGGCAGCGGAAGGTGATGTCCACGTACTGGCAGCGGTCCCCGTTGGGGTAGAGGACCGGGTCGATCGTCTGGACGAGGACGGCACGCTCCGCGACCGCCCGTACCCCGGTCTCCTCCAGCACCTCGCGGACGGCGGTCGCGGCGGGTTGCTCGCCGGGTTCCGCGATGCCGCCGATGAGGGACCAACGGCCGTTGTCCGCCCGCCGGTTCAGCAGGACGCGGCCGTCGTCGTCGAGGACGACCGCCGTGACACCGGGCAGGAGCAGCTGCCGGTGGCCGACGAGGGCCCGCAGCTCGCGAAGGAATTCGGGAATCGGCACGCCCCCGAGCCTACGTCCTCGGCCGTGCCCTCCCGTGGATCACGCCCGCGATCGCGGCACTTGCCGTTCGCGCACCGGACCTCCACATCCGAAGGCCCCAGCGGTTACGGTGACCCCCGGGGTCGGGGGGTTCCCCGGGGGTCAGGGGGTGCGGGTGATGGACACGCGAACCGGTGGCGCGCGGCCGGGCGCCGGGATTGCCGCGGGCGGCCAGGCGGAGCGCCCGCGCTCCGGATGGACGGACGCCGTCGGCGCGCTGGTCCTCGCCGGCTGCGCGGTGTGGTCGCTGGTCGCCGCGGCGGGCCGCCCGGCCCGCCCGGAAGGGGTGCTCCTGGCCGTCCTCGCGGTCGCCGCCGGATACGCGGCCGGTCGCATCGGCGGCGCCCTGCGGCCGGTTGGCGTCCCCGCCGTGGCCGCCCTCACCGTGGTCGTCCTGGTGATCGCCCTGCCCGGCCGGCTGTCCGGAGGCCCGGACACCCCGCCGCTCGGGTACGCGAACGCCGACGCCGCGCTCATGGTGCTCGCCACCGGCGCCGCCTGCTGCGCCGCCTGGGCCGCGCGGTCACGCCCGCTCCGGGTGGGCCTGCGCCTGCTCGGCGCCACCGCGGCCGGGTTCGCGCTCGCCGTCGGCTCCGCGGCGGGCTTCGCCGCGTGCCTCGGGGTGGTCCTGTGCTCCCTCGCCGCCGACCGCACGCGCCGCGCGCTCGGTCTCGCGGGCCTGGCCCTTGCCCTCGTCGTGGCGGTCGGCGGCACGTGCGCGGTCGCCGTCGACGCGCTGCCGCCCGGCCTGTCGGCCTCGCTGTCCGGGCAGCTCACCCCGGCCCGGGTCCGGCTGTGGAGCGACGCCCTGGAGACCGCCCGGGAGCATCCCGTACGCGGGATCGGCCCGGGCCGCTTCACCGAGGCGGGCGCGGGAACGGCGCCGTCGGCGACCGGCGCGGGCACCCCGCAGTCCGCGCCCCTGCAACTGGCGGCGGAGCAGGGCGTGCCGGGCGTCGCCTTGCTCGCCGCCTGCTGTGTCTGGCTGCTCTGGGCCCTCCAGCGCTCCCCGCGCCCGACCCCGGTCGTCCTGACGGCCGCGGCCGCGCTGACCGGCCTCGCCATGCAGTCAGCCGTCGACCACGTCCTCAGCTACCCCGTCGTCACCGCCGGCGCCGGCCTCCTCGCCGGGCTCGCCACCTCCCGCCCGCTCAGCGCTCCCCCGGACCACGGCGCGGACCCATGAGCGCTGGCCCGCCCCGCCGCCCCACGGGCGACAGGGGCCCATTGCCTCACCCCGGGGCGCCGACGTAGCATCGTGCACCGTAGTGGTGAATCGATTCGACGAATCGATTCGACAACCGGTACCGGTACAGGGGCCGCGAAGGAGCCGCATGACCACCATCAAGGACGTCGCCCAGCGCGCCGGGGTCGCGCCCAGCACCGTGTCGTACGTCTTGAGCGGCTCCCGCAAGATCTCCGAGGACACCCGCCGCACCGTGCAGCAGGCGATCGACGAGCTCGGCTACCACCCGCGCGCCAGCGCCCGCACCCTGCGCAGCACGCGCACCAACGTGCTGGCGCTCGCGCTCCCCCGCGTGGCGGGCGGCTACCGGGCGGTCGACGGGCGCTTCGCGATCGAGATCAGCGACGCAGCCCGCGCCCACGGGTACGACGTCCTGCTCATGACCGCGCAGGAGGGCGTGCCGGGACTGCGCCGCATCGCACGCAGCGGCCAGGCGGACGCCGCCATCCTGATGGCCGTCGAGATGGACGACCCGCGCATCGCGGCCATGCTCGAACTCGGCTTCCCCGCCGCGCTGCTGGGACGCTCCGCCGACGACGCCGCGCTGCCGTGGACGGACCTGGACTGGGAGGCGGCCGCCACCCTCGCCGTCCGCGAACTCGCCGCCGCCGGCCACCGGGACATCGCGTACCTGGCCACCACCGAGCGCGAGATCCAGGCGCAGCGCGGCTACGCGATCCGGGGCCTGGCCGGTGCCCGCCGCGCGGCGCCGGAGACCGGTGCCGACGTGCGCGTGCACCAGTCGACCGGGGACATGGCGCGGCTGGCCCGCCGCATCGGCACGCTGCTGCACGGGGAA
Organism: Actinacidiphila glaucinigra; assembly: GCF_900188405.1. Taxonomy (GTDB): domain Bacteria; phylum Actinomycetota; class Actinomycetes; order Streptomycetales; family Streptomycetaceae; genus Actinacidiphila; species Actinacidiphila glaucinigra. The sequence goes on along the minus strand of NZ_FZOF01000018.1, from coordinate 50,180 downwards.
CGCCCGCCCACCGCACTGGTGGTGCAGCACGTCGCCGCGCTCCCGCACATCCTCGCCGCCGTGGCGGCCGAGGGGCTGCGGGTGCCCGAGGACCTCGCGGTCGTGGCGGTCGGCAACCTGCCCGACGACCTGGGGGGCCAGGACCTGCCGCGCGTCGAACTGCCCGTCCCGGAGATGTCCGCCGCGGTGACACGACTCGCCGCGGAGGCCATCGCCACCCGCACACAGGGCACGTCCCCCACCCCGCCCGGGCACCTGCTGATCCCCCCGGCGTTCGTGCCGGGCCCGCGGATCGCCCCGCCCGGCCCACGCGCGGCGAACGCCTGAACCCGGCGCCGTCCGGCCGCCGTTCTACATCCGCCGTTCTCCGCTCTCCGTTCCCACCCGACCGACCGCAATCCACCCGAGCCCAGGGAGCACACCCCCATGTCCACCGATTTCCCGGTCTTCCCTCCCGGTTTCCGCTTCGGTGCCGCCACCGCCGCCTACCAGATCGAGGGTGCCCACGACGAGGACGGCCGCGGGCCGTCCATCTGGGACACCTTCAGCCACACCCCGGGCCGCACCGCCGAGGGCGCCACCGGTGACGTGGCCTGCGACCACTACCACCGCCACGCCGAGGACGTCCGCCTCCTCACCGACCTGGGCGTCGACTCCTACCGCTTCTCCGTCTCCTGGCCGCGTGTCGTCCCGCAGGGCCGCGGCGCCGTCAACGGCAAGGGCCTGGACTTCTACGACCGCCTCACCGACGACCTGCTCGCCGCGGGCATCTCCCCCGCCGTGACGCTCTACCACTGGGACCTCCCGCAGGCCCTGGAGGACGAGGGCGGCTGGCGCAACCGCGCGACGGCCGAGGCCTTCGCCGAGTACACGGCCGCCGTGGCCGAGCGGCTCGGGGACCGCGTGGAGCGCTGGATCACCCTCAACGAGCCGTACTGCTCGGCCTTCGTCGGCTACGCCGAGGGCCGGCACGCCCCCGGCGCCCAGGAGGGCACCGGCGCGCTGGCCGCCGCCCACCACCTGCTGCTCGCCCACGGCCTGGCCGTGCGCGCCCTGCGCGAGGCGGGCGCCCGCGAGGTCGGCATCACCCTCAACCTCGACCGCATCGAGGCCGCGAGCGACTCCGCCGCGGACCTGGCCGCGCTGCGCCGGGCCGAGACGCTGCACAACGACACATGGACCGAGCCGCTGTTCGCCGGCCGCTACCCCACGGGCGAGGCCGAGACGTGGGGCGCGCTCGCCGACGGCTCGTACCGCCGCGAGGGCGACCTGGAGGTCATCGGGGCGCCGCTGGACTTCGTGGGCCTCAACTTCTACCGCCCCCTCACCGTCGTCGACGCCCCGCACCGCGAGCCCGAGCCGGCCCTGCGTACCGCCGTCGACATCGGCGTGCGCGAGACCGACCCGTACGGGACGCGGCACACCACCATGGGCTGGCCCGTCGTCCCGGAGTCCTTCACGGCGCTGCTGCTCGACCTCAAGGAACGCTACCCCTCGCTGCCGCCGGCCTTCATCACGGAGAACGGCTCGGCCGAGGCCGACGTCGTCTCCCCCGACGGCCGCGTCGACGACGCCGACCGCGTGTCCTACCTGCGCGACCACCTCCACGCGCTCCTCGCCGCGATGGACGCGGGCATGGACGTGCGCGGCTACTACGTCTGGTCGCTGCTGGACAACTTCGAGTGGGCCCGCGGCTACGGCCAGCGCTTCGGCATCGTCCACGTCGACTACGACAACGACGCCAAGCGCACGCCCAAGGCCAGTTACGGCTGGTACCGCGACCTGATCGGCGCCCACCGGGCGGGACGGCAGGACCAGTCGTGAAGTTCACCGACGGCTTCTGGATGATGCGCCCGGGCGTCACGGCGAAGTACGCGACCTCCGTCGCCGACGCCTCGGTCGCGGACGACCGGATCGTCCTGCACGCCCCGGTGAAGCCGGTGCACCGCCGCGGCGACACGCTCAACAGCCCGCTGCTGACGGTGGAGTGCTGGTCCCCCGCCGAGGGCGTGATCGGGGTGCGCACCACCCACCACGCCGGGAAGGCCCGCCGCGGCCCGGAGTTCGGCCTGCCGGGCGCCACGGACGGCGGCGGCGGCAAGACCTCCCGCGACGGCTCGGTGCTCGAGCTGGCCTCGGGCGGACTGACGCTGCGCGTCGACACCTCCGCCCCGTGGCGGCTGGACTTCACGGCGGACGGCCGCACCCTCACCTCGGCCGGCGCCCGCGGCACGGGCTTCGCCACCGACGCGGACGACCGGCACTTCATGGTGGCCCAGCTGTCGCTCGGCGTCGGCGAACTGGTGTACGGGCTCGGCGAGCGCTTCACCCCGTTCGTGAAGAACGGCCAGACCGTGGACATCTGGCAGGCGGACGGCGGCACGATCAGCGAGCAGGCCTACAAGAACGTCCCCTTCCACCTCACCAACCGCGGCTACGGCGTCTTCGTCAACCACCCCGGCAAGGTCTCGTACGAGGTCGGCTCGGAGGTGGTCGACCAGGTGCAGTTCAGCGTCGAGGACCAGTCGCTGGAGTACTTCGTCGTCCACGGGTCCACCCCGAAGGAGATCCTGGCCCGCTACACGGCCCTCACCGGCCGGCCCGCGCTGCCGCCGGCCTGGTCGTTCGGCCTGTGGCTGTCGACCTCCTTCACCACCTCCTACGACGAGGCGACCGTCAGCCACTTCGTGCAGGGGATGGCGGACCGCGGGATCCCGCTGAGCGTCTTCCACTTCGACTGCTTCTGGATGCGCGAGTACCAGTGGAGCGACTTCACCTGGGACGCGGAGGTCTTCCCCGACCCCGAGGGCATGCTCGCCCGGCTCAAGGAGCGCGGGCTGCGCGTCTCCGCCTGGATCAACCCGTACATCGCGCAGAAGTCGGCGCTCTTCGCCGAGGGCATGCGCGAGGGCTTCCTCGTCATGCGGCCGAACGGCGACGTGTGGCAGTGGGACCTGTGGCAGCCGGGGATGGCGCTGGTGGACTTCACCAACCCCGCCGCCCGCGCCTGGTACGCGGAGAAGCTGCGCGCGCTGCTGCGGCAAGGCGTCGACGTCTTCAAGACCGACTTCGGCGAGCGCATCCCGGTCGACGTGGTGTGGCACGACGGCTCCGACCCGGAGCGGATGCACAACTACTACGCGCAGCTCTACAACCAGGTCGTCTTCGACCTGCTGCGCGAGGAGCGCGGCGAGGGCGAGGCGGTGCTCTTCGCCCGCTCGGCGACCGCGGGCGGGCAGCAGTTCCCGGTGCACTGGGGCGGCGACTGCGAGTCGACGTTCACGGCGATGGCGGACAGCCTGCGCGGCGGTCTGTCGCTCGGGCTGTCGGGCTTCGGCTTCTGGAGCCACGACATCGGCGGCTTCGAGGGGACGCCGGACCCGGCGCTGTTCAAGCGCTGGGTGCAGTTCGGACTGCTGTCCTCGCACAGCCGGCTGCACGGCAGCAAGTCCTACCGCGTGCCGTGGGAGTTCGGGGAGGAGGCGGTCACCGTCACCCGCGACTTCACCCGGCTGAAGAACCGCCTCATGCCGTACCTGTTCCGGGCGGCGTCGCAGGCCCGTGACGAGGGCACGCCGATGATGCGGGCGATGGTGCTGGAGTTCCCCGACGACCCGGCCTGCCACCACCTCGACCGGCAGTACATGCTCGGCGACGACGTGCTGGTCGCCCCGGTCCTCAGCGCGGACGGCGAGGTCGAGTACTACGTCCCGGCCGGCACCTGGACGCACCTGCTGACCGGCGAGCGCGTGCAGGGCCCGGGCTGGCGGCGCGAGACGCACGGCTTCGACACGCTCCCGCTGCTGGCCAGACCCGGCTCGGTGGTGCCCTTCGGCGCCTTCGAGGAGGCACCGGAGTACGACTGGGCGGACGGGGTCACCCTGCGGGTGCACGCCCCGGCCGACGGCGGCGCGACGGTCACCGCCGTGCCCGCTCCGGACGGCTCGACGGCCGCCGTCTTCCGCGTGGGCCGTACGGGTGACACGGTCACGGTCGAGGCCCTGGGCGAGCGCCCGCCGCCCGCGCCGTGGAGCGTGCTGCTCGTCGGCGCGGACGTCACGGACGGGGTCGAGGGCGCCGTGTCGGCCGAGCGCACGGCGCTGGGCGTGCTCCTGGCGTGCGCCGCGGGAACCGGGAGGGTGACGGCGCGCTGGTCGTGAGTGACCGCGCGCCGGCCGTACGGGGCCTGCGCCCTGGCCCTGTCGGGCTACGGGAGCAGGCCCAGCCGGCTGCGGATGGCCTGGACGGCGCCCTCGGCGTCGTCCACGGTGACGGTGAAGTGCCGGCCGTTGCCGAGGTCGAGCACGACACCCGGCCCGCGGCGGACCACGACCGCGGTGCCCTGCTCGGGCCGCCAGCGGTAGCCCCAGCCGCCCCAGTGGCGGGGGCTGACGACGGGGGCGAGGTGGGCGTCGTTGATCTCCTCCCACCGGATCCGGCGGCGGGGCACGCCGATGTGGCCGCAGCGCACCTGGAGCCCGTCTCGGTCCACGTTCACGCGCACGTGCGTGAACGCGAGGGTTCCGAACAGCACCAGCAGCCCCGCCGCGATGCAGCCCACCACCGACATGACCAGCGGCACTGTGCCCGAGGTGTAGGGCGAGGTCACGGCGAGCTCGATGCCGAGCGCCATGCAGGCCGCCCCCGCGGCTGCGAGGAGCCACTGGAACCGGTTGCTCGCGTGGCCTGTCCACACCTGGGATGTACGCGCGTCGTCACGCTGCGCGTCCGTCATAGTGCGCAGCCTACTCATCCCACGGCGTATTGGCACCGTTGCACGGGGGGATACGCGCCGAGACGGACCGGCGCGCCGGGGCCCGGGGGGCGTGTGGCGTGGATCGCGGTGCGGGTCAGCACGCCTCGGCCGCCGCGGGAGCGGCGGCGGCGCCGAGGGAACGGCCCTCGGCGTAGGCCAGGGCCTCGGGCGTGACGGTGCCCGCCCGGCCGCTGAGGATCACCGCGAGGCTCCCGGTGGGTGCGGCGTCCGGCCGCGGCTCTGCGCCGATCCGGCGGAGCGTCTGGGCGGCGACGGCGTCGGCCGAGCCGTACAGCAGCGCGGGGGCGGCCAGCGCGGCCCGGATGCGGTCGGCGACCAGCTCGTAGTGGGTGCAGCCGAGGACGACCGCCTCGACGTCGGAGGGCGTGAGCGCGGCCGCGGCGGCGACCGCGCCGGCGGTCGCGGCCTCGTCGGCCCGGTCGACGGCGTCGGCGAGGCCGGGGCAGGGCACCTCGGTGATCTCGGCGCCGTTGCCGAAGTCCTCGATCAGTCCGCGCTGGTAGGGGCTGCCCGTGGTCGCCGGGGTCGCCCAGATCGCCACCTTGCGGGCCCCGGCGGCGGCCGGCTTGATCGCCGGGACGGTGCCGATGACCGGGACGGCGGGTTCCAGGGCCGCGCGCAGTGCGGGCAGCGCGTGCACGGTGGCGGTGTTGCAGGCCACGATCAGCGCCTGCGGACGGTGCTCCGCGGCGGCGAGGGCGCAGGCCAGGGCGTGCGCGGTGACGTCCTCGGGCGTGCGCGGGCCCCAGGGCATGCCGTCGGGGTCGGAGGAGAGCACCAGGTCCGCGTCGGGCCGCAGCCGGCGGATGGCGGCGGCCGCGGCGAGCAGGCCGATACCGGAGTCCATCAGCGCGATCTTCACGGGGCACAACCTTACGCGATGCGATCGTCGGCCCGCCCTGCGGCCGAACCGGGGGAAATGACGCACGCGGGAGGGCCTCGGCGGCAGACTGCCCGGGTGACGTGGCTGACGTGGGTGACCGTGGTGTCGTTGCTGGCGTGGGTGTGGCTGCTGCTGGCGCAGGGACTGTTCTGGCGGACGGACGTGCGGCTGCCGGCCGTCGCGGCGGAGCCGCGGGAGTGGCCGGACGTGGCGGTGGTCGTCCCGGCGCGGGACGAGGCGCAGGTGCTGCCGCGGAGCCTGCCGAGCGTCCTGGCGCAGCGCTACCCGGGACGCGCCGAGGTCGTCCTGGTGGACGACGGCAGCAGCGACGGCACCGGGGAACTGGCCCGCGGGCTGGCGGACCGGGCGGACGGGCTGCCGCTGCGCGTGGTCTCGCCGGGGCCCGTCCCGGAGGGCTGGACAGGGAAGCTGTGGGCGGTGCGGCACGGCATCGAGGTGGCCACCTCGTCCGGCGGCCCGGAGTTCCTGCTGCTGACGGACGCCGACATCGCACACGGCCCGGACTCGTTGCGCCACTTGGTCGCCGCGGCTGAGGGCGCCGGTCTGGACATGGTGTCGCAGATGGCCCGGCTGCGGGTCGCCACCACCTGGGAGCGGCTGATCGTCCCCGCCTTCGTCTACTTCTTCGCGCAGCTCTACCCGTTCCGCCGGGTGAACCGGCCGCGCGCCAGGACCGCCGCGGCCGCCGGCGGGTGCGTGCTGATCCGCCGCTCGGCGGTGGAGCGCGCGAGGGTGCCCGACGCGATCCGGCACGCGGTGATCGACGACGTGGCGCTGGCCCGGGCCGTCCAGCGCGCGGGCGGGCGGATCTGGCTGGGCCTGGCCGACGAGGTCGACAGCGTCCGCCCCTACCCGGGCCTGGCCGAGCTGTGGCGGATGGTGTCGCGCAGCGCGTACGCGCAGCTGCGGCACAGCGCGGTGCTGCTGGCCGGCACGGTGCTCGGCCTGCTGCTCGTGTACGTGGTCCCGCCGCTCGCCGCGATCGGCGGGGCGCTCGCCGGCGACCGGTGGCTGTGCGCGGCGGGCGCGGCGGCGTGGGCCCTGATGTGCGGCACCTACCTGCCGATGCTCCGCTACTACCGGCAGCCGCCCTGGCCTGCGCTGCTGCTGCCGTTCACGGCGGTCCTCTATCTGCTGATGACGGTCGACTCGGCCGTGCAGCACGCCCGGGGCCGCGGGGCCGCGTGGAAGGGCCGCACCTACGCGCGGCCGCGGCCCGACGACGCCTCGGCGTAGACGACGGCGAGCCGGGCGCCGACGGCCGCCGTGCCGTAGCGGCGCCGGGTGCGGTCGGCGAGGACCGTGGGCCGGCGCGCGGACAGCCGGGCGGCGCCCTCCACGAGCGCCCGGCCTAGGGCGGGGGCGTCACCCGGCTCGACGAGCACCCCGCCGTCGTGCCCGACGAGTTCGGGCAGCGCGCCGGTGCGGGTCCCGACGACGGGGGTGCCGCAGCACAGCGCGTCCAGCGCGCGAACGCAGAAGCTCTCCACGTGGCTCGCCATCAGGAAGAGGTCGGCGTGCGCGACGGTGTGCAGCGCCTCGGCACGGCCGCGGGCCCGGCGGACCGTGACGAAGTGGGCCACTCCGCACTTGCGTATCAGCTCGCGCACGTCGGCGGGGAGTTCGGCGGACCCCTCGGCGATGACGTCCAGCCGCAGCCGCGGGTCCCTGACCCTGGCGGTGGCGAAGGCGTGGACCAGCACCTCCCAGCCCTCGTACGCCTCGAAGCGCCCGGCGGCCACCACCCGCACCGGGTCCTGGCTGATCCGGGTCCGGGCGGGCACCGGCGGCAGCAACTCGGGGCCGACGGGGTGCGGGACCAGGCGGTGCCGGCCGGGGAGCCGGAGTTCGCCGAGCCGCAGCAGCACGGCGTCGCTGACCGCCAGGACGGCGGCGGCCTCGCGGTAGATCCGGGCGCGGACCCGTCGCGCGGGCCGGCCGGGGAGCGGGCGCGTGGGGTGGCCGAACAGGCAGGGGTCGTCCTCGGTGAGGACGTACGGCAGCCCGGCGGACCGTGCGAGCCGGGGCAGCAGCTCCTGGGCGCCCGGCAGATGGCCGTGCAGGAGGTCGAACCGGCCGCACTCGGCCGCCTCGTGGCGCAGCACGCCCTCGACGCGGCCCGCGGTGACCCGGCGCGCCACGGTGCCGCCGTGGGGGACGGCGACCTGGTAGTGGTGCGGCCGCTCGGGATCGCGGCCGGCGTAGGGGAGCCCGCGGACGGCGGGCAGGGTCAACGCGTGGACGGCCACCACGTCGACGACGTCGGCGACGGCCGCCGCGGCCTTGTGCCATTCGTCCGGCCGTGCCGGCCGGTTCTGCCCGAAGAGCATGGCGACGCGCATGGCTCACTGTGGCACATCAGGGGCCTCCCGGGACGAAGTTCTCCGGAGTCACGGAAACGCCGCGTTCCTCCTTCGTGCGGGTGACCTGTTGGTGCGCGAGAGTGTCGGCCCCGTCACCCTCCGGCACCATCCGGCCGGGCACTTCCCCGCGCCCGTGTTCCCACGTGACGAGGGGTAACGCCCCAGGCCCAGCGCCTTTACGGGATCCGAACGGCGGCCACGGACCGATTTCCTCCGATTCGATGGCAATAAGGTTCAGCCGTCACTCACTGCACATGAAATGACCTGCTAATCGGTCTCCCCAACCAGCACATCGTGGGCTTAACTTATGGGCTATGACCTCCCCCCGCGGTTCTTACGGCGGTGGCTACTACACGTCGCCGTTCTTCCCCGACACCCCGATCTACGACAGCCTGGTCGCAGAGCGGGGCACCCCCCAGATCGCGCCGATCCGCGTCCCGTCCGCGTACGAGACCACCGGCAGCAATCTCCCGGCCCTGCCGGCCGCGCTCCCCGCGCTGCCCGCCGGTCCCTCCCACCACTCCTCCGCGCCGAGCACGCCGTCGTACTCCGGCTACTCGGCGCCCGGTTACCAGCAGCCCCAGCTGCAGCAGGCGCCGGCGCCCTACATCCCGCAGCAGGCCACCGCGCCCCGGCCCGCGGCCTTCAACGGCGGGTACCAGACGCAGCAGGCCCCGCAGCAGTACCAGGGCCCGGCCGGCTACGAGCAGGTGCGTCCCGCCGCGGCCCCGCGTCCGGCGCCGCCGCGCCCCGTGGCGCCCACCGGCTACGACGAGCAGCCGTACCAGCGGCGCAACCTCGGCCAGGGCTACTACTCGGGCTGACGCCCACGGGCGGCCCGGTCCCCGCCGACGGGTGACCGCGCCGCCTGGCACGATGGCGGAATGACGACTCCGACGCCGACACCCCGCCTCAGCGCACTGCACGTCCACCCCGTCAAGTCACTCGGTGGACAGCGGTTGTCCGAGGCAGAGGTGGAGCCGTGGGGGCTCGCCGGAGACCGCCGGTGGATGCTCGCCGACGCTGCGGGACGATGTGTCACGCAGCGCGAGCAGCCCCGGCTGGCCCTGGCGCGCGCGGAGTCGTCCCCCGGCGGTGGGCTGCTGCTCACCGCCCCGGGGATGCCGCTGCTGGACATCGCCGTACCGGGACCGTCCACGACGGTCCCGGTGCACATATGGGGCGACAAGGTGGAGGCCGTACCCGCGGGAGAGGCGGCCGCCGCCTGGTTCGCCGGGTACCTGGGGGTGGAGGTCACCCTCGTCCACCTCGACGACCCCGGCCGCCGCCGCCCGATCGACCCGGACTACGCACTCCCCGGTGAGACCGTCAGCTTCGCCGACGGCTTCCCCCTGCTCGTGACGACCGAGGCCTCGCTGGCCGCCCTCAACGCGCTGATCGCCGCGGGCGACCACCCCGGGGAGGGGCCGCTGCCCATGGACCGCTTCCGTCCCAACGCCGTGATCGCGGGGACCGACGCCTGGGCCGAGGACACCTGGACCCGGATCCGCATCGGGGAAGTCGAATTCCGCGTGGTGAAGCCCTGCGGACGTTGCGTGGTGACGACGACGGACCAGGACACGGCGCTCCGCGGCCGGGAGCCGCTGCGCACCCTCGCGCGCCACCGCAGATTCGGGGGCAGACTGGTTTTCGGACAGAATCTCGTGCCCGTACGACCCGGAACACTCCGGGTGGGCGACGCGTTGTTGTCAATGGACTGAACGCGTCCCGAGACCGCGGCACGGTCCGGGCCCCGGCGGGTGCCGGCGTGAGATGGCCCCCTCCCGCCCGGTCCATGCCGCGCATGTGCCGTGCCATGTGCGGTACTTGGACGGTGATAGGGGGTGCGACGACCGATGACGGCCACGCACGTGCGGTGGTGGCGTTGGCGGAAGAACAGCCTGCGCCGCCGTTCCGACGTGTTCGAGGCCTGTGCGGGGGTCGCGGCGGGGTGCGCCATCGTCCTGGGGGCGCCGGCCGCGGGGCTGACGGCCGGGCTGGCCGTGGACCACTCCCTCCAGCACACCGTCAGGGTCCAGCACGCCAACCGCACGCAGGTCGCCGCCGTGGTGCTCAAGGCCGGGCCGCGTGAGGCCGCCGATCCCGACCCCGAGTCCGGCCGCGTCCGCGAGGAACGCCGCGACGCCGTGGTCCGCTGGACCGCGCCGGACGGACACGTCCACACCGCCCAGGTGCGGGTGGGCGCCGCCCACGACAAGGGCGACCACGTCGCCATGTGGACCGACAAGTCCGGGGCCGTGCCCGCACCCGCTCCCCTGGACTCCCGCTCCGCCACCACGCACGCGATGCTCGCCGGCATCGGCACCTTCCTCGCCGCGAGCGTGCTGGGGTTGATGGGGCGCCAGTTGCTCATGTGGCAGCTGATGCGCCGCAGGCTCGCCGAGTGGGAGCGCGAGTGGGCCGCGGCCGGCCAGAGCTGGGGCCGGGCCGGAGCGGGCGGCTGACCACACCGGGTACGCACGCCGGTGCTTGCGATCATCCGCAATCGGCCTCATCCGGCCGGATCCATCAGGTGATCCATCAGCATCTGGGTGCTGGCGCGCGCCCGGCGCGCGCTACCGTGGAGGCCCCCAGGTCGGCGCAGTGCAAGAGGACGGGGCAGAGCATCTCCATGGCACACGGCGTGGTTCAGGTGACGCACACCAGCAGTTCGCGGTGGCGCCGCCGCACGGGAGAGTACGAGAGCCTCGCCGCGGCCCTGGATGCGGCCGCCGAGGGCGACGTGCTCTCGGTCAACCCCGGGACCTACCGGGAGAACCTCGTCGTGGAGAAGGTCATAACGCTCCGCGCGGCCGAGGGGCCGGGCTCCGTGCGGATCGCCCCGCCGGCCGGTGTCGCCCTGACCGTCCGCGCCGCGGCGACGGTCCAGGACCTCTCCGTCGAGGGGCAGGACACCTCCGCCGCCGCCCTGCTCGTCGAGAGCGCCACGCCCGAACTCACCGGACTGCGGGTCAGCACCCGTTCCGCGGTGGGCATAGAGGTCCGCGACGGGGCGCGGCCGACCGTACGCCGCTGCACCGTGGACAACCCGGCCGGGCTCGGGATCAGCGTCCTGGAGGCCGCGGGCGGCCTGTTCGAGGAATGCGAGGTGGTGGCCGCCGGCCAGACCGGCATCTCGGTGCGCGGCGGCGCCTCCCCCCGGCTGGAACGCTGCCGGGTCCGCAACGCCTCCGGCGCGGGGATCTCCCTCACCGGGGAGGGCACCGTGGCCGAGGCCGTCGGCTGCGAGGTGTACGAGGTCAAGGGCACCGGCGTACAGGTCGCCTCGCGCGCCGCCGGACACCTCACCGAGTGCCAGGTGCACCGCACCACCGGCGACGGCATCACCCTGGACACCGACGCGGTCCTGACCCTCTCCGACTGCGACATCCACGACGTGCCCGAGAACGCCGTCGACCTGCGCTCCCGCGCGGTCCTCACCCTCACCCGCACCACGGTGCGGCGCTTCGGCCGCAACGGGCTGTCGGTCTGGGACCCGGGCACCCGGGTGGACGCCAACCAGTGCGAGATCCACGACAGCCAGGGCGACTACCCGGCGGTCTGGGTCAGCGACGGCGCGGCCGTCGTCCTCGACTCCTGCCGCGTGCACGACGTGCCCGACGCCCTGTTCGTACTCGACCGGGGCTCACGCGCCGACGTCGTCGACAGCGACATCTCCCAGGTCCGCAACACCGCGGTCTCGGTCAGCGACGGCGCCACCGTGCAACTCGACGACTGCCGCATCCGCGAGGCCTCCACCGGCGCCTGGTTCCGCGACCACGGCAGCGGCGGCACGCTGTCCGCCTGCACCATCGACGACACGGCGACCGGTGTCATCGTGACGAAGGGCGCCGACCCCACGTTGGAGCGCTGCGTCGTCACCAACCCGGCCGAGGCCGGGTTCTACGTCTCCGCGGGGGGCCGCGGGACCTTCACCGGCTGCAGGGTCACGGGCAGCCGGGGCTACGGCTTCCACATCATCGACGGGTGCCGCTCCACGCTCACCCGCTGCCGCACGGAGCGCTGTGCGCGCGGCGGTTACGAGTTCGCCGAGCCGGGCCCGGTGACGGAGGACTGCACCGGGGACCAGAGCGGTGAGCGCCGTACCGTGCCCGAATCGCCGGGTGTGCCCGCTCCGGCGGGCGAACGGCAGCCCGCGGCTGCGTCGTTCGGGCTGCTCGGCGGGCTGCCGGTGACACCGACCGGCGGCACCGAGGCGGCGTCCGTGCCCGCCCCCTCCCCGGCCGGGGACACCCGGCCCTCGGACGAGGTCCTGGCCGAACTCGACGCGCTGGTGGGCCTGGAGAACGTCAAGCGTGAGGTGCGCTCCCTGATCGACCTGATCGCGGTGGGCCGCAGACGCCGCGAGGCCGGGCTCAAGGCCCCCTCCCCGCGCCGCCACCTGGTCTTCACCGGCTCCCCGGGCACGGGCAAGACGACCGTCGCCCGGCTCTACGGCGAGATCCTGGCCACCCTGGGCGTGCTGGAGCGCGGCCACCTGGTGGAGGTGGCCCGCGTCGACCTGGTGGGCGAGCACATCGGCTCGACGGCCATCCGCACCCAGGAGGCCTTCGAACGTGCCCGGGGCGGGGTCCTGTTCATCGACGAGGCGTACGCCCTCGCCCCCGAGGACTCCGGCCGGGACTTCGGGCGGGAGGCGATCGACACCCTGGTGAAGCTGATGGAGGACCACCGCGACGCCGTGGTGGTGATCGTCGCGGGCTACACGGCGGAGATGGAGCACTTCCTGTCCGCCAACCCCGGTGTCGCCTCCCGCTTCTCGCGGACCATCACCTTCGACGACTACACCCCGGTCGAACTGCTGCGGATCGTGCGGGCCCAGGCCGAGGAACACGAGTACCAGCTCTCCGAGGACACCGGCGAGGCGCTGTACAAGTACTTCACCGCGATCCCCAAGGGCCCGGCCTTCGGCAACGGCCGCACCGCCCGGCAGACCTTCGAGGCCATGGTCGAGCGCCATGCGGGCCGGCTCGCCCGGATCAGCGAGCCCAGCCATGAGGAGCTGCAGCTGCTCTACCCCGAGGACCTCCCCCCGCTGCCCTGACCCTGCACGGGCAGCGTCCCCTCCGTGTTCCGCTGGAGCCAGCCGAGCAGCGCGCCGCGCTCGGCCGCGAAGGCCGGATCGGCCTGGTAGTCGAAGTGGGTCAGCAGGGGCGCGGGCAGCGGGTGTTCCTCCGTCCGCCCGTACGCCGCAGGATCGGGCAGCGGCGCACGGTCGACCGGTGGCCCGGGCTCGTCGAGGTGGACCGGGCCGCCGATGGGATCCGTACGCCGCCACAGATTGCGCCAGGCGTGCAGCTCGCCGTGGAGCGAGGTCAGGGCGGGGGGCCCGAAGTAGGCCGGGAACCAGCGCCCATACAGCCGTCCCAGCGGAGAACCGTAGGTGAGCAGGGCGATCCTCGCCCGGGTCGCCGGATCCAGCTGCCAGACCGCCGCCGCGGCCAGGACGCTCCCCTGGGAGTGCCCGGAGAGGATGATCCGGCCGCGGTGCGCCCGCGTCCAGGTCGTCATGCGCCAGGTGAGGTCGGGCACGGCGCGCTCGGCGTAGCAGGGCGGGGCAAAGGGGTGCGCGGCGCGGGGCCAGAAAGTGCCCACGTCCCAGAGGATGCCCACGGTGCGGCGTGCCCCGGCGTCGCGGTAGGCCCTGCGGCCGAGCGCGATCAGGGCGACCACGCCGGCGCCGACCAGCCAGGAACCGAGGTTCTGGGCGGTCTCGGCGACCGTGCGCACCCATCCGGGCGCGCCGGCCCCGGCGCGCCCGGGGACGGCGCCGCTCAGCCAGGCCCCGGCGAGCGCCCCCGCGCCCAGCAGAAAGGCCACGATCCCGACGACCCCGATGAACAGGGCGGCCTGGTCGGTGAGTTCCGCCCTGGCGCGGGCGATGGCGATCTGGCGGCTGCGCGCGGGCTCGTGCTCCTCCCCCGGGTAGTCCGCCTCCACCTTCGGCACCAACGCCCGGGTCCGCCGCAGCAGCCGCCTGCCGCGCACGACGACCACCACGGCCAGCACCAGCAGCAGCACCGGGATCGCCGAGGCCTGCCAGGACAGCAGCACGGGCGGCCCGGCGACGACGCCGCCCCCGCTGCCGGGCGTGGCACCGCGGTCGAGCCAGTCCGCGACCCGCTGGGCGATCCCTCCGGTGAGCACCCCGCCGAGGGAGCACGCCAGCAGGGCCACCGCCGGTCCGCCCAGGCCGCGCAACTCCGCCCGGCCGCCGCCTGAGCGGTGCATCAGACGGGCGACGCACGCGAGCGCCACGAGCAACAGCCCCTGGGTGAGGGCGAGCCAGCCGAAGGCCTCCCCGGACGGCAGCCGCCCCGCGGCGCTCCAGCCCGGCCGGTGCCAGCAGGCGTATCCGGCCGCGGCCAGCAGCGCGGCGGCCGTCCCGCCGAGCATCACCCGCGCCAGCCGTGGATCCAGGGCCTCGTCCGGCGCGTGCTCGCTGCGTCCCATGCCGCAGGTCACGGCGACCACCGCGACCGTCAACCCGGCCAGGGCGCCGGTCAGCAGCCAGCCGACGGCGGCGAGTATCCGGATCCCGCCCACGTCCATGTCCCGTTCCAGCGGGGGGACGACCAGCGCGACCGCCACCGCGAGCAGCCCGGCCGCCGTGTGGGCCGCACGGAGCCGGGCCACCAGCCGCCGCCCGTACCAGAAGCCGCGCCGGGCCAGCGGCGTGACGTCCGGCCCCTCGCGCTCGTCGGGATGCGCGCCGGGCAGGGGCCGCTGGGACTCGTAGGCGTACCAGGTCCGCCGGGAGAGCCACCACAGCAGCAGGGTCAGCCCGGCGGGCAGCGCCGCCCCGGCGGCGATCCGGCGCCCAGGCTCGCCGGCGGCGAGGAAGGAGAGCCAGCTCTTGCCGCCCGCGCAGGCGGCGTTGCCCGCGCACTGCCAGGCCACCAGGTCCATCGCGACCTCGCAGGCCGCGGCCACCAGCAGCACCGTCAGGGACAGCGCCAGCAGCCGGACCAGCACGTCGTACGCCCGGTCCAGGCCCGGCCGGGAGACCGGCGGCCGCATCCAGTGGGCCAGATTGGCCACCATGAAGGGGAGCAGGAGCAGCCAGAGCGCGCGACTGCCGTCCCCGGACGTCAGATTGCACCAGGAGTAGGCGTCGGGCACCGGGCCCTCGCCGTACTCCGGCGAGCGGCGCTCCGCGTCGGCGTCGGCGGCACGCCGGTAGATCCCGGCGGTGTCGTCACCGCAGACGCGCGTGATGCGCGGGTCGTTGAGCATCGTCTGCGGCGTCGTCCCGCCGACGCCGTGGACCAGCAGCTCGAGCGACAGCTCCGTCCGTACCGTATCCGACCGCATCGCGATCGCCTCCCGTACTTTCCCCGTGGCGCGCGTACGGCATCGCGCGTATTCAGAATCGGGCACACGTACCAGTACTGGACAGAGGTGTTCACGAATGCCACCCGAACGTGTCACACGCGGTGCGTGTGGGACCGGTCACCCCGCCCCTTTCGCCCCCCGTCGCGCGGGGGAGGTCGTGGAAGGATGGCGAGACTGCCGGTCCGGGCAGCATCGGGATCACATCAGAGGATGGGACGGGACCTCGGGTGAGCGACAACCAGAACCTGCTCGCGGAACAGCGGCGTGCGCTGATCCTGGACGAGGTCCGGCGGCGCGGCGGGGTCCGGGTCAACGAGCTGACCCGGAGGCTGAACGTCTCGGACATGACCGTCCGCCGCGACCTCGACGCGCTCGCCCGTCAGGGCGTGGTCGAGAAGGTCCACGGCGGCGCCGTGCCGGTCGCCCCGGCCAGCAGCCACGAGCCGGGCTTCGAGGCGAAGGCGGGCCTCGAACCCGGGGCCAAGGAGGCCATCGCCCGCGCCGCCGCGCGGCTGGTCACCCCCGGCAGCGCCATCGCGCTCACCGGCGGCACGACGACGTACGCCCTCGCCCACCATCTGCTCGACGTGCCGGACCTCACCGTGGTCACCAACTCCGTACGGGTCGCCGACGTCTTCCACTCCGCGGCCCGCGGCGCGGCCGCGGGCCGCGAGGGCGCCGCGACCGTCGTCCTCACCGGCGGTGTGCGCACCCCCTCGGACTCCCTCGTCGGCCCCGTCGCGGACCGGGCGATCGGCTCGCTCCACTTCGACCTGCTCTTCCTCGGCGTCCACGGGATCTCGGTCGAGGCGGGCCTGTCCACCCCCAACCTGGCCGAGGCGGAGACCAACCGGCGCTTCGTCCGCTCCGCCCGCCGGGTGGTCGTGATCGCCGACCACACCAAGTGGGGCACCGTGGGCCTGAGCTCCTTCGCCACACTGGAGGACGTGGACACCCTCGTCACGGACGCGGGCATCCCCGAGGTGCTCCGGGCGGAGATCGCCGAGCACCTGTCGGACCTCGTCGTCGCCGGAGAGCCGGGGGACTCGGAGCCGGGCACCGGCACGGGCGAGGGTCCCGCAGACAACTGACGGTCCATCAACTACCGTACGGCGCATGACGCGCCGACTGCGCCCCACACGCCAGGTGGACCTGGACTTCCTCGTCTCAGCGCCGCTCCGTCTCGTCTTCGCCGCCGACGCGGCGGCGCCGCCCGACGCCGTCCACACCGCTCTCGCCAAGGACACCGAGGGCTGGACGGCGTGGTTCGACGCCGTCACGGCCGCCGTGCCGACCGCGACGGGCCGCGCGGTCGGGCTGCGCGGGGGAATCCGCTTCGAGGAGACGGTCCTCGCCGACGAACCCCCGCGACGCTTCGCCTATCGGGTCGACGCGACCAACGCCCCCGGCCTGCGCGCCCTGCTGGAGGAGTGGGCGCTCTCCCCCACCGCGGCCGGCGGCACCCGTGTGCGCTGGACCTTCGCCGCCGACGGCCGGCCGGCCCTTCGCGCCTTCCTGCTCATGTCCCGGCCGGGCCTGGGCCTGTCCTTCCGTTCCGCGGTCCGCTCGCTGGACCGCCGGCTGGCCTCCTGAGCGGGTCCGGGGGCCTCAGGTGCGGGAGACGGTGCCGCAGTCCCCGGGCCCGGACCGCTCGGCCGCCAGGTCCCTGCTGCGGTCGTAGGGGTCCACGGTGGGCCCCGACCGATCGGCGTCGTCACCCTGCGAGGCGTCGGAGGCGAACTGCGGGTGGAGCCAGCCGTCGTGGACGGAACAGGCCGAGTTGGCGATGTCGTCGTCGTACCGGGTGATCGCGAACTTGCCGGGGGTGACCCGGTAGCGGGACGGGTCGGGGAACTCCACGTCCAGGATGCGGCGGATGATCGTCCGGGCGACCTCGGTGGATCCGGACCCCGCCTTCACCACGGGGTACACGAAGGTGTAGTCGGCGTGGACGACGACGGCGCGGTCCTTGCCCTTCGTGAAGGCCATCCGGCCGCGGGCCTTGACCACGTCTCCCGCCAGGGCGACTTCGGAGGGCTTGAAGCGCACCGCGAGCCGGAGCGGGTCGTTCTTCTCGGTCGGCTCGCGGAAGGCCGTCTCGAACCGGGTGCGCGTCTCGCGCTGGCTCGGATCGAGCATCCCCAGGGCCGCGTCCGGGCGTTCGCCCCGAAGCGTCGCGGGGTCGAGGTTGGTGTCGACCAGATACGCCTTGACGTTCTTCAGGGCCGACGTGACCTGCGCCGACGTCATCCAGCCGGCCGGCCACGCCTTCGGCGGGACGATCCCCGCGGCGCCGTCGGCGTACTGCTTCGCCGGAGAGCCGGCGAACGGGTCCTGGAGCGTGGGCGTGCCGGGGAACGGCTCCTTCGAAGGGGCACTCGTCGGCTCCGCCGTCTCGATGGGGAGCGGCGTGGAGTCCGGGGCCGCGCCGCCGTCGCCGCCGCGCATCGAGTCCAGCGCCCAGCCCGGGTTCAGGGCGAACAGCAGCACCCCGACGGCGGCGAGGACACCGATCAGCCCGAGCCAACGGCCGCGCCGGTGGCCGCGCTCCTCGACCCCGTAGACCGCGGGGCCGGTGCGCCAGCCTTCCGGCCGCGCGGGCGGCGGGTTGCCGCGTCCCCTGCGCTTGCCGCGGCGCGCCGCCTCCTCGTCCTGCTGCCGCAGCCGCTCGGTGACCATACGGGCGCGCGCGGAGGGTTCCTTGGGCGCGGACGCGCGGATCTCCGCCTCGGAGTCCTGTACGAAACGGTCCCAGACGTCGTCGGGAATGGAGGGGACGTCGTCGGGGGACGGCGGGGAGGTGGTCACCGGAGGCTCTCTCACAAGGGCGGGCTGACAGGACTTTCTATGGCCGAACACAGGTTCCCACAAGTCCCGTCGGCCCCGCCGCGTCCGCGATCGGCGCCTCAGCGGTATTCCGCGAGCCGCGGCCGCACCCCCACGACGACGAGTACCGCCGCGACGCCGAGGAGACCCGCGGGAACGGCGGGCCAGCCGTCGAGCCCGGAGCGCGCGGCGTCCGTGCGCGAGACGAAGTCGGCCTGCTGGTCCCGGGCGAGGGCGTCCAGGGTGGTCGCGAAGTCCCAGAAGTCGAAGCCCACCTCACCGCGGCCGACGTCCGTGAGCACCACGGCCGCCTCGTCGATCCGCTTGCCGGCCATCAGCTCGACGAGCTTGCGGTCGTCGGCGCGGAAATGCCCGTAGCGCTCGTTGACGTCGGCGTACGCGCGACGCTCGTCCGCCGAGGCCCAGCCACCGGGCGCGAGCAGTCCCTCCAGCCGCCGGTTGAGCGCGTCGAGTTCGGCGCGCTGCTGCGGCTCCGCGCCGTTGACGAGCCACCGGCTCTGGGTGGCGGCGGCCTCGGCGGCGACGGCACGGGCCTGCGCGAGCCGCGACCAGGGGCGCAGCCCGTCCCGGGTACCGGCGTCGAGGTCGGCGGCGGCGCCGGTGAAGGAGACCACCCCGGCCAGGGTGACACCGAGCGCCACGGCCGTCGCGGCGGCCAGCGCCGGGTTGAGCACGCGACGGTAACGGCGCGCCAGGTCGCGCTGCCACCACAGGAGTACGGCGACGGCGACCAGGCCGAGGACGCCCACGGCCACGGCCGAGCCCCATGCGGCGTCCTGCGCGGTGCGTGAGGCCGCGACGGCCTGCGCGTCGTAGGCGTTCGCCAGCGTCGCGACCTTGGGCAGCAGATGGCTGTGCATGATGTCGCCCGCCTCCGCGGAGAACGCGACGGCGACCGCCGGGGGGTGGCCCGCGGCCCGCTCGTGGTGCTGTTCGTCGACGTAGGCGGCACGGCCGCCGGCGTCGTCGTAGCGCCCGAGCAGGTCGAGGATGCCGCGCACCTGCGCGGCGTGGGCCTCGTCGCCGCCGAGCTGCCGCAGGAGGTCGCTGGCCTGGGCACGGCGCTGCTGCGCGGTGATGAGCGCGAGCAGCCGGTTGCCGACCGACACCTCGGGGTCGTCGGCCGCGTGCCCGGGCACCAGCTGGTTGGCGCGCTGGGCGTCCAGGTCCGCGAGGGCGAAGCCGAGTTCGGCGGCGACGGCGGCGCGGTGCGCGGACGTGTCGCGCAGCCGCTCCGCGTCCGACCGGACGGCGACGGCCCCGACAACCACGGCGAGGCACAGGGCGAGGACGGCGACGAGTGCGGCGGTCGCCTGGACGACCAGCCGCGCCGGAGGCGGCATGCGCCGGCGCCGCGCCCGGACGGGCGGCACCGGCGCCCGGGGCGCCGGCGGTGCGGACGCACCGGGCGCGGGGGGCGGCGGCGCGACCGCCGGAGGCGCCACTTGAGAGATCGTCATATCGGGACGCTAAGAGCGCCCGGAGAAGGGAAGGCGGTACTCCGGCGGACCCCGGGTGACCACGACGTAACAGAACGGAACGGACGGACCGGGTCAGTCCCGCCAGTCCCCCGCCGCCAGGAAGGCGTCGATGGTCGCGGCGTACGGCCCGATGACCAGGCCCTGTTCGGCGACCCAGGCATCGGAGTAGTACTTGTCCAGGTACCGGTCGCCGGGATCGCACAGCAAGGTGACGACACTGCCCGTGCGGCCCGCCGCGACCATCTCCGAGACGATCTTGAACGCGCTCCACAGTCCGGTCCCCGTCGACCCGCCGGCCTTGCGCCCGATGGCCGCCTCCAGGGCGCGCACCGCAGCCACGGAGGCCGCGTCCGGCACCTTCATCATCCGGTCGATGGCACCGGGCACGAAACTCGGCTCCACCCTGGGGCGGCCGATGCCCTCGATCCGCGAACCCCGTTCGCAGCACACGGCGTCGTCACCGCTCACCCAGCCGTCGAAGAACACCGAGTTCTCCGGGTCCGCGACGCACACCAGGGTGTCGTACTGCATGTAGTGGACGTAGCGGGCGATGGTGGCCGATGTGCCGCCGGTGCCGGCGGTCGCCACGATCCACGCCGGGCAGGGGTTCCGCTCCAGGCGCAGCTGCTGGTAGATCGACTCGGCGATGTTGTTGTTGCCGCGCCAGTCGGTGGCGCGCTCGGCGTAGGTGAACTGGTCCATGTAGTGGCCGCCGCTCTCCTGCGCGAGGCGGGCGGACACCTCGTAGACCGTCCGCGGGTCGTCCACCAGGTGGCACCGGCCGCCGTGGAACTCGATCAGCCGCTGCTTCTCCCAGCTCGTGGTGCGCGGGATGACGGCGATGAACGGCACGCCGACCAGGGCGGCGAAGTACGCCTCGGACACCGCGGTCGAGCCGCTGGAGGCCTCGATGACGGGCTTGCCCGGCCGGATCCAGCCGTTGCACAGGCCGTAGAGGAAGAGCGAGCGGGCGAGGCGGTGCTTGAGGCTGCCGGTCGGGTGGGTCGACTCGTCCTTCAGATAGAGGTCGATGCCCCATGCATCGGGGAGCGGGAAGCGCAACAGGTGGGTGTCGGCGGAGCGGTTGGCGTCCGCCTGGACTTTTCGCACGGCCTCTTTGAGCCATCCTCGGTAGTCCGGGTCGGTCCGGTCCACATCGACGGTGGACATGGCCTCCGTCGTCCTCCCACGGTCCTCGCGGTCACCCTTCTCGTTGCCGCCCACCTGCGCCGCCTTCCCCTCGCGCCTGTGTCCCGATCATAGGCAGACGCTGGTGCGGCGCCCTCCGGAGCGGGCAGACTGCGACCGGACGAAGGAGGGGATGCGCCGTGTCCGAAGCGGAGTTCAGCGCCACAGGGGTACGGATCGGACGGCGGCTGAGGTCGCTCACCCGGGGCGGGCAGGTCGTGATCCAGGACGGCCGCCTGGTGCTGCTCACCAGCCGCGGGCGGGAGATCGACAGCGCGCCGGTGGAGGACGTCCACGCCCTGACCCCGCGTTTCGCCGTGCGGCGGCGCACCCTGACCCGGCTCAACGGCACGGGCTACTTCCTGACCCTGCGCAAGCAGGGCACGGCTTCGGCGGGCCGCTTCCTGGACGCCCTGCGAACCGCCCGGGAGCGGGTCGCGCGCCGTTGACGCGAACGGAACGGCACTCTCCGCGTTCACGGAGTTGCGGTAAGCATCCATCGGGGTGATCCTTGAGTGGCGTCACGGAGTCACTGCAGCAGTCACTCACAGCAAACCCGCAAAGGTGTTCCCATTCCATGCGGGCGGGGCATGCCCCGGTCACAGGGGCGCGCCCTCCACCGCGGAGGGAGTCGCAGCCGTGATCAGCTCAGAAGGCAGTAAGCGGCAGTGCGCTCTGGAACTTGAGGCACTGCCGTCCCGGATCCAGCAGGTACGCCGTATCGTCGCCGCTCAGCTGCGGTACTGGCGGCTGGACCCCCTGACCGACCCCACTCTGCTGGGTATCACCGAACTGCTCGGCAACGTCCACCGGCACGCCCGGCCGGACAAGCGCTGTTCCGTCGAGCTGAGCTTCGCCTCCGGCTGGCTCACCGTCGCCGTCTCGGACAACGATCCGCGCCTGCCGCGGGTCCGCGAGTTCGAGCCCCTGGCCACCTGCGGCCGCGGCCTCGCCATGGTCGTGTCGATGAGCGACAGTTGGGGCACCGAGACCCTCAACGACGGTGGCAAGGTCGTGTGGTTCACGCTCCGGGCCGAGGCCACCGTCTCGCCCAGGGCGATGATCGAGCAGGTCTCGGCGGCCGTGGTCCGCAAGGTCGCCCCGCGGACGCTGCCGGTGCTCCCCGAGACGCCGGAGGCCTGGCCGCCGGTGCTCGATCGGCTGGTCCCGGCGGCGGCCGAACCGGTTCTGGTCTGACGCGCGGCCGCCGCACCCCTCGAGGGGCACGGCGGCCGTGGCCCTCCGGGCCGTCGTCGGCGGACTCATTCCGCGGCGATGGCCCTCAGTACGTCCAGACGCGCCGCGCGCCGGGCCGGGCGCCATCCGGCCAGGACCCCGGCGACGAGCCCGACCAGCAGCACGACCGCGAGCCGGCCGGGCGGCACCGCGAAAGCACTCGTGCCCGCGGAGTCCGAGGCCTTGACCAGCGCCCAGCCGAGGAACGCCCCGAGCGCCAGGCCGCCGGCCGTGCCGAAGGCGGCGACCAGGACCGACTCCCAGCGGACCATGGACCGCAACTGGCTCCTGGTCTGCCCGACCGCCCGCAGCAGCCCCAGTTCGCGGGTGCGTTCGTGCACCGACAGGGTGAGCGTGTTGGCGATGCCCAGCAGCGCGATGAGGACGGCCAGCGCGAGCAGCGCGTAGACGAGCGTCAGCATGATGTCCACGCCCGAGGCGGCGGATTCCGCGTACTCCTGGCGGGTCTGCACCTCGGGGTTGCCGTATCCGCGGGCGGCCTCCTGGACGGCTGCCCGTCCGTCGTCCGGCGCGACGCCGTCCTTGAAGGCGACGGCGACGAGGGCGTCGGAATCCTGCACCTTGTGCGGTTCCCAGGCGGTACGGGTGACGATGTAGTCGCCGCCGAGGCCCGCCTCCTGGTAGACGGCGCGCACGGTGAAGCGCCGGCGGGCGCCGTCGGCGAAGGCCAGCACCATGGTGCTGCCCGGCGCCCAGTGGTGCTTGTCCGCCTCCTGACGGGAGACGGCGATGCCGTCCCGGCCGAGGCCGCTCAGCGAACCGTCGACGGCTCCGAGATCGAGCACCCGGGTCAGGGCGACGGGGTCGGTGACCGTCAGCTGCCGCCCACCGCCGTCGACTTCGGCGACGCCCTTGCCGAGCCCGACCGCGGTCGCCACCTCGGGCAGCCTTCCCACGGCGGGCGCGAGCTTCGGGCTGAGACCGCCCGCACCCGCACCGAACCCCGAGGCCGTCACGGCGACGTCCCCGGCGAAGGACCGGTCCACGGTCCGGTCCATGGTGGCCTTCAGCGAGGCGCCGAAGACCGTGAAGAGCGACACAACGGCGACGCCGATCATCAGCGCGGTGGCGGTGGCCGCGGTGCGCTTCGGGCTGCGCAGTGCGTTGCGCCGGGCCAGCGCCCCGGTGACGCCGCGCAGCCGCGCCAGTGGTGCGCCGAGGACGCGTACCGCGTACGAGGAGGCGACCGGCCCCAGGACCACGAACGCGACGACGACGAGGGCGGCTCCTGCGGAGGTGAGCCACACCTGGGGGGTGCCCGCCGCGCCCGCCACGGTCGCCGCGGCACCGGCCGCCGCGAGTACCGCCCCCAGCAGTGCCCGTCCGCGCGAGGCGCCGGAGTGGTCGACAGCGGTCTCGCGCAGCGCGGCGAGCGGCGCCGTCCGGCCGGCCCGGACGGCGGGCAGCACGGCCGAACCGGCGCACACCAGCAGGCCTACGCCGAGCGGTACGGCCATCGCGGTGGCGCCGACGACCAGTTCACCCTCCGGGAAGGGGAATCCGACGGCCGGGAACAGCGCCTGGAGCCCGGCCGCGATGCCGATCCCGCCGAGGAGCCCGGCGGCCGAGGCGGCCAGCCCCACGGCCACGGCTTCGGCGAGGGTCGAGCCCAGCACCTGGCGCCGGGACGCGCCGAGCGCCCTCAACAGGGCGTTCTCCCGCGTGCGCTGGGCGACGACGATCGCGAAGGTGTTGTGGATGCTGAAGGTCGCCACCAGCAGGGCGATCCCGGCGAACACCGTCAGCAGGGTCGTGAACAGCGACAGGAACCGCCCCGAGACCTGGTCGAGGTTCTCGTCCGCGGCCTGCTGCCCGGTGACCGCCTCGACGCCGTGGGGCACCACGCCCGCGACACGCCTCGCCAGTTCCTCCTGGCCGACACCGGAATCCGCGCGCACCTTGATCGTGGACGCCCGGCCGGGAGCCGGCATCAGCCGGCGCTCGGCGTCGGCGCGGGTGAGGCCGGTGAAGGTCGACTGGCCCATGCCGTCCTCGCCGCCGAAGGTGACCAGCCCCACGATGGTCACGCGCAGCGGATCAGGGGTGCGCAGCACAGTGGTGTCCCCGAGGCCCAGCCCGCCCTTCTCGGCCGCGGCGCGGTTCACCACGGCCTCGCCGGAGGTCCTGGGGGCGCGGCCCTCGGCGAGGACGTAAGGGTTGAGCCCGGCGTCGTCGATCCAGTTCCCGGCGAGCGTGGGCGGACCCTGGCCGCCGACGGGCTCGCCGTCGCGGCCGACGAGCTGACCGGCGCCCTCGATGGCGGGCGCGACCGCCGCCACCCCGGGCACGGAGCGCAGCCGCGTCACGAGCGCGGTGTCCACGGGCTCGCGGGTGCCCTGTCCCTCCCCGGGGACGGTGACGACGTCGGCGCTGCGGACGACGACGGCGGTGCCGCTGTTGGCGTTCGCGAAGAGTGTGTCGAAACTCGCGCGCAGGGTGTCCCCCATCACCATGGTGCCGGCGAGGAAGGCGACACCCAGGAAGACCGCCAGGAAGGTGCCGGCGAAACGGCGCTTGTGGGCCCTCAGGGAGGACAGGCTCAGCCGCAGCGACGCGCGGGCCGGTCCGGTCGGCGCGCTCACGACGTCACCCGCTGCCGTGGTGCGGTGCCGCGACCCGTGTCGCGGGAGGAGTCGAAGGCCTTCATACGGTCGAGGACCTTCTCCGCGGTCGGGTCGGCCATCGTGTCCACCAGGCGTCCGTCGGCGAGGAAGACGACCTCGTCGGCGTGGGCGGCGGCGACCGGGTCGTGGGTGACCATGACGACGGTGCGGCCCATGTCGTGGACGGCCCGCCCCAGCAGACGCAGCACCTCCTCGCCGGAGCGCGAGTCGAGGTTGCCGGTGGGCTCGTCGGCGAAGACGACCTCGGGCCGCCCGGCGAGCGCACGGGCCACCGCCACGCGCTGCTGCTGGCCCCCGGAGAGCTCGCTCGGGCGGTGCCGCAGCCGGTCGCCCAGGCCGACGACGTCGATCAGGGCGTCCACCCACTCGCGGTCCGTCCCCGTACCGGCCAGGTCCTGGGGCAGGGTGATGTTCTCCGCCACGGTCAGGGTCGGCAGCAGGTTGAAGGACTGGAAGACGAAGCCGACCCGCTGCCGGCGCAGCAGCGTCAACTGCCGGTCCCCGAGCGCGCCCAGCTCGGTGTCGCCGATCCAGGCGGTCCCGGAGGTGAGGGTGTCCAGACCGGCGGCGCAGTGCATGAGGGTGGACTTCCCCGATCCGGAGGGGCCCATGATCGCGGTGAACCGTCCGCCGGGGAAGCCCACCGTGACCCCGTCCAGGGCGCGCACTCGGGCGTCACCCGTCCCGTAGGTCTTGACGGCGTCGACGACGCGGGCGGCGGTCATCGCTCCCCGCCCTTGGAGAAGCGGCCGAACTGCTCGTCCAGGACGGACAGCCGGCGCCGGTACTCGTCCTCGTCGATCTCGCCCGCGGCGAAGCGGCGGCCCAGTGCGGCGATCGGCGAGTGCTCGCCGATCGCCGCACTGGCGTGCCAGGGGCCGCGGCCCAGGCCCCGGCGCCACATGGTGCGGCGCAGCAGGAATGCGACGCCCGCGATGACGGCGGCCCAGATCAGGGGGAAGAACAGGATCCAGGGGCCGGGTCCCCCGTCCCAGTGGTCGGCGAGCGAGGTCAGTGCGGTGGCGTCCATTGCGATGCGTCTCCTTGGTGATGCCGTGTTTCCCGACACCACGAGACTGGTCCGCCGGGCGCCGCCGGTCGTCGTACGGCCAGCGGCACCTCGGGTACCACCCGGGGAGTACGGCCGTTGTCGGTGCCTGCGCCTAGCATGCGGATCATGTGGCGATGCACGGGTCTGCGATGGGTGTCCGGGGGCCCGGTGTGGACCTGGTGGCACCCCCGCCTCGGCGACCGGCGCAGTCCCGTGCGCCTCGGCGACCCGCTGGCGCTCGCCGTGCAACCGGGCGCGGTACGGCGGTGCACGGGCGTGTGGCGTTCGGGGCGCTGGACCCCGTGCCCGCGGGCCGCGGAGCTTCCCGCGCAGGCGCGCCGCGACCAGTGCGAGCAGTGCGCGGCGCTGGACCGCTCCCGTTCCGTGGCCGCGGACACGCGGCTGGACGACCCGCGGCCCTTCGCGGTGTACCTGGCCTGGTTCGGCCCCGGTCTGGGCAAGGTCGGCATCACTGCGGCCGAACGGGGCAGCGCGCGGCTGCTCGAACAGGCGGCGATCTGCTTCACGTTCCTCGGCCGGGGCCCGCTGATGGCCGCGCGCCGCACCGAGACGGTCCTCGGGACGGCGCTTGGCATCCCGGACCGGGTGTCGACGTCCGCGAAGCGTGCCGCCCGCGCCGCGCTGCCGCCCGCGGCCGCACGGGAGGCCGAGCTGCGGG
This sequence comes from Actinacidiphila glaucinigra, assembly GCF_900188405.1. Taxonomy (GTDB): domain Bacteria; phylum Actinomycetota; class Actinomycetes; order Streptomycetales; family Streptomycetaceae; genus Actinacidiphila; species Actinacidiphila glaucinigra. Next base: position 23,653 of record NZ_FZOF01000018.1, on the reverse strand, counting down.
CGCTGCACGAGGCGGCGGCCGCGGTCCCCGACTGGCGGGACACACTGGCGGCCACCGCGTTCCAAGCCGTCGACCACGCGGCGGTGTTCGGACTGGAGCCCGAGGCACCGCGGGCGACCGCCGTGGTGACCGGGCTCGCCCCGGGGACCGCCCTGGGCGGCACCGTCGTGGCCGTGGCGGGAGGCGACGTCTACCTCCGCACCGCCGGACCGGCCGGCGGTGTCCTGCTGCTCGACTCCCGCCTGGTGCCGGGATGGCCGCTGACCTCTCCGGCGCAGGACATGCCTGCGCCGCCCTCCAAGGCGCTGCCGCCGCCCACCGCGCCCCCGGAGCCGCTGTTCTGACGGCCCGCCGGTGGCTTTCTGGGGAGGCTAGGCGCCGAGCGCCGTGAGCGGGTCGTCCAGCACCGGCTGCCAGGCCAGTTCGGCGGCTCCCACAAGGCTGTTGTGGTCCAGGGCGCAGGCGAGCAGTGGGACGCCGCCGCTGCGTCCCCACAGGCTGCGTTCGGCGACCACGGCGCGCAGTCGCTCCGGGTCCGCGTCGAGCAGCCAGCGGTGCAGGCCGCCGAGCAGGATCCGGTCGGGGTTGAGGACGTTGACCAGTCCCGCGAGTCCCTGACCGAGGTGGTCGATGAGGCGGTCGGCGGCGCTGCGCACGGCGGGGTCGTCGTACTCCTCACGGAGCAGGGCACGGCACTGGTCCGGCAGCGAGCCCTCGGGGCCGGGGATGCGGCCGGCGGCCTCCAGGAAGGCGAGGGGGTCCACTTCGACGTCGAGGCAGCCGCGGCTGCCGCAATGGCAGGGACGGCCCTCGGGGTTGACGGTGAGGTGGCCGACCTCGAGGGCGAGTCCCGCACTGCCGGTGTGGAGCTTGCCGTGCAGGACGAGGGCACCGCCCACGCCGCGGTGCCCGGTGGCGACGACCAGCAGGTGCTCGGCCCCCTGTCCGGCGCCGTGCCGGTGCTCGGCGAGCGCGGCGACGTTGACGTCGTTGCCGACGAAGCACGGCGGCGGCGCCCCGTTGGGGGAGATGATGCCGGACCGCCCGATCTGCTCGCGGAAGATGTCCAGCACCGGTGCGCCCGCGGGCCACGCGAGGTGCAGGGGGTTGAGCGCGGCGCCCTCCGGCTCGGCGACGGCGGACGGCACGGCGAGGCCGGCGCCCGCGCACGCCCGGCCGGCGGCGTCCAGCAACTCCGCGCCGGCCTCGACCACGGCGCCGAGGACCCGGGCGGGATCCGCGGGCACGGTCATGGCGACCGGCTTGGACGCGAGGATGTGGCCGCCGAGTCCGACCAGGGCGGCACGGAAACCGTCGGCGTGGATCTGCGCGGCGAGGACGACGGGCCCCTCGGGGTTGACGGCCAGTCGGTGCGAGGGCCGGCCCTGCGCCCCGGCGGGTCCGCCCGGCCGGGTGTCGACACGGATCAGGCGCAGCGCCTCCAACTCGGCGGCGACGGCCCCCGCGGTCGCCCGCGTCACACCGAGTTCGGCGGTGAGCACGGCGCGGGTGGGCGCGCGCCCGGTGTGCACGAGCGCGAGCGCGGGACCGAGCGCACCGCGGCCCCGCTCCAACCTTGTCCGAGTCTGGGTCACAGTCCTATTCTCACTTTGTGCCGAGCCTAAACAAAATACGGAGCGTACTCGCCGGGCAAGATCGCGCAAGTCCGCCGTTCCCGCTGCGGAGCCTGCGAGTCGCCCTGACCGCGTTCTTCGCCCTCGACGGATTCGTCTTCGCCGGCTGGGTCGTTCGCATCCCCGCCGTCAAGGAGCAGGTCGGCGCCTCGGCGGGGGCGCTCGGTCTCGCGCTGCTCGGTGTGTCGGCGGGAGCGGTCGTGACCATGATCCCCGGCGGGCGGCTGTGCCGGCGCTTCGGGGCCCGGCAGGTGACCGTCGGGACCGGCGCCGTCCTGTCACTGAGCGTCGCGCTTCCTGCCTTCACCCACTCCCCCGTCACCCTGGGTCTCGTGCTGCTCCTGCTCGGCGTGGGCTTCGGCGGCATGAACGTCGCGATGAACACCGTCGCCGTCGACCTGGTGGCCGCACTGCGGCGCCCCATCATGCCCGGTTTCCACGCGGCGTACAGTCTGGGCGGACTGGTCGGGGCGGGTGTCGGCGGACCGCTGGCGGCATGGCTGACGCCGGCCCAGCACCTCGTCGGCGTCGCCGCGTTCGGGCTCGTGGCCACCGTGCTGCTCGGACGGCTCCTGCTCCGGCACGCGATCCCCCGTCCCGTGGAGCACTCGGATCCCGCGGATCCGCCGGCCGTCGCCGCGGAGGGCGTGGACGGCAGCGTACGTCCCGGCGGCGCCCGGCGGATGGTCGCCGTCTTCGGGCTGATCGCCCTGTGCACCGCCTACGGCGAGGGGGCGCTCGCCGAATGGGGTCCGCTCCATCTGCAGGAGGACCTGCACGCCGGTCCGGCCCTCGCGGCCGCCGGATACGCCGCCGTCGCCCTCGCGATGACCGCCGGACGGCTCTCCGGCACCGCCCTCCTGCTGCGGCTCGGCCCGACCCGGGCGGTGGTGCTCGGCGGACTGACGGCGTGTGCCGGCATGCTGCTGGGGGCGTTCGGTCCGACGGTCTGGCTCGTCCTGACCGGCTTCGCGCTCACCGGACTCGGGCTAGCCAACGTCTTCCCGGTGGCGATCGGCCGGGCCGGCGCCCTCGGCGGCTCCGGCGGTGTGGCCACCGCCTCCACCCTGGGGTACGCGGGCTTCCTGCTCGGGCCGCCCACCATCGGCTTCCTCGCCGACGGCTTCGGGCTGCCGGTCGCGCTCACCACGGTCGCCGCTCTTGCGGCGGTGGCCGCCGTGGTCGCGCACACGACCCGGCACGCGTCGGCGGCCGCCGGCGTCTGACACGTCCGTCCGATGCCGCCCACGGCCAGGGGGCCCGGCCTCGTCACGCGGGACCGCCGCCGAGGTCGCCACGCACGCTGAGCGAGTGCGGCCCGGCCGTCGGTGGTGGCTGCCACAATCGCCCCATGGAGACAGCCGAGTTCATCGAGGCACTGCGACGCGACGGCGCGCTGCTCGCCGACGCCGCGGAAGCGGCCGGGCTCGACACCGAGGTGCCGTCCTGCCCGGGCTGGCGCGTGCGCGAACTGGTCCGTCATCAAGGGGCCGTGCACCGCTGGGCGACCCGTTATGTGGCGGAGGGACGCCGGCAGCCGGAGCCCATCGAGGCCGAGGTCCCGACGGACGAGGCCGCGCTGCTCCCCTGGTTCCGCGAGGGCCACGAGCGGCTGGTGGCGGCCCTCGATGCGGCACCCGACGACCTGGAGTGCTGGTACTTCCTCAAGGCTTCGTCCCCGCGGGCCTTCTGGGCGCGGCGTCAGGCGCACGAGACGGCGATCCACCGGGTCGACGCGGAACTGGCCCTGGGCCGGGATCCGTCCCCGATGGATCCGGGGTTCGCGGCCGACGGGGTCGACGAGTTGCTCGCGGGTTTCCACATCCGGCCGAGGAGCCGGGTCCGCAGCGAGACGCCCAGGACGCTCCGCGTGCGCACGACGGACACCGACGCCGAGCGGGACGACTGGCTCGCGCGCATGTCGGCCGATCCCCTGGTCGTCGAGCGGGCCGCGCCGGGCGCGGCGGACTGCACGGTGAGCGGCACCGCCGAGGAGCTCTACCTCACCCTCTGGAACCGGGGCGCGTACGAGAAGCTGCAGGTGACGGGGGATGCCTCCGTGATCGACCTGTGGCGGCGCACAGCGGCGATCGGCTGATTCGGCGCTCCCGGTCCGGGACGGGACCTCGGGTCACCGGCGACGCCGTACGCCTCAGACCTGCCCGAGCATCCGCTCCAGCACGGCACGCTGCACCGGCTTGACCTCTTCATGGCGGGCCCGTCCGGCGTCGGTCAGTGCGACCCGCACCCCGCGCCGGTCCTCGCTGCAGATCCCCCGGCTCACGAGGCCGTCCTTCTCCAGCCGGCCGACCAGCCGGGAGAGCGCGCTCTGGCTCAGGTGCACGCGGTCCGCGAGCTCCTGGACGCGATAGGTGCATCCGCCCTCGTCCGGGTTGCCCTCGGAGAGCAGGTCGAGCACCTCGAAGTCGCTCGCGCCCAGTCCGTGCGGGTTCAGCTCACGGTCGAGTTCGCACGCGGTGCGCGCGTGCAGGGAGAGGACCTCCCGCCACCGCTCAACGAGCACATGCTCACTCTTCACGCCGGTCATGGCCGCAGGATAGCAGAAAAACAACACTAGATGTACGCACATTAAATGCGCTTGCATTTGATGCACATGCATGTAGTGTTCCTCGGCATGACCTCTCCGCACACCGCCGCCCCCGGTACCGACGGGCGCTGGAGCGCCCGGCAGTGGGGCACCCTGCTGGTGCTCTGCGCCGCGCTGTTCCTCGATGCCCTGGACGTCTCGATGGTCGGCGTGGCCCTCCCGTCCATCGCGGACGACCTCGACCTGTCCACCTCGTCGCTGCAGTGGGTCGTCAGCGGCTACATCCTCGGCTACGGCGGCCTGCTGCTGCTCGGCGGCCGTGCCGCCGACCTGCTCGGCCGGCGCCGGGTCTTCCTCGTCGCGCTCGGCGTGTTCGCCGCCGCCTCCCTGCTCGGCGGGCTCGTCGACTCCGGTGAACTCCTCATCGCCAGCCGCTTCATCAAGGGCCTGAGTGCCGCGTTCACCGCCCCGGCGGGCCTGTCCATCATCACCACGACCTTCGCCGAGGGACCGGTCCGCAACCGTGCCCTCAGCATCTACACCACCTGCGGCGCGACCGGCTTCTCGATGGGCCTGGTCCTGTCCGGCCTGCTCACCGAGGTCGGCTGGCGCTGGACGATGCTGCTGCCCGCTCCCGTCGCGGTCCTGGCCCTCGTGGCCGGCATCAAGCTGATCCCGTCGAGCCCCCGCGAGCGCCACACCGGCCGCGGCTACGACCTGCCCGGCGCGCTCACCGGCACCAGTGCGATGCTGCTGCTGGTCTTCACCGTCGTCGAGGCCCCGCAAGTGGGATGGAGTTCGGCCCGCACCCTGCTCTCCTTCGCCGCGGTCGCCGTCCTTCTGGCCGCCTTCGCGGTGATCGAACACCGCAGCAGCCACCCCCTCATCCGGCTGGGCGTCCTGCGCTCGCCCCACCAGATCCGCGCCAATCTGGGCGGTGCCGCCTTCTTCGGCTCCTACGTGGGCTTCCAGTTCCTCGTCACCCAGTACATGCAGTCGCTGCTGGGCTGGTCGGCGCTGCAGACCGCGCTGGCGTTCCTGCCCGCGGGCGCGCTGGTGGCGCTGGCCTCCACCCGGATCGGCCCGCTCGTGGACCGCTTCGGAACGCCGCGGGTGATCGCCACCGGATTCACCCTGCTCTTCCTGGGCTATGTGCTCTTCCTGCGCGTCGACCTCAGCCCGAGCTTCGCCGCGGTCATCCTGCCGTCCATGCTGCTGCTCGGCGCCGCGTGCGCGCTGGTCTTCCCGTCGCTCAACATCCAGGCCACCAACGGGGTGCGCGACGAGGAGCAGGGCATGGTCTCCGGCCTGCTCAACACCTCGTTCCAGGTGGGTGGCGCCATCTTCCTCGCGGTCGTCACCGCGGCGATCACCGCCGGTTCCGGCGACGGGCCCCCGGCCTCCCCGCAGGCCGTGCTCGACAGCTTCCGGCCCGGACTGGTCGTGGTCAGCGCGATCGCCCTGGCCGGGCTGCTCATCACCCTCACGGGGCTGCGCCGCAGGGTGTCGTACGGAATCGTGGTCGCCTCCTCCGACGCCGTCGCACCGGTGGACGAGCAGCGCAAGGTGCCGGTGCGGGACTGACCGGCTCGCCGTCGGGGGCCCGCGCGGACCGTGGTCCGCGCGGGCCCCTTCGGCTCAGCCGAGCCAGCCGGGCCGCACCAGGCCCGACTCGTAGGCCAGGACGACGAGCTGGGCCCGGTCCCGGGCTCCGAGCTTCACCATCGTGCGGCTGACGTGCGTCTTGGCGGTGAGCGGGCTCACCACCAGGCGGCGCGCGATCTCCTCGTTGGACAGGCCGATCCCGACCAGGGCCATCACCTCGCGCTCCCGCTCGGTGAGCCGCTCCAGTCCCGCCGCGGCCGAGGGCTCCTTGGACCGCGCGGCGAACTCGGCGATGAGCCGCCGGGTCACGCCGGGCGACAGCAGCGCGTCGCCGTCCACCACCGCCCTTACGGCGCGCACCAGTTCCTCCGGCTCGGTGTCCTTGACCAGGAAGCCGGAGGCGCCCGCGCGGATGGCCTCGAAGACGTACTCGTCGAGCTCGAACGTGGTGAGGATGACGACCTTGACCTCGCTCAGCGCGGCGTCCTCGGTGATCCGGCGGGTGGCCTCGAGGCCGTCCATGACCGGCATGCGGATGTCCATCAGCACCGCGTCCGGGGTGAGTTCGCGGACCAGGCTCAGCGCCTGGGCGCCGTCGGACGCCTCCCCCACGACCTCGATGTCGGGCTGGGCGTCCAACAGGGCGGCGAAGCCCGCCCGCACCAGCATCTGGTCGTCGGCGAGCAGTACCCGGGTCATGGGTTCTCCTTGTCGGGGGCGGACGCCGCCGCGGCGCCGGCGGTGAGCGGCAGAAGGGCCAGGACGCGGAAGCCGCCGTCGGCGCGGGGTCCGGCCTCGACCGTGCCGCCGAGCGCCGCCGCCCGCTCGCGCATCCCGAGCAGCCCGTTGCCACTGCCGCCTGAGTCGTGGGCGTGGTCCGTGCCGGTCGTCGCGGGCCCGTCGTCGTCGACCCGCAGTTCGACCGCGTCCCCTCGGCGGGTGACGCGGATGCGGGCGGTACGCGAGCCGGAGTGGCGGATGACGTTGGTCAGCGCCTCCTGGACGATACGGAAGGCCGCCAGGTCCACGCCGGGCGGCAGGGCTCCGGCGCGGCCGTCGCGGGTGATGTCGACGGCCAGGCCCGCGCCCGCGGCCTGTTCGAGCAGTTCGGGCAGCCGGTCCAGGCCCGGGGCGGGCGACCGGGGGGCCTCACCGGGGCCGCGCAGGGTGCCCAGCACCTGGCGCACCTCGCCGAGCGCCTCCTTGCTGGCCGCCTTGATGGTGGTCAGCGCCTGCCGGGCCTGCTCGGGGCGCTCGTCCATGAGGGCGAGGGCCACCCCCGCCTGCACGTTGATGACGGAGATGCTGTGGGCCAGCACGTCGTGCAGCTCGCGGGCGATGCGCAGCCGTTCCTCGTCGGCGCGGCGCCGCTCGGCCTCGGCCCGCTCCCGCCGCTCGCGGACGAACTGCTCCCTGCGCAGCCGCCACAGCTCCGCGACGGCGAGGATCGCCAGCAGCCAGGCGGCGGCCCCCGACACCTGGGCCCACGAGGCGGCCTTGTCCCCCGCGGGCGGCAGCCAGCGGTACAGCCACATGGTGATAAGCAGGTAGGCCGTGTACAGGGCGCCGGCGATGACCAGGACGGCTCTGCGGCGGCCGGCGGCCACGGCCGTGAAGTAGGCGGCCACGATGCTGAGGAAGACCGGCCCGTACGGGTAGCCGGCGGCGACGTACACGAGCGTCACGGCCGAGACTGCGGCGGCGACGGCGACGGGCGCGCGGTGGCGCCACAGGAGCAGGACGGGCCCGGCGAGGAGCAGCGCGTACCCGAAGTGGTCGAGGGTGACCCGGCCGGCCGCGTTGTGCGAGGCGGCCGTGCTCCCGACCACCTGGACGACCGCCACGACCAACGACGAGACCCAGGGGTGGCGCGGGCGCTCCCCGGCGTTCCCCGGGCCGGGGCCAGGGCCGGGCAACGGCGCCGAGCGCCCGCGCCACCTGGGCCTCCGGGGCGGGCCGCCTCCCCGCGTCACGTCGTCGGTCATGCGGCCACGCTAGACCGGGGGGCGGCGGGTCGGCGTCCGGTCGGCGGGGTGACCGCGTCTACTCCCCGTGGAGTACGCGCCCACGGCGGAGCCCCGCCTGGTGCGCGAGGCCCGTGACGGCGTGGTCGAAGAAGTCGTCGCGCGCCTCGACCACGTTGTTGAACTGGCCGAACACCTCGAAGCTCACCAGGCCGAAGAGCTGCGCCCAGGCGGCGACGAGGGAGGGGAGCGCCCGCGGTGGCAGGTTGCGGTCCAGGTCCTTGCTGAGGCGCCAGGCGTCGGCGTGGGCGGCCTCGGACAGCGGTACGTCGGGCGGGGGCACGGCGAGCGCCCCGGCGGTGTCGGCCTCCTCGGCCACGGCGATCAGCGCGAGCCCGACCCGGGACGCGGGTCCGATCGTGTCGAGCGGGGCGGAGTAACCGGGCACGGGTGACCCGTAGATGAGGGCGTACTCGTGCGGATGGCCGAGGGCCCAGCGGCGCACGGCCCGGCAGACCTCGCTCCAGCGCTCCACGGGGTCGGTGCCGCCGGAACGGGCCAGGGCCTCCTCGGCGGCGGCGCCCACGGCGTCGTAGGCGTCGACGATGAGGGCGGTGAGCAGCTCGTCCCGGCTGGGGAAGTACCGGTAGAGCGCGGACGAGACCATGCCCAGTTCCCGCGCGACGGCGCGCAGCGAGAGCCTCGAGGCGCCCTCGTCGGCGAGCTGCCGGCGCGCCTCTTCTTTGATGGCCGCGGTCACTTCGTCGCGGGCCCGTTCCCTGGCGGTTCGGATGACGCTCATGGGGTCAGTGTAGGCACGATCGGAGCGACGACCAAGAACGAGAGCAGTGCTCTTGCCATGGAGCGTGAAGGCGTGCACACTGTTCTCAAGCGAGAGCACCGCTCACGGACCGCTTCGGGTCCACGGTCCGCGCGCCTTGGAGGAGTCCTGATGTCCGAGCACGTCATCAAGCCCGGCTGGTTCACGATCAACGTCTTCAACCGCGCGGTGGCCTGGCTGACCCGCCGCGGCCTCAGCGTGTGGGGCTCCCGGGTGCTGGCCGTCCGCGGCCGCAAGAGCGGGGAATGGCGGCGCACCCCCGTCAACCTGCTGGTGGTGAACGGGGAGCGCTACCTCGTGGCGCCCCGCGGGCACGTCCAGTGGACGCACAACATGCGGGCCGCCGGCGGCGGTCGACTGCTGCTGGGCAAGCGGGTGGAGGAGTTCAGCGCGACCGAGGTCGCCGACGACGCCAAGCCCGAGGTGCTGCGTGCCTACCTCAAGCGCTGGAAGGCCGAGGTGGGCGTGTTCTTCGGCGGTGTGGGGGCCGGCTCCACCGACGAGGAACTGCGTGCCATAGCCCACAAGCACCCGGTCTTCCGCATCACCGAACTCCGGCCCGTCAGCTGAAGCGGACCTCCACCTTCTCGAATCCCAGCGAGGTCAGCAGCCGTTCCAGCATGGCCCGGGTGTTGGTCTCCGCACGCTTCGTCAGCTCGGTGGACTTGGCGGCCTGCTGGATCTTCTTCGCGGCGAGCTGCTGGACCTGCTGCTCGTCCCCGGGGTGGGAGGAGAAGAAGTCGCCGAGCCGGTCGAAGAAGCCCCGCTCCTGGGCGACCACGTAGGAACGGTCGGGGTCGAGCGACGCCCGCTCGAGGCGGGCGTGGGGCAGGGTGAGGACCGCGGAGGTCCGGTCCTCGGAGACCGTGACGCCCTTCGGGCCGACGTCGCCGAGGTCCACGTAGGCGTCGACGCTGCCGGCCCCCACGTACAGCGTGCGCCTGCCGCGCACCGCGTCGGGAAGGAACTTCGCGTCCTTCTCCAGGTCGACCACGACCTGGAACTCGCCGCTGGCTCCCTCGAAGCGGCTCATGTCCTGGATCGCCTTGAGCACCACGGGGCCGGTGCGGTCCTTGGTCTCCTCGGCGAAGGGGTTGGGCAGACCGGGTATCAGGTCGGCGCGTGCGACCAGAAACAGAAGTCCGCCGAGCACCACCAGCCCGGTGAGCGTACGCACCCACCACGGCAGTCTTCCGTCCACATTCCTCAAGGGCATGACGAGGACACCTCCCACAAGTTGTCTGCCCCTCAACTCCCCCTTTATGGCGTGCCGGAGGGTGTCAACGCAAGATCAATCGAGACAAGATCAATCGACGCGGGATCAGCCCCGGTCGAAGGACTCCAGTGCGCGACGGGCCAGCGGATGGGAACGGACGAACTCGGCGAGCGAGCTGGATCCGCGGGTGATCCTGGCGAAGGCGTTCCACGCCGGAGGGAGGGTGGTGAGTGCGGCGTGCAGAAGACCGGGGCGCTTCTCGAAGATGCTCAGCATGCGGCGGCCGACACCCATCTCGACGCCGAGACCTGCCTTGACGGCGAACGCGTAGTTCAGGGCCTGGCGACGTGCGTCCACCGCGTCGTGCGCCTCGGCGATCCGCACCGCCCACTCCCCCGCCAGGCGGCCGGAGCGCAGGGCGAAGGAGATGCCCTCGCGGGTCCACGGCTCCAGCAGTCCCGCCGCGTCACCGCACACCAGCACGCGGCCGCGGGAGAGCGGGGATTCGTCGGCGCGGCAGCGGGTGAGATGGCCGGAGGAGATGCTCGGCTCGAAGCCGGCCAGACCGAGCCGGCCGACGAAGTCCTCCAGATAGCGCTTGGTCGCGGCGCCGTCGCCGCGCGCCGAGATGACGCCGACGGTCAGGGTGTCGCCCTTGGGGAAGACCCAGCCGTAACTGCCGGGCAGCGGGCCCCAGTCGATGAGCACCCGCCCCGCCCAGTCCTCGGCGACCTCCGCGGGCACCGGGATCTCGGCCTCGAGTCCCAGGTCCACCTGGGCCATCTTGACGCCGACATGGGCGCCTATCCGGCTGGCCGAGCCGTCGGCGCCGACCACGGCGCGGGCGAGGATCGTCTCGCCGTCGTTGAGGACCACCGCCACGGTCCGCCGGTCCGGGACGGAGGTCCCGTGCTGCTCGACCCGGGAGACCGAGGCCCCGGTCCGCAACTGCGCGCCCGCGTCGACGGCCGCGTCCACGAGCCGGGCGTCGAACTCGGGCCGGTTGATCAGCCCGAAGAGCATCTGCCGGGACCGTCGGGTCCGGCTGAGCCGGCCGTTGAGACTGAAGGTCACCGCGTGCACCCGGTCGCGCAGCGGGAGCTCGAAGCCCGGCGGCAGCGCGTCGCGGGAGGGGCCGATGATGCCGCCGCCACAGGTCTTGTAGCGGGGCAGTTCGGCCTTCTCCAGCAGGAGCACACGGCGTCCCGCACTTGCCGCGGCGTAGGCCGCCGAGGCCCCGGCCGGCCCGGCACCCACCACGACGACGTCCCACACCGCTGTGTCGTCGACGCCGTCCGCCGAACCGCCGTCCTGCGCCTGGTACTCGCTACTCACGTGTGCTTCCGCTTCCGTTCGACCCGCCGACTGCCGTCACCCCTGCTCAGCCGCATACTAATCCGCGGGGTGAGCGGGGCAGCCTGTGGCACCATCGATCACGACCACCCGTCCACGAACATCGCGTTCGACGTGTCCCCATCAGGAGCGCCCATGTCCGCCGCACCACTCGCCGCAACCGTCGCCGCACTGATGCCGCGGGCCCGGACCGAGCTGGCCGAGCTGGTGTCCTACCGCTCGGTCGCGGACCCGCGGCAGTTCCCCAAGAGCGAGTGCGAGCGGGCCGCCTCCTGGATCGCCGACGCGCTGCGCGCGGAGGGCTTCGAGGACGTCGCCCTGCTGGACACCCCGGACGGCACGCAGTCGGTGTACGGCTACCTGCCCGGCCCGGAGGGGGCGCCCACCGTGCTGCTGTACGCCCACTACGACGTGCAGCCGCCGCTGGACGAGGCCGGCTGGCTGTCGCCGCCGTTCGAGCTCACCGAGCGCGACGGCCGCTGGTACGGGCGCGGCGCGGCCGACTGCAAGGGCGGCCTGATCATGCACCTCACCGCCCTGCGCGCGCTGCGCGAGAACGGCGGGGTCCCGGTCGGCGTGAAGATCATCGCCGAGGGTTCGGAGGAGCAGGGCACCGGCGGCCTGGAGCGCTACGCGGAGGAGCACCCGGAGCTGCTCGCCGCGGACGCCATCGTCATCGGCGACTCCGGCAACTTCCGCGTCGGCCTGCCGACCGTCACGGCGACCCTGCGCGGCATGGCGCTGGTCGACGTCAAGGTGACCACCCTGGAGGGCAATCTCCACTCCGGCCAGTTCGGCGGCGCCGCGCCGGACGCGCTGGCCGCCCTGGTCCGCATCCTGCACACCCTGCACGACGACTCCGGCGCCTCCACCGTGACCGGTCTCACCGCCGACGCCGCCTGGGACGGGCTGCAGTACGAGGAAGGCGCCTTCCGCGGCGACGCCAAGGTGCTCGACGGCGTGGACCTGATGGGCACCGGGACGGTCGCCGACCGCCTCTGGGCCCGCCCGTCGGTCACGGTCATCGGCATCGACGCCCCTCCGGTCGTCGGCGCCACGCCGTCCGTGCAGGCCACGGCGGGCGCGAAGGTCAGCCTGCGGGTCCCGCCGGGCGTGGACGCCCAGCAGGCGGCCAAGCTGCTGATCGCCCACCTGGAGGCGGCCGCCCCCTGGGGCGCCCGGGTGGAGGTCACCCAGGTCGGCAGCGGCCAGCCGTTCCGCGCGGACACCTCCAGCCCGGCGTACGCCTCCATGGCGGAGGCGATGCACGCCGCCTACGGCACGGAGATGGAGATCGCCGGCATGGGCGGCTCGATCCCGCTCTGCAACACCCTGGCGACGCTGTACCCGGACTCGGAGATCCTGCTGATCGGCCTGAGCGAGCCGGAGGCGCAGATCCACGCGGTGAACGAGAGCGTCTCCCCCGAGGAACTGGAGAAGCTCTCGCTCACCGAGGCGCTCTTCCTGCAGAAGTACGCCGCCAAGGCGGTGTGAGCCCGGCGGGCGGCCGGGGGCGCGCCCGTCGCCTCTCAGCCGCCCACCGGCACCCCCGCCTCCAGGTTGAGCACGGTGGCCCGCTCGCGCGCCCGCAGCGCCCAGCGCAGCCGGGTGTGCCGGACGGGCGGCAGCATGGAGGCCGCCTCGTCCTCCGTCGCGAAGCGCCAGCCCCGCAGCTCGGCGCCGGGCAGCAGCAGGCGCTCGGCGTCGGCCGCGGGCAGCCGCCCACCGTCGAACAGCAGCCGCAGACCGCCGTACCCGGGCGGCAGCGGCGGCTCCCAGTCGACGACCAGGAGCCGGGGCACCACCGGGAGCCGCAGGCCGAGTTCCTCGGCGACCTCCCGCATCCCGGCCCGGGCGGGCGCCTCGCCGGGCTCCACGACCCCGCCGGGGAACTCCCAGCCCGGCTTGTAGGTCGGGTCGACCAGCAGCACCCGGTCGTCCTCGTCGAAGAGCAGCACCCCCGCCGCGAGGGTCTCGGAGGTGGGCTCGGGGGTCTGCACGATGTCGCAGGAGCCCGCGCCCTCGCGTATCGCCTCGGCGATCCGCTCGGCGGTCGTACGAGGGGCGAGCCCGGCGGTGTCGACGACATGGGCGTCCCCGGTGAGCCAGGGCAGTGCCTCGTGGTAGGCGGGCAGATGGTCCAGGCACCACGCACGGATCCCCGCGCTGGCCTCGGCGTCGCCCGGCACGTCGGCCCGCTGGTCGATCCGCTCACGCAGAACCGTTTCCTCAGCGTGCAGCAGCACATGCCGCACGGCGATCCGGCGGGCCGCGAGCCCGCCGAAGATCTCGTCCCGGTACTCCTGCCGCAGCAGGGTCATCGGCACCACCAGCGGTCCCCCGCCCACCTCGGCGAGCAGCGCGGCGGCGGTGTCGACGACCAGCCGCCGCCACGCGGGCAGTTCCTGGTAGTCGGAGACCTCGCCCAGCCGCTTCTCCGGGAGCATCAGCCGCAGCCCGCTGCCGATGAGTTCCGGATCGTAGAGCACGCTGCCCGGCAGCAGTTCGAGCAGTTCGCGTGCCGCAGTGGTCTTCCCCGCGCCGAACGTGCCGTTGAGCCAGACGATCACGGTGCCCCCTCTTCCGTAGCCCGGTAGCCCCCTACGAATTGCCCGGATCATCGGCGTCGGCAAACGCGCAGACCCGGCCATCGGCGCATACCGGCGACTTCGGCACCCGGGAACACGGCGGTCCGCCCCTGTTGGCCCCGCAGTCGGTCCGGCGACGAACTGCCGCTGCGGCAGCATGAACACGAGCACGGTCGGCAGGGCCACGAGGCCGTGTCGGCACATGGGCTCCGCCAGGTGCGGTGCATCGCAAGGCTGAGGGTCGCCCTCGTAATGGGCTACTCGGACGATTCGACCCCGGCCGAAGGTTGGGGGAGGGCATGTGACGACACGGCCTGGCACCGAGCCGGCCGCCGGCGGGTTGCAGTCGCCTCACGTCACCCTCGCCGGGAGCGGCCGCATGCCGTCCGTGCCGACGCCCGGGCCGGCCGGCCGAGTGTGAGGCTCCCACAGGCAGCGCCGTCACCTCGGCGCCCCGGCACCGGAGCGGACGTCGGAGCCCGCGTCGGCGAGGGCGCCGGCGAACGCGCTCCTCACCGCCGACCGCTCCACGACCCGCGTTGAAGAAGGCGTAGAAGCCCGCTACCGAATCCCCGGCCCACGAGAGTGCGCGGGCCTCCTCGGCCGAGGCGGTCGAGGCGCGCCGTGAGGACCGCCTTCAGCGCCGCCGGGCCGTGACCCGCGGCCCTGGGATAGGCCGAACGGGTGAACCGCCCCTACCGGGATCGCCTAGTGGGCGCCGGTCGCGAAGGCCTCAAGCCGCAGGGCCTGCGCCGCGGCGGCGGCCGCGCCAACCAGGCCCGCGTCCGTCCCGAGCACGGCGGGGACGACCTTGACTCCGGACGCGAACGACAGCGTGGCGTACCGGCGCATGTGCGCGCGCAGGGGCTCGAAGAGCAGCGGGCCCGCGCCCGCGACACCGCCGCCGATCACGGCCACGTCGATCTCCACCAGGGTGGCCGTCGCGGCGATGCCCGCGGCCAGCGCCTGCGCCGCGCGGTCGTACGACGCGAGGGCGAGGGCGTCGCCCTCACGGGCGGCCCGGGCGACGGCGGCCGCGTCGGACTCCTCGCCGTGGGCCGGCCGCCAGCCGGACTCCAGGGCGCGCCGGACGATGTTGGGCCCGCTGGCCAGGCGCTCGACACAGCCTCGGCTACCGCAGGGGCACACGTCCCCGTCGAGGTCGACACTGATGTGTCCGATGTGCCCGGCGTTGCCCGTCGGGCCGGGGTGCAGCTTGCCGCCGAGGACGAGACCGCCGCCCACGCCGGTCGACACCACCATGCACAGCGCGTTGTCGTGCCCGCGCGCGGCGCCCTGCCAGTGCTCCGCCGCGGTGATCGCGATGCCGTCGCCGGTGAGCACGACCGGCAGCCCGCCGACCCGCTCGCCGACCTGCGCCACCACCGGGAAGTCCCGCCAGCCGGCGATGTTGACCGGGCTCACGGTGCCGCGCGAGGCGTCGATCGGTCCTGCGCTGCCGATGCCCACCGCGACGACCCGCGGCCAGCCCGCGGACTCCCGCAGCCCGGCCAGCACCTCCGCGAGCGATCCCATCACCGTCGCCGCGTCCCGGTCGGCCGGCGTCGGGCGCTGCACGCGTACGAGCAACTCGCCGCGGGCGTCCACCAGGGCACCCGCGATCTTCGTGCCGCCGATGTCCACGGCGGCGATCAGCGGACCCGCACCGGCGGCACCCGACGGCGGGACGATGGACTCGGCAGAGCTCTCGAACGGCATGGGCGTAGTGTCGCCCTTTGTTGACAACGTTGTCCAGCCCATAGGATCACGCCGTGACCGATATTCCGCGCACCGCCCGTCCCACCATGAAGGATGTCGCGGCCCGGGCCGGTGTCGGCCTGAAGACGGTATCGCGTGTCGTCAACGAGGAACCGGGCGTCACCGAGGACACGATCTCGCGTGTCCAGGCGGCCATCGACGCCCTCGGATTCCGCCGCAACGACAGCGCGCGGCTGCTCCGCAAGGGCCGTACGGCCAGCATCGGGCTGGTCCTCGAGGACCTCGCCGACCCCTTCTACTCCCCGCTCAGCCGTGCCGTCGAGGACCTGGCACGGGCCCACTCGACGCTGCTGTTCACCGGGTCGAGCGCCGAGGACGCCGACCGCGAGCAGGAACTGGTGCTCGCCTTCTGCGCCCGGCGTGTCGACGGGCTGGTCATCGTGCCCGCCAGCGAGGACCACCGCTATCTGGAACCGGAGATCGCGGCAGGCGTCGCCACCGTCTTCGTCGACCGCCCCGCGGGCGGCATCGACGCGGACGTGGTCCTCAGCGACAACGCCGGAGGCACCCGCGAGGGCGTCGCCCACCTCATCGCCCACGGGCACCGGCGCATCGGCTTCATCGGCGACCTCCCCCGCATCCACACCGCCGCCGAGCGTCTGCGGGGCTACCGCGAGGCGATGGAGGACGCCGGGCTCCCGGTGCACGGGAACTGGGTCTCCTGCGGGCCCACGGCCCCGGGCCGCGTCCGCGCCGCCGTGGAGTCCATGCTCAGCGGCCCCGAGCCGGTCACCGCCCTGTTCGCCGGCAACAACCGGATCACCGTGACCGCGGTGCGGGTGCTCGCCGACCTGCCCAGCGTGGTCGCCCTCGTCGGCTTCGACGACTTCGAGCTCGCCGACCTGCTGCGTCCCGCGGTCACCGTCGTCGCCCAGGACCCCGGGCAGCTCGGCCGCACCGCGGCCGGACTGCTCTTCCAGCGGCTCGACGGCGTCGCGGGCGCTCCCAAGCGGGTCGAGCTCGCCTGCCGGCTGATCCCGCGCGGTTCCGGCGAGCTCCCGCCGGTGCCGTAGCGGCCCGGCGCCCGGTCAGGACGGTTCCTCCGCGACCAGCCCGCAGGCGAAGCCGAAGGATTCGAGGGCGCGGCGCCGCGCCGGGTCCGGCTCGGCGGCGGCCAGGTCGTCGAGCACCCGCAGGAACCGGGCGCGCTGCCGGGGCGGCAGGTTGTGGAGCACCCACCCGGCGTGCTCCGCCGTCCGCACGGCGACATCGGGGGCGACCTCGTCGTCCCCGCAGGTGTCGAGGAAGTGGACGACGTCCACGACGATGCCGGCGAGCAGGGGCACGAGCGGGTCCGCGTCGGTCACCGCGGCACCGTGGCCGACGCCGTGCGTCGCAGCGCCGGGCCGGGACCCGTCAGCAGGCATGCGCCATGGCGGTGAAGGTCAGCACGGTGAAGGACCCCGGTCCGCGGTCGTACGCCACCGTCGCCGTCCAGCCGCCCTTGCCGAGGTTGACGTACGTATCGCCGCCGGGGCTGTCCTCCCGGCGCAGTTCCGTCCACCCGTGCTCACGCAGGACCGCCGTCACGGCGGCGTACTCCCGCCCGCCCGCCCCCTCGGCGGCCGCCCAGGCGAGCATGCAGTCCTCGCTGGGCCGGTCGGACTCATTGTCGGCGGTCACGACCAGGCCCATCGCGGTGTACTCCGCCCTGCGTACACCGGCTTGTTCCGCCGCCGCGTCGAGCTCCGCCTCCACCGCGGCACGGCTCAGCGGAACCCAGGTGGCCGGCACGGCACTTGCCGGCCCCGCCACCAGCCCGGCCGCCACGGCGACGGCACCAACCCTGAGCATCGCGCGCGTCACCGGAGAGTGGAGCGCCGGATCCCAGCCGATCTCTTCCATCACGGCACCATCCCATGACGGGCGGACAACCGGGCTGCGTCAGGCGACCGTTGACACCCCGGCCCCTGAAACGATTCGATACCGGCCATGCCGCTCACCGACCTGCCGCTGGACGAACTGCGCCGCTACGCACCGGAGATCGCCGAGCCCGCGGACTTCGACGCCTTCTGGGCCAAGACACTGGCCGCCGCCCGCGAGGCAGGCACCGACCCGGCGGAGTACCGCCGGGTCGACTCGCCGCTGGCCACGGTCGAGGTGTTCGACGTGCGCTTCCCCGGCTGGGGAGGCCAGCCGGTCGCGGCCTGGCTGCTGCTGCCCCGCGGCGCGGACGGGCCGCTGCCCGGGGTCGTCACGTACATCGGCTACGGCGGCGGGCGCGGGCTGCACCACGAGAACCTGCTGTGGAGCGCCGCGGGCTACGCCCACCTGGTCGTCGACTCCCGCGGCCAGGGCCACGACACGCCGGACCCCGACCCGGCGCCGGGTCCCCAGTACGTCGGCGGGTTCATGACCCGCGGCGCGGAGGACCCCGAGCACTACTACTACCGCCGGCTGATGACCGACTGCGTGCGCGCCGTGGACGCGCTACGCGCCCACCCGGCGGTCGACGCGGGACGGGTCGTCGTCTCCGGCGGCAGCCAGGGCGGCGGGCTCGCCCTCGCGGTGGCCGGCCTGGCCCGCGAGGCCGTCGCGGCGGCCCTGGTCGACGTGCCGTTCCTCTGCCACTTCCGGCGGGGCGCCGAGACCGCCGCCGAGGGCCCGTACCCGGAGCTCGCCCAGTACCTCGGCGTCCACCGGCGCATCGACCCCGAACGGCTCTTCGGCACCCTCGACTACTTCGACGGCGTCCACTTCGCCCCGCGCGCCACCGCGCCGGCGCTGTTCAGCGTGGGCCTGATGGACCCCGTCTGCCCGCCGTCGACGGTGTTCGCGGCCTACAACCGCTACGCGGGACCCAAGGACATCACGGTGTGGCGGTTCGGCGACCACGGCGGCGGACGCGACTCCCAGCCGTACGAGCAGATGCTGTGGCTGCGCGGCCTCGGACTCGCCCCGGCGGCGGACCGGTAGCCGCCGCTCCCCCCGGTCGGTGCGCTCAGGCGCAGGACGGGCACAGGCCGCGGTAGGTGACCTCGGCCTCGGAGACCGCGAAGCCGAACCGCTCCTCGGCGGGGAGGTCGGCCAGCGGGTCCCCGGTCGGGTGGACGTCGCGGACGGTGCCGCACCCGGAGCACACCAGGTGCTGGTGCGGACGGTGCGCGTTGGGGTCGTAGCGCTTGGCACGGCCGTCGGTGGAGACCTCCATGACCTCGCCGAGCGACACCAGTTCACCCAGCGTGTTGTAGACCGTCGCCCGGGAGATCTCGGGCAGCAGCCGTGCGGCGCGGGCGTGCACCTCGTCGGCGGTGAGGTGCACGTGGTCACCGTCGAGGACCTCCGCGACGACACGCCGCTGGGACGTCATGCGCCAGCCGCGCCCGCGCAGTCGCTGCAGCAGGTCGCTCATGTCTGCTCACCCATTCAGCTCGGTGGACGTCCGGAATTCACCCCGTGGACGCGTCCGGGTTCTGATTGCATATGGAATTGACGCTCTTCTTGACTTGGACTGCGTCCATCGTAGGATCGGTTCCGGCGCCAGCCAAGGGACAGGAAGACTCCAGTACGGCAGAAGAGAGAGACGTGACGGGACCACCGCCGAGCAGCCGCGCGGTGCCGCCTGGGAAATCCGGGCGTCCGCGTCGCACTGCCGCAGCCGGCCCCGCGCCCTCTCCCCCTGTCATGCCGCCGGTGAGGCCCCCGTGCACTCACCGCGGCGGCCCCCGCCCGAAAGCGTCCGACGGCCCGCAGTCCTGAGCACCGTGATCCGCCAGGTCCGGAAGGATTCCCATGTCTGAGAACCACGAAGCAATCGTCACAGACCCGAAGACGGAGGGTGTGAACGGTTGCCCCGTCGCGCACGGGCGCGCCCCGCACCCGACCCAGGGCGGCGGAAACCGGCAGTGGTGGCCGGAACGGCTGAACCTGAAGATCCTCGCCAAGAACCCGGCGGTGGCGAACCCGCTCGGTGAGGACTTCGACTACGCCGAGGCGTTCCGGGCCCTCGACCTCGCGGCCGTCAAGCAGGACGTCCTCGAGGTCCTGACGACCTCTCAGGACTGGTGGCCGGCGGACTTCGGCCACTACGGCCCGTTCATGATCCGCATGGCGTGGCACAGCGCAGGCACCTACCGCATCAGCGACGGCCGCGGCGGCGCCGGCGCCGGTCAGCAGCGCTTCGCCCCGCTCAACAGCTGGCCGGACAACGGCAACCTCGACAAGGCCCGCCGCCTGCTGTGGCCGGTGAAGAAGAAGTACGGCCAGAGCATCTCGTGGGCCGACCTCATGATCCTCACCGGCAACGTCGCGCTGGAGTCGATGGGATTCGAGACCTTCGGCTTCGCCGGCGGCCGCGAGGACGTCTGGGAGCCGGAGGAGGACGTCTACTGGGGCCCCGAGTCCACCTGGCTCGGCGACCAGCGCTACACCGGCGACCGCCAGCTGGAGAGCCCGCTCGGTGCCGTCCAGATGGGCCTGATCTACGTCAACCCGGAGGGCCCCAACGGCAACCCGGACCCGATCGCCGCCGCGCGCGACATCCGTGAGACCTTCCGCCGGATGGCGATGAACGACGAGGAGACCGTCGCCCTCATCGCCGGCGGCCACACCTTCGGCAAGACCCACGGCGCCGGCCCGGCCGACAACGTCGGCGCCGACCCCGAGGCCGCCTCGATGGAGGAGCAGGGCCTCGGCTGGCGGAGCACCTACCGCACCGGCAAGGGCGCCGACGCGATCACCAGCGGTCTCGAGGTCACCTGGACCAGCACCCCGACGCAGTGGGGCATGGGCTTCTTCGAGAACCTCTTCCGCTACGAGTGGGAGCTGACGACCAGCCCCGCCGGCGCCAACCAGTGGGTCGCGAAGGACGGTGCCGGCGCGGGCACCATCCCCGACGCGCACGACTCCGCCAAGAGCCACGCCCCGACGATGCTGACCACGGACCTCTCCCTCCGGTTCGACCCGGTCTACGAGCAGATCTCGCGGCGCTTCCTGGAGAACCCGGACGAGTTCGCGGACGCCTTCGCCCGCGCGTGGTTCAAGCTGACCCACCGCGACATGGGCCCGCTCGTGCGCTACCTCGGTTCCGAGGTCCCGTCCGAGGTCCTGCTCTGGCAGGACCCGCTGCCCGCGCGGACGCACGAGGTCGTCGACGCCGCCGACGTCGCCGCCCTCAAGGAGCAGGTCCTCGCCTCGGACCTGACCGTCTCGCAGCTGGTGTCCGCCGCGTGGGCGTCCGCCTCGTCCTTCCGCGGCAGCGACAAGCGCGGCGGCGCCAACGGCGCCCGCGTGCGCCTGGAGCCGCAGCGCGGCTGGGAGGCCAACGACCCCGACCAGCTCGCCATGGTGCTGCGCACCCTGGAGGGCATCCAGGAGTCCTTCAACGCGGGTCAGTCCGGCGGCAAGCGGATCTCGCTGGCCGACCTGATCGTGCTGGCCGGTTCCGCCGCCGTCGAGAAGGCCGCCGCGGACGGCGGTCACCCGGTCGAGGTGCCCTTCACGCCGGGTCGTGTGGACGCCGCACAGGACCAGACGGACGTGGAGTCCTTCGCCGCGCTCGAGCCGGCCGCCGACGGGTTCCGCAACTACCTGGGCAAGGGCAACCGCCTGCCGGCCGAGTTCCTGCTGCTCGACCGGGCGAACCTGCTCACCCTCAGCGCCCCCGAGATGACGGTCCTCGTCGGCGGTCTGCGCGTCCTGGGCGCGAACCACGGGCAGTCGTCGCACGGCGCCCTCACCGCGGCCCCCGGGTCGCTGAGCAACGACTTCTTCGTCAACCTGCTCGACCTGGGCACGTCCTGGAAGGCGACCTCCGAGGACCAGTCCACCTTCGAGGGCCGTGACAACGTCACGGGCGAGGTCAAGTGGACCGGCACCCGTGCCGACCTCGTCTTCGGCTCCAACTCCGAGCTGCGCGCGCTCGCGGAGGTCTACGCGAGCGACGACGCGAAGGCGAAGTTCGTGAACGACTTCGTCGCGGCGTGGGCTAAGGTCATGGACCTCGACCGGTTCGACCTCGTCTGATCGCCCGCACCACCGGGACGTCCGGGCCGGCCCCCTCGGGGGCCGGCCCGGACGTCTTCGCGCAGGAGGTGCCTCAGACGCCGGGGGCCCGGCCCGCGAGGGCGTCGAGGTCGGCGCGGGTCAGCCCGGTGGCGGCGGCGACCTCGGCGAAGTCCAGTGCGCCGCAGTCGAGTCCGCGCAGCAGGTAGCCGCTCAGGGCCCGGGCGGTGGCCGGTTCGTCCAGGACGTCGCCGCCGGCCTTGGCGACGTACGCCGCGAGCCGGGCCGCCGCCGCGTCGAGGCCCTCTCGGTAGAAGGCGTAGACCGCCGCGTACCGCGTGGGCAGTTGGGCGGGGTGCATGTCCCAGCCCTGGTAGTACGCGCGGGCCAGTGAGCGCCGGACCAGGCCGTAGTGCAGCCGCCACGCCTCGTGGACGCGGGGGCCCGGGCCGACGGGCAGCACATTGGTGGAGCCGTCGGAGAGCCGCACGCCCGTGCCGGCGGCGGCGACCTGCATGACGGCCTTGGCGTGGTCGGCGACCGGGTGGTCCATGGACTGGTACGCCGCGCTGACCCCGCAGGCGGCGCTGTAGTCGAAGGTCCCGTAGTGCAGGCCCGTGACGCGGCCCTCGGCGGCGTCGATCAGCCGGGCCACCGTGGCCGTCCCGTCCGGCCCCAGGATGGACTGGGTGGTCTCGATCTGGATCTCGAACCCGAGGCGCCCGGCCCGGAGTCCGTACGCCTTCTCGAACGCCTCGGCGAGCCTGACGAAAGCCGTCACCTGCTGCGGGAAGGTGACCTTGGGCAGGGTCAGCACCAGGCCACCGGGCAGCCCGCCGGCCTCCATCAGACCGGTGAGGAACACGTCCAGGGTGCGGATGCCGCGGTCGCGCACGGCGGCCTCCATGCACTTCATGCGGATGCCGACGTACGGGGGCGCGGTGCCGTCCGCGACGGCGCCGGCCACGATGCGGGCGGCGTGCGCGGCCGCCGCGTCCTCCTCGGCGTCGGGCCGGGGGCCGTACCCGTCCTCGAAGTCGATCCGCAGGTCCTCGACCGGTTCACGCCGCAGCTTGGCGCGCACACGGTCGTGGACGGGCGCGGCGAGTTCGGGCGGCAGGCCCAGCACTTCGGCGAGCCGCTCCGCGTCGGGGGCGTGCTCGTCGAGGGCCGCGAGCGCCCGGTCGCCCCAGGTGCGCACGATGTCGGCGGTGAGGGCGTCGGCGGGGACGTAGACGGTGTGCACGGGCTGGCGAGTGCCGGGATCCCCGGGGTAGCGGCGGGCGAGTTCGGCGTCGACGGCGGCGAGCGAGGCGCCGATGTCCTGCCGTACCGCGTCACCGAGCGATGTGCGGACCGTCTCGTTCTGCGCCATCTGGCACCCTCCCGATCTTCAACAAATCGTTGAAGCGAAGCTAACGCCCTCTGCTTCGCAGCGTCAACGACCCCTGGGAACGCCGGGAGCCCCGTGGTGCCGGTGGGGGCGTCACGGGGCTCCGGTCGGTCGGTGGTGCCGCGGGGTCAGCCCTTGCGGGCGGTGACCTCCTCCGTCAGCTGCGGCACCACGGCGAACAGGTCACCCACCACGCCGTAGTCGACCAACTCGAAGATCGGCGCCTCCGGGTCCTTGTTGACCGCCACGATCGTCTTCGACGTCTGCATCCCCGCCCGGTGCTGAATCGCACCCGAGATACCCGCCGCCACATACAACTGCGGCGACACCGACTTACCCGTCTGACCCACCTGATTGGTGTGCGGATACCAGCCCGCATCCACCGCAGCGCGGGAGGCGCCCACCGCCGCGCCCAGCGAGTCCGCCAGCGCCTCGATCACCGCGAAGCTCTCCGCACCACCCACACCACGACCACCCGACACCACGATCGCCGCCTCGGTCAGCTCCGGACGACCCGTCGCCTCCCGCGCGGTGCGCGACACCACCTTCGTGCCCGTGGCCAGCGCACCGAACTCCACCGCAAGCGCCTCCACGGTGCCCGCCGCCGCGGCAGCCTCCACCGGCGCCGAGTTCGGCTTCACCGTGATCACCGGCGTGCCCGTCGTAACCCGCGACCTCGTCGTGAACGACGCCGCGAACGCCGACTGCGTGGCCACCGGACCCTCAGGACCCGCCTCGACATCCACCGCGTCCGTGATGATCCCCGAACCCAGCCGCAACGCCAGCCGC
>NZ_FZOF01000028.1 GCF_900188405.1 Actinacidiphila glaucinigra | reverse complement strand
CAGGTGGCCGGGCAGTTCCTGGCGGAGTCCACCACCATCGGGCTCCTCGGCGGCGTCGTCGGCGCGGCGCTCGGCGTGGTGGCCGTCGTCTGCGTGGCCGCCGTGAAGCACTGGACACCGGTGCTGGACCTGGGCCTGGCCCTCGGAGCCCCGGTGGCCGGCGCCCTCGTGGGCCTGCTCGCCGGCCTCTACCCGTCGCTGCGCGCCGCCCGCATGGAACCCGTCGACGCCCTGCGCGCGCCCTCCTGACCCCGTGCACGCACCCGGCACCCGGTGGCCGCGGGTGCCGGGTGCGAACGCCCAGGCGAAGGCAGAGCGGTCCGGCCTGCACCCGCCGATGCATACGCCGGCGATATGTCGTGCTGTCTAGGCTTCGGGCATGCGTGTACTGATCGTCGAGGACGAGCCCTATCTGGCCGAGGCCGTCCGTGACGGTCTGCGGCTGGAGGCGATCGCCGCCGACATCGCCGGCGACGGCGACTCGGCCCTGGAACTGCTGAGCGTCAACTCCTACGACCTCGCGGTCCTCGACCGCGACATCCCCGGCCCGTCCGGCGACGAGGTCGCCCGGCGCATCGTCGCCTCCGGCAGCGGCATCCCGATCCTCATGCTCACCGCCGCCGACCGGATCGACGACAAGGCCTCCGGGTTCGGGCTCGGCGCGGACGACTACCTCACCAAACCGTTCGAGCTGCGGGAGCTCGTCCTGCGGCTGAGGGCGCTCGACCGCAGACGCGCGTACGCCCGGCCTCCGGTCCGTGAGATCGCGGGCCTGCGGCTGGATCCCTTCCGCCGTGAGGTCTTCCGCGACGGACGCCATGTCGCGCTCACCCGCAAGCAGTTCGCCGTCCTCGAAGTCCTCGTCGCCGCGGAAGGCGGTGTCATCAGCGCCGAAGAACTGCTGAAGCGGGCCTGGGACGACCACGCCGACCCCTTCACCAACGCCGTCCGCATCACGGTCTCCGCACTGCGCAAGCGCCTCGGCGAACCATGGCTCATCGTCACGGTGCCCGGGGTCGGCTACCGCATCGGCACCGGCGGCACCGCAGCCAGCCGTACGTAGACGCCCGGCGCTCAGCGCCCGGCCGCCCTGCCGGCGTCCGAGGGGCTGTCCAGGACCTCGGGGTCCGGTACCGTCCCGGACGGTCTGTGGACCGCGTCACAGCCCGGCGCCGCGGGCGGCGGAAGGCCGCTGGTACCGCGAGTCCCAGGAAAACGGGACGACTCCCTGGGCGCCCCGCTCCGCCGCACTGTGGATGCGTCGGAGAACGAACACACCTACGTCGGGAGTGACACCATGACGACCACACTGATCACGGGAGCCAACAAGGGGCTGGGTTACGAGACCGCGCGCCGCCTGATCGCGGAGGGCCACACCGTGTGGATCGGCGCCCGCGACGCGGAGCGGGGCCGTCAGGCCGCCGAGCGGCTGGGCGCGTCCTTCGTCCGGCTGGACGTGACCGACGACGACTCCGTCGCCACCGCCGCGCGGACGGTCGAGGCCCAAGGCGGCCTGGACGTGCTGATCAACAACGCCGGCATCGAGGTGCGCCGGGCGGACAACAGCGTCGTGCCCACCGTGGAGACCACCGCCGACGAGATGCGGAAGACCTTCGACACCAACGTCTTCGGTGTCGTACGCGTCCTCCACGCCTTCGTGCCGCTGCTCCGGAAGTCCGCCTCCCCGGTCGTCGTCAACGTCAGCAGCGGTCTGGGTTCGCTGCACCACGTCGCCGACCCGGACCAGCCGGCCTACATGTTCCCGGGCATGGACTACCCGGCGTCGAAGCTGGCGGTGAACATGATCACCGTCCAGTACGCGAAGGCGCTGCCGGACTTCCGGATCAACTCGGTCGAGCCGGGCTTCACGAAGACCGACCTGAACGGCAACACCGGTTTCCAGACGGTCGAGCAGGGTTCCGAGATCATCGTCCGCATGGCGCTCGTCGGCTCCGACGGCCCGACCGGCGGCTACTTCGACCGCAACGGCGCGCTCCCCTGGTGACGACCGGTCCCCTTGCCGCCCCCCTGGCGGCGTCCCTGAGCGGGCCGCCGCAGGGGGGCGGGGGAGGCCGGCCGCCGGAAGCGCGCCGTCAGGGCGTGCGGGCGGTCAGGCGTGGAAGCTGTACATGGGGCCGAGGGACTTCCAGGAGTGGAGGTTCCCCGCGGGCTCGGTCGTCGAGGGGCCCGTGCAGTCCGTGTTCTTGTAGAACGTGACGGGCCGGTCCGTCATGTTGATGTTCGCGAGGATCCCGTACGGCGCCGTCACGCAGTCGGTGTCGACGTCCCGGTAGAGCGCCGTGCGCCCCGTGAACCACTCCGTTTCGAAGACGCAGAGGCTGCCCGCGGTGGTGCACCGGGAGTCCCCCCTGTCCACGGCGATCGGGCCGGACGTCGCCGACGCCGAGGTGGGGGCCAGCCCCAGCAGAAGTCCGGCGGCGGTCGCCGCCGCGGCCGCTGCGGCGCGCTTGTAACCGAATCCGTGCATGACTCTCCTTCGTGACGCGGGGCGGGGAGATGGGGTGCTGAGGCGTCCCAGCCTGGCCCGGCCGCGAGGAAATGGTCAACGATTCAACTAGATATGGCCGGTTCCGAGCCCGCCCTCTTGACGCACGACGAGGAGGCCGTAGGCGCCGTACCGGCGGGTTAAGCTATGGCAATGACGGCGGATGCTCCCCTGGACGCAGAAGAAGAGCGCTTCTGGCGTGCCCTGCAACGCGTGATGACCGCGTTGCCGAAGGCTCTGGATGACGACCTTCTGAAGTCGACCGGGCTGACGCTGTCCGAGTACTCGGTGCTGATGTTCCTGTCCGAGGCCAAGGACCGCGAACTGCGGATGATCGATCTGGCCGAGCTCACCCGCCTCTCGGCCAGCCGCATCTCACGGGTGGTCGACTCGCTGAAGGCCCGCGGCTGGGTGGCCAAGCGCCGGCACGAGGTGGACGCGCGGGGCAGCGTGGCGACCTTGACCCAGGGCGGGCTGGAACGGCTGGAGGCCGCCTACCCGTCGCTCCTGGCCAGTGCGCGCAGGCGCGTGATGGACCACGTGGACTCCGCCTCCCTCGCGAGCATGGCCGTCCAGTTCGAAAGCGTCGCGGAGCACCTGGGCTAGCGTCTCCGGGCAAACCCGGTGGCGCACTCGGGCCGTGAGGGGCCAGCATGCGGGGCATGACCGACCGAGCGACGCGATGGACCCAGGCGACCGTCTACCCCGACATGTGGGTCGACCCGGACGACGACCCCCGCAACACCGACGGCCCGAGCCCGGAGGGCGAGCTCGCCACTCTCCACGACTACCTGACGAGCTACCGCATGACCCTGCGGATGAAGTGCCAGGGCCTGGACGCGGAGCAACTGGCCCGCCGTTCGGTCCCGCCGTCGACGATGTCGCTGCTCGGCCTGGTCCGGCACCTCGCGGAGGTGGAACGCGACTGGCGGAACTGGATCAGCGACGGCGAACCGCTGCCGAAGCTGTACGGCCCGCGTGACGCGGACTTCGACGGTGCCGTCGCCGATCAGGCCGTGGTCGACGCCGCCTACCGCGACCTGGAGCGCGAGCAGGCCGCGACCGACGCGGCGCTGGCGGAGCACCCGGAGCCGGGCGCGCGCGTGGGCAAGGACGGGATGGCGGTCAGGGAACTGCTCGTGCACAGGGTCGAGGAGTACGCCCGCCACTGCGGTCACGCCGACCTGCTGCGCGAGTGCGTCGACGGCAGGGTCGGCCAGTGACGTGGGGCCGGGGTCCTTCGACCCCGGCCCCACCTCGTCCGGCCCGCCCGCCGCCTAGCGGCCGCGGGCGGACGCCCGGTTCGGTACGACCATCCTCGAGGTGTCGACCAGCGCGAGCCCGGCAAGTCCCAGCAGGGGCAGGACGGTCAGCTGCCAGAGGCCGGCGCCGCCCCAGCCGAGCGCGTCGACGAGTCGGGCGAAGAGCAGCCCGGAGAACGCGGCCGGAACGTAGTACGTCAGCATGAACAGGCCCGAGCCCCGGCCGACGAGTTCGGGGCGCACGGCGCGCTGCATGGCGGTGGTGCAGTTGGTGAAGAGGATGCCGCTGGCGAAGGTGCCCATGAGGAAGGCGAGGGCGTACTGGGCCGGGGCCGACGTGGCGTACTGGTAGGTGAGCGCCGCGGTGCCGGACGTGGCCACGAACCCGACGGCCAGCAGGAGCCGCTGGTTGACGCGGTCGCCGAGCCAGCCGGCCGGCAGCGCCATCATCGCGCCGAAGCCGAAACAGGAGACGGCCAGCGCCGCCTGCCCGGCGCCGAGCCCGAGGTGCTCGCGCAGGAACGTCGGGTAGAGCCCGAGGAAGCCGTAGTTCACCAGGCCGGTCACGGCGCAGACGACGCCAATGCCCAGGGTGTTGCGGTTGCAGGGGCCGGCCGGCACGTGGTCGTAGCGGTCGGCGGGCGTGCCGCCGCCGGGTCCGGAGCCGGTGACCGCCTCGGTCATGGTGCGGCTGACGGTGGCGGTGATGAGCAGGGCGATGCCCAGGCCGGCGGCCGCGAACACGTAGAACGGGTCGCGCCAGCCTCCCCAGGTGCCGGCGACGCCGTTGCCGATCAGCGGACCGAGGAAGACGCCCGCGCCGAAGGCGACGCCGACGACGCCGGCGGCGACCGCCCGGCGGTGGAAGAAGTAGGCGCCGATGACCGCGTACAGGGCGGTGGCCTGCATGCCCTCACCCACGCCGGAGAGTAGCCGGTAGACGCCCATGTCGGCGAAGCCGGCGGCGAAGGGGATCGCCAGGGTGCCCAGGGAGTAGACGACGACGCTCAGCACGAGGACGCTTCTGCGGCCGATCCGGTCCATCAGGTAGCTCGTGGGAAGTCCGACCAGGGCCATGCCGAGCGTGAAACCGGTTGCGAGCAGCCCTCCTTGGTCGAGGGAGAAGCCGAACTCCGCGCGGATCTCCGGCAGCAGGGGGTAGAAGACCTGCCGGTCCATGGCGTTGACCATGTACGAGACGCACAGCACCGCGAAGCCGACGGCGGCACCGGCGCGTGTGAGGGGCCTGGGTGAAGGCGGGGCGGGAGCGGCCTTCGCAAGGGGTCCGTCGATCACGTGAGGTTCCTTGGGGGACGACGACAGGGGGTCGCACGTTTGAACGGACGACTGTCCGTATGACGTACACGTGACGTGCTGGCCGCAACGATGAGCGACACGTGGAGGGCTGTCAATACATCGCGCGCGACCCCGCGACGCCTCCATCACGGAGCGAGTGGTTGCTGCGGTGCGAGCGATTCCCAGGTCGCGGGCACGGGGGTCCACGGTTGAGCGGACAGATGTCCGTGACTATTTGCTTACGCATGCACTTGTGTTACGGTCGCGCTTACGCGCCCTTGTCCCGCCGCCTCGGGGAGCGTCAGGCCCGCCGGCGGGACGACGACCGGAGAGACCCTTGAGTTCAAGCGCCGCGGCCGCCACGTCCCGGGCTGGACACCGGCCCCGGCACCAGTACCAGCACCGCCTCCCGGCGGGAGTCCCGCCGTGCGGCCCCCCGTGCGACGTGACCCCGAACGCCGGTCGACGAACGGAGAGCACGATGGGAAGCCACAGCAGCGAGGTCCGGGACGGCATGCGCATCGACTGGGACGTCCCGATCCCGATGGACGACGGAGTGGTGCTCCGGGCGGACGTCTACCGCCCTGTGGCCGAGGGGCGCCATCCCGTGATCATGACCCATGGACCGTATGCCAAGGGACTGGCCTTCCAGGAGGGCTACCCGGGCATGTGGGGGCCGCTGTCCACCAAGTACCCGGACGTCACCGCCGGTTCGTCCAACCGGTACCAGAACTGGGAGACCGTCGACCCCGAGAAGTGGGTGCCGGAGGGGTACGCGTGCGTCCGCGTGGACTCGCGCGGCGCAGGCCGCTCGCCGGGCCTGCTCGACATCTTCTCCCCGCGCGAGACCGAGGACTACCGCGCCTGCATCGAGTGGGCGGGCACCCGGCCGTGGAGCAGCGGCAAGGTGGGCCTGCTCGGCATCTCGTACTACGCGGTGAACCAGTGGCAGGTGGCGGCCCTGCGCCCGCCGCACCTCGCGGCCATCTGCCCCTGGGAGGGGGCCAGCGACCTCTACCGGGAGTTCGCCCGCCACGGCGGGATCCTCAACACCTTCACCTCCGTGTGGTACCCGGCCCAGGTCGCCTCGGTGCAGCACGGCGTCGGCGAGCGCGGCGCGCGCAACCCGAACACCGGCGAGTTCGTCGCGGGCCCCGGCACGCGCCTGGAACCGGAACTGGCGGCACTGCGTACCGACGCGCCGGCCGAACTGCTCTCCCGTCCGCTGGACGAGGCCTACTACCGGGAGCGCTCACCGGAGCTCGAGAAGATCACCGTGCCCGTCCTGTCGGCCACCAACTGGGCCCACCACCTGCACACCCGCGGCGGCTTCGAGGGGTACGCCCGCGTCGGCTCGGCGGACAAGTGGCTGGAGGTGCACGGCCTGGAGCACTTCGCGGAGTTCTACACCGACTACGGCGTGGCCCTTCAGAAGCGCTTCTTCGGCCACTTCCTCAAAGGCGAGGACACCGGCTGGGACCTTCAGCCGCCCGTCCAGCTCAACGTCCGGCACGTGGACGGCGCGTTCGAGCGGCGCCCGGAGCGGGAGTGGCCCCTCGCCCGGACCAGGTGGACCGAACTCCAGCTGAACGCAGGCGCCCTGACGATGGGCGAGGAGGCCGCCCGCGAGGAGGCGAGCGCCGACTTCGACGCGGCCGGCGACGGACTGACCTTCACCACCGAGCCGTTCCCCGAGGACGCCGAGATCACCGGGCCCGCGGCCGCCCGCCTCCACATCGCGTCCACGACCACCGACGCGGACCTGTTCCTCACCCTGCGGGTGCTCGACCCTGACGGCGCGGACGTCACCTTCGTCAGCGGGCTCGACCCCGCGGGAGTGGTCGGGGCGGGCTGGCTGAGGGCCTCCCACCGTGCCACCGACCCCGAGCGCAGCCTGCCGCACCGGCCCTGGCACACGCACGACCGGCCGCAGCCGCTCACCCCGGGCGAGGTCGTGGCACTCGACGTGGAGATCTGGCCCACCTCCGTCGTGGTGCCGGCCGGCCACAGGGTCGCCCTCACCGTCACGGGACGCGACTTCGAGCTGCCCGGCGACGGCCCCTGGCCCAGCACGTACGGCGTACCGATGAAGGGGCACGGCATCTTCCTGCACAACGACCCCGACGACCGGCCGTCCGAGGTCTTCGCCGGTACGACCACCCTCGTCTCGGGCCCCGCCCACCCCTCCCACCTGCTGCTCCCCTTCGTGCCCCGGAACGCCCGGCCGGCCGGGTGACGCAGCCGCGCAGCGACGGGGGCACGGGGAGGTGAGGATTCCGGCGTGCGCGGTACGGATCCCTGTGGCGACGGAGATCCGCACCGGCACAGGGGAGTCCCATGACCGTCTCACTGATCACCGGCGGCACCAGGGGCCTCGGCCGGGAGACCGCCCGCCGGCTGATCGGGCTGGGGCACACCGTGCACGTCGGCGGCCGCGACGAGGGCCGCGGCCGCGCGGCGGCCGACGAGCTCGGGGCGCACTTCCTGCCCCTGGACGTGACCGACGACGCCTCCGTCGCGGCGGCCGCGGCGGACGTCACCCGCCGGGAGGGCCGGCTCGACGTCCTGGTCAACGGGGCCGGGGCCTTCGAGGGCATGCGCGGGGCCGATGAGGTCACCGCGGCCGTCATGCGCCAGGTCTTCGAGACCAACGTCTTCGGCGCGGTGCGCATGACGCACGCCTTCCTGCCCCTGCTCGCGGTCTCCGAGGCGCCCGTCATCGTCAACGTCAGCTCGGTGTTCGGCTCGTTCGGGACGGTCACCGATCCGGGCCGCCCGGAAGCAAGGATCCTCCTGCCGGTCTACGCGTCGTCGAGGGCGGCGCTGAACATGCTCACGGTGCAGTACGCGAAGGCCCTGCCCGGCCTGCGCGTCAACGCCGCCGAGCCGGGGCTGACCGGGACGGACCCGTACGGAAGCGGCAGCGGGACGGTCGAGGAGGGCGCCGAGGTGATCGTCCGGCTGGCGACCCTCGGCCCGGACGGTCCCACCGGGACCTTCTCCGGTCCGGACGGCCCCCTGCCCTGGTGACCCACGCGGTCAGCCCACGCTCCGGTCCCGCCCCGCGAGCACGCCGGCGGCCAGCTGCGCCACCATCAGGACGGCCAGGAGGACCAGGGGGACCCGCCAGCCGTCGGTGCGCTCGTAGAGCGCGCCGACCAGGAACGGGACGGGGATCGACAGCAGGTAGCCGGTGCTCTGGGCGAACGCGGAGAGCCGTACCACCGTCGCGCTGTTCCGGCCGCGCAGCCCGATCATCGTCAGGGCGAGCGGGAACGAGCAGTTGGCGACGCCGAGCAGCACCGCCCACACCCAGGGCGCGGCGGCCGGCGCCGCCCACAGCCCCGCGTAGCCGGCCAGCCCGAACACCCCGAGCGCGACCGCGATGCCGCTCTGCCGCCGCAGCCGCCCCGCGAGGGCGGACAGCGCGAAGGACAGCGGCACCCCCAGCAGCGAGGTGACGGCGAACAGCAGGCCCGCCGTCCCGGGCGGCAGCCCCGCGTCGCGGAACATCTGGGGCAGCCAGCCGATGACGACGTAGGCGGCACCGGCCTGCAGGCCGAAGTACGCGGCGAGCGCCCATGCGGTGGGGGAGCGGGTCATCCCGGCGCCGGGCCCCGGCCCCGGCCCCGACGCGGGGCCGGGCGGCGGCACGGACGCGGACTGCGGCGCCCGGTCCGCCGTACGGATGCGTGCCAGCGCGATCCACGGGGGTACGGCGAGGGCCGCCACCACACCCCAGGCCCCCAGCCCCCACCGCCACTCGCCGCCGAACGCCCCGGACAGCGGCACGGTCGCGGCGGCCGCGACCGCGGCGCCCAGGTTGAGCGCCATGGAGTAGAGGCCGGTCATACGGCCGACCTGGTCGGGGAAGCGCTGCTTGACGACCACCGGCAGCAGCACATTGGCCACGGCGATCCCGGCGAGCGCGAAGGCGCTGAGCGCCAGGAACAGCACGGTGCCGCCGGCGAGGGGCCGCAGCACGAGCCCCACGGCGACCACGGCCGTACCCGCCGCGACGACCGCCGAGGGCCCGTACCGGCGGGCGAGCCGGGGCGCGGCGACGCCGACCAGGGCGAAGCAGAGCGCCGGCACGGAGGTGAGCAGCCCGGCCACGGCACCGCTCATCCCGAGGGCGGACCGCGCCTCGGCCAGGACGGGGCCGAGGCTGGTGACGGCGGGACGGAGGTTGAACGCCACCAGCAGTAGCGCCACCACCGCGAGGCCGCGGGTGCGCGCGCGGGCGCCCGGCCGGGCCGGATCGCGCCGTTCCGCGGACCGGCCCGGGACCCTGCGGCGTATAATCATGGGATGAGTCTACGTCCCGTGTCCCGTCCTTCCGGGCTCTTCGAGCAGGTGGTGTCCGGACTGCGCCGCCAGATCACCTCCGGGGCCTGGCCGGTGGGCTCGCGTATCCCGACGGAGCCGGAACTCGTCCGGCAGCTGGGCGTGGCCCGCAACACCGTCCGCGAGGCCGTGCGCGCCCTCGCCCACAACGGGCTGCTGGACATACGCCACGGCTCGGGCACGTACGTCGCGGCGACCAGCGAGCTCTCCGGGGTGATGCGGCGCCGCTTCGAGAAGGCCGGGCAGCGGGACGTCACCGAGGTGCGCGGTGCCCTGGAGTCGGCCGCGGCCGGCCTGGCCGCGACACGCCGCACGGCGGAGGACCTCGCCCGGCTCGACATGCTGCTGGCCCTGCGGGAACGCGCCTGGGACTCGGGCGACCGGGACGCGTTCGTGGACGCGGACAGCGCCTTCCACCTGGCCGTGGTGGCCGCCTCGCACAACGAGGTGCTGGCCGAGCTCTACGCGGACCTGGGCCAGGTCGTCAGGGACTCCCTGAAGGAGCACTTCGGCGCCCCCGCGCTGCGCCCCGGGGACCACATGGACCACGCGCGCCTGCTGGACGCCATCCGCGCCGGCGACGCGGCCACTGCGACCGGGGAAGCCGCCTCCCACACCTCCGGCTGCCGGCTCGGCGGCTGAGCCCGGCGGGCGTGCGGCCCGTCACGCCGGCAGCGCGCCCGTCCGCACGGCCTCCTCCCTCAGCCGCGCGGCGGTCCTGCCGACGTCGTAGCCGGGGCCGACTCCGCCGACGAGGACGACCTCGCCGTCCAGGTGGCGGGTGCGCAGCGGAAGGATCTCCTGGTAGGCGTCCGACCGGTACCAGGCGCGCGCCCGGTCGATGTCCGGGAACTCGATCAGGACGACCGTCCCCGGCCACCGCCCCTCGACGACCTCCACGGTCGCCCCGTGGACGGCGAAGCGGCCGCCGAAGGGGTCCAGGGTGTCCTGGATGCGCTCCATGTAGGCGAAGACCTCCTCGTGGGGCCGCGCGGGACGAAGGTGGCCGACGGCGTAGGCGGTCATGGCTGCTCCCTGGGGGTCGTGGGTGTCCGGCGTCCGTTCCGTCCGACGGCCCTGATCCTGCCGGGGTGCCTCCGGGCCGGTCGATGACGCCGGAGGTAATCGCGGGCGTGCGAGCTTCATCACATTCGGGTCATATCGCCACGGTTCGGACATGGCTGCGAGGTCCGGTGCGGGGACCCGTCCGGAACGTGCGCCGGGGGCCGGAGTGGCGCTCGCCCTCACGCACGGAGGAGGCCTCCGCGGCTGCCGCTTCGCCCGCGGTCGACGGGCCGTCAGCAACCCGACGGACACGTGGAATCAGGGCAGGAGGACCGTTGTGACGGCCGCACGGAACGGCCTCCCGCGGTGGCCCCGCCTTCGCCCCCCGGGGTCCCCGCGGTGAACCCTCCGGCCGGCCGGGGACCTTGCCGCGGCGGGCCCGCCGAAGCCGCCGCCGCCCCGGCCGGACGTAGCCGACATCACATCCCGCCCTGTCCAACCGTCCGCCCACACTGGGCAGTCAGCCCGGCCTGAAGCAACCCGATGGACGGAGTGACATGGGTCATACGCGAATATCCCGGCGAGCCGTGGCGGCGGCGGCCGTCGCAGGCGTGGCGGTACCCGTGGCCGCGGGAGCCGCGACGGCGGAGGCGGCCTCCGCGACGCCCCGGGTGAGCTGCGCCTCCGCGGCGCCGGGCCTGGCCGCGGAACTCCAGCGGGACATCACGAAGGCGCTGGCGGGCGGCACCGCCCGTACCGCCGTCTCCCTGCACGACCGCACCACCGGGACGGCCTGCGCGCTCCGCGCGGACCAGCACTTCGACTCCGCCAGCACGGTCAAGGTCACCGTCCTGGCGACCCTTCTGCGGGACGCGCAGCAGCACCACCGCCACCTCACCTCCCGCGAGGCGCGACTCGCCACCGCCATGATCACGAAGTCGGACAACGACGCCACGACCGCGCTGTGGAAGCAGCTCGGTGTCGCCGAGGTCGACGACTTCCTGGCCGCGGCCGGGATGAACCACACCACGCCGGGCGCCGCCGGGGCCTGGGGCCTCACCCAGATCACCGCCGGGGACGAGCAGAAGCTGCTGGACCTGCTCACGACCCCGAACGCCGTGCTCGGCGGCAACGCGCGCGCCTACGCCCTCAAGCTGATGAACCAGGTCGTCCCCTCCCAGCGCTGGGGCACCCCCGCGGGCGCCCCCGACTCCGCGGTCGTCCACGTCAAGAACGGCTGGCTCTCCCGCGCGACCCACGGCTGGCGTGTGCACAGCCTGGGCGCCTTCACCGGCGGCGGGCACGACTACACCGTCACCGTCCTCACCGACGACGACAAGACGATGGCCTCCGGCATCGCCACCATCCAGGCCGTCTCCCGCGCGATCCACCAGGACCTCGACGCGGCCTAGACGCCGCGGCTGTACTTTTCGTCCAGGCTGGACGTACAGTCCAGCCATGGAGAAGGCGCGAGTTGACGAGGGCGACCCCCGGGTACGGCAGTGGGCCCCGGTGTGCCAGGCCGTGGCCCTGCTGCTGAGCCCGTACGCCGAGGTGGTCCTGCACGACGTGGCCGACGACCGCGTCCTGGGGATCTGGAACCCGATGACGCGGCGCACCGCGGGTGACCCCTCGCTGCTGGGCGAGCTCGACGGGCTGGACCCGTCCGCGCACGACGTCTACGGCCCGTACGAGAAGCTGCTCGCCGACGGGCGCAGGCTCTCGTCCGTGAGCGCGGTCCTGCGGGATGCCGACGGCGAGCCCTCCGCGGTGCTGTGCGTCAACCTCGACCGGACACCCCTGGAGCAGGCGGCGTCGGTGCTCGCCTCCTTCGCCGCGCCCACCGTGCCGCGCCCGGAGCCGCTCTTCGAGCAGGACTGGACCGAGCATGTGCAGCGCACCGTCGGCACCTACACCCGTGAACGGGGCTGCCCGGTGGAACGCCTCGGCCGCGAGGACCGGCTCGCGATCCTCGGGGAGCTCGACCGGGCGGGGGTGTTCGCGATGCGCCGCGCGGTGCCCGTCGTGGCCGGCGCCCTGCAGGCGTCCCGCTCCACCGTCTACGCCCTGCTCGCCGATCTCAAAGCACAGAGGAAGCACCCGTGAGCCGACTCCCCGACTTCCGGCTGGAAACGTACTTCTCCCGCTGGGAGTTCACCGCCCGGCACCATCTGACGGCCTCCGACGCGGAGACCATGACCCTTCCCGAGCTGCTGGAACTCGCCGATGCCGAGGACCGGCACGCCTGGGAGACGCTCTCCCTCGGTTACACGCAGACCTGTGGCGACCCCGGGCTGCGCGAGGCGATCGCCGCGACCTACGAGCGCGCCGGCGCCGACGACGTGATCTGCTTCGCCGGCGCCGAAGAGGCGCTCTACCTGGCGATGCAGGTGCTTCTCGGCCCCGGCGACCACGCGGTCGTCGTCACCCCCAACTACCAGGCGGCCGAGACCGTGCCGCTCTCGCTGTGCGAGGTGACGGGCGTCCCGCTCGACCCCGAGCGGGACTGGGCCCTGGACATCGACCGGGTGGCGGCGGCGCTGCGCCCCAACACCCGCGTCGTCTCCGTCAACTTCCCCAACAACCCGACCGGCAAGGTCATCGGCGCCGCCGACTTCGCGCGCCTGGCCGAGCTCTGCGACGAGCGCGGCATCCACCTGTTCAGTGACGAGGTCTACCGCGGCCTCGAACGCGACCCGGCCCGCACCCTGCCGCAGGCCGCCGACCTGTCGGACCGGGCACTGTCGCTGAACGTCACGTCCAAGTCGCTCGGCCTGCCCGGGCTGCGGATCGGCTGGATCGCCTGCCGGGACCCGCGGTTGCGCTCGCGGCTGGAGCGTGCCAAGCACTACACCACGATCTGCAACTCCGCGCCCAGCGAGGTGCTCGCCCGGATCGCCCTCAAGGCCCGCGACCGGATCCTGGACCGCAACCGCGCCCTGATCGCCGCCAACCTCCCGCTCTTCGACGCCTTCTTCGCCGGGTTCGACGACCTGTTCGCCTGGCGGGCACCGGACGGCGGCTGCGTCGCCTACCCCCGCTACCTCGGCGCCGAGGGCGTGGAGCGCTTCTGCACCGAACTCGTCGAGCAGGCGGGGGTCCTGCTGCTGCCCGCGAGCATCTACCGTTCCGAGCTCACCGATACGCCCGCCGACCGCTTCCGCGTCGGCATCGGGCGCCGCGACCCCGCCCCCGCTCTGGAGGCCTTCGACGGCTGGCTGCGGGCACGCCGATGACCGTCCCCGTCCTGGGCCCGGCGGAGATCGAGGCCGCCGCCCGGCCCGGGCTGGTGCTGGACGCCGTCCGAGCCGCGCTGATCGCCCACGCGGCGGGCCGCACCACCGTGCCGCCGCCGACCCACCTGAACTTCCCCGCCGCGGACGGCGACTGCCATGTGAAGACGGGCTGGATCGACGGATCCGACGACTTCACCGTGAAGATCGCCTCCGGCTTCTACCGCAACCCGCTGCGCGGGGAACCCGTCAACCACGGCCTGGTCTGCGTCATCAGCGCGCACACCGGCCGGGTCCGCGCCGTCCTCGACGACGGCGGACGCCTCACGGCCTGGCGCACCGCCGCCGCGGGGGCGCTCGCCGGCCACGCGCTGGCCCGGCACGACGCCCGCAGCGTCGGGGTGTTCGGTACCGGCGAGCAGGCCCGGCTCCAGGTGCGGTGGCTGGCGATGCTGCGACCCGTCGGCCCGGTCCTCGTCCACGGTCGCGACGAACGGCGGGCGGCCGCCTTCTGCGACCACCTGGCCGGGCACGGGCTGAGCGCCGCGCCCGCCCCCGCGGCGGAGGCCGCGGGCGCCGACATCGTCGTCACCGCCACACCGGCCGTCGCGCCGGTACTGGACGCCGACGCCGTCCGCCCCGGCACGCACGTCACCGCCGTCGGAGCGGACATGCCGCACAAGAACGAGCTGCCGCCCGCGCTCTTCGCCCGCGCCGGCGTCATCGCCACCGACGACCACGAACAGTGCCTCCACCACGGCGACCTCGCGCACGCCGTCCGCGCGGGCGCGGTACCGCGGGACGCCGACGTCCCCCTCGGGGCGCTGCTCCTCACCCCGCCGGACCGCACGGACACCGCCGTGACGATCGCCGACCTCACGGGCGTCGGCGCCCTCGACGCCGCCGTCGCCTCGGCGGTGGTCCGGGAACTCCTGCGCTGAGGCCGGCGCCGGGCCGCGACCGCCCCGCCGCACCTCAACGCGGCTCAGCGGCGCGGGGCGACGAACAGGCTCTGCACACCGCGTCCGATGGGGCCCTGCTCGTCGTGGAGGGCGGCCTCCGCCATGCCCACCCCGTAGGGGTCGACGGTGGTGCGGGCGTCGAGGCAGACCCACTCGCCCACGGGGTGGCGGTGGAGGTGGACGGTGAGATCGGGGTTGACGAAGAGGTGCGTGGAGAAGTCCAGCACGTTGCTCACGCCGTTGCCGGAGTCCGCGGCCACCAGCACGCGGTCCAGGGGAGCGGTCTTCTCTCCCGCGACGAGCGGGACGCGCATGCGCAGCCAGCAGGTGGCGGGCCCGCGGTCGAGGAAGGACCCGGAGGTGAAGCGGGTCTCCATGGCCGTGTGGTAGCCGGTGTCCCACGGCACGGGGAAGAACGGCTCGGGGCGGGCCTGCCCGGGTCCGGGAAGGGCGGGCTCCTGGGCTGCGGAACCGGGATCGCCACCGGGGCCCGCGGCGGGTACGGTGCCGGGCGCGATGCGGATGCGCAGGGCCCGCGCCCGCATGATCTCCGCGCCGCCGTCCGGCGCCAGGGAGGCCTCGACCAGCTCCACGCTGCGCCCCTCGCGCAGCACGCGGGTGGTCACCGTGAGCGGGGCCAGCGGCACCGGGCTGTGGATCTCGAAGGTGATCCGCACCAGGCGCATGTCCTCGCGGGCGCCGGGACGCGTCTGCACCGCGCGGCCGAGCAGGGCCGCGGGCGGCCCGGCGTGCTGGCTCGCGGCGTCCCAGGGGCCGCGTGTGAGAGCGGTCGGGACGAAGCGATCGTCCGCCACCCGCTCGTAGAAGGCCTCGACATCACTGTGGTCCGGCATGCTCACCGCTGTTCTCCCGCCCGCTGACGACGGAACCGAGGCTACTGGCGAGTAGGTGCCGTGTCACCGGGGCGGGCCGGTCCGTCAGGCGGCGGGCACCGTCAGCTCGAACCACGTCGTCTTGCCGGTCGCCGTCCGGTCGGTGCCCCAGGCGTCGCTGAGCAGCGCGAGGATCTCGATGCCGCGTCCGCCCTCCGCCTCCCCGTCGGCGACGCGCCGGACGGGGGTGCGGGGGTTGATGTCCTCGACCTCGCACCGCAGGAAGGCGCCCTGGACGCGCAGGTTCAGCCGGACCGGCCCGCGCGCGTGGCGCAGGGCGTTGGTGACCAGCTCGCTGACCAGGAGTTCCAGGGTGTCGGCGAGATCGCCGAGGCCCCAGCCGCCCGCCTGGGCCCTGACCAGCCCGCGGGCGCGGCCGACGGAGGTCAGCTCGTGCGCCAGCGGCCAGGAGGAGTGCCGGGCGGTGGTGCGTCCGGCCGGTGCGTGCAGGGGGCGCACGGGCTCCAGCGTGCGGGACCACAGTCTGAGCTGCCTGGCGAGCCAGGACGCGGGGGTGTGCGCCTCGTCCGTGCCGACGGCCTGGGTGGCCATGGTGATCATTCCCTTCGCTGCCGGAGCGCGGAGCCCGGCGACGTTTCCTGTAGCACCCGCTACATCCACCAAAGATACATGTAGCGGGTGCTACGGTAAAGAAACGGCAATTCGGGTGAATCGGCCAACCGGAGGTGTGCGATGCCGCGACGGGCCGATCCCGCCAAACGGCGGGAACTCCTCGACCGCGTGCGCGCGTACGTGGTCG
Source organism: Actinacidiphila glaucinigra (assembly GCF_900188405.1). Taxonomy (GTDB): domain Bacteria; phylum Actinomycetota; class Actinomycetes; order Streptomycetales; family Streptomycetaceae; genus Actinacidiphila; species Actinacidiphila glaucinigra. The sequence continues at coordinate 108,880 of NZ_FZOF01000028.1, read as the reverse complement.
CACACGGCCTGGCGGATCTGTCCCTGCGACCGATGGCCAAGGCTCTGGGTACCAGCGACCGGATGCTCCTCTACTACTTCGGCAGCAAGGAACGCCTCGTCGCCGAGGCGCTCGCGCAGGACGCCGACCGGCCGATCCTGCGCTTCCGCAAGGTCGTCGACGCCGTCGGCACACCCCGGGACGCTACGGGCATGCGGCGCCTGGCGGAGGCGCTGTGGCGGGAGATCCGCGCTCCCGAGCGGCGAGCGCTGCTGCCGCTGTACTTCCAGTCGATGGCCTCCTCCATGCTGCGGCCCGAGCGGCACGGCCCCTACCTGGGCGGCGTGATCACCGAGTGGGCAGATCTCCTCGCCCCCGTCTTCGAGGGCCTCGGAATGAGCGGGGAACGGGCCCGTATCGAGGCCCGCATGCTGGTGGACGGCGCCTTCGGCATGCTCGTCGCGTCCCTCGCCGACGGCGACGAGGAAGGCGCGGACCTCGCGTACCGCACGCTCCTCGACCGCCTCGAAGCGGGCTGGTGCGCCGGGGACCGCACCCCCGGGCCCGCCGCGGCTCCGTGATCCCGGGCCGGGTGGCCGGGTGTCACGCCCCTGCCAGTGCCTCCTCGGCCGCCTTCAGCGCCGTCTCGCGGTCGGCCGGGACGAGCCCGACGCGGGTCCGCCGGTCGAGGAGGTCGCCGGTGTCGAGCGCCCCCTCGTGGCGTACGGCCCACACCAGTTCGGCGCGCGTGACGGGGTGGCCGGGGACGACCGGCTCCCGCAGGGCCGGGTCGGCGGCCCCTAGGGCGTGCACGGCGGGGGCCTCGGTGCCGTAGCGCTGCACCAGGCGGCGCGGGGCCTGCAGGCCGGTGAGCACGTGCGGCGCGGCGGCGCCCACGAGCGGCAGCGACGTGGTGCGGCAGGGTCCGGCGCCCAGCCCGCGGGCCGCGACGGCCGCGTCGACGGCGTCCTGGGCCATGCGGCGGTAGGTGGTGAGCTTGCCGCCGACGACGGTGACCACCCCCTCGGCGGAGGTGAGCACGGCGTGCCTGCGCGAGATGTCGGCGGTGCTGCCCGAGCCGTCGGCGGAGGTGTCGAGCAGCGGGCGCAGCCCGGCGAACGCCCCCACCACGTCCCCCCGGTGGACGGGGACGTCGAGCGCCGTGCCGAGGACGTCGAGCAGGAAGCCGATGTCCGTCTCGGGCACCTCCGGCACGTCGGGGACGGCACCGTCGACCGGCTCGTCGGTCAGCCCCACGTACACCCGGCCGTCGCCCTGCGGCAGGACGAGCACAAAGCGGTTGGACTCGCCGGGGACCGGTATGTGCAGGCCCGCGGGCAGGCCGCCGAGGCCGTCGGAGCGCAGGACCAGGTGCGTGCCCCGGGACGGCCGCAGCCGCACGCCGTCCACCAGGCCGCCCGCCCACACACCGGAGGCGTTGACCACCGCGCGGGCCCGGATCGTGTGCTCCGCGCCGGTCAGTTCGTCGCGTACGAGGGCGCCCGAGCCGCCGAGCGAGACCGCGCGCACCCGCGTCAGGACACGCGCCCCGTGCGCCGCGGCGGTCCGGGCGATCGCGGTCACCAGGCGGGCGTCGTCGGCGAGTTGCCCGTCCCAGGACAGCAGGCCGCCGCGCAGCCCCGCCGTGCGCAGGGCGGGCGCGAGATGGCGGGTCTCCACCGCGGACAGCCGGCGCGGCGCCGGGAGCGTGGCCCGCGCCGTCCGGGCCGACAGGCGCAGCGCGTCGCCGGCCCGGAATCCGGACCAGGCCAGCGCCGCCTGGCCGCGCGAGACCAGCGGGGTCAGCGGCAGCACGAAGGGCTGGGCGCGGACGAGATGCGGGGCGGTGCGCTCCATCAGCACGCCGCGCTCCACCGCACTCTCGTACGCGACGTCCAACTGACCGGAGGCCAGGTAGCGCAGACCGCCGTGGATCAGTTTGGAGCTCCACCGGGAGGTGCCGAAGGCCAGGTCGTGGGCGTCGATCGCGGCGACCGACAGCCCGCGGGACGCCGCGTCGAGAGCCGCGCCCGCGCCGGTCGCGCCGAGGCCGACGACGAGGACGTCCACCTGCTCACCGGCGGCGAGTTCCGCCAGTTCGCGGGACCGCCGCGCGGCGGTGAGCGAGGACGCGGGGGAGGGGGCCGGGCTGCTCATGGGGCTCATGGGGCTCATGGGGCGAGGATCCTCTCCAGGATGTCCCGCAGCTCCCCGAGGAAGGCCGCGGAGTTGAGGTCGGGGTCGTCCTCGTCCGTCATGGTGCGCAGCGAGAGCGTGAACGACTGGACGGCCAGCAGCACGGAACGGGCCTGCCGGACGGTGTGGCCGGGGCGGACCGAGCCGTCCGCGTGGCCCTCCTCCAGGGCGCCGGCGATGAGCTCCAGCAGTGCGTCCTGACTGGCACCCCGGCGGTCCAGCACATAAGGGAGGAGGAGTTCGGGGTCGACGTCGAGGATCTTGACGAACAGCGGATGGGCGCGGAAGGCGCGCACCCCCGCCACCAGCCCCTCGACCATGTGCGTCCGGGTGCTGGTGTCCTCGCGCCGCTCGGGCATCGCCTGCACCGCGACCGAGACCCACTCACGGGTCATCAGGTCGCCGACGAGCGTGCGCACGTCGGGCCACCGCCGGTAGAGCGTCATACGGGAGACGCCGGCGCGGCGGGCCACGTCGGTCAGGGTCGTACGGCGGACGCCGACGGCCAGGACGCAGTCGCGGACCGCGTCGAGCACCGGATCGCTGTCCGAGGTGTTGTGACGAATAGGCGCCATGTGTCACAGTGTAACGCCCAGCGGGGGCCGCAGGAGACTGCACCCCCGGAAACGACCGGTGAGGACGAGCCCGTGGACATGTTGTGGAGCGGCTGGGGCGACCCGGCCGAAGCGGCCCCGCTGCCCGACACCGTGACCGGCCTGCTGCGCGACCTGCTGGGCGTCAAGCCCCGAGGCGCGGAGACCACCGCCCTGGAGGACATCGCCGTACCCGGCTCCCCGCTCACCGAAGAGGCCCGGCAGGACCTCGTCGACTGCGTGGGCGACCCGGCCCACGTGCGCACGGACGCCGAGACCCGGATCCGCCACACGCGCGGCAAGTCCACCCCCGACCTGCTGCGCATCCGCGCCGGCGACGTCGACGACACCCCGGCGGCCGTCGTGCTGCCCGCCGGCCACGACGAGGTCCTGGCGGTCCTCGCGGTCTGCGCCGAACACGGCCTCGCCGTCGTCCCCTTCGGCGGCGGCACCTCCGTCGTCGGAGGCCTCGCCCCGCAGCGGCGGCGCCCCTTCGTCGCGCTGGACCTGCGCCGCATGAACCGGCTGCTGTCCCTGGACGCCGTCTCCCGGACCGCGATCCTCCAACCGGGGCTCCGCGCCCCCGAGGCCGAGGCGCTCCTGGCCGAACAGGGCTTCACCCTGGGCCACTTCCCCCAGTCCTACGAGTGGGCCACCATCGGCGGATTCGCCGCCGCCCGCTCCAGCGGCCAGGCCTCCGCGGGCTACGGCCGCTTCGACGAGATGGTGCTGGGCCTGACCGTCGCCACCCCGCGGGGCACCCTCGACGCCGGGCGGGCCCCCCGCTCCGCGGCCGGCCCCGACCTGCGCCAGCTCGTCCTCGGCTCCGAGGGCGCTCTGGGCGTCATCACCTCCGTGACGGTGCGGATCCGCCCGATCCCCCAGGTCAAGGTCTACGAAGGCTGGCGCTTCGCCTCCTTCGCCGAGGGCGCCGCCGCCCTGCGCCGGCTCGCCCAGGACGGGCCCCGCCCGACGGTGCTCCGCCTCTCCGACGAGACCGAGACGATGGTCGGCCTCGCCCAGCCCGACGCCATCGGCTCGGAAGGCGCGGCCCCGGCCGGCTGCACGGCGATCACCGGCTACGAGGGCACCGCGCAGGACACCGCGCTGCGCCGGGAGCAGGCCGCGGCCGTACTGCGCGAGTGCGGCGGCGAGTACCTGGGCGAGGAGCCCGGCGAGCGCTGGGCGCACGGCCGCTTCTCCGCCCCCTACCTGAGGGACTCGCTCCTCGACGCGGGCGCCTTCGCCGAGACCCTGGAGACCGCCGGCTTCTGGTCCCGGATCGCGGAGCTCTACGACTCCGTGCGCGAGGCCCTCACCACGACGCTGGCGGCGGCCGGCACCCCGCCGCTGGTGATGTGCCACATCTCGCACGTCTACGAGAACGGCGCCTCACTCTACTTCACCGTCGTCTCGGCGCAGGGCGAGGACCCCGTGGCGCACTGGACCCCCGCCAAGGCGGCCGCCAACGAGGCCATCCTCGCCGCGGGCGGCACCATCACCCACCACCACGGCGTGGGCACCGACCACCGCGACTGGTACGTCCGGGAAGCCGGACCGCTCGGCATCGAGGCCCTGCGCGCCGTCAAGGACGCGCTCGACCCCGACGGGCTCCTCAACCCGGGCATCCTGCTGCCCGCCCGCTGACCCCGCCCGCTGACCCGCTGACCCCGCCCGCCGTCCCCGGAGGCACACCACATGCGACAGTTCACGGCCGTCGTCAACCCCACCGCCGGGGGCTCCACCGGGGCGGCAGCTCTCCTCCCGCTGGCGAAACTGCTCCGGGAGGCGGGCGCGGAGCTGGAGACCGCTTACAGCGACAGCCTCCGGCACGCGCAGGAACTGGCACGCCGGGCCGGGGAGCGCGGGCACGTCGTCCTCGCCGTCGGCGGCGACGGCATCGTGGGCGGCATCGGCGGCGCCCTCAGCGGCACCGGTGCCGTGCTCGGCCTCGTCCCCGCCGGCCGCGGCAACGACTTCGCGCGCGCCCTCGGCCTGCCCACCGGGCCAGCCGAACTCGCCCGGATCCTGCTGCGGAACGAGCCGCGCGCCGTCGACACCATCGAGGTCGAGTCGGCGGTCCACGACCGGACCGTCGTCCTCGGCAGCGTCTACGCCGGCGTCGACGCGGTCGCCAACCACCACGCCAACACCTCCCGGCTGCTGCGCGGTCCGGCCTCCTACTACGCGGGCGGCCTGCGGGCGGTGGCCGGCTGGCGTGCCGCGGCCTACCGCGTGACCGTCGACGGCGTCGTCCACGAACGCCGCGGCTACACAGTCGTCGCCGCCAACTCCGGCTACTACGGCTCCGGCCGGGCCATCGCGCCCGGCGCCCGGGTCGACGACGGGCTGCTCGACGTCGTCATGATCCACGACGCGCCGCGCCGCCTCTTCTTCGCGCTGATGAACGACCTCAAGACCGGCGCGCACGTCGAACGCCCCCAGGTCGAGATCGTGCGCGGCAAGGAGATCCGCATCGAGGCCGACCGCGCGGTCCCGTACGGCGCGGACGGCGAGGTGGAGGCCGCCCTCCCCGTCACCGCGCGGATCCGGCCGGGAGCCCTGCGGGTGCTGTGCTGACCCGTGCGGTGGATAGGCTCGCGCGGTGCCCGAACACGCCTACCTCGCCGCGGTCCGTGAGTCCTACGACACCGTCGCCGCCGACTACGCGGCCAAGGTCAGCACCCCGGACGGACTCGACCCCCTCTCCCGCGCCATGCTGGCCGCCTTCGCCGAGACCGTCCGCACCGCCGACCGGGGCCCGCTGGCGGACCTGGGATGCGGCCCGGGGTACGTGACGGCGCACCTTGCCGCGCTGGGCGTGCCCGCGTACGGGGTCGACGTGTCGCCGCGGATGGTCGAGCTGGCCCGGGAGGCCCACCCGCACCTGCGCTTCACCGTCGGCTCCATGACCGCGCTCGACATCGCCGACGGTGAACTCGGCGGCGCCCTCGCCTACTACTCGACCCACCACACGCCGCCCGAGCTGCTGCCCGTCGTCTTCGCCGAGGTCCACCGCGTCCTGGCACCCGGCGGCCACCTGATGCTCGCCGGCTGGGCCGGCGACGACGAGCACGTCCACCCGGAGCACGCGTACGGCGGCCATCCGGTCTCCTACGGGCTGCACCTGCTCCCGGCCCCGCGGATCGCCGCGCTGATCGAGGAGGCCGGCCTCACCGTCACGGCACGACTGGTGCAGGAGCCCGGCGCGGGTGCGAAGCGCCCCGTGGCCACGTTCCTCGCGGAAAAACCCGAACGGCCCTGACGGCCGGGCCCCTTCCTCCGTCACCCTGCGGGCGGACCGATGTCCAGCCCGTTCTCGTCCAGGGCGTTGTACACCCTCACCCGGGTCTCCTCGAACACGAAGGTGATGTCCACGGTCCCGGACGGGACATCCTGGACCAGCCATTCGTAGAGATCGACCCGCGTGAGGCGGCGGCCGAGGAGAGCACGCAACCCCGCCAGCGGTTCCGCACGCCACCGCAGGTCGAAATCGAACCAGTCGACCGGACGGCGCGGGTCGACGCTGTTCCACGTCAGCGAGAGCTCGTCCAGCTTGTTGTGGTTGACCTCGACCTGCTCGCCGGCGAAGTCGAACAGTACCGGGCAGTCACAGAACCACTGGTCGTCCCGGGCGTCCCACACCAGCCACACGCCCGTCAGCGTGCGGCCCGCCAGGGACCCCAGACGTGCCCCGTGCTCGCGCACGACGGCCTCCCGACCGCCCACCCACCGCGGCCGGTACCCCTCGATGCCGAAGTCGGACATCGCGCCATCCTGCCAGAGCCCGCGCCGCGGGCTTGAACCGGCCGTAACGGGAGGTCATAGCGTTGTCGGCGTGATCGGGAACGACGACGACAGGCGTCTGTGGAGCATCGGCGAGGTGGCCCGCGCCACCGGGACGACCGTCCGCACGCTGCGCCACTACGACGAGATCGGCCTGCTCGGGGCGAGCGCACGCACCGCTTCCGGGCACCGCCGCTACACCGCGCGGGACGTACGGCGGCTCTACCGGGTGCGGGCGCTGCGCGCGCTCGGGCTGCCGCTGGACGAGATCCAGCGCGTCCTCGCGGACACCGCGGAGGACCTCGGGTCGATGCGCGAGCTGCTGACCGCCCAGCTGTCCGCGCTGGAGGCGCAGGCCGGACGGATCCAGCAGCTCACCGCGCAGCTCCGCGGGCTCCTCGGGCGGATGGACGGGGCGTCGATGCCCGATCCCGAACAATTCATGACGACCCTGGAGACGATGTCCGTGTTCGAGACCCACTTCACCACCGAACAGCAGGAGCAACTGGCCGCGCGCAGGGCCGAGATGGGCCCGGAGGGCGTCGAGGCCGCGAAGTCCGGGTGGGCCGGGCTCGTCGAGGCGCTGCTGGCGCACGCCGAGGCGGGCACCCCCGCCGACGACCCGGAGGTCGGGGACCTGGTCGCACGGTGGGACGCCCTGGGCAGCCGCTTCCACGCCGCGGGGGAGGACGGCGAGGCGACCAAGGCGGCCGCGCGTCGGCTCTGGGACGAGCGCGGCGAGGAACTCGCGCGGAACCTGCCGTGGTCCCCGGACCGGATGCGGGCCCTGCTGCGGTACGTGGCCGAGGTCCGCGAGGCCCGGTAGGCCCGGCCCGGGCGGCGACGTCCCGGAGCCCGGGAGGGCGCGGCGCCCACGCGGGCCGGCGAGGCCCCCGGGGGCCAGGCGTTTCCGGGTCGACGCGCCGACGCCGTAGCATCCGCTGGAGGGGCACGACGTCGGAAGGGACGCGATGAGCCTGGACGGGTCCGAGGGCGCACAGGCCGAGGACGTGGCGCTCACCCGGGCCGCGCAGGCCGGTGACGTCGCGGCGCTCGGCCTGCTCCTGGAACGCCACCGGGCCGGTATGCGCGCCGTCGCCCTGAGCATCCTGGGCCCGGGGCCCGACGTGGACGACGTGCTGCAGGACGCCGCGCTGACCGCGCTGCGCCGCGTGGGCGACGTCCGCGACCCCGCGGCGGTCGGGCCGTGGCTGCGGATGGTCGTCCGCAACGGCGCCCGTTCGCTGCTGCGCGGCACGGTACCGTCCGGGCCGCTCGACGACCTCGTCCTGCGCGCTGCGGACTCCGGCCCCGAGCGGTGGCTGGAGGACAACGCGCTGCGGGACTGGATCTGGGAGGCCGTCGAGCGGCTCTCCCCGGCGCTGCGGCTGCCGCTCGTGCTGCGCCACTTCACCACCGGCGTCAGCTCGTACGAGCAGATCGCCTCGGCCTGCGGGATACCCGTCGGCACCGTCCGCAGCCGGCTCAGCCAGGCCCGGGCGAAGCTCGCCCAGGCGCTCGCGGCCACCGCCGACGGCGCCCACGACGACACCGCCCGGCGCACCAGGGCCAGCAGGACCGAGGCCCGCGAGACCCTGGCGGCGGCCGAACGCGGCCACTTCGCCGACCTCCTGCGGGAACGCTGGTCCCCCGAGGTCGCCCTGCTCAGCGGCAAGGAGCGGGTGGGGGACAGCGGCCTGCTGATCCGCGGCATGGAATGCGACCTGACCGCCGGGGTGCGCCAGAGACTCGCGCACGCCGTCGCCGGGCGCTCGCTGACGGTCTGGGAGATGGACATCGTCAACCCGCCGGAGAATCCGGACCACTGCCCGCCCACCGTCGCCTGGGTGATGACCCACGACTCCGCGGGCCGGGTCCATCGCCTGCGCCTGCACCACCCCCGCCCCGTGCCCATCCCCGGCGCCGCGGCCGCCTGAGCGGAACCGCGGCGGGGCGGGCGTCCGGGGCGGGGCCGGCCGCGCCTCAGCTGTGGAAGCGGATGTAGCCGTCGCCGTCCGCGTCGGAGCCGCGCTTGGTGTACGCGTGGACGTCCGAGCGGCCGCCGGAGGGCTTGTAGAGGTAGATCGTGTCGCGGTCGTTGTTCCACAGGAAGTTGCAGTTGTCGCGGTAGACCACGTTGTTCTTGTCCGAGTCCGTGCCGTTGCCGCCGCGCAGCTTCACGAAGTCCCCGGGCTGGAGGTAGTGGTTCGCGGTGAAGGCGAAGCGGTTGCCCGTGGCGTCCTTGACGACGTAGCCCTTGAGGTTGACCGTCGCCGAGGCCGAGTAGTTCTTGATCGTCAGGTACTCCGCGCGGGTGTTGCCGGAGGAGCAGCTGTTGGAGTCCCGCCCGGGCGCGTCGTACTGCGCCCCGCGGATCTTGAGGGCCGAGCTGTACTCGGCGGCGTGCGCCTGGGTCGGTATGAGGACGGCGGCGGCACAGGCCGCGGCGAACGCGGCCACGCCGATGCGGACGTGCTTGGTCATGGGATTCCCCCCTGTTGGGAACGGGCCGTGCGCGGGTCACGCGCGCGGCGGAAGCAGGACGTTACATCAGAGCCGGCGTCACCCGTGAACGTGTCGCCGTTCCGGCACGCGCCCCGGTCCCCGCCGAGCGTGCGCCGGGTGGCCGGCCCCTCCGCCGACGTCCTGCGAGGTATCAAACCACTTCAGGTGAACCGGAGTCGGGCTTTCCGGAACATGGCCTCGCAAGCGAGGCAACCGGTCGGCAACGGGCGTATTCCGCCAGGTCGTCACTGTGCCGGGGTCGTGCACGAGGGGGGCGCGGGACTGCCAGGATGTGCGCATGAACGAGAACGATCAGGGGCGGGACGAACTGCTGGCGGCCGCGGTGGGGCTGCGTGAGCGTGGGGAGGCGGAGGCGGCCAGACAGCAGCTGGTCGCCCTCGCGGAGCGGTTCCCGGGGGACGGGCAGGTGGCCTACCAGGCGGCGTGGGCGCACGACGTGCTGGGCCTGGAGGCGGAGGCGGTGCCCTTCTACGAGCTGGCCCTGCGCGGGGCGGGGCTGTCCGAGGACGACCGGCGCGGCGCGCTGCTGGGCCTGGGCAGCACCTACCGGATCCTCGGCCGCTACGACGAGGCGGTCCGGCTGCTGCGCGTGGCCCTGATCGACTTCCCCCACGACGGCGCGCTGCGGACCTTCCTGGCGATGGCCCTGTACAACACCGGCGGACACCGCGAGGCCATGCGCATCCTGCTGACGCTGCTGGCGGACAGCAGCACCGACCCGGACATCGCGCGCTACCGGGGGGCCGTCGCGTACTACGCCGAGGACCTCGACGCGACCTTGTGAACGCGGCGGGCCGCCAGTTCCCTCCGCGCCGGTCGTCGGATCGGACGACCGTCGCCAGGCCGTCGTTGAGGGCCCCCGTCGAGGGAGACGCGGGTGAACTGCGGGCACCGTCGACGTCGCCGAGGCCGAAGGCGTGCGGGCGGCCGGTGCGCGGGTGCCCGTCGACCACGACCGCGCCGTGTTCCGCCGCCCGTACACCCGCGGCCTCCAGGCCCGGTCCGCGGGCGGCCGGCGCGCGGCCACCCACGGCCAGGGCGGACGACGGTCGCCACGTCGTCGTCCCCCCGGCCCCGGACAGCCGCCGCCGGCGATGACGAGGTGCTCCGGCAGCGCTGTTCTGCCGATCGGATCGGTGCCGGTCACGGTGTGCTCGCCCGCCCGCAGGCCGGGGATGCCGGGATCACCGTGACGGTGAGGACCGCCCGCCCTGTGCCGACCGTGACCGTGTCCCGGCGGTGCCGCCCCCGCATCGGCCCCGCTCGCAGGCGGCCGCCGTCGCGCACACCAGGAGCGGCCGTGAGCAGACCCGCGGCCCGTCTCCCGCGTACCCCGGTGCACCGGCAGAAGCGCCGCTTATGACGTCCTTCGGGGGCGCGCATGGCGGCCCGCTTGGGATCGGGCGGAGCGCGAGGTTGTCTGGGACGAGGGGACGCACGTCCTCCCTGCCGTACGGAGCGCCCCCGTGAGGAGGAGGGACCATGGACACCAGCGACGTCCGACTCGCGGCGATGCACACGGCCTCACGGCGCCTGGGCGCCACGGTCGGCGGCCTCACCGGTGAGCAGCTGCTCCTTCCGTCGTTCGCCGACGGCTGGAGCCTCGCGCAGGTGCTGGTCCACCTCGGCACGGGCGCCGAGTTGTGCGCGGCGGCTCTGCGCCGCGGTCTCACCGGGGACCTCACCAGGCCCTCCCGGGAGGAGATCGCCGACGTCTTCGAGCAGTGGATCCCCCTGAAGCCGACGGCGCAGCGCGATGCCTGGCAGGAGGCGGAATCCGCGCTGCTGGGGCTGCTGGACTCCCTCGACGAGGGGGCGCGCGCGGCGGTGACGGTGCCGTACTTCACCGGGCCGGTGGGCTTCACGGACTTCACCGGCTACTGGCTGTCCGAGCAGTCCGTGCACACCTGGGACGCGGCGGTGGGCCTCGACGAGGCCGCCACCATCCCCGCCCCGGAAGTGGCGCTGCTGTGGGACCGCATCGACATGGTCGCCTCGCGCAGCCGCGACGGGGACACCCTCACCCGGCTCGGTCCGCGCCAGATCGCGATGGAGTTCACCGACCCCGAGCGCGTCCTGTGCCTCACCCTCGGATCCGAGCTGCACATCCTCCCCTGCGAGGGGGCCGAGACCTCGGGAGCGGTGTCCGGGCCCTCCGAGGCCGTGCTCCGCCTGGTCTACGGCCGCAACCGCCCCCAGGACGGTGTGACCGTGCGCGACGGCATCACCTTGGACGACCTGCGCGCGCTCTTTCCCGGGTTCTGAGCCGGATCGCCGCGTCAGAGCGCGATGAGGCCCGCGCTCGTCGGCCTGAACCCGCAGGCGTCGAGGTAGAACTCCCGCAGCCCGTCCTCGAAGTCGACGTGCAGCCATGAGCATCCCGCCGCGCGGGCCCGCCGTCCCGCCTCGGCGACGAGCCCGGCGCCGATCCCCGAGCGGCGGGAGCGCGGTGCGACCACCGTGTCCAGCACGAACGCGTGGACGCCCCCGTCCCAGGCGACGTTGACGAAGCCGACGAGTTCCCCTTCCCGACGTGCGCACACCCAGCCGAGACTGTGGCGGTGCACCCGGGTCAGCCAGTCGACGTCCGCACCCCGATCGCCGAATCCTTCCGCGTGGAGCGCGTTGACGGCCGCGTTGCCGAACTCGCCCCGCCACTCGTACGTGATCGTCATGGCGCGAGCGTAGGACACCGCCTCGCGTCCGCCGCCCACCTGCTCCGTCAGTCCCTGAGGCGCAGGATGATCGGGTTGGTGAGCGCGGCCATCGGGCCCCACTGCAGGTCCCGGCCCGTCGTGTTGCCCCTGCCCGGTGTGCCGTCGGCCCTGGGGTGACGCACCTCGGCCCGTACGTACGCGGCGAGCGAGGCGGTGGTGCGCCAGACGACGGTGCCCGACCCGCTCGCGTCCAGCGACTCCTGATGCGTCTGGCCCTCGTCCGTGATGAACCGGACGGTGCCGTCCGGGACGCCGGAGACCTCGAGGCGCACGTCGACCGGCGTGTCCGCGCGGAGCCGCAGCGCCTCCGCGATCCCGGCCCGGCGGCCGCCGCCGGTGGCGGTGAAGGCGAGGGCCACCGCGGCGGACTCGGCGACGTACGTCCGGCCCTCGCGGATGCCGTTCAGCACGGCCCCGCGGTCGAGGTCCTCCGCGTACACCACCGTCTGCGGCAGGCCGATCACCTGCGGGGCGCCGTGGGCGTCGCTGTTGCCGACGGCCGGCAGCCAGTCGTTGCCGGTGCGCATCGCGGTGCCGAGCATGGCGTCCCAGGTGTCGACCGCCGACTCGTCGTCGTAGGTCCACGGGCCGTTCCACACCTCGACGGCGTCGGCGTCCGCGTAGCCGAACTTCCACTGGCAGGCCACGTAGGGGCAGTAGGGGTGGGCCGGTACGACCAGCCCGCCCTGACGGTGGACCTGGTGGGCGAAGCGGGAGAACGCGTCGTCACGGGCCCGGTAGCGCCAGTCGATCCACGCGCCCGGCTCCAGGCCCAGCGCCAGCCAGTGGCCGTTGCGGGTGGTGACCTCCTCGCCGGTGACGATCAGCAGGTCGGGCCCGGCGTATGGGCCCCACACCCCGTGCGCCGAGGAGGTGTTGTGGTCGGTGGAGACGATGAAGTCCAGCCCCGCCTCGCGCGCCCCGGCCGCCACCTCCGACGGCAGCCGCCGGCCGTCGGAGTGCACGGTGTGCAGGTGCGCGTCACCCCGGTACCAGGCCCTGCCGCGGCCCTTGGCTCGCTCGGCGGGGTAGGACGGCACGAAGGGCGCCCCGGGCGCGCCGTACCGCAGGGTCACGCTGACCGAGTACTCCATGCCCTGCGGGGCGACCTGGTAGGGGCCCAGCACGATGTGCCATGTCCCGTGGTTCACCGGCCCCGGCAGGTAACCGGGCGTGGTGCTGTCGCTGTTGACGACGAACGCGGCGCGCGCACCCCCCGACCAGCCCCGGAAGCCGCGGCCGCCCAGCGCGGTGCCGCGCTCGTCGAAGAGGCCGATGTCGCAGGAGTTGCCCGGCGTTCCGGCCGGCACGGGCGGTTCGTCGTAGGTGTAGGAGACCGAGATCTGGTTGACCCCGCGGGGCACCTCGACCGGCAGGTACACGAAGTCGGCCACCCCGGAGGCGAGATGACCGGTGATCACCTTGGTGACCTCGCCGCCCTCGGGCGTACCGGACTCGGCGGCCTCGGCGAAGGCCATGGGCGCGAGCGTCGGGACGCCCGCCGCGCCGGCGATCCCGTCGGCCATCAGCAGGGACCGGCGGCCAGGTCCGGGCGTTCCTTCGCCCGCCTCGTGCGGGGTCGGGAACGGTTCGTGACGGTGTTCACAGGATCCAGGCTGGCACACGGCGGCTCTCCTGAACGGGTGGTGCGTGCACGGACCCCGGCACGCTCCTCCGCCCGGGTGAACGCCGGGCAGAGCACGGGGAACCCTCGGCGACACCTGCCTGAATCCCGTGCCGCCCGGCGTTCGTGCCGTGCGGACGCCCGGCCTCAGCGGCGCAGGAGACGGCGGCTGACGGCCGCGCAGATCGCGATGAGCGCGGCCGCGAACCCGAGGAGCGCCAGCCGCTGCGAGACGTACAGCGTGCCGACGCCGAGCCCGAGGACCGGCACCGCCAGGCCGATGTACGCGGCCAGGAACAGGCCCGCCAGGGCCTCGCCGCGACGGCGCGGCTCCGCGAGGGAGACCACCGTGGACACGGTGCCCTTGAAGAGCACTCCGGCACCGGCGCCGGCGGCCATGCCGCCGGCCAGGAACAGGCCGAAGCTCGGCAGCCACACGGCCGTGGTCACCGCGGCCAGCCCGGTCACCATCGCGGCGAGGCCGGTCGCGAGCTGACGCCGGGCGCCGACCCGCAGCAGCAGCGCCTGCGCCCCGGCCGCGCAACCGAAGTCCAGGAACGGCACCAGACCGGCCAGCGCGCGCGACGGGTGGTGCAGCGTACCGGCGACGAACGCGGGCCCCACCGACGTGAACAGGCCCAGCACCGCGAAGGCCGCCAGCGTCGCCCCGCAGGCGGCGAAGAACGCCGGGCGCGCCGCCGGGGGGACCGTGACGCGCTGCGGCCGGTAGGCGGGGGGCTCCTCGGCGGGTTCCACGGTCTCCGGCACGAGTGCCACCCCCACGGCGGCGAGCAGCAGCAGCGCCAGGAAGACCAGGTAGGGGGTGCGCAGCGGCGCGTCCGCGTACTGGGCGAGCAGTCCGGAGACCAGCGGGCCCACGGCGAAGCCGCCCATGTTGGCGGTGGTCGAGATCAGGTCGGAGCGGCCCCGCCCGGCGTGCGGCCGTGCGGTGGTGTGCAGTTCCGACAGGTGCGCGGTGGCGGTGGCCGTGATCATCCCGACGCCCAGGCCGGAGACGACGCGGGCGGCGATCACGACCCCGAGCGAGGTGGACGTCAGGAACATCACCGCCGCGAGGGCCTCGACGATCACGGCGGGCAGCAGGACGCGGCGCCGGCCGAACCGGTCGGAGACGTGCCCGGCGAGGAACAGGCTCACGACGACCCCGACCGCGTAGGCGGCGAAGACGACCGTGACCATGAAGGTCGAGAAGCCCTCGCGGGCCTGGTAGAGCGCCCACAACGGGGCCGGGACGGCGGTGAAGGCCATGGCCGTGAGGAAGGCGAAGGCGATGACCCAGAAGCCGGGGCCGTGCCCGAGGGGGCTCCGGCGGGCGGAACGGAAGGGAGGACGGGCGGTGGCGCCGGCGTGGGAGGCGGACCTGGTGGCGCGCCCTGCGGTGGCCGTCTGGGGGGACACATCTTCTCCTGAGCGGACGAAATGATTGAACCCTCAAAGAGTGGGTCGCGCGCTAGGATCACGTCCAACGATGAATTGTGCTCGCATCGATCCGTCTGATGGATGGTCAGTCATGGAGCTCCGTCACCTCGAGTACTTCCTCGCCGTCACCGAGGAGCTGAACTTCACGCGAGCCGCCCGCCGGCTGCACGTCGTGCAGTCCGGGGTGTCGGCCGCCGTCCGCGCTCTGGAGCGCGAGCTGGGGGCGCCGCTGTTCGAGCGCACCTCCAAGCAGGTCGCCCTCACCGCCGCGGGGGAGGCGCTGCTCCCCGAGGCCCGGGCGACGCTGGCCGCCGCGCAGGCGGCCCGGGACGCCGTCGGCCAGGTCGCCGGTGGGCTGCGCGGCACCGTACGCGTCGGCACGATGACCTCCATCGCCCTCATCGACCTGCCGGGGCTCTTCGGCCGCTTCCACGCCGACCATCCCCGGGTCGGCATCCGGCTCAGCGCGTCGATCGGCGGTACCGCGGGCCTCGTCCAGGGCCTCGTCGACGGCGAGCTGGACGTCGCGTTCGTCTCGCTGCCCGGCAGGCCGCCGGCCGGGCTGACCGTCCGGTCGCTGGCCACGGTGCCGCTCACGGCGGTCCTGCCCGCCGGCCACCCGGCCGGTGCCGGATCCTCGGTGGACCTCGCCGACCTGGCGGGCGAGCACTTCATCGACTCGCCCGTGGGCTTCGGGAACCGCCTGGTCGTCGACCGGGCGTTCGCCGCCGCGGGCCTGGAGCGCTTCGTGGTCATCGAGGTCACCGACATCACCATGACCGCCGACTACGTCCGGCAGGGCCTCGGCGTGGCCGTCATGCCGTCCTTCGCGGTTGCCGCGGACGACCCGGGCGTGCGCGTGCGCCCCGTCGCGGGCGGGCCCCTCGAGTGGTCGCTGGGGGTCGCCTACTCCTCGGTGCGCCGGCCCGGCGCCGCGCTCACGGCGCTGCTCGCGCTCATCGCGGAGTACGTACGCGTCCCGCCCGGAGCCCCGTGAGGACGGCCGTGGTCACCAGCGCGTACGCCACGTGCGGCACGATGTCGGAGATCCAGTCCGAACGCGACCAGGTGCGCGGATCGGTCACGCGCAGCACGGTCATCGGGCCGTTGGTGCCGATCAGCGCGCCCACGGTAGCCGTCGCCGTCAGCACGACGGTCGCGGGCCGCCAGCCGCAGCCCAGGGCGAGCCCCAGCGTCGCGCCCATGCCCGCCCCGGCCACGATGCCGGTGAGGGCGCCCAGGGACGAGATGCGGTTGTGGCGGGCGTCCGCGTCGCCGGGGATCGGCACGTGTGCGGTCTCGGAGAGTCGCTCGACAGTCGTCGCCGGTGCGGAGCTGGGGCCGCGGCCGCGCAGCAGCATGTCCAGGTAGCCCACGGTGTTGAGCGCCGTCGTGCCCGCCGCGCCCGCGGCCGCCCCGCACAGAACCCCGTGCGCGGGCCCGAAACCGTTGCGGGCCGTCACGGGATCACCGGGCCGCGGGGAGGCGCGCCGTCACGCCGGGGGGAGGGAGAACGGGTCGTGGCCTGCATACCTCCCAGTAAGGCGCGGTACCGCGGGCCCCGCCACCGGAGCCGGGAGCGGGCGCGGCGGTCATCCGGGCGTGGGCTCCAGGCCCGTCAGCAGGCGTGCCACATCCAGGCTCGCGGTGAGGTACTCCACGAAGGTCCCGTTGTTCAGCGCCCACGGCGAGCGCCGCTCCCGGACGAGCGCGACGGCGGCGCCCACCTCGTGGCCGCT
Organism: Actinacidiphila glaucinigra; assembly: GCF_900188405.1. Taxonomy (GTDB): domain Bacteria; phylum Actinomycetota; class Actinomycetes; order Streptomycetales; family Streptomycetaceae; genus Actinacidiphila; species Actinacidiphila glaucinigra. The sequence goes on along the minus strand of NZ_FZOF01000028.1, from coordinate 92,280 downwards.
CTCGACGAGCGCCTGCGCCACGACGAGCCCGGAGCGGTTGTACCCGGAGTGACAGCGCACCAGGGTGCGGCGTCCGTCCCGCACGGCGCCGGCGACCGTGCGGGCGAGCCGCTGGACCGCCTCGATCTGCCCCGGGGAGAGCGGGCCGTCCGGGATCTCGGCCACGATGTGCTCGACGCCGGGCGCCGGGCCGTGCCCGGAGCGCGTGAACAGACTGACGACGAGGTCGAACTCGCCGCCCACCACGGCCGCTTGCAGCTCGCCCCGCGGATCGGTCCAGTAGTGGCCGCCCATCCAGAGCCCCGGCGCGACCTCGCTCCACGCCGCTTCCGGCCCGGGAACGTCGCGATCCTTCTGACGTGTCCTCATGCCCCATCCCTCCGGTTCCCCAACGGCCTTCTCCCGGGCGGAGGTTCCCTTTTTCGGAACCGGCTGCATGAACTGGCCCCGCCCGGGAACCCGAGCAGTACGGCCGCGCCCGCGACTACCCACCCCCCCTGGTCGCCGGCGCGGCCTTCAGCTGCGCGTGGTCAGCCGGCCGCCTGGAAGGCGCGGCCCGCGGGGGTCGTGCGCGTGCCGTCGGTGAACAGGCCGCTGCTGGGCCGGGCCGGGTCGGCGCCGAGGCCGAACCAGGCGTAGCGCTGCACGTAGGGCAGGCCCTCCAGGGCCTTGGTGGAGGCGGTGACGAAGGCGGCCTGCTGGTCGGCGGTGGGGAAGCGGGTGCCGTGGGAGAAGTCGATGAGCGCGTACTCGGTGAGCCAGATCGGCTTGTGGTAGCGCTGGTGGACCGCCTCCAGATAGGACGTCAGCTGCGACACGGCCTCCGCGGTGCGGAAGTCGCCGCCGTACCAGTGGAGCGTGATGAAGTCGACGCGGTAGCCCTTCGCCTCGGCGCCCGACATGAAGCGGTCGAGCCAGCCGCCGGCGGTGGCGCCGTTCGTGGCGACGGCCGGGCTGCCGAGGATCCGGCCGGCGTCCATCAGGCGCGGCCACAGGGTCAGGGCCTGCTCCACCGACATGTTCGACTGCTGCGCCATGTCGGGCTCGTTGAAGCCGAGCAGGTAGGGGCCCTGCGCCTTCGCCTGGGCAAGGGAGTCCGCGGTGACGGATGCGGGCCCCCAGATCATGGGCACGAAACGGCCCGACGGCGGCGAGGCGACGTCCTGGTGGCCCGTGGACCAGGTGTAGTACCAGCTCGCACCGGACGAGGCGAGGGCCTTGCCCACCCCGGGGAAGGTCCACACGCCGACGCCCTTCTTGCCGGACGAGGCGACCCGTACCGCGGGGGCCTGCCGGGTCGGCTTCGGTGACGAGTGCTTCTTCGTGGCCTTCTTGGACGGGCTCGGCGAGGGGGACGGGCTGGGGGAGCGGTGCGAGGGCGTGGCCGTCGCCGTGGCGGCCGGTGCGGAGGCCGCCGGCAGCGCGTCCGCCTCGGGCGCCGTCGACGGACCGCTCATGAGGTGGGCGGCCACCAGGGCCGTGGCCACCACCGCCGCGACGGCCGCCGCGCCGAGGACGGGGGTCCGCAGTCCGCGTGACGTCGCCCGGCCGGCGGCCCGGTGGGCGCCGCGTCCGGCCGGGCGGGGCACCGGCGCCGGGCCGGTGGCGGCGTGCCCGGTCACGCCGTCCCCGGTCACGCCGTCCCCGGTCACGGCGGCGACGACCCGCCCCGGATCGAGCGCCGGGGGCACCGCGAGCAGCGGCAGCCCGCTGAGCAGCCGGTCCATGGGGAGCAGCCCCTCCTCCATCCCGCCGCAGACACCGCATCCCCGGATGTGCCGCGCGAACCGCTTGCGCCACAGCGGACTCGGCACGCCGTCCCAGGTGGCGGCCGTCGCCCGCAGTTCGCCGCAGCCGGGTGTCGCGCCCAGCGCCCGCACGACGACGCGGGAGGCCTCCATCTGCTTCTTCATGCGCTGCACCCGCACCGCCGCGTGGCGGTCCGACAGGCCCAGCGCGGAGGCCAGTTCGGCCCGGTCCAGTTCCCCGGTCTCCTCCAGCCACCACAGCGACAGCAGCTCACGGTCGTCCTCGTCGAGCCACCGGGTGGCCTCCGCGACCTCGCGGCGCTGCTCGGTGAGCCCGAGGCGCAGGATCGTCAGCCCGGCGAAGTCCAGGGCCGGGTCCGGTATGCGCTCGGCGTCCTCCAGTACGGCGCTGCGGTGCCGCGCCACGGCACGGTCCCGCTCACGGTCGCGGACCTGCCGGATCGTGATCGCCACCAGCCAGGACCGGAACGCCGACGGGTCCCGCAGCTCCGACAGCCCCCGCACCATGCGCAACAGCGTCTCCTGTACGACGTCGTCCACGTCGGCATGGCCGTTCAGCGCCCGTCCGACGATGTTGTAGACCAGCGGCAGGCACTCGGCCACCAGCCGGTCGAGGGCCTGCCGGTCGCCCGAGCGTGCCGCCGCCACCACCCCGGCGCCGGGTCCGCTCCGGTGCGTCTTGCGCATGTGGCCCCACTCTTCCCTCTTGGTCTCGCTGTCCACGCGCGGCCGCCCGGCGGCCGCGACGCCTCCACGTACAGGAGACGGCCCGGCCGAGCCGGGACAACACAAATCCCGTGAGATCCGTCCGGGAGAGTAGCGCGCGGTGCGCTACACGGCGTCGAGCGCCCGGCGCAGTTCGGCGAGGCCGGCCGGGCTCCCCGGGTCCTCCCAGAGCCGGGCGTGCGGGTCCTTGAGGTAGGGCGTCCCGTAGGCGGGGGTGCCGGGCTGGAAACGCCGGCCCTCGGCGAGCGGGCCGACGTCCACGGTGTCGTAGCCGAGGGTGTCGAGCAGCGCGGTGACGGCGTTCTTCGCGGCCGCGTCGTCGCCGGCGACGGGCAGGGCGCTGCGGTCCGGCGCTCCGGCGGGGCGGGCGAGGACGGCGAGGTGACGGAAGAAGATGTTGTTGAAGGCCTTCACCACGTGAGCGTCCGTCAGGTGCCGCTGCAGCAGCTCGCTCTCGGTCAGCTCCCCGGTGTCGAGCTGCGGGATCCGCCCGTCTCGCTCCGGGTAGTAGTTGCCGGTGTCGATGACGGTCTTGCCGACGAGCGGGGCGTGCGGGACCTGGGGGACGGCCTTCAGCGGGACGGTGACCACCACCCAGTCGCCGGCCCCGGCAGCCTCCGCGGGGGTGGCGGCGCGGGCCCGCGGGCCGAGTTCCGCGACGAGGCCGGAGAGCGTCTGCGGATCCCTGGAGTTGCTCAGCACCACGTCGAGGCCGGCGTCGACCGCCAGCCGGGCGAGCGTGCCGCCGATGTTGCCGCTGCCGATCAGTCCGAGAGTCGCCATGGGGCAACCGTGCCTTCCCGACCGGCGCGCTGTCGACCCGTCCCCGGTCGTTCGGCCGTACGGCCGCGGGCTCTCCGCCCGCGGCGGACGCCGCCGGACACAGCGACGTGCGAGGCGGGTCAGCCCGGCGGGGTCAGATGGTCCGGTCGGGACAGCGTCTCGGACAGCGGCAGCCCGTACCGTGCGGCGACGATCCGACGTTGCCGCAGTTCGGCGCGTGTCCGCGGGCGGTACCCGGGTTCCTTGCCGCATCCGCAGGCCGAACGCCCTTCGTAGCGCAGCCCTTCTCCCAGCACCGCGGCCACCACGGACCACCCGCGGAGGTCACGCCTGGGAGGCGGCGCGAAGTCGTGACCGGCGCAGACGAGGGGCCCGGCGCAGTTCGGGCACAGGTGCTGCCGCAACGGATCCGCGTGCCGTTTGAAGCTGACACGGCATGGGACACACGCGTAGTGCAGCTTGTAGTGGGTCATGGCGTAGTAGCACACCGGGGCACCGTACCGAGCCGCGGTCACGGCGGGCCCGACGCCGGGGGCGAGGGTGACGGGGTGGCGGTGTCGCGAGTAGGTGCTAAGGTCGAAGTCATAACTTCTGTTCTAGCAGTAACCCCGGAGCGCAGTGTGAGCATCGCCCTGAACGAATCCCTTGCCGGCCGCCGCGCGCTGGTCACCGGAGGCACCAAAGGCGTCGGCGCGGCCGTCGCCCGCAGGCTGGCCGAGGCCGGTGCGACCGTCCTGGTGACGGCCCGGCACGAGCCGGAGGACGCCGACCCGAAGACCTTCGTCGCGGCCGATCTGACCACCCCCGAGGGTGCCGCCGCCGTCGTGAGGGAGGTGGCCGACCGGGTGGGCGGGGTGGACATCCTCGTCAACAACCTCGGTCACTCCGAGGCGCCCGCCGGGGGATTCGCGGCACTGGGCGAGGACGACTGGGCGAAGGAGCTGAACACCAACCTCCTCGCCGCCGTCCGCCTCGACCGCGGCCTCCTCCCCGGCATGATCGGTGCCGGCCGGGGCGCCATCGTCCACGTCACCTCGATCCAGCGCCGGATGCCGCTGTGGAACGGCACCCTCGCGTACGCCGCGGCCAAGGCCGCCCTGGCGACCTACAGCAAGGGACTGGCCAACGAGGTCGCCCCGCACGGCGTCCGCGTCAACACCGTCTCGCCGGGCTTCGTCCGGACGGCGGCCGCCGACGCCCTCGTCGACCGCATCGCCCGTGAGGCGGGCGTCACGACCGAGGCCGCCCTCGGCCGCCTGATGGACTCCCTCGGCGGCATCCCCCTCGGCCGCCCCAGCGAACCCGAGGAGGTCGCCGAGCTGGTGGCCTTCCTCGTCTCCGACCGCGCGTCGGCCATCGTCGGTGCCGAGCACGTCATCGACGGCGGCACCGTCCCCACGCTCTGACCCGCCCCCACCCCCCTCAACGACCCCTGGAGGACACGATGAACACCACCGGCCCGCAGCCCATCCCCGCCACCGGCCTCCCCGAGGTGATCACCCGCTACCTGGCCGCCCACCGCGTCCGCGACGCCGCCACCGCCGTCTCGGCGTTCACCGCCGACGCGGTCGTGACCGACGAGGGTGCGACGCGGCAGGGCACGGCCGCGATCGGCGAATGGCTGGAGACCGCGGCGAGCGAGTACACCTACACCACGGAACTGACCGGCGCGGAGCGCGCGGACGCGCACCACTACGTCGCCCTCCAGCACCTGGAGGGGGACTTCCCCGGCGGCACCGTCGACCTGCGCTACCGGTTCACCCTGCGCGACGGCCTCATCGCAGGCTTGGTGATCGAGGTCTGACCGCCGGGCCGGACAGGCGGTGCCCGGGTTGCTGCTAACATGAAAGTGACGACGTTCGCAGACCCTGGCACCGATCGCACGGAGGTGGTCGAGATGGTGAGCCGCATCCGGCTGGAGGACCGCGAGTGCCCGCTGTCGACGACCGTCGGGCACGTCGGCGAGTGGTGGACGCTGCTCATCCTGCACGACGCCTTCGACGGGTACACCCGCTTCGACCAGTTCCAGGAGAACCTCGGCATCTCGTCGAGCATGCTCACCACCCGCTTGAAGACCCTCGTCGCGGACGGGCTTCTGGAACGGCGGCCGTACCAGACCCAGCCGACCCGCTACGAGTACCTGCTCACCGACCTCGGCCGCTCACTGCGCCCGGTCGTCGTTGCACTCGCCGCATGGGGCAACTCCCGCCTCGCGCCGGAGCAGCGCAGCATGATCCTGGTCGACGCGGAGACGGGTGAGGAGGTCGAGCCGGTCGTGGTCGACGCCACGACGGGCCGGCGGCTCGACGACAGCGAGGCCTTCGTCTACGCGGCGGGCCCCGCCGCGAGCGAGCTCATGCGGGCCCGCTACGCCGACCGCGACCGCGACTGACCCGCGACAGGAACCACAGGAACCGGAGGAAGAGGCCCCGTGCCCACCGCGGACGAACTGCTCGGCCCCGCCGCCGTCGCCGGACTCGCCGACTGTCTGGCGGCGGCCGGCCCGGCACCGATGGCCGCCGCGGTGCGCGACACCCTGCCGGCGCTGCACGGCCTGGCGCTGCGCGAGCGCAGCGACCTCGTCCGGGACGCGATGCTCGCCTCCGGCCCGGCCGACCCGGCGGCCCTGGAGGCCGTCGTACGGGCCGCGCTGCCCGATCCGCGTTTCACCGGCTGGATGATCTGGCCGGTCACCGAGGCCGTGGCCGCCCTGGCCTCCGGCACGTCCGAGGGCACGGCCTTCGAGGACGGGCTCCACCTGCTGGCGGACCTGACGCCGCGCCTGACCGCCGAGTTCGCCATCCGCCGCATGCTCAACGCCGACCTCGACCGGGCGCTCGCCGTCGTCACCGGGTGGACCGGGCACCCGGACGAGCACGTACGCCGCCTGGCCAGTGAGGGAACCCGCCCCCGCCTGCCGTGGGCGGTGCGCGTACCGGCGATCCTCGCCCGGCCCGAGGCCACCCTGCCGATCCTGGGCGCGCTCTACAAGGACCCCTCGGAGTACGTCCGCAGGTCCGTCGCCAACCACGTCAACGACATCAGCCACGCCCGCGCGGACCTGGCCGTCGAGACGGCCCGCGGGTGGTCGGCGGCCCCCGACGCGCACACGCCCCGGGTCGTCCGGCACGCGCTGCGCACCGCGGTCAAGCGCGGCGACCAGGGAGCGCTGGCGCTGCTGGGATTCGAGCCGGCCACGGGCCTGACCGTCGAAGGGCCGTCCGTGCCCCGGTCCGTCGTCGCGGTCGGCGGTGAACTGCGCTTCGCCTTCACCCTGCAGAACCACGGCGACAAGCCGCTCCGCCTCGTCGTCGACTACGTCGTGCACTACCGGAAGGCGAACGGCAGCACGGCGCCCAAGGTCTACAAGCTGACGACCCGCACCCTCCAGCCGGGGGAGCGCAGCGAGCACACCGGCACGCGCTCGTTCAAGCCGATCAGCACCCGGGTCTTCCACCCCGGCGAGCACGCCCTCGAACTGCAGGTCAACGGGGAGCCGCGCGGAAAGATCCGCTTCGACGTCGTCACCGTCTGACACACCCCTCGATACGCTGTGGCGCGTGAAGAGGAAGCAGGCGGCGGCCGCCGAGCAGCCGACCCTGGACACCGTCGCGGAGACGGCACTCGCCGTCATCGACGAGGACGGTCCCGCGGGGCTCAGTTTCCGCGCGGTGGCCCAGCGCCTCGGCGTCTCCCACGCCACCGTCTTCCGGCGCTGCGGCGACTTCGACGGGCTGCTGAGCGCCTGCGCCGACCACGTCGCCGCGTCGCTGCCGCTGGTGCCCCCGGAGGGCGACTGGGCCGACGCGACGGAGACCCGCTTCACCGGCCTGTACCGCCTGCTCAGCCGGCACCCCGGGCTGGTGGCGCTGCGCGCCGGGCGTTCCTGGCTGGGCCCGCAGATGCTGGGCCGGCTCGTAGAGCCGCAGATGGCGCACAGCGTCGCCGCCGGCATGGACTCGGACACGGCCATCCGCGTCTACCGCAGGCTCTACCTGCTCACCCTCGGCGCCGTCGCCTTCGGCGACCACCGGGACGAGAAGAAGGCCGTCACCTCCGCCCGTGCGGCCCTGGCCGCACTCGACCCCGAGGACTTCCCCACGCTGACCGGGGCGATGAACGCCGTCCTTCCCGTCCTGGTCGACCACGGGGTCTACTACGAGGCGCTGCGCGCCCTCATCCACGCCGCCCGCGCCGAGCACCTTCCGGCCGGGCACCGCTGACTTCGCGCGGCCGCGGCGCGAGGTGCCGGTTCACGATCGCGCGCAGCCCTTCCGTCTCCACCTCCGCCTCCGCTACGCCGTCCCCGCCCCGCTTCGGCAGCAGGCTCATGCTGCCCATGCCGTCGTCGTGGACCAGCAGGAAGAGCCGCGGCGTCTCGACGTAGTGGGTGAGCGACGTCCAGGGCACCTTGAACTCGGTGAGGGCGGAGTCGGTGCGGACGCCGTCGTCGTCCACACGCATGGTGCACTCGCCCTGGGCGCGGGCGTGTGCGGTCACGTTCCGCAGTTGGCGCCTCCGGTCGAGCACTCCGGCAACGAGCCAGGTCAGCGTTCCCACGCCGCCGGCGGCGGCCAGCGCGACGATGTCGGCCGCACCGGGAGCGAACTCCCGCAGTCCGGCGATCACCGCCACCGTGACGGTGGCCGAGCACAGCGGGCCCCGCCAGAGCTCGAAGCGGCGCCGCTGCGCGCCGAGCACCTCGGCGATGTCGTCCCTGCTCGGCGTCCAGGTGGACTCCACGGCGCGTACGCCGTCGCCGGCTCGCCCGGCCGCGCCGGGGTCCGTCGTGTGCATGTCGTTCGTCACCGCGGCATTCAACCGCCCCGGGACGGCGGACGCCAGGCCCGTGACATGGCGTCGGACGGACCCTCAGGAAGCGCGCACCAGGTCGGACGGATCCGTGTTCGCCCCGCAGACGATGACGGCGACGCGCTCGCCGGGGGCGGGCCGGTGGGCGCCGGAGGTGAGGGCGGCGAGGGCGGTCGCGGAGCCGTGCTCGACGGCCAGGCGGCGGTGGTCCCACAGCGTGCGGCGGGCCGCGACGATCGCCTCGTCGGGGACGAGGACGGAGCGTACGCCGTCCTGCAGCGCCCACTCCAGGGCCGTGCGGGAGGCCCGGCGCGCGCCCAGGGAGTCCGCCGCGACGGAGCGGACGGGTACGTCCACCACCTCGCCGGCCGCGACGGCCGCATGCAGCGCGCACGACCCCTCGGGCTCCACCGCCACCACGCGCACCCCGTGCTCCAGCGCGGACGCCGCGACCCCGGCGAACAGCCCGCCGCCCCCGACCGCGACGACCACCGTGTCCAGGCCGGGGAGCGCCGCGACGATCTCCTCCATCAAGGTCCCCGCCCCCGCCGCGATGAGCGGATGGTCGTAGGCGTGGGACTCCAGCGCGCCGCTCTCGGCGGCGTACTTCTGCGAGGCTTCCAGGGCCTCGGCGTACTCGCTGCCGACCTGGCGTACGTCCGCGCCGAGGTCGCGCAGCTTCGCGACCTTGACCGCGGGGGCCGTCTCGGGGATGAACACCGCGGCGGGCACGCCGTGCCGGGCCGCGGCCCAGGCGCAGGCCAGGCCCGCGTTGCCGCCGGAGGCGATGACCACGCCGGCCTCGGGCATGGCGTCCCGCTCGACGTGGCTGCGGACGAAGTTGAATGCGCCGCGTGCCTTGAACGACCCCGTGTGCTGCATGGACTCCAGCGCCAGCCAGCCCTGTACGGCGGCCCCGAACGCCCCCGGGTCCACCGGGGTCAGCGTGACGGGGCGGGTGTGCCCGGAGATACGGGCGGCCGCGGCCCGTACGTCGGCGTGGGTGATGGTCACGATGCGCTCCGGGCTGGTGGGCGAGTCCGGAGAAACAGTGTAACAACCACTGTTCCGGCAGGTCGGGCCTTCGGTGCGACGATCAGCGGACGACGAGCCGGTGCTCACCGGCCGCCACCAGCTCCCCGATGACCGGGGCGCCGGGCACCTCACCGGCCACCAGCAGGCCGCCCGAGGTCTGGGCGTCCGCCAGCAGCAGCCGGGTCAGCTCGTCCGCGCCGCCGAAGTCGGTGTGCGGTGCCACCCAGGCGAGGTTGCGGCGGGTGCCGCCGCTGACGTGGCCGGCCTCGGCGGCCTCCCGCGCCCCGTCGAGGTACGGGACCGCCGAGGCGTGGACCACGGCGCTCACCCCGGAGGCGCGCGCGAGTTTGTACAGGTGGCCCAGGAGCCCGAAGCCGGTCACATCGGTCGCGCACACCGCGCCCGCCGCCAGCGCCCGCCCGGCGGCGTCCCGGTTGAGCGTCGTCATCGTCTCGACGGCCTGCGGGAAGACCTCGCCGGTCGTCTTGTGGCGGTTGTTGAGCACGCCCAGGCCCAGGGGCTTGGTCAGCGACAGCGGCACACCCGGCCGGCCCGCGTCGTTGCGCAGCAGGCGGTCCGGGTCGGCGGTGCCCGTGACGGCCATGCCGTACTTCGGCTCCGGGTCGTCGACGCTGTGGCCGCCTCCCACGACGCAGCCCGCCAGGGTCGCGACGTCCAGCCCGCCGCGCAGCACCTCCCGGGCCAGCTCCAGCGGCAGGAGGTCCCGCGGCCAGCTCAGCAGGTTGACCGCCACGAGCGGGGTGCCGCCCATGGCGTAGACGTCGGAGAGGGCGTTGGCGGCGGCGATCCGGCCCCAGTCGTAGGGATCGTCGACCACCGGGGTGAAGAAGTCCGCGGTGGTCACGACCGCCCGCCCGTCGGGCAGCCGGACGACGGCCGCGTCGTCACCGGTGTCCAGGCCGACGATCAGGTCGCCCGCGGGGAAGCCCGCCGGGCCCCCCGGGGTCAGCCCGGCCACCATCTCCTCCAGCTCCCCCGGGGGGATCTTGCAGGCGCAGCCGCCGCCGTGGGCGTACTGCGTCAGCCGCACGCTGTCCTGCCGGACACCGGTTCCCGTCATGGCCGTCGTGGTCCTTCCGCGGTGGGCGCCGGCAGCGCGGTCGCCCGGGCCCGGGCGACACCGCCGTGTGGCGCGTTGACTTGGGTGGGGGCCGGAGGTTCGATGGGCGTCCGGCCCGGCAGGGAGACGTCAGGGTGCCTGGTGGCCCTCCCGGTCTTCAAAACCGAGGTGTCCGAGCAACTCGGGCAGGCGGGTTCGATTCCCGTCCGTCTCCGCCGGCCGGTCCGCCGCATCCGTGCGTCACCGCGCATCGCGCCCGTCCCCCGCGTCGGGGGCCTCCGCGCAGCGCCTCAGCGCACCGTCCAGGCGTACGGTGCGGCCCTGCCGGTCGAGGTGCTCCAGCAGCGGGATGACGACCCGCCGGGTGGTGTCCAGCGCCCGGCGCGCCTCGCTCGCGGTGAACGGCTGCCCCAGCCGCGCCAGTACGTCCGCCGCCCGTGCGTCGGCGCCCGGCAGCAGCACGATGCCCTCGCCGATCCTGAGCAGCGCTCCCGCCGATTCGGCCGCCGCGAGGAGCTTCGGGGTCAGCCCGAGGCGCTCGAGCCGTTCGGCCTCCGGCGCGCGGAACGGCGTACGCGCCAGGTCGGCGCGCACCGCGTCGACGGCGGCCTGGGCCGCGGGCGGCAGCTCCGGGCGGGCGCGGCTGCCGTACAGCCGGCCGTCGCCGTGCCGCAGGCCCGGTGCGGCGCCGGCGAGCGCCTCCACCAGGGAGCGGTCCGGCAGGCCGAGCGCCTGGCGGGCCGCATCCAGGGGCATACCCGGATCCAGGGGATGGCGTACGGCGTGCTCCTCGACCGTCTCCCGCAGCCGGTCGCGCAGGGCGGCCCAGTGGTCGGGGTCCGCCAGCCAGTCGCCCGCCACCGGTTCGCCCGGTGGCCGGACGCCCATGGCGAGCAGTTCCGCGCGCCGGGCCAGCCCCCGGCGGCGCAGTTCCGCGGCCCCGTCCGCGACTCCGGGGAGGTCCCGCAGCTCGCGCGCCCGTGCCGCCGCCGCGCCACGGCGGGTCAGCCGGGGCGGACGTACGTCGAGGACGGTGAGCCCCGCGGGGACGCGGTGCCGCCCCGGATCGCGCAACAGGGCGGTGTCGGCGACCCGCAGGGGCAGCGCCGAGGCGAGCCGCAGGCGCGCACTGTCGTCGCCGAGCGGGCGGACCGTCACCGGCACGGCTGCCGAGCCGGCGTGCAGCATGAGCTCGCGGGGCAGATCCCCGGCGGCGTCGCCGCGCAGCCGCACGTCGACCACATCGGTGGTCAGCCAGCGCTCCGGGGTCAGCAGCGCGTCCCCGCGCCGCAGGGACCCGGCGCCCGGTCCGGTCACGTTGACCGCCACCCGGGCGACCGCGCCGGCCTCCTGCCGCGGCTCCTTCAGGGACTCCAGACCCCGCACGCGCAACAGCCGTCCATCACGCGCGAGTTGGACGTGGTCGCCGACCCGGACGGTGCCCGCGGCGAGCGTCCCGGTGACGACGGTGCCCCGGCCCCGCACCGTGAAGGCGCGATCGACCCACAGCCGCACGTCCGCCGCCGGGTCGGGGGGCGGCAGTGTGCCCGTCAGCCGGACGAGGGCCGCCCGCAGCCCGTCGAGTCCGGCGCCGGTCACGGGGCTCACGGCCACGCACTCCACCTCGCCGAGGGAGGACTCCGCGATGCGGGCCCGCGCCTCCTTCCGCGCCGCGTCGGGGTCCGCCAGGTCGCAGCGCGAGACGGCGAGGACGCCGTGCCGTACGCCGAGCGCGTCCAGGACGGCGAGGTGCTCCTCGGACTGCGGCTGCCAGCCCTGGTCGGCGGCGACCACGAAGAGCACCGCGGGCACCGGGCCGACGCCGGCCAGCATGTTGCCCACGAGGCGTTCGTGGCCGGGGACGTCCACGAAGGCGATGTCCCCGGCGCCCGGGAGTCGCGTCCACACGAACCCGAGGTCCAGGGTCATGCCGCGCCGCCGCTCCTCCGCCCAGCGGTCGGGCTCCATGCCCGTCAGGGCCCGCAGCAGGGCGGACTTCCCGTGGTCGACATGGCCCGCGGTGGCGACGACGTGCACGTCAGTCTCCCGTCCCGGGGAGCACCCCGGCCCGGCGCACGGCCACCGCCAGCTCCTCGTCCGCCTCCTCCGGCACGGCCCGCAGGTCGAGAAGGCACCGGCCGTCCTCCACGCGGGCCATCACCGCGGGATCCGCTTGCCGCAGCAGGGCGGCGTACGCGACGGGCAGCGACACGGCGGCACTGGGCAGGGTGACGCCCGGCGCACCGCCGCCTCCGACGACCGCCAGGGTGTCGCAGGCCCGGCTGTCGAAGCCGTGCGCGCGCAGCTCGGCCGCGAGGCGTCCGGCGCGGTCCCGCAGCCGTGCGGGGTCGGCGTGCAGTGCCGTCCACGTCGGGGTTTCGGGACCGCGTACGGTCGCCTCCAGCGCCGCCAGGGTCAGCTTGTCCACCCGCAGCGCACGGGCCAGCGGATGGCGGGCCATCCGCCGCACCAGATCGGCGCGGCCCAGCACGAGCCCGCACTGCGGCCCGCCCAGCAGTTTGTCGCCGCTGGCGGTGACCAGGGACGCCCCGGCGCGCAGCCAGGAGGCCGCGTCCGGTTCGTCCGGCAGCACCGGGTCGGCGGCGAGCAGACCCGAACCGATGTCGGCCACCACGGGCACGCCGAGCCGCGCCAGTTCCGCGACGGGCACGTCCCGGGTGAAACCGGTGATGCGGAAGTTGGAGGGGTGCACCTTCAGGATGAACCCGGTGTCGGGTCCGACGGCCGCGGCGTAGTCCCGCGGCGCGGACCGATTGGTCGTCCCCACCTCGCGGAGCCGCGCGCCGGTGGAGACCAGCAGGTCGGGCAGCCGGAAGCCGTCCCCGATCTCCACCAGCTCACCGCGGCTGACGACGATCTCGCGCCCCTGTGCCAGCGCCGTGGCCGCCAGCACCAGCGCCGCGGCACCGTTGTTGACCACGTGCGCCGCCTCGGCGGCGGGCACCTGCCGCAGCAACGCCTCCAGCGCGGACCGCCCCCGGCGGGAACGCTCGCCGGTGGCGAGGTCGAGCTCCACGTCCGTCGTGCCGGAGGCGGCGAGTACGGCGTCGCGGGCGGCCCGCGACAGCGGGGCGCGGCCGAGGTTGGTGTGCAGCAGCACCCCGGTGGCGTTGAGCACCGGACGCAGCCCGGCCGCGGTCGCGGGGAGCGCCGCGACGGCGAGTTCGGCGAGCCCGTCGACGGGCACCTCCCCGGCACGCGCCCGCTCCTGCACCCCGGCCACCACCTCCTTGACCACGGACCGCCCCAGCCGCTGCGCCGCGGCGGCGAGCCGGGGTTCCGCCAGCAGCGCGTCCGTGCGTGGCACGTGCCTGCGTGCGTCGGCGGGTGGGGAGGGAGCGGTGGAGGTCTGGTCGCGGTCCATCAGCAGCACCTTCGCTCTGGGCTGGCTGCGGCCAAGGGTACGGCGGTGGGGGCCGCGGGGCGCTGCCGCCACACCGGCGCGGTTCTCGGGGCCCGGTTGTCGTGTGCGGGTGCGTCGTGGTTACGGTTGGGGGTTCTCCCACCCGCCCTCCCGATTGCCCGGTGCGGTTGGTGCGGGCCTCGCGCGGTTCGTGGGTGGGCCGGGGGCGGGGCCTCCGGGGTGGGCATTCTGTACCGCATATTTATGTGCATGGCGGGCGGTCGTTGTTGGTGCCGTGTGTGCCGCACAACAAATACACGTCAGCGTCCAGAACGCCCACCCCTACGACCCCGCCCCCTCCGTTTCGTCGGGCGACCAATGGCCGGAGGGTGGTGATGGGGGGCACCCCTCCCCACACCGCTGGGAACTGCCCCCAGCAGGGGGTCTCCCGGCCGGAGGCCGAGCAAGGGTGCGCGCAGCGGTGGCCGGGGGCACGGCGAGCGCCGGGGTGGGGGCGCGCCCTGTCCTCCGGTGAGCGGCCGACCTGGCGTCCGCTCGCCCTTCCGCCGGCATCGGCCCGAGCGCCCCGATAGCCCTTGACCGATCCGCTCCGTGATCGTTTGGAAAGGGGCCTGACGACCGCGGGCGTTCGGTAAGGCGCGTGCGGCAACCTCGGACCGCCTTCTCACCCCCCTCCGGCCGTTATGCGCTCATACGACGGGAGGGGGTGTGGCGGGGTGCGCCCGGAAACGACGAGCGGCGGACCCGGTGCGGAATGATGTTGGGCCAAACCGCGAGCGTTGAGGACGTGCGCCGGCGCGGCCCCGACCCAGGCACACGTTGCGGGGCCCGCACTGACTGCGCCGGGCAATCGGGCGGGAGGGCGGGGGACAGCCCGCCGCAGGTGCAACGTACCCGCAGACGGGGACGGCGCGCCGGGCTCAGCCCCCGCCCCTAGCCCATCACGCAGGCCCGCACCAACCGCGCCGGATGGGGGTCCCCCCGGCCGAAGGCTGGGGGAGGGCGGGAGGCGGGGGATGCCCGCCGCAGGCGCAAACGACCCGCACACGACAACGGGCCGCAAGGGGCACCCCCCGCCCCCGGCCCACCACGAACCGCGCGAGGCCCGCACCAACCATCCGGGGCAATCGGGAGGGAGGGTGGGTGGACGCCCGCCGCAGGCGCAACGTACCCGCAGACGGGGACGGCGCGCCGGGCTCACCCCCCGCCCTCGGCGCGAGCCGCGAGGCGTTCGCGCTGGGGCTTCACCACGTAGGCCGGGTCCTTCGTGGACACCACGCCCGCCTCGAACGTGCCGAAGCGCTGCAGCACACTCCCGGCCAGCAGGGCGAGCCCGCCCGCGGCCGCCGCGGCACGGCTGCGCCGGGCGAGGGTGAGCGCGGTGAGCGCGCCGCCGAGGGTGAGGTACTCGGAGGCCTGGCGCAGCCGGTGCGGGCGGCCGGTGGTGTAGGCCTCCGTCACCAGGCCTGGGCGGCGGTCGACGAGCCGGGACGCGACGAGTTCGGCCGCCGCGCCGACCACCCCGAGGCGCCGCGCGGGGCCCGCCTCGGCCACGGGGGCCAGGAGCATGCCCAGGCCCGCGCCGCTCGCCGCCGCCGAGCCGGTGAAGACGAAGGGCAGTTCGCGGCGGGCGTCGTGCCACGCCGGCACGGCCGTCTGCGACAGGAGCACGGCCGTGTACGAGGCGAGGCCGGGGGCGAGGAGGGCCGCCGACAGCCCGGCCGGGCGCGCGGCCATGCGCAGCAGCCTCCCGGGCAGCGAGGCACGCACGCCCGCGGGCAGCAACTCGGCCGCGGCCGCCAGCGCGCTGCCGGGCCCGTAGGCGACGAGGATCCAGGTGCCCATGGACATGGGCGAACTCGGCTTGGCCACCCGCAGCATGTGGTGGAAGCGTTCCGGCCGTCCGAGGTCGGCGACCAGCAGGTACGTGCTCACGAGCAGCGCGCCGAAGCCGCCGATCCGGCCCGCGCGGGCCAGTTCGGGGCGCCGCGTCAGGTCCGCGCCCGCCGCGAGCAGGGCGGAGCCGGCCGACAGCCCGCCGGTGAACAGATACGCCGGGACCTTCCACTCCCACACCGGCGGCTTGAGCACCGGACGCCCGTAGTAGGAGCGGAACGTGGCCTTCGGCACCATGGAGCGCTCGCGGCTGCCGTCGTCGTCGCGACCGCCGCGGCCGTGCCGCCCGGCCCCTTCGCGGCTCACCGCCGCGCTCCGCCGAGGAACACCGCGGCCGAGGCCGCCAGCAGAGCCGACGCCGCGACGCCCGCGTGCTTCCACATCGACATCAGGTCGCGGGTCGGCACCACCGGGTCCGGCGGGAACCCGTACACCTCCGGGTCGTCCAGCAGCAGGAAGAACGCGCCGTCCCCGCCCACCCCGTCGTCCGGGTCGCGGCCGTACAGCTGGGCTTCGGTGACGCCCGCCTCGTGGAGCTGCGCCAGGCGCCGGTCGGCGCGTTCGCGCAGCTCGTCCAGCGGGCCGTACTGGATGGAGTCGGTGGGGCAGGCCTTGGCGCAGGCCGGTTCCATGCCGTCGCGGAGCCGGTCGTAGCACATGGTGCACTTCCAGGCCCGGCCGTCGTCGGGCCGCCGGTCGATGACGCCGTACGGGCAGCCGGACACGCAGTAGCCGCAGCCGTTGCAGATGTCGGGCTGCACGACGACCGTGCCGAACTCCGTGCGGAACAGCGCACCCGTGGGGCACACGTCGAGACAGCCCGCGTGCGTGCAGTGCTTGCACACGTCGGAGGACATCAGCCAGCGGAACTCGGTGCGGGCCTCCGCGCCCGTCCCGGCGCCGGGCAGGTCGAACGAGGGGAACCCCAGGTCCACCGGGGCCGTGCCGAGGTCGCCGCCGCCCCGCTTGGCGACCTCCAGGGCGTCGGCCACCACCTCGGCCGTCTCCTGCGTGCTGGAGGGGCCCACGGGCAGGTCGGCCAGGCCCGCGTCCTGCCGGCCGAGCGGGCGCTGCTGCTCGACGAAGGCCACGTGCCGCCACGAACTCGCCCCGAGCATGCCGGTGTTGTCGAACGACATGCCCAGCAGGTCGATGCCGTCCTCGGGGATGGCGTTCCACTCCTTGCAGGCCACCTCGCACGCCTTGCAGCCGATGCACACCGAGGTGTCGGTGAAGAAGCCCACCCGCGGCGGGTGGTCGGTGTGGCCGGCGTTCCCCGCGGGGTCGGAGAGTGGCCCGTAGAAGCTGTTGTCCTGCGTCATGACGGCTCCTCCGGCCGGTCCGGTTCGATGTGCGCCCGCTCGATGTGGCCGCCCGCCGTCGCTATGCGGGTGCCGGTCTCCGTGGTGATGCCGGCCCGCCGGCGGTAGTCCGCGACGTACTCGAGCAGGGCGGGTCCCCTGGGGCGCCGTCCGGGTCTGACGTCGCAGGTCAGCACCTTGCTCTCCTGGATGAACACGTTGGGGTCGGCGACCACGCCGATGAGGTCGTTGACCACGTCGCCCTTGGTGAGTCCGGTCGGGCCCCAGTGGTACGGCATCCAGACCTGGTGCACGACCCGTCCGTCGACGCGCAGCGGCGCCATCCGGTCGGTCACCACCACGCGCGCGTCGACCGCGGTCCTGCTGGTGACCACGTGCGCCCAGTCCAGGTGTCGCAGCCCCCGCTCGGCGGCCAGCTCCGGCGAGACCTCGACGAACAACTCCGGCTGGAGCTCGGCGAGATAGGGCAGCTGCCGGCTCATCGCGCCCGCCGTGTGGTGCTCGGTCAGCCGTGCCGCGGTGAACACGTACGGGAAGACCTCGGAGTGCGCCTCGGGCGGCGCCGGGTTGGACGGGTTGTCAGGGCGCCCGTAGACCTTGCGCACGGGGTTGCCCTGCTGGCCGTAGAGCAGGTTGCGCATCGGCGACTCGTGCGGCTCGTAGTGTGTGGGCAGCGGGCCGTCGGCGAGTCCGGCGGGGGCGAACAGCCAGCCCTTCCCGTCGCGCATCATGATGAACGCGTCGTCGCCGTCGAGCGCCTCGATGCCCGACGCCCCTGCCGGGGCCTTGTAGTCCGGCGGCTTGTGCTTCTCGAAGTCGGGGGTGTCGCGGCCGGTCCACTCGCCCGCCTCCGCGTCCCACCAGACCAGCTTCTTCCGTTCGCTCCAGGGCCGCCCCTGCGGGTCGGCGGAGGCGCGGTTGTACAGCACACGGCGGTTGAGCGGCCATGTCCAGCCCCACTCCGCGTCGTACGGACCGGTCTCGAAGCGGGAGGTGCGGCGGCGGGACTGGTTGGTCTCGTTCGCGTAGACCCCGCTGTAGATCCAGCAGCCGCAGACCGTCGAGCCGTCCGCCTTGAGGTCGAGGTAGCCGTCGACGGTCCGGCCGGTGCGCAGGTCGATCCCGTTGATGTGGCGCAGCACGTCCGACGGGGACGGCTCGTCGCCCTCGGTCTCGTAGTCCCAGGCAAGGTCCAGCAGCGGGCGGTCGCGCTCGTCGGCCGAGCCCGCCAGCCTCTCCTTCAGCCGTACGCCGAGCTGGTGGAAGAACCACAGCTCCGAGCGCTGGTCGCCGGACGGTTCCACGGCCTTGTCGCGCCACTGGAGCATGCGCTGCGTCTGCGTGAAGGTGCCGGCCTTCTCCACGTGCGAGGCGGCCGGGAAGAAGAACACCTCGGTGCGGCACCGCTCGGTGACGATCTCCCCGGTCTCGATCTCCGGCGCGTCCTTCCAGAAGGTGGCGCTCTCGATCATGGCGAGGTCGCGGACGACCAGCCAGTCGAGGTTCGCCATGCCCAGGCGCTGCAGCCGGCCGTGGGCGGAGCCGACCGCGGGGTTCTGCCCGAGCAGGAAGTAGCCGAAGACCTTGCCGCCGTCGACCATGTCCATCACGGTGCGGTAGGTGCCGTGGTCGCCGTTGATCCGGGGCAGGTAGTCG
Source organism: Actinacidiphila glaucinigra (assembly GCF_900188405.1). Classification (GTDB taxonomy): domain Bacteria; phylum Actinomycetota; class Actinomycetes; order Streptomycetales; family Streptomycetaceae; genus Actinacidiphila; species Actinacidiphila glaucinigra. Next base: position 73,815 of record NZ_FZOF01000028.1, on the reverse strand, counting down.
AAGCAGTAGTCGTTCTCCGCCGTCGCGGCGTCGCCCCAGTACTCCTTGAGCAGCGACACCATGTACGCGTCGGCGGCGCCCCAGAACCCCTTCTGCCCCCGCCCTCGGACCCCGTCCAGGTACGTGGTCAGGTCCTCGTGCGTCACGTCCGGCATCGGCAGGTAGCCCGGCAGCAGGTTGAACAGCGTGGGCACGTCCGTGGAGCCCTGGATGCTGGCGTGGCCGCGCAGCGCGAAGATCCCGCCGCCCGGCCGCCCGATGTTGCCCAGCAGCAGCTGGACGATCGACCCGGCCCGGATGAACTGGGCGCCCACCGAGTGCTGGGTCCAGCCGACGCTGTACACCAGCGCGGTGGTGCGCTCCCGGCCGGAGTTCTCCGTCCAGGCCCGGCACACCTCCTGGAACAGCTCCTGCGGCACCCCGCAGATCCGCTCCACCATCTCGGGCGTGTAGCGGGAGAAGTGCCGCTTGAGCACCTGGAACACGCAGCGCGGGTGCTCCAGGGTGGGGTCGGACTCGATGCCGCCCGCGGCGCCCTCGATGAACGGCCCGCCCGCGCCGTGCTGGTACGGGGCGGACACCTCCTTCAGCAGCCGGCCCGGCTGCTCCTCCATGGGCACGCTCGCGTACGACCAGCTCGACGCGTCATAGGCCGCGGTGTACGGGTCGTAGCCGCTGAACAGGCCGTCCAGGTCCTCGGTGTCCTGGTACCGCTCGCTCAGCAGGTAGGGCGCGTTGGTGTACGCCGTCACGTACTCCCGGAAGTCGAGGTCGTGCGTGAGGATGTGGTTGATCACGCCGCCGAGGAACGCGATGTCGGTGCCGGCCCGGATGGTGACGTGCTGGTCCGCGTGCGCGCTCGTGCGTGTGAAGCGCGGGTCGATGTGGAAGACCTTGGCGCCGCGCGCCTTGGCCTCCATGACCCACTGGAACCCGACCGGATGGGCCTCGGCCATGTTGGAGCCCATGATGATGATGCAGTCGGAGTTGATCAGGTCCTGCTGGTAGTCCGTGGCGCCGCCACGTCCGAACGAGGCTCCCAGACCGGGAACCGTGGCGGAGTGTCAAATACGGGCCTGGTTCTCGATCTGCAGGGCGCCGAGGGCGGTGAACAACTTCTTGATGAGGTAGTTCTCCTCGTTGTCCAGCGTCGCCCCGCCGAGGCTGGCCAGACCCATCGTGCGGCGCAGGACCTTCCCGTCCTCGTCGGTGTCCTGCCAGCCCTTGCGCCGTGCGTCGAGCACGCGGTCCGCCACCATGTCCATGGCCGTGTCGAGGTCCAGCTCCTGCCAGGCGGTGCCGTACGGCGGGCGGTAGAGCACCCGCTGCTCCCGCTGCGGACCCGTGACCAGCTGCTTGCTCGCCGAGCCCTTCGGGCACAGCCGGCCGCGCGAGATGGGACTGGCCGGGTCGCCCTCGATCTGGACGACCTTCTCGTCCTTGACGAAGACGCGCTGCGCGCAGCCCACGGCGCAGTAGGGACACACCGAGCCGGCCACCCGGTCGGCGCTCTCCGTACGGGATCCGAGCCCGGCCGAGCGGGCCGACTGCGCGGCCTTGCCCCGGCCCAGCGGGTCCGTCCCGGTGAGCTGCCGGAACACCGGCCAGGCGTCGAGCCACCGTTTCACGCCCATCCGCCTGCTCCTTCGTGCGGTGGTCCCACCTCCTCTCGACGCTACCGGGCGGGGAGCCGCCCGCAAGTCCGGAGGCGGTCTCAGCCGGGGGAGCCGGAGCGCGCCGTGAGGGCGCCGACGGCCGCGGCGAGCAGCCCCGCCGCCAGGTCGACCTCGTCCCCGGTCGTCCAGCGCCCGACCGACAGCCGTACGGCGGTCAGGGCGCGGTCGTCGTCCAGGCCCATCGCCCGCAGGACCGGGGAGGGTGTGCGGCCGCCGGTGTGGCAGGCGGACCCGGTGGAGGCCGCGATCCGGGGCACCGCGGCGAGCAGCTCATGGCCCGGGACGCCGTCGACCCCGACGTTCAGGGTGGTGGGCAGGCGGTGGCGGACGGACCCGTTGAGGTGGACCCGGCCGGGCAGCGCCCGGGTCAGACCCCCGTGCAGGCGGTCGCGGAGTGCCGCCGCGCGCTCGCCGGCGCCGTCGGCGAGTTCCGCCGCGGCCAGTTCGGCGGCGGCCCCCAGGGCCACCGCGAGGGCGACGTTCTCGGTGCCGGCCCGTAGTCCGCCCTCCTGCCCGCCCCCGTACACCAGGGGCTCCAGACGGAGGCCCGGGCGCACGTAGAGGGCGGCGACGCCCTTCGGCGCGTACATCTTGTGCCCCACCACCGTCAGCAGGTCCACGCCCAGACCCTCCACGTCCAGCGGGACCTTCCCGGCGGCCTGGGCGGCGTCGCAGTGGAACAGCGCGCCCCGGGCGCGGGCGAGCGCGGCGAGCTCCGCGACGGGCTGCAGCGTGCCGGTCTCGTTGTTGGCGGCCATGACGGAGACCAGCACGGTTTGCGGGGTGAGTGCCGCGGCCAGCACGGCCGGGTCGAGACGCCCCTCCCGGTCCACCGGCAGCAACGTCACCCGCACCCCGTGCAGCCGCCGCAGCGCGCGGCAGGTCTCCAGCACCGCCGGGTGCTCGGTGACCTGGGTGATCACCTGGGGACGGTCGGCATCCGCGGCGAGCACCGCGCCGCGCAGCGCGAGGTTGTTCGCCTCGGACCCCGACCCGGTGAACACGATCCCCTCCGCCGTCGCCCCGATCAGCGCGGCGATCCGCGCGCGGGCCCGCGCGAGCGCCGCGGCCGGCTCCGCGGCCCAGGCGTGGCCGCTGGAGGGGTTGCCGAACCCGGTGGTGAACCAGGGCCCCATCGCCTCCACCACCCGCGGGTCGACGGGTGTGGTGGCGTTGTGGTCCAGGTAGACGGCGTCCCCGGCGAGGCCGGGATGCGGCGGCACCTTCATCGGGGGTGGGTCCCTTCGGGTCCGGAGGGGGCGGGCGGCGCGCCGGGTCGTCGCGGGCGTCAGCCGATCGCCTGCTGACCGCCGTACGCGCCGAGGACGGTGCCGGTGACGTATCCGGCCCGGTCCGAGGCGAGGAAGACGATCGCCTCGACGATCTCGTCGAGTTCGCCGACCCGGTCCAGGACGGTGTTGTGCGCGATGGCCGCCAGCGTGTCCTCGCCCATCTCCACGGTGCCGGGGGTGCGCACCGGCCCGGAGGCCACGGCGTTCACCCGAACCCCGCGGGCCCCGAACTCGTCGGCCCACACGCGTGTCATGATCTCCAGCGCCGCCTTGGAGGCCCCGTAGACGGCGCCCCCGCGCGCGGGGATGCTCGCCGCCAGGGTGCTCAGGTTGACGACCGCCCCGCGGCCGCGGGCCGCCATGCCCGGCGCGAGGGCGCCGACCAGCAGCATGGGCGCCCGGGCGTTGACGGCCATGTGGAGGTCGAACATCTCGGCCGTGGAACCGGCGGCGTCCGCGAAGCGGTAGATGCCCGCGTTGTTGACCAGCACGTCCACCGCGCCCGCCGCCTCGGCCAGGCGCAACACGTCGCCGGGCGGACAGGTCGGCGGCGACGAACCGGGCCCGCCCGCCCGCGTCGCCCACCTCCGCGACGACCTCCGCGCCGCGCTCCGGGTCCCGCCCGTGGACGACGACCTCGGCGCCCAGCGCGGCCAGCCGCAGCGCGACGCCCCGCCCGATGCCGGCGGTGCCGCCGGTGACGAGGGCGGTGGATCCGGAGAACTCCTGGGTCACGGCTGGCTCCTCGGGGCGGCGGTGCGGTCGGCGGACCCGTCACCGCCGGTGTCCGCGCTGGTTGTCTATCTCACGTACCGTCACCGCCGAAGTCGCCTCGCCGCCGCGGCGGCCGTTCGGGGCGTCCCGTCCCGGCGGTTCCGTGGCGGCGGTGCCGCCCCTCACGCCTCGCCCTCCAGCACGCCCGCGAAGTGCCGGAACCCCGTCCGGTCCCTGTGCAGCGCCCACAGGGCGCCCGCCAGCGCGGCGGGATCGTTGCGGGGGTGCCCGGGTCTGATGACCCCGGGCACGATCAGCTGCGCGACGTGGATGTCCTCGCCGGCCAGAGTGTCGTGCAGCATCCGGGCGTAGGCGCTCTCCGCCGCGTACGCCACCGAGGTCCCCGCGCGGGCGGGCAGCGGCCGCACCGCGCTGCCGCCGTTGACGAAGAGGATCGTGCCGCGGCCCAGGAAGCGCATGTCGGGCAGCACCGCGTGGACGGCGGTGACCGCGCCGTACAGGGAGAACTCCAGGGGCCCCGCGAAGTCGGCCGGGGTGGTCTCCAGGAGGGGCCTCATGAACTCGGCGGGCGGCGCCGGACTGTACTGCAGCACCTCGATCGGCCCGAGCGCGGCCGCGGCGGCGTCCAGCGCGGCGCCGAGCGCGAGCGGGTCGCGGACGTCGGCCGCGAAGCCCTGTGCGGTGACGCCGTCCTTGTCCAGGGCGGCCGCCAGGGTGTCCAGACGGTCCTGGTCCCGGGCGACGAGCGCGACGTCGAAGCCGTCGCTGCCGAACTGGCGCGCCACGGCGGCGCCCAGCCCCCGCCCCGCACCGACGATGACCATGGTCGCCATGTCTGTCCCGTGCTCCGTTGTGCGGGCGCGCTCAGCGCGGTACGAGCTTGAGCGTCGCGGCGCGCGCGGCCCCGGCCACCATGGGCTCCACGTACTCCGCGCTGTAGCGGCCGTACTTGCCGCGGTAGGCGGCGTCGAGCCGTTCGTTGACGGCCGGGTCGTCGACCTCCACGAAGGTGACGTCCCGCTCGACCCCGCCGGCGCTGATCCGGCCCTCGTGCCGGGCCCGCGCGGCGCGGAACCAGGTGCCGCCGCGCCCGCGGTAGGCCCGTACGTAGAGGTCGGCACCGTCGCGGACCACCCAGATGGTGGTCGGCGGGTCGAGGGTGCCGGGGTCGCGCCGGGGCGCGATGGAGAGCTCGTCGGCGTGCTCGATGCGGTCCAGTTCGTCCTTCGTCCACGTCGTCATCGGCGCGACTCCTCGGCGGTGTCGGGAACCAGTTCCGTGCTTCCTGGCGCAATGATCGACAACTTCGGCCCCGGGCTGAAGCCGCGTGCGGCCAGACGGGTTCACGACGGCGCCGGCCGCCCACCGGGGCGGGCCGTTTTCCGGAGCCGGACGGCGGCGGCGGGACGGCCCCGCGGCCCGTGCCGACCGTGCTCCCACCGGGCGGTTCACTCCGGGGGAGGGTCTGCGGTGGCCGCGGGGGAGACCGCCGGGGGAACCTGAAGGGATCGCCAGCGGCGGAGATCGGGAGGGTGCGTGGGGAGGGCCGACGAAGGGGGCCTCTGCGGCCCGGCCGAGGTGGCCTGGTACATCAGGTTGCTCCCGGTCGTGGTCCTCGTCGGCGGCTTCCTCGTCGACATGCTGACCCCGACGCAGTACACGAGCGCCGCCTTCTACTCGGTCGCACCGGTGCTCGCGGCGCCGCTGCTGTCGCTGCAGGGGACGATGGTGGTCGGACTCGCGGCGATCACCGCGGACGCGGGTGTCCTTGCCCACTACGGCCGCCTGCGGGGGCTGAGCGGGATGAGCGAGTTGCTGACGGTCTCGCTGGTCGCCGTGGTCGCGGTGTTCATCAACCGGCTGCTGGAGGCGCGGGAGTCCCGGTTGCGTTCCGCCCGCTCGGTCACCGCGACCGTGCAGCGTGCGGTGCTCCCCGAACCGCCCGCGCGCGTGGGCGACCTGAGGATCGCGGCGTGCTACGAGGCGGCGGAGGCGGAGGCCGAGATCGGCGGGGACCTGTACGCCGTCCAGGACACGCCGTACGGGCTGCGCTGCATCGTCGGGGACGTACGGGGCAAGGGCCTGGACGCGGTGGAGGCGGCGACCTTGGTCCTCGGGACCTTCCGGATGGCGGCCGACGAGCAGGCGACCCTGGCCGACGTGGCGGGGCAGATGCACCGGGCCCTGCGGCGGGAGCTGGGCCGGCGCGAGGACGGCGAGCGGCTGGAGTGGTTCGCCACCGCGGTCCTGGCCGAGTTCCCGCACGGCGGCGAGCACGTCCGGCTGGTGAACCTGGGCCACCCGGCGCCCCTGCTGCTGCGCGGCGGACGGGTGCGCACCGTCGAGCCGTCGGAGTACGGGCTGCTCCTGGTGGAGGGGCTGGCGGAGGGAGTGGCCGAGGGGGACGTGGTGGTGGACACGGTGCCGTTCCCGGCGGGTTCGACGCTGCTGCTGTGCACGGACGGCGTCACCGAGGCCCGTGACGCGCGGGGCCGCTTCTACGACCCGCCGGCGCGGCTGGCCGGGGTGCGGCGCGGCGGTCCCGCCGAGTTGCTGGAGGCGCTGCTCGCGGACGTGCACCGGCACACGGGCGGGCCGACGGACGACGACATGGCACTCCTGGCGGTGACGCGCGACGCCCCGTCGCCGTCGCCGGACCCCGGTCCGGGTCGCCGGGCCCCGTGAAATGCGGTGGAGCGGGACGGAACCCGCTGCCTAGAGTCGGCGGATGAGCACACGCACCTTCCGCGTCACCGTCCGCGGCGTCTTCGACGGACTCACCGCCGAGCAGCGCTCGGAACTCCTCTCCCGCGCGCCGGAGCACGACGTCCTGCGCGCGGCCTTCACCCCCGAGGGCCACCTCACCTACGACATCGCGGCACGTCCCGCCTTCACCTTCCGCTTCCTCGACTCCGGGGAGGCGGAGGAGGACATCCTCGAGGCGACCGAACGTGCCGAGGAGGCGGCCAGGGCGTGGCTGGGGGAGCGCGGCTACGGCCACAAGAACCTCAGGTCCCAGGCGGAGGACCTCTCCCAGGCGCCGCTGGGGAAGCGGCAGCGCCGTGCCGCCGCGCGAGGGGACGCCTGACACATCGTCCCTGACACATCGCCCTTGCCCCGCCGTGCTGTCAACTCGGGTTGACACTCCCCCGACTGTCAACGTAAATTGACAGACATGACCGAGGCAACCGATCTCGCCGAGCGGGCGGGCGACCGCGACCCCAGGGTCGGGCTGCGGGCCGTCGCCGCGCTGCGGCGGCTGCTGGAGCAGCTGGAGACCGTACAAGTCAGGAGCGCGCGGGCGCAGGGGTGGTCGTGGCAGGAGATCGCCCACGAACTCGGCGTCAGCAGGCAGGCCGTGCACAAGAAGTACGGGAGGCATTGAGGATGTTCGAGAAGTTCACCAAGAGCGCGCGGGGGGTCGTCGAGGGCGCGGTCGGGCACGCCGAGCGAGCGGGCGACCCGACGGTCACCGAGGACCACCTGCTGCTGTCGCTGCTCGACCGGCAGGGCACCCGGGCCTCCGCGGCCCTGGCCGCACTGGGCGTCGACCGGCGCCGCGCGGCCCTGGAGGAGGCGCTGGGGGAGACCCGCCGGCGCGGCGGGGTCTCGCGGGCCGACGCCGAGGCGCTGGCCGGCCTCGGCATCGACGTCGCCGAGATCGTCGCCCGTGTCGAGGACGCCCACGGCGCCGGCGCCCTCGCCGCCGGTCGCGGGCCCCGGCGGTGGCGGCCCGCGGGGCGGCGTCCGTTCACCCGCGGGGCCAAGGGCGTCCTGGAGCGTTCCCTGCGGTCCGCCGTGGCCCGGGGCGACCGCCACATCGGGGACGAGCACATCCTGCTCGCCCTCACCGTCGGCCCCGGCGTGGTCGCGGACGTCCTCGCCGAGCACGGCGCCTCGTGGGCCGACGTCGAGCGGGTACTCGCGGCGGAGGGCGGGGGCCGGGCCGAGGCGAGCTGAACGTGCCGCCCACGGCGGGTAATCCGGTTGATCGTGCGACGGCGGCCGTGCTAACTCTGACGGGTTTCCGAGACGACGATCATGCCGACCCGAAGGGGGGCCGCCCCATGGTGCCCGGACGACTGGTGACCCTGCGCCCGATGGAGCCCTCGGACGCCGAGGCGCTGTGGCGCTGGAACCACGACCCCGAGGTCATGCGCTGGATGGACGACGGCTACGCCCAGCCCCTTGCGCAGGTGAGGAAGCGCATGGAGGAGCGGCCCCGCAACGCCTACGGCGACGTGCTCCACGGGATCGAGGTGCAGGAGGACGGACGGCTCATCGGCCTCGTGCGGCTGCGTGACGCCGAGCCCGAGACCGGGTGCGCCGAACTCGACATCTACCTCGGCGAGAAGGAGTGCTGGGGCCGCGGTTACGCCACCGACGCCATGCGCACGATGTGCCGCTACGGCTTCGAGAAGATGCGCCTGCACAAGATCTCGCTCACCGTCGTGACCGAGAACGAGGCGGCGCACCACGTCTACCGGAAGGTCGGCTTCGTCGACGAGGGCCGGCTGCGGCAGGTCTTCCGGCGAGACGGCCGGTGGTACGACATGTTCACCATGGGCCTCCTGGAGGGCGAACTCCGCAACTGAGGGCGCGGGCCCCGCGCCGGGACGCCCCGGGACGTTGATCGCGCGCGGCGCGGGGTTGACGTAGCCTGGGGCGTCCATCGGCAGTGATCCGCAGACGGCATTGGGGGCCGGCGTGACAACAGCAGCATGTCCCGATCTCGAGCAGGCCCCGGCCGACGTCGCCGCCACACCGCCGGACGACGGCTGCGCCGACTGCCTGGCCGCCGGACACCACGACTGGGTCCATCTGCGGCTGTGCCTCACCTGCGGCCACATCGGCTGCTGCGACAGCTCCCCGGGCCGGCACGCCACCGCGCACTACGAGGCCACCGGCCACCCCGTGATCCGCTCGTACCAGCCGGGCGAGGACTGGCGCTGGTGCTTCGTCCACGAGTCCATGGGCTGAGGCCGGGGCCCCCGCTACTCGCGCTGCAGCGCCGCCTCCTCCAGGTCCAGTTCGCGCATGACGTGGCGCAGCACCTCGTCGTCGATGAGGCGTTCGTCGCGGTAGCGCACGAACTCCTGGCGTTCGGCGTCCAGCATCGCGCGGCGCAGCCGCCGGTAGGCCACGCTCGGCGGCTCCGCGCCGCCGCCGGTCGGGCCGCCCAGCCGTTCCCAGGCGGCGTTGCGGCGGGCCTCCGCGGTCTGCCGGAGGGTCTCCAGCACGGCCTGGTGGGAGGCCTGGTCCCCGGCCAGTTCCTCCAGGCGTGCCAGTGCCGCCCGGGCGGCACTGTGCTGGGCGTTCGCCTCCGCCAGAGCGTCCTCGTACGCCTCCTTGTTGCAGATGCCGAGCCGCCGGATGAGCGGGGGCAGCGTCATCCCGTGCAGCAGCAGCGTTCCGACCGTGACGAAGAAGGTCAGGAACAGGATCTCGTCGCGGCCGGGGAACGGCGCGCCGCTGTCGGTGGTCTCCGGCACCGCGAAGGCGGCGGCCAGCGAGACCACGCCGCGCATGCCCGCCCAGGAGAGCACCACCGGGTACTGCCACGGGGGATACGGGTCGCGTGCCCGGATCCGCGGGAACATCAGCCGTGGCAGGTACGTCCCGGGGTAGACCCACACGACGCGCGCGACGACGGTCACCGCCGTCAGCGCGGCACCGGCCGCGACCAGTCGCCCCACGCCCGTGTCGACGGTGTCGACGATGCCCCGCACCTGCAGGCCGATCAGGGCGAAGACGAGGGCTTCCAGCACCGTGTCGAGGGCGCTCCACACCGCGTACACCTGCAGCCGGGAGGTCGCCTCCGTGTCGGGCGACCGGTGCCCCAGGTACAGGCCGGCCACGACGACCGCCAGCACCCCGGAGGTGTGCGCCTCCTCGCCGACGAGGTAGGCGAGGAACGGCACGAGCAGCCCGAGCGCGCTGGCCAGGTCACCGGGCAGGAAGCGGTGGCCGATGCGGGCCAGCCAGCCGATCGCCAGGCCGATCAGCGAGCCCCCGACGGCCGCCATCAGGAAGACCCCCACGCCCTGCAGCAGGGTGTAGCCGGCGCCGGCCACGGACGCGATGGCCACGCGATAGGCCGTCAGCCCGGTGGCGTCGTTCACCAGGCTCTCGCCGCCGAGTACGGTCAGCAGCCGGCGCGGCAGCCCCAGCCGGCGCCCGATGGAGGTCGCCGCCACCGCGTCGGGCGGCGACAGCACCGCGCCGAGCACCAGCGCCGAGCCCAGGGGCAGCCCCGGAACCAGCCAGAACGCCGCGTAGCCGATCACGACGGTGGTGAACAGCACCAGCCCCACGGCCAGCAGACCGATGGGGCGCAGATTGTCCCGGAAGCGCAGATAGGAACTCTCCCGCGCCGAGGAGTACAGCAGCGGGGGCAGGACCAGCACCATCACCAGTTCGGGCTCGATGGCGTAGGCGGGGATCCCCGGCACGAAGGACGCGCACAGGCCGACGGCGACCAGCAGCAGCGGGGGAGACACCCCCAGACGCCGGGCGACGGCGGTGACCAGCACCGCACCGGCCATGAGCGTGACGAGCGCCAGCCCCTCCACGGACGTCTCCTCCACCCCTGTGGCGGCGCACGCCGCACGTGTGGCTCGACTGTACTGGTGGGGCGGGCGGATCAGCGCCCGGCGGTGGCGGCGGTCCCGGGCACGGCCTCGGGGAGGCCGATGAACATCGTCCGGTGCAGCGTCTGGACGTGCTCCTGGGCGACCGCGGCCGCCGCCGCGCGATCCCCCTGGCGCAGTGCGCCGACCAGGGCCCGGTGCTCGGCGTTGGAGGCGCGCAGCGCGTCGAGCGGGTACGGCAGGTAGTACCGGTAGAGCTCGCGGACGACCGCCGCGTACGGGACGACGACCGACGGGGTCCCGGTGGCGGAGGCGACGGCGAGGTGGAACTCCTCGTCATGGCGGTGGAACTCGGCCCAGCCGGTCACCCGGTCCATGGCGTCGACCAGGCGCTCCAGCTCGCGCAGCGCGGCGTCGTCGGCGTGGCCGGCGGCGAGGTGGGCGATGCCGCACTCCAGGACCAGCCGGTGGTCGATCAGCCGGCGCACCGCGTCGGTGTCGGAGCGGTAGCTGCCGACCGCGCTGACCGAGCCCTTCGCCGGGTGCTGCGCGACCAGAGTGCCGCCGTTGCGGCCCCGGCGGCGCTCCAGCAACCCGTCGTCGCACAGGGCCACCAGCGCCCGGCGCACCGTGATCTCGCCGACGTCCAGCGCCGCGGCGATCTCCGCCGCGGCGGGCAGCCGCTCGCCCGGGGCGAGCAGGCCGAGGTCGATGGCCATGGCTATCCGGGCGCGCACCGTGTCGAGTGCGGACAGACGGCGGATGCCGCCCAGGGCCGGGGTGCTCAGCGGCGGGCCGGCGGCCGTCGTGGCCTGGCCGGTCCGGTTCTCCGTGTCGGGCATGGGACCGACTGTAGTACCGGAAAACATCTCACCTTGAGCACTCTTGTTTATCTGATCAGAATGCTCTAATTTCCTCAGCACTCGAACGAAGCAGGTGAACCATGTCCCGACCCCTTCCCGTGGCCCTCGCCCAGGCCGGGCCCCGCCCCGCCGGAGCACCCCTGTCCGGCTTCGCGGAAGAGGCCGGGGCCCTGCTGGCCCGCTTCCCGCAGACCCGGCTGATGGCCTTCCCCGAGCTGCACCTGTTCGGCGTGGACGGGAGCCCGCAGGACGCCGAGCGGCGGCTGCGCGAGTCCGCGCAGCCGCTGGACGGACGCCTCGTACGGGAGCTCGGAGAGATCGCCGGGGACCTGGGCGTCTGGCTGCTGCCCGGCAGCATCTGCGAACGCGGGCCGGAGGGCGAGCTGTTCAACACGGCGCTCGCCTTCTCGCCCGAGGGGCGGCTCGTCGCGCACTACCGCAAGGTCTTCCCCTGGCGGCCCCGCGAGCCCTACACCCCGGGTGACCGTTTCGTCGTCTTCGACATCCCCGGGGCCGGCCGCGTCGGATTCTCCATCTGCTACGACGCATGGTTCCCCGAGGTGGCCCGGCACCTGGCCTGGATGGGCGCCGAGGTCATCGTCAACCCGGTCATGACCACGACGGGCGACCGTGCCCAGGAACTCGTCCTGGCCCGCGCCAACGCCATCACCAACCAGGTCTACGTGGTCAGCGTCAACACCGCCGGACCCCTCGGCACCGGACGCAGCCTCGTCGTCGACCCCGAGGGACGCGTCCGCACCGAGGCGCCCGACGGCTCCGCCACCGTCCTCACCGACGTCCTGGACCTGGACGACGTGACCCGGGTCCGCACCTACGGCACGGCCGGCCTCAACCGCATGTGGTCCCAGTTCACCGACACCGACCGCCCCCTCGAACTCCCCCTGTACGACGGGCGCATAGACCCTCGCAGCTGGCGCCCCGCCCGCCGCGGCTGACCCATCCCCGGAGCCCCACGATGACCGACAACGCCGCGCGCTCCGCCACCACGGCCCCCGCGCTGTCCCGCACCCTCGGACTCAGAGCCGTCGTCTCCTTCGGCCTGGCCTACATGACCCCGCTGATCGTGCTCGGCACCTTCGGCGTCGTCGCCGAGAAGACCGGTGGCGCGGTCCCCACCGCGTACGCCCTGGCGCTGGTCGCCATGCTCTTCACCGCCTACAGCTACGGCAAGATGGCCGCCGAGCACCCCGTCGCAGGCTCCGCCTACACCTACGTACGGCGCTCCATCGACGGGCGGGCCGGCTTTCTCGTCGGCTGGGCCACGCTCCTGGACTACTTCTTCCTGCCCATGGTCATCTGGCTCATCGGCGGCGCTTATCTGCAGGCCGAGTGGCCAGGGGTGCCGATGTGGGTGTGGATCCTCGCCTTCATCGTCATCACCACGGCGCTCAACCTGCTCGGCATCCAGGCCGCGGACCGGGCCAACTCCCTGCTGATGGCGTTCCAGATCCTCGTCATCGTCATCTTCGCACTGCTCTCGCTGCGGCACGTCTTCCACGCCGAGGGCGCCGGGGGCCTGTTCAGCACCGGGCCGTTCCACAACGACGCCACCACGCTGGCCGGGATCTCCGGCGGCGCGGCCATCGCGGCGTACTCCTTCCTCGGTTTCGACGCGGTCACCACGCTCACCGAGGAGACCGTCGAGCCGCGCAGGACCATGCCCCGCGCGATCATGCTCACCGCCCTCATCGGCGGCGGTATCTTCATTGCGCTCGCCTACACCACTCAACTGGCCCACCCCGGCAGCAGCTTCGACGACCCCAGCTCCGCCGCCTTCGAGATCGCCAAGACCATCGGCGGCGACCTCTTCTCGTCGGTCTTCCTCGCCGGACTGGTCGTCGCGCAGTTCGCCTCCGGTGTCGCCGCCCAGGCCAGCACCTCCCGCCTGCTGTACGCCATGGGCCGCGACAACGTGCTGCCCCGCAAGCTGTTCGGCTACATCCACCCCCGCCACCTGACGCCTGCCTTCAACATCCTGCTGACCGGCGTGGTCGGCCTCGTCGCGCTCCGCCTCGACGTCGCCACCTCGACCTCCTTCATCAACTTCGGCGCCTTCACCGCCTTCACCTTCGTCAACCTCAGCGTGATCGCGACCTTCCTGCGCAAGCGCCGTGCGGGCGAGCAGGTCGGCGTGTTCGGCTACGCCGTCGTCCCGGCCGTCGGCGCCCTGATCGACCTGTGGCTCCTGCTGCACCTCGACGGGAAGGCCCTCACCCTCGGCGTCATCTGGCTCGCCCTCGGCGTCGCCTACCTCGCCTACCTGACCCGCGGCTTCCGCAGGCCGCCGCCCGAGCTCACCTTCGACGAGCGGGAAGGGACACCGCAGGCCGGCTGACGGCCCTGGCGGGGCGGTTGTCGGTGCCCGCTCCTAGAGTCGCGGCATGACCACTTGGATGCACGGCTCGTTCCCCGGCCACGAGGTGAACCTGGTCTTCGCCCGCGGGATGGCGCTCGACGCGCTGACGCGGAGCCTGCGCGAGGCACGGCGGGAGCCGCTCGCGCACGGCGAGGCGGGCGGATGGGCATGGGCGGTGCACGACATGCACAACTACGAGGCCGAGGACTACGAGGACGTGGACTACCGAGGTCTGAGCGGCGAGGGCGCGGAGATCGTCGTGTTCGAGACCGAGCCGTGCAGCGCCAAGGCCCATCCGCCGTCCTTCGGCTACTTCCGCGACGGCCGTTCCATCCTCCACTTCGCCTTCGGCGACCAGCAGCAGCGGGTCGGGGAGAACCCCGACCACCTCTCGCCCGAACTCCTGGCCGCCAACCTTATCGGTCCCGGCTCGGAGTGCCCGCGTGAAGCGGACGTGGACCACGACTGCTTCGACCACCACTACGAGGACCACGCACGTCTTGTGAAGGTGATCGCCGGCTTCTTCCTCCTTCCCACCCCGCCGCTGTCCGCGGAGGTGGCGGCCCGGTGAGCTGGCTGGCCACGAACACCTTCGTCACCTTCGTGAAGGGCATGACCCTGCCCACGGTCGTGTCCGTCTACTCCGAGGCGGGGCGCCCCGCCCAGGCGAGCGGCGAGTCGTCCGGCTGGGTCTGGCTGACCCACGAGGCCTACCGTGCCCCGCACCGGTCGACAGCCTGGGAACTGGCAAGCGGGCTCACCGGATTCCGCCACACGCACCGCGCGAGCGACCCCGGCCGAGTGCCCGTGGAATCCGTCTTCCTGGCTTCCACGCCCGCGTGCGCCTGCCCCCACGGCCAGAACTACATGGTTCCGCACTGCGACGAGCACCCCTTCCAGTTCGCCTACAGCCGCGGGGGGTTCGTGCAGACCTACTTCAACTTCGGCATGCGACGCGAGTCCCGGCGCGCGGGCGGCACGCCCGACCTGCTCGTCCGCGAACTCCTGGACGCGGGCATTGTCGGCCGCGACACCCCGCGGTACGACGCCGACCCCGCGTTCAACGCCGACGGCACCCACACGGTGCGCATCATCGCCGACCACTTCGGGCTGCCCTCACCGCCCCTCGCGCTCGCGCCGGCCGGGTGAGGACGAGGAGCGGAGCCGGGCCAGGGTGCGCAGTCCGCGTGCGAGAACTTCGGGATCGCCCTCCGCCGCGCCGTAGCGGATGCCCGAGACCGCGTCGAGGGCGGAGTCGACGGCCAGGCGTTCCTCCTCGCTCGGGGTGAGCGGGCGCCCGTAGCCGGTCAGGAAGGCCTCGTGGAGGTCCGGCCGGCCGGTCCAGGCGTCGGAGAGCCGTACGAGGTCCCGGAGAGCGGGTTGTGGCTCGCTGCGCTCGAAGTCGATCACGGCGAGCCGTCCGGACCAGAGCAGGTTGCGCAATTGGAAGTCGCCGTGCGTGGGGACCAGGTCGAGCGGGGGAAGGGAGGCCGACCGGGCCGTCAGCGTCCGGACGAACTCCTCGTCCCCCGGAGCCAGGTGGGCACGAGCGCCGTCCAGGTGCCGGTCGAGCTTCCACGCGGCCGGCCCCTCGTCCGCGGACCGGGGCCGGGGCGGCGCGCTGCCGTGGATGGCGGCGGCGAGCGCGCCGATGCGTACGAAGAGGGTTCGTTCCTCGTTCGGGGCGCGCCGCACACCATCACTGAGGGGGCGGCCGGGGACGGCGGTGACGACGACCGCCCGCAGCCGTGCGTCGGCCGCGATCAGTCGCGGTGCGGCGCCGCCCAGGGCCGGTACCCACGTCC
This sequence comes from Actinacidiphila glaucinigra, assembly GCF_900188405.1. Lineage (GTDB taxonomy): Bacteria > Actinomycetota > Actinomycetes > Streptomycetales > Streptomycetaceae > Actinacidiphila > Actinacidiphila glaucinigra. Next base: position 58,477 of record NZ_FZOF01000028.1, on the reverse strand, counting down.
GGTAGGCGGTCACCTCCCGGGCGTGGAACCGGTCGTTCAGGTGGACCTTGACATACCCGGTGCGGCCGTCCGCACCGTCGACCCGCCACACCCGGCTGGCCTCGCGGGGCCAGGACGTGTCCGTCCAGCGCGTGATCCGGCCGACCGCGTGTTCCGCGAAGCGGCGTACCGCGGATCCCGGGTCGCCCGGTGCGGAGTTCATGTCCAGCCCGACTCGGTGTAGGGGCGGCCCGCGCGGATGCCCTCGATCGCGGCCCGGGTGTACGGCACCAGGCGTTCGGGGAGGGCGTCCGGGTGCCACCAGCGCCAGGACAGGCACTTGTCGGGCTCACGGACCACCGGTTCGCCCTGCCAGCGACGTACCCGGAAGACCAACTGCATCCGGGGCCGCCCGCCCGCCGCGTCCACGAGGTGCACGGCGTGCGCGAACTCGGCGTCCTCCGGGCTGATTCGCAGGCCCGCCTCCTCGTCCGCCTCCCGGACCAGGCACGCCACGGCGCTCTCCCGTTCGCAGTGCCCGGCGGGGAAGTGCCACTCGCCGCCGGCGAACGCGGAGTCGGGGTGGCGCAGTCCGAGCAGGACCTCGCCGGCGGGGTTCTCCAGGTACAGGTGCGCACCGACGATGTGCAGCACGCTCCCGCCGCCCGCCGTGGCCCGGCCGGCGTGCCGGCGGACGAGCTCCAGGGTCGCGTGGCTCAACCGGAGCCGCGGCATGACCTCCGGCCGGAACCACCGGAGCATGACGCCTTCCGTCGGTTCCAGGGCGTCCGGGTCGCCGTTCCAGCGGGCGGTGAACACCTGGACCGGGAGGGGTGACCCTTCCCGGTCGTGTACGTGCTCCACCGCGAAGGCGCGCAGTGCCGGCAGGTCGAGCCCCGCTTCCTCGCGCAGCTTCCGCCGGGCCGCGGCCTCCAGGGACGTGTCGTGCGGCTCACGGCCGCCGCCGGGCAGCGACCACGTACCGGGGTTCCGGATGTCCGGACGGTGGTCCCGCAGGTGCAGGAGGTACTCGCCCCGGTCGTTGTGGACGAGCACCGAGGCGCTGCGGGGTTCTGCGGCCGGTTCAGCGGCGTGGAGCGAGGTCAAGCGAGCCTCCAGGGCAGTTCCGGGGCCGTGCGGTCACCAAGGTCAACGATCGGGTACGCCCGACGGCAGGCCCGTTCCGGCCTTTCTGCGCGCACCCCTTCACGGACCGCGCGGGCGAGTCGGTGGGGGTGGCACCAACTCGCCGTTTCACCAGCTAAGTTGTGTGCAGATCAGATCGCGTATTCGAGTCCCCAGGGGATGGCCATGACCAGCGGCAGCGACGCTCCCAACGACTACGACTCCGCCGAGCAGCTCCGCAGGCGGATCGACACCACCAAGGCGCATCCGGCGCGCGTCTACGACGTCTTCCTCGGCGGCAAGGACAACTACCCCGTCGACCGCGATGCGGCCGCGGCCGCGCTGGCCGCCAATCCCCGCGGCTACCTGGACGTGCGGCACAACCGGGACTTCCTGCGCCGCGCGGTGAACCACATCGCGGGCGAGACCGGCATCCGCCAGTTCCTGGACATCGGCACCGGGCTGCCCACGCAGGAGAACGTGCACCAGATCGCGCAGCGCATCGTCCCCGATGCGCGCGTCGTGTACGTCGACAACGACCCGGTGGTCCTGGCCCACGCGCGCGCCCTGCTGACCAGCGGTCCGGAGGGCCGGACCGACTACATCGACGCGGACCTGCGCGACCCCGCCGCGATCCTGCGCGACGCGGCCGGCACGCTGGACCTCGCCGAGCCCGTCGCGCTCGTGCTCGTCGCCGTCCTGCACTTCGTCGAGGACGACGAGGCGTACGGCATCGTCAAGCACCTCGTCGACGCGCTGCCCTCGGGCAGCCACGTCGTGCTGAGCCACCTCACCTCCGACCTCAACGCGGAGCAGATCGCCAAGGTCGCCAAGACCTACAAGGACCGCGGCTTCTCCTTCGTGCTCCGCGAGCACGCCGAGGTCCTGCGCTTCATCACGGACAACGGCCTGGAGATCGTGGAGCCCGGCCTCGTCCCCGTGCACCACTGGCGCCCGGACAACGCCGACGACACCCTCGCCGCCCACGCCGACGCCTCCCCGGAGTTCGTCGAGGGTCTCGAGGACATCGACAAGATCCGCTACCGGAGCATCACCGACGTCACCGACGCGGACATCAACGTCTACGCCGTGGTGGCGCGCAAGCCCTGACACCGCGCCGCCGGCGCCGCCCTCCCGGACGGGGGCGGCGCGGGCGTCAGTCGCGGCGGTAGATCGTGATCGAGTGCCCCACCTCGTCGATCGGCGTGCTGCCGGCGATGAGTTCCGCCAGCCGGCCCTCCGCCTTGGCGACCGCCGAGTCCGAGACCACGAGCAGCCCGTGGACCCGGTCTTCGGGGACCTTGCGCGGGTCGGCGGCGTGGATGCCGTAGTGGGCGGGGACCCCGCTGCCCTTGTAGACCAGCCACACCGGCTCCCCGGGGTGCTTCTCGTGGAGCCGGTCGGCGAGACGGCCCAGGTCCTGGCCCCAGTCGACGTTGGAGTCGTGCAGGCGCAGATGGGTCTTCGACGTTCCGCCGAAGGCCTCGTTGGAGTACTGCAGGTAGTACGGGAAGGTCCGCAGCGAACTGACGGCGACGAAGGCGACGAGCGCCGCCGCCGCCACGTCCGCCCACCGCCGTCGCAGGGCGGTGACACAGGCCGCCGCGACCGCCCCGAACATCGGCAGGAAGACCACGTAGCGGACGCCGAAGTCCCGCGAGCCGGTCATCGCGGCCGCCGTCAGCACGGCCGCGGGGACGAGCAGGTACGGGGCGGCGGGGCGCAGCCGGGGGACGGCGAGCAGCACGGCCGTGCCGGCGAGCCACAGGACGAGCATGCCGAGCGGCGCCTTCACCAGCACCGCGGCGGGCAGGTAGTACCAGAGCGCCCCGCTGTAGTGGCGGCCGAAGAGGAAGCCCTCGAAGGTCGAGTCCTCGAAACCGAACTGGACCGCCATCCCGTCCCGGTACGCCTGGGGAAGCGGGAGCGCGTCCACGGCCAGGGCCCGCAGGCCGTGCAGGTCCGGCAGGGTGTCCGGCGCCGTCCAGCGCAGCCGCGGGTCGACGGCCAGATAGGCCGCCCACACCACCGCGACGGCGACGAGCCCGACGCCGCCCGCGGCGACGGCGGCGCGCCGCAGCGACCGGGCGGTGGGGGGCCACCGCTCGCCCCGCCCGTCCGCGTGCCACACCGACAGCGCGGCCAGGAGCAGCAGGACCGGCACCGCGGGGAGCGCGCTCATCCGTGTGGCGAGCGCCGCGCCCAACGCCGCACCGGCGAGCGGCAGATGGAGCCGGGGACGCTCGCGGGCCCGCCACAGCGCCCACACCGACGTCAGCAGGAAGCCCGCAGCCGGGACGTCGAGGGTGGCGAGGGAGCCGTGCGCGATCACATCCGGCGAGAACGCGTACAGGGCGAGCGCGAGCAGCGCCCCGGCGGGCCCGGTGAGATCGCGCGCGAAGGCGAGCACCACCAGTCCGAACAGCAGCGTCAGCGCGATCATCGGCAGCCGGGCGGCCAGCATCAGGTGCCAGGGATCGTTGCCGGACTCGTAGAGCACACTGCGCCCGAGCTCCGTCTGGTCGCCCTCGAAGGCCGGGTCGAGGCGCGGGTGGGCGAAGGCCAGACCACCGGCGATGACCAGCTTGCCGAGTGGCGGGTGCTCGGGGTTGAAGCGCAGGCTGTGCTCCCGCAGATAGACCGTCGCGGCGCCCACGTACACCGGCTCGTCGATGGTGGGCGTCTGCCGGACGGCCGTCGTGACCATCGCGAACGCCATCTGCGCGAGGAGCGCCAGCACGGCCAGGGCGTACAGCGTGCGGCGGTGCCGCAGCGGCGGAGCCGGGAAGCGGCGCACCGGCGCCGTGACGACGGCGGCGGGCGTCGCCGGATCGGGGGACACCGCGGCGGGCGAGGGCCGTTCCTGCGTCATGGTGCGCTTACCCCGTCGCGTGTCCCTGTGGCGCCACGTCCCCGCGCCGGCGCCCTCCCGGTGGGCGCCGCGGGACAGACTAGCCCCGCCGTCCGCTGCGCGCGTGGGGTTGGGGCTGTTGCGCGGGACGTGTGCGGGACGCCGTACCGTGGGCTCATGGCAGTCCCCGAGCTGATCCGCATCGTCTCCCGCTCCTCCCCGATGGCACTGGCCCAGGTCGAGCGCGTCCGCGCGGAACTGGCCGCGCTCCACCCCGGCATCCGGACGGAGGTCGTGCCCGTCACCACGTCCGGTGACCGCTGGATGGGCGACCTCGCCCGCCTCGGCGGCAAGGGCGCGTTCACCAAGGAGGTCGATGCCGCACTCCTGGAGGGCCGGGCCGACCTGGCCGTCCACTGCGTGAAGGACGTCCCCGCCGACCGGCCGCTGCCCGCGGGTACGGTCTTCGCCGCGTTCCTGAAGCGGGACGACATCCGTGACGCCCTGGTGCACCCCGGCGGTCTGACCCTCGACCGGCTCCCGCCCGGCACGCGCATCGGCACGTCCTCCGTGCGCCGCATCGCACAGATCATGGCCTCGCACCCGCACCTGACCTGCGTCCCCATGCGCGGCAACGCCAACCGGCGGCTGGAGAAGCTCGCCGCGGGCGACGCGGACGCGCTGCTCCTGGCTGTCTCGGGGCTGGAGCGCATCGGCAGGACCGACGTCATCAGCGAGGTGCTGCCGGTGGAGACGATGATCCCGCCGATCGGTGCCGGCGTCCTGGCCCTGCAGTGCCGGGAGGGCGACGCCGAGACGATCGACGTCGTGAGCGACCTCGGCGACCCGGCCGCGCACCGGGAGACCACGGCCGAGCGGATGTTCCTGCACGTCCTGCAGGGCCACTGCAACAGCCCGATCGCCGGCTACGCCCACGCCGAACGCGACGGCAGGCTCTCGCTGCGGGCCCGGGTCTTCTCACCGGACGGCAAGACCGTCCTCGACGCCCACGAGTGGGCCGGCCCCCTGGACCCCGCCACCCTCGGGACGTCGGTCGCGGTGGCACTGCTGCGGCAGGGTGCCCGCGAGCTGATCGACAGCATCGGGCACTGACGGGAGCCCGGCCGCCGTCGACCCCGCGGCGGCGCCGGGGAGACTGGTGGGCGCCGCCGGCCGTCAGCCGCCGGCCGCCCGCCGTCCGTCACCGTCCTGGGAGAGCCGATTGTCCCGCCGCGACCCCCGTGTGCTCGTCTACACCCGCACCACCGCCTACCGGCACGACTCGATCCCCGACGGGGTCAGGGCCCTCACCGAACTGGGGGAGCAGCACGGCTTCCGGGTGGACGCCACCGAACGGCCCGAGGACTTCGAGGGGGCCCGTCTGCGCCCGTACGACGCCGTGGTGTTCCTCTCCACCAGCGGGGAGGTGCTCGGTGACACCGGCCGGGCCGCCCTCGCGGCGCACCACGCGGACGGCGCCGGGTTCATGGGCGTGCACGCGGCGGCCTGCACGGAGTACGACTGGCCGTACTACGGGGAGCTGCTGGGCGCGCGCTTCACCGGGCATCCGCCCCTGCAGAAGGGCACGGTCCTGGTCGAGGACACCGCCCATCCGGCCACCGCGCACCTGGGCGGGGCCTGGAAGGTCACCGACGAGTGGTATGACTTCGACCGCAGCCCCCGCCCCGGCGTGCGGGTCCTGGCCTCCGCCGACGAGTCCTCGTACACCGGAGGCTCGATGGGCGCGGACCATCCGCTGGTCTGGTGCCACGAGTACGGCGGAGGGCCCGTCTTCTACACGGCGCTGGGGCACTCCGCGGAGGCCTACCAGGACGCCGCCTTCCGGGCCCATCTGCTGGGCGGGCTCCGGTCGGTGCTGCCCGGGGCGGCGGACTGAGCGGGGCCTTCGCGCCCGCTCTCAGAGGCGCCGCAGCACGGCGACCACCTTGCCCAGGATGACCGCCTCCTCGCCGGGGATCGGGTCGTAGGCCGGGTTGTGCGGCATGAGCCAGACCCGGTCGCCCTCGTGCTTGAGCCGCTTGACGGTGGCCTCGCCGTCGATCATCGCGGCCACGATGTCGCCGTGGTCGGCCGCGTCCTGACTGCGCACCGTGACCCAGTCGCCGTCGCAGATCGCGACGCCCGTCATGGAGTCGCCGACCACCTTGAGGGCGAACAGCTCGCCGGCGCCGACGATCTGCCGGGGGAGCACGAAGACCTCGTCGACCTGCTCCTCGGCGAGGATCGGCGTGCCGGCCGCGATCCGGCCGATCACCGGCACCCGCGCGGACGGGGAGGCGCTGACGGGCTGCGCGCCCGGCTCGGAGTCGGCTTGCGAGGGCCAGGAGCAGCGCACGCGGTAGGCGCGCGGGCGGTGCGGATCCTGCTCGATGACACCCTTGCGCTGCAGCACCGCCAGTTGGTGGGCGACCGAGGACGTGCTGGCCAGCCCCACGGCCTCACCGATCTCGCGCATCGACGGCGGGAATCCGCGGTTCTCCACCGAACTCAGGATCGCCTCGACGATACGGGTCTGACGGTTGGTCAGCCCGTCGGGGCCGGGATTGTCCGAGCCCTGCGGGCGCCCACGGCGCACTGTCGTAGTGGTGGGCTCCATGCCCCGTCCCTCCCTGTACGGATCTTGCTGCGATACGCAACGTTACCCTGCTCCAGGACGCTTTTGGAACGCGTGTGCGAAATTCCGTGAAGATCTGTGCACACGCCGCACGCAACCGGCGGGGATCGCCGGCTGATTTCGCTGTCACAAACGGAGCGGCTGCCCGGTCGGATATTGGGGATCGCGTGTTCGAGGGCCGGGCGCGGAATGGGGCGGGAATCGGACCGGAATGCGGCCGGCAATTCCCCCGCCCGGCGGCGGGCCTCGCCTCTTCACACGCGTCCCCGTGTGAACACACGCCGCACGGCGGCGACACCCCTGGAATACGCGGACCGGTCCGGGGGCGCGGCGTGCCCCCTGGCTCGGAGGAAATCGCCGTCTGTGTAGGCTGGAACGGCTGGCAAGGGCGGATGCGACGGTGGAGGAAAACGCGACGATGCAGCCAGGGGACGCGGAGCGCGACGGCTCGCTCGACGAGGCCGCGGCGGTGTTCACGGCCCTGCGCCCCCGATTGTTCGGCATCGCGTACCGGATGCTCGGCAGCGCCGCGGAGGCCGAGGACGTGGTCCAGGACGTCTGGCTGAAATGGCAGGCCACGGACCGCGACGCGGTGGAGAACCCGACCGCGTTCCTGACCACCGCGACGACCCGGCTGGCCATCAACGTCACCCAGTCCGCCCGCGTCCGGCGCGAGGGCTACGTCGGGCCCTGGCTGCCCGAACCGGTCGACACCCGCTCCGACCCCGCGCTGGGCGCCGAACGCGGCGAGGCGGTGGAGATCGCGGTGCTGCTCCTGCTGGAGCGGCTCACGCCCACCGAGCGGGCCGCGTACGTGCTGCGCGAGGCCTTCGACTACCCGTACCGCGAGATCGCCGGCGTGCTCGACCTGAGCGAGGCCAACTCCCGCCAACTGGTCAGCCGCGCCCGCAAGCACATCGCCGCCGGGCGGCGCGAGCAGGTGGGCACGGCGGAGCACCGCCGGCTTCTCGAGGCGTTCGTGGCGGCCGCCCGGGCGGGCGACATGGCCGGCCTGGAGAAGCTGCTCGCCACGGACGTGGTGAACTACGGCGACGGTGGCGGCGCCGTGCGCAACGCCGCCAAGGTCCCCGTGTTGGGCAGTGCCAAGGTGGCGCGGTTCATCACCGCCTTCGCGCCGCGCTTCTGGATCGACACGGAGGTGGTGTGGGTCGAGGCGAACGGGCAGACCGCGGCACTCGTCATCCACGCCGGCACGCCGATGGCCCTGCTCAGCATCACCGCCTCCGAGCGGGGCATCGACCAGCTGATGTGGGTGCTCAACCCGGCGAAGCTGACCGGCTTCAGCTCCCTGGCGGCGGGCCCGGCCGAGCCGTCAGCATAGGCCCGGCCCGGTCCGGCCGTACGGGAAGCCGCCGCGTGTCCCGTCAGGCGTCGGGCGCGGTCCGGCCGGGGGTGACGTCACCCGCGCGCAGCAGGCGGAGGAAGGCCTTGAGGCCCGTGATGATCTCCTCGTTGTCCGTGAGCCGGTCGATCGTGGACTCGAACTCCCGGGCCAGCGCGGTGATCCGGCGGTCGGCGTCCTCGGCGCGCTCGTACACCGAGACCCCCAGCGCATCCATGCCGCGCCGCAGTTCGGCAAGGGCCCGGTACTGCTCCTCGGCCTTGCCCTCGAGGACCTTGATGCCGTTGTCCGTGCGCTCGACGCGCTGCTTGAGCGCCAGTACGTCGTCCCGCGGATGGGTGACGTCCTTCAGCAGGGTGCCCAGCCGCTTCCGCAGCTGGCCGAACCACGCGCCCGCCGGCCGGAACACCATGCTCAGCAGGAAGAACCCGGCGATCCAGTACCCCGCGCCGCGACCGGACGCCACTGTCGCCGCCACCACCCCGGCCGCCGTGAGCAGATGGCCCGCCAGGGCGACCCGCAGCATCGTCCGGGCGATCCGCGCGGCCTCGTCGTCCCGCGCCTGAGGGACCGTCAGTCCCTTCTCCCGGCTCACCGCGATCTCGGCCAGCACCGACCGCGCCCGGAAGTAGACGTTCCACGGCACCGTGAGCAGGACGAGCAGCCACAGCAGGCACAGCACCCCGGCTCCCACCCCCAGGACCGCCGGCAGCGGCGCGCCCACCGCATAGACCAGCGCCAGCGCGCCCGCGGTCACCGCCAACGCCAGCGCCGCGCCCAGGAATCTCCCCATGGCCGCCTCCAACCTCCTTCGCCCGAGGGTTCGTTGCCTTCATCATCCCGCCCGGCCGGGACGCGGGCATGAGTACGGCTACTCACTCCGCCCCCGCCCCGGTGCGGTGCCGCGGGGGCCGGTGGGATTGAATCGGCGCGGTTCCAGGCCCCTTTCCTCGACCGGAGCACCTCATGAACACCCCACGTCCTCCGGCGGCGTCCCTCGTCGCCGTCGCCGTCCTGATGACGGCCTCCTGCACCGCGGGCGCGCACGGCGGGTCGGCGGACGCGCCGCCCGCCGGCCGCTCAGGGCCCGGCGCCTCCGCGGAACGGGACTGCACCAAGGGGGAGTTCCGCTGGGGCCGGATCGAGCAGCGGGACGTCCTGGCCGCCGTCTCGGACCCGCTGCGTGTCCGCATCGCCGCGGGGAGGACCCGGCACACCCGGCTCACCCTCCTCCCGCTCCGGTCGATGCGGGCCACCGTGTCCCCGTCCGGCCGGCTCACGGCCTCGGACGCCGAGGCCGCCGTCGCGGCGCTGGAGCGCAGGACCGGGCTGCCGCTCGCGCGCACCGGCACGGCCTGGACGCTGGAGGACGGCGACAAGGTGTCGGACACCGAGGGGACCGGACCGTACGAGGGGGTCATGGTCGCCTCGGTCGGGGTCAGGCTCGTGGAGGCGCCCTTCACCCGTACCTGCTCCGGCACCGCCCGGCCCCCCGTGCGCGGCACCGTGGCCACCTGGTCCACGGTCCCCTTCGCGGATCTCCTGACCTGCGGCCTGGACGAGCCACTGCCGGCGGTAACGGCGCAGGCCGAGGCCCTCGTCTGCGGCGACGGCATCAGGGCAGGCGCGTGAACGGCCCGCCGGTACGTGACCCGGCGCCCCGTCCGGGAAGGAGACGGCGCCCGCAGGAGGCCGGCGACGGGCGCGCGCTCAGCGGGGCCGGGTGATGGTCCGGTGCACGACGTACCCGTCGAGCCCGGCCGTCCCGTCCAGGCCCGTCGCTGTCCCGTTGACGGCCACGGCGCCCGTGCGCAGCCGGCGCGCGACGGAGACGGCGCGTTCGAGGTCGGCCGACCACACGCCGCCGGACATGCGGTACTCGGAGTCGTTGGCCATCCGCACGGCGTCGTCGTCCCCGTCGTGGGCGATGACCGTCAGCACCGGGCCGGAGATCTCGTCCTGGGCGATGCGCATGCGGTGGTCGACGTCCGCGAGGACCGTCGGGGTCACGTAGTAGCCCTCCTCCAGACCGGCGGGGACCCGGGAGGAACCGCCGGTCACCGGACGGGCCCCCTCCTCTATGCCGAGGTCGATGTACGACATCAGGCGCTCCCGCCGCTCGCGGCCCGCCATCGGCCCGATCGAGGTGTCCGGATCGGCCGGGTCACCCACTTTCAGGGACCTGACGGCGTCCGCGACCGCCGCGACGACCTCCTCGTACCGGCGGCGGGGGGCGAGGACGCGGGTCCGCGCGGCGCACATCCTGCCGTTGTCGCCGAGTGAGGCGAACAGCCCCCGCACCGTCCGCGCGAGGTCGGCGTCGTCCAGGACGATCGCGGCCGCCTTGCCGCCGAGTTCCAGGCGGACCCTCTTGAGCTGCTCGCCGGCGAGCGCGGCGACGCGGCGCCCGGCGCGGGTCGAGCCGGTGAAGGCGATCGCGTCGACGTCCGGGTGCGAGACAAGGTACTCGCCGGTGTCCCGGTCGGCGGGCAGGACGCTCAGCGTGCCCTCGGGCAGCCCCGCCTCGGCGTACAGCTCGGCCAGCAGCCCCATGGACAGCGAGTTCTCCGGCGTGGCCTTCAGGATGACGGTGTTGCCCGCCAGGAGGGCGGGCGTCAACCGCGCGGTGGCGGCCGAGAACGGGCACTGCAGCGGGATGACCGCGGCGACGACGCCGACGGCCTCGCGCCGCACGATGGTGTCGAACCCCGGGGAGGGGTCACGTGAGCGGACGGTCTCCTCCCAGCCCTGCTCCTCGGCGGCCTTGAGACAGGCGTCGACCCGCCGCGTCAGGGAGGCCTGCTCCGCGTCCGCGAACCGGCGGGGCGTCCCGGTCGCGGCGGACACCCGCGCCGCGGCCTCCGCCGCGCGTTCCTCGCGCAGCCCGTCGACCCGGCGGATCACCTCCTGCCGCTCCTCCGGATCCATGTGCGGCCACGGCCCGCTGTTGAAGGCCGCGCGCGCCGTCGCGACGGCGACGTCGGCGTCGCCCGGTGCGGCCTGGGCGGCGCGCCCGAGCAGGGAGCGGTCGTGCGGGGAGCGGATGTCCAGCGGTCCCGGGTGCGCCGGGGCGGTCCAGACACCACCGATGTACAGCCTGTCGTACACGATCATCGAGTTGCTCTTTCCTGTCCGGGACGCTCCTGCCGCTCCGGGGGGCGACGGGATGCCCGATGGCGGCTCGCCGGCAGCGAGCGGGTGTGGGCGCCGATGTCACGGACCCGGCATGAAGACGGCCTTGGTCTCCAGGTAGGCCTCCAGCCCCTCGGGACCGCCTTCGCGGCCCAGGCCCGAGGACTTCCGGCCGCCGAAGGGGACCGAGGGTGCCAGTTCGAATCCGTTGACGCTCAGCTGGCCCGACGTCACCCGGCGGGCCACCCGGTAGGCGCGCTCGGGGTCGGCGCCGTGGACACTGCCGCTGAGCCCGAAGGCGGTGGCGTCGGCGAGCGCCACCGCCTCGTCGACGTCCTCGTACGCCTGGACGGTCACGACCGGGCCGAAGATCTCCTCGCGGGCGATCGTCATGGCGGGCTCGACGTCGGCGAAGACCGTGGGCAGCACGTAGTGGCCGTGCTCGTGGCCCGGGCTGCGCCCGCCGCCGGTCACCACCCTGGCCCCCTCGCGGCGGCCGCTGTCGATGTAGCCCAGCACGCGCCGGAGCTGCCGGGCGTTGAGGAGCGGGCCCACCTGTGTCGTCCGGTTCCAGGGATCGCCGACCCTCAGCAGCCGGACGCGGTCGGCGTACGCCGCGACGACCTCCGAGATCCGGGAGCGCGGCGCGAGGATACGGGTCTGGGCGAAGCAGACCTGTCCGGCGAAGGGCATGGTCAGCGGGGTGAGGGTGTCGAGGGCGTCCGGCAGGTCCACGTCGTCGAGCAGGATCGCGGCGGACTTGCCGCCCATTTCCAGGGTGACCCGGGCGAAGCGCTCCAGGGCGGTCCTGGCGACGGCGCGGCCCGTCGGCACGCTCCCGGTGAAACTGATCTTGTCCACGCCTGGGGAGGCCACCAGTGCCCGCGACTCCTCGCGATCCGCGGTGATCACGTTGACCACCCCCGGGGGCAGTCCGGCCGCCTCGGCGCACTCGGCGATCACCAGGGCGTCCAGCGGGCTCTCCGGCGGCGACTTCACGATCACGGCGCAGCCCGCCGCGAGAGCCGCGGGGATCTTGTACGCGAGGATGTTGAAGGTGGCGTTCCACGGGACGAACAGGGCGGCGACGCCGACGGGTTCACGGATCACCCGGGCGTGTCCCCGCGAGGTGGGACGGCGGTCGTGGAACGCGTACGAGCCGGCGAGCTTGGCGAAGTAGTCGAAGCGGCTCTCGCCGGCCTGGACGAGCCCCTCCGCGAACGCGACCGGTGCGCCGACCTGGGCCGTCCAGAGCCGGGCCAGCAGCGGCAGCCGCCGGCGTACCTCGTCGGCCAGCCGTCGCAGGTGGGCGGCCCGCTCGGGTGCCGGCATCCGTGGCCAGGGGCCGTGGTCGAAGGCGGTGCGCGCGGCGGCGACCGCGCGGTCGACGTCCCGGGTGTCCGCCAGGGGCACATGCAGCAACTCCTCCTCCGTGGAGGGGGAGACGACGGGTGTCCGGCGGGTGCCGCTGGGGGAGACCCATCGACCGCCGATGTGGAAGCACTGGCCGGTTTCCCCGGAGAGTGCTGAGGACAGCTCGAACATGGCGATTCCCCGAGGTCGGCCGGACCGCCGCCACTCGATCGGCCGGGTCCGGCGATAGGAGCAGAGTGTCGATATGGCACTTACGGAATGTTTCCCCTGAAACATTCCGTAAGGGATGATTCGTCGCCGGTTCGATCTGCCGGGCGCAGCGTGGGTGTCACGCGCGGAAGCCGCGCCCACCGGTCTCCCGTGGGCGCGGCTTCCGATTCCGTGAGGTGCGCCACCGAAGCGCTGGTCGCAGGCCTGCTGTGGCCGGTGGCCAGATGTCCGGCCGGCGCCGGGTACCGGTTGTGGACCGGTTCCCGTAGCGGGTCTTACCGGCCGCCGCCGCCACCGCCGCCGTGGCCGCCACCGCCGTGGCCGCCGCCACCGTAGCCGCCGCCACCGCCGCCGTGGCCACCGCCACCGCCGCCGTGGCCGCCGCCACCGCCGTCCCACCAGCCGCCACCGTAGCCGCGGTCGTAACCGCCGCCCCAGCCGCCGCCGTGGTCGCCGTAGCCGCGGTCGTAACCGCCGTAGCCGCCGCCGCCGTAGCCGCCACCACCGTGACCGCCACCGCCGCCGCCGTGGCCACCGCCACCGCCGCCGCCACCGCCGTGTTCGGCATAACTGACCGCTGCTGAGGCCGGTGAGCTCGTCGGTGCCGCGACGGCCGTTGAGGCCGCACCCCCAAGGGCGAGCGCAAGGCCTGCCACTGCGGCGAGGGGCCACTTGGAAATACGCATGAGAACTCTCCTAGCCAGGTCGGTTCCTGGGCGTGGACACGGTTCAAGGGCCACTGCGCCGGACAGTCCGGTCGGCGCCCCACCCCCGCTGCGGGTTGTGAGGTCTCGCAGTCAAGTGGTGATGTTCGAAATGTTGCCTTTGCCACTATTTGTCCACGCCCCCCACGCTGCGACCGCCAGGTCGTGACGTCAAGGAGCGAGCCTGGTAGTGCCACTACCAGGCTCAGGGGAAAGGCGCCGGAACCGGGGGCGTCAGTCGCTCGGCGAGTCGTCGTCGAAGGGCTCGTCGCTCCACCGGAACCAGGCCTGGTCGTCCTCGATGTGCAGCAGGAACTCGGCCACGGGCCCCGAGGGCGAGGACAGCGTCACCGCGCGGCGCACCTCGGCGTAGGCCGCCTCCCACGCGGCCCAGGGCTCGTCCTCCTCGGCCGGCGCAATCATCGCGGCCTGCATCAGGGCGAGTTCGCGGGCGAACAGCGGTCCGACCCGGGCGAAGGCCGGGGCGGGAGAGAACCGCCCCGACAGCCACGGGAAGTCGGCCTCCTCGACCGTGATGTCCCCGACGGGTTCCCCGTCGCTCAGCACCCGCCAGGTCTCGCCCACGAACCCCATGGTGTCCTCACCAGCCCTCCGTGGCCCTCAGTGGCTCCCGGCGCCCGCCTGCTCCGGCTCCTCGTGCAGCGCGGCGTCGGCCGCGCCCCGGGTGAAACCGGTGAACGCCACGCGCAGGCCGGCGCGTTCGGGGGAGCAGCAGAACGGTCCCGCGGTGGCGACGGCGTCCGGGGCGAGCGGCGCCAGCCGGACCAGCCGCCAGGGGCCGTCGTCGCGGCGGGCACGGATCGTGACCGCGTCGCCGGAACGGCTGGCGCGCACGGTGACGGAGTGCCCGGCCCAGTCGGGCACCGGCGCGAGAGACCAGTCAGACACCCCGCGGGTGACGACCGCGCCGAGGTGCGGCACGCCGTCGGACATCTCGATCCCGGCCTTGACCCAGGTCTCCGCGTCGACGCGGATCATGAGCCCGGCCTGGTCGTACAGCGTGTCGAAGTCCGCGCGGAACGTCACCTCCGTCGACGTGTCCGCCGGGAACGCGGTGAGCAGCGCGTGCCCGTCGTCGCGGACGAAGCCGTAACCGGTGGTGCGCCAGAAGTCGCTGCGGTCGCGGGTGGTCACCAGCATCCCCGATCCGTCCCGCTCCGCGTGCTGCGGGGCGTTGAGCCACGTGGCCTCGTCCCAGTCGATCGGGCGCTGCTCGTTCATGGACCGTCCTTCCGGTGGGGCGGGCCCCTGGGCGCGATGCCGCGGGGCCGCCGCTGGCGTGGGCGGGCCCAGCGTAGATCAGCGTTCCGGCGGCGGAACACGGGCGGGGGCGGCACGGCGCGGCGGCAGGTCATTCCCGCTCGGGGCCGGAGGGCGGCACCCTCGTGGACGGACCGGGCTCGGGGCCGCCGGACAGCGCCGACGGCGCGTCGACCGCCCGCGGTTCGTGCGACAGGCCGATGCCCGCCGGCTCCCGCCGCACGGTGATCAACGCGGCGTCGTCGCCGAGCCGTCCGCCGCAGTAGTCGAGGAGGTCCTCGCGCACGTGCCGCACCAGGTCCTCCGGAGTCTCGCGACCCGGCCAGGACGCGACGCGCTCGGCGAGGGGGTAGAAGCGGCCGGACCCGTCACGGGCCTCGGTGACGCCGTCCGTGTACAGCAGCAGGATGTCGCCGGGAGCGAAGGGGAAGGTGTCCACACCCGGGTGCGAGGGCTGCAGCACCCCCAGGCCGATGGGGGGCGCCGGCTGACTCGGGTCGAGCGTCGCGAGGCCGTCGGCGGCCAGCCGGAGCGGGGGCGGGTGGCCGCAGTTGAGGATGCGCACCTCGGGACGGTCGTCGGGGAAGTCCACCAGGATCGCGGTGATGAACGACTCGACCGCGGCGTCCTCCTGCAGTCCGTCACCGCCGGCCTGCGCCGCCTTCCAGGACACCGTGGCCTCCAGGTGCGCGTACAGCGCGGGCAGCGGTGGAGCGCGGTAGGCGACGCTGCGGAACGCTCCGAGCAGCAGGGAGGCGTCGCCGATCGCGGGCAGGCCCTTGCCCCGGACGTCCCCGATGAGCAGCCGGGTGCCGCCGGGCGTGCGCACCGCCGCGTACAGGTCGCCGCCGATCCGGGCCTGGTCCTCGGCGGCCTGGTAGTCGAAGGCGATCCGCAACGGGCCGATGCGCTCCGGAAGGGGCTGCAGGACGACCTGCTGTGCGGCCTCCGCCACCGAGCGCACCTGCTGCAACTCGGCCTGGTGCCGTTCACGCAGCCTGACGAAGACCACGGTGAAGGCGGAGACGAGCACCAGCGCGATGATCTCGCTCTGGCGGTACGAGGTGGTGATGGTGCCGTCGGCCACCGACACCACGGTCAGCGCCGCCACCGCGAGCCCCCCGATGAGGCCGGTGAGCCGGAGCCCGCCGAACGACGCGGTCAGCGCCGGCGCCACCACCAGGAGCGGGCCCAGGTGGCCCTCCGTGGGGATCAGCAGATCGCTGATGACGATCGCCACGATCAGCAGTACCGGGACCGCGATCAGGGCCGGATTCCGCTCCGCGGACCAGTACGTGCCTGCGCGTGGTGCAAGAGGCATACCTCTTGCTTACACCTCTCCCGCCGACCCCGCGCGTGGCGCAACCCCGGCGGGTACGGGCAGCAGCAGCGCCGTCACGTTGTCGTGGCCGCCCGCGTCGAGCGCGTACCCGACCAGCGAACGCGCGCCTTCCAGCGGCCCCCCGCCGCCCCCGGAGGCGGGGGCGGCGGCCAGCCGGTCCCGCAGCGCCTCCGCAGTGGGCAGGTACCGCCACAGCCCGTCGGTGCACAGCAGAAGACGGCCTGGGACGGCCGGCCGGCCGCTGCGCACCCGCGGTACCGGCTCGCCGCTCCCGGCGCCCAGCCAGCCGGTCAGGGCCTCCAGTTCACCGGTGTCGTCGTCGGTCAGCGCGATGGCCAGGCCCTCGTCCGGCAGCCAGTACGCCCGGCTGTCGCCGATCCAGGCGCACCACAGGCCGCCCGGACCGGTGACGCCCGCGACGAAGGTGCAGGCCGGTGCCTCGTCCCGGGAGACGGCGAGCGCGGCGACCGCGCGACCCGCGCGGCGGGTGGCCTCCTCGAGCGCGATCTCCGGCGCGGTGCCGGCCAGCAGCGCCGGCACCAGCGCGCCCGAGGCGACCTCGGCGGCGAGCCGGGCGGCCCGTTCGGAACGGGGCGACATGGACACCCCGTCGCACACCACGCCGATCGTCCACGCGCCGGCCGTGGTCACGGCCATCGCGTCGGCGTTCACCTCACGCCGCTTCCCCCGGTCGCTGACGCCCGCCGCACCGCCCGCGGCGGCCTCCACACGCGACCGGAACGCCGGCTGTGCGACACCGCAGTCCCAGCAGTGACCGTCCGGGGCCACCGTCCCACCGCACCGCGCGCACGCCGGCGCGTCACCCTGTCGTCCGTCCATGGGAGGACCCTACGAGGGGCCGTGCGGTACGAGGAAGGCCTGATGGGGCCGGGGATCAGGACGGTGTGCGGCGCAGCGGCGCCAGGGCCTCGCTCCAGGCCACGACCTCGTCGAGGACGATTCCCAGCTCGCCCGCCCGGCGCGGGCCGGGCTCGAAGCGGCTCATGTCGGCGAAGTCCCGGAAGAGGGAGAGCGCCACCTGCGCGCGGACGGTGGCCACCCGCAGCTCGGCCATCACCAGCCGCAGGTGCTCCACCGCGCGGGTGCCCCCGACGCTGCCGTACGCGACGAACCCGGCGGCCTTGTTGTTCCACTCGGCGAAGAGGTAGTCGATGGCGTTCTTCAGCGCCCCCGGGATCGAGTGGTTGTACTCGGCCGTCACGAAGACGTAGCCGTCGAAGGAGCCGATCTTCTCCGCCCAGGCGAAGGTGTGCGGGCGGCTGTACCGGCCCATCGACGGCGGCACCGGTTCGTCGAGCAGCGGGAGGGCGTAGTCGGCGACGTCGACCAGTTCGTACTCGGCGTCGCCGCGGAGCGCGGCGTTCTCGTACACCCACTGGGCGACGCCCTCTCCGATGCGCCCGGGGCGTGTGCTGCCGAGGATGACGGCGATCCTGGTCATGGTGCTGCTCCTGGACGGTCCTGGTTCCGGGTGGCCGGGCGGTGCGCCGGAAGCGGTGGACCGGCGCCTGAGGCACCTTCCATGCGGGCCCGCCGGTGAACCCGCCGGGGCCGGGGGTTCACCCGATCGCCGTGACGGCGGGGGTGTGCCGCCTCAGCGGACCCGGGGCTCCAGGGAGATACGCACCGTGATGCGCTTGCCCACCGGCTGGCGCTGCACGTCGTAGCCCTCGCACAGCGCGAGGATGATCTCCAGACCGTGCTGGCCGATCCGCCCGGGCTCGGCCGCACGGGCCAGGGGGAGCGTGCTGCTGGTGTCCCACACGGACACCAGCAGCGTCGCCGTGTCGACGTCCACCTCGAGGTCGAGCAGGCCGGGGCCGGGAGCGTACTTGCAGGTGTTGGTGACCAGCTCGCTGACGACGAGCTGCGCGGTCTCGACCGTTTCGACCGGTACCGGGACGCCGTGCTCGCCCTGGACGCGGGCGAGGAACCCGGCGGTGAAGCGCCGGGCGGCGGAGATCGCCTCGGAGTCCCCCTCGTGCGCGAATCCCGCGTGGATGCAGGGCCAGTCGGCCAGGTGGGCGGTGCGGCCGTCCAGCCTCGGTTCCATGGTGGTGCCTTTCGTACTGCTTCCCCGGCGGGCCGCGCTCAGATGCGGCCAGCCGTCCGTCTACCCCGTATTCCGCGTCTGACGCTCATCCGCTTCCGGCCACGTTCACCGTCGGGGCAGTTTGGTGACGGTGTCCAGGTAGAAGGCGTCGATGCTGTGCACGGCCCGCTCGAAGTCGTCCAGGTTGACGGGCTTGGTGACGTACGCGTTGGCGTGCTGCCGGTAGGCGCCGGTCACGTCGTCGGGTGCCGCGGAGGTGGTGAGGACGACCACGGGGATCGCGCGCAGTTCCTCGTCGCTCTTGAGGATCGCCAGCAGCTCGTGGCCGTTCATCCGGGGCATGTTGAGGTCGAGGACGATCAGGTCGGGGCGCCGGTTCGCCGGGTCGCGCAGATACTCCAGCGCGGCGAGGCCGTCCTCGACCTGGGTGAGGTTGCGGGCCCCGCGCTCGGCGAGGGCGTCGCCGATGAGCATGGCGTCCGCGGGGTCGTCCTCGACCAGCAGCACGTCGTGGGGGCGGGCTGGGGCGATCATCATCATTGGCTCCGGGTCCGGTCGGTGCGCCGCGGGGGACGGTGGGGGGTGTCGCTGGTCACCAGGCCGGGCCAGCGGCGGCGGGCGCCCTGGCGGCTGATGTTGCAGGCTCTGCCGATCTGGGGGTATCCGGCACCTGCGGCGGCCGCCTGCTCGGCCGCGAGGGTCTCCAGGTGCCCGATCGCCTGCTGGAGGAGGTTGAGCATGTGCAGGTACGCAAGGGCCTCCCCGCGTGCTCGGGTACCGTCGTCGGCGGCGGTCCCCGGGACGGTCAGCGGGCGGAGGGCATGACGTGCCAGGCGCCGGGCGAGGTCGTCGACCGTGCCGATCGCCAGTGCGGCGAGTTCTTCCTCCGGCAGGCGCGGAGCGAAGTGGGTGCCAGGCATGGCCCCCACCTTAGGACCTGCCGAAACGCACGACAACAAGTGTTGTCGTACGGCCGTTACAGTGGGTTCCGCCCTCGGGCATCCGACGGCGGCGAGGCAAGCGGAGGGCGTTCGGCGTGGCAACGGGCGAGACGATCGTGCAGACGGACGGCGGCCCGGAGGCGGCGTACGTCCCGGACGACGCCCCCGGCCCGGGCCGGCTGTCGGCGTGGACGACCCGCCGGTGGCTCCGCGTCGGGGTGAGCGTCGCCCTCGCGGTGCTCGCCGCGCTGGGCGCGCTCGGGATATGGGCGCTGGACCGCAGTACCTCGCTCACCGACCAGTTGGTGGACCAGCGCTCCCCGGCCCTGGTCAACGCCATCCGGCTGGAGGCCGCGCTGGTGAACCAGGAGACCGGCGTCCGCGGATACGGGCTCAGCGGGCAACGGCAGTTCCTCGATCCGTACACCCAGGGGCTGACGGACGAGCGGACCGCCCTCGACCGGCTGCGTCCCCTCGTCCAGGGCGACGCGCGGGCCCGTGCCGACCTCGACGGAGTCGTGGACGCGGCCGCCGCCTGGCAGGGGCTCATCGCCCGGCCGGTCGCCGCCGCTGCCGCCAAGCCGGGGGAGCCGGTGCCGCTCGCCATCGCACGGGCCGACGAGGGCAGGGCCGCCTTCGACCGGGTCCGCGACGCCCTGACCGGCCAGCAGGAGCACCTGCGGCAGGCACGCATCACCGCCGGCACCCAGCTCGACGCCGCGGTGCGGCTGCGCAACAGCGTGTTCACCGCCATCGCCGTGGTCATCGTGCTGCTGGCCGTGCTCGTCTTCGAAGGGCTGCGGCGCGGCATCAACGGGCCCCTGGAACGGCTGGGCACCGAGGTCCGGCAGGTGACGCGGGGCCGCTTCGACCGCCCCATCACCGCGACCGGCCCGGCCGACCTGCGGCGGCTCGGCCGGGACGTGGAGGCCATGCGGCGCAGGCTCGCGGAGGAGCTCTCCTTCGCCGAGCGGGCGCGGGAACTCCTCGACGAGCAGTCGGCCGAGCTGAAGCGCTCCAACGCCGAACTGGAGCAGTTCGCCTACGTCGCCTCGCACGACCTGCAGGAGCCGCTGCGAAAGGTGTCGAGCTTCACCCAGCTCCTGCAGCGCCGCTACGGGGACCAACTGGACGAGCGCGCCGACCAGTACATCGCGTTCGCCGTCGACGGCGCGAACCGCATGCAGACCCTCATCAACGACCTGCTGGCCTTCTCCCGGGTGGGCCGGGTCCACAACCAGCAGAGCACCGTGGACCTCGAGCGGATCGCAGACGCGACGGAGGAGGCGCTGAGCGTGGCCCTGGAGGAGTCCGGCGCCCGCGTCACCCGCGACCCGCTGCCCACGGTCGTCGGCGACACCACACAGCTGGGCATGCTCTGGCAGAACCTGATCTCCAACGCGGTGAAGTTCCGCCACCCCGAGCGGGAGCCGCGCATCCACGTGGGGGCCCGGCGCGACGGCGACCTGTGGCGGTTCTCCGTCACGGACAGCGGCATCGGCATCGACCCCGAGTTCGCCGAGAAGGTCTTCGTGATCTTCCAGCGGCTGCACACCAGGGACGCCTACCCGGGCAACGGCATCGGGCTCGCCATGTGCAAGAAGATCGTCGAGTTCCACGGCGGCGCCATCGCCATCGACCCGGAGTACGGCCCCGGTACCCGCATCGCCTTCACCCTCCCAGCACAGCAGGCCGAGGCCGAGTCCGAGACCGGTGCCGAGTCCGAGACCGAGACCGGGCCCGCCGCGGCGGACGCCGACGGGGCCACGCGGGAGCCGCGACCGTGACGACACCCCCCGCACCGCTCGCCCCCGTGGCGCACCACCGGATCCTGCTGGTCGAGGACGATGCCGGCGACGCCCTGCTGGTGACCGAACTGCTCGCCGACACCTCACTGCGCTACACGCTCGTCTGGCACAAGACCCTGGCGGACGCCTGCTTCGAGCTCTCGCAGCGGTCCGCCGACTGCGTCCTGCTCGACCTGCACCTGCCCGACGCGGCGGGCCTCGGCGCCGTCGCCGAGATCCAGCGCGCCGACGCGAACACCGCCGTCATCGTGCTGACCGGTCTGGCGGAGGGGCAGGCAGGTTCCGAGGCCCTCGCCACCGGCGCGCAGGACTACCTCGTCAAGGGCAAGGTCGAGCCGGAACTCCTGCAGCGCGCCGTCCGCTACGCCGTCCAGCGCAAGCAGGTCGAACGGGCCGGCGCCGACCTGCAGGCCGGCAGGCTGCGGGCGCAGGAGAACGCACGCCTCGAACGCGGCCTCCTGCCGCAGCCGCTGCTGACCACTTCCGCCGTCACCGCCACCAGCCGCTACCTCCCCGGGCGGGAGAGCGCCCTGCTGGGCGGCGACTTCCTCGACGTGGTGCAGACCGACGACGGGCGCGTCCACGCCGTGATCGGCGACGTCAGCGGTCACGGACCGGACGCCGCGGCACTCGGCGTCTGCCTGCGCATCGCCTGGCGGGCGCTGACCCTGGGCGGTCACCGGGGCCCGGAACTCCTGCGCCTGCTGGAGCGGATGCTCGTCGCGGAACGTTCGCACCCCGACCTGTTCACCACGTGCACCCTGCTCACCCTGGACTTCGCCGCACGGCGGGCGACGGTGCACCTGGCAGGGCACCACGAGCCCCTGCTGACCGCCGGCGGCGTCACGCGGCCGGCCGAGGCGGCCCATGGCGTCGCCCTGGGCATCGCACCGGGCCTCGACCAGTGGCCCGCCACGGTCCTGGACCTGCCGGAGCGCGGCACCCTGACCCTCTACACCGACGGCCTCATCGAAGGCCACGCGGGCCCCGGCCGTGAGCGGCTCGGCTCGGAGGGCCTGCTGCGCCTGCTGGCCAGGACCTCCGTGACGGGGCCCGACGCCCACCTCGACGCGCTGATCGGGCAGGTCCGCCGGCTCAACGAGGAACGCCACACGGACGATCTGGCGGTGCTGCGCCTGGACTGGGACGCGACGGCGCGCCCGGTGCGGCCGTGCCCGCCGGCGGTTCAGACGACGCGGCGGTGAGCGGCCGGGGCCGCTGACTCCAGGCGCTCCAGGAGGAGCCCCTCGCGCGTGGACCAGGGGCAGATCTCCACGCTCTCCACCCCGCACATCTCCATCAGGGTCTCGGCCACCAGTGCCCCCGCCAGGGACTGACCCGCGCGGTGCCGTGAGATGCCCGGGAGCTTGGCGCGCCCCGCCGGGCCGTTCGCGGCGAGAACGGGCACGATCTCCCGCACCTGCTGCAGCGACAGGCGGTCCAGGCCCTCGTCGGACGTACCGCGGGCAGCCGCGAGCCGCGCCAGCTGGGTGAACGTCTTCGAGGAGGCCAGCACCCGGCCGTCGCGCGGCGCCCGGGGCAGGGCGTCGCCCAGCTCGGCGACGGACGCGCGCAGCCGGTCGCGGACCTCGTGCAGCCGCCGCTTGGAGGTGACGGCGTCCACCAGGTCCCAACGGCGGTTGACGGCACGGGCCCCAAGGGTGAGCGAGTGCACCGCGCGCGGCTGCTCCCCGGTGCCGTCGGCGATCTCGACCGTGCCGCCCCCGATGTCCAGCACCAGCAGCGGCAGTCCGTCATCCCCCGCCCACCGGCGGGCGGCCACATAGGCCAGCCGGGCCTCCTCCTCGCCCGACAGCACCCGCAGCCGGGTGCCGGTCGTCCGGGCGACCTGCGCGATCACCTCGTCGCGGTTCGGCGCGTCCCGGATGACGGAGGTGGCGAAGGCGTACACCGAGGGCAGCGAACGCCCCCCGTCCGCCGCCAGGGTCCGGGCCACCGCGTGCTGGACGCTGCGCACACCCGAGCGGTCGAGCCGCCCCGTCGCGTCGAGCGTCTCGTGCAGCCGCAGCCGCACCTTCCGCGCCAGGACCGGTTCCAGCGGTGAGTCGTCCCGTCGCTCCACGATCGTGAGCAGGGCGCTGTGGCACCCGACGTCGAGCACTCCCGTTCTGCGGACCTTCCGTTGGGTCTTCAATCCGTACCTCCACCCCGTATCGGCACCGCACTGTCCTCATTCCCCGGATCGACGCTGTTCGCCCCGGGAACGGGCAGCGCGCCGTCCTATTCACGGTC
The DNA here is from genome assembly GCF_900188405.1 of Actinacidiphila glaucinigra. GTDB lineage: Bacteria > Actinomycetota > Actinomycetes > Streptomycetales > Streptomycetaceae > Actinacidiphila > Actinacidiphila glaucinigra. The sequence goes on along the minus strand of NZ_FZOF01000028.1, from coordinate 35,405 downwards.
CGTAACGGCGCCAAGTCAAGATCTTTTGACGAGATAGTTGCGGAGAGCACACAGGCGCTCACGGCTCCCGACGTGCCGTCGGAGTCGACGGAGGGGCGAATTCCGCCCGGACGGCGGCCCTTTGGGACGTCACCGGGCCGGTCCCGCCAGTTGCGTCAGGGCGGCCGCCGTCAGAGCGGTGACGCCCGCGGGGACGGACAGCCGGGGGTCGGGACGGAACGCGGGGGAGTGGTTCGGCGGCAGGGCGGCCATCTTGGCCGCGGCGCCCGCACCCGGGGTCCGCGCCCACTGCTCCGGGCCGACGCACCCCAGCATCCAGTAGGCGGTGCGTACCTCACCCACGCCGTGCAGCGCCGCCCCCGCCGGGCCGTAGAGCGGGAAGTCCTCGGTGGCCGTGGACGCGGGCCAGACGGCGACGCGCCCGGCGCCCAGGGTCTCCTCGTGCGCCCGGCGCACGGCCGCGACCGTGCCGGGGTCCGCGAGCGTGGGCTGCGACCGCGCGAGGACCCGGACGGAGGGATCGCGCGGGCAGCCGGAGGCCGCGCACTCCGCGGTCACGATGCGGTGCACGGCCGCCGTCACCCGCTCCAGCGCCTCGTCGCCGAACGCGCGTACCGAGACCTCCAGCGTCGCGGACGCGGGCACGACGTTGCCCCGGGTGCCCGCGTGCAGCGAACCGACCGTCAGCACCACCTGCTCGGCCGGACTCGTCTCCCGCGACACCACGGTCTGCAGCCGCAGCACGATCGCGGCCGCGGCCACCACCGGGTCCACCGCCAGGTGGGGGCTGGCCGCGTGGCCGCCCGAGCCGTGCACGACGACCTCGAGCAGCCGGCTGCCCGCCAGCACCGGCCCGTGCGCGTGCGCGACCATCCCGGCCGGCAGCGGCGCGGTGTGCTGGGCCAGGACGACGTCGGGGACCGGGAAGCGGGTGTACAGGCCGTCCTCCAGCATGGCGCGGGCCCCGCCGAGGGTCTCCTCCGCCGGCTGGCCCACCGTCACCAGGGTGCCCGACCAGTGTCCGGTGGCGCCCGCGAGCAGCGCCGCCGTACCGCCGAGGCACGCCAGGTGCAGATCGTGCCCGCACGCGTGCATGACGGGTACCGGGCGGCCCTCGGCGTCGGGGGCGACGGCCTCGCTGGCGTACGGCAGGCCGGTGGCCTCCCGGACCGGCAGCGCGTCCAGTTCGGCGCGCAGCAGCACCACCGGGCCGGGGCCGTTGCGGAGCACGCCGACCACGCCGTGCCCGCCGACACCGGTGGTGACCTCGAGACCCGCGTCCCGCAGGCGCTCCGCGTGCCGCGCCGCGGTGCGCTCCTCGGCACCGGACAGCTCCGGATGCCGGTGCAGCTCGAGGTAGTCGGCCACGGTGGGCCGCAGGACGCGGGGCAGGCCGTCGAGGACCGGGCCGTACGCGCCGTTCGGGGAAGGGCTCACAACTGGCTCCCGTCGATGGGGTGTCGGGGCGGAAGGGCCGCCGGACGGCTGACAGCGGGGTGACAGCGGGACGCGCACGGATCTGCCAGCGGCACCCCTTAGAAAGGAACCCGGGTACGGCGCACGGGTGTGCGGTTGTCCTCAACCGCCGCCCGGAGCCGCGCCCTTGTCGTCGCGTTCACCCATGGGCCGACCGGCCCGTTCCCTCAGGAGGAGACACGATGCCGCAGAACTCGCTGGAGTCGCTCGCCCAGGAGATCCTCGAGCTGGAGTCCGAGACCTTCGAGATCACCGACTACTCGGACGCGAGCGAGGTCATGCTGGGCTCGTCCACCAGCTGCTCGAGCACCAGCACCTGCTCCAGCACCACCAGCACCACCAGCTGCACCGCCTGATCCTCCGGATCCGGGTCATCGCCCTCCGCGCCGCGGTTCGTACCGCCGCGCGGAGGGCTTTGCCGTGCTCCCTGCGGGCGGGGCAGGCTCAGGGGAACGGGTGCGGCACGCGCCGCAGTTCGTCCTCCCCGAGATCCGTGCCCCGCAGCCCGGCCCGGCGGAACGCCGTGCGCAGGCGGAGCATGTGCAGGGCGCGCTGACGCGTCCAGCCGAAGTCGATCGGCAGCAGGCCGGGGACCAGGGTGCACACCGTGCGCAGACCCAAGCGCTCCTGCTCGGGCGTCGTCTGGTCGACGGCGATCACGTCGAAGCCCGCCCCGGTGAGGACGTCCCGGCAGAGCCGGACGTCGTCGAGGAGGTCCCCGGTGCGCGGCAGCCGCCGTTCCCAGTCCGCGTACAGCTCGCCGGGCGGACGTACGGCGGCCGGCCGCAGGTACGAGGCGGCGTGCTCCGCCATCTCGGGCAGCCCGAAGAGCGCGGCGTGGTCGGGAAGCCGCCGCACGAGCCCGAAGTCCCGTGCCATGGCCTCCAGTTCCTCGGGTCGTTCGCGCACCTGCCCCGGCAGGTGGGGGATGTAGGTGAGGATCTCGGAGACCGCCGACTCCACGGCGGTCTCCGGATCGAAGGCGGCCCCCGCGGCGAAGGCCAGGGTGCCGGGGCCGCCGTCGCGGCGCACCGCGAGCCCGGTGGCGACCGGTACCGGCAGGTCCACCCGGTTGTCGAAGACGTGCACGTCGTAGCCCTGCAGGGCGGCCCGGTCGACCATGGCGTGGATGGTCCCGCGGGTGCAGGAGCCGAGGTCGATCTCCGTGAGCGCTGCGTTGCCGTACCAGCCGAGCAGGAAGGAGTCGCGCTCGATCAGCTCCAGCAGCCCGAACAGGACCGCCTCCTCCCAGCAGCTGCCGATGGCGCAGCCGTTGGAGCACTCGAAGACGAAGTCGTCCGCCGCGAGGCCCGCGCTGTAGTGGACGAGCCGGGCCGGGACGAGGACCGGCCGTTCGTCGCGCAGAGACCAGCCCGGCACCCACGGGATGGGGCGGTCGGGCGCGAACGGGCTCAGCATCGGGTCGTCGCGGTACGTCTGCGGCGCGTACAGGCCGCACTCGCGCGGGTCGAGCGCACGGTCGCCGAGCACGTCGTAGGACTCCGTCAGGAGCGGCCCGCGGCGTCGCCGGTGGGTGCCGGCGTAGCGCTCGAGGCCCTCCAGGAAGGCCAGGTCGCGGCTGGCCCGGAAGGAGTTGGCCTGGCCGCTCCACGTGACGTCGGTCAGGCCCGCGTAGCCGCGCATGAAGACGCTCCCGGCGACCGGCGCGGTCGTCGGCGACTTCACGTCCGTCCAGGTGGTGGCGCCGAGGACCCCGCACACAGGGTTGGCCAGCGCGTCGGCGGGCAGCGCGTACGAGCGTGGGGAACGCAGCCGGTACGCCTCCGGGGACGGCTTGGGCCGGGGCATCGGGGCCGTCCTCGGAGGCACCGCCGGGGTCCCGTCCTCGGGGACGCAGTGCGGGCACAGCGGCTCGCCCAGCAGGGGCACCGAGGTGACCTGGAGGGTCGCGAGGTCCAGCCGGGTGACGCGGGGCAGCGGCCCGGAGGGGCCGGCGGTCAGGGCGCGCTCGTACAGGGACGAGACGGCGTCGACGACGTAGCCGGGAAGGGCGGGCCACTCGCCCGCCGCCCGTGTCGCCGTGCCGGTCTCCCACGCCTCGCGCTCCGAGCGGGTGCGCAGCCGTTGCCAGCGCATGGCCAGGCACTGGCCGCACGCCCGCTCCGCGGGGTCGGTGCCGCGCCAGGGGCCGATCAGCACGGCGTCCCAGGTGAGGTGGATCGTGGCGGCCGGGCGCTCGGCGCGGTGCGGATCGCGCCCGGGGACGAGGGTGTCGGCGGTGCCGAGCGGCACCACGAGCGGCGGCGCCGCGGGGTGGCGTTCGGCGAGGGCCACGCCCAACGCGCGGGCCGCGGTGTCCATCAGCGCCGCGGGCGGCGCCGTCGTGGGGGCGAGGTCGGCGGTCATCCGCGGTTGCTCCAACGGAAGGTCTTGGCTGCGACCAGCGCGAACAGCGCCGCGAAGCCGATGAGTCCGGCGCAGGACAGGGCGTAGTCGGCCGCGCTGCCGTGGTGGGTCTCGGAGAGCGTGCCGAGGACGCCGTCGTTGAAGTAGCGCAGCGGCAGCGCCAGGGACAGGTCGCGCACCCAGGGCGGCATCAGGTCGGCCGGGAAGAACGACCCGGACAGGAACGCCATCGGCACCATGATGCAGTTGGCGATGGCGGCGACCGCCTCGGGCGTGTCCGCGAGGCTGCCCACCACCAGGCCCAGCGCCATGAACGTGGTGATGCCGAGCACCAGCACCGGGAGCACCAGCGGCCAGCCGGAGGCCAGCCGCAGCCCGAAGCCCGGCAGCAGCGCCACGCCGATGAACAGCGCCGCCTGCGCCAGCCCCACGCCCACGGCGATGGCGTAGCGGGAGGCCAGCACGGACGTCAGCGAGGCGGGTGTGCGCCAGATGAGCCGCAGGATGTCGTCGCGGCGCCAGTGCATCAGGGTGAAGGCCACACCGAACATGGCCGCGTTGCCGACACCCCACGACAGCACGCCGGGGGCGATGTAGTTGATGTACGGGGGGCCGTCGTCCTTGACGGTCTGGCCCTGGAAGATCAGGCCGAAGACGATCAGGAAGAGCAGGGGGAAGGCGAAGGTGAAGAAGACGGTGGTCTTGTCCCGGACCGCGGCACGGTAGTTGGCCCGGGTCAGTGCGGTGTACGCGCTCACGGTCAGTGCTCCGATCCGGTCAGGGCGAGGTAGGCGTCCTCCAGGGTCGCGGTGCGGGTCTGCACCGCGTCGGGCCCGGCGATCTCGTTCACGGCGACGATCACCTGGCCGGCCACCCGGGTCTCCATGACGACCTCGCCGTTGTCCACCTCCGCGCGGTCCACGCCGTCGATGGCCAGGGCGCGTTCGACGGTGATGCGGTCGGCGGGCACCAGCACGCGGGTCGGCGCCTTGAGGGAACGCACCAGGTTGGCGGGCGTGTCCAGGGCGATCACCCTGCCGTGGGACATGATCGCCACCCGGTCGCAGAGGGCCTCGGCCTCGTCGAGGTGGTGCGTGGTGTGGACGATGGTGCGCCCCTGGCTCTTCAGGCCCCGCAGCAGGCTCCACAGCGAGCGCCTGGCCTCCGGGTCGAGGGCGGCCGTGGGCTCGTCCAGCATGATCAGCTCGGGCTCGTGGACGAGCGCGGTGGCGATCGCCAGACGCTGGCGCTGTCCGCCGGACAGGTCGTCGACGCGTGTGCCGCCCTGCTCGCCCAGCCCCACCTCCCGCAGCGCGCGGTCGGCGGCCTCCGGGCCGAGGCCGTACAGCGTGGCGACGGTCCGCAGGTGCTCCAGCGCGGAGAGCCGGGTGAAGAACGCCGAGGCCTGGGTCTGGACGCCTAGCCGCCGCAGCAGTTCGGTGTTGCGCGGCCACGGGGACGAACCGAGCACGGACACGCTCCCGCCGTCGGCACGCCGCAGCCCCTCGACCATCTCGATGAGCGTGGTCTTCCCGGCGCCGTTCGGCCCGAGGATGCCGAAGAACTCGCCGCGGCGCACGGTGAGCGACACCCCGTCCACGGCCTTCAGGTCGCCGTAGCTCTTGCGCACGTCGTCGATCACCACGGCCTCGGCGGCCTGTTCCACTGGCGTCATCACTTGTTCCCTTGGTTCCCTTGCTGGGTGATGGTCGTCGCCGGCCGTCCCGCGCGGCGGGCGCGCGGTCACGGCGGGCGCGGTACGGGGTGGGTGCGCGGAGTCCCGCGTGCCCTCGTCCCCGTCCGGCGGTGTGTGCTGGAGTCGCCTGGCGCGCGCGGCCAGGCCCAGCCGCCACAGCACCACGGCGGCCAGGAGGAGGAGCACCGGGGCCCAGCCGCCCGCGGTGCCGTAGCGCTCGGCCAGCGTCCTGGTGGCCCAGAGCAGGAGCAGCGCGGCGGCCCCCGTCGTCAGGGCGCCGGCCGCCAGGCCGTACGCGCGGTAGACGGCACGCGCCCGCGGCGGGTAGCCGCCGGTGCCCGGGCCGCGGCCGAAACGGCCCGCGACGGCCGCGGCCAGGTAGCCGCGGCTGCCGGCGGCGAGCCGCTCCACGCCCAGGCCGTACCCGAGCAGCTTGTAGCCGTCCAGCGGTGGCAGCGGCGCGAGGTTGGCGAGCGCGAAGACCAGGCCCACCAGCAGCGCACCGCCCAGCGCCGAGTGCGGCGCCCCGGCCGGTGCCCATGCCCACAGCGGCCAGAGCGGCAGGAGGAGGGCGAGGTTCATGGCCGGACCGGCCGCGGCGGTCGCCATCTGGTGGCGGCGCCGGGCGAAGAACGGCACGTCCTGCACCAGGCAGTACATGTACGTCACCGGCAGCCGCCAGCGCAGCCCGATCTCCGTGACGGTGCCGCCGAAGGCGCGGCCCACCAGGCCGTGCGCCAGCTCGTGCAGGGCCATGCTGACCCAGAGTCCGACGCCCGCGGCCATCAACAGCACTGGTTGGTGGGCGAGTTGGTTCATGTCGTCGACCAGTGTGCCGAACTCGGCGGCCAAATGGATCATCATCGCGCACACCAGCAGCAGCACCGTGCCCAGGAAGAACGGTGTGCGGGCGAAGGCGGTGCGCCGGTGCAGGTGCTCGATGAGCGCACCGGCGTCGGACACCATGCGCACGTGCCCGCTCAGCACCGTGGAACGGCCGGACAGGGCGCCCTTCGGTCGCGGTCCGGACGCGCCGGGCGACCCCGCCTGCGCGGCGCCCTCCGCGCCGGCCAGCAGACCGCGCCCGTACAGCAGTCCGAGCAGCTGCCGCCACTGGGCCTCGCCGAGACGCGCGCCGAAGCGTCCGGCGTACGCGTCGCCGACCTCGGCCAGCGTCCGCTCTCCGTCCAGGTGGTCCAGGACGAAGAACTCCTTGGCCCGCAGCTCGAAGCGGCGCCCGTTTACCGGGTCCTTGACCGGGTGCAGCTCCGCGGCCCCGCGCAGCACCGCGGGGCCGACGAGCAGGTCGGGCCGCCGCCTCGGCCGCGACTCCGGCATGCCGGGTGCTCTCATCCGGTCCCTCCCGGCGCCGCCCCGGCCGCGTCCGCGTCCCCGCGCAGGGTGCGGGCGAGCACATAGGCGAGGAAGGCCTCGTCCCGGATGGTCACCGAGAGCCGGTTGTTGGTCATGTGCATGTACGGGGACATCAGCATCGCCAGTGCGTGCCGCTCGTCGGCGATGCCGAACTCCTCGCCCCCGCTCCAGCGCCGGAACACCAGCTCGCCGTCGGCCGCCAGCCGACGCACCCGCCCCGCCAGCTCTCGGCAGTGCAGCGCCCAGCCCCGCAGGAACGCCGGCAGTTCCTCCTCCGCTCCGCGCGCGATCGCCGCCCTGACGGCGGTGAAGCGGCGGCCGAGCTCCGCGCCCATGTCCTCGTAGGCGCGGTCGTAGCCCTTGCGGGCCGTGAAGTCGGTCCCGGAGAAGGCGCCGTCCCAGAAGGCGTGGTAGCGCTCCAGGAAGTGCGCCAGTTCCTCGTCGTCGTCCAGGAAGGACGCCGACATCACCATCATCAGCTGCGCGGCCGTCCCCAGCAGCACCGTGCGGACGTGCAGGTTCATGGTGCGCAGTGCCTCGACGACCAGGTCGCTGGAGCGCTGGAAGTGCCACTCCGCCAGGGCGACGCCCGCCGGGCCGCCGTACTTGCCGTACTCCGGCTCGTACGGCTCCAGGCTCACCGAGTTGTTGTCCCGCAGCAGCATCCGGCCGTCCGGACCGAGCAGCTTCTCGCGCTGCTCCTGCGGGTACTCCAGCTCGAACAGCGTGTTGTAGAGGTCGGCGAGGAAACCGGCCTTCACCTCGTACAGCGCCGGGCGCGTGGTGAGGAAGCGCTGCACCGCGGCCAGCGCGCGGTCGCGCACCTCGCCGTTCGCCGCCGCGGAGGAGGGCTTCAGGCGCAGCCGTACGTGCGGGCCCTGCAGCCAGTAGTTGATGAAGAAGTACCCCGAGAGCAGCCCGTCCCGGGTCAGTTCGTCCACCAGCGGCCTGACGCAGTCCAGGAGCAGCGGCCGCGGGCTCGCCGCGTAGAAGACGTGCAGGGACTGCCAGTCGCCGGGCGCGCCGGGGCCGCCGGGCGCTGCGGGGCCGGTCAGGGCGGGTGAGGTCATGCCCGCTCACCATGTCCTTCCTCGTCGGGTACGGGGTGTTCCGGGCCGGTGGGGAAGAGCTCCACCGCGAGCTCCGCGACGTGCCGGCCGCGGTCCGAGGCGACGTGCAGTTCGTCCTCGGCCGGCAGCATCTCCTCCAGCACGACACGTCCCGCGGGGTCCTTCACCAGGCCCTCCAGCGCCTGCAGCGACAACGGGCCGTCGAAGTCGACGTAGTGCGGCTTGGAGCCGCCCGCCCAGCCCGCGGGCGCCCCGGCGCCGGGCAGCACCGTCGCGAAGGCCCGGGCGGGGACGCCGTGCCGGCGCCGCCATCGCTGCCAGCGCAGGAACCAGTCGGCGTCGTCCTCCCCGGCGGCGCGCCGCGGCAGCGCCGTCGCGTCGGCGGTCCAGCGCCGCCGGCCGAGCACCACGGAGCCGTGCCGGACCCGCGGCCGGGTCGTCACGCCATCCACGGCGGGCGCCTCGGGCACGCCCGTCCACACGTCGAGGGCCGTCTTGGAGGTGGGGGAGAGCAGCAGCAGGGTGCGGGGGATCTCGGGCAGCACCATCGGCACCAGGTAGCCCAGGTAGAGCGGGATCACCTCCTTGCCGAGCCGGCGCGAGCGCACGACCAGCCGGTCCTCGTCCGCGTCGTGCTCCACGAAGAGGTCGTCGAGGTGGATACGGGCCTCCGGCGGCGCGGAGCCGGTCTCCCCGGGGCACAGGATCTGGTGGTCCGTCAGGCGGCCATGCAGGTTGAGGTTGGTGGTCGCCGAACCCGCGGTGATCTCGGCGAACACCGCGCCCTTCGGCTGCGCGGCGCGCAGCGTGGTGAGCAGGCGCTCCGACAGGCCGGGGGAGTCCGCGGCGGTGTCGAAGCAGTGGGTGAAACGGGTGAACGGGAAGCACAGTCCGCCGTAGGAACCGTTGAGGACGACCAGGGGGTCCTCGGCCCGGTCGGCGAGCTGCACGAAGTGGCTCTGCGGAGCGAACCCCTGGGGCAACGGGGCGAGTTCACCGGCGACCGCGTCCACGAGTTCGTCGTCGATCCACAGCTCCTCGGCCTCCCGGTCCGCCTCCCGCCTCCGCCACGCCTCCCGCATGCCCGCGACGAAGGCGGCGCGGGCCCGGTCCAGCGCGGTGATCTGGGGCAGGCCCAGCCAGTTCTCCTCCGGCTGGTGGCCCTCCCGGCGCTCGTGCGGGGGGCGCTGGGACGTGAAGAGCAGATACTGCTCGAACAGGTCCTCGTGGAAGTCGTGGACGAGCCTCAGCAGGTCGTCGCAGCGGCCGCCCCGGCCGTACCGGGCGAGGAAGAAGCCCTTGAAGGTCAGCCGCTGCGCCAGGGAGACGTCGAAGGCCGGCAGTACACGGGCGAGCGAGCGCAGCGGTCCCTCGGCCAGCTCCGTCCACCGGCGCAGGTCGGCGGTGACCGGACCGTCGGCCGCCCGCGCGTCCTCGTACAGCAGGGTCTGCGGCAGCGTGGTCCCGGAGACGCCCAGCGACTCCACGGCGGCGGGCAGTTCACGGCGCAGCCCGCTCAGCAGCTCACGCCGCCGGTCCAACGGCGCGCCCGCGTAAGCGGCGACACCGGCCGCGGTCCCCTCCAGCCGCTCGGCGAGCGCGGTGGCCCACGGCCGGCCGACCTCGCGCAGCGCTTCCTGGAAGTCCCGCAGCGGGTCGCGGCTGTGCACGTCCGGATGGAGGGAGTTGAGCTGCACCATGCCCAGCTGCAGCAGCGCCGACAGATAGCGCTCGGCCTCCTCGGCGGTCGCGCCGCGTTCACGGCGCAGCCAGGCGGCCAGGTCCCGGTGGCGCAGCCGCGGCCGCTCGCGCAGCAGGCCGAGCAGCCCCTCCAGCGCGCCGCTGCGGCGCAGGAAGAACAGCCGGTCGCGTGCCGCGTCGAAGCTGACGGCGGCGGAGTCGTCGCCCGCGGTCACCGAGCGCCGTACGAAGCGCACCCGCTCGTCGTCCAGTTCCCAGCCCGAGGCCAGGGAGACCAGCAGGTCGCCGCGGCGTCCGGGGTCGGCGGCGACGGCGTCGGCGAGCCGCCGCAGCACCACCACGTTCAGCCGGGCGTGGCCGGTCCACCGCTCGGCGACGCGGACGCTTCCGCCGGGTTCGCCGTCCGCCCGGAACTCCCCGACCGCGACACCGGTGAAGGTGCTGAACGGACTGGTCTTGCAGGCGGTGCGGTACAGGTACGCGAGCAGCGACCGCTCGATCTTCCGGCCCCGCTTGCCGGACGCGGCCGCGTCGCCCCGGACGTAGGCGTCGAGCTGTCCGTCCAGGGTCGGCGAGGCCAGCAGCAGACCCGTCCGCAACTGCTCCCCGGCGGCGAGTTCGCGCAGCGCCGCGCGCCCCTCGCCGAACGCGCCCTCCAGCACCGTCCGGCCGCGGGCACGCTCCCCCTCCCACGCCTCCCGGTCGCGGAGCCAGGCCAGCAGCTCCCCGCCGGTCGGGCCGTCCAGCCGTGCGGCGAGCGCGAGAGCGCCCGGCACGTCCTGCGGGAGCCGGTTGTTGAACACGGCCCGGCGCAGCCGCAGCACCTCGCGGCGCATCGCGTCGTCGTCGTTGTCCGCCACGAGCGCGGCCAGCGGGTCGCTCAGCCCGGCGCCGGCCTCGGCGAGCCGGTGCTCCTCGTCCAGGACGCGGTCCGCCCACCGGCGGGCGTCCGCGCTGCGCAGCCGCTGCGCGGCCCCGACCGGCAGACCGGCCAGCCTCAGCATGAAGCGCGGGGACAGGGCCGCCGCCGTCGGGGCGGTGCGCCGTTCGAGTGAGGTGCTCATCGGACCCCGCCCTCCCGGACGGCCCGGGCCGCCCCGTCGCCGCGCGCGTCACGGCCGTCCGCGGACGGCACGAGTTCGTAGCGGAAGTCGGCGGGCCGCGGTCGCTCGTTCCCGACGAGCATCAGCAGCAGCGGGAGTTCCCCGGTGCCGGTGAGCCCGAGCTCCTCGGCGAAGGCGACGCTGTCGAAGCCGAGCGCCACGCCGCAGGCGGTTCCCGAGGCCGCGGTGGCCGTGTAGACCGCCTGCGCGGCGGCGCCGATCGCCGCGCTGACGAGCCGGTAGCCCCGGTCCCCGGCGGCGTCGAGCACGGCGTGGGTGCGGACCGCCGGCACGATCACCGCGGCGGCCTGCTCCAGGTTGTAGTTGTTGAGGAAGTAGTGGGCCTGCAGGAAGGCGCCCGGCGGGCCCTGCTTCAGCAGCCGCAGTTCCGCCGCCCGCGCGTCGTACGCGTACACGCCCTGCGCGACACCCTCGACGTGGTTGACGAAGACGTACAGCGACGCCAGGCGCGGGCTCCCGGCCGGGGTGACGTCGGTGGCCAGCGACGCGCCCGCCTCGGCCGCCTTCAGCGCGGCGGCCAGGTGCCCGCCCGACAGCGGGCGGATCCCGGTGAACCGGCCGAAGCTGCTGCGCCGTTCACGCAGCGCCCGGCGCACGCTCAGCTCCATGGGCGCGGCGGGCGGCAGCGGCTGCCGCCGCCCGCCGGGAGCCACGGCGGGGGCGGCCGCACCCTCCAGCGCCTCCGGCGCCGGACGGGCCGACGCGCCGTCGAGCGTGGCGCGGTGCACCTGCCGTACGGTCTCGAAGGCCAGCACGCGGCGCGACCGCTCCCGCTCGGTGCGCCGGACCCCGGAGGTGGCCGTCCCGTCGGCGGCGGGCCCGGCCGTACCGTCCCAGCGCAGCGGCACGACGGCGAACACGCCCTCCTCGTCCGCCTCCGCCCCCAGCAGCCGGCTCAGGCGCGGCTCGTCGAACCACAGCACCGGGTCGATCCGCAGCCCGCGGGCCTGCGCCCACATCCGCCAGGTCTGCAGCAGCGCCCCGGTGTCCATGGTCACCACGTGGTAGCTGAAGCTGTTGTACTTGAAGGCGTTCTGCCAGAACTTCACGCCGAGCACGAGGAACTGGTCGGTGTCCCGGTGCAGCCGGGCGTCGCCGACCGCGGCGCGGACCTCGCCGGACACGTCACCCGTCAGCAGCCGCCGTACGGCGTGGTGCGAGGGCGCGTAGTGGTACACCCCGGGTGCCATCGGGCCGGAGGCACCGCTGACCCAGTGCACGCCCACCGGGTAGAGACCTCCGCCGGAAGCCGTGCCGCGCGACCAGTTGGCCTGGGTGTACATCGGCAGTGTGCCGAGGTCTGTGTTGGCCTGGACGGCCAGGCGGCGGCCGACCAGCCCGTACGAGTCGCGCAGCATGCCGCCCAGCAGGGGCAGGCTGAACGGGGCGTCGCCCTGCGGCCCGGCGAGGCCCCGGCCCACGCCGGCGTCGTCGGGGAAGTCGCCGTCGGGCAGCGGGAAGCGCTCGGCGCCCGGGTAGTACTTCTCCTTCCTGGGCCGGTCCACCCAGTCGGGTACGAAGTCGGCGGGCTCCATCGCGACCCTGCCGCGCCGCATCACCGCGGTCGCGTACTCATGGGTGTGACCCATGTCCGGTCCTCTCTGTCTGCGGCTGTCCTGCCGTCGTGCGCGGGCGGCGGTTCACGGGAAGGGGTGCGGGGCGAGGTTCAGTTCGCCGGTCCGCAGGTCGTGGTCGGTGAACCCGGCCTCGCGCGGGGCGCTGCGCAGCCGGGGCATGTGCAGGGCGCGCTGGCGGTGCCAGCCGAAGTCGATGGGGACGAGACCGGGCACGAGGACGGACGCCGTGTGCAGGCCGGCGTCCCGCTGCTCGGGCATGGTCTGGTCCACCACGACGACGTCGAACCCGCGCGCGGTGACCGCGTCCACGGCCGCCTCCAGGTCCTCGCGCAGGTCCGCGGCCGGCGGGCGGCCGGTCCGCAGGTCGGCCACGGCGAGCGGGGGCTCCGGGGGCGCGTCCTCCCGTTCCAGCAGGAAGGCGGCGTGCCGGGCCATCTCCGGGAGCCCGTACATCAGCGGATGGTCGTGGAGCACGTGGACGGTGCCGAAGTCCGCCGCCATCGCCGCCAGCCGGTCGTGGTCCCGCTCGGTGCGGCGGCGCAGCTTGACGGCGTCGGTGGCGATCTCCGACAGCCCCGCGGCGAGGGCCGCCTCGGGGTCCCACGCCGCACCGGCGCCGAAGCACAGCGCGCCCGTGCCGCCGTCCACGCGCTGCGCGACGGCGGTGACGACGGGGACGGGGAAGGTGATCCGCGTGTCGAAGAACCGGGCGCGGTAGCCGTACATCGCCAGCCGCTCGACCATGTGCCGGGTCCCGGCGCGGCCGCTGCCGGCCGGGTCGATCTCCCGCAGCGGCAGCCCGGCGTACCAGGCGATGAGGAAGGCGTCCCGCTCGACCGCCTCCATCAGGCCGAAGAGCACGGCCTCCTCCAGACTGCCGCCGGAGGCACAGCCGTTGGAGCTCTCCTGCACGAAGCGGTTCTCCAGGCCGCCGGGGGCGTGGTAGTACGCCAGCACCTCGGGCACCAGCAGCGGGCGCCGGTCGCGCAGCGAGTACCCCCACACCCACGGGATCGGCCGGTCGGGCGCGAACGGCCGCACGACGTCCTGGGCGCGGTAGAAGGCGTCCGAGTAGACCCCGCAGGTCCGCGGGTCGAGCGCGTCGTCGCCGAGTCCGGTCAGCGGGGCCACCACGGTGGTGCGCTTCCCGCGGGCCCGCATCCCGGCCAGCCGTTCCATGCCCTCCAGCACCCCGACCCGCACGCTGCGGGCGTAACTGCCGGTGTGGCCGCCCCAGTACGACTCCCTCAGGTACGCGCCCGAGCGCAGGGTGAAGGCGCCGACGGTGGACGCGGTCGACGCCGAGGTCAGGTCCGGGGCCACCGAAGGCCCCAGCATCCCGGTCACCGGGTTGACGAAGGCCTCCAGCGGGAGGTCGTACGCCTCGATCGGCTGGCCGCGGAAGCCGGCGGGATCCGCCTTGGGCACGCTGCGGGGCGTGAAGGTCGCGCCCTCGGCGGAGTCGGGGACGCGGCGGTCGCAGTCCGGGCACTCGGCGTCGGGGACGACCACGGCCCGGTTCACCTCCAGGGTCTCCAGGTCCAGGAGGTGGACGACGGGGTGACGGCCCGTCGTCCCCGTCCGCCGGGAGGGATCCGCGGCGGCGAGGAGCGCGGCGACGGCGTCCATCGCGAAGGCGGTGGTGAACGGCCACGGTCCCGCCGGCCGTGTGGCGGAGCCGAGTTCCAGGGCGTCGCGAAGGATCCCGGGCCGTACGGCCTGCCACCGCCGCGCCAGGCAGCGCGTGCACGCCGCCGTCCCGTCCGCGCCGGTCACCGGACCCACCAGGGCGTGGTGACCGTACAGGTGCACCGGCGCGGCGGGGGAGCGGGGCGTCTGTCCGGCGGGGACCCGCTGCTCGTCCCGGAAGCCGAGCAGCGTGACCCGCGGCGGCGATCCGCCGCCCGGGTGCCGGCGCAGGCCGTCGCCCAGCAGGCGCTCCACGACGACGTCGGCTGCGGGCGCCCGCACGCCCATGTCAGAGGGCATCCACGGCCCCGTGCGTCAGCAGGACCCGGGCGACATGGACACCGGCCGACCGCAGGTCGGCGGAACCGGTGGCGACGACAAGGGCGTCGAGGCCGCGCTCCCTCACCCGGCGCAGCACGTCGGCGCCGCCGGCGGCCGGAGTCCCGCTCCCGGCCTCCCCGGTGACGGTGACGGCATCGGTGACGGCATCGGTGACGGCGACGGTCATCGGGTCGAGGTCGCCCAGGAGGGGGTCGCCGGTGTCGAGGGGCCCGCTCGGCGCGTCGTCCCGGCCGAGCTGCACCTGACCGAGGAGGTCGCGCAGCGCGCCGACCGCGGCCGCGCGCGGGGTGCGGGCGGCGTCGACCGCCCACAGCGCGTGCCCGGTGCCCGGGTCCAGCGCGCGGGCGAACATCACCGGGGCGAGCCCTTCGGGGCCGCCCAGTTCCAGCAGTTCGGCCTGAAGCCCGAGGTTCACCGCCGAACGGCGAAGGAAGAGCACCTCCGGGTCGTCGGCGGCCCACTCCGCGGCCGTCGCCGCCACGGGGCAGCGCGAGCGCAGCGCCGCGGTCAGCGTGTGGAAGGCCACCGCCGAGTACAGGGCGCGCGCCGCGGCCCGCGACGGGGACGGACCCGCGGCCGACCCGGCCGAGGTCGCCACGAAGAGCCGGTCGTGATTGTGGCCGCCGAACGTCCGCACGGCGGCCGCCGGCACCAGGGCGGTACGGGCCTCGCCCAGGGAGACGGCCGGGATCCAGGCACGCACCGAGTCCGCGTCCGCGCCGGTGCCCGAGGCGATGTCCAGGGCGGCCGGGGCCAGCAGGGGCCACTTCTCGCGCGCCGCCTCCAACGCGGCACCCGCCACGACCCCCCGCTGCGGGACGACGTGCTCGGCGTACACCTCGGCCGCGCGGTACAGCGCCCGCAGCCGGGCCCCGGCGACGTGGTGGACGTCGAACGCGGTGATCTCGCGGGGGCCGCCGTGCCCCACGGCCAGCCTGACGGTCCCGGCCTTGAGCGGGGTCTGCTCCCACGCGTCGTCGGCGAACGCGCCGAACACCCCGGCCCGCGTGTGGGTCAGCACCGAGCGGGCGTCGAGCGCGGCGAGGGCCTCGTCGGCGTCCGCCTCGGGCGTTACCTCCCGGGACCCGGACTCCGGCAGGTCCGGTCCGTCCGTCAGGTCGGCGGCGGTGAGGGCGGTCTCGGCGGCCGGCGCCTCGTCCTCCCGGCAGTGGGGACAGCGCGGGTGCGGCAGCAGGGGTTCGGTGACCACGTCGAGGGAGTCGAGGTCCTGCAGCACCAGGCGCCCCTCGGTCTCCGGCGCGAGCACACCGGTGACCAGCCGGAACACCTCGTACGCCAGCAGGTTGCCGAGCATGGCCGCGGGCGGTCCGGAGATCCGCCCCTGCTCCGCCTGTCCCGGGCCGTCCAGGCGCACCGCGCTCCACAGGTCGGCGGCGGCGCCGGGCTCGCCGTTGGCGCCCAGGCGCAGCGCGGCGCAGGACCAGCAGCCCGTCGTCCCGGCCGTCATGACCGGGCCCACCACCGCCTGGTCGCCGAAGGTCCAGGCGGGCAGCAGCCGTACGCCCTCGGGGATGCCGGCCTCGAGCAGCCGCAGGGCGGCCCCGGGGGCCCCGGTGGTCAGGACCACGTCGTAGCCGGCGAGGCCGTCCCAGCCGTCGTCGCCGGTCACGTCCCACCGGACGACCTCCACGGGACAGCCGTCGTCCTCCAGCCCCGCCACCTCGCGCAGCGCCTCGGCGAAGGGGTCGGTCCCGGGACCCGTGGCGGCCGGGAGCGCGAGCGCGGCGCAGCCGTTGCGGACCAGGCTCAGCGCGCACCACCGGGCCACCGGGTCGTCGCCCAGCACCGCCACGCGGGTGTCGCGGAAGCGCCGGAAGCGGCCACCCGCCTCCCCCACGTAGTGGTCGATGTAGTCGACCTGCGCCGCGAAGCGCTCGGCGACCTCGGGGGCCAGTTCGTCGAGTCCGTCGCTGCCGGGGACGACGTCGCGGGCGAAGTTCCTGCCGTAGAGCGCGCCCACCAGTTCACCGACCATGGCCCGCTGGTGCTCGCCCAGGCCCGCGCAGATCTGCTCGACCTGGTTCGTCCCGTTCAGATGGGGAACGACCAGTGTCGCGAACCGGTAGGCCGATCTGCCCCGCAGATTGAATCCGCCGTGAGCGTTATGGAATACGACGCCGTCCGGGGTCTCCGTGAAAAGGACGTCACGGCGGATACGGGGATACGAATGCGCGACTTCCTCGTACGCAGCGGTCATGCCGTCATTACTCCCATTCGGGCGAGGTCAGCGGACAATGGATACCGGCGGTAACGCACCCGAACCGCCGGGGGCTTTCAGGTGCCGGACGGCATATCGGGACCGGATGCCTCCGTCCGTAATTCCATCGCCCCGCGGGCGAGAATCCGGAGGGAGTCGTGCATTCGGTAGTGGCCGTCCGGGCCCTCCTCCAGGAGGCCCGCCCCGACGAGCGTTTCCAGGACCTGCGCGGCACCCCTGGACAGCAAAGGCTTTCCGGTCGGGGGTGCCGTGCGGGATAAGTCGGAACGGCCACCGGAATGGTCTCGACCATTGGCGCCGGAATGCGGGCCATGACGTCCGGGAGGGCCGGCCGAGAGGTCTTCGCCGCGCAGCACCGCCAGCTCCAGGCGCTGCAGGGCGGGCCCCGGGTCGACTCCGAGCTCGGTGCGCAGGTACTCCTTCACCACGCGGTACTCGCACAGCGCCTCGGCGCGCCGCCCGGTGCGGTGCAGCGCCTCGACGAGCTGCGCCCAGAAGGGTTCGTGCGCGGGGTGGGAGCGGGCCACCGGCCAGAGCTCGGACAGCACCTGGCGGCAGCGGCCCAGCGCCAGTTCCAGGTCGAAGACCCGCTCCATGGCGCGCAGCCGCTCCTCGGTCAGCCGGGGCACGACCTCGCGCCGGAGGATGTCGGAGTGGATGTTGGCCAGCAGCGGGCCCTGCCACAGGGCCAGCGCGGTCCGCAGGATGCGCAGTTCCCGCTCCGGGGAGGACGCCTGGTCGGCGGCGCGCAGCAGGTCGCGGAAGGCGATCAGGTCGAGCGAGCCGGCGTCGGCGCCGATCCGGTAGCCCCCGGGGACGGCCTCGATGAGGGTGCCGGCGATCCCGTACTTGGCGAACAGCTGCCGTAATCGCTGGACGCAGGTGTGAAGTGCCGATCTCGCGCTGACGGGGCGCTCCTCGCCCCAGACCACCCGCTGCAGGAATTCGGCGGACACCGTGGAATTGGGATGCAAGAGCAACGCCGCGAGAAGGTTGGCGGGTTTCGACGGCTGAAGCGCAATGACATTGCCGTCGTCCGCTATCCTCACCGGTCCGAGCATGAGGAACTTCGGACTGAATTCGTCCGAATCTAATAACGTGTTCGGTCCGAGGTCACCGGACGCTTCTTGGACACGGTCGACAGATTGCCTTTTATGCATTTCCGCCCACTCCCCGCTGACGCCGGGAACGTATCACGCGCACGAACTCGTCACAAGGGGTCCGCAAGGCCTTCCCGAGGGATTGCCGCGGCAGCGTATGCACCATTTAACCTAAAACATCTACGCGTGTCGACCCGTGGTCGCGAAAAACTTTGCGGCGTCTCTATGGCCGACTTCGGGCATTGCTCCACGAATGCGCGGAAGTCGGTGCGGAGCGGCACAGGGAGCAGGGCCCTTTCGCGTCGCCGCCCCGCCGCTTTCCAGTCGAGGGCCGTCCGCGCCCCGCCGTCCGCCGTCGACGGCCCGCCGGTGGCGCCCGGAGCGGCCGTCCGGGCGCGGTCCGTTGCGGCAGGGGACGTACAGATGCGAGGACCCGGCGTAAAAACGCCCTGCATCGGGTAAAGAGGGCTCCGTGGCCGTCTCCGGCAGGAGGCGACCGCGGGTCACGCAGTCGGCGTGGCTCTTCAGCTGGCACGTGAAGGATGGACGCGGTGGCGACAGGCGTCGTGAAGTGGTTCAACTCGGAAAAGGGCTTCGGCTTCATCGCACAGGACGGAGGTGGCCCCGATGTGTTCGCGCACTACTCGAACATCGCCGGCAACGGCTACCGCGAACTGGTCGAGGGTGAGGCCGTGACGTTCGACGTCACCCAGGGGCAGAAGGGGCCGCAGGCGGAGAACATCATCCGCAACTGACGGTCCTCGACCGGGGTGGCCGGGTCGTCACCGGCGGCGTCCCCATCGCCGCCGGGGAGACCCGGCCACCCCGTCCTCGTCTCCGGCCTCAGCCCCACACCCGCGGGACCCCGCCGTCGGGCCCGCGCCCGGGGCGAGGACACTGGGCCGGTATGACGCACTGGTACGAGCAACGCGACGTCGAGGACGGCCTCGTCCGCATCAGTGAGCCGCACGCCCACGAGATCGTGAGGGCCAACGTGTGGTGGCTGCGCGGCTCCGAGCGCGATCTCGTCGTCGACGCGGGACTCGGGGTGGTGCCCCTGCGCCGCGAGGTCCCGGAGATCCTGGCGCGGGACCCGCTGCTGCTCCTCACCCACGCGCATCTCGACCATGTGGGCGGGGCCCACGAGTTCGCCGAGCGAGCCGCCCACGGCGCGGACGCCGCGGCCCTCGCGCGGGGTGTGCCGGCCAGCCTCGACGGGCCCGAACTCGCCGAACGGCTCGGCACCGAGGACGTGGGCGCGTCCTTCCCGGACCTTCTCCTGGACGCCCTGCCCGACCCCGGATACGACCCCGGCGGCTACGGAATCGGCCCGGTGACCCTCACCCGCACCCTGAGCGGCGACGAGCGGATCGACCTCGGCGGCCGCGTCCTCACCGTCCTCCATGTGCCCGGCCACACGCCCGGCTCCGTCGCCCTCCTCGAAGAGCGCACGGGGGTGCTGTACTCCGGCGACGCCGTCTACGACGGCTATCTCATCGATGACCTGCCCGAGTCCGACGTGGCCGCCTACCGGCGCACCGCGGCCTTCCTCGCCGACCTCGACGTCCGTGTCGTCCACCCCGGTCACGGGCGGAGCTTCGGCCGTGACCGGCTGCGCGAGGTGACGGAGCGCTACCTGCGCCGCAGCGCGCCCGCGGACCGCGCCTGAGCGGTGCGCCGGTGTGCCGGTGCCGGTGTCCTCCCGGCGGTCGGCCCGGGGGACCGGGGTTCACGGCAGGCGCAGGGTGACGTACGCGATGGTGTCCCCGGGCAGCACATAGCGTTCGACCTCGACGAAGCCCCGCGCCCCGGCGAAGCGCAACCCCTCGGTGTTGGACGCGAGGACCACCGTCTCGACCGCCGCCGCGCCCATCTCGCGCGCCCGGTCCATCCCCCGGGTGTAGAGCGCCGTGCCGAAGCCCTGATCCCGGTGGCCGGGCAGCACCCGAGCGATGACCGTGGCCGTGGCGTCCTCGCCGGTGGGCGGCCGCACGGTCGTGCAGCCCACGACGGCGTCACCCAGGTACGCGACCTCCAGGTGGTTGCGCCGCGAGCGCTCGCGCACGTCGTCGAGGGAGAGCGGGCCGGTGGGGATGATGGTGTTGTGGACGAACCGCCAGTCCTCGAGCATGGCGTCGCCATGGGGCTGTTCGATGCGAAGGGTCGACATATCGCAGCAGGAAACCGGTGCACGGCGGACCTCGTCAACCGCATTTGCCGGCGCCCGGAGCACGTCGGCCGCCGCGCTCCGACGCGTCGTTCGGCCCGGCGGGGGAGCACAGCGGTTAGCGTGGTCCGGGATCTTGAGGAGAGTCCTGGTGCAGACCACCCTTGCCGTGCTGTTCGCGCTGCTCGCGGCGGTCAGCAACGCCTTGGCCACCGTGCTGCAGCGCTACGCGGCCCGCACGGTTCCGCTCTCGGTGGGGCTGCGTCCGGCCCTCATCGGCGAACTGCTGCGCAAGCCCGTGTGGCTGGCCGGGTTCGGCGCGGTGGTCGCGGCGGCGGCGTTCCAGGCCCTGGCGCTGCTCAACGGCGCGCTCTCGCTCGTCCAGCCGCTGTTCGTCCTGGAGTTGCCCTTCGCCCTGTTCATCGGCGGTTTCGTGCTGCACCGCCGGCTCCCGCCGCGCGGCTGGGCCGCCGTCGCCGCCATGGTGGTCGGGCTGGGTGTGGGGCTGTGGGCCGCCTCGCCCGGGGGCGGGGTGGACCGGCCGGGCACCGGTACGTGGGCGATGGCGCTGCCCGGTTGCGTCGCCGCCGTCCTGCTGCTCGTCCTCATCGCCGTCCGGCGCCCGGCGGGCCGGGTGCGCGCCGCCTGCTTCGGCCTCTCGGCGGCCGTCTGCTACGCGCTCACCGCCGGGCTGCTCAAGGACGCCACTCAGGTGTGGGACAGCGACGGGGCGGCCGCCTTCTTCACCGCGTGGCAGACGTACGGATTCGCCCTCGTCGGGGTCGCGGCCGTCTTCCTGCTGGAGAACGCCATGCAGTCCGGCCCCCTGGTGGCCTCCCAGCCCGCGCTGACGCTCGGGGACGCGAGCGTGAGCCTCGTGCTGGGTGTGACGGTGTTCGAGGAGCACCTGCGGGGAGGCTGGTGGCTGCTGCCCATGCTGCTGGGGGCGCTGCTCGTGGTGACGGGTGCGTTCGTCCTGGTCCGCGTCCCGTTGGTGCGCACGCTGGTGGCGCCCGACGCGCCCCGCTGAGCGGCACCGGGCGGGCGTGAGGCGTTCACCCGCCGGGAACCCGCGATTTCGACCATGCTCCTGTCAATCGGCTGTACTGGCCGCCATGAGCGGACACCATGCCGACACGGCGCACACGCACGCGCACGGACCCAGCCGACGTTCCCTCCTCGCCGGTGCGGGTGGCCTGCTGATCGCGGCCTCACTCCCCGGAACCGCCCTGGCCGCGGGCACCCGCACCGCCGCGGACACCCCCGCCACGAACCGGGCCGGGGCCTCCCGCGCCTCACTCGTCACCCAGGGCACCAGACTCGTCCACGCCGACCTGCACAACCACACCCTGATGTCGGACGGCGACGGGGACCCCGCCCTCGCGTTCGCCTCCATGCGCGACGCGGGGCTCGACGTGGCGGCGCTCACCGACCACACCACCCTGCTCTCGATCAACGGCCTCTCCAAGGGCGAGTGGGACCGCACCCGCCAGCTCGCGGACGCCGCGAACGACCCCGGCAACTACACCGCGATCCGCGGCTTCGAGTGGTCGCACCCGCTCCTCGGCCACGCCAACGTGTGGTTCACCGACCAGTTCGTCGACCTGGGCGGCGCCAGTTCGATGGGCTCCCTCTACAACTGGATCGCCGGCCGTGACGCGGTGGCGGGCTTCAACCACCCGGGCCGCGAGATCGGGCGCTTCAACGACTTCGCCTACTCCGCCGCGGTGCGCGACAAGATGGTCAGCGTCGAGATGTTCAACCGCGGCGACGACTACCTCTTCGACGGCTGGTCGGACCGCAAGTCCTCGCACCTCAACGCCGTCCTCAACGCCGGCTGGCGTACCGGGATCACCGGGGTCAGCGACCACCACGGCGCGGAGTGGGGCAAGGTCGAGGGCGTGGGCCGCGCCGGGCTCTGGGTCACCGAGAACACCCGGGCCGGTGTGCTGGAGGCCATGCGCGCCCGCCGCTTCTTCGCCACCCGCTTCTCCGGGCTGCGGCTGGACGCCACCGCGGGCGGCGTCCAGATGGGCGGTGTCCTGCCGCTCGCCTCCGGCGACGTCCGCTTCGCCGTGGACCTCGACCGCGGCCCCGACTGGCTGGGCAAGCCCCTGGACATCCAGGTGCTGCGGCCCGGTTCGGGCGCGCCGACCGTGGCCGAGGTCGTCCCGACCACGTCCGGCGGCCTGGCCGAGTTCACCGTCCCGCTCGACGTCGAGGACGGCGCCTGGGTGGTGCTGCGCATCTCCGACCCCTCGCAGCCCAACGGGCAACCCGGGCCGTCCGGACACCCCTGCAACGACCTGGGTGTCGCCTACTCCAGCCCCTGGTGGCTGCAGCCCTGACGGCGCGTCGCGCCCGCCGTGCCCCGCGGCGCGGCGGGCGTCCGCGCAGTCCTAGTCGAAACCGAGGTCGCGCAGGTTGGTCCTCGCCAGCTCCACGATCTCGTCCGCCCGCCCGGACAGGATCGTGCGGGTCGCGAACAGCGTGAACCCTTTGAGCTGGCCGTAGGTGATCTTCGGGGGCAGCGACAGCTCCTGGCGCGCGGTACGCGCGTCGACCAGGGCGGGGCCGTCGTGTTCGAGCGCGGTCGTGAGCGCCTCCTCCAGCTGACCCGGCCGTTCGGCCCTGGCGCCGAACAGCCCGGCTGCCCGGGCGACCTCGGCGTAGTCCGTCTCGCCGAGGTCGGTGCCGAAGTTGACGATGCCCGCGGCCTTCATCTCCAGCTCCACGAAGGAGAGCGCGGTGTTGTTGAAGACCACGATCTTGACCGGCAGCTCCAGCCGGCGCAGCGTCAGCAGCTCCCCCATCAGCATGCTCAGGCCGCCGTCGCCGCACAGGGCCACGACCTGGCGCCCCGGGTGGGAGGCCTGGACGCCGATGGCGTGCGGCAGCGCGTTGGCCATCGTGCCGTGGTTGAAGGACCCGATCAGCCGCCTGTGGCCGTTCATCGTCAGATAGCGTGCCGCCCACACGGTGGGGGTGCCGACGTCGGCCGTGAAGACGGCGTCCCGGGTCGCGAGCTTGTCGACGGTGGCGGCCACGTGCTGGGGGTGCATGGGGTTGTCCGACTGCCCGGCCGCGGCGAGGTGGTCCAGCCGGCCGCGGACCTTCCGGTAGTGGCCGGTCATCCGGTCGGCGAAGGAGCGGTCGGTCCGGGGCCGCAGCAGCGGGAGCAGCGCGGCGGCGGTGTCCTTGACGGTGCCGACCAGCGGGACGTCGACCTCGGTGCGCCGACCGATGTGCTCACCGCGTACGTCGACCTGGACGACCGGCACGTCGGGACCCGGGTAGAACTGGCGGTAGGGGAAGTCGGTGCCGAGCATCAGCAGGGCGTCGCAGTGCTCCATCGCCCGGTAGCCGGAGCTGTAGCCGATCAGGCCGGTGAGCCCCACGTCGTACGGGTTGTCGTGCTCCAGGAACTCCTTGCCGCGCAGCGCGTGCACCATGGGCGCCTTCAGCGCGTCGGCCAGGGCCACCGCCTCGTCGTGCGCGTCGTGGCAGCCCGCGCCACCGAGGATGGTCACCCGCTCCGCCCTGTTGAGGACCTCCGCTGCGCGCGCCAGCCCGGCGTCGTCGGGGCGCACACGGGAGGAGGTCCCGACCACGGGGCGGGGCGGCACGGGCAGGTCGATGTCGGCCAGGAACAGCTCGCCCGGGACGACCAGCACCGCGACGCCCCTGCGCTCCAGCGCCGAGCGCATCGCGATGCGCAGCATCCTGGGGACCTGCTCGGGCAGGCTCGCCATCTCGCGGTAGACGCTGCACTCGCGGAACAGCTCCTGCGGGTGCGTCTCCTGGAAGTACTCGCCGCCGATCTCGGCCCGCGGGATGTGCGCGGCGACCGCCAGCACCGGCACGCGGCTGCGCTGCGCGTCGAACAGCCCGTTGATGAGGTGGAGGTTGCCCGGACCGCAGCTGCCCGCGGTCACCGCGAGCCGCCCGGTGACGGCCGCCTCGCCGGCCGCGGCGAACGCGGCGGTCTCCTCGTGCCGCACGTGGGCCCACGAGACGGCCCCGTTGCGGCGGAGGGCGTCGGTGAACCCGTTCAGCGAATCCCCCGGCAGGCCGTACACCCGACGTACGCCGGAGGCCGCGAGGGCCGCGACCATGACATCTGCGACGGTGGTACCCAAGAGGACTCCCTGGCGGCTCGTCGGAACGGCGCGGTGCCCGTGGCACCCCGGACATTTTGTGACATCTCACACGGCCCGGGGGAAGCGACACGGCGCTCAGAGGATCCGCAGGGCCTCACCCAGGTCGGGGCCGGCGTTCTGCCAGCACTGGATCTCGCCGTCGTCGCTGATCAGGTCGCCGAGGTGCCAGTCGCCGTCGGCGCCGCGGACGACACAGATCCCGCCGAGGTCGATCGCGAGGTCGGCCCGGAGGACCGCGCCCTGGTGGGTGACCGTGCCGATGGTGTCGAGGAGCCGGGCTTCCGGGCAGCCGGTGAGGCGCTGCACGTCGGCCAGGCTCCAGGGCTCCGGCAGGCGTTCGTCGTGCCTCTCGGTCTGGGGAAGCAGCTCCACGACGGCGTTTCCCAGCCGGGGCCGAAGCCAGGCGCCGTCCCGCTCCAGGCCGAGCGCACCTCCCAGGAAGGCCATGTCGAAGGTGCCCGCGAGTGTCTCCCAGCGGAACGGTACCCGGGAGACGTGCGAGGGGAAGTGCAGCTCGTCCGAGGGGCCCGGTCCGAAGGCGTCCTTGGGCACGGGCCCGTCGTCGGTGTAGCGGTGGGCGAAGAAGGCGTTGATCCAGCCTGTGACCCAGGAACCACCCGACTCCGAGCGGTACTTGTAGAGCGATCGCCAGAACTCCTCGTCGACGCCCCGGCCCGAGGGTGTCGCCGCGATCGCGTCCAGGACGGGCTGCAGGCCCCGGAAGTACGGCCGCAGCCCCTCGAACCGCCCGGCGAGCTCCCGGGCCCGTGCGGCCAGCAGGCGCCAGTCCTCCTCCGTCCCTTCCAGCCGGATCCGGGGAATGCCGCACAGGGTCCGCCAGCGGAAGCGGTAGTACGGGCTGACGACGTCCATGAGGGCCACCAGGGCGGCGGTGGCGTCGGCCGGGGTGGTGGTGGAGAAGACGGGCAGGAAGAGCTCGGCCGTATCGTCGCCGATCAGGGCGCGCAGTGGATCCCGCACCAGGTTGACGGAGCGCTCCCAGTCCTCCGGGGCGCGGTCGTCCCGTACGAGGATCGACTGTCGGTGGCCGGGCGTCCGCGTGAACAGCCCGGCGTACGCGGATGAGTTGAGGCGCACATGGACCGCCACCTCGTGCACGACGGTGTACCACAGCACGTCCGGCGAGAGGCTGAGCGGGAGGTGCGCGGTGAAGGCCGTGTGGAGAGCGCGGAGCAGCAGGCTCGACGTCGGTTCGGTCACCTCGGGGGCGTCGGTCGGCCTGCCGCACAGGCTCTCCGTGCTGCGGTGGTGGATACGCGCCGGATCCCTGAGGACGGCGCGGAGGAAGCGTTCGTTGCCGACCTCGGTGAGCGCGCCGGCCAGCCGGGCCGCCTCCGCGTCCCGCCGCGGGTCCGCGTCGAGCGGCAGATCGATCTCGAAAGTCATGGGCACCCCCGGGTTGACCAGCGGCACGATCCTAGGACCGCCCGCCGGGTCGCCCCGAAGGGGGCTCAGATCCAGCCGCGGCGGGTGGCCTCCATGGCGATCTGGAAACGCGTCTGGGCGCCGAAGCGCTGCATGAGGCGGGTGACATGGCGCTGGACGGTGCGTTCGCTCCAGCCCAGGGCGCGGCCGGCGGACTTGTCGGTGGCGCCCGCGGCGAGCAGCGTCAGCAGTTTCGCCTCCTCGGCGGTCAGTTCGTCCGGCGCCTGTTCCAGCCTCCCGGGGGCGCCGCCGTTCGACGGCAGGCGCACCTGCACGCTGCGCTCCCACAACGCCTCGAAGAGGGCGATGAGCGCGTCGAGCAGAGGGGAGGGGTGGATCAGGTACGACGCCGTCACCGTGTGGTCGCCGGGCCGCAGCAGGGGGATGATGGCGAGCCGGTCGTCGGAGATCGCCAGCTTCATCGGCAGGTCGGCCGCGACCCTGGCCTGTTCGCCGTGCCGGACGCCGACGGTGACGTCCGCGAGCCAGCCGGGCAGGGAGAGGACGGTGCTGTCGTAGATCACGCGGTAGGCGACGCCGCGCTTGAGCAGTTCGAGTTCGACGGGGTTGGGCTCGGTGTGCTCCTCGTGCGAGGCGTACGGCGGCCGGTCGAAGCCCCGGACCTGCGTGCGCGTGCTCTGCTGCAACTGCGCCCAGCGGCGGTTGACGTCGTCCCGCCCCGAGACGACCTCGACCAACTCGCCGGGGTTCACGAAGCGCGTGCCCGCGCGGTACAGGTCCATCAGGCCGGAGACGTGGGAGCGTACGTCGTTCAACGCCCGTTCCCGGTCGCGCAGTACGGCCTCCAGCGCGCTGTCCGGGGAGACCGCCGCGTAGGTCACGGGGCGCCCGGTGGAGCGCACGGCGAGGCCGAGGGCGACCAGCGACCGTACGCTGCGGCGCGTCGCGGGGGCGGGCAGCCGGCAGTCGTGTGCCAGTTCCGCGACCGTGGCGTGCACCCGGCGCACAAGGGCCTCGTACACCGATTCGTCCTGCCGGCTCAGGCCGATGGATTCGAGCATGGTCCGTGGTCCGCCTTCGTGCTCTCTTCACGTGTCGTACTTCCGTCACCTGACGGGAAGTCGCCCTGCGATCATCTTGTCAGTCCGGTGAAGGGGCTGTCAGCGTTCCCCGCGGTACGCCGTCATTCCGGTTCGAGGACCGAGGACGTGGAACCCACGTCCTCGGTGGAGTGCCCGTGCCGCCGCGGGGTGATCACCGGCCGCGTCCGTCGCGAGGGCGTAGGCCACGGCGCCCTTGGTGGGCTTGTCCGGGAAGCGCATCGCGGCTCGCGGCGGAGCGGCAGACCGCTGACGGCCGAGTCGACGACGATCACCACGAGCTGCAGCAGCAGCGAGATGTTCTGCAGCGCCGGGTTGCGGAGCACGCTGAGCACGAGGATGACCACGCCACACGGAAGCGCGAGTCCACGTAGTCGCGGGCGAACTTGCGCACCGGGCCCTTGCCGAGCGCACCCCGGGCGAGGACCTGGCCATCGCGGGGTGGCGATGCCGCGCGGCGCGGCTGTGGTGGTCGCCTCCGCCGTCGCCGACCGCGACCCGGACCGCCTGGACGCACCACGGCGCGGCCGCGGACCGGCCGGCACGGTTCCCGGGACCGGGTCCGACCGCGGGCAGCCGTCACGCCGCCGGCGCGCGCCGCGAGGGGCCCCGGGTCCCCGCCGGCGGAGCCGGCTCAGCAGGGCTGCTCGGCCCAGATGGTCTTGCCCTCCTCGGTGTGGCGGCAGCCCCAGCGCTGGGTGAGCTGGGCGACGATGAACAGCCCCCGGCCGTTCTCGTCGAGGCTGCGGGCCCGCCGCAGATGCGGGGTGGTGCTGCTGCTGTCGGAGACCTCGCAGGTCAGCCCGTCGTCGTGGCGGATGAGCCGCAGCCGGAACGGCGGAAGGGCGTGGCGGATGGCGTTGGTGACGAGTTCGCTGACGATCAGCTCGGTCGTCTGCGTCGCGTCCGGAAGCCCCCAGGCGGCGAGCTTTCCCGCCACGTGCTTGCGCGCGTGGGAGACGGCGGCGGGATCGGGCATCAGGTCCCAGGTGGCGACGGCACCGCTGTCGAAGGTGCGGGTACGGGCGGCGAGGATCGCGGCGCAGGGCCGCTCCGCCTCGGGCAGGGCCCGCAGGACGGTGCGGCACACGGTGTCGAGGGAGGGGCGGTCCTCCCGGGTGCGGGCGAGGGTGCGCAGGACCTTCTCGGCGGCCGGCCCGCCGAGGCAGGTGCCGGTGTGCACCAGCAGCAGGCTGCCCGCGGGGAGGTTCACCACGGTGGCCTCCGAGGACGGCCGTGCCTGGCCCAGCGGTTGGGACGGCGGGAGCACGATGGTCGTGACCGCGCCCTCCGGGCTGACGACGACGGGCGCGGGGTGCCCGGTGGCGGCGAGCGAACAGCGGCCGGACACCGGGTCGTAGACCGCGTAGAGGCAGGCGGCGCTGACCCCCGTGCCCGCGGGCCGCAGCCGGCCGAGCACGTCGTCGAGGTGCGTGAGCAGCTCGTCCGGCTGGAGGTCGATGTCGGCCAGCGTGCGTACCGCCGCCCGGAGTTCGGCGGCCGCCGCGCCCGCCGCCGTACCGGTCTCCGCGGAGACCGAGCCCGCCACGAGGGCGACCCGGGCACCGGGCAGCGGGATGGCGTCGAGCCAGTGTGCGCTGGGCCCGGAGTGCTCGCGCGCGGGCATGCAGCGGCCGACGACCTCCACCGCCGCCGACCCCGGCAGGGCTGTGACCAGCAGGCCGTCGGGAGCCGCCGGGGCGGTGCCGCTCCCGTGGTCCGAGGGGTGCACCGCGGCGGTGACGGCGGGTTCCGCGGGGAAGCACGCGCCGGCGGCCGCGCACTGCCGGCGCTGCAGCCACAGCCGGGCCCGGCACAGGACGACGCTGAGGACGAAGGACAGCGCGGCCGCCAGGATGACGACCGTCCGGCCGCCCACCGACACCCCGTGGATCGCGAAGCCGTAGATCGCCACGCTGGCACCGAGCGTGGCGGCGCCGATGACGAAGGTGCGCCTGACGGGCAGCAGGGCGGCGGCCACGAGGGGAGCGAACGCCGAGTACGGCGACCATCGGACCAGGCCGCCCTCGGACGCCTCCAGCTGGACCGCGCAGACGGCGCCGAGGTAGCACAGGAGCAGCACCGGGCCGATGCCCCACGGCAGCCGGGGCACGATCATGCCCGCCAGCGCCCTGCCGTGACCGGTGCGCCCCTGGGGCGGCACCGTACGCCCGCCGCTCACGGCGCGGCCTCCGCGGGATGCGGCGACCGCGGCGGGGGCGGACCCTGGCCGGCGCCCGGCACCGGCGGGCGCTGCACCGCCACCATCGCGAGGTCGTCGTCGAGCCGCTGTCCGGTGTGGGCGTCCAGGTCGTCGCCGACGTGCCGCAGCAGCTCGTCCGGTCCCTCCCAGTCCCAGGTGCCCGCCCGTTCCTGGAGTGGATAGAAGTCGCCGGAGGCGTTCCGGGCCTCGATGGCGCCGTCGGTGTAGAGCAGGAGCGTGTCCCCGGCGCCGAAGACGAAGACGTCGAGGTGGAAGTCGTCCGGGGTGTCGCCGGCCAGCCCGAAGGGGGGTGCGGGCCGGCGCGCCTCCAGGGCCATGACCCGGCCGCGGTGCCGGAGCAGCGGCGGTGGGTGCCCGCAGCTGACGACCCGTACGATGCCGGCGTCGTCGGGCACCTCCACCAGGAGGGCGGTGATGAAGCGTTCACCGGCCTCGGGGTCGGCCTCGGTGAGCTGGGCCAGGTGCCGCTCGACACTGCGCTCCAGGGAGGCGGCCAGCGCGGGCAGGGTGGCGTGGTGGTGCGCGGCCTCGCGGAACGCGCCGAGGAGCGCGGAGGCGTCCTCCACGGCCGGCAGCCCCTTGCCGCGGACGTCGCCGATCAGGAATCTGGTCGCGTGGTCGGTGCGGGTGGCGCCGAACAGGTCACCGCCCACCAGGGCGTGCGCGGCGGCAGCGCGGTAGACGGAGGCGACCCGCAGCGGGCCCATGTGCGCCGGGATCGGCCGCAGCAGCACCCGTTGGGCCGCCTCGGACACCGCCCGCACCTCGTGGAGTTCTCTCAGGTCGCGGTCGTGCAGTGTGCGCGCGGCGATGACGAAGCCGGAGACCGCCAGCAGCGCGCCGATGTGGATGGGCAGGACGGACGAGTGCAGCAGCCCGTCGTGGCGGTCGACGACCAGCATCGCGGCGCTGGCGACGAGGGCGACGCACGCGGTGAACCGGGCGCGCGCGAACGCGGCCGTGGAGGTCGGGGCGGCCACCAGCAGCGGTGACAGGTGGATGGCCACAGGGGCGAACGATCCGGCCAGGGTGATCGCTGCGATCAGTCCGGCCGGCAGGGACACCTGGATGCGGCTGCCCGCCCTCGGGACGTGTTCCCCGGCCCGGCCGGCGAGCCGTGGATGCCTCCCCCGTCCGCCGGCGAGGCGCGCTCCGGATGGGCGGAGGCGATGCCCTGCCTGCGCCGCTGCCGGGACGGGGGAAGAGAAGAGGTTCATGTGGGGTCCTGCGGGTGGTTCGTGCGCCGGGCACGGACGGTGCGCGTGCGGTGCGCGTGCGCCCTCCGGCACGGTGGGAACGCTCGACCGCTCGCCTGCGGACGGGCGGGACGTCACCCGGCCCGGTGGTGATCCGGCTGCTCGGCCGGAACGTCAGGGGCGGCCTGCGCTGGGGGCCCGGGACACGGCCGCCGTGGCGTGACCGTGCGGGGCGGGCGGTAACACCGGCAGCCGCCGGTACCTGACGGGGCATCCGTCATGGCCGGGTGCCGGGAGCGCCGAAGCGGAGCCGGCACCGTGTGCGTCCGGGCACCGGCCGGCGCGCGGACTCGTCTGGATCATGGCCCCACCGTCCTCACCTTGCCGCATCGTGGAAGCCATTGCCGCAATGCGGTATCCACTGTGCGACCCGCATGGGGCATCGTCAAGGCGATCCGTTCGACGCGCGCGGGACGGGCCCCGTCGTCGAAGTTCCTCCCCCGGTTCCCACGCGGCTCCCCGGCGAGGGCGGCGGCGTGCCCGGAGGTATCCGGCAGTTCCTCGCGGGGCCCCGCCGAAGGCCGTGGGAGGGGCGGCGACGACGGGCTCTACGCTCCGTCGCCCCGCCACATCCGCCCCTCGGCGATGGCCGAGGCGCAGTCGATCGCCTGGGCCGCGAGGTCCTTGGCGCGGGCAGGGGTGAGGCGGTGGGACGGCCCCCCGAGGCTCACCGCGGCGATCACGCGTCCGTCGCCGGAGCGCACGGGCGCGGCCAGCGAGTTCAGTCCCGGTTCGAGTTCCTCCTCGCAGAACGCCCAGCCCTGCTCCCTGACCTCCACGAGCTGCCCCAGCAGCACGGCCGGATCCACCACGGTCCGCGCGGTACGGGCCGTCAGGCCCTCGTCCAGGACGAGGGCGAGCGCGTCCGGGTCGAAGGCCATGAAGACCTTGCCCGCGGCGCTGGGCTGCAGGGGCATGACCTGGCCGACGTGGCCCCGGTAGACGATCGAGTGCGTCGACTGCGCCCAGATCACGGTGACCCGCCTGGCGCCCTGCCGTACCTGCAGGCCGCAGCATTCGCCGCAGTGGTCCCGCAGCCCGGTCACCAGCGGTCTGGCCGCGGCGATCAGGTCCGAGGCGGCGGTGGCCGCCGCCGACCAGCCGATCACCCGCAGACCGATGCTGTAGGCGGTGCCCTCGCGCTGGAGGAGGTTCTCCCGGACGAGTGTGCGCAGGATGCGCGCGACGGTGGAGGACGGCAGGCCGGTCCTGCGGACGATCTCCGAGGCCTGGAGGCGGGGGGTGGTCACGGAGAAGCAGTCCAGGATCTGGGCGGACTTCCGGACCACCTGGACGGAACCGTCCGCCGCCCCGTTGCGATCGCGATCAGCGGTCATGGCCGCATCGCCTTCTCTCGTCCTCGCATGGCGGGAAACAGTCCCGCATCGTGGCACCTCCCCACTGTCGGTGCCGTGCTGCAAGGGGTCAAGCAAGGCGGCCCTTGCCGTGCGGGGCAGGGGCCGCCGCAGGTCACGAACGGTCGAAGGTGGCGGGCACCGGCAGCGTGGACCACCGAGGCACCGGCCACGCGACGACGAAGGCGCGGCCGACCACGTCGTCCAGCGGCACGAAGCCGCCGCCCGGTTCGTCGACGTGGGCGCGCGAGTCCTGTGAGGCGTTGCGGTGGTCGCCCATCACCCACAGGTGGTCCTCGGGGACGGTGACCTTCCCGACCGGGATGTCGTCGCACGGCGTGGCGCCGGGGTAGATGTACGGCTCGTCCAGGGCCTTCCCGTTCACCGTGACCGGCTTGCCGCGCTCGCACTCGACGGTGTC
This sequence comes from Actinacidiphila glaucinigra, assembly GCF_900188405.1. Classification (GTDB taxonomy): domain Bacteria; phylum Actinomycetota; class Actinomycetes; order Streptomycetales; family Streptomycetaceae; genus Actinacidiphila; species Actinacidiphila glaucinigra. Next base: position 3,560 of record NZ_FZOF01000028.1, on the reverse strand, counting down.
GCCGCCGACCGCGATGACGCGCTTGATGAGGTCCTGCTCGTCGGAGGAGGGCGCAAGTCCGACGAACGCCAGCGCCTTCGTGAGCACGTTGCCGCCGGCCGGCGGCGGCTGGTCGCCCAGCCAGCGGCCGGGATCGCGGAAGACGACCACCTCTCCGCGCTGCGGCGTCGCCCCGAACCACGGGGTGAGCTTGTCCACCAGGACCCGGTCGCCCACCTGCAGGGTGTCCTGCATCGAACCCGAGGGGATGGAGAAGGCCTGCACGAAGAAGGTCTTGATCCCCAGGGCCATGACCAGGGCCACGACGACGAGGATCGGCAGCTCCTGCCACCAGGGACGCTGCGTGCGGGCCTTTCGCGGCCGTCTCCGGCGGGCCGGTGCCTCCGGCTCGTCCTCGCCGGTGCCGCGGACACCCGTCCGGCCGTCCTCCCCAGTGGTCATGCCTGCTCCTTCTCGGTGTCGGTACGACGGGCGCGGTGCGTGCCCGTACACCTGAACGATCAGGAGTTCCCGGCTCGCCTCGCCGCGGCCCGAAGTCCCGGATTCCGAGGGTGTGGAACCGGAACACCGGCCCGCGCGTGGTCACAGGGCATGATCGGGAAGAACGGCGCCACGGCCGTGGGCGCGCATCTGGCGGCGGTCTGGTTCGCGGGCAGTGCTCTGACCGCCGTCCAGTTCCAGGCGGTGTTGGTCGCGCTGTTCCTCGGCAGGCCGGTGGTCCTGGCCGTCGTGCTCGTCTGTTCGGTCGCCCTCGCGGCGGCGCTGCTCGCGCCGTTGGGCAGGGCCGCCCGCTCCGTCGTACCGCTCACTCGCCGGAGGGCGGGCCTGTGGGGCTGGACGGCCGGGGTGTACGCCTTCGGCACCGCCGGGGCGCTCGCCGTGGCGGTGGCGCTCGAGCACGTCGGAGAGTTCGCGAACTGGGGTGTGCTGTGGCCCGCCGGAGGGACCTGTCACGCCCTCGCCGCCGCGTTCCTCCTGCCCGGAGCCAGGGCGCGGCTCATCGCGCTGGCCGCGGCCGTCGTCCTCGCGGCGGGCGGGGCGTACGCCGCCTGGGACGCCGCCCGCCCGCCCACCCTCGACGAGTGGATGAGCGCCAACCGGGTGGACCACGCGCTGCTGCGCGTCGGCGACCCGCCGCCCGGCTACACGCTGTACGTCGGGGGCGCGTCCGCCGACGGCTTCGGCGCCCGCTACGAGAGCACGGACTCCCCGGAGCTGAGCATCCGGGTCGAACGCGCCGGAGCCGACACGCGGCGTGTCGACGCGCGAGGCTGCCCCGTCCCGTTCGGCCAGGAGATCCACTGCCGCGACGACGGGGGAGGCCGCCTGCTGATCGCCCGCGGCGGCGCCTACCCGACGCGTGAACTGCGGCTGCCTCAGGGCGGCCTGGTCTGCACCGTGACCCTGCGGGGTTCCGGCGAGAGCGGGCTCCCGGCCGCCCGCCACGTCCTGGCCACGCTGCGTCCGGCGACCCGGGCCGAACTCGCCGCGCTGGTGGAGCTGCCGATGCCGCGCTGACGGCTCCCGCTCCGGGTGGGCCGGGGCCGGGCCCCGGCCCACCCGGCGTACGGTCAGCCGCAGTCGCCCGCGGGGCGGGAGCGGGTCACCAGGTCGAAGGACGTGGTGGTCGTGTCCAGCCAGAGCACACGGCTGTCGCCAGCGGCCACCGCGTACGTCTGCCGGCCCGGCGCGCACGAGACGCGGCCCAGGGGGGCACCCTTCGACGAGTACTGCCGGAGCTGGGTGGCCAGGTACGGCAGGCCCGTCGGGGCCTGCGGGTCGACGGTGAGGGTGACGGCCGTGTCCGACGCGGTCAGCGCCCACGCCCCGAGGGTCGCGGAGGAGGTCGCGGGGATGACGTCCGTGGTGCCCGAGGCGTCGAGGCCGCTCCTGCGTACGGCCGACTGCCCCTCGTCGTAGGGGTCCTCGTCGGCGAGCCAGTACACCCCGGAGGAGGTCGCCACGGGCCGGCTGGTCCATACCGCGCGGCTCGGGGTGCCGAGCGCGGTCCTGCCCGTCCGCGTGTCGAAGACGTCGACGGCGGCGCGCCGGTGGCCGGGGTCGTCGCCCCACCAGCCGCTCACCGTGTACGCGATGCGCCCGTCGTGGACGGAGGGCGACTCGGCGCGGACGTCGGCGTCTGCGGCGGTGGCGTCGGGGCGGTTCAGCGGGACGGTGCGCGGGGTGGGGTCGGAGCCCTTGATGTAGCGCAGGCCGGCGTGGCCCTGGCTGTCGTTCTCGGACCAGGCGACGGTGTCGCCGTCCATGCTCAGGCTGCCGATCGAGGCGGTGGAGGTGCTGTAGAGCCGCTTCGCCGGGCCGCCGGTCACGGGGGCGGACATCAGGTCGTAGGTGTCGCCGACGGCGAGCCAGACCACGCGCCTGCCGTCGGTGACGGGGCTGAGGTGGTAGCGCCCGTCCTCCGGCGAGACCTGACGGGCCTTGCCCTTGCCGTCGGTCCGGCCGGTCCACACCGAGTACGGGGCCGCGCTGTCGGCGCTGGAGCGGGGGACCGCCCACCAGCCGCCGCCCGCGGCGGGACCGATGTCGTTGGCGAGACCGGTCTCGAGGGTGCCGAGCCGGCCGAGGAGGACGTCGCTGTCCAGGCCGAGGTTCCGCTCCCAGCCGGGGACGATGCCGTGGGCGTCGAAGGCCTTCTTCACCTTGGCCATGCGGTCGCCCTTGACGTGCAGCGACTTTGCGGCGGCGAGGACCGCGTCGCGGCCCTCGGTGAAGCCGTTGAGGGGGGTGATGTAGGAGGTGAGCGCCTTGTACACGATTCTGTCGGCGAGTTCACCGCCCAGGCTCTCGCGGATGTCCCAGAGCGCGCCGCCGAAGATGTGCGAGTTGAGGTGGACACCGCCCTGGTCGTTGCGAGACCCCAGCGGCATGCTGATGAAGTCCCGGGTGCCCGCGCCGTCGTTGAGGTCGCGGAAGGCGCACTCCTTCGGCGTCAGCGTGCGGCAGAGGTCGCCGCCGATCAGGCCGGCGTCCGGGTCGGTCATGGAGGTGCGGCCGACGGTGACGTCGATGGCGTTGCCGAGGTAGTCGGCGATGGCCTCGTTCATGGCGCCGGACTGGCCGGCGTAGACGAGGTCGGCGGTGTGCTCGACGACGCCGTGGGTCATCTCGTGTCCGACGACGTCCAGGTCGGAGGCGAGGGAGCGGTACTCGTCGTCACCGGTGCCGTAGACCATCTTGCTGCCGTCCCAGAAGGCGTTCACCCAGGGGTAGCCGAGATCGGCGGTGACGCCGACGAGGGAGTTGATGGCCATGCCCTTGCCGTCGAGGCTGTCGCGCTGGAAGGTGCCGCGGTAGAACTCGTAGACCTTTCCGGCCGCCCAGTGGGCGTCGACCGCGCCGTTGTCGGTCAGTTCCTGCGGCGCCTTCGTGGTCGGCATCGCGAAGGGCACGACGCTCTCGGGCCACTGGCCGTCGAGGTCCTTGTACCAGAGGCTGGAGGCGTCCCAGGTCTGGATGACGTTGCGGCTCTTGCTGTCGGCCATGTGCGCGGAGTCGCGCAGCAGGTACTGGCCGGTGGCGGCGTCCTTGGTGAGGTT
>NZ_FZOF01000055.1 GCF_900188405.1 Actinacidiphila glaucinigra | reverse complement strand
CGCCGGTGGAGATGACCAGCAGGAAGTCGCAGACGCTCTCCAGCTCGCTGAGCATGTGCGAGGACATCAGCACCGTGGTGCCGTGCTCGGCGGCCTCGGCCATCAGGGTGCTCATCATCTCGTGGCGCACCAGCGGGTCCAGGTCGGACATCGGCTCGTCGAGCAGCAGCAGGTCCGGTCGCTTGCCGAAGGCCAGGGCGAAGGCGACCCGGGTGCGCTGGCCGCCGGACAGGGTGCCGATCTTCGCGTGCAGGGGCACGTTGCCCGCGCGGACGATCTGCTCGGCGGCCCGCTGGTCCCAGCCCGGGTTCAGCTCCCGGCCAAGACGCAGCGTCTCGGCCACCGTGAAACGCCTGAACAGCGGCTTCTCCTGGGCGAGGAACGCCGTGCGGCGTGCCGCCTCCGCGGACTGCGGCGCCGCACCGAACACCGTCAAGGTGCCCTCCGTCGGCTCCAGCAGATTCGCCGCGATCGACATCAGCGTCGTCTTGCCCGCACCGTTGGGGCCCACCAGCCCGCAGATCCGCCCCGCAGGCAACCGGAACGAACAGTCCCGCAGCGCCCAGCCCCGACGGTACCTCCGCCCGACCCCATGAGCCTCGATCGCCGACTCCTCCAAGGGGCCACCCATGTCCATGGGGTCCCTTCCGTACGCGGCGCCCATGACGGCGTCACTCACTGGTGCTCCTTGATTGCCGGGCCTTGTCGTTGCTCGTACGGCCGCCGCGCTGACGGCGCGCCTTCCTCCGGGACGGGTCGACCGGCCCGTCGCGTGCGGGCGCCGATCCCCACCGAGGGCGTCCCCCTCGTGACGAGCAGGTTAGGAGGCCCACTCGCCGCCGCGCCTCGGGAAGAAGGCCGATCTCCGGCGCCCCTCTACGACTTTCGGCCGAGGCCGGCGGGCCCGGTGGACGGACGGCCGATGGTGACGGCAGGCCGGGAGACCGCCGGATCCGGGTTCATCAGCGCGTCACCCGCGCCGAGGACGGCGACCTCGAGGGCCGTCTGCGCGTAGACCCGGGCCGAGTGCAGTAGTCGGTGCAGCAAAGGGGACATCGCAAGCCTCCTGTGACGGTGGAAGGTGAGCCCACCGTGCCCCGTGTCCGCGGACCGCCGTGGCGGCCCGGATCAGGACGCCCGCGAGCCTGTTCCACGAGGGGGAGCTCTTGACCGCCACGCTACGAGGGCCCCGTGGCCGGACGCTTCGGGCAGAAGTCGGACCCGTGATGCCGCCGCTCCGCCTTTCGGCCGAGCGCCGATCCGCCGGTACCGGCGGTGGGCCGTCCGCAATGCGCGCGGCGGACGGCCGGTCGCGGCCAACGGTCCGGGTTTTCATGACGTGCGCGGGTTGATTTCGTTCATGTCGAGAGGTCACGGCTGCGGAATGAAGTCCCGCCGAGATCTTCATGTCAACGGCGCCGCGGACGAAATGCCGCACGGTCGGTCCATCGACGGCCCGCAAGGCCCGTATTCGGCATCACCACAAGGGAACGAGGAATGTGCGGAACGCGGCAGCGCCGTCCGCATTCACACCGCGATCACCGGCACATCGGGCCGGCCGTATCGAGACGCCGGGTGCCTCACTCGATCCCGGACCCACGGGTCCCGCAGGTCCCACGGGCGGGGACAATGTGGCCGCGCGCCGCCCGTCGGCAGACGGAAGGCGCGCGGCCATCACCTCACCCACACAGGATTCGATGGTTCCACAGCACACGGAACCCGCACATCGGGAAAACGACCTACTACTCCAGGCGTAGGCCCGGATCGCCGATTCGGACCCGGTTCGGAGAAATAGACCCCGGTCGGTTCTCGTGATAGAAATCCGCTCGGACCCAGGTCCCGTTGTTCAGCCCCGCATGCTCGGAGTTCCGCTCCATGACCACCCGGATTCCCTTCCCCGCCGCACACCTTCGAGGATTTCGGGATCACGCCTTCCGGCACTCCGGACGGCATCCGGCCCAGGGCGTCGGAAACGACCGGCAAAGGCCTGAAGTCACCTGACTCCGCCCCCCGGTACGTGAATTCGGACGCCGAGGACACACCGCGCTTCCGGCCGGGGACGGTTCACAGGCCGCTCCCCCCTCCCCCCGGCACTCCTCTCGTGCCACCGTCGACCAGCGTGCGATCCGGCCCCGCGCTGACCCTGCCGAGCGGGGTGGACGACGTCATCCCGCACGGGCCGGCACCTGGAGATCTTCGTGCCCGACTACGGCCATGACCTGCAGTTCGGATCCTTTGTCACACCGTCGAACCGCGACCCGGAGGCGGTCGTCGACCTCGCCCTGCTCGCCGAGCGGGTCGGGCTGGACCTCGTCTCGTACCAGGACCATCCGTACCAGAACGGCTTCCTCGACACCTGGACCCTGATGTCCTGGGTGGCCGCCCGGACGACGTCGATCCGTCTGGCGACCAATGTCGCCAACGTACCGCTGCGCCCCCCTGCCGTCCTGGCCCGTGCCGCCGCCAGCCTCGACCTCCTCTCCGGTGGACGCGTCGAACTCGGCCTGGGTGCCGGAGGCTTCCGTGAGGCCATCGTGGCGATGGGCGGTCCGGACCGCACGATCGGCGAGAGCGTCGGCGCACTCGGTGAGGCCATCGACGTCATACGCGGACTCTGGGACGAGGCCGACCGCTCCGCGCTGCGCGTCCAGGGCGAGTACTACACCGTCGACGGCGCCAAGCGGGGCCCCGCCCCCGCGCACGAGATGGGCATCTGGCTGGGCGCGTACAAGCCGCGCATGCTCCGCCTGACCGGAGCCAAGGCGGACGGCTGGATACCCACCCTCAACTACGTGAACTCCCCGGACCTGTACGAGAGCAACAAGATCATCGACGAGGCGGCCGCCGAGAACGGCCGCGACCCGCGGGAGATCCGGCGGGTGCTCAACATCTTCGGCGGTGTCGGCCGGGGCACCAACCCCTGGCAGGGACCGGTGGACGACTGGGTCGAGCGCATGCTGCCGCTGATCCTGGAGCACGGCTTCGACACGATCATCCTCGGCTCCGACAACCCGTCCGACATCGTCGCCTTCGGTGAGGAGATCGCTCCCGCCGTTCGCGAGGCCGTCGCCGCCGAACGGGCCGCCGCCGGAACCCCCACCGGGCGGGTGCGGACCGCGGCCGCTCTCGCCAAGCGGGTCCCGGGCATCGACTACGAGGCCGTTCCCGCTCCGCTCGCCTCGGGTGCCGTGGAGCCGGGTGACCGCGCCTACGCCCGCGTGCGCTCCACCTACTTCACCACCGGCACACCCGGTCTGGTGCTGCGCCCCTCGAATGCGGCCGAGACGGCCGCCGCCCTCACCTACGCCCGCGCCCAGGGCGTGCCGCTCGCGGTGCGCAGCGGCGGTCACGGCATCAGCGGCACCTCCACCAATGACGGCGGCGTCGTCATCCACCTCGGGTCGCTGAACGGCGTCGAGGTGATCGACCGCGAACGGCGCCTGGTCCGGGTGGGAGCCGGTGCCCGCTGGGGCGACGTCGCCCAGAAGCTCGCACCCTTCGAACTGGCCATCAGTTCCGGCGACTTCGGCGACGTGGGCGTCGGCGGACTGGCGACGGCCGGCGGTGTGGGCTTCCTGTCGCGCTCGTACGGTCTGACCATCGACCATGTGCGGGGCGCCGAAGTGGTGCTCGCCGACGGCCGGATCGTGCGTGCCGACGCCGACACCAACCCCGACCTGTTCTGGGCCCTGCGCGGCGCCGGCGCCGGTATGGGCATCGTCACCTCGTTCGACATCGAGGCGGCCGACATCGGCAACGTGATCCACGCCCGCTTCGCCCACGAGGTGAGGAACCTCGACGCCTTCCTGCAGGCCTGGGGCGAGCTCACGGAGAACAGCCCCCGCGAGCTGACGCCGTTCCTCGTCGTGGCCGACCAAGGGGGCCGCAGGATCGCCCGGACGACCATCATCTGGGCCGACGAGGACACCGGCCGCGCGACCGATGCGCTGGAGGCGTTCCTGAACCTCGCCCCCGTCCTCGACCAGCAGGCGGCCGTCGTACCGTACGCCGGATTCATGACCCCGCAGAACAACCCGCACGACGGGCACGGGGGCCCGAACTTCCGGTCCGCGCTCGTCGAGCATCTGGACAGCCGCACCACCGGCATCATCGACCGGATGTTCCGGGAGGGCGAGACGGGATACTTCCAGATCCGCACGGTGGGCGGCGCGGTCAACGACACGCCGGCCGACGCCACGGCCTACGCGCACCGGACGCAGAACTTCTCCCTGGCCGTCGTCCCCCGGCGCGGTGCCGCCGACCTCAGGAGCTGGGACGAGATCGACTTCGACGGCCTCTACCCGAGCTTCGAGAGCCACAACCAGGAGTCCGTGCTGACCAAGGCGTTCCCGCCCGCCACGCTGGAGCGCCTGCGCAGGGTCAAGGCGGCCTACGACCCGGACAACGTCTTCCGCGGCAACTTCACCATCGCGCCGGCCACGGACGCGTGATCCGCGGGGCACGGCCGGCCGCTCCTGACGCACGGACACCGGAACAGTTGCGTACGCACGCAACTTGCGAGACGATGGGTACTGGGTACTCGCGTCAGCACCGCGCGCCCGTCCGCCTCCACAGGAGCGCACGGCCGGGCGCCGCGTCGCGCGGCCAGAAAGGCGGCAACACCATGGAATTCGGGATCTTCTCGGTCAGCGACGTCACTCGCGACCCCGTCACGGGCCACACCCCCAGCGAGGCGGAACGCATCGACGCGATCGTGCGCATCGCCCAGCGGGCGGACGAGGTCGGGCTGGACGTCTTCGCCATCGGCGAGCACCACAACCCGCCCTTCTTCTCGTCCGCCCCCACCACGCTCCTCGGGCACATCGCGGCCGTGACCGAGCGCATCGTGCTGAGCACCTCGGTCACCCTCATCACCACCAACGACCCGGTGCGCATCGCCGAGGAGTACGCGATGCTCCAGCACCTGGCCAAGGGGCGCGTCGACCTGATGGTCGGCCGCGGCAACACCGTCCAGGTCTACCCCTGGTTCGGCCAGGACATCCGCAAGGGGCTCCACCTCGCGCTGGAGAACTACAACCTGCTGCACCGGCTGTGGCGGGAGGACGTCGTCGACTGGGAGGGAGAGTCCCGCTCCGGGCTGCAGGGCTTCACCTCGACTCCCCGACCGCTCGACGACGTCCCGCCGTTCGTCTGGCACGGTTCCATCCGCACCCCGGAGATCGCCGAGCAGGCCGCGTACTACGGCAACGGGTTCTTCGCCAACAACGTCCTGGCGCCCTACGGGCACTTCGACCGGCTCGTCTCCTTCTACCGGGACCGCTTCGCCCACCACGGCCACGGCACGCGCGAGCAGGCGATCGTCGGACTCGGCGGCCATGCCTTCATCGCCGCGAACTCACAGGACGCGGACAGGAGGTTCCGCCCCTACTTCGACGCGTTCCCCATGTTCAGCGGCACCTCGCTGGAGGACTACATGGAGGCCACACCTCTCTCGGTGGGCAGTCCGCAACTGGTCGTCGCCAAGACCATGGACTTCCGCGAGCGCTTCGGCGACTACCAGCGCCAGCTGTGGAACATCGACCTCCTCGGGCTTCCCGTCGAAACCGCGCTGGAGCAGGTCGAACTCCTCGGCACCGAGGTCGTGCCCGTACTCCGCAGGGAGATGGCCGCGGTCCGCCGTCCCGGCGTACCCGCGACACCGACCCACGCGAGCCTGGTCAAGGCGAAGTACGGCGACGCCGAACCCCGCCGGCCGCGCCCCAACCCCAATCGGGGCGACAACGTCACCGGCACGTCGCCGTACGAGGACAGCGACCCGGCGTTCCCGGCCCGCTACCCGAGGATCGGCTGAACCATGACAGACCGCACACCCCTTCAGCCCGATCCGGAACGACCTGCCGACGCACCGCTCACGCTCGTGGTGATCAGCGGTGGGACCGGCAACCCCTCGTCGTCGCGGCTGCTGGCCGACCGCCTCACGGAGAAGACCACGGAACTCATCCGCGGCCGGGGACGGGACGTCTCGATCCGGCACGTCGAACTCGCGCCGATCGCGGTCGACATCGCACAGGCCGTCGTCACCGGCTTCCCCGACGAACGACTCAAGGCGGTCATTCGGCAACTGGCGGCGGCGGACGGGCTGATCACCGTCTCTCCCGTCTACACCGCCGGTGTCAGCGGGCTGTTCAAGTCCTTCTTCGACATCCTCGACGACGACCTCGTCGTCGCCAAGCCCACCCTGCCGGCCGCCACGGCCGGCAGTGCCCGCCACGCGTTGGTCATCGACGGACAACTGCGCCCCATGCTCGCCTTCCTGCGGGCGCTGACGGTGCCCACCTCGGTCTTCGCCGCACCGGAGGACTGGGGCTCATCCGCGCTGGGCGAGCGCATCGGACGCGCCGCCACCGAACTCACTGCCCTGATGACCACCGGCGTCGGCGCCGCCATCGCCGGCGACGCCTGGTCCGGCTACCGGCATCGCTTCGGCGGGGAGGCGGCCCGGGCCGAACGGACCGCTGCCGACGTCGACTTCACATCGGCGTTGATGCGGCTCGCCGCGGGCGGCGCCCCGTCGCAGCGGGACACCGGGGCCTGAACGGTCCTACGACCGCGGTCCTGTGCCGAATGGCGCATTCACTTCATCTCCCCTATTTCTTGACGGCAGATGGAGCGGATTCTTGAATGAGGAAAGTCCGTTCGTTCGGCGACCCGAGAAAGTCTCCTACGGCGGAACCATTCTGTGAATTGAAGAACGGAACATCAATGAGCACTTCCCGCACCGCGCGGATCATGGGGCGCGATGTCGACGTCTCCAAGGCCACGCCAGATGTGGTGCAGTTCCTAGCCTCCTACTTCGAGGCCAAGTCGGGGGACGACGTGGACGCCCTCATGGCCCACTTCCTGCCCGAGTCGATCACCTACGTCGACGCGACGGTCGGTTGGGCCTTCCGGGACTGGCAGACCCTGCACGACAAGTTCGCGGAGCTGCTGGAGGCATGGCCGGCGGAGGCCGTCGCCTACCCGACACGGATCATCGGCGACTTCGACAGCGCGGTGGTCTTCTTCACCGACTCCCCCGAGATGTTCGGCCATGAGCTCCGGGCGGCCGGCACGGTCGACTTCCGCGACGGCAGGATCGTCCGCTGGGTCGACACCTGGGACGGACGCTCCCTGACCGTCGAGGCCACCGAGAGCATGCGCGTCCCGGAAGACGTCTACCCCGGGGAGTTCGCCGAGAACGAGGTCGGCGAGAACGCCTCCCCCGTCCTGCGGCAGGCCGCCGGCGCGTTCGCCGCCGCGCTCGCGGCGGGCGACGCGCTCGCCGCGTCGTCCCTGCTCCACCAGGACGTCGTCTTCGAGGACACGTCCCTGCACACCCTGCTCGAAGGGCGGATCCAGACCCACGCCTTCCTCGACCACAACCTGAGCCGGCTGGCCTACGGTCCGGAGTCCGCCCTGCGGCACGTGGTGGGCAGCGCCGAGGGCGGCGCCTACGAGTGGAGCAGCGGAGGCCGCGTTCCGGCGGGCGTCACGGCGCTCGAACTGGACGAGGACGGGGCGATCACCCGTGTGACGGTCAAGTGGGACACCTCTCTGACCCCGAAGGCGACGCTTCACGAGGCCAAGGGCTCGACCATCAGGCACTGACGGGCCCACCGGGTCGACCCGGTGCCCGGCGACGACGCGAGGGCCTCCGCGGTGGAATTCCGGAACTCCACCGCGGCGGCCCTCGCCGTCCCGGAAATCGGCGTCGCCCGGCACATGGCGCTTTAATCCGCGGCGTCTCCGCGGATTCGGGCAGGAATTACGAGTGCGGTCCCGGATTCCCGGCGATCGAGACGAGTTGCCCCATGGACAGGGGAGGTTCGGTCCGGTTCGCCGGAAGTCCGAAAGCCATGGCGTTCAACGGGGTCCGCGTCGACGCCGGGGCTCGTGGACGGCGCCCAGGTCCCCGAGGCGGGAGGCCGCTACTGTTCCGCGAGGCCGGAGCGCCAGGCCCACAGGGCGATCTCCACGCGGTTGCGGGCGGAGAGCTTGGTCTGGATGTTGCCCAGGTGGGTCTTGACGGTTCCCAGGGACACGAAGAGCGCGGCCGCTATCTCCGCGTTGGTCAGGCCCTCGGCGACGAGGCGGGCGACGTCGGTCTCGCGCGAGGAGAGGCCCGATCCCACGGGGGCGGCGGTCCGCGGCGACCGCAGACCCTTCAGCAGGCGGATCGTGATCGCCGGGCTGACCAGCGCCTCTCCGGAGTGCGCCGCGCGCACCGCCTCGGTCAGCAGGGTCGGACCGGAGTCCTTGAGGAGAAAGCCGCAGGCGCCGTTGTTCAGCGCCTCGTGCACGTACTCGTCGTCGTCGAAGGTGGTGACGACCACGACCTTCGGGGAGCCCGCGGAGCCGGGGTGGTTCAGTTCGCGCAGTGCCTGAAGGCCGTCCATGCGCGGCATGCGGATGTCCATGAGGACGACGTCGGGCGCGAGCGCACGGGCCATCTCCAGCGCCTGGACACCGTCCTTGGCCTCCCCGACCACCTCGATGTCGTCCTCGGCGCCGAGGATCAGCGAGAAGCCGGTGCGGACCATGGTCTGGTCGTCGGCCAGCAGGACACGGATGGTCATCGAGCACCTCTGGTCGGTATGTGCGCCTGTACGGTCCAGCCCTCCGGGACCCTCGGGCCGGCGGTGAAGGAACCGCCGAGTGCCGCCGTCCGCTCGTGCAGGCCCTTGAGCCCGTAGCCGCCGTCCGGCGAGCGGCCGCCGCCCCGGCCGCGGCCGTCGTTGGAGACCTCGACCGTCACCGCCGCGGGCCGGCCGTGGCAGCGGACGAGGATGTCGAGTGTCCGGGCCTCGCCGGCGTGCTTGCGCACATTGGTGAGCGACTCCATGACCACCCGGTGCACGGCCGACTGGACGTCGATGGGGACGGTGTCGGCCTCGCCCTCGATGCTCAGCCGCACCTGCAGGCCGCTGTCGGAGGTGAAGTGACCGGCGAGGGCCGCGATGTCCGCGATCGTGCCCGGGGGCGAGAGCCTGGCGTGGGCGTCGGGTTCCCGCAGCAGGGTGACCATGCGGCGGATGGCGGTCATCGCCTCGTCACCGGCCGCCTCGATGCGTTCCAGGGCGGGAAGCACGGCCTGCGGCTTGCTGGCCGCCACGGTCTGCGCGGCCTGGGCCAGCACGACCATGCCCGTGACGTGGTGGGCGACGTAGTCGTGGAGATCGGACGCGATGCCCGTGCGCTGGGCCTGCTGGGCCGCGATCAGCTGGCGGTGGCGGTTGGTCTGGTACATGCGCAGGTACAGTCCCGCGGCACTGGTGATGACCCCGCCGAGCGCGATGACCAGGGCGAGCACCACCGCCGCCTTGGCGTTCCCCAGCCGGGTGGGCTGGAGCACCAGACCCGCCAGCAGGAGCGGGACCGCGAAGCCGGCGCGTACGGGTTCGGCCCGCCACGCGGCCAGCCCGATGAGGACGACGCCCACGACGGCGACGGTGAACCCGAAGGGCACGATGCCGTAGTCGACGCTCGGCACGGTGAGTGCCACCAGCACCAGGAAGGCTCCCAGGACCAGAACCCCGGTGCCCAGTGTCGCGGCCCTCAGACGCGGCATGACCACGGCGACGGCGATCGCCAGCAGGACCACGATCGGCTGGACCGCGTTGACGGCCACGTCCAGGGTCGCCAGGACCAGCAGCACCACGGCGCCGGCCAGCCAGCCGATGGTCCGCAGAAACCGCTCGAAGGGGCCGTCGGCGCTGTTCCTCACGTTCCCGTCTTCTCCGTTTCCGCTCACCGACCGGGCGGAGGCCGCTCCGGGTGTCCTGTCCAGTGTCACCGATCCGCCTCGGAGGACCGGGGTCCGCTCTCACGGGCCGGGGACGGACCGGGAGGGCGGCCGGCGTCGCGCGGGTCCGTTCCCGTGCCCAGGACCACCACGTCGAGGACGGCCTGGGCGTAGACCCGGGCGGTGCGCAGCAGGCGGTGCACCGGGGGTTCCCCGGGAGTGCCGCCGTGGTGGGCCGGGGGACGGGCGGGATCGCCGTCGCCGGCGCGGTGCTGCCCGGTCACCGTCGCACCTGCCCGGCGGTCGCACCGGCGGCGAGGGCGCCCCGAACGAGTTCGTCGAGCAGCGCGGGGTACGTCAGTCCCTGGTGCGCGAACATCTTGGGGACCTGGGACTGCGCGGTCATGCCGGGCATCGTGTTGACCTCGTTCAGGACGGGACCGTCGGGGGTGAGGAAGAAGTCGCAGCGCGCCACTCCGCGGCAGCCCAGCGCGGTGAAGAGGGCGCGGGAGGCCTCGGCCAGCCCGTCGTGCTCCTCGGCGGAGAGCGGGGCGGGGATCAGGAACCGGGCGCCGCCGTCGTACTTCTGCTCGGTGTCGAAGAGGCGTCCGTCGTCCAGCAGGATCTCCAGGGGCGGCCCCACCGCCAGTGCGCCGTCCGCGCGCTGCAGCACGGCGAGGTCCACCTCGCGGCCGGTCACCAGATCCTCGACCAGCACCCTGTCGTCGATCCGGAGCGCGGCGGCGATCGCCGGGGCGAGGTCCGCCTCCTCGGTGACGAGGGACACGCCGTGGCTTGACCCCGCGGCGACGGGCTTGACGACGACCGGGCGGTCGAAGCGCACCCGGTCGGCGCTGTCCGCGGTGACCAGGTACCCGGGGGCCACGGCGATGCCCACGGCCTCGGCCACCAGCTTCGTCGCCCACTTGTCCATGGCCAGGGCGCCGGCCCGGACTCCCGCACCGACGTACGGCAGGTCCGCCAGGTCCAGCAGCGCGGCGAGTGTGCCGTCCTCGCCCTGGGGGCCGTGCATCACCGGGAAGACCACGTCGCAGCCTCCCAGTACGCCGAGTGCCGCGGACATGCTCGCCGCGGAGGAGCCGCCCAGTGGCAGTCCGGCGCCGTCCCGCCACACCCCGTCCCGTCCGATGGTGAGGGCCACGACGTCGTGGGCGGCCGGGTCGAGCGCCGATCCGACGGACGCGGCGGACGCCAGGGAGACCTCGTGCTCGGCGCTGCGGCCGCCGCCGATGACGGCGACACGGATGCGGGCGGCGGTCACGCGGCCACCCCCGAGTGGTGCACGGTGCGGCGCAGGCGGGTGCCCAGGCCGGTGACGATCTCGTGCTCTATGGTCCCGGACCACCGGGCCCAGTCCCGGACGGTGGGCTCGCCGGCGTCGCCCGCCCCGAAGACGGTCGCGATGTCGCCGGGTACGGCCGGGCGATCGCCGCAGTCCACGATCACCTGGTCCATGGAGACGCGTCCCACCACGGGACGGCGGCGACCGGCGAGGAGCACCTCGGCGCGGCCGGACGCCGCGCGGGGAAGCCCGTCCGCGTATCCGACGGCGAGCAGGGCCAGGTGGGTACGCCGCGCGGCGGTCCACGCGTGCCCGTAACCGGCCCGGGTACCGGCCGGCACCGTGCGCGCGGACACCACGGGCGCCGTCAGCGTCAGTGCGGGGCGCAGCCCCGTCGTGCGCGTCGGGTCGATGCCGTAGAGGCCGGCGCCGACGCGGCTGAGGTCGAAGCGGGTCCGCGGGTCGGTGAGGGTCGCCGAGGTCGCGGCCAGATGCCGGATGCCCGGCCGCAGCCCGGCCCGTGCCGCGACGGCCGACGCCGTGCGGAACAGTTCGAGTGCGCGGTCGGTGCACGCGTCCCCCGGGGTGTCCGCGCAGCCGAGGTGGCCCATCACACCCGTCACCCGGACCAGGCCGCCTCGCTCCGCCTCCCGGGCCTGCCGGCACAGGTCGGGCCACTGCGCGGGGTCGGCACCGTCACGCGCCATACCGGTGTCGAGGTGCAGGTGCACCGTCGCGGGCCGTCCGGTCCGCGACGCGGCGCGGACCACCGCGGCCAGGTGCTCGCGACCTGGTACGGCGACCGAGACGTCGGCCCGCAGGGCCGCCTCGAAGTCGGCCTCCACCGGATTGAGCCAGCTCAGGATCGGTACGCGCAGCCCCGCGCATCGCAGCGACAGGGCCTCCTCGACGGAGGTGACGCCGAGCGAGCTCGCGCCCGCGCCCAGTGCCGCCCGGGCGGTCTCCACCGCACCGTGTCCAAAGCCGTCGGCCTTGACCACCGCCATCAGGCGGGTCGCACGGGCCGCGAGGACGCGGGTGTTCGCCGCGACCGCCGCCAGGTCCAGACGCAGTTCCGGGCCCGCCGCGCGGCCGGGTGGGCGGGCAGGGTCGGTGACGCGGACGGCGGGGGCGGTCAGTGGTGCGCAAGGCATGGGAAGCCCTTCGGGGTGTCGCGGTCGGGCCGGTGCCGCGGGGGCGGGGCGGACACGAGGCGTCACCGTGGTGAGGGTGGGTCGCGGCCCGCGCCGGCGTGGGTACCGGGGGCCCGGAGCGACGGCCGGGGCAAGGGTGCCCGCGGGTCCGGTACGTGGCGTGGAGCTCATGGCAAGCACGCTACGAAGCCCCCGCGACCACCCGCTTCGGGCGGAAGTCAGACCTCTTCACGGTGCGCTACGACTTTCGGCCGATGCCCGCCTCAGCCCTGGTGACGAGGCCTCCGGCCGACCGCCGACAGGCGCCCCGGCGATCGCCTGCCGCACGACGGGACGCCTGCCGCGGGGGGTCCCACCCGCGGCAGGCGCCCTCTGCAGGGCGGCGGCACGCGCCGCCGGGCGTCACGCGGGCAGGGCGAAGAGCCGGTACTCGGAGACCGTCGTGAAGCCGAGGCCGCGGTAGAGGGGCTCGCCCGCGGGGCTGGCCATGAGGGCTGCGAACTCCATCCCGCGGTCGTGTCCGACGCGGAGTGCGGCCGCCGTGAGGACCGTGCCGATGCCGCGGCGACGGTGGGTCCCGGAGACGTGGACGAGGAAGATCCCCGCATGGCCGTGCGCCGCGATGACCACGGTCGTGCCGACGATGCGGCCGTCGAGCACCGCGGCGAGGCGCACGACGTCCGCGTTGTCCGAGCGCTGCGCCTCGATACGCGTCATGTCGTCCTCGAGACCCGGCGGGATGCCCATGGAGGTGCTGTAGGTGCGGACGAACTCCGCCAGGCGCGCGGGTCCCTCGACCGTCTCGATCCGCAGCCCGTCCGCGCGTTCCCCGGCTTCGACGACCTGGTCCAGCGGCCGGACCATCACCGGGACGGAACCCAGTTCCAGCAGCCCGTGCCGGGCGAGCTCGGCCGGCGTGCCCTCGGGGCTGTCCGGGCCCACCCACCACCACCAGGGGAGGTCGGCGAGCCGGGCCCGGGCCTTCGCGGCGGCCTGCCCGACTCCGTGCAGGGAGGGGGTGCGGACCACGCCGTTGAACTGCGGGGTCGCGAGTCCGCTGCGGTAGTAGTCGGGTTCGCCTTCACCGCGTTCCTCCGCGCCCCATCCGAGCAGGTACTGGCGGAAGTTGGCGGTCACCCGGGCGAGGTCGACGCCGTGCCCGGGGCTCGTCGCGGATCCTCCGTCCGGCGCAGGCGTCACCGTCGGAATTCGTGTGTCTGTCATCCTCGTTGCCTTCGCTGTCCGGGCGCCGCGTACCGGCGCGCCCGGAGTCGTCGTACGTCGCGGGACCGGAGTGCCGCGCTCACCGTTCCGTCGTGGCCCGACGGTCCCGGTTCTCCCCCACCGCGGTGCGGCCGGAGGCGCTGAGATTGCCGAGCATCTGCAGGAGTTCCGCGTTGCGGCTGCCCGGCTCGGGGTGGAACACCACCAGGATGAGTCCGCCGCTCCCGGCGATGGCCAGCTTGTTCGACCGCAGCTCCAGGTCGCCGACCTGGGGGTGCCGCAGTCGGGAGACCTGGCCCGTGTGGGGCGTGACGTCGTGGCGGGCCCACAGGTCGCGGAAGCGGTCGCTGCGGAGGGAGAGTTCGCCGACCAGTTCGGTCAGCCGGGGGTCGTCGACGTCCGGCCCGGCCAGGGCGCGCAGGGTGGCCACGCCCTTGCGGGTCATCAACTCCCAGTCGATGCGCCGTTCGCGTTCCGACGGGTCGAGGAACGCGGCCGCCAGCAGGTTCACACCCGGGGCGTAGTGCGGCGACAGGGCCGACGCCAGGTCGTTGGCGGCGAGGACGTCGAAGAAGCGGTTCTGCACCCAGGCGGGGTTGCCGCTCCATCCGTCGATCAGTTCACGGATGCTCTGTGACACCTGTTCTGAGCGCGGTGCGCGGCCGCCGGGCCGCGTCCGGGCGGACGCGTGGGTCGCCTGGGCCCGCGTCAGACCGCTCATGTAGTCGGCGGCGTCCTGGTCCAGGGTCAGCGCCCGCGCGATCGCGTTGAGCACCTGCGGTGACGGATTGCGGTCACGTCCCTGTTCCAGCCGGAGGTAGTAGTCCGTACTGATCCCGGCGAGCATCGCGACCTCTTCCCGTCGCAGACCCTCGACCCGCCGTGTCCCGCTGATGCCGATGCCGACGTCCGCCGGCCGAACCAGCCGCCTCCGAGCCCGCAGGAACTCACCCAGCGCATTCGAAGCGTCCATGCCCTCGACCGTAACCAACTCCGCCCGCAGGTGAGTGGCCCCCTTGGTACCAGGCACAACCGGACGCCGGTCCGCGCGAGTCGTACACCCCGAGACGGCCGAGCCGTCACTGTCCGTGCGACCGGACCCCCACAGGTCGGGCGCGAGCGGATGGGTCTCGGTAGCCTGAGGGGTGGTACGGCCACGAGGCGGCCCTGCCGCGGGTTCAGCGACGGCAGCCGTCTCACCGGCATCCGGAACACCACCGGACCATCGGGATCGTCACCTTGCGTGACAGGACTGAGTATGGGCAATCCCTCACAGACTCCTTCCGGGCGCCGCTTCACGGGAGCGTCCGGCGACGAGGACATCGCCGGCTTCGTCCTCGACGACGGCGTCGTCTCCGCGTGGAGTGCCGCAGCCGAGCGGCTCCTCGGCTTCCGGCCCGCGGACGTCATCGGGCGCCCGGCGGCCGCGCTGTGGCCGGAGGCGTTCGCCGGACCCTCCGGGGACGCCGCCGCACGGGGGACCGGTCCGGCACAACGCGCCGTCCTCACCCGCCGTGACGGCGGCCGCGCCGACGTCGTCCTCCGCACGTCGCGGTTGCTCGAACCGGGTGGGCACGAGGGCGGCGGCACCATGGTCGTCGCGGTCCCCGCGCCCCCTCCGGCCGCCGCGGAGGGCCAGGCGATCCTGGAGGCACTCTTCACGCAGGCGCCCATCGGCATCGCCGTGTACGACCGGGACCTGCGCTTCGTACGGATCAACTCGGCCCTGGAGCGCATCCACGGGTTCCCCGAGGACAAGGCCCTCGGCCGATCCGTCGGCGAGGTCCTCCCGGGCCTGGACGCCACGGCGATCGAGCGCCGGATCAAGGGGGTTCTGGACAGCGGCCGGCCCGTCGTCAACGCCGTCCACCAGGGGCGCACCGCGGCCGATCCGGACCGGGAGCACGTCTGGCACGTCTCCTCGGTCGTCCTGACCGCGCCGGACGGCGACATCCTCGGCGTCACCGATCTGATCGTCGACATCACCGACCGCCACCGGACCCGCGAACGCCTCGCGCTCCTCGACGAGGCCGCCATGCTCATCGGCACCACGCTGGACGTGCGGCGCACGGCGGAGGAGCTCGTGGACGTACTCGTTCCGCGGCTCGCCGACGTGGCGACGATCGACCTCCTCGACGACGTCGTGGAGGGCGCGGAGCCGGAGCCGATGCGCCGCGGACCCGTCGCGGTGCGCTCCCTCGCCCGCACCGCCGTCGACCCGGAGATCATCAGCCGGATCCGGCAGCCCGGGGAGCTGCAGAACTACCCACCGGACTCGCCGCACGTGCAGAGCCTCGCCGACGGCAGGCCGCGGCTGATCCCCGTGCTCGACCCCGGTGCCGACTGGCTGTGCGACAGCGCCGACGAGCGGATGCAGGCGATGGTCAGGTACGGCATCGACTCCCTGATCCTCGTTCCGCTGCGCGCGCGGGACGCGACCTTGGGGCTGGTGCACCTGTACCGGGGGCGCGCGAGGGAGCCCTTCGAACCCGACGACCTCGTCCTCGCCCAGGACATCGTCGCGCGCGCCGCGGTCTGCCTGGACAACGCCCGCCGCTACACCAACGAGCACATGGCCGCCCTCACCCTCCACGCGAGCATGCTGCCGCGCAGCGTCCCCGACCAGAGCGCGGTCGAGGTGGCGCAGCACTACCGGCCGTCGCGGGTGCACGCGGGGGTGAGCGGTGACTGGTTCGACGTGATCCCGCTGTCGGGCGCCCGCGTCGCCCTGGTGGTGGGCGCGGTGCCGGGTACGGGATTCCAGGCGGCCGCGTGCATGGGGCACATCTGCTCCGCGATCCGCACGCTGGCCCAAGTGGACCTGACACCGGACGAGTTGCTCGGCCAGATCGACGACATGGTGCCGCGGCTGCTGGAGCGCGAGCACTCCACCGGGTCCGCGCCGGTGGTGGAGGGGCTGAAGGGCTCGACGTGTCTGTACGCCGTCTACGACCCCGTCTCGCGGCGGTGCGTGATGGCGAGTGCCGGGCATCCGCCGCCCGCGGTCGTCAGCCGTGCCGGGGACGTGGTGATCCCCGACGTGCCGATCAACAACCCCCTCGGACAGGGGGACCCGGTGTTCGAGCCACTGGACCTGGAACTCGCCGAAGGCAGCACCCTGGTGTTCTCCAGCCACAGCCTCCAGCGCCCCACGGACACGTCCGAGACGCTCGCCGCCCGCCTCAGTTCCGTCGTCGCCGACCGGGGCCGCCCGATCGAGGAGACCTGCCGCGCCATCTCCGACCTGGTCGCCGCCCACCTCACGATGGAGGACGGCCTGGCCCTGCTCCTCGCCCGGACCCGGCCCCTCGACCCGGGGAAGCTGGCCACGTGGACCGTGCCCCCTCTCCCGGCGGCGGTGGGCGACATGCGCTCGCTGGTGCTGCGGCAGCTCGACCAGTGGGGCCTGGAACACCTCGCCTTCTCCACCGAACTCATCGTCAGCGAGCTGATCACCAACGCCATCCGGCACGGGCAGGGCCCGATCCGGCTGCGGCTGATCCTGGACCGTACGCTCATCTGCGAGGTCAGCGACTCGGCGAGCACGTCGCCGCACATCCGCCGGGCGGCCACCACCGACGAGGGCGGACGCGGGCTCTTCCTGGTGGCGCAGTGCTCGCGCCGCTGGGGCACCCGGTACGCACTGGCCGGCAAGACCATCTGGGCCGAGCAGCCCCTGGAAGCCGACCCGGCGGCCTGACGCGAGCCTGAGGCGGCGATCAGCCTGAGGCGGCGATCAGCGGGCGCCGGCGCGCGGGAAGGGCAGCAGCTCGGTGGCGAACCTCAGGAACTGCAACAGCGGCGCGCCCGCGGTGACCAGGGAAGCCGGGCGCAGGGGGAGCCCGTCCGGCCCCTCCTCGCAGCAGGCCGAGTAGACCTCGCGCACGACGTGCGCCGCTCTGTCGACCCGCTCCGCCAGGCGCTCGTCCCCGCCCTCGGGCGCGTTCCGCAACCGGCCGTGCACGGCGTCGCGTTCCCGTTCCAGGAGCGCCGCGAGATGCGTCGTCGTGCCCTCCGCGAGCAGCCGGCGGGCGGAGCCGAAGGCCGTCCCCGTCGCCGCGGCCCACGCGTAGGGCGCGTCCGCGCTCCGCAGCGGGGTGCCGCCGGCCGAACTCGTCAGCCCGTCCGGTACGAACAGCTCACGCAGCCGGTAGCCGTCGACGCCCTCGGCGCCCTGGGTGCGGCGTACGACGAACACCGGCCGGCCGCCCTCGACCAGGGCCGGCAGGGCCACCCACCGGGCGCCACGGGCGGCCGGCGCGAGCCGCCACTCCCCCGAGAGCACATGGCCTCCGTCGGCCGGACGCGCCCAGGGCACCGTCCGCGGGTCGTCGTCGGCGGGTTCGGCCTCGGGCAGCGGCGCGGCCCAGTGGCAACCGCTCACGAAGTCGGACCACGCCGCGCCCGGCCGGGCGTGCCCCAGTGCCTCGCAGGCGGTGAAGACCTCGTCCAGGGGGGTACCGGGCCCTGGGAGGCGCGCCGATGCGGCGCGTTCCCGGGGGCCCGTGCCCCTGCCGGCGTCGGCGAGCGCGAGCTGTCCCTGGGGGTGCATGGGGGGAGTCCTTCCGAATGACGTTCCCGGGAGGCCACGTGGAGGCGCCGCCCTCCTGGGGCGACGCACACACCGGTCCGCGGTCGCCGGGGTCCTGGGACGAGGGCGGCCTTCTCCCCGGCCGGGCGGCAGATGCCGCCCTCGGGCCGGGCGCGGGCGGAACGCCCGGTGCGGTCCAGGTCCTCTCCTGGGTGGTCTCCCACTGTGCACGCCCACCGTCCCCGGCGGCAGTGCCCTGGCGGTCCTGGGAGCGGGAGGACCAGTCACCTCGGCGGCACGCGCGCACAGCGGCGGCCCGGACGTGTCGATCCGCACCGCCGCCCCGACGCCGGGGAGGCGGTGGGTGGTCCCGGCTGCTCCCAGGATCGGCAGGGCCTTCACCGCGGGTCCGGGAGCCAGCAGGCTGGGTACGGTCTACGGCTTCATCGCGGGCCCGTGACGTGGGCGACCGCCGTGTCCGGCGTGCTCTCCAAGGCGAACGAAGGGTTTCCATGAAGATCGGGTTTGCGCTTCCGTACCTCCACCACGTGGCCCATCAGGTCGACCGGACGGCGGAGTTCGCCCGGGAGGCCGAGAAGGCCGGTGCGGCGAGCCTGTGGGCGGGCGACCGGAACTTCGCCGCCGTCAGCCCCACGATCGGGGCGACCGGCCCCGGCACCGCGATCCCGGTGGAGTACCGGACCGCGGCGGACCCCTTCGTTCTGCTCGGTGTGGCGGCCGCCGCCACCGAGCGCGTGCAGTTGGGCACCAACGTCCTCATCGCGCCGGTCTACGCGCCCGCGCAGCTGGCCCGCGGCCTGACCACGATCGACCGGATCAGCGGCGGGCGGCTCATACCGGGCTTCGGTGTTGGCTGGTCGCCCGAGGAATTCACGGCGGCCAATGTGGACTTCGGCAAGCGCGGCGGCCGCACCGACGAGATGCTCGACGCCCTCGAACTGCTCTGGACCCAGGACCCGGTGGAGTACCACGGACGACACCTGGAGCTTCCGCTGCAGCACTCGCCGCTGAAGCCCGTGCAGAAGCCCCGCCCGCCCTTCTACCTCGGCGCGCCCAGCGGGGCCCCCGCGGCGCTCCGGCGCGTCGGGGAACGTGCGGACGGCTGGCTGCCCGCGTGTGTCGTCCCGGTTTACGTCGACGCCGACACGGTGCTGGCGCAGCGCGCCCTCATCGACGAGTTCGCCAGTGAGGCCGGGCGCGACCCTTCACTGCTGGACACCGTCATGCGGGTCAACGTCGTGGAGGGGACCCCGACGGCCCGGGTCGCCGACGCCGTCAAGTCGCTCTCCGACCGGACGGGCATCGAGCACTTCATGGTGGAGTCCATGTCGCTCCCCCACATCGACGCCGTGCTGGACCTGGTCACGGAGCTGCTGATGCTCGTCGAGCGCGGCTGACCGCCCGCCCGTCACCCTGCGCGATTCACCCGTTCGGCGGCTCCTTGGTCGCAGCCTCGGGGCGATCGGCGTCCCATGAGCGTGACCGCATCCGCGTTCGAGTGGGAGGTCGCCGATGTACGACATGCGCGCCGAACCCATGGCGTCGGAAACCGGATCCGCCCGGTTGTGGCACGTTCTGCAGCTTGACGGAAGTGCCCTCTGCGGCCGCGCGCTCGCCGCGCGGCCCGTTGCGGCTTCCGACGACGACTGCCGCGACGAGTACTGCACCCCCTGCATGACGGCGGTGGCGGCGGCCGCGTCCCGCCGCGGCAGGCTCCGCCCCACGACCTGAAACCGCCCCCCGGCCGGCAGGGTTGGACCTGCCGGCTTCCCATCCAGTATTGACTTGCGTACGCACGCACATTAATCCTGAGGTCGGACAACGTTGTCAGACGTCACGACGCCACCACACTTCCCGGAAGGGATCCGCATGCCCGAGACCGACGACGCCCTCGATGTCGAAGACAGCGTGTACCGGATGCTGGTCACGGCCGGACCGGTGTCGCGGGAGCACGTCGCGGCCGAGGTCGGCATCTCGGCCAAGGCGTCCGAGCAGGCGCTCGCGTCCCTGGTCGAGAGGGGTCTGGCCGCACCGGCCGACCGGCGGGCGGCACGGTTCACCGCCTCGCAGCCGGACGTGGAGTTCATGCTGCGGCTGCGGCAGCAGGCGGAGGCGCTCGACCGGGCGCGCGACATCGTCGGCGATCTGCTCAGAACCGTTCCGGGCACCGCGCGTCCGGACGGCCCCCGGCCCGCCATCGAGGCCGTCACCGGCGCCCGCGCCGTCCGCGGGCGCCTCGCGGAGCTCCAGTCCGAGGTGTTCCACGAGGTCGTCTGGTTCTGCGCGTCGCCGGAACTCCTCGCCGACGGCGGGACGTTCAACCCCGACGTGCGCCATCGGGTGCTCTGCGCCCGCACCGCCCTTCCCGACGGCGCCACTCCGACCGACACGGCGCACATCAACGGCTCCGTCCGTCTCGTCCACCACGTCCCCGTGGAACTCGCCATCGCCGACCGCAGCGTCGGGCTGTGCCGGCTCTCGCCCGCGGAGGGCGATGACGCGCTCCGGGAGCCCGCCGCGGTCGTCGTACGCGACGCGGGTGTGCTCGACGCGCTGCTGCTCCTCTTCGAGACCCAGTGGGACGTCTCGCTGCCGCCGCGCCCGGTCGCACCCCCTCCGCTGGGAGAGGCCGACCGCAGGCTGCTCGCCCTGCTCGCCGGAGGCGCCACGGACCGGACGGCCGCCCGGCACATGGGGGTGAGCCAGCGGACCCTCCAACGCCACGTGGGGCGGCTGATGGCGCTCGCCGGAGCCTCCACCCGCATGCAACTGGGCTGGCAGGCGGCCCGCCGGGAGTGGCTCCACTGAGGGGGCGCCGATCCGGTGAAACGGACCCCTGGGTCCGATACCATGGGGCACCGAACGCACGGGGCTGCGCCCCTCCTCGACCCCAGGCAGGCCGTCCGCCCCATGAGCCCTTCGCACTCCCCCGACCCGGACCGGCCGACGACCACGTCACCGCGACGGGCCGACGCCCGCCGCAACCACGAACGCGTGGTCGCCGCCGCGGTGGACGTCTTCCGCGAACACGGCACCCTGGCCACCGTCCCCCAGATCGCGGCGCGGGCCCAGGTCGGCAAGGCCACGGTCTACCGCAGCTTCCCCACCAAGGAGGACCTGCTGGAGACGGTCACCCGGCTGAGCCTGGCGGAGCTGGAGCGGCGCACCGCGGCGGCCCGGGCCGAGCCCGGCCCCGACGAGGCCTTCCGCTGCCACGTCCTCGCGCTCTTCGACGTCCTGGCCCGCGACCGCCTGCTCGCCGAGCGACTGGCGGACGCGGCCTCCCCGGCCGCCGTGTCGGTCCTGGAGTCGCTGACCGGCGCCATGGAGACCGCACGGGCGGCGGGGGCACTGCGCGATGACACCACCGCGCTGGATCTGCGCGTGCTCCTGTGCGGCACCGCACTCCAGTTGGTGCGGCTCAAGGAACCCGATCCGTCGGTCTGGCACCGCTACGCGGAGATGGTGCTGCGGGCCTTCGGTCGCTGACCGCCGCGGAAGGGGTTCGGGCGGCGTCCTGTGTACGCAGGCCGTCGCGGACCTGCTCCAGGAAGCGACGGGCGGCCGGGCCGGCCGCATGCCCCTTGGGCGAGACGAGGTCGACGCGGCGCAGCAGCGGGATCCCGGCCAGCGGGACGAGCCGGAGCGCGGCCGCGGGGCGCGGGCTCGCCGGGAAGTCGAGGCCCTCCGGCACCAGCGCGATACCCACGCCGGCGGCGACCAGGTCGAGGACCAGGGGCCATTCGTCGACCTCGCACACGGTGCGGCGGACGAGCCCGGCGTCCTGGAAGGCCTGGTCGACCTGGACGCGGATCGCCCAGTCCGCCGGGGTGTCCACGAAGCGCTCGCCGGCCAGCCGGTCGAGGGTGACCTCCCGCTCGGCCGCGAGCGGATGGCCGGGCGCGCACGCCATCACGATCGGTTCCGCGACGAGACGCACGACGTCGAGCCCCGTGCTGTGCTCGGGCACCACCGGCACCAGGGCGCAGTCCAGTTCGCCGTCCGCGACCATCTCCAGCATCCGCACGGCGGGCAGTTGCCGGACGGTGACGTCGACGCCGGGGTGCGCGAGTGCGAACTGCGCGACCCACGAGCTGAACGGCAGGGTGTGGCCGATCGTGTGCATCGCGCCGATGCGCAGCCGCCCCGTCAGGACGCCGTTCACGTCGCGTACGGCCTGCCGGGCCGCCTCCGCGGCGTCGAGGGCCTGCCGCGCCGCCGGGACCAGGGCCTCACCCGCGGGCGTCAGCCGCACCGGGCGCGTACCCCGTACGAAGAGCAGCGCCCCGACGTCCTTCTCCAGTGCGCGCACCGAGGAGGACAGGCCCGACTGGACAATCAGCTCCCTGGCCGCGGCCCGTGTGAAGCTGCGCTCCTCGGCGAGGGCGAGGAAATGGCGCAGGTGACGAAGTTCCACGGGCTCATCATCTCACGCAGAGATGGAATCCATCTCCAGCACATCTCCGAGAGCTGACGTGGTCTCCCGTCCGCCGGGCGTTGTGGACCTGTGCGGCAGGCGTCCGCCGCCCGCCGCTCATGGATCGAGCACAGAAAGAACAACATGACCGCGTCCCTCACCACGTCCGCCCTCGCGAGCACTCATCGGAGCCGGCATGCCAGCGGCTTCTGGTTCGTCGCCGCGGCATTCCTGTCCCTCATGGCCTTCGGTACCGTGCCGACCCCGCTCTGGCCGCTCTACCAGGCGCGGGACCACTTCGGGCCGACGGCGGTCACCGTGGCCTTCGCGGTCATGGTCCTCGGCGCGGCACTCGGCTTCGGCCTGCTGGGCCACCTCTCCGACCGGTTCGGCCGCCGCCGGATCATCGTCCCGGCGCTGCTCGTCGGCATCGCCTCCGCCGCCGTCCTCGCCGCGTGGCCGGACCTGCCCGGGCTCATCGTGGGCCGGATCATCACCGGGGTCTCCGTGGGCCTGATGGCGTCCACGGCCAGCGCGTACCTCAGCGATCTCTACCAGGTGGCCCGTCCCGACCGTGCCGGGTCGCACGTGCCCTCGCTCGTGGCGAGCGTCGCCAACCTCGGGGGCCTGGCCTTCGGGCCGCTGATCTCCGGGGCCCTCGCGCAGTGGGCCCCCGCTCCGCTGACCACCAGTTACCTCGTGTTCGCCGGCATCCTGGCGGTGCTGCTCGTGCTGCTGCTCGCGACTCCCGAGACCGTCGACACCGCGCTCAGGGCCGGCGACCGGCCCACCCGCTTCGCGCTGCGCCCGGGTCACGCGAGGGTGTTCGCCGCGGCGGCGGGCCTGGGTTTCTTCGCCTTCGCCCTGATGGGTCTGTTCTCCTCGCTGGGCGCCGTCATGGTCCGCGGCCGGCTCGGCATCACCTCGACGTTCGTCGTGGGGCTGGCGCCCTTCACCGCGTTCGCGGCCTCCGCGGCGGCCCAGCTCGCGCTGGGCGCGCTCGCGCAGCGGCGGCAGCTCGTCCTCGGCACCGCAACGTTCCCCGTCGGCATGGTGCTCACGGCCCTGGCGATCCACCGCCCGACGCTCGGCTTCTTCCTCTTCGCCGTCGCCGTCGCCGGCGCGGGCGCGGGGCTGGTGTTCAAGGCCGCGGTCGCGCAGACCGCCGCCGCGGCCGCTCCGGCCTCACGCGCCGGTGTGCTCGCGGTCTTCTTCGTCATCGCCTACCTCGGCATGGGCCTGCCGTCCGTGGCGTTCAGCCTCGTGATCCGGCACGCGGCGCTCGTGCCCACCATGATCGGCTTCGCCGCCGTCCTGTCGGCCGGCACGGTCCTCGCCGTCGTCACCTCCCTGCGTGGCGGCGCGGCCACCCGCTGACCGCGGGCACCCGGCCCCGGACCCCGGGTGGGCGTCCGGGGCCTGACACCGCCGCGGGAAGTGGCTAGCCTGCGCGGGTGATCCGCGCCGACGCCCCCACCGCGACCCGCCGGAGCCTGCTCGCCGCGGGCGGCGGTGCGGTCGCGGCGCTGCTCGCCGGGTGCGGCGGGGAGGCGGAGCCGGCGACACGGCTGAGGTTCGCGACGGGGGCGGTGGGCGGCCCGTACAACGCCTTCGGGAGGGCCCTGGCGCGGGCCGCGGAGGCGGGCGCCCGGCGCCTGGAGGTCGTACCGCTGGCGACCGCGGCGAGCGTGGACAACCTGCGCAGGCTGGACGGCGGTTCGGCGGAGCTCGCGCTGACGATGGCGGACGCGGCCGAGGACGCCGTGCTCGGGCGTGAGCTGTTCCCGCGGCGGGTCGCGGTGACCGCGCTGGCCCGGGTGTACGTCAACCACACGCATGTCGTGGTGCCGGCCCTGGGGCCCGTACGCGCGCTGGGGCAGCTCGCCGGGCGTCCCGTCGCCGCGGGCGCCTCCGGCTCGGGCGCGCAGGTCGTCGCGGAGCGGCTGCTGCGGGCGGCCGGGCTGACCGGCTCCCGGGCGGTGCGGGCGCGGCGGATGGAGGCGGCGGAGTCGGCCGTGGCGCTGCGCGACGGGGAGGTCGACGCGCTGATCTGGTCCGGAGGGGTGCCGACACCGCTGCTGGCCGACCTCGCCCGGGAGATGCCGCTGCGTTTCCTGGCCCTGGACGGTCACGTGGCGAGGCTGCGCGCCGCGTACGGTCCGGTGTACTCCGCGGTGACGATCCCGGCGGGAGCGTACGGGCTGCGCGAGCCGGTCGGCACGATCGGGGTGAGCAACTATCTGGCGGCCAGGGCCGACGTGCCGGAAGGCGCGGTGCGCGAGCTGCTGGCCCTGGTGTTCGACCGCCGGCGGGTGCTGCTGGCGGAGGTGACGGCGGGCGCGCGTCTGGAGCCGCGGTTCGCGATCTCCACCGGAAGCGTGCCGCTGCACCCGGGGGCGGCGGCGTACTACCGCTCGGTGTTCGGCTGAGCGGGCAGGCGGAGTTCGAAGCACAGCCCGTGCGGCGCGGCGGCCCGTACGGTGAGGCTGCCTCCGCTGCCGCGGGCGATCTCGTCGGCGATGGCGAGGCCCAGGCCGCTGCCGGGCGTGTTCTGGTGCCCGGGTGCGCGGCCGAAGCGCCGCAGCAGAAGGGGCAGTTGCTCCGGTGGGACACCCGGCCCGTCGTCGCCGACGAGCACCAGCAGTTCACCCTCGTGGCGGGCGGCGTGGACGTCCACCCGGCTCCCGGACGGCACGAACTTGGCGGCGTTGTCGAGGAGAGCGTCCAGGACGCGGCCGACGGCGTCGGGCAGGGCCCGGGTGCGCAGCCCGTGCTGCACGTCGGCGGTGAGGCTCAGCTCCGCGGCGGCGAACACCGGCTCCCAGGCGGCGCAGCGTCCCTGTACCGCCGCGGAGACGTCCTCGTCGGCGAGGGGGGCGGTGCCCGCCTCGACGCGGGCCAGGGCCAGGAGCCCGTCGAGGAGTTCCTCCAGCCGCTCGGCCTCGTCGAGGGCACGGGCGTGCTCGGCGCGACCGGGGGCGGAGGTCAGGTGCGGCTCGACGTTCTCCAGTTGCAGGACGAGGGTGGCGAGGGGGTTGCGGAGCTGGTGGGAGGCGTCGGCGACGAAGTCGCGCTGGCGGCCGATGGAGTCCGCCACGGCCTCGGCCATGGAGTTGAAGTGGCGCCGCAGTCGGCGCAGTTCGGGCGGCCCGGTGTCGGAGGCGGCACGGGCCCGGAGGCTGCCGGAGGCGATCCCCTCGACGGCGCGGTCCAGGTCGATCACGGGGCGCAGCAGCCAGCGGGCGATTCCCGCGGCGACGAGCGCCGCGGCGGTGAACGCACCAAGGGCGCCGAGGGCGATCAGCCACCAGCGCACGGCGACGTCGTGGCGGGCCGCGGCGGTGGGCACGGTCAGCAGGACGGCGCCGCTGAGGCGTTCGTCGCGGCCGACCGGTTCCGCCACGACGACGCTGTGCGGCCCCCAGGGGCGCAGTGTCGGCAGCCGGTCGGTGGACCGCCCGGTCAGGGCACGGCTGCCCGCCTCGGCGAGCGCGCCCGCGGGGGTGCGGGGGCCGGAGCGGGCGAGGGTGCTCCCGGCCGTGTCGGTGACCGTGACACCGGCTCCGTACAGCTGCGCGTAGCGCCGGATCTCGGCGGACAGCTCGGCCCGGTCCGCGGCGGTGCGCGCCCGTTCGGCCAGGTCGGCGAAGCGCACGGCCTCGGCGCGGCGCTGGAGCAGCAGGTGCTCGGTGCGCTCGCGGGCGTACGCGTCGGCGAGGGGCAGCGACAGCAGGAGGGCGGCGGCGCCCATCAGGGCCGTGAGGACGGCCAGCAGGCGGCGTCTCAACGGCCGTCCCCGAGGCGGTAGCCGAAGCCGCGTACGGTGCGGATCAGGGCGGGCCGGCCGGTCTTGGCCCGGATGCCCGCGACGTGGACGTCGAGGGAGCGGGACGCGGCGAGGAAGGCGTCGCCCCAGATCCGGTCGAGGATCTCCTCGCGGGAGTGGGCCTCCCCGGGCCGGGCGGCGAGATGGGCGAGGACGTCGAACTCGCGCCGGGTCAGCCGCACTTCCCCGCCCGCCACGGTGACGGTGCGGGAGACGGGGTCGATCTCGGTGTCGCCGACGGTGACCGGCGCGCCGGGCGGCGCGGGCCGGTCGCCCCCTGCCGCCGCCGGTCCGCTGCGGCGGCGCACGGTGTCGATCCGGGCGATCAGCTCCGCCATGCGGAAGGGCTTGACCACGTAGTCGTCGGCCCCGGCGCGCAGTCCCTGGACGATGTCGCGTTCCTCGCAGCGGGCGGTGACGACGATGAGCGGGGCGCCGCAGACGGTGCGCAGCCGCCGCAGCAGCTCCAGCCCGTCCAGGTCCGGGAGTCCGAGGTCGAGCAGGACGAACTCCGCCTCGTGCACGAACCGCAGGGCGTCCAGGGCCCGGCCGACGCGGCGCACGGTGTGCCCGCGCTGGGCCAGGGCAGTACCGAGGGCGTGGGCCATGCGGTCGTCGTCCTCGACGAGAAGCGCGTGCATCCGAGGGTGTCCTTGCTGCGTGGTGCGGAGGTTCCGGCGCCGTCGACGGCGGCTCTCCGGAGATTGGGAAAAGATCGCGAAGTCTGTCAACCATTCCTCGCCGGACGGTGGTTTGAGAGGTGGAGGGGGTATGTGCGACCCCCGCCCGTTCCACTGACAGTCTGCACGGCCGCTCCACCGGCGGGGACCCGGCGCGATCCGGGTTCCCGCCGACCCCGGGCGCGCCGTCGCCCCATCAGGCGGCGCCGCCCCACCACCGGTCATCTGTTCCCGGATCAGAAAGTCCAGCATGCGTATCAAGAACGCGGGCATCGTGCTCGCAAGCTGCACCGCGGTGGCCGCCCTGGCCGCCTCCCCCGCCGGCGCAGCCACGCCCACCCTGCCCGGCCCCTCCGCCAGTGCGGTGCTCGACGTCCAGAAGCAGGCGATGGCGAACGGCGCCCCGGGCGCGCTGACCCGTATCGACTCGGGCGGTTCGACCTACCGCATCGCGTCCGGGCAGTCGGACACCGTCGCGCGTACCGCGATGGACGCGGACCGGCGGTTCCGGGTCGGCAGCGTCAGCAAGAGCTTCACCACCGTGGTGCTGATGCAGCTCGTCGCGGAGGGCCGGATCGACCTCGACGCCCCGGCGAACACCTACCTGCCCCAGCCGCTGCCCGACGACCGCATCACCGTGCGGCACCTGCTCTCCCACCGCAGCGGCCTGTGGGACTACACCAACGACATGTTCTACTACACCGTCCCGGGCTTCGAATCGGTACGGAACAAGGTCTTCACCTACCAGGAACTCATCGACCTCTCCACCGCCCACCAGCCCACCAACGCTCCCGGCGCGGCCTACAGCTACTCCAACACCAACTTCGTGGTCCTCGGCGCCCTGATCGAGAACATCACCGGCGTGCCGATGGCCACCCACTACCAGCAGCGGATCCTCACCCCGCTGAACCTGAAGAACACCTCCTACGTCCACCCGCGGACCACCATC
>NZ_FZOF01000025.1:12124-140187 GCF_900188405.1 Actinacidiphila glaucinigra | reverse complement strand
CGCCTTCGCCAGCACCAACGACGTCCCCATCACATCACTACCGTGAAGCCCGCCGTCCTCGACATGCACCGCCTTGTCCGCACCCATCGACAACGCCTTGCGCAACGCGTCCTTCGCATCCTCCGGACCCACCGTCACCACCGTCACCTCGGCATCACCCGACGCCTCAGCGATCTGCAGCGCCTGCTCCACCGCATACTCATCCAGCTCCGACAGCAGACCATCCACCGCATCCCGATCCGTCGTCAGATCCCCCGCGAAATGACGATCCCCCGTGGCATCCGGCACGTACTTCACCGCGACAACGATCCTCAAGCTCACGCCTGTCTCCTACTGCTGCATGGGTACGTCAACTGGCCTTGTGAAGGCAGCATAGGCGCCTTCGACGGCGGCTCCCCGTCGGGACGCACGGCGCCCCGGCAGAAATATTACTCGCCAGTACAGCCCTCGGTCCGCCCGCGGGCAAGGGCGGCGGGCTGTGACCTTGACGACCCGGAGCGCGGTCCGGGGACCGGTGCGGAGGGGTCAGTGGCGCAGCGCGTTGTACCGGCCGTGGTGGTAGAGCAGCGGGCGGGCCGCCTCGCCCCCGGGGGCACCCGCCACGGCCTGGGCGACGACGATGCGGTGGTCGCCGGCGGGTATACGGGCCAGCACGCGGGCGACCAGCCAGGCCTGCACGTCCTCCAGGAGCGGTACTCCGTACGGGCCGGGTCCCCACGCGGTGGGCGGCGCGAAGCGGTCGGCGCCGCTGCGCGCGAAGGTGGCGGCCACCTCCTCCTGGTGCTCGCCGAGGATGTGGACGCCCACGTGGCCGGCGTCCGCGATGGTGCGCCAGGCGGAGCCCGTGCTGCTGATCCCGAAGGAGAGCAGGGGCGGATCGGCGGACACCGAGGTGAGGGAGGTGGCCGTGAAGCCCGCGGGCCGGGCGCCGGCCGCGGTGATGACCGCGACCCCGGCGGCGTGCCGGCGGAAGACGGCGCGGAAGGCGGTCGGGTCGAAGGGGGCGGTCACCGCGGGCGGCACGGGCGGCGCGGGCAGCGGGACCGGCGCGGGTGCGGGGATCGAGGTGGGCACGACGCCGGAAGGGGTGGCGGCCGGCGTGCCGAGGTCAGGCGAGGCGGTCATGGAGTTGTCCTTCGTCGTGCTGTCGAGCCGGATGGGTGCGGGGTCCTGGGCACTCAACGGTCGTGACAGCGCGCGCTCGCGTGCCGACCGAGGTCGACGTCGAAGCGGGAGTACAGAAGGAGGTCTCGCGACATGGCGTCAGGCTGACGATCGGAGCGGGGCCGCGTCAAGGGCGCCCCGGCAGGTGGGACGGGGGTCATACACCGGGCGCGGGTCACACCGCCGCGCCGAGCGCCGCGATGACGTCGGCCTTGCGCGGCTGGCCCGACGCGCGCCGCACGACGGTGCCGCGGGCGTCGAGCACGAGCACGGTCGGAGTCCTGACGATGCCCAGCCGGCGCACCAGGTCGAGGTGGGCCTCGGCGTCGATCTCCACGTGCCGCACCCCGTCGACCATGCCCGCCACCTCGCCGAGGGTGCGGCGGGTGGCCCGGCAGGGCGCGCAGAAGGTGGTGGAGAACTGGAGGAGCGTGGCCCGCTCGCCGAGTTCCGCGCCGATCTCACCAGCCGTCAGCTGCTGCGTCGCGTCCTTGTCCCGCACCCGTACCCTTCCGTCCCTGCGCTTGTGGAGCATGCCGAGGATCCCCGCCGCCGCGAGCACGGCGACGCACACCACCAGTCCGGTCAATTCCGGCCTCCCTGCCGTTGCAGCGTTCACAGGACCGCCATGATTCCAGGGGGTCCGGACGGCGTCCGTTCCGGAATCATGGCCCCCATGAGCCCTCACGCCATTGATGCCCGTGGACCGCGCTTCGGCGCAAGCCTGACCAGTGTGGTGCTGGCCGTCGTCCTCGTCACCGGCAGCGCCTGGCTGCTGGCCGTCCAGGCACTGGTGTTCGCGGTGGGCGCCGCCGCGGGGGTGCAGAACTCACCGTACGGCCTGCTGTACCGGGTGGCGGTACGGCCCCGGCTGGGGCCGCCGGCCGAGACCGAGGACCCTGCCCCGCCGCGCTTCGCGCAGGCGGTGGGTCTGGCGTTCGCTCTCGTCGGGCTCGCCGGATACGCCGCGGGCCTCGCCTGGCTGGGCCTTGCGGCGACGGCCTGCGCGCTCGCGGCGGCCTTCCTCAACGCGGTGTTCGGCTACTGCCTCGGCTGCGAGATGTACCTGCTGGTGCGTCGTACGACCGGGTGACGTGACGAGAATCTCGCCGCACGACGGGCACGCGGGATGACACGGCACCCGTTTACGGTGCACGATCAGCCCGCGACCGGAAACCTACGGCCGCGTAACTTCCGCCGGGGGCCACCCCCTACGAAGAAGGGGGCCCAGCCATGGCCGAACTCGTCTACCCACCCGTCATCGGCTTCGCCCGCACCATGTTCAAGGTGCAGGGGTTGCGTTTCGACATCTCCGGCACCGAGCACGTGCCGCGCAAGGGCGGCGCGTTGCTGGTGAGCAACCACATCGGCTACCTGGACTTCGTGTTCGCCGGGCTGACGGCGCTCCCGGCGAAGCGGCTGGTGCGTTTCATGGCGAAGGAGTCGGTGTTCCGGCACAAGGTGTCCGGTCCGCTGATGCGGGCCATGAAGCACATCCCGGTGGACCGCTCCGAGGGCATGCACGCGTACAAGCACGCGCTGACGGCGCTGCGCTCGGGCGAGATCATCGGCGTGTTCCCCGAGGCGACCATCTCGCAGTCCTTCACCCTCAAGTCCTTCAAGTCCGGTGCCGCGCGCCTGGCGATGGAGGCCGGCGTGCCGCTGCTGCCGGTCGCCCTGTGGGGCACCCAGCGGCTGTGGACCAAGGACCAGCCGCGCCAGCTGGGCCGCAACGGCTTCCCCATCTCCATCCGGGTGGGCGAGCAGATGACACCGCACCAGGACGAGAAGCCGGGCGCGCTGACCCGCCGGCTGCGGCTGCGCGTCCAGGAGCTGCTGGAGGACGCGCAGCGCGTGTACACCGGCCGCCCGTCGGGCCCGAACGACCACTGGTGGCTGCCCGCGCACCTGGGCGGCACCGCCCCCACGGCGGAGGACGTCGCCGCCCGGGAGCGTGCGGCGACCGCGGAGTAACGGCACGCGGGGGCGGGGGCGGTTGGCGGGGGCGGTGGGCGAGGTCAACGCTCCTCCCGCTCCGGCAGGTCGGTGGGCAGCAGCCGCCACAGGTGCGCCCGGTCGGCAGCCTGCCGCAGGGCGGTGAGGACGACCGCCGGCGGTGCGGCGTACAGACCGGGGTAGTCGCGTTCGCCGAGTGCGGGGCGGGGCACCCAGGCCAGCCGTTCCTCCCCGAGGGAGAAGCGGGCGTCGACGCCGGGCTTGTTGCCCCGCGGGTCCTGCCGTGCCCAGCGGTCGTGACCGGGCGCCTTGAGGGCGACGAGCCCGTGGACGACGGGATCCGTGCCGTCGTCACGGGTGAGCCGCTGGTAGCACAGCCCCGCGGGGATGCCCTCGGCACGCAGCAGTGCGGTCAGGGCGTGGGCCTTGGCGTGGCAGATGCCGGTGCGCTGCTCCAGGACGTCGGAGGCGCGCCAGGTGACGCGCGGGTCCCCGGAGTCCGCGGAGTGCGGGATGGTGTCGCGGACGAACGTGTACGCCGCCTCGGCATAGGCATACGGATCGGGGGCCTGTGCCCGCAGCCGCGCGGCGGTCGCCCGGACCAGCGGGTGCTCGTGGTCGACCGCTTCGTCCGCCGCGAGGAAGGCGGCCGCGTCCGCCGTCTGGGGTACGGGCTCCATGTGGCGGATACTAGGAAGACGCGCAGCGATTCGGCAATTGACTTTTCCGTTGGCAGCATAACCATGCAGCACGGGGGTGGCCGTCGTGGCCCGAGCACCCGGACGTCCCGCGAGAGCGGCGATGCTGGTCGTGCTGGCGGTGTTCGCGGTGTTCCTGGTCAGCCGGGGCTGCGGCGGCCCCGAGCGGACACCCGGTGGGCCCTCCTCCACCTCGACGGGGTCGGTGCCCGGCACCAGCGCGGTCGCCCGGTCGCCCTTCACGGGCCTGCCCGGGAGAACCGGCGGGCCCGTCCTCGCGGTGAAGATAGACAACGTGGGGACCGCCCGGCCGCACACCGGGCTGGGCCGGGCCGACCTGGTCTACGTGGAGCAGGTGGAGTCCGGTCTCACCCGTCTGCTCGCCGTCTTCTCCTCCCAACTGCCCGACCGGGTCGGCCCGGTGCGCAGCGCCCGCGAGTCGGACCTGGAACTGCTGCGGCAGTTCGGCAGCCCGGCCCTCGCGTTCTCCGGGGCGCAGTCCAGGCTGCTGCCGGTGGTCGCGAAGGCGCCGGTGTACGACGTCTCCCCCGCCCACGCCCCCGGCGCCTACGTACGCGACGGGTCGCGCCCCGCCCCGCACAACCTGTACGCCGCTCCGGATCGGCTCCTCGCCGCGGCTCCGGACGCCTCCGCCGCCCGCGACATAGGCTTCCGCTTCGGCGACGCGCCGCCCGGCGGCACCCCCCAACGCGACCGCACCGTGCGCTACCCGAACGGCTCGGTGGGCCTGCACTGGTCGGCCGAGGGCGACCGCTGGCTGGTCTCGTTCGACGGCGACCCGGCCACCACGACCGACGGCGGCAGGCTCGGCGCGCCGACGGTGGTCGTCCAGTACGTCACGGTCCGCCCCTCCGGCTTCCACGACCGCTGGGGGAACACCTCCCCGTACAGCGAGACCGTGGGCACCGGGCGGGCGGTGGTGCTGCGCGACGGCAAGGCGTACGACGCCACGTGGTCACGTCCCGACGCGGCGGCGGGCACGCGGTTCAGCACGCCCGGCGGGCAGCCGGTGAACTTCGCCCGCGGGCCGGTCTGGATCGTGCTGGCGCCGCTGCCCCGCTGAGCTCACGCTATGGCGCCGTTCGCAGTGGGCGGATCGGGGACGCCGGCCCCGCCCAGCGCGGAGGCCAGGTCGTCGTGGACGGTGAAGACCCGGATCGTCCGGGTCAGCCGCAACAGCCGCAGCACGCAGGGGCTGTCGCCGACGACGCCGAACCGGCCGCCGCGGTCGAGGGTCCGCTTGCGGGCCCGGATCAGGACCGACAGACCGCTGCAGTCCATGAAGCTCACCCCGCGCAGGTCCACCACGACGTCGGGCCGCGCTCCGGCGGTCACCGCGTCCAGGCGCGCGGCCGCCAGCACGCCGGCGCACAGGTCGAGCTCCCCCGTCAGTTCCACCACGGTCGTGCCGCCGACCGTCCATTGCCGCACCCCGAAGTCATGCTCGTCGTCGAACACGCCCGGCCCCCCGACTGCCGCTTCCTGCTGGGCCCCTGACGCGGGGTGTGCGCCGCGCGCGGCGAACGCGCCGCGCACACCGTCGCGTGTACGGAATACCCCCCTGCCGTACCGGGCGTCAACACATGGGACTAAACAGACAGGACGACCAGGTCCCGCGAGGTCTGGTTGAGCCGTTCTCCGCCCTCGGGCGTGCAGACGGCGATGTCCTCGATCCGGGCGCCGAAGCGGTCCGGGAGGTAGATCCCGGGCTCCACGGAGAAGGCCATGCCCGGCTCCAGCGGCCGGGAGCTGCCCGCGACGATGTACGGCTCCTCGTGCGTCTCCAGCCCGATGCCGTGGCCGGTGCGGTGGATGAAGTGCTCGCCGTAGCCGGCCGCGGCGATGATGTCCCGCCCGACCGCGTCGAGTTCCTCGGCGGTGATCCCGGGGCGGACGGCGTCGGTCTGGGCGTGCTGGGCGCGCCGCAGCACCTCGTACATCTCGCGGAACTCCGCGGGCGGTTCACCGACCGCGTAGGTGCGGGTGGAGTCGGAGCAGTAGCCGTCCTGGGTGGTGCCGCCGATGTCGACGACGACCGGGTCGCCGGCCCGGATCACCCGGTCGGAGACCTCGTGGTGCGGGCTGGCCCCGTTCGGGCCCGAGGCGACGATGACGAAGTCGACGGTGGTGTGCCCCGCCTCGATGACGGCATCGGCGACGTCACGGGCGACCTCGCGCTCGGTGCGCCCGGCCCTGAGCCACTCCCCCATGCGGCGGTGCACCCGGTCGATGGCGCCCGCGGCCCGGCGCAGCGCCTCGGTCTCCGCGGCCGACTTGCGCATCCGCAGTTCGCGCAGCACGTCGCCGGCCAGGCTCTGCTCGGTGCCGGGGAGGGCCGCACGGAAGGCGAGCACCTTCTCGGCCCACATGTGGTTGTCGACGGCCACCCGCGCCGTCCCCCGCGGCAGCCGGCCGGCGACCAGGGCGTACGGGTCCTCGGTCTCGCCCCAGGCGACGACGTCGACGCCGAGCGCGCCGAGCGGGGAGGCCTCGGCGCCGGGCTTCTCCAGGTGGGGCACGACGAGGAAGGGGTCGCCGAGCACCGGAAGCGCCAGGCACACCAGGCGCTCGGTGAGATGGGCGTGGTAGCCGGTGAGGTAGCGCAGGTCGGGGCCCGGCGAGACGAGCAGCGCGTCGAGTCCCGCGTCGGCGGCGGCCTTGCGGGCGAGTTCGAGTCGCTCCGGGGGGTACAGGGATGCTGCGGAGTCGGTCACGACTCTTACCGTAGACGCCCCTGGCACCCTCCGCAGTCGCTTGCGTCGGCGCAGGTCGTAGGCTGGCCCCGATGGACCACCACGCCACTCCCGGGGCGCTTCGGGCGCTCGCCGCCCGGCTGCGCGCCCTTCCGCCGTCCTGCGGGCCCGTGCGGCTCGTCGCCGTGGACGGCCACGCCGGATCCGGCAAGACGACCTTCGCCGCCGCGCTGGCGTCCGCATTGGACGGCGCTCCCGTCGTCCACCTCGACGATCTGGCCACGCACGAGGAGCTGTTCGAATGGACCGGGCGGCTGCGCGAGCAGGTGCTGGAGCCGCTGCGCCGCGGTGACACGGCCCGGCCCGCGAAGTACGACTGGGTGGCGCGACGTTTCGCGACGACCCTGGAGGTGCCGCCGGCCCCCGTGGTCCTGCTGGAGGGCGTGGGGGTCGGCCGCCGCGAGCTGCGCCCCTGGCTGGCCGGCCTGCTCTGGCTGGAGGTGGCACGGGAGACGGCACGCGAGCGCGGCGAGCGCCGGGACGGCCCCGAGCTGGCCGGGTTCTGGGCCGGCTGGATGCGGGCGCAGGACGCGCACTTCGCCGCCGACCCCTCCCGCCCGTTCGCGGATCTGCTGGTGCACCAGCGTCCGGACGGCTACGAGCTACGGGAACAGCCCGCGGGCACCCCGCTCACCGAGGCCCTCCGTCACTGACCGTGACCGCTCGCAGCCGGTGCGCTGTGGCCGCCCGGAGACCGCCGGAACGGTGCCTCAAGGCCGCTTGACCCGGGGGCCGTACAGGACTTACGTTCTGAATGCGCGGTCACCGTCGACCGCGCCTCAGACGCGAAGCCCCCGGTTGTTCCCCCGTGACCGGGGGCTTCGTTCTGCCCTCTGCGGGTGATCCGGCCCCGCACGGCAGCCAGTTGCTCACCCAACGTCACCGTCCGCGTCGCTCTACGGCCCACGGGGCCCGCGCGGGTACCATGCCAACGGGTGCGCCGCCCCGGGAAGGTGGCGTCCACCTGGCACCAACTTCCGCTTCGCGTAACCTGGTTGGAGCGGCGTACGGCGGGCGGCACCGGGGGGAACGGCTGGTGGGGACCTGATGGACTTCGGCACAGAGCATTCGGGCGCCCCCGCCGATCTCGCCTGGGTACGGGCCGTCGAGGCCTACACCATGGGCGCATACACCCAGGCCGAGGAGGAGTTCCGCGCCGCGGTCCGCCTCGACCCCGGCATGGCGGACGCCTGGCTCGGACTGCACGCGCTGCGCGCGGACACCTCCACCGCGCTGCTGCAGATGTACCGGCACCGCGACCGCTTCGGCGAGCAGCGCAGCGCCTACCGCCGGTCGATGAACTCCTGGTACTGGCTGGGCTGGTGGGTGCAGCCGGTACTGGAGACCCGCCGCGACCTGCTGCTCGCGCACGCCTCCCACTGGCTCGACGGCCGCCACATCGCGGAGCTGGACCGGGCCCTGGCCGAGTGCCCGCCGATCGACACCGATCCGCACGTCCGCTTCCTGCACGCCTGCCGGGCCTATCTGGTCAAGGACTGGGACCAGTTGGTGCGCCACACCGAACCGCTCCTCGGCGACCAGGTGCTGGGCATCGAGGCCGGCCTGTTCGGAGGGATGGCCCGGGTCCGGCTGGAGCTGTACGGGCAGGCCGAGCCGCTGCTGACGACGGCCCTGATGCGCTGCCGCAGCGAGCAGCCGCAGCGCAAGGAACTCCGCTACTGGCTGGCCCGCGCGTACGAGGGCACCGGCCGCACCGCGGCCGCGCTCCCCCTGTACCAGGCGGTGCAGAGGGTCGACCCGGCGTTCATGGACACCGCCGCGCGGCTCGCCGCGATCGACGAGTCGGACGGCCTCACCGACGGTACGGCCGACCTGGCCCCGGTGACCCTGCAGGGCTACGGCCAGACCGGGCCGGAGGCGCTGCCGCCCGAGCCCGATCCGCTCGACGCCCGGGCCGGTGCCGCCGCCATGCCGGGCGGTCTGGGTGCGGGCTCGGTCCTGGACGATCCGCTGGGCGCGGTCGGCCCGATCGACGACGACATCCGGGAGAAGGCGATCCTGCCGGTCTCCCCCGTCGTTCCACAGGTCCCGGTCACGGCCCCGGACCCGGTGCTGCTCTCCCAGGCGCTGGCCGAACTCGACCGCATGGTGGGCCTGGAGCCCGTCAAGCGCCAGGTGCGGGCGCTGTCGGCCCAGTTGCGGATGGCGCGGCTGCGGTCGGGACAGGGCCTTCCGGTGCAGCCGCCCAAGCGGCACTTCGTCTTCTCCGGGCCCTCCGGCACCGGCAAGACCACGGTGGCACGCATCCTCGGCCGCGTCTTCTACGCTCTCGGTCTGCTGGGCGGCGACCATCTGGTCGAGGCGCAACGCGCCGACCTCGTGGGCGAGTTCCTGGGGCAGACGGCCGTCAAGGCCAACGAGCTGATCGACTCCGCGCTCGGCGGGGTGCTCTTCGTCGACGAGGCGTACGCACTGTCCAACTCGGGCTACAGCAAGGGCGACGCCTACGGCGACGAGGCGCTGCAGGTCCTGCTCAAGCGCGCGGAGGACAATCGCGACCGCCTGGTCGTCATCCTCGCCGGCTACCCCGAGGGCATGGACCGCCTGCTGGCGGCCAACCCCGGCCTCGGCTCGCGCTTCACCACCCGGGTCGACTTCCCCAGCTACCGTCCGCACGAGCTGACCAGCATCGGCGAGGTCCTCGCCGCCGACAACGGCGACCGCTGGGACGACGAGGCCCTGGAGGAGCTGCTCGCCATCAGCGGCCACGTCGTCGACCAGGGCTGGATCGACGAGCTGGGCAACGGCCGCTTCCTGCGGACCCTGTACGAGAAGAGCTGCGCCTACCGCGACCTGCGGCTGTCCGGCTACGCGGGGCAGCCGTCCCGGGACGACCTGTCCACGCTGCGCCTGCCCGACCTGATGCAGGCCTACGGCGAGGTGCTGTCGGGCCGTGGCCCCGGGCTGCCGCCGCCCGAGCCCATGGAGTGAACGACGCGAGAGGGGCCCGAGCGCATGCGCCCGGGCCCCTCTCGCGTGGGTTCCCGGGTCAGCCCGCCATCACACGCGGCGGCCGGGCGACCTCGCCGGGCTCCTCGGCGGCCGGGGCGGCGCCGGGCTTCCCGGGCTCCGGGACCTCCCGGTGCGCCGGGTCGCGGACCTCGCCGACCAGCATCTCCAGCACGTCCTCCAGCGCGACCAGCCCCAGCACGCGACCGCCGGAGTCCGCGACCGCCGCCAGGTGCGACGCGGCCCGCCGCATCTGGGTGAGCGCGTCGTCCAGCGGCAGCTCCGCGCGGAGGGTGGCCATCGGCCGCCACAGCCGCGCCGGGACGGGCCTGCCGGTGTCCTCCAGGTCGAGGACGTCCTTCACGTGGAGGTAGCCGAGGTAGGCCCCCTCCGGTCCGGCCACCGGGAAGCGCGAGTAGCCGGTGCGCACGGTCAGCTCCTCGACCTCGGCGGGGGTGACGGACGCGTCGACCGTCACCAGCTCCTCCGGGGACAGCAGGACGTCCGTGACCGGGCGGGTGCCCAGCTCCAGCGCGTCCTCCAGGCGCTCCTGGGCGTCGTCGTCGAGGAGTCCGGCCTGCCGGGCGTCCTCGACGAGCACCGTCAGCTCCTCGCTGGTGAAGACCGCGTCGATCTCGTCCTTGGGCTCCACCCGGAACAGCCGCAGCACGATCTTGGCGCACCAGCCGAGCACCGCGATGACCGGCCGGAACAGACGTGCGAAGCCGACCAGGCCGGGGCTGAGCCACAGCGCGGTCTTCTCGGGCGCGGCCATCGCCAGGTTCTTGGGGACCATCTCGCCGATGACGAGGTGCAGGAAGACCACGACGGCGAGGGCGATGACGTATCCGAGCGGATGGATCAGCCCTTCGGGCAGGTGGATCGCCTCGAAGACCGGCTCCAGCAGGTGGGCGACGGTCGGCTCGGCGACCGCGCCCAGGGTCAGGGAGCAGACCGTGATGCCGAACTGCGCCGCCGCCATCATCTGGGGCAGGTTCTCCAGCCCGTGCAGGACCGTACGGGCCCGCCGCTGCGAGCCGGCGAGCGGCTCGATCTGGCTGCGCCGTACGGAGACCAGGGCGAACTCGGCGCCGACGAAGAAGCCGTTGCCGAGCACCAGCAGAGCGGCGAAGAACAGCTGCAGGAAGCTCATCGCCCGCCCTCCTGCCCGTCCTCGGGCTCCTCGAACCCGACGCGGACCAGGCGAACCCTTTCCGCGCGGTGGTGCGCGACCTCGCGCACCCGCAGCTCCCAGCCGGGCAGCACCGCGGTGTCCCCCGGCTCGGGGATGCGTTCGAGGAGGTCGGCGACGAGGCCGGCCACCGTCTCGTACGGACCCTCGGGGGCCTCCAGCCCTATGCGCTCCAGCAGGTCGATCCGGCAGCCGCCGTCGGCGTCCCAGACGGGGTTGCCGTTCTCGGCGGGGGCGGTCGCCAGCTCGGGCAGGTCGGCGCTGTCGTGCTCATCGCGCACCTCTCCGACGAGCTCCTCGACGATGTCCTCCAGGGTGACGACGCCGGCGGTGCCGCCGTACTCGTCGACGACCACGGCGATCGGCTGCTCGCGGCGCAGCTGCTCGAGGAGCGGCTGCACCGGCAGCGTCTCCGGGACGAGCAGCGGGGCGACCGTGACCCTGCCGACCGGTGTGCGGTCGCGCAGGTGGGCCGGGACGGCGAGGGCGTCCTTCAGGCTGGCCATGCCGACGATGTCGTCCAGCCGCTCCCGGTACACCGGGAAGCGGGACAGCCCGGTGGCCCGGGTCAGGTTGAGGACGTCCGCGGCGGTGGCGGTGTCCTGCAGGGCGCTGACGCGCACCCGCGGGGTCATCACGTTCTCCGCGGTGAGGTCGCCGAGGGAGATGGTGCGGACGAAGAGGTCCGCAGTGTCCTGCTCGAGGGCCCCGGCGCGGGCGGAGTGGCGGGCCAGCGAGACCAGCTCGGTGGGGGTGCGCGCGGAGGCCAGCTCCTCTGCGGGCTCCACGCCCAGCGCCCGCACCAGGCGGTTCGCGGCGGCGTTGAGGGCCTCGATCACCGGGCGGAACAGGGCGGAGAAGGCCCGCTGCGGCCCGGCCACAAAACGGGCCACCTCCAGCGGACGGGACACCGCCCAGTTCTTCGGGACGAGCTCGCCGATGACCATCTGGACGGCCGAGGCGAGGATCATGCCGATCACCACGGCCACGGCGGGCGCGGCGCCCTCGGGTACGCCCACCGAGGTGAGCGGTCCGGAGAACAGGTCGGCGAGGGCGGGTTCGGCCAGCATGCCGACCACCAGTGAGGTGATCGTGATGCCGAGCTGGGTGCCCGACAGCTGGAAGGACAGCTTGCGCAGCGCCTCCACGACACTGCGGGCCCTGCGGTCACCCTCGGCGGCGGCACGTTCCGCGGCGGGCCGCTCGACGGTCACCAGGCCGAATTCGGCGGCGACGAAGAAGCCGTTCGCGAGGATCAGGAGGAAGGCTGCCGCAAGCAGCAGCAACGAGGCGCTCATGCCGCCGCTCCCGTATGTCGAGGGGGAGAGGCGGCGCAGGTACTACCGGACGATCCGTCCATCGGGGATTGGGTGTCACTCCTCGGGTCGTTGCGAAGGTTCCAGAGTAATGAAGAAGCGGGCCGTGGCGGCAGGTCTAGTGCGCCATCGGCTTGCCGGTACCGTACGCCTCGGCGAGGGCCCGCAGGGCGCGCGCGTCGCGCA
Source organism: Actinacidiphila glaucinigra (assembly GCF_900188405.1). Classification (GTDB taxonomy): domain Bacteria; phylum Actinomycetota; class Actinomycetes; order Streptomycetales; family Streptomycetaceae; genus Actinacidiphila; species Actinacidiphila glaucinigra. The sequence goes on along the minus strand of NZ_FZOF01000025.1, from coordinate 127,931 downwards.
ACGCGCGGGCGCGTCCGATCCCGGGCTGGATCCCCATGGCGGCCAGGCTGGTGCCGTCCGCGAGGTCGAGGTACACCCACGGGTCGCCGGTACGCAGGTTCACCCGCAGGACCTGCGCCCATTCCAGCCGGCGGCGGGTCGTCAGGTTGACGACGGTCACACCGTCGCGGTCGGCGGTCACCTTGGGGCGGCTGAGCAGCGCGAGCACCCCGGCGACCAGCAGACCGGTGAGCACGAGATAGATCCGGTCCGAGGTGTGCCAGGGCCGTGCGCCGTCCGAGGGAAGCAGGACGGCGATCGCGACGAAGGCCGCGAGCAGCCCGGCACCCAGGCCCAGCAGCACCGCGCGGGTGCGGGCGGGCCGGAAGGTGACGGGCAGCGCGGGGAGTTCCGCGGGCACGGTGGACGGGGTGGGCGAGGTCACAGACGGCACGCGTGGATCCCGGTGGTGAGGATGGCCCGTGCGCCGAGCTCGTACAGCTCGTCCATGATCCGCTGGGCCTCGCGGCTGGGGACCATGGCGCGGACGGCGACCCAGCCCTCGTGGTGCAGCGGGGAGACGGTCGGCGACTCGAGGCCCGGCGTGAGGGCGATGGCCCGCTCGACGTGCTCGACACGGATGTCGTAGTCCATCATCACGTAGCGGCGGGCCACCAGGACGCCCTGGAGGCGGCGCAGGAACTGCTGCACCTTCGGCTCGGCCGCCGCGTCCTCGCCGCCGGCGCCGGCCCGGCGGATGACGACCGCCTCGGAGTCGAGGATCGGCTCCCCGATGACCTCCAGCCCGGCGTTGCGCAGCGAGGTGCCCGTCTCGACGACGTCGGCGATGACGTCCGCCACACCGAGGTGGATGGAGGTCTCGACGGCGCCGTCGAGGCGGACCACGGAGGCCTCCACCGCGTTGTCGGCGAGGTGCCTCCTGACGATCTCCGGGTAGGAGGTGGCGACCGTCTTGCCGCCGAACTCCTTCACGTCCGTCACGCCGCCGGGGGTGGTGGCGTAGCGGAAGGTGGAGCGGGCGAAGCCGAGCTGCAGGATCTCCTCGGCGTTGGCACCGGAGTCCAGCAGCAGGTCGCGGCCGGTGATGCCGATGTCGAGGCGGCCCGAGCCGACGTAGATGGCGATGTCGCGCGGGCGCAGGTAGAAGAACTCGACCTCGTTCTCGCCGTCGACGAGGACGAGTTCCTTGGAGTCCTTGCGCTGGCGGTAGCCGGCCTCATGCAGCATCGCCGACGCAGGTCCGGACAGTGAACCCTTGTTGGGGACGGCGATGCGCAGCATGGAGACGTTCCTTCGTATCTCGGATGTGGGTGGGAGGGGGCGTGGGGCGGCGCGCGGGGTGGGGCCGGTCGGTGATGATCCGCTCAGAGATGAGCGTATACGTCGTCGAGGGCGATGCCCCGGGCGACCATCATCACCTGCAGGTGGTACAGCAGCTGGGAGATCTCCTCCGCGGTGCGGTCGGCGCCCTCGTACTCGGCTGCCATCCACACCTCGGCGGCCTCCTCGACCACCTTCTTGCCGATCGCGTGCACTCCCTTGCCCACCAGTTCGGCGGTCCGGGAGGTGCTGGGGTCGCCGGTGGCGGCCTTGTGCTGGAGCTCGGCGAAGAGCTCCTCGAATGTCTTCTTGGCCATGGTGGTCCCCACCCTACGCGGAAGCGCCCCTACCTCAGCGCCACGGCTCGGATACTGAACGCAGGACGGTCGCGGTGGCGATCGCGGCGGTGACCGCCTCGTGTCCCTTGTCCTCGTTCGAGCCGGGCAGTCCGGCGCGGTCCAGGGCCTGTTCCTCGGTGTCGCAGGTGAGCACGCCGAAGCCGATCGGCACACCGGTGTCCACCGAGACCTGGGTCAGGCCCTGGGTCACGCCCTGGCAGACGTACTCGAAGTGCGGTGTCCCGCCGCGGATGACGACGCCGAGGGCGACGACCGCGTCGTAGCCCCGGCTCGCCAGCACCTTGGCGGCGACCGGCAGTTCGAAGCTGCCCGGCACGCGCAGCAGGGTCGGCTCGTCGATGCCCAGGTCGCTGAGGGCGCGCAGGGCGCCGTCGACCAGGCCGTCCATCACCTGCACGTGCCACTGCGCCGCGATCACGGCCACGCGCAGGTCACCACAGTTCTTCACGGTCAGCTCGGGGGCGCCCTTACCGCTCACGTCCGTCTTCTCCTTGCTCGTTCTTGCTCGTTCTTGTTCTGGTGGTTCTGATGCTGCAGGTCGTGCGGGTCGTGCAGGTCGTGCGGGCTTTCGTGGTGCCGCTTCGGGGCTACTGGTTGCCGCAGGCGCCGGTGGGGGCCGGGTCCAGCCAGGGCAGGTCGTGGCCCATGCGGTCCCGCTTGGTGCGCAGGTACCGCAGGTTGTGCTCGCCGGCCGCGATCGGCATGGCGACGCGTTCGACGACCTTCAGGCCGTGCCGTTCGAGGGCGTCGGTCTTGTCGGGGTTGTTGGTCATCAGGCGCAGGGAGCGCACGCCGAGGTCGTCGAGCATCTGGGCGGCCGCCCCGTAGTCGCGGGCGTCGGCGGGCAGTCCGAGTTCGAGGTTGGCGTCGAGCGTGTCCCGGCCGCGCTCCTGGAGCTCGTACGCGCGCAGCTTGGACATCAGGCCGATGCCCCGGCCCTCGTGGCCGCGGAGGTAGACCACGACGCCCCGGCCCTCGGCCGCCACCTTTTCGAGTGAGGCCTGGAGCTGCGGTCCGCAGTCGCAGCGCAGCGAGTGGAAGACGTCGCCGGTGAGGCACTCGGAGTGGACGCGGACCAGGACGTCCTCGCCGTCGCCGATCTCGCCGGCGGCGAGGGCGATGTGCTCGATGCCGTCGGCGGTGCTGCGGTAGCCGTAGGCGCGGAAGTCGCCGAAGGCGGTGGGCAGCCGGGTCTCGGCCTCCCGGCGCACGGTCGGCTCCGAGCTGCGGCGGTAGGCGACCAGGTCCTCGATGGAGATGATGGCCAGGCCGTGCTTGCGCGCGAAGTGGACGAGCTCGGGGAGGCGGGCCATCGTCCCGTCCTCGTTGGCGATCTCCACGATGGCCGCGGCCGGGCGCAGCCCGGCGAGCCGGGCCAGGTCGACGCCCGCCTCGGTGTGGCCGTTGCGGGTCAGGACGCCGCCGGACTTGGCGCGCAGCGGGAAGACGTGGCCGGGCCGGACGAAGTCGCCGGGGGCGGAGCCGCCGGAGGCCAGCAGCCGGATGGTGGTCGCGCGGTCGGCGGCGGAGATGCCGGTGGTGACCCCGTGGGCTCCGCTCGCGTCGACCGAGACGGTGAACGCGGTCTGCATGGACTCGGTGTTGGAGTCCACCATCTGCGGCAGGTCGAGCCGGTCCAGGTCGTGCTCCTCCATGGGCACGCAGATCAGACCACGGCACTCGGTCATCATGAAGGCGACGATCTCCGGGGTGGCCTTCTCCGCCGCGATGATGAGGTCGCCCTCGTTCTCGCGGTTCTCGTCGTCCACGACGACGACGGGCCGGCCGGCAGCTATGTCGGCGATCGCACGCTCGACGGGGTCGAGGACGATCGGGGCGTCCTCCGCCACGTAGAGGGAGTGCAGTGCGGTGGTCATGCGGCCGCTCCTTCCAGGACGGGCCCGCCGTGCCGCGGGACCCGGGTCTGCTGCCACCAGGCGTACATGCCGGCGATCACGAGAACGAAGTAGATGACGTACACGAGCGCGGAGAACTTGAGGTCGCTGTTCCAGGCGAGGGGGACGCCGACCGCGTCGACGGCCAGCCAGGCGAACCAGAACTCGACCCAGCCCCTGGCCATGGCCACCATCGCGGCGACGGTGCCGACGAAGATGTAGGCGTCCGGCCAGGGGTTCCAGGACAGCGACGGGTAGAGCGTGAAGAGGCCGACGACCGCGAACAGTCCGGCCGCCGTACCGGCGACCAGCACGCCCCGCTCCCGCCAGGTGGCGAAGCGGACCCGGATCTCGCCGCCGTCCCGGACGCCGCGGCGCCACTGGAACCAGCCCCACACGGCGACGGCGATCACCAGCAGCTGCTTGCCGACGCCGCCGGTGAGCTGCGCCGACCAGTACGCGGCGACCAGCACCACGCCGGACAGCAGCTGGACCGGCCAGGCCCACACCGAGCGGCGCCAGCCGAGCGCGAGCCCGGCGAGGCCGAGGCCGTTGCCGACCACGTCGGTCCACTTGAAGTGCTCACCGAAGGCGGAGAAGGCGACACTGTTCAGGGTGTCGAGGGCGCTCATTCCGCCGGAGCCCCCTTCGGGGCGCCGGCCCGCTCCCCGTACAGCCGCTCGACGTACTTGGCGATCACGTCGACCTCCAGGTTCACCGGGTCGCCGGGCTGCTTGAAGCCGAGCGTGGTGAGGGCGAGGGTGGTCGGGATCAGGCTGACGGAGAAGAAGTCGGGGCCGGCCTCGACGACGGTGAGGCTGATGCCGTCGACGGTGATCGAGCCCTTCTCGACGACGTAGCGGGACAGCTCCGCCGGGAGCGAGACCTTCACGATCTCCCAGTGCTCGGCGGGGGTGCGGGAGATGACCGCGCCGGTGCCGTCCACGTGGCCCTGGACGAGGTGGCCGCCGAGGCGGCCGCCGAGCGCCATGGGACGCTCCAGGTTGACCCGGCTTCCGGGCTGCAGCGCGCCGAGGCTGGAGCGCTTGAGGGTCTCGGCCATCACGTCGGCGGTGAACTCGCCGTCCGCGGTGTCGACGACGGTGAGGCACACCCCGTTGACCGCGATCGAGTCGCCGTGCTTGGCGCCCTCGGTGACGACCGGACCGCGCAGACGGAAGCGGGATGCGTCGCCCAGGTCCTCGACGGCGACGAGGTCGCCCAGCTCTTCGACGATTCCGGTGAACACGTCAGTTCTCCTCAGTGCGGCTCGGGTAGGCAGTAATACGCAGGTCGGGGCCGATGCGTTCGATCTCGGCGACGTCGAGCCGCAACGCGTGCGCGATGGTGGTGATTCCCGCGTCCCCCAGGGCCGCGGGTCCGGCCCCCAGGAGGGCCGGTGCGAGGTAGCCGACGACCTTGTCGACGGCCCCGGCGGCGACGAAGGCGCCGGCGAGGGTCGGGCCGCCCTCCAGCAGCACGGAGCGGACGCCGCGGCCGTACAGCTCGGCGAGCAGCCCGGGGACCGAGACACCGCTGCCGGTACGGGGCAGGCGGGCGACGTCGACGCCCGGCAGGTGCGCGGTGTCGGTGTCCTCGGCGACGGCGACCAGGGTCGGGGCGGTGCCGTCCAGCACCCGGGCGCCGGGGGTGATCTTGGCATTGGTGTCGACGACCACCCGCAGGGGCTGCGTGAAGGTGCCCTCCACGCCGCGCACGGCGAGGTGGGGGTCGTCGGCGCGCAGGGTGCCGGAGCCGACGACGACGGCGTCGGACTCGGCACGCAGCCGATGCACATCGGCCCGGGAGGCCGCGGAGCTGATCCAGCGGCTGGTGCCGTCGGCGGCGGCGATGCGGCCGTCGAGGGTGCTCGCGTACTTCCACAGCACGAAGGGCCGCTGCTCGCGGGCGGCGGTGAGCCAGACCTCGTTGCCGCGGGCGGCCTCGGCCTCCAGCAGCCCGCTCTCCACGTCGATCCCCGCGGCCGCGAGCGTGGCACCGCCTCCGGTCGCCGCGGGGGTGGGGTCCGCGACGGCGTAGACGACGCGGGAGACGCCGGCCGCGATGAGGGCCTGGGCGCAGGGGCCGGTGCGGCCGGTGTGGTTGCAGGGTTCGAGGGTGACGACGGCGGTGCCGCCGCGGGCCGCGTCGCCGGCCGCGCGCAGGGCGTGGACCTCCGCGTGGGGGCCGCCGGCCTGCTGGTGCCAGCCCTCGCCGGCGATCTCGCCGTGTGCGTCGAGGATCACGGCGCCGACGACGGGGTTGGGGCTCGTGGAGCCCATGCCGCGGGCGGCGAGCTCAATGGCCCGGCGCATCGCGTCGGCTTCACCGGGTGTTGCCACCGGGTCCTCCTGCCTCATCGGGCACGGACTCCGGGGCTGTGCGGAACACAGAGCGGACGTGGGCCTCGGGACCACCGCGGCCGGTGTGGGGCTGCGCCCGTCCGCGTCACCCGTTTCCGGGGGACACGCACCCACGCTGCCGCCGACGGCGGTGTACCGATGCCCGTCCGCCGCGCACTGCCTCCCATCCGGACTTTAACCGTCGGTCCAGGAATTTCACCTGGTCAACCGGCCGCTGGATGCGGACGGGTCGCGGACTGTAACCGCCGGTTCGGATTTTCACCGACCCCGGAGTGCGCTGAACGTCACTGGTACTGCTCCACCAGTCTGCCATGAAGGTTCCTTGCGGACGCAAGGGATTGGTGTGGATTGCCTCACACGGGATCGGCCGGCCCCTGCGGACCCCGCGGCGCATCGCACCGGATTCCGGCCAACACCGCCTGTGCCAGCCCCCGTTGACGCCGATGCGGACCCCGTGCGCGACGCGTCCTCACCCGGGCGGCCCGGACCGCGTGTCGGCGCCCGTGAACGTCCGGCGCCAAAAGGCCGGTTGCCCGAACGCGCCGCGGGTCACACCTCGGGGGTGAACAGGGCGTCCTGCGCGGCGTCCATCGCCAGGAGCACCGCGCCGCGCAGCACCGCGCTGCCCGCGACGGTGCCCGCCCGCACCTGGGTCGGCAGCGGGGACATCCGCCCGAGCCGTTCCTCGACCCTGGCGGCCAGGTCCGTGCCGCCCGCCCGGCCCACCTCGCCGCCCAGCACCACGCAGCCGGGGTCGAGCACGGCGGTGACGGCGGCGACCCCGATCACCACCCGGTCCGCGAGCGCGTCGAGGAAGAGTTCCCCCTGCTTGCCGCCCGCCCGCGCGGCGGTCACCACCCCCTCCGCCGCCGCGGCGTCGTCCTCACCGGACACCGGCATCCCGTGCGAGCGCGCCAGCGCGCACACCGCCGCGCTGCCCGCGAGCGAGTGGAAACCGCCCTCGCACCCGCTCGCCTTCGGCAGTTGGAAGGTCCCCGGCACGGGCAGGAAGCCGATCTCCCCCGTGCCGCCCGAGGCCCCGCGCCGCAGGACCCCGCCGAGCACCACCGCGGCGCCCACCCCGTGGCCCAGCCACAGCAGGACGAAGTCCTCGCGGTCGCGCACCGAACCCAGGCGGCGCTCGGCGACGGCCGCGAGGTTGACCTCGTTCTCCAGCAGCACCGGCAGGGAGAGCCGCCTGCGCAACTCGGCGACGAGCGCCGAGTGCCAGGCCGGCAGCTGCCCGGTGGCCCGCAGTTCGCCGGTGGCCGGGTCGACCAGGCCGGGTGCGCCCACCGCGATCGTGTGCAGCGCGCCGGCGCCGGCGGTGCGTGCCGTCCGCTCCAGCAGGGCCACCGAGCGCCGCACCGTGCGCTGCGGATCGCCGAACGGGTCCACCGGCAGGACGGCGCTGCCGACGGCGTTCCCCAGCAGGTCGGCCACCTCGATGGCCACACTGTGGGTGCGCACGTCGAAGGCGGCCAGGTGCGCCCGGTCGGCGACGATCCCGTACACCCGCGCGTTGGGGCCGCGCCGGTCGGCTCCCGTCTCGCCCACCACCGCGATCAGCCCGGACTCCTGCAGCCGCTCGACCAGATCGGCGACGCTCGGACGGGACAGCCCGGTCAGGGACTTGAGCTGGGCCGCCGTCAACGGGCCTTCGCGCTGCAGCAGTTCCAGCGCCAGCCGGTCGTTGATCGCCCGGGCCGTACGGGGTGACGCGGTGCGCCCGGCATGGGATCGGATGGCGGTCATGGACGGATCCTTCCAGAAGCCGCCGCACGGGAGCGAGGGCGGGCGATACCGGCCGCGGCCCGTGGCCGGAGGCAGTCTATCTTTCAGGAAGCCTGCCTGATAATTTATGCCCAGAACAGGGGCGGGACCAGACTGGGAGGGAACATGCCGACGATGCCTACGACCCCGACGGGGAAGACCGAGCCACGACTGCGACGCGCCCATCTCGCCGTCGCCGCGGTGTTCGCCGTGCACGGCGCGGTGACCGGCAGCTTCGCCACCCGGGTGCCCTGGATCCAGGAGCACGCCGGGCTCAGCGCCGGACAGCTCGGTTTCGCCCTGGTCTTCGCGGCCCTCGGCGCCTCCGTCGCCATGCCGCTCGCCGCCCGCATCGCCCACCACATGGGCATGCGCAACGCGCTGCGCCTCCTGCTGGGCCTGTGGTGCGCCTCGCTCGCGCTGCCCGCCCTCGCACCCGGGCTGGGCTGGCTGTGCGGGGCGATGTTCGTCTACGGGGCCTCGGCGGGCATGGCCGACGTCGTCATGAACGCCCAGGGCGTCGAGGTGGAGGAACGCCTCGGCCGCTCGATCATGTCCGGGCTGCACGGCATGTGGAGCGCCGGCACGCTGATCGGCTCCCTCTTCGGCGTCCTCGCCGCCCACGCCGAACTCGACGCGCGCCTCCACCTCACCGCCGGCGCCGTCCTGCTCGTCGTGCTGGGCCTGGTGGCCTGCGGCGGCGTGCTCGACCTGCGGCCCTCCGCGTCGGAGGAGGCCCCCGCGCGCTTCGCCCTGCCGCCGCGCGCGGCCCTGGTCATCGGCGCCATAGGCTTCTGCGCCGTCTTCGCCGAGGGCGCCAGCATGGACTGGAGCGCGGTCTACCTCCGCGACGTCGCCGGCGCCTCCCCTGGTGTCGCCGCCGCCTCCTACACCGCCTTCGCCTGCACCATGGCCGTGTCGCGCCTCCTCGGCGACCTCGTCGTCCGCCGCTTCGGCCCCGTCCGCACCGTACGCACCGGGGGCCTGCTCGCCACGGTGGGCGGTGTCCTCGTCGCCACGGCGGCCAACCAGATCACCGCCATCGCGGGCTTCGCCCTCATCGGCGTGGGCATCGCCGTCGTCGTCCCGCTGTGCTTCGCGGCGGCCGGACGCAGCGGGCCCAACCCGAGCCAGGCCATCGCGGGCGTCGCCACGGTCACCTACACCTCCGGGCTGGTGGCACCCGCCGCCATCGGCTCCATCGCGCAGGCCAGCTCCCTCCAGATCTCCTTCGGCCTCGTCACCCTGCTGGCCGCCGGGCTCGCCGTGGGCGCGGGCGTGCTGCGCAGCGCGGGCACGGTCTCCGTGGAGCACGACCGCAAACCCGTGGCGGCGACGACCACGCAGGCCTAGCGTGCCGCCCATGCACTCGCGGATCTTCCTGGAGACCGGGCGGCTGACGCTGCGGCACTTCACCGACACCGACGCGGACGCCGAACTGCTCGTCGCGCTCGACAGCGACCCCGAGGTCATGCGCTACCTCGGCAACGGCCGCCCCACGCCGTCTGACGTCATCCGGCACGAGGTGCTGCCGCGCTTCGCGCGCTCCCAGGTCTGGGCCGCGGAGGAGCGCTCCACCGGGCACTTCGTCGGCTGGTTCGCCCTCACCCCCCGCGCCGGCGGTCCCGCAGACGACCTCGAACTCGGGTACCGCCTGCGACGCGCCGCCTGGGGCCGCGGCTACGCCACGGAGGGCTCCCGCGCCCTGGTCCGCAAGGCCTTCACCGACCTGGGCGCGCAGCGGGTGTACGCGGAGACGATGTTCGTCAACACGCGGTCGCGGCGGGTGATGGAGAAGGCGGGGCTGTCGTTCGTCCGGGTCTTCCACGAGGAGTGGGACGAGGCGTTGCCGGGGGCGGAGCGGGGGGAGGTCGAATACGCGCTCACGCGTTCCGCGTGGGCCGAGTAGGCCCCGTCCTGTGGCGCCCGGTGGTTGTGTGCGGGTCCATTGTGGCTGCGGTGCCCCTTGCGGCCCGGTTGCTGTGTGCGGGTCGTTTGCGCCTGCGGCGGGCATCCCCCGCCCTCCCGCCCGATTGCCCGGCACGGTCAGTGCGGGTCCCGCACCGTGTGCCTGGGTCGGTGCCGCGCCGGCGCACGTCCTCAACGCTCGCGGTTTACGTCCACATCATTCCGCGCCGGGTCCGCCGCTCGTCGTTTCCGGGCGCACCCCGCCACACCCCCTCCCGCCGTGTGGGCGTATGACGGCCGGTGGGGGGTCAGTAAGGCACCTGCGGCAACCCCGGACCGCCTATTCACCCCCTCCGGCCGTCAGTCGCGCAGACAACCAAAGGGGGTGTGGCGGGGTGCCCCCACAGGCGACGAGCGGTTGAGGTACGGCGCCGAACGATGTGGGGCAGCGCCGCGAGCGCCGAGGAGGTGCGCCGGCGCGGCACCGACCCCACACGTACGCCGCGAGGCGGTCACTGACCGCGCCGGGCAATCGGGCGGGAGGGCGGGGGACAGCCCGCCGCAGGCGCAACGCACCCGCACACAACGACTCACCGCACCACAAAATCCTGCAGGCCCACAACCCGAAGCAACCGCAACCGCTCGTACGACTCACTCCCCGGCCGCGCCGTGTACACGATCAACCGCTGCCCATGCTCCGCACTGAGCAACACCTCGCACTCCAGCTCCATCAGCCCCACCACCGGATGCTGGAACCGCTTCACGTCCGCCCGACGCACGCCGACCTCGTGCTCCTCCCACAGCGACGCGAACTCCGCGCTCCTGCAGCGCAGCTCCCCCACCAGCGCCGCCGCACGCGCGTCCTCGGGCCGGGCGGCCAGCACCGCGCGCAGGTGGGCCACGTGCCGCCGGGCATGCTCCGCCCGGTCCCCCGGAGGGAACAGCTCGCGCGCCTCGGGGTCCAGGAAGAAGCGGCGGACGAGGTTGCGCTCCCCGGGCGGCCGGGAGGCCGCGTCGCCGACGAGCGCCGCGGCCATCGTGTTCTGGGCGAGGACGTCGCCCGTGTCGCTGACGACCTGCGCCGGGGTGTCGTCGAGCCGGTCGAGCACCAGCAGCAGCCCGGGCCGTACGTGTTCCGCGCCGTCCGCGCCGCCGGTGTCGCGGGCGGCGCGTGGCGGTTCCTCGCCGGCCAGGTGGAAGAGGTGGTCCCGTTCGTCCTCGGACAGGCGCAGCGCCCGCGCGAGCGATCCGAGGATCTGCCGGGAGGGCCGGGGGCCGCGCGACTGCTCGAGCCGGGTGTAGTAGTCCGCGGACATCCCGGCGAGCTGGGCGACCTCCTCGCGGCGCAGTCCGGGGGTGCGCCGCCGGGTGCCCGCGGCCAGGCCCACGTCGGAGGGGGCGAGGCGGGCGCGGCTGCGGCGCAGGAAGTCTGCGAGCTGCGCGCGGTCGATGTCCACGGTGCAAGCATCGCGCCGGGCCCGGGGCTTAGCCAGGGAGTGTCGATCCCCGGATGCGGAGGTCTCTCCCGCGGTGCCGCGGCCCGCCGCAGCCTGGTCGCGTGACGGTGACGGACGTCGAGAGGGGACCGAGGATGCTGACGCTGGTGACGGGTGCGACCGGGCGGGTCGGCAGCCGCTTCGTGCCGAGGCTGCTGCAGTGGCGCCGCACGGGCGAGGAGGTGCGGGTGCTCGTGCGGGACGCCGAGCGGGGCGGGGAACTCGCCCGGCTCGGGGCGCGGATCGCGACCGGGGACCTGCGGGACGAGGAGGACGTGCGCAGGGCCCTGGCGGGGGTGGACGCGGTCGTGCACCTGGCGGCGGCGTTCCGGGACACCTCCGAGGAGGGCACCTGGTCGGTGAACCGTGACGCGACGCTCGCCCTGGCGCGGGCCGCCGCGGCGGCCGGGGCGGCGCGTTTCGTGCAGGCGAGCACGAACCTGGTGTACGGCGTGGGACGGGGCCGCCCCCTGGTGGAGGACGACGCGAGTGTGCCGGGCGGCCCGATGTGGGGCGCGTACCCCGCGTCGAAGGCGGAGGCCGAGCGGGGGTTGCTGGAGCTCCACCGCGAGCTGGGACTGGACGTCCGCATCGGCCGGCTCGCCTTCGTGTACGGCGACGGCGATCCGCATCTCGCGCAGTCCCTGCGCTGGGCGGGCGGCTGGGCGGCGCACCAGCGGCTGCAGTTGGTGCACCACGCGGACGTGGCGCAGGGTCTGCTGCGGTTGCTGCGGGCACCCGGCGTCGGGGGCCGGGCGTACAACATCGCCGACGACGCGCCGGTGTCGGCGGCGGAGCTGCACTGGGTGAACGGGGCCGAGGTCCCGGCCGGCATGGCGGAGCGTGCGTCGGCCGATCCGTGGGACGGCGTGGTGTCGAACCTGCGCATCCGGGAGGAGTTGGGGTTCCGCCCGCAGTATCCGTCGGTGTGGACGGCCCGCGACGCGGGCGCGCTCTGACTCACCCGATCCGGGGACGGCACGGCCGCCCTGCCGCGCACCCCGCCCGGCCTGCTGGGACGCTGTGCGCATGACGACGGCACGGCGGCCGGCCCCGGTGGGGGTGGGCCAGGTGGTGGCGCGCATGCGCGCGCTCGGCACGGCGCTCCCGCCGGGGGACGGGGTGGCGGTCTTCAACCGTGTGTACCTGTCCGTGACGGAGGAGCTGGACGGCCGCCTGGCGGCGGGCGGCTTCGGTGATCCCGCCGCCGCCGCGGTGCTGGCGGCCCGCTTCGCCGCCCGTTACCTGCGGGCAGTCGACGCGGCGGCCGACCGCCGTACCGTCCCTGCCTGCTGGCGGCCGCTGCTGCAGTTGCGCGGCCATCGCGGCATCCGCCCCGTGCAGTTCGCGCTGGCCGGGATCAATGCGCACGTGGGTCACGACCTGGCGCTCGCGGTGGTGGACACCTGCGCGGCGCTGGGGTGTGAACCACCGTCCCTGGAGCGGGACTTCGACCGCGTGGGGGAACTCCTGACGTCCGTGGAGGAACGCGTCAGGGAGGAGCTGATGCCCGGCCCCGATCTGCTGGACCTCGCCGATCCGCTGACCCATCTCGCCGGTTCCTGGAGCCTGGAACGCGCGCGGGACGCGGCGTGGGCCGCGTCCCGCGTGCTGTGGTCCCTGCGCGGGCTGCCGGAGGTGTACGAGGAGTTCGCCGAGAAGCTCGACGCGGGCGTCGGGCTGGTCGGCCGCTTCCTGCTGACCCCGCTGGGCCGCTGAGGTCCGGCGCGTCAGTCCTCGTCGAGCATGACCGGCGCGATCTCGTCGTAGCGGTCGCCCGGGCCCGGGTTGGTGGGGTCGGTGGTGCCGCCGAACTGGTGCATGACGCCCCACACGGCGTTGAGCGCGGTCTGCACGGCGCCCTCGGCCCAGCCCGCCGTCCAGGAGATGTCGTCGCCGGCGAGGTAGATGCCGCGCTTGTCCTCGGGCAGGGTGTCCTGCATGAAGTGGGTGAACAGCCGCCGCTGGTAGCGGTAGTGGCCGGGCAGGTTCGCCTTGAACGCGCCCATGAAGTAGGGCTCGTTCTCCCAGGACACGGTCACCGGGTTGCCGATGATGTGCCGCCGGATGTCGACCTTCGGATAGATCTCGCCGAGCGACTTGAGCATGACCTCCATGCGCTCGGCGGCGCTCAGCGGCAGCCACTTGAGGCTGTCGTCGCACCATGTGTACGACAGGCAGATCACGGCCGGCTCGTCGGGCCCGTTGTCCAGCAGGTAGGTGCCGCGGGTCATGCGGTCGGTGAGCGTCATGCTCATCACGTCCCGGCCCGTCTCCTCGTCCTTGTCCAGCCAGAACGGCCGGTCGACGGGGACGAAGAGCTTGCTGGACTCCATGTAGTGGGTGCGCTCGATCGCCGTCCAGTGGTCGATCGGGAAGAGCGAGTCATCGCAGTCGATCTTGCTGAGCAGCATCCAGCTCTGCGCGGTGAAGATGGCGGCGCGGTAGGTGCGGATGTCGCCGGCGGCGTCGGTGACGGTGATCCGGTTGCCGGCGGTGCGGTGCAGCCGGGTGACGGCCGGGCGGGGGTCGCCGCCGTGCAGGGACCTCAGGGAGGTGCCGTGCGGCCAGTGGACGATCTTCTGCGGCTCGCGCTCCCACAGTCGCAGCGGCAGTTGCTGGCTGCCGCCGACGATGCCGCGGTGGTGGTCGTCGGCCTCGGTGTAGACGACGCGCAGGATCTCCAGGATGGAGTTGGGGAAGTCGGTGTCCCAGCCGCCGGTGCCGAAGCCGACCTGGCCGAAGATCTCGCGGTGCCGGAAGGACCTGAACGCCTCAGCGTCGCAGAGGAAGCCGTAGAAGGTCTGGTTGTCGAGCTTCTCGACGAGCTTCGACCAGATCTCGCGAATGCGCGGGACGTCGCGCTCGCGCATGGCGCGGTTCATGTCGGTGAAGTCCGCACCCTCCTCCAGGCAGGAGTTCCAGGCGTGCGCGACGTCGCGGTAGACCTGGGGCAGGTCGTCGATGGTCCGCGCGTAGTGGGACTCGCCCTTGAGGTCCACGACGGTCGACGGGGTCTCGGGGGCGAGCGGGTTGGGGAAGGGCCTGGTCTCCAGGCCCGCCAGGTCGATGTAGTGCTGCAGTGCGGTGGAGGACGGCGGGAAGCGCATCGCGCCCATCTCGGCGGTCAGGTTCTCGCCGCAGCCCTCGAAGCCGACGGTGCGCAGCCGGCCGCCGATCCGGTCGGCCTCGTACACGACGGGCCGCAGGCCCATCTTCATCAGCTCGTACGCGGCGACGATGCCGGACAGGCCGCCGCCGATGACCGCGACCTCGGCGCCGTGCTCGGTCGCCGGTATGGAGCCGAGGCCCGCGGGGCTCGCCAGGAAGTCGTCGTACGCGAACGGGAAGTCCGGGCCGAACATGGTGATCGGCGGCGCCGCCCGCACCTCGGGGTGCTGCTCGTCGTGGACCGCGGTGGGCACCGTGGACGTCATGGCGTGGTTCTCCTGGCTGTGAAGCGGCGAAGCGGGTGGCGGGGAGGGGGTCGGGATCAGCCCAGCGAGCGGTACAGCTCGGGGCGGCGGTCCTCGAGGTAGGGGGTCTCCTCGCGGACGGCGCGCAGGAGCTCCGGGTCGGCGTCGGCGACGACCAGCTCCTCGGTGGCTCCGGCCCGGGCGCGCACGGCGCCGTCGGGTCCGGCGAGGCAGCTCTGCCCCGCGAAGTCGAAGTCGCCCTCGGGGCCGCAGCGGTTGGCGTAGGCGACGTGCAGCTGGCTCTCGTACGCGCGGGCCGGCACGAGCGTCTGCGGGACGAACTCGTAGGGCCGCATCAGCGCGGTGGGAACGGCGAGCAACTCGGTGCCGGCGAGGGCGTGGGCCCGCACGGTCTCCGGGAACTCGACGTCGTAGCAGATGAGGAGGCCGATCCGGACGCCGTCGAACTCGGCCTGGACGACGGCGTCGTCGCCGGGGGTGAACCAGGTGCGCTCGAAGTCGCCGAAGAGGTGGGTCTTGCGGTAGTTGGCGAGGCGCTCCCCGTCCGGGCCGATCAGCTGGGCGGAGTTGAAGACGTCGCGGCCGTCGCGCTCGGGGTAGCCGTAGACGATGCCGAGGCCGTGCTCCGCGGCGATCCGGGCGACCCGCGCGGCGGCGGGCCCGTCGGCCGCCTCGGCGAGGCCCGGGACCGCGTCGCCGAGGGCGTAGCCGGTCAGGTACATCTCGGGCGTGACGAGCAGCCGGGCTCCCGCGGCGGAGGCCCGGCGCGCGGCGGCGTCGAGCGCGGCCAGGCTGTCGCCGACGGAGGAGGGGACGCCGCTCGGGCCTTGGTACAGCGCGGTGCGCAGCGGCGCCATGGAGCCTCTTTCGCCTGGTGGGAAGCGTGTTCCGGGTCTGCCTCGACGGTACGATTCCGGGCCTCGCGGCGACAAGACGCCTCCGTTGCGCACCGACCGCCGATTCGTTGCGCGCCGGGGCCTGCCGGCGGCGATTCGTTGCGCGGGGGCGATCGGACGGCCGTCCCGGGCCCGCGTACCCGCGGTCACCCCTCCGGCTGGTCGGGCGCTCCCGAGTAGCGCCGCAGCAGCGGCGACAGGACCAGGACGGACTTGGTGCGCTCGACGAAGGGCTCCCCGGCGATCCGCTCCAGTACCCGCTCGAAGTGGCGCACGTCGGCGGCGTAGATCTGGACGACGGCGTCCGCCTCGCCGGTGACGGTCGAGGCGGACGCGACCTCCGGGTAGCGCGACAGGCCGCGCCGGATGTCCTCGGGCGAGGTGTTGTGCCGGCAGTAGAGCTCGACGAACGCCTCGGTCTCCCAGCCCAGCGCGGAGGGCTCGACGCGGACGGTGAAGCCCGTGATGGCGCCCTCCGCCAGCAGCCGGTCGACCCGGCGTTTGACCGCCGGGGCGGAGAGCCCGACGAGGGCGCCGATGTCGGCGAAGGAGCGGCGGGCGTCCTCGGCGAGGGCGTGGACGATGCGTTCGTCGAGTTCGTTCAGTCGCACTGGGGGTGGGTCACTTCTCTTCGCGGGCGAGCTGGGGACGGCGCTTGCCGTACGCGCACCAGCCTACGAGGCCGGTCGCCGTCCGCCCGGCGCAGCACTCCCGGGTGATCGCGTCGAAGCGGGGCGCCGCCCGCGGTGCCCCGGACGCGCCGGTGCCCCGTCCGCTTCCGCGAACGGGGCGCCCGGCGGCGGTGGCTACTGCCAGCTGGCGTGCAGCGGCTTGCCCTCGGCGTAGCCGGCCGCGCTCTGGATGCCGACGACGGCCTTCTCGGCGAACTCGGAGAGGTTGGCGGCACCGGCGTAGGTGCAGGAGCTGCGGACGCCCGCGATGATCGAGTCGATCAGGTCCTCGACACCCGGGCGGGCCGGGTCGAGGAACATCCGCGAGGTGGAGATGCCCTCCTCGAACAGCCCCTTGCGGGCGCGGTCGTACGCGGACTCCTCGCTGGTGCGGTTGGCCACCGCGCGGGCGGAGGCCATGCCGAAGCTCTCCTTGTACGGCCGGCCGTCGGCGGTCTGCTGCAGGTCGCCGGGCGACTCGTAGGTGCCCGCGAACCAGGAGCCGATCATGACGTTGGACGCGCCCGCGGCGAGCGCCATGGCGACGTCGCGCGGGTGCCGGACGCCGCCGTCGGCCCAGACGTGCTTGCCGTGCCGGGCGGCCTCGGCGGCGCACTCCAGGACGGCGGAGAACTGGGGCCGGCCCACGCCGGTCATCATGCGGGTGGTGCACATCGCGCCGGGGCCCACGCCGACCTTCACGATGTCGGCGCCGGCCTCGATCAGGTCGCGGACGCCCTCGGCGGAGACGACGTTGCCGGCCACGACCGGCACCTGCGGGTCGAGCGCGCGGACGGCCCTCACGGCCTGGATCATGCTCTCCTGGTGGCCGTGGGCGGTGTCGACGACGAGGGTGTCCACACCCGCGTCGAGCAGCTGCTTGGCCTTGCCCGCGACGTCGCCGTTGATGCCCACGGCGGCGGCGATGCGCAGCCGCCCGCCGGCGTCGGTGGCCGGGGTGTACAGGGTGGCGCGCAGCGCCGCCTTGCGGGTGAGGATGCCGACCAGCCTGCCGTCGGCGTCCACGGCGGGGGCGAGCTTGCGGTTGGCGTCCTCCAGGCGGTTGAAGGCCTCGCGCGGGTCGATGTCCGCGGGCAGCAGCACGAGGTCCTTGGACATCACCACGGAGACCTGGGTGAAGCGGTCCACGCCGGTGAGGTCGTGCTCGGTGACGATGCCGACCGGACGGCCGTCCTCCACGACGACGGCGGCGCCGTGCGCCCGCTTGGGCAGCAGCGCCAGCGCGTCGGCGACGGTGGCGTGGGGGCCGAGCACGATCGGGGTGTCGAGCACGTGGTGCCGCTGCTTCACCCAGGTGATCACCTCGGTGACGACCTCGATCGGGATGTCCTGCGGGATGACCACGAGGCCTCCGCGCCGGGCCACGGTCTCGGCCATACGGCGTCCGGCGATGGCCGTCATGTTGGCCACCACGAGGGGGATGGTGGTGCCGGTGCCGTCGGGGGCGGAGAGGTCGACCGCCTGGCGGGATCCCACCGCCGAGCGGCTGGGGACCATGAACACGTCGTCGTACGTCAGGTCGTACGGAGGCTTTGCATCATTGAGGAAACGCACGTACTTCAGTTTTGCACGGTCGGAGCCGGATTGAACACGGAGGAAACTCCGGTGATCACGAAGGGTCGTTCGTAGGTTCCTCCAAGACGACCTGCAGGGGGAGCACGGCGGGGTCGTGGAAGGCCGCCGCGTCCGCGAGCACCCGGCGCGCGGTCCGCCACTCCCCCGGTTCGGCCGCCGCGAAGTCGCTCCAGCCGCGGACGACCAGGCGCAGCCCGCCCCGCTCTGGGTCGGGCAGGTCGGTGAGGCAGTCGTACAGGGCGTCCCAGTTGCGGCCGAACCAGCCGGGCAGCCGCAGCTGCTCGGCGCAGCGGTCCATGAACGCGCTCTTGGTGGTGACCCCGTGCAGGTCCAGCACCGTCGTTGCCGTCATCTGCGGACCGCCCTGAAGCTCTGGTAGTGGTCGTCGGTGTAGTAGGCCTCCCCGCCGGAGCCGGTGACGATGCGCCGGGCGCCGCGGTCCTGTGTCCCCGGGGTCGGGACGGTGTACTCGTGGTAGTAGCCGCGCGGATGCGCCGGCAGCAGGCCCTCGAAGTTGTTGAAGACGGTGCCGTCCTTCGCGTACGGGAAGGGGCCGCCCGCGTCGATCAGCCGGAGCGTCTCGCGGGCCTCGGGCGGCAGGCTCGCGACGGACACCGTGGGGACCGCCGCCACGGGTTCGGTGGCGGGCGGGGAGCAGCCGCCGAGCAGCAGTGCGAGGCAACCCAGCAGGACGGCGACGATCGCGGTGGCACGGCGGACGGGGCCGGTCGGCATGCGGCGATGCTGCCACAGCCCGCGCCGTCCGCCGCGCAGGGCACGCGAGCGGCGGACGGAACGACGGCGCGGCCGGAGCCTAGGCTCCGCGCAGCACCTCGGGGTCCGCGCGGTCGAGGGCGGGGCGCGGCATGGGCGCGGTGGAGTCCAGCAGGTAGTCGGCGGCGGCGGTGTCCGTCACGATGCTGGTCACCAGACCGGACCGCAGCACGGCGTCGACCGCGGCGGCCTTGCGCAGGCCGCCGGCGATGGCGAGCACCTCGGGGATGCGGCGCAGCCGGTCCGCTTCGATGGTGATGCAGCGCTCGCCCAGGTCGCGGCCGACCAGCAGGCCCTCGGCGTCGAAGAGGTGCGAGGACATCTCCGCGGCGACGCCGAGGGAGGCGTAGTGCTCGCGCTCGGCCTCGGTCAGGGCGTCGTGGACGGTGGAGATCCCGGCCGCCCAGGAGCCGATCGACACCACGGCCACGGTGACCTTGTCGAAGTAGCTCATGGCTGCCGCGATGCCGCTCTGGGCGCGCAGCGCCGCCGCGGTCGCCGGGTCGGGCAGCACCATGGGTGCGTACATGGGGTGGGCCTCGCCGCCGGATACGGCCGCGGCGGTGCGGACCGCCTCGACCGAGCCGCGGTCGGCGGTGCCGGCGTCGTACACGCCGGTGAGCTGGACGACCGTGCACGGCGGCAGCCGGTCGAGGGCGTTGGCCATGGTGATGATGGAACGCCCCCAGGCGAGGCCGAGCACGTCGCCCTCGCTGACCAGTTCGCCGAGCAGCTGCGCGGCGACCGCTCCCAGGTTCTCCGGGTCGGGGCCGTCGGTCTCGTCGGCGGGCGACTCGACGACGACGGCGTGCCGCAGCCCGTAGCGGGCCCGAAGGGCGTCGGAGCGTTCGGCGTCGAGTTCCGCCGGGACCCTGATCTCGATGCGCACGAGGTCACGTTCGAGGGCGGTCTCCAGGACCCGCGCCACCTTGAAGCGGCTCACGCCGAACTCCTCGGCGATCTGGATCTTGGATTTCCCCTCCAAGTAGAAGCGGCGCGCCATCGCCGCCGCCTGGACCATCTCGCCGGGGCCCATGCGCACCCCTGTGCGGCCTGTGGTCACGTTCTCTCCCCAGTTGCGCATCTGATCGGCTCCGCGCTCATCCTCGCACGTACTCCGGGGTACCGGGGCACGGTGCCCACGGAGTGGTCAGTGCGCGCAGGCGGCCGCCGCCTGCTTGCGCAGACCCCGTACCGCCTCGGCCGGATCCTCGGCCCCGTAGACGGCGGAGCCGGCCACGAAGACGTCCGCCCCGGCCTCGGCGCAGCGCTCGATGGTGGAGGCGGAGACTCCCCCGTCGACCTGGAGCCACAGGTCCAGACCGTGCTTGTCGATCAGCTTCCGGGCCCGGCGGATCTTGGGCAGCATGATGTCGAGGAAGGCCTGACCGCCGAAGCCCGGCTCCACGGTCATGATCAGCAGCATGTCGAGCTCGGGCAGCAGGTCCTCGTAGGGCTCGACGGGCGTGGCCGGCCGGAGCGCCATCGAGGCCCGCGCGCCCTTGGCGCGGATCTCCCGGGCGAGGCGCACGGGAGCGGCGGCCGCCTCCACGTGGAAGGTGACGGAGCCGGCGCCCGCCTCGACGTAGGCCGGGGCCCAGCGATCCGGGTCGGCGATCATCAGATGGCAGTCGAGCGGGGTCTCCGTCGCCTTGCGGAGGGACTCCACGACCGGCACGCCGAGCGTCAGGTTGGGGACGAAGTGATTGTCCATCACGTCGACGTGGAGCCAGTCCGCGCCCTCGACGGCCCGCGCCTCGTCGGCGAGGCGCGCGAAGTCGGCGGAGAGGATACTGGGGTTGATCTGCACGGCCATGTGTCCAGTATGGCGGTGCCCGCCCCCTCCCCGCGCACTGGGCGTACGGCTGTGGAAAACCACCCCGCACGGCCCTTGCGGGCGTGGGATGCTGTGCGGATCGCAGAGCACTCCTCGGGGGACGCCTTGGACGAGGCGGAGGTGGCGGGTGTGAAGGCTCCACGCGGCTGGGCGGTCCTGGTCTGCGGCAGGCGCGGCAAATGGGTCGTGGTCGCGCTCTGGCTGGTCCTGCTGGTCGCGGTCGCGCCGCTGGCCCAGAAGCTCACGGACGCGCAGCAGAACGACTCGTCCTCCTGGCTGCCGGGCGGCGCGGAGTCGACCCAGGTCCTGGAGCTGCAGAAGCGGTTCCTTCCCGACACCGCCCCGGCGGTCGTGGTCTACGCGCGGCCCGGTGGGCTCACCGACGCCGATCGTGCGACCGTTCGTCAGGACGCCGAGCGCATACGGGAGATGACCGCGCACGGCGTCTTCGGCGACCGCACCGTCGGCCCTGTGTACGAGAAGCGCGCCGCCGGCCCGCGCGGCGCGCAGCTCATCGTCCCCATCGACATGGACGAGGGCGGCTGGACGGGCCTCGCGGACGCGGTCGCCGGCATACGCGCCGTCACCGCCGACGACACCGGTGGCCTCGAGGTGCACATCACCGGACCGGGCGGCTTCGCGGCCGACTCCGCCGAGGCGTTCGAGGGCATCGACGGCACCCTGCTGTACAGCGCCCTCGCCGTGGTCGTCGTCATCCTGCTGCTGACCTACCGCAGCGTCACCCTCATCCTGCTGCCGGTCGTCTCGGTCGTCGGGGCGCTGTTCACCGCGCAGGCGGCCGTATACCTGCTGGCCGAGCACGCCGACCTCGTCGTCAACGCGCAGAGCGCGGGGATCCTCACCGTCCTGGTGTTCGGCGCCGGAACGGACTACGCGCTGCTACTGGTCGCCCGCTACCGCGAGGAGCTGCGCCGCCACGAGGACCGCCACGAGGCCATGGCGCTGGCCCTGCACCGGGCGGGGCCGGCCATCGTCGCCAGCGCCGCCACGGTCGCGGTGAGCATGCTGTGCCTGCTGGCCGCGGAGATGAACTCGACCTCCGGGCTCGGACCGGTCGCCGCCGTCGGCATAGCCATCGGCCTGGCCGCCATGCTGACGCTCTTCCCCGCGCTGCTGGTCATCGTGGGCCGCTGGGTGTTCTGGCCCGCCGTCCCGCACGTCGGTTCCGCCGAGCCCACCCGCGGCGGGCTGTGGTCCCGGGTGGGCCGCCGCATCGACCGGCGGCCGCGCGCGGTGTGGGTGGGCACCGCGGCCGCACTCGCGGCTCTCTCGCTGGGTCTGATCACGCTGGAGGCGGCGGGGCTGAGCAACGCCGAGAGCTTCACCGGAACACCCGACTCCGTCACCGGGCAGCAGGTCGAGGCCCGCTACTTCCCCGCCGGCTCCGGGCAGCCGCTGGTGGTGATCGCCGACGCGGGTGCGGCGGGGCAGGTCAAGGCGGCGCTCGACGGCGTCGAGGGCGTCGCGCCGGGCTCCGCGGTCGTACCGAAGGGCGCGCCCGCGCAGCGGGACGGCCTGGTCCACCTGGAGGCCACACTCACCGACCCGGCCGACAGCCAGGCCGCCAAGGACACCGTGGACCGCGCCCGCGAGACCCTGCACGCACTGCCCGGCGCCGACGCCAGGGTCGGCGGCGGCACGGCGGCGCAGCTCGACGCGGGTCGCGCGGCGGCGCGCGACAACAGGCTGCTCATCCCGATGATCCTCGTCGTCGTGCTGGTGATCCTCGGCATCCTGCTGCGGGCCCTCACGGCGCCCCTGGTGCTCATCGCGACGGTGGTGCTCTCCTTCGCCGCCGCGCTCGGCGTCAGCGCGCTCGCCTTCCGGCACGTCTTCGGCTTCCAGGGCGAGGACACGGCGTTCCCGCTGTTCGTCTTCGTGTTCCTGGTGGCGCTGGGGATCGACTACAACATCTTCCTGATGACGCGGATCCGCGAGGAGAGCGCGCTGTCCGGGACCCGCGAGGGCACCCTCACCGGTCTCGCCGCGACCGGCGGCGTGATCACCTCCGCGGGCCTGGTGCTCGCCGGCACCTTCGCGGCCCTGGCGACGCTGCCCGTCGTGGGCTTCGCGGAGATCGGCTTCGCGGTGGCGTTCGGCGTCCTGCTCGACACCCTGGTCGTACGGTCGGTGCTGGTCACCGCGATCACCCTCGACATGCGGCACCGCGTGTGGTGGCCGAGCCTGCTGGACGGTCCCCACGCCCCCGCGCCCCCGGGAGAGGAGCAGGTGGCGCCGGACGCCCCTCGCGTCGGTACCTGAGCCCCGGAACAGCCGTGACCGCCCGCGCCGGGCGCGGGCGGTCACTGCGGGACGGCGTGTGTCACGCGTTGGGACGCTTGCCGTGGTTGGCGCCCTTCTTCTTCCGGGCGCGCCGCTTGTTCCCTCGCTTGGACATGATGCCCAACCCTCTCGTACGGGACATTTCGACCGCGGTCAGTCTATGACCGGCCCCCCGCGGGCGGCACATCGGTGGCGCCCGCGGGCGCGCCGGGCGCGCACGCCGGCTCAGTCCGGGAAGTGCTCACGCATGAAGGCGTTCCGGAAGACCCCGGACGGGTCGAACCGGGCGGCGAGCGCCCGGAAGTCGTCGTAGCGCGGGTAGAGCTCGCGCAGTGCGTCGGGGGACGGGGCGGTGAAGAGCTTGCCCCAGTGCGGGCGGGCGGAGAAGGGGCGCAGCGCCTCCTCGACGACCCGGACCGCCCGCGCCACCGCCTCGGCGTCCGGGGCCCAGGTGAAGTGGAAGGCGACGCTGTCCCGTCCGTACGCCGGGCTGAGCCACAGGGAGTCGGCGGCCACGGTGCGGATCTCGCCGATGAGCACCTCGGACGAGAACCGCTCCCGCACCTGCCACAGGGCGTCGAACGCCGCCACGGCGTCGCGCCGGTCGACGAAGAACTCCGACTGGATCTCCTCGCCGCTGCTCGGGGTGAACTCCAGGCGGAAGTGCGGCAGCCGCGCGTACCAGGGGCCGACAAGGCCTTGCTGCGGCGTGCAGTGCGTACCGGGCATGCCCGGGATGGGGTGCCGGGGCCCGTCGGCCGCGGTGGCGCCGAACCACGTCCGCGGCGCGGGCTCAGCCCCGTCGGCCTCGACCCGCTCCTTGAGCCAGACCTGGTCGACGGCCCGCTCCCGCCAGCGGGTGAAGCCCGAGACGCTGTATCCGGCCGACATCACCGCGTCGAAGTTCTCCCGGAACTCCTCCCGCGGCATGTCCTCGTAGACGGTCTGGCGCACGGCGAAGGCCGGGACGAGGTCGAGGGTCAGCCGGGTCACGACGCCCAGGGCGCCCAGGGCGACGACCGAGCCGTCGAAGTCGGCCTCGCCCCGCCGGATCTCGGCGAGCTCTCCGTCGGCGGTGACCATGGTCATCCCGCGGACCGCGCCGGCCAGGCTGCGCCGCCCGGTGCCGGAGCCGTGGGTGCCGGTGGCGCACGCCCCGGCCACGGAGATGTGCGGCAGCGAGCCGAGGTTGTGCAGCGCCAGGCCCGCCTCGTCGATCGCGCGGACGATCTCGCCGAAGCGCAGCCCCGAACCGACCGTGGCGGTGCGCTCGGTGCGGTCGACGTCGATCACGGCGGGCAGCCGGGAGGTCGAGACGTGCTCGCCGTCGGTGTCGGCGACGGTGCTGAAGGAGTGCCGGGTCCCGAGGGCGCGCACCCGTGGGGCCCGGGCCACGATCTCCTGCAGCTCGGCGACGGACTCGGGGTGGTGGAGCCTTCGTGCGGTGAAGGCGACATTGCCGCCCCAGTTGCTCTCCGCGGGCATCGCGGTCGTTCCTTCCTGTCCGGCCCCCGCCGCCGGCCGCCGCGCGGTGCGCGGCCTGCCGGTCCGGCGGTTCCGGGCCTGCCGTTCCAGGACGATTCTCGCCGCTGCGGACGGCGGCGGAGGACAGGGGTACGCCGCGGGGCCGGGCGCGCCGGGTCCCGCCCGCCCCTTCAAGTATTGACGTGACCCCGTCACCCTGGCATGGTCTAGACCTAGCTGGGCTCAACGGGACGGTGCAGCAGGGAAGTTCACGCCGCCCTTGAAACGACGCACTCCACGACGCACGCCGCGCCGTGCCCGTGCGTGACCTCCTCCGAACCACCCGCGCCCGCCGTGCCGAGCACCCCCACGAAGCTCCCTCCCCCACGACCACGGCCCCGGGCCGGGTAAGGAGCGATTCTCCATGTCCACGTCCCTCGCCGGACGGCTTCCCACAGGACGTTCCGTCCTCGGCCCGTCCGCGGTGTTCGCCGTCCTCGCGGCGCTCCTGGCCACCCTGTTCGTCGCGACGCCGACCGCCCGCGCGGCGGACGGCCAGATCAGCGGCCTCGCGGGCAAGTGCGTCGACGTCGCCGGGGCGAACAACGCCAACGGCACCGCCGTACAGCTCTACGACTGCAACGGGACCGGCGCCCAGCGCTGGTCCAACCCGGGCGACGGCACGCTGCGCGCCCTCGGCAAGTGCCTCGACGTCGTCGACCGCAGCACCGCCGACGGGGCCGCGGTCCAGCTGTGGGACTGCTCCGGCAGCGCCAACCAGCAGTGGGTCGTCACCGCGGCGCGCGACATCGTCAACCCCGCCGCCAACAAGTGCCTGGACGTCAGGGGCAACAGCTCCGCCAACGCCACCCGGCTGCAGATCTGGACCTGCACGGGCGGTGCCAACCAGAAGTGGAACGCCCCCGCGAGCGGCGGTGGCGGCGGCACCAACCCGTCCGGGTTCGTGGTGAGCGAGTCCCAGTTCAACCAGATGTTCCCGGGCCGCAACGGCTTCTACACCTACAGCGGCCTGGTCGCCGCGCTGAGCTCCTACCCGGGCTTCGCCAACTCCGGTGGCGACACGGTCAAGAGGCAGGAGGCCGCCGCCTTCCTCGCCAACGTCAGCCACGAGACGGGCGGCCTGGTCTACGTGGTCGAGCAGAACACCGCCAACTACCCGCACTACTGCGACTGGGGCCAGCCCTACGGCTGCCCGGCCGGCCAGGCGGCCTACTACGGCCGCGGACCGATCCAGCTCAGCTGGAACTTCAACTACAAGGCCGCCGGCGACGCCCTCGGCATCGACCTGCTGGGCAACCCCTGGCGCGTGGAGCAGGACGCGGCCGTGGCCTGGCGCACGGGTCTTTGGTACTGGAACACCCAGAACGGCCCCGGCACCATGACCCCGCACAACGCCATGGTGAACCAGGCCGGCTTCGGCCAGACCATCCGCTCCATCAACGGCTCCCTCGAATGCGACGGCCGCAACCCGGCGCAGGTGCAGAGCCGGGTGAGCAAGTACCAGCAGTTCACGGCGATCCTCGGAGTCGGCCCCGGCGCCAACCTCTACTGCTGAGCTGCCGAGCCACCGCCGCGCGGGTGCGGTCCGGACGTCCGGACCGCACCCGCGCGCGCTCACTCCCCGGTGCGGCGCAGCAGGGCGAGGTACATCGCGTCGGTGCCGTGCAGATGGGGCCAGAGCTGGACGTCCGGGCCCTCGCCGAGGTCGGGGACCCCGGGCATGAGCGGGCGGGCGTCGACCCATTCGGCGGGGACGGCGCCCGGGCGGCCCAGGACGTCCTCCACGACGGCGCGGGTCTCGGCCGGATGCGGGGAGCAGGTCGCGTAGCCCACGACCCCGCCCACGCGCACCGCGCTCAGGGCGGACTCCAGCAGGCCGCGCTGCAGGGGCGCGAAGCCCGGGACGTCCTCGGCACGCCGGCGCCAGCGCGCCTCGGGACGGCGGCGCAGCGCGCCGAGGCCGGTGCAGGGCACGTCGACCAGGACGCGGTCGAAGGCGCCGGGACGCCAGGCGGGGCGGGTGCCGTCGGCGACGATCACCCCGTACGGGCCGGGGTTGCCCGCCAGGGCGCGGGCGACGAGCCGGGCCCGGTGCGGCTGCTTCTCGGAGGCGACCAGGGCCGCCCCGCGCTCCGCGGCGAGCGCGGCGAGCAGGGCCGCCTTGCCGCCGGGGCCGGCGCAGCCGTCCAGCCAGAGCCGGTCGGGGCCGTCGCCCAGCGGGGCCGCGGCCAGGGCGGCGGCGACGAGCTGGCTGCCCTCGTCCTGGACGCCCGCGCGGCCCTCGCGCACCGCCTCGATGGCCGCGGGGTCACCGCCCTCGGCGAGCCGGACCGCCCAGGGGGACCAGCGGCCCGGAAGAGTGGTGTCCGCGGGCACGGCGTCGGCGAGTTCCTGCGTGGTCGCGCGGCCGGGGCGCGCGACCAGGGTGACCTCGGGGCGCTCGTTGTCGGCCGCGAGCAGTTCCTCCATGCCCGCGCGGCCCCCGCCCAGGGCGTCCCACAGGGCCGAGACGATCCAGCGCGGGTGCGAGTGGACGACGGCGAGGTGGTCCTCGGCGTCCTCGTCGTAGGGCGGTGCCACCTCGTCCAGCCAGGCGTCCAGGTCGCGGGCGGCGATCCGGCGCAGCACCGCGTTGACGAACTTCGCGCGCCCGTCGCCGAGGACCACGCGGGCGAGCTCGACGGTGGCGGAGACGGCCGCGTGGGAGGGGATGCGGGTGCCCAGCAGCTGGTGGGTGCCGAGCGACAGCACGTCCAGCACGGGAGGGTCGACCTCGCGCAGCGGCCGGTCGACGCAGGCCGCAATGACGGCGTCGTACGTGCCCCGGCGGCGCAGGGTGCCGTACACCAGCTCGGTGGCGAGCGCGGCGTCGCGCCGGTCGAACTCCCGGCCCTTGCGCGCCGCCTCGGCCTCGGCCTCGCGCAGCAGCGCCGGCAGGACGAGGTTGGCGTACGCGTCGCGCTCGTCGACCGCCCGCAGCGCCTCGAACGCCAGGATGCGCACGGGGTCGCGCTGGGGCTTGCGGTAGGGCCGGCCGCCCTGCGGGGGCCCTCCCTGGTTGCGGCCCTGGCGGGCGGCGGGACGCGGTCGGCGGCGTGACGGTTCGCTCACGTGGAAGGTGCTCCGGGAGTGTCGGTGGTACGGCGGGGTGCGGTGCGCCCCGCTTCGAGCGTACGTGGGGGGCGCGGTCAGGCGCCGAGCCGCTCCCCGGAGGGGACGCGGACGCCGCGCGCCCAGTCGGCGGCGGGCATCGGCTTCTTGCCCTGCGGACGCACCTCGCCGAGCTCCACGGCGTGGCTTCCGGTGCCCGCGTACACGGCGCGCTTGGTGACCTCCAGTTCCCCGGGGGCCAGGTCGGTGCGGTCGGGCAGCAGGGTGACGGGGCCGACCTTGAGGCGTTCGCCGCCGAACAGCGTCCAGGCGCCGGGTGCCGGGGTGCAGCCGCGGATCACCCGGTCCACCCGCAGGGCAGGGGCGTTCCAGTCGACGCGGGCGTCGTCGACGGTGATCTTGGGGGCCAGGCTGACGCCCTCGGCAGGCTGCGGCCGGGCGACCAGCGCTCCGTCCTCGATGCCGTCCATGGTGGCGGCCAGCAGCTTCGCGCCGCTGTGCGAGAGCCGGGTCAGCAGGTCGCCGCTGGTGTCGCGGGGGCGGACGTCCTCGGTGACGACGCCGTACACCGGTCCGGAGTCCAGGCCCTCCTCGATGAGGAAGGTCGCGGCCCCGGTGACCTCGTCGCCCGCCATGACGGCGTGCTGCACGGGGGCGGCGCCGCGCCAGGCGGGCAGCAGGGAGAAGTGCAGGTTGACCCAGCCGCGGGCGGGCACGTCGAGGGCGACGCGGGGCAGCAGCGCGCCGTAGGCGACGACCGGGCAGCAGTCGGGGGCGATCTCGCGGAGCCGGGCCAGGAAGTCCTCGTCGCGGGGCCTGGCGGGCTTGAGGACCTCGATGCCGGCCTCCTCCGCGCGCTGGGCCACCGGGCTGGCGACGAGCTTGCGGCCGCGCCCCGCCGTGGCGTCCATCCGGGTGACCACGGCGACGACCTCGTGCCGGCCGGAGGCGAGCAGGGCGTCGAGGGCGGGAACGGCGACCTCGGGGGTGCCGGCGAAGACGAGCCTCATGCGTGCGGGATGCCTTTCTGCGGTGCGCGGCCCTACAGTGCGCGGCCGAATGTGCTGTGCGGGGAGACGCGGACCTCGGGCGCGGGCCGACCGGCCCACTCTGCGTCGCGTATCGCCTTCATCGCGGCCTTGCGCTGCTCGCGGTCGAGGCGGTCGATGAAGATGATGCCGTCGAGGTGGTCGGTCTCGTGCTGGATGCAGCGGGCGAGCAGTTGGGTGCCCTCGACGGTCACCGGGTCGCCGTGCATGGTGAAGCCCTTGGCGACGACGCCGTGGGCGCGCTTGGTGTCGAAGCGCAGCCCGGGCAGGGACAGGCAGCCCTCGGGGCCGTCCTGCTCCTCCTCGCTCAGGCTGAGGTCCGGGTTGACCAGATGGCCCAGCTCACCGTCGACGTGGTAGGTGAACACCCGCAGCGAGACGCCGATCTGAGGAGCCGCCAGGCCTGCGCCCGGGGCGTCCTTCATGGTCTCCTCGAGGTCCTTGACGAGGATGCGCAGCTCTTTGTCGAAGACGGTCACGGGCTGCGCCTTCATGCGCAGCACGGGGTCGCCGAAGAGGCGGATCGGCTGGATGGACACGCGGTGGCTCCGTGGTCGGACGGTGACAGGGCAACCGCCCCAGTCTATGGGCCATCGAGGTAGGGGCGCGCACCCATGCGCACGCCCCCTGGCGGGTGCGATGCGCCCCTTGGGCGTGACTCCACGGGAGTCTGGCGCGTTGGTCAATGGAGTTTGACCCACAAGAGCCGGTTCGAGAGGCCAGTTGATGCCCGAACACGCAACTCATGACGCCCAGGCCAGGGCGAGCCTGCACCTGCTGGTGCGGGACATCGAGCGGGTCCGCCGACAGGTCGACGCGCTGCGCACCCTCACCACCCAGCTGGGCAATGTCTACCGTCCCCGCCGGGGCGGGCCGTCCGCGGGATTCGTGGTCTACGGCCGCGCCCCCGCCCCCACCGTCCGGCTCGCCCAGGAGCTGCGGGACAGCGTCGAGACCCTGGTGACCTCGGCCGTGGAGTTCGACCGCTCCCTGGGCTTCAGCTGGGACGCCGTCGGCTCGGCGCTCGGCGTCACCAAGCAGGCCGTCCACCGGCGGTACGGCAACCGGCGCTCGGTGCCGGCCGGAGCGGCCGCCACGGAGGTGCACGGCGAGCCTCCGGCCCCGGCGGTCGTGCCCTCGGTCCCCGCGGTGCCCGCGGCCCGCGCGATGCCCGCGCACACCGCCCCCGCCACCCGCGAGGAGGCCGTCCCCGGTGCGGTCCCCTCTCCGCGCACGGGCTGATCCGGCGGTGCCCCGGGCACGCCCGCCCCGCCGCCCGCCACGCCGACAGGACGGCCGCCGGGGCGGGCGCGTACGGGCACGGACGCACCGCGGTCAGGGCCGCCGGTGCGCGGCGTGCGGCCCTGCCGGTTCGAGCTCCAGCTCCCCCACGGTCTGGCCGCCGCTGGACTCCCCCGTCGGCCGGAAGCCCAGCCGCAGGTAGAAGCGTTCCGGGCCGTCGGCGCCGGGATGCCAGGTGGTGGTGACCCGGGTGCCGCCCCGGCGGCGGACCTCCGCCGCGACGGACTCGACGGCGTACCTTCCGTAGCCGCGGCCCTGCTCGCCGGCCGCGACGGCGAGGCGCCACAGGCCGGAGCGCAGGTCGATGCCGCTTCCGTCGCCCGCGAAGTCGATGTCGAAGAAGGCCATGAGGAATCCGACGGTCCGGTCGCCGTCGACGATCAGCCGGGGCCAGGCCGTCTCCCCGTAGGCGTAGGCCTCCGCGAGGGACTTCACGACCGGGGCCACGAGGTGTTCCTGGTCGGGGCGGACCTTCAGGGCGATCGCGGCGTCGACGTTGTCCGGAGTGATCTTCTCCAGTCGGAGTGTGCTGGTCATACCCGGAACCCTAGGCGGGGGCGTCAAGGGCTTTCCCGAACTTTTCGTCAGGCCGCTTCGTCGTGGCACTTCGTCAGCGCGCTCCGTCGAGCGAGACCCGCACCCGGCCGCACCTAGCCGATGTCGGGCGGGTCGATGCGGACCCGGACCGGGTCGGGCTCCTTGCGGGCGATGCGGGCCGTCTGCGCGGATTTCAGGGCGGTCGCCAGGGCGGCGCCGTTCCCCGGCGGCACACGCAGCAGCACACGCTCCCAGCGCTCGCCCGGCGGGGTGTCCCCGGAGCGGCGGGGCCGCGCGGGGTCGGTGATCGGCAGCGGCACCGGGCCGAGGACATCGGTGCCCTCCGGGAGCCGGACCGTGGCCAGAAGATCGGCGACGGCGGCGGGGCGGCCGCTGACCGCCGCCATCCGGGAGACCGGGGGGAAGCCCAGCTCCGCGCGTTCGGCCAGCTCGCGCACGGCGTGGCCGACCGGGTCCCAGCGGACGAGGGCCTGCACGGGCCGCAGCGTGGGCTCGGCGAGGACGACCACCGTGCCGCCCTCGCCGGCCGGGCGCACCAGCGCCGCGGCCGCGGCCCACCGCCGCAGGGTCTCCTCGCCCGCCCGCAGGTCCGGACGGTTGAGCAGGGCCCAGCCGTCCAGCAGCAGCGCCGCCGCGTAACCGCCCTCGGCGACCGGTTCCGCGCCCGGGGTCGAGATCACCAGCGCGGGCGTGCCCGGCACGGACGCCAGCACGCCGTCGCGCCCGGAGGTCCGCACCGGCACCTTGGGGAAGGCCCGGCCGAGCTCGTCGGCGGTACGCCGGGCACCGACCACCTGGGCGCGCAGCCGGAAACCGCCGCACTCCTTGCAGTGCCAGCCCGCCTCGGGCCGCCCGCACCAGCCGCAGTGCGGCGCGCTCTCGCCGTCGCCGAGTTGCAGCGGCCCCGCGCAGTGCGCGCACCGGGCGGGCTCACGGCAGCGCTCGCAGGCCAGCCGCGGCACATAACCCCGCCTGGGCACCTGCACCAGCACCGGGCCCCGCTGCAGCGCGTCCCGGGTCACCTGCCAGGCCACCGACGGCAGCCGTGCCGCGCGCGCGGCGGCGTCCCGCGCCTCGTCGCCCTCGCCGATCGTACGGACCATGGGCGCGGCGGCCCGTACCCGCTCGCGCGGTGCGGTCAGCGGCAGCGCCCACTGGGTGTCGACCAGTTGGGCGCCCTCCACGGTGCAGGTGAGACCGCCGAGCAGGAAGCCCGCCCGCTCCTCGGCGGCCCGCAGCAGCAGGACGTCCCGGGCGTGCGGCTGCGGTGCGTGCTGCTCGGAGTGGCTGGAGTCGCCGTCGTCCCAGAGCACGGCCAGCCCGAGGTCCGCCACCGGCGCGAACATCGCGGCCCTGGTGCCGACGACGGCGCGTACGCTGCCCCGGCTCACGGCGAGCCAGCGGCGGTACCGCTCCTCCGGTCCGGCGTCGGCGGTCAGCAGCACATGGCGGCCCTCGCCGACGATCGCGGTCAGCGCCTCGTCGACACGGGCGGCCGCGCGGCCGTCCGGCACGACGGCCAGCGCACCGCGCCCCGAGGCCAGCGCCGCCGCCATGGCGCGGGCGATCTCCTCGGGCCAGTGCGGCCCGGGCAGCGCCGTCCACACCGCCCGCGGGGTGTCCCCGCGGGCCAGCGCCTGCAGGAACGCGGGCCCCGTCGGATAGCGCCGCCACGGCCCAGGCTCCGGCGGGCGGGGTGCCGGGAGCGGATCGCGTACCGGCTCCGCCTCGGCCTTGGCCCGGCGCGGCGGCACCGCGAGCTGCACGATGTCGGCGAGGGCGCCCGCGTAGCGGTCGGCGACGGCCCGGCACAGCTTGAGCAGGCCGGGGGTGAGCACCTCCTCGGGCGACAGGACCTGGGCGAGCGGGGCCAGCGGGCCCCGGTAGTCGCTCTCGGTCAGCCGGTCGACGATGAAGCCGTCGTGCAGCTCGCCGCCCTCGCGCCGGCCGCCCTTTCCCACCCGGCCGCCGAACCGCACGCGGACGCGCACGCCGGGCCGCGCCTCGGCGTCCATGGCGGCGGGGACCGCGTAGTCGAAGTACTGGTCGAGGTGGAGCAGGCCCTTGTCGACCAGCACGCGCGCCACCGGTAGCCCTTCGGCCAGCGCCGCGCCCCGCCAGGTGCGCGGCTTGGCGCGGGGCTCCTTGGCCTTGCGCACCGTCTCCCGGATGAGCGCGAGCTGCTCTCCCCCGTGCGGCTCCGCCGCCGGGGACACCTGGCGGTCGTCCTCGCTGCTCACAGCCTCAGTGTTACCAGACGCGTCGGACACCCGGCCCCGCGCCCGGGCACCCGGGGCCCAGGCCCCATGCCCACCGGTGAGGGGAGTTCGCAGCGGCCGGACGCGGTCGGGGCCGGAGCGCGGCGCAGGCCTCCGGTGCCGGGTACCCGCTGCCACCGCGGGTGCTGCGGGTCCCGCCCCGCTCCCCGCGCACGCCGACGGCCCCGGACCGAGGGGGTCCGGGGCCGTCGTCGGGCCGTGGATGCGGCAGGCCTAGAGGCCGGCCGCCTGGCGCAGCGCCTCGACGCGGTCGGTGCGCTCCCAGGTGAAGTCCGGCAGCTCACGGCCGAAGTGGCCGTACGCCGCGGTCTGGGAGTAGATCGGGCGGAGCAGGTCGAGGTCGCGGATGATCGCGGCCGGGCGGAGGTCGAAGACCTGGCCGATGGCCTGCTCGATCTTCTCGTGGTCCACGGTGTGGGTACCGAAGGTCTCCACGAACAGGCCCACGGGCTCGGCCTTGCCGATCGCGTAGGCGACCTGGACCTCGCAGCGCGAGGCGAGGCCCGCGGCGACGACGTTCTTGGCGACCCAGCGCATGGCGTAGGCGGCGGAGCGGTCGACCTTGGACGGGTCCTTGCCGGAGAAGGCGCCGCCGCCGTGGCGGGCCATGCCGCCGTAGGTGTCGATGATGATCTTGCGGCCGGTGAGGCCGGCGTCGCCCATCGGGCCGCCGATCTCGAAGCGCCCGGTGGGGTTCACCAGCAGCCGGTAGCCCTCGGTGTCGATCTTGATGCCGTCCTCCAGCAGCGCCTTCAGCTCCGGCTCCACGACGAACTCGCGGATGTCGGGCGCGAGCAGCGACTCGAGGTCGATGTCGCTGGCGTGCTGCGAGGAGACGACGACGGTGTCGAGGCGCACGGCCTTGTCGTCGTTGTACTCGATGGTGACCTGGGTCTTGCCGTCGGGCCGCAGGTAGGGGATGGTCCCGTTCTTGCGGACCTCGGTGAGCCGCCGGGAGAGCCGGTGCGCCAGCGTGATCGGGAGCGGCATCAGCTCGGGGGTCTCGTCGCAGGCGTAGCCGAACATCAGACCCTGGTCGCCCGCGCCCTGCCGGTCGAGCTCGTCCTCGTCGCCCTCGACGCGGCTCTCGTAGGCCGTGTCGACACCCTGCGCGATGTCCGGGGACTGCGCGCCGATGGAGACCGAGACACCGCAGGACGCGCCGTCGAAGCCCTTCTTCGACGAGTCGTAGCCGATGTCGAGGATCTTGTTCCGCACCAGGGTCGCGATGTCCGCGTATCCCTTGGTGGTGACCTCTCCGGCGACGTGCACCAGACCGGTGGTGATCAACGTCTCGACGGCGACGCGCGAGGAGGGGTCCTCCTTGAGCAGGGCGTCGAGGATCGTGTCGCTGATCTGGTCAGCGATCTTGTCGGGGTGACCCTCGGTCACGGACTCCGAGGTGAACAGGCGGCGGGACACATCGCTCCCTGGGGTTGCAGCGGCTGCTGGCTGATCATTGGCGGCTCGCGCGGGGCTGCGCCCGGCGGGCCATGGCTCAGTTTATCGTCCGACTCATGCGCAGGGACACGGCATCTCGCACCTTGGATATGCCGTGACCTGCGACACTGTGCATCACCTCGGGACGGAACGCCAGTAGCTCACACGCACCGTCCCGAAGTGTCGTCAGCTCAGCCGGGCCGCGACCAGGTCCCACACCTGCTCCGCCAGGGCCTCTTTCGGCCCGTACGGCACGGCGGTCTCGGTGCCGTCGGCGCCGAGCACGACGGCCTCGTTCTCCTCCGACCCGAAAGCCTTGTGGTCGCCCACCTCGTTGACGACCAGCAGGTCGCAGCCCTTGCGGGCGAGCTTGGCACGGCCGTTGGCCAGGACGTCGTCGGTCTCGGCGGCGAAGCCCACGACGATCTGCGCGGGGTGCGGCCGTTCGGCTGAGAGCTCGGCGAGCACGTCGGGGTTGCGCACCAGTTCCACGGGCGCGGGCTCCTCGCCGTCCTTCTTCTTGATCTTGCCCTCGGCGTACCGCGCCGGACGGAAGTCCGCGACGGCCGCCGCCATCACCACCACGTCGGCGTCGGACGCGGCCTTCAGCACCGCCTCGCGCAGCTGCACCGCCGTCCCGACGCGCACCACGTCCGCCCCCGCAGGGTCGGCGAGGCCGGTGTTGGCGGAGACCAGGGTGACCCTGGCGCCCCGGGCCAGGGCCGTACGGGCGAGGGCGTAGCCCTGCTTGCCGGAGGAGCGGTTCCCCAGGTAGCGGACCGGGTCGAGGGGCTCGCGGGTGCCTCCGGCGCTGATGACGACGTGGCGTCCGGCCAGGTCGGTCTCCAGTGCGCGCGGGCCGCGCAGCAGCACCCTGCGGCAGGCCTCGAAGATCTCGGCGGGCTCGGGCAGCCGGCCCTTGCCGGTGTCGACGCCGGTGAGGCGGCCGACCGCGGGTTCCAGCACGATGGCGCCGCGGCGGCGCAGCGTCGCCACGTTCTCCTGGGTGGCGGCGTGCTCCCACATCTCGGTGTGCATGGCGGGCACGAACACCACGGGACAGCGCGCGGTGAGCAGGGTGTTGGTCAGCAGGTCGTCGGCGAGACCGTGGGCCGCCTTGGCGAGCACGTCGGCGGTGGCCGGGGCGACCACGACGAGGTCCGCGCCCTGCCCGATGCGCACGTGCGGCACCTCGTGGACGCTCTCCCACACCTCGGTCGAGACGGGGTTGCCCGACAGCGCCGACCAGGTGGCCTCACCGACGAAGTGCAGCGCCGAGGCGGTGGGCACGACGCGTACGTCGTGTCCCGACTCGGTGAACCGGCGCAGCAGCTCGCATGCCTTGTAGGCGGCGATCCCGCCGCTCACGCCCAGGACGACCTGTGGCTTCCCCATCGCCTCTCCCGCGCTGTGTTGGACCGTGGTGCGTACTACCCCATGACACACCACGGGCCCGGCGGTCGTACCGCCGGGCCCGTGGTCTGACGCGTGGGCGCGGTTACTGGACCGGGCCCTCGACGGCCTCGGAGGTCAGCAGACCCGCGTTGATCTCGCGCAGCGCGATCGACAGCGGCTTCTCGTGCACGTGGGTGTCCACGAGCGGGCCGACGTACTCGAGCAGGCCCTCGCCGAGCTGCGAGTAGTAGGCGTTGATCTGACGGGCACGCTTGGCCGCGTAGATCACGAGGCTGTACTTCGAGTCGGTGGCCTCGAGCAGCTCGTCGATCGGCGGGTTGATGATGCCCTCGGGCGTGGTGATGGAAGAGGACACGCTCTACCTTCCGATTGGGTGCAAAAAGATCAGACTACGGCCATCAAGGCTAGCAGCTCGCGCGCGACGTCCTCGACAGAGGTGTTCACCAGGGTGGTGTCGAACTCCGGCTCGGCCGCCAGCTCGACCCGCGCGGCCTCCAGCCGGCGCTCGATGACCTCGGGCGCCTCGGTGCCCCGGCCGGTGAGCCGGCGGACCAGCTCGTCCCAGCTCGGCGGCGCGAGGAAGATCAGCTGTGCCTCGGGCATCGACTCCCGGACCTGGCGGGCGCCCTGCAGGTCGATCTCCAGCAGGACCGGCTCGCCGGCCTCAAGGCGCGCCAGCACCGCCTGGCGCGGTGTGCCGTACCGGTTCCCCGCGAATTCGGCCCACTCCAGCAGTTCGCCGTTGGCGACGAGCTTGTCGAACTCGTCGTTCTCGACGAAGTAGTAGTGCACCCCGTGTTCCTCACCGGGGCGGGGCCTGCGGGTGGTGGCCGAGACGGAGAGCCACACCTCGGGGTGGACTGTGCGCATATGAGCGACGACCGTGCTCTTGCCGACCCCCGAGGGGCCGGAGAGCACGGTCAGCCGCGGACGTTCACTCATGGAGCGATTATCCCGGTTCCCGGAGGGTGCTGGGAACGTCAGACAGCGGGGCTGCCGAACTCGCGCTCCAGGGATGCGATCTGGTTGGAGCCGAGCCCGCGGACCCGGCGGCTCTCGGAGATGCCGAGCCGCTCCATGATCTGCTTGGCGCGGACCTTGCCCACGCCGGGCAGGGACTCCAGGAGGGCGGAGACCTTCATCTTGCCGATGACGTCGTTCTCCTGGCCCTGCTTGATGACCTCGTGCAGCGAGGCGCCGGAGTGCTTGAGCCGATTCTTGACCTCGGCGCGCTCCCGGCGAGCCGCGGCGGCCTTCTCGAGCGCGGCAGCGCGCTGTTCAGGGGTAAGGGGCGGAAGAGCCACGCCTACGTCACCTCGGAAGTAGAACTGTCGGATACGGACCGGTGTGGAACCTAGTCGCCCCCCACCTGCAGGGGCAACGTGAAACGCGCACCTTGCGCGCTCTCGTCGGAGACTAGCGGCCCCAGCGGCCGCAGTCAGCGCAAACAAGAAGAAAAGTCCTGGTCAGCGTCAACCGACCAGGACTTTTGGGACAAATCTGCGCAGGTTTCCGGACGTCTTGACCGCTACTTGACGACCGAGGCCAGTTCCGCGGCCTCCCTTTCGGCCGCTTCGCGGAGCGCCGCGACGGACGGTCCGAGCTTGAGGACACCCCTGCTGACGCTCGGCACGACATTGCGCACGGCGTCCCCGAACACCCTGGGGAGGTCGGCCGCGGTGGCCCCCTGGGCACCGATCCCGGGGGCGAGGAGGGGCCCGTTCACGGCCAGGTCCACACCCGCCTCGCCGAGCGTCGCGCCGACGACGGCGCCGACCGATCCGAGCGGCACGTCACCCTCGTTCTCGGCCGCGATGTGGTTCAGCATCACCTGGGCGAGGGACGCGCCGCCCGCCGCGGTTGACCGCTGCACTTCCGCGCCCTCCGGATTGGAGGTCAGGGCGAGCACGAAGACGCCGCTGCCGCTCGCCCGGGCGGCGTCCAGGGCGGGGCGCAGCGAGCCGAACCCCAGGTACGGGCTGACGGTGACCGCGTCCGAGAAGAGCGACGAGGCGGGATCGAGGTAGGTGGCGGCGTACGCGGCCATGGTGGAGCCGATGTCGCCGCGCTTGGCGTCCATCAGCACCAGGGCGCCGGCCGCGCGGGCCTCGGCGACGGCCGCCTCCAGGACGGCGATGCCGCGGGAGCCGAAGCGCTCGAAGAAGGCGCTCTGCGGCTTGAGGACGGCGACCCGGTCGGCCAGCGCCTCCACCACGGTGCGGGTGAAGCGCTCCAGGCCGGCGACGTCGTCCTGCAGGCCCCAGGCGGAGAGCAGGGAGGAGTGCGGGTCGATGCCGACGCAGAGCGGCCCACGGGTGTCCATGGCGCGGCGCAGCCTGGCGCCGAAGGGCTCGGGATTCATCGCGGGGTGGCTGCCTTCCGGGTCTCGGCGCCGACGGCGTCGGCGAGGGTGGCGTACGGGCTGGCCTGCAGCAGGGCGGCGAGGTCCCGGTGGATCGTGCGGCACCAGAAGGGGCCCCGGTAGACGAAGGCGCTGTAGCCCTGCACGAGGGTGGCGCCGGCCAGGATGCGCTGCCAGACGTCCTCGGCGGTCTCGACCCCGCCCACCCCGACGAGGGTGATGCGGTCGCCGACGCGGGCGTACAGACGGCGCAGCACCTCCAGGGAGCGTTCCTTGAGGGGGGCGCCGGACAGGCCGCCGGTCTCCTTGACCAGCGAGGCGTCCGAGCGCAGGCCGAGGCCGTCGCGGGCGACGGTGGTGTTGGTGGCGATGATGCCGTCCAGGCCGAGTTCGAGGGCGAGGTCGGCGACGGCGTCCACGTCCTCGTCGGCGAGGTCGGGGGCGATCTTGACCAGCAGGGGGACGCGGCGGCCGGTGACGCTGCGGTCGGCGGCCTCGCGCACGGCGCTGAGCAGGGGACGCAGGTGGTCGACGGCCTGCAGGTTGCGCAGTCCCGGGGTGTTCGGCGAGGAGACGTTGACGACGAGGTAGTCGGCGTGCCCGGCGAGCCGCTCGGTGGAGGTCACGTAGTCGGCGACCGCCTCCTCCTCCGGGACGACCTTGGTCTTGCCGATGTTGACGCCGACCGTGGTCGGGAAGACCGCCCTGCGGGCGGCCAGGCGCGCGGCGACCGCGGCCGAGCCCTCGTTGTTGAAGCCCATGCGGTTGATCAGGGCGCGGTCGGCGACCAGGCGGAAGAGCCGCTGCCTGGGGTTGCCCGGCTGCGGCCGGGCGGTGACGGTGCCGATCTCGACGTGGTCGAAGCCGAGCATGGTGAGCCCGTCGATCCCGACGGCGTTCTTGTCGAAGCCGGCGGCGAGCCCGAAGGGGCCGTGCATCCGGCGGCCCAGCGCCTCGGTGCGCAGCGCAGGGTGCCGCGGGGCGAGCAGCGCGGCGGCGAAGGTGCGCAGGACGGGGATACGGGCGGCGAGGCGGATCCAGCCGAAGGCGAGGTGGTGGGCCTGCTCGGGGTCGAGGCGCTTGAAGAACAGGTTGAACAGCAGGGAGTACATGCGGGGCCTTCCACGGCGGGCGAACTGAGGGGCTCGTGAAGAGGGGGACACCGGATCGGTGTCCCCCTCTCGTGCCTAGGCCTCGCGGGCGGCGGTCAGGTGTTCCGCGTGTTCCTGCAAGGAGCGGACCCCGACGTCGCCCCGGTTCAGCGCGTCGACGCCCTGGACGGCGGCGGCGAGCGCCTGCACCGTCGTCAGGCACGGCACGCCGCGCGCGACGGCGGCGGTGCGGATGTCGTAGCCGTCGAGGCGGCCGCCGGTGCCGAACGGGGTGTTGACGATGAGGTCGATGGCGCCCTCGTGGATGAGCTCGATGACGGTCGGCTCGCCGTTGGGGCCGGTGCCCTCGCTCTTCTTGCGCACCACGGTGGCCTCGATGCCGTTGCGCTTGAGCACCTCGGCGGTGCCGGAGGTGGCCAGCAGCTCGAAGCCGTGCTCGACCAGCGCTCGGGCCGGGAAGATCAGCGCGCGCTTGTCGCGGTTGGCGACCGAGACGAAGGCCCGGCCCTTGGTCGGCAGCGCACCATAGGCGGCGGCCTGCGACTTGGCGTACGCGGTGCCGAAGACCGAGTCGATGCCCATGACCTCGCCGGTGGAGCGCATCTCCGGGCCGAGGACGGTGTCGACGCCCCGGCCCTGCACGTCGCGGAAGCGGCTCCAGGGCAGCACGGCCTCCTTGACGGAGATCGGCGCGTCCAGCGGCAGGGTGCCGCCGTCGCCGTGCGCCGGGAGCAGTCCCTCGGCG
Source organism: Actinacidiphila glaucinigra (assembly GCF_900188405.1). Lineage (GTDB taxonomy): Bacteria > Actinomycetota > Actinomycetes > Streptomycetales > Streptomycetaceae > Actinacidiphila > Actinacidiphila glaucinigra. The sequence continues at coordinate 88,443 of NZ_FZOF01000025.1, read as the reverse complement.
CGCAGCTCGGCGATGGTGGCGCCGAGCGAGATCCGGGCGGCCGCCTTGGCCAGCGGGACCGCCGTCGCCTTGGAGGTGAAGGGGACGGTGCGGGAGGCGCGCGGGTTGGCCTCCAGCACGTAGAGGATGTCACCGGCCAGGGCGAACTGGATGTTGATCAGGCCCTGGACGCCGACGCCCTTTGCGATGGCCTCGGTGGAGGCGCGCAGCCGCTTGACGTCGTGGCCGCCGAGGGTGATCGGGGGCAGGGCGCACGCGGAGTCGCCGGAGTGGATTCCGGCCTCCTCGATGTGCTCCATGACGCCGCCGAGGTAGAGCTCGTGGCCGTCGTAGAGCGCGTCGACGTCGATCTCGATGGCGTCGTCGAGGAAGCGGTCGACCAGCACCGGGCGGTCGGGGCCGATCTCGGTGGACTCGGCGATGTAGGAGGCGAGGCGGGTCTCGTCGTAGACGATCTCCATGCCGCGGCCGCCGAGCACGTACGAGGGCCGGACCAGGACCGGGTAGCCGATCTCGTCGGCGATGGCCTTGGCCTCCTCGAAGGTGGTGGCCGTGCCGTGCTTGGGGGCCGGCAGGCCCGCCCGGTCCAGGACGCGGCCGAAGGCACCGCGGTCCTCCGCGAGGTGGATGGCCTCGGGCGAGGTGCCGACGACCGGCACGCCGTTGTCCTTCAGCGCCTGTGCGAGGCCGAGCGGGGTCTGGCCGCCGAGTTGGACGACGACGCCCGCCACGGGGCCGGCCTGCTGCTCGGCGTGGACGATCTCCAGGACGTCCTCCAGGGTGAGCGGCTCGAAGTAGAGCCGGTCGGAGGTGTCGTAGTCGGTGGAGACGGTCTCGGGGTTGCAGTTGACCATGACGGTCTCGTAGCCCGCGTCGCTCAGCGCGAAGGAGGCGTGCACGCACGAGTAGTCGAACTCGATGCCCTGGCCGATACGGTTCGGGCCCGAGCCCAGGATGATCACCGCGGGCTTCTCGCGCGGCGCGACCTCGCTCTCCTCGTCGTAGGACGAGTAGAAGTACGGGGTGCGGGCGGCGAACTCGGCGGCACAGGTGTCGACCGTCTTGTAGACCGGCCGGACGCCGAGGGCGTGCCGGACCTCGCGGACGACGTCCTCGCGCAGGCCGCGGATCTCGGCGAGCTGGGCGTCGGAGAAGCCGTAGCGCTTGGCCTCGGCGAGCAGCTCGGGGTCGAGCTTGTCGGCGGCGGCGAGTTCGTCGGCGATCTCCTTGATCAGGAAGAGCTGGTCGACGAACCAGGGGTCGATCTTCGTGGCGTCGAAGACCTCCTGCGGGGTGGCGCCGGCCCGGATCGCCTGCATGACGGTGTTGATCCGGCCGTCCGTGGGGCGCACGGCGGCGAGCAGCAGCTCGTCCTTGTCGCCCGGGTCACCGGTGAAGGCGAACTGGCTGCCCTTCTTCTCCAGGGAGCGCAGCGCCTTCTGCAGCGCCTCGGGGAAGTTGCGGCCGATGGCCATGGCCTCGCCGACCGACTTCATGGTCGTGGTGAGCGTCGCGTCGGCGACCGGGAACTTCTCGAAGGCGAAGCGCGGCACCTTCACGACGACGTAGTCGAGCGTCGGCTCGAAGGAGGCCGGGGTCTGCTCGGTGATGTCGTTGGGGATCTCGTCGAGGGTGTAGCCGACGGCGAGCTTGGCGGCGATCTTGGCGATCGGGAAGCCCGTCGCCTTGGAGGCGAGCGCCGAGGAGCGGGAGACGCGCGGGTTCATCTCGATGACGATGACCCGGCCGTCCTCGGGGTCGACCGCGAACTGGATGTTGCAGCCGCCGGTGTCGACGCCTACCTCGCGGATGACGGCGATGCCGATGTCGCGCAGGATCTGGTACTCGCGGTCGGTCAGCGTCATGGCGGGCGCGACGGTGATGGAGTCGCCGGTGTGCACGCCCATGGGGTCGAAGTTCTCGATGGAGCAGACGACCACGACGTTGTCGTGCTTGTCGCGCATCAGCTCCAGCTCGTACTCCTTCCAGCCGAGGATGGACTCCTCCAGGAGCACCTCGGTGGTCGGGGAGAGCGTCAGGCCCTGGCCGGCGATGCGGCGCAGTTCCTCCTCGTCGTGGGCGAAGCCGGAGCCGGCGCCGCCCATGGTGAAGGAGGGGCGGACGACGACGGGGTAGCCGCCCAGGGTGTCGACTCCCGCGACGACCTCGTCCATGGTGTGGCAGATGACCGAGCGGGCGGACTCTCCGTGGCCGATCTTGGTGTTGACGGCCGCGACGACCTCCTTGAACAGGTCGCGGTCCTCGCCCTTGTTGATGGCCTCGACGTTGGCGCCGATCAGCTCGACGCCGTACTTGTCGAGGACACCCGCCTTGCTGAGCGAGATCGCGGTGTTGAGCGCGGTCTGCCCGCCCAGGGTGGGCAGGAGCGCGTCGGGGCGCTCCTTGGCGATGATCTTCTCGACGAACTCGGGGGTGATCGGCTCCACATAGGTGGCGTCGGCGATCTCCGGGTCGGTCATGATCGTCGCCGGGTTGGAGTTCACCAGGATCACCCGGAGGCCCTCGGCGCGCAGGACGCGGCAGGCCTGGGTGCCGGAGTAGTCGAACTCTGCGGCCTGGCCGATGACGATCGGGCCGGAGCCGATGACCAGGACGGACTGGATATCGGTGCGCTTAGGCACGCTGGCCCTCCATGAGCTTCACGAAGCGGTCGAACAGGTACGCGGCGTCGTGCGGACCTGCGGCGGCCTCGGGGTGGTACTGGACGCTGAAGGCGGGGGTGTCGAGCAGCCGCAGGCCCTCGACCACGTCGTCGTTGAGACACACGTGGGAGACCTCGACCCGCCCGTAGGGGGTGTCGGTGACCTGGTCGAGCGGCGCGTCCACGGCGAAGCCGTGGTTGTGCGCGGTGACCTCGACCTTGCCGGTGGAACGGTCCTGCACCGGCTGGTTGATGCCGCGGTGGCCGTACTTCAGCTTGTAGGTGCCGAAGCCGACGGCGCGGCCGAGCAGCTGGTTGCCGAAGCAGATGCCGAACAGCGGGGTCTTGCGCTCCAGGACGCCCTGGATGACGGTCAGGTCCGCGGTGGCCGGGTCGCCGGGGCCGTTGGAGAGGAAGACGCCGTCGGGGCCGACCGCGTAGACCTCGTCCAGGGTGGCGCCGGCGGGCAGCACGTGCACCTCGATACCGCGTTCGGCCATGCGCTGCGGGGTCATCCCCTTGATGCCGAGGTCGATGGCGGCGACGGTGAACTTCTTCTCGCCGATCGCCGGGACGACGTACGGCTCCTTGGTGGCGACCTCGGCCGACAGGTCGGCGCCCTTCATCTGGGGGACGGCCTGCACCGCGGCCAGCAGCGCGGCCTCGTCGGCCCGCGCCTTGTCGCCGGAGAAGATGCCGACCCGCATGGCGCCGCGCTCGCGCAGGTGACGGGTGAGCGCCCGGGTGTCGATGCCGCTGATGCCGACGACGCCCTGGCGGGTCAGCTCCTCGTCCAGGGTGCGGCGGGAGCGCCAGTTGGACGGCACACGGGCGGGGTCGCGGACGACGTACCCGGCCACCCAGATGCGGGAGGACTCCTGGTCCTCGTCGTTGACGCCGGTGTTGCCGACGTGGGGGGCGGTCATGACGACGACCTGCCGGTGGTATGACGGGTCCGTCAGGGTCTCCTGGTAGCCGGTCATGCCGGTGGAGAAGACGGCCTCGCCGAAGGTCTCCCCCACGGCCCCGTAGGCGCGGCCGCGGAAGGTGCGGCCGTCCTCCAGGACGAGTACGGCAGGGACCCTCGCGGGCCGCTGGGTGGAGGTCGTCATCGTGCGCCTTCCTGGTCGTGCGTGAGAGTGTTCAGGGCCTCGACCCACGCGGCGTGCTCGGCGGCGTGGTCCGAGCGGAAGCCGGAGTCGATCAGCCGGTCGCCGTGCGCCCAGGTGACCACCAGCAGGCCGCCCTCGGTGAGGACCTTGCCTGCGATGCCCTTGTCGAGGCGTGCGCCGCGCAGATTCGCGGCCGGGACGAAGAAGCTCGGCGCGCCGGTGCGCTCGACGTCCAGTCCGCGGTCGGTGAGGGTGAGCTCGACCCGGCTGCGCACGCCCAGCCCGTGGGCGACGATGCGGTCCAGCCACTGACCGGCGGTGGTGCTGCCGTGGTAGCGGCCGCTGGTCGTCAGCAGGGCGGGCCGGGGCTCGCCGGGCTCCTCGGGGGCGGTGGGGAGGGCCGGCAGGTCGCTCTGGAGGGTGCCGCGCCACTTCCAGCCCTGGCGCATCAGCCAGTAGACGAGGGCGATGAAGAGCAGCAGCCCGACGACCCAGCCGATGCGGGCCGACCAGTCAGTGACCTCGGCGGATTGCTTCCCCTCCGCCGCGATGAGTACCAGAGGTGTCACGAGAGCTTCCCGTCCATGACCGTCGCCTTGCCCCGCAGGAAGGTGGCGAACACCTGGCCCGGCAGCTCCAGACCCTCGTAAGGGGTGTTGCGGCTGCGGGAGGCGAAGCCCGCGGGATTCACCTCACCACGGTATGCCGGATCGACCAGCGTGAGGTTCGCGGGCTCACCAGCCGAGACGGGCCGTCCGTGGCCGGAGAGGCGGCCGATGGCCGCGGGGCGGAACGACATCCGGTCGGCAACGCCGGCCCAGTCGAGCAGGCCGGTGTCCACCATGGCGTGCTGGACGACCGACAGCGCGGTCTCCAGGCCGATCATGCCCATGGCCGCCGCGCCCCACTCGCAGTCCTTGTCCTCGTGCGGGTGCGGGGCGTGGTCGGTGGCGACGCAGTCGATCGTGCCGTCGGCGAGCGCCTCGCGCAGCGCCATGACGTCGGCCTCGGTGCGCAGCGGCGGGTTGACCTTGTAGACGGGGTTGTAGGTGCGCACCAGTTCGTCGGTGAGGAGCAGGTGGTGCGGGGTGACCTCGGCGGTGACGTCCCAGCCCTTGGACTTGGCCCAGCGGACGATCTCGACCGAGCCGGCCGTGGACAGGTGGCAGATGTGCACGCGGGAGCCGACGTGCGCGGCGAGCAGCACGTCGCGGGCGATGATCGACTCCTCGGCGACGGCGGGCCAGCCGGTCAGCCCCAGCTCGCCGGAGACGACGCCCTCGTTCATCTGGGCGCCCTCGGTCAGCCGGGGCTCCTGGGCGTGCTGGGCGACGACGCCGTCGAAGGCCTTCACGTACTCCAGGGCGCGGCGCATGATCACTGCGTCGTCCACGCACTTGCCGTCGTCGGAGAAGACCCGCACACCGGCGGCGGAGTCCGCCATCGCGCCGAGTTCGGCGAGCTTCCTGCCCTCCAGGCCCACCGTGACGGCGCCGACCGGCTGGACGTCGCAGTAGCCGTGCTCGCGGCCGAGGCGCCAGACCTGCTCGACGACACCCGCTGTGTCGGCGACGGGGAAGGTGTTGGCCATCGCGTGGACGGCGGTGTAGCCGCCCGCGGCGGCGGACCGCGTGCCCGTGAGGACGGTCTCGGAGTCCTCGCGGCCGGGCTCGCGCAGGTGGGTGTGGAGGTCCACCAGGCCCGGCAGGAGGATCTTGCCGTCGGCCTCGACCACGGTGGCGCCCTCGGGGGCGGTCAGGTCCAGGCCGACCTCGGCGATGGTCTCGCCGTCGATCAGGACGTCCTGCGGCTCTCCGCCGAGGATCCTCGCGCCGCGGATCAGGGTCTTCGTGGTCGCGCTCATGCTTGGTTGTTCTCCTCGGTGCGGGCGGGGGCGGGGGCGGAGACGGCGGGCTCGGCGCCGCCGAGCAGCAGGTACAGCACGGCCATGCGGATGCTGACGCCGTTCTTCACCTGCTCGACGGCGGTGCAGCGCGGCGAGTCGGCGACCTCGGCGGTGATCTCCATGCCGCGGTTCATCGGGCCGGGGTGCATCACGACGGCGTGCTCGGGCAGCGCGGCCATGCGCAGGCCGTCGAGGCCGTAGCGGCGGGAGTACTCGCGCTCGGTGGGGAAGAAGGCGGCGTTCATGCGCTCGCGCTGGACGCGCAGCATCATCACGGCGTCGGACTTGGCGAGCACCGCGTCCAGGTCGTAGGAGACCTCGCAGGGCCAGTCCTCGACGCCGATCGGCAGCAGGGTGGGCGGCGCCACCAGGGTGACCTCGGCGCCGAGGGTGCCCAGCAGCAGCACATTGGAGCGGGCCACCCGGCTGTGCAGGACGTCGCCGACGATCGTGATGCGGCGGCCGGCCAGGTCGCGGCCGGGGCCGGACAGGTGGCGGCGCATGGTGAAGGCGTCCAGCAGCGCCTGCGTGGGGTGCTCGTGGGTGCCGTCGCCGGCGTTGACCACGCTGCCGCCGATCCAGTCGGAGTACGCCAGCCGGTGCGGGGCGCCGGACATGTGGTGGCGGATGACGACGGCGTCGGCGCCCATGGCCTCCAGGGTGAGGGCGGTGTCCTTCAGGGACTCGCCCTTGGACACCGAGGAACCCTTGGCGGAGAAGTTGATGACGTCGGCCGACAGGCGCTTGGCGGCGGCCTCGAAGGAGATGCGGGTGCGGGTCGAGTCCTCGAAGAAGAGGTTGACGACCGTGCGGCCGCGCAGGGTCGGCAGTTTCTTGATGGGGCGGTCGGCGACGCGGGCCATCTCCTCCGCCGTGTCGAGCACGAGGAGGGCGTCGTCACGGGTGAGGTCGGCGGCCGAGATCAGGTGGCGCTTCATCGGGTCACTCCGGAGGATGCGTGCGGGGGCGGACTGGGTGGCGGCACGCCACGTCTCCCGGGCAGGCCGGGGACGGGGACGGGCGGGCAGGGCGCTGCCCCGGGAGCCGGGGCGCGCCCGCAGCTACTCGTCCGCCGGGGAGCCGTCGCGTACGCCGAGCAGGACGCAGTCGCGCCCGTCCTCCTCGGTCAGGTGGACCTTGACGGTCTCGCGCAGCGAGGTGGGGATGTTCTTGCCGACGTAGTCGGCCCTGATGGGCAGCTCGCGGTGGCCGCGGTCGACCAGGACCGCCAGCTGAACGGCGCGGGGGCGGCCGATGTCGCCCAGCGCGTCGAGGGCGGCGCGGATCGTGCGGCCGGAGAAGAGCACGTCGTCGACGAGGACGACCAGCCGGCCGTCCACCCCGTCGGCCGGGATGTCGGTGCGGGCGAGCGCGCGCGCCGGACGGAGCCGCAGGTCGTCGCGGTACATGGTGATGTCGAGCGAACCGACCGGGACCTTGCCGCCGGTGATCTCGTCCAGCTTGTCGGCGAGCCTGCGGGCCAGGTGGACGCCGCGGGTCGGGACGCCGAGGAGCACCACGTCGTCGGCGCCCTTGGCGCGCTCGACGATCTCGTGGGCGATGCGGGTCAGAACCCGCGCGATGTCCGGGGCCTCAAGAACGGGCCGGGACGGCTCGGAACCGATGGTGCCCATGAAAAAGGGACCTCCTTCCCCGCCTCACGGGACGGGCCTTAAAGGACGCCAAAACTTACGGTTCCACCGTATCAGGCACCCTGGCGTGCTCCCTGGCGGGGCCTGGCGGCCGCCTGGCGCGGCTCTCGGGGCGGGACGGCCACCCGTACCACGATCGACTGCGGATCCCGGCCGAAAGGCCGGTGACCGGCCATTCCTCGCTCTTCCGGGGGACCGGTGTGGACCATTCGGCTTGACGGATTCCAATTACGCTGCGTAACCTCACAGTGAGTTACTGAGTTTCCGTCCGGGGAGCCATATGTCCAGCGATTACGCCAAGCAGCTCGGAGCAAAGCTCCGCGCCATCCGCACGCAGCAGGGACTCTCCCTCCACGGCGTCGAGGAGAAGTCCCAGGGCCGCTGGAAGGCCGTGGTGGTCGGTTCCTACGAGCGCGGCGACCGCGCCGTGACCGTGCAGCGCCTCGCCGAACTCGCCGACTTCTACGGCGTTCCGGTCCAGGAGCTGCTGCCCGGTTCCGCGCCCGGTGGTGCCGCCGAGCCGCCGCCGAAGCTCGTCCTCGACCTCGAGCGGCTGGGCCAGGTGCCCTCCGACAAGGCCGGTCCGCTGCAGCGCTACGCCGCCACCATCCAGAGCCAGCGCGGCGACTACAACGGCAAGGTGCTGTCGATCCGCCAGGACGACCTGCGTACCCTCGCCGTCATCTACGACCAGTCGCCCTCGGTCCTGACCGAGCAGCTCATCAGCTGGGGCGTCCTCGACGCGGACGCACGGCGCGCGGTGCAGCACGAGGAGGGCTGAGCCCTCGGGAAGCAGAAACGTCCCGCCCCTTGGGCGCGGCCGCCAGGCCGCGCCCAAGGGGCGGTTGTGTTTGCCGCCCCAGCACCCGGCCCGGGCGCGGTGGCGTGTCCGCCCGGCGCCGGCCGGACACGCCACGGGCCCGGAACGCGATGCGTTCCGGGCCCGGTGAGCACACGCGGGACTAGTCGTCCCGCAGGCCCGGCTTCAGCTCCTTGAGGCGGGCGAGCAGGCCGTTCACGAACGAGGGGGACTCGTCGGTGGAGAACTCCTTGGCCAGCTGCACTGCCTCGTCCAGGACGACGGCGTCGGGGACGTCGTCCTCCCAGATCAGCTCGTAGGCGCCGAGCCGCAGGATGTTCCGGTCGGTCACCGGCATCCGGTCGAGGGTCCAGCCCACGGCGTGCTTCGAGAGCAGTTCGTCGATGCGCCTCGCCCGCTGGGCATAGCCCTCGACGAGCTGCATCGTGTATTCGCTGACCGGGGGCTGCCGGTCGTCGGTCCGGGCGAGCCTGATCCAGTCCGCCATGGCGGTCGTGGGCGCGACACCCCGCTGCTCCGCCTCGAAGAGGATCTGGAAGGCACGCTTGCGGGCCTTGTTACGAGCGGCCACGGTTAGCTGGTCACCCGGCCGAGGTACTCACCCGAGCGGGTGTCGACCTTGATCTTCTCACCGGTGGTGATGAAGAGCGGGACGCCGATCTCGTAGCCGGTCTCCAGCTTGGCGGGCTTGGTGCCACCGGTGGAGCGGTCGCCCTGGACGCCGGGCTCGGTGTACTCGATGACCAGCTCGACGGCCGCCGGGAGCTCGATGTAGAGGGGCGAGCCCTCGTACATCGCGACGACGGCCTCGAAGCCCTCCAGGAGGAAGTGGGCGGCGTCGCCGACGACCTCGGGGGTGATGTAGATCTGGTCGAACGTGTCCATGTCCATGAACACGAAGCTCTCGCCGTCCTTGTAGGAGAACTGCATCCCGCGCTTGTCGACGTTGGCCGTCTCGACCTTCACGCCGGCGTTGAAGGTCTTGTCGACGACCTTGCCGGAGAGCACGTTCTTGAGCTTCGTACGGACGAAGGCGGGGCCCTTGCCGGGCTTGACGTGCTGGAACTCGACGACGGACCAGAGCTGGCCGCCGTCGAGCTTGAGCACGAGGCCGTTCTTGAGGTCGTTCGTGGTGGCCACGGTTGCGGAATCTCCTGCACTGCTGCTTCGGGGACCCGGGAGCCGCGGCCGCCCTCTACAGGGCGAGCAGCTCCTTGGTCGTGATGGTGAGTAGCTCGGGCCCGCCGTCCGTCGGTGGACGCACGACGAGTGTGTCGTCGATGCGGACACCGCCACGGCCCGGGATGTGGACTCCCGGTTCGACGGTGACCGGCACGCAAGCGTCCAGTTTACCCATGGCCGAGGGGGACAACCGAGGGTCCTCGCCGATCTCCAGTCCGACACCGTGTCCGGTGGTCTCCCCCAGCGCCTCGCCGTGCCCCCCGGACTCCAGTACATGGCGCGCCGCGTGGTCCACGTCGCGGCAGGCGGCGCCCGGTGCGAGGGCCTCGCGGCCGGCCCGCTGGGCTGCGAAGACCAGGTCGTACAGCTCGATCTGCCAGTCCGCGGGCGTGGTGCCGATGACGAAGGTCCGCCCCACCTCGCACCGGTAGCCGCGGTAGCAGGCGCCGAGGCACACAGTGAGGAAGTCGCCCTCCTCGACACGCCGGTCGGTGGGCAGGTGGCGCGCGGCGCCCGAGTGCGGGCCGGTGCCCACACAGGTGGGGAAGGCCGGGCCGTCGGCCCCGTGGTCGATGAGGCGGCGCTCCAGCTCCAGGGCGAGGTGGCGTTCGGTACGGCCCACCAGGATCGACTCCAGGAGCTCGCTGAGTGCCTGGTCGGCGATCTCGGCGGCGATCCGCAGCGCCGAGATCTCCTGCTCGTCCTTGACCAGGCGGAGCTGTTCCACGGCCGAGCCGAGGTCGGAGAGGCGCACACCGGGGGCCGCACCGCCGACGGCGCGGTGCCGCGCGACGGTGAGGTGGTGCTCCTCGACCGCCAGGGCCTCCGCCTTGCGGTCCGCGGCCAGCGCGGCGGCGGTGACCGCCGGATCGCCCTCGGGGCCGGACAGGACGACGCCCCGTACGTCGTCCGGCAGCCGGCCCTCGGCCAGGTCGCCGGACGGATGACGGTGGTGGACCAGCACGTCCTCGGGACCCGGACCCACCAGGAGTACGGTCCCCGGCGGGGCGCAGCCCGTCAGATAGCGGACGTTGGCGGGACGGGAGACGAGCGCCGCCGCCGATCCGGCCGCCGCGCAGCGGTCCCGAAGGCGTTCCCTGCGGGCAGCGTGCACCTCGGACATGTGGCGAGCGTACGTCGCGTGCCGCCGGTCGGCCTGTCGAGAGCCGCCGGGTGGCGGCTACCAGGCGGGCGGGCCCTGCAGGCTTCGGGTGACGACGCTGTCGAGCGCGGCGGCGGCCGCGGCGACGTCGAGGTGGGAGTTGTCGATGATGGGCAGCCCGGAGCCGTACCAGCCGGCCATGCGTCCGTGGATGCGGGCGACCTCCTCGTCCGAGAGCCGCCGGTTGCCGCTGCGCTGGGCGTTGCGGGCCAGCACGATGTCGAGGCCCGGCAGGAGGACGACGGGCAGCAGACCGGGCCCCACATGGCGCTTCCAGCCGCCGAGGCCGACGACCGGGCGGTCCGGGAAGACCGCGTCGTCGATGATGCAGGAGATGCCGTTCGCCAGGAAGTTGCGGGCCGCGAAACCGCAGGTGCGGCGGGCGAGGCGGTACTGCGCCTCGGAGTTGTCGTTCCAGCCGGACTGCGGGTCGGCGAAGCCGGAGCGGACCCACTCGCGGACGTCGTCCAGGCTGACGTGGGCGGTAGGTACGCCGCGGTGGTCGGCCCAGTGCCGGGCGATGGTCGTCTTGCCCGCGCCGGCCGCGCCGATCAGCAAAACCGCGACGGGGCCGTGGGTGGCGCGCGGGAGCGGGGCGCCGGCTCCGGCAGCGGACTGCGCGGGCGGCTGGACCGGGTGCTGTACGGGGGCTCCCTGGGCCATCGGGAAGTGGCCGGTGGTGCCCGGGGGCTGCGGCGGCGGCCCTGGCTGCCCGGCCTGCTGCCCACCGTGCGGCGGTGGCAGCGGCGCACCCACGGCATGCTGCATCGAGGCCACTCCGTCCGTACAAGAGCTTTCAGGTTCGACCGAACGGTACCGTCAACGGCCGCAGTTGTGTGAACGGCCGGGCAGCCCACGGGGTGCCCGGCCGTTCGGGACCCGTCGCCCCGTGCGCGTGCGCGCCTACTTGGAGATCTCCGCGTAGGCGGCGAGGAGCACCCCGGGGTCGGGGGCCTCCAGGACGGTCGGCTTGGCGAGGCCGTCCAGGACGATGAAGCGCAGCCGGTCGCCGCGGGACTTCTTGTCCACCTTCATCGTCTCCAGCAGCCGCGGCCACTGGTCACCGCGGTAGGCCAGCGGCAGGCCCACGGACTCCAGTACGGAGCGGTGGCGGTCGGCGGTGGCGTCGTCCAGCCGGCCGGCCAGGCGGCCGAGTTCGGCGGCGAAGACCATGCCGATGGAGACGGCCGCACCGTGCCGCCAGTTGTAGCGCTCGTTCTTCTCGATGGCGTGGCCGAGCGTGTGACCGTAGTTGAGGATCTCGCGCAGCCCCGACTCCTTGAGGTCCGCGGAGACCACCTCGGCCTTGACGCGGATGGCGCGCTCGAGGAGCTCGGCCGTGTGCGGTCCGCCGGGGCCGCGGGCGGCGGCCGGGTCCTGCTCGATCAGGTCCAGGATCACGGGGTCGGCGATGAAGCCCGCCTTGATGATCTCGGCGAGACCGCTGACGTAGTCGTTGACCGGCAGCGATTCCAGCGCCGCGAGGTCGCAGAGCACTCCGGCAGGGGGGTGGAAGGCCCCGACGAGGTTCTTGCCCTCGGCGGTGTTGATGCCGGTCTTGCCGCCGACCGCGGCGTCCACCATGCCGAGCACGGTGGTCGGCACGGCGACCCAGCGGACCCCGCGCAGCCAGGTCGCGGCGACGAACCCGGCGAGGTCGGTGGTGGCACCGCCGCCGACGCCGACGATGACATCCGTACGGGTGAACCCCGACTGGCCGAGCGCCCGCCAGCAGTACGCCGCGACCTCCGTGGTCTTGGCCTCCTCGGCGTTGGGCACCTGGATGGCGACGGCCTCGTAGCCCTGCTCCGCCAGGTCCTCGCGCAGCGCCTGGCCGGTGGCCTCCAGGGCCTCGGGGTGGATGACGGCGACCCGCGCCGCCCTGTCGCCGATCAGGCCCGGCAGCTCGCCGAGCAGCTGCCGGCCGACCAGCACCTCGTACGGCTCGGTGCCCTCACTGCCTCCGACCCGGATGCGGATGGGGGCGTGTACGGCGTGCTCCGTCATGCGTTCTTCAGCTCCAGTGCGTCCAGGACGGCGTCCGCGACGTCCTCGGGGGTCAGGCCCTCCGTGCCGACCACGGCGCGGGCGACCTCGGTGTACAGCGGGCGGCGGGCCTCCATCAGCTCCCGCCACTGCCGCCGCGGGTTGACGGCGAGCAGCGGGCGGGCGGTGTCGAGGCCGACGCGCTTGACCGCCTCGGCGACGTCCATGTCGAGGAAGACCACGGGCAGCCCGGAGAGCAGCTTGCGGGTGTCCTCGTCGAGGATCGAACCGCCGCCGAGCGCGAGCACGCCGCGGTGCTCGGCGAGCGCGACACGGACGGCCGCCGCCTCCAGCGCGCGGAAGTGCTCCTCGCCGTCCTCGACGAAGATGTCCCCGATCGGCCGGCCCTCGGCCTCGACGATGTCGGCGTCGGTGTCGCGGCAGGTGGTGCCGAGCCGCTGGGCGAGCAGCTCGCCGACGGTGGTCTTGCCGACCCCCATGGGGCCCACCAGGACGACGACCGGGGCGCTCATCGGATCACCAGGTTGTCGAGGTAGCCGCGCACGTTGCGGCGGGTCTCGGTGACGCTGTCGCCGCCGAACTTCTCCGCGACCGCGTCGGCCAGGACCAGGGCGACCATCGCCTCGGCGACGATGCCCGCGGCCGGGACGGCGCAGACGTCGGAACGCTGGTGGTGCGCCTGGGTGGCCTCGCCGGTGGTCACGTCCACGGTGGCCAGGGCGCGCGGCACGGTGGCGATGGGCTTCATCGCGGCCCGCACCCGCAGCAGCTCGCCGGTGCTCAGGCCGCCCTCGGTGCCGCCGGAACGGCCGCTGGAGCGGCGGATGCCGTCCTCGGTGGAGACGATCTCGTCGTGCGCCTTGGAGCCGGGGACGCGGGCGAGCTCGAAGCCGTCGCCGACCTCGACGCCCTTGATGGCCTGGATGCCCATGAGGGCGGCGGCCAGCCGGGCGTCCAGCCGGCGGTCCCAGTGCACATGGCTGCCGAGGCCGACGGGCACGCCGTAGGCGAGCACCTCGACGACGCCGCCGAGGGTGTCGCCGTCCTTGTGGGCCTGGTCGATCTCGGCGACCATCCGCTTGCTCGCGTCGGCGTCAAGGCAGCGCACGGGGTCGGCGTCGAGCCTCTCGACGTCGGCGGGGGTGGGGAGGACGCCGTACGGGGCCTTGGCCGCGGCGAGCTCCACCACGTGGGAGACGATCTCGATGCCGGCCGTCTCCTTGAGGTAGGAGCGGGCCACGGCGCCGAGCGCGACGCGGGCGGCCGTCTCACGGGCGGAGGCCCGCTCCAGGATCGGCCGGGCCTCGTCGAAGCCGTACTTCTGCATGCCCGCGAGGTCGGCGTGGCCGGGGCGCGGCCGGGTCAGCGGGGCGTTGCGCGCGAGCCCGGCGAGGACCTCGGGGTCCACCGGATCGGCCGCCATGACCTGCTCCCACTTGGGCCACTCGGTGTTCCCCACCATGATCGCGACCGGGGAGCCCATGGTGAGCCCGTGGCGCACGCCGCCGAGGAAGGTGACCTGGTCCTGCTCGAACTTCATCCGGGCACCGCGGCCATAGCCGAGCCGCCGCCGCGCGAGGTGGTCCGCCACCATCTCGGTGGTGATCGGCACACCGGAGGGCAGACCCTCCAGCGTCGCGACGAGTGCGGGGCCGTGCGACTCCCCCGCGGTCAGCCAGCGCAACCTGCTCAACGGTGCTCGCTCCTTCTTCATCGCCCGGACCGCGGCGAGGCGGACCGGACCATCCGTGCGTAAACCGATCCTTTCACGTCCGGCGGCGAAGTCGGGGCGCGGTCCGCTGGGCGGACAGCTCCGTGGACACCTCCGCGGACCGCTGCGGAGTGCTCAGGAGCGGTGCAGCGCCGCCTCGCCCGCCGCCCGCATGGCCGCCAAGGGGGCCGGTTTGCGGCCGGTCATCAGCTCCACCTGCAGCACCGCCTGGTGCACCAGCAGGTCGAGCCCCCCGACGACGGCCCCGTCGCTCCGCGCCCAGGCGGACGCCAGGGCGGTGGGCCACGGGTCGTACAGCACGTCGAAGAGGGTGCCGGGCCGCTCCGGCACGGCGGCGGCGAGCGCGTCCGCGGTGCCGGCCGGTGTCGTGGAGATCACCAGAGGCGCGGCAAGGGCCTCGGCGGCGTCCGCCCAGGCGGCCGTCCGCACGGCCACGCCGAGCCGCTCGCCCCATTGCCGCATCTCGTCGGCGCGGGTGTCGCTGCGCACGTACGCGGTGACCTCGCCGTCGCAGATCTGCGCCAGCGCGGCCAGCGCGGACGATGCGGTGGCCCCGGCGCCGAGGACGGCCGCGGAGGCGACGCGTTCGACGCCGCGCTCGCGCAGGGCCGCCACCATCCCGGGGATGTCGGTGTTGTCGCCGAGGCGGCGTCCGTCCTCGGTGAGGACGAGTGTGTTGACGGCCTCGACGGCGGAGGCGGTGTCGCTGACCTCGTCCAGCAGCGGGATGACCACCCGCTTGAGCGGCATCGTGAGCGACAGCCCCGCCCAGCGTCCGCCGCCCGGCAGGTCGTCCAGCCCGGCGAGGAAACCGGGCAGCGCGGCCTCGACGACCTCGAAGCGGTCGTACGTCCAGTCGGTCAGGCCCAGTTCCGTGTACGCGGCGCGGTGCAGCACCGGGGAGAGGGAGTGCGCGATCGGCGATCCGAGCACCGCTGCCCTAGGCACGCGCGGCCTCCCGGGGGCTCTTCGTCATGGGCTGGTCCCCTCGGTGCGTGGTGTACGGCGGTTCGGGCCGCCCCTGTCCGGCCGGGGACGGCCCGGTCGAGTCTAGGGCCCGGTGATCCGCCGGGGCCGGGCAGCACCTGGGCGCCGCACGGGGGACGTTCCCCGCGCGGCGCCCAGGTGGCGGCTCAGCCGTTGTGCTTCTTGTCGAACTCCCTGGCGAGCTTGTCGTGCTCCGCCAGCGTCTCCGTGAACTCGGTCGTGTGCCCGTCCAGGGAGATGAAGTAGTACCACTTGCCCGGTTCGGGATCCATGGCCGCGGCCAGCGCCTTCGCGCCGGGGTTGCCGATCGGTCCCGGCGGGAGACCCCGGTAGTAGTACGTGTTGTAGGGGTCGTCGAAGGTCCGGAGCTCCTTGAGCGAGAGATTGATCTCGCTCTGGTTCTTCAGGTAGTTGTACGTCGAGTCGAACTCGAGCTTGCCGTTGGTCTCGGTGTTGGTCGCCTTGAGGCGGTTGTAGACGACCCGCGCCATCTTCCGGAAGTCCTCGTCCGACTTGCCCTCGGCCTGCACCAGGCTGGCCAGGGTGACGACCTGCAGCGGCGACTCCAGCCCCAGTTTCTCGGCCTTCGACTCCACGTCGTACTTGGTGTACTGCTTCTTGGCGTTGGTGACCATGCTGCGCAGCAGGTCGACGGGCTTGGTGTCCTTGCCGACGCTGTAGCGGCTCGGCCAGAGGAAGCCCTCCAGCGGGTCCTTGATCTCCTTGTTGTCGTCCGCCCAGTCGGGCAGCCCGAGCTTGCCGATCTGGTCCTCGGCGACCTTGGCGGTGGTGCCCTTGTCGAGCCCCAGCTTGGCGTCGACGACCTCGTAGATCTGCACGTCGCGCAGGCCCTCGGCGATGACCAGCACGTTCTGCGACTTCGGGTCGAGCATCATCGTGACGGCGCTGGACGCCGCCATCTCCTTGTGCAGGACGTAGACGCCCGCCTGGATGGAGTTGCCCTTCGGGTCCTTGCTGACGGCCGCGGTGAAGGCGTCGACGCTCTTGACCACGCCGGCCTTCTTGAGGATGTTGCCGATCTCGATGCCGCTCGCACCCTGCGGGACCTCGACCTGGACCTCGCCGCTGCCCTTCCCCGCGAAGTCCGGCGGCGGGCCGAAGTTGCTCTGGTAGTAGCGGTAGCCGAACCAGCCGACACCGGTGATGCCGCCGCCGAGGACGACCAGCACGACCAGGCACGCCATGCCCGAGCGCCGCTTCTTGCCGCCCTTCCCGGCACCGGCCTTGCCGCCCTTGCCCGCGCGGCCGCGCCGGTCGTTGCGGCCCTGCTGCGGCTCGTCGTCCTCGTCGTCGTCCGCGCCGGAGAAGAACGAGTGGTCGTCGGCGGCGCCCGCCTCCTCGTCCCAGAGCGGGGCGTCCGGCTCGGCCGGGCGCGAGCGCTGCTGCCGTTGCGGCGGCTGCTGTTGCGGTTGCGGTTGCTGCTGCAACTGCTGCGGCTGTTGTTGCTGCGGCTGCTGCTGGTACTGGGGCTGCTCTTCCGGGTAGCGCTGGTCGGGCCGCTGCGGGGGCGGGTAGCCGCCCTGCCCGTAGTAGTCGGGCTGCTGCTGGCCGCCGTAACCGTCCTGGCCGTAGCCCGCCGGGGCGCCCCAGGAGTCGTACTGCTGCTGGGGGTCGTACGGGTACTGCTGCTGCTGACCGGTGTTGCCGTAGGGGTCCCAGCCGCCCTGCTGCTGGTACTGCGGATGCTGCTGGTTCTGAGGGTGCTGCTGGTGCTGGGGATGCTGAGGCTGTTGCTGGTGCTGTACCTGCTGAGGTTGCTGCTGGTACTGGGAATACTGCTGATGCTGCTGGTGCTGATGTTGCTCGGGGTGTTGCTGCTGCCCCCACTGATCGCCGAAGAGAGGGTCTTCGGGGTGCCATGCTTCGGAGCCCGGGCTCCGGCCATAGTCAGTCATCGATCCCCTACGGTTCGGTTCGCGAGGCGGCAGCAGGCCGGCGCTTGCGGCGCGGGCGGGACGGGTCCCGGCCCGTCGGCACCCACGGATCCAGCTGTGGCCGCCGTGCTGCGCGGAACGTTACCGTACCGCGATCAGATAAACGGTTCGACGCTCTCGCCCGGCTCTTTACCGGACACCCGTTCGGTCTCGAGGGCGCTCTGCAGGATGACCACGGCCGCCGCCTGGTCGACGACGGAGCGTCCCTTCTTCGCCTTGACGCCCGATGCGCGCAGTCCCTGCGTCGCCGTCACGGTCGTCATCCGCTCGTCCACCAGGCGCACCGGTACGGGGGAGATGATCTTCGCCACATCCTGGGCGAAGCCGCGGGCCTTGGCCGCGGCCTGCCCCTCCCGC
The DNA here is from genome assembly GCF_900188405.1 of Actinacidiphila glaucinigra. Taxonomy (GTDB): domain Bacteria; phylum Actinomycetota; class Actinomycetes; order Streptomycetales; family Streptomycetaceae; genus Actinacidiphila; species Actinacidiphila glaucinigra. The sequence goes on along the minus strand of NZ_FZOF01000025.1, from coordinate 70,909 downwards.
CCGTTGAGCGAGCGGGGCAGGCCGACCAGCACCTCGATCGGCTCGTACTCCTCGACGATCTGCACGATGCGACGGCGCGCGGCCGGGGCGTCCCGGCCGGGCACCGTCTCGACGGGTGTGGCGATCAGCCCGTCGGGGTCGCACGAGGCGACCCCGATGCGGGCGTCCCCGACGTCGATCGCGATCCTGCGACCCCTGCGCATCGCGGCCTCAGGCCGTCTCTGCGACCAGTCGCTGCACGGCGGCGATGGCCTCGCCGACCGCGTCCGCGTTCTGGCCTCCGCCCTGGGCGACGTCCGGCTTGCCGCCACCGCCGCCACCGAGGGTCTTGGCGGCGGTACGGACCAGCTCGCCGGCCTTCAGGCCGCGCTCACGGGCCGCCTCATTGGTGGCGATGACGGTCAGCGGGCGGTCGCCCGCCACGGCGAACAGGGCCACGACGGCCGCGCGGCCGCCGCCGATCCGCTGGCGGACGTCCAGCACGAGCTTGCGCAGGTCGTCGGCGCCGGTGCCGTCCGGCACCTGTCCGGTGACCAGGGCGACGCCCTTGACGTCCTGGGCGGAGTCGGCGAGCCCGGCGGCGGCCTGCAGGACCTTCTCGGCGCGGAAGCGCTCGATCTCCTTCTCGGCCTCCTTGAGCTTGGCGAGCATCCCGGAGATCTTCTCCGGAAGCTCCTCCGGGCGGCCCTTGACCAGCTGCTGGAGCTGGGCGACGACCGTGTGCTCGCGGGCGAGGAAGTTGTACGCGTCCACGCCGACCAGGGCCTCGACCCGGCGCACGCCGGAGCCGATCGAGGACTCGCCGAGCAGCTTCACCAGGCCCAGCTGGGCGGTGTTGTGGACGTGCGTGCCGCCGCAGAGCTCCTTGGAGTAGTCACCGATCGTCACGACGCGCACCCGCTCGCCGTACTTCTCGCCGAACTCGGCGATGGCGCCCTGCTTCTTGGCCTCGTCGATGCTCATGATCTCGGCGCTGACGTCGAGTTCGCGGGCGAGCACGGCGTTGATCTTCTGCTCGACGTCCGTCAGCACGCTGCCCGGCACGGCGGCCGGCGAGCCGAAGTCGAAGCGGAAGCGGCCCGGGGAGTTCTCCGAACCGGCCTGGGCGGCCGTGGGGCCGAGGGCGTCGCGCAGCGCCTGGTGGGTGAGGTGGGTGGCACTGTGGGCGCGGGCGATGGCCCGGCGGCGGCCGAGGTCGATCTTGGCGAGGACGCCGGAGCCGACCGTCACCTCGCCGACCTGGACGCTGCCCTTGTGCACGGTCACGCCCGGCACGGGCTGCTGTACGTCGCGGACCTCGATGACGGCGCCCGAGTCGGTGCGGATCCGGCCGGTGTCGGCGAGCTGGCCGCCGCCCTCGGCGTAGAACGGGGTGCGGTCCAGGATGACCTCGACCTCGTCGCCCTCGTTGGCGGCGGGCGACGGCACACCGTCGACGAGCAGGCCGACGACGCTGGCCTCGCCCTCGTTGTCGGTGTAGCCGGTGAAGACGGTGCTTCCCGCGGTGTCGGCGACGGCCCGGTACGCCGACATGTCGACATGCCCGCTCTTCTTCACCAGGGCGTCCGCCTTGGCGCGGTCCCGCTGCTCCTTCATCAGACGGCGGAAGCCGTCCTGGTCCACCGACAGGCCCTGCTCGGCGGCCATTTCGAGGGTGAGGTCGATCGGGAAGCCCCACGTGTCGTGGAGCAGGAAGGCCTTGTCGCCGGAGAGGACGCCGGAACCGGTGGACTTGGCCTCGGTGACGGCGGTGTCCAGCACATTGGTGCCGGCCTTGAGCGTCTTGAGGAAGCGGGACTCCTCGGCGAGGGCGACCGTCTCGATGCGCTTGCGGTCCTCGACGAGCTCCGGGTACTGCTGGCCCATCGTCTTGATGACGGTGTCCACGAGTTCGCCGACCACGGCGTCCGTGGCGCCGAGCAGCCGCATGTTGCGGATGGCGCGGCGCATGATGCGGCGCAGCACATAGCCGCGGCCCTCGTTGCCGGGGGTGACGCCGTCGCCGATGAGCATGACGGAGGTGCGCATGTGGTCGGCGACGACGCGCAGCGAGACGTCGGACTCGTGCGCGGCGCCATAGGCGACGCCGGTGAGCTCGGTGGCCTTGTCGATGACGGCACGCAGGGTGTCGGTCTCGTACATGTTCTGCACGTCCTGCAGGATCATGGCGAGACGCTCGAGACCGAGACCGGTGTCGATGTTCTTGGCGGGCAGGTCGCCGAGGATCGGGAACTCCTCCTTGCCGCTGCCCTCCCCGCGCTCGTACTGCATGAAGACCAGGTTCCAGATCTCCACGTACCGCTCGTCGTTGACGGCGGGGCCGCCCTCGACACCGAACTCGGGGCCGCGGTCGTAGTTGATCTCGGAGCACGGGCCGCAGGGGCCCGGGACGCCCATGGACCAGAAGTTGTCCTTCATGCCCAGGCGCTGGATGCGCTCGGCGGGCACGCCCACGACGTCGCGCCAGATCTGCTCGGCCTCGTCGTCGTCCTTGTAGACCGTGATCCACAGCCGCTCGGGGTCGAGGCCGTAACCGCCGTCCGCCACGGAGCTGGTGAGCAGCTCCCAGGCGAACTTGATGGCGTCTTCCTTGAAGTAGTCGCCGAAGGAGAAGTTGCCGCACATCTGGAAGAACGTGCCGTGGCGCGTGGTCTTGCCGACCTCTTCGATGTCGGGCGTGCGGACGCACTTCTGCACGCTGGTGGCGCGCGGGAAGGGCGGCTTGACCTCACCCAGGAAGTAGGGCTTGAACGGGACCATGCCCGCGGGCACCAGAAGGAGCGTCGGGTCGTCGGCGATGAGCGACGCCGACGGCACTACGGTGTGCCCGCGCTCCTCGAAGAATCGCAGCCAGCGGCGGCGGATTTCTGCCGACTCCATCAGTGTTCGTCCTTCCGGTGGTGGTACGAGATCGCCGGCCGCGGGGCCGGCATGTCGAGGTCGGGGGCCGTGCGGCCCAGTGCGTCGTTGAGCTGTCCCTCGCGCTCGGACATGCCGGCGCGGACGTCCTGCGCGAAGGTGCGCAGCCGGTCCCCGGCCTCGAGGGCCTTGTCGGCCGCCTTCGCCGCGAGGCTCTCGGGCGTCAGGCTGCGGATCTTGCGATGGACCTTGTTGGTGGCCCACACCCCGGCGGCGGCACCGGCGGTGAACCAGAAGGCACGGCGGAACATGCAGGTCAGCCCCTTGACTTACGGCGGCGGGCGGACGGGAGCGTCCGGCCGACGACCACGGTGCGCTTCTTGGCGGCGCCCTTGGCCTGCAGGGTGACCGCGCGCCGCACGCCGTAGCCGAAGGCCGCGACCTTCACGAGGGGGCCCCCGAAGGTGGAGGCGACCGTCGTGGACAGGGCGGAGGCGTTGGCGGTCACCTCGGCGACGTCAGAGGTGATGGCGTCCACGCGGGCCAGCTGGGCGTGGGCCGCGCGGACGGCGTCGGAGGCCTCGCCGAGCAGCGGCACGGCCTGGTCGGTCACCTCCGCCACGAGACGGGTCGCCTGACGGAGCGCCTGGGCGAGCCGTACGAGTGCCACGGCGAGGAACGACACGAGGATCGCCCAGAAGACGGCCACGATGAGGCCGGCCACCTCTCCACCGGACACGTTGCCACTCCCTCGGATTTCCACCGCGCGAACCAGGTACCGATCAGATACCGACCTTATCGCGACGGGCAGCACGCTCCGTACCGCATTGCGGGCCGGTGCCGCCCTCGTCCGCCCCCGGGCGACGGGCCCGGATTGTACGTTCCGCTTATTCGACGATACCCTCCGTGATCCATGCGCCATGAGACGACGCCCGGCAACCTGCCGTGCGAGCTGAACCACTTCGTCGGCCGGCGGCGCGAGCTCGACGACGTGGCCCGGCTGCTGGAACGGGCCCGGATGGTGACGGTGACCGGCGTGGGCGGGGTCGGCAAGAGCCGGCTCGCGCTGCGCGCGGCGGCCGGTCTGCGCGCCGGTTTCGCCGACGGGGTCTGGCTGGCCGAACTCGCGGCCGTACGGGACCCGGGGCTGGTGGACCACGCCGTCGCGGACGCGCTCGGCCTCACCGACCACACCGCGCGCGGCCCCCGGGCCGCGCTCGGCGCTTTCCTGGCCCGCCGCGAACTGCTCCTCGTGCTGGACTGCTGCGAGCCGCAGGTGGAGGCGGCGGCGGAACTGGCCGACGCGATGCTGCGGCGGGCACCGGGACTGCGGGTGCTGGCCACCAGCAGGCAGCCGCTGGGGGTGGCCGGCGAGCACATCGTGGCGCTGGAGCCGCTGAGCGACGCCGGCGAGGCGGTGGAGCTGTTCGCCGACCGGGCGGCCGCGGTGCTGCCGGACTTCACCGTGGACGCCGGCAACCGGGCCGAGGTGGAGGAGCTGTGCCGCCGCCTGGACGGGATCCCGCTGGCGCTGGAGCTGGCGGCGGGCCGCCTGCGGGCGCTGTCGGTGCGGCAGATCACCGGGCGCCTGGACGACCGCTTCCGGCTGCTCACCCGGCGCGGCGGCCCCGGCGGTCCCGAGCGGCACCGCGCGCTGCGCACCGCGATCGGATGGAGCCACGAGCTGTGCACCCCGCGCGAACGGCTGCTGTGGGCACGGCTGTCGGTGTTCGCGGGGGACTTCGACCTCGACGCGGCCGAGTACGTGTGCGCGGGCGGCGAGGTGCCGGCCGAGGCGGTGGTGGACCTGCTGGCGGACCTGGTGGACAAGTCGGTGGTGCTGCGCCGCGAGGACGCGGGCGTGGTGCGCTACCTGCTGCTGGACACCGTGCGCGAGTACGGGCTGGGGTGGCTGCGCGAGCTGGGCGAGGAGCGCCGGCTGCGGACCCGGCACCGCGACTGGTACCTGGGCTTCGCCACCTGGGGCGAGATGGAGTGGTTCGGCGCGCGGCAGGAGGAGATCTCGGTCGGCACCGAGCGGGAGCTGGCCAATCTGCGGGCCGCGCTGGAGTTCTCGCTGGAGGTCCCCGAGGAGTTGCGGACGGGGCAGTACCTGGCGGCGAGCCTGTGGTTCTTCTGGGTCGGCTGCGGCCGGCTCGCCGAGGGCCGCTACTGGCTGGAACGCGCGCTGGCGGCCGACCACGAGCCCACGGGTCAGCGTGCCAAGGCGCTGTGGGTGTGCGGTTACGTCTCGATCCTCCAGGGCGACGGCACCGCCGCGCTGGGCATGCTCTACGAGTGCCGCGAACAGGCACTGGCCACCGGCGACGCGACGGCGGTTGCGTACGCGGTGCACCGCATGGGGTGCGGGGCGCTGCTCGGCGACGACCTGCCGCGCGCCAGGGCGCTGTTCGAGGAGGCGCTGGGCCACTACCGGACGCTGGGCGAGCTGAACAGCAATGTGATCATGGCCGAGGTCGAGCTGGCGATGGCCGTGGCCTTCGACGGCGACCTGGAGGGCGGGATCGAGCTGTGCGACCACATCCGCGAGGTCTGCGAGGACCACGGGGAGCGGTGGGCGCTGGCGTACGCGCTCTACACGCGGGCGGTCATCGCCTGGTGGCAGGACGACCCGGTGCTCGCCGCCGAACTCGCGGCCGAGTGCGTGCGGATCAACCACACCTTCCGCGACATGGTGGGCATCGTGCTCGGCATCGAACTGCTCGCGCTGCTGCGCGTTCCGGGGGACGCCCGGGAGGCGGCGGTGCTGCAGGGCGCGGCGGGCGGCATCTGGCGGCTCGTCGGGCTTCCCGTGTTCGGCTCGCGCCACTTCGGCATCCCCCACCAGCGCTGCGAGGAGCTGGCCCGCGCCGAGCTGGGCCGGCCCGGCTACGAGGGGGCGTACGCCGAGGGCCTCGTGCTCGACCTCGACGCCGCGGTCGCCAGGGCCCTGACCGGGCTGCCCCCGACGCGTCCCGGCCCGCGTCAGCCCCGCGGTCCCGTCCCGCCCGCCGACCCGCTGCCCGCGGGCGCGCCGCTCGGCCGGTCGGCCCAGGACTGACCGCCGGGGCCGGGCCACCGTCGGGTACGCGAAAGCCCCGGCGCCCCGCCGGAAGGGCGGGGCGCCGGGGCTGACGTGCGTGCCGGGTGCGGCAGGCGTCAGCGAGCGTAGTACTCGACGACGAGCTGCTCGTCACAGATCACGGGGACCTCACGACGGTTCGGCAGGCGGTCCAGGCGGAAGGCCAGCGCCTGCAGGTTGACCTGCAGGTACTTCGGGGTCTCGCCCTCGCCGGCCCAGCCGCCCTCGCGGGCGACCTGGAACGGGGTCTTGGCGCGGGAGCGCTCGCGGACCATCACGACGTCGTCGGGGGTGACGCGGAAGGACGGCTTGTCGACCTTGTGGCCGTTGACCTCGATGTGGCCGTGGACGACCATCTGGCGGGCCTGGTAGATGGTGCGGGCCAGGCCGGCGCGCAGGACGAGGGCGTCCAGGCGGCGCTCGAGCTCGACGATCAGGGCCTCGCCGGTCTTGCCGCTGACCTTGCGGGCGCGGTCGTAGGCGCGGGCCATCTGGCGCTCGGAGATGTCGTACTGCGCGCGCAGGCGCTGCTTCTCCAGCAGTCGGACCTTGTAGTCACTGTTCTGCTTGCGGCCACGGCCGTGCTCGCCCGGCGGGTAGGGACGGGCCTCGAAGTACTTGACGGCCTTCGGCGTCAGGGCGATGCCGAGGGCACGCGACTTCTTGACCTTGGGACGCGACTGGTTCACGTTTCCCAGACCTCCATGTAAGTTAGGTAAGGCTTACCTTAGCGAAGGAGATCGTATGTCGCGCCCAGGGAACACCACACGCATCACGGACGTAACGGACGCCGCACAGGGCGCCGCCGACGCCAACGAGGGCGCCGACTTGACGGAGGTCCGATCAGCTCATGGTCAGCCGCGTCCCAGCGGGCATGAAATCGCCCGACTGCCGTCAGCAGCCGAGCGCACACGAACTCTCGTACAGAGTACCGCCTCCGCCATCCTGGTGATTCCCGGCCTGGTGCCCGACCTCCCCGAGCTCATGGTTCCCGAGGAGCGCATCGTGGGCACCGACGGCGACCTGTTCCTGCTGTTTCCCGCGGAATCGCCCGCCGTCAGGGCCGCGACGCACGCCGAGGACGACGACCTCACGGCTGTGCTCGACATCACTGACGTCGCCCCGGTCGCCGTGCCCGGGCGCATCCGCGGCCGCGCCTGGATCGCGGGCTGGGTCACCGTCGCGCGCGACCTGCCGGCCCCGGCCGGGAAGGTGCGGCTGCGGCTGGAGGTCGGCGAGGCCTCGCTGGACGACCTGTGGGGCGCGGAGCAGGTGGAGCCGGACGAGTTCGCCGCCGCCCGCCCCGACCCGCTCGTCGACCACGAGGCGGAATTGCTGCAGCACCTCGCGGCCGCCCACGCCGACCAGGTGGGCTGGCTGTGCGCCCTCGCCGGCGGCGCCGGCGCCTGCCGCGGCATCCCGGCCGCCGCGGTGCCGCTCGCCCTGGACCGCTTCGGGCTGCGGGTGCGCTTCACCGGCGAGGACGGCGTCTTCGACGCCCGCTTCGAGTTCCCGGAGCCGGTACGGGGCCACACCGACCTGCACCGGGCCATGCACGCGCTCTTCGACGCCGCGCAGGAGGCGGCGGCCGCACAGGACCTCTGACACCAGGCGCTTCGCGCTACTCCCCCGCCAGACGCCCCCTGACCCGCTCCAGCACGTCGGCGTAGCGGGCCTCGGCCCCGTAGCGGGTCGGCTCGTAGTAGCGCCGGCCGTGGATCTCGTCCGGTGCGTACTGCTGGGCGGCGATGGCGCCGGGCAGATCGTGCGGGTACTGGTAGCCCGTGCCGTGGCCGAGCTTGGCGGCGCCCTTGTAGTGGCTGTCGCGCAGATGGGACGGGACCGGACCGGCCTTGCCCGCCCGCACGTCGGCGAGGGCGGCCCCGATGGCCGTCGTCGCCGCGTTGGACTTGGGGGCCAGGGCGAGCGCGATCGTGGCGTGGCTGAGGGTGAGCGCGGCCTCCGGGAAGCCGATCATCGCCACCGCCTGGGCCGCGGCGACCGCCGTGGGCAGCGCGGTCGGGTCCGCGAGCCCGATGTCCTCGCTGGCGGAGATCATCAGCCGGCGGGCGATGAACCGCGGGTCCTCCCCGGCCTCGATCATGCGGGCCAGGTAGTGCAGCGCGGCGTCCACGTCCGAGCCGCGGATGGACTTGATCAGCGCGCTGGCCACGTCGTAGTGCTGGTCGCCGTCGCGGTCGTACTTCACGGCGGCACGGTCGACGGTCTCCTCGAGGGTGCTCAGGGAGATCTCCGGCTCGCCCTTGGCCAGGGCCGCGCCCGCCCCCGCCTCCAGCGCCGTCAGCGCCCGGCGGGCGTCCCCGCCGGCGATCCGCAGCAGATGCTCCTCGGTGTCCCCCGGCAGGGCGACCGCGCCCTTCAGGCCGCGCTCGTCGGTGATCGCCCGGCGCAGCAGCCCGCGCAGGTCGTCGTCGGTCAGCGGCTCCAGGGTGAGCAGCAGGGACCGGGACAGCAGCGGGGAGATGATCGAGAAGTACGGGTTCTCGGTGGTGGCCGCGATCAGGGTGACCCAGCGGTTCTCGACGGCGGGGAGCAGGGAGTCCTGCTGGGCCTTGCTGAACCGGTGGATCTCGTCCAGGAAGAGCACGGTGTCGCGTCCGTAGCCGCCGGACTCGCGCTTGGCGCTCTCGATGACCGCGCGGACCTCCTTGACGCCCGCGGTGATCGCCGACAGCTCGACGAAGCGCTTGTTGGTGGCGTGGCTGACCACGTAGGCCAGGGTCGTCTTGCCGATGCCCGGCGGGCCCCAGAGGATCACCGAGGACGGTCCCGCCGGTCCTCCGCCGCCCTCGCCCACCAGGCGCCGCAGCGGCGACCCCGGGCGGAGCAGATGGCCCTGCCCCACGACCTCGTCGAGGGTGCGGGGGCGCATCCGTACGGCCAGGGGGCTGCCTCCGGGCTCCCTCGACTGGCGTTCCTCTGCGGCGGCGGTGAACAGGTCGGGCTCCACGGCAAGGAAGCCTATGTCACCGCACCGACAGCGCGGCGCCGCCGTCAGATCAGGGTGCTCCAGTACGTCCACCAGCGGGTCAGGATCGCCACCGCGATCGCGCCGTACCAGAGGACGGGGACGACCCAGTGGAACTCCAGGACCAGGTCCCGGACCCGGGCGGGCGCCGGGATGATCTCGTGCTTGAGGTTGTGGACGAGGGTGTACCAGAACAGCGCGATGGTGACGACCCAGGCCAGCGAGCACCACAGGCACAGCGAGCCGATGTTGTACAGCGACTGGTACTGCAGCCACGTCACGAAGCCGACGCCGAAGAGCGTGCCGCCCTGCAGTCCGAGCCAGAACCAGCGGCGGTAGCGGGCGCCGGCGAGCATCCCCGCGGCGAGGGCGATGACGACGGGGTAGGCGACCATGCCGATCATCGGGTTGGGGAAGCCGAAGGCGTGCGCCTGCTCGCTCTTCATGATGTTGCCGCAGGAGATGATCGGGTTCAGGCTGCAGCCGGGGACGAAGTTCGGGTCCTCCAGCAGCTTGAACTTGTCGATCGTGATGACCCACGAGGCGAGCAGGCCGAGCGCACCGCAGACCACGAGCAGCCAGGTGAAGGCCCTGCCCGCGCCGATGAGTCCGTCCGCGGACTCCTGGCTACCGCTGTCGGTGCGAGCCGTGTCAACCGCCGTAGTCACCATGTCGCCGTTTCCGTGGGGTGGGGGATGTGCCGCACTGCCCAACGGGTCGGACCCGCCGGAAGTGCCGGGTCCCATGGTGCCGTGTCACCCGCTCGAGCGACAACGGCCGGACGTGAGGGCTGATTTAGCGTGCCGTACGTACGCACTCCCTCACGCTGTGCTAGCAGACCGTGGCTGCCTTCGTCGAGAACCACGCTCACCAAAAATGCGTGGATATGGGGCATATAGGATTCTGAGTGGACCCGTACATCCGAGGATTCACCCCGACGGGGAGAGGTGCCCCATGCGTCGACCCGAGTGGGTGCCCGCAGGGACGGACGTGGAGACGCCCAACGCCGCCCGGGTCTACGACTACTACCTGGGCGGTTCCCACAACTTCGAGGCCGATCGCGACATGGCGCGCCAGGCCATGGCGCTCTGGCCCGACCTGCCGGTGATCATGCGTGCCAACCGCGCCTTCCTGCGCCGCGCGGTCCAGCACCTCGCCGCCCTGGGCATCACCCGCTTCCTCGACATCGGCTCCGGGATCCCGACCTTCGGCGCCGTGCACGAGGTCGCACGGGCCGTCCACCCGCGGGCGCGCGTGGTGTACGTGGACATGGACCCGATCGCGGTGGCGCACAGCCGTCTGATGCTCCAGGACGACCCGCTCAGCGCCATGGTGATGGCCGACATGACCGACACCGGCGACCTGCTCTCCCGGCCCGAGGTCACCGACCTGCTCGCGCCCGGGGAGCCGGTGGGCGTGCTGCTGGTGGCGATGCTCCACTTCGTCACCGACGCCGAGGACCCCCGCAAGATCGTGGGCGCGCTGCGCGACGCCGTGCCGCCCGGCAGCCACCTGGTGCTCACCCACGCCTCCCGGGAGAGCCGCCCCCGGCAGGCGGACTCGCTGGCGGAGCTGTACGCCCGGCGCACCACGACACCGCTGGTCATGCGGACCAGAACGGACGTGGCGGCCTTCTTCGACGGCTGGGAACTCCTGCCGCCGGGGCTGGTCTGGCTGTCCGAGTGGCGACCGGAGGACCCGGAGTCCGTGGGGCCCCACCCCGAGCAGATGTCGGGTCTGGCCGGCGTGGGGCGGCGGCCGTGAGGGAGTCGCCGTCGGCCGTCGCGGGCCCCGCCCCGGACTTCACGGACGCCTGGTCGCACCTGCTGCGCTCCGGACCGGGGCTCGCACTGCCCCCGCAGACCCTGCGCCGGGTGGCGGCCACGACGGCGGACCTGCTCCGCCGGGCGCTCGGCGACCGGACGTGCGACACCGCCCTCGCGGAACAGGCCGGCACGCTGCTGGTGGAGGCCCACTTCACCGACCCGGAGATCCTGGCGGCCGCCGTGGCGCTGCTGCAGATCCAGCCGGCCGGTCCCGAGCGGGTGCCGGCCGTGGCCGGCGCCTTCGCCTCCGGCTGGGCGGCCGCGCTGCGCGAGCGCACCCTGCGCGAGCAGGAGGCGATCCAGCGTGCCGCGTTCCGGGCCCGTGAGGACGCCGAGCGGGCCAGGAACGCCTCGGAGGCCCGCTTCCGCGCGCTGTTCGAGCACGCCGCCATCGGCATCGGCATCGCCGACGTGGACGGGACGATCGTGCAGTTCAACCAGGCGCTGCGGGAGCTGCTCGGGGCCCGCCCCGAGGACCTGTGGGGCCGCCGGGTCACCGAGCTGGTGCACCCCGAGGACGCCCCGGGCGTGTGGGAGGCGTACGAGGACCTGGTCAGAGGGCGCCGCGAGCGGTTCCAGTGCGACAAGCCGTACTACCGGCGCGACGGCGAGGTGGTGTGGACGCACCTGACCGTCTCGCTGATCCGCGACGAGCACGGGGAACCCCGCTACCAGGTGGCGATGGTCGAGGACATCACCGACCGCTACCGGCTCCAGGAGCGGCTGCGCCACCAGGCCACCCACGACCCGCTGACCGGGCTGCCCAACCGCACCGCGTTCTTCGAGCGGCTGGAGGGCCTGTTCGAGCAGCCGCCGCCCGACGCGCGCTTCGGCCTGTGCTACGTCGACCTCGACGGCTTCAAGGTCGTCAACGACAGCCTCGGCCACGAGACCGGGGACCAGTTGCTGACGGCGGTGGCGGAGCGGCTGGACGCCGCGCTCGCCCCGCTCGGGCACCTGGTGGCCCGGCTGGGCGGGGACGAGTTCGTGGTGCTGCTGGAGGAGTGCCGGGGCGACCAGGAGGCGGTGGCGGTCGCCAAGCTCGTCCTGACCACGCTCGCGCGGCCCTTCCTCGTGGGCGACCAGCAGCTGACGATCGGCGCGAGCGTCGGGGTGCTGGCGCAGCGGATCGCCGCCACGACCCCGGGTGCGGCGGTGCGGGCGGCGGATCTGACGCTGTACCGCTCCAAGGAGGCCGGACGGGGCCGCTGGACGCTCTTCGACCCCACGCACAACGCGCGCGCCGTGAGCCGCTATGCCATCTCCGTACGACTGCCGGTGGCGCTGGACCGCGGGGAGTTCTTCGTCGACTACCAGCCGCTCTGCTCTCTCGCCGACGGCTCCCTGGTGGCGGTGGAGGCCCTGGTGCGGTGGCGTCACCCCGAGTTCGGGGTGCTGGGCCCGGACGAGTTCGTGGGGACGGCGGAGGAGACCGGGCTGATCATGCCGCTGGGCCGCTGGATCCTGGAACGCGCGGTCGGGCAGGCGGCCGCCTGGGTGCGGCGCTACGGGGAGGCCGCTCCGCAGATCAACGTCAACCTGGCGGTCCGCCAGATCCGCAACCCAGGCCTGGTGCACGACGTCACGTCGATCCTGGACAGCACGGGCCTCGAACCCGGGCGGCTGGAGCTGGAGATCACCGAGAGCGCGGTGATCGGACCCGAGGACGAGTCGCTGCGCGCCCTGCAGGCGATCGCCGACGCCGGGGTCTCCCTGGCCGTCGACGACTTCGGCACCGGCTGGTCGAACCTCGCCTATCTGAGGGATCTCCCGGTGTCCGGACTCAAGATCGCCGGAGCCTTCGTCACGGACCCCCACCGCGCCGGGACGGACGACCCGGTCGGCTGGCGCATCGTCGGCGGACTGGTGTCCCTGGCGCACGCGCTCGGACTCACGGTCACCGCCGAGGGTGTGGAGAACTCGCAGCACGCCCGGCGGCTGCGCTCACTGGGCTGCGACTGGGGCCAGGGCTGGTACTTCGGCCGGCCGATGCGGCCCGAGCGGATCGCCCGGTGGATCGAGCGGGGCCGCCCCGACTGACCCGTGGCCGGGCTCGCCGGCGACGATCGCGAGACGCGCACCCGAGCGGTTGGCGGACTTCATCGCGTTCTTCAGGCCCTTGCCGCCGAAGGCGAAGTCCGTGGCGACACCCGCCCGGCGCAACTCGGTGACGGCACCGAACAGCACCCGGCGCGCCTCCTCGCCCATCGGCACCGCGAACACCTGCGTGGGCGCGGGCAGTTCCAGCTCGGGGCCGCCGACCGACCCGTGGCCGGGGGCCGACGCGCCGACGGCGCGGCCGGCCGGCGGGAGCACCCACCGGCCGGCCGCGTCACCGCGTACGGTTCAGGCGAGCCGCTCGCGCACGGCCTCGACGACACCGTCGAGCGGCACCGCGCTCTGCTCGCCGCTCTCCAGGTCCTTGACCTGCACGACGCCCTCGGCGAGGTCGCGCTCGCCGGCGACGATCGCGAGACGCGCACCCGAGCGGTTGGCGGACTTCATCGCGTTCTTCAGGCCCTTGCCGCCGAAGGCGAAGTCCGTGGCGACACCCGCCCGGCGCAACTCGGTGACGGCACCGAACAGCACCCGGCGCGCCTCCTCGCCCATCGGCACCGCGAACACCTGCGTGGGCGCGGGCAGTTCCAGCTCGATCCCCTCGGCCTTGAGGGCCAGCACCGTACGGTCCACACCCAGCGCCCAGCCCACCGACGGCAGCTCGGGGCCGCCGATCATCTCGGACAGGCCGTCGTAGCGGCCGCCGCCGCCGACCGCGGACTGCGAGCCGAGGCCGTCGTGGACGAACTCGAAGGTGGTGCGGGTGTAGTAGTCCAGACCGCGCACCAGCTTGGGGTCGTCCTCGAACTCCACGCCCGCCGCCGTCAGCAGCTCGCGCACCTGCTCGTGGTACGCCTTGCACCCTTCGCAGAGGTGATCGCGCATCATGGGCGCGCCGACGAGCTGCTTCTGTACGCTCTCGCGCTTGTCGTCCAGGACGCGCAGCGGGTTGATCTCGATCCGCCGGCGGGTGTCCTCGTCGAGGTCGAGGCCGCGCAGGAAGTCCTGGAGGGCGGCCCGGTAGACCGGACGGCACTCGCGGTCGCCCAGCGAGTTGAGCAGCAGGCGGAAGGTGCGCAGCCCGAGCGAGCGGTAGGCGTCCACCGCCAGGATGATCAACTCGGCGTCCAGCGCCGGGTCCTCGGCGCCGATCGCCTCGGCACCGACCTGGGAGAAGTGCCGGTAGCGCCCGGCCTGCGGCCGCTCGTAGCGGTAGTACGAGCCGGAGTACCAGAGCTTGACCGGCAGATTGCCGGCCTTGTGCAGGTTGGCCTCCAGCGCGGCGCGCAGCACGGAGGCGGTGCCCTCGGGGCGCAGCGCCAGCTCCGTACCGCCCTTGGTCGTGAGGGTGTACATCTCCTTGGTCACGATGTCGGTGGACTCGCCGACACCGCGGGAGAAGAGCTCGACCTGCTCGAAGCCGGGGGTCTCGACGTAGCCGTAGCCGGCCCGCCGCAGCGGCGCGGAGAGCGCCTCGCGGACCGCCAGGAACACGGCGGAATCGGGCGGCAGGAGGTCATAGGTGCCCTTGGGGGCCTGGAAGGTGCTCACTGGGAGGTCTCTCGTCACATTCCTCGTCGCGGAGGGGACGGGTGGTCGTCCCCTCCGAGGCCGCGGGCCACCTCCGCCAGATACGGATTGGTGGCGCGCTCACGGCCGATGGTCGTCTGGGGTCCGTGGCCGGACAGCACCACGGTCGAGTCGTCGAGCGGCAGGCACACACGGGCCAGCGACACGTACAGCTCGTCCATGGAACCGCCGGGCAGATCGGTGCGGCCTACGGAGCCGGCGAACAGCAGGTCGCCCGAGAAGAACACCGAGGGGATCTCGGCCGTCTCCGGGAGCCTGAACGTCACCGACCCCTCGGTATGGCCGGGCGCGTGCGCCACGGACAGCTCGAGACCGGCGAGCGCCAGCGTGCTGCCGTCGGTGAGCTCCTTCAGGTCGTCGGGCTCGCCGATGGTGAGCCCGCCGAGCAGCTGCGCGCCGATCGAGCGGCCGAGGGCCTTCTCGGGATCGTTGAGCATGTAGCGGTCCCGGGGGTGGATCCAGGCCGGGACGCCGTGGGCCCCGCAGACCGGGACGACCGATGCCGTGTGGTCGAGATGGCCGTGGGTGAGGATGACGGCGACGGGCTTGAGACGGTGTTTGGCGAGCGTGTCCTCGACGCCCTGGGCCGCTTCGTGGCCCGGGTCGATGATCACGCACTCCTCACCGGCGGCGGGGGCGACCACGTAGCAGTTGGTGCCCCAGGCCCCGGCGGGGAACCCGGCAATGAGCACGTTCGTCCTTCTGTCGGCTGTCGTTCTCGGCAGGTCGTACCGCACGATGGCGGCCCCACGAGCCTACCGGCGGGAACGCGGCCATCGCGAACCAGTAACGTCGCTGGACTGAGGGGTGCGCCGGGCGCGAAGATCGGCGGCGTACTCACATTCGGACGCGACGAGCAGAAGGCATCGGGAGACGGCTCAGTGGTCACCAAGGATCAGCGGCGGCGCCAGCTCGCCCGGGACAAGTTCGAGCGGCAGCACGAGCGCCGTGTGCAGGCCCAACGCAAGACCGTGCGGCGCAACGCGGTGGTCGCCGCCGTGCTCGCGGTCGTCCTGGCGGCGGGCGCCACGGCCTGGGCGGCCGGCGCCTTCAGCCCGGACGCCAAGAAGGACGACGCCGCTTCCGCGGACGCCTCCCCCACCCCCGCGGAGCCGAGCAAGGCGCCCGACCCCTGCACCAAGCCGGCCGAGGGCAGCCCCGGCACGGAGCAGTGGAAGAAGGAGCCCGCGGTCACCGTCGACACCGCGGCGAAGTACACCCTCGCGCTCCAGACGACCTGCGGCGACATCGCGCTGGACCTCGACGCGAAGAACGCCCCGCACACGGTCAACTCCTTCGCGTTCCTGGCCGGCAAGGGCTACTTCGACCACACCAAGTGCCACCGGCTCACCACCAGCGGCATCTACGTGCTGCAGTGCGGCGACCCGACGGGCCAGGGCACGGGCGGTCCGGGCTACACCATCCCGGACGAGAACCTGAAGGCGAAGGAGATCGCCGGCGGTACGTACCCGGCGGGCACGGTGGCCATGGCCAACACCGGACAGGCGCACACCGGCGGAAGCCAGTTCTTCCTGGTCTACAAGGACAGCCCGCTGCCGCCGAACTACACCCCGTTCGGGACGATCAGCGCGGCCGGCATGAAGGTGCTGGACAAGATCTCCGCCGCGGGCGAGTCGACCGGCGCCGGTGACGGTGCCCCGAACGCCACCGTGGTGATCAACAAGGCGACGGTCGGGAAGTCCTGACCGCCGCGTCCCGCACCCGCGGGTTAATTTCGCGGGTGCGGGATGCGGACAGCCGGGGCACCGGTCGCCTATGTTGGCGTTGTGTAGGGTGCCTGCTCCGACGGCTGCACCATGGATGTGAGCGGACCGTCGGACCGGCCTGGGCACGGCCCGGCCGAATGGAACTGTGGACGATGCCCGCGAGCCGTGCGACGGCCGGGCATCACGTGGAGGAGGCGCTGTGAGCAGCGACCCGTGGGGCCGCGTCGACGAGACGGGGACCGTGTACGTGCGTACGGCCGATGGCGAGCGCGAAGTCGGCTCGTGGCAGGCAGGCTCCCCTGAGGAGGCGCTGGCCTACTTCGAGCGGAAATACGAGGGCCTCGTCGTCGAGATCGGCCTCCTCGAACGCCGGGTGAAGACCACCGACCTGGCCCCCAAGGACGCGTTGACCGCCATCGAGCACCTGCGCGCCGCGGTGACCGAGGCGCACGCCGTGGGCGACCTGGCCGCGCTGGCCAAGCGGCTGGACGCGCTGACCGAGCAGGTCGACGCGCGCCGCGAGGAGCGCAAGGTCGCCAAGGCCAAGGCCTCGGAGGAGGCCAGGACGGCCAAGGACGACCTGGTCACCGAGGCCGAGCAGCTGGCGCAGAGCGAGCAGTGGCGGGCCGCCGGCGAGCGGCTGCGCGCCCTGGTCGACATCTGGAAGGGCCTGCCCCGGCTGGACCGCAAGACCGACGACGAGCTGTGGCACCGCTTCAGCCACGCCCGTTCGGTCTTCTCCAAGCGGCGCAAGGCCCACTTCGCGGCGCTCGACGCGCAGCGCGAGGACGCCCGCCGCCGCAAGGAGAAGCTGGTGGAGGAGGCGCAGGCGCTCTCCGGCTCCACCGACTGGGGCCCGACGGCGGCGCGCTACCGCGAGCTGATGACCGACTGGAAGGCCGCCGGCCGCGCCCAGCGCGAGGCGGAGGACGACCTGTGGAACCGCTTCCGCGGCGCCCAGGACGTCTTCTTCGCGGCCCGCTCCGAGGTCTTCGCCGAGCGCGACACCGAGCAGCGCGAGAACCTCACGCTGAAGGAGGAGCTGGCCATCGAGGCCGAGAAGCTGCTCCCGGTCACCGACCTGAAGGCGGCGCGCGCGGCCTTCCGCGGCATCAACGAGCGCTGGGAGGCCATCGGCCACGTGCCGCGCGACGCCCGGCCGCGCATCGAGGGCCGTATGCACGCGGTGGAGCGCGCGATCCAGGAGGCCGAGGAGTCCGAGTGGCGCCGCACCAACCCCGAGGCGAGGGCGCGTGCCGCGGGCCTGACCGGGCAGCTGCAGGCGGCCGTCGACAAGCTGCGTGAGCAGATCGAGACGGCGCGGGCGGCGGGCAACAACTCCAGGGCCGACAAGCTGCAGCGGGAGCTGGACGGGCGCCAGGCGCTGCTCGACCAGGCCCTCAAGTCGCTGGACGAGTTCGGCGGCTGAGTCCCGCCCCGGCTTCACCCGGACCACGGCGAAGGGCCCGTACGCGAGGCGTACGGGCCCTTCGCCGTGTCTGCGTCAGCGCTGGCGCGCCGACGTCACGCGGTAGACGTCGTAGACGCCCTCGACGCCGCGTACGGCCTTCAGGACGTGCCCGAGGTGCTTGGGGTCGCCCATCTCGAAGGTGAAGCGCGAGGTGGCCACCCGGTCGCGGGAGGTCTGCACGGCGGCGGACAGGATGTTGACGTGCTGGTCGGACAGGACGCGTGTGACGTCCGACAGCAACCGGGACCGGTCCAGCGCCTCGACCTGGATGGCGACCAGGAAGACCGAGGACTGGGTCGGTGCCCACTCGACGTCGATGATCCGCTCGGGCTGCTGCGAGAGCGACTCGACGTTCACGCAGTCGGCCCGGTGCACGGAGACGCCGTTGCCGCGGGTGACGAAGCCGATGATCGGGTCGCCCGGCACCGGGGTGCAGCAGCGGGACAGCTTGACCCAGACGTCCTTCTCGCCCTTGACGATCACACCGGGGTCGGCGGCCGAGCGCCGCTTGGTGCGGCTGCGCGAGGGGGTCGTGATCTCGGCGATGTCCTCGGTCGCGCCCTCCTCGCCGCCCAGTGCCTCGACGAGCTTGTGCACGACGGACTGCGCGGTGATGTGCCCCTCGCCGATCGCCGCGTAGAGCGCGGAGATGTCGGGGTAGCGCATCTCGTGGGCGAGGGTGACCAGGGAGTCGCCGGTGAGCACCCGCTGGATCGGCAGGTTCTGCTTGCGCATCGCGCGGGCGATGGCTTCCTTGCCCTGCTCGACGGCCTCCTCGCGGCGCTCCTTGGAGAACCAGGCGCGGATCTTGTTGCGGGCGCGCGGGGACTTGACGAAGCCGAGCCAGTCGCGGGACGGGCCGGCGCCCGCCGCCTTGGAGGTGAAGACCTCCACCGTGTCGCCGTTGTCGAGGGTCGACTCCAGCGGCACCAGGCGGCCGTTGACCCGCGCCCCTATCGTGCGGTGCCCGACCTCGGTGTGGACGGCGTACGCGAAGTCGACGGGGGTCGCGCCGGCGGGCAGCGCGATGACATCACCCTTGGGGGTGAAGACGAAGACCTCGTTGCGGGACAGGTCGAAGCGCAGCGACTCCAGGAACTCGCCCGGGTCCTCCGTCTCCTTCTGCCAGTCGAGCAACTGCCGCAGCCACGCCATGTCGTTGACGGCGTCGTCCTTCTTGGCGGACTTCGGGCTGTCGGTACGCACCTTGGAGGCGCCGGCGACGGCCTCCTGCTTGTACTTCCAGTGCGCCGCGATGCCGTACTCGGCGCGGCGGTGCATGTCGAAGGTGCGGATCTGGATCTCGACCGGCTTGCCGCTGGGCCCGATGACCGTCGTGTGGAGCGACTGGTACATGTTGAACTTGGGCATCGCGATGTAGTCCTTGAACCGCCCCGGCACCGGGTTCCACCGCGCGTGGATGGTGCCCAGCGCCGCGTAGCAGTCGCGGACGGTGTCGACGAGGACGCGGATGCCCACCAGGTCGTAGATCTCGGCGAAGTCCCGGCCCCGCACGATCATCTTCTGGTAGACGCTGTAGTAGTGCTTGGGGCGGCCCGTGACGGTCGCCTTGATGCGGGCGGCGCGCAGGTCCTGCTGCACCTGGTCGGTGACGACCGCCAGGTACTCGTCCCGCTTGGGGGCGCGCTCGGCGACCAGCCGGACGATCTCGTCGTACATCTTGGGGTAGAGGATCGCGAAGGCGAGGTCCTCCAGCTCCCACTTGATGGTGTTCATGCCCAGCCGGTGCGCCAGCGGGGCGTAGATCTCCAGCGTCTCGCGGGCCTTCTTCTCCTGCTTCTCCCGCTTGAGGTAGCGCATGGTGCGCATGTTGTGCAGGCGGTCGGCGAGCTTGATGACCAGCACGCGCGGGTCCTTCGCCATGGCGACGACCATCTTGCGCACCGTCTCGGCCTGCGCGGCCTCGCCGAACTTGACCTTGTCCAGCTTGGTGACGCCGTCCACCAGCAGGGCGACGGAGTCGCCGAAGTCGCGGCGCAGCGCGTCGAGGCCGTACTCGGTGTCCTCGACGGTGTCGTGCAGCAGCCCGGCCATCAGTGTCGCCGGGTCCATGCCCAGCTCGGCCAGGATCGTGGTGACCGCGAGCGGGTGCGTGATGTACGGGTCGCCGCTCTTGCGCTTCTGTCCCCGGTGCCACCGCTCGGCGACCTGGTAGGCGCGCTCGATCTGGCGCAGCTGCGACGGGTCGCCCTTGGGGTCGTTGCTGCGCACTATGCGCAGCAGGGGCTCCAGGACGGGGTTGTACGGGCTGGAGCGCTGCACACCGAGCCGGGCGAGGCGGGCGCGGACGCGGTTGGACGAGGTGGCGGGCCGGTTGGGGGCCACGCTCCCGGGAGTGCGTACGGGCCGGGCGGCCGGGGTCGCGGGGGCGGCGGGAGCGGGCTTGGCGGCCTTGCCCTCCGCGGGTGCGGCCGGTGCGGCGGGCGCGACGGGAGGAGCCGTGGAGAGGGAAGCCGCCTGCTTCTTCCCGTCTTCGGCGGTCATCGGCTGAGCCTGCCTGGCCTCTTCTTGCAAGGGCACTCCTTCTGGTCCCCTCCCGGCCGGAAGACGGGCGAGGAGGGAAGTTCCGAGACACCATGGTAGCGATCTGAGCGGGTGCACCGCGTCCCGTCCGCCCCGTGGACCCCCCGCAACGCCCGGAGGCGGGCTCCCGAACCGCTTCCGCGGCCCGGGAGCCCGCCTCCGGCGAGCCAGTGGCTCAGACGGCGATCAGCGCCTCCAGAGGGGCGCCGGCGAGGGACGGGGCGAGGCGGGCGCGGCCGCCGAGGAAGCCCAGCTCCAGGAGGACCGCGACACCCGCGACCTCGGCGCCGGTACGGCGGATCAGCTCCAGGGACGCCTGGGCCGTACCGCCGGTGGCGAGCACGTCGTCGATGACCAGGACCCGGTCACCGGCCGAGAAGGCGTCCTGGTGGACCTCGATCTCGGCGGTGCCGTACTCCAGCTCGTACGCCTGTCCCAGCGTCTGCCCGGGCAGCTTGCCCGCCTTGCGCACGGGCACGAACCCGAGCCCTGCGCGGGCGGCTGCCGGGGCGGCGAGGATGAACCCGCGCGCCTCGAGGCCGACGACCTTGTCGGCGCCGTGCCGGACGCAGAGTCCGGCCAGGGCGTCGATCAGCGCGTTGAACGCCGCGGGATCGGCCAGCAGCGGGGTGATGTCCTTGAACATCACTCCCGGCCTGGGGTGGTCGGGCACGTCCCGGATACGGCTGAGCAGCAGGCTGCGCAGCCCCTCCGGGGTGGCGTCCGTCGTGGTCATCGGCTGTGTTCCTCGGTGCTCGTCCGCTGTGTCTCGTCCGTCGTCCGCCGCGTCCTCAGCGGCGCTTGCCGGAGGGACGGTTGCGGCCGCGGTTGTTGCGGGCCGGCTGGTTGCGCTGACTGCCGACGACGGCGCCCGCGTGGGCGTCCTCGTCCGACTCGCCGTCCGCGTCCCCGTCCGCGGGGGACGCGTCCTGCGCCTCGTCCTCGGCGTCGCCGCCACGGCGGGCGTCGGCGGCGCGCTTGGCGAGCACGCGCTTGCGCAGCGCCTTCATCTGCGGGTCGCGCTCCTTGAGGTCCGCGACCAGCGGGGTCGCGATGAAGATCGAGGAGTACGCACCGGCGGTGAGGCCGACGAAGAGCGACAGGGCGATGTCGTTGAGCATGCCGGCGCCGAGCAGGCCGCCACCGACGAAGAGCAGGCCCGCCACCGGCAGCAGCGCCACGACCGTGGTGTTGATCGAACGCACCAGGGTCTGGTTGAGGCTGCGGTTGGCCAGCTCGCTGTACGTGTAGCGGTTCTGCTTGGTGATGTCCTTGGTGGACTCCTTCAGACCGTCGAAGACGACGACGGTGTCGTAGAGGGAGTAGCCGAGGACGGTCAGCAGACCGATCACCGTGCCGGGCGTGACCTCGAAGCCCACGATCGCGTACACGCCGATGGTGATCGTGAGGTCGTGGATGAGGGCGATCAGGGCCGCCACGGCCTTGCGCCACTCGAAGGCGATCGCCAGGTAGATCGTCACCAGGACCATGAAGATCACCAGGCCCTGGAAGGCCTTCTTGGAGATCTCGTCGCCCCAGCTCGGACCGATGATCTGCGGGTCGATGTCGTTCGCCTTGACGTTGAGATCCGTGGCGATCTCGCCCTGGATCTCCTTCGCCTCGTTGAGCGAGATGTCGCTGATCTGGATGCGGACGGCGCCGGAGCCGAGCTTCTGCACGATGGCCTGGTGGCCGCCGGTGTTGTCGGCGACCTTCTCCTGGACCTGGCTGACCGACATCTCGGTCTTCGGGGTGGTGAAGACCGCGCCGCCGGAGAACTCGATGCCGAGCTTGAGTCCGTTCACGGCGAGACCGACGATCGCCGCGATGGTGATGAGGACCGAGACGCCGTACCAGAGCTTGCGGTGGCCGACGAAGTCGTAGGAGATCTCGCCTCGGTGCAGGCGGTGCCCGAGGTTACCGAGCCGGGACATCAGGCCTCCTTGACGTCGGTACGGGCCGCGGGGCGGCGGGTGCGGCGCAGCGGGGGGTTGACGCCCAGGGCACGCGGGTCGAGCCCGGACCAGGGGTGTCCGCCGGCGTAGAACTTCTTGCGGGCCAGGATCGTCATCAGCGGCTTGGTGAAGAGGAACACCACGGCCACGTCGAGCAGCGTCGTCAGGCCGAGGGTGAACGCGAAGCCCTGCACCTTGCCGACCGAGACGACGAAGAGCACGGCGGCGGACAGGAACGACACGAAGTCCGAGACGAGGATCGTGCGGCGGGCGCGCGGCCAGCCGCGGGCGACGGCCGGCTGCAGGGAGCGGCCCTCGCGCAGCTCGTCACGGATGCGTTCGAAGAAGACGATGAACGAGTCGGCGGTGATGCCGATGGCGACGATGGCGCCGCAGACCGCGGGCAGGTTCAGCGCGAAGCCGATGGCCGGGCCGAGCAGCGTCATGATCTCGTAGGTGAGGATCGCCGAGACGATGAGGCTCAGGATCGCCACGAAGCTCAGGCCGCGGTAGTAGGCGACCAGGTAGAGCACGACCAGGGCGAGGCCGACGCCGCCGGCGATGAGACCGCCGTGCAGCTGCTCGCCGCCGACCGCCGCCGACACCTTGGTGACGTCCGACTTGTCGAAGGTCAGCGGCAGGGAGCCGTAGGACAGGACGTTGGCGAGCTCCTCCGAGCTCTCCTGGGTGAAGCTGCCGTAGATCTCGGCGCTGCCGCTCAGGGTCTGGTTCACCGAGGGGGCGGAGACGACCTCGTTGTCCAGCACGATCGCGAACTGGTTGTTCGGCGGCTGCTGCTGGGAGAGCTGCGAGGTGATCTTCGAGAAGGCCTTGGAGCCGGCGCCGTCGAAGTTCAGGGTGACGACCCAGCCGTTGCCGCCCTGGGTGTCGAACTGCGCGGCGGCCTTGCTGACGTTCTTGCCGTCCACCGCGGCGGGGCCGAGGGCGTACTTGGCGGTGCCGTCCTGGTTGCACGCGACGATCTTGTCCGTCGGCTTGGCCTTGAGGTTCAGGTTGGCGCGCGTCTTCGCGTCGGAGCAGTCCAGCGCGGCGAGCTTCGCCTGCAGTTCCTCGGGGATGGAGGTGTCCAGCGCGCTGCCCGGGGCCGCGGTGCTCGCCGAGGGCGACGGGTTCGGCGAGGGCGCGCCCGAGGCGGGGGCGGACGGCGTCGACGAGGCCTTCAGCGCGTCGGTGACGGCGCGGCCCTGCGTCGAGGCGCTCGCGGACGGGGAACCGGAGACCTTGGCGCCGGTCGAGGCGCTCGCGGACGGCGATGCCGGGGAGGAGGGCGAGCCCGAGGGGCTGCCGCTCGGCGAGGCCGGGGTCGCCGGGGTGTTGGCCACCTCGGCGAGCACGGGCCGGAAGTAGAGCTGGGCGGTGGTGCCGACCTGCTGCTCGGCCTGCGCGGCGTTGGTGCCCTTGGGGATGTTGACGATGATGTTCCGGTCGCCCTGGATCTGGCTTTCGGCTTCCGAGACACCCAGACCGTTGACACGCCGGTCGATGATCGACTTGGCGGTCTCCATGTTGGTCTTGTTGATCGCGCCGACCTGGTCGCTCTTGGCCGTCAACGTGATGCTCGTACCGCCGGCGAGGTCGATGCCCAGCCGGGGGGTGGTGTGGCCGGAGAGGAACATCCCTCCGGTGAGCGCCACGATGGCCAGCAGGATCACTGCCAGCGCCCGCCCGGGGTATCCCTGGCTCCCCGAGGGCCTACGGCCCCTCTTCGGTGCTGCCACCTTCTCGATTCTCCCTGTCCAACCGCCCTGCGACCTGCGCGCAGCGGAGCGGCACGATGAGTAGTACGGACTTGCCGACCCTGGAAAAGTACCGGGCGGGCCGTTACTTCTTGTCGGTGCCGTCCGTCTTGGCGTTCTCGGTCGCGGCCTCGTCGGCGGACTTGCTCAGGTCGACGGCCTCGTCGGCGTCGGCCTTCTCGACGTCGTCGACGTCCTCGGCACCGTGCGCCTCGAGTTCGGGCTCCGGGTCGATGCCGTGCACGATGCGGTCGTACTCGGCCTGGTCGAGGACCGCGGCGATGGCGTTCTTGGCGAAGTGCGCGTGGACGCCGTCGGCCAGCTCCAGCAGGACCGTGTCCTCGTTGACCTCCTTGACGACGGCGTACATGCCGCCGATCGTCCGGATGCCCGAACCGGGAGCCATCTGGTCACGCATCTGCGTGGCCTGGCGCTGCCGGTTCTTCGCGGAGCGGGTCATCAGCAGCATGACACCGATGATCAGGACGAAAGGCAGGATTTGAACCAGATTCATGGTGTCTTGACGATCCTTCGCACGGCCGCTGGGGGCCTGGTCTACGGGATTGTGGCGTCGGTCCCGGAGGGACGACGTCGGCGGAGTCTAAGCGTTCGTTCGCCGGTGGAACAACGCCAAGCATTACACCGAGGTTCCTGCGGCGGCGAGTCTCCCCGCCGTCAAGGGCCGAACAGCCCGTCTTGCCCGGGTCCGCCGCCCTGTGGCGGCACGAGGCCGAGGTGCGCCCACGCGGCGGGAGTGGCGACCCGGCCACGGGGTGTGCGCGCCAGCAGCCCCTCGCGCACCAGGAACGGTTCGGCCACCTCCTCCACCGTCTCCCGCTCCTCCCCCACGGCGACCGCCAGTGTCGACAGCCCCACCGGACCGCCGCCGAAGAGCCCCAGCAGGGCGCGCAGCACGGCGCGGTCCAGCCGGTCCAGGCCGCGCCCGTCGACCTCGTACACCTCCAGCGCCCGCTCGGCGACCTCGCGCGTGATCACGCCGTCGGCCTTGACCTGCGCGAAGTCCCTTACGCGGCGCAGGAGTCGGTTGGCGATACGCGGGGTGCCCCGGGAGCGGCCGGCGATCTCGGCGGCGCCCTCGGATTCGATGTCGACGTCGAGCAGCCGCGCGGAACGGTGGATGACCCGCTCCAGCTCGGCCGGGGCGTAGAACTCCATGTGGCCGGTGAAGCCGAAGCGGTCGCGCAGCGGCGGCGGCAGCAGTCCCGCCCGGGTGGTGGCGCCGACCAGGGTGAACGGCGGCAGCTCGAGGGGGATGGCGGTGGCGCCGGGACCCTTGCCGACGATGACGTCGACCCGGAAGTCCTCCATCGCCATGTACAGCATCTCCTCGGCGGGCCGGGACATCCGGTGGATCTCGTCGAGGAAGAGCACCTCGCCCTCGGCGAGTGAGGAAAGGATCGCCGCGAGGTCCCCGGCGTGCTGGATGGCGGGGCCGGAGGTGATGCGGATCGGGGCGCCCATCTCGGCCGCGATGATCATCGACAGGGTCGTCTTGCCGAGCCCGGGGGCACCGGAGAGCAGCACGTGGTCCGCGGTGCCGCCGCGCCGGCGGGCGGCCTTCAGCACCAGGTCGAGCTGCTCGCGGACCCGCTCCTGGCCGACGAACTCCTCCAGCGCCTTGGGCCGCAGCGCCGCCTCGACGGCCTGGTCCTCGCCGTCGGCGGCGGCGCCGACAAGACGGTCGGCGGTGGTCGGTACGGACTCGTCGTCCCAGTTCACTTCGGTGCGCCTTACGCTCGGCGGGCTACGGTCAGCGGGCTCGGTTCAGGGTCTGCAGGGCGGCCCGCAGCAGGGCCCCGACCTGCGGCTCGGCGCTCGCCTCCGCCTGCGGCGTCACGGCGGCCACGGCCTCCTCCGCCTCACGCGGCTGGTAGCCCAGGCCGATCAGCGCGGCGTGCAGCTGCTCGCGCCACGAGGCGGGCCCGGCGGCCACCGCGGGACGTGCGGCGCCCGCTCCGCCGACGGGGGCGCCGAGGCGGTCCTTGAGCTCCAGCAGCAGGCGCTGGGCGCCCTTCTTGCCGATGCCCGGAACGGCGGTGAGGGCCTTCTCGTCGCCGGTGGCGACGGCCGTGCGCAGCGTGTCCGGGCTGTGCACGGCGAGCATGGCCTGGGCGAGGCGGGGGCCGACGCCGCTGGCGGTCTGGAGCAATTCGAAGACCTGGCGCTCGTCGTCGTCGGCGAAGCCGTACAGGGTGAGGGAGTCCTCGCGGACCACGAGGGAGGTGGCGAGCCGGGCCGGCTCCCCCAGGCGCAGGGCGGCGAGGGTGCCCGGGGAGCACTGGACGGCCATCCCGATGCCGCCGACCTCGATCACGGCCGTGTCGGGGGCGAGGGCGGCGACCGGCCCGCTGACGAAGGCGATCATGTGCTGGGCTCCTGGGTTCGTACTCGGGCGACGGCCTGCTGGAGGCGGTTGGTCGCGGTGCCGCGCCAGATGTGGCAGATGGCGAGCGCCAGTGCGTCGGCGGCGTCGGCGGGCTTGGGCGGTGCGTCGAGCCGCAGCAGCCGGGTGACCATGGCGCCGACCTGGGCCTTGTCGGCCCGTCCGCTGCCGGTGACGGCTGCCTTGACCTCGCTGGGGGTGTGCAGGTGGACCGGCAGCCCGCGGCGGGAGGCGCACAGCATCGCGACCGCGCTGGCCTGGGCGGTGCCCATCACGGTGCGCACGTTGTGCTGGCTGAACACCCGTTCCACGGCGACCGCCTGGGGCGCGTACTCGTCCAGCCAGGCCTCTATGCCGCGCTCGATCAGCACGAGGCGATGGCCGATGTCCGCGTCCGCCGGGGTGCGGACGACACCGACCCCCGCCATGCGCAGCGGCCTGCCCGGAACCCCGTCCACCACGCCGACACCGCAGCGGGTCAGCCCCGGGTCCACGCCCAGCACACGCACCGCGCCCCTCCCTCCCTCGGACAGCCGTTCAGCCGTTCCCGGAGGCTATCGGGTGCCACCGACAACGACGGCGGCCCGGTGGGGGTGTGTCATCCCCACGGGCCGCCGTCCCGCCGTGCGTCCTGCCGGACGGCTCAGGCGTCGACCTTCTCCATGATCTCGTCGGAGACGTCGAAGTTGGCGAAGACGTTCTGCACGTCGTCGCTGTCCTCGAGCGCGTCGATGAGCTTGAAGATCTTGCGGGCGCCCTCCTCGTCGAGCTCCACCTGCATGGTGGGGACGAAGTTGGCCTCAGCGGAGTCGTAGTCGATGCCGGCGTCCTGCAGCGCCGAGCGCACCGCGACGAGGTCGGTGGCCTCGCTCAGCACCTCGAAGGACTCGCCGAGGTCGTTGACCTCCTCCGCGCCGGCGTCCAGCACCGCGCCGAGCACGTCGTCCTCGCCCAGCTCACCCTTGGGGACGATCACGACGCCCTTGCGGTTGAACAGGTACGACACCGAGCCCGGGTCCGCCATGGAGCCGCCGTTGCGCGTCATGGCGACACGCACGTCGGAGGCGGCGCGGTTGCGGTTGTCGGTGAGGCACTCGATGAGCACCGCGACACCGTTGGGCCCGTAGCCCTCGTACATGATCGTCTCGTAGTCGGCACCGCCCGCCTCGAGACCGGCACCGCGCTTGACCGCGCTGTCGATGTTCTTGTTGGGCACCGAGCTCTTCTTGGCCTTCTGGATGGCGTCGAAGAGGGTCGGGTTGCCGGACACGTCGGCACCGCCCGCACGGGCGGCGACCTCGATGTTCTTGATCAGCTTCGCGAAGAGCTTGCCACGCTTGGCGTCAATCACGGCCTTCTTGTGCTTCGTCGTAGCCCATTTAGAGTGGCCGGACATCAGCCTGTCTCCTTCACGTCACCGATTGCTTCACGAACATTGCGATCCTACCGGGATCGCGTCACCCGGCGGCGCGCACCATGTCGACGAAGTACCGGTGCACCCTGTGGTCCCCGGTCAGTTCGGGGTGGAACGAGGTGGCCAGCAGGTTGCCCTGGCGGACGGCGACGACGGTGCCGTCGTCGAGTCGCGCCAGCGTGGCGACGCCGCTGCCGGTCGATTCGACCCAGGGAGCGCGGATGAAGACGCCCTGGACCGGGCCGCCTTCCACGCCCTCGACCTCGACCGCGGTCTCGAAGGACTCGTTCTGCCGGCCGAAGGCGTTGCGTCGCACGATCATGTCGATCCCGCCGAAGGTGTCCTGGTCGTCCCTGCCGTCCAGGATCTTGTCGGCGAGCATGATCATGCCCGCGCAGGTCCCGTACACCGGGAGCCCGTTCCGGATGCGGTCGCGCAGCGGTTCCATCACGCCGAAGAGCGTGGCGAGCTTGGAGATCGTGGTCGACTCGCCGCCCGGGAGCACCAGGCCGTCCACCTCGGCCAGTTCCTCCGGCCGCCGCACGGGACGCGCCAGGGCGTCGGCCTCGGCGAGCGCGACCAGGTGCTCGCGGACGTCGCCCTGCAGGGCGAGGACTCCGATGGTCGGGGGACTGCTGGACACGGGGTGGGACCTTCCGGGACGTCGGGTGGGGCAACGGACGATGGGCAGGCCGTCGCCGGCCTGCCCATCGCGGGGAGCTGGGGCGCTTACCAGCCGCGGTTGGCGTAGCGCTCGGCCTCGGGGAGGGTGTCGCAGTTGATGCCGACCATGGCCTCGCCCAGGTTGCGGGAGGCGTCCGCGATGATCTTGGGGTCGTCGTAGAAGGTGGTGGCCTTCACGATGGCGGCGGCTCGCTTGGCCGGGTCGCCGGACTTGAAGATGCCGGAGCCGACGAAGACGCCCTCGGCGCCGAGCTGGCGCATCAGCGCGGCGTCGGCCGGGGTGGCGACACCGCCGGCGGAGAAGAGCACGACCGGCAGCTTGCCGAGCTCGGCGACCTCCTTGACGAGCTCGTACGGGGCGCGCAGCTCCTTGGCGGCGGCGTACAGCTCGTGGTTGTCGTAGCCGCGCAGGCGGGCGATCTCGTTCTTGATCTGGCGCAGGTGGCGGACGGCCTCGACCACGTTGCCGGTGCCGGCCTCGCCCTTCGAGCGGATCATGGCCGCGCCCTCGGCGATGCGGCGCAGGGCCTCGCCCAGGTTGGTGGCGCCGCAGACGAAGGGGGTGGTGAAGGACCACTTGTCGGAGTGGTTGACCTCGTCGGCCGGGGTGAGGACCTCGGACTCGTCGATGTAGTCGACGCCGAGCGACTGCAGGACCTGGGCCTCGACGAAGTGGCCGATGCGGGACTTGGCCATCACCGGGATCGAGACGGCGTCGATGATGCCCTCGATCATGTCCGGGTCGGACATGCGGGCCACGCCGCCGTCCTTGCGGATGTCGGCCGGGACCCGCTCCAGCGCCATGACGGCGACGGCGCCCGCGTCCTCGGCGATCTTGGCCTGCTCGGGGGTGACGACGTCCATGATCACGCCGCCCTTGAGCTGCTCGGCCATGCCGCGCTTGACGCGGGCGGTGCCGGTCTCGGGGGACTCGGGGGTGCTGGGAAGCGTGGTGGACACGGGGACCTCACTCGGGGCTCAGCTGCAGGGCGGGGGCAGCCCCCGGCGTCTCCCGGCCCCGTCAGGGTCGTCCGGCGGAACACCGATGGTTGCTCTGTGTTTCATGGTGGACCGCACGAAGTGGACCGCAAAAGGGCCAATCGCTCCTCAGTGGCCTGCCACGCCCTCCACGGTCAGGACGACCGGCGGCTCGTCGTCCATCTCGAAGGTCGCCGGCCGCGGCGCGTGCCCGGCCAGCCGGAACCAGCGCACCTTGCGGTGCGCGCGCAGCGCCCTGGCGGCGCGCACGGCGTCGTTGTGGAAGCGCCGCGCCATCGGCACCCGGCGCACCGCCTGGGTGAGCTCGTGGGCGGCCTCCTCGCCACCGGGCGCGGCCCGTACGGCGTCGACGGCGTCGGACTCGGCGAAGACGGCCCGAAGCGCCTGGCTCAGTTCGCTCTCGGCCACCTCGCGCTGCTCGTCCTCGGCCTGCCGGGCGGAGTGCGCCGCCTCGTAGAGGACGATGCTCGCCGCCGGGTCCAGCACTCCCGCGGTGGCCAGCTCCTGCGCCACGGAGGCCCTGCGCAGCAACTGCGCGTCCAGCGCGGCCCGGGCGGCGTCGATACGGGCGTGCAGGCGGTCCAGCCGCCCCGCGGTCCAGCTCAGGTAGAGGCCGACGGCGACCAGCGCCACGGCGACCCAGATGAAGGTGGTCACGGGCCGCAAGGCTACCGGTGCGCCCGGGGCGGCCCCCGGCCGCCGCCGGACCGCCGCGCGGGCACCGCCGCGGTCACGGACCGCAGGGCACCGGAGCACCACGGGCCGGGCCGACCGGGCGCCGGACCACCCAGCCCAAGCGGGGTCGGACCGTTGGGACCGCCGTGCGAGCACCGGACCACTGCGGCGCCACGATCACCGGTGCAGCCGCGAACCGCAAGGCAGCCTGCGCGCCCGCCGCACCCACCGGGCACCCGGACCACCGGGACGCCGCCACGGCCCACCGGACACCGAAGGACCGCGCCACCGCGGCACACCGGAACCGCCACGGCCCCCGGCGCCCACCACCGGGGGCCTCAGTCGCGCGCGAAGCCGAAGCGGGCGCGCAGGCCCACCCGCTCGTCGGCGGCGACCGACGCGGCGCCCGCGGTGACCGTCTCGTACACCGCGAGGATGTCGGCGGCCACGACCGACCAGTCGAAGCGCCGGACGTGCCGCGAACCGAGCTCGCGCAACTGCGCGCGCCGCTCGGGGTCGCCCAGCAGCCGCAGCGCGGAGGCCGCCAGCGCGTCCGGGTCCTCGTTGGGGAACAGCTCGCCGGCCGCGCCCCCGTCGAGCACCTGGCGGAAGGCGTCCAGGTCGCTGGCGAGCACCGGCGCGCCGGCCGACATGGCCTCGACCAGGATGATCCCGAAGCTCTCCCCGCCGGTGTTGGGCGCCACGTAGAGGTCCACGCTGCGCAGCAGCCGCGCCTTGTCCTCGTCGCTGACCATGCCGAGGAACTCGACCCGCTCGCGCATCTCCTTGGGCAGGTCCTCCACGGCATCGGCCTCGTCGCCGCGCCCGGCGACCAGCAGCCGGGTGGCCGGCCGCTCGGCGAGGATCTTCGGCAGGGCCTTCATCAGCACCGGCAGGCCCTTGCGGGGCTCGTCGATCCGCCCGATGAAGCCGATGGTCTGCCCCCGCTCCTCGCCGGCGGAACCCCCGCCCTGCCACTCCGTCTTGGGCTCGGCGTCGGCGAAGAAGCGCACGTCGACACCGTTGGGGATGACCACGGCGTCGCCGCCCAGGTGCTCGACCAGGGTGCGCCGGGCGTACTCGCTGACCGCGATCCGGGCGCTGATCTTCTCCAGCGCCGCCTGCAGGATCGGGTAGGCGGCGATCATCGCCCGGGAACGCGGGTTGGAGGTGTGGAAGGTGGCCACGATCGGCCCCTGCGCGGCCCAGCAGGTCAGCAGGCCGAGCGAGGGCGAGGAGGGCTCGTGGACGTGGATGACGTCGAAGGCCCCCTCGTGGAGCCAGC
Organism: Actinacidiphila glaucinigra; assembly: GCF_900188405.1. GTDB lineage: Bacteria > Actinomycetota > Actinomycetes > Streptomycetales > Streptomycetaceae > Actinacidiphila > Actinacidiphila glaucinigra. Next base: position 39,590 of record NZ_FZOF01000025.1, on the reverse strand, counting down.
GGCGCACCCGCGCGGCCGACAGGAACCCGAAGTTGAGCCGCGCGACCGAGCCGTTGTACGGCACGGGCACGGCGCGTCCGGAGGAGGTGACGTACGGCGGCAGCGGGGTGTCGTCGTCGGCCGGAGCCAGGACGGAGACCTCGTGGCCGAGCGCGATGAGGTGCTCGGCGAGGTCGCGGATGTGGAACTGGACGCCGCCGGGGACGTCCCACGAGTACGGGCTGACGATCCCGATCCTCAAGGCTTCTCCGTTCCGGAGCGGTCGGCGGGCTCGCCGGACGCCGGGGAGGACGCCGCGCCGGGCTCCGCGGGTTGCCCGGCCGGCGCGTCCGCGCGGGGTTCGAGGTCGGCGAGCCACAGGCGCTGGAGCATGTGCCAGTCCTCGGGGTGCTCGGCGATGCCGGCGGCGAAGACGTCCGCGAGGCGCTGCGTCATGACGGCGGTCCGCTCCGCCCGCGTGCCGCCCTCCGGCACCTCGATCGGGGCGTGCACCTGGCCCTGGAGGTTCGGCGACTCGTCGTACCAGAGGGTGACCGGCAGCAGCAGCGCCCCGGTCTGCTGGGCGAGGAGGGCGGGGCCCGCGGGCATGCGGGTGGCCTCGCCGAAGAAGTTCACCCGCACCCCGGAGGAGGACAGGTCCCGGTCGGCGACCAGGCACACCAGGCCGCCGCCGCGCAGCCGCCGGGCCAGCGCCCCGAAGGCGGCGCCGCCGGTGTGCGGCAGCACCTCCATGCCCAGGCCCTCGCGGTAGGCGACGAAGCGGTCGTACAGGGTCTCGGGCTTCAGCCGCTCGGCGACGGTGGCGAAGGGCACCCCGAGCCTGGTGGTGACCCAGGCGCCCGCGAGGTCCCAGTTGGCCATGTGCGGCAGGGCGAGGACGACGCCGCGGCCGGAGGCCAGGCCCTCCTCGAGGAGGTGCAGGTCCTTGCAGTCGAACGAGGAGCGGATGCGTTCCTTGCTCCAGGCCGGCAGCCGGAAGGACTCCATCCAGTAGCGCAGGTACGAGCGCATGCCGGCCTTCGACAGCTCGCGCAGCCGCGCCTCGCCGGCGTCGGGCACGACCCTGGCCAGATTGGACTCCAGGCGCTGCACGCCCTTGCCGCGGCGGTTCCACGCCAGGTCGGCGATGGACCGGCCGAGCCGTGCCGCGACGGGCTCCGGCAGCCGTTTGACCGCGCCCCAGCCCAGTCCGTACAGCGTGTCGGTCAGCCCGTCCCTCACGCCCGCCCGCTCCCTTCGTGCGCCGCCGCGTCGGCCTCGAAGGCCTCGCGGCGCACGGTGATCACCCGCTGCACCAGCGTCACCAGGCTGCCGACGGCCACGATCCACAGGGCGATCGGCAGCAGCCACTGGATCCCGGGGACGCCGAACTTGTGGAGCCCGGCGAAACCGCAGGCGACCAGCGAGATCACCAGTCGCTCGGCCCGCTCGACCAGGCCGTTCACCGCGACCGGCAGTCCGATGCTCTCACCGCGCGCCTTGGTGTACGAGACCACCTGGCCACTGGCGAGGCAGAAGATCGTCACCGCGCACAGCGCCAGGTCGTTCCCGCCCCCGGCGTACCACAGCGCCAGCCCGCCGAAGATCGCCGCGTCGGCGACCCGGTCCAGGGTGGAGTCCAGGAAGGCGCCCCAGCGGCTGGAGACGCCCGCCTGGCGGGCCATGTTCCCGTCGACCAGGTCGGAGAAGACGAACAGGGTGATGACGACCGTGCCCCAGAAGAACTCGCCCCTGGGGTAGAAGACCAGCGCTCCCGCGACCACGCCTCCCGTGCCGATCAGCGTGACCGTGTCGGGGCTGACGCCCCGGCGCAGCAGGAACGCGGCGAACGGTGTGAGGACACGCGTGAAGAAAGCACGCGCGTACTTGTTCAGCATGGCCTTCCCGGAGGTTCGGTGTGGGTGCCCCGGCGCGGCCCCTTTCGGCCGCCCGGCTGGCCCATCGTAGCCAGGCGCGTTCCGGCGCAGGTCCGTGGCTCCCTTCCTGTCGCAGCACGTACGACGTATGGACGCACCGTGACGGGCGTGGGAAGGTCGAATTACCGCGGGCGTCACTGCAGACCGCCCTGGGCGGGTGGTCTCCCGTGGCGCCAGTCCCCATGCCGTGACGGACCGGGAGGCGAGGCACATGGGCGACAGGAGAGATGCAGGTCCGGGAGCCGCCGGAAGGGCATTGGCGGCCGGCCGGCCCGAGGACGTGCGCAACGTGGTGCTGGTCGGCCACAGTGGCTCCGGAAAGACGACACTGGTCGAGGCGCTCGCCCTGGCGACAGGGGCGGTGAACCGCGCCGGTCACGTGGCCGACGGCGGGACCGTCTCCGACCACGACGAGATCGAGCACCGTCAGCAACGCTCGGTACAGCTCTCGCTCGTACCGGTGGAGTGGGACGGGATCAAGGTCAATCTGCTGGACACCCCCGGGTACGCCGACTTCGTGGGGGAACTCAGGGCCGGTCTGCGAGCGGCGGACGCGGCCCTGTTCGTCGTCTCCGCGGCCGACGGCGTCGACGGCGCGACCCGGATGGTCTGGGAGGAGTGCGCGGCGGTCGGCATGCCGCGCGCGGTCGTCGTCACGCACCTGGAGGCGGCCCGGGCCGACTTCGACGAGATGACCGAGACCTGCCGTGAGGCCTTCGGGGGCGACTCCCCCGACACGGTGCTGCCGCTGTACCTCCCGCTGCACGGCGAGGAGAGCGCGGACGGCCACGCGCCTGTGACCGGGCTCATCGGCCTGCTGTCGCAGCGGGTCTACGACTACTCCTCCGGCAAGCGCGAGGAGCGCCCGCCGGACGAGGGGCAGCTGCCGGAGCTGGACGACGCGCGCGCCCGGCTCATCGAGGGGATCATCGCCGAGAGCGAGGACGAGACCCTCATGGACCGCTACCTGAGCGGCGAGGAACTCGACCTCAAGACGCTGGTCCAGGACCTGGAGCGCGCCGTGGCACGCGGCTCCTTCCACCCCGTGCTGGCCGCCGCGCCGGCCGCCGAGGGCTGCAAGCAGGGCATCGGCACGGTGGAGCTGCTGGAACTGATCACCGGCGGCTTCCCGACGCCGCTGGAACGCGAGGTCCCGCAGGTCACCACGCCCCAGGGCACCTCGCACGCACAGCTCACCTGCGATCCCGGCGGGCCGCTGGCCGCCGAGGTCGTGAAGACCTCCTCCGACCCGTACGTGGGCCGGATCAGCCTCGTGCGGGTCTTCTCCGGCACCCTGCGCCCCGACGAGACGGTCCACGTCTCCGGCCACGGGCTGGAGGACCGCGGCCACGAGGACCACGACGTCGACGAACGCGTCGGCGCGCTGTCCTCGCCGTTCGGCAAGCAGCAGCGGACGGTGCCGCACTGCATCGCAGGCGATCTGGCCTGCGTCGCCAAGCTGACCCGCGCGGAGACCGGCGACACCCTCTCCGCCAAGGACGACCCGCTGCTCATGGAGCCCTGGCTGATGCCGGACCCCCTGCTGCCGGTCGCGATCCAGGCGCACAGCAAGGCCGACGAGGACAAGCTGTCCGTCGGCCTGTCCCGGCTCGTCGCCGAGGACCCCACGATGCGGCTGGAGCAGAACCCCGACACCCGGCAGGTCGTGCTGTGGTGCCTGGGCGAGGCCCACATGGACGTGGCGCTGGAGCGGCTGCGCACGCGCTACGGCGTGCAGGTCGACGCGGTGCCGCACAAGGTGGCGCTGCGCGAGACCTTCGGCGAGAAGTCGACGGCGCGCGGACGGCACGTCAAACAGTCAGGCGGGCACGGCCAGTACGCCATCTGTGACATCGAGGTCGAGCCGCTGCCGGTCGGCTCCGGCATCGAGTTCGTCGACAAGGTCGTCGGCGGCGCGGTACCGCGGCAGTTCATCCCCTCGGTGGAGAAGGGCGTGCGCGCCCAGGCCGCCAAGGGCGTGGCCCTCGGCTTCCCGGTCGAGGACATCCGCATCGTCCTGGTCGACGGCAAGGCGCACTCGGTGGACTCCTCCGACGCCGCCTTCCAGACCGCGGGGGCGCTCGCCCTGCGCGAGGCGGCCTCGCAGTGCCGGATCCACCTGCTGGAACCGGTCAGCGAGATCCGGGTGATGGTGCCCGACGAGTACGTCGGCCCCGTCATGAGCGACCTGTCCGGGCGCCGCGGCCGGGTGCTGGGCACCGAACCGGTCGGCCTGGGACGCACCTTGGTGCGGGCCGAGGTACCGGAGATCGAGATCGGGCGCTACGCGGTCGACCTGCGGTCGCTGTCGCACGGCACCGGACGGTACGGCCGCAGTTACGCCCGGCACGAGCCGATGCCGCCTCAGCTGGCGCAGAAGCTGAGGGAGCAGCACGCCCAGGAGTCCGGCAGGTAACCCCCTCACGGGGAGGTCGGCGGCCCGGCGGAACGATCTTCTTCCGCCGGGCCGATGACGCATGTCACACGCCCCGTATACGCTGGGTTGGCGGCGTCGCAGGTGTGCCGGTGCCGCGGCCGGGGAAAGGGCCGGGCGGGTTCACTTCCGCGCGGGCGGGGACCAGAAGGGGGCGGCAGTGACCGACGGTTTCGACTTCCTGAGCCCGGGCGCGCAGATACCGCTGAGCGGTGTCGACGGCCAGACGGGGGCCACCCAGGCGCTCGCGTCGGCCGCGTACCGGGACAGTCCCCTGGAGGCCCTGTCGGCGGCCGACGAGGGCATGTCGGCGATCAAGGAGCCGAAGGTCAAGCTGCTGCGGGCCAACCTGGGCGAGGCGTTCGCCCGTGCCGTGCAGAACCGGATGCTCGGCGCCGGGCGCAACGAGTTGGTGCAGTCCTTCGGCGCGGAGCCGCAGACCGTCGTCGAGCACTGCCTGGCCGCCAACCGGATCCGCCAGGAGCGCGACGGCAAACTGACCGCCGTCATGGCCGTGTTCGGCCTGCTGTTCCTGCCCGGCATGCTGATCTGGCTGGGCGCCTTCCAACTCCGCGCGGTCGTACGGAAGTCCGAGGGGTCACGGGCGGGGCTGCTCGGTTCGGTGGTCCTGATCGTGGTCGGCTTCTTCGCCGTCCTGTTCGTCCTCAACCCGCCGCTCACCGGCTTCTGGTCGCAGTATCTGCGGGTGATGATGGTGGCCCCGGTCCTCGGCTGGTTCTGGGCGAAGCGGATCTGCGAGCAGACCGCCAAGGACCTGCGCGAACGCTGGGCGGGGCTGGTCTCCGGCAGCGGCGTCGGCGCCAAGATCCCCGAGGCCGTGCCGCGCAACCCCAACCAGACCCGGGCCGAGACGCTGCGCCAGAACCTGGCCAAGCTCTCCGCGGAGCAGCAGAGCAACGTGGTCTTCTACGCCGGCCCCAAGGGCGTGCTCGGCATGGGTGCCCGCTGGGGCGCCTGGCGGATGGCCGAGGAGCTCACCCCGCGCGAGGGCCTGAGCGAGATCCACCCGTTCCGCAGCTGGGACGTGATCAAGATGATCCACGGCAGGCTCCGCGACCTGCAGCGCGGGCCCCTGCACACCGGCGGCTTCCCCAAGCCCCTGATACAGCACTGGGTCGTCTCCCATGTCGGTGCGGGTGCCAAGAAGATCAGCCGTCCCACCGGATCCGACGTCGACGGCTACACCGTCCGGGACTTCGAGATCCAGCGGATCTGCAACGAGCAGCAGTTCGACAAGGGCAACCGGCACTACCTGGGCGTGCAGTTCGTGGTCTGGGACGGCCAGCTGGTGATCACCATGATGGTCTCGGTGACCGTGCTGGCGAGCACCCTGCGGATCGAGGTCACCGGGCACGTCCTCGGGCCCGTGCACTCCCTGTTCACCACGGCGCCGGAGGCCAAGGAGAAGGAGATCGCCCACCCGGTCAAGTTCTGGGAGACAAAGAAGGTGCAGCTGCCGCTCGTGGCGAGCGACGAGGTGGTGCGGCTGGCCGCCCGCGCCCCGCTGACGCGCTTCCCCCGGATACTCGACCACCTCGGCGGCAAGATCGTCCTGCCCGAGCCCTTCGGGCTGCGGCACAGCTGGGCCTCGGCGCCCTGGACGAACCGGTTCATGGCCGACGACGCGCTGCGCGCCGCCACCCCGGTGCTGCGGGCAGTGCACTCCGCGGCCATCGCCGTGATGGAGGAGAACGGCGTGGACGTCACGAAGTTCACCAACCGCTCGCAGTTCCTCAGCACCTCGGTGCAGGACGCCTCGCCCAGCGAGGCCGACGTCTACTGACGGGAGCCCGGGCCGGACGGCGTGCGCGCCGTCCCGGTCCGGGGAGTCCGGCCGGCGCAAGCGGGCCGGATCAGGCGGCCGGCCAGGCGTCGGCGAGCATCTTGCGGGTGTCGGCGAGGAGCTGCGGCAGCACCTTGGTGTGGCCGACCACCGGCATGAAGTTGGTGTCCCCGCCCCAGCGCGGCACCACGTGCTGGTGCAGGTGTGCGGCGATCCCGGCGCCCGCCACGGTGCCCTGGTTCATGCCGATGTTGAAGCCGTGCGCGCCCGAGGCCGAGCGCAGCGCGGCCATGGCGCGCTTGGTGAACTCGGCGAGCTCGGTGGTCTCCGCCGCGTCGAGTTCGGTGTAGTCCGCGACATGGCGGTAGGGCACCACCATCAGGTGGCCGCCGTTGTACGGGTAGAGGTTGAGGACCGCGTACACGGCGTCGCCGCGCGCGATGACCAGCCCGTCCTCGTCGCTCATCTCCGGAATCACGCAGAAGGGGCAGCCGTCCCCGGCCCCGGGGCCGGTCGGCTTGTTCTCGCCCTGGATGTACGCCATGCGGTGCGGCGTCCACAGGCGCTGGAACGCGTCCTGCGTCCCCACTCCGTTCTGCAGTTCCGGCTCACTCGTCATGCCTTGCAGCATATGGCGTCGTCCCGGCCCTGCGTGTCGCCGGGGGCACTCCCGGCCGTGGGGCACGATGCTGGCCCCATGCCCATGGATGACGAGCGGCGGCTGCACGAGTGGGAACGTCGGGGCAGCGTGCCGCTGTCCATCGCGTCCCTGGTGTTCCTCGTCACGTACGCGGTGCGCGTGCTCGCCCCCGACCTGCCGCCCGACTGGTCCGACCTGCTGTTCACGATCACCGTCGTGACCTGGGGGATCTTCGTGGTGGACTACCTGGTCCGGGTGGCGGTCGCACCGCACCGCTGGAGTTACGTCCGCCGGCGCTGGCTCGACCTGGTCGTGGTGATCCTGCCGCTGCTGCGCCCGCTGCGCCTGCTGCAGCTCTACGGGAAGATCCAGAACCGCCACAAGCAGCCGCGGCTCTCCCTGGAGGCCCGGGTCATGGCGTACGCGGGACTCAGCGCGCTGCTCCTCGGCTTCGCGGCGAGCCTGCAGGTCTACGCGGACGAGCACGACGCCCCCGGAGGGCAGATCCGCACCTACGGCGAGTCGGTGTGGTGGCTGTGCTCCACGATCACCACGACCGGCTACGGCGACCTGGTGCCGGTGACAGCGCGCGGGCGGGTCATCGCGGTGGGCGTGATGTTCCTGGGCGTCGTCCTGATCGGCGCGGTCGTCGGGTCGTTCTCGGCCTGGCTCACCCAGAGCTTCCGCCGCGCCGACGAGCGGCAGGGCGCGGGCGGGCCCCCGGAGGGCTGACCTCCGGGGGCCCGTCGCCGTGTGCCGTGCCGGCGGTTCAGACCTGGACGCGGTCCTCGACGGCCTTGGCGATCTCGGCGATCGCCTCGTCGCGCGGGATGCCGTTCTTCTGCGAGCCGTCCCGGTAGCGGAAGGAGACCGAACCCGCCGCCATGTCCTCGTCGCCGACGATGACCATGAACGGCACCTTGCTCCGCTGCGCGTTGCGGATCTTCTTCTGCATCCGGTCGGCGGAGGCGTCCACCTCGACCCGCAGGCCCTTCTTCCTCGCCTCGGCGGCGAAGTCCTGCAGGTAGGACACGTGCGCGTCGCCGATCGGGATGCCGACCGCCTGGACGGGGGCCAGCCAGGCCGGGAAGGCGCCCGCGTAGTGCTCCAGCAGCACCGCGAAGAAGCGCTCGATGGAACCGAAGAGCGCCCGGTGGATCATGACGGGGCGCTGCTTGGTGCCGTCGGCCGCCGTGTACTCCAGGTCGAAGCGCTCGGGCAGGTTGAAGTCGAGCTGCACGGTCGACATCTGCCAGGTGCGGCCGATGGCGTCCTTGGCCTGGACGGAGATCTTGGGGCCGTAGAACGCGGCGCCGCCCGGGTCGGGGACGAGCGGGAGGCCCTGCTTCTCGGCCACCTGCCGCAGCGTCTCGGTGGCCTCCTCCCAGATCTCGTCGGAGCCGACGAACTTCTCCGGGTCCTTGGTGGACAGCTCCAGGTAGAAGTCGGTCAGACCGTAGTCGCGCAGCAGGTTGAGGACGAAGGTGAGCGTCTTGTCGAGCTCGTCCGCCATCTGCTCCTTGGTGCAGTAGATGTGCGCGTCGTCCTGCGTGAAGCCGCGGGCACGGGTGAGCCCGTGCACGACACCCGACTTCTCGTACCGGTACACGGTGCCGAACTCGAACAGGCGCAGCGGCAGTTCACGGTAGGAGCGGCCGCGCGCGTCGAAGATCAGGTTGTGCATCGGGCAGTTCATGGGCTTGAGGTAGTAGTCCACGCCCTCGTCGAGCTGCATGGGCGGGTACATGCCGTCGGCGTACCAGTCCAGGTGGCCCGAGGTCTCGAAGAGCTTCCCCTTGGTGGCGTGCGGGGTGTAGACGAACTCGTAGCCCTCCTCCTCGTGCCGGCGGCGCGAGTAGTCCTCCATGACCCGGCGGACGATGCCGCCCTTGGGGTGGAAGACCGCCAGGCCCGAACCGATCTGCTCCGGGATGGAGAACAGGTCGAGTTCGGCGCCGAGCTTGCGGTGGTCGCGCTTCTCGGCCTCGACGAGGAAGTCCAGGTACTCCTTGAGCTCGTCCCTGGACGGCCAGGCGGTGCCGTAGATGCGCTGGAGCTGCTTGTTCTTCTCGCTGCCGCGCCAGTAGGCGGCGGCCGAACGCATCAGCTTGAACGCCGGGACGATCCGGGTGGAGGGCAGGTGGGGACCGCGGCAGAGGTCCTTCCAGCACAGCTCGCCGGTCTTGGGGTCCAGGTTGTCGTAGATGGTCAGCTCGCCGGCGCCGACCTCCGCGGAGGCGCCCTCGGCGGCCTCGGCTGCGGAGCCCTTGAGGCCGATCAGCTCCAGCTTGTAGGGCTCGTCCGCGAGTTCCTCGCGGGCGGCGTCGTCGCTGACGGCACGGCGCGAGAAGCGCTGGCCGCGCTTGACGATCTCCTGCATCTTCTTCTCGATGCGCTTGAGGTCGTCGGGGTGGAAGGGCTTCTCGACGTCGAAGTCGTAGTAGAAGCCGTCCTTGATCGGCGGGCCGATGCCGAGCTTGGCCTCCGGGAAGAGCTCCTGCACGGCCTGGGCCATCACGTGCGCGGTGGAGTGGCGCAGGATGTTGAGGCCGTCCTCGCTGGCGATCCCTACGGGCTCGACCTCGTCGCCGTCGGCGACCTCGTACGCGAGGTCCTTCAGCTGTCCACCGACACGCGCGGCGACGACGGTGCGGTCGCCGTCGAAGAGCTCGGCCGCCGTCGTGCCCGTGGTGACCAGCCGCTCTTCCTGCTCCTCGGAATCGCGCTTGATGATCACACGGACGTCTGACACCGGTCTCTCCTGACGTATGTCCCACTGGCTCCGGCAGCGGAATGCTGCACCGCTGAATCCTACCGAGCCGCACCGGTGCCCCGCGAAGCGATAGCGCCGGGCGGCTCGGCCGCCGGCCGGCGAGTGCCCGGTCAGCCCCCGAAGGAGTCCTCGAAGGTGTCGACGCCGCCGTGCAGGGCCTTCATCAGCCGGTCGCGGTCGGCCTCGTCGACGTGGACGGGGGCCGGCGCGGACGGGTGGGTCAGGTGCCGGAAGCCGGTACGCCGCTCCAGTCGCCCGGAAAGCCGCACGGGCAGCCCCACCAGGTGCGCCTGGGCGGCGATGCGGTACCCCTCCTCGGGCAGGCGAACGCGTACGTGGCGGACGTCCGCGCCGGCCAGGACACGCAGCCGGATGGTGCCGCCCCCGGAGGGACGCGGCCGCCGCAGCCGGGTGACGGTGCCGGTGACGCGTACATCGACCGAGGGTTCCTCGCGCACGTAACGATCACTGGCGGCCTCCAGCGCGGGGAGGTCGCCAGGGGAGAACTCGACCGGCTCCGGCACGGTCGCGAACCCGGCGGGCGGCCCGGCCGCCGGGGCCCAGGCGAGGGCGACCACCACGCCCTCGGTGCCGCGCACCATCCGGATCAGGGAATCGGCCAGTTCGTGGCAGACGCCGAGGCCCACGGCCGCGTCGAAGGCCTCCATGCCACCGGTCGTCCGCTGGTAGTCCACGGCGTCCCGGGTGGCCTGCAGGGCGCGCAGCAGCGTGGTCACGGTGCTGCGGCCCTCCGGGACCGGCACGTACGCGGTGAGCTGGTGCCCCGGCGCGTCACCGACCAGCACCCGCTCCAGGAAGGCGTCGGCGTACCCGGTGTGGCGCGCGCCGAAGTAGCCGAAGCGGTCGCGTTCGGCGCGGGCGGCGGACATGAGCATGGCGCGGGCGGCGCCGCGCAGTTGCTCCGCCGCCGTCCACGGCACGGCCGCGCCCGCGGCCGGCGGCCGCTCGCGGTGCCAGCGGATCTCGTCGCCCGGGACGGCGAGCGCGGTCAGCACCTCGCGCGCCGAGGGCTCGCCGCAGCGGGCGAGGGCGTCCAGGGCCTCGCCGAGCAGCTCGGCGTGGTCGGCGTAGCGGGCGCCCGCGGTTCGCCGCTCGGGCACGAGCAGGCTGGTCCGGGCGGCGGACTCCGGCTCGCCGGGGGGCGTCCAGCGTGTGTAGCGGCCCGGGGCGCCGCCGCGCCGCCGCCAGCCGTGGCGGGCGAGCAGCGCGACGAGGACGCCGGGGTCGACCCGCTCGGGGTCGGGCGGGACGAGTGCGTCGTCGGCCGTGCGGCTCATCAGGGCCTCCCTCCCGCCCCGACCCGCGTCATGATCTCGCACAGGGCCCGGTCGTCGAAGATCCGTGCGGTGGGTATCCGCACGGTGGTCTTGCGCCTGCCGGTCACCGCGTGGCCGGCAAGATTCGTCCAGTAGCAGCAGTGCCGCAGCTCCAGCCGGTCGTGGCTGGCGCGCAGCCACTCCTCCTGGGTGCGGGGCACGAGCATCACCACGAGGATCTTGTGCACCGAGACCGGGTTCCGGGCCAGCTTCACCAGGTGCTCGTTCTCGAGCGTGAAGGCGAAGGTGGGACCGGGAGGCCGCGGGGCCACCTGGTAGGTGCACTTGAGCTGCACCTTGATCGTGACCTCGTCGTCCACGCTGTGGCCGTGCGAACTGTGGCTTATGTGCCAGTCGATGCCGTTGTCCGGGAAGGGCTGGGCGAGCGAACAGCCGGCGGCGGCCGCCACCGCGTGCAGATATCCCACTTGGAGGGTTTCCATGCAGCTGGTGGTGGCGAGTCCGCCGCGCAGCGAAGCGTTCCGCTCGGACAGCAGCCCACCCGGGCCGGGCTGCTCGAGCGCCATCGCTCTCCGTGCCTTTCCGGGCCCGGGAATCCTGGTGATCCCCGTTACCATCTTCATCCCCACCAGCGACAAGTCGCAAACCGTTGCGGTTCGGTGACGTGCGGTCACGGGTACCTACCGTAAGGGCGGCCGAACGGCCGCCCACATCCTGCGATCCGCACGGGAGGTGCGCCATGCCGCACTGGTACGACGGCCCGCTGGCCGCCTTCGACACGGAGACCACGGGGGTCGACGTGGAGCAAGACCGGGTCGTCTCGGCCGCGTTGGTGGTCGAGGACGCCCCCGGCATACCCGCCAGGACGACACGCTGGCTGGTGGACCCGGGGGTCCCGGTGCCCGAAGGGGCCCGCGCGGTACACGGGCTGGACGACGACTACCTCCGCGCCAACGGACGCCGTCCCGGCCCGGTGGTGGAGGAACTGGCACGCGCGCTGGCCGATCAGGCCGCGGCCGGCGTGCCGCTGGTGGTGATGAACGCGCCCTTCGACCTGACGCTGCTCGACCGGGAGTTGAGGCGCCACCGCGGCATGGCCCTCGACACCTACCTGGTCCGCGGCCCGCTGCGCGTCCTCGACCCCCGGGTCCTGGACAAGCACCTCGACCGCTACCGCAAGGGCCGCCGCACCCTGACCGACCTGTGCGCGCACTACGGCGTCGTGCTGACCGACGCCCATGACGCCGCGGCGGACGCCCTCGCCGCGCTCGCCCTCGTACGGGTGCTGGGGCACCGCTTCGCCACGCGGATCGGCCAGGTGGCGCCCGCCGAACTGCACGCCCGGCAGGCCCTCTGGCACGCCGGCCAGGCCCGCGGGCTGCAGGCGTGGTTCGCCCGCAGCGGCACGGACGACCGGGTCGACCCCGCCTGGCCGCTGCGGCCGTCGCCGCTACGGGCCCCGGAGGAGCCGGCGGCCTAGCCGCACGACGAAGGGCCGGTCCGTGATGGACCGGCCCTTCGTGAGGGTGGGCGATACTGGGATCGAACCAGTGACCCCTTCGGTGTGAACGAAGTGCTCTCCCGCTGAGCTAATCGCCCGGGACGACCTGAACAATACAGGGCACGGGCGGCTGCGTTCAAACGGCTTCCCGGCCGGGTGCGCCCTCCCCGCGCAGCCGGGCCGCCAGGCCGCGCCTCCCCTGCCGCATCATCAGGGCGTGGTTCGCCCGGAACAGCGGCCGGCACGGCACGGCCAGCCGCCGCATCAGCGGCTTGTTGACGATCACGTCCTCCTCGAAGAGAAGACGGGTGCCACCGCCGGCGCCGTCCGCACCGACCGTCCACCGCACCCACCCCTCCAGATCTCCGTACATCGCCACCTCCAGGACCCGCGCCCGCGGGTCGCGGCGGGTCTGGTGCGCGGTGACGAACAGGTCGTACGGCAGGACCGAGCGGAAGCGCAGGGTGCCGGCGGTCTCCCCGGTCTGCCGCACCTCGCGGACCTGGGGCCACCACGTCGGGTACTCGTGCGGACGCTCCAGCAGGCCGTACACGGCGTCGGGCGGGGCGGCGATCCGCCACAGGCTGCGGAAGCGGTAACGGCTCCAGTCCATGAGGCCAGTGTGCGTACTCAGCGCGGATCTGAGTACCGGCGCGCATGCCCGTGCACGTGGGCCGCGCCACACTCCGAGCCATGGAGACGATGCCCCCGCCGCACGACCGCTGCCCCGCATGCGGCACCCATCTGCCCGCGACGGCGCCGCCCGCCTGCCCGCGCTGCGCGCTGCCCCTGGTCGGGCCGGTCGCCGGCGAACTGCGCGAGACCGACCGCGCGCTCCTGCGGCTGGACGCCGAGCGCGGCCGCCTCCTCATACGTCGCGGGCAGTTGCTGGCGCAGCTGCGGCCGCCGTACCCGCAGGCGCCGTGGGGCGCGGGTCCGGGCGCGCCGTGGGGCGCCCCGCCGCGGCGCGAGGCGTCGCCGCGCGCGGTGCAGAACCTGCTGCTCGCCCTGGGCGGCGTGCTGCTGGCGGTCGCCGCCGTCGCGTTCACCGTCATCAGCTGGGGCCGGCTCGGCATCGGCGGCCGGGCCGCCGTCCTGGGCGCCCTGACGCTCGCGGCGACGGGCGTCCCCACGCTGCTGCTGCGGCGCGCCCTGAACGCGACGGCCGAAGTGGTCGCCTGCCTCGGCCTCGTCCTGCTGCTGCTCGACGCGTACGCACTCCACCGCGTGGCCTTCGCCGAAGCCGACGGGCTGCGCTACGCGGCCGTGTCCCTGGCCGCCGTCGCCGCGCTCTGGGCCGGCTACGGGAAGGCGCTCGGGCGGCTCGTGCTGCCGGTGCCCTTCGCCGTGGCGATCGGTCAACTCCCCCTGGTGCTCTGGGCGTCGGCGGCGGATTCGGCGTACGCGATCGCGGCCGCCCTGCTCGTCACGGCCGCGCTGGACGCGGCGGCCGCCCTCTTCACCGGCGGGCGCGGAACGCGGATCACCGCCGCCGTCGCCGGCACGGCCGTCGGGGCCGCCGGGCTGCTCACCGCGGGCGGGCTCTCCGTCTCGGCCGGCGACGGCGGCGCGGCACTGCGCGCCGGCGCGCTGCTGCTGGGCGCCACGGCGGTGGCCCTCGCCGTCGCACTGCGGCCGTCGGTGCCCGCCGCCGTGTCCGGGATCCTGGCCGGGGTCGCGGCGCTCGCGGTCGTGGGCGCCGCGGGCGGGGTCGTCCGGACCGGCGTGACCGGCGACTGGATCGTGCCGGGATACCTGGTGTGCGCGGCGGTCGTGCTGAGCGCCGCGGCCTTCGCCGTCCCGGCCCGCCTGCGCCCGGTGGCCGCGGGCCTGGCGGCCGGTGCCGCCGCGGTGCACGCCCTGGCCCTGCTGTGGGCGCTGCCCTCGCTGACCGTGGGCGTGGTCACGCCCGACGTGTGGGAGGGCCCGTACAGCGCGGTCGCGGTGACCGGCCTGCTCGCCGCCGAACTGGCCGCGGCGGCACGGCTGCACCGAGGCACCCCGTACGCCCCGCTCGCCGCCTCCGGCGCCCTGGTCTCGGCCGCGGTCGCCGTCTGCGTGCCCGGTCCGCCGCCCGTACGGCTCGTCGTCGTGGGCGCCCTGCTCGCGCTGTCGGCCAGGGCGCTCACCTGGACCGCCCTGGTGAGCGCGTGCGGGCTCGCCGCGACGGCCGTCGCCTGGGCCCACCCGGAGCGCACGACGACGCTCACCGTGCTCGCCGTGCTGCTGGCCTGCTTCGGCGCGCTGTACGCCGCGGCGTCGCGCACCCGCGTGGTGACCGCCTCCGCCGTCGTCGCCTGCACGGCGGGCCTCGCCTGGACCGGACTGCCCGCCCACGCGGCGGCGTTCACCCTCCTCGCGGTCGCCGCGGCCGCCCAGGCCGCCGCGCTCCGCGCCCCCGGACGCCCCTTCGAGCACCCCGGCCACGCGGCGGCCCTCCTCGGGGTCGGCCTCACCGCCGACGACCCGGCTCTGCTCGCCCTGGCCCTCGCCCTCGCGGGCGTCCTCGCCGCGGCCGTCGCGGCGCTGCGGGCCGACCGGCGGTGGCTCGGCTACGTCGCGACCTGCCTGATGGTCGCGGCCAGTTGGGTGCGCCTCGCGGCGTCCGGCGTGGACGCCCCGGAGGCGTACACGCTCCCCGTCACGGTCGCCGCCCTGGCCGTCGGTGCGCTGCGGCGGCGCCGCGACCCCGGGCTCTCCTCCTGGGCCGCCTACGCCCCCGGGCTCGCCGCGACCCTCTTCCCGAGCCTCGCCGCGGCCTGGGGCGACCCCGACTGGGTCCGCCCTCTGTGCCTGGGCGCGGCCTCCCTGGCCGTGATGCTCCTCGGCGCGCGCCACCGCCTGGCGGCGCCGCTCCTGCTGGGGGCGGGCGTGCTCGCGCTCGACGCGCTGCACGAACTGGCCCCCTACATCGCCCAGGCCCTCGGCACGGTCCCCCGCTGGGTGCCGCTCGCCCTGGCCGGCGCGCTCCTGCTGGGGGTGGGGGCGACGTACGAGCGCCGTCTGCGGGATGTGCGGCGCGTGCGGGAGGCGCTGGGGCGCCTGCGGTAGGAATCGTGCGGGTGGGGTGTGGCTGCGGCCGGTTGCCGGGTGCGGGTTGTGTGCGCCTGCGGCGGGCGGTTCTCCCACCCACCCTCCCTCCCCCAGCCTTCGGCCGGGGGGACCCCCATCCGGCGCGGTCAGTGCGGGCCTCGCACCGTGTGCGTGGGTCGGTGCCGCACCGGCGTACGCCCCCAGCCTTCGGCCGGGGGGACCCCCACCTCGGGGCTCGCGGTTTACCCCTGCATCATTCGGCGCCGGGTTCGCCGCTCGTCCCCTGCGGGGGCACCCCGCCACACCCCCTCCCCTCGTACAGGCGACTGACGGCCGGAGGGGGTGTCAGAGGCGCGCGAGCGGGCGCAGTCCGCAGGATGCGAGCACGAGGTGCAGGCGTTCCGCGGACGCCTCGGCGAGCGGTGGGAGCAGCACTGTCGCGATGCCGGCTTCGACCGCGGCACCGTCATAGGCGGAACGGTCGCCGACCATCAGCGCATCGTCCGGGCCCACCTCGAGCGCGTCCAACGCCGACCGGAAGATGGCGGGGTCGGGCTTGCAGACACCGTGCTCGAAGGAGAGCACGAACCGGTCGACGTACCCGTCGAGGCCCGCCTTCACGAACCAGGGGCGGATGTCGAAGTGGACGTCACTGACCACGGCCACCCGCACCCCGGCGGCCTTCAGCGTCGCGAGTGTCCGCTCCACGTCCACCGCGAAGAGATCGACATCCGGCAGCGCCAGCTCGTCGTACAGGGCGCCCATCAGCGCCTCGTCGATGCCGGCGGCCGAGGCCCACCGCGCGAACCCCGCACGGTACGACTCCACGGACGCGTCCGCACCCTTCATCGCCTGTGCCACTTCGGGTTGCCTGATCGCCGCGTCGAGCGCCGCGCTGATCCGGCTCACCTCCGACGAAGAGGCATCCCGGGCGAGGCGCTGCAAAGCACCTTCGATCCACGACCCGCCCTTGGGCCCGGCGTGGTCGGGCCCCCACTTGGGGACGATGAGCGTTCCCACCCAGTCCAGAAGCACAGCCTCGAAGGTGGGCGAGTCTTGCCCGGGGCGAAGTTCGATCACCCCGCCGGTATACCCGGTGCACTTCGTTCGGCGGAAGGCGACTCCCCCTGGCCGAAGGCTGGGGGAGACGAGCGGTGAGGTGCGGCGCTGAATGACGTGGGGCAGCGCCGCGAGCGCCGAGGTGGGGGTCCCCCCGGCCGAAGGCTGGGGGCGTACCCCGGCGCGGCACCGACCCCAGACGAACAGAACGCAGGCCCGCACCAACCGCGCCGGATGGGGGTCCCCCCGGCCGAAGGCTGGGGGAGGGCGGGAGGGCGGGGGACACCCCGCCGCAGGCGCAACGGACCCGCACACAACAACCGGGCCCCATCACAGCGCACGCGCCCGGCGCTCCACCGCGACCGCCGCCCCCGCCACGCACCCCAACGCCACCACCCCCAGCGGCACAAGCATCCACGCGGCCACCCCGGCCACCCCCACCCCGCCCGCCAGAAGCAGCGTCCCCCCTGGGTCGCCCACGCAGCGCCGCACGGCGCGGCCCGCCGCACCCCGGCCGCCCTCCCCGGGCCGCCAGAGCGCGGCGGCGCGAAGCCCCGTCACCACGAGGGCGACCGCCGCGAGCACGCTGACCCCGGTGAGGGCTCCCCCGCCGGGCAGCGCCCCGGAGCGGGCCACGGCCAGGTCGAGCCCGAGCAGTGCGAGCCCGCCCCACCACACAAGCGTCCGGGCCCAGCCGGCGCGGGTCGCGGCGACGGTCTCGGCCGCGAAGTCGCGCCAGGTGGACCGCTCCCCGTCCAGGTGCCGCCGCAGGTGTCCGCAGGCGGCGGCGAACGCGGGCAGCGCGGTCACGAGCGGCAGCGCCGCCACCGCCAGCCACACCCCGGTCAGCAGGCACTCGGCGAACAGCGCGAACTGCGCGGACCGGGCCGCGGAGCGACTCCGGGCGCCCTCGGTCGTGGTCAGGGGCCTCACCCCTTGAGCCCCGACGTGGCGGCGCCCTCGACGAGGTGGCGCTGGAAGGCGAGGAAGAAGAGGAGGACGGGCAGCAGTGCGACCAGCGACATGGCGACCATGCCGCCGTAGTCGGCCACACTGTCCTGGTCGATGAACATCTTCAGCCCGAGCGAGACGGTGTACTTGTCGGGTTCGTTCAGGTACAGCAGGGGCCCGATGAAATCGTTCCAGGACCAGATGAACGTGAAAATGGCGCTCGTGATGAGCGCGGGCCGGCACAAAGGGAGCACGATGCTCCAGAAGATGCGCGGATGGCCGCAGCCGTCGATGCGCGCGGCCTCGTCCAATTCCCGGGGGAGATTGCGCATGAATTGCACCATGAGAAAGACGAAGAACGCGTCCGCGGCGAGATATTTCCCGAGCAGCAGCGGAACGTAAGTGTTGATCAGGTCGAGTTTCTGGAAGAGCACGTACTGCGGGATGATGAGCACCTGGAAGGGCAGCAGCAGCGTCGAGATCATCACCGCGAAGAGCAGGTTGCGCCCGGCGAAGCGGATACGGGCGAAGGCGTAGGCCGCCGCTGAGCAGGAGACGAGCACGCCCACCACCGAACCGAGCGCCAGGACGAGCGAGTTGGTGAAGAAGGTGGAGACGGGGATGTCGGCGATGCCTCGGGTCAGCCGGCGGTAGTTGTCGGAGATGGGCCGGCCGGGCAGCAGTTCGAGGCTGCCGACGATCTCGTCGCCCGGCTTGAACGAGGCCCCGACCAGCCACACCACCGGGTAGAGGATGACCGCGAGCAGGGCCAGGGCGCCCGCGTGCCAGGCGACGGTGCGCATCGTGCGGCGGCGGGCGGTGACGGCGGGGGTCATCGGGCGTCCGTCCCTTCCTCGTAGTGGACCCAGCCGCGCTGGGTGCGGAACAGCACCGCGGTCAGCAGGCCGATGCCCAGCATCAGCATCCAGGCCATGGCGGACGCGTAGCCCATGCGGAGGTTGCGGAAGCCCTGTTCGTACAGGTACCAGGTGTAGACGAGCAGGGAGTCGGCCGGTCCGCCCGCCCCGCCTCCGCTGCCGCCGAGGACCACCGCCGAGGTGAAGACCTGGAAGGAGTGGATGAGTTCCAGCAGCAGGTTGAAGAAGAGCACCGGGGAGATCATCGGCAGCGTGATGGAGCGGAACCGCCGCCAGACCCCGGCCCCGTCGACCTCCGCCGCCTCGTACAGTTCCCGCGGCACCTGCTTCAGCCCCGCCAGGAAGATCACCATCGGGGC
Source organism: Actinacidiphila glaucinigra (assembly GCF_900188405.1). Lineage (GTDB taxonomy): Bacteria > Actinomycetota > Actinomycetes > Streptomycetales > Streptomycetaceae > Actinacidiphila > Actinacidiphila glaucinigra. The sequence goes on along the minus strand of NZ_FZOF01000025.1, from coordinate 20,944 downwards.
GCCGAACTGCCAGACGGTCAGGGTGACGAGGGTGGGCAGCGACCAGTCCGGGTCACCGACCCAGCCGCCGGCGTCCCAGCCCACGAAGCGCATCGCGCGGTCCACGACGGCGTCGTCCTGGAACACCGAGCGCCACACGATGCCGATGCTGACGCTCGCCCCGATCAGCGACGGCGCGTAGAAGGCGGAGCGGTAGAAGCCCTGCCCGCGGCGCGGCCTGACCAGCAGCAGCGCCACACCGAGTGCCGCGGCGAGCTTGAGCGGGGTGCCGACCAGCACGTACTCCAGCGTCACGCGCACCGAGTGCCACCAGCGGTCGTCGGCGAACATGTCGCGGAAGTTCCGCAGCCCGATCCACCTCGGGGTGTCGAAGAGGTTGTAGTCGGTGAAGGCCAGGTAGAGCGAGACCAGCATCGGACCCAGCGTCAGCAGCAGGACCCCGACGCACCACGGGGTGAGGAACAGGTAGCCGGCCAGGGTCTCCCGGCGCCGGCCGGCGGCCCGGGGGCCCTCGGGGGTACGGCGATGAGGCGTGCGGGGCCGCTCGACGACGTCCGGCCGGGTCATCTGGGTGCGGGTCACAGGTCGTCCCCTCAGGAGCCGAGCGCGGTCTTCGCCTCGCTGAAGAACTGCGTGACGGCGTCGTCGACCGAGGTCTTGCCCAGGGCGACTTCGGCGTAGATCCGCAGGAAGGCCGCCTCCGCGACGTCCGCGCCCGCGGGGTGCGGGGTGATCGGCTCGATGACGCCGGTCACGGACTTCTCGTAGGCGGCGATCTGCGCGTCGACGCCGGTCGGTTCGTACGCGTCGAACTGGGCGTTGGTCGGCAGGACACCGCGGTTGTAGCCCATGGTCTTCCCGACCTCGGGGTCGTGGACCATGAAGTCGATGAACTCCGCGACCTCCTCGGGGTGCTGGGTGCGGGCGGAACCGCTGAGCATGAGCGAGGAGATGTACTGACCGGTCCTGGTGCCGTCGGTGGTCGGGACCGGGGCCAGGGCGAGCTCGGTGTCGGTCTCGGCGGCGTAGCGGACGATGAAGTTGTCCCAGGTGAACTCGGCGGCGGAAAGGTCGCCGCTGACCGAGGACTTGGGCTTGATCTGCTCGCTCTTCTTGGCCGGGACGAGGTCGCCCGCCTTGTTGTCGGCGTAGTGGGCGCCCCACCACTGCCGCAGGTCGGCCTCGGTGAAGCCGAGCTTCTTGTCGGCGGTGAAGAAGGCCTTGCCGTTCTGGCGCAGGTAGAGGTCGTACAGGTACATCACCCCGCCGTTGTCGCTGGCGCCGTACAGGTCGCCCTCGGCGGCGCTGATCTTGTGGACGGCGGCGTCGAACTCGTCCCACGTCCAGCCGGCGGCGGGGGTGACGCCGACGCGCTCGAAGGCCTCGGGGTTGTAGACCAGGGCGAAGGTGTTGCCGCCGACGGGGACGCCGAGCAGCCTGCCGTCGACCTCGCCGGCCTTGTCCAGGCCGGCCCGGAAGTCGTCCATGCCGAGATTGCCGGCCTCGACCTGGGCGTTCAGGTCGAGCAGCAGGTTCTTCTCGCCGTACTTGCGCAGGAAGGCGACGGAGTTCTGGAAGACGTCGGGGGCGTTGCCGCCCGCGGCCTGGGTGTTGAACTTGCTCCAGAAGTCGGCGTACTCGGCGAAGTCCGTCTTGACCTTGATGTGCGGGTGGTCCTTCTCGAAGAGCGCGATCGTCTTCCGGATCAGCTCGGCGCGGTCCTGGGCGCCCCACCACGAGTAGCGGATGGTCACGGTCCCGCCGTCCGGATCGCCGCCGCCGCAGCCGGCCGCCAGCAGCGCCAGCGCGGCGACCGCGGCCCCGGCCGCCCGCAGGCCCCGCGGCCCGCGCACACTCCTTCGAACGCTCACGACATGCCCCCTTCGGGCAGACGCCACCCCGCGCCCCGCGGAGGGCCTGAAACGATTAAGGCAAGCGCTTGCCGAGAAACCGTAGGGAGACCCTGACAGGGCGTCAATGCTTACGACGGAGAATGACGGAAAGCGCTTCCTCGCGCCCACCTGAAACATCGGGACCACCGGGCACACGACGAGGGCCCGGAAGCCGCTCTCGGCTTCCGGGCCCTCGGTCCGGGTGGGCGATACTGGGATCGAACCAGTGACCCCTTCGGTGTGAACGAAGTGCTCTCCCGCTGAGCTAATCGCCCCGGTGCGGACACAACATTACCGCATGTCAGCGGGTGCCCCGACCATCGCGGACGGCGCACCCCCGGTGACGGTCGGCCCTTCCCCGGCATCACGAGTGCAGGTCGGCCTTCCACGGCATCACGAAGCCGAACCGCCACACGTAGTAGCCGAGCAGCGCGCCGATGATCACCAGCCCGATGACGGTCAGCGTCAGGTTCCGCCGCCGCACCTTCGGGTCGAGTGCCTTCTGTGCCGCCTCGGTCACCTTCCGCTTCGTCCAGCGCAGCACCAGCTGGGCCCAGACGAACTCGGTCGCCCAGACCGCCATGCCGGCGAAGATCACCACCCAGCCGGGCCCCGGCAGCGGGAGCAGGACCACGCCCGTCCCGACGATCGCCAGACCCACCAGGAAGACCCCGACCTGCCAGCTCACGTGCAGCGCGCGGGAGCGCCGGATGAACCCCGGCGCCCTCGACCCCAGCGGGCGCTCGGAGCCCTCGGGCTCGCCGTCCTCGCCGCCCTCGTCGCCCCCGTCGTCGGGGGTCGCGGGATCCATGGCCACAGCCACCTCCCGCTCGTCACTCTCCGCAGTCATACAGCCAAACTTACCCGACGCCGCTTCGTCACCGGAATGGCTCGCCGGGGAGGAAAAGAACTCGGCCGGACGAGGTACCGGAACCCTCACAAACCCGTCAGAGGGGTTTACAACGTCCCCGCAGGTGGCATGTCGATTTCGCCGACGTGCGAATCCCCGAGCGCACACTGAGCGAAAGGCCCTGGCGCTTATGAACACCACGGTCAGCTGCGAGCTGCACCTGCGCCTCGTTGTGTCGAGCGAATCGTCACTGCCCGTACCCGCGGGCTTGCGGTACGACACGGCCGATCCCTACGCCGTGCACGCCACCTTCCACACCGGTGCCGAGGAGACAGTCGAATGGGTGTTCGCCCGCGACCTGCTCGCCGAAGGTCTGCACCGGCCCACCGGCACCGGCGACGTCCGGGTCTGGCCGTCCCGCAGTCACGGCCAGGGCGTCGTGTGCATCGCCCTCAGCTCTCCGGAGGGGGAGGCGCTGCTCGAGGCCCCTGCGCGGGCCCTGGAGTCGTTCCTCAAGCGGACCGACGCCGCGGTGCCCCCCGGCACCGAACACCGTCATTTCGACCTGGACACCGAGCTCTCGCACATTCTCGCCGAGAGCTGAGTCCACCGACCGTCCGTCGCCGTACGCATCTCGGGGGTACGGCGCGGACCCGACCTGCCGGAGCCGTCGTCGGGGAGCAGCGCGCTCCACGACGACGGCTCTCGCGCTACAGTCACCGGAACGCCCGACCCACCAGGCCAGGGAGAGAGCGATTCCGTGCTGATCAACCATGACACCAGGTGCGCACTCGACTGCGTGGTGGATCTCATCAACACCACACCGGAGAGTGACGGCCGCGAGGGTCTGGCCGATCTCGCGGCGCTGCGCGCCTTCGTGGAGCGCAACCAGGTCAGTGACATCGGTTCGCTCGACGAGGACGACCTCGTCGCCGTACGTGCCGTCCGGCAGCTCTTCACGAAGGCCTTCGCGGCGCCCGACACGCCCGAGGCCGCGGCGCTGATCAACTCCCTCGTCGCCGAGGCCGGCACCACGCCCCGGCTGACCGATCACGACGGCTACGACTGGCACGTCCACTACTTCGCCCCGGGCGCCTCCCTCGCCGACCATCTGGCGGCCGACTGCGGGATGGCCCTGGCGTTCCTCCTCGTCGCCGGGGAGCGGGAGCGGCTGCGCCGCTGCGACGCCCCGGACTGCCGGCGCGCCTTCGTCGACCTGTCACGGAACCGCTCGCGCCGCTACTGCGACAGCCGCACCTGCGGCAACCGCCTCCACGTCGCCGCGTACCGGGCGCGCCGCCGCGAGGCCGTCGCCGTGCCGGCTCAGAACGGCCAGAGGTCGTAGAGCCCGCCCAGGGCGAGCAATCCGCCGATCACGGTCAGGAACAGCATCAGCGGCGGCTGGGAGAGCGCGAAGAGGCAACCGCGTGGCTCGTCGTCGTCTGCTTCGGCTTGCATGGCCTTACGGTGTGCTCGGAGGGACGCGAACCCGCACAACCGTACGCCCCCGGGCACGCCAAATCCCGCTCAGGGGGCGGTAGTTGAAGTCCGCCACGGCGATGATGACCTAACCCCGCCACCCCCTGCCACCAACACGCCGCTCAGATCCCCCTGCGCTTGAGGATCTCCTCGATCTCACCGAATTCGGCCAGGTCGGGATCGGTCTTCGCCGCCTTCGGGACTGGTTTCTTCCCCTGCGCCAGGGCCGGCGCCCCCGCGCCCGGCGCGACCGCCCGGCCCGGCTTCGCCTCCGGGACGGCCTTGCGGCGCCCGGCGACCCGCGCGAGGACGTAGAGCACGACGGACAGGGCGAGCACGGCGAAGCCCGCCCACACCGACGGCTTGAACACCAGGTCGACCGCCCAGTCGGCGACGGCCCGGACGACGGTCCCGGCCAGCGAGACCAGGCCCGTCATGTACAGGCCGACGGGCAGCAGTGCCGCCGCCGCGATCATCGTCGCTCTGCGGAACCTGCGCCGGTAGGCGGTGAGCAGGGCGATCGCCAGGCCCGCCGCGGACAGCGCGACACACACGGTCGAGGTCAGCATGCGGAACTCCTCCGAAGTGGTCTGCTCGCTCCATCGTGCACCCGCCGCCCGCCCCCGGGCCACGGCCCGGCGGCAACCTCAGGGTGATCTCCGGGGCGGCTCCTCCCCCGGTGGGAGACTGGCCCCATGAACGAAGCGACTCCCCGCACCGTCGTCCTCGAGTACTGGTGCGAACTCCAGTGTCCCGACTGCGCCGCCGCCCTGACCGACCTGCACTCCCTGCGCGAGCGCTACGGCGACGCCCTGGAGGTCCAGTTGCGGCACTTCCCCCTGGAGAAGCACAAGCACTCCTACGCCGCCGCCCAGGCCGCGGAGGAGGCCTTCGCCCAGGGACGCGGCTGGGAGTACGCGGAGGCGGTCCTCGCCCGCACGGAGGAACTGGGCGAGCGCGGCGAGGCGCTGCTGGTCGAGATCGCGGCCGGCCTGGGGCTCGACGCGGAGGAGGTCGACACGGCGCTCGTCGACGGGCGGCACCTGCTCGTCGTCGACGCCGACCACGCCGAGGGCAAGGCCATCGGCGTCACCGGCACCCCCACCTACGTCATCTCGGGCGAGCGCCTCGACGGCGGCACGTCCCAGGAGGGCCTCCGCGCCCGCATCGAGTCCCTCGCGGACGCGGCCCTGGGCCGCTGACCGGTTCGGCGTCGCGTCTGCGCGGTGCCTCGGGGATCCCCCCCCGGCGAGGGCCGGGGGGAGTCCCGCCGCAGGCGCAACACACCCGCACACGACAACGGGCCGCGACCACAGCGCCGGGCACTCACACGAGCGGCTTCGCCAGATGCACTTCCGTCACCTCGTACCCCAGCGCCGCGTAGAGCCCCTCCGCCGCCTCGTTCCCGGCGAAGACGTTCAGCCCCAGCCATTCCAGCCCGGCCGCCAGGCACTCCCGCTCCGCGGCCAGCATGAGCGTGCGCCCGTGGCCCCGCCCACGGTGCTCCTCGGCGACCCGGACGTCGAAGACGAACCCCGTGTCCTCGTCCCTGCGCCCGACCCACAGGTCCCCCACGGCCTCCCCCGCCGTGCCCCTGGCCCCGCCGGCCTCCAGCACCCTCAGCAGCGCGCCCGGCGTCGCGAGCCCCTCGGGGAGGGCGGCCCGGTCGTCCGCCTCGGCCTTGGCGAGGGCCTGCTCCTCGGGCACGCCGCGCTCCGTCCAGGACCGTACGTACTCGTCCCGCCTGCGGGCCGCCCACCCCGGGTACTCCGCCTCGGTCATGGGCCGTACGACGCTGCCCTCCGGCAGCGCCGGCGGCACGTCGGACAGCGCCTTGAGCATGCTCCGGTTGCGGACGGCGTACCCCAGCACACCCGCGAGCCGGAGCGCGGCCGTGTCCTGCGCCCGCACCGAGACCTCGATGCGGCGGCAGCCCCATCCCCGCAGGACCTCCTCCGCGGCGAGGGCCGCGACGGTGCCGCGGCCGCGGCGCTGCTGGTCGTGGTCGATCCGCAGCGCGACGATGCGCCCGGCCTCGGGTCCGAACCGGGCGTCGGTGGACAGGGTGGTCTCCCCCACCGGGCGCCCGTTGACGCAGACGTGGAAGCGGCGGGCGCGTGCTCCGCCGCGCCGGCGCTGCTCGGGCTCGGCCGGGCGCAGGGTGGTGGTCATGGTGTGGAGTTCTACCGGGTCGCCGCGGTCACGTCACGGGTTCCGCCGCCCCGGAGGCAACGGCTCAGGGGTTCGGGTGCTCCGCCGACCGCTCCGCGAAGACCCGCATGGCCTTGGCCGTGACCGGGCCCGGTCGGGTCCCGGTGGCCAGTTCGCGGTCGTCGACCCGGTGGACGCCCTGGACGTCGCGGAGCGAGGAGGTCACGAAGATCTCCTCCGCCTCACCCAGCGCCTCGAACGGCAGGTCGGCCTCCTCGGCGCCCGCCCAGTCGATGACGAGTTCCCGGGTGATCCCGGCGAGGCAGCCCGAGGCGAGCGGCGGGGTGAGCAGCTTGCCCCCGATGACGACGAAGACGTTGGAGCCGGTGCCCTCGCACAGGCGCCCCTGCGTGTTGGCGAACAGCGCCTCGGAGGCGCCGTGCTGGTGGGCGCGGGCCAGCGCCACGACGTTCTCCCCGTACGAGGTGGTCTTGAGCCCCGCGAGGGCGCCCTTCTCGTTGCGGGTCCAGGGGACGGTGACGACGGCCGTCGTGTCGGGGCGGACGGTCGCGGCGCCGAGGGCGACGACCAGGGTGGGGCCGGTGGTGCCGCGCTCGGAGCCGAGCGGCGAGGTGCCGCCGGTGTAGGTGACGCGGAGCCGGCCGTGGGCCACCGGGTTGGCGGCGAGGACGGCCTCGCAGGCGTGGCGCACCTCGTCCCGGTCGGGCTCGGGCAGGCCGAGGCCGCGCGCGGAGCGGGCCAGCCGGCGCAGATGGCGGTCCATCGCGAACGCGGTGCCGCCGGTGGCCTTGAGCGTCTCGAAGACGCCGTCCCCGACGGTCAGGCCGTGGTCCATCACGGACACGGACGCCTCGTCGGTCTCGCGCAGCGCGCCGTTGACCCAGATCGCGCCCGCGGTGGTCGTGCTCACGGTGTCACTCTGCCCCATGGTTCCGTTCGCCTTCGTTCGAGTCGTACGTACCCGACGCTACCGCCAGCAGCCGGGAGGCCTTCAGTTCCGTCTCGTCCCACTCCCGATCGGGATCGGAGCCCCAGGTGATCCCGGCTCCGGTGCCGAAGCGCAGCACGGGGCCGCCGGGGGCGATGCGGTCGATCCAGAAGGTGCGGATGCCCACGGCCAGCTCGCCGGTGCCGCGGTCGGCGTCGACCCAGCCGATGCCGCCGCAGTAGGGGCCGCGGGGAACGGTCTCCAGTTCGGCGATGATGCGCAGCGCGCTGGACTTGGGCGCGCCGGTGACGGAGCCCGGCGGGAACGCGGCGTCCATCAGCTCGGCCCAGCCGGCGCCCTCGCGCAGTTCGCCGCGCACGGTGGAGACGAGGTGGACCAGGCCGGGGTGCTTCTCCACGACGCAGAGGTCGGGGACGGAGACCGTGCCGGTGGCGCAGACCTGGCCGAGGTCGTTGCGGACCAGGTCGACGATCATGACGTTCTCGGCGTGGTCCTTGGGCAGCAGGTCGGCCTCGGTGCGGCCGGTGCCCTTGATAGGCCCGGACTCGACGATGTCGCCGCGGCGGCGCAGGAAGAGTTCGGGGGATGCGCTGGCCACCTCTATGCCGTGCCCGGGCAGCCGGACCGTCCCGGCGTGCGGGGCGGGGTTGCCGCGGGCGAGGACGGCCGCGAGGGCGTCGATGTCGGCGTCCGGGTCGGGCAGCGGCGCGGTGAGCACCCGGCAGAGGTTGGCCTGGTAGACCTCGCCCGCCGCGATGTACTCGCGGACGCGGCGCACTCCGGCGGTGTACCCGGCGCGGTCCAGCGAGGACGTCCAGTCGCCGCGGGCGGGACCCTTCCAGAGCCGGCGGGGAGCCGCGGTGGCGGGTTCCGGCCGCACCGTCCCGAAGCGCGCGCAGACCGTTCCGCCCTCGAAACCGGCGACCACCGCCCAGAAGCCGGAGGAGTCCAGCGCGGCGGGGTCGGTGGTGACATCCCGCAGGTCGGAGGCGACGAGGCCGCCGAATCTGGCGAGGGGCTCGAGGTCGGGCACGGGGCTTCCCAGGTCGGTCCGGAGGGGCGAGTGCGAGTCTAAGTCGGCGGCGACGGGCGAGATGCGCTGGTCACCGACCCGGCACGCTGCGGAAACGCGTTTTGGTGGCGGAGCCGTAATCCGCTAGAGTTCAACTCGTCGCCGGGACGCGGAAGCGCACCGGCGAAGGTCCCGCCCGGGTGCGAGCTCCGGGGGAGACACTGCGGACGTGGCTCAGTTGGTAGAGCATCACCTTGCCAAGGTGAGGGTCGCGAGTTCGAATCTCGTCGTCCGCTCGAAGTGGGGGTCACCGCCCCCGCGCTGGTGGAGTGGCCGAGAGGCGAGGCAACGGCCTGCAAAGCCGTCTACACGGGTTCAAATCCCGTCTCCACCTCTGAGGACGATTAGCTCAGCGGGAGAGCGCTTCCCTGACACGGAAGAGGTCACTGGTTCAATCCCAGTATCG
>NZ_FZOF01000025.1:0-11984 GCF_900188405.1 Actinacidiphila glaucinigra | reverse complement strand
CGATTAGCTCAGCGGGAGAGCGCTTCCCTGACACGGAAGAGGTCACTGGTTCAATCCCAGTATCGTCCACCAGCACCCGAGGGCCGGAGCGTTCGCTCCGGCCCTCGGTCGTGTCACGACGAGAAGAGCATGTGGGCCCAGCTCTGCTGCTTGTGGTGACCGCGGTGGCCCCCGTGGTGCCCGCCGTGCGGGGCACCCCAGGCCGGGGCGGCGTGCTGCTGCTGCGGGTACGCCTGCGGGTAACCGGGCGGCGGCGGGGCGGGCTGGGCGTACTGCGACTCCATGCGGGTCAGCGCTTCGAGCTCCCCGTAGTCCAGGAAGATCCCCCGGCAGTTGCCGCACTGCTCGATCTGGACTCCGCTGCGGGTGAACGTCTGCATCGGGCCATGACACTTGGGACAGAGCATCGTCGGCTCATCTCCTCGTTCGCGCCGGCCGGGGGTCGTCCCCCGGCGTAGAACTGCACTTTACTTCCGCGATTCGGCGGCACGTGTCGAGGACGGACTGTTCCGCCCCGTCGAGTGCGCGGCCCTCCTGCGCGGCCTTGGCGACGGCTGTCGCCGCGGTCTGGACCGCCAACGCCCGTGCCGCCGCGTCGAGATGCGGCCACGGGTCGCCGTCCGCGGGGACGGCGGGGCCGCCGCCGGCGCGGTACGCGCCGAGGAAGCGGCCCCAGTCGGCGGGGTCGAGCAGCCCGGCGGCGAACCACATCGCCGGCCGGGCAAGGTCCCAGGTGGGCTCGCCGAGCCCGAGGTCGTCCACGTCTATGAGGCACCACGGCCCGTCCGGCGCGGGGTGGCGCACCAGTTGGCCCATGTGCAGGTCTCCGTGGCAGAGCATCTGCCGCGGCTGCGGGGCCTCGCCGCGGGCCCAGGGCGGCAGGCCGTGCCAGGCGGCGAGCACCGCAGGGTCGCCGGGGCCGGCGGCGAGCATCCTGGCGACGGCGCGGGCCGCGCTGACCGGGCCGCGCATCCGCGGCGGCGGTCCGGGCAGCCGGGCCGGCGGCACGGTGTGCAGCCGGGCCAGGAGGGCGCCGGCCTCCGCCCAGGGCGCGGAGTCCGGGTCGTCGCGGTCGACGGGCTCGCCGAGAGGCCACAGGCTCACGCTGCGGCCGAGGAGGACGGTGCTCAGCGCGCCCCCGTGGTCGGGCAGCGGCGCCGGGGACAGCAGGACGCCGACCAGCAGCGGATGGGCGGCCACCCGCAGCCGCAGGGCGAGTTCTCCGGGATCGGTGCCCGGGGCGTGCGCCTTGGCGACGAGGCGGCCGCCGCGGACGACGGTGGCATCGGGCCGTTCGGCGAGCACCGCGGGCCGCGCCTGGCCGGGCACCCGCGAGGCCGCTGCCGCGACCGCCCCCAGGGCGTGCGTCAGCGCTGCTCCGCTGCTGGTCACTTTCTCCCCCACTGCCCGTCCCACCGGCCCACTGTGCGGCAGCGTGCCGCTTGCTGGCAATGCCGGGTGTGATGCCCGGGTACCGCCACAGGTACCCGGGCATTCATGCCGTCCGCCGGACCCCCGTCCCCACGGGGTTGGTTCACCGGTCCTCGCGGACCCCGGACCGCTCTTCCGGGGACCGCGGGGCGTCTGTCAGCGCCCCATCAGACCGGCTACGGACGACGCCTGTGTGACCACCGCGTCCCAGCCTCCGAAGGCCACCGCGAGCAGCACCGCGAGCGGCAGCACCATCGCCACCGCCACCAGCGGATGCCGGGTGCCCGACGGGCGTATGCCGAACGCGGCGATCCTGCTGCCGCGCGCCGGCCGCACCGTACGGCTCACCGTGTTCGCCATGGCCCTCTCCCGGGTCGGGGTCGTGATCATTCACAGTTGTCGGGGCGGCGGGCGTTTGACCTCGGGGGACGAGTGCTCCGCCCGCCGCTTGACCTCAACACTAGGCGCGGCGCCGACGGCGGTCGTCATGCCGTCGTACCGCTTCCCTGGCCTCCCCGAGGATGACTCCGGGTCCGGCCGTGTACTCCCCTGGGTGGAGGGACCCGGCCGCACCCCCGGGAGATCCCCGAGGGGATGTCCCGGGCGGGCGCCCGCGGGCCCCGTCAGGCGCGCTCCTCGTCCTCCGCGTCGCCGGTCGGCATGGGCTGCTCGACCAGGGCGAGGACCCGGGTGGCCATGAAGCGCGCGGTGCGCACCACGGAGCCGGACCGGGTGACTTCGCTCACTTCCACCACCCCTCGGCGGACCGCTGTCTCGACCCTGCGGCCCGCCCTGGTGGCCACCACCTCGTACGTCCTCGTCGTGTCGCCGGCGTCGACGACTATCTCCACACGATCACCCTTCATGGCGTCAATCCCCCTTGCCCGACGGACTGTTGACGGCATGACGAAATTCCGGGCCGTCAGCGGCCGGAACTTTCCCCACTCTTCAAGGATCCCATCCGGCACTGACAATCCGCCGCCCCGCGCGGGCGCGGCCTCGCGGCACGACGGGCGGTCAGTCCGTAAGCTGTCGGCGTCAGACTGGCCAGGCAGGCAGCGGGGATGGACGACATGGCGATGATGCGGCTCCGGCGCGAGGACCCGCGTGTCGTCGGCTCGTTCCGGCTGCACCGGCGGCTGGGCGCCGGCGGCATGGGCGTCGTCTACCTGGGTGCCGACAAGCGCGGCCAGCGGGTCGCGCTGAAGGTGATCCGCCCCGAGCTGGCCGAGGACCAGGAGTTCCGCTCCCGCTTCGCCCGCGAGGTGTCGGCGGCGAGACGCATCCGCGGCGGCTGCACGGCCCGGCTGGTCGCCGCCGACCTGGAGGCGGACCGCCCCTGGTTCGCCACGCAGTACGTCCCCGGGCCCTCGCTGCACGACAAGGTCGCCCGCGACGGCATGCTCCCCGCGGCCGAGACCGCGTCCATCGGATCCGCCCTGGCGGAGGGACTGGTCGCCGTCCACGAGGCCGGGGTCGTCCACCGCGACCTGAAGCCCTCCAACATCCTGCTGTCGCCCAAGGGCCCGCGGATCATCGACTTCGGCATCGCCTGGTCCACGGGCGCGAGCACCCTCACCCACGTGGGCACCGCCGTCGGCTCCCCCGGCTTCCTCGCGCCGGAGCAGGTCCGCGGGGCGGCGGTCACCCCGGCCACCGACGTCTTCGCCTTCGGCGCGACGCTCGCGTACGCCGCGATGGGCGACTCGCCCTTCGGGCAGGGCAGTTCGGAGGTCATGCTCTACCGGGTCGTCCACGAGGAGCCGGACCTCGCCGGTGTGCCGGACTCCCTGGCCCCGCTGGTGTACGCGTGCCTCGCCAAGGACCCGGAGCAGCGGCCCAGCACGGTCCAACTCTCCGAGCGGCTGGCCGAGATCGCCGCCCGTGAGGCCCGCGGACTCGGCGTGGCTCCGGGCCGGCGAGACATCGTGCCCAGGGCGTCCGGCCCGCGCCCCGAGCGGCCCTCGGGCACCCGGGCGCAGGAGTACGCGGAGCAGCACACCGAGCGCCGGACCTCGCCGGGCGTCCCCGCCGCGCCGCGCACCCCCGCCTCCCCGCGTACGCCCGCCGCGCCGCGCACCCCGGCCCGGACCCCGGCCGGGCGCACTCCGGCCGCCCGCACGACCGCCGGCCGCAGGCCCGGGGGCGCCGACCGCAGGCTGCTGCGGCAGCGGCTCATCGTCTTCGTCACCGTGACCCTTCTCGTCGCGCTCGGCATCGCCGCCGCCCAGGGCTGCCAGGGCCCCAGCCGCGGCCTCGGCCTGCTCCCCGGGGTCAGCGCCGGCCCGACGGCGCCGCACACGCCGTAGGCGCCCCAGCCGACACGAACACCCACACCTTCACCGACGTCGTCCACGTGGCGGCGCGGCACACACCCGTGCCCGCACGACCATGAATGTGACCTCGATCGCCATCTCTGTCATGGACTGACACACGTGTCTATAGTCGACAGGCGGGGGAAAAACCCCGCAGCAAGGAGCAGCGAATGGACACCACCACCGCCGGCGGACCCGGCATCCCCTGCTGGGCACAGCTGGGATCGCCCGACCCGCGGACCGCGGCCGCCTTCTACGGCGCGCTGTTCGGCTGGGACTTCACCGAGGACCCCGCACGCGGCCCCGGCCACCTGACGGCCCGGCTGCGCGGGCTACCCGTCGCGGGTCTCGGGCCGGTCGGCGACCTGCCGCGGCCGGGCTGGACGGCCTGCTTCACCGTGCACGACACCGGCAAGGCCGCCGCCGCGGTCGCCGCCGCCGGAGGCACCGTCCTCGCCAGGGCCGCCGCGGGCGGCGTGGAGGACCTGTACGCGGACCCGAGCGGAGCGCACTTCGCCGTCCGGGAGCCGGACGCCCGGCAGGCCCCCTCGGCCGCCGCGGGACCCGGCGGCTTCGCCCTGGCCGAACTCATCACCGACGACGTCGACGCCAGTGCCGCCTTCTACGGCGCGCTGTTCGGCTGGACGGCCGGCGACCCCGCCGGGCCGCTGGGCCGGCGCGAGTGGCGGCTCGACGGCACGCCCGTCTCGCTGCTGCTGCCGCGCCCCGCGGCGATGCCCCGGGAGACACCGCCCTACTGGGACGCGTACTTCAGCGTCACGGACGTCGCCGCCGCGGCCACCCGCGCGACCTTGGCGGGCGGCACCCTGCTGATGCCGTCCACCGACATCGGCAGCGGAAGCATCGCCGTGCTCCTCGACCCGATGGGCGCCGTCCTCACCCTCGTCGAGCCGCGGGCATGACCGCGCACCTCAGGGGAAGGACCGGCATCGTGACCGGTGCCGGGTCCGGGCTCGGCGAGGCGGGGGCCAGGCGGCTCGCCCGCGAGGGCGCCAGGATCGTCGTGGCCGACGTCGACGGGGCCGCCGCCGAGCGAGTCGCCGACGGGATCAACCGCGCGGGCGGCGAGGCCGCGCCGTACGAGGTCGACGTCGTGTCCTTCGCGGACACCCGGCGGCTCGTGGAGTTCACCGTCACCACCTTCGGCGGCCTCGACATCGCCTTCAACAACGCGGGCGTGACCCCGCACCTGGTCGACGCGCACGAGATCGCCCCGGCGGACTGGCTGCGCGTGATCGACGTCAACCTGACCGGTGTCTTCACGTGCATGCAGGCCGAACTGGCCCACTTCGCGGCGCACGGCGGCGGCGCCATCGTCAACATGGCCTCCACCGCGGGGGTCATGGCCCACGCCGGGCGGGCCGCGTACGCCGCCTCCAAGCACGGCGTCGTCGGCCTCACCCGCTCCGCGGCCGTGGAGTACGCGCAGCGCGGCATCCGCGTCAACGCCGTCGCACCCGGCCCGATCGACGGGCCGTCGGCACGGGCACTCCCCCCGGAGGTCCGCGCCGCGATCGCCGCGAAGACCGCGATGAACCGCACCGGCAGCGTGGAGGACGTCGCCGAGGTGGTGAACTTCCTGCTGTCGGACGCGGCGTCCTTCGTCACCGGTTCCGTGTACGAGGTCAACGGCGGCCAGACCCAGCTGTGAGTGACAGACGACGACAGATCCGTCACCGTGCGCCAGAGGTTTCCGGCATGACTACGCTGAGGCCATGAGCAGCACGGATCCCCTGCGGTCGGGCCTTCGCGAGCTGACCCGCCAGTCGGTGAGGGCGCAGATCTCCGACCGCGCGATGAAGTTGTTCATCGAGCACGGCTTCGAGAAGACGACCATCGAGCAGATCGCGGCGGAGATCGGCATGTCCGGGCGGAGCGTCTCGCGCTACTTCGCCAGCAAGGAGGACATGGTCGTCGGCAACCTCACCGGGATCGGGCAGGGCATCGCCGAACGCCTCGCGGCACGCCCCGCCGACGAACCCGTGTGGGAGGCACTGCGCCGATCCCTCGACGAGCACGTGGCCGCGCTCGACCGCGACCCGGACGGCACACTGCTCGCCACCTCCGTGATGCTGGCGGGGACCCCCGCCCTGCAGGGGGCGCTGGCGAAGAAGCAGCGGGAGTGGCAGGAACTGCTCGTTCCCCTCGTGGCGGCGCGCCTCGACGAGGGCGGCGAGCACCGTGAGCTGAGGGCGCGTGCACTCGCCGTGACGGTGCTGTCCTGTCTCAACGCGGCGGTGGGGGCGTGGACGGACAGTGGGGGGAGCGAGCGGGTCGATGTGCTCGTCGATGTGGCGCTGGGGGCGGTGGGGGGTGCCGCGGGGCGGGGCTAGAGGGTGCGCCCTGGGTGCCCCTTGCGGCCGGTAGTTGTGTGCGGGTGCGTCGTGGTTGCGGTTGGGGGTTTCCCCGCCCGCCCTCCCGATTGCCCGGCACGGTCAGTGCGGGCCTCGCACCGTGTGCCTGGGTCGGTGCCGCGCCGGCGCACTCCCCCAGCCTTCGGCCGGGGGGACCCCCAGAACGCTCGCGGTTTACCCCTGCATCATTCGGCGCCGGGTCCGCCGCTCGTCTCCCCCAGCCTTCGGCCGGGGGGACCCCCATGGGCGCACCCCGCCACACCCCCTCCCGTGGGTTCGGGCGCATGACGGCCGGAGGGGGGCTGTAGAGCGGTCCGGGGTTGCCGCACGCGCCTTACCGAACGCCCGCAACTGTCAGGCCGTCCATCAGGGAACGGAGTGGATCGGACGGCGGGGTTGTCGGGGCGCGCGGGCGCTGAACGGCCTGCTGCCGTGTTCACCTGCGCGTCCTGCCTCAGCCTTCGGCCAGGGGGCCGGCCCCCTCTGGCCCGGTCAGTGTTGTCCCAAGGCTGAACCCGGTTGCGGGTCGGCGGCCCGCCGGAGGCCGGGGGGCGGTCCCCACCATCCCGGGGCTCGCCGTAACGCAGGCAACCCTGTGGGTCCCCAACCGCCCGCGGGAAGTGCCGCCAGCCACCGGTGCGCGCACTCTTGCTCAGCCTTCGGCCGGGGGACCCCCTGGTGAGGGCAGTTTCCAGCGGTGCGGGGAGGGGCGCACCCCATCACCCCCCACCGGCCGTTGTCGCCCGACGAAACGGAGGGGGCGGGGTCGTAGGGGTGGGCGTTCTGGACGCTGACGTGTATTTGTTGTGCGGCATTCGGGGTCCGACTTGGACCGCCCGCCATGCACATAAATATGCGGTACAGAATGCCCAGCCCCGGAGGCCCCGACCCCGGCTCACCACGAACCGCGCGAGGCCCGCACCAACCGCGCCGGGCAATCGGGAGGGAGGGCGGGCAACCCCCAACCGCAACCACGACGCACCCGCACACGACAACCGGCCGCAACCACAACCCACCCGCACACACAGACGCACCCCGGACACGCGCACCGCGCAGGGGGTGACGAACGGGCACTCCGTGGGTTAGTTTCTAAGCGCTTGCTTAGCGCTATGCCACACGCGGAGGGACGCATTCGCATGACGGTCACACCGGAGGAGCTGCGCGAGCGAGTGCGCGCGCTGCTGGCCTCTCACGATCCGGCGGCGACGGGCCGCCTGGACTTTCTGCGGGCCCGGTTCGACGCCGGTCTGGCGTGGGTGCACTACCCGCAGGGCCTCGGCGGCCTGGGCGCGCCCCGCGCCCTGCAGGGGGTCGTGGACGCCGAACTGGCCGCCGTCGCGGCGCCGGACAACGAGCCGCGCCGGATCGGCATCGGCCTCGGGATGGCGGCGCCGACCGTACTCCGGTACGGCACCGAGGAGCAGAAGACCCGGTTCCTGCGCCCGCTGTGGACCGGGGAGGAGGTCTGGTGCCAGCTGTTCAGCGAGCCCGGTGCCGGCTCGGACCTGGCGGGCCTGCGCACCAGGGCCGTACGCGACGGCGACGACTGGATCGTCACCGGTCAGAAGGTGTGGACGTCCAACGCCCACAACGCGCGCTGGGCGATCCTCATCGCCCGCACCGACCCGGACGTCCCCAAGCACCAGGGCATCACGTACTTCGTGTGCGACATGACGGCCCCGGGCGTCGAGGTGCGTCCGCTGCGGCAGATCACGGGTGAGGCCGAGTTCAACGAGGTCTTCCTGACGGACGTCCGCATCCCCGACGCGCACCGCCTCGGCGAGGTCGGCGACGGCTGGCGGGTGGCGCAGACAACGCTGATGAACGAGCGGGTCGCCATCGGCGGCACCGCGCTCCCCCGCGAGGGCGGGATGATCGGCACCGTCGCCGCGACATGGCGGGAGCGGCCCGAGCTGCGCACACCGGACCTGCACGACCGGCTGCTGCGGCTGTGGGTGGAGGCCGAGGTCACCCGCCTCACCGGCGAACGCCTGCGGCAGCAGCTCGCCCTGGGCGCCCCCGGCCCCGAGGGCTCGGGCATGAAGCTGGCCTTCGCCTCGCTCAACCAGCGCATCAGCGGCCTGGAGGTGGAACTGCTGGGCGAGGACGGACTGCGCTACGGCGACTGGACGATGACCCGCCCGGAGATCGTCGACTTCTACGGCCGCGACGCCGGTTACCGCTATCTGCGGGCCAAGGGCAACTCGATCGAGGGCGGCACCTCCGAGATCCTCCGCAACATCATCTCCGAGCGTGTCCTCGGCCTGCCCTCCGAGCCCCGTACGGACAAGGACGTCCCCTGGAAGGACCTGCCGCGATGAGTGCCGACCTGCTCTACTCCGACGTCGAGAACGACCTGCGCGCCGCGGTGCGCGGTCTGCTCGCCGACCGGTGCGCCCCGGCGGACGTCCTGGCGCGCTGCGAGGACGACGAGCCGTACGACGCCGCGCTGTGGCGCACCCTGGCCCGGGAGGTGGGGGTCGCCGGGCTGCTGGTGCCGGAGAAGCTCGGCGGCCAGGGCGCATCCGCGCGGGAGGCGGCGGTCGTGCTGGAGGAACTGGGGTCCTTCGTGGCGCCCGTGCCCTTCCTGGGCAGCGCCGTGCTGGCCACCACGGCCCTGCTGGCGGCGGGCACCACGGAGGCCGACGCCGCCGTGGCGGGCCTCGCGGAGGGCGAGCGGACGGCCGCCCTGGCCGTGCCGCTGCCCTCGGCGCCCGGCGCGGAGGTGTTCGCGGGGCTGCGGGCCGACGCGGACGGTGTTCTCGGCGGGCGGGTGACCAGCGTCGCGGACGCGACCGCCGCGGACGTGCTGATCGTGCCCGCGACCGGCCCTGACGGGCCCGGACTCTACGAGGTGCGGACCGACGCGCCCGGGGTCGCCCTGTCCGTACCGGTGCCGCTCGACCTCACGCGCCCGATCGCCGACGTCGCCTTCGACGGGGCGGCGGCCCGCCGGATCGCCGGCCCCGCGACGGCCGCGGCGGCCGTCGAACGGGCCCTGCTGACCGGGGCGGGGCTGCTGGCCTCGGAGCAACTGGGCCTGGCCCAGCGGTGCCTGGACGAGACGGTGGCGTATCTGAAGGAGCGTCACCAGTTCGGCCGGGTCGTGGGTTCCTTCCAGTCCCTCAAGCACCGGCTCGCGGACCTGTGGCTCGAGATCGTCCAGGCCCGCGCCGCGGCACGAAACGCCGCCGACGCGCTCGCGCGCGACAGCGCCGACGCCCCCGTCGCGATCGCCGTGGCGCAAGCGTTCTGCGCGCCGGTCGCGGTGCGGGCCGCCGAGGAGTGCGTCCAGTTGCACGGCGGCATCGGGATGACCTGGGAGCACCCGGCCCACCTGCGGCTGAAGCGCGCCAAGGCCGACGAGATCGCCCTGGGCACGCCCGGCCGTCATCGGGCGGCCCTCGCCGCGCTGGTGGAACTGCCCGCCGCGGGCTGAGTCAGTCCCTGGGGCGGCCGGTCGCCACCGCGTAGAACGCGACGGCGGCGGCCGCCCCCACGTTCAGCGAGTCCACCCCGTGCGCCATCGGGATGCGCACCCACTCGTCGGCGGCGACCAGGGCTCGCGTCGACAGACCGTCGCCCTCGGCGCCGAGCATCAGCGCCGCGCGCTCCAGCCGGTGCGGGCCGGCCTCGTCGATGTCGGTGGCCTTCTCGTCCGGGGTCAGCGCGAGCAGCGTGAAGCCCGCCTCCCGCACCGCCTCCAGGTCCCGGGGCCAGTTCTCCAGCCGGGCGTACGGGACGGAGAAGACGGCGCCCATCGAGACCTTGACCGACCTGCGGTACAGCGGGTCGGCGCAGTCCGGGGAGAGCAGGACGGCGTCCATGCCGAGGGCGGCGGCGCTGCGGAAGATCGCGCCGATGTTGGTGTGGTCGTTGACCGACTCCATGACGACGATCCGCCGCGCGTCGCCCAGCAGGTCCGCGGCGTCTGGCAGTTGCCTGCGCTGCATCGAGGCGAGGGCGCCGCGGTGCACGTGGTAGCCGGTCACCTGCTCGGCGAGTACCGGGCTGACCGCGTAGACCGGCGCCGGGACCTCGTCGATGACGTCCCGCATGACGTCGACCCACTTGGCGGACAGCAGCATGGAGCGCATGCGGTAACCGGCCTGCCGGGCGCGCCGGATGACCTTCTCGCCCTCCGCGATGAACAGCCCCTCGGCGGGCTCGCGGCGTCTGCGCAGCTCCACGTCGGTCAGGGACGTGTAGTCGCGCAGACGCGGGTCGTCGGGATCGTCGATGGTGATGAGCTCAGCCACAGGGTGATACTGCCTTGTCCGAAGTGCGGTGCCAACGGCACCGACGTCACTGGTTACCGCTGGTTACGCGCTCGCCCACGGCGACGACCTCGCCGATGACGATCACCGCGGGCGGCCGGACACCCTCCGCGGCCACCCGCTCCGCCACCGTCGCGAGCGTCGCGTCGACCCGGCGCTGGGCCGCCGTCGTACCCTCCTGGATCACGGCGACGGGGGTGTCCGCGCCCCGTCCGTGCGCCACGAGCGCCGCCGCGATCGGGGCGATCCGCTCCACGGCCATCAGCAGCACCAGCGTGCCGCGCAGCCGGGCGAGGGCCGCCCAGTCCACGAGCGAGCGCGGGTCCTCCGGGGCCACATGGCCGCTGACCACGGTGAACTCGTGCGCCACGCCCCGGTGGGTGACCGGGATGCCGGCGGCGGCCGGAACACTGATGGAGCTGGAGATCCCGGGCACCACGGTGCACGGGATGCCGGCTTCGGCGAGCGCCTCCGCCTCCTCCATGCCGCGCCCGAACACGTACGGGTCCCCGCCCTTGAGCCGCACGACCGCCTTGCCCGCCTTCGCGTGCTCGATCAGTGCCGCGTTGATCGCCTCCTGGGCCATCGCCCGGCCGTACGGGATCTTCGCGGCGTCGATCACCTCGACGTGCGGGGGCAGTTCGTCCAGCAGGTCGCGCGGGCCGAGGCGGTCCGCGATCACGACGTCCGCCTCGGCGAGCAGTCGGCGGCCGCGCACCGTGATCAAGTCCGGGTCGCCCGGCCCGCCGCCGACCAGCGCCACGCCCGGGGTCCTCCCCCGGTGCTGCGGCGCCGCGAGCGAGCCGTCCCGCAGGCCCTCCACGATCGCGTCCCGCACGGCCGCGGAACGCCGCGGGTCCCGGCCGGTCAGGACGGCGACGGTCACGCCCTCCGTACGGCCGGTCGCCGGGGTCCACGCGGTCGCCGCCTCGGCGTCGTCGCTGCGGACGCACCACACCCGGCGCTCCTCCGCCTCCGCGGAGGCAGCGGCGTTCGCCTCGGGGTCGGTGGTGGCGATCAGCGCGTACCAGGCGTCGGCGAGGTCGCCGGGCCGGTAGCGGCGGCGCTCCCAGCGGATCTCGCCCGCGGCGGCCATCGCGTCCACGGACGGCGTCGCGGACGGGGAGACCAGGACGACGTCGGCCCCGGCCGCGACCAGCGGGGGCAGCCGGCGCTGGGCGACCTGGCCGCCGCCGAGGACGACCACGCGCCGGCCCGTGAGGCGCAGTCCGACGGGGTAGGCGGGTGCGTCGTTGCGGTCCTCGGCGGCAGTCATGGCGGTGCGGCTCCTAGGGGTGTGCCTCGCGGCGCGACGGGGGGGGTGGGTTGCGGGGCGACCCTGCCCCGCCCCAACCCTACGGTGCGGGGCGGCTGCGCCGCAGCGCCCAAGATCACACCTGCGGTGCGCTTGGGCGGGGCCGCCTGAGTGTGCCTTGAGTGCGGGTGCGCCTTGGTTGCGGTTGGGGGTTCGCCCGCCCTCCCGCCCGATTGCCCGGCGCGATTGGTGCGGGCCTCCGCGCGTGCGTGGTGGGCCGGGGGCGGGGCCTCCGGGGCTGGGCATTCTGTACCGCATATTTATGTGCATG
>NZ_FZOF01000013.1 GCF_900188405.1 Actinacidiphila glaucinigra | reverse complement strand
CGCGTAGGAGAGCTCGAAGTAGCCGATCGAGCCGTTGACCTGCTTGACCTGGGCCGCGACACCGGCGGACTTGGCGGCGGACTGGCCGCCCTTGCCCATCCACGGCTTGGCGTGCTCGTAGGGCCACGCGTCCTTGGCCGCACCGTTGAAGTACTTGGTGAGGTTGTCCGTGGTGCCGGACTCGTCCTGGCGGTGGAACGTCTGGATCTTGGAGCTGGGGAGCTTGGCGTCCGGGTTCAGCTTCTTGATCGCCGCGTCGTCCCAGGTGGTGATCTTCGAGTCGAAGATCTTGGCCAGGGTCGGGGCGTCCAGGACCAGGTCGTCCACGCCGGAGACGTTGTAACCGATGGCGATCGGGCCGCCGACCATCGGGATGCTGATGCCGGTGCCGGTGGCGCAGATCTTCTTGGAGGCCTCGACCTCTTCGGGCTTCAGCGGCGAGTCGGAGCCGGCGAAGCCGTCCGTGCCGTTGTTGAAGTCGATGATGCCCTCGCCGGAGGACGACGCCTTGTAGTTGATCTGGGCGCCGGAGCAGGCCTGCTGGTAGTTCTTGACCCAGGCGTCCATGGCGTTCTGCTGCGCCGAGGAGCCGGAGGCCAGGAGCTGGCCGCCCTTGTCAGCGCACTTGATGCTGCTGGACGAGGTGGGGGCCTTGCTGCTGTCGCCGCCCGCGTTGGTGTTGTCGTCCGAACCGCACGCGGTGAGCATGAGGGCACCGGAAACCGCGACCGCGCCGACGGCCAGCGCGCGGAGCCCGCTCTTACGCTGAAGCTGAAGCTTCACCTTTGGTGATTCCTTCCTGAAGCCCGCCGGTGGACGGCGAAGCAGAGGTATGGATTTCTGCATCCACCCGGCGGCTGCTCGCTCACCGGTAAGGCCGAAATTAGGCAGATCAGGTGAAGTGGTCGACGGCCGAGGGTGAATGCGCGGTGAACCTCGTATATCAGTGCGGTGCTGTAGCCCACACCGAGTGGCGTACGTCTCAGCGTGTCGGCTTCAGGGGCGCGTTCCGCGCAGGAACGCGTCGAGCACGGCACGGTCCCGCTCATGGGTGAGCCGGTTGCGCGCGGCGGTCGGCGGCAGCCAGATCAGGCGGTCGACCTCGCGGGCGGTTCGCACGGGTGGACCGGTTATGAGCGTCGGCACGAGAGATCGTGCTCTCTGCGCCCCGGCCCCGGGCGGGCGCTCGAGGTCCTACGCGGGGGCGGACACGGGCTCGTGCGACCATTGCACAACAGCGTTCTCAGCCAGCCGCGGGAACGCCACGGCGTTCACCGGCCGATGCGTCGCCGGCGTCGGTCCGCCCACAGGGCGCGTTGCCGTGGGGGATCAGTGATACGAAAAGTGCCTCCGGCCAGAGAAAACTACGTCCACCAAGCCGGCCGGAGGCACTTTTCAGGTGAGCGAGCAACTGGGATCCTACCCGCGACGGCTGGGGTGGGGTAACAAAAAGGTCTCGGCTTGCGGGCGGGCGGGTTAACAGCTCGCCGCATGGGCCTGGATCCCGGGCACCGCGCTGTCAATGGCGCAGGGGCCTGCCAAGATGCTGCTTGACCTCGCGCAATCCTCCGCGGCGCGGCCGCCCCATCGTCACCGCGACGACTGGCAGCGAAGGCCCCTCCGTCGGCACCGCCCGGTCCAAGACCGTCACCCGCTGCTTCCGCGGCATGAGCGATGACGTCCTCGCCGACCCACGCATAAACAGCAGGTAGATGTCGCCGACGCTGACGTCGGGGTGGATGTCGCCGTCGGCCTGGCCGGCTTGGATGAGGGAGGCGATGGCGGCTCGCGCGCGGGCCTCCTCGGCGTGGTCGCCCGGCTCCGCGCCGAGGGCCTGGGCGAGCGAACGTCTGCATCGTCACCCCCGAGCAACTGCGGCGTCGTGGGCTCAAATTCATGTCACGTTCGTTGACGCCAAAATAGACGTGGTGGTCCACTGGAACCCGCATGGCCAACGACACAGACAGCAGACGGACTTACCGGATGACGGCCCGAGCGGAGGCGACGGCGCAGACGCGTCTTCGGATCATGCGCTCGGCCTTCGACCTGTCGAATGAGACCAAGTCGCTGGACATGGTTCTCGCTGACGTCGCGGCACGCGCGGGGGTGAGCGTCCGGACCGTGCTGCGCCACTTCGGCAGCCGGGACGGGCTCTTCGACGCCGTCGCCGTACACGTCCGCGACGAGGTCCGCGAAGAGCGGGCCGCGCCGGTAGGGGACGTGGCGACAGCGATCGAGGTGCTCTTCGACCACTACGAACGGCGCGGCGACATGGTGCTGCGGCTGCTCGGCGAGGAACTCGGAGACCCCAGGGCGCGGTCGGTGACCGAAGAGGGCCGCCGGACGCACCGCGTCTGGGTGCAGGAGGTCTTCGCACCGCAGTTGTCCCGACACAGCGGCACGGAATGTGAGGTGGTGACCGACCTGCTGGTCGTCGCCACCGATGTCTACACATGGAAGCTGCTCCGCCACGACCGGGGACTGGACCGGGACGAGGCGCGGCAGCGGGTCAGGTATCTGATCGACGCGGTCCTGGGGAGGACCGTGGGGGAGGAGCGTTGAGATGGCCCGCATCCTGTTCGTCACCTGGGACGGCGGAGGCAATCTGCCGCCGGCCCTCGGCATCGCCGCCGAGCTCACCCGGCGCGGCGACACCGTCCGCTTCCTCGGACATCCGCAGCAGCGAAGGAGGATCGAGGGGGAGGGGTTCCGCTTCGAGCCGTACGCCTCGGCCCGGCCCTGGTCGGCCACGGCCCGCAACACCCCGGCGAGCTTCCTCGCCATGTTCACCGATGCCGGACCCGGTCGTGATCTGGCCGCCGCCGTGGCACGCGAGCCGGTCGACCTGGCGGTGATCGACTGCCTGAGCCTGCCCGCGCTGCGGGCTGCCCAGGAGACCGGGCTGCGCCATGTGGTGCTGGCCCACACCTTCTACGAGTACCTGGTCAAGCGCTGGTGCCGCGGACCGGTGGGCCTGGTCGCGGCCGCCAAGGGGTACCGCCCGATGCGGCTCTGGTCGTCCGCCGAGGCGGTGCTGGTCACCGCTCTGGAGGAGCTCGATCCGGCCGGGCGGCGCCCGAGACCGCGGAACGTTCACCACACCGGGCCGGTGCTGGCCGGCCCGACGGTGCCCGCCGCAGCGTCCGAGCGGCAGCGCGTCCTGGTGAGCCTGAGCACCATCCACTACCCCGCGCAGGCCCGCGCCCTCCAGGCCATCCTCGACGCCGTCGCCGACCTGCCCGTCCACGCGGTGATGGCCACCGGCCACGCTGTGGAGCCCTCGGCGCTGCGCCCGCCGCCCAACGCCGAGGTCCATCCGTACGTCCCGCACGCCGAGGTGATGCCGGGGGTCTCTCTGGTCGTCGGCCACGGCGGCCACGGCACCACCATGCAGGCACTCGCCCACGATCTGCCGCTGGTGGTCATGCCGATGCACCCCATGCTCGACCAGCCGATGATCGCCAAGGCGGTCGAGCAACAGGGCGCCGCCCGCGTCGTCCGGCGGAACGCCTCCCCTGAGCGGATCCGCGCCGCCATCTCCGACCTGCTCGCCTCCGGCCCCCACCGCCAGGCCGCCGTCCGCCTCGGCACCAGGCTCCGTGCCGAGCCCGGCGACGCGGCCGCCGCCGAACGGATCGGAACGCTCGCCGCGACCCCGGCCTGACCCCCGAGCCGGCACCGTGCCCGTCGTCGGAGCCCCGGGGGACCACCCACACCCGCGTCCAAGTCCGCCTGAACGCCTCGCGCCGGCACAGCGTCGCCCATACCGCCGGCTCCCTACCGCAGCAGCCCGCGCCCGCGCCCCGGCCCCCGGGCCCACCATCACGGCGCTGATGACAAGACATCGCTGCCCCGACCCTCCCAGTCGAGTACCGCCCTGGTGGACACGTCGAGCTGACCGGGGCATCCAGTACCGGGTACATGGAAGGAACGTTCTATATAATGCCCCCATGACGGAGACGAAGGGCGGGCCTGCCACGACCGGCCGCAAGTCGGCGGCACGGGATCGGCTGCTGACCACGGCGAGCAGACTCTTCTACACCGAAGGGATCCGCGCTGTCGGCGTCGACCGGGTGATGGCGGAGGCCGACATCGCGCGCGGCACCTTCTACCGGCACTTCGACGGCAAGGACGACCTGGTGCGCGGCTACCTGGACGCCACCGATCAGGACATCCGGGCCCGGGTGGCCGTGGCGGCCGAGAGGACGGGGGGAGGCGCGGCGTTGCTCGATGTCGTCGCGCACAGCATCGGCGAACAGATCTGCGGTCCGGGGTTTCGGGGCTGCCCCTTCATCAACGCGGCCGCGGAGTACCCGGATCGGGGGTGTCCGATCCACCAAGCCGTGCTGACGCACCGCGAGTGGTTCCGCCAGCTCCTGGAGGACACGCTCGCGACAATGGGCGTCGCGGACCCCCGTCAGTCCGCCGACCTGGTGGTCGCGCTTCGTGACGGAGCGATGGTCGCGGGCTACCTCGGCGACTCCCGGTCCGCGGCGCGCACCCTGGTCCAGGGGGTTGGCCTGGTCGTCGCGTCGGGCTGACGAAAGGGCGGGCCGGTGTCAGGACGTGCCCGCCGAGAGGCCCATGAGCTGATCGCCGCCGCCGACCCCGCAGAGCTCAAGGCCCGCGAGCATCGGTTGGCTCTGTCCACCGAGGTCGTACTCCATGCGGCCGAGGGGCCGTTGCGAGGCCTGCTCGCCGAGCTGGTCGGCGGCACAGCGGAGCATGGCACGCACAATCGCCCTGACGGCAGGGGGGAACCCGTCCATCCGCATGGTGGTCCGCGTTCGCGGTCGGCCGTCGTGTGCTCCGCCGGTGTCCGCGCGCCTCGACCACGCACACAGCGAGTCCTTGCCGGGTTCCGGCCGGCCACGTTCCCCGATACGTCGGAAGCGTGACGGCAGGGCCCGCCGAAGGGCTCCCGCATGCTCCCCGGGCGCCGTCCGGTATTACCGTCGGGACGGTGGAGGCGGGTGCGTGGACCGGCGCACGAAGGGCGTAAGCCCAATACGCGGGCCGATAGCGCAGGCTATTCCCCGAGAACAAAGGCCTTTGGTCGCCGGAATGGATGTCGCGCCGCTGGCGGGCTCGCGGGGGCGCTTTTCCGTTACCCGCGTCGCGTGCGTTCAGGTGTTCCGCGCATAGCCGCCCCGGTCGCCGGATGGGCACCTGAGTGCCGTCCACCTGCGCGTGGGCCCTCGCGAGGGAACCCGTACGGACGGCACGCTACCCTCCGCAGACGCTCATCGGATTCCAATTTTCACTCAGTGAAAGAATTTTCTCCCGAGTTTTCCAGGCGTGTCGAAGGGTTTACTGGAATTGCAGCTCGGCAAGGTGATCCCGGAGATTCGCGCGGTAGCATGAACCTGCCCTTGTCAATGAATTCAAGGAATGCCCGCCCGAGTGGAACCCGGGCGGACGCGGAGGGCTGACGGGAGTGTGGACGCGTGGGCTACGGCGACCCCTTTGACGACGGAGCCGTCGGCGCTCTGGTGGGGCGGGCCGGGGAACTGGATCGCATACGCGACTTCCTCGGTGCCACCGACCGTGGCGGGGCGCTCCTGCTGTCGGGTCAGGCCGGCGTGGGCAAGACGGTTCTGCTCAACGCCGTGGCGGAGGCGGCGTCCGCGACCGGGACGCGGGTCCTGCGTGCGGCCGGCGTCGAGTTCGAGGCCGACGTGAGCTACTCCGCCCTGAACCAACTCCTCTTTCCCCTCTCCGAGACGTTCGGTGATCTGGACAGCACCCATCAGGAGGCCCTGCGTGTCGCGTTGGGCTTCGGCAGCGGGGTGTCGCCGAACCGACTCGTCGTGTCCAGCGCGACCCTCATGCTTCTTCGCCAGGTGGCCGCGCCCGACTCCCTGCTGCTCGTCATCGACGACCTGCAGTGGGTGGACCGCGCCAGTGCCGCCGTGTTCGGCTTCGTCGCCCGCAGGCTCGGCGGCAGCCGGATCGGCTTCCTCGGCGCCGTGCGCCAAGGAAGCGAGACCTTCTTCAACCGCGGTGGACTACCCGAGTACGAAGTGCCGCCGCTGGACGAAACGTCGTCGCGGGCGCTGCTCGACGCGCGATTCCCCAACCTTGCCGAACGCGTGCGGCGCCGGCTGCTGTCCGCGGCCGAAGGGAACCCGTTGGCTCTGCTGGAATTGCCCACGGCACTGAGCGGGCAGCAGCGCATGGCGCTGGAGAACCTTCCGGCGGTCCTGCCGCTGAGCCAGCGGCTGCAGGCACTGTTCGTCTCCCGGGTCTCCGGCCTCCCGGCTGCCGCCCGCCGTCTGCTGCTGCTCGCCACGATGGACGGGACCGGCGATCTCGGGGTCCTGTACGCGGCGGCGCGGCAGGACGGTTGCGACGCCGACCTCGAAGATCTCGCCCCGGCCGAGCAGGACCAGCTGGTCACGGTCGACGAGGGCACCCGGCGGCTGGTCTTCCGCCACCCCCTGATCCGCTCGGCCGTCGTCGACGCCTGCTCCAGTGCCGAGCGCCGCGCGGCGCACCGGGCCCTGGCCCAGGCCCTGTCGCATCAGCCCGAGCGCCGGGCCTGGCATCTCGGAGAAGCGTCCGTCGAGCCGGACGAGCAGGTCGCCGTCCTGCTGGAGCAGGCCGCCCACCGGATCACGGCGCGCGGCGACGCCCTGGGGGCGGTCGCGGCGCTGATACGGGCGGCCGATCTGAGTCCCCGCGGATCGGACCGGGCTCGCCGCCTGGCCGAGGCCGCCTACATCGGCGCCGACGCGACGGGGGAGCTGCGCGGCGTCTCGGAGCTGCTCGAAGACGCCCGACGCGCCGACCCGGACCTGGCCGGGTCGCTGCGATCCGCCGCTGCCGCCGTCTACCTGGTCATCAACGGCGACGGGGACATCGACACGGCTCACCGCCTGCTGGTGGGCGCCATCGAGTCCGGTACCCACCAGTACGACGCCAAGGACAACGCCGTTGTCGACGCCGTGCACCTGCTGCTGCTCCTGTGTTTCTTCAGCGGCCGTGCGGAGTTGTGGGAGCCCTTCTACGCCGCGCTCTCCCGGTTGCGCCCGGAGCCGCCCGCACTGCTGTCCGTGGCGGGCAGGACCTTCTCCGACCCGGCGCGTTCGGGGGCTGCCGCATTGGACCAGCTGGAGGGCATCCTCGGCGAGCTTCCCGAGGAGACCGACCCCGGCCGCATCGTCAGGGTCGGTACCGCGGCGCTCTACCTCGACCGGTTGCAGGCCCTCCGCGAGCCCTCGTGGAAGGTCGTCCGCCAGGGACGGGACGGCGGCCCGGTGCGCCGGCACCTCGGCGCCTTGATGCACCTGTGCCTGAACGACTACCTGACCGGCAGGTGGGACGAGTGCGTCGAACTGGCCGAGGAAGGAGTCCAGCTCTGCGAGGACTCCGGATACCGGTTCTTCACCTGGTACTTCTGGTACTGCCGGGCAGTCGTCGCCGCCCCCCGCGGTGAGGATGCGACGGTCGGCCTCCTCACGGGCCGCATCTCCCAGTGGGCCGCACCGCGGGGCGTCGGGACGGCACTGCACTACGCCCGGCACATACGCACCGTGGCCGATCTCGGACGCGGCGACTTCACCGGCGCCTATCGGCACGCGACGGCGATCAGCCCCGCCGGTACCTTCGCCTCGCACGTGCCGCACGCCCTGTGGGTGATGATGGATCTCGTCGAAGCCGCGGTCCGCACCGACCGTCCCGCGGAAGCGGCCGCTCATGTGCGCGCCATCCGGGACAACGACATCGCCGCGCTCTCCCCGCGGCTCGCGCTGCTCGCCGGCGCTTCGGCCGCTCTGTGCGCCACGGACGACGAGGAGTCGGTGCGTCTGTTCGGCGAGGCATTGGCCCTGCCGGGAGTCGGGCAATGGCCGTTCGATCTGGCCCGGGTGCGGCTGGCCCACGGCGAACGGCTCCGGCGAGCCAGGGCGAACGCAGAGGCCAGAGGGCAGCTGACGCTGGCCCACGACGCCTTCGCCGAGCTTCGCGCCGGTCCCTGGGTCGATCGTGCGGCCAAGCAGCTGCGGGCCGCCGGATGGGTTGCGCCGAGGACCGAAGCGGGCGGGAAGGTGCTCACGCCGCAGGAGCGGGAGATCGCGGACCTGGCGGCATCGGGGCTGAGCAACAAGCAGATCGCCGAACGGCTCTACCTCTCGCACCGGACGGTCGGAGCGCACCTTTACCAGATATTTCCCAAGCTCGGCATCACCTCCCGGGCAGCGCTCCGCGACGCGCTCGGGGCCTTGGAGGAGTGAGACCCGCGCCCGCGCCGGGCACCTTCTCGCCTTCATGCCTCGACCGCGCCCTTCCGCGTCTGCCTAGCCGCCGTCGCCGGTCCCCGGCGGCCGGTCTCCGGGCGCAACAGCGGTGACCCGCGACGGGCGAGTGCCCTTCGGGCTGTCCACCACGGCTGCGACGGCCTGGGCCGTGCGGGCGAGACGCGCCGCGGTGACGGCCTGATCGGCCAGGTGCGCGTCGACTCGATCGACGAGGCCGGGATACCGGCCCTCGTACGCCTGCGCCGCGTCGAGGTCGTCCGGACGGACCAGCCGCAGCCGCCGGCCGGCCGCGGGCACGACCAGGCCGGCCACGACGGCCGTGGCCTCCACCCCGAAGCCGGCCAGCTCCTTCGCGTAGCTTGCCGCGAGATGGCCGATCACCGCGACGCCTTCGAAGTGCAGGGCGAGGTAGGGGGCCTCGTCCGTGGGGCCGCCGCCGGACGCCACCCAGACCAGCAGGCCGTCCTGGCGCTCGCGCATCTGCGGCAGTACAGCACGGTTCACCCGCTGGGTGGACAGCACGTTCGCGTCGTAGATCTGCGCCAACTGGTAGGGGGTGAAGGACTCGATCGGGCCCCGGGGCACAGGTCCCATGGTGTGGACCACGCAGTCGATCCGCCCGGCTTCCGCCGTGATCTCGGTGACCGCGGCGCTGACCGAGCGCTGATCGGCGACGTCCATCGCGATCGGACGCGGCCGAGGGCGGTGACGGCCTGCGGCCCGGTCCGATTCGGCGGCGATCGGTGCGTTGCCTGAGGCCGCGTCCATTCCGGCATATGTGAGGTGACCGGCCTCGGCCAGGGCCTGGGCGGTCGCCGCCCCGAGGCCGCTGGACGCCCCGGTGACAAGGATGATCTTCGACATCATGCTCCTCGGCGCATGGGTGGGAGCGGTGAGGCGCGGTAGTCCTGGCCGACGATGGGCCACGACAGATCCGGCACCGGCGCGTGACCGCACGGGCACCTGCTCAGTATCGGTACCGGTGGGACCGGCCCGCATAGGTCATCCGACAGTGCCGACGACTGGGGATCATGGCCGGTCCCGTTCCAAACGGCAGCGGAAACCGGCCGTCCGGGCTCCGGGACGCGACTCCTCGACCTTTCACCCGAGGAATCCGGGCCTTGCGCGGTCCTCGGCGCACACGCTGCCGCCCGGCAACCGGGCGGCCACCTGGTGCGCCGGCGAAACGACTGCCCGGCACGGCTCGGTGACCGGGTTTCCGGCAGGCATTCGACGGATGTGCGTCCGGTGCCTCCGGCGACAGTCTGGGGATCGCTGCGCGAGTCCGGTGTGCACTGCCGGCCTGGCGCGGTCCGGATTCGTGCTCGACACGTGCCCGTACGCGCTTCGCGCCGTGCCTTTCGCGGCACCGGTTGCGTGCGGGCATCGGCTGGATTAGCTTAAGTGAACAGAACGTTCTATTCGTTTTGGAGGTCCGCATGAGTGAGCCCTATGCCGATGAGGCCGGCACGATCGTGCTCATCCACGGCCTGTGGGTGAACCCGCGCAGCTGGGAAGGGTGGAAGCACCACTACGAATCCCGGGGGTACAGAGTCATGGCTCCCGCCTGGCCCGGGCTCGACCGTGAGGTGGAGGAACTGCGGCGCGACCCCTCGGGCATCGCGGGGGTCGGCTTGCTCGAGGTGGTCGACCACTACGAGCGGATCATCCGCGCCCTGCCTCATCCGCCCATCCTCATGGGCCACTCGTTCGGCGGCACCATCGTGCAGATCCTGCTCGACCGCGGCCTGGGCAGCGCCGGGGTCGCCATCGACTCGGCAGCCGTCAAGGGCGTGCTTCCGCTGCCGCTGTCGACCCTCAAGTCGGCGTGGCCGGTGCTGGGAAACCCGGCCAACAAGAACAAGGCGGTCTCCCTGACGGCGCGGCAGTTCCACTACGCCATCACCAACACGCTCAGCGAGAGCCAGTCCGAGGCCCGCTACGAGCGCTACGCCGTGCCCGGCTCGGCCCGGGTCCTCTTCCAGGGGGCGTTCGCCAACTTCAACCCCCGCGCCGCCACCCGGATCGACTTCCGCAACAGCCGCCGGGCCCCGCTGCTGTTCATCGCGGGAGAGGCCGACCACATCGTCCCGCCCAAGGTGAACAAGGCCAACTGGCGGCTGTACCGCAAGTCGTCCGCCGTCACCGACTACCAGGAGTTCCCCGGACGCTCGCACTTCATCATCGGCCAGGACGGCTGGGAGGAAGTAGCGGACTACGCACTGACCTGGGCCGAGAAGCACAGCCCAGCCCGCGTGTGACCGCGGAGCGCGGGATCCCGCCGGCCCTGATCTGCCGGCCTTCGACCTCATGAATGCGCCGCCCGTCGTGGACGGTTCGGCGCGACACCCCCGCCACTCACGGGGGTGGCTCTCCCGGGGACGCGATCGTCGCGTGCCCCACCCGCGCGGGCGTGTGTGCCCGCCGCAACAACACCATCACATCAGGAGAAATCCATGCTTCGCCGTCGTACGTTCCGTACAGCCGTTCTCGGCGCGACCGGTGTCGCCCTCGCCGGCGGCGTGACCGCGTTCGCGTCCGCCGCGCCCGCCCACCACACCCCTTCGGCCCCCAAGCCGACCGTGGTCCTGGTCAACGGCGCCTGGTCCGACGCCGCGAGCTGGAAGAGTGTCATCAACCGCCTCCAGACCGACGGCTACCCGGTCGTCGCGCCGCCCACCGGTCTGCGCGGCGTGTCCGCCGACTCCTCCTACCTGGCCTCGTACCTCAAGACCATCCAGGGCCCCGTCGTCCTGGTCGGCCAGTCCTACGGCGGCACGGTCATCACCAACGCGGCCACCGGAAACAAGAACGTCAAGGCGCTCGTCTACATCTCCGCCTTCGCGCCGGACAAGGGCGAGGACGTCAAGACCCTGACCGCGAAGTTCCCCGGTTCCCAGATCAGCAACGACCCCGACGCCGAAGTCCCCACCGCCCTCACCCCCGTCCCCTACACCAAGGCTGACGGCACCACCGGGGTCGACCTCTACGCCAAGGCCGACCAGTACCGCAACCTCTTCCTGAGCAACCGCGTCAGCGGCAGGACCGCCGCCGAACTCGCCGCCACCCAGAGCCCCGCCGCCCCCGAGGCACTCGGCGAAGCCTCCGGCGACCCCGCCTGGAAGACCATCCAGTCCTGGTACCTCGTCTCCAAGGACGACCACGTGATCCCGCCCGCCACCGAACGCTTCATGGCCAAGCGCGCGCACGCCCACACCGTCGAGGCCGACACCCCGCACGCCGCGCAGGTCACCAACCCCGGCATCGTCACCGACCTCATCAAGAAGGCCGCCGCAACCGTCCACTGACAGCAAGCGGGCCCCGGCATCGCCCGGTGGCCCGACGCACCCCGCACGACGGCCCAGGTCGTCGTGCGGGGAGGGACGGTGGCCGGGCGCCCGGCGAACGGCGCGGAGACCGTCCCGCAGACCAAGGAAGGGGAATGGACATGTCCGATGAGCACGGCATGTCGGTGACCGACAAGGTCCTTGCGCTGCTCGGGGCCTTCTCCCACGAAAACCCCGCACTCACCCTCACCGAGTTGTCCAGGCGAACGGGCCTTTCGTTGCCTACGGTTCATCGTCGTGCCGCCGAACTCGTCGCCTGGGGAGCCCTGGAGCGCGGGCCCGACCGGCGCTACCGGGTGGGTCTGCGGCTGTGGGAGGTGGCCACCCTCGCGCCTCGTGGCTTCCCGTTGCGCGATGCCGCCCTGCCGATCCTGCAAGACCTGTACGACGTCACGAAGGAGCAGCACATCCATCTCTCCGTGCGGGACCACCTGGACGTCGTCTTCCTGGAGCGACTGAGCGCGCCGGGCGCCCCGCAGGCCGACAGCCGGGTGGGAGGCCGCTTCGGTGCATTCGCCACGGGAGCGGGACTCGTCCTGCTCGCGCACGCGCCCGACGACGTTCAAGAGGAGTACCTGAGCACCCCACCGCGTCGCTACACCAGTAACACGGTCACCTCTCCCGCCCGGCTCCGCTCCCTGCTGGCCGAGGTCCGCAGGGACGGCTACGCCAGCAGCGACAGGATGGTGGGGCCGGACGTCCACTGCGTCGGAGCGCCGATCCACGGTGCGGGCGGCTTGGTCGTGGCGGCCATCTCGATCGCCTTCAGGGCAGGCAGTCAATCCCCCCAGACGCTCGCTCCCGCCGTTCGTGCGGCGGCCCGAAGAGTTTCCCGCGTCTTGCGCGAGTGAACACCTCCCGGGCCGGTCGACGGCCCGCCACGGACCTCCTGGCCGGCCGTCAGATCGAAGGACTCGCCCGCCAGGTCATGGAGTACGCCCCGCAGGCGCCCTTGTGGGCCCTTCCCGGCGTCGTCCAGGGGACGGTCTGCCGAGCCGGCCTCCGGCCCGTACGGCGCCGAAGGCCCCGCGGACCGGACGATCACCGGTTGTGACGGCCGGCGGGCCCTTGGGGCCGCAACTCACCCCTCCACACCGCGATGGCACGAAAGCCGCGCCATGTTTATACGACACCTTCCTTCCAGGAAAATCCGGCCGCTCCCCAGACTCGTAGTGCCGCACTTCCCGCGCACTCCCGCTTTCGCGCCCGCGACCGATGACGGAACCCGCCTGCTCCAAGCGTCCGGCCCCGGAAGCCCCAAGCGGCCGAGGATTCATGGCCGCGGCACCGGACCCCCGGGCTTGCGCCGCCAGGCTGTGCCTCCGCTCCTGCTGATCGCGGCCATCACCTTGGGTGCGTCGTTCGCCCCCCTGGCGGTTCACCTGTCCCCGCTGCTCGTGGCGGCCCCCTCGTGCACGGGAACGTTCGCGCGAACACGCTTCACGAGCGTCATCGCGCTCCTGGCTGCCGCGGCGGTGTTCCTCGTGGACCGCCACGACGGCCTGCTCCACTCACCGCTGCTGCCCATTCACATCGGGGCGGTCCTCATCGTCTCCGTGTTCGTCGTCGCCTCCCGGGCCCTGCACGACCGCGACTTGCGTGAACTGGCCCAAGTACGGGCCGTCTCCGAAGCGGCCCAACGGGTACTGCTGCGGCCGATCCCGGCGCAGCTCGGCCCCCTGCACGTCGCCTCGATGTACCGCGCCGCGGCGGCCCACGCACTGGTGGGCGGCGACCTGTACGCAGCCGCCCGCACCGGCCAGGCCACACGCCTCCTCATCGGAGACGTGCGCGGAAAGGGCCTTCCGGCCATCGGTGACGCCTCTGCCGTCCTGGGCGCCTTCCGGGAGGCAGCCCAGCAGTACCGCACCCTCCCGGAGCTTGCGGCCTCCCTGGAACGCAGCGTCCGCAGGCACCTGAGCGAGCTCGCCCCGATCGACGCCGACAGCAGCGAGCGGTTCATCACCGCCCTCTTGATCGAATTCCCCGACGACGAAGAGATCGTCAGAGTGGTCAGCTGCGGGCACCCGCCGCCTCTGCTGCGCCAGGGCAGCCGGATCACCCTGCTGCCCGTCGCCCGGCCCGCCCCGCCGCTGGGGCTCGCAGCGGACACTCCCGGCGCCTTCCGCCTCGACACCGTTGCCTTCGGCCCCGGAGACACGCTGCTCCTCTACACCGACGGCCTGGCAGAGGCCCGCGACTTCGCAGGCGACTTCTTCCCCGTACTCGACCGTGCCGATACGTGGACCTGGGACTGCCCCAACTGCCTCGTACAGCACGTCAGCGTCGATGTGGACCGGCATGCGGGCGGGAGCCTCCAGGACGACCTGGCCCTTGTCGCCGTCCATCATCCAACCCACCCCATCCACTCCGAACAGGCGTCACCGTGAACGTCCACAGTCCGAAGGCCCGCACGCCCGCGCAGAGAATCCCGAACCCTGCGCCGCACATCATGCGCATCGTCTCGCAGGCACTGCGCACGACATCAGAAGGGACGGTGACGAGGATGGCCACGCCCAGACTCCTCCTGTTCCGGCACCCGGGTGCACTGCTCGCCGTCTATCTCGCCGCGGCCTGCGCACTGCAACTGAAGGCCTCCGCAGTGGGCTTGGTCCGCTGGTCGGACTACTTGGTGCTGACACCCGTGATGGCGGCAGCCCTGCTGCCCCTCAGGCACACCCTGATCTTCGGAGCCTCCACGCTGGCGACCAGTGTGGCCATCTACGGTTTCGCCATTCCAGGCGTGTCGGAGGGCGGCCGGACGGTTGTCGTCACCGCGGCCTTCCTGTCCCTGGGAATGAGTCTGGTCATCTGCCGAGTCCGGATCCGCCAGAAGGCGAGGTGCGCCTTCGCCGTACCTGCCCCGAGCGGTGAGGCGACGGGCCGTATCGCCTCTGCACCACGTCAGGACGCCGGTGATCTGTGCGCTTCCCTGCTCGCCGAGGGACCACCGCCCGGGCGCCTGCCGCAACCGGCAGCCGTGGAACTCGCATACGGCCGGGCCGACGACGGAAGGCCACAGGCCCATTGGCTGGACGCGATCCCCCTGTCCGGAGCCCGGGTGGCGCTGGTCGCCGGCAGCGTGACCGAAGACGGAGAGCCGGCCCCCACTCTGGTGCCCGAACTCCGCGTCGCGGTACGAACGCTGGCGGACATGGACATGCGACCGGACGAGACGCTCATCCATCTCCAGGACGTCCTCCACCGGCTGCAACCGGACGACGCCGCCCACGACGTCACGGCAAGCTGCCTGTACGCGATCTACGACCCCGTCACGGCAGACTGCACCCTCGCCTGCGCCGGCCACCCCGCGCCCATCGTCATCAGCCCCGAAGGTGTGACCATCGCTGTCGACCTGCCCCCCGGAACACCACTCGGACGCGCACGAGCACATGTCACGACCGCGGAGATCCGGCTCGGCAGAGGCAGCGTGCTCCTGCTGCACACGCACTCGCCAAAGCCAACCGGGTCCGGGACCGGGGCCGGGACCAGGACCAGGACCGATGAATCCACCGTGCGCGAACGACGCATCGAGCCGCAGTCCTCGCTCGCGGCCACCTGCCATACGGCCCTGAGGGCCCTTGCGGCGGAGGGTGGCCCCCGTCAACTACGCGTGCTCGCCGCGCGAACCCGCACACTCGACACGACCACCGTGGCGTCGTGGGACCTCACCGCCGATCCAGCGGCGGTCTCCGTCGCGCGCGAACATGTCACTGCCCAGCTTGCGGCATGGGGCCTGGACGAGGCCGCCCCCACCGCCGTCCTGATCGTCAGCGAACTGGTCACCAACGCCATCCGCCACTCCCAGCCACCGGTGCATCTCCGCCTGATCCGCTGCGACACCCGTCTCACCTGCGAAGTCACCGACGGCAGCACCACCACCCCCCACCTGCGCCGCGCCCGCACCCTCGACGAAAGCGGCCGGGGCCTGTTCATCGTCGCCCAACTCACCTGCCGCTGGGGCGCCCGCCACCATCCACAGGGCAAAACCATCTGGGCCGAACACATCCCGCAACGCGAAGCAACGTAGAAGGAGACACACCGTGCGTCGCCGTGGAGGGGCTGCCAGGGCGGCGCCGGTCGTGCCGACGCCCATCGCACGGCTTTTCAGCCGGCCATCTCCTCGCGGATCAGGCGGGCCAGTTCCACCGGGTGCGAGAGGAACGGCGAGTGCCCGCTGTCCATCAGACGCACGCGTTCGGCTTGCCGGGCCATGGAGTACTGGAACGCGGCAGGAATCGCGCGGTCCCGCTCGCAGACGATGTAGGAGCTCGGCACGTCGTGCCAGATGGCCCGGGTGAGAGGCTGGGTGACCGAAGCGAGGGATTGCTTGCGCAGAGTCGCCGCGACGGACTCCGCCAGTTGTGGGTCGACGCCGTTGTACAGCACTTCCACCGGATCGGACACGCCGAAGCAGCCCGGACGGTCGCCTTCTCTTTCATGGACGTCCCAGTACGGGGGATGGACGCCTCCCGTCGGTGTCAGCACCGTGTCACCGACGTCCTGCATCATCGCTGCCAGGTAGATCACCCGCACGATGCCGGGCCTCGCCGGCGTCTGCGACACGGGCGCTCCCCCGTAGGAATGGCCGAGGACCACCGCCGGTCCTCCGATTTCCTCCAGGACGGCTTCGATGCGAGCCGAATCCTCGTACAGGTCCCCGAGGAGTTCTGGGTCCTCCCCGGTACTCGGCAGGCGAACGGTCCTCACGTCCACATCGGGGAGACACGAGGCAAGGTGCTGCCAGGCGGGGGAGTCGTGCCAGGCACCATGGACGAGGAGCAGAGCCGGAAGTGACATGAAAAAGGCTTTCGGGTAGGCAGAGGGATCAGGCGGGCCGCGCCGATCACAGGGCGGCCGAGGCCGATATCAGCGGGTGTTCGATGAGTTCACTTCGCATAGCTGGACAAGCGGCACCGTGACGAAGATGCCCCGGCCGGGTTTCGTCAGGGGACGCAGGTGGAGCTCCACCTTTCATCAGGGATGGGTCTTTCGCCTGTCGCGGACCCGGCCGCCCGCCACGTGGGTCGGCGCTCGCGTCCGATCAGGGAAGGGGATGGCTTTTCCTCGAAAAAGTCCTCCAGCAATCACACTTCAATCAGCCGCCACTGCTGTGCACAAAACTCGCTGAAGCCCGGCTCTGCTCCCAATCGGAATGCGAATGTCCGTATGCTACCTCCGGACCGGCGGGCGGCAAAAAACTTTCACTGAATGAAAGTTTGGCTCGACATCGGAATTCGTTATATAAACGAGCGCCACTTTACGGATGTCAGGCAGGCCCGCCGGCATCGAGTGCGAGGGAAGGACTCCACCATGTCCGCAGCAACCGCAACTTCTGCTCCGACCAGGACCGTTGACGTCGCAGGGACCCCGTTCGCCT
The DNA here is from genome assembly GCF_900188405.1 of Actinacidiphila glaucinigra. Classification (GTDB taxonomy): domain Bacteria; phylum Actinomycetota; class Actinomycetes; order Streptomycetales; family Streptomycetaceae; genus Actinacidiphila; species Actinacidiphila glaucinigra. Next base: position 185,177 of record NZ_FZOF01000013.1, on the reverse strand, counting down.
ACCGCGAGGTGGGCACGGGCGAGGGCGTTCCGCTGGTCCTCCTGCACCACGTCACCGCGGTGCTGGACGACTGGGACCCCGCCGTCGTCGACGGCCTGGCAGCCGAACGCCGCGTCATCATGGTCGACCTGCGCGGAGTCGGCCGCTCCGGCGGGACCACCCCGGACACCTTCGAGGCGATGGCCGACGACACCGTCGCCTTCCTGGACGCCCTCGGCCTGGACACGGTCGACCTGCTCGGCTACTCCCTGGGCGGCATCGTCGCCCAGGTCGTCGCCCAGCAGTACCCCGAGCGCGTCCGCCGGATCATCCTGGCCGCCACCGCGCCCGCCGGCGCCCAGGGCCCGGCTGCCACCGGCGCCACGCTCCAGACGGCCATTCAGAAGGCGACCGAGCTGGGCAAGCACCCCAAGCACTTCTTGTTCTTCGAACCGTCGTCGGCCAGCCAGGCAGCCGCGGACTCCTTCCTCGCCCGTCTGGACCAGCGCACCGCCGATGACCGCGACACCCCGATCTCCAACGAGGCCATCGGCGCCCAGCTCGCCGCGCTCACCACGTGGGAGCAGGACACCTCGCCGGCCGGCCTGGCAGCCGTCAAGCAGCCCGCACTCGTCGTCAACGGCGACAACGACACGATGTGGCCCACAGCGGCCTGCACCCTCCGCCTCGCCGAGCTGCTTCCCGACGCGAGGCTCGCTGTCTACCCCGACTCCGGCCACGGCGGCATCTTCCAGTACCACGAGACGTTCGTGCAGCAGGCCCTGGACTTCCTCCGCGACTGACATCACACCGGGGCAGTCGTCACCCTTCTCCCGAACCGCGGCCAACCGGGTCTGCACGGTCAGGGACTCGACGCGAACAGTGTCGTGCAGCAGAGGCACTTCGCGGTCTTGGCGTGATCAACAACGCCTCGCCAACGTACATGCTCACGCCAAGGCCGTACGACCCTCCGCACCAGCCCGCTGCGGTCGACAGGCCGCCCAGCCGCCCGACCCGGATGGCGGGGCAAGCTCAGCGGATCAGGACCTCGGCCTCGATCTCCACCGGGATCCGGAAGGGAAGCTCCGCGAGGCCGACTGCCGACCGGGCATGACTGCCGGCCTCAGGCCCCCACAGTTCCAGGATCAGATCGGAGAAACCGTTCACCACCGCCGGCGCCGAGGTGAACCCGGGTGCGGCATTGACCATGCCGAAAACCCTGAGCCAGGCGACGACACGGTCCAGATCGCCGAGAGCCGCACGCAAGCTCGCCAGGACAGCGAGGGCTGTGGAGCGTGCAGCGTCGTAGGCCTCTGACTGCGACACCTCCGCCCCCACCTTGCCCAGAACCGAAGGAAGCGAGCCATCGCGCATCAGTGGCCCGTGACCGGAGACGAAGGCGCGGTCGCCGAGGATCCTGACCCATGGAAAGGGCAGGCTGACACCTGGAGGCAATTGCATGGGTTCGGGAAGCTCCAGGCCCATCTCTGCCAGGCGGCTCTCAATTCTCATTGTCGTCCCATCGTGAGGACCGGCGCAAAATGCGTAGGTACGGACCACCTTTGTAGCGTTCCAGCGGCACGCTAACTTCACCGCAGTAGGGCTGACGTAAGTGCAACGTCGGAGAGCTGTGGCGAAATCGCCCCCGGCATCACGTGATCGCTTCGGACGTAATCGTGAGAACGACGCGTCACTGGTCCGTAGACCGTCGTCATATCGACCGACTGAGATCCGCGCCCGCGTGGACTCGGCGACTGGGGATGCCGGGCCCAAACTTTCATTCAGTGAAAGCTTTTTGCTGCCCACTGGTCCGGAGGTAGCATCCGGACGTTCGTATTCCATGAAGGCGGAGCCGGGCTTCAGTATGGAAAATATCATCGTGCAAACGATCCAGGGCGCCGTGCGAGGCGTAACGGACAAGGGTGTCAGCGTGTTCAGGGGCATCCCGTACGCCGCGCCTCTCGACGGCCCCCGGCGTTTCCAGGCGCCGCAGCAGCCGCAGCCGTGGGACGGCGTCCTCGACGGTACCGCTTTCAGCGCCTCGCCCCCGCAGGCCCAGATGCCTCCTTTGCCCGCGCTGTGGCACCCGGGTGACGATGCCGACTGCCTCACCGTGAATGTCTGGACGCCCGATCCCGGGGCAGCCGGTCTCCCGGTGATGGTCTGGCTCTACGGGGGAGCGTTCATTTTCGGTTCCGCGAGCCAGCCCGAGTTCGATGGCGCGAACCTGGCCCGCTCGGGCGTCGTGCTGGTGACCCTGAACTACCGCACCGGCTTCGAGGGCTTGGGCTGGCTGCCGGACGCGCCGCAGAACCGGGCACTGCTCGACCAACTCGCGGCCCTGCGCTGGGTGCAGGAGAACATAGCGCGTTTCGGTGGGGCCCCGGGCAATGTGACGATCTTCGGACAATCGGCGGGGGGCAGCGCCGTGGCGGCGCTGACGGCCGCCGAGGCCGGCCGCGGGCTGTTCGGCCGGGCCATTGGACAGAGCGTCACAGCGGCTTTTCTGCCTGAAGAGCGGGCGCGGGACACGGCAGAGCGGATCGCGGCGGCGCTCGGTGTTCCGCTCACTTCCGAGGCCTTCGCGGGCGTGGCGTCCGAGGCGATCCACGCCGTGCAGTCCAGGGAGGGCGAGGTCACTCCCTACGGACTGGTGGTGGATGGGGATGTGGTGCGTGACCAGCCCTGGCGGGGCCTCCGTGCGGAGGTCGACCTCATGACCGGGTACACCCGTGACGAGTACCGATTCTTCGCCATGGCGATGAGCGAAAACCTGTCCGCCATTGACGTCGCTGGTGTCGCGGCGGCGCACGGCGTTCCTCTCGACGGCTACCGAGCCGCGCACCCAGGCGTCTCCGATGCCGATCTGTACATCCTCATCCAGTCCGACGCGTTCTTCCGCATGCCGTCGACGTGGTGCGCTCAAGAGCACTCCGGCCGCAGCTGGTGTTATGAGGTGGCCTGGCCGACCCCGGTGTTCGGCGGGGCGCTCGGCGCCTGCCACCTGCTCGACGTACCGCTGACATTCGGCAATTTCCACGGCCCGATGGCGGCCATGCTCTTCGGCGACTCACTCCCGCCGGAGGCTGTCGGCCTGGCAGACGAGTTCCGCAGGTCGTTGACGGCTTTCGCCGCAACCGGCGACCCTGGCTGGCCGCAGTACCGGAAGGACGAGGCGCTCACGCAGATCTGGGACGTGCCCGTCTCAGTGGTGGCGGACCCCGTGTCGGCGTCCCGACAGATCTGGGCGGACAAGATGTAAAGCCTCCGGGAGCCGCGTTGGTCGGTGCCCCTGTGTCACCGGCTGAGGGATCCATCGTGGAGCCACCCCGGAGGCGGTCTTCGATGAGGTCCCGGAGGGAACGTGGGCCGCCTTGCCGGACCCGCCGGCCGCGCCGGTAGGGCTGGAGCAGGGCCCAGGTGCCGGCGTTGGTGTCGTGGAGCAATCGGCCTTGTTCGCCGAGGTTGGGGCGTTGCGGTCTGGGCGACGAACCGGGCTGGGGGCATCCGATCAAGGCAGTTGGAGTCCACGACGCCTCCGGCTGGAGTCGCTCGACGACGCTCCACGTGCGCATCGCACCAGCTGATCAACCATCAGCTGATCGCAATACCACCGTTGACTTTGATGCGTTCACCGGTGATGAAGCCGGCGTCCGGCGATACGAGGAAAGCCACAGCGGCGGCGACGTCTTCTGGTCGACCCATGCGTCCCAGTGGTACTTCCGCCGCGTATGCGGCGAGGGTTTCGCGGTCGACACCGGCGTGCCGTTCGACCGGGATCCAACCAGGGGCGACGGTGTTCACGGTGATCCCGAACGGGCCGAGTGCTTGGGCCCACGACTTGGTCAGGCTGTGCTGTGCGGCCTTGGCCGCCGTGTAGGCCGCCATCTCGGGCACGGAACGCTCCAGCACATCCGAGCCGATTTGGATGATCCGGCCGCCACCGCGCTCGCGCATGGTCGGCAGCACCGCTTGCATCAGGAGCGTGGGGCTTTTGACGAAAAACAGGAGTTGGGCGAGATGGTCTTGCCAGGTCAGCGCTGCCGGATGCACGTCGTGCTGCGGGCCTGTCGCGTTGATGACCAGCGAGGCAACCGGGCCGAGTTGGTCAGTCACATCCGCCACGAGATTTGTGACGGCGGCCTCGTCGGTCACATCAGCGGCGAAAGCCTGGGCGATACCACCGGCGGAGTGTACGTCCGCCACCACCCGGCGAGCGGCTTCAGCCCCCGACCGGTACACCACGGCGACCGGGTGTCCGCTGGCCGCGAGACGTCGGGCGATCACGGCGCCGAGGCCACGCGAGGCCCCTGTGACTATTGAGATACCGGTGATTGCGACGCCTTCAGACATGAATGCAGCATACACGGAGGTAACGACGCGAACAGTTCGCGTGGAGGTGCAGTGTGACGCGGTTGACAGTCACCATCACAACAGTGTGATGGACGGGAGAGTGTAGGCACCGCAGGGGCATGCTCGCTGACGTGGGGAAAGTGCGCCCTTCGCGTGCAGCGCGAGGACGCTCCACTGGCCTCGAAGACCGCGGGAGGGGGCCGGCCGAGGCTGAAGCTCCTGACAGACTCAATCGGCCAGAGTCGCCGCATAGTTGGCCAGCTTGGCCGGGCTGACCACCCACATGATGCGTTCGATACCGCGCTCCGACACATCTGCGGTCACGAGAGCCACCGCGGCACCGTGACATGTCACCAGGGCAGCCGGCCTTCCGTTGGCCTCCACCCAGCGGATTTCCCTCTCCGGCCAGAACCGCGGGGAGTATGCGACAAGGGTCTTCGAGACATGCGGCCGCCCCACGATCGGGATCTTGGACGCCCCGCGTATCCCTGCACCATCGGCATAGCTGACCACGTCGGCCGCGAGAAGCTCCTCCAGCGACGCCAGATCACCGGATTGCGCCGCCGCGACGAACGCCTTCAGCAGACGATGGTGAGCGGCCGGGCTGACAGGCTCTCTGTGTTCCGCTGCCAGGTGCTTCCGGGCGCGGCTCACCAACTGACGCGTATGGGGTTCGTTCGTCTCCAGGATGTCTGCGATCTTTTTGTACGGGTAGGCGAAGGCCTCCCTCAACACGTAGGCAGCCCGTTCCACGGGGTTCAGCTTCTCCAGGAGGAAGAGAACCGCCATGTCGAGCACCTCTGCCCGCTCCGCCCCCAGTTGCGGATCCGCGCTGGTGTCGACCGGCTCCGGAAGCCAGGGCCCGATGTAGGACTCGCGTCGCATTCTGGCGGACTTGGCGCAGTTGATCGACAGACGGGTAGTGATCGTCGTCAGGAACGCCGTCGGCTCCTGGACGTCGGCATGGTCGATGGCCTGCCATCGCAGCCACGCCTCCTGGACAATGTCCTCGGCCTCCGCGGCACTGCCGAGGACGCGATAGGCGATGCCGAAAAGCTGGGGACGCGCTGCCATGAAATCCCTCGTTGCCTGCTCAAGGGAGTCTGACTTTTCGCGCGTGCGCATGAGTGGCCTCCAACTCGTGATCACCATGCTATTGGCGGCCACAGAGGGGCGCGCGCCGAGTCAGGCGGGCTGTCTCTCCGCTCTCGAGCTGCGGGCTCCCACGCGTAGAGGAGCGGTTCTGTGGACCGCAAGCATCAGTGAGTAGTCCGATAAACGCTGAGCGGTCGCTTTCGGCCGCCGATAACCCCTGTGGCGTGTCGCTCGCGCCGGTGGATCTGCCGCCAGGGCAACGCCATGCGGCACGCAGGCGTCATGTCCCGGCCGTGGGCCGCTCGATGCTGAACGTTATCGTGTAGTGGCTGTTCGTAGTATTTTGGGAAGCTTGTCACGAAACGGGGAGCCGGTTTGACATTCAACCAAAGGGGTCTAAATCAGGCCTTTCCCTTCCCGGCGACGCAAGGACAGCACTCCGATGACGACGGACAGCCTCCGGCACATAACATTCGGTAATGAATTCGATGGGCTCGGCATATCCGACACAGCCTTCGCGCTGCTGGACGAGTCGGGCACGGTTGTCGGGTGGACGCAGGCCGCCGAACGGCTCGTCGGTTACGGTGCCGGGGACATCGTCGGCCGCTCGGCCGCCCTGGTGGTGCCGTCCTTCGGCGGAGCAGCCACCACCGATACCTTCGTGGAGCGCCTCCTTGCTGAGAACGGCTGGCCGGGGGCGTCAGCAGTGCGCCGTCGCGACGGCAACCTGGTGGACGTCAGTCTGCGGATCACGGAACTGCGAGGCCAGGGCGGGACCACATGTTGGCTGGCCTCACTGACTGATTCAGGGGCGTTGTCCGGGGATGTGCTGAGCACGTTGGCCCGCGGCCCGCTCCTCGCCCGCGCGCCTATCGGGGTCGTCATCCGGGACCCTCACCTTCTGTGCATGTTTGCCAACGACGTGATGGAACAGCACGACGGCGTCCCCGTGCACCGGCGGCTGGGGCGTCGGCTCACCGAATCAGCACCTGGCGCCACGGCCGAAGCCATCGAGGCGCTGATGCGGCAGGTCCTCCAAGGCGGCGACACCAAAGTGCACGAGTACCGGGCGTGGCTGCCCGCTGCCCCAGGGCGGGAGCACTCGTTCGCCGGGGCCTATCACTGCCTCCTGGGTGCCGACGGTCAAACCGTCGGTGTATGCGTGATCAGCGCCGACGTAACCGAGAGCCGGCGGATGCGCGAGGACCTTGCCACCATCGCCAAGGCCAGTACGCGGTTGAGTGAAAGCCTGGATGTGATGCAGACCAGCCAGGGCCTGGCCGACCTGGCCGTGCCCCTGCTCGCCGACTACGTCGCTGTTGACCTGGAGCAGTCCGTCCCGTTCGGCCAAGAGCCGGCTGTCCACATCGGTGCCGCGGCCCGTGGTGTTCCCGTGCTGCGTCGTGCCGGGCAAGCCTCGATTCACCGGGGGGTGCCGGAATCCCCGTTGCGGCGCGGTGAGTCGGTCCCCATGTCGTCCGCGTCACCGCTGGCCGTCGTCCTGCGCACTGGCAAGCCCCACCTGCAACAGCACCTAGAGCGACCTTGGGTCGAAGGGCGCCCGGCGCTGGCCCGGCGGTTCCGCGAGACCGGCATGCACTCGCTGATGGTCGTGCCCGTCCATATGCAAAACGCGCTGCTGGGAGTGGTCATGTTCGTCCGCACCGAGAACCGGACGCCGTTCGAGGAAACCGACCTGCTGTTGGCGCAAGAGTTCGTCAATCGTGCCGCCGTCGCGCTGGACAACGCCCGTCGGTACGCCCGCGAGCAAACCGCCGCCCTCACCCTCCAGGGCAACCTTCTGCCGCGTCGGCTGACCGGCGGCACGGCTGTCGAGGCGGCATCGCGCTACCTGCCGGCCGACATGGACCACGGGGTGGGTGGCGACTGGTTCGACGTGATCCCGCTGTCAGGTGCACGGGTGGCATTGGTCGTCGGCGACGTGGTCGGGCATGGCCTGCACGCCGCCGCGACCATGGGCACGCTTCGAACCGCTGTGCGCACGCTCGCCGACATGGAGTTGCCTCCCGACGAACTGCTGGCCCATCTCGACAACACCGTCCAGCGATTGGCCGAGGCAGACGGCGACGACCTGAATTCGATGCCCGGCGCCGTAGGCGCCACTTGCCTGTACGCCGTCTACGACCCTGCCACACGCGTGTGCACCATGGCCCGGGCCGGGCATCCCCCGCCCGCGATCGTCGACCACGAAGGCGGGGTCACCTTCCCCGACCTCCCCGCTGGCGCGCCCCTGGGCATCGGTCTCGGCGACCCCTTCGAGGCCGTGGAGATGGAACTGTCCGAAGGGAGCCTCCTCGCCCTCTACACCGACGGTCTGATCGAGACCCGCGGCGGCGACATCGAGAGCGGCATGCGCCGCTTGGGTACCATCCTCGCGGAACCAGGCCAGCCCCTGGAGGAACTCTGCACGCGCGCCACGGACGCCATCTCTGGGCAGGCATCGTGCGACGACACCACCCTGCTTCTCATCAAGACCCGATCCCTGAACGCGGCCCAGATCGCCTCCTGGACCTTGCCCAACGACGAGACCGCCGTCCGGCGCGCCCGCGACCTGGCGGCCGGTCAGTTGACCATATGGGGCCTGGACGGCCTCAGTGACTCCACGAAGCTGATCGTCAGCGAATTGGTCACCAACGCCGTACGCCACAGCACCGGTCCGATCCGTTTGTGCCTGAAACGACACGGCGTTCTGACTTGCGAAGTGTCCGACTCCGACGCTTGTGCCCCGCGCCCACGTCGAGCACGCTCCACGGACGAGAACGGGCGCGGCCTCCTCCTCGTCGCTCAGATGTCGCGCAGGTGGGGATCTCGACTGATGCCGGAAGGCAAGGTCGTTTGGGTCGAACAAGGAATACCCGCCACCTCCGACTCTCGGTCATCGCTTGCTGCAGCCCAGCACTAGTGCCCCACCTCGGAGTCGTCGCCGGCGGTGACGGGCGGATCGCCACTGCGACCAGCTCACCGGGGCGCTGTCGACCTCGTTCATGCGTGGGCCATCCCAGACTGTTGGTGGTGTGCATCACCGCAGGCGGCAGGCGGCTGTACCGGTCTTGCCAGTTAAGAGCGGGTCAGGGGCGAAATTATGGTGACGGCGTGCGCAATTCATCAGGTGGTGACCTGTTCTCCGTCACACTGTCCAATGTCGACCTGTTTGACACGTTCCTGGGACTGGTGCTTCGCTGTGCAGCGCACCCCAACCCACCGTGGAACCCACGCGTCGGCGCGCGGGTGAATGAGGGGGAAGTTCGGCTGGCGGCTGAGTGGGCAGCCGGTCGCGGACCAGAGGAAACCCGGGGGCTCGTGCGGAGGTGGACGGCCCACTGTGCAGACCAGTCGGAGACGAGTGAGGCGATCGCGAGATGAGCTTCAGCGCAGGTACGGTGCGTCCGGCGAGTCGGTGGGGCGCCCACAGGCCGAGGTGGGCACCGGAGTGCGCCACACAGATCCTCGCGGGGCCACCGCCGCGACTGCACACCATTGACAGTGTGTTTCCTCCCACCAGGGGCTACTCGCATGAACCGTAGCCAGCGGCTCCGCTGCAGCGAGCTCCTGACAGCAATTGAGGCGAGGAGCGAACCAGAACAGTGTGAACGCGAAGGAGCACGGTGATGGACGAAGCGAATGCCGCGCGCATCGAGGACGCCAAGCTCACACATGCCGCCCAGGAGGGGGAGATCACTGCCCTGAGTCTGCTTCTGGAACGGCACCGAGCGGGGATGACCGCCGTGGCGCTGAGTCTTCTCGGGCCGGGCCCCGACGTCGACGACGTGATGCAGGAAGCCACCGTGACCGCGCTCCGACGCGTGGGCGAAGTCCGCGACCCGACGGCCGTGGGGGCGTGGTTGCGTATGATCGTGCGCAACGCTTGCCGTTCGCTGTTGCGAAACGCAGCTCACCTGGTGCCGCAAGCCAATGTGCCAGTGGCCTCGGCCACGGCATCTCCTGAGCAGTGGCTTGAGCAGAACGCGCTGCGGAACTGGGTCTGGGAGGCGATCGAAAACCTCTCTCCCGCGCTGCGCCTACCCCTGGTACTCCGCCATTTCAGTTTCCGCGTCACCTCCTACGAGCAGATCGCCGAGGCCTGCGGCATTCCGGTGGGGACGGTCCGCAGTCGGATAAGCCAGGGCCGGACCAAGCTGGCCGAAGCTCTCACCGCTACGACGGACGCCGCCCACGGGGAAGCGTCCGAGCGCGTCCGCGCCAGCGAGATCGAGGCAACCGAAACACTTGCCGCCGCCGAACGAGGCGACTTCGGCGACCTGCTCACCGAGCGCTGGTCCCCGGAGGTCATGCTGATGCGCGGCAAAGACGCCGTAGGCGGCCGGCGCCACCTCGTGCGCAGTATGAACCGGGACATCGCCGCCGGTGTACGCCAGCGTCTGGTGCACACCGTGGCCGGCAGGTCGCTGACCGTCTGGGAGACAGACATCCTCAATCCGGCGGACGACCCCGACCACTGCCCGCCCGCGGTGGCGTGGTTGATGAGCCTGGACACCGACGGACGTGTACACCGACTACGTCTGTTCCACCCCAGGGCGCGGCAGGTCGCGCACCCGGCGCCGGCCCTGGGATGTGGCACCGAAAGCGACCCCGCTCCGGCGGCAACTGTGACGTGAGCCATACGCCTTGAATCGAACTTCGGCCGTTCTCACGCGTCTTGTCACTGCAATCGTCACCCGCAGGACTTCGGAGAACATCATGTCTGTCCCGACGAACGCCCCCTTGGCGGTGGGCTCGCACCACATCGAAGGGGACGGTGTCGTATCGTCTCCGCGTTCTGCGATAGCCCCCGCATGACCGCCGGCGCGCTTCCCGACCTGGTTGGCCGGCATCGCGAGTGCAAGGAGCTCGACGACCTCCTGGTCGGCCTGCGCAAAGGTGAGTCCCGGGTCCGGGTGATCCGTGGCGAGGCGGGCATCGGGAAGTCGGTACTCCTGGAGTACGCGGTCGCGCGGGCGTCAGAGGTGACCGTGACCCGGGCGCGGGGCATCGAGGCCGACATGGAACTGCCCTACGCGAGCCTGCACCAGCTGTGTGCGCCGTTCCTGGCCGAGGTCGACGCGTTGCCGGGACCCCAGCGTGACGCCCTCCGCGTGGCGTTCGGGATGGCGGCCGGAGATCCGCCCGACCGCTTCCTGGTCGGTCTCGCCGTGCTGACGCTGCTCACCCGGGCCTCGGAGACCCGGCCGGTGCTCGTCGTGGTCGACGACGCCCAGTGGCTGGACCAGGTGTCGTTGCAGACACTGGAGTTCGTGGCCCGGCGGCTGCTCGCCGAGGCGGTCTCGATGACGTTCGCGGTACGCGACCCCGAGGGGCAGGCCGCACTCGGTGGTCTGCCGGAGATGCGGCTCGGGGGTCTCGACGCCGCCGCGGCCGGAGAGCTCCTGGAGGCCGCCGTCGGCGGGCGGCTGGAGAGGCGGGTCCGGGACCGGTTCGTGGCCGAGATGGATGGCAACCCGCTCGCACTGCTGGAGTTCTCCCGCGGCCGCAGCGCCGCCGAGCTGGCGTACGGCTTCGGCTCGAGTTCCCCGGGTGTCCAGGGGCCGGTGTCGAGTCGCGTGGAGCGGGACTTCGTCGGCCGGCTCGGTTCGCTGCCGCCGTCGACCCGGACGCTGCTGCTGATCGCCGCGGCGGAACCCGTCGGGGACGCGCGCCTGCTGGTCCGTGCGGCCGCCGCCATGAAGATCACTCCCGATGCCGCACCGGCCAAGGCGGCCGGACTGATCGAGTTCGGTGAGTCCCTTCGGTTCCGGCACCCGCTGGTCCGTTCCGCGGTCTACCACCAAGCCGACGCCGAGGAACGCCGAGCAGTGCACCGGGCGCTGGCGGAGGCCACGGATCCGGTCCTGGATCCCGACCGGCGCGCCTGGCACGCGGCGCAGGCCGTCGACGGGCCGGACGAAGAGGTCGCCGCGGGGCTGGAGCAGGCCGCCGACCGGGCGCGGCAGCGCGGTGGCATGGCAGCCGAGGCGGTTCTGCTGGAGCGCGCGGCCGAGGTGACGCCGGACCCCTGGCTGCGGGGGAGCCGAGCTCTCGCGGCCGCCGAGGCACATTTCTCGGCCGCCTCGCCCGACCGTGCCACGGAGCAGGCGACGCTCGCCGAATTGAGCCCCCTCGGGCCCCTGGACCGAGCCCGCGTGGCGCGCCTGCGTGCCCGGATCCTCTTCGCCCGCCGCCGCAGCGACGAAGCGGCACCGCTGCTCCTCGATGCCGCCGCACAGTTCACGGCCGCCGAGTCGCCGCTTGCCAGGGAGACCTACCTCGAGGCAATCGGCGCGACCATATTCGCAGGCAGGGTCCACGGCCCGGCAGGTGCCCGCGCTGCGGCGATCGCGGCCCGCGGGTCCGGGGCGCCCCCTTCGGGATCCAAGGCCGCCGACCAGCTCCTGGACGGTGTGGCCACCCTGCTTGCTGGCGGTTACGCGACCGGGGGGCCGGCACTGCGCTGTGCACTGGAGCCTCTCCTGCACGAGGAACTCGGCACCCGGGAAGCGACGATGCGCTGGCTTCTCCTGGTCCCAGTTGCCCTGGAGGCCTTCATCCACTATGCCTGGGACCTGACCGCATGGGACGCACTGGCGACTCGTGCGGTGCGCCTGGCTCGCGACATCGGAGCGCTCGGCGTGCTGCCACCCGCACTGATCTACGCCGGTGGAGTGCGTATTCACACCGGCGACTTCGCCGAGGCAGGCCGAATGATCGACGAAGCCGACGCAATCGCCGCCGCGACCGGCCACGCTCCGCACAAGTACGCGACCCTGGTCCTGGCCGCGTGGCGAGGCGACGAGGACGCTGCCGCCGGCATCATCGAGGAAGCCAAGGCGAGGGCCACACAACGTGGCGAAGTGTCCCTGCTGGGCGCCGCGGGCTACATCCAAGGCGTACTGTTCAACGGCCTGGGTCGCTACGACCAGGCCCTGGTCGCCGCTCGTTCCGGCATCGAACACGACGGGTTCAACTTCACCGGCCTGTCGCTGGTCGAACATGTCGAGGCTGCGACCCGGTGCGGCGAGCTCGGCCAAGCCCGCGACTCGCTCGCCCGGCTGGTCGAACTCACCCGCGCCGCGGATACCGGATGGGCGCGTGGCGTGACCGCTCGCAGCCAGGCTCTGCTCACCGAGGGCGACGAGGCCGATGGTCTGTACCGGATCGCGATCGAACAGTTCCGCCGCGACCGCGTGGCCGTCGCCGTGGAGATGGCACGCACCCACCTGCTGTACGGCGAGTGGCTACGCCGGGCCAGCCGCCGTTCGGCGGCCCGAGAACACCTTCGCACGGCACACGAAATGTTCGACGGGATGCCGGCAAACGCGTTCGCTGCGCGAGCTCGCCGTGAGCTGCTCGCCTGTGGCGAACGCGTCAAGGTACGGGAAGCCAAGCCCTCGAGCGCCCTGACCCCCCAGGAGTCACAGATCGCGACTCTTGCCGCCGGCGGCATGACCAACCCGAAGATCGGGGCGGAGTTGTTCATCAGCCCGCACACCGTGGAGTGGCACCTGCGAAAGGTATACAGCAAGCTCGGGATCAGCTCACGGCGCGCGCTGCGAAACGCTCTCGCGATCGCCCCCGACACGGCCACCGCTCGATCCGGCGGGGAGCCGGCACGCGAGACACCGGGACCCCCACGGAGTTGACCACGGACTTCCAGGGCTCGGGGAGGAGTATCGGGGACCGAGGATGGAGCCATCGCCCTCAATGGGTGCCATCCACTAAAGGGAGTCCCCGATGTCCGCGCCCAGCCTGGAGACGACGATGCCGCCCCGACCCCCGGGCGCTCGCTCGGACCAGGAGAATCCGGACCCGGCATCGGATGACCTCCGGGAGGCGGAGGCCGTCTTCGACGACGCCCGCAAGCTCATGTTCGGGATCGCTTATCGCATGCTCGGCAGTGTTCGCGAAGCCGAGGACGTCCTCCGGAACGTTTGGTTGCGCTGGGGGACCTCTGACCACACTGAGGTGCAGGACATGCAGGCGTCCCTCATCACGATGGTGACCAGGCTGGCGATGCTCGAACTGCACGCTTCGAGAGTCCGCCGGGAGAGCTATGTCGGCTTCTGGCTGCCGGAGCCCGTCGCCACCACAAACGACCCCCCTATGGGCGCCGCGAATGAGAAGGCGCTAGGAGTTGCGGCGCTGACGCTGATGGAGCAGCTCACTCCCGCGGAGCGGGCAGCCTACGTGCTCCGCGAGGCGTACGACTGCTCGTACGCGCGGGTCGCTGAGATCATTGGCCTGTCCCAAGCCGACGCGTACCGCCTGGTCATACGGGCCAGGGAATTCCTGGCTGATGCGCCCCTGGCGCACACGGAGAACTGACAGCCCATCGGTAAATTCCAGGGATGCCGCAACAAAAGCATCGACGGTTCCCGTAAGCGATCATGTGGGGGTCACAGCCGGCACCGTCCCAGAGTTCCGGACCGATCGGCGGCAGCATGTGCCGTCCTCGTCTGATGGGGGTCTTCTGGGGAACACCGGCATTTGAGGGCCCCGCGTCCCACTGCGGGCTGATCCCAGGACAGGGCTGCTGTCCCACACAATCGCGTTCCAAAGCGACGCGACTTGCCCGACGCAGCGGACGAGGTTCCGTGCCGTTCGCATCGCGCCGTACATGCAGATATGACGCCACCCATTTGAAAGGTTCTCGATGTGAAAGCCGTTGTCGTCCCAGGTTTCGCAGCCCGGCCAGAGCTGGTGGACCTGCCCACTCCCGAACCCGGACCCGGCGAGTTCCTGGTGCGTATGCAGGCAGCCGGGATGAACCCCTTCGACTGGAAAGTAGCCGACGGCGCCCTCAGGGACGTAACACCGCATACCTTCCCCCTGGTCATGGGGTCAGACGGAGCCGGCGTCGTCGAGAAGACGGGCCCGGGCGTGACGCGCTTCCAACCCGGTGACCGCGTCTACGGACAGTTCATGCGGCTACCTCAAGGCTTCGGTTCCTACGCCGAGTTCACCCTCGCCGAGCAGGACGGCAAGGTCGCGCGCATCCCAGAAGGGCTATCCTTCGCGCTTGCCGCAGCACTTCCCACTGCGAGCGTGACCGCCTACCAGGCTGTTGCAGCCGCACGTCTCTTCCAGACAGGTGTATTTCTGATCAACGGGGCAAGCGGCGGGGTGGGGCAGTCGGCCATCCAGTTCGCCGCCCGGGCCGGGGCCCGCGTTCTGGCCACCGGAACACCCGACATCGCCGGGTACCTGCGCGATCTCGGTGCCCACACCGTGGTTGATTTCACCCGAGCTCCCACGCATGAGCAAGTGGCCGCCGCCTATCCCGGCGGCATCGACGCCGTCCTCGACCTCATCACTCCCGCAGGAGGCGACATCGGCCCCATGGTTGGCCTGCTTCGCCCGGGTGGGACTTTGATCAGCACCAACTACGCCACCGACCCCGATGCTCTGGCCGCCAGCTTGATTCTCGGCGTCAACATCTCCAACGACCCCACCACCGAGACGTTGACTGCGCTCGCAGAATTCGCAGCCAAGGGAGACCTGCGCGTTCGTATCGACGCCGAAATCTCGCTCGCCGACGTACCGGCCACCGTGGCCAAGGCCCGTACCGGGCACGCCACTGGAAAGACCGTCATCGTTCTCCGGTGATGCTGCCTGCCGTCGTGAGGGATGGCGCCTCCGCGGGCCTGTCACATCAACGAGGCGATGCTGGTCATAGTTATTGACCCGACTTGCGCGGAATTCATTCGGTTAAGAGGAGAGATCGTGACTGTAACGTCCCGGGAGTTCAACTTCGGCATGCCGTGGGAGACTCTTTACGGATATAGCCAGGCCGTGCAGGCCGGCGAGACGCTCTACATCTCAGGGCAGTTGTCACACGACAGTACGGGAGCCTTCATCGGGACCGGTGACTTCGCACTCCAGATGAGCACAACCCTCGACAACCTCGACCGCGTGCTCGAGCACTTCGGTGCCCGCCGCGACCAGGTCGTCGAGACAACCGTCCTCGTCAGGGGCTTGCGGGAGCACTTCGACACGGCGGCCCGACTGCACTCCGCGTATTGCGGCGACCACCGCCCCACCAGCACCATCATGGGCGTCTCCGATCTGGCGCTGCCCGACCAACTGGTCGAGATCGGTGCTGTAGTTCGTCTCGACGTCACGCGCTAGCGTTGCCCTGTCCTTTCCTGCCTCGGAGGCCCGCGGACATGCGGATGCCACATAGGTATGCACTGCCGGTCCCGGAGGAGCCTCCGCGCTGACCTGGAGCGGTGAACTCCCCTGGCCGTACCCCGAGTGCGTCAACCGGGTATCGGTGTCCGGCTCGCTGGTCTCAGTGTGGCCAGTCCGGCATCCGATGGTTGTTTCGCGAACCGACCGTGGGCCATCGGGGCGGCAGGTGGTCCTCGCATAACTAATCGGCACGTAGGTGAAGTGCGGTTGTGGGGGGCGTCTATCTCGATCGTCATAGATCGATGTAGATGCCCCTTACGAATGCAACGTAACTGACACACCCGCAGATAACTGATGTTCCCATGGGTGTCACACATCCCCCGGGTGGTGGGTCATAGGGGATGAAGCAGCGTGCGAACCCGGAGAACATCGTGAACAGCCCAATCCTCGACAATCTGCCCGGTGGGCAGATCGACGTGAGTGAAGAAATCAGGCGGAGAGGTCTGTCGGCGAAGCTCACGACCGCCAACATCGTTGACGCCATGGGGAGATTCCACCGTCACCGGTGCCACCTGTCGGACTTGGTGAGCCCCACGCCGGACCAGGTGCTCTTCGGGCCGGCGGCGACGGTCTCGTACTTTCCCACCTGCCATGACATCCTCCCATCCGAGCGGTACAACTTCCGCCGACTCTTCGAGGAGGCGACGCAGGCCGGCGCACGCGGCCATGTTCTGGTCCTCGCGAGCAACGGACATCCTGACGTGTCATTGGCCGGCGGGACGAAACTCTCCCTGCTCGCCTCCCACAGCCTCGCCGGGGTCCTGGCGGACGGCCGTCTACGGGATTTCGCCGAGCTCTCGACCTGTGGGTTCGCCGTCTACTGCCGTGGAGAGAGCGTGAAGTGGGGCGGTGAGGTCGTGACCCCGTTCGAGGCGGGCCGCCCCGTTGTCGTGGACGGGGTGATGATCCGGCCCGGCGACTATGTGTTCGCCGACTCCTCCGGCGCCGCGGTCATCCCGCACGAGCAGGTACTCGAGGTACTTGAAGAAGCACACCGTGTGGCCGGGGAAGACCTCGAGGCCACAGACGGAATCCATCGCGCGGACGTCCCTCCGCAGCAAGCCGCCTGACCGGGCGCACACCAACCCCACACATCGAGCGGATCATGTCCTACCACGAGCACACCGATCACCACTACGCCAAGCACATCCGTGCCGGCGCCCCAAAGGCCTTCACAGCGTTCGCTGCCTGGGATACGCAGGTCATGCGGGGAGACGACAAGGTCATCCCGCGCAAGTACACCGAACTCATGGCCGTGGCGGTGGCACTGACCACGCAGTGTCCTTACTGCATCGAGGCGCATACCGACGCTGCGCACTCCGCGGGCGCGACCCAGCAGGAACTGGCCGAGACGATCATGATCGCCGCTGCGCTGCGCGCGGGCGGCAGTTACGCCCACGGCTTCATGGCGATGAAATTCCTCGAGCGTGCTGAGGGCGGCGGCATTCCCGGCGCGTAGTCGCCGGCCCGAAGAATGTTCTGCGGATGCTCCGTGTTGCCACACCGGCGTATCTGCCATGGCCGGATACATTTTTCACCGCCATTGAAGTCCATTGTCATGCAGTCAGAAAGAGAAGGAGTTCCCGCGATGATTGATGAGCCGATTCTGGTGCTTGCCGCCACAGGCGGACAGGGCAGGGCCGTGACCGAGGCGCTGCTGGCCCGCGGGGCCGAGGCGCGGGCGATGGTCCGGGACCCGCAGCGGGAAGCGGCTCGTCGACTGGCCGATCGGGGCGTGGCCGTTGTCGCGGGTTCCCTGAGTGACGGCGCCTCTCTCGCCGCGGCCATGGACGGGGTGGCAGGGGTCTTCGCCTTCACCACGCCCTTCGAGGCCGGCGTGGACGCCGAGGTGGCTCAGGGAAGGGCCATCCTTGCCGCGGCCGAGGAGAGGCGCGTGCCGCACCTGGTGTTCAGCTCGGTGGCCGGGGCCGACAAGGAGAGCGGGGTGCCGCACTTCGACAGCAAGGCCCGTATCGAAGCGGAGCTGACTTCCGGCGAGGTGCCCTACACGATCCTGGGGCCGACGTACTTCTACGACAACGCGCTCGGCGGAGCGGAGCGCATCCGCGGCGGGGTGCTCGACCTGCCGCTGCCGTCCGACAGGCCGTTGCAGCAGTTGGCCCGCGCTGACCATGGTGCGTTCGCGGCCGAGGTCCTGCTCAACCCCGCGCCTTACGTGGGGCGGCGTATCGAGCTGGCGAGCGACGCACCCACTCCCGCGCAGATGGCGGACGCGCTCGGCACCGCCCAGGGACGGAAGGTCCAGCACGAGCGCGTACCGCTGGAGGCTGTCGGGAACCCCGACATGCACGCCATGTGGAGCTTCCTCAACGGGCCCGGTTACGGCGTCGACATCCCGGCCCTGCACTCGGCCCATCCGGAGATCGCCTGGACCAGCTTTGCCGACTGGGCGCGAAGCGCCTTCGCTCCTGGCCGCTGACTCCGGCCACTGCTCCCGGTCAGGCGTTCCGGAGGGGAAGCCGTACCCGGGACGGCGAGGCCGTGCTCGTGTTACCTCGCACGGGTTGCCATGCGACCCCGGGGCTCGATCGCAGGTACCGACCGCGGGTCGACATCGTCCGCACAAGCCGGGCTGCTGCTGGTCTCGGAGGACCGCAGCCCGGCGGGTGTGGGGGATCCGAGTGCCCGCGACCACACTATGGAGTCGGTTGGACACATCCTCAAGCGTTGAGTGGCAGGATGCGCCACTATTGTCGAAAGGGTGCTTGCGTGGCTGTCAGGAGCCTCAATGGATGCCTCGGACGAACTCCTCCGCACCGCGGATCCGGCGGCCCTTCTGTCGTTGGACGGTGCCATTCGGAGCCTCAATATTGCGATGACCACAGTGCTGGACCGGTCGGCGAATCGTTGCCTAGGGCGTAAGTTCAGTGAACTGTGGCCTGCAAGCCAGCGGATCTTGGCGGACAGTCTCGTGGTCAACGCCGCCAATGCGAAAACGGTGGCGATGCGGGTTCTGCAGTTTCCCGGGCACGGCGGAGAATCTGTTGCCTGTCTGATGGAGGCGCGGCCGGTGCAAGAGCCCACCAGTGGGCAAGGTCTTGTCTGGCTCCACGCGCTGGACGCGGGAAACGACCTGGCCAGCCTTTTGATCCCGTTCCGGCTTGCCACCGAGGCCGCCGATCTGGGGCTGTGGACATATTCACCCGACGGAGAGCAGTTCGAGTGGCTTGGGGGTCTGCCCTCCTTCATCCTCGCCCTGCCCGATCTCACCGGACCGCTGCCTCGAATCATCTCGGCAGTGCACCCCGACGACCAGGAACCCTTTTTGCGCCTGCTGCGCTCGGGGTCCGCCCAGTCCTCGTGGGTGACCTTGCGCTGCCTCAACCAGCACGGCGGCTGGCATCAACTGTCGGCTCAGACGCGGCGGATTCGGCTGGGGTACGGCGGCCCTGAGCGGATCTTCGGGCTGGTCCGCGACGATACCCAGCAAGTCAAGCGCAAGCGGAAGGCGCAAGCCGCACTGGCCGCGGAACGGAAGCGCGCCAAAGAGATCGCCGATCTGTCTTCGGCTCTCATCACCGCGGCCACTGAGCAGGAGCTACAGCAGGTCGTCCTTACCCGACTGGCCGCGACATTCGGTGCCAGCGGCGCTCTGCTCGCACTTGTCCACGAGGACCGCCTGCAGGTCTCCACCGATGCGGGGATAACCATGTGGGAGGTCGAAGCTTTTCAGGGCATGAGGCTGGACCATCCCACGCCACTGCCCGAAGCGATCCGTACCGGCAAGCCCCGGTTCATCCCTGACCGCAGCGCCTACATCCGCCACTGGCCCCGCGCCGTCGCCTATCCACCACTCGCGCAACTCGGGCCCGACTACGCCGTCTCGATCACTCCTCTCAGCGAGCCGGGTAATCAACCGCTCGGTGGATGGGTGATGACCTACGGCTCCGGGTACCGGCCATCCCTGGATGAGAGAACCCTGATGGGCACCGTGGCCGACCTCGCGGGCCAGGCTCTGCGACGGATCAGGTTGCAGCAGGCACGCGTCGATCTCGCCTCGGCGTTGCAGGAGACCATGCTGCCTACGCTGCCCGAGGAACTTCCGGGTCTGGAGGTGGCCGCCCGCTACCGGCCCAGCCGGGACGGCCTCGACATCGGCGGGGACTGGTACGACGCTTTCGTGATGCTTGACGGTGCGATCGCCCTGGAGATCGGCGATGTCCAAGGGCATGACGTGGATGCGGCCGCCTTCATGGGACAGGTTCGCTTGTCCATGCGTGCAATCGCCGCTCAGGAACCGGACCCGGGAGCTGTGCTCACCCGCACCAATGAGCTGCTCGTCAGCATGAGTCCTGCGCGATTCGCCAGCTGCACCATCCTGCATGTCGACCCACGCGATGGACGGGTCATCGGTACGAGCGCCGGCCATGTGCCGGTGCTGTGTGCACATGGGGACGGCAGCCACGACATCGTGCAGTTGCCGGGCGGGCCGGTGCTGGGAGTTGTACGTGGCACCGAGTATGGCGAGGATGTGTTCGATTTGGACGAGGACAGCGCGCTGATCCTGGTCACCGACGGTGCGGTCGAAGGACCGAGCCTGACTCTGGACGCCGGCTTGGAGCGAGTTGGAACGCGGGCGGCCAAAGCCCTGCGCGACGGTATGAACTCCGAGGAAATCGCCGACCGTATTCTGGCCGCCGCGGTCGCGGTCGACCACGTCGACGACGTCGCTGTGCTGGTCATTCGGCGCACCTGACGGCGTCCGTGCCCTCAAACAGGGCCCAGTCGGACGCAACCGACGACGGAAAAGGCGTGCAGCCGGATACATCTGACGTCCAGACGGATGCGCAGTCGGCTGCAGCCGATCACGGCGGAGATGCGCAACCGCACGGCGAGGGACCCATCCCCGATGCGTCGAGGCTTCCGTCGGAGCAGGGAAGGGACAATCTCCTGGACGAGGCGCGCCGCCGGGCACATCGGACAGCGTCGCGCGCAGCGCTTGCAGCGCATCCTCAAGCAGGATCGCGCACCGTGGTGATCACCGGGGGACACGCTCCAAGGCACCTGTCCTCCTCCGTCCGCACCGCCGCCCGACGCCGCAGCCGGCGGGAGCGGCTGGACCACCGGCGTGACATCCCCAGCAGCGCGAGCAACTCCCGGTAGGTGGACTCGGGAAGCCGGCGGTCCGTCACCCGCACATGCAGAACATGCGCGCCTTGCTCGGCGCGACGGGCGTTTTCGTCCATTGTCACCGCCTCCCTCGCATCGCGTCCGTACGCATATTCGAATTGGGGCGGGCGGCAGTCCGCAGATCCAACGCCGCGCGTGAACGCAGGAACGTGCAGGTGGCAGTGCTGAGTGGGCGCCGTGCGCCTCACTCCGGGCCGCCGGGACTGGACAAGAGGCCACTGGACCTTTAACGTGAGGGCGTAAGGTTCCAGTGGCCTCTTAAAAGGCTGCGGGACACAGACTCCACACAAAGGCGGCAGGGCGTGAACGAAGACACCACACCAGCAGCCCGTACGCAGCTGGGCAGCTCCGGCATCTCTGTGCGGCCGGTCGGCCTCGGCCTCATGGGGATGTCGCAGTTCTACGGAGCGGCGGACCCCGACGTCTCGGTCGCCACCATCCAGGACGCGATCGAGCTGGGCGTGGAGCTGTTCGACACCTCGGACTACTACGGGGCGAGCAGCGCCACCCCGGGCCGGCCGGTGCCGGGCTTCGGGCACAACGAGGAACTGCTGGGACGGGCCCTCAAGGGCCGCCGGGACCGGGCGGTCGTGGCGACCAAGTTCTCCGCGCGCCCCACCCCCGAGGGCCGCAGCTTCTTCGACGGCCGCCCCGAGTACGTCAGGGCCGCCTGCGAGGCCAGCCTGAAGCGTCTCGGAACGGACCGGATCGACCTGTACTACTACCACCGGCTGGACCCGGCCGTCCCTGTCGAGGACACCGTGGGCGCCATGGCCGACCTGGTCGTCGAGGGCAAGGTCCGGGGAATCGGTCTGAGCGAGGTCAGCACGGAGATTCTGCGGCGGGCCCACGCCGTCCACCCCGTCTCCGCCCTGCAGAGCGAGTACTCGCTCTGGGAGCGCGGCGTCGAGGCCGAGGTGCTGCCGGAGTGCCGCCGTCTGGGCATCACCCTGGTGCCCTACAGCCCGCTTGGCCGCGGCATGCTCACCGGTGCCTTCCGCCGGGGAGCCGAGTTCGGCCGCGACGACTTCCGCTCGACGCTGCCCAAGTTCCAGGGCGAGAACTTCGAGAGCAACCTGCGGCTCGTCCGTGAGCTGGAGCGGTTCGCCTCGGGCGCCGGCGCCACTCCCGGCCAGATCGCCCTCGCCTGGCTGCTGGGCCGGCACCACGACATCGTCCCGATCCCGGGCTCCAAGCATCCGAACCACGTCCGCGCGAACCTCGCGGCCACCTCGGTCCGGCTCAGCGCCGACGACGTGGCCGCCCTCGGCGCCCTGTTCGACCCCGTACGGGTCAAGGGCGGCCGCTACGGAGCCCTCAACACCCTCCGGGACGACACCGAAGAGTGACGTCCCCACCGACACACCGCACGCAGGGGCGCGGCCGCGACCTGGGCGCGTCTGGGCAAGGAGCACATCTCATGAACTTCGACGACCAATTCGCCGGCCGGACCGCCTTCGTGACGGGCGCGGGCAGCGGCATCGGATCCGACATCGCCCGGCTGCTCGCGGCCCGCGGGGCCGCTGTCGCCCTGGTGAGCCGCCAGGAGGAACCCCTGAAGGAGCTCGCCGGCGAGATCGCCGCAGCGGGGGGCAAGGCCCTCGTCCTGCCGGTCGACGTCAGCGACCCGCTTGCCGTCGAGCACGCTGTCGCCGAGACCGTCGGTCACTTCGGCGCCCTGCACCTGGCCGTGAACAACGCGGGCACCTCCGGCGTCCTCCACGAGGTCCCCGACCTTCCCGAGGACGAATGGAACAGGACCATCGGAATCAACCTCTCCGGCGTCTTCTACGGGATGAAGTACCAGATCCCGGCGATCCGGGCGGCCGGTGGCGGCGCCATCGTCAACATTTCCAGCGTCTTCGCCGACCGGGGCCTGTCCGCCCGCGCCGCCTACAGCGCCAGCAAGCACGGCATGCGCGGACTGACCCGCACGGCGGCCTCCGAGTGGGCACGGCACGGGGTCCGCGTCAACGAGCTCCAGCCAGGCGTCATCCCGGTGCCCCGCCAGCAGGGCAACCCCGACGAGGTGGCGAAGATCGCCGAGCGCATCCCGGCCCGCCGGCTCGGCACCGGCGTGGAAGTGGCCAAGGCCGTCGCTTTCCTGCTCTCCGACGAGGCCTCCTACGTCACCGGCGCCCACCTCGCGGTCGACGGCGGATTCCTCATCTGAACCACGAAGATCCCCGACCCCCCTTTCCTCCATCGAGCAAGAGAGACAGAGGCACCACCATGAGCAAGACCTGGCTGATCACCGGAAGCTCCCGCGGCCTGGGCCGCGCGATCGCCGAGGCGGTCCTGGCGGCGGGCCACAATCTGGTCGCGACCGCCCGGCGCGTCGAATCCCTGAACGACCTCGTCGACACCTACGGCGACAAGGTCCGCCTGGTCACCCTCGACGTGATCGACGCCGCCGCCGCACGGCGGGCCGTGCAGGCGGCCGTGGCGGCCTTCGGGCGTCTGGACGTCGTCGTGAACAACGCCGGCTACGCCGACATGGCCGCCATCGAGGACATGTCCGAGCAGGCCTTCCGCGACCAGATCGACGCCAATCTCCACGGCGTCGTCAACGTCACCCGGGCCGCCCTGCCCGTCATGCGGGAGCAGGGTGCCGGGCACATCGTCCAGATCTCCTCCGTCGGCGGCCGCGTGGGCGGCCCCGGTCTGGGCGCCTACCAGGCGGCCAAGTGGGCGGTCGGCGGCTTCTCCGAGGTCCTGGCCAAGGAGGTGGCCCACCTCGGCATCAAGGTCACCGTCGCCGAGCCGGGCGCCATGCGCACCGACTGGGCGGGCTCCTCGATGGCCACCCCGCCGGTCAGCGAGCCCTACAAGCCGGTTGTCGAACCCGCGATCGCCCGCCAGCGGGCGTCGGACGGCAACCAGACCGGCGACCCCGCACGCGTCGCACGCATCCTGCTGGACATCACGGAGTCCGAGGAGCCGCCGCTGCGTCTGCTGCTCGGCAAGGACGCGGTCCGGGTCGGCCGGGTCGTGTCCGAGACCCTCGCAGCCTCCGACGCCAAGTGGCGCGAGGTGAGCGAGTCCGTATGACCCGGGGCATCGGGCCTGGACGCCCGGTCGGGGCTTAGGCTTACCGCAGGCGGCGCCGAGTGCGGGCCGAGAAGGTTTCCCGGGGAAGTGACAGTGGCAGACGATCGGTCGACGGAATTCCAGCGGGCGCGAAGCGCCGAGCAGCGCGAGATCCGCAAGCAGGCCATCATCGACGCCGCGACACAGCTCTTGGCGGAGATGCCGGTCGGCGAGATCAGCCTGCGCGAGCTGAGCCGGCGGGTCGGGCTTTCGAAGACCAACGTCGTGCGGTACTTCGAGACCAGGGAGGCGGTCTTCTTCGAACTGCTCAACCGTTCCCTCACGCAGTGGATCGAGGAGCTGCCCGCCGAACTCCCGACCGCGGGGGCTCAGGGTGCCGCCTCGCCGGAGGCCGTGACGTACGCCCTGGCCCGGTCTCTGGCCCGCAGGTCTCTGCTCTGTGACCTGCTGAGCGCGCTGGGATCCGAACTGGAGCGGAACCTCTCCGTCGAGGCCGCGCGCGAGTTCAAGCTGGCCCATGGCGGTTTGCTGGGCACGCTGGCGGATCTGGTGCAGCGCAACATCACCGCACTGACGCCGGCGGCCGCCCGGGAGCTGGTCTCCCTGACCGTCGTGTGCACGGCCGGACTCTGGCCGTTCGCCCACCCCTCGGAGGCGGTCGCCGAGGCCCAGCGGACCCCCGAACTCGCCGACACACGGGTCGACTTCGCCGAACGGCTCGGCCGCACCCTGCACGTCGCCGTCACCGGGCTGCTGACGCTGGGCTGACGCCGGCGGCCGGTCCGGGCAGGTCAGATGGGCGAGCCGGTCACTCCGCCGTGGAGGTGGATGTTCCGGCCGCAGGCCGCCGCGTGATGACCACCGTCAACCACGACGGCAGCTCCGTCTCGGCGTTCGCCGAACCGGCGGGGCGGGCGTATCCGGGGCACTGGATGCGCCTCGACGGGACCTGCCCCGAGCGGCGACCGCACCAATGTCCGCGAAGCCCCACCCGCCCGCCGTACCCGACGAGTTGACCTGCGACTCCCAGGCAGGCCCACCACGCCGGCCGGTAGTTTGGGAAGTCCATTGAGGGCATCGATGTCCAGGTGCTCTTCGGTGGTGGCCGGGGGATCGGGTGCCGCAGCACCGCGGACCGTGCGTCGTCTGGCGGCATCAACTCGCGTCGGCGGTGGCACCGAGGGCCGGGTAGTCGGTGAAGCCCGCGGCGTCGCCGCCGTAGAAGGTCGCCGGGTCCGGTTGATTGAGCGGGCCGCCCGTACGCCAACGGTGGACCAGGTCGGGGTTGGCTATGTAAGGACGGCCCACGGCGACCAGGTCCGCCAGGCCACGGCCCAGTAGGTCGGTTGCGATCTCGGCGTCCGTTACGGGTTCCCAGCCGGTGTTGACGACTGTGGGGCCGTGGAATCGGCTGCGCAGGTCACTCAGAAGGGAGCCGGCCGGGTCGCCGATCGTGTGCAGGTAGGCCACTCCCAGCCGGGAGAGCGCGTCGACGAGGGCCAGGTAGGTGGCAGCCGTCTCATGATGGTCGTCCTCTTGGATGCCGTGGAGGGCAGCGCCCGGCGAGATGCGGACGCCGACGCGGTCAGGACCGATGGCCTCGGAGACGGCCCGGACGGCGTCGACGACGAACCGGGAGCGCGCCTCGGGGTCTCCTCCGTAGGCGTCGTCGCGGTGGTTGGTGGAGGGCGAGAGGAACTGGTGCAGCAGATATCCGTTGGCGGCGTGCAGTTCGACGCCGTCGAGTCCGGCCCCACGGGCGGCAATGGCCGCATCGGCGAATTCCTGTACGACCGAGCCGAGTTCATCGGTTCCCAGGGCGCGGGGCACCGGGTGAGGCCGGGCGCCGCCGGCGGTGAACATGGCGCCTGGAGCGGCCAGCGCACTGGGCGCAACGGTCTCCGCGCCGTGCTTGTTGTCGGGGTGCGAGATCCTGCCGGCGTGCATGAGCTGGCCGACGACGAGGCCCCCGCCTGCGTGAACCGCCTCAGCCACTCGAGCCCACCCGGCACGCTGCCGCGGCGTGTGCAGACCGGGAGTGTTCATGTACCCCTGGCCTACCGGGCTCGGCTGTGTTCCCTCGGTGATGATCAGTCCCGCGGTGGCACGCTGCCCGTAGTACGTGGCCATGTCCTCGGTGGGCACCCCGAAGGGCGTGGCACGGTTCCGGGTCATGGGTGCCATGACGATGCGGTTGCGCAGCGTCCACGCACCGACGCCGACCGGTTCGAAGAGCTTGGTCATGTGGACTCCTTGTCGCGAGAGGTGGACTTTCAGTAAGTGGCGTGTATTTCCTTCACCGGCGCGCGGCTTGACGTCCTGAGCGTGGTGAGGGTGACGACGAAGGCGACGGCGAGGAGGGTCGCGCCTGCGATGTACGCGGCGCGGTACCCGTGCACGTAGGCCTCCAGCTGCCGTGCGCGGGGGAGGGCATGCGCCGGGCCGGCGAGGAACGTGGTGGAGGCGGACACGTAAAGGGTGTTGAGTAGGGCCGGGCCGATGGCGCCACCCACCTGCTGGGTGGTGCTGATCAGCGCGCTGGCCACCCCGGTGTCGGAGGGCTCGACGTCGGCCAGCGCCGCATTGGGCAGGGCGAGGAAGAAGGCACCCAGCCCCAGGCCGGTCAGGATCATCGCCGGCAGGACCACGGGCAGGTAACCGCTGGTGGCCTTCGACAGCGTCAGCCAGAGGGTGCCCAGTACGGAGACGGCGGTTCCGGCAGCCATGAGCCGCTTGGGGCCCACCATGGTGACCAGAGGAGCGCCGAGGGTCGCAGATACGATGATGCCGATGCTGAAGGGCAGGAAGGCCAGCCCCGCGCTCAGTGGCCGGTAGCCGAGATTGACCTGAAGGTAGTAGGTCAGGAAGAGCATCATGCCGAACATGCCCGAACTGATCAGCAGGGAGGCGAGGAGAGCCCCGCCACGATCGCGGTCGAGCACCACACGCAGAGGCAGCAGCGGGTGCCGGACGCGTCGCTCGACGATGACGAAGCCGGTAAGGAGCAGCAAACCGGCCGCCAGCCGCAGCCATGTGGCAGCGGTGTTCCACCCGCCTTCCGAGGCCTGGGCGAACCCCCACACGACAGCGACCAACCCGGTCGTGACCAGCGCGGCCCCGGCAAGATCATGGCGGTGCTGCCCTTCGGCGCGGCTTTCCCGGAGCGTCGGCAGAGCGGCCAGCGCCGCGACGAGGGCGATGGGTGTGTTCACGAACAGGCACCAGCGCCAGCTCGCGTACTGGGTCAGCACGCCTCCCGCGATAAGCCCCACCGCGCCGCCGGCACCTTGCAGGGCTCCGTACACCCCGAAAGCCTTGGCCCGCTCGCGTGGCTCGGTGAACGTGACGGCGATCAGGGACAGCGCCGCGGGGGCCAGCAGCGCGGCGAAGGCACCTTGCAGTGCCCGGCCGGTGAAGAGGAATGCCGCGTTGGGGGCGAGTCCGCCGACGGTGGAAGCGGCGGCGAAACCGACGAGTCCCAGAAGGAAGGCCCGTTTGCGGCCGGCGAAGTCGACGACACGGCCTCCGGGCAGCAGTAGTCCGCCGAACGCGAGGGCGTAGGCCGTGACCGCCCACTGCCGGTCGGCGTCGCTGATCCGCAGGTCGGCCTGTGCATGCAGCAGAGCGATGTTCACGATGGAGACGTCCAGCACCACCATCAGGGTCGCCACCGAGATGACGGTCAACGCGTACCAGCGCCGCGGATCCAGCGCCGGGACGCTCTCCCGCAGGGCTCCGGTCCCAGAAGTCATGAAAGATACGTCCTTGAAAGACGGGGAGATGGAAGCACCGGTGACGGGAACGGCCCCGGCGGCCGGTGCATGAGCCACCGTGACCCGCACCAGGACACTCCGGCAAAGCCTCATGCCGTTTCGGCAACCCAAGGAGCTCGCGGAGTCGGTCGGCGTTGACGCCGACCGCGATCAGCAAGCGGACGTTGATGATGCGGCCGACTTCGCGGACCCTCCGGGTCAGTGCGTCGACCCAGGCGAACCCACTGACCTGGGACGTGCTCAGCTGTGTTACGCCGAGGGACTCGGCGAGTCTCTCGACCGGGCGGGTGGAGGCCCCGAGCAGGTAAGCGGTCGCGACCACCGGGATCAGTGCCTCTGCGGGGCTTGGAGACGGCCAGTTTGAGGGTGTCGGCCCTGGTGTCCCACTCGCACGGGCGATATTGGTTGCGGTGGTTGACGCGTTCGTCGCTGACCTGCCCGTATTCCGGGTTGTAGAGGGCATCGGCCTCGGCGGACATGAGAGCGTCGGCGAACCTCTTGACCAACGCGCGCAGCAGATCGGGGAACTCGCCGCTGCGCGGCCTCTCCTCGGTCAGGCCGTGCGGGGCAGACTGTTTGGCGCGGTCATCGTGCTGATCTCCTTCGAGCCTTGGACATCCCGGGGACCAGCCGGTGGCCGTTCCCATATCCGGACCCTCACTCCGGCGCCGGGAACGCCCGGATCAGGTGGGAACCCGCACACCCTTTCCGAGGACGCAACGGCGCTGCCCCGCCTGCCGCCTTGCGCTGTCGGCCCGTTACGATCGCGGCTCACCCGCGGATGAGGAGATGCCGTGAACGAGGAGCACTCTGCCACGCAGCGCGAGGTCGCGCTCGAGCCATTCGCGCGCGCAGCCCGTGGTTGCACGGCCGCCCTCGTTTTCGCCTTTGCCGTACTTGTGGTGTTGTTCAGCTTCCTGGGGACCATCGAGATGGAGTCGTTTCCCGGACTGCGGGACAACCTGGCGCCGCTAGCCGTGTACGCGCTGGGGTTCGCAACCTTGGTGGCCGTCGGTGGCCTGGCGCTCTCCGGATGGCGGTCCTACGGCGGATGGGCTGCTGTCGCCTGCGTTGGCGTTCTCATGGCACTGCGGATGTGGACGCTCGCGCCCATGCTGCACTGCTGGTCGTACGACAGCGTGGGGCGCAACGGCGACGGCTCGTACAACTGCGTGAACCGGGGGTGACATGCTTCCCTGAGGCCTCGGAACGCCCGATGGGGAGATTCGCCCTGAACGCCTGGCAGTCGGGGTCGTCGGCCTGGTGCTATTGGCGATGCTCCGAGATTCGCAACGGTGTGATCCGGGCGGACTCGGCACTCCTCCCTGCTGCCACTGCGCGACGCCAGACGGCCATCCCCGGCCCCGGCGTCCTCCGTCCTATGGGGGACATCGGCAACAGTGCGCCCAGCGGTGTGCAGGCGGTCAACATCGCCAGGCTCTGGATCGAGAACGCCCCGCACTGGAACCGGGTGAGCGAGCCGTGGTTCGCCTCCTGCCCATGGGATCCTTCCCAGTGGCAGCACGTAAGGGTCGGACAACCATTCTGGAAGTCCGTGCCCCAGAGCCAACCACGCCAAGCAACTGACCATCCGGGAGCAACGCGTCGGCACATTGGCCGCTTCGTCCCGAAGCAATGCGAGCGACTGCCCGACCTGGGGCCGAACCGGCGCTGACCTGCGCGACTGTCTGCAGACGTCCGTGGTCGCTTGCCCACGTGCGGGGCCGTTGCAGCGCCGTCAGAAATTCGGCCAGCGAACGGATCCCGCTGACGAATCGAGACCAGAGCAGGAGGCATACCAACGTGGTCGTTCTCAGGGCAGGAATTCGTAGAACGGGCCGTCGGGCGCGCGGTCACCAGAACACACGGTGACGTCCTCGCCCCTGAGATAAGCCAGCAACCACTCGCTGAACGCCATCTCGTGGAGGTGCCAGGCCGGACTGTCGAACTCCTGAACCACGACACGCCAGGGCGACGAGGGCTCGTCGGGAACGCGAAGGAAAACATGCTCCCCCGTCGTAGCCGACGCCACCGGAATCAACTCCCCGGGATCTGTTCCGGCCCGACTGGGCAGGAACTCTGTCATGTCCTCCTCGCGCCAGAACTCAAGATCTTCCCTGATCTCTCGGCCCAGACTATGCAGAAGATGGCCGGCGGGATGCTTCAGGTACAACTGCTTGTTGACCTCGATCGAACCATAGGCGTCCACGATCTCACGGAAGTCCGCAGGAAACTCGATACCGAGTTCCTGCTCCAATTCGAGCCACGGAGCCTGATCCGCCCAGTTGAACCGAGGTTCACCCAACAGGACTTTGATCTCTGCAAGCGTTGCCACCGCCATGCCCTTCCAGCACATCGATCCGACCTACTCGCGTTCGGAGCCTATCCGCCACGCACCAACGACCCGGCAGTGGGCGTGGAGCCGGGACTCCTCGTAAGTTCTTCTGGAAGTGGTGAGCAGGGCCTCCGGCTGAGGTCAGAGCAACGCTCTCGGTGCCTGACCTGCGCCGATGTCGTGGCCGGCTGTCATCGTCTGTCAACGTCGGCTCGCCTTGGACGGCCCGGCTACGGCCCGGTCCCGCCTCCTACGCAGGCTGCCACCAGTTGAGTGGTTCTCCGTCAGCACCGATTACGTTGCTGAACTCCCATTCGAGCTGCCCGCTCACTGAGGTGGCCCAGGCGCCCATCACCGCTTCGACGGCGGGGCATCCGGCAGAAGCGGGCACCGTCACCACGATGAACCGGCGATCGGCAGGAGCCTCGACCAGGCCGTTCAACGGCGCAAATCCCTTGGTCAGGGCTTCCAAGGAGTCAGCGTCGAAGGCCGGCTCGCCAAACGCTTGGATGCAAAGGTTCGGGCCCCGCCGCTCAACCTGGAACAGTCCCTCGGCATCGATCTTCAGCAGGTCACCAGCCGCGCAGCCTTCGACCAGTCCCGGACTGCCCGCGAGTTCGAACAGCCCCGGACCGACAGCTCTGGCCGGAAGGGTCTCAAACACAGGCTTGCCGGAGCTTGTTCGGCCCACTTGAAGGGAGACGTGGCAGCGGCCGGCGTGGTCTGGGCTTTGGGCGCTCATGCGAGCATGCTGGCATACCCGTGCTGAGGTCGGCGTAGCGGCTTTGGACAGGAGCCGCCATGGGGCCGAGGGATCGGGGGCCGTAAACTCGCCGCGACTCGGGCAGCACCTCGGCTGCCCGCGATGGCCCGAAGTGGGCCCCCGATCTTCGAGGCTCAACCCGTGATGGCTGCGTAAGCGGCGGAGTCGACCGCCCTTCCCGATGAGGTCGCAGAGCGTATGTCCGAAGTCTTCGCCTTCCGATTGCTCGACGCCCTGGACGACAGCAGCCCGTACGTTCGCAACCACGACGGCCAACACGTCATCCCGAGCTGATCGATCCCCCAGAGCGCCGGTCGGTCCGGGTGAGGACTCCCGTGACGCTGTTGCCCGGGAACGGGTGACGCTCGGTGCGAGGGAGGGGCACTTCAACGAGCCGGTTGTCGTACATCATCCAGAGACCGAAGCAGTCGTCCTCTTCGTCATGGATGAGGACCTGCACCGAATGCGGGTCGGGCCACGGCAAGGACTCAAGGTACGCGACCAACCCATGCCAGTTCAGCCGCCAGAACTCCACAGCCCAGGCATCGAACAGCCCCTCGCCGATCGGGACGAAACACTGATGCCACTCCCTGTTCTCGTCGGACTGAGTCAGTGGTTCCATCACCTGCTTGGCGTCCCTGGCGATGACGATGACCTCGGCAAATCTGCTCATGCGCGCAGTATCTCCAAGCCGACCACTCGCCTGGCAAGCCGTTTAACCATCCCCGTCGAGGGCGGGACAGTAGACGACGCATGATCCGAACCGCCTTCGACAGCTTGCGCGGCCTATGACCGGGGCGACATCACTTCGTCGACTCCAGAATGCGGTCGAGTGTCCGGCGCCCCATTCCGCTCATCGTCGGATTGCTCTCGACGTAGTACCAGACGAGACCCATCGCCTGTTCGAAGGCCCATGCCTTGCCGCGCTCCCACTCCAGATCGTCGCAGGCCAGTGTCTGCCGGAGCACTTCCCGCGGGCCCTGTTCCAACAGGTGCCAGGCGCTGACCAGATCCAGCGCCGGGTCGGCCGGGCCGAAGCCGCCGGTGTCGAGTACGCCGCTGAGCCGGTCTCCCGCGACCAGTACGTTGCCGGGAATCAGGTCACCATGGCTCATCACATCGCCAGCCGTACGTGGCAACTCCCGCAGGTGACTCCACACTTGGCGCAGCCGGGGCACATCGAGCAGTCCCTTGCTCTCCTCGAAGCACTTCGCCATCCAGTCGTCGTGGTCAGCGAGAACGCCGCCACGGTTCTCGCCGCTGAAACGGCGTCCCCGCGTCTCCGCGTTCCGCAGGGCTGCGATGAAGGCCGCAAGGTCCGCGGCGAAGGCCTCAGACCCACTCGGGTCGGCATCGAAGGCGACTGTTCCCGGTAGCCATGTCTGGACCGACCACGGCATGGGGCAACCCGCTCCGGGCTTTCCCAGGGCGACGGGTTCCGGAACGGGGAACCGGGACACCTGTGCCAGCTCCGCGCTCGCCTGGGCTTCCCGTTCCAGAACCGCCAGCGCCTCGGCGGGATCGGTCAGACGCAGCGGGAAGCGCGCGGAGAGGTCGTCCCCGATGCGGAAGATGGCGTTGACCGTCCCGGTCGACGGCTGGAGTCGGATCGCCTTGCCGCTCCACTGAGGGAACTGCTCCCGGATCAGGGCCGCAACGATGTCGGGGGTCACGTCGACTTGGTCATCGTGCATGGTCATTCTCGCGGGCCCTTCCCCCAGTCCAATGTGAACCGTCCAATGCGAAGTGCCGCCGGCAGGCCAGATCAACGGAGACGACAGCCAGTATTCATGCGCCAGGATCCTGAGCAACGGAAATTTTCGGGTGCCGGGCGTTCCACGTTCTGGTCGCGGCAAGCCTCCTCGTTGGCGTGGATGCCGCCCCCGGAAGAGGCGGTGACCCCGACGGCGCTGGTCATCACTTTCCGCGTCGGCTGCGGCCACTCAGGGCGATGACGGAGACCAGGAACCAGAAGGCACCGAAGGCCGAGTATCCGGCGACGGTGGACAGGCCGCTCGTCGCCGAGGCGGAGCCTGCGGCGATGGTGGCGCCGGCGAGTACGGACTGTCCACCGCTGATCACCATGGGCCACTGGGCGCCGACAGTGCGCCGGCGCCGGATCGCCACGACGAGCTGGATGGCTCCGGAGAGGAGCGCCCAGACGCCGAACACGAGCAGGGCCGTCCCGATGGTGGAGAACGCGGCGATGATCATTCCGGCGGTGGCGGCGACGCCGAGACCCATGTTGACGGTACTGACGCGGTTCGCGGAGCCGGAGCCGCCGCCGGCCAGGCGGCGCTCGAGGAGCGTGGCGACGGCGTCCCACAAGGGGTAGACGACGAGCAGCACGGCCGCGATCACCGTGGGCCTGTCCGTCGACACGAGCGAGGCGGAGGTCGTGAAGACGAGCGCCACCCAGATCAGGGAGAAGACGACTCGGATCAGGTGGAGCGATCGGAGCCCGGAAGCCCTCGTCGTGGCCGTGGTCGAAGGGGCCGAGGTTACGGTGGTCTGAGTCATCGGGTGTCCCGTTGTGATCGTGACGTTGTGAGGCGGTCGCCTCGACGACGAGTCTCAGGGGCCTCGGGAAGGGCCGCGTACTTCGAACGAAGTAGTTCTGCCATTCGCTTCGACGGCATGGGTTCCGCCGTCGCGGCCGACCGCGGCAGCTTCGCGGTCTACATCATTCGAAGTACACGGCCGCCGCACACGTGAACGAGAATCGGCTCATGGTCAAGGCGCAGAACAGTCAGGACGGGCTCGCGGCACCGCTGTGGGTCCGCCGCCCCGAGGTGCTGCACCGAGTCGCCTACGCGCTGGCCGCGCTGGGGTTCACCGGACAGATCGTGGCCGTGGTCCTGAGAGGCGCGGACTGGCCGACGGCCCTGTCCGTGCTCCTCGCCGGCGGCGGTGTCGCCCTCTCCTGGTGGAAGCCGTGGGCGGGACTGGTCGTGGCGAGCGCTGCGTCGTTCGCCGTCACAGCGGTGGGCCACGACCCCCTGTCGGTGTGGATGATGGCGGTGCTCGTACTGTTCTCGGTCACCCTCAGGGGAAAGCAGCCGCTGGCCGCAACCGGCATCGTGGCGGCGTTCTTCCTGGGCGCGTTCATGACGGTCGGAGGGTTCCGTGGCGGCGCCGTCGTGGGAGCCGCCGCCGTCTTCTCGGCTGTGGCGGGAGGCGCGACAGGGGCCGCGCTCCGCATCCATCGAGACCACTGGTGGATCCTGGAGGAACGGGCGGAGAGCGCCATCGCCACCCGCGAGATCGAGGCCACCCGACGAGTGACCGAAGAACGACTGCGCATCGCCCGGGACCTGCACGACGTCATCGGCCACCAGGTCGCGATGCTGAGCCTGCACCTCGGCGCGGCGGAGATCGGGCTGCCCGAAGACGCCGAGTCCTCCCGGCAGGCCCTCGTCTCAGCCAGGTCCAGCGCCCGCACCGTCGTCGTCGAAACGCAGCGCATCCTCGCGCTCCTCCGCCTCGGGGACGACATCTCCGACGACGAGGCGCTCCGGCCGACCCCGGCGCTCAGCGGCCTGGAAGGACTCATCGCCTCCTTCGAGAGCATCGGCCTCGACATCCGGCCCTCCATCGACATCCCCACCGGTTTCGTGGAGCCCAGTGTCGGCGTCACGGTCTACCGGGTCGTTCAGGAGGCACTCACGAATGCCTACCGGCATGGAGAGGGGACGGCGACGGTGGATGTGCGCGAGCACGACGGCAAGATCCACGTCACCGTGGAGAACCGCGTCGGCCGCTCACCCCGCGGCTCCGGCTCCGGCTCGGGCAGCGGGCTCGGGCTCGTCGGGATGCGCGAACGCGTCGAGTCCTCCAGCGGGCGGCTGACGATCGACAGTCACGACGGGCGATTCCGGGTCCACGCGGAGTTCAGCCCCGTGGGAGCCGTCGTCCGATGACGCGGATCCTGATCGTCGACGACCAGGACGACATCCGGGCCGGGATCCGGGTGATGCTCCGGCTCGACCCGGGCCTCGTCGTCGTGGGTGATCTCTCCGACGGACTCCAGGTCGTCCCCTTCCTCCGGGAGCACCCCGTCGACCTGGTCCTGATGGACATCCGGATGCCCGGCATCGACGGTGTCGAAGCCACCCGCCGGATCCGCGCGGAGCATCCGCCCGAGAAGACGCGGGTGATCGTGCTGACCACTTTCGACCAGGACGACATCGTTCTCGCCGCCCTGCGCGCGGGAGCCAACGGTTTCCTGAGCAAGACCGTGAGCCCCGCTGAACTCGTCGCCGGAATCGCCGAGGTCGTCGGCGGTGGCGGTGCGCTGTCGGCCGCGGCGACGGCCGCGCTCATCGGTCACATGACGGACAGACCGCCCCCGGTGATCGACCGGGAGCTGCTGCAACGCTTCGGCGCCCTGACCCCCAGGGAGCGGGATGTGGTCGTTCTCATCGCAAGCGGCCTCGGCAACGACGAGATCGCGGCCCAGATGTCCGTGTCGCCGTTCACCGTGAAGACGCACGCGGTGCGGGCCATGACGAAGGTCGGCGCACGTGATCGGGCGCAGCTCGTCTCGTTCACCTTCCGGGCCGGCCTCTACCCCTGAGCTACCCCGGAGCCGGGCGTGTCGTCCGCGGTGCACGCAGGTCCCCGCGTCCCGTGCTTCCCCATCGACCGGGCCCCGGACGTGCGAGGGCCACCCGCACGCGCACCCCCAGCAGGAGGGGCCCGCGTACGGGTGGCCGCGGATCGTTCACCAGGCCGGAACCGCGGAGGGCGCGAGCCCTGGAGCGCGGTTCCGGCCCGGCGACGGCTACTTCGTCAGGTAGGCGTCGATGATCGTCTCGTCGACGGTGTTGCCCTGCTTGTCCACGGCCTGGGCCTTGAACGACACGCTGCCGCCGGCCTTGGGGTTGCTGACCTGGACCCGGCCGTCGCACACGCTGAGCTTGTGCCAGGTGGCTCCCTTGTCGTAGGAGGCCCACACGCTCAGGGACTTGAGGTTCCGGCCCGCGGCGGTGCCGTGGACAGTCACGGGGACCCACACCTTCGCCCCGGCCTTGCCCGTGTTGTCCAGGGACAGGGCGGGGGTGAAGCGCACGACGGAAGTCGGGAGCTTGGTGATCCCCGGGGCGTACTCGGAGGAGAACGTCCAGCTCGCGGTCATGTTCGTGGACACGTCGGCGACCGTGCCGCGCTTGACCGAGACGGTCAGCCGGTAGTCGGCCCGCTCGTTCTCCGCGATGTAGAAGACGTCCATCGGGTAGATGCTGGAGTTGACCAGCTCACCGTTGCGGTAGAGGGACGTCCGCGCGCTCTCGATCGGCGAGTTGTTCTCGCTGATGTTCCCCTGGCTGTCCGAGAAGAGCGGAAGCCGCCCGTCGATCGCCTCGTCGGCCCGGATCAGTCCGACGAGTCCGGCGCCCTCCGGGAGATCCGGTCCGAAGACTCCGACGTTGAACACGTGCTCGTAGGAGCGTCCGGGCTTGAACGTCCTCGGGAGGGCGTCATAGCTGGTCTCGTAGGCGTCGTTCGCGTCGACCTGCATGAAGCCCAGCTGCCACGAGGGGTTCCCCGACAGCAGGTGCAGCGTGCCGGTGTAGGGCAGGGCGTGCACGGTGCCGAGGCCGGCGCCGCCCTCGGTGCCCGGCGTGATGAAACCGAACTTGCCCTTCGCCGGTGCGCCGAGCTTCACCTGGACCTTGGCGAACTCCCGGGCCTTGGTGTGGTGGGTGAAGCCGGTGAGGTACCGGTCACCGGTCGGCTGGTACACCAGGTGGTACTCGTCGTGCCCGCCGACGCCGGTGGAGTAGGTGGTCATGAGCTGCTGGGTCAGCCGGTCGCCGTCGGCCGCCTTCGGGCCGAGGTGGGCGGTGCGGTACTGCGCGAGGGAGCTGGTGAAGACCCCGTAGCGGGTGCTGTATCCGTCGGCCAGCTCGATGCCCGCGCTGAAGAAGCCGAGGGCCGGCCGGGCGGAACGGTCGGGGACGGTGATGTCGAGCGGCTTGGCGGTGCGTGCGTCCACCGTCACCACGGTGTCCTTGGTGACGTCGAGGTCGGGCTGGTTGAACCAGTCACCGCCCTGGTTGTACGAACCCTCCGGGTCGACCCGGACCATGCTGTTGAGGAAGTACCGGCCCTTGGGGACACGCACCGAGTGCAGGTCGCCGCTCAGCACGAGGTTGGTGCCCTTGGAGAGCCCCGACAGGCCCTGCAGTTGGGCGTCCCAGGCGGGGGCGGGCGCGGGCTTGCCCTTGCGGTCGAGGGTGTTCACCGTGACGGTGTACATCTCCGACTCGCGGTCCACGGCCAGCGCGGTGCCGACGGTCTGCCCGTCGCCGGTGGCCGTGATCCGCCCGGTGAAGGCCCCGGTCGTGTCACCGCCGAGACGGGTGTCGGCGGTGACCTTCACGCTCGCCTCGCCGTGCGCCGGGACGGTGACCTGCTCGTCCGCGGTGAACATCCCGTCGGGCGCGGCGCTTCCGTCCGGCCCGGTGGCGTCCACGGCCAGCTTCAAGGTGACCGGGGAGTCGCCCGAGTTGCGGTACGTGAGGTCCCTGGTCAGCGGCTGGTCGTCGGTGTGCGGCCACTGCGCGACACCGAACGAGAGCGAGGTCTGGCCGGCGACGACGGTCTGCTTGATCGCCTTGCGCAGGTCGACCCGGCCCGAGCCCTGCTCGAAGGGCGTGTACCCGCCGGACGTCGTCGAGGAGACCAGCGCGTCCTTGATGTCGTCGCCGCTCCAGTCCGGGTGCTGCTGGACGAGGATGGCGGCGGCGCCGGCGACGTGCGGGGTGGCCATCGACGTGCCGTTGAGCGCGATGTAGCCGTCCGCGACGGCGGGGGCGACCGTGCTCAGGTAGCTGTCGTGCGCGGCCGCGGCGCCGATGGCCACACCGGGCGCCGTCAGATCCGGCTTGATGCCGCCGTCACCGACGCGCGGGCCGGTGCTGGAGAACGAGGCCAGCCTGTCCTGCTTGTCCACCGCACCGACCGTGAGCGCGGCGTCCGCGCTACCCGGCGAACCGACCGTTCCGGCTCCCTGCTCGCCGTTGTTGCCCGCCGCGATGACGAACAGCGCCCCGCTCTCCGCCGAGAGCCGGTTGACGGCAGCCTCCGCCGGATCGATCTCCGGGGAGTCGTAGGTGCCCAGGCTCAGGTTGACGACGTCCGCCTTCTCGGCGACGGCCCACTCCATGCCCGCGATGATCTGCGACATACTGCCGCTGCCGCTGTCCCCGAGGACCTTGCCGTTCAGCAGACGCGCCCCCGGCGCCACACCCTTGTACGTGCCACCGGACTTCGCTCCGGTACCGGCCGTGATCGACGCGACATGCGTGCCGTGACCGAACCGGTCCACGGCATCCGGCGAGTCCGAGAAATTCTGCTCCGCGACGACCTGCCCGGCCAGATCCGGGTGCGTGGTGTCCACACCCGTATCGAGAACGGCGACACGCGTACCGGTGCCGTCGAAACCGGCCGCCCACGCCTCCGGGCCGCCGATCTGCGGGACGCTCTTGTCCAGGCTCGCCTGCACCACGCTGTCCAGCCACACCGAGGCGATACCCGGGGCGACACTGCGCTTCATCGCGTCGCCGGACCCGTTGGTGACCGCGGACCACAATTCCGCGGTGCCGTTCGCAGGCGCGGCAACGGCGTCGGCGTTCACGCTCGGCAGCGTGCGCTCGACCCTGGCACCCCCGGCGGCGCGCACCGCCGACCTGGCCGCCGCACGGGCCGCGTCGTACATCACGATGAGCCGCAGATCATGGCGGTCCGCGTAGGCCGGCGCGCTCAGCGTGGTGATGTCGAACAGACGCCGGTCGACCCGGCCGCTCCGGACGAGGTCCCGGGCGTCGTCGGGCAGGGCGTAGGTGTGGCCGTCGCGGGTCTCCACCCGGATGGGTATGTCCTCCCGGCCCGCGGCCGGACGCACGGAGACGATCGTGCCCTTCGCGTCCACCGCGACCCGGTCACCGGTGACCAGCGGGATCCACCGCTGCGTGCCGCTACCGGCCGGAACTCCCTTGATCTCGGCGCCCGTTCCGAAGGTCGAAGCCGAAGCCGGGGCCGAGAGCTGTGTGGTCGAGGACGCTGTGCCGGTGGGGGTGGCGAGTGCCAGGGACGCCGACGGGGTAGCGGCGACCACCAGCATGCTGATTCCCAGGACCGTGCCGATCGCAGGTCTCTTGGATGTGAATTTCACGGTTTCCTCTCGCTCATTCACCCCGCGCCGACGCGTGGGTTTCACGGTGGACTTGGGGTGCGCCGCACAGCGAAGCACCAGTCCCGAGAGGGTGTCAACGGGTTGATCTTGGATTGCCGGAAGGTGACAGGGTCGCCAACCGGTGAATTATCTGCGGCATTAGCGAACTTTTCGACCCCAAACCGCTCGCTGTCCGGCAAGACAGGCACAGACCGCGTTTCACCTGCGGTGATGCCGTCGGATGGCGAGGGCCGGACCCTTCTGCGCCAGGGTCGCCAGCCCGCGTCCCGCCCTTGCGGGGAATCCGGCCGGAATTCGCGATTTCCCCTCAAACCCATTGGCTCCGGCCGGATTCGATGAGTTCATTCGACGATCCCATGCCCCAGGAGCGCCGTGTGCGAACAGCCTCGTCAGGGCAACTCCGGCCCGAACCTGACCAAGCCGAAACACGTGCCCGGTGCCACCCGAGTGGATACTCGGGTGGCACCGGGCACGCGAGGTCCTGCCGTGCGTCGTCCTGAGGTCAGGTCAGTTCATCGGGCACGGGGACGCCGAGGTGGGCGAGAAGCGCGCCGACCTTGCGGTCCAGCTCGCGGCCCACTTCCGTGATCTCCGGCCGGCCGAGCGCGCTCACCGTGTCGCTGGGCCGGTCGATCGCGAACACTGCCTCGCCCGACGGGGATTCGTGGATCGTGATGCGCAGGGGCGCGTACATCAGGGCCCCGGCATCGTGCCGGTACATGCGCTCGGCGATGGTGTGATTGCCCATCAGGTACTCGGTGCAGCGGGCCTGATCGCCGGCCACGCCGAACAGCGGCTGAGCGTCGAACTTCCAGTAGATCATGAACCCGAGGGGAGCGCCCTCGTCCGCGAGGCGGCGCACGGCGCTCCACGGCGCCCGCTCGGTGACCAGCTCGAAGGTGCGCCGGTAGTCGAGCGGAGGGACGGCCTGCTCGAAGCGGGCGACGAACTGCTTGTAGTTCGTTCCGACCGGGATCTCCAGTCGCGTGACGGAACGGGGGAGTGCGCGGATCGTGGGGTGCGTCGTCGTGGTGTTGTGGGCCATGACCTGCTCCCTTCTGGCTTGCCTTACGGCAGCCAGTCTAGGACGCACTACAGGCTTTCGCAACAAAAGCCAGCATTTCGGGCATCGGGGGGACTGCCTGCGGGATCACGGGGCTGCCGCGGCGCCCAGGACCTGGGCGAGGTCGCTCCGCCAGGGCCTGATCCAGGCGGTCTCGGAGCGCGGCACCCGCCTCCGGCAGCGC
Organism: Actinacidiphila glaucinigra; assembly: GCF_900188405.1. GTDB lineage: Bacteria > Actinomycetota > Actinomycetes > Streptomycetales > Streptomycetaceae > Actinacidiphila > Actinacidiphila glaucinigra. Next base: position 145,030 of record NZ_FZOF01000013.1, on the reverse strand, counting down.
GGGCAGCGGCGGCCGGGTTCGAACGACTCCCCGCAGGTGCTGTGCACGAGACGCATCGGCCGTGTCGGTGACGCGGACTCGCTGTGGGCGTTCCCCCACACCATCATCGCGTGCAGGAGGGGGAGGAGGTCCTCACCCGCCTGCGTCAGCCGGTACTCGTCGCGGGTCCGGCCGCCGCCCTCGGGCCGGTAAGGGATGCGCGTGAGCAGCCCCGACTCGACGAGCTGCCGCAGACGGCCGGACAGGACGTTGTCCGCGATGTCCAGCTCGGCCTTGAACTCGTCGAACCGCGTCATTCCGACGGTGGCGTTGCGCATGATCAGCAACGCCCAACGGTCGCCGAGGATGTCGGCAGTACGTCCGATCGGACAAGGTCCATCGGCGGTTCCGCGGCGGGGTCCCGGCATGTCGCACCTCCAGACTTGCTTAACGCAAGCCTACGACTTCTGCCGCCGGGCGCGACGGCGTCCACGCCGGTCCCGCACGCCTCGGATGTCGGTGTGAGGGGTGCGGGACGGATGGGGCCCCGGTGGCTCGTCGGGATTCTTTCCCCGGTTCTCAGAGGGCGGGGTGCAGGTCGCGTACCGGGCTCAGCGTCTCCAGCAGCGAGGCGATGTGCAGGATCGTCGACTCCGAGTGCCAGTCGGCCGCCAGCTGCACGCCGATCGGCATCCCGTCGCTGCTCGTGCCGAACCGCATCGACAGGGCCGGCAGTCCCGTCAGATTGAAGGGGACGGTCGTCGACGACACGTGGAAGGCGTCCATCGTCCGGCCGTCGAGGGTGAACTGCCCGAGCTGGTGCTCGTGTGCGGGGATCGTCGTCACCGGGAGCAGCAGGACGTCGTACCGCTGGAAGTACGCCGCGAATCCGTCCCGGAGCCGCTCGATGCCCTGTTCGGCGCGGACGTAGTCCTCCACGGACGTGTCGGGCATGCCGGCCAACGTCTTGGAGTAGGTGAACATCTGGTCCTCGTGACCCGCGGTGACCTGCCGGAAGGCCGGCTTCACCTCCATGACGTTCATCTTGGTCCAGAGTTCCAGGGGGTTGTCCCGCTCGAGAGCGGGGATCTCCACCGCGTCGACCTGGGCCCCCGCCGTCCGCAGGGCGTCGGCGGCGGCCCGTACGGTCGCCGCGACTTCCCCGTCGGTCGGACCGAGTCCCGAGTCGACCAGCCAGCCCACACGCACGGGCCGGTCCGGCGAGGCGCCCAGGCCGGCGTCGAACCCGCGCGGGGCGGTGGCGTAGCCGTCGGCGCCGTCAGGCCCGGCCAGCAGCGCATACGCGAGTGCGAGGTCGCGGACGCTGCGGGCCATGGGGCCGACGTGCCAGTTGCGGCGGGGCTCCCGCGGCCAGATCCCCGTCATCGGGATCCGCCCGTGCGTCGGCTTGAGCGCCGTGACACCGGTGTCGGCCGCCGGTCCGCGCACCGAGATGGACAGGTCGGTCGCGAGTCCGAGCGGCGACATCCCCGCCGCGATCGCCGCGGACTCCCCACCGCTCGAACCGCCGGGCGAGCGGTCGAGGTCCCAGGGGTTGTTCGTCCTGCCCGTCAGGAGGTTGTCGGACTCGACCCAGTACGAGAACTCCGGAAGATTCGTCTTCGCCAGGAGGATCGCTCCGGCCCGCTTCATGCGCGCCACCGCGGTGGCATCCGTGTCCGGGACGCGCCCCGCGAAGATCGGCGAACCGCGCTGGGTGAGCACTCCGGCGGTGTCGAACGAGTCCTTGGCGGTGAAGGGCACACCGTGGAGCGGCCCCGTTTCGCCGCCCGCCGCGAGCTCCTCGTCCGCCGCCCTCGCGGCCTCCAGCGCACCGTCGGCGAGCGTGACGATGGCGTTGAGCCTCGGATTGGTGGCCTCGATACGGTCGAGGTGTGCCTGAACCACCTCGACGGAGGAGACCTTCCCGGCGCGGATCAGCTCGGCGAGTTCGGTCGCGTCGGAGTGGATGAGATCGGTGTTGGTCATGATGAGTCCTGTCCTGGACCGGTCTACATCAGATCATTAGACCGGTCTACTCTTGGTTGCCCTGCCCGGACCCGTTCGAGCCGCAGGCAGTGGTGGCTCGTCAGGCGTGCAGCACCTGACGGGTGACCGTCATCGCGCGGTCGAGCTGGCCGGGGCTGCCATGAATTTTCGCGATCATGCTCGCCCCGATCCATAGGTTGTAGAGGGAGTCGGCGGTCGCGTGGGGGTCGCCGTCGATGGTCACGGACCCGTCGGCGACACCGCGGACGATCATCCGCTCGATCCGGTCGACTATCTCAGTGGTTCCGGCCTTCGTCACGATGCGCATGGCCTCCGACAGGTCGGATATCTCCGCACCCAGCTTGACGACCAGGCATCCGCCCTGGCAGTCGTCCGCGGCCTGCGTGTCGTAGAAGTACTGCCAGTACCGCATCAGGTGCTCCGCGGCACTCGCTCCTGTGTCGGCGACGATGCCGTCCATGGTGGCGAAGTAGTCGTCGAAGTAGCTCTTCATCATCGCCTCGCCGAAGGCGTCCTTGGAGCCGAAGTGGTGGTAGAACGACCCCTTCGGGACACCGGCCGCGGCGAGCACCTCGTTGATGCCGACCGCGGCGTACCCCTTGGCGACGACGATCCGCCGTGCGGCGTCCAGGATGCTTCGGCGCGTTTCCATCTTGGCGACTGCCATATCTCGACCGTACACCCGATTAGACCGGTCGTCTAAAAAATCTTGAAACACGCCCGGCGGCCCCCGGAAGCCAGTGGCGATGAGCCGGTCGACCTCTCACCGGGCCTCGCCGCGTCACCTGCTCCAGTACTTCATCAGCTGGCCTTCCATGAACGGATGTGGGCTCACGCTCACCTCGCCGGCGAAGGGGTGCTCCAGGACGAGGACGAGGGTGAGGCTCAGTCCCACCAGCAACGCGATCGACCCGACGAAAAGCAGCTGCACCTTGAGGTTCTCCACCCCGTAAAGCAAGGTGATCAGCATCACGACCAGTGCGCCCCCGTAGGTGAGGATCTCCAGCAGAATCGGCAATTGTTGCGTCGCGGCCAGGATGCGGGTTCTGCGCTGAGCGGTCACATCGTTCAGCCGCTCCACGGATTCGCTGTAGAAGGCCTGTTCGGACGCGGTTTTCGGGTCGTATTCCTGAAGGACTCCATACAACGCCTCGAGCTTGCCCGATGTCGCACCGAGGCTGTTCTCGCCGACGCGCATCAGCGGCCATGCGTCCTCCACGACGGCATGGACGTACTCCCCGATCGCGCGGTCCAATTTCTGCCGCACATCGTCCGGGAACGAATGCGCGTTGCGGGAGATGACGGCGAGATCCGTGGCTTCCGAAGTCACCACCGCCTGAACCTGCTCCAGTTCGGTCCACAGGGTCACGATGACGAAGGCGAGGACGATTCCGTAGATGGCCCCGAACAGTTCGAGTACCGTGCGGGACACGTCATTGGTCACGCCATTGATCAGATCAGGGAAAACGCGGCGCGTCACCAGGCAGGCGGCGAGCGATACAACAACAACACCTCCCACGATGAGGATCGCGAGGCTGGCCGTGTCCAGGTTGTTGAGCAGCCAAAGTCCCACGCTCGCGACCGTACCATGTGCGACCCCTGCGACCGCCTATTGCCGATTCCAATGAAGGCCCATATCTCGGCAACCCAATTCCGCCCCTTGCGCTATTTCCAACCCGGCTCGCGGGCCGTGCAGTTGGAATGACAGACGGGCGAAATCCCCGGGTGCGCGTCGGCCCGCAGCGGCGCGAAGGCGCTTGCCGTGGGCGATCACGCGCCGGGACCCGTCAGATCGCGGCCCGCGACGCGGACCCCCGTGAGCCGACCGAACCCGTTCTCCACAGGCGCACCGCCCGGCCGCAGCACGTCCGCGGCGACGCCGAACAGGCCCGCGAGGACGGCCTCCGTGACCGCGACCGCGGCCACGCTCTCGCGGTTGGAGACACCCCGTTCGGCCACCCGGTAGGTACCGTCCGCGGTCACCTCCATGGCCTGGCCCCACAGAGCGCCGGACGTCGTGCGGTGCGCCCGGCGCAGGATGCCCGCGGCCAGGTCCGGACGGCCCAGGCGGCACAGCCCGTACGCGGTCGCCCCCGGCCAGGCCGCGAAGGCGCCGGCCGCGCCGTGGTCGGGGCGGTCGGAGAACGGGGCGACGGGGTCGCGCGGATCCAGGGCGCGCATCCAGTCGCCGTCGAGCAGTCTCCGGGCGACGAAGCCGACCATCTCCTCGCGGTGCGCCGGGGTGAGGTCCTCGGTCATGTCGGCGGCGACCAGGACGAAGTCCAGGCAGTGCCCGATGACGTCCGTCCCCTGGGGGTGGCTGATGCGCCATCGCCCGTCACCCGCGTACTGGCCCAGCACCGCACGGGCCAGTTCCGCGCCCTCCGCCTCGGCCTCCGCTGCCGCGGCGTCCTCGCCCAGCGACCGCAGCAGCGTGCCGAGCGAGCGCAGCATGCCGGCGTACCCGGCGTTGAAGGAGGTGACGGCGTCCCGGTAGTTCGGTACGCACTCCAGCAGCTCCCAGGCGTCGGAGCCCAGGTCGGCAAGGACACCGTCGGCGTAGCGTGCGCGCCTCTCGCGCGGCCGGAACGCCATGGCGCGCAGGTGCTCCAGCACGCTGCGGTCCCCGGCGTGCTCGGACAGGAGGCCGGTGTCCCCGGTGACGGTGACGTACGAGGCGACCGTCCGGAAGAGGGCGTGGTCGTTGGCCGCGTAGTGGTTCCCCACCGGGAGCAGGTTGTAGGTGTCGAAGGAGTGGCAGTGGTCGTAGGGCTGCGCGAGGGCGGCCAGCAGCCAGGCGCGCAGGCCGCGGGGCTCGAGCATCGCGGCGGTGCGGGCGAACTCGGACTGGTCCCAGAAGAACGTCGTGGTGGGTCCCAGGCGCGGCCCCCCGGTGAGGAAGACCGGGCCGGTGCGCGACACACGGGTGTTGCGCATGTACACCGCGAGGAGCGCGCCCAGGTAGTAGGTGCGCGCGAGGTCCGCGTCGTCGGTGTGCAGCGTGGGCAGGTGGCCGGAGAACTCCGGGTTGCCGGGGGTGAAGGCGTGCCGCCAGGTGGCCCGCCACCGCTCGGCGACCCGAGTGAACCCGTCCCCGAAGCCGCCCGCCACCGCGAGGGCGGCGCTGCGGGTCTCCTCCCGCGACGAACCGATGTCGAGGACGAATTCGAGGACCCGTGTCTGTCCGGGTTCGAGGCGGACGTCCCAGCGGGCCAGGCCCCGGGCGCCGCTCGCGGTCAGGGCGTCGGGCGGCTCGGCGAAGGCGTACGCGGACCGCGCCGGGCTGCGGGAGTCGGCGACGCACAGGGCGCCGTCCTCCACGCGGGCCGTCCACCGCTGGTCCTCCCACCAGGGCCGGGTACGGGCGCGCTCCGTGCCGTCGACGTCCAGGCGGGCGCCGGCGTCACCGAGCCGGAGCTCGATACGGTGCCACCGCCCGGTGCTCAACGGCGAGGTGGTGACGACCTGTTCACCGCCGATGCGCAGGAAGAGGCGGCCGCGGTCGAGCCCGATCGTCGCGGAGTCTGGATGGTTGCCGTGCGTGATCACGACGCCGTGGGCGGCGCCCTGGTCGACGCGCAGCCGCAGGGCCAGGACGTCCCCGGCGCCGAGGGCGGCGGTACCGACGCGCAGGTCGGTGCCGGGGCGTACGGTCCAGGCGCCGCCCTCGCCGCCGACCGCGGTGACCGTGCCGTCCGGCCGCCGCACCTCCAGGCCGTCCACCAGGCACGGGGCGCCGGGCTCGCGCACGCGGCCGGCGTCCGGGGTGGAGTGGTCGGGCAGCTCGGACTCCAGGAGCATGGGCGCCGCGTCCTCGTCCCGCTGGATGCCGGGCACGCGCGGTGAGCCGAGGCGCAGCCACCGCTCGCCGTGGGGCAGGGTCTGCACCTGCCGTGGCCGGTCGGCCAGGACCTCGCTCCGCAGGCGCTCGGTGGCGTGGAAGTCGTGGTGGTGGCCGTGGTTCCACGGGGTGCCGTACAGCCAGCCCCAGTCCGTCTCGTGGTGCGCGAACATCGCCAGGAGTTCCTGCTCGAGGCGGGCGCGCACGGGATCGGCGGAGGTGTTGCGCAGCGTGATCCGCCACAGCAGCCGGCTGCGCTCGTAGCCCATCCGTACCTCGGTGTGCACCGCCAAAGTGCCGAGGGCGGCGGCGCGTTCGACGCCCCACGGGGACCAGCGCAGCCGTTCGGCGGCGAGCGGTGTGCCGTCGATACGCAGCACACCCGTGTGGTAGCCGCCGCTGTAGGGCGGGAAGGCCAGCCAGGACAGTGAAGTCAGGTCCGCGTTCACGTGTCCCTGCCCCCACTGGTTGCGGAGGCTGGGCAGATGGGCGAGGCGGGCGGCGGGCATCCAGTCGCCCGCCAGGTCGTCCAGGGCCGGTATGCCCGCGGCGGCTTCGCCGGGGCCGGGACCCGCGTGCGGGGTGGGCGCCGCCGTCCGCGGAGTCGCGCTCACTTGGTCGATCCCGCGGTGAGCCCGGCCGCGAACTGCTTCTGCATCAGCAGGTATCCGGCCACCGGGATGATCCCGGCCAGGAACATGATGCCAAACAGCTGTCCGTAATCCATCTGGTACTGCCCCACGGAGAGATAGAGACCGGTGGTGATGGTCTGGCCCTGCAGCGGGCCCAGGATGAACTGCGGGTTGAGGAAGTCGTTCCAGATCCACAGCGACAGGAAGATGGCCACGGTCGCGGTGGCCGGCCGCACCAGCGGCATGATGATCGTCCACCAGATCCGCAGTCCTCCGGCGCCGTCCAGCCGCGCGGCCTCCACGACCTCGTCCGGCACCGCCCGCATGAAGCCGACGTAGACGAAGACCGCGAAGGAGAAGTACCCGCCGCCGAGGTTGGACAGGATGAGCCCGGGATACGAGTGGTCCAGGCCGAGGAAGGTCAGGATCCGGATGGTCGGCAGCAGCACGACCTGCGGCGGGATCATCAGCCCGGCCGCGAGGACCGCGAGGATCACCGCCCGCGGACGGGTGCGCCGGCGCGAGATCCAGAAGCTGAACGCCGAGCCCAGCGGGATCAGCAGCAGCACCGAACAGACCACGACGATCAGCGAGTTGCGCAACCCGAGCTGGATGAGCTGGTCCGGCCGGCCGAGCGCGGTGGCGAGGTTGCCGAGCGTGGGGTGGACCGGGGGCGCCGCGGGGTTGGCGACGATGGCGTCCTCGGTCTTGAAGGCGTTGACGATGGTCAGGTAGATGGGACTGACGAAGAGCAGCACCACGACCACCGCGGCGGTCAGCCGGACCGGGGAACGCAGTGCGCGGTACCGCCCGGATCGGCCGGGGGCGGTAGCCGGGCGACCCGGCCTCGACGGGCGGCGCGTCGCGGTGCGGGCGGGGGCGTGCTGGACGGTCACAGGTCGACCTCTCGGCGGCGCAGGACGCTCGTGACGGACAGGGCGATGACCGCGGACAGCGCCAGCAGGAACATGGCGACGGCCGAGGCGTAGCCGAACCGGTTCGTGGTGAACGCCGTCTTCACGATGTACTGCGCGGTGGACTGGGTGGCGTTGGCGGGTCCGCCGGAGGTGAGGACCTGGATGATGTCGTAGAGCTTGAGCACGGTGATCAGCGAGATGGTCACGCTGATCGTCGTCGCCGGGGCCACCATCCGCAGCGTGATCATCCGGAACCGCTGCGACGCGCCGGCACCGTCGATCGACCCCGCGTCGTACAGCTCCTGCGGGATGTTCTGCAGGGCCGCGAGGTAGACCACGGTGGTGAAGCCGGAGAGCACCCAGGCGACCACCACGCCCACCGACAGCTGGGCCAGATGCGGGTTGCCGAGCCAGTCGACCGGCTGGTCCGTCACATGGAGCCTCGTCAGCGTCTCGTTGAGCAGGCCGTTCTGGGTGAAGATCGCCTTCCAGACGAAGCCGACGATCACCCCGGAGACCACCTGCGGCAGGAACGCGACGGTGCGCAGCACCCGGTAGGTGAGCCGGGTCCGGTTGAGCAGCATGGCGAGCAGCAGGCCGGCGACGTTGGCCACGCCCGTCACTCCGACGGCCAGCGCAAGGGTGAACAGGACGCTGGCACGCAGCTGCGGGTCGTGCAGCATCTCCGTGTAGTTGTCGGTCCCGATCCACGTGCTGCCCGACTTCAGCGGGTTCTCGTCGGTGAAGCTGCTGCGCAGGCTCATGAGGACCGGGACGATGATGAACACCGTGTACAGCAGCAGGCCGAACGCGGCGATCAGCCGGAGCCCGAGGTCCCGCGAGGCGTCGCGGAACCACGTCGACAGCGGTTTCACCCGCCTCCTCCTTTCATGGGTGGCCGATGGCCTGGCCGCTCACTTCGTCGCGGAGTCCCAGGCCTGGTCGAGCTTGGCCATCTCGCCCTTGACATCGTCGGTGTTGAACAGCGCCTGGGCGGCGGCGTAGAACTCGTTGTTCAGCGAGCCCGGCAGCGCGTCGTCGTTGGTGGCCCAGCCGATCGAGCTGACCTTGGTGTTGTCCTTGGTCACGAAGGCGTACGAGTCGGTGAAGGCGGGGCTGACGTTGACGCCGTAGTCGTCGAGGGTCTTGTCCTTGAGCATGGGGAAGGCGCCGTCGCCCTCGATGAGGGCCTTGAGGTTGCCCGCGTCGAGCGACCACGCCTTGGCGAAGGCCATGGCGCCCTTCTGGTCCTTGGCCTTGGTGCTGATCGCCATCGAGCCGCCCACCGCGAAGGGCACGACGGTCGACCCGTCATCGGTCGGCCAGGGGAAGACGCCGATGGTGTCCCACTGGTCCTTGGGGATCGAGCCGAGGTACCAGCTGCCCATGGGGTACATGGCGGCCTTGCCGGCGTTGAAGTCCTTGATGGAGTCGGCGTAGCTGACGTTGAGCGCGCCCTTCTCGAAGTATCCCTTCTCGACCAGCGTGCGCATCTTGGTCGCGGCGGCCACCACGTCGGCGTCGGTGAACTTCACCTTGCCCTCGTGGCGTTGCTGGATCCACTGCGGGTTCTTGCCGAGCACGTCGGCGCTGAGCGCACCGGTCAGCGGCATCCCTGCGGCGAACGGGTCGTTGCCGCCCAGCTCGATGGGGGTGACGCCGGATGCCTTCAGCTTCTCCGACACCGCGAGGAACTGCTTCCAGGTGGCCGGCGGGGTCACTCGGGCCTTCTCGAAGAGCTCCTTGTTGTAGAAGACCAGCGGGATGATCTGCGAGTTGGTCGGCGGGATGTAGACCTTGCCCTTGATCGCGTTGCCCTGCGGCAGCAGGAAGTTCTGGTCGATCCAGGACTGCTCGTACGGCGTGAGCAGGCCGGCCTCGGTGTACTGCGCGGGGGTGATGGACTGCAGCAGGTCCGGGAACTGGCCAGAGGCCTGCAGCTGCTTGGCGTAGGAGTCGCGGTCGGTGCTGGGCGCGACCACCTGCTTGACGCTCACACCCGGTGCGGCCTTCTGCGCCCTGGCGATCGAGTCCTTCCAGAACGCGGGTGTCAGGGTCGGGGTGTTGAACGTCAGATACGTCAGGGAGCCGCCGCCGGCCCCGCCGGAGGCGGTGGAGGAGCAGGCGGCGAGCAGGGAGAGTCCAGCGGCTGCGAGGAGAGCGGTGCTGCGCCTGCCGACGGCCGTTCTTCTGGGCATGGCGGGTCCCTTTCCGGGTGTGTAGTTGTCCGGAGACGGCTACCCGGACCCCCGGGAGGCCGGACGTACCGCCCGGTGACGCCCCGCGGCACCTGGCGAACGACCGTGTCCCGACAGTGGGATAACGTTGTCTCGCCCAGTACAGTAGGGTTCTCCGACAGCAAGTCAAGTCCTCCGAGGATCACGGGCCGGTTCCGGAACGCACCCGCCGGCCGGCGCCGCCCGGACGGGGCAACTCCTGTGCGCCCCCGAGGACTCAGCGGTCACAGGGAACCGAGAGAGGGGAAGCCACGTGCCCGGTCCTGACGCCGTCGGCAAGAGCGGTCCGCACCACCCCCGCCGCCCCACGATGGTGGACGTGGCCCGCGAGGCCGGCGTGGCACTGCGTACGGTGTCGCGCGTGGTCAACGGCGACACCACCGTCGGCGAGGACTTCGCCGAGCGGGTCCGGTCGGCAGTCGACCGGCTCGGTTACCAACCCGACGAGCGGGCACGGCAGTTGCGCAGCGGCCGCACCGGCGCGATAGGCGCGGCGGTCCGTCACATCGCCGACGCGCACCCGGTGCTGCGGGCGATCGACGAGACCGCCAGGGCGGTCGGCCTCACCGTGGTGGCGATGTCGACCGAGGACGACGAGGAACGCGAGCGGGACGCGGTGATGTCCATGTGCCGGCGCCGCATGGACGGCATCATCATCGAGCCGATCGCCCAGGACCACCACTACCTGCAGCCCGAGATCGACGCGGGCCTGCCCGTGGTCGCCTTCGACCGTCCGGCCGCGGGCCTGGACGTGGACACCGTGCTCTCCGACAACCGCGGCGGCATAGCCCAGGCGTTCGCGCACCTCACGGCCCAGGGCCACCGCCGGATCGGCTACATCGGCGACGACGAGCGGATCCACACCGGACGCGAGCGCGCGACCGCGTTCCGGGACGCGCTGTCCGGGATCGGCGGGACCCTCGACGGCATGGTGCATCCCGGCCCCGTCGAACCGGCCCGCGTGGCCGCCGCACTGGCCGCCCTGCGCGACCGGCCCGACCCCGCCACGGCCCTGGTCACCGGCAACTTCAACACCACCGTCGCGGTCATCCGCGCGCTCGGCGCCGACTTCGGCGGCATCGCCCTGGTCGGCTTCGACGACTTCGGCCTCGCCGACCTGCTGCGCCCCGGTGTCACCGTCGTCGCCCAGGGCGACGAGGAGATCGGCCGGACCGCGATCGAGCTCCTCAGCGCACGGCGCGCGAACCGGGCGCGGCCGACCCGTACGGTCATCGTCTCCACGCGGCTGATCCCGCGGGGATCGGGCGAGTCGGCTCCCTGAAACGGGGCGTGCGCCCCTCGCGAGCGCGACCGCGCGCCTCGATGAACGACCGAAACGTCGGCGGATAACGTTCTCCTCGGCGCACCGCCTTCTGAGGGCGCCCGCGGTCGCCCGCCACCGGAAAGGCTCTGCCCCACCCGTGGATACCACCACCGACCGCGACGTCGCGGCCGTCATGTGCGACGGCACCGTGCTGCGCGCCGACGTCCGCCGCCCGGCCACGGGCGCGGGGCCGCGGCCGGTCCGGCTGGCACGCACCCCCTACGGCAAGGACGACGCCCTCCGGCGCACTGTCGACCGAGCCGCCCGGCACGGACGAGTCGCCGGCCTGCTTCGTGCACGACCCCGGGGACCCCGTGCCGGTGCGCGGCGGTGCGGTCCTGCTGACCGACGCGTACCCCGCGGGCCCCTTCGACCAGCGCGACATCGAGGCCCGGCACGACGTGCTGACCTGGACCGGTCGCGCGCTGACCGCCTCCCTGGAGGTCGCCGGCCGGATGACCGCGGTCCTCACCACCACGAGCGACGGCCCGGCCGGCTCTGCGACGTCCACCCGGACGGCACGTCGATCAATCTCGCCGACGGCGTCGCCCGCACCGACGGCTCCGCCGACACGGATCCCCAGGAGGTCCGTATCGACCTGTGGTGCGGCCCACGTGTTCCGCCCGGGCCGTCGGATCCGCCTCCAGGTGACCGCCTACGCCCATCCGCGTTGGGAAGCCCCCGACTCCCCGGGCACCTGCCGGATCCATCATGCGGCAGCCCGCCCCTCACGACTGCTGCCTGTGGCGGAGTGAGCCGTCCCGATCAGAGCACCGGAACGGGGTCGGCGCCCTGACAGGGCTTCTTCGCCGTGGGCGCGTATGCAAGATCCATTCTGGTGACTCAGTCCGTGGACGACCGGCCCTCGGCAGGCAGGGACCGCTTGCCCAGGTTCCGCCAGACGATGGCGCCCAGAATCGGCATCAAGGCCATGACGACGAGCCAGCCCATCTTGGGCAGCATCCGAATGCGCGCTTCCGGGGTCCTGATGCAGTCGACCACCGCATAGACGTACAGTGCCGCGATCGTCAGGTAGATCGCGCACTCCAGCACTGGCGTCATGGGGTTACCCCGTGTGCCGTGGCAGTGGTGACCGGACCGGGTCCGGCGATGAACCCTCCGCCATGCCTCGCGGTCGTGTTCACGAGGATTCATCCCCTCTTGTGCTCGTCACGGGTGGATCGGTGCGCTGACCGGCAACTTCGTTGTCCAGTCGGGCGGCGCGATCCGCGCATCCGCTCTGCTGCCACTCCGTCAAGTGGACGAGACAGCCCCCGCCGACGTGACAGGCGTGGTGGAACGCGGTGACGAAGGCGGGCTTGCGAGCCCTCGAATGCCCCTCGGGGCCGGGGCGTCGGGACGCCGGGGAGCCGTGTTCCGGCCCCGCGCGGCAGACGCCGACCGGCCGGGTCGTGCCACCGGCATGCCACCCCGCGTCGATGTCGTGCATCCGCGACATGCGGATACCGGTGACCTGTGCCAGGACGCCGTTGATTCTGTCGTCCAGCCGCTGAACTGACCCTGAATGAAAGGTCTCTGACTGATGTCATGGTTCCGTCTCTCGACGGCGGCATCGACCGTACTGGTGGTGACGGTCGGCGGTGTCGCGTCCGCCTCCACCGGTAGGGGGTCGGAAGGAAAGGCGCGATGCGTCGAGCGCGGAAGGCGGATTCCGCCACGGTACGACTGCTCACCGGTGACCTGGTGACCGTGACATCGCTGCCCGGCAGCGGCGCACGCTGACCGGGCCCTTGACGACCACTGCCTCCTGAAGCAACGGCGGGTGCCGGGGCATCCGAACCCCGGCACCCTCATCGTTGCGGCGCCTACCGGCGGTTCCCCGCCCCGGCGGCCGCGCGGTAAGGGGCCAGGAAAGTGGTGAGCGCCGCCAGCAGTTCCTGAGGGGCCTCCTCGGCAACCCAGTGGCCGCTGCCCGGGATGACCAGGGACCGCACGTCGTCGGCCGCGAGCTTCATGGTGGTCGCCACTCCCTCTCCGACGCTTTGCGCACCACCGACGGCGAGGACGGGGATGGTCAGGTGCCGCCTCACGCGGTCGGCGTTCTGCGCGAACGTGGTGTCGAGGTCGCGGTACCAGCCGAAGCTGCCGCCCAGCGCGTGGCGGTGGGCGGTGAGGGACTCGATGTAGTAGCGGATGGCGTGGTCGGGCAGCTTTCGCGCGGCCTTGGTGTCGAGCTGCCAGCCGAAGTAGACGTCCTCCCGGCCCGCCACCAGGAGCTCGTTGACGTCGTCGAGCCGGTTGAAGGGGAAGTGCCAGAGCATGTTGTTGGCCTTCGCGGGGCCGAGCAGCGGCGGGGAGGGCGTCACACCGGGAATGACGGCTTCCGCGACGGCCAGACGCTCGACGCGGTGAGGGTGGTCCGCCGCGAGCGCGTAGCCGATCGGCATGCCGGTGTCATGACCGACGACCGCGAAGCGTTCGTGGCCGAGGGTGTCCATCAGCGCGGCCAGATCGTTCGCGAGGGTGCCGGTGTCGTAACCGTCGCGGGGCTTGTCGGTCAGCCCGATGCCGCGCTGGTCCACGGCGATGACCGTGTGGTTCCGCGCCAGCACCGGCATGACCATGCGCCAGGCGTACCAGTTCTGCGGCCAGCCGTGGATCAGGAGCAGGGGCGGCCCGTCGCCGCCGACGACGGCGTGCTGACGTATGCCACCGGCCTGGACGATCCGGCTGGTGAACGTCCGCCGAAACCCATCCGGGAGCCCGGGAACACCGGACACGGAACCGAAGCCCCTCGGGGTCCGCCGCGGAGCGGCCGCGGCGGGCAGAGCGGAGACACCGGTGAGTGCCAGACCGGCGGTGACGGCTGCCGCGCCGCCGACGAAAGCTCGCCGGGAGACCTGGCGTGGCGGCTGGTCCGAGTGCGGTGACGGCATGCCGGGACCATCCTGGCCGGGCGGTTCGATCGGGGAAGGGTTCACACTCGGTTCCTTTTGCGATGGCGATCAAGGGGCGCCGGCGGGGCGGGGCGCCCGGCGACGGGGTGCGGCGGCGGCCGGTGCCCGATGGCGTGGCGTTGCGCCCGTACGAGCCGCCGTGCGTCCCTGCGTGCGGCAGGCGGGCACACACGAGGAACGAATGAGAGCATATGCTCCTATTTCTCGAAGGGCAATGCGGTGTGATCCGGGTCATTCCGGAGGGCTGGGAATGAACCGCGCAGGCGGCGGTGGCAGAAACCGGGATGAATTCATGGCCCGGTGATGCCTGGGGTCGCCCGTGACCGTTGACCTCGGCCGGGCCTGACCGCGACCGACCCGTGAGGATCGGCCGCGGTCAGGCTTTCGTCGATTGATCCCTTCGCGTGTGACCGGGCCCTGACTCGGCAGGGTTGTCCAGGACCGTGGTCGGCTTCGGGAGCTACTGACGGACGTTGATGGCCTGGATCGCCGCGGATTGGGCGACGGCCAGCGGGGAGGCGACGTTGGCCGCGAGCGATTCGTTGCGGGCCTTCACGTGCGCAGACTTGAGCGACTTGTTGCTGAACCTGAAGTAGCTGAAGTCCCCGCCCCGGCCGCCGTGTCCTCCGCGGCCGTAACCTCCACCGCCGTACCCTCCGTGGCCGTAGCCTCCCCGGCCATAGCCCCCACCGCCGTACCCTCCGTGGCCGTAGCCTCCCCGGCCGTGGTCTCCGCGGTCATGGCCCCGGCTGCCGCGGCCGTCGTCCCAGCCGTACCCCGAACAGTCCGCGGGGGCGGCCAGCGCCGCACCTGCCATGGGAACCCCCATGGCTGATACTGCCAATGCCACCGTAGCCGCGGCTCGAGCAAGACCTTTCACTGCATTCCTCCCTTGGTGATGGGAATTTCCTGACGCGAACCGAAGCTAGCCGATAGCCACGCGGAAGTCATTCACGCTTTGCCGCGAAGGTCCGCCGAACAGGGCATCACCGAGAAATCCGCTACGGAGCCCAGGAAGCGTCAACCTGGGTGTCCTCCCAGCTCAGGACGGATCCCGTCCCGCCGTCCGAGATTTTCAGGAGAGTGTGTCGGTACACCTTGGAGTGAATCCGGAACGGACTCTCAACGTCGAACGAGCATTGCGGTGCAGGATAAGATTAATTTACTTCGAGCGAGCCGAAATTGGCAAAGAGTCTGCCATTTGGGATTCCCTTGGCGGGGCATTTGGATTGGCAATAACGGCCTGAGCGGCGAGAATCAAGAAATTGGGTAACTCGAAATATGGGGCGGTGGCGCATCCAAATGCTCCCGCCTTGGGGAGCGCCGACGGTGCCCCCCACCGGCTGCCGCAGGCGGCTCAGCCGCTCAGCCGCTCAGCCGCTCAGCCGCTCTGTGCCGCCTGGACGGCGTGGCGCAGCGCGTCCTTGAACGAGACGCCGGCAGGGTCACCGCCGAGCGCGACGTGCATCGACTCGGCCTCGGACCGGTTCGACCAGCGGGTGAACACCGACACCCCGGTGTCGACGGCCAGTCGCGGATCGACCTCGGTGACGGTCATGTCGGCGAGCCGCCCGGAATGTGCTGTGGTCTTCCCCGTGCGCATGTCGGTGACCGAGACCAAGAGGTGCCGCGGCAGCAACACGGCAGCCGTCAGCGTTTCGGGCTGCGGGGCGCCCCCGAGCAAGCGCGCGAAGACGCCAGGGCGGCGTCGGGGCACACTGCGGGTCTCCACACAGGCGACCGCGGCCGACGCGGCATCACCGAGCAACTCGGTCTCGGCCACGGCCAGAAGCGCCGTACGCAACCGGGCATCCAGATCCTCGACTGTGCAACCGCGGCTCGTGCGGTCGAACAACTGCTCAGGCATGGGCGAATCGTAGCGGGGCCAGCGGCGCCGGTTCAGCCTGCCGGTCCGGTTGCCCGGCGCGTCGGGACGCCCACCCCGCCGTGGCCGCGAGGCACCGCCACAAGGGGCGGGCGTCGCACCGTCGACGGCGGCATGTCCGGCGGACCTCATCGGGCGGACGTTTTGCGCTGAGTGTTGACCGGTCGATACATCCGATGTTCACTTCCTCTGACGCGGCCATGCCGACGCCGTGGTGTACCCGCACGCCGTTCCTCCGTTTGTCTCAGGCGCTTCGAGAACTGACAGTCTCGGGCGGCCTGTTCTGATCATTCCGTTATGCGTCCCGATCGGTGCACCGCTTCTCCGCGCCTGCGTACGCTGCGGGAAGGCGAGTGCATCGAAGAAGCGGTCCGGCCAAGTCATCCGATCAATCGGACTCGACGTTGACCGGTCACGTTTCAGCCCCACGCTGTCCGGCACCGGCCGTCACCCCCACGACCAGCAGGGAGGGCATTCGATGAGACTGCGCAGACTCGTGCGAGCCGCGCTCGCAGCCGTCTGCATCATGACCGCGACCGCCGTCGGCCTCTCGGCCCCGGCCGCCGCGGCACCGACGGACGCCGCGTTCGACTCCGCCACCGGAGCACTGAACGTGGATCGCGCCGCCTACCTCTCCAAGCACGATCTCGTCTACAACCGGCCCACCACCAACCCCCTGCACGGGCTGACCGTCGGCAACGGCCGTACGGGTGCCATGGCCTGGCAGAACAACGGGCTGACCATGCAGGTCTCCGGTGTGGACACCTCGCAGCAGACGGCGTTCGGCGCGGGACTGCTCAACCTGTCCACGACCCCGGCGCTCGAGAGCGGCTACAGCACCTACCAGCAACGCCTGTCGCTCTACGACGGAACCCTCACCACCACGTACGACGCCAACCGCACCGTGACGGTGATGGGCGTGCCCAACTCCGAGGTCATGGGCGTGCACGTCGAGGACTCGCGCTCCGGGGTCTCCGCGGTCACCCTCGACCTCGGCCTGTGGGACGTCTCCCAGCTGGGCAACAGCGGTGACGTGCCCGACCTCAACACCTGGAAGACGGTCTCGACGTACGCCGACTCCACGGGCGCCGGAATCAGCCGAGGCCAGTCCGACCCGCAGAACTTCGGCTACACCCTGGCGGCCACGGTGGAGGGCGCGGCCTACAGCGCACGCGTCGTCGACGGCCGGAACGTCCGGCTGTCGATCACCCCTTCGCGCAGCTACACCATCTGGTTCACCGCGAGCACCCGGCTCAACGCGCCCTCCCACGACTCGGTGGCCGAGGCCAAACGCGCACTGGCCTCGGCCAAGAGCCGCGGCTACAGCGCGACGCTCGGCGACTTCCGGTCCTGGTGGCACGACTTCTGGGGCAAGTCGTTCGTGCAGTACTCGGGGCTGTCCGGGGACGCGGACTACCTGGAGAACGTCTACTACCTGAGCACGTACATGATCGCCGCCGGCGGGTACGGGACCAATCCGTTCCACTTCATCAACGGCGTGTTCCGGGCCACCCGCGACCAGACCAAATGGAGCAACGCCTACTGGTTCTGGAACCAGCGGGACGTCTACAACTCCTTCCTCGCCTCCAACCACGTCGACCTGCTGGCCGGCTTCAACCGCCTCTACAGCCGCAACTCGGCGGCACTGAAGGCGTACACCCGGACGCGCTACAACGTCGACGGGCTGTGGGTGCCGGAGACCATGGGCTGGGACGGCAACGCCCGGGGCACCGTCAACAGCGACTTCACCAACAACATCTGGTCGACGGGCACCGAGGCCGCATACAACATGTACCTGCAGTACGCGTACACCAACGACTCCGCCTACCTGCGGAACACCGCGTACCCCTTCATGCGGGACGTGGTGAAGTTCTACGCCGCGAAGCTGTCCTACGACTCCGCGTCCGGCAAGTACTACGTGGCGAGTTCGCACGCGCACGAGACGTACTGGAACGTGCAGAACGCGATCACCGACCTCGCGGCGGTGCGCACCCTGTTCCCCCTCGCGATCAGCGCGTCCCAGTCCCTGGGCCTGGACGCCGACCTGCGGCCGCAGTGGCAGCGGATCGTGGACAACCTGATCGCCTATCCGTCCACCGCGGACGTCTACCTCCCGCACACCCCGCCGCTCGCGCAGACCCGCAACGGGGAGAACGTGGCCGCCGAGATCATCTGGCCCTACGACCGGACCGGCATCGGCTACCCGGACCAGCAGAAGGCCGTGAACACCTTCAACGCACGCCCCTTCCCGTACGGGAACGTCTGGGCCAACGACGCCGTGCAGGCGGCCCGGCTGGGGCTGGGCGACCAGGCGTACCAGGGCATGAAGACGATGCTCCGCAAGTACCAGACCTATCCCAACGGCATGACCGACAACACCAACGGCGTCTTCGAGTACCTCGGGGTGCACCTCGCGGCCCTCAACGAGTCGCTGCTCCAGTCCTACAACGACAAGATCCGGGTCTTCCCGGCGGCGCCGAGCGACTCCTCCTTCACGGGACGGTTCACCCTGCTGGCCAAGGGCGGTTTCACGGTCAGTTCGGAGCGTGAGGCCGGCGAGGTGAAGTACATCGGCATCAAGAGCCTGTACGGCAAGTCGACGCGGGTCGTGAACCCGTGGGGGAGTCAGCAGCTGAGGGTCCGCGACGCGTCCAGCGGCGCGACCGTACTCACCACGAGCGCGACCGAGTTCGACCTCGCCACGGCCGCCGGAAAGGTGTACGTGGTGGAGCGCACCGCCAAGCCGCTCTCCTCCTACACCTCCGTACGGCTCACCGGATCCGCCAACCAGGGGGAGAAGGCCCTGAGCGGCACCACCTCCACCCTGGGCATGGCCCGGACCCCCAACCCCATGGTCAACAACAGCCAGTTGACATACGACAGCAACTGGCACGCGACCAGCGGACGAGGCTACGGCGACTACAACGACGACACCCACCACAGCACGACGGTCAACGCCGTGGCCCAGTACACCTTCACCGGTACGGGAGTCGCCTACATCTCCGAACGCAACGGCGACATGGGCCCGGTCGACGTCTATCTCGACGGCGCCTTCCAGGCGACGGTGGACCTGCGGGTCTCCGGCGCACGGCAGGTGCAGCAGACCGTCTGGCAACGCAGCGGACTGACCCAGGGAACGCACACCATCCGCATCGTCAACCGCAGTACCTCGGTGGGCATGGTGGACGCCCTGCGCATCACACCGTAGGACGTCAGTGGACCGAGGGCGGTACGCGCCCCCGGTCGGGTTCCATGGGCTCGGCCGATCCCCGGCCGAGCCCATGGAACCGCGCGTTCCTCACGCTGGGAACACCCCGGACACGGCGTCCGGGGCGACGGCGTACCCGCGGACAGTTCGCCCTGCCTACCGCCCGCCGCCTACCGCCCGCCGCCTACCGCCCGCCGCCCCGCGCTCAGGCGGCGCGGCGGGCGCGGATCAGCGCCAGCCGGGCGAGGGCCATCGCGATCAGGCCGATCACCACGGCGACGAAGCCGCCGACGATTCCGTTGCCGGTGCCGGGGCCACCGTCGGCGGTGACCACCACCAGCCCCCCGTTGACCACGGAGACGAGTCCGGCCGCCATGGCCGCGATCGCCGGGGCCCGCCCGTTGCCGACGCGGACACGGCCCGCGAACGAGGTCAGAGCGAGCGCGCCGAGGAGCGCTCCGACGAGGGCCAGCAGCGCGGCCGTGCTCGCCCAGACCCGCTCGGGGGTCAGGCCGTAGGAGGCGGTGGCGGCCTGCTGGGCCAAGGCATGCGCAGCAGCCGGTGCGGCCAGAGCGGATCGGACTGACATGAGGTTCTCCTTCGTCTCCCACGACCGGATGTGGCCCGATCATGTCCGGCGGACCCGGCGCGGGGCGTCCCGCAGACGCGGTCACTTCGTGCTGCCGTCGTTGACGCACTCCGCTGCCGCCGACACCGCAGGCGCCGCGCGTGTACTGCGGACGTGGTAGCGGGCCGCTCGTCCGCGAGCGGGACTCGCCCGCGCGGGCGTCGGGCTAGGGTGCGCGCATGGACAGAGGACGGTTCGGTGTCCCCACCGTGCCCGCCGGTGCCGGTGACTGGGTGATCGCCATCGGCGTGGCGGCGGCCTTGCTGGCCACCGGGCTGTCCGGGCGGCACCCGGCAGGCGACCTCGGTCTGCTCGGCTCCGCGCTTCTCACCATCGGCGGCCTGGGGCTCGCCGTGCGCCGCCGCGCGCCCTTGGCCGTGCTGGCCGTGACCGGCCTGTGCGCCGTCGGCTACCAGGCGGCCGGGTTCGATGTGCCCGCCGTCGCCTACCTGTTCGCCGTGTACGCCGCCGTACGGGCGGGGCACCGCACCGTCACGGTGGCGGCGAGCGTGGCCATGCTGGCCGCGCTTCCCCTCGCGGCTCTGATCTCCCTGCACGACACGGGGGAGGCCTTCGCGCAGGCCCGCGGCGCCCTCGACCTGGCCTGGCTGATCGCCGCCGGAGCCGCGGGGGAGGCGCTGCGGCAGGCCGAGCGGCGAGCGGACGAGGCCGAGCGCACCCGCGAGGAGACCGCGCGGCGCCGCGCCGACGACGAGCGGTTGCGCATCGCGCGGGAACTGCACGATTCGCTCACCCACCAGATCTCGATCATCAAGGTGCAGGCCGAAGTCGCGGTCCACGTGGCCCGCAGGAGCGGCGAGCACGTGCCGGAGACCCTGCTGGCGATCCAGGAGGCCGGACGTGAGGCGAGCAGGGAGCTGCGGGCGACCCTCGAGGCGCTGCGCGACGACGACACGGCCCCGCCGCGTGGCCTCGGCCACGTCCCGGAACTCGTGGAACGGGCCCGAGCCATCGGCCTGGACGCGACGCTGACGATCGAGGGCGAGCAGCACGGCGTGTCCGCCGCGGTGGGCCGGACCGTCTACCGGATCGTTCAGGAGTCGCTCACCAACGTCGCCCGGCATGCCGCCGCCGGCACGGCCTCGGTGCGGATCGACTGCCGTCCGGACGCCCTCGCGGTCCGCATCGACGACGACGGCAAGGCCGTGCCGGGCACCGCCCCGGTGCCCGGCGTCGGGCTGCTCGGTATGCGCGAACGCGTCACGGCGCTCGGTGGCCGGTTGAGGGCGGAGCCGCGCGGCGGGGGAGGCTTCACCGTCCAGGCCGAACTCCCCGTGGACCGGACGCCGTGATCCGCGTCCTGCTGGTCGACGACCAGCCGCTCCTGCGCAGCGGATTCCGCGCGCTCCTCGACCTCGAGGACGACATCGTGGTGGTGGCGGAGGCCTCCGACGGAGAACAGGGCCTGGCCCTGGTCAGGGAACACCTGCCCGACATCGTTCTCATCGACATCCGGATGCCGGTCCTCGACGGCATCGAGGCCACCCGGCGCATCGCCGCGGACCCGGCGCTCGCGGGGGTGCACGTCGTCATCCTGACCAACTACGGCCTGGACGAGTACGTCTACGACGCGCTGCGCGCCGGCGCGGCCGGATTCCTCGTCAAGGACATCGTGCCGGAGGACTTCCTGCACGCCGTACGGGTCGCCGCGCGCGGAGACGCCCTGCTGGCGCCCTCGATCACCCGCAAGCTGATCGACAGGTACGTCACCCGGCCGCCGGGCACCGGTACCGGCGCCGGACTCGAAGAGCTGACCAACCGCGAACGCGAGGCCGTCGCCCTGGTCGCGCAGGGCCTGTCCAACGAGCAGATCGCCGATCACATGGTGATCAGCCCGCTGACCGCGAAGACCCACGTCAACCGGGCCATGACCAAACTCCGCTGCCGCGATCGCGCGCAACTCGTGGTGCTCGCCTACGAATCCGGCCTGGTGGCCCCGCACACCTCCTGAGGGCTCTTTCGACGCCCCGCCGTCCCCGTCGGACCGGTGCCGCGCTGAGCGCGGCACCGGTCCAGGCGTCACCTCAGGCCGTAGGCGCGGATGACGGTCTGGCTGATCGAGCTTCCCCCCTCATCCGTGGCGGTGGTCCGCAGCGAGACGAACGACGCCGACCGGGGCGCGAGAAGGACGGTCTTCCAGGAACCGTCGCGGTGAACGGTCTTCTGGCGGTGCCACGTGACTCCGTCGTCGTAGGAGACCTCGACACGCGCGGAGGACACCTTGGCCGCCCCGGCGCCGGCCACCGAAGGCGTGATCGACAGGTCCGACAGACGCCGCGACCTCCCGTCGGCATCAAGGTCCACCCCGTAGTCGAGCTGCACCAGCGGAACGGTCTTGTTCTCTGCTTCGCCGGAGACGAACGACCACTCGGTGTGCGTGCTGGTGGAGTAACGACTGAACGACGGAGCGCCGTTGGTGGCGTCGACCACGAGCCGGTACGGCAGCGGCCTCGGGGACAGGTCCACTGCGTACCCTGTGTCGCTGTCCGTCTCGGAGACCAGCGTCTTGCCCTGGTAGAGCGAAGTACGCTGAGAGAGGCCGCTTCCGCTGCTGCCGCCGGAGTGTGCCGCTCCACCGCTGGCCCAGGCGGGGGCGGCGAAGTAGAGCACGTTGCCGTTCTGCCGTGACGGAAGATCGGCACGAATCATGCGCGGACGCAGGATGGGGCTGACCCACCGCTCCTGGTGGGTTCCGGGAGTGCGATAGGCCACCTGCTCGGACAGCTCACGCACCATGTCCGGGACGGTCACCTCCTGCTGCCACTTGACGTCGGCATCCGTGGAGACCCAGTCGGTGCGCGATCCGCGGGCGACGGGTTCGGGGGAGAAGTTCCATACGCCGCTCGCGTAGCGCGGGACGTCGAAACGTGTCTCCTTGACGGTGATCCCCTCGTTCTGGCCGAAGGCGACGTCCACCCGCGCCAGGCTGTGTGCGCCGGGCCGGTAGGTGAGGTCCTGGGGAATGCCACCCGTGTGGTGGCTGACCAGGTCGTACATGTACGATGGAGCGGGGTGTGCCGTGGCCCGCAGGCGCAGGTCCTTCCGAGGGGAGGCGGCGATCCGGGCGATCAGTGCCTCACCGTCGTCCTTGTTCACCGACGCGACCGCCACCGGCCCGGGTGACCGGTAGTCGTCATCGCCGTACCACGCCTTGAGCCGCCCGACCGTGTCGTTGACGACGAGGAGCAGTTTCACTCCGGCGGCGTGCGCGGCCTGCGTCTGCTCCAGCGAGCTGACGGCGGGGCTGTGGCGCACGACGGCGACCTTGCCCCGGGCCGACAACTGCGCGTAGTCGGCGGGCGTACCCGAGCCCGCGAAGACGGCATCCAGATCCGTGGTGCCGTCCGGGAGGGACTTGGCGCCGCTCTGAGGAAGAACGTCCAGCTCGTGTGCGCCCTGGGAGATGGCGAGGGGCGTTTGGGGGGCGCGCCACCTCGTGGTGAGGTCGAAGCCCCCGAGCTCGACCTTCTCAGGTGATGACTGGGCCCAGACGCTGTCGTAGGTCGCGTCGATCACCATGCTGTCGATCCAGTCCCCGTACTGTTCCTGCGTCGTCGTGAACGAGCGCCAGTACTCGACCCTGGTGTTCGCCGCCATGCTCGGCTTGGGGGTGAGAGCCTGAACCTGGTGTGCTTGGGAGGCGTCGAAGGTGACCACCCTGGGATCGGTCAGATCGACCTCGGGGTCACCCAGTAGTGCCAGGCCCTTGGAGTACGCGCCGTGGGCGCCGCGCACCGCCTTGTACATCATCGCGGAGTAGGTGTCGCGGGGCAGGTGCAGCGTCAGCCCGGTCTCCGGCACCCAGTGGTAGCTGCGTTCCGCCGCCTTCGAGCCCGCGAGTGTGACGATGCCCGCCATGGGCCGGCCGGAGCGGTCCAAGGCCCGGAGCGTCAGGTCATGGCGCTCGGCTTCGGTTCTGGCACTCAGGACGGTATGTGCGGCGACCGTGCCGTCGCTGTCCCGTGCGACGACCTGGCCGGTGTAGCCGCCGATGGCGACCCCGCGCGGGTCGATGACGAGGCTCACCGACGCGCTGTCGTGCGCCGGCACGACGATCTGGTCGGAGCCCAGGGCGAAGAAGCCGCCGGGGCTCTGGCCGCGGTCCAGCGTGAGCCGAAGCGTCACGGGGCTGCTGCCGTGGTTGGTGTAGGTGATGCGGCGTTCGATCGGCTGAGGGTCCCGTGACCACTTGATGAGGCCTGCGTCCACGGCGCCGGAGGCGACGACCTGCGCGCGGTGGGCCGCCGACGCGTCGACCCGCCCGGTTCCGCCGAGATAGGCGGTGATACCCGGAGTGATCTTGCTCGTGCTCATCAGAGCGTCCTTGAGTTGCTGCCCCGACCAGTCCGGGTGCTTCTGCGCGAGCAGCGCGGCGGCGCCGGCGACATGGGGAGTCGCCATCGACGTGCCGTTCTTGAGCGTGTAGTAACCGTCGCCGCCGGTGTACTGCGAACGGGCTGCCAGGATTCCCACTCCGGGGGCGGTGATCTCGGGCTTGAGCCCTTCGTCGCCTTCGCGGGGGCCACTGCTGGAGAACTGCGCGATGGCGTCCGCGGAGTCGACCGCACCGACGGTCAGGGCGGCCTCCGCCGTGCCGGGAGCGTTGACCGTGTATGCGCCGTTGCCGCTGTTGCCGGCGGCGATGACGAAGAGCGCACCGGTCTCCGCGCTGAGCCTGTTGACGCTCTGACTCGTGGGATCGTCCTGGGTGTGCAGCTCGGCCATGCCCAGACTCATGCTGATGATCTTGGCCTTCTCGGCCTTGGCGGCCCACTCCATGCCCGCGATGATCCAGGACTGCTCACCGGATCCCTTGTCGTTGAGGACCTTGCCGACGACCAGGTCGGCGTCCGGGGCGACCCCTCGCTCTCGGCCGGCCGACGCGGCGCCCGTGCCCGCGATGGTGGACGCCACGTGCGTGCCGTGACCGCTGCCGTCGGCGACCTCCTCGCCCGGGACGAAGCTGCGGCTGCCGACGACGCGCTGCTCCAGGTCCGGGTGACCCGCGTCGATCCCCGTGTCGAGTACGGCCACCTTGACGCCCGCGCCGGTGGTGCCCTCCTGCCACACCTGGGGCGCTCCGATCTGGACCGTGCTGTCCGCCAGTGCCGCCTCGACCTTGCCGTCCAGCCAGATCTTCTCTATGCCGCCGGACAAGGACGGTGCCTCGGCCGTCTTCCGGTCACCCTTTCCCGCGGGTGGGGCGACCAGGGCACGCCACAGGTTCGTCACCTTGGAGCGGTCCGCGACCACCGCCTCACCACCGACGGACTCCAGGTGCCGCTTGACGGAGACCCCCGGCAGATCGGCCGGAGTGAGCCGCGACGCCCCCGCTTCACGCGTGACGATCAGGGGCAGTCCGGCCGCGCGCCGGTCGTCGTATCCCTGGGATATGAGTTGCGTGACATTGAAGAGCCGTTTGTCGAGTGCGCCGGAGGCGACGTACGGATCGGCGTCCTCGGGAAAGACGTAAGTCCCGGAGTCGTCGGTGACGGTCCGTACGGATTCCTTGCCGCCCGGCCGCGGCTGCACACTCAGGGACGGGAGTGCTCCCGTCGCTCCTGGGGTGACCGTCACCTTGTCGCCGGTGATCAGGGTGACGGTGCGAGCGTGGGCGGCGGTGGCCCGGGCCGCTGATCCGATCGCCGCTGGCCTGGCGTCCCCGGGAGAGAGGGGATGGGGCGGTGATGCCGACGCCGAGACGGATCCGAGTGCGGAAAGCAGTGTGAGAGCGATGCCCAACCCCGCCATTCGGCCGCTATGTGAAAACGGAGGCAACTGAACTCCCAATCGGGAAGAAGTGAGCAGAACGATTGCTTCCACAGATGATCGAGTCATAGCTCGTCGAGTAAATGCCGCGGGCATGGCGCGTTGAGGACATGTCACATAGTGGCCAGAGGCCGGTGTGCCGATGCGCGGTGAAAGTTCAATCCTGGCACGGAAGTGCCGTCATATTGGCGCTGAAATGCTAGACGGGAAACTCCCTGCGAGTATTCGTCCTCGCGGCCATCGAGAACATACGGCGGCCGGGCGGCTGGGCGGACGAAGGCCATCGACGGTGGGCGCGGCGACGGCAGGACGTGTGCGCGCGGGTCGCCCCGGCGGCCGGCGATCGGCATGGCGACCCTGGTCAACAGGCGTGTGGGGCGGTTGCTGTACGCCAGGCTCCGCGCCAATGAGGGCCCAGCGGTGGACGAGTTGAGGCGTCGAAGCCCGGGCCTCCTCACTTATCGACAGTCACATCGCTTGATTGGCACACAACTTCTATTAGGTGGTTTATTGTTCAACTATCGTCTCTGGAGAAAGATCGCGACGTGTGCGTCAGGTGACGGGGCACGTCATGTCGCAAGCCCTCCGGCTTTCGGGTCGGCGGGCGCGCTTGCTTTTCGAAGGGAACCACGATGAAGAAGCTTTCGCTCGCCTTGGCTCTTGGTGCGGGGGCCATCCTCAGCGCCACGGTTGTCGCGCCGAGTCAGGCGGCCAGCCAGGCCGACTACTGCTATCCGGGCAAGTCGTGCTACTACGACGGCGCGAACGGCAACTACAAGATCTGGACGGCTCCGAGCAACGGCTGCCACAACCTGGGCAACATCGGCCTCAACGACAGGATCGATTCCATCGTGAACAAGGGTGGTGGCGCCATCCACCTGTACAACTGGAACGGCAGCAACGCCTGGATCTCGCTGGGGTCCATTCCGGTTTCCCACGCCAACTTCCAGCCCGCCAACCTGGGTGGCAACGCGAACAAGGTCGACATGGTGTGCATCGACTAGCGACCGGGCCCGACCGGCCTCCAACGGCCCGGCACTGGTGATCCCCTCCGGTTCGCCGACGGCATTGTACGGTCCTCCCGGCATTGCCCCAGCGTGTGAGGCGGGCGCGGTGCGCCAGGCCGTGTGACCGACGAGGCTCCCCGGCAGATGAGTTGACACGTCAGGCATCTCACTCGGCTGTCGGGGAGCCTCGTTCGTTCTGCCCTCAGCCCACAGGCCCGGTGAGCACTCGATGGCGCCCGAGGAGCAGACCTCGTGCCATCGTTCCCAAGACGGCGCCGAACAGGGGCGCCAGTAGGTAGACCCACAGGAATGCGAACTGGCCCGCGGCCAGGGCAGGACCGAACTGGCGGGCCGGATTGGCGCTGCCGCCGGTGCTCGCCCCCAGCAGGGTTATGGCCAGGCATACGACGACACCCACCATGTACGGGGTGAAGCGCGTCAGATGGCCGACCGCCGCGAAGACCCCCACGAGCAGCACGATGACGCCCGTGGACACCGCCTCCGCCAGGAAGAGCCCGGCGGCCGACCAGCCGGGCGCGGGCCGCAGAGCGGCATAGGCCACCGGGGCCGCTCCGGCGACGCTGCCCCACACGCCCCGGGCCGCCAGCACGCCGAGCAGGGACCCGGTGAGCTGAGCACTGACGTAGAACGCCACGGCCCGACCCGGGATGGTTCCGAAGCGCCACATCGCGAAGGAGATGGCCGGGTTCATGTGGGCGCCGGATTGCCGGCCGAGAGGGCTGAGGATGAGCCCTACGACGAGTGCGCCGACGACCGCACCGATGATGAACAGCTGCGGGCGGGTGCCGGGAACGGCTTCGGAGAGCGCGGACGGGCCGACCACCCAGCGCACGACGGTCGTCACGCCGAACAGCAGACTGAAGGTCAGTATCAGCTCCGAGGCGCTGAGGCGGAGGGCCGAAGGGGGAGTGTTCAACAGGACGCCTTGAACAGGTACAGGGGGAGCCCGCCTTGTCGATGGACGGGGCTCCCCGCCGGTGCGGCTTGGTGAGGTCTCGAGCCCGGACATGGCGCCTGGCGCCATGGTGGCTCGTACCTGCGGTCAGATGTGCAGCCGGTCCGCGATGCCGGCGGATGCGAAGGCCTGGACGAGATCATCCCGGCCCTCGGTGAAGTGCGCCCAGCTGTCGCAGTGCGCGGGAACGACACGCCGAGCCCCGAGGATCCGGGCGGCCGCAGCGGCCCCGGCACCGTCCAGGACGACGAGTGCGCCGTCGAAGACGGGCAGTCGCGGGGCGCCGGCGAAGAGCACCGCGGAGTCGACGGGGCCGAGTCGCTCGGCGATCTGCCTGACCACGTCCAGTGAGGCGTTGTCGCCGCTGATGTAGACGGTGGGCAGGTCGTCGGCGGTCAGCACGAACCCGATCACCTCACCGGCGATCGCCTCTGCTCCCTCCGGGCCGTGGAGGGCTGGAGTGCCCGTCACGATCACCGTGCCGCCGTCCGGGCGGGGGAGGGCGACGGACGCCCACGGGGAGAGGCCGCGAACCGTCCCGCCGAGGCGCTGCGCCCCGTCGTGCGTGGAAAGGGTGAGTGGCACGCCGGCGAGAAAGCCTCGTCCGGCGGTGTCGAGGTTGTCGGCGTGCTGGTCATGGGAGAGCAGCACGGCGTCGACGGGGCCGAGTTCCTCCGGCGTGATCGGCGCGGGCGCCGTTTTGGTAAGCACCAGCCCGCCGGGCAATTCGTAGTCGCCGGGGCCGTCGAACGTCGGGTCGGTGAGAAACCGCAGACCTCCGTACTCGATCAGAACCGTCGGACCGCCGAAGACAGTGATCGGAACATGCTGCACTCTGAGAACACCTCACGGATAGGTTGGGGGTCATCCGTGACAAACATACGAGTTCTCACGGATGGCGGCAAGCCGTACCATGAGGTGCATGACGGCAAGCCCGAAAGAACAGCCCGAGGTCCTGCCCGCACCGGGTGCGGAGCAGTACCCGGCACTCGACCTCGTCAACAGCGTCGTGACCCTGCCGGGCGGCCAGTCCCTGGACCTGCTGGACACCCCTTCCGAAACCGAGCGGTGGCTCACCGCACACGGCCTCGCGCCGAAAAGCGCCGAGCTGCAGGAGGGCGACGTGGAACGCCTCCGCGCGCTGCGCGCGCACATCCGCTCCGTGATCGTTTCGAAGGTCCACGGCCGCCCGACGTCCGAGGCCGACCTCGAAGCGGTGAACGAGGCTCTCACCCGCACGCCGGCAGCGCCCCTGCTGCGCTGGGACCCCGTTCTCGGTCTGCACCGCACAGCCGTGCGTCCGGACGCCGAGTTCCTCGACCAGGCTCTGGCCCGGCTGGCCGCGGATGCCGCCGACCTGCTCACGGGCCCCGACGCGGAACGCCTCACCGCGTGCGGCTCCACGCCGTGCAGTCGCTACCTCCTCCGGCACGGCCGCCGGCACTGGTGTTCCACGCGCTGCGGTGACCGCGCCCGCGCCGCCCGCGCCTACGCCCGGCGTACACGTTCGGTGACAGTCCAGTGACGCAGGGGGTGGGCCGGCCGGGATCCGCCCGGCCGGGAGGGGCCCACGGTCTGTCCCCGGCCAAGTTCAGCGCGTGACCGGAGCGTCCTGAGTGATGCGGCCCCCGACTCTCCGGGACGGGGCGCGGGTCATCGGCCGCCATTCCGCCCGCATGTGATGGCAGTGCCAATTATGTAATTCCTGTGCCTTGGCGCGAGAGTCGGCGAACGGGAAGTGCCATGCGAAATGGCAGACTTCCACGGCATGTTCACAACCTGCGGGAATTCCACCGGCGGTACCGACTTCCTTTGATTCCGTCCGGCGCTCTCTGCTAGCGTCACCGATCGTCCTCAGGTCGATTGCGAGCGAACGCCGGACGCTGTTCGGCGTCGACAGACGGCAGGCACACCTCCGTAGAGATTCCGGAGCGCCTCGCAGAACGGCTCATGCCGTGTCAGTCAGCTTGCCCACAGGGCGACATGACCGTCTCAGACACACTCGGGAATAATTGATGACGACAGAGAGAACCCCTCGCCGGCGGCACGCCGAACGGCGTCGGCCGCTGCTGCTCGCGGCCGCGGCACTCGCGGTGGCCGGCGCGGTGGCGGTGCCGGTGGTCGCACAGGCGACGGGCGACAGCTCCACCGACACATCGACGCGGCAGGCCGACTTCGCTGCCGCGGCCGCGGAATTCGACGTACCGGAGCAGGTGCTGCTGGCCGTGGCGTACCAGCAGTCCGCATGGGACGCTCACGCCGGGCAGCACAGCACGGACGGCGGCTTCGGGCCGATGCATCTCACGGACGTGACACCGTCGATGCTCTCCGCCGGCGACGCGGGCATGGCCGGGCGGGCGGACGTGGCCGAGCTGGCCGCGGACTCGGCGCTGCACACGCTCCAGGCGGCCGCCAAGCTCACCGGCCTGTCCGCGAAGGAACTGCGCACCGACGCGAAGGCCAACATCCGCGGCGGAGCCGCCCTGCTGGCGTCGTATCAGGAGTCGACCGGCGGCAAGGCCTCAGCGGATCCGGACGACTGGTACGGCGCGGTGGCCCGCTACAGCCAGTCCACCCAGCGGCAGGGCGCCCGGGCGTTCGCCGACCGGGTCTACGCCACACTGAAGAAGGGCGCGAAGCGCACGACCGCCGACGGACAGCGCATGGCGCTGGCGCCCGCGACGGGAGTGACGCCGGCCACCGGCCAGCTGGACCGCCTGCGCCTGGCCTCGGCGGCGACGGCCGGCACCGAGTGCCCCACCACCGTGGACTGCACCTTCGTGCCGTCCGCCCCGTCCAACGGCCAGGTCTCCGACCGTCCGGCCAACGGGATCCGGATCGACTCGATCGTCATCCACGACACGGAGTCCTCGTACGAGTCGGCGATCGCCACGTTCCAGACCGCGGGCGGCAGTTCCGCGCACTACGTGATGCGGTCCGCGGACGGTGCGGTGACGCAGATGGTCCCCACGAAGGACCTGGCGTTCCACGCGGGCAACTACTCCACCAACATGCACTCCGTCGGCATCGAGCACGAGGGCTACGCCGCGCACGGGGCGACCTGGTACACCGAGGCCCAGTACGAGGCGACCGCGGAGCTGGTGAAGTACCTGGCCGAGCGCTTCGACATCCCGCTGGACCGGCAGCACATCATCGGCCACGACAACGTCGTCGGCCCGACGTCGGCCACGGTGTCCGGCATGCACTGGGACCCGGGACCGTCCTGGGACTGGGAGCACTTCATGGCCTTGGTCGGCGCCCCGCTGACCGGCAGGCACGGTGTCGGCGGTGTCGGCAGCGTCGTCACCATCGCCCCCGGCTTCGCCGGAAACCGGCAGACCGTCGAGGTCTGCCCGTCCGACGACCCGACGGGCGCCACCCCTGCCTGCACGGACGTCGAGCAGCCCGCCAACTTCGTGCAGCTGCGTACCGCGCCGAGCAGCACCGCGCCCCTGTTCGGGGACCAGGCGATCCACTCCGGTGGCGACGGCACCGACCGGATCAACGACTGGGGCAGCACCGCCCAGGCCGGCCAGCAGTTCGTGGTCGCCGGCAAGCGGGGCGCCTGGACCGCGATCTGGTTCAGCGGCAGCAAGGTGTGGTTCCACAACCCGAAGGGCCGGAACACCGTTCCCGCCCACGGCGTGACCATCGTCAAGAGCGGCAGGACCACCGACGTCCCGCCGGTGAAGGTGTACGGCTCCAGCTACCCGGACGCGGCGGAGTACCCGGCCGGGTACGGCGCCTCCACCCAGGCCCCGCTGAGCGTGTACGGCATCCCGTCCGGCCAGGCCTACGTCGCCACCGCGGCGCCGGCCCTGACCGACGACTACTTCAAGGCCGACGGCAAGGTCGTCTTCGGCGCCAAGAAGATGTACACGATCCAGTACAACCACCGCACCGCGCTGGTCTACGAGGGTGACGTCACCGCCCAGTTCCCGGCCAACCCCCACGGCCACAGCTGACGCACCACGACGCAGAACCGTGTGGTGGTGTCCGGGGCATCCGTGCCCAGGACACCACCACACGCGCTTCCGCCAGTGCCCGGTCCCCCCAGTCGGTGCAATTCGTGACCGGTCCTGGACGCGCGCGGGCGCCGCATAAAGCCTCGGGGAAATGCGCGCCACGCCATGGAACATCCGCGCCATAAGCGCAATCTTCCGGTCCCCGAGGGTGGGTGGGACGAGTTGTTGAAATCCGAACTAGTTGTTAGAATGCAGTCGCAGTGGGCCCTGGCGCCGGAGCGGTGCGGCCCGCGGCAAGTACGGATCAATCGGCAAGGCAGCGGTTACTCGGAACCTCCCGTGAAGGCTCTCGAGGTGATCGCGTGGGGGACCAGGTGGAAGACCAGCGATCGGCGGGTTCCGCGAACTCCACGCCGAGTTCCGGCAGCGCCATCACGTACCGGGCCGATATGCGCCTGACCGCCGAGCAGGCGGAATCCTCCGAGCGGCATTTCCGTCACCAGGAACACAACCCGTTCGGGGAAAGCGGCCCCTTCTCGCACCTCACGCGTCTTGCCGTTCCGTACGCGGCCGCCGCACGCGGATTCCGCTTCAACGCACACGGTCAGCTCATCGACGGACTGCTGTCCGCCCAGGTCTACGTCGACTCACTGACCGGGGTCTCCGGCAAGAACCTGCCTCAGGATCCGATCGTCGCGGACGTGGTGACCTCGGGCTGGATCGAGTTCCGGGCGGGCAAGGAGACGTACGAGGTCAAGCCGGGGCAGATCTGCATTCGCGACACGAAGGCCTCGTGGCAGTTCTCCTGCGCGCCGGCCACGAACGTGCACGTCATCGCCGTCCCACGCCACCTGGTGCTACCGCACGTCCGATCGGGAAAGCAGTCCGGCCGGTCATGCGTATCGGACATCGCCGCACCCGAGGTCCGGTTCCTCCTCAACTACCTCGAAGCGGTGAAGAGCAGCAGCCGGGAACTGGAGACATCGGTCACGGCGCGGCAGATGGCGCGGGATGCCTGCGCGAGCCTGCTTTCGAGCATCTTCTCGGACCGTCCTGGCGTGGTGCTCGACGACGACCCCGGAGCCATCGTGACGGCCGCCAAGTACGCCATCGAACAGCACCTTGAAAGCGCGGACCTGTCTCCGGCGATGGTCGCCCGGCACGTGGGAGTGTCCCTTCGGACGCTGCACCGGAGCTTCTCGACCGGGGACGACTCCGTCATGGCATTCGTGCGCAGTCGTCGCTTGCAGAAGGCCCACGACGAGCTCGTGGACCCGGACTCCGCGGCCGGGATCGCCGGGATCGCGGCGCGCTGGGGCTTCTCGGACACGAGCCACTTCATCCGCCGCTTCAAGTCGGCGTACGGCGCCACGCCCGCCGCATACGTGAGGGATCGCAGAGCCGCCGACGGCGGGTGCGACCAGAACCGCGACGTCCAGTAGCCGGTGTCGTAGGTCGGAGTCACCGCTCCGCCCGGGGTTCCACACGCCGGGTGGGGAAACCTGCCGGGCCCTCCGTCCTGGCAGCGCCATCCCCACCCCAACCGGCACCGCACCACGTCAGATCGACGCCCCGGCATCCCCCACCCTCCTGCCGATTGTCGACGGGGCGACCCGACCGCGACGGTGCGGTCCGGGAGGCCCGTGCTGGATCCATGGCCGCGCAGGACTCCGGGGGCCGAAGCGACTCGACCCGGTACCGTAAGGGCCTACGAAGCCACACCCTGACATGGAAAAAGAAGTGCAGGATGCACATCCTGGATGACCCCACCGGTCTTTCCACCCGTGCCCAGAATCTGCTCGAACGAACCGGTTGGCGCGATCGTCAGCGGGAACCCCGACTCAGCACTGAGTTCCTGCGGATCCGGGACCGCGTTGGCCAGTTGATCCCCACACCCATGATGCTCGTCATCCGCCGGGAAGGATTCGACCAGAGATACGGCGGACTCCGCTACCAGGTGCGAAGCAGCTACACCATCCAGGGCGAACGCCACGACATGCTCCGCGAGTGGCATTACGACCTGGGCCAGCGCATGGCGACCGGCTCTACCCACGGCTGGTACTTCGAGTGGTTCGGAGAACGTGTCTCCTCTCCAGTGTGCTACTTGGTGCACACGGACGGACGAGTCGGAGTGGACGATGGAGGCGGCACGTTCCTCGAAATCGCCCCATCCCTCCCGGCACTCATCGAATCCCATGCCCTCACCGACACGGTCTCGACCTGCGACCGCATAACAGCCGAGGTGGACAGCTCCGCACTCGCCGAGCAGTTCGCCGGCCTCACCGACGTCCCGGAAGCCTCAGGCCCCACCATCCGGTGGCGGCTGTCCGACAATGTCGTGGTCAAGGAGTTTCTGAACTGGAGCAGCGAGACACCACGTCGATGGTGCGCATCCATCTGGAGCCGAAGTCGGACTGGCCGATGCCAAATTGAAGAGGCCGTTGCCCGAGCAGCGGCGATGCAGCAGACGATGTCAGTCACCGGATGATGACCGCCGCTTGGCGCTGGCAGCAAGAACTCCCAGCAGAATGGCTGACCCCCAAACCACCGGCTGTGGGGCGAGGCGGGCGTTGAGGTAGATCCCTACTCTGATGGGGTGCTCTCATACGACGAGTTGACTTCACCGGAGCGTGAGGTGTGGGACGCGTTCCCCGAGGGACGCCACGTGGATCTGCGCACGGGCGTACCCGAGGACGACCGTGTTGCTGAGGGTGGACAGTGGGGCCCCGGGCGAACGGTTCGGGCCGCCGTGATCGTGGCGCTTCTCCAGGGCGCGAACACCGCGCAGCCGAGTGCCGTCGCGTGTCTGAGGCTCGCGGGGGCACGGATATCCGGGCACCTCAACCTGGCCGGCGCGCAGATCGCTCATGCGCTCTGGCTCGGGGACTGCTGGTTCGAGGAGGGCGTGGATCTCTCCGGAGCATCGGCCCAGTCGATTGCGATCGTGGGCAGCCGGGTGCCGGGCGTGGAAGCCGGCCTGATCCGTATCGAGGGACGCCTCGACCTGCGACGCTCTCGCCTGGAATGCGGCTCCGCCTCGCCCTTCCACCGCAGGGTTACCGCCTTGTCGCTCATCAACGCCCACGTGAGCGGCGCCGTGAACCTCAGCGGCGCCGAGATCACCGCACCTGAGGAATGGGCGGTGTCCGCCGGCGGACTGGTCGCAGAGGGTGGGGTGTACTGCCAGGACGGATTCGTCGCGCATGGTGAAGTCCGTCTCTTGGGGGCACAGTTGCCAGGCGGACTGCACATGCGAGGTGCACGACTGGAATGTCCCAGCCAGCGCGGGGTGGCGCTCGCTCTGGACAACGCTGTGGCCTCGACGCTCGACTTCTCCGACGGATTCATCGCGAACGGGACCGTACGGCTGCGTGGTGCCCGGATCTCGGACAACCTGACCTTTGAAGGAGCCGTACTGAACGGGCCGCGCGACGGGCACGGTCCCTCCTTGGCTGCCCCGCTGATGCAGGCCGTCGACTTCGACGTCACCCTTGCCCGGCCACCGTCCAGCACGGTGGACCTGCGGGGCGCGCAGGTGTCCTACCTCCACGACAACGAGCACAGCTGGCCGGACGTGGTGGAACTGGACGGCTTCGTCTACGGCTCCATCACAGTGGACGAGGCAGGCGAGCGGCGGGAGGCAGTGGGGCGGCGGGACTCTGTGGTCCACCGTGTGGCGTGGATACGACGCAGCCCGGGCTACACCCCGCAGCCTTATGAGCAGTTGGCGAGCTGGTATCGCAAGGCCGGCCACGACGACGATGCCCGGCGCGTACTTCTGGCCAAACAGCGCCATCGGCGTCGAACTCTGCCTCCGGCCGGGCGCGTGTGGGGGCACCTGCTAGACGTGACCGTCGGTTATGGCTACCGCCCCTGGCTGGCCGGCGTCTGGCTCCTCGCGTTGGCCTTGCTGGGCTCTCTGTCCTTCGGCACTCACTCTCCTACCCCGGTCAAACAAGGCGAAGGCGCCCCGTTCCAGCCCCTCGTCTACACACTCGACCTCCTGATCCCCATCGGTGGTCTGGGTCAGCGCACGGCCTGGTATTGGTCGAACGACAGCCTCCAGGGGCTCGCATACCTGCTGATCGCCTTCGGCTGGGTGCTGACGACCGCCGTCATCGCTGGTGTCACCCGCACCCTGCAGAAGAACTAGCTGTGGCAGCTGAGTTCAGGCCGAGATCGGGGAACATCCACTCAGGCGCGCTGTGAGGACGGGCCGGCAGGTCGCGGCGGAAAAGCTGAAGGACCGAGGCCATGACGAAGGGCTCACTCGCACCAGCATCAACGAGTCCTCGCCACCACCGACACGCAGGATCTCGAACACGTTCATAGGCGTGCGCTATATCCCGGTATCCGGACCAGCAGGTCAACACGTTCGGCAATGGGCCGCGATCCGCTTGCTTGAGGCTCAGCCGAACGTGCGGCGGCGAATTCGGCCACGCGGACTACCCGTTCCTACTCGACGCCTGGCAGGTGCGTATAGAAGCGGAGTGCCAGAATTTATTGGTCCTGGCGCGGATTTACATCGATGAATTGTGAAGCTTGACGCGGCCGGGTTCCCAATGTCCTGGGACCGTAACTGCTCATTGATCGCGCGGTCACGGAGGCTCTTTTTGGTGGCGTCGCGTCCGCATTCTTTGTCAGAGTTGCGGTTGTGACGGGGGAGGTTCCCTTGAACCACATGGAAAGAAGGCTATTGATGAAGGTCTCGACCGGCGCTCGCGTCGTACCCGTACTCGTTCTGGCTATGGCGGCCCTGGCAGCCTGCGGCCCGGAGGCGGACAAGGCCGGTTCCTCGGGTTCCTCTCCGGTGGCGACCGCCTCGGACGCGTCGTCTTCGCGCGGTGATTCGTCGGCCGCCTCCCAGCGGCGAGCCGGCGGCGAGGAGGGGTCCGCCGACGGGGCGTCGCGTGACCGTTCAGGTGCGCAGGACACGGATTCCGGATCCGGTCGCGGCGGTGAGCCGCAGCGGTGCGCGTCCGGAAGTCTGCGGGTTTCCGTGGAGAACCAGGAAAGCGGTGCCGGCACAACGCATTTCGAGCTGGCCTTCCGGAACACGGGCACCGCGCCGTGCGCCCTGACCGGCTTCCCCGGAGTGTCCTTTCGCGGCCGCGACGGCGCTGAGATCGGCAATTCCGCCGACCGCGTCGAGACCACGCGCGCCACGACGGTGACCTTGATTCCCAATGCCCGCGCTGTCGCCGACGCGCAGGTCCTGAACGGGCAGGCCGGACTCTCCGATTCCGACTGCCGGTTGAAGAGTGTTTCGTTCCTGGGTGTCTTCCCGCCGGACTCCCGGGACCAGATCGATGTGCCGTGGAAGGCCTCGGAGTGCAGTGTCCGCGGGGCGCACGGACTGAAGATCGGACCGGTTCACCCCGTCCGCTGACCCGGCACGGAAGGTGACGGTGGCGGGTGCCGGGGCCTGGCCCCGGCACCCGCCATGCCGGAAACCCGTGATGAGCGCGACCGCGGACCTTGCGCGCGGCACTGGCTCAGGCCCCGCCCGCGCGTGGTGATGCGCGACGCGAGGACTCCTGTTTCCGCCCCGGCTCACCGCCCGGCAGTCGCAAGGTGAACAGCGACCCCTCGCCGTAAGCGCTCTCGGCGGTGACGGAGCCGCCGTGGGCGTGTGCGAGGTTGCGGACGATGGCGAGGCCGAGGCCGCTGCCGCCCGTGCCGCGGTTGCGGGACTTCTCGGCGCGCCAGAAGCGGTCGAAGACCCGGGGCAGGTCCTCGGGCCGGATGCCGCCGCCCGTGTCGGCCACGGCGATGACCACCGCGTCGTCCTCCCGGCGTCCCGTGACCGTGACCGTTCCGCCGGGCGGGGTGTGGCGGACGGCGTTGGACACGAGGTTCGACACGGCCTGACGGAGGCGTACGGGGTCGGCGACGACGCTGCCGATGCCGTCGGCGGCGACGTCGACGGAGAGCGCGACACCGGCGTGGTCGGCGCGCCCGCCGTGGGCGGTGGCGACCTGCCGGAGGAGTTCGCCGACCTCGCACGGCACCTTGTGCAGGCGCAGCGCCCCGGCGTCGGCGGCGGCGAGGTCCTGGAGGTCGTCGACGATGTGCTGGAGGAGGAGCGCCTCCTCGAGCAGCGAGCCGACGAGCGCGCGGTCGGCCGGGACGACACCGTCGTCGGCGGCCTCGA
Source organism: Actinacidiphila glaucinigra (assembly GCF_900188405.1). Classification (GTDB taxonomy): domain Bacteria; phylum Actinomycetota; class Actinomycetes; order Streptomycetales; family Streptomycetaceae; genus Actinacidiphila; species Actinacidiphila glaucinigra. The sequence goes on along the minus strand of NZ_FZOF01000013.1, from coordinate 107,559 downwards.
GCCAGCCGCGGATGTTGCTCAGCGGGGTGCGGAGCTCGTGGGCGATGTCGCCCACCATCTCGGTGCGCAGCCGCTCCAGCTTCGCGCGCTCCTGGGACATCTCGTTGAAGACCTCGGCGAGGCGCCCGATCTCGTCCTTGCCCGTCACCTGGACGCGCGCGGCGACGTCCCCCGCCTTCACGCGCTGGGCGGCCGCCGTGAGGGCGCGCAGTGGCCTGACCAACTGCAGGCCCAGGCCCACGGTGACCACGACGGTGAGCAGGAGCACGCCGGCGACGACCCCCGCCATGCGGAGGCGGTTGGGCGCCGAGAGGTCGAACGGGGACGCGGCGGCGGCGTTCTCCGGGGAGCCGATGAACAGCAGCGCGGCCGGGGCGACGTACGGGGCGAGCTGCTCGCGGCGGGCGCTGTCCAGGCACGAGACGACGAGCCCTTCGTCCACCGGCTCGCGGTTGTGCCAATCGGGCGTCCACGTCAGGTCCAGCGCGAGCTGTACGCGTCCGCTGCCCCGCCGGCTGAGGCACGCGTCGACCAGGGCGTCGAGCCGGGCGAGGGCACGGGACTCGGTGCGGGTTGGCCGGTCCAGCGCGTCCTCGGCGCATCGGGTGCCGCTGTAGCCCGGCGTGGTCACCCGGGGCCGTCCGCCGGGTGCCGTGACGGCGGTGGCGTCGATGCCGATGTCGCGCAGGCAGGTGACGTGGCGCTGCGCGAGGGCGGTCAGCCGTGTCCGTTCCGCCCGCGTCAGACGGAAGGGGCCGGCGGCACGGGAGTCGATGCGGTCGCCTTCTCGGGATCCCGCGAGGGCGGCGTCGACGGCGAGCGGGTCGACGGTCGCCGAGGCCCGGTCCGGCAGCGGGGTCCGGTGGCCGGCGTCGGCGGAGTCGGCGATGGGCCGGCGGTCCTGGGTGGTGAGGACGACGCGGTGCCCGGTCTCGCGCGCGAGGCGGTCCACGAGCGGGCGCACACCCTCCCAGCCGGTGTGCGTGGCGGCCCGGCCGAGGAGGGCTTCGTAGATCCGGGCGTCGTCGGAGATGGCCTGGCCCTGCTCCTGCCGGATCGCGCGGGTGGTCGTACGGACCGCGAGCCAGGCGGTGGCCGCGATCGAGCAGACGGAGACCAGCACCGACAGCGCGAGCAGCCGCACCACCAGGCTGCTGTGGAAACGGCGGCTCATGCGGTGTCGGACAGGACGTAGCCCACGCCGTACACGGTGAGCAGCCGCACGGGACGGGCGGGATCGGGTTCGATCTTCCGGCGCAGGTTCATGACGTGGGTGTCCACCGTCCGCACGGTGAAGTAGCGGCCTGTGCCGTGGAGCTGCCCGAGGATCTGCTCGCGGGTGAAGACCCGGCCGGGCTGGGCGGCGAGCGTCTCCAGCAGCCGGAACTCCCCGGGGGTGCAGTCCACGCTGGTGCCGTCGCAGATCACCTCGTGCCGGGAGGGGTCGACGCTCAGGCCGCCGACGGTGAGCGTCGGGTCGGCTTCCGGGGCGGGCGGAGCGGAGGGCCGGGCGCGGCGCAGCAGGGTGCGCACCCGGGCGGTCAGCTCGCGCGGGCTGTACGGCTTCGACATGTAGTCGTCGGCGCCCAGGTCCAGGCCGAGCAGGAGGTCGTCCTCGGTGCAGCGGGCGGTGAGCATCAGCACCGGCAGGTCGGACTCGCGGCGCAGGATGCGGCAGACGTCGAGCCCGTCGACCTTCGGCATCATCACGTCCAGCACGAGCAGGTGCGGCGGGTCGCGGCGCAGCTCCTCCAGGGCGGCGCGTCCGTCGTGGACGACGGTGACCGAGTGCCCTTCGTGCTCGAGGTACACGCGCAGCAGCTGCGCCTGCTTCTCGTCGTCCTCCGCCACCAGTATGTGTGCGCTCATGGCCCGGAGTATAAGTACGCCAAGTGTCGTATTTGCGGTGTCGGGGTTCCGTCCGCGCGGGACCACGGGATGCCCATCGCTTCCTGACAGGTTTCCGACATTCACCGGCCACGATCAGGCGGCATGAGCCACCCACACCTCCCTCACCGCGCACTCGGCGCTGCCGCCGCGGTCGTCTGCGCCGTCCTGCTCACCGGCTGCGGCGGCTCGGCGGGGGGCACCGGCGCGGCGTCCGGCAAGCAGTCCGGCGCGCAGTCAGGCCAGCAGTCAGGGGAACAGGACGTCGCCTCGGTGGCGACCGGCACCCCCTCGGCGGCGCCGCGGTCGTCATCCGGGACGCCCGCCGCCGACAGCGAGCAGGGCCGCCCGCAGCTCCGTCTGGACAGCTCCGACGCCGAGCGCGACCGCTACTGGAACGCCTACGCCACCTGCCTGAAGGACCACGGCCACAAGATGCTCCTGGAGCGCGGCCCCTACTCCATCGACCAGAACGACAACAGCCCCACCGCCAAGGCCGCCCAGAAGACGTGCGCCGGCAAACTCCCCCTCCAGCCCCCCGAGCTGGACCGTGACCGGAACCCGCACTACGACGACGACTACCGCGCCTACATCAAGTGCCTGAACTCCCACGGGCTCAAGGTCGTCGCGCTGGCCGACAACTCCGGCTGGACCTTCGCCAGCAGCGAGCAGGCGCTGAGCGAGGACGAGCAGACCAAGGTCGACAAGAACTGCACGATGGAGGCCTTCGGTGGCAAGAACCGCTGAGCACCGCCTCCCCAGGCGGCGCCGGCGCCGGTTGACCGTGGCCCTGGCCGTCCTCCTGACCGCCGGCGGTGCCGGAGGCGCCACCGCCGCCTGGAGCACGCGGCAGGGCAGCCCGCAGACGGCGCCGGAACACCCGGTCAAGCTCGACACCGTCAAGGTCACCAGGACCGATCTGTCCACCGACAGGACCCTGCCCGGCACGCTCGGCTACGGCCCGCTGCGCACCCTCAAGGGCACGGGTACCGGAGTGCTCACCGAGCTGCCCTCGCCCGGCGCCAAGGCCGTACGGGGCAAACCCCTGTACCGGGTGAACGACCGGCCCGTCACCGTCTTCTTCGGCGACACCCCCTTCTTCAGGGCCCTGGACAAGCCGGGGCTGCGCGGGCGCGACGTCACGGTGCTGGCGGACAACCTGCGGGCCCTCGGCTACGACATCGGGCACACCGTGAACCGCGCGCCCACGCGCTTCGCGCCCGGTGGCACCGAGTTCACACCCGAGCTGAGCGCCGCCCTGAAGCGGTGGCAGAGCGACACCGGCCAGGAGGCCACCGGGACCCTCACACCCGGCCGCGCGCTCGTCCTGCCCGGGCCGGCCAGGGTCAACACCGTCACGGCCACCCCCGGCGACCCGGTCGAAGGGGAGGTGCTGACATACACCACCACCGCGAAGTCGGTGGCGCTGACCGTGGACGCCGCCGGGGTCGGTGCCCTCCGCACGGGGCAGAGCGTCACGATCACCCTGCCCGACAGCCGGGAGGTCCCCGGCACGGTCACCGCCGTCGCGCGCGCCGTCCAGGGCGGTTCCGCCGACGACCAGAGCGCGCAGACGGGACCCCCCACGGTCGCCGTCACCGTCACGCCGCGGCACGCCGGCGACGTGAAGGGGCTGGACTCCGCCTCCGTCCAGGTCCGCTTCACGGCCACCGACCGCAAGGGCGTCCTCGCCGTCCCGGTCACCGCGCTCCTGGCCCTGAGCGAAGGCGGCTACGCGCTGCAGCGCCCCGACTCCTCCCTGGTCGCGGTGGAGACGGGGATGTTCGCCGACGGAATGGTGGAAGTGAGCGGGGCAGGCGTCAGCGAGGGCATGACGGTGGTGACCGCCTCGTGAACCCCACCGGGCGACCGGCCCCCGCCTTGGCCGTGCGCGAGGTGACCAAGACCTACGCGGGCGACGTCACCGCCCTGAACGGGGTGTCGCTCACCGTGGAGGAAGGGGAACTCCTCGCCATCCTGGGACCCTCCGGCTCCGGGAAGTCCACCCTGCTGCACATCATGGGCACCCTCGACCGCCCGACCAGCGGAACCGTCGAGATCGCCGGCCACGCCGCAGCCGGACTGTCCGACCGGCGGCTGTCCGCACTGCGGGCACGACTGCTGGGCTTCGTCTTCCAGCACTTCCACCTCACCGACGGACTCGACGCCACGGAGAACGTCGCGACCGGCCTGCTCTACGCGGGCGTGCCACGACGGCAACGCCGCCCCCGCGCCGAAGAGGCCCTCGCCCGGGTCGGCCTGGCGCACCGCACCCGCCACCTGCCCCAGCAGCTGTCCGGCGGCGAACGGCAACGCGTCGCCATCGCCCGCGCGCTGGTCAACGAACCCGCGCTCGTCCTCGCGGACGAGCCGACCGGAGCCCTCGACAGCGCCAACGGGCGCGCCGTACTCGACCTGCTCACCGGACTGAACCAGGAAGGCACCACCATCGCGGTCATCACCCACGACCGGGACATCGCCGCCCGGCTGCCCCGCAGGATCCAGCTGCGCGACGGCCGGATCGCCTCGGACAGCGCCACCCGCGCGGCCGCCTGGAGCCCGGCATGAACCGACCGATCAGACTCTCCCCCTTCGACGTCCTGCGCCTCGGCCTGCTGGGTCTGCGCACCCGCAGGACCCGCGCGGCGCTGTCCGCGCTGGGCATCGCGATCGGCATCGCCACACTGGTCGTCGTCACCGGCATCCCCGCCTCCAGCCAGCGGGCCCTCATGGACGAACTGTCCGCGCTCGGCACCAACATGCTCCGCGCGCAGCCGCAACCCGACGCCGAACAGAAGGCCCTGCTCCCCGAGGCCGCCGACGCCATGGCGGCACGCATCGGCCCGGTCACCAGCGCCACGGCGGTGGCCAACACCCATTCCACCGTGCGGCGTTCCGACCTGGCCGACCCCAACGACTCGATCGGGCTCAGCGTGCTCGCCGCCAGGACCGACCTGCTGGCCACGGTCGGCGGCACGGTCCGCTCCGGCCGGTTCCTCGACCGCGCCACCGAGCGCTTCCCGACGGCCGTCCTCGGCCCGCGCGCCGCGAAGCGACTCGGCATCGACCGCGTCACCCCGGGACGGGAGCCCCTGGTGACCATCGGCACGCACCACTTCACCGTGATCGGCATCCTCGGGCCGATGCCCCTCACACCCGACCTGGAGAGCTCCGTACTCGTCGGCTGGGACGCCGCACGCGACGTGCTCGACTTCGACGGCCACCCCACCGTGGTCTACGTCAAGGCACGGGAGTCGCGGATCGAGGCGGTACGCGACGTCCTGCCCGACACCGTCAACCCCGAGCTGCCCGGACTCGTCCAGGTCAGCCGCCCCTCCGACGCCCTGGCCGCCAAGCGCGCCACCGAACACACCTTCTCCGCGCTGTTCCTGGGCCTCGCCGGGGTGGCCCTGCTGGTCGGCGGCATCGGCGTGGCCAACACCATGTTCGTCTCCGTACTGGAACGACGTCGCGAGATCGGCCTGCGTCGCGCCCTCGGCGCCAACCGCCGGCAGATACGCGGCCAGTTCCTGACGGAATCCGTGATGCTGTCCGTCCTGGGCGGGCTGAGCGGCACCGTGCTCGGCGCGGCGGGCACGGCCGCCTACGCGCTGTCCCAGTCGTGGCCGCCCGTACTGCCACCCCTCGCGCTGGGGACCGGTCTGGCCGGCGCGATCGTCGTGGGCGCCGTCGCAGGCGTCTACCCGGCCCTGCGCGCCTCGCGGTTGCCCCCGACGGAGGCCCTGTCCGCGGTCTGACGCCGGCCCGGCGGCGCCGGGAACCACCCCCGGACGAAGCGGCGATCCGCCACGCGACGTGCGCAGGCTGGAATCTCCGTGCCTGCGCATCGGAGCACGATGTCACGGAGCGGCGGTTGCCGGCGAAGCTCCTGGATTATTCAGTGCGCGGACTCCGACGCGGCGTGCGGCGTATCCCGTTCCGTCCCGACGTCTTCCTACTCTCCGGGCCATGAAGAGATCAACTATCCAGGGACTCGCCGGAGTTGCCGCCGCCCTGACGGTGATCGCCGGCTTCACCGGGTTTGCCGATGATCGTCCCGCCGCCGGCATCGGCCTCGCCGCCGACCGGAGCGGGAACGGCACGTCGTACATCTTCGGGGGCCCGGGACGGTCCGGGAGCACGGCTGCCGTCCGCGCCTACCGGGACCTGCTCGACCACGGCTCGAACGCGAAGATCCTCACCGTGGCGCACCGCGGCCAGTGGCGGGACGCCCCCGAGAACTCGCTGGCGGCCTTCCGGGCGGCCTACGACGACGGCGCCGAGATCATCGAGACCGACATCCAGCTCACCAAGGACGGCGTTCCCGTCCTGATGCACGACACCACCGTGGACCGCACCACGAACGGCACCGGCGCGGTCGCCGGCATGACGCTCGCCCAGATCAAGGAGCTCCGTCTGAAGGCCGGACTCGGCGGCGGTCAGGCGGCGGTCACCGACGCCCGGGTCCCGACGCTCGAGGAGGCGATGAAGCTCGCCAAGGACCGGGGCCTGGTCAACCTGGACAAGGGCTGGCCGTTCCGGGAGCAGGTCTGGGACGTCCTCACCCGGACCGGCACCGTTCGCAACGGGATCTACAAGAGCGACGCCCCGGTGCCGGAGGTCGAGGCCTTCCGCGCGGCCCACGAGGACGCCGTCTACATGCACATGATCACCGACGCCAACCTGGCGGCCGTGGCCGAGTTCGGCGACGACCAGCCGGTGGCCTACGAGGTCAACTACGACAGCATCCAGGACCCCGTCGCCCGCAAGCCCTTCCTCGACGCCCTGGCACGGCACAGCCGCGTCTGGAACAACACCATGTGGAACGGCCTGTCGGACCGCATGACCGACGAGGCGTCGCTGATCGACCCGCTGCGCGGCTGGGAGGCCATGGTGCGCAGCTACCGCACCACGGTCTTCCAGACGGACGACGTCGAGAAGTTCGAGTCGTGGATCCGCACCGGCGAGGGCGACCCCCTGCCCCGCGGCGGCGTACGCCTGCAGGCCGAGGACTTCCTCCCCGGCCAGGACAAGGGCTACCACGACAACGACGCCGGGAACGCGGGCGGACTGAAGATGCGGCCCGGCGAGGACGTCGACATCGACAACGCCGACGGCAACGTGCGGGTCGGCTGGATGCGCGGCGGCGAGTGGCTGACGTACGACGTGGACGTCCCGCGCTCCGGTACGTACGCGCTGTCGGCCCGGGTGTCGTCGCCGTACACGCCCGCGGGCACGTACACCGTCTCCTTCGACGGCGGCGCCGAGAGCGAGCGGGTCGAGGTGCGGAACACCACGAGCCACAACAAGGAAGTGCTCCAGGCCGGCGGCGTGCAGCAGTTCCTCACGGCCGGCCACCACGTCCTGCGGATCAGCCTTCCGCAGGACGCCTACCAGAACTGGAACCTCGACTACCTCCAGCTCGAGCCCGTCCGCCACTGACGCGCGCCCGGCCGGCCCCCGGGGAGAGGGCCGGGCCGGAGTGTGGGGCAGCCCCTTCGGGACTGCCCCACACCCATGTACGCGGTGCGCGCCTGGGCGCACGCCGTCACGCGCAGGCCGCTGACGCCGAGGTCGCGTTCGCGGCCGTTCCCGCGGCGCCGCCGGCTCCGCGGTCGCCGAGCCACCGGACTGCGGCACCTCCCGCCCCTTCGCCGCATCCCCGCGGAGGGTCACGCATGGCGACGAATCGCCGGGGCAGACGCGTGGTCAGGAGGTAAACACAATGGTCCCCTTGCTTTTGGTTCTGTTGCTGGCGCTGATCCTTTTCGGTGCGGGGTTCGCCCTCAAGGCGCTGTGGTGGATCGCCATCATCGTGCTGGTGGTGTGGCTCCTCGGGTTCGTCTTCCGAGCCGCCGAAGGCGGCGGGCGCCGTCGTTGGTACCGATGGTGAGCTGACACCTCCCACCAGCCGGGGTGGGGTTCGCGATGCGGCCGCGAACCCCGCCCTTCGTGCTGTCCGGCCCACGTTGCGGGTGGACGCGTCGGAGGCGGCTCGCCGTCATCGCGTTCGAAATCGGCGCGGACCTCCCCGGCACCCGGGTCACCGCTACCGCCTGTTCGGCGCGCCCTGTGAGGAGGTGGCAGCCGGATCACCTGGCATACACGTCGACCTGACCGGGCCCTGCGCCCCACATCTGTTTGTCTCGACCGCGGAGCCCCGGCGAAGTCGGCGGGTCCGGGGCCCATCCGTCCGGTGCGTCCGAGCCGCGGATGCGCCGAAGGCCAAAGCGCGATTTAGGATGTTTCGTCCAGCGGTATCGGCTCGGTGTGCGCGGGCGCCGTCACGGACCGGCCCCGGTCCGCAAGGCGCTCCCTCACCTCGGAAGGCGGCGGACGTGGCACAGGAACAAGCGGAGGTCCTCCAGGGCAGGAGGGCTCTTGTCACCGGGGGATCGCGGGGGATCGGCGCGGGGATCGTACGTCGCCTGGTCCGCGAGGGCGCCTCGGTCGCCTTCACCTACGTCCACGGGAGGCAGCCCGCCGACGCCCTGGTCGAGGAGCTCTCGGCCGCCGGGGGCAGGGTGCTGGCCCTGCAGGCCGACAGCGCGGACGCGGCGGCCGTCAAGGCGGCGCTGGAGCGGGCGGTCGCGGAACTCGGGGGCCTGGACATCCTGGTCAACAACGCAGGGGTCGGCGTCGCCGGCCTGGTGGACGACTTCTCCTTCGAGGACTTCGACCGGATGGTCGCGGTCAACGTGAGAGGCGTGTTCGCCGCGATCAAGGCGGCGCTTCCGCACCTCGGGGACGGGGGTCGCATCATCTCCACGGGCAGCATCAACGCCGACCGGGTCCCGATCGGCGGCATCGCGGTGTACGCGATGACCAAAGCGGCCGTGGCCGGCCTGACCCGGGGGCTCGCCCGCGAACTGGCGCCCCGCGGCATCACGATCAACAACGTCCAGGTCGGCGCCACCGAGACCGACATGCTCCCCGACGACCCCGCGTTCATCGAGGCCCTCACGCGGGTCACGGCCGTCGACCGGTTCGCACAGCCCCGGGACATCGCCGGCGTCGTCGCCTTCCTGGCCAGGCCCGAGGCGTGGTTCGTCACCGGCGCGAACTGGAACGTGGACGGGGGCTACACCGTCTGACCCGTGGTGCCCGCCGCGTCACCGGATCAGCCGTCACACTGTTGGCCCGCCCACGACCGGGGAACCGATCAACCGGGTGGGGGAGCGGTGGTGCGGCGCGTGACGAGGGTGGGGGAGAACTTGATCTGCGCGGTGGGGCGGACCCGGTCGCCGATGCGGTCGATGAGCAGTTGGGCGGCGTTGGTGCCGATGTGCCGACCGGCCTGGTCGACGCTGGTCAGTGAGATGGGGCCGAGGGCGGCGAAGGTGGTGTTGTCGTAGCCGGCGATGGAGATGTCGTCGGGCACTTCGAGCCCGGCCTCGGAGACGGCTTGGAGCACGCCCATGGCAACGATGTCCGCCCCGGCGAAGATGGCGGTGGGCCGCGGGGACCGGGTCAGCAACTGCTGGGCGCCGAGGTAGCCGCCCCGCTGGGTGTAGGTGGTGGAGACGATGCTGATCTCGTCCTCGAGGCCGCGGGCCCGCATCGCACGCCGGTAGCCGTCGGCGCGGATGGCGTTGGGCATCTCCTCGATACGGCGGGGGTCGGTCTCGTCGTGCTCGATGTGCGCGATCCGGCGGTGCCCGAGGTCGGCGAGGTGGTCGACCACGAGGGCGGCGCCGGCCAAGTCGTCGTCGGAGACGGTGTCATACGCGGCGGACCGGCCGTGCCGGCCGACGACCACGGTCGGCACCATGCCGGCGACGCGCTCGAGGTGCGACCGCGATGAGACGGGCGCGACGAGGATCATGCCGTCCATCCCGCGGTCGATCATGGCCTCCGTGACCTTGGCCTCCGCCGCTTCGCCGTTGCGGCCCGGGGCCATGAGGACCTGGTAGTCGGTCTCCCACAGGGCATCGGTGATCCCGTCGAGGATCTCGGGGAAGAACGGGTTGCGGATGTCGGGCAGCATCACCCCGACCGTGTACGTCTGGCCGCGCATGCCCCGCGCCGCCGCGAAGGGGCGGTAACCCAGGTCGTCGATCGCCTGACGGACCCTCGCGCGCATCTGGGGACTGGTCCCGTAGGCGTTGCGCAGCACCTTGGACACCGCGGTCGTGGACACCTGGGCATGCCGCGCCACGTCGACGATCGTGACGCGCTTGGGCTGCGCGGGCGGTTCCATCTGACTCCCTCCAGGACGCACATGGGAAACGTTGCCCAGCGCGTTGGATCGCGCACTCGAGTCGTTCCCGTCGCCGAACCGTACCGCTCGGCAGCACCTTTCCGCAGCTCATGACGGAAGAGAGCGTTCGTGGGCTTCGGCAACTGCGGTGCATCGTGCCCGACATCTTGACGTTACGTCGCCCCCCTCCCTAGGGTCTGTCGCACGTTTTGGGAAACGTTACCCATAGGATTGAAACGTTTAAGAAAGGGGGGCGTCGCCAGTGCCTGCAACCTCGCGCGATCAGCTGTCGCCACCGGCCGCTGTCGTCCCCAGACGCCCCGGGCGCCTTTCCGGCCGGCGCCGCGCCACCTCCCCGTGGTGGTTCGCCGTCCCGGCGATGCTGCTGTTCGCCTTCGTCGTCCTGGTGCCCAGCGCCCGGGGCGTGTACTACGCCTTCACCGACTGGGACGGCCTGGACCCGAACTCCTCCTTCGTCGGCTTCGACAACTTCACCGGACTGCTGGACGACCCGGACGCGGTGCAGGCCGTCTGGCACACCCTGCTGATCGCGGTGTCGGTCACCGTCATCCAGAACGTGTTCGGGCTCCTGCTCGCCCTCGGGGTCAACAGCCTCATCAAGACCCGCAACGTGCTCCGGGTCCTGCTCTTCGCACCCGCCGTGATCACCCCCATCGTGACCGCCTACCTGTGGCGCAACCTGCTCGGCCCCAGCGGCGCCGTCAACAGCCTCCTTGGTACGGTCGGCCTGGACTCCCTCAGACAGGACTGGCTCGGTGACCCGCAACTGGCCCTGTGGTCGGTCGTGGGGGTCATCGTGTGGCAGTTCGGCGGCTACTCCATGGTCATCTTCCTGGCCGGGCTGCAGTCGGTCCCGAAGGAGGTCCACGAGGCGGCCGACATCGACGGCGCCGGACCGATCCGCCGGTTCTGGTCGATCACCCGCCCGCTGCTCGCACCGGCGTTCACCATCAACCTGATGCTGTCGATCATCGGCGGGATCAAGCTCTTCGACCAGGTCTACGCCCTGACCGGCGGAGGCCCGGGCCACGCCACCGACACGCTGTCCACCCTGATCTACAAAGACGCCTTCACCCTGGGCGAGTTCGGATACAGCATCGCTCTCGCGGTCGTCCTCACGATCATCGTGGCGGTGGCGTCGACCGGGCAGTACCTCGTGCTGGCCCGCGGAGAGAGGGCGGCCTCGTGAACCGCTACCGCAAGCGCACCTTCGTGCTCGAGCTGGCCATGATCGCTGTCGCCCTGGTGGTCGCCTTCCCGGTCTACGTCCTGGTCAACCTGGCCGTGCGGCCAGTCTCGGACACCTCCTCGCCGATCCGGCCGACGACCTCGCCCACCCTCGACAACTTCAGCCAGGCCTGGCAGCAAGGCGGGCTGGGCGGTGCATTGCTGAACAGCGTGCTGGTCACCGCCGGCAGCGTGGTGATCATCCTGGCGGTTTCCTCGTTCGCCGCGTACCCGCTGGCCCGGTCGACCGCACGCTGGTCACGCGGCCTGTTCCTGCTGGTGATGCTCGGACTGATCCTGCCCTTCCAGCTCGCCGCGCTGCCGCTCTACCAGACGATGCGCGACCTGCACCTGCTGGGCACCCCCTGGGCGCTGATCCTGTTCCACTCCGGCCTGCAGGTGCCCTTCACCACCTTCCTCTACACCGGATTCCTGCGCGCTCTGCCCCGCGACTTCGAGGACGCCGCGCTCATCGACGGCTGCACACCGGCACAGAGCTTCCGTCATGTGGTGCTGCCCATGCTGAGACCGATCACCGTGACCGCGCTCGTCCTCAACGCCGTCGCGGTGTGGAACGACTTCTTCACCCCGCTGCTGTACCTCAGCGGCAGCACCCAGCAGACCCTGCCCGTGGCGATCGCCGGCTTCTTCGGCCAGTACGTCACCGACTGGAACCTTGTCTTCGCCGCCCTGGCGATCAGCATCGTGCCCGTCCTGACCGTCTACTTCGTGCTGCAGCGCAGCATCATCAGCGGCTTCGCCGGCGGGCTGAAGGGATGAGCGACGCAGTGAACCGCCCCACCCGGCCGGAGCCGCTGTACGGCCGGCATCAGGTCGGCAGCTCATCAGCGCCGTTGCGCCGGAGCCGGCTTCACCTGTCCCTTCGTGATCGCCGTCCCTTCCCCGTGGGAGACACCATGATCAGCACCAGACTGTCCGCCGCGATAGCGGCGGTGACGGCTGCCGGCCTGCTGGCAGCCTGCAGCGGCGGCACCAACGCCGCGGGCGGGAACTCCTCCACCACCTTGACCATCGCCTCGCAGGACCAGGGATCCATCGAGCCCGTCGTCAAGGCCTTCGAGAAGGCCAACCCCGGCATCGACGTCCGCCTCACCGTCAGCAGCGCCGACCAGTACCAGCAGCAGATCCGCACCAAGCTCGCCTCCGGCACCGGTCCGGACGTGATGTCGGTCTGGCCGGGCAACGGCAACCCCGCGGCGACCTACGTACTGGCCAAGCCCGGTTACCTCCTCGACCTGTCGGACCGGCCCTGGGCCTCCAAGCTGCCCGACGCGGTCAAGACCGTCTCCCAGTACCAGGGAAAGACCTACAACGGGGTCTTCGGGCTCAACGGCATCGGCGCCGTCTACAACCAGGACGCCCTGGACAAGGCAGGCCTCACTCCACCCGGCACCTGGACCGAACTCCTCGACTTCTGCAAGGACGCGAACGCCAAGGGCACCCCCGCCTTCGCTCTGGGCATCCAGGACAACTGGGTCACCCAGATCGTCCTCTACGCCCTGGCCGCCACCACCGTCTACGGCCCCGACCCCGACTTCGACAAGAAGATGCAGGCGGGCCAGGCCACCTTCGCGGACTCGCCGTGGACCACCGCCATGGCCAAGTACCAGCAGATGGACAAGGCCGGCTGCTTCCAGAAGGACCCCCTGGGCACCAGCTACGAGGCCGGCCAGGAACTCGCCGCCACGGGCAAGACCCTCGGCATCATCCAGGGCAACTGGGTCATCGCCCTGCTCAAGGGCAAGAACCCCAACGGAAAGTTCACCCTCAGGGCACTGCCGGCCACCGACACCCCCTCGGAGTTCCTCATGCCGGCCGCGGGGGGCACCGGCTACGGAGTCAACGCGAAGGCCAGGAACAAGGAACTCGCGCTGAAGTTCGTCGACTTCGTCATGTCGCCCGAGGGCATGAACCTCTTCGTCACGACGCAAGGCGGCCTCCCGACCCGGCCGGACACCGGCTTCACCCCCGACGCGTCGCTGACCGAGCTGTCCACGTTCGTCAACGACGACCGCACCGTGCCCTTCATGGACCAGCTCTGGCCCAACCCCAAGGTGCAGCAGTCCATGCTCAGCGGCCTGCAGGAGATCTTCAGCGACCAGTCCACGCCGGACAAGGTCCTCCAGGCCATGGACGCCGACTACACGTCCGGCTCCTGACAGACCCCGGCCGGGGCGAAGGCTCCTTCACCCCGGCCAGGTAGGCACTTTTTCCGTACACCTCTTCCAAGGGAGACCACACCCTTATGTTGAAACGATTCACTTCCGAGTTCGGCGGCACCTCCCGCGGCCTGAGGCGCTCACGCCTCGTCGTGGCCGTGGCAGTGCTCGCGACCGTGGGATCGGTCGGTGTCCAGGCCGAGGCGTCGACGCCGAAGCACCCCGACTGGCACTCCTACGTCCTGGCCCCGTCCACCCCTCAGGTCACGCCGGTCGACGTGGAGACCCGTGGCGACGTCACCCACCCCAAGACCCTCGTGAGCGGCAAGGGCAAGGACAAGGACAAGGGCAAGCCGAAGGCGACGACCCTGACGACGGTCGCCGGCGGCGCGCCGGCGTCGGTTCTCCTGGACTTCGGCAAGGACATCGCGGGCACCCCTTACTTCGACATCACCGCCGTCGAAGGCACCCCCACCCTGTCGCTGGCCACCTCCGAAGCGCGGCGCTACATCCGCACGCCTGCGTCGACCACCGTGTCCGCCGCGGCTTCCTCCGGGGCCACGCAGGTCACCGTCGCGTCGACGGCGAACCTCGAAGTCGGCAACACGATCACCTTCGGCACCGGCACGACCGCCCAGACCCGTACGGTCACCGCCTTCGACGCCGCTGCCAAGACCGTCTCCTTCCAGCCCTCCCTGAGCGGCGACGTCCCGGCCCAGACCGCGGCCGTCAGCGCTCCGGGAGCGCCGAGCTCGGACGAGTCCCGCGGCCTGGCGGGCGTCGGCGGCATCGACACGCTTCAGCCCACCGCCACGGGCCGGATCTCCGCCGCTTACCACCCCGGCTTCCGCTTCGCCCTGCTCACCCTGACCTCGCCCGGCAGCATCTCCATCTCCGCCGCCGGCGTGGACTTCCAGGGCGTCCGGGTCACCCCCGCCGACTACAAGGGCTGGTTCCTGTCCGACGACGACCAGCTCAACAAGATGTGGTACTCGGGTGCCTACACGCTGCAGCTGAACCTGAAGCCCGCCGGGCTGAACGGCCTGGCGGACAAGCGGATCTACGACGGCGCCAAGCGCGACCGCAGCATCTGGACCGGTGACCTGCTCGTCCAGGGACCCACCGCCATCAGCACCCTCGGCGACGAGGGCGCCGACTACGTCAAGTCCTCGATCGACGTGCTGCTCGCCACCCAGCGCGCGGACGGGGCCATCCCCGGCTCGCCGGACTTCCGCAAGGGCAGCAACCCCGCCGGATCGCCCCTGTTCTACTCGAACAACTACTCCGGCTACGGCGCACGCGCCGCCATCGACTACTACCGCTACACCGGCGACAAGGACTACATCACCAAGATCCTGCCCGCCCTGCGCGCGGAACTCGCCTACAACGACAGGTCCCTGACCGCCAACCACCTCGTGGCGTCCAACGACCGCGACTACTGGCAGGCGAGCCAGACCGGCGAGGTCACCAAGTACAGCATCGACTACTACATCCTGCTCAAGGAGATGGCCTGGCTCGAGCGGCAGGTCGGCTCCGCCACCATCGCCGACGAGCACGACGCCAAGGCCGACCGGATCAAGGAAGCCGTCAACGCCACGCTGTGGAACCCGCAACTGGGCGCCTACGGCCAGAGCAGCGTCCACCCCGACGTACTCGTCGAGGACGCCAACGCCCTCGCCCTGCAGTACGGCTTCGTCCCCGCCGAACGACGCGACAGCGTCCTGAAGGCCCTGAAGACGCTGTGGACACCGTACGGCGCGATCATGGGCCCGGGTCTGGTCGACCCCACCGGCCACACCATCGAGCCGTTCGGCAACGGTATGGAGACCGCCGGACGCTTCACCGTCGGTGACGCGGGCGGCGCCTTCGACTTGATGCGCCGCACCTGGGGACCCATGGTCGACAAGAGCAACCCCCTCTACACCGGCGCGTTCTGGGAGTTCAAGAACAACGACGGCGGCGTCAACCGCGCCACCGCCAGCCTCGCCCACGGCTGGGCGGCCTCACCGACCGTCCAGCTCACCGAGCAGGTCCTCGGCGTCACCCCGGTCGACCCCGGCTACGCCACCTGGAGCATCAAGCCCCACACCGGCGACCTCAAGTGGGCCCAGGGCTCCGTCCCGACCCAGTACGGCGACATCGCGGTGAACTGGCAGTCGAAGGCCAACGCCTCGAAGTTCACCCTCCACGCCAGCACGCCCCGCGACACCACCGGCACGATCGCCGTCCCGGTCACCGGCAGGTCCACCGTCAAGATCAACGGACGCACCGTGTACACCCGCGGCGGCTGCACCGCCTACAAGGGCACCGTCACCGACGGCTACGCCCGGTTCACCGTTCCCGGCGGCACGTACGACATCACCGTCAGGCGCGGCTGACACCCCACAGCCCGGTCTCCGCGCGCTCCTCCCCATGCGCGCGGAGACCAGGCCCCGCCGGCACCACTCGATCAGCGCTGACAGTCCCCACGGCCGGGGCGGTAGCCCCGGCCGCTCAGCCCCGCGTTCCCGAACGCCTCTTCGAGGGAGACCACACCATCGTGCTGAACAGACGCAACCGCAGGGGCGGGTTCCTCCGCACCTTCAGACGCTCACGCGTGATCGCGGCCGTGGCGCTGCTGACCACCATGGGTTCCGCCGCGGTGCAAGCCGAGGCCGCGCCCCCGCAGAACCCCGACTGGCAGTCCTATGTACTGGGTCCGGCCACCGCGCAGGTACTCCCGGCCGATGTGGAAACCCGGGGCAGCGTGACCAACCCGAACACCCTGGTCACGGGTCAGGGCAGCGCGACGACCCTGACAACGGCAGCCGGCGGCGCCCCGGCGTCGGTCCTCCTGGACTTCGGCAAGAACGTCGCCGGCACTCCCTACATCGACGTCACCGCCCGCACCGGCAGCCCCACCCTGTCGCTGGCCACCGCAGAGGCCCGCCAGTACATCCGCACGCCTGCGTCGACCACCGTGTCCGCCGCGGCTTCCTCCGGGGCCACGCAGGTCACCGTCGCGTCGACGGCGAACCTCGAAGTCGGCAACACGATCACCTTCGGCACCGGCACGACCGCCCAGGCCCGGACCATCACCGCGTTCGACACCTCCACCAGGCGGGTCACCGTCACGCCCGCCCTGACCCGGAGCCTGACAACGCAAACCAGGGCGGTCGGTGCCCCGGGAGCGCCGAGCTCGGACGAGTCCCGCGGCCTGGCGGGCGTCGGCGGCATCGACACGCTGCGGCCCACGGGAACGGGCCGGACCTCCGGCTCCTACCACGGCGGCTTCCGCTTCGTCCTGCTCACTCTGACCTCGCCGGGCAGCGTCTCGCTCTCCGCGGCAGGGGTCACCTTCCAGGGCGTCCGGGCCACCGCCGCGGACTACAAGGGCTGGTTCATGTCCAGCGACGACCAGCTCAACAGGATGTGGTACTCCGGCGCGTACACGCTGCAGCTGAACCTGAAGCCGGCCGGGCTGAACGGCCTGGCGGACAAGCGGATCTACGACGGCGCCAAGCGCGACCGCAGCATCTGGACCGGCGATCTTCTGGTCCAGGGACCGACCGCGATCTCCACTCTCGGCGACGCGGGCGCCGACTACGTCAAGTCGTCCCTGAACGTGCTGCTGGCCGCCCAGCGCTCCGACGGGGCCATCCCCGGCTCGCCGGACTTCAGCAAGGGCAGCAACCCGGCCGGATCGCCCCTGTTCTACTCCAACAACTACTCGGGCTACGGCGCACGCGCCGCGATCGACTACTACCGGTACACCGGGGACCGGAACTACATCACGAGCGTCCTGTCCGACCTGCGTGCGGAGCTCGCCTACAACGACCGGTTCCTGACCGCCAACCGTCTGGTCGCGTCGAACGACCGTGACTACTGGCAGGCCAGTCAGAGCGGCGAGGTCACCAAGTACAGCATCGACTACTACATCCTGCTCAAGGAGATGGCCTGGCTGGAGAGGCAGGTCGGCTCCGCGAGCAACGCCACCGCGAATGACGCCAAGGCGGAGTCGATCAAGCAGGCCGTCAACACCCGCCTCTGGAGCACGCAACTGGGCGCCTACGGCCAGAGCAGCGCCAAGCCCAATGTGCTCGTCGAGGACGCCAACGCACTCGCCCTGCAGTACGGCTTCGTCCCGGCCGACCGGCGCACCAGTGTGCTCAACGCGCTGAAGACACTGTGGACTTCATATGGCGCGATCATGGGGCCGGGGCTGGTCGACCCGACCGGCCACACCATCGAGCCGTTCGGCAACGGCATGGAGACCGCCGGACGCTTCGCTGTCGGTGACGCCACTGGTGCCTTCGACCTGATGCGCCGTACCTGGGGCCCGATGGTCGACAGGAGCAACCCGCTCTACACCGGCGCGTTCTGGGAGTTCAAGAACAGCAACGGCGGCGTGAACCGCGCCACCGCCAGCCTCGCCCATGGCTGGGCGGCCTCACCGACCGTCCAGCTCACCGAGCAGGTCCTCGGCGTGACCCCCGTGAACCCCGGCTACGCCACCTGGAGCATCAAGCCCCACACCGGCAACCTCGAGTGGGCCCAGGGCTCCGTCCCCACCAGCGCGGGCGACATCGCCGTTCAGTGGCAGTCCGACTCCTCGGCCTTCACCCTGCACGCCGGGACCCCGACCGGCACGAGCGGCACGATCGCTGTGCCGGTCACCGCCCAGGCCACCGTCACCGTCAACGGCCGCACCGTCTGCACGGCAGGAAGCTGCGACGCCTACCAGGGCACCATCGCCGACGGCTACGCCCAGCTCACCGTTCCCGGCGGCACGTACGACATCACCGTCAGCCGCGGCTGACACCCCACAGCCCGGTCTCCGCGCGCTCCTCCCCATGCGCGCGGGGACCAGGCTTCTGCCGGTCCGGCATCGGGCCGGCCGCCCTGCTCCGCACGACGCGGTGGCCGGAGGCGACTCCTCACCGAGCAGCGCCGGCCGCCGCGCACCACCTGTGACATGCCTTGATCGACAGGAGTTTGCCGATGTCCGAAGCACCGCGCGGTCTCAGCCGCCGACACGTCGTAGGGATCATGGTGGCCGGGGCGGGAGGACTCGCCCTCCCGATCGGGGTCACCAGCCCCGCGGCCGCCACCACCTCCCGTACGCACGGCGGCAAAGCGACCGTCGGACACCTCAGCATCGACGGCCGCACCGACGAGCCCCTGGGCGTCGACGACCCCTCTCCCCGCCTGGGCTGGCAGGTCACCGGCGCCCCGGCGAACTGGACCCAGAAGGCCTACCAGGTACGCGCGGCAGCCACCCCCGCGGACCTGGACCGCGGGCGCCACCTGTGGGACTCCGGCAAGGTCCTCTCCGACGCCCAGACCGACATCCCCTGGCGCGGAAAGGCCCTCGGGTCCCGCCAGAGCGTCGTCTGGCAGGTGCGCCTGTGGGACACCCGAGGCGAGGTGACGCCGTGGAGCAGCCCCGCCACCTGGGAGATGGGGCTGCTCAAGCGCACCGACTGGGACCCGGCCCAGTGGATCGAGTACCCCGGCCGGCAGGTCGGCGACCCTCTGCCGATCTTCGCCCGCGCCTTCGACGTCGACAACCGGCAGGGCGGCAAGGTCGTCCAGGCGCGCCTGTACATCGCCGGGGCCGGTCTCCACGAGGCCAGCCTCAACGGACGGGCCGTCACCGACGAGGTCCTCGCACCGGGAAGCTCCAACTACCAGCTGTCCGTCGAATACCGCGCGTACGACGTCACCCGCCTCATCCGCTCCGGAGCCAACACCCTCGGCGTCGAAGTGGGCCACGGCCAGGCCCTGGTCACCCGCTCCGTCACCAACCCGGCCACCGGCCGCACCGCGCCCTACGGCTGGTGGCAGAGCCAGTTCAAGGGCAACGGCACCCTGGCCGCCCCCGCCGCACCCGGGGACACCGCGGTCCAGTTGAGCAGCGTGAGCGGCTACCACGTGGGCGGCACGATCAACATCGACACCGGCGACGGCGGCGACCGCCTGGAGCCGCGCACGATCACCGACATCGGCACGGCCGGCGCCGACGGGACCGGCATCACCTTCACTCCGGCCCTGACCAAGCAGCACGCGGCCGCCGTGACCGTCACCGGCTCGGGGAACTCCCTGGCCGGCACCGACCCCAGCGCCGGGGCCGCCGTCTCCCCCCGGCTGATCGCCCGCCTGGAGGTGACCAAGGCCGACGGCTCGGTCCAGACGATCGTCACCGACCACTCCTGGAAGACCTCCCTCGGCCCGACCACCACCGACAACTGGTACTCCGGGTCCGACTACGACGCCCGCCGCGAACAGCCCGGATGGAACGCCCCCGGTGCCGACCTGTCTCCCACGGCCACGCGCCGCGACGGCAGCGCCGCCGGATGGGCACGCGCGGGCATCGCGCCGCCCCCGAACCTGACGACCGAGCTCGTGTGGCGCGTCGGCGAGCCGGTGAAGGTCACCGACCGGATCCACCCCGTCGGCATCACCCAGCCGACCCCGGGGGTGTGGGTCTTTGACTTGGGGCAGAACATCGCCGGCTGGCCGGAGCTCGCCGTGGACGGGAAGGTCCCGGCAGGAACGACCATCACCATGAAGCCTGCCGAGTCGCTTGCCGCGGACGGCACCGTCAACCAGGCCTCCATCATGGGCGGCGGCAGCAGCCGCGGCACCAATGTGTTCGCCACCTACACCACCCGCGGCAACCGGCACGGCGAGACGTGGCACCCCCGCTTCAACTACTTCGGCATGCAGTGGGTCCAGGTGACCGGCCTGCCCGAGGGCTACACCCCGACCGCCGAGACCATCACCGGCCTGCAGCTCCACGCGGCCACCCCCACCGCGGGCACCGTCACGACCTCCAACGACCGCGTCAACCGGATCCACCGCATGTCGCGGTACTCGATCATGAGCAACATGATGTCCACCTTCACCGACTGCCCCGGCCGGGAGAAGCTGGCCTACCCCGCGGACTACCTCCAGCCCTTCGGGTCCCTGCACCGCAACTTCGGCTACAACGCGTACCTGCGCACCATGGAGCGCCACCTGGCCGAGGGCCAGTCCAAGGCAGGCGACAACATCGGCAACGTCGCCCTCAAGGCACCCGTGTACGACTGGGGCTACACCGGCCGGTTCGGCGACGAGATCAACTGGGGCAACGGGATCATCCTCGTGCCGTGGTTCCTCTACGAGGTCTACGGCGACACCCAGACCATGGCGCGGTACTACCCGCAGATGCAGGCGTTCATGGACTACATCCGGACGCAGAAGGCGGGCACGGGCGCCGACGCCTACATCGTGGACGCCGCCCTTGCCGACTGGATCGCCGCCGAGAACACCTCGGGCCGTATCACGGGAACGTGGGGCTACCACCAGATCGCCGACCGCATGGCGAAGATGGCCGACCTCCTCGGCCGCCACGCCGACGCCCTCGAATACCGGAGCCTCGCCTCCAACATCAAGACCGCGTTCAACGACGCCTTCTACAACACGGCCCTCGGCCGCTACACCGCCCAGGGCGACGCGGGCACCACAGGTGCCTCCCAGGCCGCCCAGGCCCTCGCCCTCGACGAAGGCCTGGTCCCCGAGGGCGAACGCCGGCGAGTGCTGGACGCGCTGGTCGAACTCGTCCACGCCTTCCAGCCGTTCGGCGGCGGCCCGCACTTCAGCGGCGGCACCATCGGCCTCGCCCCGATCGTCCGGGCCCTGATGGACGGGGGCCGCGACGACGTCCTGTGGGACGCGCTGCAGGAAGACACCCGGCCGAGTTACGGGTTCTTCATGGCACCGACCACCGCGAACCCGCAGGGGCTCACCACCCACCCGGAGCAGTGGGACATGGGCAACTCCAAGAACCACATGATCCTCCTGCAGATCGAGGAGTGGTTCCACAGCGGACTGGCCGGCATCCGTCAGGCCCGCGGCACCGCCGGCTACCGGTACCTGGTCATCGACCCGCGCATCGTCGGAGACCTCACCCACGTCGCAGGCAGCTACCAGACCCCCCAAGGACGGGTCGCCTCCGAATGGACCCTGAAGAAGGGCACCTTCCGGCTGAAGGTCGACGTGCCCCCGAACACCACCGCCGAAGTCCGGGTCCCCAAGGGCGGCCGCGCACCGCACGACGTCCCGAAGGGGGCGACCTTCCGGCGCGTCGAGGGCGACCGGGCGGTCTACCACGTGCCTTCGGGAACGTACGTCTTCGTCGCACGGGACGTACACCCGGCGCGGTAGCCACCGGAAACCGGACCGCCGTACCGCCGGAACCGCATGAGGCCACGCCCTGGTGAAGCGCGACGAGCCTCATGCGGTCCCGCCGGAGTGCCGCCGGCGGAACCGGACGCCTCCGTCCACCGCCCGCGACGCCCCGCCGACCCCAGACCACCGCCTCGAGACCCGGGAGAACCGGCTGAGCCAGACGACCATCCGCGACGTGGCCGCCGCAGCCGGCGTGTCCGCCTCGACGGTCTCGAACTTCTTCCACCACCCCGGCAAACTCACCGGCGCCACCCGCGAACGCGTTCGCCAGGCGGTGGAAGCCCTCGGATTCGTCCCGAACCACGCGGCCCGCACGCTGCGCACCGGAACGAATCCCGTGATCGGATACATCGCGGCTGACCTCGTCAGCGCGGGGGCATCCGAGACCACCCACGCCATCGAGCGGCGGATCGCGCATGAGGGCATGCACCTCCTCATGGCGAATGGGAGCACCGAAGAGGGCGAACGGTCCTATCTGCGGCTGTTCGCACAGCAACGCGTGGCGGGCATCATCATCGCGCCCGTCGGAGACGTCGAACCCGAACTCTCCAGGATCCGCGCCCACGGCATCCCCAGTGTGGTCATCACCCGCCCGGCGACATCGACCACTCAGGCATCCGTCTCCACGGACCACGCACTCGCAGGCCGCATCGCGGTGGAGCACCTCGTCGGGCAGGGCCGGAGGCGGCTCGGTTTCGTGTCGGATGACCTCGGCGCCTGGCACGTCCAGGACCAACTCCGCGGTGCGGTCGGCGCGCTCGGCGCCGCACCCGGCATCGCCCTGGAGGTCATCCGTGCGGCCGACGGGTCACTGAACGCGGGAATCGCGTGCGCCGAGGCCATCGCTCAAAGGCCGCAGGAAGAACGCCCGGACGCCCTCTACTGCACCAACGGCAGCCTGGCGGTCGGTACGACCCGGGTCTTCGCCGCCGGGCCCGGTACACAGGATTCCCTGGACGTCGCCGTCATCGGCTACGACGCTGGCGCATGGGCACCACTGGCCGGGGCACCCGTCACGGCTGTCCGCGCCCCCCACCAGGAGACGGGTCTGACGGCAGTGAACCTGCTCTTCGACCGGATCGCCAAGCCCCACCAGGCGGCACGCGCGGCCGGCGCCCTCACATGTCCGCATGTGCGGCTCGCCCCGGAGCTCGTGCTGCCGGCGTCCATGGCGTAGTTCCGCTGAGCTGCCGGACTTCCTGAGCCGGTCGGCCGGCCACGGCGCACCGAGCACAGGGACGCCCGGAGGTATCGCAGTCGATCCCGGTCAGAACCGGACGCCCGCCCCACCGCCGTGGGGCGGGCGTCCGGCGGCTCGGACGAGGGCGGGCGCGGCCCGCGAGACGCGGACCCGCCGGCCCCCGTGCCTGGGTGCAGGCCGACCAGGCACCGGCACGGACTTCCGGCCCCGGGCCGGCCTGCATACCTTGAGACCGGACAGCTCACGGTTGTGTGACGCCCGGGGAGGCCGCCGGGCCCTGCGGCGGCGGTGTGAGACGTGGCGCGGGGACCGCGACCGCGCTCCCGCGCTCGACCACGACACGGCTGCCGTAGTGCTGGGACAGCCGCACCGCTTCTTCCGCCGCGCCCGCCCGGGTGGTCACCGCGACCGCCGAGCCGTCCGCCAGCGGTCCGGCCCCGGTGACGAGGATGCCCCGGTCCCGCCAGTACCCGGCGTCGGCCATGATCCTCCGGACCAGGGCCAGCATGGCCCTCTCCGACATCGCCGCGTCCTTGAACACCAGCTCCACCCCGGACACCCGGGAACGAACGGCCTCGTCCAGGCCGCTTCCCGGCCTGCGGTAGACGGTCAGCACGCCGCGACGGTGATCCAGGACAGTGCCCGCGTACCAGTCCTCATAACGGGAACGGACGATGCCGTGCACTTCGTCGGCCGCCCCCGAGAGCGCGGCGTCGTCGCGGAGCACCGATGGGGGCGCCGGCGGTCCTGGCGGCCCCGCGCCGCCTGTCGCGGTGCCGCATCCGACGATCACAGCGACCACGGCGCCCGCCGCAGCCGGCCACCGCACCACACGCGCGGGCTTCACACGCACCACCCCCTCGGGACTCGCCGACCGTGGGTATGACGGACGACCCCGCCCCGTGGTTCACCGCCGCTCCGTCCCCACCTCGGGAAGGGCCGCGGGCGTGGCACCGGCCGTCCCCGGCCCGGTCGTCGCCGGCGGGGCGGGCGAAGGGCAGGTCGTACGACCTTGCCCCGGTTACTGTGGAAACAGCCCGGTATCCGGATGGGAGCGGTGCGTCCGAGCCGGGACCGCAGCCGTAAGGGATGGCCGGCATGGGTGCTCCCACGAGACATCCGCCCACAGCGGCAGGTACCCCCCTCGGTCCGGCGACGGCCGTGATCGTGGTCGACGATGCCGCCGTGATCCGGGGATGGGACGAGGGGGCCACGGCACTTCTGGGCTGTCCGGCCCGCGAAGCGGTGGGCAGGCTCCTGACCGACGTCCTCCCACCCATGGGTGCAGCGGATCCTGAGGCGGGGGACCCCGGGGAAGGCGCGCCCGGTCTCGCGGGACGGCTCGGATCGGAGCGGGGATGGGAGGGCCGTCAGGTCGTACGCCGCGCGGACGGCCGCCGCCTCGACCTGGAGGTCGAGATCCTGCCCGTCCACAGCCCGGGCGGGCCGGCCATGCGCCTGATCCTCGCGGCCGACACCACCCGTACCTGGTGGTCCCGGGCCGGCCGCTCCCTGCTGGAGGGGATCACCTCCACCGCCCCCGTCGGCATGGCCGTACTCGACACCCGACTGCGCTTCACCTGGGTCAACGACGCCATGCAGCACATGTGCGGGGTCCCCCGGGAGCGGTTCCTCGGCCGGCTCCCGGCGGACGTCCTGCCCGGACTGGACGTGGAGCGCACCCAGGCCGAGATATGCCGGGTCCTGGAGACCGGGATTCCCTCCTCGGGCCGCAAGTACCTCGGGCGCGTCCTCGCGGACCCCGACCAAGTGGCCTACTCCACCTCGTGCTTTCGCCTGGAAGCCGAGGACGGGCGACCCCTCGGCGCCTGCTACATCGTCCTGTCCACCACCGACCTCCACCGCGCCCAGCACAAGCTGACGCTCCTGAACGAGGCCCGCAAGAGCATGGGCAACACCCTCGACGTCGCCGACGCCGCCCAGGAGTTGGCCGACGCCGCCGTCCCCGGGCTCGCCGACCACGTCACCGTCGACCTCCTCGACGCGGTCCTGCGCGGCAAGGAGGCACCGCCGGGCCCGGTCAGCGCCGCCACCGCCGCGACGCTCCGCTCGGCCGGTTACCGCTCCACCCGCGGCGACGTCCCGCCGCCCGTCCCGCCGGGCGGGCCCTGCGCGTATCCTGCGCGGTCGCCCACCGCTCGTGCGATCGCCGGCGGCGTACCGTCGCTCATCTCCCACGTGGACCCCGCCGACCCCCGCCGGACCGCCGACGATCCGGTCCGCGGCGCGCACGAGCGCCGCCTCGGCATCCACTCCCTGATGACCGTGCCCATCCGCTCGCGCGGCACCACCCTGGGAGCGGCCACGTTCGGGCGCTCACGGGACTCCGGGCCGTTCGAGCCCGCCGACGTGGACCTCGCGGAGGAACTGGCCGCGCACGCCGCGGTCTGCATCGACAACGCCCGCCGCTACAGCCACGAACACGCAGCCGCACTGGCCCTCCAGTGCAGCCTGCTCCCGGTGGACCTGCCGGCGCAGAACGCCGTCGAGGCGGCCTACCGCTACCTGCCCGCCGACGCGGAAGCCGGCGTGGGCGGCGACTGGTTCGACGTCCTGCCGCTCTCCGGAGCCCGTGTCGCCCTCGTCGTCGGTGACGTCGTCGGCCACGGCATCCACGCCGCCGCCACCATGGGACGCCTCCGCGCCGCCGTCCAGACCCTCGGACTCGGAGGTCTGCCCTTCGAGTCCGCCTGCTTCCCGGTACCGGAAGGGAGCGTCCTCGCCCTCTACACCGACGGCCTGATCCGGAGCCCCTCGCTCGACACGGACCGCGGCCTCCGGCACCTGTTCGACGCCCTCGCCACTCCCGGGGCACCGCTGGAGGAACAGTGCGAGGCCGCCGTCACCGGCCTCGCGGACCGCGGGCCGGCCGACGACGTGGCGCTCCTCCTGGCCCGGACGGGCGCCCTGGGGGAGGAGCACGTCGCGTGCTGGGACATCCCCAAGGACCCCGCGGCCGTCGCGTCGGCCCGGTCCAAGGCGGCCCGGCAACTGGCCTCCTGGGGACTGGAGGACCTCGCCTTCACCACGGAGCTGGTCGTCAGCGAGCTGGTCACCAACGCCATCCGCTATGGTTCTGACCCCGTCCGGCTGCGCCTCATCCGCGACCGCACGCTCAGCTGCGAGGTCTTCGACGGCAGCAGCACCTCCCCCCACATGCGGCACGCCCGGACGACCGACGAAGGCGGCCGCGGCCTCTTCCTGATCGCCCAGGTCGCGGAACGGTGGGGCGCCCGCTACGCGAAGTGCGGCAAGACCGTCTGGTCCGAGCAGGCCCTCCGTCCCGCCGGCACAGAGCAGGACGGCCCCGACGGGAAGGCGGCGCGATGAGCGGAGCGGATCAGGCGAACCGCTACCTCGAAGGCAACTACGCGCCCCTGGCAGAGGAAGTGACCGCCACCGGCCTGCCCGTCACAGGCGAGCTGCCGTGCGATCTGAACGGCCGCTACCTGCGCATCGGACCGAACCCGCGGGGCGACGCGGACCCGGCCACCCACCACTGGTTCACCGGAGCCGGGCTGGTGCACGGCATCCGGCTGCGCGACGGCGAGGCCGAGTGGTACCGCAGCCGGTTCGTCACGAGCGAGCGCGGTTCGCCGAACACCAACGTCGTGAGCCACGCCGGACGCATCCTCACCCTCGTGGAGGCCGGCAGCCCGCCGGTGCAGATCTGCCCCGATCTCGCCCCGATGGCCGTCTGGGACTGCGAGGGAGCACTCAGCCGCGGCTTCACCGCCCACCCGAAGACCGACCCCGCGACCGGCGACATGCACGCCATGACCTACAACCCGCGCTTCGGGTCCGTCCGGTACGTCGTCATCGGCGCCGACGGCACGGCCAGGCACTCCGCCGACATCGAGGCCGCCGACGGGCCGATGGTCCACGACATGGCGCTGACCGAGACCCGCGTCGTGGTGCTCGACCTCCCGGTCACCGTGGCCGCCGCCAAGCGGCGCGCGCGGGCCGGTGAACCGGTCTCCAACCTGCCGTACACCTGGGACGACCGGCACACTCCGCGGCTCGGAGTCCTGCCCGTCGGCGGGACGGCCGACCAGGTCCGCTGGGTCGAGACGCCGCTCTGCTTCGTCTTCCACGTCCTCAACGCCTTCGACGACGCCGACGGCTCGCTGACCATGGACGTCATCCGGTACGACGAGATGTTCGCCCGCGATGTGCTGGGGCCCGGCGACGCCGAGCCGACGCTGGTGCGCTGGACGGTGAATCCCGCCCTGGGCACCGTCAACGAAGAGGCGATCAGCGAGTACCGTGTCGAATTCCCCCGCATCGACCGCGCGTTGACCGGTCGCCCGCACCGCTACGGATGGTTCGCCGGTTTCGGCGCGCACGGACTGATGATCACCGACGATGTGGAACGCAGCCGCACCGAGGGGTTCGGCGCGGGACCGCTGGTCAAGGTCGACACCCGCACCGGGGAGACCACGACGCACGACCACGGGCCGGGCCGGGTCACCATGGAACCCGCCTTCGTGCCGCGCCCGGACGTCGCGGGCGAGGACGACGGCTGGATCCTCTCGGTCGTCCACGACGCGGGCGTGAACCGGGCCGAACTGGTCGTGCTCGACGCGGCCGACATCACCGCCGCCCCGGTCGCCAGGGTGCACCTGCCCCGTCGCGTGCCCTTCGGCTTCCACGGGAACTGGATCGCCGACGACGAGATCGGTGCCGGCTGACCGGCCGGTGGCAGAGCGCAGGCCGCGACGTCCGGTCGCATTCCCCGCCGGAGGAACACGCACTCTCCGTGATGTGACCCAGCGCTCACCGCACCGCGTTGCCTTCGGGGACGACTCCGCATTAGATTCTCGGTAGATAGAACGTTCTATCTATCGAGTTCAGCCGCTGCCCCGCGTCACCGTTGGAGAAACGATGTCTCACCGCCGCCCCGTCCGCCGTGTCCGTCTCGCCGTCGTCGGCGCGGTGGGCCTCGCCCTGGCCGCCGGACTGGCCACGACCGCTTCCGCCACCCAGGACGGGCACGGGAAGCCGGCGGGCAAGCCCGCGCCCAAGCCGACCGTCGTCCTCGTCCACGGCGCCTGGGCGGACTCCGCCGGCTGGACCGGTGTCGCCAAGCGCCTGCAGGCGGACGGCTACCCGGTCGCCGCCCCCGCGACCCCGCTGCGCGGCCTGGGCAGCGACGCCGCCTACCTGGCCGACTACCTCAAGACGATCAAGGGTCCGGTGGTCCTGGTCGGCCACTCCTACGGCGGCGCCGTCATCACCGGTGCCGCCACCGGCAATGACAACGTCAAGGCCCTCGTCTACGTCGCCGCATTCGCTCCCGACAAGGGCGAGAGCATCGCCGACCTGGTGGGCAGGTTCCCCGGCAGCCACCTCAGCGACGACCCGAACGCTCCCGTGCCCACCGCCCTGAACGCCGTCCCCTTCACCCAGGCCGACGGCGGCACCGGGGTGGACCTCTACATCAAGCCCGACAAGTTCCGCGACGTCTTCCTGAGCAACCGCGTCAGCAGGAGCAAGGCCGCCGCACTCGCCGCCACGCAGCGCCCCATCACCGCGCAGGCGGTCGGCGAGCCCTCGGCGGAGGCTCCGGCCTGGAAGACCATCCCCTCCTGGTACCTCGTCGCCCGCGCCGACCGGACGATACCCCCGGCCGCCGAGCGGTTCATGGCGGCGCGCGCCCACGCCCGCACCATCGAGGTCGACGGCCCGCACGCCGTCCACGTGACCGACCCCGGGGCCGTGACGCGCCTCATCGAGAAGGCCGCGGCGACCACCCGCTGATCCACCCCGGCGTCCCGGCCTCTTCCCCACCCGTGGGAGGAGGCCGGGACGCCTCGCGTGGTGCCGGAATCAGGCGGTGCCGCGGCACCGCCTGGTGGACCGGGCTCTCGCGGTCCGGGTACTCGGCCGTGGCGTTGATGAACGGACCGCCCCGGAACCCGGAACCGCAGACCTCCTCGCCGATGCCGTACGCGACGGCGGCGAGGAAGTCGGAAGGCGAGCCGATTCCCGCCTCGGCGGCGGTGATCCGGTCCCTGATCTCCTGGTCCGCCGCCTCGATGCAGGCGCCGGACCAGGTCGTCCTTGCCGTCGAAAGAGGCGGAACGGGCGCCGGGGAAGGTGTGTGCGGGCCCCTGGACGCACACAGCCGTCGTCCTTCCCCGGGCCCGGTCTTCTGTGTCCTTCCGGGCCGGCCGACGTCATGACCGGCCCGGCCGCCCGTTACTTCGGCATCAGGACCGTGTCGACGATGTAGACGGTGGCGTTGGCGGTGGAGACGTTGCCGCACACCACACGCGAGGTGTCGTTGACGACGTAGTCCTCACCGGTGCCGGAGGTGGTCACCTTGCCCTTCTCCAGGGTCGCGAAAGAGCCGTTCGCCAGTTGAGCGGGCGCGATCTTCTGTCCGACGACGTGGTAGGTCAGGATCTTGGTGAGGGTGGCCTTGTCGTTGAGGACCTTGTCGAGGTCGGCCTTGGGGATCTTCGCGAAGGCATCGTTGGTGGGCGCGAAGACGGTGATGCCCTGGGCGTTGTTCAGGGTGTCCACCAGACCGGCCTTCTTCACGGCCGCCACCAGCGTGGACAGGGCCGGGTTGTTGGACGCGGCCGTCGCCACGGGGTCCTTGGCCATTCCGCCGAAGCTGCCGGCGCCGTCCTGGGGCACCGCGGAACACGCGGTGCCGAAGGGCTTGTCCATGGCCATCGAGTCACCAGGGTCGTCACTCGCGGAGCCGTCCTCGGCCGCGTTGGACGGGGCAGTGCTGGAGGAGGTGTCGGAGGCGTTGTCCTTGCCGTCGTCGCCGCAGGCGGTCAGTGCGAACGGCAGTACGGCGGCAGCGGTCGCCGCGATGGCGGCACGACGAAGGCGCAGGGTGTTCATCAGGTTTCTCCTTGGCTGCTTGCTGCTTGCTGCTTGCTGCTTGCTGCTTCTGGGGAGTGCCGGCCCGACCGGCCGACGGGTTGCGGGGCGGGCGTCAACGGCCACTTGGTCAGTCCACGGTGATCACCACCGAATGCCGGCCGCCGGCCCCGTCGGGGACGGTGCGGGCACGATCGGCGGTCTGGACCCGGCCGGCGCCGTCAGTGGCACGGACGGTGAGAGTGTGGGATCCCGGGATTGCCTTCCAGGACCAGGACCACAAGCGCCATGTGTCGGGACCTGCCTGGGCGGCGAGGTCGGCGTCCTGCCACGGTCCGTCGTCGACCTGTATCTCGACGCGGTCGATGCCCCGGTGCTGAGCCCAGGCGACACCCGCGACGGTCACCGTCCCGGCCTTCGGGCGGGCGAACGGCTTGGGCGTGTCGATGCGGGCCTGGGTCTTGACGGGGGCCTCGCGTGCCCAGTTCCGTCTCACCCAGTACGGGTCGTAGGCGTCGAAGGTGGTCAGTTCGATGTCCTGGATCCATTTGCACGCCGAGACGTATCCGTACAGGCCGGGAACGACCATGCGGACCGGGAAGCCGTGCTCGAGCGGCAGCGGTTCACCGTTCATGCCGACCGCGAGCATCGCGTCGCGGCCGTCCATCACGTCCTCGACCGGAGTCCCGATGGTCATCCCGTCCACCGACCGGGACACCAGTTGATCCGCCGGACCGCCCTGGGACGGGGGTCGCACACCCGCCTCACGCAGCAGGTCGTCCAGAGGCGCCCCGATCCACCGGGCATTGCCGACGTACGGCCCGCCGACCTCGTTGGAGACGCAGGTCAGCGTGATGTCCCGTTCGATCAGCTCCCGTCGCAACAGGTCCCGGAAGGTCAGGTCGAGCGGCGCGGCGACGCCCTTCCCGTGGAGACGCAACCGCCACCGGTCGGCGTCCACCTTCGGCACCACCAGTGCGGTGTCCACCCGGTAGAAGTCCTGGTTGGACGTGACGAACGGGCTGACGCCGGGGATGCGCAGTGCCGCCCCGCGTGGCACCGGGGTCGCGGGCGACGCGGGCGCGGGCAGCACGACGGCCGCACGGGATGCCGCCGCCTCCTTGCCATTGGACGCGGCCAGACCCCGCCCGAGCGCTCCGGCGGCGGTGGAAGCGGCGGCAGCGGCAGCCGCGGCCGTCAGGAAACCACGCCGGTCCCACCCGGGAGCCCCAGCGGTATCCGGCGCAGGGCCGGACGCGAGGGTCAGGCGCCCGGTGAGGACGTACAGCAGCGAGCCCCCGGCTGCCGCTCCCGCCAAGGACGGCAGCACATCCGGTACACCGCCGGTGTCCGGCCGGGTCAGTGCCGCCACCGCACCGACGACACCGAACAGGAGAACGCCGATCGCTCCCGCCGGCCGGTGCCGAAGGCCCAGCAGTCCCAACGCGACGGCCAGGGCGCCCAGGACGAGGAGGATGCCCAGCTGCAGCATCAGCTTGTCGTCGCTGCCGAACGACCGGATCGCCCAGTCCTTCACGGCGGCGGGGGTACGGTCGATCGCCGCCCCGCCCACCGCGAGCACCGGCCCGGCCTGCGGCCGCACCACCCCGGCGACGACCTCCGCCACCCCGAGGGCGGCGAACGCCGCCAACAGGCCGGACACCGCGCCGAGTCCACCGCGTGTCAGTCGCTCCTTGCTGAACTTCTTCACGTGAGGCATTCGCCGCCGGGGCGGCCCCAGATTGGTGTACCACCCAAACGAGTGAAGACCCCGTGTCGACGGCCGGGGGAGGGCCTGGCCGAGAAGCAATCGAAGAAGCACGCTCGCGCTCATTCCGACGGCGCAACTTGGATTGCAGGTACGTCAGATGCGCGATCGACGCCTGCTCAGAAGTTGTCGTGCCGGGGCAGCGCGCAGCCACGCCCCGACCACGACGCACACGGCGGCCGTGCCGTACGCGCACGCCTGGAGGGGGATGCCGGGCAGCAGACCGCCCCCGAGATAGAGGACGCTGCCGGCGACGGTGACGGCCAGCCACTCCCAGCGACCGTCGAGCGCGACGAGGCCGACGACGAGCAGCGAGTACCAGGGGTAGTTGGGTGAGACGAGCAGCAGCGCCGTACCGGTCAGCAGCAGGGCGCCGCGCCAGGGGCGGGCCGGGTCGCCGCGCCACCATACGTACAGGGCCAGCAGTGCGAGCAGCACGAGCACGACCACTCCTGCGGTGCTGTCCGGGAGCAGCAGACGCAGCAGGGCGAACCGGTGCACATCGCCGGGTTCGTAGCCCTCCTCCTGCAGGTAGCCGGGCAGGTAGCCCAGGACGCCCGTGCCCGACGCGGCGACGTACGGCAGGTAGCTGAGCACGACGACGGCGGCCGTCGCCGTCAGCGTGCACAGGACGCAGGCAGGACCGCGCTCGCCGGACAGCGCGCCGGGCACCGTCAGCAGGGGCAGCAGTTTGACGGCCACGGCCGCGCCGAGCAGCCCTCCACGACGGGCGCCCGCTGTGGCGGTGCCCAGGGCGAGCACGGTGAGCAGGACACCGAGGGTGTCGATGTGGGCGTTGTTGACCGCCTCGAGGGGGACGGCCGGGCACCACGCCCACAGTGCGGTGCGGGCCGGGGCCTGGCGGGGATCACCTCGTCGGCGCAGCACCGCGAGGAGGGTGGCGGTGGTGCCGAACGCCAGTACGGCACCGCCTGCTTGGAGCGGCTTGTGGCGGCTGCCGGGTGGAGAGAGGACATGGACGGTGACGAACCAGGCTTCGGCGACGGGCGGGTAGATGGTGGGCACGGTGGGTCGGTTGATACGGGTGCACAGACCGCTGTCCGTCGAGGTCAGCCCCCAGCCCTGGCAGGAACCACCGGCGGGGAAGAGCCAGTCGTCCCGCAGCTTGGCCGGTTCGGGTGCGGCGGGCGGATAGGCGTATGGAGAGATCCCGGCGGCCTGTACGCGGCCGTCCCAGGCGTAGCGGTACATGTCGGTGCTGGTGCGTGGCGGTGCGGCGAGCCCGGCCAGCGCCACGGCGGCCGCGCCGGCGATGACCAGCCCGGTCGCGGCGCGTGCCGGGACCTTGCGAACGGCCCATGCCGAGGCCGCGAACAGCGTCCAGGCGAGCGAGTATCCGACCGCGAGCTGCCCGGGGTCGCTCCGGCTGTCGCCGGTGCGGAGGGTGCCGATGACGACAGCGGTCAGTGCGGCGAGCAGGACCACGACGGCGATGGTGCGGATACGGGCCGGCGTGCCGTTCACGGATACCGCGGGTCGACCGGACAGCGGTTGCGGCGACTGATGCTGTGCGGGAGCAGTGTCGCTCATGAGTGTCCGGGCCTTCCGGTGGCCGTCGGGTGCTCATCGTGGTGCCGGGGCCGAGGACGCTGCAGTTCCACGAACTGGCGGCCCGCGTCGGTCCACCGGCCGGTGGGGATCCACCCCGTGGCCGCGGCGGTGCGCAGCAGGGCGGTGGCGTCGAGGCGGGCCCAGGGGAAGGGGCGGCCGTGCCGGCCGTGGACGTCCTCGACCCGGACGGTCAAGCGCTCGTCCGCGTCGTGCGGTGCGGGCTCGGCCAAGAGGCGCCCGCCGGGCGCGACCAGGGTGCGTAGGCGGGTGAGGAGGGCGAACGGGTCGCCACCGATGCCGACGTTGCCGTCCATCAGCAGGACGGTGCCCCAGCGGCCCTCCCCCGGCAGGCGGTCGAAGACGGACCGGCGCACGGCAGTGCCCCCGCGTCGTCTGGTCCGGGCCACCGCGGCCGGGCTGAGGTCCACTCCGAGCGCCCGCACGCCCCGGGCGGCGAGGGCTGCGACCAGACGTCCCGGTCCACAACCCACGTCGAGCACGGGGCCGGTGCAGCGGTTCAGTACGGTGGTGTCGGCGACGTCTGGGGCGGCACACCAGCGCTCGACGTCCAGCGGCAGCAGTTCCCCTTCCCCCGCGATGCCGTCCGGTCGGCCCGGGGGTGACAGGCGGCGCAGAAAGAGCGGACCGCGACCGGTGCGCAGGGCGTCGGCGTAGGGGTCGTCCGTCCACGGTTCGCCCGGCTGCGCAGGGAGCCGGGCAGGCCGGGTCGTCGTCCGGGTGTTCCACCGGTCCGCGGTCCGTGCCGTCCGCTCGGAGAGGGCGGGATCAGGGCCGCCTGCCGTGCCGTTCACCGGCCCGCCCGCGCGAGCGAGTTCAGCGCGGCGGCGAAGCGCGAGCCGGGCGGGCAGCAGGCGGCGACAGCGGTGGCGTCGGCGGCTGTGTCCACATCGCGCAGCACCGGCAGGTCGCTCACGCTGAGCCCCGCCGCGACGAGCCGGTGCCGCTGCGTCGCGCCGGTGCGGTCGGTGGACATCGGCACGCCGCGTACGAGCGCTGCGGCGCGTCCCGGATCGGCGAGCCCCAGCGCCCAGAAGCCTCCGTCCTCGGCCGGACCGAACCAGGCGTCGTGGCCGTCGCGTCCGACCCCCGCGAGGAGTTCCACGGTCAGTTGCGGGGTGTCCATGCCCACCAGGAGGGCCGGTCCGCGGTCGCAGTGGTCGAAGGCGGCCGCGATGCGCTCGTCCAGGCCGCCGGCGCCCTGGCGCACGACGTCGAAGCCGGGCGGCAACCAGGGACCGGCAGCCCCCTCGAGAACGAGGACGCGCCGCCGAGCGGGCGCCTTGAGCACGGTGTGCAGCGTGTCGGCGAGGGCGGCCTCGGCGAGAGCGGCTGCCTCCCGGGGGGTGTAGGGAGGGGTGAGCCGTGTCTTGACCCGTCCGGGTACGGGTTCCTTTGCGATGACCAGCAGCGTGGGCGGATTCGAGGCCGGGCGGCGGTGGCTCATCGTCCCGTCTCCCGGGCGCGCGCCGCGGGCGCCGGGTCGACGGGGGGTTCGGCGAGGACGGAACGCATGTCCCGTACCGCCTGCCAGGTACCGCGCCAGGTGCCGGTGACCTTGGACCGGCCCGTGCGCGGACGGTACGGCACGTCCGTCTCCTCCACCCGCCATCCCGCGTCGGCGGCGCGGACCACCATCTGCAGCGGGTAGCCGGAGCGACGGTCGGTCAGGTCCAGGGCGAGCAGGGCCTCGCGGCGGGCTGCGCGCATGGGTCCGAGGTCGTGGAGGCGCAGGCCGGTGCGCCGGCGGACCAGCCGGGCGAGCTCCAGGTTGGCCAGCCGGGCGTGCAGGGGCCAGGCGTCGCGCGTGACGGGCCTGCGCCGGCCGAGGACGAGGTCGGCCACGCCGTCGAGGACGGGTCCGGTGACGGCGGGCAGCAGCGCGGGGTCGAGGGAGGCGTCGCAGTCGCAGACGCAGACGATGTCGGCAGTCGCGGCGGTGAGGCCCGCGTGACAGGCGGCGCCGAAACCGCGCCGGGGTTCGTGGACCACGTGCGCCCCGAGGCCGCGGGCGATGTCCGCCGAGCCGTCGGTGGACCCGTTGTCGACGACGATCGCGCGCCAGCCCGGGGGGATGCGTTCCAGGACCCACGGCAGGGCCTCGGCCTCGTCGAGGCAGGGCAGGACCACGTCCACCGAAGCGGAAGGAGAGGGAGATGTCTCGATCACTCCACTCACCCTACGGGGACAAAATACCCAAAAGGGATCTGACCGCCTTACGGATCCCTGACGTCCGCCACGGCTCCCGCCGTCGGCCGAAGGCCGGGTGCCAGACTCGACGACGTGAAACATGTACTCGTCGTGGACGACGACGCCACCGTCTCCGAGGTCGTCGTCGGCTACCTGAACCGGGCGGGCTTCGACGTCGACGTGGCCTCCGACGGCCCCACCGCCTTGGCCTTGGCCGCTGTTCGGACGCCCGACCTGGTGGTCCTGGACCTGATGCTTCCCGGCATGGACGGCATCGAGGTCTGCCGCCGGATGCGCTCCAGCGGCCCGATCCCCGTGATCATGCTGACGGCGCGCGGCGACGAAGAGGACCGCATCCTCGGCCTGGAAGTCGGGGCCGACGACTACGTCACCAAGCCCTTCAGCCCCCGTGAGCTCGTGCTCAGGGTGGAGTCGGTGCTGCGCCGTACGGGAGATCAGGCCGACCGGGCCGCCGCGGCCGAATCCGGGCTGCGTACCGGCCCTCTCGTCCTGGACCCCGGCGCTCGCCGTGTCACGCGCGACGGCACCGAACTTTCCCTGACGATCCGTGAGTTCGATCTGCTGGAGTTCTTCCTGCGCAATCCCGGACGGGCGACGAGCCGGGAGGAGCTGATGCGCCGGGTGTGGGGCTGGGAGTTCGGCGATCTGTCGACCGTCACCGTCCACGTCCGGCGGCTGCGCGAGAAGATCGAGAAAGACCCCGCGCACCCCCGCCTGATCAGCACCGTGTGGGGCGTGGGCTACCGGTTCGACGCTCCGCCCGCGACCGAGGGAGCCCGCGATGGTGCATGACACCGTCCTCATCGTGGTCTACGCCGCCATCGGCGCCGCCGTTGCCGGCCTGCTCGGCACCGGCGTTCTGCGGCTGCTGCGCAACCGCTCGGTCGCACTGTCCCTGGCGGTCGTGGCCGTCGTCACGGTCGCGGCGATGCTGGCCGGAACCATGCTGGTGTCCTGGGCCATGTTCCTTTCGGACCACGACCTGTGGGTCGTGACGATGGTCTGCTCCATCGCGGCTGTCGTCTCACTCGGGGTGGCGCTCGCGCTCGGCCGCGGCGTGGTCCGAGGCAGCCGGGCCCTGGCCGAGGCCACCCGCGCCCTCGGTGACGGCGGCAGTTTCACCCCGCCCGCTGCCGCGCCCACCGCCGAACTCGCGGAACTCGGCCGTGAACTGGCCGCCACCGGCGCGAAGCTCGCCGCGTCCAGGGAACGGGAGAGGGCCCTGGAGGAATCCCGGCGCGAACTGGTCGCCTGGATCTCCCATGACCTGCGCACCCCGCTCGCCGGACTGCAGGCCATGACCGAGGCCCTGGAGGACGGCCTGGTCGACGATCCCGGCGTGTACCACGCCCGCATCCGCACTGAGGTCGAACGGATGAGCGACATGGTCGGCGACCTCTTCGAGCTCTCCCGCATCCAGGCCGGCGTCCTCGCCCTCAACACCACCCGCGTGTCGGTCTACGACCTCGTCGGAGACGCGCTCGCGGGCGCCGCCGCCCTCGCCGAGGAGCACGGCGTACGGGTCGTCGGAGACCGGGTCGAGCCCGTTCCGGTCGAGGTCGACGGCCGTGAGATGTCCCGGGTCCTCGCCAATCTGCTCGTCAACGCGATCCACCGGACCCCTGCCGACGGCACGATCGCGGTCTCCGCCCGCCGGGAAGCGAACAGCGTCGTCGTGTCCGTGACGGACGGCTGCGGCGGCATTCCCGTGGAGGAGCTGCCCCGTGTCTTCGACACCGGCTGGCGCGGCACCGATGCCCGGACGCCGCCCGCCGGAGCGGGTCTGGGGCTGGCGATCGTGCGGGGGATCGTGGAGGCGCACAAGGGCCGGGCAGCGGTGTGCAACGTCCCCGGCGGGTGCCGGTTCGAGGTGCGGCTGCCCGCCGCGGTCTGAGGCTCCGTGCGGCCGGTCGGCCCGTCAGCCGTTCCGCAACGAAGCCGTCGCGAACTCCGCCATTCCTTCCGCGAACGCGACCCGCGGCGTCCAGCCCAGTTCCTCGCGCAGCCTGTGCGAGGAGGCGGTGATGTGGCGGACGTCGCCGAGCCGGTACTCGCCCGTGACCACCGGTGTCCGCGTGCCGTGCGCCTCGGCCAGGGCGGCCGCCATCTCTCCCACCGTGTGCGGCTGACCGCTGCCGACGTTGTATGCCCTCGCAGTCCCCTCCGGCAGAGCGGGCAGACCTTCCAGGGCCGCGAGGTTGGCGGCGGCCACGTCCCGGACATGGACGAAGTCACGCCGCTGGCCACCGTCCTCGAACACGCGCGGCGCCTCACCACGCTCCAGCGCGGACCGGAACAGCGAGGCGACCCCGGCGTACGGGGTGTCCCGCGGCATCCCCGGCCCGTACACATTGTGGTACCGCAACGCGATCACCCGTCCGCCCACCGCTCGCGCCCACGCCGAGGCGAGATGCTCCTGTGCCAGCTTGGTGGCGGCGTACACGTTGCGCGGATCAAGCGGGGCGTCCTCGGCGACCAGCCCGGGCGCCAAGGGCTCATCGCACTGCGGGCAGGGCGGTTCGAAGTGCCCCGCCCGCAAGTCGGCCACCTTGCGCGGACCCGGCCCCACGACCCCGTGCGACGGGCACTCGTAGCGTCCCTCGCCGTAGACCACCATCGAACTCGCCAGCAGAAAGGACCGAACTCCCGCCTCGGCCATGCCGGCCAGGAGCACCGCGGTGCCCAGGTCGTTGCAACCGACGTAGGCGGGTGCGTCGCCGAACTCCTTGCCGAGGCCCACCATCGCCGCCTGATGGCACACGGCGTCCACGCTCCGCAGGGCCTCGGACACCGCCGCCGCGTCACGGACATCCGCGTGCCTCCAGTCCACCCCGTCGGGGACCGGCGGAGGCGTACGGTGCGCGGCAGGCAACAGCGCGTCGAGCACGCGCACCTCGTGCCCGGCGCCGGCGAGGGCGGTGACGACGTGCGAGCCGATGAAGCCCGCGCCTCCGGTGACCAGGATCAACATGCCTCGACCGTAAGGCCACCGGGCCGGTCGGCGACCGTACGACGCCGACACGTCAGGGGTTCGTAAGCCCCCCTACCGCGGGCCGCACGGCTTGCCGTACTGCGGACGAACCCGCGAA
The DNA here is from genome assembly GCF_900188405.1 of Actinacidiphila glaucinigra. GTDB lineage: Bacteria > Actinomycetota > Actinomycetes > Streptomycetales > Streptomycetaceae > Actinacidiphila > Actinacidiphila glaucinigra. The sequence continues at coordinate 69,113 of NZ_FZOF01000013.1, read as the reverse complement.
CGTCATCGCCGGCGGCTGCGGCCGATGCGCCGCACAACGGGCACAAGCGCCGAGACGACCGCCACCGCCACCAGCGTGACCAGCCAGTTGCGCGGGTAGTCCAGCGGCAGGACCGAGGGGTTGGCCGGCTTCCCCGGGCGTAGCAGCACCGGAAGGGCGACCGCCGTCAGAGCGCCGCCGACCAGCAACGCCCCGCGGACGGGCCCGCGGACGCCCCCTCGAACCAGTACCGAACCGATGAGCAGCACCAGCGGCGCGATCAGCACGTCGTGCAGCACCACCGCGCCGCCGAGCCAGATCAGGACGCCTGTCAGGTCGTCGACCCCCAGCAGCCGATAGGCGCCCACTCCCGCCAGCACCAGACCGGCCGCGCCCGTGAGCCACCGCGTCACGCCCGTCCTCATGACAGCACCTCCAGCCGGCCGACCCACTTGGTCTGCAGTACACCGGGCCGGTTCGGGGCGATCAGACGAACCGGGTAGCCATGGTCGGGGGTGAGTTCCTCGCCGTTGAGGCGCAGGGCGAGCAGGGTCAGCGGGTCGCGTGCGTACTCGTGCCCCATCTCGGAGATCCGGTAGTCCCCGCGTGTCTGCAGGGACACCACCCGTACCCGGGCGTGCCGCGGGGCCCCCGCGAGGTCCAGGAGGTCCACCACCCGGACGCCCGTCCAGTGGGCCGACTTGCTCCAGCCCTCCACACAGGCGATCGGCAGTTCAGCCTCGTACTGCGGCAGCCCCCTCAGCTCATCGAGTGTCAGCGCACAGGCCCGGGGTCCGACGACCGTCAGGCGATAGCGGTCGGACGCGATCAGCCCGACGCCGGCCGCGGCGGCGGTGCGGTTGACCGGCAGGCCGTTCGGGCCGTGGTCCGGATGACGTGGCGCCAGCAGGGTGAAGCCCTTGAGCGGGGTGAAGGACTGGCCCACCGTGGTCACCGTGACCGCACCGACCGCCGCCGTCACCGCGGCGAGCAGGGAGCGCCGGTCGGGCCCGTCCTCCTCGGGCAGGGCCAGCGTTCCCGGCGACCGCCGGCTCCAGTGGGCGCGGATCTCCGGGGCCTTGACCGCGATGTGCAGCAGGACCGATCCGGCCACCAGCCAGGCCAGGGCGTAATGCACTGGCACGAAGGGGAACGGCCACGGATACCACTGCGCGGTGTTCATCAGGCCGGTGGCCACTTCGAGGACGGCCGCCGCCACCAGTACGGCTACCGACAACCGCTCCAGGGCATGCCGCACCGACCGCACGGCAGGCCAGGAGAACAGCCGCGGGTACACCGTCCACAATTTCGCCGGCAGCAGCGGAACCGCCGCGATACCCGATGCGACGTGCAGTCCCTGCGTCAGCCGGTAACCCCACGTCGGACGGCTCGGCAGGTCACCGTCCAGCCAGCCGGGCGGATGCTGCAGCACATGACTGATCAGCCCGGTGAGGAAGCACACCGCGAAGGCGAGCCCGAGCCACCGTCCGATCGAGGTCGCCGTTCGGGCATCGTGCAGCCTGCCGCTGAACTCCGGCGGGAGTAAACGTGATCTCATGCGTCCATCCCAGCGGCTGCGAGCCCCTTGCGGAACGCCCGAACCCCTTACGGAACACGGACATCCGAGCCTCGACCGGGCTGCTGTGACAGGTACCCCGCGTGTGGGCAGGGGGTGCATTCCCGCTTCCCGCACGGCGGGGTTCGACCCTCGGCCGAAGCGGCACGAGGACCCTGCTGGACGCGGCCGCCGACTTGACGGCGCATGCCGGAATCCGGGGAGACGGTATTGCCGGCGGAGCTGAGGACGGGGCCAGGACGTGGTGAGCGCGACTTCACGCACTCTTCCCGGCGCTCGCCGGGGGGCGTTCCTCGTCGTCTCGCGCCTGCCGGCGGATCCGGCCCAGCTTGAAGGCGAGGATCAGAGCGGAGAGGCCGAACAGCACGGCGGTGATGGCCAGCCATCGGCCGATGTAGACGGCGTCGGTGAGCCCCGTGGCGCCTTGGTAGGGGCCGGACAGGCGAAAGATCAGGGGGAACCAGACCAGGAGCAGTACGCCGGACAGGAAGGCAGGTACACGCAGGTGGTTGATCCACGCAGGCGTCGGCATGTCCTGGGCTCGATGACGGAGCACCGACCTGGCCGAGAGGTCGGCGAGCGAGTACAGCGGCATCAGGATGAGGTCGTGCACGATCGCCGCGCCTACCAGCCAGATCACCACTTCGACGGGCCGCTGCGCGAACAACCGGGCGCAGGCGTATCCGGTGATGGCGAATGAGCAGACGAGGACCAACAGATGGAGCGGATTTGCGCCGTACCAGCGCAGGAATCGGGACATGATCACGTCCGGAACGTGAGTCGGTGCACCCACTTGGTGTTGTTGACCCCGGGGTTTGCCGGAACGATGACACGCGCCGGGTATCCGTGGTCCATGGACAGGTCCGCTCCGTTGACCCGCAGGGCGAGCAGCGCCCTCGGGTCGCGGATCTGGTTTCCGCGAAGCATCACGGAGCTGTAGGGGCCCGAGGGCTGTACGGACTCGACCAGCACGCTCCCGGCCGCAGGCAGTCCGCTCAGCGCTGCGAGGTCCGCGAGTCGAAGGCCCTCCCAGTGCTGGTCGGCGGTGGACCAGCCCTCCACGCAGGCGATCGGCAGGGCCGCGGTGTGCCGCGGCATCGCAAGCAACTGCTCGCGGGAGAGGACAACGGGCCGCCCGCTGCCGTGCACCTCGAGCCGCCAAGCCGGGCCGACGAGGTTGGGGGTGATGCCGACGGACGCGGCCGTCTTGTTGATCTGGAAGCCGTTTGGGCCGTGTCCCGGATCACGATCATGGGGTGCGAGCAGCGCCGTGCCGCGCAGTCGGCCGCCGATGCTCTGCCCCGCGGTGACCACCAGCAGGAGCAGCGATCCGGCGCCGACCATCCCCACTGCGCCACGTCGGCTCATGGTGGGCGCCGCCGGTGCGACCGGCACCAGGCCGTCCGCATCGGGGGGTTCAGGCCGGGTGCCGGAGACTCCGGTGCGCAGTTCCCGGAACAGGTTGCGACTGCGCAGGGCGCGCGTCATTCGGCCGAACCTGAGGCTCACGTGGACGACGAACGCGGCGATGAACACCCAGGCGCCGTAGAAGTGCAGCGTGTAGAAGGAGCCGGGGAAGACGTAGAAGAGCTGGACGTTGAAGATCCCGGTCACGAACTCGAAGATGCCCCCGCCCACCAGCAGGAGCAGCGACAGGCGCTCGAGGGCCTGGGCGGCCGATCGCAGGGGTGGCCATTGGAACAGCTTCGGGATCACCGACCACAGTTTGGCCAGCAGCACCGGGACGAGGACCACTCCGAGCGTCACGTGGAGGCCCTGGGTCAGGCGGTACAGCCAGTAGGGACGGGTCGGCCAGTCGAAGAGGTAGAACCCCAGCAGGCCCTTGTCCGCCGTCTGGTCGTTGATCGGCCCCAGGCCAGGGTTGTAGGCGGCGTAGGAGAGTACGCCGGTCACGAACATCACCGGGATGCCGAAGAGCAGTACGAGACCGAAGACCGACGTCAGCCACGGCCCCCGGATCGGGCTGCGCCAGAACCCGGACCGGAAGGGACCCGGAGGTGTGGCGGCCGAACCGATCCGCTCCGCGAACGCGCTCACGCGGGCGGACACAGCCGCCATGAACCTCCTGTGGCGCCGCCGCGGTGCCACCCGGGACTCCTTCGGACCTCCCGGTCGTCCCGCCGACGATGGCTGTCCGCTGCCGCTCATGAACCGCCCCTCCGCAGCCAAGGCGCGCGCCGGGCAGGGCAGCGGCCGTGAACCAGTCACCACACTTATCCCGAGCCCGGCCGAAGGTCGCGACGCCGCCACCAAGAACCGAGAAATACCGACCGAAGAGGCGTGTGACCGAGGCAAGCGAGTGAAGGGACACACCCAGCAGCCACGCGGGCACCTCTGGGGGAACCGGGAGCACCGCCACTGAGGTGCTGTCGGTAGGGTGTCAGCAAGGCGTCAAGAAGAGACGCCCGGTGTGCCGGGAAGTCTGGTCGGCGTGATGAGGGGCTGTGTGCCCGTTCCCGTCGACGCCCCGGAGGTTCGCCCCTGTGACCGACACGCCGCGTTCCCGCCCCCTCTTCCTCGGCGTGCTCCCGTGGCCGGAGCGACGGGCCGTTGCCCACGCCCTGCGGACGGAGACGGTGGGCGGCCTGGTCCTGCTGGTTGCGGCGGTGGTGGCACTGGTCTGGGCGAACAGTCCGTTCGGCGGCGCGTACGAGGCGATACGCGACTTCCACTTCGGCATTCCCGTCCTCGGGCTGGAGCTCTCCGTCGGGCACTGGACGGCGGACGGACTCCTGACGGTGTTCTTCCTGGTAGCCGGGATCGAGCTGAAACGCGAACTGGTCGTCGGTGAACTGCGCACTCCGGCGACCGCCGCACTGCCGGTCGTCGCGGCCCTGTGCGGCATGGCGGTGCCCGCCGGGCTGTACGCCGCGGTCGCGACTGCCGGGGGCGGCAGTCCGAGTGGGTGGGCGGTGCCCATGGCCACCGACATCGCCTTCGCACTGGCGGTCCTGGCCGTCATCTCCACCCACCTACCCGCGGCCCTGAGGGCTTTCCTCCTCACCCTCGCGGTGGTCGACGACCTGGGCGCGATCCTGGTCATCGCGGTGTTCTTCACCTCCGACCTCAACCCCTGGGCGTTGCTGGGTGCGGTGGCAGGGCTCGCGCTCTTCTACGTACTGCAGCGGCTGCGGGTCACCGGCTGGTGGTGTTACGTGCCGCTCGGCCTGGCGATCTGGGCCCTGATGTACAACGGCGGCGTGCACGCCACCGTCTCCGGCGTCGCTATGGGACTGATCCTGCGCACCACCCGCGACGAGCACGAGGTGACCTCGCCCGCCGAGCGAACCGGCCATCTGCTTCACCCCTTGTCCGCCGGTGTCGTCGTCCCGCTGTTCGCCCTGTTCGCGGCCGGGGTCGCAGTCTCCGCGGGTGACCTGGGGAAGGTGTTCACCAGCCCCGAACCGCTCGGCGTCGTCGTGGGCCTGGTGCTCGGCAAGATCGTCGGTATCTTCGCCGGAACCTACCTCGCCGCCCGCTTCACGCGGGCCCGGTTGAATCCGGACCTCGCCTGGGCCGACGTGTTCGGCCTCGCCACCCTGGGCGGCATCGGCTTCACCGTCGCCCTGCTGATCGGTGAACTCTCCTTCCCCGCGACCGCCTCGCAAGGTGAGCAAGTCAAGGCCGCGGTCCTGGTGGCCTCGGTGATCTCGGCCTGCCTCGCTTCCCTGCTCCTGCTCCGTCGCAACCGGCTGTACCGGCGGCTGTGCGCCGAGGAGAACGTGGACGCCGACGGGGACGGCATTCCCGACATCTACCAGCACGGTGGAGACAGCCCGACCACAGCCGAGCAGGCGGACTGACGCTGGGGAGCAGCACCACATCTGCCAAGGTGCAGCCCGTGGCGCACCGTCTCCTGTCCCGTCGTGCAGATGGCGCAATCCTGATGGCGTGCCTGCGGGCGATCGCCGAGGGTGGCAGAGGCTCTCCCGTACGGGTATGACGCCGGTCCGGTCTCGAAGGAGAACACGATGTCCGCCGATTCCGCGCTGAAGGGTCCCGAGCCGGCCATCGTCGCCGCCAACCAGGCCGCACGGAGCCTCCTGCCGTTCGAGGACCGCCGCGACCTGGACGACGTCGGCCGAGGTTTCCTCGGGACCGTCGACCAGCGGGAGATCACGGACCGCGACGGTCGCGTCGTGTGGTCCCTGGACGCGTACGGATTCCTCGATGCGGACTGCCCGGACACCGTTCACCCGAGCCTGTGGCGGCAGAGCGGTCTGGTCGCCCGGCACGGGCTGTACGAGGTCGCCGAGGGCGTTTACCAGGTGCGCGGCTTCGACCTGTCCAACATGACCGTCGTCGAGGGTGAGCGGGGCATCCTGGTCATCGACCCCCTCCTGTCCGTCGAGACCGCTGCGGCCGCCCTGGCCCTGTACCGGAGCCACCGCGGCGACCGCCCCGTGACCGGCGTGCTCTACACCCACAGCCACGTCGACCACTTCGGCGGCGTCAAGGGCGTCGTGACCGCCGAACAGGTCGGAGCCGGCCTGCCCGTCATCGCCCCTCAGGGCTTCCTGGCCCATGCGGTCAGTGAGAACGTCTACGCGGGCACGGCGATGGCGCGCCGCGCCGCCTACATGTACGGCGCCGCGCTGCCCAAGGGAACGCACGGCCAGCTCGGTGCGGGTCTGGGGCAGACGACCTCCACGGGCAGGGTCAGCCTCATCCCGCCCACCGTCGAGATCACGCACACCGGGCACCAGCTCACCGTCGACGGCATCCGCATGACCTTCCAGCTGACTCCCGACACGGAGGCGCCGGCCGAACTCAACGTGCACTTCCCCGACCGCGCCGCCTTGTGCATGGCCGAGAACGCCACCCACACCCTGCACAACCTGCTGACCCTGCGCGGTGCCGAAGTCCGCGACCCTCGCGTGTGGGCCAAGTACCTCACCGAGGCCATCCAGCTCTTCGGCGACCACAGCGACGTCGCCTTCGCCTCCCACCACTGGCCGGTGTGGGGACGCGAGCGGGTCCTGACCCACCTCACCGAGCAACGCGACCTCTACGCCTACCTCCACGACCAGACCCTGCGCATGATCAACGAGGGACTCACGCCGTTGGAGATCGCCGAACGGATCCAGCTGCCCCCGGCGCTGGAACACGCCTGGCACACCCACGGCTACTACGGATCGGTCAGCCACAACACCAAGGCGATCTACCAGCGCTACATGGGCTGGTTCGACGGCAATCCCGCCCACCTGTGGGAACACCCGCCAACCGAAGCCGCCACCCGCTACGTGGACTTCATGGGCGGCGCCGACGAGGTACTGCGCCGGGCCCACCAGTCCTACGCGGACGGCGACTTCCGCTGGGTGGCCCAGGTCGTCGACCACGTCCTGTTCGCCGACCCCGGCAACACCGAAGCACGCGAACTGCAGGCGGACGCCCTCACCCAGCTCGGCTACGGCAGCGAGAACGGCACATGGCGCAACTTCTACCTCACCGGCGCCCTCGAACTGCGACACGGCCTGGTCGGCACACCCACCGTCACCGCGTCCCCCGACGTGGTCTCCGCGCTGTCCCTCGACCAGCTCTTCGACTCCCTCGCCATCCGCCTCGACGGCCCCGCCGGCTGGGACGCGGACATCACCGTCCGCTGGAACGTCCACGGCACGGAGCCCGTCACCTGGCGCCTCCACAACGGCGTGCTCACCCACGTGCTCGGTGAGGGCCCCGCAGCTGCCGGACCCGACCTCGAGGTCACCCTCTCCGAGGCCGATCTGCGGGCCGTCCTCCTGGGAACCCTGTCGGCAACCGACCTGGAGCACCGGACCGGCGTCCGGGCAACCGGCGATGTCGGCAAACTGACCGAACTCCTCAGACATCTCGGCACACCCGACCCGAACTTCGCCATCGTGACTCCGTAGCCCGCCCCACTTCGGAAGCGATGCGCCACCGTGCGTCGACCGGCACCGCCCGGTGATCTGCAACTCAGTGTCCCCAGCAGCGAGGATCGAGGAGGCCCGCCAGTGAACGGGTGGCACGCACGCGGCAACGGCACACAGCCGACCTCGTCCAACCGTTCGCTGTGGCCCGTGAGGACCGAGCTCGGCACCGCGGAAGCCTGCCTCGCGCCCGCACTCCGACCATGACGTCCCAGCCGCCGGCACGGCGTCCGAACCGGAGCCGGGGCGCCTGCCGCACCGGACTCCTGCGCGGCCAGAGCGCCGCGCTGACGCTGGCCACGGGAGGAGCGGTGCTGGGCTGGTTCCTGCCGCTGTGGGAGAAGCGCCTGCCCGCGCCCGGTCTCAGCTTCGACGCCTCCACAGCGCAAGCGGCCCTCGGAGCTGTCGCCGGCAGCATGATCACGCTGGCGGGCTTTATCGTCACGGCCATCACCCTCGTCGTGCAGACCGTCCAAGCGATGTCTCCACGACTCGTGGCAGCCCTCGGACGCTTCAGCCGCTTCCTGGCCCTGTTCGGCCTGCTGATCGGCACGGCCCTCTACGCGCTGGTGACGCTCAGCCACATCCGAGGTGACAACGTCCCGCGCCTCAGCGTCACCCTGGCGGTCGCGCTCGTCCTCCTCGACGCCATCGTCGTCCTGCACCTGCTGGCGTCACTGCGCCACGCCGTCACCGGCGGCGGCCTGTCCCGTGCCGTCGGCGAGTGCCTCCGCGCAACCATCCACCAGGTCCATCCCGTAGCCGCGAAGACCAGCCCCGTTCCCTTGACCGCGCACCAGCGCGACACGCTTTCCATCACGCATCGAGGCCGGCCCGCGGTCATCGCCTCGATCGACGAAGCACGTATCACCCGGCTCGCCGACCGAAACCACCTCCGTATCTGGCTCACGCGCACCGTCGGCGACTCCGTCACGACAGGCGACGTGGTGGCTCGCGTCGAACCAGAAGCAGCGGCCGTCGACCCCTTACCGGACCGGAGGATCGCCGCATGCCTCCGCTATGGACCCAGCCGCACGCTCGAGCAGGACACCGCGTACGGATTCCGGCTGCTCGCCGACATCGCCATCCGGGCCCTGTCCCCTGGCATCAACGACCCCACCACGGCCGTCCAGGCACTCGACCAGATCGAAGACGCCCTGCTGCGACTCACGGACCGGACGCTCGGGCCGATCTGGCTCCTCGGCCAGCACGGCACCCCCCGCGTCAACCTCCCCGCCCCGCAATGGGCCGATGTCGTCTCCGTGGCACTCGACGAAACCCTCCTGTACGGCTCGTCGAGCCTCCAGACCGTCCGACGTCTCAACGCTCTCCTGCAACGCCTGCTTGCGACGGTGCCCGCAGAGCGGAAGCCAGCCGTGGCTGAACGGGCCGACGCCTTGCAGCGCCTTGCCACCATGCGCCTTCCGGACCCGTTCCTGCACCGCATCGCCGGCTGCTCCGACAGGCAAGGCCTTGGCGGCCCGTCCGACTCAGCAGGCCGCTGAGCGGGCGTCCAAGCGCCCTCCATGCTCCGGCTCCGGCCGTTGCGGGGCAGTGGCGCCGGCCTCCCGAATCCTCCGCCGGCGCATGTTCGGCAGGCACTCCCGGACGGGCACGCCCCATCGGGCGCCCCGTCCGGGTCGGCGACCGCGCGGGTCAGTCCCGGGCGGCCGCGTGGCGCTGCTGGGCCCAGGCCAGGTGCCATGTGTCCGGCGGCGTCGCGGAGTTCAGCTCCAGGCCGGGCACCGGCTCGAGGCGTCCCTCGCGCAGTTCGGACAGCAGGCGCTCGGCCTCGAGGGAGGGGTAGTCCAGGTAGCCGCGGTCGTCACCGCCGAAGAAGGTGGGCCGCAGCGCCTCGCGCAGCTCCGCGTCGCGGGCCAGGCGCTCGGGCAGATCGGGGTTGGCGATGAAGTCGCGACCGAAGCCCACGGCGTCGACGGTGCCGCTCTCGACGGCGCGCAGGGCCTCCTCGCGTCCATAGCCGCCGGTCGCGATCAGGCGGCCCGGGTAGCGTTGGCGGGCCCAGGCGCTGTCGATGTCGTCGGCCGGTCGCCGCTCGGCGGTGTGGTCGTCGTTGCCGATGATGCCCGGCTCGACCAGGTGCAGATAGGCGAGGTCGCGGGCGGCGAGTTCGTCCACGACGTGGCCGAACAGCGCGTGCGGGTCGGAGTCGGTCATGTCCTGGAAGACGCTGCTCGGGGATATGCGGACGCCGACGCGGTCCGCGCCCACCGTCCCGGCCAGGGCGTCGACGATTTCCAGCAGCAGGCGTGCGCGGTTCTCGACGCCGCCCCCGTAGCGGTCCGTGCGCCGGTTGGCGCTGTCCTGGAGGAACTGGTCGATCAGATAGCCGTTGGCCGCGTGCACCTCCACGCCGTCGAACCCGGCCGCCATCGCGTTCTCGCCGGCCTTGGCGAACTGGGCGACGATCTCCTGGATCTCGTCGATCTCCAGCGGCCGCGGCGCGACGAAGGGCACGCGGCCCTCGTCGGTGAAGACCAGGCCGTCGATCGCGACGGGGGAGGGGCCGACCGGGGTCTTGCCGCCGGGCTGGAAGACGGGGTGCGAGGCGCGGCCGGTGTGCCACAACTGGGTGACGATGGTGCTGCCCGCGTCGTGCACCGCGTCTGTGACGCGCTTCCACCCCTGGACCTGGGCGTCGCTCCACAGGCCCGGGATGCCGGGGCCGCCGACGCCCTCGGCGGCGACGACGGTGCCCTCCGTGATGATCAGCCCGGCCGAGGCGCGCTGGCTGTAGTAGAGCGGCGCGGAGGGGCCGGGGCTGCCGTCGGGCAGGGAGCGGCTGCGCGTCATCGGGGGCATCACGAAGCGGTTGGCCAGCGACAGGGCGCCGAGCCGGACGGGGTCGAAGAGGGGGCTGTTGTGCATGGTTCTTCTCCGGGAAACGGTGACGGGGGACGGGGAAGGTGCGGGCCGGACGGCTCTGGGGCCGGGCCGAAGGGTGGTCGAATGGGGCGGGCGCCTCAGACGCCGGTGTGGTGCCTGGCGAGGTTGACCCTCCCGCCGAGCGCGGTTGCCGCGTGCAGGGGCCAGTACGGGTCGCGCAGCAGCTCCTGGCCGAGGAGGACGGCGTCGGCGGCGCCGGAGCGGACGAGTGCCTGTGCCTGGGCCGGCTGGGTCAGGGGGCCGACGGCGGCCACGGGCATGCCGGTCTCGTTGCGTACGCGCTCGGCCACCGGCGCCCGGTGGCGCGGGGCCGGGACGTCCATCAGGTCGACGCCCCGGGCCTGCAGTTCCTTGGCGAGGCGGACGGTGTCGTCCGGGGTCCAGTCCTCGGGGTCGTCGCCGGCGGACTCGTCCGGCCAGTCGGCGGACGACATGCGGAAGAAGACCGGCAGGTCCTGCGGCCACACCGCGCGGACGGCCTCCACGACCTCCAGCGCGAAGCGCGTGCGGCCCGCGAAGTCCCCGCCGTAGCCGTCGGTGCGGTGGTTGCTGTGCCCGAACAGGAACTGGTTGACGAGACCGCCGTGGACGCCGTGGACCCCGGCGACCTGGAATCCCGCGTCCAGGGCGCGCCGGGCGGCGTCGGCGAAGTCCGCCACGACCCGGCCGATCTGCTCGGTGCCGAGTTCGTCCGCCGCGGTGGAGCCCGTGCGGAACGGGACGGGGCCGGAGCCGCCGGGCGTCCAGCCGTACCGCTTGCCCGGGGTGACCGGGAACCTGCGGTCGACCCAGCCTCCCTCGGCGGGGTCCATGCGCCCCGCGGCGAGCTGGACACCGGGAACCGTGCCCTGCGACTTCAGGAACCCGGTGATCCGCCGGAACGCCTCGACCTGGGTGTCGTTCCATATGCCGAGGTCGTACGCGCCGAGCCGGTTCTCCGGGCCGACCGCGGTGGCCTTGGCCAGGATCAGTCCGGTGCCGCCGGTGGCCCGCGCCGCGAGGTGCGCGAAATACCCGTCGTCCGGCACGCCCGCCAGGTCCCCGTCCGGTGCGGCGCCGGAGTGGGAGATGTCGGCCATCCAGATGCGGTTCGGAACGGTCAGTGAGCGGAGAGTGACGGGCTCGAACAAGGTGGTACTCACGGAGCTGCCTCCTGGAAGTGGGGGAGGGGGTGGGCGGCCGTGGTCGCGCGCCCAACAGGGCGTCCATCGGGACGGCTTGCGGCGGTCGTGTCGATCCCTCTCGACCGTCGAAATCCACGGTACGGTATGGACGGTTATGTCCGGAATATTGAGATTCAGATGGTCTGAATCGGGAGGCAGCGATGCCGACCGCACTGCCGGTCAGTGCCTACGTCGTCCTCGGCCTGCTGGGCAGGCACGACGGCGCGACCCCCTATCAACTCGACCAGAGGATCCGTCAGAGCATCGGTCACTTCTGGGTCTTCCCCCGCTCACAGCTCTACGCCGAGGCCGGACGGCTGGTGCGGCGCGGACTGGTCGTCGAGCGCCAGGAAGAGGGAGGCCGCCATCGGCGCACCCTGTCGCTCACCGAGGAGGGGCGACGCGAACTGTGCCGGTGGCTCGCCGCACCGACGCGGGCCATCACCGAGATCCACGACGAGGGGCTGCTGAGGCTCTACTTCCAGCCCCAGACGTGTGAAGCCGGCATCGATGCCGACGCGACCGGCGCCGCGACCGGCGCCGCGGACACCGTCGACGCGATCGGCCGGCTCGCCGCGGAGCAGATCCGCGCCCATGAGGGCCAACTCGACGAATACGGACGGCTGGTCGCCTCCGGAACGCTGCCCGCGGGCTCGCCCCAGCGGGCCACCGTGGAGGTGGGGCTGCGGTTCGAGCGAATGATCATCGACTTCTGGCGTGAGATCGCCGCCTCTCCGGCGCACCTCGTGGGCGAGGGCGGAGCGGAGACGTGACCGCGGGGCCCGTCCCGCGTCGCCTCCATCCCGGCCGGGCAGCGCCCGGGCGTTCCTGCACATGAGGCGGCAGGGCGGTGAACGGACGGAGGTGGGGGAGGGGCGGGAGGGGGCCGATGTCCCGCGGACGTCACGGAAGAGCACCCACCCCATCCGCGGGGCCGGAAGATGCTGATGAGGGGCCACATCATGGAACCGGCGGAGTATGGCAAAGGGGGTTCGGCGCAATGGAGTTCACGGTCGGGCGCACGCTGCGAAGACGAGGGAAGCGGTGGACGTTCTGGGGACTCGTCGCCCTGGCGGGCGCGCTCGTCTGGCTGATCGCGCCCCGCGACGGCGAAGTCCTCGGCCCGGGGTTCGTGGGGGCCCTGGCCGTGGTGGCGGTCCGGCGCGGATGGAGGGACCTGCGTGATGCGCGGCGGCCGTTCCGGCTGCGGATCGACGAGTTCGGGATCACCCTGCACGACGCCGAACTGGCCTGGGAGCAGACCGACGCGGCAGCCCTGTGGCACTATGCCGCGCCGGACAGCGAGAGCGCGGCGCCCGAGCCGCGGCTGATGCTCTGGACGGCGCCGGGCGTGACGCTGCCGCGCCGACGCGACCTCACCGCGGACGCCCGGACCCGCTACACCCGGTGAAGTGCGCGGACCTGGACCAGAGCGTCCGGGAACTCACCGCCGCGCTCGCCGAGCACGGCGGCGCCACTTCGAGACGGCGCCGCGCGCCGTGCGGGCGCCGATCCCGGTGACCGTCGCCGGCCCCGGACTCCGCGTGCCCGGCGGGGAGCAGACCTTCACCGCCGACGAGGGCGCCGGCCGCCGGATGGCCACCTGGGCGGTGTCGGCGCTGGCGTGCAGCGCGGTGTCCGGCTCGTTCATGCTGTACCTGATCTTCCATCCCGAGCAGGCCGACTATGAAGCCGGAACCGGGATCCCCGTCACGGTGGCGTTGCTCGCGGCGATCGTCTGCCGGATCCAGGCGGGATCCTCCTACGTGCGCCGGCGCAAGCCGATGCGGCTGCGGATCGGGCCCGCCGGCATCGGCATGCGCGAGGTGGCCGGCGAGGAGAGCTTCTTCCGGTGGGCGCGGATAGCCACCGTCACGGTCGGCTCGCATCCGCGCGGCGTCGAACCCCGCCCGTGCCTGACGGTGTGGCCGCTGCCGGGGAACTACGGGGAGGAGCAGCCCGACCACCTGGTCGACGGCCACCGGGCCTACGTCCTGGAGCGGGTGGACCGGCTGCCGGGCGGCGCGGAGGCGGTCGTGCCGGTGCTGCGGGCGTACGCGGGGGAACGGTACGCCGGGACGGCCTGACCGTACCGGGCCGCGATATGAAACCGCCGCCTGCCCGCCCGCTGCCCCCGACCTTGCTTCACCTATCGAGATTCGATAGATTCCCATCGTAACTCGATGTAAGGATGGGTCATGGGAAAGCTGACAGTGTGGGCGTTGCGCGCCGTCCTCGTGGTGGTGCTAGCCGGCACCGTGTTCGTGCAGGTGGGGATGGTGTGGGCGTTGGTGTCGGGCAACGACCCGGAGGACGGGTCGCTCCCGCTGACCCCGCTGCGCCTGGTCACGATCCTGGGCATGGTGTCGGCCCAGGTCGCCCTGGTCTGCGTGTGGCGGCTGGTGACGATGGTGCGACGCGGCACCGTGTTCTCGCACGCCGCCTTCCGGTACGTGGACGTCGTGATCGGCGCGATCGTCACGGCCGCCCTCGTGTGGTTCGCGGTCACGGCCATCAACGCGCCCGGACAGCGCGAGGACCCGGGCGTCACCGTCATCATGGGCGGCATCGGCGTGGCCATCCTGGGTGTCGCGCTCCTCGTGCTCGTGCTGCGGATTCTGCTCGCCCAGGCCGTCGCGCGCGACGTCGAGGCGACGCAGCTGCGGGCCGAGCTGGACGAGGTGATCTGATGCCGATCGCCGTCGACATCGACGTGATGCTGGCCAGGCGGAAGATGTCCGTGGGCGAACTCGCGGACCGCGTCGGGATCACTCCCGCCAACCTGGCGGTGCTCAAGAACGGCCGCGCCAAGGCGGTGCGCTTCGCGACGCTCGCCGCGCTCTGCGAGGTGCTGGAGTGCCAGCCGGGCGACCTGCTGCGCTGGGAGGACGAGGACGGCACCGCGGAGGGATGACGCGCCCGGGGCTGGCGGGCGAAGGCCTGGGGAAGCCGGCCCGTGCCGACCCGGCGGTAACGGCGTCACCTCCGTGATCGGCACCCTGTGGATGGCCGCCCTGGGGGCTGTCGTGGGCGTGCGGAGGCGGTGCCGGGCGGCATCCCGCCACAGCCACCCACACGCGGATCCGGGCGGGCCCACCGTCCGGTCGGGGGCCCGGGAGCATGGCCCGGGCGGGCCCGCGCGGCGGGAGACCGTCGAAACGACACGCGGGACGCGCACGTAATCACTGGCGCGAGGGGTGGGTTATCGGGTAAGTAAAGCCGGGGCCCAGCAAAGGGGTCCGACGGCGCACCAGGGGGTGCGCCGGCATCAGCAGCATGTGAGGGACGAACACAGTGGCATCTGGCGTCGTGAAGTGGTTCAACTCGGAGAAGGGCTTCGGCTTCATCGCACAGGACGGGGGCGGGCCGGACGTCTTCGCCCACTACTCCAACATCTCGGGCAACGGCTACCGCGAGCTGCAGGAGGGTGAGCACGTCACGTTCGACGTGACGCAGGGGCAGAAGGGCCCGCAGGCGGAGAACATCGTCCGCGGCTGACCGACGCAACGCAGGCGTGACGCCGCCGTCGCACCCAGCGACGGCGGCTGCTTGCAGGCGTGGAAGGGGCGGTACACGATCGCGATCGGTACCGCCCTCGGGCCGCGAAGCGGCGCACCAGGCTCCCGGCGGCCTTCCGTGGGCCCGGTTTCGCGGACCCGGGTGATCAGTGCTGATCGCTGCTCGGCAGGTGGCGAGTGCGCGTTGGGGGAGTACCGGGCAGCGTCTCCGTGGGCCGCGGGGCGATCGCCCGCTCCGTGAGGTGGCGGGTCACCACTTGGGCCAGGATCTGGAACGCGGCCTGCACCTCCAGGTGGTCGAGGGTGCCCACGGCATCGCCCACCAGGTCGCTGCCGCCGGCCATGGTGGTCCAGCCCGTCTCGTCGGTGCCGAGGTCGACCGTGACGGTCTCGCCCGTCGGCACGGTCACCGTGAGCGTCACGGCGTCGGCGACGGCGTTCCGGCCGGAGTGCAGCAGGCCGCGGCGCCTGAATTCCGCGGCCGCCGCGAGTTCCGCCCGATCGGCGACCGCGGCCAGTGCCTGATGTGCCTGGTGCGACACGGTCTGCCCCCGCTCCGCGAGGTGGGGCAAGGTGTCCTTCGGGTCCCACCCCGGCCCCTGGTCAACCGGCGGATCCAGCACGTCGGCGACGGCGCCCAGGGCCCCCGACGCGGCGAGCGCGGCGCGTGTGACGGGGTCGGCCGGATCATGCGCGTAGGCCGGCCGCGTGACGGCGTCCGCGATCCGCGAGACCGCACGCACGGATTCCGCGTCGAGGGGTGCGCCTCGGCCCGTGAGGGGCCCGATGTGGCGCTCGCCCCGCCTGCTCACCTCGACGCCGCGCGCCGCGAGATCGGCGTAGATGGTGTCGCGGGAGACCCGAGCGCATCTGGCCAGCTCCATGACGCTCCGAGTGCCCGTACGCCAAGCGTCGGCGACCAGGTCGGCGCGATCGGAGGCGATGCGTTCCCTGCGCTCGGCCCACCCGATGAGGGCGGCCAGTGCGGTGATGCGCTCGGGCTCGGAGTGCTCGTTGTCCTCTGAGGGATCGTTGTGCTCGGTCATCCGCCGACCTTATGTCGACTGACTCGACATGTCGAGTCAGTCGACAGTGGGCCCGGCCTCCTCCCAGGCGCGGAGGTACCTCTTGATCGCGTCCCGGTTGCGCTGCAGCACGTCGATGCGCCGCTCGATACCGCTCAGCTGCTGCCGCAGACCGTCCAGATCCGCTGCCGCCGGGCAGTCCGTCACCGCTTCCTCCTTCGCGGCCTCGAGGCAGGGCAGGACCTCGCGGATCATGTCGGTCGTCAAGCCCGCTTCGAGGAGTTCGCGGATCTGCAGCACACGGTCGATGGCGGGCTCGCCGTAGGCGCGGTACCCGTTGGGGCTCCGGAACGGGTGCAGGATGCCGACCTCTTCGTAGTACCGAAGCAGTCGTGTCGCGACCCCGGTCTTCGCGGCCAGCTCTCCGATCTTCACAGCGCTCTCCTCGGCTGGACGTACCTGCGGGCGGCGCGCATCGCCGTCACCGCTTGACCTTCACATTAATGGCAACGTTTAGCTTCGTGCACGGTCCCGGACCTTTCGAGGCGGGTCGAGCGAGACCGTGCCAACGAGAATGTGAGATCAAGAGATGCCGACTGATTCAGGAACGAACGCGAGCAGGCAGGGCGGATGGACCGCGGACCGGATGGCCGCACAGGAGGGCCGAACCTTCGTCGTGACGGGTGCCACCAGCGGCCTCGGCCTGGTGACGGCGCGCGAACTCGCGGCGCACGGCGGCCGCGTACTCCTCGCCGTCCGTGACGCGGCACGGGGGGAAGCCGTGGCGTCCACCCTGCGCAGGACGTACCCCGGGGCCGACGTGGAGGTGCGCCGGGTCGATCTGCTCGATGTGGACTCCATCCGCCGGGCGGCGGCGGAGATCGGCGAGGAGGAGTCCGTCGACGTACTCGTCAACAACGCGGGCATCTCCATGGTCGAGCACTCCGTGACCGCGCAGGGCGCCGAGCGCCATCTCGCCGCGAACCACCTCGGGCACTTCGCCCTCACGGCGCTGCTGGAGCCGGTGCTGCGCCGGTCGCCCGCGCCGCGGGTCGTGAGCGTCACGTCGTACCTGCACGAGAAGGGCGAACTCGATCTGGACGACGTCGCGTGGTCCCGGAAGTACACCCCCCTCGCGGCGTACTCGGCGTCCAAGCTGGCCAACGCGGTCTTCGGCGCGGAGCTCGCCCGGCGGGAGCGGTCGTCACCGTCGCCGATCACCAGCGTCCTCGCGCACCCCGGCTACAGCAACACGCCGATGCAGAGCAAGGGAGACGGGCTCATGGGGATCGCCATGCGCGTCTCCGGCAGGCTCTTCGCGCAGAGTCCGGAGATGGGGGCCCTGCCCCAGCTCTTCGCGGCGACCGAGCCCGGTCTCGCCGGCGGCTCCTACGTCGGACCCGACGGCCGGGGAGGACGATCCGGGCACCCGGTCACCGTGCGGCTCTCGGCAGTGGCCCGGGATCCGGAACTCGGCCGCCGTCTGTGGGAGCGGTCGCAGCAGCTGACCGGCGTCCGCTGGGGCGACGCCTAGGAGTTGTGCGCGGCGTCGTACCGGCGGCCTGCGCGCGGTCTGCTGGTGCCGGGCCCTCCGAGACGGGTCGCGGGCTCCCGGTCAGCGTTCCGGATGCGCCTCGGCGTGCGAGATCTCCCGTTCGCCGGTGGAGGAGGTGATGGACACGGGGCGGTTCTTGCGGTGCCCGAGACGGGCGAGGCGTTTGCCGGGGTCGGGGAAGGTCGGGATCATGTGCCGTCCCCAGGTCGTGTTGATCACACCGGCGAAGGACGCGTACAGGGCGAGGGCCGAGGTGACAAGACCGATGGCCCCGCCGATCCGCCTCGCGGGGTCGGAGTCCACGAACTCGGCGATGGTCAGGACGGTGAGCGTCGTCGTGGCGCTTGCGAAGAGGGCGAGCAGCACGCCGGTGGTCCGCAGGGTCGCGACGGTCAGGTAGAAGGAGATGATCGTCCAGGGAAGCGCGAACATCCCGGTGGCGAGGTGCGCTTGGTCGGGCGGCAATGTGGGTTCGACGAAGTGGCCGTACACGGCGTAGGCCATCCAGAACGCGCCGAAGGCGGAGAACGCCGTACCGCCGAAGGTTCCGCCCTGCTTGAGTTCGAAGATGCCGGCCACCAGCTGGACGACGCCGCCGAACAGGAAGGCGGTCGGGAAGACCGCGGCGACCAGTTCCGGCCGGACTCCGGCGTTGAACAGGCTGACCATCAGGGTCGTCGCCCCGAAGGCGGCCAGTCCCAGCGGAGCGGGGTCGGCGACGACACGGGTGGGGGGCTCGGACATGGCGACTCCTGGGTTGGCGACCTCGGCAGGATGGCACCGGCGATCGGGGAACCGCGCTCGCTCCTTCGCGTGGCGCATGGCTCCCGACCTGATGGCCCAAAGGTGCTCGCCGGCACCGTCGCGGTGACCGGCGGCCGACGATGAGGTGGCGCATCGTCCGGGGCGGGATGGCACCCCTGTGGAGCCGAGGGCACGATGGAGAGCGGGGCGGGACCGAGCCGGCACCTCGCGGACGGGAGGTCACGAGCATGCCCACGCACCAGCCCGGCCAGGAAGTCTTCAGGTCGGTTCTCCCGCAGGACCTCGACTGGCAGCCGTTTCCCGCGTTCCCGCCGACGGCCCGCCTGGCGGTCGTCGTGGGCAACCCGTCCGAGCCCGCTCCCTATGTCGTCCGGGTCAAGCTGCCCTCCGGCGAGAGGCTGATGCCGCACCGGCACACGGAGGACCGGGTCTACGTGGTCGTCTCGGGCGTCTTCTACATCGGCCTCGGCGACACCTTCGACGAGGAGAAGCTGCGGGCGTATCCGCCGGGAGCCGTCATCGTGCTGCCGGGCGGGACCCCCCACTTCCACTGGGCGAAGTCCGGTCAGTACGTCACGCAGGTCACGGCGATCGGTCCGATCTCCCTGGAGTACGTCGACCCCGCGGACGATCCGCGGGCGGCCTGAGCCCTCACGTCGCGCTCCCGCCGGAGCGCCGGGGCGGCCACCGTGCGGTGTTCCGGCCATCGTGGCCGCGGGAGGACTGTGCTGGACGCCCCTGCTCGTGCTGCCGGCACTCGCGGGCAGCGTGTCCAGTGGCCGCGCCGCAGCAGCCGGTTGTGCAAGTGTGCCAACCCGTCAGCTGTCGAGTCGGCGCCGCGCAATGGCGCGTCGCACATCGCTTGTCCTTGCCGTGTCGATGTACGGGGTACCTGCCGCGCGGGCCATCGCCGCGAGACGCGCGAATTGCTCGCCCATGCCCCTCGTTCCGTCCAGCGGGGTCCGGGCGTGCGGCCACACGGTCTTGGCGAGAGCGACATGACGGGCGCCGCCGAGGACGACGACGGGGTCGAGGTCGGCGATCCGCAGGTCGGCCGCCTGGGCGTGGAGGAGTGCGGCGGTCACCGCCTCGGCGTGTCCGTGCGGGGTGTCGTAGGGCTCGATCTCGTCGCCGAGGTCCAGCAGGCCGTAGCGGGCGGAGAGGATCATGAGCCGGTCGGGCTGCAGCGCCTCGGCGGCCCTTCGGCACGCCCGGTGGTAGCCGCCGGTGTACATGTCGGCCGCCCTGGCCCGGTGGTCCAGCTTGCGAACGCCGCAGGGGACGACGACCAGTTCCGGTCGGAGGCCGCTGGTGTTCCGCGTCGAGGTCATGTGAGTTCCTTCCGGGGCGTGTGGCGGTCCTGTCCGTGAAGATGGAACGCGGCCGGGGACGGCGCCTGTGGCGGCATCGGAGGACATCGAGCCCTCACATGTGGACGTGCCGTCGAGCGGGCGGGGAGGGCTCCTGTGGTGGATTGCTCGTCAACGGCGTTGATCTCGTGGGGAGTTCACGTCGGCTGCGATTGCTCCCGAGGGCGACTCGTCCTTCCGTTCCGCCTAGGCGACCGGTCGTATAGTGATCGTCATGGGACACACCAGTGATGCCGGAGAGAAGATTCTGCGCGCTGCCCACTCGCTGTTCGACCAGCGCGGCTACTCGGCGCTGGGCCTGGCGGAGATCTGCAGGGCGGCCGGAGTGCCCAGGGGCAGTTTCCACTACTTCTTCGCCTCCAAGGAGGCACTCGCGCTCAGCGTCGTCGACGAGCACTGGGACGCACAACGGCGCGCCTGGCTCCGCCTTCTCGGCACCGGCGCGGAGCCCCTGTCGCGCCTGCGGGCGCTGTTCGAGGCCACGGGGGCCCGGCAGCGTGACGGGCAACCGGATCGCGGCACCATTGCGGGCTGCGTGTTCGCCAACCTCGCGGTGGAGACGGGTGACCAGACCGAAGCCGTCCGTCAACGCCTGCGCGAGATCTTCGAGGCGCAGGTCGCCATGGTCGAGTCCGTTGTCAGGGAGGCCCGGCGGCGGGGCGAGGTGAGCGTCTCCGACCCGCGCGAGGCCGCCCGGTCCGTGATGGCGCAGCTCGAAGGCCGGGTCCTGTTCGCCAAGTTGTACGGCGACGCGGCGCGACTCGGTCCCCTGTGGGCCAACTGCCTTGCCCTGCTGGGTGCCCGCTGCCCGCAGGCGTACGCCACGGGAGAGCTCGGAGGCGCGGTGCCGGTGTGACGACTGGGAGGTTCAGCCTCTCAGGAGGGAGCCGGCAGGTCGTGGCATCGGCGCGGGCGGCGGGCGCACGATGAGAGGTGGAAAGCCTGGGAGCGGCCGGGCTGCCGAGGCCTTCCGCGCTCCCTCCCTGGCCGCGCAGGCTGAGGTTCCTGGGCCTGATGTGGCTCGGGGGACTGGGGTGACGCGCCGCGGTGAGCGTCAGTGCGGCGCATGACCGGAAGGTGTCTCATGGTGCACAAGCGCCCTGGAGCGGGTCCGCTCACGGTGAGGGTGTTCGTCTTCCCGGGGGTGCGCCTGCTCGATGTGACGGGCCCCATCGAGGTCTTCGCGTCGGCGAACGAATGGGGCGGGGCGTATCGGGTGCAGGTCGTGTCCGAGGACGGGGCGGAGGTGGTCACCGCCGCCGGGACGCGTCTCGGCGTCGACCTGTCCCTTGCCGACGTACGCGACTCCTGCGACGTCCTGGTGATCCCGGGCGGCCCGGAGTGGGAGACCCTGATCAAGGACGACGCGCTGCTCGACACAGTACGGGAACTGAGCGGGAAGGCCCGCTGCACGGCGTCGGTCTGCACGGGCGCCTTCCTGCTGGCCGCGGCCGGGCTTCTGGACGGCCGGCGGGCGGCGACGCACTGGAGGCAGACGCGCGAACTGGGCCTGCGCTACCCGTCCGTGGACGTCGATCCCGACGCCATCTTCGTGCGCGACGGGAAGATGATGACCTCGGCCGGTGTGACCGCCGGCATCGACCTGTCCCTGGCCCTCGTCGAGGAGCACCACGGGGCGGAGGTCGCCCGTGCGGTGGCCAAGGACATGGTCGTCTTCATGCAACGACCGGGCGGCCAGTCCCAGTTCAGCGCCCGGTCGAGGCTTCCGCAGCCGCGTCAGGAGATGCTCCGCGGGGTCCTGGACTCGGTCGCGGAGAACCCCGGGGACAACCACTCGCTGTCGGCGATGGCCCGCCGGGCGGGCGTCAGCGTGCGGCACGTCACGCGGCTCTTCTACGACGAGGTGGGCACCAGCCCCGGGCGGTACGTGGAGGAGGTCAGGCTGGAGGCCGCGCAGGCGATGCTGGAGACCGGTGACGAGCCCATGGCCGTCGTGGCACGGCGCGCGGGCTTCGGCTCACCCGAGTCGCTCCGCAGGGCGTTCGTACGCCACCTGGGTGTGACGCCGGCGGCGTTCCGGGCCGGCTTCCGGACGACCGGCGCGGGCACCGCGGGCGTGCCGGAGTCCGAGGCCGTGACGGCAGGTCAGTCCTCCTGAGAGGCGTTGCCTGTCGTTTCACGCGCCGGTGCGTTCTCAGTGTCTTGTCGCCTGAGGGCTGTCCGCCAAAGATCCGGCGGTGGTCCCAGCTTCGATGGTCGCAGAGCCGGGCGGCATGATGACCTCCGTGACCAGCAGCGCGGAGACGCACCCTGACCGGATACCCGGCTACGACGGCGGCCCCTTCACCCACCGTCCCGAGCTCTTGGACGAGAGCCTGTTCTGGCTCGGCCACCTGTACAACTGCGCCCAGAGCGAGGAGGCCGAGGAACTGCTCCTCGGCGCGGACGACGAGGAGGCGGCGGACCTCCAGCGCCGGCTGCTGGAAGGGGACGACTGGCCCGTGTTCACTGTGCCACTGGCCGGCGGCCACAGCCTGTACGTGGTGTACCGCGCCTTCGAGGAGGACGAAGGCGTCGACTACCTCCTGCACCACCCCGACTGGGACCAGGCCGAACACCTCGCCCAGGACGACGGGCACTTCATGGGCCCGGCCCTTTCCTGGGCCGAGCTGACCGCCGCAGCGGACAACGGCGTGCCCGGCGGCAGCACCACTGATCCGGATGCCCGGCTGCTGCTCCTGCTGCCCGCATTCGGCGATGACGCCGTACCCGATGGCGCCGTCGACCGCCTGACGGCGGCACTGCGCGCCCGCACTCGGGTCGAGACCCCCGATCGGCTCGCCGCCGCCCTGATCGAGGACCAGGGACCCTGCGGTCCCGTGGGCTGGACCACAGCCGAGCGCGGCTACCGGATCAACAACGGCGGTCTGTCCTTCCGCAACCCCGCCAACCGCTTCGCCTGGCCGGCCACCCGCCTGGCCCGTGTGAGTGCCGCGCTGGCCCTCTGATCCGCACAGTGCAGCCGCCGGACGTCGCCCCAGATGATCTTGTGGCGGGACAGTCCCGTTCAGCGGACCGGGCCCGCGGCCGTTCGGCAAGCCGATCACCGCGCTGCGGCGCGAGGGCGCGGATCCGGTACGCGAGGGCAGGCCGTGGAGTCTGCCGGTGGAGGACCGTCATCAACGGGCCACGGGCAGCGCCCTGTCGTCCGCTTCGGAGGGGGGCGGAACCGACCGGATTCGAACCGGTGCCCTCGCGATTTCGGAGACCGCGCGCGACTGCCTCTGCGCTACGGCTCCGCCCTGGTGCGACAGGCCAGCCCAGACGGTCCCCGGGACGGGGAGCCGTCAGCGGAAGGCCGCCTCCACGAGTTCCCGCTGCTCGGCGGCGTGCCGCCGGGCGGAGCCCACCGCGGGGGCCGAGGCGGACGGGCGGCTGATCCGCCCGAGCGGGCGGTCCGCCACGTGCTCCACCTGGTGCCTCACGAAGGACCACGCGCCCTGGTTCTCGGCCTCCTCCTGCACCCAGCGCACCTCGGCGCCTGCGGGGAAACGGGCGAGCTCCGCGCGCAGTTCCTCGTCCGGGAACGGATACAGGCGCTCCAGCCGCACGATCGCCGTGTCCCGCGAGCCGGAGTTCCGCCGGTACGCGTCCAGGTCGTAGAAGACCTTCCCCGAGCACAGCAGTACGCGCCGGACCCCGGTGGCGTCGACCGCCCCATCCGACAGGACCGGACGGAAGGAGCCCGTGGTGAAGTCCGCCAGCCCGGAGGTGGCCTCCTTCAGCCGCAGCATCGACTTGGGGGTGAACACGACCAGCGGCCTCCTGCGCTCGCCGAGCGCCTGCCGCCTGAGCAGATGGAAGTAGTTGGCGGGCAGCGTCGGGACGGCGACGGTCATGTTGTCCTGCGCGCACAGCTGGAGGAACCGCTCGATCCTGCCCGAGGAGTGGTCCGGGCCCTGCCCCTCCAGACCGTGCGGCAGCAGCAGAGTGACCCCGGAGCGTTCGCCCCACTTCTGTTCGGACGAGGCGATGTACTCGTCGACGACGCTCTGCGCGCCGTTCGCGAAGTCGCCGAACTGGGCCTCCCACAGCACCAGCGCGTCGGGCCGCTCCAGCGAGTAGCCGTACTCGAAGGCCAGGGCCGCCATTTCGGACAGCATCGAGTCGTAGGGGGAGAAGCCCGCGGCACCCGGGCCGAGGCCGTTCAGCGGAGTGTGCTCCGCGCCGGTGCGCCGGTCGGTGAGCACCGCGTGCCGCTGGCCGAACGTGCCGCGGCGGGAGTCCTGTCCGGACAGCCGCACCGGCACCCCCTCCATCAGCAGGGAGCCGATCGCCAGGGTCTCGGCCGTCGCCCAGTCGATCGTGCCGGCGTCCGGCATCGCGGTGCGCCTGCGGAGCTGCGGCAGGACGCGCGGGTGCACGGTGAAGTCCGGGGGCTGAGCCGTCTGCGAGGCGATGACGTGCCGGGCGGTCGCCTCCGTGACGGAGGTCGGCACGGGAGGGGGCGTGCCCTCCCGAGGGACGGCCGCGGCGCCGACGGGCTTCCGCGGGCCGGGCACCGGCAGCGCGCGCGTCTCGGTGAACGCCCGGTCCAGCCGCTCCCGGTAGTCCCGCAGGGCGCCCTCCACCTGCCGCTCGTCGAGGTCCCCGCGGTCCACCAGCGACTGGGCGTACAGCTTGCGCACCGAGGGCCTGGCGTCGATGCGGTCGTACATGGCCGGCTGGGTGATGGACGGGTCGTCGACCTCGCTGTGCCCGTGGCGCCGGTAGCAGACCAGGTCGATGACGACGTCCTTGTGGAACGTCTGGCGGTAGTCGAAGGCCAGGCGCGCGATCCGGACGACCGCCTCGGGGTCGTCCGCGTTGACGTGGAAGACGGGGGCCTCGACCGTCCGCGCCACGGCGGTGGCGTAGGTGCCGGAGCGGCCGCTGGCGGGCGCGGTCGTGAAACCGAGCTGGTTGTCGATGACGACGTGCACCGTCCCGCCGGTGCGGTAGCCGGGCAGCTGCGACATGTTCAGCGTCTCGGCGACCACCCCCTGCCCGGCGAACGCGGCATCGCCGTGGACGACGACCGGCAGGACGGAGAACGCCCCGCCGCCCTCGCCGTCGGCCAGGTCCTGCTTGGCCCGCACGACCCCCTCGGCCACCGGCCCGACGATCTCCAGGTGCGAGGGGTTCGCCACCACGGAGACGGGGATCGCGCCGCCGTCCAGGGCACGGTAGGTCCCCTCCGCGCCGAGGTGGTATTTCACGTCGCCGGAGCCCTGCGCCGACAGGATGTCCGCGGCGTCCTCGAACTCGTGGAAGACGTCCCGGTACGACTTGCCGACGATGTTGGCCAGCACGTTGAGCCGGCCCCGGTGCGCCATCCCGATGACCGCTTCCCCCACCCCGTGCCCGATGCAGCGTCGCAGCAGGGCGTCGAGCAGGACGATCGCCGACTCGCCGCCTTCGAGCGAGTACCGCTTCTGGCCGACGTACTTGGTCTGCAGGAACGTCTCGAAGGCCTCCGCCGCGCCCAGCCGGTAGAGGACCTGCAACTGGTCGGCCCGGTCCAGCCGCCGCGAGGGCGCCTCGATCCGCTCCTGCACCCAGCGGCGCTCCTCGAAGGCCTGGATGTGCATGTACTCGGCGCCCACCGTCCCGCAGTAGGCGGCACGCAGGACGTCCAGGACGCCGCGCAGGGTCATCGTGGACCGCCCGGCGAAGCCGTCGACGACGAACTCCGCCTCCAGGTCCTCCTCGCCCAGCCCGAAGGCCGTGATGTCGAGCTCCGGATGACCGGCCACCGGCGCGGCGGAGAGCGGGTCGGTGTCGGCCGCCAAGTGCCCGCGGACCCGGTGGGCATGGATGAGCGCGGCCACGCGGACGGCCTTGATCGCCGCCTCCCGCGGGTTCGCGTCCGAGGCCGGTGCGCCCGCGTGCTCCCGCCGGCCCGCCGCGGAGGCCGGGGAGACGAAGAAGTCCCTCCACTTCTCGTCGACCGATCCGGGATCGTGGAGGTAGCGCTCGTACTGTTCGTCCACGAGCCATTCGTTGAGTCCGAACTCCGGCCCGTGCAGTGCGGGCCCTTCGGCGCTGGATGTCGACGCCACTGGGTGGATCGCCTTCTTTCCTCGTTCGGGACGGCCGATGGAGGGCGTGGTCGCAAGGGCCTCGTCATCCGGCGCATCGCTCCCGGCGGGGGAGCGTCCCCTCCGCGAGTCGGAGGGGGCAGCGCACCGCTGACCGTGTGGCACCTCCGACGCTAGGCCGGTGCGGGTCCGGCGCGGAGGGCGGGACATGCCGGGCAGGCGTCATATCAGGACCTTTCGCCGCGCCCTCCGCCGGCCCTGCACCGGATTCCCGCACGGCGCAAGAGGCCGAGGTCCTGATGTGAGGGCCTCGTGGCACACGCTGTGATGGGGTGCGAGCCGGGCGTCACCGTAACGTCGTAGGGCCAACGAGCCGACGGCTTCGGCCGCGGTCCGTGAGCTGACGGGCGGGCGTGCCGGTCTGCCGATGCCGACGGCGCACACCGATCCGAGGAAGAAGCGTTCTCCGCCGTGACACCCCACCCCAGCGACACCCGGACCCTCCTGCCCCGAAGGGAACGGGGACCCCGGCATGCCTCGCATGTACGTCCCCGGCCGCCCGCGACGACCGGGACGCGGCGCCCGCACCTGGGGCCCAGCTGGTTCGCCGCCGTCATGGGCACCGGGATCGTCGCCAACGCCGCGGCGACGCTGCCGCGCAGCTCACCGTGGCTGCGCGGCGCGGCAACCGTGGTCTGGGCGGGTGCCGCGCTGCTTCTGGTCCTCCTCGCCGCCGCGTACGTCCGGCAGCGGGCGCTGCGCTCGCACGCGACCGACCCGACGCAGGCGCAGTTCCTCGGCGCCCTGCCGATGGCGCTGCTCACCGTGGGCGCCGGGGCACTGCTGCTCGGCGGCCAGGTGCTGGGCGAGCGGGCGGCCCTGACCGTCGACTGGGTGCTGTGGTCCCTGGGTACCGCACTCGGCCTCGCCACGGCCTGCGCGGTGCCGTACCTGATGGTCACCCGGCACCGCTTCGCCCCGGACGCCGCGTTCGGCGGCTGGCTGCTGCCCGTGGTGCCGCCGCTGGTCTCCGCCGCGACGGGAGCACTGCTCGTCCCGCACGCTCCCGCCGGGCAGCCGCAGCTGGCCATGCTGCTCGCCTGCTACGCGATGCTCGGGCTCGGCCTGGTGGCGGTCCTGCTGGTGCTGGCGATGGTCTACAGCCGTCTGGTCCACCACGACGCCCCCACGGGGGCCGTGGTGCCCACGGTGTGGATCGGCCTGGGCGCGGTCGACCAGGCGGTGACGGCGATGGGCACCCTGGCGACGGCGGCGCCGAGCGCGCTGCGCGCACCGTACGCGCGGGGCGCGGCGGCCTTCGCCCTGCTGGGCGGAATCGGGCTGTGGGGCTTCGCGATGCTGTGGCTGGTGCTCGCCGCGGCGCTCACCGTGCGGCAGTTGCGGTCGGGCCTGCCGTTCGCGCCCAGCTGGTGGTCCTTCATCTTCCCGCTGGGCGCGTGCGTCACCGGGACCGGCGTCCTCGCCACCCGCACCGGGGCCCTGCCCCTCGTCTGGACCGCCGTCGCGCTGTACGTCCTGCTCGTAGCGGCCTGGGCGGTGGTGACATGGCGTTCGCTGCGCCACGCCGCCGGGCACCTCGCCCGGCGCGGGGCCCGGACCTGAGGAGGGGGCCCGGCCGGGTCAGGAGCCGGTCGCGTGACGCAGGGCGCGGGGGTCGATCCGCGCGCACTCGGCGTCCGGGACGGGCGCGAGGGCCTGGTCGGTGAGCCAGACTGGTCGGTGAGCCAGAGGCGTGCCGTACCGGCGGCGGCGCGTACGGCCCAGATGGTGCTCATGTGGCTGTCCGCGACGTAGAGGATGCGCCCGTGGGGGTCGATCGCCGACCCGTCGGGCAGTACCTCGCCGGAGGCTTCGGCGGCGCGACCTGGGGCGGGAATCAAACGCGGCCCCCGGACGCTGCGTACGGCGTGAAGAAGATCGGATTCCTCTCCTTCGGGCACTGGTCGCCCAGCGCGCATTCCCAGGCCCGGTCGGCCGCGGACGTCCTGCGGCAGTCCATCGACCTCGCGGTCGCCGCCGAGGAACTCGGCGTGGACGGTGCGTACTTCCGGGTGCACCACTTCGCCCGGCAGGCGGCCAGCCCGTTCCCGCTGCTCGCGGCGATCGGTGCGCGGACCTCGAAGATCGAGATCGGCACCGGCGTGATCGACATGCGCTACGAGAACCCGCTGTACATGGCAGAGGACGCGGGCGCCGCCGACCTCATCTCGGCCGGCCGGCTGCAACTGGGCATCAGCCGCGGCTCACCGGAACAGGTGGTCGAGGGTTGGCGCCTGTTCGGCTACAACCCCGCGCCGGGCGAGACGGACGCCGACATGGCCCGCCGCCACACCGAGGCGTTCCTCACGGTCCTCGGCGGCGAGGGTTTCGCCACGCCCAATCCGCGGCCGATGTTCCCCAACCCGCCCGGGCTGCTGCGGATCGAACCGCACTCCGAGGGGCTGCGCGACCGGATCTGGTGGGGCTCCGCATCGAACGCGAC
Source organism: Actinacidiphila glaucinigra (assembly GCF_900188405.1). GTDB lineage: Bacteria > Actinomycetota > Actinomycetes > Streptomycetales > Streptomycetaceae > Actinacidiphila > Actinacidiphila glaucinigra. The sequence continues at coordinate 40,799 of NZ_FZOF01000013.1, read as the reverse complement.
GGCGGTCTGGGCCGCCGAGCTGGGGATGAACCTGCAGAGCTCGACGCTGAAGAACGACGAGACGGGCGAGCCCCTGCACGTCCAGCAGCGCAAGCAGATCGAGGCGTACCGCGAGGCCTACAGGAAGGCGGGCCACACCAGGGAGCCCCAGGTGTCGGTCAGCCGCAGCATCTTCGCCCTGACCGACGACCTCGACCGGGCCTACTTCGGCCGCGACCGCGGTTCCCGGGACCAGGTCGGCATGCTCGACGACACGACCCGGGCCGTCTTCGGGCGCTCCTATGCCGCGGAGCCGGACGAGCTGGTGAAGCTGCTGCGGGAGGACGAGGCGATCCAGGCCGCTGACACCTTGCTGCTGACCATCCCGAACCAGCTCGGGGTGGACTACAACGCGCATGTGCTGGACAGCATCCTCACGCACGTGGCACCGGAACTCGGCTGGCGTTAGGGCTTGCCTCGAAGTCCGGCACATTCGATCTTGTGGCACCATCGCGGGATGCTGCGACTCACGGACTTCATCATCGATTGCCCGGACACGATGAAGCTGGCTGCCTTCTACTCCGAGGTGGTCGGGCTCCCGGTCAAGGAGGGCAGTAACGAGAACTGGGCCGGTATCCGGTTCGGCGAGATCGAACTGGCCTTCATCCAGGTGGAGGACTACCGCGCTCCGCAGTGGCCCGACAGCGAGCACCCCAAGCAGTTCCACCTCGACTTCGAAGTCGACGACATCGAGGCCGAGCAGCGCCGCGTCGTGGGCCTCGGCGCGGCACTGCAGCGTGACTGCGTCGGCCCCGACGGCTACGGCTTCCGCGTCTACACCGACCCCATTGGCCACCCCTTCTGCCTCTGCCGCAACAAGGGTGTCGTTTGGAGCGATCAGGGCCTCACCTGGCCCAAGCGCGACTAGCAGGCTGGGGAATGGTGCAGGCGATCCGGCGCCGCCGCAGGTGGGCGCGGATGGCGCGGGAGTAATACGCCTTGTCGGCGCGGATCCGGTGCGGCCGGGTCCGCGGTCGGCCACCATCCGGCCGGGCGATGCGGATACCGGCTGTCACCGCCTCGAAGTGCGGGGCGCCCTCGGCCTGCCCGGCGCTCAGGACCGGCGACATGGGCTTATGCCCGTGCTCGCAGGCCAGGTGCAGTTTGGTCGACAGGCCCCCCGCGGGAGCGGACCAGTGCGTGATCGTCCGGCTCCGGTGCGTTCCCGGCGGGCGGCTCCGACGAGCGGTGGCCGACGGGGGCCTCCTCCAGGCCGCACCGTCCCTTCTGCCGACGTATCCATGCCGAGTGGTCGCCCGGCCCCCACCGCCCGACACTGGATGAGAGGTTCTGCCTGCCCACGCGAGGCGCACATCGGACAAGGCGGATGACACCGTGGCTTCCTTCTCACCCGGATTCCGCGGCAGGGCTCACCCCCTGTCGGATCGACTGCCGCCCGGCCAGTACCCGACCGAGTCGTTCCCCGTGCTCTCGGCCGGCCCCACCCCCCGGATCCCGACCGAGGAATGGACCTTCACTCTCACCACGGAACAGGGCGAAAAGCAGTCCTGGACGTGGGACGAGATGATGGCGCTGCCGCAGGAGGACATCACGACCGACATCCACTGCGTGACCCGCTGGTCGAAGTTCGACACTCGGTGGCGCGGGGTGCCTGTCAAGGCGTTCCTCGAGAACGTGGAGACGACCGGGCACTACGCGCGAGCGCACTGCTACGGCGGCTACAGCACCAACTTCCCGCTGGAGGATCTCCTCAACGCGTGGGTCGTCCACACCTATGACGGGTATGCGCTGTCACCGGAACACGGCGGCCCGGCCCGCCTGCTGATGCCGCACCTGTACCTCTGGAAGTCGGCCAAGTGGGTGCGCGGCCTGGAGCTGACCCGCCATGACGAGCCGGGCTTCTGGGAATCCGGGGGCTACCACAACTACGGTGACCCGTGGCGCGAGCAGCGCCGATGGAATGACCCACCGTAGCCTCCATGTGACCCCCGTCGAACGGGCCCCGCGGTCGAGGGGGAGGCGGTCGATGGTGCCGACAGGTCGGGCTTCAAGCACTGTCCGGCCCGCGCCACGGAGATTCCAGGTGTGCGGGGTCACCAGGCACTGGCGCCGCCGTCGACGGCATAGTTCGCACCGGTGATGTAGGACGCCCGGTCGGAGGCGAGGAAGGCGGCAAGCTCGACGATCTCCTCGGGCCGGGCGAAGCGCTTGAGCAGGGTCTTGCTGGTGATCGCGTCGCGGGCGGCCTGGTTGTCGCCGAGGTCGCGGTCGCTGGCGGGGGTCAGGACGGGGCCGGGGCTGATCGCGACCGCGCGGATGCCGTGGGGTGCGCCCTCGAGGGCGAGTTGCCGTGTCATGCCGATGACGCCGGCGTTCGCGGCGGTGTGCCCGACCATCGGGGGGTTGGCGCCGGCGATCATGCCGGCCATGGAGGCGACGTTGATGATGACGCCGCCGCCGCGGCGGACCAGGTGGGGCCAGGCGAACTCGGAGACGAAGAAGGGGATGTCGAGCTCGCCGGTGATGGTGGTGTGCCAGTCCTCGACGGAGAAGTCGGGCAGTGGGCCGAAGCGCAGTGAAGCGGCGTTGTTGTAGACGACGTCGAGCCCGCCGTAGGCGCCCGCGGCGTCTTCGACGAGGCGACGTGCCTGCTCGGGGTCGGTGAGGTCGATGGGCGCGATGCTCGTCATCTCGCCTCCGACGCCGCGCACGAGTTCGGCGGTCTCCTCGTTGGCGTCGGTGTGGATGTCGGCGCCCACGACCTTCGCGCCCTCTCTTGCGAATGTCTGCGCCGCGACGCGGCCCATACCGCCGCCGGTGCCGGTGATCAGTACGACTTTGCCGTCAAGAAGGGGTGCCATGGGGTTCTCTCCTGCCAGATGAACGTTGTGGATGGGCGGCGTTGGGGTGGTGTCGGCGGGCGGTCCCCGGGTGCACCGTGTGGGTGGAGTGCCCCGGGCGGCGCCCATGCGCCTTGGTCAGAGCGCCTCGCCGGGGGGCGGTGCCGGTCACCTTCTTGCGCCGCTTCAAGGCGGAAGCGATGCGGCGGGTGCGGTCGCGGGAAGGCTGCTGAAGATCACGGACATTCCTCAGAAAGTGATTGACGCGTCAAGCATCACTCCGGGCTGGACCGACGTCAAGCAGCTTCCGATCGGCGCATCCGTAGCCCGAGCGGGGCGCGTGGAAGCCTGGGGTCACCTCGCCGCGCAGCCCGGGAATCCGACGTCGACATGCCGGTGACCTGCCACGATGCGCCAGTCCAGGAGGCCGGCTACGCCTCGCTCATCAAGGAGGCGCGAGCGACATCGGGCCGGCCGGCGCCGAACGGAGCGATGCCGGAGTGACCGACGGAACACCGCGACAGACGCCGGCAGCGACGGCCCGCGGCAAGTAACCCCCCGTCCTGCTGAACGCGAGCGAAATCCTGCGGCGGGGCCCTCATGTACTTCGCCGTGACGGGCCCCGCGCCGTCTGCTGCCGCCGTTTCCGGGGCGCCGGGCCGCGCCCCGCGGGCCTCAGGCGGCGCCGCTGCCCTGCGGCTCGGCCACCTGCGGTGGCGCCGCGGGAGGCAGGAGTTGGCGCCGCGCCAGCGCGACCAGGGTCCGCAGGGCGATGCCGCCGATGAGCAGGGTGATCACGGCCAGGAGTGCGTAGGTGTACGCGCCCGCCCCGGGCGTGTGCAGGCGCTCCACCCAGTGGATCGCGACCGCGGCGACCGCGGCCCAGCTGAAGGTGAACGCCCAGGTGCTCGGCATGAAGGGCAGCTTCAGGTAGGCCGGGAGCAGGCGCAGTTGGGCCAGCACCATCAGCAGTCCGTAGCCACCGAGGAAGGCCGCGACGCCGTCGATGGAGTCGGTGAACAGCGTGAAGTAGGCGAGGCTGGCCACGGCGGCGGGGGCGACCTCGATCGCGAGCGTCGGCAGCAGCGGCGGAGGCGGCAGGGGGCGGAACAGCAGCCGTCCCATGATCACCGAGCCGAGGATCATCCAGCAGACCGCCCCCAGGCCGAACATCACCTGGCCCAGGCGTTGCTGCCCCACCGCCCCCGCCGACGCCGCGGCCAGCAGGCCGCCGGCGACCGTCGGCAGGAAGTAGCCGGGGTGGAAGCGGTCGACGTCGACCCGTCCGTAGATCCACTGACCGGTGAACCAGGCACCGAGCAGCACGGTGAGCACGAGGAACACGTCCACCACCACCCGCCCGGCCGTCTCCGCGTGGGCGTGCAGGCCGTTGGCGGCGATCACCATGGGGACGATCACGCACAGGGACGCGAACGGCCCGGCCGCCTGGTCGGTCAGATCCCGTACCAGAGCGCGGTTGCGCAGTGCGTGGGTGAGGTAGGCGACCGTCACCACCACCCACACGGCCGCCGAGAGGATCAGCAGCGCGTCCCCCACCCCCCGCGGCACACGCCCCGTACCGGCGGCGGTCAGCCAGGCGTCCGCCAGACCGACGAGACCGAAGGGCATGCCGAACAGGTTCAGAGGGATCGGTCGCTTCGTCATGTTATGGGAAACTATCTCACCTTTTGTCGTCGGAGGTTCTCCCGGCGGGCGCCCGCACAACGCCACCCGCACGGTCAGTACGGCCCTGACGCGGCACGGACCGCTGGTGGGGCCGTGTCCGGGCACCTCGGCGCAACCGGTAGACCCCGGCCCCGAGCGCCGCTCCGAGGACGGGCGCGACCAGGTAGATCGCGAGGTCGGTGGTCTGCCCGGACAGGACCGCGGGACCGAACTGCCGGGCCGGATTGACCGAGCCCCCGCTGAGCGGGCCGAAGGTGGCGATCACCAGCCCCACGGACAGACCGATGACGGGGGCCAGCCCGCGCACGAACCGCGGGTACGCCACGAAGAACGCGATGACGAGGGTCAGCGCGAACATGCCCCCGACCTCCGCCAGGAAGACCGACAGGGGCTGCCACGTCGGCGCCGGCCGGATCGCGGCGTGCGAGACCGACGGGAGCGCGACCGCGGGACCCCACACAAGGCGGGCGAGGCCCGTCCCCGCCGCCGAGCCGGCCAGCTGGGCGAGCGCGTACGGCAGGACGTGCCGCCCCGGGAAGGCCCTCATCAGCCACAGGCCGACGGTGACGGCGGGGTTGGTGTGGCCGCCGCTGCGCCGCCCGGGCGGGCTGAGTATCAGGCCGGTGAGGATGGTGCCGCTGATCGCGCCGATGACGGCCAGGGCGACACGCAGGTCGGCGATGTAGAGCGACGAGTCGGGGTCGCGCAGCCATCGCACGACGGTCACCGCCAGGAACAGCAGGACGGTCGTGAGGACGAACTCGTCTGCGGCACGGGCCACGGGCGGTCGGCGTACGGGAGGCGGAGCGGTACCCACCTTGATCTCCTGGTCGGTGTGTTCGGGGTGGTCGGTGTGGTCGGCTGGTCGGCCGGTCGGTGTCGTCGCCGGCCGGGCCGGTGAAGGCGGCGCCGACCACCGGTCCGGAGGCTTCCGGAACCGGCGGTGGCACCGCCGTCCGCCCGGGCCGGCCGGGTGGACGTGCCGGACGCGGGGCGCACCGGACGTCCGGCGGGTCAGGCGCTCGGCGTGTAGTGGCCGGGCACCATGCGGGTGGAGATGCCGATGCGGTTGAAGGCGTTGATCGCGACGATCGCGGCGACGAGGTGGGCCAGCTCGGTCTCGTCGAACTGCTCGGCGGCCCTCGCGTACACCTCGTCCGGCACGAATCCGTCCGTCACGAGGGTGATCGCCTCGGTGAGCTCGATCGCGGCGACCTCCCGCGCCGTGTAGAAGTGCCTCGCCTCCGTCCACGCCCCGAGCTGGATGACGCGCTCCGCCGACTCCCCGGCGGCCAGCGCGTCCTTGCTGTGCATGTCCAGGCAGAAGGCGCAGCGGTTGATCTGCGACGCGCGGACCTTCACGAGGTGCAGGAGGCCGGCGTCGACCCCGCGGCCCGCCGCCGAGTCCAGCCGGACGAGCGCCTTGAAGGCCTCGGGGGCGAGCTTCGCCCAGTCCATGCGCGCCGGGTGCTCCGGGAGGAGGGTGGTGTTCTCAGGTGCTTCGTTCATCGTCATGACCACAACGCTAGGTACGAGGTGGTACTGGAGTATGGTCCAATTCCATGAGTGATTCCGGGACCAATTCCGGCGATGGCCGGCCGCCGTCCGCGTTCGGCGCCGACCTCCATCTGGAGCTGCGCGGGACCAAACTGCGCACGGGACTGACGGACGCCCTGCGCGAGGCCGTACGCACGGGACGCCTGGCGCCCGGTACCCGTCTGCCGCCCTCCCGGACGCTCGCCGTGGACCTCGGCGTCTCCCGCAACACCGTCGTCGAGGCGTACGCGGAGCTCGTCGCCGAGGGCTGGCTCACCGCCCAGCAGGGCTCCGGGACCCGGGTGGCGCCCAGGGCCGAGCCGCACGGCCCCCCGGCCGGCGCTCCCCGTACAGGGCCCGCCCGGACCGGTCCCGCGCGCACCCGCCCCAGGTACGCCATGCAGCCCGGCGCACCCGACCTCGCGAGGTTCCCGCGCACCCAGTGGCTCGCCGCCGCCCGCCGCGCCCTGACCGCCGCGCCGAACGACGCCCTCGGCTACGGCGACCCCGGCGGCCGTCCGGAGCTGCGCACCGCCCTCGCGGACTACCTGGCGCGGGCCCGCGGGGTGTACGCCGAGCCGGAAAGGATCGTCGTCTGCTCCGGCTTCCACCACGGACTGGCACTCATGGCGCAGGTGCTCAGGACGCGTAGGGTGCCGGCGGTGGCCGTCGAGGCGTACGGCCTGGACCTCTACCGCGATCTGCTGACCAACGCCGGACTGCGGACCCCGCCCCTGTACGTCGACGAGCACGGCGCACGCACCGAGGACCTGCCGCGCCTGCGGGGAGCGGGCGCGGTGCTGATGACCCCCGCGCACCAGTACCCGACGGGAGTCGCCCTCCGCCCGGAGCGGCGCACGGCGGCCGTCGCATGGGCACGGGACACGGGCGGCCTGATCCTGGAGGACGACTACGACGGCGAGTTCCGCTACGACCGCCAGCCCGTCGGCGCCCTGCAGGGCCTCGATCCGCAGCGGGTGGTGTACTTCGGCTCGGCGAGCAAGTCGCTCGCGCCCGGGGTGCGGCTCGGCTGGATGGTCCTCCCGGACGGCATGGTCCCGGAGATCGTGGAGGCCAAGGGGTACGGCGACTACATGTCCAGCACCCTCGAGCAGCTGACGCTCGCGGAGTTCATCGTCTCGGGGGCGTACGACCGGCATGTGCGCTCGATGCGGCAGCGCTACCGGCGCCGCCGCGACCAGCTTGTCGCGGCGCTGGCGGAACGGGCCCCCCGCGTCCGCGCGGTCGGCATGGCGGCGGGGCTGCAGGTCGTGCTCGAACTCCCCCGGGGGACGGAGGGTTCCGTCGTCCGGGCCGCGGCCCGGCAGGGGCTCGCGATCAGCGGGCTCAGCGAATTCGCCCACGAAGAGGAGGGTGTCGGCCGGCAACTGCCCGAACGTGACGCCCTCGTGGTCAACTACGCGGCGCCCTCGGACAGCGCGTGGGGCGGCGCACTGGACACCCTGTGCGGTGTGCTGCCGTAGGCGTGCGGGTGGCTCAGGCGGGCACCCTCCGCGCGGGCTCCAGGCAGGCGAACGCGGCGGCGCCGGTGCCGGCGACGCACACCAACTCGGCCAGGGGCAGCGGCAGGAAGCCCTCCGCGTCCATCCGCCGCAGCTGGCGGACCAACCCGTCGTAGAAGCCCGCGGTGTTGAGGAGTACGACGGGCTTGTCGTACAGCCCGTGCTTCCTCAGCTCCAGGACCTCCGTCACCTCGTCCAGGGTCCCCACGCCTCCGGCCAACACGACGACCGCGTCGGCGGCGGCGAGCAGCAGGGCCTTCCGTGAGGCGAGGTCCTCGGCGAAGACCATCTCGTCGGCGTCCTGCCGCGCCCACTCCCGGAGGAAGCCGACCGAGACCCCTGAGAGCCGGCCGCCCGACTCCCGCACGGCGTCGGCGACGACCTTCATCAGTCCGGTGTCAGAACCGCCCCACACCAGGGTGTGACCCGCTTCGCCGACGAGCTCCGCGAACTCGCGGGCGGGCCGCGTGTAGCGCTCGTCGAGCTCGGCGGCGGAGAGGAAGACGCAGATGTTCATGGGGGCGGGGGTCTTTGCGGTCATGGCACGAACGTAGGGGGCTCCGCGCTCTGACCGGCGGTCCATTCGCCGGGCGGAAGGCGGTACCAATCCGCGGCGCGAGCCCGTCGGGCCGGCGGGCCGCCTGCCCGACGGGCCGTCGCGCCGTCAGTCCGCCTGCGCCGCGAACCCGGAGCGCCACGAGGGATGTCCGGGTCGCCACCCGCGTGAACGGGCGAGACCGTTGGACGCGCCGCGCGCCCACTCCAGGCGGCCCGCCACGGGTTCCGGGGCCGGAACGCGCAAGGCGCGGGCCAGCGCCGGCAGCCACTCGCGGGCCTGCGCGGGCTCGTCGTCGACGATGTTGACGGGACCGGAGGGCCAGCCGAGCGCGGCGACGGCGGCACGGGCGGCGTCGAGGACGTGGAGGAACGACATCACGGAATGGTCCGCCTCCACGCTCCCGAGGAAGCGGGCGGAGGCATCCCCGGCCAGAGCCGCCGCGACAGGCCCGCCGGGCGCGTACCAGGTGCCCGGGCCGTACAGGATGCCGTACCGCAGCAGCACCGCCGTCTCCACCTCGGCGGCCTTCTCCTCCAGGGCGCGGACGCCCTCCACCATCGCCAGGCGCGGCGGCGCCGCCCCGAGGTCGAGAGGCGCGCTCTCGTCCGCGGGCCCCTCTCCGGGTGCGTAGGCCCAGGCGATCGACTGGGCGACGACCCTGGTCACGCCCGCGGCCACGGCCGCGTCCACCAGGTTCGCCGTCCCCTCGCGCCGCAGCCGGTCGGTGGCCTCCCCGTCGGCACCGGACAGATCGGTGAGCTGGTGGACCACCGCGTCGGGGGCGGCCGTCGCCATGACGCGGCGCAGCGGCTCCCGGTCGAGCACGTCCGCCTGCACGGCCGCCGCACCCTGCTGCCGGATGCGCTCGACACCCGCTGCGGTACGCGAGATTCCCGTGACGTCGTGCCCGTCGGCCAGCAGCAGCGGAACGAGCAGGCGGCCGACCGCTCCAGTGGCACCGGCAACGAAGACATGCATGGTCGACGCTCCTCTGATCGAGCGGAGCCCTCCCTCGGAGCGGGCGGGCCCCTCGTCGTACCGGCAACGCTACGGCGCCGGTGGTACCCGTACCGGATCCATTCGGGCGAGGATTTCGCGGACCAATATGCGGTCCTCGCGGCGGGCGTCATCCCGCCACCCCGGGTGCGGTCCCGGAGCCGGGCGAGGCCGACATGGCAGGTGCGAGGCCTGCCGCCTGTGCCGGCTGTCACAGATCGCGGCGCGACGTTGTCAATACCCGCGAACCGTGCAAAACGGATGAATCTTGACTTTCCGTGCCCCGTGCCTGCTGAGGAGCGTATGTCGATGACCACCGCTGAAGCGGTCTCTCGTGCTGAGCGCGTGGACGAGGGCACGACGGCCGAGTGGGCCCTCATGGTGTTCGACCAGCAGGGAACGGTGGTCGCCTGGACGTCGGCCGCCGAACGCCACGTCGGGTACTCCGCCGGGGAAGTGGTCGGCCGGTCCGCGGCGCTCGTACTCCCGTTTCCCGAGGACGCGCCCACCATGGCGGCGTTCATCGACCGCTGCCGGGCGCACGGCGGCTGGTCGGGCCCGATGGCGGTCCGGCACCGCGACGGCAGGGTGCGCGACGTCAGCCTGCGGATCTCGATGCTGCTGGGGCAGGGGACGCCGGTCCGGTGGCTGGTGTCGATGGCGACGGTGAACGGGACCGTCGCCGAGTCCCGGCTCAACCATGCGCTCTTCGGCATCTCCGTCCGGGACCCGGACCTGCGGTGCGCCTGGGTCAACGACGCGATGGGGCGCCACGACGCCGTTCCTCGCGACCGGCGGCTCGGCCGCCGGCTCACCGAGACCTGGCCGCACGCCCAGGCCGAGACGTTCGAACAGGAGATGCTGCGGGTTCTCGGGCACGGCGGCGCCAGCGTCCGGGAGTACCGCACCTGGCTGAGGACAGGACCGCGCCGGGGACACCTGTTCGCGATGACGTTGCAGTGCCTGCAGGGCGCCGACGGTCAGGCGCTGGGAGTGTGCGTCATCAGCGTGGACGCCACCGAAAGCCGGCGGGCGCACGAGCGCATGGCCGTCCTCGGCCGGGCCGGATCGCGCTTCGGGAGCACCCTGGACGCGATGCACACCGGCCAGGAACTGGCGGACCTCGCCACGTCGTTGTTCGCCGACTACACCGCCGTCGACATGGAGCAGTCGGTGCTCCGCGGGGAACCGGCGTTCCGCATCGGGCAGTACGGCCGACGCTCTCCGGTCCTGCTGCGCGGCGGTCTGGCGTCGATCCGCGAGGGCGCCCCGGAGTCCCCTTGGGCGCGTGGCGAGAGGATCGTCCTACCGCGGCCCTCACGTCTGACCGACCACGTCCTGAACATCGGCAGGTCCTACGTGGAGCCCATCCTCGATACCGCTCCATCCGCTTGGGCCGGCCAGGACCCGGCAAGGGCACCGAAGATCCGCCAGAACGGCGTCCACTCGCTGATGATCGTGCCGATCCGGATCCGCCACACCCTGCTGGGCGTCGCCGTGTTCCTCCGTACCGACAATCCCGTGCCGTTCCAGGACGCCGATCTGATCCTGGCGGAGGAACTCGCCGCCCGGGCCGCACTGGCGCTCGACAGGGCCCGCCACCATGTGCGTTCCGCCGGTCTGATGCTGCGTCGCAGTGCGCTGCCGCAGCACGCGAGTGCCGGCACGGCGCTCGAAGTGGCATCGCGCTACCTGCCGGCCGACCGGGACCACGGCGTCGGCGGCGACTGGTTCGACGTCATCCCGCAGGCCGCCGGCCGGGTCGCCCTCGTCGTCGGTGACGTGGTGGGCCACGGCCCCGACGCCGCGGCGACGATGGGCGTACTCCGCACGACCGCCCGCACGCTGGCCGACATGGACCTGCCCCCCGAGGACGTGCTGGCACACCTCGACGGCACGGTGCAGAGGCTCGCGGAAGGCGACGACAGGTCGAGCCACGCCTTGATGGTCTTCGGCGCGACGTGCCTGTACGCGGTGTACGACCCGTCAACCCGCCGGTGCACCATGGCACTTGCGGGGCATCCGCCGCCGGTGCTCACCGACCCGCAGGGGCGGGTCACCTTCCCGGACCTGCCGACGGGGACCCCGCTCGGCATGGGACTGGGCGGCCAGTTCCAGTCGGCGGAACTGGAACTGCCCCAGGGGAGCGTGCTCGGTCTCTACACCGACGGTCTGGTCGAGGCCCGCGACCGCGACATCGAGGAGGGAACCGCCTGGGCGGTGCGATGACCCAGCCGGGCCTGCCCCTGGAAGACCTGTGCGCCCGTGCGCTGGAAACCGTCTCCGGCCGGACCGCGTCCGACGATGTCACCCTGCTCCTGGTCCGGACCCGACTGCCGGGAGCAGCCTCATGAGAGGGCGGGCAGGCGACACGCCCCGGCGAACGACACGGAACTGCGGAGGATGCGCGGACCTCGTTTCCGTTACGCCGAGTCGGCGCGCTGTGCCGTCCTGAATCGGCGCTGATAGGCGGCAGGGCTGATCGCCATTTTCTTGACGAAAACCCTTCGCATGCTCTCGTAACTCGGGAAACCGGCGAGTGATGCCACCTGGGTCGCGGTGTGACCTTGGTCGAGCAGGGCTTTCGCCATGTCGAACCGGATCATTTCCACGTACCGGGCCGGCGTGGTGGACATTTCCTCGCGGAAGAGCCGGGTGAGATGCCGGGAACTCAGATTGAGGCGCTTGGCGAGCTCGCCGACCGAGTGGTCTCCCGCGGGATCGGCCGTCACCAGGTCGGCGATCCTGCGGACGGCCGGAGACCGCGGCGGCGGCCCCTGCAGCGGGGCGGAGAACTGTGACTGCCCGCCCGAACGCTGCAGATAGACCACCAGGGAACGGGCGACCTCGCGGGTCAGATCGGGGCCGTGGTCCTCCTCGACGAGGGCCAGCGCGAGGTCGATGCCAGCGGTCACGCCCGCCGAGGTGTAGGTGGTGCCGTCCTGGACGTAGATCGCGTCGGGGACGACATTGCTGGACCGGTACCGGGCGGCGAGTTCGTGGGTGACCTTCCAGTGCGTGGTCGCACGCTTGCCGTCCAGGAGGCCGGCGGCACCGAGGACGAACGCCCCGGTGCAGATGGACGCGGTACGGTCGGCCCGCTCGGCCAGCGTCAGCGCGGCCTCGACCAGGTCACGGCCGACGGCGTTGCGCGGGTAGAGGTCCGCGCCGGCCACCAGGAAGGTGTCGGGCGCCGACTCCGAGGCGGCGCCGGCGACCGCGATCCTGACCCCGATGGACGAGGTGACGTCGGCCCCGGTCGGTGACACCAGCACGACCTGGTAGTCGGCACCGAACCGGTTGGCCTCCGCGAACACCTCCGCGGGGCCGGCGACGTCCAGCAGCGTCACCCCGTCGAAGACGAGGATCACGACCCGGTGCGCGGTGGGGCTCACACCGCCATTCTCCGCCTGTCCGGATTCGCGGGACTCATGGCGGGACCGAGGTGGCGAGGAACGCCTGGCGGACGGCAGTGTGGAAGACGGAAACACCTTCCATTCATAACACGCCGATGTCAGAAAGTGCGGAGCAATGAGCGAGACCATCGCCGGGGTGGAGATTCCCGAAACAGCCGCGGTAGCCGAAGCGACCCGTCTCGTTCAGGAGATGACCAGCCCCCTCATCTACCATCACTCGCGGCGCGTTTTCGTCTTCGGCGCCATTCACGCCCGCCGACTCGGTCTGAAGCCCGACCCGGAACTGCTCTACCTGTCCGCCATTTTCCACGACACCGGACTGATGACGCCCTTCTCCGACGCCGAGCAGCGATTCGAGGTCGACGGGGCCGACCACGCGCGCACATTCATGCTCGACCACGGATTCACGGCCGCGGCCGCCGACGTCGTGTGGACCGCCATCGCGCTCCACACGACGCCGGGAATTCCCCATCGGATGGGCCCGGAAATCGCCATCACGAACCTCGGCGTCCTGACCGACGTGCTCGGCCTGGCCCTGGACGAGCTGGACAGTGCCCAGGTGGAGGAGGTCACCGCCGTCCACCCGCGGGGCGACTTCAAGAACAAGTTCCTGCAGGCCTTCGTCGACGGGCTCGAGCACCGCCCGGAGACCGCGAACGGAACCGTGAACGCGGACGTGCTGGAGCACTTCGTACCCGGCTTCCAGCGCACGACCACGGTCGAGCGCATCCTGGGCGCGCCCTGGCCGAGCTGACCGAACACCCTGCATTCGAGAGCAGAGAGCCGCAGAAGACAGCGCGATGGACAAGGCACATCGTTCCCGCCCCGGCCGTCGTCTCGGGCGGGGCACCACCTTCACAGTGCTCGCCTGCGCCAACGCGGTGCTGATGGCCGCGGCGAGCGCGCCCTCACCGATCTACCCCTTGTACCGGCAGCGGTGGGGACTGTCGGTCACGATGCTGACGGTGGTCTTCGCGGTGTACGTCGTGGGCCTGCTCGGCGCCCTGCTGACGGTCGGATCGCTGAGCGACCGCGTCGGCCGCCGTCCCGTGCTGGTCGCCGCCCTTCTGGTGGCGGCGGCCGGCACGGCGGTCTTCTGGACGGCCGACGGTGTCGTGTCCCTCCTGATCGCACGGGTGGTGCAGGGCGTCGCCACGGGTACGGCCACGGGTGGTCTCGCCGCCGGCCTGGTCGACTTCTCGCCCAGGGGACGTCCCCATCTGGGGCCCACGGCGACAGCGGTGGGCACGAGTTTCGGCATGGCGGCCGGAGCGGGCACCGTGGGGTTGCTGGTCGCGTCGACCCCGCGACCCGATGCGTACGTCTTCCCCGTCCTCACGCTGACTTTCGTGCTGCTGGCCGCGGTCGTCCTCGCGATGCCCGAGGCGCGCGCCCCGGGCATCGCCGGTGTGCGCGTGCAGGCGCTGCTGCGACCGCGAGCCGGGGTTCCCAGGGAAGCCCGGCCGGCATTCCTCGCCTCCGTTCCCGCCCTCGTCGCGGGGTGGGCCGTCACGGGGCTGTTCCTCGCGCTCACCCCGTCCCTGGTGGGCGACGTCCTGCGCGTACGCTCCGGTGCCGCCGGCGGGCTCGGCATCGCGGCGCTGTTCGTGGCCAATGGCGTGGGCGGGTTGTGGTCCGTCCGGCACACCACGCGCCACGCCACCTTGCTGGGGGCCGTGCTGCTGGCCCTGGGCGCGGGCGGCCTGGCGGCGGCCGTCGCTGTCGCGTCGCCGGCCGTGTTCGCGGGCGGATCGGTCCTCGCGGGGCTGGGCGTGGGCCTGACGTTCAACGGCGGCCTCCGCGCCGTCAGCGCGGTCACCACGGCGGAGTCGCGCTCGGAGGTCTTCTCCGCCGTCTACCTGGTCAGTTACGCGGCGTTGAGCCTTCCCGCCCTCGCGGCAGGGCTCGCGGCGCCCGTATGGGGTCTGGAGACCACGGGCTATGTGTACACCGGGATCGTCGGGGCTCTGGCCATGAGCGCCGCCGTACACGCGGGCCGATCCCGCGCCCACGGACCCACCGGCCTACCGGTGGGCACGGGCGCACCGACCGGCGGTCCGACTCGGCCTCGCGGCACAGGGACCCGCGGCCCGGCGCGCCGCAGCGGGTAGGCCCGCGATCGCCCGCCCGGGCCGTCAGCGCTTGCGGGACCCGTCCCGCCCGCCGACCCTTCGAAGATCACCCCGGAAAGGATCCACCATGCAAGCCATCACCGTTCGAGACCGTGACGCCGGCGCCGGCGGACTCACCCTCACGGACATTCCCTACCCGCACGCCGCCGAGAACGACGTCGTCGTACGGGTGCATGCCGCGGGCTTCACGCCGGGGGAACTCGACTGGCCGGGAACCTGGTCGGACCGGGCGGGCCGCGACCGGACGCCGAGTGTGCCCGGTCACGAACTGTCGGGCGTGGTCGCCGAACTGGGCTACGGGACCACGGGCCTGACCGTCGGCCAGCGGGTGTTCGGACTGGCCGACTGGACCCGTAACGGCACACTGGCCGAGTACACCGCGGTGGAGGCCCGCAACCTCGCACCGCTCCCCGCGGACGTGGACCACACGGTGGCCGCCGCACTGCCGATCTCCGGGCTGACCGCCTGGCAGGGCCTGTTCGATCACGGAGGCCTCACCACCGGCCGGACCGTCCTCGTCCACGGTGCCGCCGGCGCGGTGGGGTCGATCGCCGTGCAACTCGCCCACGAGGCGGGCGCCCGGGTGATCGGCACCGGCCGGGCCGCCGACAGGGACGCCGCACTCGGCCTCGGCGCGGACGCCTTCGTGGATCTGCAGAACGACCGACTGGAGGACGTCGGCGAGGTGGACCTCGTACTCGACGTCTTCGGCGGCGACATCCTCGAACGCTCGACCGCGCTGGTCCGCGCCGGCGGCACGCTCGTCACCGTCGCCGAGCCACCCGTCGTCCAGCCCGACAAGGGGCGGGCCGTGTTCTTCGTCGTCGAAGTCGACCGGGCCCGCCTCGCGGACCTCGTCCGGCGTGTCAGGGACGGACGGCTCACGCCGCGCATCGGGGACGTGCGGCCCCTGGCCGAAGCCCCCGATGCCTACGCCCGGATCGGGCGCCGTCTGCCCGGCAAGACGATCATCCGGATCGCCGAGGACTGAGCGCGAGCGCCGGGTCCCGAGGACCGGGCCTCCGCACGAAGGAACGGCACGGCCCGTGCCGGGGAAGTTGCCTCCCCGGCCCGGGCCGTGTCGCAGCGGCCGGGGAGGCGCCGTCCACGGAGCCCAGGCCCGTCGCGCGCCGGACACGGCCCGCCGTCAGTCCTCGAACAGGGCTCGCTCCTCGTCGGTGAGCCGGTCGAGACAGGCCTCCTCCGTGGCCACGACCTTCACGAGATCGAACCAGGATGTGTCGGTGTGCCCGGCGTGGAGGAACCAGCCCTCCTTCTTGTACGACGCCACGAAGTAGGTGCCCTTGTCCCCGATCGGTGTCTCCCGGGACGGCACGGTCTCCTTCCAGCCCCGCGCCGCGAGGGCCGACAGCACGACGTCCAGCTGCCGGCGCATGCCGGCGGGAGCACCCGTACCCGCGGACCCGTGCGGCTCCTGGGCGTCGGTCGTCGACCAGACGACCGCGCAAGAGGCCAACCGGTTGCCGAGGGCGGCCACCGCGCGTTCCCTTTCGGTGTCCGCATCGGCGAGACGCCCAGGCGGCTTGCCGAATCCCGCCTCGACTTCGTCTTCCCTCAGTCCGGCGGCTGCGACGGCCGCTCGCATCTCCTGGACCACGGCCTTCTGGCCGAAGGGCACCGTCACCGAGGGGGAGGGAGGGGCGGAAGCCCCGGCGCCTCCGCCGCATCCGGTGACGACAACGGCCCCCACGGCCAGGGCCACGGCCACGGCGGCCGCGCGTCCCGTGCCGGTCCTGCTGCTCTGCATGTGCGTTCCCTCGCGCGACGAATCCTGTTCGCCGGATCTTCGCATGGACGTCGCGAACGGTCGTCGACCGGTGACGCCGCGGACACCTCGGGCCTAAGGTTTGCGGGTGATCTTCAAGAGGAAGCAGAAGGCCGCGGACCTCGGCACCGTCGTGCCGGAGCTGGAAGAGGCCGTTGCCGCTCGCGACGGCGCCCGTACCGAGCGCGCCTTCACCGCCGCGATCAACAGTGTGCAGCAGGCCACGGACGCCGAACGCGTCCTGGCCGGCCCCCGGTTGGCCGCGCTGATCCCCGCCTTCCCGCCCACCGGCCCGCGCCCGCTGCTGGCGATGGCGGCCGGCTTCTGCGTCGAGAGCGGGGCCGACCCGGTGGCCTGCGCGGAGCCGATCCTCGGCGGCGTCCACCAGGATCTGCTCGACGCCCTGGAGTTCGCCCGCCGCTGGACGGCCGCCGGCGGGGCCGAGGACGAGCTGCCCGAACCCGACGAGAAGATCATCGACGACGCGTCGGCGGCCCGCCTGGGCGAGGACGCGCACGAGGCCACGCGCTTGGCGCTGGCCTGGTGCTCGGTCGAGGAATGGCAGCCGCCCGCGCTGGCCGTACTGTGCCGCAGCGCAGAGGTGCGCGGCCGGTACGCCTCCACGCTGCTTCCCGCCTGCCGCGAGCTGGCGGCGCTGGAGCGGCACGACCTCAAGTGCCTGGCATACGCGCTGGCGGTCCTGGACGACGAGCCGCTGGTCGTCCTGCACCGGCCCACCGGAACCGGGTTCGAGGTGCGTATCGGCGGCATCGGCGACAACTTTCAGTTGCACACCCTGCTCGCCCACGTCCTTGTCGGCGGCGGCCACGTTCCCGGCACCGCGCCTTCGGCCGAGAGCGTCCGCCTGGCCACGGACCCCGCGCCCGCCCGAGGGCGCACCGACGCCGTCGTGATCGGGGCCTTCGAACTGCTCGCCCCGAACGGTGAGCGGATCTGGAACGAGGGACTGCCCGACGGCATCCCCGTGGTGGAGGGGCGCCGCCTGCTCGTACTGGACGAGCCCGCGTACCAACGCGGCTGGAACGCCGACCGGTTCTTCCCGCTGCTCCCCGGTACGGCCGAACTGACCCGCATCCTGCCCGCCGACGAGGCGCGGACCTGGTTCGCCCGCACGTCGTTCGGGAACGGGAACGGCGAGCCCTCCTGAGGCGTCGGATCGACATCGCCGCCTCCGGCCGGCACGCCCCGTGAACCGCGAGCTCAGGGTGCGGGGACCGGACCGGGCGGCAGGTGCACCGTCATGATCAGGTGGCACGTCTCGGTGCCCGAGCCGCGGTAGGTGTGTGCAGCGTCGCCTTCGAAGGTCGCGGTCTGCCCGGCTTCGACGGTGTGCTCGGCGCCGTCGACGACCAGGGTCATCCGGCCGCGGGTGACGCTGACGGTCTCCACGACACCCGGCTGATGCGGGTGGCTGGGGTACTCCTCGCCCGGCTCCAACTGCCAGCGCCACACCTCGACGGGCGCCGGCCCCGAGGTGGTCAGCATGAGGCGGGCCTGACTGCCCAGCGCGCCGGTCCACAGCGGGGTCAGCGCGTCGGCGGACACGACCCGGACGCGGCCTTCGGACTTGCCCTCCATCAGGGCGGAGACCGAGACGCCGAGGGTGTCGGCCAGCCGCACCAGCGTCGCGAAGTTCGGGTTGCCCTGGGCCTTCTCCAGCCCCACCAGCGCGCCCTTGCTGACCTGGGCGCGGCGGCCGAGTTCGTCGAGGGACAGGCCCGCGCGCGTGCGTGCGGCCCGGACGTTGTGTGCGAGCGTCCGCAGTGCGGTCTCAGCGTCGGCCATCCGCTTTCCGTCCTCGTCGGCGTACCAGTGGAATGAACCGTCCGGTCGGTCGACTGGCCTATCGCGGTCGATCCGATGTACGGTTCAGTCGTTCCACTGAATGGTAAGGGATGTCCTGTGATCGCTCTGCTGCTGGCCCTCGGCAGCTCGCTCGCCTACGGATGCGCCGACTTCCTCGGCGGTCTCGGCGCCCGCAAGGCCCACGTACTGCGCACCGTGATGGTCGCGGCCCCCGCCAGCCTCGCCGTCGAGCTGCTGCTCTGGCCGTTCCTCGACGCCTCCTTCAGCGGCGGGGTCCTGGCCTGGGGCGCGGCGTCCGGGGTCGCCTCCGCCGTGGCGTTCGCCCTGCTCTACCGCACCCTGGCGATCGGCCCGATGAACGTGCTCTCGCCCGTGACCGCCCTGGTCTCCGCCGTGCTGCCGGTGGGGGTGGGCCTGCTGCAGGGGGAGCACCTCGGCGTGGCCGGCCTGGTGGGCCTGCCCCTCGCCCTGGTGGCGGTGGTGCTGGTCAGCGCGGGCCACGGGGCCGGTGCCGCGCGGCCCTCGCGCACCGCCCTGGTGATGGCCTTGGGCGCGGGCGCCGCCATCGCGCTCCAGCTGGTCTTCCTGCACCAGGCGCCTTCCGACAGCGGCATCGGCCCGCTGATCGTCGGCCGGGCGGTCTCCTCCGCCGTCACGCTGGCCGCGGCGGGCGCGATGTTCCGCACGCTCGGGTCCGAGCGGCCCGCGTACGCGATCTCGGCCACCGCCGGCGTGCTGGACTCGCTCGCGAACCTGCTGTTCCTGCTCGCCGTCCGCAGTGGCGATCTCGCGGTCGTCGCCGTGATCACTGCCCTCTACCCGGCCGGGACGGTCCTGCTCGCCCGGGGCGTGCTCGACGAGCGCATCCACCGCGGCCAGCTCATCGGACTCGGCACCGCGGCCGCGGCCGTCGGCCTGCTCGCCCTGACCTGACCTGACCGGGAACTGTTCCGGCCCACCCCGCCCCGCACACCACGACGCAAGGGAGCCCCCATGTTCATCCAGCCCTGGGACGCCGCCCTGGACGAAGCCGAATGGCGGTCCTGGATCGCCGACGGCCACGACTTCGGCCAGCTCTGCGTCAACGGCCCGCCCGGCCGGCCACCCGTCGCGGTCCCCACCCCCTTCTCCGGCCACGCGGGCGACCTCCTGGTCCACCTCGCCCGCCCCAACCCGGTCTGGACGGCCGTCGAGAACGATCCCCACGTCCTGCTCACCGTCTTCGGCGACTACGCCTTCATCCCCGGCCCCTGGCGGGCCAGGACCGGCACCCCACCCACCGACGGCGTCCCCACCAGCTACTACACCGCCGTCCAGTTCACCTGCCGCGCCCACATCGTCGACGACCCGGAAGCCAAGGCCGAACTGCTGCGCCGCCAACTCGCCCACTTCCAGCCCGAAGGCGACCACGCCCCCGTCGCCGCAGACGCACCGCCGTACGGCCGCATGCTGTCCGGCATCCGCGACCTGCGCCTCGAAGTCACCGAAGCGGTGGCCAAGTTCAAGTACGACGACCACAAACCGGTCGAGCACCGCAGCGCCGTCGCCGACCGGCTCACCGCGCGCGGCCAGGGCCTCGACGTCCCCACCGCGCGCCGGCAGCGCCGCCGCATCGAGCGCGTCGGCACCTGGAAGCCCTGACCCGACTTCGTCCTGACGCAGGAAACGGAAGCCCCGCCATGCCCACCTTCAGCCTCGCCCCCGCCGTCGCCGACGCCTTCCCCGACACCCTCATCGCCCTGGTCACCGCCACCGGCCTGCGCGGCCACGAACCCTGGCCCCGGTCCACCGCGGCCCTGGAGGACCTGGAGCGGCGGCTCGCCGACGGCACCTGGCACCCGGCCGACGAGACCGACCCCCGTATCGATGCCTGGCACACGGCCTACCGTTCGTTCGGCACCAACCCCCGCCGTATCCGACCCAGCGTCGACGCGCTCGGCCGCCGCCTCGCCAAGCGCGGCGCCCTGCCGCGCATCAACCCGGCCGTCGACTCGTACAACGTCGTCTCCGTCCACCACGGACTGCCCGCCGGAGCCTTCGACCTGGACAACGTCACCGGCGACGTCGTCATCCGCCACGCCGACGGCACCGAGACGTTCACCCCGCTCGGGGAACCGGACACCGTCGAGCACCCCAAGCCGGGCGAGATCGTCTACGCCGACGGCGCCCACGTCCTGACACGCCACTGGAACCATCGCGACGCCCACCACACCCGCGTCACCGAGGACTCCACGAGGGTCGCCTTCATCCTCGAGACACTCCACGCGTCCCGGGACGGCGGCCTCCTGCAAGCCGCGGCCGACGAACTGCGGGCGCTGCTCGCGCCCCACGCCGGACGAACCGCCGTCCAGTACCTCGGCGCGGCGCGACCGCAGGTCTCCGTATAGGCGGCCTCGGGCGGGCGGGCCCGAGCCGTGACGGGGCCGGGCGCCTGTACGGGTGGGCTAGAGCGCGGTCATGACCCGGGCCGCTGCCTTGTCACTGGCGTGGCCCTCGAGGGCGGCCCACTCGGCGACGTCGAAGGGCCAGCGTGTGTTCGCGTAGGCGATGACGACATGGCGGCCGTCCTGCCGGACGGTGTGCTGCGGGTCGCCCGGTCCGGCACCGGCCGCCACGACAGCGGCGGCCGAGGAGGCGTTGCGGCACTTGAGGCGGGTTTCGGGCATGGTCAGCGCTCCGCGTTCGCTGGTCGGCATGTTCAACGTTGCTTGTGGGGAGCCTAACGCGAGGGAAGATCGACTTCTG
The DNA here is from genome assembly GCF_900188405.1 of Actinacidiphila glaucinigra. Classification (GTDB taxonomy): domain Bacteria; phylum Actinomycetota; class Actinomycetes; order Streptomycetales; family Streptomycetaceae; genus Actinacidiphila; species Actinacidiphila glaucinigra. Next base: position 19,753 of record NZ_FZOF01000013.1, on the reverse strand, counting down.
CTCGTAAGCCGCATTCCACGCAAAAACATACGCTCGAGCCGCAGGAGCGGTGACCGTGCGGGCTCGGCAGCAGGCACCGACGACGCTGTCGGGAGCCACCGGCGGAACGCGGGGGAGGATGCGGAACAGGTCCCGCGTTCCCGTCAGGGCGAGGACGCGCTCGGCTTGTTGCCGCAAGCCTGCGAGTTCGAGCGCGCCCTTCTCCGCTTCGGCGCGCAGGCGGAGGCTCGGCAGCATGTTCAGGCTGGTGGAGCCGACGAACGTCACGCCCGAGAGGTCCACGCAAAGGGCCCTGTCCTGGAGCCGCAGTCCGTCGGTGACCGCCGTGACCCGGGGGCGCGTCTCGAGGTCCGGTTCGCCGGTGAGAGCGATCGTCGTCTGCAGGGGTATGTCGCTGACTCTGAAAACGAAGGCCGGTATGGGAAGCCACCGATCGGGTCGGAGCCCATCACGGTCGGCTTCGTGCGAGTGCGGCCGCCGCAAAGCAGGCGGCGACTTGCCGCCTACAGTCGAGTAAGACCACCCGTACCATCCGTCGGCCGCTCAGGGTGACCACTTGGTGGCGCGGGGTCTCTCACCAGGCCGGGCCGGTTGCTTCGAGCCTTGCACACCGCCACCGGAGGCACCAGACCCGCTGCGGGACCGATCGGTGATCCGAAAGGATCCGGACATCCCCTCGTGAGCGGGCTGTCACTGGCACTCGGGCTCTTCGCAGGCTCCGGCTTCGTCCGCGTCCGACTCGTGGTGGCACGGATCGTCGACGGGATCGGTGAGCTTGGCCGTGGTGGTCGAGATCCACATCAGGGCGCGGTGAAGAAGGGGCATCGGAGGCCTTCCCGGGCGAAGTCAGGTCCGCCGTCCGGACCGACGACAGGGCGTAGGAAGTCGTCCGCGGCCGGCGTGATCGTATGCCGTGCGGGGCGGCGGGCGCCAGAGCAAATTCGGTCCCTGCGAACGCAAAGGCCGAGGTGACAGGGCTGGGGTCCGGCCGGCGCGGTGTCGGCGGCGCACCGCGGGGGTGCGGTCCCGCGGGCTCGTCCGCCCGGGTGGTCCCCGCCGCGGCCTTCTTGAGCGCGGTGTGTTGCGGCTTCCGGTGGCCGCAACGCACCGCCGGCGCGGGCCCCGTGACGGGCCGGCTGTAGCGTTCATTCGCCGTTCATTGCAACGCCCAGTTGAGTGTTGTTGCATTGCCTCCAGGGCCATTGCAATGATTTTCCCGCAATGAGCTGCAGAGATTGCCGGGTTGGGCAACGGCATCGTTGCCACATCCTCGAATGCAACGTAGCGTTTCCATTGTCAGAAACACCGGGGCGCAAGAGCGCCCGATGCAGACGAAGGAGAACACGATGCAGAAGTTCGACACCCCCGCCCCCGTCTCGGCCGTCCTCGACGTCCCCGCCGGACGCATCCGGTTCATCGCCGCCGACCGGACCGACACCACCGTCGAGGTCCTGCCCGCGGACGCCTCGAAGAGCCGTGACGTGAAGGCGGCGGAGCAGACCGAGGTCGGCTACGCGGACGGCGTCCTGCGGATCGAGGTTCCGGCGGCGAAGAGCCGGGTCCTCGGCTCGTCCGGGTCCATCGAGGTGACGGTCCAACTGCCTGCCGGATCCCGCGTCGAGGCGAAGGCCGCCCTCGCCGAACTGCGCGGAGTGGGACGGCTCGGCGACGTCGCCCTGGACGGCCAGCAGGCCACGGTCAAGCTCGACGAGGCCGAGACCGCCCGCATCACCGTCCTCGCCGGCGACGTGTCGGTGGGCCGCCTGGGCGGACCCGCGGAGATCACCACCCAGAAGGGCGACCTGCGCGTCGCCGAGGCCGTACGCGGCACCGTCACGCTGCGCACCGAGCACGGCGAGATCTCGGTCGGCGCCGCCCGCGGGGTGTCCGCGACCCTTGACGCCGCCACCTCGTACGGCCGGATCCACAACGCGCTCAAGAACACCGACGGAGCCGGTGCGGCCCTGGACATCCACGCGACCACGGCCTACGGCGACATCACCGCCCGCAGCCTGTAACGGCTCGGAGCAGGGGGATTCCTCACGAACAACCCGGCCGGCACGGCGACCGGTCTCCGCCTGTCACCGTGATGACGGCGCGGGCCGACTCCCGCAACTCGCCCCACCCGAGGGCGGCGTACACCGGCACACGTCGGAGTGCGCCGCCCCGTTCGGGCGCGGCCGATACAGGTCAGAGCGGCTTGATGCGGGCCTTCAGCAGGCAGAACTCATTGCCTTCGGGGTCGGCCAGGACGTGCCACTGCTCGTCCCCGGTCTGGCCGACGTCGGCCCGGCGCGCACCGAGCTTCAGGAGGCGTTCGAGCTCGGCGTCCTGGTCGCGGTCGGTGGGGTTGAGGTCGATGTGCAGCCGGGACTTCCCGGGCTCCGGCTCTTCCCTGACGCTGAAGAAGATCGTCGGCTGCGGACCGCCGAAGCCTTCGGGTGTCCCGATCTCGACGCAGCCCTCTTCGCGGCCGACCACGACGTAGTCCAGGACCTCGCACCAGAACCGCGCGAGCAGTTCGGGGTCTCGGCAGCCGAGCACGAGCTCACCGATACGACATGCCATGTGGAGACCTCCCAGTGGGCGAACAACCCCGCGACCGTACCGGACGAGGCGCGCACGGAAAAGATCTTTTCGGCTCCACCACCCCGGCCGGGCCTCGGGCCGCGCCGGTGCGCACGAGCCGCGGTCCACGACTCAGTGCTCCCCCGTTTCCCGGTGCGACCGGTGTGACGGCTTGCGGTGCCGGAACTACGGGCCTCCGGCACAGCCCGCCTGGTGCGGGCCGTCGATGCACGGGGGTCGACCGGCGTCGATACCTGGGGGACCTCCGTGGACCGGGCGGCCCGCTCGTGGGACCCGGCAGCCCGGACCCATTCCGCCCCCCGCATGGGGGAGATCATCTAGCATTGGCCCATGCCCCTTGCGCCCTCACGGGTCGAACTGTGCCCGCTCACCCTCGCCGACCAGGATGAGTTCTGCTCGCTCGTGAGAGCCAGCAGCGAACTCCATTCGCCGTACATGCAGCTGCCCGCGACCGCGGAGGCGTTCCAGAGCTGGATGCAGCGCTTCGTCGACGGCACCAACCGGGGCTATCTGATCCGCGTCCTCGAAACCGGTGCGGCCGCCGGCACGGTCAACATCAACTCGATCATCCGGGGCCGCTACCAGGGCGCGTCCCTCGGCTACGCGGCTTTCGCCCCGTCCGCGGGGCGGGGTTACATGACCGAAGGGCTCACCGCCGTCCTGCGGCACGCCTTCGACGACCTGCGGCTCCACCGGCTGGAGGCGAACATCCAGCCGGGGAACAAGGCGTCTTCGGCCCTGGCCCGGCGCCTGGGCTTTCGTTACGAAGGCATGTCGGCCGACTACCTGTACATCAACGGCGCCTGGCGCGACCACGAACGGTGGTCCATCACCGCACCCACTCCCTGGACGCCCGATCCCTCCCTTCCCGAGGTCTAGGCACGTCGGATCAGAGGGGCTGCAGGCGCCGGCGCAGGAGGCAGAACTCGTTGCCTTCCGGGTCGGCGAGGACGTACCAGTTCTCCGTGCCGCTCTGTCCCACGTCGGCGTGCCTGGCGCCGAGGGCGAGCAGCCGCTCCAATTCGGCGTCCTGGTCGCGGTCGGTGGCGTTCACGTCGAAGTGCAGGGGGAGCTTCGCGGCCCGGGGGTCGCCGCTGGGGCTGAGGACGATCGTGGGCTGCGGACCGCCGAACCCGGTGTCGGGCGGCCCGATCTCGATGCTCCCGTCGTCCTCCCGGCCGAGTTCCACGTAGCCGAGCACCTCGCTCCAGAACGCGGCGAGCCTTTCGGGGTCGTGGGCGTCGATGACCAACTCACTGATACGGCATGCCATGCCCCGCAGTGTAGGCGGGCACCGGATGCCCGGTGATGGCACGCGCGGGCGCCACCGCCGCTGCGGCCGACTTGTCATACCCGATCGGTAGGGTCGCGACCATGACCTTGGATCACGACCTCGACGGCCACGCCACCACGCGGGCGATACTCACGCGCCGTGAGGATGCCGAGACCTGCGCCGACCCCAGTGCCGTGATGTCTCTCTTCGCTGATTCGGCCCAGACCGCGGGCGCGTTCACCAGCTACCGTTCGACCTTCGTCGAGGGTGCGCCCGGCGCGCCCGCCCACTTTCACACGCACGCCTGGGAGATGTTCTTCGTTCTCGGCGGCTCGCTCCAGGTGCTGCTCGGCGAGGAAGTGACCGTACTGCACCAGGGCGACTTCCTCGCCGTGCCGCCGGGCACCCCGCACGCCTTCCGCGCCGCACCGGGCTCGGGCGCCGACGTCCTGTGCGTCTTCACGCCGGGCATGGACCGCTTCGACTACCTGCGCCTGCTCGGGCAGGTCACCCGCGGTGAGGAGTCCCCGAGCCGGCTCGCCGAGACTGCGGAGCGCTTCGACAATCACTACGTCGACAGCCCGATCTGGCGCGCGACGCTGGAGGCCCCGGAATGATCACCCCCGGCACCCGCGTCCGGGTCGCCCGCCCCTCGCGGAACCTTGCGGCGGCCGAGCGCTTCTACGCCGAGGGCCTCGGTCTCGAAGTGCTGTGGCGTACAACCGAGCGCGTCTCCGGTGAGCACGATCTGGTGATGCTCGGGCTCCCGGGCGGCTCCTGGCACTTCGAGCTCACGCGCGACCCCGAGCGGCCGCTGGAGCCCACGCCCACGGTGGACGACCTCTTCGTCCTCTATCTCGGTGCCCCGGTCGACGACGCCCTCGTCGACCGCCTCGTCGCCGCGGGCGGCACCCGCACCGCGGCGCACAACCCCTACTGGGACCAGTACGGCGTCACCGTCGCCGACCCGGACGGCTACCGCCTGGTGCTCTGCTCGCGCTCCTGGAACGCCTGAAGTCCGCCGGCGCCGACGGGCCGGGTCACGGACGCGGCCGGGCAGGCACACCAGGGCGCCACCGCGTGATGTTCGCGGTGCGCGCCCTGGCGCAAGGCCTCAGGCCTTGAGGATCTCGAGCATCCGGTTGCCCAGCACCGCCGCGGAATGCGGGTTCTGCCCGGTGACGAGGTTGCGGTCCTCGACCATGTACGGCTCCCACATCGGGCCGCGGCTGTAGTCGACTTCGACCTTCTCCTTCAGGTCCGTCTCCAGCAGCCAGGTCGCCAGGGGCGCCAGTCCGACGGCTTCCTCTTCCTCGTTCGAGAAACCGGTGACCCGGTAGCCCTTGAAGGGGGACACCCCGTGGATCCTGGTCGCCAGGAGCGCGGCGGGGGCGTGGCAGACGATGAAGAGCGGGTTGCCCGAGGCGAGTTGCGCGGTCAGCAGGCGGCCCGCGTCGGCGTCGAAGGCCAGGTCCGACATCGGGCCGTGGCCACCGGGGAGATACACCGCGTCGTAGTCCTCGAGCCGGACGTCCGAGAGCTTCAGGGGGCGCCGCATCACCTCAGCCGACCGGATGATCCGCTCGAGCTCCAGGGCTCCGTCCTCGCCGCCGGCCATCGAGGGGCGCAGGCTCATCATGTCGACGTTCGGAGTGACGCCGCCGGGAGTCGCCACCACCACGTCGTGACCGGCTTCCGTCAGCAGCTTGTAGGGACTCGCGAACTCCTCGGCCCAGTAGCCCGTCGCATACCTGGTGCCGTCCTTCAGCACCCAGTACGTCGCCCCACTCACGATGAACAGCACTTTCGCCACGGCGAGTCGCCTCCTCGTCCCACCCGAAGTTCGGGGACTCCATCGTTTTTCAGGCTAATTGCTCCCACGCTGCCTCGCATTCGGGTGACGCTCCGATGCTTGACGAGGCGGCCGGATCGCCGTGCCGTAAGGGGTGTGCGATGTCTCCGGCGATGTTCGGTGCGCCGGCTTCCGGCGACGCAAAGGGCCGGCGCCACTGGTGGGCACCGGCCCTCCGACTGTCCGCTCCGGCGGTCAACCGCGGCGGGTGTCGATGGTGTGGCCCAGCACGTCGATGAGCGACTCCTTGCGGGCGTCGATGGAGGACGGCTCGATGCTGCTACTGCGGATGTCGATCTTCCCGTCGGGGGATGCCTTGTCGATGACCTCGGGCAGCTCCGCGGCGAGCGCATCGGGCTTCACACCGGCCTGCTTGCTCGCCTCGGCCACCTTGTCGGCGCCGAACGCGTCCTCGATCTGCCTCGTCGTCACCGGCTCGTTGGGGCCGTTGCCGAGCCATGAGTCGACGATGCCCTTGAGTCCGCTGTCGTTCAGGAGCTTCGTCGCACCTTCGAGCAGCGCTTGCAGCTCGTCCATCATGCCGCCGCCGCTGCTCCTGGTGGGGTCAGCCATGGGTCACTCCCGTGGTTGTGGTCTGTGCGGGCGACGCGCGGCGCGATGGGATCCCGCGCCGGTCGGCCCAGGGGACGGCCGACATGCTGTTGTCGCAGGTCGCACGTGGTGTCGCCTCGCTCGTACACCCCCTTCCAGGCCAGCACGAGCTGCCCCGGGCCGCCGCGCCGATTAGGCCGAACGGGTGACGCGGGCGCCGAGAGGCCCCCTGGCGCGGGGCCCGCGGGATCTCCCGTCGTTCAACTGTCCGAGCCGTTGCCGCCACCCAAATGATCTCCCGCGGATAAGGTCGGCACTGACGTTGCGGTGGTCGACCGAGGGGGTACGGCGGTGGTTGGACGGGCAGGTACCGATGCCGACCGGCTCCCGGCGCTGTCCGCGCCGCGGTTCGTCGGCCGGGACGGGGAGTTGGACGCACTCGGAACGGCGCTCGGGCAGACCCCCGCGGTGGTCCTGCTCGACGGTGAGGCGGGCATCGGCAAGACCCGGCTGCTGCGCGAGTTCCTGGCGTCCCAGGCGGAGCGGGGCCGGCGCGCCCTGGTCGGGGCCTGCCCGGAGTTGCGGGTGCCGTACACGCTCGGGGCGGTCGTGGACGCGGTGCGCGACGGCGTCGACAACGTTGTCGGGCTGCGGCTGAGCGGGCTGGGCGGTGCGCTGCGGCCGCTGTTCCCCGAGTGGGCCGACGACCTGCCCCCGGCCCCGGAGCCGCTGGAGGACGCCACCGCGGCCCGGCACCGGCTGTTCCGCGCCTTCGCCGAGGTCCTCGGCCGGCTCGACGTGGCGGTCCTCGCACTGGAGGACGTCCACTGGGCGGACGAGGCGACCCTCGAGTTCCTGCTGTTCCTGGTCTCCCGCCGGCCCCAGCCGGTGAGCGTTGTCCTCACCTACCGGCGGGACGAAGTACCGCCCGGCTCGCTGCTGTTGCGGCTGCTCTCCCGGCCCCCGTCCGACGCGCACCTGGTCAGGCTGACGCTGGATCCGCTGGACGTCGGCGAGACCGCCGCGTTCGTCTCGTCGATGCTGGCCGGCGGGCACGTCTCCACCGAGTTCGCCGACTTCCTGCACGCCCGCACCGAGGGCGTACCGCTGGCGGTGGAGGAGTCGGTGCGGCTGATGCACGACCGGGCCGACCTGATCCGCCAGGACGGCGGATGGGCGCGCCGGCGGCTGGACCGCATCGACGTCCCGCCCACGATCCGCGACGCCATGCTCGAACGCGTCGGGCGGGTCGGGCCCGACACCCGCACCGTCCTGTACGCGGTGTCGGTGGTGTCCGGCCCGGCCGACTACACGACCCTGCGCGCGGTCAGCGGACTGCCGGAGGAGCGGTTCGCCGCGCAGGCGGCCGAAGTGCTCGGCGGCGGCCTGCTGCGCGAAGGCAGGCCCGGGCAGTGGTCGTTCCGCCATTCGCTGGCGTGCCACGCCGTGTACGACGCCATCCCGGCCGAGGAACGGCGTGCCATGCACCTGCGGGCGGGCCGGGCGCTGGAGCGGTGGCCGCAGCCGCCCGTGGCCCAGCTGGCCCGGCACTTCCGGCTGGCCGGCGACGTCGAGGCGGCGTGCCGGTACACCGAGCAGGCGGCCGACCTCTGTGTCCAGTCCGGGGACGTGGCCACCTCGGCCCTGCTGATGCACAGCCTGGTCACCAGCATGTCCCTCCCCGCCGAGCCACTCGTGCGGCTGGTGACGAAGATCCAGTTCCAGGCGCTGTCCGGCTCCGACCCGTACTCGGAGATCATCGAATCGCTCCGGTCGGCCCTCGGCGGCCAGGTACTGACGCCGGGGCAGCAGGCGTCGGTCCGCTTCCAGGTCGGCCGGGTGCTCATGGTGGCGGGCGAGATCGAGGCGGGCCGCGGCGAGATCCTCACGGCGCTGCCCCATCTCCCGCCGGACTCGTCGGAGGCGGCGCGCGCCCGCATCCTGCTCGCACTGCCCCTGGGGAACGCGCGGCCGGTGGCGGAACACCTGCGGTGGCTGCAGGAGGCGCCGCCGCCGGCCCGCTCGATGGCTTCCCTCGACCTCCTGCGAATGTCCGTGGAACGCGCCTTCGCGCTGCTGATGCTCGGCGAGGAGGCGGGCTGGGAGGCGGCCCGGCACATCCCGGACGACGTCTCGGACCCGCGGGAGGCGTCCGTCGTCGCGATAGGCCACACGAACGTCGGCGAGGAGGCGACGCGGTGGGGGCGGTACGACGAGGCCAGGGCGCGGCTGGCCAGGGGCCAGGCACTCGCCGAACGCCATCAGCTCCTCGACTACCTCGACAGCATCGCCTCCTCACGGGCCCACCTCGACTGGTTCACCGGCGCATGGTCGGGCCTTGCGGAGCGCACGGCACGCCTGATCGACGACGACAGCGGCGTACGGCTGAAGGACCGGAGCGAGGCGGCCCTGGTGGCGGGCCTGATGCAGGCGGCCGCCGGTGACCTGGACACAGCGCGGGAGCGGCTGCGCTTCGCCGGGCGCGACGACCAGCAGCGCATCGAGGCCGCCGCCGCGCTCGCCCAGTTGTGCCTGCGCGACGGCGACGTCGACGAGGCGCTCCGCCTCACCGACCAGCCGGCCGAGACAGCCGTCGGCGGCGGACTCTGGTCCCGCGCGGTCGAGTTCGCCCCGGCACGCGTCGCGGCCCTGGCCGCCGCCGGTCGCCTCGCCCGTGCCGCCGACCTGGTGGACACGTTCGAAGCGGCCCTGGGCGACCGGGACGCCCCCGCGCCGCAGGCGTCCTTGGTCCTGTGCCGCGCGATCGTGGCGGAGGCCGAGGGCCGCTTCGCGGACGCCGTGACGCTGTTCAGCCGTGCGGCCGCCGCGTGGGAGGCGCTGCCGCGCCCGTACGACGCCCTGCTCGCCCGGGAGCGTTCCGCCCACTGCCTGCTCGCCGACGGCCGGGACGAGGCCGGACTGCAGCTCCTGTCCGACGTCGCGCGGGCGCTGTCGGAACTCGGCGCCCGCAACGACGCCGACCGGATCAGCCGGTTCCTCGAAACGCGCGCAGGGGGAAGCCCCGCTGCGGCGCGCGGCCGGGGACGTCCCGGCTACGGCAACCGGCTCTCGCCGCGCGAGGTGGAAGTGGCCCGGTTGCTGGTCGAGGGCCTGACGAACCGGCAGATCGCCGACGCGCTGACGGTTTCGGCACAGACCGTCGCCAGCCAGGTGAAGTCGGCGATGCGCAAACTGGACGTCACGTCGCGGACGGCGCTCGCGATCAAGGTCGTCGAATCGGGTCTCGTCGGCGAGCTGAGGCAACCGCCCCAGGGCGACGAGTAAATTCCTCGGGCCGTCGCCGGGTACGAAGAAATGCCGGCGGGCGGATGGCCGGATTAAATCCCGCATCTGACCAATCGAGCCGGTACCGGACCCCGTCGCACACTCGTGCCCATGTTGCCCGCAGAACCGCTGACACCCGAACCGGCTGATGGCCCGGCCGTTTCGGCACGCCGTGCGAAGGACGAACCGGCACCGGAAGGACCGCAGGCCGAGCCGGCAGACGCCCCGACCACCGAGGACGCGGGTGATTCCGCCGCTGACGGCGAGTACGAACCGCTCTAGCGCGGAGACCGTGACCGGACCGTGAACGCCGGCCTCCGGCACGCCTCCACGCCGATCCTCCCCCGATGTTCCCCGTCACATCTCACAGGAGACTCATAGATGAGGCCAAGCGCAAGGAAGCGTCTCAACAGACGCCTTGGCGCGGTGACCGTCGGTCTGACCGTCTTCGGCATGGTCGTGTCGACGACGGCGACCCAGGCGGCCGAGCCGGAACGGCAGACTCCGCGACCCGGTGTCGTACGGACCGGCAGCCCGACCGTGATCGCCGACACCGACCTGGCGCGGATCGTCGCCGCGTCCGGCGGGTCCGTCCCCGTCACGCTGATCACCGGCGACAAGGTGCACGTCGGCGTCGACGACAAGGGCAGGCCGGTCGTCCGCGACACCGAGAGCGCGGCGCGTCCCGACGGGACCCCGGTCGTGTTCCACACCATCACCCGCCAGGGCAAGGTGTACGTCGTGCCGGACGACGCCCTCGCGCTGGTCGGCAAGGGACTTCTCGACTGGGGGCTCTTCGACCTCACCCAGTTGGCGACGCTCCCCGCGGCGGGCAAGGGCGACACGGTTCCGGTGCTGGTCACCTACACCGGCACGGCGGGTGCCGAGAAGACGCGCAAGGTCCCCGGGGCGTCCGGCGGCAGGTCGCTCCCCAGCATCAACGGCCGCTCGATGAACGTCGCCGACGGCGGACGGTGGTGGCAGGAGGTGCGGGGCAAGACGGCCGCCACGTCCGCCGCCGCCCGGTCCGCCGGTTCCCTGGCCGGGGTCGAGAAGGTCTGGCTCAACGGTGTGTCCCACGTCGACCTCGAGCAGTCGGTCCCGCAGATCGGCGCGCCCGTCGCCTGGGAACGCGGCTACGACGGCACCGGCGTGACCGTCGCCGTGCTGGACACCGGCGTCGACGCCACCCACCCGGACGTCGCCGGAAGCATCGCCGGGCAGGTCGACTTCACCGGCAGTCCCTCGGGCACCAAGGACGGGCACGGACACGGCACCCACGTGGCGTCCACCGTCCTCGGCAGCGGCGCCGCGTCCAAGGGGCTGCGCAAGGGCGTCGCCCCCGGCGCCAAGCTGCTGGTCGGCAAGGTCTGCGACGACAACGGCCAGTGCCCCGACGACGGGATCATCGCGGCCATGGACTGGGCCGCCCACTCGGGGGCCAAGGTCGTCAACATGAGCCTCGGCGGTGAGCCCACCGACGGCACCGACCCGATGAGCCAGGCGCTCAACGAGCTGAGCCGCTCCACCGGGACCCTGTTCGTGGTCGCGGCCGGCAACTCCGGCTGGTTCCCGCAGAAGGTCGTCTCCCCGGGCTCCGCCGACGACGCGCTGACCGTGGCGGCCGTCGACAAGAACGGCGAGATGGCGACGTTCTCCAACCGCGGACCGCGGATCGGGGACGGCGCCGCCAAGCCCGACATCGCGGCTCCGGGCGTCGGCATCGTCGCGGCACGCGCCGCCGGCACGGCCATGGGCACGCCGGTGGACCAGTACTACACCGCGGCCGACGGGACCTCGATGGCGACCCCGCACGTGGCCGGTGCCGCGGCGATCGTCGCCCAGCAGCACCCGGAGCTGTCCGGTCAGCAGATCAAGGCGCTGCTGATGGACACCGCCACCGACCTGGGGCACGACATGTACGCCCAGGGCAGGGGCCTCGTGGACCTCGCGACCGCCACCAACCCGCGGATCGTCCCGAAGGGGAGCCTGAACTTCGGCCGCCTGGCCTACCCGCACTCGCGGGTGACGAAGAAGATCACGTACACCAACCGCGGCGACGAGGCGACCACGCTGCATCTCACGATGCCGGTCTCCTTCGCCGACGGGAAGCCGGCCGCGGCGGGGCTGTTCACCCTCAGCACGGACACGGTGGTGGTCCCCGCGGGCGGTTCCGCCGATGTATCGGTGACGCTCGACGGCAGCGTGCTCGGCCCCGACGCGGCCTTCGGCGGCTACAACGGGCTGCTGAGCGCCCGTGACGACTCGGGCGACATACGGCTGGCCTCAGGGGTCCACACCTTCCTCGAGGCCCAGAAGTTCCCGCTGACCCTCAACGTCGTCGCCCCCGCTGGTGCCACCGACGTCCGCTACGGCACGGCCACCTTCATGCCGGTCGACGACAAGATCCACCTGCACGCGGGCCTGGTCTCCGAAGTCGGCGCGGACAGCGTGACCGAACAGCTCTTCCGCGGCAGCTACGCGGTGCAGCTGCCGGTCACATGGCGGGACGCGGCCGGCGAGTTGCAGCAGGCCGCACCGATCGCGCCGGAGGTGAGCCTCACCAAGGCGACCACGGTCACGCTGGACCTGCGCAAGGCCAAGCCGCTGCGCGTCCGGTACCCGGAGGCCACCGAGACCTACAGCGCGACCGACGTCGTCAACCGGGTCTCGGCGACCGGCGCCTGGACGATGGGCACGGTGCTCTCCTACGACTACAAGGGCGTCGAACCGAACTGGTGGGTGCTGCCCACCGGCAAGGTGAGCGAGGGGACCTTCACCCACGACTTCTACAGCTCACGGACGACTCCTGTCGTCACCATGCGGACCACGGGCGGCGGCGCCCCCGCCGACCTGTCCGCACGCTACGTGACCCCGAACGCGACACTGGGCGAGACGCAGGCGTGGCTGCGCGACAACGGTGACCCGAGCACCCGTGAGGCCGCGATAGAGGTTCCGCGGCTGCCGGTCGAGGGCCGCCTGCCGGTGGTCCACGCGGGCACCGGTTCCGCCGCCGAACTCGCGGACGTCGACGCGCGGGGCAAGCTCGTCCTCCTGACACCGACCGACATCTGCCAGGGCACCTGCGACTACCCGAAGCTCCGGGACGAGCGAGTGGCCGCCGCTGCCGCCGCCGGCGCCGTCGGCGTGCTGGTCACGGCACCGGGCCTCACCTCGCTGGGCAGCCCCTCGACCTTCGACCAGTGTCTGGACGGGCCGCAGAGCTGCCCGGCGATCCAGGCGTACGCCGCACTGCCCATCGCGACGGTGCCCTACGGCGAGGCCGAGGACCTGATCAAGCGGATCAAGGCCGACCGGTCGCACGTCAGGATCAGCCTCGGGGGCAGCGCCGTGCCGAGGGCGTACGCCGCCAGGTACCACGAGGACGGGCAGATCCGGGCGAACGACTACCGGGTCGAGAAGGGCGACCTCGACCGGGTCGACCTCCACTTCCACGCGGCCCGGCCCGGGACCGTCCACCAGCTGAGCTGGCGGCAGTTCCTCCAGGCCGCCCCCATCACGTCGTACGTGTCCCTGCCGCAGCCGTCCACGCGGCGGACCATGACCACCTTCGTCAAGCGGCAGGATGACGCCATCAGCGGCTTCACCGCCTCCTGGGCCGACCAGGGAGCGGACTCCTTCCTGGAGCACAACCGCTCCGAGATGAACGAGCTGGTCCTCACCGGCAAGAACGAGATCCACTGGAACGCGGGGCCGGCCGTACCGGGGGCCGTGCCGCAGGTGCGGACCGAGTCGGGCTTCTCGGTGCCGGCCGGCCCGTGCGCGGGCTGCCGGCAGGGCGACACCTTCTACCCCACCGTCTACCTCACGGGCAGCGGCGGCGGGCGCCAGGCGCTGATCGGCATCGTCGACGACGAGCTTCTCCAGCACGAGTTCCTCGAGATCCCGTCCTGCGGGCGGGTTCCCCTGCCCACGGTGCCGAACCTCGACTCCACCTGCGACTTCAAGCTGCTGGACGCGTCCGGTGACGAGATCGAGGGTCGCAAGCAGCACCTCGCCGACCAGGACTGGACGACCCTGTGATGGCACTCGACACCGCTAAGGAGACCGACACGATGAAGACCGGTGTGCCATCGGCACGGCGCCGCAGAGGGGCCCTCATGGTGTTCGCCGCCGCGGTGATGCTGGCGCTCTCCGGCTGCAAGGGCGGTGACCTCGTCTCCTACGACCTTCCGGCGAAGTCGGCCCGGTACACGTTCGAGGCGCGGACCAACGACGTCAGCACGGTGTGGCATTACACCTCCGCCACGGCGACCGAGGACGACGCGCCGAAGCTGAGCCCGTGCATGGGTGAGGTGGTCGGCGGCAATGAGGCGGCCTGCCGTCCGGAGCCGCTGATCTTCCTGCGCTACGACTTCGATCTTGCCCTGGACAACACCGTCAAGGCCGGGGAAGCCCACGAGATCACCGTCGTCGGTTACTACCAGGAACGCCTCAGCGCCCTGCCCAAGGTGACGTCCCTGAAGGCGGAGACCACCTTCGACGGGGGCAGGACCTGGCGCGCGGCGACCACCAAGGCCACCGGAAAGAACACCTTCACCACGACGGTCAAGAACCCCCGGCGGGACCAGGCCGCCAAGGGCGTCGGACTGAGGATCAGCGCGACCGACAGCCAGGGCAACACCGTTCGGCAGACCATCCCCATGGCGTACACGCTGCGCTGACGGGTGCCGCCGCGCACGACTGACAGGACGGGGCGAGACCGAGTCTCGCCCCGTCCGCCCGTTCCCGCCCGGGTTCACCACACGACGGGAAGGGCCTGCAGGCTGTACACGTTCGGGCCGTCGCGGTGGAAGACCAGCTCCTCGTCCGGGACTGCGGGCCGCAGGCCGGGGAACCGCCGGAAGAGAGCGGGAAGCGCCAGTTCCAGTTCCAGACGCGCCAGGTGCTGCCCGGGGCACTGGTGGCTCCCGAAACCGAACGCCATGTGCGCGACCGCCTCACGGGTCAGGTCCAGCCGGTCCGGGTCCCGCACGAGTTCCGGGTCGCGGTTCGCGGTGAGCGGCGACACCAGCACGCGCTCGCCGGCCTTCACCCGCGCCGTGCCGATCGTGAGGTCCTCGGAGGCCGCACGGGGGAACGTGCCCGAGATGCTCATGTAGCGCAGGAGTTCCTCCACGGCGTCCCCGGTGGACCGTGACTCGTCCAGGAGCACGGCGAGTTGCTCGGGCTGCCGCATGAGCGCCAGCGCGCTCACCCCGATCATCGACGCGGTCGTCTCGTGACCCGCGACGACCAGGGCGCTGGACAGGCCGATGACCTCCTGGTCGCTGACCCCTCCGGGGCGTTCCCGCAGCAGGCTGCTGATCAGGCCCTCGGTGGGATGCCGGCGGACCTCTTCGACAAGGTTCGTCATGTACTCGCCGAACTTGCCGAGAAGGGCGAAGTATTCGGCGGGGGAGTTGGCGAAGTTGACGACGCCCGCGCTGATGCTGTGGAACTCCCGGTGCATCGAGGAGGGAACGCCGAGCAGTTCGCCGATCACGATCGAGGGCACCGAGACTGCGTACGCCCCGACGAGGTCGACGCCCGGCCCGGCCTCCTCCATGGTGTCCAGACGCTCGGAGATGATCCGCTCGGCCATCGGGCGCAGCCCCCTGACCCGCTTGGGTGTGAAGGCCCCGGCGATCATGCGCCGCAGCCTGGTGTGCTCCGCGCCGTGGAAGTCGGGGAGGAAGCCCGGCATGTAGGTCCGCGGACTCCCGTCGGCCAGGGGAAGGTGCCCGTACTGCAGCCGGGCATCGCCCAGCGCGGCGCGGACGTCCGCGTAGCGCGACAGGACCAGCACGTCGGCGTCCCCGAACCGCGGCTCGTACATCGGGACCCGGGCCGGCATCTCCTGCCGGCCCATCTCGGCGAGCCGCGACGACGGGTCGAACGGGCATCTCGGTTCCCGGTCCGTGACGACGAAGCCACGCGTCATGCGTTCGGTCATGATCTGTCCTCGGGTAGACGTCGCCGGGGGAGTGCCGGGTGCACCGGGTCGGGGCGCTGTGGGGGACGTCCCGAAATTCCTTGCCAAGACAAGCAGCGAATGCTTGACGTGTCAATTTCCCGGTTCCGCGGTGGGCCCGCGTGGACGGCGACGGTCGGGAGGCGGTCTGGAAACGGCCTACGGACGGAACCGGCCCGGACGCCTGATGAGCCCTACGGCTGCGGCCACAGAGGCTTCTGCACCTTCAGGTCGACGACCGACACCCATTCCGACGACGGGATCGCCCGCTCCACGACGAACCACTCGTCGGGCCGCTCGCCGAAGTGCGTCGCCGTCAGTACGTGCACGGTCTGGGCCGGCAGCCTGGTGCCCGCCCACGCGTGCCATCGCTGCGCCTCCGGGGCCGGCACCTCCACGGTGAACCGCACCGTGCAGTCCCGGAAGGGTTCTGGGAGCGAGGCGGGGCTGGGATCGGACGTGAGGTGCACCGTCCGCGCCAGCTCCGGCATGTCCTCGTGATCGTGATCCGTCGCCCAGGTGGCCTTGATCTCTGCGTCTGCCAGGATCAGCGGCCACCGCTCCGGCCGCGTGAAGTGGAAAAGCAGCATGCCAGGACTTTACTGGGCGGCCGCCGCTCTTGGTCATGCGGCGGGGCGCCGCGCGTACCTCCTACGATTCCGGCCATGGCACGTTTCGAGGACCTTCGCCGCACGCTCTGGGACCCCGGGAACCGCTACGGGGTGCAGCCGCCCCTGACCGACCGACTCGTAGCGGAGGCCGAACGCGCGCTGCGAGTCACACTCCCCGGTTCCCTGCTCGACCTGCTGCGCCACCAGAACGGGGGCGTGGTCGCTGCCGACCGGGACGCCTTTCCCGCGAGCCGGCCGAACTCGTGGAGCGCCGACCACGTCCCGTTCGAGACGGTCATGGGAATCGGCCGCCAAGGGAAGGCACTCTCCCTGCTCGACAGCCCCTACCTGGTCCGGGAATGGGGGCTGCCCACCCCGGTGGTGCTGGTCTCGGGCGGCGGCCCCTGCTCGATCGCACTGGACTACCGGGAGTGCGGGCCGCACGGGGAACCCTCCATGACGTGGTTCGACGCGGAGCTCGAAGAGGAACTGCCCCTCGCCCCCGACTTCCGGTCCTTCGCCGAGGGCCTTGCGCCCTCCGCGGACTTCGCCTGACCGCGGGCGCGGGGCGCCCGCCGGCACGACACGGCGGCAGGGCCCGCCGCGGACGGAACCGGCGGGCCCCGCAGCGGCGTTCGGGGTCGACCGGGTAGGTGAACCGGCAAGCCGGCGCGGTCGGGTGTGCCGCCGCCGACCGCGCCGAGCCGTCACAACCGTGCGGGCGGCCTCGTCTACGTGACGTCAGGGCCCGCCGTCGACGCGCGCCCGTTCCCCCTATCGGAAGAGGATGCACCATGACCCGGCGACCGACCGTCGAGGACCGGACCGACCCGGCCGGCGTGGAGGAGTCCGCGATCGGCGACATCGCCCGCCTCGTGGAAGCCGTCGCCCTCTCCACCGCCGAGTCGCCGGACTCGATCCTGGCGCACATGTCGGACGACATCGTGGCCGGGCTGTTCGCCTTTTTGCGGGCACACCATGACGACGAGACCTGCCGGCGCGTGGCGCGGCAGCCCGGAGCGCTGTGAGAACCGTCCTGACCGGCCGTCACACCCGCCCCGCTATACATTATGTGTATAGACGGCCTGTACAGTCCTGCCCCATGGCTACCGCACTCGCGTCCCGCCGCGGCGGCACCGGCGCCGTCCCGGCCGCGACCGTGATATTCGGGTCGCCGCTCGGCCGGTCCACCCACGGCCTGCACAGCACCACACCCCTGTCGGAACGGGCGATCAACTCCTCGCCCACGGCATTCACGCCGGGGGACCCCTTCGGCGCCGGAGGGCTCCCAACCGCCGCCGTGTGGGGTGCAGCGGGACTGGCCGGAGGGCCGCTGCCGGGGTGCGCCGTACTCACGCCGGCGGGGGCTCCGCTCTTCCACCTCGCGGAGGTGCGTGTCCTCGGCGCGCTCCGGTGACGTCCTGGGAGTATGCGAAGGAATGGGTGAAGGGCCGGCCGCGCATGCGACGTCGGAAGTCGTCCGCCCGGTCGGCCGCTGCCCGCAGCGTGAGGGAAGGCGGTCCGTCCATGCCCGTGCCCAGTCTGCTCGGGGTCTTCGCGCACCCGGACGACGAGTCGCTCTCGGCCGGCGGAGTGCTGGCCCGTCACGCGTCCGCGGGCGCGCGTACCGCGGTCGTCACGGCGACCTGGGGCGCGGACACCATGCGGGCGGCGGAACTGGCGGACGCACTGGGGATCCTCGGCGCCGGCGAGCCGCGGATGCTCGGCTACGCCGATGCGCGGGTGCCCTCGTCGGCCCCGGGCGCCCCGAGGTTCTGCGACGCGCCGCTCGACGAGGTGATGCACCGACTGGTGGCGCACATCCGGGAGTTCCGCCCCGATGTCATGGTCACCCATGACGCCTACGGCGGACTGCCCGGTCACCCCGATCACGTGCACACCCATCGGGTGACCGTGCTCGCCGCCCAGGCGGCCGCGCTCGGGGGGCTCTACCCGGATGCCGGTCCTCCCTGGCAGCCGCGCTCCCTCTGTCTGGCCACCCACCCGGAATCCGCCGTACCGGCGCTGAAGGACGTGATCGGTGCCCGCAGAGCGGTGTACGGCGTCCCGGACGAACAGGTCACCGCGACCGTCGACGTCCGCCCGTGGCTGAGGCAGAAGACCGCGGCGGTCCTGGCGCACCGCTCGGAGGTCGAACGCGGCGGCCTGCCGGGGCTGATCGCCGGGCTGCCGGCGGATGCCCGGGAGCGGCTGCTGTCCACCGAGTGGTACGTCCGGCACGACCCCTTCCCCGCGGCGGCCGCCCGGACGGAACTGACCGCCTGAGCCGGCGGCAGCCCGTGACCCGCCGGGATCGTCCGGTCGGCGGGAAGTGAGTTTGAGCAAGCATGTAGATGATCTCTATCATCTACATCCGGCGATCCGGAGAGGGATGGGACAACGTTGTCAAGCTTGGGGAGTCAAGCGGTGAAGGACCTCGAGGCGCTGGTCGGCGGCCGGGTGGAGGACACGTCGTGCGACGATCGGGTACGTCTTCGCCTCGGCGCCGTGAGCGGGGGCGAGGGATCGGGCGTCGTCGCGGAACTCGTCCTGGAAACGGAGTTCCGCCTGCGGGACGTCGATGGCGAGTACCACGAGATGTGCCCCGGGACGGGTTCGGCCCTCGCCCCGGTCCTCGACCTCTTCGGCCAGTCGGTCACCCGCGTCGACATGGGTGCCGACGGCTCCTTCATCGTCGATTTCGACGCCGGTTCGCTGTTGTGGGTCGGCGCGGACGCGGAGTTCGGCGTGCACCACGCGCCGAGCGCGTGAGGCGCCGGCGGGCCGCCGCCGGGCATGCGGCGGCGGTGTGACCGCCGCCGCAGCCGCTGGGTTCACGGTCAGTCGAAGAGTCCCTCGACGATGTCCTCGGCGACCTCCCCGCCGAGCTCCTCGGCGGTCTCCTCCACGATCTCTTCGACGATCTCCCCGAAGATGTCGTCCATGTGCTGAACCCTCCCTGACTGTCGCGCGATGCGCTGGCCGTCGACCCGGACCGTGTCGGTCCCGGGGGCCCGCAGCACCGTGCAGGGGTGCGAGCCCGTGGTCATCCGCTCAACGTGCGCTTTCCGCAGGGGAGTTCCCGCATCCGGGCAGAAGATCACGAGAATCGCGGGGCGCCCGCGGCCAGGGCGGACGTCCCGCCCGCCGGCAGGCCGGTGCGATGTCACCGGGAGAGCCCGGGGCGGCCCGGTCGGCGACGGCCCCACGCGGCGGAGGGGGTGCGAGCACTTCGGGCGGCCTCGAGCGGCGGCTCATTCGGTGACGGTGGGTGGGGTGGTGAGGAAGGGGCGGAGTTCGAGCCATTCGTGGATGGGCCTGCCGCCGGCGCCGGGGGCGGCGGAGAGTTCCGCGGCGAGTTCGAGGGCGCGTTGGCGGGTGTCGACGTCGATGACCATCCAGCCGGCGATGAGGTCCTTGGTCTCGGCGAAGGGGCCGTCGGTGACGGGTGGGCGGTCTTCGCCGTCGTAGCGGACCCAGGTGCCTTCGGGGGCGAGGGCCTGGCCGTCGACGAACTCGCCGGTCTTCTCCAGTCGGGCGGCGAAGTCGTGCATGTACTGGATGTGGTCGGTGATCTCCTGGGGTGTCCACTGGTCCATGGGTACGTCGTTCACCGC
>NZ_FZOF01000016.1 GCF_900188405.1 Actinacidiphila glaucinigra | reverse complement strand
ACTAGGAGCTGTCCGGTCGATCATGTGACTGGCTCGCTCCTGACTCGTTGGTCGGGGTATGGGGGCGTGATCAGCGTGGTGACTTGTCGGATGTCGAGTGGGAACGGCTCTGGCCGTTCCTGCCGGTGAGCAATGGTCGTTGTGGCCGATGGCGAGACCATCGGCAGGTAATCGACGGGATTCTGCACCGAGTGCGGACCGGTGTGCAGTGGCGCGACCTTCTCGAGCGGTTCGGGCCCTGGAAGACGGTCTACGAGCGCCACCGGCTGTGGTCCGCAGACGGCACCTGGGAACATCTGCTGCAGCAGATCCAAGCCGCAGCCGACGCCGCGGGTGACGTGGACTGGGACGTCTCGGTCGACTCAACGAGCGTGCGCGCTCATCAGCATGCCGCCGGCGCCCGCAACGACCCGCCACCTACCACGGCCGCTCCAAAGGGGGGACGACGCGGCGGAACACCTGGCCGAACCTCCGTGGCAGAGCCTGGTCGGCCGACTGGCGGAGGGGGTTCAGCAGGTGAGGCACTGGGCCGCTCGCGAGGTGGCTTCACCAGCAAGATCCACCTGAGCGCCGACGGTCGCTGCCGCCCGCTGTCCCTGCTCATCACTGCCGGCCAGCGGAGTGACAGCCCCCAGTTCCGACCGCTGACAAGGCCTACAGCAACCGGCCGTGTCGGGAGTACCTGCGACGCCGGGGCATCCCGCACACGATCCCGGAGAAGGCCGACAGCCGGGCCGCCCGCCTGCGAAGGGGCGCACACGGCGGCCGGCCACCGGGGTTCGACGAGGACCGCTACAAGAAGCGCAACACCGTCGAACGAGCCATCAACAGGCTCAAGAACCACCGAGCAGTGGCCACCCGCTATGACAAGCGTGGCTACGTTTTCCTCGGCACCATCACGGCGGCAAGCCTCGTCATCTGGCTCCACACATGACCGACCGGAGAGTTCCTAGGAGCTCACCTCAACCGGTGCGTTGTTGTGAGCGACCATCAGCTGAGCCATCCTGTGCAACCGAGTCCATACGTGCACGCTGTCATGTTCAGCCAGTTCGGGAAGGACCCTTTCAATCTCGTCAGAGATGAACCTCACGGTCGCCATCCCCCGCTCGTGGAGGGAGCCGCCATTGGTGATCCACGTGTACGTGCAGCCCTCCATCCTGGTGTAAATCGACACTAGATCGACGCCCGCCACCGCAAGGCTGTTCCACCTGCCGTCCCACGGCTCATCCAGCAAGCACGCAACCACGGCTACAGGGTCTTCAGCAGCATCCATACCCAATTGTCGCGGGCCGCGCCGTCGGCGAGAAGCTACGGCCGATCACCGCTGCCTGAATCCGCACCCGGCGCGGACAGGAGCCCGAGCACGAGGCAGCGCAATGATCGACCGGACAGCTCCTAGAGCATGCCTCGATACGCACCCCGGGAGGACTCTCCGAGCTTTGCTGATCAGGTTGATGTCGGGTGGATTTCGAGTCCGGCGTGGGTGAGGAAGGCGGTCAGTGGGGCGGGGCGGTGCTGGATGCGCGGTTTTGCTCGGCACCAACGAGATGGGTTCCCTCGGCCCCGCAGGGTCCGTCACCCGATCCCGACACGCGGCCGCGTGGTCTGCGCGTATGCGGAATCGCAATCGTCGATTCGGCTTCCTGTGCAACCCGACCGGGCTGTGGCGTAGTAATGAGTGGCGAGCGGAGCACGGCCTCCGGCGGCCGAGGCCGTAGGCACGAGGTTCATCAACCAGCGAGGAGCGTCACGTTGTCCGGATTCAGAGGTGTCCCCATAGCCGCCGCGCTGCTGGGCGGGGTCCTGTTGCTGACGGGGTGCACCGGTTCCTCCGGGTCCGACTCCGCCGCCGCTGCGGCCACTTCGCCTTCGCCGGAGGCGTCCGCCTCGGCAGAGGTGTCGGCGGACGTGTCGGCCCCGGCGGACGCGTCGGCGAGCGCCTCTGCCTCGGCCCTGCCGTCCGGCTCCGCCGCGTCGCCTTCGGCCCGCTCCACCACCCCCAAGGCGACCGCCGCCACCCGGCAGGCGCCCGCTTCCGTCCCCGGCTGCCGCAACCTGGCCGCCGGCGGCGAGGCCAAGGCCGCGGTGACGCGGGCGTACCAGCGCGGTTTCCCGCGACTCGTGCACATCGCACCGGCGTCGGGGCGGTTCTTCTACGGTCAGTGCGGCACCGTCCGCTACGCCGCCGCCCAGTTCCAGCCCACCCAGGGCGCCACCGAGGGCGAGCTGGTGAGCCTGCAGGACGAGGGCAGCGCCATGAAGTACTTCCGCGCCTCCTCCGGGGGCGACTGGAGTTACGTCGCCACCGACGGCTTCCCCGCGAGCGAGGGCGGTTGCCGCGCCATCTCCCAGATCCCGCGGGCCCTGGCCACGGCCTGGCGGAACTGCCGCATCGCGCGCTGAGGTAGGCCGCCGGGCGGCGCGGCACAACGGGTGCGTCACCGGGACGGCGCAGTGCGGCAGGGGCTCTCCCGCCGCGGCGCCGCCCCTGCCGCGAAGGGGAATCGCAGGTCAGGGCCGCCCTCGTCCGTCGCGCCCCGGTCGACGTACGACGTTCCTCTCATCGCACCAAACGTCCCGAATGGGTAGATTTCCAAGGAGCCGCCCTGAGGCATGGGACAACAGGACCTCCGGCCCGCCGGAGGCCGCCGAGGAACGGGGAAACCGACGATGGCCACTGACTCACCCGTGCAACTCGGCATGATCGGCCTCGGCCGCATGGGCGCCAATCTCGTGCGCCGGCTGATGCGCGACGGCCATCCGTGCGTCGTCCACGACGTCAATCGCGACGCCATGCTGGAACTGGAGAAGGAGGGCGCGACGGCCGCCGCCTCCCTCCAGGACTTCGTGGCGAAGCTGGCGCCGCCCCGGAACGTGTGGCTGATGGTCCCGGCGGGGGTGGTGCAGTCGACGCTCGACGAGCTCACCGCGCTGCTGCAATCCGACGACACCGTCATCGACGGCGGCAACTCCTACTACCGCGACGACATGGCCCGCGCCCGGCAGCTCGCCCCGCGGGGAATCCACTACGTCGACTGCGGCACGTCCGGCGGTGTCTGGGGGCTCGACCGCGGCTACTGCCTGATGATCGGCGGGGAGGACGAGCCCGTGGCACGGCTGGACCCGATCTTCCGCACCATCGCGCCCGGCCGCGGGGACGCCGAGCCCACGCCCGGCAGGACCCGGACGGACGGCACGGCGCCGGAGGGCTATCTCCACTGCGGGCCGAACGGCGCCGGGCACTTCGTGAAGATGGTCCACAACGGGGTGGAGTACGGGATGATGGCGGCCATCGCCGAGGGCCTCAGCATCATCCGGCACGCGGACGCGGGTCTGGGCCGCAGGGAAGTCGACGCCGAGACGGCGCCGCTGCGCGAGCCCGAGGCGTACCAGTACGAGATCGACGTGGCCGAGGTCGCCGAGGTGTGGCGGCGCGGCTCCGTGATCGGCTCCTGGCTGGTCGACCTCGTCGCCGACGCGCTGGCCCGCTCGCCGCAGCTGGACCAGTTCACCGGCCGGGTCTCGGACTCCGGGGAGGGCCGCTGGACGGTCCAGGCGGCGATCGACGAGAGCGTGCCCGCCCCCGTCATCAGCGCCTCGCTGGCCGAACGGTACGCGTCGCGCGGACTGGGCGAGTTCGGCGACAAGGTGCTGTCCGCGATGCGCGGCGAGTTCGGCGGCCACGCCGAGAAGACCGGTTGAGGCCGCCATGTCCCACGCTTCCCCCTCCCCCAGTCACGGCCCGGTCCCCGAGGACCACGTCGTCGTCCTGTTCGGCGCGACCGGTGACCTCGCCCGGCGCAAGCTGCTGCCCGGGCTGTTCCACCTTGCCAAGGCGGGGCTGCTGCCGGCCCGCTACCGGATCGTCGGCTCGGCGCCTGCCCAGAGCGCGCTGAGCGACGAGGAGTTCCGCAAGCACGCGAGGGACGCGGTCGCGGAGTTCGGCCGGTCGAAGCCCCAGGGCCGGGCGTGGGAGGAGTTCGAGGCCGCCCTGTCGTTCGGCGCGTGCGACGTCGGCGCCGCCGGGCCGCTGGTCGCGGCCGTGCAGGAGGCCGAGCGGGCCATCGGGGGCAGCCCGCGGCGCCTGTTCCACCTCGCGGTGCCGCCGAGCGCCTTCACCTCCGTGATCGAGACGCTCGGGGCGAGCGGGCTCTCCGAGAACGCCCGGGTGATCGTGGAGAAGCCCTTCGGCACGGACCTCGCCTCGGCACGGGCGCTCAACGCGTCGATCCACGCGGTCTTCGACGAGTCGAGGGTCTTCCGCATCGACCACTTCCTCGGCAAGGAGTCGGTCGACAACATCCTCGCGCTGCGTTTCGCCAACGGCCTCTTCGAGCCGGTCTGGAACCGCGACCACATCAGTCATGTGCAGATCGACGTGCCGGAGAGCATCAGCATCGAGGGCCGCGCGCAGTTCTTCGAGGGCACCGGCACGTTCCGGGACATGATCGTCACGCACCTCTTCCAGCTCCTGGGATTCATCGCCATGGAGCCGCCCACGGCGCTGCAGGCGCAGTCGCTGCGGGACGAGAAGGAGAAGGTCTTCGAGTCGCTGCAGCCCGTGGACCCGGCGCATGTCGTCCGCGGGCAGTACGAGGGGTACCGGTCCGAGCCGGGCGTGGACCCGAAGTCGGACACCGAGACGTTCATCGCGCTGCGGGTGGGGATCGACAACTGGCGGTGGGCCGGGGTGCCGTTCTACCTGCGCTCGGGCAAGTCCCTGGCCGAGGCGCGGCATGTCGTGACCCTGGGCTTCCGGGAGCCGGCGCTGCGCATGTTCCCGCTGGCCGCGCGCGGCCACGCCGGGGCACGGAGCAACGCGCTGGTGATCGACTTCGACGACCCGGGACGGATCACGGCCTCGTTCCTGGTGAAGGATCCGGGCCCCGCCATGCGCCTGAGCAGGGCGGAGATGGTCTTCAGCTACGCGGAGTCCTTCAACTCCATGCACGCGCTGGAGGGCTACGAACGCCTGCTGCTGGACGCGATGCTGGGCGACCAGTCGCTGTTCACCCGCTCCGACGGCATCGAGCGCCTGTGGGAGGCGTCGACCCCGCTGCTGGAGAACCCGCCCCCGGTCGAGCCGTACGCCCCGGGCTCGTGGGGGCCGGACAGCGTCCGCCGGCTGATCGCGCCGCACCACTGGAGCTTGCCGCACCGCAGGTGAGCGCCGGGGGGCCGGCCTGGGCGCACCGGGTACGGCTGTTCCCCGGTCCGCCGGTTGCGGCATGCTCTAATCTCCGGATGACGAAGATCGAATCAGGGCTGATACGACGTTGGGTGGACGGCTGGACCGTTGCCCGCTCCCTGCCCGAGGCCGAGCCGGTCGAGCCCGCAGGGGACGGCCTGCGGTCCGCATGCGACCAACCCGGCCGCGAGGTCGAGGTGTTCGCGCTGCGTGCGGACGAGGAACCGGAGTCCGTGGCACGACTGGCGGCAGCCGTCGCCGCCGCGCGGGAGATCACCTGGCTCACGGTGCCCACGCTGCGCCCGGCCGCAGTCGAAGCCGTCATGGGTGCTGCCGGACTGTGGTTGCTCCACCGGTCCGAGTGGTTCATGACGACCGATCTGACCGAGCACCCGCGGCACGCGCCCCTCGCGCCGTACGAGCGCGAGGTCCGCACGGAGGGATCGGTCACGGCCGTCTCCCTCCGCGGCCCCTCAGGGGAGGTGGCGGCGCGCGGATCCATTGCCGTGGTCGGCGGTGATGCGATCGCCGATCGCATCGAGACAGACCCCGGGCACCGCCGACGCGGCCTGGGTCGCGCCATGATGAGCGCTCTGGCGGAGTCCGCCGTCTCCCACGGTGCCCGTACCGGTCTGCTCATCGCCAGCGAGGAAGGCCGGCGCCTCTACTCCTCCCTCGGCTGGCACCACGCAGCCGACGTCCTGATCGCCCGCGGGCCGGAGGTTCCCTCCGGGCAGCGTCGGAGCTCGCCGTAGCCGTGGGTCCGTGAGTGAGTGCGTGCGCTCGGCAAGGGGCGAGGACGTGCCGTCCGACCCGTCGACCAGGCACATCGACGCGCCGTACCCCGGTGTGAAGGACGCCGGCAGGTTCACTGCCCAGGCCACCGGCACCCCTGTCAGTCCGCCACGGGAGCCGTCAGGTTCCCGATCCGCGTGACCGCCCAGCGCACCATGATCAACGTCACCATGGCGCTCGCCACGGCGGCGGTGACGATCGAGGCGGCCGAGCCGGAATGCAGCGCCGTCAGGAACGGGACGACCAGCGTGACCACCGCCGCCAGCGCCCCGGCGCCGTACCAGCCCAGGAACAGCACCGGGCCCATGCTGCCCGTAGGGGACTGGGCCGACGACATCAGCAGATGGTGCTTGGTCGCCCCCCGGCAGGCGTTGACCAGCGAAGCGCCCACCAGCGGCGGCACCAGGGCCGGTGCCAGCCACGCGCGGGCCCCCGCGCCTTCGCTTGCCAGCACCCCCGCCGCCGCCAGCGCGACCAGCAGCCCCAGCACGACGGGCACCGCCGTGTGCCGCAGCATCAGGTCCCGGTAGGGATACGGCGCCCACGACCCGCGCCGGGTGTCATCGGTCTCCACCCGGGCGGGCTCCATCAGCTGGGTCAGCGACCAGTAGCCGAAAACCAGTGCGGCCAGCGCTGACGTCACGCCCGTCCCGCCGTGCGCCGAGGCCGCCAGCACCGCGCCCAGCACTGCCAGCGCCCCGAGCACCACCGCTCTGCCCAGCCGGCCCGGAGTCCGCATCAGCGCGAGCGTGTCCCGCCACGGCACCGCCAGTTCCCGCCGGCGGGGCGCCGGCAACCTCCATCGCGCCGACCGGCCCCCGCCGGTGACCCCGGCCACCGCCTGCCGCGCGGTACGGAACTCCACCGTGCGCAGGGCGGCCATCACACCGGTCGCGGTCCGCGAACGCCGCCGTACCGCGGAGAGCGCCAGCGACCCGGTGAAGCGGTGTGCCGCGACCAACGCGCCGGCCACCACGACCGCCAGCAGGACGCCCGCGGCCCAGCCGCCCGGCAGCGCGGCCGGCGTGGGGGCCAGCGCGGCCAGCCCGGCCCAGCCCCAGGGCCCGGACCACAGCTCCACGCGTTCCAGTACGGGCAGCCGGTGGCCGCTGACCGCCATCACGGTCTGCGCCACCAGCGCCAGCACCGCCATGGCGACGTACGGGGTGGCCAGCCGGGCCCAGCGGGCCACCCGCTCGCTGCCTTCCACGGCGGTGGCCAGCGCGATGGCCAGCAGCGGCAGACCGATGCCGCCCAGCAGGCACCAGCCGAACGCGGCAGGCAGCCCCACGCCGACCGTCAGGCCCAGCGCGATCATGCCGATCGCCGCGATCAGCAGCCCGGCTCCGCCGGCGATCGCGGCCGACCCCCAGAACCACGGCCGCAGCACCTTGGCGACGTTCACCGGCTGGGCCAGCATCCAGTCAACGGTCTCGCGCGGCGGCACCACCGGCCCGCGCCACTG
This sequence comes from Actinacidiphila glaucinigra, assembly GCF_900188405.1. Taxonomy (GTDB): domain Bacteria; phylum Actinomycetota; class Actinomycetes; order Streptomycetales; family Streptomycetaceae; genus Actinacidiphila; species Actinacidiphila glaucinigra. The sequence goes on along the minus strand of NZ_FZOF01000016.1, from coordinate 176,538 downwards.
GGCGTCCCAGGAGGCGATCAGCAGCCATCCCAGCCCCAGCGCGCAGGATCCGGCCGGCAGCGCGGCCAGGATCGCCGGTCCGTGACCGGAGTAGTCGGCGCCCATCGACTTCTCGAGGAACAGCCCCAGGCTCGGCAGCCCTCCCCACACCGCGAGGAGCAGCGCCACGCAGTACACGGTGTAGGCGATCTGGCTGGTCCTCTTGCGGCGGTGCGGGGTGCGCAGGTCGCGGACCAGCCGCTGCGTCTCCCGCGTCCAGTCGTCCTCGTCGGACCAGGCCGCGGCGTGCTCCCCGGTCTCGTCGGTCTCCTCGGCGAGGGTGGTCACCGGGCACCGTCCGAGGTCTCGGCCAGCCAGGTCAGTCCGTCGGTCCCGGTGGCGAGCACCTTGTCCGGGTGGCCGTCGGCCACCACCTTGCCGTCGCTGAGGACCAGCACCTGGTCGGCGACCGCCCGGGCCAGTTCTGCGTGGTGTGTGACCAGCAGCACGGCGACGCCTTCCGCGGTTTCCTTCTTGATCAGGTCCGCCAGCTGCCGCCGCGCTCCCGGGTCCAGTCGCTGTTCCGGCTCGTCCAAGAGCAGCAGGTCGCGCGGCCGGACCATCGCGGAGGCCAGCAGGAGGGACTGGAGCTGCCCGGAGGACAGTGCGCCGGGGAGCGCGTCGGCGTGGTCGGTCAGCTTCCGCTCGGCCAGTACGTGGCCGATCCAGTCGCCGGCGTCCTCCACACCGTGGGCCACCGCCACCAGCTGCAGGTGCTCGCGCACGGTGAGGTCGGGGTAGCAGGCCGCGGTGTCGCCGACCACCGCCACCCGGGCCCGGACGGCCGGGTCGTTCTCGTTCATCGGCTTGCCGTCGAACGTCACGGTGCCGGTGCTCGGCTTGTCGCGACCGGCCGCTATGCGCAGCAGTGTCGATTTGCCCGAGCCGTTGTGGCCGAGCAGGGCCACGCACTTCCCGGATCGCAGTCGCAGGTTCATCGTGGCCAGCGCCGTGCGCTTGCCGTAGACCCGGCTGACGCCTCTGAGCTCGAGCAGTGGTGGTGCACCCATGTCGCCGGGCCTCTCGTCAAGCATGATCGCTGTCCCCGCTTCGACCTCGGGATGACGGCCCGGAGCGGCCCGGCCATTCTCCATGCTTTGTCCGACCGGGGGCCATCGGCCCTGGGTGTCCTCGGGTTCCCCTCCGCACGCCCTCGCGCCGACGGGTCGGGCCCTGCGCATGTTGCCGCCGGCAGTGGGAGGTGGTGCCGCAGGTGATTGGCGGTGCACGTCCATGCGGTCCACGTGCCGTGTCTCGGGCCGGTGGTGCTGGGCGTTCTCACGTACGCCCCGGGCTGGGGAACCGAGGACGCCGTGGTCGGATGACGTGCGTCGCTGTCGCCCACCCCTGGCGAACCGCAGTCGGTGATGATGTGCGATTCCTCAACGCAGGCGATCCAGAATGTAGTGCCGCAGGGAAGCGGTTGCCCTGCTCTCCGTGCGCGTGGTCGACCACGCCAGGAGAATGGGGCGGGACGCCGGCGGACTACTGATCGGAATTTCGATCGAATCGCTCGCATCCGGCGCGGCGGCCAGGATGCAGACGCCGAATCCGGCCGCGGTCAGGCCGCGCAGGGTGGCGGTGTCGGTGCTCTCGAACACGATGTGCGGAGTGAACCCGGCAAGAGCGCAGAGCTGTTCCGTAGTGGTCCGCAAACCGTATCCGCGGGGCAGGGCGAGGAAGTTTTCCGAGGCGACGTCGGCGAGCGCCACCCGGGTGCGCGTGGCCAGCGGGTGCGCCGGGGGAACGACGAGCACGAGTTGCTCAGTGAGCAGCTTCGCGGCGGCGAACTCCGGGGAATCCGGTGCCGGCGAGGTCAGGCACAGATCGATATCGCCTTCGCGCAGTGCGTTGTGCAGAAACTCGGATCCTCCTTGATGCAGGGTGATCTTCACTTCAGGGTGGCTGCCGCGGTAAGCGCGCAGGATCTCAGGTACCAGACGAGATCCCAGACTGTTGAGGAATCCGAGAGCTACCGCACCTCCGTTGCCGTCCAGGTTCTCGGAGAGGTCCGCACTGGCCCGATCGAGACCCTCCGAGCATCGCAGCAGCGCTTGCTGGAGGGCTCGGCCGTGGCGGGTCAATCGGACATGCCGCCCGACGCGGGTGATCAGGGGCAGTCCGAGCCCGCGCTCCCATCGGACCAGCGCACGGCTGAGGCTGGACTGTGCAACTCCCAGCTCCGCTGCGGCATGTGTGAGGTTCTCGTGACGGGCGATCGCGAGGAACTGAACCAGCGGTGAGGCGAAGACGTCCGCCACGTCCGGCTTCGCGGGACGGGGGTTGGCCACGAAGCCATTATGCGCGGGCGCATCATCGGCCCGCAAAACCGCATTGGACGCATCAATGCGACGCTGTCAGGCTCGCAGTCGTGGTCACCCATGCGCAATGCGATCCCGAGTGTCCGGTGCGGACGGACGAACGCGACTCGCGAACCTTGCCCGGCGGACGGCATCCCGCTGCCGCACATGTGCGGGTCACCTCTGGTCCGGTCGGCGACGATGCGGTGGCCCCCATGCCGGCTTCGCGGCCATGACATGGTGGCATGCGGTGATCATCTTGGTCGCCGGAATCTGGGCCGGCGCCATCAATTCGGTGGTCGGTTCGGGCACCCTCGTGACATTCCCGGTGCTGGTGGCGCTCGGCTACCCGCCGCTGACCGCGACCACCTCGAACGCGATCGGGGTGGCGCCGGGTTCCCTCAGCGGCGCGATGGGATATCGCCACGAGCTGAAGGGGTTCGGGCCGCAGCTGGCCCGGCTCTCGGTCGCCTCGTTCTTCGGCGCGATATGCGGCACGGTCCTGCTGCTGTCACTGCCGCCGAACGCGTTCGAGTCGTTCCTGCCGCTGCTGGTCGGCCTCGCCGTAGTACTGGTGGCCGTGCAGCCCAAGGTCTCCGGGTGGATCGCGCGACGCCGCGCAGCCGATGGTGTCATGGACGCGGACCATCCCGGCATCACCCCGCTGCTGCTGTTCTTCACCTTTCTGATCGGTGTCTACGGCGGGTATTTCACCGCCGCACAGGGTGTGCTGATGATGGGGGTGATGGGCATGATGCTGTCCGAACCTCTGCAGCGGCTCAACGGCGTGAGAAACGTACTGTCCGCCTTGGTGAACGTCGTCGCAGGCACGATCTACGCCTTCGGGGCGCCGGTCAACTGGTCCGTTGTCGCCCTCCTCGCGGTCGGCTCGACCCTCGGTGGGCAGCTCGGCGCCAAGATCGGACTCAAGCTGAAGCCAGCCGTGCTCCGCGGCGTGATCGTCGCGGTCGGTGTCGGCGCGATGGTCCATCTGGTGGCGAAGTAGGCAAGCCCTCCGCCGCGTTCGGGACATGCCGTTTCGATACGCCGCACACGCAGGCCCGGGGACATGCCGGAGGCGGGGGCGAACGTTTCCCTCGTTCCGGGCGCCTTTGCCCAGCGGCCGCCGCGCTCCCCCACCGGGATCAGCGCGCGGGGGGCTGCCCGGACGACTCGGGCGCGAGGTCGGCGAGCAGGGTGTCCAGCACTGCCTCCTCCTCCACGCGGACGCCGTGCTCGGCCAGGGCTTCGGCGAGTGACGGGTCCCACGGGGAGGCCGCGGGAACGCCGGCCAGGGGCACCAAGCTGTCGCGGGCCGCGGCACGGTAGTCGGCGGCCGTGTAGCGCCAGGGAGTCCAGGGGACACGCGCGAGCAGGGCGGCGGCGATGCGCAGTCCGCCCCAGTCGAAGTCACCGTGGTAGCGCAGGCTCGCACCCTGCTCCGCCATCCGCCGCAGAAGCGTGAGGGCGGCGGCGGAGGGCTGGCCCTGGAGGCACACCAGGGGCGGGCAGTGCGCCCCGTACGCGTCGGCGGCGGCCGCCACGACCGCGGGGTTCTCGCAGACGTGCACCGCCGCCACCGGCGTGAGCGGCGGTGTGCCCGCGGTGAGTTGGCGGAGGGTGAGTACGGCCGGTTCGCCGTTCGCGGTGAGCCAGTCCAGGGCGGGGGTGCCGCGCAGGCCGAGGGTGAGGACCGTGGAGGACAACTCGTCGCGGAGCAGTCCGGCCGAGGCCCATGCCTCGCGTCGCCACTCGGTCCCGGAGCCGTCGGGGAATCCGGTCAGCGCGCGTATTCCGGACAGGGTGAGGGTGGCCAGTGGTGTTCCGTCGTCGAGGGCGTGCGCGGAGCCGAGGACGCGGGCGGCGAAGGCGGGCAGCGAGACCGCGGGGTCCGCGGGGAGTTCGCGCAGGACCCGGACGGTGGCTGCCAGCAGGTCGTCGGCCGACTCGGGTGTGCGGGCGAGGCGCCGTACGAGACCGTCGGCGCGCAGCCGCGCCGTCCAGGCGGCGAGCCCGGGGAGCCGGTCCAGCCGCGCGTACGCCGTCTGCCAGGCGCGGTCCTCGTCGGCGCGCGTCTCGCGCAGGGGCACCACGGGTCCGGTGAGGGCCGTGACGGCGGCGGCGAGGCCGTCCGGGCTGATGCCGGAGCGGCGCAGCACGGCGTCCACCGCGTCCAGCCGGATCGTCAGGGAGCGGCCGCCGCCGGGCGGCCTGCCCAGCAGGCTCTCGGCCGCCCGGCGCTGGGCCTCGGTGGGTGCGCCGAGGGACACGCCGCCGGTGAGGGGTTCCTCGCGTTCCATCCGGCGGCGGGCCCGCTCGACGAGCCAGGTGAGGTCGGGGCCGCCGAGCAGGCGCCTGAGGCGGACGGTGTCCACGGGCGCCGGTTCCGCCGGCAGGGCCCCACAGGGGGGCGGTGTCGTGCGGCCCGCCTCCGGCTGCGCGTTCACAGGGCCTTCTGCTCTTCGAACTCCTGCTCCGCAGGGGCGTGTTCTGTGTCCGGCTGCTCCGGGTCCACTGTCCGCGTCCTCGTCGTGCCGTCCCACTCCCAGCGGGTGACGAGGACCGCGGCGACCTCGTCGATGCGCGAGAGCTGGGCGATGGCGATGCCGGGCACCTGCGGGTAGCAGGCCCATTCGCGTTCGCTGGTCATCACGACGTCGAGGTCGAAGGCGTGGAGCAGGCCGAGGCACTTGGCGCGGGAGTCGTCGTCGACGCCGGCGAACGCCTCGTCGAGGGTGACCAGGCGCGGGGCGTGCGGGTTGCCGGCGGTGGCGTAGTGGGAGGAGGCCGCGGCGAACAGCGGGACGCAGACGGCGAGGACGCGCTCGCCGCCGGAGGCGGGGCCGGTGGCGGGGACCCATCGGCCCTGCTGGTGGCGTTCGATGCCGAACTCGTGCCATGTGCGGTAGTCGAGGGCGGCGGTCAGGTGTTCCAGCCAGCTGCCGGAGGCGTCCTCGCTCTGCCGTGCGGTGATCTGCGCTTCGAGGAACTCACCGACGGCGGCCCGGTCCTCGGGTGTCCAGGCGTCGGCCGACTGGCGCAGCCGGGCGCGGGCCTGGGCGAGTCCGGCGGGGGCTTTGCGTGAGGGGCGCCAGACCAGGCGGAGTTTCATGCCGGTGGAGGTGGGTCGCTGCTCCAGTTCGTCGTTCATGGCGGCGACCTGGCGCTCGGCCGCGCCGATCAGTTCCTGGAGGGTGCCGGCGACTTCGGTGATGAGGTGGGTCTCCAGGATCTCGCGTTCGTGGGAGGACAGGATGCGGCTGAGTTCGCCGACCTCGACGGCGAGGGCGTCGGCGAGTTCGGGGACGGCGCGGGCGCGGCCCTGGTAGACGATGTCCACGACCATGCCGTCCTCGACCATGCGGGCGGCGGCGGAGTGCCCGTGGCGGGACAGGGCGTCCTGGAGGGTTTTCAGCTCTTCGCCGAGTCGCTTCTGCACGCGCTCCCAGGCGGCCTCGGAGTCGTCGGTGGCCGCGAGGTCGGCCTCGACGGCTCGGGCGAGTGCGACGGCGGCGGTGGCGCTCCAGGGTCCGGCGTCGTTCGGGGGCAGGTCGGTGCCGGGCAGGGCGACGGTGAGGAGTCCGGTGCCGGTGAACCGCTGGAGGGCGGCGATCGCGGTGGCGCGGGCGGCGACGGATTCGGCGATGTCCCGGTCGAGTTGCTCGATGCGTCCTCCTGCCTTGCCTCCGCGTTCGACCGCCTCGGTGTGGGCCTGCTGGGTGCTCTTGCGGCCCGCGGCGTTCGCGGCGAGGGCGGTGGCGGTCTCGGCGAGGCGGCGTTCCAGTTCGGCGACGGCCGCCCCGACGGTGGAGCGCAGGGTGGTGTGGCGTTCGTCGGCCGCTGCGGCGTCGTGTCCGGCCTCCTCGGCGCGCAGGGCGAGTTCGGCGGCGCGCTCGGCCGCCTGGGCGGCGTCGCCGCGTTCCTGCTCGACGGTGCGGGCGGCCTCGGTGCGTTCGCGCAGCGCGGGCCAGAGGGATGCCAGGGCGACGTCGAGTGCGGACAGGGCCTGGCGTACGGCGGCGAGCCCCGGGCCGTCGGCGGGCAGGCCGAGATCGGCCGTGGTCCGGGCGAGTTCGGCGGTGGCCTGTTCGGCCCGCCCGGTCGCCTCGGTGAGGTCGGCGGCCCGCTCGTTCCTGCGTCGTGTGGCCCTGCCGGTCTGCTGGGCGGCAGATTCCAGCATGGCGTGGGCCTGTCGCAGAGGCGCGTCGTCGGGTACGGCGGCGAGCTCGGAGTCGAGCGTGCGGCGGCGGGCCGCCACGGTCTGCGCCTCGGCGGTGACCGCCGCCTCCTCGGTGGCGAGACCGGCGAGTTCCGTTCGCAGTACGGCGATCCTGGCGCGCCGGGCTTCCTCGCGGGCTCCCTCGCCGATGTATTCGGCGGCGGGCTTGGCCCAGCGGCCGGTGAGGGCGCCGGTCCGGAAGCGGCCGTCGGCGTGGACCCAGGTGTCGGTGTGCGGGGCGGTGTCGTGGGGCCCGTAGCCGATTGCGGCGAGCAGCCGGGCCACCGTCTCCTCCCCCACGGCGGCGGCTGCCGCGTCGCCTCCGTCGACGGCCGGCCGGAGTACGTCGTCCAGTGCTGTGGTGAGGAGGCGGCCGTGCGGCGGGGCGAGCAGGATGTCGTGACCGTCCGCGCCCAGGGCCGTACCGTCCGGGCGTACCCAGGCGTCCAGCAGTCCGGATGCTTCCAGTGCCGCCTCGATGCCGGCGCGGTCCTGCTCGGGGACCGTTTCGCGGAAGTCCACCAGCCGCCACAGGGGTGCGCCGGGCACCCCGTCGCGTACGCCGGGGGTGCGGGTGTACGGGGGCCGGGGACCGCGGCGGCCGCCGGATTCCAGGACGCCGAGTTCCGCTTCGGCGGTTCGGCGCCTGCCGCTCAACTCGCCCTGCTGTTGGGTCACTTCGGCGGTTCGGGCGGCCAGTTCTCCGGAGCGTGTGCGGTGGGCCAGGACCGCCGCTTCCCGGGCCGGGTACGGCCCGTTGAGATGCTCCGTCCACTCCTGGAGCTCGTCCAGCAGGCCGACCGGATCGGGGTACGCCAGTTCCGTCCATCCGGCGGCTCGCTCGCGCACGGCGCCGAGCAGGTCCCGGCTCGTGGTCTGGACGGCGCCGTGGGCGAGGGCGTGGTCCTCCTGGGTGTGGGCGAGGTCGGACTCGGCCTCGTCGAGACGGCGGGAGGCGGCCAGGCGGTCGGCTGCGGCGCGGTCCGCTGCGTCGGCGAGCTCCTGCACGTGGTCGAGGGTTCGGCGCCTGCGGTCCGCCGCCGCCGCGACGGCGTCGCGGTCCGGTTCCCGGTCCTCGGGCAGTTCCACCCGGGCGTCCGTCGCGGCGTCGCGTACTTTGGCGAGTGCCTTCCCGGCCTGGTGGCCGGCCGCGTCGAGCCGGTTCTCGGCGGCGGTCAGGCGGTTCCGCGCCCGCGTGAGCACGTGCTCGGCCTGCAGCCGGTCGCCTTCGGCGCGGTCGCGGGCGTCGGCGGTGTTCCGGGCGTGCCGGGCGGCCTGTTCCAGTTCGCGGGCGCTGCGCATCTCCGGGCCCTCGCGCAGGGCCGCGTCCTGGGCCTTGAGCCGGGCCTCGGTCTCTTCCAGGGCGGCAAGGCGCTCCTCGGCCTCGGCGCGTTCCTCGTCCGCCCTGGTCCTGTCGGTCCGCGCTTCGGACAGTTCGCGTTGCAGGGATTCGTACCGTGCGTGTTCGGTGCGCGGCAGCCGGGCCCGGCGGCGGGAGGCGATGCGGGCGTAGCGGCGGTAGTGGTCGAGGAAGGCGGAGGCGGCCTTCTCGGCCTCGGCGGCGGAGCGCAGCTCCTCCTTCTCCTCGTCCAGGGAGCGGAAGGCCTCCGCGACGTCGGCGATGACGGCCTGGTCCATGGGCGGCAGGGCCTCGGTCAGCGCCTTGGACAGGGCGGCTTCGTTGGGGCGCTTGGACAGCTGCGGCTGGCGGAGTTGGATGAGGAGGTCCACCAGGGCGGCGTAGCGCTGTTCGCCGAGGCCGAACAGGGCCTCGTCCACGGCCCTGCGGTAGGCGCCCGCCTGGTCGTAGACCATGCCGTGGCCGGTGACGGCCTCGGCGATCCGGTCGCGGGACAGGGGGGTTCCGGTGGCGTCGAGGAAGGCGAGCCCCTGTCCGGCGCGCTGGTCGGTGACGACGAACCAGTGGCGGACGATGCCGCGCCCGGAGACGGCCTTGAGGCCGCAGGCGAGGGTGCGGAAGTGCTCCTCGCCGGTGGTCTCGTCGCGCCGTCCGAACTCGATCCAGGTGTAGCCGAGCCGCTCGGGGTGCGGGTGCTCGCCGCCGAGCAGGAGGTTCCACTCCATGCGCTTGCCGGGGTCGGCGTCGGGTTCGACGCGGCGCGCGGACAGGTCGCCGTCGAGGAGGAAGGGCAGGGTGAGGGCGAGGACCTTGGACTTGCCGGTGCCGTTGTTGCCGCGCAGCAGCAGGCGGCCGTCCTTGAAGTGGAACTCCTCGGTGTCGTAGAGGAAGAGGTCGACCAGTCCGGTGCGCAGCGGCTGCCAGCGGGACCGGCCGGGGCGGGGCAGATCGGGCCCGGCTCCGACGGTGGCCGGTGACGGATGGCGGGGGGCGGGGAGAGCGGCGGTCATCGCTGCGTGGTCCTTGGCTGGGCGGTCCTTGGCCGGGGGGCCTTTCCGGGTTCGAGCACGACGGTCTCGCCGACGGCGTAGCGCGCGAGGGCGGGGCGGGGCGCGACCCCGTCCGGGGTGCGGACGGCGAGGGACAGGGCGGTGAGTTTGGTGAGGGCCTGCTCGACGAGTTCGCCTTCGGCGCCCGGCTCGCGGGCGGTTTTGGCCCAGAACCCGCCGTGCTCGTCGGCGAGTTCGCGCACCTTGCGCTTCAGCTCCTCGGTGGTGACCGGCCCCCGGCGGGCGGCGAGGTGTTCGGCGAGGAGGAGGGTGACGTGGCCGTGCGTGCCCTGTTCGGGCATGCGGACGTCGGTGAGGTCGTCGTCGGGGTCGATCATGGCGATGCCTTCGGCCCGGACTTCGGGGACCAGACCGGTGAGTTCGGTGATGCGGGCGGTGAGGAAGCCGCGCTGCCGGGTCAGGTAGGCGAGTTCGGTGTCGGTGAGGGTGTCGTAGTAGAGGACGGGGTCGTCCAGCAGGCGGCGGGTGAGGGAGCGGCGCAGGGCGCGGAAGCGCAGTTCGTCGCTGTCGAGCGCGGTCTCGGCGGTCAGCGCGGCGAGCCGCTGCTCGAAGCCGTGCTCCTGGATCAGGGACGGTCCGTGCCGCGCGGCGAGGAGCCCGGCCAGCACGCGCCGCTCGACGTCGTAGAGCGCGTCGCCCGCTCCGCTGACGTACGCGTCCTCGTCCCCCGCGACCCGGCGCAGCACGCCGAGGGCGAGCAGCAACCGGACCACGGCGGCGAGGTCGAGGCGTTCGTCGCGCCGGTCGAGGGTGAACTCGATCCCTGCGGCGACCAGCTGGGGGTCGGCGGCGTCCAGGACGACTTGTTCGGCGAGGCGGCCGAGCGCGATCTGCTTCTCGCCGCGCTCCAGCGCCGCGAGCGCCAGGCACAGCAGGACGTAGCGGCGGCGGGTGAAGGGGGCGCCGGCGCGGCTGGCCTCACGTGCGGGGTGGGTGGGGTCGGTGAGGGCACCGGGGGCTTTGCGCAGCCGGGCGGCTTCCGCGTCGACGACGAGGGCCCAGCCCGTGTTGCGCTCGAACCAGTCCCGCAGTTCGGACGCGTGCTGCCGGACCAGCCGGAAGGCGTCGGCGTGCGGTCCGTGGGCGAGGAGCAGCGGGTGGGCGAGCAGGGCGCGGGCGGCCTTGCGGAGTTCGGCGGCGCGCTGGCCGTCCAGGACCTCGGCGAGGGGGGTGCTCACGGCGCCTCCTGGGTGAGGTCGACGATGTGGATCAGGTGGTCGGGGCCGCGGAACACCCCGCCGGGGGTGCGGATCTCGGCGGTCGTCCCGTCGCCGAGGGCGCTGAGGCGGATCTCCATCGAGCCGTCGTTGCTGGTGGCGGTGGTGCGGGTCATGCCGGGCCGCCAGGTGGCGAGGGCGTCGCCGAGCAGTTGGAGGAAGAGGCCGAAAGCGAGCGGGTCGAGTTCGCCGAGCGCGGAGAGCCGGGTGGTGCCGTCGGTGGTGAGCCGGGCGCGGGCCGCGGCGGTCTCGGCGGTCTGCTTGGCCGCGATCTCCGCCAGGCGGCGCCGGGCCTGCGAACGGTCCTCGACCCTGCGGGGCTTGCCGCGCCGCTCGTAGCTGCCGGTACGGCGCAGCTGGGGGCTGATCCGCAAGGGCTCGGCCTCGGCCCAGGGGGTGGCGGCGGGCAGCGGCCGGGCGGTGCGGGCGGCGAGGGTGTCCGCGTCGACGGTGAGATGGCGGGCGGGGTAGAGGCCGAAGGCGGAGCGCCACAGCCGGTGCCGGGCGTCGTCGTCGGGGGCCTGCGCGAACCATCGGGCGAGGGTGCGGAAGTCCGCGGAGCGGTCGGAGCGTCCGGCGCGCCGTTCGTTCAGTGCGCGGACCACGGCCAGCAGCTGGGGAATCGCCCCGAGGGCCCGCCCGCGCAGCAGCCGGGCCTGCGAGTCGCGTCCGTCGCGGCTGATGAACCACGCCCCGAGCCCGCTCCACCGGGCCTGCCAGCGCTCGTACGCCTCGCGCTGGGCGCTCTCGGCGGCGTCCGGGGAGGCGTCGGCGGCCTCGCGGGCGGCGGCGGTGACCAGGAGGGCGTCGATGCGGTCCTCGAGTTCGAGGATGAGCTGGGCGATGCGGCCGCCGAGCGTGATCAGGTCCTGGATGAACCGCTCCAGGTACTGGATGAGCTGATCCTTGTAGGCGAGGAACGCCTCCTGTGAGACGTCGTGGAGGTCGATGGTGCGCTGCAGCGAGCCCATGAAGGCGCGGGCGTTGTCGGCGAGGGCGGCGAAGCGGCTGGCGAGCCCGTCCAGGGCGAGGTGGGTCTTGGCGGGGTCGGGGCTCTCCTCGGCGGCGAGCACGAGCAGGGCCCGCAGCTGGGTGACGATGTCGTGCAGGGCGACGGCCTGCAGTGAGCCGCGCCGCCCGAGCGCCTGGTCGTACGCGGCCAGGGCGTCCTCGGCGGCTTCGCCGGCCTGGGTGAGCTGGTACACGTACCGCTTGCGGTAGAAGTCCTCGACCGCGGTGACCCGGGCGGTGTCGGGATCGGCCCGCAGATTGCCCCACGCCGGCTGGCTCAGGCTGTCCAGCGCCTTCGCCACGGTCTCCGCCTCGGCGGGGCGCGCGGCGACGGGCAGCGCCGCGTGCACGTCCTCGGGGCGGAGGTGGACCGCGTACCGCTCCTTGGCCTGCAGGAACACCCGCATGATGTGCCGGTAGAGGGCGGCGGTGGGGGTGCTGAGGTGCGCGAAGGGGCCGTAGGCGGGGGCTGGGTGTGGCTGGGGCGGTGGCGAATGGGTCATCGCAGGTCATTGTGGCCGACGTACGCCGTTGAGCACGAGCCTTGACCGGGATTGGTCAGCCCGGGGCCGGACTCGGCGTCTTTGGAGCCGGGCCGCGCGCACGGAGGCCGCCGCCCTCGGGCGCGGCGGCGCCCTGCGCGTACCGGATCGGTCTCCACGGAACGGGGTCGCAACCCTGGTCCGGGGCCCGGTCTATTGCCATGATCCGGTCATGAGCAACAGTGAGGGCGCCGTCTACGAAGCACGGTACGGATTCGACCGCCGCACCTCGGGGGTCCTGGCCATAGCCGTCCTGTTCAGCGCGGTGCTGTTGATGCCGGGGACCGGCACGCCCCTGGCCCTGCGCATAGCCGGCACGGTCCTGTTCACGGGGGGAGGGCTGGTGATGGCCGCGGGATCGCTGACGCGCAAAGTGGCGTTCCGCGTCGACGGAACGGGCGTCCTGCTCGGCGGATCCCCTCTCCGCTACCGGACCACCACCGTCCACGTCCCGTGGGAGGACATCACGGAGGTGGTGCTGTGGCGGCAGCACCTGCCGAACGCCTCGGTTCCGTGGGTGGGCGTCTCCCGCCGGAAGGGCGCACCGCCGCTGCCCGGACCGGGTCAGGGTCCAACCGCCCGGGCTCTGGGCGGAGCACTGGTCCCCGTACCGGTCGAGGTCCTCCTGGCCTCCCGTGCGGTCAGCGGCTGGCGGCTCGACAAGCAGCGCCTCGCGGAGGCTGTCGCGCACTTCGCGCCGGGGGTGCCGATTCGCGACGGCCATTGATTCAACGACCGTTTCCCCCGGTGCTCGGGCCTCCTGGGCGAGTCTCGCGCACCGAGGGCCGCCGCGGTCCTGGTGGCAGCCGCCCGGGCCCGCGAGCGGGGCGCCGTCGCGCAGCGTCGGGTGCCATTGCGCGCGGACACCCGTGGACGACGGCGTACAAGGAGACCACCGGTCTCCCCCGACGACCCCCTCGCACGCATCGGCTCAGCCGCAGACGTGGTCCGTCCGGCTGCCCGGCGGGGTCAGGGCCTTCTCCCCCGCCCTGAGGCCCCGCCCCGCCACCGCGCAGAGCTTCTCCAGCCATCGCTCAGGATCGAGCGTGAGGACGTACCCGTCCGACCCGTCGACCAGGCCCATGGACGTGCCGTCCTCGGTGAGGTCGGCGGTCGCGCCGTACCCGGGTGTGAAGTGGTAGCGCTCCGTGCCGCTGCCCAGATCCCAGGTCGTGTACTCGTTCAGCGTGCTCTGGGTGCTCAGGGTGGACTCAGAGGAGAAGGCACCGAGCCACTGGACACCCCGGTACGTCAGCGGCTCGCGCCACTTCTGCTTGCCTTTCCGGTCCATGTCCCACACCCGTACGGCGCCGTCGTAGGTCAGCACCGCCAGGAGCCGTCCGGTCGGGTCGAAGGCCACCTGCTTGACGACGGCCGCCTCCTCGATGTCGATCGACTCGATCTCGCGGCCCTCCTCGAAGTCCCAGATCACGATGTCGACGTCCCCGGAGGGTGTGCGCACCGCCGCCTGCCCGTGTCCCGGGCGGGCCACCGCCCAGGTGCCGGCGGCGGCGATGGACACCTCGACCGGCTCCTGGGCCCTGGGCCGGTAGGGCGTGCCCACCGCCCGGCCGCGCGCCAGGTCCCAGCGCACGACGTACGAAAGCGCCGAGATCACCACATGGTCCGGGTCGTCGAAGGTCAGGGTGATCCACGCCGGTGTGCGCCCGGAGCGCGGGTCCGGGCTCGTGGGGTCGATGCCGGGCGGTCGCGGCAGATCTATCGGGTCCTGTTCTCTCAGTGTGTTCCCGCGGACCTCCCAGACCAGGACGGTGCGGCCGTCGGCCGCCGGCGTGAGGACCCGTGTGCCGTCGGGGCTGAACGTGCCGTACAGGGCGGCCAGCGGACGGGACGGCCGCACCGCCGCCAGCGCGCGGTGCGTCCGCAGGTCCCAAAGGCGCAGACCGTTGCCGTCGGCGTCGACGCTGACGACGCGGTCGCGGTCGGCGTCCACGGTCCTGATCCGGGCGGTGAGCATCGCGCTGTCGAACGCGGACGGCACCGGAACCCGCGCCACCATCACCGTCGCCCCGATACCGACCGCGGCCCTGAGCTTGCCGGGCGGTCCGGTGAGCGCCACGGCGAGCGGCTGGGAGCTGCCAGTGAACGAATCGTCCTCTTGCGCGGGCGCGGGCAGGTCGAGGGTCGCGGGGCGCCCTTGCGCCAGGTCGAGGACGAGGAAGCGGAACCTGCCGAGAGTGGCGCCGTAACGCTGCACCGGGTTGAGGAGGAAGCGGCCGGTCCGGTCCAGGCGCGGCGTGTACAGCGGGCAGACGAGGCCCAGTTGTCGCGTGTTGTACTGGTGGCGGACCTTCGGCGTACCGGTGAGGTCCCAGGACTGCAGGATCCCGTCGGGGGTGCACCGCACGAGCGTCCGGCCGTCGCCGCTGACCGTGACGGTGCCGGTCAGGTCCGTTCCCCAGGTCTCCGCGTCCAGGCGGCCGGTGGCGAGGTTCCAGCGGACCAGGCGGCCCTGGGCTCCTTCGGCCACGCCTTCCTGGGTGATCCGGCCGATCACGGTCCCCTCCGGGCCGAACCACGCCTGGCCGGTCTGCCAGCCCTTCGGCGGGCGCAGCGTCTTGCCTACACGCCGGCCGCTCTCGGACTCCCAGACGAGGACGCCTTCGCCGGGCTGGGCGGCGAGCACCCTGCCCCCTGTGGCGTCGAAGCGGAGGTCGGTGGCGGCGCGGGCGTTGGCCCGTACGGCGTCGCCGTCCCGCAGGACGACCGTGCGCCACTCGTCGCCTGCGTCCGGTCCGATTCCCAGGGACACCTTCCCGCTGACGGACGCCCGCGCGGAGATCCGCCCGTCGGGCGAGAGCGCGACGATCTTCGATCCCGTCGGCAGGCCCCGTTCGCGTACCTCGTCCGTGCCGAGCGTCAGGCCGACGGCGTCACCGGAGGTCATGCCCACGTTGATCCGCCGGCCGTCCTCGCTCATCGCGACGTCGCGGACCGGGGCGTGGTCGTCCCACACCACGCGCTCCACGTGGCGGAGCCGCAGATACTGCCTGATCAGCGCGGTGCGCGCCGCCGGATCCTGAGCCGTCCGGTACGCCGCCGCCGAGAACAGCGCCGACGTCGCCACCGACACGTCGTCGAGCTGCTCGGCTTTCACGGCCAGTTGCTCGGACGCCGACCGCCGGAGCTGTCCGTCGAGTTGCGCGTTGCGCCGAAGGAAGAGTCCGGAGGTGACCAGCGCGAGCACCGTCAGAAGAGCGAGCCCGCCGATGAGCCAGCGCTTCTGCCGTTGTCGCCGCCGCGCGAGTTCCTCCCGTGCCGAACGTCGATCAGCGGAGCGCTCGATGAACCGGCGTTCCGCGTCGGTCAGTGCGGGACCGCGCTGCGCCACCCACTGCTCCGCCTCCGCCAGCGGCTCGTCCTCCAGCAGCTGTCCGCGCTCCACGTCGTGCCGCAGCTCCGCCCGCCAGGCCAGGAACCTGCGTTCTTCGCGCACCCGTTCCTCGAGCCGCTTCCAGGCGCCGATCAGCGCCTCGTGGGCGAGTTCGGCGGTGACCGCCTCACCGCCTCCGCCGCGCAGGACGAGCAGGCGCCGCTCGGCGAGCGCGGTCGCGATCCGCCAGCGCTCCTCGCCCGCGTCCTCCTGCCGCAGGGCGTTGCGTATCGGGGCGTCGCCGCCCGGCAGGAACCGGACGAGGTCGGTGAGCAGCCGCATGGCCTCGGCTTCGTCGTCCTTGCGGACGTACCCGCGCCAGGCGGTCTCGGCGTACTGGCCCAACGCGCCTCGTACGCCTCCCACTTCGCGGTAGGTGTCGAACCTGAGGCGGCCGCCGGCCTGTCCGTCCCACAGCTGCGCCATGACGAAGCCCAGCAGCGGCAGGGCGCCGGGGCCGTCGCCCGCGTCGTCCAGCATCCGCTCCACGAGTCCGTCGTCGTAGGTGACGGCGGGAGTCAGTTCGAGGGGGCTGCGGATCACCTGCTCCAGCTGCGCGCGGGACATGGGGGCGAGCAGCCGCACGCTGCCGCGGCCGAGTGCGGGGCCGAGGTGCGGATGGTTGAGGGCGGCGTCCGTGAGGTCGGACCTGAGGGTGACCAGCACCCGCAGCCCTTCGGGCCGGCGCTCGGGGAACAGCAGCCGGACGGCCTCCTCGACCGCTTCGTTCGGTTCCGCGAGGAGTTCCTCGCCCTGGTCGAGCAGGACGAGCAGCCGCTGCTCCGCTTCCCCGCTGGTGGTGCGCAGGACGTCCACGAGGCCGCGCTCCGCGAGGAGGTCCTCGACCTGCCGGGCCTCCTGCGCCCTCGCGGCCCCGCGCAGGTCGGGGCGGACGGCCGTCACGAGCTCCGAGGCGAGTGCCGCCCGCAGGGAGGAGTCCTCGCCGGCGCGCACCACGAGGACGGCGTGGCCCCGCTCGCGCATCCGCGGCACCACACCGGCGCGGGCGAGCGAGGACTTGCCGCAGCCGGAGGGGCCGACGAGGGTGACGCACGGCTCCGGCCCGGCGAGGAGCGCGGTGACGTCGGCGATGTCGTCGCGGCGGCCGAAGAGGACCTCGGAGTCGGCCTCCTGGAAGGTCGACAGGCCGCGGTACGGAGAGGCGGGACGCACCACGGGTGCGAGGTCGGGCAGTTCGGAGACGAGTGTGCGGGTGGGCACCAGGAAGCTCTGCTGGACGCCGCCGGGCTGGATCACGACGACCATCCCGGCGACGGCCCGCAGTTGCTCGTCCCAGACCGGGCTGCCGCTGAAGCCCTCTTCGACGGGCACGCCGTGCGGATCCGCCTGCGAGAGCTGCACCCAGCCCTCGGCGGTGACGCCGCGGAGCCGTCCGTAGTGCCAGACGCCTCCCGGGGAGCGCCGGGGGAAACCCGGTACGCGTACGTCGTGTCCCCACACCCGTTCGGTGTCGGCCATGTGCACCGGGTGGGCGCCGGGGATGGCCGCGCGCAGGCGGAGGACCGCGATGTCGCCGGTCTGGTCGTCCCGTACGGGGACCCAGCGCTCGACCTCGGCGGCGGCGCCGCCCGAGGCGAAGGGCAGGTCTACGTAGACCTCGGTGCCGGCCTCCACCTCGTCCTCGCGGGGCCGGCCGAGGGCGTCGCTGACCACGTGCGCGCAGGTCAGCACGAGGTCGGGGGCGACGAGGAAGCCGGCGCCGGCGAGTTCGCCGCCGGGACCCTTGACGCGGACGACGGCAGCGGCCAGTGCCTCTTCGGGGCTTCGGGACGCGGCACCGGCGCCCGCCCGTGTCCCCGCCATCGCAGCCGTCACCGCAACCTCCGGGCCCCCGTGACCCCCGTTGGGTCAACTCCGTTACGGAGTATCCCCGTTGAGGGCCGTCCGGTCACCCGGGTTCTCTTCCCGGTTCTCACTCCGGTTCTCATCCCGGTGCCAGGTCAGGGTGACCGCGAAGTTGGCGGCCGTGGCGGTGCTGGCGATCACGACGTCTGCCTCGGCGGACAGGGAGACGCCGAATTCGAGGGTCACCTCGTCCGGGGGGTTGACCATGCCGCGGAAGCGGTTCACGAAGCTGTCCGCGACGGGCCGGACGGTGTCCAGCATCTGCCCGAGGGAGCGTTCGGCCCTCGCCACCGCGCGGCCGCCGCGTCCGACCCGGACGAGGCTCTCGTCCACCTCGCGGATCTGGACCCGCACGACGTCGTCGCCGCCGTCGCCCAACGGCACTTCCACGGTGTGCACAGACCGGTCGGCCATGGCGGTCCTCCTTCACTCCGGGGCAGAGTGCCGCGATCTTAACGGTCTTCAACGCGCCGCAGGACGAGTGGGGTTGAGCACTGCACGGAGCGCCGCGGAGATTCCGGCGGCCCCAGCGCGAGTCGAAGCCACGGCACCCGCGGGTCGTCCGGCGCGCCGCTGGATGTCGCCGGGGAAGCGCCGAGGAACTTTCTTCACGCCTTTTTTCATGCCTTGACAGAACACCGACAACGCTGTTTCGATCTGCTCGCGTCCTGAGGAGGGAGAGGGGGCGGATCCGTCCGAGGGATCGGGACCACGTACGACCCGCGCATCCCACCAGAAAGGAAGGACATCGTGAGACGTTCCCTCATCGGGGCAGCCGCAGCTCTCACCATGGTCATTCTCGTCGGCACGGAGTCGGCGGCCCCGGCCGCCGTACCGCACCACGGACCCTCCGTGACGGGCACCTACTCCACGGGGGCCGGCCACGCGTGGCAGCCGTCGCCGGCCGTGAGCCAGGGCGCCCCCACCGACGCGACCGTCGTCGTCGACCCGAGCAGCCCGCGTCAGAAGTACTCGGGCATCGGGTTCTCCATCGACGAGACGAGCGTGTCCAATCTGTGGAAGCTCACCCCCGCCAAGCGTGAGGAGGCCGTCCGTCTGCTCGTCGACCCGAAGACCGGGGCGGGCCTGAACCGGTTCCGACTCACGATCGGCAGCCCCGACCTCATCGAGCACCTGCCCTTCTGGTCGGAGGACGACCTTCCCGCCGGAGTCACCGACGACTTCCGGCTGAAGTACTTCTCCATCCAGCGCGACATCGACCTGCACATCGTCGACACCATCAAGCTGATCCAGCACTACAACCCGAAGGCCACGTTCTTCGCGTCCGCGTGGAGCGCTCCGGCCTGGATGAAGACCAACAACCGGTTCACGGGAGAGGTCGCTCTCAAGCCCGGAAGCACGACGGAGTACTACCAGGTCGGCAAGCTCCGGGACGACTGCATCGACGTCTTCGCCCGTTACTACGTCAAGTTCGTCCAGGCGTACGCCAAGCACGGCATCCGGGTCGACGCGCTGACCCTGCTGAACGAGCCCGGCATGGACGTGGTCTACCCGGCGATGGACATCGATGTCGCCCAGCAGCAGAAGCTCGCCCTCGCGATCAAGAAGGCCCTACGCAAGGCGGACCTGAGCACGGGACTCTACGTCCACGACTTCAATTTCTGGGACTGGCGCGACCCGAACAGCACGGCGACGAAGAACTACCACCGCATCTTCGACGACGCGCCGGACGGGTCCGTGACCGGCCGGCAGGTCCTGAACGCGACGGACGCCGTGGCCTTCCACCCCTACTGGGGCGATCCGAAGGTCATGCGCGACGCGTTCGAGCAGACCGGCAAGCCGGTCCACATGACCGAGACCAGCGACCTGTCCGCAGCGACCATCCTGGACTACTTCCGCCTCGACGCGAGCTCCTACGTCCTGTGGGCGCAGGCCACCGACCAGGACGGCGGCACGCTGCACTGGACGCCCGCACGGGACAACAACGTCGACTGGGACGAGATCGGCGCGACCACGAAGTGGCCCGACCGCCTGGTCAAGGTGAACACCACGACCAGGGACTTCACCGTCCGCGACGAGCTCTACGCCATGGGCCAGTTCGCCAAGTACCTGACGCCCGGGGACGTACGCCTGGAGTCGAGCACCACTGACAACGGTGTGAGCAACGTCGTCTACCGACACGGCACCGACAGGTTCGTCGCGGTCCTCGGCAACAGCAACAGCACGGATGCCACGGTGCGGGTCGCGCTCGCCGGCAAGTCGTTCGTGGTGAAGGTCCCGGCGAACTCGTACGCCACGTACCGCTGGCAGCAGCGCATCCCCCGGCACCCCCACAACAGGGCGCCCGTGGTGGCCCCGGTACCCGACGTGGTGGCCGACCAGTACGGCACGACGCAGGTGCCACTCAAGGCCACCGACCGCGACGGCGACCGCCTCGCCTTCTACGCGACCGACCTGCCGGACGGCGTGACCGTAGACCCCGCCACGGGAACGGTGACCCTCAAGCCGACGGTCGCCGGCGAGCAGGACGTGACGGTGGTCGTCACCGACGGCACGGCGCACGCACAGGTGACCCTGCACGTGACGGTACGGCCGCACAGCGCGCCGGTCGGGGTGCGGGTCGAGGCGGAGTCGTACGCCGCGCAGCACGGCTGGACGGCGGGCGGAGCCAACTTCATCGAGTCCAACCCCGCCGCGAGCGGCGGCGCGAACGTGGGGTGGACGGCGGCGGGCAACTGGCTGGACTACGCGGTCGACGTGCCGAAGGCCGGTACGTACGACCTGGAGCTCCGCGTAGCCACCGGCTCCGGCGCGGCCGTCCCGGGCGCGCTGTCCTTCCGTGACGCCGGCGACACCACTCTGGCCTCGGTGTCCGTGCCGGACACGGGCGGCTGGGCCACCTACCAGTCCGTGCACGTACCGGTCAGCCTGGCCGCGGGCGACCAGGTGGTCAGGCTGTTCTGCGAGACGGGTGGCTTCAACATCGACTACCTGCGGTTGTCGTAGCGCTCCCGGCCACGTAGCGCCGGTGCGAGCGTGGCTACACGTGACAGTTGAGGAAAGGCCCAGGTCGGGGATGGATTCCCGACCTGGGTCTTGTGCCGTCCAGAGCAGTACAGCCGTCCGTATCCGTCCGCAGCGTCCTCGTCGTCCTTCGCGGTCAGCCGGTTACGGCGCTGGGGGCTGCTCGGCCTTCCCGTTCAGCGTCTGGCGGTGCGGTGAACGGGCCGACCTGCCCTGTCTGGTACTCGCCATCAGGCCATGCAGCGGGCGAACGCCTGCACAGTGCCTGAGTTCTTCGACTCGTTTTGGAATGTGATCTGCCACTGCGTGGCGCTCATCGCACGGTTGTCCGTCACGTCGATGCTGGCGGAGGACACCTTCCAGCCACCACTGATGGCATTGGTGCCCGCAGGACAGGTGACAGTGACGGTCTTGCTTTGGTTGGCCTCGATCGACCCCACCGGACTGTTCACGGTGTCGGGGGACGAGGCGGTCACTTCCACAGCCAGCGCAGGGGACGCCAGGCTAAGAGCCAGCGCGGGGGCGGCGGCCAGGGCGAGGAGCTTGGTGCGGATCATGGTTCGACCTCCCTTGAGTGGCTCGCGCATTCGGACGAATCGAACGCACCAGCCCAGACTGGGCGGGGCGGAAGGGAACCGCCATTCGGTACCCCCATTGGTGTGACGGAATGCGTACCGTTGTTTCTTGATCATGGTGGAGTGGGATTGACGACCGCCGAAGGCCCTGCACATCGGCGCAGGCCGCGAAGCCCGCGGCTTCGGGGCAACGGCCCCGGGATGGGGGGGCGAAGTGGCCGTCCATGAGAACCCGCGGTTCGACCTCCTGGCGCCCCTCGTGCCGTACAGCATCCACTCAGAGGGGTGGAGCCGAGGCGCCGCGGCGTACAGCACCGGGCCAATGGGGCGAAGCACCCCGAGGTCGCCAGGGTGACCGTTGGCTGCGTTCGCTGCGGTTCGCCCAGTTCGAAGGAGGAGCACTGGCGGGCCCTGGATCACGCGTGAGACCACGTGTACGCAGGGGTTCGCTGCCCGGAATGTGGCTGGGAACAGGGTGGCGAGATCGCGTGGCAGGCGGGTCTCAATGCCAGTCGTCCGGGGGTCATGTCCGGCGCCGAGCCGCTCCCCGACGACGAGGAATTCGCCGTCGTCCAGCTCCAGGACTTCGGGGCAGTTGTTGGAAGCGATCGACCCGCGCTCAGCGGGCGTCGATCCGATACGGCGCAGCAGACTCTTTGCAGTGACAGCATCGGTGCTATGGGCACCGAGACGGATTGGGTGTACCGGGTCTTCGAGCCGCACGGCTCGGAGGGATGGCGCCCTTATGGCAGGGATTCCGAGCGGTGGCGGGGCACGATCACCGCCGACGATTCGAGCGAGGGCCCCCGATACGCCGTCGCCCTCGTCGTCGCCGACCTGATGACCGAGTGGACGGTTCGCGGCCTTTCCAGGGCGAGGCACGTGCGCGTCCTCCTCTGGCGTGAGGAGGAGGGCGACGAGGCGGACGCGGACATCATCGTGGAGGTCCGACCGGACATCCACGATGGGTGACCGGCGGGTGCCCGATTCACCGCGTCTGGACCGATCAAGGTCCAGGGCGAACCTGCCCTGAGGCCTTAGACGCCGCCTCGACCGTGAGTGACCGCCCCGGTTGATGTCACCCGCGGACGTCAAACACCCTGGGCCGATCCCGGCCTGGGGCGTTGTCACTGCTCAGTAAGAGCCGCGTGGTCGGGTTCGAACCGACGACCTTCGCTTTACAAGAGCCCCCAGAGTCTCCCCTGTCCGTGATGATCTTCCCCCGGTTCCACTGTTCTTCCTGGTCAGGATGATGGGGCGTTCCGTGCCTGTCGGATCATTCCCGGGCTTTACCCGGCCTTCCGTTCCCATGACGTTCCCATCGGAGGCCCCAGGGGGCTGCGGGAACAGGGGGCGGGAGCGTCAGCCGAGGTCGGAGGCTGTCGCCCAAGTGGTGAGCGTCGCAGACCCCTTGGACATGACGAGGGGCCCCCTCCCCATTTCAGGGGGTCGGGGCTTTCGGTCGTCTACGCGACCACTCTTGGCCTCCGTGGTGATGCGGAGGGCGACTGCGTTGACGCCCTGTTCCTCTATGCCTATCCCCCTGACCCAATTCCATGGTCACGGGCAACCGTGAAGCGTGTCGAGCAGGGCAGACCAGCCGGCCCGGAAAGACTGGCGCAGTCGGGCAACGTGAAAATTGTCCGCGGTCTCCAGCCTGCCGATCGCTGTCAGTGCATCAATGCCCGACTGCTGGGCCACGAGCCCTGTGCCCGAGGCGTACAGGCTCATCTTCCACTTCACTGACGGTTCGGTGGTGGGATTCGGGCATGTACGTATCGCCAGCCACTCGTCGTCGTCGCCGACGTGGGCGACCACGACACCGAAGGCCATCGGAAAGACTGACCAGGTGACCGCCGACCGCTCGAACAATGCCATGTCGTCCAGTAGCGAAGCGGCCAGGTCCCGGCGATAGGCCAGATACCTGTGCACCAGGCTGTTGAGGTCGATCAAGTCCTCGTCGTCCAGGCGCCCGTCGGTGAGTCCGTTCGGACCCCACCGCTCCCGTACTGCCTCTCGCACCTCCTCGTGAACCCAGTGACCTGGAAGGCCATGTGGGGTCTGTCGTGCAGCCGCGTCCAAGGTGAGCATGGTCACATCGAAGGCTTGCTCTCTGTGCCAGAAGGCATCCGCATCGTCAGCCTCCGCGATGGAGCGCAGCAGGTCCGTCCTGACGCGAGTAGCGAGAAGGGCAAGTTCGGAGGGGCGGATGCCGTCGGCGGGAAGATCCTTGATCATTGCGACTGCCGCGGAGTCGGCCAACAGCGGGTTCTCCTCCCGCAAGTGCTCCAGCGCGCTCAGCCGTGCCGACCAGGGACGCGACCCGTCCCCGGCGATGTCCACCTGGATGAGCTCGATGGTCGAGTCGGAGACCCCCGGCCAGCCGCCGACCATGGCCTCGAGGTCCAGGTCCGGCGCGATCCGTTGGACGTCCTTGAGCGTGGCTTCGCCCTGAAGGAGCGAGCCTACGGCTTCCATGCGCAGGTCTTCGTCGAGGTCCTGCGCGCTCACGAGCAAGCGCAGTGCCGGCGCCCAATCGTACGGTTTCGTCCGCCCGTGAGAATCCTGCTCGCCGGGCTTCTGCTCGCGCGGATGATCGGCGGACAAGTAGATGACCTGCAACTCGTACATGCTCTGCGCGTTGAGACAGACCCACGTCGCCGCCGCTGCCACATCACCCCGCTGCTGGAGCAGCCAATCGAGGATCTGCTGTCGGCGGCTGAGATCCGTGCCGTACTCCCTCCAACCGTCGAGGTCCGTATCGGTAAGCATGCCGAGCAGGCGCGGCACCCCTTGCTGTGGTGAGCGCCTAGCCTCTTCCAGTGCTGTGCGCACCTTCTCGTCGTCGTCAACCCAGCGCCCATCGTCGTACTCGTACTCATCCCAGTCCGGCTCTTCGACGGCGTGCTCGCTCTCGCTCACTGCGGCGTGTCCCCCTGGTTGTGGACCGATTCCTCTCGGATACGTGCGTTTGTTCATGACGCGACAACTGCGGCTTTGACGCCGCAGTTGTACACCACGTCCTCGGTGGGAGCGGCCACGTGGCTGGTGGGCATTTCGAACCGCCAAATCCGGGTGGCCGCATCGCGGAACAGGGCGAAACCGCTGGTCTTGGTGCCGTGAAGTGCGTTACTTGCCCATGCCGCGCTGATGCAGCCAGATGGCATGATCGAGTTCCCAGGGGGTGCAGCCGATAAATTGTGCTGCGGCAGTCAGCAGTGTGCGGGCCTCAGGTACGCCCATCGGACGCTTCAGAACGTGGGCAAGCCAGTTCAGGACCATGCGGTCCGGCTTGATGCCCGTGTCGTCGCCGGCGAGCATCCACAGGTAGCTGACCCGGACCCCGTGGGCGCCATGACCCGGCACCCGGGCCAGCGCCTTCTCAACCTTGGCGAGGCGATTTTCGTCGGCCAGCAGCTTCTCGACGTCGATGAGGAGATCCACGCCGTGGTCCACGAGGATCCGCGCGTATTCCATGGCCGCCTCGGCCTTGAGGATGCCGCCCCTCGGAGACGTGCGTCCACGGTTGTCGAGGACGGCGGCCAGGGCGTCCATGTCCGCAGCACACTGCGCGAACAGGGACAGCGGCTCCTCACCACCGGGGTGCTCGGTGCCGCGCAGGTACAGCCGGTGCTCAAGGCCCACATGGTCGGCGTATCTGCGGCACACGTTCACGACGCCTGAGTAATGGGCGTTGATCGAGAAGACCGCGTCGAGCACACACAGCGACAGATGAGCCCACCGCTTCAGCCCGGACTCCGGTCCGCACCGGATGATGTCCAGCCGGTTGGCGGCTATGACGACCGCGTTGATGTCCTGTTCCTCCACGTGCTCCCCCTGATCATTTGTTGTGGCGTCTTCGTGTGATCGGCATCGTGTAGGCGGTCTGCGGTGGGCCTTCCCCCTCGGGCTGAGATAGCCCAATTCGCTGTTTGGGCGCGGACTGGTGAACCCCCGTAGCGAGTGTCACAGTCCGCGCCTCGCTACCTCGAGCGCGTCACCTCGGCCGAGCGGGGCGCTGCCGGATTCGGTACGCGCCGGTTGAAGACCCACACTCCCTGGGAGTGAGTAGCCCCTAGGACCCGCCCCGCCTCCAGGAGCCATGGGTTCGCCTTCTGGAACGGTGCGAAGTTGTCATTGGAGACGATGACCCCGCCGACCTCCTCGGCGATGCTGATCACCAGCGCGTCGCCACGGCCTTCGGTCCCGGCGGGGGGCTGCACGACCTCTCCGCCGGCAATGGCAGCTTCCACCCTGGGGCGCTCGTCGGCAGACACGTCGTGGCGCAGAGTGGCGTCGACCACCACGTGAATGTCACGGTGGGGGTGCTTGAGCCGCAATGACCGGATAGCCGCCTCCAGTGCCGCGAAACTGGGCTTTCCGCCCGCTGTGCGTGGGGGCCGGCCGTTCCATGCGAGGTTGGAGCCGTCCACGATGAGCGGGGGCGTCGCCAGGCCCTTATGGGCCGATCGGACTGAGGAACGTGGCGGGACGGGCTTGGGTACTTCGCCCTTCTGGACGGCGGGGTGGGCTTGCTGCGGATGGGTCGGGGTGGCTGCGGGCCGGGCGGACGGGGCGAGGGCGAGGAGGCGCTCGAGTTCCTTCTTCACCTCCGGCAGGACGTTTCCGTCGCCGAACACCTTCACCTCTCCGTCGAGGACGCCCTCTCCGGTCTTCTGAAGGGTCGCCTTGACAGTCAGCAGACCTTCCTTGCTGTAGGTGTACTCCAGGTCGAAGACGCCGTCCTCGACTGTGCAATGCCGCGGGTACGTCAGGATGAGGTCGGTCAGTTTGACATTGTCCGGGTGGTCCACATCGCGGTCTGGGTCTCCCTCCCAGACTTCTACGGTCAGCTGGGAGATGTTGTCCCTGGTCGGCTCGTACGACTTCACACGCTGTTGGGGCAGTCGCTGGTTCCGGTCGATGAGGGCGCTGAATCGTCGCCTGCCGTCGCGGTCCGTGGTGATCGTGCCGAGGGCGTGGGTGTTGACCACGCGGATGATGCTCTTCAGGTCGCCGTTCATGGCGGCCGCGCTGATCGCTGCTCCTTCGGCCACCGCGGTCATGGGGTTGCACAGTGCGGTGTCGACGAGTTCGCAGCCGAGTGCCTCGGAGACTGCGGTGCGTACCGCTGGGATCTGGCTGCTGCCGCCGATCATCAGTACGGCAGTGAGTTTTTGTGGGTCGATCCGGGCCTGCTCCAGGCATTCTTCAACCGGCTCAAGCGCACGGGTGATGAGGTCCTGGATGGCTTCGGAAAACTCGTCTTGTCCGATCTCGACGAGGATGCCGTCAGGTGTCTGGACGGGGACCGACTCCTGGTGCGAGAGCAGGATCTTGGCCCGTTCGATGTCGAGGGCGAACATGCGCTTCTCTGAGTCGCTCCAGCGTCCGCGAGCGGGCGCCCGCTCGAGGACCATGCGGCGCAGCCGGGCGTCGATTTCGAGGCCGCCGAGGCGGTTGACGCCTCGGCTTGCCTTCTCGTCGAAGAAGCCGTCGTCGTGGAGGAGGAGGGTGGCGTCCATTGTGCCGCCGCCCCAGTCGAAGACCAGGAACTCGCCGTCGACCTCCATCTCGTGGGCGTAAGCGATTGCCGCTGCCGTCGGTTCGTTCAGCAGTGTGCGGACCGTGATCCCGGCGGCACGAGCTGCCTCACGCGTGCGGAATCGGGCCGCGCCGGTCGCGTTGGCGGGCACCGTGACGACGGCCTCGCGGATCTCGGTGGCGGCTTCTTCCTCCGCGGCCTTGGCGATGGCGTGGAAGACGCCGGCCGCGGCGGTGGTTGCGGCGAACCGTTCACCGCCCAGATTGACGAACGGTTCCTCACGCAGCATTCGCTTGCACGCCTCGACGGCCTGTTCGGAACGAAGCTTGGCCTCCCAGCCGAACAGCGTGCCCGGCCGCAGGGAGCTCGTGCCGACGACTGACGGGTAGAGCAGCTCGAACCCCCTGCGCCCCCAGTTGGCGTCCAGTCCCTGACCGCCGATCTCCAGTACTTCGACGTATTCGCCGTTCCACTGGGCGGCGACGGAGTTGGTGGTCCCGAAGTCGATCCCGGCTGCCGTCATGCTTCTTCCCCCCACTTCATGCCCGCGGGGCCGGCAACACGGCGCAGCTGTCCCGCAAGAATGACCTTTCCTGTCAACTCGTCGACATATGCCGGACTCAGCAGTTCGAAGGCGTCTCCCTCGCCCTCGGTCACCACGAATCGGTCGCTTTCTTCCGGCTCCGTCACTCGCAGCAGCCGCAGTTCCCGGAGATGCGCCGTCATCGCCCCGTTGACGGCCTCGCGGCTGTCTCCAGTCCGGGACCAGAGCAGCGCGTCGATCTCAGCGACGCGTCCGGCAAACTGGGCGCGCGTACGGAATTCGTCCAGGACCGCCCTGCGCACGGCCATGGCAAGCGCCCCAGATGCGGGTACCTCGTCGACCCCGGCGGCCTCCAGGGCCTTCGGAACGCGTTCCGTCACTCCCTTGATCACTGTCATCGCGTCGATTGGATCGGGACAGACGGGGGCCTCGGCGACGCCGGTCGTCACCGGCTGGGCCGGCCTATCAGAGCCGCGTTTGCTGCGACGCTTCAGGCCCCCGAGTTTGTGCGGTGCCTCCGAGCCCCTTGCACCGGGTTGCGTCTGGCCGCAGGCGGGGCACGGACGGTGCGGGCGCTTTCTCTTGTGAATCTTCTTCTTGGGAGGCATCAGGCTCTGCTTCGTTCGGTACGGGCAGTTGATCAGGGCACGGCAGTGTGGTCATAGCGCAGAACTGTGGCGGTCGAGGCGCGGGGCGGTAGTCCGGAAGTCGTCGAGGAGTTCGACCGCGGCACGGGAGCGGATGGCCTCGAGTTCGCCGCCGCTCGTCACTGAAGTCCGACGCGGCAGCGCCTCCACCGGGGGCACGAGGTGCCGCGGCACCTGCGCGGGCATGAGGTATCGCGACTGGTCGAGTGGCAACCGATAGAAGACGTCCCAGCCAGCCTCGTCACCCAGCGCACCACGGATGCGCTCCTCGGCCAAGTTCAGGGCGGCCTGGGCCTTGGCATCGCCCTCCCGCTGGCGGAATATCTCCCTACAGCGCTCCTCCCACGAGTCAGCACCGTGGTCGAGGCCGATTTCGAGGAAGGGATTACCGAACGGGCCGCGGTCGTTCCGCCTCGTCCCCCTCCAGGCACGCAAGAGTCGCAGGTTGCGTTCGGCGACAGGACCCTGCTCGGCGGCCTTCTCGGCGTACTCCTCTGCGGAATCGAGCATTCTGTCCCTCCTTGCGGGCGACTCGGCCCGTTCGCTCTGTACCGCGGCCACGTACGCCGCGATGGCGAATCCCTCGTGCGCCAACTCCGCGGGGACCCTCCGGCCGCTGCCGCCACGGATGAGGGAGTGCGCCTGCACTGCAGCCGCCTCTACCTCGCCCGTCCTGACCAGGTCGTAGGCCCGATTCACGCCGACGAGCGCGTAGAAAGGACTGCGCCCGGCATCTACGAGCTCCCGCGGTTTCCACAAAGTGGCCATCAGACGCCAGAGCCCACGGTCCTCGACCATGCTCAGTGGCCACTGCCCCGACACGGCGCCCGACTTGAGATCGCGCAATTCGATCTGCTGGGCACGCGGCAGAGCCGCGTCGAGTACGTCAAGGGCTGCCACGTCACCGTCCAGGACGACGTCGTACATGAGGTCCCACACGTCGTCCGGTTCCTGCCGGGTGAGCGTCTCACCGCGCAGGAAGGACTGTCGGCGTAGATAGGACTGCCAGTCGAGCCGTGCTGCCTCCCCGTCGGTGATCTTCTCGGGAGCGAGACGCGCGCGCAGGTAGAGACTCTCCTCCTCCTCGCGTACTTTCCAGGGCGCGTCCTCGGCCAGCAGACCACCGTGGTCGACCAGATCGTCGATGACAGTCAGGGGGGCCCAGGCGAGGAGTCCGTCCATGAAGCGGTTGGGTATGGGGACAGCGCCACGGGTTGCGGCGGTCGCGAAGAGAGAGAAGGCGGGGCCGTCTGTGACCGCGTGGGAACGCTTGCTGACGAGATCCAGGCCGGGCGCGTTCGAACAGAGCAGTCGGCAGCGATCCAGGCCCGCCTCGTTGAACCATCGCACCCCCGTGCCCCAAAGGTTGCGCATGTGGCCGAGGACCGACGCCGACGGCAGGTGGCTCAGCCCGGAGCGGACCGCGGGCAGCAAATCCTCGCGGTGCGGATCCCCTTCGAGTGCCCGAGTGAGTACCGCCCTTTCCGCCTCGGGTACCCCGGCAACGGCCACTGTTTCCGTGAGCATGGCAAGCACGGCATCTACGGCCTCGCCACCCCCGACGCCAAGCCAACGCCACTTGCGCTGAACGAAACCACTCACCCCTGGGGGCTCCTGGCTCTCTCGGCGCGTATCTGCCCGCGCCAGGCGCTCTCGTTCGGCGGCTTTCGCTGCTTGCCGGGCGGCGACCGGGTCCGTCATGTCGTACACGCCCGACAGGTTATCCCTGCGGTCTGACAATCCAAATGGGCTCGTACGTATCGTGACCTTGGACGACGAGCGGTTCGGGCCACCCGCCGCGTGCCGTACGACAGGGTTCTTCTCCGTACTCCCCCCAACAGTTGTTCAGATGCCTGATCTTGTCGACGTCCGACTGCGGCAGTGGATCGTGGCTGTTGCAGTGCATGACGTTGTTGCGGATCCGGCGGATCTCCTCCAGCCTCGCTATGAATACCAGCGATCGAGTGGCCACCCAAGCTGTTCCCACAGCCCTGGGGTTGGCGTGCACGCTTGAACCACCAAGGCCCACCGTCCGGATCGGCGGGGCCTTGGTCGACGAGATCAGTAGTTGGCGTTGGCGATGATGTCGCCGTCCTGGCCGTAGACGGTCACGAGTCCGTTCTCGGACTCGTAGCAGGACGTGAACGCAGAGGCGATGAGCTTCGCGTCACCCTGGTTGTCACTCATGAGCCCGCCAGTGAAATCGGTGTAGACCTCCGCCGAGTCCAGGATGTCGTTCCGCTTATCCGCGCCGGTCACCTTCGTCACGTGCTGGACGGCCTTCTTCTCCGTGGCCGTGCCGGACTTGGCGACGCAGGCCTTGAACTGCTCGGCCTGCGTCTTCGTCTTCTGCGCGGGCGTCGCCTTGGCCTTGGTGGAATCCGGCGTGCGGCCGGCGGTGACGGCCTTGTCCTTGGCGCTGGTGTCGGTGGCGTCGCCGTTTCCGCCGCCGGCCGCAGCGGCGATGCCGATCAGAACGAAGAGGGCGACGACGCCGAGGCAGCCCAAGCCGACGATCTTCCCCGCCTTCGACTTCTTCGGCGGCTGCGGCTGGAACGGCGCAGGGCCGTAGCCCTGCTGCTGCGGGCCGCCCCAACCGGGCTGGGGCTGCTGCGGGTACTGCTGCTGGCTCATGGTCCCTCCAGGGGATGTGGTAGGTGCACCTTGCGGGTGCGTGTGGCGTGTGAAGCTGGAATGTGTTTCAGGCCGCCCAGGCGGCGAGCGCGCCTGTGGCCCACAGCGGGACCAAGCGCGGGAGTTCGGTGCACGGGACGGTGCCGCGTACGCAGCGCAGGCCTAGCTTGGCCAGGGAGTCAGCGGCCTCGTTGAGGGGGTGGCCGACGTGGGCCTTCTCGTGGACGAACGTCAGGTGCGGGGTGTACTCGGCGAGCAGCTGCAGCTTGAGCAGGCTGGGCCTGCGGCCCTGGGAGCGCAGGTGGGTGTCGTAGCCCTCGGGCATGTCCGTCCCGCCCTGCTGCCAGCTGTGCAGGTGCCGCAGCGCCTGCAGGTTGTCCACGCGGACCTCGATGGGCTGGCCCGGGTGCGTGTGGAGAACCGCCTTGAGTCCCCAGTACACGGCACGCAGTTCGGTGACGACCACGCGGGAGCCGGGGCGCACGAGGTGCTTCGGGTAGAGGTGGGCACGCAGGCCGGTGTGGCCGGTGGTGGCCAGGTAGCCAGAGGCCACCCGGTCCGGGCCGACCGAGGCGTCCGTGGCGAGCACGATCGGCCCGGCGGCAGCCTCGACCTTGTCGTTCACGCACACCTGGCGGCGAGTGGAGGCGGCGGGGCGATGTGCGTGGACAACGGGAGAACGACGACCCATGACAGACGTACCTCCTTGCTTGGCATCGGAGCAGCGGGAAAGGGGCGGGGCGCGTGACGCCCGCCAGGGGTCATGCGGGTCAGGCGCCGGCAGCGGTTGCCGGGTAGGCCTGGCCGTAAACGGTGAGGAACAGCTCCAGGTCGGCGCGCTCGTCGGGCGCGATGTGGCCTGAGGCGAGGCGGGCGCGGGCCTCACGGTGGGCGCGGCACAGGTAGCCGCTGCACTCCAGGTGGCGCCACAGGAGGCGGAATGCCTGCTGGTGGTCGTAGAGGGTCGTCTCGTAGGACGTGCCGGTGATGTGGCGGGCCTGGACCAGGAGGGCCTGGAAGTTCTGCCCGGCGTCGCGCTTCAGCAGGCACGCCAGGTGGCGGTGGTAGACGGTCAGTTCGGGCTCGCCTGTCTCGGTCAAGCAGGTTTCTCCACTCATGAGGCCTCGTCTGCTGTTCCAGGGCAGGCCAAAACGGCCGTAAACGACCCCGGGGCACTTCCGTCGACCAGCGCCACCGGAAGCATCTACAGACAAATATTACACTGAAAGCACTGTCAAACCATCTTGCGAACTTAGTCAGAGGTGTAGGGTGGTCGCTGTCCCCGATGAGAGGTGAGAACAGGTCATGGCCCAGCCGTCAGCCCAGGTGACAGCCGCGGAGATCTCCCGCATCGCAGGGGTCACGCGCGCCACCGTCAGCAACTGGCGCCGCCGGCACGACGACTTCCCAGCACCAGCCGGCGGCACCGAGACCAGCCCGCTCTACGACCTGGAAACCGTGCGCGCCTGGCTGAGCTCCCGCGGCCAAACCACCGCCGCCGCCCCCGCCGAAGAGCTGCGCACCCAGCTGCGACTGCGCCCCGCGGGTGCCGACTCGGCCGTACCGCTGCTCCCCCTGGTCCTCGCCACCTCCCGGTGGTCCCCGGACAACCTGACCGCGCTGTCCGAGCTACCAGATGCTGACCTCGCCACACGCGCCGACGCCGCCGTCGCCGAGCTCGCCGACACTGTGCCGCAGACCGAGGCCGCCCCCTTCACGGCAGCCGACGCAGGCATCGTGCGGGCGCTGATCCACTGTGTACGGGAGGAAGGCGCTCAGGCCGCCCTCGACGTACTCGCAGAGCGGGAACTGGAAGACAGCGCCTCCACCGGCACCTACCAGACCCCCGACCGGCTGGCCGACCTCATGGCACGCCTGCTACCCGCGGACACGGCCCGGGTCCTGGACCCCGCGTGCGGCAGCGGCACCCTGCTGGCCGCCGCCGCACACCACGGCGCCCACGAGCTGTACGGCCAAGACGCCCTGCCTGTGCAGGCACAACGCAGCGCAGTACGCCTCCTGCTGGCCGCGCCCGATGCGGCGGTGGCCATACAGGCCGACGACAGCCTGCGCCACGACGCCTTCCCCCAGCCCCTAATGGATGCGGTGCTGTGCAACCCGCCCTACGGCGACCGCGACTGGGGCCATGACGAACTGGCCTACGACCCCCGCTGGGCCTACGGCGTCCCACCGCGCATGGAATCCGAACTCGCCTGGACCCAACACGCCCTGGCCCACCTGCGCCCCGGCGGGTATGCGGTGCTGCTACTGCCCCCCGCCACCGCCGCACGCTCCTCAGGCCGCCGCGTGCGCGCCGAACTGGTGCGTGGTGGCACCCTGCGCGCCGTCGTCGCCCTGCCGTCCGGCGCGGCCGCGCCCCTGCACATCGGACTCCAGCTGTGGATCCTGCAGACCCCGGATCCGTATGGCCCGGACCACACCTCGGTCTTGTTTGTGGACGCAGACGCCGAGCGTCAGCAGGACAGGCCACGCAGCCGGGCCGGGAGCACACTCAGTTCGTCCGGGACGCGCCGACGCCGCGACGCCCTCGACTGGGACGAATTGACCGACACAGTGCTGGACCACTGGACGGCCTTCCGCGCCAGCCCGCAGTCCTTCTCCGACGAGCCCGGCATCGCCCGGGCAGTCCCCGTACTGGACCTCCTCGACGAGATCGTCGACCTCACCCCAGCCCGCCAGGTCCGTGCCCTGCCCGCCGACATCGACCCAGCTCAGGTAGCACGGCAGGCTGATCACTGCCGCAGGCAGTTGACCGAGCACGCCGGCCTCCTTGACCAGGCCGCTCAAGGCACGTGGCGGCCCACCGGTGACTCCCCACGGCAGTGGCGCACGGCCACCGTCTCCGACCTCGCCCGCGGTGGCGCCCTGGAGATCCTGCGGGCAGCGACCGATTCCCGGGAGAAGACCGAGGGCGCGCAATGGAGGGCCGAGAACGCCGGACGGCTGGTTCTCTACGGCACCGACATCACGGACGGCGTACCCGCCTCCAGCACGTTCCTCGACAGCGTGCCCTTGAAGTCGTCACCGGTCATCGCCGAAGGGGACATTCTGGTACGCATGTTCCCAGGGGACGGCATGAGCACGGCCCGACTGGCCGACGAACAAGACATCGGTGTGCTGCTCGGGCATGACCTCTACCTCCTGCGTCCCGACCCGACACGATTGGACCCCTGGTTCCTCACGGGCTTCGTCGGCGCGCACGACAACATCACCGGGGCATCCACCGGCAGCACCTCCGTCCACCTCCAACCCGGCCGGCTGCGCGTACCGCTGTTGCCCCTGCAGGAGCAACACCGCTACGGCGAAGCCTTCCGCCGCGTCCACGAACTACGCACTGCCGCCCGCCAGACCACCGAACTGGCCCGGGAGTACGCGGATCTCCTGACCACCGGCCTGACAGCGGGCGCACTGCTCCCACCCGAGACTGTATCGACCTGACGCACTGACACACTTCTTCACTCATCAACCACACTCGGCCATACCCACCTCCTCGCCCGGTGAGGCGGCTCGGAAAAAACGGCTGGTTGGGCTTGGACAAACCCCGTCGATCCTGTGGATAAGCCGTTTGGGTACGTGCCGGCGTCGAGAAGACGGTGCAGTTCGTCCCGCACCTGAGGAGCATTGGCCGGGAAGCCCAGGGCTGAGGCGGGTACCCGGGGCCCCACACGCAAGCCCTGCACGAACGCCCCATCGGCTATTCGAGCAATAATCGAATGATGCGCAATCGGGAAACGCCGCGGCGACCAATTGGCTGGTGCGGGACGCTTTGACTGGTGCGCAAGCAGCGTTCGCCAGAGTACGCAGTAGCCGACACCCGACGGGCTCGAGATCATCTCCTTCAGTCCCGCAGGCTGATCGTCCCTCGCCGTCTGTGCCCGTCGAACTTCGATCGGTCGACCGGAGGACGCGGAGCCGGCTTGGCCGCGGCGAGCACAATGACCTCCCGCCCGGACAAAGCCATGCGCCACTGCCCGAGATCCGGCCTGCTTCCGTACTGTCCCGCTGCCTGGCCGAGGAGACGCCGGACAGCGGCCTCTTGGCGCTCGTCGAGCACGCCGGGCTGCGGTGCAAAGGGCTTGTCGGGTGCCGCGTACGCATCCATGGAGAGGATGCGGCACACCGCCAGCGCCGCCTTGTACCGGTCACTGTCCACAGTGACCGTCCCGGGTGGGGCCTTCGGGTCGTTCCAGTCGATCGTGTCCGCCTGGGCGAGTACCGGTGCACGGCCCGCGAGCCGGGCGCCGTCGCAGTCCAGAAGATATACGGCCGGCGCAGGCCATACCGTCCACAGTACGTTCGCCTGGGAGAGGTCGCCGAGCACAAGACCCATGGTGTGCAGCCGCTCGAGCAGCTCGACGAGGGCGACGGCCAGCCCATGCCGCTCCGTCGGGTTCGGCTGTGCCACCGACTGCCAGGCGGGCTTCGGGCTGCGCAGCAGATAGGCGAGTTCGGTGAGCTTGGTGCCGCCCTTCAGTGTGTGCCACGTCATCGTGGCAGGCGCCTGATTCATGAGGAATCCGGTCACGCGGCTGCCGTCGGTGACACGGCACAGCGGCCAGGCCGCCTCCGTGTCCAGCCGGTCCCGCTGCCCCGGCTCCAGGAGCCTCCTGATGTCTACCAGTGCGGCCAAGGCGTCGCCGTCGACCCGGTGGGGCTCGCGGTAGCTCTTGTAGAGAACCCCCGGTCGGCCTTCGACGGTGTGCACCTCACCTTGGCCGCCGTCGCCGACGCGGTCGAGGAGCCGCAGCGAGGCGAGCGCGACGTCGGCGCCGTTCTCGTGACTCATGCCGCGCCGTCCCAGAGGCAGATCGCAGTGCGGTCGTCGTCGTACGACTTCACTCGGAACTGCACCTGCCAGAGGAAGTCAGCAGGCTCCGGGGCCATGCCCGTTCCCCAGGCGTCACCGAGGAATTCGCGCATCCCTGCGTCCCCGGCCAGCGGCGTGGACAGTCCGTCCGTGCACAGGACGAGGACGTCGCCGGGCGCGGCCGAGTTGAAAATGCGGGTCTCGGCGTATCGTGCCCCCGGCAACGCCGCCGTCTTGGTGTCGATGACTCCCATCCCGCCGGCCTGCTCATCGAACAGGTCGACGTTCCAGACCCCGTCCCGTAGCCGGGCGACACCGCCATCCCCGACGGCGAAGAAGCCGCGGTTGCGTACTGTCGGGTCCAGGGGGACCAGCAGTGCGCGAAGTGTCGTGGCGTACGCCTCCGGTCGGTGCTCACGCCGGGCCGCCATCTGGGCGAGGCCCTCGGCCGTACTGCCCACCGCGGAGTTCACCAGTGCGGTGAATCTCATCTCATCCCCGTCGCGCACCGCGCACAGCAGGTCGTCGACACTCCGCTGGAGAAAATGGGCAATGTGCCTGCACGCTTCATTGGAACCGACGTGCGAGCGACTTGCCGAACCCACCCCGTCGGCGACAGTGAGCAGAAGCAGACCGTCGTCCTCGCCCCCGAGCCGGGCGACGCACAGCGCGTCTTGGCGGGGCTCTCTCCCATACCGGTGCGAGTCACCTCGGACGGACGCAGCGCGCACGACCAATGGCCCGTGAGAGGCGCCATCCACGACGATGTCGGGAAGCACAGCACCATCGACATCGTCACCAACCGACGGCAGGGCCCCTGGACGAGGGAGGTACGACGGAGGCCGGGGCCCACTGTGCTGGGGGACGCCCAGCACAACGACGGAATCGCGTCGAGGCTCCTGCGTCGCATTCGACGGTGGTGAGGGCGGCGTTGCGGGCGCGTTCTCCGCCACTGCCTCGGGCACTGGCCCGGGGGGAGCAAGAAGTTCCCGTATGTCCGGCCTTCTCACCTCTGCAGGATACGAACCGACCGCCTCATCAGGCACGTTCGGGAGCTGCCGTCCGGTATCCACGTTCTCCTGGTGCATGGCCGGCCTCAGAGCTTGTCGAGGGAGACGGTCGAAAATCCGGGCACGGTCTCGTCGACAGCGAGGGCGAACCCACCACTCCCGTCCGCGGGAATACTGCTCGCGGACCGTACGATCGACCGTGTGAGGCTGGCCGCGAACTCACGCAGGGCCTGGGCGGGAGACACGCTGGCGTCCTGCTGCATGAACGCCCGGAAATTGGCCACCTGGCTGATGGTCCCGGGGTCGGCTTCACCAATGCCGAAAGCGATGATCTTCGGGCCGTACCGGGCTTGCACAAGCTCCTTGTGGGCCTGCTCCCAGCCCGCGTCCGTGGGGATGCCGTCCGAGAGGAAGAAGACGACGGGGCGGTAGACCTCGTGCCCTTGTCCCTTCAGGGTCGTGACGTCCCCCTCGATGCACCGCAAGAGCGCGCGGAAAGCCTCGCCGTATGCCGTCAGTCCACCGCCCGCCAATGCGGGCAACGAGTCGATGTCGCTGAGATCCACCAACGGCTGGAGCACCTTCGCATCGTCCGAGAAGCCGATCAGGCAGAACCTGGTCTTGTCGGCGACCGTCGGGTTGGTGCTGATCTCCTGATGCAGTTCGGGCAAGGCCTTGTTCATGGCGTCGATGTTGGGACCGATCATGGAACCCGACTCATCACAGACCAGGTAGAAAGGAAGGATCTGCACGGTTACGCACCTCCGGGCGGGTGGTGATCAGTAGCTGTAGAAGTAGATCTCGATGTCGGCGTGGCCCGCGGAGGCCCCGCCCTTCCAGAAGTCGCGCGTGGTTGCGCCCTTGAACATGTCGGGGCGGGCCTTCGCCAACAGCGCATTGACCTCGTGGGCGTACTCACCACCAGGACCGGGGTCCGCGTGACGTCCGAACGTCAGGACGAAGGCCGCCTGCCGCCCGGCGTACGGAGCCGTCACGCTGCGCAGTCGTCGCACGATGCGATCCCGGTCACCTGGTGCGGCGTCGATGGACACCCTCACCGGCTTCCGCAAAACCGCACGCGGTCCGGTGTGGGAGGGCCGGGGTTTCGGCGATGCGGACACCGTCGGGGCGTGAGGTTTCGCGGAGCTTGCGGCTTTGACCGGGTCGCCTTGGTCACCCATGGCGACCAAGGCGAGGACCAGGAGCATGTCCGCGAAGAGCCAGCCTGCAAGGTGCAGCGGGTTGAACATCCCGCGGCGGGCGGTTCCGGCGCTCACCGCGACGTGACCGGAATCGGGACCACGCTGTCGGCGGAGGAGGCTCCGGGCTCGTTCGGCTTGGGCAGGTCGACCACCAGCTCCGCGAACCGCTCCGCCGCCTCGCGCAGCGCGCGCGTCTGATCGTCCAGTCGCAGAACCGCCTGCTGCGAGGCGGCGACAGCCCGCGCGGTCTCCTCGGTCACCTGCGCAAGGCGATCGAGCACCTGTGCCGATACATCCGTAGCGACTTCCGTCGCCGTGGTGAACGAGCGCTGCGAAGCGGCCAGGACTTGAACCGAGTCCTCGACCCTCTCGCTGGCGCGGCCCAGAGCGTCACGGACTTCGCCGTTGAGACCGCGTACATCCTCAAGCGCCTGACGAACCATGACGCCACTACCGTTCACCGCAGCCTCGACGCGCTGCCCGGCCGCCTCCAGCGGAGCTGCCAGCGAGGACATGGCCTTCCCGACCTCAGTCCCGTTGGTGCGCACGGCGGTTTCGATCCGTGCGGCGGCCTCCTCCAGTGGGCGCACGGCACCGTCGACATCGGCGAGCCTGCGCTCGGCGCTGTCCACCGCGTCGCTGACGGTGGTTGCGGCGGACGCCAGGTGCTTCTGGGTTCTAATCGCCTTGTCTCCCAGGCGTCCCAGCGTCGCAGCCGCCCCGGTCAGCTCCGCGGCGAAACGGACCGGGGAGGACAGTCGCTGCTCGTTCAACACCAGTTGTGCCCGAGTCAGGATGGGCACGAGCTGAGCCATGAGGTTGTCGGCCGCGTGCTGAGCGGCGGTTTCCCGCCGGTCGTTCTGAGCTCGGCGTGCGCCGTGTGCTGCCGCCAGCAGGAAAAGCAGCAGGATCGCGCCCGTAGCCGTACCTGCGACATGCCCGAACGTGAACCAGCCGGTCAGCCTGCCCTCGAAGCCGGACTGCCAGAGCTGGAGAAACGGCCGGGCCGCCATCTTCGGGTCCGAGCCGATCAACGCTTCGTAGGCGCTGGAGGCCTTCGTCAACCCGAACCAGGTCAGCAGCAGCGGCACGAAGACCAATGCGCCGAGTACGGCTTCCAGCCAGCTCCAGAACTGCCGCCGCGGTTCATCGCGGACGATCGCGCTCAGGCTTTCCGGCCGGGCGAACGCATGAAGGAGGTCAAGTTCGGTCCACGGCTCCAGTGCCGAGCTGCTGTGGCCCTGGAGGGCGTCCGCGAGCAGCCTCAGTTCGTCACGCCTCGAAGCAAGTCCTGGCTGATCAGCGACGTCTCTGATTTGTTTGGCGACCATAGAACGGTCTGCCACAGCCCCTACGGGCATTCCCACCCCTATGAGAGATCACGAAGCGGCAGCGGCTCGATCACTGCCTGATCGGCATGCACCGCGCCTGCTCATCCGTCCTGGGAACTCCCCATTCCCGGTCACGGAGCGCCGATGCTAGCGCAAGGCGTGGCCGGAAACACACTGTCCGGAACATCTCGGTGACAGCGGAGACCGGGCATGAACAGGGAGGAGAGCCAGCCGGAGTCATCCTGCCCAGGTCCCCGCAGGGACGCGTAAGGCCCACCTCTGGCGGCGGCCTGCGAGTCCTCCCCACCCGAAGCACTGCCGCCAGGAGCAGGGAGAGACGTGCCTGTCCGTTCAATCCGGATAGGGCCTGAGCACGCCCAGGCGCTGGAGTTCCACGATGTGCTCCGCCGCACGGCGCGGTGCATCACCACCAGTCACGAGTACCCCCGCCTCGATATTGCGCCGTGCCGCGGACTCCGTCAGGTTGGCACTGCCGAGGAAGAGCTTGCGTCGGTCGGCGACCGCGAGCTTGGCGTGCTGTCGGGAGTGAGCGTGACCGGTCGCGTCACGTGCCCAGTGCCACAGGCGCAACCCGGGTACGGGTGCGAACGCCTCAGCGGGTTCCCTACCTGAGAGGAGTCCACGGGCGCCGGCCAATGTCTCCACCACGACATGGATCTTTACGCCCCGCGCCGCGGCGTCCGCCAGGGCCTGCGTCAGTGCCGGATACGGCCGGGCCGCGTACGTCATGGCCAACAACTCGTCACGAGCCTCTTTGATCACGCCGACGAGCACTTGGGCAGTCGCGCGCACCGGAACGGCCGGTGTCGAGGGCCCGCTCCACACCGTGCGGACCTGCACCTTGTCCCGGGCACGCAGCATGGCGGCGACATAGCCCCGCAAGTAGGCAGCCGCCTCCGTGGAAGGCACCGACTCCGCGGTCATCGCGTCGTACAGCCTCGCGACGGCCTCCGTGACTCCGGGCGTCGCCAGCTCCGCCAAGGCACGCTCCTTGCCGCGCCCTCGAGACAACAGGCCGGCGAGGTCCTTGCCGCGAGAGAGGCCGAGGGCCGCCACAGCGTCTTCCGCGGCGGCCTCGAACTCGCGGCGGCTCACGGCAGCAGACCAACGGGTGTGAGTACCTGTTCCTTGTCTCCGGAGAGCGGGACGAGGAATCGACGGTCCAAAAACCGATTGGCACGCTCGCATGTGGTCTCGGATACGAAGAGGCAGACGTGGCATGCGGCGCCATGGAGGTAGTCACCCGGGTCGCGCGGCAGCCGCTCGGAGCAGAGGGGGTCTGCCGAGCAGTGTCCGGCGTCGGCCAGCGCGCGGCGGACGATCCGGTCGAAGTCACGCTCTTCGGCCAGGGAAACCAGCCCTCCGAGGGTGCCCTCGGAGTCCGGAACCGCGGTGTAGATGAGGATGCCCGTCCTCGGGTTCTGTTCGTCGCCAGCATAGATCCGCTCGGCGAGCGAGGCCGAGTTGTAGCCGCATTCCAGAGCGATGGTGCGGATCAGCAAGTGGGAGAGGGTGTGCAGGGCGATGTACCGCGCTCCGGGCCAGCCGTGGAGAGGGTCGAAGTCACTCGTCATGCGGTCCGACTTGCGGTTGGCACGGAATCGGCCGTACGCCTCCTTGTGCTCGTCCATCTGGGGCGACTTCTCCATTCGCGTCACCCACTCGGCCATGAGGTCGTCCCGTACACGGAGGAAGATGCCCTCTCCGCGCACCTCGCTGGCCGGCACCCAATTCTGCGTACCGCGGGACAGATCGACACGGGTGGCGATCTCCGGCGACTCGGGATCCGGGGCGTCAAGCCGGGTGAACCCGATCAGGGCGCGCGCCTCACGCAGCCGCTCGACCTGGCGTACGTCGCCGAAGAGATCGCTGAGAGGGACGGGAATGGGGACCTGCCGCAGGGCGAAGTCGTCACTGGGTGGCGGCACCGAGCCGGACAGCGCGTCCCATTCAGGTCCGAAGAGATCGGCCTGGACGTCGGGCGCGGAGGGAGCCGGTCCA
This sequence comes from Actinacidiphila glaucinigra, assembly GCF_900188405.1. Lineage (GTDB taxonomy): Bacteria > Actinomycetota > Actinomycetes > Streptomycetales > Streptomycetaceae > Actinacidiphila > Actinacidiphila glaucinigra. The sequence goes on along the minus strand of NZ_FZOF01000016.1, from coordinate 136,197 downwards.
TTGCTCCCCTGTTTGCGGGCCGTGATCGCCGCGACGACCATGTCACCGTCGAACTCCGCGAGGAAACCGAACTTCGGCATGCTCGCCATGAAGTCGAACTGACCGCGGTCGCCGATGATTTGCAAGTCAGGCCAGTGGTTGTCGAGGAGCTTGTCGACGTCACCACCCGGAGCCTTGGGAAGGGCCAGCGCGCTGAGTGTGAGCGGGAACCACTGATTGGACGCACCGGCCACCATCAGGACCGCATCTTGAACGCAACCCTTCGCCTCGAACGTGCCGAGGTGCGCGTGCCGTCCACGGCACTGTGGCAGGTTGCGCCGGCCGCGCTCGCCCATCGCTTCCCGGATATTGCGCTTCTCGCCACAAGCCACGCACTCGATAGTGACGTTGGCGGCCTGGTTGCCGCCGTGGTCCTTCATGCGCAGCTTAGGACGGGGGGTCTTACTACACGCCTGTCCGTGGTGGACGTACACGGTGTACGGAAATTCGTCGAGATGACCGGCGGTACAGACGAGTGTGAAACGGGCGGCCACGGCGAGTGGTTTCCCTCGCTTACAGTCGTGAACGAACTTCGCCTCGTGCGGAGTACGCGGGTTGGAGTTGACGAAGGTGAACTCCCCGGAGTCCACAGCGGCCAGCACATTGCAGGCGGTACAGCGGAGCCACTGGGGAAACGGTGTGACGGGCACGCCTACACCCTGTGCGGCCCAGCCCCTGGGGTCCGTATCGCCACCTTCCAGCCACGGGGCGGCGCGCAACTGCTCGATCTGTCCGCGCCCATAACGCTGGAGGGATCGGTTGACGGCGGCGCGCAGCCTGGGCTCGTCGATGTCGTAGTCGGTGATGCCGGAATAGCTCCAGGAGTCGGTTCCCTTGACGAGAACCGAGAAGTTCGGCAGGTCGACGAGGGAACCGATGCCAGCGGTGAACATGAGATGGCTGGGGCGTACGGAGCCGACCCTGCGATTGCCGTGGGTGCTCATTGCTGTGCCTTCCTGGCCGTCTCGGCCGTGGTGGGCCCGTACTCGTCGCTGTCCACGGTGGCCGCCGTGTCGGGGTCGCTTTCGCCATCGGTGCCGGACGCGCCGAAGTTCCAGTCCGGGCCGCCGCCCGAGGGTTCTTCGAGGAACGCCCCGCCGCCGGGCAGCAGGAGGTTGATCTCGTTCTCCGTCTCGCGCATCGACATGCCGACGGTCAGCTCGGTCCACTGGGTGCCGTCCGCCCGCCTCAGAAGCCCGTTCACGATCGTCGTCTTGCGCTTCTCCTTGCGGTAGCCGAGTGCCGAACTGTTCTCGTCGCGTTTGCGGCGCCATTCGTCCTTCAGGCGGTCCAGGCGTTCGCTCAGGTATTGGCGCGGCCGCTCGCCTCCCACCCGTTCGGCCCGTTCGAGGAGGCGACGTTCGACGTCCTGGGCGATGGGTCCGCCGAGGTCGACATGGTGGGCATCGAGGTTGCGAGAGGTGTCGTACGCCGCGTGCCGTAGTGCGGCGACATAGGTGGCGGCGATGCCCCGGTCGAGGGCGCGGCGGGTGAACGGGGTGACGGAGAGAGCTTCGACCTGTCGGTAGAACGTGGCGTGGTAGTGCTCGAAGTCCTCGTAGTGGGCGAGGTCCCGGGGGCGTGACCAGTTGTAGAGGGTCACGACGAGCCCTGGCCGCCTGGCGTCACGGCCCACACGCGAGGACGCCTGGATGTACTCGGCGGTGTTCTTGGGCTGGCCGACGACGAGCATCAGACCGAACCGCGAGACGTCGACACCCACCTGCAGCATGGAGGTGGCAAGGACGACATCGACGGCCTGTCGGGCCGCCGGCGTCATGGCAGCACGGGGTTCCCGCTTTTCCTTCATCGATGCCGCGTACTCTCGAAGGAATGCGCGCCGTCGGTCCGAGGTGTCCCGTTCGGGATCGAACTCGATCTCCAGCCGCTTGAGGGCCGCGCCGATGTCAGCCGAGGAAATACGCGAGGTCAGTTCCTGGATGCTGAGCATGCCGGCTCTGCTCACAATGCGATCGGCCAGCGTTTCCTGGCCCTTTCGGCTGCCGTTGGAGCGCACACGGGTCGTGATGTCGTCGTCCATGTAACGCCGCATGCCTGCAAGTTCCCGGGTCGCGTTGAAGTACCCGACGAGCGTCATGTACGGGTCTGCCGGCTTGCCGTAGACGTCGAAGAGCTGCTGCCCGGCCAAGAGCAGGATCTCGGCGACCCGGATCTCGGCGGCCTTGAGGCGGGTACCGTGCGCGCACACGCCCAGGTAGCGGCGACCGGGGTTCTCGCGACTCAGCTCGACTTGCCGGGAGAAGAACGTGTCGCCGACGTCGAGCACTTGCGGAGGGAAGACCGCCACCTTGCGGCCGAAGACCCCGCGCACCTGATCCGCGGCCCGCTTGGTGGTCGCGGTCGATGCGACGATCTTCGGCCCGACCTCGTGGCGTCGTCCTCGGGAGTCGGTGACGTTCCAGGTGCACAGCTGATCGACGGCGGCTTCGAAGAGGCCGACGGTGGTGCCGAGCGCACCGGAGATCAGGTGGAGCTCGTCCTGAATGATCAGGTCCGGGGGACGCAGACGGGTGACGGGCTGTGCGGTGACACCGGGTAGATCGCCCTTCGCGTTGTGGCGGCTTCCGCATCCGGTCTTGGCGTCGAGGTCATCGTGGCGGTAGCCGTGGCGGGGGCAGAGCTCGGTGACCCTGCCGAACAGAAGACCCGCGTACCCGTTCCAGGGCAGCTGGGCGAACTTGTCCACCGTGGCGATCAGGAGGGACGGGGCGAGCCGGTAGATCTCCTCGTCGACGGTCAGCACGGGGATGCCCTCTCCCGGCGATTCACGACGGGAGAACGGACAGCGGTCCTCACCTTCACCACGCGGGCAGTACAACAGGACTCGCCGCCGACCTTCGTCGTACTCCATGTGGGAGCGGGCCGTCAGTCCGGTGCCGCACCACGGGCAGCTGAGCAGCTGCAGAACTCGGGCGTGTTTGTCGCTCGCGCTTTCCTTGGCGTCGGCGATCTGCTCCTTGGCCTCGTCGAACCAGTTGGGCGAGACCGAGGTACCCACCCAGAGTCCGATGCGGAACGGTGTGGCACCCCAACGTGGGTCCCGCGCGAACGCCTCTCGGCGCAGCACCTCGCAGGCGCTCACCAGCGCGGCGGCACGCTGGAACTGCTGGGCGGTCAGGAGACGGAGGGTGTAGCGCATGAGGACGCCCACACCGGCTTCACCGCTGCGTGCCTCCGTTCCCGAACCGACCGTTCCCTGCAGGCGCCGTAGCGCGAAGGTGTAGGCGGCGAGGCCGAGATACGCCTCGGTCTTGCCACCACCGGTCGGGAAGAACAGCAGGTCGACGAGGGCTTCCCGGCCAGTGCCGCGATGGGCGTGCTCGGGCTGGGTCAGGGAGTCGAGGTTCAGCAGGACGAAGGCAAGCTGGAAGGGGCGCCAGCTCGCGGCGTCCTTGCCCTTGGCGTAGACCTCGTCCGACGCCTCTTGGTACGAGGCGCGATCGTCCTCGCGGCCGGCGCGAGCGGCGGCGATGGCGGTGTTGCGACGCTGGAGTGCCATGGCACGGTTGGCGAACCGGAAGGCTTCCAGAGCCGTAGCGTCGGCCACGAGCCGATCGATACCCAGCGTTATGCGGTCGCAGATCTCCAGCGCCTGCTCGATGGCGGCTTCGGCTGACTCACGCAGGTCGTTCGGAAGCATGCGTGCCTTGTGGCGCTGCTGCTCCAGCCAGGTGCCGTAGCCGTCCGCGAGCGGGGCGAGCGCGGCGCTGAGTTCCGTCCGGCGGGCCGGCACCGCGAGCGCGGCCAGTTCGTCCATACCGAGCTCCAGCCCACCGAGAAGTTCCTGCTCCTCGAGGGTCGGTGCCGTGGTGGCTCGGACGTCGTACTCCGGCAGCCAGGTGGTCGTGAGGCGGTGCGCGTTGCGCTCGCCGTCACGGACCTGCGCGTGTACAGCGACATTGCGCCCGTTGGCGTGGCTGAGGCTGTCCCGGTAGAGGAGGCGAAGCCGCCGCTCCTCGCGGTCTTCGGGGGCATTGCCGCGGTTCCCGAGATCGAGCGGGTCGTCGACCGGTAGGAAGACCGCGGCCTGGTCGTCGGGAAAGGCCGTGACATCGATCTCGGGCTGGAAGAGCCAGTGGGTGTCGCGGGCTTCCCGGCTGTCCTGCTGCCGGTTCACCAGGGCCAGTTCGACGACGCGCAGGTCTTCGGCGCCGGCTCGCCCCCCGTGCTGCCGTACCTGCACGTCGAGGACGACGGCCCCGCCTTCGAGCTCGACGGTGTTCTCGGCCGCGCCGGTGACGTCGATGTCCACGGGATGTTCGACCGGCTCGCGGGACCAGACCCTGCGGATCGTGCCGCGATCCGTCGCTTCCTCCGACTGTGTGTAGCGGCCCCAGCGAACGAGGACGCTGAGAGTGCCGACAGAGGCGGGAACGGTGAAGGACAGGCCCATGGACGAAGCCCAGATGTGGCCGGCGGCTTGCGGGCTCAACCGGTCCTGAGGTTCGCCGTCATCGCCTTCCTGCTCGTCACCCGACTCGCCGTCCACGCTCTGGGCGGCCACGACCGCGATCTGGTCTGCGGTGACCGCCTGGGGCCGCGGACCGAGCATGCCCACGAGATACCGGTCACGCGGACCGGAGGAGGCGCTCGGCAGCGTCTCCGTCTCGCCGTCCCAGGGCCCGAGAAGATCACGGCGGATGTAGGTGACGAGTCCGTCCCGCACATCGAACGAGTCCCCGGCACGGAACGTCTGGGGCACTTCGTCGAGCGGGTGCGGGACAGCGGCCTGGGCAGGCTGGGCCGGCATTCGGTGGGTCCTTTCGGACGGTCCGGTGGGGCACGAACGTGGGGCAACGGTCGGCAACACGAGAAATATAGACCGTTGACTGAGTTCACACAACGAGTACGCGGTACTCCCTCGCTCATGGGTGCGACAAGTCTCTAGGCTGTCCCTCGACCACCGCCCGCTTGCGGCCCGAGGACGCCCATGCCCCGACTCGCACTCTCCGAAGACTTCGTCGCGGATCTGATCTCGCTGCAGAAACCCGTGCAGAAGGAAGTCAACGACGCGATCCAGATGTTCCGGAGCATGACCGTCCCCCAGCTCCATGCCAGCAAGGGCATGCACCTGGAGAAGCTCACAGGGGCGCGCGACCCCCGGATTCGCACGATACGTGTCACCAAGTTCTACCGGGGGGTTCTCCTGGCCCCCGACGACGGCAGCGAGCTGTTCACGCTCCTTCGGGTCGCCCCGCACGACGAGGCGATCAATTGGGCGTGCAAGCGGGTCTACTCGGTCAACGGTGCCACCGGAGGCCTGGAGGTGCGCAACGTCGATGCCCTGGAACAGATGGAGACCTACTTCGAAACGAAGGCTGTCACCACCCCGGCCCGCCTCTTCGAAGAGCACTCCGACACCGTGCTGCGTGACCTCGGCATCGACGACCAGGTTCTGCGCCTGGCACGCGTCTGCGTCACGGCCGACGATCTCTCGGTCATGGCGCCGCCCATGATGCCCGCCGACCAGTACGAGGTGCTGGAGTTCCTGGCAGCGAAGTACTCGGCCCAGGAAGTCTGGGAGCAACTGATCGCCCCACGGGGGCAGACCGTGCGCAGCGCCGAGGATCGTCCGACGGTGACCCTCAGCGAAGCCATTCTCAACACGCCCAACCGCATCGTGGAAGTGACGGGCCCCGGGGAACTGGAGCGGATCCTCAGCGAGGACCTCACCCGTTGGCGCATCTTCCTCCACCCCGCCCAGCGCCGGTACGCCTACCACCCCGGTTTCAACGGACCCGCACAGGTCACCGGTGGCCCCGGCACCGGCAAGACGGTCGTCGCCCTGCACCGGGTCCGGCATCTGCTGCGCACTGGCCGTGAAGGCGAGCGAATTCTGCTGACCACCTTCACGAACGCCATGGCGGCAGCCCTGCGCGACAACCTGGCGCTCCTGCTCGGTGACGCGGATGCGCATCTGCTGGACCAAGTCGAGGTCACGACGGTGGATTCACTCGCTGCCCGGGTCGTCCGAGAGGCACGTGGCAGCTCGTTGAAGCCCCTTTCCTCCCCCGCCGAGAAGAGCGCCTGGACGCGCGCCATCGCACGCGAGGACCTGCCCTGGACAGAGCGGTTCCTCTCCCAGGAGTTCCGCAACGTCGTCCTGGCGCAGGGGCTGCGTACACCCGAGGAGTATCTGCGCTGCGTACGGAGGGGGCGCGGTACTCAGGTGGGGCGGGTGCAGAGGGCCCGGCTGTGGCGTGTCATGGAACGGTTCACGACGGACCTCGCCTCGCGCGACTCGGCCACGTACACGCAGCTGTGCGACCAGGCGGCCGGGATCCTGGCCGAGAGCGGGCCGCGGTACCGCCACGTCGTCGTGGACGAGGCCCAGGACCTCCACCCGGCCCAGTGGCGGGTGCTGCGCGCCTGCGTGGCTCCCCAGTCCGACGACATCTTCATCGTCGGAGATCCCCATCAGCGCATCTACGATTCCCGCGTCTCGCTGCGTTCGCTGGGTATCAACGTGCGGGGACGCACGTCCCGGCTGCGGATCAACTACCGCAGCACGGAGGAGATCCTGCGTTGGTCCGCGTCCCTCCTCGACGGTCAGCCCGTGGGCCGGCTCGGTGAAGACGACGACGATGACGGTGGGCGGGATTCGCTCCGGGGCTACCGCTCCCAGCTGCACGGCCGCGTGCCGGTGGCCCGCGGATACGCCAGCCAGGACGAGGAATTGCGGGCACTGGTCGAGCAGATCCGGACCTGGATCGAGCAGGACGGTGTCAAGCCGTCCGAGGTGGCGGTGTGCGCCCGGTTCAACACTCTCGTCGACGCGGTGATCACCCGCCTGCGACGGGAGCGCATTCCGGCGGTCGCGGTGAAGGACGATCCGGGGCCGGACGTGTCGGGGGTGCGAGTGGCCACCATGCACGCGATGAAGGGGCTGGAGTTCCGTTGCGTGGCCGTTGTGGGCGTGACGTCCAGCGTGCTGCCCTTCGCCCCGCAGGTGACCCCCGCCGAAGTGGATTCCGTGCAGCACCAGGCGGATCTGCTGGCCGAGCACTGTCTGCTGTTCGTAGCCTGCACGCGGGCTCGTGACGCGCTGGCGATCTCGTGGAGTGGCGAGCGGAGCCGCATGCTGGACCCGGTCGCGGGCTGAGGCCCGCGGACTGCCGCCGTCGCTGCCTCCGTCCGAACCCGGCCTCGGGTTCGGACGGCGGCAGCCCACGGTGCTCAGTGTTCAGACCCGGATGTCCCGGACGACGACCTTGTGGGTCTTGTTCTGGGAGGCGTCGTAGGAGATCTCGCGCCCCGTCGGCTGCCACATCAGCGCGTGCCCCAGCGGAGACGTGGGAGAGACGATGTCCGCCTCGTCGGCCGGCAGTTCGGCGACCGTGTAGAGGGTGTCACGGTCAACCTGCCCGTCGAACTCCAGAACGAGCAGCGCACCGGGGATCACGACCTTCGGCGCGGCCGCCTCCCGCCCGACGCGTACGGCGTCTAGGAACGTCCGCAGGAAAGCCAGGCGTTGCGTCCGGCGGTCACGCTGATCGGCCTGCGTCTTCCGGAGGAACACCAGCCTCGCCGCGTCCAACCCCTCGGGAGTCTCGTCGGGAGCGTCGACGGCGGCCTGCAACTCCTGCATCTCGCGGACCAGCCGGTGGAAGGCCGCGGCAGGAATCTCCTGAACCGGCAGGGCGCTCTGGGCGGCCCGGGGCGGTACCTGCGCGCGCCCCGCCTGCGTCGTCGAGGCCACCGGTCGCGCGGCGGGCCTGGCCCCTGACGCAACGGTGCGGCGGATCGGCGAGGCCGGGGCCGGGGCCGGGGCCGTATCCCTCGCGGGAGCCGCCGCGGGCTTGGGCTCGGCCGCATCGGCGGATGTGGAGACACCCGCCGACGGCCGGCCGACGGCGCCACCGGCCGGCTCGGGATCTGTACCGGGTCCCGTACCGTCCACGGTCTCGAGTTCCCCGATCCGCCCGTCCCGATCGCCCTCGTCCGTCCCCACCTCGGTCGGGGCGTCCTCGGAGGGAAGCTCGGGCTCCTCCGGATCCTCGCGGACCGGTTCGATCCCCAGCCTGTCCAACTCGTCCCAGAGCGGCGCGAGCGCCTGCTCGCGGTCGAGATGGAAACGGCTGCCACGGATGCGGACGAAGGTCCAGTCGACACGCTCCAGGTCACGCTGCCGGGCCGCGGCAGTGGACGCGTCCTCCCCGTCTGCGAATGCGTCACCGTCACAGGCGACCGCGAGTCTGCGCGTCCCGCCCTCGATGACCAGGTCGATCGTGTGGCGGCCGACGCGGTACCCGGGCCGCGTACGGTAGCCGCGCGCCGTCAGCTCCAGGTACACCTTCTGCTGGAACAGGCTGTCGAACGCTTCGTGCCGAACGGCGGGCAGTACCTCCCCGTCGACCGCGATGGTGTCCTCCTCCGCGGGCCGGGTGAGGTGGTCGAGCCAGTGCCGGCGCAGGTCGTTCTCGTGGAACTGTTCGGCGCGCGCGCTGTGGAACACCCACACCTGGTCCTGCGCGCGGGAGGCGGCGACGTTGAGCCGCTGTTCGTACGTCTTTCCGTTGAAGCCTCCGGGCACCGTGCCCGCCGCGTTGGTCGCCGAGTTGACACAGGAGACGAACATGACGTGGCGCTCGTCGCCCTGGAAATCCTCGGCGTCGCCGACGCGGATGCGCCGCTCTTCGCGCTGTTCGTAGTCGAGACGTTCGGCGAGAAGATTCTCCAGCTCTGCCAAGTGTCCCTTGCTGGCACGAAGGCTGATGACCCCCATGGTCTTTCCGGCGTACGCGGGGTCTGCGCAGCAGCGCACCACCGCATCGACGAGTGCCTCGGCCTCGGCGAGGTTGGCCAACCGGGCATTGGCGCCAAGGGCTTCGCCGTCCTTGACGTACACGGTGCGGACCGGGGCGAGCCGGTCGGCACCGTACTGCCGCAGCGGCTGCAGCCTGCCGTTGTAGCAGAGCTCGTTGGAGAAGGAGATGATCTCAGGCATACACCGGAAGTGCTCCTTGAGCATGAGTGTGCCGCGGCCCGACGAGAGGGCTTCCGTGAGATCGAAGAAGCTGGACTCGGGCCCGAACAAACTGCGGATGTCCGGCTCGAGCGCGGTGAGCAACCGGTCCCGCAGATGGAAGTACTCGTCCTGCTTGAGGCCGACGTTGGAGGGACTGACCTGCTTGCTGTCGCCGACGACGACCATGCGGTCGGCGAGCCAGCTCAGCAGCATGGCCTCCAAGCCGGACTGGCTGGCCTCGTCGACGATGACGACGTCGAAGATCCCCGGCTGATCCATGGGCACGGTTTCCGCGACCTGGTGCAGCGGCATGATCCAGGCCGGTACCGCCGTCTGCGCCTTGCGCAGCGCGGCCTGGGCGTCGCGCCGGTAGCGGTGCTGATACTTGCCCTTAATCCGGCGGGCGGCCTGCTGGTAGGCGCTGAGCGCCCGCGACTGGTCTCCGGTGAGCAGTCCGAGGCAGCGGTGCCAAGCGCGGGCCGCGGCAAGCCGCGCGAGCATGATGCGGGCCTCGTCGTCGGCCTCCGTCAGCCGTCGGCGCAGGGCACGCTCGGCCTCCGGATCGGTGAGCCGCTCCATGCGGTCGCGCCACGCGGACCAGGCCCAGGCCTCGGCCAGGAGAGGCAGCCGGGTGTCCCACGCGACGTCCTCGGGGGTGTCGGTGATCCGCTCGGCCAGTACGGGGAACGCCTCGCGGACGCGAGTGAGCGCCGTGTGCCGTTCGGCCCGCAGCCGTGAGGCCTCCCGGATCTCGGCGATCTCCTGGCTGAACTCTCGGTAGCCCGACGGGTCCTGGGCACGCACGGTGTCCAGCGCTCGCTCAACGGCAGGCGAAACACCGGACCGGTCGGTCCACGCCCGCAGCAGCTCCTCGGTGTTCGCGATGACCCTGCGCGACTGCTCGGCCGCTCGCAGGGTGGCCGCCGCGCGCAGCAGGGCTCGTACGGCGTTCTCGACGGGCGCATCGTGCCAGGTGGCGACGGCCAGTTCCGGCGAGGTGGCCGCGGCGGTGAGCACCTCGGTGCGGGCGGCGGCGACGGCGAGAAGCGCGTCGAGTACCTCGGACTCCTGCCGGAGGCGCGCGAGTCGCGGTCCGTGTCCCTGCCAGGCGCCGGCGGGGGCGCCCCACTCGGATTCGACCTGCGCCAGCCGCAGCTCGAGCTGGACGCGGGCGAGCACTACAGCCGCGGTCGCGACATCCTCCGGAGCACGCCCGTCGACCCGTACGGCCCCCACGAACGGGCCGGTGGCCTTGGCCAGCTTCGAGCGCGTGCCGAGGGGACCGCGGAGCTTCTGTCCCTGGAGGAGCCCGTCGTGCAGGGCGGTGGCCTGACCGAGTGCGGCGGCCGGATCGTAGGCTTCCAGACCGCTGACCATCGCGGCCCCCAGCGTGGAGAGCGAGACGTCGATCGCTGCGAGCGCATCGGTGACGGCGGCCTTCCGGCTGCGCGCCTGCCAGTCCTGTCCCGCGGTCACTTCCCTGAGGAGCGCCACGGCCCACTCGCCGGCCGCGGCGGCAAGCGACGCGGCGCGGCCACGAGCGGCGGAGAACCCGTCGAGGGCCGACGAGATCGTCCGCTGTTCGGCCTCACCGAGGCCGCGCACAGCGAGGTCGTACTCCTGGCACAGCGGATCCTGACGTACCGCCGCGTGGGCTTCCTCGGCCGAACGCACGACGGACACGGCCTCCTCGAAGTCGCCGGGGCTCGGCAGCTCGGAGGGGCCGGGCACCTCGGCCGCCAGGGCCTGGTGATGGGGTGTGAAGGCGCGGGTGGCGTGCAGGAGGCGCAGGGCGTCGTCGGCGCTGATGGTGGGCCGCTCCTGCGGGACCGTGCCAAGCCATTGGTACTGATCCGTCTCGGCGGTGAGGCGCTCGGCGATCTCCTGGAGGCTGCCGCGGTAGTCGCCGATCTCCGCCTCGAAGCGGTGGGTCTCCTGCTCGCGCAACACAGCGAGGTCGCGCAGCATGGTCTGCTGGGCCGACCGGGCCGCGGCGAGCCGAGTCTGGAGGGTACGGATCTCCTTCTGTGAGGCCTTGGGATCGTAACCGGCGTATTCGCTGAGGATCCTCTGTACGGACGCCTCGAGCTCCCGTTGCGCGGCCGCGCCGTCCTCGGTACGGCTCACGCACAGGTCGCGGATGGACTCCGGGAGCTTGTCCCGCAGGACGCGCAGCGCGCGCGGGGTGTGGCTGGTGATGAGGACCCGCTTGCCCTGTGCGAGCAGGTCCGTGACCAGGTTGGCGATGGTGTGCGTTTTGCCGGTGCCGGGCGGGCCCTGTACGACGACGAGCCGGTTGGCGCGCAGGCGCTCGGCGATCGTGCGCTGTTCCTCGTTGGCGGGGAGTGCGAAGTACATCTCCCGCGTACCGTTCGCCGTCCCGTCGTCCTCGGCCGCTGCCATGTCGGCCGCGGTCAGCGCCCCGTCCCGACCGGCGATGTAGCCGAGCAGTTCGGTGGGAGGAGTCCCCGCGTCGATCTGGCGGGCGATGGCCTTGAGGGCGTCCATCGTCGACCGGCGGTTGCGTTCGCGCAGGACGAGCGCCGGGGTGAGTCCCACCTGTGGAACGTCAAGGGTCCGCGGCTTGGCGCGTTCCAGGGTCGGCAGGTAGCTTCCGGCACTGTGCGCGGCGTTCACCCAGCTGCGCAGGGCGGTGTGCAGGGCCTCGAGGTGTTCGGGATCCGTCAGGTCGGAAGCGCCCTCCAACTCCTCGACGATCGCCTCCCGTACAGGACCAGGGACATGCTGGGCTCCTTCCAGCATGCCCTCCTCCAGTTCCAGGCCCACGCCGGTCGGATCCGGGGCAGCGGTGAGCGTTCCGGTGGACGGATCGAGCTGGATGGTGGCCCGGTGGGTGACCAGGTGCCGTTCCACGCGCTGGCCACCCGTCGTCTGCCAGGTCAGCCGACCCAGCCCGAGCACCAGCTCGTACGCTTCACCCAGGTTGGCGGCGTCCTCGTGCATCTTGTGGAGCCGGTCGTACAGCTTGACGTGCGGGTCGATGGCCCGTCGCCGCTCCGCCCAGACGAGCCAGTCCTGTTCCCAGGCGGCGTACAGCTTCTCGATCTTCTCCCGCTCCGGGTGCTCGTCGAGCTCGTGGTAGGCCTTTTCAAGCGGTATGCCCCGGGACCAGTCCGGGAACTCGGGCTCGATCCGCCGGCGCAAATGGGGGGCACGTGTCTGCTTGAAGTCCCGGATGCGCGTCTCGTCCACCCACGGCGCGAGCGGGGGCTTGGGGTGCGGAGCGTCCTCGCGTTCGGGTCGGGAGACGGTCAGCCAGGACGGGTCGTCAGTGGCGAGCACTCCGTCCAGCATCACTTCGACACCCGGCATGTCCGGCAGTTCCTCGAACCACACGGTGCCGGCTGCCCCGTCGAGCGTGCGCACGGGCCGGGCCTTCGACTCCTCCGCCTCGGCGAGGAACCGGAAGATCTGCCGGACTCGCGTGGCGTCGGTCTCGTCGGCGGACGGCTCGTGCGCACCCGCGTGGGTGCCCTGTCGTCCGGGAACGGTCGACCGCGCGGCTCCGGCACCAAGAGTCACCCGTCCCCGCAGCCGGGATGCGCTCGACTCGGCAAGCCCGCCGCGGCCGCCGGCGGACTCCGAACCGGTCTCCGCGAACAGGGAATCCTGCTGGTCGCCGAAGAGCGGCGCCTGATCCGGAAGAGGCACAGCTGTGGAACGCGTGACCGACGTTTGCAAGCCGGGGGAAGCGGACGACAGGTCGGCCGTGGTGAAAGTGATGCTCTCACGAGCGTGCGCGGCCGGGAACCGCACCTCGATGTCCAGCTCCTGGGCGGTACCTGCAGGAATGCTGTATGCCCAGGTCGCCGAGATTCTGCGCCCCTTGCGCAGCGTGCCGTCGAGCTCGTCGTCGAGCGCGTCCGACTTGTGGTCCTGTACCTGGCGGCCCGTCTTGCCGTACGGCCCGCTCCGCACGAGCAGGCTGATGCCGTCCACCTCGATGGGCTGACCGGCGCCGTTGCTCAGATACAGCGTGCAGCGGACCAGGTCGTCGCCCTGCCGGTATCCGTAGGAGTCCCCGGGGTCGACGAGCTCGTAGGGCACGACGTCATCGACCCGGACGTACAGCCCGTCGTCGTACTGGTAGACGGAACCGACCGGCTGCACGCCATCGCTCAGGCCACTCTCACCCTGGCTCACACGCCACCCCACTGCTGCTGAGGGCCACCTGGTGGCCGCCTTGTGAAATCCCGCCCCTGGCCACACCCAGCGCGACTGTGACGCGCCCCCCTGCGCGTCAAGTTGGGTGTGAACTGAGCACACGCGGCGAGGGTATCAGGAAGACCGCCAAGGTCACCCCCTATGAAACCTTGCGAACCGGCAGCGCTCTCGAGCCGGTCGGAGCCCGACGGATCCACCCACAGGGTCGCCGACCCCTTGGATCACCCGGCAAAGGGTCACCCAATCCCACGAGTACGCACCGAGGGCACGGTTTCTCGGTTGACTGAGTTCACATTTCCATGCAAGCCTGCAGGCGTCACACGCCCGGTGTCACACAAGGAGAAGGCTCACTCGCCATGCAGACAGAAGTCTTCGACGTCACCCCCGAGTTGGCCTCACAGTGGCTCACTCGCAACACCAACAACCGTCCCCTCAGCAAGAACACAGTGCAGCAGTTGGCCGGCCAGATCCAGCGCGGAGAGTGGCAACTCACGCACCAGGGCATCGCCTTCGACGAGGACGACGTACTCATCGACGGTCAGCACCGGCTGGCCGCGATCGTCAGGGCCGGGGTCACGGTGCCATTGACCGTCACCCATGGCGTTCCCCGTACCGCCTTCACCGTGATGGACACCGGGCGCAAGCGCACAGGCCGCGACGCGCTGGCGCTCGCCGGCGAGGCCAACGCGACACACCTCGCAGCGGCCCTGCGTGGGCTTCACCTGTACCTGCACGCTCCGAACTCCGCGTGGAGCGGCGCCTCATCCGTCACCAGCAACGACCAGCTCCTTGTCATCCTCGACCAGCACCCCGGCATCCGCGACTCCCTCAACCACGGCATCGCCCTCAACCGCGGATGCCGCATCACGGTCACGGCGGCGACGATCGGCTGGTACGTCACGACGACCGCGCGGCCCGAGATCGACCAGTCCTCCTGGCTCGAAGGGGTAGTCACCGGAGCGCTGCTGGAATCGGGCGACCCTCGCCTCACCCTGCGCAACACCATGCTCGGCCTGGCCGCGGGCAGTGCGCACCGCCGCCGCGACGACTCACGCGAGCACCTGCTGTACTACCTCAAGTCGTGGAACGCCTGGGTCGAGGGCCGGAACGTCAAGCTCCTCCGCCGGTCCCCCAACGAGACGATGCCCCGGATCTCCCGTCAGTCGGGCGTCGCGCAAACGGTCGCGAAGGCCTGACCGGCAAGCCTCCGGTATCCGTGCCGCATGCCGCTGCCGGAGCACCCGACAGCCACTCAACCTGGTGGTTTCTTCTTCCACTTGCCGCGAAAGGTCACAGGAGTCGCGCAAAAACGCCATACGTTGACAGTGTTCACGTTAGATTCGAGTGACCGTTGTGCCATCCCAGGGCGGGGCCGCTGGATGGACCGGCAAGACCCGCGCACCCGGCAGGGAAAGGAAGCGCATGCGCGCGCAGGAAATCACCTTCCTCAAGCTCGTCCAAGGGGACAAGCAGTTCCAAGTGCCGCTCTATCAGCGCACGTACAGCTGGGGCACGGAGCAGCTCCAACGCCTCTGGGAGGACGTCGGTGAACTCGTCGACCAGCACCTCTCCGGGGACTCCACGACGCCGCACTTCCTCGGCTCGGTGGTCCTGGCCCCCGGCCAGATCCAGGCAGGCGGCGTACAGCGGTGGCTGGTCGTCGACGGTCAGCAGCGGCTGACCACCTTGATGCTCGCCTTCACCGCTCTGCGCGACCACCTCAAGGAGAGCGGTGACCTGCGCGGAGTGGACCGCGTCCACCGGCAGATACTCGTCAACGAGTTCCACGAAGGCCTCGACCACTACCGGCTGCTTCCCACGCAAGCGGACCGGGAGGCGTACACCGCCTGTATCCAGTCCCGGGCCGAGGCCGGCGGGAGCGACAACATCGGCGCCGCCTACCGGTTCTTCCGCGGTGCGTTCGCCGAGGGCCGGGAGGCCGGCGACGAGCGGTGGATCGGAACGGTCGAGACCGTCCTCAAGGACCTGCTGTCGATCGTGGAGATCACCGCCGAGCCCGGCGACAACGTCTACCGCATCTTCGAGTCGATCAACAACACAGGTGTCGGGCTCAGCCAGAGCGACTTGCTGCGCAACTACGTCTTCATGCTCCTCCCCAAACGAGGTGAGCGGGTCTACCAGGAGCTGTGGCTGCCCATGCAGCAGAGCCTCGGCCCGAAGAACCTCGAGCTCCTCGTGTGGCTCGACCTGATCGTGCGCGGCCACTACAAGACCAAGCAGAGCGAGATCTACCGCGAGCAGCAGAAACGGCTCCAACCGCTCGCCGGCAACGAGGACGCGCTGCAGCACGAGGTCGCCCAGCTGGCCGACCGCGGGCGGAGGTTCCTGCGCATCGTCGAGCCCCATCGAGAGAGCTCGCCGGCACTCCGGGCGGTGCTGGAGCGCCTCGCCATGTGGGGAGGCCAGACCCACTATCCGCTCGCGCTCCACCTGATGGATCTTGTCGACGCCGGCAATACGACTCCGGACGATGCGGCACAGGCACTGCTCTACGTCGAGTCCTATCTGGTGCGGCGCCTCATCTGCCAGACACCGACCACCGGCCTCAACCGGATCTTCATGGAAGCCCCGAAGGAACTGGAAACGGATCGCCCGGCGGCCGAGGCCGTCCAGCGGTTCCTGTCCAGTCGGCGCCGGCGGTGGCCCGGCAACGAGGAACTGCGCGAGGCGATCCGCAGCAAGCCCTTCTACTGGAGTGGTCGCCCTCCGCAGCGCAGCTACATCCTGCGCCGCCTGGAGGAGAGCTACCGGCCCAGCGAACCCGTCGACTTCGTCAAGGCCTCCATCAGCGTCGAGCACGTCCTCCCGCAGCGTCCCGCACCGGCGTGGTTCGAGCTGCTCGCCAAGGAGACCGAGCCGAACCAGACTCCCCAGGAGCTGCACGACCTGCTGGTCCACACCCTCGGCAACCTCACGCTGACCGGTGACAACTCGAAGCTCTCCAACCATCCCTTCGAGCGCAAGCAGCAGATCCTCGAGTCAAGCGCACTTCGCATGAACCTGGAGATCGCCTCGGCGGAGCGCTGGGGCAAGGCGGAGATCCTGGAGCGCGCGGACCGCCTGACGGAGCGGGCGGTGGAACTGTGGCCCGGTCCGATCGGCGGGATCAAGCCGGCCGGAGAGGAGTGGCCGGGCTGGGCCGAACTGCGTTCGGCCCTGGTGGCGATGCCCAGCGGCACGTGGACGACGTACGGCGACGTCGCCGAGCTCATCGGGAGCCACCCCGTCCCCGTGGGCTCGTTCCTGGGCTCCAACTCGGCGGTGATCGGGGCTTATCGGGTGCTCACCGCGGAGGGCAGGATCTCCCCCTCGTTCCGCTGGCCGGAGGGCAACGACAGGCTGCCCCCGCAAGAAATCCTGATGAGTGAGGGAGTGAAGTTCGACCCCTCTGGCCGAGCCCATCGTTCACAGCGCCTGACCGCCGCCGAGCTGGCCACGCTCCTGGGCAAGGACGTCACGCAGCCGGTCTCGTATGACCCGCTCCCCGACGGGGAGGACAGGGCGGCGGCCGAGCGCTTCCGTACGCAGTTGCGGGAACACTGGGCGGAGGCGTCCGACGGCGTCTTGGCGGCGCTCGACTTCTGGCGTCGCCAGGGCGGCTACGTCAATTACGGCCGCTACGACGAGACCAGCTGCTTCCCGATGCTCGACGCCGGGACGAGCGAGCGGCCCCACCTGATGTGGCCCGTCGGGATCTACCCCGTGAGCGGAACGGTCGAGGTCGTCTTCCAGTACCTCAAGAACCGCAGTCCCTTCGACGACACGGAACAGCGCCGCGAGCTCCTACGCCGCCTCAACAAGATCGAGGGCATCGAGCTGCCCGAGGCGAAGCTGGAGCTGCGTCCGTCCTTCTCGGTGCAGGCCTTCGCGGAGCACGGCGACGAGATCTGCGAGGTACTGGACTGGTTCGTGCACACTGCAGCACTGGACCTGGCGCGGCGGGCCTGAACACCGCGATAATTAGGTCTTGATCGTAGGCCGCAGCGGTATCGATCAGGCGGGAGGCACACGAACAGTCGGCGAGCTTAGAGAGCGCATGGGACCGGAGCTATGAGCGTCGATCGGTACGCCATCCAGGCCACGAGGCTCCCGTGATTCGAGAGCAGGTACAGCAGACATGCGGCGGGTATCGCGTCGAGGCGGCTGCCAGAACGGGCGCCGTGTCCATAGAGGACTCGAAGAATCGTGGACGACACACCAGCACTGCGGGTCGGCCGGGACGAGCCGGCCGCGTTCGTGGAACTCACCATCGAGTTCTCCCAACGGAACATGGTGCTGGGGACTTGACGTGGTAAGCCCGGAGCCGTGTCATGTCCACGGCTCAACATAGCACTAGTAGAACCATTTGATCTTCGAAGTCGAGGAACGAGGCCAGCTACATGGTTACTGCGACGCATGAACAACGCCGCGCAGTGTTGGCTGGAATCCTTACCCAATGCGGCTACGAAGATCGCCTCATCCAACATAACTTTCCAATTTGGCCTATGGAGGGCGACGAGGTTCGAGCCCCCCTTGTAGCTTTCACTGAGGCCGACCAGCAAGACCTATCCACTAGCGCCATCATGGCCTCCGTCGCGGATCATGAAGATGAAATTCGCAGCCTATGGCTGCGAGCAGCCTCATCTCTTGCGACACCAGCCATGTTGATTGCACTCCCGGATCGACTGAGTCTTTGGAACGTAGGCGCAGACGAGAATACAACTCGAGAAATCGAATCAGTCCCCATTGAGTCTAGCACTCTAGTCATTCGCACACTTTCGTCACTGACACCCGATTCAGTGAATCGCGCGAAGCTCAACCTTACACAGAACCCCCTTTTCCCAGTAGACCTGAAGCTTGTTGAGGTTTCAAGAAAAAAGTCTAGGAGCTACCTCACAGCACAAGTCGAGGCGGTGATGGAAATGACCGCCTCTTCAATCGGTGGCGACCCAACAGGAAGTGTCGCGCGGATCGTCATTGGAGCCTTGTCCGCACTGATGCTCAGAGACAAGGGAAAAGTCGGCTACGCAACCCCTTCAGTCCTGACCGACGTAGCACAGCAGCGTTACCCGGGTTACTTTGAGTGGCTAAATGGAGTTGACACAAACCACCTCACAGCCTTTGACTCCGCTATAAGAGAATTTGACTCTCGGGTGAATTTTGCCGGGCTAGAGCCCTCAACAGTAAGCGATGTATACGAGCAGGCGCTGGTCACTCATTCGCAACGCCGCGTTCAGGGGACCTATTACACCCCTCCACCAATAGCACAGCAAATCCTAGAAATGGTGCCCATCGAAACAATTGCCCCTCAGGACCGCTTCATCCTGGACCCGGCTTGCGGCTCCGGAACAATGCTCCTTGCGGCGTCCAATCGCCTTCGAAAGCTACACCCACACTCAGCTGACGCGCTAGCGAAACATCAATACGTTGCCAAACATGTGCGAGGTTACGACAAGGACGTGTTTGCCACAGAAGTGGCGAAATTGTCACTACTCATGACCGACTTGTCTCCAGGGAGTAGCTGGCGTGTCGAGGCGAAGGATGCACTCACTGCAAAGTTGGATGAATCCGATAGACCCTCCGTCATCGTTTGCAACCCCCCTTGGCAGCACTCCCGCCAAGGCAAGCCAGCTACAGAGCGCGCTAACGAATTCATTAGTTGGATGCTGGCGAGTCTCACGACTAATGGATTCCTGGCATGCATTCTACCCCTGAGCTGGATTAACTCTGCGACGAGTAGGAAGGCTCGCTCAAGTCTGCTAAATGAGGCTAGCCTGCTAGAAATATGGCGCCTCCCCGGTGAAACCTTCCAGTCAACCACGGATGCAATAGCTCCAGCAGTAGTCATCGCACAGAAAAACCCCGGAGGGCATAGGAGCGGAAGGCCAACCCTGGTGAAGAGAATTTCTGGCCGGCCTGGCGCCTTGTCGCAATTCTTCGAGACCGGAAGACCCGACTACGCTTACTTGGCAAATCCTGGAAGAGACGGCCAAGGCCTGCTACAGGGTCCCCTGACTCGCTACTTTGAAAAGAGCACAGATTTCGATATTCTAGAAAATGTAGCCACCGTCAGGAACGGGCGTCCGCATCAGCCGGGTAGGCCGAAGCGGAGAGATACAGATACCGAGGCTACACATTGGGAGATTTCTTCACTTAGGCATCTCATTCCATTCGGTTCTCCGATTGTCGAAAAACTGATTCCAGTAAAGTACCCGGAGGATTTCAGTAAATCCGGGAAGTCGGATGAATTCGTGCGAAGCCCAAAGCTGCTAGTTGTGGCAAAGCGCTGGAACACGGCAAACCCGTGGCGGATTAAGACTGGTATCGACTTGCAGGGTGTGGTCCCAAGAGAGAGTTTTCACATGGTGCTCCCCAATGGCAGTTGGCATGGCTGGGGAACCATCCCAATGGGGGATCGCCTCTTCGCGTTGCTCGCAATCCTAGGATCGGGCCTCGCTTCATGCTGGGTCGATGAGCGTGCGCCTGGGCGGAATATCCCACCGAGCGTAATTCAATCCTTGCCAGTGCCGAAAGACCCGCTCCATCTTCGAAAGTTGGCTGCGGCCGCCAAGGGCGTAAGGGCGGCTGTCGAGGGCGGCAAGGAATCCGAAGTATCGACAGCTACTATCCATCTGGAAAAAGTCGTTGCTTCCGTCTACCACTTGCCTGCAGAGATCCTTGATCTCCTTAGGAAAGCGCTTGGAGGGCTACCTGGCCCGGAGGGCGTGATTCGTTACCCTATCCAATCAGGAAAGATCGAAAATAATCACAGCGGAAGAGAGGTTCCCGCATTCGGACACGTGATCGAGGCAAATGAGGACGGCCTTCTCATCTGGGTCTCCGGGGTTACAAGTGACGAAGGCATGCGAATTAACCCGCCCATACGTGCTTCGGGGTGGATCTGCCAGGCAGGCATTGACTTTCAGGTTTCTGGCGATCTCAAGGATCTAGCTTCGGCGCCCATGAAGCTACACAAGTTCGATTGGCTCCCCGACGGCGAGTACGGAGATCCGCAAGCGACGGGGGCGCTATGAACGCCGTCGATCTCACGCTGACAGCAGAGTCACCGATTGCCGAAGTTTGGTTCTTGGATGTCGGCCAAGGTGACTGCACGATCATAATCGATCCCATCACTAACAGTGCACTCTTGATTGACTGCCCAGCGGGTAGAGCTGAACAGATAGTGGAATTTACCCGCAGCAGAGGGATAAGTATTCATACTGTAATTGCGACTCACTGGGATGTGGATCATTATGGAGGCATAGCGCGCGTCGCCTCGGCAAGCACGCCAAGCCGAATAATCTACAATCATGACACCCTATTCTCTGACGATAAAAAGTCGGGGTTCAAAATACGAACCACACTCCTGCAGTTCCTTGATTTTGACCGGTCTCAAACCCGATTGGACGGGGCTATAGAAGGTGCACGCGGGATGCTGGGTGCAATCAGTTGGTGCATGCTAGCTCCTGATCAAAGGGAGCTGACCGAAGCTTACGCACGAAAGAAGAGGAATTTAGCTAGCGCGATTGTTCTTGTCCAAATTGGGGCCACGCGAATCCTGATAGGCGGGGATGCTGTGGGGTCCACATGGGAACGCCTGATTCACGATGGAGTACGGATAGATGCGGACATTCTCCGCTGGCCGCACCATGGTGCTGATCTTCACGGAGACCGCGATGGGGAAATACGCAAAGATGTATTGGAGACTGTGGCCCCTGAGCACCTAATTATATCGACAGGGGCATCCAACAGATACGGACATCCATCGGCGACGATCGTGGCTTCAGCTGCCGTTCATTCAAAAGTGATGTGCACGCAAGTTACGCCAGGCTGCTTTGGCTACGTAACCCGCGAAAGTCGAAACTCTGGAACCGCTCAGAGTGCTCTTGCTGGCTTGAGATCAACTCAATGTGCTGGATCTGTTCAAGCCCTTGTAATGCCGTCAACGGTTGTAATATCAACACACCCAGCGGACCAGCAGATGCGAATTAATCAGTGGCCCAGCCCCCTCTGCAAAGAGGTTTAGGATGTCCCTGCGCTGGCAACATTGAGCTTTCTCCATCACCGCTCTGAGCAGGCCAGATGTAGACAGAGGATGGCCTGGATGAGGGTCGTGATGCGGGTGGTTGGGGACCTGAGTTTGGGGAGGTTCGCCATGACGACGACTCGCTCGACCAGGGTCCGGATTTCGCGTAGGACTGGTTGATACTCCAACCGGACCTTGGGACCTGGAGCCAGTACTTGGCGCCTTCGCCGCCGTCGCCCACCCACAGGCCGAGGACCGAGCACCGCGACGACCTGGTCCGGACCCGCACCCAGACCGTCAACCGCCTCCACGCGTTGATGACCAAGCTCGTGCCCGCCGGCCTGCCGCGCAAGCTGACCGCCGATACTGCTGCCGCAGCCCTGCGGGGCCATCCGGCCCAAGGCGTCCCTGGCCCGCACCCTGCGCGCCCTGGCCACGGACCTCGTCACCGAGATCCGCCGCCTGGACCGCCGGATCACCACCGTCACCGAGCAGATCACTACAGCAGTGGCCGAGTCCAGCACCACCCTCACCGAACTCCACGGCATCGGGGACCTGCTGGCCGCGAAGATCCTCACCCGCACCGCGGGCGTCGGCCGCTTCCGCTCGGAGGCCGCATTCGCCTCCTACTGCGGCGTCGCACCCCTGGAGGTGTCCTCCGGGGACGTGAAACGACACCGGCTCTCGCGAGCAGGGGACCGGCAACTGAACTCCGCCTTGCACGTCATGGCCATCACCCAGATCCGCCACCCCACCCCGGGACAGGCCTACTACCAGCGGAAACGCGCAGAAGGAAAAGGCCACAAAGAAGCCCTCCGCTGCCTCAAGCGCCGGCTGGCCGATGTCGTCTACCGCACGATGCTCCGCGACCGGGATCCCTCTCTGATCGCCCCCGCTTGACACAGAGAGGTGCCGTTCTTTTTGCAGTCACTGACCTTGCCGTGGCCCGCTAAACTCCAGCCGCCCAGCGAAACCCGCAGGTCGGACAGAAAAATCCTGCTGGAGTATTAGAAGAGAGCTCCTTCGGTGCCCTCACCGAAATCCGTATTACCTCGCCTGGCAAGCTGCTCCCTGCGCCTCATCACGGCTTCCGGAGAAGGCAAGGGCATATCGCGATGATTTTCTTTCGCCTTCTTCTCTTGCATCGGATGCAACCCAAGGTGAACCTCGTCGGCGAAGACCTGGTGGTTCAACTGTCGCAGACGGTCGATAATCTCGGTCCGAGCGAGTAGACCAACAGTGTAGCGTTTCCCCTGATCGGTATCTTGGAAGCCATGGTCGAGCGGGAAAGTCTCGTGGGTCGGATCTGCGGGCAATGTCCGCCCAGAGTCGTCCAGCAGATCGTTCCAGCCATACGCCTCGACCGTGGCTTTGTCGATCTCCTCGTGGATGCGGCGGAGTTCGACGATTTCCTCGTCCTGGCAGTCAGGGTCGTGGACTAGATTATAGGTGGCAGTAAGCCCTATCTGGCGAGCCGCCATAAGATTACGTCGGTAGGAATCCAAAAGGGCACCAGCGGCACGAAGCCTGTCAGTCTTAGTCGGGCGAACGAGCGTTTCGAACACGTCCGTTGACGTGTAACGTAGATCCCCCTTCATCGTAGACGCGCAATTAATCGCCCACCAGTAGTGAGGGGAGCTACTAAGAACGGCCAATAGTGCATGGTCGCTGGAGGCAAACACGACAGTTGCCTCACTGAACACCGATCCAGTTGGCACCATTGCAGGAATGACTGTGTGTGTATGGCGGGTAATCACCATGCAACGCTCCAGGGGAGCAAGCGCTGCCATCAAAGCAGGTCGCTTTTCTGCATAGTGCCAATAGCGCTCAGGAAGGGGTTTGCGCAGTACGTAGGAACCATCGGGCTTGCGCCGCTGTCGCTCAGGCTTAACGTCTGCCTCGATCTTAGAAAATGCCCTTGGGAACTCCCGCGCTCGACTCTCCGACCAATCGCGGAAATTAATAACCCAACGAGAACTCAGATGCTGCGGATGATTATTGACGTCCTGCCCATTTAGATACGGAAACAAAACCTCGGCATAATTCTCATCTTCGGCGATCCATTTTTTCGCATCGGCTTCAGGGAGTGTAAATCCTAGGCCGAGCACGATAGACCCCTGGAATGAAACTCCCCCATTCTCGCGAAGCGACTCGATCCACGATGCTACGCGACTTGCCGGATTCAGTGCGGTTGAGATTCCCTGCGGGGCAGGCAAATCACCCACGAATCGTTCCGCGGCGCCCATGATGGGCGCCTTACTAGTCCATACTGCACAGTATTCAAGCACGGCAGACCGTGAAGGCCAGGGCGCGCTCTTAATCGCTCTCCGGATCAGAATCCCCTCTTCAGCCAACTGATCCAGGCCAACCGTGCGTGTATCCCCCTGAGCCAGGGTGTTCGTCGCAATAAGTCCCGTTTGCCCCCGGGAAGCAAGCAATCGATGAGTGCGTAGCTCAAAGTACGCGACCAAATCTGCACTACCCCGCCTTCGGTTCGCAAGGTATTCAACCATGTACTCTCGATATGCCTCCCCCATTGCACCAGTGAGTTTCTGCCCGCCCAAGAACGGCGGGTTACCTACGATCGCGTCAAATCCCGCCCGTCTATTGAAGACCTCCGGAAACACCAGTGGCCAGTGCACCGGCCGCCGCTCAAGGGACCCCTGCGGCGACTCCGCCGCCAACCACTCTTCCGCTGTCGCCTTAGCCTCGCGCACCACATGCGCGTCATCCTCAACCCCCTCGCCGATGATCTGCCGCACGATCCAGGCCGCCTGCGGGAACAGGTCCCTGACGCGATCGCCACCGTTCTGCGCGTACCACTCCACCCGCCCCGAGGCGCACGTCGCCAGTGCCGCGCCCGCGATCAGGTCGCCGACCAGCCGTAGGCGCCGGGAGTGGCGGTTGACTTCAGCCAGACGCTGCCGCTTCTGTTGGAGCGCGGGCAGGTCGACGCCCTTGATCGCGGTGATCGCCAGTCGTTCCCGCGTCAGCTCGTCCACCAACTGCCGGGCCTGCTCCGCCAGGATGTCGGCCTGCTGACCCGGCTTCATGTGTACGGCCTGGATCTGCTCCAGGCTGTGCACGCCCAGCAGCGAGTCACCCGCCACCAGCCGGTCGTCCAGGAACGTGAACGGCCGGCCCGGGTCCATGGAGACCAGCCACAGCGACAGCTTGGCCATCTCCACCGCCATGGGGTTGATGTCCACCCCGTACAGGCAGTGCTCGATGATCTGGCGTCGGGCCTCCACGACCACGGAGTCCTGTTCGGCGTCGGCCGCCGTCACGGCGTCCACCGCCCGCCCCGCCCGGTACGTCATCGCGTCCACGCGGCCCTCGGACTCCCAGGCCTCGATCAGTCGGTCCGCCAGGTAGCGGCAGGCCGCCACCAGGAATGCCGCCGAGCCCATCGCGATGTCCGCGACCTTCAAGTCGAGAATCTGCTCAGCCGACTTCAGACGCCACTCCCCCGTGTCCGCCGTCTGGAGCGGGCCCGGTTCGTACACCAGGGGCTCCAGCGCGTGCAGCACGACCTCCTCCGCCAGGAAACGGGGCGTGTAGTGGGTGCCCGTGTTCTTCCTCAGCGAGGACTCGGTGATGTAGAGGGCGCCGTTCGGGATGACCGTCGGCAGGCCCCGCAGGTCGTCACGCAGGATGCCGACGAACGACAGCAGCCTCTCCGTCAGTGCCGGGTCCTTGGTCACCGCGTTCAGCCGGCGCCGTGCCTCCGCCGCGTCCTCCGCCCCGAGCGGGGCGAGGCGCTTCTCCAACTGGCCCGCCGTCGCCGGGGGCTTGGGGTCCTTCCACTTGTCGAAGACGGCCTTCGCCAGCGTCTTGACCGATCCCGCCTTCGCCGCCAGGGACTCCAGTTCCCGCAGCGGCACCTCGTGCTCCAGCCCTTCCGGGCCGATCAGCCCCACCATGTGCTCGGTCGCCCGGCGCCCGTCGAACGAGAGCAGGCCCTCGTAGACGTAGCCGATCTGCTCGACGTCCAGGGCGCGGAAGCTGAGGGTGCGGACCTCGCGGTCCTTGCCCTTGCCGACGCGGACCTCCTGCACCGCCTGGAGCATGTGGAGCACCGTGCGGTCGTCGATCGGCAGGAGCGGGGTGGTGCGCTCCATCCAGGGGTACGTGTCGGGGTCGAAGATCGAGCCGTCGTACGCGGGCAGGTGGAAGCCGGAGCCCGGGTGGTCCACTCCCCCGTGCACGGCGTGGAAGAGCGCGATCAGCCGGTGCCAGGCCGAGGTGGTGTGCTCGAGCGAGGTCTCGCCCTCCTCGTCCGCGCGGGCCTTGAGCTCGTCGCGCAGGAAGCGGGCGGAGTAGGAGCGCGCGTAGACCTCGTTGTCGGCGGGGAGCAGGCCGCGTTCCTCGGCGAAGAGGAGGAAGACGACGCGCATCATCACCGCGACCGCGCCGCGGTAGACCTCGCCCGCGGCCACGCCCGAGGCGTGCAGGCCGGGTGCGCCGTGCTCGACGGCGCGGACGTCGGCGCGCCCTATGGCGTCGACGAGGAGTTCCACGGCCTGCCGGACCTGGATGCCCAGGGCCTCGGTGACGTCCTCGCCGGCCGCGAGGCTGGCCTTGAGGAGGCCGACGAGGGTCTCGGCCTCCTCGTACTCGAAGAAGCGGCGGCGGCTGAGCAGGGAGGCGAAGGCGCGGACGACGTTGCGCTCGGCGGCCTCGTTCCAGCCGATGGAGTCGAAGACGGCAGTGGTGGTGACGCCGCCGAGGGGTGCCCACACCAGGCACCACCAGCGGCCGTCGGTGACGAGGCCGAGGGGGACGCCGTGGTGCCGCAGGAGCCGCGCGAGACGGTCGGCGGGGGCGGCGGCCCAGTCGCCGCCCCCGCCGGCGCGGGCGGTGGGCGCGGTGCCGGCGGGGACGGTGATGCCGAGGAGGCGTACGCGCTTGGCGGCGGACGCGGTGTCGGGTTCGGCCGCGAGATCGTAGCCGGGCTCCACCAGGGCGAAGTCGGGGCGGACTTCGGTGTTGTGCTCCGCCACACGCAGGGTGAGGCGGTCCAGGCCATGGTGCTCGGTTTCGCCCTGCCGGAAGGTCAGGGCATCGTCCCAGCCGAGGAGACGGCGCAGGATGTAGGCCACCCACTCGTCGCGGCCCGCGGTGGTGTCGGTCTGCCAGTCGGCGTGGCGGGCGCGCAGCCGGGCCCGCTCGTCCTTCTCCAGGGGGTCGAGCTGGGGCCAGGCCCGCAGCAGGACAGGCATGGTCAGGAAGGGGCCGGAGACCTCGCTGAGGTCGAGCCACTCCTGGTGCTGCCTGCGGCCGTCGGCGGCCTGGGCCTTGGCGGCGGCGAGTCCGGGGCTCATCGGGCGGCGGGGGCTCATCGGCGGGCGTCCTTTGCGGGAATGACGAAGACGACTGCGGCGGGGAAGACGTGGGAGCGGGGCTCGCGGTAGCGGGCGGCGATGGCGGCGAGTTCGCGCTCGCGTTCGCCAGGAAGGCCTTCGAGGCGTTCCTGCCAGCGGCGGCGGTCGTCCTCGAACTGCCGGCGCTCGTGGCCGGTCAGCTCGTGGGTCGACAGCAGGGCGAGCTGTTCGCCCTCGCCGTCCCCCTCCTCCTTGAGCTTGGCGCGCAGGGTGGCCTCGAAGCGGTCGAGGGTGGCGGTGATGCGGCGCTCCTCCTCGGCCCGGCGGTCGGCGAGCCGGCTCTCCAGCTGGCGGCCGAGCTCGTCGGCCCGCGTCCTCAGTGACCGGTACAGCGGGTCACGGAGCTTCGGCCAGGCGTCGGTCAGCTCCTTGCGCAGGTGCGGGGCGGCCTCGCTTCCCTCGGTGAGGGCGCGGGACAGGACCCTGCCCTGTTCACCGACCGACTCCCAGCGGCGGAAGCGGCCGGTGTCGCCGAACCAGCCGCCCGCGTGCAGGACTTCCTCGTGGAGGCGGGTGCCGTCGGTGCCGACGAGGACGTAGCGCGCATAGGCGGAGACCAGGGTCGTGGTGACGGCCGGGTCGTCGGAGACGACGGCGGTGACGCGGTTGAGGCCGACCGAGTCGGCGTTCCACACGGCGGCAGTGAGCAGGCGCGTGGAGAGGGCGACGAGCGGGTGCTTGAGGTGGGCGAGGACCACGTCGTCGCGGCCTTGCGCGGCGACCGCCGGGGAGAAGGTGAGCGGCCGCTGCTCGCCCTCGCGGAGCTTGTGGGCCAGGCCCCGGGTCGCTCGCTCCCAGCTGCCGGACAGGGGTTGCACGTCGAAGAGGTCGCCCGGCTCGAAGTCCTCCGCGCGGAGGAGGGAGGGGAGGAGCGCGGGCTGGTGGTCGAGCGCGAGGGCGGTATCGACGACGCGCTTGACGCTGGCCGGGGTGAGGCCGAGGGAGTCGACGGTCTCCTCGTACTGGTCGGCGAGCCTCTTGGTCTGTGCGGTGACGTTCTGCTCGGGTGCCACGTCGCCGCCCGTGCGACGGCCCTTGATGGGCCTGGGCTTGGCGTTCTCGATGTCGACGGGCGCCGTGTCGCCGGTCATGCGGCGCTGGACGGCGTCTGCGAGGACGGCGTTGACGGAGCCGAGGTCGTGCTCCATGCGGGCGACCTTCTTGGCGACGCGGGAGAGGAACTCCAGGTCGGCCTCGTAGGAGCCGGCTTGGGCCTGCTGCCAGCCGGAGCCGATGAAGTGGGTGATCTCCGGGTCGTTCTTCTGGCCCCAGCGGTCGATGCGGCCGATGCGCTGTTCGAGCTTGTTGGGGTTGAACGGGATGTCGTAGTTGATCAGGCGGTGGCAGTGGTTCTGGAGGTCGATGCCCTCGCCGGCGGCGTCGGTGGCGAGGAGGATGCGGACCTTGCCCTCGACGCGGGACGGCTCGGCCTGGAAGCCGAGGCGGATGCGCTCGCGTTCCTCGGCGGACAGTCCGCCGTGGAGGCGTTCGACGCGGCCGCCGTCGGTGAGTTCCTCCTGCTGGAGCAGGTCGTGCAGCCACTCCTGGGTGTCGCGGTACTCGGTGAAGATGACGACCCGCTCATTGGTCCAGTTCCTGCCGTCGGGACGGCAGAGCGCCTTGAGGGTGCGGATCAGGGCATCGGCCTTGGAGTCCGGCGCGGCCTCGTGGGTGAGGGCCCAGCGCTCCATCTCCTGCAGCAGGTCGAGTTCCTGACCGTCCTCGGCCGGGGTGAGGGAGGTGGAGCGGGTCAGGGCGTCGTCCTCGGCGTCGACGAGGCCGGTGTCGTCCAGGTCCGCGACGAGGTCGGCGAACTCCTCCAGCCACTCGGGCACCTCGGCCGCGGCCGCACGGCCGCGCGCGGGGCCGGTGTCGTCCAGGTGGGAGAGGTACACCTGGACGGTGTGGAGGAAGGCCGCCGGGGAGGAGAAGAGGCGCTTCTTCAGCAGCAGCGTGACCAGGTCGGCGGCGCGGCGCCCGCCGCGAGCCGTGGGTGTCAGCTTCTTACGGCGCAGCTCGGCGAACGATCCGAGCAGCTGGTGGATCTCGCGCTCCTGCGGCGTGTAGTCGACGGAGAGCTCAAGGGTCTTGCGGGTGCGGAAGCGGGGCGTGCCGTCGGCGTTGGTGACGGTCGACTTCAGGCGCCGTACGACGGTGTCCTTGAGGGCTTCCTTGTCCGGGTCCACGCCGCGGGCGAAGCGCTGGTCGTCGATGAGCTCCAGGAGCGCGGTGTAGGACTCGGGATAGCCGTTGTGCGGGGTGGCGGAGAGGAAGAGCCGGTGCTCGAAGTGCGGGACGAGGCGCCGGATCAGCTTGGTCTGCTGGGAGTCGACGGCGTACACCTGCTTGGGCGCGGCGGGCGCGACGTGGTGGGCCTCGTCGAGGACCAGCAGGTCGAAGAAGCGCTTGTGCTCCCCGTCGGAGCTCTCCTCGGGCGCGCCGATGACCTCGTCGAGGAGGCGCTGTGCCTTCTGTCCGCGCAGCCAGGGCAGCGAGACGATGGTGAGCGGGTGGACGCGGAAGGGGTTGGCGGCGGTGCCGTGGGTGCGGCGCAGCCGGGCGCAGTGCTCGGAGTCGACGATGGTGAACTCCAGGCCGAACTTCTCGGCCATCTCGTCGCGCCACTTCAGGGTCAGGCCAGCGGGGCAGACGACCATGGTGCGGCGGGCTCGGCCGCGCAGCAGCAGTTCCTGGACGACGAGGCCGGCCTCGATGGTCTTGCCGAGGCCGACGTCGTCGGCCAGGAGCAGGTTGACGCGCGGCGCGCCGACGGCTCGGGAGACCGGTTCCAGCTGGTACGGCTCGACGGCGACGCCGGAGCGGAACGGGGCCTGGAGCGTCTTGGCGTCGGCGGAGGCGACGGCGGACCAGCGGACGGCGTCGAGGAAGGCGGCGAGGCGGCCCGGGGAGTCGTAGGAGCCGGTGGAGGCGTCGGGGAGGGAACCGGCGGGCAGCACACGGCGGCCGGGCTCGACCTCCCAGATGACGGAGAGGGTGTCGCCGAAGCGTCCGTCGGCGACGGACTGGAGGTGGACGAGGGTGGCGGGCCTGCGCTCGTCGTCTCCGTCGGCGGCGGGTGACGGCTCGACGCGGGAGACCACCCAGGACTGGCCG
The DNA here is from genome assembly GCF_900188405.1 of Actinacidiphila glaucinigra. Taxonomy (GTDB): domain Bacteria; phylum Actinomycetota; class Actinomycetes; order Streptomycetales; family Streptomycetaceae; genus Actinacidiphila; species Actinacidiphila glaucinigra. The sequence goes on along the minus strand of NZ_FZOF01000016.1, from coordinate 106,460 downwards.
CGCACCTCGACGAGGTTGCCCTCCTCGGGGAGCTGTCCCGCCTCGGTGCGCTCGGTCTCGCGCTGAGCTGCTGGCGTCATGGGCGCTGTCCCCTCGGTGTCTCTGCTGCCGTCCGTAGACAGTGTCCTGTCTCCCCACCGAAACGGAGCGATCGCAGCGTAACACGAACAATTTGCTGTGAACAGAGATTACAAAACCATGGTCGGTGCGGAGAAGGACTCAGGCCATCCGCCGCAGCCGGTCCAGTAGGGCTCGACTGCGTCCGCGCCGGGCATCGGCCACCGGCAGGACCCTCTCCTCCTCGTCTGCCAGGCGCCGCAGCAGTTCCTCGGCAGCGAGCCGCTCTCCCGTGCGCACCAGGAGCACACCGATCTCATACCGCGTGTCCAGCACCGCCGTGTCACCCGATCCGAGAAAGCTGCGCTGTTCGGCGAGGACCGACTTCAGCTCGTCCAAAGCCTCGCGCGTGCGGCCGAGCGCGCCGGCGCAGAGGGCGGATCCGGCTCTGGCGGCGAGAAGGTCGGCGTGCCCGAGGCCGGGAACGTCCATGAGGTCGCGATATTCCTCCAGGGCTCGGGCGGGGCGTCCTGACCGGCGAACGGCGGCGATCTCGGTCAGACGTGGATGCGCGGGCGCCGCCGCGGGTCCCGGACCCTGCTGCGGGATCCAGGGGGCGAGCAGGGCGGCCACCTCCGCCGCGGAGGCGGGCCGGTCCTCGGGCTTCTTCTCCAGAAGCCCCGCCACCAATGCCCTCAGCCCGATCGGAACACCGGAGCGGCGGTCGGCCAGTGGAGGCACGGGTTCGTGCGCGTGCTGGTGGTACAGCATGAAGGGGCTGCCACCGCTGAAAGGCGGAACGCCGGTGAGAAGCTCATACAGGACGCACCCCAGCGAGTAGAGGTCGCTGGCGGCGACGGCCTTTCCCACTGCCTGCTCGGGCGCCATATAGACGACCGTGCCGGGGGTGGCGTTGGCAGCGGTGAAGCGGGTCTCGCCGGGCTGGGGCTCCAGGGCCGCGGCAACGCCGAAGTCGAGGACCTTGATCTCGCCGTTCGGGGTGATCATCAGGTTCGACGGCTTCAGGTCGCGGTGTACGACATTCTGCCCGTGGGCGTAGGCGAGCACCTCGGCAGCCCGCCGGGCAACGTCCGCGGCTCGTTCGACGGGCAGCGGGCCATCGCTCTCGAGCGCGGCATCGAGGCCACGACCCCGGACAAGATCCATGACCAGGTAAAGCTCGCCCTCGTGGCTGCCATGATCGTGGACGGCGGGGATGCCCGGGTGTTCCAGCCGACTGGTGAGGTGCGCCTCACGCAGGAACCGGCGCTCCAGCGTGCTGAGTTCAGCGCCAAGGCCGCGGGGAGCGAGAAGCTTGACAGCGACTTCACGGCCACGGTCGCGGTCGTACGCCGCCCAGACGACTCCCATGCCGCCCCGGCCCAGCTCGCGCGTCAGCTCGTACTGCCGAAGGCTTCGCCGCATTGCGCCCGTCCCCAGTCCCGGCGCCGGTGGCGCCTGTCACACCCCTGCGACCGGGGCGGCGCGGCGCACCCGGTCGGCTGAACCCATCCTCTCACCGTTCACACCGGCCACGGCCCTTGCGGAACCAGAAATGGGCGGCGGGGATCCTCGGGCCGCGCGCGACGGGTGGCCAGCACCGGGTTCGGGTCCGGCAGGTAGCGAGCGAGAGTCGCGTAGACCTCGACTGCCGAAGAGGGACGGTCGTCCGGATGCTTCGCGAGCAGAGCCGTCACCAGCTCCCGAAGGTCGTCGGGGATGTCAGAGTCGGAGATGGCGGGCGGGGGCGAACTCAGATGGTGGGAGGCCAGGAGCGCCGGCTGGTCGCTGGCGAAAGGCGTCTCACCTGTGAGCATGTGGTGCAGCAGGCAGCCCACCGCGTAGAGATCGCTGCGGCCGTCGAGCTCGTTCCCGCCGGACAGCAGTTCTGGCGACGCGCAGAGGATGTTGCCGATGCCTTCGCCTGTCATGGTCAGGCGTGGATCGGTATCGGCGAGCAGTTTCACCAGTCCGAAGTCCAGGATCTTCACGACTCCGTCCCGTCGGACCATGACGTTCTGCGTCTTGAGGTCACGGTGCACCAAGCCGGCGGCGTGGGCAGCGGACAGTCCGGAGCACAGCTGGGCGGCGACCGCGGCGGCCGAGGGCACGTCGAATCGTCCGTCCTCATGTTGATCGAAAAGGTGCTCCAGAGTGGTGCCCTCGATCAGCTCCATCACCAGACAACAGGTGTCGTCCGTGATCGAGGCATCGAAAACCGTGGTGATGTTGGGATGGCCGAGGCGCGCCGCGGCCTGTGCCTCTCTTTTGAAACGAGCCAGTGCCTCATCGCGGCTCCGGGGGACGGCCAGCAGTTCCGCGGCAATGGTCTTCACCGCCACCGGCCGGTCCAGATACAGGTCACGGCCCTGCCACACCTGCCCCATCACTCCTCGGCCGAGGACGGACTTCAGCTGGTAGCGGTCGCGAAGCACCATTCCCGGCTTGAATCTCTGCATTTCTCCCACCCTCTACACTTCCCACACAGCCGACTCACAGTTTTTCGCTGTGAACAGAGTCAATAAGCGTAGTACCCTTCCATGCAACACGGCCGCTGGGACGCCGACCAGCTCAGCCGGCCAAGCCCCTCGGAGACCTTTCGATGAGTGCACCCAGCGCCGTACCCGTCAGCTTGGCCGAGATCGCCCGGATCGCCGGCGTGGGGCGCGCGGCAGTGAGCAACTGGCGCCGCCGTCACGACTCGTTCCCCACTCGTATTGGTGGCACCGACGTCAGCCCCCAGTTCTCACTGGGGGAGGTCGAGCTGTGGCTACGCGACAACGGCAAGCTCAAGGACAACGGTGGTCGCGAGTTCCTCTGGCCCCGGTTCGAGGCCCTCGGCAGCAGGGACGAGTCAGGCTTGGCCGTTGCCGAGGCGGCCCGGCGAATGCGTTCTCCTCACGCTCGGGCCGCAGCGTTCGAGCTCTCCGCGGAAGCAAGGGACCTGGCGGATGAAGCGGCGCGACTGGGCCGCAGCGAGGGACCACGCGAAACCTTTGAATTCCTCCTGCAGCGATGGCTCGAAACACACGTGCGGCAGCTCAGTACCACGCCTCCAAGACTTGCCGCGCTGATGGCCCGGATCGCCCTCGCCTCCCGTCTCGGCGAAGCTGAAGGGGGATTGACCGTCTTCGATCCGGCCTGCGGAACCGGACATCTACCTGCCGCGGCTGCGCAAGAATACGACGGCTCAGACCTGGCGGTACTGGCGTGTGAGCAGGATCCGGCACTCGCCGCTCTGGCTTCCGCACGACTCGGATTCATCACGGAGGACCGACAGGTCCGTTCCGAGATCGCTACAGCCGACGCACTGCGCGAAGACCCCTTCGCCGGGGCTCGTGCCGACATCGCGCTCTGCAACCCACCGTTCAACGAACGCGACTGGGGCTACGAAGAACTCGCCACCGACCAGCGCTGGGCTCACGGTCTACCGCCTAGGACCGAGCCGGAACTGGCCTGGGTGCAGCACCTGCTCTCCCACCTCAAACCCGGCGGAGTGGCCGTCATCGTCCTTCCACCCGCTGTTGCGTCCCGCAAGGCGGGCCGCCGCATCCGAGGTTCCCTGCTGCGTACGGGCGCACTTCGAGCGGTCGTCGCTTTGCCGCCCGGCAGCGCACAACCGCACAGCGTGTCACTTCAGTTGTGGGTTCTCAGAGCCGCCCCGGACAGCTCTGCCCCCGGCCCGACCTACCAGGACGTCCTACTGGTAGATGCCACACGCTTCGCAAGACCGGGCTCACGCGAACCGGGACCGAACTGGGACGCTCTCGACTGCTTCGTCCTCTCCGCCCTCGAAACCCTCGACCGCCCGGACGACGATCCACCGGAAAGCGCCGTTCGCATCCCGCTTCTGGATCTTCTCGACGACGAGGTAGACGTCACTCCGGGTCGCTACACCGCATCGAGCACTGAACCTTCCGGCGTTGAACTCGCAGCGTCGTGGCAAGAGTTGGCGGAATCATTGGCCGACCTGGCCGGCCACGCGCAACATCTGTCCAAACTTGATTTCGAGACCGAGGTACTGCAAACCACGGCCGCTGTGGGGGACCTGGTCAAGGCTGGCGCCCTCACTCTGCGTGCCGGACAACACTCCCTGGAAACCATGGAGTCTCGTCGCGATCCCACCATCCCCCTTCTCACGGTCGCCGATCTGTTGATGGACGGCCGTCCCAGCGGAGTGCTCCCCGCAAACTCGGCACAAGCCGTCGCCGAGGAGGGTGACGTCGTGGTCGCAGGAGTGGTTCGGGCCTTCAAAGCCTGGGTGCACGAGGGGCCGCCGGTGGCCCTGGGCGCCCAGCTCTACACCCTGCGAGTGGACCCGGAGAAACTGGACGCCCACTTCCTCGCCGGCTGTCTGCGTGCTCCGGCCAACGGACGCCAGGCAGGCACGCACGCCTCGAGTTCCTCCCGGGTCGACATCAGGCGCCTCCAGGTGCTCCAACTTCCCCTGGAGGAACAGACGGCCTATGCCGATACCTTCCGGCGCCTCATGGCATTCGAGGCGCTCCTCACGAAGACTGATGCCCTGGGCAAGGGATTGGTGAACGATGTGAGCGATCGACTCGCAGCGGGTGGGCTGATCGCCTGAAGGCATTACGGGAGTCGTCCGCTGTCCGGACCAGAGGGCTGCCCACCATCCAGCGCGACGGACGAGTATCCAGTCCATCGCCACGAATCGCCCGGGAGACGGATACTACGGCCCGACATGTACATAGGGTGTCCTGGGCTTGATCCAAGGCCCCTCACTCGCAACTGCCAGTTCATGGGCAACTCCTCCCCAGACACGCGAGGTAGGGACCAGCGCGGCTACCCACGGCCAAAAGGTCTCGCAATTCGTCTATGAGCCCTGCCCACCAGGCCGTCGTGGCCGACGCGCAGTTTGGGCCGGTCCGCAAACGGCGCGAGGCCGTCGAGGAAGCCGCCGCCGTGCCCGGGCAGTGGTGCCCAGCCTTCGACGAGGTGTTGTGCCGTGACCGGTTCCCCGGACGAGGACGGGCCTGACCGAGATGATGCCGCGGTCCGGCAATGACGTCGGCCAGGGCCACATGTCCATCTCCACCCACGAGCGGCGGTGCCGATGCGGAGGGCTACCTCCTCTGTGACTGTGATCTCCACACTCTCCGACCGAGGACTGTCAGATGCGCCTGGCACGATGCCGGGCATGAGCCGGACACCAGAGTTGACGCAGAAGACCCTGACCGAGCGCGGCTTCCGCGGCTTCGTGCCGTTCCGTGAACTGCCCGACAGCAACGTCCCTACCGGGCACGGAATCTACGTGGTGCTCCGCACCGACACCGCGCCCCCGTCCTTCCTCCCCACCAGCCCTGCCGGGCACCTCAAAGGCCGCGACCCGTCCGTGACGGCCGACAAGCTCGGCGATGCCTGGGTGGATGGGGCAACGGTCGTGTACATCGGCAAGGCCGCGGGCCAGGACGGACTGAATCAGCGGCTTGCCGATTACCGCCGCCATGGCACCGGTCTGCTGGCCGGCCATTGGGGCGGCCGCTACATCTGGCAGCTGGTCGACTCGGACGCACTGCTCGTCGCCTGGCGGCCGACGACCGAGGACGACGCCGGTGAGGCCGAGCAGGACCTGATCGATGAATTCAAAGAACTCCACGGAGGAGTTCTGCCTTTCGCCAACCTCAGGAACAACGCCCGAAAGATTCCGGAAACGGACACGAACAGCGCCCCGTGAACAACAGTCCCCAGCCCGTCAGTTGTCGACGGCCCAACGGGCGCCGGGGATGGTGTCGGACACCGTGGTGAAGCCTTGCCATCGTTCAGCCGCAGCCCCCAGAAGAACCGTGAATGCGACGCGCAGTAGCCGTAGTTCGCCCAGCCCGCCAGCTTCGACCGGCTGACCGTGGGACGGGACATCCCGCACGGCACCGGAGTGGAGTCGGCGACCCGCACGGTGTCGTGCCAGAAGTCCGTATCCCTCGCCAGCGTCCGGATCACCCGCTTGACCTGCGGCAGCGCTGCCCGCAGCCGCTTGTTATAGCCGGAGTCCTGCGGGATGTACGGAAACAGGTGTCGGTGGTGCGCGCGCAGGTGCCGCAGCCAGCGGGCCTCGCTGTGAAAGCCCAGCAGTGCCTGCCTGACCGCCAGACACAACGACTCCGAGTGACTGAGCTTCGGCGGACGTCCCGGCAGACGCGCGATCCCGGCCCACTCATCGTCGATCTTCACGTACAGTGTGGTCACGAGGGTGTTCAGTTCTGTCGTCACAAACGGATCTTGAACACCCTCCCTTCATGCCCGCAGCCATTCGGACAGACTCGTCTAGCCCACCGCACCACGCGACGGCGCCGGACGTCCCGGGGGCTGCCGGCGCAATGCGAGCCGCAATGCTGAAAGGCAGCCCCCTCGCATTTGCCATCCCCGTGGCGGACCGCTCTTCACCACCCGTCGCACTGCACTACGGGTTTCCGTCGGGGTGGTCGTTGATCCAGGTCAGCCCGCCGAGGTCGAGGCGGGTGCGGGCGCGGGTGACGGCAACGTAGGCGAGGCGGGCGTCGGCGTCGTCGATCGGCCCGGGCAGCGGGTTCCCGTGCTCGTCTTGTTCGTCGCTGTCCCTGGGTGGGTGGAAGTCGTCTGCGATCTCGACCTGGGGCCATTCGCGGCCCTTGGCTTTGTGCGCGGTGGACACCGTCACCTGCGCGTTCTCTTCCTGGTCGAGGCGGTTGACCGCGGCTAGGACGGCGTCCGTGCCGTGAAAGTCGACGAGGTCGACCAGGGGCTGCAGGTCACTGCCGGCGGGATCGTGTTCGGCGTAGTCCTGCAACTGACCCCAGGAGCTGAACAGCACCAACTCGGGGTGGGAGGTCCGGCGTCCGTCCTGCAGGTCCCGGGCGGCCAGCGCCAGAGCACGAAGGGCCGCTCCTCCCCCGGCCAGCGCGACCCTGCGGCCGAGAGCGAGGAAGCGGAAAATCTGTGCCATGGCGCCGATGTTGCTGCGGCACAGCACCGCGTCCGGCTGCGTCACCTTACCGACATCGGTGGCGATCGACCGGCTGCCTTCCAGGCGGATCGGAGCATTGGCGATCGTCAGCCACCGGTTGGCCTCCAAAGCCAGCAGGGGGCCGAACCGGAAGGACCGGGTCAGGGACAGGGCGGTGCCGTCGAAGCCGGTCATGACGTCCTTGGCGCCGCGCCAGCCATAGATGGCCTGCGCGGAGTCGCCGACCATGACCAGCTGGGCGTGGCCGCGCTGGGCCATCAGGACCTGCTCGAGGACGGGGTTGGTGTCCTGGGCCTCGTCCAGGAGCACGAAGTCGGTGCGCAGTTTCGGGTCGGACAAGGCCCAGAGCTTCAGGTAGTGGTCGTGTTCGAAGCGGACCGCGCCGGTGTCGGGGTGCTGCAGGTCGGCCCAGGCGGCGCGGGCGTAAGGCAGGATGCGGCAGGCGAGCTCGGCGTGCAGGTCCTCGGTGTCCAGGCCGCGCAGCGGGGGCACGTGGTGGCGGTCGATGACCGGGTCGGCGGAATGGCAGAAGCGGGTCACGGTGCGCTGCGCTGTGGAGGTCAGCGTGGGCGGATACACGGTTCGGTCGCCGATGCGCATGGGCTTGGTGATGCCAAGCGCGTCGGCGGTGTGGCGGCCGGGAAGGCGGGGTCCGTTCAGGCGGGCCTGGTAGCGGTGGCCGATGGCGGCGTAGGCCAGGGAGTGGGCGGTCTTGCACAGCACCGTGCCGGGGAAGCGGCCGACGGCGTCCTGGGCGATGGCCCGGTTGAACGCGACGTACAGGCCGCGTCGGGAGGTGCCGGCAGCGAGCTGGGTGAGGGTGGTGGTCTTTCCGGTGCCGGCTCCGGCCTGGATCACCAGGTGGTCCCCGGTGGCGAAAGCGTCGGCGGCCGCGATCTGTTCGTCGGTGGGCTGCAGCATCGTTGAGCATCGTCGTTCTGTGAGTGCGCGGTACGTGGCGCGCAGGGGTGGTCAGGTGGTGTCGTCGTCCATGAGGAAGCCGCGCATCGGCACCGGCGGCAGGCCCTCAGGGTGAGCGGTCGGATGGCGGCGCAGCGCGGCCAGGTCCCGGACGATCGCCGCGTAGTGCACTACGACCGGCTCCGCCGGTACCGCGACACGGTCAAACTCGGTGACCAGGTGCTTAGCCTGCTCGAGGAAGGAGGCCCTGCTCGTTCGCTGCCGCCGGGCGAGCTCGGCCGAGACGGCCGCCGCAGTGCAGGCCCCCTTGTGGTGATGAACTGCGACCGCAGCAAGGAAGACCTCCCGGCAGGCCGGGCCGCTGAAGTACGTCGCATGCGGTACCGCCACCAAGTAGGGGACCAGCTGCGGGTAGCGGAGCAACGACGCCAGGACCACGCGCTCGGCATGCTCATCACACAGGGCAGGACAGGGCGGCGGCTGGTCCGGGTCGGGAGTACCGACCAAGGTCTTGGACACCAGAGGCCTCCGAAACGGCCAGGACAAGAGCAGCGAATCCGGCGCAGCAAGTGATGCGGCAGGAAAGTGGCCGTGGTGGCCGCGAGGCCGACGCGGGCGGAGCAGCCGAGCGGAACGGCCCCTGGAGGGCAGCGGGCTAACCCCAGACCACCGCCCGAGGCAGGCGACGGGTCGGGAAGCCGGTCGCAGATACACAAGCGGTGGCGGACCGAGTCAAAGGGCTCCCAGGCAACCAGAGCGCTGTCCGCAGCACCGCGAACAGTGGCATGAGCGGTACAACGCTGGGCGCGCCAGCGCAGCTGCTCGGCGTACGGCAAGCCAGTGAGGTCGTACAGGGCCATCACCTCCGGGTCGGCCGGCAGGTGCCCGTCGCCGGGGCGAAGGAGCGGATCGACGATCTCGAGCCGCCACGTACCAGGCAGGGCCGCGGGGTCCAGGACGGGCAGGCAGCAGCGACGGCGGGTGCGGGTCTGGGCCACACACTGGACGTCCTCGACAGGACCGGGGGCCACATAGCGCGTGCCGAGGACGCGCACGACCGGCCGGACAGACACATCCGGCGCGGCCTGGGCCGGCTGCTCAGGCCGGGGCGTGAAGAGGCCCGCATCTTGCATGCGGCGGGAGTTCAGCGCGAGGGCCCGGCACATCTCCTCCAGGAGCGGGCTACGGTTGCCCACTGGCGATGCAGGGCACAGGGCGTGGTGCCGCACCCGACACCACGCGCTCCCGTCATGGGAAGCATGAGCAAAACCGGAAGAAACATGCCAGCGCTCCCCAAGCGGCACCGACCCCACGGGCAGCTCTACCGGATGCAGCGGAACAGCAGGACTACCCGGGCGCTGGTACCACTCAACGGGATTCCCGCAGAGATCACACCGGCCGCCTTGCGCAGACCGCAGCAACCGGCTCGGACTGTCCTCGGCAATGTGCAGGGACCGGCGCGGCCGGTAATTCTTCCGGCTGCCATCCCAGGCAAAACCATCGTCAGCGAAGGAATTGTTCGTCGAGCGCATGACCGCAGACGGTGACGCCCAACACGCCACCACACGGACGACCAAGCCGAGGAAGTCACCCTACCGACCCCTTCAAGCCGCACAAGAGTTCGCTCACTAGCTCATGCGTTCCATGAGCCCCTCGAACCGGTCGATGCACACAAGGGCGCCGTGCACCCCCCTTCGACCGCCGACGCGACTGACCACCCATCCAGCCTGTGCACTCAACACCCGTCGCTCATGCGGTCGGCTGCGACAGGGGCCGCAGAAACGCGGCCTCGCCCTGCGCCTGGTCCAAGATGATCTCCGTCGCATGGGCTCATCGCCGAACCTGACACCCTGGAGGCATCGATTGAGGCGGCCCTTGCCAACAGAACGACCGTAACCAGCGCTGCAACGGCGCGTTCGTCAGCACGAGCGTGCGGGGACGCGGCCGTACCTGCAACTCATTTGGCTCGGAGGAGGCTTAGCGTCCCCACCGACACGACCGGCAGCCCGTACTCCAGAATTCAGCCGTCACTCGCCGCGGTCTATGCCGATTTCGTACGCGATCTCCCAGCGGACGTCAGGCACTACAAGGTCGGCCGTCTCCACAGGCCGACCGTCGCCGTCGTAGTACGTGCGCTCGATCCGCATCAGCAGGTCTCCGACGCTGATCCCCAGCAGGTTGGCCTCTTCTTGCGTGGCGCGCCCCGGCCGCGGCACCTCGACGGCGGTATCGACGGTGACGCCGATGGTCCGCATCCGCTTCACGACTCCCTCGCCGGCAAGCGGACCCATCTCCGGCAGCACAATGGGCGTGCCGTCCGTGATGACCATCGGCTCCCAGGACGTCGACAGTTGTACAGGCTGACCGTCAGCCATGAACTCATATGTCGTGCGCACGCAGTGATCCCCGGGCTGGATGGCGAGGCGCTGCGCAACGTCCTCTGAAGCGGGCACTCTGGCCTGACTGTGCGACTCCCAAGTGCCGGCCTTGCCTTGTTCATCCATGTTCGCGTGGAACGGGCTGCCGCCGCGGTGCTCGCGGTGGCGGGACCGGATCATGCGCATGCGCTCGCGTGGTGGGCGAACAAACCGTCCGGAGCCAGCCCGTCCTTCGAGTAGGCCTTCGATGACGAGCCGGTCCAAGGCGCGTTGCGTCACGTTGCGGCCGACGTTGTATTCGGTCGCCAAGACGGCGCCCGAGGGAAGTTTTTCGCCGATACCCCACTCCCCTGCCTTGATGCGGCGACGCAAATCGTCGGCCACCTCGAGGTAGGGGGCTTCGCGGGGCATGGCACTCTCCGTGCTGCCCCAGCGAGGGGGCGAGTTGAGGCTGACGTCGTCATTGACAAAGCTACTGCATAAGGGATAACCTACTTAAGAAGCATTACGCAGTGCGATCAACCAGTGACCAGGGGATACCTGTGCGTCCACGCATCGAAAGCATCGCCGCACGGCTCCTCGCGGCCACCGGCACAGAAGTCGAGCGCCGGGAGGACCAGACAGGCGTGCGCCTGATCGTCGCTCTCCCAGAGGAGCTCGACGAACCACACCGTGCCTTCCTCCTCGCCGCTCTGGCCGACGCTGACGACTACGGCCATGACCACGCGGGGGACGGCACTCAGCAGGCGTGGGCCCTGATCACCGGAGGTACACAATGAGCGACCGGCACGTCGGCGGATACGGCATCGCCTTCGGCATGGCCAAGCTGGGGATGCCCCGCCTGGGCGGGGGGCGCGAGCCGGTCACTGCCCAGACAGACGGCCCGGACGAACAGACGCCCCGGCTGGAGGCACTGGCCAAGATTCCGGCAGCGTCACCTGACATCGATCCAGCCCGCCTCCGTGGTGAAGCCTGCCTTTGGTGCGGTTCCACCTGCGGTCACCTCGACGGAGCGGGCATGGTGCGCGTCGCCGTTGACGGCGGGTGGCGTATATGGCCGGTCGTCGTCTGCCCTGAGCATCTCCCGCGGAGGGCAGCGTGACGGCGGCGACCAGACCCATCGCGCTGATTTACGACCGGCTCACGCGTCCAGGGCCGAGTCTGCTCATCGAGCGGCTGAGCGACTGTGAGCAGTACGCAGCCGAGGCGGACTGGGAACACAAGGGCATCTGGATCGAGCACGGGCCTCATGCGCACAGCGCCACCGATCGGCCGCAGCTCGACGCCCTGGTTCACCTGGTGCGTGCCTTCTCGCACGCGCGGCCTGTCATCTGCCTGGTCAGCAGCTGGGCCCGGCTGGGCGATGAGGCATCCCGGGCGCAGCTTCAGCTGCGGGTGCGGGAGGCCGGCGGGTGGTGTGCGACCGTCGGCGGCGCCAGCGACAGGGACAAGGGCGTGGCCGGCCACGCGGTTCGGCACCCGATCGCGGGATGCCAGCGCTTGCGTGCCACAGCGCCTGCAGCACCGCCTTGCTTGTTGGAGGAGATCTGATGCGCTCCCGTTCGGCCGTGTTATCCCGTGCCCGCTCGAGACATCGTGCGTCCCGTGATGCCGGGCCGCACCGGTCCGGTGTGCTGAGCCTGGTGTGGCTGCTGGGCAACAGTGCCGCCGTGCCGCTGCTGTGGATGCAAGTCGCCGCCGCTCAGCACGACATCCGGCCTCCGACCGCTCTGAGTTCGCCGGACGTCGCCATCGAGGTGGTCTGACGCCGGCCCCCTGTTTCCTCCCTGTTCTTCGGGGAGGACGCCCCCGCTCCACGACGACGACGCGCACGGCCCGTACCAGGCGGGCCGTGCGATCCCGCCGCGCGCGCTGGCGAGCCTGCCCGGATCGTCACCCAGCGCGCGTGGCGGGCCCCCGCCCGGTTCCACCCACGATCTTGGAAGACCACCGTGTTCGCTTCTTCTCTCCGGCTTGCGTCCGCAGTACCGCTGCCGCCGGTCCGGCCTGACCCGCCCGCCGCCGTGCGGTGTGCCGCGGACGGCCCTGGGTCCGGTTGCCGGTCCGGCGGCATCCGCGTGCCGCGGCAATGGTCCAGCGCTGTTCCGGACGAGCGGCGGGGCACGCCCTCGAGCACGGGGGCTGGGCGGGGCGCGGGTTTGGGTGGCGCCGCCCTCCACGCCCGGCAACCCGCCGGAGGCCGGCAACCCGGAGCCAGGAAGGGGGCCGGAGCCCATGCGGCGTGACACGAGCCCGGATCCGACGCGCCGGACCTGGACGGTGGAGGTCCGGCCCATAGCAGCAGTGGCGGTCATGACGTGCGAGGAATGCGGCCAGCTCCGTGACCTGCCGAGGGCGGAGCCGGTGCGTGGCGCGGTCGTGGCGCACCTGGTGGCGCATGTCCGTGCCGCGCCGCTCGCATCGCACCTGAGGACGTGCCAGTGCGGCCAGTACGGCTGCCGCTGGCATCCGCGGCACCGCGGGTGTGACGGTCTGGTCCAGCTGGTGCTGGTGCGCTGCGCGGGAGGCCGCCGATGGCGTCTGGCCGACACCTGCCACGCCTGCAGCACGGCCACACCGCAGGCAGCCACCGTGCCCGAGCCACAGGTCACGCCCCTGGGCCACGGCCCAGCCCGGGACGTGGAACCGGCGAGTTACGTGTCCCCGTTCGTCGTGGACTGCAGCGGCGGCCCCGCAGAAGTGTGGGGGTGGGATGACGGCGCAACGGCCCGGTGAAGCGGGACACCGGCCGTGGCGGCAGCACCGCGGCCTGAGGCTCCTGGGCGGGCCGCGGTCCGGCGCGGCCATGCCGACGAACTGCCCGGCCGGTCCGGCCGCACGGCACCTCGCGGCTGCAGCGACGCTGGCGGCCATGGACGATCTACTGGAAGGGAAGACGTGGTGAACGAGCAAGACCTGCGCCGGCAATTGCTGGTCTACCTCACGGCTGGCCGCAGTGTGCGCTCGCCGCAATGGCGGCAGGCCGTCGCGGTCACCGGGCGACACGAGTTCCTGCGCGGAGGCTTCTTCCGCCAGGTGCCCGGTTCGGCGCCCACCGCGTGGGAGCCGGTGATGCCCGGCGACGAAGGCTGGCTGTCCGGCTGCTACTCCGACGTCTCGGTGGTCACCCAGGTCGCCGGCACGATCGTGCCCGGCGACATCCACGGCCGGATCCTGCGCCAGCCGACCAGTTCCAGCACCGCCCCCGGCCTGGTGGTACGCATGCTGGAAGACCTCGAGGTTCAGGACGGCATGCGGGTACTGGAGATCGGCACCGGCACCGGCTACTGCACCGCGCTGCTGTGCCACCGCCTGGGAGACGACCTGGTCACCTCGGTGGAGATCGACCCCGTGGTGGCGGCCGGGGCCGCGACCACGCTCGCCACCCTCGGCCACGCACCCGAGATGATCACCGGCGACGGTCTGGCCGGACACAAGGACGGCGCCCCTTATGACCGGATCATCGCCACCTGCGGCGTACTCACCGTCCCCGAGCAGTGGATCGCCCAGACCCGCCCCGGCGGCCAGATCCTGGCCACCCTGTCCGGCTGGATGCACTCGACGGAACTGGCGCGCCTGACCGTCCACGACGACGGCACCGCGACCGGACGGCTGCTCGGCGGGCAGGTCTCGTTCATGATCGCCCGCCCCCACCAGCCCCCACCCCTCGGGACGCTCCCCGACCTCGACGCCGGCAGCGCACGCGACACCACCATTGACGCCGGCATCCTCGACGACTGGGCGGCCCGGTTCGTCGCCCAGATCGCCGCACCCGCAGCCCAGCGCCTCCACCTCGGCGACCGGGGCCAGCTGCTCGTGGACACCGACGCGGGAAGCTGGGCCCTGCTCCAGCCCGGCCCGCACGGCTGGCGAGTACGGCAAGGCGGCCCCGAACGCCTCTGGGACGCCATCGAAGACCACCTCCAACGGTGGCGCCACGACGGATCCCCCGCCCTGGACCAGTTCCGCATCACCATCACACCCGACGGGCGCCACGCCTACACCTGGCCCCACGCCCGGTGACACGGGCGCGAGGGCCGGCCCGCGCGCCAGGAAAGAGCACCAGGAGAGCCGGACCGCGGCCGCACGACGTTCATGCCGCGCCGAGCCGCATCCGCACCCAGAGCAAGACCCGGCGCTCCGACCCGGGTCAGCCAAGCGGTGAAGAGGAGCCTTGACCAGTGTGGGAGGTGGCGCGTAACGGCGTCAGGCGCGCAGGCAGCGATCTCGAAGTTCGGAGATGACGGCCTTCTCGGACGCGTTGACGGCACCGTCCACAGTGGCCACCCGGTCGGCCGCATCGAGGATGTCGCTCAGATCCCCCGGCTCGGCGTCTATGCGCCGCCACACCTCGGCGGGGTCGATGTCAACAAGGTGAGCGAGCTGTTCGTCGACCACCTGATGGTGATCCCGCACCAGCCTGACCAGATGCCGGATCAACAGCGCCTCATCGTCGGCGATTTTGTCGTCCGCCATGATGACGAGCCACGCGACCCACAGCATCAACTGCGGGTGCCGGCTCCGCTTGCTCAGGCCCTCGGCGAGTTCGATCACACGCGCCTCGTTCCGGAAGACGGCTTGCGCATGCCGTCCCGCGAGCAGCGTCGTATAGCGGTTCAGCACCACCGCGAGGGGAACGCCGACCAGGGGGATACCGATCTTGATGACGTTGCGTTGCAGGAGGAACTTCCCGACGACCGGGAGCCCCCTCCCGGCGGCCAGTACCGCTCTGGAGTAGAAGCGCTTGATCAGCGGCCGCACGAGGGCCGGAACCACCTTGATCGCGCCTTCCCGGACCGCTTCCCCACTCTTGATCGTGAAGGCCACTCGAATGAGCTTCCACATGTCTTCGGGGTCTGACAGGTCGAGCGGGACCCGGTAGAGGACTGCAATGTCGTAGGCCAGGCGCAGCTGGAGCCGGGTGAT
The DNA here is from genome assembly GCF_900188405.1 of Actinacidiphila glaucinigra. Lineage (GTDB taxonomy): Bacteria > Actinomycetota > Actinomycetes > Streptomycetales > Streptomycetaceae > Actinacidiphila > Actinacidiphila glaucinigra. Next base: position 91,214 of record NZ_FZOF01000016.1, on the reverse strand, counting down.
GAAAGCGACATCGACCATCATTGTTGCGACGGCAGCCGGGACAGTCGCCGGCGAGGCACCACCAAGGCTTCCAAGGGTGGCGACGACTGCCGCCGTATAGGCCCCGGCAGACAGCCCGCCCTCGAGCGCAGCGTACCGAGCCGCCATCTTCATCCGCTGATCGACGATGGCATCCGCGGGTACGCCCTCATACCGCTCCTGGAAGTACTGCCAGTCGACCTTGTCGGTGTAGGAGCTCAGGGCCTGAGCGCTGAGCTTGGTGAACCAGCTGCCCGACTTGATGTCGTCCGCGCTCAGTCCCTTGACGAACTCCCGTATCTCTTCCCGCTCGTGCTCGACAGCCTCCCGGTCGGCATCGTCCTCCCCATCGGTGTCGATGTCGACAGCGTCAATGCGGGCTTCGGTCATGACCAGTTCCCCCCAGGGTGGTACAGCGTGGAGCCAGGATGCCAGGCACGGGACAACACTGACGTCTCAACACGGTGACTCAATAACCGACACATCTGCCGAACGGATGTGCCGTTGAGTTGAGCCGCACCCTAGCGCGTCACCATGCCGCTGATGCCGACACGTCGATCTCCGTCGTGATCGCCTTCACTGCGGTCGGCTGCGTCAGACACATGCAACCCCCAAGTCGGTTCCGCACCGTGAACAGCACCGTGCCGGACGCCTTGACCACCTCGTCCGCCGCACGCTTCTCAGCGATGCGGCCGGGCGCACCCGCGCACGTCCGGCCGAAGCCCAACCGGACACCGCAAACAGCCCCACCCGGTCTGGGCGATGGCAGGCACCATGGTCCGCCAGCACGCCCGCGGCCACCCCGTGACACGCCCCGCCCGCGACCGCTCTCGAAGGCAACCAGCTGAGCCCTCACCTGCCCGTTCTGGTTGGATGCCGCCATGAGCACAGGCACTCATCCAGAATCCGGTCTGACGAAAAGCATCTGGAGCGACGCCGACTCCGACGCAATGGGATGGCATTACTGCACCATCCACGGACTCTGCGTCCAGCCGGGCGCCTCCGACGACTCGCTGCCGCGCCTGCTCCTGGACATCGACTACATCGTCCGCTGGGTGCATCCAGTCGCCCCGCAGACACACTTCAGCTTCTGGATCGCGCCGTCCACGCTCGTGTTCGACGATGTCTGGGACGTCGAGGGCGACCTCGACTTCAAGCAGATGGCCTTGAGCCTCGACATCGACCACCTTCGGCGCTCAACCCCACAGGACAGTCACGGCGACCCGCAGTGGCACATCGAAGGTCACTTCTTCAACCTCACGTTCCGGGCCACGGGATTCCACCAGTACCTACGGCAGGCACCCCAGCACGCGCAGCGGCTTGACCTCTCACACAGCGAGCGCGGAGGGATCTCATTCGTGGAGACCGCCTTCGCCTGAAAACCAGCACGCACGCCCACCCATCAGGCACTCAGATAACCGCGGTCTCAGGGAAGGACAAGCAGCCTCAAGAGCCTGCGACTCGGCGGTCACCACTGTTGCGGGTCCTGCTTGAGCAGACGCTGCAGGCGCTGCGCGCGACGCTGACCGATGTGCAGCTGCATCTGCAGCTGCCGCAGCGACACGCCCCTCGATGCGTTGCGGCCGCCGTCGGCGCGGACGACTAAGTCAAGACGGCGCGCCTCCCCCAAAAGTTCGTCCCTGTCCAGGCCGGACCGGAGCCCCGACGCATCCGCATCCGGGGCGGGTGCCTTGGCGGGCGGCTGCGCATCCGCCTCGTCGTCGGCTGCATGCGGCTGCGCATCTGCCCTGCTGTCTGCACCCGGCTGCGCACCCGCCGGAGCCGGCTGGGCCGCGATGCGGGCGTGCACGGCCTCCGTGCGGGGCGGGGCTGCAACGGCAGGCTGCGGGCCGGGCGCGGGCTGCATGTCGGGCACAGTCTCCTTCCCGGCATCCGCCACGGCAGTTTTGAGTGCGGTGTTCGCGCGGTCGAGGGCGACACCAATGAGGGCTTCCGACACCCTGAGGCCGGCCGCTCCGCACCGGGCTGCGATCTCGACCACGGATGCATACGGGTAGGCGTCCACGATGGTGCGGATGGCGTCGAGCGGCTGCATCCGCCTCAAGTCCTGGTGCGCGAGCGTACCCAGCGTTGCGGACAGGGCAGGGCTGACTGCCACGTGCCCGGGAAAGACCTCTCGCAGCGCATCGTCCCATGGCGAGGGGATCTCTCTGGTGGCAAGCTCGCCCGCGTGACGCCGGACGGCAAGGAGACGAAGCAACTTCCGGAGCTGCTCGGGGTCTTGTCCGACTTCAGCGCGGGCGACGGCGGCCCCAAGCCGCCGGTTCCTGACGTTTGGCAACCAGCGCGGGGGCTCCGGCAATGCCGCAAGGCGCACGGCCTTGCGGGTGGCGCGGTCGCGCGTGATCTGCTCGGCGTTGCGGCCGCGGTCGGCCAGGCCCAGACGGGACAGCATGCGCTCACGAAGTTCGCGGACGATGACCGCCGGGACGCTGTTGGATTGGGCCCCGGGTTTGGCGTGCCACAGGTCCAGGCCGAGCGCGAGGTGGCACAGCAAGGCGGCCAGGACCGGCCCGACAAAGGCCCGGACGGTGCCTCCCCAGATGTCGGGGCTCTCGGTGTAGGCGGGGATGACCTGGACGGTGGTGATCAGCCACACCAGCATCCCGGGCGCACCCGGCTTGTTCTTGTAGTGCATGTTGCTGCGCGCCATGAGTGCGCAGCCGAACAGTGCAAGCTCGCCGGCGAAGAACAGGAAGCCGCGCTCGCGCAGGGAGTGCATGCCGAGGTGCTCCTCGGCGAACCGCCAGGAAGTGTCGCCGCTGTAAGCAGTGCACGCGGCAGCAGCCAGCGCAGCCACCACCACAGCAACCGGATGCCGCTTGCCGTCAACGGGCTTCGACTCGTCGTCCTCCGACTTGTCACCGGTCGGCTTCCGCTTGGCGCCCGCCCGGCCGTGATTACCGCGGGTGGACCGCGCATTCGGCGGCTGCGGCTGCGCAGCCGCAGCCCGCAGCCGGCGGCGCCAGAAGACGGCAGCCAGAGTCACCGTGGTGATCTGCGCGAGGACGAACAGGCCGACGGCCAAGGGGTGCTGAGAAAATTGGTCGAGCAGGCTGTTCACCGCAGACTCCTTGCCCAGGTGTGAGAACGGATTGCCATACATGCGAGGCGGGTGCGGGCGAGATCTGCACCCGGGGCGCGGATCGCGGCCTGACGGCAGTGGCCATCATGGGCCGATACATTGGTTCTGAAGGTCGTTGTCACCCCAGCAGTGCACCAGCCGCACGAGAGATGAGACGCCCGTCCTGCAGCGGCATCTCAAGCCCCGCAACGCCGCCTTGGAGAACATCCCGCTCGACGGAATCCGACACCGGCGCCGCGCACGCAGCCGGTGACGCTGACGAGGGCGGCGACAGGTCGTGGCTGCTGCCGATGCTGCAGGAATTTCCGCGGCCAGCGACCACCGCAGCGAACCGCCATCCCTCACCATGACACCGCAGCCCTCACCTCATCAGCCCGTCCCAAGGCTCACACCCCGGCTTCGGCAGTCGAGGGTGAGGACAACGGCCGGCCAGGCGCTGGGCGGGGGTCACAGGTGCCGCCGCGGGACCGGGCGAGTATCAGACGCCCGTGAGCCGGGTGGTGGACCCGTTAGCCGGGGCGCAGGGGAGGGCTGCTGCGGTGCGGCGGCGCTGCGCCGGCGCAGGGCGTCCAGGCGGGCTTGGATGCGGGATTGGGTGTAGCGGTCGAGGGCATCGGTGAGGTGGTCCCATTCCCGGCCGTCATCGCCGGTGGGGCGGGGGCCGAGGACGTCCGGGCCGGCGTGGTCGCGGCGCCTCCGATAGTCCGCGATGGCCGTGATGAGACGGGTGTAAGCGTGCTGTTCGCCGGCGTGGTCACGGCCGGGGGCGGTGATGTTCTCGATCCAGGGTTCCGGAGCGGGCCCGCCGGTGAGAGCGGCGGTCAGAGCACGACGCGCCAACACGGCCGCCCGGACAGCCTGGGAAGCCTGGAAGGCCTGGGCGGCGCGAGGGGGGTAGGGGGCGATCAGGCCGTCACCGCCGCCCGGGGCAGGGGGCGGCTGGGTGAGGTGCGGGGGCTGGGTGGGAGCCGGACCGACCGGTGGGCTGACTGGCGGTACGGGGGGTGGGGGCGGCACCACCGGGGCCGCGACCTTGGGCGCCGGCGTAGGAACCTTGGATGGCCGGGCCGGCACCTTGGGCAGCGGGGTGGGGACGGGAGCGGCGGGTGGTCTGACGGAACGGGTGCGGGGGGCGGGCAGCAGCGCCGGGCTCAACACCCCTGGGGGTTGGGTGCGGGCAGGAAGCCGGGCGGAGGCCAGAGCGCGGATGCGGGCGGTCATGGCGTCCCAGGCCGCGGCCTCAACCGGGTCGTCGGGGCGGGGGCCGAGACCGGGAACGGTGGTGATGGCGTGGCGGATACGCCACAGCTCGGTCAGGGCGCAGGTCAGCGCCCAGGCAGTGCGGCGTTCGGGCGCGTCGGCGGGCGGGGGCGGGCCCAGCGGCTCGGCCCAGGCGGGGGGCGACCCGGCCAGGGTGCGGCCACGCTGGGCCAGGGCCCAGGTCAGGATGCGGTGGCGTTCGGTCAGGTGGCGGCGCCAGTGGCCAGGTGTGCCGGGGTGGTCCTGCGCGGTGCGGTCGGCTACCCAGTCCGGCACGTCGGCCGGGTGCCAGGGCCGCTGCGCGCACCTGCCCGGCAGCCCCACGCGGCGGCTGAGTTCGGCATGGAAGGCGTCGCTGAGCGCATCGGCCCCGGCAAGAACGGTCCGGGCGTGCCGCAGCCGCTGATCAGTGTCGAAAACGCGGACGCTGTGGTGGCGGCGTATCGCGGCCAGCGAGGACTGCGACAGGTGCGGGGTGCGCTCACGTTGCCAGTCCTCGCGCGCCGCCTCCCGCCAGGGCAGGGCGCAGCGCAGGGCATCCTCGGCGGTCAGCGCGGCAACGGTGTTCGAGGCGGCCGGCGACAAGGGGGTGCCGCTGCGTTCGGCATCCCGGCAGACAGCGCGGACAGCAGCCAGGTGGGTGTCCAGTTCGGTGCGGGTCAGCGGACCGTAAGGGCGGTGCGGCCAGGCCGCATGGGTACAGCCGCTGCCGGTGGTGACCGGGACCGGCAGCATGCCGGCGGCGGCTTCGGCGGCCTGCAGTTCACTGTGAGCGGCCGCACGCAAAGATGCGGCCCAGGCCATGAGCGCGTGCAGCCGGTACGACGGCACCACGGCCAGCCCAGCCGCAGCCGAGGAGGCGGAACCAGCCACTGGGGCCGCCGAAGTGGCGGCTGGGGCCTGCCCGGCCGGGCCCGTCACACCCGCCTGCCCGGACCCCGCGGCACGTACCAGGCGGAGCAGGCGCCCGGCGAGGCCCGCGGCGCCCGCGGAGCCTCCACCATCCTCCGTGGAGTCCCGGACGTCATCGGTGACGTCCGGCCCGTCGTTGGTGGTGTTCGGGCCGTCGTTGGTGGTGTTCGGGCCGTCGCCGGTGGCGTCCGGGCCGGCGCCGGTGGTACTCGGGCCGGATGTGGTGGCCTTCGCGAGCAGGCCGGGCAGATCGGATCCGGCGCGTTCGGCATCCAGCAGCGCGCGGGTCACGGCGGGGAAGGTGTCCGCGGCAAGCACCACGGCGGCCCGGTCCGCGCCCAGGGCCTGCTCCAGCACGGCCGACAGGCGGGCGGTGGTGGCCTGGGCTGCGGCATCCGCGTACTGCGCGGCCAGCGTGGCCGGGTCGATGGCCCGCTGCTGCAGTTCGGCGGTGGTCTCGGTCGCCGACACCTGCGTGCCGCGCCGGGCCGCGATCGTCTCCAGCACCCCCGCAACGTCCTGGCCGTCATAATCCAAGGCCAGGTAGAGGCGGTTCGTGTGCCGGCCGCGGGTCAGCTGGACGTAGACACCCTCACGAGCCGAGGCGGGCGTGGCCAGGGCGTGGGAGGTGTCGACGGTCATGCCCTGGGCGCGGTGGATGGTGGAGGCGTAGCCGAGCTCGCAGTACGCGGCCACGTAGCCGGCCGGCAGCCGCAGACGGCCGCGATGGACAGTGTGACGGACGGTCAGGGCACCGTCGGGCTCGACGGCCTGGACGGTCCAGGTGTCGCCGTTCTTCACGAAATCGCGGGCGCCACGCACGATCCGGCGGCGTTCGTTGCGGCGCGTAACCACGATGTCGCCGGCATGCGCGCGCAGCCCCCCGCGCAAGACGGCTGCGGGTCCGGCCGTAACAGTGCCGCGGGAAAGATGCCAGGCCTGCGCCCGGGCGTTGAGCGCGGAAACGGTGGCGGTGTCGGCGGCCGTCATCACCGTGCTGCACCCGGCCTCGGTATCTTTGGCCCACGCGTCGAGCACGGCCTGCTGCATCGCACCGGGGGTGCCGGCGGTGATCCGGCCCCGCTCCCGGTACCAGGCGAACACCTGCTCCGGGCGGTCGTCGTCACGTAAGACCAGCGACGCGTCGGCCTCACCGTCGGTGCGGAAGCGGTGCAGGCGGTCCAGTTCGACCACTCCCCCGCCGGAGGCGATCAGGCGCAGCGCGCCACCGGACTCGACCGCAGCCAACTGGCGGGGATCGCCCAGCAGCCGCACCACCGCCCCGGCCATGGCGGCATCGGCCACCACCCGGTCCAGCAGGCGGGTGCCGGCCGTGCCGGCCTCGTCGACCACGACCACATCACCCGGCCGCAGACCGAACCCCTCACCGGCCAGGTGGCCCTGGGCGGCCAGCTCACGCCCGCGCAGCCAGGAATGCAGGGTGTGCGCGGACCGCCCAAGGTCGGTGCCCAATACGGCGGCGGCACGGGCGGAAGGCGCCAGCGGTACCAGCCGGCCGCCCGTCGCGTCCACCGCGCGAGCCAGCAGCCGCATCGCGCTGGTCTTCCCCGACCCGGCCGGGCCGATACCCGCCAGCAGCAGCCTGTCCGAGGTCGCGAAAGCCGCGGCCAGCTCACGCTGCCCGGCATCCAGCCCGCCACCGTGCTCCGCGGCCACCCGGGCGAAAATATCCCGGCCGACTGGCGCCACCACACCCCTGCCCGCTGCGGCCACCAGCCGCTCTTCGGCCGCCAGCAGCGAGGCGGTGGTGTAGGTCCGCGACCCGATCCCCCGGTAGGCGCTCTCGCCGTCCGCGCGGGTCAGCTCCGGCAGCCCGGGATGAAGATCGGGCGGAGTCAGCTCCACACACTCCGCCCCGGCCAGCGCCCGGTCGGCGATCGCATCAGCGACACCCACCGGCGCGGTCGCCCCCGCCAGCGTCCGCATGAGATACCGGCGGGCCTCCGCCAGCACATGCCGACGACGGAACGTCGTGCGGTACGCGGACACTTCCGCGAGCACCACCGCCGCCGCCCCCACCACATCCACCTCCACCACACCGTCACCACCCGCCCCTACGACCTCCGCCCCCGTACCGGGAGCATGTTCACCGGCGGCGCCGGAAGCCCCTTCCGGGTCGGCAGCCATCCCGGCGGCTGCCCCACCGGCGCCGCGCGCAGTGGCTGCCTCACCGGCGGTGCGCGCTGCGGCCTGCGCCGCCCGCACAACACCGTCCACCGTCGCCTGGTCCGTGGCCGCGATCGCCCGCCGCCGCCAGCCGGCCAGCAGATCGTCCAGCGACCGCGCTGTTCGCTTGGCCTGTTTCGTAGAGACCCGCGCCCGCTCCTGCAGCCCCTTGCGAGCAGCCAGACCGGGCTGCCGGCCATGACGGTGCCGGTAGTCCGCCTCCAGTTCCTCAACCACCTCCCGTATCGCGCTCCCGCGCTGGGAGAACAGCTCCCGCAGCCGCACGTCGATGCCCACGAGCTGCATCACCGGGCGCTGCCCGGCCGTCACTTCCACCGGCTCGGTACGCAACCCCAACCGCCCACAGATCAGTTCCAGGGACCGCTGGTTGAACAGCTCCGACGCCGAAACGATCTCCCGGTACAGCAGGCGGGCATCGAGGTTCTGCCACTTCCCGTCCGGGCCCTGGACGCGCGGGCTGATCACGACATGCTCGTGCAGCATCGGGTCCCCAGCCCGGGACTCGTAGTGCAGATACACCGTCGCCAGCACACCGGGCCTGGCCTGCAGCTGCGCCGTCCCGCCGGTCCCTCTCCGCACCGCCAGCGCATGGTCCTCGATCCACGCGACCGTCTCGGTCCTGGCCTGCGACAGCACCTCCAGCACGACCTGGCGCACCTGCTCGTCGCCCAGCGCGAACAGCAGCGACAACTCCTCGCTGGAAAACGTCAGGTCATACCCGGTACGCGCCTGGCGCTGCTTTCCGGTGCGCGAGGCCAGGAACCGGGCGAGTTCCTTCCCGTCATCCGGCGCCCGCCGGTACTCGGCGCGGAACGCCTGCGCTGCAACCTGCATCTTCAGGTTCTTCGTTTCGGTCCCGGTCAGCGGCCGGCACAACTGCTCACTCTCGTGCTGCAGCACCTGCTCGATCTGCCGGTCCAGCGGGGTCCCTTCGGCAAGCTCCGGTAGCGCAGGGCCCAGCTTCGCCGCATCCCACGCTCGCTTCTTCGACGCGCCGGCCCGTGTTTCGCGCGTCAGGATCGCCTCGGCGTCCGGGTGCATCCCCAGCCCGAACAACGCCCGCATCTGCGGCTCGCTCACCTCACCGGCAAGCCCCAGCACGGCCGCGCCCCGCCCATGCCACCGCCCCACCGGCACCCCGGGCGTGCTCGAGGACACCGCCACCCCACCACCGCACGCCCCATCGCACTTGGCGATATTGCGCCGGTAATAGGGGTAGTTCCCCGCGGAAATGCCCTTCACCGTCATGCCCACCCCGCCACGGCATCACAGCAAACACCTCCCGCTACGGCCCAGCCCGCCAGCCTCCCCCACCCCGGAAAACAATCACGTATGGCGTGCCGCACGACGGGACCCGGCCCACCCGCCGCCACCCCGACCGCCACAGTGCCAGAGGTGCGAGACGCATCCACCCGCACCAGAGGAGGATCTGGATCGCCCCGCCACCCCACCGCGGGCATCCGCCACCACACAAGCACCCCACCCGCACCCGCGGACACCGCCAGACACGCCGCCGTCCTACCCAGCACGTCCCGACAGTTCCGCCCTCGGAAGGTGGGGGCCGGCTGCGGCCGCACACCCCGAGAGCCTCAACCAGCCCCCGACACAGCCCGCCTGAACCAACCGACACGCAACCGGCGCAGCAGCCCCTGCGGGGCTGGCCGACTCAGGACATGACGCCACGGCCCCGTGGAGGGCGAGGGCAATCAAGCCGGTGCGCGGACCGCGCGTAAAGACGCGCACCACAAGCCGGCTGAAACAGGCCTGCAGCAAGACGATCGCCTGCCACGGTCGCGTCGACCTGCTACGCATCGACGAACCCGGCTACAAGGAACTCAACTGGCACGGCGCCGAACCTCTCCCCTCCAGATTCCTGACCGTAGGCAAGGAGAAGTACAACGCCGCCATCGTCTCGAGCGAGTCGTCCGGCACAACGCACGTGTTCCGGCGAACTCGTGCGAGGCGGTGCCTGAACATGAGGTTCCAACCAGGGTGAGCGTGACTTTGAGGGGGACGTATCCTGCCGATCGTGACGGCAACCTTCGTGCTGGACGGAACTCGGATCAGAACGCTGGAGGATTTCTGGCAGGTCCTCATGGACGCGTTCGACGGCACCGGACGCCTGTACTTCGGCCGCAACCTCAACGCCTTCGCAGACTGCCTCAGCGGCGGACCTGGGCACCCCGAGGTCGACCAGTACATCGTCGAATGGCGCGACCATGCCGTATCCCGTGAGCACCTCGGCTACCCCGAAACAGTGCGCCAGTTGGAACTTCGCCTGTCAAAGTGCCACCCTACGAACCGTCCCGCTGTCAGCGCCGACCTGGCAGCGGCACGCGAAGAACGCGGAACCACCGTCTTCGACTGGCTGATCGAGATCTTCCAGGACCGCGCACCTGGAGCCCTACGGCTGCGGTGATAGGGCACGCCCTGTTCCTCACCGTCCGGCAGATGACCCATGCCGACGTAGTCAGCAAAGGTCATGCACATCGCCTGCGGGTGCAAGCCGAAGCGGCGGCACGAGTCAACCCTGTGCGGACGCAGACGGGGCGAATCGCCATGCCCGACGACAGCGCCCATCCACCCCCGGGCCAACATGCCCCGCACGTGACAGCCCATAACTGCTGTACCCGGGCACAGGGACGACGGCACAAGAGTGGGCATGACCCTGGGTGTACAAGACCGCCACCAGCCGGGACCGCGCCTTCACTGCCAGACCACGACTGCTGCTCTCCCACCTGTCGCGACCGGTGCTGCTTGCCGCCGTCCACGAGCACCACTGGCGCCGGAGGGTTGTGAATGCCTACGTGCGCCTTCTTAAGATGATCACTCATACATAGGTGGGGGGAAATATGACGGACAACCGCGCAGACGGACCCTCGGCGGTGGAGTTCCGGCAGGCGCGTAAGGAGTGGATCGAAAGCAGGATCCAGGACCTTGCCAACGTGCTTGAGAGCGCCGGCCCGGATCTGTACAAGCTGCTACCAGCCGATCTCGGGGAGCGGCGCCTAGCCGCGGCAGTCACCGTGGCCAGGGTGGCCACGGACGAGGCGCGCGCCCGCCCTGTGACGGAGACGGTTCGCCTGCTCGAGCGCCTGATTCCGGGCGGGCACCGCCACGACCTGACGGGCGCAGCCCGAGCGCTCCGTTCGCGGCTGGCGACCTGCGGTGAGCAGGCCGTCTGGTCGTGGAACGCCGCCGCATGGGAGGAGATGGCCCTGTGGTGGTGGAGACGGCATCAGCCGCGCACCGGTGATCCCGCACGGGACTTCGCCGAGTGGCGCTCGCGCTGGTCCGCAGAGATTCCTTGGAACGGCGACATCGACGAGCCCGAGCAGGCGCCTAGACAGCACGGTCGTACGCTCGTCACGCCTGGGGAGTTCTTCGCCTCGGAACCCGAACCGCTGAGACTGCTCGCCCACGCGGTGCTCAGGTCGCCCCGAACGGCCGCCGCCGTCGAGGACGCCGTTCTGCTGCGCGAGGAGCATCTTCAGGGCGCGGGACACCTGAGGTGGCTGGCGGAACAGCAGGCCTGCACCGACCAGCTCGAAGCGTGGCGCAAAGCCCAGCAGGCAACCGGGTCCGAGGCCACACGGGCCTTCCTGGCGGAGCTGTCCGAGACCGTCAAGCGCTACGCCATGCTGGTGCTGCAGCCCGTCGTCGACGCGCTCTCCGCCTGCGAACGCGCGCTCCTGAACGGCAGTCGGCCTGACGCACACCGCAATGCCTCTGACTACCTGGACATGTTCCTCGACTGGCAGGTGCAATCGGACGAGGACGCCTGGTGCGACGGGGCCCCCAGCGCGGACTTGGTACGGCAGGCGCGTGAGCACCACGAGCGGGGAGAGACGACCTGGCAGGGGATGCGGGGTTCCGTGCCCGTCTGGTACCACATCGTCACCTCCCCGAAAGAGAAGGCCGCCGCCCTCGCCTACTCGGGACGGCCGTCGGCCTCCGTCGTCCGCGTCCGGACGGGCGACGACAACGTGACGGTCCCAGGCCCCTCGCTGTTCGAGGGATTCTTCGACGAGGCCGACGAGTCGGCGGACTGGTATCCCCATCCCGGCATCGACGTCCCGTATGAGCCGGACAGCGCCTTCGACTTGTGCGCGCTTCTCGCGCTGGCACAACTCGGCCATGCCAGGCTGGAGTTCCTGACGGTTCACCCGGACGGAACAGTACGCACCCTGCGCTCGGTCCGCGCCCATGTGCGCGAAGACGACGCCAAGGCCTACCGGCGCTGGGCCCTGGCCGCATTGGCGGACCTGGTTCCCGACCCGGAGGACCTCGCCGACCTCCTGGCCGATGAGGAGGAGAGCTCGGACAACGCGGACGGGACCACCGGGTCCGACGGAAAGAAGGGCCCCGGTTCCGACACCGGTCCCGGCGGGATCCACTCCCCGGGCCCGGGTGGTGCCACCTCCCCCCGCCGCACCGCGAACGGCGCCCTTCCGCCCGAACTACTCGGCAAGGTCCGGGCCCTGCTCCGTAAGGCGGAGGACCAGGCCGCTACGGAGGAGGAGGCCCGCGCCTTCCTCGCCAAGGCCACGGAACTCATGGCCAAGTACGGCATCGAACAGGCCATGCTCGAAGACCTGGACCGACCCGCAGGACCCATGGACAAGGTCGTCGAGGTCCACCCGCCCTACGCCAAGGAGATGCGACGGCTGCTCAGCTGGATCGCCGGGGCCATGCGCTGCCGTTCGGTCTATCCCGGAGGCAAGACGCACCGGCACCGGGTCCACCTCTTCGGTTTCGAAGGCGACATCCAAGCGAGCGAGGTCCTGTTCGCCAGCCTGAGGCTGCAGATGCTGGACGGAGCCGACCGCGCCGACCGCCTCCACCGACCGGCGGCGGAGGACGCGCGCGCCTACAAGCGTTCCTGGATGCTCGGGTTCATCCGTGAGGTGACCGACCGGGTCAAGGCCGCGCATGAGGCGGCGCGGGCATCCGCCGAGCACGAACAGAAGGCAGCGGAGGGCACGGAAAGGTCGAGTCGCAGTGTGGCCCTGGTCCTCGCCGACCGGTCGACCTTGGTGACCGCACATCTGAACGACCGCTATCCCAAGCTGGGCAAGACTCGGCCCACGAAGTTCAAGGGTACGGGCTACTGGCAAGGCCGCGTCGACGGCCGACGAGCCGACATCGGTGGGCCGACCATCGTTCCCGACACACCCACTGAGCAACTGGTCGACTGATCGCGTGACAACGGACGGCGAGGGGGAACCGTTGCCAGGTCACTCCTCGTCGTTCGCCGCCAACTCGTTGATCAGCGGCACGAAGGGGTTGAACGGAGAAGCCGGAAGCCCGCATCTCACCCCGCGGGTACTCCGTCTCCAGCAACCGGGGCCGCCGTCACCGCGATTGTGCCCTGCTGACGCATGCGGCCGCTGAAGAGCCGGACAAACCGGGTGCAACCTCGGACGGCGGGGCGCGACGCGTGGGTCGCGAGGTGTGGGCTGGTGGGTCAGACCATGCTCACCTTCCGGGTTTCCCTTCGGGCGCCTGGCAAAGGGGTGCAACCGGTGGTCGGTCTGGAGTGTCCTGAGGGAATATGAGTGCACTCTTGTCCCGGCGCCCGGCTGAACGGCGCGGCCTGCGGCTCTGGCCGGTCGGCACCGTCCTCGTGAAAACACCGGTCTCATACGTGGCGCCTGCAGCGCCGAGCACGACCTCGAAGGCCCGTGTGGCGGCGGTCCGCACCTCGTTCAGCGGCTCATCTGGCCCGAGATCAAAACCGATCCCACGGCTTGACACAAAGGGGAGCCACGAGCGGATGCCGATGACAGACAGCTACCGACGCAGTCGGCCGAGTCGACTGCGGGTCAACCGCCGATACGACGGAGTGCGAAATCAGGCGCCCGCGTGGACGTGCGCGGCCCACACCGACGGCAGGTTCGGATACTTCGTCCTCAGCCGCCTGACCGTGCGATGGACCGCCGCCGACGCGCACAACGCACCGGATCGATCCGCGATCAACTCGCCGTAGATCTGCTGACTGAAGGCTGGTGCCACGGCGTCGTCGACGCGCCAGAGCGTGCCGACCACCTGGGAAAACCCGGCTATCTGAAAAGCCGCCAACGGGTGGATCGCCTCGTCGGACAGGCGCGCGGTGGTGCGGGCCGTATCGCAGGCCGACAGGAAAGCGAACTCCGCGTTCCGCAGGCGCAGCCCGGAAATGTCCAACACCCGAAACGGCGTGCGATCGTGGTCGTGCAGCGCGAGGTGGCTGTCCGAAGGGTTGTCCGGGTCGCTGTACCCGTGGCAGGCGAAGTGCGCCCAGCCACTGGCCGGCAATGCGTCGAGAACGGCGTCACGAGTCGCGTCCGCGCCGACCAGGACCGTGGCGCCGGGTATGAGAGCGGCCAGGTGGTCTGCTTCGGCCTGTGTACCGGGCAGGTCCGGGGCGTCCGGAGTGTGCGGCATCGCGACCACCAGCAGCCGCGGCTCGTTCCGGTCGTCGCGGCGGCCCGCGCGGGCGTGCCCCAGGGCGCGGATCGTCGGCGTCGTCGAGGAGACGACGCGGTCGAGGAGCACAGGTCCGCCGTCGCGGTGGTGGCCCGCCGCGTGCAGCGGGAGCAGGCTGAGCGATCCGACCGGGGCCCACCAGATCCTTGGCCACGGACCATCCGCCGCCGGTTCCGCCGTCAGCCTCAGTTCGCCCAGCACAGGGCCCACGACGGTGTCCCACAGCCACTCGAGCGTGTCATGGATCGCCTGCTCGGCGATCAGCCGCCCTTCCGTGAACGCGGTGTGCAGAGCGCGTACGCGGTGACTCACGGTCTCTTCGCTCAGACCGTCCAGCGCGCGTGACCGGACCCCGTCCGCAGTGACGATCAGCGCGTCACACCGGTACCGGCTGACGTTGATGTACACGATCGGGCCCTCGTGCGCCTGCGCGGTGAGGTCGGTGAGCAGCGGCGGCCGTAGGAACCGCTCCATCCCGGGCAGCGCACGGATCCGGTCGGTCACCGCGTCGAGCTCGTCGGCGAGCGCCACGCGGTCGCTCGTGGTGTCGGTTTCGAACTCCGCGGTGAGCGTCCGGAAGCGCTCGGCCAGCTCGGGTGCCTGCTCGCGCAGACCGGAAAGATCGCTGCGGCTGTCGAGTGCCTGGGCAGCGAGCACGCAGCGCCCGGATTCAAGCAGGGTCACCGCGCTCACCTCGTCGCCGACGGCCAGCGCGCACGCAGCCGCGTCGGCGGCAACCCCGGCGAACCGGCCGAGCCAGTACTGGGCGTCCTCGCGGCCCAGGCGGCGCCCGGCAAGCCGGGGCAGCAGCCGGACCGCGGCGGCGTACCCCTCGGCGGCCACGTCGAACTGCCCCGCCTCGGCTGACAGAGCGCCCCACCGGTCCGCCGCTTCCGCCCGACTCGCCGTCGGCGATCCGGCAGACGCCGCGGCCTCCCGATAGCAGCCGAGTGCCTCGGCCAGCGCGTCGCCGTCGCCGAAGTGCCGGAAGCCGAGCGCCAGCACGTCGGCGACCCGGGTCAGTGAACTCGCCCGCCAATAGGCGTCCTGCTCGGGCCTCCGCGCCGCACTCCGGGCCAGGCCGACCGCCTCGGCGAGGACCTGCGGATCCGGCGGGTCCCGTCGCGCGACGGCGGGCGCGACGGGGTTCGTGCACCAGTCGCCGAGCGCAGCGGCCAAGCTCGAGGTGTACCGAGGCCAGTGCGGGCTGTCCTCCGCAGTCGCGGCCACGGACGCGCGCCGCGCGGCGATGGCGTCCCGCAACGCGTTCCGGTCGCCGAACTTCTCATACGCCTTCTCCAGCACACCGCCGAGATTAGCCAGCCGCACAGCCCGGTCCGGGTCGCCGTCCGCCGTCACATCCGTGGCCGCGCGGTGCGCGTCGATCGCCTCGTCGAGCACGCCCGCCTCGCCCGTCCTGACGAAACAGTCCGACAGTATGGCGCCAAGGTTCGAGAGCCGCCGGGCCTGCCCGGGGACGAGGCTCGCGCCGAGGCGGACGGACTCCCGCGCGCGGTCGACCGCCTCCGACAGAACCTGCAGTTCACCGGTCACCCGGAACCGGGTGTGCAGCACGGCGGCGAGGATCTCGAGTACATACGGGTGGCGGTCCTGCCCTGCCGTGACCTCAGCGGCACGGCGGGCAACGTCGATCGCGTCCATGACATGAGCCAGCTCTCCTGTTGCATGGAACAACGCGTGCAGGTTGACGGCGAGGTTGCCCATGAACTGGACCCGCCGCGGATTCCCCGCGGATGTGCACGCGACGGCCTCCCGCTCGATCACGACGGCCTCCGCGAGCGCGACGCGGTCCCCGAACGCTTCACCGCGAGTGGCCAGCGCCGCAGCGAAGTGGTCCAGCCGCACACCGCGGCGTGGGTGCCCGGCAGGGGTTGCCGCCACCACCGAGCGTCCCAGCTCGATCGCCCGCTCGAGCAGGGCCGAGTCCCGGGTCAGCTCGAACTCGGCGGCGTAGCGGCCGCACGCTTCGGCTTCGGTGTCGGCGCGTTCCCAGTCGGGGGTCCCTTTCGGGCGCTCGCCGGTGAGCGCGGCCCAGTCTCGTTCCGTGGTCGTCAGCTCGACGAGGTTCTGCGAGTGCCGCGGATCGGTGACCGGGGTGTGGGCCACCAGCGTCTGCCGGACCCGAAGCAGTTCGGACAGATCATCCCGCGCTCCGCGAGCCTGGTAGCGGTCGTCGAGAAGGTACGCGAGGTTCTTCAACCGGTCGAGCACGTCGGACGACCCGGCCGGCGTGAGCTCCACCGCTCGCCGCGCGGCGTCGACAGCCTCCTCCACGACACCGGTCTCCCCGGTCTCATGGGACCAGTCGCGCAGGACCACGGCAAGGAAGTGCAGACTCCTCGCGGTAAGCACGTCATCGGGAGAGCACTCGACGGCGGCCCGCGCATGCTCCACGGCTTCAGCCAGGGAAGCGAGGTCCTGCGTCACAGTGAACGCCGTCCGCAGCGCGACAATGAGGTTACCCAGGTAGAACGCCTTCTCCGTGGACGGTTCCTCGTCAACGGCCGTCCGGCTCCACTCCAGCGCGTCAGCCAGGGTTCCACGGTCCTGGTTCTGCCCGAACGCGGTATGCAGCAGCATGCCGATGTTGTTGGCGTAGCTGGCCGAGTCCTCCGGGCTTTCGTATGCCAGTAAGTAAGCCTCCGTGACCATGCGGACGGCTTCCTGCAGGAACTCGAAGTCGCCGGTCTGGTGGTAGCGGGTCTGCAAAAGGCCCCCGAGATTGGACAGGACCAAGCGGCGCTCGGCCACGTCCTCCGCGGCCAGCACGGCACGGCCGAGGTCGATCGCCTTCTCGACCGACGCGGGGTCCGCGCTGTGCCGGGCCACGTGGAACGCCTCCCAGAACCGCTCGGCCAGGCCGTTCACGGGCCCGCCTCCCACCCGTCAGTCCTCGTTGCCGTTCGAGGTGCCGGCCGGGCCGCCAGGCGCCTCATCCGGTTCGGCGACCGTGCGTTTCGGGGTGTAGCCGCGTTCCGCGACCTCCTGCAGCAGTGCCAACTCTTCTGGCGAGAGATCGGGTTCGGGCGGGGGCACGGGTTCGTGCACCATCATCGCTCCTCCTCCGGCACGGTCACCGGTTCTCCGGGTTCGACGAACTCCAGCACGTCGAAGTCCTCCGCCCGCAGCCGCAGGCCCGCCGTCCCGCGCACGCGCACGCCGAACGCCCCGTCGGCACCCATCACGCGCGCCGATTCGAGGTACAGCTCGGCCGGGTGGGGGTACGAGGAGGCGTACGACCGGTTCCCGTACCAGCCGCCCGCCCAGTTGCCGTCCTTGAGCCGCACGCGCACGAAGCATGGTTCGCGGTCGCGGAATGCGTGGTCCCAGGCGCTGGGCGTGCGCAGGAACCGAGCCTTGCGCCGCTGCCGATCCACCAGGGAAACGGTGACCGCCGCCATGGCCGGCACGACGAGGAACAGCACCACGGCGACGAAGCCGACCACTCGCGGCCGGTCCACGAAGCCGTCCCAGCCACCGCCGGCGCCTCGAGCCAGGCGAACCAGCGCCGGCCCCGCCACCACTGCGTACAGGGCGTCCAGCGCGATCGACGCGACGATCGCCCGCAACACCCGCTCACCCAGATCACGCTCACCGGGCACCGGACCACGGCGGCGTTCCCGGACGAACTGATAGGTGACCCCGGGCAGCACCAGAAGAACGAGCAGAACGAGTTGCACGACGGTCGCAGGCGCCTGCACTCACCACCCCCATGTCTCACGAACTCCGCTCGATCAGGCTACTGGCTTGCGTCTCCACGGTCGGCGGAACACCCCCTTCCCCGGCTACTGCAAGGCAGCGGGCCGACCTCGGAAACGGCGGTCCGCATCAGCCTGTTGATCTGCAGGACGGGGCTCTGCCCTACGGCCGCGCTGACGTAGCCGACGACGGCTGGGGCCGATGGGGTTCGCCATAGGGAGGACGCGGTCGCCATCGGGTGTCCACCTGCCCATGGTCGGGACGGCCCCGAGGGCGCCATAAGTAGAACGGCAGGCTGCGATCGCAGGGCTCTCGCTCGACCCAGCAGATCAGTGGGGCGCGATTGCCGACGGCTTCGACGCCGTCGTCGGGGACGGCCGACACCGGGAAAGTCGAGTACGTGGCAGCGCCGGGGATCACCGCCTGCCGTCACGCCGGAGGACTACCTGAAGGCGTGGAACGCGACGATCCCCTGCCACCACACCCGCCGATGCCCCTGCGGCCATTCCGCGCCGCTTTTCCCGTACACACTGGCCCGCATACCCGCCGTCGCGAACCGTGGCTGCGGGCGATCTACGACCGCGGCTACTGACCTGCCCGGACGCCTACGCGTGCCAGACCGGGCGGCGCTCGCGGGCGTGATGTGCGGGGGCATCATCCCGTCACGCGCAGCGTTCACGGCGAGACCACGCACACCCCGGCGCCGGTACCCGCCGCCCCTGGCGCAGACCGGGACACCACACGGCCACGTCGCCCCAACCATCGGACGCACCTCTGGCACTATCCACCCACCCACAGCCCCCGGCAAACGACGCGGCCCCAGCATGGGCACAACACCCGTACCAGCTTCTCCTTTCCGCCGTGCCACCGGGCCGCGACCCTCGGCAAGGGAATTACGCCCGCGGTCTAAGGCTCAGAGCCAGCCCCGCCGCGCCGCCGCCAGTCCGGTCTGGAAGCGGGTGGACGCCCCGAGTTCCGTCATCAGGCGGTGGATGCGCCGCTGCGTGGTCCGGGCGCTCCAGCCCTGCGTGCGGGCGATCGCCGCGTCCGTGAGCCCTGAAGCCAGCAGGCTGACCAGGGCCAGCGTCTCCGCGTCCGGCTGCCCCGGTTCCGCCGAAGTCGTGGGCGCCGCCTCCCCCAGCGGGATCGCCCGCTCCCACTGCGCCTCGAAGAGCGACTGCAGAGCGACCAGCATCGGCGACGGATGGATCAGGTACGCCGCGGACTGACCGCCCGGCGCCAGGCTGAACGGGATGATCGCCGCCCGGCTGTCGCTGATCACCAGCTTCAGCGGCAACTCCGGCCGCATCCGGGCCTGTTCCCCGGCCCGCATGCTCGGCATGATGTCGTCCTGCAGCCTGCCGGGCCACGCCACCGCCTCGCGGTCGTAGATCACCCGGTGGGTCACCCCGGTCCGCTGCCGCTCCAGTTGGCCATCGAGGTTGCTGCCGGGCCGGTCGACGTACGGAGGACGGTCGAAGGCGCACACCTCGCGGCGCGCCCCGGTCGTCAGCCGGTGCACGGCCTTGCTGATGTCCTCGCGGTCCGTGAGCAGTTCCGCGGCCATGTCCGGGTGGCTGATCCTGCCCGCCTCCCGGTGGGTCTCGACGAGCCGCTGCACCAGCGCCCGCGCCTCGCCGAGCTGCTGCTCGCGTTCGTGGATCAGCGCGCCGACCGCGACATCGGGAGCCGTGGCGGAGAACCTCGGCGGCCGCCCCGCGCTGCGCACCGCCAGGCCGTCCCTGACCAGGCCGGACAGCAGCTTCCCCGCCGCGGGCGCGGCAAGGCCGCACGCGTCCGCGACCTCCGCCGCCGTGCACCGCGGCATCCCCACCAGCGCCGTATATACGCGCTCCGCGTCCGCCGTGAACCCCAGAACGTTAAAATCCATGCCCGCTCCCACACCTCCGTGGCACCAACCGGCCACCTGGCGGAGGTAGGCCACCTTTCCCACCTTGCGGCTCATCCGCCGCACTTGACATCTTCCAGCAACGAGCGCGCTGCCCTGCGTTGAGGTGGGCGTCAGCGCGCCACGGTGTGTCCCCCCGCACACCCTCGCCCCGCTGAAAAGGTGTCCCATGTCGCGTGCCCATCCGCACGGAAGACGACGGCTCGGAGCCGTATCCGTCACGTCCGTCGTGTTCCTGGCCCTCACCGCCGCGCTCCCGGCCTCCGCCGCTCCCGTTCCCGCCGGCCGTACGCCCCTCGGTGACGCGTCGCCGCAGAAGGCGCTGCCCGCCCAGCGCTCCGGCGTCGTCCCGGGCCAGGTGCTGGTGACCCTCTCCCCGCAGACCGCCGTGACCGGCCGCAAGCTGCCGGGCAACAGGTCTCAGGCCCACGCCCCCGGGACCAGCAGCGCCGCCGTCAACAAGAAGCTGAACGCGGTCGGCGCCACCTCGCTCCAGCCGCTCTTCCCCTCCCTGTCCGCCGCGGCCACCGAGTCGATGACCACAACCGCCCGCACGCGCCTGGGCGATGACGCGGCCGACCTGTCGCGCACCTACGTCGTACGGACCGGGAACCGCGACTCCGCCGCCGTCGCCCGCGCCTTCCAGGGCACGCCGGGGATCGCCGGTGCCGAGCCCAACCGCTACGTGAACACCATGAACACCGGAGGGCGGCAACTGCCCACCACCGCAAGGGCGTCCGCGAAGCACGCGCCGGCGACCGCGCCGGGCGCCTCCCCCCTCCCCACCAACTTCGCCCTCACCAACTCCGCCCAGGCGTTCCTCAACGCCGGCGGCGTCAACGCGGTGGGCGCCTTCGACATCCTCCAGGGCCGCTACGGGCAGCAACCCGGCACCGGTCGGACCATCACCAACGTCTCCATCGGCGACCTCACCGACCAGGCCATGGCCGACGCCGGTGACCCGTACGTGCAGGGCCACGGCCCGACCACCGTCCTCAAGGACGGTCAGCGCTACCTCGACCTCCCCTCCATGCCGCTGATCCCCGCCTACGTCGCGGCTCCCGACGGGAGCCTCAGCGGCTCGGCGTCCACCAAGGACCAGGACCCCGGCCTCGGCGAAGTCCTCCTCGACTTCAGCGTCATGGCGCCCCTCGCTCACGACCGGCAGCGCCCCGACCGGACCGGAAGCGACTACACCGACCTGCTCGGTGTCGCCCCCGGCGCCGACTACCGCCTCGTCGTCCCGCAGCAGCCGACGATGGACCAGATCGCGACCGCGCTCCTGGCCGCCGCCCACCAGTCGCCCAAGCCGGACGTCATCACCGCCAGCCTCGGCTTCGGCACCGACGCCCAGGGCTTCCCGGGGCGCTACCTCGAGGACGACCCGTACATACGGTCCGTCGTCGCCTCGATCGTCCAGAAGGACCACGTCGTGGTGGTGATCTCCTCCAACGACGGAACACGCCTCTACACCCCGGCCGCCGTCGGCCCCGACGGCGGCAGCACGCCCACCGACACCGTGAAGAACGACAAGTCGGCCACCGACATCAACGACGTGGCCTACTCCACCACCCCGTCACGCGTCCCCGACAGCGGTGCGATAGCCGCCGGCGGCACCACCCTGGACGACACGCTCGCCTCCCGGACCGGGCCCGCCACCACCGCCGAGACCCGGATCAGCGGCTTCGGCACCTTCTCCTCCGGCTTCGGTACCCGTATCGACCTCTCGGCGCCCAGCGACAACATCGTCGCCTTCACCCACACCGAGCGGGGCGACGCACAGTCCGTCACCCCCGTCCTCAACGGCGGCACGTCCGCGTCCGCACCCGAGATCGCCGCGGCCGCCGCCGTCGTGCTCCAGGCCGCCGGTCTTGCCGGACACCACCTGACGCCCGCACAGGTACGGGACGTGCTGAAGCGGACCGGCCGTGAGGTCGCCACCCCGGCGCAGATCGACCGCGAGCTCAACGTCGGCCGGCAGATCGACGTCACCGCCGCCGTCGAGGACGTCCTCGGGCACCGCGGCGGCGCCACCGCGGCCGTACGGCTGTCGGTCGCCCACCGGGTCACCAACGCCGGCCTGGGCGGGCAGTTCCTGGAGACGACCGACCCCAACCACATCGACCTCGGCGACATGGCCTCCGGCGGCAACGGCATGGGCCTGGTGGGCCCGGTCACCTTCGCCGGTGACGTCACCGGCCTCCCCAAGGGCACCAGCCCCACGTACACGCTCACCGTGGGCGCGCGGACCTGGCGCTCCGCCACCCCGGCGATCCGGGTGACGCCCTCGGAGCTGCTGGACGCCGCGGGACTCCCGGTCGTCTCCGACTCCGACCGCACGATCACCGCCACCTACCGCGTCCTGACCGGCGGCCGGACCCAGGCTACCGTGCGCCGCACCCTCACCGTCAGCCCGAGCGACGGCCGTTACGTGGAGAGCACCGCGCCCAAGGCCCCCGCGGTGGTGAAGGTCGGCAACGCGGTCACCGTCACCTACGACCTGACCGGCGTCGCCAAGCTCAACGACCCGCAACTCGTCGTGTCCACCGTCGGCCACTGGAACCCCGCCCTCGCGCCGCTGTTCAGCGCCGCGTGGCACCAGTCCCTGACCGCCACTTCCGGGACGGTCACCGTCCCCGCCGACGCGTTCGGCGCCGGGGGTGGCCTCTACGGCATCGGCATCGCCCAGGCCGGATTCGGCGGCAACCCCGCCCTCACCACCTACGGGGAGTTCGCCCCCGTCCGCGTCGACGGCGAAACCGCCGAGCAGCGCCCGCAGGCGCCGCTGGTCACCGGACAGCAGGGTGTCCCCGCGCACAGTGCCGTGGTCACCCGCGCCAAGGCCGGCTTCACCCTGAGGTACGACGTACGCGACATCCCGGGGGCGAAGTACGCGCAGGTGGAGTTCGCCGCGCCCGCCCCGACGCTCCACAACTCGCTGAACACCTTCACCAACGCCAACGGCACGGCCCTGGACGACAACGGCGTCGACACGCCCTCCAGCGCACACCGCGTCCTGACCGCCACCAAGGGCACCGTCGACCTCGACGCCCTGCGGCTGGGGCTTTCCACCTCCACCGTCTACGGCCTGCGTGTCATGGCCCTGGACAGCCGACACCGGGTCATCGGCCAGGCGTCGCCCGTGTCCACCCTCGAGGTCGACGACGGCCTCGCCCCGGACGGAAGCACGGTGCTGTCCTTCGCCGCTGCGGGCGACGACTCCGTCGCCGCACTGCGGACCGTCTCCGGCACCACCGAGATCCGGCACTACTCCACCAGGACCGGGATCTACGGCCCGGTCATCGCCTCGGACGGCGGCGACGGTTCGGAGTACGAGGTCCTCGGCGCGGCACCCGCCACGCACCGCGCGCTCGTCGTGCACCAGGCGACGCCGGACGGCGACGTGCAGGTGGAAACCTGGGACACCGCCCGCAACACCCTTGTCGGACGCACCACGCTCGCGGCGGCCGACTACCGCTTCGTCGTCGGACGCGTCGACGCCGCCCGCGCCCGCGGCGCGCTGCTGCTGCGAGGCGGCACCGACAACACCGACCTGGTGCTGCCCGTCGACCTGAAGGACGGCACCACCGAGGATCCCATCCCCGCCGACCTGCCGGGCGTCGCCAAGGGCTCGTACAGCCTCCTTGACATCGACTCCTCAACCGGGGACGTCTACCTGGCGAAGGGCGCCCCCATCGCCCTCTGCCTGGGCGGCGTGCAGATCCCGCGCGTGGACACGCAGACCCGCAACGTGAGCCTCGTGGGGACCATGTCCGGTTGCAGCAACGGCTTCGGCTCCGACGGCGCCGGCACGCTCTACAACCTGTCGGCCACCGCGATCAGCACCAAGATCGTCCCGACCAGCGTCCTCGGCTCGCTCGACGTGGCGACCGGCGAGACGGACGACCCGGTGGCGGTACGGCGCGGCCCCGCCACGGGGATGGCGGTGGACGGCGCCAACGGGCTCGCGGTGGCGGCGTTCACAGCGCCGGAGGGCACGAGCTACGCCGGCTCCGGCACCGCCGTCGTCACGGACAACAACGCCACCGGTCAGCTGCTCGTCATCGACGTCACGACGGGCGAGGTGATACGGACGCTGACCGGGTTCCAGATCACGGGCCACGGCGGTCCCCTGGTCCACGGCGGTGTGATGAACTCCGTCCAACTGGACCCGGCGACCCGCACGGGCTGGACGTACGGGGCGTACGGGGCGTACGACGGTCAGATCCGCCAGTTCTCCTACTGAGCGCGGGGCGATCTGTGCCGGGGGGCGAGAAGCGGGGTCACCGCTTCTCGCCCCCCGGCCGGGCGAACCTATCCGGTCGCGGCATCGGGCGCAGGAGTGGGTGCCGCGGGTGGCTCGCCCGGACGAATCCACGTCACGGACACGGGACTTGCATCCCGCTGCGCCGCTGATGAACGCGGCGGCTTCGGCCCTTTACTTCGCAGTGGATCACCGACGACACTGGTGCACCGCACGGCCGTCGGCTCTCTTCGCCCCCACGCACCTCGCCCGAAAGCCCGTCGGCGTACGCCCACCCAGCCTCGCGAGACGGTGCCCCACCCGGCTCAACCTCCGGCAAAGGACGCCCATGCGACACTCCACCTTGCTGACCCGCGGCTTCGGCGGCGGCGCCCTGGCGTGCGCCGCGGTCGCCCTGGCGCTGGTCTTCGTGCGCTACGACGCGCCCGCCCCGCGGTGGGACATCCTGACGGCGCTCGGGGCGTCAGCGGCCGCCGCCGGGGCCTGGGCGCTCGCCTGCCGCCTGGCACCGCCGCTGCGCCCGGGGCCCTCCGCCGCGAAGCCGTCCTCACCGCCACCCGTGCCGCGCCGGCTTCCGATGCCCGCCCGTGACGCCGGGCGCGCGACAGGTGCCGTACTCCTCATCGTGACGCCGTTCTTCCTCACCCGGCTGACCGCAGGGACCGGCGGGGTGCTCGCCGGCGTGCTGATCATCCTCATCTTCATCCTGACGGCGAAGACGCTCCAGTTCGCCCGCCGCCAGACCAGGCAGGCCGACCTCCGCGCCAAGATGCGTGTGCTGTCCGAGGACGCGGGCCGAGGCGGGCTCCACGCCGTGCGCGTCCGGGCCGGGGAGCCGGTGCGGATGCGCTACCTCAAGCGCGGAGACAAACCAGGTCAGTTGGACGTCACACAGTTCCACTGGATCGTCCTCCAGGAGGGCGGACGCGAGATCAGACTCGCAGGCCCCAACGCGGAGGTGGGCCGGGCGGCCCAGCGCCTCGGCGGCCAGGACGGATGGCTCTGCTGGCCGGAACGCTGGAAGCTGATCGAGGACGAACTGCCCGCGGCGTTCGTCGCCGACAACGGCGAGACGGTCATGGGTCTCACGGACCCGGACGAGGCACGCCCCTACCTCAAGGGCGCCGCCAGTCCCGGCGCAGCCGACCGCGCCGTCCGCCGCGTGCCGCGCACCGCCAAGTTCTCCGCGCAGGTGCACGTACCCATCCTCGGCGGCGCCCTTCTCGCGACCGTGATCGCCGCACCCGTCCTCTGGTTCGGGCCCGACCGGCTGCCCTGGTTCGTCACCTGGCTCCTGTGCGCCCTGGCCGCCGCGGCGGCCGTCCACCTGCCGCTGCGGGGGATCGGCGCGGCCAGCCGGGCCCTCCCGGACGGCCCGACCTGGACGGTGCTCGAGGAGTCGGACCCGGCCATCGCGTGACCCGGGCTGGCTCTCCCGCCACGGCCGCCGTGCGCGGTTCGCGGAAGGCTGGCACACGCTGCGCCGGGAAGCCGGACCACGGAAGCCGAGGGCGCGAGGCGTTCCCATACCCGTACCCACGACCAGGCGTCCGGGCGTTCGGGCGGCCGGCCACGGGGCGCCGGCCGACGCGGTCCCCACACACAGCACCGAGATCCGCTGCGTCCAGTGCAGCCGGGCGGGCCGCGTGGGCTTTCATGCCCTGGACCATCGGGCATCCTCGGCCTCGCCATCGCCTCTCGCGGGAGTGTCGTGCCCGTCGGTCGCCTCCTGCTATCGGCCGTCTCGGGCGGTGAGGTAGGCGAGTACCGCCATGACGCGGCGGTTGTGTTCCGCGCTCGTGGTGAGACCCAGCTTGGTCATGATCGAGCCGACGTGTGTCTCCACGGTTCGTTCCGTCAGCCACAGTCGCCGCGCGATGCCGAGGTTGGTGCGGCCTTCGGCCATCAGGGCCAGCACTTCGAGCTCGCGTGGGGTGAGCGCGGCGAGCGGGTCGCGGTGGGTGCCGATCATGCGGGACACGACTTCGGGGTCGAGCGCGGAGCCGCCCGCGGCGACGCGGCGCAGGGCGTCGATGAAGTCGTCCACGTCGAAGACGCGGTCCTTGAGGAGGTAGCCGAAACGGCCGCTGGTGACGAGTTCCACGGCGTTGCGGGTCTCGATGTGCTGGGAGAGCAGCACGATACCGAGGTCGGGGAAGACGTCCCGGATCCGCCGGGCGGCGCGGGCGCCGTCGTCGGTGAGATCCGGTGGCATCCGGATGTCGATGACGGCCAGGTCGGGGCGGTGATCGGTGACGGCGGTGACAAGGGTGGGCGCATCGGCGGCGCGGGCCACGATGTCGTGCCCGGCGTCCGCGAGCAGTCGTGCCAGGCCCTCGCGGAACAGCGCGGAGTCCTCGCCGATCACGATGCGCATGGCAGCACCGCCTCCACGGTCGTACCGCCACCCGGGGTGCTGGTGATGTGCAGCAGTCCGCCGAGTGCGGCGACGCGATCCTTGAGCCCCGACAGCCCCGATCCCCTGCCCGGGTCGGCCCCGCCGCGCCCGTCGTCCCGGATGGTCACGTACAGCGCCCCGTCCTCGTTCCCGCCGACGGCCACTCCGATGCTGGTGGCCTCGGCATGCTTGACGGCGTTGGTGACGGCCTCGCTGGCTACGTAGTACGCGGTGGTGGCGATGTCGTCCGGGAGCGGGCGTCCGTCCAGCCGCCAGTCAAGTCGCACGGGGGCTCGTGCCGCCAGTGCCTCCAGGGCCGGGCCCAGCCCGTCGTCAAGTGAGCTCGGCCGCAGGCCATGCGCCAGTTTACGCAACTCGGCCACTGCTGTGCCCAGTTCAGCCACGGCCTGGTCGAGGAGCCCGTCGACGTCGACGCTGCCGTCGGCGAGATGGCGTTGCGCGAGCCGCAGCGCCATGCCGAGGCTGACCAGCCGCGATTGGGCGCCGTCATGCAGATCCCGCTCCAGGCGGCGCCGCTCACGGTATCCGGTCCGCAGCAACCGGCTGCGGCTGGCCTCCACCTCGTCGAGCGCTCGGTGGAGTTCGAGCCGCAGCCGTACGGTTTCGACGAGCAGGGCGCCGGCGGTCGCGACCTCGCGCGGGCACGGCCCGTCGATGATCCCGATGGGGCGCCCGGCGAGCCGCACCTCGGCGCCCTGGACCACCGGTGCCCCGGCCGTGTCATGGAACTCCGTGCCGCCAGGCAGCAGATATCCGACCCGCAGCCGCGGTTCGCGCAGTGCGTCCCGCAGCACCTCCTCCAACTGCTCGGGCCGCGCCCGTCCCGCGTGCACCTCGCGTTCCAGCTCGTTCACCGCCGCCAGCGCCCGTTCCCGTACGGGATAGAAGCGCCGGTCCACCGACCGGCGCACCCGGTTCTTCACCGGCACCAGTACGACGGCGACCAGCGCCGTCACCGCAGAAGCCGCCATCGCGCTGCCCCGCCCCAGCGCGAGGCCGCCGGTGAAGGACGCGGCACTGTAGACCGCGAGCAGCCCGGCGGTCACCAGGCCCCAGGTGACGACGGCGCTGGTGGCGCGGTCCACGTCGTACAGATCGTGACGCAGGATGGCGAGCGCGGCGAGCGAGGGCACCCCGAGACAGAGCGAGATCAAGCCCACCCAGATCAGGACGCCGACGTGCCCGAAGAGCAGGTAGTCCGTCCAGCACAGGAGCAACGTGCCGGGCAGCGCGACGGCACCGAGCGCGAACCACTTCAACTGCGCCCGCTCGACGGGGCCCGCCGCACGGTAGCGGCCGCGCATGACCAGGCCCGCGCAGACGAGCAGGACCATGAACAGCCCGAGCGCCAGGAAGGACATCCAGACCGCGGACTCGGGCAGCGTGGGCAGGGGATGCCCGTAGTCCTCGAACGGCGGCATGTACCGCGTGGGGTCCATGACGGCCGTCACGTTGAAAACAAGCGTGTCGCTCAGCACCCCGTACAGCACCAGACGCGGAAAACGGCCCGATGGCAGCCGTCCGCTGGGAAAGACCAGCATCAGCAGCAGGACCGGCACGTACCAGATCGTCCACAGCCCGGCCGCGAGCTGATGGATCGCCTCGGCGCCGGGCAGTGGCCGGGAGAGGTTCACATGGTCATAGGTGTCGGTCAGCATGACCAACGGCGGTGCCAGCCCGACGAGACCAAGCAGCGGGCCGACCGGGTTGGCGGGGCGCCGGCGCGAGACGAACAGGCCCAGGAACGTGGCCAGCACGCCGGCGGCCACGGACATCACGAGGTCCATGACTTGGCCGGCGGACACGGCGGCAAGGGGAGTCAGAGCGCAGACCGCCACGACACTTCCTGCGGTCAACAGCGCGACGGCCAACGAGACTCGGCGGGGCCATGGCATGGACCAACGGTAGAGGCGGAGGCGGTCCTCGTCATCCGTGCTGACACGCGGAGCGTCTCCCGTGCCCGCACCGATGTGCGCGCCGGGCCGGCGCTGCCAGCGTGGAGGCTCCACACGCACGCTCTCTTCATCGCCGTCCCGGAACACCCGTCCACGGCCGGAGAGGTGTCGGAACGCCACGAGGCATCGCAGAGTCCATCGCTCAAGGGGGAGACCGTCATGTCCGATCAGCCCGCACTCCTGGTCCCGCAGACCACCGCCTCCGTCCCCGCAGAAACGCGGTCCTTCCTGCGCCCGCTCGCCGTGGCCGCCCTTGGTCTCGTCGTGGTGGGCAACGCGCTCAGCCTGCTGCTCACGGGGTTCACCCCGAACGGGGATCCGAGCCACGGCTTCGCCTTCCAGGAGATCGCCGGGCACCCCGACCGCTTCTGGGCTCTCACCGCCTTCGGCGGCATCGGTCAGGCCCTGCTGACCACCGGTACCGCCTTCGCGGTCTGTCTGCTGGTACGCACCCGGGGCAGCGTGCTGGCCCGGGTGGGAGCGGTCCTGTCGGTCCTGTCGGGTGCGCTGCTCAGCGCCGGCCTCGCCTCGATCGCGGTGCTGTACGGCTACGCCACCGACCCTGCCGTTCTCGACCCGGCGGCCGGCCGGGCCTTCGTGGACCACGCCAACGACCACACCTGGCGCTTCACCGCCCTGGTGACCCCCGGAGCCCTCTGCGGCATCATCGCGATGGCGCTGATCGCCGTCGCCCTGTGGCGCGGCCGCGCCGTGCCGCGCTGGATCCCGGTGATCTTCTTCATCGGCACGCTCGCCGGCTTCGTGATCAGCAGTGGTCTCGCGGGAGTCCTGGTCGCGCTGCCCGCCACGGCCACCATGGTCCTCATCTCCGGGTACGCCCTGCGGGCGACCCGAGCCACTGCCCAGGTCCCGCCCGCCGCCTGAGGGGGAGTCGGCGGCGGGACCGCCACCCCGCCTGGCGCGCTTCTGCGGGAGCGCGCCAGGCGGCAGAAACGGTCCCGGTCGGCTTCCGGCGCGGCCCAGTCCGGGACCGCCACGCCGGAGTACCGGGAGCAGCGGGCGGACCGAACCGGTTCCGGCGAGTACGGAACCCATCCCCGCGCGCCGGGCCTGTCCATGTCCCCGATCTCATGCCCTGACCAACAACGCCTCCAGTGCCTCAGCTGTAGTCGGATAACGGTCGAGCAGGGCCGCGCCCGCCGGCTCCGGGGCCGCCGTGGTCCAGGGGTCGTCGCAGCCCAGGAGGTGGGCCAGTGCGTCGGTCGTTGCCGGGTGGGCGGTGAGGAGGGTGGCGCCGCGGACGGATTGCTTGCGGGGCGCCAGGACCGGCGGCGCCGGTTCGGCCTTCCACGGGGGGATCCACGCGTCCAGGGCGGGGAGGCGGCCCGGGAACATGCGGCCCGCCTCGCGGATCAGGAGGGGGGCCAGTTCCGTGCCGCCCGCGCGCAGGCTCGTGATCAGGGTCGGGAGCCACGGCAGCAGGACCTGGTCCGGCAAACGGCCGAACGCCTTCGAGACGGCTTCCACCACCACGTCCGCCAGGCCCGGGACCGGTTCCAAGGCGTGCAGCAATCCGCTGAGGTAGCGCGGGTACGCGGGGACCACCATCGGGTTGGCCAGCAACTCGTCGCACTTGGCCCGCAGTTCCGTGCGGGTCATGGTGCCCAGATGGACCTGGGCCGCCCACAGCAGCGCCGTCTTCGACGGGTCCTGCGGGTGGGACTGCGCCACCGCCAGTTCCAGCTGGGTCCGGTCGCAGCCCAGCGACAGCGCCAGGGTCTCCATGCTGAACAGGAAGCCCAGCATCGCCGCCACCTGGCGGACCGTGGCGTCCTCGTCGGTGAACGCCGTCGGCAGCAGGGTGCAGTAGTGCGCGTACCCGGTCTTGGTGAAGGACTCGATCCACGACGGCAGCGTCGGTTCGCTCGTGCGGTAGTACGCGAGGAGCCGGCGTACGCGGCGCAGCACCTCCGGTGCGCCGTCCACCGTGCGCTCGGCCGACAGCACCTCCAAGGCGCGCGTGCCGAGTTCCTCTGCGAGGCGGCGGCTGTTCAGGTAGAGGGTGGCGTCCTCGACGGTTTCCAGGACGGTCGCCGCGGTGGCCTTCGGGTCGTACGCCCGGCGGCGCAGGCGCTGTTCCAGGACCTGCTCGATGCTGACGCCCTCGTACCCGAGCTCGATCAGCGCCCTCTGGTGCGTGCCGAGCGCCAGGTCCCAGGACTCCTGGATCGGGCGCTCGCCGAGCTTCCGCTCGCCCATGATCGGCCGGGCGGTGCCCTCGGGCATCAGCCGGCGCAGCATCCACAGCACGTCGGAGCACGGGCCGAGTTCCGGCCGGCCGGCGATGTCGAGCAACGCCCGCTGCACCCCGCGCTGCTGCAGCTTGAGGTTCAGCGGTGCGAGGCGGTCGTGGACGTCGCGGGCGAGGGGCGGCAGGGCGTCGTAGCCGACCTGGCCGATCCGGTCGCCGCCCATCATGATCTCGACGATCCGGCGCACGTCGCGCCTGCCGGGCACCGCGTCCTTCTCGATGCACGTGACCGCCGCGTCCTGGAAGTCGTACGGCGTGGGCTTGGCCCGGTCCCGCATCCCCGCCAGCAGGATCGACGTCTCGAACACGGCGATCGCGTCGGCCGTCGAGGCGAGATAGCCGTTGCGCCGGGCGGCGCGCACGATGTCCACCGACCAGCCCAGCAGTTCGGCCTCGTCCAACTTGTCGAGGACGGGCGGGCGCTGCAGGAAGCCGGTCAGCTGGTCGGCCGCCGCAGCCTGAGGGGCGGGTGGCAAGGTCTTGACGGGCGCCGCCTTCTTCGCGCCCGCCTGGCCCGTCAGGCGGTACGGCTTGACCCGCGTCCGCTTGAGGTTCTTCGTCCACTGCGTCGCCGCGATCGACACCGAGCCCGCGGCGAGGCCGAACTGCGCCTCGATCGCCGCGTGGCTGGACGGGATCAGGCCGTGCAGCCACTTGGTGGCGCTGCGCGGGCTGATCTCGAACGTGTCGGTGCCGTCCACGCCGAACTCGGCGACCCGGCTGGCGGCGTGGAAGGCACCGCAGACGTACACACAGTCCGCCGGGTCGGTGCCCGTTGCTGCCAGGTGCTCGCGCATCCGGGTCCACATGTGGCGCTCCCGGTCCTCGTCCACGCGCACCCGGTGCGGGTCGCCGGGGGCGAGGCGCCGGAAGAGGCTGCCGATGAGGAACATCACCTGGCGGTACGTGTCGTGGTCGGCGTCGCCGAGCGGCAGCTCGACGTACTGGTGCCACCACTCCGACCAGTGCCGCACCCGGCCGTGGCGCAGCAGGTGCTCCTCCAGTTCGGCAAAGCGCGGCCGCAGGTCACCGATCTCCACGCCGACCGCGTCGCCGTGCAGCGCCGCCTCCTCCTCGGCGGGCGGCGCGTCCGGGTCGTCCGGCGCGTCGGGCCGCTCGGCGCGGGCGTCCCACTGGAAGACGTGGTCGGAGGAGCGGTCGACCAGGACGAGCTCCACGCCCGGCGTGTCCAGCGCGTAGGCGATGGCCTGGTACTCCGCAGAGGCCTCGGTGATCGGGGCGACCACCGACAGTGGGGCCCAGTCGGCGGGGAAGCCGTCGGCCTCGCTCGCGTACGCCTGGACCGCCACCGGCAGCCGGCAGTTGCGCAGCTCGGTCAGCAGCGGCGTCATGTCCTCGCACAGCTCCAGGTACACGACCTTCGGCTGCTTCTCGCGCAGGCGGCGCGCCATCGCGACCGCCGAGGCGGGCGAATGGTGGCAGACCGGGAAGACCTCCAGCGGCTCGCGCACCGCGCGGTCGACGTCGTCAACCATGCCGAGCAGGATGCCCTCCAGGGCGTCGGGCCCGTCGGCGAACGTCGTGGCCGCTTCGCGGAGCTGGCCGCGCAGCGCCTCGAAGGTGCCCTCGTGCGTGGCGGTCATGACAGGGTGGCGATCGCGTCGCGGCCGCCCTCCAGGAACTCCGGCCAAGCGCCCCCCTCGTCCTTGCTGCGCGGCTCGACGACCCCGTGCAGGTACTTGTTGAGAATCGCCAGGTCCTCGGGCTCGCGCCGGGCCAGCGAGCCGACGAGCGAGGAGGCCAGGGTGCGGGCGGTCAGGGCACGCTCGCCGAAGAAGTTGCTGTGCAGGATGGAGTCCTCCAGCACGCCGATCTGCTCGGCGGTGGACAGGGCCGACTCCAGCTTCTCGTCGTCGCTGCCGGCCGCTGCGGCCGAGGCGCGCAGGTCGGCGAAGCTCTGCAGCAGCACGTCGAGCAGGGTCGGCGGCACGTCCAGCTCTATCTGGTGGCGGCGCAGCAGCTCCTCGGTGCGGAAGCGGACGATCTCCGCCTCGCTCTTCTTGTTCGTCACGACCGGGATGCGGACGAAGTTGAAGCGGCGCTTGAGCGCGGAGGACAGGTCGTTGACGCCGCGGTCGCGGCTGTTGGCGGTGGCGATGATCGAGAAGCCGGGCTTGGCGAAGACGATGTTGTCGCTGTCGCCGTCCAGTTCGGGGACGGAGATGTACTTCTCGGAGAGGATGGAGATCAGCGCGTCCTGGACGTCGCTGGTGGAGCGGGTGAGCTCCTCGAAGCGGCCGATGGCGCCGGTCTCCATGGCCGTCATGATCGGTGAGGGGATCATCGAACCCCGCGACTGGCCCTTGGCGATGACCATGGACACGTTCCAGGAGTACTTGATGTGGTCCTCGGTGGTGCCGGCCGTGCCCTGGACGACGAGTGTGGAGTTGCGGGATATGGCGGCGGACAGGAGTTCGGCGAGCCAGCTCTTGCCGGTGCCGGGGTCGCCGATGAGCAGCAGGCCGCGGTCGGATGCGAGGGTGACGATGGAGCGCTCGACGAAGCTGCGGTCGCCGAACCACTTCTGCGAGATCTCGCGGTCCAGGCCGTCGGAGGGCTCCGAGCCCAGGATGAACAGCCGGACCATCTTGGGCGACAGACGCCAGGAGAACGGCTTGGGGTTGTCGTCGACCGACTCCAGCCAGTCCAGTTCCTCGGCGTACTTGGTCTCTGCGGGGGCGCGCAACAGGTCGGACATGAGGGGCCTTTCGGGCGTGGTGGGGTTGTTCGGGCTACCTGGGTTGCCTTGCGGTGTCTTGGACTGCCCGGGGGCGCTCAGGCGAGGAACGTCTTCAGCTCGTTGACGAGCTTGCGTATGTGGCCGGAGATCACCGGCGTGCCGAGGTCCTTGAAGCGCTCCCGGAACCACGGGTTGACGCTGCCGCGGCCGGAGCTGGTCACCGACCCGACGGGGATGAACTTGACCCCCGAGCGGTGGAGGGCGGTCATGCTCTCGAACAGCTGCTCGGTCCGCCATTCGTAGAAGTCGGAGATCCACACGACGACGGTGTTGCGGGGCTCGGCGACCTTCGGCTGCGCGAGCGCCATGGCGACCGTGCCGTCGGTACCGCCGCCGAGCTTGGTGCGCAGCAGGGTCTCGAAGGGGTCGTGGACCCAGGGCGTGAGGTCGAGCGCCTGCGTGTCGTACGCGATGAGGTGGACGTCCACCTTCGGCAGCCCCGCGAAGATCGAGGCGAGGATGGTGCAGTTGACCATCGAGTCGACCATCGAGCCCGACTGGTCCACGACGACGATCAGCCGCTGGGGCGTCGTCTTGCGCGCGGTGTGCCGGTAGTAGAGGCGGTCGACGTACAGCCGCTGCTCCTCCGGGCTCCAGTTGGTGAGGTTCTTCCAGATGGTGCGGTCGAGGTCGAGGTTGCGGAACACCCGCTTGGGCGGGATCGAGCGGTCGATCGCGCCGACCGAGGCCTTCTCGACCTGCGTGCGGAGCACTTGGGCGACCTCGTCGACGAAGCGGCGGATCAGGGACTTGGCGTTGGCCAGGGCGACGCCGGAGAGGTTGTTCTTGTCCCGCAGGAGCTGCTCGATCAGCGACATGCTCGGGGTCAGCTGCGCGGCGAGCTTGGGGTCGGCCAGGACCTCGCGCAGATGCATGCGCTTGACGAGGTCGGCCTCGATCGCGCCGAGTTCCGGGCCGATCGCCGGGATCAGCCGACTGAGGTCGGGGGTGGTGCCCCCGCCGCCGGTGCCGGTCGGGCTGACGCCGGGGCCTGCCATACGTCCCCCGGCGCGGCCGCCGCGCAGCTCGCCGGGGCGGCAGCCCAGCGCGCGTTCCAGCCAGCCCGCGTCGGACTGCCAGCGTGCCAGCTGCCCGGCGGTGACGGTGCCGGAGCCGGAGGCGAAGACGTTGAGCAGGACCTTCGACACCAGCGCGGCGCGGCGGACCTCGGCGGCGTGGTCGCGTGCGCCGTCCTCAGGCTCGGGTTCCGGCGTCATCAGGCCGTCGAACTCGGCGGCCAGATCCGGGTGGCGCTGCACGATGGAGTCGACCGAGGCCTGCGGGTCCAGCAGCGCGGGCGGCAGCCCGATGTCCTCGACGACGGCGAGGCTCGCCGACTCCAGAGTGGCCTGCTCCTCGCGGTCGAAGAGCCGGGCGAGCAGGCGCCAGTACAGGACCTGACGGCGGTTGTCGTGGGGGTCGGCGACGGGAGGCCCGTCGGTGCCGTCGGCGCCATCGGTGTGCCCGGTGGTCTGCCCGGTGGTCTGTTCGGTCATTTGCGCAGCAGCCTTCCTGCGCGTTCCCGCAGGACGTCCACGGCGTCGGTGGCGGCCTTCTCGGCCTTGACGCCGTTCTTGTCGGTCGTCCCGCCCGCCCATGCCCCGGCGTGGACGGTGACGGCCTTCTTCCGCACCGTCGTCTCGACGGCCAGCGGCTGCACCCGGTACGCGCCGTCGTCCCAGCGGAGCAGCGCGATGCAGGCGCCCGACGCCGCGACCGCCTCGGGGGTGAGCGGCCCGGCGGCCGGGACGCGGTCTGTGTCGACGGCGAGGGCCTGCTCGGCGACGGTGAACGTCACCGCGCGGTCGTCGGTCGCGGCCGCGTAGCCCTCCAGGAAGACCGGTACGGCGATGCGCGCCGGGTGCCGGTCCAAGGGTGCGACGGCCGGGTCGACGGCGGTGGGCAGCGCGACGCGCGCGGTGGCGAAGGCGTCAGCGGGCTCCCCCGCCTGCGCCTGCGCGTCGCTCCAGAGCAGGTCGCCCTCGGCGGTGACCGGCATGCCGGTGAGGTCCATGGAGCGGCCCTCGCTGACGGCCGCCAGCAGCGACATGTGCGGGCGGAGCAGCTGCCACAGTCCGGCGCCGACGACTGTGTCCGGCTTGGGCACCGACACACTGGCACGCACCAGGCGGACCGCCGTGCCGTCCGCGGGCTCGAACACCGCGTGGACCTGGGCCTGTACGGCGGTGGCGTGCTCCTGCAGGTCGACACCAAGGGGCAGGAGGCGGCCCGTCGCCGTCCCGAAGACGGGCGCGGCGGTTGCGCCGGGCAGCGTCAGCAGCATCCCGCGCGACCACAGGTCGGCCCAGCGGCGTACGGGGAACCGCTCCATCGTGGCGCCGGGGCACGAGGCGGCGAGTTCGGCGGCGAAGCCGTCGAGGAGTGTGGCCAGGCGGCGCAGCGCCGGGTCGGGCAGCATCGCGGACACGATCTGTGCCGCGCCGGACACCAGGTCGTGGTCGATGCCCTGCCAGCCGGAGCGGGCCAGGTCGGACAGCCAGGAGCGGGCGGCGGCCTGCAGGTTCGGCGCCTGACAGTCTTCGGGCTCCGGGACGCTGTCGTCGCCGCGGGGGCGGCCGGTCGCCTCCTGGATCCGCGCCGTGAGCGCATCGTGGGCGGCACCGAGCAGCGCGGTGCGGGCGGCGGCGAGGACGACCAGGTGGTCCTCGCTCGCCGCGCCTGCCGCCGCCTTCTCGGCAGCCTCGGCGACCCGCGCGGCCAGCGGCGTCCCCGCGACGGCGTGGACGAGTTCCGTCAGCCCGGCGGTCTGGGCCGGCTGCGGGCGCAGCAGTCCGCCGACAAGCGTGGCGTCGAAGGCGTCGACGGCCGCCAGGGCCTCGTCGAGCCCGGGGAGGGCTTCCGCGAGCAGGTCGGTGCGCATCACGCCACCGCCCTGGTCGGCGGGAACCACTGCATCTCCGGCAGCGGGGCCGTGGTGGGGGCGAGTTCCAGGTAGGCGAGGTGGCGCAGGAACCGGCTGAAGACCGGCGCCGCGGCCTGCTTGTCGCCGGGCGACGGGCGCGCGCTCGTCATGGCGGCCGTGATGCTCTGCGCGTCCGCCTCGCCGCTCGCGCTCTCCGCCTTGACGTAGCGGGAGACGCGCTCGGCCCCGTACTGGAGCACGGCCTCGACGATCAGGGCCCGTATGTGGTTGCAGAAGCCGCCCCGGGCGCCGCCGCAGGGCCGGTTGTTGTTGGTGCTGCAGGTGTAGGCGTAGGTGCCGGCGGCGACCGACGAGACGTAGACCCGCTCGATGTCCGAGCCGCTGGACACCACGCCCTGCAGGCGTCCGTCGGCCAGTTCGACGAACGGTACCTTGGCGAGCTTGCGCGGCCGCGCGGGTGCCGTC
This sequence comes from Actinacidiphila glaucinigra, assembly GCF_900188405.1. Lineage (GTDB taxonomy): Bacteria > Actinomycetota > Actinomycetes > Streptomycetales > Streptomycetaceae > Actinacidiphila > Actinacidiphila glaucinigra. Next base: position 54,593 of record NZ_FZOF01000016.1, on the reverse strand, counting down.
ACCCGGGCCGTGCTCGATTTCTCCCAGTCTGACAACGCGCCATCTCCTGTGCAGCAGGGGGTATTCCGCGCCACATCGGCGGGATGGCAATGAACATATCCGCGATCACTGACAATGCCGTTCGGCTGTACACATGCCCAGGTCAGAGCGCCAGGGACGCCTGCGGGGCGGGCACTTCGAACACCGCCGGCCCGGGCCGGGCGACGGCTCCGGCGTCGATGCCCCCGGCGCCGTCGATCCGCGACGCGGCCGGGGCGATCGCCGCCAGTCGCGCGAGCCGAACGGGCCTGCTCGCGGCCCCCATGTCGCCCGGCATGACGGAGCCGGTGGTGAGCCCGCCGCCCGGCCGGCCGTCGCCGCGTCAGAGCCGCGTGGGGAGACCGCCCCGTTCCGGCAGCGGCGCGGTGAACCCCCAGCCGCGGGCCAGCAGCGCGTCGACGGCGGTCGCGGCCGTCCGCAGCCGCTGTTCGTGCGGGCCGGTGAGCACCACGTACGGCAGGCCGCGGCGGGTGAGTTCGGTGCGGAAGCGGCCGGTCATCCAGGAGCGCAGGTGCTCGCCGTCGCGCAGTCCGTCGTCCTCGAAGGGCACCCCGGCGTCGTCGGTGAGCAGCCACAGGTGCTGCCGACCCCGGGCCGCGACGGCCTCCACGCGGGGATTGCGGCCGCCCATGTAGCGCTCGTGCCAGATGGTCGTGGCCATGGCGTCGGTGTCGCAGAACAAGGCCGGTGACCCGGTCCGCGCGGCGGCGTCCTCATCGGCGAGTTGGCGCTCGGCGATGACCTCGAACTCATCCGAGTCCCAGGTGACTTCGTCGAACGTGGCCTCCGGCCGGGTCGCCTGCAGCCGCGCGTGCTTCTCCTCGCTGAAGGTGCGCCCGTACTCGGGCACCCAGCGCGTCGCCTCCCACACCCCGCCGCGCGCCCGGTAGTGCTCCGCGAGGGCGCGGGCCATGGTCGTGGTGCCGGTCGACTCCGCGCCGACGACCACGACCCGGCGGGCCAGGGCCGCCCGTACCGGTGCGGCCAGGTGGTGCCAGCAGGCGACGGGGTCCTCGCGGACGGCCGTACCGGAGACGGGGTGTGCCGTACGGCGCAGGTCCACCGTCACCGCCGCCGCGCCGAAGCGGCGGGCGAGTTCCTGCCCGTACGGCTCGGAGGTGAAGACGGCGTCGACGGGGTCCGGGACGGCGGCCCGGAAGACCGCCATGTGGGCGTCCCAGACGGCGGGGTCGGTGTAGTCGACGGGTATGTCGTCCACGGCGCCGACGACGTCGATGCCCGCCTCCGGGTGCACCTCGCGCATCCAGGCGAGGCGCTCCGCGAGGGGGACGGACTCCACGGCGGAGGCGCAGACCAGCACGGTGAGCCTGCGGCACCGCGCGGCGGCGCTGCGGACGAGGTGGTGGTGGCCGGCGTGAGGCGGGTAGAACTTGCCGAGCACCAGCCCGTGGTCGAACTCGCTCACGCCACGGCCTCCATCCGGGTCGTCGTGCTCGTACGGGCGGTGAACTCGGCCCGCCAGCCGCGCAGGCCGGCCAGGCACAGCAGCAGGAAGCCCGCGTAGAGGAGCGAGGTCAGGTAGAGGCCCTTGTAGGCGTACAGGGGGATGTAGACGAGGTCGGCGGCGATCCAGAGGTACCAGGACTCGATCTTCTTCCGGCACTGGCCGTAGGTGGCGGCCAGCGACAGCGCGGTGGTGAGCGCGTCCCAGAAGGGCACCGTGGAGTCGGTGGCCCGGTCCAGCAGTACGGCCAGGAGCACGGTCGCGACCGCCGTCGCCGGGGCCAGCACCGCCCAGGTGCGCCGGTCCGTCCGGCTGACAGCGAGCCGCCCGGCGGCCGGTCCTGCGGCGGCCCAGGACCACCAGCCGTACACCGCCAGCACCACGTAGACGATCTGCAGGGCGGCGTCCGCGTAGAGTCCGGCACCGCCGAACAGCAGGATGAAGAAGAGGTTGTTGGCTATGCCGACGGGCCAGTTGGCTATGTGCCGGCGGGCCACGAGCCACACGCACAGGGCACCGCTGCCGAAGCCCAGGACCTCCACCCAGCTGACGGGGGTGTCCAGCAGCGTGAACAGCGGTTGCTGGAGAGGGGCGAGCACATCCGCGAGAGCCACGGGACGACCTCCAATAAACGTCAGCTTGACGATAATGGGCGGACGTGGCCGCGGCAAGGGAATTGCCGCGGGGCGGCGGCACGGGACGGCCCCTGGACCGAGGAACCCGTGCCCGGCGCATTCGGCCGAGGCGGACTCCGCCGCTCACCTCCCTGCGCGGCGCAGGCGGGCGCGGGGTGATCGTCCGCATGGACGGGACGCGACCGCGGACACGATCACGCCGGACCCGTCACGCCCCGCGCAGCGAGTTCTCGCGCCGGAAGCGGGCGGGGGTCGTGCCGAGGTGGGCCCGGAAGGCCCGGGAGAACGCGGACTCGGAGTAGTAGCCGACCTGGCCGGCGACGGCCGCGACGGTGGCATCGGTGGTGGCGAGCAGTTCCGCCGCCGCCATCAGCCGTGCCCGGGTGAGGAAGACACCCACGGTCGTCCCGGTGTCCCGGGTGAAGTGGCGCAGGAAGGTGGCGCGGGACATGGCGGCCGTGCGGCTGAGCCGTTCGATCGTCCAGTCCGCTCCGGGGTCGTCGAGCATGCCCTCCACTGCCGACGCGATACGGCCGTCGGCCGCCGCGGTCCACAGGGTGCTCCGCGTGGTGTCGCCCCGCGCGGTGCGCAGCACCATCGCCAGCAGCACGGTGCACAGGGCGGAGAGGATCGCCGCGGTGCCCTCGCCCTCACGTCGCGCCTCACCGCGCATGAGGGCGCTGAGCATGCGCAGCACCTCGTCGCTCTCGGCCGACTGCCCGAAGGACACGTGCACCGGGTCCGGCAGGCTCGAGAACAGCAGTGAGCCCGTGCCGGCGTCGAAGGTGTAGTGCCCGCAGAACAGGTCGATGACCGGCTCCGCGCCGTGCTCGCTGCGCGTGGTCACGAAGGCGTCGCCGGCCGCCTCCGCCGTCCCCACCTGGTCGCCTTTGCCGTCGGTGATCACCCGGTGCGGGGCGCCGCTCGGGATCATCACCACGTCGCCGGGCCGCAGGTCGAGCAGGACCGTGCCCACCTGCAGCCGGCAGGTGCCTTCCAGCAGCACGTGGAAGGGCGCCTCCCGCTCGCCGTGGGTCGGCACCTCCATCCTGGTGCCGGCCCCGAGCAGGCAGCGCTTGTCGAGGTCGGCCCTGAGCCGGGCCAGGCGCAGCAGTCGGCTGACAGAGTCCACGGTGAGACTTTCGGGCAGGACAGTGAGACGTTCGAGTCTATTTGCACCGGTGGCCGGGTCGCAGACTCGACGCATGGAGATCACCACAGCACTCACCGCGGACGTCCTGGTCATCGGCTTCGGCAAGGGCGGCAAGACCGCCGCCCACGTGCTCGCCGAGGCAGGCCGCCGCGTGGTCATGGTCGAGCGGTCCGAGAACATGTACGGCGGAACCTGCCCCAACGTCGGGTGCGTGCCGACCAAGATGCTCGTCCACTACGCCGACGCCAAACGCCTGGGGGACGACGCGCAGGAGTTCTTCGCCCACTCGATCGCCGGCGTACGCGCGCTGACCAGTGCCTTCCGCACCGGTAACTTCGAGGCGCTGAACGGCAGGGACACCGCGACGGTCATCACCGGAACGGCCCGGTTCGTCGATCCGTACACCGTCGCTGTCGGGGAGGGACGGGACCTCGTCACCGTCACCGCCCCCACGATCCTGGTCAACACGGGGTCGGAGCCGGTGATCCCCCCGATTCCCGGCCTCGCGAGCAGCCCCCACCTGGTCTCCAGCACGGAGCTCACCCGCACGCAGAACCTGCCCGAGCGTCTCGTGGTCCTGGGTGGCGGATACCTCGGCCTGGAGTTCGCGGGGATCTACCGGCACTTCGGCACCGAGGTGACGGTCCTCGAAGCGGCCGACCGGCTCCTGCCGCGGGAGGACGAGGACATCGCCGAAACCGTTCGGGAGATCCTCACCGGCGACGGCATCCGCGTCATCACCGGAGCGAAGGTCACCGAGGTGCGTGACAGCGGCGCCGTCTCCACCGTCGTCTACGAGAAGGACGGGCGGACCCACAGCGTCGAGGCTTCCGCGCTGCTGCCCGCCACCGGCCGCCGGCCCGTCACGGACGGCCTCCGGCTCGACGCCGCCGGCGTCCGCACCGCACCGAACGGGGCGATCGTGGTCGACGAATACCTGCGCAGCAGCCAGCCGCACATCTACGCACTCGGCGACGTCAACGGCGGCGAGCAGTTCACCTACATCTCCCTGGACGACGCACGCATCGTCCTGGACCAGTTCCTGGGCGAGGGCAAGCGCACCACGACCGACCGCAGGGCAGTACCCCACACCCTGTTCATCACGCCCCCGCTCGCCACCGTGGGACTGACCGAGAGCCAGGCGCGCGCACAGGGGCTGAACATCAGGGTCTCGCGGGAGAAGGTCGCGGACATCGTGGCCATGCCCCGCGCCTACACCGTCGAGGAGACGCGCGGCGTCATGAAGTTCGTCGTGGACTCGGACACCGACCTCGTCCTCGGGGCCGCCCTGCTCAGCATCGACGCGCAGGAGATCGTCAACACCGTCGCGCTGGCGATGCGGCACCACATCACGGCCACGCAGCTCCGCGACGCGATCTACACCCACCCGAGCTCGACCGAAGCCCTGAACGAGGTCTTCGACAAGGTCCTGCCCTGACCGGCCCGGCCCGGCGCTCCGCCCGCGTCGGGGTGCGGGCGGGGCAGGATGCAACGGCCGTCCGACCATGAGACAAATGGGACAGGCCCGACCCGCCTCCCAGAAGAGAAAGAACCATGCAGCAGAAGAACAGGCCCTTCGATCCCGCCGACGTCCGGATGCACGCCCGTGAACTCTCCGACGGCGTGTACGCGGTCATGGCAACGGACGTCGACGACACCGACCACACCGCGACCAACGCCGGTTTCGTCGTCGGCGATTCGGGAGTGCTGGTGGTCGAATCGCTGAGCAACGGCCGTCTGGCGTCCCAGGTCATCGGCGCGGTGCGCACGGTGACCCCGCTGCCCATCCGGTTCCTGGTCAACACCAGCTTCCATGGTGACCACTGCTTCGGGAACTTCGCCTTCCCGTCACAGACGGTGATCATCCACCACGAGGCGACCAAGCGTGTGATCGACGAGCGCTTCGAGCAGGACCGCGCCTTCATGATCGACCTGCTCGGCCCGAACGCTGGCATCGAGGAGGTGGTGCCCCGCTCCGCGGACATCGCGGTGTCCGGCCCGTGCTCCGTGGACCTGGGGGGCAAGCACGTGGACATCGACCACATCGGCTTCGCCCAGACCGACGGCGACCTGGTCGTCCGCATGCGCGAGGACAACATCGTCTTCGTCGGGAACATGCTGCAGGCGCCGCCCCCGGCGTTCCCGTGGCTGCTGGAGGGTCGGGCGGACGAGGCACTCGCCACCTACCAGCGCCTCCACGACATCCTCGACGACGACACCCTGATCGTGCCGGGCCACGGCCGCACCATGCGCCGCGCGGACATCCTGCACTCGATCGCCTACCTCGAGGAACTGACCGGCCTGGCACGGGACGCCCAGGACAAGGGCCTGTCGGACGACCAGGCCCGCGAAGCACTCGAGATGAAGGAATACAGGGGCTACAGCATGTACGAATCCATCCACCGACAGGTCAACGTCCCTGCCGTGCTGAACGCCCGATGAGCGGCGTGCGCGGGATCCCTGGTACCTGACGGGCCCCGGTCCGGTAGCGACCGGGCGCGTCCCGTCCGACGGGGGGAACGGCGGCGGAGGGGCGGGGTACGTGAGGCCACCGGCGCGCGCACGCGACTCAACGCGTGCGCGGCGTCGGCACGTTCGGGCCGACTCCGCTGCAACAGAACCCGGCCCTGTCCCCTGGTGCGAGTGGCAACGGCCGGGGTCAGCCAAAGAGACCACCCATACCCCAGGGGCACCCGACCCGGGCGCTGCACGGGATAAGATCCGGCGAGCCGGATTTCGTCGTGGTCTCGAGGACAATGGCAGCAGTTCGGCATCGTAAAGGCAATACCTTTACGATGCGATGCCGTCCCAAGAATGGCCGCAACATACTCATCCCGTAGCCGTCCATGGCTCTGACCAGGCGGTACTGGGCGCCCGTACGGAAATCCGCGTGCCGTGGTTGTCCGGATTTCGCGCACGCTCCCGTCGCACGCCGGACCGATTCCGAATTCTGGGTGGACCGCGCCCCGACGAGGCCTCCACTCTGCACATGGAGGCCCCTCGCCGTCGGGCTGCAACCCACGGTGAGTTTCCCGGGGCCGAGCGAGTGGCAACGAGTATGGGAGGTCCCTCGGCGTGCCGCCTGACACGCAAACACATCGTTCATCCACCGAAGAATCGCGTCCGAGAAGTCAAGGTGTCCGTCTGCCCACAGCGATCGTCGCCGTCCTGGTCGCGCTGGTCCTGGGATGCGTGCTCGCCCCGCGCATCCGGATCGACGTCCACCTCGCGGTACCGACGCTGCCGGCACTGATCGCGGCGGAGCTGATCCGCCGGCTCGTCCGTTCCTTCATCTCGCCGAAGGACCGGTGAGCACCGGGAGCACGAGCCTGCGCAGCGGCCACGCCCGCTGCGCACGGCGCACGTCCGGCACAATGCCCACGTGACCCTCGGATCCGGAACCCGCTACCGTGCCGCCGACCCCGTACGCACCACCCGTCTGGTCGCGGCCGCGGCCGCGGTGCTCACCGTCGGCGCGGGGCTGGCGCTCAGGGCCGTCGCGGACGGAGACGTGGCCAAGTACGGCGGAGACGCGCTGTACACCGTCCTGCTGCTCGCGCTCGTCGTCCTGGCGGCGCCTCGACTGACACCCCTGACGGCCGCCGCAACGGCCCTGGCGGCCAGTTGGGCGATCGAGTTCCTGCAGCTCACCGACATACCGGCCGAGCTCTCCGAGCGCAGCGTCGTCGCGCGGCTCGTGCTCGGTTCGACCTTCAACGCGCCTGACCTGTTCTGGTACGCGACCGGCGCGGCAGCCGGATGGCTCGTCCACACGGCGGTGAACTCCTCCCGGCCGCACCAGGAGCCGGCGCGGCGATGACGCCCATTGACGGGGCCCGCTCCTGCCGCACGTCGTCCCTACGAGCGGTATCGCTGTAACCGCGCCGGGCTCCGTTCACAGACCGGGCCCCCGGGACCGACCGCTCAGCGCCCTGCCACAAGCTGCGCCGCCAACTCCCGTGCCGAGGAAGGGATTCCGCGGACCGGCTCACCGTACTGCGGGTGCGCCTGGTCGAGAGTGGGGACCATGGGTCGCGAGCGTTCCTCCGGGACGCGTTCCAGCACGGTGGTCCCCGTCTCCGCCTCCAGGGCCGGGGCGTAGCCGGCGGCGCGCAGAGCGGCGAGGGTCTCCGCCGGGGGCGCCGTGGAGATCAGCACAGTCGGGGCGATCTTCCGCAGGCCCAGTTTGGCGAGGCCGCGCGCCTGGGCGACCTCCGCGATCAGGGCCGTGTCCTCGGAGCGGATGCAGCACGCCGATCGCACGACCCGCAGCCGCCCGTGGCTTCGGGCGACGTCCTTGACCGTGTACGTCAGCGGCTGCGGCAGTTCCGTTCCCGGGCGGCGGACGGCGGCGAGACGTTCGAGGATCTCATCGGCGTCCCATCCGGCGTCGAAGGCCCGGCGCAGCGAGGCGGGCGTGATCCGCCACACCACTGCGTGCCCCTCGGACTCGATGTCGCCGACCGCCGACAGCAGCGCCGCCAGGTCCGGAGCGGGCGTGCCGGTGACCGTCGCCGTCGAGTCGGCCTGGAAGCGGACCGTGGTACTGGGGGCGGGCAGCATCGAGCGCAGGGCTTCGCGCAGCGCGGCCACCGCCTTGGCCAGGGCCGGGCGCTCGGCCAGGCCCTCCCCCAGCCGGTCCGCGCCGCCTGCCGCCGGGTCGGCGTCCGCGCCGGGCACGGCAGGGTAGTGGCGGGCGGCGCCGGCGCCCAACAGGCCCACGACAGCGCGGCCGACTTCGGTGAGCGCGCCGTGCGCCACCAGGCCGAGCAGCTCCGCCTCGGCCAAGATGGCGTCGAGCCGCCCTTCCAGGTCCTCGTCCTCGTAGGGCGCCATCAGCGCCGGCCGGAACCAGACGGCACTCTCGAGGAGTTCGCCCTGTCCGTCGTCCCCGGCGGTCAGCCCGTGCCCGTCCCGCAATGTGGCCAGCGCCTCCAGCACGCCGTGCCGCAGCGGCACCGCGTACGGGTCCTGGGGGCTGATCAGCGCGACCGGGGTCTCGTCCTCCTCCGGCCAGTACGTGAACACCTCCGGGACGACGGCCCAGGCGGCGACCAGCGGCAGCAGCTTCCCGGCGGGGGTGGCCGCGGCCCACGCGTCGTAGCGCTCGCTGGGCAGCAGCCGCGCCGGCTGCGGCGGCGCGGTGGGTCGCCTGCGCCCTCTGCCGCGGGCAGCCGGTTCCTCCTTTTCGGTCCGTGGGGCGGCGAGGCCCGCGTTCACCGCCAGGTCGAGCCACAGCCGGGTGTGTTCCTCGCTCGTACCGGCCGCCTTGGCCAGCCTCCTGGTGTCGCGCACCGCGATACCGCCCGCCTTGCGCACCGCCACGGGGTGCGCGGCCAGTTCGCGCAGCACCAGTTCCGCCCGCCATGCGGCGGCCCCCGCCGCCACCGCGCCCCGGCCCGCCCAGTCGCGGGGCAGCGGCGCCACGCACGTCAGCGGTTCCGGGTCCAGGCTCGGCGCGGGCGCGGGCTGCTCCCCGCGCAGTGCGTGGCCCACCTCGTACGGCAGTTCCACCAGATCCGTACCGACCGGCACGACCATGCCGTGTTCCGCGAGCCAGTCGGTGCCCTCGTCTCCGCTGCCGCCCTCCCGGAACGTGTACTTGCTGTCCGGCCCGGCGTAGCCGCCGTGCCGCGAGACGAAGCAGTGCGTGCGCAGCAGCGGCTGTCCCTGCAGCATGTGGGCGAGCAGTTCGTGGGACGCCGGCGGGGCGGTGGCCACCAGTTCCCGTACCCGGCCGGGGTCCTGGAGCACGTTGCGGATCGCCGTCTGCGCGTCCGCGCGGGTGCGCTGCTCGATGCCGAGGGCGGCGGCGATCCGTTTGATCTCGGGCGCGTTGTACGCCTGCGTGAGCAGCAGGTCGGCGGGCCTTCCGTAGCCGTCCATCCGGGCCGCCCACGTGTGCAGCATCGGCGGCAGCGCCAACTGGCCGCGCGGAGCGGGGAGCAGCAGCGCCCGGTCCCGCAGCCGTTCCAGTGCCCGAACGGTCGACTCGCGTGACGTGCCACCCTGTTCGAGCCAGTCCAGCACCTCCGCCTCGGGCACCAGCCGGGTGTAGGGGTCCACCGGCGGCGGCGCGGGGCGCCAGGCGTACGTCTGCTGCTCGGTCGCGGGCACCGGCCCGTGCGTCTTCAGCGCCCGGGCGGCCACGCACGCCAGCAGCTGCGCGTCGCCTCCCGTCCCTGCGGCGACGGCCCGGTCCACGGAGTCGTCGGTGAGGAGGTGCTCCGCGAGTTGCCGGAGGGTGGTGAGCGGCGTGTAGCCGGCGGCACGCGGCAGTTCGCGTTCTTCCAGCAGGACGGTCAGGCGCTCGGCGGTGAGTCCGGCGAGCCACTTCTCCAGGGCGGTACGCGCATGCACGCTGCTGAGCCTAGGACAAGGCGAGTCGGCCCCGATGGCGCCCGGGACAATCCCGCCCCCGGCGGGTGAACGAACGAAGTGCGGCCCCACGGCACGGCGGCAGGCCGTACCGTGGGGCCGCACCCCCGCGGGGACGGGCTCAGAAGCCCAGGCGCCAGGTGTCGAGGTAGCCGGGGAGCACGATGAAGTTGCCGGGGGTGTTGTCCCTGACCCGCAGCTTCCAGGTGCCGTTGGCGGGGATCGCGGAGGCGTCGACGGTGAACGTCTGGTGCAGCTCCGGAATCGCGACGGGGCCCTGCGACCAGCCCTTCACCGGGATCACCCGGCCGTCCTCGCTGACCAGGTCGATCACGTAGAAGCCGACGTGCACCGCGTAGAGGTCGACCGTCACCTTGAGGTCGGCGGGGGCGTTGCCCTTGCGGCCGCTGACCGTGAGCGGGCTCTCGATCACCGCCCAGTTGGGGATGTCGTACCGGTTCGGGTTGACGAAGACGTCGCCGCCGGAGGCGAGGACGGTCCACTGGTAGTGGACGGTACGGCAGTTGCCCGCCGCGTCCTTGACGGTGATCGCGGGCCGGAACTCGCCGCCCTTGACCGGGGTCCCGGAGACCAGGCCGGTCCTGGTGTTGATCGACATGCCGCGCGGGAGGCCCTTGGCGGAGTAGGTGAGGGCGCCCGGGCGGGAGCTCTGCGCCTGGATCTGCCAGGTGACCTGCTGGCCGGTCGCCGTCCGCCGCGGGTTGGTGCTGTCGACCGCGATGTGGTCGACGAAGCGGTAGCCGACGTTGACCGCGGCCCAGGCGTTGCCGACCGTCTCGTACTTCGCGCTGCCCATCCCGTACAGGTCGGCGGCGGCCTGAAGGGTGGCGGTGCGCGCGCCGGCGAAGTCGGTGGTGCTGGTCATGTAGACGGTCAGCGCGCGGTACCAGATGTCCGTGGCGGACTCGCGGCCGATGCCGGAGACGGCCTTGCCGTCGGCGGTCGGGCTGTCGTAGCGGACGCCGTTGATCGTCTTCTTGCCGCTGCCCTCGGAGAGCAGGTAGAAGAAGTGGTTCGCCGGGCCCGAGCTCTGGTGCGGGTCCAGGTACTTGGTGTCCTTGCTCCAGTAGTCCTGCGAGGCGCCGTAGCCCACGTCGTCCTTGGACGGCTGATCCATGTAGCGCAGCGGCACGCCGGTGCCGTAGACGTCGGCCTTCTCGGCGATCAGGTAGTCCGGGACGTCCTTGGGGCTGTTGGTGAAGAACTCCACCGCGGTGCCCATGATGTCGCTGGTGGCCTCGTTCAGGCCGCCGGACTCGCCGCTGTAGATGAGGTCGGCGGTGGCCGCGGTGATGCCGTGCGTCATCTCGTGGCCGGCGATGTCCAGTGTCGTCAGCGGCCGTTCGTTGTTCTCGCCGTCGCCGTAGCTCATGCAGAAGCAGGCGTCGCTCCAGTACGCGTTGACGTACCCGTCGCCGACGTGGACGTAGGAGCGCGCTCCGACGCCGTCGCCCGCGATGCCGGCGCGGCCGTAGCGGGACTGGAAGAAGTCCCAGGTCTGCTGGGCGCCGTAGGCCGCGTCCACGGCGGCGGTCTGGCGGTCGGCCGGTGTGCCGTCGCCCCAGACGTCGTCGTCGTCCGTCACGACCTCGCGGGTGTCGTAGTCGTACGCCGCGCTGTTGCCGCGCTCGGCGTCGACGAGCTCGAAGACGTCGCCGTTGAGGGTCGTGCCGATCCGCACGCTGCCGTTGTGCTGGCCGGTGCCCGTACCCGCGTGGATCTGCTCCACGCTCGACAGCTGCTTGCCGGTCTTCGCGTCGGTGACCACCTGGAGGCGGCTGGGAGTGCCGTCCTTCTGGACGCCGGTGACGACGGACTCCCAGGCCAGCGTCGGCTTGCCGGTCGCCATCCAGACCACCAGGCGCGGCGCCCCGTCCACTGCGGCCTTGCGGGTCTCCTCCCGTCCGGCGATGTCCAGGGCCGACGTCCGCGCCTTCGCGGCGGCGAGCGCGGGTTCGGTCGTCGGGACCGTGAGCCGAGCGGCGGACGCCTTCGTGACCGTCCGGGCTCCGGCCCGCTCGTGCACCACCAGGTCGCCGCCGAGGACGGGGAGACCGGCGAAGGTGCGCTCGTACCGCGTGTGCACGGCGCCGTCGGTGTCCTTGACGACGTCCCTCGGTATCAGCTTCTCCTCGTCGCCCAGCTTCAGCGACTCGGCCGTACCGGCGCTCGTGCCGGCGGCGGCCCGGAGCAACTGCCCGCGCTGCACGGGAGTGAGCACGACGCTTCGCGCGCCGGAGGCGGTGGCCGTCGCGGTGCCCTGCGGGCCCTCCTGCGCGCCGGCGGAGGGGAGCGCCAGGACGGACGCGACGAGCGTGGCCATGGTGACGGTGGCGGTCGCCACGGCGCGTCTGCGCCCTGACGGACGGGCCGCGGACGACGCGGCTCGGGTGGAGCGGAAAGTGCTGGTCACTCCTGCGACTCCTCATGGGTGGGGGCGATGCGGGGATGGGGGGTGGCCGCGTCGGAACCGCCCTCGCCCCCTGAAGTGGCCCGAACACAGCCCAGATGGTGGCAGTGGCCGGAATCCGCTGTCACGGAGTGCGGAGATCATTGTCCGGAATCCGGTGAGGCGTGCCCGGCGGTGTCACAAATCGGGGGGCTGCCTGGTCAGGGGCTGCCCGATGCGGTGGTGATGTATCGTCAGATAAGTCTCGGGGGCGGTGCATCGTGGGGGCCGGCGATCTCCGGGCGGACGCTCCGGACGTCGCCCGGCGCGCGCCACGGGGCCCGTACGACAGAAGCGCCGCAGGTGTACGAGTCGCGCACCTTCGCTGGTCAGCCGCGCGCCGGCCGAGGCGGCGGCAACCCCGGCCCGGCGGCCGCTCCCGGCGTCCCGAACCGGCGGCAGGCTGGGTGGACGGCGAACGGCGCCGGGAGAGGGCCCCGTTACTCACGCTCTCCCCACTAGGTCGCCGAGCGCGCCCAGATGAGGGGTGAGCGCAGTCGCACCATGAGACGGCCCGTTGAGATCCGGCCAATCTCACCGCCGAGCCCGGCACTTCCGGCCGACTTCAGCGAGGGCGGTACCCGACCCGGACCCTGCCGCCCTCGATGTGACGACTGTATGCTGTCCGCCTGTATACAACAGCCCGACGGCCGGAGGAGACATGGCAGACCTGGACCCCGAGGTAGTGCTGGGCATGACGGCCCAGGCGCCCGACGGCGTGGTCATCATCGACCGCGAGGGACTCATCCGTTACTGGAACCACGGGTCGGAGCGGATCTTCGGGTTCCCGGCCGCCGAGGTCATGGGCCGCAGCCTGGACGTGATCATCCCCGAGCGGCACCAGCAACGTCACTGGGACGGCTTCGAGAAGTCCATGGCCAGCGGCACCACCAAGTACGGGGACGACGACCTGCTAACCGTCCCCGCCGTGGGCGCCGGCGGTCGGAAGCTGTCGATCGAGTTCAGCGTGGTGCTGCTGAACGACGCCGAGGGTCAGCCGGGTTACGTCGGGGCCGTCATCCGGGACGTCACCGAGCGGCGTGCCAAGGAGAAGGAGCTGTACCAGAAGGTGGCGGCCGCCAAGGCGGAGCAGGCGACGACGGCCTGACCTCCGCCGCCACGAACGCGAAACCCCGCACGGGCGCGAACGGCCTGAAGTCGCTCGTGGCGTACGGCAACCGTGGCGATCCCCGGCTCGCGGGTAGGCCACAGGACTGATACCAGCCGGCATGCGCGGCCTGTGCAACATGGGGACCCAGTAGGCCAGGTTCATTGCCTGGGTCCAAGCGGCGGATCCGGCCCAGCCTGCGGTGGCCTTGACGGTGGTCATCGAGGACGCCTCGCCGCGGCATACGGAGAGCACCGGGAGCGGCAGCGCGGTGCCGATCGCAAGTGCGATGAGGGACTAGGCGCTCAGGCTGGTGGCGAAGGCACGGGGAACTCCCAAGTGAGCACTTCGCCCCACTGGGTGTGCCTAGCGGGGCGGAAATCGCAGCTCAGGACCGAAGGCGAATCGAGGACTTCCCGTCTGACCCGTCGCTGCGCCAGCGTGCCGTCCCGCACTGCGCGGGGTCCGGGGGTGCCGGCGCGGTGGGCGTGGAAGGCGGCTCGGGAGACATCGAGCAGATCACACGCACGCCTGGCCCTGTGACCTGCGTTTTCTCCGCCTCGATGAACGGGTGCACCGTCACCGGGTCTCCTTGTTGATCCTGCGCAGCACGGATTTCTTACTGATTCAACACGCGCAACGGCCGCTTCGGCGGCCCGCGCTCTCGCGATCTCCCTGAAAGATCAAAATGTCAGCCAGAGAATCCAAAGCGTCTACAATCATTTCCCGCGACGCGACAAAGGCTTCGGTTTCGCATTCACCTCCGGGCCTTTCGGATCACACTTCTCGCAATCTTTGAAGTGCCGCTCGCAACTCTGGAGAGACAGGCACGAGGCTCACCCCCCTCCACCGATTTGAGGCAAGAACCGCTGGAAGGCGGGACATGGTGCGATCAGCCCGAGACTCCGTGACCGAGACCCAGCTCCGGCCTTACGAACCGCTGGTATGCCAGGGCCCACACGCCACTTTCGCTGCGTACGCGCCTCATCGTGGCCATCGGGTCCTCAGCCCAGCCCTGGAGTAGCAATTCCGTGGCCGCCTGGCACGACCGTTCGAAGTCCACAGCACCCGCGGCACTGCCCAGCCCGGCTTCCAGGAAGCCGACCGTTTCGATGGCACGCGCGGACATCTCATCGCGAGAGACGGCCTCGTCCCGGTCCAAATACGCGAGGGCGAGAGCAGCAAGGTCTCGGTAACCGACAAGGAAGTCCTGGGGCAGAGGGAATGCGGGAGCCTGCTCCCACAACTTGCGGTTCGCCTCCTGGGCCTCTTGCATGAGCCTGGGGTCGATAGTGGAGCCGCGCAGGTGGCGCCACACGGACCTGACCCCCCCGTCCACGCGGTAATACAGGGACTGGAGCCGGTCATCCGGACACGCGACGAAAACCGCGCTCCCGATCCGGAGGACCATGGACGCGTTGTAAGCCAAGGCGGCGCCACGGGCCAAGTCCTGCATGTATGTGCTCCATCCTCATTACGGCCGTGAGTGTGGGGGGAGCGGACACGCCCTCTCCCCCCACAACTGTCATCGGCTGGCTACCACGCAGCCGTTGTATCCGATGTTATGGTCGCGCCTCGACGTGCCAGAAAGTTCTGACACGCGGGGCAGATCGGCCTGCTGACCACGAGCAGACGCGGCTGAATCTGGAGGATACCCGCCGCCTCAGTCCACATCTTCACCTCGGCATGCCACAGATCCTCCCTGGCCACAGTTCTGGCCGGCTGCGGGACGCGGATGGCGAGGGTACCCGACCCGAGCGAGGGAAGAGTCGTCCATTGTCGTTCCGTCAGGTCTGCACGAGCGCCTACCGCGACGATGTCCAGGCCACCGCCCGGGGCGTCGGCGTGCAGCGCACCCATGGTGCGCCAACCGGCGCCGTCGCCTGCTATCGCGGTGATGTCGTCAACAATGTCAGTGAGGTAGTCGACATCGGCTCCGCCGCCGGTTCCGCAGTTGTGAACCAGGACCGGCTTGACCCCCGCCAGCACATAGTACGTGTGGAGGTTGCCGACCGTCAGGTTGTGGACGGTGGCGCCCTGGCTGGTCCAACGCTTGATCGCCGTTACCTGGATGTACGTGCCCGCACTGGTCTGCAGCCACTGACCGGACTTCAGGTCGGTGGCCTCGACCCACGTGTCGAGTTCAGGGACCCAGAAGGGGTGCCCGTCGGTCGCGGTGACCTGGGCCGTCCTCGAACCCTTCGTGCCGTCTATGTCGACGGTCACCTTGACCAGGTGCTTGAGGCCCTCGCCCTTGATCGCGGCGCTGACCGTCTCGACCCGGGTCTCGCCCGTCCTCGGGTCGGTCACCTTGACCTTGTCGCCGGGCTTGACCTGCTCGATCGGCTTGGCCGAGCCGTCGGCCATCAGAACCTTCGTACCGGGGACGAAGCTGTTGTTGATCGGGCAGGAACCACCGTCCCCGGACTTGCCCGAGCCGCCGCCACCGCTGCTGCCGGCCTTGCTGCGGGAGGAACCGCCGGACTTGCCGCCGCCTCCGCCGCCGCCGGACTTGCCGCCGCCGCCCTTGCCTCCACCGGAGTGCGAGGAGGACTTGGGTGCGGCCTTGGCCTGGGACTGCTTCTGGGCGGGGTTACCCGTCTTCCGCTTCGCCGCGGCCGCTGCGTCGGCTCTTCTCTTGGCTGCCTCGGCCGCCTTCTTCTTGGCCCTTTGAGCGGCTTCCTTCTTCGCCCTCTCGATGGCCAGCTTCTTGGCCCGTAGCGCGGCCGACTCGGCAGCCTTTGCCGCCTTGAGCACCAGCTCGGCGGCCCGCTTGGCCGCCTTGAACGCCTTGATGGCGTCGATGGTGCGGTTGACCGCCTTGATCACGGCCGGGATCTTCCCGAGCTTGGCCCACGGGATCGCGTCCACCGCAATGCTGACGCAGGACCACATGTCGCCGCCGAAGCAGGCGATGGCGTCGTTGATACCGATGAAGTCCTTCAGCGTCTCCCACGCGACCGCCAGAATGACGGAAGTGAGGGACTTGCCCTGCATCGCCTGCGCCTGCGCGACCTGCGCCGCGGACAGGCCCGCGCCGGCGAGGGCCGCGGCCTTCTCCGAAGCGGTCAGGCTGATGGACAGACCCGTCGGGTCGGAGTACGTGACCGGGTTGTTCTGTGCGTACGCGTACCCGTTGGACTGCAGCGGGTCGTTCAGGTCGAGCACCGGGTCGACGGACAGGAAGCGTCCGACCACCGGGTCGTAGAGACGGGCGCCGAGCGGCTGGTAACCGGAGGCGTCGTCCTTGGTCTGACCCAGGAATCCCTTGTGGTTCTGCAGGCCGGCACCGGCGCCGCCGCGCTCGTTGCCGAAGGGGTCCTGCTTGCGGATGCGCACCGGCATGGTGCCGTTGAGCGCGACCTCCGTGTAGACGCTGCCCTGGTGGTCCGTGGTCTGGGCGACCAGGGTCTCTACACCCGTGCCGTAGGCGTAGCGCATGACCGCGCCGCCGGGCGCCGCGTAGGTGCGCTGGGTGTTGACCAGGACGCCGCCCTTCTGGACGGTCAGCTCCGCCTCGCCCAGGTGCAGCGTGGCCTGCTTGCCCTGGATGGTGAGCAGGCGGGACCCGTCGGGGCCGTAGATGTGACGGGTGTCGTTCTGCGGCTCCCACAGCTGTGCCGCGGAGGAACCGTCACAGGTCGCCAGCACGACCGGGGTCGAGTTGGCGTTGACGGCCCCCTGCACCGCGAGGCACAGGCTTGGCGTGCCGGCCAGCATGAGCTGACCGACGGCGTTGCGCTGCAGCTCCTGCGCGGCGGAACCGTTGCACTTCTGGATCTGGAGCGCCGACCCGACCGACGCCGCGGTGGGCTGGAGGCACCAGTTGTCCTGCGTCGAGAGCGTGCCCCGGTTGGAGTTGGTCTGCCCCGGCGTGGGGGTGAACTTGAACTTCTGCGCCCCCGAGGAGTTGCAGGAGTAGAGCTGGATCACCTGGTTGGCCGACGGAAGCCCGCCCTTGAGGTCGAGGCACTTCTGCCCGAGCCCCACGTACGAGGTCTTGCCACCCGAGCCCAGGCCGGTGATCCGGTCGACCTGACCGTCGTAGGTCCAGGTGAGTTCCTGCTTGTCTCCGTTCTGGATCGAGGTGACGGACTTGGTCTCACCGGTCAGCTCGTACAGACGCGTGGCCTCGGCCGTGACCTGTGCGCCCGCGGGGGTCTTGTAGGTCTTCGACACCTTGGTCAGCGTGTGCGGCTGGTCCTTGGCTGCGTTCTTGCCGTAGGCGTAGGTGCTGACGGCGTTCTTGGTGGTGTCGCCTGCGAGGTCGTTCTCGGTCAGCTTGGTGCGGTTGCCGAGCAGGTCGTACTCGAACTCCTGCCAGTAGCCGGAGGCGTCCGCGCCCGCGGCGACCCGGAGCGTGCCGTCCGCGTTCTTGTTCAGCGAACCGTCGGGGTTCCTCGGGTTGACGCAGGCCGTCTGGTCCTTCGCGGTCCAGGCCGACTTCAACTGGCCCATCGGGTCGTAGACGAAGCACTGGCGCTCCGCGATCCCGTCGGACTTCTCCTGGATCGAGGTGACGTTGCCGGCCGGGTCGTAGGTGTACGCCCGGTTGGACACCAGGTTTCCGCCGACGACGGTCTTGTCGTCCGTCTTCTCGCGGTAGACCGACTGCTCCTTGAGCTCGCCGCTGCCCTCGTCGTAGGCGTTCTGCGTCCACACGCGGTACGGCTGGGCGCCGAGCGTGGAGCGGAGCACCTGGCCGTAGGCGTCGTAGGCGGTCTCGGAGCCGTACCAGTCCTTGCCGGAGATCGAGAGCGGATTGCCGTCCTTGTTGTAGCGGACGACCAGCTTCTCCGCGTCGAACTTGCCCACCGCCGGAACGGTGGACTCGTCCAGCATGCCGTTGTCGTTGTACGTGTAGTCGTACCTGTATTCCTTCTTGAAACCCCAGGTGTCGACGATGGACTGCGGCAGGGACAGCGTGGTCGAGATCGGCTGGTAGTCCTTGGTGTAGCCGTTGACCGTCTGCGTGTAGGCGAGGCCGTCGGTGTACCGGGTGGCGGTGGCGGGCATGCCCTTGCCGCCCGTGGCGGAGTCGTACGTGAACTCCGAGAGCAGGGTGCCGGCGGCGTCGTTGAGACGCTGCTGCTTGGGCCGCGACAGCTCGTCGTAGCTGTTCCAGACCTTGACGCCGCGGTCATTCGTGGTCGTCTGAGGACGGCCGAAGGCGTCGTACGTCGTACGGGTCGTCCCCGAGTCGGGGTCGGTCGCCGTCTCCACCTGGCCGGTGTGGTTGTACGTCCACGACCACGGGTGCGACGTGTCCGCCGAGGCGGTCGCCGTCCTGACCTGGCCGCGCGCGTCGTACTCATAGTCGGTCGACGTGAACCCGCCCGGGGCCTGCGGGTTGAAGGTGTCCGTCCGGACGGTGCGGCCGGTCGCGTCGGTCCAGACGCGGTAGGACGAGTCGCCCTCCGGCTGGATGACCTTCGACCAGTCCTCGCCGTACTCGTACCGGACGGCCCGGTCCTCGTACGCCTTGGAGAAGGACTCCTTGGTGTCCGGGTCGATCCACTTGAGGTACGGCGTCTCCTTCAGCACGCGGCCGAGACCGTCGTAGGTGTAGCGCGTGATGTTGGGGACGGCCGTGTCGGCGAGCGGGCTGAAGAGCTCGCCCGGCTTCGCCTCCTGGGTCAGGTAGGCGTTGTTGGTCTGGTAGACCTCACCCGAGTTGTTGTACAGGGTGTCGGTGATCAGCCAGCCGGCGTCGTTGTCGGCCTCTTCCTGCGTCTGCCGCTCGCGGCCGAGGCCGTCGTAGAGGGTGACGGAGGTCTCGATCCGGTCCTCGTAGCCACGCGCGTACGTGGTGACGTACGGAGGCTTGCGGATCTTGATGTTGGCATCGGTGGGGTCGGTCTCCTCCGCCGGGATCGTGTAGACCGCGCGGAAGTCCGGCACGCCGTTGCCGGGGGTGCGGCCCGGGGCCCAGGCCTCGGCGAGCCGGCCCAGGGGGTCGTACACCGCCTCGCTGACCTGGAGGTTGGCGTCGGTCGTCTTGACGGTGACCGACCGGCCCGGCTCCAGTTCCTGGATCTGGCTGTGTCCGAGGACGTTGGTCGTGGTGACCTTGAAGACCTGGCCCGTGGCCGGACCTATGGACTCGTAGGCGATCGTGGAGGACTTCGGGGTCTGCTGGGTCAGCTGATCCGCCGGGGTCTGCTTGATCACGCGTCCGACGTCGTCGAACTCCGTCCTGCCGGTGGTCTGGAAGCCGGTGCCGGCGCCGTTCAGCGTCCACGACTCGGTGGCCAGGCCACGAGTGGAGGAACCGGGCTCCGTGCCGTAGGACGTGCCGTCGTACGCGGTGCGCTGGCCGCCGCTGAGCGTCGACAGGTCCGACCAGTCGGCGTTCGCGCAGGTCGTCGGCGAGACCAGGACCTGCTTGGACAGACCGATGAGGTTCTTGTCGGTCCGGTGCAGGTACTCCAGCTTGGTGCAGGTCTCATCGCCGGTCTTGTCGGCGGCGGTGTCGCCCAGGGACTCCACCAGGGTCGGGAGCCCGTAGGTGGAGTCGTACGTGGTGGTCGTCTTGACCGTGCGCAGGGTGCGCGAGTCGTCGGTGTTGGTGCCGGACGACTTGGTGTACGCGATCTCCTCGGGCTCCGTGACCCGCCAGGCCCGCAGCGGGGTCAGGCCGTCGTCGCGCTCGCGCTTGCCGAGTTCGGTGGCCTCGGGCTTGGTGATCGAACGGGACAGCCAGTCGGAGTCGGCCTTGGTGGAGTCGGTGTACGTGATCTCCTCGGCGATCCGGCCGGCGAACGGCTCCTCGTCCTTGGCGATCTCGGCGCCGGTGATGTCCTTGACGGACACGTTGTCGCCGAGGCCCCGGAAGAACCGGGTGACGGACTTGGAGCGCTGGTTGACGGTGTCCGCGGTGTCCTCGACGACCGGACCCGTCAGGACCGTGGTCTGCTCGACGCCCGCGAACTGCGAGTAGGTGCGCTGGGACTTCTTGGTGAACTCGGCCTCGGCGAGCTTCCAGGCCGGGTTCTTGTACCGGTACTCCGTCCGGGTGGTGAAGTTGCCGTCGATGTTCGGCAGTTCCTCGACGGTGTCCACGACGTACTTGTGGAACCAGTCGACGTCCTCGACCTCGGGGTCGGGGTTCCAGAACGACGGGAAGCAGAGCCGGTCGTTCACCTTGAGCTGGGCCTGCAGCCGGGCCATGGCCGTGGCCCTGTCCTCGCCGGGCCGCTGGTCGAGCACGGGAAGGTCGCCGCTGAGGCAGTCGCCCTCGATCGGCTTGTACGTGACGATGGTCTCGCCGCCGTACTCGTTGACGACGCGGCCGATGCGCAGCCGGGAGAAGCCGGGCCGCGACGGGTGGACCTTCTTGACGCGGTTCGGCATGTCCTCGGCGTTGGGCTCGAACCGCACCGTGTTGAGCTTCACGCTCGCGTCGGTGGTGCCCTTGCGGGCGTAGCCGGTGCGCTGGACGGACTCCAGCCACAGGGCCGTGTTCGGGCCGGTCACCAGCCTGGCGAAACTCTGCTTCAGCTGGTACTCGTCGACGACCTGGCGGGCGACGGTGTCGGTGCGCCGCTGGGCCGAGGTCGTGATCTTGTCGAGGCGCTTGCGGGTCCAGAAGGACGGACCGGCGTTCCAGCACTTCTTGCCGTCGTCGCAGCGAAGGTCGACCGGGGTGTCGAACCAGGGCCGGTAGTTGCGCGGGTCCTTGGAGATGAAGTTGTCGTCGGAGCAGGTGACGTCGTCGACGGTGTAGCAGCGCTCCGCCACCTTGAAGCCGACGCGGGCCGGTGCCTCCGCCGTGAAGATGGTGTTGCTGCGCTGGCCGTAGTCGATGTGGTCGAGCCAGCCGTCGCGGTCATAGGGGACCGGGGCCTTGAAGTTGAAGTTGCGGGCGTAGTAGTTCGGGGCGTCCTTCTTCCACCACAGCGACATGGCGTTGCCGTGGACGTCCTCGATGTAGTCGAGGCCCCAGCGCCAGCCCTGCGTGCACCAGGAGTTCGTCCAGTCGGTGGTCGTGGGGCCCTTGTAGCAGTCCTCGTCCGAGTGGTTGCCGTAGACCGGGACCGTGAGCACCGAGTCGGTGGTCGGGTCGTCGGCGGCGCTGCCGTGGTCCGACCAGCCGGGGAGCTTGTTCTTGCCGAAGTGGTACTTCGTGCCGTCCTTGGTGGTGACGACCCAGTACTCACCGTCCTTGGCGCCGTTGCCGGTGGCCTCGTTCTTTACCAGCTGGATGGTGGAGCCGTCGCCGTTGGCGGTGAACCACTTGCCCTTGATCTTGTCCCAGACCAGCTCGGTGGTCATGCCGCCGAGGGAGAGCGTGGCGTTCTCCGAGCCCCAGCACAGGTCCGCGGTGCGGTGGGTGGCGTTGTTGGAGCCGGCCTTCTTGGAGTCCTGGCGGCAGTTGGCGTAGGTGCGGGTGATGGACCCCGCGTTGTAGTCCCAGCCGTCGCCGATCCAGGAGGCCTGGTTGTTCGTCGAGGAGGTGCGGCCGTCGACGGACTGCGAGGAGTACGCCAGGTTGACCTTCGGCATAAGGCCGCCGGCGGTCTCCGGGACCTGGACGTCGTACGAGTAGGTGAAGGCGCCCGAGGAGGAGCCCGACGACCAGGAGCCGGAGGACAGCAGCGGCGAGGCGGTGAAGTCGCCGGTCGCCGACGAGCCGGTGTCCAGGCCTCCGATGGCGGCGCCGCCGCCTGCGGAGACCGCGGGCTGGACGCCCTCGCGGTAGGAGGCCTTGGTCGCCCCGGAGGGGACGAAGCCCTCGTCGAGGAGGCTGGAGACCGGGATGGTGCCGCTGAGGATCTTGTGGGTGGGGGCGTACTTCGCCGTCTTTGCGTTGGTCGGCGCGTCCTTGGCAGGCACGGTCGTCACCGTGCTGCGCAGGCGCTGGAAGTTCTTCCTGCCGTTCTTGACGTTCTTGTCCCCGTCGGAGAGGGACATCGTGCTCGTGCCGCCGCCCTCGGCGCAGTCACCCTCGGTCGGGGAGGAGTAGACACACTCGGGGAGCAGCATCAGACCGAAGCGGTCGACGGCCTGCGGTCCGTAGAGGTCGGCGAAGCCCGCGGTGTCGATGCTGATCGCCACTTCGGCGGCCGGGTCGACGGTCGCCGGAGGGGTGAGCTTCATGATGATGCCGGAGACGCCCGCGGTCTGCGAGGTCGTCTGCGGGGCGACGCCCACGGTCCATTCGCCGGCGAGGGCGGCGGGGTCGCCGCCCTCGGGGACGCCGATGGCGACGGGCAGGTCGTCGACCGGCTTGGTGGTGCCGGGTTCGCTGGTCGCGTCGAGCGTGGCAGGACGGGTCCCGGAGGTCCACGGCGCGGTGGCGGTGGGGGTGTACGAGGTGACCGGGTTCTCGGGTGCGAGGGTCAGGGTCTTGTCGGCGAGCTCGTCGCCCTCGACCTCGGTGGCCTCCGGCAGATCCGGGAGGTCGACCTCGGCGATCGACTTCTCGCGGTTCATGCCGGGGCCGGGAACGGCGAGCGCCTCACTGCCCAGGGTGGTCATCGTCAGTGTCGAGGACAACAGAAGGACGACCCCCGTGCGGCTTCGCCGCCGGCGCCATCGTTGTGACTCCGTCATGGCTGGGCGTCCCCGCCCCAGCCATGACAGCCGACCTGAAGCACGCATACGCGTCGACTCCCACCATGGCAATTCAGACAACGGACGAGGTGCGCAAACACCGAAGGGCACACCCCTGGCTCAGGCGCGTGCGTGTGGCACCTTCTGTCATGTCCGCCGCAGATGCAAGATCGGCGAGGGGCGGCAAAGGCCCGCGAAAAGTGACCTGCGACACGGTGCGTAACCGATCAGACCGCTCCAGTAACGGCCAATCAGAAGGATGGTGGAATTCCTGCGATCACCGCCAATGCGGCCCCAGAAAAGCCGTGAACCGGACTCGGTTAACAGCCGGTCAAGTCCTTTCCGGGGCCACGTAACGGATTCATAAAATCTTCACCCGTGGACGTAAATACTTCACATGTGTGATCGTGTGCGCGCCTTCTGCCCCGCGGCCTGCCGACCGGGGCTGTCTGTGCTGTCCTCAATCCGCTTGGTTCCCACGGGAGTAGACCGCCGTGACCGCGCCGCCTCGCTTTCTCAGCCCGTTCGTGCGCACGCGCACACGGCTGTCCCTGACCCTCGGCCTCGTGCTGGCCGCCCTGACCGCCGCCCTGCTGCCGTGGTGGCAGCCCGGTGGCTCCTCCCCGGCCACCGCCGGCCGCGGCACCACCCACGCCACCCCCGCCTCCACCGGACCGCGTGACGAGGCCGGCGCGATGGCCCAGGCCCGGCGCACCCACAAGCAGGTACTCGTCGACACCGCGACCAGCGCTACCACGCTGACCTGGGCGCTGCCCGACGGCCACTTCAAGACCCGGATCACGGCCGCGCCGACCCGGGCGAGGAACGCCAGGGGCGAGTGGTCCCCGGTCGACAACACCCTGAAGCGAACGGCCAAGGCTCCCAGGGGCCTCGGCATCGCACCCGTGAACCCGGCCGTCCCCGTCCGCTTCGCGAGTGGCAACGCCGGGAAGACGCGCGCCGACCGCTCGTACGCCCGCACGGAGACACCGGGTGAGACGGTGCTCGCCGAGGTCGAACTCGACGGCCACACCGTCGCGTACACCTGGCCGGACGCACTGCCCGCCCCGGTCCTCGACGGGCCGCGCGCCCTGTACTCCGAGGTCCTCCCGGGCGTCGACCTGCTGCTCGTCGCCCGCGAAGAGGGGGGCATGGCACAGGTCCTGATCGTCAAGACCCCCGAGGCCGCGCGGCAGGAGGCGCTCAGGACCGTCACGTACGGCCTGCGCTCCGACACGGCCGTGTTCCGGCAGGACCGCAAGGCCAGCCGGGTCGCGGTCCTCGACAAGGGCGACAACGAGGTCGGCACGATCCCGACGCCGTTCGCGTGGGACTCCAGCGGCCGTGACCCCGAGCTGCCCGAGGGCACCCCGCACCGCGCGTCCGTCGCCACTCCGGCCGACGTGCTGAAGCTGTCGGGCCTGACCGGCATCGAGCCCGGTGCGCGCTCCGCTCCGCTGCCGATCACCCTGGACGGCGAGGACACCCACACCGCCCGGCTCGGCCTCGGCTTCGCCGCCTCCGGTCTCGCGGCGCGCGAGGGCGTCACGTACCCGCTGTTCGTCGACCCGCCGCTGAACCCGGGCTGGGACGCGTGGACGGTGGCCTACAAGCCGTACCCGAGCACCAGCTTCTTCAACGGCACCAACTTCTCCTCCGGAACCTCCGACGCCCGCGTGGGCCACGAGTCCGACACCGGCGGCACCGCCCGCTCCTTCTGGCGCATGGACTGGAACAAGGCCATCAAGGGCGCGGAGATCACCAGCGCGACCTTCAAGGTGCTCAACAACCACTCCTGGTCCTGCACGGACCGCGAGTTCCAGCTGTGGCGCACCGGCGCGATCTCGTCCGGCACGACATGGAACGCGCAGCCCGGCTGGTCCGACGAGATCCAGCGCAAGTCCTTCGCGCACGGCTGGTCGTCGAGCTCCTGCCCGGACGAGTACGAGGCCTTCAACGTCAAGGACGCCGCCCAGTACGCCACCGACCGGGGCGATGCGACCGTCACCCTGGGCATGCGGGCCACGAGCGAGTCCGACACCCAGACCTGGCGCAAGTTCAAGGCGACCTCCGCGACCATCGAGGCCGTCTACAACCGCAACCCGTCCGAGCCCACCGGCGGTTCCTCGAAGCCCGGCGGCCCCTGCACTCCTGGCCCCGGCGCGGGCGTGACGGTCGGCAAGACCAACATCACCCTGTCGGTGACCGCCAAGGACCCCGACAACAACATGAGCAAGGTCCGCTTCCGGTTCTGGAAGACCGGCGGCACGGTCCCGGCCGGCGCCGAGATCACGATCGGCGCCTCGGGCGGCAGCGCCTCGTACACCATCCCGTCCAGCGACCCGCTGCTGAAGGACATCACCGCCAACACCACCTTCTCCTGGGACGCCATGGGCAAGGACTCGGCGGGTGCGACGTCCACCGTCTACCCGCCGGGCACCGAGCCCTGCCGCATCACGGTGGACCCGAGCGGACCGTCGCAGCCCATCGTCACCAGCGACGTGTTCCTCAAGGCCAGCTCGGACGGCGCCACATGGGCGACGGTGAACTTCGGCAAGACCGGACCGATCACCTTCGAATCGCCGGGGGCCGCGAGGTTCACCTACGCGTGGGGCGGGGTCGGTGCTGTCTCGGTCAACGCCGACGCCAGCGGCGTCGCCACCGTCCCCAACCTGCAGCCGCTCAACGCCGGCCCCAACACGCTCCAGGTGTACGCCTACGACAGCCTCGGCAACGCGAGCGCGCGGACGGACTACACGACCTACGTCCCGCCGAAGGACAACGAGGACAAGCCGGGTGACACCGGCGGCGACGGCACCGCCGACCTGCTCACCATCGACAGCACCGGGGTCCTGCGGACGTATCCGGGCCAGCCGGGCGGCGAGCTGTACGGCCAGCTGACGTCGTCGTACACCATGGGCGCGGGCGGCAAGCCCACGCTGAACCCGGCCGGTCACTGGTACAACGCCACGACCGGCAAAGCCGCGCTCATCGCGCACTACCAGGACGCCTACCCGGGCGACGGCACCACGGACCTGTTCGCCGTCAACCCCGACGGCGTGTTCTGGCTCTACCCCGGCGACGGTTACGGCTCCTTCGACGTCGACCAGCGGATGAAGATCCGCCTCCCGTCGAACGCGCCCGCACCGTCCACCTGGACCCAGCTCAAGGCCATCGGCGACATCACCGGCGACAAGCTGCCCGACCTCGTCCTGCGCAGCGGCGCGAGCTTCTGGGTGCTCTCCGGCTACAGCGGCGCGACCTTCCGGACCGCGACCATGATGAACCCCGACGCCTGGGCCCGCCGTGACATCGTCAACCTGGCCGACATGAACAAGGACGGCACGCCCGACCTGCTCTGGCGCAACCTGGACAACGGCAACATGTACGCCCGGCACGGCAAGCCCGGCTCCGTCGCCGGCAGTGTCGACCTCAACTCCCTGATGCTGGCGAACAACTCGCTCAACGGCGACGTCCCGTTCGGCACCAGTTGGACCGAGGCCAACGTCAACTCGGCGATCGGCATCCCGGACATCAACAGCGACGGCATCCCGGACATCTGGGCCCGGTTCGCGTCGGACGGCCACATGGCCGTCTACTATCCGTCCACCACCAACACCAACGCACCGGTGAAGACCGTCATCGGGTCCGGCTGGAACGACAAGCTGGTCTTCGGGTGATCCCGCCCACCTGACCGGACCCGTTCCTCACGGGTTCACGGCCCCGCCGAGCTTCCGCCCGGCGGGGCCGTGTGCTGCCCGGTGGCGAGTGCGGGGCGGGTGTCGGCCCGCGTGGCCCCGACCCGGGTCCCGACGGCCCACAACACGCGCAGAAGCCCCCGTGCCGGGACGACACGGGGGCTTCGCAGCACGCGGGCACAGGGAGGGCCCGCGTACAGCGGCACGGATGCCCCGCGCGCACGGATCGCGCGGAGCACCCGTGGGACTGTCAGGGCCCGATCAGACGATGATCTGCTTGTCGCGCAGGGCCACGATCTCGTTCGCGTCGTAGCCCAGGTCCGCGAGGACCTCGCTGCCGTGCTCGCCGAGCAGCGGGGCGCCCTTGATCTCCGGCTTGAAGTTGGAGAACTTGATCGGGCTGCCGACCGTCAGGTAGGTGCCGCGGCCCTTCTGCTCGACCTCGACGATGGTGCCGCTCTTGCGCATGTCGGGGTCCTCCGCGAGCTCCTTCATACTGAGCACGGGCGCGCAGGGCACCTCCCACTTGCGCAGGATGTCGACGGCCTCGTACTTGGTCTTGTCGGCCAGCCACTTCTCGATCTCGGCGAAGATCTCGAAGATGTGCGGCTGACGCGCCCTGGCGGTCGTGTACTCCGGGTCCTCGACCCACTCGGGCCGGCCGATGGCCTCGGCCGTCCGCTTCCAGTTCTGCTCCTGGACCGTGAAGTAGATGTAGGCGTTGGGGTCGGTCTCCCAGCCCTTGCACTTCAGGATCCAGCCCGGCTGGCCGCCGCCGCCGGCGTTGCCGCCGCGGGGCACCGCGTCGCCGAACTCGCCGTTCGGGTACTGCGGGTACTCCTCCAGGTAGCCGATCTTCTCCAGGCGCTGCTGGTCGCGGAGCTTGACGCGGGTCAGGTTGAGGACGGCGTCCTGCATGGACACCGACACCTTCTGGCCCACACCGGTCGCGTTGCGGTGGATGATCGCCGTGAGCAGGCCGATCATCAGGTGCATGCCGGTGTTGCTGTCGCCGAGGGCGGAGCCGCTGATGGTCGGCGGGCCGTCCCAGAAGCCGGTGGTGGACGCGGCGCCACCGGCGGCCTGGGCGACGTTCTCGTAGACCTTGAGGTCGTTCCAGGACGAGTCGTCGTTGAAGCCCTTGACCGAGCCGAAGATCAGGCGCGGGTTGAGCTCGTGGATGTGCTCCCAGCCCAGGCCCATGCGGTCCATGGCGCCCGGCGCGAAGTTCTCGACCAGGATGTCCGCCTCGCGGATCAGCTTCTCCATGACCTCCTTGCCCTCGGGGGTCTTGGTGTTGATCGCCAGCGAGCGCTTGTTGCTGTTGAGCATCGTGAAGTACAGCGCGTCCAGGTCCGGGTCGTCGCGGAGCTGGTTGCGGGTCACGTCGCCGCCCTGGGGACGCTCGACCTTGATGACGTCGGCGCCGAACCAGGCGAGCATCTGGGTGCACGCGGGGCCGGCCTGGACCCCGGTGAAGTCGATCACCTTGATCCCGGCGAGCGGCTTTTCACTCATGGTGGCTTCCTTCTTGTCTGTTCGCGGTGCGCGGGTGGGCAGTGCTGGGGAACGGTGCTTCGGGGTGCGGTGCGTCGCCTACGGGGCGGTCACTTCTTGGCCGGCGTGATGTTGCCGACGGTGATGCCCTTGGGGTTGAGGTGGGCGATGTGCCCGCTCTCGGTGCCCGCCGAGGGGTCGATCACGCAGTCGATGAGGGCGGGGCCGCCCGAGGCGAGCGCCTCGGTGAGGGCGGCGGTGACCTCCGCGGGGGTGGTCGCGCGGTAGCCCTTGCCGCCGAACGCCTCGAACATCACGTCGTGGCGGGCCGCGGACATCAGCGTCGTCGGCGACGGGGCGTCGTCGTAGAGGTTGACATCGTCGCCGCGGTAGACGCCGCCGTTGTTCATGATGACCGTGACAACCGGCAGCTTGTAGCGGCAGATCGTCTCGATCTCCATCCCGCTGAAGCCGAAGGCGCTGTCGCCCTCCACGGCCACGACCGGCTGACCGCTCTCGACGGCGGCGGCGATCGCGTAGCCCATGCCGATGCCCATGACGCCCCAGGTGCCGCTGTCGAGGCGGTGCCGCGGCACGTGCATGTCGATGACGTTGCGCGCGATGTCCAGGGCGTTGGCGCCCTCGTTGACGAGGTAGACCTCGGGACGCTCGCGGATGACGTCACGCACGGCCTTCAGAGCGCCCATGAACTGCATCGGGTGCGGGTCGGCCTTCAGGCGCTCGGCCATCTTGGCGACGTTCTGCGCCGAGCGCGCCCCCAGCTCCTCGCGCCAGGCGGCGGGGGCCGCGATCTGGCCCGGCTTGCTGCGCTCGATGAGGGCCTCGACGACCGACTCGATGTCACCGACGAGCGGGGCGGCGATGGGCTGGTTGCTGTCCATCTCCTTCGCCTCGATGTCGATCTGCACGAACTTCGCGTCGGGGTTCCACTGCGGTGCCTCGCCGTGGTTCAGCAGCCAGTTCAGGCGGGCGCCGACCAGCATCACGACGTCTGCCTTCTTCAGCGCCAGCGAGCGGGCGGTGGCCGCCGACTGCGGGTGGTCGTCGGGCAGCAGGCCCTTCGCCATCGACATCGGCACGTAGGGAATCCCGGTGGACTCGACGAACTCGCGGATCTGCGCGTCCGCCTGCGCGTACGCCGCGCCCTTGCCGAGGACGATCAGCGGCCGCTGCGCACCGGCCAGCAGCTCGATCGCCCGGTCCACGGACTCGGGGGCGGGCAGCTGGCGCGGAGCGGGGTCGACGAGACGGCTCAGGGTCTTCGCGCCCTCCTCCGCGTCCATGATGGAGCCGAGCACCGCGGCGGGGATGTCGAGATAGACACCGCCGGGGCGCCCGGAGACTGCGGTGCGCAGGGCGCGGGCGATACCGCGGCCGATGTCCTCGACCCGGCTGATGCGGTACGCGGCCTTGCAGAACGGCTGCGCGGCGGCGAGCTGGTCCATCTCCTCGTAGTCGCCCTGCTTGAGGTCGACGAGGTGGCGCTCGCTGGAGCCGGAGATCTGCACCATCGGGAAGCAGTTGGTGGTGGCGTTCGCGAGGGCCACCAGTCCGTTGAGGAAGCCGGGCGCCGATACGGTCAGGCAGATGCCCGCCTTCTTGGTGAGGTAGCCGGCCGCGGCGGCCGCGTGTCCGGCGTTGCTCTCGTGGCGGAAGCCGACGTAGCGGATGCCCTGCGCCTGGGCGAGCCGTGCCAGATCCGTGATCGGGATGCCGACCACCCCGTAGATGGTGTCGACGTCGTTCATCTTGAGCGCGTCGACGACCAGGTGGTACCCGTCGGTGAGCTCGGCCGGTGCGTCGGCGTTCGCCGCGGTCTCCAGTGGTGAGGGGGCGGTCATGGTCCGAGGTCCTCCTTGGGCAAGTCATGCGTGCGGCTGCTGCTCTCACCATCCGCAGCCCGCTCGCCCGCGTCCAAGACCTATCGGCGAACAGCCGATAGACGGCGTTTATCGACGCACGCCACAGGGGCGTTGAGGTGGGTTGATAGACCTCCGCTATCGACCGTTCGCCAGTGCGTATTGGACGGGTGCTCGGCGCCCCGCGCAGTCTCGCTGGGGACGGTTCATCAGACATTCCCGGCGCGAGGAGGTGCGGCCATGGCCGTTCCGGCCGCAGCATCCGTGCGCGACCCCGGCCGTTACCGGCCGCCCGCGCTGACGGGCCTGACCGATCTACTGGACCGGCCTGCCCGGGCACGTCCCCAGGCACCGGCGCTGATCACGGGCGCCGACCGCGCGCGGGTCTCCTACCGCGCCCTGGACGAGCTGGCCGACGCGGTGGCCGCGCGCCTGACCGCCGCGGGGCTGCGCCCCGGGGACGCGGTGGGCCTGGTCAGCGCCAACACCGTCGAGTTCGTCGCGGCGTTGCTGGGCGCAGCGCGCGCCGGGCTGGTGGTGGCCCCCGTCGACCCCGCGCTGCCCGAGCCGCGGATGACGGCCGGGCTGGAGGCACTGGGGGTTCGGGCCGTCCTGCTGGGCCCGACCGCGGGCGGCACCCCGCCGGCGGCCGTGGGGCCCGGTGTGCCGGCCTGGACGCTGCGGGTGGACCTCTCCCCCGCCGGGACGGCGACGGCCTCGCTGGGGACGGGGGCGGGCGCGCCGGCCGACGCGGGGGGCGCGGCCGGCGAACTCACCGCGCAGGACGCGCTGGTGCTGTTCACCGCGGGCACCACCGACCGGGCGAAGATGGTCCCGCTGACGCACGGCGCCGTGGCCGCCTCCGTCCGCGGCGTGTGCGCCGTGTACGAGCTGGGTCCGGACGACGCGACCGTCGCGGCGATGCCGTTCTTCCACGGGCACGGGCTGTTCGCCGCACTGCTGTCCACGCTGGCGAGCGGGGGCTGCGTACTGCTGCCCGCACGCGGACGGTTCTCGGCGCACACCTTCTGGGACGACATGCGCGCGGCGGGCGCCACGTGGTTCACCGCGGTGCCCACCATCCACGAGATCCTCCTGGACCGGGCGGCGACGGACCTGACGGACCTCGCGGGCCCGCCGGTGCCGGCGCTGAGGTTCCTGCGCAGCTCCAGCGCGCCCCTCAACACGGCCACCCAGCGGGCGCTGGAGCGCACCCTCGGCGCGCCGCTGCTGTCGGCGTACGGCATGACGGAGTCCGCGCACCAGGCGACGAGCGAGCCGCTGCCGCAGCACGGGCCGCTCAAGCACGGTTCGGTCGGCCGGCCCGCCGGTGTCGAGCTGCGGGTCCTGGACCCGGACGGGAAGCCGTGCCCGCCCGGTGGCGAGGGCGAGGTGTGGGTGCACGGGCCGACGGTGGCCCGCGGCTACCTCGGCAACCCGGGCGAGACCGCGTACGGCTTCGTCGACGGCTGGTTCCGCACCGGTGACCTGGGCGCGCTCGACGAGGACGGCCACCTGTTCCTCACCGGGCGCCTGAAGAACGTCATCATCCGCGGCGGCGAGAAGGTCTCGCCCGAGCACATCGAGGACGTCCTCGCCGGGTGCCCCGGGGTGGCCGAGGCCGCGGTGTTCGCCGTGCCCGACGCGACGTACGGGCAGCGGGTCGGCGCCGCCGTGGTCCTCTCCCCGGCCGAGGGGCCCGGATCGGAGGCGCCCGGGGCCGAGGAGGTGCGGCGGTACTGCCGCGGCCGCCTGGCCCCCTTCGAGGTCCCCGACCGGATCCGGATCGTCACCTCGCTGCCGCACACGGCGAAGGGCGGGCTGGACCGGGCCGCGGTGGACCTGCAGTACGCACAGGACCCCGTGTGGCCGGGGCTCACCTGACGCGGTGCTCCGCCGGCAGCGGCTGGTCGAAGAACTCGTCCAGCGACAGCCCGGCGGCGGCGTTCATGAAGGCCCGCGCGGCGACCGAACCCGGGGTCGCGGCGTGGATCGCGACCGACACCCGCGCCCTGGCGTCCGGCTCGACCAGGCGGACGGCCCGCATCCTGCCGAGCGGCGGCATCGCCCGCAGCCAGGTGTGCGGGACGATGCTCGCGCACGCGCCGGCGCCCACGCTGGCGTACAGGGCGGCCACCGAGTCAGTCTCGACCTGCGGGGTCACCACGACCCCGCTCTCGGCGAACGCGTCGTCGATGACCTGCCGGATCCTCATGTCGGGGGTCAGCAGCGCGAGCGGCAGCGTGGCCGCGTCCGCCCACTTCATGGTGTCGGTGTGCGGCAGCAGCTGGTCGCTGGAGGCGAGGAGCATGTACCGCTCCTCGTACAGCGGCATCATCTGCAGGCTCTCGCGGTCGTGCGGGGCGAAGTGCGCGATCGCGGCGTCCAGTTCGAAGGCGAGCAGCTGGCGGTGGAGTTCGGTGGTCGACAGCCGGGAGCGTACCTGGACCTTGGCCAGCGGGTGCGCCGCGCAGAACGCGGCGACGGGCAGGACCAGGGTCGTGGACGCGGTGGGTTCGGTGCCCAGCCGCAGGGTGCCGGTGATGCCCGACTGGACGGCCGCCACCTCGGCCTTGAAGGCCTCCTGCTCGGCGAGGATCCGCTTGGCCCAGACCACCAGCCGTTCGCCCTCGGGGGTCAGGCCCTGGTAGTTGTGGCCGCGGTTGATCAGTGTGACGTTCAGCTCCCGCTCGAGCTTGGCTATCGCCGCCGAGAGCGCGGGCTGCGAGACGTAGCAGGACTCCGCCGCCCGGGCGAAGTGCCGCTCCCTGGCCACCGCCACGAAGTACTCCAGCTGACGGAACAGCATGAACGACTCCTCTCTGCCTGGGCCGCGGCCGCGCCGGCACGTCCTGCTGGAGTCGCAACGCCGTCGGTGCCGGCGGTTCGACGCTCCCGGGGTGGCGAACGTCCCCGGAGGGCCGACGGCGGACGAGCTGGTTGCGGTGTGACCGGGCAAAGCCTACCGAGCCGGATCGCGGCCCTCGTTCGTGCCCGCGAAGCCGGCGCGGGCCCCGGCCCGGAGCCCGGTCCCGTCGCCGCCGCGACGGGACCGGACCCCGGAGGTGGTGCCGCGGCCGTCCGGCGGTGGGCCGGCGATCCGCGGGTCTGTCGGGACGGGTGAGCGCGGGCCGGGCCGGGCGGGAACCGGTTTCCGCGCGGTGGCGCTCCTAGGCGGCGGTGACGCCGCGTGCCAGCAGGTCGGTGGCGGCGTGGACGGCGCGCAGGTTGGGGGCTTCGGCTCCGGAGATGTCGGCCATCTCCACGACGGCCGTCACGATGGCGTCGAGTTCCAGCTGCTTGCCGGCCTCGAGGTCCTGGAGCATCGAGGTCTTGTGGTGTCCCACCCCCTCGGCGCCCCGAAGCCGCTTCTCGATCGAGATGTCGGGGGTGCTGCCGACCCTGGCCGCGATGTCGAGGGTCTCCTCCATGAGCAGGGTGACCAGCCGCCGGGTGTGCGGGTGCTTGCAGATGTCGACCATGGTCGCCCTGGTGAGGGCGCTGATCGGGTTGAACGCGACGTTGCCCATCAGCTTGATCCAGATGTCATCGCGCAGGTTCGGCTCCACCGGGCACTTGAGACCGCCGGCGATCATGGCCTCGCTCAGCTCCGTGCACCGGTCGGACACGCCGCCGCCCGGCTCGCCGATGGAGAACCGGGTGCCCTCCAGGTGCCGGATGACACCGGGGGCCTCGATGACCGTCGCGGGGTAGACGACGCAGCCGATGGCGCGTTCGGGCGCCAGCACCTCGCTGGTGGCACCGCCGGGGTCGACGGCCTCGATCCGCCGCCCCTCGTAGGGGCCGGCCAGCTTGTGGAAGTACCACCAGGGGATGCCGTTCTGACCGGCCACCACCGCGGTCTTCTCACCGAGCAGCGGGGCGATCAGCGGCCCGGAGCTCGCGTAGGAGTGTGCCTTCAGGCCCAGGAAGACGTAGTCGACGGGGCCGATCTCCTCCGGGTCGTCCGTGGCGTGCGGCTTGGCCACGAAGTCACCGCGCGGGCTGTTCACCCGGACTCCGTCGGCCCGTATCGCCTGAAGATGCTCACCCCGGGCGATCAGGTGCACGTCGGCGCCACCACGGTGCAGTGCCGCGCCCACGTAAGCGCCGATCGCACCGGCTCCGAGGACTGCGATTTTCACGGCGACTCCTCTCCATTCGAAGGGGGAATGAATACTGTATGCAGTACCCTCTGGGGATGTACAGTCCCCATCACCGAAAGTCGCGCGCTCGGAACCGGACAGGATCCCGGCCGGCGCCGCGTCAGAGGTCTCCGGCGCCCCGCTGGGTCATGAACCGGGTCACACCCGCTCCGGACAGGTTGACCGAGCACGAAGCAGGGGAACGCTTCGCCGCACACGCGGTCCCGGGCCCGCACGGCCGCACCATGAGGCCGGGGAACACGCAGTGCCGAAGGCGGCTCGGCCGACGAGCCGTGACATCGGTCGGAAGCGACGGAAAAGGAGAGCGATGTCGGATTCACCCCCTCAGCAGATCGGTGTCGTCACCGAGTCCACCGCCGGGGAGACGCGGGTGGCGGCCACACCGGACAGCGTCCGCCGGCTCCTCGGCCTCGGCTACGAGGTCGTCGTGGAATCGGAGGCCGGAGCCGCCTCCGGATTCCCCGACGAGGCCTA
This sequence comes from Actinacidiphila glaucinigra, assembly GCF_900188405.1. GTDB lineage: Bacteria > Actinomycetota > Actinomycetes > Streptomycetales > Streptomycetaceae > Actinacidiphila > Actinacidiphila glaucinigra. The sequence continues at coordinate 20,075 of NZ_FZOF01000016.1, read as the reverse complement.
CACGGAAGCGGGCGCGCGGATCGGCGACGCCTGGCAGGCGGACGTGGTCCTCAAGGTCAACGCCCCCTCGCACGAGGAGATCGGGAAGCTGCGCGAAGGAGCGACCCTCATCGGGCTGATCGCTCCGGCCCACAGTCCCGAACTCGTCGAGGAACTGACGGCACGGCCCATCACCGTGCTGGCGCTGGACGCCGTACCGCGCATCTCCCGGGCGCAGTCGATGGACGTGCTCAGCTCGATGGCGAACATCGCCGGGTACCGGGCGGTGATCGAGGCGGCCCATGTCTTCGGGCGCTTCTTCACCGGACAGGTCACCGCGGCGGGCAAGGTGCCGCCGGCGAAGGTCCTGGTGGCAGGCGCAGGCGTGGCGGGTCTCGCCGCGATCGGGGCGGCCGGCAGCCTCGGCGCGGTGGTACGGGCCACCGACCCGCGGGCCGAGGTCGCCGACCAGGTCCGCTCCCTGGGCGGGGAGTTCCTCGCCGTCGAGGTGGTCCAGGAGGCGAGCGCCGACGGCTACGCCAAGGCGACCTCCGAGGAGTACGACCGGCGTGCCGCCGAGATCTACAGCGAGCAGGCCGCGGACGTCGACATCATCATCACCACCGCGCTGATCCCCGGCCGCCCGGCGCCCCGGCTGATCACGGCGGCCGACGTGGCGTCGATGAGGCCCGGCAGCGTCATCGTCGACATGGCCGCCGCGCAGGGCGGCAACGTCGAGGGCACGGTCAGCGGGAAGGCCATCGTCACCGACAACGACGTGACGATCATCGGCTACACCGACCTGGCGGGCCGGCTGCCCGCGCAGGCCTCCCAGTTGTACGGGACCAACCTCGTCAACCTGCTCAAGCTGCTGACGCCCGGCAAGGACGGGCGGCTGACGCTCGACTTCGACGACGTCGTGCAGCGGGCCGTCACCGTGGTGCGCGACGGCGAGAAGACCTGGCCGCCACCGCCCGTCCAGGTGACGGCGGCACCCGCAGGGCAGACCCCCGCTCCGGCGGCGACCGCGCCCGCACCCAAGGAGCCCCGCCTGACGCCGGCCGTCCGCTACGGACTCGTCGGCCTGTGCATGATCACGATGTTCCTCGTCGTCGCCTTCTCCCCGGCCCAGCTCATCGGCAACTTCACGGTGTTCGCGCTGGCCGTCGTCATCGGCTACTACGTGATCGGAAAGGTCCACCACGCCCTGCACACCCCGCTGATGTCGGTCACCAACGCCATCTCCGGGATCGTGGTGGTCGGAGCCCTGCTGCAGATAGGCCACGCCGGCCCGGCCGTCACCGTGATGTCGGTCGTGGCGATCATGTTGACCACCGTGAACATCTTCGGAGGATTCGCCGTCACCCGCCGCATGCTCGGCATGTTCTCGAAGGGCTGAGGATCGATGAACGCAACCACGGCCGCACAGGCCGCCGACATCGTCGCCGCGCTGCTGTTCATCTTCAGCCTGGCCGGACTCTCGCAACACCGCACCTCCCGCGCCGGAGTGGCGTACGGCATCGGCGGCATGGCGCTGGCGCTGGTCGCCACCGTCGTCGCCGCGGCGCAGGACATCCCGGGCAGCACCGTCGTGCTGATCGCCGCCGCCACGGCCGTCGGCGGCGCCGTCGGCCTGTGGCGGGCGCGCCGGGTGGAGATGACCCAGATGCCCGAGCTCATCGCCGTCCTGCACAGCCTTGTGGGCCTGGCGGCGGTGCTGGTCGGCTGGAACAGCTATTACGAGGTGGAGGCGCACGGCGCCGCGCAGACCCGCGTCGCCCCCGACCTTCTCGGCATCCACCACGCCGAGGTGTTCATCGGCATCTTCATCGGCGCGGTCACCTTCACCGGCTCCATCGTCGCCTTCCTGAAGCTGTCGGCGCGGATCAAGTCCCGCCCGCTGACGCTGCCGGGGAAGAACGCCCTCAACCTGGGGGCGCTGGTCGCCTTCGTCGCCCTGACGGTGTGGTTCACGGTGAGCCCGGACCTCGGTCTGATGATCGCCGTCACCGTCCTGGCGCTCGCGCTCGGCTGGCACCTGGTCGTGTCGATCGGCGGCGGCGACATGCCGGTCGTCGTCTCGATGCTCAACAGCTACTCCGGCTGGGCCGCGGCCGCGGCGGGCTTCCTGCTCAACAACAACCTGCTCATCGTCACCGGCGCGCTGGTCGGCTCCTCCGGCGCCTACCTGTCGTACGTCATGTGCCGGGCGATGAACCGTTCCTTCCTGTCGGTGATCGCCGGCGGCTTCGGCGCCCCGGCGCCGTCGAGCGGCGACGTGGAGCAGGGCGAGCACCGCGAGACCTCCGCGGACGAGACGGCCGAACTGCTGGAGAACGCCACGTCGGTGATCATCACCCCCGGCTACGGCATGGCGGTGGCGCAGGCGCAGCACCCGGTGGCGGAGCTGACCCAGGCACTGCGGCGGCGCGGCGTGCAGGTGCGCTTCGGCGTCCACCCGGTGGCCGGCCGGCTGCCCGGGCACATGAACGTGCTGCTGGCCGAGGCGAGGGTGCCGTACGACGTCGTGCTCGAGATGGACGAGATCAACGACGACTTCGGCGACACCACGGTGGTGCTGGTCATCGGCGCCAACGACACCGTCAACCCGGCGGCGGAGGAGGACCCGACCAGCCCGATCGCCGGCATGCCGGTGCTGCGGGTGTGGGAGGCGGAGAACGTCGTCGTCTTCAAGCGGTCCATGTCCTCGGGGTACGCGGGGGTGCAGAACCCGCTGTTCTTCCGCGAGAACAGCCGCATGCTCTTCGGCGACGCCAAGGAGAGCGTGGACGCCATCCTGCGTTCGCTGAGCACGCCGGAACCCGGTTCCGCGGCGTCGCGGGGCCTGCGCACCGACCAGCAGCCCGCGCCTGCCTGACAGTTGTTCCGCCCACGGCGGTGGGGCGGGGGAAGCACGGCTTCCCCCGCCCCGTCCGCTGTGCCACCGCCGTCCACGCCGGCGCACATCCGCACGCGGACGGCCAATTTCCGACAAAGCCTTGTACAACCCTGCGACTGCATTGCATACCGAAATCTGTATTCTTGGCACTGTGCAAAGAACTCAGCCGACAGGGGGGCTCATGCGCGAGACACGTACCGCGGCCGCCGTCGTCCGGGTCACCCGGCCGGCACCATTGCGCCAGGCCGTCTACGAGGCCCTGATCGAACTGATCATCAACGGCACCCTCAGACCGGGACAGCACCTGGTCGAGGCCGAACTCGCCGACCACCTGGGCGTCAGCCGCCAGCCGGTGCGCGAGGCCCTGCAGCGCCTGCAGACCGACGGCTGGGTCGACCTGCGCCCGGCGCAGGGCGCCTTCGTGCACTCCCCCACGCAGGAGGAGGCCACCCAACTGCTCAGCGTGCGCGCCGTGCTGGAGACCCACTCCGCGCACGGCGCCGCGCTGCACGCCACGGACACGGACGTGGCCCGGCTCTGGGAACTGCAGGACGCGGGCATCACCGCCCTCGCGGCGGACGACGCCCGCGGCATCGTCGAGGCCAACGCGGCGCTGCACGGCTTCATCACCGAACTGTCCCGCAACCAGGTCCTGGCCGAGCTGATCCTCCAGGTCGACCGGCGGGTGCGCTGGTACTACATGCCCATCGCCCGGCCCCGCGGCCGGGACGCCTGGAACGAGCACGCCACGATCATCGAGGCCATCGCACTGGGCGACGCGGAGCGTTCCGAGGAACTGATGCGCCGCCACACCCGGAACACCACCGACTTCTACTGCCGTCAGATCGCCGCCGCCGTCGACGCCGGGCGGGCCTGAGGCCCGCAGCCGGGAACGGGCGACGGTCCGGGTGCCTGGGGCGGGCACCCGGACCGTCTTCGGGGGAGGGGGAGGAACGGGATCAACGGGAGGACACGGCGAAGGAGGGGCGGGCGGGGCCGGACGGAGCAGGGGGCGCGCCCCACCGGCCGGCCCCGCCTCCGTGACACGGGCCCCCGGTCCGGGACTGCCGCCGCCCCGGGCCGGGCGACATCGCCCGCGCACGATCTGTGGGGGGCTCCTCGCGGAGCCCCGGTACCGCAGCCGTCAGGTGGTGGCCTCGGCGGGAGAGGGGGTACGGCCACCCACCTCGGCCACCGGGCTCCCGTCGCCGCTCCGGCGCGGGGCGCCGGGCTGCCGCAGGAACACCGTGATCAGCGCGGAGAGGAAGGCGATGCCGCCGGCCAGGTAGTACGCCCCGGCGTAGCCCCAGGCGGCGACCACCCCGGCGGCCACACCGCCGCCGCCGACACCGCCGACCAGCTTGGCGCTGTAGACCAGCCCGTAGTTCTGCGCGTTGTTGTTCTCACCGAAGTAGTCCGGCGTGAGCGCGGCGAACAGCGGGTAGAACGCCCCGCCGCCGAAACCGTTGAGGAACGCGAAGATCAGGAACAGGGGTTCGTTGTGCGCCTGGCCCGACCACAGCACGCCGAACTGCGCCAGCCCCGCCACCACCAGGACCAGGCCAAGTGTCTGACGCCGGCCCAGGTAGTCAGACAGCCAGCCCACGATGGCCCGGCCGACGCCGTTGACCACGGCGAGCACACCCGCCGAGGAGGCCGCGACCAGGGGGCCGAAGCCCAGGCTCTTGGCGAACGGGACCTGGAAGTTGATGCCGAACAGCGACACGCCGCCGATGCAGACCAGGGCGAACCACATCAGCGGCAGCTGCCCCGTCCTGATCGCCTCCATCGGGGTGAACTGGCCCTTGGCGGGCGGGTTCTTGGCCAGTCGCTTGGCCACCCGCCGCGCGTCCTCGCTGACGCCCCGGTTCAGCGGGTCGACGTCGTGCGGCCACCAGCTCTTCGGCGGGTCGCGGAAGAACATGCCGCAGAAGGCGACGACCAGCACCATGCCCAGCGCGATCAGGTCGAGGACCATCTTGTAGTTGGACGGGTGGAACCAGTAGTTGAAGACGAAGATGAGCGGCAGGGTTCCGTAGGCGAAGCCGCCGTTGACGAACCCGGTGCGGGCGCCCTTGTTGTCGGGGTACCACTTGCCGACCATGTTGATGCAGGTCGCGTAGACCAGGCCGGCGCCCGTGCCGCCCAGCACCGAGTAACCGGCGATCACCACGTAGGGGTTGCTCAGGTGCGAGAGCGCCAGGAAGCCCAGTCCGGAGAAGACCGCTCCCGCGAGCATCGCCGTCCTGGCCGGCAGGACCCCGGTCTCCCGCAGCCGTCCCGCGGGGAACGCGACGCCCGCCTGGAAGACGGCCCAGATGCTGGCGATCCAGAACGTCTCGGTCAGGGTCCATCCGTGGGCGTGCTCGAGCACCGCCTCCGCGGAGCTGTAGCCGTACTCGTAGACGCTGACGCCCATCATCGCGATCCAGGGGAGCCAGACCATCCAGGCCCGGGGCCTCCCCAGGAGGGAGCGGTCGGTCTCCCCGACCCGGTAGACGCGGCCGTTCGCGTCGCTGACCTCCCGGTACTGCCCGGGAACCACGTGCGGTGTTACTGACATCGGTGCCTTCCCTTGCGTGAAAAGAACCTGGCGTGCGCCCCCTGGGCCCTTCTCTTCATGCGGAGGGGTGGAGCGGACCATCCCTGCGGCTCGGCCCGGCATGGCCGGGCCCGGTGGTACGCCGTCCGGGCAGCTGAGGTCGGTCCGGGGCGGCAGACCCGGATCGTGACAGCGCGCAGTCGGGTGACACGGTGGTACGACGTGGTACGACCCCGGGCACGCCGAAACGGCCGTGCTCAGGGGGTGTCGAAACGAACATTCAGCTGGTCAGCGCGATTCTCCATACTGGAGATTGCATACGGTATGGACCGTCGAATCGGAGTGTCCAGGGGATGACGGGAAGATTGACCAGTGCATTACCAACCGGTGGAGCCCGCTCCGCACCCGCCCGGACGGCCGACTCCGGCCGCTCCAGGGCGCGTTGCTCCTGGTCACAGAGGTAAGTCCGGCTGACCGCCGATTGGTTGCCTGCGGCACCTGATGCCTCACCGCGGCCGGACGCGCGACGCGCGGGTAAAGGGCCGGCAAGGAAGACCACGAGCGCGTAAAACCGGTGCCGGACGGTCCCGGGGCGGACCGGCCGCCCCGGGACTGGGACCGCTACGCGCTCAGCCGCCCGAACCTCCGTACCGCCAGCGGCAGGAAGACCGCCAGCAGGGCCAACGGCCAGGCCACGGCCGCCCAGACGTGACCGGGTTCGCCACCGGGGCCGCCGAACAGCTCGCGTACCGCCGTCGCCGTCTGGGACATCGGGTTCCACTGCACCGCCGTGCCCAGCCAGCCGGGCATGGCCTCGGGGGCGGCGAAGGCGTTGGAGAGGAAGCCGAGGGGCCAGACCAGGATCTGCACGGCCTGCACCAGTTCCGGCTTCCCCGCCACCAGCGCCAGGTGGATGCCGATCCACAGCATCGCGAAGCGGAACAGCAGCAGGAGGCCGACGGCGCCGAGGAAGGCGGCGGCCCCGCCGTGGGTGCGCCAGCCGAGCGCGTGGCCCACGGCGATCAGGACGACGAGGCCGGCGGCCGACTGGAGCATGTCGGCGGCCGAACGGCCGACCAGGACCGCGCCGTTGGCCATCGGCATCGAGCGGAAGCGGTCGATCACGCCCTTGTTGAGGTCCTGGGTGACGGCGAGCATCGTGCCCTCCAGGCCGAAGGCCATGGTGAGGGCGAGCATGCCGGGCACGAGATAGCCGAGGTAGTCGCCCGTCACCTCGCGACCGCCGCCGACGAGGTAGCCGAACATCAGCAGCAGCATCACCGGGAAGACGAGGCCGACCAGCACCTGGACCGGCTGCCGGGCCCAGTGGGCGAGTTCGCGCCGGGTCATGGTCCAGCAGTCGGCGAGGACGTACGATCCCCGCGCCGGCCGGGCCGGGCCCCTGGTGGTGTATGCGGCGCTCACGCGGTCTCCTTCGCACGGTGGTCGTCAGAGGTGAGGTGCAGGAACACCTCGTCGAGGGTCGGGCGGCGCAGGGCGATGTCCTCCGCCTCGATGCCGGCCGACTCCAGGGCACGGACGACCCCGGTGAGCGCGGCCATGCGGTCGGCCACCGGGGCGCTGACGAGCCGCCGGTCGGCGTCCACCGACACCTCGCCCCCGAACGCGGGCAGCAGCGCCCCGGCCGCGGCCAGTTGGCCGGCGTCGCGCAGCACCACGTCGATGCGGTCGCCGCCCGTGCGGGCCTTGAGTTCGTCCGCCGTACCGTCGGCGATCACCCGGCCCCGGTCGACGACCGAGATGCGGTCGGCGAGCTGGTCGGCCTCCTCCAGGTACTGGGTGGTGAGCAGGACCGTCGTGCCGCCGTCGGCCAGGGAGCGCACGGAGGCCCACACCTCGGCGCGGCCGCGGGGGTCGAGTCCGGTCGTCGGCTCGTCGAGGAAGAGCACCTCGGGATCGGTGACGAGGGACGCGGCGAGGTCGAGGCGGCGCCGCATGCCGCCGCTGTACTGCCCGACCGCCTTGCGCCCGGTGTCCGCGAGGCCGAAGCGCAGCAGGAGCTCGTCGGCGCGCTCGCGCGCCCGGCGGGCGCCGAGATGGTGGAGGCGGGCGAACATCTCCAGGTTCTGGCGGCCGCCGAGCTGCTCGTCGAGGGCCGCGTGCTGCCCGAGCAGGCCGATGCGGAACCGCACCGCCGCGGCCTCGGTCACCACGTCGTGCCCGGCCACCTCGACGCGGCCGCGGTCCGGCCGGAGCAGGGTGGACAGAATCCGGACCAGGGTCGTCTTGCCCGCGCCGTTCGGGCCGAGCACCCCGTGCACGGTGCCGCGCGCGACCTCAAGGTCGAGCCCGTCCAGCGCCGGTTTGTCGCGGTACTTCTTGTGTACCCCTTCGACGGTGATCGCTGTGCCGGTCACTGGCCACTCCTCCGCTGATCAAGTAGTCAAACTTGATTACCGGCGCAAAGTAGTGCCTCGCGATCCATTCGTCAAATTTGATTAATGCGCGTCCCCGGGATGCGGCTCCCCCGTCGCGTACGGGTTCTCCTCGCCCCGCGCGAGCACGGCCACGAAGGGCTCGCCCTCCCCGGCGAAGGTGTACGCGCCGCCCTCGATCCGCTCGATGAGCCCACGGGTCCACGCCGCGTCGGAGTCGGCCGTGTGCACCCAGAGATTCATGATCTCGCCGATGTGGCCCAGCTGACCGGGGCCGTCCTCGGGGATGTAGTGCTCGGTGACGGCGGCCCGCCACTTCTCGATCCCGCGGATCCGCTCCCTCAGCAGGTCCAGCGCCTCGTCCCGGCGCAGATCGACGATGAAGCCGATGGCCGCGGACTGGATGTCCATCTTCTGGTCGTACGCGACCAGCGCCTCGCGCAGCAGGCGCAGGAACTCCTCGGTCCCCTTGTCCGTGATCTCGTACTCGGTGCGGGGCGGGCCGCCGGCCGTCGAGGGGGCGATCTCGTGGGCGTGCAGCAGTCCCTGCTTCGCCATCTGCTTCAGGGCGTGGTAGATCGATCCGGGCTTGGCGTTGGACCACTCGTGCGCGCCCCAGTACTCCAGGTCGTTGCGCACCTGGTAGCCGTGGGCCCGCCCGTGCTGGCGGACCGCGCCCAGGACGAGGAGACGGATCGCTGACATGCCGTCCAGATTAGGCGGACGGGTGCCGGGCGCCTCACGCGCCCCGCACCCGTCACTCGCCAGTCGCTCGCCGGTCCCTCGTCCGGTCAGCCCGCGGGGTTGCGCCGGGTGCCCCGGCGGCCCTCGCCGCCGGCCGGTGACCGCCGTGCGGCGCCGCGGGTACCCGCACCGGAACCGCTACCGGTGGTCCCGCCCGGCGCACCGCGGCGGTCGGTTCCCCGGCCGCCCGAAGCCCCCGCGGCACCCGCCGTCCCGCGCGAACCCGCGCGGCGGCCGCCACCGGCCGGCGGCGTTCCGGCCGCGGCCCGGCGGTCCGAGCCGCGGCCACCGGTCCCGGGAGCCGCACCCGTCGCGGCACCGGCTCCGCCGCCGCCACTGCGGCGCCGGCGAGCGGGCCGCCCGCCGTTCTCGGTGCCGTTCTTCTCGCGGGACGCCCTGGGCGCGGACGCCGGCTGGGGCACCTCGATGGTGATGGCGACGCCGGACGGCTCACGGGCACCCGTGACGGTGGTCAGCTCCTCGGCGCCCGAGGTGATGCGGGCCGTCCGGGGACGGATCCCCGCGTCCGACATCAGCCGGGTCATGTCCCGCTTCTGGTCGGGCAGGACCAGCGTGACCACCCTGCCGGAGCCGCCGGCGCGGGCCGTGCGGCCGCCGCGGTGGAGGTAGTCCTTGTGGTCGGTGGGCGGGTCGACGTTCACGACGAGGTCGAGGTCGTCGATGTGTATGCCTCGGGCCGCGACGTTCGTGGCGACCAGCGCCGTCACCTGGCCGTTCTTGAACTGCTCCAGCGTGCGGTTGCGCTGCGGCTGGGAACGGCCGCCGTGCAGTGCCGCCGCGGGGACGCCGACGGCCAGCAGCCGCTTGGCGAGCCGGTCGGCGGACCGCTTGGTGTCGAGGAAGAGGATGACCCGGCCGTCACGTGCCGCGATGCGCGTGGTGACGGCCTTCTTGTCGGTCTCGTCCAGGACGTGGAACACGTGGTGCTCCATGGTGGTCACCGCCCCCGCGGACGGGTCCACGGAGTGCACCACGGGGTCGGTCAGGAACCGCTGCACCAAGCGGTCGATGTTGCCGTCCAGGGTGGCCGAGAAGAGCATCCGCTGCCCGTCGGGCCGCACACGCTCGATCAGCCTGGTGATCTGCGGCAGGAAGCCCATGTCGGTCATCTGGTCGGCCTCGTCGAGCACCGTGATGCCGACGCTGCCGAGCACGCAGTCGCCGTGTTCGACCAGGTCGTTGAGCCTGCCGGGGGTGGCCACCAGCACCTCGACGCCGCGCCGCAGCGTGGCGGCCTGCTTGGTCATGGAAAGCCCGCCGACCACGGTGGCCATCCGCAGGTTCACCGCCGTCGCGTACGGCGTCAGCGCGTCCGTCACCTGCTGGGCAAGTTCACGGGTGGGCACCAGCACGAGGGCCAGCGGCGCCTTGGGCTCCGCGCGCAGTCCGGCCGTGCGGGCCAGCAGCGCCAGGCCGAAGGCGAGGGTCTTGCCGGAGCCGGTGCGGCCCCGCCCCAGCAGGTCACGGCCGGCGATCGAGTTGGGCAGCGTGGCGGCCTGGATGGGGAAGGGGGTGGTCACGCCCTGCGCGGTGAGGGTCTTCAGCAGTCCCGCGGGCATGTCGAGAGCGGCGAAGTCCTCGACCGCGGGGAGTGCGGGTGTCGTGCTTTCCGGCAGCCGGAATTCTCTCGGCGACGGTGCGGAGGGTGCGGACGACGACGCGCGCCGATTCGATTTCTGGGGCCTGCGGGACATGCGGTGGTGTGCCTTCCTGAGAACAGCGCAAACCGGGGTCCGCACCATGACGGTGCGGACCCCGGTGAGCGGGTACGCGTCCGGCGATCAGGCGGGGACGATGTTCTCCGCCTGCGGGCCCTTCTGGCCCTGCGTGACGTCGAAGCTCACCCGCTGGCCCTCCTGGAGCTCACGAAAGCCCTGGGTGGCGATGTTCGAGTAGTGGGCGAAGACGTCGGGGCCGCCGCCGTCCTGCTCGATGAAGCCGAAACCCTTTTCGGCGTTGAACCACTTGACGGTTCCCTGTGCCATGACATTCTCCTTCTTTAGGCAGAGGGCCCACCCGGAGATGCCGGAGAACAAATAATGCGCCTGCGGGAGAAGAATCCGTCAGGCGCACATAATTCCTATGGGTACCACAACTGCAACTACTTCACCCTAACACATATCGACCCGGCACGGCGGACGGGGCCGACGGGGCCGGGACGGCACGGACCGGGGACGGGAGCGGGGCAGGGTCGGGCACCCGTCGGTCACCCCACGTTCACCGGGCGGCGTTCACCCGTCCGTGTACCCGCCGGGGGCCCGGCGCGCCCCCGTCCCCGCCGCGGGGGCGCCCTTCCAAGCCCCCGCGGCGTTCCGGCCCCCGGCCCGCCGGGGCCGGCCGGGATTTCCTCGTCGTCAGCGCAGCAGCTTCACCGCCTCGACCACCAGGGGGTCCAGGCCGTCCGCTCCGGCGTCGACGAAATCGAACAGCCGGGTACGCATCCGCGGGTCCCAGAACCTGCCGATGTGCCCCGCGACGGCCTCGGCCGCGCTGGCACCCGGCAGATGGACGAGGTTGGCCGCGATGTCGTTGGCCATCCGGCGCTCCGCCGGCACGGCGCCGGCCATCAGTCCACCACCGTCAGCAGCTCGTCCCGCTCCCGGCCCCGGTCGTTCTCCGCGCCGTCGTCCCGGCGCGGGCGGGCGAGCCCCACCTGGACGGCGGTCACCTTGTACTCCGGGCAGTTGGTCGCCCAGTCGGAGTTCTCGGTGGTCACCACGTTGGCCCCGGTCACCGGGTGGTGGAAGGTGGTGTAGACGACCCCGGGCGGCATGCGGTCGGAGATCTCGGCCTTCAGCCTCGTCTCCCCCACCCGGCTCGCCAGGGTCACCATGTCCCCGTCCACGATGCCGCGGACCTCGGCGTCGTGGGGGTGCAGCTCCAGCACGTCCTCCGGGTGCCAGGCGACGTTGCCGGTGCGGCGGGTCTGCGCCCCGACGTTGTACTGGCTGAGGATCCGGCCGGTGGTCAGGATCAGCGGGAAGCGCCTGGTGCTGCGCTCGGCGGTCGGCACGAAGGTGGTGACCACGAACCTGCCCTTGCCCCGCACGAACTCGTCCACGTGCATGATGGGCGTGCCCTCGGGGGCCTCCTCGTTGCACGGCCACTGGACGCTGCCCAGCTTGTCCAGCAGCTGGAAGGAGACCCCGGTGAAGGTCGGCGTGACCTGGGCGATCTCGTCCATGATCTCGCTCGGGTGCCCGTACGACATGGGGTGGCCCATGGCGGTGGCGATCTCGGAGACGATCTGCCACTCGTGCTTGCCCGTCTTCGGCTTCATCACCGCGCGCACCCGGTTGATGCGGCGCTCGGCGTTGGTGAAGGTGCCGTCCTTCTCCAGGAAGGACGCGCCGGGCAGGAAGACGTGCGCGAACTTCGCGGTCTCGTTGAGGAACAGGTCCTGCACGACGACCAGTTCCATGGCCTCCAGCGCGGCGGTGACGTGCTTGAGGTTGGGGTCGGACTGGGCGATGTCCTCACCGTGCACGAACAGGCCGCGGAAGGTGCCGTCGATGGCCGCGTCGAACATGTTCGGGATGCGCAGCCCCGGCTCGGCGAGGATCGTGCCGCCCCACAGGTTCTCGAAGACGGTGCGCACCGCGTCGTCCGAGACGTGCCGGTAGCCGGGCAGCTCGTGCGGGAACGAGCCCATGTCGCAGGAGCCCTGCACGTTGTTCTGGCCGCGCAGCGGGTTGACGCCGACGCCGTCGCGGCCGATGTTGCCGCAGGCCATCGCGAGGTTGGCCATGCCCATCACCATGGTGGAGCCCTGGCTGTGCTCGGTGACGCCCAGCCCGTAGTAGATCGCGCCGTTGGGGGCCTGCGCGTACAGCCGTGCCGCCGCGCGCAGCTCCTCGGCCGGCACGCCGGTGAGCTCCTCCGTGGCCTCCGGGCTGTTCTCCGGGCGGGCGATGAACTCCTCCCAACCGTCGAAGTCCTCGCACCGCTCGTCCACGAAGGCCCGGTCGACCAGCCCCTCGGTGACCACCACGTGCGCCATGGCGTTCACGACGGCCACGTTGGTGCTGGGCCGGAGCTGGAGGTGGTGCTCGGCCTGGACGTGCGGGGAGCGCACCAGGTCGATGCGGCGCGGGTCGACGACGATGAGCTTGGCGCCCTCGCGCAGCCGGCGCTTCATCCGCGAGGCGAACACCGGGTGCCCGTCCGTGGGGTTGGCGCCGATCACCATGATGACGTCGGCCTCGGCCACGGACCGGAAGTCCTGGGTGCCGGCCGACTCGCCGAACGTCTGCTTGAGCCCGTACCCCGTCGGGGAGTGGCAGACCCGGGCGCAGGTGTCGACGTTGTTGTTGCCGAAGGCGGCGCGCACCATCTTCTGGACGACGTACACCTCTTCGTTCGTGCACCGCGAGGAGGTGATGGCACCGATCGCGCCCGACCCGTACTGCTGCTGGAGCTCGCGCATCCGGCGGGCGACCGTGCCGATCGCCTCGTCCCACTCGACCTCGCGCCACGGGTCGGTGATCTTCTCCCGGACCATGGGCTTGAGCATCCGGTCGGGGTGGCTGGCGTAGCCGAAGGCGAAGCGCCCCTTGACGCAGGAGTGCCCCTCGTTGGCGCCGCCGTCCTTGTGGGGCACCATCCGCACCAACTCGTCGCCGCGCAGCTCCGCCTTGAACGAGCAGCCGACCCCGCAGTACGCGCAGGTCGTGATCACCGAGCGGGTCGGCATGCCGAGCTCGACCACCGACTTCTCCTGGAGCGTGGAGGTCGGGCAGGCCTGCACGCAGGCGCCGCAGGAGACGCACTCGGACTCCATGAAGGTCTCGCCGGCGCCGGCCGACACCTTGGAGTCAAAGCCGCGGCCCTCGATGGTCAGGGCGAAGGTGCCCTGCACCTCGCCGCAGGCCCGTACGCAGCGGGAGCAGGCGATGCACTTGGAGGCGTCGAAGTCGAAGTACGGGTTGGAGGTGTCCTTCTCGGCGTCGAGGTGGTTCTCGCCCTCGTAGCCGTAACGGACCTGCCGCAGCCCGACCACGCCGGCCATGTCCTGCAGCTCGCAGTCGCCGTTGGCGGGGCAGGTCAGGCAGTCCAGCGGGTGGTCGGATATGTACAGCTCCATGACCCCCTGGCGGAGCTTCTCCACCTTCGGGGTCTGGGTCCGCACGCTCATCCCGGCCGCCACCGGCGTGGTGCAGGACGCCGGGGTGCCCCGGCGGCCGTCGATCTCCACCACGCACAGCCGGCAGGAGCCGAACGGCTCCAGGCTGTCGGTGGCGCAGAGCTTGGGGATGTCGATGCCGGCGAGCGCGGCGGCGCGCATCACCGATGTGCCCTCGGGCACCGTCACCGGCATCCCGTCCACTTCCACCGAGACCGTCGCCGGTCCGGGCCGCTCCGGTGTGCCGAAGTCGGGTTCCTTGAGGAGTGTCATGCCGTGCCCTCCGTCCTGCCTCCATGGGCGTGCGTGCGTGGGATCGCCCGGCCGGGGTCGCGGGCGAGGAAGTCGTCGGGGAAGTGCGCGATGGCGCTGCGCACGGGCATCGGCGTGAGCCCGCCCATCGCGCACAGGGAGCCGTCGGTCATCAACTCGCACAGGTCCTCGAGCAGGGCCAGGTTCTCGTCCCGCTGCTGACCGGCCACGATCTTGTCGATCACCTCGACACCGCGGACCGAGCCCACCCGGCAGGGCGTGCACTTGCCGCAGGACTCCTCGGCGCAGAACTCCATCGCGAACCGCGCCTGGGCGGCCATGTCGACGGACTCGTCGAACACGACGACACCGCCGTGGCCGAGCATGGCGCCCGCCTCGGCGAACGCCTCGTAGTCCATCGGCAGGTCGAACATCGACGTCGGCAGGTAGGCGCCGAGCGGCCCGCCGACCTGCACCGTGCGGACCGGCCGCCCGGAGAAGGTGCCGCCGCCGTACTCCTCGACCAGTTCGCGCAGCGTGACGCCGAAGGCGGTCTCCACGATCCCGCCGCGGGCGATGTTGCCGCCGAGCTGGAACACCTGGGTGCCGCGGGAGCGTTCCACGCCGAGTTCCTGGTACGCCTTCGCGCCCTCGGCGAGGATGACCGGCACCGTGGCGAGCGTGAGGACGTTGTTGACGACCGTCGGCTTGCCGAACAGGCCCTCGATCGCGGGGATCGGCGGCTTGGCGCGGACGGTTCCGCGCTTGCCCTCCAGGCTCTCCAGCATGGAGGTCTCCTCGCCGCAGATGTACGCTCCGGCGCCGACGCGTACGTGCAGCTCGAAGTCGAGCGGGGAGCCGAGGATGCCCTTGCCGAGCCACCCCTGTTCGTGCGCGATGCCGATCGCGGCGCGCATCGTGGCCACCGCGTCGGGGTATTCGGAGCGGATGTAGATGTAGCCCTCGCGCGCGCCGACGGAGTGCGCGGCGATCGTCATGCCCTCGATGAGCATGAAGGGGTCGCCCTCCATGACCATGCGGTCGGCGAAGGTGCCGCTGTCGCCCTCGTCGGCGTTGCAGCACACGAACTTGAGCTCGTCGGCGCAGTCCAGGACGGTCTTCCACTTGATGCCGGCCGGGAAGCCGGCGCCGCCGCGTCCCCGCAGACCGGAGTCGGTGACCTCGGTGACGACGTCGGCGGGGGCCATGCCGAGGGCGGTGCGCAGTCCGGCCAGGCCGCCGTGGCGCAGGTAGTCCTCCGGCGAGAGGGGATCGGTGATCCCGATGCGGGAGAAGGTGACCCGGGTCTGGCGGGCCAGCCAGGGCAGTTCGTCGACGACGCCGAGGCGCAGCGGGTGGTCGGCGCCCTCGAGCATGCCCGCGGCCAGCAGCCCCTCGACGTCGGAGGGGGCCACCGGCCCGTACCCGACGCGGCCGGCCGGGGTGACCACCTCGACCAGCGGCTCCAGCCACAGCATGCCGCGGGAGCCGTTGCGCACCACCTCGACGGGCGCCTCCCGCTCCGCCGCGGCGCGCATCAGCGCGTCCGCCACCTCGTCCGCGCCGACCGATCTGGCCGCCGAGTCACGCGGGACGTAGACCGTCACCGCGGAGTCGGAAGAGTCCTTCGTCATGCCACCGTCCCCTTGAGGATGGAGCCCAACCGGGCCGTGTCCACTCGTCCGTACAACCGGCCGTCGACCTCGACCGCGGGCCCCAGGGCGCAGTTGCCGAGGCAGAAGACCTGCTCGACGGTGACCGAGCCGTCGGGGGTCGTCTCCCCCACCGCCAGTCCCGCTTCCCGCGCGTAGCCCACCAGCGCGTCGGACCCGAGGGCCTGGCACGCCTCGGCGCGGCAGATGCGCACCGTGGTCCGTCCCGCCGGCTCGCGGCGGAAGTCGTGGTAGAAGGTCACCACTCCGTGGACGTCGGCCCTGGAGAGGTTGAACTCGTCGGCGAGCACCGGTATCGCCTCTTTCGGTACGCACCCCAACTCGGCCTGCAGGGCGTGCAGTACCGGCAGCAGCGCACCGCGCTGATCCCGATGATCAGCCACAACCGTCCGGACCGCGTCTTCGACCGTCATGTCACTCCCGCCGATCGTCATTGACCACTCCGCCTTCGCCAGGTCAGGGAGTGCCGGCGCGGGATCGTCACAGAGCCGCTTCGCCTTCCCGACGGTGCCGGCAGTACACCGCGACGATACCGCATACAAACTTCTGCATACAGAATGCTGCGGCCAGGACTTTTCCAAGTCCCGCCACCAGGGCGCGCCTTGCCGCGACAGAAGGCATGTTGCATACCAAAACCTGTATACTGACTCTTCCCGCCGCCGGCGACCCTCACGGCGGCCACCAGTCGAGAGCCGTCGGCCCACAGGCTCGGTGGCAGAACGGGGGAACCATGCGCGAGGCCCTGACGGCCGCGGCGACCCACCGGGTCGCCCGCCCCGCACCACTGCGCCAGGCCGTGTACGACGCCCTCATCGAACTGATCATCAGCGGGTCCCTGACGCCCGGCCAGCACCTGGTCGAGGCCGAACTCGCCGAGCATCTCGGGGTTTCCCGCCAGCCGGTGCGCGAGGCCCTGCAGCGCCTGCAGACCGACGGCTGGGTCGACCTGCGCCCCGCCCAGGGTGCCTTCGTGCACTCCCCCACCGAGGAGGAGGCCGCCCAACTGCTGGGCGTCCGCTCGGTGCTGGAGACCTACTCGGCCCGGCTCGCCGCCGGGAACGCCAAGCCCGAGGACGTCGAACGCCTCTGGGAGCTGCAGGAGGAAGGGGTCGGGGCGCTCGCCGCGGGTGACGTGGAGCGCCTGGTCACGGCGAACACGGCGCTGCACTCCTTCATCACGTCCATCGCCGCCAACGCCGTGCTGGCCGAACTGATCTCGCAGGTGAGCCGGAAGGTGCGGTGGTACTACACCCCGATCGCCAAGCCCCGCGGCAAGGACGCCTGGAACGAGCACGCCCAGCTCATCAAGGCCATCGCCAAGGGCGACGCCGAACGCGCCGGCGAGATCATGCGCAAGCACACCGAACGCACCGGCGACTACCGCAAGGCGGTCGCGGCGGGGGCGACGGCGCTGAGCTGAGCCGCCCCGGCCGGCGCCGAGGGGGCCGATTCCGCGGCCGCCACCGACGGGTGGACGGCCGCCGCGCCCACGGCGTCCCGCAGTTCGAGCAGCCACGGCAGCACCGTGCGCAGCACGACGTCGTGCCCCGCGCCGTCCTCCCCGAGCATCGCGTCGGCGGGGACGAGGACCGGGTCGGCGAGCACCGTCGAGGTGGCGCTGCCGTGCGGCCCCGCCCCGTCCGGCCGGGCGGGGACGAACAGGTCGGGCGCGTGCGCGGGCACCAGCCACAGGGTCAGCCCGTCCGCGGCGGCGAGCGGCGGGGACGACCAGACGTAGCTGTCGGCCTCCCCCGCCGCGACGACCTCGCGCTTGCGGGCGCTCAGGGTGACCACCTCACCGGTGCGGGTGGCGGTCGCACCCACGGCGCCGTACGCACCGTCCGCGAGGGCGAGGCTGCTCAGGTGGCGTCCGGCGGCTATCTCGCCGCGCACCCAGGCGCTTCCGCACGCCTCGATCACGGCGACCGCCGCGTAGTGGGACTGGAGCACGGCCGCGGTCACCGGGCAGCTCCCGGCGATCCGCGCGACGACCTCGGCGGCCTCGGCCGGACCCCGGCCACCGCCGCCCAGTCCGGCGGAGACGGTCAGCCCGAGCAGGCCCGCCTCGCCCAGGGCGGTCACCGCGCCGCGCGGGAAGCTCCCCTCCCTGCCGGTCCGCTCGGCACGGGGCGCGATGACGTCGCTCAGGACACGGGAGAAGGCGTTGCGGTACGACACGAGGTGACCCCCTCGGGAACGGTTGCTGATCTGCCGTCAGGCAGTGGATGTGGGCACGCCGACGGACGGGGCGGCCGGGCACGCGGGTGTGCGTGCGGGCCGGCCGCCCCGCCGGCGTGCGCGCGGACCAGCCGCCGGGAGCAGCCGTCCCGCGTCTCCCGGCAGGTTGCCGTCCGCCGGTCCGCGCGCAGGTCTGGACGGGGCGTCGTGCCCCGGGGGCTCAGGGCTGGGGGTCGATCTCCCGCAGCAGCCCCGTGGTGACGTCGAAGACGAAGCCCCGGATGTCGTCGGTGTGGGGCAGGAACGGGGAGGTGCGCACCCGCTGCATCGACTGCCGGACGTCCTGGTCGACGTCCTGGAACGCCTCCACCGCCCACGCGGGGCGCTGGCCGACCTCCATCTCCAGCTCGTGCCGGAAGTCCTCGGTGAGGGTCTGCAGGCCGCAGCCGGTGTGGTGGATCAGTATCACGCTGCGGGTCTTCAGGGCCCGCTGGCTGATGGTCAGCGACCGGATGGTGTCGTCGGTGACGACGCCGCCAGCGTTGCGGATGGTGTGGCAGTCGCCGAGCTCCAGGCCGAGGGCGGCGTGCAGGTCGATCCGGGCGTCCATGCAGGCCACGACGGCGACCTGGAGCACGGGCTGGGCGCCCATGCCGGGGTCGTCGAACCCCGCGGCGTACTTGCGGTTGGACTCCACGAGGCGGTCGATGACCGTCTCCCCGCCCGCGGCGCTGCCGCCGGGCTGTGCGGAACCGTACGTTGACGTCGACATGACTCCGGTGCGCTCCTTTTCTGGTGCGGCCCCCCACGTGTTCCGATCATGCACGTGAGGGGCCGGTTCGGGGTGGACCACGGCGGCTCGCGCCGCTCCGGTTTCCTCCCGGCGGTCGATAGACGCCGTGAATCAACGCAGGCCGGACCGCAGGGCGCAGCGCCCCCGGTACGGCGGCGGGGTCCGCCGCGCCGACGTGCCGTGCTCCGGACGCCGCCGGTACGGCGGCGGCTCGCACCGCCGGGTGGTGTCGCCGGCGGTGGGACGGCGCGTGTGGTCCGCGTTCATGGTCAGATCACTCCTTGTGCCTTGAGCCCCGGCAGCTCGTCCTCGTGGATGCCGAGTTCGGTGGTGTAGATGTCGTGGTTGTGTTCGCCGAGGAGGGGTGAGCGGTGGATGGTGGTGGGTGAGTCGGAGAGTTTGAGGGGGTTTCCGACGGTGGTGTAGGTGCCGCGTTCGGGGTGGTCGACGTCGACGACGATTTCGTTGGCCTTGAGGCTTTCGTCGTCGATGATCTCTTTGGTGGACAGGATCGGCCCGCATGGGATGTTGTGCCGGTTGAGTTCTTCGAGGACCCGCCATTTGGGCTGGGTGGTGGTCCATTCCTCGATGAGCTGGAACATCTTGGCGAGTTTGGGGAGCCTGGCTTCGGGGGTGGCCCATTCGGGGTCGTCGGCGAGTTCGGGGTGGCCGATGAGTTGGGCCAGGGGTTGCCAGCCGACGGGTTGGACGATGACGTAGACGTAGTCGTTGGGGCCGCCGGGGGCGCATTTGACCGCCCAGCCGGGTTGTCCGCCGCCGGAGGCGTTGCCGGAGCGGGGGACTTCGTCGGTGAAGTCCTCGTTGGGGTATTCGGCCAGTGGTCCGTGGGCCAGGCGTTGCTGGTCGCGGAGTTTGACGCGGCACAGGTTGAGGACGGCGTGCTGCATGGCGACCTGGACGCGTTGTCCGCGTCCGGTGTGGGTGCGCTGGTAGAGGGCGGCCAGGATCCCGGCGACGGCGTGGACTCCGGTGCCGGAGTCGCCGATCTGTGCGCCGGTGGCCATCGGCGGGCCGCCTTCGAAGCCGGTGGTGGCCATCGAGCCGCCCATGGCCTGCGCGACGACCTCGTAGGCCTTGAACGCGGTGTAGGGGCCGTCCCCGAAGCCCTTGATCGAGGCGTACACGATGCGGGGGTTGATCTCCTGGATGCGTTCCCAGGTGAAGCCCATCCGGTCGATCGCGCCGGGGCCGAAGTTCTCGACCATCACGTCGCTGCGGGCGATCAGGTCGGTCAGGATCTCCCGTCCGCGCGGGGTCTTGGTGTTCAGCGTGATGCTCCGCTTGTTCGCGTTGAGCATCGTGAAGTACAGGCTGTCCACCCCGGGCACGTCCCGCAGCTGACGCCGGGTGATGTCACCCCCGGGCGCCTCCAGCTTCACCACGTCCGCACCCAGCCACGCCAGCAACTGCGTCGCCGACGGACCCGACTGGACATGCGTCATGTCCAGAACACGA
>NZ_FZOF01000034.1 GCF_900188405.1 Actinacidiphila glaucinigra | reverse complement strand
TGCGGGGCGTGCGTCACGCGTCCCAGCCCCTGCCTAGCAGGGGCTCAGATGCGGGAGAGCACACGACAGCCAGTCGTGTACCTACCTGCAAGCCCGGTCCTTCACGGCCGGGTCAAGTTGACGGTGGAGGGAGTCGAGTCGACTGCTCACGTCGACATCACTGCCGAGATGGCCGAGCGGGCGGAGGCCTTCGTCCGTTACACGGCGGACCCGGATCCATTGGTGCGCCGCTACGCGATCGAAGCCGTCGGTCTCTTCCTCGCTGACGGCGGGCGTGCCGCCCGCATCGTGGCCGAGCGCCTGCCGGCCGAGGACGGGATCGTGGAGCGGTTGCTGGTCGTCCGCACGCTGGCGCGTCTGGCCGTCCGGCTGCCGGAGACGAGGACGACCGTGGCAACCTGGCTGGACGACCTGATCGACGGCCCAGAACGGCCTCACGTCGACGCCCCTGTCCGGCTCTCGGCCCTCACCCACCGGACCCTGATCGACTCGGACCGGGACACCGCCGACCTCGCGCCTCGCGCGATCACCCTTCTACGAGGCAGCACCGTGACGCCGACCGCCGTCAAGCCGTGCGACGGATGCGGATACTGCCAATCGTCCTCGTACGTCCGCGGCCGCGATGTCGCCCCCACGGTGCGCCCCGCTCACCTGGCCGTCGACTGGTTCGATCCCGACCACCTCCGGCAGGAACACTCCCCGCTCAGCAGCGTCCTGCGCACCCTGCACACCGTCCTGGGCGACCGGATCGAGGATCGTACGGCCCTTCTCGTCGCACAGCTGACCAGTGCCGACGCCGCCACCCGATACGACGCCATCGCCATGGCGAAGGACCTCCCAGGCCCCCTGCCCCGTCCCGTGCTGACATCTCTGCTCGACCTGCTCCCGGACGACTGGGCCGCGGCCCGCATCATCCAAGATGGATTCAGCGCGTGGTGGCGCGGCAGTCTCAGGGTTGCCCCCGAGGACACCGAGCTCCTCCTCGACACCCTCTACGATCACATGGCCACCCTGCGCACCGCCTACGGTCCGGACGTCTGGGCAAGCGACAACGCCCTCATTCGCACGGCATACCAAGAGGGGGTCATGACCCTGGCCGACCATCGCGATCCCCGCGCCATCCCAGATCTGATCCGCTCCCTCGAAAGCGGTATGGATGACTGGCGGGTCCTCTACGGCGTCGGCGGGTACCCACAGGCGGCGGACCGGCTCGTCCCCCTCCTTGCCAACGGCCTGCGACTCATCGATCCCGACCGCCCGCACGCGCCCATCCCCGCCGGCCTCTACCTGTCACGCCTGGCCGAGTTGAAGGACCCCATCGCAATACCCGTGATCACGGACACCCTCAGGTGGGCCGGCCGGCACCAAAGCTGGACCGTAGTGACCGCCGCCCTCGACGCCCTCGCCATCTTCGGACTCGACGCGCGACCTGCCCACACCCTCGTCCGCCCCTTGACCAACGCCCCTGACGACGAAGTGCGTGCCGCGGCCCGAGCCGCGCTCGACGCAATCACCGACCGACAACCACCCCGCCCCGCCCGGTCGAAGCCCGCGCAGTAACCGCCCTACTGAACCCGCTCGACGATGCGTCGGCAGGGGGAGCAGGAGGCCGGGTTCTCGGTGGCGTGCCCGGTCGGCGTTCCGGGGCGGGGATCGTGTTCGGTGGGGGGCGAGGTATCGGATGAGAGCATTCGATGGGCCCTGACGGTGACCCAGCCCGAGTAGCCCGGCCTTCCGGGGCGCCATCCGGGCTGCGCCGGCCAGGGGTGGGGGAGGGGCGCCGGGTGGTGGGCCCGGCGCGGCGTTGAGCGGCAGCGGGGAGCGTCCCTCGTGGGCGGGTGAGGCGGCGTCAGCGCCCACCGTGCGGAGCACAAGCACGGAAGGCCCGGGCACACCTGGGGTGTCCGGTGCGGTCGGAGGCTGCATCTGTCGGCGGTCGTGACCAGCGAGGTGAAAAGTCACCTCTCACGCGCGAAGCCGCGTCTGTGCAGATCCACCTTGCATCTTCCATGCCGTGTTTTACCGGAGTGAACCCAGAGGCCCCGGCGATCAGTGGCCGCCGCGCGGCTCGAAGCAGCCGGTTTCCAGGAACCGGCCGTTGACACTGACCTGGTAGTTGGTCGTCTGCACGAACGCGGTCACACAGGCGTCCTGCCGGACGTTGAGGGCGATGCTGGTGCCTGGGTTGCTGTTGGGATCGTGGGCCCGCACGAAGAGTGTTCCGCGCCCCTGTTCGCTGTCCGGACCCTCGTTTCGATAGCCGAGTTTGAGCAGCGCCGTGCGCACACTCTCGGCATCCCACGTCTTGGCCGTCCAGAGCCGCTTGAGGACGGGCTCGATGCGGGCGGCTTCCGCGCGGGCAGCCTCTTCACTGGCGGAGGACATCTCTTTTGGGATCTTGAAGCCGTTGTTCTCGCGGTAGTGCGGAGCTCCGTCGTGGGAGCCGGGCTCCACATTGCCCGGTGCCGGGCCGGCGGGTGAGCCGCTGGGTGAGGGGAAGGCGGGGCTGCTGAGGCTCGGGGCGGGGCTGGCCGCCGTCGATCCTGTGTGTTCCTGGTTGCAGGCGCTCAGGGTCAAGGCAGTGCTCAGAAGAAGGCCCGATGCGACGCGTCTCGGTCCGGGTGTACGCATGGGTAGGACTCTGCCACAGTGCTGAAGTGGTCAACGCCACCCGCGAAACCGAAGCCTGCGCATGCGCGTATGCGCAGGTTGATCGGGCCTAATGGCTGCCCCGTATCTGATCGGTGGAGGGCGCCGCCGCCAGATGCAGACGCTGGATACCGCCTCGTGTCAGCAGCATCCTGCTGCTGGTAACTAGGCCATGGGCGGCGGGGCCGATCCGCATCCCGGAGATTCGTCGGCCCTGGGGGCTCTCAACAATGGCTGGCCGGGTCGCCAAACGAAGGGCCTTCCAGGCGAGGTTCGTCTCCTGCGTCAGGACCTGATGGCCCTTAGGCCCGACTTCCTGTTCGAACCAGCGCACCGCGAGACGCCCGGCTTCGAGGACTTCGCCCTCGCCGTTCCGAAGACGGCGTGAGGAAAGGAACTGCACGGCAGCCGAGTGCCGGAAGTCGGCCCTCGGGGCGACTGCCTTGTCCACCAGGACGTCCCCCGGTGCCCGAGCTCCAGCGGGCAGAAGCAGAAACGCTTGCCGGCCACCGCAGCTCAGGGCCTCCCCGAGCGACGGATGCAGGTGCACCTGGTGAAGGCCCTTCGGGCCGGGGTGGCTGCAGAGCCAGCCGGATTGCGGCAGGGCTTCGCTGATGCGCTGCCCGACGTCTTGTTCGTCCTCGGGTAGCGCCCAGACGTCGGTCGTCTTCGTGCGGGAGCCAGGAGTAGCCACGGACGCAGCATGACAGAGGACGGCGGCATTCCCCGCAGGGCCCCGGGCCTCGGCTGCCTGTCTCAAGACGGAAGGATCGGCCTGGCCGATGCGATGATCACGGGATGCCTCGTGTGATCACCGCAGCGGAAGCATCATGGTTCACCGGGCCGACCCCCCCGTGAATTCCACACGGTGGTTGCCACGCTGCGTCGCGAGGGCGCCGATGAAGTGCGTCCGGGACGACCCTGGAACCGAGACCGAGGTGTAGCGGTCGAGTCCCGCCGACCACGGCAGCCTGAACCCCGGAGAACAAGGGCTCGCTTCCGGAGGAGTTGGAAGCCGGCGCGGCCGAACATCAGTGCCGAGGCGCGGCCGGCGCTGGTGGTTCGGCACCTGCCCATGGACTCGGCCCTGACCTGGAGCATTTCCAACTCCTCCGTTGTCCGGCTGAGTACGCGTACTCAGGTGCCGTCTGACGGACTCCTCCATGCTGGGGCGCGAACGCCGGACCGTCTCAGGGGGACACACGCATGGACCACGCCCTGCAACTGCGCACTGCCACTCCTCGGGATCACGACTGGATCCACGAACTGCGCCACCGCGTGTACGCGGAGGAGCTCGGCCAGCATCCGGTGGATCCGTCGGGAAGGCTGAGTGACGGACTCGACGGCGACAACGTCTATCTCGTGGCCGCGCGCGGCCAGACGCGGATCGGCTTCGTCAGCCTCACCCCGCCGTGGGTCGGCCGGTACTCACTTGACAAGTACCTGACGCGCGAGGAGCTGCCGGTCCTGACCGAGGAGGCGCCGTTCGAGATCCGCATCCTGACCGTCGAAGAGCACTGGCGGTCCACCGCGGCGGCGCCACTGCTCATGTATGCGGCGCTGCGCTGGGTCGCCGCGCGGGGCGGCCGCCGGGTGGTGGCGATGGGACGCACCAAGCTGCTCGACATGTACCTCGCCGCCGGCCTGCGGCCGGTTGGGCGCACGGTCCGCTCGGGCGCAGTCTCGTTCGAGGTCCTCAGCGGCTCCGTGGCCGAGCTGACGAGGACGGTCGCGGAGCGTCACGGCCGGACCCTGGAGCGGCTGCGGACGGGCCTGGACTGGCGGCTGGACGTGCCGTTCGCGCCGCGTGCGGACGGCTGCGAGCACGGCGGGGCGTTCTTCTCGGCGATCGGCACCGACTTCCGGACCTTGACACGCCGTCACGACGTGGTCGCGGCGGATGTGCTGGACGCCTGGTTCCCGCCGTCCCCAGGGGTCCGCGCGGTCCTCTCCGAGGATCCGGGGTGGGCGGCCCGGACCTCGCCGCCGACGGGCGCGGAGGGACTGCTCGAGGAGATCGCCGGGGTCCGCGGGCTGCCGGTGGAGTCGCTGGTCGTCGGGGCGGGCTCGTCCGATCTGATCTTCCGCGCGTTCGGCCGGTGGCTGACGCCGAGCAGCCGGGTGCTCTTGCTCGATCCGGGCTATGGGGAGTACGCCCATGTCACCGAGCGGGTGATCGGCTGCCGGGTCGACCGGCTCCGGCTGCGCCGGGAGGACGGCTGGCTGCTCGACCCGGCCCGGCTCGCCACCACGACCGGCGACGGACGGTATGACCTCGTGGTCGTGGTCAACCCGAACAACCCGACCGGCCGCCACGCCCCGGCCGACGCGCTGCGCGCGGTGATCGAGGCCTCGCCCGTGCGGACCCGGTGGTGGATCGACGAGGCGTACCTGGGGTATGCCGATCCGGAGGACTCGCTTGCCGGGCTCGCCTCGGTCGATGCCCGGGTCGTGGTCTGCACCTCGCTGTCGAAGATGTACGCGCTGTCGGGGATGCGGGCCGCGTACCTGGTGGCCGGTCCGGAGACGGCCGGGGAGCTGCGGCGCTGGACGCCGCCGTGGCCCGTGAGCCTGCCGGCCCAACTGGCTGCCGTGACGGCGCTGCGCGACCCCGCGTACTACGCGGAGTGCTGGGCCCGCACCCATGTGCTGCGCCGGGGACTGGCGTACGACCTTGAGGAGTTGGACGGATTCTCCTCGGTCGACGAGGGGGTCGCGAACTTCCTCACGGTGACCCTGCCGCCGGACGGACCGAGCGCGGCGCGGCTGGTGCGCGAGTGCCGGCGGCACGGGGTGTTCCTGCGTGACCTGTCGCCGATGTCCCCGGCGTACGAGGGGCGGACGGTCCGGATCGCCGTTCGCGACACGGCGGAGAACGCGCGGATCGTGGCGGCGTGCCAGAGTGCCCTGGACGCGCTGCGCACGCATGCCGCAGTGGTGTCGGGCGCGCCGGGACGGGCCTCCCGGTGACGACGGTCGCCGCTCTCGTGCCGTACCTCGGCGGGGCACTGGCGGTCGGAGGCGTCGCGGTGGCGGCTACCCGGCGCCGTGAACTGATGGTCCGCTGGTGCGTGTGGGCGCTTGCAGTGCCCCTGGTGACTGCCGCGTTCTGGTTCGGTCCACCGGGGATCGCGGTGCTCGCGGCCGTGGTCGGTGTGGTCGCGGTGGCGGAGTTCGGCGGGCTGCTCCGGCTGGGGCGGGTGGACCGGGCGGTGCTTGGCGCGGCGATCGTCGGACTCGTCCTCACTGTCTGGCTGGCCCCCGGGGAGGTGCTCCGGGTGGCGGCGGCCGGGGCGCTTGCGATTGCCGGGGTGCCGTTGCTCTCGGGCGACGTGGAGCACGGGCTCCGCCGCCTGGGGGCGGGCCTGCTGGGGCTCGTGTGGCTGGGCGTCCTGGCCGGCCTCGTATCGTCCGGCGTCCTCGGCCTCGTCCTGTTCGTGGCCGTGTCGATCGCCGACATCGCCGCGTACGCGGCGGGTCGCCGTCTCGGCGGCCCCCGGCTCTCCCCGCTGTCGCCCGCTAAGCGGTGGAGCGGCACGCTGGCCGGGGCCGCGGCCGGTCTCCTCACGCTGGCCGTGCTGTCCTCCCTGACGTGGCAGACGGCGGTGGCTGTGGCGGTCGGCGGCCCGCTCGGGGACCTGCTGGAGTCGATGGTCAAGCGGGGCGCCCGCGCCAAGGACGCCGGCCGGTGGCTGCCCGGCTCCGGCGGCATCCTCGACCGTATCGACTCCCTCCTCGTCGCTCTGGCGGTGCTGTTGGTGCTGGAGTGAGCCACGGGGCGGTGGCCTCATTCGTGACAAGCGGCTTTGGCTCAACTTCCGTGACACGCCTGCATCTCCGACGTGAAGGTCGCGATCTACAGCCGGAGTAACAACGGGCGGCGGGGATGGTGTCTGCTGACACGGACGGACGACCTCCACCCTGCGTGGGAAGGACGCCGGCCAACCCGCGAACGCCGGACACCACGCTCTTGCGGTACTCGGTTACATGGGACTCGATCGCCGCAGCGCCGAGCTCAGGTCTCAGGTTTTGACCGAGTAGGGGAAAAAGCAGCCCGGTGGCAGGCCGCCAATTGGCCCAGACGCGCTTGCTCTTGAACACCTCGTGCCGCCACGGCTAGCGTTCTCGCGTCAAACACCGGCACTTCCAGGAAGTCCACATGCCTCGCCGGACACCGGGCGAGATCAGATCCCAGTTGCCGCTGCGGAACACCAGACACTTCAGGCGGACCGTCATCAGAGGTCTGTCCGCTTCCACGAACCGGCAAATCGCCCAGTTCGAGCGTGAGCGACGCCTGCCCAGGGGTGACATCGTGCTTGCTTTCCGCCGCTGGGCCCAGCGAGCCGGCCGCCCCCGCAATGCAGAAGAGTGGCACTATGGCTACTCCGACGTCCCCACCGGGCACATCCGCACCCTCCTCGAAGTTGCCGCTTGCAACCTACGTCCCCGAGCTCGAAGGGAACTGCAGGCCGCGTTGGCGCCGATCGACGCACGCGTTCTCAAGCGCACTGTCAACGATCCGTTCGCTCCACAACACCTGCCCTGGTGGCAACGACGCATCGAGGTTTGACAGCCGGCGCAACACCAAGGGGGCCAGAGACCACTCGTGCAGCCATCCACCCCTTGAACGACGCGCTCGGCCCGCTTTGGTCCAGCTCGAAATCAGTCCCACCCGCAGAGGGACGCGGGCACGGACCTCGTCACCGACCTGCTGATCGGACCACCCTCGCGCGCGGGAAGGACGGGGGCCTG
Source organism: Actinacidiphila glaucinigra (assembly GCF_900188405.1). Taxonomy (GTDB): domain Bacteria; phylum Actinomycetota; class Actinomycetes; order Streptomycetales; family Streptomycetaceae; genus Actinacidiphila; species Actinacidiphila glaucinigra. The sequence continues at coordinate 84,096 of NZ_FZOF01000034.1, read as the reverse complement.
GGGCCGGGGGAGTCCGTGGCCCTGCCCGCGCGCGAAGGACATGAGCCTCCACCGCACCGTCGTTAGACTCCCCGGGGTCGGATGGCGTCGGTGGACCGGAAGGCCAAACCATGGACGATGAGCGCTGGGCCGGATGGCCCGAGCCGTGGGCAGGCACGGATGCCGACATGCGGACGGTCGTAGGTGCGGTCCCGCAGGAGGTCAAGGACGGGTTCAAGTACGACGAGATCCCTTGGCAGCGGTTCCCGCACTTCTACGGACCGGGCGAGGAGATCCCCGGTCGCCTCGCGACGCTCGCCTCCCAAGACGCCGAAGCCGCCCGCCGGGCCTTGGGGGAACTGTGGGAGAACCTCCACCACCAGGGCAGCACGATCGCGGTGGCAGCACTGGCGGTCCCGTTCCTGCTCCGGATCGCGACCACCGGGGCCCCGCGGCTCCGCGCGTCAACCCTTCGCCTGGTCGCCGAGATCGCACGGTGCCAGCACTTCGGGGACGGCAGACGCGAAGGCCTCCTCCAGGTCGCCGAGGACCCCGAGGATGCGGAGGGCACCACGATGTGTCCGGTGGACTGGACGATCCAGGCCGCTCGCGCCGCCATCACCGCCGACCTGCACCTCTTGTTCCCTTTTCTCCCCAACCCTGATCCCGAAGTCCGCTCCGCCACCGCCTTCGTCCTGGCGACGGCGACCGGCGAGATGCCGCGCATCTCCTCCGCCCTGCACAGCAGGCTGGCAGTGGAAGATGATCCGGCGGTCCGGGTGAGCCTGATCCTGGCAATCGCCCAACTCGCCCGCGAAGACCAGGACGAACACGCTCCCGCGTGGGCCCGGGCCCTGTGGTCGGACGCTGTCCAGCCGCTCGAGACGCGCGTCGGTGCCGCCCTTGCCTGGCTGTGCCTGGTCGATGACCCCGTCCCCGACGAACTCCGCACCCTCCTCACCGACCCCTGCACCGACCAACTCAACGAGCTGTTCCAGCGGGTGCCATGGCTCCCCCCGGTCGACTACTACGGCAGCGGGCTGCGCCGCTGCATCCACGAAATGCTCACGCCGGACGTTCCCTGGCACAGTGCTTGATGGTCCTCCGCCAGGAGGGCGGAGGACCATCACGTTGGAGCCTTCAACGGTCAGCCGGCCTCGACGGGTGCTTCGGCCCGCGCCCGGGTGCCGGCGAGGCGATAGGAGTCGGTGCCGGTTGCGATGGTGGTGCCGTCGAAGGTGACGTTCGATCGGTGCCGGCACCGGCGGGAGTGGTCGTTGCCGCAGTTCGCCGCGATCGGTGCTGCGGTTGGGTGCTTGTCCTTACGCTGCTGTACGACGGTCAGCCACCTCAAGGGGTGCAGCCGGGACCGGTTGCGGGACGGACACAGACGTTGAGACCGGGGCCGCCGTCGTTGGTGTTGGTGCCGGAGCCTCCGTCCAGGACGTCGGATCCGTTGCCGCCGAAGAGGGCGTCGTTGCCGTTGCCGCCGGTGAGAACGTCGGCGCCGTCCTGGCCTTCGAGGCGGTCGTTGCCATCGCCGCCGACGACGCTGTCGTTGCCTGCGCCGCCGCACAGGATGTCGTTGCCGCCGAGGCCCTCGATGTGGTCGTTGCCGCCGAGGCCGAAGATGACGTCGTCACCAGGGGTGCCGATGAGCACGTTGGCGCGGTCGTTGCCGGTGATGGTCGGCGTGGCGGTGGCGCAGGTGGCGGCCATAACGGTGATGGTGAACTGCCTCACGGCTGCCGGGACGCCGGCGTCGGGGTCGGTGGCTGTCACCGTGAAGGTGAAGGTGCCGGTCGCGGTCGGTGTGCCGCTGATGGCGCCGGTGGTGGGGTTGAGCGTCAGGCCGTTGGGCAGGGCGCCGCCGGTGACGGCGAAGGTGGGGCTGCCGGTGCCGCCGGTGGTCTGCAGGGTGGTGGAGTAAGGGGCGTTCTGGGTCGCGTCGGGCAGCGGGCTGGTCGTGGTGAAGGCCAGGTCCGCAACCTCGTAACTGATCGTCACTTGCCCGTTCGTGTCGAAGGTGCCCACGGGCGAGAGGCTGAAGGCGGTGCCGGAGCCTGTCGGGGAGGCGTAGCTGCTTCCGCCGCCGCCGCTGCCGCCGGTGGCGAAGTTGACGGTGGCGGCGGCAGAGCCTCCCCCGCCTCCGCCGTAGTAGCCGCCTCCGCCTCCGCCGCCACCGCTCAAGTCACCGGTGCAGCCGGCGGTGTTGCCCCCGGCGCCTCCGTTGCCCACGGTCGCGCCGGAGAAGCTGCTTCCGGGGTTTCCGGCGGTGGGCAGGCACTGCGCGATGGTCCCGGGTGCTCCGCCGGCACCTGCGGTGCCGGTGCTGGTGCTGCCTCCTCCGCCGCCCTGTCCCTCGCTGGTGTTGGGGCCGTTGTTGGTGCCGTTGGCGCCGGCGGTGGCGTCCGGGGTTCCGCCGTTGCCTCCGTTGCCGGGCGTGGGGCTGATGCCGGCGCGGCCTTGGGCTCCTCCTCCGCCGCCCGCCACGACCAGCAGGCTGCCGCCTGCCGCGATGCTCGAAGCCCCGCCGCCGCCGGCTGAGGAGGTGTTGGCGCTGCCGCCGTTGCCGCCGCCGTTGTACCCTCCGACGCCGCTGCCGCCGCAGCCTTTGTTCCCGGTTCCGCCCACGTTGATGGTGAGTGGTGTCGGAGTCGCGGAGGCCGGAAGGGTGGTGACGACTCGTGCCCCTGTTCCTCCGACCGTGTTGCCGCCGAGGCCGCAGAGGGGGGTGCGAGAGCTGCCGCCGCCGGCGCCGTCCGCGGTGATCGTCGCCGTCGTGTTCGCCGGAAGGGTGAGACTCTCCGGGGCACCGGTGAAGGTGAACGTTCTTGTCAGCGTGACCACACTAGGCGCCGTAGCCGTAGCCGTAGCCGTAGCCGTAGTCGCGGTAGCCGGGACCGGTGCGAGGCCGGATATCGCCATGCACAGGGCCGTAGCGGTACCCGCACCCCACCACCGCCTGCCACTGTCGAGCGCCACCCGCCGTTGCTCCGGCTGTGTGGTCAGGGGAAGCTGCTGCGCCCGTTCTGTACTCACCGATGTCTCCGATTCCGCATCCGGGTGTCCGCGTGCTTTCGGTGGCTCACATGGCGGGTCCACGCAGCGCGCATGACACCAGCGTGGAACCTGGGGCGGCGCGGCGCGCGGGCTGATGCTCCGGGCCGGTGATCACGGATGCCCAGGGGATAGGAGCCGGACTGCACTACCCGTCCATGCGATCGCGGGGGACCTCCGGAAATGTCCGGCCGTCGGAAGGGACCGCCGGGAAACGCAGACGGCAGCTCTTGGCCACCGGGTGCGGCGAACCTGCACCGACGCCCGCACCTGCCGAGGGCTCTGTGGGCTGTGCGGCCCGGATACGTGCCACGGGGTGGACGGGAGATTGCCCGACGGAAGCGCCGGTGCCGGCCACGCGCGTCACGGCGCGCCCGTTCCCGTGGCTGCACGTGTCCGCGACCGGCGTGGCAGGTGTGCCGGGTGCCCCAGGTGCGTGCCGAATGCCCCTGACCGCCAAGGGCCACCTATTACATGGCCCGTCTGCTGCGTGGGGACACCGCCCCAGGGCGTCCGTCAGCCGCAGCGGTAGTGGCGCTGGGACAAAGGCCCAAGGCCACGCCCCGCGTCCGGTGTCGGCTGCCGATGCGGCGGGCGCGCTCCAGCATGTCCCCCGGTCGACCACCGGAGGCCCGATCTTGTGTCACCGTTCGCAGCAGACTTCTTCGCGTACCCGCTCGGATCGGTCAACGGCGCACCCGATAGCGCAGGTGAAGCACCCGGTTGCTCTGAATCACCACGTCGGGATCATCCAACAGGTGCTGCGCGTCGACCGACCCGAAGTAGCGCTTGCCGGACCCGAACACGACGGGTACGACGTCCATGCGCACCTCGTCGACCAAGCCCGCAGCAAGCACCTGGCCACCGACCTCGCCGGCGGCGACCTCGACCAAGCGGTCACCCGCAAGCTCCTGCGCCTTGGCCACGGCTGCCTCGACGCCGTCGACGAAGTGGAACGGCGCCTTTGGGTCCCAGCCCTCGGGTTCCGGCCGGTGCGTCACAACGACCACGTGGTCGATGCCGCCCGGAGGCTTCCCGTCCCAGCCGTCCGTCATGTCGAAGACGTGGCGGCCGACGATCGTGACTCCGATCTGGTCCCAGTACGGCCGGGTGTAGTCGTAGGAGGTCTGCGACACCTTCACGTAGCCGCTCTCGTCCAACGGGACGTCACCGCTGGACAACCAGTCGAACAGTGGTCCGGGCTGGTCATTGTCGTCCGCGACGAAGCCGTCCACCGACACCGAGCTGTACATGACCACCTTGCCCACGGGGCGCTCCTCTGCTTTGGCGTGCCCCCAAATTAGCGCTCGTCCCCACCGGGGCTGGGCCGAACGTGCCACGGATCATGGGGGCGCGGCGTGAAGGACGCGTGCCATCAAGCTGTCCGCCCCGGCGTGCCAAACGCCCTGAACACTCTGGGCCGCGTGGCGCGCGTGAACCCGTCGGCGTGTGCGAGCCCCAGTCAGGCTCTGGTTGGACCTCGCCGTCAGCGATGTGGAAGTCCCCTGCTGCACGGAGTACCTGCCGGTGATCACGCCACCGCCCACCACGTCGCGGAGTCCGGCCCCAAGCAGCGGCTCGATTCGCGATCACCGCGCATCAGTCAATGACATAACCGGACCAGCGACCCAATGATCCGAACAGGTCGGTATCGGGCAGCATTGGCGCGTGATACCTCCCCGACTGCTGTGGTGCGATCCCCGGCCCATCCCCCTGTTCAACCGGCAGGAGCCGGTGACCACGATCGTTCAAGATCCCAGCTTCTACGAGCCGGCCGAAGAAGATGACTGCTGGGGGTTCGGGTACTTCTGCCACGCGCATGACCGCCCCTACTGGCACGAGTCCTGCGGGGAAGGGCCGCACCTGATAGCCCTGCACTGCGACGAGCACGGGCCGGAGAACATGTGGCCGCAGCCGAAGATGCTGATGTTCCCGGAAGGGTTCGACCCCTTGCTGAGCGACGCGCAGCTGGCCTGGGTGCGGGCGGAGTGGGACGCCGCCGACTAGGCAAGATCTGGAAGAGACGGCCTGGCCGTAACGGCCCGGAGCGCCGGACGGTGCGGGTGCCCGTCAGCCGCTCGTCCCCGCGAAGAGACCGGCCGGGTCCCGCGGGGCGCCGTCGCCGTTCGCCGGGAGGTCCCCGCGCTCGGGCTGGCCTTGGCCGTCCCTGTCCTCGGACGGCAGGACGTGGGCGGCCTCCTCGGCAGAGGCCCGGTGGACGTGTTCCGCGGCCTGCCTGAGGACGTCGCGGCTCACGGTGCCCGGATCGGCGGACAGCCGGATCACGCTGCCCGCGTCCTCCAGCACGTAGGAGTGCGACGTGCTCGTCGCCCGGTACCAGTGGTTCCCCTCCTGCTCGCAGGTCGCCTGAACGGTCCCCGCCGCGTCGGTGTCCTCGGCACAGCCGACCGGGCCGCTGAAAGCGCGCTCGTCGACCCGCAGTTCAATGGTCCCTCCTTCCGGGCCGCTGTACGAGACCCCGAAGCCGTGGTCGCCGATGACGCCGACGGACTGGAGGGCGACGCTGTAATCGGGGACGTCGGTGACGTACACCATGGCCGGCGCGATCCCCAGGGATCGTGCCCTGCTCTCGAGCGCGGCCCCGTTCGCGGACTGCGTTCCGCAGGCGGAGAGTGCCATCAGGGCTGACAGGAGGAGCGGTTGCAGGGCCGATCGTGTGTGCACCATGCGTTCATGATCTCCTACTCGATGGGGGACCGATGGTGATTCCGCGTCGACCTGACCGCTGCTGGGCAGGACTCGCAGCGGAGGTTCCCCGGCGTCGACGAGGAGCAGGATCGCCTCGCTTGTGGAGTCCGGGGTCGCCGATGACGCCGGGCTCGATCCGGGCCGTGCGGGCGGCGCAGGCCGGCTCGTGGACGTTGATCGGTGTGGCGCGCACCGCGGAGGTGGTGCGGTACAGGCCGAGATCCGGGAAGGCCATGGCCCCGCCGATGGACGGCACCTGCGCGAAGTGGCTGCCGCCCCATACCCCCTGACCGTAAAACGCCGCTGCCGCGCCACTACGTTGGGCGCATGACGAGCCTCACGCATCCACGACTCTCCGGGCTGGGGTGCAATCCCATGGCCTCCGACGACGTCCTGGTACGTCTGGCGGCACACGGTGCCGGCCGGCACGGGGTGGAGCAGCGCGACGGCCTGCTGGCGGACGTCGTCGTCGAGGCATTGCTGACTCACGGCGGCAGCGACAGCGGCGTGCTGATGCGCCGGTCCCTGATCTCACCGGAGATGCGGCGCCGGATCGCCTCGCATTCCGACCGCGCGATCCGTGACGCGTACGCGGACTTCATTCGCTCCATGGTCGACCTCGGGGTGCCGACCCACATCGACGCTCTTGAGGAGGCTTACGGCGAGCCACCGAGGGCACTCGCCGGCGCGCCGGACCCGAAGCTGCGTGCCGCGGTCGCGCAGACCTGGTGGGAGCGGCCCGTAGAGGTGCAGGTGAACCTGCTCGCCGACCCCGATCCGCAGGTCCGGGCGGTAGCGACGGCTCGCGAAGAACCGGGAGTTCCGCCGGAGTGGTGGGACCGGTGCCTAGCCGACCCCGCCACCCGCGCCAACGTGGCGCGCCGCGTCCTGCTCACGTGGGAGCAGTTCCTCGCGCTCACGCGGGACGGGGACGACGAGGACGTCCGGCAGGCTGTCGCCGCGAACCCGTACCTGACCGCCGACATGGTGGCCCGGCTCCTGGATGTGGACGATCCGGTCGTCCGTATCGCGTTGGCTCATAGCCGGCCCGTGGACGAGAGGACCAGGGACAGCCTGTACGCCCATGTCGAAGGTCAGCGCGCGGACGGCAGCATCGAGGCCGAGGTCGCGCTGGGCTGGAACCCGGCCAGACCGGTGTGGCTGAGCGATGCGCCCCTGGCGGAACGCCTGACGTACGTGGACTGCCGGCATGTGGCGTTCCGGCTCGTGCTGGCCGCCTGCCGCGACCTGCCCCAGGAGGCGTGGCGGCGGCTGGACGACGACCCCGACCTCCAGGTCCGTCGCACCGCCGCCCGCCGGCCGGATGCGCCGCCGGAGGTCCTGGAACGGCTCGTTCGGGCCCACGGGGACGTGTTCCACCTCAGCCCGCTCCTTGTCGAGCACCCCAACTTCCCCCGCCACACGCTGCGTACGCTCGCCGACGAACCGGATCCCCACGTGCGCTACGTCGCCCTGCAGGATCCCGAGCTGCCCGCGCCGGCCCTGGAGCGGCTGGCCGTCGCCGAGGAGTCCTTCGTGCGTAGCGGGGTCGCGCGGCATCCCAACATCACGGACACGCTTCTGGAACGACTGCTCTCCGACCCGGATCCGGAGGTCGTCCACGGTGCCGCCGCCAACCCGGCGCTGCGGCCTGAGCGGATGCATCGCATCCTGACCGACGCGGGTTTGTGAAGCCGGACTGTACTCGAGTGGTGGCGGTGGTCGGTAGCTCCGGCTTCTCCAGCCACGTGGTCTCCAGCCGGTCGTCCCCCAGGCCGTTTCGCATCGCGAGGTGCTGCATGAACCTCTCCGACGTCGCGCCGCTGGACGATGCACCAGGCTGGGTCCCGGAGTACCCATTCCCTGGCGCGCCTGGTGTCCGACATCAATGCCTGACGCTCGGCGGACCTCAGCTTCCCAGCGTCCCTCACGGCCGGAGTTCACATCGAGGGGATCGGGCGTGCCACAGCCGTGCCGCGGGGGTGGCTTGGACGTGAGGGATCTCTGCTTGCGCCAGCTTTGTGCGCGGGTTCTTGGTGAGATGCGGTGCGTGTTTGTGAAGAGGTTGGGGGATCGGGGCAACCTGGCCTCGTTCTCGTGTGTCACATAGGCACCATCCGTTTTTCCTTGGTCCGGAAAGGGCCCCTTGTCTGTGATGACTCGTACCCGGCTGACAGCGCTGGCCGCGACAGTCGCTATGGCCGTTGCCGGTGGTCTGATGTCCGCCGCCCCGGCATCTGCTGCCGTCACCTGTACGTCCCCTCTGTGGAAGGCGCAGTTCTTCGGCAACTCCACTTTCAGCGGCACGCCGAAGTTGACGTCCTGTGACTCCGTCATCAAGGAGAGCTACGGGAACGGCGATCCGGCCGGTGTCACGCTGCCCAAGGACAACTTCTCCGTCCGCTGGTCCCTCACACGGGACTTCGGCTCCGGCGGCCCGTTCCGGCTTGCTGCCGCCACGCAGGACGGCATGCGTGTCTACGTGGACGGTGTGCGGAAGATCAACCTGTGGAAGAACGTCTCCAGCACCGCCCGCAAGACCGTCGACCTGACCATCCCGGCCGGCAAGCACACGATCCGCGTGGACTACGTTGCCTGGACCGGCTATGCCTATGCCGGTTTCACGTATGCCGCGCGCACCGAGCCGGCTGTCGACACGGTCAAGCCGCTGGCACCAACGGGCCTTACCGCGGTGTATGACCGGGCAACCTCGAGGACCACCTTGCGCTGGGCCGGCAACAAGGAGATGGACCTCGCCGGTTACCGCGTGTACCGCCGACTGGGCAACGCTCCCTGGGCAAGGGTAGGCGGCTCGGCGCTGCTGACCTCCCGGTCCTCCGTGGACGCGACGCCCGCAACGGGCCAGACCTACCTGTACGAGGTCCGCGCCGTCGACAAGGCCGGCCGCGAGTCCGCAGGCAGCGCCGATGCCGGCGTTGTGTCAGTCGACCGCACGGGACCGACTGCGCCGACGGATCTGACGGTCGTCGGTGACGCGTGGTGGGCGACTCTGGCCTGGCGCGGGGCCGCCGACGCCGTCAAGTACGAGGTGTACGCCGCCCCGACGGCGGCCGGCCCGTTCGAGCTGCTGGGCACGACGGCCACGACGTCCTTCCGCACCAACGCACCAGAGAACACCGCCCGGTACTACCGGGTTCGCGCCCTGGACGCGCTCGGCAACACATCCGCGTACGCCTCGGTCACCGGCGACGGCGTCGACCGGACGCCGCCCAAGTCCCCGCATTCCCTCGGCTCCGTCATCCGGTTCGGTGACACCTCGGTGTACTGGGAGCAGCCCGACGGCTTCAGCGAGGACTTCAGCAACGGCGGGACGTACCATCTCTACCGCTCGCCCGGCAAGGTCCTCGACCCGGCCGCGCTCACCCGCGTGACCTGCGCAGGGGAGAGTGACGAGACCAGCATCGGCGGCATCTGCCATGACCTTGACATGCCCGCAGGCACCTACGTGACGTACGCGGTGGCGGCGGTGGATCCGGCCGGCAATGAGTCGGCGCTGTCCGCACCCCTGGTCGTCCGCACCGGCGACCGCGTCGCACCCGCCCCCGTCACCGGGGTCAAGGCCACCCCGCGGGCGGACGGCATACGGGTGAGCTGGGCTGCCCTTGCCGAGGACGACATCGAGCGCTACCGGGTGTGGACGGGCAGCCGACAGGACGATGGCACGATCAAGTGGCTCAGCTCCACAGCCTGCATTGAGGGAACGAGTGACCCGCTCGCGGTCATGTGCGGCGGCCTGCCGGACGGCGAGACGTACCTGTACGCGGTCGTCGCCGCGGATCGCTGGGGCAACGCGCTGCACCCGAGTGACCCGAAGGTCACGGTCGTCCAGGCCACCGAGCTGGATGTGCGACCGTCGGTGACGGTCATGCGGGACTGGGACCTCGGCAGCACGACCTACGGCACCGTGATCGGTGGACCTGAGCAGGTCGGGCCGGGCATCACCTGGTGGTGCAGCAACACGGCCGAGTGTGAGTCCGTCGCGGGCTACCGGATCAGCCGGTGGAACGCGGCCACGAAGTCGTACGAGCCGCTCCACAGCGCACTGCTGCCGGCGGATACCCGCACCTACATCGACAGCACAGCCGCCCGGGGCGCCACGCACTTCTACACGTTGCAGGCGGTACGCGCCGACGGCAGCATCGTGGGCACGCACGTGTGGAGCTGCGTCTTCGTGGACCGCATCTAGGCTGGGCCCGGCGGGCGCGGTCCCGGATCCGCCCGCCGGGCTTGTTCGTGCCGGCGGTGCCGACGACGACCACCTGCCGCCGGTTCGTCGGCAGCTCTCATGGAGGCCCGGCGGGGGATGCACCCCGTTTTGGGCCGGAGGCACCCTGATCGTATGGAAAGGCACCAGGTGGTTGTGTATCCGCTGCCTTTTGAGGGTGGCGGCCGACGGGTGCGCCTGGATTGCCAGGACCTCGCCATCGCGTACGACCTTCGGGAACCTGATGGAGTTCCTGCGGAGGGCTGGGCTCGACCCCAACTTGGTTCATCTGGACGACGAGTTGTTCGACTGGTGGGGTGCAGGTCCCACGGCGTGGTGAATCCCCTGCCCGACGCGGCTGCTGGGATTACACGAGGGTCGAGCCGGGGGAGCTGCTACCCCGCTCTTGTTCGCGGGACCGGAGCGTGCAGTCACGAGTGAGGTGCCCTCATGGCAGAGGACTGGCCCGCGCCCACGGGACACGGCATGATCAGGCGGGCTGCCCGGTAGGCATGATCGTGACCTGCTGCAGGTTGACGCGCGGGGGCAGCGAGGCGGTGAACACGATGGTCTCGGCGATGTCCTCAGAGTGCAGCATGATGTCGTGGATTCCGGCTGTCCACTCCTGCACACCCTGGTCGGTGACGTGGCCGTGCAGCTCGCTGTGAGTCATGCCAGGCTCGATCGCCGACACCCGGACGTGCTTCTCGCCCAGCTCGGCTCGCAGGTGGCGGGAGAGCTGCGTGACGTAGGCCTTGGTGGCCGAGTAGACGGCGAAGTTCCGGAAGATGTTCTTCGCGGCGATCGAGGACACGTTGACCAGGTCGGCCACGCCCCGCTCGGCGCCCGCCGTGACCAGCTGCGGGACAAACGCGCCGACGACGTTCATCAGGCCGGTGATGTTCAGGTCGATCTGGCGCTGCCATTGGTCGGTGCGCAGCTCCTCGACGGGGGCCGGGAGCATCACTCCGGCGTTGTTGACGAGAAGGTCAACGGTGCCGAACTCCTGCTCGATCTGCTCGGCCGCGGCGCGCACGGTATCGGCGTCGGTGACGTCGACGGCCAGCGCGAAGGCGGTGCCACCAGTCTTTTCGATCTCGGCGGCCAGCGTCTGGAGGCGGTCGGCGCGGCGCGCCAGCAGGGCGACCTTGGCGCCGCGGGCGGCGAGCTGCTTGGCAGTGGCCTCGCCGATGCCGCTGGAGGCGCCGGTGACCACAGCGATACGGCCGGCGAGCGTGGTGTCGTTGATCAGTTCGGTCATGGTGCGGGACTTCTTTCGTGGCTGTCGGGCGGGGCAACGGGGTTCGTGCCGCCTCATCCAGCAGACCATTGCCCACAGCCCGTACGGGGCCCGGAGCTGGCCTCCTCGTGACTAGTACCGGCGGGACCAGTCACAGCTCTCGCGTCTCACGGCCGAGCTCGCAGAATGGATACATGAAGCAGACTGCGGAGCTCGGCGAGTTCTTGCGCTCCCGTCGCGCTCGGCTGCAGCCGGGAGACGTCGGGATCGCGCCGGACGCCCGTGCGCGCCGCGTGGCCGGGCTACGCCGCGAGGAGCTGTCCCGGCTCGCCGGGATCAGCACCGAGTACTACACGCGCCTGGAACAGGGGCGCGCGGGCAACGTCTCCGAAGAGATCCTGCACGCCCTGGCCCAGGCCCTGCGCCTGGACCAGACCGAGCGCGCCCACCTGATGAACCTGGCGTCCGCCGCCACCGGAGCCCCTCGGCGACGTTCACCCGAGCGCCCGCAAAAGGTCCGCCCAGGCCTGCGGCACCTCCTGGAGACGCTGGAGCATGTACCTGCGTTCATCCTGGGGCGGCGCACCGACGTCCTGGCGGTCAACGCCCTCGCCCGTACCGTCCTCACCGACTTCGACGCCCTGCCCGCCACTCAGCGCAACTACGCCCGGTACCTGCTCCTCGACCCCGCCGCCCAGGAGCGCTGCCGGGACTGGGAGCGAACCGCAGCGGAGACGGTCGCCATGCTGCGCCTCGACGCCGGTCGCCACCCGTACGACCGGCAGCTGACGGCCCTGATCGGCGAACTGTCGGTCCGCAGCCCGCAGTTTCCCCGCTGGTGGTCCGATCACCAGGTCCGCCAACGCACCCATGGGCACAAGCGCTACCACCACCCGCTCGTCGGCGACATCACCTTCCGCTACGAATGTCTCTCCCCGCCGGACGACCCCGACCAGACCCTGTGCGTCTACACCGCTGGCCCCGAACCCTCCGACCGGGAGAACCTGGCGCTTCTGGGCAGCTGGACCGAACGCGACACCGCACCCGAGGCCGGCTCCTCCCACAGCACCACACGCGGCTCCGTGCCACAGGAGTGACACCTTGACCCCGCGGCGAATGCCGGCTTCGAGGGCTTGGACGTTCTTGTGTGCGCCGCAGCGGATCATCGGGGCGGCCAGGAAGCCGAAGCACCGCTCGACCTGGTTGATCCACGAGAAGCCGGTAGGGGTGAAGTGCACGCAGTGCGCACCACCTCCGAACCGCTGCAGGCCCCCGGCAGCCTCTTCCTTTGCGGGCCGTCATCGCACCACCGGTCCAGCGCAGCGGCTCCCAGCCTGCTGCCACGACGGCCGAAAGGGCGGACGCACCCCGCACGGGGCTATACCACGCCAACAACCGCCACACAGGGGAAGCCAGACCGGTAAGCGTCCGCACAACCACCTCTGACCAGGTCGAATACAGCTCCGCTACCGAAGCTGTGCGCAACACCCGGCGCAACCCCTGGCGCAACAGCGAGTCCACGCGGCCTCCATGGTCGGTGTCACTCCTACCTCTCCCACGTGAGCCACGTGCTGATGGAAGAGGGTGACCTGGCGGGCAGCATCAAGGCACTGCGGCAGTCGATCCGCCTGCAGCCCGCTCAGGAGCGGCAAGGCCCGGGTGCACGCGTACGCAGTACTCGCCCAGCGCCAGCGCCAGCTCCGGCACGGCCGCCTCGAGGCCTCGGTGGAATCCTGAACCCGGTTCCTCGACGAGTACGAGCACGTTTCGTCGGTACGGGGCGCCCGAGCTCCGGGAACCGAATGGCCTGCTATGCACTGGTACCACGACATAGCTACAGTGTGAGTATGGCAAAGCAGACGAATATCCGACTGGACGAAGCCATCAAAGCGGCCGCTGAGGACCGGGCCAAGCGCCGCGGCTTGAGCTTGCAGGGGTATGTGGCCGACCTGATCGAGGCTGATGTGAACCAGTCACGCGCTGCCTTCATGGCCGGCGCCGCGGCGTTCCTGGCTGCGTACACGGAAAAGTTCGAGGCGGAGGTCGGTGAGGACCGGTACCCCGGCCTCCCGGACAAGTCGACGGAGTCACGGGGCGCCGCGTGAACCTTCGCATCGATCTTGCTTGGATCTTGGCAGTCGCACAGCAGATCCCGGGAGATCCCCAGGTCGTCGATTACGGGGTTCCGGTCGCAGCGGAAGCACGTCATCGGGCGGAAATCCTTGACCGCGAGGTCTACCCCGAGCCCCATCACAAGGCAGCGGCTCTGCTGTGCGAGCTGGCGAGAAATCCCAGCCTCGAGGTGAGGAACCTGCTGTTCGCGGCCACCGTGACCGCGGCCTACCTGACGGCGTGCGGCCTGCCGGTGAGCCCTGGCCTGGACGCCGTTCTCCCGCTGGCCCGCGCCGCACGGGATGGGCTCCCCGTACGGGAGGTAGCCGCTCAGATCAAGACTTGGACAAGCTGATTCTCGAGCCCTCCGGAAGCATGAGCCGAGCTGGAAGCGACGTTGGAGCGCCACGTCCGACGAAATTCAGGCAGTGTGCGGGGGCACCGCAGCCTGGCCCAACCGGGCCGCTGCCCGCCCCGTGATCTTCGACTTCATCGAGATCGAGAGCTGGTACAACCTGCACCGACTGCACAGCAGCCTCGGGTACCGAAGTCCCGCCGAATACGAGACAGCACACGCAGCCTGACCACCACACCGTCGGTGTCCGTCAAAGCGGTTCGCTGCAGCGGCCGACTGCGACGTGATCATTTCCGGCGTCGATCGGCCCTGGCTGGCCCCGCGCCGTCCTCAACCTCCTCGCCTACGCCCACCTCATCCCCGTCATCGACGGCGGCATCGCCGTCGACGCCTGCCGCGGACGCCTGCGAGGTGCAGAATGGCGCGCCCACATTGCCGCCCCCTGCCGAGCCTGGACCGGCGCGTTGTGCTCGGCTATACGTCGCAGCGGGTATCCGCGATGTGGCTGCGCCCCCGACAGGACTGGAGGAGGGGAGCGGCCGCTTGCCAGCACCCGGTCGTCGTCCTCGCGTTGGAAACCATCGACGGGGGACAGGCAGTCGTTCCCCTGATTCTGCCCTCGTCCGGCTTGTACCGGACGCGATGGCGGTGGGTATTCAGTCGTGCAGGCGGGCCTTTGCCCGTGCCGCCGGGGCACGGACAGAAAGCGGGGCCGGTCCCGTTGAGCAGCAGCACGACCAGGCGGTCCCGTGCACTCCGGCAGGCGGCGAACATCGCCACCAGCTCGGCATCGGCCGCCCGGTCCATCTCGGCGACTGGCTGTCGGAGATGGCGCAGCGGCCGAAGCCGGCAGGCCTCCACCCTCGCCCGCGGCCTCCGCCGGAAGATCTCGGCGGTCGGCAAGCTCGTAGATCCGCCCCAACACCCCGCGCGGTACCTCACCAGGCGACACGGCGTGCGACAGCAGCCCCCGCACCGCAACGAGCACCCGGTTGATCCGCCGCTCGCACGGCACGGGCGCGCTCCCCGGTCCGGGCTGCACCACCATCGCGACCCCGTCCCGGGGGAGCCGGCGTGTACATCAGCCAGACCATGAACAGGTACTTCTGCCCGGACGGCATCAGCACGGAGGAACGCCCCCATCGGCAACTCCTGCATCGAGTCGTGCAACAACCCGCCGCAGAGCCGCACCCCCGAGAGCGAGTCCCAGAGGCTCAACGAACCCACCTCACCCCACGTCACACCACACTCCATCCACCCCCAGAAAAAGCGGATTGCCGCCCTGGCCGTAACGGCAGCAGGGCTCAGACAGGGCGAACAGGACCCGTTCGCGACTCCGCGGGCCCCAGAGCCGCGGGTGTGGCCATGCCTCGAAATTACCGACTGGCCGCGTCAGGGCGACCGAACGATCGAGCGACGTGTCGTCGCGGGTGCTGAGGCCGTCACTGGCGAACCCGCCGCCAGCGCGGACCCGAGGCTGCTCCCCGCGCACGCATGGACGTGCGATACCCGCTGCGCGGGAACCCCAATGCGGCGCATGCGGCGGCAGGCAATCCGTCGCTGACACACACCGACAACTAGAATCTCCTTGACAAAATTTTTTGTCGGAGGAATCCTGGGTACACACCGGCGTCGAAGCCGAGAAGTCGATCCGGCCGGTGGCGAACTGCCGCCTGAGGGCGCCTGGGTGGGCCCCAAGCGGTCGAAGACCCGACATGAGAGACCAAGGAGCCGTGATGCGCACTCTGATCAGCACCGCCTTCATTTCCCTCGACGGCGTCATGGAGGCCCCGGGTGGCGAACCCGGCTACCGGAACTCCGGATGGACCTTCAAGGACGTCGAGTTCGTCCCCGAGGCATACGAGATCAAGGGGCGCGAGCAGAGCGAGGCGGCCGCGATCCTGATGGGCCGGGTCAGCTACGAGGCGTTCAGCCCGGTGTGGCCGGACATGGTGGAGTTCGCCGAGTACAAGGCCATGCCGAAGTACGTCGTCTC
Source organism: Actinacidiphila glaucinigra (assembly GCF_900188405.1). GTDB lineage: Bacteria > Actinomycetota > Actinomycetes > Streptomycetales > Streptomycetaceae > Actinacidiphila > Actinacidiphila glaucinigra. The sequence continues at coordinate 68,420 of NZ_FZOF01000034.1, read as the reverse complement.
GACCACTCTTGCCGAAGGCGACCTGGTTTCGAACTGGGGCGAGACCACGATCCTGCGTTCGCTCGACGAGGTCGCGGCCCTGAAGCGGACCGAGGGCGGGCCGATCATCGTCCACGGCAGCGCCTCCTTGAACCAGAGTCTCTCGGACGCGGGCCTGATCGACCGCTACCACCTGCTGGTCTTCCCGCTGCTGCTCGGCGCGGGCAAGCGCCTCTTCAGTGCGACGGACAAGGACACGCAGAAGCTGAAGCTGGTCGAGCACGAGGTCTACGCGAACGGCCTGCAGAAGAACGTCTTTGACGTCGTCCGCTGACGCACGCGGGCGCCGCCTCTCGGGTCGCTGCTCGTCCCGACCGCCACTGACGCACCTCGATTCCGTCGGGTGGCGGCGCATCCGCGGACTCATGCCGGTGGACATCCGTCACAGGGTCCCCGGTGATCACCTGCAACGCGCCGCCGACAGGCGGAGGCCGGTGAAGTCGAGGCGAGAACACTGCGCTGGCGCGCAGGGTCCGAATGTGGGCGGGAGACGGCCCTCGGCGTGGGTGCATGGCCGGGGCCGACATGTGCGAGGGCAGCGGCGGGGCGAGTGCTCCGATCGGAACGATCACCGGCGTGATGTGATGGCCGAGTGCCCACGGCGGTGGATGTCGCGCAGGCCGGCTCAAGGTCGTGACGCGGCCTGTCGGTTCCCTGGTCTAGGGTCGCGCGCATGGCTGAGCCCTCGGGGCGTGACCAGCGACGAGGGCGGCGGGGACGCGTGGCCCGGGATCCACGAGAAGCTGCCCGGTTCCGCGAGGACGGTGCCCAGCCGGCGCATGCCGTTGTCGATGTCGCCGTCCCGGGTCTCGATCAGACCGTCGGTGTAGAGGGCTATGAGGCTTCCATCGGGCACCTCCAGTTCCACGGTCTCGAAGGGGTCTCCCAGGCCGACGCCCAGTGGGGTTCCGGGGGGGAAGGTCGGGGAAGATGACCAGGCCCTGAGGGTCGACGATCACGGGCGGCAAATGCCCGGCACGGGCCATGGCGCACACGCGGGTGGCGGGATCGTAGACGGCATACAGGCACGTGGCACCCACCGCCCCGGGGACCGAGTCCAAGTCATCGCCGTCTGCCTCGGCCAATCGCTGGACGGTGTTGTCGAGATGAGCGAGCAGTTCGTCAGGAGGCAGTTCCATGTCGGCGAGGGTCCGCACAGCGGTCCGGAGCGTGCCCATGGTCGCGGCGGCGTGCAGTCCGTGTCCGACGACGTCGCCGACGACGAAGGCCACTCGTGCACCTGACAGCGGGATCACGTCGAACCAGTTGCCGCCGATTCCGTGGTCCATGTCGGCTGGCAGGTAGCGCGACGCGGTCTCGACGGCAGTGCCGCCGGTCAGCCGGCGCGGCAGAAGATTGCGTTGCAGGGCCAGGGCGGCGGTTGCTCGCGGGCGTACCGGCGGGCGTTGTCCAGGGCGAGTGCGGCGTGGTTGACGAGCTCTTGTGCCAAGAGCAGGTGGAATTCCCGGAACGGTGTCGGGTTGTCGGCACGGACGAACGTGACCAGGCCCAGCAGCGATCCTTGCACGTGGACGGGTATGATCATCAGCGAATGCATGCCGGTCTCGCAGCACCGCCGCGGGCCATGTCCACGGGGCGTGACCGCTTGCTTGGGCGGGTCCAGCCTCGGTACCCCTGGGCCGACCCCCCCATAATGGGGCGCATGGCGGCCAGCTCGCAGTCCCCGATCTCCGAGGTCGCAGACCAGCCAGGGGTGTACGCCGAGGACCTCGCGCTGTACCGGGAGAAGTTCCGGCGGCGTCTGCCGGCGTCGCTGGACGAGCTGCACGGCCCCACCCGCGGGACCGTGGACCTGCCGCTGCACATCGCATGGTCGGGGAAGACCTCCTACGACATCGAAAAGCCCCGCCAGCGCATGGGCCTGTACCGCACCGTCCTGCACGAGGGGCTGCACGACGACCTGCCCCTCTATCTCAACGGGCATCTGCTCGTGCAGCTGTGGCCGGTGCTGCGCACCCTCGTCGGGCGCACCGTGCGCACCGTGTGGGAGGACACTTTCCCCCAGCTCGCCGCCCGCGCCGCCGCGTGACGGACATGCCAGAGCTGCACAGACGGCTCCTGGCCGACGTCATCACTCTCGGCTCCCTATCCGCTGGTCCTCACCGGCGGATATGCCGTCCGCCCGCACCGTCTCGTCGACCGTTCCAGTAAGGATCTTGACATCGCCACCTTGCCTGGAGCCCATGATCGACATCGCGGCCACGCTCCGTGAGGGACTGGAAAGCTCAGGGCTGGCAGGTCCAGCAGTTGGAGATCGCCCCACTGTCCGCATGTCCGACCGGGGCACGGGACAGGAATGCGAGGTAGACGTCGGTGACGTCCGGCTTGCTCGAAGCTCCGGCTTCTCGTACTCGTCTGCGCGCTGTCTGAAACTGGAACTCGGGCGGGGCGTCGGCTGTCAGCCTCGCGGGATCCGGCGCCCGCTTAGCTCTCTTGCCAGCCGAGCAAGGGTCCGGTAGGACTTCCCGGGTGACTGATCATCGAAGCTTGCCGCGCACTGTAATGGCGTTGTCCTCGGCAGTGGTTGCCGTCTGCGCACTGGTGGTGACGGTCAAGGTGTTGACCCTTGGTCCTGTCTCGGTCGAACGGGCACGCGTGCTGGACCAGACGGCGCTGGAGAAGCAGGTGGCGACTGAGGCGGGGCAGGTGAAGAGAATCCCCGACGCCAGAGTGGTCTGCCCTCTGTCGGTGGTGGTGAAGGAAGGCACCAAGTTCGACTGCCGGGTGTACGGAGGCACCAACCCGGAGACCGTGTTTGTCGAGATCACAAGCGATCAGGGCGATCTCTCGATGGAGCTCGGCAGCTGAAACGATGTCCGCGCCCCGCCCGAAGTGACACCCGGGCGGGGCGCAGGTGTGTCCGCGTTCAGGACGTGTGCGCGGCTCGCACACCGTGGGTAGGGCGCGTGAGGCCGCGTATTACTCCGCGTGGCTCGTCAGCGTGTATTCGTCGCCGCTGTTGCCAACCATGTCATGCCAGTGCTTTTCAGCGGACCGGATGAGGTCGTCGCCGAGGCGTTCGAGGAATCGGCCGGCCATGGCGAGCCGGGATCCGGCAGCGGTCTCGGCTCCGAAGAGTTCGGCGCCGCGCAGCGCGGTGGCGGCGAACCACTGGTTGGCGGCGACGCTGGCCGCGACGGTTCGCAAGCCCGCCTTGTCGTCGAGGAAATAGCGGTGCCGGCGGCCACGGTCATCGCGACCGCGGCGGATCAGATCCTGCTGTTCGAGCAGGCGGACCGCGTGCGAAATGGTCGCCGCGCTGACTTGGAGGCGCTGCGCCATCTCGATGGCGGTACGGCTGCCGGTCTCGGAGGTGAACAGGCACGCCATCACGCGGGCGGCGGTGCGTGGGAAGCCGGTTTCGACAAGCGCTGAGGTGAGGTCGGTGACGAAGGCGGCGGCTGCGTCGGGATCGGGGCCGAGATGCTCGACGGCCGACCGCGCCGGGGCGGGGGGCGTCGGCCGGCGCCGGGCTCGGTGGGTGGTCGCGAGCTGTGCCAGTTCCGCGCGGTACCGGGCAGGTCCGCCGTTGCGCGCGACCTCGCGGCTCACCGTCGAGGCGGGACGGTTCAGACGTCGGGCGATGTCGGCGTAACTCAGGTGCTGCGCCAACCCCGCGGCGATCTTCTGCCGGTCGGCGCTGGTCAGCCTGCGTCCTGGCATTGGGTCGGTTCCTCTGCTTCGGTCGTCCGGGCACTAACGAGCTGGTGCGTGATAGCGGGTGACGCGCCTTTGCTGGTGGGTGGCATGATCCGGATGTGGCGATCATGGTCGGTGGGGCGGTTCTCGCGCATCAGGCGTTCACGGGGATATCCCGGCACCATCTCGCCTCTTTGGTCAAGGAGTTGGCTGGGCCGTTGCAGGCCGCTGTCGAGGGTCGCCGTCACGGCACACGTGGTGGGGCAAGGAAGCGTGCGGCAGGGGCAGGCGCCAGGCACCAGCTGGTGTTCGTCGACCGGCTGGTGGCCACACTGATTCACCTGCGACACGATCTGCCGCACTCGGTGCTGGGGCTGCTGTTCGGTGTCGACCGCTCCACTGTCACTCGGGCGATCGGGGAGATCCGCGCCCTTTTGGCCGACCGTGGGTGCGCGGTCCCCGATCGTGCCGGCCTGCGGCTGCGGACGCTGACGGACGTGTTCGCCTACGCCCAGGCCGAGAATGTCGAGCTGCGTCTCGATGCCACCGAGATTCAGGTCCGCCGACCCCAAGCCGGCCGCGGCGGGCGGCGAGCGTTCGTCTCAGGCAAGAAGAAGCAGAACACCATGAAGGCAACCGTCATCGCCGATGATCAGGGCCGCACGTTATGGACCGATGGCCTGCGACCTGGGAGGATGCATGACGCGACCGCCGCACGCAACGACGGCATCGACGCCTGCTTCCAGCACTTCTCCGATGTGAAGGTGCTGCTTGACGACGGCTACCTCGGCCTCAGACGTGATCACCCCGGTCGGGCGGTCACCCCACCGAGGAAGGCGAACAAGATCAGCCTGCCCGAAGTCCACGAAGCCCGCCGACAAGCCACCAACACTCGTCCCGGCGCATCACCGTCGAACACGCTCTCTCCGACCACAAACGCTGGAAGCAACTGGCCCGCTGGACGCATCGACGGGATGCCCTGCCCGCCACCTACCAGGCCATCGCCGGACTGGTTTCCGACCGCACCACCGCAGCCTGAAGCACAGCCCTCCAGCAGACCACCACGCCCTCATGCGCTATCACGCACCAGCTCGTAAGTGTGTGCACCGGTCGCCGGTCGTTGCAATACCCCCTCTCTCGCCGTGCATTGACCATCACTGTCATTGCACTCATCAGTCGTGTAGCTGACCAGCGCAAACAGCACGTTCCCGAGGAGATCGCCGTTGACCGGCACTTCGGCTCGTACTTAACCTTCGGTTCCGGTCGCCCGGCACGGGTGTCAGGTGGTCTCCCGGGGTCAATCGGGGTGGCAGCGCAGCCGGGGTCGCTGTCGAACTGATCTTCAGACGCACCCCGAGTCCGTCCATGTGATCCGCCGCTGAACCGATTTCCATCGACGCCGGGTGAGACGCAGCAGCAGATGTCGTTCGATTGTCAGGAGTAGCATCCCGTGCGAGCCAAAGGCATCACCTACGACACCGGCTTCACTCCGGGCTGAAAGAGTTCGCGGCCCGTCTTCGACGCCGACGCGGTCCGACGCGAGATCCGCGTCATCGCACAAGACCTGCATTGCGATGCCGTGCGGATCACCGGCGGCGACCCTGGGCGACTGGCCCTCGCGGCCCGGCACGCCGCCGACGCCGGGCTGGAGGTCTGGTTCTCCCCCTTCCCCTGCGAACTGTCCGCCGAAGAACTGCTGCCGTACTTCGCGACCTGTGCCGACCACGCCCAGGAGGTGGGGCCTACGTCTTCGTCACCGGCTGTGAGCTGAGCCTGTTCGCCGCCGGCATTCTCCCCGGAGACGACAGCCTCACCAGAATCCAAGCCCTGACCAGCGGCACCCCCGAGGCGTTGGCCGGGCTCGCCGATGTTCCGGCCCGGCTGAATTCCTTGCTGGCCGACATCGCAGAGACGGTGTGCTCACGGTTCCAGGGAAAGATCACCTACGCTTCCGGGACGTGGGAACGGGTCGATTGGGCGACCTTCGACATCGTCAGTGCGGATGCCTACGGCGATGCCAGCGACGCCTTCCGCCAGGGCCTGCGCGAGTATCTCCGCCACGGCAAGCCGCTCGCGGCGACCGAATTCGGCTGCTGCACCTACCGGGGCGCAGCCGAGCGCGGCGGGACGGGCTGGGTGGGCGTCGTCGATCACGACGCCGATCCGCCCCGCATCAACGGCGATTACGTCCGCGACGAGGAAGAACAGGCTGTCTACCTGCGGGAGATGCTCGCTGTCTTCGACGAGGAAGGCGTGGACACCGCCTTCTGGTTCACCTTCGCCGGCTACGAGGACCCCCACCACGCCGACCCGCGCTTCGACCTCGACATGGCCTCCTACGGGGTGTGCGCGCTGATGCCCGACGGCGGCGTCGCCCCCAAGCGTTCCTTCCATGCCATGGCCGAGGCCTATCACACAGCAACGCCAGTGTTGCTTGTTCAGGGTGAGGACGCATGTACCGATGTGGCAGAACGCCGTACGTAGTCGTTGTGGTCGCCAGGTTCCTCCGAGAATGCCCCGGCCTGCGGGCCAGGGTGTAATCGGAGTTTTCCGACGGAGGAAGTGTGCGGCGCCGCTGCCGGGCAGATGATCTGCCTTGGGCAGGACGAGCGTCGGGGTGTGGCCAGATGGTGCCCGTCGCTCAGCGGCACCGGGTGCCGGTGTAACTCGTCTCCGCGGCTGGGTGGATGTTCGTCAGGCGGAGGCTCCGCTGTCGATGACCAGGTCGGCGCCAACGACCGAGCCGGCAGAGGGGGAGGCGAGGTAGAGCACAGCGGCTGCCACTTCTTCGGCTTCCGCAACGCGACCGAGGGGGTTCTCCGTCTTCATTCGTTCCGCGCGGTCGGCCGTGGTCTCGCCGGGGCGCAGTGACATGGGCGCGTCGGAGGCGCCCGGGCTGACCGCGTTGATACGGATGTTCTGGTGGATGTGGTCGAGGGCGGCGGCGCGGGTGAGCGCGGAGACTGCTGCCTTCGAGGTGATGTAGGCGGCGGCGTTCGGGATCCGCCGGTGTGCGCCCAGGTTGGCGGAGATGTTGACGATGACGCCGCCGCCGTTGTCCTTCATGTGAGCCATCTCGTGCTTCATGGCCAGCCACACGCCGGTGACGTTGGTCCGCAGCACCGCGTCCCAGTCCTCCTCCTCGATGTCGCCGGCGCGTACGGCACCTCGGAACGTGCCGGCGTTGTTCACGGCGACGTCCAGACTGCCGAAGCGGTCGACGGTGCTGCGTACGAGGTTGCGGAGCTGCGCGGAGTCGGTGACGTCGGTGGTGATGGCGGCGGCGGTGCCGCCCGCGGCCTCGATGAGGCCGACCGTCTCGTCAAGAGGGGCCGCGGTGCGGCCTGCGGCGACCACGGACGCGCCTTCGGAGGCGAAGGCGATCGCGATTGCTCGGCCGAGGCCGGAGCCGGCGCCGGTGACGAGCACGGTCTTGCCGGTGAAGCGGTTCATTTCGGTGACTCCTTCGGGTGTGTGATGACAGGGCCGTGGGTGACGGCTGCGTGGCTTGTTCGGGGGACTACGCGGTGCGGTGGTAGTGCAGGAGGGCCACGACGGCCAGCAGGGCGCCGGTCGCAGCCAGGGACGAGGCGTCGCTGCGGAGGGTGAGCAGGATGGCGAACAGCACGGTCGGGCCCAGCTCCATCGCGGTGTTCAGTACGCCGCCCGCGAGTGCGCTCTGCTGACGAGGAACATCGCCGGTGGCGAGCACGGCGGCTCCGGCGAAGGAGGCGGCAGCCCCGAGCGGCAGCAGGACGAGGCCGGGCAGCAGTCCGTAGGCGTACGGAGCGTGCACGTCGAAAGCGGTGAACGCGAGGAGGACGAGCCCAGCCGCGGCTGTGCCGAGACCGGCGGCCGCGACGGCTCGGGGCCCGTACCGACCGATGAGCGGACGCGCCGCGCGTCCCGACACGATCAACGCCACGGCGAACGGCACGAAGGCAGCCGAGGTCTGCAGCTGCGACCATCCGCGGTCCTGCTGCAGATGCAGGGAGAGGACCACGAACGTCATCCCGGTCCCGCACGCACTCAGCGCGGTGGCCGTCAGAGCAAGTGCCCGTCGCCGGTCGAGGAGGAAGACCGGAGGCAGCAGCGGGTCGCGGGCCCGGCGCTCGACGCACCAGAACGCGGCCACCAGCACAGTGCCGCCGAGCAGCGGCCCCACGACACCCGCCGACAACCAGGGCCGGGCGTCGGTGGCGACGAATCCGTAGCTGGCGAGGGTGATCCCGGCAGTGGCGAGCAGCGCGCCGGGCAGGTCGAGCGTTCTGGCGCGGTTCGGCGTGTTGCCCGGCAGCAGCTTGGGGGTGAGGGCGAGGGCCGTGACCGCCACCACGAGGGGCACGCCCAGGGCCCAGCGCCACGAAAGCTGGGACGCGATGACGCCGGAGAGCAGGTTGCCCGCTGTTGCTCCGAGCACGGACAGCCCGCCCCAGGTCGCCATGGCCCTGCCGTAGTCAGCGCGCGCGGGGAAGACCGTGCGCAGCACGGCCATGGCGGCCGGCGCGACGACGGCCGCGCCCGCGCCCTGGGCGAAGCGGGCGACGAGCAGGACTCCGATGCCCTGGGCGAGCGGGGCGACGGCCGAGGCCACGGCGAAGAGGACGAGTCCCGCGGTGAGTGCACGCCGCCCGCCGTAGCGGCCGGCGAGACTTCCGCCGAAGAGCACCAGTCCTGCGAAGGACAACCCGTAAGCCGCACTGAGCAGGATCAGGTCGGCACGGTCAAGACCGAACTCGCGGCCGATCTCGGGCAGCGGTACGGCGATGGCGGAGAGCGTGTAGATCAGCGTGGTCTGCGCGGCGGCGAGGAGGACGAAGGCTCGTCGGTTCCAGGAGACGGCGGCGCGGACGGTACTGGGGGAGGCCATGGATCTTCCTGATTATTTGACCGATCGGTTCAATTTCTTGGCGTGCGCGCTCCATGAGTCCAGCCATGGCACTGGCGACTGGGTGTCCTGATCTAGTCCACCTAGGCCAACAGTGTCAATGCCTGCTCCGCCGCGCTCTGCACCCGCGTAAGGTCGTTCGACGCCTTGCCGACGATCCGCATGCCCTGCATCAGGACGAGCAGCATGCGGGCCAGCGCGCGCGGATCACGATCCTCCGGAAGTTCGCCCTGGGCTTGGGCCCGCACGAGAGCGGAGTACAGCGTGGTCTCGACATGCTCCCAACTGATCTCCACCCGGCGGGCTGCGGCAGGATCGCTCGGGGCGAGTTCCGCGGCCGTGTTGGTGACGAAGCAGCCGGTCAGCCGTACCTCTGGTGAGGTGGCTTCCGCGGCGAAGCGGCGCACCACGGAACGGACCGCCGGCAACGCCGGTCCCGGCTGGGACAGCTCCTCGATGACAGGCGGGTCGCGCAACTCGACGTACCGGTCCAGCGCCTTCAGGTACAGCTCGTGCTTGCTGCCGAAGGTCGCGTAGATACTGGCGCGTCCGATGCCGAGATGCTTGACCAGGTCCGCCATCGACGTCGCTTCGTAACCGCGACGCCAGAACAGCTCAAGAGCCGACTGCAGCACAGCGTCCGGGTCGAATTCCTTGGTTCTGCCCACGCTTCGAATGTAGACCCATCTAGAACGATCGGTCAAATAGCTGAGGCTGTGACTGGCTTTCCGGCGTCTTGGTCGAGCCGTCGAGCCGTCATTGGGCCGTCCGAGAGCGACCAGCAGCGGCCAAGGACGGCCGGTGTTATGGGCGTTGCAGCGCCGTTCGCCCCTGGGATGCGTCATGGCCCGCCGTCAGGTTCTGGCCATACCAGGGCTTAGTGCGCCGTCAGACGACCCACGGCAACGTGAGAGCCCTCCGAGGGATGCTCATCCTTGCCAGAGGAACTCGTGTGCCATCGCGATCATGGCATGTGACGCGGCTCCAGGCGTGCGCTCGGACGGAGCGGCCAGGAAAAACTGCCATTCCAGGTCGGCGTCGTCGACGGTCAGAGTGGCGATGTCCTGTTCCTCACCGAGGGCGACCCGTGGCAGCAGCGCCACGCCCAGGCCGTTTCGGACGTAGGCCACGCCGGTGGTGAGGTCGGTGATCTCGATGGCGACACGATGGGGGACGGAGGCAGCGGCGAAGGCCCGGTCGGCGACGGTCCGGTTGCTGTAGCCCGAGGGGAAGTCCACGAAGTCCAGGCCGGCCAGTTCGGTGATCGACACGGTGCCGCGTTTCGCGAGTGGATGGGCGGCCGGCACGACGAGGTCGAGCGCCGAGGTGGCGAGGGTCGTCAGCGTGACGCCTGTCGGGGGCGGTCCGGGCCCCGAAACGAAGGCGAGGTCCAGCCGCCGTTCGAGAAGGGCTTCGATTAGGCCTCGCGAGCCGGAGGGAGCGGCGCTGGTCTGCAGGAAAACGCCCGGATGACGCCGATGGAATTCGCCGAGGAACACGGGAAGGTCGATGAGCCCGATCGTGGCGATCGCGCCCAGTCGTAGTGTGCCGCGCAGTCCGCCGCGGACCTCGCCCACCGCGTCTGCGCCCTCCCGGACGGCGTCGAGAGCGGCATGGGCGCGCGGCAGCAGGGCAGCACCGGCATCGGTGAGCAGCACACGTCTGGGGGTGCGTTCCAGCAGCGGCGTGCGGAGTTCTCGCTCGAGGTTCTTGATGGTGGTGGAGACCGCGGACTGGACGACGTGCAGCCGTGCGGCGGCGCGGGTGAAGTTCGCTTCCTCGGCGACGGCGACGAAGTACTCGAGCTGACGCAGATCCACCCTCCGAGTATCTCCCGCGCTCGCTGTATCTCTCAACGAGATGGCGGCAGTCTCCGACTTTCGTTGGACCACGCCTGTTGCTTCCGGCGACTCTGTTAGAAGTTCAACCGATACAGGAGGCTGAAGATGACCTACAGGACGCCACCGACATATCTGGGCAGCGGCGATCCGGCGCGGCAGCGCAAGGACTACTACCCCCCTTGGCTGGACAATCTCGCCGATGATGTCACGCTGGAGGCCGGGGTCTTCAAGGGGACCGTCCACGGAGCCAAGGACGTTTTGGCGATACTGTCCTACGCGCGCACTCTGTACGAATTCCAGGACTTCATCTACATCGGCAAGTACGGAGAGAACGGCTTCGTCGAGGACTACGCGGCGACGGTGGACGGCAGGCCGATCGCCAACATTGCCGTCGTCTATATGAACGAGGAGGGGAAGACGCAACACCTTGTGATGAACCACCGTCCGCTGCCGATGCTGCAGTACTTCTCCCGGAAGCTGGGCGAGCATTTCGCTGGGACTGAGTACGCGAAGTACTGTGCCGATCCGTCGGATGCGGACCGCGGCTGAACGGTGTCTCACTCGCTTCTTCCGCTATCTGGAGGGGCGTGTCGCGCAATCTGGCTGCCTGCTGCGGCGGGCGGTCCTGATCGCGCAGCTCGACGAGTCGGTGAAGGCCCAGAGGTGCCAGGCGCTGACGACACTCCGCGCACGGGCTGGTTTCGTTGGGAAGGAAGGGCCCGGAGCCTGGGCGCCGACGAGGGTGACGGCACCGGCATCGTTTTTTGTCAGAACACCCGCCGAGTTTGTCGGGTGCTGAGAGGTGAAAGGTCACTCATGCCCAAATCCATGCGCGCGCTCGTCGCCGGAAAGGTCGGCGAGCCTATCGATGTCCTGCGGCTGGAATCCAGGCCTGTTCCCACGCCCGAAGCCGGTCAGGCATTGATCCGCGTGAAGGCTACTCCGATTCATGCCAGCGATCTGCACGTTCTGCGTGGACGCTATGGTTTCTCCCCTGAGTTTCCCACTATCGGTGGTCACATGGAATGCGTGGGCCGTATTGAGGCCCTGGGCCCTGATACCGAGGGGCTGACGATCGGCGAGCGCGTGGTGAACGTTGCCATCCCGGCGGTACCCGGGCCGCCTGTGGCCGGCACTTGGCAGGAATACCTTGTTTCCGATACGCGAAGGCTCCTTCCGGTTCCCGATCATTTGAGCGATTCCGACGCTTGTCAGCTCGCTGTCAACCCGTTGACCGCGCTGCTCCTCGTGACGCGCGAACTCGACGTACAGCCGGGGGAATGGTTGCTGCAGACGGCCGCGGGCTCGACGGTCGGTCGGCTAGTCATTCAGCTGGCCAGGCATCTGGGCGTTCGCACGATCAACGTCGTGCGGCGGCGTGATGCCGTCGAGGAGATCCTGGCGCTCGGTGGTGACGAGGTCATCTGCACCGAGGACGAGCACCTGCTGCAGCGCGTGGCCGAGATCGCGGGGTCGACCGGTGTGCGCAAGGCCGTCGACTGTGTCGCCGGTCATGTGGGTGCCCAGGTATCCCAGGCATTGGCTCCGGGAGGAGAGACCGTGGTCTACGGCGCTCTGTCCACCCACAGGCAGACCGACCCGGCGGCGCTGACGATCCCGCTGCAGGCACGCTCGGTCATCTACGAGACCAAAGCAGTCCGTGGCTTCTGGCTGAACCGGTGGTTCGGTACCGCCTCACCCGAGGATGCGCTGAGCGCGCTCTCCGAGGTTCGCACTCTCGTCGCCGAGGGGGTGCTGAGCATTCCCCAGGGCCGGCCGTTCCGACTCGAACACTTCGCCGAAGCCATCGCCCTCGCTGAAACACCCGCACGTGGCGCCAAGCCATTCTTCGCTTTCGAAGACGGCCCGGACGGCGACGTCAGGTAGGCCGCCGCCCGGCCGGTGCCGGGCGGCGGGCGGACCCGCATCGCTCGTCAGCCGGACGGAGCGCTACTCGTCTACTCGTCAGGGCCGCTCCCGGCAGGAAACGGCCCTCATCGTCATCGATCTCGCGAACGCGTACCCGCTCTGCCCCGGTAGAGCTCGGCGGCCATCCACCATCCAGGACAGAACCGTGGGAGAGCTCGCCGCAGTCGATGGGCTGTGCCCTATAGGAGACGCGGAGGGTGGCAGGACACGGACGTTGTTCATGCGCGCCGGATCACGAGCACGGCCACGTCGTCGAGGTGGTCGACTGCGATCGCGGCGTCGAGGACGCGGTCGGCGGTCTCTTCGGCGTTCAGTCCGTCGCGGACGGCGCGGGCGGCCAGTGTTCCGGCTCGTTCCAGTCCGGCTTCCAGCGTCAGTCCCGGCCCTTCGACCACTCCGTCCGTGACCATGACCAGCGCGCTGTCGTCGTCCAGGGTGAATATCGCCTCGCGGTACTCGATGCCGGGCAGGACGCCCAGGACGGGCCCGCCCGGCAGCTCGCGGACCTCGTGGCTGCCGTCTGCGTGTGCGCACAGGAGCGGTACGTGGCCCGCACTGGTGCCGATGACCCGCCCGTCGAGCGGGTCGATGTGCAGCATTGCGCAGCTGGCGAATCGTGCGGGGGCCGTCACGACGAGCAGTTCGTTGGTACGGGTCAGCACGGTTCCGGGATCCGGTTCCTGGGCCGCAATGGCGCGCATGGACATGCGGACCTGCCCCATGAAGGCGGCGGCGTCCACGTCGTGCCCCTGGACGTCGCCGATCTCCAGGGCGATCGCGCCGTCGGGCATCATGAAGGCGTCGTACCAGTCTCCGCCGATGTCCAGGCCGTCCCGGCTGGGCCGGTAACGGGCGGCGACCTCCAGACCCGGGAGGTGTTCGGGCAGCGTGGGGAGCATGGTCTGCTGCAGCGCCGTGGCCAGTTCCATTCGCGCCTGCTGCAACCTGATCCGCTTGAGTGCTTGGCCCGCCAGGTCGGCCATCGTGCCCACGAGGGTCTGCTCATCCAGGGGCGACAGGTATCCGCTGTCATAGAGCATCGCCCACGCCCCGAGTGGTCGATCGCCGGCTTCACTGAGCGGGGTGATCGAGATGGCGTAGTCGAAGCCGAGCCGCAGGAACCGTAGCAGCGGGGCGTGCGGCCAGCGGCGGACGAAGTCCGCCCTGTCGGGGATGAACTGCGGCTTGCTGGTGAGGATCGCCTCGGACAGCGGGGTCGGATGGTCCAGCCGCAGGCCGTGCAGGGCCTCGACCTCGTGAATGTCTATCCCGGCATCGGTGGAGATGCGCAGGCGGCTGTCGTCGACGAGGGCGAGCACCGCGCCGCCGGCGCCGAAGGTCGCGGCGAGCCGGGTCAGGACGACCTGCTGAAGTTCCTGCTCTGTGGCTGCGGTGATCAAGGCAGAGGAGAAGTCGGCGGTGTCCTTGGCGCGCTGTCGCTCGGCAGTCAGCGCTGCCTGCGCCTTCTGCTTGCGCTTCTCCTGCTTGGTGTCGTCGCGGACGACTACGAAGGTCCGTTGGGGGCCGTCGAAGCCCAGCTGGAGCCTCCGGACTTGAACGGCCAGTCGGTGCCAGCCGTCGTGCTGGGTGAGGTATCGCAGCCTCACCCAGGGGGACTGCCGTGTGGAGGCCGACCGCAGGAGCTGCCGGAAGGATTCCCTGTCGTCGGGGTGCACTGCCGAGATCACTCTGGAAAGCGGTGCGGTCGGATCCGGGATGAGCGCGACCAAGGCGGGCAGGCCACCGAGCCACTCAAGATGGTCCTCCTGGGATGAATACATCCACAGGCCGAGTCCGGCGGCCGCGGTGGCCAGCCGGAACGGGATCAGCAGGCTGGTGACGTCGTTTCGCGTGTCCAGGGCGCGCACCCAGATCAGCGGTCTGCCACCGGCGGGATCCCGCACCTGTCGTGCCTCGAGCAAGCAGGAAACGGGTACCGTGTTCCGCCCGGGAAACTCCAGCTCCCGCATGGCGACCGCATCCGCCCTGGCCGCGTGGGCCACCAGACTCTCGGCCGGCATTTGCTGGCTCGCAGGCCACAGATCCTTGAAGTCACGTCCCACGCACCGTTCCAGCGGCCTGTCCAGCGCCGTGGCCATCGCGTCGTTGAGGCCGCGTACGGCACCCTCCAGCGTCAGAAGAGCCGACGGGCAAGCCCTTCGAAGAAGTTCGTCCGAGGCGTCCATCCGTGGCTCCTTGGCTGGCCCATGCTGAAACAGCCTCTTCACCCATTTTCGCGCATTCTGTCGCGATATCTCGATAAGGGGTCTCCGGCAGCCCCCTCATCTGTCCGACCCCTTACCGCCCGCCGCCCGCCGCCCGCCGCCCGCCGCCCGCCGCCCGCCGCCTCCGCTGAGAACTGCATGCAGTTCGTGCGTGGAGCGCACTCGGGTGCCTCGCCCAGGCTTACGGCGTGCCGGCTTGAGGAGAGGTCTTGCCTGCCGGGGAGCGCACTGGGCCGGACTGGTCCCAGCCGGGTGTGAGTTCCTCCCGGTGGATGTCTTCGCCGTGGACTTGTTCACCGCAGGTTTCGCAGACCGTGTGGGTGACGAGTTCGTGGTCTCGGTGCAGGATCCGGCTGGGTGGTGCGGTGACGACCCAGCGGTCGCCCCAGCCGATGAGCTCGCGGGTGATGGCCCCCAGGTCGCGCCCGGCCTCGGTCAGGTAGTAGCCGTTGTGGCGTGCGTCGTCCGGCAGTGGGCGCCGTTCGAGGATGCCGCTTTCCACCAGTGCTTTCAGGCGTGCCGCGAGGCGGTCCGTGGGGGCGCCGGTGTTCCTGGCGATCTGTCGGAACCGGTGGTTGCCGAGCATGACCTCGCGGATCGCGGGCAGGGCCCATCGGTCGCCGATGACCTGGAGAGAGGCGGCAAGCGAGCAGGGGCGGCCCGACATGTCCCGGGGATCGATGCGCGTACTCACCGTTCCATTGTCGCACCGGGGTGGTTTGATTTCCAAACTACCCTGCGTTTCGCTTGCGGCATGGCTTCGTTGCTTCGATTTTCAAAGCACCAGCGAGTGGCCGTTGCCGTCGTTCCGTGGCCGTGTTCATGACCAACCTTGATCTGCTGATCGTCAACGCACGTGGCTCGGGTCGCGGTCCGCAACCCCGAACTGATGCCGATCGCACGCCACTACGGCACAGGCGTCAGGACGTGAGTGCCGGCCGACCTGGCCTCGAAGGGCGGCACGGAGGCCAGGGTGCGGATCGCGAAGCGGGACCTGGTCCCCACCGCGGTCAACCCTCGACCCGACTATGGCGACTTCGACGAGCTCCATCGGGCCTGCGTGGACTTTGTGACGGAGGTGAACGCCCGCATCCACCGCGAGACCCGACAGGCCCCGGCAGAGCTTCTGGCTGAGGAACGGCTACGGCTGCACCCGGTGCCTGAGCAGCCGTTCACCACCGCATTCGGCGAAATCCGCCGGGTCGGCAAGGACTCCACGATCTCGGTCGAGTCGGTCGCCTACTCGGTACCGGACCAGCTCGTCGACGAGCGTGTGAGGAGCGGCCTCGGGGTACGTAGGTGCCCGGGCCATGGACGTCAGCCGCGGCCCGATTGCTCATCGGCAGAACCTCGGCGTCAAAGGGTGAGCGCGAGCTTGCCCGTGGCGCGGCCGTCGAGGAGGTGTCGGACGGCCGCGGCGGTCTCGGCGAGCGGGTAGACGCGGTCGACGACAGGGCTGAGCACGCCCGCGTCGATGAGGGCGGTCAGGTCGCGGAGCCCGTCGGCGTGCTCCGAGGTGATGAAGGTGCCCAGATGCCGGCCGGTGAACGGGGAGAGCATTTGCGCGCGGATCTGCCGGTCGGTGCCGCCGAGCCAGAGGCCGTTGGTCTCGCTGCCGGTGATGACCAGTCTGCCGCGGGGTGTGAGGGCGCGGCGCAGGTCCCGCAGGCTGCGATGGCCCGCGATGTCGATGATGGCGTCGTAGCGGTGCGGGCCGGCAAGGAAGTCCCCGCGCGTGTAGTCGATGACCTGGTCGGCGCCCAGCGCGCGTACGGCGTCCAGCTTGCGGGTGCTGGCGACGGCCGTGACCTGGGCGCCGAAGGTGCGGGCGAGTTGGACGGCGAAGGTGCCGACGCCGCCGGAGGCTCCGGTGATCAGGACCCGTTGGCCCTCCTGGACTTTGCCGTTGTCGCGAACCGCCTGGAGTGCCGTGAGCGCACTGGCGGGTACCGTGGCCGCCTCCTCGAAGGTGAGTCCGGTCGGTTTGGGAGCGATCCTGTCGGTACGGGCGGCGGCGTATTCGGCGAACGCGGCGGCCGCTGTGCCGTAGACCGCGTCGCCAGGTGCGAACCCGGTCACCTCGGAGCCGACGGCCTCGACGACACCGGCGATGTTGCGACCGGGGTTGGGGAGCTTGGGCCTGCGCAACCCGCTCACGGGCCGGACCGCGTACGGCAGGCCCGCCATCAGGTGCCAGGTGCCCCGGTCCACGCTGGAGGCACGTACCCGCACCAAGACCCCACGGGGACCGATGCGGGCCCGGGAGAGCCGCGCCATGCGGAGCACGCCCTCGGGCTCGGGGCCGTAACGCTCCTGCACAACGGCCTGCATCGTTTGGGTCCCACCGGTTGCCGTGATCGGCTCGCTCATGGTCCTCCTCCCATCGTGCTTACGCCGTAAGTACAGCACTTACGGCGTAAACTCGTCAATGCCGAAGGCTTACGAGAGGAAGTGACCGCCCACCGTGACCCGACGAACCACCCCGCAGCCCGCCCGCAAGACCCTCACCCGGCAGCGGGTGGTGCGTGCCGCCGTCGAACTCGCCGACGCCGGCGGCTTGGAGACGATCAGCATGCGCAAGGTGGGCGAGGCCGTCGGGGTCGAGGCGATGTCCCTGTACAACCACGTCGCGAACAAGGAGGACCTGCTCGACGGCATGGTCGACGTGGTCTTCGGCGAGGTCGAACTGCCCACGCCGGGTGACGACTGGCGACAGGCGATGCGGCAGCGTGCGATCTCCATGCGTCTCGCGCTGTCCCGCCACCGCTGGGCGATCGGGCTGATGGAGTCACGCTCCACTCCAGGCCCGGCAACCTTGCGCCATCACGACGCTGTTCTCGGCTGCCTGCGTGAGGGCGGCCTCTCCCTCACCCTGACTGCGCACGCCGTCTCGGTTCTCGACAGCTACATCTACGGGTTCGCGCTGCAGGAGAAGACCTTGCCGTTCGGGTCCCCCGAGGAGACCGCCGAACTGGCGGGCTCCATCATGAGCGGTTTCGGCGACGGCGAGTACCCGTACCTCACCGAGATCGCGACCGCCCACGTCATGCGTCCTGGGTACTCCTACGGCGACGAGTTCGAAGCAGGACTGGACCTCATCCTCAACGGCCTTCAGCAAGCGGCGAGCTGACGAGACAACAGGGGCGCCCGGTGGCGATCCGGTGCCCCGTCCTCCCGAACCGGTGGGGTCGGACGAGTCCAGGGACACCGGCGGGCCATGAGGAGCCCGGCGTCAGCGGTTCAGCGTGGTCCGGAACCAGGCGAGGGTGGCGTCGACGGCCTGTGGGTGGGGTGTGGTGGGCAGCGGGCCGAAGGTGTCGGTGAACTTGGTGGCATCGGTGACGAAGGGGCGGTCGCGCTGATACCAGGTTTCACCGAGGGCCCGGACCGTCGGGTTGACCAGGCCGAGGCTCCGCTGCATCGTGCGGCCGACCGCAGCGTATTTCTCGGGCAGGCCCGCTTGCGCGAAGACGATTTCCAGGAACTGGCGGCCTGTCAGGGGCGCTGATGCGGGGATGTGCCAGGCCAGGCCGTCGGCCCGCGCGTCCTCGCCGAGGGTCACCAGGCCCTTGGCGAAGTCCGGCAGGTAGCTGAGTGAGTGCGGCTGGTCGAGGTCTCCCACCCAGCGTGCGACTTTTCCTCGCAGGGCCGCGGCGAACACGTTCGTGCCCGCGATGCTGTTCGTGCCCCCGGGACCGTAGTAGTCGGATGCCCGGCCCAGCGCGACACGCACGTCACCGGCACGATGGGCTGCCAGAAGCGAGCGTGCCATCTCGGCGCGGACGCGTCCCCTGGGATTGCGTGCCGCGTCGGGCATGCCCTCGGTCATGGGCGTGGTCACGGGGCCGTACATGTACAGGTTGTCCGCGAAGACCAGCTTGGCTGCCGCAGCCGCCGCGCCTTTGCGCACCGCTTCGGTCATCGCCGCGAACTCGTTCACCCACCGGTCGTAGGCAGGCGCGGCGCAGTGGTAGACGACGCCGGCGCCGGCGCACGCGGCTGTGGCTCCATCGGCTGAGGTGACGTCGCTGCCCATGACTTCGACGCCGTCCGGCACGGGGAGCCGGCCGCTGCGGTTCACCGCACGGACACGGCGCCCCCTTGCGACGAGTTCTTCGACGACGGTGCGCCCCACGGCGCCACCGGCGCCGAGGACGACGTGCAACTCGGATCCAGCGGACACAAGGCCTCCTGCAGTTGCTCTCCCTGCCCCCATGGTTCGTCCGGGCAGGGCGGGTATTTGGTAACGCCGTTATGAAACATCGTTGCGATACCCTTGTCAACATGGGCAGGCCACGCATCCGCGACTACGACGAACTCCGCCGGCATCTGCTGGACGCGGCGGGGCGCCTGCTTGCCGAAGAGGGTCCCCAAGCCCTGAGCACCCGGCGCGTCGCGCAAGAGGTCGGTGCGTCGACGACCGCCGTGTACAACCTCTTCGGCGACAAGGCGGGCCTGCTGCAGGCCATGTTCCTGGAGGGGTTCGCCAGACTGGCCGACGAGTTCGCCGGGGTGTCCTCCGACGGTGACCCGGAAGCCGACCTGATGGCCCTCGGGCATGCCTACCGGGCCGCAGCGCGCGCGAACCCACACCTGTACGACCTGATGTTCGGCCGCCCCGTGGCGGGCTTCCGGCCGGACGAGGCGGCCCTCGCCCAGATCCAGAGCACCTTCGAAACCCTGACGCGCGCCGTAGCCCGCTGCATGGAGGCGGGCCGTTTCGCCCCGGCCGACCCGTACGACGTCGCCGTCCAGCTCAACGCCCTGGTCCACGGCCTGGCGAGCCTGGAACTGCGGGGGGCGCTGGGAACGACAGTGCAGGCCGAGCGTCACTGGCGCATCTCCCTGGAGAACACCTTGCGCGGCTGCCGGCAACCATCGATCACCGACGGGCCGCCCCAATCTTGACAGACCCTCAGTGGTCCCCGCGCCGGGGGCACCGATGCTCGGGAACCCGACGGCTGAGCGGCTGCACCACCGTGTGGCCTTCGTCCCGGTGGGCGTTCGAGCGTCACCTGTCCGGCTCTCCCTCACGGCCCCGAGTCTGCGGCGCGCCCGGCACTCCTCGGGCGGCCTGCCGCGTACCTGTGCGCGTTCGGCGGCGCGGCCTGACTGCCGCTGGTGACTTGGGGTGATCGGTCTAAAGTGCATGTGGTAGTCGTCGTTTCTGATCTTCGGAGGGTTTGCTCGTCATGTCGGCTGAGGTCCACGAGTTCCAGGTGGAAGCCCGTCAGCTCCTGCAGCTGATGATCCATTCGATCTATTCGAACAAGGACGTGTTTCTCCGGGAGCTGATCTCCAACGCCTCCGACGCGCTCGACAAGCTGCGGCTGCAAGCGCTGCGCAACGACGCACTCGGGGCGGACGTCTCGGATCTGCACATCGCCCTGGAGGCGGATGCTCAGGCGCGGACGCTGACGGTGCGGGACAACGGCGTCGGCATGTCGCGTGATGAGGTCGTCGCTCTCATCGGCACGATCGCCAGTTCCGGGACGGCGAAGCTGCTCAAGGAGCTGAAGGACACCAAGGACGCGGACGCGGCGGCCGGTCTGATCGGACAGTTCGGCGTCGGGTTCTACTCCGCGTTCATGGTCGCCGACGAGGTCACCGTGGTCACGCGGCGGGCCGGCGAGAGTCAGGGCACCCGCTGGACCTCACGCGGTGAGGGCACCTACTCGGTCGAGAGCGTCGGCAAGGCGCCCCAGGGCACAGCGGTGACCCTTCACCTCAAGCCCGTCGATGCCGAGAACCAGATGCACGACTACACCGACGGCTGGAAGCTCCGGGAGATCGTCAAACGGTACTCGGACTTCATCACCTGGCCCATCCGCATGCCCGCGCACGCCACGACGCCTGCCGACATGGACTCCGGCTCCGGCGCCGAGAGCAGCGAGCCGGCTGAGGCGGCTCTGGAGACGGTGAACTCGATGAAGGCGCTGTGGGCGCGGTCGCGGGAGGAGGTGACCGAGGAGGAGTACCACGAGCTGTACAAGCACCTGGCCCACGACTGGCTGGACCCGCTGGAGACCGTCCGGCTGCAGGCGGAGGGCACCTTCGAGTACCAGGCCCTGCTGTTCATCCCCTCCCACGCGCCGCACGACCTGTTCACCCGCGACCACCGGCGCGGCCTGCAGTTGTACGTCAAGCGCGTCCACATCATGGACGACTGCGAAGAGCTCCTGCCGCCCTACCTGCGCTTCGTCAAGGGCGTCGTCGACTCCCAGGACCTCTCGCTCAACGTCTCCCGCGAGATCCTGCAGCAGGACCGTCAGATCCAGATGATCCACCGGCGCCTGACCAAGAAGGTCCTGGCCACCATCAAGGACCTCATGACGAGCGCCCCCGACCGCTATGCCACCGTCTGGAGGGAGTTCGGCCCCGCTCTGAAGGAAGGCCTGCTGGGCGACGACGGCAACCGCGACACCCTGCTGGGCCTGTGTTCCTTCGCCTCGACGCACGAGGCGGACGAGCCGGCCACGCTGGCGCAGTACGTGGAGCGCATGAAGGACGGCCAGGAAGAGATCTACTACCTGACCGGGGACTCACGCGAAGCCGTCGAGAATTCCCCGCACATGGAGGCCTTCCGTGCGAAGGGAATCGAGGTGCTGCTGCTGACCGACCCCGTCGACGAAATCTGGGTCACCACGGTGCCCGCATTCGACGGCAAGCAACTGCGGTCCGTCGCCAAGGGGACGGTCGACCTGGAGGCAGGCGAGCAGGACGCCCAGACCGACAGCGATCGCGAGAGTCGGCAGAAGGAGTACACCGACCTGCTGGCCTGGATGACCGGGGTCCTGACCGAGGACGTGAAGGAGGTCCGGCTGTCCACCCGCCTGACCGTCTCCCCGGCCTGTCTCGTCTCCGACACCCACGACATCACCCCGGCCCTGGAGAACATGTACCGCGCCATGGGCCAGGACGTCCCGCACACCAAGCGCATCCTGGAACTCAACCCCGGTCACGCGCTGGTCGACAGCCTCAACAAGGCCCACACCGAACGCGGCGACGATGCCGGTGCCGGTCTCTCGGGAATCGCTGAACTCCTCTACGGCATGGCTCTCATCGCCGAGGGCGGCGCGCTGAAGGACCCCGCGCGCTTCGCCAAGCTGATGGCAGACCACCTCGCCGTCTGATCCAGCCGGACCCGCCCGGTGGGCCGTGACCCGCCCGCGACGACGTCGCGGCCCACCGAAGCCACGGCACGCGGCTGCCTGCCGCAGGCCTCGGAAGACGGTGGTCGTGAATTCGGACGGCCCACAGGCCCTCCGGCGTGGTGGAGGCCATGTTCGCGTCTTCACCACGTTCTGCCGAGGAAGCCTGGGGCTTCAGGACTTTGTTGGCGGATTCGGTGCGGTCAGGCAGCCAGTTCGAGTCCGAGGCGGGCGAGGCGGCTGATGTGGGTGGTGCCGATGGGAGTTTCGGTCCACCAGGCGTCGAGGCGGTGGAGGTTGAGTCCGGCGGCGATCAGCATGGCCGCCGGCCGGCCAGGTCGGCCAGGGACGCCAGGCCCGGGCGGGCGAGGAACCAGAACAACGGATGGTCGGTGTTGACGTGCAGCGCGACCCAGGGCGTGCCCTCGGTCAACCGTGAGAGCAGCGCCCGCCCGAGCCCGATGGTGGCGCAGCGGCGCAGCCGCTCCTCGTCCCAGGTGCACCCGTCGCGCAGCGCGACATGGACATTTTCCTCGGCGTAGTGGCCCTCCTGATCGGCGATGTACGCCACCAGTTCCTCGTGCAGGCCTCGCCCGACGTACGCGAGATCGATGGTGTGCATGTACGCCCTTCCGTGGTCGATCACTGGCTGCGTGCACGCGAGCGGCCGCGTCACTGCATGGACACCCCGCCGTCGACCGCGGCTGTGGTGCCCGTCATGAAGGCGTTGTCCTCGTCGGCGTAGAAGGCGACCGCCTGGGCGACGTCAGCCGGGTGGGCGAGACGGCCCAGGGGAGTGGCGGCCACCTGCCGCTGCTTGAGTGCGTCGTCCAGGACGTGCTGCGACATGCGGGTCTCCTCCACCGGGCCCGGGGCGACGACGTTGACGGTGATGCCCTGCGGGCCCAGCTCCTGGGCGAGGTAGCGGGCGAACTGCTCCAGTGCGGCCTTGGCCGTACCCAGCGCGATCATGCCCTCCCGGGGCCGGCGGCTGAGGCCGGTGCCGAGGTAGACGATGCGGCCCCACCGCTGCCCGGTCATGGCGGGCAGGACGGCCTTCGTGACCGTGAACGCCGCGTGCATCTCGGAGTCGAGCTTGCCGCCGAGTTCTTCCCACGTCATGTCCTGGAACGACGCGACCGCATAGGGGATGAGCGCGTTGTGCACGAGGACGTCGACGCCGCCCCATGCCGCGGACACCCGTTCGACCATGCGCTCGACGGCCGCTGTTTCGCGTACGTCGGCCTGCACGGCCATGGCCTGGCCGCCGGCGGCCGCGATGGCGGCCACGACCTCCGCGGCCGCCTTGTCGCTGCGGAGGTAGTTGACCACCACGCGCATCCCGCGTGCGGCCAGGAGACGCGCGATCGCGGCCCCGATCCCGCTGCTGCCCCCCGTCACCAATGCCACCCTGCCGGTCGCCCCAGTCATGGGCCCACTCCTCCTCGTTGTGACGGACAGACGGAACGACCGCCCGGGCTATTCCTCGGGGTTGCCTGGTCGGCCGCGGGGGACCGCCCGGCGGATTGCGGTGCCGGCGTCCCGCGCTGCGGCGGGTCACCAGTTGGGCCCGCACAGCATGAGGACGTCCGCGGCCGGGACTCGCTCGTGCAGTTCCGGCCAGGCGTCACTGGCCCAGCCGTATTCCGTCATGTCCGGCCAGACTCCCGTCGCGATGTCGTGGTCGACCGCGCGGACCGTCTCCACCTGCACGCCGTGGCCGCGCATGATGCCCGCGCTCAGCTCGATGAGCCCGTCGGTGTTGCTGATCTCGAGTGACGGCTTCAGCGTCGTGTTGACGAGCATGGCGCGCAGTCCTTCGGACTGCGGTATCTGCGCCCCGGGCGCGGTCATCTGGTCAGCCGCCACCTATTCCTCCCAGCGTGTGTCCTGTCCGCAGGGCGCCCCGGCGCCCGGTTCGGGGCGATGCCTCTTCCTGGAGGCTCACCCACGTAGGACGGGCGGGCAACCCGAAAGTTGGCACCCCGGCTACGGTCCCGCCCGGCCGACGCGACCGCCGAGCCGGCCGCACCAGTGTTGCGGTGGTGGTGAAGGCGGCCCATCGCGTCCACCAGCACCGCACAACTCAACCGCACCGCGGTGGCCGCGTACTCGGCAGCCGCCTCCCTGCTGATGCTTCTCCGCCTGGCCTGCTCGCGAACTGTCCGGCGCAGCGGCACGCCGCATTGGAGTCAGGCTCCGGGCGCATGATTGGAGGCAGCGCGCAATGGGCGGGTGTCCGCGACGGCCGAAGAGGAACGTCGTGCCCGCGATGTTCGGAAGCGCTGCCGCACGTGTCAGGGAAAGCGCAGGTCAGCCGGTCCTGACACGGAATCGACAGGGCGCCCGGGTTGCCCGTGTGCCGGGCGGCCGGTCATGTCAGCTGGTTGCGTTCCAGAGGGAAGAAGGTGACCTGGTGCAAGCCGCTCTGCCGTCGACCGGGTCGGCCGCCTCGGCGGAGGCGACCTCGCCGAAGACGATCCGGCCGCCGTACTGGCGCACCTGCCTCCGGCCACGCTGGAGGATCTCGGGCGGCGGGGTGTTGTCCAGGACGATGAAGCCGTGCATGGCCTCGGGGGGTGCGTTGCGCGGGGTACCGCTGTCGATCACGACGACCGAGCGGCGCGAACGTGCGAGCATGAGCGCGCCGTTCAGGCCGGCCGCACCGCCGCCGATCACTACGACGTCCACCGTCCCGCCGGGCCAGGTGTCGCTGTCGTAGTCGGAGGTCTGCGCAGACATGTCGCGCCCTTTCGTACGTGCCCCAACGTGCCGAACATCTGCCTAAGCCCGCCATGCTGCTGGCACATACAATGTTGCCTATGACGCAAGAAGATGGCGCGCTGGACAGCCTCGTACGCAAACGGATCCGCGCCCTGCGCGTCGCTCAGGGTTGGTCGCTGGAGGAACTGGCCAGGCGGGCCAACCTCAGTCAGTCCTCGCTGAGCCGGATCGAGAACGGCCGGCGCCGCCTCGCCCTGGACCAGCTCGTCACGCTTGCCCGCGCTCTGGACACCACCCTGGACCAGCTCGTGGAGAACGCCGCCGATGACGTCGTCATCAGCCCGATGATCGACGGCGCTCACGGCCTCATGCGCTGGCCGGTGAAGGGCGACCCCGGCATGACCGTCACGCGGCAGCGGATGACCGAACCGCCACCTGACAACCCCGCCCGCATGCGCGCCCATCCCGGCCGGGAATGGCTCGTCGTGCTCTCCGGCACCGCCGTCCTGATGCTGGGTCACCGCCGCTTCCGCATCGAGGCCAACCAGGCCGCGGAGTTCCCCACGATGATGCCGCACGCCATCGGCGCCGAGGGCGGGCCGTGCGAGATCATGGGGATCTTCGACCGCGACGCCCGCCGCGGCCACCAGCGCTCCGCCGACGAGAACGGCGAAGACGACGGCGCGTAAGGCCCCTGCGAGTAGCGCCCACGGTACGGGGCCCTCGCGCGAGGGATGATGTTGCGTGGTGGGCAGCGTATCCAGCGACCTGCTTGCGTAATCGGCAAGAGGTCGTGCGATTGGCGCATGCGCTGTCTACGGTGGCGTCATGACCCCAGGACACGAGCACAGCCCCCAGCACGGTTCGCACGGCCACCGCCACGAGCAGCATGACGACAGCGGCCAGGCGGAGATCCTCGAGCTGGACGCCGAGGTCCTCGCCGAGCAGATCGCGGAGATCACCGCCTGGCTGCCGCTGAAGTCCGAGCCGCGCCAGATCGCGGACCTGGGCAGTGGCACCGGGGCGGGCACCTTCGCCCTCCTCGACCGTTTTCCCGACGCCCACGTCACCGCGGTCGACGCCTCCGCCGGCCACCTGCAGCTGCTGCGGGAGAAGGCGTGCGCCCGCGGCGTGCGGGACCGGGTGAGCACCGTTCAGGCCGACCTCGACTCCGACCGCTGGCCCGACCTCGGCACTCCCGATCTGGTGTGGGCCTCCGCGTCGATGCACCACATGGCCCACCCCGAGCGCGCCTTGCGCAGCGTGCACGAACTCCTCGCGCCAGGCGGCCTGTTCGCCGTCGTCGAGCTGGACGGCTTCCCCCGCTTCCTGCCGGCCGACGCCCCCGCAGAGCGGCCCGGCCTCGAAGACCGCGCGCACGCCGCGACCGACAGCTTCCACGCCGAGCACGTACCCCACCGCGGCGCCGACTGGGGACCGATGCTCACCGCCGCCGGTTTCGGCGTCGAGGACGAGCGCACCATCACCGTGAACATCGAAGGCGCACGCACCGAGGCCATCGGCCGCTACGCCCTGGGGAGCCTGCAGCGCATCCGCAGCGTTGCCGCCCCCGCCCTCAGCGCCGAGGACCTCACCGCTCTCGACGCGCTCCTGGACGCCGATGATCCGAACAGCGTCCTCCGCCGCGACGACCTCGCTGTACGCACCAAGCGCACTGTCTGGGCCGCCCGCCGCGCCTGAATTCGAAGGCCACCATCAGGCCGCGCCGGAAGGACGCCGGATCGAGGTGGAACGACTCACCACGCGTCGCTGGTGGGCGCGGGGTGGGCAGTCGGCATCGCCGCGGACTCGCCGGAGCCGAGGCGTCCTGGCGGAACGCCTCCTGCGGAGCGAGGGGTCGGCACGCCGGGGTGAGGGACGTGCCCTGCTCCGAAACGCGGCGCGCACCGTGCGGGCCCGCCGTACGGGCCCTCACCTTCGGCGCGGCGTTGGTCACGCGTCGGCACGGTTGATTTCGGGACGCCGGTTTCGGAGCCCGCGAAACGAACTTGCGAGTCCGGTTATGTTAGCCTCAAGCGGACCTCGGGGTCCGGATCGGTGGAGCGGTGGAGCGCAAGGGCTTCGGCGCTCATCGCACTCCGGAAGCCGCGGGTCTTGACCGTCCACCCAGGTGCCGCAATCGGCGTGCATGTGCCAATGACGTCTGGAGTTCTTGTGACCAGCCCAAACCCCGGCGACCAGCCGACTTCGCCGACCCATTCGAAGTCCGGGGGAGCCGGTGATTCCGCGGATGTCGTAGCACGGGGCAGCAGCCCGGTTCCCCTCTCCGTCCTCGACCTCACGGTGATGGGAGAGCACGGAAGCCCGGCCGAGGCGTTGCAGCACACCGCCGCTCTCGCGCAGGACGCCGAACGCTGGGGCTACCAGCGTTTCTGGGTGGCGGAGCACCACAGCTTCCCCGCTTCCGCCAGCCCCGCTCCGGCGGTGCTTCTGTCCCACCTGGCACACGTCACCAGCACCATACGGCTGGGCTCAGGCGGAGTGATGCTGACCAACCACCGGCCGTTGGTCGTCGCCGAACAGTTCGGCGTGCTCGACGCGTTCCACCCGGGCCGGATCGATCTGGGCGTCGGGCGGAACCCGGGCGGCCTGCCCGAGGTCATGCAGGCTCTCGGCCGCGAGGCGGACGACACCCGCACTCCGGCGTTCGACGCGCAGGTCGACGAGCTGCGCCGCTTCCTGCAGAACGACTTCCCCGACGGCCACCCGTACTCCGGCGACCGCGTGCACGTCGTGCCTGCGGCTCCGAACCTCCCCCTGTGGGTCCTCGGCTCGGGGACGACCGGCGCCGAAGCGGCCGCACGGCTCGGCCTCCCCTTTGCCGCGGCCTACCACATCAACCCCCTACAGGCTCTGAAGGCCGTCGACCTGTACCGCGCGGCCTTCTGCCCCTCCGAGGCACTCGCCTCCCCTCGCATCATGGTCTCGGTGAACGTCGTCTGTGCTCCCACCGAACAGGACGCCGTGCGGATCGCCAAGTCAGGGGCCTTGATGCTGATGCTGGCGCGGCAAGGCAGGCAGACCGAGCTCCCCTCGCCCTCGACGGCGGAGACCTACCCGTACACCTCGGAGGACAAGGAGTTCGTGGAGCGCTGGATGGACTCGGTTGTCTGCGGGACTCCCAGCACCGTCCGCGCACGGCTGCAGGACCTGCACGGACGCACGGGCGCGGACGAACTGATGCTGAGCTCGTTGATCCACGACTTCGACGCCCGCCGGCGCTCCTACTCCCTCGTGGCCGACGCGTTCGGCATGAAGCACCCCAACGCCGAGTCCTGAGCCGCACGGACCGCCGGAGGCGGCGAAGAGGACACCGCCTCCGGCGCCACCAGCGACAACAACAGTCCCGCCCGCACGGCCGTACATCGGACGCCCCCCTGTAAGCCGGTGGCGGATAGGCATGCGGTCACACGTTGTGGCTGGGGCGGTCGGCTCTGGGACTTCAGCCAGCCACTTTGGCGCGAGCCTCGAAGATCGTGGCGCCAACGTCGTGCTTTACCGGGCAGGTCCACGGACTGCCCGACACGTCGGAAGCCTGCGGGGCCATGATCACTCGCGCCGAAGCAGTTCCGGGTCCAAGTCGCTGCGCCGCCCGCTCGTGCGCCTGCTGGACCGAAAGCCCTAGGTCTTGCCTCGTCACGCGGAGTCAAACCAGGGCTTGTTGGCGGCCCAGTGTTTAACCCACCCAACGAATCCCGGCTCGGCCGTCGTGAACCCGAACTCGGCTCCGAACGGAGTGGCGCCTTCCCCGGCGATCCACCAGACGTGTTTCCTCCGACGGCTCTGAGTCGTTGTCTTCCCACAGCCACTGCGAGGTGAGGGGGAAGGGCCGGCTCAGATCACCTTGGCGGCGAGTTGACGTGCCACAGTCGTGCCAGGTGAGGCGGTGCCGAACGGGGAGTCACGGGGAACAGCGGTGACGGGACCGCGATGCCGCAGGTGGCGTCCGCCCAGGTGGTGCGCGCTCCTGAGCCTCAGTCTTCCAACCTGGTGCACTTCACAGCTTCGGAGGGCCCTCAGCGCCCCAGGGGTCGATCCGCGATTGCCTGTATCGCTTGACGTCACGGTCGTGGAAGAAGCGCGCCCCGGCATAACGGAGTTCGAAGGTCCAGTGCTCGGTGATGTCCCGGGCCGCGAAGCGGCACAGCAGCTCGACCATGCCGCAGTCGAAGTGGGACCAGCACTCAGGCTCCGCCCAGTGCCGGCGCCAGATCACCGTCCGCCACTTGTTGGGGTCCGGCGAGTCCGCCCGCCAGCACAGCAGGTCGGCGTCCACGGTAAAACCCCAGCCGATGAGCAGTTCGGGCGCATCGTACTCCAGCTCTTCGGCTGTCAGCTCGGCATCCGCTGTTACCCCTTCAACGTTGGCACCGGGATCGTTGGGATACACCTCGGACACAGGCGGAACCACTCCAAGGAAATCGTCGAAGAGGCCCTCACCGTAGACGCGCATGAACTCCTTGTAGTCGTCAGGAAACCCACGCGGATACCGCTCGGTCAGACCGTCCCAGTCCAGGACGTTGCCTCCTGCGGCCGGTGGGGTGACCAAAGAAGTGAGACAGGCCAGGGGGCCGCCCGGTTCGGGTTGCTGTTGCATGGAGTCTCCGTTGCTGACCACGTCGCCGACGTTCACCCCGGCCGTTCAGTAGGTGTTGTACACCGTCATGGTGTCCGGGAGTCCGGCTCCCCTCCTGCAACCAGAGCATCGAATGACATCCACGCGTGATGTCAACGGCGGCGGACGACCGCACCGCAAGGGCACTTCCGGCAGCTCCAACTACAACACCTGGGTCTTCGGGAGCAGTGCAGGCACGGTTACCGGATCGAACCTACAAGGCGGTGGTCCTGCGTGTGGGAGGCAGTGCTTCCCGCGCAGGCGGCCGCGTACAGGCCGCCCGGTGTCGGATCGTTATGTAGGACGGAGCCCGGTACCGATCCGGCTGGCTGGCTGGTGGACGGTGGGCGGCGTGTGAGCGGGTTGGGACGCTGACGAAGAGACCTTTCCCGGCGTGCGTCGCCTTGTGGGCGGCTCTTCTTCGCGGAGCGGGGCCGTCAGTTCTCTCGTATGAGGGCGGCGAGGGCTGTGGTCCAGTCGATGTGATCGAATTCTGCGCCGTGAGGGACCAGTTGGAATGTCTTCTCGAGCCATTTCTGCAGTTGCGCGAGGTCCATCTCGAAGAGGCTCGACATGTCCTGTACTTCAAGCTTCAGGAGCACCACCCGGCGGGCACGGACACGTGAGGGCCACACCCGCACGTCCCCGATTCCGCTGGGTTCTGCCGTTCCCTCGAGGAGTACGTCACGCGAGACTGTCCAGTGGACAACGGAGCCTTCCGGCGTGTGCAGGGCCAGCGAAACGACGAGGGGGTCGGTCTCGTCATAGCGGAACTCGGCCTCGTGGGGGATGCGGAACGAGGGCGAGAGGATCCTGTCGGCACGCAAGCGCAGTGACCTCATGCGGCGTACGGATGGCTTGCGCGTCGGGAAGTGCGGTTGCTGGTATGGCATGGGAAGGCCCCTTTCGAACTGCCGGTTACTTCTCCACTGTGGCTCGGGGGACACCGACCGGGCATCGGTAACCCGACCAGGCTCATGGCTTAGGCGCGGAGTCGAAATGCGCGGCACCGGGGTGAAATGACTGGGGTGATGCCTGTGAGAGATCTACCTTTTCTGCCGGTTTCGGCGTACGCGCGCCAGGGCCAGTTGCGCGGTCATCCTCGCAAGACGGCTCTGTCCGGATGGGCTCCGGCGGTCGCCCTCGGGGTCCGTCGTTCGTTTGTGTCGTGGGGAGTTGAGCCCTGCGCGGATCAATTGCGGGGTCCGGCCACGGGCGCCTGCCGGATCGCAGGTGCAGGTGGCTACCGCTGCGGCGGCTGGGGGACGAGTTGCTGTCGGAGGATGCGGGCGAGTTCGGCCGGCTTTGAGAGGAAGGGGCTGTGCCCGGATTGCAGCCGTACGGTGCGCTGTGCGTGGGTGGCCATGGCTTCCTGGAGTGGCAGCGGGATGGCCAGGTCGTGCTCGCACAGGATGTAGGTGCTGGGTATGGTGCGCCAGGCGGCCTGGGTGAGGGGCTGGGTGACCGAGGCCAGGGACTGGTGGCTGAGTCTGGCGGCGGCCTGTTGTGCCAGGTGCGGTTCGACGTCGCTGTACAGGACGTGCGAGGCCTGGGCCGCTTCGAAGTAGCCGTGGTCGGCGTGGCCCTGGGGCTCCTCGTGCACGTCCCAGTAGGGCGGATAGGCACCGCCGACCAGCGACAGGACGGAGTCGCCGACGTCCTGCATCAGGGCGCTGAGGTAGATGACGCGTTCGACGTTGCCGGCTGCCGCGGCGGCTTCGGTGACAGGGCATCCCCCGTAGGAGTGCCCGAGCAGCACGGTCGGTCCCCCGACGTCGGCGATGGCCTTGGCCACCATTTCCGCGTCGTCGTACAGGCCGCCCAAAGCTGCGGGGTCCTGTCCGCTGCTGGGCAGGGCGACGGTACGTACGTCGAGACCGGGGAGCTGCTCGATCAGCGGCTGCCAGCACCAGGTGCCGTGCCAGGCGCCGTGGACCAGGACGAGGGTGGGGGGTGTGCTCACGTGCTGGGTCTTTCTGAAGCGAAGTGGCAGTGCCTCGCTGCTTGCTGCCGGGGTGGTGGGAGGAGGCAGAGGGCGGCGGGGGTCAGGATTCGAGGGCGTCGCGGAGCATGTTTCGGGAGGTGATGCCCAGCTTGGGATAGATCTGATAGAGGTGGGCGCCCACGGTGCGGTGGGAGAGGAACAGGCGTTCGGCAATCTGCTTGTTGGTCAGGCCCGAGGCCGCCAACCGGGCTATCTCCAGTTCCTGGGGGGTGAGGGTGTGGGGTGTGACGGTGCCGGGCCGCCGCTTGGCGGAGCCGGCGGCGCGTAGTTCGGTCTCGGCACGCTCGGTCCAGGGAAGGGCTCCCAGGCGCTGGAAGGCGGACAGTGCTGCTGCCAGTGGTGTCCTGGATTCGGTGGTGGCCCTGATGCGCCGCAGCCGCTCGCCGTGGGCGAGTTGGACGCGGGCGTAGTCGAACGTCCACCGCTGTGCGCCGGGGACCTGGAGGGCGTGGGCGAACAGGTCGATGGCCTGGTCGTCGTCGGAGGTGCTCAGGGCGGTGCAGGCCTGGGTGAGCAGAGCGTGCCGTGAGGAGAGTCCGGCGATGCCGGCTTCCCGCATCGCGGCGGCGTGGGCGGCGGCCTCGGTGTGCCGGTTGGTTCGCATGGCCGCCTCGACCAGGTCCATCGTCGCCCACAGCGCGTGCGGGGCGTGCGAGGCGAGGTGGCCGGCGGGGCTGATGGCGGTGGCGTGCTCGTATGCGCCTGCGAAGTCACCGCGGCCCAGGGCGGCCAGTCCTGCGGCGTGGTGCGCGTAGTGCGCGGCGCCGAACGCTTTGCGGCGCGTCGCCCAGTGGATGATCCTCCCGGTGAGCGCGTCCGCGCTGTCGGCCTCGCCGGTGGCGGCGGCGAGGAGGGCTTTGGCGTAATGGAAGTACCAGGTGAAGCCTGTGTAGTCATGGGTATCGCACAACTGGACCCCCTCTTCCGCGAGTTGGGCTGCTTCGTCCCACATCCCGGTGAGGTAGTCGTCCAGCGTGAGGTGGATCAGGCCGGCCATGTGCCGGCGGGCCGGGCCCCCGTCTCGTCCCATGCGGACCAGGCGCCACTGTGCTTCTCGGACGTCTCCGAGGCGGTCGGCGTACAGGGCTGCCGAGCCGATTCGCTGGAGTTGGACCGGGTCGGTGACCTCGGTCAGCTGTGCTGTCAGGGCGTTGAGTTCCTGCAAGGCCCGGGCTCCTGTGCGGGCGGGGTCGGAGAAGGTTTTGGCCAGCGCGGACAGCACCGGCGGGGCTGTGGGCGTCAGCTTGTCCAGAGCGCGGTGGTACGGCTGCCACAGCTCGGACCGGGCGCCGAAGAAGCACACCAGGGCGAGGGTGTGCAGAGCGTCGATGAGTGCCTTGTCCGCGCAGTCGTATCCGTGGGTTCCGGCTTCGATCGCGTCGACCAGCAGGGTGTGTGCGGTGTCGACGTCGCTGTCGCTGTTCAGGATGAGAACCGCGGCGGCCGCCGCCGAGTGAAGTGAGCTCTCGGAGTCGGTGGCCGTGTGCCGTGCGTCGTCCAGGAGTCTTTGGGCGCTGGGCAGTGACCCGGTGGCCTCGGCGCCGATGTAGGCGGCGGTGGCGAGGCGGCGGCTGCGGCCGGCTCCGGGCGGTGTGAGGTCCGCGGCCTGGATCAGGGTGCGCATGCCGCCTACGGCGTCGCCGCGGCGCAGCGTGATGCGCGCCGCGTCTTCCAGCAGGACGGCGACGCTCTCGTCCGGCTCCAAGGTGGCCTCGCCCAGGTGCCAGGCCCGGCGTTCGGGCTGGTCCACCAGTACCTGGGCCAGTGCCGTGTGGACCGCTCGCCGCTGGCTGCTGGTGGAGTTCTCCACGACGGCCGAGCGGATGAGGGGGTGGCGGAACCTCAGGCGCCGTGCGCCCTCGTCGATGGAGACCAGTTGGTTACGTTCGGCGGGTCCCAGGTCTTCCAGGTCGTAGCCGTCATCGGTCTGTCGCGAGGCCGCCTGCAGGACGCCGAGGTCCCCGACGCCTTCCAGTGCCGCAAGCAGCAACAGCCGCTGGGAGGGCTGCGGCAGCCCGGTGATGCGGGAACCGAACAGCGCTTCGAGACGTCGACTAAGCGGCAGTACGGCCGGGGCGCCGTCGCCTGCCGGCCCTCGCGTGGTCGGCAGTGCGGACGGCAGTTCCAGCAAGGCGAGCGGATTACCGCACGCGACGGTCATCAGGCGTCGGCGGGCGCTGGGGACCAGGTGGGGCGAAGTGTGGGCGACCAGGCGGGCAGACGACTCCTCGCACAACGGCTGCAGCCGGTATTCGGGCAGGGCACCGCAGTCGTTCGCGGTGTGAGCCCCGGAACGTGAGGCGGCGAGAAAGCTCACTCCGATGCCGGCCGCCCTTCGTGCGACGAAGCCCAAGGCGGCCGCACTGGCCTGGTCCAGCCAGGGCAGGTCGTCGACCACCAACAGAAGCGGGTCTCCTGCCGCAACCGTCCGCAGCAGGAGCAGCACGGCGTTGGAGACCATCAGCGTTTGGGGCGGTGAGCCGCTTTCGAAGCCGAGCGCGATGCGCAGGGCGTCGCGGAAGGGCACCTCCAGATTCTCGAGCTCGCACTGGAAGGGAAACAGGATCTGGTTGAGACCCGAGTAACTGCAGTTCGCCTCGAACTCCACGCCGGCGGCTCGCAGCACCCGGGCACCTTCGGCGTGGGCTGCCGCCGCGACGGCGTCGAGCACCGCTGTTTTCCCGACCCCGGCATCTCCTGAGACCAGCAGTGCTCCGCCTCCGGTGCCAAGACCCGCCAGCTCGCGGATCGCCTGCAGCTCGCGGTCCCGACCGATCAGCGCATTGGCCGTATCGCGCTGGGAAGAGTCACTACCGATCACTGCGTGCTTCCATTTCTTTCCGTGAGCCAGGGGATGGGCAGGGAGCCGGGCCACCTGACGGCGCCCGGCTCAGGAGGCGACATGTAGCGCCTGGATGAAGGGGGTGCCTCGGCGAGACCGGTTGACCGTGCCGGCCGAAGTCGTCGACGGCCGGCTGTTCGTCGGCCGGGCGGAGGCTTTGGGCGGGGTCAGTGTGCGGGCTGCGGTCAGCGCCCGGCGAGGTGGCCGGGACCGGTGACCGGGATGTCGAGGTCGTCGACGACCCCGGGCGCCCGATAGGTGCGGGCCACGGCCGGCCCGCCGCTTCGGCGGGGGAGCCCGGCCTCCTCGCCGGTGCTGCCCGGTGGACGGGAACCGGTGGGGCCGTGCACGTAGAGCCGCTCACCGGAGCCGGCGTGGAGGACCGGCGGCGTGGCGGACGCCCTGTCGCGGACGGGGGCGACGCGGTGAAAGCGGTCCGCACCGGGGATCGACGGCACCAGGTTGTGATCGCAGCAGGTCCGCCGTCGGCCCCGGGCCGGCGCGGCGCTGCTGGCGCCTGCGTACGCATCGGCAGTGGAGAGCGAGACGGAAATGACTGAGCCCTTTGCGCTAGTACGTAATGTGGTTTGCGCTAGGAGAATACATGCTTAAGGGACATCCCGCTGCGCGGCGGCGTCGAGGCCTACGTGTCCCGACTCGCTCGTCGGCCGTCATCATCGGCGATCAGGTCACCGCCGACCGGGGCCGCGGCCATTACCGGCTCGGGCGTTGCGGCGCGCGGCCGTCGACACGAACGTCTGGGGCCGGGGTGGTTGATCAGCTACGGGACGCGACGCCCGGCACGTACCTTCTGGACTCTCGCTGCCGGACATTGGCATCTGTCCTTGTCGGCACCGTGGACGAGGTTGCGGTCATGGTCGACGCTGTTGCCGCGGGCCAACGTGCGGGGTGCCACGGGCAAGCCGGCGCGCTTGCGGATACTCCCGGGTCTGCCCGGGCCGTGCATGCTCCGGCCGGAATCCCGCCTGCGTGATTTTCGGAGGCCGGTGCACGGCTTCGAGCTGCTCCCGTGTGCGTTTGGTCTCTCGAAGCGGCGACGTCCATGCGCGATCGTTCTGCCAGGCAGTGCTTGCTCCGGCAACTGTGACGTGCCGCAGGCTCGTCTGGAGTCAGCTTTCGGTGCCAAGCGCCTGCCGGAGGGTGGTTATGGCCTGGGCGACGGCTTCGCGGGCCGCATCGGTTGCCGACAGCGCGTTGAGCATGACGAAGTCGTGGATGGTCGCCTCGTAGCGGGTCGTGGTCACGGGCACTCCGGCAGCGCGCAGCTTCTCGGCGTAGGCCTCGCCTTCGTCCCTCAGGATGTCGGCCTCCGCGGTGATGACCAGGGCCGGGGGCAGGCCGGCGAGCTCTTGTTCGGTGGCGCGCAACGGGCTGGCCGTGATCTGTGCGCGTTGCCCTTCGTCGGTTGTGTACTGGTCCCAGAACCACCGCATGACATCGCGGCGCAGGAAGTAGCCTTCGGCGAACCGACGGTAGGAGGGTGTGCCGAAGTCCGCGTCGGTGACGGGATAGAACAACACCTGATGGCGGAAGGAGACATCCCCGCGTTCCTTGGCCAGCAACGTCAGTGCTGCGCTGAGGTTGCCGCCCGTGGAGTCGCCGGCCACGGCCATTCGTGTGGGGTCGATACCGTGCTCACGCCCGTGGCGGGTCGTCCATCGGGCGACCGCGTAGCACTCTTCCAGCGCCTGGGGATAGCGGGCCTCAGGAGAACGGGTGTACTCGGGGAAGACCACGGCAGCCCGCGCGCCGATGGCCAGTTCACGCACCAGGCGGTCGTGGGTGCGCGCGCCCCCGAAGACCCAGCCGCCGCCGTGGAGGTACAAGACGGCGGGCAGCGGGCCGGCGGCATGTCTCGGGCGCACAAGGCGCACCGCGACGCTTCCCTTCGGCCCGCCGGAAACCGCGACCCAAGTGTCCTCCACCTCAAGATGGTGATGCTCCACGGCCTGGGCCCTCTCCAGCGCCCTACGGCCCGCCGCCGGTCCCAGATCACATGGGAACGGTGGGGCGGCGGTGGCTTCGGTGAACTCGCGAGCAGCCGGTTCGAGAACCGGCTGCTGCAAGGGGACACCGGCACAGTCAGGCATCACGTACTCCTGATGGGGGAGAAGGGAATCGGTGCAGGCTGGGGGAGTCGGACAGGGCTGTGGCTGCCGGTATCGCGGGCCGCCCTGCGCACCGAGTCTGTCTGGCGATCCAACCGCGAAAGCGCGTCTTGCAGCATCGGTAATGTGACCGTGAACCCTGCTCACCCGCTGAGCATCCGGCGCCACGCCAGGGCCTTGGCGGGTGACGCGATCAAGCACGTGATTCACATGGCCCTCTTCGGTGCCAATAAGGAGTGCGGTACGGCGATTTCCGCTGATCGGGTTTCGCGTGGCGGGACAACTTCGTCATGGGTGCCGCGTACTTCGCGCACAGGACCCGCGACGCAGCGTGGCAATTTTAAGTGCGCGCAATATAATGGCCTGCGTTGAAGTTGTGAGGTGTACAGTTTAATGCGCAAGCATTTTGTGGAGAGGAGCTGCGATGAGTGAGAACCGGCCCGCCGCCGAGCGGCCGGCGGCGGAGGCTGACGAGGTCAGCCTGCTCCTCGACGACCAGATGTGTTTCGCCCTGTACGCCGCGCAGCGGGCCCTGACCAACCGCTACCGGCCATTGCTGGATGAGTTCGACCTGACCTATCCGCAGTATTTGGTGATGCTGGTGCTGTGGGAACACGGTGCGCTGCCCATCAAGTCGCTGGGCAAGCTCCTGCAGCTGGACTACGGCACTTTGACGCCGCTGCTGAAGCGCCTTCAGGCTCACGGGCTGATCCGGCGCGAGCGCCAGGCGAGTGATGAGCGTTCGGTGCAGATCAGCCTCACCGAACAGGGTGCCGAACTGCGGAAGCGTGCGCGGGTCATTCCGGCCACGATCGGGCAGGCTGCAGGTCTCACCGCGACGGAGGCGGGGAACGTCAAGGCTCTCCTGGAGCGGCTGACCGCAAACGTCACCGCGAGCCAGTGACTTCCCGGGCGGGGGCGTCAGTTGGTATGGACGCGATCGTGCCGCCAGTCGAGAAGCCCCTGCCGCTGGGCGGCGGCGGTGAGAATTTCAAGGAGAAGGTTCCGCCCGTGCCGGAGCCGTGAGCGAACCGAGCCTGGAAAGATGCCCAGGATCTCCGCGATGTCGGCGGGAGTGAAGTCTTCGGCGTCGGCCAGGTAGACCACGATCCGTACCTCGTCCGTTAGGCACTGCAGCGCGGCTGACACATCCTCGTCGCGCAGGAGGTCCAGCGCCTGTGTGACCCGAGCCGCGTGTTCACCCGGGATCGGAACCCGCTCAGCAAAGACCCCTTGCGAGCTTTGTGCTGTGGGCTGGAGGACAAAGTCCCCGGGCCGGTTCCCCTGGCCGGCGGCGTCGAGCGCGGTGCGGGCGAGGATCCGGAACAACCAGACCTTGAGGCCAGCCCCCTCGGGGAGCAGCTCGAAAGCCTCGAAGGCCTGCAGATATGTCTGCTGAACCAGCTCGTCGGGGTCGGCATGGGCAGATGCCATCTGCGTCGCGGCTGCGTGCAATCGGCCGAGGAAGGGCATGGTCTGGCGCTCGAACCGCGTGAGCGTGCTCTCCTCGCAGACCGCCCACTCGATCGGACTGCTGCCGACGTCCATTCCGTCCATGTGCCTGATCGGGGCGACGGGCTCGGTGCGAGAGAGCGAGCGGTTCATGTCTGTCCTCGAGTGGGGACGGGCACTGCGACACGGCGATGCCGCCCTTGTCCGCTCAGCCAGAGGTCTCGCAGACGTTCGGACGCCGCCTTCCCCCTATGTCGTCCTTTGGCGCAGTCCGTGATGGTCGGCAGGCACGAAGTGTCATCGGGCACCGCTATTGCTGAAGACACGTATCTCTCCAAACTGGCAAGGAACCCCTCCTTGGCAGAAGGGGATGGGCACCGCTGTCACCGCGGTGGCGGTCGCGGTGCAGCGATCAAGTGCAGGGATGCAACGTCCGGCGTCCGCAGGCATTGGCGGGGGAGTCCACCGCCCGGGGCCGCACGACCCGGGACGGCCGGGCAACTCGGTGTCGAGCCGTTCGGCGCCCCCGTGTGGCGCGCTCCCGTCTCCCGGCGTACTTCAATCATGGGCGCGGGCCGTGAGCGCGGTAATCCGGAACGTGACCTAGATTCCGTGGCGGTGCCGGCGTCGTTCCTAGGTAACGTGACGCGGTACCGGCGGCCAGAGCCATGACGGACAGGTGGCCCAAGGCCCGTCGGCACTCATCGCCCAGCAGGCGCATCGCGGAGGCGGGGTCTCACGACAGGTGAGCGGAACGATGTGCAGGAGGTGCCCTACGGCAGGGGGACCAACGCGGAGGCGAGGCCAGCGGTCGGTGGCGAACGCCGGAAGCCTCAAGGCCCGGTGTCCGGCCCCGGCGCCTCAGCCCCGGTGGGTCTCCAGCAGCCGCAGCCAGATCTCGCCGATCGTGGGGAAGGCGGGTACGGCATGCCAGAGCCGGTCGATCGGTACCTCGCCCGCGACGGCGACAGTGGCCGAGTACAGCAGTTCCGTCACGCCGGGCCCGGCGAAGGTCACGCCGGCCACGGTGTCGCGGTCGAGGTCGATGAGCATGCGCGCTTGACCGCGGTATTCCTCGGCGTACTCGTGGGCGCCCGCCACGTGCGCCAGGTCGTAGTCGACCACCTTGATCCGGTGCCCGAAACCGACGGCGTCGTGAGTGGTCATGCCGACGGAGGCGACTTCCGGGTGGGCGAAGACCACCTGTGGCACGGCCATGTGGTCCGCGGTGGCGACATGCGTGCCCCACAGGGTGTCGTCGACCACCTCGCCGCCGGCGCGCGCCCCGATGACGGCGCCGGCGATGCGGGCCTGGTACGTGCCCTGGTGGGTCAGCAGGGCACGCTGGTTGACATCGCCGACGGCGTAGAACCAGCCGTCGGCGACGCCGGTCACCCTGAAGGTGTCGTCCACCTTCAGCCAGTCGCCTGGGGTGAGCCCTATCGTCTCCAGCCCCAGGTCCCAGGTGTTGGGCGCGCGGCCGGTGGCGAACAGGATCTCGTCCGCCACCAGGTGCCCGCCGTCTGCAAGGGCGATCCGGACCTCGCCGTTCTCACGCGCCAGGCGGGCCACCGAGGTGGTGAACCGGACGTCGACGCCGGCCTCCCGCAGGCCGTCCGTAACCAGCCGGCCGGCGAAGGATTCCATCCGCTGCAGCAGCCCGTCCTCGAGAACCAGCATGGTGACCTGAGAGCCGAGCGCCTGCCAGGCGGTGGCCATCTCGACGGCCACCACGCCGCCGCCGACGACGGCCAGGCGTCCAGGGACCTTGTCGGCGCTGGTTGCCTCACGACTGGTCCATGCGCGGACGGTGTCCAGGCCGGGGAGTGCGGGCACGGCCGCGTGAGTGCCGGTGGAGACGACCACGGCGTGCCGCGCCGAGAGCGTGATCGTGCCCCCGTCCGGGGTTTCGACGCGGACCCTGCGGGGGCCGTCGAGCCGGCCGTGGCCGCGGATCAGATCGACGGAGACCGAGTTCAGCCGGTCGGCCCGGTCCTCGTCCTTCCGGTAGGAGGCCATCTTGTCGCGGTGAGCGAGGACCGCTCCGGCGTCCAGTGGCCCGGCGACCGCTTGAGCAAGCCCCGGGACCCGGCGCGCGTCAGCCCGCGCCACTACCGGGCGCAGCAGGGCCTTGCTGGCGTCGCGGGCCCGGAAGGAGCATTCACCGCCCAGCAGTTCGCGCTCCACGATCACGGTGCTCAGCCCGGCGGCACGAGCGCGTTCGGCCACGTTCTCGCCCACCGGCCCTGCGCCGATGACGATCACGTCGTAGGTGCGGGTGGTCTCGTTCATCACTGCTCCGTTCGGGGTGTGGAGGGTACTGGGGTCAGCTGGTGCAGGCTCGGATGACTGCCGACACGGCGCTCACGGGCGCTTGCGGCCGAAGGGCGAGGCGGGCGGCCCATCGACGGACCTCCGTGCCGCCGTGGGGTCGGGACCGTGCACCGTTCCGTCAGGCTGTGCCTGTGCTGTATCGCGCGGGACCGGCGGCTGACGGCATAGCCCGGTCCGGCGCCCAGTGGTGGGGTGGACGGGGCGAAGTCAGCGGTCGCGGAGCCGCTTGCTCACTTCCTGGAGTACCCAGCCTTGGCCGTACGGGTCGCTGAAGGTGAGGTGGGGAGCCGTAGGACGCGCGATCGGGATGCAAGGCGGTGATGCGCCGCTGCACTTCACCGTCGTGGACGCCCCTGCCGCCTTCGTGGCCGTGGTGGAGGTAACCACCCTCGTCGTGGAAGACCTCGTTGACGCCGATACCGCGGCTCGCGCGTTCTGCGTGATCCTCGTCGATGTCGGACACGATGAGGCGCAGAACCTGGAACGCACCCGCAGGGGCGCCGGTCATCCCCTTGCCGAAGATGATCGAGCACTCGGAGGCGGGCGGGGTGATGTGCGCCACGCGAAAGTCGTCACCGGCCGTGAATAGACGTCGAGACGGAAGCCGGCCTTCCTGCGGAAGGCCTTGGCCCGGTAGATGTGGAGACGCGGAGCGCGATCATTTCGAGCTTCAGATCCATGGAGATGTCCTTCAGACATGAGCCTTGACAGGTGAAAGGGCAACGCAGGGTGCGCCGCGTGTTCACCGATGTGGTGGTGCCGGCACAGCGGCACGTACAGCCCGGCTGCCGCAATGGGCACATGCGATCGGGCAGGGGGTCGGCGGATGAGTGAGCGCCGACCCACACACCGAAAAGGTACGTGGCGTTTAGCTTTGGCGCAAGTAACGCTTGCAAATTTAACGAGTGCCAAAGGTATTTACTTGATCGAGAAACGCTTCATCGGGTGGCAATTCCTGCGGGTTCCCACGGGTCGCACTGGTTGCGTTCCCTTGCGGTCAACCAGACCTACGTCCTGATGTGACCGCGCGTACTGATCCCCTGCGTCACTTGGGCCTCTTCCGTGCGGCCCATACGGCGCCGGTGCCTAGTGCAGCCCAGTCGACAGGCGGCCGCTTACGCCCCCACTGAAGCCCGGGATAC
Organism: Actinacidiphila glaucinigra; assembly: GCF_900188405.1. GTDB lineage: Bacteria > Actinomycetota > Actinomycetes > Streptomycetales > Streptomycetaceae > Actinacidiphila > Actinacidiphila glaucinigra. The sequence continues at coordinate 27,423 of NZ_FZOF01000034.1, read as the reverse complement.
GAACAGCGCCGTGCCGGAACAGCCCGCCGGGTCAGCCCTGGGAGAAGCCTCTGGCCGCCGGGCAGGCAGGCCCATCTGCCGGGCACTGATGGTCAGCGGGGGCACCGCACCGCTACCCGCTTCTGCTCTACTGCACTTCTCGCGACGCGTGCCGGATGGATTGTTCGGGCGGTGGCGTGAGTGAGCGGCGTGATGGAGTCGGGTGCGCTCCGTGCGAGGTGGGCTTGCGGGCCTGGGCCCCGCTGGTCGAGCGCGGTCAGGCAGAGCTTGCTGTTGTCCGCGTGCCTGGCGTGGTCGGTGCCCTCGGTCGAGCTGCCGTTGCGGGGGCCGCGCCCAGATGCCGCTGACAGAAGGGCCTTGCGTAGTGCTGGGCGTCGCGCAGTTCGCTGTGCTGCAGGTGATGCAAGGACAGGCAGTGGCCCGGGGTCGGGGAGTCGCCGCCGGCGGCGAACTGCCATCAGCACTGGGCCGCCTTGTGCCGGTCGGCCTCGATGCCTGTGAGCGGGCGCGGCTGACTGTCTGCGACCTGACGCGCGGGGTCTCACTGTCCACCCCGGACGCCTTCCCCTGGCATCAGCCCCTCACCCGCGGTGCGGATCCGCGGCATGGCCGTCAGCCATGACGGACGTGAAATGATCGGCCGCCGGGGGCGCGATTGCTTGGATGGGGCCAGTGGCGGAGAACGGACCGTCGGGCGAGGACTCATGTCTTCCTCGGCGAGTGCGTCGAGAGCGCGCTACGTGACGATCAGCTCTCGTCGGTTGTCAGACGCAGCGAGATGCTGTTGATGCAGTAGCGCTGGTCGGTCGGGGTGGCAAATCCCTCTCCCTCGAAAACGTGCCCGAGGTGAGAGCCGCAGCGAGCACAGCGGACCTCGGTCTGCACCATGCCGTAGGACCGGTCTTCGGCCAGTTCGACTGCGTCGCTGTCCTTCGGGTCGTAGAAGGAGGGCCAGCCACAGCCGGAGTCGAACTTTTCCGTGGAGGTGAAGAGTTCAGCGCCGCAGGCGCGGCAGGAGTAGACGCCTCTCGTTTTGGTGTCGGTGTACTCGCCGGTGAAGGGCGTCTCCGTGGCGGCGCGGCGCAGGACCTGGTACTCGGCAGGGGCCAGTTCGGCGCGCCACTGCTTGTCCGGCTTTTCGATGTCATACGGCACAGAAGTCGATCCTTACAGCAGAGTCGGGAAGAAGGGGAGGTGCGGGGTTGGCTGCAACGCCGCGAGGCCGAGCTGGGGACATACATCCCTTTTCCGGCACCCGCGGGATGTAACAGTCAATGGATCTGGGGTGTTCCGGCCGCCCGGAACGACAGCCGTGACCCCTGTCACCTGCATCCGAGGTGCGGTCACCGGCTCTGCCGACAGTCGGCTCGATGCTGAACGCGGCAGGTGCTGAGGAGACGCAGCGGCCGAGCGGCTCGTTCTTGACCGATCCGGCCGACACGCGCCACGTCAAGTCACGTTGTCCGGAACCAATTTGCGCAAGTCCTCGATGACGCGGTCTCAGTGACGGAGGGTAATACGTGGGACGTGCGTCAGCGTTCCGTGAGGTAGCCAGGGACGCTGATCGACAGGTCGAGGTCGTCGGCCGGTACAGGCTTCCCGTAGGTTCGCATCACGGGGAGCACGCCCGCCCAGTGGGGGAGGAAGAGGTCTTCAGGGTCGTCGTTGGGGTCACCGGTGCGTACCTTGGCGGAGACCTCGTGGAGGTCGAGGGCCACCACGGCGGTGGCGGCCAGTTCCCTGGCGTTCGCGGGGCGGGAGGCCGCAGCGCGACCGGGCACGATGCGGTCGATCAGGGCGTCCAACGCGCCTGAGCGTTCGGTGACCTGGCAGGCCATGCCGCGCACCACCACAGAGCGGTAGTTGATCGCGTGGTGGATGGCGGACCGGGCCGGCGCGAGCCCTTCCACGTGCGTGACGGCCAGGCACACGGCGAGTGCGGCGTCCTCGCCGGCGAAGCGCAGCGGCCGGGAGCCGACGGAGCCGTGCATGTAGCACCGTTCGCCGACGCGGGCGTAGAGGGTCGGCAGCACGACCGGCGCCCCGTCGCGGACGAAGCCGAGGTGGCATGGGTAGTCCGCGTCGAGGATCGCGTGCACCAGGTCGCGGTCGTACGAGGCGCGCTCGCGGCAGCGGGTCGGGGCAGTGCGGTCAGTGGCGGTGCAGGCATCACCGTGGCGGGTGGGGGAGGTGTCACGCGATCCTTTTGAACTAGCGCATAATGGATATTGTGATAGGAGAGTACACGTTTACGGGTCGGGGCGCGGCGGAGATCGCGGCGAGCGTCGAGCGGGCCGTCGGACAGGGCGCGCTTACGCCGGGTACCGCTCTCCCACCGCTGCGGGAGCTCGCCACCGAACTGGGCGTCAATCCCAACACCGTCGCCGCCGCCTACCGCCTGCTGCGCGACCGCGGCGTCATCGAGACCGCGGGCCGGCGCGGCAGCCGGGTGCGGCCGCGTCCCGCCATCACCGCGCACGACGAGATCCGCTTGGAGGTGCCGCCCGGAGTGCGCGACCTCTCCGCCGGCAATCCGGACCCCGCGCTGCTCCCGCCACTCGGTGAGGCACTGGCCGAGGCTGCCGCCCGGCACGCCCGGCAACCCATGCTGTACGGACAGGCTCCGGTCGATGACGAGCTCGGGCGTCTGGCCCGCGCCGCCTTCGACGCCGACGGCGTCCCCGACGGCCCGGTCGGACTCAGCTCTGGATCGCTCGACGCCATGGAGCGCGCACTCACCGCCCACCTGCGACCCGGCGACGCGGTGGCGGTGGAGGACCCCGGCTGGGGCAGCGTCTTCGACCTCGTCCCCGCCCTCGGGCTGCGGCCGACTCCGATCGGTGTCGACGACGACGGCCCCCTGCCGCACGACGTGGACGTCGCCCTGCGGCAGGGCGCGCGGGCGCTGATCGTCACCGACCGCGGCCAGAACCCCACCGGCGCCACGATCTCGGCCGCCCGCGCCCAGGACCTGCGCGCCATCCTTGCGGACCACCCGCAGGTCCTCGTCATCGACGACGACCACGTGCACGGACTCACCGAACTGCCGCTCCACCCGCTCTCCGGCAGTACACGGCACTGGATGCTCGTCCGCTCGGCCGCCAAGGCCTATGGTCCCGACCTGCGCCTGGCCGTCCTCACCGGCGACCCCCTGACCCTCGACCGGCTCCGCGGCCGCTACCGCCTGGGCCCTGGCTGGGTGAGCCACCTGCTCCAGCATGCGGTGACCCACCTCTGGCGCACCGACGCCGTGGACGTCGCGGCGGTCTCCGCCGCGTACGCCGCGCGCCGCGGCGGTCTCGTGCGGGCACTGGCCGACCGCGGCGTCACGGCCTACGGCCGCAGCAGCATGAACGTCTGGGTGCCGGTACCGGAGGAGACCGGGGTGGTGACCCGACTGCTGCAGGCAGGCTGGGCGGTCGCACCCGGCGCGCGCTTCCGGCTCTCCTCGCCGCCCGGCATCCGCATCACCATTTCACCTCTCACCGCGGACGAGGTGCCGGCCCTGGCCGACGCCGTCACCGCTGCGATCCGCCCACACCGCACCGTACGCTTCGGCTGACGAGCGGCACAGGGCGCCGGGGCGGCGGCGTCCGGCAAGCCCCCTCAGAACACTGGTGCTGAAACGGTCACGCCTTCCCGCGCCGCCCACCGGGCGATAGCCGATGCCACGACCGCCTCACTGGCATCTTCTGCCAGACCAGCTACCGGACACGTCCGTGCACCCAGGCCACCGTACTGTGCGGCGTCCTTCGGCATCCGCTCACGGCGCTGGGCCCGGTAACGACGCCAAGTGCTGGTTCGTCGCACACTTCACGCGCCGACAGGGGGCGCGGTTGGCGCCTTCGCCGTCCGGCTGACCGTACGGGTCCGACGGGGCGGCCCGTCCGGGGGATGACGCTGGGGCACCATGTCGGCGGCAGTGGGGCGGCGGGTCTCGGTGGAACGAGGCGTCGCCCGTCTGAAGTCCGGGTGTGTCTTCCGCAGAGTTCGATGCAGCCCTGATCGATTCTCGTCAATCGCCGCAGCCGTCCTCACCCGGAGAGGCAACGCTGAAGGTAGTGGGTAAGTCGAACGACTGGCCGTGACACCAACGATGTACCGCGTCAGGTTACCGGGGACGCACGACACCGCCCCTGCGGAATCTAGGTCACGTGCCAGATTACCGAGGCGGCATCTCGTGACCATCATGGAAGTGCGCCGGAAAGAAGGGCCGGGTCACACGGCCCAGCGCCGGCCGGCGGAGAGAGGCGAGTCGCAGACAGGTCCGCGAACTCGGCGTCACATCCCGCCTTCTCCTGCAAATAACGCAGACATCAAGGAGACCACCATGTCCGTCACCCCTGACCAGCACGCCATCCGTCCGTTCACCTTCGAGTTCCCGGAGTCGGAGCTCGAAGCGCTGCGTGCACGCATTGAGGCGACGCGCTTTCCCGAGAAGGAGACCGTTGCGGACCATTCGCAGGGCGTGCCGCTGGAGACGATGCAGGAACTCGCGCGCTACTGGGCCAAGGAGTACGACTGGCGCAAGGTCGAGGCGAAGCTGAAGGCCCTGCCGCACTTCATGACCGAGATCGACGGCCTGGACATCCACTTCATCCACGTTCGTTCCAAGCACGAGAACGCCCTGCCGCTGATCGTCACCCACGGATGGCCCGGCTCGGTCATCGAGCAGCTGAAGCTCATCGAACCGCTCACGAACCCGACGGCCCACGGCGGCGACGCCTCGGACGCGTTCCACCTGGTGATCCCGTCGATGCCCGGCTACGGGTTCTCTGGCAAGCCGACCTCGGCCGGCTGGGACGCCGAGCACATTGCGCGTGCCTGGGGCGAGCTGATGAAGCGCCTGGGCTACACGAAGTACGTGGCCCAGGGCGGCGACTGGGGTGCGATCATCTCGGACCTCATGGGCGTTCAGGAGCCCGACGGGCTGGTGGGCATCCACGTCAACCTGCCCGGCACGGTTCCGCCCGCCGTCGAGCAGGCGCTCGCGGTCGGCAACCCGCTGCCCCGCGACGTCGTTCTGGCCAACGACGAGGAGAAGCGCGCGGTCGAGCAGGTCGGCCACCTGTACCAGAACATCGCCCAGTTCCTCATGATGGCCTCGCGCCCGCAGTCGCTGGCCGCAATCGCGGATTCGCCCGTCGGCCTGGCGGCCTACCTGCTCGACCACGACGCGCCGAGCCTGGAGATGATCTCCCGCGCCTTCGCCGGACAGACCGAAGGCCTCACCCGGGATGACGTCCTGGACAACATCACGCTCTTCTGGCTGACGAACACGGGGATATCCGCAGCGCGTCTCTACGCGGAGAACAAGACCCCGTTCCTCGGCGCCAAGGGCGTCAAGCTCCCGGTCGCCGTCAGCGTCTTCCCCGACGAGGTCTACCAGGCCCCCAAGAGCTGGGCAGAGCAGGCCTACCCGAACCTCGTCCACTACAACAGGCTCGACGAGGGTGGCCACTTCGCCGCCTGGGAGCAGCCTGAGCAGCTCGTGAACGAGGTCCGTGCGGGCTTCCGATCCCTGCGGTAATCCACCGTCGACAAACGACTGCACAGACCCCAGCCCGCCGGGCGGCCGAGTTGCTCCTCAACGAGCTGGTTGGCCGCCCGGGGCACGCGGCCACGCTGCGCACCAGGTCCACGAGCACCCCGGACCGGACGCGAACGCCTGAACAGCGGGTACCGAGCCGATTCTCATACGGCCCCCTCAAACGGCGGGTCCCGCACCCCCTTGCTCCGGCCCCGCGCCCCGACAGCGGGGGACCGGAGCGCGGGACCCGTCCTTTTCTTCAACCCGGCACCTTCCCTGCGAGCGGACGCGACCCCTGGAGAAGGCCGGCAGAGCATGTCGCCTGCGACAGATACACCCGGAGAAATCGCCTCGGGCCGGCACCGGCCCGTATGCGCGGGTGTTCCCGAACATGGAAGAAGGACCAACAGCGATGACTGAATTCCAGCAAAAAGCATGGCTTGCGGGCGGCTGCTTCTGGGGCATGCAGGACCTGCTCCGGACGCTCCCCGGCGTCGTGAGCACTCGGGTGGGATACAGCGGCGGTGACATGCCCCATCCGACCTATTTCGACCATGGAAACCATGCAGAGTCGATCGAGATCACTTTCGACTCCGCTGTCACCGACTACCGCACCATCCTGGAATATTTCTTCCAGATCCATGACCCGACGACGAAGAACCGGCAGGGAAACGACGTCGGCGCCAGTTACCGCTCGATCATCTTCCATCTCGACGGCGAGCAGCGGCGGATCGCTCAGGACACCATCGCGGACGTCGAGGCATCTGGCCTGTGGCCGGGCAACGTGGTGACCGATGTCGTACCGGCCGACACCTTCTGGGAGGCCGAGCCAGAGCATCAGGACTACTTGAGACGCTATCCGGACGGCTACACCTGTCACTTTCCGCGCCCGAACTGGCGGCTGCCGAAACGGGCAGACGCCTGAGGCGGCTCCTTCGGCCTGGATGCGCTGGTCATCCTCTGTGCAACTCAGCGCAAGCAGCCTTGTCACTGCGGGGTATGACGCCCTCGTGCGGAGCGGAACCTTCGCCCTGAGCGCGGCCATCGGCCCCCAGCGACCGCCACCGCGACGCCGGTCTTCATCATGGCCGGGAACAATCTCGAACCCGCCCCTCACGCAATGGGTCGGAATCGAGCATTCGCCAAGCTTCCTGCGGCGCACCAGGCAGTTGCTGACTGTATGACGGTTGCGTCGCGTCCACGTGAGGGTCCCTGCCTGAAAGTAGGCAGGGACCCTCATGGCGTTGAAAGGGCTGTTGCGTCCGAGCTGCGCCCGCTGGCGGTGCGGTGGGGGAGTGGACGGCCTCCAAGTTGCGTCGGCTCTCATCGCCGAATCTGAAGGTCTCGCCAAGGGGTCCGTTGCGACACCGTCGTTCTTGTCGCCTGGCCGTGCAACTGCCCCGGGTGTCATTCGATTTGCCTGTAGTGCGGCCGGGTCGGAGCAGGAGGGCTCAGGGGGCACGGACAGCGGAACCCACCCCGGAGCATGCGCGCATCGTTCAGGTCCGCGGCCAGGCTGCGCAGTTCACGGCCGTCGGCCTGCACCACGCCCTCGCATCGCTCTGCTGCCTGGCAGCCGATGGAATCCCAAGCCGGAGTGCGGGCGCCCCCAGACGTCTGGACGCGGTCCCGTCAGCTGCCGGAGGCGGCCGGCAGTCATTGGGGCGTGGGCGAACACCGCGGAATTTCTGCCTGTCCGCGGCGCCGGTCACCGGCGTGGGGCAGGGGCGTAAACATGGGGCAGTTCCGGCACCGTGCTGACGTGTGATCCCTTCGTGACCGCGCACAATGAAGCGGAAACTCCCTTGCCGGGCCCGTCACCACGGCGACGACCGCGGAATTCCGTCACATGACTGCTCTGACCCTCGCCGACGGTACCGCGTCACGTTACCTAGGAAAAACAGCACCGCCTCTGCGGAATCTAGGTCATTATCCAGATTACCGATGCGGCGCCCCAGGCCCATTATGGAAGTGCGCCGGAAGGCAGAGCAGGCTTCGGCCCGCTGCGCCGGCAAGCAGGATTGACAACGTGCGGATTCGTCTGCGAACTCGACGTCACATCCCACTTCCTTCTGTACATCACTTAGACATCGTGGAGACCAACATGTCCGTCACCCCTGACCGGGATGCGATCCGTCCGTTCACGTTCGAGTTCCCGGAGTCGGAGCTCGAGGACCTGCGCGCGCGGATCATCGCGACTCGCTTCCCCGAGAAGGAGACCGTCGCGGACCATTCGCAGGGCACCCCGCTGGCCACCCTTCAGGAGCTGGCGCGGTACTGGGCTTCGGAGTACGACTGGAGCAAGGCCGAGGCGAAGCTGAAGGCTCTGCCGCACTACATCACCGAGATCGACGGCCTGGACATCCACTTCATCCACGTCCGCTCGAAGCACGAGAACGCCCTGCCGCTGATCGTCACGCACGGATGGCCGGGCACGATCATCGAGCAGATGAAGCTCATCGAGCCGCTCACGAACCCGACCGCCCACGGCGGCGACGCCTCGGACGCCTTCCACCTGGTGATCCCCTCGATGCCCGGCTATGGCTTCTCCGGCAAGCCGACCTCGACCGGCTGGGACCCGGAGCGCATCGCCCAGGCCTGGGCCGAGCTGATGAAGCGCCTGGGCTACACCAAGTACGTGGCACAGGGCGGCGACTGGGGTGCGCTCATCACCGAGATGATGGGCGTGCAGGAGCCCGAGGGCCTCGTCGGTATCCACACCAATCTGGCGTGTGTGTTCCCGCCCGTCATCGAGCAGGCCGTATCGACCGGCAACCCCCTGCCGCCCGGCGTGGTTCTGGTGAACGACGAGGAGAAGCGCGCCGTCGAGCAGCTGGACTTCTTCTACAAGCACGTCTACTACGCCTACATGATGGCCTCCCGCCCGCAGACGCTGACCGGCCTGGCGGATTCTCCGGTCGGCCTGGCGGCCTTCCTGCTCGACCACGACGCGGCCAGCCTGGAGATGATCTCCCGGGCCTTCGACGGGGTGACCGAAGGCCTGTCCCGGGACGATGTCCTGGACAACATCACGCTCTACTGGCTGACGAACACCGCGATCTCCGCTTCCCGTCTGTACGCCGAGAACCGGATCTCCCCGTTCTTCGCGCCGAAGGGCGTCAAGCTCCCGGTCGCCGTGAGCGTCTTCCCCGACGAGCTCTTCCAGCCCCCGAAGAGCTGGACCGAGCGGGCCTACCCGAACCTCGTCCACTACAACAGGCTCGACGAGGGTGGTCACTTCGCCGCCTGGGAGCAGCCGGCCCTGTTCGTCAACGAGCTCCGCGCGGGTTTCCGGTCCCTTCGCTAGTAGATCGTGCCCGACGTGATGCACGGCCTGTAGCCCCCAGGGCGGCTGCGCGACTCGGCCCCGAGCCGCACAGCCGCCCCGGGGGCCGCGGTCACACCGCGCGACGCGTCCATGCCGAACGTCAACTGCCAGGCCTCGGTCGGCGAGGAGTCATTCGGTGGGCGCTTCGGGCGGGCACGTGGCGTGATCCTGAAGGAGGACGGCAAGGCTGGGCACGGACGCTGAATCGGCCCAGGCACGAGCCGGTCGGCGAGCTGACGCTGCGACGTCAGTGTGCGACTCGACTCCGAAGAGTGCCCGCCGCCCGCAGGCAGTCGGAATCCCTGTCATCGATGAACGCCGTTTTGATGCATCCCCCAGGGCCGGTACGCGGATCTCCAGATCCGTATCGAGACCGGAACAGGGGTGCAACTGCAGAGGAATGAGTGAGATGAAGAGCAGCAATCCTGTCTTCTCGCGGGGGGTGTTCAACCGCCGCAACAGCTACGCGGTCTTCAGGGAGCAGAACCTGCGCGCCGATGGTTCGGCCGCGGACAACCCCTACGCGCAGGGCACGGCCAACCGGAGCACGACCGTGCAGAACGCGGAGGCCGCGCCCGACGCCGAGCCCGCCGCTCTGCCGAAAGCCTTGGGCACTGCGATGACCATTGACGATGTCGTCGCCCGTACAGCAGGGACACTTGGCGTGGTTGTGCTCGCCGCCGTCCTTGCGTGGGTGCTGTTGCCTGCCGATGAGGCCAACCTGGGTGCGTCGTGCGGCATCGCGGTCGGAGCCGCCCTACTGGCCTTCGCCCTGTCGCTCGTCCAAACATTCAGGGCCAAGCCGGTCCCGGCACTGATCCTGGCGTACGCGGCGTTCGAAGGCGTCTTCCTCGGAGCCATCTCCAGTGTCACCTCCGCCAACATCAGCCCCGGCGTGGTGGTCCAGACCGTGCTCGGCACGATGGCGGTCTTCGCTGGCACGCTGATCGCATACAAAAGACGTTGGATCCGCGTCACCCGACGTTTCCACGGCTTTGCGATGGCCGCCGCGATGGGCTTCTTGCTGCTCACCGTCGCCAACCTGCTGATTTCCGCCTTCGCCGGTGGTGACGGCCTGGGCCTTCGTAGTGGCGGCCTGGGCATCCTGTTCGGCGTCATCGGCATCATCCTCGGCGCGTGTTTCCTGGCATTGGACTTCAAGCAGGTCGAGGACGGCATAGCCCACGGAGCCCCGCGAGAGGAGTCCTGGCTGGCGGCCTTCGGTCTCACACTGACCCTGGTGTGGATCTACCTGGAGGCGTTGCAGCTGTTCTCCATCCTGAACGGCGGCGACAAGTCGGCCTGACGAACCCATAGCTCCGTCGATCACGGTGCGTAACGGCATGAGAGCGACTTCCCGGTCGTCTTTCGGTCGCCCCTGACCAACGCGAGGAAGCACGCTCCAGGCGCTGCGGCCTCCGTACGGATCCGCCGGGCAGCCGACCTCGTCCAGGTCACCGTCACCAACGGGCCCCCACCCGGAAAACGGTTCCGCTACCCAGCGCGCGGCACGGACTCATCGGGCTTCGCGAGCGTGCCGCCCTGCTGAACGGATCCTTCCGCTGGGGACCCACCACCGAGGGCGGCTACCAAGTCCACCTCGAGCTCCCCATTGGATCTCGTGCGCGTCCGTCGTGCCACGGTCTCCACAGGGAGCACACCCTTCCCCTTTGGCAACGCCCCAACCGGTGTACTCGCGACCTCTGTTCGAGGAGTGGCGGGGTTTCCTACAGTCTGTGGGGCGCCGGAGTCCACCGGCGCTGAAGGGGGAGAAGAATGCGTATCCGTTCACGCACAGTAGGAGCTCTGGCGGCTGCCGCTTTGGCAGTCGGCGGACTGTCGGCCGCAACTGCCGCCACAGCCAACGCAGCACCCGCGGCCGCCCAGTCCTGTTTGGGCACCGCGAAGTCGTTCTCCACCACCTACGTCGCCCCGTACGACAGGTGGCCCGGATCCGGCTCAGCAACCGCCACATCCAACTGCAACGACATCAACGTCAAGCCCACCCTGGGTGACTACGTCCGCACCTGCTTCCTGCCCAGCAGCGGCGGCACCTCCTGCAACGCCTGGCGCTGGATCGACGGCGGCACCTGGGGACTCGCCGCAACCGACGTCAAGGACGGCACCAAGTTCTACCTGCAATTCCAGCTCGGCTACGAGTACGGTTCCGTCGCCTACTGACCCGATACGCAGTCCGGTGACCCAGTACCGGTGTTCGTAGCGGTAGTGGGCCAGTAGATGGACCGCGGGCGTGCCGGGGCGCTGCTGAGCAGTCGAGCATCCGCCCTGGCACGCCACGTTGGCAAGGTTCAGGCCGTCTTTCGAGCCGGTCGCGGCCCGCCGGTTGTTCTGCACCGTCACGATGGTCAGTCTGAACATCGGCCACACCGGCTGCTCGCAGTCTGCGCAGCCGGCGTCACGCTCGTCAACGAAGCCAAGAGCGTCGACGGTGCGCTTCGCCGAAAGCTGAGGAGCGTGTGATCATCGCCGGGCTTCGCACAGTGCCGGCCCCTGCAGCTATTCGGCGCACGCCTGAACGGTGACGGTCATGGCGACCGTTTTGGAGGCGGGCTCCGACACTTGGGGTGCCGAGAGGCTCCTTGAGTGCCGGGCCTGCGCGCTCGGCAGGTCCGGGCTCAGCCGGGGCGCCAAGAGGGCGCCTTGAGTGGGAGGGGCGTTGCGGAGGTGAGAGAGGGGTGGGTTCGCAGGCCGGGCCTTCGCCTTCGGCGCCCTGAGACCGCGGCGCCGAAGGCGAACTCGTTACTCCTTACCGGAAGGCTTCGACGTTACGGCGGGCCCATTCGGCGAAGGGGCGGGGCGCGCGGCCGAGGACCCGCTGGACGTCCGGGCTGAGCCGCAGCTCGGCGGCGTTGGGCTCGCCGAGGACGGCCAGTGTGGTCTGTACGACCGGCTCCGGCATGAACGCCGCCATCCGGGCGTGTGCCTCGTCCCGAGTGAGCTCCACGAACCGCACCCGCTCGCCGAGGGCCGTCGCGATTGCTTCGGCCTGCTGCCGGGGTGTGACGGCTGCCGGCCCGTTCAGCTCGTAGACCTGGCTCGTGTGTTCGTCCTTGCGCAGGGCCACGGCCGCGACCTCCGCGATGTCCGCCGGATCGATCACGGGGATTCCGACGTCACCGAACGGCGCGGCGGCGGTCCGCTCGGCGCGTACCGAATCCGCCCAGGCGTAGGCGTTGGATGCGAAGCCGCCGGACCGCAGGATCGTCCAGGCCAGGCCCGAGTCGCGCACGGCGTCCTCGATGGCCCGCATGACACCTCCGTGCGAGGGCGACTCCGGCCTGGTCAGCACGCCCTGCGAGGAGAGCAGCACCACCCGCCGGATCCCGGCGACTTTGGCCGCGTCCAGGATGGCTCGCGGGTCGAGCCCGTGGCCTCCTGCGCCGCCATCGTGCAGGAACAAGGCTTCGGCACCGTCGAGGGCGGGCCGCAGGGTCTCCGGCTTGGTTAAGTCAGCCTGCACGTGCCTGGTCCCCGTAGGCAGGTCCAGCGGGGCTATCCCCCTCGACACCGCTGTCACCCGCTCGCCGGTCTCCGCCATGGTCCGCACCAGCGACCGCCCGACATTCCCGGTGGCACCCGTCACCACGATCATGCTCAACTCCCGTGTTGTCAGTGGTTTCTCGCGATGACGGCGACGCTAACAGCCTCGGTATAGTAGGTACCTAGAGGAAAGTAACTACCTCAGAGGACTGAAATCCATGGCGACCGAGATGAGTTGGCCGGCCGGCGATGCCACGGCCGGCCCCGAGGTGGCCTGCCCGATCTCCCCGGTCGTGGACATAGTGTTCAGCCGGTGGACCACACCGATCCTCTGGTCGCTCCACACCTTCGGCCGCCAGCGGTTCGTCGAGCTGCAGCGGCGCATCAAGAGCATCACCCCCAAGGTGCTGACTCAGCGCCTGCGGCAGTTGGAGCGCGACGGCCTGGTCGTTCGCACCTACCACCCTGAGGTGCCGCCGCGCGTGGAGTACGAGATCAGTGAGCTCGGCCGCAGTCTCGCCCCTCTCTTCGCGCACCTCGCCGAGTGGGCCGCCACCAATCTCGAGCACGTCGATCGGGCCCGGCGACACTACGACGACGCGGGGTCGCCCCGCGGCTGACTTCTCAGCTACCAGAACGACCCGGATTGCATCCGGTTCCACTGGCTGGCAACGCCCTCTTTGCGGCGTCGGTACCCGATAACGGCCTGTTGGTCAGCAGATCGGGTTTGAGCAGTTGGCAGGCCCGTACCTCCCACCGGGCGGCCCATGTGGTGGCTTCGGCTCCGGTGAGTGCCTGGCCGTCGTCGATCCAGCAGTCCTGGCGGTGCAGGACACACCGGAGCGGTCGGCCGGCAGCGCTTGGAAGGCGCTGGCGGCGCCACCCCGGTGCGGGGCCCGATGCCCAGGGCCGATCGCCGGTCTCCACCTCGTAGATCGGTTCGCGGACCCGGCGTAGCTGCTGCAGCAGATGGAACTCGATGGACCGGCGGCGGGTCGAGGAACGCGCGGAGCGCCTGATGGTGGTCGGGGACGACGCGGATGCCGCCGCGGCCGGGATGTGCGGAGGCCATCGCCGCGACCGCCCAGGTGGCGGCCACACCGATGTGTAGGGGCAGGCCGGCCGCTGGCGCTTGGGCCCGGTCCGCTGGGCCAGCTCATACGGGGTGCGGTCCCCCAGCTACTGCAGCGGCTCGACTCCCCGCGCGGGCTGGAGCGCTGGCGGGAAGTACATATCGAGAACAGCAGCCTCCGAAACGGAGCCGCCGGCTGTCCGCTCTGCTCCGTCGCAAGCGACTTGGCCGACCAGGACGAAGAGGCGCGCAAGGTGCTCGCCCGGTACTTCGGCACTTGAGAGGGGCTGCTCCGCGCCGGGGTGGAGCGAATGAAGGACTCGGGAGTCCTGTCGACGCGGACGCCGGAGAGCTCGCCACGCGCCCCATGGCCGCCCTGCAAGGCGGCCACCTCCTCGCGCAGACGGCCCAGGGCGTCAAGCCCATGAGGATCGCCCTGGACGTGGCGATCGGCCATATCGAGGCCTGGGCCGTGCCGGCCGCCGTCCGGGGTGAGGGAGCGCTGAGAGGTCCTGTTGCCGTCCCCACAGGCGGTTTCGTCGCGGTCTCCGTGTCGAGCGGACATCACTGCCCCCGGACGGGTGGAGGTAGTCCGGCGAGGTGTGCGCGTAGGGAAGACGCCTTCGTCCATATGTCAGGGGATCGACCAAACACCAAAGTAGCTGCCACCTGCAAGGGAGGCGCACCCTCTCACTCCAGAAGTGGACGATTTAGTCCCGTAAATTGGTCCGACCTGCGGTATGTTTGAGGAAAGCGGTCCCCTGCGGACAGCCAGGCAGTGAAGTCTCACAAGGATCTCCAGGGCGGTACGCACCATGCACACAGGCGTCGAGTTCTCAGTGCTCGGGCCAGTCCGGCTGCACAAAGAGGGGGTCGAGGCCGGAGCCGGCCAGCCGAGGCAGTGCGCCGTGCTCGCTTCGCTGTTGTTCCGGGCGGGCAGGCCTGTAAGCCTCTCGAGACTGGTGGAGGACGTGTGGGGCGACGACGCCCCACCGTCGGCCGTGGGCTCCGTGCGCACCTACGTCTACCGGCTCAGGCAGGCACTGGGGGAGCACGCCGACAGCTCCGTGAGTCGGGTCGACGGGGGCTACCTGCTGCGCATCCGACCGGACGCTTTGGACCTGAACAGGTTCAAGGCAACGATGGCACGGGCGAGGGAGGCCCGCGGCTCCGGCGACCTGGCGTCCGCGGCGAGCCTACTGACCGAGGGCCTCGAGATGTGGAAAGGAGTGCCCCTCGCGGGGGTCCCCGGGCCGTTCGCGGACCAGCAGCGCAGCGTCCTCGGCGAGCTGCGTCTCGCCTGTTCGGAGGAGCAGCTCGCCTGCGACGTGGAGAGAGGGCGCTACACCGAGGCCGTCACGGAACTGTCTGCCCTCCATGTGGAACACCCGCTTCGAGAGCGCATATGCGGCCTCCTGATGACTGCGCTCTACGGTGCCGGGCGCCAGTCCGAGGCCTTGACGATCTACCACACGACCAGCCACCTGCTGCGTCAGCGCCTCGGCGTCAGCCCGTCGCCAGAACTCCAGCACGTCCACGAGCGCATTCTCTCCGGCCGAATTCAGCTGGCACCAAGCGCCGAGCGCCCGAAGGGCGCGACAAGGACGCCGCGTCCTCACGTCCCCGCTCAGCTCCCGGCTGCCCTGCCGAGCCTTGTCGGTCGCGAGAGAGATCAGGAGCAGATCGAACGTTTGTGCGCCAATGCGGAGGAGTCGTCCTCTGTGGCCATCTGCGCGGTCGGCGGACTGGCCGGCGTGGGCAAGACGGCTTTCGCCATCACCGTCGCCCACCGTCTGGCTGACCGGTTCCCGGATGGCCAGCTCTTCGCGGACCTGCAGGGAGCCGGACCAGAGGCGGAGCCGAGGGACCCCGCGCACGTGCTGGGGGGCTTCCTGCAGGCCCTGGGGGTCCGCCTTGAGGACATGCCCGATACCACGCAGGCACGAGGGCTCATGTTCCGCGGCCTGCTGGCCAACCGGCGAGTCCTCGTCGTGCTCGACAACGCCTGGAACACAGACCAGCTGAAGCATCTCCTCCCGGGAAGTGCCGGCTCCATGGCCCTGGTCACCAGCCGCATGCAATTGCACGCCCTCGTCGCTGCCTACCAGGCACTTCCCCTGACACTCATGCCCCTGAGCCTGAAGGACGCACGCACCGTCCTCGCGCTCCGACTCGGCGCAGCGAGGACAGCGGCTGAACCAGAGGCCGTCGACCGCATCATCCGGCTGGCAGGGCAGCTCCCCTTGGCCCTGGCCAACGTCGCCGCCCGCGCGGCATACCGGCCGCAGCTGCGTCTGGCGAGCCTGGCCGACGAGTACGAGGCGCCGGAGCACAACACCCTGGACGCCTTCGCGACCGACGAGGACCAGGCGCTCGACGTCCGCGCGTCCATCACCCGCTCGTACCGCCTGCTCGACACGGAGACAGCCGCACTCTTCCGCGATCTGAGCGCCTACCCAAACCCCATGTTCACGGCATCGCAGGTCGCAGACCTGGGCGGACGGCCTGAGGGCAGGGTCCGCCAGGTCCTGTCGCGCCTCACCCGAGCGCACCTCGTCTCGGAGATCGGCCCGGGCCGCTACTGCTGGAACCGGCTTGTTGCCGCGTACGCAGCGGAGCAGGCAGGGCGAGGGTTATTCGACCAGGGCAAGCCGGCCCGTTTGCAGGGCGAGCCGGGGCCGGCATCCAGGTTGTTGTCACAGGCACCCTGCGGAGACGACGCCACGGTCCGTAGCCGGGACCGAGCAGTCCCGAAGTGGGGGCATGCCCTGCCGGGCGGCGCTGTCATACGCCGCCCGACGGGCGGCAAGGTTTTCGACGCGCAGGACGCACACGACGGCTCTCGAGCAGTCCGCCCTGTTTGAGTTGCTGGAGTCACTTCGCGCATCGGACGGCGATTGACATGATCCGCCGTGCCTTGCGGGCCGTGCTGCAGGCTTTGATTGAGGCGGAGGCCACCGCGGTGATCGGGGCGGCCCCGCATCAGACGCACCTCAACGGCCGCCGCGACAGGCTGCTGACCACCGCAGCCGGCGACATCGAACTGCAGATCCCGAAACTGCGGGCCGGCTCGTTCATCCCCTCCCTGCTCGAGCGCCGTCGCCGCATCGATCAGGCCCTGTTCGCCGTGGTGATGGAGGCCTACCTGCACGGGGTGTCCACCCGCAGCGTGGACGACCTGGTCAAGGCCCTCGGCGAGGACAGCGGCATCTCCAAGTCGGAGGTCCCTCGGATCTGCGCGGAGCTGGACGAGGAGGTCCGGATGTTCCGCGAGCGGCCACTGGGCCACACCACCTACCCGTATGTCTTCCTGGAGCCACCTACTGAAAGGCCCAGGTCAACCACCGTGTGGTCTCGCAGGCCGTGGTGATCGGCACCGGCGTCAGTGCAGACGGCCGCCGCGAGATCCTTGGCTTCGCCGTCTGCGACAGCGAGGAAGCCGTGCTCTGGACCGGCTTCCTGCGCTCCTTGCGCACCCGCGGCCTGACCGGGGTCCAACTGGCGGTCGTCGACGCGCACGCCGGGCTGACCAGTTCCATCGGCAAGCTCCTGATCGGCGCAGCCTGGCAACGCTGCCGGGTGCACTTCGTGCGCAATGTACTCGCCGGCTCCCCAAAAGGTCGGCCGCACCGCCTGGGCCGACTTCCCCACCAGGCCCTGGAAGAAGATCTGGTCAGCCAACCCGCTCGAACGCCTCAACCGAGAGGTCAGATGCCGCACGGACGCCGTGCAGGTATTCCCCAACCCCGCTGCCCTGCCCCGGCTGTTCGGCGCCGTCCTCGCCGAACAGCACTCAACTGGACACTGCCGCCGACATGCTCGGCGGCCAGTGAGTGGGTGCCGCCTTGGTTGCAGCAGACCGTACAGCGGCTTTCCGTGGTTTCGCGCGCGGTAGCACGCAGAAGACCAGAAGCGGCAGGCAGGACGGGTCTACGCAGCTCCCGTTTGCCCGACCGCGGGGCCGCAGCGATTGGCGCCGTAGATGCCTTGTAGAGCTGCGGTAGATCCCGTCCTGGCAGGCTCGAGTGCACACAGGCAAGCACACAGGCAAGTAGTGTTCGCCGCTCAGTGGAGAGTGATTCGTATGGCCACGGACTTCGAAGGTAAGAAGATCGTCGTGATCGGTGGCGCCAGCGGCATGGGCCTCAAGGCCGCCGAGGACGTGATGGCGGCAGGCGGCAGCGCGGTGATCGTCGGCCGCCCGGGTCGCAAGCTCAACGACGCCGTCGCAAGCCTGTCGCGCTCCGGCAGCGCATGGTCGATCGAGGCCGACCTGGCAGACTGGGACCAGGTCGTCGAGGCGCAGAAGCAGCTGGCAGAGGACCACCCCGACGCCACCCTCCTCGTCAACTCGGCAGGGTTTTTCCTGCCCAAGCTCTTCCTCGACTACGAGGTCGCGCATTACGACTCCTACCACGACCTCAACAGGGCGACGTTCTTCCTGACTCAGACCGTCGTTCGGGCCATGGTCGCCGGCGGTCAGGGCGGCGCCATCGTGAACGTGGGGAGCATGTGGGCGCACCAGGCCCTCGCCGTGACACCCTCATCGGCTTATTCGATGGCCAAGGCCGGCCTGCACGCCCTTACGCACAACCTGGCCATCGAGCTCGCCAGCGAGGGCATCCGTGTGAACGCCGTGGCTCCTGCTGTCACCAGGACGCCCCTGTTCGAGAAGGTCTTTCCCGCGGACCAGTTGGACGATGCGATGGACCAGCTGAGCGGCCTGCACCCGCTTGGCCGGGTCGGCACCCCGCAGGACGTGGCCTCCGCGATCGTCTTCCTCCTTTCTTCGGCCTCGAGCTGGATCACAGGCGCCATCCTCAACGTCGACGGCGGAGTCATGGCAGGCCGCTACTAGATGCATCTCTCACGCCCCGCCCGGGGCGGCCACCTGATACCCACCCGGGCGGGGCGACCAAGAGGCGTCGATGAAGGCTGCCCGTGCACGAAGGAGCCGTATGGCAGGCGATCTGGCAAGCGTTATCGACGAGTCCGCCGCCTGAATGGCCATCTTCTGCCGCGCCGGTACAGGTAAGAGGTCGCCTCCGCCGGGCGCTTACCTCCGATGGGACCCGTAGTGGCCCACTGGACGAAATGAGGACGGTGAAGAGTATGGGGTTGATATCGCGTGGCTTCCAAGGGCGAAGGCCGTCGGCCGGTACGAAACTGCCGCCCGGGCAGTACGAGACGACTGACTTTCCTGTGCTGTCTGCCGGGCCCACTCCCCGCATCCGGCAAGACGACTGGAAGCTGTCCGTGGCAACGGAGGCCGGGAAGCAGCACGTGTGGGACTGGGCAGGCCTGATGGCACTGCCGGCGGAGTCTCCTACCGTCGATCTGCACTGTGTGACGAAGTGGTCGAAGTTCGGTACCCAATGGCAGGGCGTGTCGCTGGACGTTGTGCTCGCGGACGTGGAGACGGCGGCAGAGCACGTTCTCGTCACCTCGTACGGCGGCTACACCACGAACATCCCACTCGCCGACCTGGTCGACGGCAAAGCATGGATCGTCTACGGCTACGGAGGCAGGGACTTGGCCCCCGAACACGGTGGCCCCGCGCGGCTGCTGGTCCCGCACTTGTACCTGTGGAAGTCCGCGAAGTGGGTCCGCGAGATCCAACTGCGGCAGAGCGACGTGCCCGGCTTCTGGGAAAGCGCCGGGTACCACAACTACGGAGACCCATGGAGAGAACAGCGGTACCAGGGAGACTAGGCGACCGACTCCGTTGGCGGACCGCCGAGGTAACGGGTCGGCGCGTGGAGTCTGCGACGGCCGTCACTCTGACACTGGATGTGCCAGGTTGGCCCGGGCACCTGGCCGGCCAGCATGTGGACGTCAGGCTGACCGCAGAGGACGGCTACAGCACCCAGCGCAGTTACTCGATCGCCTCGGCCCCCGACGGCCGGAACCTCGACCTTACAGTCCAGCGCACGCCCGGCGGGGAAGTGTCGCCCTACCTCGTGGACGAGCTCGTGCCCGGGGACCGGCTGGAGCTGCGCGGGCCCGTCGGCGGCTGGTTCATCTGGAGGCAGCAGCAGACAGAGCCAATCGTGCTGGTAGCGGGCGGGTCAGGACTCGTGCCTCTCATGTGCATGATCCGCGCACGGGAGGCGGCCGGCAGCCGAGCCCCGTTCCGGTTGCTGTACGCAGCGCGAACCCCGTCGGACCTGCTGTACCGCTCGGAGCTCCGCCAGGGGGCGCCGGGGCTGGATACGACGTACCTGTACAGCAGAGAGGCCCCGGAAGACTCACCGCGCCCGCCGGGGCGCATCTCTCCCGAGGACTTGGCCCGCGGCGGCTGGCCTTCCGACTTCGAGCCGACCTGTTATGTCTGCGGGCCCACGGGGTTCGTCGAGAAGACGGCTGCTTACCTGGTGCTCCTGGGACATGCACCTGAGCGAGTACGTACCGAGCGCTTCGGCCACAGTGGAGGCTGAGACCGCGTCCGCAGAGGCCGGCGACCCAGATGGGGATGCCACCCACGCCGTGTCGACGGCCACGCACTTGCAGGGCCCTGCGCGAAGGATTCGCCGTTGATGTGACCGCCGCGACGAGGCACTGGCCCGCTGTCCCACTGCCTCGTCCCGGGATCGCAAGCGGCCCGGTGCCGACCAGCTTAGGGGCACCCCAGGGGGATTCTTAGATTAGAGGTGTAATATATGCGCTGAACGCCTGCACGCCAGGTATAGGGCCCTGGCCGGCACCAATGCAGCACCAACTCGCACGCGCGGGACTCACGGGCGACCGCACGCCGATCCCGCGGCACAATTCACGAGGAAATCATGACCTTTGACGATCCGTTCAGACCCGTGTCGCCCGCCGAGGCGGCCGAACTCGCATCGCTGGTGAGCGGTCCGGTTCTGCTGCCCGGCGACGAGGGGTACGACGCCGAATGCCGGATCTACAACCTGAACGTCTCCCTTGAGCCGGCGCTCGCGGTCGGTGCCGCCGACGCGGCCGACGTACGGGCGGCGGTCCGGTTCGCGGCCCGCGAGGGCCGGCCTGTGACGGTGAAGACCACGGGACACCAGCAGGTCGACCCCGCCCGGGGCGGGGTTCTGATCAGCACCCGGCGTATGAAGGGCATCGCCGTCGACGCAGGCAGCAGACGCGCGCGGGTCGAGGCCGGAGTGATCTGGCAGGAGGCGATCGATGAGGCCGCCGCAGTCGGTCTGGCCCCGGTGAGCGGTTCGGCTCCGCTGGTGGGCGTGGCCGGCTACACCCTCGGGGGTGGACTCAGTCCGGTCTTCGGCCGGAGCCTGGGATACGCGGCGGACCACGTGCGCTCGCTGGATGTGGTGACCGCTGACGGCGAGTTGCGGCATGTCACGGCAGACAGCGATCCCGAACTCTTCTGGGCCCTGCTCGGTGGAAAGGGCAATTTCGGCGTTGTCACCGCGCTGGAGTTCGACCTGTTCCCATTGACCCACTTCTACGGCGGCGGCATCCACTTCCCCGGCGAACACCTCGCCGACGTGCTGCACGCCTGGCGCACGTGGCAGTCGGACATGCCCGAGGAGATGTCCTCCTCCCTCGCCGTGCAACGACTCCCTCCGCTGCCGGAGTTGCCGGAGCCGCTGCGGGGGGCGTTCGTGGTGCACGTGCGGTTCGCCTACCTCGGTCCGGTGGCCGAGGGCGAGCGGCTGATCGCACCCCTGCGCGCGGCCGCCCCGGCACTCATCGATACCGTGGGTGAGATGCCCTACACCGCCATGGGCGCCATCCACATGGACCCGCCGGCGCCGATGCCCTACTACGACCGCACCACGATGCTGTGCGCGTTCCCCGCCGAGGCGGCCGACAAGGTGATCGAACTGATCGGACCCGGGTCGGGCTCCCCGCTGGCCAGCGTCGAGATCCGCATGCTCGGCGGTGCGCTCGACCGCGAGCCCGCGGTGCCCAACGCCGTCTCCACCAGAGGGCTTCCCTTCGTGCTCTTCGGTTTCGGCGTGGGCACGCCGGACCAGGCCGGGTTCCTGACCGGCGAACTCGACGCGCTGATGGACGCGATGGAGCCCTGGGCGGACAGACGCAGGATGGTCAACTTCCTCTCCGTCGAGGAGGCCACCGACCCCGAGCGGTTGAGCGAGGTCTACGGCGCCGAGCGCCACCGGCGGCTGACCGCGACGAAGAAGGCGTACGACCCGACCAACATGTTCCGGGTGAACCACAACATCCTGCCCGGCTGACGGGGGACGGGGCCCCGGGGCCGGACGCATCTGTCCGCCCCCGGGGCGGGGCGCACACCCCGCGCGAAGCTGTCGCACCGACCACCTCGCCCCCGGCGACACGGTGCCTTCCACCCGCCGGCTCGCCACCCATCTGGGCCGCACCCGCAACGCCGTGGCCGGCACCGACGCCAACCTCGTCGCCGAGGGATGGCCTAACCGGCCGCAGAGGCTCGGGCACACCCGTGGCAGACAGGATGATCAGGCGGCTGATCTTCGCGCGCTCGACCCCCGATCGATCCGGCGACCCTTGCCACGACCTGATCCCAGGCAGCTCCGACCTCGCCGCCTTTCCTCGTGCACCGTGGCTGAAGGCCACTGGCCGCGGCCCCCGAGGACTGCGCCCCGTCGGCAGGCCGAGCAGGCGCCCGCATCGGAGGAGTCGCCGGCTTGCCGCCCGGGTGACCATGCCGGATAGACGCCGCGTCGATACCGGGCCACTTGAATGGTCTTCTCCCGCCGCGCCGACACCGAGGCGCCGACACCGATCCGTCACGGGACTCCGACGGCATGGAGGCCGTAATGACTTCACCAGACAACCCTCCGCCCTACGAAGACCTTGCCGCCTCCAACCCCCTGCGCTCGCAGGAGGAGTACGACGAGGACGAACTGGACGAGGACGTCCTGGACCGGGGCTATTCACCCGCCGACAGGCCCCTCGCCGTCTACGACTGGGGCGTCACCGCGCGGGAGGGCTCCTCCCACGAGGATCTCGCGCATCGACTTCGGCGCGAGGTGCCGGAAGTCAGCTCATCGGACGAGGGCGACGGGCTGGGCGACACGATCGGCACGGACGGAGAGCTCATCGACGACCAGGTCGGCGACGAGCGCGCGGGACGTCTCCTCGGCTGGGACACGGACGTTCTCGCTGCAGGATACGACGGCGACGACTACTGGGCGCGGGATGTGGGCATCGACAACGGCGCCGCCTCCGCCGAGGAGGCGGCCGTCCACGTGGTGCCCGACACCCGAGGGGCTCCTGAGTGACTGCCAGGGCAGATGGAGCGTGTCGTCAAGCGATCGTGCCTGGTAGATCACGGTTGGGTCATGCGTCTCCGTAAACTGGCCGATGCCGAGCGGGAGTTAGTGCGGCTGCTGCCCCATGCTGAGTCGAGGCGGAAGCGGCGGGACGACCGGATGATCCTGAACGGGATCGTGTGGAAGTTCCGACGGCCCGCCTCGCGGGACGTGCCCGGCCGATACCGGCCCTGGGCCACCTTGCACACGCGGTTCCGTCGGTGGGCGGCCGACGGCACCTTCGATCGGATGCTGAGAGCCCTCCAGGCGACGGCGGATGTCGCCGGTGCCATCGACTGGATGGCGTCGGTCGACTCCACCATCGTACGAGCCCACCAGCAGGCCGCCGGGGCCCGAAAAGTGGGCTCCGCAGCCCGGGAATCGGACACCCGAGGAGCGGCCTGACCAGCAAAATCCACCTTGCTTGCGATGGCCTGGGCCGACTCATCGGCTTCACGATCACCGACGACTGCACCCAGTTCACCGCCGTCATGCAGGTCATCCACGTGCCCCGGATCGGACCAGGTCGGCCCCGGGATCCTGCCCTCGCACGTCATCGGCGACACGGGCTGTAGATCCCGGGCCATCCGCACCTGGCTGCGTGAGCAGGGACTGCAGGGAGCCCGGCAACTCGGCTGGCGACTACCGCCGCACACGCCCGCTACGCACAGCGTGACCGCCCACTACCGGCCTGGAGGGTCGAAGGCCTCCACGGCTGTAGCCGCTGTCGACCGTACGGGAAAACGCCTCCCACGCTGCGCGCGAGTCGCTCGTCGAAATACGCCGCAATCCCGTCCTGAAATCCTTGGGATACGGGCATGGCGAGAGAGAAAGCAGCGATTTCGCGTAGACGGCCCGTAGATGGTCACGTGATTGGCTTGTCCGCACAAGAGGACCTGGGGACTGATGACCATGCACTGTGCAGGCATTGACAAATCGTGCCACCCTGCTCCGGACGCACAAGCCGGAACCAACGGCAGAGCCCCGGCAGCCGGACTCGCCACGAGCCGAGGGCAACTCGACCCGGAATCCGCCGCATGGGTGGACGCGCTCGAGGGCGGTCGCGGTCCGCAGTACGAACAGGCCTGCACGCGGCTTCACGAACTGCTGGTGCGGATCGCCATGGACGAAATGTTCCGCCGGGGACCCCGATACCGAATTGGCGGGCCCGAGCTGAACGATCTCGCCTACCAGGCGGCAGCCGACGCGCTGATGAGAATTACGAAAAAAATTCAGCAATTTCGAGGCGACGCCAGGTTCACCACATGGGCCTTCCGATTCGTCGTACTCGAAGTTTCCAGCGCGCTGGGCCGCCACTTCCGGCGTGTTTCAAACACCCAGCTCGACTTCGACGAATTGGCGCAAGTGCCCGACCGCTCCGGTATCGACCCCGCAGGCCACTGGCAGGCGAGAGAGCTGGTCGAAGCCACGCGGGACGCGGTCGAGACAGCACTGACGGCCCGCCAGCGGCGGGTCTTCACCGCCGTCATCAACGGGGTTCCCCTGGAAACGCTGGCCAGTGAGCTGAAGACGAACCGCAACACGCTTTACAAGACGATGTTCGACGCCCGAAGGAAACTGCGGGCTCAGCTGATGGCCGGCGGACATCTCAGCGCTGCGGGCTGAATTCGGCAGCAACGACGTCGGCCCGGCAGCGCGGGCCAGGGAACTCGGACGCGCGTCGCGCACAACTTTGGGGACCCGGCAGTCGTCCACCCGAGCGGAAGAGACAGACTGCGCCGCCGACCGCGGCCTTGCGGCGCGCAAGTCGCTGTGATGCGGGCAGCATCGCGTCCTGAAGCGCGAGCGCCACCTGTCGCTCACGGGCGTTGGCCTGTCGTGGCTGTTCGTTGACCTGCTGGAGCTCGCGGGATCGTGCGTAAAGTTCGAACTCCATCTGCCGGCGCCGACCGGAGTCAGTTCTCGACGGCGTCAGTGCTCGCGCTGGAGGGCGACGACGGCCATGTCGTCGCACAACGGCCCGTGGGTATGGTCCAGCAGGTCGCGGGTGACCGCCTGCACCAGCGTGGCCGGGCCTGAGCCGGTGAGACCGGCGGCGCGTTCCATCAAGGGATAGAAGCCGCCCTCGGCGTCGCGGGCCTCGGTGAGGCCGTCGGTGTAGAGCAGCATCTGATCGCCGCCGACGAAGGGGAAGGTGCTGGGGGCGTACGTGCTCTCGGCCAGGGTGCCGAGGCCGAGCGGCGGGGCGGGGTCCGCCACGTCGAGCAGGGTCGCCCGGCCCTCGTGCAGCAGGAGAGGGGGCAGGTGACCGCAGCTGACCACGTGGACGCACGGCTCGTCGTCGGGGACCTCGACGACCGCGGCCGTCACGAACCGCTCCCCGACGTCGGCCTCGGCCGGTGTGTCGCAGAACTCCACCAGGTCCCAGCGCAAGCTGGCCTCCAGCGATGCGACCAGTTCCGGCAGCGGTACCTGGCGGTGGGCCGCTGCCCGGAAGGCGCCGAGCACGGTCTCGGTCTCGCCGAGCGAGTTCAGTCCTTTGCCGCACACGTCCCAGATGAGCAGGCGCGTGGCATTCGCGGTGCGGGCGACCGCGTACAGGTCGCCGCCGACGCGGGCGCCGTCGTCGGCCGAGCGGTACGCCGAGGCGATCGTCAGCGGTCCCGAGCGACACGGAAGGGGCCGCAGCACGACCCGCTGGGCCGCCTCCGAGATCCGGCGCTCGCAGGCGAGCTCGTGCCGTCCCCGCTCGCTCGACAGGGCGAAGACCACCAGCAGCATTGATACCAGCACCAGCGACGCCAACTGCACCAGGACGTTCTGCGTGGTCACGGCATCGCGTTCAATGCCGGCGGCGACCAGAGCCAGCACGGCGAGCAGCGCCGTGAGGGCGCCGCGCAGGGGCCCGGCGAAGGCGGCGACCAGTGCCACCGGCACCACCAGGATGTGCGCCACGTGGATGTCCGTCGGCAGGAACAGATCCGCCACCGGCACGGCCACGATCAAAAGCGCGGCCACGGCACTGAGGGCGTAGTCACGGGCGCACGCCGAGGCGGTTTTCCGGTCCTTCGCGCCACGGAGCCGGTCACGCCACCACGTGTCCATCCTGACTCCTCTCCTTGGTCGGCCCGCGCCGCGCCGCACGGGCTCAGAGGGGCCCGCACGACGGCACCTACGATCGTCCGGCGCTATCGGTGTGCTGTGTCAGATCTCGATCCGCACCTGGCGTACATCGAAGGCGACATAACCGCTGAAGTCGTGACCGACACGGGTCGCCGCCGACTCCTTGATGTCCGGGTAAGACCAAGCCGCGTCCCTCAGCGCCATCTCACCGACCACAACGTCGTGATACTGCGCCCGCCCCTTCCAAGGACAGGTGTAGGGCGTTGAGCTCTCGCGGAGCACGCCGGCCGCAACTGAGTCCGGCGGAAAGTAGGCATTTCCCTCGATGCTGATCACCGTCTCGCTCGCGGCCTCGGCCACGACGGTTTCCCCAACCACTGCCTTCATCAGTCTTTCCCCTTATCGATCCCATTGCTTGGGCCGGATCTGCCCTCGTGTCCGCCCGAGTCGGGCTCAAAGGCACCCATCCCTTGCGTGATGGCTCTTCAAGCCCGCTTGAGACAGCGGGCTTCAGTCGGACGTCACGTTGTGAAGTCACAACCAGTTCACGCATTCGGCCAGAGGTTGGCGTCGGGCGGACTCCGCTTCTTACCGGCGTCTTCACGCTACGAGCGATCGGCGCGAGGTGAGCTCATTGGCGTTGGCCGGCCGCGCCGCACCACCTGGCAGCGGCTGGGGCGCTGTACGGCGCCATCAGGAGTTCGAGCCGGCACGTCGTGACCCGGTGCCCGCAGCACACGGCCACCGCCGAGCTGGTCCGGGCCCTCGCCGAGATGACGACCGCTGGGACCGGTCGCAGCCGGCTGACCGCGGAGGTAAGTGCCCGCGGCACCCGGGCACTCGACCCCGCCTCGCTCCGGTCTCCTCAATCCCTCCCTGCCAGTGTCACGAACCGCCCCGCCACCGCGGCGAGCACGCCAGAGCCGAGGACGGTGAAGCCCGCGACGAAGAACACCGTTTGCAGGGTTGTCGTTGACACGAGAATCGCGCCGAGCGCGGACCCCAACGCCAGAGATACCTGCAAATTTGTGACATTCACTGCCGATGCGGCCTCCTGGTTTTCGGGGGCCGCGTCGAGCAGCCAGACCAACGTTGCCGGGTTCGCGATTCCCCAGATCAGGCCCCACAGTGCGAGCAACAGGCCGGCCGGCCACGGTAGGGTTCCCGCGCTCGCCAGCCCAATGAGCATTGCGGCCACCGCCGTCGTCGATCCGACGAAGCTGCCGATCACCCCGCGCTTGAACAGCGATCCGGCGACGAGCGAGCCGACGATGCCACCGCAGCCATAGACGACGAACAGCAGGGTGATCACACCACTGGACAAATAGGTATAGTCTGTCAGGAACGGCGTGACATACGTCCATGCGGCGAACTGCCCAATGAACACCACAGCGCCTGCCGCCATCCCGAACTGGACGGCCCGTCGTGACACGGTCTTTACGAGATCACGCACGTGCGTACTCTTGTCCGGTGGAATGCTCGGCAGCAGGACTGTTTGGGCCACTACGACAAGTAGTGTGGCCGCCCCGGCAGTAGCGAAGGTCAACTTGACCCGGCCGTGAAGGACCGGGCTTGCAGGTAGGTACACGACTGGCTGTCGTGTGCTCTCCCGCATCTGAGCCCCTGCTAGGCAGGGGCTGGGACGCGTGACGCACGCCCCGCA
>NZ_FZOF01000067.1 GCF_900188405.1 Actinacidiphila glaucinigra | reverse complement strand
AGGCCGACCAGGGAGAGCAGGAGGCTGACGCGTTCCTCGCGTTCGCGGCGGGGGGTGTTGCGCAGGCGCAGGGGGACGCCGACGTTCTCGGCGGCGGTGAGGATGGGCAGCAGGCCGAAGGACTGGAAGACGAAGCCCATGCGGTCGCGGCGCAGGGCGAGCAGTTCGCGTTCGGCCAGGCCGCCCAGCGTGGTGCCGTCGACGGTGACCCGGCCCGCGTCGGCGCGGTCCAGGCCGCCGATGATGTTCAGCAGGGTCGTCTTGCCCGAGCCCGAGCGGCCCTTGAGGGCCACCAGCTCCCCGCGGCCCACACTGAAGGACACCCCGCCCAGGGCGTGCACCGCGGTGTCCCCGGCGCCGAAGGTGCGCACCAAGTCCTCGACCACGACCATCGCCTCGGAGGCCGCCCCGTCGCCCGCCGGGCCCTCACGCCGTTCCAGCAGTCCCTCACTCATGCCGGTCAGCATAGTGCGGCGGCGATATGCCACTGTTCACACGGTGGTAACAAGCAGGCCCCTCCGGATGCAATGATCGTATGAGCGCGGGCCTCCGCTCATCCCACCGGCGGGTGAACGTGGGGACACCTGTGCGATCACGTCGTGACATGGGCGTAGGCTGTGTCACCGCTCACCGCTTCGCGGTGACTCGTAGAACACTCGCAACACACTGTTACGGGCATCAAGAACGGGGGGCATGGTGCCGGGCTTCGTCTTGCTGCGCCTGCGCGCGCACCGGCTGCTGCTCGCTGCCGCACTGCTGTCTGTCGTCCTGACCACCTGCGCCGTGGCCGCGCTGGCCGCGTTCAGCGGCGCGGTCGGGGACGCAGGGCTGCGGCGCGCGCTGCAGGGGCCGTCGGCCGCCAGGACACAGATCGACGTGACGTCCGAGGTGACGGACCAGGACACCGGGCGGCTGGAATCCACGGTGCGCCGGGCCCTCACGGGCGCCTACGACGGGCTGCCGGTGCGGGTCTCGTCCAGCACCCGCTCGGGCGCGTACGGGCTGCCCCGGGACCTGCGCCCGGCGGGCGCGTCGCCGTCGGACAATCCGGACCTCACGCTGCTCGCCACGTTCGACCGCGCCCGGGTGACCATGGTCGAGGGCGCCTTCCCGGCTGCCCCGAAGGCCGCGGGCCCGGTGCCGGTCGCGCTGCCCGAGTCGGCCGCGGAGGCCCTGGGCGTGACGCCCGGCGACGTCATCACGCTCGCCGACCGGCGGGGCGGGCCGTCCGTGCGCGTACGGCTGACCGGCCTGTACCGGCCCGCCGACCCGGCCGCCCTCTACTGGCGGCTCGACCCGCTGGAGGGTCGCGGCGTGCGGACGCTGTCGTTCACCACCTACGGCCCGATGCTCGTGGACCCGCGGGCGTTCGCGGCGGGCGCGGTCCCGGCCGCCGAGGTCCAGTGGACGGCCGGCGCCGACTTCTCCGCCATGACGACCGCCCGCCTCGACCGCGTCGGCCAGGACGTCCGGCGCACGGTGGGGCAGCTCGACGGCACGGTGCTGAACGGGGAGACGACGGCGAGCAGCCAGCTGCCCGCCCTGGCGGACGACCTGAGCCGCAACCTGCTGGTCAGCCGCTCGACCCTGCTCATCAGCGCCCTGCAGCTGGCCGTCCTCGCGGGTCTGGCACTGATGCTCGTCGCGGGCCTGCTCGCCACCGAACGCTCCGAGGAGACCGCCCAGCTGCGCGCCCGCGGCGGTTCCCGGAGCCGCATCGCGGGCCTGGCCGCCACCGAGGCGGTGCTGCTGGCGCTGCCCGCGGCGGTGCTCGCACCACTGCTGACCGGGCCGCTGGTGCGGCTGCTCGCCGGGCACGGAGCCCTGGCACGGGCGGACGTGCACCTGGACGTACCGACCACGACGGCCTGGTGGGCGGGCGTGCTGGCCGCCCTCGCCTGCGCGGTCGCGGTGGCCTCACCCGCGCTGCGCCGCACCGGCACCTACGCGGGTGAGCGCGAGGCACGGTCCCGCAAGGGCGCGCTGCCCGGCGCCGTGCAGGCGGGCACCGACCTCGCGCTGCTGCTCGTGGCGGGCCTGGGCTACTGGCAGCTGTCCCGGCGCGACGGCGGGACGGGCGCGCTGACGACCGACACCGCGGGCGCCCTCAGCCTCGATCCGGTCCTGATCGTGGCCCCCGCGATCTGCCTGCTGGCGGGAGCGGTGCTCGCACTGCGTCTGCTGCCCCTGGCCGCCCGCCTCGGCGAGCGGCTGGCGGCCGGTTCCCGCGGCCTGCCGACCGCACTGGCCGGATGGCAGCTGTCCCGGCGCACCGGCCGCGGCGCCGTCCCGGCCCTGCTGCTGGTCCTCGCGGTGTCGATCAGCATGTTCGCGATCGGCGAGAACGCGAGCTGGGAGCGGTCCCAGCGCGACCAGGCCGACTTCACCGTGGGCGCGGACGTCCGCGTCGCCGCCACCTCCACCCTGCCCTTCGGCCAGGGCGGCGTCTACGACCACGTCCCCGGGATCGCCGCGGTGACCCCCGCGAACCGCAGCACCGTGCCGCTGCCCCGGGGCCGCGAGGCCACCGTGCTCTCGCTGGACACCACCGCGGCCTCCCGGGTGACCGGCCTGCGCGACGACCTCACCGACCGGCCGTTCCAGGACCTGCTGCGCTCCCTGCGCCCCCAGGACATCGCCTCGCGGGACGCCGGCTTCACGCTGCCCGAGGGCACGGCGCGTCTTCTGCTGACGGTCCGCCTGCAGGCCTCGGACTTCGGCGGCCGACCGACCGCGAGCAACGTCACCACCCGCCTGTCGGCGACGTTCACGGACCGCTTCGGCGTCCCCTACACGATGGCCCTGGGCAAGGTCCCCGCCGACGGCGGACGGCACGTTGTGGTGGCGGACTTCGCCGCCGAGGCGGGCCGGGCCCCCGGGGCCGGTCCGGCCGGACCGCTGCGGCTGACCACGCTCAAGGCCGACTACGTACTGCCCCAGGACACCGAGCACCACCGCCTGTCCCTCGTGGGCCTGCGGGCGGTCTCCGGCGACGGCTCCGCGCACGCCGTCCCCGTGCCCGGGGACTCGTCGTGGCAGGCGCGCGCCACCATGGGCAACCCGGACTTCACCGAGGACGCGATCCACCTCGCCGCCGAGGCGGACGCCCCGCGCTCCGACCGCCGGACACCGCTCACCGTCGAGTACGACACCGGACAGATGCCCCCCGGGAGCTACTGGCCGGGCGGGTACGACGAGGCGTCCGTGATCGCGACCTCCGGGCCGAAGGCCCCGGCCACCCTGACGGGGGTCGCCACCGACTCCTTCCTGCGAGCGGTCGACGCCAAGGTGGGCGACCCGGTGCGGATCCAGCTCGCCGGCGTGACCGTGCCGGTCCGGGTCACCGCCGCCGTGCGCGCCCTGCCCACCGCCACGGCCAGGACCTCCGACACCGACGGCGGGGCGCTGCTGCTGGACCTGCGCTCGGTGAACACCCTGCTCAACGCCGGCCGCGGCTCCCTGGTGCCCGGTGAATGGTGGCTGGCGGCCGAGCCGGGCGCGACCGCCCGCGTCGCCTCGGCCCTGCGGGCCCGCGGCGACATCACCTCGCTCCTGGTCCGCGACGAACAGCGCACCGAACTGCAACGCGACCCGCTCGGCGCCGGCCCGCTGTCCGCGCTGCCCGCCGCCGTCGTCACCGCCGCGGTGCTCGCCGCGGTCGGCTACATCGTGGCGGCGGCCGGCGCACTGCGCGAACGCTCCCAGGAGTTCGCGATGCTGCGGGCCCTGGGCACCCCGCGCCGCTGGCTCGCCCGGGTGATCGCCGCCGAACAGGGCCTGCTGGTCCTGGTCGCGGTGGGCGTCGGCGCCGTACTGGGCGGGCTGCTGACCCGGCTGGTCGTCCCCTTGATCATCCTGACGGCGCACGCCGAGAACCCCGTACCCGAGGTCCGGGTGGAACTGCCGTCCGGCCCGCTCGTACTGCTGCTGATCACCGTCACCGTGCTGCCCCTGCTCGGCGTCATGCTGACGGCGTGGCGGTCCGCCGACCCGGCCCAGGCGCTGCGGCGCCAAGGAGGTGAATGACGTGGCCGAGCCCCGTACCCCGCACAGCGGTGACGTCTCCTGGATCCGCGCCCGGCTGCTGCGCGCCGCCCCCGGCGGCACGCTCGCCCTGGCCGCACTGGTGCTCGTCACGGCGTTCCTGGCGGCCGCGCTTCCGCGCGCCGTCGACGGCTACGAGAACAGCGCACTGCGCGACACCGTGGCACACACGTCGGTCCCGGACCGCAGCGTCACCATGTCGCTCCAGGTGTCGCGGCTGTCCGTCCCCTTCGACCCCGAGGCCCTGCTCACCTCCACGTCGCTGAAGGAGACGGAGAAGGAGTTCCAGAAACTCGTACGGCCGCCGCTGGCACTGGAGCGGGACCAGACCGTCTACGGCGTGCGTTCCGTGGAAACGGTCGCCGCCGACCCCGGCCTGCCCCGGTTCCCCGCGGACACCCCGCTCCCCCCGAAGGGCACCCTGGTGGCCCAGCCCGACCTGGCGGGCAACACCCGCCTGGTCGAGGGACGCCTGCCGCACCCCCGCGCCGACGACCGCAGCGTCGAAGCGGTGATCACCGACCGCACCGCCAAGGCCATGAAGCTGCGCACCGGTTCGGCGTTCCACCTCCAGGACCCCCTCGGATCCGTCATGACCGTCCGGGTCACCGGGATCGTCACGCCCCGGACACCCGGCGCCGCCTGGTGGAACGCGGAGTCCGACCTGCGCAGCCCCAGCATGCGCTCGCAGCCCGGCTCGGGCGGCGATCCCGTCCGCTACTGGCACTTCACCGCCCTGATCGACGAGAGCGCCACGAACGTCCTGCTCGGCCTGCAGGACGGCGCGCAGGCCTACTGGCACCATCCCGCCGACATCGGCGCGCTCACCGCACGTGATGTCCCCGCGCTGCGCGACCGGCTGTCCGCGCTGACGGCGGGCCCGGCCGCGGCACGACTGCAGACCAAGCAGCGCGGCCTGCACGTCGAGGAGGACGGACTCGCCGAACGTCTCGGTCCCTTCGTAGCCGAACGCACCGCCGCCCAGCCGCTGATCCTGGTCGCCGCCGTCGGCGTGGGCACCGTGGCCGTCGTGGTGCTGCTCATGGCGGCGGGCCTGTCGGCGAACCGGCGCAGGGCCGAGTTCACACTGCTGCGGGCCCGCGGCATCAGCATGAGCGCGCTGACCGGCCGGCTGCTGGCGGAGAGCGCGGTCGTCGCGGTGCCCTCCGCGGCGGCGGGGCTCGCCCTGGCGCTTTTCCTGCTGCCGACCGAACGCGCCTCGCTCGCCGTGTGGTCGGCCACCGCCGTCGCCGTACTGGCCACGGTGAGCCTGCCGCTGCGCGCGGCGGCCACCGCCCGCCGCCCGCGCCCCGGACAGCGTGAGGACATCGTCGCGGCCCGGCCGTCCCGGCGCCGCACCGTGGCCGAACTGGCCGTCGTGCTCGTCGTCACCGGCGCCGTGGTCGCGCTGCGGCAGCGCGGCACAGCGGACGGCGGCGCGGACATACTCACCGCCGCGGCGCCGGTGCTGCTGGCAGTGGTCACCGCACTGGTCCTGCTCCGCCTGTACCCCTGGCCCGTACGCCTGCTGGCCCGGCCCTTCGCACGCCTCAACGGAGCCGTGCTCCACCTGGGCCTCGCCCGCGCCGGACGCGCCCCCTCCACCACGGCGCTGCCGCTCCTGGCCGTCCTGGTGGCGCTCACCGTCACCTCCTTCGGCGGGGCCGTCCTGGCCGGAGTGGATGCGGGACGCGACCAGGCCGCGGTGACCGCGGTCGGCGCGGACGCCCGGATCCAGACCTTCGGCGCCCTCCCGCAGGGACTCGACACCCAGGTCCGGAAGGTCCCCGGGGTCCGCGAGGTCACCGGCGTGCGGATCGAGCCCGGACAGCAGATCATCAACAGCCGCACCCGCTTCGACCTGCTGGTCGTCGACCCCGAACCGTACGCCCGCCTCGTGGCGGCCGACGGGCTCGGCACCTCGTTCCCCGCCGGCAAACTGGACTCCGCGACGAAGGAACCCATCCCCGCCATCGCCTCCCCGGCGGTCGCGCGGACGTTCGGCAACGGCGTCGGCGACCCGGAGACCGTCAGGTCGTCGGTCGGACGGGTCATGGTGAGGATCGTCGGCACGCAGGACGCCACCCCGGCGGCCCCCAACCACGAGTTCCTCATCGTCTCGCGGGCCGCCCTCGCAAAGGTCGCGCCCGGGACCAAGGAGCCCGCGCACGGACCCTCGACGCTCTACGCGACGGGCACCGGCATCGACGCGACAGCACTGCGCGCCGCCGTCGCCAAGGCCGCGCCCGAGGCACAGGTCACCCTGCGCACCGAACAACGCGCCTCCTACGGCACGACCTCGGCCCTGCAGTCGGGCGCACGGCACGTGTATCTGGCGGCGGTGGCGGCGGGGGCCGGCTACAGCGTGCTGGCGCTGCTGCTGTCGCTGCTGCACAACGCGCCGCAGCGCAAGGCCCTGCTGGCCCGGCTGCGGACCATGGGCATGACCGGCCGTGGGCGACAATGGCTGGCCGTACTGGAAATGCTGCCGCAAGTCCTGCTGGGCGCCCTGGGCGGCATCCTGGTCAGCGTGGCCACCGTGCCGCTGGTACGCCCCGGCGTGGACCTGGCGGCACTCGCCTTCACGGTCCGCACACCCGCAACAGACCTGTCGGGAGCCGTACTGCACACCGACGCGGCCTCACTGCTGGTCCCCGCCACCGCGCTGGTGGTGCTGGCCTGTGTGGTGCTGGCCGTGCAGGCCTGGCTGACGGGACGGCGGGGAGAAGGAACCGAACTCCGGATGGGGGAACGATCATGAGTCAGGACACGTCCGGAACCACCGAGCGCGGCCGCGTCACACTGGCCGAGCTGGAACGACGCGTCACCGAAAGCCGGGAGCAGCCCGCCTACGGGCACGACGCCCTGATCGTCTGCGACCGCCTGGTGCGGATCTTCACCGCCCAGGGCGTGGAGGTCCAGGCCCTCCAAGGGCTGGACCTGCTGGTCCAGCAGGGCGAACTGATGGCCCTGGTCGGCGCGTCCGGCAGCGGAAAATCCACCCTGCTGAACATCCTCGCCGGCCTCGACACCCCCACCGCCGGCGCCGCCTCGGTGGCCGGGTTCGACCTGCTCG
>NZ_FZOF01000020.1 GCF_900188405.1 Actinacidiphila glaucinigra | reverse complement strand
CGCACCGCCGCACACCCCGCGTCGATCGCCGCGAACACGTACTTCGGCTGGAAGTGGATGTCCGCGATCACCGGGATCTGCGACTTCCTCGCGATCTGCGCCAGCGCGTCCGCGTCGTCCTGCGACGGGCAGGCCACACGGACGATCTGGCAGCCGGACGCCGTCAGTTCGGCGATCTGCTGCAGCGTCGCGTTGACGTCGGCGGTGAGCGTGGTCGTCATCGACTGGACCGAGACGGGGGCGTCGCCGCCCACCGCCACCGGCCCGACCTGGATGCGCCGCGAACGGCGGCGCTCCGCGAGTGGCCGGGCCGGCACGGACGGCAGGCCGAGCGCGACGGGCTCGACAGCTTTCATCGCGACGTCACTTCCCGCGGTTGCCGGTGACGGTCTCCCGGGTCGCCCTGATGGACTCCTTGAGGGAGGTCATCGTGGCCAGGACGGCGGTCGGCTCGTAGCCGCAGTGCGCCATGCAGTTGGCGCACCGCGGATCCTTGCCGCGGCCGTACTTGCTCCAGTCGGTGTCCTCGACGAGCTCCTTGTACGTGGTCACGTAACCGTCGCTCATCAGGTAGCAGGGGCGCTGCCAGCCGAACAGGGAGTAGTTGGGAATCGCCCAGGCGGTGCACGGGAAGTCGACCTTGCCCTCGAGGAAGTCCAGGAAGAGAGGGCTGTGGTTGAGCCGCCACTTCTTCCGGTTGCCGCCCGAGAAGGCCTTCTTGAACAGTTCGCGGGTCTGTTCCACGCCGAGGAAGTGCTCCTGGTCGGGAGCCTTCTCGTAGGCGTAGGCCGGCGAGATCATCATCTCGTCGACCTGCAGGTCGTCATTGAGGAAGTTGAGGACCTCGATGATGGTCTGCGGGGTGTCGGTGTTGAAGAAGGTCGAGTTGGTGGTGACCCGGAAACCGCGCCGCTTGGCCTCCTTGATCGCCTCGACCGCCTCGTCGAAGACTCCTTCCTTCGCGACCGACTCGTCGTGCCGCTCGCGCAGTCCGTCGATGTGCACGGCGAACGCGAAGTAGGGCGAGGGTGTGAAGTTCTCCAGCTTCTTGCGCAGCAGCATGGCGTTGGTGCAGAGGAAGACGTACTTCCTCTTCGCCACCAGCTGCCGCACGATCTCGTCGATCTGCGGGTGCATCAGCGGTTCGCCGCCGGCGATCGAGACCATCGGTGCGCCCGATTCCAGGACGGCGCCCACGGCCTGTGCCACCGGCATGCGCTGCTTCAGCACTCCCGCCGGGTGCTGGATCTTCCCGCAGCCCTCGCATTTCAGGTTGCAGGCGAAAAGCGGCTCGAGTTCGACGATGAGAGGGAACTTCTCACGCCTGCGGAGCATTTTCTGTTCGAAGAGGTAGGTGCCGACCCTGATGGACTGTCGAAGCGGCATGGCCATCTAGCTCACCTCCAGGGGAGCGCAGTAGAGCGGTGCCAATCGAGAAAGGCAGGAAGAAGGTCCCTCAGCACGCGGAAAGCGGTGATCCCCGTGCGGAGCGTGCCGACCCGCACGAGCTCGAACTCGGGCGTGTCGACGACCACGCGGGCCGCGGCGACCGGGCGTGGACCCCGGGCGAGCGCGGCCCGCATCATCGCCGCCGACTCCATGTCGACGGCGACGGCACCGGTGGCCCGGAGCGCCGCCCGCTCCGGGCCCCGTACGACGTGGTCCGACTCCGCGAGCCGGCCCACGTGCACGGTGTGTCCCGCCGCCTTGAGGGCGGCGGCGAGTGATTCCCCGTCGGGCGGCTCGTCGGCGACGACCACGTCGCCCGGCCGCATCCCGGGGGCCAGACCGGCGCAGAAGCCGGTGGTGAGGACCGCCGCACCGTCCAGGGCGGGATCGCGCAGCGCGGCGGTGACGGCGCGTTCCGCGGCCTGCGGCCCCATGCCCGTGCGCACGAAGGCGACCGGGCCGGCCGCGTGGCTGCGGTCGCCGCCGCGAAGGGCGAACCGTTCCACCCGCAGCGCGCAGACGATGACCAGGGCTGGGCCGGACGGCCCCATCAGGCCCCCTTCCGTAGCCCGCCGAACGGCTCCCCGCGCACGTAGCGCCCGAGCGCGGTGAGCGGGAAGACCATCCGGTAGAGGTGGTAGTTGATGGAGAAGTCCCTGGGGAAGCCGGTGCCGGTGAAGTACGGCTCGTCCCAGGACCCGTCCTCGTTCTGGGTCCCGGCCAGCCAGCGCACCCCGCGCCGTACCGCCTCCCCCTCGCGTTCGCCGGCCGCCAGCAGGGCCAGCAGCGCCCAGGCCGTCTGGGAGGCCGTGGACTCGCCGCGGCCGGCCCACTCGGCCAAGGAGTACGAGCGCAGGTCCTCGCCCCAGCCCCCGTCCTCGTTCTGCACGGACTCCAGCCAGCCCACCGCCCGCCGGATCGCGGGGTGGGCCGCCGGGAGGCCGGCCGCCACGAGGGCCGGGACCACCGACCCGGTGCCGTAGATGTAGTTGACGCCCCAGCGGCCGAACCAGGCACCGCTGCGCTCCTGTTCGGCGAGCAGCCAGTCGATCCCGCGCCGGGTGTGCGGGGCGTGCTCCAGGCCGAGGGCGGCCAGCATCTCGACCACGTGGGCCGTGACGTCGGCCGACGGCGGGTCGATGACCTCGCCGAAGTCGCAGAAGGGCAGCCGGTTGGGGAAGGCGCTGGTGTTGTCGGCGTCGAAGGCGCCCCAGGCGCCGTTCTTCGACTGCATCCCGACGTTCCAGCGCACCCCCCGGTCGACCGAGGCCTTCACCCGCTCCGGCTCCGGGTGGTCGACCCTGATCAGGGCGAGGACGACCTCCGCGGTGTCGTCGATGTCGGGGTAGGTGTCGTTCTGGAACTCGAACGCCCAGCCGCCCGAGGGCAGCCCGGGCCGTTGCACGGCCCAGTCCCCGGACTTGGTGATCTGCTCTCCCAGCATCCAGTCCACCGCCTTGACCAGCGCGGGGTCGTCGGCGGGCACACCCGCGTCGGCCAGCGCGATGGTGGCGAGGCAGGTGTCCCAGACCGGGGACTGGCACGCCTCGATCATCCGCGTGTCCTTGTCCGGCCAGACCGCGAACTCGTCGAGCGCCTTGAGTCCGGCGCGCAGCACGGGGTGGTCGAGGTCGTAGCCGAGCAGGTGGAGCGCGATGACGGAGTACACGGCGGGCGGCTGGATGCCGCCGAAGCAGCCGTCGTTCTCCTGGCGTTCGATGATCCAGCGCGCCGCCGAGCGCATCGCGGCCCGCCGCAGCGGACGGACGCTGACCTTGCGGTAGGCGTGCAGGGCCCGGTCGAGCCGCTGGAAGAACCCGTCCCAGCTGGACAGCGGCGCCCGCGGGACCGGCGGGTTGGGCCGCGCGGGGTCGGTGTGCAGCTCGTCGAGGACGAACGGGGCGGGCCGTACCGGCCGGTGGGCGGCGACGATGGTGAGCGGCACGATGGTCTGCCGGGCCCAGCTGGCGAAGGAGTAGATGTTGAGCGGGACCCACTTGGGCAGGTAGATGAGCTCGGGCGGCAGCTCCGGGAGGTCGTCCCAGCGCCACCAGCCGAACAGCGCGAGCCAGATCCGGGTGAAGACCCGGCACCGGGCGATGCCGCCCCGCTCGCGCACGAAGGCCGACGCGGCGGCCATCCACGGCTCCTCCGGGGCGTCTCCCGCGAGCCGCAGCGCGACGTAGGCCTCGACGGTGGCCGACAGGTCGCCGGGCCCGCCGTGGAAGGTGGGCCAGGCGCCGTCCTCACGCTGCTGGGACCTGATCCAGCGGCCGGCGGCCCCGGTGACCGTCTCGTCCTGGATGCCGAGGAACTGACGGAGCAGCAGGTCCTCGGCGTCCATCGTGACGTTGGTCTCGAGGTCGCCCTTCCACCAGCCGTCAGGATGCTGGCGGGCCAGCAGGTGGCCGGTGGCCCGGCGCGCGGCCTCGGCCGCGAGCTCCTCGGTCCGGCCGGAGAGGCCGCCGGTCCCGGGACCTGACGCCGGCTCCGGGATCGCGCCCGAGGTCTTCGTTCTGGCCGAGGGTGTCCCGCGGGCCGCCTCGCCCCCGGGACCGCCGTCGGTCGTCGCTGTCATGGCTTCCCCTTTGCACAGTCGTTCCGTCTGCGGTGTTGGGGCTGCCGTCGGCCGTCACGCGCGCCCGGCCGGCGACGTACTGCGCTCCAGTTGTGTCTTTACTTCTCGCGAACCACCACGAAATCCGCCAGACCCACGAGCTTACGGCGAACTTCTCCCGGCATGTCCATTTTGTCGAGTGCGGCGATCGCGGTGGCGTACTGCCGGCGGGCTTCCCGGGAAGTCCACTCCCGGCCGCCGGCTTCTTCGATCAACGCCGCGCGTGTGGCGAACTCTTCCTCGTCGAAGGACTCGATGTCGCTGCGTTCCGACGAATCCGCGGCCTTCGCGTCCGCGGCCAGGAGTTCGGCGAGGCGCCGCGAGGCGGAGCCGCCCGCGGCCAGCGCGGCGACCACCGGCAGGGACTTCTTGCGCTGCCGCAGGTCGCTCCAGGTCTGCTTGCCGGTGGCGGCCGGGTCGCCCCAGATGCCCAGCAGGTCGTCGATGGCCTGGAACGACAGACCGAGGTGGTAGCCGTACTCCTCCAGGGCGTCGGCGTCGGCCTCGGAGGCGCCGCCGAGCACCGCGCCGATGGAGCAGGCGCAGGCCAGGAGGGCGCCGGTCTTGTTGCCCTCCATCTCCAGGCACTCCTCGACGGTGACCCGCTCGCGGTGCTCGAAGGAGATGTCCTGGGCCTGACCGTCGATCAGCTTGCGGGTCGCGGTGGTGATCCGGCGGGTGGCCCGGCCGGCCTCGACGGTGCCCTGCTCCAGCAGGATCTCGTTGGCGAGGGCGAAGAGCGCGTCGCCGACCAGGATGGCCTGGGCGGGGCCGTGCACCTTCCAGACGGTGTCGCGGTGGCGGCGCTGCTCGTCACCGTCCATCAGGTCGTCGTGCAGCAGGGAGAAGTTGTGCACCAGCTCCACGGCGACCGCCCCGGGGACGCCCACCTCCGGAGCGGCGCCCGCCGCCTCGGCGGACAGCAGGGCGAGTGCGGGACGTACGGCCTTGCCGCTGTCGCCGTGGGACGGGTTGCCCGCGGCGTCGATCCATCCGAAGTGGTAGGCGGCGACGGTGTCCATCGGGGGTGCGAGGCGGTCCACGGCGGCGCGCAGCACCGGCGTGGACAGCTCGCGGCCGCGCTCCAGGAGCGCGGTCACGGTCGCTCTGTCGACGCCCGCGGTCATCTGCTCGTTGCCAGCGGTCACATTCTCTCCTCTGATTGCACTGGTCATGCTCATACCGGCTCCAGGCCTTCGATTGCGAAGGTACGTGGGTCGAAGGGATGGCGGAGTGCGGTCAAAGCTGCTCGGGAGGCTTGCAAACCGCTGCGGACCGCGCTTTCCATCGTCGCGGGCCAGCCGGTGGCGGTCCAGGCGCCGGCGAGCCAGACGCCGTCCGCCCGGGTGCGGGCACCCGGGCGGAGGGCGCCGACACCGGGGAGGGGCGCGAAGGTCGCGGTCCGTTCCCTGGTGACGAAGAAGTCCAGTACGGCGGCTTCGCGCGCGACCGGGAGCAGCCGCTCCAGCTCCGGCAGGTAGCGCTTTCGCAGCTCGGCCACCGGGAGGTCGATCTCCTCCTGGGCCGCCGACTGGGACAGGGCGACGTACTGGCCGCCGCCGGTGAGTCCGGAGTGCTCCGTGCGGTCGAAGACCCACTGCACGGGGCTGCCGAGGGCGGCGAAGAACGGCTGCCGCATGACCTGGCGGTCGTACACGACGTGCACGTTGAGGATCGGCGCGGTGCCGATGCGCAGCAGCGCGTCCTGGTCGGCCAGGGCGCCCGCGGGGAGCAGCCCGTGGGCCTCCTGCTGGGGCACGGCCAGGACGACCGTGTCCGCCGTGAAGCGCTCGGCGCGTCCGGGTCCGGTCTCGGCCTCGACCTCCCAGACCGGTCCGCCGCCCCCGGGGCCGCCGTCGCCGGACCGTACCGGCTCGGACGCGTCCGTGCGGGTGAGCGAGGTGGCGCGGGTGCGCAGCAGGGTGCGCACGCCCGCCTTGTCCAGGGCGGTGCGGGCGCGGTCGTCGTGCAGCTCGCCGAGCGGCCGGGCGGCCCAGCCGATGTCCGCGGCGCCCGGGGCGGAGAGCAGGCCGGTCTTGAAGACCTTGGCGGCCAGGCCCAGTGACGCCTCGTCGGCCGTGGCGTTGAGCGTGGCCACGCCGACCAGGTCCCACAGCGCCTCGATGGTGCGGGCCGACTGGCCGTGCTCGCGCAGCCAGGTGCCGAAGTCCACGTCGTCGAGCGCCGGGTCGGCGGGGTCGAGCGAGCGCAGCGCGAGCGCGGCGCGCCCGACGGACGCCCGCTCGGCCAGGGAGAGATGCGGGTACGTGGCCAGGCTCGCGGCCAGGTGCAGCGGTACGGGCAGCCCCGCGCGGCGCAGCCGGCCGAGCCGGGGCCGCGGGGTCGCCACGTCGAGTACCGGTACGTCGAGCCGGTCCTGGAGGGTGACGAGGTCGGCCGCGTCGATGCGCTCAAGGAACCGCAGGTAGGCGACGCAGCAGCGCAGGAAGACGTGCTGCCCGTTGTCGACGGTCAGGTCGCCGCGCTGGAAGGAGAAGGCGAGCCCGCCCAGCCGGGGCCGGGCCTCGAGCAGGGTGACGCGCAGTCCGGCGTCGGCCAGTGCCAGTGCCGCCGTCGTCCCCGCGAGCCCGCCGCCGATCACGACGGCCGTTCGCTCAGCCATGCGCCCTCCCCCGGGTGCCGCCGCGCGTGGCGCGGCGCACCATTGCCGACAGTGACGCCGCCGGCACGGCGGCGGTTGCCTCACGGCGGCGGAAAACAGTGGTTTTCCGCGATGCTGCCGCTCCCGTGCCGGTTGCGGTGCTTTTGCCGGTGCGGGTGAAGGGGCCCGCGGCCGGTGGCGCGGGTGTCACACGCGCCTCCTGGCGGCACGTCGGGCGTCGAGACCGGCGAGGCCGCGCGCCGCGACGTACGCCTTCTGGTGGCCGGGCAGCGAGACCCGGCCGCGCAGGACGGCCTCGGGATCGGCGGCGATGCGTTCCAGGAGGCGGCGGTAGATGCCGGCCATGGCCGAGACGCAGGCGCCGCTGCGGCGGTCCAGCATCGGCAGCAGCCGGTACCCCTCGGCGAACAGGGCGCGGGCCCGCTTCACCTCGTACTCGATCAGGCCCGCGAAGTCGGACCCGGGCGGCGGGGTGTCGGTGAGGAACCCGGCGGAACAGCCGAACTTCGCGAGGTCGTCCGCGGGCAGGTAGGTGCGCCCGTTGGCGGCGTCCTCGCGCAGGTCCCGCAGGATGTTGGTGAGTTGCAGGGCGAGGCCCAGGGTGTCCGCGTACTCCGCCGCGCGCTCCCGGCCGGGTGCGCCGGGCGCGGTGCCGAAGACGCCGAGCGAGAGCCTGCCGATGGCGCCGGCGACGCAACGGCAGTAGGACGCGAGGTCCTCCCACGTCTCGTAGGTGTCACCGCGCAGGTCCATCTGGACGCCGTCGATCAGTTCCTCCAGCCCGCCGAGCGGGATCGGGAAGCGGCGGCCGGCGTCGGCGAGCGCGACGGCCACCGGGTCGGTGTCGTCCTCGGTGACGGCGCCCTCCTGGACCCGGGTGAGCAGGTCCCGGGTGCCGTCGAGCCGCCGCTGCTTCTCCGGGAGGTCGAGGTCGCCGTCGCCGATGTCGTCCACCCGCCGGGAGAAGGCGTAGAGGGCGGACATCGCCTGGCGTTTGGGGGTGGGCAGCAGCCGGATGCCGTAGGCGAAGTTCCTTGCCTCGTGGCCGGTGACGACCTCGCAGTAGCGGTAGGCCGCGAGCACAGGTCCGGACATGCGATCGGAGCCGTTCACAGTCCGGCTCACCCCTCTCTTCGCAATGTCGACCCCACCTCGCGCAGCAGGCTCAACCTGCCCGCCTTGGGCGGCCCGGGCAGCACGTCGTACCCCGCGTCCGCGATCGCCCGCAGGGCGGCGCGGCCTCCTCCGGCGAACCCGGCGAGCAACAGCCTGAGCCTGCCGTGGACGCTACCCACCAACGGGGTGCCTTCATTCAGGAGGTCTCGGGCGCGTTCCGCTTCGTACGCAACCAGTGCGCGCACCTGTGCGCCCGCGGTCGCGGCGGTGAGATCGGTTTCGGTGACGCCGAAGCGCTTCATGTCCTCGGCGGGCAGGTAGATGCGGTCGCGGCCGAGGTCCTCGGCCACGTCCTGGAGGTGTTCGATGATCTGCAGCGCGGTGCAGATCGCGTCCGAGCGGCGGATCCGCTCGGGTGTCGCCGTGCCGGTGATGCCGAGCACGAGGCGGCCGACCGGGTTCGCCGACAGCTCGCAGTAGGCGAGGAGGTCCTCGTAGGTGGCGTAGCGGCGGACGACCTGGTCCTGGCGGTTGGCCTCGACCAGGCCGAGGAAGGGGGCCGGCGTCAGGCCGTGCCGCCGGACGGTGGGCCGCAGCGCGCGGAGCAGCGGGTGGCGGACGTCGTCGGGGCCGTCGCCGAAGACCCGGCGCAGGTCCGCCTCGAAGGCGTCGAGCATGGCGAGGCGGTCCTCGGCCGCCTCCGCGGGCAGCCCCAGCCGCACGGCGTCCGTGCGGCCGCCGTCGGCC
Source organism: Actinacidiphila glaucinigra (assembly GCF_900188405.1). Taxonomy (GTDB): domain Bacteria; phylum Actinomycetota; class Actinomycetes; order Streptomycetales; family Streptomycetaceae; genus Actinacidiphila; species Actinacidiphila glaucinigra. The sequence goes on along the minus strand of NZ_FZOF01000020.1, from coordinate 164,289 downwards.
AGGTCCCCGTCGCCGATGTCGTCGACGAGCCGGGCGAAGCCGTAGACCGCCATCAGGTCGGCGCGCCAGGAGCGGGGTACGAAGAAGGGCGCGACGGGGAAGTTCTCGCGGGCCGCCTTGTCGAGGACGGCACGTGAATGGGGGTCCGGCACCGTGATCGCCCGAGTCTCGGGCTTGAATCCGGTCACCGTGGACATCCCGGCGTGCGGGCGGTGGGCGTTTTCTCCCCAGGGGTCCACAGAGCCATTTCCGTCACATCCCCCGTTCTACACCGATAGCCCATTACACCCAATTTCGGACACGCCGCTCCTATAATTCCTGCTCCCGGCTGTCCCCGCACCCGACCGGCTCTCCGGACGTATCGCCCGAGATCCGGCGATTGAGTACCGCTACAGCTTACGGCGCGGATCCGCTCCGGCGTGCGCCGGGGGGCGGACCTATGCCGATCCGAAAGCAGGAACGCACAAACCTCGGGTTCGCGTCCCCGGTGTCTCGCAAAATCCCGGGAAAATCATCGGCCCCATTCGCCCCGCGAACCGCGCGCCGCGGATGCGCCGGGCGCGCGCCCACTCACTTGGCGTATCCGTACCGGGCCCGGACGGCGTTCCGCGGGACGGGGGGCGCGACCGGCGCGGGAGCGCGGCCGAACGGCGCGCGGAGGTGGGTGAGTTCGCCGGGCCGCCGGGCCCGGGCGCACGCCGGTGCGCCCTGCGGGCTCGCCTCCGACCGCAGGCATGCGCCGGCCCGCGCACCCGGTCGGGAGCGCGGGCCGGTCCGCGGGGTCACTTGGCGGTGAACTCCTCGTACGCCTTCAGGACGACGGCCGTCGGGCCGTCCATGCGCAGTTCGCCCTTCTCCAGCCAGAGCACGCGGTCGCAGGTGTCGCGGATCGACTTGTTGTTGTGGCTGACCAGGAAGACGGTGCCGGCCTCCTTGCGCAGCTCGCGGATCCGCGCCTCCGAGCGCTTCTGGAAGGAGCGGTCGCCGGTGGCGAGCGCCTCGTCGATCATGAGCACGTCGTGGCTCTTGGCCGCGGCGATCGAGAACCGCAGGCGGGCCGCCATGCCGGAGGAGTAGGTCCGCATCGGGAGCGAGATGAAGTCGCCCTTCTCGTTGATCCCGGAGAACTCGACGATCTGCTCGTAGCGCTCCCGCACCTCGTCCTGCGACATGCCCATGGCGAGGCCGCCGAGGATGACGTTCCGCTCGCCGGTCAGGTCGTTCATCAGGGCGGCGTTCACGCCGAGCAGCGAGGGCTGGCCCTCGGTGAAGACCCTGCCGCTCTCGGCGGGCAGCAGGCCGGCGATGGCGCGCAGCATGGTCGACTTGCCCGAGCCGTTGGAACCGATCAGGCCGATCGCCTCGCCGCGGTAGGCGGTGAAGCTCACGCCGCGCACGGCGTGCACCTTGCGGACGTTCGGGTTGCCGCCCTTGCGGGTGACCAGCCGGGACAGGGCGCCGACGGCGCTGCCCTTGCCCGAGCCGGCGCCGTGCACCCGGTACACGATGTGCAGGTCGTCCACGATCACGGTGGGGACGCGCTCGCCGCCCGGGGCGGTGTCGTTGTGCTCAGCCACGGCCGTACCTCTCCTCGGCCTTCCAGAAGTAGACGAAGCCCCCGACGCCCATGACCACGGCCCAGCCCAGCGCCAGCGCCCACACGTGCGGGGGCAGCTGCTCCGAGGTGAAGCTCTCGATCAGGGCGAAGCGCATCAGGTCGATGTAGACGGCCGCCGGGTTGACGTCCAGGGCGATCTTGACCACGGCCGGTGCGTGCGCCGCGAAGTGGCTGATGCTGTACATGACACCGGATGCGTACATCCAGGTGCGCAGGATGAACGGCATCAGCTGCGCGAGGTCGGTCATCTTGCTGCCGAGCCGGGCCATGACCAGTGCCAGGCCGGCGTTGAAGACGCACTGCAGGACGAGCGCGGGCGCCACGAGCAGCCAGGACGGGCCCGGCACTTCGCCGGTCATCAGCACGATCGCCAGCAGCACGAACATCGACATCAGCAGCTGCTGGAGCTGCACCAGGGTGAAGGCGATCGGCAGGCTCGCCCGCGGGAAGTGCAGCGCGCGGATCAGCCCGAGGTTGCCCGAGACGGCGCGCACCCCCGCGAGCACCGAGGACTGGGTGAAGGTGAAGATGAAGACGCCGGTGACCAGGAAGGCGATGAAGTTGTCGACACCGCGGTCGGTGCCCAGCAGCAGGCCGAAGATGAAGTAGTAGACGGCCGCGTTGAGCAGCGGCGTCAGCACCTGCCACAGCTGGCCCAGCCGGGCCTGGGTGTACTGCGCCGACACGCGGGCCCGGGCGAACGCCGAGATGAAGTGACGGCGGCTCCACAGCTGCCGTACGTACTCGGCGAGGCCCGGCCGGGCGCCGCTGACGGACAGGCCGTACTTGGCTGCCAGCTGGGACGGCGTGAGGCCGCCGCCCGCCGGGGGCACAGGGCCCACGGCGACCGCACCGTCGTGCGTTGTCTCGCTCACAGTTGACACTTTCGTCCTCTTGGCGCGCCTGGGGCCCTGCCCGTCGCGCGGGGTCACTCTCGTCCGAGCTTGTCAGATGATCGGGGGTCGCCCCAGTCGGGTGAGGCGCCACACCGTCCGCCACCGCATGGGCCGGCGCGTGCCGCTCGGGGCCGTCCAGCCCTCCTTGAAACCGCCGAACCACGCCCTCAGCGCGGGGCCCGAGGGTCTGCGCAGCAGGGTCAGCAGCATCCACACGCCGAGGTAGACGGGGACCAGGGTCCACGGCAGGTTGCGGCGGGCCAGCCACACGCGGTTGCGGGCCACCATGCGGTGGTAGACCGCGTGCCGACTCGGGGCGGTCAGCGGGTGGAACAGCACCATGTCGGCGCGGTAGTCGATCATCCAGCCCGCGTCGAGGGCCCGCCAGGCGAGGTCGGTCTCCTCGTGGGCGTAGAAGAACTCGCCGGGCAGGCCGCCGACCTCCCGGAAGACCTCCGTGCGGACCGCGTTGGCGCCGCCGAGGAAGGTTGTGACGCGCGAGGAGCGCAGGGGGTCGGAGGCCCGCAGCCGGGGGACGTGGCGGCGCTGGGTGCTCCCGGACTCCGGATCGGCGATCCGGAAGCTGACGATGCCGAGCGCGGGGTCCGCGGCGAAGGCCTCACGGACCAGCTCCGCGGTGTCCTCGTTCGGCAGCAGCCCGTCGTCGTCCAGGAACAGCAGCACGTCGACCTCGCCGCCATCGGGGCCGAAGGCCTCGATGCCGACGTTGCGGCCGCCGGGGATGCCCAGGTTCTCGGGCAGCTCGACGGTCCGCACGCCGGGGGGCAGCTCGGGCAGCGGCGACCCGTTGCCGACCACGGCGATCTCGATCGCCGAGCCGCGCTGCTTGGCGACCGAGTCCAGCAGGTCGCGCAGCTCCTCGGGGCGGTTGCCCATGGTGATGATCACCGCGCCGAGGCGGATCGTTCCGGCCGACGTCCCCACGGCGCTCACCTCAGCCTGCTCGACGCGAGGATCGACACCAGGTGCAGCAGCGTCTGCAGCACGGCGATGGCGGCCAGGAGGCAGACGACGATGCGGGTGAAGAGCAGGTCGCCGTGGACGAAGTCCGCGACGCCGGCGGCGAGGATCAGCAGCGAGGCCTCGACACCGCCCACCAGCCGGTGGAACTTCAGCGCGGCGGCGGCCTTGCGGGCCACCGCCAGACCGGAGGACCGGGGCACGGAGGCCTCGTCCTGGACGGCGGGCAGGCCGCTGCGGGAGCGGGCCACGTCCACCAGGTCCGTCTCGGCCTTGATCAGGATCGCGCCGAGCGCGGCCAGCGTCCCGAGGAACGCCCAGCCCCACTGGGTGGTGGCGCCGTCGCGGTGGAAGAGGTCCGCCGCGCGCAGCCCGAACCCGACCAGCAGCGCCGCCTCGGACAGGTAGTGCCCCACCCGGTCGAGGTAGACGCCGGTGATCGAGGTCTGCTTGCGCCAGCGGGCGACTTCGCCGTCGACGCAGTCCAGCAGCAGGTACAGCTGGATCAGCAGCGCGCCGGCCACGGCTCCGGCCAGGCCGGGCACCAGCAGCGCCGCGCCGGCCGCGATGCCCGCGACGATCATGAGGTACGTGAGCTGGTTGGGGGTCACCCGGCTGTTGACGAGGTGCCGGGTCCAGCGCAGCGAGATCTCCCGCATGTAGATGCGCCCGGCCCAGTGCTCACCGCTGCGACGGTCCTTCAGCCCGGAGGGGTGAACGACCGGCCGCAGCTCAGCTACCGATGGTTTTGGCATAGTCGGCGTATGCGTCCCTGATCTGGTCGGTGGAGAGCTCCAGGTGCTCCAGGATGGTGTAACGCCCGGGGCGGGTCTGCGGAGCGTATTCGACGGCCGTGACGAACTCGGCTTCGGTGAAGCCGATTTCACCCGGCGTGGTGGGCAGCCCGTGGCGGTGCAGGACCTCCGCGAAGAGGCCGGCCTCCTCCTCGGCGCCGCGCAGGAACATCGCGAAGGCGGCGGCGATGCCGACCTGCTCGCCGTGGGCGGCGGCCCGCTTGGGGTACAGCAGGTCGATCGCGTGGCTGATCTCGTGGCACGCCCCGGAGGCGGGGCGGCTGTCGCCGCTGATCGACATCGCGATGCCGGTGAGCACCAGCGCCTCGGACAGCACGGTCAGGAACTCGTCCTCGCCCGTGCCGCCCGGGTGCCGGAGCACCGACTCGCCGGCGGTGCGCGCCATGGCGGCCGCCAGTCCGTCGATCGGCTCCCCGGTCTCGCGGTGGGACAGCTCCCAGTCGGCGATCGCCGAGATGTTGGACAGGGCGTCGCCGATGCCGGAGCGCACGTAGCGGACCGGCGCCTCGCGGATCACGTCGAGGTCGATGACGAGCCCGATGGGGGTCGGCACGCCGTAGGAGCCGCGGCCGTTGTCGTTGTCCAGGGTGGACACCGGCGAGCAGATGCCGTCGTGCGACAGGTTCGTCGCCACCGCCACCAGCGGCAGGCCGACGCGCGCGGCGGCGTACTTGGCGGCGTCGATGATCTTGCCGCCGCCGAGCCCGACCACCGCGTCGTAGCGGCTGCCGCGCATGGCGTCGGCGAGCTTCACGGCACCGTCGATGGTGCCCCCGGCCACCTCGTACCAGTCCGCGCCCGGCAGCGCCGGGGCGAGCCGCTCGCGCAGTACGGCCCCGGAGCCGCCGCTTATCGCGATGGCGAGCCTGCCGGAGCTGGAGATGCGCTGGTCGGCGAGCACGCTCGCCAGGTCGTCCAGGGCTCCGGCACGGATGTCGACGACGACCGGCGAGGGGATGAGCCTCGTCAGTACCGGCACGCGATCTCCCGGGCCCGGTTCAGGTCGTCGTGGTTGTCGATCTCGACCCAGGAGACCTCGCCGATGGGGGCGACGTCGACCTGGAAGCCGCGGTTGACCAGCTCCTGGTAGCCGTCCTCGTAGTACAGCTGCGGGTCGCGCTCGAAGGTGGCCTTCAGCGCGTCCGCCAGGTCGGCGCCGGCCTCGGCCTCGATGAGGGTGACGCCGATGTACTCACCGGTCGCGGACGCCGGGTCCATCAGCTTGGTGATCCGCTGGACGCCCTTGCCGTCCGCGGTGATGACCTTCATCTCCTCGTCGGCGAGCTGCTTGACCGTGTCGAGGGCGAGGATGATGCGCTGCCCGTCGCCGCGGGCGGCGAGCAGGGTCTTCTCCACGGAGACCGGGTGCACGGTGTCGCCGTTGGCGAGGATGACGCCTTCCTTGATGACGTCACGGGCGCACCACAGGGAGTAGGCGTTGTTCCACTCCTCGGCCTTGTCGTTCTCGACGAGGTGGAGCTTCACGCCGTACTTGGCCTCCAGCGCGGCCTGCCGCTCGTAGACGGCCTCCTTGCGGTAGCCCACGACGATGGCGGCCTCGGTCAGGCCGACCTCGGCGAAGTTGCCCAGGGTGAGGTCGAGGACGGTGGTGGTGCCCTCACCCGCCGGGTCCACCGGCACCAGGGCCTTCGGCAGGGTGTCGGTGTAGGGGCGCAGTCGCCGTCCGGCGCCGGCCGCCAGCACGAGGCCGATCATGCAGGTCCTCCAGTTTCGTCGTGTACAGCGGGTGCTTGCGAGGACACCCAGAAGCCGATGCTCTCGGTGAGCACCACCACCGCCAGCGCGACGGCGAGAACCGTCAGCGCGACCGTGAAACCCGTGTTGTGCGCCAGGGCCGCGGCCGCCGCGGTGACCAGCAGTGCCCGGCCTTCGTGACCGCCGGTCGCGCGGACCAGGCGCCTCGGGGGCGCCCCGGTCCCGCCGCGGATGCGGTACACCGTGTCGTAGTGATGGTAGGCGACCGCGGCCACCAGCCCGAAAGCCGCGGGCAATGCTCCGTTCACGTCGGAGACCGCCGCCAGCACCAGGATGGTGGTGTATTCGGCGGCGCGGAAGACCGGCGGCACGATCCAGTCGAGGGCTCCCTTGAGCGGCCCGGAGACGGCGAGCGCCGAGGTCACGGCGTAGCAGCAGGCGGCGGCCACCGGCCACGGACTGCCGGCCGGGGCGAGCAGGGACGTGGCGATCATCACTGCCGCGCCCAGCAGCGCGGCCGCGGGCACGCCGCGGCCCCGGAAGAGACGCGTCAGGCCCTCGGCGAGCGGCCCGCTGTCGGCGAGGTCGGCCAGCGCCCGGGCGGCGGCGTCGCCCGAGGGCGTCCTGCGGCGCACGGAGCGCAGCACGCGGCCGACCGTGGTGTAGCAGGCGGCGAGCCCGGAGGCGACGATGAGCACGGTGAGGGTGATGCGCGGCGTGGTCACCGCCGTGAGCACCGCGATCAGCGCCCAGCGTTCGCCGATGGGCAGCACGATCATGCGGCGCAGCCACACCGTCCAGCCGACGCGGTCGAGCGTGCGGGAGAGCACCGCGGCACCGGCCCGGGCGTCCTGGTCGGTCTCGGCGAAGGCGAAGTCCACGACATGGCGGCAGGTCTGCAGCACCATGGCGCCGAGCGCCAGCGCCCAGACGTCGTCGCCGCCGCGGGCCGCGCCGAGCGCCAGGCCCGCGTAGTAGGCGTACTCCTTGGCGCGGTCGAAGGTCGCGTCCAGCCAGGCGCCGAGCGTGGAGTACTGCAGCGAGTAGCGGGCCAGCTGGCCGTCGGTGCAGTCCAGGACGAAGGACGCCAGCAGCAGCGCGCCCGCGGCGACGAAGCCCGGCCGGGTCCCGGTGGCCGCGCAGCCGGCCGCGATCACGGCCACCAGCAGCGAGGCGGTCGTCACCTGGTTCGGGGTGAGCCCGCGGCGGGCGCACCAGCGCGCGATGTAGCGGGAGTAGGGGCTGATGAAGAACGTGGTGAAGAAGCCGTCGCGGGACTTCACGGCGCTGCGCAGCCGCACCGCCTCGTCGTCGACGGCGGCGACGGCCGCCGCGGCGCCGGCGCGACCCGTGGCGTCGGCCGGGACGGTCGCGACCAGGACACCGAGCTCGGGACGGTGGACGGGCACGCCGTCCTTCTCCATCCGCCCGGCGAGCCGGTCGGCGAGGGTCTCGCCCTCGCCCTCCTCCCCGGTCTCCGCGACGGCCCGCACCAGGGCGGCGCGGGCGGTGGGGCGCACCGAGACGGCGCCGGGCAGGGCGGAGGCGTCGAAGCGGGGGTCGGTCAGCCCGAGGCGCAGTGCGTGCACGTGCCCGACGAGGCGGGGGTCGACCACGGCGACGCGCTCGGCCGCGGGGACTGCCTGCAGGTACGTGGCGAGCGAGGCGGCGTCCTCCGCGGTGACGACCTCGAAGCCGAGGTTCCGCAGGTCGCCCTCGATCGGCGACATCGCGACCGGCGGACCGGCGAGGATGGCGGTCGACAGAAGGACTCATCTCCCTGGACTTGCGAGTGTGCTCGGCGCCGACGGGGACGCCGCCGCACGGGTGCGACGCGCCGCGGGGGGCCGTGTCGGCAGAGGCTATCGGATTCCCGGAAGGCTCCGTTCACCGGCCGTTTCCCCTGTGATGGGCCGCTGGGCGTGATCATCATGGTTGATCACGCGGGCGATCGACAACGCCCGGTACACCGCGTGGAGCGGGGGTCACGGTGAGTGCCGGGAGCGCCCACCGCAGGACGGCCGGCCGCCGCCGGCGTGCGGGACTCGTCCCTGAGCATGTGGACTTGCCCGAGTCGTTGGAGCCGATCAGACCGATCGCCTCGCCGCGGGTGGGCGGCGAAGCCGCCACCCCGCACCGCGTGCACCCTGCGGACGTCCGGGTTGCCGCCCTTGCGGGTGACCAGCCGGGACAGGGCGCCGACGGCGCTGCGAGCGTCCGTGCCCTGTCGGTCTCGCCCCGCCCCGGTGACCTCCGAGGGGGGCCGGATCCGCACTCACCCGGCCGTGCACCGAGCCACTAGGGTGGCGCCATGACTTGGTTGATCACCGGCGGGGCCGGCTTCATCGGATCTCACGTGGTGCGGGCGATGAGCCGGGCGGGCGAGCGCGTGGTCGTGCTCGACGACGGCTCGTCCGGTGTACCCGCCAGGGTGCCCGCGGACGTCCCGGTGGTGACCGGCTCCGTCCTGGACCGCGCCGTGCTGGACCGCGCGATCGCCGAGCAGGGCGTGACGGGTGTGGTGCACCTGGCCGCCAGGAAGCAGGTCGGCGAGTCGGTGGAGCAGCCGCTGCGCTACTACCGGGAGAACCTGGGCGGCCTCGGGACGTTGCTGGAGGCGGTGGCGGACGCCGGCGTCGGCCGCTTCGTCTTCTCCTCCTCCGCCGCCGTGTACGGCCTGCCCGACGTGCCGCTGGTGACCGAGTCCACGCCCTGCCTGCCGCTGAGCCCGTACGGCGAGACCAAGCTGGCCGGCGAGTGGCTCGTCCGCGCGGCCGGGCGGGCGCACGGGATCTCCACCGCCTGCCTGCGCTACTTCAACGTCGCGGGGGCGGCCGAGCCCCGGCTCGCCGACACCGGGGTGTTCAACATCGTCCCGATGGTCTTCGACAAGCTGACCAGGGGCGAGGCCCCGCAGATCTTCGGGGACGACTACCCGACGCCTGACGGCACGTGCGTGCGCGACTACATCCACGTCGAGGACCTGGCGGACGCCCATCTCGCGGCGGCCCGCTGGGTCGGCGAGCGGGACGGCGGCGGCGCCGACCTGACGGTGAACATCGGACGCGGCGAGGGCGTCTCCGTCCGGGAGCTGATCGACATCGTCCTGGAGGTCACCGGCCGCAAGGACGTCGAGCCGGTGATCATGCCGCGGCGCGCCGGCGACCCGGCGAGCGTGGTCGCCTCGTCCGAGCTGATCCGCCGGGAACTGGGCTGGGCGGCCGGCCGCGGCGTCCGCGAGATGGTCGAGTCCGCGTGGCAGGGCTGGTGCCTGCACCACCCGGAGGCGCGGGGCGCCTGACCACGATCGTTCCCCCGCGGTGGAGCCGTGGCCCATCGCCGCAGGTCACCACCGCTGACAGCGGTCACCAGCGGCGAGTTGCCCACGGACGGTGACCGTTGTTCACTGGGCTCGCCGGTCTCCGCGCGCGGGCACGCCGTCGCGCGGGGGGCGACGGACGGGAGTGTCGGGCGATGGGCGCAGGACACGCGCACGGCCACGGCCACCCGCACGGGCCGGGGTCCGTACCCACGGGCACGGCGGCCGCCGCGTACCGCGGGCGGCTGCGCATGGCGCTCGGCATCACGCTGCTGATCCTCGTGGCGGAGGTCGCGGGCAGCGCGCTGACCGGATCGCTCGCCCTGCTCGCCGACGCCGGGCACATGGCCACCGACGCGGCGGGCCTGGCGATGGCGCTGGTCGCCATCCACTTCGCCAACCGCCCGCCGAGCGAGCGCCGCACCTTCGGGCTGGCGCGCGCCGAGATCCTGTCGGCGGTGGCCAACGCGGTGCTGCTGTTCGGCGTGGGTGCCTTCATCTTCTACGAGGCGGTCCGCCGGCTCATCACACCCACCGAGGTCGAGGGCGGGCTCACCGTCGTCTTCGGCGCGATCGGCCTGGTGGCGAACTCGGTGTCCCTGCTGCTGCTGATGCGCGGGCAGCGCGAGAGCCTCAACGTCCGGGGTGCCTTCCTTGAGGTCATGGCGGACGCCCTGGGCTCACTGGCCGTGGTCGTGGCGGCGCTGGTGATCCTGGTCACCGGCTGGCAGCGGGCGGACCCGGTCGCCTCGATCCTGATCGGCCTGATGATCGTCCCGCGGACGTGGAAACTGCTGCGCGAGGCGATCGACGTCCTGCTGGAGGCCGCGCCCAAGGACGTGGACATGGCCGACGTACGCGCGCACATCCTGGCGCTGCCCGGGGTGGCGGGGCTGCACGACCTGCACGTGTGGACGATCACCTCGGGGATGCCGGTGCTCTCGGCGCACGTCGTGGTGAGCCGGGACGTCCTGGACGCGGTCGGCCACGAGAAGATGCTGCACGACCTGCAGGGCTGTCTCGGCACCCACTTCGACGTGCAGCACTGCACCTTCCAGCTGGAGCCGGTGGGGCACGCGGAGCACGAGGCGCGGTTGTGCCACTGAGGGAGCGTCCTGAGCGGCATCGCATCGGGCACTCAGTGTGACGATATGCAAACACGCTGCAACCACACCGGGCGTCCCCGCGTGAGGCAGACTGAGGTCTTGTCGTCGAAGCAAAGGATGGCCATGCCCACAAGCCCCGCCGCCGACCGGCCCCGCACACCCGCCGCGGACCCCTCCTCCAACGGTGCCCCGGCGCCGATCCTCCTCGAGCTGGTCGACGAGACCGGCGCGACGATCGGCACCGCGGAGAAGCTGTCGGCCCACCTGCCGCCGGGGCGGCTCCATCGGGCGTTCTCGGTCTTCCTCTTCGACACGGAGGGCCGGCTGCTGCTGCAGCGCCGGGCCGCGGGGAAGTACCACTCGCCCGGCGTGTGGTCGAACACCTGCTGCGGCCACCCCTACCCCGGCGAACCGCCCTTCGTCGCCGCCGCGCGCCGCACCGCCGAGGAACTCGGCGTGGCGCCCGCGCTGATGCGGGAGGCCGGCACGGTCCGCTACAACCACCCGGACCCGGCGTCGGGGCTGGTCGAGCAGGAGTACAACCACCTCTTCGTCGGCGTGGTGACAGCACCCCTGGACCCGGATCCGGAGGAGATCGGCGAGACCGCCTTCGTGTCGCCCGCCGAGCTCGCCGCGCTCCGCGCCGCCGGGCCGTTCTCGGCCTGGTTCCCGACCGTGCTCGAGGCCGCGCTGCCCGCGGTGCGCGAGCTGACGGGCGACGCGGGCTGGTAGCCCGGCCCGCGCGGTCCCCGCGGTCAGTGCACCGCGCCGGGCGGCAGCGGCAGCGCGGCCCAGATGACCTTGCCGCCGGTCGTCGTCTGCTGGACGTCGCACATCCCGCCCGCCTCGGCGGTCACCGTCTTGACCAGCAGCAGACCGCGCCCCCCGGTGTCGGCGTCGTCGACCTGGAGGGCCTTCGGCCGGTACGGGTGGTTGTCCTCGACGGCCACCCGTACCCAGTCGACGCCCACGGCGAACTCCACCGCGATCTCCGGGGAGAGCAGCGCGGCGTGCCGCACCGCGTTGGTGACGAGTTCGGAGACGATCAGCAGCAGGCCGTGCAGCAGTTCGTCGCCGACCGGCACGCCCTGGCGGACGACGAGCTCGCGTACCGCGTGCCGGGCCTGCGGCACCGAGGAGTCCAGCGCGGGGGCCGTGAAGCGCCACACGCCCTCGTAGGGGCGCGGGACATCCGGCGCCACCGGGGGCACCGGATCGGGGGGCGGGACGCTCCCGCGTACGTCCATGGCGGTCTTCACCCTCGCATTCACGCGATACACCCCGCGGCTCCCGAGGGCCGCCCGCGGCGGCGACGGGGTTCGCCTCACGGATCGAGTGTCGGCAGGCAAGGGGCCCACCCCGAGCCGCTGACCGTAAATCCACATCTTTCGATCACGTCCGACCCATGGCGATCGGACGTGCCAGTCCAGTGAGCTCTACTGATCCGGCCGTTCCGCTTCACTGACGGGTCAGCGGGGCGTCCCGGGCATCGGCGACCATTCCGACGATCCGCCGGCCGCCCAGACCCGCGCCGAGCAGGCCCAGGCCGTCGAACAGCAGCGCCAGCGAGAAGAAGGCGCCGATGACGTAGAGACTGCTCTCCGGCCAGTTGCCCAGGACCAGGATCGCCAGCAGGATGCCGATGGCGCCCTGGATGAGCGTCCACACCATGTGCGGCCCGCGCACCACCATGCCGCCGAAGAGGCGGAAGATCCCACCGGTCAGGAAGAGCAGCGCCGCGAACATCGTCAGGGCGGCCGCCGTCTGCTCGGGATTGCGGATCACGACGACCCCGGCGGCGATGTAGAGGGCCGCGACGACCAGAGCGAGCCAGAAGAAGTTGGTGTTGCGGTTCTGCACCGCCTGGACCAGGCCGACGACGCCGCCGACCAGCAGCAGCCAGCCGAAGAGCAGCATCGAGGTGATGGTCGCGAAGCCCACGTAGAACAGCCCGACCAGGCCGCCCACGACCAGGATCGCGCCCAGCGCGGCGACCCAGCCGAAGCTGCGCTTGATCCCGGCCTCCGGGGGCTCCGGATGCTTCTTGCGTCCCTTGAACGGGGCCATGGCCGCCGCCTCCTCGCGCTCGTCGGAAGCCAGTCGGGAACTACAGCTCATATACCCGATTTGCCGTGGCACGGACCGGGATAGGATCCCCGTCCGGCGGCTTCGGCGATCTTCGCCGGCCGGGACGACGACGAGACGAGGGATGCGGGCATGTCCGAGCCGTCCGGGCCGGGCCTGGTGGTGGAGACGGTGGGCGCCACCGCCACTGTGACGATCAGCAATCCGGCCAAGCGCAACGCGATGACCGTGGCGATGTGGCGGGATCTGCCCGGCCTGCTCGACGGGCTCGCGGCGGACCCGGCCGTGCGCGTCCTGGTGCTCACCGGGGCCGGCGGCACCTTCTGCGCCGGCGCGGACATCTCCGGGCTGCGCGATCCGGCCGGCGGCCCCGGCGCGACGCAGAGTGCCGCGGTGGAGGCGGAGGAGGCGCTCGCGGCGTTCCCGAAGCCGACGCTGGCCGCGATCCGGGGTTTCTGCGTGGGCGGCGGCTGCCAGCTCGCGGCCGCCTGCGACCTGCGGTTCGCCGCGGAGGGCGCGCGCTTCGGGGTCACGCCGGCCCGGCTGGGCATCGTCTACCCGGCGTCCTCCACGCGACGGCTCATGGGCCTGGTCGGACCGGCGACGGCGAAGCACCTGCTGTTCTCCGCGGAGCTGATCGGCCACGATCGTGCGCTGCGGACGGGGCTGGTGGACGAGGTGCTGGCGGAGGACGAGCTCGACAAGCGGGTGGAGGAGTTCGCCGGGGTGCTGGCCTCGCGGTCGCTGCTGACGCAGGCGGCCGCCAAGGAGTTCACCGCGCCCGGACTCGACCCGGCACGCGTCGGGCACTGGGCCCGCCAGGCGGAGGGCAGCAAGGACACGGCGGAGGGCGTGGCCGCGTTCCTGGAGGGCCGTGAACCCCGTTTCACGTGGACGGTGGAGGGCTAGCGAGGACCGCCAGGTGCGGCGGCAGCGGCACGCCGTCGCGCAGCGCCGGGTCGGCGACGGGGGTGCCCCACGCGGTGGTGAGCGGCAGGACGCCCGCCCACACGGGCAGCGCGGCGTCGGGCCCTTCGCCGTCGTCGGGCGGGCCGCAGCGGAGCTTGACCGAGGCCTCGTCGGCGGCCAGCGCAAGCAGCGTCGTCGCGGCGAGTTCGCGGCGGTCCGGCCGGCGGGCGTGGTCCCACTGCCCCGGCGCGCACTGCTCGGTGAGCACGCGCAGTCCGTGCAGCTTCTCCCCGGGGTCGGTGACGGGGCGGGGCGTGCCGAGGACCATCGCGCTGCGGTAGTTGACGCCGTGCTCGAAGACGGAACGGGCCAGGACCAGGCCGTCCACATGGGTCACCGTGACGCACACCGGGGCGCCCGGGGCCGGGCGCAGGCTGCGGCTCGCCACGGAGCCGTGCAGGTACAGGGTGGCCGCGGCGGCGTCGTACCCGTACACGGTGGGCACGGCGAGCGGCGTGCCGTCGACGACGACGGCGAGGTGGCAGACGAATCCCGCGCCCAGTACGGCGTCCAGGTCGTCGCGGGAGACGCTGCCCTGCTCGCGGAGGCGGCGGTGGCGGGTGCGGTCGGTCACGGGGAGGGTGCGGTCGGGGGCTGGCATGGGCGGGGCCTCCGAAGGGTTGGCGGTTTCCGGGCGCCGAGGCTAGCCATATCGGCCGTGCGATGTCACGCCTTCCACGGAATCAGTGGCGGTCTTGGCCCGGGCGACGGAATCGGTGTTTCGGCGGTCCGGGTCTCGGCGACATGCCGACCGGTCGGTAACCTGCTGGCATGACCGACACCGCCCCCACCACGCCCGCGCTGGAGCCGCGCGCGGGCCGGCGCTGCCACAACGCCCTCAACCCGCTGCACTCGGTCGTGTACTTCTCGCCCGAGTACGACCGCGAACTCACCGCCCTCGGTCTGGAGCGCGGCGCCATGGCCTACTTCGCCGGGCGGGCCGCCCCGCTGGGCGCCGTCGCGGCGGGGACGGTCACCGCCACCTTCTACAACTTCAACCACGCGATCATCGCCCCGGTCATCCCGCGCGCCTGGGGCATCGCGTCGCCGGAAGCGGTCGTCGAGACCCGGCTGCGCGTCGCCGACGCCGTGCTGACGCGGCTGCTGGGACCGGAGGTCATCGCTTCCGCCGACCTCGCCGAGGCCGCGCGCCTCGCACTGCGCGCCACCGAGGCCTGCACCCGCGAGGCCAGGCCCCTCTACGCCGCCAACGCGGACCTGCCGGTGCCGGAGCAGCCCCACCTCGCGCTCTGGCACGCCGCCACCCTGCTGCGCGAGCACCGCGGCGACGGGCACCTGGCGGCCCTCGCCGCGGCGGGCCTGAACGGGCTGGAGGCCCTGGTGACCCACACCGCCACCGGCAAGGGCTTCACCCCGGGCTTCGTGCAGCGCAGCCGCGGCTGGTCAGCCCAGGACTGGGCCGCGGCCCAGGAGGGGCTCCGCGAACGCGGCCTCCTCGACGCGGGCGGCGACCTCACGGACCGCGGCGTCGAACTGCGCCGCGAGATCGAGGGCGTGACCGACCGCCTCGACCGCTCGCCCTACGAGCACCTCGGGGCCGCCGCCGTCGACCGCCTCACCACGCTCGCCGGCGCCCTCACCCACCGCGTCCTGGGCAACGGCGGCTTCCCGCTGGAGCACTTCGGCAAGAGCTGAGGCGGCGGGGCCGCCGGAACGGGCGCGGTGGCCTGCCCCGCACCTGACGGCGTCGGTCGACACGTCGACATGTGCACCCGGGCAAGGCCCCGCCATCGTGCCGGGCTCATGGGCGGCCGGGGCCGGGGCGGGGAGTTCGGCGCCCCGGTTGTCGTGTGCGGGTAGTTTGCGCCTGCGGGGGGCTGTCCCCCGCCCTCCCGCCCTCCCCCAGCCTTCGGCCGGGGGGAACCCCATCCGGCGCGGTCAGTGCGGGCCTGCGCACGTTGTTGTGGGGTCGGTGCCGCGCCGGCGCACTCCCCCAACCTCCGGCCGGGGGGACCCCCAGAACGCTCGCGGTTTGGCCTCGCGTCATTCGGCGCCCGGGTCCGCCGCTCGTCGTTTCCGGGCGCACCCCGCCACACCCCCTCCCTTTTGTATGGGCGCATGACGACCGGCGGAGGGTGAGTAGGGCACTTGCGGCAACCCCGGACCGCCTTCTCACCCCCGCTGGCCGTCAGTCGCCCACACGACCGGAGGGGGTGTGGGCGGGGTGATCCCATGGGGTCCCCCCAGCCTTCGGCTGGGGGAGACGAGCGGCGGAGCCCCCGCCTGCCACCGTGCCGGGGTCAGAGTGCGGGGGCGGCCGGGGCCGGGGCGGGAGCGGGGGCCGGGGCGGGGACTTCGCCGCGGGCGACCTCCGCCCCGGTACGGCCCGCCGCGCGCTTCTCGCCGCGGGCGGCGCCCACGCCCGCGACCACCACCAGGGCCGTCCCCGCCGCCTGGAGGGCGGTCGGCACCTGGGAGACCAGTACCAGCGCGGCGAGCAGGCTGACCGCTGGCTCCATGCCCGCGAGGGTGCCGTAGGCGGTCCTGCCGATCCGTTGGAGGGCCTTCATCTCCAGGAGGAAGGGCACCAGCGGCATCAGGACGGCGATGCCCGCGACCGCCGCGACGACCTGCCACGTGGCGCCGGACACCACGCCCGGGGCCCCGAAGGGCGCGGTGAACACCGTGGCGACTCCGAGCGAGACGGCGAGGCCGTGCTGCGCCGAGAAGCGGCTGCCGACGTGCTGGGTGCCGATCACGTACAGCGCCCAGCACGCGCCGGAGGCGACCCCGAACAGGACTCCCGCGAGGTCGGCCCCGCCCTGCCACGGCGAGGTGAGGCACAGGACGCCGGCCGCCGCGAGCAGCAGCCAGGCGAGTTCGCGTCGCTGCCGCAGGGAGGCGACGGCGACGGCGAGCGGCCCGAGGAACTCCAGCGCGGTCGCGGTGCCCAGCGGGATGCGCGCGGCGGCCTCCGAGAAGAGCAGCATCATGGCGCCGCTGACCGCGCCGAGCAGGACGACGGCCGTCAGGTCACGGGGCTGGGCCGCGCGCAGCACGGGCCACAGCGAGCGGCCCGTGAAGGCGAGCAGCAGCAGCGCGGCGACGCCGACGCGCAGCCACGTGGTGCCGGCCGGGCCGATGTCGTCGAAGAGTTCCGTCGTCAGGGCGCTGCCGGTGTGCAGCACGGTCATCGCGGCCAGGATCAGTACGGCACCAGGTATGCGGCGGGATGTAAAAGTATGCGGCTCGGACACGGGACTCATTGGACACGCCGTCCGTTGTTTCTGTCCACGAGTCATTGGCGGACGCATTGTTTACGATCAGTGGATGATGGATGCGTCCGACCAGCTCCCCGATCTCGGCCGGCTGCGCCTGCTGGTCGAGCTGAGCCGCGTGGGCACCATGGCCGCCGTCGCCGAGCGCACCGGATACGGCACCTCGGCGGTCTCCAAGCACCTCGCGGTTCTGGAGCAGGAGGTGGGCACCCGGCTGCTCACCCCGGTCGGCCGCCGGGTGCGGCTCACCCCTGCGGGTGAGCGCCTGGTCGCGCACGCCGTGGGAATCCTGTCGGCCGTCGAGGAGGCCCGGGCGGAGCTGCGCGGGGAGTCCGGCCCGGCCGGCCGGGTGCGGCTGGCGAGCTTCGTCAGCGCCGTCGAACCCACGGTCGTGCCCGCGCTCGGGCGGCTCCGCGCGGAGCACCCGCGCGTCGAGGTGCAGCTGTACGAGCACGAGCCGGAGCAGACCCTGGCGCTGCTGCTGTCCGGGGACGTCGACCTCGGGATCGTCTACGACTACAGCCTGGTGCCGCGCCCGGTGCCGGACGGTCTCAGCGCCCGGCAGTTCGCCACGCAGCCGATGGTGCTCCTGCTGCCGGGCGGGCACGCCGGCGACCCGGGGCCGGGCGGGCCGGTGCCGCTGTCCGGGCTGAGCAGGCTGTCCGGGGCGGGGTGGATCACCAACTCGCGCGGCAGCGACGACGACGAGCTGGTGCAGCGGGTGTGCGCGATGGCCGGCTTCACCCCGCGGATCGTCCACCGGGTCGACAGCCTGCACCTGGTGAACCTGCTCACCGGGGCGGGGCTCGGTGTGGCGCTGCTCGCCGAGTCAGGGGTGGAGCGGCAGCGGGACGACGTGGTGACCCGTCCGCTGGACCCGCTGGTGGGCACGCGGCGGCACTTCCTGGTGGCGCGCGCCGGTCAGTGGTCGTGGCCGCCGATCGCGACGGTCGCCCGGCTGCTCACGGGGTGAGCGGACCGGGCGACGGCGGTGGGCAGCGGCTCAGGCGGGTCACCGGACGATCCTGACGGGCTCCTCGCCCGAGCCGCCGACGCCGGCCGCGTCCTTCCGGGAGGTGCCGTGCGCGCAGGGCATCGCCGGATGCCGGCCCAGCAGCACGACCCCCACGGCGATCGCGGCGAGCCCCGCCGCCTCCCAGGCCAGCGCGCCGGGCGTGACCCGTACGCGGTCGCCGAGGAAGCCGACGCCGCAGGCGATACCGGCCAGCGGCTGGGCGGCCGTCAGCGCGGGCAGCGACATGCGCAGCGGGGCCGTCTCGAACGCGCTCTGCACCAGCATCAGCCCGGTCAGGCCCATCACGACGACGGCGTACGGCTGCCACTGCGTGAAGAGAGCCCCGACGCCCTCGTCCTCGGCCACCTGACCGGAGATCCGGGTCAGGGCGTCCTGGAGGCCGTAGAGCAGGCCCGCGGCGAGTGCCAGCACCGTCGCCTCCGGTGAGGGGCGCAGCCGCCGTGCGCAGGCGACCAGGAGCAGTGCCAGGCCGACGACGACGCCGACCACCAGCCAGTGGCGCAGCGCCCCCGCGGGCGGTCCGCCGCCCGAGGGGCGGCCCGCCACGATGAACGCCGTCACGCCGAGCGCCAGCAGCGCCACGCCCGACCAGCCGTGCCATCCGAGTCTCTGGCCGGTGAGGCGGCGCGAGAGCGCCATCGCGAAGAGCAGGTTGGTCGCGGTCAGCGGCTCGACGAGGGAGACCTCGCCCTTGGTGAGCGCGAGGGCGCTGAGCACCATGCCGCAGATCATCAGGAGGACGCCGAGCAGCCACTGCGGCATCCGCATGAGGTCCAGCAGCAGCCTGAAGGAGAGGAAGTCGGACAGGGGAGCGCGCTGGGCGGCCAGCTGCTGGAGGACGAAGCCGAGCCCCAGACAGCAAGCGGCCCCCACCCCGAGCAGGAATACGGCCACCTCGTCAACCTCCCGGTGTCGCCGACTGGCCCGACCTTAGCCCCTCACCTGTCTTGATCGCGACGATTGTCCGCACTCGGTTCCCGGCCTCCGGCCGGAGAGGTCGCGACGGGGCGCGGTGCGGCACTCCCGCCCCGCTCGGGCAGGTGCAGGCTCGTCACGAGGTCGCGGATGAGGTGCAGCTCGGCGACGACGTCGGCGATGGTCTCGCACTCGGGCGTCGCGGGGAGCTCCGGGGGACCCGCGGCGGGGGGCCGGCCGTCCAGGGTCTCGGCGACCGCCGTGAGCGCGGCGACCACCTGGGCTCCCTCGTGGGCCGACGGACGCGGGGCGCCTTGCTCCATCCGGAGGACGCAGGCGGTGGTCGCGTCCACGATCCGCTCCGAGGCGGCGACCACGCGGAACCAGTCGCCGTTGCCGCCGCGCCGGGAGGGCAGCTCGGCGGCGAGGGTCTCGGCGGCGACGCGGGCCTCGCCCAGGGCGCTGTAGGCCGCCCGGCGCAGCACTCTGCGCTCCTCGGGCCGCTCACCGGCGGGCACGGTCAGGACGTGGTCGAGGTAGTCCCGGGTGCGCCGCTGGGCGACGGCCAGCAGGTGGCCGACGCGGGCGCTGTGGTCGGTGAGCCGTGGGAGGTGGCCCACGACGACGACGATCGCGCACGCGATCGCGGTGTCCAGCAGCCTGGACAGGGCCGCCTGGGTGTCGCCTCCGACCCAGACGAACGCCAGCACCATGATCGTGACGGCGGCGGTCTGGAGCGCGAAGTGCCGGGCCGCGAACGGGAGGAGCGCGCCCGCCACGGAGGCGCAGACCGCGGTCCACCAGATCCCGCCGTCCAGGGGCGCCGCGAGCGCCGCGAAGACCAGTACGCCGAGCGCCGTGCCGAAGAAGCGGTTGACGACCCGGGAGAACAGCGGGCCGATGTCGGGCTTCACCAGGAACGCGGCCGTGAGCGGCAGCCAGTACCAGTGGTCCGCGCGCAGGGCCACGGCCACGGCCGCGCTGGCGGTGACGCACACGGCGACCCTCAGGCCGTACTCGCGGCCCACCGGTCCGAGGACGCGACGGCGCAGCATCGGCGCCGACCCGCGGGCGGGGAGCGGTGCGGCGTCCTCGGCGCGGTCCGTGTCCGGGGCCGTGCGGGCGAAGACGACGGAGGCGTGCAGCATCATGGCGTCGAAGGCGGCGCGGGCCGGGGTGGTCGACTCCGGCGCCGGCAGCGGGCCGGGCGGTGCTCCCGTCCGTACGGCCGTGGCGAGCCGTCGCGGGCCGTCCCCGCTCCGCGGCGGCAGGGGCCGGGCCTCCCAGAGCAGGGCGGCTGCGGCGTCGGTCAGCTCGGTGGCCACGCCGAAGCGCTCCGCGAGCAGCAGTTCGTCGGGGCGTGCGGGCCTGCGCAGCACCCGCCGGCTGAGCCGGCGCAGCCGGACGGCCTCGTCTCCGCGGTCCAGGGCGGCGCTCAGCCGCCGCCGTGCGGCCTCCGGGCCGGGCCCGCCGACGGCGTCGAGGGCGTCGGCGAGGGCGTCGAAGATCCGGGCCAGCGAGGCGCGCTCGCCTTCCAGCGCGCCGCCGAGCGGGCGCGGCGGGCGCAGGACGAGCCGCAGCAGGAGCAGCCAGCCGGCCCCGGCGAGGAAGTACAGCGCCTTGGAGCCGGTCCCGCCGGGCAGCGGCAGTCCCGTCCCGATCACGGTGGCGGCCAGCCCCTGCATGGCGGCCCGTGAACAGACCGGGCCGACCACGCTGACCGCGCCCGACGCCGCGCCCGAGGCGAACAGCACCGGCAGCACCCACCAGCCGGTCAGGGCGTTCTGCGTCACGGCGCCCACCAGCACGCCCAGCGCGGCGACGAGCGCGGGCAGCCCGATGTGGACGACGGCCGTCCTGCGGGTGCCGGGAAGGTCGTTGAAGCCCGCGAACAGCGCCCCGAGCCCGGCCAGCACCCCGATCTCGGGGCGTCCCAGCCCGATCCCCAGCGCGAGCAGCGGCCCGGCCGCGAGGGCCCCGCGCAGCACGGCCGGCCACGGCACCGGCCCCCGCTGCCAGCGCAGCGGATGGGCCAGCCAGGACGGCAGGGCGACGGGTCGGCGGCCGGGGCCACGGAGCAGCACGGGCATCCTCACGGGACGAGAGCGATCTCGGCGTCGGGAAAAGACGCAGGCCAGCGGGGTGTCGGGCCGTCGCCTCCCCCTGCTCAGCCTATCGGCCGCGGGTGTCCCGGTACGGCCGTGGGCCCTGTCGTCGCGGTCCCTCCCGGTGGTCGGCCGGGGGAGCTAGGTGGACGACGGGTCCCGCCGCGTGATCGCGGTCGGGCCCGACTCCGTGCCGATCGCGATGTGGGGGTGGCGGCCGGGGTCGGCCCAGGCCAGGACGCGGCGCATGACGCCGGCCGGGACCGAGACGCAACCCGCCGTGGCGGCGCGGCCGTTCACGTGGAGGAAGATCCCGGCGCCGCGTTCACGGACCGGGCGGCGGTAGTTGAAGCCGATGACGAGGGCGTGCGCGTACTGCTTCCCGAAGTCGGCGAGGTGCTCGGACTCCTCGGGGGCGCAGTCCTCGGGCAGGGGTTCGACCCAGCGGTTGTAGGCGTCCGAGGCGTTGTCCTGGCACCACCAGGAGTCCTCCGTGACCGCCAGGTACCGCGTCCTCGTACCGGGGGGCTGCCGCTCGGTGCCGAACGCGAACGGGAGGTCGTACAGGCCGGCCGGGGTGGTCGAGGTGTTCTGCACCCGGTCGCGCCCCTCGACGAGGCCGCCCCCGCCGAAACGGGCGGCCGCGGAGCCCGCGGCGACCCAGCGGCCGTCGCGGCGGTCCCACCAGGTCAGCGTCCCGGTGGTGGCCTCCGGGGAGGCGGCGACCGCGGTGATCAGCTGGGTGCCGCCGCCGGTGTCGGCCATGCGGTCCGGCAGCACGGGCGGCGGCCAGGGAACCGCGGCCGCCGTGCCGGCCACGACGGCCGGCACGGCGAGGCGGGTCAGTGCCGCGCGCAGGCTCAAGCGGGGAGCTGCGCCTCGATGGCGGCGACGATCTCGTCGGCCTCGGGCTCGGTGCGGGGGCGGAAGCGGCCGACGACCTGGCCGTCGGCACCGATGAGGAACTTCTCGAAGTTCCACTGGACGTCGCCGGCCTGGCCCTCGGCGTCGGCGGTCTCGGTCAGCGCCGCGTACAGCGGGTGCCGCTGGTCACCGTTGACGTCGGACTTCTCGTAGAGCGGAAAGCTCACGCCGTAGGTCGCGGAGCAGAAGGTCGCGATCTCCTCGGCCGTGCCCGGCTCCTGGCCCGCGAACTGGTTGCTGGGGAAGCCCAGGACGGTGAACCCCCGGTCGGCATACCGCTTCTGCAGCCGCTCCAGGCCCTCGTACTGCGGGGTGAGACCGCACTTGGAGGCCACGTTGACGATCAGCAGGGCCTTGCCCCGGTGGTCGTCGAGGGAGGCGGGCTCACCGGTGAGGGTGCGCAGGGGGATGTCGTAGATGCTCACGTCGGAATCTCCTCGTTTCGGGGCACGGACCACAGGTCGTCCGTTCAACCCCGGTCACGGTGCCGATCTTCCCATGGGAGGGGGTTCCGGGCGCGACCGCGGTGCGGTGTCAGTGCTCGGTGACGCGGCCGGAGTCGACGCGGATGCGGCGGGTGGTGTGGACGGACTCCAGCATGCGGCGGTCGTGGGTGACCAGCAGCAGGGTGCCGTCGTAGGAGGCGAGCGCGGACTCGAGCTGCTCGATGGCGGGCAGGTCGAGGTGGTTGGTGGGCTCGTCGAGGACGAGGAGGTTGACCCCGCGGCCCTGCAGGAGGGCGAGGGCGGCCCGGGTGCGCTCGCCCGGGGAGAGGCTCGCGGCGGGGCGCAGCACGTGGGCCGCCTTGAGGCCGAACTTGGCCAGCAGGGTGCGGACGTCGGCGGGCGCCGTGTCGGGGACCTCGGCTCCGAAGGCGTCCAGCAGCGACTCGCCGCCGAGGAACAGCTTGCGGGCCTGGTCGACCTCGCCGACGACGACTCCGGGGCCGAGGTGGGACGCGCCCTCGTCGAGGGGCACCCGGCCGAGGAGGGCGGCCAGGAGGGTCGACTTGCCTGAGCCGTTGGCGCCGGTGATGGCGACCCGGTCGGCCCAGTCGATCTGCAGGTCGACCGGTCCGAGGGTGAACTCGGGGCCGCGGCGGACCTCCGCGCCGCGCAGCGTGGCGACGACCGCGCCCGCACGGGGCGCGGCGGCGATCTCCATGCGCAGCTCCCACTCCTTGCGGGGCTCGTCGACGACGTCGAGGCGTTCGATCATGCGCTGGGTCTGCCGGGCCTTGGCGGCCTGCTTCTCGGTGGACTCGGTGCGCAGCTTGCGGCCGATCTTGTCGTTGTCGGTCGCCTTGCGTCGGGCGTTGCGGACGCCGTGCTCCATCCAGTTGCGCTGCATCCGGGCGCGGGATTCGAGGGCGGTCTTGGTGTCGGCGTACTCGTCGTACGCCTCTCGGGCGTGCCGGCGCGCCGTCTCGCGCTCCTCCAGGTAGGAGGCGTAGCCGCCGCCGTAGGTGTTGACCTCCTGCTGGGCGAGGTCGAGTTCGACGACGCGGTTGACGGTGCGGGCCAGGAACTCGCGGTCGTGGCTGACCAGGACGGTGCCCGCCTTGAGGCCCTTGACGAAGGTCTCCAGGCGCTCCAGGCCGTCCAGGTCGAGGTCGTTGGTGGGCTCGTCCAGGAGGAAGACGTCGTAACGGCTCAGCAGCAGGGACGCCAGGCCCGCGCGGGCGGCCTGCCCGCCGGAGAGGGACGTCATCGGCATGTCGAGACCGACGCCGAGGCCGAGCGCCTCGCCGACCTCCTCGGCCCGCTCGTCGAGGTCCGCGCCGCCGAGGGCGAGCCAGCGCTCCAGCCCGTCGTTGTAGGCGTCGTCCGCGCCGGGCGCCCCGTCGACCAGCGCCAAGGTGGCGGTGTCGAGCGCGGCCTGGGCGGCGGCCACGCCGGTGCGCCGGGCGAGGAAGGCCCGTACGGTCTCGCCCGGGCGGCGTTCGGGCTCCTGCGGGAGGTGGCCGACGGTCGCGGTGGGCGGGCTGAGCCGCAGCTGCCCCTGCTCGGGCGCGCTCAGGCCCGCGAGCATGCGCAGCAGCGTCGACTTCCCGGCACCGTTGGCCCCGACCAGACCGATGACGTCGCCGGGGGCGACGACGAGGTCGAGGCCGGAGAACAGCACGCGGTCCCCGTGGCCGGCGGCGAGATCCTTGACGACAAGAGTGGCACTCATCAGGCTGCGATCGTATCGCCCCGCGGGCTCGCGCCCCACGGCCCGGGCACGGCTCCCGGGACGGGCTCACGCGGCCCCGGCCAAGGGAGGGAACGCACGATGCCGGACAACAAGGCCCTCGTCCGCCGTCCGGGTCCGCGCCTCGCGGAGGGGCTGGTGACCCGTGTCGGGCGCACCCCCGTCGACACCGTGCTCGCGGCGCGTCAGTGGGAGGGGTACGTGGCCGCGCTGCACGCCCACGGCTGGGAGACGGTGGAGGTCCCGGCGGCCGACGACTGCCCGGACGCGGTCTTCGTCGAGGACGCGGTGGTCGTCTTCCGCGGCGTCGCGCTGCTCGCCCGGTCCGGTGCCGTGTCCCGGCGCCCGGAGACGGCCGGGGCCGAGGCGGCGGTCACGGCGCTGGGTCTCCCGGTCGAACGGGTCCGCGAACCGGGCACGCTGGACGGCGGGGACGTGCTGAAGGTCGGGGACACCGTGTACGTGGGCCGTGGCGGGCGCACCGACGACGGGGGCGTCCGGCAGTTGCGGTCCGCGTTCGAGCCGATGGGGGCGCGGGTGGTCGCCGTACCCGTCACCAAGGTGCTGCACCTGAAGTCGGCGGTGACGGCGCTGCCCGACGGCACGGTCATCGGTTATCCGCCGCTGGTTGACGACCCGTCGGTCTTCCCCCGCTTCCTGCCGGTGCCGGAGGAGCCGGGCGCGCACGTGGTGCTGCTCGGCGGCGGCCGGCTGCTGATGGCGGCGAGCGCGCCGCGCACCGCGGAACTCCTGACAGACATGGGATATGAGCCCGTTTCGGTGGACATCGGCGAGTTCGAGAAGCTTGAGGGCTGTGTGACCTGCCTGTCCGTTCGCCTGCGGAACCTGTACGCCTGACGGCGGGTTGCCTTTTCAGTGTCACCTAACCTACGGTTTCGTAACTTACGATTCCGTAAGCACTCTCCGCGAACAGCCAGGAGCCCAGCGTGACCATTGCCCCGTCCCAGAGTGCCGGTTCGGAAGCATGGAGTGACACCAGGCTGCTGTACGCCTTGGAAGAGGTCGTCGAGACCGAGATCAACCGCCACATAAAGGCGGCCAAGGAGTGGATGCCGCACGAGTACGTCCCGTGGAGTCAGGGCCGTGACTTCGACGGCGTGATGGGCGGCGAGGCCTGGGCGCCGGAGCAGTCCAAGGTGACCGAGATCGGCCGGATATCGCTGGTGGTCAATCTGCTCACCGAGGACAACCTCCCCAGCTACCACCACGAGATCGCCACCCTCTTCGGCCGGGACGGCGCCTGGGGCACCTGGGTGCACCGCTGGACCGCGGAGGAGGGCCGGCACGCCATCGTGATGCGCGACTACCTGCTCACCACGCGGGCCGTCGACCCGGTGGAGCTGGAGCGGCTGCGCATGCACCACATGTCGGAGGGCTTCGAGTCCGACAACGCGCACAGCATGCTGCACTCGGTGGCCTATGTGGCCTTCCAGGAGCTGGCCACCCGCATCTCGCACCGCAACACCGGCCGCGAGTCGGGCGACGCGATGTGCGAGCGCATGCTGGCGCGCATCGCGACCGACGAGAACCTGCACATGGTCTTCTACCGCAACCTGCTGGCGGCGGCGCTGCAACTGGCGCCGGACCAGACGATGCAGGCGATCCGCGACGTGGTCGTCGGTTTCCGGATGCCGGGGCACGGGATGCCCGGTTTCGAGCGCTCCGCGGCGCGGATCGCCATCGGCGGCATCTACAACCTCCGCATCCACCACGACGACGTGCTCCAGCCCGTGCTGCGGCACCTGAAGGTGCTGGAGACCTCGGGGCTCAGCCCCGAGGGCCTCAAGGCGCAGGAGGAACTGGGCTTCTTCATGGGCGAGCTGGACAGCCAGGCCCGTAAGTTCGAGGAGCGCAGGGACGCCCTGCTGGCCCGGCGGGCCGCTCGCGCCTGACGGACCCGTCCTCCGCGGTGGGGTGCCTCCCCGGAGGCGCCCCACCGTCGCGGGCCGGCCGGCCCGCCACCGTGGCGACCTCGCCCACCATCCAGACCAGGCGCTCGCCGTCGTGCTCGAACTCGTGCCGCCTGACCATGCCCATCCGCAGGTAGAAGCCCTCGGCGCGCGGGTCGGCGCCGACCCCGAGCAGACGCGCGTCCAGCGCGACCGCCCGCCCCGCCAAGTGCCCCCACAGCAGGCGCCCCACGCCGGTGCCGATGAACGGGCGGTCGACGAACAGCAGACCGATCCCCAGATAGTCCTCGTGCTCGTTGAGCGCGTAGAAGCCGACGGGCACGCCGTCCCGCTCCGCGACGGTGACGTGCCGGGAGGCGATGTCCGCCGCCGTCAGCTTCGGCGTCACATCGGGGACGTCCGCCACGCGGCCGCCCACCCAGTGCGACTTCGACCGCAGGACCAGCGCGTCCAGGAGCGGCAGCTCCTCCGGGCGGGCGGCACGGATCACGACACCTTCCATGCCACGAGCGTGGCAGCGCGCGGGCCGTGGCGTCACCGGATTTCCGTCCCGGGGGCGCGGGCGGCGGGACGGGACGAGAACGCGCCGACGAGGGAGCCTAGGCCGGCGCGGGACCGAGGACCCAGGCCGCGACGGAGAGGGTGGCCATCGAGAGCAGCGTGGAGAGCATGACCGAGTCGCGGGCGAGGGCCGTGCTCAGGTCGTACTGGCGGGCGTAGACGAAGACGTTCTGGGCGCTCGGCAGCGCGGAGAGGACGACCACCGCGAAGAGCTGATGCGCCGGCAGGTGCAGGACGAGGCTGCCGACCGCCAACGCGGCCAGGGGCTGGACGAGGGTCTTGATGAGGACGGTGGCGCCGACCTCCGCACGGAACGCCGCGCCGGTGGCGGGCGGGCGGCCGTGCAGCGACATTCCCAGGGTGAGCAGCGCGGTCGGCACACCCGCGCCGCCGAGCAGCCCGACCGAGTGGCCGAGCGCGGCGGGGAGCCGCCAGCCGGCCGCGGAGACCGCGCAGCCGAGAACCGCGCCCAGGATGACGGGGGTCCGCAGCGGCACCAGGAGCAGGCGGGCGGCACTCCCGGCTCCCCGCCTCCGCCCGCCTTCCCGCCTCGGCCCGGCTCCGCCACCGGTGCCCGCGTCGAGGACGGTGAGGATGACCGGGGTGACCAGCAGCACCTGGAAGAGCAGCACCGGGGCGACGAACGACGCGTCGCCGAGGATCTGCACCGCGACCGGGATGCCGAGGTTGGCGGAGTTGACGTACCCGGCCGCCATGCCGCCGATCGCCTGGTCGGGCAGACGCCGCCCGAAGAACCACCGGCTGACGGCGAACCCGAGCAGGCACGCCAGAGCCGTGCCGGCCGCGAAGGCGATCATGGACGTGTTCACGAAGGCGTCCAGGGGCGTTCCGGCGATCGTGGTGAACAGGGCGGCCGGCATGGCGACGTTGAAAACGAATCGCCCCAGCACTGACTCCGCATGCGGTCCCAGCACTCCGGTTCGGCCGACCGCGTAACCCACCGCACTGATCGCCCATATGGGGACGAATCCGGAAAGCAGTGGTGACAGGGCGTGCATGGGACCTCGGGTTGTCCGTGTGCCGTCGGGCGCGGACCCGGGATCGCCGGGCGGCCCCGTGCAGTCAATCAGGCGGCTTCCGGTCCGCCGCACCGGGCCCCGGCGGAAAATCATGCAAGCACGCTTGATTGTTTCCGGCCGCGGTGCCAGCCTGTGACGCGCACGGCTTCGCTGACGCTGCGTCATTCAGGGGGACCTTTGTCCGACCCCACACCCGTACTGGACGATCTGCGGGACGAGAGCGAGGGCCTGGACGCCCTGGTCGCCCCGCTCCCCGGGGACGCCTGGGCGGCGCCGACGCCCGCCCCGGGCTGGACGATCGCCCACCAGATCGCCCATCTGGCGTGGACCGACCGGCAGTCCGTGCTGGCGGTCACCGACCCGGAGGGCTTCGGCTCCGTGGTGGAGAAGGCGGCCGCCGCGATCGACACCTTCGTCGACGAGGGCGCCGTAGAGGGCGTGGCTCTCCCGCCCGCCGAACTCCTCGCACGCTGGCGCTCGGGGCGGGCGGAACTGCAGGCCGCGCTGCGGGCGCAGCCGCCCGGGACGCGCTTCCCCTGGTTCGGCCCGCCGATGAGCGCCGCGTCCATGGCCTCGGCCCGGCTCATGGAGAGCTGGGCGCACGGCGAGGACGTGGCGGACGCCCTCGGCGTACGGCGGGCGCCGACCGCGCGGCTGCGGCATGTGGCGCGGATCGCCGTACGGGCCCGCGACTACGCGTACTTCGTCAACGGGCTGACCCCGCCCGCCGAGGAGTTCCGGGTCGAGCTGACCGCCCCCGACGGCACGCTGTGGGCGTACGGCCCGCAGGACGCCGCGCAGCGCGTCACGGGCCCGGCGCTGGACCTGTGCCTGCTGGCGACCCGCCGCCGGCACCGTGCCGACCTGGCCGTGCGCGCCGAGGGCGCGGACGCCGACCGCTGGCTGGACATCGCCCAGGCGTTCGCGGGGCCGCCGGGTGCGGGCCGCGGGCCGGGTGAGGGAGGAACGGCGTGAGCACCGAGAACCGTACGACCATGCTGGAACGCCTGGCCGAGCTGGAGGCCGAGCACGACAAGGCGCTCGCGGGCGGCGGCCCCAAGTACGTCGACCGGCACCGTGCGCGGGGGAAGCTGGCGGCGCGGGAGCGGGTGGAGCTGCTGCTGGACCAGGACAGCCCGTTCCTGGAGCTGTCGCCGCTCGCGGCCTGGGGCAGCGACTACCCGGTCGGCGCGTCGCTGGTGACCGGGATCGGCGTGATCGAGGGCACCGAGTGCGTGATCACCGCCAACGACCCCACGGTGCGCGGCGGGGCGAGCAACCCGTGGACGCTGAAGAAGGCCCTGCGGGCCAACGAGATCGCGCTCACCAACCGCCTCCCGCTGGTCAACCTGGTGGAGTCGGGCGGCGCGGACCTGCCCAGCCAGAAGGAGATCTTCATCCCGGGCGGCGCGCTCTTCCGCGACCTGACCCGGCTGTCGGCGGCCGGCATCCCCACCGTCGCCGTCGTGTTCGGCAACTCGACGGCCGGCGGCGCGTACGTCCCCGGGATGTCCGACCACGTGATCATGGTCAAGGAGCGCTCCAAGGTGTTCCTCGGCGGCCCGCCGCTGGTGAAGATGGCCACCGGCGAGGAGAGCGACGACGAGTCGCTGGGCGGGGCCGACATGCACGCCCGCGTCTCCGGGCTCGCGGACTACTTCGCGCCGGACGAGCCCGGCGCGCTGCGCACCGCCCGCCGCGTGGTCGCCCGGCTCAACTGGCGCAAGCAGGGCCCCGCCCCGGCCGCCGGCTACGACCCGCCGCGGTACGACGAGGACGAGCTGCTGGACATCGTCCCCGCGGACCTGAGGACGCCTTTCGATCCGAGAGACGTCATCGCGCGGGTCGTGGACGGCTCGGAGTTCGACGAGTTCAAGCCGCTGTACGGGCCGAGCCTGGCGACCGGCTGGGCACGGGTGCACGGCTATCCCGTCGGGATCCTGGCCAACGCGCAGGGCGTGCTGTTCAGCGCCGAGTCGCAGAAGGCCGCGCAGTTCATCCAGCTCGCCAACCAGCGCGACATCCCGCTGCTGTTCCTGCACAACACCACCGGGTACATGGTGGGCCGCGAGTACGAGCAGGGCGGCATCATCAAGCACGGCGCCATGATGATCAACGCGGTCTCCAACTCGCGGGTGCCGCACATCTCGGTGCTCATGGGCGCGAGTTACGGCGCGGGGCACTACGGCATGTGCGGCCGAGCGTACGACCCGCGCTTCCTGTTCGCCTGGCCCAGCGCCAAGTCGGCCGTCATGGGCCCCACGCAGCTCGCGGGCGTGCTGACCATCGTGGCGCGGCAGTCGGCGGCCGCCCGGGGCCTGCCCTTCGACGAGGAGGCCGCCGCCGGGCTGAGGGCGATGGTGGAGCAGCAGATCGAGTCCGAGTCCCTGCCGATGTTCCTGTCGGGGCGGCTGTACGACGACGGGGTGATCGACCCGCGCGACACCCGCACGGTGCTCGGCGTGTGCCTGTCGGCGGTCCACAGCGCACCGGTCGAGGGCGCCCGCGGCGGCTTCGGCGTCTTCCGGATGTGAGGAGCACCTGACCGTGATCGCATCAGTGCTGGTGGCCAACCGCGGCGAGATCGCCCGCCGCGTCTTCCGCACCTGCCGCGACCTGGGCATCGCCACGGTCGCCGTCCACTCGGACGCGGACGCGACCGCCCTGCACGTACGGGAGGCGGACGCTGCCGTGCGGCTGCCGGGGGACGCGCCCGCCGACACCTATCTGCGCGGCGACCTGATCGTGAAGGCCGCCCTCGCGGCGGGCGCGGACGCCGTGCACCCCGGATACGGATTCCTGTCGGAGAACGCCGACTTCGCGCGGGACGTCATCGCCGCGGGCCTGACCTGGATCGGGCCCGCGCCCGAGGCCATCGAGGCGATGGGCTCCAAGACCCGGGCCAAGCGCCTGATGGCCGAGGCCGGCGTCCCGGTGCTGGAGGCCGGGCCGGACGACCTGCCCGTACTGGTCAAGGCGGCGGCGGGCGGCGGCGGACGCGGTATGCGCGTCGTCCGGGAGGCGGCCGCCCTGGAGCAGGAGCTCGCCGCCGCCCGCGCGGAGGCGCTGTCCGCCTTCGGGGACGGCGAGGTGTTCCTGGAGCCGTACGTCGAGGACGGCCGGCACATCGAGGTGCAGGTCCTGGCGGACACCCACGGCACCGTGTGGACGCTGGGCGAGCGCGACTGCTCGGTGCAGCGCCGCCACCAGAAGGTGATCGAGGAGACCCCGGCGCCCGGCGTCGCCGACGAGCTGCGCCGGACGCTGCACACGGCGGCCGAGGCGGCGGCGCGGGCCATCGGCTACGTCGGCGCGGGGACGGTGGAGTTCCTGGTCTCGCCGGACGGCCGGCCGTACTTCCTGGAGATGAACACCCGCCTCCAGGTGGAGCACCCGGTCACCGAGTGCGTCTTCGGCGTGGACCTCGTCGCGCTGCAACTGGAGGTCGCCGAGGGCGGGAGGCTCCCGGCCGCTCCCCCGGTCCCCTCCGGGCACGCGGTCGAGGCCCGGCTGTACGCGGAGGACCCGGCGCGCGACTGGCAGCCGCAGACCGGCGTCCTGCACCGCTTCCGGCTGCCGCGGGCGCCGGGGCTGCGGGTGGACGCGGGCTTCGGCGACGGCGACCGGATCGGCGTGCACTACGACGCGATGCTCGCCAAGGTCGTCGCCCACGCCGCCACCCGCGCCCAGGCGCTCCGGCTGCTCGCGGGCGCCCTGGAGCGGGCCCGGGTGCACGGTCTGGTGACCAACCGCGAGCTGCTCGTACGGGTGCTGCGCGACCAGGACTTCGCCGCGGGGCGGCTGTCCACGGCCTTCCTGGACCGCCTCGGCCCGGCGCCCGCCGAGGACGGGGGCGCGGCGCGGCTGGCGGCCCTGGCCGCCGCGCTCGCCGACGCCTCGGGACGCCACCCGCTGGGCGGCTGGCGCAACGTGCCGTCGGCGCCGCAGTCCAAGACCTACCGCGCCAAGCCGGGCGGCGCGGAGTACGAGGTGCGCTACCGGCTCGGCCGTGACGGCCTGACCGCGGAGGGGCATCCGGACGTCCGTCTGCTGGAGCGGGCGCCGGAGCGGGTCGTGCTGGAGGTCGCCGGGGTGCGCCGCGCCTTCGACGTCGCGGTCTACGCGGACCAGGTGTGCGTCGACGGGCCGTCGGGCGCCCACCGCTTCACCGCGCTGCCGCGCTTCCCCGACCCGGTCGCGCAGCTCGCGCCGGGCTCGCTGCTGGCCCCGATGCCGGGGACGGTGGTGCGCGTCGCGGACGTCGCCGTCGGCGACAAGGTGGCGGCGGGCCAGCCGCTGCTGTGGCTGGAGGCCATGAAGATGGAGCACCGGGTCGCCGCCCCGGCGGACGGTGTGCTCACCGCGCTGCACGCCGAGGCCGGCCGCCAGGTCGACGTCGGCGCCGTACTCGCCGTCGTTCAGGAAGAGGACTCGCCATGAGCGGTACGCCCGCTGTGCACGGACCGACAGGCACCTTCGACAACGTCCTGCTGGAGAGCGAGGAGCGGCGCGCGCTGCGCAAGGCCGTCTCCGACCTGGGGCGCCGCTACGGGCGTTCCTACTTCCTCGACGCCGTGCGCGAGGGGCGGCACACCGACAAGCTGTGGCAGGAGGCCGGCGCGCTCGGCTACCTCGGCGTCAACCTGCCGGAGGAGCACGGCGGCGGGGGCGGCGGCCTCGCCGAGCTCTCCATCGTGCTGGAGGAACTGGGCGCCGCGGGCTGCCCGTTGCTGCTGCTCATCGTCTCCCCGGCGATCTGCGGCACGGTCATCGCGCGCTTCGGCACGGAGGAGCAGAAGCGCCGGTGGCTGCCCGGCCTGGCGAACGGCTCCCTCCGGATGGCGTTCGGCATCACCGAGCCGGACGCGGGCTCCAACTCGCACCGGCTGACCACCACGGCCCGCCGAGACGGCTCGGACTGGCTGCTGACGGGCCGCAAGGTCTTCGTCTCCGGCGTCGACATCGCCGACGCGACGCTCATCGTGGGCCGCACCGAGGACGCGCGCACGGGCACGCTCAAGCCGTGCCTGTTCGTCGTGGAGCGCGAGACGCCCGGCTTCGAGTTCCGGCCGATCGACATGGAACTGTCGGCTCCGGAGAAGCAGTTCCACATCTACATGGACGACGTACGGCTGCCCGCCGACGCCCTCGTCGGCGACGAGGACGCGGGGCTGCTGCAGTTGTTCGCGGGCCTCAACCCCGAACGCGTCATGACGGCCGCCTTCTCGATCGGCATGGGCCGCTTCGCGCTCGACGCCGCCGTGGCCTACGCCCGCACCCGGCAGGTGTGGAAGGCCCCCATCGGCTCGCACCAGGCCATCGCCCATCCGCTGGCGCAGGCCCACATCGAGCTGGAACTGGCCCGGCTGATGATGCAGAAGGCCGCGTTCCTGTATGACGCCGGGGACGACGCGGCGGCCGGCGAGGCCGCCAACATGGCGAAGTACGCGGCGGCCGAGGCGGGCGCGAAGGCCGTCGACCAGGCCGTGCACACCCTCGGCGGCAACGGCCTGACGGCCGAGTACGGGCTGGCCTCCCTCCTGACGGCCTCGCGCGTGGGTCGCATCGCGCCGGTCAGCCGGGAGATGATTCTCAACTACGTCTCGCACCACACGCTGGGTCTGCCCAAGTCCTACTGAGCACTGAGCACGTCCTACCGAGGAGGGGGGAACGGCCATGGCACAGCCGGCCGTGTTCCACAGCGAGTACCCCGCGGTTCCCGCCATCGACCTGCCGATCCACGAGGCCGTACTGGGTCACGCCGCCGAGTTCGGCGACCGGCCCGCGCTCGTCGACGGGGTGGAGGGCACGACGCTCACCTACGCGCAGCTCGACTCCTTCACCCGCCGTATCGCGGCGGCGCTGGCGGAGTCCGGACTGCGCAAGGGCGACGTCCTCGCCCTGCACAGCCCCAACACCATCGCCTATCCGGCGGTCTTCTACGGCGCCACGCGCGCCGGCGCGGCCGTCACCACGGTGCATCCGCTCGCCACCGCGGAGGAGTTCGCGCGGCAGCTGCGGGACAGCGGCGCCTCGTGGATCGTCACCGTCTCGCCCCTGCTGGAGACCGCCCGCAAGGCCGCCGAACAGGCGGGCGGCGTGCGGGAGATCCTGGTCTGCGACAGCGCCGAGGGCCACCGTTCGGTCCTGGACCTGCTGGGCTCCACGGCCCCCGAGCCGGAGATCGCCTTCGACCCGGGCGAGGACGTGGCCGCGCTGCCGTACTCCTCGGGCACCACCGGTGTGCCCAAGGGTGTGATGCTGACCCACCGCAACATCGCCACCAACCTGGCCCAGCTGGACCCGACGCTGTCGATGGGTCCCGGGCACCGCATCCTGGCCGTGCTCCCGTTCTTCCACATCTACGGGCTCACCGCGCTCATGAACGCCCCGCTGCGCAAGGGCGCCACGGTCGTGGTGCTGCCGCGCTTCGACCTGGAGCAGTTCCTGAAGGCCGTGGCGACCCACCGGGTGCAGGGGCTGTTCGTGGCCCCGCCGATCGTGCTGGCGCTCGCCAAGCACCCGGCGGTCGCCGCGCACGACCTGAGCTCGCTGGAGTACGTGCTGTGCTCGGCGGCGCCGCTCGACGCGGAACTGGCCCAGGCCTGCTCCAAGCGGCTGGGGCTGCCGCCGATCCTGCAGGCGTACGGGATGACGGAACTCTCCCCCGGCACGCACGTGGTGCCGCTGGACGCGCGCGACGCGCCCCCCGGTGCGGTCGGCAAGCTGCTGCCCGGCACCGAGATGCGCATCGTGCCGCTCGACGAGGACGCGGCCACCGAGGGCGGCGACGGCTCCGGGGAGATCCACATCCGCGGTCCGCAGGTCATGAAGGGCTACCTGGGACGGCCCGAGGAGACCGCCGCCATGATCGACGAGGACGGCTGGCTGCACACCGGCGACGTCGGCCGGGTGGACGCCGACGGATGGCTGCACGTCGTCGACCGGGTCAAGGAGCTGATCAAGTACAAGGGCTACCAGGTGCCGCCCGCCGAACTGGAGGCCGTGCTGCTCACCGACCCGCGGGTGGCCGACGCCGCGGTCATCGGCGTGCTGGACGGGGACGGCAACGAGATCCCCAAGGCGTACGTGGTGCCGCAGCAGGGGGCCTCCCTCACCGCGGACGACGTCATGGCGCACGTGGCCGCGCAGGTCGCCCCGTACAAGAAGGTGCGCCGGGTGGAGTTCACCGACGCGATACCGAGGGCCGCCAGCGGCAAGATCCTCCGGCGTGAACTGCGCGCCCGGGAAAGGGGAACCGCCTGATGACCGACGACGCCGCGGCACCATGTGTGCGGAGCGCGTACGACCGGGGGATCACCACGCTCACGCTGGACTCCCCGCACAACCGCAACGCGCTGTCCGCACGCATGGTCGACGAGCTGTCCGACGCGCTGGCCCACGCCGGCAAGGACCCGGCCACGCGGGCGGTGCTGCTCACGCACACCGGCGGCACCTTCTGCGCGGGCGCGGACCTGAAGGAGGCGACGTCGCCGGAGGGGCCGCGGCGGCTCGTGGCGCTGCTGCGGGCGATCGTGGAACTGCCCAAGCCGGTCGTGGCGCATGTGAGGGGCCATGTGCGAGCGGGCGGCCTCGGGCTGCTGGCGGCGTGTGACGTCCCGGTGGCGGGGCCGCAGGCGAGCTTCGCGTTCACCGAGGCGCGGCTCGGCCTCGCCCCCGCCGTGATCTCGCTGACGGTACTGCCGCGCATGGAGGCCCGGGCCGCCGCCCGCCACTACCTGACGGGCGAGGTCTTCGACACGGCCGAGGCCGTCCGTACCGGCCTGGTGGCGGCCCCGGAGGAGGCGCTGGACGGCATCCTCGCGGGGCTGCGGGCGGGGTCTCCGCAGGGGCTCGCCGAATCCAAGGCGCTGACGACCGCCGCCGTGCTGCGCGTCTTCGACCGGGACGCGACGGCGCTGGTCGAGCGGTCGGCCCGGCTGTTCGGCTCGCCCGAGGCGGCGGAGGGGATGCGGGCCTTCCTCGAACGGCGGTCCGCGCCATGGGCGCTGTGAGCGCCACCGCCCGTACGCCCAAGCAGGACCGCAGCCGCGCCACCCGGCAGCGGCTGCTGGAGGCGGCCGTCGCCTGCCTGGCCGAACGCGGCTGGGCGGGCAGCACGGTGACGGTGGTCGCGGAGCGGGCGGGGGTGTCGCGGGGCGCGGCGCAGCACCACTTCCCCACCCGCGAGGACCTGTTCACCGGGGCGATCGAGTTCGTCGCCGAGCAGTGGCTGGTCGCCCTGCGGGAGCACGCGCACGCCCTCCCCCGCGAGGGCGTGCCGCGCACGCACGCCGTGGTCGGCATGGTCGTCGACCTCTACACGGGGCCGATCTTCCGGGCGGCCCTGCACCTGTGGGTGGCGGCGGCGAACGAGGAGCAACTGCGGCCCCGGGTCACGGCGCTGGAGTCGCGCATCGGGCGGGAGGCGCACCGGCTCGCCGTGGAGATGCTCGACGCGGACGAGGCGGTGACCGGGGTCAGGGAGACCGTGCAGGCCACCCTCGACATGGCGCGGGGTCTGGGGCTGGCGAACCTGCTGAGCGACGACAGCGCCCGCCGTACGGGCATCGTCCGCGAGTGGTCGGCGGTCCTGGACGGGGTGCTGCGCCGCGGAATCTGAGTCGCCCCCTGTCGGTGGCGGGTGAGAAGATCCCGGCATGCTGAACGAGGCGGTGTCCGCCGGCGAACTGGGCTTCCTGCTGGCTCTCGTCGACCCGGGGTCCGCCGCGCGTGTGCGCAGCCGCACGGGGGTCCCGGAGGTGGATCCGGCGGCGGCCGCGAAGCCGCCGGAGCACGTACCGTGGGGCCCGTGGTGGAACGGCATGCCGGTGTCGGTGCTCTGGTGGATGCTGCAGGAGGACGATCCCCGGGTCAACACGCTGGTGTACCACCACTGGCGTGCCGACGACCGTATGCGCCACGACATCATCAAGGGCGTTCCCTACGGACCGGATCGCTCCCGCCGCCTGAAGGTTCCCGCGGACCTGTCGCACTATCCGGCACCGGAGCTGGCGCTGCCGTCCGGCCCGGAGGCGCTGACCGCCGTGCTGCGTGCCGTCACCGGCATGTCCCAGGGCCGCGCCGCCGCGCTGCTGGTGGGCCGGGAGGACTGGGCGGTGGTGGCCGCGGCCGACCGCGAGCGGCCGCTGCCCGGCTACGCCCGCTGGGCGCTGGCGATCCGCCCCGACTGCCCGCCGGCGCTGCGCACGCAGTTCGGCACGCACCGCAAGTTCACCAACCGGCTCCGTGACGCGGGCGTGGTGGACGGTCCGGCGGCGTACGCGACCGGCACGCGCCCGGCACGCGATGTGCTGCGCGTCCTGGCCATGGGCCGCTGGGCGTTCCCGCTGCGGCTGGCGGAGGCGGCCGACGCGCTGCGGCCGCTGGTGTGCGCGGAACTGGGCGGGAACACCGAGGCGTGGGCGGTGCTGACGCAGCTCCTGCCGACGTTCACGGGCACGCTGCCGGAACTCGTCACGACGGCGGGGGCGATCGCGGGGAGCGCCGGTGAGACGGCCGAAGGCCCGTTGTCAGTGGCCTCTGGTAACACTGAGTCACCGGGGAGGCCGGAGGAGTCGGGGCACGAACACGGGGGGCCGGGATGGGATTCGACGAGCGGACACGACGACCCGTGGTCGACCTCGCCGACCGACGGGCGCTGGAGCGGTGGCGTCCGGCGGATCCGGACGTCGTGGCGGAGGCGGAGCGGCTGAAGGAGGCCGCGCTGCTCGACTTCGGGCTGACCGAGTCGGCGGTCGCGTCCTGGCTGTACGCGAAGTGCCCGCACCAGATCGCGACCACGGCCGTGGACACCGCGGCGGTGGTGGCATCCGGGGACGGCTCGGTGCTCCTGCTCTACAACCCGGGGTTCTTCGTCGACCTGGGGCTCGAAGGGGTCAAGTTCGTCCTGTTCCACGAGGCCCGGCACGTGGTGCACCGGCATCTGCTGGCGGAGCCCGCGCTGCGGGAGGACCCGGTCTTCACCACCGCGGCGGAGGTGGCGATCAACCATGTGGCGCTGGTCCGGCTGCGGCGGGACGCGCTGCCCCTGCGGGACGGACGGCCGACGGGAGTCGATCCGCGCGAGGTCCACGCCGCGTACGAGCGGGATCTGACGGAGCAGGGGCTGAAGCCACTGCCCTATGAGGAGTTCGTCGAGACCGACATGGGCGTCTACACCGAGCTCAAGCGGATGAAGCACCCGCCGGTGCCCCCGCTGTCGCTGTGCGTGCACCTCGAGGCCGGCGGCGTGCCGGGGGACCAGGGGACGGTCGACGCCCTGGTCTCCTCCTCCCTGCTGAACTCGCTGCTGGCCGCCCGCCGCGGGCACACCGGTGCCGAGCGGGAGCTGCTGGACCTGATGGGCCGCACCGAGGGCGCCTCGGAGCGCGCCGCCCGGCTGTGGGGACAACTGGGCGCCGGGGCGCTGCGCGGCGAGACGGTGCGGACCCGGCGGGTGGACTGGTGGCAGCGGTGGCTGGTCGACGTGGTCGCCTCGAAGCTGCGGGAGGGCGAGCGGCTGGTCTACCCGAAGAAGCGGGGTGCGCTGCTGGCGGCCCTCGGCCACGAGCCGATGCTGTCGCGGCGCGGCCCGGTCCGCGACAAG
This sequence comes from Actinacidiphila glaucinigra, assembly GCF_900188405.1. Taxonomy (GTDB): domain Bacteria; phylum Actinomycetota; class Actinomycetes; order Streptomycetales; family Streptomycetaceae; genus Actinacidiphila; species Actinacidiphila glaucinigra. Next base: position 126,231 of record NZ_FZOF01000020.1, on the reverse strand, counting down.
GTGCTGGTCATCGCCTACGACACCTCGGGGTCCATGCCGGGTTCCGTCATCACCTGGCTGACCGAGCTCGTCGGGCGGATCGACGGCGTGGAGGCCCACTGGCTCTCCTTCGACGGCGTCGTGATGCCCTTCGTCCCCGGGGAGCGGGTGTACGGCGGCGGGGGCACGAGCTTCCAGGTCGTGGCCGACTACGTGGAGGGGCGTACGGAGGTCAAGGGGCGGCGTTTCGAGGAGCGCCCCGACGCGGTGATCGTGCTCACCGACGGCTACGCCCCGCACATCACGCCGCAGGAGCCCGACACGTGGATATGGCTGATCACCGAGGGCGGTGACGACTGGCCCGACGCCCACACCCCGCCCATGGCCTGCCACCGCGTGACGACAGGAGCGACATGACCACCACCGCGACGACGACCGCGGCGACCGCGGCGACGACCGCCGCGACCGCCACGGCCGGCCCCCGGCCCTGGCGGGCCAACGCCACGTATCCGCGGCCGCCCGAGGGCGGGCCCGAGGCATCCCGGCTGGAGTCGTTCATCGACGCGATGATCGACATGGGCCAGACCGGGCAGGTCTTCGGCGAGCACGGCATCGGCAAGACGTCGACGTTCTTCTCGCACGTCGCCGAGGCCCACCCGCACGCCGAACTGGTCTACGTGCCCGCCGCCAACCTCACCCCGGACGACCTCCTGGTGAACGCGCCGGTCCGCGATCCGCACACCGGCGAACTGGTGCTGCGTCAGCTGGTGATGAGCGGGCTGCGGCCGGGGCGCCCGTTCGTGCTGCTCATCGACGACTCGCTGCAGGCCGGCGAGACGATCCAGTCGCAGCTGATGCAGGTCGCCTGCAACTGGACGCTCGGCGAGTACGACCTGCGGGAGCTGGGCTGCATCGGGGTGTTCCTCAGCGACAACGAGTCGCTGTCGGAGACGGCCGCCCGGCGCGGCGACCTGGCCGTCCTCGACCGCATGGTCACGGTGCGGGTGACCGCCAACGACACGGCGTGGCGGCGCAGTCTCGCCGAGAAGTACCGGAACTGGGACCTGAACGGGGTCTTCGCCCTGTGGGCCTCGCTCGGCCCGGCGGTGCGCGAGCTGCTCTCCCCGCGCACCCTCGACCACGTCCTCGCCAACGCGCGGGAGGGGTTCCCGCTGCGCTGGGGGCTACCGCTGGTCAACGGCGAGCGGCTGCGGCTGGCGGAGCCCCGGCCGGACGGCGGCCCCGGGCAGGACCGGACGCCGGAGATCCTGGACCGGATCGCCGCGGAGCTCGGTGTGCCCAACCCGGCGACGGTGCCAGACCCGGTGCGCTCGGTGGTGCGGGCGGCGCTGCGCAACCGGTGGACGGTGCTGCTCCAGGGACCTCCCGGCTGCGGCAAGACCGAGGTGGTGCGCGAGACGCTGCGCGAGGACCTGGGCCGTGACCCGCTGTACTTCTCCCTGCCGGTCACCAACGTCGAGGACCTGTGCGCGCCCGTCCCGGACCGGGACGGCTCTCTGGACACCCTGCTGGCGCAGAAGTTCACCGGGAGCGAGCCGAAGGCGATCGTCTGGGACGAGTACAACCGGCCCAAGGACAAGGCCGCGTTCGCCAAGCTGATGGAGATCACTCAGGAGTGGTCGCTGGCGGGGCGCCAGATCGAGAACCTGCGCGCCCAGATAGCGGTGCAGAACCCGCCGTACCATCTGGGCCGCCGGCTGATGGTGTCCCGCAACAACATCGCCCAGGCGACCCGCTTCACGGCCTCGCTCACGGTCGAGCCGGGCGACATCCCGGCCAACGAGTGGCTGATCGCGCGGTACGGCGGCCTCGCCGAGACCGTGCTGGAGTGGTGGAAGCACGACATCGACGAGGAGGGCCGCGCCTGGATCACCAAGCGCACCATCGAGCGGCTGATCAAGCTCCACCAGCGCGGTCTGCCGCTGCAGATGGCGACCGTCTACCTCGGCGACGGCGAGTACGCCCCGGTGCCGCTGACCGCGCTCGTCGACCGGCTCGCGAACCGCCCGGTGACCGGGCTGCGCGAGCTGGCCCGGGACGTGGACGCGTGGGAGGCACGGCTGAGACGTGCCCGGGAGGAGTCCGGGGAGGGCAACGACGAGAGCGACGTCGTCCACCAGGTGCTCGCCAACGCGGAGCTGTCCCAGCTCAAGCGGCACCGCAAGGCGGTCGCCCGGCTGGTGGCGCTGCTGCCGCCCAAGTTGCGCTCCACCTATCTGGTGGGGGCCTCGGAGCAGGCACAGCGCTTCTGGATCGAGACCTTCGCCCGTATGCCCCGCTGATCAGCGCGGGGTGCGGTGGACGCTGCGCACGGCGGCCACGTCCGCGGGCAGGGCCGGCGGCGGCAGGTGCGCGCTGAGCGCGTCGATCCGCCGCCGGACGCTGGTCGCGATGCCCTTGCCGAGGACGTAGCGGGTCGCGGTCGCCGCCCCCGGTGCGGCGTCGAGCAGACGGTGCGCCTCCCGGCTGCGCATTCCGGTGTGGGCCAGTACGAGATGGGTCAGCCGGTGCGGCGCCGAGCCCAGCGCCGCGGCCATCTCGGCGGCCGCCTCGGCGTCGACCCGGTTGTCCCCGGCGTCCAGGACGCGGGCGGCCTTGACCCGCCCGAGGTCGAGGAGTTCCACACCGGCGGCCGCGGCGGCGGCGACCAGTCGGGCGCAGGCCGCCGGCCCGATGCCGTTGCTGGCCACGGAGAGCCGGGTGAGCCGGCCGTACGGCGCCCGGGCGAGGGCCTCGGCGAGCAGGAGGGCGCCCGCATCGCCAAGTCGGGCGGCCGACACGTACAGTTCGGCGACCGCTCCCGTCGTGAGGAGGGTGGTCAGGCAGGCCGCGCCGGCCGTGCCGAGGGCGTTGCCGCCGACGAACAGCCGCTCCACGGCCCGTCCCGAGCGGGCCGCGGCGACGAGCGCGTCGGCCAGGACGGCGAGGCCCGCCGGGTCGAGTCCGGTCTGCACCAGATCCAGGGTGCGCAACGAGCGTGCCGCTTCCACGAGTCCGGCGCCGGCCTCACCCGCGCCGCCGCCGAGCGGGTTGCGCTTGAGCCAGACCCCTGTGACGGCCTGGGGCGAGGCCCGCAGGTTGTCGGCGATGCGGCAGGCGCCGCCCGCCGTGATGCCGTTGCAGCCCAGGTAGAGCGTCTCGACACCCGTGCCCTGGGTGCGTTCGGCGACGGCGGCGGCACCCGCGTCGCCCAGCCCGTCGGTGCCGAGCAGCAGGTGGCGTACGGCACCGGTCGCGGGTGCCTGGCGCAGGGCCTCGGCGACGGCTGCCGCCCCCTCCGGGCCCAGTGCCTGTTTGCACAGATCGAGGCGCCCGTCGGGCAGCGCGGTCCCGGCCGGGAAGTCCCGGCGTTCGGCCGCGCCTTCCCCGCCGCGCAGCCAGCCGAGCAGCGGTTCGAGGTCGGCGTGCGGGCGCGGCACGACCGCGGGGACACCCGCGTAGGGCGGCAGGTCGTCCGTCATGTCACCATTCGGCTTCCCGGTAGTCCTTGAGGAAGACCCCGGAGACCGGGTGTCCGGCCTCTCCGCGCACGATCGGGTCGTAGACCCGGGCCGCGCCGTCCACGATGTCCAGGGGGGTGCGGAAGCCCTGGCCGGCCAGCCGGTTCTTCTTCGGCAGCGGGTTCTCGTCGGTGATCCAGCCGGTGTCGACGCTGCACATGTGGACGCCCTGCGCCGCGAGCGCGGGCCCGCTGGTGCGGGTCAGCATGTTGAGGGCAGCCTTGGCCATGTTGGTGTGCGGATGGCCGGCGGTCTTGTTGCGCACCGCGAAGCGGCCTTCGACGGCGGTGACGTTGACGATGTAGCGGCGTGGCCGGGGGGACGCGAGCAGCAGGGGCAGCAGTCGGTCGCAGAGCAGCGCGGGGGCCAGGGAGTTGACGAGCTGGGTCTCCAGCAGCTCGGCCGGGTCGAGGCCGCCGAGCTCCGCCGACCAGGAGTTCCGGGGGGCGGTGTCGGGCAGCAGCCCGGCCTCGTCGGTCTCGGCCAGCGAGAGTTCGGCGGTGGGCCCGGCCGCGGCCGGCAGCACGTGGACGGTGCCGAAGCCGGGGGCGGTGAGTATCGCCCCGGCCCGCGGCCCGGCGGGCAGCGGCGCGCGTTCGCCCGCGGTGAGGGCCGCGTACGACTCGGGGGGCCGCCGGACGGTCTGGGCCGCGTTGTTGACCAGGATGTCGAGCGGCTCACCGGTCTCGCGGAGCCGTTCGCACAGGCCGACGACCTGGCGGGGGTCGCGCAGGTCGACGGCGACGACGGTGAGCCGGTCAAGCCATCGCTCGCTGCCGGGCGCCTCGGTGAAGCGGCGCAGTGTGTCGCGTGGGAAGCGGCTGGTGACCAGGAGCTCGGCGCCGTCCCGCAGCATCATCAGGGCCAGCTGGAAGCCGATCTTGACGCGGCCGCCGGTCAGCAGCGCACGCCGGCCGGTGAGGTCGGTGCGGGCCCGCCGGAGCGCGGTGTTGTCCACGGCGCAGTCGGGGCAGAGCAGGTGGTAGAACGCGTCCGCCCGCCGGTAGGGGGACTTGCAGACGTAGCAGCGTCGGGGCCTGGCGAACTCCCCCGCGGCGCCGCCCGCCGGGATCTCGTCGAGGGGGGCGTCCTCGCGGCGTTCCCGCGCGCCGGTCGCGGTGGCCGCCACGACCTCCGCGTCCGCGGTGGCGCGGTCCTCTCGCCGGGTCTTCCTGCGCCGCAGCCGTCCGTCACGTGCGAAGGAGGCGGCCACCTGCTCGGCGCGCAGCCGTACCGGGTCGTCCACGGGCAGTTCGCGCAGCCTGCCGACCACCGCGTCGAAGGCCGCGAGTTCCGCCTCCGTGATGCCGCCCGTGTCCCCCACTGCCCCTGCCCGTTCTCCGGCACCGCCCGGTGGATCCGGCCGGATTCGAACCGGCGTATCCGCCTTGCCTAGGCGGCGGCGCCTGCCTCTGCGCTACGGATCCGTGTGCCCCCGACTGCCCGGACGGCCGGATTCGAACCGGCGTGATCCCGTTGCGGAGACGGGGCGCCTGCCTCTGCGCTACATCCGGGCATTGCGATGATCCTATCGGGGGCCCGGCCGGATTCGAACCGGCGTATCCGCCTTGAGAGGGCGGCGGGTCTGCCTCTGCCCTACGGGCCCGTGTGCCTGCGCTGCCCGGACGGCCGGATTCGAACCGGCGTGATTCGCCTTGGCAAGGCGGTGCGCCTGCCTCTGCGCTACGCCCGGGCATCGGCCCGATCGTACCGCCACGGCGGAATCCCCCGCAGGCAGGTCCCACCGGCCAATCCGGGTGTGAGTAGTTGCGGTACAGAAAGTGCCGCTGAGATTGATCTTGCTGAGGCTGGGCTACTTCGCGGAGGCTTCAAGCTGCCGGGGCACGGCTCCGGCGCGCAGTTCCCGCAGGTCCGGGATGTGGTTGTAGAGGGTGCCCGGGGAGACGCCCAGTAGTTTGGCGATCGAGGTGATCGAGCGGCCAGGATCGGGCAGCAGGTCGCGGGCCGCACGGATGACTTCCTCGGTGGCGACGGTGGGGCGTCCGCCGACCCGGCCGCGGGCGCGGGCGGCGGCCAGGCCCTCGCGGGTGCCCTGGACGATGAGTTCGCGGATGAACTCGGCGAGAGCGGCGAAGACGTGGAAGACGAGCCGGCCGCCGGGGGTGGTGGTGTCGAGGTTCTCGTGCAGCGAGGTGAAGCCGATGCCGCGCTCGCGCAGGGCGGCGACCATGTTGATGAGGTCCTGGAGGCTGCGGCCATAGCGGTCGAGTGAGGGGACTACGAGGGTGTCGCCGGCGTCGAGGAAGGCGTGGCATGCCTTGAGTTCGGGGCGCAGGTCGGTCTTGCCGGACTTCTTGTCGGAGAAGATCTTGCGGCACCCGGCGGCGGTGAGCGCGTCGATCTGCCGTTCGAGCCTTTGTCCGCCGGTCGACACCCGCGCATACCCGATCTTGATCTCGGTGCGGACGAGTGGCTCGGCGACGAAGAGTTCGGGATGGCCGGATGGCCCTGAAAGGTCACTCATGACCCCGGATCATGTCAGAAAACGGTGGTCTGAGTTTCTTGAATGACCCAGGTTCTTGAAGGGGTTTTTGAAGGCTCTGCGGGGTGCCGGAATCTTCACCCGGTGATCTTCAGAAAACGAAGGTTTCTTGAAGATGGGAGCGCAGTTTAAGGGCCCGGTTTGACGCGGCTTTTAGCTAACCGCTATTCATTGAGTGGCGCAGAGGAGGGTGGTCCGTGCAGGACGTGGTGCTGGCGCTGTTGACCAAGGAGCCATCGCACGGGTACGACCTGCGCAGGCGGTTGGTAGCGGCGCTCGGGCCGTTGGGGGAGACGCTGAACGCGGGGCAGATCTATGTGACGCTCACCCGGCTCGAAAAGGCGGGTCTGGTCGTCCAGGAGCGTGAGGACGCGCCACTGCGTGGCCCGCGGCGCAAGGTCTATGCGCTGACCGCGGCCGGGCAGGAGCGGGTTGCCGCGTGGATGACTGAGGGCGTCGGGCCCAGAGCGGACGTGCCGGAGTTCCATCTGAAGCTGGTGGCCGCCGCCGAGTCGGGCATGGCAGAGCCGCTCGCGCTCGTCGAGGCCCGGCGCCGCGAGCTGAGGCGCAGCCTCGCCGAGGCTCAGCACGCCGTCCTCACTCACGGTACGGACTCGGAGGCCGGGCTGCTCCTGGAGGGCGTAGCGCTCCGATTGCAGGCCGATCTGCGCTGGTTGGAGGCGTGCGAGCGGACCTGGTCTGCCCGCGCCCCGCACGGGAAAGGCGGAGGGAACGGATGACGACACGAGGCGGCCGGTGGGGCAGAGGGCAGACCCGGCGCGGAGACACCGGGGACGAAAGCGCAGGTCCGGTGCTGCGCGCCGTTGGCCTGTCGCGGGTCTACGGGCAGGGCGTGAGCACGGTTGTGGCCGTCGACGGGGTCGACCTCGACATACCTGTCGGGCAGACGCTGGCTGTTACCGGTCCCAGCGGCTGCGGCAAGTCGACGCTGTTGCAGCTGCTGGGCGGCCTCGACCGGCCCGACGAGGGTGAGGTGTGGCTCGGCGGGCAGCGCATCGACCTGCTCGGCGAACGCGCGCTTGCCCGTCTGCGGCGCCGTGCCGTCGGCTTCGTGCACCAGGATTTCCACCTGATGGACGAGCTGACCGCAGCCGAGAACGTCGAGTTGCCCGCGCTGCTCGCCGGTGACTCGCCGCGTACCGCTCGCCGTCGCGCCGCCGCCCTTCTTGACCGTGTCGGGCTCGCGGACCGGGGCCGGCACCTGCCGTCCCAGCTGTCCGGCGGTCAGCGGCAGCGGGTCGCCGTCGCCCGCGCCCTGGTGAACGAGCCGCTTGTGGTCCTCGCGGACGAGCCCACCGGGAACCTCGACACCGCCGCGACCCATGACGTCCTGCGCCTCTTCGCCGACCTGCGGGCCACCGGACAGACCCTCGTACTCGTCACCCATGACGAACGCGTCGCCGCCACCGCGGACCGGGTCGTCTCCCTCCGTGACGGAGCATCGGCCGAGGACATACCCCTGGCTGCGGGTGGCTCACAGCTCGGCGCGCTCCTCGGCTGGGAGGAGTGACCATGGGCCGTCTGCTGCTGATCTGGCGGCTCATCGCACGGGACATACGGCGCCGCCCCGGCGAGGCCGTCATGTTCCTGGTCGCCGTCACCGCCGCCACCACGTCGCTGACCCTGGGAATGGCTACCGACAACGCCGTGGCCAACGGGTACATGAAAACCCGCGAGGCCACCGCAGGACCCGACATCACGGCCATCACCACCGCCACGGACCCCTCCGCCCTTGCCGGACGCATCGCGGACGCCCCCGGTGTGGACACGCTCGCCGACCCGGTCCCCGGATTCTCCACCACGGTCCGCGCCAACGGGCGGACGGAGAACACCGCGGTCGAGGGGCGCGAGCGCACCGTGTCCGCCGTGGACCGGCCGCTCGTGACCTCCGGCACGTGGGTGCGCAGGGGCGGCGCGGTGGTCGAACGCAGCTTCGCCCAAGCGCTCGGTGTACGTGTCGGTAACCGTGTCACTATCGGTGGGCGCGACTACCCGGTCGTCGGTACGGCCGTCAGCGCGGCCACCGGGGTGTATCCGTTCGGCAATTGGGCCACGGGCCCGGGGCCTTCCGACGGTGGCGGCCGAATCTGGCTCACCACCGACGACGCCCGTGCGGCAGCCGGCGACGAGCCCCTCCTGTACCTGCTCAACATCAAGCTGTCCGACCCCGCCGCGGCACAGAGCTGGGCGCACACCGTCTTCACCGACGACCTCAGGGGCCAGGACTGGGTCAACACCCATCCCTGGCAGCTCTTCATCGAAGGTGACACACGTGTGCTGAGGTCTGTCCGACCCACCCTGGTCATCGGCGGGGGTCTGCTCGCTGCGGCAGCGCTCGTCACCGTCGCGTCGCTGGCCGCCGTGCGCGCCCCGCGGGACCACCGGCGCGCGGGTCTTCTCAAGGCTGTCGGTGCCACGCCCCGTACCGTGGCCGCGCTGCTGCTCGCGCAGTATCTACTCCTCACTGTCCTGGCCGCCGCTGTCGGAGTCACCGTGGGATGTCTGACCGCGCCCGCGCTGGCCGACCCCAGTGCCGGGCTGCTCAACGCGGCCGGCCCGCCGACCACCGGCATCGTCGTGGACGCGACCGTGCTCGCCGTACTGGTGGCCCTGATCGGCACGCTCGGCCCCGTCCTGCGCACCGTGCGCTCCAGCACCGTCGATGCCCTGGCCGATCCGGCACACCTGATCACGTACCGTCCTCGGCTGACGGCCATGACGGCCTATCTGCCCACGCCGCCCCTGATCGGCGTACGGCTGATCGCCCGTCGTCCCGGCCGCGCGGCCCTGAGCGCCGTCGGCACGGCCGCCACTGCGGTCATGGTGACCGCGCTCCTCACCTTCCGGGTGTCGCTCAAAGCAGAAATCGCCCAGGGAACGTCCACTTTCGAGGACATCCGCAACGCCCTGACAGGCCAGGTGATGCTCGGTGTCACGGTCGCAATTCTGGCGCTGTCCGTGCTCAACACCGTCTACGTCAGCTGGAGCACCGCGGTGCAGGCCCGGCGCGCCCTGGCCGTCGCCCGCACCCTCGGCGCCACCCCCGGCCAGGTCATCGTGGCGCTCTGCACCGCGCAACTGCTGCCCGCTGTGGGCGGGATCGCGGTGGGTGTTCCGATCGGGATCGGCCTGTTCGCGCTGTTCAGCGCGGTCGTGGTGATACCACCGGGCAGCTGGCTCGCGGCCGCGGCCCCGGCCGTACTCCTTGCCGTAGCGGCGCTGGCCGCCTTGCCTGCCTGGCTCCACACCCGCAGCCCTGCTGGGCGCGTCCTCAACGCCGAACCAGCCTGACGGGCCTTCCCTGCCGGGGTCGGCGATCAGTCCTCGTCCTCACCGTCGTTGGCGGCGTCCGGGTCGCGGAAGGGGCGCAGGCCCTGGTCGGGGTCGCCAGCCTTGATGTTGAACAGCTAGCGGCCGAGGAAGTTGATATGCCGGTCCTTGAGCGGGGAGAGCCGGGCGACGCCCTCGTCCTTGATGTCGTGACCCTCGGCGCGGAGCCGGGCGACGGCGGCATCCAGGTAGCGGGTGTTCCACAGGACCACGGCGTTGAGGACGAGTCCCAGACTGGCCAACTGGTCCTCCTGCCCGTCGCGGTACGCCTGCCGGATCTGGCCCCGGCCTCCATGACAGATCGCGCGGGCGAGGCGGTGGCGGGACTCCTGCACGGTGAGCTGCCGGTTCATCAGGCGCCGGTAGGTGTCGTCGACCGGGTCGACCAGGGCGAGCAGGTGCATGGTCTTGTCGATGCGGCCGTACTCGGCGAACGCGGCACCGAGCGGGGTGGGGTGGCCCTCGCGGCCGAACATCCGCAGCAGGTCGTAGGCGCGGACCTGGTTGGTGATGAGAGATCCGGCGACCCGGAGCATGTCCGGCCAGTGCGTCTCGATGCGCTTCAGGTTGACCTTGTTGCGAGCGATGGCCTCCAGCGGCCCGTACCCGGCAGCCGGCGCCTCGCCGTCGGGCAGGTCGGCCCGCCAGAACCGCTGGTCGGCAAGGTCGCGGAAACGCGGGGCGAAGCGGAAGCCGAGCATCTTGTACAGGCCGAACGCCATGTCCGAGTACGAGGCGTTGTCGGTCGCCACCATCTCCGGCTTCACCCCGCCGTCAAGGTTGAGGAGGGTGTCCAGCGTGTACAGGCTGTCGCGCGGGGTGCCGCGCACGACCATAGCGCCGATCCCAGCGACCTGGTCATTGACGGCGTTTAGCCAGGTCAGGCCCCGTTTGTACCCGTAATATTTGGGCGAGGGCGCGGTGTTGATGCTTTTGACGGGGACGACGAAGCGCAGGCCGTCGACGGAGGCGAGCAGCCCGCCGCCCCACATCTGGGCCAGCTCGATGCGGGCCTGGGCGGTGATGAGCGCGGCGTTCGCCGCGGCGATGGTGTCCGCGCGCAGGTAGTTCTGGTCGACGTGGGACAGCCGCGAGCGGGCCAGCGCCTCGTTCTCCGGGTCGATGACCGGGGTCAACCCGATGTTGCAGCTCTCCGAGACCAGCAGCGCGACCAGGGAGACGAGCAGCCCCTCCATGCGGGTGGGCCTCTCGGAGACGTGCTTGAAGGCGTCGAGGAACCCGGTCCAGGAATGGACCTCGAACAGCAGGTCCGGCAGGTCGATCCTGGGGAGCATCGCCTCCGTGGTGGTCCTCAGCCAGGTCAGCGACTCCGGCTCGCCCACCGCGCCCAGCTTGTCCACCGACAGCCTGGCCCGGCCGCCGCCCTCGGGGACGACGATCTCCACCTTCGCCTCATCCCCGGCCTCGGCGAGCCGGTCGGCCATCTGCCGCCAGGCCGCATCCAGCCCCCGGGTGAGCTGGTCCAGGTGCTCGCCGACGTCCTCGGACAGGCTCAGGCCCGCGAGCACGTCCGCGCTCATCGCCTCCCACCGCGGCCCGGCCAGCAGCCTCGCGCGCGGGTCCGCCCACCGGTTGGACGGGGAGGCGAACACGTCGCGCCGGTTCAGGGCGCGGTGCAGCTGCTCCAGAACGCACACCACGTACGCGTCGCGGTCGACCGCGCCCTGCAGCAGCTTGGCGTTGGAGAACACCGCCCGCTTCCACATCGCCGGCACCAGCTCGGCGTCGACCTCGCGGGGAAGCAGCGGCCGGTCCTTGACCCGGCGGCGCGAGAGCGCGGGCAGACGGCGCACCGCCTTGAGGATGCGCCGCCCGGCGGGGGCGGCGTCCAGTGCATCGGACTCGCCCAGCAGGGACAGGAACGGGCGCACCGTGTTGTAGCGCAGCGCGAGCTTCTCGCGCATCGCCGCCTCGGCTGACCCGTCGTCCTCCGGCACCAGGGCCTCGACGGTCGCGACCGCCCCGGCCACCGCCGTACGCGGCACGGCCTCCTCCACCGCCGCCCACAGCGCGGCGACGTCCAGGTCCGTCCCGGCCTCGGCGACCAGGTCCAGCTCTTCGGTGAGGATCTTCGACGCCTTCGCCAGGACGCGGGCCGCCTTCTCCAGCTGCGGCAGCATCGCCAACCGGTCCCGGTCCGACGCCCGGCGGGCGGGGCTGATCAGCCGGGTCGCCATCAGCAGCGCGAACAGGTCGAGGGCGTCGTCGACCGCCTGCGCCTCCAGCTGGCGCACCACCGCCGTCAACAAGGCCGTGCGTCGCGGTTCCGGTGCCCGCTCGATCGTCTGCGCCTTGCTCAGCTGCCCGTACCGGGCCAGCGTGGAGAGCCGGTTCACCGGCACCCGGGACAGGTTCACCCGCCCTAGGGCGAAGGCGGAGATCTCCTCCACCCGTTCCATGGCCCGCACCATCGCGGTGCCCGTCGTCTTCACCGGCGGCGTGCGCAGCCGCTCCAGCTCCGAGACCCGCCTGCCCTCCGGCACCTCCAGCAGCGCCGCCAGCGCGGGCGCAAGCTGCGGGTCGGCCCGGTCTGCGGCCCGTGCCACCGCCTCGTACAGGCGTCGCTCGGCCGCCGTACGGGCCTCCGACACCTGCCGGGCCAGCACCGAGACACCCGGCAGCAGCACCCGGCGCCGGCGCAGCCACGTCACCGCGTGGTTGAACAGCGCCACCGGCCCCTCAGCGTGCGTCCACGCCCGCCCGTACAGGAAACTGCGGAACTCCCGGCCCCACCTGCGGTCGTTGAGGTCCCGATAGCTGAACCGCTCCTGGATCTCCGCCGCGTGCTCATACACCGTCGACCGGCGCTCCGGATACCGCTTCACACACGAGGCGTCCTCGATGCCGAGCTGCCCGGCCAGGTACTCCACAACCTCCCACGGCACCGCCAGCGGGTCCTCACCCAGGAATCGGCCGACGTAGCGGACCGTGCCGATCTGCACCGCCATCCCCAGCCGGTGCGCGTCCATACGACGCAGCGCGATCAGGTCGCGGTCGTCATCGTCGAGGAAGAAGAACCGCTCCAGCTCCGGACGCGTGGGCACCTCGGTGAACGTCCCGTACGCCTCGGCGTGCTCATCAGTTAAGAATTCCACCGGCATGCGGCGGACGGTAGCCATGCCCCGGCAGCGATCGAGGATCTTCCTCCGAACCCCCACACCAATCCGATCACGTGCGCTAGACGACCATGATCGTTCTCACCGGGATTTCCTGTACCTCAACTACTCACACCCGCAATCCGGCGGAGGATTCCGGGCGTTCGCAAGCGAAGCACGCATTCCGCCTTGACGCGCGCATGCCATGCCCGCACGATCGGTTCGAACTCCTGCGCCACCCCCACACCCAGGAGGACGACCATGCGCATCCCCAGGACCGGCAGACGGGCGACGGTCACCGCCGCGCTGCTCGCCTGCGCCCTCGCCACCTCGCTCGCCGTACAGGCCGACGCCTCGCCGTCCACCGCGGACGGCCGTCCCGTCGCGGCCGCCGCCGACGAAGTCGTCCGGCAGTACGAGGTGGCCGGCGCCGGCACCGTCGCCGCCCGTACGGCGCTCGCCGCGCACGGCGTGTCGATCGACGCGGCCCGCAGCCACTCCACCGTCGTCACCGCGAACGCCGCCCAGGCCGCCGCGCTGCGCTCCGCGGGCTACCGCCTCACCGCACTCCCCGCCCCGCCCGCGGCGAGCGCCGCCGGCCGCGGCACCGAAGGCGACGCCTCGGTGCTGGACTTCCCCGGCTCCGACTCCGGTTACCACAACTACGCGGAGATGACCGCGGACATCAACGCCCTGGTCGCCGCACACCCCGCCATCATGCGGCAGCAGGTCATCGGGACCTCCTACAGCGGACGGAACATCGTCGCCGTCAAGATCAGCGACAACGTCGGCACCGACGAGGCCGAGCCCGAGGTGCTCTTCACCCACCACCAGCACGCCCGTGAGCACCTCACCGTCGAGATGGCGCTCTACCTGCTGCACCAGTTCGGCGACGGCTACGCGACCGACAGCCGCATCGCCGGGATCGTCGACTCCCGCGAGATCTGGATCATCCCGGACCTCAACCCGGACGGCGGCGAGTACGACATCGCGACCGGCTCCTACCGCAGCTGGCGCAAGAACCGCCAGCCCAACTCCGGCTCCTCGGCCGTGGGCACCGACCTCAACCGCAACTGGAACTACCGCTGGGGCTGCTGCGGCGGCTCCTCGGGCACCAAGTCGAGCGAGACCTACCGGGGCGCGTCCGCCGAGTCCGCGCCCGAGGTCAGGCTCGTCGCGGACTTCGTACGCGGCAGGGTCGTCGGCGGCAGGCAGCAGATCACCGCGGGCATCGACTTCCACACCTACAGCCAGCTCGTGCTGTGGCCCTTCGGCTACACCACCGCGAACACCACCACCGGCATGACGGCCGACCAGTACAACACCTTCGCCACGTTCGGCCGCACCATGGCGGCCACCAACGGCTACACCCCGGAACAGTCCAGCGACCTCTACATCACCGACGGATCGATCATCGACTGGCTCTGGGCGAACCAAGGGGTCTGGGCGTACACCTTCGAGATGTACCCCGGCCCGAACGGCTCCTCGGGCTTCTACCCGCCCGACGAGGTGATCCCCGCCCAGACCAGCCGCAACCGCGAGGCGGTGCTGCTGCTCCTGGAGAACGCGGACTGCATGTACCGCGCCATCGGCAAGCAGGCGCAGTACTGCTCCTGAGCCGGACGGTACGACCGGCCTCGCGGCGCCCCGCGCGTCGCGGGGCCCGCATGCCCGGGGACGGGGCCGGCACCGGCCTACCATCGGGCGTACGCGTGCCCGTCGACCGCCGTCCGCGTCCGCCCGGGAGGCCCCGTGACCAACGACCACGACCCGCTCGCCGTGCGCGCGAAGGTACGCGCCTTCGCGCTCACGCTGCCCGGCGCGGGCGAGGAGTTCCCCTGGGGCGAGAGCGTCGTCAAGGTCAACAAGAAGGTCTTCGTCTTCCTCGGCGTCGGCGACGGAAGTCACCCGCCCGGCATCAACGTCAAGCTCAGGGACCCCCAGCTGCACGAGCACGCCCTGTCGGTGCCCGGCGCCCAGCCCTCCGGCTACGGCCTCGGCAGGGCAGGCTGGGTCTCCGTCCCCCTCACCGGGGACGCACCCGCCGTGGAGGTGCTGTGCGACTGGGTCGAGGAGAGCTACCGCGTGGTCGCCCCGAAGCGGCTCGTCACGGAGCTGGACGGTCGCTAGGCTCCGTCGTCGCGCCGATCACGGCGGCGGTCTGCGCGTCGAGGGGATAGGGCCGCTCCCGCGGCAGGAGTGCCGCGGCGGCCTCGCGGTCCCCGGAGCGCACGAGCTCGTGGACGCGGTGGGCGAGCCCGGTGACGTCCCGGATCCCGACGATCCAGTGGTCGGCGTAGTCGCGCGTCGCCCGTCCGGTGAGCCCGAGCTGCAGCGAGCGGTACGGCAGCGGACGCAGAAAGAGGTCGCGCTCCGGGTCCCACTGGACGCGGACCTGCGTGCTGCGCACGCGCTCGGCCCAGGTCTCGCGGTCGGGGTACACCGAGCGGTCGAAGTGCGACAGGCAGGCCCGGCGGAGCGCCGAGTCGAAGCCGTCGCGGCACCCGCTCCTGCCCCTCCTTACGGCCCCAGCCGCTGCGGTACATCATCCACAGGAAGGACGGCTTGATCCACGTCATCCGGGAGCGGCTCCAGCTCTCCGGGAAGCGGCCGTGGAGTGCGGCGTGATCACCGATCCCGGGGCGGTACGCCTGATAGACCGTCACGGTGTCGTCGGTGTGCGCGGCCCTGATCATCCGGCGCGGCATCTCGGTGTTCTCCATGATGCGGGCATCCTGCCCACCGCGTCCGCCGTCGCGCCACGGGTTTTGCCCCGGTCCGACCCCGGCGGCGGGCCGCGCGATGCGGACCACCGGCACGTCGCCTAGCCTGGAATCCCGAGCCGCCATCCGTACGGAGGGCCTGGTGAACCGCACCGCACCCGGGTGGGAGGTACGCGGTGGGCACTGTCTCCTTTCTCATCGTCGTCGTCATCGTCACGGCGCTCGCCTTCGACTTCACCAACGGCTTCCACGACACGGCCAACTCCATGGCGACGTCGATCGCCACGGGCGCGCTCGCGCCCCGGGTGGCCGTGGCCGTGGCCGGCGTGCTGAACCTGCTGGGCGCCTTCCTGTCCACCGAGGTCGCCAAGACCATCTCCAACGGCATCGTCGACGACGCCAGGGTGTCCGCCGTGATGATCTTCGCCGGGCTGGTGGGGGCCATCCTGTGGAACCTCGTCACCTGGCTGCTCGGCCTGCCCTCCAGTTCCTCGCACGCGCTGTTCGGCGGGCTCATCGGCGCGGTCTGGGTGGGCGCGGGCATGTCCGCCGTCAACGCGGGCGAGGTCCTGGAGAAGATCGTCATCCCGGCGGTCGCCTCACCGGTCGTGGCCTGCGTGGTGGCGATGCTGGCCACCTACCTGGCCTACGTGATCACCAGACGGACCCGGCGCGACAAGGTGAAGCGGGGCTTCCGGGCCGGCCAGGTCGGCTCCGCCTCGCTCGTGGCGCTCGCCCACGGCACCAACGACGCCCAGAAGACGATGGGGGTCATCACGCTGACGCTCATCTCGGGGGGCCTGCTCGCGCCCGGTTCCGGCCCGCCGTGGTGGGTGGTGCTGAGCGCCGGGCTGGCGATCGCGCTCGGCACGTACGTGGGCGGCTGGCGGATCATCCGCACCATGGGCAAGGGGCTGACCGACATCCAGACCCCGCAGGGCTTCGCCGCGGAGACCAGCGCGACCTCCGTGATCCTCGCCTCCTCGCACATGGGCTTCGCGCTCTCCACCACCCAGGTCTGCACCGGCAGCATCCTGGGCGCCGGCCTGGGCCGCAAACTCGCCCACGTGCGCTGGGGAGTCGCCGGGCGGATCGCGGTGTCCTGGGTGCTGACGCTGCCCGCGGCGGCGGCCGTGGGCGGAGTGGCGGCCTGGGTCGCGGACCACGGCGACCTGGGCGTCGCACTGGTGGCGGGTGTGGCGGTCGCCGCCGCGGCGGGCTTCTACCTGCTTTCGCGGCGCCGCCCGGTGAACGCGGACAACGTCAACGACACGCGGCCCGGCGCGCCGGAGCCGAGCCCCGCCGGCCAGTCGGCCCGGTAGCGGTGAGGAGGGGATCCGCATGGACATCAAGTGGGGCAACCTCGGCAGCGTGTTCGGGGCCAGCCTCGGCATCACGATCGCCGTCGTGGTGATGTTCTCGCTGGGCGTCGCCGCGTGGGGCCGCGCCGGCAGCGGCCCGCGCGACGGGCAGCCGCGGGACGGGCAGGAGAAGGCGGCCCTGGCCGTGGCGGCCGTGTGCTTCGCGGCGTGCCTGGCGGTGGCGGCGTACGGGATCGACCTGCTCGTCCCCGGCTGAGGCGGGCGGGCCCGGCCGCTCCGGCCGGCCGCTACCGCGGGTAGAGCTGGAACGCCACCGCCGGACGGTCCCCGAAGCCCCGCGCCGCGAGGTCCATGGTGCGACCGAGGAATTCGCGCGCGTAGTCGGCCGGTTCCTGGTCGCTCAGCGCACGGATGTACGCCTGGTGCTCGGCGAGGGACGCGACGGCCCGCTCGACGTCGGTGTCGCCGACCTCGACCGCGTGCGTGGGGTACGGCGATCCCGCGACGGCCATCCAGCGGATACCGCCCCAGGGTTCCAGGCCCTCGTCCCGGGTGAGTTCGGGGAAGATCCACCGGTTGCCGGCGTCACCCGCGGCGTCGAGGGCGGCCCGGCCGACGGCGCGGTGGTCCGGGGTGTTCCAGACCGTGCCGCCCCAGGTGTCGTGGTGGTTGAACGTGATCAGCAGCTCGGGGCGGTGCCGGCGGATCGCGGCGGCGATGTCGCGGCGCAGGGCCGGACCCTCCTCGATGACGCCGTCGCGGTGCTCGAGGAACTCGACGGTGCCCACGCCGACCGCCTTCGCGCTCGCGCGCTGCTCGGCCTCCCGTATGCGCGCCGCGTCCTCGGGGGGTATGCCGTCGATGCCGGCCTCGCCGCGGGTCGCCAGCAGGTAGCCGATCTCGCGGCCGGCCTCCGTCCAGCGGGCGATGGCCGCGGCGGCACCGTACTCCAGGTCGTCGGGGTGGGCGACGACGGCGAGCGCCCGCTGCCAGTCCTCCGGCATGGGGTCGAGGTGCTGCTCGGACACGGGGTCCGCCTCCTTGGATCCGGAACGGCGTCAAGGCCCCGATCATGGCACCCCGCTCCCCCGCTCCCTTCGGCGGCCCCTTCACCGCGCGGGCTCCGCCGGCGGGCCCGAGCGGACCGTGGGCTGGCGCCGGCGCGACTCCGGCGGCGATCCACCGGGTGACGGCGGAATCGTTTATCGGCAGGACTGTTCGGAATATGCGTGACAGCAAATTGCATATGAGTGCCGATTTGACTCCCCGTCGAGGTTGTTTATTCTTAAACCAGAGCTTCCGGATCCACCGGCCGCCTCTCGAGTTACTTGAGGAAACAAACCGCGAAGAAGAGAATGGGCGTGCTCGCAGCCGCGTTTGCCGTTGCCGCGACCGGCGCAACGCTCTCGGCGACCCCCGCGTCCGCGGCCGACAACTGCCGGGCGGGATACCTCTGCCTGTACAGCCAGACCAATTTCCCGGCCGGCGTCGGCGCAGGCTTCATCGTGGGCAACGGCGTCTCGAACAGCGATCTGCGCTATGCGCACTACCCCGAGAACAATGACGCGGTAAACGACACCGTGTCGTCCGTCATCAACAATACGGGACACACGATTCGCCTGTACGAAAGCACGGGATACCAGGGACGGTACATCAATGTGCCGCCGCTCGGGAGGGTCGCAGACCTGCGGCAGCGGGCACTCACGGTCTACCACAACAACGGTTCGATTTTCGCCAATCCCGGCGAATTCAACGACGTGACGTCCTCTTTCAAGGCTCTGTAGAGCCTTCCGCCCGGAGAATTCCGGTCGAACCCCCGCCGCCCCCTCCGGCAGGTTTACCGCACCATCCGGGAACGAACACGACGGGGCCCCTGATCCAGGATCAGGGGGCTCCGTCGTGGGAGCGCGCTACGGCAGCGGCGCCTCGGCAGGTCAGGCCGGGTCGCCGTCCGGCGCCGTGGCGGGTGCGGGCAGGGGCGTGACGGTGCCGCCCTCGTTCCCGACGGGCTCCGGAAGCGGGGCGGCGGCGGAGGCCTGCCCGGCGCCGTGCTTCTTCTCCACGACCTTCTCCGCGGTCTTGCCGCCGAAGTAGAAGCCCACCATCACGATCATGAAGGTGTTGAAGCTGCCGTAGACGTCGTCGAGGAAGCCGGACGTGTCGGCCATCGCCCGCGCGACCTCGTTGTTGAACGAGGCCGCGACGAAGCCGAAGTAGAGGACCGTGAAGGCGGACATCACGGCGGTGCGCACATCGCGGGAGTCGGTGAAAAGCACCAGAAAGGTGCACAGGCTCATGGCGGGCAGCGCCACGGACAGCCCGGCGATGCCGATGTCCTGACCGAAGAACCAGAAGGTGGAGGCCACGCCCAGCGCGAGCAGCACCACGTTCACCACGACGAGCAGCAGGCCCACCTGCCAGTTGATCCGGCCGTCGCCGATGCGGCCGGAGAACTTGTCCGGCGGCCTCTCCCCGTTCACGGCGCTCAGGTTACACCGGGGTCCCGCGAAGCGGGCTCCTCCGCAAGGCGCTTGATGGCCGACAGCCGCGCGTCCCAGCGGGCGGCGACGCGGTCCATCCACCGCGCCGCCGCGACCAGCCGTTCGGGCCGTACCGCGTACCGCATCTCGCGGCCCGCGCGCCGCCCCGCGACGAGCCCGGCGCGGTCGAGCACGGTGAGGTGCTTGACGATCGCCTGGCGGGAGACGGGGAGTTCGGCCGCGAGCACGGTGGCGGTGGCGTCACCGTGCTCGGCGACGGCGTCCAGGATGCGCCGCCGCATCGGGTCGGCCAGCGCGGCGAAGACGTCCTCCTCGCCACCGGTGCGGGTCTGCGTCATGCGGGCAGCTTCTCCACGTACGTCGCGAGTCCGGCCGTGACGTCCACCCAGCCCTGCGAGTGGCTCTCGTACCCGGCGTACGGGATGCGGTCCTCGGGGATGTCGAGGGCCGCGAAACCGCTCTCGACGACCCGCAGGCGGGTGCCGTCCCCGTCGGCGGTGAGGGTGAACTCGACGAGGGTGGAGTTGTCCTCCGAGGCCTCCTGGCCGGGGAAGGCGGTGGCCCAGCGGTAGGAGAAGTAGCGCGGCGGCTCCACGCTCACGATGCGGCTGGGGTAGGCGCCGAAGCCGTGGTCGATCACGAAGGCGCCGCCCGGACGCAGGTCCACCTCCGCGGGCGCGCCGCCGCCCCCCAGGTCCTCGCCGAACCAGCGGCCGATGTGCTCGGGCCGGGTCAGGACGTCCCACACGCGCTCGACCGGAGCGGCGATGCCGATCTCCCGCTCGATCCGGTCCGGGGTCTGGATGCTCATGATGGTTCCTCCGTCGCTGGACAGCTGGACAGCCTTGCGTGCAACTCCAGGGTTGCACGCAAGGACTCATCGCGCAACCGAAAGGTTGCACGTTGCGGGGTCCGCCGTCGGTCAGTCGGTGAGCAGTGCCTCCCGCAGGGCGGTGATCAGGGCGTCGTCGGTGCCGAGTCGCGCGCGGGCGTACCCCTCGACGCCGCCGTGCTCTGCGGCCAGTCCCGCGAGGAAGATCCGAATCGCGTCGGCGGGCGCCCTCCCCCAGCCGGGCCAGCGCAGGCTCCGCCCGGGGTTGGCCGCCGTCCAGTCCGCGAGCAGCCGGGCGGTCGCCAGCTCGCTCAGCGCGTAGTCGGCGACGATGTCCTCCTCCGGCACCCCCAGCAGCCCGAGCACGAGCGCCGCCAGCAGCCCCGTACGGTCCTTGCCCGCCGCGCAGTGGAAGACCAGGGGTCCGCCGCCCTCCGCGGCGATCAGCTCCAGCGCCCGCGCCAGTTCCTTGACGCCGTCGGCGGCGACCTCCGCGTGCAGCCGCGCGTAGAAGGCGGTCGTCTCGACCTCCGGCCCGAACGCGGTCTGGTCATAGGGCCGGTGCTCGATGCTGAGGTTGTGGTAGACGACTCCGGTGGACTCCGGGACCCTGCCCTTGGCCTCGATCTCGAAGGGGTAGCGCAGGTCGATGACCGTGCGCACCCCGAGGCCGGTGAACCGCTCCAGATCCGCGCCCCCGAGCTTCGAGAGCGCGTCGGAACGGTAGAGCCGCCCCCAGCGCACCGTGCGGCCCTCGGCCGTGCGGTAGCCGCCCAGGTCACGGAAGTTGTGCAGTCGCTCGAACGCCATGTGTCTCCCCATGGGGGGACCCTACGGGCCTGCCGTCCGCTTCAGAAGATGCCCTGACCGGGGACGAGGATCCCCCGCGGGTCGTAGCGCCGTCTGGCCGCCGCCAGGGCGGGCCACGCGGAGCCGAAGTGGACGCGCCAGTCGGCACGGCCGAAGGGGATGGAACCGACCGGGTACTGCGTGCCGCCGGCCGCCCGGGTGGCCTCGAACGCGGTCCGGTTGGCGGCCAGGAGGCGGTCGACCGTCGCGGTGTCCTGCGGCGGGGTGGTGCGCAGTACGGCGAGCAGGTACGGAACGGGGTCCTGGCCGGTCCGCAGCAGGGGCCGGTGCAGGCGTTCGCGCAGCAGCGGGTAGAGCAGCACGACGCCGGGGCCGAGGTCGGCGGGTGTGAGCGCGTCGAGGATGCCACCGGCCACCTCGGCCGCCTTCTCGCCCGGGATGAGCAGGTTGAGCCAGGGGTGGGCGAAGTCCCACAGGCCGGCGGC
Organism: Actinacidiphila glaucinigra; assembly: GCF_900188405.1. Classification (GTDB taxonomy): domain Bacteria; phylum Actinomycetota; class Actinomycetes; order Streptomycetales; family Streptomycetaceae; genus Actinacidiphila; species Actinacidiphila glaucinigra. The sequence continues at coordinate 105,088 of NZ_FZOF01000020.1, read as the reverse complement.
CTTGAGTGCCGCCACCGAGGCGGCGAGCCGGTCGAGGAAGTCGAAGTAGCCGAGGTCCTCGGTCTGCACACCCGCGGCGTCGTGGTGCAGTCCCGCCAGCAGCGCGGCGTCGTCGGGCGCGGCGTCGTAGGAGACGGCCTCCAGGACGTAGCCGCGGAAGGCGCCGTCGGCGTCCGGGACGACCTGGCCCTCGACGTAGCCGAACCGGCCGTCGGTGACCAGCAGTCGCTGGTCGGCCAGGAAGGTGCCGAGGTCGTGGTACGGCAGCAGATAGTGCCGGACCGTCGTCGGGGCCTTCACCAGGCGCAGCGTGGCGGAGACGATGACGGCGCACTGGCCCAGGCCCGCCAGCACCGCCTCGAACAGGTCCCGGTGCCGCGACGGGGAGCAGCGCACCAGCTCGCCCGCGCCGGTGACGACCTGCAGTTCGGTGACGTTGTCGACCTGCGCGCCGTGGTGGTGGCTCTGGCCGCCGAGGCCGCCCACGGACAGCGTGCCGCCGACGGAGAGTTCGAGGTAGTCCGTGAAGACGGGCGGCGTGAGGCCGTGCGCGAGGGTGGCCCTGGTGACGTCGCTCCACTTGGCCCCGGCGCCGACCGTGACGGTACGGCTGCGCGGCCCGACCGGGCCGATCCGCGCCAGCGGCGTCGTCTCGACGACCAGCCCGCCGTCCACCTGCGCCTGGCCGGACGTCCCGTGGCCCTGGCCGCGCGGCGCCGCCTTCAGCCCGTGCCGGTTGCAGAAGCGCACCATGGCGACCACGTCGTCCACCGACCCCGGCCGCAGCACCGCGACCGGCGTACGGTGCACGATGTGCCCGAAGTCGTCCGCGGCGGCGCCGAGGGAGGCGTCGTCGGTGAGCAGCGTCCCGTCCAGGTGGGGCAGCCCCACCAACGTGCCGTCCGCCCGGTCCGCGGCGGTCGCCGCCGCGGCCCAGGTCCTGCCGATCGGGTCGAAGCCGACGACCACGGCGCCCGCGGCCGTCGCCGCCGTCCGCAACATGGCACGCCTGGACGGGAGTTGGGACATTCGGGCTCCCCCTGAACGGGTCGGTTCACGGTGCGACAGTTGGGGATTCTAGGCCTGGTGCCGCCCCGTCAGCAGGAAGTCGGTCGATCCCGTGGGGCCACCGCGACGTTAACCGGCCCCGGGGCGGGCGGCCCCCGGTGTGGGCCGCTCAGGTGATCACTTCAGCTCCGCCCACCGGGGATCGGTGGCGGCCTTCACGAGTTCGTCCATGCTGACGCCGGGCGTCTTCCGGGTCACGGGGCGGTGGTAGCCGTCGGAGTTGAAGGCGGTGACGGCGACCCGCAGCCCGCCGGGGCGGATGGTGTCGGCGGTCCACCGCACGATGCCGGCGCCGCCCTTGTCCCCGGCGCCGCTGCGCTTGACCAGCTTCGTCCCGTCGGAAAGTACGGTCGCCTTCGTGAAGATCGGGTCGTCCACGTCTGCGGGATCCCATCGCTGGAAGTCGATCTCGACGAAGGTGGCGCCGTGGCCGTCGTCCACGGTGATGTGCTGGTACCCGGCCTCCTGCCCGCCCGGCTCGAGGACCTTCAGCCTCTGGGGCAGAACGTCCTTGAGCAGGGTCGTGATCTTCGCGGCGCTCGGCAGCCCGGTACCGGGCTGTGGGGGCTGGGCCGGGGCCTCGGGGATGTCGGAGAAGAACCTGTCCCACCGCGTGGAGAGCACGAGGTCGCCGAGCTGGGCGGCGCTCAGCGGTGGGTTCTCGCGGGTGGTGGGCTTGCCCTTCTGTGCCGGTGCGTTCCATTCGTCGGCCTGGATCTGACGGCCGTCGGGGGTGGTCAGGATCGCCCGCCAGTCCTTGGGGCCCGTGCGGTTGTCCTGGTATTCCCAGCCCTTGATGACGACGAGCACGGCCTCGCCGGGGAGTTCGGTGCGCTTGCACGTCGTGCCGGGCTTCATGAGCGCGAGGTCGGGGCACTCGTCCTGCCGCTGTCCGGCTTGGGCGCGGCTCAGGCTGACGGAGATCGTCGAGGCGCCGTTGCCGTCGTCCCAGACGGCCTGGGCGAAGGTCGCTCCCGCGTTCGGGGTGCCCTCGGCGTCCGAGGCCAGCCCGCTGAGGATCCTGCCCTCGGGAAGCAGGTGCCGCAGGACGGTGAACAGCTCCGACTGCGGGGCACCGCCCAGGGTGGCGCCGTTGCCGTCGCTGCTGCCGTCGCCCTTGTCCTTGTCCTTGCTGCTGTCGTTCCCCTTGTGCTGGTCGTTGTCGATGCGGCTGCTCGTCGGGTCGGGCGTACTCGGGTTCGCCGGCTTCACCTCCCGTGCGGTGCCGCCCGGTACGACCAGACCGGCGGTCACCACCGCCGCCGCCACGGCGGCCACCGTGCCCACCACTGCGACGGTGCGGCGTCGGCGGACGCTGCGGCCCTGGGCCAGGCCGGCCGCGGCAAGGGCGCGGTTGTCGGTGCTGAAGGTGTCGCCTGTCTGCCTCAGCGCGGCGCCGAGGTCGTCTTCGAAGGGCATGGTGAGCCACCGTCCGGAGGAGAAGCGGGAAGCAGGAGGGAAGGGGTGATGGTCGGGGGGATGGTCGGGGGATGGGGTCAGTGGGAGGAGACGAGTTCCGCGAGGCTGTCGCCGAGCAGTTCACGGAGCTTGGCAAGGGCACGGACCGACCGGGTGCGTACGGCGCTGGAACTGACCCGCATGGCGTCGGCGGTCTCCTCGATGCTCCGGTCCTCCCAGTAGCGCAGCACCACGACCGCGCGGTCCTTGGGCGCCAGCCGGGCGAGCGCGTCGAGGAGCGTCAGCCGCAGCAGCGCCGTGTCGCTGTCGGATTCGCCGGAGCCCGTGGGGACGTCGGGGAGCTCACCGACGGGGGCCTCGCCGCTGCTGCGCCGCCTCCGGTGGGTGAGGAAGGTGCGGACGAGCACGGTCTGGGCGTAGCCGGCGGGGTTGCCGACCCGGGACGCCCGCCGCCAGGTGACGTACATCTTGCCGAGGGTCTCCTGCACCAGGTCCTCGGCGAGGTGGGTGTCCCCGCCGGTGAGCAGGCATGCCGACCGGAAGAGGGGTGCCGCGCGGGTCGCCGCGAAGTGCAGGTACTCCTTTGTACGGTCCTCGTGCATGCCCCACCCCGTTGTCGTCCGGCACCGCCTTCACCTCACTGACGTCGTGAGGGCCGGAAAATGTTGCACCGCCACAGCAGAAGCACAGGAAGCAGCAGCGGAAGCGCCGCCAGGGCGAACAGCGGTCCCGGCCCCGACCAGTGCGAGCCCAGGGCCCAGAGGCCGAAGAGCAGCAGCGCCCCGGCCTCGGAGCCCAGGCCCGCCAGGGAGGTGACCGTCGCGCGGGTGCGGTCGGTGATGCGCTCCTGGAGGGCGGCGTCGGCGGCCGTCGTCGCCCAGTCGAGGAGGCCGAAGGCCAGGGCCACCAGGGTCAGGCCCGCCGGATGCGCGCCCGCCGCGCCCGCGGCCAGGCAGACCGCGGCCACCGCCGGTGCGAGCGGTGTCCAGCGCGTTCCGCGACCGGCGAGCCAGCCGCCGGCCGTGGCTCCCGCGGTCACCAGGAGGACGAGCAGGGGAACGTAGGACGGCCGCACACCGGTGGCCTGCGCGAGCAGGGGGACGTACTCGTCGAGCGCGGTCGCGCCGGCCAGCAGGGAGACGACCGCCACCCTGCGCCCGGCGCCGGGGGTGTGCCGGGCCTGGCCCAGGGCCTCGCGCAGCAGCCCGGCGTACGAGGCGGCTGCCTCGCCCTCGGCCGCGACGGCCCCGCGGCCGCGGGGCTCCGGCAGCGCGAGGGCGGCCACGGCGGTCAGCACGGTCACCGCGACGCTGGTCAGTCCGACCGCGCGGTCGCCGCCGGCCGCCAGGAGCGGCCCGGCGAGCGCGGTCGCGACCAGTGCCGCCGTGGTGCCGAGTGCCTGCGCGCGGCCGGTGAGGCGGGCGTAGGCGTGGCGGGCGCCGACGCGGGTCAGCTCCTCGTGGACGAGGGCCTGCAGCGCTCCGGAGCGCAGGGCGGACCCGGCGCCCCACAGGACGAACCCGGCCGCGAAGGAGGCGTAGCACGGCCACAGCGTCCACAGCGTGAAGCCCGCCCCGGCCAGCAGGGGCGCGACGGTGAGCAGGGCGCGCCGGGAGAAGCGGTCGGCCCACACGCCCGAGGGCACCTCGAGCAGGAACGCCGTGAGCGACCACACGGCGAACAGCGAGGAGATCCCGGCCTCGGACAGCCCGGCGTCGGCGAAGAGCACCGCGTACACCGGGTAGAGCGGGATCAGGTCCTCGAGGAAGGCGTAGGCGTAGAGCCTGCGCGCCAGTGGTGACTCCGGTGAGGATCAATGTCGCCATGTCATGGGACGAGCGTAGCCGGGTACGAACCGGATGAGGAGGCGTTTTCCATGCGCATGGGACGTACCGGGAATGAGCCCCTGCGGGCTCGCAGCGCATTGCGGATGCGGCTGGCGCTGGCGGCCTTCGGGCTGGCCTGGGCGATCGCGGGGACGGTGCTCTTCGCGGACCTCGGGCGCACCGGGTGGGCCGTGTTCTTCGGCCTGCTGGCGCTCGCCGCGGCCACCGACCTCGTCGTGATCGTCCGGCACATCCGCCAGGGGCCGCACTGGCAGCCGGGGCGCGACGTCCCGCCCTACGAACCGCTCCGCAAACGCTGAGGGGCTGAGGCACGGCCCGGCCGCACACGGGTGGGTACGGGCATGCAAAGACCGAGGGCCCGGTGCTGTTGCACCGGGCCCTCGGCTTCAGTAGCGGGGACAGGATTTGAACCTGCGACCTCTGGGTTATGAGCCCAGCGAGCTACCGAGCTGCTCCACCCCGCGTCGATGAACACAACCCTACGGGGTGTCGGCGCCAGGACCAAATCCATTTCCCGTCAGCCACCGCCAGCGGGGTGTCTCGGCCACCACGGCGGCCGCCGCCAGCACGCTGACCAGCGCCGCGACCGGGGTGGGCCAGGCCGCCCAGGAGGAGACGACGGCCGCGCCGAGCTGCAGCAGCACCAGTGCGACGGTCACCGCTCCGGGGACGGGGACGATCACCTGCGCCTTGTCGCCGGGAGTGGCGAACACCGTCGGCAGGCCGATCAGCACGACCACGGAGAGCGCGGCGAGCAGCCAGGAGTGCCCGGACAGGGCCCACGGGGTCGCGACCCAGGCCACGAGCTCGGTGGTGAAGCGGAGGGCGGCAGCGGTGCGCCCGCCGGGGGCGGTGGCCGGGGTCGGGGAGATCACGGCGTCACCCTGCCACGGGCCGGGCGCCCCGTAAATCCGTTGCCGGGGGCCCCGTCCCGGCGTAGCTTCGGCCCCGGCCCTGCCACCGTCCGATTGGAGAAGGCCGTTGCTCTTCTGAGGTCTGGGACACCGTGCCCGCGGCGCCGAACCGGCGACCGCGCGGGCCTGTGTGCGACCTCGGCCGTGAGCAGCCGCCTCCGTGCAGCGCCCGCCTTCCGGTGTCCCCGTGTGCCGACCCGTCGTCATTCACGAGCACCCCGGAGGACCACATGGGACATCCCACCCTCTCCGTCACCTGCACCGACCTCTCCTTCGCCTGGCCGGACGGCACTCCCGTGCTGGACGGCTTCCAGCTCGCCGTCGGCCCCGGCCGCACCGGCCTGATCGGGCTCAACGGCTCCGGCAAGTCGACCCTGCTGAGGCTCGTCGCGGGCGAACTGACGCCCACCGACGGCACGGTGCGTGTCGCCGGCGAAGTCGGGTACCTGCCGCAGGACGCCGTCCTCGACACCGCGCTGCGGGTGGACGAGGCCCTGGGCATCGCCGACGCGCGGGCCGCCCTGCACGCCATCGAGGCCGGTGACGTACGCGAGGCGAACTTCGCGGCGGTCGGCGACGACTGGGACGTGGAGGAGCGGGCGCGCGCCGGGCTGGACGGCCTCGGGCTGGGCCACGTCGGCCTCGACCGGGTCGTCGGCGAACTGTCCGGCGGCGAGTGCGTCCTGCTGCGGCTGGCGGCCCTGCTGCTGCGCCGGCCCGATGTGCTGCTCCTCGACGAGCCGACCAACAACCTGGACCTGGCGGCCAGGCGGCGGCTCCACGAGGCGGTCGCGGGCTGGAACGGCGTGCTGGTGGTCGTCTCGCACGACCGCGAACTGCTCCGGCACGTCGACCGGATCGCCGAACTGCGCGACGGCGGGGTCCGCTGGTACGGGGGCGGCATCGAGACCTACGAGGAGGCCCTGGCCGTCGAGCAGGACGCCGCCGAGCGCATGCTGCGCGTCGCCGAGTCCGATGTGCGGCGGCAGAAGCGGGAGTTGGCCGACGCCAACGTCAAGCTGGCCCGCCGGGTGCGGTACGGGCAGAAGATGTACGACACCAAGCGGGAGCCGCGTGCCGTGATGAAACTGCGCAAGCGCAGCGCCCAGGTGTCGGCGGGCAAGCACCGCGTCCTGCACACCGAGCGGCTGGCGGAGGCGAAGGAGCGGCTGGACGAGGCCGTCGAGGCGGTGCGGGACGACGACGAGATCCGCGTCGACCTTCCGCACACCGCGGTCCCCGCCGGCCGGACCGTGCTGACGCTGCGTTCGCTGCGGACGGCGTACGGGGCACCGGCCGGGGATCTGGAGCTGCGCGGCCCGGAACGGATCGCGCTGGTCGGCCGGAACGGCGCCGGGAAGACGACGCTGCTGCGGACGATCACCGGCGAACTGCCCCCGGCCGCGGGTGAGGCGCTGGCACACGTGCCGCTGCGCTTCCTGCCGCAGCGGCTGGACGTCCTGGACGACGAGTTGTCGGTCGTGGTCAACGTGGCGCGGTTCGCCCCGGAGGCCACGGGCAACCGCATCCGCGCGTCGCTGGCCCGCTTCCTGTTCCGCGGCGGGCGGGCCGACCAGGCGGCCGGTTCGCTGTCGGGCGGGGAGCGGTTCCGGGCCTCGCTCGCGGCGCTGATGCTCGCCCAGCCGGCGCCGCAGCTGCTCCTGCTGGACGAGCCGACGAACAGCCTGGACATGGCGAGCGTGCGGCAGTTGACGACGGCGCTGGCCTCCTACGAAGGGGCGCTGATCGTGGCGAGCCACGACCTGCCGTTCCTGCGGGGCATCGGCGTCACGCGCTGGCTGCGGCTCGACGCGGAGGGGCTGAGCCTCGTCGAGCCGCTGTGACGGGTGCGGTGCCGTTCCCGGCGGCGGGGCGCCCCCCGGTGCCCCGCCGCCGGTGTCCGTGGGCCGCCTGGCGGCTCCGTCAGCGGTACAGCTTGTTCACGGCGGTCCGGGTGGTCTTCTTGAAGGCCTTCAGCGGGATCTGGTCGAGGGTTCCCATCTGGCCCCACTCGACGACGGTGACGGTGCGGCCGTCGCGGCCGATGCCGTACAGGCGGACGTTGTGCTCGGACTCGGGGGGCGCGACGTGGACGCCGTAGACGTGCGCGCCCTCCTCCACGGCGAGGCCGCCGAAGTCCTTCCAGTCGGCCTGTGCGCCCGGGTTCTGCTCCAGGAAGCGTGCGACGCAGCCCCGCACGGACTTGCGGAGCTTGGCGGCGAGGTCGCGCGCCGCCTTGGTGTTCTTGGTCGTGAAGGTGACCTGCTGGGCGTTGGTGTCCAGTTCGGTCCAGAAGGAGCGGTGCGAGACGCCCTTGCGGGGCAGGCCGCGCAGGGTGCAGGCGGTGCCGCCCTCGGGCAGGCCGCTCTTGACCCGGTCGGCGTACCAGGGCGAGTTGGGGTACGGCGGCAGTTCCTTCGGCGCGAGGAACCTCGGTGCCGCGGTGGGCGCGGCTGCGCCGGCCTCCGCGGAACCGGCGGCCAGGAGCGAGGTGGCCGCGACCGTGGACATCACGGTCACGGCGGCGCGGCGGACGAGTGTGCGGTTCAAGGTGGTTCCCCCGTGGTCAGGTCGTGGACGAGGACCGCCGCCGACGGGCGGCGGTGCTGGTTCCCAGCCTGCGCGGCGCCGTCACGGCCCGGCAACAGCCGCAGCGGCTTCCGGGACGCCGGAACGGTTGCGCGTACCCTGGCCTGGGGAGACGTGAGCGCCCTGGAACGGGCGGCCGGGACACGGGAAGGCGTCGGGGGCGCGGGACATGGGTGGTACGGCGGCGGGCAGTGAGCACTTCGCCCGGAATTTACGTGAGCTGAAGGACCGTTCGGGGCTGAGCTACGGGCAGCTGGCGCGCCGGCTGCACGTCAGCACCTCGACCCTGCACCGCTATTGCAACGGCGACGCCGTGCCGGCGGACTACGCGGTCGTCGAGCGTCTGGCACGGTTGTGCGGTGCGGGGCCGGAGGAACTGGTCGAGCTGCACCGCCGATGGGTGCTCGCGGACGCGGTCCGGCGCGTGGGCAACCGCGGGGGCGGCGGCACCGGGGCGGAGCGCGGTGGACAGGGCGACGACGAAGAGGTCGGCAAGGACGGGGAGGTCGGCAGCGAAGGGGAGCTCGGGGGCGAAGGTGAAGGCGGCGCGGACGGCGGCGAGGGCGCCGCGCCCGCGGGTGACGACCCCGCCGGGCCGGCGCCCTCGCCCGAGGCGGCCGCTGAGGCGGCGGCCCCGGTCACGCCCGCGGAACTGGAGCCGATCGGCACCGTCCCGCCGCCGCGGCGGCCGCGTTCCTGGCGCCGCCGGCTGTCCCGGCCGGCCGTCGCCGGTTCGGTGGCCGCGCTGGTGCTCACCGGCGCCGTGCTGGCGATGACCGACGGCACCGGCGGCGAGGGCGCGCCGGCCCGTGCCTCGTCCTCCTCCCCTTCCGCGCGTCCCGGCGGTGCGGACGGCACGACCCCCTCGCCCGGCCGTACGGGCACCGTCCCGGTGTCACCCGCCGTTTCCCCCTCCGGGCGGGCCCCGTCCACCAGGCCGCCGGTGAAGGACACGAAGGGCGTTCCGCGCTCCCCCAGCGGTGGTACGGCCTCCCGGGCCCCGGTGCCGGCGCGGCCGCTGGTCTGGAGCGTGCGCTCGCACGTCTGGGAGAACGGCTGCGGGCACCACTACCTCATCGACCGGCCGCCCGCGGACGTCCCTCCCCCGCCCGTCTCCCAGGACGCGCGCGCCTGGGCCACCGCCCTGGGTGCCGTGCACGGCGCCACGACCATCGTCGAGACCACGATCCGCGGGCGCGGATCGGCTCCGGTGGTGGTGCAGGCCCTGCACATCCGTGTCGTCGAGCGCCGAGACCCGCCGCGCTGGTCCTCGTACTCGATGGACAACGGCTGCGGCGGAGCGCTGACGCCCGCCGAGTACGCGGTGGACCTCGACGCGGCCCGTCCGCAGCCGCGACCGCGCGACGGCAACGACAGCGAGCACACCCTCCCCGTGGTGCGTCTGCCCTACCAGGTCTCCGCGCAGGACCCGCTGGTGCTCAGGGTGCACGCCCGCACGGTGCGCTGCGACTGCGACTGGTTCCTGGAACTGGAGTGGAGTGCCGGAGGCAGGTCGGGCACGGTCCGCGTCGACGACGGCGGGCGGCCCTTCCGCACCAGCGGCGTCAAGGGCCGCCCCGAGTACGAGTACTGGTCCCCCGCGGGCTGGACCCCGAACTGAAAGAACCCGCCTGCGCGCCCCGGACCGGTCCCGGTGGTACGGAAGGGTCCCCACTCCCCCCGTGCGGAGTGGGGACGCTCTCCCCCGTTCCCGTCGGCCGCGTCCCTCGCGGTCAGAAGCCGAACGGCCAGATGAAGCCCTTGTTCATGGTGATGAGCACGACCAGCACCATCAGGTCGGCCGCGCCGAGCACCAGGCCCGCGATCGCCCGGACGGGGCGCTCGGTGCCCCGGACGAGCGCCATGCCGCCGAGGATCAGGGCGAAGGGGCCGAGCACGATGTTGAAGGCCAGCAGGCCGACCAGGCCCAGCGCGAACGAGGCCACGGCCATGCCGTCGGAGCCGTCCGAGCCCGACCGGGCCTGCCTGGCGCGCAGTTCGCGGTCACGAGCGGGTACGTAGGAGTCCATGGGTGGGTTCCCCCCTGGGAGACGTGGGTCAGCGGTGGCGGTGGCGCCCGACGCGCTCGCGGACGCAGAACGTGAGCAGCCAGGCACCGACCACGCCCGCGGCGACGAGGAAGACGGGGAGCGGGGTGTAGGAGACGGTGCCCAGGAGGATTCCCATGGCGACCAGGACGACGAGGAGGGTCACGGACGGGTGCCTTTCTCGGTTGCCGGACGGCACTGCGGGATGCGGACGTCAGAACTCAGTGAACAACTGGAATAACAGTTGTTCACTGAGTCGGTAGCCTACTCTCGCACAACTCGGCGAACAGCTGTTTACTGGATGACATGAGTCACACCCTCGGGGCCCGTGAGGCCCAGAAGCAGCAGACCCGGCGGGCCCTCCTCGACGCGGGCCTGCGCCTGCTGGAGAACCAGAGCCTGAGCAGCCTGGGACTGCGCGAGGTCACCCGCGAAGTGGGCGTCGCGCCCGCCGGGTTCTACCGGCACTTTCGCGACATGGGCGACCTCGGGGTGGCCCTGGTCGCCGAGTCGCTGGGCAGTCTGCACGCCATGATCCGGGCGATCCTGGCCGAACAGGACGACGCCGAGGAGGTCATCGCGCACTCCGTCCGGCTCATCGCCCTGCATGTGCGCGACCACCGGCCGCACATCCGCTTCATCGCCCGCGAGCGGCACGGCGGGGTGCAGGCCGTCAGGGAGGCCATCGCCGCCGAACTCTCACTCTTCGCCGACGAGGTGGCCGAGGCGCTCGGCACACAGCCCGTCGCGCAGGGCTGGTCGCCCGAGGACGTGCACATGCTCGCCGAACTGTACGTCGACCGCATGCTGACGACGGCGATCGCCTTCATGGAGGCGCCGGCCGACGACACCGCGGCCGAGGAGGGCATCACGCAACGGGCCCGCAAGGAGCTCTACCTGATCCACCTGGGACGACGGCACTGGCTGGACACCTGAGGACGAATTGACACTTGCGTGGATTCGCCATCCAAGGTGATCACATGGCTTTCGCACTCTTTAGGCGCAATCGGACGGTCAACGGCTCCGCGGACCCCGGGCTGTTGCCACCGATCGCCGAGGGCGCGGGACTGATCAGCTGTCAGGTGCTCGACCCCGCGGGCCGGCCGCTGGGCGGCGCCGAGGTCACCGTGTCCGACGTCCGCACCCACCGCCCGCTGGTGACGGCGACCAGCGACCCGTACGGGACGTTCCTCGCCACGCTGCCGCCCGGGCACTGCTCCGTCATGATCAGCGCGGACGGCATGCAGCCCTACCGGGGCACCGTGGAGATCGCGGAGGGGCTCCAGTCCCCCATGGGGGCGGTGCGGTTGGCGCCGTCGCCGGCACTCGAACTGCCGCCGCCGGGAACCTGGTTCTTCGACCCTCCGCACACGGCCGTCCGGTTCATCGCCAAGCACGTCGGCATGGCCCATGTGCACGGCCGCTTCGACCGCTTCACGGGCGGTATACGCGTCGCGGAGCGCATGGAGGACTCCCACATCGAGATCACCATCGACGCCGCGAGCATCAACACCGGCAACCGGACCCGGGACAACCACCTCCGCTCGGGCGACTTCCTGGACGTCGCCGCCTACCCCTGGATCCGCTTCGCGAGCGACCGCTTCGTGCACGAGGGCGGCTCGCGCTGGGCCGTCCACGGCCACCTCGGCATGCACGGCATCACCCGCTCGGTGACGCTGGACACCGACTACCTGGGGCTGGCGACCGGCGGCTACGGCGAGGAGTTGCGCTGTGCGGCCCTCGCCACCGCCGAACTGCACCGCGACGACTACACGCTCAACTGGCAGAGCATGCTGGCGCGGGGCATCGCGGTGGTGGGCCCGACCATCAAGCTGGAACTCGACGTCCAGGCCATGTTCTCCCGCCACGACACCCCGACGCCGCCGCAGTAGCCGCCGGGCGCCTCCTCAGCCCGCGGAGGCCGGGGGTGTGATGACGCCGAAGGCCGCGCCCTGCGTGTCGACGATCTGGGCGAAGCGCCCGACCTCCGGCACGTCCGTCGCGGGGACGCGGATCGTGCCGCCGGCCGACACGGCCCTGGCCAGCGTGGCGTCGCAGTCGGCGACGGCGAAGTACGGCAGCCAGTGCGGGCCCGCGCCCGCCGCGAGCATCTGCTCGTCGAGCTGCATGACGCCGCCGTGGGCGTCGCTCTCGCCGCCGCCCGCCGGGGAGACCAGGGTGTAGACGCCACCGGGCATCCCTGAGTCCTCGGTCCTCCAGTCGAACACCGAGCGGTAGAAGGCCAGCGCCGCGGGCGCGTCCGTGGTGAAGAGCTCCGTCCAGTACAGCGTCCCGGGCTCGTTGACGACGTCCAGGCCCTTGTTGGCACCCGGCTGCCACACGCAGAAGCGGGCCCCGGTCGGGTCGGCGTAGGCCGCCATCCGCCCGAGGTCGAAGACCTCCATGGCGGAGAAGCGCACGCCGCCGCCCGCCTGCTCGACGGACTTGGTGGTGGCGTCGGCGTCGGCCGTCTGGAAGAACGGCTCCCAGGCCGCGGTCGTGACACCGGGTTCGTTGTTCGGGCCGATGCCGGCGACCGTCCGGTCGGCGATCCGGAACATGCCGTAGCCGCCGGCCTCCGGTCCGGCCGAGACGAAGTCCCAGCCGAAGACCTCGCGGTAGTAGGCCACGGAGGCGTCGACGTCGGGAGTGCCCAGGTCGAGCCAGTTGGGCGCGCCGGGTGTGTAGTCGGTGCTGAGCATGCGGTGCTCCTTCGACGGGGGTGCTGTGCCCTGGTGACTCCCAGTCTTGCAGCGGGCACTGACAGTGCCCCCGCCTCGCCCCGTCAGCTCTGCTGCGGCTGGCTGGCGATGACCGCGAACAGCGCGCCGAAGGGGTCCGCGAGGTGCGCGAAGCGGCCGACGCCCTCGGCGTGCCGGGGCGCCATGACGACCCGCCCGCCGAGCTGCCCGGCCTTGGCCACGACCGCGTCGGCGTCCTCGACCTCGAAGTACGGCAGCCAGTGCGGGGTGACGCCGGCGTCCCTCATCTCGCCGGTGATCTCCACGATCCCGCCCAGGGACGCCTCCCGGCCGCCTCCCGAGGTCGACAGCACGGTGTACCTGGTCGTGCCGAGCGGTACGTCCTGCGCCTGCCATTCCAGGACCGCCCCGTAGAAGGCGCCGGCCGCCGCGGCGTCCGGTGCGTACAGCTCCGCCCAGCCGAGGCTGCCCGGCTCGGTGACCGCGTCGAGTCCCTTGGTGTCGCGGGGCTGCCACACGGCGAACTCCGCTCCCCCGGGATCGGTGAAGCCGGCCATCCGGCCGTTGGTGAAGACGTCGAAGGGCGCGAGCCGCACGGTGCCGCCCGCCTGCTCGACCGCCTTGGCGGTGGCGTCGGCGTCGGCCGTCTGGAAGTACAGCGTCCAGGAGGACCGCATGCCCTCCTCGCTGAGCGGCCCGAAGGCGGCCACGGTCTTCCCGCCGAGGCGGAAGAAGCCGTAGCCGCCGGCCTCGGGCCCGAGCGACTGCGCGTCCCAGGCGAAGAGCCCGGTGTAGAAGGAGACCGCCGCCCCGGTGTCCGCGCTGCCGAGGTCGATCCAGTTCGGCGCGCCGTTGACGTACTGGGTGGTGAGCATGGCGGTCTCCTTGGCCTGCGTGCGTGCCCGGTGCTGCCGTGGTCCCGATGTCCGTCCTCAGTCTGGCACCGGTGCCCGGCGCGCGCCGGGCGGCGTCACTTCGCCTGGGTGAACGCGTCGTAGGCCTTGATCACCTCGTCCGTCGGGCCGTCCATCCGCAGCGTGCCGTGCTCCAGCCAGATGGCGCGGTCGCAGGTGTCGCGGATCGACTTGTTGTTGTGGCTGACCAGGAAGACGGTGCCGGCTTCCTTGCGGAGCTCGCGGATCCGCGCCTCCGAGCGCTTGCGGAACCGGTTGTCACCGGTCGCCAGCGCCTCGTCGATCATCAGGACGTCGTGGCTCCTGGCCGCGGCGATCGAGAAGCGCAGGCGCGCCGCCATGCCGGAGGAGTAGGTCCGCATCGGGAGCGAGATGAAGTCGCCCTTCTCGTTGATCCCCGAGAAGTCGACGATCTGGTCGTAGCGCTCCCGCACCTCGTCCTGCGACATGCCCATCGCCAGGCCGCCGAGCATGACGTTCCGCTCGCCGGTCAGGTCGTTCATCAGGGCGGCGTTCACGCCGAGCAGCGAGGGCTGCCCCTGCGTGTACACCTTGCCGCTCTCCGCGGGCAGCAGCCCCGCGACCGCCTTGAGCAGGGTGGACTTGCCCGAGCCGTTGGAGCCGATGAGGCCGATGGACTCGCCCCGGTAGGCGGTGAAGCTCACGCCGCGCACGGCGTGCACGGTGCGGACGTTCGGGTTGACGCCCTTGCGGCGGACCAGCCGCGACAGTGCGTTGACCGCGGTGCCGCGGCCGCTGCCCGCACCGTGCACCCGGTACACGATGTGCAGGTCGTCCACGATCACGGTGGGGATGCGCTCAGCCACGGCCGTACCTCTCCTCAGCCTTCCAGAACCACACGAAGCCCCCGACGCCCATGACCACGGCCCAGCCCAGGGCGACCGCCCACACGTGGGGCGGCAGCTGCTCGGAGGTGAAGCTGTCGATCAGCGCGAAGCGCATCAGGTCGATGTAGACCGCCGCCGGGTTCAGGCCGAGCAGGATCTTCACGGCCTGCGGCGCGTGCGCCGCGACGTGGCTGATGCTGTACATCACACCGGAGGCGTACATCCACGTCCGCAGGATGAACGGCATCAGCTGCGCGAGGTCGGTCATCTTGCTGCCGAGCCGCGCCATCACCAGTGCCAGGCCCGCGTTGAAGACCGACTGCAGCAGCAGCGCCGGGATCACGAGCAGCCAGGACGGGCCGGGCAGCTCTCCGGTCATCAGGACGATGACGAAGAGCACGAGCATCGACATCAGGAGCTGCTGCAGCTGCATGATCGTCTGTGCGATCGGCAGGCTGGCGCGGGGGAAGTGCAGGGCCCGCACCAGGCCGAGGTTGCCCGAGATGGCACGGACGCCCGCCATCACCGAGGACTGGGTGAAGGTGTAGACGAAGACGCCGGTGACCAGGAACGCGATGTAGTTGTCCACGCCGCGGTCGGTGCCCAGCAGCAGGCCGAAGATCAGGTAGTACACGGCCGCGTTGAGCAGCGGGGTCAGCACCTGCCACAGTTGGCCCAGGCGGGCCCGCGTGTACTGCGCCGACACGCGGGCGGTGGCGTACGAGGTGATGAAGTGCCGGCGTCCCCACAGCTGCCGCACGTAGGCGCCCAGGCCGGGACGGGCCCCGCTGACCGTCAGGCCGTGCCTGGCCGCCAGCTCTGCGGGGGACGGCGCCGGAGCACCGGGCGGCGCGGTCGCCGCTGAGGAGGACTCGATGTCAAGGCTCACGAGGGTGGCGCTTCCGTTCGGGGGGTGAGGCGCGAGGGGGGCGGTTGTGCGCCGACGGAACGAGACCGTATCGTCGTTACCAGGACGTTAGACCACATGAGCGTTGGAACGCAACCGTTCCGTCCCGTCGTCGCGTAGGCTGCCGGACATGGCACCGGACACCGCACCCCCACGACGCGCCCCCGCCGGGGCGGCAGTGCTCCGAGACGATGTCACGGAGGCGATCCGCGCGGCCGTCTTCGCGGAACTCGCCGCGGTCGGGTACGGACGGATGTCCATCGAGGGCATCGCACGGCGTGCGGGCGTGGGCAAGGCCGCGGTCTACCGGCGCTGGCGCTCCAAGCTTCCGCTCGTCCTCGACGTGGTCTCCGCCGTCGCGGCGGTCGGCATGCCGGCGCCCGCCACGGGAAGCCTGCTGGGCGACATCCGGATGCTGCTGGAGGTGACGGCGCGGGCGCTGCGGCACCCCGTCGCCTCGCAGATCATCCCCGACCTGCTGGCGGAGGCCTCCCGCCACCCGGAGATCGCCGAGACCCTGCAGACCGCGCTGCGCGACACCCAGCGCGGTATCGCCACCGCCATCGTCGAGGCCGCCGTCGAACGCGGCGAGCTCCCCGCCGGCACGGACTGCGACCTCGCGCTCGACCTCATGGCCGGTCCCCTCTACTGGCGCCTCGCGGTCCTGCGCTCCCCCCTCACGCCCCGCTACCTCGACCGCCTCGCCGTCGCCACGGCCGCCGCCCTGGCGGCCTCGGTCCAGTAGCGCACCCCTCCCCGGGGGCGATCGGGATCAGCCGCGGGGGACGGCGAAGTCGTCGAGGCGGGCGTGTTCCGGGGTGAGGGAGGACCAGGGGGCGGGCCAGGTCAGGACGGCGAGGGCCGAGGTCGGGAACTTGTCGGCGGCGCGGAGCAGGGCGTCCGCGCGGGCCTCGCCGGTCAGGCGCAGGACGAGGTCCTGGACACCCGGGTTGTGGCCGACCAGCAGAAGGGTCGAAGCCTCTTCGGGGGCCTCGCGCAGGACGTCGAGGAGGGCGCGGGCGGTGGCCGCGTAGACCCGCTCGTCGAGGCGCACCGGCGCGGGCGGCCTGGCGCCCAGGGCCGCCGCGGCGAACTCCCAGGTCTCCTGGGTGCGCCGGGAGGTCGAGCAGATCACCAGGTCGGGGGTGTGCCCGGCGTCACGCAGCCAGCGGCCGACGGCCGGGGCGTCGCGCCGGCCGCGGGGGCCGAGCGGACGGTCGTGGTCGGGGACGTCCGGGGGCCAGGCGGACTTGGCGTGCCGCAGCACGACGAGCCGTCGCGCTCCCTCCGCGCGGCGCCTCACGACCTCACCCCGCCGACCTCGGCGGTCAGCTCCAGGGCGAGCACGCGGTCCGCCCGGGCGAACGTCTCGAAGCGGGAGCCGTCCGGCAGGGCGGTCTCCTCCTCCAGCCGGTCGAGGGCGGCCAGGCAGGCGGCGGTGTCGAGGTCCGTGCGCAGGGCCGCCTGGAGGCGTTCGACGTACTCGGCGCACATGGGCTTGGACGGCGACTGCGCCCAGCGGGCCACCGCGCCGCGCCAGTGCCGCAGGCCGTCCTCCGCCGCCTCGAGGCCTCGCGGGGTCAGTTCAGCGGGGGCCCGGCGGTCCAGCCGGAGCAGCGCGAGCCGTACCGCGGGGCCGGGGGCGGCTACCTCGTCCGGGTGAACGGGTCCGACGTCCAGGCGGGGGCCGCCGGTGTCCGTGCCCGCCGGTGCGACATGCACCCGGGCCGGTCCGGCGAGCGCCTCCTCGGCCTCGCGCCCGGTGTCGCCGCGGGCCTCGCGGGGCTTGATGCCCAGCGCCGCGGCGGCGGCGTCGAGTGCGGGGTCGGCCGGGCCCACCGAGGCGACCAGCACCTGGCCCCCGTAGGTCTCCGCGGTGCGCGCCAGCACGTCCGCGAGCAGCAGCACCCGCAGCGCGGCCGTCCGGCCCGCGGCACCGGTGTGGGCCAGCACCCTCAGCGGCGCGCGCCGCCCCGGGTCGAGTTCGACGGGCTCGCCGTTCCGGCCGTCCACGATGCGCAGCACGCCTTCGAATCTAACCTGTGCGGCCCACCGGCGCAGGTGCCCTTCGCGGGTGACGGGGTCTCGCACGGCGGGCCCGGCAGGACCGCCGGACGGCCGACGGGGGCACCCCCGCGCGCCCAAGTACCGCCGTCGCGGCGGAGGATGGGCCGCCGGGCAGGCCCGAACGGCGTCGGAGGCCATGCCGTCCCGGAACCAGCCTGTGCGGCGCCGTTGCGGTGGAGGTGCCCCTTGCGGCCGGTTGTTGTGTGCGGGTCGTTTGCGCCTGCGGCGGGCTGTCCCCCGCCCTCCCGCCCGATTGCCCCGGATGGTTGGTGCGGGCCTGCGCGCGGTTCGTGGTGGGCCGGGGGCGGGGCCTCCGGGGCTGGGCATTCTGTACCGCATATTTATGTGCATGGCGGGCACCCGCTCTTGCCGCCCCGGATGCCGCACAACAAATACACGTCAGCGTCCAGAACGCCCACCCCTACGACCCCGCCCCCTCCGTGTGTGTCGCGACCAACGGCCGGAGGAGGGTGATGGGGGGCACCCCTCCCCACACCGCTGGAAGCCGCCCTCCACAGGGGTCCCCGGCCGAAGGCCAAGCACCGGTGCACGCACCGGTGGCTGGCGGCACTTCCCGCGGGCGGTTGGGGACCCACAGGGGTTGCCTGCGTTACGGCGAGCCCCAGGATGGTGGGGGCGCACCCGCCCTGGCCTCCGGCGGGCCGCCGACCCGCAACCGGGTTCAGTCTTGGGACCACACTGACCGGGCCGGATGGGGCCGGCCCCCTGGCCGAAGGCTGAGGCAGGACACGCACGTGCACACGGCGGCAGGCCGCTCAGCGCCCGCGCGCCCCGATAACCCCGCCGGTCCGACCCACTCCGTTCCCTCATGGACGACCTAACAGTTGCGGGCGTTCGGTGAGACACGTGCGGCAACCCCGGACCGCCCTCTCACCACCCTCCGGCCGTCATGCGCCCCAACAAACGGGAGGGGGTGTGGCGGGGTGCGCCCATGGGGGTCCCCCCGGCCGAAGGCTGGGGGAGACGAGCGGCGAACCCGGGCGCCGAATGATGTCGGGCAAAACCGCGAGCGTTGAGGACGTGCGCCGGCGCGGCCCCGACCCAGCCACACGGTGCGAGGCGGTCACTGACCGCGCCGGGCAAACGGGAGGGAGGGCGGGAGACAGCCCGCCGCAGGCGCACACAACCCGCACACAACAACCCGGCAGCCCGGCGCAGCCGCCCGCACACAACAACGAACCGCAAGCGGCGACCCCGACAGCCCGGCGCAGCCGCCGCTCAGTCGCCCCCGCCGGACGCCGAGGCGTCGCGATCGGGCCCCTGCGCGCGGACGCGCTGGACGTGCTCAAGGGAATCGCGCAGGTCGCCGAGCCAGGTGTCGGTGTTGCCCCGGACGAGGCGGACGCACCAGGCGAGGGCCTCGCTGCGGCTGCGGGCGACACCGCCCGCGACAAGGGTGTCGAGGACCTGCCGCTCGGGCTGGCGCAGCCGGGTCATGACGGGGACGGAGACGGTGGTGTACATGGCCCGGCGCCCGCCGCACTCCACGCCCCAGGAGACCTTGCGCCCGAAGCGGTGTTCCGCCTCGCGGGCGACGGCGACGCGGTCCTCGCGGGTGCGCTCCCGGAACTCGGCGATCCGCCCGTCGAGCGCGGCCTCGCGTTCCACCGCCGACGCCTCGGCGCCGACCGCGGGTGCGGGGATGCGGCCGACGACGGTGATCTCCTCGCGGTCGACGGTCACGTCCACGAGCGCCTCGAACAGTCCTTCGGGGAGCCGTCCGGCGAGCCAGCCCCGCAGCGCTTCCTTCTGTTCGCTGGTAATCATGTAATCAACATTACGCCTCGGATTTCCGAGCACAAGAGGCCCGTGAAACTCGCGTCCGAGGCGTCGCGTTGTCCCCGGGCGCGACTTACAGTTGCGCGTATCAGAGCAGAACGGGGGATTCGCCACGCGGCGCCTCTGGGAGGGCATATGACCCGCATCTCGGTGAAGGTGGACGGCACGGCCTACGAGGACGAGGTGGAGCCCCGCCTCCTGCTCGTCCATTACCTGCGGGACCGGCTCGGCCTGACCGGTACCCCCGTCGGGTGCGACACCACGAACTGCGGTGCCTGCATGGTGGACCTCGACGGGAAGAGCGTGAAGAGCTGCTCGGTGCTCGCCGTCCAGGCCGACGGCGGCGAGGTGACGACGATCCAGGGGCTGGCCTCCGCGGACGGCGAGTGGCACCCGCTGCAGAGGGCCTTCCACGAACAGCACGCGCTGCAATGCGGCTTCTGCACCCCCGGCATGATCATGGCCGCGCGCGACCTGCTGCGGGAGAACCCCGACCCCACGCCCGAGGAGGTCCGCGAGGGCCTGGAGGGCAACCTCTGCCGGTGCACCGGCTACATGAACATCGTGCGCGCCGTGCTGGCGGCCGCCGCCGAGGAACGCCGGCACCAGGCGCCCGAGCCGGGCGCCGTCGCCGAGCACGCCGAGCCGAGCACGGCGGGGAGCGGGGCGCCGGTATGACCGACCAGCTCACCGGACGCGAACCCGAGGTCGGCCGGGCCCGGGTCCGCAAGGAGGACGCCCGGCTGGTGACCGGCCGGACCAACTGGACCGACAACATCACCGTCCCGGGCCTGCTGCACATCGCGATCCTGCGCAGCCCCATGGCGCACGCCCGCATCGAGCGGATCGACGTCACGCCGGCCCTGGAGCGGCCGGGGGTCGTCGCCGCCTACACCGGCCGCGACCTGGCCGAGGGGCTCGGGTCGCTGCCGTGCGCCTGGCCCGTCACCGAGGACATCGTGCTGCCCGAGCACCCGCCGGTCGCCGTCGACGAGGTCCGCCACACCGGCGACCCGGTCGCGGTCGTCGTCGCCCGGGACCGCTACGCGGCCGCCGACGCGCTGGAGGCGATCGACGTCGACTACGAGCCGCTGCCCCCGGTCCTCAACATGGAGGCGGCGCTCGCCGAGGGCTCCCCGCTGGTCCACGCCGACAAGGGCACCAACCGCTGCTACACCTGGCCGCTGGCCACCGGCGAGGACTACGCGACGGTGCGCGAGCGCGCCGACGTGGTGCTGCGACGGCGCTTCGTGCAGCAGCGGCTCATCCCCAACGCCATGGAACCGCGGGCCGTCGTGGCGGTCCCGCCGGACACCTCGGACCAGTACACCCTGTACTCCGCGACGCAGATCCCGCACATCGTGCGGGTGATGATGGCCGTCGTCACCGGCATCCCCGAGCACCGGCTCCGGGTCGTCGCCCCCGACGTCGGCGGCGGCTTCGGCTCCAAGCTCCAGGTCTACGGCGAGGAGGCGATCGGCCTGGCCGTCGCCCGCAAGCTCGGCCGCCCCGTGAAGTGGACGGAGTCCCGGTCGGAGGGCTACCTGGCCACCCACCACGGCCGGGACCAGATCCAGGACCTCGAACTCGCCGCGACGCGCGACGGCCGGCTGCTCGGCCTGAAGGTGGACCTGCTCGCCGACATGGGCGCGTACCTGATGATCGTGACGCCGGGCGTCCCGCTGCTCGGGGCGTTCATGTTCCCCGGCATCTACAAGATGGACGCCTACGACTTCACCTGCACGGGCGTCTTCACCACCAAGACCCCCACGGACGCCTACCGCGGCGCGGGCCGCCCCGAGGCGACGTTCGCGATCGAGCGCATGATGGACGAACTCGCCGCCGAACTCGGCATGGACTCGGTGGAGGTCCGCCGCCGCAACTGGATCGGCCACGACGAGTTCCCGTACACCACCATCGGCGGCCTCACCTACGACAGCGGGAACTACGAGTCGGCGACGGACAAGGCGCTCGCCCTCTTCGGCTACGACGACCTGCGGTCCGAGCAGCGCAAGCGCGAGGAGCGCGGCGACCCGGTGCGGCTCGGCATCGGGGTGTCGACCTACACGGAGATGTGCGGGCTCGCGCCCAGCCGGATCCTGCGCGACCTGCGCTACGGCGCCGGCGGCTGGGAGGCGGCGTCCATCCGCATGCTGCCCACCGGCAAGGTGGAGGTGCTGACCGGCACCAGCCCGCACGGGCAGGGCCATGTGACGAGCTGGAGCCAGATCGCGGCGGACGTGCTCGGCGTGCCCTTCGAGGACGTCGAGGTGCTGCACGGCGACACGCGCACGGTGCCGCAGGGCATGGACACCTACGGCTCGCGCTCGCTGGTGGTCGGCGGCGTGGCCGTGCACCGCGCGGCGCGGAAGGTGGTCGACAAGGCCCGCAAGGTCGCCGCGCACCTGCTGGAGGCGAGCGAGGACGACCTGGACTTCGCCGACGGCGTCTTCTCGGTGAAGGGCTCCCCGGACGCGCACAAGACCATCCAGGAGGTGGCGTTCGCGACGTTCACCTCGCACGACCTGCCCGACGGGCTGGAGCCGACGATCAACGCCGAGCACGTGGAGGACCCCGAGGCCTTCTCGTACCCGCACGGCACGCACCTGTGCGCGGTGGAGGTGGACACCGAGACCGGCCGGGTGCGGATCCGCTCCTATGTGTGCGTGGACGACGTGGGCAAGGTCGTCAACCCGATGATCGTGGAGGGCCAGGTGCACGGCGGCCTCGCCCAGGGCATCGCCCAGGCGCTGTTCGAGGAGGCGGTGTACGACGAGGAGGGCAACCTCGTCTCCGGCACCATGGCCGACTACCTGGTGCCCTGCGCGGCCGACCTGCCCGACTTCCTCACCGACCGCACCGAGACGCCGGCGACCACCAACCCGCTGGGCGTGAAGGGCGTCGGCGAGGCCGGGACGATCGCCTCGACCCCCGCGGTGGTCAACGCCGTGGTCGACGCCCTGCGGCCGCTGGGCGTCACGGACGTGCGGATGCCGTGCACGCCGGAGCGGATCTGGCGGGCGCTGCGGGACGCGCGGTCCGCCCGTCCGGAGGAGGGCAGCTCATGATTCCCGCGTCGTTCGAGTACGCCAGGCCGCGCACTGTGGAGGAGGCGGTGGGGCAGCTCGCCCTCGCCGGGGAAGAGGCGAAGGTGCTGGCCGGCGGCCAGAGCCTGCTGCCGATCCTGCGGATGCGGCTCGCCTTCCCCGAACTCCTCGTGGACGTCGGCCGGATCCCCGGCCTGCGCGGGGTGCGGACGGACGGGGACACCCTCGTCATCGGCGCCCTGACCTCGCACCACGACGTCGTGCACGACCCGCTGGTGCGGCGGCACGCCGGGCTGCTGGCCGCCGCCACGGCCACGGTGGCCGATCCGGCGGTGCGGCACCGCGGCACGATCGGCGGCTCCCTCGCCCATGCCGACCCGGCCGGGGACGTGCCCGCGGCCGTCCTCGCGCTGGACGCCGAGCTGGTCGTCCAGGGCCCGGACGGGCGGCGGAGCGTCCCGGCGCGGGAGTTCTTCACCGACTACCTGCAGACGGCGCTGCGGCCGGACGAACTGCTGGTGGAGGTGCGGGTGCCCAAGGCGGACGCCTGGGGCTTCCACTACGAGAAGTTCCAGCTCAGCGCCCAGGCATGGGCCGTGGTGGGGGTGGCCGCGCTGGTACGGCGCGACGACGGCCGCATCGTCGAGTCCCGTGTCGGACTGTCGAACATGGGGCCCACCCCGGTACGCGCCACCGCCTGCGAGGAGGCCCTCGCGGGCGCCGACGCCGCACCGGACGCGGTCGCCTCGGCCGCCGACAGCGCGGCGGAGGGCACCCGGCCGGCCTCCGACCTGTCGGCGTCCGCCGAGTACCGGGAGCACCTGGCGAGGGTGCTGACCCGCAGGGCCGTCCTCGCCGCGGCGGACCTGACATGAGGAGCGGACGCAGCGCATGACCTGGCCGGCGCACGGGACTCCGCCGGGGTGGACCACCCCGGCGGGCCCCTCCTGCGGGCCGCTTCCCGTGACGTCGGCGCGCGCCGGGGCGGTGGGGCCCCACGGCCCCGGCGCCCCGAGTTCCGGCCCCGCCACCGCCCCCGCCGCCTCCGGGATTCCCGCTGCCGCGCCCGCGGCCGGAGCGGCGGCGGGGATCGCCGGTCCCGGACAGATGCGGGCCCGGCTGGAGGAGACCGGCTACCTGGTCGACGACGGCCTCGCCGTCGCCTGCTACCTGGCGCTCACGCTGCACCGCCCGATCTTCTGCGAGGGCGACGCGGGCGTCGGCAAGACCGCGCTGGCGCACGCGCTGGCCGAGGCGCTCGGCGCGCCGCTGATCCGGCTGCAGTGCTACGAGGGCATCGACGCGTCGCAGGCGCTGTACGACTGGGACTTCCCCCGGCAGTTGCTGCACCTGCGGGCGGCCGAGGCGGCCGGCGTCAGCGATCCCGGGACGCTGGAGGGCGAGCTCTACAGCCGGCGGTTCCTGCTGGCCCGGCCGCTGCTGCGGGCCCTGGAGACCAGCCCCTCGGTGCTGCTGGTCGACGAGGTCGACCGGGCGGACGACGAGTTCGAGGCCTTCCTGCTGGAACTGCTGTCGGAGTACTCCGTCACCGTCCCCGAACTGGGCACCCTGCGGGCGCAGTCGCCGCCCGTGGTGGTGCTGACGTCCAACCGGACCCGCGAGGTGCACGACGCCCTCAAGCGGCGCTGCCTCTACCACTGGTTCGAGCACCCCGGCTTTGAACGGGAGCTGGCGATCGTACGGCGCCGGCAGCCGCACGTGGCGGCGCGGCTCGCGTCCCAGGTGACGGCCGTGGTGCAGTGCCTGCGGGAGCAGGACCTGGTGCGGCCGCCCGGGGTGGCGGAGACCATCGACTGGGCGGAGGCGCTGGCCGCCCTGGGCGCGACGGAACTCGACGCGGACCTGGCGATGACCACCCTCGGCTCGGTGCTGAAGTACCGCGAGGACGCGGAGCGGGCGCGCTCGCTCGACCTGTCCGAGATCCTCGCCACGCGCGCGGGCGGGTCGCGGTGAGCACGGTGCGCACGGTCACGGCGGACGGCACGGCGGGGGTGGTGGGCTTCGCCCGCGCCCTGCGGGCCGCCGGGGTGCCGGCGGGCCCCGACCGGGTGGCCGCGTTCCTCGCCGCGCTCGGCCGGCTCGACCCGGGACGGCGCCGCGACGTGTACTGGGCGGGGCGGCTCACGCTCTGCGGCGGGCCGGACGACCTGGAGCGCTACGACCGGGTCTTCGCGGCCTTCTTCGACGGCGAACGGCCGCCGCGCCGGGTGCGTCCGGCGGTCCGCCCGGTGCGCCCGCCCGCGGTGCCGCGGGCCGAGCCCGGGGAGCGGACCACCGAGGAGGGCGGTGAAGGTCCCACCGCGACCGCGCTCGCCAGTGCGACCGAGGTGCTGCGGCACCGTGACGTCGCCGTACTGACCGCGGCGGAGCGGGCCCAACTGAACCAGCTGCTGGCGGTGTTCGCCCTCGACGGCGAGCCGCGCCGCAGCTCCCGGCGCCGCCCGGCACGCCGCGGTGGCGTGGATCCGCGGCGTACCGTGCGGGAGTTGCTGCGCCGGGGCGGGGAGCCGGCCGTCCTGCTGCGGCGGGCCCCGGCCCGCAAGCCGCGCCGGGTGGTGCTGCTGCTGGACGTCAGCGGGTCGATGGCCCCGTACGCGGACGCGCTCCTGCGGTTCGCGCACGCCGCCGCGCACGGTTCGCGCGGCCGCACGCCCACCGAGGTCTTCACCCTCGGCACCCGCCTGACCCGCGTCACCCGCGAGATGGCGCGCCGCGACCCCGACGCGGCGCTGGCCGCGGTCGGGGCGGCGGTGCCCGACTGGAGCGGCGGCACCCGGCTCGGGGAGACGCTGCGGGCGTTCCTCGACCGCTGGGGCGCGCGGGGGACGGCGCGCGGCGCGGTGGTCGTGCTGCTGTCGGACGGCTGGGAGCGCGGCGACCCCGCCCTGCTGGCCGCGCAGATGCGGCGGCTGGCACGGCTGGCGCACCGCGTGGTGTGGGCCAACCCGCGCAAGGCCAGACCGGGGTACGCCCCGCTGGCGGCGGGGATGGCGGCGGCGCTGCCGAGCGTCGACGCCTTCGTGGAGGGGCACAGTCTGGGCGCGCTGGAACGTCTGGCCGCCGTGGTGAGAGGAGCCGACGGTGCGTGAGATCCTTCCTGCGCTGGACGACTGGTACGCCTCGGGAACCCCCTTCGGGCTGGCCACGGTGGTGGCGGTGAGCCGCAGCGCCCCGCGCGGGCCGGGCGCGGCCATGGCGGTGGGGCCCGGTGACGAGGTCGTCGGCAGCGTCTCCGGGGGCTGCGTTGAGGGCGCGGTCTTCGAACTGGCCAAGGAGGTCGTCGCGTCGGGCGAGGCCCGGCTGCACACCTTCGGCTACAGCGACGCCGACGCCTTCGAGGTGGGACTGACCTGCGGCGGCGAGCTCACCCTGCTGGTCCGTCCGGTCTCCCCGGCCACGGACGCGGGCTTCGGCGAGGTGGCGGCCTCCGTCGCCGCGCACCGCCCGGTGGTCACGGCGACGGTGCTCGACGGTCCCGCGCCGCGCGGCGCCACGCTCACGGTGTGGCCGGACCGGGTCGCCGGCACCCTCGGCTCGGAGGGCCTGGACGCGGCGGTCACCGACGACGCCCGCGGCGAGCTGGCCCAGGGCGCGACCGGGCAGCGCCACTACGGCCCGCACGGCGAGCGGCGCGAGGACGACGTGACGGTGTTCCTGCAATCCTTCGCCCCGCCGCCGCGGATGCTGGTGTTCGGCGCGATCGACTTCGCGGCGGCGGTGGCGCGCATCGGGCTGTTCCTGGGCTACCGGGTGACCGTCTGCGACGCACGTCCGGTCTTCGCGACCCCGAAGCGCTTCCCCGAGGGTGTGGAGGTCGTCGTCGACTGGCCGCACCGCTACCTGGGCGGCACGGAGACCGACGACCGCACGGTGGTGTGCGTCCTCACCCACGACCCCAAGTTCGACGTGCCGCTGCTGGAGGTCGCGCTGCGCCGCCCCGCCGCGTACATCGGCGTCATGGGCAGCCGGCGGACGCACGACGACCGGCTCAAGCGGCTGCGCGACACGGAGATGGATCCGGCCGAACTGGCCCGGCTGCGCTCGCCGATCGGGCTGGACCTGGGCGCGCGCACCCCCGAGGAGGTCGCGGTGTCGATCGCCGCAGAGATCATCGCGCTGCGCTGGGGCGGCAGCGGCACCCCGCTCTCGGGCACGGCCGGCGCGATCCACCCCCCGGTGCTCAGGCCGGTATGACGAGGAGGAGAGCATGGAACTGCACCACGAGTTCGGGGTCCCCGTCCCGGTGGCGGACGCCTGGCGGGCGCTGCTGGACATCGAGCGCGTCGCGCCGTGCATGCCGGGCGCGACGGTGGAGGAGTACGACGGCGAGACCGTCAGGGGCACGGTGAAGGTCAAGGTCGGCCCGGTGACGGTGACGTACCGCGGCACGGCGGTCTTCGAGGAGCGGGACGGCACCGCGCACCGCGTGGTGCTGGCCGCCCGCGGCAAGGAGGTCCGCGGCCAGGGCACGGCGCGCGCGACGGTGACCGGCACGCTGACGGAGAAGGACGGCGCGACGGTCGTCTCGGTGACGACCGACCTCGCCGTGACCGGCCGGCCCGCGCAGTTCGGACGCGGAGTGATGGCGGAGGTCGGCGACCGCATCATCGGCCAGTTCGCCGACTGCCTCGCCGGACGTCTCGCCGCGCCGCAGGCTCCCGCCGGGGGCGAGGACGCCGCGAAGGACGCGCCCCTCGTACCGGCCGGCCACGAGGACGAGCCCCTCGACCTGCTCAGGGTCGCCGGCGCTCCGGTCGCCAAGCGCGCCGCGGTGGCGGGGCTGGTGGCCGCCGCCGTCGGTGCGGCGGCCGTCGTCTTCCTGCGGCGCCGCCGCCACTGACGGGTACGGCCGGGCTCAAGGGTGCGGGCGGCGCCGGTGGTTCGGCTGTCCCGCCGTCTCGCGCCCTCCGGGCGCACAGCGGCCGGCTGCGGACGGGGAGGGTGGGGCCCGGCCTTGTCTGCAGGGTGCGGGTCGGTTGCTGGCTGGGGTTCAGGCGCCGGAGCGGGGCCGGTTGTTCGTACGGTCCCGGTCTCGTCGCCGTCCGCGGGTGCAGATGGCCGGTGGCCACGCCCACCCTCCGTGGGTGGCGCGCCCGCCGTGACCGGCGTCTGCACGTGATTCCCCCGACATCGCTCGACAGCACCCGGAATCAGCCGCAGACGCCGGTCACGGCGGGCGCGCCCAACACCCACCGAAGGCGTGGAAGCGGCCATCTGCACCCGCGGACGGCAGCGAAACCCGCGCCGCCGCAGAGCCCACCCGCTCCGGCGCCTGGACCCCGGCCGCGCACCCGCCCGCACAGCCGGAACAGGCCTCAGGCCCCGCCCTCCCCTCCGCAGCCCGCCGCTTTGCGCCCGCAGGGCGCGAGACGGCGGGACAGCCGAACCACCGGGCGGTTCAGAAGTTGATCATGTGGCCGGCGAGGCCGTGGACCGCCTCCTGGACTGCCTCGCTGAGCGTCGGGTGGCCGTGGACGTTGCGAGCCAGTTCGGCCGCCGTGAGGTCCCACTTCTGGGCGAGCGTCAGCTCCGGCAGCAGCTCGGTGACCTCGGGGCCGATCAGGTGGCCGCCCAGGATCTCGCCGTACTTCGCGTCGCTGATGAGCTTCACGAAGCCGCTCGCGTCGCCGAGGCCGTGCGCCTTGCCGTTGGCGGTGAAGGGGAACTTGGCCACGCGCACGTCGAAGCCGCGCTCGCGGGCCTGTGCCTCCGTCCACCCGAAGCTGGCGATCTGCGGCTGGCAGAAGGTGACGCGCGGGATCATCACGTAGTCGAGCGACATGGTCTCGGCCTCCGCGATGGTCTCGGCGGCGACCACGCCCATGGCCTCGGCGGCGTGCGCGAGCATCAGTTTCGCGGTGACGTCGCCGATGGCGTAGATGTGCGGGACGCTGGTCCGGCAGAACTCGTCGATGTCGACGGCGCCGCGCTCGGTGAGCCGGACCCCGGTCTGCTCCAGGCCGTAGCCGGAGATCCGCGGCTGGAAGCCGATCGCCTGGAGCACCTTGTCCGCCTGGAGCGTCTGCCGCTGGCCGCCGGTGGTCACCATGACCTTCACCGAGTCGCCGGCGTCGTTGATCGCCTCCACCCGGGTCGAGGTGAGCACGTCGATGCCCAGCTTGCGGTACTGGCGGGAGAGTTCGGCCGAGACCTCCTCGTCCTCCAGCGGCACGATCCGGTCGAGGAACTCCACGAGGGTCACCTTCACCCCGTAGTTGTGCAGGACGTACGCGAACTCCACGCCGATCGCGCCGGCGCCCGCGATGAGCATGCTCCCCGGGAGCGTGTCCGTCATGATCTGCTCCTCGTACGTCACGACCCGCTCGCTAAGCGAGGTGCCGGGGAGCAGCCGGGTGGTGGCGCCGGTGGCGATGATGCAGTGGTCGAAGGTGACGGTCTCGCTGCCGCCGGTGCCCAGCCCGACGTGGAGGGTGTGGTCGTCGGTGAAGGTGCCGTGGCCCTCGAACTTCGTGATGTCGTTCTTCTTCATCAGGAAGTGGACGCCCCTGACGCGGCCGTCGGCGACCTTGCGGCTGCGCGCGAAGGCCTCGCGGTAGTCGAAGGCGACCTCGCCGTTCACCCGGATGCCGAAGGTCTTGGCCTCCTTGGTGAAGATGTGGGCCAGTTCCGCGTTGCGCAGCAGGGCCTTGGAGGGGATGCACCCGACGTTGAGGCAGACTCCGCCCCAGTAGCGCTCCTCGACGATCGCCGTGCGCAGTCCCAGCTGGGCGGCCCTGATCGCGGCGACGTACCCGCCGGGACCCGCGCCCAGGACGACGACGTCAAAGTGTGTGCTCATGCGGCGACCCCCTGGGTGGACCACGGTGCGGAAGCTCGGGCGGGCCGGAGTGTCCCTTGGCCCACGATCAGGCCCCGGGGGCGGCCGCGCAACACGGAGGGGGCGTGCGCCGCGTCGCATCGGCCGCCCGGTGTACGTCCGGGTCGACGGCGGGTCAGTTGTTCGCCAGGAACTGGCGGGCGAGGGCGTCGCCTACGGAGACCGCCTTGGCGTGGCTCTCGATCGGCGAGACGGAGGAGTTCTTGAAGAGGATGTACGTCACGCCGGTCTCCGCTCCGCCGGTCTCGGGGTCGGGGTCGATGCCGAGGGCCTGAGCGGTGGCGTAGGAGGCCTCGCCGATGATCGCGGTGGGTCCGGTGTCGCCGACGACGGCGTACTCGACCCGGCCGCCGTACACGACGGCGACGACGCCGCCGCCCTTGATGCCGGCGCCGCGGTAGTCCCAGGTGCCGCTGGGGCTGGGGACGACGACGTAGGGGAGCGTCTCGGAGTTGAGCGGGCGGCCGTCCGACTGGTGGAAGGCCGTGTCGTCCTGGAACCAGGGGTCGGTGTCCCAGTTGCACTGGGCGGTGACCTGGCCGTCGCAGTCGATGTCCATGTCGGCCTTCCAGAACACGGCGCCGTTGGCACCGCAGACCGGGACGGTGGCGGTGGTCTCCTCGTCGGTGCGGTACCTGCCGTTGGAGATCTGGCTGCAGCCGCCCACCTTGGCCAGTAACTGGGCGGCGGTGACGGAGCCCTCCTGCGGGCTGCGGGGGGAGGTTCCGGCGGTGCCGGCCGCGCCGGCGGCCGGGGTGAGGAGGGCGGCCAGCAGGGTGGCTGCGGCACCGGCGGTGGCGAGTGCGAGGCGCTTGCGCACGAGGGATTCCTTCCGTTAGGAAACTTTCCTAACTCGCATCCTGGCAGCTTGTCGGAGTCATGCCAAGAGGACCAAGGTCCCGCCGGCAAAGGACCCGAGGATGACCGAAAGACCGAGGGCACGCCGCCGCGCGCCCCCTACGGTGGGGGGCTGATCCGCATGCCCGGCATGCGGCAGCCGGCCCCTGGAGGTACCACCGTGGCACTGACGACCCGCGCGACCCGAGCGCTCGGAGCAGTCGCGGCGGTGACGCTCGCGGGGGCCGCGCTCGCCGCCTGCGGCACGGAGCACATGATGAGCAGCGCCGGCGCCGCCGCCCCGGCGCCCTCCGCCCCTGCGACCGTGCCTGCCACGCCGTCCGCGCCCTCGTCCGCGCCCGCCGCGACGCCCTCCACGGGACACGCCACCCCGCCGGGCACCCCGGGCCCGGCCCGCACCCCGGCGGCGGGCACCGGGCACCACGGCAACGCACACCACGGCCCCACCGCCCCGGGGACCGGCCGTCCGCAGGCCCCCGCACACGGCTCGGACGCGCCCCGCGGCACCGCGGCCCACGGCACCGCCGTCCAGGCCCCCGACCGCGGCACGGCCGTGACCGCGCGCTCGATCCAGCACGGCGTGGAGGCCCCGGGCAGGTCGGTGGCGCTCACCTTCGACGACGGCCCGGACCCGGTGTGGACCCCCAAGGTCCTCGAGGTGCTCGCCCGGCACCACGCCAAGGCCACCTTCTGCGAGATAGGCCCCAACGCCCGGGCCCACCCCGACCTGGTCCGGCGGATCGCCGCCGCGGGCCACCGGCTGTGCGACCACTCCGTCCACCACGACGAGGCGCAGAGCGGCAAGTCGCAGGAGTACAACCGCCACGAGATCCTCGACGCCCGCGACGAGATATCCCGCGCCTCCGCCGACGCGCCGCTGTGGTACTACCGCGCCCCGGGCGGCGACTTCTCCCCCGCGATCCGCGCCATCGCCGCCGACCACGGGCTGCGCCCGCTGGGCTGGACGGTCGACTCCGACGACTGGCGCCGCCCCGGCGCGGACGCCATCCTCGCGACCGTGAACCGCGAGCTGAAGCCCGGCGCCATCGTGCTGATGCACGACGGCGGCGGCGACCGGAGCCAGACCGTGCAGGCGCTGGAGACCCTGCTCGACCGGCTCGACGCGGCCGGCTACACGTACACCTTCCCCCAGCGCTAGGCCGTGTCGCGGCGCCCGCGCGCGCCGTCGACGCCGGGACCGTGGTTGACCTGCGCGGGGGGCCGGCCGAGACCGTGGGGGAAGCAGGCCCGGGCCGGCGTTCTTGTCACGATCCGTGACGTTTCCCTGCACACGGGCTGCGCCGGGGCTCCGGAGGCGGTGTAATGACGACGTGGTCAGCGACGGCGCGAAAGGACGCAGAGTTCGGGCGCTGTCCGCCGAGCTCGCGCTCAAATCGCTCCGATCCGACCTTGGCCAGTCCGCCCGCCTGCGATCCGTCATCGAACAGGCTCTGGTCTTCACCGGTGCGACCCACGTCGCGGTGTACGCGCCCTCGGAGACCGGCGGGCAGTTGTGCCTGGTCGCGTCGGCCGGGGTGCCGCGCGTCCTGCACGGGCTGCGCCAGAGCTACGCGACGGACGGCGGTTCCCCCATGGCCGTCGCCGTGCGCCAGGACCGCGTGGTGAGCGCGGGGCCCGCGGAGGTCGCCCGGCTGGTGGGGAACGGGGCGTCGGAGACGCCGGAGGTCTCGCTGACCGCCCTGCCGCTGCGGGCGGACCACGTGTGCGTCGGCTGTCTCGTGGCGGTCACCGACCGGCCCGGCGGCTTCGACGCCGAGGACCGGCAGAGCCTCGAACTGTTCGCCACCGCGATCGGCCATCCCGGCCCCACGCCCGGTGACGCGTGCGCCGACACCGATCCGGTGGCCGGGGCGGAGTCGCGGGCCACCGGATTCACCCTCGACATGGACACCGGCTGGATCAACGTCGGCGACGACGTGCTCGCCCTGTTCGGCCTGGAACCCGCCGGCTTCGACGGCCGGGTGGAGACCCTGCTCGCGCTGACCGTCCCCGAGGACCTGCCCGCGCTGATGTCGGTGGTGGAGGCCGGGCACATGGCCACCGGCGACCGCGAGCTGGAGTTCCGCATCCGCCGGCCCTCCGGGGAGCTGCGCTGGCTGCGGCTGCGCGGGCGGGTGCTGTTCGCCCCGGACGGCCGTCCCGTACGGCTGCTGGGCACGGTCGGCGACGCCTCGCGGATGCGGGCCGGGGTCAACGACGTGGGCCGGGTGCAGCAGCTCGCCGCCGACCTGGCCAACGCCTCGACCGTGCGCGACGTCAGCACGGTGGTGGTGACCTCGCTGCGCCGCCCGCTGAACGCCGACCGGATCGCGCTCGCCGAACTGGAGAACGACCGGCTGGTGGTCACCGTCCTCGACCCGGCGGACCCCTCGGCGTGGCCGGAGGTGTGGCGCACCGAATGGCGTTCGGAATGGCCGGACGCGCCGACCCGGGCCATGCCCACACTCGCGACCGCGCTCCGCGAGGGCCGGGTCGGCTTCTGGCCGGCCGGGGCGCCGCTGGAGTCCACGCTGGCCGGGGTCGGCCCCGGCGGCCTCGCGGTGCTGCCGCTGCCCGCGGCCGGCGGGGTCGTCGGATGCTGCATCATCGGCTGGGACGAGCCCCACGAGTTCGGCGCGGACGAGCGGGCCGTGCTGACCGCCGCGGCCGGCCTGGTCGGCCAGGCGCTGGTGCGCGTGAGGGCCTTCGACGCCGAGCACGAACTGGTGGGCACCCTCCAGCGCACCCTTCTGCCGCGCCGGCTCCCGGTGCTGCCGGGCGGCGTCGCGGTCGCCCGGTACCTGCCGACGACCGGCGGGCTGGAGGTCGGCGGCGACTGGTACGACGTCATACCCCTGCACGACCACCACGTCGCCCTGGTCATCGGCGACGTCCAGGGCCACAATGCCGGGGCGGCCACGCTCATGGGCCAGATGCGCACCGCGATCCGCGCGTACGCCGTGGAGGGCCACTCCCCCGACGTCGTCGTCTCGCATGCCAACCGCCTGCTCGTGGGTATGGAGACCGACCTCTTCGCGACCTGCTGCTACGTCAGCATCGACATGGAGGAGGGCAGCGCCTGGTGCGTGCGCGCCGGTCACCTGCCCCCGGTGCTGCGGCTGCCCGACGGCGGCACGCGGACCGTGGAGGGCGACGGCGGGCCCCCGCTGGGCGTCGTCGACGACGCGGACTTCCCGCTGATCCCGCTGCGGCTGCAGATCGGCTCGGTCCTCGCGCTCACCACGGACGGCCTGGTGGAGTCCGCCGAACTCCCCCTGGACGAGGGCATGCAGAGGATGTCGCGCGAGCTGTCCGAGGCCGATCCCTCCCACCTGGGCCGCATGGCCGACGCCCTGCTCAGCGCCGCCACCCGCAGTGACGACGTGGCGCTGCTGCTCATGCGCTACGACGGCATGGCCGTCAAGCCCGTGCGCGAGAGCTGGACGGTGTGGCGGCTCCCCGACGCCGCCTCGCACGCCCGCCGCTTCACCGCCCGCACCCTGCGCGCGTGGGGGCTCGGCGAGGCGGCCGACACGGTGCTGCTGGTCGTCTCTGAGCTGGTGACCAACGCCCTGGTGCACACCGAGGGCCAGGTCCGGCTGGATCTCACGCTCACCGGCGACCGGCTGCGGATCGCCGTCGGCGACGGCTCGCCGCGGACACCGGTCAAACCGGCGATCATCAACTGGCACGACACCGGCGGCCGAGGCATCCTCCTCGTCGAGGCCATGTCCGCCGCCTGGGGCACGATGCCGCTCAGCGGCGGCAAGCAGGTGTGGTGCGAGGTGCCGGTGCACCCCCCGCACACCGATCCCTCCGGCTGAGGCCGTCGCCCGCCCGGACGCCACGGGGGCTTCGGCGCGCGGGCGGCGGTTCGGCCCGGCCGAGGGCGGGACGGCGTTCAGCTCCTGTGCGAGCGGCCGCTGTTGCCGGCCACAGGGGCCGATCCCGGGCCCGACAAAGCGACCGGGCGGCCCCCGATCCGGCTGCGGCATCCCGCAGTCGGCCGCCGCCCACCCGCGCACAAGGCCGGGCCCGCCGCGCGGTGTTCCCCCGTCAATCCGCCTGTGCCCCGGGGCCCTCACCCGCCCCACGAAACCGCCGTCGGCAAGGGGCGGTTGCCGCCCCACCGGCCGCCGGACCAGGGCCGGGGCGGGCCCCCGCGGGGCGGTGCCTCAACCGTGACCTGCAGCACCTCTTCCCGACATGCCGACCAGTCGGTATCGTGCGGCCACCCCGGGGCACCGACGCCCGGGGCGTACCGGCCGAACCTTGCCCCGTCCCTCCACCGCGCCCGAACACCCTGGCCACGCAAGCCGCTTGGAGACCGCGCGATGACGTACTACGGCGACACCTGGCACCACTGGCAACCACCGCCACCGGCGGCACCACCACCGCGACCACCGGTGCGGCCCACCGAGCTCCGACGGCTGCGCTCGGCCTACCGGCTGCTGCGGCGGGTCTCGGCGCTCACCGCGCTCGGCTACTTCGTGCTCTTCCTCCTGCTCTCCGTCCTCGCCCGGGACACGATGGGCACGCGGGTCGCCGGGGAACTCACGCTGGGCACCCTGATGGGGCTGTCGCAGCTCGCCGTCACCTTCGCGGCGGTCCGCTGGTACGAGCGCAGCGCGCGGCGGTCGGTGGACCCGCTGGCGCGGCGCGTACGGCAGCAGACGGAGTCGGCCGGCGGAGCCGCCCGGTGAACCAGTTCGCGGCCGGATACGACTCGGGGACGCAGACCGCCGTCCTCCTCTTCTTCACGTTCCTGGTGACCTGCACCCTGCTGCTGAGCGTCTTCGCCGGGCCGGAACGGGACGACCTCGCGGAGTTCTACACCGGGTACCGCACCCTCACCCCGTTCAAGAACGGCCTGGCCATCGCGGGCGACTACATCTCCGCCGCGACCGTCCTCAGCACCACCGGCATCATCGCGCTCTTCGGCTACGACGGCTTCGTGCTGGCGACCAGCACCGGCATGTCGCTGGTGGTGCTGATGTTCCTGCTGGCCGAACCCCTGCGCAACGCCGGGCGGTTCACCATGGGCGACGTCCTCGCCCGCACGATGCGCGGCCGGTCGGTGCGGATCGCCGCGAGCGTGGTCACGCTGGCCGCCTGCCTGCCGTTCCTCATCGTGCAGCTGTCGGGGGCGGGTTCGCTGCTCACCGCCATCCTGGGCATCCACCTCGACGGCGCGCGCACCGTCTCCATCGCCATGATCGGCACCCTCATGGTGGCCTACGCGGCGATGGGCGGCATGCGGGGCACGGCGCTCATCCAGATCATCAAGATCGTGATGCTGCTGGGCAGCAGCGCCGTGGTCGCCGCGCTCGTCTTGAGCCGCTTCGGCTGGAGCGCGGACGCCCTGCTGCGCGCCGCGCAGGCGGGCAGCGGGGCCGGCGAGGCGTACCTGCGGCAGGGCCTGGAGCTGGGGCGGACCACCGAGGGGAAGCTGGACTTCATCGGGCTGCAGCTCACGGTCGTCCTCGGAGTTGCGTGTCTGCCGCATGTGACGATGCGTCTGTACTCGGCGCCCGACGCCCCCGCCGTGCGCCGCTCGATGTCCTGGGCGGTCGGCGCGGTCACCACGTTCTGCCTGCTGGGCACGGTCATGGGCGCGGGCGCGGCCGCCATGGTCGGCGCACGGCTGATCACCGGGGCCGACCCCGAGGGCCGCACCTCGGTGCTGATGCTGGCCCGGGCGTTCGGGGCGGCGGCGCCGTCGATCGGCGAGACGCTGCTGTACGCCGCGGTCTGCGGGACGGTGTTCGTGACGCTTCTGTCGTCGGTGTCGGGGCTGACCCTGGCCGCCGCGTCGTCGCTGGCGCACGACCTGTTCGGGCACGCGATGCGCGACGGGCGCGCCGCGGCGCGCACCGAGCTGGCGGTGGCCCGGTGGGCGGCCGTGGGCGTCGGCGCGACGGCGGTGGCCCTGGCCGCGCTGGTCCAGGACTGGAACGTCGCCGTCATGACGACGACCGCGCTGGCGATCGGTGCCTCGGCGGTGGCGCCGGCCCTCACCTACTCGTTGTTCTGGCGGGGCTTCGGCCGCACGGGCCTGCTGGCCGCGCTGTACGGCGGCACGGGGTGCGTCCTGCTGCTGACGGTGTTCTCGACGGCGGTGTCCGGCGGCCCCACGGCGCTCTTCCCGGACCGCGACTTCCACTGGTTCCCGCTGCAGACCGCCGGGTTGGTGTCCATCCCCTTCGGCTTCCTCGCCGGCTGGCTCGGCAGCCGCTACGACCGGCGGCGCCGGGACGGGACGGCCGCCGAGAGCAGGCGGCGCTACGAGGCGGGCGAGGCGCGCCTGCTCGCGGGCGCCGGCTAGCCGAACTCCTCGCCACCGGGGGCTTGTCAGCACTTCGGGCAGGGGTCACCCTCAGTCGGAACCGAATCCGATTCTGATTCGGTCGGGCTGGGGGGAGTCCTCCCGAACGGCAGGCCACCGCGCGCGAGAGGCCCGGCGCAGCGACCCGAACGACCCCGCGCCGAGCCGGCGGACGACCGGGCGACCGGACCGTCCGCGCAATCCGACCCCCGACCCCCGATCCCCGACCCCTCGCCCCTCTCGTCCCGTACCACCCCCGCCGAACTCCCAAGGAAGGGTGACTGGTGGAAAGCCTCCTGCGCATCGACGGACTCGAGGTCTCCTTCGGAGGCCTGTCCGCCCTCGATGCGGTGTCCCTGTCGGTCCGGCCGGGCGAAGTGCTCGGCGTCATCGGCCCCAACGGGGCCGGTAAGACGACCCTGTTCAACGCCGTGTGCGGCTTTGTGCGCCCCGCTGCCGGGACGCTGCACTGGCAGGACCGGGCACTGCCCTGGCCCCGCCCGCACCAGCTGGCCCGGCTCGGCATCGCCAGGACCCTGCAGGGCCTGGGGCTGTTCCCCCGGCTCACCGTGCTGGAGAACGTCATGGTCGGGGCGACCCGGCACGCGCGGGCGGGCTTCGCCTCCGCGCTGCTGGGCCTGCCCCGTTCGGACCGCGACGAGCGGCTGCTGCGCCACCGTTCGCTGGCCGTCCTGCGGGAGCTCGGCGCGGAGGACGCCGCCGGCCGGCTCCCCGGCGAGCTCCCCTACGGGGTGCAGAAGCAGGTCGCGCTGGCCCGGGCGCTGGTCGGCGAGCCGCGGCTGCTGCTGCTCGACGAGCCGGCCTCGGGGCTGTCCGAGGACGGCATGCGCGAACTGGGCGAGGTCATCTCCGGGCTGCGCGAAAGGATGTCGGTGATCCTCGTCGAGCACCACATGGACCTGGTCATGCGGGTCTGCGACCGGGTCCTGGTCCTCGACTTCGGCAAGGTCATCGCCTACGGCACCCCGGACGAGGTACGCGACGACCCGCTGGTGACCGAGGCGTACCTCGGCGACGAGGTCACCGAGGGGACACCGGCGCCGGCCGACACCGCGGCACCGGCGGCGCCCGGGTCACGAGAGGAGTCCTCCCGTGCTTGAGGTCCGTGAACTCGCCGTCTCCTACGGCATGGTGCGGGCCCTGGACGAGGTGTCCCTCACCGTGGACCAGGGCAGCATCACCGCCGTGCTGGGCGCCAACGGCGCCGGCAAGACGACGCTCCTTCGCACCGTCAACGGGCTCGTGCGGCCCCGCTCCGGCAGCGTCCTGCTCGACGGCACCGACATCACCCGGCTGCCCGTCGAGGAGGTCGTACGGCTGGGCCTGGCCCATGTGCCGGAGGGCCGCGGGGTCATCACCGAGCTGACCGTCCAGGACAACCTCCGGCTGGGCGTCCTGTGGCGGAACCGGCGCGAGCGCAGGGCGCTGCAGTCCACCGGGCTGGACGAGGTGTACGCCCTGTTCCCCGCGCTGGCCGAGCGGCGCGCACGGCTCGCGGAGACGCTCTCCGGCGGCGAACGGCAGATGCTGGCCATCGGCAGGGCGCTGATGACCCGGCCGCGGCTGCTGCTGCTCGACGAGCCGTCGCTGGGGCTCGCTCCCCGGGTCACCGCGCAGATCCTCGCGGTCCTGCGGGAGTTGCGGGAGCGGCAGGGGCTCACCGTGCTCCTGGTGGAGCAGAACGCGCGCAGCGCCCTGTCCGTCGCGGACCACGGCGTCGTGCTGAACCTGGGGCGGGTGGTCGCGTCCGACGCGGCCGCGAGCCTCGCCACCGCGGACGACCTCCGC
The DNA here is from genome assembly GCF_900188405.1 of Actinacidiphila glaucinigra. Taxonomy (GTDB): domain Bacteria; phylum Actinomycetota; class Actinomycetes; order Streptomycetales; family Streptomycetaceae; genus Actinacidiphila; species Actinacidiphila glaucinigra. Next base: position 67,067 of record NZ_FZOF01000020.1, on the reverse strand, counting down.
CACGCCTATCTGGGGTTCTGAATGTACTTCATCAATCTGACGCTGGGCGGGGTGAGCAGCGGCATCGTCTACGCCGCGGTCGCGCTGGCCCTGGTGCTCATCTGGCGGGCGACCCGGATCGTCAACTTCGCCCAGGGCGGCATGCTGATGATCACGACCTTCGTCGCGCTCGGCGTGATCGACGCGACGGGTTCGTACTGGCTCGGGCTGCTGGCCGCCCTCGTCTCGGGGTTCGTCCTGGGGGCGGTCGTGGAGCGGGTGCTGGTCCGCCCGATCGAGAACGGGCCGCCGATGAACGCGGTGATCGTCACCCTCGGTCTGCTGCTGTTCCTGCAGGCGGTGGCCGGGATGGTGTGGGGCGGTTCGCCGCGCTCCTTCCCGCCGCTGCTGGGCATCAAGGGCTTCACGGTGGGCGACGCCCGGTTGCTGCTGTCGCCCTCGGACCTGTTCGTCATCGGGGCCGTGCTGGTGGTGATGGCGCTGCTCGTGCTGCTCTTCCGGGTCACCCCGGTGGGGCTGCGGATGCGTGCGGCGGCCTTCTCCCCCGAGGTGGCCCGGATGTTCGGGGTGCGGGTCGGGCGGGTGCTCACGCTGGGCTGGGCGCTGGCGGGGGCGGTCGGGGCGCTCGCCGGGGTCCTGGTGGCGCCGGCGACCTTCGTCGGGCCCAACCAATTCGACGCGGTGCTGGTGTTCGGTTTCGCCGCCGCCGTCGTCGGGGGGCTGGACAGCCCGCCCGGTGCGGTGGTCGGCGGGCTCGTGGTCGGGCTCACCCTCTCCTACGTCTCGGGGTACCTGGGGTCCGAGGTCGCGCTGCTGGGCGCGCTGGCGGTGCTGATGACGGTGCTGATGATCAGGCCCAACGGCCTGTTCTCGCGTACCTCCGTGCGACGGGTGTGAGGGGCACATGACCGACACGACCGACACCTCGAAGGACCTGGGGTCCCCGCTCGGGGGCCCGGCGGCCGCCGGCCTGGCGGCCCGGCTGCGGGGTCCGATGGACCGCACCGCGGTACGGCACCTGGTGCCCGCGCTGCTCGGGCTGCTGGTGGTCTGCGGCGTCAGCGCGCTGCTGTCGCCGTTCCAGAACCTGGAGGTCGCCACCGTCGCCACGTACGTGTGCGCGGTCGCCGGGCTGACCGTCCTGACCGGGACCAACGGCCAGATCTCGCTGGGGCACGGCGCGCTGATGGCGGCGGGCGCCTACGGGACCGGCCTCTTCCTCACCGAACTGGGCTGGTCGCTGGCCGTCTCGCTGCTGGCGGGCACGGCGGTCGCGGCCGCCCTCGGCGCGCTGGTGGGCGCCGCCGCGGCGCGGCTGCAGGGCCCGTACCTCGCGGGCGCGACCCTCACCCTGGCCGTCGGGCTGCCGGCGCTCGCCAACTACCGGCACCTGACCGATCTGCTCGGCGGCGAGAACGGGCTCGTGGTGGACTCGCCCCCGCCGCCCGAGGCGCTGGGCCCGTACTTCCCGATGGAGCGCTGGCAGGCCTGGGTCTGCGTGCTGTGCGCGGTGGTGGTGCTGGTGCTCCTCGCCGACCTCGGGCGCAGCCGCGTCGGCCGGTCGTGGCGGGCGATCCGGGACGACGAGGTCTCCGCGGCGCTGGCCGGCATCCACGTGGCCCGGCTGCGGGTGCTCGCCTTCGTGGTCAGCGCGGCCTGCGCGGGCCTGGGCGGCGCACTCCTCGCGGTGGTCAGCTCGCTGGCCGCGCCCGGCGCGTTCCCGCTGGCGCTCTCGCTGTCCCTGCTGACCGCGGCCGTGCTCGGCGGCCTGGGCAGCCTGGCGGGCGCCGTGTACGGCTCGGTGCTCCTCGTCCTGCTGCCCAACTGGACGGGGGACGTGGCGGACGCCCTGCACCTGTCCCGGGGCTTCTACGCGAACCTGCCGCTGGCCCTGTACGGCCTCGCCCTCGTCCTGTCGATGCTCCTGTTCCCGCAAGGGATCCAAGGGGCCCTCATCCGTCTGGTCCGGCGGCTCCGCACCCGGGGTTCCGGTACCTGACCGTCCACATCCCGTTCCGTCAACCACCGGCACGTCACGTGAAATCCGTTCAAAACCCACCGAATCCGATTCGGTTCCAGGAGGGGTCATGAGAAGAAGTCACCGACACGGCCTGCGTCTGCGCGGCGGCGCCGCGCTGGCCGTGCTGGCCCTGGTGCTCACCGCCTGTTCGGGCGGCTCCGGCGGCGGTTCCGCCGCGCCGGGCGTCACCGAGGACAGCATCGTCATCGGCAGCCACCAGCCGCTCACCGGGCCCGCGGCACCCGGGTACAGCAACGTCTCGGCGGGCGCCAAGGCGTACTTCGACCACGTCAACGCCAACGGCGGGGTCAACGGCCGGAAGATCGACTTCCGGTACAAGGACGACGCCTACAACCCGACCCAGACGGTGAAGGTCACCAAGGAACTCGTCCTGGAGGACAAGATCTTCGCCATGGTGGGCGGCCTCGGCACGCCGACCCACACCAAGGTGGTCGACTTCCTCAACAGCCGCCGCGTGCCGGACCTGTTCGTGTCCTCCGGCTGCCGCTGCTGGGACCAGCCCGACAAGCACCCGCAGACCTTCGGCTGGCAGCCGGACTACCTCGTCGAGGGCAAGATCCTCGGCCAGTACATCAAGGAGAACTTCGCGGGCAAGAAGGTCGCCTACTTCTACCAGGGCGACGACTTCGGCAAGGACGGCGTCGAGGGCCTGGACCAGTACATCCCCAAGGAGTCGGTGGTCAGCCGGCAGAGCTACCAGCCCGGCGGCACCGACATCGCCCCGCAGGTCACGGCCATCGCCCAGTCCAAGGCGGACGTGGTGGTGCTGTTCACCATCCCGACGTACACCGCGCTGTTCAAGCTCACCTCGCTCAAGCTCCAGTACAACCCGCAGATGGTGGTGACCAACGTCGGTTCCGACCCGACCACCCTGGCGGGCCTGCTGCAGTCCTTCGCCAAGCAGGCGGGCGGCACGGCCGACCCGGCGGCGCTCATGGACGGCATCATCACCGACACCTACATGCCGCCCACCAACGACGCCTCCAACAGCTGGATCAAGCTCTTCCGCGGGATCCACGACAAATACATCCCGAAGCTGCCCTTCGACGGCAACGTCGAGTTCGGGATGTCCATGGCCTACACCTTCGTCCAGGCGCTGCAGGGCGCCGGGAAGAACCCCACGCGCGAGTCGCTGGTGAAGGCCGTGGAGAAGGGCGGATTCACCGGGCCCGGGCTGGTGCCGTTCCGGTTCAGCGGGGACTCCCACGCGGGCTACACCGGCGTCCAGATCGGCATCCTGAAGGGCAGCACCGAAGTCGCCCTGCAGGGCACGCCGCTGGTGACGGACGACGAGCAGGGCGCCATCACGCCGTACACCACGGCGCCGCCGGAGGCCCCGGCCAACGGCATCCCGGCGTCCTGAACGACCAGGGGTAGTGTGCTGCCCCTCCAGGCAGTGGGTTCACGGCGCGACGCGACCGTGACGGACGGAAGGTCCCGGGATGGGCGACACACGCGGTGACGAGCTGCTCATCGGCGATCCCGCGGACCTTCCCACGACCGGTGGGGCGTCCGGGCCGGCCCCGGCCCGGACGCCCGGCCGGGCGGCGACCACCCGGCAGGCGCTCCTCAAGGCGGCCCGCGAGGTCTTCGGGGAGTCGGGGTACGCGGCGGCCGGCATCGCCGAGGTGGTCCGCCGCGCGGACGCCAGCGTCGGCGGGCTCTACCACCACTTCGACGGCAAGGTGGACCTCTTCCTGGCCCTGTGGGAGGAGTTCCGCACCGCGCAGGCGCAGACCACGGCCCGGGCGGTGGCCCGGCTCCGGGAGACCGGCGAGAGCCGCCCGCGCGCCCTCTTCCTGACCGGCACCCGCGCGTACCTGGAGCACACCCGGGCCCGGCGGGAGATGGCCAGGCTCTTCTACACCGGGGACACCCCGCCGGGCTTCGACCTGCTCGGCCGGCAGAACCTCAGGACCTGGATCAGCCACAACGCGACGCTGCTCGGCATCACCCACGAACGGCCGGGCGACCGCGCCCTGCTGATCGCGCTCACGACGACGATCGCCGAGATCGGGCGGGAGCTCGTCGTCTGCGACGACGCCCGCGAGGCCGCGGACCTGACCGACACCGCTCTGGAACTCATCGGCAGGCTCTGCGACTTCGGGCTGTCCGGCACCGAGGGAGACGCCGCCGGCCGGGCCCGTCCGGCCACCGCCTGAGCCCGTCCCGCCATCGGCCCCCGGTGCCCGCGCACCGTGGATCACCCCTGCTCACGGGGCGGCAGGCCCGGCTCAAGCGCAGGGCTGAACATTACCTCCGGTAAATCTGCACACCGCACACGTGGGCGACATACGCCCGCACGTCCGCACGGGACACCCCGCACCGGTGCGCGCGGTTTGATCCGGAGTGCCCGGTTCCGCGACTCCGGCGCCCTCCCCGGGTGTGAAGGAATTGCCACCGCGAGGTGGGAAACAGCGCACACCGGTGAAGCCATGGATCCGAACCAAATTCGAACGCCCTGATCGGCAATTGGCCGCGCCACCGGCTCCCATGCTTGTATCCCGTGCCGTGGCGAAGAGGTTGCCCCCCTGATGATTCGCCACATGAAATGTGTTCACACGAAGGGAAACCCCCCATGGACTTCACCTCCCAGGTTGAGACCCGCGAGATCTCCGACGCGGACCTGGACAACGTCTCCGGCGGTCTCGTGGGCGGCCTCGTGGCCAGCGCCACCGGCACCGTCGAGTCGATCGCCCCGGTCGCCGGCACCGTCTCCGGTGTCGTCGGCACGGTCGAGGGCATCTCCGGCGTCAACACCGGCGCCGTGACCGGCCTGGCCACCGGCCTGATCGCGGGTCTCTGACACAAATGGATCCGCGGGTCCCGGATGCCTCCCTTCCGGGACCCGCGGACGCCATTGCGGCCTTGTGTCCCAATGGCGAGGGATGCGGCTGAGGGAAGAGTTCCGTGCAGTTTCGCCAAAAGGCCCTTGCCAAGCTCCAATCACCGGAGGCGCTCGATCTCCCGGTGCGTTTCGCGCGCCCGCAGGGCCGTCTCGTACTGGCCGTCGCCATTCTCGTGATCGCCGCCGCGAGTTCCTGGGCGGTAAACGGTTCCGTGTCCTCGAAATTGAGCGTACCGGGAATTATCGGCTACGGGCAGGGCAGTTACGTCCTGCAGAGTCCGGTCGCCGGACAGGTCACCCGGGTCCTCGCCGAGGAAGGGCAGCGCCTGCCCGCCGACGCCCCTCTGCTCAACGTCCGTACGGCGCGCGGCGACACCGTCGTCCGCACCGTGGCGGCGGGCCGGGTCACCGCCCTGGTGGCCTCGATCGGCACCGTCGTCACCGTCGGCGCGGACGTGGCGGCCGTCGAACGCGTCGCCCGCACCGGCGACCCGCTCGTCGCGACCCTCTACGTCCCGGCGACCGGTGCCTCCTCTGTACCGGTGGGCGCCGCGGTTGACCTCACCGTCGAGTCCGCGCCCCAGGCCCGGTACGGGGTGCTGCGCGGCCATGTGCAGACCGTCGGCCGCACCTCGCGCACCGCCCGGCAGATCGCCGCCGACCTCGGCGACCCCCAGCTCGCGGCGCAACTCACCCGCGGGGGACGCCCGGTGGCCGTCGTCGTGAGACTCGACGCTTCCTCCCGCACCCCGACCGGATACCGCTGGTCCAAGGGCGACGGTCCCTCGTACGAGCTGGACTCCATGACCCTGGCCACCGGCGCCGTCCACCTGGCCGCACAGCGCCCGATCGATTGGCTGCTCCCTTGACCGCGCCGACCGCCCGGCCCCAGCAGCGGCCGCTGCCGCCCGACGGCCGCCGCAGACACCGCCCCGAGCCCGCACGCACCCGCCGGCAGCGTCCGCGCCGCAGGCCGCGCACCGTCCGCACGCCGACCGTGCTGCAGATGGAGGCGGTGGAGTGCGGCGCGGCCTCCCTGGCGATGGTGCTCGGCCACTACGGCCGGCACGTGCCGCTGGAGGAACTGCGCATCGCCTGCGGCGTCTCCCGCGACGGCTCCCGCGCCAGCAACCTGCTCAAGGCCGCCCGCGGCTACGGCCTGCAGGCCAAGGGCATGCAGATGGAGACCGCGGCCCTCGCCGAGGTGCAGGCACCGGCCATCCTCTTCTGGGAGTTCAACCACTACGTCGTCTACGACGGCACGGGCCGCCGCCTCGGCCGGCGCGGCGTCCACGTCAACGACCCCGACAAGGGGCGGCGTTTCGTTCCGGTGGAGGACTTCGACACCAGCTTCACCGGTGTCGTGCTCACCTTCGAGCCGGGCCCGGACTTCCACCGCGGCGGCCGCAGGCCCGGCGTCCTCGGCGCCCTTCCGGCCCGGCTGCGCGGCACCAGCGGCACCATGCTCGCCGCGCTGGTGGCCAGCCTCCTGCTGGTCGCGGTCGGAGCAGCGCTGCCCGCGCTCAGCCGCACCTACATCGACCTGTTCCTGATCGGCGAGCAGACCTCCCTGCTGGGCGTGCTGTTCGCGTCGATGGCCGTCCTGGTCGCGCTCACCGCCGCGCTCACCGCGGTCCAGCAGTCCAACCTGCTGCGCGGCCGCATCATCTCCTCCACCCTCGGCAGCGCCCGCTTCCTGCGCCACCTGCTGCGGCTGCCGGTCACCTTCTTCACCCAGCGCAGCCCGGCCGACCTCGTACAGCGCCTGCAGTCCAACGACGCGGTCGCCGAGACCCTCGCCCGCGACCTGGCCGCGGCGGCCGTCGACGGCGTCGTCGTGGTGCTCTACGCGCTGCTGATGTGGACGTACGATCCCCAGCTCACCGTCCTCGGGGTGGGGATCGCCCTGCTCAACGCGGTCGCCATGCGCGTGGTGACCCGGCTGCGCGCCACCCGGACGCAGAAACTTCGCGCCGACAGCGCCCGGCTCACCAACACCTCGTACACCGGCCTGCAGTTGATCGAGACGATGAAGGCCACCGGGGGCGAGAACGGCTACTTCCGCCGCTGGGCCGGGCAGCACGCCTCCACCCTGGAGGAGCAGCAGCGGCTCGGCGTGCCCAGCGCCTGGCTGTCGGTCGTCGCCCCGACGCTCGCCACGCTCAACAGCGCGCTCATCCTGTGGATCGGCGGACTGCGGGCGGTGGAGGGTCACATCTCGATCGGTCTGCTCGTCGCCTTCCAGGCCCTGGTCACCCGGTTCACCGCGCCCATCACCCGGCTCAACGGCGTCGCCGGCCGCATCCAGGACTTCGCCGCCGACGTGGTGCGGCTCAAGGACGTCGAGAACTTCCCCGTCGACTCGCTGTACGCGCGTCCGGAGTCCGGGGCGAGCAACCGCCGTCTGAGGGGCCACGTCACGCTGGAGGACGTCACCTTCGGCTACAGCCCCCTCGACAAGCCGCTGCTGTCCGGCTTCTCGCTCTCCGTCGCCCCCGGCCGCCAGGTCGCGCTGGTCGGCGGCTCGGGCAGCGGCAAGTCCACCGTCTCCCGGCTCATCGCGGGGCTCTACAGCCCCTGGGAGGGCACGATCCGCATCGACGGGACGCGCCTGGAGGACATCCCGCGCGGCGCGCTGGCCGCGTCCGTCTCGTTCGTCGACCAGGACGTCTTCCTCTTCGAGGGCACGGTGCGCGACAACGTGGCGCTGTGGGACCCCTCCATCCCCGACGGGGACGTGGAGGCAGCGCTGCGCGACGCCTGCCTGTACGAGGTGGTCGCGCGGCGCCCCGGCGGCCTCCACAGCCGCGTCGAACAGGACGGCCGCAACTTCTCCGGCGGCCAGCGGCAGCGGCTGGAGATCGCCCGGGCCCTGGTCCGGCGGCCCAGCGTGCTGGTGCTCGACGAGGTGACCAGCGCCCTCGACGCGGAGACCGAGCAGGCCATCATCGACAACCTGCGGCGCCGCGGCTGCGCCTGCGTGGTGATCGCGCACCGGCTCAGCACGGTCCGCGACAGCGACGAGATCCTGGTCCTCGACCACGGCACGGTCGTCGAGCGCGGGCGCCACGAGGAACTCATCGCCGCGGGCGGCGCGTACGCCGCACTGGTCAAGGAGCACTGAGTTGACCCCCGTGGAGCCCGGCACCGCCGCCGACGACCCGGTCCTGGCCGCCCTCGGCGGGCTGGGCACCCCCCTCGACTGCACCGGCCTGCGCAGCCTCCCGCTGGAGGGGCCGCACGTGCTGTGGCTCGTGGTGGCGGGCGCGCTCGACCTGTTCGCGGTCGACGCGGCCCAGCAGGGCCACTGGCACTACCTGGGCCGCCTGGAACCCGGCACCCTCCTGCTCGGCCCGGTCGAGGGGCCCCGGCACACCCTCGTCGGCCGCCCGCTGCAGGGCTGCCACCTGCGCCGCGTCCCGCTGCGCGAGCTGTACCGGCCGCCCCACCCGCAGCAGGCGGCGTACGGCGACGGCTGGGACCGGCAGGGCCCGTACGGCGCCGGCCACGACACCCGGGAGCTCGCCCTCAGCCTCCTCGAGCACGCCTTCGCGCTCGGCGTCGGCCGCAGCCAGCGCGTGCTGTACGAGGCCCCGTTGACCGGCCGCGCCACCGGCGCCGAGCACGTCGCCGACGACGACATCCTGTGGCTGCCGGTCCTGCCGGGCAGCGTGCAGTACGGTGCCGCGTACTCCGCGGAGGCGGCGGGCGACCTGCTGATCGACGGCACGATGTGGCAGAGCATGGTCAACCAGCAGTACCGGTTGCTGTCCACGCTCGACGGCTGGATCGAGGGCATGGAACGCGCCCACGAGGACCGTACGGCCGCGGGCATCAAGGCCGGGGAGGCCGTCCGGGAACAGGCGGACCGCGATCTGCTGGCCTCCATCGCCACCTCCCGCAAAGCCCCCTCGCGTACCGCCGCGGCCCCTTCCGACGACGCGACGTACGCCGTCTGCCGCCAGGTCGCCGAGGCCGCCGGGATCACCCTCGTCCCGCCCTCGCGCAGCGGTGCCGTCAGCGACCGCATGGACCCCGTCGAGCGGGTCGCGCTCACCTCCGGCATCCGCAGCCGCCCGGTGCGCCTCGACGGCGAGTGGTGGCGGGAGAACACCGGCCCCCTCGTCGGCCGGCGCGCCGCGTCCGGCGCGCCGGTGGCCCTGCTGTGGCGGCGCGGCGGCTACGAGGCGGTCGGGCCCGGCGGCGGCAGCCGCGTACGGGTCGCCGAGTACAACGCGGAGGACTTCGAGCAGCGCGCGGACATGCTCTACCGGCCGCTCCCCGAACGGGGAGCCGGGCTGGCGCGGCTGCTGCGCTTCAGCCTCCGGGGCTCCACGGGCGATCTGCGCAACCTCGTCCTCAGCAGCATGGTCACCGTCGGCCTCGGCGCGCTCGTGCCCATCGCGACCGGGCAGGTGCTGGGCACGTACGTACCCGACGCCGAGAGCGGGCTCATCGTCCAGGCCGCGCTCGCCGTCGCCGTCACCGGCCTGGTGTGCGCCGCGTTCATGCTGACGCAGAACCTCACCGTGCTCCGCATCGAGGGCCGTATCGAGGCCACCCTGCAGCCCGCGGTGTGGGACCGCCTGCTGCGTCTGCCGACCGGGTTCTTCGCCGGGCGCTCCACGGGTGAGCTCGCCAGTGCCGCGATGGGCATCAGCGCCATCCGCCGCGTGCTCGCGGGGGTCGGCCCGGTCGCGGTCCAGGCGACGACGGTCGGCGCGATGAACCTCGTCCTGCTGCTCCTGTACAGCGTCCCGCTGGCGCTCGCCGCCCTCGGCATGCTCGTCGTCATCGGCGTCCTGCTCCTCGGGCTCGGCCTGTGGGAACTGCGCTGGCAGCGAAGGCTGGTGGAACTCGGCAACAAGCTCAACAACGAGGCCTTCCAGACCCTGCGCGGCCTGCCCAAGCTCCGCGTCGCCGCCGCGGAGAGCTTCGCGTATGCCGCGTGGGCCCGCCGCTTCGCCCGCAGCCGCGAACTCCAGCGGCGGGCGGGCCGCATCAAGAACATCACGACCGTCCTCAACGCCGTCTACCTGCCGCTCTGCTCCCTCATCATGTTCATGCTGCTGGCCGGTCCGGCCCGGGGCTCGCTGTCCGCCTCCGGCTTCCTCACCTTCAGCACCGCCATGACCATGCTGCTGACCTCGGTCACCCAGCTCACCGGGGCGCTGCTGTCGGCCGCGGCGGTGCTGCCGATGTACGAGCAGGTCAAGCCGATCCTCGACGAGGCCCCCGAGGTGCGCGGCGGCAGCACCCAGCCCGGCGTCCTCTCGGGGGCGATCGAGGCCCGCAACCTCTCCTTTCGCTACTCCGACGACGGCCCGCTCGTCCTGGACGACGTCTCCCTGCGGGTCGGGCCCGAGGAGTTCGTGGCGATCGTCGGCCCCAGCGGCTGCGGCAAGTCCACGCTGCTGCGCCTGCTCATCGGCTTCGACCGGCCCGCCTCCGGCAGCGTCCTGTACGACGGCCAGGACCTGGCCGCCCTCGACCAGGGCGCGGTCCGCCGCCAGTGCGGCGTCGTGCTGCAGAACGCCCAGCCGTTCACCGGCTCGATCCTCGACTGCATCTGCGGCGCCGAGGCGTACTCGCAGGAGGAGGCGATGGAGGCCGCCGCGATGGCCGGTCTCGCCGAGGACATCAAGCGCATGCCCATGGGCCTGCACACCATGATCGCGGGCGGCAGCACCATCTCCGGCGGCCAGCGCCAGCGCCTGATGATCGCCCAGGCCCTGATCCGCCGGCCCCGCGTCCTCTTCCTCGACGAGGCCACCAGCGCCCTCGACAACGAGACCCAGCGCATCGTCATCGACAGCACCCGGCGGCTGCGGGCCAGCCGTGTGGTGATCGCCCACCGGCTCTCCACCGTCCTGGACGCCGACCGCGTCGTGGTGATGGAGGACGGGCGCGTCGTGGAGGAGGGCCGCCCCACCGACCTGCTGGCGAACCCCGGCGGCCGGCTCCGCGAGCTGGTCCGGCGTCAGATGAGCTAGGTCAGGGCGACCGCTCCCCCGTACCGTGCGGACGCCGGCGTACGGCTGACGCGGCGTCTCGACGGGCTTCCGCTCTCGTCCGTTCCGGATCGGGCTCGCGAGGGCTCCTGCGGCGGCGGAGCCGAGGGGGACGTATCCGCGCTTGCCGTATGTGACGACGACCGTACGGCCTGCGGATGCGGTCCCGGATCCCTGGCGAGCGAGAGCAGTTGGCCCACGCGCACGGGAGGTACGTTCCGGTGCACTCGCTCAACCGTGAACGTCCTCACGGTGTCGGCATCCCGACACCTGTCCGTAAAACGACAGACGGCCGGGTACGCAAGCCGCTGAGGGTCTCGGCAACGTGCCACCTCCCGAGAACCCCTCGATCAGCACCCAGGAACACGGACCGAACCACCCCCTCCCGTATCCGAGTTTGCGCTGCTCACAGCCTCGAGAGGCTCGAATACGCGCACCTCTGCGGTCGACCGGACGGCCTTCCCGTCGGGCGGAACCCACCGCGCCCGCGGCGGCGAAACTCCCCCAACAGGCGGCCTCGGCAACACCGGGCGGGACGGATCGTCATTCGAACGTGATCTTCCTGTAATCGCCCGGAGGTTGGGTGTGACGGACATTCACACCGTTCACTTCATGGGAGGAGACTCGTGGTCTCGAGCGCGAGCCTTCGACGACGACGCCGCATCGCCGTGGCGTCGGCAGTCACCGTTTTCGCCACCATATTCAGCGGCTTGGGGAGCATCGGGCCGGCCGCGGCACAGACCGGGGCTCCGCTGCCGGACCTGAAGCTGGGTCAGTACGACCACTCCCGAGCCGCCCTCACGGGCGGCGGCGCCCTGCACACCGCCGCGCAGCCCGACACCATCAAGGGGCAGTACGTCGTGCGGCTGCGGGAAGCGCCCGTCACGTCGTACACGGGCGGCGTCGAGGGACTCGCGGCGACGAAGCCGACGGCCGGGCAGGAGCTCAGGCCTCATTCGGCCGCGGCCGAGAAGTACCGGCAGCACCTGGGCGAGGCGCAGCGCGACGTACTCGGCGACTTCGGTGTGCGGGCTCAGCGGACCTACACGACCGCCTTCAACGGCTTCTCGGCCAAGCTGACCGGCGCTCAGGCCGGCAAGCTGTCCAAGGACCCGCGCGTCGCGGCGGTCACCCCGGCCCGTCTCGTGAAGGCCGACGCGGCGACGACCCCGACCCCGCAAGCGGCGCAGCACCCCGCACAGGCACCGACGGCGGCGCAGACGGCGGCGCAGACCAAACCGGTCCACGGCTCCAATACGGTCATCGGCGTGATCGACACCGGAATCTGGCCGGAGAGCGCCTCCTTCGCCGCCACCATGGCGGCGCCCGCGGGCTGGCACGGCACCTGCCAGACCAGTGCGGACTTCCCCGCCACCGCCTGCAACGGCAAGATCGTCGGGGCACGCTACTTCGCCGACGGGTGGCTCAGCGCCTACGGCTCGCTGCCCGAGGGCGAGAGCCTCTCGCCCCGGGACATGATCGGACACGGCACCCACACCGCCTCCACCGCGGCGGGTCTTCCCGTCAAGCACGCGATGGTCCTCGGGCATGACTACGGCGCGATCTCCGGAGTGGCGCCCGACGCGCGGATCTCCGTGTACAAGGCGCTGTGGGGCGGCTCGGGCACGGACGCCGACATCATCGCGGCGATCGACGCGGCCGTGGCGGACGGCGTCCAGGTCATCAACTACTCGATCGGCACGTCGATGGGGGACTACCAGCCGAACAGCCCGATCGGGAACGCCTTCCTCAACGCGTACCTCGCCGGGGTCTTCGTCGCGGCATCCGCCGGCAACGACGGCATGTCCGGAATGATCAGCAACGCCGAGCCCTGGGTCACCACGGTCGGTGCGACGGTGGAACGCTCCCACGAGGCCACCGTTCGACTCGGCGACGGCACGCGCATCGTCGGCACCTCCATGGACCGACTGCCGTCCCGCCGCAGCACACCGATCGTCTTCGCCGACCAGGCCGGATCGCTCGACGACGGCGCGCAGTACTGCTGGTCCGGAAGTCTCGACCCCGCCAAGGTCAAGGGCAAGATCGTGGCCTGCGACTTCATCGACTCCGTCGACGCCGTGGCGACGGTCAAGGCCGCCGGCGGTGTCGGCGTGGTGCTCTTCCAGTCGACCGGCAACACACGCCTCAACGTGATCTACGACTTCCCGACCGTCTACCTGTGGAGCGCCGAACAGGCGGGCAAGCTCTTCAACTACCTGTGGGCGCACCGTACCGACGGGACCGCCTCGCTGGCCGAGGGCGGTGACGGCAAGAGCGTCGTGGGTCTGCCGAGCGTGGCAAGCCTCTCGTCCTACGGCCCCGACCAGACGCACACCGGACTCCAGAAGCCCGACCTCGTCGCGGACGGCATCGACGTGGTCGCGGCGGTGTCGCCGATGGCCGGCGGGCGTCTCTTCGACGCCTACTCCGGCACCTCGATGGCAGCCCCGCACGTGGCCGGCATGGCAGCACTGCTGCGCACCCGGCACCCGAAGTGGTCGCCCGGCGCGACCGCCTCGGCACTGCGCACCACCGCCGCCGACACCAAGGGCACGAGCAGCCCCCTCCGCCAGGGCTCGGGCATGCCGCGGACCTCGTCCGCCGACGACCCCGGGCTGGTGATCGAACCTTCGGCGGCCGAACTGACCGCCTTCGCGGCCGCGGCGACTCCGGACGGCAAGGAGATCAACCTGCCGTCGATCGCGCTGCGCGAGTACGACGGGACGAAGCCGGTACAGCTCACGCGACGCCTGACCAACGTCGGCACGCGGACCGAGACGTACACGGCGCACGTCGACGGGCTCGCCGGGATGAAGGTGACGGTCAGCCCCCGGACGATCTCGGTGAAGCCCGGCGCCACCGCCAAGGTGACCATCACCCTGGAGCGCGGCACCGCGACCTGGGACCGCTACACCACCGGCTCACTCGTCTTCAGCAGCGCCAAGCACCGCGTGCGCCTGACCGTCGCCGGCCGCCCGTGGGGCTTCACGCCGCGGCCGTACGACGACACGGGAATCGAGTTCGGCCGTACCGGCGGCCAGGGCCAGGGATTCCTGGAACCGGGCTTCACCGGACCGCTGGCCGGCCGCACCACCGGCTACACCCCCGTGACCTGGACCGACAAGAAGCTCACGACCACGGTCAGCGGCGGCGTCTTCTCCCCCGGCGGGGTGGGCACTCAGGGCACGAAGATCGTCGTGCCGCGCGGCTCGGCCGGACTGGTCGTGCAGACGGCCTCGGACGACCCCGGCACGAATCTCGACCTCTACCTCTACAAGGACGGCAAGCTGGTCGATCGAAGCTGGGCATCGTGGCACAGCAGCGAGCGCAGCGCCCGGTTCTTCCCCGAGCCCGGCGTCTACACCGCCTACGTGCACGCCCAGACGGCGACCTCGACCGACGTTCCCTACCGGCTCGGGGTGACCGTCGTCCCTGAGAACGGCGACCGGCGCAACGCCACCTTGACCACACCGGCCAAGGTGGAGCGGGGCGGGTCCGCACAGGTGACGCTGAACCCCGTGGGTCCGCAGCCCGACGTCGAGCAGTGGGCGTACACCGAGTTCCGCACCGGCCGGACCGTCGTACCCGGCCTGCTGATCAGTTCGCGCTGACCGCAGACCGATGCGCTGACCGGCCCACACGCCGAGCGGGGGCCGGCCTTCCCGAAGGAAGGCCGGCCCCCGCGCGTGTGCACGATGCACCCCGCGTCATGCGGCTCGGCCGTTCGTCACGTCACGGCGTCCGGTTCGTCAGGGGACGACGATGACCGGGCGCTGGGCGCTGCGCGCCAGGCGGTCGGAGATCGAGCGGAAGAGCCTGATGCCGGCCGCGCGCCCGCTCCCCACGATGATGGCGTTCGCCCGGTACTTGCGCCCGGCCTTCTCCAGCTCGTCCGCGACGGCCCCCTTGCGGTGGATGAGCGTCCAGGGCAGCCCCGACAGATGGTCCTCGCGGGCGAGCTGCCGCAGGAGCGTGTGCGTGCCGGCGTGCGGACCCCTCCCGCCGCCCGCGTCGTCGTAGCCCAGGAGCGACGCGACGGGGTTCTCCTTCGCGACGTGGACGATGAGGAGTGCCGCGCCGGTGCGCCGCGCCATCCCGGCCGCGTACGACAGCGCCCGCCTGCTGGTGGCGGAGCCGCTGTATCCGACGAGCACCCCGTACCTGTCGACGGACGTGTGGAGCCCGCCGGTCACGGGGGCCGGCTGCCCCGCGGTGGACGACCGCGGCAGGGGATCGTCGCCGAGGGGTCCGGGAACGCCATGGCCTGCCATGAGAAACCTTTCGGGGCTGAGCTGAACGGCTGTGCTGAACGGGAGACGGCCTCGGGAACCGGAGGAGGTCACACGAGGACGACCGGGCATCCACCGCTACCGACCGGCGCCACCCGCGAAGTGTGACAACCCCGGCACTACGGGACGGGACGGCGCGCCCGCCGGCGCCGTGTTCGCCGCGGTGTGTCACACGCGCGCGGGACGCCCGGTCTCAGTGGAGGTAGCAGAGCCCTGTCCCCCTGGAATGTGAGGAAAGACACCGTGAGCGAGGAAGCGGTTCGCGGGAGGCGCGGCGCGTCGTCCGCCGTGGGGACGGGAGCGGCGTGAGCGCGCCGCAGACCGCAGGCACGGCATGGCGGCGGCGGATGGTCGCCCGCGTCGCCGACGAGAAGCACCGCACCGCCACCGCGCTGGAGCTGTTCTTCGACCTCTGCTTCGTCGTGGCCGTCGCCCAGACGTCCGCCGCGTTCGAGGAGGAACTGGCCGCGGGACATGTCGGCGGCGGCGTCCTCGGCTACGCGCTGGTGTTCTTCGCGATCTGGTGGGCGTGGATGAACTTCACGTGGTTCGCCTCCGCCTACGACACCGACGACATCCCGTACCGCCTGCTCACCGTCGTGCAGATCGGCGGTGCCCTCGTCATGTCCGCGGGCACCGCGGCCGCCCTGCAGGACGGCGACTACACGGTCATCACCTGGGGCTACGTCGTGATGCGGCTCGCCATGGTGAGCCAGTGGCTGCGGGCCGCCCGCTCCGACCCCGAGCGGCGCCAAAGCTGCCTGCGGTACGCCGCCGGGATCCTGGTGGTGCAGACCGGCTGGCTGGCGCACCTCGTCGTGCCCGGCGACCTCCGCCTCCCGGCGCACGCCGTCCTCGCGCTGGCGGAGCTCGCCGTCCCCGTCTGGGCCGAGCGGGCGGCCAACACCACCTGGCATCCGCGCCACATCGCCGAGCGCTTCGGCCTGTTCACCCTGATCGTGCTGGGCGAGTCCATCACGGCCGCCGCCGGGGCGGTGCGCGCCGCCCTCGACACCGACGCCACGTTCGGCGACATCGCCACGCTGGTACTGGGCGGCACCCTCACGGTCTGCGCCCTGTGGTGGCTGTACTTCGCCCAGAACGCGTCCCGCCGCCTGGGCAACTTCACCACGGCCACGCTGTGGGGCTACGGCCACTACGCGGTCTTCGCCTGCGCCGCGGCGGTGGGCGCCGGACTGGCCGTCAACGTCGCCCAGGCGACCGGGCACGGTCATCTGACCGCGTACGGCGCGGCAGCCGCCTACACGGTGCCCGTCGCCGGATTCGTGCTGTCCGTGTGGCTGCTGCACCGTACGGCCGCCGCCGGGCACCCCACCGCGCCGGACGTGGTGCACGCGCTCGCCGTGGCGGCGATCCTGGCCGCCACGTTCGCCCCCGCTCCGGTCCTCGTGACCGGCGTCGTCGCCGCGCTCCTGGTCGCCGCGACCTGTGTGCCGCGCGAGCGCGGCGGCATACGGGCGGCGGCGGCCTGAACGGGCGCCGCCGACGGAACCCGTCCCGCGGCGGCGGCGTCCAACCGCCATGACCATCAGGCACTTCGCTCGCGCCACCGCCCTCGCGGCTCTCGCGGCCACCGCTGCCGCGGCCGTCCTGACGGGCTGCACCGGCCGGGACCCCGCCCCCGTCGCGCGCCCCACCGTCGCCGGGCATCCCACCACCACCGCGGCCGCGACCGTCATCCCCTACGAGCTCTACACCCACTGCGGCATCGACGAGGCCCGGATCGGCTCCACCTACTTCGAGGCCGAGACCCCGCTCTCCGACGGCTCCTTCAATCCCCCGCCGGGCTGGGACAACCCCACGCAGCACGGCACGATGACGCTGCTGTCGCCGACGGAGGCGGTCTTCACCGACCCCAAGGGCCACGAGGTGCGTTTCCGGGCGCGGAAGGGGGCGGACGACTTCAAGCGCGTCTGCGAGTGACGGCCGTGAGCCGTCACGACACGGCCCAGGTCGAGAAGATGTGGAGCGCCGCCTCGATCCGGCCCCTCTCCGCCTCGCCGGGCTCTCCGGCGAACCGGACGAAGACCACGGCCGAACCGGGGTCGTCGGCGACGAGCAGCGTCAACGGGACACGGCCGGACAGCGGGTGGGCGTACCAGCCGTCGTGACGTTCCGCGTCGGTCGCCGGGAGGGCGCCGTCGATCGCCTGCCAGTCCCAGTCGTCGAACGCGTACCCCGTGAAGTGCGCCACCGCCTCGCACAGGGGCCGCAGGTTCGTCTCGAAGACCCAGTGACCGGTGAAGACCCGGTCGTCGTCCCCAGTGGTCAACTCCCACCCCCCTGCGCCCGTGTCCTGAGGGAACCATGGTGGACCGGGCTCAGCAGTAGGAGTTCCAGCCGGAGCGGTAGCCGTCGCGGTAGCCGCGGCGGTATTCGGAGTTCCAGCTCTGGGGGCGGTAGGAGTCCCACTGGTTCCGGCAGCGCGGGCGGGAGCGGGCGTCGTGGCGTCCATCGTCGCGGCCGTCGCGGTAACCGCGCCAGTACCGGGTGCCCGCCTGCGGGGCGAGGGTGCCCGCGGCCTGCGCCTGTACGGTGCCGGCCGTGGCGTGACCGGCGGTCGCGGCCTGCGCGGGCGCCGCCGGCAGGACCGCCAGGGCTCCTACGGCCACCGGGCCTGCGAGCAGTGCGAGGAATCGCTGTGCGCGCATGGCTGTTCGTCCTCTCGGAAGCGTACGGGGTGGGTGCCTCGTCCCTGGTCAGGCCCAAATCCGGGTGTCAGGTGCGCCTTTGGGGAGCGGCGGGGCACCGGCTCGAAGGGGCGGATCGCGCCCACCCCCGACCGTATCGAGCCGGATTCAACATGTCCACTTATGGAGTAATCTGCCCGATATTTTCTTGCGGGCGCGCACCGTCCGTGACCCCTCCGTCACCATCGGCGGTCCCGACAGGGCCGGGCCGCTGTCCGGGCTGGTGACAGGGCCGGAAGCCTTCGTCCCAGGGCAGCGGATCGGGACGGCGGTACCACCACCAGCCGCGCCCGGCCGGGTCGTCGCCCCCGGTGATCTCGCGGGCGAGGCGGTGTTCCGGGTCCTCGACGGTGTGCGCCAGGAAGAGTTCGTCCAGTCCGGCCAGCGCGGCCCGGAGCGCGGTCGCGTCCTGCGGGGGCAGTTCGGCCTCGGCGACGGAGAGTCGGTCGCGGGCCTCGAGGCGCCAACCGTAGAGCTTGGACGGGTACCATCCCGCGGGCCGCCATGCGTCGGCCATCGTCCGGACGAGCATTTCCCACGCCCCCAGGCTGTCGACGGCAGGCTCCTCCCGCTCCCCCACAAGCCCATCCCGGAAGGCATCGGCTACGGGAGTGGCCACCCGCAGGTCGTAGACGGCTTCCGGGATGCGTATCACCCGAACGTGCGGCAGCCGGGCCACCGGCGCCTCCACCGCGTCCACGAGGAACTCGTCCGGGTCGTCCGTGTCGGCCACCCTGGCCCGCGCCACGACTCCCTCCGGGGTCGCCACCCAGTAGGCGCTCGGCCGGACGCCCTCCGCCGGGAAGAGGACGGCCGTACGCAGCAGTGCCGCCAGCGCGGCCGCGAGGTGGTGCTCGGCGGGCTGGTCGGCCACTGCGTCCAGGGCGTAGACGTCCAGTGACAGCGCCACGTCACCGAACCGCTCCTCGGTGGTGCACGTCACCAGCGCCCCCCAGTTGCGGTCGAGCTCGCCCTCGGCGGCCACGTCGACCTCGGCCGGCGGCACGCCGAATGCCTGCGCCAGGGCGGCGGCAACGGCTTCGGCGGACGGCCGGTCGACGAGGTGGAGGATGTACATCGGCGTCCTTTCCCGGAAAGAAGAAGCCCGCCGGGCACGCACGCGGGAGTGCGTGCCCGGAGGGGCCGGCCGTCAGGCGCCGGGGGTGCGGTCCGGCGCCGGGACCGTGCGCTGGTGCGGCAGCGTTATCCCGTCGGGCTGCTCCTGACGCAGCACCACGTTCCGCGTCGGGAAGGAGATCTCGATGCCCTCCTCCTGGTAGCGGCGGTGCAGGCGCTTGATGAACTCGTGCTTGATCCGGTACTGCTCCCCGTACTCCGAGGTCCGCAGGATCACCGAGAAGTCGATCCGCGACTCGCCGAAGGTGTGGAAGCGGACGACCGAGTCGTGCTCGGGGATGCCGCCCTCGACGTGCGCCATGACCTGACCGGCGACCTCGATGGTCACCCGCTCCACGTGCTCGAGGTCGTTGCCGTAGCCGACTCCCGCCTGGACGATCAGCGACATCTGCTGCTCGGGCTGGTGGAAGTTGGTGGCGATCGCGCTCGCCAGCTTGGCGTTGGGGATGATGACCAGGTTGTCCGACAGCTGGCGCACCACGGTGTTGCGCCAGTTGATGTCGACGACGTAGCCCTCCTCGCCGCTACTGAGGCGTATGTAGTCGCCGGGCTGCACGGTCTTGGACGCGAGGATGTGGACGCCCGCGAAGAGGTTGGCGAGCGTGTCCTGCAGGGCCAGGGCGACGGCGAGACCGCCCACGCCGAGGGCGGTGATCAGCGGCGTCACGGAGATGCCCAGGGTCTGCAGCAGGACCAGGAAGCCCACCGCCATCACGGCGACACGGCTGATGTTGACGAAGATCGTCGCGGAGGCGGCCACCCCGGACCGGGACAGCGCCAGCGACCGCACCGTCTCGGCGACCATGCGGCCCGCGGCTATCGTGGTCGCCAGGATCAGCACCGCGACGAGCACCTGGGCGACCGTCCGGTCCACGACGCGGGTCAGCGGCAGCGCCGCGGCCCCCACCCAGGCACCCGCCGCCAGCGCCGCCCACGGCACGACGGTGCGCAGTGCGGCGACGACGATGTCGTCACCGCCCCACCTGGTGCTCCTGGCGCGCTCGCTCAGCCACTTCAGGGCCAGCCGCAGCAGCAGCCCCGCCAGTGCGCCGGCGGCGATCGCCGCACCGGCGACGATCAGGTCGTGCAGCGTGAGGGCGCGGTTCACCGGTCGCCTCCCCACGTGCGTACGGATTCGCCCACGGGGCGCGGGGGATGCTGTGTCGTCACTGGTCGCCTCATCGTTCGGGGGACGTTCGGGGGACGTTCGAGGGAACCGCGCCGAACAGGCGTTGTCCTGGCGCGATCTGACACATCCTGCCGCAGCGGTGAGGCGGCCCGCATACGGCCCCCACCCCTGCGACCCGATCCCGCGAAGATCGCGGCGGCCGGACCCGGCGACCCCGGGCGTGGCGGTATCCTCCCTGGTCACGATGCCCGATGCCCGATACCCGACGCCCAACGCCCCGCCCCGCCCCCGCGCGGACGAGGGGGCGGGGCCGGGCGCGCCGCTAGCGGGTCACCGTGCCCGCCGGGGCCGGTGCGTACCCGGCGGGGCGGGTGGTGAAGGTGCCGCGGCCCTGGGTGCGGCTGCGCAGCCGGGTCGCGTAGCCGAACAGTCCGGCCAGCGGCACCGTGGCCGTGACGACTGCCGTGCCGGAACGCGTCGTGGAGCCGGTGACGCGGCCGCGGCGGGCGGCGAGGTCGCCGAGGACGGTGCCCACGGCGTCGTCGGGGACGGTGACCGTGAGCTCGACGACCGGTTCGAGCAGGGCCATGACGCCGCCGCGCAGGGCCTCCCGGAGCCCGAGGCGGCCCGCGGTGCGGAAGGCCGTCTCGGAGGAGTCGCGGGAGTGCGTGGCGCCGTCGGTCAGGGTGACCCGTACGCCCGTGACGGGGTGGCCGCCGAGGGGGCCCTCGGCGAGGGCGTCCCGGCAGCCGGCCTCGACCGCGCGGACGAACTCCTTCGGCACCCGCCCGCCGACGACCGTCGAGGCGAACGCGAACGCGGACTCCGCGTACGGCTCGACGTCCAGGACGACGTGCGCGAACTGGCCCGCGCCGCCGTCCTGTTTGACGTGCCGGTAGACCAGCCCCGGCACACCGCGGACGAGTGTCTCCCGGTAGGCGACCTGCGGCCGCCCGACGCGGACGTCCAGCCCCCGCTCACGGCGGATCTTCTCCACCGCGACCTCCAGATGCAGTTCGCCCATGCCGGACAGGACCGTCTGGCCGGTCTCGGGATCGGTCCGCACGGCCAGCGACGGGTCCTCCTCGGCCAGCCGGGCCAGCGCCACCGCCAAGCGTTCGCCGTCGGTGTTGCGGGCGGCCTCGACCGCGACGAAGACGACCGGCGCGGCCGCGGAGGGCGGTTCGAGGACCAGGGGTGCCCCCGGGGCGCACAGGGTCGCGCCCGCGGCGGCGGACTTCACCCCGGCCACCGCGACGATGTCCCCGGCGACCGCGGCGTCGACGTCGACGTGCCGGTCCGCCTGGACCCGCAGGATCCGCCCGATCCGCTCGGTGCGTCCGGCGCGCGTGTCCAGCACCGCGTCCCCCTTCCTGATCGTGCCCTCGTAGACCCGCAGATGGGTCAGCCGCCCGGAGGCGGTCACGTTCACCTTGAACACCAGCGCGGCGAACGGCGCGGCCGGGTCGGCCGCCTCCCGTACCGCCGGGACGTCCAGCGGTGACGGCAGGTAGTCCACCACGGCCTCCAGCAGCGGCTCGATCCCGCGGTTGCGGTACGCCGAGCCGCACAGCACCACGACGCCCCCGCCCGACAGCGTCAGTTCACGCAGCGCGGAGCGCAGCGTCGCCTCCGACAGCGCGGACCGTTCGCAGAACTCCTCGAGCGCAGCCGGGTGGAGCTCCGCCACCGCCTCCTCCAGCGCGCGGCGGCGCCGCAGCGCCTCCTCGCGCAGGCCGTCGGGTACGGAGCCCTCGGCGTACGTGCCCTGACCGTCCGGCCACACCAGGGCGCGCATGCGCAGCAGGTCCACGACGCCCGTGAAGCCGTCCTCCCGGCCGATCGGCGCCTGCACGACGAGCGGCACGGTGTGCAGGCGTTCGCGCAGGGAGTCGACGGCGGCGTCGAGGTCGGCGCCGGCGCGGTCCAGCTTGTTGACGAACGCGATCCGCGGCACGCCGTGCCGGTCGGCCCGCCGCCACACCGACTCGCTCTGCGGCTCGACGCCGGCGACCGCGTCGAAGACGGCGACGGCGCCGTCGAGGACGCGCAGGGAGCGTTCGACCTCGTCGGAGAAGTCGACGTGGCCAGGGGTGTCGATCAGGTTGAGCCGGTGGCCGTCCCAGTCGCAGCTGACGGCCGCGGCGAAGATGGTGATGCCGCGGTCGCGTTCCTGCGGGTCGAAGTCGGTGACAGTGGTGCCGTTGTGGACCTCGCCGCGCTTGTGGGTGGCGCCGGTGAGGTAGAGGATCCGTTCGGTGACGGTGGTCTTGCCCGCGTCGACGTGGGCGAGGATGCCGAGGTTGCGGACGGCGGTCAGCGGATTGACGGTGCGCATGGCCCGGTGGCCTTTCGGGTGATCCGAACAGTGGGCGGCGCGGTTCCCGGACGAGGCGGCCCGAGGGCGGGCCGTGGCGATGCCCCCGCGCACGGCGGTAGGGACCCGGGACGTGGCGGGGCGTACCCGGCCGTCGTCCCCGGCTCCGCCGGTGCGGGAGGGGTCAGTCGGTCGTCGCGGACTTCCGGTGCCGGCCGCGCAGCGGGCACCGGGCCGGCGAGGACACCAGGATCACCTCATGCCGTGACGGGGGCACGACGGCTGCGGTACGCCAACACACGGCCGGGCTCCCTTCGTTCGTCACGGACGCGCCGCGCTGTCAAGCGGCGCGCGATGGACGTGAGTGTAGGGGGCGGGACGGGCACGGGGCACCGGGTTTTTCCGGGGCGGTCGCGAGGCGTGCCGACCGCGTCCTACCGGCCGGAACCACAGGCGCCCGGCCAGTCGTAGCCGGGCAGCAGGTGCCGCCAGCGGAGGGCGTCCGAGGGTCCGGCCAGGCGGCACAGGACGGCGGTGCGGTGGCGGACGTCCGGGTCCCAGAGGCGGATCGTGCCGTCGTTGCCGGCGCTGGCCACGGTGGCGCCGTCGGGGCTGAAGGTGACGCTCCACGCGGCGCGGGCGTGCCCGGTGAGGGTGGCGGTCAGGCTCCGCGCCGACGGGTCCCACAGCCGTACGGTGCGGTCGTTGCCGCTGCTGGCGAGGGTCCGGCCGTCGGGTGACCAGGCGACGCCCCGGACGGAACCGGTGTGGCTGGTGAGGACCCCGGCGGGGCGGCCCCCGGGGGCGTCCCACAGGCGGACGGTGCCGTCATTGCCGCTGCTGGCGAGGGTCCGGCCGTCCGGGGCGAAGACGACGCCCCGGACGGACCCGGTGTGGCCGGTCAGCACGGCCGCGCGGCTCCCCGTCGCCGGGCGCCACAGGCGGAGCGTCAGGTCGTCGCTGCCGCTGGCCAGCAGGCGGCCGTCGCTGCTGAAGGCCAGGCAGTTCACGAAGTCGGTATGTCCGGTGAGGGTGGCCGTGGTGCGCCCGGTCGCGGTGTCCCACAGGCGCACCGTGCGGTCGGAGCCGCCGGTCGCGAGGGTGCGCCCGTCGGGGCTGAAGGCGAGCGCGAAGACGGCGCCGTCGTGGCCGCGCAGCACGGCGCGGCTCCGCCGGGTCCGGGGGTCCCACAGCCGTACGGTCCGGTCGGCGCCCGCGGAGGCGAGCAGCTGGCCGTCGGGGCTGAAGGCGACGTCGTAGACGGGGCCGCTGTGCCCGGTGAGGGTGTACGCGGGGGTGTGGCGGGCCATGTCCCAGACCCGTACGGTGCCGTCGCCGCCGGCCGAGGCCAGGGTGCGGCCGGCGGGGTCGTAGGCGGCCTTCCAGACCTCGGTGACGGGGGCGGTGTCCAGTGTGCTGCGCCTGAGGTCCCACAGGACGACGGTGCGGTCGAAGCCCGCGGTCGCGAGGAGGTCTCCGTGGGCGGCCACGGCGACGGAGAGCACGTAGTCGGTGTGGCCGGTGAGGGTCTCGACGGGCAGGTGGGTGTGGACGTCCCAGCGGATGACGGTGCCGTCGCCGCCCGCGGAGTCGACCGTGTGGCCGCCGGGCCCGAAGGAGAGCCCGTTCACGTCGTCGTCGTGCCCGGCGAGGGTGGCGGTGCGGCGCAGTGTGGCGACGTCCCGCAGGCGTACGGTGCGGTCGGCGCCGCCGCTCGCCAGGGTGCGGCCGTCCGGGCTGAAGGCGAGGGCCAGCACGTCCCCGCTGTGGTCGCGCAGGACGGCGCGGCTCCGCCGGGTCCGGGGGTCCCACAGGCGCACCGTGCGGTCGGCGCCCGCAGAGGCGAGCAGCCGGCCGCCGGGGCGGTAGGCCAGGGCGAGGACCTCGTCGGTGTGACCGGTGAGGACGGCCTCGCGGCGTCCGGTCGCGGCGTCCCACAGCCGTACGGTGCCGTCCGCCCCGGCGGAGGCCAGGGTGCGGCCGTCGGGGGCGAACGCCACAGCACGCACGGGTCCTTGGTGGTCCGTCAGTACGGTGACGGTGCGGCGCTCCGGCACGGACCACAGCCGCACGGTGCCGTCGGTGCTCGCGGAGGCCAGCAGCCGGCCGTCCGGGGAGAACGCCACCGACCGCACGGGGCCGCGGTGCCCGGCGAGGACGCCCGCGGCGGCGCCTGCGGCGACGTCCCACAGCCGCACCGTGCGGTCGGAGCCCGCCGAGGCCAGCAGCCGGCCGTCGGGTGAGAACACGACCGCGTTGACGGCCGCGGTGTGGCCGGTCAGCCGTCCGGCGAAGGCGTTGGCCTGGGTGCTGAGCAGGGCGCTGCGGGCCTCGGTGGTGGGGGCGGTGCGGTACGCGGCCTCGGCCAGCAGCATCGCTGCCTCGGGGCGTCCGGTGGCCAGTTGGGCGGAGCGGGCGGCCATGGCCTGGGAGAGGGCCGTGGCGCGCTGCCGGTCGGCGCCGAGCCGCTGCTCGACGGCGACGCCGCCCGCCAGCACCGCCAGCACCAGGAGGACGGCGAGCACGACCAGCCCGGTCCGCTGCTGCCGGGCCCGGCGCCGTACGAGAGTGCGCCGCAGGTCCTCCTCGTGGGCGGAGGCGGCGAGGAAGTCCGTCTCGACCGGGCCGAGTTCGCCGTCGCGGCGGCCGGGTCCCGCGGCCCACTCGCGGGCGGCGGCCAGCCGTGTGCCGCGGTGGAGCAGGGCCGGGTCGCGGTCCTCGCGTTCCCATTCGCGGGCGGACGAGGCTAGTTGCTGGTGCAGCAGCAGGTCGGCGCGGGCCGCGTGGATCCAGGTGCGCAGGCGCGGCCAGGCCCGCAGCAGTGCCTCGTGGACGATCTCGACGTGGTCGGTGCCGACGGTCAGCAGGCGGGCGGCGACGAAGGCGTCGAGCGCGGTGCGGGCGGCCGCGGCGTCCGGCAGCCCGTCCAGCAGGTCGGCGGTGCCGCGCGGACGGCGCGACTGCTCGTTGTCCTCGCCGACCCGGACCAGCCGCAGCAGCAGTCTGCGGGCGGCGAGTTGCTCGGCCGGGGAGAGGGCGGTGAACAGCGCCTCGGCGGCGGTCGCGACGGAGCCGTGGATGCCGCCGGCCGCGAGGTAGCCGGCGACCGTCATGGTGTGCCCGGTGCGCTGCCGCCAGGTGGCCATCAGGGCGTGCGCGAGCAGCGGCAGCGCACCGGGGTCGCCGCCGGGCGGGGCGGCGCCCGCCGGGTGGCCCGCGGCGTCCGCCGTGCCGAGGTCCCGCAACAGGACCTCGACCAGGCCCGGTTCGAGTTCGGTGCCCTCCTCCATGGCCGGCCGCACGATGCACTCGCGCAGTTCGTCCGGGCTCATCGCGCCCAGTGCGAACAGCCCGTCGCTGATGACGGGGACGAGTGCGGGGTACTCCAGGCAGCGTCCGGTCACGTCGGCCCGGATCCCGAGGACGACGAGGGCGCCACCGGTCGCGGCGAGCCCGGTGAGGGCGGCGATGAAGGAGCGCCGCTCGGCCTCGTCGTCGCAGAGGGTGAACGTCTCCTCGAATTGGTCGACCACGAGGACGCATCCGGTGTGCGGCGCGCCGTCCTCGTCGTCCCCCTCGGAAACCCGGAGGGAGACGACGAGGGCCGCGGCACGCGCGGAGGGCGGCGCCTGTTCACCCGGGGCCACCGGGGCTGCGCCCGTGGCGTGCGCCAGCGCGTGCGCGAGGGAGTCCAGGGGCCGCGCGGTGGGGGTGCAGACGGCGACCGGCCAGTGGCCGTACGGGCCCCCGGCCAGGGCGGGGAGCAGCCCGGCCCGCAGCAGCGAGGACTTCCCGGCCCCGGAGGGGGCGACCACGGCCAGCGGCCCCTTGCCGGCCCGTCGCCCGAGGCGTTCCACCAGGTCCGCGACGGCGCGTCCGCGGCCGAAGAAGCGTCCCACGTCCTCCGTGCCGTACGCGGACAGCCCCGGATAGGGGCAGTGCGCCGCCTCGTCACCGTCCCCCGGCGGGCGGGCACTTCCGACCGCGGGCTGCGGCGGCAGCAGGGCGAGCAGCGCGCCGCCCGCGTCCAGCGCCTCGTCGCAGCGCCGGGCGACGTCGGCGTTGACCGGTTTGCCGCCCGTCTCGATCTTGCTCAGGTACCCCTTGCTGTAGTGGGTGCGCCTGGCCAGCGCCGACAGCGACAGGCCGCGCTCCAGGCGCAGTTCGCGCAGTGCCGGGCCGAAGTGCCCGTTCGGCCTGTGTGGTGTCCGGTCCCGGTCCATCCCGTCCCCGCCGCGTACGGCGCGGAGGGCGCCGTTCCCTGTCTCGGGCCGCCTCGCCGGCGTGCCCGTCGGAAGGTGAGGAGTGCGCCGGGCGGGGCGTGGTTCCCAGGGTCGCGGGGGAAGGGGTGCGCACGGTCGAGAAATGGCCACGGGCCGGCGGGCCCCACCGCCCCCGTGAGCGGTGGGACCACGCCGGCCGTGGCGGACCGGGGTCGCTCAGATGGCGCCGCCCGGAGCGCCGCAGCTCGGCACGCCGGACAGCCAGGCGTCGCCGCGCATGTAGATGTTGCTGATCCAGCCCTGGTACTCCGGCAGGTACGACCAGGCGTCGTTGGTGTAGCCCTCGGCCGTCACCTCCTCCGCGTGCTTCTGGCAGGACACCGCGACGTCGGTCGGACCGGCGAACCGGACCACCACGGCGGACCCGGTGGACGGGTAGGCGTGGACCGCCACTCCGGTGCCCCAGGTGCCGTATGGGCTCGCGCCGGCCGGCGTGGAGGTGCCCTTGCCGTCGCAGGCGGGGATCCCGGCGAGCCAGGCGTCGCCGCGCATGTAGATGTTGGTGATCCAGCCGCCGTACTGCGGCAGGTAGGACCAGGCGTCGTTGGTGTACCCCTCGGACGTCACGCTCTGCGCGTGCGTCTGGCAGCTGACGGCGACGTTCGTCGGGCCGGCCAGCCGGGCCACCGTGGTGCCGGTGGTGGTGGACGGCTCGGAGCGGATCGCGACGCCGGTACCCCAGGTGCTGTAGGCGCCGCCCTGTGTGACCCCGCCGCCGCCCCCGGAACCGGTCTGCGGGTCGTAGGCGGAGCCGGTGCAGGTGGGCACTTCCGGCAGCCAGGCGGGCCCTCTCAGGTAGATGTTGCTGATCCAGCCGCCGCGGTTGGACAGGTACGTCCAGGCGTCGTTGGTGTAGCCCTCGGCGGTGACGTTCTCCCCGTGCTGCTGGCAGGTGGCGTACACCAGGTCCGGCCCGGAGAGCCGGGTCACCAGCGCCGCCGTCTTGTTGGGGTGCTGCCGCACCGCCACGTCGGTGCCCCAGGTCACCTGGAGGGTGCCGTCGTAGCCGGGCGGCTCGGTGAAGGGGCCGCCCTGCGGCATGCGCGCCGCCCCGACCAGGCGGTTGTTGTCGATGCGCGCGTTGATGTCGATCACCCGCATGGGGCGCTGCGACTGGTACGCCTCCACGACGTACCCGTCGCCGAGGTAGAGCATCACGTGGCTGATGCTGTCGACCGTGCCGCCGACACCGGTGAAGACGATGTCACCGGGCTGCAGGTCGGAGACGGCCGGCTTGCCGCCGCCGCTGCCGTGGACCGCCTGGTAGGTGCGCCCGGCGCTCCGGTACATCGCCTCGGCGGTGCCGCCGCCGAGGATGTCCCACCCGACGGCCTTGTACCAGGCCCAGCGGACGAACCCCGAGCAGTCGAAGCCGCGGGTGTACGGGTCGTTCCAGGTCTCTTCCAGGTCGTGGATGTCGATGGTGCCGTAGCTGATGCCGGGCGCGGGGCCGTGCCCGCCGCCCCACGTGTACAGCGTGCGGTTGCGCCACTCCTGGCAGGCCGCGTCCACGGCCCGGTGCGCCTCGTCGGAGGCGATGCCCTGCAGGCTGCACCAGTTCTGCTCCCCGGTCCCGGCCGCGCGGGCGGCGGCGGCCGGAACGAGCGCGAGGAGCAGGGCGGTCACCAAGGCGGCGACCAGCCCGGCTCCCCAGCGTCGTGCTCTCATGCGGTCTTCCCCCCAGGACGGGGCGGCGCCCGGCGCCGCCCTCGGTCGCGTGTCGGCCCTCACGGTGGCCCCGAACGGACCGCCGGCAACAGGGGTTTCCCGTTTCCTCTTCGCCTCCCGGCCGGAAAACCCCTGGTGGGAGAGGTCAGCCGCGCCAGACCTTGATGAAGGTGACGGCGTCGTCGAGATCCGCCCCCACGTACGGCACGGCGCCGGTGAAGGTGGCGCTGCCCCTCGGGCCGGACGCGAACGACGTGTCGCAGCCGCCGGCGACGAGGTACGAGGACAGCCGGATCGACCACCAGCTGCTGGGGCTGAAGCCGTACCCGGCGGCGTCGCAGGGACCGGCGTCGCCGTAGATCGTGGTGTACTCGCCGCCGTAGTCGATGTCGAAGGCCCAGGTCATCGGTTCGGTGGCCGCGGCCGCGCGCAGTCTCTCCGGCTTGACCTCGTCCAGGACGACGACGCGGTGCCTCGCCGTCGCGGCGTCGGCGCTGACGGGAGCGGCGTGGGCGGGCCCGCCGACGGGGGGCGAGGCACACGGCGGCCGACGCGAGTCCGAGCAGCGTGCGGGTACGGGTCGTGTTCACGAAGTCCTCCGGGAGTGGGTGGACTGCCCGGGCCGGGGAGCCGCCGCCCGCGTCGCGGCGGGCACTTGTCTTGTTCTCGCCGTACGCGTGCCGCTCCCCGGCGACCGGGCCGCCATCACGCCGTCGCCCGCTCGGCATCGCCCGTCATGGTTTTCCAGGCGGTTCCCGCTGCCGGTGCGACGGGCGACCTGTGGTTGCATTCCCGGATGCGCGAAGAGACGGCAGGTACGGCGATCCGGGTCCGGCGGCGGGAGGAGGGCGACCTCGACGCGTGCGTGCGGGTGCTCGCCGCGGTCCACGACCGGGACGGCTACCCGGTCGACTGGCCCACCGCGCCGGCCGCGTGGCTGTCCGGGGCCGCCTCGCTCGCCGCCTGGGTCGCCGAGTCGGACGGTGTCGTGGTCGGCCACGTCGGCCTCGGGCCGGGCACCGGGAGCGACGCCGCGCCGGGCCTGTGGAGCGCGCGCGAGGGCGCGGGCGCCGGACCGACCGCGGTCGTGGGCCGGCTGTTCGTCGCGCCGGGCGCCCGGGGCCGCGGCGTCGGAGCCCTGCTGATGGCCGCCGCCGTCGGGGAGGCGCGGCTGCGCGGTCTGCACCCGGTGCTCGACGTCGTCGCGTCGGACACAGCCGCGGCCGCCCTGTACGAGCGGCTGGGATGGACGCTGCTGGCCACCGTCGAGCAGCGGTGGGGCCCGGACCGGCGGGTTGCCGTCCGCGCCTACGCCGCGCCGCGGCCGGGCGGCTGACCGGCGCGTGCGGCGCGGTTCAGCGGTTCGCGCGGACCCCGTCGAGGGCGACGCCGAGGATGCGGTCGCGCTGGGCGTCGTCCGGGAAATAGGTTCCGGAGATGCCGGAGACCATGCGGAGCAGGTCGTCGAAGGAGATGTCGCCGCGGACCTCGCCGGCCTGCTGGGCACGGTCGAACAGCGGGCCGCCGGCCTGGAACATGGACTCGCGGCAGGCCAGGAAGACCTCGGACTCGTTGTCGAGGGCCTCGCGGATGGCCCGCTTGGTCACGGTGTAGGCGACGAAGCGGCCCAGCCAGGAGGTGAGCGCCTCCCACGGCTCGCGGTCGGCCACCTCCCGGGCGACCCGGCACAGGTCGTCGACCTCGTCCGCGTAGACGGACTCGAAGAGGTGCCGGCGGGTGGGGAAGTTCCGGTAGAGGGTGGCGATGCCCACGCCCGCGCGGCGGGCGACGTCCTCCAGTGAGGCCTCGGCGCCGTTCTCCGCGAAGGCCTCGCGGGCGGCCGCCAGCAAGGCGTCGTAGTTGCGCGCCGCGTCCTTTCGGTGCGGGCGCTGGGACGCGACGATCGCGCTGACGGGGAACGTGTCGGCCGTCACTGCTGCCTCCTGACCGGAACGTTTGAAGTGGAGGGTAGCCTCCGCTACAGTGGAGGCATACCTCCACTTTACCAGTCGGGGTGTGGTCCCCTCCGCCGCGTGCCGAGCGCGCGGCGGTACGGCGTACGCACCCCGGTGTGACCCAGTGTGACCCCTTCCCCGGGCCCTGCGCCGACGCATCGCCCGTCCCCCGACGTTCCCCGGTGGCCGCCGCGCGCGGTCACCGCTTCCCAGGCTGCCCACGCGGCCCGTACGACCACGGCCGGACGCTCCCGGCCACGCCCCCGTCCGGAATCGGAGAGGCATCCCATGCCACGCAAGTCCACCCGCCTCACCTTCGCGGTCCTCGCGACCGGTGCGGGCGTGTTCTCCATGCTCCAGTCGCTGATCGCGCCGGCCCTGCCGACCGTCCAGCACGCCATGCACACCTCGCAGTCCACCGTGACCTGGGTGATGACGGCCTACCTGCTGTCCGCCTCGGTCTTCACCCCCATCCTCGGCCGGGTCGGCGACCTGATCGGCAAGAAGCGCACCCTCGTCGCCGTCCTGGTGACCCTCACGCTGGGCTGCCTGCTCGCCGCGCTCGCGCCGTCCATCGGCGTCCTGATCATCGCCCGCGTCATCCAGGGCATCGGCGGCGCGCTCTTCCCGCTGTCCTTCGGGATCATCCGGGACGAGTTCGCCGCGAACCGGGTGAGCCCGAGCATCAGCAACCTCTCCGCCGTGATCGCCGCGGGCGGCGGCGTCGGCATCGTGGCCGCCGGCCCGATCGTCTCGGCGCTCGACTACCGCTGGCTGTTCTGGCTGCCCGTCGCCGTCGTCGCGATCACCGCGCTGATCGCCTTCCGCTACGTGCCCGAGTCCCCGAGCCGGGCCGAGGGACGCGTCAACTGGCTCGGCGCCATCCTCCTGTCGAGCTGGCTCGTGGCGCTGCTGCTGCCGCTCAGCCAGGCCACCCGGTGGGGCTGGACCGCGGGCCGCACCCTCGGCCTGTTCGCCGCCGCGGTCGTCCTCTTCGCCCTCTGGCTGACGGCCGAGGCCCGTTCCCGCCACCCCCTGATCGACCTGCGCATCATGCGGCTGCGCGCCGTGTGGACGACCAACGCCGCCGGTCTGCTCTTCGGCGCGGGCATGTACTCGATCTGGTCCTTCCTCCCCGGCTTCGCCCAGACCCCGCGTGCCGCGGGCTACGGCTTCGGCGCCAGCGTGACGGGAGCCGGCCTGCTGATGCTGCCGATGCTGATCGCGATGTTCCTCTCCGGTGTCCTCAGCGGCCGCCTCGAACCCGTGGTGGGCGCGAAGCGCCTGCTCACGACCGGTGCCGCGCTGGGCGCGGTGGCCTGTGGCTTCCTCGCTGCATGGCACGATCAGCAGTGGCAGGTGGCGTTCGCGGCCGGCATCTTCGGCCTCGGCATCGGCCTCGCCTTCGCCTCGATGGCCAACCTGATCGTGCGCAGCGTCCCGCCGGAGCAGACCGGCGCCGCGAGCGGCATGAACGCCAACATCCGCACCATCGGCGGCTCCATCGGCGCGGCGGTCACCAGCGTCCTGGTCACCAGCCGGCTCCAGCCCTCCGGCCTCCCCTACGCCTCCGGCTACACCCACGCGTTCGGGCTGCTGGCCGTGCTGTGCCTGGCGGCGGCCCTGGCCGCCCTCCTCGTCCCGGTCCACCGGGCCGCCACCGCCCGCCACGCCGCGAGCGGCGCCGCGGCGGCCCCGGCGGAAGCCGAAGCGGTCGCGTCGGGCGCCCGCGGCTGACCTCCGACGCGGGTGCGGCGCCCCTCGCAAGGGCCGCCGCACCCGCCGCACCGCGGGCGAGCCCGCACCGGCCCCGGCGGAACCAGCAACGGCGGTGACGGGGCAGGCGTCCGCCGTCTCTGCGGACGGCGCCCCCAACCCTCCGGCCACACAGGTGCTTTCGGTTGCCGACGGAGTCGAGCCGACCGCGAGACGGACACCCTGACGGCGCCTGGCCGCACCACGTGCGGGCGCGGCCGACCTCGCGAAGGTCACGGCACCTGCCCGCACGGCGCCGTCATTCCCCGGCCGGGAACGGTGCTCCTGCCCCCGCAGGTGCCCTGCCCCGACGCCGGACATCCGCCGTGGTCACCGGCCGCCCTCCGGCCACAGCGCAGGCCCCGGCCGGGGGCCGCCCTCACTCCCCCGGCGGGACCAAGTGCTCCCGGCGCCACTGCGGTTGACGCTCGTAGATCTTCACCCACGGGGACCAGGCCGGGTCGGCCAGCATGATCGCGAGAGCGTCCTCGGGGCTGCACCGGCCGGGCCCGAGCACATGCCGGGTGATGACGACGGCGACCGGCGGGCCCGTCTCGGCCGCCAGCCGCTTCTGCAGGCCCGTCATGCCCTCGCGCTCGTGGACCTCGCGGTACTCCGCGAGCCAGGGCGCCATCCACCAGTCCCGCAGTGCGGCGCCCCGCGGGGCGCCGTCGAACGTCGGGGCGAGTGCGTCGGTCAGGCGGCGGCCGTACGGCGCCGCGTCACCGCCGAGCCGGGGGTACTCGGCCGCGAAGTGCCGCCACTCCACCGCCGGCACCAGTTCGCCGAGCCCGTCCGCGGTGACGGGCCGCAGCGCGTACGAGCCCTCCGCGTCGAGGAAGACGTCGCGCAGCACCTCGTAGCGCAGGCGCCAGGACTCGGCGAGCAGCACCGCGTCGTACAGGTCCTTGCCCTGCGGGTGCCGGTCGCTGACCAGCCACATCAGCTTCCACGCCAGCGACAGTTCCGGGGTCACCCCGAGCACCGCCGCCTCGGGGCCGCCCGCCGACAGGGCGGGGAGCCGGACCGGCTCCGGCGGCGTGGGCAGCCGCTCGTTGAAGACGATGTCGATCTGGACGATCCCGCCGGGCAGCCCGTCCGCCGTCCACGGCAGGACGAGGCGGCGTCCGGGCACGCGCTCGTACGTCCAGATGTCCTCGGCGATCGCGTCCTCCGCCGAGATCCGCACCGGCCCGGACGCGGAGCCGTGCCCGGCCGCGCGGGCGATGCCGTCGAACATCGCCTTCGTCCGCGGCTCCTCGATCCGCCATTCCCGGGGCACGACGACGAAGTCCAGGTCACCTGGCTCCCGGGCGCCGTCCCCGAACCACGCGCGCAGCAGCCTGCTGCCGCGCAGCACCAGGTGCTCCGCCCACGGCGAGTCCGCGACGGCCGCGAGCACGAGGTCCGTCGCCAGGCGACGCGCCTCCAGCCACGCGGCCTCCACCTCGGGGTCCGGGAACCGCGGGTCGGCCGCCCGGTAGGCGTTGGGGTGCTGCTTCAGCGCCGGATCGAACACCGGCCGCTGCACGGCTCGCCGGTCCTCCACGGCCCGCAGCGTCAACGGCACCCCTCGTTGCAGGCGCTGCCCGTCGTCCAGTGGCGCCTGCGGCACCTCGGTGGCTGTCCAGCCGAAGCCCTTCCACGACCGCCGCATGGCCCTCCCCCTCTTCCCCGCACCTTCTTGCCGGGCTCAGCCTCACGACCTGCGCGCCGCGCCGCAACTCCGTTCCGCGGCTCCCCGCCCGTCCGTTGCGCGGCGCAATGATCGGTGACGCCACGGCGCGAGCCGGGTACCGTACGCGCAATGCGGATCCTGCATCTCTCCGACACCCATCTCGACCGCTTCGGATCACCGAAGGCGGGTGGTGTCAACGCGAGGGAGTCGCTGCGCGGGCTCCTCAACGACCTGGAACCGGTGGCGGACATCGACGTCATCGTCATCAGCGGCGACATCGCCGACGACGGATCGCTGGACGCGTACCTCTCCGTGCGCGACATCGTGCGGGACTTCGCCCTGCGCCGCCAGGCGCCGGTGTTCTACAGCACCGGCAACCACGACGAGCGGCGGGCCTTCGCGCGGGCGCTGGGCAGCGGGCACCTGCGCCCGGACGGCCGCAACCACGCCCGGGCGATGCTGACCTCGCCCGCCGGGGAGCGGGCGGCCGTGAGCATGGTCGACGGCTACCGCTTCATCACCCTCGACTCGCTGGTGCCCGGCATGGGGTACGGCCTGCTCGGCGGGGCGCAGCTGGCCTGGCTGCGGGAGGTCCTGGCCACCCCGGCCCCCATGGGCAGTGTGCTGGTGCTGCACCATCCGCCGATCGCGCTCGACGTCGAGGTACAGCACGCGCTGGGACTGCGGAACCCCGGCGACCTGGCCGACGCGATCCGCGGCACGGACGTGCGGCTGATCCTCTGCGGCCATTTCCACCTCCAGCTGTCCGGGCACCTGGAGTCGGTGCCGGTGTGCGTGACCTCGGGGGTTGTCGGCCGGGTCGACCTCACGGCGCCGCCCGGCACCGAGCGCGCCGTCCGGGGCGCCTCGGCCACCCTGGTGCAGATCGGGCCCCACGGCGGGCCGTTGTTCCACACCCTGCACGCGCGCGACCCGAGGGCGGGCGAGACGATCTACGAGCTCGACCGGGAGCAGCTCCGTACGATCATCGACCAGCTCGGCCCCAGCGCCTGGGCCGCGCCCGGCAGCTGACTCCCACGGACACCAGGCCGGGCTCACCGCGCGACCGCCCGCCGCGTGACGCCAACTTTGTTCGCAGCAGCAAACCCTGACCACCGGACGCCCCACAGGCCCGCGGCGTCGCGTGCCGCCGTCCGGGCGCAGGCCGCGACGGCGAACCCCCGGTGACGCCAGAGCCGGAGCGCGGCCGCAGTCCTCCCGCCCCGGGCACACGCCCGGTGAACGGCCGGGACGACCGGCGGAGTTGTCGTCGACGCCACGCCTCCCCCCGCGGGCCCGAGGTGGAGCGCCGGCTCCACGAGGAGACCGACCAGCTCCTCGGCGGCGTCCCCGTGCCGTCCGGCGCGACCGTGCCGTTCAGCGCGTACGCACTGCACCACCTGCCGCGGCTCCGCCCCGCCCCGCTCGCCTTCGACCCGGACCGCCGGCCACCCGTCCGCGCGGCGTGCATGCCCCGCACCCGCCCGGCAGCCGGGTGACGCCGGAGGCGACAGCCGGGTGAAACCCTCCCTCTTCCGTAAAGACATGCCCATGCAATGGTCCGTTTTCCCGATGAACGGAGGGAGGGTGAACCGGGGCGGTCGGCGAGCCGTACAGGCTTGCGGTGGCCCAAGCCTCTCCAGCCTGGGTCACCCTCCATCACCGTGGCTCGTTTGGAAGGAACTTCGGGTTGTCGCTCTCCAGCGCTCATCAGCGGCCGGCAAAGGACCAGGCGGACTCGAAGGAGCAACCGCCCCCAGGTGACGCCCCGGAGGAGGCGGTCGCGGAGCCGGCCCCTGAGGACGCCGCGGAAGCGGCCGGACCCGAGGCTGCCCCCGCCCCCGACGACGGGCCAGACGCGGAACAGACGCATGCCGAGGACCCCGCCGAAGCGGCCCCCGCCGAACCCGAACCCACCGATCCCGCCCCGGCCCCCACCTCGAAGAACGCGCTCGCCCGATGGCGGGAGCGGCACCCCGGCGTCACCCGCGGCCTGTCGTGGAGCCTCACGGCCCTCGCCGCCGTCCTGGTGCTCTTCGCCTTCCTGATGCCCGAGCGGCTCCCGCAGCTCACCGCGTCCCGCTTCGCCCGCGTCCCGGCCGAGCCGATCCTGCTGGCCGCCCTGCTGCTCGTCCTGCCGCCCCGCCCCCGCCGGGTCGTCGCGGTTGTCAGCGGGGTCCTCCTCGGCCTGCTGGTCCTCCTCGACTGCGTCAACATGGGCTTCTACCAGACGCTCGAACGTCCCTTCCACCCGCTCTTCGACTGGCCGCTCTTCTCCGACGGGCTGTCGTTCCTGAAGGACTCGGCCGGTGAGGCGACCGCGTACGGCGCCCTGGCGGGAGCCCT
This sequence comes from Actinacidiphila glaucinigra, assembly GCF_900188405.1. Lineage (GTDB taxonomy): Bacteria > Actinomycetota > Actinomycetes > Streptomycetales > Streptomycetaceae > Actinacidiphila > Actinacidiphila glaucinigra. The sequence goes on along the minus strand of NZ_FZOF01000020.1, from coordinate 30,899 downwards.
GCTCGCCGTCCTCGTGCTGCTCGTGCTGATGCCGCTGGCGATCGTGCGGCTCGTCACGGTGATGCTGCGGCACCCCTCGGTGGCGCGCCGCGGCACCCTGGTGGCCGGGGTGGTCTGGATGACGTGCGCGACCCTCGGCATCCAGGTCTCCGGGCTGAACCTCGCCGCCAAGGACGCCGGCCTGCGGGTCCGGAGCCAGGTCGGCATGGTGCGGCAGGGCCTGGCCGACCGGAAGGTGTTCGCCGAGAAGGTGGCCGACGACCCGTTCGCGAAGGTGCCGCCGGACCGGTTGCTGTCCGGACTGCGCGGCAAGGACGTCATCTTCACGTTCATCGAGAGCTACGGCCGCGGCGCGGTCGAGGACCCGGCGATGGCCCCGGGTGTCGACGCGGTGCTCCGCGACGGCACCCGGCAGCTCGCCGACGCGGGATTCTCCGCACGCAGCGGCTGGCTGACCTCCCCCGTCACCGGCGGGGGCAGCTGGCTCGCCCACACCACCTTCCTGTCCGGGCTCTGGGTCCAGGACCAGCAGCGCTACCGCTACGTCAGCTCCAGCGACCGGATGACCCTGACCAGCGCCTTCAAGCGCACCGGTGACTTCCGGACGGTCGGCATGATGCCCGGCGTCACGCGGGCGTGGCCGGAGGGCAAGTTCTTCGGCCTGGACCACATCCACGACTCGCGCTCCATGGGCTACCAGGGGCCCAAGTTCAGCTGGTCACCGGTGCCCGACCAGTACACCCTGTCGGCGTTCGAGCGCCTGGAGCACGGGAAGGCGTCGAACCAGCCGATGATGTCGGAGATCATCCTGACCTCCAGCCACAACCCCTGGGCACCGATCCCCCGCATGATCGACTGGGACCGGGTCGGCGACGGCTCGGTCTACGACGCCATCGAGAAGGAGGGCAAGGACCCCAAGGAGGTCTGGAAGGACCCCAAGCAGGTCCGTCAGGAGTACGGCAACGCGATCCAGTACTCGCTGAAGAGCCTCGTCGAGTTCGTGACGAAGTACGGCAACGAGAACACGGTGCTGGTCTTCCTCGGCGACCATCAGCCGGTGTCGACGGTCGTCGGCGTCGACGCCAGCCGGGACGTGCCGATCGCGATCGTCGCCCACGACCCCAAGGTGCTGGACCAGGTCTCCGGCTGGGGCTGGAGCGACGGGCTGCAGCCCGAACACGACGCTCCCGTCTGGCGGATGGACTCCTTCCGCGACCGCTTCCTGAACGCGTTCTCCGCCCCTCGGCCGTGAGGTCCCTCCCGTCGTCCTCCCAGCAAAACCGGGGGGCGACGGGAGCCGCGGGAAGGCGCCGAAAAACCGGCTGCCCCGCGACCACCGGTCTGATAGCGTCACCGCGCAGTGACGACCGAGGAGGTGAGACCCATCAACGCTGTATCAGGACGGGTACTCCCCTCTCGCACGGCTGCGCGGATCCTCTGACGCAGGTGTCCCCGGGAGTGCCCGAAGGCATCCCGAAAGGCACCGAACCATGCGCTTCCTCTCGGAGACGACCGCCGACGGCGTCTCGGAACACCACTTCGTCCTCGGCGACATCACCGGCGTGCTCTGGTCCCCCGCCGGCGCGGACGGCGACCGCCCGCTGATCCTGCTGGCCCACGGCGGCGGACGCCACAAGAAGGCCCCGGGCCTGCTGGCCCGCGCCCACCACCATGTGACGACCGGAGGCTTCGCGGTCGCCGCCATCGACGCGCCCGGGCACGGCGACCGCCCGCGGACCGCCGCCGACGAGGCCGCCGCGGTACGCATCAGGGAGGCGGTGGCCTCGGGCGGACCCGTCGCCCCGCTTGTCGCGGCCCACAACGCGGCACTGGCCACCCGTGCCGTCCCGGAGTGGCGCGCCACCCTGGACGCCCTGCTTGGCCACGGCCGCGTCGGCCCGGACGTCCCCGTCGGGTTCTGGGGCGTGTCGCTGGGCACCGCCGTCGGCGTGCCGCTCGTGGCCGCCGAACCCCGGATCACCGCCGCCGTGTTCGGGCTGCTCGGCCACGAGTCCCTGGCCGGCGCGGCGGCCCGGATCACCGTCCCGGTCCGTTTCCTGCTGCAGTGGGACGACGAGCTGGTGCCGCGGTCGTCGTCACTGGCCCTCTTCGACGCGTTCGCCTCGCGCGACAAGACGCTCCACGCCAACCCGGGCCGGCACATGGAGCTGCCCACGTCCGAGGTGGAGAGCGAACACCGCTTCTTCGCCGGCCGTCTCCGGGCCTCCGGTGCGCGGCAGGCACACCACTGACCCCGCGCCACCCCGTTACCGCGCTTCCCCCGGCACCGCCGAAAGGACCTCCGCCATGCCCTTCTTCCCCTCGTACGACGGCACCGAACTCGCCTACCACGACCTCGGCTCGGGCCGCCCGCTGCTCTGCCTGCCCGGCGGGCCGCAGGACTCCGTGTACCTCGGTGACCTCGGCGGCCTGTCCGCGCACCGGCGGCTGATCAGGCCGGACCTCCGCGGCACCGGCCTGTCCGGGCTGCCGGAGGACCTCGCCTCCTGCCGCTGCGACCGGCTCGTCCACGACGTCGAGGCGCTGCGCGAGCACCTCGGCCTCGACCGGATGGACGTGCTCGCGCACAGTGCCGGGGCGAACATCGCCGCCCAGTACGCGGGCCGCCATCCGGACCGTGTCGGCAGCCTCGTCCTCGTCACGCCGAGCGTCCGGGCCGTCGGCCTTCCGATCCCGGGCGACCTGCGGCGCGAGACGGCTCTCCTGCGCCGGGACGAACCGTGGTTCCCGGAGGCGTTCGCGGCGCTGGAGGCGATCGTGGCGGGCGAGGCCACCGCCGAGCGGTGGCAGGCCCTCGCGCCGTTCTCCTACGGCCGCTGGGACGATGCGGCGCGGGCCCACCAGGCCGCCGAACGGGAGCAGATGAAGGACGAGGTGGTGGCCGCGTTCGGCGCCGAGGGCGCCTTCGCCCCGGACGGCACGCGCGCCGCGCTCGCCCGGGTGACGGCGCCGGTCCTGCTGCTGGCCGGGCAGGTCGACCTCGGGGCTCCCCCGGCCGCGGTCGCGGAGTTCGCCGGGCTGTTCCCGGACGCCGCGCTCGTCGTCCAGCCCGGCGCCGGGCACTTCCCCTGGCTCGACGACCCGGCCCGCTTCGTGACGGCCGTGGCGGATTTCCTGGGAGGTGGGGCCGGGGTCAGGGCCTCATGACGTACGGCGGTGGCGGGACGCCCGCACGGCACGGGCCAGGGCCGGCGGGACGAGGTCCTTCGCCAGGCGGCGGACGGCGCGGGCCCGTTCCCTGACCGGGGACGTGCGGCCGCGGAGCGAGGCGTGGCGGGAGACGGGCGGAGCCGGGGACTTCGCCTTGGTGCCCCTGATGCGGATCAGGGGCACGCCCGCCACCTGGTCCACTGCGTGCCACAGGTCCTGGCGCGTCCTCAGCCACCGCTGCAGTTCCTCGCCCGCCGCGGCCGGGTCGCCCCAGGTGCCGTAGAGCTTGGTGCCGGTGACCGCGATGGGCTTGAGTCCGACCGTCGCCACCGCCGCCCACACGGCGGCGGCGACGCCCGGGCAGTGCTCGCTGCGGAAGTCGTCGAAGGCCGCGATGCCCTCCGGGACGAGCAGTTCGCGCGCCGCCGCGATGTCGCCGGAGACGTGCTCGTACAGGTGCGACGCGTCGACGTGCACGAAGCGGCAGCTGCCGGCGCCGACGTGCGAGGTGATCACCGAGGTCGGGCCCTGCACCATCGTGGGGAGCCGGTCGTGGAACGAGAGGTAATTGGCCTCGAAGGCGCGCCGGGTGAGCGTCGCGTACGCCTTGTTCATCTCGGCGCTGTTCGGGTTGTCCACAGCCGGGGAATCCCACAGGTCGCACACCGTGAACCGCTCCCCCTGGCGGAGGTAGTTCCCCATGAAGATGGCGCTCTTTCCCATGTAGGCGCCGAGTTCCAGCAGGTCACCGGGGTTTTCCCGGTCGTGCTGCCGTCGCAGGAACCAGTCGAAGAGCAATTGGTCGACCGGCCAGAACCAGCCTTCGACATCGGCGAACCGCTGCGGCCGGGGAATTACGTCCGCGGTTTCTCCCGAATGTGGCATGAACTGCTCCCTGGAGAAGGTGGTCCACCGGACCGAACGCGAGGATATCGATCCCGGGCCGGAATTCCGGGGACGCCGCCTCCCGGGGGCGGGTGGCGCGAGGGCCGGCGTACCCGGACCGGGGAGCGGTCCGTCACCACCAGATGACGACGTATCCGTCGCCGCCCGCCGAGCCCGGAACGTCGGTGTCGCCGCCGCCGTCGCCGCCCTCGCCCGCACCGGGCGGAGCGGGCTGGACGACGCCGTCCACCGGGGGGCGGCCCCCCTGACCCCCGGCGCCCGGTGTCGGGTTCCCGATCAAGCCGTCCGCGCCCTCGCGGACGGTTCCCTGCCCGGGACAGACGCCCGTGCCGCCGGTGCCGGGCAGGAGCAGCGACGCGCCCCCGCCGCCATCGGCCGACACGACACCGCCCAGGTTGTTGTCCACTTCGGTCGGCGTCCCCGGAGAGCCGTTGGCCGCGCCTGCCCCTCCGGCGCCGCCGGCGCCGACGTCCACCGCGACCGGTGTGCCGGGCTGGACGGGGAGGACGCACCAGGCGAGGCCGCCGGCGCCGCCTCCGGCGCCGGTGATCGCGCCGCCGCCTACGGCTCCGCCCCCGCCGGCGCCCCATGCCTGGACGAAGACCGTGGTCACCGCGGCGGGCGGTACGAACTCACCGTCGTCGACGAACTCCACGAGGCCGTGGTCGGCTGCGGTTCCGGGCGGCCCCTGAGGCCCGGCGGGCCCCTGGGGACCTTCCGGTCCGGCGGCCCCGGCGGGTCCTTGCGGGCCGGTCCCGCCCTGCGGCCCCTGAGGGCCGGCGGGGCCTGCGGGGCCCTGCGCACCGGGAGGGCCGGCGGGCCCCGGCGGACCAGGGGGGCCTGGCGGACCGGGGCGGCCCGGCCGGCCCGGGCAGTGCCAGGGCAGGTAGGGGAAGGACGAGCACGGCTGAGCCGCACGCTTCCCGGCGCGGGGTCCGCCGGCCTCGGGCGCGGGGCCCCCGTCCCCGCCGGCCGCGTAGGCGGCACCCGCCATCGAACCGGCGGCCAGGGCCACGCTCGTGACCACCGCCTGCAACATGCGGGGTATGACTGTTCGAGACACCACGTCACCTCCAGGAACGGCCCGCGACGGACGACAGGTACCGCTTCCGGGAGAGTGAGCGGTCGTGGAGGGCGGCGGGCCCACATCAAGAGTCGCCTCGGGCACCTCGCCATGCACATTCAGTAGCCGGACCGGGTGATCGCCGGGCCTCGGAACCTCCGTGCGAGGCATTTTGTCATCTTGTCGACTTGGCGGGGTTGCCCGCATTCTCGTTGTCTGTCGACGGATCGGGGGATGCGGTGGCGGTGTTGCAGTGCAAGCGATGCGGGTCCACTCAAGTGCAGAGACTGGAGCTGTACGTGGCGACGATGGATCCGGGCTCGGCGCTGAAGAAGGGTTTCGCGCAACCGGCGGAGGAGAAGGCGGCGCTGGTCGGGCCGCTGCTGGTGGCCGGATTCGGGGTGGCGCTGCTGGTGTCGGGGGTGATCCTTCCGGGGCTGCTCGTGACGGTCGGCGGAGCGGTGTGGGGTGCGCGGGAGCGAGGCAAGGAGCAGACCTCTCAGCGCAAGCGCGCGCAGTGGCTGAAGCAGATGATCTGCATGCACTGCAAAGAGCTGTTCCCGTCCGTGGCGTAGCCCGGGCACAACGAGGCGGCCCGCCCGCGGTGTCGGGCGGGCCGCTTCGGCGCCCGGTGGAGAGGTGATCCCGGCCCGGGACCGGGTGTAGGCACCCCGGATCCGGTGCGTTCGCGGGGGTTCCTTGACCTCAAGGTCGGTCGAGGTTCTACGGTCGGTGCATGAGCATGGAGACCACGGCCTGGACCCAACTGCACAGCGTCATGAACGCCACGCAGGACCGCCGCCCCCTGGCCCGCGACACCCTGCGCCGCGTCGGCGCCTTCGCCCGGCCGCACCGGCGCCGCATCACCCAGTTCGTCCTGCTGAGCACCGTGACCGCGCTGCTCGCCGTGGCGACCCCCGTACTCGCCGGATGGGTCGTCGACGCCATCGTCTCCGGCGGGGACCCCGGACGGGTCACCACGCTCGCCGTGCTGATCGCCGTGATCGCCCTGGCCGAGGCGGGCCTCGGGCTGCTGGGGCGCTGGCTGTCCGCGAACCTCGGCGAGGGCCTCATCCTCGACCTGCGCACCGCCGTGTTCGACCACGTCCAGCGCATGCCGGTCGCCTTCTTCACCCGGACCCGCACCGGGGCCCTGGTCAGCCGCCTCAACAACGACGTGATCGGCGCGCAGCGCGCGTTCAGCAACACGCTCTCCGGGGTCGTCGGCAACCTCGTCACCCTCCTGCTGACCCTCGGCGTCATGCTCACCCTGTCCTGGCAGATCACCCTGCTGGCCCTCGCGCTCCTCCCGGTCTTCGTCGTCCCGGCGCGCCGCATGGGCACCCGCATGGCGCGCCTCCAGCGGGAGGCCGCGGAGCACAACGCCGCCATGGGCACCCAGATGACCGAGCGCTTCTCGGCGCCCGGCGCCACCTTGGTGAAGCTCTTCGGCCGGCCCGCGGACGAGTCGGCCCGGTTCGAGGAACGCGCCCGCCGGGTCCGGGACATCGGCGTGCGGACCGCCATGGCGCAGTCGGCCTTCATCACCGCCCTCACCCTCGTCTCGGCTCTCGCGCTGGCGCTCGTCTACGGCCTGGGCGGCCACTTCGCGCTCACCGGCGCCCTCGACGCGGGATCCGTCGTCACCCTCGCCCTCCTCCTGACCCGGCTCTACGCGCCCCTGACCGCGCTCGCGGGCGCCCGCGTCGACATCATGAGCGCCCTGGTCAGCTTCGAGCGGGTCTTCGAGGTCCTCGACCTGCGGCCCCTCATCGCGGACCGGCCCGGCGCCCGCCCGGTGCCGGACGGGCCCGTCGCCGTCGAGTTCGAGGACGTCCGCTTCGGCTACCCGTCCGCCGACAAGGTGTCGCTGGCCTCCCTGGAGGAGGTCGCGACGCTGGACACCCGCGCCGGCGGCGAGGTCCTCCACGGGATCTCCTTCCGCGCGGAACCCGGCCACACCGTCGCGCTCGTGGGCTCCTCCGGCGCCGGGAAGTCGACCATCGCGCAGCTGCTGCCGCGCCTGTACGACGCCGACGAGGGCGCCGTCCGCGTCGGCGGCACCGACGTCCGCGACCTGACGGCCGCCTCGCTGCGGGCCACGGTCGGCATGGTCACCCAGGACGGCCACCTCTTCCACGACACGATCCGGGCCAACCTGCTGCTCGCCCGGCCGGAGGCCACCGACGAGGAACTGCGCGACGTGCTGCGCCGCGCGCGTCTGGACCGTCTGGTCGCCGAACTCCCCGACGGCCTCGACACCGTCGTCGGCGAGCGCGGCTACCGCCTCTCCGGCGGGGAGCGCCAGCGCATGACCATCGCCCGGCTGCTCCTGGCCGGGCAGCGCGTGGTCATCCTGGACGAGGCCACGGCCCACCTCGACAGCACCTCCGAGGCCGCCGTCCAGGAAGCCCTCGCCGAGGCCCTCACCGACCGCACCGCCGTCGTGATCGCCCACCGCCTCTCCACGGTGCGCGCCGCCGACCTCATCCTCGTCGTCGAGGACGGCCGCGTCGTCGAGCGCGGCACCCACACGGAACTCCTGGCGGCGGAGGGCCGGTACGCGGAGCTCTACCGCACGCAGTTCAGCACGGAGGGCCTCGTGCCGGGCACGCTGCGCTGACACTTGAGCTGTTCCAGCACGGTCCCGGGTGTTGCGGCACATGCACCTTCCGCGCACGATTCTGGAGGTACCTTGAAGCTGTTGCTCACGTCGGGCGGCGTCACGAACCCGAGCATCCGCTCGGCGCTCGTGCGGCTTCTCGGCAAGCCGGTCGACGAGTGCCACGCCCTCTGTGTCCCGACGGCACAGTGGGGTCACCCGATGTGCGGTCCGGCATCGGTGCGGGGCTTCGCAGCCGCCGAGCGCCGGTGGCAGCACCTGTCCGGCCTGGGCTGGGCCTCGCTCGGTGTCCTCGAGCTCACCGCGCTGCCCACCATCGGCGCGGAGCGATGGGTCCCCTGGGTCCGGGAGGCCGACGTGCTCCTGGTCGACGGCGGCGACGCGACGTACCTGTGCCACTGGATGCGGGAGTCCGGGCTGGCCGATCTGCTGCCTTCGCTGCCCGACACGGTCTGGGTGGGAGTGAGTGCCGGAAGCATGGTGATGACGCCCCGGATCGGGGCGTACTTCGTCGAGTGGCCGTCCGCGCCGGACGACCGCGCCCTGGGAGTCGTCGACTTCTCGATCTTCCCGCACCTGGACGCCTTCCCGAGTAACACCCTGGCCGACGCGGAGCGCTGGGCCGCCGACATCGGCGTCCCGGCGTACGCCATCGACGAACAGACGGCCATCGAGGTCGTCGACGGCTCCGTCGAGGTGGTCTCCGAGGGGCGATGGACGAAGTTCGGGTCATAGCCGTGACGGCGTTGGTGACGTCGCGTCGCCGGAAGGGCCGCGCCTGGGGCACCACGTCCGTCGGTCACCCATACGGCACGGATACCGCGCCCCGGCGTGGCCCACGTCTGACGATCGGTGAGCGGAGCCTGTCCGGCGCGCACGTCCACCGGTCCGGACGGATGCGTACGTGATCTGACCACTCGCGAGGAGGCCGCCTTGGGACACGCCGTCGGCGATGTACTCGGCCTGGCCGCCGCTGTCGCGATCAGTCCGCTCCCCATCGTGGCGATCATCCTCATCCTGGCCACCCCGCAGGGACGGACGAACGGCACGCTGTTCGCCGTCGGCTGGTTCCTGGGACTGGCCGTCCTCGGCGCGATCACCCTGGCGGTGGGCGGCCCCGGCGGTGCGTCCGCGCACGGTCAACCGGCCACGTGGGTGGGGGCCCTCAAGCTGGCGCTGGGCGTCCTGCTCCTGCTGTTCGCCGCCCGGCAGTGGCGGGGACGTCCGCGCGACCCCTCACAGGCGCAGCTGCCGAAGTGGATGGCGGCGATCGACCACTTCACCCCGCCGAAGGTGCTCGGCCTCGGCCTGCTGCTCTCTGCCGCGAACGCCAAGAACGCCCCCCTGACGATCGCCGCCGGCGCCTCCATCAGCTCGTCGGGGATTTCCGTGCCGCAGCAGATCGGGGCGCTCGCCGTCTTCGTGGTCATCGCTTCGCTCGGGGTCCTCGCCCCGCTCGCCGTGTACCTGTGCATGGGTGAGCGGGCCGAGGGCATCCTCGCCAACTGGCGGGACCGGGCCGCCCGACACAACGCCGCCATCATGGACGTCCTGTTCTTCGTCCTCGGCCTGAAGCTCCTGGGGGACGGCATCAGCGGCCTGGTCTGAGGCCCCGCAGGCCCGAATCGGGCTTCGCGTCCCGGTGTCGCGGCTGCGCCGCAACCACTCGGTCGCGTCGACCAGGCCGGACACGCTGTGCGGCTTCTCGACCAAGCCCGAATTCTGCGCAACTCCGCGGTCCACCCCCAAGCCGTCGTCATCTCTCTTGGCCGCGCACGAGGCCTTGGCACGGGCACTTCGGCCGACGGCTGGATGATGCCGGCGTCGGCGAGGGCGTCGAGAGCACGGTGGAACTTGGCGTCGGGGTAGGGGGCATCCTGAGCGAACGCCGCTTGGCGGCCGCGGGAGACGTGCCCGGCTACGGCGACCAGGTCGTCGAACGCGGCCTGTGGGGCGGAGCGGAAGACGATGCGGGAGTGGCCGTCAGCCAGGTTCTCCACGCGGCCGATGGTGATGGTGGGCACGGGGCGGGTGGGACTCGGGGGAGTGGGCGCATTCGCCCCAGACGAGGGTTTGGGCTTGAGGCTTGCGGCAGGCGCGGGCGCAGCCGTCAAAGTCGCGGCCGGGTTCCTCGGCGAGGAAGGCGTCCGTACGGCGGGGCCGGGCCGATGGCTGTCCGGTCACTGGCACTCAGGCTCCTCGCATTCGCCGGTCCCGTCCGCGTCATGGGGGCAGGGATCATCGAGGGGTCGGACGAGCTCGGCGATGACGTCCGACACGAAGTCGAGGGGGCGGCAGAGCAGGTCGAGAAGCATCTGTGTTCTCCTGCCTGCGTTGTGGGCTGGTCGGTGGAGTCGTCCCAAGCGAAGGGTGTCCGTTGTCCTGATCGACGACGGGCGGAGGAGTGCCTCCTCGGCGGGCGTCAGTGGTCGGCGCTCGGGCGCGGCGGCGGCCTCAGGCACGCCGGTTCCCTTGGGGTGGGAGCTCAACGTCGTCCTCGATGAGGAGGCGGTGGGCGGTGCCGTAGGAGCAGCCGATTTCGGCGGCGACGCTACGAATGGTCCCGCCGGCGGTGTAGAGGGCGGCGGCGCGCTGGCGTGCGGCGTCGCGGTCGGCGAAGCGGACTCGGAACTACGGGTGGTGCTCCTTCGCTGATGGGTGGGCCCGTATGGCGACTGCCAGGCGGGCCGGTCCGGTCGTGGGGTGGTGGCGCGGCAGGGGCGGGTGCGGATGCGGGCGGTGAGTGGGGCGAAGGCTTCGCTGAGGCGGCGGCCCAGTTCAGCCATGGCCTCCCGGATCTGGGCGAGGGCGGTGTGCACTGCCTCGTTCTGATCAACGAGCGGGGCGCGCGGACGGCTTCGTTTGGTCACCGGGTGCGCCGTTCTCCCCGGGACGCCGACCTTGACGTGTGGAGCACAGGGCTTGGGCGTGCCCGTCGATGACCTATGGCCACTGAGGAAGCAGAGGGGTGACTCATAGACGTCTTCCATGCTGGTGTTTTTGACGTCCACTAACCAGAATTTTACTTCTGGTTGGGTTGAATGAAAACCAAACGTGTTGCGACATCCGGCGAAGACGAAGCTTTCGGGGCTCACGCGGGCTGATGAACTGTCGCCTCAGTGAACGACTTATCCGTACTACCCCCCATCGCTCACGATTGATCAAATAGGGTGGGTGCATGGCCTTTCTTGGCCTGCCGCACCTATGCGCACTTCGTAAACGTTTGCAGTGGACTCAGACCTTCGGGCACCTGTGAGAAACCTGTGGACCCATCTTTCGGTCACAGGGCAGCGATAACTAGCCGATCACGCACGCGTGCGATCTACACACTTCCCGCACGAACGCGCGTTCCCGTACCTTTCCTGAGTTGATCAGGGGGGGCACCCGACGCGCATCGCCAACAGAGCGGCGGGTGAATCGGTATGCCCACCTACGTCCCTGAACGGAACGTACGGAGGAACCATGCACCTCATCGCAAAGTCCGTCACCCGGACGACAGTGGCAGTGTTGAGCTTCGCTGCACTAAGCCTCACCGCGCCGTCGGCCTATGCCGATAACGACACCATCGGCAGTCTCTCCATCTCGGCGCACGCGGACCAGAAATCTCGAGCAGTCGTCGCCGCCGACCCGGCCGCAGCGCAGGCTGCATCAGTCGAATGTGGATCTGGCTACAGCCTCCTCGTAGCTGAACGCCTCCCCACGGCGACTGAACGTCGAGGCACCCTCTTCATGTACACAGACGGTGGCACGGGTCCGGACAACTTTGTGTGTGCCGTCTTCGACAACAACGACCCCGCCGGCACGCGGTGGATGAAGTTGCAGCTCTGTGAGAACAAGGTGAGCAGTCCGCGTTGTGACGTCGATCAGGGCAACCTCAGCCAGTACGCCGGGCCGGTCTACATGGACAACTGCCCCAAGGTCACGGCGCTGATGAAGGTCAGCTCCAGTTCCACCACGTACCTCATCAACCGGGTTGAAGGCAGTTTCTGCAACTAGGAGTTGACGTTGCACATCGATGCCTTGACGTTGCACCACAACGGGCGCCGCGGGAAGCACGGCTTGGCCGTGCTAGTTGGGGCAGCTCTGATAGTTGGCTGTAGCGCATCCGCTAAGACCGGGGCAGCTTCAGAAGCGTCGCCGACGCCATCTGGCCAGCCAGTTGCGTCAAGCCCAGCGTCGCCGAGCTCACCTGATGAATCCTCAGGCGCGGAAAGCCCCGTGGGTGACCCCGCTGTGGCCGCCTCCAAGGACGGCGTCACGGTGAAGCAGCCCGTACTCAAAGACACTGGTGACGCATTCTGGGTGGCCGTGGAGGTCACCAATACGAAGGCCAAGCCAGCAGATGTCTGGGCTGTTATTCGGTTGACGGGACCTCTCGGCTATCAGGTTCTGATGGACGTGAGGGCCGACGGATTGGCGCCCGGCGCAACCCATGACGGTGTATATACCGCGCAGGACCGAACGGAGGGTGCGGTCGTCCCGAAACACCTGACGGCAGTCATCGTCAACGTGACCCGCGCCCCGACATAGTCCGCTCCCTCTCCATCACCTCTCCGCGTGGGGCCGCACTCGATTGGCGAGCCCCGCGCGGAGAGGCCGTTTCCGTTCCAAGATCTGCGCGGGAATCCCCAACTCATCCGGGAGATATTGTGAAACGCAGAAGACGGACATCTACACCCCTTACGGCCCTGGCTGCCGGGGCAATACTCGTGACTGTGGTTCAGCCAGTAGCGTGGGCTCAGTCCAGCGACAAGCAGCCTGCTTCTACTACGCAGTCTGCGAAGCCATCCGCCAGCGCTGACTCAGTGCCCTCAGAGAAGCGCGAATCGCTGCTTGGATCCGACTGGTCTTCGTCCGGTGACGTCGCATGGACGACGAGCGGAGATGCGCAGGGCCTACACATCCTGACGGCCAAGGAACAGGACGGCTATACCTGGAAGACCGCTGCGACGCTGTCCGAGCCCGGTTTCGACGCCGATGCCTGGATCGGCAACGTCTGCGTCACAGGCTCCGGGCAACGCGCGGTCGTCGTTTACGCGCCACGTACATTCACGAACAAGCCTCAGCTCATGGCACGGGGCGCATTCACGGCGATCGTGAACCTCTCCTCGGGCGCCGTACAAAAGCTGCCAGTGAAGACATCGTTGTCGTACTACAACCCTGGCTGTGGCACCGGCGAGACCGCGGTGCTCACCCAGTCGGGTGGGGACGACCTGCCCGGCACTCGTCTCATTCGCCTGGACGCCGCTTCAGGAAAGACCTCCGCTCCGGTGAAGGTGACCGGCCAGGTCACCTCGACGGTTCCCGCCGAGAACGGGGAGATGCTTGGCGCGAGCGGAGCCCAGATCGTCCGCATCGACCAAGACGGCCACCGCACTCCAGTGGTGCGCACCGATCAGGTACCGTACCGGCTCACTCCGGATGGCAAGGGCGGGCTCGTCTTCCTTGATAAGCGCGGTACCACTTCCTCGGTCAAGCGCCTTGCCGCTAAGGATGTCAACGCTCCGCACGTTGGCACCGCGAAGGCAGCACTGCTGGCCGAAGGCGCCGCAACGGAGACTGGTCTGACGCGCAGTGCCGGCACTGTGTACATCACAGGACGTACCTCCCGGCCCCGCGCAGTCGCCGCAATGCCGTCAGTCGTCGAAAGGCGGACGGAGCTGCCGAGGGACGCGACTGTGTCCACTCGCGGAGCGGCGGCGATCACCGGCACGCAGTGGGGCGACGGCAAGGGCACGATGCTCCTGCCCGGTGAGGCGACGAAGGCCCGTGCCGTCAAACTGAGCATGGCGGTCACGAGTTCCAAGGCCAAGGCCTCATTTGTTGTGGACCCCGAGCGGCGTGAGTCCTCGCGCATCGCCGAGGGCACTGCCCCGTCGCCGGCACTGACCGGGCACGGCAACGCCCCGAAGCGGATGCAGGCCGCGGTCGCCGGAGACCCGTCGGATCCGGTCGAGGAAGAACGCACCTGCTCGGTGCCACGCAATGACCCGCGTAACCAGGCCATGCAACCCAAGCCGCGTCAGGTGGAATGGGCGGTCGACCAAGCAATCAAGGGCTACCTCAACACGCTCGTGCAGCGCCCGGCAAACTGGAAAAACCTCGGCATGCCCTCCTACATGCCTCAGTCGCTCTTCCCCAACCCAGCGTTGGTGGACGGCGACCGGGCGATGGCGCAGGTCATGCTCGGCATCACCACGCAAGAGTCGAACATGTGGCAGGCCGGCCGTGAAGCCGTACCCGGCGTCACCGCCAACCCGCTCATCGGCAACTACTACGGCATCGACCTCTACGACGGTGACTCCAGCAACGACTGGGACATCGACTTCGCCGAGGCAGACTGCGGCTACGGCATCACCCAGGTCACCGACCACATGCGCATGGCAGGCCGCGAAGACGGCCACGGCGGCGCAGCCTGGGACTACCAGAAGCAGCGCGCGGCCGCTCTGGACTACACCGCGAACATCGCCGCAGGCTTGCAGATCCTGATCTCGAAGTGGAACGAGACTCGCTCGGCTGGCCTCATCGCCAACCATGGCAGCACTGGCCGCCCCGAAAACTGGTACTTCGCCGTGTGGGCCTACAACTCCGGCTTCCACCCGAACAATGGTGACGGCTCCCCATGGGGCCTGGGCTGGGCCAACAACCCCGCCAACCCCGAATGGGATGCAGGGCGCCTGCCCTTCATGGAAAGCGCTGCCGGCGGCGAAGACGCCAGCGCCGCCGCCCGCCCGCAGAACTGGCCCTACCAGGAAAAGGTCCTCGGATTCGCCGCGCACCCACCGTCCTTCCTGGAGTCGCCCGGAAACATGGTTGCCGCCTTCCGCCCCTCCACCTGGAACGGAACAGGCGAGGCCGTCACCGTCAAGGGCAGCGCCCTATACAATCGCGCACACCTGAAGGCCCCTGAGGACGCATTCTGCGTCCCCACGTCCAACGACTGTTTCCCAGGGCGCATTTCCGACGGTGCCAGCAACGACAACGGATCCTCCGGCCCATGTGGGCGAGAGGACTTCATGTGCTGGTGGCACGAACCGGTCACCTGGAAGACCGACTGCGTCGACACCTGCGGATTCGAATTCATCCGCTTCAACCAAACCTATCCTGAGGAAGCAGATGGAACCGCTTACCCGCCCAATTGCACCATCAGCGGCCTTCCATCTGGCGCATTGATCGTCGACGACGTCCCACAAGGCACCCCCGTCGCCCGTCCAGGATGCACCAACTCGACGTGGACAAACTCCGGTACGTTCACCATGAACTTCGCTAACAACGGAGTTGAGGCCGCCTATCCAGCTAAGGTCGATTTGCATCAACTGGGCGCCGGCTTCGGAGGCCATTTCTACTTCGGCCACACTCGCGCCGACGACGCGAAGGGCCAACGTTTGCAGATCACTGGCACCTGGAAGCTCGACCGCACGCTAGACAAGGACGCCCGCGTCTGGGTGCACTTGCCGGACCACGGGGCCCAGACCAAGCAGGCCATGTACCAGATCAAAACGGTCAACGGCTGGGTGACGAGGCTGCTCCCACAGGCCGGCACCGGCAACCGCTGGGCCAACATCGGCGTACACAGGGTCAAGGGCACCGTCCCCGAAGTCAAACTGTCGACAATCACCCCTGACGGCACCGGAGACGACGACATCGCGTTCGACGCCGTGGCCTTCGAGCCAGGTGACTTCGGCAACTTGCCTGACGTCACCGTCCCCGATCCCGACCCGAACTCCCCAGAGGCCAACTACGAGGACCAAGTTCCGATGGTGGGCACCCTGGGTTCTAGTGCAGTTACGGCCAAGTCTGCTGCCGAGCCTAAGCGAACCACGTCGTGCTCCAAGCGTGACGCTCAAGGCCGCCAACAGTGCGTCACCATTACCCGCGGGGCGGACGTGCCGCTCTCGGCTCTCCCCAAAGAAAATAAGCGAACGACACAGCAGGAATCCCCGGGGGGCTTGGCCCCCTGGTGCGATTTCACCTCCCCCACCAACATAATGGTGCGGACCCGGTTGCAAGCATGTGAGACGTTCAACGTAAGCGCCACCTGGTCGGTGAACGACATAGAAGTCGGGACGGCGAAATTTTATGGCGTGCAGGAGTTCAAGACCTACAGCCAAGCACCCACAGTCATCGAGTCACTGACGCTCACGGCTACAAGCGTGCCGACCCAACTGGGCGCTGTAACGCTGAAAAAATGGAGTTCCAGTTGCGCTCCCAACTGCGAAACTTCCACCCAGCCAGACTGGAACGGCGTTCCCACTTGGGCCGCCGCGGTCGACCATCATTCAATAACGGGGTACCGCTCACACAGCTGGACGAACACGGAGCCTGCGCCCAAAAATGTAGACGAGCTCACCCTGAGTTCGGCCCTGGACTTCGGTTCCGCGCTCGTATCGGGCGACGACAGCAAAAAATCCCTTGCGACTTGGGCGGACGTCGATGAGGTGCGCTGCGACTCCCTATTTCCGGCCAACACTCGAGGTTGCGTATTCCAGAAGTATCCCCCGACCTTGGAGATGAACTTCAAGAAGTATCCGGCGGCAGCACTCTACTACTGGATCCTTCAAGAAAAACTGGATAGCCATCCCGGCCAGTTCCCTGACCACCCGCTACACAAGGAAGGGACCAAGGCGGTCAATGATCGCAACCGAGAAGTAGTGTGCGAACTCGGAGGCAAGGGCATCAGACTGAAGCCTGAATTCCACCATCTCGCGACAGGGGATAACTTGAATCTACAATGCGACGAATACCCATTCGCCAGCTCCAAGGAAAGCGGCGGTCAGTTCCTGGACAATGGCAGCACAACTAAGACCTACGGCTCCGAATGCACCACGCTATACGCCAAGAAGGATCCGAACGGCTGGCACATTTACAACGACGAACGGTTCCCCGTACCAACGTGGACCGAGATCTGCGGACGGGCATCAATGCCAGGCCAGCAAAACCAAGATGCGGGAAGTAGTCTGTCGGGCTTCGTGAGCTCGCTACGACTCCACGACGATGACCCGTACTTCATCAAGATTCCCGAGTTGGAGGGCTGCGACCCGGATGCCCACTGCACCATCTCGTAAGGCTCTGGGCTCCTGAGTTGGTCATCGGCCCTGCACTTGCCGCGGGGCCGATGACCCTCACATCTATCGTGCAACGTCCTCGCACAGTTCCACCAGGTCCAGCCAACGAGTCCGGTAGTCGTTGACCCCTGGATCCCAGACAAGTACCGAGCCGTGCCGTGTCCCTCGCTCCTGACAGAGAAGGAGCTCGTCGCCTGTCACTGAGACCGCGAACGGGATCCACGAGACATTTACAGGACATGCATGCCCGGACCTTGAGGAGTGCGTCGGGACCTGTTCGGAATCCGGAACAGGCCGAGGGCTGCCTCCGACCACCGCCTCCCCCGAGAGGGCGAGGAAGCCCACCTCAGGCGCGGCTGCCCGCGCCGCGTCCTTCATCCGACCGTGCGCAATGCGCAACTCGGCCGCACTGTAGAGACGGTAGCCGCCCGGCACTATGTTGTGCCCGCCCGGCGCATCGGCCCCATCGTGCAACAAGAAGAGGGCGCGCAGTTGGGCGTGGAGTGGGGCGGGCGTCTCGGCGGCGCGGATGTCCTGCGGCCGGGCGGGCGGACGCAGACAAGCGAACGCGTCGGGTGCGGTGCTCAGGAGGCGCTGCTCCGCCCGCTGCCACGCCTCGCGCAGTCGCACCCTTGGATCCGTCGAATCCGGAACGAGTTCCCAGTTCAGCCGGTGCCCGCCGACCGGACGGTAGGCGGGACATCCCGGCATCTTCAGTGGAGTGCCGGATTCCAAGACGCCGCCGAGTTCTGTGACCAGGGCGAGCAGGCTCGGCCAGGCCTTCCGGCCGGCGAGCCCGACCTCGTGGTCCACCTGCAAGACCGCGCCGTAACCCGGCCCGGGCCGATGGTCGACCACCAAATACTCGCCGGTGCCCGTGATGGCAAGCGGCACCCACCAACGGGCCTCCGGGGCAGCGCTGACTGGGCGATGACGGGCCATCTGCGCGGCGGACAAGAGCGTGTGCCGCGGCAGCAGGTATCCGGTGGCAGAGGTCTCCTCACTCCCGTTGTGTGCAGAGAGCAACGCCATCAATTGGTGATGAAGAGCGAAGCTGTCGGTGACGTCGGCAAGTTCATGGTCAGAGACAGGACGCCGTAGAGCCGCGAAGTCCTCCGGCGCGTGCTCTCTCAACCAGTCCTCCACGCGGCGCCAAGCAGTGCCGAATTCATTCGCAGCATTGTCACTGTTCACGGCTGAACCCTACCGTCGGGATTTTGCGACGGCGAGGGCACTATCCTCATGCCATGCGGTATCGGTGCTCAGAGGTAACTGCCAAGCGCGCCAACATCAGGCGACGTTCAGCGATGGCCGTGGATCGTCTTGACCGAAACTCCAGATCCCTGACCATATCTCGGGGCTTCTCGTCGTCGGCTAAGTGCCGGCGGATCGCGCACGCAGACTGGATGTCAGCTTCGGGTCCGACAGGACCGCAGCGCCGCGGCGGCGGTCGCCGCGCTGCTTCCAGTCCCGCGCCGTGGGGGGCGCCATCACTGCGGGGTCCCGGGGTACTTTCCCGCCGCGATCTCCATGAGCCAGCCCGTGCCGCCCTCGACGTCGCGGATTGGGCAGACGGGCTCCACGTACGGACCCTGGGCCAGGGCCATGAGCGCGCAAGTCTTGCGGTCGGCGGCTCGATCACGGCGATCACGTGGCCGGAGTGTAAGCCTGGACCATAGCCGTCCCCGGTGTGTTCGTAGTGGGCCAGGAGGTCGCGGGCGATCTCGGGGGTGACCTTTGTGAGGTTGCGCTGGGGGTCGCCGAGGAGGAGAGCGTTGGCGATCCGGGCGGCGACGGCGTCGGGGGCTGCCGTCCCAGGTCGGCGGTGGGGCGTCCAGGAAGTCGGCGGCGAGGCTCGGTTCTCAGGGAAGAAGATCAGGTTGACGGCGACACCGGCCTGGGCGAAGCGGGGCGAAACTCCTCGACGACCCGAGCGCCATGGCGCCGGTCGGCACGGTCATGCCCGGCCCGCATGGTTCCGCGCGTTTGGCGTCGCGCCGCCGTCGGCGCCGGTCCTCTCGTTCGCGTAGTCGACGCAGCCCTCCGCGACATCGGCGAGATACCCGGAGCGGATCGGCCGCATCACATCGCCGCACTTTCGTCACCGCCTTAACCGGTGATACGTTCTGATCGGCCCTGGCGCCCCAGGCCTTCCCGGGGGCACCTGCCGAGGTCACGGGGCAGCCCGTCCGTAGGCCAACCCCTCCCTTCTCAACGTGTGATGTGCACATGTGTCGCTGCAGTCGGGCGCGCACCTACTTAGCGGATGTGAAAGCAATGAAGAAGAAACTCCTGGCGGTGATCGCGGCCGGAGTGCCGCTGGTCGCGGCGGTGTACCTGCCGACCGCTTCGGCGGAGACCCGCGCTCCCGCCTCGGCCGCGCCGTTCACCTGCGCCTCCATGCAGGTGCCGGCCCCGGCCGGTACCGAGGTGGAGGACGTGACGGCGGTCCGCGACGCGGGCGGCACCATCAAGGGAACCGGCGTCCTGCAGGGCGAGGTCACCGGCGTCCCGGCCTTCTGCAAGGTGACCGTCACCCTCACCCACCCGGGCGAGGACGACCACGCCACGGTGACCACCTGGCTGCCCGAGAAGAGCTGGAACGGCCGCTTCCAGGCGCTCGGCGGCAGCGCCTACCTCGCCGGGGACAACGGGGTCGGGATGGGCACCGCCGTCAAGACCGGTTACGCGGCGACCACCACGGACGCCGGCGTCGGTGACGCCCTGGACGTCAGCTGGGCGCTGAACAGCGAGGGCGAGATCAACACCGCCCCGCTGAAGAACTTCGCCTCCCGTTCCCAGCACGAGGCGGCGGTCGTCGGCAAGGAGGTCGTCGACGCGGTCTACGGCAAGCGCGCCGACTACTCCTACTTCACCGGCTGCTCCACCGGCGGACGCCAGGGCTACATGGAGGCCCAGCGCCACCCCGACGACTACGACGGCATCCTCGCCGACGCGCCCGCCGTCAACTGGGACGAGTTCGAGGTCGCCACCCTGTGGCCGCAGGTCGTCATGAACAACGAGAAGACCTACCCGGCCGACTGCGAACTGGACGCGTTCACCGACGCCGCCGTCAAGGCCTGCGACGCGCTCGACGGTGTCAGGGACGGCCTGGTCAACGACCCGGAGCGGTGCGACTTCGACCCTCGCGAGCTGATCGGCACCAAGGTCGTGTGCCACGGCGCGGAGTTGACCGTCACGGCGGCCGACGCGGCCGTGGTGCGCAAGATCTGGGACGGCCCGCACACCCCCTCCGGCAGGAAGCTGTGGTCCGGCGTCCCGGTCGGGGCCGACCTCAAGGGCCTCGCGGCCACCACCACCGACCCCGACGGCACCGTCAAGGGCAACCCCTTCCCGGTACCGGCGGCGTGGGTCCGGCTCTGGCTGAAGAAGGACCCCTCCTTCGACCTCTCGAAGATCACCTACCGTCAGTTCACCGAGCTGTTCGAGCAGTCCCGGGCCGAGTACGACAAGGTGATAGGCACGGACGACCCCGACCTGTCCGGCTTCCGCACCTCCGGCGGCAAACTGCTGACCTGGCACGGGCAGGCCGACCAGTTCATCCCCGCCCAGGGCACCGTCGCGTACCGCGAGCAGGTTGAGCGGACGATGGGCGGCGCCAAGCGGGTCGACGACTTCTACCGCCTCTTCCTCGCCCCGGGCACCGACCACTGCGGCCTGAACGGCACCGACGGCTCGGCCGACGGCCTTGCCGCGCTGACCGCCTGGGTCGAGCACGGCAAGGCCCCCAAGACGCTGCCCGCCACCCTGGTCGGCGCCTCCGGCAAGAGCGTCAGCCGTGACCTGTGCAGCTACCCCGAGGTGTCCCGCTACAAGGGTCACGGAGACCCCGACGTCGCCTCCAGTTTCCGGTGCGTCCTCCCGCCCCGGCACTGACCCCGCCGCCGCCCACCCGACCCACCTGAGAGAGGCCAAACCCCATGAGCACGCAGACGGCGAATCCCCCGACCCGGGGAGCGGCGGGAGAACGTTCCTCCCTGCTGAGGCTGTACCTGGGCCGCGGCGTCCTGGCCGTGGTGTGGGCCCTGGTGTTCGCCGGCGCCCATGACTCCGTCGACGCCCCGGCGATCACGCTGCTGGTGCTCTACCCGCTGATCGACGCCGTGTCCTCGCTGCTCGACCTCCGCGCCACCCCCGACGGCTCCGAGCGCCGGGTCACAGCGTTCAACGGCGTGTTGAGCACGTTCGCCGCCCTCGCCCTCGGCATCGCCGGAGCGGGCGGCGTGGAGCCGGTGCTCCACGTGTTCGGCGCCTGGGCCGTCATCTCCGGAGCGGCCCAAGTGGTCGTGGGCCTGCGGCGGCGCGGCTCCGAGCTGGGCAACCAGTGGCCGACCCTGATCTCGGGCGGACTGTCCCTCCTGGTCGGCGTCTTCTACAACGTCCAGGCCGTGGGCGAGAACCCCTCGCTCGACGTGCTGTCGACGTACGCCACGGGCGGCGGGGTGTGGTTCATCCTCCAGGCCCTGCTGCTGGGCTGGAAGAGCCGCCGGCTGCGCACCCGGACCGCCTGACGGGCGCTTGCGCCTCCGACGACGGGTTCCGGCCCGGCGGTTACCACCGCCGGGCCGGAACCCGTGTGTCTCCGGGCGGCCCCGGCTCAGTAGTACACCCAGTACCCGTCGTAGTAATCGTAGGAATCCGTGTAGTAGTAGTCCGTGTACTCCCAGTATCCGTAGTCGTACTCCCAGCAGTCGC
Source organism: Actinacidiphila glaucinigra (assembly GCF_900188405.1). GTDB lineage: Bacteria > Actinomycetota > Actinomycetes > Streptomycetales > Streptomycetaceae > Actinacidiphila > Actinacidiphila glaucinigra. The sequence goes on along the minus strand of NZ_FZOF01000020.1, from coordinate 9,355 downwards.
TGTCACCGCCGTGACCGGCGGTCCTGGTCTCCTGGTGGGGCGCCTGGGTGGAAACGGCGCTCGTCTGCGCGGATGCGGGGGCGGCGAACGCGGTGGTGGGGACCAGCGCGCCCCCTGCCGCCAGGGCGGCGGAGGCCGTGAGGATCGCGAGACGCCGGGTGCGAAGTGTGCGGGGCATGGCAATTCTCCTTGGGAAGTGGTGAAGGGAAAGGAATTTCCGGCAGGCTGCGGGACGTGTCCCGCACCGCCCGGGTGATCCCGGTGGGGGCCGTCTGCTGTGCTCGACCCCGTGACTCCATTGACCCCGGCCCGGTGCGTCACGTCACGCCCCTGGAATTCGGGGCTTGACAACCATGGCAGTACTCCCGGCGCCCGCCGGCGCTGCCGACGGTCACGCCAAGGCCACAGATTTCCCTCTCCTGGCCACATGACCCGCTCCCGGTGATAGCTTCCACCGGCCACTTGACCTTGCCTTTACGCACCCAGGGGGACCCGATGACCACTCCGCCGCCGCCCGGCACCAACCCGTACAACCAGCAGCCGTCCGGCAGCAACCCGTACTCCCAGCAGCCGCCCGCCCCGTACGGCCCTCAGGGCGGCAACCCGTACAGCGTGCCCGGCCCTCCGGCGCCCGCGCCCCGGCGCCCCCGGAGCGTCAAGGGCATCCTCAAGGGAGTCGTCAGCCTGGTCGTGATCGGGGTCGTGGCCTACGGCGGCTACACCACCTGGTTCGGGGGCGCGGCGACCGCCGACGCCGGTGACTGCCTGCACGCCGGGAACGCGGCGGCCACGGGTGTGATCTCCGTCGGGGACCCGGAGTTCGAGATCGTGGACTGCGGTGACCCCGGGGCCCAGTTCAAGGTCGCCAGCAGGCAGTCCGGTACGGACGGGGACTGCGACGAGCCGTACAGCCGGTACACCCAGGGCGGCTCCGGCCGGGACTTCACCCTCTGCCTCGAACGGCTGAAGTGACACCGCGCCGGAACCGCTGAGCCCGGCTCCCGGCTCCGGTGACGTCGCGTCAGGCGATGCGTACCGTGGTCGGGATGCGGATCCTTCACCTGTCCGACATCCACATCGGCCCCGTCGAGGGGCCCGACTCCCGCGGGATCGACGCGAGGGAGTCCCTGCGCCGGATGCTCGCCGGCCTCGACTCGGTCCCGGACGTCGGCGCCGTCGTCGTCAGCGGCGACGTCGCCGACGACGGCTCCGCGGAGGCCTACACCGCGGCCCGCGACATGGTGCGGGAGTTCGCCGCGCCCAGGCGGGCGCCCGTGGTGTTCTGCACCGGCAACCACGACGAGCGCGGCGCCTTCGCCAAGGTGCTGGGCAGCGGCCACCTGGGAGCCGACGGCGGTGACATGGCGACCGCGGTCGTCGACTCCCCGGAGGGCGAGCGGGCCGCCGTGAGCGTGATCGGCGGCCACCGCTTCGTCACGCTCGACTCGCTCGTCCCCGGCAAGGTCTACGGCCGGATCGGACCGCGCCAGCTCGACTGGCTCCGCGAGGTGCTGGCCGAACCCGCGCCGCACGGAACCGTGGTGGTCCTGCACCACCCGCCCGTCACCCTCGACGTGGAGGTCCAGCAGGCCCTCGGGCTGCAGGACGGGGCCGCACTGGCCGAAGCCGTACGCGGCACGGACGTACGGCTGGTCCTGTGCGGCCACTTCCACCTGCAGCTCTTCGGCCATCTCGGGACGGTCCCGGTGTGGGTGACCCCGGGGGTCCTCAGCCGTATCGACCTCACCGGCCCGCAGGGCACCGAGCGGGCGGTACGCGGGGCCTCGGCGACCCTCGTCGACCTCGGCGGTCCGTACGCCCCGCTGTTCCACGTGCTCCACGCACGCGACCCGCGGGCGGGCGAGACCGTCTACGAACTCGACCGCGCCCAGCTCCGCTCGATCGTCGAGCGACTGGGCCCCGGCGCGTGATCAGGGGGTGACCAGGACCTTGCTGACCAGCGGCAGGTGGTCGGAGGCCGTCGGGTCGGCCTGCACCACGCGGGTGACGAGCGGCTTGATGTCGCCGGTGGTGTAGATGGCATCGATGCGCTCGGTCGGGGCCTCGGCGGGGTAGGTCGCGCCGTCGCCGCGGCCGTGCAGCGACCGGGCCCACGCGTCGGTGTAGCGGGACTGCAGCGGCTGCGACTCGGGGGCGGTCGGCAGGGCGTTGAAGTCACCGACGAGGACGGCCGGTTCCTTGTCGCCGATCAGGTCGACGATCTGCGGGGTCTGCTGCAGGCGGTCGGTCTGCGAGCTGGCGGCCAGGTGCGTGCAGTAGAACTGGACGGCCTTGCCGCGCACGTTCAGGGTGGCGTGCAGCAGCCCGCGCTGCTCCTGGCCGGGCGACTTGTAGAGCCAGGTGTTGTCCGACGCGGTGATCGGGTAGCGGGACAGGATCGCGGTGCCGTACTGGATCCGGTGGTCGCTGCCGGCCGGGGGCGCGTTGTCGATGTTGGCGCCGAAGACGACGTGGTAGCCGAGCAGCTTCGCGAGGTCGGCGGCCTGGTCGGCCCAGTCGCTGCGCGCGGAGTAGTGGTTGTCGACCTCCTGCAGCCCGACCACGTCGGCGCCGCTGCGGCGGACGACGTCCGCGATCCGCGGGACGTCGAGCACGTCGTCGGTGCCCTGGGCGTGGTGGATGTTGAACGTCATCACGTCCAGCACGCGGGCGCCGCGGCCGTCGGCGGCCGGGGCCTTGCCCGTGGTGGCGGCGGCGGTGCCGGTGGTGGCGGCGAGCGCGAAGACGACGGCGAGTGCGGACACGGTCCGGCGCAGCATGACGAAGATCCTCCAGGGACGGCGACAGGAACGATCACGATCGTGGTCGGGGCTCCTGGCGGTCGCGTGACGGGCAGATGAAGAACGCCTTCCCTCCCCGGTGCGGGACGTCATGCCCCGTTCAACCCTCCGACCTGCGGGTCTGGTTGGAGCCCGGCCGGGGAGGCGGGTTGACCCTCGACCTGGTGGAGGGGGCAGAGTCCCGGGTGTGGAGAACGACATGCGCAGTATCGGTGAGCTGGCCCGGGACAGTGGACTGGGCGTGAGCGCACTGCGGTTCTACGACACCGCCGGGGTGCTCGTCCCGACCCGGGTGGACCCGTCGAGCGGCTACCGCTGGTACGGCCCCGAGCAGCTGGAGGAGGCCCGGTTGCTGGCGCGGCTGCGCCGCACCGGTATGCCGCTGGCGGACGTCCGCCTGGTGCTGGCCGCCTGGTCCGGTGAGGACACCGGCCTCGTCCGCAAGCTGCTCGACGCGCAACTGCGCCGTCTGGAGCGGGGGCTGTCCGAGGCCCGCGTCGAGTTCTCCGCGATCCGTGCACTACTCGACCGCAAGGAGAATCCCATGTCCTCACCCGTCACCGACGGCACCGTCCGACTGGCCGTCCCCGCCTCGGACATGGCCGCCGCGCTGGACGCGGTCCGTTTCGCCGCCGGGACCGATCCCGAGCTTCCGGTGCTCGGCGGCGTCCTGTTCGACATCGAGGACGGGACGCTCCATGCCGTCGCCACCGACCGGTACCGGATGGCGGTCGCGCGGACCGAAGTCACCGGGCATGGCGGGCCGCGCAGGCAGGTCGTCGTACCGTCCCCGCTCGCCGACGCGATGCGGGCGCTGCTGGCCGACGACCCGGCGTCCGTCGAGCTCACGGTGGACGGTGACCGCGTCGCCCTGGCGGCGGGGGACCGTCAAACGGCCGGCCGGTCGCTCGACCACGAGTACCCCGACTACCGGCGCCTCGTGCGCCTGCCGGAGGGACGCCGCGTCCTCGTCGAGGTCCCGGCCCTGCGTACGGCGCTGGAGACCGGCCCCGTCCGCGCCGGCGAAGCGCGGGAGCAGGACGGGAAGTCCCCCGACATCAGCGTGCTCACGGTGGCGGACGACGGCACGGTGGGCGTGTGCGGGGACGGCGACGAGGGCCCGGACGACGTCGCGGTCAACCGCGAGTACCTGCTCCAGGCCCTCGCCGCGGCGGCCCGGGACCGGCTGGTGCTGGAGTTCGGCGCCCCCACGGCCCCCCTGGCGGTCCGCCGCCCGGACGACTCCGACGGCACGTTCTCCCTCTTGATGCCGGTGCGCCTGGACGCCTGACGGCCTGACCGCTTCCGGGGATCCGGCTCGGCCGCGCGCAGTGATGTCGGCACGGGGGCCCGCTCACGAATGTCACGACGGCGACCGCGGTCGGAATGACAGGGCTGCCTCGGGGACGGCGGCGTTCTGGGCCCAAGGGCGGTGGCCGCGGCAAGTCGGCGGTTGCGGAGCTCTCGGTTTCCTCAGCCGGGTCGCGAGACGGCTCTTGCTGATGCGCCGCTGGGCGGCCGGTGTTCGATAACCGGTCAGCAGCGCCAGGGACGCCTTGGAAGCGCCGTAGTCGAAGGCCCGCTCGAGGGCCGGAAAGCTATCCGGCGGCCGGGCTCGCATCCGGTCGATCGCCCTCGTGCGACGCGCAGCCGGGTCGAGCCGGACTGACTGACCTTGGCTGATCATGTCGTTGATGCCAGTCCGTATTCATGGGCACTGGGCGAGGGGCCGGTGACTTTCACCGGGTACGGGAGCAGAGGCGCCTGACGGCGGGCCAGTTATTCGAACAGGGTGGCCGGTCGGATGCGGAGATCGCGCGCATGCCGGGGGTGAGCGCGCAGGCGGTGCACAACTGGCACCACCCCTGGAACCAGGGCGGTCGGAGGCCCTGCTCGGGCACAGGTTCGCCGGCGCGCAGTGCGCCCTGGACGAGAACCAGGTTGCGGGATTTACTCTCGTGACGTGGCCCGATCGGGTGAGTCGTTGTGCATGACGCGAGTGCAACTGCCATATGTGTAGTGGGAGTTGATTGCCATTTTTGCCGATCGGCGATCACGGCCCGCATCCCGCGCGGCTGCGGCAGCAGTTCGAGGGCTCGCGAACGGCGACGACTCGGCGTTCCGCCTCCACGGCAAGATCAGTAGAGGTCAGGTGCTCGAGGGTGCGGCGGGTCGGCGCAGGACGCCTCCCCGGCGGGGGTGAGTCATGTCCGTGCTGACTGATCGTCACCACGACATGGGCGCCGGCTGTTCGCGCTGTCAGGCGTCGCGGGCGTAGGAGGCGAGGCGACCGGCGAACGCGGTGACCATGTCGCGCAGTTCGGCGGGACGTTCGATGACGAACGGCCGGTCGAGTGAGGCGAGTACCGGCGGCAACCAGTCCAGCCGCTCCGCCCGCAGCTCGGCGCGCAGCCAGCGTTCGGCCGCCTGGTCCTCGCCCGTCACAGGCGCGTCCTCCTCCAGGCTCGCGACACTGGCCGGAAGGTGGGCACGGATCTGCGCGACGGTGCCGTGGATCCGCAAGGTCACCTCATGCCGGTACTCGGCCGTGGCGAACGCCGTCACCACACGCCGCGCCGGATCGAGGTCCTCGGGCGCTTCGAACGAGCCTGGCAGGGTCCGCGCGTCCGCGATGCGGTCGAGGCGGAAGGTTCGGTCCTCGTCGAGCCGGGCGTCCTTGCCCGTGACGTACCACCGGCCCGCATGGGCCACGATCCCGTACGCGTGCAGTGTGCGTTCACTGCGCCCACCGCCGCGGTCGGTGTAACGGATCGAGACCGGCCGGCGGTGGCGCACCGCATCGGCGAGGGTGAGCAGAACCTCGCCGTCCGGCGTGTCGAACTCACCGGGCTGGTCGGTAAAGGCGAGAGCTTCCAGGAGGGTGTCGAGGCGGTGGGCGATGTGCTGGGGCAGCACCCGCCGGATCTTCGCCGATGCCGTCTCGCTTGCCGTGCGTTGCGTCGTCGTCAGCCCGGCCCGGCGGCCGGCGACCAGGCCGAGCAGCACCGCCAGTGCCTCGTCGTCGCTGAGCATGAGCGGAGGGAGCCGGTACCCGGGGGCGAGCCGGTACCCCCCGTAGCGGCCCCGTACCGACTCCACCGGCACGTCGAGGTCGATCAACTGGTCCACGTACCGCCGCACCGTGCGCCCTTCCACACCGAGTCGCTCGGCGAGCTCCGCCACAGTGCGGGTGCCGCCGGACTGCAGCAGTTCCAGGAGGGTCAGCACGCGGACAGTGGGGCGGGACACATTCCCAGCCTAACCCGAATACGGGACCGATTGTGTCCTCTATTTCTCCTAGCCTGCGACATGCAACGACCACCGCCACAGCCAAGGAGATTCCCATGGACTTCGTCTCGATCCGCATCATCACCGGCGACGTCGCCCGCCTCGTCGACTTCTACGAGCGAGCCACCGGCGCGCGGGCGACATGGGCCACCGAGGACTTCGCCGAGCTCAGGACCGCGGGCGCCACCCTCGCCATCGCCGGAACCCGCACCGTCCCGCTGTTCGCCCCGGGCTCGGCCCGCCCGGCGGACAACCACAGCGTCATCACCGAATTTCTCGTCGACGACGTGGACCGCGTCCACCAGAACCTCACCGGCTTCGTCACCGACTTCGTCACCGAGCCCACCACCATGCCCTGGGGCAACCGGTCCCTGCTGTTCTGCGACCCCGACGGCAACCTCGTCAACTTCTTCACCCCCGTCACCCCGGCAGCCATCGAGAAGTTCGCGCGCTGACTGACTGACCCGGCACTACGAGATTGACTACGGAGATCGACATGACTGAGTTCCTGAACGTGGAAGGTGGCACCATCGCCTACGAGGTGACCGGCTCCGGGCCGCTGATGGTGCTTGCGCACGGGATCGGCCAGAGCCGCGACGCCTATCGGTTCATGGTTCCAGAGCTGGTGGCCACCGGTTACCGGGTCGCGGCCGTGGACCTGCGAGGCAGCGGCGAGTCGACCGCGACGTGGCCCTCATACACCCGCACCGACATCGCCGGCGACCTGATCGCACTGATCGAGCATCTCGGCGGTCCCGCAGTGCTGGTCGGCCACTCCATCTCCGGCGGTGCCGCGACGATCGCCGCTGCGAAGGCGCCGGCGCTCGTGAGCGCCGTCGTCGAACTGGCGCCGTTCACCCGCAAGGTGGCGTACTCGCTGAGCGCCCTGGGCGTGTCCCGCTACCGCAAGGCCGCGAAGGCGATCTCGGCCGTCGCGATGTTCGGCAGCCACAAGCAGTGGCGGAAGTACCTGGAGCTCGCGACCCCGGAGCCGCGCCCCGCGGACTGGGCCGCGAGCCTCGAGCACACCGACGCGATGCTGCACGAGCCGGGCCGGATGAAGGCCCTGCAGAAGCAGATGAACAGCGCCGCCGACGCCGGCGCCCAACTCGGCAACGTGCACTGCCCGGTCCTGGTCGTCATGGGCACCCTCGATCCCGACTGGGGTGACCCGAAGGCCGAAGGCGAGGCCATCGTGGCCGCGCTTCCGGAAGCCGTCGGCCGGCTGGAGATGCTCCCGGGGGCTGGCCACTACCCGCAGGTCCAGTTCCCGTCGGCAGTGGTCGGCCTGGTGCGCTCATTCCTGAAGACGGCCCGTGCCTAGGGCCGGACTCGACCGGGCCACGGTCGGTGCGGCCGCGTCGGAACTCGCCGACGAACTCGGCTTCGCCGGCCCGACCATGGGCACGCCGGCCAAGCGGGTCGGCGTGCGGACACCGTCGGTCCGGGCCCTGTGCACCGTCATCCACGGCTTCGTCGGCCTCGACAGCAACGATGCCTTCCAGACGGAGCGCGACCCCGCCGACAGCCACCGGTTCGTCGTCGACACGCTCATCAACGACATGCGACCCGAGGCCGCCAACGGCGGGCCCGACACCGCACCGCTCCATGCCGGGGAGGGAGCATGACCCAGGCCGCCGACTCCCCGAACCGCGCCAACGCCGCCTCCGGGCTACGGTTCCTGACCGAACTGATCGGCTGGACGGCCACCCCGTGGGCGCTGCACCGGGTCGACTGGGCGGTCGCGACCGCCGCGCTGGTCCTGCTGATCGGACTGCCGGCCGTCGTCGGAACACCCGGCGACCGCCCCTTCGACCCGCCGGTGGCGATCCCCGGCGCAGCGATGCTCCTGCTCGTGCTCCTCGAAGTGGCCGCCGCAGCGGTGGCGCCGTGGTTCGCGTGGCCCGCGTGGGCCGCGGTCGTCGCAACCGCGCTTGCCGCGACGTCGGTCGTGCTCGAACAGCCGCGCTGGCGTTGGCTGTTGCGCCACTAGGAGCTGTCCGGTCGATCATGTGACTGGCTCGCTCCTGACTCGTTGGTCGGGGTATGGGGGCGTGATCAGCGTGGTGACTTGTCGGATGTCGAGTGGGAACGGCTCTGGCCGTTCCTGCCGGTGAGCAATGGTCGTTGTGGCCGATGGCGAGACCATCGGCAGGTAATCGACGGGATTCTGCACCGAGTGCGGACCGGTGTGCAGTGGCGCGACCTTCTCGAGCGGTTCGGGCCCTGGAAGACGGTCTACGAGCGCCACCGGCTGTGGTCCGCAGACGGCACCTGGGAACATCTGCTGCAGCAGATCCAAGCCGCAGCCGACGCCGCGGGTGACGTGGACTGGGACGTCTCGGTCGACTCAACGAGCGTGCGCGCTCATCAGCATGCCGCCGGCGCCCGCAACGACCCGCCACCTACCACGGCCGCTCCAAAGGGGGGACGACGCGGCGGAACACCTGGCCGAACCTCCGTGGCAGAGCCTGGTCGGCCGACTGGCGGAGGGGGTTCAGCAGGTGAGGCACTGGGCCGCTCGCGAGGTGGCTTCACCAGCAAGATCCACCTGAGCGCCGACGGTCGCTGCCGCCCGCTGTCCCTGCTCATCACTGCCGGCCAGCGGAGTGACAGCCCCCAGTTCCGACCGCTGACAAGGCCTACAGCAACCGGCCGTGTCGGGAGTACCTGCGACGCCGGGGCATCCCGCACACGATCCCGGAGAAGGCCGACAGCCGGGCCGCCCGCCTGCGAAGGGGCGCACACGGCGGCCGGCCACCGGGGTTCGACGAGGACCGCTACAAGAAGCGCAACACCGTCGAACGAGCCATCAACAGGCTCAAGAACCACCGAGCAGTGGCCACCCGCTATGACAAGCGTGGCTACGTTTTCCTCGGCACCATCACGGCGGCAAGCCTCGTCATCTGGCTCCACACATGACCGACCGGAGAGTTCCTAGGAGCTCACCTCAACCGGTGCGTTGTTGTGAGCGACCATCAGCTGAGCCATCCTGTGCAACCGAGTCCATACGTGCACGCTGTCATGTTCAGCCAGTTCGGGAAGGACCCTTTCAATCTCGTCAGAGATGAACCTCACGGTCGCCATCCCCCGCTCGTGGAGGGAGCCGCCATTGGTGATCCACGTGTACGTGCAGCCCTCCATCCTGGTGTAAATCGACACTAGATCGACGCCCGCCACCGCAAGGCTGTTCCACCTGCCGTCCCACGGCTCATCCAGCAAGCACGCAACCACGGCTACAGGGTCTTCAGCAGCATCCATACCCA
>NZ_FZOF01000002.1 GCF_900188405.1 Actinacidiphila glaucinigra | reverse complement strand
GTCGTGCGGGGTGTGTAGGTGAACTTGACGTTGGCGCTGCCCTTGAAGGCGGCGTAGTCGACGCGGAGGGTGTGTTTGCCCTTGGGGATGGTGAGGTTGAGGGTTTTGGTGCGGGTGGTGGTGACGTCTTTCCAGAGGTCGATCTTGCGGGTGCCGTCGAGGTAGACGCGGATGCCGTCGCGGGTGGCGGCGGTGAAGGTGAAGGGGCCGCCGGAGCCGAAGTCGCGGGTGAGGTTCCAGCGGACGCCGAAGTTGTCTTTCGGCAGGGTGACGCCGGTGGGGTCGCCGGTGCCGTAGTTCTCGTTGATCGAGGTGTCGCAGGTGGTCTTCTTCGGGGTGCCCTTGAAGGTGGTGTTCGCGTAGTACGACGCGACCCAGACCCCGGTGGAGCAGGTGGTGGCCGCGTGGGCGGCACCGGCGGGCAGCGCGAGGCAGGTCGCGCCGACGGTGACGGTCATGGCGGCGGCCTGGGCCGCCCTGATGCGTATGAACATGTGAAAGATCCCCTCCCGAAAGGATGTTCGCACGTGTGATCGACGTCGGTGGGGTCTTTCCGCCGAAGCGTGGGCCGGATGGCGGGCGCGCCTTGGAAAACCAACCTTGAGTGGAATAGACTCAACTTGTCTTACGCTGGAAAAGGCAGCTTCGATGGGTCGAGAAGGAGGAGTACGCGGACGTGGACACCGAGCTGACCAACAAGAGCCGGGAGGCCCTGAACGCCGCCAACACCAAGGCGGTCTCGGCCGGGCATGCGGATCTGACCCCCGCGCACCTGCTGCTGGCGCTGCTGGAGCAGCCGGAGAACGACAGCGTGCTGGACGTCCTCGCGGCGAGCGGCGCGGGCGCCGCCGCGGTGCGCTCCGGCGCCGAGCGGCTGCTGGGCGGGCTGCCCAGCGTGCAGGGCAGCACGGTGGCGCCGCCGCAGGCGAACCGCGAACTGCTCGCCGTGATCGCCGACGCGGCGGGGCGGGCGAAGGAACTCGGGGACGCGTACGTGTCCACCGAGCACCTGCTCATCGGCATCGCCCTCAAGGGCGGCGCGGCCGGTGAGCTGCTGAACCAGTACGGTGCGACCGGCAGCAAGCTGCAGGACGCCTTCGAGCAGATCAGGGGAGGTCAGCGCGTGACGACACCCGACCCCGAGGGCACGTACAAGGCGCTGGAGAAGTACGGCACGGACTTCACCGCGGCGGCCCGCGAGGGCAAGCTCGACCCGGTGATCGGCCGGGACAACGAGATCCGGCGCGTGGTGCAGGTGCTCTCACGGCGAACCAAGAACAACCCGGTGCTCATCGGTGAGCCCGGCGTCGGCAAGACGGCCGTCGTCGAGGGCCTGGCGCAGCGCATCGTCAAGGGCGACGTGCCCGAGAGCCTGCGCAACAAGCGCCTGGTCGCCCTGGACCTGGGCGCGATGGTCGCGGGCGCCAAGTACCGCGGCGAGTTCGAGGAGCGGCTGAAGGCCGTGCTGGCGGAGATCAAGGCGAGCGACGGCCGGATCATCACCTTCATCGACGAGCTGCACACCGTCGTCGGCGCGGGCGCCGGCGGCGACTCCGCCATGGACGCGGGCAACATGCTCAAGCCGATGCTGGCCCGCGGCGAGCTGCGCATGGTCGGCGCGACCACCCTCGACGAGTACCGCGAGCGGATCGAGAAGGACCCGGCCCTGGAGCGCCGCTTCCAGCAGGTGCTGGTGGCCGAGCCCAGCGTCGAGGACACCATCGCGATCCTGCGCGGCCTGAAGGGACGCTACGAGGCGCACCACAAGGTGCAGATCGCCGACGCCGCGCTGGTCGCGGCGGCGACGCTCTCCGACCGCTACATCACCGCCCGCTTCCTGCCCGACAAGGCCATCGACCTGGTCGACGAGGCCGCCTCGCGGCTGCGCATGGAGATCGACTCCTCGCCGGTCGAGATCGACGAGCTGCAGCGCTCCGTCGACCGCCTGCGCATGGAGGAGATGGCGCTGGACAAGGAGACCGACGAGGCCTCCAAGCAGCGCCTGGAGAAGCTGCGCAAGGACCTCGCGAACAAGGACGAGGAGCTGCGCGGTCTGACCGCCCGCTGGCAGAAGGAGAAGGAGGGCCTGAACCGGGTCGGTGAGCTCAAGGAGCGCCTGGACGACCTGACCACCCGGATCGAGCGCGCCCAGCGCGACGGCGACTTCGAGGCCGCCTCCAAGCTGCTGTACGGCGAGAAGCCGAAGCTGGAGGAGGAGCTCGCCGAGGCCACCGAGGCCGAAGAGGTGGCCAAGCGCGGCACCATGGTCAAGGAGGAGGTCGGCCCGGACGACGTGGCCGACGTGGTCGCCGCCTGGACCGGCATCCCGGCCGGCCGCCTGATGGAGGGCGAGACCCAGAAGCTGCTGCGCATGGAGGACGAGCTCGGCAAGCGCCTGATCGGCCAGTCCGAGGCCGTGCGCTCGGTGTCCGACGCGGTGCGCCGCTCGCGCTCCGGTATCGCGGACCCCGACCGCCCGACCGGCTCCTTCCTCTTCCTCGGCCCGACCGGCGTCGGCAAGACCGAGCTGGCCAAGGCGCTGGCGGACTTCCTCTTCGACGACGAGCGGGCCATGGTCCGCATCGACATGAGCGAGTACGGGGAGAAGCACTCCGTCGCACGCCTGGTCGGCGCCCCGCCCGGCTACGTCGGTTACGAGGAGGGCGGTCAGCTGACCGAGGCGGTGCGCCGCCGCCCGTACTCCGTGGTGCTGCTGGACGAGGTGGAGAAGGCCCACCCCGAGGTCTTCGACGTCCTGCTCCAGGTGCTCGACGACGGCCGGCTCACCGACGGCCAGGGCCGTACGGTCGACTTCCGCAACGCCATCCTCATCCTCACCTCCAACCTCGGCAGCCAGTACCTGGTCGACCCGGTGCTCGGCGCCGAGGAGAAGAAGGAGAGCGTGCTGGAGACGGTGCGGGCGTCCTTCAAGCCCGAGTTCCTCAACCGGCTCGACGACATCGTGGTCTTCAGCGCCCTGAACAAGGACGAGCTGCGCCGTATCGCCCGGCTGCAGACCGACCGCCTGGCGGTCCGGCTGCGCGACCGGCGGATCGCCCTCGACGTCACCGACGAGGCCCTGGACTGGCTCGCCGAGGAGGGCAACGACCCCGCCTACGGAGCCCGCCCGCTGCGCCGCCTGGTGCAGACCGCCATCGGCGACCAGCTGGCCAGGGAGATCCTGGCCGGCGAGGTCAGGGACGGCGACACGGTACGGGTCGACCGGGCCGGTGACCGGCTGCTGGTGGGCGCCACCACCGGCAAGACCCTCTGAGGCCTTCCGCGCGCATCCCACGCGAATGGGGTACGGCGGGCCGCGCTTGCACGGAGCGGCCCGCCGTGAGGGAGGATGGGTGTATCCGTACGAAGGGAACTCCAAGGTGAGCATCGACCCGTCCTCGATTCCGAATTTCGGGGGCCAGCCGGACCCCCAGCCCGGCTCTGCCGGGAACGTGGTCATTCCTGACCAGGATCTGGTCAAGCAGCTGCTGGAGCAGATGGAGCTCAAGTACGTCGTCGACGAGGAGGGTGACCTCGCGGCGCCATGGGAGGAGTTCCGCACCTACTTCATGTTCCGGGGTGAGGAGGACCAGCAGATCTTCGCGGTCCGCACCTTCTACGACCGGCCGTACAGCATCGAGGACAAGCCTCAGCTGCACGAGGCGCTCGACGACTGGAACCGCCGCACCCTGTGGCCGAAGGTCTACACCCACACTCACGACGACGGCACGGTCCGTCTGATCGGTGAGGCCCAGATGCTGATCGGCCTCGGCGTCGGTCTGGAGCACTTCGTCTCCAGCACCGTCAGCTGGGTCCGGGCCTCCATCGAGTTCGAGAAGTGGATCCTCGAGGCCCTCGGACTGGAGAAGGACGCGGAGTCCACGGACGACGACGGCGACGGCGAGGACTGAGCCCGCCCCGCACGGACGCGCACACCGACCGCGTCGGGGCAGCCCGTCCGCCACGCGACCGCCGCTGAGCGGGCGTGCGCGGGCGGGCTGCCCTGTTCCGCTCCCCGCGCCGCCTCAGAGCCGGCGCAGCCGCTCCACGCTCTCCCGCAGCACGTCCTCGCGCTTGCAGAAGGCGAAGCGCACCAGGCTGCGGCCCTCCTCCGCGTCGTCGTAGAAGATCACGTTGGGCACCGCGACGACCCCGCAGCGTTCGGGCAGCGCCCGGCAGAACGCCAGGCCGTCCTTCTCGTCGAGCGGCCGGATGTCGGTGGTCACGAAGTACGTGCCCTGCGGGCGGAAGACCCGGAACCCGGCCTGCTCCAGGCCGTCGGAGAGCAGGTCCCGCTTGCGCCGCAGGTCCTCGCGGAAGTCCCGGTAGTAGGTGTCGGGCAGCCGGAGGGCCTCGGCCACGGCGTACTGGAACGGTCCCGCGCTCACGTACGTCAGGTACTGCTTGGCCGCCCGCACCGCGCTGACCAGGGCGGGGGAGGCCGTCACCCAGCCGACCTTCCAGCCGGTGAACGAGAACGTCTTGCCCGCGCTCGAGATGGTCACCGTGCGGTCGCGCATCCCCGGGAAGGACGCGAGCGGCACGTGCTCGGCCTCGTACGTCAGGTGCTCGTAGACCTCGTCGGTGACCACGATCAGGTCGCGCTCGACGGCCAGCTCCGCGACGGCCGCCAGCTCCTCGCGGGTGAGGACCATGCCGGTCGGGTTGTGCGGGCTGTTCAGCAGCAGCAGCCGGGTCCGCGGGGTGACCGCCGCGCGCAGGGCGTCCAGGTCCGGCCGGAAGGACGGCGCGCGCAGGGTGAGCGGGACGCGCCGGGCGCCGGCCATGGCGATGCAGGCGGCGTACGAGTCGTAGAAGGGCTCGAAGGCGATCACCTCGTCGCCGGGTTCCAGCAGCCCGAGCATGGCGGCCGCGATGGCCTCGGTGGCGCCCGCGGTGACCAGCACCTCGGTGTCGGGGTCGAAGCCGAGCCCGTGGAAGCGCGACTGGTGCTCGGCGACGGCCTGCCGCAGTTCGGGCACGCCGGGCCCGGGCGGGTACTGGTTGCCGCGGCCGTCGCGCAGCGCGCGTACGGCGGCCTCGCGCACCTCCTCAGGACCGTCGGTGTCCGGGAAGCCCTGGCCCAGGTTGATCGCACCGGTACGGACGGCGAGGGCGGACATCTCGGCGAAGATCGTGGTCCCGAACTCGGCGAGTGCGCGGTTGAGCGGAGGTCGCGAGGAGGTCATGACCGCCATCCTCCGCCGAACCTCTGGACTTCCTCAACTTTGCTTTCGTCCCCGGACGGCGGGGGCATCACCGTCGCACAACGGAAAGCAAGGAAAACGGGGGTGGGAACGATGGAGGCCTTCATCATTCTGCTGGTCTTCGGCGCGATAGGGCTGCTCGTCCTGGTGGTGTGGAACACCAGCCGCGGCCACCGGCGGCGGCGTTCGCACGGCTCCGGCGCGGCCGCGGCCGAGGCCGGTGGCGGGATGAGCTGGTGGGCGGGGGACTCGGGTTCCGGGGACGGGGGAGGCGGTGGCCACCACGGGGGAGGCCACCACTCCTGCGGCGGCGGGAGCTCGTGCGGGGGAGGCGGCAGCTCGTGCGGTGGGGGCGGCGGCTGCGGCGGCGGAAGCTGACGATACGAAATTGCGTATTGCCCGTGCCGAATCGCATATGCGCCCGGCGGGTTGTTCACCCGTCGGGCGCATTTGTAGTGAACACCTGAACCCGTCCGGGCCCTTGGGGATGCCCTTGGGGATGTAAAGCGGGTGGAGATGGGTAAAAACGCTGAAGGCGACGCGCCATTCATGATTGCGTATTCACCGACCCCCCGTGGGCACGAGCCGACGGACGTCCTCCCCCACAGGCGCGGGTCGGCGCGTCCTCTCCCCCCATGCCCGTGACCTTCCCTCGCTTGCTCGCGATGTGCCTGCGGAGCCGACTTCATGCTCACCACGCTTCAGACCGCCTACACCGACACCCGCGCCGGCGACCTGGCCTGGTGTCTGGGGAAGGACGAACTGCCGGCGCTCGCCGTGCTCGACCGCGAGCTGCCCGGCACCGCCGCCGTGCCCGCCGTGCCCGCCGCGCCCCGCGTGCAGGTCCAGCTGCGGCTGCTCGGGGCATCCCACCAGGTCATCCTGGACTCGCCGCGCGGCCGCTGCTCGGAGACCGTCGCCTGCATGCCGGGCAGCAGCGCGCCGCTGCCGTTCGGCGTGGCGCGGCGGATCGCCGGCTGGGACTACGAGTTCGCGGCGCGGATCGAGACGCTCTCCCGCGGGTGCTTCGCCGGCCGGGCGCAGGAGCTGCTCGCCCTCGTGGCCGATCACCCCAACGGCCTGGCGGGGACCTTCCCGGGTGATCCGCTGGCCTTCACCGCGATGCTGCTGCAGTACCGCGGCGGCAGCGTCCTGTGGCGCACCTGGCACGCGTACCCCCAGGAAGGACGGCTGGTGGCGACCCGTTCGACCCTCAGCGCGCAGCCGTGAGCACGGTGGTACGGCAGCGCCCGGCGCGGCGTCAACGCGCCGCCGCGTGACACGAATTGCACCCCTGTGGGTGACGTGGACCGCCAAAAACCTGACATAGCGTGCAGTCATGATCGACCAGTCCGCCTCCCGTACGGCCAGGGCCGCCCCGCGCTTCCGCCGGCCGCGGCTCCCGGTCCCGCCGGCCGCGGCCAGGGCGCTGGTCCTGGCCGCGGTCTTCGTCTGCGCCGCCTGCGGCCTGGTGTACGAACTCGAACTGGTCGCCCTCGCCTCGTACCTGGTCGGCGACTCCGTGACCCAGGCGTCGATCGTGCTGTCCGTGATGGTCTTCGCCATGGGGGTCGGCTCGCTGCTGGCCAAGCGGCTCAGCTGCGCGCCGGCCATCGGCTTCGCCGCCGTCGAGATCGCGCTGGCGCTGGTCGGCGGGCTCTCGGTGATGGCGCTGTACGCGAGTTTCGCGTGGTTCGGCCAGTCCCGGCCCGCGATGGCGGTCTTCGCCTTCGCCATCGGTGTGCTCATCGGCGCCGAGATCCCGCTGCTGATGACGCTGATCCAGCGGATCCGGCGGCAGGACGCGGGCGGTGCCGTCGCCGACCTCTTCGCCGCGGACTACGTGGGCGCGCTGGTCGGCGGCCTCGCGTTCCCCTTCCTCCTGCTCCCCTGCTACGGCCAGCTGACCGGGGCGCTCGTCACGGGCGCGGTCAACGCCGTGGCGGGCGGCGCCATCGTGCTCTGGCTCTTCCGCGGGGACATCACGCCGCGTGCCCGCGCCCGGCTGCTCGCCGCCAACGTCGTGGTCCTCGCGGTGCTCGCGGGCGCGGCCTGGACCGCCGGGCCCTTCGAGCGGGCCGCCCGGCAGGCGGTGTACGGCGGTGACGTGCGGCTCGCCGAGCAGACCGGCGTCCAGGAGGTCGTGCTCACCGCGGCGCCGCTGCAGCTCTTCCTCGACGGCCGGCTGCGGGTGCGCGGCCGCGACGAGTACCGGTACCACGAGGCGCTGGTGCACCCCGCGATGGCGGGCCGGCACCGCCGGGTGCTGATCCTCGGCGGCGGTGACGGGCTGGCGCTGCGCGAGGTGCTGCGCCACCGGGAGGTCGGCTCGGTGACCCTCGTGGACCCCGACGCCCGACTGGTCGCCCTGGCGCGGGACGATCCCGCGCTGGCCCGGCTCAACCGGCACGCCTACCGCGACACCCGGGTCCGCGTGGCCGCCGCCGACGTCTTCGACTGGCTGCGGCGCGAGCGGCCGCCGCGGCCGTCCGGCGGGTACGACGTCGTGCTCGCCGACCTCCCCGACCCGGGGATCTCGCGCAGCGCGAAGCTGTACTCGCAGGAGTTCTACGGACTGGTCCGGCGCACGCTGGCCCCGGGCGGCCGGCTCGCGGTGCACGCGGGCGCACCGGGTGCCGACCGGCGCGGCTTCTGGACGGTCGACGCGAGCGTACGCGCGGCCGGGCTGCGCACCGCCGACTACTGGATCGGCACCGGCCGCGGCGACGAGGACTGGGGCTTCGTCCTCGCCGCCCCGCTCCGGGCCCCGGCGCTGCGGCTCGCCGCTGACGCGCCGCGGCCGCGGTCGCTGTCCCCCGCGGCGCTCGCCTCGGCGGCCCGGCGTGCCGAGCGCGCACCGCTGCGCGACGTGCCCCCGTCGACACTGATGCATCCGCGCTCCGGGTGAGGGCGAACCGGCGGTGAAAGGGCACCGAAGGGCCGCCCGGCGGATTAGGCTCGCGGCATGGAGCCGCATGAGGTGTTCGTTCCGTTTCCGGCCGAAACCATTCGCCGGTCCCTCGCCGATCTGGAGCGCGTGGCCCGTTGCGTGCCCGGCCTCCAGCGCGATGCCGGCGCCGAGGACGGGCTCGCCGGCCGGCTGAGGCTCCGGATCGGCGGCTCGACCATCACCTACCGCGGCACCCTGCGGCTGGTGCCGCGCGGCGGCGGGCTCGCCGTCG
This sequence comes from Actinacidiphila glaucinigra, assembly GCF_900188405.1. Classification (GTDB taxonomy): domain Bacteria; phylum Actinomycetota; class Actinomycetes; order Streptomycetales; family Streptomycetaceae; genus Actinacidiphila; species Actinacidiphila glaucinigra. Next base: position 605,079 of record NZ_FZOF01000002.1, on the reverse strand, counting down.
AGGGCGAGGCGGTGGAGGCGCGCGGCGCGGGCACGGTCAAGCTGGCGCTGGAGCTCGGAGTGGACGGCGTGTCGGGCGGCGCGCTGCTCACCGTCACCGGCTCCGTGCAGGCCGACGGGCGGCTCGCCGACCACGATGAGGCGACGGTCACCGCCGCGGGCCACCGGTTGCTGGACCGTTTCGTCGCGGCGCTCACCTCGGACCTGGAGGAGCACGCCCCGGCCGGGGCGCCCGAGTCCCCCGCCGAGCCCTCCGCGGCGGACACCGTAGAGGACCTCACCGACGACCTGCCCGCGCAGCTCGACGAGTTCGCCGGGCACGACGCCGAGGAGCTGCAGGAAATGCAGGAACTCCCCGAGCCGCAGGACGCGGACGGTGAGGCCGCCGGGGAGGTGCCGCCCGCGGGCGGCGCGGCGGCCGGGGTGCCCGAGGACCCGGCCGGGATCGACCTGCCCGCCGAGGCCGCGCACGCCCGCCGCACCCTGATCGGCCGCAGTGCCGAGGAGGTCGACCACGCCCCGCCGCGCGGCCGCTACGCGCCGGTGCCCGCACCGCAGAGCGGTGCCGCGACCGCCTCGCTGCGCCGCTACGCGCCGGCCGCGGCGGCGCTGCTGCTGTCCGCGGTGGTCGCGGGGCGGGTGCTGCGGCGGCGCAGGCGTTCGTTCCCGTAGGGTCTGATCCGTGGCGACGGATGAGACCCCTGACGGGCGAGACGACGAGCACGCTGTCCGACTCGAAGCCGGAGCGGCACGGCTGACGATCCTTCCGGATCTCGGCTGCCGTGTCGGCTCGCTGACGGTCGGCGGCGTCGAGCTGCTGCGGCAGGGCCCCAACTTCGGGTCGTTCCCGATGGTCCCCTGGTGCGGCCGCACCAGGGACGGGCAGTTCCGCAACGGCGGGGTGCTGCACCAGATGCCGCGCGACGCGGGCCCGCACGCCATCCACGGCACCGGCCGGCACGTCGCCTGGCGGACGGCCCCGGGCACCACCGGCGGCAGCGCCTGCTTCTACTACGACCTGGCCGAGCCCTGGCCGTACAAGGGCCGGGTCAGCCAGCGCTTCGAGCTGTCCGAGGACCGCCTCGACCTCACGATGAGCGTGGAGACCACGGACGACTCCTTCCCGGCCCAGGCCGGCTGGCACCCCTGGTTCCTGCGCAACCTCGGCCGGGGCGGGCAGGACGCCCTGATCGACTTCACCCCCGGCTGGATGGAGGAGCGCGGCGACGACCACCTGCCCACCGGCCGCCGGGTGGAGACCAAGCCCCGCCCCTGGGACGACTGCTTCGGCATGCCGGACGGTGTGGACGTCACCCTGACCTGGCCGGACGAGCTGCGGCTGCGGATCACCAGCCCCGCCGAGTGGGTGGTCGTCTACGACGAACAGCCCCCGGCCATCTGCGTGGAGCCGCAGTCGGGTCCCCCGAACGGGCTGAACACCGCGCCGCGCCTGGTCACCCCGATCGATCCGCTGGAGGTCCGCGCGACCTGGGCCTGGGAGCCGCTGGGCTAGGCTCCTGACCATGAGCGACGCGCGTGATGCCCTGCTGCAGCAGATCAAGGACAAGGCCGTGGTGCACGGCAAGGTGACCCTCTCCTCGGGTCTCGAGGCCGACTACTACATCGACCTGCGCCGGATCACGCTGGACGCCGAGGCCGCTCCGCTGGTGGGCCAGGTGATGCTCGACGTCACCGCCGACCTGGACTTCGACGCCGTCGGCGGACTCACCCTGGGCGCCGACCCGGTCGCCACCTCGATGCTGCACGCCGCCGCGGCCCGCGGCCGCAGGCTGGACGCCTTCGTGGTGCGCAAGGCGCAGAAGGCGCACGGGATGCAGCGGCGCATCGAGGGGCCGGACATCAAGGGCCGGCGGGTGCTGGTCGTCGAGGACACCTCGACCACGGGCGGTTCGCCGCTGACCGCCGTGGAGGCCGCGCGCGAGGCCGGGGCCGAGGTCGTGGCCGTCGCTGTGATCGTCGAGCGGGGCGCCGCTCCGGCCATCGCGGAGGCGGGTCTTCCGTACGTCCGCGCGTTCGGTCTGGACGATCTCGACCTGGGCTGACTGGTCGTCTGACCTGCGCTTTTCCTCAGGGGTGAAGGGTTTCACGTGAAACCCTTCACCCCTGAGGTATGTCCGTGGTGCGCAGTGTGTGGAGCTCTCGCGCGAGTCTGCCAAGATGGGGGCGACGATGACGTCGATCCCAGGTCAGGGTCACTCACCGAACAACCCGCACATCACAAGGAGCGGACACATGCCCATCGCAACCCCCGAGATCTACAACGAGATGCTCGACCGGGCGAAGGCCGGCAAGTTCGCCTACCCGGCCATCAACGTGACCTCGACCCAGACCCTGCACGCCGCGCTGCGCGGATTCGCGGAGGCGGAGAGCGACGGCATCGTCCAGATCTCGACGGGCGGCGCGGAGTTCCTCGGTGGCCAGTACAAGAAGGACATGGTCACCGGTTCGGTGGCGCTGGCCGAGTTCGCGCACGTCGTCGCCGAGAAGTACCCCGTCAACATCGCGCTGCACACCGACCACTGCCCGAAGGACAAGCTGGACGGCTACGTGCGCCCGCTGCTGGCGATCTCCCAGGAGCGTGTGGCGGCCGGCCGCAACCCGCTGTTCCAGTCGCACATGTGGGACGGCTCCGCGGAGACCCTCGACCACAACCTGGCCATCGCCCAGGAGCTGCTGGCCGAGGCCGCCAAGGCGAAGATCATCCTCGAGGTGGAGATCACCCCCACCGGTGGCGAGGAGGACGGCGTCACCCACGAGATCAACGACAAGCTCTACACCACGGTCGAGGACGCCATCCGCACCGCCGAGGCGCTCGGCCTGGGCGAGAAGGGCCGCTACCTGCTGGCCGCCTCCTTCGGCAACGTCCACGGCGTCTACAAGCCGGGCAACGTCGTGCTCCGCCCCGAGCTGCTGAAGGAGCTCGCGGAGGGCGTCGCCGCCAAGTTCGGCAAGCAGGACCCGTTCAACTTCGTCTTCCACGGCGGCTCCGGCTCCACCAAGGAGGAGATCGCCACCGCGCTGGAGAACGGCGTGGTCAAGATGAACATCGACACCGACACGCAGTACGCCTTCACCCGCCCCGTCGCGGACCACATGTTCCGCAACTACGACGGCGTGCTGAAGATCGACGGCGAGGTCGGCGACAAGAAGACCTACGACCCGCGCAGCTGGGGCAAGCTGGCCGAGGGCGGCATGGCCGCCCGCGTCCACGAGGCCTGCCAGGACCTGCGCTCCGCGGGCACCAGGCTCAAGTAACCGCCCCGCACGGCGGCACGCACCGGGCCCGGCCCTTCCACGTGGAGGGGCCGGGCCCCGGCCATACTGGAACCCATGGCCATCAACGAGAACCTGCTCGGGGGACCGCCCCCGACGAACCTGCCCGACGACCCCGAGCCGCGCGAGCTGCTCGCCTCGGGAGCGGCCCCCTCCGAGGTCGCCGCCAAGTACCCGGTGTCCTCCCTGGCCTGGGCGCAGCTCGCGGACGACGCCTTCGAGGCCGGCCGGGTCGTCGAGTCGTACGCCTACGCCCGCACCGGCTACCACCGGGGCCTGGACGCGCTGCGCCGCAACGGCTGGAAGGGCCACGGTCCGGTGCCCTGGGAGCACGAGCCCAACCGCGGCTTCCTGCGGGCCCTGCACGCCCTGGCGCGGGCCGCCCAGGCGATCGGCGAGCAGGAGGAGTACGAGCGCTGCAGCACCTTCCTGCGGGACTCCTCGCAGACCGCGGCCGACACCCTCGGCTGAGCCACCGCCCCGCCGTCGACCACGGCATCCACCCGCGACCTGCCCGGCGTGCCGCCGGGCAGGTCTTGCCGTACCGCGCTCTGACCACGCATGATGCCCGTTGGGCCCGGCGCCGGTAGAGCGCGGGCCCGAGGGGACCGGGGTCCCGCCGCGACGGCGTGCGGGACAGACCGCTACCTGGTAGCTCGTATCCACGGAGACACCGATGTCCCACCGCCCCGACGTTTCCCAGGCGGCCCCCGAGGCCCCGAACCTGGACTTCGAAGGGACCACCCCGTACGAGGACTACGTCCAGGCCGACGTCCTCACCCATCTGCAGCACCCCCGCTCCGACGACCCCGGCGAGATGGTCTTCCTGGTGACGACCCAGGTCATGGAGCTGTGGTTCACCGTCATCGTGCACGAATGGGAGACCGCCTCCCGTGCGCTCGCGGCCGACGACCTGCCGACGGCGCTGGCCGCGCTCAAGCGCAGCACCTACGAACTGCAGTCGCTCAACGCATCCTGGGAGCCGATCGCCCACCTCACCCCGGCGCAGTTCAACGCCTATCGCGCCGCCCTGGGCGAGGGGTCGGGCTTCCAGTCGGCGATGTACCGGCGCATGGAGTTCCTGCTCGGCGAGAAGTCCGCGTCGATGCTGGTCCCGCACCGCGGAGCGCCGCGGGTGCACGACGAACTGCAGAAGGCGCTGCACGAGCCCAGCCTCTACGACGAGGTGCTGCGGCTGATGGCCCGCCGCGGCCACGACATCCCGCAGCGCGACGACCTCTCGCAGCGCTACGAGGCCGACCCGGCCGTCGAGCGGGCCTGGCAGGCCGTCTACTCCGGTGACCAGGAGAGCGAACTCGTCCGGCTGGGCGAGGCGCTGACCGAGGTGGCCGAGCTGGTGTGGCGCTGGCGCAACGACCATCTGGTGGCGACCCGCCGCGCGATGGGCGCCAAGACCGGCACCGGAGGCTCCGCCGGGGTCTCCTGGCTGGAGAAGCGCGCCACCAAGAACGTGTTCCCCGAGCTCTGGACGGCCCGCAGCCATGTCTGACGCGACGAAGCCCACCGAGTCCCCCGCGGCGAAGGCCGCCCGTCTCGACACGACCGACGAGCTGGCCAAGCTCCGCGACCGCTTCGTCCTGGACGACGCCACCGTCTACCTGGACGGCAACTCCCTGGGCGCGCTGCCCGCGGGCGTGCAGGACCGCATCGCCGACGTCGTCGGGCGCGAGTGGGGGCAGTTGCGCATCCGCTCCTGGACCGAGAGCGGCTGGTGGACGGCGCCGGAGCGGATCGGCGACCGCATCGGAGCGCTGACCGGTGCCGCCCCCGGCCAGATCGTGGCCGGTGACTCCACCAGCGTCAACGTCTTCAAGGCCGTCGTCGGCGCCGTCCGGATGGCGCAGCAGGCCGACCCGGCCCGCGACGAGGTGCTGGTCGACGCCACCACCTTTCCCACGGACGGGTACATCGCGGAGTCCGCGGCCCGCATGACCGGGTGCGCGATCCGCGCGGTCGACGCCGCGGACATCGCCGCCGCGGCGGGCCCGCGCACCGCCGTCGCGCTGGTCAACCACGTCGACTACCGCACCGGCCGGCTGCACGACCTGCCGGGCACCACCGCCGCCGTGCACGCGGCCGGCGCCCTGGTGGTCTGGGACCTCTGCCACACGGCCGGTGCCCTGCCGGTCGGCCTGGACGAGCACGGCGTGGACCTGGCCGTCGGCTGCACGTACAAGTACCTCAACGGCGGCCCCGGCGCGCCCGCGTACCTGTACGTCCGCCGTGACCTGCAGCCTCGTTTCGACTCCCCGCTGCCCGGCTGGAACTCCCACCGCGACCCGTTCGCGATGGAGGCCGCCTACCGGCCCGCCGACGGCAGCGTCCGCGGCCGGGTCGGCACCCCGGAGATCCTGTCGCTGCTGGCGCTGGACACGGCCCTCGACGTCTGGGACGGCGTGTCCCTGGACGCCGTCCGGGCCAAGAGCCTGGCCCTCACCGACTTCTTCCTGGAGTGCGTCGCGGCGTACGTGCCGGACGGCGTCGTACGGTCGGTCACCCCGGCCGAGCACGCGGAGCGGGGCAGCCAGGTCGCGCTGCGCTGCTCCGACGCGGGCGCGGTGATGGGCGAGCTGATTGCCAGGGGCGTCGTCGGCGACTTCCGTGAGCCGGATATCCTCCGCTTCGGATTCACCCCGCTGTACACGCGCTTCGCCGACGCGGAGCGGGCGGCGCGGGTGCTGGCCCAGGTCCTGGAAGGAACGCGGTAACGCATGTCCGACCCCACCTCGTCGAGCGACACCATTCCGGCACGGGCCGACGGCCGCGCCGACGCGGTGGGGCCGAAGTCCGCTCCGCGGGACCCCGCGGAGCGGATCGCGGCCGAGGAGGCGTCCGCGTTCTCGCACGCCCCCGTCCCGCCGGACGCCACCGCCGCCTACGGTGAGCACCCGGACCAGGTCGTGGACTTCTACCGCCCGCGGCACGCGGCCGGCGGCACCCGTCCGGGGCCGCTGGTCGTGCTGCTGCACGGCGGCGCCTGGCGGGCGGCTTACGACAGGACGCACGTCTCGCCGCTGGCCGCTCTGCTCGCCCGGCACGGCTTCGCGGTGGCCTCGGTGGAGTACCGCCGGGGCAACGGCGGTACGGCCGCGGGCCGCTGGCCGGACACCTTCGACGACGTCGCGGCCGCCACCGACGCGGTGCCGGAGCTGGCCGTGACCGCCCTCGGCGCGGACGGCGTGGACGTCCGGCGGATCGTGCTGACCGGTCACTCGGCGGGCGGGCACCTCGCGTTGTGGGCGGCCGCCCGGCACGTACTGCCGGCCGGCTCGCGCTGGCACCGCCCCGTCGCGCCGGCGCTGCGCGGGGTGGTGGCGCTCGCGCCCATCGCCGACTTCGATGCCGCCGTCGCGCACGACGTGTGCTCCGGAGCGGTCGCCCAGCTCCTCGGCGGGCCCGAACTGCTCGCCGGGCGCCGGGCGGAGACCGACCCGGCCGCGCTGCTGCCCACCGGCATCCCCGTGACCGTCGTGCACGGCGACTGCGACGAGGTCGTCCCGCCGCAGGTCGCGGAGGCCTTCGCGGCGGCCTCGGCGAAGGCGGGGGAGGAGGTCCAGCTGACCCTGCTGGAGGGGGTGGGCCACTTCCCGGTGATCGACCCGGCGGCGGACGCGGCGGCCGTGGTCGCCGAGGAGATCGCCCAGCTCGCCTGGTGAGGCCTCCTCCCGCGTGGGGGTCCTCCTTGAGGATGACGCCGGTACATCGTCTTCGCAGGTGACGACGGCGACGTACGGAGTCCCTACCGTGAGAGCGTGACCGAGACAAGCCAGACCTCGCTGCGGACCGAGCTCCGCATGGCCCGCGGCGCCCTCAGCGGGCTGCGGCACGACCTGATCACCGACGCCTTCGCCTTCCGGCCGATGGCGCCGCTGCGGGAAGGGCACGCGCTGCTCGCCCTGGTGCCGCGCAGGCTCCGGGGGTACGGGCGCTGGCTGCCGCACGCGGCGCTGACCGCCTTCACCTTCTTCCTGATGTTCGTCTCGCTGGAGAGCCAGGGCGGGCCGGGCGGCCTGGTGCTGGCGCTGCTGATCGCCGTGCCCCTGCTCACCACGATGTTCCGGCCGATCGGGGCGTGGTGGCTGTCCGTCGGGGCCACGGTGCTCACCGGCGTGTTCACCGGTGAATCGTGGTCGTCCACCTACCCGTGGACGGACACGAGCTTCGTCGCGCACCTGACGGTGCTGGCCGTGGTGGCGGCGCGCACCCGGGCGCGGGTGGCCGCCGAGATGTGGCTGCTCACCGCCGCCTTGGCGCTGGTCTTCCAGCCGCTGTCGGGCATGTACGGCTCGGACCCGTTCATCATGATCTTCCTCTCCGCCGTCGTGCTGTCGGTCGTGTCGGCGGTGCGCGGGCTGCGCCAGTCCCGGCAGGAGGTCGCCGCCCAGGTCGCCGTGACCGAGGTCGAGCGGACCCGGCGCACGCTGCTGGAGGAGCGCACGACCATCGCCCGCGAACTGCACGACGTCGTCGCCCACCACATGTCCGTGATCGCGATCCAGGCGGAGGCCGCGCCGTACCGCGTGGAGAACCCGCCCGAGGAGCTGACCAGGAGCTTCTCGATCATCCGCGAGAACGCCGTCATAGCCCTGACCGAGCTGCGCCGCGTCCTGGGCGTCGTACGCGCCGAGGACTACCAGGCCCCCGACGCGCCGCAGCCGACCCTCGCCGACCTCGACCGGCTCGTCGCCAATGTGCGCGAGGCGGGGCTGGACGTGGAGCGGACGGTGACCGGCGCGGTGCGCGAGCTGCCGCAGGGCGTGGAGCTGTCGGCGTACCGGATCATCCAGGAGGCACTGAGCAACACGCTGCGGCACGCGCCGGGCGCCGCCGCCCGGGTCGAGGTCAGCTACGTACTCGGCGGGCTCGGGCTGCGCGTCGTCAACGGCCCGCCGCGCGGGCTGGTCAAGCCCTCGCCGGGCGCCGGGCACGGGATCGCCGGCATGCGGGAGCGGGTGGCGATGCTGAGCGGCGAGATGACCGACGGGCCGGCCGAGGACGGCGGCTACGAGGTCACCGTGTTCATCCCGGTCCCCGGGGAGCGCGCATGAGCGGCGATATCATCCGGGTGCTGATCGCGGACGACCAGATGATGGTCCGCGAGGGCTTCTCGGTGCTGCTGGGCGCCCAGCCGGACATCGAGGTCGTCGGCGAGGCCGTCGACGGGCGGCAGGCGGTCGAGCAGGTCGCGGCGCTGCGGCCGGACGTCGTGCTGATGGACATCCGCATGCCGGAGCTCAACGGGCTGGAGGCCACCCGGGAGATCGTCGCCGCGGACGCCGACGCGAAGGTGCTGGTACTGACCACCTTCGACCTCGACGAGTACGTCTACCAGGCGCTGCGCGCGGGCGCGTCCGGCTTCCTGCTCAAGGACGCCTCGGCCCGCCAGCTCGCGGACGGCGTGCGGATCGTGGCGGCCGGCGACGCGCTGCTCGCCCCGGCGATCACCAGGCGGCTGATCACCGAGTTCAACCGGCTGGGCACTCCCCGGCCGCCCGCCCAGGACCGGGTGGGGGAGCTCACCGAACGTGAGACGGAGGTCCTGGTGCTGGTCGCCCAGGGGCTGTCCAACGCGGAGATCGCCGACCATCTGGTGGTCGCCGAGTCGACGGTCAAGACCCACGTGAGCCGGGTCCTGGTGAAGCTGGGGCTGCGCGACCGGACCCAGGCGGCGGTCTTCGCGTACGAGGCGCGGCTGGTCACCCCGGGCGGCTGAGCGGGCGGAGGGTAGTCTCCGCACATGAGCAGCACCGCCACCGCCTTCGATCCCTGGTCGCCGCAGTTCGTCGCCGACCCCTACCCGGCGTACGCCCGGCTGCGTGCCGAGGGGCGCGCGCACTGGTTCGAGCCGAGCGGGCAGTGGCTCATCCCGCACTTCGCGGACGTCAGCGCGCTGCTGCGGGACCGGCGGCTCGGGCGGACGTATCTGCACCGCTTCACCCACGAGGAGTTCGGCCGTACCGCGCCGCCGCCGGAGCACGAGCCCTTCACCACGCTCAACGGCAACGGTCTGCTCGACCTCGAGGCCCCCGACCACACCCGTATCCGGCGGCTGGTCTCCAAGGCCTTCACCCCGCGCACGGTCGAGCGGCTCACGCCGACCGTGCAGCGGCTCGCCGGGGAACTGGTGGAGCGGCTGGTCGCGGAGGGCGGCGGCGACCTCGTCGCCATGGTCGCGGAGCCGCTGCCGGTGGCCGTCATCGCCGAGATGCTGGGGATACCGGCCGCTGACCGGCACCTGCTGCGGCCCTGGTCGGCCGACATCGTCGGGATGTTCGAGCTCAATCCCTCCGAGGAGGCCGCGCGCAAGGCGGTCCGCGCCAGCGAGGAGTTCTCCGCCTACCTGCGCGAACTGATCGCCGAACGCCGCAAGGCGCCCGGCGAGGACCTGATCAGCGCGCTGATCGCGGCGCACGACGAGGGCGACCGGCTCAGCGAGCAGGAGATGGTCTCCACCTGCGTGCTGCTGCTGAACGCGGGCCACGAGGCGACCGTCAACACCACCGCCAACAGCTGGTGGACGCTGTTCCGGCACCCCGCGCAGTTGGCGGAGCTGCGGGCGGCACCGGAGGAGCTGCTGCCCTCGGCGATCGAGGAGCTGATGCGCTTCGACACCCCGCTGCAGATGTTCGAGCGCTGGGTGCTGGACGACATCGAGGTGGGCGGCACGGTGATCCCGCGCGGCAGCGAGGTGGCGCTGCTCTTCGGCTCCGCCAACCGCGACCCGGAGCGTTTCGCCGACCCCGACCGGCTTGACCTCTCCCGTGCCGACAACCCGCACATCACCTTCGGCGCCGGCATCCACTACTGCCTCGGAGCGCCGCTGGCCCGTATCGAGCTGGCCGCGTCCTTCACCGCGCTGCTGCGCCGCGCCCCGCGGCTGGAGCTCGTGGCGGAGCCCGCCTGGAACGAGGGCTACGTCATCCGGGGTCTGCGCGAGCTGCGCGTCACCTGCTAGGCCGTGTCGTCACATGAGCTCCCCCAGCTGACGCTGGGCGGTGCCCCCAGGTGCGGTGCATCGCAAGGCGGAGAGTCGCTCGTAGTGGGCTACTCGGACGATTCGACAACGCAGCGTGGGGGCACCTCCCAGCGGAGCTGGGGGAGCGTCGCCTAGTGGGGGCACCCCCGGCCGAAGGTTGGGGGAGGGCATTTGACGACACGGCCTAGGGCCGCCGGTCCCGCGGCTCACGCCGTGATGTCGCGCCGGCGCAGCGCCGCGAGGCCCAGGGCGGCGAGCGCGAGGGCCAGCACGGTGAGCACCGCCAGTGGGGCCACGGTGACGTCCGCCGAGGGCACCTTCGGCAGGTGCGTGAAGACGGACAGGTCCATCACCCAGGGCGAGAGCCTGAGCGCGGGCCCGTAGAGCCCGGTGGCGAGCGTCAGCGACGCCACCCCCCAGCTCGCCCGCGCGGCCTTCGGCGCCGCGCCGTACAGCAGCAGCGCCACCGCGGCCACGAACCAGACCGCGGGCAGCTGCACTAGGCCCGCCCCGGTCAGCCGGCCTATCTGACCCGCGGTGTCGCCGGTCGTCGCCCCGTAGCCGAGCCCCATGGTGAAGCCGGAGACGGCCATGAGGAGGACGGAACCGGCGAAGGCCAGCAGCGCATGGCCCGCGGCCCAGCGCACCCGGCCCACCCCCGTGGCGAGGACGGGCTCCGCGCGGCCGGAGTTCTCCTCGCCCTGGAGCCGGAGCACGGCCTGGACTGCGTAGATCGCGGCGATCATCCCCATCACCCCGGTCATGGAGGCGAGATAGGAGTCGACCAGCCCGGAGGCGCCGCCCATGTCGCGCATGACGTCGGCGAGCCGCTCGTTGTCCCGGACGAGGTCGGCGGCTCCGTCGGCGAGCCCGCCCAGCGCGGCACCGCCCACGGCGAAGCCAGCCGTCCACCCCCACAGGGAGCCGCGCTGCAGCCGCCAGGCCAGCCCCTGAGCGGTGCGCAGACGGCGACCGGCGGCGGCCGGACCGGGGCGGGGCGGCAGCAGGGAGGCGTCGATGTCGCGCCGGGCCACCAGGGCGTGGGCGACGGTGACGAGACCGGCGGCCCAGACCGCGAACAGGGCCGCCACCCACCAGCGTTCGTCCGCGAAGGGGCGGATGTTCTCCGCCCAGCCCAGCGGCGAGAGCCAGGTCAGGGTGCCGCTCCCGGCGTCGCCGACGGCGCGTGTCAGAAAGGCGAGGCCGAGGACCGCGCCCGAGATGCCCCGCGCCGCACGGGCGCTCTCCGTCAACTGCGCGGCGACGGCCGCGACCGCCGCGAAGGAGCAGCCCGCGCCGGCGAAGGCGATCCCGAAGGCGACCGCGCCCCGCGTGCCCTGCCCGAGCAGGGCCAGGGTGACCAGCAGCCCCAGGAGCAGGGACGCGCCGAAGCCGGTGACCAGGGCGGCGGCCAGCGGCGCCCGGCGTCCGACGGCGCCCGCGCCGACCAGCTCCAGCCGGCCGGCCTCCTCTTCCTCCCGGGTGTGCCGGACGACCAGCAGTATCGCCATCAGGCCCGCCAGCGCCGAGCCGAAGGCCATCATGCGCCAGGCCGTCAGGCCGCCGATGCCCGTGTCGAACACCGGCCCGTACAGGGCGCGCAGCGAGCCGTTGCCCGCGGTGCTCGCCGCGACCCCGGCGCGTTCCTCCGGGGTGTCGTAGAGGCCGCCGAAAGCGGAGGCGGTGGACGCGACCAGCAGCGCGATCGGCACGACCCACGCGGGGATCATGACGCGGTCCCTGCGCAGGGCGAGCCGGGTGAGCGTGCCCGTCCCGGTGAGGGCGTTCATCGCCGGGCCTCCGCGTCCGCCGCGAGGGCGCCGGTGGCGACGGCCGGGGCCGCAGGGTCGGCGGGGCCGTCGGGGCCGTCGGGGCCGTTCTCGTAGTGCCGCAGGAACAGCTCCTCCAGCGTCGGCGGAGTGCTGGTGAGACTGCGCACTCCCGTCTCGCCCAGCCGCCGCAACACGGCGTCGAGCTTGTCGGTGTCGACCTGCAGTCGCACGTGGTCGCCGCGCACCTCGAGGTCGTGCACGCCCGGCAGCCCGCCGAGGCCGTCCGCCCGGCCCGCCAGCTCCGCGGTGACCGAGGTGCGGGTGAGGTGCCGCAGCTCGCCGAGGCTCCCCGTCTCCACCGTGCGGCCGCCCCGGATGATGCTGACCCGGTCGCACAGCGCCTCGACCTCTCCGAGGATGTGACTGGAGAGCAGCACCGTCCGGCCGCGGTCGCGTTCCTCCCGGACGCACTCGCGGAAGACCTCCTCCATCAGCGGGTCGAGGCCGGAGGTGGGCTCGTCGAGTATCAGCAGGTCCACGTCGGAGGCGAACGCGGCGACGAGCGCCACCTTCTGACGGTTGCCCTTGGAGTACGCCCGCCCCTTCTTCGTCGGGTCCAGCTCGAAGCGCTCCAGCAACTGCCGCCTGCGCGCCTCGTCCAGCCCGCCGCGCAGCCGCCCCAGGAGGTCGATGGCCTCGCCCCCGCTGAGGTTGCGCCACAGGGTGACGTCACCCGGGACGTAGGCCAGGCGCCGGTGCAGCGTGACGGCGTCGCGCCACGGGTCGCCGCCGAGCAGCACGGCGGCCCCCCGGTCCGCCCGCAGCAGCCCGAGCAGGATGCGGATGGTGGTGGACTTGCCGGCGCCGTTGGGCCCCAGGAAGCCGTGCACCTCTCCCTCTTCGACGGCCAGGTCGAGGCCGTCCAGCGCGTGCGTGCGGCCGAAGGACTTGTGCAGTCCGGCCACACTGATTGCCTTCGTCATGATTCCGAACGTACAGTAGATTCACAAATTTGTGAAGTTAAGGAAGTGTATAAACTTCGGGACGGGAGGCGATGACGGTGGCGGAGGATTCCTTGGAGCCGATGACGTTCGTCGAGCGCTTCGCGGCGGAGCTGGTCGAGGCGGGCATGCAGCGCATGGCGGCGCGCGTGTTCGCGGCGCTCCTCGCCTCGGACACCGGCGTGCTGAGCGCCGCCGAGCTGTCCGAACGGCTCCAGGCCAGCCCGGCCGCCGTCTCCGGCGCGGTCCGCTACCTGGCGCAGGTCGGCATGCTCACCCGCGAACGCGAGCCGGGCTCACGGCGCGAGCGCTACCGGGTGCACAGCGACCAGTGGTACGAGACCTTCACCCGCCGCGACCAGGTACTCGCCCGCTGGGAGGGCACCCTGCGCTCCGGCATCGACGCCCTCGGCCCCGACACCCCCGCCGGCCGGCGGCTCGCGGAGACGGCGGCCTTCTTCGACTTCCTGCAGGACGAACTCGTGGACATGATGGCCCGCTGGCGCGAGCGCAAGTCGGAACTGCGCGAACAGGGCGTCCTGTGACGACCCTCCGGTCGGCCTAGTAGGCCGACCGCGGGACGGTCAGCCGCCAGGCCGAGGGCACCACGGTCCAGGTGCGGCGCCGGACCGGGCCGGCCGGCGCGGTGTCCGCCGTGTAGCGGAAGTCCCGGCCGGAGACGGTGACGCTCCGGGCGTGCACCGGCCCCGCGGGCGCCACACCCTCCCTGCGCACCAGCACCTCGGCGACGCCGGGCACCGCCGTGGAGACCGACACCTCCTCGACGCAGTCGTCCAGGTCGGCCAGCACCACCCCGTCCGCCTCGATCCGCAGCCGGTGGCCGCCGCGCATCCCCAGCCCCAGGTGCGGGGAGTGGCCGTTCAGGCTCAGCGTGCGGGCCAGTGAGCGGGCCCGCCGCTCCACCGGCGTCCACCAGGCGGGCGTCGCCGAGCCGATGCGCAGCGCGCCCAGCACGATGCCGCCGCTGTCGTCGAGCAGCAGGTCGAGCTCGCGCTCCGCCCCGTCCAGCACCGCGCGCGCCGCGCTCACCGCCCCGCCCGGCACGCCCAGCGCCCGCGCCAGCCCGGTGCGCCGTCCGACCGGCACCAGGCCGACGACGGCCTCGCCCAAACCCCGGGCCGAGTGCAGCGTCCGTACCGTGCGCAGCAGCGCCGCGTCGTCGCCCACGACCACCGGGCGCCGCCGGCCCCGGTGCTCCAGCACCCGGACGGCCTCCTCCTCGGACTCCGGAAGAGCGATCTTCACGGAGGGCGCTCCCCCGCACAGCACGTCCTTCGCGATGCGTACGGATTCGCCGTCCATGACGCGGGCGGCAGGGTCGATGACCACGAGCAGGGGCTGCCCGGACGGTCGCTGAGCCGACACCTTGGTCCTTCCTCAGGTAACATCTCGGTGCAAGAGCCCCTTGCGCTGCCTTGCGCCAGGGGCTTCGTCTATTTCCGGGGCACCGGTCCGACGGCTCTCCCCGCCATGGGGAGCCACGTTGGACATGCCCCGCCCGGAAGGGGTGTACGCCTGTGCCCGCACTTGTGCTGCTCGGTGCTCAGTGGGGTGATGAGGGCAAGGGAAAGGCCACCGACCTGCTCGGTGGCTCCGTGGACTACGTGGTGCGCTACCAGGGCGGCAACAACGCCGGCCACACGGTCGTCGTCGGCGACCAGAAGTACGCGCTCCACCTCCTGCCTTCCGGGATCCTGTCGCCGGGGTGCACCCCGGTCATCGGCAACGGGGTCGTCGTCGACCCGGCGGTCCTGCTCTCCGAGCTGAGCGGGCTGAACGAGCGCGGCGTCGACACGTCCAAGCTCGTCATCAGCGGTAACGCGCACCTGATCACGCCGTACCACCAGACGCTCGACAAGGTGACGGAACGCTTCCTCGGCAAGCGCAAGATCGGCACCACCGGCCGCGGCATCGGCCCCGCCTACGCCGACAAGATCAACCGCGTGGGCATCCGGGTCCAGGACCTCTTCGACGAGTCGATCCTCCGTCAGAAGGTCGAGGCGGCCCTCCACGACAAGAACCAGGTCCTGATCAAGATCTTCAACCGCCGTGCCATCAGCATCGACCAGGTGGTCGAGGAGTACCTGGGCTACGCGGAGCAGATCAAGGACTACGTCGCCGACACGACGCTGCTCCTCAACACCGCGCTCGACGAGGGCAAGGTCGTCCTCCTCGAGGGCGGCCAGGGCACCCTGCTGGACGTCGACCACGGCACGTACCCCTTCGTGACCTCGTCGAACCCGACGGCCGGCGGCGCCTGCACCGGCTCCGGCATCGGCCCCACCAAGATCAACCGGGTGATCGGCATCCTCAAGGCCTACACCACCCGCGTCGGCGCCGGCCCGTTCCCGACCGAGCTGTTCGACGCGGACGGCGAGGCGCTGCGCCGCATCGGCGGCGAGCGCGGCGTCACCACCGGCCGCGACCGCCGCTGCGGCTGGTTCGACGCGGTGATCGCCCGCTACGCGACCCGGGTCAACGGCCTCACCGACTTCTTCCTCACCAAGCTCGACGTGCTCACCGGCTGGGAGCAGATCCCGGTCTGCGTCGCCTACGAGATCGACGGCAAGCGCGTCGAGGAACTGCCGTTCAGCCAGACGGACTTCCACCACGCCAAGCCGGTCTACGAGACCCTGCCCGGGTGGAGCGAGGACATCAGCAAGGCGAAGACCTTCTCCGACCTGCCGAAGAACGCCCAGGCGTACGTCAAGGCGCTGGAGGAGATGTCCGGCGCCCCGATCTCGGCCATCGGCGTCGGCCCCGGCCGCACCGAGACCATCGAGATCAACTCCTTCCTCTGAGCGACGGCGGCGGCGCGCGCTACAACCTGTCGGCGCGCGTGGCCACCGTCATACAGGGTGCCAATGTCGTGCGCCCGGGCCGTTGCCTAGCCTGGGCGCATGACCCCTCCTTTCGCCGACCCCGAGACCGGTGCCGCCGTCAAGGCCGCCGACCGCGCCCACGTCTTCCACTCCTGGTCCGCGCAAGGCCTGATCGACCCGCTGCCGGTCGCCGGGGCCGAGGGCGCGTACTTCTGGGACTACGACGGCAACCGCTACCTGGACTTCACCAGCGGCCTGGTGTTCACCAACATCGGTTACCAGCACCCCGTGGTCGTCGCCGCCATCCAGGAGCAGGCCGCGAAGCTCGTCACCTTCGCGCCCGCCTTCGCCCTCGAGGCGCGCTCCGAGGCCGCCCGGCTGATCGCCGAGCGCACGCCCGGCGACCTGGACAAGATCTTCTTCACCAACGGCGGCGCCGAGGCCGTCGAGAACGCGGTACGGCTCGCCCGGCTGCACACCGGCCGCCCCAAGGTGCTCTCCGCGTACCGCTCGTACCACGGCGCCACCTCGGCCGCGATCAACCTCACCGGCGACCCGCGCCGCTGGCCCTCCGACAGCGGCTCGGCCGGCGTCGTCCACTTCTGGGCGCCGTTCCTCTACCGTTCGCCGTTCCACTCGGAGACCGAGGAACAGGAGCGCGACCGCGCGCTGCAGCACCTCGAGGACACCATCGTCTTCGAGGGCCCGCAGACCGTCGCCGCGATCGTCCTGGAGACGGTGCCCGGCACCGCGGGCATCATGGTGCCGCCGCCCGGGTACCTGGCCGGCGTCCGCGAGATCTGCGACCGGTACGGGATCGTCTTCGTCCTCGACGAGGTCATGGCCGGATTCGGCCGCACCGGCAGCTGGTTCGCCGCCGAGCGGTTCGACGTCATCCCCGACCTGCTCACCTTCGCCAAGGGCGTCAACTCCGGCTATGTGCCGCTCGGCGGTGTCGCGATCAGCGAGGAGATCGCCGCGACCTTCGCCACCCGCCCCTACCCGGGCGGTCTGACCTACTCCGGCCACCCGCTGGCCTGCGCCGCCGCCGTCGCCACGATCCGGGTGATGGAGGACGAGGGCGTCGTCGAGCACGCCGCCGCGCTCGGCGAGAAGGTGATCGGCCCGGGTGTGCGGGAGCTCGCCGAACGCCACCCTTCGGTCGGCGAGGTGCGGGGCCTCGGCGCCTTCTGGGCGGTGGAGCTGGTGCGCGACCGGGAGACCCGCGAGCCGCTCGTCCCCTACAACGCGGCAGGCGAGGCGAACGCCCCCATGGCGGCCTTCGCGGCGGCCTGCAAGAAGAGCGGCCTGTGGCCGTTCGTCAACATGAACCGCACCCATGTGGTGCCCGCCTGCAACATCACCGAGGCCGAGGCCAAGGAAGGGCTGGCGCTCCTGGACGCGGCGCTGGCCGTCGCCGACGAGCACACGCGCTGAGCGCGCCCCGGCGGGTGCCCGGGCCGTGGGTGAGCCGCACCACAGGTGTGGACCACTCGCGGCCCGGCCTCGCATAAGGTGTGGCGGAGCCGTAAGCGCACCGCCACATCTTGTAGGGAGGCACCGGCATGCCGGAAGGCCCAGCGGGCGGAACCGTCCGACGGAGCAGTCTGCGGCAGCAGATAGCCGACGCGCTCCGCGACGAGGTGCTCACCGGGCGGATGACGGCCGGGCGGCACTTCACGGTCAAGGAGATCGCGGAGCTGTACGGCGTGTCCGCCACCCCGGTCCGCGAGGCCCTGGTCGACCTGGCGGCGCAGGGGCTGCTCGACGTCGAGCACCACCGCGGCTTCCAGGTGCGGCGCTTCACCGACGCCGAGTTCCGCTCCATGGTCGAGGCGCGCACCCTCGTCGTCGAGGGGATCTTCCGCCGCATCGCCGCGCGCGGCATGCGCGAGGTGGACCCCAAGGAGCTGGCCTCCGTTCGGCGCCGGGCCGAGGCGGCGTCGCGCGCCTCCCGGGCCGGCGAGCTGGACGTCCTCATCGGCTACGACATCCGCTTCTGGCGCGAGCTGACCGCGCTGGCCGGCAACGCCCACGTCGGCGAGTTCCTCGACCGGATCCGCACCCAGACCTGGGTGTACGCGGTGCCCTATCTGCGCGGCCGGCCGGACGTGGCGGGTCTGTGCTGGTCGGACCACGTGGCCCTGGTCACCGCGATCGAGAAGCGGGACACGGAGGCGGCCCAGCGCGTCGTCGAGGAGTTCGACGACCATTCCCTCGCGCTCATGCGGCGACTGGCAGCGGGCCGGTAGGAACGGCCGCCGCCCACTACGCTGGTCCGACCACGCACGGAAGGACTTGGAGCGCCTGTGGCCTGCGACTTGTGGCTGGTTCCCCTGGTGGACGTGCTCTGCCACAGCCCCGACAACCCGTTCGCCGAGGAGATCGCCCGCTATGACAAGGCGTTGAACGACGCCGGCCTCCCCCCGGTGCCCGTCTACAGCTACATGCCGGGCCTGTCCGGCGACGTGGCCCCGGTCGCGGGCTTCGACTACGACGCGCTGCACTTCCTGCGCCGCGCCTACCTGCTGCACATCCAGGGCCTCGCGGTCGCCCCGGTCGACGAACTCGGCGGCGACTACGAGCAGTTGCTGGAGATGTTCGAGACCACCGCCCAGCAGTCGCACCTGGTCTGGCACTACGACCACGCGGGCGCGTACGTCCCCCTCGACTTCGCCCACCCGCTGGTCAACGACGAACTCCTCGACGCCGGGGGCCCGCTGGGCTCCGCCCACGGCCTGCTGCGCGAACTCGACTTCGTCGCCCCGGTGATCGGCATCGACCCGCGCAATCCGCCGCCCGCCCCGGCGCCGCCCGCCGGACCCACCGAGCTGGAGGAGCCGGCGGCCCCGCCCGCGCACCACGACGGCAGCCCCTTCGCGCGGGAGCGCCACGTATGGCTGGGGCTGCACGCGGCGGCGACGCGTGCGCTGGGTCAGGGTTCGATGATCGTCTTCAGTTAGGCCCGGGCCCGGGGGCGCTCCCGGCGGCGGTCAGCTCGCGCGGGGGCCCTCCGGTGGGCGCTGGCGCGGCATGCTCGGCCGTCCGCCGGGCAGCAGCGGGAACCGTCCGCCGCTGCCGGACGGGGCGCCCTCCGTGCCCCGGGTGCTCCCCGCCCAGGTGAGGGACTGGGTCCGCAGCGGGGCGGCGCCGGCCCGGAAGTCCACCATCCAGTCGGCGGTCTCGCAGCGCACGAGCTCCGAGACGTCCTCACTGAAGCGGCGCAGCACCGACAGGCAGCGCTCGGCGGCCTCGGCCGCCGTCCCCTCCGTCGGGCCCAGCACCTCGCGGACCGACTCGGACGCCCAGTCGAAGCGCAGCGCCTCCATCCGGCGCTGCACGGCCTGGGCGGTCGCCATGTCCCGCATCCAGCCGGCCGTCAGCCCGAGG
Organism: Actinacidiphila glaucinigra; assembly: GCF_900188405.1. Lineage (GTDB taxonomy): Bacteria > Actinomycetota > Actinomycetes > Streptomycetales > Streptomycetaceae > Actinacidiphila > Actinacidiphila glaucinigra. The sequence continues at coordinate 585,783 of NZ_FZOF01000002.1, read as the reverse complement.
TAGCGGTCCAGGCCCACGCACACGACGGCCAGCACCAGGGCGGCGTACGCCCAGCGGATGCGGCCGCCCGCGCCCATGACGGCCAGGACGGCGCCGGACGTCGCGAAGAGGGCCGCGCCGACCCGGAGCGACCGGGCCCAGCGGCGCTTGCGCAGGCGGTCGGCGAGGTACCACTCGACGGCGCGCAGGGCGTCCGCCTCCACCCAGCGGTAGAGCTCCTCCAGCCGCTCGGCCGGCTCCCCCCAGTCGCCGAGCGGGAACGGCAGCGCCCGCAGGTCCTCCTGCCTGTGCAGCGCGCGCCGCTTCGGCTCCTCCCGGGGGACCTCCTCGGGATACATGTCCGGCTGGCTCACCTGCACGCTCCCTCGCGACTTCCGATGACGAGGCACCTTCTTACCGCCGAACGGCTGACGCCGCGAGCGTCATCCGGCAGTTTCCGCCCTTACGAGTTGCTTGATCAGGTATGGGTCCGCGCCGCGGGCACCCGAAAGAGTGACCCGGCAGCCGTGGCGACCGGCCCGCGGGGCGGACGGCGTCAGCCGATACCCTGGGCACCGTGAACGTGCTTGTGATCGGCGGCGGAGCCCGCGAACACGCCCTGTGCCGTGCCCTTTCCCTCGACCCCGACGTGGAGTCGCTGCACTGCGCGCCCGGGAACGCCGGCATCGCCGAGGTGGCGGAGCTGCACGCGGTCGACGCCCTGGACGGCGCGGCCGTGGCGGATCTCGCCGAGCGGCTTGGCGCCGACCTCGTCGTGGTGGGCCCGGAGGCCCCCCTCGTGGCGGGTGTGGCCGACGCCGTGCGCGCCCGCGGCATCGACTGCTTCGGTCCGTCCGGGCAGGCCGCGGCCCTGGAGGGCTCGAAGGCGTTCGCCAAGGACGTGATGGCCGCGGCCGGCGTGCCGACCGCCCGCTCCTACGTGTGCACCACCCCCGCCGAGGTGGACGACGCGCTGGACGCCTTCGGCGCCCCGTACGTCGTGAAGGACGACGGCCTGGCCGCGGGCAAGGGCGTCGTGGTGACCGACGACCTGGAGGCCGCCCGGGCGCACGCCAACTCCTGCGAGCGCGTCGTCATCGAGGAGTACCTGGACGGCCCCGAGGTCTCCCTGTTCGCCGTCACCGACGGCGAGACGGTGGTCCCGCTGCAGCCCGCGCAGGACTTCAAGCGCGCCCACGACGCCGACGAGGGTCCCAACACCGGCGGCATGGGCGCGTACAGCCCGCTGCCGTGGGCCGATCCGCGGCTGGTCGAGGAGGTGGAGCGCACGGTGCTCCAGCCGACCGTCGACGAGCTGCGCCGCCGCGGCACCCCGTTCGCCGGACTGCTGTACGCGGGGCTGGCGATCACCTCGCGCGGTGTGCGGGTGATCGAGTTCAACGCGCGCTTCGGCGACCCGGAGACCCAGGTCGTGCTGGCCCGGCTGAGGACCCCGCTGGCGGGCCTGCTGCGCGCCGCTGCCGCCGGCCGGCTGGCCGACTTCCCGCCGCTGCGCTGGAGCGACGGCGCCGCGGTGACGGTGGTCGTCGCCTCCGAGAACTACCCCGGCACCCCGCGCACCGGCGACCCGATCACGGGCCTGGACGAGGTCGCGGAGCGGGACGAGCACGCCTACGTGCTGCACGCGGGCACGAAGGCGGACGCGGAGGGCCGCGTGGTGAGCGCCGGCGGCCGCGTACTGTCCGTCACGGCCACCGGTGCCGATCTGGCCGAGGCCAGGGAGCGCGCCTACCTGGCGGTGGGACGTATCGGGCTGAAGGGCTCGCACCACCGTTCGGATATCGCAGAGAAGGCCGCCCAGGCCTGAATCAGCGGGCAAGGCCACTCCAAGGGGTGATGCCTTCGCCATCCTGCTGACGTGAGCCCCGAGCCCAACTACTGTGCCCGGCAAGCGCACTGTGGAACCCCGCTGTCACCGCACTATCGGCCCTACCGGCATTGCGGCGTCGGTGGGCGGTGCGACAGTGGGGGCATGCAGTCGCGTCAGCAGCTTGGGGGTGAGCACACCGTTGGCCGGGGAAGCAGGTGAGGGTCACGCGCGGTCACGCGCGCTCGCCGTCCTGCGCATCCGCAGCGCCGCGCTGGCGGTCGCATTGCTGCCCGCGGCGGTGGCGGTCGTACTGCTGGTCGGCGGCGCGACGGGCCGCATCGTCGGCGACGCGTCCGAGGTGCTGCGCTGGGCGGTGGTCGCGGGTGCGCTGCTCGTGCTGCTGCTCGCGGCCGGTGTCGCGGCGGTGATCGTACGGGCCAGGCCGGCCGTGAGCCCGACCGTGGCCGTCTCCGAGGCGTCCGCCCCCGATCTGTACCGCATGGTGCGTGACCTGGCCGTTCGCCTGCAGGTGCCGGCCCCCTCGGCGATAGAACTGACCCCGGACTGCGACAGCTGGCTGGAGGACCGCACCCACCGGCGGCGGCGCAGCGCGCAGACCGAGGCGCCCGCGCTGGTCATCGGCTCGCCGTTCATGTGGTGGATGCGGGTCGCCGAGCTGCGCGCCCTGCTCGCCCCGGTCGTGGCGGGCACGGGCCCGGCCGCCGATCCGGACATCGCGGCCGCCCGCCGCTTCGTGCGCGGCCTGGACGCCGCGGTCGGCGTGGCCACCGCCCCTCGGGAGCCCTCGGCGGTCGGCCTCCTGCGCCGGCCCGCGTACGGGTTCCTGGGCTGGGTCGCCAGACTGCTGCTGCGCGGCTGCCGGGCACACGCGGCGGAGATGGAGCGCGCGGTGGCCGCCTCCGCCTCCGAGCGGGCCCAGGCCGTCGACTACGGGCTCCGCATCGTCGCCCAGGAGCAGGTGGGGCTGGCCTACGCGGGGTGGGACCGGCTGCTGACCCGGGTCGCGCTGCCCGCCTGGCGCATGGGGCGCTGGCCGTCCCGCCTCGACGCGGGCGTGGTCGCGGCCCTGACCGAGCTGTCCCGGCGGGACCGGCTGGCCGAGGGCTTCGAGACCCGCCTCGGCGAGCGCCCGGCGTGCGACCTGCTGGAGGAGCCCGGCACCGTGGACGAGGCGGCCTCGCTGCTCGCCGCCCGGCTGTTCCACGGCGGCCCTCGGCGGTCCGGCCCCGAGTGGGCGCCCGTCGGCTGGGACACCTACCCGCAGGAGGTCGTGGACCGCATCTGGCGCAGCGACGCCTCCCGCCTGGTCAGCGTCCTGGACGAGGTGCACGAGCCCGCGGGGGTCCCCGGGAGCCGGCGCATATCCGTGCCCTCCGGCGGGTCGAGGAGCGCCGTGGACGACTGCGGCGAGCCGGGGCGGGCGACCCTGGCCCGGGTGCTGGAGCGGCTCTCCGCGGGCGGCGGCGAGGAGCTGGCGGCCCGCATCACCCGGCACGTGGCCCGTGAGGAGGCCGTGCGCGAGGCGGCCGTGCGGGAGGAGTCTGCCGGCGAGGTCCCGCCCGAGGGCGCTTTCACGCCCGTCTACCATCTGCTCCCGCCGCGGACCGGCCGCGAGCTGCTCACCGACCACGTGACCGCGATGGTCTGCTGTGCCGCGGTGGACACCGCCGGCGCCGCCCCGGGCCTGGACTGGCTGGACGGACCGGCCCTGCTGGTCGGCGGGGTGCGCAAGGGAGACCTGGCCTGGCCCGTGCTCCGGCTCGTGGAGAACGGCGACGCCGCCCCGCTGCGTTCCTGGCTCAGTGCCGTGGGCGTACGCCCCGAGAAGCCGATACGGCTCATCTGACGGAAAATTGGCGGGGTTTGTCCGCCCCGGCGTGAAATCCTGGCGATAATGCACCACGAACAGTAACCAAGTCAGCGCATTGTGTGATGTGCTGGATGTGCGCACATGCACACCACCTCGGGGGACGACGAGGAGGGGACCATCGTGGTGAAGGAGCAGGTCCGCCGCTGGCAGTCCGGGGCACTGGCGCACGGGGTCACCGACCCCTTCGGGCAGGGCCCGGTGCCGTGGCTGCGTGGTGCGGAGCAGTATCTGGACGACACCGGCCAGGTCGTGCCCTGGTACGTCGACCTGGCGGCCAGCCGCGGGGAACCCGGGGGTTTTCCGGGCGGCACCGTGGGGCGCACGCCCCGCGTACCCGGTCCGCGCGCGGCGGACGACGTACGGTGCCAGGTCAAGGGCTTCGCGCCGGGCGCCTCCGTGGCCCCCGGCGACGCCATCGACTTCCGGATCACCGTCGACCCGCCGCAGATCTTCGGCATCGACGTCTACCGGATCGGCCACTACGGCGGGGACGGCGCCGCCCAGTTCACCTCCAGCCCCCGGTTGTCGGGGATCGTCCAGCCCACACCGCTCGCGGCCGGGCGCACGGTCTCCTGCCACCACTGGTGGCAGTCCTGGCGGCTGCAGGTGCCCTCGTACTGGAAGCCCGGCGCCTACGTCGCCGTCCTCACCACCCAGGACGGCTACCGCAGCCACATCCCGTTCACCGTGCGCGACGACCGGCCGGCCGATCTGCTCCTGCTGCTGCCCGACGTCACCTGGCAGGCGTACAACCTCTACCCCGAGGACGGCCGCACGGGCGCCAGCCTGTACCACGCGTGGGACGAGAAGGGCCGCCTGCTGGGCGAGGAGGAGGCCGCGGTGACCGTCTCCTTCGACCGCCCGTACGCGGGCGCGGGGCTCCCGCTGCACGTCGGCCACGCCTACGACTTCATCCGCTGGGCCGAGCGCTACGGCTACGACCTGGCCTACGCCGACGCCCGCGACCTGCACGCGGGGCGGATCGATCCTTCGCGCTACCGGGGCATGGTCTTCCCCGGTCACGACGAGTACTGGACGGTGCCCATGCGGCGCGCCGTCGAGGCGGCCCGGGACGGCGGCACCTCACTGGTCTTCCTGTCCGCCAACACCATGTACTGGCAGACCGAGCTGGGCCCCTCCCCGTCCGGCGACCCCGACCGGCTGCTCAGCTGCCGCAAGCGCCGCGGCTTCCCGCCGGGCCGCAGCGCCCTGTGGCGCGACATGGGCGAGCCCGAACAGCTGCTGATCGGCGTGCAGTACGCCGGCCGGGTGCCCGAACCGTCCCCGCTGGTGGTGCGGAACGCCGGCCACTGGCTGTGGGAGGCCACCGGCGCCGAGGAGGGCGACGAGATCCCGGGCCTGGTCGCGGGCGAGGCGGACCGTTACTTCCCGCGCACACCGCTGCCCGACTACATGGAGCGGATCCTGCTCGCGCACTCCCCGTACGAGGACTCGGCGGGCCGCCGCGCGCACCAGGAGACCTCCCTGTACCGGGCGCCGGGCGGGGCCCTGGTCTTCGCCTCCGGCACCTTCGCCTGGTCCCCGGCGCTGGACCGCCCGGGCCATGTCGACCCCCGCATCCAGCGCGCCACCGCCAACCTCCTGGACCACATCTGCAAGCACGGCTGACCCCGCGTCGCGCCCGACGGGCACCGGTACGGGAGAATCGGGAACCGAACCGCCGATCGGGGAGGACCCATGTCCGGATTCGTCCACAAGCCCGAGCCCGCGCAAGTACCGGGCCTGGTGCACCTGCACACCGGCAAGGTGCGCGAGCTGTACCAGAACGAGGCAGGGGAGCTGGTGATGGTCGCCAGTGACCGGATGTCCGCGTACGACTGGGTGCTGCCCACCGAGATCCCGGACAAGGGCCGCGTCCTGACCCGGTTGTCGCTGTGGTGGTTCGACCAGATCGCCGACCTGGTGCCGCACCATGTGCTGTCCACCGAGCTCCCCGAAGGCGCCCCCGCCGACTGGGAGGGACGGACGACCATCTGCAAGCCGCTCGACATGATCCCCGTCGAGTGCGTCGCGCGCGGCTACCTGGCCGGCTCCGGGCTGCTCGAGTACAACGCCGACCGCACGGTCTGCGGGGTGACCCTCCCCGAGGGCCTGGTGGACGGCTCGGAACTGCCCGCGCCGATCTTCACCCCGGCCACCAAGGCCGAGGTGGGCGAGCACGACGAGAACGTCAGCTACGAGGAGGTCGCCCGCCGGGTCGGCGCCGAGACCGCTGCGCAGCTGCGCCAGAGCACCCTCGCGGTCTACGGCCGGGCCCGGGACATCGCCCGTGAGCGCGGCATCCTCCTGGCGGACACCAAGTTCGAGTTCGGCTTCGACGGTGACGTGCTGACCATCGCCGACGAGGTGCTGACCCCGGACTCGTCGCGCTTCTGGCCCGCCGACCTGTGGGAGCCGGGCCACGCCCAGCCCTCCTACGACAAGCAGTTCGTCCGCGACTGGCTGACCTCCGCCGAGTCCGGCTGGGACCGCCGCAGCGAGCAGCCCCCGCCGCCCCTGCCGGAGCAGGTGGTGGAGCAGACCCGCGCCAAGTACATCGAGGCGTACGAGCGGCTCACCGGCCTCAGCTGGTAGCCCGTCCACGGCCCGCGTGCCCGCCGCCTCTCTCCGTGCGGCGGGGATGCGGCGGGTACGCGGCGGGCGTGAGGCGGGCATGAGAGGGGCGTGAGGCGGGGGCGCCGTCCGCGTGCGCTGACCGCGCCGACGCCGAACGGCCCAGCCGTCCCAGGAACACCGAAGGCCCCGGTCGTCACGACCGGGGCCTTCCAGTTGAGCGGACGACGAGGCTCGAACTCGCGACCTCAACCTTGGCAAGGTTGCGCTCTACCAACTGAGCTACGTCCGCCTGCTCCGCGCGTTCCCGTGCGGTGCGTCATCCACTATAGCCAACCCCCGGGGCCTTGGGCACACACCCCGGCACGGCGGGTTGCCCGCGGCGTGTCCCGCGTCGTGTCCCGCGGCGCCCGCCAGGGGCGCACCGCGCGGGCGAGGGCCCCTTGGCGGGCCTGCGGGCGGCCGCCGCCGTGTTCACCGGCGGACGCCAACTCCGGTTCCACCGCGTACCGCAGGGCCGCCTGAGGCGCGCTCGGGCCGCCCGCTGCGGATCCGCCCCGGAGCACGCGGGGGCGCCGCGTCGCGGCGATCACCGCCCGTCGGAGGGGAGTTCGGGTGTCCACCGTGTGGGCACCGTCACACCGCGGGTGCCGGCCGGGAAAACGAAGAAGACCCCGGTCGATGATTCGACCGGGGTCTTCTTTCAAGAGCGGACGACGAGATTCGAACTCGCGACCCTCACCTTGGCAAGGTGATGCTCTACCAACTGAGCCACGTCCGCACGGCGACTACTGTACCCGATCCTCAGGATCGGTCGAGCAATCAGAGCGGGTGACAGGGATCGCACACTGCGCCTTCCCCCTGGAAGGGGGATGTTCTGCTACTGAACTACACCCGCGTGGCCCGGGAGCCCGGCCTTTCGGCCTGCCCTCGGCGTGCTCCAGACTCTAGCGGATCAACGGGGGTCGCTGTCCAATCGCTTCTTCCGGGTGATTCCCGGGCGGCGCCCCCGCTTTCGGGCCGGGACGCCGCCCGGTGGATCACCCGGCCTCGGCGTACGCCTCGTAGAGCTTCTTGGGGATGCGGCCGCGCGGCGGCACGTCGAAGCCCCGGGAGAGCGCCCAGGCGCGCACGGCGGCCGGGTCGGGGGCGAGCGAGGTGTGCTTGAAGGCCTTGCCGAGCCGGCTGCGGCGGCGGCCCGCCTCGACGTAGGGCGCGAGGGCCTCACGGAGCTTCTCGGCGTTGCCGGCGGACAGGTCGATCTCGTACGACTTGCCGTCGAGGCCGAAAGAGACCGTTTCCGCCGCTTCACCGCCGTCGAGGTCGTCGGAGAGCGTGACCACTACGCGCTGCGCCATGGATGCCGGTCCTTTCAATGGAGAAGGCCTGAGGCCTGCGTTGGCCCCGTTGTTGTATCGAAGGCTCAGGGCCGGGGTCAATGCTTTTCCATTTACCGGTCCGGTCTTTTTCGCCGCAACCGCTCGGCCAATTCCTCCGGGCGTCCCGGAGGCAATCCGGCCGGTGGATATACCGTGACCATCCTGGAATATCTACCCGCGTAGATTTTTCGGCGGGGTACGGTGGGGACATCTCACCGCAGCACACCACCGGGAGTGACCGTGGCACGCGTCGTAGTCGACGTCATGCTCAAGCCGGAGATCCTCGACCCCCAGGGCCAGGCAGTGCAGCGTGCGCTGCCGCGTCTCGGGTTCGAGGGAATCGCCGACGTCCGCCAGGGCAAGCGTTTTGAGCTCGAACTGGAGGGGCCGGTCGACGACGCCGCCCTCGCCCGTATCCGCGAGATGGCCGAGACCTTCCTCGCCAACACCGTGATCGAGGACTTCACCGTGAAGGTGGAGTCGTGACCGCACGTATCGGTGTCGTCACCTTCCCCGGGACGCTCGACGACCGGGACACCCAGCGCGCGGTCCGCGTCGCCGGCGCCGAACCGGTGCCGCTGTGGCACCGTGACAAGGATCTCCACCAGGTGGACGCCGTCGTCCTGCCCGGTGGATTCAGTTACGGCGACTATCTCCGGGCCGGGGCGATTTCCCGCTTCTCGCCCGTGATGGAGTCGATCATCGCCGGTGCCAAGGACGGGCTTCCGGTCCTCGGTATCTGCAACGGCTTCCAGGTGCTCACCGAGACGCATCTGCTGCCGGGCGCGATGCTGCGCAACAATCACCTGCACTTCATCTGCAGGGACCAGAAGCTGCGCGTCGAGAACAACTCGACCTCCTGGACCGCCGATTACGAGCAGGGCCAGGAGATCAGCATCCCGCTGAAGAACATCGACGGCCGCTACGTCGCCGACGAGCGCGTCCTCGACGAGCTGGAGGCGGAGGGCCGAGTGGTGTTCCGCTACGCGGACTGGAACCCCAATGGCTCGCTCCGGGACATCGCCGGCATCACCAACGCCGCGGGCAATGTCGTGGGCCTCATGCCGCATCCCGAGCACGCCGTCGAGTCGCTGATCGGGACCGGCCGCACGGACGGCCTCGGATTCTTCACCTCGATCCTCAAGAAGCTGGTTCACGCGTCATGACACTCGATTCCGTGAAGCACGCCACCGAGACTCCGGACACCGAGCAGCCGTGGGCCGAACTCGGTCTGAAGCAGGACGAGTACGACCGCATCCGCGAGATCCTCGGGCGCCGTCCCACCGGTGCCGAGCTCGCCATGTACTCCGTCATGTGGTCCGAGCACTGCTCGTACAAGAGCAGCAAGATCCACCTGCGCCAGTTCGGCGAGAAGGCCCCCGCCAACGACGCGCTGCTCGTCGGCATCGGTGAGAACGCCGGTGTCGTGGACGTCGGCCAGGGCTACGCGGTCACCTTCAAGGTCGAGTCGCACAACCACCCCTCGTACATCGAGCCCTACCAGGGCGCGGCCACCGGCGTCGGCGGCATCGTCCGCGACATCCTCGCCATGGGCGCCCGCCCGGTCGCCGTCATGGACCCGCTGCGCTTCGGCGCGCCGGACCACCCCGACACCAAGCGCGTCCTGCCGGGCGTCGTCGCGGGCGTCGGCGGCTACGGCAACTGCCTGGGCCTGCCCAACATCGGCGGCGAGGTCGTCTTCGACGCCTGCTACCAGGGCAACCCGCTGGTCAACGCCCTGTGCGTCGGTGTGATGAAGCACGAGGACATCCACCTGGCCAAGGCCTCCGGGGCCGGCAACAAGGTCATCCTCTACGGCGCCCGCACCGGCGGCGACGGCATCGGCGGCGTCTCCGTGCTCGCGTCCGAGACCTTCTCCGACACCGGCCCGACCAAGCGCCCCGCCGTGCAGGTCGGCGACCCCTTCCAGGAGAAGCTGCTCATCGAGTGCACCCTGGAGATCTTCAAGGAGAAGCTGGTCGCCGGCATCCAGGACCTCGGCGGCGCCGGTCTGTCCTGCGCCACCTCCGAGCTGGCGTCGGCCGGCTCCGGCGGCATGCGGGTCGAGCTGGACACCGTGCCGCTGCGCGACGCGACGCTCTCGCCGGAGGAGATCCTCATGAGCGAGTCGCAGGAGCGCATGTGCGCGATCGTCGAGCCGCGGTACGTCGACCGCTTCCTGGAGATCTGCGAGAAGTGGGACGTGATCGCCACCGTCATCGGTGAGGTCACCGACGGCGACCGGCTGGAGATCTTCTGGCACGGCGAGCAGATCGTCGACGTCCCGCCGCGCACCGTCGCCCACGAGGGCCCGGTCTACGAGCGCCCCTACGCCCGCCCCGCGTGGCAGGACGCGCTCCAGGCCGACGACGCCAACAAGCTGCCGCGCCCCGGGTCCGCCGAGGAACTGCGCGCCCAGGTCCTGACCATGGTCGCGCACCCCAACCAGGCCTCCAAGGCGTGGATCACGGACCAGTACGACCGCTTCGTGCAGGGCAACACCGTGCTGGCGCAGCCGGAGGACTCCGGCATGATCCGCATCGACGAGGACACCAACCTCGGCGTCGCGGTCGCCACCGACGGCAACGGCCGCTACGCCAAGCTCGACCCGTACACCGGCGCGCAGCTGGCGCTCGCGGAGGCGTACCGCAACGTCGCCACCAGCGGCGCCAAGCCGCTGGCGGTCTCGGACTGCCTCAACTTCGGCTCGCCCGAGGACCCGGCCGCGATGTGGCAGTTCGCCGAGGCCTGCCGCGGCCTCGCCGACGGCTGCCTGGAGCTGGGCACGCCGGTCACCGGTGGCAACGTCTCGCTCTACAACCAGACCGGCGACGTCGCCATCCACCCGACCCCCGTCGTGGCGGTGCTCGGCGTGATCGACGACGTCACGCGCCGCACCCCGGTCGCCTTCAAGGACCAGGGCCAGCTGCTCTACCTGCTGGGCGACACCAAGGAGGAGCTGGGCGGCTCCGCCTGGTCCCAGGCGGTCCACGACCACCTCGGCGGACTGCCGCCGGCGGTCGACCTGGAGCGCGAGAAGCTGCTCGGCGAGATCCTCATCTCGGCCTCCCGGGACGGCATGGTCGACGCGGCCCACGACCTGTCGGACGGCGGGCTGATCCAGGCCGTCGTCGAGTCCTGCCTGCGCGGCGGCAACGGCGCGCGGCTGGTCGTGCCGGACGGCCTCGACCCGTTCGTGTTCCTCTTCTCGGAGTCGGCGGGCCGGGCGGTCGTCTCGGTGCCGCGCAGCGAGGAGCTCCGCTTCACCGACATGTGCGGCGCGCGCGGTCTGCCCGCGACGCGGATCGGTGTCGTCGACGGCGACGCGGTCGAGCTGCAGGGCGAGTTCGGCATCACGCTGGACGAGCTCCGTACGGCTCACGAGGGTACGATCCCGGCCCTTCTGGCCTGATCCGTCCGCCCTCCACGCGCCCCCGTGCCGCCAGGCGCGGGGGCGCTCCGCCGGGGGCACGTGACCGCGCCGCGGTCGTTGGCCCCATACTCCTGGCGTGAGCGAGCTCAATACCCCCGGCGAACTGCCCCGTTGGCGCGGCCGTGACGCCGTGCGCTGGGCGGCGTGCCGTCCCGCCGCGTGGGCCCGCCCGCGCTGGGGCGCCCTGGCACTCGCGGCGGCCGCGGCCGCCGCAGCCGTCGCCGCCCCGGAGGCCTTCGGGGCGGCGCACTACGGGCTGGCCGCCGTGCAGTTGTACTGGCTCCTCAGGCTGCCCGGCCTCACCCTCGTGTCGGCGCCGGTGCTCGCCGCGCTCCTGGTCTGGCGGGTGGAACCGCAGGCCGCGGTCCCCGCCGTCGCCGCGCTGCTGGTGTGCTGGGGCGGTGCCCGGCACCGTACGGGGGTCCGCCGCAGGCAGCGGCTGCTCGCGGCCAACGCCGCCCATGGCGTGCGGCTTCCGCTCCCCGAACCCCTCGCGCCGCTGCGCCGGGGCCTCGGCGGCATCGCGTCCGGGCTGCTGCTGTGCGCGGCCGCCGTCCCGCCGCAGACCCGCCTGCTGGCACTGGCCGGCGTCGCGCTGCTCGCCGCGGGCGTGGCGGCCCGGATGCGGGCGGGCGCCCTGCGGCGCGGCGGGCAGCCGGTGCTGCGCGTGCTGACCCGGGAGGACGAGGACGCCCGGACATGGGTGTTCGCGGCCGACGACCACGCGGGCCGCAGGGCGCTGTTCTCCTGCCCGGTGGACCCCGAACCCGAGACCCCGTCCGGGCTCCGGGACGACGGGCTGCGGCCGGCCCTGCTGTTCGGGGCGCCGTGCGAGGGCGCCGAACTGCTGCTGCTGTCCGCCGACTCCGAGGGCGGCGCCCTCGTCGACCGGGCGGCGGGACCGGTCCGGCCTGCATAGCGCGCGACCGGCGGTACTACTGTGCGTCCCGCAACCACCGGTACGACAAGGGGTGTCAACGATGCACGAGTACAAGGTCGTCAGCTTCCGCGAGTCGCTGATAGGCGACGCCATCGACGACGACAAGCTGGAGAAGACGCTCAACAAGCACGCCGAGGACGGCTGGCAGCTGAAGGCGATCACCTCGGCCGACGTCAAGGGCCGCATCGGCCCGGGCGCCGTGCAGGGGCTGCTGCTCACCTTCGAGCGCCCGCGCCAGGCCTGATCGACGGGTCGGGGTGCGGGCCGGGCTGGCGCGTAGGCTGCGGACATGCCGCCCGCCGCCCGCAAGGCCCGCACCTACGACCCCGCCAGGACCCGCGCCGCGCTCACCGCGCAGGTCGGCCACGTCCTGGGGGCCGCCCGCGGACTGACGGAGGAGCAGCTGGCCGCACCCTCCGGACTGCCGGGGTGGGACGTGCACGCGCTGCTCGTGCACGTCGCCCGGCAGGTGGAGGCCGTCGCCTGGGCGGTGACCGCGCCCGCCCCGGCGAAGGCGGACCTCGACCTCACCACGTGGGCCCGCTCGGCGGCGTGCGCCGCCGGCCCGCCTGCCGCCGGCCCCCGCGAGGGCGCCGCGGAGGGCGGTGACGCCGCCGGCCGCCTCGAGGAGGCCGCCCAGGGGCTCGCCGGGGTGCTCGACGAGGCGGTGGCGCCCGAGCGCCTGGTGGCCGTCACGCCCGGCGCGATGCGGTCCACGGACTTCCTGGTGACCCGGCTCGTCGGACTGGTCGTCCACAGCGACGACCTCGCCCGGGCGACGGGTGTGCCCGTCCCTCTGGAACGGCAGGCCGTCGCCGCCGTCGTACGGCTCCTCGCGGACACCCTCGCCGTCACGGTGCCCGGCAACTCCGTCGAGGTCCGCGTCCCGCCGTACGCGGCCGTGCAGTGCGTGCCCGGGCCCCGGCACACCCGGGGCACCCCGCCCAACGTGGTCGAGACGGACCCGCTGACCTGGATCCGCCTCGCCACCGGCCGCACGTCCTGGGCGGACGCCCTCGCCTCCGCCGCGGTCTCCGCGAGCGGCGAGCGCGCCGACCTGGCCCCGTACCTCCCCCTGCGGGGCTGAGCCGGCCCCGGAGGGCGTATGAGGCGCCGGTGCCGCCGGTGCCGGTGCTCGTGCCGACGCGGCCGCGTGCGATCGGCTTCCGCGTTCCCCGCGGCCCGGCTGCCCGAGTTGTCCGAGGCGGTGGCGGTGATCGTCCGGCGCATCGCCGCCGGTTCCGCCGGTACCCGCGTACCGGGCACATCCCCCGGGCCGGCGTGAGCGGGGTCGTCCGCACCCCGGGTGTCCGGCCGAGCGCGCGCCGTGTCCCCGGGCCCCGGCCGAGCCGACCGCCATGGCCCGAGACCCTGCCCGAGACCCCGGACCGCGTCCCTAGACCAAGGTCACATGCCCAAGCGCCCCATGGGTTTACGCGCATAGAACGCGCTTTTGTCGGGTTCCCTCGTTCGGACGACGGCGGAACCTGCCCTAGACTCGGTGCCGTGCCACGTGGTGACGGACGACTCAACCACGACCTGCTCCCCGGCGAGAAGGGCCCCCAGGACGCTTGCGGCGTCTTCGGTGTCTGGGCCCCCGGCGAAGAGGTCGCCAAACTCACCTACTTCGGGCTGTACGCCCTGCAGCACCGCGGACAGGAGTCCGCGGGCATCGCAGTGAGCAACGGCTCCCAGATCCTGGTCTTCAAGGACATGGGCCTTGTGTCCCAGGTCTTCGACGAGACCTCCCTCGGCTCCTTGCAGGGCCACATCGCGGTCGGGCATGCCCGTTACTCGACCACCGGCGCGTCGGTCTGGGAGAACGCCCAGCCCACCTTCCGCGCCACGGCCAGCGGCTCCATCGCGCTCGGCCACAACGGGAACCTGGTCAACACCGTCGAGCTGGCCGAGATGGTCGCCGCGCTGCCCCAGGGCAACGGGCGGGCGACCAGGGTCGCCGCGACCAACGACACCGACCTGGTGACGGCGCTGCTCGCGGGGCAGGTGGACGAGGACGGCAAGCCGCTGTCCGTCGAGGACGCCGCCCGCAAGGTGCTGCCCGAGGTCCAGGGCGCCTTCAGCCTGGTCTTCATGGACGAGCACACGCTCTACGCCGCCCGTGACCCGCAGGGCATCCGCCCGCTGGTGCTGGGCCGCCTGGAGCGCGGCTGGGTCGTTGCCTCGGAGACCGCCGCGCTGGACATCGTGGGCGCGAGCTTCATCCGCGAGATCGAGCCCGGCGAGCTGATCGCCGTCGACGAGAACGGGCTGCGCGCCTCCCGCTTCGCCGAGGCCCGCCCCAAGGGCTGCGTCTTCGAGTACGTGTACCTCGCCCGCCCCGACACCGACATCGCGGGCCGCAACGTCTACCTCTCCCGGGTCGAGATGGGCCGCCGGCTGGCCAAGGAGGCCCCGGTCGATGCCGATCTGGTGATACCGACCCCGGAGTCCGGCACGCCGGCCGCGGTCGGCTACGCCGAGGAGAGCGGCATCCCGTACGGCTCGGGCCTGGTGAAGAACTCGTACGTGGGCCGGACCTTCATCCAGCCCTCGCAGACCATCCGGCAGCTGGGCATCCGCCTGAAGCTGAACCCGCTCAAGGAGGTCATCCGGGGCAAGCGCCTGGTGGTCGTGGACGACTCGATCGTCCGCGGCAACACCCAGCGCGCGCTGGTCCGGATGCTCCGCGAGGCCGGTGCCGCGGAGGTCCACATCCGGATCTCCTCGCCGCCGATCAAGTGGCCCTGCTTCTTCGGCATCGACTTCGCCACCCGCGCGGAGCTGATCGCCAACGGCCTGACGGTCGACGAGATCTGCAAGTCCCTGGACGCGGACTCGCTGTCGTACATCTCGATCGACGCGATGGTCGAGGCGACCACGATCGCCAAGCCGAACCTCTGCCGGGCCTGCTTCGACGGCGAGTACCCGATGGAGCTGCCGGACCCCGAGCTGCTCGGCAAGCACCTTCTGGAGACCGAGCTGGCCGGCGGCCCCGACGCGGCCGACGCGCTCCGTCGCCCGTAAGCATTCGACGCAAGGACACAACACAGCCATGTCCGAGAACACCGGTGCCAGCTACGCCACGGCGGGAGTCGACATCGAGGCGGGCGACCGCGCGGTCGAGCTGATGAAGGAATGGGTGGGCAAGGCCACCCGCCCGGAGGTCGTGGGCGGTCTCGGCGGCTTCGCCGGGCTCTTCGACGCCTCCGCGCTCAAGCGCTACGAGCGGCCCCTGCTGGCCTCCGCCACCGACGGCGTGGGCACCAAGGTCGACGTCGCCCGGCGCATGGGCGTCTACGACACCATCGGCCACGACCTGGTCGGCATGGTCGTCGACGACCTGGTCGTGTGCGGCGCCGAGCCGCTCTTCATGACCGACTACATCTGCGTCGGCAAGGTCTTCCCGGACCGGGTCGCGGCCATCGTCAAGGGCATCGCCGAGGGCTGTGTGCTCGCCGGCTGCGCCCTGGTCGGCGGCGAGACGGCCGAGCACCCGGGCCTGCTGGGCGAGGACGAGTTCGACGTCGCCGGCGCCGGTACGGGCGTGGTCGAGGCCGACCGGCTGCTGGGCGCGGATCGCATCCGTAAGGGTGACGTCGTGATCGCCATGGCGTCCTCCGGTCTTCACTCCAACGGGTACTCGCTCGTCCGGCACGTGCTCTTCGACCGGGCCGGCTGGGCGCTGGACCGGGAGGTGCCGGAGTTCGGCCGCACCCTCGGCGAGGAGCTGCTGGAGCCGACCCGCATCTACTCGCTGGACTGCCTGGCGCTGACCCGTACGACCGAGGTGCACGGCTTCTCGCACGTCACCGGCGGCGGTCTGGCCAACAACCTGGCCCGGGTCGTCCCGGACCACCTGCACGCCACGGTGGACCGTTCGACGTGGACGCCGGGCGCGGTGTTCGGCACGGTCGGCGAGCTCGGCGGCGTGGAGCGGCTGGAGCTGGAGAAGACCCTGAACATGGGCGTCGGCATGGTCGCCGTGGTGCCCCAGGGCTCGGTGGACGTGGCGCTGACGACGCTGGCCGACCGGGGCCTGGACGCCTGGGTGGCCGGCGGGATCGTGGAGCGCGGCGAGCACGCCGAGGCCGTCGAGCTGACCGGGGACTACGCGGGCTGACCGGGGACTACGCGGGCTGACCGGTCCGGAGCAGCACAAAGCCCGGTCCGGACGATGCCCGGACCGGGTCAGTGGTCAAGCTGGAACGGAATGTGCTGCGTCAAGCGCGACGGCGTTGTGATGAGGACTGGGACTCGTCGTCCTCGTCGTCGTCCTCGTCGTCGCCGTAGAGATCCGCGTACCGTGCGTACGGGTCGTCTTCCAGCTCGTCGTCATCGTCGTCTTCCTGTACCTCCGGATTGACCGGCAGTGTCGACGATGCGCCCAGCTCTTCGGCCAGACGTGAAAGGTCCGTACCGCCGCTGTTGTACTTCAGCTGGCGGGCGACCTTCGTCTGCTTGGCCTTGGCCCGGCCGCGCCCCATTGGCTCGACCCCCTCAACGGTGGGGCTCGACGGCCCCGAGTCTTGACACGCGTTCACGATGTGGAACGGGCCCTCGGATGAGAGTCCCGGTCCGTAGGACTTCAACGGTACCTGCTTCCGAGGCCGCACGGTACGTCGCCCGCACGACGCGCGTCGGAGCAGGGGCCGTCGATGGCCCCGTCCTGGCTGGTCAGTCGCGATTTTACCTTCTTCCGCCACGGTCTGGCTGCCGGGGCGTGGTAACGGTCGGATGTCCGGCCCGCCGTCCTCGTCGCGGAGGCCCGCCGGGAGCAGCCCCGACACGCGAGGACGCGCGCACACCGTACGTCGGCGGTGCCCCGCGGGTGTCCGCTTTGTGATGTAAGACACGCCCCCGCACACGCGGACGGGGGCGTGCCGGTGGGGCCGCGGACGTGCCGCGGCCCCCGTGGGTCACGGACGCAGCCAGCTCTCCGCCGGGGTGCGCTCGGCCATGCGCTGCTCGGCCAGGCGGTCGGCGGCGGCGGCCGGCGGGATGCCGTCGGCGGCGGCGCGCTCGAAGATGGCGAGCGTGGTGTCGAAGATCTTCGTCGCCTTGGCGCGGGCCCGGTCGAAGTCGAAGCCGTGGAGCTCGTCCGCCACCTGGATCACGCCGCCGGCGTTCACGACGTAGTCGGGCGCGTACAGGATGCCGCGGTCGGCCAGGTCCTTCTCGACTCCCGGGTGGGCGAGTTGGTTGTTGGCCGCGCCGCAGACGATCGAGGCGGTGAGGGCCGGCACCGAGTCGTCGTTCAGGGCGCCGCCGAGCGCGCAGGGCGCGTACACGTCCAGCGGCGTGCGGACCAGGACGTCAGCGTCGGAGACGGCGGTTACCCCCGGATGACGGGAGATGATCCGGTCGACGGCCTCGCCGCGAACATCGGTGATCACCACTTCGGCGCCGTCCTTGAGCAGGTGCTCCACCAGGTGGTGGCCGACCTTGCCGACGCCGGCCACGCCGACCCTGCGGCCGCGCAGCGTGGGGTCGCCCCACTTGGCCTGGGCGGAGGCGCGCATGCCCTGGAAGACGCCCCAGGCGGTCAGCACGGAGGAGTCGCCGGCGCCGCCGTTCTCGGGCGAGCGGCCGGTGGTCCACTGCGGGGCGGTGCGGGAGACCACGTCCATGTCGGCCACGTAGGTGCCGACGTCGCAGGCCGTGACGTAGCGGCCGCCGAGCGAGGCGACGAAGCGGCCGTAGGCCAGCAGCAGCTCCTCGGACTTGTCCATGTCCGGGTCGCCGATGATGACGGCCTTGCCGCCGCCGAGGTCGAGGCCGGCGAGCGCGTTCTTGTACGACATCCCGCGGGCGAGGTTCAGCGCGTCCTCGACCGCCGCCTCGTCGGAGGAGTACGCGTGGAAGCGGGTGCCGCCGAGGGCCGGGCCCAGGGCGGTGGAGTGGATCGCGATGACGGCCTTGAGGCCACTGGCGCGGTCCTGGCACAAGACGACCTGCTCGTGACCGCCCTGCTCCGATCGGAACAGCGTGGAGACGATGCCGGGTGTCTGACGTACGTCGGTCACTGTGGTGACTCCCGAATGTCCAGAGGTCGCCCTCCGGGTGGGTGGGGGAGGGCCGGTCGGCAGAAGACTAGAACCACCCGGCCCTGAACATCTTCCCAGTGTCGTGGATCACCCCCCGTGCCGGAAGCGACGTGGGACGATGCCAGGGCGCGGAAGCCGTCACGAGGGAGCGGGTGTGGGCTTGTCATCGGTGCTGGTCCCGTACGCGGCGTATCTGCGGGTGTACGAGCCGCTGGCGGCCTTCCCGGAGCCCGATCGCGGCTACTGGTACCGGTACGCCGCCCAGGGCGCGCAGCGGACCGCACAGGACGAACTGCGGCAGTCGCTGGCCGGTCTGCTCTCGGTCCCGCCCGTCGCCGTCCCGGTCCGGGAGAGCGGCGAGGCCTTCGTCGCGGTCGTGGACGGCGTGACCCACGTCTGCCCCTGGCGCACCCGCTTGCGCGGCTGGCTGGCCCTGTCCGAACTGGTCGAGGAGTTCCCCGTCCCCGTGGTGGACGCGGTGCTGCCCAGGGCCGCGCGCGAGCAGGCGGAGGCCGACTTCGCGGCGTGGCGGGCGGAGAAGCCCGAGAACGCCGACGCGAGGCCCTGGATCCGCGGGGCGACATGGCACGTCCCGGTGCGCTGGTTCGTGCTGTTCGACGATTCCGAGCGGGAGTACGAACCCGCGGGCGCGGGCGAGTCCAAGCAGCCGGTGATGCGTTACCGGACGCCGATGGTGCAGGCCCGCCGGCGGACGGCCCGGGCACTGCGGGTGCTCAAGGATTCACTCGAAGAGGGACCTTTGATCGACGGCCTGGTAGATGTAGGGCGTTGGCTCGAGGAGTTCCACCCGCGTTCCCTGGTCGAACTCGACTACGGGGGGCTCGTCCACGCCATCGCCCCGGACTCCCTCGCGGGGGACCGGTCCGCCGCCGACGTGGCGGACGCGTTGGCGGCGCTGCGGGACGAGGACGGCACCCGGGCCGGCGAGGCGTACGAGCGGCTCACCGACCGGTGGCGGGCCGTTCGGGAGCTCCAGTACGCGAGTTGAGGGTCCGTCGGGAGCCGGCCGGGGGCGGAGGGACTTTGGTCCTGAGTCCGGCCGACCGGTACCTTTGGCCTAAGCGTGACCTAAAGCACGTTTAGGGGTCTTGCCCTCATCCCCACCCCCCATGACAATATGGGACATCGGGTCCGGAAGGACCTCTTTCCGCTCGCTCTGAGTGGAATGTCCGGTATTGCATCCCCTTGAGGTGGGGCTGTGGCTCGTGGGTTGGCTGTGACTGATCGTCACTCAGGTGTGACTGTCCGTTATGGCCCGGTCCATCGGCTTCCGTCGAGCTTAGACACCTCAGAGGGCAAATCCATCGGTTTGGCCGACACGGCTGGACAGATGGTGTAGTTGTAGTGCCAAGGACAAGCCGTTCGTCCTATTACCGACTCGGCCCGCGTCCGCCATTTCGGGCAACGCGGGTCAAGGTGCAGAATTTAGAGGAAAGAACCGTGTTGGTTCGGTTCTCTCGAGGAGGCCGCTCATGACCGCTCGCACCCCTGATGCCGAGCCGCTGCTGACCCCCGCTGAGGTCGCCACGATGTTCCGCGTGGACCCGAAGACGGTCACGCGCTGGGCCAAGGCTGGCAAGCTCACGTCCATCCGCACGCTCGGCGGGCACCGCCGCTACCGCGAGGCGGAGGTCCGTGCACTGCTCGCGGGCATTCCGCAGCAGCGCAGCGAGGCCTGACCTGAACAAACGGACGTCAACGCGGGGCCCCCAACCCGCCGCGACGTCCGCTCCGAAGGGTCCCTGCCCCCATCAGGGAAGCCCGTAGGAACGTTGATCGCATCGGAGTCCGCCGGCTCCGGTGCGATCTTTTTTGTGCGTGTGATGTGTCCGTGTTGTGAGGACTGGGCCCTCTGTCATGAGTGCAATTGCACATATTAAATTGACGGTCCCACAGGAGGCCCCAAGTTCCCTCAGAGTCAGAACTTTTCACGTGACTCCCGTCACATGCCGGAGTCTTGTTCCTCTCCGCTCTCCTGCGGTAGTGGGACGGGCGCGCGCCGCAGCGTCAGCCGCATCAGCCGGTGGCACACCGGGCAGTGCCGGGTGAGGTGCCGGCGCCCGCCCCCCGCCGCGGCCGCCAGGTGCGCGCGCAGCAGTGCCCGCGTCACGTCCCGGGGCGCCGGGCCCGGGTCCCTCGGCGTCGCGCTCATGTGCCAGGCGTACCACGCGGGAACGGACGGAACCAGGGGACCGGCCCCCTCCACAACCGCATCCCGGCCACGACGGCCGCCCCGCGCACAACAAGAAGGCCCGCGTCCTTCGCTGGACGCGGGCCTTGCATGTACTGCGGTCCTGACGGGATTTGAACCCGCGGCCTCCACCTTGACAGGGTGGCGAGCACTCCAAACTGCTCCACAGGACCAGGTTTCGCGGCCGTCGTTCCTTGGCCGCGAGGAAGACTGTACAGCAGGTCAGAGGGTGATTGCGAACCCGATCAGCCCCAGGCTTCGTCGAGGGCCTTGAAGATGCGTTTGTCCGATACCGGGAACGCCGTGCCGAGGGCGTGCGCGAAGTAGCTGACCCGCAGTTCCTCGATCATCCAGCGGATGTCGCGCACCCGTTCGGGGACGGGCCGCCCGGCCGGCTGGGCGGCCAGCAGCTCGGCGTACTCGGTCTGGATCTCCCGGACCTTCTCCATGCGCGTGGTGTCCCGCTGGACGCCCGTGGGCATCTGCTGCAGCCGCCGGTCGACGGCCACCAGGTAGCGGAGCAGGTCCGGCAGCCGGCGCACCCCCGTGGAAGCCACGAAACCGGGCCCCACGAGGGCTCCCAGCTGCTCCTTGACGTCCGCCAGGTTCGCCACCAGGGCGAGGCTCTGGGTGGCCTTCAGGCGGCGCTCACAGGCCTGCCAGGCGGCCAGCACCTGGCGCACCTGGGCGACCGTCCTGACGGTCAGCTCGACGAGGTCGGCGCGCACCGAGTCGTAGAGCTTGCGGAAGGACTCCTCGTCCCAGGCGGGGCCGCCGTGCTCGGCCATGAGCCGGTCTGCGGCCGCGGTGACGCAGTCGTCGAACAGGGCGTTCACCGAGCCGTGCGGGCTGCGCGACAGCGCGAGCTTGTCCTGGTTGGACAGCCGGTCCGCGGCGAACTTCGCCGGGTTGGCGGGCACGTTCAGCAGGATCAGCCGGCGGGTGCCGCGCCACATGGCCGCGGCCTGCTCGGCCTCGGTGTCGAAGAGCTGCACGCCCACGCTCTCGCCCTCGTCGACCAGTGCCGGGTACGCCTTGACCGGCTGCCCGGACCGCCGCGTCTCGAAGGTGCGCGGCAGGGTGCCCACCGTCCACTGCTTGAGCCCGGTGCGGCGCTCGATGCCGATGGAACCTGCGGCGTCGAAAGCCTTGCTGATCGCGGCCTTGGTCTTCGGCCGAAGCCGCAGCTTCAGCGCCTCCAGGTCCTTGTCCTCGGCGAGCTTGCGCCGGCGCTCGTCGGTCACCCGGAAGGTGATCTTCAGATGGTCCGGGACCCTGGCGAGGTCGAAGTCCTCGGCGGTGACGGGCACGCCCACCATCCGCTGCAGCTCGCGGGCGAGCGTCTCGGGAAGAGGATCCTGCACGGGCACGACCCGGTCCAGGAAGGCCTTCGCGTAGTTCGGCGCCGGCACGTAGTGGCGGCGGATCGCCTTGGGCAGCGAGCGGATCAGCTCGGTGACGACGTCCTCGCGCAGTCCCGGGATCTGCCAGTCGAAGCCGTCCGGGGTGACCTGGTTGAGCACCTGCAGCGGGATGTGGACGGTCACGCCGTCCGCGTCCGCGCCCGGCTCGAACTGGTACGTCACGCGGAGCTTGAGCTTCCCCTGGCGCCACGAGTCGGGGTAGTCGTCCTTGGTGACGGCCTCGGCGTTCTCGTTGATCAGCATGGACTGCTCGAAGTTGAGCAGCTCCGGCTCGTCGCGCCGCTTGTGCTTCCACCACGAGTCGAAGTGCGCGCCCGACACCACGTGTTCGGGGACCAGGCGGTCGTAGAAGTCGAAGAGCGTCTCGTCGTCGACGAGGATGTCGCGGCGCCGCGCCCGGTGCTCCAGCTCCTCCACCTCGGCCAGCAGCTTCCGGTTGTCGTGGAAGAACTGGTGGTGGGTGCGCCAGTCGCCCTCGACGAGCGCGTTGCGGATGAACAGCTCCCGGCTGGTCTCCGGGTCGATCTTCCCGTAGTTGACCTTGCGGTCGGCGACGATCGGCACGCCGTACAGCGTCACCTTCTCCAGCGCCACGACCGCCGCCTGGTCCTTCTCCCAGTGCGGCTCGCTGTAGGAGCGCTTGACCAGGTGCTGGGCGAGGGGCTCGATCCACTCGGGCTCGATACGGGAGTTGACCCGCGCCCACAGCCGTGAGGTCTCCACCAGCTCGGCGGACATGATCCACCGCGGCGGCTTCTTGAACAGCGACGAGCCGGGGAAGACGGCGAACTTGGCGCTGCGGGCGCCCAGGTACTCGTTCTTGCTGTCGGTGTCCTTCAGCCCGACGTGCGACAGCAGGCCCGCCAGCAGGGACTGGTGGACGTGCTGGGCGTTGACCTCGTGGTCGCCCTCGGCGAGGTGGATGCCCATCGTCTTGGCGACCGTGCGCAGCTGGCTGTAGATGTCCTGCCACTCGCGGATGCGCAGGTAGTTCAGATACTCCGTGCGGCACATCCGGCGGAAGGCCGAGGAGGACAGCGCCTTCTGCTGGTCGCGGACGTAACGCCACAGATTGAGCAGCGCCATGAAGTCGCTGGTCTCGTCGGCGAAGCGGCGGTGCTTCTCGTCGGCCTGCTGCTGCTTGTCCTGGGGACGCTCGCGCGGGTCCTGGATCGACAGCGCGGCCGCGATCACCATGACCTCGCGCACGACGCCGTTGCGCTCCGCCTCCAGCACCATGCGGGCCAGCCGCGGGTCCACCGGCAGCTGGGAGAGCTTGCGGCCGGTCTGGGTGAGCTTCTGCCCGTCGAGGGCGCCCAGCTCCTGGAGCAGCTGCACGCCGTCCTTGATGTTCCGGGCGTCCGGCGGGTCGATGAAGGGGAAGCGGGAGATGTCGCCGAGTCCGGCGGCGGTCATCTGCAGGATGACCGAGGCCAGGTTGGTGCGGAGGATCTCGGCGTCGGTGAACTCCGGGCGGGACAGGAAGTCGTCCTCGGAGTACAGCCGCACGCAGATGCCGTCCGCGAGCCGGCCGCAGCGGCCCTTGCGCTGGTTGGCGCTGGCCTGGCTGATCGGCTCGATCGGCAGCCGCTGAACCTTGGTGCGGTGGCTGTAGCGGGAGATGCGGGCCATCCCCGTGTCGATCACGTAGCGGATGCCCGGGACGGTGAGCGAGGTCTCCGCGACATTGGTGGCCAGCACGATGCGGCGGCCCGTGCCGCGCTGGAAGACCCGGTGCTGCTCGGCGGAGGACAGCCGCGCGTACAGCGGCAGGACCTCGGTGAGGCGCAACTGCCTCTTGTTCAGGGCGTCGGCGGTGTCGCGGATCTCCCGCTCGCCGGAGAGGAAGACCAGGATGTCGCCCGGGCCCTCGGCCTGGAGCTCGTCCACCGCGTCGCAGATCGCGGTGACCTGGTCGCGGTCGGCCTCGTCGGCTTCGCCGCCCCCATCGGCCAGCAGCGGGCGGTAGCGCACCTCGACCGGATACGTACGCCCGCTGACCTCGACGATCGGGGCGTCGCCGAAGTGCCGGGAGAAGCGCTCCGGGTCGATGGTGGCGGAGGTGATCACGACCTTGAGGTCGGGGCGGCGGGGCAGCAGCTGGGCGAGGTAGCCCAGGATGAAGTCGATGTTGAGGCTGCGCTCGTGCGCCTCGTCGATGATGATCGTGTCGTACTGCTGCAGCTCGCGGTCGGTCTGGATCTCGGCCAGCATGATGCCGTCGGTCATCAGCTTGACCAGCGTGTTGTCGCCGACCTGGTCGGTGAAGCGGACCTTCCAGCCCACCGCCTCGCCCAGCGGGGTGTGCAGCTCCTCCGCCACGCGCTCGGCCACCGTGCGGGCGGCGATCCGGCGGGGCTGGGTGTGGCCGATCAGGCCGCGGACGCCGCGGCCCAGCTCCAGGCAGATCTTGGGGATCTGCGTGGTCTTCCCGGAACCGGTCTCGCCGGCGACGATCACGACCTGGTGGTCGCGGATCGCCGCGAGGATCTCGTCCTTCTTCCGGCTGACCGGCAGCTGCTCCGGGTAGCTGATCGCGGGTATGGCGGTGCGCCGCGCCTCGACCTTCAGCGCGGCCTTGTCGATCTCCGCCCCGATCTCGGTCAGCATGGCCGAGCGGGCCTCGGGCTTGCGGATGCGGCGTGCGCCGTCCAGGCGACGGCCGAGGCGGTGCGCGTCGCGCAGGGAGAGCTCGGCCAGTCGTGCGCCGAGCTCGCCGAATGCGGGGGAGGGGGGCTGCGTAGACATACGCGTTCCAGCATCGCATCCGCCGCGCCCCACGGGCGAACGCATTACCTCCGGGCGATCCCCGCCCCGGGGACCGGGCGGGGACGTGCGCGGCGGCGCCGGTGGGGTCCGGTCACGGCGCCGGTGCCCGGCGCGACTCGGCGCCGCGTGACGTCAGTTGCCTCCGCGAGGGCGTCCCCCGGTCGGCCGCCACCACGAGGGCGAGGACGGTCACCATGGGGGCAACGCGAAACCCCCGCCGAGAATCTCGACGGGGGTTGCTGGTGGCTGGGGCCGGGGTCGAACCGGCGACCTATCGCTTTTCAGGCGATCGCTCGTACCAACTGAGCTACCCAGCCAGCGCGGTCCTGACGGGATTTGAACCCGCGGCCTCCACCTTGACAGGGTGGCGAGCACTCCAAACTGCTCCACAGGACCTTGCTTTGCGCTCTGCGCGAGAGACAGTCTCCCACACGTTTGTGCGTGCTCCCAACGGGATTCCGCCGCGCTGTGCGAGGGACGGATCGCCGGACACCTGGCTCCCGGTCGGTGATTCTCGGTGACCGGTCGGACACGCACTGGCGGGCCGATCTCGCTGGACCAGCGTATCAGACCCCGGGTGGTGCGACGCACGTGTGACCTGCGGGCCTGTGGCGGGCGGCACCGGTCCGGGCCCGGAAAACACAGAAGGCAGCGCGGCCGGTGAACCGGCTGCACTGCCAACGCGCATGGCCTGCGGGACGACGCAGACGTATGTGCCCCCAACGGGATTCGAACCCGTGCTACCGCCTTGAAAGGGCGGCGTCCTGGGCCACTAGACGATGAGGGCTGAACGGTCCGCCGGCGGATCTTCGGCCATCGGACGCGTCAGCAGCATATGGGATGCCAGGGGGGATCGCCAAAACGGTTTACGGGCTGCTCGTCGCGGTCGTGGAGGGCGTGACGAAGGGGCTCCCGGAAGGACTCCCGGAAGGTGAGGAGAAGGGGGGCGAGGGGGACGGGGCGCGGCCCGGCTCCACCTCCTCGGGGAGGTGGCGGGAGACCTCGGCGGTGGACAGCCCGAGCCCGCCGAGGGTGATCTCGTCCCAGGCCTGGAGCGCGTGGGTGTCCTGGTCCAGGTAGAGCACGGAGGCCTCCACCTTCTGGGGGGTGTCGCCCTCGACGGCGCGCAGTCCCCCGCCGCCGGTCGTGCCCTGCACCATCAGCCGGCTGCCCTTCTCCAGGACGCCGACGTTCCGCGTGTGGGTGTGCCCGGCCAGGATCAGCGGGACGATGCCGTCCGTCTGCGCGGCGGCGATGGGGTTGTGGGCGACGGCGATGTCGACCTTGGCGCCGGTGGCGTTCTGCCGCCGGACGGCCTCGGCGAGCTTCTGTCCGGCCACCCGTTCCGACGGGTCGCCGGCCGCCTCGACCGAGCGGTCCGGGGTGAACTGCGGGTCGCCGATGCCGGCGATGCGCAGCCCCTTGACGACCACCGACCGGCCGTCGTCGACCACGTGGGCGTTGGCGCGGCTCGCGACCGCGCGCTGGCTGTCCATGGAGTCGTGGTTCCCGCGGACGAAGACGTAGGGCGCGCCGAGGTCGGGGATGGCGGAGGTGAAGCCGTTCTCGGCGGCGGTGCCGTGGTCCATCAGGTCGCCGGTGTCGACGATCACGTCGATCTTGTACTCGGTGACGACGGACTCGATGATCTGCCAGGCCACCGGGTTGAGGTGGATGTCCGAGACGTGCAGCACCCGCAGTGTGGTCGGGTCGGGGTTGTAGGCGGGCAGCGTGGACGTCGCGTCGTACAGCCGGGTCATGTTCGTCACCAGGCGGGCGAGTTCCTGCTGGTAGATGTCGAAGTCGCTGACGATGCTGCGCGCGTTGCCGACGACCGAGGGGGCGCTGCTCAGCAGCCCGGAGAACCGGGGCTCCAGGACGCTGCGCGGGTTCCAGGTGCCGTACGCGGTGCCCGCGCAGGCCACCAGCACCGCGAGGGACAGCCCGCCCGCGGCGAGGGCGCGGCGGGGCCGGCGGTAGACGGCGAGGCCGAGGGCGGTGGCGCCGGTCAGCGCGGCGACCGAGGACCGCAGGGCGAGTTCGGCCGTGCTGTGCTGGACGTCGGCGGTGACCTCGCTCTGCAGTCCGCTGATCCGCTCGGGGTGCCGTACGAGGGTCCGGGCCCGGTCGGGGTCGAGGGTGTCGACGTCCACGACCAGACGCAGCGGGCCGTCGTGGCTGTCCAGCCGGAGGGCGCCCAGCGGGGAGACGTTGACCTCGGTGTCCCCGGTCCAGGACGGGTGCAGCGACATCCGGGTGTTCATCGGGCCGACCGGTTCCTCGATGCTGCCCAGCACCACCAGGCCGAGCCAGCCGCCCACCAGCGTCACCGCGAGAAGCCCCAGGGCGCCCAGGTACGGGCGGGCCGGGGAGGCGGTGAGCGACGGGGCGGGCGGTGCGGCGGTGCGGCGGCGGCGCCACAGGTCACGGATGCGGGACACACGAGATCGAACACGGACCATTGCCGACGTATGCCCCGGGCCGTCGCGAGGCATGCGCCGCCGGACGGAGTCCCCCGCGGGCCCGCGGGGGTGACCGGGGCTCACCCCCAGCCGAGTTCGTGCAGGCGATCGTCCTCGATGCCGAAGTGGTGTGCCACCTCGTGGACGACGGTCGTGGCGACCTCCTCCACGATCTCCTCCTTGGTGCCGCACATGCGCAGGGTCGGGCCGCGGTAGATCGTGATCCGGTCCGGCAGGACGCCCGCGTACCACTCCCCGCGCTCGGTCAGCGGCGTCCCCTCGTACAGGCCCAGCAGCTCCGGATCGGCGGGGTCGGGTTCGTCCTCGACGAAGACCGCCACGTTGTCCATGACGCGGGCCAGCTCGGGCGGGATCCGGTCCAGCGCGTCGCTGACCAGTTCCTCGAACGCTTCGCGTGACATCTCCAGCACACCCTCATTGTCCGGGACGGACGGCCGTTCGGGCAGCGTCCGACGCGGATTCCGGTGCCGGGGACGCGCCAAGCCGTCGCCGGGCGGGAGCCGTTCGGGTGCCCGCGCCGGGGCGGACGTGCCGCAGTCCGGCCGTGCTCCCGTCCGTACGGGCGTGTCCCCGAGGGCGGCGTGTCCGTTGGGCAGCGCGGAACCCGATCCCGCGACGGCCACCGCCGGACCCGTGGGACCCACCGGCCCCACCCGTCCCGTCATACCCATCAGAGGTGCCCCCGTGACCCCTGCCACCGCCCGCGCGCGAACGGCGGCCTTGCTGCTCCTGCCCGTGCTCGCCCTGGGCTCCGTGACCGGCTGCGTGAGCGTGGGCGGCGCGGACGACGACGCCCAGCCGAAGGGTGCCTCCTCCGGTGTCGCCGGGGAGGCCGGGGGTGCCGGCGGGACCTGGCAGGACGGCGGAATGGTGATGCCCGGCGGCGGCCCGGGCGGGGTGGAGGGGCGTCCCGGGGGGTTCGCGCCCGGGGCCGGCTCGCCCTCGGTGTCGGCGCAGGAGTCGGTGCCGGGGCCGACCCAGGGCCCGGGCCGCTCCCACAGCGCGAAGCCCTCGGGACGTCCTTCGTCCTCGGGGCGGCCCTCGCAGTCGTCGCCCCCGTCGGACCGGCCGTCGGCGACGTCCTCGCCCGGCGACAGCTCCCCGCCGCCGTCCGGGGACGGCTCGCCCGAGCCGTCGCCGTCCAGCGCGCCCTCTGTGAACGGTGCCGCGTGAGGAGGGGGAGGAGCGGGCGAGGGGGGAGCCTGGGGGACCGAGGGGACCGAATTGGCCAAAGCGGTCTCGTATGCGTATGCTGGTAGATCGTTTGATCCCACTGCCCGGCGCCGAACCGAAGCGCGCCGCGTTGGCGCGTTCCTTTTCTCCTGTGGCTGACCGCATTGAGGCGGTTGTAAGCAACCTCCGGAGCTGGCGCGTGCCGAAATCTCCGAGAGGTTTTAGCTTCAGCATGTCTATTGACACTGCCGACCGTTCCGCCATGCCCATCGACACCGACGGCGCCGACGAGGCCGTCACCGAAGACACCGTCACCGAAGAGGCCGTCACCGAAGAGGCCGTCACCGAAGAGGCCGTCGTCGAGGAGCCCACCGCTCCCGAGACCCCCACCGTGACCTTCGGAGACCTCGGGCTGCCCGAGTCGATCGTCCGCAAGCTGGCGCAGAACGGGGTCACCACCCCCTTCCCGATCCAGGCGGCGACGATCCCCGACGCCCTGGCCGGCAGCGACATCCTCGGCCGCGGCCGCACCGGCTCCGGCAAGACCCTCTCCTTCGGTCTGCCGCTGCTCACCTCCCTGGCCGAAGGCCGCACCGAGCGGAAGCACCCGCGCGGTGTGATCCTCACCCCGACCCGCGAGCTGGCGATGCAGGTCGCGGACGCGCTGCAGCCGTACGGTGACGTGCTCGGCCTGAAGATGAAGGTCGTCTGCGGCGGCACCTCCATGCAGAACCAGATCTACGCCCTGGAGCGCGGTGTCGACATCCTCGTCGCCACCCCGGGCCGGCTGCGCGACCTGATCGAGCGCGGCGCCTGCGCGCTGGACCAGGTGCAGATCGCCGTCCTCGACGAGGCCGACCAGATGGCCGACATGGGCTTCCTGCCCGAGGTCACCGAGATCCTCGACCTGGTCCCGCAGGGCGGCCAGCGGCTGCTGTTCTCCGCCACGCTGGAGAACGAGATCGACACCCTGGTCAAGCGGTACCTCAAGGACCCGATCACGCACGAGGTCGACCCCTCGGCGGGCGCGGTCACCACGATGACCCACCACGTCCTGGTCGTGAAGCCCAAGGACAAGGCCCCGGTCACCGCCGCCATCGCCGCGCGCAAGGGCCGCACCATCATCTTCGTCCGCACCCAGATGGGTGCCGACCGCGTGGCCGAGCAGCTGCGCGACGCGGGCGTCAAGGCCGACGCCCTGCACGGCGGCATGACCCAGGGCGCCCGCACCCGCACGCTGGCCGACTTCAAGGACGGTTACGTCAACGTCCTCGTCGCCACCGACGTCGCGGCCCGCGGCATCCACGTGGACGGCATCGACCTGGTCCTCAACGTGGACCCGGCCGGCGACCACAAGGACTACCTGCACCGCTCGGGCCGTACCGCCCGCGCCGGCCAGTCCGGCACGGTCGTCTCGCTCGCCCTGCCGCACCAGCGCAAGCAGATCTTCCGCCTGATGGAGGACGCGGGCGTCGACGCCTCGCGCCACGTCGTCGGCGGGGCCGGGGCGTTCGACGAGGACGTGGCCAAGATCACCGGTGCCCGGTCGCTGACCGAGGTGCAGGCGGACGCGGCCGGCAACGCCGCCCAGCAGGCCGAGCGCGAGGTCGCCGACCTCGCCAAGTCCCTGGAGCGCGCACAGCGGCGGGCCGCCGAGCTGCGCGACGAGGCCGACCGCCTCACCGCCCGTGCCGCCCGCGAGCGCGGCGAGGACCCGGAGGCCGCCGTGGCCGCCGCCCAGGCCGAGGCCGCCGAGGCGGTCGCCGCCGCGGCGACCGTCCCCGCGCCTGCCGCGGAGGCGTCCGCGCCGGAGCAGCGCACCTTCCAGCGCCGCGACGACCGGGGCAACTACGAGCGCCGCCGTGACGACCGTCGCGACGACCGCCCGTCGTTCCGCGACCGGGACCGGGGCGAGCGCGGTGACCGCGGTGACCGCGGCTACGAGCGCCGTGACGAGCGTCCGTCGTTCAACCGGGACCGTCGTGACGAGCGTCCGTCGTTCAACCGCGAGCGCCGCGACGAGCGTCCGTCGTTCAACCGGGACCGTCGTGACGAGCGTCCCTCCTTCAACCGCGAGCGCCGCGACGAGCGTCCCTCGTTCAACCGCGACCGTGACCGCGACCGCGGTTTCGACCGCCGCGACGACCGCCCGGCGCGCTCGTACGACCGCCGCGACGACCGTCCGGCGCGCTCCCACGAGTCCCGCGACCGGCACTTCGGTGGCGACCGCCCCTTCAACCGGGACCGCCGCGACGACCGCCCGGCGTTCAACCGCGACCGTGACGCCAACGACCGCCGCCCGTACGGCCGTCGTGACGACCACCGCCCCGCCGGCGGCTTCGACCGCCGCACGGACAAGCCGCGCTGGAAGCGCAACGGCTGACATCAGGTGAACGGCAGGGGCCCGGCGGATGGACATCCATCCGCCGGGCCCCTGCCGTTTCGGGCGAAAACCCAGGTCGGACGGTTGGTGCAGACCTTCTCTTCCTGTACGGCGGCTGTTAGGCTCTGGCCACTTGTGTGGGGGGTACAGCCGGGGGGCTTGAGACTGCGCAGCGCCTTTCGCGCGCGCCGAGCCGTGACCGTTCGCCCCCGACGCTTCTCGCTTTGCGGATGCAGGAGGTTCGGGTGGCCCGTCGTGCCCCCGTGCGCGGCGGTCTGGGCGCACTCGTCAGCACGGGACTCGAGGTAGGACCCGGTTCCACCTGGTGGACCCGTTACGGGGACGTGCAGGTCTTCGGCACCCGCACCGAGATCGACACCGGCTGGAACACTTTCAAGGGGATCTTCTGATGTCCCGTATGGGAACCTCCACTTCGGACAGGGTTCGTACGACGGGCCTCAGCGCCCGCCCCAGGACCCTTGCCGCCGCCGCGATCGTCCTGCTGGGGGCCGGGCTGGGCCCGGTGGCGCTGCCGGCGGCCGCGGACTCGGGCACCCCGGCGGAGGCGGTCTTCCCCGCCGGCGTGCGCTCCGCACCGCTCGGGGACACGTTGTACACCGCCGGCGGCTCGGGCTTCCTGCACACGCAGGAGGGCAAAGGCGAGTACCTCTGGACGGACTTCGCGAGCGGGAGGACAGAGCCGCTCACGGCCATGACGGCCCTGGTCAACTCGGGGCTCATGGGCTTCCCCGCGTCGAAGAGCATGTCGGTCGTGGACCTGGCGAACGGCGAGCGCGTCGTCACGGCCCTTCCCACCGGCCGGTTCATCACCGGCGCGTTCACGATGTCCGAGGTCCTCACCTACGAGAAGCCCGCCGGGGGCACGATCACCGGACTGCATCTGCTGCGCGCCGCCGAGGGGCAGGTGACCGACGTCGCCTTGCCGGCGGACGCGTTGCCGGAGGGGTACACATCCATCCGCACCGTCGCCCAGGACCTGCGCGGCGCGGTGCTGGAACTGGGCGGCGGACCGTCCGGCAAGCGGCTGGTGCTGGTCGACTACGCCACCGGCGCGGTCACCGGCCTGTTCGCTTCGCTGGCCGCGCCGCCGTCCAGGATCGCGCTGTCC
Organism: Actinacidiphila glaucinigra; assembly: GCF_900188405.1. Taxonomy (GTDB): domain Bacteria; phylum Actinomycetota; class Actinomycetes; order Streptomycetales; family Streptomycetaceae; genus Actinacidiphila; species Actinacidiphila glaucinigra. The sequence continues at coordinate 554,139 of NZ_FZOF01000002.1, read as the reverse complement.
GCGGACCGCGTGCTCGGCTGGTTCGGCTCCGCGGGCGCGCTGAACGCCTGGGTCGTTCCGCGTGCCGACACGGCGGCGGAACCGAGGGCGGTCGCGATCCCCCCGCTGGAGGGCGCGTCCTTCCAGCCCGTGGTGACGCTGGCCCTCGCGGGTGACTGGATCGTCGTCGCCCGTGCCCGGGACCCGCTGAGCTCGCGCCCGGGTCGGACACTGACCGCGGTCCCGGTGGGCGGCGGTGAGGCCCGGACGTTGCTGACGTATGCCACGAACCAGCTCGTCACCGCCGCGGACGGCAGCGTGCTGGTCGTGGGCGGCGCCGGCGTGACGGACTGGGCGGTGCGCCGGGTGACGGCCTCCGGCGCCGAGCCCGTGGTCACCGATGTCTTGCCCCTCCACGCGGTCAACGCCCGGGTCGACGGCCTCGCCCTCGGCGCCGGGAAGCTGTCCGTCGCCTCCGACGCGGACGGCAGCTCCCTGCGGTCGCTCTACGGGTTCGACCTGGCGCCGACCGGGGCTCCCGAGCCCGGGCCGCGGGCGCTGCTCTTTCCGCTCCACAACTGGTACAAGCCCTGCCAGGCGGGATCCGACTGCGTCGAACTCCACGCCTTGGGCAACGGGCACATCGCGTACGCCGATCACGGCGACTCGGTGAACTCACCCCGTACCCCGAGCTCGCTGGCCTCGGTCGTCCTGCCGAACACCGGCAACCGGATCGTCGACTCCTCCGGGCGCTACACCGTCGTCGACGACGGCACCCAGGGCAAGCAGTACGTGGGGGACTTCGAACAGCACCGGGAGAACAACGTCACGCTGACCCGGACCACCACCGCCGCCTCGGTCTGGGGCACCGGACTGTGGAAACCGGGTCCGGTCAAGGGCACGGTCGACGTGTTCGACCTGAAGACCCGGAAGACCTCGTCGGCCGTCGACGTGGGAGCCGGCTGCGTGCCGCAGGAACTGCAGACGGTCGGCCGCTGGGTGTACTGGTCCTGCGGGCCGGCGGGCAAGGCGGGCGTCTGGGACCGCATCGGCAAGAAGAGCATCGCCGTGCCCTCTGGCGAGGCCCTGCTCGGCGACGGTTTCCTCGTCCGCCACGACCGTGCGGCGGGCAAGCTGCTGCTGACGGACTTCCACGGCGGAGCGGGTACGGCGGCGGTCACCGGCGAGTTCGCCGACCTGCCGGCAGAGGACGGGCTGGTCTCCGACCGCCGGATCAACTGGACCGTCGACAAGTACGGCGGGGACGTCGCCTTCGTGGACGCCGGCAACAGGATCCACGTCAAGCGCGTCGGCGTACCGCGCTCGCCGGTCACTTCGATCGAAGCCACCACGGACGACTACTCCAACCTGCTGTGGTCGCCGCCCCAGAACGTCTGGCACGGCACATGGCAGTTGTCCCGGCCGCCGGTGGGCTGGAGCCTCACCTTCCGGAACGCGGCGGGCAAGGCCGTACGGACGATCCGCGGGACCGCTCACGAGGGCGCCCAGATCGCCACGACCTGGAACGGCAGGGACGACCGCGGCGCGGTCGTCCCGGGCGGCCGCCACACGTGGTCCCTGGCCGCCGATCCGGGCGACGGCAGCGGGTTCCGGACGGTCAGCAGCGGCGCGGTGCAGTTGGCCGGTGCCAAGAGCGCCTGGCGAGACTTCAACGGGGACGGCACGGGCGAGCTGGTCGGGCTGACGACATCGGGCACATTGCGCCACCTCGGCTTCGACCTGAACGGCGGTGTGGCGATGTCCAGCTCCAAGGGCTGGAACACGGGTTACCGCTTCGTGCCGTTCGGCGACCTCGACGGCGACGGTTGCGCGGACATGCTGGTGCGGACGACTTCCGGCGCGCTGTACCGGTACAGCGGCAGGTGCGGGGGAAGCGTCAGCACGGCCGGTCCGAAGCTCTCGATGGGCACCGGCTTCCAGGCGTTCGACGTGCTGACCTCGCCGGGCGACCTGAGTGGCGACGGGCGTCCGGACCTGGTGGTGAGGAAGACGTCGACTTCGGACGTGTGGCTGTACAAGGCGACGAGCTCGGGCCGGCTGGCGTCGCGGGTGAAGCTGGCGTCGAAGTGGACGGGCTACAAGAAGATCGTGGGGGCCGGTGACCTGAACGGGGACGGTTTCGGCGATCTGCTCGTCCAGGACAAGGCGAACGTGCTGTGGCGCTACAACGGCGACGGCAAGGGGCACCTCAAGGCGCGGGTGAAGCTCGCCTCCAAGTGGGGCGCCGACTACAACGTCGTCGCGGGCGCCGGGGACATCACCGCCGACGGCAGGATGGACCTGCTCGTGAGGGACACCAAGAACCGCGTCTGGCTCTACAAGGGCAACGGCAAGGGCGCCTTCGGCGCGCGCAAGCTGCTGATGGACGGCATCAGCGGCTACAAGACGCTTTCCTGAACCGGCCCTGGTCCCGCCCGCCCCGGCCCTGGAAGGGCCGGGGCGGTTCCGGGGCCCCGGCCGCGACCGTGACGCCAACGACCGCCGTACGGACAAGCCGCGCCGGAAGCGCAACGGCTGACGTCAGCCCGCCGGACGCCCCTCCGGGGGAGTCTCGCCGGCCCGGTCGGAGATGCCGTCGGCGGTGAACGCGATCGACTCCACGACGGTGCCGGCCTCCCCCCAGGCACCGTCCTCCAGCAGCACGGTGCGTTCCCCGAGCAGGCGCAGCGTCTTCTCGTCGAAGATCCACTCGATGCGCTCGCCGTTGTGCGCCCGTGCGACCGCCACGCCGTGGCGGCCCGTGGCGTCCACCGCGTCGCGCACGGTGATCACCCCGGGGATGAGTGCGGCGGACCGGTACAGGGCGGCGGCGGTGACCGGCGGGGCGGTCCCGCTGCGCAGCAGTTCGCCGATGGTGACGAAGGCGCCCTGGTCCACGCCGACGGTGGAGTCCACGGCGGGGCCGTACTGCGGGTCGGACTCCCGGCGGATCCGTGCCAGCAGGGCGTCCGGCTCGGTGGGCAGGGCCTCCAGGAAGCGGTACGTCGGCGAGGACAGGCTGCCGGGTCCCGGGGCGTCGTCCCATCGGTCGCCGCCGCGGTCGCGGGTCAGGGTGCGGCCGCTGCCGTCCACGGACGTCCACAACTCGCCCGACTCGTTGGTGGGTTCGGTGGCGCCGGTGTCCCCGTCCAGTGCGGTGGCGTGTCCGGTCACCTTGACGTAGGCGTACTGGTCGTCGCGGACGGCGCCGGCGGGTGCCGCGTCGGCGCCGAGTGCGATGCGGCCCAGCAGCCGTACGGCGGCGGGGGACGCGGGAGGCTCGGCCTGGTTGCCGGCGGCGGTGTTCAGCGCCCGCAGGCCGGCGGCGACGACCACCAGCAGGAGGCAGACGCCCGCGGCGGGCGCCAGGACCGTCATCAGCCGCCGGCGGGGAACGGCCGTCGGGTACGGTGCCGGCGTCCCGTCGGCGATCTCGTCCAGGAAGTGCCGCTTGAGCAGGCGGTGGGTGTCCGGATCGAGGCCCGCGGCGGCGGGGGCGGGCAGCAGCAGGGCGCCTTCCTCGGCCTCGGCCCGTTCGCACTGCTCCGGCCGGCGCGGGTCGGCGGCGCTCATCGGGTCCTCTCCTTCGGCATAGGCATAGGCATCGGTTCGGGCTCGGCGGCCGCCGGTGCCACGGGAACGTCGCCGCCGTGGGCCAGTTCGGCCTCCGCGAGCGTGCGCAGGCGTCCGCGGGCCCGTGACAGCCGGGAGCGGACGGTGCCCACCGGGATGCCGAGGGCCTCGGCGGCGGCCGCGTAGTCCAGATCGGCCCACACGCACAGGGTGAACACCTCGCGGTCGGCCCGGCGCAGTCTGCCCAGGGCCCGGGAAGCCGCCGCCAGCCGCTGGGTGTCGGTGATCCGGCCGACGACCTCGTCGGCGAAGTCGGGCACGGGCTGCCGCGGCGGCAGGCGGGACATCGCGGCCCGGTGGCGGCGGGCCGTCCGGGCGGTGTTGCGCAGCACGTTGGTGGCGATGCCCAGCAGCCACGCCCGGGTGTTCACCACCTCGGCGCCCAGCTTCCCGCGCAGCCGCCAGGCTTCCAGGAACGTCAGCGAGACCACGTCCTGGGCCGTGGCCCAGTCACCGGTCACCCGCAGGGCGTGCGCGTGCACCACCCGTGCGTGGGCGTCGAACAGCCCGCCGAACGCCGCGCGGTCCCCCGACCGCAGCCGTTCGTTCAGTGTCGTCTCCACACCATCGGGAGTGTCCGTTCGGACCACCGGGTTCCCTGTGACCCCGGTCACGGGAGTTTCCGTCCACTTCCGGACAGGATATGACGCATGTCATGCCCCCGGCGGGGGAATCGCTGGGGGCATGACAATTCCTAAAGGACCGGACGAGGCCGCCAGGCCCCCGGGCGCGGTCACCGACGAGGAACGCCTCCGCCAACTCGGCTACACCCAGGTGCTGGCCCGCAGGATGTCCGCGTTCTCCAACTTCGCGGTCTCCTTCACCATCATCTCGGTCCTCTCCGGCTGCCTGACCCTCTACGCGTTCGGCATGAACACCGGCGGCCCCGCCGTGATCACCTGGGGCTGGCTGGTCGTGGGCCTGATGACCCTGGTCGTCGGCCTGGCGATGGCCGAGATCTGCTCCTCGTACCCCACCTCCGCCGGTCTGTACTACTGGGCCCACCGGCTCGCCCCGCCGCGCAGCGCCGCCGCGTGGGCGTGGTTCGCGGGCTGGTTCAACGTGCTCGGCCAGGTCGCCGTCACCGCCGGCATCGACTTCGGCGCCGCGAGCTTCCTCAACGCCTACCTGGACCTGCAGTTCGGCTTCAGCAGCACCCCGGGCCACACGATCGTCCTGTTCGCCGCGATCCTGGTGCTGCACGGACTGCTCAACACCTTCGGCGTCCGCATCGTCGCGCTCCTCAACGACATCAGCGTCTGGTGGCACGTGCTCGGCGTCGGCCTGATCGTCGGCGCGCTCGCCTTCGTTCCGGACAGCCACCAGTCGACGTCCTTCGTCTTCACCCACTTCGTCAACAACACCGGCTGGGGCAGCAGCTTCTACGTGGTCCTGCTCGGTCTGCTGATGGCGCAGTACACCTTCACCGGCTACGACGCCTCCGCCCACATGACCGAGGAGACCCACGACGCCGCCACCGCCGGGCCGCGCGGCATCGTCCGCTCCATCTGGATCTCCTGGATCGCCGGCTTCGTGCTGCTGCTCGGCTTCACGTACGCGATCCGCTCGTACGACGAGGTCCTCGGCACGCCGACCGGCGTCCCCCCGGCGCAGATCCTCATCGACGGCCTCGGCGACGTCGGCGGCAAGCTCCTGCTGCTGGTCGTCATCGGTGCCCAGCTCTTCTGCGGGATGGCCTCCGTCACCGCCAACAGCCGCATGATCTACGCCTTCTCGCGCGACGGGGCGCTGCCCTTCTCCGCGGTCTGGCACCGCATCAACCCGCGCACCAAGACCCCCACGAACGCCGTCTGGCTGGCCGCGCTCGGCGCGCTCGTCCTCGGCCTGCCGTACCTGATCAACCTGACCGCGTACGCCGCCGTGACCTCCATCGCGGTCATCGGCCTCTACATCGCGTACGTCATACCGACGTTCCTGCGCCTCGGCAAGGGCGACGACTTCGAGCGCGGCCCCTGGCACCTCGGCCGCTGGTCCCGTCCGATCGGCGTCATCGCCGTGTCCTGGGTCGTCTTCATCACCGTGCTCTTCATGCTGCCCCAGGTCAGCCCGGTCACGGTCGACACCTTCAACTACGCGCCGATCGCGGTCCTGGTCGTCCTCGGCTTCGCCGCGACATGGTGGTTCGTCTCGGCCCGCCACTGGTTCCTCCGCGACCGGGGTCCCGCCTCCGTCGAGGTCCCCGCACCCGCTCCGGCCGACACCCCCGGCTGACCGTCCCCGCCGCTCGTCGGCGGCGGCCGCGCCGCACGGGCCGAATGCGCTCGGAGCCACGGCCGCCGTCCGGCTATGCTGCGGGGTGCGGGCCGTTAGCTCAATTGGCAGAGCAGTGGACTTTTAATCCATTGGTTGTGGGTTCGAGTCCCACACGGCCTACCCGCAGGCGGTTGGTCTCGCCACCGCTGTCCTGCGTGAATGCGGCCCCACTGGTTCAGACCGGTGGGGCCGCAGCCCGTTTCACGGCCTGAGGAACCGTCTGCCGGCCCGCTGCCGGCCCGAAGTGCAAACGATCAAGCTTGGGCGCCGCTTGCGGTGCCGGTCATGTGAAGTCGCTTAGCCGTCAGAGGCGTAAGGCGCGGTTGTGACATGACTCACTTGCCGATCGAAGGTCGGCCCAGCGGCAAGGGCCTTGTCCCCGCTGACGATGCAGTCGCGTCCTGCAACGCGGTGCGGGCGGATGCCGGGCCAACGCCCCTGGCACCGGTGAGGCCGACGTTCGCCACGCCAAGGTGGTCGCGCTGCCCGATCCCGATCAGAGCTTCCAGGTGAGCGGCGATATGGCGCTCGAAGGCCACATCATCACCATGCGGTTCCGCCCGGACGCCGGTTACTGGCGCGTGCACGCGTATGGGGATGGTTACGTCGTACCGGAAGATCTGCGCCGGCCTTCGTCGTTGTGTGACTACGTTGACTGGCCGCCGCCGGTTCCGACGTGGAACCTCGTCAGCGCGAACACGATCACGAGGTCGAGGACCATCACCGGGATGGCCCACGCCGGGTAATACGGAACGAACATGAACTGGGTGATCAGGCTGATCCCGGCCAACGCTGCACCGGCCCCGCGGCCCCAACTCTTGTTCGACAGGACGCCCAGGCCGGCAACCACGAGCGCCACTCCGACCACGAGATGGATCACTCCCCAAGTGGTCAGATCGAACCGATAGGCATACTGCGACGAGGATGCGAACGGGGTGTCCTCTGCGATGCCGGATGCGCCCATCAGGATGCTCAGCGGCCCGCTGAGCATCAGTGCGGCCCCCGCGAACAGATCAGGGCCGTTGAGCACCTTGCCGCCGTCGGTACCCCGACGCCCTTGCCCTGCGTTGGGCATCGCTGTCATGGCCGCCACCTTCCTGTACGGCGCGGTCACCGGTGCGCACTGCCGGTGCGATGGCGGCCACGTTTCTCTGACAGCATCACCAGGATCTTTCGACGCCGCGACCTGAGCCATTTGTGGAGTGGTGGGAGATCGTCGTGTCCGACGACGTGCCGCTCAGCACCGACAGCGGGCCGCACGCGGAGGAGCAGACATGGGTGAGCCCGCATCGCGCCCGTGGGGTGGGGGCTCGGCCGTCGGCCTCCCGTGGTGCTTGCCGTCGGAGGCCGGCGGGAGTCTCAGGTGGCTTCCAGCCGGCGGGCGCGGACGCGGGCGAGGAGCCTCGCGCCGTTCGCGTCGGGCCGCTCGACCATGTGGGCGTGCTCGGCCACAGACGTCCCGGTCTACTTCTGCGACCCGGCGGGCCCCTGGCGGCGCGGCTCGAACGCGAACACCAACGGCCTGCTGCGGCAGTACTTCCCCAAGGCACAGACCTGTCCACCCGTGAGGACCTGCGCGCCGTCGCCGCCGAACTCAGCGGTCACCCACGCAAAACGCTCGGCTGGGAAACCCCGGCCGAGCGCCTGCGTACACTCCCCACGACCGCCTGGCACTGACCGCGTGTTGTGACGACCGCTGGAATCCGCCGACGGGCCGGGCAGGGGGGCGCTTCGTCGTGGGGCGGGCGGGTGATGCGGTGCAGGCAGGGCCGGGATCCGGCGCGCAGGATGGTCGGTCCGTGGCGCGGCCTTCATGATTTCCGCCAGAAGTTTTCACTCTGCGTACAACCATTCCCTCTGGTTACACGTCTGATCACCCGAGTCGCCTGACTCCGATCAATCCGAGCCCCACGGGGGCTTTCTCCATCAGGGGAACGCATGAACATACGAGCCACCGTGGCCGCCGCGTCCGGCGCCCTGGCCCTGGCCTCCTTCGCCGTTCCGTCGGCGCAGGCCGACGACGCCGCCTCCTACCGTGCGGGCGTCGCCGAGATCCGGGAAGCCGCTCACGGCGCTTCCTCGCACCGGACCGCGTTCAGCGCCTCCGCCGCCGCGGAGGACATGCCCTACGTCCTGAACGCCACCTTCTCCAACGTCAAGGTGGGCGCGGCGATCAAGGTCGGCACCGCCAAGCACGTCGTCGTCCCGGTCAGCTACACCCTGACCCACGGCGCCGAGGTGGACATCACCGCCGCGGACTTCCTCACCGGCCCGTACATCTACAAGGGCTCTTACGACGCTCCGGTCAACGAGCTGCTCGGCGACGACCCGGCCACCTGCACCGTGAAGTCGTCGACCACCGCCACGTGCAAGGGCAGCATCGACATCTACCCGGCCGACGGCGAGCTGCTGAACTCCGACGCCGGTGCCTGGAAGGCCGGAGCCCTGGCCATCGCCTTCAACGGGCAGGACCCGCTCAGCCCCGACTTCGACATCACCCAGGTCGGTTACGTCGACCAGGGCGGTCTCGCCTCGACCCGGGTGCAGCGCAACTCCCGGCTGACGGTCAACGCGACCCCGGAGCCCGTCCGCAAGGGCAAGACCCTTACGGCGACCGGCAAGCTGACCCGCGCCAACTGGGAGACCAACACCTACAAGGGCTACACCAAGCAGGCGGTCAAGCTGCAGTTCCGCAAGGCGGGCACCAGCACGTACACGACCGTCAAGACGGTGTACTCGGACTCGTCCGGCAACGTGAAGGCGACCACCACCGCCAAGTACGACGGCTACTGGCGCCTGCGCTTCGAGGGCACCTCGACGACCCCGGCGATCTCCGCCACCGGCGACTACGTCGACGTGCGGTAGCAACCGCGTCGTATCGCCCGAGGGCCCCCGGCCGGAGTGCTTCCGGACGGGGGCCCTCGGCGTTCCGGGAGCCCGGACGCGGGGTGTCAGGCGGCGCAGAACTTCAGGCGCTTGAGGACGTCGTTGATGGCCTTGCCCTGGGCCTCGGTGAGCTCGTTGCCGTGGTAAGTGAAGCGCTTGGCGGCCTCCGCGTCCGCCTGGGGGCTGTTGCTGTTGATCGCGCTGCACTGCTCGCGCGCGGCGTCGATGGCCTTGTCGGGGTCCTTGGCGAAGTCGGGGTTGACGGCCTGCAGGGCCGCGATCAGCGTGACCCGCTCGGCGTCCGTGAGGGCGGACGGCATCCCGGCGTCGGGCAGGGTCTTCTCCTGGTCGGTCCGGGCCACCGGGGACTGCGAGGACACGGCGGTCTCGGGGGCCGTGGCGGTGGTGTCGGAGGAGGAGCCGCAGCCACCGAGGGCCAGGCCGGTGACGGCGAGCAGCAGTGCGGTTGCGGCGATGTGTGTGCGCATGTCGGGATTATTGCGTTTCGCCCTGCCTTTTGTGGCGGAGGCGGTCCGCGGCAGGGGTGTGACATGCCCGAGACCCCACCGGAATGGGTGCGGGACCCCGGCGGCCGCCAGGACGACCCGGCCTATGCCGGGGTCGTGCCGCGGCGGCGGACCTCGTCGGGGATGGGGAGTTCGAACCAGACGACCTTGCCCGTGCCCAGGCGCCGCGCGCCCCAGTGGGCGGCGAGGCGGTCGACGACGTACAGGCCGCGGCCGGTCTCGTCCTCCGGTCCGGCCCGGCGCAGCCGGGGGACCAGGGGGGAGTCGTCGCCGACCTCGCAGCGCAGCACATCGGTGCGCAGGAGACGCAGGGTGATGGGGCGGGAGGCGAAGCGGACGGCGTTGGTGACGACCTCGCTGACGAGGAGTTCGGTCGTCTCCAGCATCGGGTCGAGGCCCCAGCGGTGCAGGGCGCGGCGGGTGAGCCGGCGGGCGCGGCAGGCGGTCTCGGGCTGGGGGGCGAGGTACCAGTAGGCGACGCTGTGCGTGGGGAAGCCGTCGAAGCGGGCGGCGAGCAGCGCGATGTCGTCGTCGCGGGAGCCGCCGGGGCCGAGGTCGCCGAGCGCCTGGTCGCACAGGGCCTCCAGCGGCGGTGGGGCGAGGTCGCGTCCGGGGGTCTGGACGCGGGCGAGCAGGTTCTCCACCCCGGTCCAGATGTCGTGGCCGCGGGACTCGACCAGGCCGTCGGTGTAGAGGAGCAGCGTGGCCCCGGTGGGCGCGGGCATCTCGACGGTCTCGAAGTCGACGCCCCCGACGCCGATCGGCGCGCCAGCGGGCACGGGCAGCACCTCGCCCTTGCCGCCGGGGAGGAGGAGGACCGGTGGCGGATGGCCGGCGTTGGCGATCAGCAGCCGGTGCGAGATGGGGTCGTAGACCGCGTACATGCAGGTGGCGATGTGCTCGATGCCCAGCCGCTGGGCCTGGTCGTCGAGGTGGTGCAGGACCTCGTCCGGGGGCAGGTCGAGCCCGGCGAGCGCCTGCACGCTGGTGCGCAGCTGACCCATGATCGCGGCGGAGGTCATCGAGTGGCCCATCACGTCGCCGACGACGAGCGCGACGCGGCTGCCGGGCAGCGGGATGGCGTCGTACCAGTCGCCGCCCACCCGTGCGGTCTCCGAGGCGGGGAGGTAGCGGCTGGCCAGCCGGACCCCGGTGGGCTCGGGTAGGGAGGCCGGGAGCATGGTGCGCTGCAGCGCGTCGGCGACGGACGCCTCGTGGCCGTACATCAGCGCCTTGTGGGCGCCGAGCGCGGTGTGGGTCGCCAGTTGCGAGGCGACCAGCAGGTCGTCCGCGGTGAACGGCGCCCGCTCGGGGCGGCGCAGCAGGGCGAGGGTGCCCATGAGGCGGTTGCGGCCGTGCAGCGGGGCGATGATCAGGCGGCGGCCGGGCGGCAGTGCGCCGGGCGGGCCGACCACGGGGCCCAGCAGTTCCCTGGCGGCGGGGGCGATGCCGGGCGCGTCGCCGAAGCACGGCCGGCCCTCCCTCAGCAACCGGGTGAGCCGGCTGGTGGTGTTCAGCCGTACGCACTCCGCCACCCCTTGCGGCCCGGGGCGGTTGACGCACCGCAGCGCGATCTGCGGCGGCTCGGGCGCGGCGGCCTCCGCGTCCGGCGAGGGCAGCTCCGGCGACGGCCGCTCCGGGGTGCGCCGCCGGGTGGGGTGCAGGTGCAGGACGACGTCGTCCGCGGCGTCCAGGCCCTCCACCCCCTCCCCGGTCAGCAGCGGGTCGTGCAGATGGACGAAGATCACGTCGGCGAAGGCGGGGACGGCCGCCGCGTCCAGTTCGCGCAGCGTCTCGTCCAGGTCCATGCCGGCGGCGATGCGCCGGGTCGCGGCGTCGAGGTAGCGGAGCCGGTCCGTCTGCGGCTGTCCGGGAGTGCGGGGCGCGTCGGCGTCCCGGGGCCAGGGGGTGCCGGGGGTGTGCCGCCCGGGCGGTTCCGCTCCGCCCCCGGCCGGGCCGGGGTCCTCGCCGGGGGTGCGGTGCCGCGCCACGTCCTGGTCCCGCCCGCCTCAGCCGATTCGCCGGCAGCAGAGGAAGACCTGTTCCTCCGGCGGTACGTCGCTGAAGGCCGGGGCGTAGGTGTACGAGAACTCCTTGACGATCTCGAAGCCGCCCGACTCGATGACGTGCAGCAACTCCTCCCGGAGGTAGCCGGAGACGCGGATGGTGAAGCCGAGGAACGGGATGGAGAAGTCGTCCACGTCGGCCTCCACCATCGACAGGGCGAACAGCCCGCCCGGGACGAGCAGATGGTGGATCGTGCGGAGCGCGTGCGGGATCTCGGCGCGCGGCAGCATCAGCAGGGAGAAGAAGGCCGCGACGGCGTCGAAGCGGCCGAGCCGGACCGGGCCGCCGGGCCGCAGGTCGGCGACGTCCAACTGGTGGAAGACGGCGCCGGGGACGTACGTCCGGGCGAGTTCGAGCATGCCCTCGGACAGGTCCACTCCGACGACGTCGAACGCGGCGTCGCTCAACTGCCGGGCGGTGGGGAGTCCGGTGCCGCAGCCCAGATCCAGCACGCGGGATCCGGGCGGCAGGGTGTCCACGAGCCACACGCCGGCGGAGAACTGCCCCTCCTTGTGCGGGAAGGCCTCGTCGTAGCGGTCACCGATGGCGTCGAAGGCCTCGGCCTGGCCGCTCCGGTCAGGCCGGCCGCTCTCGTAACCGCGCCACACGGTCTTGTCGATCACGAAAAAGTCCCTTTCGTGCCCACTTCGAATTATCCCATGCAGTCCTTCTGTCGCCTCCTGGTGCAATCTGTCCCTTTGGTCGCGGGGGTCGCAGGAGTCCCGGAACGGCACCGGGGTCACATGGGGCGTCCGGCCCCTCTCTCTCCGTGCACGGACGGCACCGCCGTGCCCGCTGTTACGGACGGGGCGCGTGCGCCGGGGTGTACCGCGCCCGTATCGTGGGGCCACCGCGAGCACGCCGGCCCGGGGCCGCTCCGCCGCGCGTACGCCGCCGACGCCCACCGCACTTGCCAGGAACCGGACCTCATATGACCGCACCCTCCTTGCACAGCACCGCCGACATCGCCTCCCTCCCCGAGGAGACGCGCGACGACCTGCGCGCCTACGCGGAGCTCGGCGGCTTCACGCTGACGACCGACACCCACGCCTGGTACGCCGCCGTGGACACCGTCGCCGGCCCCGAGGAGGCCCGCGCCGCCTCCACCGTCCTCGCGGAACTTCGCGGCCGCGACCTGCCGGCGCTGCGCGCCGCCGCCGAGCGCCTGGAGGAGGCCGAGGCCCTGGGCATCGACATCCCCCGCACGGTGGCCGAGAGCGGCCGGACCGTGTCGCTGCTGCTGCGGGTACGGCTCACCCTGCGGACGCTGAACGCCGACGTGTACGACGTGGCCGAGGCCGAACTGGACGAGTTCGTCGCCGCCACCGCGAGCGGCGCCTGGCGCCGGGACCGCGGTGTGAAGGTCGCCTGGCTGCGCCGCCGGTCCCTGCGGGGACGCGTCCGCGGGCTGGCCACGGGACGGCCGCGGCGCGACGCCGTGCACACCGCCCTCGCCTCCGCGGCCACCGAACGCAACGACTGGGCCGCCCTCGGCGGCGCCGGCCGCCCGGCCGTCCCCGCGGACGCGGACTTCCTCGACGAGGCCTCCCGCGCCGCCGAGGCCGCCGAGGCCGGGCTCACCGAACTGGGGCGCCTCCTGCGCCCCGAGGCCGCGCTGGACACCCTCCCCTTCGAGGAACTCGCGGAGCTGCTCGACCGCCTTGCCGCGGACGAGGGCACGCTGTACCGGCTGCCCAACCTCAAGGCCACCCGTGACCGCCTGGGGCATCAGGGGCTCGGCGCGGTGCTCGAGGAACTGACGGAGCGCCGGGCGGAGACCGCCGAGGTCGTCGCGCTGCTGGGCGAGCCGGAGACCCCTGTCGTCCCCGAACCGCGCACCGCGTCGGAAGCGCCGGAGGGGGCGGCTCCCGCGGAGGCGGAGCCCGAGCCGGTCGTTGAGGTGGAGGCTGCGTCGGCCGAGGCGGAGCCGGTGGTTGAGGCCGCTGTTGAGGCGGAGCCTGAGCCGGTGGTTGACGCCGCTGCTGCGGTGGAGGTCGAGTCCGAGCCGGTCGTTGAGGCGGTGGCGGAGGAGGCGCCCGCTCAGGCGGAGCCTGTTGCGGGGCCCGAGGCCGTCGTCGAGGCGGAGCCCGAGCCGGTGGCTGAGACCGCCGCTGCGGTCGCCGAGGAAGCCGCCCCCGTTGCGGAGCCCGAGGCCGCGGTCGCGGAGGAGGCGGAGCCGGTTGTTGACGCCGCTCCTGCAGCTGAGGCCGAGTCCGAGCCGGTCGTTGAGGCGGTGGCGGAGGAGGCGCCCGCTCAGGCGGAGCCTGTTGCGGTGCCCGAGGCCGTCGTCGAGGCGGAGCCTGAGCCGGTGGCTGAGACCGCCGCTGCGGTCGTTGAGGAAGCTCCCGCCCCCGCCCCCGAGCCGGTCATCGAGGCCGAGGCCGCTGCGGTCGCCGAGGAAGCCGCCCCCGTTGCGGTGCCCGAGGTCGCTGTCGAGGCGGAGCCTGAGCCGGTTGTTGACGCCGCTGCTGCGGTGGAGGCCGAGTCCGAGCCGGTCGTTGAGCCGGTGGCGGAGGAGGCGCCCGCTCAGGCGGAGCCCGTTGCGGAGCCCGAGGCCGTCGTCGAGGCGGAGCCTGAGCCGGTCATCGAGGCCGAGGCCGCTGCGGTCGCCGAGGAAGCCGGCCCCGTTGCGGTGCCCGAGGCCGCGGTCGCGGAGGAGGCGGCTCCCGCCGCCGAGCCCGAGCCCGTCGCCAAGGCGAAGCCGGCGGCGCGGCGGCCGCGGAAGCCCGCGGTCACGCCGGGGAAGGCCGTGACGGCGTACTCGGCGAAGGAACTGACCGCGCTGGTGCGGTGGATCGACGGCGACGGCGAGGCGCGTTCGGACGACGAGCTGCTGCGGGCCGCGATGAAGGAGCTGGGCTTCGCCCGGCTCGGCCCGCGCATCAAGGAGGCCCTCGGCGCGGCCGTGGCCGAGGCGCGCGGCTGACGGGGCCGCGCGTCACCCGGCGCGCGGCAGGGGTTTGGCGACGACCCGCACCAGGACGGTGCGGGTCGTCGCGTTGTGGCAGGCGTCGGTGATCGTGGCGGTGAACGCGTCGGTGCCGGAGAAGTTCTCCCGCGGGGTGTAGGAGAAGAGGCCGTTGGCCTGCTGGACGAGGACGCCCCGCACGGGTTCGCTGTGGGCCGTGACGGTCGTCCCCTTCCCGGTGACGCCTTTGAGGACGTCGCCGGTGGCGTGGCCGTGCGGGCCGGACGTGACGCGCAGCCGCCCCGGTACGAGGACGGGCCGGGCCACCACGTAGACGCGGTGGGCGGCCTGGTCGGAGACGTAGAGCCGTCCGCCGGGGGCGAGGGCGGTGCCCCAGGGGCGGTTCAGCGGGGCGGTCCCGGAGGTGCGGGCGCGCGGGGACGGGTAGAAGAGGGAACCGTCCTCCGTGACCGCGAGGCCGTGGACGTCGCCCGCGGTGAGCCGGGCGGCGCCGGGCACCGGGGTGGCCCGGCCGTCGTGGTCGATGCGGCGGACGCGGCCGTCGACGACGGCGTAGACGTTGCCGCCCCCGTCGGCGGCGAGGGCGCCCACGGTCGTGCCGGCGAAGTGGCGGACCGGGGCCTTGCCGCCGGGTGGGATCCGCCGCAGGCCGCCGCCCGTGCCACCCGAGACGTACACGGAGCGGTCCCCGCCGACGGCGACGGCGTCGTGGCGGCCGGCCTCCGTGAGCAGCGTCTTGGTGCCCTTGCCGTCGGGGCGTAGGGAGACGGCCTTGCCCTCGCCGGAGACGTAGACCGTGCCGTCCGGGCCGACCGCGAGGCCGTACGGGGCGAAGTCGGTGGTCGCGAAGGTCGCGATGACGGGCGCGGCACCCGCCGCGCCCGGGGTGACGCGGCGCACGGCGCGGTTGGCGGAGTCCGCGATGTAGAGGCGGCCCGCGGCGTCGGTGGCGAGCCCGGCCGGATCGTGCAGGGTGGCCGCGGTGGCGGCGGCACCGTCGCCGCCGCGGCCGGGCGTGCCGGTGCCTGCGAAGGCGACCGGGGCGCATCCGGCGACGGGGGGCGCCGGCGCGGCGGTGCCCGGGGCGGGGGTGAGCAGGACGCCGGCGGCCGCCAGCAGGGCGGTGGCGAGGGCGGGCCGGTGACGGCGGCCGGGCCGTCCGGGGGGTGGGCGCACGTCGAGCTCCGCGGGGGTGAGGTGGGCGACCGGTACTGACGGGACGTCATCAATGTGGCAATCCCGGCCGGTCCCGGCGCGCCGGGTGACCCATCGGGGGGTCGCCCGAACGGTGGCGCCCGCGCGCCGGGGGGCTCGCCGGTGGCCCCGGTGCCGCGGTGCGCGCCCGGGCGGACTCGCAGAATTCACCTCGGCGCCCTTGTCATGTCTGGTTCTACGCGCGTAACTTGAGCCGGTCCGCCGTGCGCTGCCCGTCGTCGACGGGCTGTTGGACCCCGATAGGAGAAACCCTCGTGCCGATCGCCAGACCGAGCCGACACCGCAACCGCGCCGCGGCGCTCGCGCTCATATCGACCGGAATCGCCGCGTCCGTCGTTCTGACCGGGCTGCCCGCCGCCCACGCGACGCCCTCCAGCCAGGCGGTCGTCGCCGAGGTGTACGGCGGCGGTGGCAACTCCGGCGCAACGCTGACCAACGACTTCGTGGAGCTCGCCAACGCCGGCTCGGCCGCGTACGACCTGGCCGGCTACAGCGTGCAGTACCTGCCCGGTTCGCCGTCCGCCGCCTCCAAGTGGCAGGCGACCGCGCTGACCGGGGCGATCGCCCCCGGCGGCCGCTACCTCGTGTCGGAGTCCGCCGGCACCGGCGGCACGACCCCCCTGCCGGCCGCCGACGCCAGCGGCTCGATCGCGATGAGCGGCACCAGCGGCACCATCGCCCTGGTCAACGGCACCACCCCGCTGACCTGCATCACCGCCGCCGACTGCGCCGCCGACCCGCGCGTGGTCGACCTCGTGGGCTTCGGCACCGCGGTCGTGCGCGAGGGCAGCGGCCCCGCGACCGGCGCGAGCAACACCGCCTCCGTCGCCCGCGGCGCGTCCCTTGCCGACACCGACGACAACGCCGCCGACCTCACCGCCGGCGCGCCGACCCCGGTCAACGCCGCCGGGCAGACCCCGGGCGGCGGCGGCACGGACCCGACGCCCGACCCCGAGCCGACCGAGCCCGGCACCACCCGGATCCACGACATCCAGGGCACCACCCGGGTCTCCCCGCTCAAGGGCCAGACCGTCACCCGGGTCCCCGGCATCGTCACCGGCGTCCGCACCACCGGCTCAAAGGGCTACTGGATCCAGGACCCGGAGGCCGACGCCGACGCCCGCACCAGCGAGGGTGTGTTCGTCTACACCGGCTCCGTCACGCCCACCGTCGCCGTCGGGGACAAGGTGCTGGTGACCGGCAAGGTCTCCGAGTACTACCCGGGCACCGGCAGCCAGTCGGTCACCGAGGTCACCGCCCCGACCACCGCCGTGCTCTCGGCGGGCAACGCCCTGCCGGCCCCCGTCACGCTGGACGCGGCCACCGTCCCGGCCGCGTACGCGCCCGACGCCGCCGGCGGCAGTATCGAGGGCCTGCCGCTCGACCCGGCCCGCTACGCGCTGGACTTCTACGAGGCCCACGAGGGCGAGCTGGCGCGGTTCTCCGACGCCCGCGTCGTCGGCGGCACCACCCAGTACCACGAGGTCTGGGTGACGGTGAAGCCGGACGAGAACCCCACCCGCCGCGGCGGCACGGTGTACGGCTCGTACGACCAGCCCAACACCGGCCGCATCAAGGTCATGTCGATCGGCGCGGGCGCCGACGTCCCGGCCGCCGACGTCGGCGACCGGCTGGCGGGCACCACCACCGGCGCGATCGACTACGACGGCTTCGGCGGCTACAACCTCCAGGCCACGCAGCTGGGCACGCTGGTCGACAAGGGCCTGGAGCGCGAGGTGACCCGCAAGCAGAAGGGCGGTGAGCTCGCGGTCGCCACGTACAACGTGGAGAACCTCGACCCCACCGACCCCGCCGACAAGTTCGCGCGGCTCGCCGACGGCGTCGTCACCCACCTCTCCTCGCCCGACATCGTGGCGCTGGAGGAGATCCAGGACGACAACGGCGCCGCCGACGACGGCACCGTCGCCGCCGGCCAGACCCTGCAGAAGTTCACCGACGCGATCGTCGCGGCCGGCGGCCCCCGCTACAGCTGGCGTTCCGTCGACCCCACGGACGGCACCGACGGCGGTGAGCCCGGCGGCAACATCCGCCAGGTCTTCCTCTTCAACCCGCACCGCGTGCAGTTCACCGACCGCGCCGGCGGCGACGCCACCACCGCGGTCAAGGCGGTCAAGACCCGCAAGGGCGCCGAGCTGTCGGTCTCCCCGGGCCGGATCAACCCGGGCAGCGAGGCGTGGAACGCCAGCCGCAAGCCGCTGGTCGGCGAGTTCCGCTTCCACGGCAAGCCGGTCTTCGTCATCGCCAACCACTTCAACTCCAAGGGCGGCGACCAGCCGCTGCACAGCGTCAACCAGCAGCCGGTGCGCAGCTCCGAGACCCAGCGGAAGCTGCAGGCCACCGAGGTCAACACCTTTGTGAAGTCGCTGCTCGCGGCCGACCGCGACGCCAACGTCGTGGTCCTCGGCGACCTCAACGACTACGAGTTCTCCGGCACGGTGTCCACGCTCACCTCGGGCGGCGTGCTGAAGGACCTGCTGACCACGCTGCCGAAGTCGGAGCGCTACACCTACGTCTACGAGGGCAACTCGCAGTCGCTGGACCACATCCTGCTCAGCCCGGCGCTGCGCCGCTTCGACTACGACGTGGTGCACATCAACGCGGAGTTCGCCGACCAGGCGAGCGACCACGACCCGCAGATCGTCCGCATCAAGCCGGACGGCTGCTGACGCACCCCCGTCGAGGGCGGCACCGGCGCGACGCCGGTGCCGCCCTCGCGGTGTCACCGGGGGTCGGGCTCCGGGTCGGGGAACCCGCTGGCGGGTGTGCCGGAGCCGGTCCACGCGGCCAGCAGCTGCAGCGCCGCCTCGGAGGTGGAGCCGGGCTCGGCGGTGTGGATGCACACGAGCTGGTCGCTGTCGCCGGGGAAGAGCACGTGCTCGTACGACAGCGTCAGGTCGCCGACGACGGGGTGGTGGTAGAGCTTCACCCCGTGCGACCGCTGCCGCACGTTGTGGTCGGCCCACCAGGCGCGGAACTCGGCGCTCTTGATGGTCAGTTCGCCGACCAGCTCGGTCAGTCCCGGGTCGTCGGGGTGGCGGGCCGCGTCCAGCCGCAG
Organism: Actinacidiphila glaucinigra; assembly: GCF_900188405.1. GTDB lineage: Bacteria > Actinomycetota > Actinomycetes > Streptomycetales > Streptomycetaceae > Actinacidiphila > Actinacidiphila glaucinigra. Next base: position 535,553 of record NZ_FZOF01000002.1, on the reverse strand, counting down.
GGCGGCGACCGTCTCGGCGGCGTGCTTGTCCCATTCCCGGTAGAGGTCGCGGGCCGCGTCGTCGAGGAACATGAAGCGGGCGAGGTTGCGGTCGCGGTGGGGCAGCGTGTCGAAGTCGGTGAGCAGCGTGCGGGCCATGCGGTTGGCGGCCAGTACGTCGGTGCGGCGGCCGATGACGAACACCGGGGTGAGGTCGCCCAGCAGGTCCAGCACGCGGTGGACCTCCGGGCGCACCCGCTGCGGCCGCACCGGCCTGCGGCGGGGCGGCGTACGGTGCCGCGCCAGCTCGAAGAGGCAGGCGCGCTCGGCCGCGTCCAGCCGCAGGGCCCGGGCGACGGCGTCCAGCACCGCCTCCGAGACATTCAGGTGCCTGCCCTGCTCCAAACGGGTGTAGTAATCGGTGCTCACCCCGGCCAGCCGCGCCAGTTCCTCCCGCCGCAACCCCGGCACACGGCGCGGCGCACCGCTGACGGTGATGCCGGCGTCCTGCGGGCTCAGCCGGTTCCTGCGGGCCCGCAGGAAGTCCCTGAGCTCGGCGTTGTGCTCCATGTGTTCCAGTATGGGCGGCCGATCATGAGGCGGCCCGGCACGGCCGGACGGGCCGGCTGCCACCCGGACGGAGGGCTCTCCGCGAGGCGGTCCGGCCCTTCCATCCGCTCCGGGAAGCGGCCAGGCGTCCGGGCGGCCCGCGCCGGCGGTTCCACGCGCGGCGGCTCCCCGTGAGCTCGTCCGTCTCCTGCGTGCAGCCGTTGGCCAAGACTCCAGGACCGGGCGGATCCCTTTTACCGGGGGCACTCGGGCATCGGGCGCACCGGGCCGCCGCCGGACGGGGTGCCCCGGCCCCCCTCCGGACGCCGCGACTTCCTGCCCGGTACACACAACTCCTCGCACAAGGCGTGTGAATGACGGTACGTCAGCGTAGGCTGGGAATGAGGGGAGGCGTCATGGACACATACGTGACCATCGAGCTGGAGGGCGGCAAGGACTCGGCGGAGGACCTGCGCAGACTGGAGGTCTGGCTGCGGGCCGACGAGGAACTGGCGCCGCTGGTCGTCCGCAGGGAGCGGCCCGCCGGCGAGAGCATGGGCGTCGCCTACGACCTGCTGCTGATGATCCTCCAGGAGACCCTGCAGACGACCGCGCTCACGCTGCTCCGAGCCCTGCGCAACCACCTGCGCAACCAGCCCGGCGACTCGCTCAGCGTCACCGTCCGCGCCGGCGACGTGGAGTGCGTCCTCACCGGCAGGGACGCCCTGACCCGAGGCGAGCTGGAGGCGATGGCGGCCCGTATCCGCCAGACGCTGGAGAACTAGATCCGGAGGAAGACGGCCCTGGGGAGGTCCGGCGGGCATGCCGTACGAACCGTTCGCGTCCCGGTCGCGGGCGGTCCTGATCGGGGTGTCGCAGTACGAACACGCCCGCGACTTCTCCAACATCCCCTCCGCCCGGGCCAACGTGGCGCGGCTGCGCGCCGCACTCGTCGCCGGCAACCTCGGCCGGTTCATCCCGCGCACCGTGGAGACCCTCACCGAGCCGCGCACCCGCGACCGCGCGCTGCGGCTGATCGGCACCGCCGCCGCCCAGGCCCAGGACCTGCTGCTGGTCCACTTCACCGGGCACGGCTACGTCGACCTGGGCACCGGTGAGCCCGAGCTCTACCTGATGACCCGGGAGTCCACCAAGGACGGCGCCCGCCTGGACGGCATCCCGTACCGCGACCTGCTGAAACTGCTCGCCTCCTCGCGCGCCGAGCGCGTCGTCCTCGTCCTGGACTGCTGCTACTCCGGCAACGCCGGCCTGGTGCCGCTGCCCGAGCGGCCGTTCTCCCTGATCACCTCCTCGGCGGTCGGCTCGCGCATCCACAAGGGCGACGGCATCGACCCGACGCCCTTCACCGGCGCCCTGGTCCGGGTGCTGAGCGAGGGCACCGACCCGTACGACCCGGTCACCGTGCAGCGGCTCGGGGTCCGGCTGCACGAACTGGCCGGCGAGTACGCCGCCACGCTCGACGAGCGCGTGGACTACGACCCCTGGTTCCCGACCGAGCGCTCCAGCAACAGCGCCGGCGACACCGTCCTGTCCCAGGCCCGGCTCGCCCCGCGCCCCGCCCGCGGGGCCCGCGGGCTGGCGCCGCTGCGCCGGCTCGCCCAGTACGCCGGTTTCACCTGGACGTGGACGGCGGGCCCCCACCAGCCGCTCTGGCACCGGGCCGTCGGCGTCGGCACCGCCCTGGCACTGCTCGCGGGCGGCGTCACCGGCTGGACGTGGGCGCACCGCCCCGCGCCGCTGTGCCCCGCCCCGCTCGAACTGCGGGTGCTCACCTCACCGGAGACGCGCGCCGCGCTCACCTCCGTGCTGGACGCCTTCCAGGACAGTGAGGCCCCCGGCACCACCGCCTCGCTCGGCGGCCGGCCCGAGGGCTGCGGCCAGATCAACACCACCGTCTACGCGGCACCGTCCGACCGCACCATCGCCGCCTTCCGCGCCTCCGCCGCCTGGGCCGAACCGGAACGCGCCTGCGAGGACGGCGCGGACTGCGCGCTGCCGCTGCGGGACGTGGGGCCGCACCCGGACGTGTGGATACCGGCGGCCGGCACCGCCCTCACCCAGGTCGTGGCCGAGACCCGGCGCCCGGAGAGCGTCGTCGCCCTCGGCCGGCCGGCCACCCTCGCGCACTCCCCGGCCGTCGTCGCCGCGACCACCTCGCTGGAGGGCGTCGGGCGTACCGGCAGCACCGCGCAGCAACTGGTCGACGCCGCCCACGCGCAGGACGTGGTCGTCCGCAGCGCGGAACCGCACTCCTCGGACGCCGCCCTGGACCAGTTGCTGCACCTGAGGCCCGGCACCCGGGTCACCACCGACGCCGTGCCCCCGGCGGACGACCGGGCCCTGGCCTGCTCCGCCCGCACCTGGCTGGTCGAACGGCGCGGCACCCAACAGGCCCTGCTCACCGCCGAGTCCACCCTGGCCGGCCTCGTCACCCCCGCCCTGGAGTCCCGTCCTCCCTGCCTGGGCAACCAGTCCGACCCGTACACGGCCTACTACCCGGCCGACGTGCCGCCCCTCGACCTCACCCTCGTACCGGTGACCTGGGAGACCGGCCGGGCCGACCGCGCCGACCGGGCTGAGGCGGTGCGCCGGCTCGCCGGATGGCTCGGTTCCGGCCCGGGGCAGCGGGCGCTGGCCGCGCAGGGCTTCCGCACGGACGTCAGCGGGACGGACGCGGCCGGCGACACCCCGCTGGACAGCGCCGTCTTCGTCGCCGACCCCCCGGCGGGCGGCGAACCGGCCACCCGCGCGGACATAGAGGCCGCGCTGCGGGACCACGGCGGGGCCGCCGGCACCCGGCGCGACGTCCTCTTCGCCGTCGACGTCTCCAGCTCCTCCTACTCCGGCGCCAACGTCCCCGCGGTGCGCTCCGTCCTGGCGCGCGCCTCCGGCTACCGGTACGGCATCGCCGCGGTGCCCGGCCGCACCCTCCTGCCGATCGGGTCGAACGACGCGGCCGCGCGGGACGCCGCGATCCGCGCCCTGGCGCCGGTCGAGCGGGACGCCCCCGTGGCCGCCGCCCTGCGCCGGTGGTCCCGCACCCTCGCCGATTCCCCCGGCGCCCTGATCGTCCTCATCACCGACGACGAGGACAGCGCCCGCGAGGATCCGCCGGACGTGGACGTCCCCGTGCTGGTGGTGTCCCTGGAGAGCTACGGCTGCTCGCTGCGCTTCAACAAGGCGGTGACCGAGGGCGGCGGCGCCTGCCTCGCGGCCACGCAGGACCTGCCGAACCGGGTCGCGGAGACCATCACCCGCCTCACCTCGGGAGGGTCATGACAGCCATGGGCCCCGCAGGCGCGGGCGGCGCCCTCCGGCCCCCGCGCCCCGCCCGCCGCCGGCGCCGCGCCCTCGGTGTGCTGCTCCTGCTGGCCACCGCGGCCTGCGGCGGCCCCGCCACCGCCCCGGCCCCCGAACCCGACCGCTCCCGGCCGCTGATCGTCGCCAGCGACGCCGACCTCACCGCCGGCGGGCAACCCGGGGTCCGCCGCGCCCTGATCGACCAGTGGAACCGGCGCAACCCGGACCGGCCCGCCCGGCTCGTCGAGCTCCCCTCCGCCTCCGACGAGCAGCGCAGCGAGCTGATCGGCGCCTTCCAGTCGGGCACCGCCGCGTACGACGTGGTCAACCTCGACATCAGCTGGATCGCCGAGTTCGCCGACAGCGGGCTGCTGCGTCCGCTCGACCCCGCCCTCGTCGACGGGGACTTCCTGCGCCAGGCCGCGGACGCCGGGCGCTGGAAGGGCCGCACGTACGCGGTGCCCTTCAACACCGACGTCGGCCTGCTGTACTACCGCACAGACGACCTCGCCAAGGCCGGCCGCCGCCCCGCGGACCTGCGCGGCTACGCCAAGATCGGCGACCTGCTCGCCGACGTCCGCCCGCTCGGCCACGCCGCCTACACCACCCAACTGCGCGCGTACGAGGGCCTGACCGTCAACACCCTGGAGACCTTCTGGACCGCGGGCGTCGAACTCGTCGACGGCGACGGCCGCTACATCGGCACCGAGGACGGGCTGCGCGAGGGCCTGGACGAGCTCGGACGGCTGGGCGCCGCCAACAACCTCAACCCGGAGTCCCTGGAGGCGGACGAGTCGGTCACCCTCGCCCAGTTCACCGAGGGGCAGAGCGTGCTGATGCGCAACTGGCCGTACGCCTACAACCGGCTCGACGCCACCCTCGCCCCCGGCGTCCGCTTCGGCGTGGCCCGGCTCCCCGGCGTCGCCGCCCTGGGCGGGCAGAGCCTGGGGGTGGCGGCCACCAGCGACCGCCCCGGCGACGCCGCGGACCTGATTCGCTTCCTGACCGGACGCGACGCCCAACATGCCCTGCTCAGCGCGGGTTTCGCCCCCGCGCGGCGCTCTGCATACGGGGCCGGGGATGTCAACTGTGACGATCCTCACGACCCCCGTGCCTGGTTCTACGACCGCCCCGCGGGCCGCGGCTCGGAGCCCTCGCCCTCGCCGTCCGCCGCGACCCCCGGTTACACGACCCTGCTGCGGTGCGCGCTGCAGGCCGCCAGGGCCCGTCCGGCGACCGCGCACTACGTCACGTTCACCCGGGTCCTGCAGCGTGAAGTGCACGGAATGCTCGCGGCGCACCGGTCGGCCGACGCGTCGGCCGAGCGCCTGGGCGGCCGTCTGGGGCGTGCGCTCGGCGGCCGGGGTCCGGGGTGACCATCACTCCTCGTGAGCGCGGCACTCCCTTCCGCATAACGACTGATGCACACTCACATTTCCCGTAGGTCACGGCAGTCACGGCCCAATGTCCGCTTATGTCCTGTCCATCCGCATAGATTCCCGTCATGAACTCGCTTGAGTGGCTTGGAATTGGCGGGCGCCTCTATTAACGTTCGATAACGCAGCGCGGTCATCCCGCCGCCGACAGGGCGGCGCCGTGCGCTTGCCGAATCCCGTCCGCGGGAACCGGGGAACCACTTCCTGGGGTGAATCGGGGGCCGTTCGCGGTCCTCGTAGGAGACCTTCCTGCTCCGAACCCGTCAGCTAACCCGGTAGGCGAGAAGGAAGGAAAGGAGCGCGCCCGCGTGGCGTCGAACGAGCCTGCCCTGATACCCGGACAGCAACAGGGGTCCGCGACCGCGTACTCCGAGTGGGACACCGCCGAGTGGAACATCGCCGCCGGCTGGAATCCCCCGGCAGCCGAGCAGGCACCGCCGACGAAGAACGCCATCGACGGCTGGGACACCGGCCAGTGGAACATGGCCGCCGGCTGGCTCGACGCGGCCGCCGCCGAGACCTCCTCCCCGGACGCCGGCGCCGCGCAGCCCGAGGCCGCCGGTCCCGAGGCGTACCAGGCCCCTGCCGCCCACCCGCGGCAGGAGGACATCGAGGCCTTCGAAGCCTTCGGGAGCCCCCGGGACGTCCAGGACGCGCCCGTCGAGGACCCGCAGGCCGAGCCGTGGAACCCCACGGAGGAGTCCACCGGCCCCCGTCGCGCCCGGCACCGCGTCGCCAAGCAGCGTTCCATGGGCCGCGGTTCCGCGGTCTTCGGGGTCGCGGCCGTGGCCGTGCTCGGCGTCGGAGGGGTCGCCACCGCCGAGGGCAAGAACCCGCTCCCCGTCTCCCTCCCCCATCTGCCCGACGCGTCGCAGCTGCCCGGCATCGGAGCCCTCGTCGAGGACGACAGCGCGCCCGAGGCCAAGCAGGTCGCCGGGGCCCTGAGCCCCGGCGCGGGTGAGGCACTGCGCAACCGCATCCTCGACCAGGCCCAGCAGCAGCGGACCGCCGCCGACCGGGCCGCCAGGACCGCCGCACAGCAGGAGGCGTCGGCCAAGGCCGCCAAGTCCGCCGCGCAGGAGCGGGTCCGCGCCGAGGCCGCCGCCAAGAAGAAGGCCGCGGCGGAGGCCGCGAAGAAGATCGAGGCCGAGCGCCTGGCCGAGCTCGCCAAGAGCTTCGTCAAGCCGGTCTCCTCGTACTCGCTGACCGCCGGCTTCGGCGAGTCCAGCTCGCTGTGGGCCAACACCCACACCGGCCAGGACTTCGCCGCCCCGACCGGCACCCCGGTCAAGGCCATCCACAGCGGCACCATCACCGAGGCGGGCTGGGCCGGTTCGTACGGCTACCGCATCATCCTGACCCTCGACGACGGCACCGAGCTCTGGTACTGCCACCTCTCCTCGATGATCGTCACCTCCGGCAAGGTCAGCACCGGTGACACCATCGGCCGGGTCGGCGCCACGGGCAACGTCACCGGTCCGCACCTGCACCTCGAGGTGCGCCCCGGCGGCGGCGACCCGATCGGCCCGATGGGCTGGCTGCGCAGCAAGGGCCTGTCCGTCTGAGGCGAGCGGCCGGGACCGGCCGCGGCCGGCCGCGGCTCTTCACGGTCGGCCGTCAACGGCCGTGCACGACCACACGAACTCCGGCGGTCCTGGTGACACCCCCCGTCATCCAGGGCCGCCGGTCCGTGTCTACGGGACGACGAAGTTGTAGAGCTCGGAGATCCTCGGCGGCCCGCTCGGCTCAGGGAAACCGGACTCCTTGGCGGCGGGCATCATGATCTCCATGAAGGCCTCGAGCGCCTGAGCGGACTGCCAGACGTTCACCAGCCGCAGCCCCTCGTTGGTGATCACGGCGGCATGGGAGAGCAGGCCCGCGGGCGGATGCTCGGGCCCGAACCCCGCGCGGTGGTTCGCCTCCTCGTACTGCAGGGCCGTCACACCGGGGAACTCGACCTCCGCCAGGACCGGCATGGGAACCTCCCGCCTCCCACCGACACGCCTACGCCCCAATTTCCTCCGGCTGCACCCCGGCCGCAATCCGGAACCCGGCCGGAGCCGGGCCCGAACGCGGCCGGAACACGCTCAGAGCCCTTCCAGCCGTACGTCCGCGGAGTCGCAGGCCGACGTCTCGTCGGCGTACACCTCGCAGACCGGCCGCCCGTCGGGGGTCATCGTGTGCTCGACCTCCCAGAGGCTGATCTCCTCGCCGGTCTCCAGCAGGAAGGCGTGCTCGTACAGGGTCCAGCCGGCGACCCGGCCGGTGCCGATCCGGGTGTGCCGCCCGGTGACGTACGCGATGTCGTGGCCGACCGCCGAACCCAGCCGGCTGCGCAGCTCCTCGCCCGGCACGTCCGTGTTCTCGGCGCGCCGCAGCACCCGCCACGCGTGCTCGGCGGAGTGGTCCTCCGTGTACTGCCGGGGCCCTGGCGTCAGGTCCATCGCCAGCTGCGGCAGCCGCGCCAGCCAGTCCGCCGCCTCCGCCTCCAGCTCCTCCGGGGAGGGCTCGCCGAAGCGCGCGTCGATCATGTGCTGCGCGGCGGCCAGCGCATCCGGGTCGGAATACACCTCGTACAGCGGTTCGTCGCTGCCGGGGCCGGTGTTGTGCTCGATCTCCCACAGCATCTGCGTGCTGCCGTCGGCCAGCAGGAACGTGTGCCGCAGCGTCCTGCGGCTCAGCCGGCGCGGCGGGCCCTTGCGCTGGCGGAAGGACGCCAGCTCCGTGCAGCCCATCAGCGCGGTCGCCAGCCGTCCCAGCACGCGGTCGTCGACGTCGAAGGCGTTCTGCGCCCTGGCCAGCACCACCTCGACGTCCGCCGGACCCGCCCCACCTGGTCGCGCGTTCCCCATGCGGTCCTCCTGCTCACGGCATTCCCCGCGCACCATTGCGAGCACTCAGCGTAGTGGCATCGACGCTCTGCGCGTCGGGTCTCACGGAAAAATGGTGCACCCCCACCCGTAGGAGGCGCGTAAGACGCCAAACGCACGCCCCCTGCTGCCACTATGCGCCCATGCGCGCACTCTTCGTAGGCCTCTGCACTCTCGATGTCATCACGCTCGTCGACCACGTCCCGGCCCCGAACGAGAAACTCACCGCCCGCACCCAGACCGTCGCCGCCGGCGGCCCCGCCACGGGCGCCGCCGCCACGTTTGCCCACCTCGGCGGCGAGGCCGTGCTGCTCACCGCCTTCGGCGGCCACCCTCTCGCCGGCGCGATCGACGCGGACCTCGCGGCGCTCGGCGTCGACGTCATCAACCTCACCGCGGACTCCCCCGAACCCCCCGCGGTCTCCACGATCCTGGTCACCGCCGCCACCGGCGACCGCGCCGTCGCCTCGACCAACGCGGCCTCAGGGGCCTCCGTCTCCCCGCCCGGAGACCTCTCCGTCCTGGTCGGCGACGCCGATGTCGTCCTCGTGGACGCCCACCACCCCGCCCTCGCCGTCCCCGCCGCCCGCCTCGCCCGCGCCGCCGGGGTCCCCACCCTCCTGGACGCGGGCAGCTGGCGTCCCGCCACGCCCACCCTGCTCCCTTACGTCGACGTCGCCGTGTGCTCCGCCGACTTCCACCCCCCGGGTACCACCACCCCGGCCGAGGCCCTCGCCTTCCTCCACGACGCCGGCGTCCGCTGGACCGCCGTGACCCGGGGCGCGTCCCCCATCCTCCGGCCCGACGGGCAGATCCCCGTCCCCGCCGTCACCCCTGTGGTCGACACCCTCGGCGCCGGCGACGTCCTCCACGGCGCCCTCGCCCACCACCTCGCCACGCACATCACGACCCGCCTCACCCCGCCGTCCTTCGACGCCGCCCTGGCCTTCGCGGCCACCGTCGCCTCGCGCACGTGCGGTTCGTTCGGCACCCGGGAGTGGATGCGCGCCTGAGGGCTCCCGGGCCAGGTGCTCAGGACCGCCCGCGGCTCCGCCCCGCGAACAGCGTGAACAGCACGACGCTCACCCCGAGCACGGCCCACCCCACGGCCGTCTCCGACAGCGAGGTCTGCGTTCGCTTCGGCAGCAGCGACAGGCATCCGAGCACGACGAACATCGCCCCCAGGTAGCTGAGCCCCGCCGTCAGCACCCACCGCATCATCCGGCCCGACCGCGCGTTCGGCGACTTGTTGCCCATGGGGATCCCGCCCTGTTCCTCGACGATGCCGCGACACCCGGGGGCCCACGCTCCGGCCCCTCCGCAGTGCTTCAACGCCCGCCCACGGTCCCCGACACGGGCGCACGAAGTCACGAATTCACGGGTGTTGCTCACGGGGCTGGTGTGAATGGGCTAGCGGTGGTCGGCGGGGTGGCACGGATTTACCGCTCGCGGCGGCCCCGGAGGGCCAACGCTCCGGCCGCGAAGATGACGACTGCGGTGGCGAGGACGGTCCAGAAGAATCCCGACTCCTGAAGGGACCGCAGAGCGTCTTGGGGAAGCAAGGCGAAGATGAGTAGGACCAATCCAGTTGCGAGTGCATAGCTCACTCCCGCGCCCAAGAGAACGCGCAGTGCGCGGGATGCCAGCGAGGGGTGCATTTGAGAGGGCATGGTCGCTCCGGCTGTCACTCGGTGATGAAGTGGCATTGCGACGCGCGCTTGGTGCCAGCGACGAAGAAGTCCGCACACGCCTTGCCGTAGTGCTTCAACGTGCGGTGCGTCGTGTCGACACGGCCGATCGAGCTGTGCAGCGTGCACTTGCGGTGCGTTTCGCCCTTGCTGATGAGGTAGACACGGCCATTCGTGTCCGAGTAGCGCCAGTCGATACGCCAGTTGCACCAGTTACCGCCGGCGCTGTCCATCCCGAAGCTGTCCTGCACGGATGCTTCCTGGCGGTTCACGTTCCTGCCCGACCCACGCACGAAGTGGCCGAGAGTGGTGGTGGGGAGGCAAAGCTCCTGCCCCTTGGCATCCATGCAGAAGCCGACCACCTTTGCGTACCCCACGGCGCTCGCGGATGCAGGCGTTGAGAAGCTGATCACCGTGGCGACCGCCGTAGATGTCGCCAGGGCGGCCTGCGACACGTAGCGCGTCACCGCGTTGACTCGGCCCATGGGGGTTCCTCCGATGCTCTTGATGTCCTGACGCACCAGCAACGGCGGATCCGATTCGGGCGATACGTGGTGTTGCGTGCCGGTGACAGAAGGTCGCTCGGGGGAGTGGTGCAGGAACCTTTAAGCCACAGCTCTGCAACGGAGGCCCGGGATAGACCGCTGGCCAGCGGGGTGCTGCTCAGCGACCGATCGACCGGACGCCTGCCCCGGTCGACCGGTCTTTTAAGCACCGGACTACTCGCCGGGTGCCGCCACGATTGGTTCGTCGGCGTGGCTGGAGTTCCGTGCGCGGAACCGCACCAGGCGGCGGGTCGAGTCGGTAGCGGAACGGGGCGGAATCAGGGTGAAGGCCATGACCAGCTTGGCGGGGTCGGCGTGGCCGCCAGAGATTGCCGCGCGCACATCGGCGTCCGTCGTGCCCTCGACGACGGGGTAGACCAGCGCGACGCCCGTATTCGGCCCCGCATCCGCGTTCCCAATGGCTACGGGGCCGCCTCCGGCTGCTGCCGTATCGATGAGGCGCTGGGCTGCTGTACGGTGCTCCACACTCGCAATGCGGCCGAAGGACGGCTTCCCCGGCTGACGGCTGCGTCGGACCAGCGACAGAGGGACGGAGCCGAGGACCGAAGCCTCCACGCGATTCGCCTGGGTGAGCTGGGGCGCGATCAGCAGCCAGTCGTCGACCTTGGCGAGCGTCCCGTCGAGCTGTGCCAGGTATTGGAGGTGCGGCTGGAAGATCCCGGGGCGCTCCCACTCCAGTGAACTGAGCACGGCGATGAGCGCCGAATGCGTAACTCGCGCCGTCAGGGCCGAAAACGTCCGTGCCAGTCCACTACTGCCGTCCGGCGGATTGGTGAAGTCCGCCGTGTGTCCGGAGAAGGTGCCGAGCAGAGGCTGCCACCGCTCCGTGTTGCGGCGTAGCGCCGCCGGATTCACGGGATACGCCGCAGGCTCGACCGGCCTGCCCGGCGAGCGCACTTCGACCAGTTCTGCGTTGAACATCTTGTTGCGCGCGGAAGGCTTGACCCACGAGAGGTGCTGGGCGACGAGGGGCGGTACCTGGGCGGGCGTGACCTGAGGCTTCCCGTCCACGAGAATGGAGTACTGAGTGAGCTGTTGCCGGAACAACTCCTCGTCGCGGCAGATCGCTTCGAAGGCCTCGTAGAGATCCGCGGACGAGGTCTTCGTCAGCGCCTCTTCGCGGCCGATGAAGAGGCGTACGAGATCCCGGTAGCCGGGCCGGAAGCCGAACCACCGGCCCATCTGCATCAGCGTGTCCGCTTGACGCGTGGTCCGGCGGTAGTACGTGATGGTCAGCCCCTCGACGGTGAAGCCTCGGGACAGCTTGGTACCGCCGACCAGGATCTTCCAGACGTTGGGAGTCCTGTCGAAGTCGAGGTCGATCTGCGCGAAGTCACGGTCGGAGTCACCATTGACGATGACGACGGGGTTTCCGCCCTTCGAGATGAGCTGCCGGGCGCGGCTGACGAAGGGACGAAGTTCCTCGTACGACGCCGGGCTGGGAAGGCCCTCGGCCCTTGCGGCCGACACGGGACCGAAGTCACGCGCCCAAAGGTCTGCGAGACGGGCGTGGCCCTCGCTGGAGGAGTAGCCGGCCGCGTGCCACATCGAATTGATGCGCTGTGCGAGGGCCGCGTGTTCGGCCATCCTGACTGATTCGTGGACCAGCATCGTGTGATGCCGGAAGGGCTTGTCGGACACTCCCTGTGCGGCTCGGAAGAGCTTGAGGGCACCCGTGAGCACGAAGGCGTCGATGGCTTCCCCGAGACGGTCATCTGCACCGTCGTAGATACCGCGGACGTGTGCCATCTCCTGGGAGTTGGCAACGGTGCGCTCATCCAGCCGGAGCGGTGAGTCTAGGTCGTGGAAGTCCTGGACGCCCATGTACCCGGCTGGCCGGGGCAGCGAGATGAGGAAGTCGCTGGGAAAGACGTCCTCCGCGTCGCCCGGGTCGACGAAGACGTTCGCGAATGGCGTGGCTGTGTAACCGACGTACTGCCCGCGCGGGAGGAGGCCCAGGAGCTGCGAGATGAGCCCGTTGATGGCCGTGCGCTCGGTCGCACCTTGCGCCCACTGCTTCGGGTTCGATGTGTTCACCGAGGCTTGGTCGGACTCGTCGTCGATGATGAGGGCAGGCAGCTCGCCGAGAATGCCGTGGATCTGCTTGAGGTCCTTCACGAGCTTCGTCAGAACGCTCTTGTTCTTCTTGACGACCATCACGCGTGCGGCCGCACGGTGCAGGTTGACCGAGTCGTAGAGCGGCAGTGTTGGCTCGCGCTTCTCGAATTCCAGCGCCCGGATGCCCTGCGCCAGGCTGATGTAGTCCCTGTCACGGGTGGTGAGGCGTTCGATGTCGAAGGCCCGCAGCGCGGACGGCCGGTCACCGTGGCGCACGAAGTCCGGCCAATCGTCGTCGTACCCGGCGTAGTCGATGCCCACCAGCGAATCTGGGTCCTCCGGGTCAGCTCCGCGGAGGATGTTCTCCTGGCCTATGAGCTCCATGTCGAGACGACGCTGTGTCTGGGCGCGCAGAAGATTGAGGGTGCCGCCGAGCACGATGACGAGACGGTAGCCCGCGTCGATGGCCTTCGCGGTCACCCCGGTGAAGTTCGCCGTCTTGCCGGACTGGACGTATCCCACCACGAGGCCCTTGGACTGGCGTACGGCGGCTTGCTCAGGGTCGGCGAGCCGTTCCACGACCGACCGGCTCGCCTCGTCGAGGCTTGCGATCGCAGACTCTGACCAACCCTTCTCGCGGAGCTTGCGTTCGTAGGCTGTCCAGTAAAAGGAACGCGCCGCCGCCCGCTCGGAGGTGTACCAAGGCGTATGCTCCCGGGCGATCACGGTCACCGGCGCGATGTGTGCCACGGGCACGGCCGTGCCGAGCACCTTGCGCAGATCCTCACCGAAGCGCAGCCGGTCGTACACCGCGGTGCGGCGCTCGTCGGTACGGGCTTCAGTGCTGGGGGACCATCGCGGTTGTTCTTCGAAGTCCCACTTGGTCAGCGCACGGGCCCACAGTGCCGTCAGCGCCCCTCCCGCAGCCTCATCGTCCACGAGCCGTGTGCGGAAGGCCGCCTCGCTGAGATCGGCCTCCGGGAAGTCCTCATCCGCGGCAAGTGACGCCCACTTCTCGAAGTGGCCGGGACTGGCTGTCATCCCTGCCAGCGCCGAGGTGTGGACTTCAAGCAGTGCGTCGCTCAAGGGGGTTCCTCTGGTGTATGCGGCCCGGGGTGCCGCTGGTGGCGTGGTCAGGAGATGGTGCGGGCGCGGCGCTCACGTTGTGCGAGTACGGAAGCCATCAGGATGCTGTTCCAGTACTCGATGCGGTCGGCGCGCTTCTTCTCCCACCGGCCGAGCCCGAAGCAGTCCTGCAGGAGCAGATACATCAATGTCTTGGTGACCGGCGCGTCGTTGGACCCGCCGCGCTTGCCGTCGTTGAAGTCGTCCCTGAAGGTCTTGTTGAGCAGGATCGCGTGACCGTCACGGTCCAGGTCGAAGAAGCGGTCGTCGGCGAGCGTGACCCACTCGATGCGGATCGGGTCCTCGCCTCCCTTGACGGGTAGCTCTTCCGCCACCGCGCGCTTCACCTTCGGATCAACGCCCTTGCCAGGGGGGATCACGGAGGGGCGTTCGACGACTGCTCGTGACGCGCCCTCGCGATAGACCTCCTCCGCGTCAGCCAGATAGGCGGCGAAGAAGGTCCCATTGCCGTCGGTGGCCTTCTCGACGCCCCGGGTGAAGGCGGGGGTGACCTCGACCCCCTCCTTCTTCACGGTCAGGCTGAACACCTCGTTCGAAGCGGCCGGCAGGTCTACCGCGATCCTGGCAAGAACGAGATGGCCCTCCGGGCTGCGAAGGTTGCTCCACCCACCGGCCTGCACGAGCCGGTCGTTGCGGTAGAAGTAGAAACCCTGTCGTTCGAGGAGCGAGCCGATCTGGCGGAACCCCGCCTGCTTCGACTTGGCAGGCCAGATGTGCGCCCGCAGCCCGACCTCACCCACGCCTTCGACTCCGGCTTGGAACGTCCGGGGGTAGCCGGCCTTGCCGGGTACCTTGCTGGCGAACGGGTCGAGCGGGTCGACACTGATGTGGTCCGTCTCCTCCCCGGTTTCCACGTCCCAGACGGCTATGTCGAGGTTGAGCCCGTTGGTCAGGAAGCGGTGCAGGTGCAGACCGAGGTGCATCTCCAGCCGGGATATCGCCTCCGACAGGAACTGGTCGCTCTGCCCGCGGGCCACGGTCTCGAAGGCACGTACCCGGTCCCAGCGGACGATCGTGCCGTGCCACTCGATCAGCCCGTCGTACACGTCGATCTGTCGTTGCGCGAACTCCGGATCGACCATGTCGCAACGGAAGCCGTCCTCGATGCCTTCGGCGGTGAGCTTCCGGCCGGCCGCACGGCTGCGCTTGGTGCGGCTGATCACCGTAAGCGAGCGGGCGTGGGAGAGGGAAGCAGCCTTGAGCCCGGTGCCGTACATACCGAGCGCCTGTCCGCCGTAGTCACGGCGGCGGCCTACGGTCATGGAGTCGTCGAGCTCCCGGTCGTCCATGCCACGGCCGTTGTCGAGAACGAGCAGCGACACGATGCGTTCGCTGTCACGCAGGAAGTGCACCACGACCGACTCCGCGCCCGCGTCGATGGAGTTGTCGACGAGGTCCGCTATGGCCGCTTCGAAACCGTAGCCCTGATTGGTCAGGGCTTTCGCGTACCCTGCGTCCGGTGGAAGCCGGGTGCTGCCGTTCGTAGGGACGTCGTACTGCCAGCTGGCGGGCAGTGCGGGAGAAGAAGACATGCGCTCGTGGTTCCTCGGACAGCGACGGGGCAGGCTGGCGTGGCCGGTCTTCAGCTTCGGCTAGTAATGATGAAGATATTGCGAAGACCGTACACAGAGGGTCTTCTATACCGAACCCGGCACCCAGGGGAAGCCCCAGGCTTAGCTCGGGTCATCGCGACCCAGCTGCAGGACTACTCTCGGAAACATGTCTGACGCTGCGGAATGGGAAGCTCCGGAGGGATCTTGGGCGTCGTCGGCGGCGCGCCGACGCAACATGCAAGCCATCCGCAGCCGGGACACGAAGCCCGAACAGCTGATCCGCCGGCTCGTGCACGCCCGCGGCCTGCGGTACCGCGTGGCTGCCCGCCCACTTCCCGACCTGCGACGCACGGCCGACCTGGTCTTCCGGCCGGCCAAGGTAGCCGTGTTCATTGACGGGTGTTACTGGCACGGCTGCCCGGAGCACTACAAGGCGCCGAAGGTGAACCCCGGGTACTGGTCCGACAAGGTCACCCGCAACGTGGCGCGGGACCGAGACACCGACGAACGTCTCAAGGAAGCTGGGTGGCTCGTGCTCCGCTTCTGGGAGCACGAGCCATCAGGCATCTGCGCCGACCAGATCGCTGCGACGGTCATCGCCCGGCGCGTGGACCTTGGCCAGAAGTGAGTCGTCTAGGGTGTCCTGAGTTCCGTACGGGTCGGTCGCATCTTCCCCATTGCTTGAGGCGAGTACGTACCCCTCAAGCAGGCTGTCCGCTTCCGCTGGGCGGAGGACCGCGGCAATCGCCCTGCCGATGGCCTCGGCAACCGGCGGAGGGAAGGCGTTCCCCACTTGCCGGTAGCGAGCGGTCTTGCCGCCCTGGAAGTCCCAGTCCTCAGGGAATCCCTGCAATGTGGCGGCCTGCCGGACGGTGAGCATGGGGCCCGCAGGTCGGAACAGGTCTCGCTCCGGATCACACTTCTCCGGATCGTTGGCGACGCCGTTCCCGTCTACGCCCAGCTTCTTCCAGGCATTTTTGGCTCTGGTCGGGCCGAGATCTGCACCGCCGTGCTTCTTGGAACCACCGACGAGCGTGGGGGCGACGGCCGATCCACCAGCCTTCGAGTGCCAGGTTTCAAAGGCCCTGTCAGCTGCCTGCTTCGCTTCCTTTGGCGCAGTCTCCGCGTATCGGTCATAGCGCTCGCGCATCGACTTAACCAAGGCTTCGCGGAGTTCCAGCGTATCGCCGGCAATCTTCTCCGGCCAAATGAACTCTCGGCCGTTCAGGCAATCCTCACGAATAGCTACCAGGATTGCTCGGGGGCGAAGCTGCGGTACCCCGAAATTGGCCGCATCGACGCGCCTCCAAACCTTCTGCATTTCGTGGTTCTGGTCTTCGACCGACCAGTGTTCTTTGATCTTTGGTACTGAGTAGCCGAATTCGGCAAGTTTGCTCAGGATTGATCGACGGTAGCCAATGAAAGTGTCGGGAGGCTCAAGGATGCCGCGTACATTCTCGATCATGATGGCCTTGGGTCGCAGCCTTTTGATGATTTCGAGAGCGGCGGGGAAAAGATCTCGCTCATCGTCAGGACCCAGCTGCTTTCCAGCGAGAGAGAAGGGTGGGCAAGGGACGCCGCCTGCCAGGAGATCCAGGTCATCGAGATCTTCAGTAGAAAGTTCCTCGAGCTGTTCAGAAGAGAGGAATTTTGTTACGTCCTGCGGGGTGAGGCGCTCTGCCTTCTCTTTGCTCCAGCCCGGCCACCTGACGGCGTTGGCCTTGAGGGTAGCCACCGCGTGGGCATCCCATTCAACGAGGGCGAGGTGCTGGAAGCCGGCCTGGTGCAGTCCTACGGCCTGTCCGCCTGCCCCTGCACAGATCTCGATCGAGGTCAGAGGCTTAGAAGGCTCTCCCGGACCGCTATCAGCCATCGGCGTGCTCCTCGTGGTGTGGCGCAAAATAATGCCACGCTACCAGAGGCGATCAAGTGCGGACTGCCTGGTTCCCCACACGTGGTCGGGCGCCCCGGTCCAGGGCGTGCAACGGAGAACCGGGGCAGCTCAACACGTCAGGAACTTCCCCGGATGTGATGGAGGAGGGCTTCGATGTCGCTCGGGGCCAGACCTGCCGCGACAGCGGGCTCCTCCTCGAGGTCGGCCAGCTGCTGCACCGTGGGGTCATCGAGGATCTTCCCCATGAAGTCGAGCTTCTGCTTCAGGCGCGCTTCCACGACCTCGTCGATCGTGTTGCGCACCGCGAGCACGGTGACTCGTGTGTCGGTTCCCGGCGCCAGGCCGAGACGATGGATGCGGTCCAGGCTTTGGAGGTATCGTCCAGCCATGAAGTCCCGGTCCACGTAGACGGCGTCGTGACAGACATGGTGCAGCGAGATTCCCTCACCGAGAGTGGCGGGATTCGAGATCAGCACCATGCAACTCGGATCCTCACGGAATCGCCGGAGCTGTTCCTCCCTGTCCGGTGTGCCGCCGTACACCGTTGCCGGCGCGTACTTCGCGAAGAGCCGTTCCAGGGTCGTCAGACTACGGACGAACGTGGTCCACACGAGGGTCTTGCGCCCCCGGGCAGCGTTCTCAGCCACGATCGCGATCGCTTCCTGATACTTCGGCGACAGCTCGTAATCGGGCAGGTTCTGCAGAAGCGAGTAGAGCGAGTCACTCTTGGGGATCTCCAGCGGGGGCAGCTGGTAAGCCAGCGGCTCGTAGCGGCTTGTGCCTTCGAGAAGTAGCGCCGGGCTGGTGGCTGCCATGAGAAGCCTCAGGGCGGTCTTCCCCAGAGCGCTGAGATCGTCGCGGGCGTTACCACCCGATCCCTTCACCAGTGAATCGTAGATCTCTTCATGCAACGGTGGCAGGTCTACGTAGCGGATCTGGGTGTTCACGGGCGGCAGGCCAAGTTCTTGCTTGGTGGTACGAGTGAAGAGAGGCCGGAGGACGGTACTCGCATGACCGAGGTCGCCGCCTGCGACGGCCTGGACGACGCTGCGCTGCCCGTGTCCCGGCCAGACGAAGCCGAGCAGGCTCTCGAGATCCTTCGAGCCGTTGGGTGCCGGAGTTCCGGTGAGGATGAGGCGACGGCGGGCGAGAGGGCCCAGGGTCATGCACGCGGCACCGTAGGTGCCACGTGCCCCGAGCTTCATCCGGTGGGCCTCATCCAGGATGATCATTGCCGGACCTGCCTGCAGCCATGCGGCGAGCAGGCCCAGAGAGCGGTCCAGCCGCTCGTAGTTGACGATGAGGACTTCCATCCACTGGTCTTGCGTGTCGCCGCCGAGGACGTTTGTGCGCAGCGGCTGCCTGAAGCAGGCCGCGGTTTCGTACTGCCAGGATTCGTAGGCTGACTTCGGGCATACGACGAGCAGGCGGCTGACCTTCCCCGCCGCTCTCTGGGCCGCGTAGACGGCCAGGGCGACACGGGTCTTGCCCGCACCGGGAACGCTGAAATTGGCCCCGTGCTGGAGCGACAAGAGCTTGGCGATGTCCCGTCGTTGGAAGGTGCTCAGCTCGGCGGTCCAGTCATCCCCGAGCAACGCCGGCACGTCGTCAGGGGAGACTTCCGCGCCGTGCTCGGCTGAGCTGAGCCGCCGTTTGACGGTGTTCGCGTCCTGGACGATGCCCACGACGAGCGCCTGCAGTTCGGGAGCCCACTCGACACCCGTGGCGTGAGGCCAGCTCCCTAGCGCACTGAGGTCCGCCAGCAACTCGTCGAGCGCGACGGAAGCAGAGAGAGGGCCGAGCTGGCCGCCCGTACGGAAACGGGCGGCCAGCCGGACGAGTTCGTGCCGGTACTGCTCGGTGGTCGTCAGGACGACCTTGGTCCTGGATGAATCGAAGTCCAGGCGAAGGGAGACCCCGGACGTGGTCACTGCGTGCCTCCGGAAGCGGCGGCGTCGACGAGCCAGGCAACGCCGTCCCCCGGGTTCGGCATGCCACGTCCAGCTTGTTGAGCGAGCTTGACGAGGCTCTCGCGGAGCTTCACGACAGCGTCATCGAAGGCTTCCTCGTCAAGGGTCCGCTGCGCACGTGCCTGCACGAGCTCCACCACACACTGGTCAATGCACGCGATCGCCTCTCCGAGCCGCGCCGGCGCGAGCTGCTTGCGCTTCCGGATGCGCGCGTCACGGCCGGCCGCGTCGATAGCGGAGTCGAAGGCCTTCTCGGCGTCGTCGAGGAGAGCCTGAGCCTCGGCCTTGTCGGCATCGAGCAGGTCGTCACCGGTGCGTACGGTGGCGGCGGCGCGGAGTATCCGGTCATTGAGCGAGCGGGCGGACGAGACCTCGGACGATGCCGCGGGGACGCTGATCCCGAGACCCGGGATCGCCACTCCGTCGGGTTCCCCGGCCGCTCCTGCCCCAGACACGCCGGCCGGCATGGTCTTCTCCAAGTACTGTGCCTTGAGGAAGTCCTCGTCGATGTGCCGTACGTCAGTCTTGGAGAACCCGAGGAGAATGGCCGCGAGCCGCCACTCCTTCAGTACCTCCGCGGCGTCGTGGTCGAGTGTCTTGAGCTTCTCGTACAAGCGCTGGAGCTCCTTGAGCTTCTCCTGGTCGCCTTCCCAGTCGACCAGCCTGAGTCCAGTCCCCCCGCCGCTGCGGCTGCGTTCGATGAGGTCCTCGATCACGCTGAGGATCCAACGCTCCTGGTGGTACGTGGGGGTCTTGATCCGGAAGTCCTTGGCGATCGCCTCAGGCGTTCTGCCCAGCTCCGCCTGCTCCTTCATGGCGAGGAGCCGGTTGATGTACGAGTAGTCCCGTCGGTGGTCCTTGCGCAGCTGCAGCGACAGCTCGACGGCGTTGATGTCCGACCAAGTGAAGGATTCAGGGAGTACCCCGACGCGCATCGACTGGATGCCCAGTTCGCGGAGGGCGGCGGCTCGGGTGTTGCCATTGACCAGGATCCCGTGATGGGTCACGAGGCCAGGGTCGTTCTGCCCGAAGTCCTTCAGGCTCTCCTTCAGCTTGTCGAATTCCGGGTCCCGGAGGCTCGGATTCGTGGGCAGAACGCTCAGCAGGTACTGCAGGTAGTTCTGACTGTCGTCGCACCACGCGTCCTTGTCGAGCACCGCGTCCCGCGCCGGGTCGTGGCTGCGCTGGGCACGGATGCGGTGCGTCCCAGGATTGAAGTAGAGCGACTTGACCGGGAGGTCGATGACCTCGACGTGGGCCTGCTGCTCGTTCCAGTCGATGGTGACCGTTTCACGGGTGCCACCGGCGCTCTTCACCTCCTCCAGACGCTTCTTGATCAGCTCGCTGAACTCAGCCGCTCGCGGCGGCGGCGGAAACTTCCGCATTGTGTGTTCCCTCCCCGTTGTTACTTGGCGGCTACGGCTTGCGCGACGGCCGCGCGCGATTCCATCGGCAGGGTCCTGTAGAGACCCCAGAGCTTCTCCAGAGGTTCCTGTTCGCGCCGGTCCGCCGCGATCCAGCCGGCGAACACCGCACGCTCGAACGGGGCGAGTGCGTCCACCAGGGCGAGCAGGGTATCCAGCTCCACGGTTCGATCGCCTGCGGCGGCTCCGCAACGCTTGCACTCGGTGACGAGCTGATGCGTCAGCTTGTCACCGCTGAGACGGACCGTGCGGCGGGCCACGTTGAGCTGGGCTACTTCCACACTCGCCGTGTCGTAGCGTTCACCGCTGCCGATGCCGCAAGTCCGGCAGACGAAGTTGTCCTCCCGCCACACCTTGACCCGCTGAGTGGGCGACAGGCTGCTCTTGTGCTTGGCGATCTTTGCCTGGCCGGGCAGCCAGATTTCAGCACCTCTGGCGACGTACCGCTGTTCCACTGCCTTCAGGGCAGGGTCGTCACGATTCGTGTCGATCCGCCAGTCGTGATCCCGCAAGTCCCGCAAGCGCCGGTCGATCTGAGCGACGCCCGGGAATGCGTCCCGAAGATCCGTTTTGGTGAAAATGTTTCCGACCCCCACCTCCGACTCCAGCCACAGAGCCACGCGCACCTTGCTTCCGTACTTCGGGTCCTGCCACGACGGCTGCATTGTCTGCGTCCTTACGTTATTGGGTTATTTGTCTGCAATTGGCGCATGCAGTGCTGCTTCGCGGCCATGCGTGCATGGCACGGCCGAGCCCCCCACTCCGTTGCCGGGCGGTGCGTGGCGACCAGTCTTGACGGGTTGCGCAACCGCAGTCCAGCGCAATTCGTGTTGACGTCTAAGTGGCAACAATCCATTCTCTGGCGGGAATGAGGGGGACCGGCAGCACTGGGATGCTGATCTGTCGATGCGATGAAGGGCCGGGGAGCGGGATGACTGGCGAAGTGGTTCAGGGCAGTGCCGGGGGCCTGTCGCTGGCGAGGGTCGAACTGGCGGCCCGGCTCAGGTGGCTCAGGATTGAATGTATGGACATGTCCATGGCGGCTTTGGCTCGTCATCTGGCCGCGCGAGGCTACGGATCTGTGAAGGACAGGAGCGGGATCAGTCGGTACGAGAAAGGTGAGCGGGTTCCCGATGATGACTTCGTGACGCTCCTCTACGAGGCCGCCACGGAGAAAGCGGGAAGGTCGCTGGTCTTCGGCAAGAGCGATTTGCTCACGTTGTGCGCCAGAGCCAGGCGCCGGGCGTGTTCGAGCTGCGCCACCTCGGGGCGGGCGGTGAAAGCCATGCGACACGCAATGAGGCAGCTTCGCCGTGAGAACCAGCGTCTGCGGGCGGAGAGCGAATCGCTGCACAGCAGCGTTCGAGCC
Organism: Actinacidiphila glaucinigra; assembly: GCF_900188405.1. Taxonomy (GTDB): domain Bacteria; phylum Actinomycetota; class Actinomycetes; order Streptomycetales; family Streptomycetaceae; genus Actinacidiphila; species Actinacidiphila glaucinigra. Next base: position 513,730 of record NZ_FZOF01000002.1, on the reverse strand, counting down.
GGCTTGGCTGAAGAATCTGCGAACAGGCGTGGGGCGGCATCGTTGCCGGTCCCGCATGGTGATGGGGACCGGCAACGATGGGCTCGTGACGTGGTGGCCGCACGGAGCCTCGTGGAGAGCGTCCAGCGGCTCCACGCGCGCCGGGACCAAGTAGCAGTGGTCACGGTGATGCGACGGACCGGGGAGGTTCTCACGCCAGCCGAGAGTGCCACGGCGCTTGTGTTGCTGAGGGAACTGAGCGAGGACCAGTTGGCGGACAACCTGCTCCACATCTACGGACGGGAACAACCGGAACGCGATGTCATGGAGGCCGCGTTGGCGCTTCATGAGCGCGGTTATGAACGCGACGCCGGCGCTCTGCTCAAAGCAGCCACCAGGTAGCCAGCCGGCGGCCGGGGAGTCCGAGCGGGGACGTCGGCGCTTCCGCCTGCAGGGGATGAGTTCAGGGCCGCGCGCTGACTCGTGCGCGTCCGGCGCGACGCGCGCCCCCCGCGGGCGGAGCATGGGCCCATGAGGCAGAGCGAGACGCCGGTCACGGATGGGTTCGAGCAGGCGATGGAGGCGTTGCGGAGGGCGCCGTACGGGGAGGTGGACGAGGCGTTGTGGGAGGTGGAGGGGAGCGTGCTGCGGGAGGCGCGGGGGCATTTGGAGGCGTGGGAGCGGGTCGTGCGGGGGCTGGAGGCGGGGCGGGGGGCGGCGCGGGGGGAGCTGGTGTGCCGGGACGGGGTGGCGGGGCTGGTGCGGAGGCTGCCGGGGCCGGTCGCGGAGTTGTTCGGGGAGTCGCTGGGGGAGGTGGACGGCCGGTACATCGAGCTGACGGTGGAGGACGCGGCCGCGCCGGGCGGTGCGGGCGGCTGGTGGTGGGGCAGGCGGCCGCGCGCGGGGTGGGCCTGACAGTGGGCGCGGGCACACTGGAGCCATGTGCCGAAGCATCAAGACCCTGCGCCCGCCGATGACGCCCGAGGTCGGCGAAGAGGACATCCGGGCCGCGGCCCTGCAGTACGTGCGGAAGATCTCCGGGTTCCGGGCGCCGGCGGCGCACAACCGGGAGGCCTTCGAGGAGGCGGTGGACGCCGTGACGGCGGCCACGCGCGAGCTGCTCGCCGGGATCCAGGTCCGGGGCCAGCGGACTTCATAGCCCTGGCGGGTGGTTCCCCGCGGTGCCGTGACGTTGAGTGGCGGTCCGGTGACGGTAGGTTGTGGCCTGCTCGAACCAGTCCGCCGCTGTACTGAGGTGTGCCATGTCCGTTGTCCGTAGGGCCCTCGTCGTCACCGCTCTGACCGCCGTGCTGCTGGCCAGCGCCGTCGTGTGCCAGTCAGCGGAGTGACGCCGACACCCGCTGGTGCATGCCCGGAATCGTGAGCCGGTGCGCGGTCAGCAGTTGGTTGTAGGCCACTGCCTGCGTGAAGAACAGCGGGATGGGGATCGTCAGCCCGGGCGGCAGCGGGGGCGGCGTGTCCGGGGTGAAGGTGACCGGGAGCAGCCCGAGTAGGTTGCCGCTGAGGACCCGGGTGAGCAGGACGACCGGGCGCCCGGTGGCGGTCGTGGTGCTCCAGGGCCGGGCGTCCGTCTCGAGTTCGCCCTGGCAGGGGGCCCACGGCGGCGGCTCGGGGGAGACGCGGCCGATGCCGGGCAGCCCGATGTCCAGCAGCGGCAGGCCGATCCCGGGCAGGCCGTGGAAGGGCGGCGTCCAGTCGCGGGCGTGGCGGCGGGCGCACGCGGGGGAGAGCAGGCCCGCGGTCTGGCGCAGGCTCGCGATGTCGGCGCGCCAGGCGGTGAAGACCAGGACGCGTTCGGCGCCGGCGCGCGTGGGGACGGCGGTGATGCCGTGGTACGTCAGCCCGGTCAGGACCAGCAGCGGGGTGAGTACGCGGAACGGCTGCTCGGCGGCGGTCACGCGGTCGCGGTAGCCCGCGGCGCCGACGGACAGCTCCAGGGAGACCTTCGGCAGGCACCAGGGCGAGTCGGGGGTGCCCAGGCGGATGCGGGCGGGGAGCAGGGAGAGCGGTTCGTCCATGCCGCCGTCGGAAGGGTGACGGGGGACGACCAGGTCCAGCAGTGAGTCGGGGCTGATCCTGTTGCCGGACAGGAGGCCGGTGGGCGGGGTGCCCGCGGACGGCGCGGGGACCTCGGGCCGCGTACGCCGGGTGGAGCCGCCGGCGCGGGGTGCGGGCGGCGCGTAGGGGGTGGCGCCCGGCCGCCGCGGCGCCGGTGCCTGCGCGGACGGCTGCTTGCCCCGCAGCCCCAGCAGGTCGCCCACCGCTCCCAGCAGCCCGCCAGAAGGCTGCTGCGGCGCCGCGCGCTGGGACGGTACGGGGCCCGGCCCGGCGCCCTTCGGGGTGCCGCCGGTCGAGACGTCGAGCGAGCCGCGGACCGGGAGCGGGGCCTGCGCCTCGACGCCGGCGTGGAGCCCGCCCGGGGGCCGGTTCCTGGCCTTGCCCGTGGCGCTTCCGGTGCCGTGCGCGGTGGGGTTGCGGGCGTGGTAGAGGCCGTCCAGTACGTCGCACACGGCCTCGCCCGCGCTGCGGTAGCCCTTGGCGGACCGGGCGGTGCCGTCGCCCCTGGGCGCACCGGCGTCGTGGGCCATGGCCATCGGCGCCAGCGGCTGCAGTCCCCCGGCGAGCAGCGCCCCGCCGACGGGGAGGGCGCCGATGGCCCGCAGCCGTACGGCCCGGTTGCGCAGGGCCCGGGTGCGGAGGGCCGAGCGGAGCGCCGCCGTGTCCGCGCCCGCCGCGCCCGCCGCGCCATCACCGGAGCCCGAGCCCGAGCCGGAGGGGCCCGAGGCCGTCGGCGGCGCCGGCTCCGTACCGCCCGCGGGGGCGGCCGGCGGGACCGCCGGGGCCGGGGTGCCGTCAGGGCCGCCCGCCGGCGTGCCGCCCTGCGGCGCACCCGCCGCGGGCCCCGTGGCGCCGCCCCCGCCGCCCCAGTCGGGCACCGGCCGGGACCGCCTGCCGCGGCCGTCGTCGCCGTCCGGCACCCAGCTGACGGCCATGGCCCCGCCGATGACGCCCAGCAGGAAGCCGATCAGGAAACCGCCGAAGTTGGACAGCACCAGCGAGGCGACGGAGAAGACGAGGGTCGCGATGCCGGCGAAGGCGCGGTAGTGCGGGGCCAGCCACAGGGTGAGGCCCAGGATGACCAGGAAGACGCCCATGAGCAGGCCGGAGACACCGGCGATGCCCTCGTGGATCATGAGCGAGAGCGGGGCGAGCGGGATGGAGAGGATCTCCACCCCGGCGAGGAGGGTCCATACGCCGGCCCAGAAGGGGCGGCTGCGGCGCCAGGCGCGGAAGCGGGAACGGAGGGCTCCGGCGCGGCTCAGCATGCGGGTCACGGCGGCTTCTCCTAGAAGCAGGAGTGGTCGCCGCGCAGCACCTGCACGTGCAGGTCCGGCAGCCGGAAGGTGGCCGCGCTTACCGACCGGTTCGTCTGCCGCAGGTCGCGGACGCGGATGCTCGTGGCCTGCTGTGCGAAGGCCCCGGCCGGCCCCCGGACGCCGGGGACCTGGTCCACCGTCGAGGCGTCCTGGCCGATGTGGATGTTCTCGAAGACGGCGTCGCCCTTGATGTCGTGGGCGTCCGCGACGAGGCGGTCGGCGCTCGCCGGGTCCGCGGTCAGCCGCAGCGTGACCGGGCCGATGACCGGTACCGGCTGGACGACGGACTGGCACAGGTCGTGCAGGGTGGCCCGGCGGATGGCGGACAGCGCCTCCGGGTAGACCGCGTCACGGCCCCGGTCGAGGACGCCGAACTGGACGAAGCCGTCGCCCTCCAGGAGGGAGGAGGAGATCTGGAAGCTCTCTCCGGCGACGGTGAAGGAGTTGGCGGACACCCCGAAGGACGCGGCCAGCGCGCCGGTGGCCAGGCTCGCGACGACGGCGCCCGCGGCCGCGACGGTCGGCACCATGACGAGGGCGAGCCGCTTCCAGCTGGTGCGGCCGGAGGCGGCGACGGCGGCCTGGGACGTGGCGGGCCGGGACCCGTTGGGCTCGGTGGTCAGCACATCCCGTCAACCGTGGGGCAGTCTGATCGGTCGCTCGGTGGCGGTACGTAATCACCCCGATGGTCGTACGCACTCGCCCATTCGGGTCAGAAGCAGGGGTGGGCGCCCTTCTTGACCGTCATGTGCAGGCCGTTCAGCCGGAAGGTGGCCGCGCTCACGGACTTGGTGGTCTGCCGCAGGTGGTCGATGGTGACGCTCTCGGCCTGCTGCCCCACGGCGCCGGCCGGGCCCTTGGCCCTGCCCTCGGTGTCCGTCTTCGAGGCGTCCACACCGATCCGGATGTCGTGGAACTCGGCGTCGCCCGCGAGGTCCTCGCTGTCGACGATCAGCTGGTCGGCGTGGACGGGCTCGTCACCGGCGCCCGCGATGATCCGCAGGGTGACCTGGCCGAAGCCGGGGACGGATCCGACCACGGACTGGCAGAGGTTGCGCAGTTCCGCGGAGGCGATGGCGGAGACGGCCTGGGGGAAGTCGCCCTCGGCGGTGTGGTCGATGGTCACGTACTGGGTGAAGCCGGTGCCGGTCAGGCTGTCCGCGGCGATCTGGATGCTCTGGCCGGACAGGGCGGTCGTGGTCGGTGAGACCGCGAGGGAGACCGGCACCACCCCGGCGCCCGCGCCGACGGCCACGGCGGTGGAGACGGCGAGGGTCGGTATGAGGACGACTGCCGTCCGCGTCCAGCTGGTGCGGCCGGACGGACGGCGGCCGGAGCGGCTCGTACGTCGTATCAGCGGGCTCACCCGGCCATTGCATCCCCGGTCCCGCGGCCGGGCAACCGGAGTCAGCGGTGCCGGCCGCCCCGGGGATCCCGGTAGGGAGCGGCCTGCGGGGACCACCCCTGCTGCGGCGGCACCTGGGGGTGGCGCGGGCCCCACCGCTGCGGGTACGCCCCCGGCTGCGGGGGCTGCTGCGGCCACGCCTGGGCCGGCGGCCAGGCCTGAGGCTGGGGCTGCGCCTGGGGCCACGTCTGGGGCTGCGGCCACGGCTGCCCGTACGGCTGGACCTGAGGGTAGGGCCCGTACGGGGGCCCCGGCGGGGGTGCCGCCCACGGGTACACGGGCGGGAAGGCGGGCCGGATGGCGTGGGCCGCATGGGTGAGCGCCGGCTGGGCGACGGCCTTGCGCTCCCACAGGTGGTGGAGCAGCTCCTGCTCCCGGGCCTGGAAGTCGGCGCCGGCGGCCCCGCGGTTCGCGCGGGCGCGCAGGAAGGCGAGCGAGGTCGCGAAGGACACGTACTCGCGCACCGTGCGGGCGGCCTCCTTGCCCTGCGCGCCGCGGGCGGCGGAGCGGGCGAGGCCGCGGCCCTTCATGGAGCCGATGGCGGCGGGCTCGGGCGGGCTGAGCCAGCCGGCCATGGCGTACAGGGGCAGCTGGGTGCGGATGGTCTTCAGCTCGTTCGAGCGGGACCAGATCGCGAGCCAGACCAGCAGGCCGAACAGCGGGATCATCACCGTCGCGTAGACGGCGAGGAAGCCGAGCGGGCTGAACGAGGCGGAGCCGTTCCAGGTGCCGTGCAGGACCATCGCCAGCAGCCAGCCGCCGAGCGGGGCCAGCCAGCGGCGGGCCCGGCCGGGGCGGGAGGTGGCGGCGATGGCGAAGCCGATGCCCGTGAGCGAGGTGAACAGCGGGTGCGCGAAGGGCGTCATCACGATCCGGACGACGAACATCGCCGCGGTCGTGCCCAGGCCGCCGTCGGTCCCGTACGCCTGGTCCTCGGCGAAGCCGGAGCCCAGGTAGAGGATGTTCTCGGTGAACGCGAAGCCGGTGGCGGTGAGCCCGGCTATGACGACGCCGTCGACGATCCCGGTGAAGTCGCGGCGGCGGAAGAGGAAGAGCAGCAGGACGGCGGCGCCCTTGGCGCTCTCCTCCACGACGGGGGCGACGAAGGTGGCGCCCCAGATGTCGCTCTGCGAGTCGCTGGCCGTGAAGGTCGTCGCGAGCAGTTCCGTCGCGTACTCGTTGGCGAGGATGGCGACCAGGGTGGCGGCGCACGCGCCCCAGGCGAAGGCGAAGACCGCGTTGCGCAGCGGGGTCGGCTCCACCCGGTCCAGCCAGAGGAAGGCGCCGCCGAGGATCGGGACCGGCAGGACCGCCAGGAGGAGACCGACGAGGAAGCCCTCCGTGCCGGTCTGGCGGCGCACCAGCGCCAGGATGAGCACCCCGCACAGCGCCAGCACGGAGAAGAGAGCCACCAGCCGGAACGTCCGGTTCTCCCAGAAGTGGCGGCGCGGCTTGTAGCGCCACTGCCCGGGTGCGGGCAGCGCGAACTGCGGTTGCTGCTGGTGTTCCGGATACTCGGGTACGGCGGGTTGGGCCGCCGGGCTCGGGAGGGGCGAGTCGGGCGAATGCGAGTACGAGGACACCCGATGACCTTACGGCGCGCCGGCCGCGCGGCGCGATGGTGTTACGGATTACCGCACGGCTGAGCGATCACCGGCGCTCGAAGACCAGGTCGTGGACGACGTGGCCCTTCGCGATCCCCTGGCGCTCGAACTTGGTCATCGGGCGGAAGGCCGGGCGCGGCTCGGCGTAGCCGCTGGTGGTGGCGTAGGCGTTCACCAGGCCGGGCTCCGCCGTCAGCACCTCGAGCATCTGCTCGGCGTACGGCTCCCAGTCGGTCGCGCAGTGCACGGTGGCGCCGGGCCGCAGCCGCGACACGGCGAGCGCCAGGAACTCCGGCTGGATCATGCGGCGCTTGTGGTGCCGCGCCTTGGGCCACGGGTCGGGGAAGTAGACCCGCAGGCCGGCCAGGGATTCCGGGGCGAGCATGTCGCGCAGCAGGACGACGGCGTCGCCGTTGGCGACCCGGACGTTGCGCAGGCCCTCGCGCTCGGCGAGGTGGACGAGGTTGCCCTGGCCGGGGGTGTGCACGTCCGCGGCGAGGATGCCGGTGCCGGGGTCGGCGGCGGCCATCGCGGCGGTGGCGTCGCCCATGCCGAAGCCGATCTCCAGGACCACCGGGCGGTCCGGGGCGAGGTCCGCGTCGGCGAAGAGCTTGTCCAGGTCCAGCGGCGTGCCGTCGAGGTCGACGCCCCAGTCCGCCCAGCGCCGCTCCAGCGCCGCGCGCTGGCCGTGGGTGACCCGGCCGCGACGCGGGTGGAAGGTGCGGATGCGCTGCTCGGTGTGCGCGTCCGGGTGCGGGTGGGAGGCGGGGCCGCCCGGGAAGTGGGGGGTGTGGGGCTTCGACATGATGCGTCGATTTTACGTACGCCCCAGCACCGCCAGTGCCCTGCGGGCGATCTCCCGGCCGATCGGCAGCGAGGCCGTCGCGGCGGGCGAGGGGGCGTTCAGCACGTGGACGAAGGGCCCGTCGCCCGCGATGAGGAAGTCGTCGACGAGCGTCCCGTCCCGCAGCACGGCCTGCGCCCGCACCCCGGCCTCGGCGGGCACCAGGTCGTCGGCGGTCACCTCGGGCAGCAGGCGCTGCACGGACTCCACGAAGGCCCGCTTCGACAGCGAGCGGCGGATCTCGCCGGCCTCGTACCGCCAGTGGCGCCGGGCGATCCGCCAGGTGCCGGGGAACGCGGCCGTCTCGACGAGGTCGCGCGGACGCACCGTGCGCCGCCGGTAGCCCTCGCGGGCGAGTGCCGGGACGGCGTTCGGGCCGACGTGCACGGAGCCGTCGACGCCGCGGGTCAGGTGCACGCCGAGGAACGGGAAGGCGGGGTCCGGGACGGGGTAGACCAGGCCGCGGACGAGGCCGGCGCGGTCGGGGCGCAGCTCGTGGTACTCGCCCCGGAACGGCACGATGCGCACGCCCGCGACGTCCTCGTTCGTGGTCCCGGCCATGCGGGCGACGCGGTCGCAGTACAGGCCCGCACAGTTCACGAGTGCCCCGGCCCGGACCGGCGGCCCGCTGTGGGGCTCGACGATCACGCTGCGCCCGTCGCGGTGGAGGGCGCGGACCTCCCTGCCGTACGCGATGCGGGCCTCGCCGCGGCCGCCTTCGGTGGTGAGGCGGGCCAAGGCCGCGGCGACCGCGGTGAAGTCGCAGACCCCCGTCGTGCCGACGTGGATCGCCGCCAGGCCCCGTACGTGCGGCTCCCGCTCGGCGATCTGCGCCGGGCCCAGTTCCTGCACCGGGATGTCGTTCTGCCGTCCCCGCTGGACGAGGGCGTGCAGCCGGGGCAGTTCCTCCCGCTCCGTGGCGACGATCAGCTTGCCCGTCACGTCGTGCGGGATGTCGTTGCCGGCGCAGAACTTCACCATCTCCGCGGCGCCCTGCGTCGCGTACCGGGCCTTGAGCGACCCCGGGCGGTAGTAGATGCCGCTGTGGATCACGCCGCTGTTGTGGCCGGTCTGGTGGCGCGCCGGGCCGTCCTCCTTGTCCAGGACCAGCACCGACGTGCCGGGGGAGGTACGGGTGATCGCGTACGCGGTCGCCAGGCCGACGATGCCGGCGCCGATGACGACGATGTCCGCGGAGTCCATGCGCGCGGTCACCTCCCGCGTAAGGCTTGGCCCGTCCGGGCGCGCGGCAAACCTGTGAAAGCGCTGTTGGTTCGGCTGTCCCGCCGTCTCGCTCCTTTCGGTCGCAAGGCGGCGGGCTGCGGATGGGGGGTGGGGCGGCCCTCCTCGGCGCGGTGCGGGTGGGTGGGTGGCTGGGGCTCGGGCTCCGGAGCGGTCGCGTGTCCGTTGGCGGGGGTCTCGTTGCCGTCCGCGGGTGCAGATGGCCGCTTCCACGCCTTCGCTGCGTGGTGGGCGCGCCCGCCGTGACCGGCGTCCGCGGCTGATTCGAGGTGCTGATGAGGGGTGGGCGGGACTTCGGGCTCGCTTTCGCCGGCATAGTCGGCGGAACAGGGCCCGATCTCGGCAGACCACCCGCCGAGCCCCGTGCCTGTCGGGGAAGCACCCGCAGACGCCGGTCACGGCGGGCGCGCCACCCACGAACGGTGGGCGTGGCAACCGGCCATCTGTACGCGCGGACGGCAACGAGACCGGAACCGTACGAGCAACCGGCCCCGCTCCGGAGCCCGAACCCCCGCCACGCCCCGACCCGCACACCGCCGAGGAGGGCCGCCCCCACCCTCCCCATCCGCAGCCCGCCGCTTTGCGACCGAAGGGCGCGAGACGGCGGGAGAGCCGAACCACCGGCGGCACCGGCGACGGCGACCCCGAACCGCCTCCTACGCGGGAGCCGCCAGCAGGGGCCGTGCCCGCTCCCGAAGCTCCGCGACGCGCGGCTCGTTCCCGTACGGCTCCAGCCGGTGCAGGAGGTCCCGCACGTACTCCGTCGTCCGGGCCGACGAGATCCGCCCGGCCACCTCGACCGCCTTGACCCCGGCCGCGCAGGCCGCGTCCAGGTTGCCGGACTCGAGTTCCGCGACCGCCGAGACGACGAGCCGCAGCCCGTGCGACCGCACGAACTCCTCCGTGGGCCGGGCGAGCGCCGTCTCCGTGAAGCGGCGCACCTGCCCGGGTACGCGCAGGTCGCGGTAGCACTCGGCGGCGTCCGCGGCGAGCCGGTCGTAGGAGTAGAAGCCGAGCCAGGGCGGGTCGGCGTCGCCGTCGCGGGCGCGGTCGAGCCAGGACTCGGCGGCGGCCAGGGCCGTGGCGCAGGCGGCGCTCTCACCGGCCTTGGCGTGGGCGCGGGCCTCGACGAGGTGGAAGAAGGACATCGTGCGGGCCGTGGCGAGGCCGCGGTTGCGTTCGAGGGCGGCCTGGGCCAGGTCCACGCCCTCGTCTGCGAAGCCGCGGTACGTGGCCTGGAGGGACATCGACGCCAGGACGTACCCGCCGAGGGGGACGTCGGCCGCGGCGCGGGCGAGCCGCAGGGCCTGGATGTAGTACCGCTGGGCGGCCTCCTGCTGGCCGGTGTCGAAGGCCATCCACCCGGCGAGCCTGGTGAGTTCGGCGGTGGCCCCGAAGAGGGAGCGGCCGACCTCGTCGCTGTACGAGCCGAGCAGCAGCGGGGCCGCCTCGACCCGCAGGCACTCGGGGACCATGCCGGAACGCCAGTCGCCGCCGCCGTACTTGGAGTCCCAGCGCCGGGCGTCCTCCGCTGCCTCGCGGAGCTTGGCGACGTCGGAGTGGCCGACGTGGTGCGTGCCCGGGGCGGGGTCCTCGCGGGCGACGCGGGCGTCGGCCGGGGTTATCAGCCAGCGGGAGGCGGGCGTGACGTACGCGCTGACCGCGAAGGAGCCGGCGAGGCTCTGCCAGATGCCGCCGCCGCCCGGGCCTCGGCGGCCGGGGTCGAGCTTCCACAGGTCGGTGGCGGACTTCACCGCCTCCCCGACGTCGCGGGGGAAGGCGAGGCCCACCTCGGGCGCCGGGTCGGCGTCGGCGAGGCCGATCTCGTGCAGCGGCACGGGACGGCCGAGCTTGCTGCCAATGGCCGCCGCGATGAGGTGCGGGGCGGCGCCCTGCGGCACCATGCCCTTGGTGACCCAGCGGGCGACGGAGGTCTTGTCGTACCGCAGGGTCAGACCGCGCTGGGCGCCGAGGTCGTTGACCCTGCGGGCGAGTCCCGCGTTGCTGATGCCGGCCAGGGCGAGAAGGGTGCCGAGTTTCTCGTTGGGCCCTCGGGGTTCTTTGGTCATGACCACTACCACCTCTCGCCGTAAGCGCGAGGGCCGCGTACGCCTGCCACGCCTGTCACACCCTCTCGACGCACAACAACGGCTGGCCCGGCGCCTCTTGTGGAGGCGTGCCAGGGCCGCCGCCACCCGCCACCGGGCATGCGCCGTACCCCGAGCTGCCGGGACATCGCTTCTCGGGTGAACCCAGCGTAGTTCGCCGTATCCCGCCCGTTAAGAGCTGTTGTCCCGGATGGCGAGATTCCTGCCCTGAATGCGGCCTGGCGACTCCTGCTTGTGGCGCGTGCTACCGGCGTATGCGGCTGTGCGCCCATCCGCGCGCTCTGTGCCGGTTCGTACGGTAGGGGTTCCATGGTGGCGTGGGTTGGCCCGCGGCTCTCATGTGCGGCTATGGGGGGTAGTGGCGGGTCAGGGGGCTCCGTCACCACAATCCCCGCGGGTGGCGGACCGGTCCGGGAGGTGCGCCACGCCTCCCGGACCGCGACCCCCACATGTCGCACAACGGGCGAATGCGGCCTCCTGGGACATTGACTGGAAAATGACGTTTGAAATCCGGTGGCCCGTTCCAAGTGACACTGATCAGGGGGGAGTTGGGTCGAACCGGCCCGCGCCGGCCCGCGCGTGAAGCGCGGTCCGGCGCTCAACCATGTCCTCATGCGCCTCTTTGTGCGCCGCTCCGTGGCAGCATGTTCCTCGGACGGGGCGGCAGTTCGGCCTGCCGCGGGGCCGGTTGGCCACGGCGGCCCACGTTGTCCACAACCTGTGGAGGCGGCGATGCGGTGGTTGGTGGGGTGGAGCAGCGCTGCCGCGGGACAGGTTCCCGGCGTGCGCCCCGGCCGCACCCTGCAGCCCGTCGGCGCCCAACTCCTGTGGGGCGACCCCGATCCGCTGTGGATGGTGGGCGACTGGCGCGCCGACGAGGTGCGGATCGTCCACGCCGAGAACGGCTCCGTGGCGCGGCTGGCGGTGCTGGGCCGCTGCGCCGCCTCCGACGCCGACCTGCGGGTGGGGCTGTTCGCCGCGCGCGGCGGGGCGCTGCGCCACCTGACGGCCTGGGCCGGCAGCTACACCTGTGTCCTGCAGATCGGCCGCCGCATCACGGTGCTGGGCGATCTCGCGGGCGCCCGGCCGGTGTTCCACACCCAGTGGGCGCGGGGCACGGCGTACGGCACGGCGGCGCTGCCGCTGGCAGACCTCACCGAGGCCGCACTGGACGTGACCTACCTGGCGGCGCTGCTCGCCTGCCCCGACTCCCCCGAGGCGCTCGGCGAGGGCACCCCGTACGCCGGGGTGCGCCGGGTGCCGCCCGGGCACGCGCTCATCATGCGCGACGGGGTGCCCGAGGTCAGCGGCTACGAGCCCACCGCCTCACTCGCCGTCGCGGGCACCCCGGCCGCCCACGCCGACCCGGACCTCGCGATCGCCGGCATACGGGACGCGCTGGTGGACGCCGTCCGGACGCGGCTGGCGCAGCCCCGCTTCGTACCGGACCCCGGCGAGGACCCCGCGCCGGGCATCGGGGCCGACCTGTCCGGGGGCAGCGCCTCCTCCACCCTCGCCCTGCTCGCCGCCGGCCTGCCCGGGATGCCGGGCACCCCGCTCGGGCACGGCTCCGCCGCGGGACAGCGCCTGCTGGCGGTGACCTTCAACGACCTCGCCACGGGCAGCGTCCAGGCGCGCGAGGCGGAGCTGGAGCGCGCCCGCAGCATGGCCGCCGACCCCCGGCTGCACCACGTCGTCGTGCCGGGCGGGCCGGAGTCCCTGCCGTACGCCGACCTCGACAGCGGGCCGCTCACCGACGAGCCGGGCCCCTCCCTGATCACCGCGGAACGGCACCGGCGGCGCCTGGCGGCGGGCGGCGCCGACCACTTCGTGGGGCACGGCGCCCGGCAGGTGCTGGACGCCCATCCGGCGCGGCTGGCCGACCTGTTGATGGACCGGCGGCGGCGCGGCCTGCTGCGTCCCGTCACGGCCCTGGCGCGGGCGGACGGGCCCTCGGGGCGCTCGGTGTTCGTGCCCTTCACCGTGTACCGGGCGGCGCGGCGGCTGGCCCGCACCAGCTACCGGCAGGGCGTGGCGGACGCTGCGGCCCGGCTGCTCGACCGGCGCTTCGAGGAGCACGGCGGCGCGCTGGCCGCGTCGCTGGCGGCCCTCGCGTGGTGCCGGCCGGGCCCCGCGGCGCGCTGGCTGACCGGCGAGGCGCTGGCCGAAGTATCGGTTCGCCTCCAGGACGCGGCGGCCCGGCCGGGCGCGATGGTGGAGCGCCCCGGTGAACGCCGGGCGCGTGCCGCGCTCGCCCGGCACGCCGCGGACCACCGGGTCTTCGAGCAGGCCGCCGAGGTGCGCAGCCAGCGGCTCCACGCGCCCTTCCTGGACAACCAGGTGGTACGGGCCTGCCGGGCACTGCCCGAGACGCTGCGCGTCCAGCCCGGCGCCCGCGCCACGATCCTGCGCTCCGTCCTGGCGCGCGCGGGCATTCGCGAACTGCCGCCCGGCTGGGGCGTCAACTCCCACGTCTCCACGGCCGTCGCCGTCCGCGCGGGCCTGCGGTCGGCCGTCGACGACCTGCTCGACCTCTTCGAGGCCCCGCTGCTCGCGGACGCCGGGCTCGTCGAGGCCCGGGTCGTACGGGCCGCCCTGCGCGCGGCGGCGGAAGGCGAACCGGTGGCCGTCGACGGGCTCACCGACCTGGTCGCCACGGAGGTGTGGCTGCGCCGCCTGCTGGCGCGGCGCGGCTCCTGCTGGACGGGCACGGAGGTGCCGGAACAGCGCGCGGTCGCGGGCGGGGTGCAGCGGCTGTCGCTGTGATCGGCGGCGGTTGGCGGCGGTCGGCGCCGCAACTGCCACCTGCATAAGCCAATTTGGGTGAGCGTGCGCCCCATGTGTGCGCTGTCCGGAGGGAAATGGACGCTAATCCTCCACAAATGTCGTCGGCCGGAAATGGACCCCGGCGCAGTCCTCCGCGCGGGTCTCCGGGACACTCTGAACATGCGCATCCGTACCACGGCGGCGGCCCTCGCCGCCGCTGCCGCCGCCGCGGCCCTCCTGGGCCTGGCCGCGCACGCTTCCGGCGCGCCCGCCGACCGGCCCGGAGTCCGCCTCTACGACGAGGCCCTGGGCCGGACGCGCGAAGACGGCGCCACGGTGTGCACCTTCTACTTCAAGGCCGAGGGCTTCGTCCCCGACCAGCCGGTCAACTGGACGGTCTCCTACGCCCGGGGCGAGGACGCCGTCGTCGGCACGCTGGTCACCGGCGACCGGGGCACGGGGAGCAGCGACCGCGTCGTGCTGGCCGACGGTGCCTACCGGTTCCGGTGGGCCGGTTCCGACGCGAAGCCGGAGCGATTCACCGTGGCCTGCCCGGACGGGACGGCGACGCCGTCGCCGGGCAGCGCGGCCCCGTCCGCCCCCGCGGGCGCCGTGCCCGGGGTGACGGCCGCGGCGTCCACCGGCCCGGGCACGGGCCTGCCCGCCGCGGGGCTGACGTCCGTGTCGACCTCCACCGGCCCCTCCGACGTCACCGCGGGCGTGGCCTCCGCCCTGGCCGCGCTGGGCATCGCCTCGGGCGCGGCCTTCGTCATGCTCCGCCGCAAGCCGGCGGTGCCGCGTCGCCACCGCCGCGTCTCCGGCTGACGCCGCGGCCCGGGGTCGTCTGCGCGGCCGGTTGTCGTGTGCGGGTCGTTTGCGCCTGCGGCGGGCTGTCCCCGCCCGCCCGCCCGATTGTCCGGCGCGGTTGGTGCGGGCCTGCGCGCGTGCGTGGTGGGCCGGGTGCGGGGCCTCCGGGGCTGCACGTCCTGGACTGGGTTATTTACGTGCATGGCGGGCGGTCCAGGTCCTTGCCGTCTCTGCCGCACACAAATATCCCGCAGCGTCCAGAACATCCACCCCTACGACCCCGCCCCCTCCGTATCCGTGGGCGACTGACGGCCGGAGGGGGTAGAGGGCGGTCCGGGGTTACCGCACACGTCTACCCGACGCCCACGGCCTTCAGGTCCTCCATGGGGGCACCTTCCAGCGGTGGCCGAGCCGGGGGGTGGCGGCTGAGGCCCGCGCCGGGTTCGCGCGATGATCACGGGGTGGATCGGACCGGACGGTTTTTCGGGGTGCTCGGGCCTATGCCGGCGATAGGGTGCGCGGCTGTCGATCACTCTGCTGAGCTGCCCGTTGTCGTGTGCGTGTTCCTGCGCTCCCTCAGCCTTCGGCCAGGGGCAGCCTGATTCGGTGTGTGGGTGTGGTCCCAAGGCTGAGCCTGGTTGCGGGTCGGGCCGCACGCCGGAGGCCAGGGTGCGTCCCCACACCGGCAATCGTCGCGATCTGCCGCCTGGCGACCTTCGGCGTCGCCGTCACATAGGCAAGCCCTGCGAGCGCCGGTGGGCAGTTGCGCCAGCCGTCCCGTGGGAGGTGCCGATCTCGGCCTGCGGCCGGGGGACCCCCTGCTGGGGCAGCTCCCAACGGTGCGGGGAGGCGCTCACCCCATCACACCCCCTCCGGCCGTCAGTCGCCCACACCACCGGAGGGGGTGTGGCGGGGTGCGCCCATGGGGGTCCCCCCGGCCGAAGGCTGGGGGAGACGAGCGGCGGACCCGGCGCCGAACGATGTGGACGTAAACCGCGAGCGTTGAGGACGTGCGCCGGCGCGGCACCGACCCAGCCACACGGTGCGAGGCGGTCACTGACCGCGCCGGGCAATCGGGAGGGAGGGCGGGAGACAGCCCGCCGCAGGCGCAAACGACCCGCACCCAACAACGGACCGCAACCACAACCCACCCGGCACAGCTGTCGGTGCCGTACCCGACAATGGTGGAGCCGTAGCAGACACGTGCACAGGCACCACAGGACGGGCGGACGCGATGGCGGTATGGGACGACGTGGTCGGCCAGGACCGGGTGACGGAGCAGCTGGCCGCCGCCGCGCGGGACGCCGACGCCTTCGTGACGGCGGCGGCCGCCGGCACCGCGCTGCCGACCGCGTCGAAGATGACGCACGCCTGGCTGTTCACGGGCCCGCCCGGCGCGGGCCGTGACACTGCTGCCCGCGCCTTCGCCGCCGCGCTGCAGTGCGTGAGCCCGGACCGGGCCCTGGGCGGCGCGCCGGGCTGCGGCTTCTGCGACGGCTGCCACACGACCCTGGTCGGTACGCACGCCGACGTCGAGGTGGTCCGCACCGACCTGCTCTCCATCGGCGTCAAGGACACCCGCGACCTCGTCCGCCGCTCCTCGCTCTCGCCGGCCTCCGGCCGCTGGCAGGTGATCGTGCTGGAGGACGCCGACCGCCTCACCGAAGGCGCCGGAAACGTGCTGCTGAAGGCCGTGGAGGAGCCGGCGCCCCGCACGGTGTGGCTGCTGTGCGCGCCGTCCATCGAGGACGTGCTGCCGACGATCCGCTCGCGCTGCCGGCACCTGGTGCTGCGCACTCCGCCCGTGGGCGCCGTGGCCGACGTGCTCGTCCGGCGCGACGGCATCGACCCCGTGATCGCCGAGGCCGCCGCGCGCGCCACCCAGGGGCACATCGACCGGGCCCGCCGGCTCGCCACCGACGAGGCGGCGCGTTCCCGCCGCGCCGCCGTGCTGAGGCTGCCGCTGCGCGTGGACGACGTCGGCGGCTGCCTCAAGGCCGCGCAGGAGCTGGTGGACGCGGCGACGGAGGACGCCAAGCAGGTCTCGGAGGAGATGGACGCCAAGGAGACCGAGGAGCTGCGTACGGCGCTCGGCGCGGCCGCGGGGGCGGGCAGCCGTATGCCGCGCGGCACGGCGGGCGTGATGAAGGATCTCGCGGACCGGCAGAAGCGCCGCTCCACCCGAACCCAGCGCGACACCCTCGATCTGGCCCTCACCGACCTGGCGGGCTTCTACCGGGACGTACTGGCCGTGCAGGTCGGCACATCCGTCGCGATCGCGAACGTCGAGGCACGGGACGCCGTCGAGCGGATCGCGGCGGGCTCGCGGCCGGAGAACACCCTGCGCCGCATCGAGGCGGTGCTCGCCTGCCGCGGGGCCCTGGACAGGAACGTCGCGCCGCTGCTGGCCGTCGAGGCGATGACGCTGGCCCTGCGCGCGGGCTGACCGCCGGCGCGCGCGACCGGCCGCCCGGACCGCCTCCGCGCCCTTGATCATCCGGCGGACGGGTGATCGTTTGCGGTGCCCGCGCGTCGCCGGTCCCCGGTGCGCCCGGCCTTGCCGCAGGCTGCTGTGCGGTGCCCCCGGCCGCTGTCCCCGCGGGGGTGATCCAGCGCACGGGATGCGCTCCCCCCTGCCTCCGGCGCGGGTGCCCACCCGTGCCCGAAGCGCCGTCGGGGACGTCCCGAGGTGGTGCCGCACGTGCCCGAGGTGGCCGAGGTCGTCGTTCTGTACGCGCTGCTGACTGCGGCGGGGGCCGTCGCGGTGGCGCTCGCCCGCTCGGCACTGCGGCACTGGTGGGAGCAGCGCGCGGGCCGCGTGTACGAACTGCCCGTCGAGCGCGCCGGCACGGTGCTGCGCGGGGCCGGTTCCGCGCTGGCCGCCGCGGTGGCGATCACGCTGGGGGTCTGCCTGCCGCCGGGCCCGGGGACCCCGTCGTCCTCGCCGCACCGCCCGGTCACCGCCGCCGGGCCGCCGTCGTCGCCGCCGCGGCCGCGGCCGGTGCCGTCCGATCCCGCGGACGCCGGGCTGGTGCCGCCGCGCACCCTCGGTCACCCGGCCGGGGGTACCCTCCAGGAATTGTCCGACGGCACACGGGTCTGGCTGCCCCCGCAGTACGACTACCCGGACTCCGCCGGGGTCTACTTCCCCCTGGTCGTGGCCCACATCGACCCCGCCGACCCGGATCTGTTCGCCGGCTTCGCCGCCCAGTCGCTGCGGGGTGTCGCCGACCCCTTCGTGGTGGTGCTGCCCGCCCACTGCGACGACGGCCCGGGCGCGCGCCCCGCGTCCGTACCGGTCTCGGTCGCCCGCCTCTACCGCGTCCTGCCCGGCCGCACCGCGCGGGCGCTGCTGGGTGCCGACGGTGACGCGGCCTGCGTCGTGCGGCAGCAGCTGACCGACCCCCGGGGCTTCACGACGGCGATCGGCGTATCGGGCGGCTACGAGGAGATCGACCGCTCCGGTCCGCCGCCGTACTTCTCCGCCGACGGCCGCTACGCCGGACGGGACATGCCGCGCCCCGCGTTGCTGCTCGCCGTACCCTCCGGAGAGGAGAACGCCCGGCGCTCGGCGCTCGCCCTGCGCGGGCGGGTGCGCGGCGTGTCCGCCGAGGTCAGGGTGCTCGACGGCATCGCCCCGCGGCGGCGGCTCTTCGCCCTCGTCGCCGGGTACGCGACCGAGAAGCTCGACAGCCCGGACCGTCCCTGACGGCGCGGGCCGAATCACCCGTACGAGGACTGTGGACGACGGTTCGCCACCGGCCCTGCGGATACGCTCCAGATGACCACCACGAGGAACCGAGGCTTCGATGCACACCCCGCGCCTGCTCCGTACCTCCGGCACCGTCCTCGCCGTCGCCGGGCTGATGCTGTCCGCGTGCACGACCGGTGGCAGCACCCACAGTGCCGCCGCGTCGTCCCCGGCGGGCTCGCTCGGCGGGCCGCCGCCCTCGGGCGCTTCCGCGGACGCCTACGGCAACCTCCGGTCGTACTACGAGCAGCGCCTGTCCTGGCGCGACTGCAAGGACATGCCGGGCATGCAGTGCGCCACCATGCGGGTCCCCCTCGACTACGCGCACCCGTCGGCCGAGACCGACCTCAAGCTCGCCGTCACCCGGAAGCGGGCCGAGGACGGCGGCAAGCGGCTCGGCACCCTGCTGGTCAACCCGGGCGGCCCCGGCGGCTCCGCGATCGACTACCTGCAGTACGCGGCCTTCGGCTACCCGACGGCGGTCACCTCGCGCTACGACATGGCCGCCATCGACCCGCGCGGCGTGGCCCGCAGCGAGCCCGTCGAGTGCCTCAGCGACAGCCAGATGGACGCCTTCGCGGCGACCGACGTCACCCCTGACGACGGTGCGGAGGTCGACGCCCTCGTCGCCGCCGACAAGGAGTTCGCCGACGGCTGCCGGCAGCGCTCGGCCAAGTTGCTCAAGCACGTCAGCACGGTCGAGTCGGCCCGTGACATGGACGTCTTCCGCGCCCTGGTCGGCGACCGCAAGCTCAACTACGTCGGCAAGTCCTATGGCACCTTCCTGGGCGCCACCTACGCCGAGCTCTTCCCGGACAAGGCGGGCCGGCTGGTCCTCGACGGCGCCGTCGACCCGTCGATCTCCGCCCTCGACGCGAGCCGCGGCCAGGCCTCCGGCTTCGAGACCGCCTTCGACGCCTTCGCCGCGGACTGCATCAGCCACCGCGACTGCCCGCTCGGCACCAAGAGCACCGCCGACGCCGGGCACCGCCTCGACACGCTCTTCAAGCAGCTGGACGGCAAGCCGCTGAACACCGGCAGCTCCCGCAAGCTGACCGAGGCGCTCGGCACCACCGGCGTGATCGCCGCGATGTACGACGAGTCGATGTGGCCGACCCTGAGCACCGCGCTCACCAAGGCGAACAAGGGCGACGGGAGCGGCCTGCTCACCCTGTCCGACACGTACTACGAGCGGAACGACCGCGGCCACTACGACAACCTGATGTTCGCCAACGCCGCCGTGAACTGCCTCGACCTGCCGCCCGCCCTGTCGGGTCCGCAGGCCGCGGAGCAGTCCGTCGCCGCGTTCACCGCCGAGTCCCCGCACTTCGGCAAGAACCTCGCGTGGTCCAGTCTGATCTGCACCTACTGGACGGTCCCGCCCGCCGGCAAGCCGCACCGCATCGAGGCCACCGGCGCCGACCCCATCCTCGTCGTCGGCACCATCCGCGACCCCGCCACGCCCTACGCCTGGGCCAAGTCCCTCGCCGGCCAGCTCGACTCGGGCGTCCTCCTCACCTACGACGGCGACGGCCACACGGCGTACGCCCGCGGCAGCAACTGCATCGACTCCGCCGTCAACCGCTACCTCCTGGAGGGCACGCCCCCGGCGGACGGCAAGACCTGCTGACCCCCGAGGGGCCCCGGCCCGACCTCGTGCGACGGCGACCGGACCCCCGTCGCACCCTGGTCAGGGGCCCCTCAAGAACTGTGTAGACTTGTGGCCGCTGCCGATGCCAAGCTGTCTCGGCAGCCTGCCGCCTTAGCTCAGTTGGCCAGAGCGACGCACTCGTAATGCGTAGGTCAAGGGTTCGATTCCCTTAGGCGGCTCAACCAAGAGGGCCAGGTCAGTATCTCTGACCTGGCCCTTTCTCATGTGCAGCGACGATGGCGGGCGCGCGCTCCCGTGCGGGCGGGCGGCGCCCGGGGGTCACCTGGTGACGTGGACGGTCAGCCTGGCATGCGTGGTGTCGATGTTGACGCCGTCCATATAGCCGCGGGCGTCGCGGTAGGCGCCGGTACCGCCGGTGATCGCGAGCGTGAACCTGGTCGGGAAGCTGACGATGAAAGGCGCGAAGCCCTGCAGGGTGATGTCGCCCTTGGCCAGCCGGAGGGTGGATTCGCACTGCCGCAGACTCTTCTGGAGGCTGACGACGGTGCAGACGAAGCCGCCGGTGCCCACCTTGCGACCGTTCTGGAAGAAGTCCGAGAAGCCGATCGCCTCGTCGCCGAGGCTCATGCCCGGGCCGCCCACGTCGACGGCGGCGAATTCCCGCACGGAGTCGTCCAATTTGATGACCGTCTCGCCGTCACCGTGCGGGCCGGGGTCGCGGTCCGGGGAGGTGGCCTGCGCGAGCGGTCCGTAGGCGAGGACCGCGGCGAGCGCGGTGACCGCGACCGGCGCCATTGCCTTGAAACGACGCATCCTGCGTCTCCTTCGAGCTCGATGGAGTGACAAGCGGCAATTAATCCCACTTATCACTTCATTCATGGCGGAATCGGAAGCCCGGTACATCAGGCGCGCATCGGCTGAGGGGAAAGACGACCCGATCGGACGCGGGGCCGATCCGGAGCGCGCGCCCAAGAGGCCCCATCCCGGGCGGGGTAGGGCCTCTTCGCTTCGCGGTTCTCCGCGCTGGACGCCACCTCGTCATGCCCTGCGGCGTGACGCACATCCCTTTGACCGGACTCGTGGGTCCGGTTACGGTGACCATAAGTGGACCCCGGGGTCCGTTTGTCGCCGCGCACAGGAGAACTCAATGATCGACAACCCGACGGCCCTGGTCACCGGTGCCAACAAGGGACTGGGCCGTGAGACCGCCCGACAGCTCGCGGCCGCGGGAGCGACCGTGCTGCTCGGCAGCCGCGACATGCGGCGGGGCGAGGCCGCCGCCGCCGAACTGGCCGCGGAAGGCCTGCGGGTCCTCCCCGTCCAACTGGACGTCACCGACGTGGACGGCGTCGAGCGCGTCGCCGCACGCATACGCGAGGAGTTCGGGAGCCTCGACATCCTCGTGAACAACGCCGGCGGGATCGTCGAGTCCCCCGCGCTGAGCACCACGGCGGCGGACGTCCGGGCCACCTACGAGACCAATGTCTTCGGCGTGGTCACGGTCACGCACACGATGCTGCCGCTGCTGGCCGCCTCGGCCGCCGCACGCATCGTCAACGTCTCCAGCACCACCGCCTCGCTGACGCTGACCAGCGAGCCGGGCACCATCTACGCCGACGCCGACCACATCCTCCCCTACGCGTCCTCGAAGGCCGCGCTGAACATGCTCACCGTCCAGTACGCCCAGGCGTTCCGGCGGGAGCCCGGGTACGGGCACATAAAGATCAACTCGGCCTCGCCCGGACTGACCGCCACCGACCTCACCCACAACGCCGGCGCCCGTACGGCCGAGGAGGGCGCCGGGATCATCGTGAAGCTGGCCACGCTCCCCGACGACGGCCCCAGCGGCGGCTACTTCAACGAGGACGGCCCCGCTCCCTGGTAGGGCGGACGACGGACGTCCCGGGCGCCCACCGCGCGCAGTAGGTTCGTCCCATGGGCAACCGGATCGTGAACCTGGACCAGTCCGACGCGTGGAACGGGTACGAGGGACGCCACTGGGCCACGTATCCCGAGCGGTACGACGCGCTCAACGACGCGGTGAACGACCACCTGCTCGACGACCTTCCGGTCGTGGCGGGCAGCCGGGTGCTGGACGTGGGCTGCGGGACCGGGCGCGTGGCGCGGCTCGCCGGACGGCGAGGCGCCACGGTGCTCGGCGTGGACCTGTCGGAGCCGATGCTGCGGGAGGCGGTCGCCGCCGCGGAGCGGGAGGGTCTCGGCGGCGTCGCCTTCGCACGAGGTGACGCCCAGGTGCACCCGTTCCCCCGGGAGGGTTTCGACGCGGTGGTGAGCCGCTTCGGGGTGATGTTCTTCGCCGATCCCGTCGCCGCGTTCGCCAACCTCCGCCGCGCGCTGCGTCCCGGCGGGCGGCTGGCGTTCGTGTGCTCGCGGGGCCATCGGAGCATGGACCAGACGAAGATCTACCGGGCGATCGGGACCGTGGTGTCCGTGCCCGACTTCACCGGGAACACCGGGCCGGCCTCCTTCGGCGATCCCGCGTACACCGAAGAGATCCTGACCGGGGCGGGCTTCGCCGGGGTGACCTCGACCGCGGTGGACGTCCCGCAGGTCTGGGGGAGGGACGCCGAGGACGCGGCCGACTTCCTGATGGGCTGGGGGCCCGTGCAGCACTGGCTGCGCGAGGACCAGGCCGACGAGACGGCCCGCTCCCGTGCCCGGGACGCCGCGCTGGAGGCCTTCCGCGACTTCACGACCGCGGACGGGGACGTCGTGCTGACCGCCCGGCTCTGGCTGGTGACCGCGGAGCGCCCCTGAGCCGCCGCCGGCCCCCTGGCGGTGTGACCTCCGCCTCGTTGCACCCAGCCCCGGCCCCGGCCTGTAATCGTCTGCGCCCGGCCGGACATTCCCCAGTGAAAGCCTGTTCAGGGAGGGAAGGGTGCGCATGACGGCACGTGAGGGTCCGCGAGGACACGAGCTGGTGGAAGAGTGGTACGAGGCCCACGCCGACCGGGTGATGGGCTACCTGATGCACCGCACGGATCGCGAGACCGCGCAGGACGTGCTCTCCGAGACCTTCCTGCTGGCCTGGCGCAAGCAGCGGTCCGTACCGGACGACGCGTTGCCCTGGCTGCTGGCGGCGGCACGCCGGCTGCTCGCCAACCGGGTGCGGTCGGACGTACGGCGGCAGGCGCTCGCGGAGCGGATATCCGCGGTGATGGACCGTGCTCCGCAGGAGGTCTTCGAGGATCGCATAGGCGACCGCGAGCACGTGTTCCGGGTGCTGATGGCGCTGTCCGAGGCCGACCGCGAAGTGCTGCTGCTCACCGGCTGGTACGACCTGAGTGCGCAGCAGGCGGCCAAGGCCCTGGGCTGCACCAGGGCGGCGTACACGCTGCGGCTCCACCGGGCCCGCAAGAGGTTCCGCGCCGCTCTGGAGCGGCGTCCCGCATCCTTCACCCCGCTCGATTCGGAGGTACACGCATGACGAACGACCCTGTCCTGGACGCCGTCCGGGAGCTGCGCCCGCAGGGGGCCGAGGGCTGGACGAGGTCGGACGCCGGACGGGAGACGCTGCGCTCCGTGCTGGACCAGGCGGCGACGCCGCGGGCCACGGGACGGCGGTCGCTGCGGGTCGCCGTGGCCGGCGGCGCGGCCGTCGTCGCACTGGCCGGGGGCGGTGTCGTGGCCGTCGCCGGGGGGATGCCGTGGGGTGAGGACGCCGGCGGGAAGATGATGTGCGCCCGGACGCTGGCGCGTGGCGCCGACCTCTCCGGTCTGCCGTCGGACGCGGTCAAGGAGTTCGACCCGAAGGACCCGGGCGCGGTCTGTGCCGGGCGCTGGAAGGAGATGTGGGGGCCGTCCGAGCCCGTCCCCACGTCCTTCGCGGCCTGCTACTACCCCGGCGGCGCCGGCAAGGTCGTCTGGCCCGCCGACGGCCTCGGCCAGGACCAGGCCTGCGCCCGCATCGGGGCCCGGCCCATTCCCGCCGGGTAGTCCGCCGGCTGCGGGCCGGGGGCCCGTACCACCGCAGGGGGCTCCGCGGCGACGGCCGCGGAGCCCCCTGCGGCTGCCGGGTCGTGAGGTGCTGCGCGTTCCGGGTGATGCGGACATTCGTCCCTCCGCTGACACATGGCCTCCTCCCGTCCGTACTCGTTGACAGGGCAACGGCCGGACGCGGCGCCACGGCGGGCGCGTCCGGGACATCGGACGAGGGAAGGCGCGCATGAACGTCAGTGCTCACATCGAGGCCGTCTACGCGGACGTCTGCCGGCGCAATGCCGGCGAGAGGGAGTTCCACCAGGCGGTGGGGGAGGTGCTGCACACGCTGGCGCCGGCGCTGGAGCGGCACCCGGAGTACCTGGACACCCGGATCGCGGAGCGGATGTGCGAGCCGGAACGGCAGGTGATCTTCCGGGTGCCGTGGGTGGACGATCAGGGAGGCGTGCGGGTCAACCGGGGCTTCCGGGTGGAGTTCAGCAGCGCGCTCGGCCCGTACAAGGGGGGCCTGCGCTTCCACCCGAGCGTCGACCTCGGCATCGTGAAGTTCCTCGGCTTCGAGCAGATCTTCAAGAACGCCCTGACCGGGCTGGCGATCGGCGGCGGCAAGGGCGGCTCCGACTTCGACCCCAAGGGCCGCTCCGACGGCGAGGTCATGCGCTTCTGCCAGTCGTTCATGACCGAACTCCACCGGCACCTGGGCGAGCACACCGATGTGCCGGCCGGGGACATCGGCGTGGGCGGACGGGAGATCGGCTACCTCTTCGGGCAGTACAAGCGGATCACCAACCGCTTCGAGGCCGGGGTCCTGACCGGGAAGGGCGTCGCCTGGGGCGGTTCGCACGCGCGGACCGAGGCGACGGGGTACGGGGCGGTGTACTTCGCCGCCGAGATGCTGGCCACGCGCGGGCAGGACTTCGAGGGGCGCCGGGCCGTGGTCTCCGGCTCGGGCAACGTCGCCGTCTACGCGATCGAGAAGGTGCGCGCGCTGGGCGGCTCCGTGGTGGCCTGCTCGGACTCCGGCGGCTACGTCGTCGACGAGGCCGGCATCGACCTGGAACTGCTCAAGGAGATCAAGGAGGTGCGCAGGGCGCGGCTGTCGGCGTACGCGGAGGCCAAGCCCTCGGCGCGGTACTCCGAGCGCGGCTCGGTCTTCGACGTGCCGTGCGACGTCGCGCTGCCCTGCGCCACGCAGAACGAGCTGGACGGGCAGGACGCCGGGACGCTGGTGAAGAACGGCGTGCTGGCGGTCGCCGAGGGCGCGAACATGCCGTGCACCCCGGAGGCGATCGAGGTCTTCCGGGAGGCGGACGTGCTCTTCGGCCCGGGCAAGGCCGCCAACGCGGGCGGGGTGGCGACCTCGGCGCTGGAGATGCAGCAGAACGCGTCCCGCGAGCTGTGGACCTTCGAGCGGACCGAGGCCCGGCTCGCACAGGTGATGCGCGACGTCCACACCCACTGCCGGGCCACCGCCGCGGCGTACGGCGGCACACCGGACGACTACGTCCTCGGCGCCAACGTCACGGGCTTCCTGCGTGTGGCGGAGGCGATGACGGCGCAGGGCGTCGTCTAGGCCCGGCGGGCCCGGACCGCGGGGCCGCCCCTCGCCCCGCCCTCAGAAGTGCCCGTGCCCTCCCGCGTACGTCGTGGGAGGGCACGGGCGTTCCCGGGCGGCGATCAGGAGGGGCCGCCGCCCATCACGCGGGCGAAGGACGCCGGGTCGGCGTCATAGCCGTGGACGCCGGGCCGGAAGCGCCACTCGCCGGTGTCGCCGCGGCGGAACTCGCCGACGGTGGCGGCCGTGGCGGTGGCGACCTCGCCGAGGTCTGAGGCGGCGAGGTCGGTGTGGCCCTCGACCACGTGCACACCGGTGCCCGCGACGTCGCCGAAGGTCATCCGGCCGTCGCGCTGCTGCACGACCACGCCGACGACGACCCGCTGGTACGCGGGGCTGAGCCGGTGGAGTTCGATGGTCATGACCTCGTCGAAGCCCAGTCCCTTGCCGGTCTTGCTGTCGCGGTTGAGCGTGATGGTGCCGTCCGGGGAGCGGCTGTCGAAGTGGACGAGGTAGGCCGGAGTGCCGTGGAGGTCGGCGGCGCCGTAGGTCGCCGCGACTATGTCCAGGTCGCTGACGGGCGCGCCGAGCGGACTGGGATCCCATTTGAGCCGGACCTCGACCTTGGCGAGGCCCTTGGTGACGCCGCTCACAGGCCGGCCCCCCTTGCTTCCGGCTGGTCGGGTGCGGTTGCCACGGAGAACGCCCTTTCGTCTGCGGTCAGTTGGGGACGACCGCGCGCCGCGCGACTGTCCGAGGCGGCAACGAACGAGGACGAGCACGGATTCCCGGCAACCGATCCGGGGTCCCGGACGGTTCGAACGGATGTGAGGCTGCTCGGAGCACGGACAGGAACGCGATGGCAAGGACACCACGGTGAGGGATGCGCAGGCGGACTTCGAGGAGTTCGTCGCCGCGCGCGGGCCGCGGTTGCTGCGGGTCGCCTGGCTGCTGACCGGCGACACGCACCTGGCGGAGGACCTGCTGCAGACGGTCCTGGCCAAGGTGTGGCCGAAATGGCGGGGCATATCCGGGGAGAACCCGGAGGCCTACGTGCGCAGGGCGCTGGTGAACACGGCCTCGTCGTGGTGGCAGCGCCGCTGGCGCGGCGAGGTGCCGCACGGCGAGGTCCCGGACACGGTGGTGACGGCCGCGGAGGACCCGTTCGCCTCGGTCGACCTGGAGCAGTCGCTCGCGGTGCTGATACGCCGGCTGCCCGCGCGGCAGCGGGCGGTGGTCGTGCTGCGCTATTTCGAGGACCTGAGCGTCGAGGAGACCGCCGAGGTGCTCGGCTGCCGGCCCGGCACGGTGAAGAGCCAGGCGTCCAAGGCGCTGACCATGCTGCGGGGGCAGCTCGCGGCCGTGCCGAGCCTGGCGAGGGGTGGTGAGCGGTGTGAACGCTGAGCCCGAGCCGGAGGAGGAGTGGGAGCTCGGAGTGCTGCTGGAGCGCGTCGTGCCGCAGACTCCCGCGCCCCACGACCGGATGACGCAGATCAGGCGGCGGGTGCGGCGGCACAGGCGGCGCCGGGTGGCCGTGGGTGCGGCGGCCGCGCTCGGCGGTCTCACGGCGGCGGCGGTGGTGGCCGCCGCGCTGCTGCAGCCCACGGACCCCGCGATGCCACGCGGGCAGCACGTCGTCCCCGCCGCGTCCCCCGACCGCGCGATGCCGGCCCCGGGGTCCCCCCTGCCGTCGCCGACGCGGAGCACGGACTCCGCGTACGACCTCGTCAGCCTGGACGCCCTGTCCGGGCTGCGGCTGAAGCTGCCCGGCAGCGGCTGGACGTCCCTGGTCGCCACGGCCCCGGACGGCCGGGTGGTCGGCTTCGTCGGCGCGCAACCCCTCCAGGAGCGGAACGAGTGCACGAAGCAGGAGATGGTCGCCTACTCGGTCTGCCCCCCCGTGGGCAAGGTCGCCGTGGGCGGTGCGCTGATCTCCTTCCGGCAGGTGGACAAGCTCGGCGGCGGCTCCCTGCCGGGGCGGTTCGTGGTGAAGGGCGTGGCTGACGCGGGAGACGGCTGCCGCGCGCTCGGCGGCGGGCGGGAACTGACGGCCTGGGGACAGGCCCCGGACCGCTCGTCCGCCGTCGGCCTCGTGGTCAGCGCCTGCTTCGACCGGCCGGCGAAGGGCACGGTCGAAGGGGTCATCGCGGGCCTGAAGGGCGGGACCTACACCGCTGCGCTCCCCGGCGGGTCGACGATGCCCGGCACGTCGGGCTGACCCGCCGCACTCGCGGCGGCGCCCTCCACGGTGCCGGCCCCCGGCCCGCACCTGCGAGCCTGCCCCGGAGCAGGTGCCCGGGGGCGCGGACCCGCGACCGGATCCCGGACGACGCGCGCCAGGTCGTCGTGATCACCGGCGCGGCGGCCCGCAGTGGCGCGCAAACCCCAGCGGCGACGGGCGCCAGCCGATCGGCGTGTTCGGCGTCACCGGCGCCGGGGGCCTGAAGGCCGACCCGGGCACCGGACTTCCGTACGACCACTCCGGTGGGTTCTCCATCAGGGGCACCGGCCTGGAAGGGGAGCCGCCGGCCGGCTCGTTCGACTACGTCGTGGCCATCGACCGCCACCGCCGGCCCGGCACGTCGCCGCGGGACTGGGTGCTGGGTCCCGGCGCTCCACCCGGTCGTCGTGATGGGGCAGGCGGCCCCGCTCAGCCGCTGGCGCGGCCCGTCGACGGGTGAGGGTTGTCCGTGCCCGCGGCGGGGCATGAATCCGGCGGAATCCGCGGCGCACTCGCGGACGGACGCGGTGCTACAGTGCGAAGTGCACGCCTGCGCGCCGCTCTTCGGCGCCGGTGCCTCCACGTGACCGCCCCCGCGGTCCGCTCCCGCAGTCCGCTGCGGTCGGTTTTCCCTTCGCCCGCGCCCCGTGCCGGCGATCTCCCCGAGGCTTCGCCTCTTCTGCCGCGTGTCCCGGCGGCCGGCCGATTCCGCCGCCGTGCGCGCCCTTCTTCCGAGGACCACGTATGTCCACAAACCCCGATGCCCCGATGGCAACCGACGCCATCAACACGACCAACACAAACACCGCTGCCCGGGAACGACTCGTCGCCGTCGCCGGAGTCCTCGACGTCGAGGGCGGACGCGGCTTCCTGCGCACCGCCGGTTACGCGCAGGGTCCGCACGACGTCCCGGTGCCGCCGGAGGCGATCCGGCGGTACGGGCTGCGCAAGGGCGACGTCGTCGAAGGCGTGGCCACGGCCGGCCGCTCGCGCGCCCTCGTACGGGCCGAGCAGGTCTGCGGCCGGCCCGCCGACCAGGCCCGCGGGCGGCGGCACTTCGCCGACCTGACCCCGCTCCATCCCTCCGAGCGGCTGCGCCTGGAGTGCTCGAAGGGCGGTCTGACGACCCGCGTCGTGGACCTGCTGGCCCCCGTCGGCAAGGGCCAGCGCGGACTGATCGTGGCGCCGCCGAAGGCCGGCAAGACCATGCTGCTGCGCCGGATGGCCGACGCGGTCGCGGACAACCACCCGGAGTGCCACCTGATGGTGGTGCTCCTGGACGAACGCCCCGAGGAGGTCACGGAGATGCGGCGATCGGTGCGGGGCGAGGTCGTCGCCTCGACCTTCGACCGCACGCCCCGGCAGCACATCGCCGTCGCCGAACTGGCCGTCGAGCGGGCCAAACGGCTGGTCGAGACCGGCCGGGACGTGGTCGTGCTGCTGGACTCCCTCACGCGGCTGTGCCGGGCCCACAACAATGCGGCGTCCTCGGGCGGGCGGACACTGTCCGGCGGCGTGGACGCGGCGGCGCTGCTCGGCCCGAAGCGGCTGTTCGGCTCCGCGCGGCTCGCGGAGGAGGGCGGTTCGCTGACCATCCTGGCCACCGCGCTGGTCGACACCGGGTCGCGGGCCGACGACTACTTCTTCGAGGAACTGAAGAGCACCGGCAACATGGAACTGCGCCTGGACCGCGGGCTCGCCGACCGCAGGGTCTTCCCGGCCGTGGACGTGGCCCCGTCGGGGACCCGGCGCGAGGAACTGCTGCTCAGCCCCGCCGAACTCAGCGCAGCCCGCGGGCTGCGCCGGGCGCTGCGCGGTGCGGGGAGCTTCGAGACGCTGCTGGAGCGGCTGCGGGCGACCCCGGACAACGCCGCGTTCCTGCGGCAGATCCGCGGCACGGTGCCGGCCGCCTGAGCCCGCGGCGCACACCCGTACCCGCATCATGGAACGGTGACCACACCGCAGCGCGTGGGGCCCCGGAGCGCCGGCCGGCGGGACCGGCCGCCCGGCTTCGTCTGGTACGCGGCCTACGGCTCCAACACCCACCTGGTGCGCCTCGGCAGCTATCTCGCCGGTGGGGTGCCGCCCGGCGGCGGCCGGGAGTACCCGGGCTGCCGGGACGCGCGACCGCCCCTGCGGTCGGTGCCGCTGGAGCTGCCGGGACGGATGTACTTCGCGACGCACTCGCCGGTCTGGGCGGGCGGCCGGGCCTTCTACGACGGCGACGCGCCGGGCGGCGGAGTGCGGGCCCGGGCCCATCTGCTGACGGCCGGTCAGTTCTCCGACATCGTCGCCCAGGAGATGTACCGCTCACCGGGCGCCGACCTCGACCTCGGCGAGGTGCTGCGGCACGGCAGGGCCCGGCTCGGCGACGGGCGGTACGAGACGCTGCTGTACCCCGGGGACGTGGACGGCCACCCGGTGCTCCTCTTCACCGCGCCCTGGAGCTCGGGCGGGGCCGAGCACGTCAGGCCGTCCGGGATCTACCTGCGGCACATCGCCGAGGGCCTGGCGGAGGCGGGCGCCTGGGACCTGCCGGGCATCGCGGCCTACCTCGCGGAGTGCGCGGACGGGGCCTGGGACCCCCGGGAGATCACGGCGCTGCTCGGACGGTGACGCGCGGCGGCGATGGATTACGGGCGCGCCGCCGGTCCTAGGGATGTACGGGGGCGTACGGGGACCCGTACGCCCGCACCCGGATCCCGCTCCAGGAGGTCGCCCATGGCCCGGCCAGCGCCGCCCCCGCCCCCGCCCGCCTCCCGGCCGGGCGGTGGGCCCGCCGTGCTCGTCCTGACCGGAAGGCTCGACCGCGCGGGGATCCCGCCGCTGGTCGAGCGGGTGCGCGTGCTGCTGGCCGAACGGGGCGGCGGCACGGTGACATGCGATGTGGGAGGGCTCGAGGGCGCCCCCGACATCGTGCTGGTCGACGCCCTCGCCCGGCTGCAGCTCACCGCCCGGCGCCACGGCGGCCGGATCCGGCTGCGGGGGGCCGGGGGCGCGCTGCGGGAACTGCTCGCGTTCACCGGGCTGGGCGGGCTAGCGGGCCTCGGGCTCGAGGCGCGCGGGGAGGCCGAACAGCGGGAAGAGCCGTTCGGTGTCGAGGAAGGAGTTGAGCCCGGTGATCCGGCCCTGTGATATCTCGATGACCTGCAGCGCCCACGGTTCGTGCCCCCCGTCGGGGCTGGGCCGGTACTGCCCGAAGCCCGGGGTGCCGTTGGCCGTGACCGGGACCAGCCGCGAACCGCGGCAGCCGGCGCCGATCCCGAGCATCCAGGTCCTGATCTCCGCGGGCCCGCGCAGCCACAGGCCGAAGGGCGGCATGGACAGCGTGGCGTCCTCGTGGAGCAGCGAGGTGAGGGCGTCGAGGTCGTAGGACTCGAAGGCGGCGACGTAGCGGCCGAGCAGGGCGCGCTGCTCCTCGTCGAGCGGGAGGGCCGGGTCGGTCGTGGCCGGGCCGGCGGCGGCGAGCGTGGCGCGGGCCCGCTGCAGCGCGCTGTTGACCGAGGCGACGGTGGTGTCGAGCAGCTCGGCGACCTCGGCGGCCTTCCAGGCCAGCACCTCCCGCAGGATGAGCACGGCGCGCTGGCGCGGCGCGAGGTGCTGCAGCGCGGCGACGAACGCCAGGCGCACGCTCTCGCGCTGGTCGGCGAGGTCGGCGGGGTCGCTCGTCGCGGGCAGGAGGCGGCCGTCGGGGGCGGGCGAGATCCAGGTGCTCTCCGGCAGGGTGCCGGGCAGCGGGCCCTCGGCGCTGCCCGGTGAGGCCAGGTCCATCGGGCGGGCGCGGCGCCCCGTGCCGCCCAGGATGTCCAGGCACGCGTTGGTGGCGATGCGGTACAGCCAGGAGCGGAGGCTGGAGCGCCCCTCGAAGCGGTCGTACGAGCGCCAGGCCCGCACCATGGTGTCCTGGACGGCGTCCTCCGCCTCGAAGGCCGAGCCCAGCATCCGGTAGCAGTAGCCGGTCAGCTCCGCGCGGTACCGCTCCAGCTCCTGCGCCACGTCCGGGGGTGCAGCGAGATCGCTCATGATTCTCCTCCGCCTTCCGATGAGTTCCGGAGCGTCCACGGGTCTACTTCAGCACAGCCCACTGACAGAACCCCCGGAACGGAACGAGGCACACCATGTCGACCCAGATCTTCGTCAACCTTCCCGTGCAGGATCTGCCCAGGTCGAAGGCGTTCTTCGGCGGCCTCGGGTTCTCCTTCGACGAGCGGTTCACCGACGACAACGCCGCGTGCCTGGTGATCGGCGAGGGCATCTTCGCGATGCTGCTCGTCGAGCCCTTCTTCCGGCAGTTCACCAAGAAGGAGGTCGCCGACGCCACCAAGAGCACGGAGGCCATTGTCTGCCTGGGCGTCGAGTCGAGGGAGCGGGTGGACGAGCTGGCCGACACGGCCCTGGCCACGGGCGGGTTCCCCTCGAACGAGCCCATGGAGCAGGGGCCGATGTACGGCCGCAGCTTCCAGGACCCGGACGGCCACCTGTGGGAGGTCGTGTACATGGACGAGGCGGCGTTCCAGGGCTGACGCCGCGCCCCGGGGCGGCCGGGCCGGGCGGATCGCGGCGGTTCGTGACGAGTCCTGTCGCGCGGGACGGACGTTCAGGGCCGGGGGGTGTCCGGAATCTCCTGCTCCGCCCAGATCAGCTTGCCGTCGGCGGTGTAGCGGGTGCCCCACCGGCGGGTGAGCTGGGCGACGAGGAAGAGCCCGCGGCCGCCCTCGTCGGTGGTCCGGGCGTGCCGCAGCCTCGGCACGGTGTTGCTGCCGTCGTAGACCTCGCAGATGAGGACCGACTGCCGGATCATCCGCAGCCGGATCGGCCCCGAGGCGTGCCGGATGGCGTTGGTGACCAGCTCGCTGACGACCAGTTCGGTGGTCGTCCGCAGCTCCTCCAGGCCCCAGTCGGCGAGTTGGCGGCAGGCCAGCGCCCGGGCCTCGCTGACGACCGCCGGGTCGACCGGCAGGTCCCAGGCGGCGAACCGGTCCGCGGCGAGCGCGTGCGTACGCGCGACGAGCAGGGCCACGTCGTCGGCGGGCGGGCCGGGCAGCAGGCGCTCCAGCACGCCCGAGCACAGGTCCTGCAACGGCAGTTCAGGATGGGCCAGGGCGCGCGCGAGCCGGTCGAGGCCGACGTCCACGTCCTCGCCGAAGGTCTCGATCAGGCCGTCGGTGTAGAGGGCGATGATGCTGCCCTCGGCGAGTTCGAGTTCGGCGGACTCGAAGGGCATGGCGCCGAGACCGAGCGGGGGTCCCGCGGGCAGCTCGGCGAAGGTGACCCGGCCGCCGGGGTCGACGACCGCCGGCGGCGGGTGCCCGGCGCGGGCCATCGTCAGCCGGCGGGTCACCGGGTCGTAGACCGCGTAGAGGCAGGTGGCGCCGGTGACGGTGGCGGCCACGGACGGGTCGGCGTTCTCCTCCTCGGTGAGCCGCATGATCAAGTCGTCCAGGTGCGCCAGCAGTTCGTCGGGCGGCAGATCCATGTCGGCGAGGGTGTGGACGGCCGTCCGCAGCCGCCCCATCGTCGCCGCCGCGGTGAGCCCGTGCCCGACGACGTCCCCGACCACCAGCGCGATCCGCGCCCCGGAGAGCGGGATGACGTCGAACCAGTCGCCGCCCACGCCGTCCTGGATGTCGGTGGGCAGATAGCGGGAGGCGACCTCCAGCGCCATGCCGCCGGGCAGCGTCTGGGGCAGCAGGCTGCGCTGCAGGGTGAGCGCCGCCTCGTGCTCGCGGGTCCAGCGCCGGGCGTTGTCCACGCACACCGCAGCGCGGGCCACCAGCTCCTCCGCGAGCAGCAGGTCGTCCTGCTCGAAGGGGTCGGGGCGGCGGTGCCGGATGAAGGTCACCACGCCGAGGACGGCGCCCCGGGCCCGCAGCGGCACCCACATCGCCGACCGCATCCCGAACTCGCGGATCTTGGCCGCCCGGGCCGGGTCGTCGGTGAGCCAGGACGCCCGGTCGATGGCGATGTCGCCCTCCACCTCGGACCGGCCGGTGGTCATGCAGCGCACGTGCGGGGAGGTGTCGCCGGCGTTGATCCGCTCGCCGGGCACGACGATCGACTCGGGAGTGCCCGGGTGCACCGAGCGCATCCCGGCGCGGCACAGCGGCACTCCGTCCAGCCCGCCGCCGGACGGCGGCTCGCCGCCGCGCAGCACCGGTTCCAGCAGGTCGACGGTGACGAAGTCGGCGAGCCGCGGGACGGACACGTCGGCCAGTTCCTGGGCGGTGCGGGTGACGTCCAGGGTGCTGCCGATGCACGCCCCGGCCTCGTTGAGCAGCGCGAGCCTGCCCCGGGCGCGCCAGCGGTCGGTGACGTCCATCGCCATGTAGCAGACGGCCATCGCCCGGCCCTCGGCGTCGTCCATGCGGTAGAAGGAGGTGGAGAAGGACCGCTCGCGGTAGGGGGAGGCGAGCGTCCAGCCCTGGAACTCGTGGTCGATGGCCGGCTCACCGGTCAGCAGCACCTGGCGCATGATGTCCTCCAGCGCCCCGGTGTCCATCCCGGGCAGGGCGTCGGCCAGGCGCATCCCGATGCGGCGCTCGCGCGGCACGCCGCCGAAGTGCTCCAGGGTGTCGTTGAGCCACACGTACCGCAGATCGGGGCTGAGCACGGCCATGCCGATCGGGGACCGGGTGAGGAAGGCCTCCAGGATGGCGCTGCTCACCGCCCAGGACGGGGTCCTGGCCAGGTCGATCGCCGACACCAGCCAGCGCTCCTGCCCGTCGGGCGCCGTCAGGGCGGACACCCGCAGGCCCACCTCGATCCGCCGTCCGTCGCGGTGCCGGGCGGCCACCAGACCGCCCCAGATGTCGTGGTCGCGCCACTGGGCGGCCAGCTCCACGGCCTCGGCGGCCTGCCCGGGCGAGGCGAGTAGCAGCGTGGCGGGGCGGTGCAGCGCCTCCGCGGACGGATAGCCGAGCAGGTGCTCCGCGGCGGCCGTCCAGCCGACGATCGTGCCCATGCCGTCGATCAGCGCGGACGCGGCGTAGGCGAGGTCGAACGGCGCCTTCGCCGGCGCCGCCGCGCCTCTCTCCGGCGTGACCATCTGGGGCGTCCCATGTCCGCGGATACGTGTCTCCCATGCTAGGACGTCACGTCCCCGGGGGCTCCCCGCGGGCTCCTCGCGCGGAAGCGGCCGCGGCCCTGCCCGGGCCCCGGCCCCCCGCGCCCGCGCCGCTCGGGGCAGCCGCTCGGGGCAGCTGCTCAGGGCAGCGGCTCCGGGGGGAGGGGAGGCGCGGGGCGCAGCGCGTGCAGGCCGCCGTCGACCGGGAGCGCGGTGCCGGTGACCGCGGCGGCCGAGGGCCCGGCGAGGTAGGCGACGGCGTCGGCGACCTGCTGGGCGGTGACCAGGCGCCCGCTGGGCTGGCGGGCCTGGAGGGCGGCCCGCTCGGCCGCCGGGTCGGGGGCGGACGCGATCAGCCGCTCCACCCAGGGCGTGTCGACGGTGCCGGGGGTGACGCAGTTGACCCGGACCCCCTCCGCCAGGTGGTCGGCTGCCATCGCCAGGGTGAGCGCGAGGACGGCGCCCTCGCTCGCCGCGTACAGCGCCTGGCGGGGGAGCCCGGCGGTGGCGGTGACCGAGGAGATGTTGACGATCGACGCGTAGGGGGAGCGGCGCAGGAACGGGAGCGCGGCCCGGCTCGCCCGGACCACGCCGAGCAGGTTGATCTCCAGCACCCGGCGCCACTCGCCGTCGGGGTTCTCCTCCACCGTGCCGACGGCCCCGGTCCCCGCGTTGTTGACCAGGATGTCCAGTCCGCCCAGGTCCTCCACGGCTCGGCCGACCGCCCAGCGCACGGACGCGTCGTCGGCCATGTCGGCGGCGAGGGCGTGCACGTGCCCCGGTGCCCGGCCGGGGGCCTGGTCCAGCACGGCGACCCGTGCGCCGCGCGCCGCCAGCGTCTCCGCCGTGGCGAGCCCGATCCCGGTGGCGCCGCCGGTGACGATCGCGGCGAGCCCCTGCAGTTCGCGGGCCGTCATCGGACGTCCCCGGTCCCCGCGCGCGTGACATTGCTCCCCGAGGGGGCCGCGCGCAAGTACCCGTCACTCGTACGGGTGAAGCGAATTTTTGCGCGCTTCTGGTGTCCCGCGGTCCGGGCGCACCGCGCGCGGTGGGACGGCGCCCTCCGGGGTCGTACCGCCCCGCCCCCGGGGGAGCCGCCGTACCGCCCGGGCAGACCCCGGGGAGCCGGCCGCTCAGCGGGAGCCCCGGCATCCCCCGCGACCCCCGCCCGAACCGCCCGCCACCCTTGCGGGGCCTGGCCAGGGCGCGTCTCGCGGGGGGCGCGTGACGTGCGCAAGCGGCGCCCCGGGGCCCTCGCGGAGGCGGCCCGCCCGGTGTGTTCCTGCTCGCTCATGGGGGCCTCCCGGGGCGCGGGGACCGGCGTCGGAGTCGATCGAGCCATCCTTGGTCAAACAGTTTATATCGGTCATTGCTCATGATCGAATCGGGGCCGCACAGATGGTGCGGGAGCGCCCGGGAGTGGTTTGCGTCGACGCGCAAGAACCGATAACCATACGTCAATCGGCATGTGCCAAGGGCATCATGATGCGGCATCAGCCACGAATGGAAGCGGCTATGCTACTTGCGGCTCAGCGTGTTGTAGCAATTACGCCAGGTCAGGCACAGCCTGCTGGTTGCCCACTCCGTTGAGGCCGCAATCCGCTGCTCGTGCCGTGTTCGTTCCATGACTAGCGATCACCTGAGGATGCTGATGGTTCGTGCTGGATCGTCCCCCGGAGAC
Source organism: Actinacidiphila glaucinigra (assembly GCF_900188405.1). Lineage (GTDB taxonomy): Bacteria > Actinomycetota > Actinomycetes > Streptomycetales > Streptomycetaceae > Actinacidiphila > Actinacidiphila glaucinigra. Next base: position 477,734 of record NZ_FZOF01000002.1, on the reverse strand, counting down.
CACCGGCCCACCGCTACGTCCGCGTGGTTATTTCCGGTCGTCATAGTCGCGGCGGTCGCGACCGTCGCCGTATGGACCGTCCCCTCGTCCGCCAGGATGGCGGTGCTCTGGTGCGGTGTGACCGCCACGGTGGCCATCGCCGTCCTCGCCGTCGAGGTCGCGCGCCGAGGGCACCTGAACGCGGAGCTCCGTGCCGAAGTCGCCCGGCACGATGCCGAGTTGAGGTACCGGCTGGCCCAGCAGGAGGCCGAGACCGTACGTCTCGCCAAGGAACAGCTGCCCGACGCCATGGCGAGGCTCCAGCGCGGTGAGTTCCTCGAGGACGTGCTCAAGAGCGTCGAGACCCGCACCGAGGGCCTCACCGCCGAGTTCCACAGCGCGCACCAGGCCGTTCTCCACTCCGTCCTCACGGCCGTCTCCGCCGAGGAGGACATCCGGGAGTCCTCGCAGCGCGCCTTCGTGAACATCGCCCGCCGTGTGCAGGCCATCGTCCACCAGCAGGCGAGTTCCCTGCGGGAGATGGAAGACCGCCACGGCCAGAGCCCCGACGTCTTCGGCGACCTGCTCCGCCTCGACCACGGCACCGCCCTGATCGGCCGTCTCGCCGACAGCATCGCCGTCCTCGGAGGCGCCCGCCCCGGACGTCAGTGGAGCAAGGCGGTTCCCCTCTTCAGCGTGCTGCGCGGCGCGATGTCGCGCATCACCGACTACCAGCGGGTCGAGCTGCACTCGGTCTCCGAGGTCGCGGTCGTCGGCACCGCGGTCGAACCGCTGATCCACGCTGTCGCCGAGCTGCTCGACAACGCCACCCGTTACTCACCGCCGCAGACCCGGGTCCACCTGACCGCGGTCGAGGTGCAGTCGGGCATCGCGATCGAGATCGAGGACGGCGGGGTCAGCCTGAGCGAGGAGGCCCGGCAGCGGGCCGAGCAGATGCTCGCCCAGGCGCAGGCCGGCATGGACCTCAACGGCCTCGGCGAGACGCCCCGCCTGGGCCTGGCCGTCGTGGGCCGTCTGTCGAAGGCCTACGGATTCCAGGTCTCGCTGCGGACCTCCGCCTACGGCGGTGTGCGCGCGGTCCTGATCGTCCCGCAGGACCTGATCACCACCACCACCAACGCGACGGGCCTGGCGCACGGCATCGGTGCCGCCTCCGGTCCGCGGTCCGTCCCGGCGCCCCGCGCCGGTTCCGACCAGGGTTCCGGATCCGACGCCAAACGAAGCACGGGGCCCCAGGCTTCGGCCCCCGTGATGGCCGACATGGCGGACGACACCCCCGTCGTCCACGAACGCACCTCGAACGGGCTGCCCCAGCGGCGCCGGCGTACCCCGCCCGCCGCGGCCGCCCCCACGGGCTCTGCGTCACCCGCCGGTTCCGTCACTGCTTCCCGTGCCAAACCGCCGGCGCAGGAGCCGGTGCAGCCCGGCATGTGGTTGGCCGCCTTCCAGAGCGGCGTGTCAGGAGAGACGCCCGCTGCCGCTCCCGTCAGCAACAGTGACGAGTCGTTAGATAAGGGTGAGTAGCCGTGATTCAGCAGCGGGCCAACATGGACTGGATGCTCAAGGACCTGGCGACCAGCGTTCCGCAGACCCGCCAGGTGGTGGTGCTCTCCGCGGACGGCTTGCGCATGGCCCAGTGGGGTGCCGACACGGACGCGGCCGACCGGATCGCCGCGGCCTGTGCGGGTCTGCAGAGCCTGGCGGCGGCCGTCGCCACGGAGTTCCCGCAGGGTGACGGCCGCATGAGGCTGGTCGTGATCGAGATGTCGGGCGGTTTCTTCTACCTGATGGCGGCCGGTGCCGGGGCGTACCTCGCGGTACTCGCCGACGAGGATGTCGATGCCGGACTGATGGGGCAGCGGATGCGCGATCTCGTGGCGCGCATCGGTGAGCACCTGAGCAGTCCGCCGCGCAGTGACGAGCAGGCCGGATGAGCGAATCGGGTCAAGGATGGGAGGAAGGAAGCCCCGAGCGGCTCTACGTGATCACGGGGGGTCGGAGCGGGGGATCCGAGACTTCCACCCTCGACCTGGTCACGCTGGTCCGGGCGCGTACCGGACCGCCGCCGGGGATGCCACCGGAGCAGGCGGCGATCGTGCGACTGTGCAGTTCGCCGCTCTCCGTGGCCGAGATCTCCGCGTACCTCAATCTTCCGGTCAGCGTCGTGACGGTGCTCCTCACCGATCTGCTGGCCGAGAAAAGGGTGGAGGCGCGTTCGCCGATCCCACCCGCCAACCTTCCCGACGTCGCTCTTATTGAGGCGGTGATGCATGGACTTGAGAAGCTCTGACCCCCTCGTCGTCGCCGGGCCACGGAGCGAGGACGCACTGCCCGAAACCGCCGCCGCCGCGGTCAAGATAGTGATCGTCGGGGGTTTCGGGGTCGGCAAGACGACCCTGGTCCGATCGGTGAGTGAGATCCGGCCGTTGACGACCGAGGAGACCATGACCCAGGCGGGTGTCGGAGTAGACGACACCGCCGGTGTGGAACGCAAGACCGCGACCACTGTGGCCATGGACTTCGGCCGGATCAGCATCAACCGGGAACTGGTGCTGTATCTCTTCGGCACCCCCGGCCAGCAGCGTTTCTGGTTCCTCTGGAACGGGCTCTTCGAGGGTGCGCTGGGCGCGGTCGTGCTCGTCGACACCAGGCGCCTCGAGGTCAGTTTCGATGTCATAGGGCGGCTGGAAGAGCGCGGGGTGCCCTTCGTGGTGGCCATCAACACCTTCCCGGAGGCTCCTCCGCATCCCGTCGAGGAGCTGCGGGCCGCCCTGGACCTGCCCGAGCACGTCCCGATCGTGCACTGCGACGCCCGCAAGCGGGACTCCAGCCGCGACGTGCTGCTCACCCTGATGCGATACCTGCACTCCCTCGCCCTCTCCACGGAGGCATCGTGACCACCCCACCCCCCGAGTGCCCCGCCCACGCCTCCGGTGCCGCAGGCGTACGACGCCTCTACGACCCCGAGGCCGAGGCCGACCCGATGGGCGTCTACGACAAGCTCCGTGCCGAGCACGGAGCCGTGGCTCCCGTCCTGCTCCACGACGACCTGCCGGCCTGGCTGGTGCTCGGCTACCGGGAGAACCTGGAGGTGCTCCGCACCCCCTCGCGGTTCTCCTCCGATTCCCGGCGGTGGAGTGTGTTCCAGCGGGGGGAGCTCAAGCCGGAGCATCCGCTCGCCCCCACCATCAGCTGGCAGCCCTTGGTCGTCTTCGCCGATGGTGAGGACCAGAAGAGGCTGCGCGGTGCGGTCAGCCGCGGCATGGGGCGTTTCAACCGCCATGGCATCCGCCGCCATGTGACGCGGGTCTCGAACCAGCTGATCGACGAGTTCGCCGCCGCCGGCAACGCCGACCTGGTGCCCCAGTTCGCCGAGCAGTTGCCGCTGCTCGTCATGACGAACCTGCTCGGTCTTCCCGAGGAGGAGGGCCCGCGGCTCGCCGAGGCGTGCCGTGACCTGATGAAGGGCACCGAGACCTCCGGCGCCAGCTACGTCCACATCCTGGAGTCGCTGACCCGGCTGGTGGCGGAGAAGCACACCGACTCCGGTCACGACCTGGCGTCCTGGCTCATCGACGACGCCGCCGGTTTCAGCGACGACGAGGTCATCCAGCACCTGCGGCTGGTGCTCGTGGCCGCGAACGAGACCACCGCGAACCTGATCGCGGGCATGGTGAAGCTGGTGCTCACCGATCCGCGCTTCCGCGGCAACCTGTCGGGCGGGCACATGACGCTGCCGGACGGCCTGGAGCAGGTGCTGTGGGACGAGCCCCCGCTGTGGGTGATGCCGGCCCGGTACGCCACGGGCCCGATGGAGCTGGGGGGCCAGCGCATCGAGGAGGGGGACATGCTCCTCATGGGTCTCGCGGCGGGGAACACCGACCCGGCGATCCGCCCCGATCTCGCGACCCCGATGCACGGCAACCGTTCGCACCTCGCCTTCGGCGGCGGTCCGCACGAATGCCCCGGTCAGGACATCGGGCGTGCGATCGCGGAGACCGGCATCGACGTCCTGCTGGCCCGGCTTCCCGACCTGCGGCTCACGGCCGAGCCGGACGACCTGGCCAGGATCCCGGCGTGGACCTCGCACCACCTCGCCGAACTCCCCGTGGAATTCACACCGCGCCGTCCGCGTGAGGGGGAGGACACCGGGGTCAGCGCGAGGCCGGCACCGCGCGAGGTGATCCCCCAGCCGCTGCCGCAGGCGGAGCCGCAGCCTTCCGCGGCCACCGTTCCTCAGCCGGCCGCAACGTCGATGCCCCCGGTACGGCCGCCTCGGCGCTCCTTGTGGAGTGCTCTGACGAGCTGGCTGCGGCGGTAGCCCGAGCGTCTCATTCTGTGACCCGCGCACGGCGGGCGCACGGGCGGATGCGCCCGTGCGCCCGCCGTGCGCCTCTGTGTATCCGGAGAGCCCTTCGCGCCAGGTCGTGGCGCGCGCGTGCGCCGACGGCGCACCCGGCGCACACCCGGCGCAAGCACTGCGTGGGCCAACTCAGGTTCACATGGCGAGATTTGGCCACTTGACTGCATGGCCATATGCCGGAGTAATGGTCGCTGTAAATGATCCACTCGAGTTCCGCTTGGGCATGTGCCAGGCGCAACTGCTGGTGGTCATAGGGTTGACAACTGAGAGGTGACCGTCAGTGGGGCCCGACCTGATAGTTCCACCGATCTACTCCCCGCTCAGTCCGGCCATCCATCCCAGCCACGCCGCCATCGACGCGCGGACCGCCGAATGGGCCGACCACTTCTCCATAGGCTCCGACGCGCTCCGCAGCCACCTCGTGCAGCACGACATCGGAACCTTCGCGGCGCGGATCCTTCCCGACGGCCGCGAGGAAGTCATCTCCATCACCGCGGACTTCATCATCTGGCTCTTCGGTGTCGACGACGGCTACTGCGAGGAAGGCGACATCGGGACCCGGCCGGGCGACCTCATGGGTGCGCTCTCGCGCCTGCTGCGCATCGCCCAGAACCCCGAAGTCACCATGCTGGCGGACGACCCGCTGGCACAGGGGCTGCGGGACCTCCGCTACCGGATGGACGTGTACGGCACTCCCGGCCAGGTCGCCCGCTGGGTCGACGCCCTGCGCGAGTACTTCTCCTCCGTCGTGTGGGAGTCGTCCTTCAGGAGTCGCGGCGCCGTACCGGACCTCAACGACTACACACTCATGCGCATCTACGACGGCGCCACGTCCGTGATGATGCCGCTGCTGGAGATGGGGCACGGCTACGAACTCCAGCCGCTGGAGAGGGACCTCACCGCCGTACGCGCCACGGCCGAGATGGCGTACTTCATCATCTGCTGGGACAACGACATCTTCTCGCACCACAAGGAGAAGCGGGCCGGTGGCTTCTACCTGAACGCGGTGCGGGTGCTCGCCGAGGAGCGAGGGCTTTCGCAGGACAAGGCGCTCACCCTCGCCATCGCACAGCGCGATCGCGTGATGAACCTCTTCCTCCGCGTCACGGAACATCTGCGGATCTTCGGCAGCCCGCAGCTGCGCCAGTTCCTCGACAGCCTCGGCCACTTCATACGCGGGGCCCAGGACTGGGGCGTCAGCTCGGTCCGCTACACCACACCCGACGATCCGGCGAACCTCCCCTCGACCTTCTGCGACACACCCAGCGACGACAGCCTGGATCCGCTGGACATCCCGGCGATCGCGTGGTGGTGGGACCTGCTCCCCGACAGGGACCCGTCCCGTTCGCCACACGAGTTCACCCAGGCGGCAACCGTCGACTCCTTCATACACCCGATCGCCCAGCGCACGGCGTAGTTTTCCGCGAAAGAAGAGGAGTTCTCGGGGTGAATGCAGACTTGCGCTCGGTTCCGCGCGCCCCCGGTCGGCTTCCGCTCATCGGCCACGTCTGGCCGCTGGCACGCAACGCCCTCGGTTTTGTCACGTCGCTCCGGGACACCGGTGACCTGGTCCGGGTCGACGTGGGCACGATGCCCGTCTACTTCGTGAACAGCCCCGAGCTGGTGAACGAGTTGCTCGTCACCAAGGGGCGCAGTTTCGAGAAGGGGCGCTTCTTCGACCGGTTGAAGGTGCTGGTGGGCGAGGGGCTGGTCACCGCGGGGGGAGACACCCACCGGCGGCACCGCCGTTTGATGCAGCCGATGTTCCACCGGACCCGCATCGCCGGATACGCCGAGGTCATGGCGGAACAGGCGCGGGCGACGGCCGACTCGTGGCGGCCGGGGGAGACCGTCGCGGTGGAGCGGGAGATGGCCGCCATGGTGGTCAACACGCTGGCGGGGACGATGTTCTCGACGGACATCGGCAAGCCCGCGGTCGACGCCATACGCGTGCACCTGCCGGTCATCGTCAATACCCTGCTCCTGCGTACCGCCTCACCCAAGTTCCTCGACCGGGTCCCCATCCCGGCCAACCGCCGCTTCGACGCCGCGGCGGACGAACTGCTCCGGGTGATCGACGACGTCGTGGCCGCGGCCCGCGCGTCCGGCGACACGGACCGCCCCGACCTGTTGTCGACGCTGCTCGCGGCGCGCGACGCGGACTCCGGCGAGGCCCTGACGGACGTGGAGGTCAGGGACGAGCTCAGCACGATTCTCTTCGCCGGCGCGGAGAACACCGCGACCACGCTCACCTGGGCCTTCCACGAGATCGCCCGGCACCCCGAGGTCGAGCAGCGGCTGCTGGCCGAGATCGCGGAGGTCTCGGGCTCCGGACCGGTCGCGCTGGAACACGTCGCCGCGTACGAGTACCTGCCGCGGGTCATCAACGAAGTGGTCCGGCTGCACGGCGTCACCCTGCTCATGCGGCGCGCGGTCGAACCCGTCGAACTCGGCGGGGTGACCCTGCCCGCCGGCACCGAGGTCGCCTTCAGCCTCTACGCGCTGCACCGGGACCGGCGTTCGTTCCCCGACCCGGAGCGCTTCGACCCCGACCGGTGGTTGCCGGAGCGCAGCGCGGCGCTGCCGAGAGGGGCGTTCGTGCCGTTCGGCGCGGGAACCCGCAAGTGCATCGGGGATTCCTTCGCCTGGACGCAGATGATCATCTCCCTGGCCACGGTGCTGAGCCGGCGACGGCTGCGGCCGGCCCCCGGCCACACGGCCCGGGAGGTCACCGCGGCCGTGCCGCACCCCGACCGGTTGCCGATGGTGGTCGAGGTCCGGGAGCGGGTCGAGGTCTAGGGTCCTTGTCCGGGGCCGGGAGGAAGTGCGCCGTTTCGGGTTCGCGGCGGCGCGCATCCCCCCGGCCCCGGACCCGTGTTGAACGGCGGGGGAAGTTGATCCGTACCGGAGGGCGGCGGGCACCGGCGCCTCCTAGGATCACGCCATGGAACTGACGTTCGTGGACGTGAAGCCTGGTGAACCGGCCATGACCGCTGAAGTCGGGCCGCTGATCAGGGCGTTGAGGCCGGCGCTGACCGCCGACGGGTTCGCGGCGTTCGCCGCGGAGGCGCACGATCAGGGTGTGGTCTTCACGGCGGCTCTGGACGCGCGGGAGCGTTACCTGGGGGTGGCCACGCACCGGGTGCTGACCACCAGCAGGGGGCGGACGCTGCTCGTCGACGACATGGTCACGGCACTGGACGCGCGGGGCGCGGGGGTGGGCACGCGGTTGCTGGCCGAGGTGGAGACCAGGGCCCGGGCGGCGGGCTGCGAGCGGCTGGAACTGGACGCCGGCGTCGCCAACCACGGGGCGCACCGCTTCTACCACGCACGCCGCATGGCGATCACGGCGCTGCACTTCGTGCGCGAGCTCACCTGAGGGTGGGCGGCGGGCGGCGCCGGCGCGGCCCGGCGCCGCCGTTCAGAGGTCGCCGGTGAAGGCCACCAGCTGCGGGGTGCCCCAGGGTTCGGCGACCGTGGAACGGGTGGCGTGGTCGACCAGCCACTTCTTCAGCACCTCGAAGCCGGCGTCCCCGTAGGTGTCCTTGTAGAGCGCGGCGATGCCGGTGACGTGCGGGGCCGCCATCGAGGTGCCGCTCATGATCGCGTAGAGCCCGTTGGGGAAGGCGGAGGCGATGTCGACGCCGGGCGCGTTCAGGTTGACGCAGTTGCCGAAGTTGCTGAACGGCGCCCGGTGGTCGGCCCGGTCGGTCGCGGCGACGGTGAAGGCCTCCGTGGCGCTCGCCGGGGAGATGGCGCAGGAGCTGACGTCGTCGTTGCCGGCCGCGACGACCGGGAAGACCCCGGAGCGGGCCAGCGCGTCCAGGCTCTCGTTCATCGTCGGGGAGTACAGCCCGCCCAGCGAGATGTTGGCCACGGCGGGCCGCACCGCGTGCCGGGCAACCCAGTTGATCCCGGCGATGATCCCGGAGTTCGGGCCGCGCGCTTCGCAGTCCAGTACCCGCACGGAGACCAGCGAGACGGCGCGGGCGATCCCGGTGTGCGCGCCGCCCACCGTGCCGGCGACGTGCGTGCCGTGACCGGCGCAGTCGGCGGCGTTCCGGTCGTCCTCCATCTCGTCGATGCCGGGCCTGGCGCGGCCGCCGAACTCGGGGTGGGTGAAGTCGATTCCGCTGTCGATGATGTACGCGGTGACCTTGGCGCCGGTCGCCCGTACGGTGAACCCGTGGGTGGCCGGGGCGCGGTTGTTGACCCGCTCCAGGCCCCAGAAGCGTCCGGTGCCGGCCGGGGGCGTGCCGATCGGAAGCCGGCGGCCGGTCGCCACCGGGACGCGGTCCTCCGCGGGCAGGGTGACGGTGGTGTCCTGCTCGACGCCGCGCACCGAGGGCAGGGCCCTCACCCGCGCCAACTGCCGTCCGGTGAGCGGGGCGGCGAAGCCCCGCATCACCCGGTCGTAGACGTGGGCGGGGGTGATCCCGGCCGCGCTCGCGACGGAGGAGGGGTCGCTGTCCGGGGCCAGGGTGACGATGTAGCGGCCGGGGATGGAGTTCGGCGCTCCCACGCGGAGCAGGGGTGCCAGGGCGCCGGGGGAGTGCGCCTGCGCGGGGGACGACGCGGGGAGGGCGGCCAGAGCGGGGACGGCGGTCATCAGCACTGCGGCGAACGTCCGGCGCAGGGACACACGCATGCGTCGATCTCCTCGGGGCTCGGCGGACAGCACGGCCGACGGGCCGTCAGCCGGCCCTCTCTCCCACCCTGTCAGCCAGGATCGGACGCGGGCGCGCCCTGGTACGCCATCCGGGCCGGGGCGCGACGAGCAGCCCCAGACCGATCCACACGTAGGCGCTGCCGCCCACGAGGGCGCCCACGCCGCCGGTGCCGGGGTCGCCCCGCCACAGCCACACGAGGCTGCTGCAGAGCAGGACGTAGCTGCCGACCGACGCGACCGCCATGCCGCGGGTCCGCAACCGCAGCGCCTCGCCGGCCAGCAACGCCAGCGCGGGGATCAGCCACACCAGGTGGTGCACCCAGGTCACCGGGCTGACCAGACAGGCCGTCACACCCGTGAGGGCGGCGCCCCTCACCACGTCGGCCCGGCGCACCCTGTACGCCCACACCGCCAGCACCGCGACGACGGCCACCGCCCACACCCAGGTCGGGGCGTCGAGCCGGGCGAAGGTGCCGCGCAGCGACTGGTTGGAGGCGTACGACAGCGAGCCGACGCGGTCGGTGTCCCACATCGCCCGGGTCCAGAAGTCGCGGGACGCGCCGGGCGCGACCGCCGCCGCCAGCAGGGTCCCCCCGGCCGCCGTGGCGGTCGCGGCGAGCCCGGCGCGGCGGTGCCCGGCGAGCAGCAGCCACCCGATGAACAGCGCGGGCGTCAGCTTCACGGCGGCGGCGAGGCCGATCGCGCAGCCGGCCCAGCGGCTGCCGCGGCGCAGCAGTTCGGTGTCGGCGAGCACCAGGGCGAGCAGGACGAGGTTGACCTGCCCGAAGGTGAAGGTGTCGTGGACCGGTTCCAGGAGCGCCATCAGGCACACGGCAAGCACCATCGCGTACCAGGGGGTCCAGCCCTCGCGTCGCACGATCGGCCACACCGTCCACCACAGGACGGCCCCCGCCGCGCAGATGTTGACCGTGGCCGCGAGGACGACGGCCGCGGGCCAGGTCAGCAGGGTCAGCGGCAGCATGCACAGCGCGGCGAACGGCGGGTAGGTGAAGCCGTACGTGGTGCCGGGGCTGAGGTAGTCGTAGACGCCGACGCCGTCGTGGACCCAGGCGTTGACGGTGCCCCAGTAGACGCCGAGGTCGAACCAGTGCCGGTGCAGCGGCACGGTCGCCAGGAACAGTGCGGTCGCGGCCACGGCGGCGGCCGCCGTCACGATCCGCCTCATGAGGCGAGCGCGGGACGGACGAGCCGGACGAGCCGTATCGCGGCGAGCGGCAGCAGTGCGAGGGCCGCACCGGTGGCCGCCAGGGCGATCTGACGGGGTGTCGCGGCGAATCCGCTGGGCAGCACCGCGAGGGCCAGCACCGCGCTGGCGAGCGCGGCGAGCCGCCGCACCCGGCCGTCGGGGGCGGCGACGGCGAGCGGCACGAGCCCCCACAGCAGGTACCAGGGGCGGATCGCCGGGCCCAGCAGCGCCACCGCGAGCAGGCTGATGCCGAGGGCGTACACCGGCCCGAGCCGCTCGCGGAAGAACCACACGGCGGCGATGACGAGGGCGGCGGCGGCCATGCCGAGCAGCCGCCAGACGTCCGGGGTGCCGATGAACCGGCCCAGGACGTTGACCAGGGACCAGTTGGAGGCGGAGGCGGGCGTGGTCAGCGCGCCGATCCAGCCGTAGCCGACGCCGGTGACGGCGGTGACCGCCACGGTGGCCGCGCCGGCGACCGCCGCCGTGGCCGCCCCGGCGCGCGCCAGGCGCCAGCGGCCCTCCAGTTGTTCCGCCCACAGGGTGGCCACGACCAGCAGCCCGAGGGCGGCGGGTGCCTTGACCAGGGCGGCCAGGGTCACCAGCGCGGCGGCCGGGACCGGACGCCGGCCCAGCGCCGCGCCCAGGCCGGCACCGAGCAGGCCGAGCATGACGGCGTCGTTGTGCGCCCCCGCCACCAGGTGCAGCAGCACGAGCGGGTTGAGCGCCCCGAGCCACACGGCGGCGGCCGGGTCCGCGCCGCAGCGGCGTGCGAGCCGCGGCAGCAGGGTCGCGAGCAGGGCCACGCCCAGCAGTGCCAGCGCCCGCATCCCGATGACCCCGGCGTGGGCTCCGTAGCGTGCCAGTGCCAGGAACGCGGGGCCGTACGGCGCGGGGCTGTTCCGCCAGATCGCGGGCACCTCGGCGGCCGCCGTGCCCCCGAGCACGCCCGGCCCGTGCGTGTAGACGTCTATGCCCGCGTTGACCATCGCGCCCTGCGCCAGGTAGCTGTAGACGTCCCGGCTGAACAGCGGCGGCGCCAGCAGCAGGGGTGCCGCCCACACGGCGAAGGTCGTGAGCAGGGCGCGGATCGACGGCGGCCGGGGCCCGCGCACCAGCCGGCCGAGCTGCCACCACGCCGCGACGAGCAGGCCGAGGCCGAAGTACGCCACCAGCAGCCCGGCCGCCGCCTCCCCGTGCGGCAGCGCGACCCCGTCCCGTACCGGCAGCGCCCCCGCGGCGCTGCCGCCGGCCGCCAGCGCGGCGGTACCGGCCAGTCCGAGAGCCATCGTGCGAGTCACCTCCGCACGCTCCCATCACCGGGTGTCCGCCGGACGACCGGCGGGCGACCGGTGGATGACCGGCCCGGACGCGCGGCGCCCGGTTCGTTGCGGTGACGGCAGGTTCACACCTCGGGAACGCGTCAGCGCCGCGTCCGGGCGGCGGCGGCCGGTGGTCCGACGTCGACCTGGTGCCCGGGGTGCGCGGCGGGGTGGGCACGGCGCTGGTCCGCTGGACGGGGTGGCTGTACGGGGACGGGTTCGGGGCGCTGCACGACGGGGACCCGGCGGGGACGCCGGCGGTGGACCCGGCGTTCACGCCGGAGGCCGGGTTCGGGCCGTGGGGCCGCAGTGGCGGGCCCGGTGCCGGGTCCGCCGACGCGGGCGGGTCTGGGCCGGCACCACGTCTCGCACGCCGCGGCGGGCATCGTGTGGGGCCGGTTGTGGCAGGTGGAGCACTGGATCGGTACGGTGCGCACCCAGGTGATCGCGCTCGCCTGCCTGTGGCTGGAGCATCCGGGGGCGTCCGCCAAGGGCGCCCGTCTGCTGCCGGGTTCGGGCCATGCGGCCGCAGTGGCGGGCCCGGGGACGCCGGCGGGTCTGGGCTGGCACCACGTCCCGCATGCCTCGGCGGGCATCGTGTGGGGCCGGTTGGGGCAGGCGGCGCATTGGATCGGTGCGGTGCGCACCTAGGTGATCGCGCTCGCCTGCTTGCGGCTGGGGCATCCGGCGGCCTCCGCCGAGGGCGCCCACCCGCTGCCGGAGGAGGTCACCGGGCCGCCGCGGGCGACGCTGGTGCGCGCACCGGAGCTCGCCGAGCTGCGCCGCGCGCTCGTCGCCGCGGCCACCGCCCTCGCGCGGGAAGTGGCCCGTGCCGAGCCGGCGTTGGCAGAGCGGGGCGGTGCGGTCAGCCGATCCCGTCGGCGGCGGCCACGATGATCTGGGCGACCCGGCGGGGCTGTTCGAACAGGACGCCGTGCCCGGCGCGGGGCACCGTGACGAGGGTCAGCGTCGGGCAGGTGCCGAGGTCGTGCCGCTCCCCGTCGGTGAGGCCGATGTCGTCGGCGGTGCCGCGTACGACGACCGCGCGGGCGCCGCTCGCGCACAGCCGGTTGACGAGGGAGCCGTGTTCGTCGAGGTGGGCGAAGTACTGCCGGAGCGCGGCGCGGCAGAAGGCCGGGTCGTTGTCGCCCATGATCGAGGCGAGGGTGTCGCGGCGCCCGGGCGGCAGGCTGTCGCGGACGTTGCGAGGCAGGGTCCTCAGCGCCACCGTCCAGGCCGCCGTGCCCAGCACCGGCACGTGGGCGAGCCGGTCGAGCAGGGCGAGTTCCCTGGCCTCGTCCCCGCGGGAGAAGACGGGGGAGAGCAGGACGAGGGGCCCGGAGAACTCGCCGAGGGCCGCCATCTCGATGGCGATGTTGGCGCCCAGGCTGTGCCCGACGACGAGGTCGCAGCCGGTGTCGGCGGCGAGCCGGCCCATGAGGCGGGCGTAGTTCCCGATCGACAGGTCCTCGGGGGCGGGGCTGCGCCCGTGGCCGGGCAGGGTGACGGCCACCAGGCCGAGTCCGGCGTCCGCGGGGGCGGGCTCGGCCATGACGTCGGCGTAGAACTCGGCCGTGCACAGGGCGCCCGGCAGCAGCAGGGCCCTTCGTGCGGCGTCGTGCGGTCCGGTCGTGCGGATGTCCCAGCCCGCGCGCCCGCTGTCGGTGCTCACGGCTCCACACCCTGGCCCGGTCCGCGCGGGCGGGTGGGCACCGTGCTCCGTACGCGGCGTGTCGGTGCGATCCTGAACCCCGTGCGAGATGCGATGACGGTGGTCGAGGCGGCGTTCTCCGGCGCCCTGGGGGCGCCGGAGGGGGACGTCGAGACGGCGCTGGACGCCGGGGCGTCGGCCATGGCGGCGGCGGAGGCCGGCTGGGACGAGGTCGGCCGGGCGGTGGTGACCGCCGTGGGCGGACTGCTGCGGGGCTGCCGGGCGCGCGGCTGGCAGGACGCGGACGTGCTGCGGATGGTGCGCCGCGAACTGCGCCCCGAGCACGTGCGGCTCGCCGGGCGGCTGACCGCGGACGGCGGCGGCGACCCGGCGGGCCTGCTGACGGCGTACGGGGCGGCCGAGCGGCTGGACCGCTTCACGGTGGCGACGACCGTGCTGGAACTCGTCCGCCTGCTGGGGCGGCTGCCCGGCATCACCCCGCTGGCCGCGCCCGCGGCGGCGTCCGGCGGTACGGGGCATCCGATGCTGCGGCGGATCAGGGCGCTGCTGGCGAAGGCGGAGTCCACGGCCTTCCCGGAGGAGGCGGAGGCGCTGAGCGCGAAGGCCCAGCACCTGATGGCGCGGCACAGCGTGGATGAGGCGCTGGTCGCGGGCACGGCGCCGGGCGGCGGCCCGGGCGCGCGGCGGATCGGCGTGGACCGCCCCTACGAGGCGCCGAAGGCCCTGCTGCTGGACGCGGTCGCGGAGGCGAACCGCTGCCGTGCCGTGTGGTCGGCGGAGTTCGGCTTCTCGACGGTCGTGGGCTGGGAGGCCGACCTGGAGGCCGTGGAGGTGCTGTACACGTCCCTGCTGGTGCAGGCCGAGGCGGCCATGCGCGGCGGCGGCGCCCCGGGCCCGGCCGCGCGTCGTCCGCGCCGCAAGGGCGGCGGGGGCGGCGACCTGTCACGGGACTTCCGGGAGTCCTTCCTCATCGCCTACGCGGGCCGCGTCGGCGAGCGTCTGGCCGCGGCCTCCCGCGACGCGACGGAGGAGGCCGCGCAGGCCACCGGAGCCACGGAGGTCCTCCCCGCGCTGGCCGCCCGCGAGGTCGCCGTCGGCCGCGCCGCCGACGCGATGTTCCCCGATACCCGCACCCAGCGCCTCAGGGGCCGCGACCACGAGGGCTGGGCCCGCGGGACCGCCGCGGCCGACCGCGCCGCCTTCCACGGCCCGGCCGGCCGCGATCGGATCGAGCGTCCCGAGGCGTGACGGACGCGCTCCCGGAGTGGGGCGGGGGTGGGCTTGTCGCCTGTCGCGCCGTCTCGCGCCCTTCGGGCGCAAGCATGCGGGCTGCGGACGGGAGGGTGGCGGCCTGGGGCTGGTCGGCAGTGTGCGGGCGGGTGGCCGGCTGAGGCTCGGGCTCCGGAGCGGTCGCGTGTCCGGTGGCCGGGGTCTCGTTGCCGTCCGCGGGTGCGGATGGCCGCTTCCACGCCTACTCCTGGTGGTGGGCGCGCCCGCCGTGACCGGCGGCTGCGGCTGATTCGGGGTGCTGTTGGGCGGTCTGCGGGAGATCGGGCCCGCTTTCGCCGACATGTTCGGCGTAACAGGGCCCGATCTTCGAGCGGGGGAAGATCGGGCCCGCTTTCGCGGACTGTGTCGGCGGAACAGCACCCGATGTCGGGGAAGCACCCGCAGACGCCGGTTACGGCGGGCGCGCCACCCACGAACGGTGGGCGTGGCAACCGGCCATCTGTACCCGCGGACGGAGACGAGACCGGTAGCCGATGAACAACCGGCCGCGCTCAGGAGCCTGAACCCCCACCACGAACCCACCCGCACCGCGACGAGGAGGGCGCCCCCACCCTCCCCATCCGCAGTCGGCGCTTTGCGCCCGCAGGGCGCGAGACGGACCCGCATCCACCGACCGGCCCCACCCACCGGCCCGGTCACCTAGAACAGCCAGCGGGTCTGGCTGTAGGTGGTGCCGCGGGCGTAGGCGAAGGCCGTGGTGGGTTCCACCTCGTACACCAGGGCCTCGTGTCCGCCGCCGACGAAGACCTGGTCGCCCACGTCGAAGTGCCATTCGGAGCCGTACTTGCTCTCGTACGCCTCCGCGATCCGGCGCAGCTGCTTGTCGCTGCGCACGCGCGCCGCCCTGCCCTCGAGCACGATGTCCAGGCCCTCGCCGAGCGCGTTGTTGCCGGTGGTGAGGACGACCCGGGGGTTGCGGTCGAGGTTCCCGGCCTTGCGCTCGTCGGCGCCGGTGCAGAAGTGCAGGGCGTCGTCGAGCCAGACCCCGATCAGCGGGGTGACGTGGGGCCGGCCGTCCGGGCGGACGGTGGTCAGCCAGTAGATCTCGGCGCCGGCCAGGTGTCCGCGGGCGTCGTGCCAGGTCGTGGGGGTCGCGCCGGCGCTGCTGTAGCGGGCGTCGAGCTCGGGCTCGGGTTCCTTCTCTTCTGCCATGCCTCCACTGATACTCCATCAGCCCGCGCGCAGCGCGTACGCGCTGTCGACGGCTTCCGCCAGGTCGCGTACGGCCGGGTCCTCGGTGGTCGCGGCCAGGGCGTGCGCGCGGTCGCCGAGCTCGGCGAGGCCGGGGGCGCCGGGCAGTTGCCCGTCACCGGTGTCGTAGGTGCGCAGCGCGTCGGCGAAGTACGCGGCGACCGCGTCCACGCGGAGCCTCGGGGACGTGCCGGAGTCCCACAGCCGGCCGGCGAGTCGGTCCGCCTCGACGGCGCCCGCGGCCTCGTGCGGGGAGCGGTCGTGCGGGTCGAGCCAGCGCACGGTGGCCGTGGCGACGTGGCCCCGGGCGCCCGCCTTCAGCCGCACGGCGTAGAGCGCGGTGACGGTGTGGCCGGGGCCGACCTCGCCGCCGTCGACGCGGTCGTCGCGGAAGTCCTCGTCGGCGACGGCGCGGTTCTCGAAGCCGATCAGGCGGTAGCGCTCGACGGTGCGCGGGTCGAAGGCGACCTGGGCCTTGGCGTCGCGGGCGCGCAGGCCGATGTTGACGGGCAGTTGGTCCACGAACAGGGCGCGGGCCTCGGCCGGGGTGGAGACGTACGAGGTGTGGCCGTCGCCCTTGTCGACCAGCCGCTCCATCAGCTCGTCGCCGTACTCGTTGCCGACGCCGACCCCGAAGAGCGCGACGCCGTACCGGGAACGGGCCCGGTCGATCCGTTCCAGGAGGGCGTCGGGGTCGGTCTCCCCGGTGTTGGCGAGGGCGTCGGAGAGCAGGACGACCCGGTTGGTGGCACCGCGCCGGGCGCTCTCCAGGGCCATGTCGTAGCCGGTGCGCAGACCCGCCTCCAGGTTGGTCGAGTCCTCGGGCGCGAGGCGGTCGACGACGGACCGCGCGTGTTCCCGGGCGCCCTCGGCGCCGAGCCGGGTGGCCGGCAGGGCGACCCGTGCGCTGTCGCTGAAGGTGACGACGGCGAGGGAGTCGTCGTCCCGCAGCTCGCCGATCGCGGCGCGCAGTGCCTTCTGGACGAGGTCGAGGCGGCCCGGGTCGCCCATGGAACCGGAGACGTCCACGACGAAGGTGAGCACGGCCGGCGGCCTGTTCACCTCGTCCGCGGGACGGGTGGCGAGGCCGACGCGCATGAGGGACCAGCCCTCCTCGTCGCCGACGCGGGCGCCGTCGACGGTGACGGAGAAGCCGTCGCCCCTGGGGGCGGGGTAGTCCTGGCGGAAGCTGTTGACGAACTCCTCGTGGCGCACGTCCGAGGGGGAGGGCAGCGAGCCCTGGTCGAGCCGCCGCTTGGCGTAGCCGTAGGAGGCGGTGTCGACGTCCAGCGCGAAGGTCGACAGCCCGGAGGCGTCCGGTGCCCGGTCCGGGCTGCGGTTCCCGTCCGCGCCCTGCCCGTTCCACTCGGAGCCGTTCTCGGGGCCCTCGTCCGCACCCTGTACGGGACCGGGCCGCTGCGCGCGGTCGCCGCCGCTTCCCCGGTCCGCGTTGGCGCCGCAACCCGTCAGCATCGCTCCGGCCGCCACCGCCGCCAGTACCGCCGCCGTGATCCGCCGCATCATCGTCACCTGCCCTCCCCCGTGGGCGCCCCCTGCGCCTTCTGCGACTGTGACGCAGGAGCCCGCGGGCGGGTGGCATCGGGGCCGTTGCGGATGGATCTCAGTCGGGCAACGCCCCTCGCCCGGGACGATCCGCGCGTCAGGCGTCCCGGGGACCCCGGGAGCGTGCCGCGTACAGCGCCGCGCCGACGGCCAGGACGGCCGCGCCCGCGGCGACGGAGGTCCAGGGCAGGGCGAAGGCCAGGACGAGGCAGCCGAGCAGGCCGAGGGCGGGTACGGCACGCCGGGCGCCGGGGCCGAGGGTCCAGGCGGAGGCGTTGGCGACGGCGTAGTAGGCCAGGACGCCGAAGGAGGAGAAGCCGATCGCCCCGCGCAGGTCGGCGGTGGCGGCCAGGACGGCGACGACCGCGCCGACGGCGAGTTCGGCGTGGTGCGGCACCCCGGACCGCGGGTGCACCGCGGCCAGGGTCCGGGGCAGGTGCCCGTCGCGGGCCATGGCCAGGCTGGTGCGGGAGACCCCGAGGATCAGCGCGAGCAGGGAGCCGACGGCGGCGACCGCCGCGCCCACCCGCATCAGCGGCGCGAGGCCGCCCGCGGCGTCGGCCAGGGGCGCGGCCGAGCCGGCGAGCGCCCGCGGGCCCAGTACCGCGAGCAGGGCGACCGCGACGGCCGCGTAGACGACCAGCGTGATGCCGAGGGCGAGGGGGATCGCCCGGGGGATGGTGCGTGCCGGGTCCCTGACCTCCTCGCCGAGGGTGGCGATCCTGGCGTACCCGGCGAAGGCGAAGAACAGCAGGCCGGCCGCCTGCAGCACCCCGCCCACGGTCGCGTCGGCGCCGATGTCCAGCCGGGCGGCGTCGGCGTCGCCGCCGGTGAACGCGGCGACCACGAAGGCCGCGAGCAGCGCGAGGACGACCGCGACGATGCCCCGGGTGAGCCAGGCCGCCTTCTGCACGCCGGCGTAGTTGACGGCGGTGAGCGCCACGACCGCGGCGACGCCGACCGCCCGCTGCTGCTCCGGCCAGACGTACGCGCCGATCGTCAGGGCCATCGCGCCGCAGGAGGCTGTCTTGCCGACGACGAAGGACCAGCCCGCCAGATAGCCCCAGAACGGCCCGAGCCGCTCGCGCCCGTAGACGTACGTCCCGCCCGAGGCGGGGTACAGCGCGGCGAGCCGGGCCGAGGACATGGCGTTGCAGTAGGCGACGACGGCCGCCGCCGCGAGCCCGAGGAGCAGCCCGGAGCCGGCGGCGCGGGCGGCCGGGGCGAACGCGGCGAAGACCCCGGCGCCGATCATCGAGCCGAGTCCGACGACGGTGGCGTCGAAGACGCCGAGCCGTCGCTGCAGTATCGCGTTCCCACCGGTCACGGCGGCAAAGGTATACCGTCCCACTGCTAGACATGATGTCAGCAAGCTGCCATCGTGGCCGCCGGGAACGACGGCGGAACGGTGGCACGACGGTGAAGTGACGCCGCGATGACCAAGGGGCGACGCGGCGAGGCGAAGGCGAAGGGCGGCGGACATGGCGCAGCGCTGGGTCACGGCCTCCGACGGGGTGCGGCTGGCGGTGTACGAGCGGGGGGACCCGGCCGGGCCCACGGTGCTGTGCGTGCACGGCTTCCCCGACGACCACGGAGTGTGGGACGGCGTCGCCGGGCGCCTTGCCGCCCGCGGGTTCCACGTCGTGTCGTACGACGTACGCGGCTCGGGCGCCTCGGACAAGCCGCGCCGCACCCGCGCCTACCGGCTGCCGCGGCTCGCCGCCGACACCACCGCCGTCGCCGACGCGGTCAGCCCGGCGGCCCCGGTCCACCTGCTCACTCACGACTGGGGGTCGGTGCAGAGCTGGCACACCGTCAGCACACCGGAACTCGCCCACCGCTACGCCTCGATCACCTCGATCTCCGGACCCGACCTCGACCACACCGGCCGCTGGTACCGCGCCCAGTTGCGCCGCCCGTCCCCGGCCCGTCTGCTCAAGCTCGCCAAGCAGTCGCTGGCCTCGCAGTACGTCGGCTTCTTCCATCTGCCGGGGATCGCCGAACTCGCCTGCCGCAGCGGTTTCCTGGACGGCGTCATCGCGACCCTGCGCCGCCTGGAGACCGGCGAGACCCCCGCCGGATACGGCCCCGGGCTCGCCGCCCGCAACCGCGCCGGGCTCAGGCTCTACCGCGCCAACGTGCTGCCCCGCATGCTCCGCCCCCGCGTCCGGCACGCCGCGCTGCCCGCGGTGGTGCTGGCCCCGTCCAAGGACGTTTTCGTCCTGCCGCCCTGGCAGACCGAGATCACCGACTGGGCCCCCGCCGCCGAGATCCACCACGTGGACGGCGGCCACTGGCTGCCCTCCCACCGCCCGGACCTCGTCGCCGGGCACACCGCCCGCCTGGTCGAACGCGCCGAGAGGGAAAGGGCCGCGCCGTGACCGCCGGGCCCGGGCGCCGCCGCCGGCGGACCGCTTCCACCGGGCCGGCCCGGACACCACGGCCCGGACACGGCTCGGCCGGGACGGGGAGGCGCTCCCCGTCCCGGCCGAGCCGCGGGTTCACACGGACAGCGGGTCGAGCGGCGTCGGGACGGGGTGGCCCTCCATCATGGCGCCCAGTCCGAGCACCGCGCAGACGTCGGGCCGGTCCGCGACCGTGACCGGCATCCCGGTGGCCTGACGGAGCATCATGTCCAGGCCCGGCAGCAGCGCGCTGCCGCCCGCCAGCATGACGCCGCGGTCCGTGAGGTCGGCCACCAGGTCCGGCGGGCACCTCCGCAGCACCTGGCCGATCCCGTCGACCAGCGTCGCCATGGGCATCCGGATGGCCTGCCGTACCGCCTCGGTGTCGACGCGGACCGTACGGGCGATCCCGCTGGCGACGTCGCGCCCCTGGACCTCGGCGCTGGGCGCGGTGGGGCCGGGCGCGGAGAGGGTCTCGTGCAGCGAACGCACCGACTGGCTGGGCAGCAGCAGTTCGTGGGTGTTGCGCAGGTGCTGGACGACGGCGTGGTCGATCGCCTCGCCGCCCACCCCGATGGTCTCCGCGGCGACGATCGCGCCCATCGACATGACCGCGATCTGCGTGGTGCCGGCCCCGGCGAGCATGATCATCGTCGCTTCGGGCTGTTCGACCGGCAGTCCGCACCCGATGGCGGCCGCGATGACGGAGTCGACGAGTTCGACCCGGCGCGAACCGAGGCCGTACAGCGTTTCGATGGCGGCCCGCTGGGCCAGCGGCCCGCTGCCGTTGGGGGTGCAGACGGCTGCCCGGAGCATCGGCTTGCGCCGCCAGGCCTTGCGGAGCTGACCGCCCAGCAGGTGACGGAGCATGCGCTGGGCCATCTCGATGTCGACGACCATCCCGGCCTGGATGGGGCGGACCACGCGGATGTGCTCCGGAGTGCGGCCGGTCATCTTCTCGGCGAGCGAGCCGACCGCGATGAGGGCACCGCTGTGCGCGTTGACGGCGGCCACGCTGGGCTCGTCCACGACGAGTCCCTGGTGCTTGAGGTAGACACGGGTGCGAGACGCCCCCAGGTCGACGGCAACGGAGCAACGACGCAGATGCGCCAGACTGACGGTCACGGCAGATCCTCCCCGAGGGGCCGGTTCCCGGGACACGCCCCTGCGGCGGCCCGTCTGATCATCGTGCGGGCGCAAGTCGAAATCCGCCTGTTGTGATGGTCCGTGCGGTTGATCCGCCTATCGGATGATCCGTGCGGCGAGGACCGCGATGTCGTCGTCCGCCGGCTCCACGACCAGCAGGGACAGGACCCGGTCGACCAGCCCGCCCAGATCACCGTCGGAGTGCAGACGCAACCCGGCGAGCCGGTCGAGCGAGGCGTCGATGTCCTCCCCGCGCCGCTCCACGAGGCCGTCCGTGTACAGCAGCAGGACGTCACCGGGCCGGCAGGAGGCCGGCACGGCCTCGTAGCCCCCGTGACCGGTGCCCAGCGGCGGGCCGACCGGCACGTCGACGATGCGTACCGTGCCGTCGGGCCGGATGACCGCGGGCGGCAGGTGACCGGCGCTGGAGAAGGTGCACGTGCCGCGCGCCGGGTCGACGAGGGCCAGCAGGCAGCTCGCCGGACGGCCCGACTCCGTCTCCGAGATGAGGGCGTCCAGCCTGCGCAGGATGCGGTGCGGCGGGAGGTCGGCCGCGGCCACGAAGCGCAGCATCGAGCGGTACTGGCTCATGTCGACCGAGGCCTCCACCCCGTGCCCCATGACGTCGCCCATGGCCAGGAGGGTGCGCCCGTAGGACAGCCGTACGGTGTCGTACCAGTCGCCGCCGACCAGCGCGGTGCTGCCGGCCGGCTGGTAGCGGAACGCGGCCTCCACGGAGGGGTGCGGGGAACCCGGCTCGGACATCAGGGCGCGCTGCAACTCCAGGGCGATGCCGTGCTCGTGCGTGTAGCGGCGCGCGTTGTCGAGGTAGATCGCGGCCCGCCGGACGACGTCCTGGACGGTCTCGGTGTCCCGCTCGGTGAACCCCGGGGACTCCCCGCAGCGGACCAGGGTCACCGTGCCGATGGGCTCGCCGCGCGCCGCGAGCGGCACGACGAGCGCCGAGTGGATGCCCACCGAGCGGAAGGCGGCCATCCGTTCGCGGACCGACCCGCCGTGGCCCAGCGCGTCGTCGTCGAAGAGGTTCTGCACCACGGGGCTGCCGGACCGCAGGCAGCGCGGGATGGTCGTGCCCGACGGGTACTCGACGTACTCCCCGGGCTCGCCGAAGGTCTTGACCTGCTCGCGCAGGTTGGGCAGCGCGGCCATCGCGGCCCGGCGCAGCCGCAGCACGCCGCGGTTGCAGGGGGTGGAGCGCTCGGTGGGGAAGACCTCGACGGTGGCGATGTCGGCGAGCAGCGGCACGAGGAATCCGGCGAGTTCGGCGCAGGTCTCGTCCATCTCCAGCGTGGTGCCGATGAAGGTGGCCGCGCGGTCGAGGATCGCCAGCCGTTCCCGGGCCCGCTCCAGCTCCTGCTGGTGCTGGCGGGAGGCGCTGACCTCCAGCATGATCCCGACGAGGCCCAGCACGGTGCCGTCCGCCGCGTCCAGCCGGTGGTAGGCGCCCTGCCAGTAGCGGCGGCCGAGTTCGGACTCGGCGTGCGTGCGGCCGCTGGAGGGCACCTCGCGCGACTTGCCGTCGGACAGGACCTGGCGCAGCGCCTCCTCGCCGGCGTCGTCCAGGTCAGGCAGCACCTCGGTGATCCGGCGGCCCACATGGGCGTCGGCGGGCAGGCCGTTCATCCGGGCGAGGGCGGGATTGACGTAGACGTAGCGCAGCTGCGGGTCGTAGATGCCCACGCCCGCAGGGGTGCCGTCCAGCACCTGCCGCAGGACCGCGTGGTCCAGCGGTGACCAGTTGCCGGGCCCACCGTCACCGCTCACCCGGTCACCCTCCTGTCCGCCGAGTGCGCCCGTTCCCATGATCGGGCGGTCCCCGGCCGGGCGCACGCCCGGATGCGGTCACCCCGCCGGGTGGCCCCGGGGCCCGTGGGGCGTGTCGTCCGGGCACCGCGGTGACCGGGCCCGAAAGGATCGGGCGATGCGATGGAGGACGGCGGCCGTGGCCCTCTGCCTGCTGCTGACCGCCTCGCCGGCGGTGGCCGGCGAGCGCCCCGAGCCGCGCCCCGGCCCGCCGGCCCGGGTGGAGCGGCTGTACGCGCAGGCGGCCCGTGCGGTGCAGGCGTACGAGGACGCGGAGCGGGCGGTCCGCCGCAAGCGCGCCGACCTGCGCCTGCTGCACCGGGCCGCGGCGGTGGAGCGGCGCCGGCTGGACGTGCTGCGGGACCGGATCGGGGCGATGGCGCGCAGCGAGTACCGCAACGGGGGGCTGGGGCCGTCGGCGAGGCTGCTGCTGACCGGGCGGCCCGACCGGCTGCTGGAGGGCGCGACGCTGGCCCGGCAGGGCGACCACGCGCAGGCGGCGCTGCTGGCCGAGCGGATGCTGGCCGAGCGCCGGCTCGCGGCGGACACCCTGGCCGTGGACCGGACGCTGGCCGTGCTGGCCCGCGAGGCGCACCGCAAGGACGCGCTGCGACGGGGCATCGAGGCGCGGCTGCAGCGCGCCCGGGCCCGGCTGTCCGCCCGGGACCTGGCGCTCATGGCCCACGAGGGCCTCTCGGCGGACTGCCCCCGCGACCTGCCCCCGGCCCCGCCCCGGTCGTCGGCCGCCGCCCACCGCCAGGGCGCCCCGCACTGGGTGCGCCCGGTGGCGCACTACACGCTCACCGCCCGCTACGACGCCTCCGGCGCGCACTGGGCGCACCGCCACACCGGCCAGGACTTCGCGGTGCCACCGGGCACCCCGGTCCGCGCGGTGGGCGACGGCACGGTGGTGGTGGCCGCGTGCGGTGACGGCTTCGGCAACCAGATCGTCGTCCGGCACGACGACGGGTACTGCACGCACTACGCCCATCTGTCCGTGCTGGAGGTCGTCCCCGGGCAGCGGGTCCGCGCGGGCGAGCGGATCGGGCGGTCCGGCAACTCCGGCAACTCCACCGGCCCGCACCTGCACTTCGAGGTCCGCGTCACGCCCCAGATGGGCTCCTCGGTGGCACCGCTGCCCTGGCTGGCCCGGCACGGTGTGCGCGTCGGCCGCTGACCGCCACGGGAGGCCCGCACGGGGGCCGCGACCGGGTGGGCCGGGCGACCGGGTCAACCCCCGCTGCCGCCCTCGCCCTTGCCCGCCTCGGCGCGCAGCGCCCGCCGCAGCCGGTGGGCCGCGCGGCGGTCCTCCTCGGAGGCGTCGGTGACGTCCAGGAAGATCTGGTCCAGTTCGGGGAACTCCCCGGCCAGCGTGCCCTTGATGCGGACCGCGGCCTCCTCCACGGTCTCGCTGTCGATGCCCTCGGTCAGGTCCACCCGGGCGGCCAGCAGCACCGAGTCGACCCCGAGGCGCATCGTCAGCAGCGCGGTCACGGTGTCGATCTCCGGCTGCCGCGTGAGCAGTTCGTGCGCCCGCTGCCGCAGCCGGGGGTCGGCGGCCTCGCCGATGAGGGTGTCCCGGCAGTCCTTGCCGAGCCGGTAGGCGACGTACATCAGCAGGACGGCGATCGCCAGGGACGCGTACGCCTCCCAGGTCCGGTCGCCGGTCGTCCAGTGCAGCACCACGCCGGCGAGCGCCAGCAGCACGCCGAACACCGCCGCGCTGTCCTCGCCGAGCACGGTGCGCAGGGTCGGGTCGTCGCCCTCGCGCAGTTCGGTGCGGAAGGGGCGGCCGTGCTCGCGGGCCCCGCCGCGTACCTGCAGCAGCGCCTTGACCAGCGAGGTCCCCTCGGCGAGCAGGGAGATCACCAGCACGGCAGCGGCGATCAGGAAGGCCCGCGTCGTGTGCGGCTCGCTCTCGTGGAACGCGGAAACGCCCTGGTAGAAGGAGAAGCAGCCGCCCATCACGAAGATGCCCACGGCGGCGAGCAGCGACCAGAACCAGCGCTCCTTGCCGTAGCCGAAGGGGTGCCGCGCGTCGGGCCTGCGCCGGCTGCGGCGCAGCGCGGCCAGCAGGAAGACCTCGTTGAGCGTGTCGGCCACCGAGTGCGCCGCCTCCGACAGCAGCGCCGGCGAGGTGGTGAGCAGCCCGCCGACCGCCTTCGCCACGGCGATCACCAGGTTCGCGGCGAGGGCGACGAAGACGGTGCCCCTGGTCTGCTTGTCCTTCCCCATGGGGAGCGTGTGCCCCGCGAGGCGCCGCTCAGTGGTGGAAGGCGGTGGGCGCCTCGCCGGGCGGGTGGAGCGGGTGGTCCTGGGCGCGCAGCTGGGGGAGGTAGCGCTCCAGGTCGGCGAGGAAGAGGTCGGCGAGGTCCTCGGAGAAGCCGTTGCGGACGACGATGCGCAGCACCGCCAGGTCCTCGCGGTCGGCCGGATAGGTGTAGGCGGGCACCAGCCAGCCGCGTTCGCGCATCCGCCGGGAGACGTCGAAGACGTCGTACGCGGTGACGTGGTCGGCGGTGGTGAAGGCGAAGACCGGCAGCTGGTCGCCGCGGGTGATCAACCGGAAGTCCCCGCACTCCTCGATCCGCGAGGAGAGGTAGGTGGCCACGTCCCGGGCGGTCTGCTGGACGACGCGGAAGCCGTCCCGGCCCAGCCGCAGGAAGGTGTAGTACTGGGCGACGACCTGGGCGCCGGGCCGGGAGAAGTTGAGGGCAAAGGTCGGCATGTCGCCGCCGAGGTAGTTGACCCGGAAGACCAGTTCCTCGGGGAGGGCGTCGAGGTCCCGCCACAGCGCCCAGCCGACGCCGGGGTAGACCAGCCCGTACTTGTGGCCGGAGGTGTTGATCGAGGCCACCCGGGGCAGCCGGAAGTCCCAGACCAGGTCCTCGTCGAGGAAGGGGGCGATCATGCCCCCGGAGGCACCGTCGACGTGGACGGGGATGTCGAGCCCGGTGCGCTCCTGCAGGGCGTCGAGGGCGGCGCAGATCTCGGCCACGGGCTCGTAGGAGCCGTCGAAGGTCGAGCCGAGGACGGCCACCACCCCGATGGTGTTCTCGTCGCACATCGCGACGGCGGCGTCCGCGTCCAGGTGCAGCCGGTCGCCCTTCATCGGCATCAGGCGCGGCTCGACCTCCCAGAAGTTGCAGAACTTCTCCCAGCACACCTGCACGTTGCCGCCCATGACCAGGTTGGGGCGGCCCCCGCCCGGTTTGCCGTCGCCGGCCCGCCCGGTCAGCCGGCGGGCGAGGGACGGACGGCCGCCACCGTCTCCGGCGCGCTTCATCCAGCGGCGCTTGAAGGCCATGCCGGCGAGCATGCAGGCCTCGGAGGAGCCGGTGGTGGAGCAGCCGACGGCGCTCTCCGGGTCGGGTGCGTGCCACAGGTCGGCGAGCATCGACACGCAGCGCCGCTCCAGTTCGGCGGTGCGCGGGTACTCGTCCTTGTCGATCATGTTCTTGTCGAGGCACTCGCCCATCAGCACCCCGGCCTCGGGCTCCATCCACGTGGTGACGAAGGTGGCCAGGTTGAGCCGGGCGTTGCCGTCGAGCATCAGCTCGTCGTGGACGAGCTGGTACGCCGTGGCCGGCGCCATCGGGCCGTCCGGCAGCCGGTGCTTCGGTGGCGCCGCGCGCATCCCGGCGACCGGGTCGGCCCCGGCGTAGAAGGGGTTCACGGCGAGCTTCGGCAGGCCCTCGGCACCTTTGTGCAGCGACATACCGTCACGATACGGGTGAATCCGGTCACCGGCAGGTCGGCGGCCGGCCGCCCGGGCCGGGGCCGGTCAGCCCGCCGAGGACATCGACAGCTTGGCCGCGAAGCCCAGGAAGAGCGCCGCCGCCCCCGAGGTCAGACCGGCCGCGAGGCGCTTGCGGCGGCGGAACTGGCCGGCCAGGTAGGTGCCGCCGAAGATCAGCAGCGTCAGGTAGCAGAAGCTGAAGACCTGCGCGATCGTGCCCAGCGCCAGGAAGGACAGCGCGGGATGGGCGTAGCCGGGGTCCACGAACTGCACGAAGAAGGAGATGAAGAAGAGGATCGCCTTGGGGTTGAGCAGGCTGATCACCAGCGCGCGCCGGAACGGCTGCTCGGCGTCCGCCACCTCGTCGGCCGCGGTCGCCACCGCCGCCGGCTCCGCGCCCCGGGACCGCCACATGCTCCAGGCGGCCCGCGCCATGCCGAGGGCGATCCACGCCAGATAGCCGGCACCGGCGTACTTCACGATGCCGAAGAGCACGGGGTTGGCCGTGAGCAGTCCGGCCACGCCCGCCGCCGACGCGGTCATCAGGACGGTGTCGCCGAGGAAGACGCCCAGGGCCGCGCGGTACGCCGTCCGGACTCCGCGGCGCGCCGCGACGGAGAGCGTGTACAGCGAGTTCGGCCCGGGCAGCAGCACGATCAGTACGGTGCCCAGCACGTACGTCGGCAGGTCGGTGATTCCCAGCATGCGCACCAATATGGCACTTGCACCTCACGTGGCGTGAGGCCGGAGGGTGTGGTCATGAACACGAGCGCGGGCTACCCGGTCGGGCAGGTGGCGGCTTTCGCCGGCGTGACCGTCCGCACGCTGCACCATTACGACGAGATCGGACTGCTCTCGCCCAGCGCCCGCAGCCACGCGGGCCACCGGCGCTACAGCGACGCCGACCTCGACCGGCTGCAGCAGATCCTCTTCTACCGGGAGCTCGGCTTCCCCCTGGAACAGGTCGCGGCCCTCCTCGACGACCCGGACGCGGACCCGCGGGAGCACCTGCGGCGCCAGCACGAGCTGCTGACCGCGCGCATCGGGAAGCTGACGGAGATGGCCGACGCCGTCCAACGAGCCATGGAGGCACGCACGATGGGCATCAACCTCACGCCCGAGGAGAAGTTCGAGGTCTTCGGGGACTACGACCCCGACCGGCACGCCGAGGAGACCCGGGAGCGCTGGGGCAACACCGACGCGTACGAGCAGTCGCAGCGCCGGGCCGCCTCCTACACCAAGGAGGACTGGCTGCGCATCAAGGCCGAGCAGGAGGACTGGGGCGCCCGGCTGGTGGCGCTCCGCGAGTCCGGCGCCCCGGCGGACGGCGAGGCCGCGATGGACCTGGCCGAGGAGCACCGGCGGTTCATCGTGGACCACTACTACGACTGCACGTACGAGATCCACACCGGGCTCGCCGAGATGTACCTGGCCGACCCGCGCTTCAACGCCTTCTACGAGTCGATCGCGCCGGGCACCGCCCGGTACGTCCACGACGCGATCGTCGCCAACGCTAGGCGTGCCGGGGCGTGATCACCGCGGCCGTGCCGTAGGCGCACACCTCGGTGCCGGCGTCGGCGGCCTCGCTGACGTCGAAGCGCATCATCAGCACCGCGTTGGCGCCGCGCGACTGCGCCTGCTCCACCAGCCGCTCAATCGCCTGGGTGCGGGTCTGGGCCAGGGTCTTGGTGAGTCCCTTCAACTCGCCGCCGACCAGGGACTTCAGGCCCGCGCCGATCTGGCTGCCCAGATGGCGGGAGCGCACGGTGAGGCCGAAGACCTCGCCGATCACCCGCTCGATCCGGTAGCCCGGGACGTCGTTCGTGGTGACCACCAGGACGGCGGACTGGGGCGACTGTCCGCCGCCGTACTCGTCGATACCCATACGGGCATCGTCGTCCCCCCGCCGCCGTCCCGCGCGGTCTCAGTACTCCAGGTGCGGTGCCTGCTCCGGGGCCGGGCAGATCCGGCGGCCCGTGTGGTCGAAGACGTACAGGTGGGCGAGGTCGACCAGCAGCGGCACGTGCTGTCCGGCGCGGAGCCGCAGGTCGGGCCCGGTGCGGACGACCAGGTCACCGCTCCCGGCGGCGGGCCGCTCGGTCTCCTGCCGCGGTGCCGGCCGGTCGAGTACGGCCGTCCGGCCCTGGCCGGAGACCCGGGCGGCGGCCTTCTGCACCAGCCGGCCCAGTCCGGCGGTTCCGCCCTGCCGGGAGGCCGCCCGGGAGCGCTGCCGCGCGCCGCCCGGACGGGCGGACTCCAGTTCGGGCACGACGGCCGGGCGGGCGCCGGTGTCCAGGTGCACCAGCGACTCGTGGCCCTGGTACTCCACGTGCTCCACCACACCGCTGAGCACCACCTCGCCGGGCCGGGCGCTGCTCGGCCGGTCGATGCGCACGGCCTCCGAGCGCAGGCCGACGATGACCGGCCGGCCCTGCTGGATGCGGAGCATCTGGTGGTCCCGGCTCAGCGGCCGGGGGAGGACGAGCCGCTGCCGTCCGAGGTCGATCCACATCCCGCCGTCCAGCGGGGCCACCACGGTCGCCTCCATGAGGTTGATCCGCGGGGTGCCGATGAAGGCGGCCACGAAGACGTTCTGCGGCAGGTGGTACGCCTCCCGCGGGGCGCTCACCTGCTGCAGCACGCCGTTGCGCATGATCGCCACACGGTCGCCCAGCGACATCGCCTCGGCCTGGTCGTGGGTGACGTACACGGTCGTCACGCCCATGCCGCGGGTCAGCCGGGCGATCTCGGCGCGCAGGTGCGAGCGGAGCTTGGCGTCGAGGTTGGACAGCGGCTCGTCCATCAGGAAGACGGACGGGTGCCGCGAGATGGCCCGGCCCATCGCGACCCGCTGCCGCTCGCCGCCGGACAGCTGCGCCGGATAGCGGTCGAGGATGTCCTCGATGCCGAGCGTGCGCGCGGTCTCGGCGACCCGGGGGCCGGTGTCCTGCCCGGGC
Source organism: Actinacidiphila glaucinigra (assembly GCF_900188405.1). Lineage (GTDB taxonomy): Bacteria > Actinomycetota > Actinomycetes > Streptomycetales > Streptomycetaceae > Actinacidiphila > Actinacidiphila glaucinigra. The sequence continues at coordinate 448,386 of NZ_FZOF01000002.1, read as the reverse complement.
ATCTCGAAGCGCAGCGGGAAACCGATGTTCTCCCGGCTGGTCATGCTCGGGTAGAGGGCGAAGTTCTGGAAGACCATGGCCATCTTCCGGTCGCCCGGTGCCAGGTCGTTCGCGGGCTCGCCGTCCAGGAGCAGCTCACCGGAGGTGATGTCCTCCAGACCCGCGATCATGCGCAGCACGGTGGACTTGCCGCAGCCCGACGGGCCGAGCAGCACCAGGAACTCGCCGGGGGCGATGTCCAGTGAGAAACGCTCCACGGCGCGCACGCCGCGGCCGTAGGTCTTCGAAACGTCGTGCAGGGAGATGGCGCGAGTCATGTGGGTTCCGCCGGATCATGATGATTCAGGAGTGACGGGCGACTTGCGGTGTTGCACGGTAAAACGCTTGGGAGGACCGTAGCCGAGCGTTTCCGGGCTGGGAACGGTTCGGTCGCGACCGCGTTGATACTTTTGGCGCGTGACGACTATCGCCCTGGGCCCGCAATGGCTCGACCCCGATTACCTCATCTCGTCAGCGGGCCTGATCGGCCTGCTGGCGATCGTCTTCGCCGAGTCGGGTCTGCTCATCGGCTTCTTCCTGCCCGGTGACTCCCTGCTCTTCACCGGCGGCCTGCTGGTCTCGGGCGGCAAGCTCGACTATCCGATCTGGCTGGTCTGCGTGCTCGTCTGGATCGCGGCCGTCGCCGGCGACCAGGTGGGCTACCTCTTCGGCCGCAAGGTCGGGCCCTCGCTCTTCCGGCGCCCGGACTCCAGGCTCTTCAAACAGGAGAACGTCGAGAAGGCCCACGAGTTCTTCGAGCGGCACGGCGCCAAGTCGATCGTGCTCGCCCGCTTCGTGCCGATCGTGCGGACGTTCACCCCGGTCATCGCCGGCGTCAGCCGCATGAACTACCGCGTCTTCGTGACGTACAACGTCATCGGCGGCCTTCTGTGGGGCGTCGGCGTGACCCTGCTCGGCTACTGGCTGGGCCAGATCGCGTTCGTCCACGAGCACATCGAGCTGATCCTCATCGCGATCGTGCTGCTCTCGGTCGTCCCGATCGCCATCGAGTTCCTGCGCGCCCGCGCGGCCTCCCGGAAGGCCGCGCCGCTGACCGGGGCACCCGAGTTCGAGGCCGACGACGAGGCCGGCCAGCCGCCGCTCCAGCGCGGCACCGGCGGGCGGCACCGCGCCAACCGCCGTTAGCCGACGGAGAGAGTGGGCAGTCGTCCCGCTGTGCCGAGGGGGGAGGGTGTCCGCACCCTCCCCCCTCGGCACACCCGGCACCCGCCGGACGATCACGCGCCGAAAGGAGGATCCCGTGGCGCATCCCAAGGAGCCCGAGCAGCATGCGGGCGGCTCGGAGTTCACGCCGCCCCTGGGTGTGGAACTGCCGAGGCCCGAGACACAGGGTTCCGCCTTCGCCCGCCCCGGGACGCGGACCTCCTCGCAGCTGTCCCACCCGGCCTTCACGCCCCCCGAGGGCATCCCGGTCGTCAGCCTCTCCAAGGAGACCCCCTGGCCCGACCGGATGCGCACGATGCTGCGCATGCCCGTCGGCGAGCGCCCCGCCCCCGAGCAGCCCGCCCGGCCGCCCGAGGCGGAGGGCGGCCCACCGGTCCCGCGCGTGCTCGACCTGACGCTGCGCATCGGCGAGCTGCTGCTCGCCGGCGGCGAGGGCGCGGAGGACGTCGAGGCCGCGATGCTCGGCGTCGCCCACGCCTACGGGCTCGGACGGGTCGAGCCGACCGTGACGTTCACCCTGCTGGGCATCTCGTACCAGCCCTCGCTGGTGGACGCGCCGGTCACCGCAAACCGCACGGTGCGCCGCCGGGCCACCGACTACACCCGTCTCGCGGCCGTCTTCCGGCTGATCAACGACGTCACCGCGGCCGACCTCAGCCTGGAGGACGCCTACCGGCGGCTCGCCGAGATCCGCCGCAACCGGCACCCCTACCCGGGCTGGCTGCTGACCGCGGCGGCCGGGCTCCTCGCGGGCGCGGCGAGCATGCTGGTCGGCGGCGGCGGTCCGCTGGTGTTCGCGATCGCCGCGCTCGGCGCGATGCTGGGCGACCGGCTGGCCTGGCTGTGCGCCGGCCGCGGGCTGCCGGAGTTCTACCAGTTCGTCGCCGCGGCGATGCCCGCCGCCGTGATGGGGGTGCTGGTCGCCCGGTTCGGCCAGCACCTGCCCGGTACGAGCAGCCTGCAGGCCTCCGCGGTCATCACCGGTGGGCTCTTCGCGCTGATCCCGGGAAGGGCCCTGGTCGCGGCCGTCCAGGACGGCCTGACCGGCTTCTACATCACCGCCTCCGCACGCCTGCTGGAGGTGATGTACCTCTTCACCGGCATCGTCGTCGGCGTGACGCTGATCCTCTACGCCGGGGTCAGCCTGGGCGCCGGACTCGACCCCGACCAGGCCTTCAGGGCCTACGAGAACCCGCCGGTGCAACTGGTCGCCGCGATGGTGCTGAGCCTCGCCTTCGCCGTGCTGCTGCAGTGCGAGCGGGGCGTGCTGGCGGTCGCCGCCCTCAACGGGGGCATCGCCTGGACGGTCTACGCGGCGCTGCACCAGGAGGGGATCGGGATCGGGATGTCGCCGGTCGCGGCCACCGCCGTCGCCGCCGGCCTGGTGGGCCTCTTCGGCCAGGTGCTCTCCCGTTACCGCCACGCCTCCGCCCTGCCGTACGTCACGGCGGCCATCGGCCCGCTGCTGCCGGGTTCCGCGACGTACTTCGGGCTCCTCGGGCTGACCCGCGGTCACCTGGACCAGGGATTCGCCTCGCTGACGAAAGCGGCGGCGCTGGCGCTCGCCGTGGCCATCGGGGTGAACCTGGGAGGCGAGATCGCGCGGCTGTTCATCAAGCTGCCCGGTGGCGCCGGCCAGGCACGACGCCGTGCCGCGGCCAAGCGCACCCGCGGTTTCTGAGCCTTCCGGACCCCGCCGCCTGGCCACCCGCCCGTCACGCGGGCAACCTGATGTTAACTGTCCGTATCGTGGTCGTAGTTGACTGTAATCGGTTTTAGGGGTTTCACTTCACCATCTGGAGTCCGTTCCGGGGCAAACCGCGACCTTTCGGAGGCATGAAGCCTTGGCTGACGAGCACCTGAGCCCGCTGGACCTCGCCTTCTGGAACCTGGACTCCCCGGGCCACCCCATGCACCTGGGCGCCGTGGCCGTCTTCGACCGCGACCCGGAACGCCCGGTCGACGCCGACGGACTCGCCGCGCTGCTCACCGCCCGTGCCGAGGCCGTACCGCGGATGCGGCAGCGCGTGAAGGACGTCTGGTACGGCGTCGGCGGCGCCGCCTGGGCCGCCGACGAGCACTTCGACGCGCGGCACCACGTCCACGCCGTCCGGCGGGCGGACGCCTGGGCCGCCGTCGCCGAACTGATGTCCCGCCCCATGGACCGCCACCGGCCGCCGTGGGAGGTCTACGTCATCGAGGGCGCCCCCGACGCGCCCTTCCGCGTCCTGGTCAAGCTGCACCACGCCCTCGCCGACGGGCTGCGCGCCGTGGAGTTCGGCGCCGCGCTGCTGGACCAGGGGGCCCGCACCTTGACCCCTTCCCCCGCCCCGGTCTCCGCCCCCGCGGCGCCGCGTACCGGCGCCGAGGCGGCCGTACCGGCACAGGTCAGGGGCCCCGGCATCCACCTGCCCGCGCTGCCGCTGCCCGATCCCCGGCAGGTCGTCGCCTCCCTGCCGGACCGGGTGCGCGAGGCCGGGCGCGCTCTGGGCATCGGCTCGGCCGTGCTGCGCGCCTCCCTCGACCCCGGCGGGCCCGCCGCGCTGGGCGCGGCCTGGACGCCCGGCGGCGCCGAGCGGCGCTTCGCCACCGCCTCCCTCGACGTCGACGATCTGCACCGGGTCCGCAAGACCAGCGGCGGCACCGTCAACGACGTCGTCATGGCCGTCGTGGCCGGCGCGCTGCGGCGGTGGATGGAGGCCCGCGGCGACGACCCGGCGGGCCCGGGGCCGCGCGCCCTGATCCCGGTGGCGCGCCGCCGCCGCAGGGGCGTGCGCGGCGGCCGGGGCAACCGCATCTCCGGCTACCTGCTGCGGCTGCCGGTCGGCGAGCCCGATCCGCTCGCCCGGCTGCGCGACGTGCGCGCGGGCATGGACCGCAACAAGGACGCCGGGCCCGACACCGGCCCGGGCGCCGTCGCGCTGCTGGCCGACAGCGTGCCGCCGCTCGCGCACCGCTTCGCCGCCCCGCTGCTCGCCGCCTCGGCCCGGCTGCTGTTCGACGTACTGGTGACCAACGTGCCGATGCTGGACGTGCCGCTCACCCTGGACGGCTGCCGCATGACGGAGCTCTACCCGATCGCCCCGCTCGCCCGCGGCCAGTCGCTGGCGGTCGCCTGCTCCACGTACCGCCGCCGGGTCCACATCGGGCTGCTCGCCGACGCGGAGTCGCTGCCGGACGCCGACACGCTCGCCGCCGCCCTGCACGGCGCGCTGGCCGAACTCCTCGACGCCTGCGGGTGAGGCCGCCGGACACGCGCGAGGGCGGCGCGCCCCGGCAGGGAGCGCGCCGCCCTCGCGGCGGTGGGAGCCGGCCGGTCAGTGACCGCCGTGCTCCTTCAGGCGCTTGTAGGACGCCTCGATCTCGGCCTCGGCCTCGCCGCGGCCCACCCAGTTGGCGCCCTCGACGGACTTGCCGGGCTCCAGGTCCTTGTAGACCTCGAAGAAGTGCTGGATCTCCAGGCGGTCGAACTCGGAGACGTGGTGAATGTCACGCAGGTGCTCGACCCGGGGGTCCGAGGCGGGCACGCACAGCAGCTTGTCGTCGCCGCCGGCCTCGTCCGTCATGCGGAACATGCCGATCGCGCGGCAGCGCACGATGACGCCGGGGAAGGTCGGCTCGTCGAGCAGCACCAGGGCGTCCAGCGGGTCGCCGTCCTCGCCCAGGGTGTTCTCCACGAAGCCGTAGTCGGCCGGGTAGACCGTCGAGGTGAACAGGTGCCGGTCCAGGCGGATACGACCGGTCTCGTGGTCCACCTCGTACTTGTTGCGGGAACCCTTCGGGATCTCGATCGTTACGTCGAACTCGAGCACAGCCTGTCCTCCATGATCAGCACATACTTCTGGTGATTAAGTGTCTCCCACGCTTGTGTGTGGTCGCGAAAGGGGCTGGTCCGGGGTGCCCGTTCCGAAGAACTGGCAGGTGGTGGCAGGCTCGGCTGCCGCAGGATTTGCCGTGGCGCTGACGGCCGTGGCCGCAGCGGGACCGTGGGAGTCAGGCCAGCGTACGGCCGAACGGGCGATCGCCGCCTCCCGGGACGGTCAGGGGAAGCAGGCGCGTCCCCACAAGAAGGGGGGAACAGGCGGTCACAAGGGGGCGCTCGCCCCGGTGCCGCCCGCCGCCCCCGAGGTGCTCGCCGCCGTGTCCGGTCCGCACAACGCGCCGGTGCCGACCAAGGCCGGACTGGCCGGGCGGCTCGGCCCGTTGCTGCAGGACGGGGCGCTCGGTGCGCTGACGACGGGCGCCGTCGTCGACGCGGTCTCGGGCCGGACGGTGTGGGGGCAAGGCCCCGGCACACCCGCCGTGCCCGCGTCCACCACGAAGGTGGCCACGGCCGTCGCGTCCCTGTCGCTGCTCGGGGCCGACCACCGCCTCACCACCTCCGTGGTCGCCGCGGGCAAGGACCGCGTCGTCCTGGTCGGCGGTGGCGACCCCACCCTGACCGCCCGCGCCAAGCCCGGCGGCGGCTGGACCGCGGCCTCCCTGCGCACCCTCGCCTCGGACACCGCCCGCGCGCTGCGCGCCAAGGGCGTCCGCTCGGTGAAGCTCACGTACGACACCTCGCTCTTCACCGGCCCCGCCGTCCACCCCATCGGGCGCAACGACAACATCGCGCCCGTCACCGCCCTGATGGCCGACGAGGCCCGCAGCGACGGCAAGAGCGTCAAGGGCCCCGCGGCCCGACACTGGGACCCGGCGGCCAAGGCGGCGGAGGCCTTCGCCGACCTGCTGGGCAAGCGCGGCGTCAAGGTCGAGGGCGCGGTGAAGGCCGGCAAGGCGCCCTCGCGCGCGCCCGCGGCCGACCGGCTGGCGGAGGTGCGGTCCGCGCCCCTGGCCGACCTGGTCGAGCGCATGCTCACCAACAGCGACAACGACATCGCCGAGGCGCTCGCCCGGCACACCGCCCTCGCCGCGGACCGCCCGGGGTCCTTCTCCGGCGGCGCCAAGGCCATCGGCTCCGCGCTCCGCGAACTCGGGTTCCCGCTGAAGGGGGCCCGCTTCGCGGACGGCAGCGGGCTCGACCGCGCCGACCACCTCACGGCGGAGCAACTGGCGCGGCTGCTGGCGCTTGCGGCCGACCCCGACCACCCGGAGCTGCGCCCCGTCCTCACCGGGCTGCCGGTCGCCGGCTTCAGCGGGTCCCTGCGGGAACGCTTCACCACGGCGCGCGGGGCCGCGGGGCTGGTCCGCGCCAAGACGGGGACGCTCACCGGGGTCAACGCGCTCGCCGGGACGGTGGTGGACGCGGACGGCCGGCTGCTCACGTTCGCCTTCCTGACCAACGGCACCACCAACCCCGTGACCGCGCAGTCCGCCCTCGACCGCCTCGCCGCCGGACTCGCCACGTGCGGCTGCCGCAAGTAGCCGCAACCGGCGTTCGCCGCCCGCGCCCCGGCGAGGAACGCTCCCGGGGAGGGGGACAAGCACGTACCGTGAAGGAATGACGAGCATCGGTGGTGCGGAGATGGTCGACTGGAACCTCGCGGTCGCGACCGCGACCCGCTTCGTGCGGCCCGGCCCGGAGGTGAACCGGGACGAGGCGCGCGCGGTCGTGGCGGAACTGCGGCGGCACGCAAAGGAGTCGGAGGCGCACGTCCGGGCCTTCACCAGGATGTTCGGCGACCAGGAGGACCCGGCCGACACCGGGACCCCGGTGCTGATCGTGGACCGCCCGGGGTGGATCAAGGCGAACGTCGCCGGCTTCCGCGAAGTGCTGAAGCCGCTGCTGGACAAGATGCAGGCCCGCAAGCCGGGCGGCCCCGGCGGCGCCGTGCTGGGCACCGTCGGCGGGAAGGTGACCGGGGTCGAGGTCGGGATGCTGCTGAGCTTCCTGGCCTCGCGCGTGCTCGGCCAGTACGAGACCTTCGCCCCCGCGACCCGTGACATGCCGGCCGGCCCCGCCGCCCCCGGCCCGGGCGAGCCGCGCACCGGGCGGCTTCTGCTGGTGGCCCCCAACATCGTCCACGTGGAGCGCGAACTCGACGTGGACCCGCACGACTTCCGGCTGTGGGTGTGCCTGCACGAGGAGACCCACCGCACGCAGTTCACGGCCGTGCCGTGGCTGCGGGACCACATCGAGCAGGAGATCCAGGCCTTCCTCGGCGAGACGGAGATCGACCCGTCGACGCTGATCGAGCGGCTCCGCGAGGCGTTCCAGGCGTTCTCCTCCGGCAGCCGGCCCGACGCCGAGGAGGCCTCGGTCGACGCGGACGGCGACGAGGGCCGCAGTCTGATCGACCTGGTGCAGACCCCCAACCAGCGGGAGATCCTGGGCCGGCTGACCGCGGTCATGTCGCTGCTGGAGGGGCACGCCGACTACGTGATGGACGGCGTGGGGCCGGACGTCGTGCCCTCCGTGGCCGAGATCCGCGAGAAGTTCCAGCGCCGCAGGCAGAGCGGCGCCGGGCGGATGGACATGGCGCTGCGCAAGCTGCTGGGGCTGGACGCCAAGCTGCGGCAGTACCGTGACGGCGAGCGTTTCGTGCGGGCCGTGGTGGACGAGTCCGGGATGGACGGCTTCAACCGGATCTGGACCTCGCCCAACACCCTGCCCACCAAGCAGGAGATCGCCAAACCCGCGGACTGGGTGGCACGGGTGCACGGGCGGAGCGAAACCTGAGTCGACCCGGGGCACAGAAGGGCCCCGGGGCCTCCCGGTTCACCCGTCCGAGGGACCGTGGGCGCAGGGTAAGCGTGCGATGCTCGAGTATCGCACGCTGTCTGTCACCATCTAGCTACCCTGCGTCATCTTCACCGTCCCGACGCCTCCCCCAGCCTCTCCAGGAGGGAAACCGGACATGGGTCCCCACCCCGCGGTCGCGGCGATACGCCTGGCGGTCCGCCGCGTACTCCAGGACATCCTGACCGACCACCCCGGCGGCAGCCCGCTCGTGCTGGCCGCCTGCAGCGGCGGAGCCGATTCGATGGCCCTCGCCACCGCCCTCGCCTTCGAAGCGCCCAAGCTCGGCATCCGGGCCGGCGGTGTCACCGTCGACCACGGCCTGCAGGACGGCTCGGCGACCCGCGCCGTCGACGTGGCCGACCGCCTGCGCGGTCTCGGACTCGCCCCGGTGGACGCCGTCGAGGTCACCGTCGGCCGTCAGGGCGGCCCGGAGGCCGCCGCGCGCGACGCGCGGTACGCCGCGCTGGACGCCGTCGCGGAACGCGCCGGCGCCTCCGCCGTGCTGCTCGGCCACACCCGGGACGACCAAGCCGAAACGGTGCTGCTGGGGCTGGCCCGCGGTTCCGGCATCCGGTCGCTGTCCGGCATGCCCGCCGTCAACGGGCGCTACCGCCGCCCCTTCCTGCTGCTGGACCGTGACACGGTCCGCAAGGCCTGCCTCGTGCAGGGCATCGACGTGTGGGAGGACCCGCACAACCACGACCCCGCCTACACCCGCTCCCGGGTCCGCCACGAGGCGCTGCCGGTGCTGGAGAAGTCCCTGGGCAAGGGCGTCGTGGAGGCGCTGGCCCGTACCGCCCAGCTCTCCCGGGACGACGCCGACGCCCTCGACCAGTGGGCGGCCCAGGCCGAGCGGACGGCCGTCGACGCCGACGGCGGGCTGGACGTCGCCCGGCTGCTGACCCTGCCCGCCGCGGTGCGCCGCCGGGTGCTGCGCCGTGCGGCCGTCGCGGCGGGCTCGCCCGCCGGTTCGCTCTTCGCCCGGCACATCGAGGAGACCGACCGCCTGCTCACCGGTTGGCGCGGGCAGAAGCCGCTCAACCTACCGGGCGGCGTCGCCGTCGGCCGGCGGAATGGCAGACTGTTCTTCCAGGCCCTGTAGACCGAGCCGGAAGTTGTGCGGGTGAACGAGAACGACATGGGCACCGACCTCGAGAAGGTGCTCATCTCCAAGCAAGAGATCGACGCCAAGCTGGCGGAGCTGGCTGCGCAGATCGACAAGGACTACGAGGGCAAGGACCTGCTGATCGTCGGCGTCCTCAAGGGCGCCGTCATGGTGATGGCGGACCTCGCGCGAACCCTGTCCTCCCAGGTCACCATGGACTGGATGGCGGTGTCCTCGTACGGCGCGGGGACCAAGTCCTCGGGTGTCGTGCGGATCCTCAAGGACCTCGACACCGACATCGCCGGGCGGGACGTCCTGATCGTCGAGGACATCATCGACTCCGGTCTGACCCTGTCCTGGCTGATCAGCAACCTGGGCTCGCGCCGCCCGGCCTCGCTCGAGGTCTGCACGCTGCTGCGCAAGCCGGACGCCGCCAAGGTCGAGATCGATGTGAAGTACGTCGGTTTCGACATCCCCAACGAGTTCGTGGTCGGCTACGGCCTGGACTTCGCGGAGAAGTACCGGAACCTGCCGTTCATCGGCACCCTTGCGCCGCACGTGTACGGCGGCTGAGGCTCCGGGAACCCCGACGCCCCCCTCCGCGTTGGAGGGTGGTAACGCTGTTTGTTTACGGTCTCCGGCAACTTCGGGTGACAATGCTGGGGTACCGTCCGAAGGTCGGTTCATACACCGGATGCACCGGCGGCCCCCAGGCCGCGGTGCCTCACTGTGGCAGGAGGGACGGGGCGTGTTCGCCCCGCATGGATGGACGTGAAGCGCTATTTCCGTGGGCCAGTCATGTGGATCGTGCTGGCTGTCCTCGCTGTGGTCGTTTTGATGCAGGTCGTCGGCTCGTCCGGTGGCTACAAGACGGTGGACACCGGCCAGGCCATTGAGGCCATCAACAGCAACCAGGCCAAGTCCGCCGAGCTGACCACCGGCGACGAGAACACGATCAAGGTCGAGCTCAAGGACGGCGCCAAGGTAGGCGGCGAGGACCTGGGCTCCAAGATCAAGGCGAGCTACATCGGCGACCAGGGCGTCGACGTGGCGAAGATCCTGCAGGCCAAGGTCGACGACGGCAACAAGAGCACGCTGCCCGACGGCTACACCGTCGCGCCCTCGAAGCAGAACGCCTTCGTCGGCATTCTGCTGTCGCTGCTGCCCTTCGTCCTCATCGTCGTGGTCTTCCTGTTCCTGATGAATCAGATGCAGGGCGGCGGCTCCCGGGTGATGAACTTCGGGAAGTCCAAGGCCAAGCTGATCACCAAGGACACCCCGAAGACGACCTTCGCCGACGTCGCGGGCTCGGACGAGGCCGTCGAGGAGCTCCAGGAGATCAAGGAGTTCCTGCAGGAGCCGGCGAAGTTCCAGGCCGTCGGCGCCAAGATCCCCAAGGGTGTGCTGCTCTACGGCCCGCCCGGAACGGGCAAGACCCTGCTCGCGCGCGCCGTCGCCGGCGAGGCGGGCGTCCCGTTCTACTCGATCTCCGGATCCGACTTCGTCGAGATGTTCGTGGGTGTCGGCGCCTCGCGTGTCCGCGACCTGTTCGAGCAGGCCAAGGCGAACGCCCCGGCCATCGTCTTCGTCGACGAGATCGACGCCGTCGGCCGGCACCGCGGTGCGGGTCTCGGCGGCGGTCACGACGAGCGCGAGCAGACGCTCAACCAGCTGCTGGTCGAGATGGACGGCTTCGACGTCAAGGGCGGGGTCATCCTGATCGCCGCCACCAACCGCCCGGACATCCTGGACCCGGCGCTGCTGCGCCCGGGCCGGTTCGACCGGCAGATCGCCGTCGACCGCCCCGACCTGCAGGGCCGTCTGGAGATCCTCCAGGTCCACCAGAAGGGCAAGCCGGTCGCCCCGGACGTCGACCTCAAGGCCGTCGCCCGCCGCACCCCCGGCTTCACCGGTGCGGACCTGGCGAACGTCCTCAACGAGGCGGCGCTGCTCACCGCGCGCAGCGACAAGAAGCTGGTCGACAACGCGATGCTGGACGAGGCCATCGACCGTGTCGTGGCCGGCCCGCAGAAGCGCACCCGGATCATGTCCGACAAGGAGAAGAAGATCACCGCGTACCACGAGGGCGGTCACGCCCTGGTCGCCGCGGCTTCTCCGAACAGCGACCCGGTGCACAAGATCACGATCCTGTCCCGCGGCCGGGCCCTCGGCTACACGATGGTCCTGCCGGACGAGGACAAGTACTCCACCACCCGCAACGAGATGCTCGACCGGCTGGCCATGACCATGGGCGGCCGCGCGGCGGAGGAGCTGGTCTTCCACGACCCGACCACCGGTGCCGCGGACGACATCGAGAAGGCCACCACCACGGCCCGCGCGATGGTGACCCAGTACGGCATGACCGAGCGACTGGGCGCGATCAAGTTCGGGACGAGCGACGGGGAGCCCTTCCTCGGCCGTGAGATGTCCCACCAGCGCGACTACTCGGAAGAGGTCGCCGGGCTGGTCGACGAAGAGGTCAAGAAGCTCATCGAGACCGCGCACAACGAGGCGTGGGAGATCCTCGTCGAGAACCGCGACGTTCTCGACAACCTGGTTCTGGCCCTCCTGGACAAGGAGACGCTGAACAAGGAGGAGCTCGCCGAGATCTTCAAGCCGATCGTCAAGCGCCCGCCGCGTCCGGCCTGGACGGGTTCCTCGCGGCGTACGCCGTCGACCCGCCCGCCGGTGCTCTCGCCCCGTGAGCTCGCCCTGACCAACGGCACCCAGCCGACGGCCAACGGCAGCGCCACGGCGTCCCTGAGCAAGCCCGCCGAGACGGTGGAGCTCCCGGAGGAGCCGAACCCCGAGGCCTGACGCCTCGGACGTGGCCTTGGTCACGGACATCGGAATGCGTGCCGCGCCCCCCAGGTTTCCTATCCTGGGGGGCGCTGCGTTTCCGCGGTTCCCGCGGCCCACGCATTCGGTACGTCTGAGGAACGAGGCACACATGACCGACCCGGTGACCCTTGAGGGCGAACTGCGCCCCGTCGGCGAGTTCGACGAGAAGCGTGCCGAGAACGCGGTCCGTGAGCTGCTGATCGCGGTCGGGGAGGACCCCGACCGCGAAGGTCTGCGGGAGACCCCCGCGCGCGTGGCCCGGGCGTACCGGGAGATCTTCGCCGGGCTCTACCAGGAGCCCGAGGACGTCCTGACGACCACCTTCGACCTCGGCCACGACGAGATGGTCCTGGTCAAGGACATCGAGGTGCTGTCGAGCTGCGAGCACCACCTGGTGCCGTTCGTGGGCGTGGCCCACGTCGGCTACATCCCCTCGTCGGACGGCAAGATCACCGGTCTGTCGAAGCTGGCGCGTCTGGTCGACGTCTTCGCCCGCCGCCCGCAGGTGCAGGAGCGGCTCACCACGCAGATCGCGGACTCGCTCATGCGGATACTCGAACCGCGCGGCGTGATCGTGGTCATCGAGTGCGAGCACATGTGCATGACGATGCGCGGGGTCCGCAAGCCCGGCGCGAAGACCATCACCTCGGCGGTGCGGGGACAGTTGCGCGACTCCGCCACCCGCGCCGAGGCGATGAGCCTGATCATGGCCAAGTGACCTGAGGGGCCGCGGCCCCCGGCCGGCCCGGCCGATGTGCCCTTTCCCCGCCCGGTGACGGAACCCATGTGGCGGAGTTCACGTCCTACAGGGCGCAAATCTCCGACGAGAGTGGGGCGTGCGGTGTGATCCGCATCGCCGGGGCGTGGTGAGCGATGTCTGTCGTGGCAGAGGAAGATCCCGCCGTCCGGGTGCCCCGGGACGGGGTGCGACGGTTCCCACGGGCGATGCCGGCGTCTGCGGCGCCCCGCGTGGTGGGCACGGCGTGCGCCCTGGTGGGCCTGCTGGACCTCGCGGCGGCGGTGTTCCCCGGCTTCCGGCACAGCCGGATGCATGTGCTCGCCGGGGTCTTCCCGGGGACGGTCACCTCGGTGGCCGCGGCGGCGGGGGTGGTCACCGGCATCCTGATGCTGATGCTGGCGCACGCCCTCAAGCGGGGGAAGAAGCGTGCCTGGCGGGCGGCCGTCCTGCTGCTGCCGGTCGGTGCGGTGGCGCAGGTGCTGCACCGGCACTCGCTGGGCGGCGCCGTGCTGTCGACGGTGCTGCTGGCGCTGCTGATCAGGTACCGGGCGGAGTTCTCGGCGCTCGGCGACCCGCGCACCCGGCTGAGGGCGGTCGCGGCCTTCGCGGGGCTGAGCGTGCTCAGCCTCGTGGTGGGGCTCTCCATCGTCAGCGCCCACCCGGCGGCGGGCACGGGCGACCCGACGTGGGCGCGGCGGTTCGCCGAGGTGCTGTACGGGCTGTTCGGCTTCGACGGGCCGGTCGCCTACGCCACCGACCAGACGGCCGACGTCGTCGCGTACTCCCTGGGCGGGCTGGGCTTCCTGACCGCCGCCACCACCGCGTACCTGGCGCTGCGCCCGGCGTCCCCGGTCGCCGAGCTGACGGCCGGGGACGAGGAGCGGCTGCGGGCGCTGCTGCGACGGCACGGGGCCCGTGACTCCCTGGGGCATTTCGCGCTGCGCCGCGACAAGAGCGTGGTGTTCTCACCGAGCGGGAAGGCCGCGGTCTGCTACCGCGTGGTGTCGGGGGTGATGCTGGCCAGCGGCGACCCGATCGGCGACGTGGAGGCCTGGCCGGGGGCGATACAGCGCTTCATGGCCGAGGCCCGGGCGCACGCCTGGATCCCGGCGGTCATGGGCTGCAGCGAGACCGGCGGCGAGGTGTGGACCCGGGAGACCGGTCTGGACGCCCTGGAGCTGGGCGACGAGGCCGTCGTGGAGACCTCCTCCTTCTCCCTGTCGGGGCGGGCGATGCGCAACGTGCGGCAGATGGTCAAGCGCACCGAGCGCGCCGGCTATGTGTGCCGGGTCCGGCGTGTGGCGGAGCTGGGCGAGGAGGAGCGCGAGGCGGTCCGCCGCGCGGCCGACGCCTGGCGGGGCACCGACACCGAGCGGGGCTTCTCCATGGCGCTGGGCCGTTTCGGCGACCCCGCGGACGAGGAGTGCGTGGTGGTGACGGCGCACGACGGCCAGGACGCGCTGCGGGCCGTGCTGCACTTCGTGCCCTGGGGCGAGGACGGCATGTCGCTGGACCTGATGCGGCGCGACCGGTCCGCCGACCCCGGGCTGAACGAGCTGCTGATCGTGGCCGCGCTGGGCGAGGCACCGCGGCTCGGTGTGCGGCGGGTCTCGCTGAACTTCGCGATGTTCCGGTCGGCACTGGCACGCGGTGAGCGGCTCGGCGCGGGTCCGGTGCTGCGGACCTGGCGGGGCCTGCTGGTCTTCCTGTCCCGGTGGTTCCAGATCGAGTCCCTGTACCGGTTCAACGCCAAGTTCCAGCCCGAGTGGCAGCCGCGCTTCCTGGTCTTCCGGGCCACCGGGGACCTCCCCCGGATCGGCCTGGCCGCCATGCGGGCCGAGGGATTCGTCACCCTGGCCCTCCCCGCCTGGGCCTCACGGCGCCTGCGGTGAGCCGCCCGTTCTAGGCTGAGCCCATGGGTACGTTGCGCGGCCACGTGGCCGGATTGCCGTCCTGGGACCGGTGCGCGGTCATGGGCGTGGTGAACGTCACGCCGGACTCGTTCTCGGACGGCGGCGAGTGGTTCGACACCGAGCTGGCGGTGAAGCACGGCCTGGACCTCGTCGCGGCCGGTGCCGACCTGGTGGACGTGGGCGGTGAGTCGACCCGTCCGGGCGCGGCGCGGGTGGACGAGGCGGAGGAACTGCGCAGGGTGGTCCCGGTCGTGCGCGAGCTGACCCGGGCAGGGGCCGTGGTGAGCGTGGACACGATGCGGGCCGCGGTCGCGGAGAAGGCGGTCGAGGCGGGCGCGGTCCTGGTCAACGACGTCAGCGGCGGACAGGCGGACCCCGCGATGATCCCGGTCGTCGCGGCGACCGGCAGCCCGTTCATCGTGATGCACTGGCGGGGCCAGAGCATCGACATGAACAACCGGGCGGTCTACCGGGACGTCGTGGGCGAGGTCACCGCGGAGCTGCGGCACAGCTTCGACCGCGCCGTGGCGGGCGGCATCGACCCGGAGCGGATCGTCCTCGATCCGGGTCTGGGCTTCGCGAAGAACGCCGAGCACGACCTGACCCTGATCGCCCACCTGGAGGACCTGCGGGCCCTGGGCCGCCCCCTGCTGATCGCGGCCTCCCGCAAGCGGTTCCTCGGCCGGGTGCTGGCCGGCGAGGGCGGCGACCCGCCCCCGGCGAGGGAGCGCGACGCCGCCACGGCCGCCGTCACCGCCATCGTGGCGGGCCGCGGCGCCTGGGCGGTCCGGGTGCACGAGGTGCACGACAGCGCCGATGCCGTGCGGGTCGCACGGGCACTGGAGGGGGCACGATGACGCCGCGCACAGCCGAGGCCGCACGGGTCGAGGAAGCGAACCAGGCGTTCTACGACGCCGTGGAGCGGTCCGACCTGGACGCGCTGGAGGAGCTGGTGCTGACCGGCCCGCTGGCGGAGACGGTGTCCGTGGTGCACCCGGGATGGCCGGTGCTGCGGGGACGCCGCGAGGTGATGCGCTCGTACGCCCTGATCATGGCGAACACCGAGTACATCCAGTTCTTCCTGACCGACGTCGAGGTGGCGGTCGACGGGGACACGGCCCTGGTGACCTGTACCGAGAACATCCTCACCGGCGGCCCCGCCGAGGAGGAGGGCGAGATGGGCTCGCTCGTGGGCGGCCTGGTGGTCGCCACGAATGTGTTTCGGCGCACATCGGAGGGCTGGCGGCTGTGGGTGCACCACGGCTCCCCGGTGATGGCCGACGGCGTCGACGAGGACGCCGCGGAGGACGTGGACAACGGCGGCGAGGGGTCAGCCTGAGGCATTCTGACCACCCGTTCGTGCCAAGAACCGGCAAGAAGTGGTGAAGGCCCGAGTAGGGCGTCGCATCCCGGGGTAAGCGCGGGGCGGTCGACCGCCTCGCTGCCCGGTACTGGGGACTGTCGGCGGTCGAAGGTAGATTCGAGTAAGGGCAGTGCGGCCCTCCCCTCCCGCTGGGCGGGCGGACCGCGCCCGTCCGTCCGTTCGTCGACCTGCGGGAGTGAATCGTGGATCGTGTCGCGCTGCGCGGCCTGAAGGCCCGCGGGCACCACGGCGTGTTCGAGCACGAGCGCCGCGAGGGCCAGGACTTCTTCGTGGACCTCGTCCTCGGCCTGGACACCGCTCCCGCCGCCGCGACGGACGACCTGACCAGGACCGTGCACTACGGCATCGTGGCCGAGGAGGTCACCGCCGTCGTCGAGGGCGAGCCCGTGGACCTGATCGAGACCTTGGCCCAGCGGATCGCCGACCAGGTGCTCAAGCACGACCTGGTCCAGGAGGTGGAGGTCACCGTGCACAAGCCACAGGCCCCGATCACCGTCCCGTTCGCCGATGTGTCCGTCACCATCACCCGGAGGCGCCCGTGAGCTACGACCCCACCGTGCAGCCCGTCCCGGCCTCCGTCGTCGCGCAGGTCGACGCCGCGGACTCGACGCTGCAGAACCCGAAGTTCGCCGTCATCTCGCTGGGCAGCAACCTCGGCAACCGCCTGGAGACGCTGCAGGGCGCCGTGGACGCCCTGGAGGACACCCCGGGCCTGCGGGTGAAGAAGGTCTCCCCGGTGTACGAGACGGAGCCCTGGGGCGTCGAGCCGGGCTCGCAGCCGAACTACTTCAACGCCGTCGTCCTGATCAGGACGACGCTCCCGCCGTCCTCGCTGCTGGAGCGCGGCCGGGCGATCGAGGACGCCTTCGCCCGGACCCGCGGCGAGCGCTGGGGTGCGCGCACCATCGACGTCGACATCGTTGCCTACCAGGGCGTCGTCTCCGACGACCCGGAGCTGACGCTGCCGCATCCGCGGGCGCACCAGCGGGCCTTCGTGCTGGCGCCGTGGCTGGACATCGACCCCGCGGCCGAGCTGCCGGGCCAGGGGCCGGTGGCGGGTCTGCTGGCCGGCGTGGGCCGCGAGAGCGTGTGGTCCCGGGGCGACGTGGAACTCAGGCTGCCGGAGTAATCGTTACGATCCCGTCCGTACGTTCGTCGATGTGATGTGGGGAGCGAGCACTCGGTGAAGGCGCTGCGCATCAGGACCCTGGTCGGACTGTTCGTGGTCGCCGGAGTGCTCTCGTGGGCGGGCGCGAAGCTGTGGGACTCGCTCGGCACCCTGCCGGGCGTGCCCGTGGCCGCGCCGATCGTGCTGGCGCTGATCGCCGCCGTCCTGGCGGCGACGGCGCTGTCGCTGCGCTCGCGGCTGCGCGCGCAGCGCGAGCGGCGTCCGGGGGCCAAGGGCGTCGACCCGCTGCTGGCCGCCCGCGCGGTGGTCTTCGGCCAGGCCAGTGCCCTGGTCGCCGCTCTGGTCGCGGGGATGTACGGCGGCGTGTGCGCCTTCCTCCTGATGTACCAGATGGACAGCGACCCCCGCCGCGACCAGGCGATCTACGCAGGCGTCGCGGTCATCGCCGGCATCGCGGTCTGCGCCGCCGCGATCTTCCTGGAGCGGGTCTGCCGCCTCCCCGAGGACGAGGACGACAACCGCACCGGCACGGTGGGCGGCCGCGCGTAGCGCGGGGCACCGGGGGCGGGGCGCTGATCGGTGGTGCCCTGCCGGTGCTTCGGGTGTCCCGCCGTCTCGCGCCCTGCGGGCGCAATGCGGCCGGCTGCGGATGGGAGGGTGGCGGTCCGGGGCCGGTCGGCAGTGTGCGGGTGGGTCGGTGGCCGGGGTTCAGGCGCCGGAGCGGGGCTGGTTGTTCCTCTGGTTCCGGTCTCGTCGCCGCCTGCGGGTCTGGATGGCCGGTGACCACGCCAACTGTCGGTGGGTGGCGCGCCCGCCGTAACCCGCGTCTGCGGGTGCTTCCCTGACATCGGGCTCTGTTCCGACGTCCATACCGCTGATGGCGGGCCCGATCTCCCTCAGGCCCTCGGCAGCACCCCGAAATACCCGCACACGCGGGTTACGGCGCGCGCGCCCACCTCCCACGGGTGGTGTGGAAGCGGCCATCTGTACCCGCGGACGGCAACGAGACCTCCGCCGGCGGAAAGGTGACCCGTTCCGGCGCCTGAACCCCAGCCACCAATCCACCCGCACACTGCGGATGAACCCGCACCCGCCCACCGGCCCGGTACGCGCGGGGTCAGTAACCCCGCCGGACGTTCTCCGCGGCGGCGTCGGCCTGCCGCCGGGAGCGGCGCCGGCGTTCGGACGCCAGCTCGGCCAGCGCGTCGTCGAGGGCGGCCAGGACGCGGGTCGCGGCGGGGTCGCTCACGCCCGGTGCCGCGTCGGCGGCAGGGCCGCGGCGCAGGCCGAGCGTTGTGGTCAGGGCGGCCAGGACGGGCTCGTCCGCGGCCAGGCGGTCGGCCGCGCGGCGCCGGGCGCGGGAGTCGGTCAGCACGGTCCGGGTGTCGCGGACCAGCCAGTTGCGGTGCCGTTCCCGTACCACCTGGCCCTCGGCCGCCAGGGCGGTCAGGTAGACGTCGGCCAGCCCTCGGCCGCGGCGCCAGAGCCAGTCGCCGGGCGCCTCGTACGGCGCCGTGCGCACCAGCGAGGCCGCGGCCTCGGCCAGCAGGGGGTCGGCGATCTCCGGGTGCCCGCCCGGCACCAGGCGGTCGCCGTCCAGAGCGACGGCCCCCGCGGCCAGGAGGTCGACGGCCTCGGCCGCGGCCAGCGCGAGCGAGAGGTCGCCCGGTTCCACGGCGGGTTCGGCGGCCAGTTCCAGGGCGGTGATGATCAGGTCCCGCGGGGTGGTCATGGAACGCTCCGCATCACGAGGCTTCGGCGTCCGGTTCCGTCCGGCGATTGTCACCCGCTCCGGCCGGGGCCGCCACCGGCTGCCCCGCTCCCGCCTCGTCGCCGTCCTCGCCGTCCTCGTTGACCGAGCGGCGCAGCGCGGCGTGGAGCGTCGCCGGGGTCAGCACCCCGGCGAAGCGGTCGCCGTCCACGACGGCTATCCAGCCCGCGTCGTGCTGGAGCATCGCGCTGAAGGCCCGCTTGAGGGGGGAGCCCACCGGGACCCAGGCCTCCAGGCGGCGGGTGTGGTCCGCCACGGTGCCCGAGGTGAGGGTGCCCGCGGCGACGTAGCCGCGCAGCCCGCCGTCGTCGTCGAGCACGACCGCGTAGGGGTCGCCCTGCTTCGCCAGGAGGGCGGCGGCCTCCGCGGCGGGCGAGCCGGCGCGCACGACGGGCGGGTGCTCCAGGTCGGCGGCCTCGACCGGGGTGACGGACAGCCGCTTCAGACCGCGGTCGGAGCCGACGAAGTCGGCCACGTACGGGGTGGCGGGGGAGCCGAGCACCGTCGCGGGGGTGTCGTACTGCTCGATCCGGCCGGGGCCGAAGACCGCCATGCGGTCGCCGAGCCGGACCGCCTCCTCGATGTCGTGCGTGACGAACAGCACGGTCTTGCGCACCTGTTCCTGCAGCCGCAGGAACTCCGACTGCAACCGCTCCCGCACCACCGGGTCGACGGCGCCGAAGGGCTCGTCCATCAGCAGCACCGGCGGGTCGGCCGCCAGCGCCCGGGCCACGCCGACCCGCTGCCGCTGGCCGCCGGAGAGCTGCTCGGGGTAGCGGGCGCCGTGCACGGACGGGTCCAGGCCGACGAGTTCCAGCAGCTCGGCGGCGCGCGCCCGGCGCTTGGCGCGGGTCCAGCCGAGCAGGTGCGGCACGGTCTCGGTGTTCTCCAGCACGGTCTTGTGCGGGAACAGGCCGACGTTCTGGATGACGTAGCCGATGCCGCGGCGCAGCCGTACCGGGTCGGTGCGGGCGATGTCCTCGCCGTCGAGCAGGATCCGGCCGGCGGTGGGCTCGATGAGCCGGTTGACCATCTTCATCGTGGTGGTCTTGCCGCAGCCGGAGGGCCCGACGAGGGTC
Source organism: Actinacidiphila glaucinigra (assembly GCF_900188405.1). Classification (GTDB taxonomy): domain Bacteria; phylum Actinomycetota; class Actinomycetes; order Streptomycetales; family Streptomycetaceae; genus Actinacidiphila; species Actinacidiphila glaucinigra. Next base: position 428,519 of record NZ_FZOF01000002.1, on the reverse strand, counting down.
ACGAGTTCGCCTTCGCGCACCTCGAAGGACAGGTCGTCGACGGCGGTGGTGCCGTCGGGGTAGCGCTTGGTGACGTTCTCGAAGCGGATCATCGGGACCTCTCGTCGGCGCTGGGCGGTGCGGGCTCACCCCCCAGCTTGGTACACGCTCGGCGACGGATGTGAAGGGGGTGTTGCGAGGATGTGGCAGGACACCGGGAATGTCCGTGGCCGGGTTTACGCTCACCTGCATGATCTGAACCGGGCGGGGGAGGCGGCATCGCATGGCCGGACAGGACTGTCTCGCGGCCAACGAATGGATATGCGGCGAGTTCGTGCGCACGCGCAGCCAGGAGTTGGTGGACGCGAGTGTGGAGCATCTGTGGATCACCGCCGCGTCGGTGGCGGCGGGTGTTCTGCTCGCGCTGCCGCTGGCCCTGCTCGCCCGGCGCTGGCGGGCGGCCGCGACGCCGGTGCTGGGGGTGACGACGGTGCTCTACACGATCCCGTCGCTGGCCCTCTTCTCGCTGCTGGTGCCGGTGTTCGGGATCTCCGCGTCGGTGGTCGTCACCGGCCTGACCCTGTACTCGCTCACCATCCTCGTCAGGAACTTCCTGGCCGGTCTGGACGCTGTGCCCGAGGACGCGCGGGAGGCCGCGCGCGGCATGGGCTACGGACCGATACGCCTGCTGTGGGAGGTCGAGCTGCCGCTGGCGATGCCCGCGGTGATGGCGGGCGTGCGCATCGCCACGGTCGCCACGGTCTCCCTCACCACGGTCGGCTCGATCATCGGCTACGGGGGTCTCGGCAATCTCATCAAGGAGGGCATGCAGAGCTTCTTCAAGGCGGAGGTGCTCACCGCTTCCGTGATCTGCGTGGTGTTCGCCCTCGTCGCCGATCTGCTGCTGCTCGGGGTGCAGCGGCTGCTCACGCCGTGGGCCAGGGCAGCGAAGGCGGCCGGCTGATGGGGACGATCCCCGGCGCCTGGGACTGGCTGACCACGGGCGCCAACTGGACCGGCACCGACGGGGTGCTGCAGCGGCTCGGCGAGCACCTGGCGCTGACCTCCGTGTCGATGGCCATCGCCTGCCTCGTGGCCCTGCCGGTCGCGATCCTTCTCGGCCACCTCGGCAAGGGCGGCGCGCTCGCCGTGAACCTCTCGAACGTCGGGCGGGCGGTGCCCACCTTCGCCATCCTGGTGCTGCTCGTCGTCGCGACGAACTCGGCGCGCTACTGGCCCACCGTCATCGCGCTGGTGCTGTTCGCCGTACCGCCGCTCCTCACCAACACCTACGTCGGCATGCGCCAGGTCGACCGGGACGCGGTGGAGGCCGCCCGCGGCATGGGGATGACCGGCGGCCAGCTGCTGGCCCGGGTGGAGCTCCCGCTCGCGGCGCCCTTCGTCATGAGCGGGGTGCGCTCGGCCGCCGTCCAGGTCATCGCCACCGCCACGCTCGCCGCGATTCCCGGCGAGGGCGGTCTCGGCCGTATCGTCACGGCGGGCTTCGCCCAGTTCGACACCCCGAAGGTCGTCGCGGGCGCGGTGCTCGTGGCCGCGTTCGCCCTGCTCGTGGAGGGAGTCTTCCTGTTGCTGCAGCGCCTGGTGTCCCCCGCACGGAAGTCCCGACCTGCCCGAAGACCTGCCCGTTCCACCCATCAGATGGAGTTCACATGAGCAAGGCCCTGCGCACCGCCACCGCCCTGGCCGCTGTGGCGGTCCTCTCCGCGGGCCTGGCGGCCTGCGGCGGCGACAGCCTGGAGAAGAGCGGGGGAGGGGGAAGCTCACAGGCCGGCGGCGGCAAGGGCTCCCTGACCGTCGGCTCCGCCGGGTTCACCGAGAGCACGGTCCTCGCGCAGCTGTACTCGCAGTTGCTGACCGACGCCGGCTACAAGACCACGATCAAGACCGTCGACAACCGCGAGCTGTACGAACCGGCCCTGGAGAAGGGGCAGATCGACGTCGTCCCCGAGTACGCGGCCACCCTCGCGGAGTTCCTCAACGCGAAGGTGAACGGCAAGGACGCCGCGCCCGTCGCCTCCTCCGACGTCGACGCCACCGTCACGGCGCTCACCGAACTCGCCGGCCCGCTCGGGCTGAAGGTGCTGCCGGCCGGGGAGGCCGTCGACCAGAACGCTTTCGCGGTCACCAAGGAATTCGCGGAGAAGAACGACCTCAAGACCCTTTCCGACCTCGGTAAGTCGAAGATCAAGGTCAAGCTCGCCGCGGGCGAGGAATGCTCGATCCGCCCCTTCTGCTCGCCCGGCCTGAAGAAGATCTACGGCATAGACGTCACGTCGGTCGACGCCAAGGGCGTCGGCACCGTCCAGGCCAAGCAGGCCGTCAAGGACGGCACCGACCAGCTGGTGCTCACCACGACGACGGACGCCACCCTCGACCAGTTCGGCCTGGTGCTGCTGGAGGACGACAAGGGCCTGCAGAACGCCGACAACCTGCTGCCCGTGGTCAACGCGAAGGAGGCCGGCGGGGCGGACGTCGCCGCCGCCCTCGACAAGCTCACCCAGGTGCTGACCACGGCCGACCTCGCCGGGCTGAACAAGCAGGTGGACTCGGAGCGCAAGAAGCCCGAGGACGTCGCGGCGGATTACCTGAAGTCGAAGGGTCTGCTGAAGGGCTGAGGCCCGGTGGACAAGATCGAATAAATGGTGGCGGGAGGGCGTTCGCGTGACGTTTCGCATACGCGTGGGCGCCCTCCGTATTTGTCGTTGTGCGTTCGGTGAGAAATCGGATGCCGCGGCCCCACACGACCCACCGGCACGCTAAGTTCCCTACCATGCCCCGTGGACGACACCGCCATTCCCAGCCGCTGCACCGGCTGCTCCCGCCCGCGACGGTTGCCGGCTCGGCCGCGGCCCTCGCCGTCGGCGCGCTGGTGATCGGTGATCCGGTGCTGCTCCGTGTGTTCGTCGTCGCGGCGGCAGGTGTCGCCGGTGGCGGCGCCTTCCTGCTGCGCAGTTGGGACCGCGCCGCGGGCAAGCAGGTCGCCGACCTCAAGACCGCGCGGGTGCGCGACGAGTGGCGTGCCGACGAGCGGATCGCGGAGCTCGAGGTGGACCTCGAGGACTCCCGCGAGCTGCGCGGCAAGCTGGAGAACAAACTGCGCGGCAAGCGCGCCGAACTGGCCCGGCTCCGCTCGGAGCACGCGGACCTGCTGCGCCGCTACGCCACCGCCGAGTCCGAGCGGGCCCGTGCGCTGGAGGACGGCCGCGTCGCGAAGAAGGCGGTCGGCTCCGCGCTTCCCGTCCCCTACACGGCGCCGGTCAGCCCGGCCGCGTACCTGCGGGCGTCCGCCGCACTGCGTGACCTGTCGCGCAACGGGGCCCGCCAGCAGGCCGCGCTCACCGTCGAGGAGGCCCGCCGCCGCGACCTCGCGGACACCGACGAGCCGCAGGGCAGGCACGCGCTGGACCCGGCGGTGCGCGACCGTCCCGACGACGCCACCACCAGCGGCAGTGGGAGCAACCCGGCACTGCCGGTGCGTCAGCCCAAGCTCGTCCCGGCGGTCGCCGCGGCCGTGCTGCCCTACGCCCGGCCCAACCGGCAGGCCAGCCGCGCCCAGGGCGGCTTCGACTTCTTCGGCACGAAGAACGAGAAGGCCCGCCCCCAGGAGCTGGAGGCGGCCGGCGAGACGGCGCCCGCGGACGCGGACCTCGCCGACGTCGTCGGGGACGAGGCCGTGGCCGAGCAGGCCGAGGTCATCGACCTGACCGCGCACGACGAGACCGAGCAGCTCGACCTCAGCGAGCTGCGCGCCCGCTCCTCCTGACACCCGGTGGCCACGGGCCGCCCGGGGGCGGCCCGCCGGTCACTTGTCGATGTCGCCGACGACGAAGAACATCGAGCCCAGGATCGCCACCATGTCGGCGACCAGTGTGCCCGGCAGCAGCACGGCCAGCGCCTGGACGTTGTTGTAGGACGCCGAGCGCAGCTTCAGCCGGTACGGCGTCTTCTCGCCCTTGGACACCAGGTAGTAGCCGTTGAGCCCGAGCGGGTTCTCGGTCCAGGCGTACGTGTGGCCCTCGGGGGCCTTGAGCACCTTCGGCAGCCGCTGGTTGATGGGGCCCGGGGGCAGCTCGGCCAGCCGGTCCAGGCACGCGTCGGCCAGGTCAAGGGCGTTGTGGGTCTGCTCCAGCAGCACCTCGAAGCGGGCCAGGCAGTCGCCCGCGGTGCGGGTGGGGACCTTCAGGGTGTCCGCCAGCTCCCCGTAGGCCAGGTAGGGCTCGTCCCGGCGCAGGTCGAAGTCGACGCCCGAGGCGCGGGCGATCGGCCCGCTCACCCCGTAGGCGTGCACGTTCTGCGCGGAGAGGACGCCGACGCCGCGGGTGCGGCCGCGGAAGATCTCGTTGCCCAGGACGAGGTCGTCGAAGGTGCCCATGCGCGAGCGCACCTCGGCGACGGCGCTGCGGACCCGGCCGTGCCAGCCGTTGGGGAGGTCCTCCTTGAGGCCTCCGACGCGGTTGAACATGTAGTGCATGCGGCCGCCGGAGACCTCCTCCATGACCGCCTGCAGGTCCTCGCGCTCGCGGAACGCGTGGAAGATCGGGGTGATCCCGCCCAGTTCGAGGGGGTAGGAGCCGAGGAACATCAGGTGGTTGAGCACCCGGTTCAGTTCGGCGAGCAGCGTGCGGGTCCACACCGCGCGCTCGGGCACCTCCATGCCGAGCATGCGCTCCACGGCGAGCACGACGCCGAGTTCGTTGGAGAAGGCGGAGAGCCAGTCGTGCCGGTTGGCCAGCATGATGATCTGGCGGTAGTCCCGGGCCTCGAAGAGCTTCTCGGCGCCCCGGTGCATGTACCCGATGATCGGCTCGACCGAGCCGATCCGCTCGCCGTCCAGGCTCAGGCGCAGGCGCAGCACACCGTGTGTCGAGGGGTGCTGCGGGCCGATGTTCAGCACCATGTCGGTGCCCTCGGCCGCGCCGCCGATGCCGATCGTGGTCTCCGTCATGGCCCCAGTTTCCCATCCCTTTACGTGGCCGGGGGCGTGCCCCCCGGGGCTTTCCCGGGCGCGGGCACGGGCTGCTCCAGCCAGAGGAAGCCGCCGAGCCCGGACGGGTCGGTGAGTTCGGCCGCCTGGCCCGCGCGGGCCAGGGCGCGCACATAGCCGGCGGGGTCGGAGGAGGCCAGCGAGAGCGGTGGACGGCCCCCGGTGACCCCCAGGGCGCCCAGGGCCTCGCGCTGGGTCCGCAGGACCGCCCCGGGGCCCGCGCAGGCGTCCATCGCCACATGCGCCGTGATGTCGCAGGAGCCGTCGGGCACCGGCGGCGAGAGCTCGCGGCCCGCCCGGAACGCGGTGAGCGTCCCGTACGGCGGGCGGGCCCCGGCCAGGTGCCCGTAGTCGACCGCGACGGCGAGGCCGGCCTCCAGGGAGGCCACCGCGGAAGCCCAGGCGGAATCCCGCCAGCGGCCGATCTCCGCCCTGGTCCCGGCCTCCGCGCCCTCGACCGGCCACCAGCGGCGCAGCCAGTCGGCGTCCTCTCCGGCCGCCGGTTCGCCGAGGCGTTCGGCGCCGTCCGAGGCGCGGACGAGGACGCGCCGGGGTACCCCGTGCGCGTCGGTCTCCACCACTCCGACCGGCACGTTGTCCAGCCACTCGTTGGCGAACAGCAGGCCCCGCAGGCCCCGCGGGAGCTCCTCGGACCAGGTCACCCGGGCGTCCAGGCCGTCCGGTCGCGGGGCCTTCTCCACGGCGTACGGACGCAGTCGGGCGCCCAACGTGGCGGGAACCACATCGAGTACTCCCGTGAGCAGTTCCCCCGCGCCCGCGCCGACGTCCACCAGGGCCAGTTCGCCGGGGTGCCCGAGGTCCGCGTCGACGCGCTCCAGGAGCCGGGCCACGGCCCCCGCGAAGAGCGGCGAGACATGGACCGACGTGCGGAAATGGGCGGCCGGGCGCTCCTGCCGGAAGAAGCCTCCCGGGCCGTACAGGGCCCGTTCCGTGGCCTCCCGCCACCCCGTCCACGCGGCTGTGCTGTCGATCACGCGTCCACCGTATGCGCACAACCCGGGGCTTCGGACGGTTGAGCGGCCCATCACCGGTTCCAGGTAGGGTGCCGTGGTCAGAGGTGTGTCCGCCCGTGACGGCCGCGGATGAATCGATCATGAACATCGGTCATCGGGACAGCGCACGCCTTTTGCCGGATGGCCCGGTACTGATAGGTGCTGTGCAAGCGACAGGCAGTGGAAGGTGAAGAGCGGATGACGGCCGGCGACAACGGTGCTCCTGAGCCCGGGAGTGACGACCCCTTCGCGTACCTGTACCGCCAGGACGGCGAGGAGCCGGGTCAGGCGGCTACTGCCCAGCCCGGTGTGCCCCGCACCTCGTACAACCAGGTGCAGCGGGTCGGTGAGCGGCGCCCGCAGCAGCCGCAGCAGTCCCAGCAGGGCGGTTACGGCTACCCGCAGCAGCAGGCCGGGTACGGTCAGCAGCCGCCGGCCTACGGTCAGCCGCAGCCCCAGCAGGCGCAGCACGCCCAGGCGACCCAGCAGTTCCCCCAGGGCCCCGGCGGACCCTCCGGACCGGCGGGACCGGCCGGCGGCGGAAGCCGCCGCGCGTCCACCCCGCGCCCCGGCGGCCCCAACAGCAAGGGCCTGCTGATCGGCGCCGTCGCCGTGGTCGCCGCCGTCGCGATCGGCATCGGCGTCGCCATGGCGGGCGGTGACGACGACAGCCCCGAGGCGGGCAGCACCCCGACCCCGACGGCGAGCAGCGACGGCGGCAAGGGCGACAACTCCGGCGAGCCCACGGCCCCGGCGAGCGCGACCAAGACGGGTGTCGTCGACGCGGCGACGCTGGTCAAGGCGGGCGGCGCGAGGATCGGTTCCCAGTACAAGGGCACCCTGGCGGCCGGCGGCAAGTACGTCGAGAACATGAACGCGGTGGGCGCGTCGGCGACCTGGACTGTCGACGTGCCGAAGGACGGCTCGTACGACTTCTGGATCCGCTACGGCAACGCGGAGAAGGACTCGGCCAGCGCCACGATCGTGGTCAACGGGTCGCCCCAGAGCTACAAGCCGGACCTGAGGAACTACGGCAAGGAGGGCGACTGGAACCACTGGTACCGCTCCTTCGTCACCCTCGACCTGAAGCAGGGGAGCAACACGCTCGCCGTGACCTGCGGTCAGGGCGACGCCTGCCACTTCAACCTCGACCAGCTGGCGCTGCTGGACAAGGGCCAGAAGCCCGAGGGCTGGTGAGCTGAACCGGCGGTGGCCCGCCCTGACCGGCGGGCTACTGCCGTGAGTCGCCCTCACTGATCACGTCGACCCGCCCCAGCAGGTCCTCGTACACCCCGCGGTCGAACTCGCCCGCGACCGGCGCCGCCACGGTGGCCGCCGAGAGGGCGACGGCGCGGGCCAGGCGCCGCGGCCAGTCGAGGCCCTCGACGAGCCCGGAGAGCAGGGCGGCGACGGCGGAGTCGCCGGCGCCTGCCGGGTTGCCGGGGACGGGCGCCGGGGGCCTGGCGGTCCACACGGTGCCGTCCTCGGCGAGGGCGAGCATCCCGTCGGGGCCGAGCGAGGCGGCGACGGCTCGGGCGCCGCGGCGGCGGGCGTCGCGGGCGGCGCGCATGGGCTCCGTCGCGCCGGTGAGTCCGGTCAGTTCGGCGGCGTTGGGCTTGACGAGGTCGGGCCGTGCGGCCAGGCCGCGTCGCAAGGGCTCACCGCTGGTGTCCAGCAGTACGGGGACGCCCGCTGCGCGCGCGTCCCTGACGAGGTCGGCGTAGCAGCCGACGGGCAGCCCGGGCGGCAGGCTGCCGCACAGCGCCACGGCGCGCGTCGTGCCGCCGTCCAGGAACGTGCGGTAGGTGCCGAGGAAGGCCGCCCACTCCTCCGAAGTGATCGTCGGCCCGGGCTCGTTGAACATCGTGGTGTCGCCGCCCGACTCGTCCACGACGCCCACCGTCCGCCGGGTGCTGCCGGAGGTGGGCACGAGGGCGTCCGTGACGCCGTCGGTCTCCGCCAGATAGGCGCGCAGGCGGTTCCCGGAGGCGCCGCCCGCGAAGCCGGTCGCGACGGCCTCGTGGCCGAGCGCGGCGAGCACGCGGGCGACGTTCAGCCCCTTGCCGCCGGGACGTTCCGCGGCCTCCGACACCCGGTGGGTGGTGTGCGGCCGCAGCCGGGGGACGCGGTAGGTCACGTCGATGGCGGCGTTCAGCGTGACGGTGACGATCACCGCATGATCCCTTCGAACAGCGTGTGCGATGGGAAGGGATCATGCCAAAGGAACGCCCGCAGGCACAGACCCCGCCGGCCGGGGTCCCGTCAGGGCTCGACGACCCAGCTGCCCTTGCGCATCACGCCCACGAGGTCGAACGACGCGTCCAGGACCACCAGGTCGGCGTCCTTGCCCGGCTCCAGGGAGCCGATCCGGTCGTACGCGCCCAGCAGCCGCGCCGGGTTGGCGCTCAGCGCGCGCACCGCGTCGGCGACGGGCAGACCGTCCACGGTCACCGCCCGCTTGAACGCCGTGTCCAGGGTGAGCGTGGAACCCGCGATGGAGCCGCCCTCGACGAGCCGGGCGACGCCGTCGACGACGTCGACCTCCATCGGGCCCAGCAGGTAGCGGCCGTCGCCGAAGCCGGCGGCGTCCATGGCGTCGGTGATGAAGGCGACCCGGTCGGCGCCGGCGCTGCGGAAGGCCATCTCCAGGACGGCCGGGTGGAGGTGGACGCCGTCGTTGATGAGCTCGACGGTGACCCGCTCGTCCTCCAGCAGCGCGGCGATCGGGCCGGGTGCACGGTGCAGCAGCGAGGGCATGGCGTTGAACAGGTGCGTCGCCACGGTGGCGCCCGCCTCGACGGCCTGCAGGGTGGCCTCGTAGGCGGCGTCGGTGTGGCCGACGGCGGCGATGACGCCGTGCTCCGCCAGCATCCGCACCGAGTCGAGCCCGCCGGGCAGTTCGGGGGCGAGGGTGACCATGCGGGCGGTGCCCCGGGCGGCGTCGAGCAGCTTGCGGACGTCCGAGGGGTGCGGGTCGCGCAGCAGCGAGGGCTTGTGCGCGCCGCGCCGGTGCGGGGAGATGAACGGCCCCTCGAAGTGGATGCCGGCCAGGTCGCCCTGCTCGACCAGCTCGGACAGCAGCGCGGCCTGCCGGGAGAGGTCGTCCAGGTCGCCGGTCACGGTCGAGGCGAGCAGGGTCGTGGTGCCGTGCCGCCGGTGGGTCGCGATTCCGGTGAGGACGGCCTCGGCGTCACCGGAGGAGAAGGACGCGCCGCCGCCGCCGTGCACGTGGATGTCGATGAAGCCGGGGACGATCCAGTGTCCCGTCAGATCGCGGGTGGACGACCGGCGCGGGTCGTCCGCGATGATCGAGCGGCCCTCGACGGTCACCCGGCCGTCCTCGACCACGCCGCCCGGCAGCACCACACGGGCACCGGTCAGCACGCTAGTTGCCGCAGTCAAGCGGTCACCTCCACGGAGAGAAGGTCCCAGGCGAGCAGCCCTGCGCCCAGGCATCCGGCGGTGTCCCCGAGGGTCGCCGGCACGATGAGGGGGAGTTGCTGGAAGGTCAGCCGCCGCTCGACGGCGGCCCGCAGCGGTGTGAAGAGGGTGTCGCCCGCCTCGGCGAGCCCGCCGCCCACGATCAGCGTGCCCGGGGTCATCAGGGTGATCCCGGTGACCAGGCCGTCGGCGAGGGCGGCGACGACCTCGTCCCACACGGCCGCCGCGCGGGGGTCGCCGGCCTCGACGGCGGCGGCGCAGCCGGCGGCACCGGTGTCGGGGCCGCCGCCCGCGGCCTCCCAGGCGCGGGCCACGGCGGTGGCGGAGGCGGCGGTCTCCAGGCAGCCCCGCTGCCCGCAGCCGCAGGGCGGGCCGCCGGGGCGGACCACGATGTGCCCGAGCTCGGTGGCCTCGACGCGGCCCTCGATGCCGATCGCCCCGGCGATGCCGGTGCCCAGGGCCACGAACAGGAAGCGCTCGGCGCCCCGCCCCGCGCCGAGCCGGCCCTCGGCGAGGCCGCCGGCGCGCACGTCGTGGCCGAGGGCCACGGGGGTGCCGTCGAGGCGGTGGGTGAGCAGGTCCCGCAGGGGCGCGTCGCGCCAGCCGAGGTTCGCGGAGTAGACCGCGACGCCGGCCCGCTCGTCGACCAGCCCGGGCACGGCGACGCCGGCCGCGGCGGCGGGCTCGCCGTAAGCGCTTTCGCCGTACGCCCGGAGATCCGCGGCGAAGTCGAGCACGGACTCGACCACGGCGTCCGGGCCGCGCTCCCGGCCGGTCGGACGGCGAGCCTCGTGCAGCAGCGTGCCGTCCGTCGCGACCAGCGCGGCCTTCATGCCGGTGCCGCCCACATCGAGGGCGATGACGTGTCTCACGGGGGACAGTGTCGCGCGGTACACCATAAAAGGTCTAGTCCACTCGTCGAAAGAGATCGCGTACCGCGCGCGAGGCGAGTGGTGTAGACCTCATGGGCCGCCCCGGTGGGGACTCCGTGCGATCGGATCATCACGCAGCGGGGTCACGGGCGCCGCGGATATGGTTGTCCGATGGAACGGGACGAGAGCGGGGCGGACGCGGCCGCCCCCGGGGACGGGCTGACGGATCAGGACCGCGCAGTCCTCGACATCGCCCGCCGCGCCTGGGCGGGCCCCGGCGCGAAGGAACGCGCGATCCGCGAGCGCCTCGGCATCTCCCCCACGCGCTACTACCAGCTGCTCAACGCCCTCCTCGACGACCCCCGTGCCCTCGCGCACGACCCCGTCACGGTCAACCGCCTCCGCCGCACGCGCGACACCCACCGCACCCACCGCTGACGCCTCCGGCGGCTGTCCGGAGGCACGGGCGGGTTCCGGTGGTCGGGTGCGGGTTCGTCTCGCGCCCTTCGGGCGCAAAGCGGCTGCCTGCGGACGGGAGGGTGGGGGTGGCTCTCCTCGACGCGGTGCGGGTGGATGGGTGGCCAGGGTTCAGGCGCCGGAGCGGTTCGCGCCTCCAGTGGTGCCGGTCTCGTTGCCGTCCGCGCGCATAGATGGCCGCTTCCACGCCTACCGTTCGTCGTGGCGCGCCTGCCGTAACCAGCGTCTGCGGGTGCTTCCCCGAGATCGGGCTCTCTTTCGCCGTCTATATCAGCGAAAGCGAGCCCGCTCTCCCGCAACCCACCCTCAAGGGCACCCCGAATCAGCCGCAGGCGCAGGTCACGGCGGGCGCGCCCACCACTGGGAGTGGGCGTGGAAGCGGCCATCTGCACGCGCGGATGGCAACGAGACCCCAGGCACCGGAGAGGGAACCCGATCCGGAGCCTGAACCCCCGCCACCGACCCACCCGCGCACCGCCGACCAGCCCCGTGCCCCACCCTCCCGTCCGCAGCCAGCCACTTTGCGCCCGAAGGGCGCGAGACGGCGGGACAGCCGAAGCACCCACGCAACCACGCCCACCGACCGGCCCCGGGAACACCGCCGGAGGCGGGATGCTTCCGTACGCCGGGCACGCCCCCCGCAGGGGTCGGTATGGTCGGGGGCATGAGCCGCAGCCGCAGGGACGAACTGCCGGTACCGACGACGCCCGAGGGCAAGGACGGCCTGGCCGCACTGCTCGCGGAGCCCCGCAGGGCCGTGCTGGCACTGGACTTCGACGGGACGCTGGCCCCGATCGTGCCGGATCCGGACGCCGCGCGGGCCCATCCCCGCGCCGCAGCCGCGCTGGCCCGGCTGGCGCCGCGGATCGGGTCCGTCGTGGTCGTGACGGGCCGCCCCGCGGGCGTGGCCGTGCGGTACGGAGGCTTCGCCGGCGTGCCCGCGCTGGAGCACATGGTCGTGCTGGGCCACTACGGCGCCGAGCGCTGGGACGCCCGTTCCGGCGAGGTCAAGGCGCCCGGCACGCACCCCGGGGTCAACGCGGTGCGGGCCGAACTGCCGGGCGTGCTGGACGCGATCGGGGCCTGGCGGGGCACCTGGGTGGAGGACAAGGGCCGCGCGGTGGCCGTCCACACGCGCCGCACGCAGGATCCGCAGGCGGCGTTCGAGTCGCTGAGCGGGCCGCTGCGCGAACTGGCCGACCGCCACGGGCTGATCGTGGAGCCGGGCCGGATGGTGCTGGAGTTGCGGCCGCCCGGGATGGACAAGGGCGTGGCCCTCAACGACTACCTGCGCGAGGTCGGCGCCGGTCCCGTGCTGTACGCCGGTGACGACCTGGGCGACCTGGCCGCCTTCGGCGCCGTGGAGAAGCGGCGCGCCGACGGCCTCCCTGGTGTGCTGGTGTGCAGCGGCAGCGCGGAGGTGGCCGAACTGGCCGCCCGGGCCGACCTCGTCGTGGACGGCCCGGAGGGCGTCGTCGCGCTGGTCGACGCCCTCGCGGACGCCCTTGAGGAGCGGGACGGTCAGGACGGGGCCGAGACCCACCCGCCGGTCAGCGACTGAACCGCGGACCCGTCGAGGTCCGCGAGCTTCACGCCCGTGAACTCCCGGGCCCTCGGCGAGGTCTGGACGCGGAAGGGCGGCCGCTCGGCGGCCAGGACCGCGACGATGGGTGCCGCGGCCTCGTCGATGGTCTGGGCGGCCGCGAACGCCTGCGTGGTGCGGTCGAGGTAGTGGGTGAACGCGGGCCGGTAGGGTCCCGCGGTCGCCGCGTACGCGGGGATGTCGACGCCGAGGTTGGCGACGAACTCGCTGCCGACCGCGCCCGGTTCGACGACGCTGACGGTGACCCCGACCGCGGCCGCCACGGGCGCGAGCGACTCCATGTAGCCCTCGACCGCGAACTTCGCCGCGCAGTAGGCCTCGTTGAAGGGCTGACCGACGACGCCGCCCACGCTGGTGACGGTGACCAGCCGCCCGCCCGAGGCGCGCAGGTGCGGCATCGCGGCCTTGGTGACCTCGACGACGCCGAAGAAGTTGACCTCCATCGTGGCGCGGACGTCCGCGACCGTCTCCAGTTCGATCGTGCCGACGTGCCCGGCGCCGGCGTTGTTGACCACCGCGTCCAGGCCTCCGAACTCCACGACGGCGTCCTCCACGACCGCGGCGACCAGCCGGGCGTCGGTCACGTCCAGCCGCCTGACGTGGACGTGCTCGGCGACGGCCGCCGCGGCCGCGGCCTTGCCGAGGGCGTCCCCCTTCCCGGGGTCGCGCATGGTCGCGACGACGTTCCAGCCGGCCCGGGCGGCGGCGACGGCGGTGGCCAGGCCGATGCCGGACGAGGTGCCGGTGATCAGGACGGTCCTGCGGGTGCCGGTGGCCATGCGGTGGTTCTCGCTCTCTGCGGGTGCTGATGACAGCAGCCTAGGCAGCCGTTCCGTCCCCGCAGACACGGCAGGCCGGAGCGACCCCGGATCCGTGGCGCGGGCTCGTCTCCGCCGAGTGTCCTGCCGCGACAACATCTCGGCCGCCGACGCCCGTCGGCGGCCGTGCTTGCTCGAACTGGGGAGCGAAATGGCTCAGGGCGCGGGCCAGTTGGGCGCGGTGCCGGCCTTTCTCATCGGGCTCTGCCTCGGCGCCGTGGCGTTGCTCATCGGTGTCACCCTCGTGTTCGACCTCAAGATCACGAGGTCGTTCATGCACCCGGGGCTCACGTGACGCGAGTACTTCCGGGCGAACCCGTCGCAGAGGGTGGTGCTCCTCGTCATCGGGTCGATCTTCCTGTTCGGTGGTTCCGTCGTCCTGCTCGCCATGCTGACCGTCGCCGTGCAGTCGCTCATCGACTGAGCGGGTCGTCGGGCGGGCACCGCGGCCCCGCTCTCCCGTCAGCCGCGGCCCGGGGGGCCCGCGTCGTGGACGAGGACGGCGATCTGGACGCGGTTGTTCAGGCCGAGCTTGCCGAGGATGCGGGAGACGTGGGTCTTCACCGTCGGCACGCTCATGTGGAGCCCGGCCGCGATCTCCGCGTTGGACCGGCCCTCCCCGATGGCGAGGGCGACCTCGTGCTCCCGCTCGCCCAGCGAGGCGAGCCTGCGCCGGGCGGTGGACCGCGCGCCGCGTCCGCCCTCGGGGTCGGAGCCGGCGACCTGGGCGATCAACTGCCGTGTCACCGCGGGGGACAGCACCGGTTCGCCGGCCGCCACCCTCCGTACCGCCTCGACGATCTCGCGGGGCGATGTGTCCTTCAGGACGAACCCCGCGGCGCCGGCGCGCAGCGCCCGCAGCACGTGATCGTCGGTGTTGAAGGTGGTGAGCACGATCACCTCCGGCGCGCCCGGCCGCGCCCGCAGCGCCTCGGTGGCCGTGAGCCCGTCCACGGTGGGCATGCGGATGTCCATCAGCACCACGTCGGGGGAGTGCTCCCGGACCAGCGCCGCGACCTCGCCGCCGTCCGCCGCCTCGGCGACGACCTCCATGTCCGGCGCCCCGCCGAGCATCATCCGCAGCCCCGCCCGCACCAGCGGGTCGTCGTCCACCAGCAGCAGCCGCACCGTCCTCACGCCGCCCACGGTAGCCAGGCGCGCACCCGGAAGTCACCGCCGGAGCGGCCGTGCTCCAGGTCGCCCCCGGCGAGCGAGGCCCGCTCCGTCAGCCCGATCAGCCCCTGCCCGGCGCCGGGGATGGCGGGCACCACGGCCGCCGCGGCCGGCACCGGGTTGCTGACCTCGACCGTCAGGCCCCGCGCGGGACCGCCGGCGAGCCGCACGGTCACCTCCGTGCCGGGGGCGTGCTTGCGGGCGTTGGTCAGCCCCTCCTGCACGATGCGGTAGGCGGTGCGCCCCGAGGCGGCGGGGGCGGCCGCCGACACGGCGTCGCCGTCCGCCTCCAGCACGATCCGCATCCCGGCGTCCCGCGACTCCTCCACCAGCCGCCGCACGTCCGCCAGCGTGGGCTGCGGCCGTCCGCCCGCGCCGTCCGCCGCGGCGGGCCCGGCCGGCTCGCGCAGGACGCCGATGATGCCGCGCAGGTCGTCCAGCGCCTGGTGCGCGCTCTCCCGGATCACCCCGGCGGCCCGCTCGATCTCCGCGGGGGAGGCACCCGGGTGGAACTCCAGCGCTCCCGCGTGGACGCTCAGCAGCGACAGCCGGTGCGCCAGCACGTCGTGCATCTCCCGCGCGATCTCCTCGCGGGCCTGCCGCCGCCCGCGCTCGGCGTACGAGGCCAGCAGCTGGCGCCGGGAGCGCACGTAGAGCCCCCAGCCGATCGAACCCGCCATGATCACGAAGAAGGTCATCGCCGAGCCGGTCTCCGGCAGGTCCGGGTCGGGGCCCCGCGCCACGAACAGCGGCAGCGGCGCGAACGCCAGGGCCGCCACCCAGGCCGTCGTGCGCAGCGGCCGGTACGCCGCCACGGTGAAGACCGCCACCGCGGTCGGGCCGCCGACCAGGTGCGCGAACCACCCGGCCACCAGCAGCACCACCGCAAGCTGCACCGGCCACCGCCGCCGCAGGAACAGGGCCGCGCACGCGGCCGCGCTGACGGCCTGTTCGACGGGGCCGATCGAGGCGCCCACCCCGTCCATGGACAGCACGGAGAAGACCGCCGCACCGAGGAAGACCGCGATGTCGGCGACGAGGCCCTTCCGTACGCGTCCCATTCCACCGAATGTACGGTCCCGGCGCGCGGGCACCACCCCCGCGCCCCAAGTCGAGACTTTCGGACGACAGCCCCCGCGCGATCGGCGACTTTCGCCGACAGCCGGCGCGGGCGGTCGCTCCCTAGCCTCGTGGCATGAAGGGATTCCTCGGCTTCCTCGGCTTCGTACTGCTCTCCCAGGGCATCGGCGGCATCGTCTGCCAACTCACCGGCGGCTGGTTCCGGCTGTGGGCGCTGACGCACCGGATCGGCTTCCTGGACGGCTACGAGATCTACGTGTGCGTCCTCCTGGTCGTGCTGGGCGTCGCGGTCCTCTTCGCGGCGGAGTCGGCGGGCAAGCGCGCCTGACGTCCGGTCGCGCACGGCCCGCCCCGGTCCCCCGTTCCTGTGTGACGGGGGGCCGGGGCGGTGGCACGTGGAAGGGGTGGGGTCACCAGTTGTTGTTGTCCCGGACGATCGCCGCGCACTCCACGACGGCGCGGGCGGTGGGGGCGGGGATGGTCATGCCGTTCCTGTTCCGGACGGTGACCGTCCAGCCGTTGCCGGACCGCTGGCTCGTCAGCACGGCCAGGTCGGTGCTGCTGAGGACGAAGCCACCGCCGGTGACCTCGGTGCGCGAGGGGCAGCGCGCCGAGACGGTCTGCGTGGTGCCCGAGGGCACGATGACGGAGACACCCAGGAACTCGGCGGTCCTCAGCCGCCCGAAGTTGTCACGGTTGCCATTGCCCTGGACGGGGTTTCCGGCGGCCTCGTCGGCGACCGCGGTGGTGCGCGCGGCGGCGGAGGCGTCAGTGGGGCCAACGAATGCGGTGGTCGTGACGACCGCGGCGGCGACCGTCATGGTTCCGGCGACGCCCCAAAGCACCTTACGACGGGGTCGACCGGACATGGTCTTCTTCGCTCGTATGTTCATCTCTCTGCCTTCGAAGATGACGGAAGGAGCTCGCTCCGGGTCGAAGCGATTGCGCTCATCGTCACCTTGTGCGAGGTGTTCCGCACTTTGGGTGACCAAAGAGGATGAACGGTGCCCGGGCCGCGATCTGACGGAGCGGCGGAACGTCACTCAGTCGGCCGTCCCGGGCGGGACCACCCATCGCACGGGTTGGCCGGTGACGCCGGCGATCGTGTCGAAGTCGCCGTCGTAGTGCAGGACGGTCGCGCCGTGCCGCTCTGCGGTCGCCGCGATGATCAGGTCCGCGAGGGAGAGGGCCTTCCAGTTGCCCGCGGCGATGAGGCCCGTCTGTACGTCCAGCGCACGGTCCCAGGCCTCGTCGGGTGTGGGCAGCCAGTCGAATCCCCGCATCCCGTCGCGGATGCGGTCCGCGTCGGCCTTGGACCGTGCGCTGTGCAGCACCTCCAGTTTGACGGCGCCGCAGACGGCGAGCAGCCCCGCGTTGTGGAGAGGCTCGATCACGGCCTTCACCGAAGGTTTCGGGTAGCGCGCAAGGGCGGACTTGTCGATGAGGAAGCGGTCCCTCATGCGGCCCGGTTCGGGTCGTCCGCTGACGCGACCTCGCCGGTGAGGTCCGGAAGGCCGCCATCCTCCAGCCAGTTGAGGAACGAGGCGCGCTTGCGGCGCTTGATCGCGTCCTCCAGGGCGGCGTTCACCGTGGCGACCTTGGTCGTGGTCCCGAAGATCTCGGCCGCCTCCGCCAGCATCTGGTCGTCGACGTCTATGACGGTGCGGGTCATTCGAGCCTCCTCCGGCATGGGTGTCCGACTCAACGATATCAAAATGAGCCGTAGATGATATCGGCGGCCGCCGACGGCTTCACGTGGGGCCGTTGCCGCACGATGCCCGCGCGGACCAGCGATGCGCCGCGCGGAGCACCCGACGGGGCGTCGGATGCGGGGGCGGCGGTGGAGCAGGGCGGGCAGGGGCCGGTCCGGCCGGGGGGCAGCGGGTCGCCGCAGCCGGGGCATTCGGGGAGCGGGGCCGCCGGGGCGGCGGGGTCGCGGGCGGGGCGCGGTGCGGGGAGCTTGTCGCGCAGTCGCCGGGCGACGAAGCCGGCGGGTGAGTGGACGGTGTGCGGCAGCCCGGAGGACAGGGCGGTGCGCAGTTCCAGCTCGCTTGCCCCGTTGGCCAACCATCGGGCGGCGAGCGGGGCCAGCCGGACGGCCTCGGCCACGCCGAGGGCGAGCCTGGCCTCCCGCCGGCCAAGGCGCTGCAGCGCGGCCGCCGCGCGGGCGACCAGCGACTCGTCGGCGGGGGGCTCGGGGTGGGAGGTGTTCTCCTCCTCCTTGTTCTCCCCCTTGGGGGATGTGCCGACGGCCCGTACGGACGGCGCACCGGCGGTCAGGATGCTGCCACCCGGAGCGGCGAAGGCCGCCTCGATCTCCTCGGGGTCGCGCAACGGCACATTGGAGACGAGCACCCGGGTCGTCCAGTGGCCGGTCTCGGGGCTCTGGGTGCGGCGGGTGTGCACATAGCCCTCCGCCTCCAGCTGCTGCCGGGCCCGGCGCAGGGCGATGCGCCCCTCGGGCATCTTCTCGCCGATGGACTGCAGGGTCTCCCGGGACCCCTCCGGCAGCGAGAGCGCCCACTGCAGCAGTCGTACGGCGGTGCCGTTCAGGCGCGGATGGCGGATGAGGTCGTTCGGCGTCTGGGAGAAGAAACGGGTCGGCGGGATAGCATGGCGGATCATTTGCGGGGCTCCTTGGCGGGATAGGCCTCGTAGGTGTAGGCCCCCGCCCGGTGTTGGCGCACCACGGGGGCCGCTTCATGCGCTGGGCACGAAGCGTGATCGGCCGATTACTCTACCGGGTGTCCCGGTGTTGTCCGCGACGAAGGCGACGAACGCCGTCCAGGCCTCGCCGGTGAAGGCCAGCGCGGGTCCGGCGGGGTCCTTGGAGTCCCGCACGTGCACGGCGCCGGGGGCACGGGCGACCTCGACGCAGGCGCCGCCCTCGCTGCCGCTGAAACTGCTCTTGTACCAGGCGAGTCGGGATGTCATAGCTCCCCCGCAATCTGCTCGATCACTCTGGCGGAGTCCCCCACACTGAGGGCCTGTGAGCGGATCATCGCATAGCGCTGGTGGAGTTTGCTGACCTCGTTCCGGCCGTCCACCAGCACGCTGCGGCCCTGGACTTCGAGATAGGCGAGCAGCCGCAGATCCGGGGTCTCCAGCAGGTGCATCGGTCCGTCGAAACCCGCGTGCGCCGTGTGGGAGAGCGGCATCACCTGCACCGTGACATGGCGCAGCGCGGCGGCCTCCAGCAGCCGTCCCAACTGGCTCCGGTGGACTGCCCGTCCGCCGACCGGGCGGCGCAGCACCCACTCCTCGATGACGAAGGCGAGCTGCGGCGCCGGGGCGCGGGTCAGGAGCGACTGCCGGGCCAGCCGGGCGCGTACGCGGCGCTCGACCTCCTCGCTCTCCAGCGTCGGGCAGTAGGAGCCGAGCACGACACGGGCGTACTCCTCGGTCTGCAGCAGGCCGTTGATGACATGCGTGTCGTAGGTGTAGAGGCTCACCACCGCCCGTTCCAGCTCCGCGTACTCCTCGAACCAGGAGGGGAACTCGGCCCGTTCCAGATGGCACGCCGCGGACCGCAGCACCCCGCCGCCGTCGCCCAGCAGGACTCCCGCCTTCTCCACGAACGCCGGCGGCGGCATCCGCTCGCCGCGCTCGATCTTGACGACCAGCGACTTCGAGTAGCCCACGTGCGCAGCCAGTTCGTCGGTCGAGACCCCGCGGGCCTCCCGCAGGGACCGCGCCACGGAGCCGAACATCCGCATGCTGGCCGAGCCCTCGCCCTTCGCGGACACGGCACCACCTCCCGGTACACACGCCGTACACAGCCGCGGACCGGCCCCGACACAACTGACCAGGGGTCAGATCCGCCCTGGTCAGGCTAGCCAGAGCAGGGAACCGTTGGACCCATGACGCAGGAATCTCCACCCGCGGCGGCGATGCGCGTCGTCGCCGAGCCCGCCCGCATCGCCGAGGTCCGCCGTGCCGTGAGCGAACAGCTCCGCGCCTGGGGGCGCGAGGACCTGGCGCCCGCCGCCGTGCTGTGCGTCACGGAGATACTCGCCAACGTGCACCGGCACGCGGGCTCCCCGGAGTGCGAGCTGACCCTGGACGACCTGGCCGCGGAGGGGGTGCGGGCCGCGGTCAGCGACCGTTCGCCCGTCCTGCCGGTCCCGGCCCCCGGGCCGGCGGACTGGGCGGCCGAACGCGGGCGCGGCCTGCACCTGATCGCGGCGGCGGCCCACCGGTGGGGCGTACGTCCGACGCCCGACGGCAAGCAGGTGTGGGTGGTGCTGCGGTGAGGCCCGCCTCGTGGACCTGGCTGGACGACACGGCGTTCGGGCCGGTGGCGTTCCTGCTGCTGGCCCACCCGCAGGGGCGCGGCACGGCGGAACTCGCCGCGCTCCTCGGGCTCGCCGAGCCCGGGCGGCGGCTGCCGGAGCTCGGCGAGCGGATCACCGTCGGCGGCCCCGGGCGGGCCATGGTGCGCGGCGCGGACGGCGGGGCGCTGCTGGAGGTCGCGGCCGGTGAGCGGTGGTCCGCCTTCGTCGCGGGCGGCGGACCGGTCGCGCTCGTCGTGGGGCTCGACCCGCTCGCCCGGCGCGCTCCGCTGCCGGAGGTGGAGCTGTACCTGGCCCTGGGCACGACCGGCGGGCGCATCCGGCTGGGGATCAGCCGGCGGGCGCCCTCGCGCTCCCGCTGACCGGGGCCGCCGGCGACGCCGCCCCGGCTCAGCCGATCAGCCGGCCCGCGTGCTGCGCGGCGAGGCGGACGGGGGCGTTGGCGGCCCCGTAGCCGCGGTAGGCGGCACGCTGGACGACCTCGAAGAAGACGCGGCCCACCGTCTCGGTGTAGCAGTGCAGGAAGGCGCCGTGGGCGTCGCGGTCGTAGAGGATGCCCAGTTCGCGGTAGGTCTCCAGCTCGTCGGGGGTGAGGTCGAACCGCGCCGCGAGGTCCTCGTGGTAGTTCGCCGGAACGGCGAGCAGGCGGCCGCCCGCGGCCCGGATGCGGCGCGCGGTGGCGACGAGGTCGTCCGTGGCCAGGGCGATGTGCTGGGCGTGCGCCGTCCGGTCGTCGGAGGGCGCGGGGCCCACGCTCAGCACGATGCGGACGCCGCCGTCGGGGCTCGTGACGGCACGGCTGCGCAGCAGCCCGTAGGGGTCGGCGACGTCGACGCTCTCCTGCGGGCGGAGCCCGAGCACGCCGCGGTGGAAGAGCGCGGCCTCGTCGAAGCGGTGCCACGGCTGGGTGAGCGCCAGATGGTCGACGCGCCGGATGCCGGCGCCCCCGTCCGCGGTCCCGCCGGGGCCCAGCGGCGTGAAGTCGGCGAGCCAGCCCTCGGTTCCCGTGGTGTCGGTGGCCACGAAGAACAGCTCGGTGCCGTCGGGCGCGGCCACCGCGTCGAGCGGCGCGTCCCCGGGGGCGCGGCGGCGGGGCAGGACCGGCGCCAGCATCGCCTCCGCCCTCCGGGCGGCGCCGGACGGGTCGGGGGACTCCAGGCCGACCGCGGCGAGTTCCGGCCCCCGGCCCTCCCGCCCCTCGGCGGGCGCGGTGTTGAGCAGGACGCGGGCCTCGCCCTGCTGCCACAGCTCGACCGGCTTGCCGCGGTGCCGGGCGGTGCGGGTGAAGCCGAGTGCCCCCAGCAGCGCGGTGAGCGGCTCGGTGTCGGGCGTCACGAGTTCGGCGAAGGCGATCCCGGCGGGCACCACGGGCGGGGGCGGCGCGTCGGTGCCGACCGCCTCCTGCAGCAGCCGCAGCGAACGCTGGGCGTCCACGGCGGTGCGGCCCGCGTCCGCCTGGCGGAAGACGTCGTTGAAGACCTCCAGGGAGAGCGGCCCCTCGTACCCGGCGCGCAGGACGTGCCGCACCAGCCCGGCGACGTCGAGGCCGCCCTGCCCGGGGAAGCACCGGTAGTGGCGGCTCCACTGGAGCACGTCCATCGCCATCGGCGGGGCGTCGGCCAGCTGGAGGAAGAAGATCTTCCCGCCGGGGATGTCCTCGATGCCCTTGGGGTCGGAGCCTTTGGCGAGGATGTGGAAGCTGTCCAGGCACACCCCGAGCGCCGGGTGGTCCGCGGCCTCGACGATGCGCCAGGCGTGGTCGTAGGTGTTCACCCGACGGCCCCATGCCAGGGCCTCGTAGGCGACCTTGACCCCGTGCTCCGCGGCCAGCTCCGCCAGCCTGCGCAACTGGTCGGCGGTGAGCGCGTCGTCGTCCGGGGCGAGCGGCGAGACGCTGGAGCAGACCAGCACGGTGTCCGCGCCGAGCCGCCGCATCAGCCGGAACTTGTGCTCCGCCCGGCGCAGGTTGCGGGCGAAGACGTCCTCGGGCACCGCCTCGACGTCGCGCAGGGGCTGGTAGAGGTCGATGGCCAGCCCGAGGTCGGCGGCACGCGCCCGGATCTCCTCCGGGCCGATCGGCGCGGCCAGCAGATCGTTCTCGAAGATCTCCACACCGTCGAACCCGGCGCGGGCGGCCGCGCCGAGCTTCTCGGTGAGGGGGCCGCTGAGCGAGACGGTGGCGATGGACGTGCGCACGGGGGTTCCTCCTTGCCGCGGTGGGTCTCGGACGCCTCAGTTCCACGCACCGGCGGCGCCGGGGGCGCCCGCGGCGAGTTCCGCGATGTCGGCGAGCATCCGGGCGCTGCCGGGTTCACGGCCGGTGAAGAGCCGGAAGGCGTCCGCGGCCTGGAAGGCGGCCATGCCGCCGCCGTCGAGCGTGGCGCAGCCCGACGCGCGGGCGGTGCGCAGCAGTTCCGTCTCCAGCGGCCGGTAGACCACCTCCGCGACCCACAGCCGCGGACGCAGCAGCCGTGCCGGTAGCGGCAGTCCGGGGTGGGCGGCCATGCCGGTGGGGGTGGCGTGCACCAGGCCGTCGGCGGGGGGCAGGAGCGCGGGCAGCCCGGCGGGTACCCTGGCGGCCGCCCGGCCGGGGCCGAAGTGCCGCTCCAGGGCGGCCGCGAGGTCCGCCGCGCGGTCCGCGAGGGCGTCCACGACGGTGAGCCGCCCGGTGCCGAGGGTGAGCAGCGCGTGGGCGACGGCGGCCCCCGCGCCGCCCGCGCCGAGCTGCACGACGCTCTCCATGGGAACGTCGGGCAGGCCGCGGGCGAAGGAGGTGGCGAAGCCGGTCACATCGGTGTTGTGGCCGGTGGCGCGGCCGTCCCGGAAGACCACGGTGTTCACGGCGCCGAGCGCCTCCGCCTGCGGGGAGAGCGCGTCGAGGTGCTCGATCACCAGTTGCTTGCAGGGATGGGTGATGTTCAGCCCGTCGTAGCCCGTGTCCCGCGCGGCCCGTACGAGGCGGCCGACCGCGGAGGGCGGGACGCCGAGCACGTCGAGGTCGAGCAGCCGGTAGACCAGGCGCAGGCCCTGGCGGACCGCCTCGCGCTCATGGAGCGCGGGGCTGAGCGAGGGGCCGATGCCGGAGCCGATCAGGCCGACGAGATACGAGTCCTGGGGCACCGTGACTCCTCGATCCTCGATTAATGTACGAACTGGTTCGTTAGTAATATCAGGGCGGGGCGGCAGTGGGAAGACCGGCCGTCCGGACGCCCCCCTACAATCGCGAGCACGGGACCGAGCGAAGGAAGCGGATGGCCACTGCGGAACAGCCGGCGCGGGCGGGCGGGCGGACGCGCGACGCGGCCCGCACCCGCAACGAGATCCTCGACGTGGCCACGGAGGAGTTCGCCCGCGCCGGCTACGCCGGGGCCCGGGTCGACGAGATCGCCGCCCGCACCCGCACCACCAAGCGGATGATCTACTACTACTTCGGCGGCAAGGAGCAGCTGTTCACGGCCGTGCTGGAGCGCGCCTACTCCGTGATCCGGCAGGCCGAGCAGGACCTCGACGTGGACCACCTGGACCCGGTGGCCGCCATCCGCCGGCTCGCCGAGCTGACCTTCGACCACCACGAGGCGCACCCGGACTTCATCCGGCTGGTGAGCATCGAGAACATCCACGAGGCCGAGCACATGGCCGCCTCGGAGCAGCTCAGCGCGCTCAGTTCGCCCGCCATCGACGTGCTGCGCCGCATCCTGGCGGCCGGCCGCAGGTCCGGTCTGTTCACGGCCGACGTCGACGCCGTCGACCTGCACGCGATGATCAGCTCCTTCTGCTTCTTCCGGGTCGCCAACCGGCACACCTTCGGGGCCCTGTTCGACCGCGACCTGGTCGCCGCGGACCGCCGCGAGCACTACCGGACGATGCTCGGCGACATGGTGATCGCCTATCTGACGGCGGAGCGCACGGCCGGCTGACCGCCCGGCGCCCGGATCGCCCGGCGCCCGTCCGCCGATCGCCCGCGTACCGTCCGCCGATCCTCCGACGCGACCCCTTGACACCCGGGAGAGGCTGCCCCACCATCCGTAGCCACCCGCTATTAACTATCCAGTGGGTTAATTAGCCGGGGTCTCCGTCCGCGCCCCGGCCGGTCCCTCCCGAAGGAGCACCGCCGTGACCGTCCCCGCAGCCCATCAGGGCCAGCCGCGCAAGGCCGCACTCGCGGCCTGGATCGGCAGCGCGCTGGAGTACTACGACTTCTTCATCTACGGCAGCGCCGCCGCGCTGATCTTCCCGAAGGTCTTCTTCGACGAGTCGGACCCGGCCACGGCGACCCTGCTGTCGCTCGCCACGTTCGGAGTCGCCTACGCCGCCCGCCCCTTCGGCGCGCTCTTCCTCGGCCACTTCGGGGACCGCCTCGGACGCAAGCGGATCATGCTCTTCACGCTGCTGCTGATGGGCGTGTCGACGTTCCTCATCGGCTGCCTGCCCACCCGCGCGCAGATCGGCGGCGCGGCCCCGGTGCTCCTCGTCCTGCTCCGCGTCCTGCAGGGGATCTCCGCCGCCGGGGAGCAGGCCAGCGCCAACTCGATGACCCTGGAGCACGCACCGCCGCACCGCCGCGGCTACTTCACCAGCTTCACGCTCAACGGCACCCAGGCCGGGCAGCTGCTGGCCACCCTCGTCTTCATCCCCGTCGCGTCCCTGCCCGAGGACCAACTCCTCATCTGGGGCTGGCGGATACCGTTCTGGCTGAGCGTCGCGGTCGCCGTCGTCGGCTGGTTCATCCGCCGCAACGTCGAGGAGACCCCGGCCTTCGTGCAGCAGGCCGCCGCGGCCGAGGGCGTCGCCAGGATGCCGCTGCTCGTCCTGCTCCGCGACCACTGGGCGGACGTCCTGCGGGTGATCGCCGGCGCCCTCGTCGCGTCCGTGAGCACCATCTTCACCGTCTGGGCGCTGGCCTACGCGACCAGTGACGCGGTGGGCCTGGACCGCTCCGACATGCTGTGGGTCGGCGCCCTGGCCAACCTCGCCGCCCTCGGCGCCATCCCGTTGTGGGCCCACCTCTCCGACCGCGTCGGCCGGCGCCCCGTCTACCTCGCGGGCGCGGCCGGCAGCGCCGTGATGATGGCCGCCTACCTGTGGGCGATCTCCACCGGCTCGTACCCGCTGGTCCTGCTCTTCGGCGTGCTCGCCTTCGGTGTCGTCTACAGCGCCGCCAACGGCGTGTGGCCGTCCTTCTACGGCGAGATGTTCGCCACCCGCGTCCGCCTCTCGGGCATGGCGCTCGGCACCCAGATCGGCTTCGCCATCGCCGGGTTCGCGGTCACCTTCGCCGCGCAGATCGCCGGCCCCGACGGCGACGACTGGGGCGCGGTCGCCCTGTTCACCGCCGCCCTCTGCGTGCCCCCGGTGCTCGCCGCGCTCACCGCCCGCGAGACCCACAAGGTGCCGAGCGAACGGCTGGGCCTGCGCGAGGGCCGCCCCGCGCCGGACCGGACACCGGTCGAGGCGTAGCCCCGGCCCCGGCCCGCCCGGGCCCGCTCTAACCCAGTGCCCGGAGCTGGTCCAGGAACCACTGCTGCGGGGGGAGCGCCGTCGAGGCCGCCACGAGTCGCTTGGTGGCCTCGGCCCGCTCGCCGTGCGACACGGACAGCGCCTGGTGGAGGGCGTTGGCCGTGGCCCGGATGTCGTACGGGTTGACCACGAACGCGTCGTCGCCCAGCTCCTCGTACGCCCCCGCCTCGCGGGAGAGCACCAGCGCCACGCCGTCGTCCGAGACGACCGGGATCTCCTTGGCCACCAGGTTCATGCCGTCGCGGATCGGGTTGACCAGGGCGACGTCCGCCAGGCGGTAGGCGGCCAGGGAGCGCGCGAAGTCGTCCTTGACGTGCAGGACCACCGGCTGCCAGCCCGGCGTCGCGAACTCCTCGTTGATCTCCTCGGCCAGATCGGAGACCTCGTCCGTGTACTCCCGGTAGACGGCCAGGTCGTGGCGGGAGGGGTAGGCGAAGGCGATGTGCACCACGCGCCCCTGCCATTCGGGGTGGTCGCGCAGCAGCTGCGCGTACGCGAGCAGACCGCGCACGATGTTCTTCGACAGCTCGGTGCGGTCCACGCGCACGATGACCTTGCGGTCCGGGCCGCCCACCGCCTCCTGCAGCGCCGCCAGGCGCTCGTCCACGTCCGGCCGGTGCGCCCGCTCCCGCAGGAAGTCGGCGTCCGCGCCGAGGCCGTGCACCCCGATCCGCGTGGTGCGGCCCCTGTAGGTGATCGTGAGGCTGCCCGCGTCGCGGATGACGGAGGCGCCCAGCACGTCCGCGCAGCACGCGGCGAAGGCGTCCGCCCAGCGGCGGGTCAGGAAACAGGCCCGGTCGGCGCCGAGGATGCCGCTCAGCACCTCCGCGGCGACGTCGTCCGGCAGCAGGCGGAAGTAGTCCGGCGGGGCCCACGGGGTGTGCGAGAAGTGGCCGATGCGCAGGTCGGGGCGGCGCGAGCGGAGCAGCTGCGGCACCAGCGCCAGGTGGTAGTCCTGCACCAGCACGGCCGCGCCCTTGCCCGCCTCGTCGGCGAGCGCGTCGGCGAAGGCGGCGTTGTACGCCACGTACGCCGCCCACTGGTCACGGAAGTCCTCGTCGAAGACGGGCTCCAGCGGGGTCTGGAACAGCATGTGGTGGACGAACCACAGGACCGAGTTGGCGATGCCGTTGTAGGCCGACGCGAAGGTGTCCGCCGGGATGTCCAGCATCCGTACGTGCTGGCCGTCGGTGTCGGCGGTGGACAGCCGGCCCGCGCCCCCGGCACTGCGCAGTACGGCGGCCCGGTCCCCGTCGCCGAGGGCCGCGCAGACCCAGACGGCGTCCGCGTCCGGCCCGATGGCGCTCAGGCCCGACACGAGTCCGCCGCCGCCGCGGCGGGGAGCGAGCGTGCCGTCCTCGCGGAGGCTGTACGACACGGGGCCGCGGTTGGACGCGACCAGAACGCGCGCGGCATGCGATGCGACCATGCGGCCAGCCTAGCCACGCATGCCTGACGGCAAACGTACGAGCTAGCCCAGCCGGGGGTTTCCGGCCTCGCCCGGTTGCGGGTCGCCGCAGGTTCGGCCTGGGGGCTGCGGGCAGCCGTCCCTGGGCATGGGGGTCCCCCGGCCGAAGGCTGGGGGAGGGTGGGCGCACCCCACCCACCGGCGTGCACACGTGGGGGCACCTCCCAGCCGCCAGGCTGGGGGAGACACCCGCGGTACCGCACAGGTGCGGCGCCGTCGTGGGGGTTGCGCCAGCCCTCCCCCAGCTACCGCCGGGGGTGCCCCCAGCCTCCGGCGAGCGGCCGACCCGCAACCGGGTTACAGCGTCACGCCACCGCGCGGCGGCGGGCGTACTCGGGGACCGTGCGCATCGGGGGGCGCTCCTCCGTCGCGACCTCGTGGACGTGCGGCTCGAAACCGCCGCCCGGAGCCCGGTCGAACTGCGTGAGGAAGGGCCGCACGAGATGGCCCCGCGCCAGGCGGATCTGCGCCGTCCGGTAGATCGCCGCCGCCATGCGGCCCAGAGCCTGGCCGTCCTGGTGCCGGTGGTGACGGACGCCGACGTCGACCTGGGCCAGGGCGTCGAGCCCCACCGTGTTGAGCGCGTCCACCAGCAGCCCGAGCTCCACCCCGTACCCCACGGGGAACGGCAGCCGCTCCAGCAGCGAGCGCCGCGCCGCGTACTCCCCGCCGAGGGGCTGGACGAACCCCGCCAGCTGCGGCCAGTGCAGGTTGAGCAGCGGTCGCGCGACCAGCTCCGTCACCCGGCCGCCGCCGGCCGGGACGACCGTGCCGCCGGTCTCCAGGGGCCGGTCGTACATCGCCTTGACCAGCCGCAGGTCCGGGTCGGTGAGCAGCGGCCCGACGATCCCCGACACGAACCGCGCGTCGAACTCCCGAAGGTCGGAGTCGACGAAGCAGACGATCTCCCCGCGGGTCACGAGCAGCGAGCGCCACAGCACCTCGCCCTTGCCGGGCAGCGCGGGCAGTCGCGGCAGCACCTCGTCCCGGTGGACGACGACCGCGCCCGCGGCCGCCGCGACCTCCGCCGTGCGGTCGGTCGACCCGGAGTCCAGCACGACGAGTTCGTCGACCAGCGGCACCGCCTCGCTCATCAGCTCGCGGCGGATCGTCCCGACGATCTCCCCGACCGTGGCCTCCTCGTCGAGGGCGGGCAGCACGACGCTGACCGTGCCGCGCGCGCCCGCGGCGCGCTTGGCGGCGAGCAGTTGCGGCAGCGGCCTGTGGTCGGCGGTCCAGGACCGCCGTTGCAGCCAGCCGGCCACCTCGTCGAGCACCGGGTTGCTCCGTTTCTGCCCGTCTCGCTGGACGGACGGCCCATGACCAGGTTCGAGGTCGTCGGTTACAGTCTTGAACACGAGGCATGACCATCGTATGTCCACGGTGATCGCGCCCCGTCCGACAAATGCCCGGGCAGTACGCCCGGTGCCATACCGCTCATCCAGAGGGGCAGAGGGAACGGCCCGTTGAAGCCCCGGCAACCCTCCCGCCGACCGCGAGGTCCAGGTGGGGAAGGTGCCAATTCCGTCTCACGGCGAGATGCGTCGTGAGGAAGATGAGGAGAAAGGGCCTCGCCTGACATGGCTGCGCAGACCGTTGCATCCGCGTCCACCGATTCCGCCTTCGGCCCCGCGTCCGCGCTCTCCTGCCGCGAATGCGGAGAGCGCTTCCCGCTGGAGCCCCTGTTCGCCTGCGAGGCCTGTTTCGGGCCGCTCGAAGTGGCGTACGACCTCCCGAGCGGCGACCCCGAGACCCTCCGCAAGCGGATCGAGTCCGGGCCGAACAACATCTGGCGCTACGCGCCGCTGCTGCCCGTCCCCGCGGACGTGGCCTCCAAGCCCAACCTCAACCCGGGCTTCACCAAGCTGGTCAAGGCCGACAACCTCGCCCGCGAACTGGGCGTCACCGGCGGCCTGCACATCAAGGACGACTCAGGCAACCCGACCCACTCCTTCAAGGACCGGGTCGTCGCCATCGCCCTGGAGGCCGCCCGCACCTTCGGCCTCACCACGCTGTCCTGCTCCTCCACCGGCAACCTGGCCGGCGCCGTGGGCGCCGCGGCCGCCCGGGCCGGCTTCCGCTCCTGCGTGTTCATCCCGCACGACCTGGAGGAGGGCAAGGTCGTCATGGCCGCGGTGTACGGCGGCGAGCTGGTCGGCATCGAGGGCACCTACGACGACGTCAACCGCTTCTGCAGCGAGCTGATCGGCGACCCGATCGGCGAGGGCTGGGGCTTCGTCAACGTCAACCTGCGCCCCTACTACGGCGAGGGCTCCAAGACGCTCGCGTACGAGATCTGCGAGCAGCTGGGCTGGCGCCTGCCGGACAACATCGTCATCCCGATCGCCTCGGGCTCGCAGCTGACGAAGATCGACAAGGGTCTGCGGGAGCTGATCGCGCTCGGTCTGGTGGAGGAGAAGCCCTACCGCATCTACGGCGCCCAGGCCGAGGGCTGCTCCCCGGTCTCCACCGCCTTCAAGGCCGGCCACGACGTGGTGCGCCCGCAGAAGCCGAACACGATCGCCAAGTCGCTCGCCATCGGCAACCCGGCCGACGGCCCGTACGTGCTGGACATCGCCCGGCGCACGGGCGGCGCCGTCGAGGACGTCAACGACGAGCAGGTGGTGGACGCGATCAAGCTGCTCGCCCGGACCGAGGGCATCTTCGCCGAGACGGCCGGCGGTGTGACCGTCGGTGTGCTGCGCAAGCTCATCGA
Source organism: Actinacidiphila glaucinigra (assembly GCF_900188405.1). Classification (GTDB taxonomy): domain Bacteria; phylum Actinomycetota; class Actinomycetes; order Streptomycetales; family Streptomycetaceae; genus Actinacidiphila; species Actinacidiphila glaucinigra. The sequence goes on along the minus strand of NZ_FZOF01000002.1, from coordinate 399,065 downwards.
GACCGGGCAGCTCGACCCGGCCGGCGAGACCGTCGTCCTCAACACCGGCGACGGGCTCAAGACGCTGGACGCCGTCGCCCCGACCTCCCGCCCCACGGCCACCATCCGCCCGAGCCTCGACGCGTTCCGCGCCGCCGGCCTGGCCGGCTGACCCCATCGCACCGGCTGACCCAGACTGAAGGTGAACCCCGCATCATGAGCGCTACCGTCCGCATCCCGACCATCCTCCGCACCTACACCGGCGGCCGGGCCGAGGTCCCGGCCGAGGGCGGCACCCTGGCCGACGTCATCGACTCGCTGGAGCAGAACCACCCGGGCATCTCCGCGCGGGTCCTGGACGACACGGGCAAGCTGCGCCGTTTCGTGAACGTCTACGTGAACGACGACGACGTCCGCTTCTCCGAGGGCCTGCAGACCACGGTGGGCGAGGGCGCGTCCGTCTCGATCATCCCGGCGGTGGCCGGCGGCTGCTGAGCCGCGCGGCCCGCGGAGGCGACAGGGGTGCCGGGGACTTCCCGGCACCCCTGTGTGTTCGAGGGGTAGTTGAAGGCCTGTACAGTTGCCCTGAACGGCTCGCAACTCCCTGCAACGCTCTGCGCAACCCCCTTCCCCGGGGCGGCCTTGTCGGCGATTTATCGCCAAATTCACGCAGCGTTTGTCGTGTTGGCCCCTTATGTCCGGTCCGAGTTGCCCCGGATTATTCGCCGATCAGGCTCTTCTTCCGATTCTCCGTGCCCGGAATTCTCGTCCGATTGACCTGTTGCAGACAGCGTCCGGGCAGATACATTCAGCCGCGGTCGACGCGTTCCGGCGCACGCCCCCTTGGCTGTAGGGGGTGAGGTCTGACCCGGGTCCGCGAGGTGCGGGTCTGCGAAGGGCCAGCAATAGGGGAGTTAGGAATGGCTCAGGGCACCGTCAAGTGGTTCAACGCGGAGAAGGGCTACGGCTTCATCGCGGTCGACGGTGGTGCGGACGTCTTCGTGCACTACAGCGCGATCCAGATGGACGGCTACCGCACCCTCGAGGAAGGTCAGCGGGTCGAGTTCGAGATCTCGCAGGGCCAGAAGGGGCCGCAGGCGGACATGGTCCGTCTCGCAGCCGGCTGACGCGCCGCGCATCGGCCACGGAGCACTTTCGCGTACGGCCGCTCAAACGTACGCGTCGAGGCCCGCCCCGCACAGGGGCGGGCCTTCGTGCTGTCCGGGGGCCCGCGGACCGGGACCTGCGGGTTGTCCACGGCACCGGCCAAGCGGCTTGCACTCTCCTAGGGCGAGTGCTAATCATTGGCGTTAGCACTCTGACGTTGAGAGTGACAAAGGACCGAGTGGGTGAGGCCCGCTCGACCGCCGGAAAGGAACCGGCGGAAGGGCAGGCCGTCCGTCGCGGGCGCCGGCACGGTCCTGGAGTAATCCTTCCCCGCAGCCGTGCGCCGCGGGGGGACCCCAAGTCCGGGAGGACCACTTCACATGGCCAAGATCATCGCGTTCGACGAGGAGGCACGGCGCGGTCTCGAGCGCGGGATGAACCAGCTCGCCGACGCCGTCAAGGTCACCCTCGGCCCCAAGGGCCGCAACGTCGTCCTCGAGAAGAAGTGGGGCGCCCCCACGATCACCAACGATGGTGTGTCCATCGCCAAGGAGATCGAGCTCGAGGACCCGTACGAGAAGATCGGCGCTGAGCTGGTCAAGGAGGTCGCGAAGAAGACGGACGACGTCGCCGGTGACGGCACGACGACCGCGACCGTCCTCGCCCAGGCGCTGGTCCGCGAGGGCCTGCGCAACGTCGCCGCCGGTGCCAACCCGATGGCGCTGAAGCGTGGCATCGAGAAGGCCGTCGAGGCCGTCTCCGCCGCCCTGCTCGAGCAGGCGAAGGACGTGGAGACCAAGGAGCAGATCGCCTCCACCGCCTCCATCTCCGCCGCCGACCCGCAGATCGGCGAGCTCATCGCCGAGGCGATGGACAAGGTCGGCAAGGAAGGCGTCATCACCGTCGAGGAGTCCCAGACCTTCGGTCTGGAGCTGGAGCTCACCGAGGGTATGCGCTTCGACAAGGGCTACATCTCGGCGTACTTCGCCACCGACCTGGAGCGTATGGAGACGTCGTTCGACGACCCGTACATCCTGATCGTCAACTCCAAGATCTCCGCGGTCAAGGACCTGCTCCCGCTGCTGGAGAAGGTCATGCAGTCCGGCAAGCCGCTGCTGATCATCGCCGAGGACGTCGACGGCGAGGCCCTGTCGACCCTGGTCGTCAACAAGATCCGCGGCACCTTCAAGTCCGTCGCGGTCAAGGCCCCGGGCTTCGGCGACCGCCGCAAGGCCATGCTCGGTGACATCGCCATCCTCACCGGTGGCACCGTCATCTCCGAGGAGGTCGGCCTCAAGCTGGAGAACGCCGGCGTCGACCTGCTCGGTCACGCCCGCAAGGTCGTCGTCACCAAGGACGAGACCACGATCGTGGACGGCGCCGGCGACCAGGACCAGATCCAGGGCCGCGTCAACCAGATCCGTGCCGAGATCGAGAACAGCGACTCGGACTACGACCGCGAGAAGCTCCAGGAGCGTCTGGCGAAGCTGGCCGGCGGCGTGGCCGTCATCAAGGCCGGTGCCGCCACCGAGGTCGAGCTCAAGGAGCGCAAGCACCGCATCGAGGACGCGGTGCGCAACGCCAAGGCCGCCGTCGAGGAGGGCATCGTCGCCGGTGGTGGCGTGGCCCTGCTCCAGGCGTCCAACGTCTTCGAGAAGCTCGAGCTCGACGGCGACGAGGCCACCGGTGCGTCGATCGTGAAGCTGGCCCTCGAGGCCCCGCTGAAGCAGATCGCCGTCAACGCCGGCCTCGAGGGCGGTGTCGTGGTGGAGAAGGTGCGCAACCTGACCCCGGGCCACGGCCTCAACGCCGCCACGGGCGAGTACGTCGACCTGATCGGTGAGGGCATCATCGACCCGGCCAAGGTCACGCGCTCCGCGCTGCAGAACGCGGCCTCCATCGCCGCGCTCTTCCTCACCACCGAGGCCGTCATCGCCGACAAGCCGGAGAAGGCCGCTGCCCCGGCCGGCGGCGGCATGCCCGGCGGTGACATGGACTTCTGATCCTCCGGGACCAGGACTCCGCACCACGGCAGAAGACCGAGGGCGGTACCCCGCAGGGGGTACCGCCCTCGGGCGTTTCCGGGTGCCGCCCGGTCAGGGGACGGCGACCGGCGCGTCCAGCAGTTCGCGCCAGGTGCGCACCGCCTGCGCGTCGACCGCCCCGGCCCAGCCGCCGGGGCGGACCGCGCCCCCGACGTGGAAGGCGTCGATGCCGGCGGCGAGGAGCCGCGGCAGGTGCTCCGCGCGGAGCCCGCCGCCGACCATGAGCTGCGGCTCGCCGGGACGTCCCGCCTCCGCCAGCAGCCGGCCGAGGCCGTCGTCCACACCGCGTGCGGAGCCCGCGGTGAGGAAGGTGTCCAGGCCGGGCAGTCCGCGCACGGCCGAGCGCACGGCCTCCCGGTCGGCGCAGTGGTCGATCGCGCGGTGGAAGGTCCAGCGGGCACCGGAGCCGATCGCGTCGACGAGCCGGCGCACGGCCGCCAGGTCCGGCGCGCCCGAGCCGTCGAGGAAGCCCAGCACGAACTCGTCGGCGCCCTCGCCGCGCAGTGCCGCCGCGGCCGCGCAGAGCGCGTCCGCCTCACGGGCGCCGCCCACGGAGAAGTCGGCGCGGGCCCGCAGCATCACCCGGACCGGGATGTCCACCGCGGCCCGGACGGCGGCGAAGGTCTCCCGGGACGGCGTCAGGCCGTCCGCCGCCATGTCGGTGACCAGTTCGAGGCGGTCCGCGCCGCCCGTGCGGGCCGCGAGGGCGTCGTGGGCGTCGAGCGCGATCACTTCGAAAATTGGTCTAGACATATCTCCAGGGTGTCACATGCGCACGCGTACCCGCGACCCCCCGTACCCCACAATGACCTTCATGGCTGACACCGCACTCGAAACCGGCTCCGCCCTCCTCGCCCGCTGGTGCGACCTGCTGCGCCGCTGCCAGACGGAGCCCGTCGACCCGGTGCCGTACGGCAAGGACCTGATCGCCCGCTGGGCCGAGCCGCACCGCCGCTACCACACCACCACCCACCTGACCGCGGTCCTCGACCACGTCGAGGTCCTCGCCGGGCACGCCGAGGACCCGGGCGCCGTGCTGCTCGCCGCCTGGTTCCACGACGCCGTCTACCGGCCCGACCGCTCGGAGAACGAGGAGCGCAGCGCCCGGCTCGCCGAACGCGCGCTGCCCGAGGCCGGGGTTCCCGACACGATCACCTCCGAGGTCGCCCGCCTGGTCCGGCTGACCGTCACCCACCACCCCGCCGACGGCGACCGCGACGGCGAGGTCCTCTGCGACGCCGACCTGGCCGTCCTCGCCGGCGACCCCACCGGCTACGCCGAGTACGCGGCCGCCGTCCGCGAGGAGTACGGCTTCGTCCCCGACGACGCCTTCCGCGCCGGCCGCGCCGACGTCCTGCGCCAGCTCCTGCGGCTGCCCCGGCTGTTCCGCACCCCGCAGGGGTACGAGCGCTGGGAGGCCACGGCCCGCCGCAACCTCACCACCGAGCTGGAACTGCTCGCCCCGGGCGACGTGGACGACGCCCGTCGATGACTGCGGCGCCACCGATGATTCCGGCGCGCGCGGGCGGTCCTTGTCCGTGCGGGCGGCCGCCCGCGCCACCGGACGAAGGGGTACGACAGCGATGACCGACGACACGCAGGTGCAGGCCGCCGTCGCGGCCGAGTTCCGGGCCCTGGCCGACCTGCTGGACGGGGCCCCCGCCGCGTGGTGGGACACCACCTCGCTCTGCGAGGGCTGGCGGGTGCGCGAGGTCGTGGCGCACATGACGATGGCGGCGCGCTACTCGCAGGAGGCCTTCATGGCGCTCCTGGCCGAGCACGGCTTCGACTTCACCCGCCTGTCCGACGCGGTCGCCGAGCGGGACGGCGCACTGCCCACCGGGGAACTGCTCGGCTGTCTGCGCTCCGAGGTGATGGGGCGGTGGCAGCCCCCGGGCGGCGGCGCCCACGGCGCGCTCAACCACGTGGTGATCCACGGGCTGGACGTCACCGTGCCGCTCGGCACCGAGCGCCGCGTCCCGGGGGAGACCCTCGGCATCCTCCTCGACGACCTCACCATGGGCGGCGGGCACGCGCACTTCGGCGTCGCCGTCGAGGGCCGGCTGCTGCGGGCCACCGACCTGGACTGGTCGTACGGCTCGGGCCCGGAACTGCGGGGCACCGGCGAGGACCTGGCCCTGGCGATGTGCGGTCGCCGGCTCCCCGCCGGGCGGCTGGAGGGCGAGCCGCTCTGAGGGCGGCCGCCGGAGGCCGCCAGGCCGTGTCGCCACATGCCCTCCCCCAACCTTCGGCCGGGGGTGCCCCACTTGGCGGCGCCCGGCACGGCACTCCGTCAGCGTTCGGCCCGGGGGAGTTGTCGAATCGTTCGGTAGCCCACTACGAGGACGACTCTCGGCCTAGCGATGCACCGCCTGGGGGCACCTTCCGGCGGCAGCTGGGGAAGCCCGTTCGGCGACGCGGCCTGGCTATGCCCCGGGGGGCCTGCCCTTGGGGCGGCGCAGGCCCGCCTCGGTGAGGTGGTGGAGCAGCTCCTTGCTGCCGACCTCGACGGCCCCCGCGGCGACGGCGGAGGCGTAGCGCTCGCTGGGGACGTCGTAGTGGTCGCCGTCGAAGGCGCGGCGGGGTGCGCCGATGGCGTCGGCGAAGGCGTGGAGCTCCTCGTACGAGATGTCGCTCACCATGTGCGACCACATGCGGCCGTGGCCCGGCCAGGTCGGCGGGTCGATGTAGACGGTCACCTCAGCGCGGCCCGCCGAGTGCGGTGGACAGGCCGCCGACGGGGGCGACGGCCTCGCCGAGCGACTCGCACACCCAGTGCGGGTCCGGGCCGAGTTCGGGTTCCACGTCGAGGGCGTGGGGGTCCGCGCAGCGCGGGCAGAGCGGCCAGCGGCCCATCCGTTCCAGCAGGGCGTCCTTGACGTCCTGGGCGACCAGCCCCGAGACGAACGCGGCGCCGTCGGGCCACTGCTCCACCCACCAGCGGCGCTGGGAGACGGCCTCCTCGACGAGCGAGACGACCTCCGCGTCGGCGACGCCGGTCGCGGTCAGGTCGGCGAGGACGAGCGCGCGGGCACCGTGCAGGGCCGCCTCCAGGCCGGCGGAGGAGCCGGGTGCGTCAGGATCCATGGCCCCCATTGTGGACCAACCGCTGCGCAGGCGTTCTTGACGCCGTCCGGAGCTGAAAATAGCTTTCGTCCGTGGCCGAGAAGATGAAGGAAACCTTCAACGCCGGGGGCCTGGCCGCCAAGGTCAGGACCATGGCCCCGTCCATGACCCGGTCGATGCAGCGCGTCGCGGAGGCCGTCGCCGCGGACCCGGCGGGGTGCTCCCGGCTGACCGTGACGGCGCTCGCGGCCCGTACGGGGACCAGCGAGGCCACCGTGGTGCGCACCGCGCGGCTGCTCGGCTACTCCGGCTACCGGGACCTGCGGCTCGCGCTGGCCGCGCTGGCCGCCCGCGAGGAGGCGGGGGCCCCGCCCGCCGTCACCCCGGACATCGCGGTGGACGACCCGCTGGCCGACGTGGTCACCAAGCTCGCTCTGGACGAGCAGCGGTGCCTGGCCGACACCGCCGCCCAGCTGGACGTGGCCCAGCTGGAGGCCGCCGTGGGCGCGCTGGCCGCCGCCCGCCGCATCGACGTCTACGGGATAGGGGCGTCCAGCCTGGTCGCCCAGGACCTGGTGCAGAAGTTGCTGCGGATCGGCCTGGTCGCGCACGCCCTGGGCGACCCGCACCTCACCCTCACCAACGCGGTCCAGCTGCGGCAGGGCGACGTCGCCGTGGCGATCACGCACTCCGGCCACACCCACGACGTGGTCGAACCGCTGCGCGCCGCCTTCGACCGGGGCGCCACGACGATCGCCGTGACCGGCCGGGCGGACGGCACCGTCACCCACTACGCCGACCACGTGCTGCTCACCTCCAGCGGCCGGGAGAGCGAACTGCGCCCGGCCGCCATGGCCAGCCGCACCAGCCAGCTGCTGGTGGTGGACTGCCTGTTCGTCGGGGTCGCCCAGCGCACCTACGACACCGCCGCACCGGCCCTGTCCGCCTCGTACGAAGCCCTCGCCCACCGCCACAGCCCGCGAAGGAACCACCCGCAATGACGCACACCGAGCTCCGCCGCGAGCTGGACCACCTCGCCACCGAGGCCTTCCGTGCCGAGCTCGCCGAGGTCGACCGGCTCCCGACGCTCGACATCGCCCGGCTGATGAACGCGGAGGACACCACCGTCCCGGCCGCCGTCGCGGAGCAACTGCCCGCCATCGCCGCCGCCGTCGACGGCATCGCCGCGCGCATGGCCCGCGGCGGCCGCCTGGTCTACGCGGGCGCGGGCACCGCCGGTCGGCTCGGTGTGCTCGACGCCAGCGAGTGCCCGCCGACCTTCAACACCGCGCCGGGGCAGGTCAGCGGGCTCATCGCGGGCGGCCCCACCGCGATCGTGGACGCCGTCGAGGGCGCCGAGGACAGCGGGGAACTGGCCGCCGCCGACCTCGACGCCCTCGGGATCGGCCCGGACGACACCGTGGTCGGCGTCTCGGCCTCCGGCCGCACCCCGTACGCCGTCGGCGCCGTGGAGCACGCGCGCGCCCTGGGCGCGCTGACGGTCGGGCTGTCCTGCAACCCGGGCTCCGCGCTGGCCGCGGCGGCCGACCACGGCATCGAGGTCGTCACCGGCCCGGAGTTCCTGACCGGCTCCACCCGGCTGAAGGCGGGCACGGCCCAGAAACTCGTCCTCAACATGCTGTCGACGATCACGATGATCAGGCTGGGCAAGACCTACGGGAACCTGATGGTCGACGTCCGCGCCTCCAACGACAAGCTGCGCGCCCGGTCCCGGCGGATCGTGGCGCTGGCCACCGGCGCGCCCGAGGACGAGATCGAGGCCGCGCTCACCGCCGCCGGCGGGGAGGTCAAGAACGCCGTCCTCGTCATCCTGGGCGGCGTGGACGCCCCGGCGGCCGCCCGGCTCCTGGCGGAGGCGGACGGCCATCTGCGCGCGGCACTGCTGGCGGCCGTCTCCGGCGACGGCGCCTGAGGGCGCGGACCGTACCGGGCGGCCCGCCGGCGGCGTGAACGGGGGCTGTGTCCCTCCGTACGATGCGCCCGTCGGGTGCCGGGTGCGGGACCGTCGGGTGCGGGATTGCCGCGCCCGCTGTCCGGGTCGCCTTCGGCGGGGTGGCCGCCCCGGGGCCGTCCGGCTCCCGGCGGAGGGGGACGGCCGCGCCCGGGGGCGCCCCGGCGGGGCGGGGGTCAGGCCGTGCGGAGCGCCTCCGGCAGAGGCGCCGAGTGGAGGACGGCCAGGCCCGAGACCGCGCGGGTCAGGGCGACGTACAGGCGGCGCAGGCCGGTGCGCTCGTCGGGCTCGCCGTCGACGACCGCGGCGGGCTCGTCCAGGACCACGTAGTCGTACTCCAGGCCCTTGGCCAGGGTGGCCGGGACCAGCGTGAGGCGGACCTCGGCGGTGGTCTCTCCGCCGGGGGACAGGTACGGCAGCCCGGCCCCCGCCAGAGCCTCGGCCAGCGCGGGCAGGCGCGCGTCGGCCGCGATCAGGCCGATCGACCCCTCGCGCTCCAGTGCCTGCCGGCAGGCGGCGAGCACGGCCGCGGTCAGCCCGTCCACCGGGACCTCGGTCACCGAGAAGGCCCCCGGGTTCTCCCGGACGGAGGTCGCCTCCTTCAGCCCGGGTGCGATCTCCGGCAGCAGCCGGGACGCGTAGGCGATGACCTCCAGCGGGACGCGGAAGCCCTGGGTCAGCTCCTCGATCCGCGAACCCGGCTTGCCGAGGTGCGTGAGCGCCTCCTCCCAGGTCCCGGTCGACCACGGGGTGGTGCCCTGGGCGAGGTCGCCCAGCACGGTCGCGGAGCCGGTGGAGCAGCGCCGGCCCACCGCCCGGTACTGCATCGGGGAGAGGTCCTGGGCCTCGTCCACCACGACATGGCCGAGCGAGGCCGTGCGGTGCACCAGGTCGTTGGCCTCGTCGACCAGCACGGCGTCGGCGGCCGACCACTTCGCGGAGGCGACCGAGCGGGCCGGCTTCTGCCAGAGGATCTCCTTCTGCTCCTCCTCGGTGAGCACGCCCTCCGCGCACGCGGCCAGGAACTCCGGGTCGGACAGCAGCCGCAGCACCGTCTTCGCCGGGTCCACCGGCGGCCACAGCTCCTTCACGGCCGCCTTGACCGCCGCGTTGCGCGCGACCGCGTCCTGCACCCGGTCGTCGGGGGCCTCCCCGGCCGCCTCCATCCGGACCAGCACGGCGTGCGCGATCCGCTGCGGCAGCGCCTCGCGGGCTGCGCCGTAGCGGATGTCACGCTCCATCAGCTCACGGACGAGCTCCTCCAGTTCGTACGCCGGGATGCGCCAGCGGCGCGAGCCGCGCACCATGACCACGGGTTCGGTGGGCATCCGGATGCCGGAGCGGACCGCGCGCCGCAGCACCTCCGCCATGCGCGCGTCGCCCTTGACGCCGGCGGCGGCCGCCGGGTCGGTGCCCTTGACCGGGACGTGGGCGACCAGGTCGTCGACGGTGGCCTGCTTGACGCTCAGCTCGCCCAGGGCGGGCAGCACCTGCTCGATGTAGTGCAGGAAGGACGCGTTGGGGCCGATGACGAGGGTGCCCGCGCGGGCCAGCCGCTCGCGGTGCGCGTAGAGCAGGTACGCCACCCGGTGCAGCCCGACGGCGGTCTTCCCGGTGCCGGGCGCCCCCTGCACGCACACGGTGCCGCCGACCCCCGCGCGGACGATCTCGTCCTGCTCGGGCTGGATGGTGGCGACGATGTCCCGCATCGGGCCGACGCGCGGGCGCTCGATCTCCTGCTGCAGCAGCTTGCTGGAGGTCTGCGCCTCGGCCGGGTCGGTGAGGTGCTCGTCCTCGTACGCGGTCAGCTCACCGCCCGTGTAGCCGAAGCGGCGGCGCAGCGCGACGTCCTGCGGGTCGGTGCGGGAGGCCCGGTAGAAAGGCTGGGAGACCGGCGCGCGCCAGTCGATGACCATGGGGTCGCCGTCCGCGTCGTGGACGTGGCGGCGGCCGATGTAGAAGCGGTGGCCCACGTCCTCGCCGCCGAAGGCCTCCCCCTTCTCGTAGTCGAGGCGGCCGAAGAAGAGCGGGGTGTGCACCAGGTCGGCGAGCGCCTTGATGCGGGCGTCGATCTCGGACTGCAGCACTTCGGCGTTCACCCAGTTGGCGGTCACGTCCCGGATGTCGAGGGCCTCGACGTCGGCGCGCATCGCGCGCAGGGCGGAACGGGACGCGGCGAGGTGGGAGCGTTCGCGGTCGAGCGGGTTGTCGGCGGTGAGGGACTGTTCCCCTGGCACGGGTTGCCTCCGGCGGCACGTAGGGCATGGCTCAGCCGGCCCCGGACCGGCGCGCACGGCGGCGCGGGTCGGGGCGCTGTCCTGATACGGATCACGACTCGGGCCGACCGGTTTCCGTCCGGTCGGTGGCGCCGCCCCCACGGGGGGCGGGCGGCAAGACGAGGGATCCTACGCCTCGGCGGCGGGGGGCGCTAACCACTTGTCCACCCGCCCGTGCCCCCGACCTCTGCCCAAAGCGTCACACATGCGTACATTGGGGTCATGGCACGACCAGCGGACTCCCGCGTCCACGGCAGCAGCGCCATCGCCGAGGACACCGGGCACCGGCATCCGGTCCACCCCGTCGGGGACGCCCTGCGCGCGGTCCGGGTCTTCGTCGCCACGACCTTCCGCGTCGTGGTGCTGGGCCAGGACGGCGCCGCCGCGCGCGACTGACGCGGCGGGCCCCCGGATGCGGCCGTTACAGGAACTCGTCCGCGTCGACGATGCGGTACGCGTAGCCCTGCTCGGCCAGGAAGCGCTGCCGGTGCGCGGCGAAGTCCTGGTCGATGGTGTCGCGGGCGACCACGGAGTAGAAACGGGCCTCGTGGCCGTCCGCCTTCGGCCGCAGCACCCGGCCGAGGCGCTGCGCCTCCTCCTGACGGGAACCGAAGGTGCCCGAGACCTGGATGGCCACCGTCGCCTCCGGCAGGTCGATGGAGAAGTTGGCCACCTTGGAGACCACGAGCACCGAGATCTCGCCCTGCCGGAAGGCGTCGAAGAGCTTCTCGCGCTGCGCGTTCGTCGTCTCGCCCTTGATCACCGGCGCCCCGAGGTGCTCGCCCAGCTCGTCGAGCTGGTCGATGTACTGGCCGATCACCAGGGTCTGCTGCCCCTTGTGCTTGGCCACCAGCGCCTCGGTGACCTTGCGCTTGGTCGCGGTCGTGGCGCAGTACCGGTACTTCTCCTCCGGTTCGGCGGTCGCGTACGCCAGCCGCTCGGAGTCGGTCAGGTTGACCCGCACCTCCACGCAGTCGGCGGGCGCGATGTATCCCTGCGCCTCGATCTCCTTCCACGGCGCGTCGAAGCGCTTGGGCCCGATCAGCGAGAAGACGTCCGACTCGCGGCCGTCCTCGCGCACCAGCGTCGCCGTCAGCCCGAGCCGGCGGCGGGCCTGCAGGTCCGCGGTGAACTTGAAGACCGGCGCCGGCAGCAGGTGGACCTCGTCGTAGACGATCAGGCCCCAGTCGCGGGAGTCGAAGAGCTCCAGGTGCGAGTAGACGCCCTTCCGCTTGGTCGTCAGCACCTGGTACGTGGCGATGGTGACCGGGCGGATCTCCTTGCGGGTGCCGCTGTACTCGCCGATCTCGTCCTCGGTCAGCGAGGTCCGCTTGACCAGCTCGTGCTTCCACTGCCGGGCGGAGACCGTGTTCGTCACCAGGATCAGCGTCGTCGCCTTCGCCTGCGCCATCGCGCCCGCGCCCACCAGCGTCTTGCCGGCGCCGCAGGGCAGCACGACCACGCCCGAGCCGCCGTGCCAGAAGCCCTCCACCGCCTGCTCCTGGTAGGGGCGGAGCTTCCAGCCGTTCTGGGCCAGCTCGATCGGGTGCGCCTCGCCGTCCACGTAACCGGCCAGGTCCTCCGCCGGCCAGCCCAGCTTCAGCAGCACCTGCTTGATCTGGCCGCGCTCGGAGGGGTGGACGACCACCGTGTCGGGGTCGAGCCGGGCCCCCACCAGCGGCGCGACCTTCTTCGAGCGGAGGATCTCCTCCAGCACCGGACGGTCCGTGGTGGACAGCACCAGGCCGTGCGCCGGGTGCTTGCTCAGCGTCAGCCGGCCGTAGCGGGCCATCGTCTCGGCGACGTCCACCAGCAGCGCGTGCGGCACCGGGTAACGGGAGAACTTCACGAGCGAGTCCACGACCTGCTCCGCGTCGTGCCCGGCGGCGCGGGCGTTCCACAGCCCCAGCGGGGTGATCCGGTAGGTGTGGATGTGCTCGGGCGCCCGCTCCAGTTCCGCGAAGGGGGCGATCGCCCGCCGGCACTCGTCGGCGAGCTCGTGGTCGACCTCCAGGAGCAGGGTCTTGTCGCTCTGGACGATCAGGCAGGACACACAAACCTCCGCGAATGGGCGGGCCGGGACCGGGAAAGGGGCCGGGCTGAACTATCCATGGTCCCCCATCCCCGAAGGGAAACGCCCCGCTCCCCGGGATCGATACCGGGCGGCGGGGCGCGGCCGCCTCGCGACCGCCCCGCGGACGGGTCAGGCCAGGTCGTCGGCGAGCTCGGCGACACCGGTTATCCGGTGCAGCGCGAAGGTGCGGACCTCGTCGGCGGTGTGGTCGTACGCGGTGACGAAGCCGCCCTCCACCCGCATCGGGCCGATCACGCGCTGGCTCGCCGCGCCCTCGGCGTTGACGTAGCCGATCCACACGGACTCGCCGGTCAGCACCGCCGCCTGCATCGTCGCCAGGGTCTCGGCCGCCGCCGTGCGCGGCAGCCGGCCGTCGCCGTTGCCGCCGGGGCGGTCGGCGGGCTCCCGGCGGACCGCGGTCGAGGCCCGGTCACCGGCCCGGATCGCCTTCACCGCGGCCCCGAGCAGGGTCCCGTCCGGGATCGGCGGCCCGTCCACCACGGGCACCGGCGCGCTGCGCGGCGGGGTCCGCCGGGCGTCCGCTCGGGTGATCAGCACGTCGCCCTCGGCGGACTCGGCCGCCGGCGCGTGGCCCAGCGCGCGCAGCCGCTCCAGCAGCGTCGCCGGGTCGCTCTGCGCCGCCAGTACCGTCGGCGCGAGGCGGCGCAGCCCGAGGCCGACCGCCCGGCGGTCGGCCAGCAGCTCGCTCAGCAGCGCGTCGTCGTCGCAGCGCACGTACGCCGAGGCCGCGCCCACGCGCAGCCGGCCGTGCCGGCGGGCGACGTCGTCCACGAGGTAGCTCAGCGGCTGCGGCACGGGAGTGCGGGAATGCGCCGCGAGGAAGGCGTGCAGGTCGGCGGCGGTCCGCCCGGCGTCCAGCGCCCGGCGCACCGACCCCTGGGTGAAGCGGAACACGGTCGCGCCGCCCTTGGACTCCACGTCGGCCAGTACGTGCAGGGTCTCGGCGAGATGCGGCTGCAGCGGGCCCGGCGCGACCGCCGTCAGGTCGGCCTGGAGCAGCACATGGTCCAGCGGCTCCGGCAGCAGCGGCCCGAGCAGCACGGCCGCGGCGTCCCCGGAGCGCCGCAGCAGCGCGCGGCCGTGCGCCGACAGCGCGCCGCGGCCGGTGATCCCCAGCAGCTCGGCCTCGGTGACCGTCCAGCGCACCAGGTCGGCGCGGAGCGGGTCCATCGCGGCGCCGCCCCGCAGCGGGCGCTCCCAGCGCAGCCGGGCCAGCAGCGCGTCCTGGTCCGCCGAGGCGCCCTCGGGGAGCGCGGCCAGCAGCTCCAGAGTCCGCCGCCGCACCTCGGGGGCGAGCGAACGGTCCAGGTCGGGGCCGAGCGCGGCCATCGCGCGGCCCTTCACGTCCCGCGTGCCGACGACACCCGGCACGCGGGTGGCGGCCAGCCACGCCGTGACCAGGACCGCCCACCGGTCCTCCGTGGGCAGCGACAGCCATCCGTCGGCCGCGGGGGTCGGCGCGTAGGCCTCGTCCACCTCCCCGTCCGCGGCGACCAGGCCGGCGGCGTACGCCACCTCGAGCCAGAACGCGGCCAGCGGCTCCGGTACGTCCAGCGACGTGGCCACCCGCTTCAGGTCCCGCACGCTCAGCCCGCCCGCGCGCAGCACCGTGGGGCCGCCGGTCTCCCAGTGCTTCAGCAGCTCCTCGACCGTGCGCACCGCCGTGAAGGCCTGACCCGCGGCGGTCCTGTCCACAACCTGTGGATCGTGCACCGCCGGCGCCACGTCCGGCGCGACCGGCTCGGGAGCCCGGTGGGCCCGGCCGTCGCGCAGATGCAGGGCCACCTCGCGGGGGAGCACGACGTTGCGCGCCCCGGCCGGCAGCAGCAGCCCCCGCTCCAGCAGCCAGGCCACCGGTGGCGGCGGCACCGACACGTCCGCCACCTCCCCGTACGGCGGGCCCCACGTCAGCCTGCGCAGCACCGCCCCGGCCTCCGGGGGTGCCCCTTCGAGCAGCGCCGCCATCCGCGGCCGGTCGGCGAACAGCGCCGTCACCGAGCCCACCGCGCTCACCGGGTCGTGCGTCGGCGGCAGCCCGAGCACGGCGAGGATCTGCTGCAGCCGGGTCGGCGACATGCCGGACGTCGCCTCCGCCACGGTCGGCCCGAGCCCGGTCGGCGACGGACTCCCCGCGGCCGGGGCCAGGATGTCGCGCGCGGTGCGCACCAGGCGCAGCCGGTCGTCCCCGCCCCACAGCAGTGCCTGCGCCCGCAGCACCGCCACGGCCCCGGGCAGCGCCCCCGCCGCCTCCGGGCCCATCAGCGCGGCGAGCGCGTCGTACGGGGCGCCGTCCGGTGCGACGGCCAGGGCCTCGGCGGACTGCAGCGTGAACCGGTCCAGGCGTTCCAGGGCGCGGACGACGGAGGCACGGGTGCCGGCGCGGGTCGCGAGCTGCGAGAGGTCGTTCGGGACCGGGTTCAGCAGGTCCGGGCGCGCCCGGAGCAGTGCGGACAGCGCGTCGTCGCCGCGGGCGCGCAGATCCTCCGCGAGCGTGCGCGGCGCCGCCGCGGGGCCGTCAGTGCTCATCTCCCCCACATTAGCCCTGCCCGCCCACAACCCACCGTGGGCGTCGTTCTGCTTTTCCCCAAGCCGCGGCCGGGCGCGGCCGGCCGGCTGCCCGGCCGCGCCGCGACGACCTCGAACCGAGGATGCGGAAGGGCCCCGCAGCGCGGGGCCCTTCCATGTCTGCCGGGTCGTGGCTACTTGGTGAAGTAGAAGTACTTCCAGGCGCCGTACGTGGTGGAGTTGACGTTGTCGCCGGAGGAGCCGTTGACGTACGAGGCGCGCATCCGCATCCGGTAGCCGGTCTCGTGCGGGCCGAGCAGGGTCACGGTGGACTTGCCGTTGGTGCCGAGCGCGAAGTACTGCGATCCCGCGTCGAGCCACTTGCCCTGGAAGTAGACCTCCAGGTTCAGCCGCTGCGAGCGGTTCTTGTAGTACGTCATGGTCGTGGTGAAGACCGGGTCCGTCTTCTTGTGGAAGTACGCGTACGAGGTGGAGCCGATCTTCGCCGTCTTGTACTGCTTGGAGACCGTCGTGGAGACCTTGACCCTGGCGTACGCGGTGACCTTCACCGTCTTGCCGGCCGAGCGGGCATCGCCCTTGAAGACCGCGGTGACGGTGGTGTCGCGGGTCATGTCGACCGTGGCGGACAGGTTGCCCTTGGAATTGACCTTGCCGGTCTTGAGGAGCTTCTTCGGCTTGTCCGAGCCGTAGGGGTCGGCCCAGATCTCGACCGTGCGGTTCTTGTACGTGGAACCGAGGTGCGCGGTGAAGGACACGTCGGCGCCGTAGTTGTACACGCTCTTGTTGTGGTTGAGCGTCAGGGTGGTGGCGTTGCGCGCCACGGCGACGGTGTCCTTGCCCGACGCCCGGGCGTGGGTGGCGTCACCGGCGTACTGCGCGGTGTAGGTGACGTTGCCGCCGGCCGGCGGCGTGTCGGTGAAGGAGAACGCGCCGGAGGAGCCGACCGTCTTCGTGCCGAGCGACTTGCCCTTGGGCGAGTCGATGTCGGTGCGGGTGACGGTGACCTTCGAGCCGGACGGGAAGGACCTGCCGGAGGTCAGCCTGCCGGTGACGCTCAGCTTCTTGGCGCGGGTCGCCTTGGCCGGCGCCGAGACGCTCACCTTGACCGGGTAGCGGGCGGCGTCGTTGAGGACGCGCAGCTGCAGGCCGCTGTGGCCGTCCGCGATGGCGAACAGCCTGCTGCCGTCGGGCGCCCAGGCGAGGCCCTGGCTGACGATGGTGTCGCCGCCCGAGCCGTACTGGTCGTAGGTGTAGGTCCGGTAGGGCGTGGTCGTGCCGGGCTTGAAGACGGAGATGTCCGTGTCGTACCAGCTGAACGTGGACACGGCGACCGTGCCGTCCGGTGCGATCGCGGCGGAGCTGGGGTTGCTCGCCTCGACCGGGTATGCGCCGGTGCGGGTGAGGTCCTCGGTGTTGATCGCGGTCGCCGCGTAGGGCATCTCGCCGGAGGCGGCGACGATCTTCTCGGCGTCGGCGCTGAGCGCGAAGTCGGCCATGGAACTCGCGGCCTCGGGCGGCATGCCCTCCTTGCGCAGCACGGGCGCTCCGGAGGACACGTCGTACACGGCGAGGCCCGACCAGGTGCCGTGGATGCCGAGTACGAGGGTGTCCCCGGCCGCCTCCAGTTCGGCGGCGTCGCGGAAGTACCGGCCCGGGAGCTGGTCGAGAGCGATCTCGGGGGTGCCCAGCGAGGGGTCGAAGGAGCCCAGGTGGTGCGCGGTCTCCTGTCCGTACATGAACCAGACCCGTCCGCCCGCGACCGCCAGGGTCTTCGGGTCGGTGTTCTCACCGATCGGGTGGCGCGCGGCCTCGGTGGCGGTGGACGTCGCGATGGCCACGACGGAGTCGTCACCCGGAACGGCCGCGTAGACGGTGCCGGAGTCGGGCGTGATCGCCAGGTCCCGCACTCCCGGAAGGTTCGGGACGGTCGCCACGAGCTTGCCCGCGTAGTCGGTGACGACGACCTTGCCGCCGTCCGGATCGCTGATGTAGACCCGCTTGTGGACCCCGTCCACGGCGATGTCGCCGTACGACGAGATCGACAGGCCCATGCTGGAGTCCGCCGCGGCGGGACCCATGGTGCCGGCGGCTATGGCCGTAGAGCTGAAGACGACCGCGAGCACGGTCGACAGGGTGCGCATGCGCACGTTGATTCCTACCCCCACGAAGAAGCCCGGTGGACGGACCGGGTGATGAGCCGGGCCGCGCGACACCCGAGCGTCGTCCATGTGCGGACGACGCCAAGGGCGCGGCTGCGTGCGAAGCGTATTTCATCGCTGTGACAGTTGAGGAGGGGATCAACCGGAGCTCGCCTGCGTGCAACCCCCCACCCTGGAACGCCCGGAGGGCGGTAGCGTCGGCGTATGGGTGCGGAGGAGAGCGACCGGTTGGTTCTGGACTACCTCAGCAAGGTGGGGGACCTGGCACAGACCGCCCTGCCGGCGGACCGCCGGCGGGACCTCGTGGCGCGCCTGCGCCAGGACATCGACCGGCAGCGGCACGGCAGCGACAGTCCCGCCGCGGTGCGGCGGATCCTGGGCCGGATGGGAGCGCCCGACGCGGTGGTGCAGGAGGCCGCCGCGGTGCCCGCGCCCCGCGCCCCGGAGGCGCCCGCACCGGCGGAACCGGAGTGGTGGCGGCTGCCCGAGCAGCGCACGCAGTCGCCGTCACCGTCCCCGTCGCCGTCGCGGAAGCCCCGGCCCGGCGACGAACTGGACGGGCTGCCCGGCATGACCGGCGGCCTGCTCATCCCCCTCACCCCCGAGGAGGACCCGGAAGCCGCCCCGGACGGCGGTCAGGAGAAACCCGGGCCCGGGCCCGAGCCCGAGGCCCGGCCGGCCGCCGCCCCGGCTCCGGCCAAGAGCCGCAGGCGGTGGCGGGCCGGAATCCTGGAGACCGCCGCCGCGCTCCTGCTGCTCGCCGGCGCCGTCCTCGGCTCCTGGATCGCCCTCCTCGCCGGCTGGGCCGTGGCGTACGGTTCACGCCGCCTGTCCCGCCGCGCGTCCCGGTTCGCGGCGCTGGGCCTGCCGGGGCTGATCGCCGGGGCCGCGCTGGTCTGGATCTGGGGCCGCTTCGCCGGCCGGTGGGGCGAGCCGATCCCCGAGGGGGGCCTGGACTCCGCGCTCGCCGACGTGCTGCCCACGGTCGTGCGGATCGCGGCGGTCGCCTCCGCCGCCTTCCTGCTGTGGAGGGGGAGCCGGGCCGGCCGGCCGCCTCGTTAGAGTGGCTGCCATGCCCGCTTCCCTGCCGACGTCCCCGATAACGGTCGGTTTCGACCTCGACATGACCCTGATCGACTCACGACCCGGCATCCGGGCCACGTACGAGCGCCTCACCGAGGAGACCGGCGTCTTCATCGACGCCGCGCTCGCGGTCACCCGCCTCGGGCCGCCGCTCGACTGGGAGCTGGCGCACTGGTTCCCCGCGGAGGAGATTCCCGCGGTCGCCGACCGCTACCGGGCGCTGTACCCCGAGTACGCCGTCGCCCCGACCCCGGCCATGCCCGGGGCGCGCGAGGCCGTCGCCGCCGTGCACGCCGCGGGCGGCCGGGCCGTCGTGGTCACCGCGAAGCACGAGCCGAACGCCAAGCTGCACCTCACGCACCTGGGCATCGAGGTCGACGAGGTGCGCGGCTGGCTGTGGGCCGAGGCGAAGGCGGAGGCGCTGATCGAGTACGGGGCGGCGGTCTACGTCGGGGACCACGTGGGGGACGTCGTCGGGGCCCGTACGGCCGGCGCGCTGTCCGTGGCGGTGGCCACGGGCCCGGTCGCCGCCGGCGAACTGCGCGCCGCCGGTGCGGACGTCGTGCTCGCCGACCTGACGGAGTTCCCCGCCTGGTTCGCCTCCTACGCCCCGGACCCCGACGCCGTCGCCTGACGGCTCTGCGCCCGCGCGGAGCGCAGCAGCCCGGCCAGGGCCAGCGCGAAGCCGACGCCCATGAGCATCGACACCAGGTAGGCGGCGGTCGGCAGCGGGTCGGATCCCAGGAAGAGCGGGGCCACGGTGGCCAGAGTGCCGAGTGCGCCGAGGACGAAGACGGCGGCGCCGGCGCGCACGAGGAGATCGCCGGGTTTCCGGGTTTCGTTGGTCACCGGACCAGGGTAGATCGCCGGGGGAAGTCGCTGCGCACCGGCCGGACGCCGGCTGGAGCAGTAGGACCACGAAGTCTTGTCACACGCCCCTGGGCCATTAGCCTTATGGGCGGCGGGTCTGCCAAGGACCCGCTGTCTTGCTATCCAAGAGCTTTTTTCTGTCTACAGCGAGGACGAGGTCGGACGTGCCTACCGGCAAGGTCAAGTGGTTCAACAGCGAGAAGGGCTTCGGCTTCCTCTCCCGCGACGACGGCGGCGACGTCTTCGTGCACTCCTCCGTCCTGCCGGACGGCGTGGCCACGCTGAAGCCGGGGCAGCGAGTCGAGTTCGGGGTGGTCGCCGGGCAACGCGGTGACCAGGCGCTGTCGGTGACCCTGCTGGACCCGGCGCCGTCCGTGGCGGCCGCGCAACGGCGCAAGCCCGACGAACTGCTGCCCATCGTGCAGGACCTCACCACGCTGCTGGAGGACGTCGCCCGCTCGCTGCAGCGCGGCCGCTACCCGGACAAGGCCCACGGCCACAAGATCGCCTCCGTGCTGCGCGTCGTCGCCGACCAGCTGGACGTCTGACCTCCGCCCGGGCACACGCTCACAACTCGAGCGCGTGCGGTCCGAGGGGCGGTACCAGCCCCTCGGCCGCGGCCCGGGTGAGCAGCCCGCGGACCGCCGCGTAGCCCTCCTCGCCGAGCGCCGAGGTGAACTCGTTGACGTACAGCCCGATGTGCTGGTCCGCCACCTTCGGGTCCATCTCCTGCGCGTGCTCCATGACGTAGCCGCGCGAGACCTCGGGTTCGTCCCAGGCCATGTGGACGGAGGCGCGGGCCGCCGCCGCCAGTTCCCGCAGCCGCTCCTCGCCCAGCGAGCGCTTGGCGATGATCGCGCCGAGCGGGATGGGCAGGGTGGTCGTCTGCTCCCAGTGCTCGCCCATGTCCGCGAGTTTGTGCAGCCCGTAGTCCTGGTAGGTGAAGCGCGCCTCGTGGATCACCAGGCCCGCGTCGACCCGGCCGTCCCGCACCGCGGGCATGATCTCGTGGAACGGCAGGACGACGATCTCCCCGACGCCGCCCGGCACTTCGGCGGCCGCCCACAGCCGGAACAGCAGGTACGCCGTCGAGCGCTCGCTCGGCACCGCCACCGTGCGCCCGCTCAGGTCGGCGCCCTTGCCCGAGCCCTCGTCCCTGGTCAGCACGAGCGGACCGCAGCCGCGGCCCAGCGCGCCGCCGGCGGGCAGCAGCGCGTACTCGTCGAGCACGTAGGGCAGCACCGCGTACGAGACCTTCAGCACGTCGAACTCGCCGCGCTCGGCCATGCCGTTGGTGATGTCGATGTCCGCGAACGTCACGTCGATCGGCGGCGCGCCCGGGACCAGGCCGTGCGCCCAGGCGTGGAAGACGAAGGTGTCATTGGGGCACGGGGAGTAGGCGATCCGCAGTGCGCGCTCTTGGCTCATGTCCGATCTCCAACGTCGAGTACGGCGGGTTGCTTCCCGAGCCGGGCGAACGCGTCGGCGAGCGCGTCGAGCGCCTCCCCGATCCGCCAGGCCGCGCGGTCGCGCGGGCCCACGGGATTGGACACCGTACGGACCTCCAGGACGGGCAGCCCGTGCGCCGCGGCCGCCTCCGCGACGCCGAAGCCCTCCATGGCCTCGGCCAGCGCGCCTGGATGGCGGCGCGTCAGCTCGGCGGCGCGTGCCGCCGTCCCGGTCACCGTCGACACCGTCAGGACCGGCCCGTACGCCGCGCCGAGCGCGTCGGCGACGCGGCGGGACAGCGGTCCGGGCGGACGGTGCTCGGAGGTGCCGAAGCCCAGCTCGGCGACCGGGAGGAAGCCCTCCGGGCCCTCCGCTCCCAGGTCGGCAGCGACGACCATGTCGGCGACGACCGCCGAACCGACCGGCGCGCCGGGCTGGAAGCCGCCGGCGATCCCGGCCGAGACGACCAGCCGGTACTCGGCCGCGGTGAGCGCGGCCGCCGTGCCGGCCGCCGCCGCCGCGGGTCCGACGCCCGCGGCCAGTACGTCCGCGAGCGGGGTGCGCAGCAGGACGCGGCCACCGGGTACGGGTGTCTCGGCGGCCGTGCCGCCGAGGCCGCGGACGACCGCGTCGCGCTCCGCCGGGACGGCGGTGACGACGAGCAGGCGGGGCGTCATGTCTGTGCTCGGCGGGTGGTTCAGTCCGCCGTCTTCAGCTTGAACTGCCAGACGCCGAGGTATTCCTGGGCCTTGCCGGTCTCGATGATGTTGAGGGTGACCTCGCTGGCCGCGGCACCGGACTGCGCGTCGGCGAGCAGGCTCTCGGCGTCGAAGGAGCGGTACGTGGTGTCCTTCAGCAGCCCCGACTTGCCGGCGGTGCCGGCGGCCACGACCCAGCCCTTCTCGGCGATCGCGGGGTCGACGCCGATCCGCACCTTGTCACCGGGCCGGACCGTGATGGTCTTCTCGGGCTTGCCCTGCAGGCAGGCCAGGAAGGCCTGCTCCGTCAGCTGCTTCCCCTCGAGGTAGCACTTGCTGGTGGCCTCGGTGGTCACGGTCCTGTCGCCGACGGTGACGGTCGCCAGGGGGGTCGGCTTCTCGCAGGCGGAGAGGGCGATCAGCCCGAGGGACACGGCACCGAGGGCGGCGGCACGGCGGCGATTGCTCATGAAGGTGAGGCTACCGGGCGGTCGCGCTCCCGCTACGCGGGGGGCCCGCTCGTGTCCCCCGGCCCACCCCGCTCACACCGTGCGCGGACGTGTCGCCCGTCCCCGGGCGCCCGTCATCAGCCCGCGGACCGAGAAGGCGACGCCGAGCGCCACCAGGGCCGCCGCCACCGCCATCCCCAGCGTGCCGTTGAGCGGCAGGACGATGCCGATGGCGCCGCCGATCACCCAGGCCATCTGGAGGGCGGTCTCCGAGCGGGCGAACGCCGAGGTGCGCACCTCCTCCGGCACGTCGCGCTGGATCAGGGCGTCCAGCGAGAGCTTGCCCAGCGCCTGCGCGATGCCCGCCGCGGCCGCGACGACGGCGATGGTCAGCACCCCGTACCAGGCCGCGGCCAGGCACGTCGCCGCCAGGGCGGCGGCCAGCGCGCTGATGATGATCCGCTCCGGCCCGCGGGCGCGCAGCCAGGAGCCCAGCGCGGTGCCGAAGGCGTTGCCGGTGCCCGCCGCGACGGCGACCAGGCCCAGCGACACGGGCCCCGACAGGCCCCCCAGCGGATGCTCGCGCAGCAGGAACGCGAGGAAGAGCGTCAGGAACCCGGACAGGGCCCGCAGCGACGCGTTGGCCTGCAGGGCGTGCAGCACCGGACCGCCGACGCTCCGCAGCCCCGGCCGCTTCTCCCGCCACTGCCGGCCCAGGCGGTGGGGCTCGACGTCCTCGCCCGCGCTCAGCTCGGCGCGTGCCTCGCCCTTGGCGGAGTCCACCTTGTGCGGGAGGGAGAAGGAGAGCAGCGTCCCGCAGACGAAGACGACGAACGCCCCGTACAGCGGCACGCCCGGCCCGATCAGATGGAGCAGCCCGCCGATCGGCGCCGCCACGGCGGTGGCCAGCAGGCCGGTCAGGCTCACCCGGGAGTTCGCCTTCACCAGCGTCGTACGCGCCGGCAGCAGCCGTGGCACCACCGCGCTGCGCACCACGCCGTACGCCTTCGACGCCACGAGCACGCCCAGGGCGGCCGGGTACAGCTCCAGTCCGGCGGTCGACACCACCCCGGCCATCGTCCAGGCCAGGATCGCCCGGGCCAGCATCGACATCGCCATCGCGGCCCGGCGCCCGTGCGGGATGCGGTCCAGCAGCGGTCCGACCACCGGGGCCAGCAGCGCGAACGGCGCCATCGTGACGATCAGGTAGAGCGCCACCCGGCCGCGCGCCTCGCCGGTCGGCACGGAGAAGAAGATCGTGCTGGCGAGCGCGACGGTGATCAGCATGTCGCCCGCCGAGTTCACCGCGTGCAGCTCGATCAGCTTCGCCAGGCCCGACTCGCCCGCCCCGCCCGAATGCGTGTGACGCCGGACGCGGCGCACCACGGCGGACGACGTACGCTGCGTGGCACGCGCGACGGCGTTCCCCGCCCTGCGAACCGGTCCCGGGCCGGACGTCACTGTGCGTGCCACGCTCGCCAGTCTGCCCTACCGGGCGGCTTTCCGAACGGGGCGCGCACCGATAGCGTGCGATCGCGCAGAATGGAGTCATCAGGTGCGCCCGTGGACGTACGGGCAGGCAGCGTTTGAAGCGGTCCTCCGGTCCGCTCCGCCACCGCCCCGCCCGACCCTCGGCGGCGCACGCGTAAGACGGCGTAGGAGAGAATCGATTCTTGTGAGTGCTGCGATGCGAAGCCGTACCCCTGACCGCCTGTGCGCCGAGGCGGTCGACCTCGCCCTTGAAGCCGCCGTCGAGGCCTTCGGCGAGAAAGCGGTCGGCGAGCACCTCGGCGCGGTCGCCGAGGCCGACCGTGTCGTCACGCACCTGTTCGACTGCCGCGAGGCCGGCTACCGGGGCTGGCGCTGGGCGGTCACGCTGACGCGGGCCTCCCGCGCCAAGGCGATCACCTTGGACGAGACGGTCCTGGTGCCCGGGCCCGAGGCCGTCCTCGCGCCCGAATGGGTGCCGTGGAGCGAACGCCTGCGCCCCGGCGACCTCGGCCCCGGGGACCTGCTGCCCACCGAGGCGGAGGACCTGCGCCTGGAGACCGGCTTCTCCGGGGAGGACGTGCCGCCGCCGAACTCGCCGGTCTCCGAGGAGATGGCCGAGCTCGTCGAGGCCGAGGACGCCGACGTCTCCGGCGGCCCCCCGGCGAGCCTGCCGATGGCGCCCACGGTCGGCACGATCGCCGCCGTCGCGGAGGAGATCGGCATGGCCCGGCCGCGCGTGCTGTCCCGCTACGGGCTGCACGTCGCCGCGGACCGCTGGGAGGACGAGTACGGCCCCAAGGCCCCCATGGCCCAGGCCGCCCCCGCCCAGTGCGTCTCCTGCGGCTTCCTCGTCCCCATCGCGGGCTCCCTGCGGCAGGCCTTCGGCGTCTGCGCGAACGAGTTCTCCCCGGCCGACGGACGCGTCGTTTCGCTCGCCTACGGGTGCGGCGCGCACTCGGAGGCCGCGGTCATGCCGAAGACCCCCCGCCCGGCCCCGCCCGTCCTCGACGAGACCGCGGTCGAGCCGCTCCCCCTCCACCCCGACCGCCACGGCTCCGTCGAGGACACCACGCCGGCCGAGGAACTCGGCCACAGCTGACGCCTGACGGCGCCGGTTCTCCGGTGCCGGGGTGCCGCGCGGGTGCGCTGCGGCCTGCGGCCGGGTGGCGCCGGGGACGCCTTTGTGCGGGCTGCGCCCGCGGTGGCGGTCGGCCCGTGCGGGCGCTTTTCGCTCCGCGTGGACCGCTGTGGTGCCGTTGAGGGCATTGGCCCCGGCAGGGCTTCGCGCTGCTGCCGGGTGCTGTGTGGCTGGGTCCGATGTCCGGGCCGGCACCGTCGGCCCGTGTGGGCTGCGTGCGTGCGCGGGCTGGGTCCGGGGGGCGGTCGGGGCGCTTCGCCGCTTCGTGCGGACCGTCGGTCGGCCGTGGCTTGGCTGCGGCTGACGGCTGCGGTGCGGGTGCGCGGGTTGGCCCTTGCCTGGACCGCTCCGGCTGTGGGCTGGGTGGCATGTGCGCGGGGCTCGGCCGCCGCTGACGGTGCCGCGCGGCGTGGGGGTCTCGTCGGCCCGTGCGGGCTGCGTCCATGCGCGGCCTGGGGCCGCCTCACCGCTTCGTGCGGATCCTTGGCTGCGCTGAGCGGCATCAGCCGGCCGACGGCTGCCGTGCGGGCCGGGGCGGGGTGCCGCAGGCGCGGGACGACCGGGCGGGGGCGCACGCGGTAGCGTCACTCGCACAGGGCATGCGACAGCGCGTGAGGGAGAAGACGACGTGAGCGGGACCGCGATGGACCGGGGCGCAGATCCGTTCGGGACCGCACGGCTGCGGCGGGCCGTGCTGGACGCGTGGGCCGCGTCGCCCGCCCGGTTCCGGGAGGACGCCAACGCGGAGGAGGACCTCGCGCTCGGCGGCTACCGCGACCGCCTCGTCGTCGAACTGGCCCAGAACGCCGCCGACGCGGCGACCCGCGCGGGGGTGACCGGCCGACTGCGGCTGACCCTGCGCGAGGGGGTGCTCGCGGCCGCGAACACCGGGGCGCACCTGGACGCCGTGGGCGTGGAGTCCCTGTCGACGCTGCGTGCCAGCGCCAAGCGCGAGGACGGCGACCTGGCCGTCGGCCGCTTCGGCGTCGGCTTCTCCGCCGTGCTCGCGGTCAGCGACGAGCCCGCCATCCTCAGCCGCAGCGGCGGCGTCCGCTGGTCGCTGGCCGAGGCCCGCGACCTCGCGCGGGAGACCGGCGGGCGCTCCTCCGGGCTCGCCGACGAACTGCGCCGCCGGGACGGCCACGTACCGCTGCTGCGGCTGCCGCTGCCCGCGGAGGGCACCGCCCCGGACGGCTACGACACGTGCGTCGTGCTGCCGCTGCGCGACGGCGCCGCCGCGGACCTCGCGGCGCATCTGCTCGCCGCGATCGACGACGCGCTGCTGCTGTCCCTGCCCGGCCTGGCCGAGGTGGTAGTGGAGACGCCGGAGGGCGTCCGTACGCTGACCCGGCATCAGGAGGACGGGCTGACCGTCGTCGTGGACAGCGTCAACGGCACCACCCGCTGGCGCACCGTGAGCGAGGCGGGTCCGCTGGAGGCGGCGCTGCTGGCCGACCGCCCGGTCGAGGAGCGGCTGCGGCCGGTGTGGTCGGTGACCTGGGCCGTCCCGGTGGGCCAGGACGGCGCGCCCGAGCGGCCGCGGACGGCGCCCTTCGTGCACGCCCCGACGCCGACGGACGAGCCGCTGGGGCTGCCCGCGCTGCTCATCGCCTCGCTGCCGCTGGACCCGAGCCGGCGCCACGCCGCGCCCGGCGCCCTCACCGGCTTCCTGGTCGCGCGGGCGGCCGAGCTGTACGTACGGCTGCTGGCGGACTGGCGGCCCGTCACCACGGGCATCGTGGACCTGGTCCCCGGACCGCTCGGCAAGGGCGAGCTGGACGCGGAACTGCGCCGCCACGTGCTGGAGCGGCTGCCGCGCACCGCCTTCCTGCCGCGCGCCGCCGACGTCCCGGGCACCGGCGAGGAGGACGAACTCCCGCCCGCACTGCGCCCGGTGGAGGCCGAGGTCGTCGAGGGCACCGGCGCGGAGACCGTCGGCGTGCTGGCGGAGGTCTTCCCGACGCTGCTGCCCCCCGGACTGGAACGCCGCCCCGAGCTGCGCGTCCTCGGGGTGGCCCGGCTGCCGCTGGGCGACGCGATCGACCGGCTCGCCGGGGTGGAGCGGCCAGCGGCCTGGTGGCACCGCCTGTACGACTCGCTGGCCGGTACCGACCCGGACCGGCTGAGCGGGCTCCCCGTGCCGCTGGCCGACCGCCGCACGGTCGTCGGACCGCGCCAGGTGCTGCTGCCGCTGCCCGAGATGGACAGCGTCTACGCCGAGGGGGCCGCCCCGGTCAGCACCGGGCTGCCCGCCGCCTCGGAGCTGGCCCGGCTGGGCCTGAAGGTGGCCGACCCGGAGGCCGCGCACCCGCTGCTGGAGAAGCTCGGCGCCACCCCGGCGACCCCGCGCGCCGTCCTCACCACCCCGCAGGTGCGCGCGGCGGTGGCCGCGTCCCTGGACGCCGACGAGGCCTGGGACGAGGACGCGCCCGCGCTGGACGCGGAGGAGCTGGCCGAGGTCGTCCTGGGCCTGGTCCGCGCCGCGAACCTCGCCCCCGGCGACGAGCCGTGGCTGGCCGCCCTCGCCCTCACCGACGACGAGGGCGAACTCGCCCCGGCCGGTGAACTGGTGCTGCCGGGCAGCGCCTTCGAACAGGTCATCCGGGAGGGGGAACTCGGCTCCGTCGACGAGGACCTGGCCGCCCGCTGGGGCGAGCAGCCGCTGACCGCGGTGGGCGTCCTCGCCACCTTCGCCCTGGTCAGGGCCACCGACGTGGTGCTCGACCCGGACGAGCTGGAGCCCCGCGAGGGCGACTGGGCCGAGCCGGACGACGCCGGGCTGCTCGACGCGGTCGACGTCTGGTGCGAGGACGTCCTCGACCAGCTGCCGGACACCGACGTGCCGCCGGTCGCCACCGAGATCGTCGCCGTGCGCGACCTCGACCTCGTCGACGACGACGCGTGGCCGCAGGCGCTGGCCATGCTCTCCGTGCCGCCGCTGCGCGACGCGGTCACCCAGCCGGTGCGGGTCCTGCTGCCGGACGGCCGCACGGAGTCCGTGCGGCCCTACACCGCATGGTGGCTGCGCGACCACCCGGTCCTCGACGGCCGCCGCCCGGTCGGCCTGCGTGCCGCCGGCGGGGACCCGCTGCTCGCCGGGCTGTACGAGGACGCCGAGGCCGGCGCCGTGGACGACCAGGTGCTGCGTGCCCTGGGCGTGCGCACGTCCGCCGCGGCCCTGCTGGACGAGCCGGGCGGCGGCGCCGAACTGCTCGCCCGCCTCGCGGACCCGGAATCCGCCGTCACCCCGGCCCAGTTGCACCGGCTCTACTCCGAGCTGGCCACCCTCGAGCCCGAGCAGGTCACCCTCCCCGAGGAGCTGCGGGCCGTCGTCGACGGGCGCGAGCCGCGGGTGGTCGACGCCGGGGACGCCCTCGTCGCGGACGCGCCCGACCTGCTCCCGCTCACCGCGGGCCTGCCGCTGCTCCCGGTGCCGCCGCTCCGCGCCGCGGCGCTGGCGGAGCTGTTCCAGGTGCGCCGGCTCAGCGAGGCCTTCGACGCCCCGGTCGTCTCGGAGGGGGAGCCGCACGACGTCGCGGACGCGGTCCGCGAGCTGCTGCCGGGCGCCCCCGTGTCGTATGTCGAGCACGAGGAACTGCTGGTCAGGGCCCCCGACGGCAGCACCGTCGAGCTCGACTGGCGGTGGAGCGACGGCACCCTGCACGCCGCCACGCTGGAGGGCGTCGCCGCCGGCCTGGCGTGGGCGGCCGGCGCCTGGCAGCGCCGCTTCGAGGTGGCCGCGCTCCTGGAGGACCCGACCCGCACGGAGGAACTGGCCCGCGACCGCTGGTTCGACTGAGGCGGCGGGGACCGGAGTGTCCCTCGTCACACCGGGACGTGTGGAGAAAAGGTGTTCATGGAACAGCGGTTCGCGCGTATGTTCTCTCTCACCATTTGAGACGCCGCGTCAGGGGGAGTACGACGGGCGTCGCTTCTTCTGGGGGTTCTCACGTATGCGTATTCGCGCCACTGTGGCGGCCGTTTCCGGTGCCCTGGCCCTCGCCTCGCTGGCCGTCCCGGCCGCGCAGGCCTCCGGCAAGCCGGGCACCGCCGACCTGCGGACCTTCGCCGCCAAGGCGGCGGCGGACGAGGTCGTGGGTGATACCCGGATCACCAAGGTCGTCGTCAACGGCGGCAACGAGATCGTCCTCGGGACGACCGCCACGAAGACCGTCACCCTCGCGGTGACCGCCACCGACCCGTCCGGCATCGAGGACGTGTTCGCCGTCCTCTGGCACGGCACCGACCTGGAGTCCCCCGAGGGCGTGGACGGCGGAGTGGTGCAGAACGAGGACCGGGCCAAGTGCACCGTCTCCTCCACCGCCCCCGCGGTCTCGACCTGCAAGCTGACCTTCACGTTCGACCCGGCGGCCGACCTCTACAAGAACGAGCTGGCCGGCACCTGGAAGGTGGCCGTCGGCGCCCTCGCCAAGGACGAGGACGGGGTCGTCAAGGAGGCCGTCACCACCACGAAGGTCAAGCGCAACGCCAAGCTCACGGTCAACGCCACGCCGGAGCCGGTGAAGAAGGGCAAGACCATCACCGTCACGGGCAAGCTGACCCGTGCCAACTGGGACGACAACCTGTACCACGGCTACACGAGCCAGTCGGTGCAGCTGCAGTTCCGCAAGAAGGGCACCAGCACCTACAAGACGGTCAAGACCGTCAAGTCCAGCAGCACCGGTGCCCTGAAGACGACCGTCAAGGCGTCCACCGACGGTTACTGGCGCTACAACTTCGTCGGCACCTCGACGACGGGCAAGGTCGTCACCGCGGCCGACTTCGTCGACGTGAAGTAACCCCGCCGGCAGTACCCCGTGGCGCCGGGTCCCCTCAGCGGGGCCCGGCGCCTCGCGTGCGTGTCCGCCGTCACACCGGGACTTGTGGAGAAAAGGTGTCCACGGAACGGCAGTTCGCACGTACGCTCCCTCTCACCATTCGAGACGCCGCGTCGGGGGGAGTTCGACGGGCGTCGCTTCCAAGTGGGGATTCTCAAGCATGCGTATTCGCGCCACTGTGGCCGCCGTTACCGGCGCCCTGGCACTGGCCGCCCTCGCGGTCCCGTCCGCGCAGGCGGATGGCAAGGCGGGTCTCCTCGACCGCGCGCCGCACTCCAAGAAGATGGCGGCCGCGGCGGAGGACGTCGTCGAGCCCACGATCTCCAAGGTCGTGATCAGCGGCGGCTCCGACATCGTCATCGGAACGTCCGGCAAGAAGACCGTCACCCTCACGGTGACGGCGAGCAGCCCGGCCGGCATCCAGGACGGCTGGGCCGCCCTGTGGCACGGGCCCGACCTGGAGAACTACGACCAGGTGTTCGCCCCCGCGGCGGACCACGGCACGTGCACCGTCTCCGCCGCCGATCCCACGGTCTCGACCTGCAAGGTCACCGTCTCCATCGACGTGAAGCGCTACCTCTGGAACGACCTCGCGGGCGGCTGGAAGGTCTACGCCGACGCCCTCGGCAAGGACGGCGGCTTCACCTCGGCCGACGCCTACACCACGGCGCGGTTCAAGCGGTACGCCAAGCTCACGGTCAACGCCACGCCGGAGCCGGTGAAGAAGGGCAAGACCATCACCGTCACGGGCAAGCTGACCCGTGCCAACTGGGACGACAACCTGTACCACGGCTACACGAGCCAGTCGGTGCAGCTGCAGTTCCGCAAGAAGGGCACCAGCACCTACAAGACGGTCAAGACCGTCAAGTCCAGCAGCACCGGTGCCCTGAAGACGACCGTCAAGGCGTCCACCGACGGTTACTGGCGCTACAACTTCGTCGGCACCTCGACGACGGGCAAGGTCGTCAGCACGGCCGACTTCGTCGACGTGAAGTAACCCGCACCGCTGCACCCACCGGGCGCCGGGTCTCCTCAGCGGGGGCCCGGCGTCTCGCGTTTCCGGCACCCACGTTTGACCACGTCTTGAACCGCTCATTCCCTGGTGATCTATAGGCTTCGACCGCCATTTCGGCTTTCACCTGGGGATTCTCCCCTCGTTCCACTTCAGTGGGGACACATGCGCATACGTACCGCCGCGATCGTGCTGGGCACGGCCGCGGCTCTTTCGGCCCTCGTCGTACCGTCCGCGAACGCGGACGAGGCCCAGGGCGACACGGCCATCACCAAGGTCGTCGTCAACGGCGGCAAGCCGATCATCGTCGGCACGGCCGACAAGACGTTCTCGTACACCATCAGCGGCAGCGACAGCAGCGGCCTCGCCTACGGCGGCGCCTTCCTGTGGCGCGGCACCAGCCTGGACGCGCCGAGCGGCGTCACCGGCTTCGGCGAGACGGAGACCTGCTCCGCCACCGCGTGCACCGTCACCGCCAAGGTCAGCCCCAAGCTCGACGAGCTGCCCAGCTCCCAGGCCGGCACCTGGAACGTCCTCGCCGAGCTGGACGGCAAGGACGGGGACATCCGGGAACTCGACAAGGCGACCACGATCAAGGTGCTGCGCGGCTCGCACCTGACCGTGAACGCCACGCCGGAGCCGGTGAAGAAGGGCAAGACCATCACCGTCACGGGCAAGTTGACCCGTGCCAACTGGGCGACGTCCAAGTACGCCGGCTACACGAGCCAGTCGGTGCAGCTGCAGTTCCGCAAGAAGAGCGCGACCACCTACACCACGGTCAAGACCATCAAGTCCGCCAGCACCGGCGCCCTGAAGACCACCGTCACCGCCTCGGTGGACGGCTACTGGCGCTTCGCCTTCGGGACCAACGCCACCACCGGCGGCACCGCGGCCACGGCCGACTACGTCGACGTGCAGTAGCACCCGCCGCACCCCGGGCGCCGGGTCCCCTCAGCGGGGGCCCGGCGCTTCGTGCTCCCGCGGCGGGGCGTCGTCGTCCATGCCGCGGACGCGGCGCCAGACCAGCTCCAGCAGGACCGAGGCGGCCGCCGCCACGGCGACCGCCGTCCAGGGGCCCCGGGTGCCGACCAGGCGGAGGGCGAAGAACTCCTGCAGCCACGGGGTGACCAGGACGACCAGGAAACCCGCGCCCATGGCGAGGACCAGGCCGATCCGCCACCAGGTGTAGGGGCGCGCGACGAGCGCCAGCACCCACATCGCGACGAGGAAGAGGGTCAGCGTCGCGGCGCTGGTCTCCGCCTCCAGCGCGCCGGCGCCGCGGTAGTGGTGGCGGGCGAGGATGTACGTCACGAAGGTGGCGACCCCCGCGATCACCCCGGCGGGCAGGGAGTAGCGCATGACCCGCCGCACGAAGTGCGGCTGGGCCCTCTCCTTGTTGGGGGCCAGGGCGAGGAAGAAGGCGGGCACGCCGATGGTCAGCGTGGACAGCAGCGTCAGGTGCCGGGGGAGGAACGGGTACGGCGCGTGCCAGATGATGACCAGCAGGGCGAGCAGCACCGAGTAGACGGTCTTGGTGAGGAAGAGCGTCGCGACGCGCGTGATGTTGCCGATGACGCGGCGGCCCTCGGCCACGACCGACGGGAGCGCCGAGAAGCTGTTGTCGAGCAGCACGATCTGCGCGACCGCCCGGGTCGCCTCGGAGCCGGAGCCCATGGCGACGCCGATGTCGGCGTCCTTGAGGGCGAGTACGTCGTTGACGCCGTCACCCGTCATCGCCACGTTGTGGCCGCCGGACTGGAGCGCGCCCACCATCTCCCGCTTCTGCTGCGGGGTGACCCGCCCGAAGACCGTGCCCCGGTCGAGTTCGGCCGCCATCCGCGCGCGCTCGGCCGGCAGCCCGCGGGCGTCGACCGTCCGCTCGGCGCCCGGCAGCCCCAGTTTGCCGGCGACGGCGCCGACGGAGACCGCGTTGTCGCCGGAGATGACCTTGGCGTGCACGTCCTGCTCGGCGAAGTAGCGCAGGGTGTCGGCGGCGTCGGGGCGGAGCCGCTGCTCCAGGACGACCAGCGCGGCCGGGGCGGCCGAGGCGCCCACCGCCGGGTCGCCCAGCTCCTTCCCCGCGCGGGCGAGCAGCAGCACCCGCAGCCCCTGGGCGTTGAGGCCGTCGACCTCGCCGAGCGCCCGGTCGCCGGAGGGTAGGAGCACATCGGGGGCGCCGAGCAGCCAGGTGCTGCGTTCCCCGCCCGGTTCGGTGAAGGCGGCGCCGCTGTACTTGCGGGCGGAGGAGAAGGGCAGCGCGTCCGTGACGTGCCAGCCGTCGTCCGGGGCGGGGAAGGCGGCGGCCACGGCGGCCAGCGTGGGGTTCGGGCGGGGGTCGGCGGAGCTGACCGCGCCGAGCACCTGCCGTACGTAGGGCTCCGCGACGCCGTCCAGCATCCGCAGCTCGGCGACGTCCATCCCGCCCTCGGTGAGGGTGCCGGTCTTGTCCAGGCACACCACGTCCACCCGGGCCAGCCCCTCGATCGCGGGCAGCTCCTGGACCAGGCACTGCTTGCGGCCCAGCCGGACCACGCCGATCGCGAAGGCCACCGAGGTGAGCAGGACGAGTCCCTCGGGCACCATCGGCACGATCCCGCCGACCATGCGGCGGACCGCCTCGCGCCAGTCGTTGTCCTCCAGGACGAGCTGGCTGACGATCAGGCCGATCGCGGTGGGGACCATCATCCACGTCACGTACTTGAGGATCTGGCTGATGCCGCTGCGCAGTTCGGAGTGGACGAGGGTGAAGCGGCTCGCCTCCTCGGCGAGTTGCGCGGCGTAGGCCTCCCGCCCGACCTTGGTCGCGGTGAAGGCCCCGCCGCCCGCGACGACGAAGCTGCCGGACATCACGGGGTCGCCGGGGCGCTTGACGACGGGGTCGGCCTCGCCGGTGAGCAGTGACTCGTCGACCTCCAGGCTGTCGGCCTCGGTCACCTCGCCGTCGACCACCACCTTGTCGCCCGGCCCGAGTTCGATGAGGTCGCCGAGGACGATCGCGGAGGTGGAGACCCGGGTGGCGACCCCGTCCCGGCGGACGGTGGGTTTCGCCTCCCCGATCACGGCGAGCCCGTCCAGCGTCTTCTTGGCGCGCCACTCCTGGAAGATGCCGATGCCGGTGTTGGCGATGATGACGAAGCCGAACAGGCCGTCCTGGATCGGGCCGACCACCAGGATGATCAGGAAGAGCACCCCGATGATCGCGTTGAAGCGGGTGAAGACGTTCGAGCGCACGATCTCGGCCAGCGAGCGGGAGGAGCGCACCGGGACGTCGTTGATCTCGCCCCGCGCGACCCGCTCCGCCACCTCGGCGGCGGTCAGCCCGCCGGGCGTCGCCGGCCGTGTCCCGGCCGCCTCCCGCTGCGTGCGCTCCGTCATGGGTTCGACGGTACGTGGGGGGCGGCGCCCACGGCGCGGCGAGCGTCCGCTCTCGGGGACATCTCCGGGACGCCGTACGACCGGGGGCGTAGCCGCCCGGGGAAGGGCCCGTACGTGCGGGCCCGGAGCCGTTGCCGGGTGCGGAGCCGGGTGCGGAGCCGGGTGCGGAGCCGGACGCGCGGGCTCCGGCTCAGTCCTGTCCGGCGTCCTCCGCGGCGCGGGCCCGCGCTATGGCGTCCCGGCGGGCGCGCACGTACCAGAGGCCGACGAGCCCGAGGCCGCCGCCGGCCAGGCAGGTCCAGATCCACCAGGTGTGGCCGTGGTCGGAGTACCAGCCGTAGAAGGGGAGCTGGACGAGGAAGAGCGCGAACCAGACGACCGTCCCGACGGTGACGGTCGCGACGTCGTTCGCCTCCAGTGGCGCCGGTGCCTCACGCAAGCCGGTCGTCCCCTTGCCGGGGCTGCTGCTGCTCATACCGCACAGCGTACCCAGTGCCCCAGAAGGGTCTACGCGCGGAGATAGCGTTCGAGACGCTCATATGTTCATACTGAAACAGTCCGAGACTGGCCGGTTTCAGTCGTAGGAACATCCAAAGATCCTCCCACGCAAGGACCCGCATGTCCCCGTCGACCACCGCCAAGGTCGTGCCCAGTTCCCCGACCCCGCCCCCGGCGGCCGCCCACGGCGCGCTCGACCGGTTCTTCAGGATCACCGAGCGGGGGTCCTCGATCCCCCGGGAGATCCGCGGTGGTCTGGCCACCTTCTTCGCGATGGCCTACATCATCGTCCTGAACCCGATCATCCTCAGCTCGGGTGTGGACAAGTACGGCCACCACCTCGACGGCGGCCAGCTGGTCACCGCCACCGTCGTGACCGCCGCCTTCACCACCCTGCTGATGGGCGTCATCGGCAACGTGCCGATCGCGCTCGCCGCGGGTCTCGGCGTGAACAGCATCGTCGCGCTCCAGCTCGCCCCCAAGATGAGCTGGCCGGACGCGATGGGCATGGTGGTCCTCGCCGGTCTCGCGATCATGGTGCTGGTCGCCACGGGCCTGCGGGAGCGGGTGATGAGCGCGGTGCCGCTCGGTCTGCGCAAGGCGATCGCGATCGGCATCGGCCTGTTCATCGTGCTGATCGGCCTGGTCGACTCCGGCTTCGTGACCCGCATCCCGGACGCCGCGCACACCACCGTCCCGCTGCAGCTGGGCGCGGGCGGCCATCTGACCGGCTGGCCGGTGCTGATCTTCATCCTCGGTGTGCTGCTGACCCTCGGACTGATGATCCGCAAGGTGCCGGGCGCCATCCTGATCAGCATCGTCGCGATGACGCTCCTCGCGCTCGTCGTGGACGCGGTGGCGGACGTCCAAGGGGCCGCGTGGGGCCTCACCGTCCCGCAGTGGCCCGGCAACCCGGTCGCGAGCCCCGACTTCGGGCTGATCGGCAAGGTGAGCCTGTTCGGGGGCTTCCGGGAGGTCGGTGTGCTCACCGGCATCCTGTTCGTCTTCACGGTGCTGCTGAGCTGCTTCTTCGACGCGATGGGCACCATCCTCGGCGTCAGCGACGAGGCGCACCTGCTGGACTCCAAGGGCGACCTGCCCGGGATGAGCCGGGTCCTGATGGTCGACGGTGTCGCGACCGCAGCGGGCGGCTTCGCCTCCTGCTCGGCCAACACCTGCTACGCGGAGTCCACCGCCGGAGCCGGCGAGGGGGCCCGCACCGGCCTGGCCTCGATCGCCACCGGGCTGCTCTTCGTCGTCGCCCTGTTCTTCGCGCCGCTGGCCACGATGGTCCCGGCGCAGGCGGCCACTCCCGCACTGGTCGCGGTGGGCTTCCTGATCATGGCGGGCAGCGTCCGGGAGATCGACTGGAGCGACCACACGATCGCCGTCCCGGCGTTCCTGACCATGCTGCTCATGCCGTTCACCTACTCGATCACCAACGGCATCGGCATCGGGTTCATCACCTTCTGCGTGCTGCGGCTGGTGGCGGGGCGTGGCCGTGAGGTGCCGCCCGCGCTCTACGCGGTGTCGGCGGTCTTCGCCTTCTACTACCTGATGCCGGCGCTGGGGCTGACGTAACCGGCCGTGTAGAACTGCTCGGTCTCGTCGACCGAGGCCTTGAGCCGCTCGTCGAAGTCATCGCGGATGAGCGTCCGGACGATGTAGTCCTGGACGCTCATCCCGCGTTTCGCGGCGTGAGCCTGGAGACGGTCCAGCAGGTCCCCGTCTATGCGCATGCTGAGCACTCTCGAAGCCATGGCCCAAGGGTCCGGCGGGCCCCTCGGAGCATGCGTCGTTTTCGGGGCGGAACTCACCCGGATGGGTGACTTCCTTGACGAATGTGTTTGGACGCGGCATCGCTCCGGCAATTTTTATTTAGCGTAAGTAATGAGCTAGTCTAATGAACGTGACCGAACTGTCCGAGGACGACCGCACAGCGGTGAACACGCTGCGCGGTGCCGTGATGCGGCTCTCCCGCCGACTGCGCCACCAGCGGGTCGACGAGTCGCTGAGCCCGACCGAGATGTCCGTGCTGGGCACCCTCGCGCGCTGCGGGTCCGCCACCCCCGGGGAGCTGGCCCGCAAGGAGCACGTACAGCCGCCGTCCATGACGCGGATCGTCGCCATGCTCGAGTCCAAGGGACTGGTGCACCGGGACCCGCATCCGGACGACCGGCGCCAGGTCGTCGTCCGGCAGACCGAGCAGGCGGAGACGATGCTCGAGGAGAGCCGGGCCCGGCGCAACGCGTTCCTGGCCGAGCTCATGGCCACCCTCTCGGAGGAGGAACGCGCCGTGCTCAGGGAGGCGGCGCCCGTCCTGGAGAAGCTCGCTCACGCCGACGCAAGGAACCGATGAAGAGGAGGCGAGACCGGATTGAGTTCGGCAGCCGCATCAGAAGCCGCACCCGAACCGAACATCCCTGAGCGGACGGAGCCGGCCGGCACCGCCGACCCGGCCGACCTGCCCACCGCGGCGGGCGCCGACGCCGCCGCGGGGGCCGCCGGAACCCCGGGAACGCCCGTGGCTCCCGGTGCCGGACGCCCCGCCGCGCCGCCCGCGCCCGGCGGCATGTTCAGCTCGCTCCGCAACCGCAACTACCGGCTCTTCGCCGGCGGCGCGATCGTCTCCAACACCGGCACCTGGATGTCCCGCATCGCGCAGGACTGGCTGGTGCTGAGCCTCACGGGCTCCTCCTTCGCCGTCGGCATCACGACCGCGCTGCAGTTCCTCCCCATGCTCCTCTTCGGGCTCTACGGCGGCGTCATCGCCGACCGCTACCCCAAGCGCCGCATCCTGGTGGCCACCCAGGCCCTCATGGGTCTGCTGGGCCTCGGCCTCGCCGCGCTGACCCTCAGCGGCGCCGTGCAGGTCTGGCACGTGTACGCCATGGCCTTCGCCGTCGGCATGGTCACCGTCGTGGACAACCCGGCCCGCCAGGCCTTCGTCGTCGAGATGGTCGGCCCGGCCGACGTCCGCAACGCGGTCTCGCTGAACTCCGCCAACTTCCAGAGCGCCCGCCTCGTCGGCCCCGCCGTCGCGGGCGCCCTGATCACCGCGGTCGGCAGCGGCTGGGCGTTCCTCTTCAACGGCCTGTCCTTCCTGGCGCCGCTCG
This sequence comes from Actinacidiphila glaucinigra, assembly GCF_900188405.1. GTDB lineage: Bacteria > Actinomycetota > Actinomycetes > Streptomycetales > Streptomycetaceae > Actinacidiphila > Actinacidiphila glaucinigra. Next base: position 361,823 of record NZ_FZOF01000002.1, on the reverse strand, counting down.
CCGGGCTGCTGCTCATGCGTAGTTCCCAGCTGTACGAGGTGCCCACCGCGCCGCGCGGCAAGGGCCAGCTGCGCGAGGGGCTGCGCTACGTCGCCGGGCGGCCCGAGCTGATCTGGCCCATCGTCCTGGTCGGCTTCATCGGCACCTTCGCGTACAACTTCCCGATCTGGCTCACCGCCTTCGCCGACGACGTCTTCCACGGCGACGCCGGCATGTACGGCCTGTTCAACTCGCTCCTCGCGGTCGGCTCCGTGGTCGGCGCGCTGCTGGCGGCGCGGCGCGGAAGCAGCCGGCTGCGGCTGCTGGTCGGCGCGGCGCTGGGGTTCGGCCTGCTGGAGGTCGTGGCGGCGCTGGCGCCGACGTACTGGATCTTCCTGGTGCTCATGCTGCCGATCGGCATCTTCGGGCTGACCTTCAACACCACCGCCAACGCCAGCGTGCAGCTGGCCACCGACCCCGCCATGCGGGGCCGCGTCATGAGCCTGTTCATGATGGTCTTCGTGGGCGGCACACCGCTGGGCGGACCGCTCGTCGGCTGGATCACCGACGTCTTCGGGGCCAGGACCGGCTTCCTGGCCGGCGGCCTGGTCGCCGCCGCGGCGGCGGCCTGCGTCGGACTCGTCCTGGCGCGGCTGGGCGGGCTGCGGCTCAAGATCGACCTGCACCGCGGCAAGGACCACAAACTGATCGAGTTCGTCCCGCGGGAGTCGGAGTCGGTGGCCGCCTGAGCGCGGCCCCGGCCCGGGCGCCCGCCCGGGCGGTCAGGCGACGGCGAGGCGGCGCTGGTTGCGGAACTGCCGCATCAGCTCGGCCCACACCAGCATGCCGGTGACCGGGGCGGTGGCCGCGAAGAGCATGTGGACGTAGTCCTCGCCCAGGCTCGACGAGGCCCACAGGCTCCAGGCCAGCGCACCCGCCACGCCCACGGCGGTCAGGAACCAGGAGGGCAGCTCGCGGCGGTCGTCGACGATCGCCGCGGCCGTGCCCAGGCCGCCGCCGATGACCAGGCCCATGACCAGCACCGCGCGGGTCCAGTCCGGTGCCCCGATGACCTCCTGCAGCACGGGTTTGGCGTGCAGCTGGCGGTAGGTGATCAGCAGGCTGGAGACATAGACGGTCACCAGCGTCACCAGGCTGAGCGCTCTCACGATCCGACCGAGCGTGCCCCGCTCTCCACCGGGCATGATGTTCCCCCCATTGCCGTAACTCAGCCGAAATGGCCGATTATGGCTCAACAGAATGCCGGAAAACGGATGAACGGCACAGGGGATCGGTGAAACCGGGGCGGCCCCGGGCCGCCTCAGGACGTGCCCGCTCCGGCGTCGTAGCGCTCGCGGGCCTCGACGACCTCCTCGATGTGCTCCTCCGCCCAGTCCTTCACGGCGGAGAACAGCACGGCCAGGCTCTCGCCCAGCGGCGTCAGCGCGTAGTCCACCCGTACGGGCACGGACGGCGTGACGGTCCGCTCGACCAGTCCGTCCCGCTCCAGGGTGCGCAGCGTCTGCGTGAGCATCTTCTGGCTGACGCCCGCGATGCGGCGGCCCAGGTCGCTGTAACGCTGCGGGCCGTCCTTGAGGGCGGCCATGAGCAGGCCGGCCCACTTGTCGCTGATCCGGATGAGCAACTGGTTCGTCGGGCAGCCCTTCATGAACGCGTTGTAGGCCGCGCGAGCCTCCTCGCGCCGTTCGGACGCGGTGACCGTCGCCATGGGGCTCTCCTCCGGACTCCTGGGTTCGGTACGCACTTCCAGGTGCGTACTTACCCGGAGAGAGTAGCTCTCCCTAGGTTTGTGATGACGGCGGGACCAGTCGTCGCACATCCTCAGGAACAGGGAGCTTCTGCCATGCGTGCTGTCGTGATCAGGGAATTCGGCGGGCCCGAGGTGCTGGAGGTCGCCGAGGTGCCGCTGCCCGAGCCGGGCCCGGGCGAGGTCCGGGTGCGGGTGGCCGCGGCCGGGGTCAACCCCGCCGACCTCGCCGTACGGGCCGGTCTGCTCGGGGCCGGGGCACTGGCGCCCGGCGCCTTCCTCGGGCTGGGCTGGGACGTCGCGGGGACCGTGGACGCGGTCGGCGCCGGGGTCTCCGTCCCCGTGCCGGGCACGGCCGTCGTGGGCGCGGTGGGCGGGTTCGGGCAGCGGACCAAGGCGCACGCCGAGTACGTCGTGCTGGGCGCGGACGCCCTCGCCGCGGCTCCCTCGTCCGTCGACCCCGTCCACGCCGCCACCCTCCCCACCAACGCCCTCACCGCCGACCAGGCGCTCGGCCTGCTCGCCGTCCGGCCCGGCGACCGCCTGCTGGTCACCGGCGCGGCGGGCGCGGTCGGGGGCTACGCCGTCCAGCTGGCCCGGCACGCGGGGCTGCACGTCGTGGCACTCGCCCGCCCCGCCGACCTCCCGCTGCTGCGGGAACTGGGCGCCGACGAGGCCGTGTCGTCCCTGGACGGCGTCCGGGCCGACGCCGCCCTCGACGCGGCGGCGCTCGGCGCCCCCGTCCTGGCGGCCGTACCGGACGGCGGCGGCTACGTCACCGTCCGGCCCGACGCGGTGCCCGCCGCCGTGCGCGGCATCCGCGTCGCCGCCGTGCAGGTCCAGCCGGACGGCGGGCGCCTCGCGGAACTCGTGGCCCTGCTGGACCGGGGCGTGCTCACCACGCGGGTGGCCGACACCTACCCGCTGGAGGAGGCCGCGAAGGCCCACGCGCGCCTCGCGGAGGGGGGCGTGCGGGGGAGGCTCGTGCTGGTGCCGTGACCCTGGTGCCGGCGTCGGTGACCTCGGGGGTGCTTCATCGTTTCGAGTGAATGTGCGATCGGGGCGCCCCGGACGGGCGGCGGCTGCGTGAGAATCGGAGGTGTCGTCAGTCGCGTGTGCGGAGCCCCCTGGAGGACCGATGAGCTCACAGCCCCACTGGGCGCCTCGGGCGGCCGCCGGTTCGTACGCGCCGGACGACCCGGAAACCGCGCTCAAGTACGCGATCCGGCACCACGGGGGGGACCGGGTGCAGATCGTCGAGGGGGCCATCCAGCAAGTGGTGCCACCTACGTGGGGGCATGAGAAGGCCGCAGCCATGATCCGTCGGCAGATCGACCCCGTCGTGCAGAAGATGGGCTGCCTCTCGGGCTCGGGGAACCTGGACCTTCCCGGCAGTGGCAACTGGTACGTGCCGGACCTGGCCGTCGTGCCGGAAGACCTGGCGGAAGCCGACGCTCTCGTCCCCCACCAGACCCTGCTGGTGGTGGAGGTGACCTCCGAGTCCAACGGCGACACCGACCGAATCGTCAAACGCCGCCGCTACGCCGAGTACGGCGCCCCGCTGTACCTCCTCGTCGACCGGCAGGAGCGCAGCTGCACCCTGTACGCGGAGCCGGGGGAGCTCGGCTACCGGTCGGTGGACGGCCCGCACCCCTTCGGCACGCCGCTGCGGCTGCCCGAGCCCTTCGGACTGGAGCTGGACACCGCGGAGTTCTGAGCCCGCCCGCTTTTCCCCGGCCCGCTGCTCACAGCCCGTCCGCCAGCAGCTCCGCGAGGTGCCGGGCCCGCACCCCGGCGAGCTGGGCGAGCTGGGTGCGGCAGGAGAAGCCGTCCGCCAGGACGGCCGTGCCGGGGCGGGCGGCGCGCACGGCGGGGAGGAGACGGTCCTCGGCGCAGGCGACGGAGACCTCGTAGTGGCCGCGTTCGAAGCCGAAGTTTCCGGCCAGACCGCAGCAACCCGAGGCCAGGGAGCCGTTGAGTCCGGCGCGGGCCCGCAGCCGGCGCTCGGCGGCGTCACCGAGGACGGCGTGCTGGTGGCAGTGGGTCTGGCCGGTGACGGCCCGGTCGAGGCGCGGCGGCGTCCAGCCGGGCGCCGCCTCCTCCAGCACCTGTGCGAAGGTGCGTACGGAACCGGCCAGGGCCGCCGCCTCGTCGGTGCCCAGGAGTTCGGGCAGATCGGTGCGGAGCGCCGCCGCGCAGCTCGGTTCCAGCACGACGACGGGACGCCCCGCGGCCACCACCGGCGCCATCCGCCGTACCGTGCGGCGCATCACCCGGCGGGCCCGGTCGAGCCGGCCGGTCGAGACCCAGGTCAGGCCGCAGCACACACGCCCGGGCGGCAGTACGACCCGCAACCCGGCCGCCTGGAGGACGCGCACGGCGGCGCGGCCCACCTCGGGGGAGAAGCGGTCGGTGAAGGTGTCCGGCCACAGCACCACGGTCGCCCCCGCGCCCGCCCCCGGTGCCGGCGGCTCCTCCTCCTCCTCCTCCTGCCGCCGCCACCAGCGTACGAAGGACTCCTCGGCCAGCAGCGGCAGCTCCCGCTCGGGCGCGACCCCCGCGGCCCGCCTGGCCAGGGCCGCCAAGGGCCGCACCCGGGCGAGGGCGTTCACGGTCCCGGCGGCCGGGGCCGCCGCGCGCAGCCAGGTCGGCAGCCCGCCCATCAGGTAGTGGGAGGCGGGCCGCGGCCGCCGCCGGTAGTGGTGGTGCAGGAACTCCGCCTTGTAGGTGGCCATGTCGACGCCGACCGGGCAGTCCGTGCGGCAGCCCTTGCACGACAGGCACAGGTCGAGGGCGTCCGCGACCTCCGGCGAGCGCCAGCCGCCGGTGACGACCTCGCCGGCGAGCATCTCGTGCAGCAGCCGGGCCCGGCCGCGGGTGGAGTGCCGCTCCTCGCGCGTCGCCCGGTACGAGGGGCACATCACGCCCTCCCCCGGACCCCCGCCCGTGTCACGGCACTTGGCGACGCCGACGCAGCGGCGCACCGCCGCCGAGAAGTCCCCGCCGTCCTGGGGGTAGCCGAAGGCGACGTCGACCGGCCGGCGCGGCAGGACCGCGAAGCGCAGATTGCCGTCGAGGGGGGCGGGCCGTACGAGCATGCCGGGGTTGAGGCCGCCCGCCGGGTCCAGCGCGTCCTTGAACCGGCCGAAGAGGGCGACGAGTTCCTCCCCGTACATCCGGGGCAGCAGCTCCGCGCGGGCCTGCCCGTCGCCGTGCTCCCCGGACAGCGAGCCGCCGTGGGCGACGACGAGGTCCGCGACGTCCTCGGAGAAGCGCCGGAAGCGGGCCACACCGGCCGCGCCGAGCAGGTCGAAGTCGATGCGCACGTGGATGCAGCCGTCGCCGAAGTGCCCGTACGGGGTGCCGTGCAGGCCGTACTCGCGCAGCAGCGAACGGAAGTCGCGCAGGTAGGCGCCGAGCCGCGCGGGGGGCACGGCGCAGTCCTCCCAGCCCGGCCAGGCCTCCGCGCCCCCCGGGGTGCGGGTGGCCGTCCCGGCGGCCTCCTCGCGGATCCGCCACAGCGCGCGCTGCGCGACGGGGTCGGTCACGACGACCGAGCCGACCGCGTCCGCGAGCCGCCGCAGCGCCTCCGCCTCGCCGGTGCCGGGCATCTCGACGAAGAGCCACGCGCCGCCCCGGGGCAGCAGTTCGGCGGCTTCCCCGCCCACCAGGTCGGCGGCCATGCCCTCCACGGTCAGCGGGCCGTACGGCAGCAGGCCGTTCGCGGCGTCGGCGGCGGCACCCTCGTCCGGGTAGCCGAGGACGACCAGGACCCGCACCGGGGGCGCGGGCACCAGCCGGACCTCGGCCTCCGTGATCACGGCGAGCGTGCCCTCGCTGCCGGTCAGGGCACGGGCCAGGTCCCGGCCGCGTTCGGGGAGCAGGGCGTCCAGGGCGTAGCCGGAGATGCGCCGGGGGAGCTGCTGCGGGTAGCCGGTGCGCAGCAGGGCGAGATGGCCGTCCACCAGTTCCCGCAGGTCGGCGCGGAGCGGTTCGGCGGTGCGCAGCGGCTCGCCGCCGTAGGTGAGGCACTCCAGGGCCCGGACGTTGTCGGCGGTGGTGCCCCAGGCGACGGAGTGCGCGCCGCACGCGTTGTTGCCGATCATCCCGCCGAGGGTGCAGCGGCTGTGGGTGGACGGATCGGGGCCGAAGGTCAGCCCGTGCGCGGCGGCGGCGCGCCGCAGATCGTCCAGGACCACCCCCGGCTGCACACGGGCCGTCAACGCCTCGGGGCTGAGTGACACGATCCGGTGCATGTGGCGGGTGAAGTCGAGCACGACGCCCGTGCCCGTGGCCTGCCCGGCGATCGACGTCCCGCCGCCGCGCGGCACCACCGGCACCCCGTGCGACCGGCACACGGCGAGCGCCGCGGCCACGTCGTCGGCGTCGTACGGCGCGACCACGGCCACCGGGACGCGCCGGTAGTTGGACGCGTCCATCGTGGTCAGCGCCCTGCTCTGCGCGTCGAAGGAGACCTCGCCGCGTACGGCCCGCTCCAGGTCGCGGCGCAGTGCGTGCCGCAGATCGTCCGCCATGCCCCTCAGCCTGCCCCACCGCGGCGCATGTCTCACCGGATGGAACGGAGCCCCGTGACGGGGTCGTCACGCACTACGCTGCGAACGTGGCCGAGATCCAGATTCCCGCTGACATCAAGCCCGCCGACGGACGATTCGGTTCGGGCCCCTCCAAGGTGCGGCCCGAGGCGCTCAGCGCGCTGGCCGCGACCGGCACCTCGCTGATGGGCACCTCTCACCGGCAGGCGCCGGTGAAGGACCTGGTCGGCCGGGTCCGGGACGGCATCCGCGAGCTGTTCGCGCTCCCCGAGGGCTACGAGGTGGTGCTCGGCAACGGCGGCTCCACCGCCTTCTGGGACATCGCCACCCATGGCCTGATCGAGCGCAGGTCGCAGCACCTCAGCTTCGGCGAGTTCTCCTCCAAGTTCGCCAAGGCCGCCAAGCTGGCGCCCTGGCTGGACGAGCCGACCGTGATCTCCGCCGACCCGGGCTCGCACCCCGAGGCCGTCGCCGAGGCGGGCGTGGACGTCTACGCCTTCACCCACAACGAGACCTCCACCGGTGTCGCGATGCCGCTGAAGCGGGTCGCCGGCGCCGACGAGGGCGCCCTCGTCCTGGTCGACGCCACTTCCGGCGCGGGCGGCCTGCCGGTCGACATCGCCGAGACCGACGTCTACTACTTCGCCCCGCAGAAGTCCTTCGCCGCCGACGGCGGGTTGTGGATCGCCGCGTTCTCCCCGGCCGCCCTGGAGCGCGCCGAGCGGATCGCCGCGTCCGGCCGGCACATCCCGGCCTTCTTCGACCTGCCGACCGCGATCGACAACTCGAAGAAGAACCAGACATACAACACCCCGGCGCTCGCCACCCTGTTCCTGCTGAACGACCAGCTGGAGTGGATCAACGGCCAGGGCGGCCTCGACTGGGCGGTGGGCCGCACCGCCGCCTCCTCCCGCAACCTGTACGGCTGGGCCGAGGACTCCAAGCACGCCACCCCGTTCGTCACCGACCCGGCCAAGCGCTCGCAGGTCGTCGGCACGATCGACTTCAACGACGACGTCGACGCCGCCGCGATCGCCAAGGTGCTGCGCGCCAACGGCGTCGTCGACACCGAGCCGTACCGCAAGCTGGGCCGCAACCAGCTGCGCGTCGCGATGTTCCCGGCCGTGGAGCCCGCGGACGTCGAGGCCCTGACCGCCTGCGTCGACTTCGTCATCGAGCGGCTCTGACCCCGGCCCCACGGGGCCACCACCGCCGACGGGCGGGGCGACCGCCCCGCCCGTCGGCGTTCCCGCGGCGCCTCAGCGCTCCCGGCGCAGCAGCCGGCGCACCCCGATCAGCAGCGCGGCGATCGCGGCCAGGGTGACGGCGCCCAGCGTGAACTGCCGGGTCGAACCGGGCTCGTCCGCGCCGGAACCCACGGCGTCCGCCGAGGAACTCCCCGGGGACCCGGGCGAGGAGGAGGCCGCACGGCGGGCGGCTTCCGGCAGGTCGTCCCCGCTCAGCGGCGAGCGCCAGACCTCGCTGTCCGTGCCCTCGCTGCCGTACATCAGGGACCGGCCGTCCGGGGTGAAGGCGACGGACTCGCCCTGCCGCTGCAGTGGCACGTGCATCTGGTCGATCCGGCGCGCCGTGCCGTCGGACCAGCGGTACATCAGGGCGCCGAAGTAGCCGCGCAGCACCAGCCGGCTGCCGTCCGGGGAGAAGGCGCCGTCGGTGATCCACAGCGGGATGTCCGCGATCCGCCGGAAGACGTTGGTGCCGCTCGCGGAGAGCTTCGCCGGGCCCTCGTAGAGGCCGCCGCCGTCCTCGTTCTTGCTCGCGATGTACACCCGCCCGGTCTTCGGGTCGACCATCATCGCCTCGGCGTTGCGCGGGCCCTTGTCGTAGGTGACGGTGAACTGCGTCGCGGTCACCGTCTGGTCCGCCAGCCGCTTCGGCTCCGGGAAGCGGTAGATCCACACGTGCGGCCAGGAGCCGTCGAGGTTGTCGCCGATGTCGCCGACGTAGAGGGCGCCGTCCGGGCCCATCGAGATCGCCTCGACGTCGCGCGGGCTGCCCACGCCGCGCAGGGTGACGGTGGCGACCGTCTTCCCCGTCGCGGAGTCGACGGCGTAGACGTACGGGCCGTCGTCGCTGTCGTTGTGCGTCCAGTAGACGCCCTTGTGGAGACGGCTGGCGACCAGGCCGCTCGACTCGGTGATCCGCGGGTCCGACATCGTGAAGGCCACGGACTCCCCGTCGTCGGCGGCCGCGGTGCCGACCAGGGGACCCATGACGAGGACGGAGGCCGCGGCCGCGGCGAGCAGTGGGCGCATGCGCCAAGCCTGCCAGGTGCACGACGGCTCAGGCGAAGTCGAGGCCGCCGGTGCGGCTGCGCTTCAGCTCGAAGAAGGCCGGGTGGCCGGCCAGCGCCCGCACCCCGTCGAAGAGCCGCGCCGCCTCCTCGCCGCGCGGGATCGAGGTGAGGACGGGGCCGAAGAAGGCGGCCCCGTCGATGTGCAGGGTGGGCGTGCCGACCTCCTCCCCGACCGGGTCCATGCCCTCGTGGTGGCTCCGGCGCAGCTCCTCGTCGTACGCGGTGCCACCCGCGGCCTCCGCCAGCTCCGGCGGCAGGCCCGCCTCCGCCAGCGCCTCGCGCAGCACCTCGTCGGAGGCCGGGCGGTCCTGCACGTGCAGCCGGGTGCCGAGCGCCGTGTACAGCTCGCGCAGCACGTGCTCCCCGTGGTGCCGGGCGGCGGCGACGCAGACCCGCACCGGGCCCCAGCCGGTGCTCAGCAGCCGCTCGTAGCGCTCGGGCAGGCCCTCGCGGCCCTCGTTCAGCACGGAAAGGCTCATCACCCTGAAGCGCAGGCGCAGTTCGCGTTCCCGTTCGACCTCGAGGATCCAGCGGGAGGTGATCCAGGCGAAGGGGCAGATGGGATCGAAGTAGAAGTCGACCGAGTGCGTCATGCCCGTCACCCTAGGAACGGAACGGCCCACTCAGCAGGGCCATTCAAGGGTTGTGCCACTGGGCCAATCCCCGGGGGCGGGCCGTGCGCGCCGGCCCTCGGCAGTGACGGTCCCGACATCGCCGGACCCGAGGTCAGGGCCCCGCCGACGGGCCCGCGGGCCCTAAGATCCCCTCCATGTCCAGTGCTCCCCACGGCCCCGGTGACGGGCCCCGCCGCACGCCCGGACGCCGCACGGCGTGGATGTTCGTCGGCGACTCGATGACCATCGGCAGCGCGGGGGAGCACACCTGGCGCTACCGCATGTGGCGGCACCTGCGGTCGCTGGGCACGGAGGGCGAGGACTTCGCGATCGTCGGCCCGCGGACCGCGCTGTACGACCCCACCGCCGACGCGGCCGTCTCCCAGCACTACGCCGACCCCGACTTCCCCGTCTCCGCGCGCCGCCACCTCGCGGGCTGGGGCGAGGGATGGCTGCACATGGCGCCGCTGATCGAGGGCGCCGTGCGGGAGCACCGCCCCGACGTGCTGCTGGTGTCGCTCGGCCTGATCGACCTCGGCTTCTACACCAACCCCGGGCAGACCGAGGCCAACGTGCGGCTGTTCGTCGCGCGGGCGCGGGCCGCCAACCCCCGGGTCGCCGCAGTGCTGCTGCCGGTCATACCCAACTCGCGCTGCGACCAGGACCCCGGATTCGGTTCGCAGTGCGAGGAGTTCAACACCCGCCTGGCCAAGGCGGTCGCGGATCTGGGCACCCCGGCCTCCCCGCTGCTGCTGGCCTCCCGCCCGGCCGGGTACGACATCGCCCGGGACACCTACGACGGCACCCACCCCAACGCCTCCGGGGAGCACCGGCTGGCCGCCGCGTTCGCCGACGCCGCGCACCAGGCGTGGGGGCTGGGGGCGCCCTACCGACACCCCCTCAACTCCGCTTGATTCGAGCGCACTCCAACGGCTTGGCTTGTGTCCCATGGAGTACACACAGCTCGGACGCACCGGACTCAAGGTCAGCCGGCTCGTACTGGGAACGATGAACTTCGGCCCGCAGACGGACGAGGCCGACAGCCACGCCATCATGGACGCCGCGCTCGACGCGGGCGTCAACTTCTTCGACACGGCCAACGTCTACGGCTGGGGCGAGAACAAGGGCCGTACCGAGGAGATCATCGGCAGCTGGTTCGCCAAGGGCGGCGGCCGCCGTGACAAGACCGTCCTGGCGACCAAGGTCTACGGCAACATGGGCGCCGACGGCGCCCCCTGGCCGAACGACGACAAGCTCTCCGCGCTCAACATCCGACGTGCCGCCGAGGCGAGCCTGAAGCGCCTGGGCACCGACCACATCGACGTCTACCAGTTCCACCACATCGACCGCGCGACGCCGTGGGAGGAGATCTGGCAGGCGATCGACGTCCTGGTGCAGCAGGGCAAGGTCCTCTACGCCGGGTCGTCCAACTTCTCCGGCTGGGGCATCGCCAAGGCCAACGAGGCCGCCGCCAGGCGCCACTCGCTGGGTCTGGTCAGCGAGCAGTGCCTGTACAACCTGGTCGAGCGCCGCGCCGAGATGGAGGTCATCCCGGCCGCGCAGGAGTACGGCCTCGGCGTCATCCCCTGGTCGCCGCTCCACGGCGGTCTGCTGGGCGGCGCGCTGCGCAAGGAGCGGGAGGGCGGCGGCGCCCGTTCCACCTCCGGCCGCAGCGCCGACTCGCTGAAGGACAGCGCCCTGCGCGAGCAGGTGCAGCGGTACGAGGACGCGGTCGACAAGGCCGGGCTGCAGCCCGGTGACGTCGCCCTGGCCTGGCTGCTGGGCCGTCCCGGCATCACGGGCCCGATCGTCGGCCCGCGCACCCGCGAGCAGCTGGACTCCGCGCTGCGCGCGGTGGAACTGGAACTGCCCGCGGAACTCCTCGCCGAGCTGGACGAGATCTTCCCCGGTCCCGGCCCGTCCCCGGAGGCCTTCGCCTGGTAGGCGTCCGCGGTCCCCGCCCCGTCGTGCGCCCGGTCGCAGATTCACCCGGTCGGGCGCACGATGAGGGTATGACCACAGCCAAAGAGATCATGCACCCCGGCGCCCGTGCGATACCGGCGACCGAGACTCTCGACCGGGCCGCGCAGCTGATGCGCGAGCTCAACGTCGGCGCGCTGCCGGTCCACGACGTGAACGACCGGATGTGCGGCATCATCACCGACCGGGACATCGTCACCAAGTGCATCGCCGCCGGACGCGACCCCTCCAAGGTGACCTGCGGCGACCTGTGCGAGGGGACCCCCCGCTGGATCGACGCCGAAGCCGACGTCTCCGACGTCCTCACCGAGATGGAGTCGCACCGCATCAAGCGGCTCCCGGTCGTCGAGGACAAGAAGCTGATCGGCATCATCACCGAGGCCGACCTGGCCCGCCACCTCACCGACGAACAGGTCGCGGAATTCGTCGAGAGGGTGTACGCCGGCGCCTGAGGCGCCCGGACCCTCCGGCCGTTCGGTCGCCCGGCCCGGCTAGCCGCGCACGAACGTGCCGACGATCACCACGACCACCAGCAGGGCGAGGGCGGCGGTCATTACTCGGGTACGGGTCTTCGGGTCCACACATCGAGGTTAACGGGGCGGCCTCAGTGCCCCAGCGGGCAGGTCCGCACCGTCTCGTACCGCGGCTGGGCCCCCGGCACCCCCGGGGTGGGCGGATGGCTCCGCACCAGGGAGATCGCCGCCGCCGTCCACGGTGTCCCCGCGAACTGCGTGAGGGCGTCCGTGAAGGGCCGCAGGCCCACCCTGGTGCGCCCGGCGCGCTGCCGGGCGAGCGTGAGGTGGGCGTGGAAGCGGCCGTGCGCGTCCTCGTGGTGGACGCCCGCCCGCCGGGCGGCGGCCTCCGCGCCCGCGGCCGCGCGGCCCAGGTCGTCGCCGTCCAGACCGGCCCACAGCGTGCGGTCCCCGAAGCGGCCCCCGCCGGTCAGCGAGATCCGGCAGGGTGGGTGGCGGCGCGCCGCCCGCTCCAGCCGTTCGGACAGGGCCGGCAGCACGTCCTCGTCCACCTCGCCCAGGAACACCAGCGTCACGTGCCACCCGGCACGCTCCGTCCACCGCAGCCCTTCCGCGCCCGGCAGGTCGCGGAGGGCGTCCACGGCGCCCCCCAGTTCGGCGAGGGCGGACCTGGGGGGCACGACGGCCACGAACAGCCTCATGCCCCCAGGGTGCACCGCACGGGACTAGCGTGCGATGTCCGCGTAGCCCTCGACCTCGCGCGGGTCGCGGGAGCCCGGGCCGACGTAGCGGGCCGAGGGGCGCACCAGGCGGCCGGTGCGCTTCTGCTCCAGGATGTGCGCCGACCAGCCCGCGGTGCGGGCGCAGCTGAACATCGAGGTGAACATGTGGGCCGGGACCTCGGCGAAGTCCAGGATGATCGCGGCCCAGAACTCCACGTTGGTCGCCAGGACGCGGTCCGGGCGGCGGGAGTGCAGCTCCTCCAGGGCGGCCTTCTCCAGCGCCTCCGCGATCTCGTAGCGGGGGGCGCCCAGCTCCCTGGCCGTACGGCGCAGCACCCGCGCCCGCGGGTCCTCGGCACGGTAGACGCGGTGGCCGAAGCCCATCAGACGCTCGCCCTTGTCCAGGGCCTGCTTCACGTACGCCTCGGCGTCGCCGGTGCGCTCGATCTCCTCGATCATCCCCAGCACGCGCGAGGGAGCGCCGCCGTGCAGCGGGCCGGACATGGCGCCGACCGCGCCGGACAGCGCCGCGGCCACGTCGGCACCGGTGGAGGCGATCACCCGGGCGGTGAAGGTGGACGCGTTCATGCCGTGCTCGGCGGCGGAGGTCCAGTAGGCGTCGACGGCCGCGACGTGCTTCGGGTCGGGCTCGCCGCGCCAGCGGATCATGAAGCGCTCGACGACCGACTGCGCCTTGTCGATCTCCCGCTGCGGCACCATCGGCAGCCCCTGGCCGCGCGCCGACTGTGCCACGTACGACAGCGCCATCACGGCCGCGCGCGCCAGGTCCTCGCGGGCCTGCTCGGCGTCGATGTCCAGCAGCGGCTGCAGCCCCCACACCGGCGCGAGCATCGCCAGCGCCGACTGGACGTCGACGCGGATGTCGCCGGAGTGCACGGGGATCGGGAAGGGCTCGGCCGGGGGGAGGCCGGGGTTGAAGGCACCGTCGACCAGCAGGCCCCACACGTTCCCGAAGGAGACGTGGCCCACCAGGTCCTCGATGTCCACCCCGCGGTAGCGCAGGGCGCCGCCTTCCTTGTCGGGTTCGGCGATCTCCGTCTCGAAGGCGACGACTCCCTCGAGTCCGGGTACGAAGTCGGACATCAGGCGGCTCCTCTTGATGCGGTCGACGATCGAGTGGTGCTTGTGGCACACGGGGTGGGGCATGGGGTTCGGCACTGGGTGCCCCGCACGATATCCCCCGATGTCGAGAGGGCACAGATACCCGGCCTGTAAGTCTGTCCCCTCCCGCAGGTGACGTGAAGCGTGAGGTCCGGCACATGTTGCGGCGGACCTCACGCACGGCGTCCGGCGCACCGTACGGCACACGGTGCCGCCGCCGTGCTGCAAGATGTGCGGGTGCAGCACAGCCACCACGACCCCGCCGCCATGCGCAAGCAGTACCGCGCCCGCGGACTGACCGAGGCCGAGCTGGCCGGCGACCCGTACACGCAGTTCGCGCACTGGTTCGCCGATGCCGTCAACGCCCGCGTCGACGAGCCCAACGCCATGGTGGTCTCCACCGCGGGGGCCGACGGCCTGCCCAGCTCGCGGACGGTCCTGCTGAAGAGCTACGACCACCGCGGCTTCGTCTTCTTCACCAACTACGGCTCCAGGAAGGGCCGCGAACTCACCGAGCGGCCCTACGCCTCGCTGCTCTTCCCCTGGCACCCGATCGCGCGCCAGGTCATCGTGGCGGGCGCCGCCGAGCGCGTCTCCCGCGAGGAGACCGAGGCCTACTTCCGCAGCCGGCCGCACGGCTCGCGGATCGGCGCCTGGGCGAGCGAGCAGTCCTCGGTGGTGGGCGCGCGGGAGGAGCTGGAGCACCGCTACGAGGAGCTGGCGGCCCGCTACCCCGAGGGCACGGACGTGCCGGTGCCGCCCCACTGGGGAGGCTTCCGGGTGGTCGCGCGCAGCGTGGAGTTCTGGCAGGGGCGGGAGAACCGGCTGCACGACCGGCTGGTGTACACGGCCGCGGAGGGCGGCTGGACGGTGCGGCGCCTGTCGCCCTGAGGGGCGGGCCGGGCGCCGGGCCGAATGCCGAGCCGGATGCCGGCGGGCGAGGGCGGGGGAGAACGCAGGCGACCCGCGGGCTGCTCCCCGGACGGCGAACCGTCCGGGCATCGGCCGGACGAATCCGACGAGCCCGCGGGTCGGGTGACTGCGATGGAATTGGCCCGCTACGCACATCGCGCGCAGGCGAGGAGCGCAGGCGTCAGCCCGCAGTCACCTCACGCGTCCGATGGGAACTCATTCTCCGGACCACCTCCCTTCGTGTGTGCTCGCAACCCTAGGAAACGGTCCGCCGGACGACAAGTGGTTTTTTTCCGCCCCGTGAACCGCGGCACCGAGGCCGCCGAATTTCGTGAAGTTCGCGTGTCGCCGGTCACACAGGGGTTGAATGTCCAGACGTGCAGTCATTCGATGCGACGCCGCAGCTGCTCGCCGCGCTCCTCGACGGCATGGAGGCCGGACTCTGTGCCCTGGACCGCGACGGAGTGATCACGCACTGGAACTCCGAGGCCGCCCGCATCCTGGGCTGGACGGCGGAGGAGGCAGTGGGCCGGCGCGGATTCGCCGGCTGGGCCGCGCGCACCGCCGACGCCGAGGAGGTGCGCGAGCGGCTGCTGGGCGCCATGGCCGCGGACGGCCGCCAGGTCCACGAGTTCGCGCTGCTGACCAAGGACGGCCGCCGGGTGCTGGTGCGGACCCAGGCCGCCGCCGTGCACGGCTCAGACGGGCGCCCCGCGGGCGTCTACTGCGCGTTCTCCGAGGTGCACGCCCAGATCGACCTGGAGCGCTCGATAGCCCTCAGCGAGGCGCTCTTCGACGACGCGCCGTGCGGGGTCGTCCTCGTCGACGCCGACCTGCGTCCCGTCGTCGTCAACGCGTACGCCGCCCGCGTGCTGCGCACCAGCCGGGACGCGCCGCTCGGGAGACCGCTGGGCGACTTCCTCGACCAGGGCGTCGAGGAGCTGGAGAGCGCCCTGCAGCACGTGCTCGCCGAGGGCGCGCCCCCCGCGCCCAGCGAGCTGTGGGTGGGTCTGCGGGCGGACGAGGGCACACGCTGCTGCTGGCGCAGCGGTTTCGTGCGGCTCGGCTCGCCGCTGGGGGAGGAGCCGGTCCCGCTCGGCGTGGGGTGGCTCTTCCACGACGTCACCGACATCAAGGTCGCCGAGCAGGAGGCGGCGCGGCTGCGCTTCCGCAGCAACCAGCTGCACCGCGCCGCGCTGGCCGTCGCCGAGTGCGAGGAGCCCCTGGAGGCCGCCACCTGCTACGTGGACTTCTCCCTCGCCGGATTCGCCGAGCACGCGCTGCTCGACGTGCTGGCGCCCGACGGGGCGCGCCTGGTCCGGGCCGCCGCCACGCCCTCCGGCGGCGCGGGGCCCTGCCTGCCGGTGTCGGGCGGCATCCCGGTGCGGTACGGGGAGGGGCATCCGGCCCTGCAGGCGGTCGCCCGCACCGGCTCCGTCCGGGCCGGCTTCGGGGCGGCGGCCGCCGAGCCCGCCTCACGGGCCCAGGTCGACAGCTGGGCCGCCGCCCGGCGCTGGCCCGACGGAACCGTCCACGGACTGTGCGCGGTGCTGCGCAGCCGGGGCCGCACGCTCGGCGTGCTCACCTTCCTGCGCGGCACGGGCCGCCGTCCCTTCGACCGGGCGGACGCCGCCTTCGCCGAGGACGTCGCGCTGCGCGTGGCGGCCTGCCTCGACCTGGCGCCGCGGGCCTGACCGCGGGCTCAGCGGCGGTAGAAGATCCGGTCCGCGTACTCCTCGAAGACCTTCGCGTTCCACTCGTGGCCGCCGTCGACGTTGCCCGAGCGGAGCATGGGCGGGGTGACGCCGCGCTCCGCCAGGTCCGCCGCGGCCGTCGCCACGACGGCCTGCATCAGCGCGCTCGTCACCACGGTGGAGGCCGGGCCGAACGGCGCCGGGATGCCCGGCACGGACAGCTCCGCGTCGCCCGGTGCGATCTTGCTGTCCACGACGACGTCGCAGTGGTCCTTCAGGAAGGTGCCGCTCGCGTGCCGGGAGTGCGTCTCCTTGGCGTACGCCACGGATGTGACGCCGATCACCGTCATCCCAAGTGCCTTGGCCTCCTGCGCCATCTCCACGGGGAGCGGGTTGCGGCCGGAGAGGGAGATGATCACCAGGAGGTCGCCCGCCCGCGCGGGGGAGCTGCGCAGTACGACCCGGGCCAGGCCGCCGACCTGTTCGAGCGCGCTGCCGAGCGTGGCGGGGACGACGTCCACGCCGACCGCGCCGGGCACGGCCAGCAGGTTCACCAGGGCGAGGCCGCCCGCGCGGTAGACGACGTCCTGGGCGGGGAGCGCGGAGTGCCCGGCACCGTAGGCGAACACCCGCCCCCCGGCCGCCACGGTGTCCGCGAGCGCGGCAGCGGCCGCCTCGATCCCCGCGGACTCCTCGTCCCTCACCCGCCTGAGCAGTGCGATGGCGGCATCGAAATATGTGGCGGCCAGATCGGTCATGCCGAGAACCGTGCTGCCGCGGCGTCCGCCTGTCAACCACAGGGCCCCGGTTGTCGGTCGCATGCGTCAGAATTGAGTCCAGGGCCACGTACGAGCCATCGAGGGGCACGCATGTCCGGACTGATCGACACGACGGAGATGTATCTCCGCACCATCCTTGAGCTGGAGGAGGAGGGTGTGGTCCCCATGCGCGCCCGAATCGCCGAACGGCTCGACCAAAGCGGACCGACGGTCAGTCAGACCGTCGCGCGCATGGAGCGGGACGGGCTGGTGCACGTCGCGGGCGACCGGCATCTGGAGCTGACCTCCGAGGGCCGGCGGATCGCGACGCGCGTGATGCGCAAGCACCGGCTGGCCGAGTGCCTCCTGGTCGACGTCATCGGGCTGGAGTGGGAGCACGTGCACGCCGAGGCGTGCCGGTGGGAGCACGTGATGAGCGAGGCGGTCGAACGCCGCGTCCTCGAACTGCTGCGGCACCCCACGGAGTCCCCCTACGGCAACCCGATCCCGGGCCTGGAGGAGCTGGGCGAGAAGGACGGCGCGGACCCGTTCCTGGACGAGGGCATGGTCAGCCTGACCGACCTGGAGACGGGCCAGGCGGGTGCGAGCGTGGTCGTGCGGCGGATCGGCGAGCCCATCCAGACGGACGCCCAGCTGATGTACACGCTGCGGCGGGCCGGTGTGCAGCCGGGCGCGGTGGTGTCGGTGACCCCGTCGGCGGGCGGTGTGCTGGTCGGCAGCGGCGGCGAGGCGGCGGAGCTGAGCACGGAGACCGCGTCGCACGTGTTCGTCGCCAAGCGGTAGGGCCGGCCTCAAGGATCTTCGCGGCGTCGCGTCACGTCACGTGGCGCTGCGCTGCGCCGTGGCGTGCTGAGTCGTGTCGCGGGTCGGGCGGGTCGCCCCGGGTTCCGGCGCGCTCGCGGGCGGTGCCGGTTTGGTTGTCCGAGGGACCCCGGCGCCTCCCCTTGCGCCGGAGTCCCTTCCTCCCCCGATTCCCCCGTCCCCTCCCCTGGGTCCCCGTGGAGCCCACCCGGATCCCCGAGCTGTCCGGGTGGCTCCCCGCTGCCCGTCTTCCCCGCCGGACCGCGTCCCGCTGAAGTCCTCCCCTCGGCGCGCTCCGGCAATCCTTGAGCGTTGTCACTCGAAAGAGCGGTGTTGCGCGCGTGAAGACGCGAATCGAACAGGGTTTCGATAGCGTGGGGGTCTGAACGTCACGTACCAGGGGGTGCGGCACATGGCCAGGCGCGTCGAAGTCACCGGAGCGGGCGGCCTCCCGCTCACGGCGTGGGAGTACGCCGACGGGCCCGGAGCGGCGCCCGAGGAGGCGCTGCGGCCCGCCGTCCTGCTGCTGCACGGCCTGATGGGACGCGCCTCCCAGTGGGCCGGCACCGCCCGCAGGCTCGCCGCCCGCCACCGTGTGGTGGCACTCGACCAGCGCGGCCACGGGCGCAGTGCCAAGCCCGAGGGGCCGTACACCCGGGACGCCTACGTGGCCGACGCCGCCGCCGTCGTCGAACAGCTGGGGCTCGCCCCGGTCACCGTCGTGGGGCACTCCATGGGCGCCCTCACGGCCTGGCAGCTCGCCGCGCGCCGGCCGTCGCTGGTGCGGGGCGTCGTCCTGTGCGACATGCGGGCGGTGGCCCTCGGGGAGGCCAGCCAGCGCCACTGGGAGGACTGGTTCGGGGCCTGGCCGCTGCCCTTCTCCGGCCCCGACGCGGTGCGCCGGTGGTTCGGCGAGGAGGATCCGTGGCTGGAGGGCTCCCGCCCGGCCCGCGGGGAGTTCTTCGCCGAGGTGATGGAGGAGCACGCCGACGGCTGGCGCCCGGTGTTCGAGCGACGGCACATGCTGCGCTCCCGGGAGTCCTGGATCCACGACGCCCACTGGGACGAGCTGGCCCGGGTGTCCTGCCCCGCGCTCGTCGTGCGCGGCTGGGACGGCGAGCTGGGCCGCGCCGAGGCCCAGGAGATGGTGCGCGCGCTGCCCCGCGGCTCGTACGCGGAGATCCCCGACGCCGGCCACCTCGTCCCCTGGGACCAGCCCGAGGCCTGGTACGCGGCGGTCGAGACCTTCCTGGCGGACGTCGCCGGAATGCCGGTGTGCCAGGCCTGAGCCCCGCGGCGTCGGCGCTGTCCTGCCGGGCCGGGCCCGGCCTCAGGCGAAGACGACGGTGCGGCGGCCGTTGAGCAGGACGCGGTGCTCGCTGTGCCACTTCACGGCGCGCGCCAGGGCCTGGCACTCCACGTCGCGGCCGATGGCGACCAGTTGCTCCGGGTTGACCTCGTGGCCCACCCGCTCGACCTCCTGCTCGATGATCGGGCCCTCGTCGAGGTCGGCGGTGACGTAGTGCGCCGTCGCGCCGATCAGCTTCACCCCGCGGGCGTGGGCCTGGTGGTAGGGCCGGGCGCCCTTGAAGCTGGGCAGGAAGGAGTGGTGGATGTTGATGATCCGGCCGGACAGCTCCTTGCAGAGGTGGTCCGACAGGACCTGCATGTAGCGGGCGAGGACGACCAGTTGGACGTTCTCCTTCTCCACCAGGGAGAGCAGTTCCGCCTCGGCCTCGGCCTTGTTCTCCTTCGTCACCGGGATGTGGTGGAAGGGGACGTCGTAGGAGCCCGCCAGCTCCGCGAAGTCGGTGTGGTTGGAGACCACGGCGGCGATCTCCACCGGCAGCGCGCCGATGCTGGTGCGGAAGAGCAGGTCGTTCAGGCAGTGCCCGAACTTGCTGACCATGAGGATGATGCGCATCCGCTCGGCGGAGGGCGTGATCTGCCAGTCCATGCGGTAGGCGTCGGCGACGGCCGCGAAGCTGGCCCGCAGCTTTTCGGCGGTGACCGGGTGGCCCGCGGAGAAGTGCACCCGCATGAAGAACAGCCCCGTGTCGTGGTCGCCGAACTGCTGGCTGTCCTCGATGTTGCACCCGGTCATGAAGAGGTAGCTCGACACGGCGTGCACGATGCCCGCCTTGTCGGGGCACGACAGGGTCAGGATGTACTGCTGCGGCTGCGACTCGTCGGCGGCGTTCACGGGGCTAGCGTCGCACAAAGTCGCCGTGCCGTTCCAAGCCGTCCGCCAGCCGGGCGCCCCGGGTGTCGTCGCAGGTGGCACCCCGCCCGCGCCGCGGCGCGGGCGGTGGCACGGACGGCAGCGCGGACGGCGCTCAGGCCGTGCGTGTGTAGATCTTGAGGATTTCCAGTGAGCGCGGCGGCGTGTCCGGGTCCTCGCCGTCCCCTGACGCCAACCGCACGTGCGCCTCGCGGGCGGCCCGCACGGCCTCGGGCCACGCGTGGTGCTCCAGATACGCGGAGACGGGGGCGTCCGCACCCACCTGGTGCAGTATCTTCAGCACCCGCAGCACGGCCACGTCGACCAGGGCGGCCTCCTGGGAGTCCCGGAAGACGGTGCCGACGTACTTCTCCGCGGACCAGTTGTCCAGCCAGGTGTCCTCGACCAGGCGGTAGACGGCGTCGGTCACGTCGCCGTAGCCCGGCTGCCCCGCGAGCCAGACCTCACGCTGGAACACCGGGTCGCTGATCATGTGCAGCGCGGAGCGCACGTTCGCGCGCCAGCGCCACCAGGGCATGTCGTTGAGCGGCATGCCCCCCATCGTGGAGGAGCGGGTGCCGCGGCGGGAAGACTTCTCCGTACTCTGCACAGTGCACGATCGTACGTGCTCCCGGCTCCACACATTCTGTTCACCCGATGGTGACCCTCCGTTCTCCCACGTTCACCCCTGAGTTGCGGGAAGCGCGGAATCTTCCCATTCCATGAGTGATTGCCGTACACGCAGAGCTGTTCCCTTCGTGTCCGCGATGGCCGGAGTCGCACTGCTGGCCGGGTGCGGCACGCTCCCCGGGGGGACCGACGGCACCACGGGCCCGATCGTGGTCATGACGTGGGCACCGCAGAACACCAACGCGACCAACATGCCGGGCATGCCGGCCATGGCCAAGACCTACGCCAAGTACGTCAACGCCCGCGGCGGCATCGGCGGCCGTGAGCTGAAGGTCATCACCTGCAACGACCACAACAACTCGCTCGGCGCCGGCGACTGCGCCGAGCGGGCCGCCGAAGAGGGCGCGGTCGCCGTCGTCGGCTCCTACAGCCAGTACGGCGCCGCCTTCACCTCCACGCTGGAGGCCGAGGGCATCCCGTACCTCGGCGGATACGGCATCACCCGGGACGAGTTCGAGAGCCCGCTCTCCTATCCCATCAACGGCGGGCTGCCCGCGCTGATGGCCGGTGCCGGCCGTCAACTGGCGGGCAAGTGCGACAAGGTGAGCCTCATACGCCCCGACACCGCCGCGGGCGACATCTTCGCGCACTTCCTCGACGCCGGACTGCGCGACGCGGGCCGCACCAGTGCCGCCGACCTGCGCACCGCCGAGGACGCGACCGACTACAACACGGTCTCCCGGCAGGCGATCGGCGCCAACAAGCCCGGCGACTGCGTGAGCGCCGCGCTCGGCGACAAGACCGCCACCTTCTTCGACGCCTTCCGCCGCACGACCACCACGGACCCGGTCACCGGCGTCGAGCAGGGTCCCAAGGCGCGGATCGCCTCCGTCCTCGGCAGCGTCCAGCAGTCCACCCTCGACAGCACCGGCGGCGCCAACAGCCCGCTGGAGGGCGCCTACATCACCGGCTGGTACCCGCCGGCCTCCGACACCCGCTGGGCGCTGATGCGGAACACGATCAAGAGGTACGCCTTCGGCGACAACGACCTGGACCCGAACGACCCGGGCGTGCAGACCACGTGGATCGCCTACACCGCCCTCACCGCGGTCATCGAGAAGATGGGCAAGGACCAGGCGATCACGGCCACGACGCTGAAGAGGGCACTGGACGCGGCGCACAACGTCTCCACCGACGGCCTCACGCCCGCGCTCGGCTGGCGGGAGCAGGACGCCGCCGCCGTCATGGAGCAGCCGCGCCTGGTCAACGGCTGGGTCACCTTCCAGAAGGTCGAGAACGGCCGGCTCGTCGCCGCCCGCAAGGGCTTCGTGGACGTGACGAAGACCCTGGAGGACGCCACGGGCTGACGGGCGCCCAGGCCTTCACGGGCGTCGGGAGTCCACCGGGCGGCCGGAGGCACCGACGGCCGTGGCCGCGGGGCGCTCCGGTGCCTCCGGGGGAGTTCGCGTCAGAGCTGACCGCCCTGGTGCTGCGTCAGCCCGTACTTCTTGGCGATGGGGTTCCACAGCGCGGCCGCGGCGGCCTTGGCCTGCGAGGCGGTGCCGCTCTGGGTGTTGCCCGCCGCGTACTGGTCGGTGTGGCGCGCCTGGCCGTGGCGGCAGAACTTCTTGCCGCCCTTGAGCTGGTCGGCCCAGGCCGCGTAGTGGTTGTCGGCGGCCGCGGAGGCCGTCCACGCCTTGTTGAGGGCGTCGGTGAGGGCCTGGTGGTTGGGGAGCTTGTCCACCGGCAGCGACTTCAACTGCGTCATCAGGTCGTTGCGCTGCTGAGCGGCGGCCCGCAGGTCGGCGGCCGCCCCGTCCAGGTTCCGGCAGCCCTTGATGCCGGCGACCGCGTTGATCACCGAGGTGCGGTTGCTGCCGCTCGTCTTGAGCAGCGCCTCCAGTCCCTTGGCCTGCTTCTCCGCCGCGTTCTCGCCGCCGCCTCCGCCGGAGGAGGCCGGGGCGGAGGCGCTCGACGAGGGCGCCGGGGACTGGGCCGCGGCCGGGTCGTCGTCCCCGCCGCTCATCAGGGCACCCGCCAGGAGACCCGCGA
Source organism: Actinacidiphila glaucinigra (assembly GCF_900188405.1). GTDB lineage: Bacteria > Actinomycetota > Actinomycetes > Streptomycetales > Streptomycetaceae > Actinacidiphila > Actinacidiphila glaucinigra. The sequence goes on along the minus strand of NZ_FZOF01000002.1, from coordinate 339,206 downwards.
CGGCGCAGCCGCCGACGACGATGCCGATCAGCGCGGCCGGGGTGAGCCTGCGGCGGGTCGGTGCGGGCTCGTCGTATCCGTAGGACGGCTGCGGCGCGTGGTCCCGCTGCCCGTAGGCGGGCTGTGCGTAGTCCGGGGCGGCGGCGTAGCCGGGCTGCTGCGGGGGCGGGCCGTCCTGGCGGTACAGGTGCCCGAAGTCGTCGTGGGGCTGCTGCGCCGGGGGCATCCCGTCGTGGCCCTGGTGGCCCTGGTGCTGGGCCTCGTGCGGGTAGCCGTACCCGGGGGCCCCCTGCGGGGTCGGCGCGTCCTCGAAGCGCGGCAGGTGCTGGGTGGCGTCCGCGTCTCCAGGACGCATGCCGTACGCGGCCTCGGGCGTCGGGTACGGCGGGAAGACCTGTGTGGCGTCCGCCACGGGGCCGGGCTGGAACTGGGGCGCCGGGGGCTGCTGCGGCGCGTGGGCCGGCATGGGCGGCCGGGCCTGCGGGTACGGCGGGAAGAGCTGTGTGGCGTCGGTGTCCGGGAGGGACTGCTGCGGGGGGTTGTACGCCTGGGGCTGCTCGCCCCACGGCTGCCCGGCCGCGGGGCCTGCACCCCATGCCGCGGTCGCTCCCGGGCCGGGTATGCCCCCGTCCGCGGGCAGCACCACGCCCTCGTGCACCTCCGGATACGCCTCGTCACCGCGTCCGCCGTGCATCACCGGTACCTCTGCCTTCTCCGTCGCTACGGAATCGTCGGCTCACGCTACCGGGTCTGCTCGGGACGTCACCACGCCGCGGTCGGTCCTGCGGGGTCCGGGGCGCCTTCTGCCGCGGAACAGGGTGCCCCTGGGGCTGGGTTGATGTCGTTCCTGTAACGATTCGGCGGACGGGGGCGCGCGACGCCCCCGTCCTCCCGTGCCGTCACGCCGCCAGTTCCTCCTCCTCGAGCCGGGCGTCGAACTCCCGGACGGCGCTCTCCGCCGCGTACGGCTGCAGACGCAGACGGAGGTCGTCGAGGTACTCCGCGCCGCGGGTCGTGCGGAGTGTGGCGAGCAGTTCGACGGCCTGGGCGCCGGTGCTGCAGGCCTGCTCGATCTCCCGCTGCTGGACCTGGGCCTGGGCGAGCAGCAACAGGCCGATGGCGCGGCGGCGGGCCTTGTCGGGGGCGTGCCCGGCCAGTGCCTCCTCGGCGCGGCGGACCGCCTGCGGCGCCTGGTTGAGGTCGCGGTGGCAGTGGGCGAGCTCGTCGGCGAGGTAGGCCGGGCCGAAGTGCCGGATCCAGTCGGGGTCGTCGCCCGGTTCGGAGCGTTCCAGCGCCTCCACGGCCTGCCCCGCGGCGGCGCCGCAGGCCCGTGCGTCTCCCATCAGCGCGTGGCCGCGGGCCTCCGCCGCGTGGAACATGGCCTGCGCGGTGGCGGTGACCTGGCCGCGGGCGCCCTCCTGTGCGGCGCGGGCGAGTTGGGCGATCTCGCGCGGGGTGCCGAGCTGCGCGGCGAGGTGGCTCATCCCGGCGGCCAGGACGTAGCCCCCGTACGCGCGGTCGCCCGCCGCCTGGGCCAGCCGCAGCGCCTGGATGTAGTAGCGCTGGGCCAGGCCGGGTTGGCCGGTGTCGACGGCCATGTAGCCGGCGAGTTCGGTCAGCCGGGCGACAGCCGAGAAGAGCTGACGCCCCGTCGCCTCCCGGTAGGAGCCGGCGAGCAGCCCGGAGACCACGCTGTTGAGGTAGTGCACCACCACCGGGCGGACATGACCGCTGCCGAAGCGGTGGTCGAGTTCGTTCAGCGCCCGGGTCGTGGCCCGTACCGCCTCGACGTCGGACATGCCGACGCGCTGCCCGCCGGCGCGCGCGACCTGCGTGTCGGCCCGGGTGATCAGCCAGTCCCGGCTGGGCTCGACCAGGGCCGAGGCCGCCACGCTGGAACCGGTGAGGAAGTCCCGGCGGCCGACGTCGCTCCGCCACAACTCGCAGACCTGCTCGATCGCGCCGAGCACGGTGGGCGAGAAGTGCAGGCCGACGCCGGTGGCCAGGTTCTTGCCGTTGGCCATGCCGATCTCGTCGATGGTGACGGTGCGGCCCAGCTTGCGGCCGATGGCCTCGGCGATGATCGCCGGGGCCCGGCCCCTCGGTTGCTGGCCGCGTAGCCAGCGGGCCACGGAGGTCTTGTCGTAACGCAGGTCGAGGCCGTGCTCCGCGCCGCACATGTTGACCCGGCGGGCCAATCCGGCGTTGGAGCAGCCTGCCTCCTGGATCAGTGCCTGCAGCCGTTCGTTCGGCTGGCGGGCGACGAGCGGTCGTGCGGCCATGGGCTCCCCCTCACAGCTGCCGCTTTCGGGACCTCAAGATCCCTTCCCGAAGATCCCTTCCCGGTACGCGCCACTCAAATGCCCCGCAAACGACATAATTTACGGAGGGATGCATGCTTACACACCCAAGGGTGACTACCCGGATGCCGGACCTCCCCTACCGCGCGCCCCCGCTTGTGCTCCCGTGCGCCCGGCATGAGCCGCGAGGCCGGGACGTCACAGCCCGTAACCCGCGCTGGGCAGCGCAGTTGTGAACGTCGTGGAAGACACCGTGGAACACACCATCGCAGCCCCGCGGCGGAACGCCGGCCAACTCCTCGACGCCGCCGTCGGGTACGCGGAGGAGCGGCACTGGGACGTGCTGCCCGGTGCCTGGCTCGTCGAGGACGCCTCCCCCTCCGGCCCCTCCGGCATCTCCGGCCGCGGTGGTCCGCGCTGTTCCTGCGGTGACACCGCCTGCCCGGCGCCCGGGGCGCACCCGTCCGGGCCGGGCTGGGTCGGCGAGGCCAGCGGGAGCGGTCCGGCGGTGCGCAGGATGTGGCAGCGGCAGCCCCATGCGTCGGTCCTCCTCCCCACCGGACGCACCTTCGACGCGATCGACGTCCCGGAGGACGCCGGCTGCCTCGCGCTGGCCCGTATGGAGCGCATGGAACTGCCGCTCGGCCCGGTGCTCGGGACCCCGTCCCGCCGGATGATCTTCTTCGTGCTGCCCGGGGCCGTCGTCAAGGTGCCGGACCTGCTGCGCCGGCTCGGCTGGGCGCCCTCCTCGCTCGACCTGGTGGTGCGCGGCGACGGCGACTGGGTCCCGGCCCCGCCCACCCGCCTCGGCACGGGCGGTGTCGTGCAGTGGGTGCGCCAGCCCACCGCCCTCAACCGGTGGCTGCCGGACACCGAGGAGCTGATCTCCCCCCTCGCGTATGCCTGCGGACGCTAGCCGGGCCGCACCCCCCTCGGCATAGGCTGGGCGGATGCCGAACGCATCCGTCGCGCCCGCCGTGCGCGTCCATGGGCTGTGGAAACGCTTCGGGCAGCAGGTCGCCGTCGCCGGGATCGATCTGACGCTGCCCGCCGGACACTTCGTGGGGCTCGTGGGGCCCAACGGGGCGGGCAAGACCACCACCCTGTCGATGGTGACCGGGCTGCTGCGGCCCGACCACGGCCTCATCGAGGTCGGCGGCGCCGACGTCTGGCGCGACCCGGTCGCCGTGAAGTCCCGGATCGGTGTCCTGCCGGAGGGGCTCCGGCTCTTCGAGCGGCTCACCGGCCGGGAGCTGCTGGCGTACACCGGCCGGCTGCGCGGCATTCCGGGCGCGGAGACCGACCGCCGCGCCGCCCAGTTGCTCGACGTCCTCGACCTCGCCGGCGCCGCCAACAAGCTCGTCGTGGACTACTCGACGGGCATGCGCAAGAAGATCGGCCTCGCCGCGGCGCTGCTGCACAATCCCGAAGTGCTCTTCCTGGACGAGCCCTTCGAGGGGGTCGACCCCGTCTCCGCCCAGGTGATCCGCGGGGTGCTGGAGCGCTACACCGGGTCCGGGGCGACCGTCGTCTTCTCCTCGCACGTCATGGAGCTCGTGGAGAGCCTGTGCGACTGGGTGGCGGTGATGGCCACCGGCACGATCGTGGCCCAGGGCCCGCTCGCCGAGGTGCGCGGGCAGGCGCCGACGCTGCAGGACGCCTTCCTGACCCTGGTGGGCGCCCGCGACCGCGGGCCGGGGCAGGACCTGGACTGGCTCGGCGGGGCGAGCCGGTCGTGACGGGCACCTTCGTACGGCTCAAGCTGTCGGTCCTGCGCAACGGGCTGCGCCAGTCGACCGGCCGCCGGGTCGGCTGGATCGTCGGCACCCTGGTGTCGCTGCTGTACGCGCTGGGCATGTGCGTGGGGCTCGTCGTCCTGCGGGGGAACGAGTACGCGCCCTCGGCGGCCGTCGGCGTCGGTGTGGTGCTCGGGGTCGGCTGGGCCGTCATGCCGCTGTTCGTCTTCGGCGGCGACGACACCCTCGACCCGACCCGGCTGGCCATGCTGCCGCTGCGGCCGTGGCCGCTGGTCCGGGCGCTCCTGGTGTCCTCGCTGGTGGGCGTCGGGCCGCTGCTGACGTTCCTGGTGGTGGCCGGCGCGGCGGTGTCCGTCGCGGGGGACGCCGCGTCGGCGGTGGCCGCGGTGCTCGCGGTGCCGCTCGCCGTACTGCTGTGCGTGGCCCTGTCGCGGGCCGTCGCCGCGGCCAACACGCGGCTGCTGACCAGCCGCAAGGGGCGCGACCTGGCGGTCCTCAGCGGTGTACTGATCGCGGTGGGCGCCCAGTTGGTCAGTCTGGCCGCCAACGCGCTCACCTCCGGGCACGGTCTGGAGCGGATCAGTGCGTTCACCACCGTGCTGCGCTGGGTGCCGCCGGCCTCGGCGCTGGACGCGGTGCGGTCGGCGGGGGAGGGCTCGTACGGGCTCGCGGTCGCCGAACTCGCCTGGACCGGGGCCGTGCTGGCACTGGTGCTCGTGTGGTGGCACACCAGTCTGGACCGGCTCATGACCCGCCCGGACGCCTCCACGCTGCAGGCGGGCCCGTCGAGCGTCCGGGAGACCCGGTTCCGGCTGTTCCCCGAGGGGCGCACCGGCACCGTCATGGAGCGCCAGTTCCGCTACGCCTGGCGCGATCCGCGGACCAAGGCCGCCTGGGCCACCGCCCTGGCCGTGGGGCTGCTGCTGCCGCTCGTCTCGGCGGTCCAGGACGGCAGCGTCTACACCGCCTGCTGGGCGGCGGGACTGCTCGGGCTGCAGATGTACAACCAGTTCGGCATGGACGGCTCCGCCTTCTGGACGGTCGCCGCGACGATCTCCTCCCGCACGGACGCGTACGCCGAACTGCGCGGTCGGGCCCTGGCGATCGCGGTGGTGGGCGTCCCGTACGTGGCCGTCGTCACCATCGGCGCGGCCCTTCTGCTGGGGCGGGCGGACGCGGCGGCCGAGACGCTCGGGCTCTCCTTCGCGCTGCTGGGGGCGCTGGTCGCCACCGGCGCCTGGGCGAGCGTGCGCTTCCCCTACTCCATGCCGCAGGAGAACCGCTTCGGGAGCGCGGCCGCGCCGGGCCAGACGAGCCTGGCCTGGCTCAGTCTCGTCGGGGGCGCGCTGACGGGCGCGGTGATCACGCTTCCCGTGCTCGGCCTGCTGATCTGGCTCCATGTCTCGGGGCGGCACGGCGCGCTGTGGCTCCTGCTGCCGCTGGGCTGCCTCTACGGGGCCGCGTTCGCGGTGCTGGGGGTCCGCACGGCGGCGCCGCGCCTGCTGGGCCGCCTGCCGGAGGTGCTGACGGCGGTGAGCAAGGGGTAGGCCACCCCTTCCGTGCGGCGTGACGACACGGAACGGCCTAGAGGCGTGACAACGATGCCGTGGCGTGCAGGACGTCCCGGATCGCCGCGCTGTCCCCGTCGCGCCCGGCGGCGATGCGGCCGGGGGCGATGTGGCCCGCGGCCAGCTGGCAGAAGTCGAGCTGGTCGACGGCGATCTCGGCGACCACCGCCTCGGGGGTGCCGATCGCGCCGGGCGAGTCCAGGGAGATGTACCAGTGGCCGCCGCCGGAACCCTCGACGTGGAGGTCGAGGGTGCGGCCGGGGGTGCCGGCCCGTACGAGTTTCGCGGTGGACTCGGCCAGCCCCGCCTGGCGGAGCGCGGCCAGGGCGGTGGGCAGCATCCGGGCCGCGAGGTCGATCATGCGGTTGAGGTGCGGCGCCGCCGGCGGCCCGTACTCGGGGTAGTCCAGGGCCTGCGCGATGTCCTCGGCGTGGATCCAGCACTCGAAGGCGCGGTCGATCAGGGCGTCGCGCATCGGCACGACGGCGTCGGCGAAGTCCACCGGCAGCCCGCCCGTCGCGGACCCGGCGAAGGACAGCGTCCGCACGATGTCCCGGGTCTGGGTGCGCCACTTGTTGCGGACGAAGGCGTGCGTGTGGCGGCGGCAGCGCTCCCCGGCGAGTTCGGTGCGCTCCAGGCGGGTACGGGGCGCCCCCGGGCCGAGCGGGTCGTCGAGGCCGAGGGCGGTGGCCACGACGCCGTCCACCGAGCCGAGATGGGCGAGGACGCCGCAGAGCGTCAGCTCGCGCGTCCCGCCGGCCCAGATGAGCTTGACGGGCATGTCCCACTCGGGCTCGCCGAGGTCGGCGAGGAGCGCGTCGAGGCGCGCCGTCTCGGCGTCGTACGGAGCGGCCCACTCGGGGACGGGGATGCGCGCCGGGCGGCGCCCCAGGCATCCCTCAAGGACGCGGGCGCGCAGCAGCGGGTCGAGGTCGAGTGACTCGTCCTGGTGCAGCAGGCCGACAGCGCCCACGCGCCCAGCAGCGAGCGCAGTACGCGGTGGTCGTACCGCGGGGGTTCGGGCTGCACGGGTTCCCTCGCGGGTTCGCGCTCCGGCTCGCGCGCCGCCTCCGCCGCCGGCGACGCGCCGTGCGCGGGCGCGTCCGGCGAGGACGGGGACACGGGCCCGACCTCCGGCAGCGGGCCGTCCTCGGCGGCGCCGCGGGGCATCGGCACCCGGGGCAGGTTGGTCCCGGGCGGGGGAGTCTCGCCGTTCTCGGCCGGTCCGTTCACAGGGACCTTCCCTGGGGCGAGGAGTCCTGCACGGCGGTGGACAGCAGCTGGAGCCCGAGCCGGAGGCGGCGGCGTGCCTCGTCCTCGGTGACGCCGAGGTCGGCGGCGGCCTCGCGGTAGTCCATGCGGCGGCGGTAGGCGAGGTCGAGGGCCTGGCGCAGGGGTTCGGGCATCGAGGTCACGATGTAGTCGGCGCGGGCGGCCGTCGAGGCCTCGCGGACCCGGTCCTCGACCTGCTCGGGGCTGCCGGCGCCGCGGTTCTCCGACTGGCGCAGCCGGTGGACGGACTGGCGCTGGGTGAGGCCGGCGATCCAGGAGCGCAGCGAACCCTGCTTGGGGTCGTAGGCGTCCGGGTTCTCCCAGATGTAGCCGAAGACCTCACGGGTGATCTGGGCGGCGGCCTCCTCGTCGTCCATGACGCGGTGGGCGAGGCTGTGCACGAGGGAGGCGTAGCGGTCGTACAGCTCTCCGAGCGCGGCCTCCTCGCCGCGCGCGAGCCGCTGCTGCATCTTGCGGTCCCAGCGGGGTGGTGCGGATGCCGCCATCGCGTCTCCCCCTTTGTCGCCGTCGCCCTACTACGGTCGCACTGCCTCGGATCGAATGTATCCGCCGATTGCTGCCACGTACGACGCCTTGAGGCAAGCTTCTGCCATAACTGATCGATTCTGGTAATGCGTTACCCGGGTGTGACCGGAAGATTGCGGGGAAGCGGCCCGGGCGGGGCATAGGGTCTGTACGACCGCTGCCGGGAGAAGGGCCAGACAGTGGCATTGCAGGTGGTGCAGGACGAGCGGGACGGTTGGGTGGTCCTGACTGTTTCGGGAGAAATGGATCTCGTGACCGCGCCGGTGGTGCGCCAGCACGTGCACGACGCGGTGGCCGACGGGCGGCACAGCGTGGTGCTGGATCTGGCCGGGGTCCACTTCTGCGACTCCAGCGGTGTGGGCGTGCTGATCGCCGCCCGGCGGCTGATGCGGTCCTGTGCCGGGCAACTGCGGCTGATCCTCCCGCGGAACAGTCCCTCCGACGGTGTCGCGCACGTCAACCGGGTGCTGGCCGCGCTCGGCGTACGCCGGCTCTTCGAGGTCTTCCCCGACCTGGAGGCCGCCACCGACGACGCGGCCCGGCCGATGTCGGCCTAGTCCCTCCCGCGCCGCCCGGGGCGAACGGGCCCGCCGGTGCCGTGTGAGCACTCTCACACCCGGTGTCCGCTTCGCCCAGCAGGCGCCCCAGGAGGCCGGATTGCGGGTTTCCCTGCGGATTTTGCGGAGGATGCACCTTTCGCCGTCCTTCTGCCCGGGTTACCTTCGTGCGCAGAACACGTGTTCAAGGTTCTGTCCGGCGGGTGGGGGCGTTCGTACGGAGGTCTCCACCACCCATGCTCGATCTCGCGGGTGCATGGGATCACTTCTCGTGGTCCCTTCGCCATGTGCACTGGTACGGAGCGGCCGTCGGTTCCCTCCTCGCCGTCAAGCTGCTGCTCTCCATCCGCCGGCGCCGCCGTCCTGAGCTCACGTTCGACAAGCCCGTGACCCGGCTCCGCATCCACGGCGTGATCACGGTCTACAACGAGGCCCCGGCGATGCTGCGCGGCTGCCTGGAGTCGGTCCTCGCGCAGACCCTGCCGCCGCACTCCCTCACCGTGGTCGACGACTGCTCCGAGGACCACTCGGCGCGTGCCCTGGTCGAGGAGCTGCGCCCGCGGTTCCGGCGGGCCGGGGTCCGCCTCGACTTCGTCCGGTTCCCCGACAACCGCGGCAAGCGCCACGGCCTCGCCGCGGGCTTCGGGCAGGAGCCGCTCGCGGACGTCTACCTGTGCATCGACTCCGACACTCTGCTCGACCGGCACGCCGTCGCGGAGCTCGCGCGGCCGTTCGCCAAACGCCGGGTCCAGTGCGTCACCGGGCTGGTGCTCGCCCACAACCGGGGCACCAACCTCCTGACCCGCCTGATCGACATGCGCTACGTCAACGCCTTCCTCGGCGAGCGGGTCGCCTACTCCCGCCTGGGCTCGGTGCTCTGCGCCTGCGGGTCGCTGGCCATGTACCGCGGGTGGGTCGTCCGCAAGCACCTCGACGACTTCCTCGACCAGCGGTTCCTCGGCCGTCCCGCCACCTTCGGGGACGACCGGCGCCTGACGTACTACTGCCTCACCGAGGGGCTCTCGCTGATCCAGCCGTCGGCCGTCGGCTACACCGACGTCCCCGAGCGCCTCGGCCACTACGTGCGCCAGCAGGTCCGCTGGGGCAAGTCGTTCATCCGCGAGGGCTTCCTGCTGCTCGCCAAGTTCCGGCTGCACCGCATGTACTGGTGGCTGAACCTCGTCGAACTGGTCACCTGGGTCGCCTTCACCGCGGGGCTGCTCGCGGCGCTCCTCGCCGTCCTGATGCACCCGCGGGGCTGGACGCTGCTGGCCGGCTACCTCGCCTACATGTGCGTCATGGCCTGGGTGCGCTCCGTCCACTACCTGCGCGGCGCCGCACAGGTGAGGATCGCCGACCGGGTGCTGACCTTCCTCGCGGCCCCGCTGTACGCCCTGCTCAACATCGGCCTGCTGCTGCCGCTGCGGCTGTGGTCCCTGGCGACGCTGCGGCGCACCAACTGGGGTACCCGCGCCCGGATCGAGGTCGGCGGCGCCCACGACGACATCGCCTTCCAGCCCGCCCGGCAGCCCCACCTTCCGGGCCAGCGCCGGGAGACCACGACTGGGGAGCAGCAGGACCAGCGGGGCCAGTGGAACCCGTGGGACGCGTCCGCGCACGTCGGAACCACCCCACCGGCCCTCGGAGCCGTCGGCCCCGTGCCCGACACCGCCCCGTAGGCGGCGGGGCCGTCCCGCCGCGGTCCGACCGCGTCCCGGAGACCGCACGGCGTGCCCTCGGCATCGCCCCTCCACCGTGCTAGGAGCTTTCGTGGGTTCTGCCCGCCCCTCTGTCCGCCCTTCCGTCCGGTCCGACCGCCCCGTCCCCTCGGGGCGCGGCACACGGCGCCGTCCCGTCCGGAGGGCGGCCGGGTACCTGCTGCTGGCGGCCGCCGTCGGCGCGGGCGCCACGGCGCTGTACCCGCAGTGGCGCGAGGCGCACCAGCCAGCCCCGGAGCTCACCGTCCGCTACAAGGCGGGCACGCCGGCGTCCGCCGCGACGGCCCGGCCCTGGCTGGAGGTCGTCAACACCTCCGACCACCGGGTGCGCCTGGCCGACGTGGCGGTCCGGTACTACTTCACCCAGGACGGCGGCTCGCCGTACGCATTCAACTGCGTACAGGCCTCGGTCGGCTGCTCGGAGGTGGACGGGCGGACCGTCGCCATGGACCGTCCGACGCCGACCGCCGACCACTACCTTGAGGTCACCTTCACCAAGGCCGCGGGCACCCTGGCGGCCGGCGCGAAGAGCGGGGCCATCGGGGTCCAGCTGTACCGCCCCGGCGGGAAGGTGGACCAGCGCGACGACCGGTCGTTCAGTGCCGCCCACGACACCTTCCAGGCGTCGAAGCTGGTGACCGGCTATCTGGACGGCAGGCACGTCTGGGGCGACGAGCCCGCCGGTGACGCCGGCACGTCGCCGCGTGGTGCCGCCGCAGGGGCGGCGCGGCCCGCCGCGCCCCCCGGGATCGTCTTCGACGACTTCCGGTACAGCGGCCCCCGGGACCCGGCGCTGCGCGCCCACGGCTGGCTGGTCCGCACCAGCGGGGGCGGCCCCGGCATCCACGACACCTGGTCGGCGGGAGGCGTGGATTTCCCGGCGGAGGAGGACGCCCTGGGCGGCCAGGTCCTGCGGCTGCGCGCCGCCACCGACGGGACGCGGCGCGGCACCCGCCAGGCCGAGGTGCACACCACCGGCACGAAATTCCTGACCGGGACGTTCGCCGCCCGGATCCACTTCACGGACGAGCCCACGAGCGGCCGCAACGGCGACCACGTCAACGAGACCTTCTACATGATCTCGCCGCACCACCACGCCGAGTACAGCGAACTCGACAACGAGTACCAGCCGAACGGCGGCTGGGGCGCCCCCGGCCCGAGGCTCGACACGACGACCTGGCGCAGCGCCAGGGAGGGGGACCGGGTGACCCGGGCCACGACGTCCAGCCTCAAGGGGTGGCACACACTCGTCACCACCGCCGCGCACGGCGTGGTGACCTACAGCCTCGACGGGCACGAGCTGTTCCGGACCGGGGGCAAGTACTACCCGACCCAGAACATGTCCGTGAACTTCAACGCGTGGTTCGTGGACCTGCCGTTCGCGGGGAAGCGCACCTGGGACATGAAGGTCGACTGGTTCTACCACGACGCCAGGAAGGCCCAGTCCCTGACGGAGGTGGAGAAGGCGGTCGACGGCCTCGCCGCGGGCGGCACGGGCTACGTGAACACGGTTCGCGAGCCCTGAGCCGGAACGGCGGCGAGGCCTGCCCGCGTCAGGAGTCGGCCGGGGCCGGGCCCAGCGTGGTGGTGCCGATCGCCGCGCGGTGGCCCAGGCCGGTCCGGTAGGCGTCCAGCGCGGCCTCCACCCGGCCGGAACGGCGCAGCAGGTCGCCCAGCAGCCGGCAGATGTCGGCCAGGTCCCCGGCGGCTCCCGCGCGTTCCAGCAGCGCCAGGGCGGAGACGTAGTGCTCCTCGGCGGCCTCCGGGTCGCCGCGCTCCTCCGCCAGCAGCCCGAGCAGCCGGTGCGCGCCGCCGGCGTGGACGGCGCCTCGCCACGGGCCCAGCTCGTCCAGCAGCCGGGTCAGCAGCTCCTCGGCCTCGGCGGGCTTGCCGCGCCGCCGCAGCACGTCCGCCAGTTCCACCTCGACCTGCACCGTGAACAGCACGGACCGGCCGGCGGACAGCATGTCGCGGGCGGTGCGCAGCTCCCGCTCGGCCTGTTCCAGGTCGCCGTCCTGGGAGTGCACGTAGCCGCGCATCCAGTGGCAGTGGGCCAGGTCCGTGTGCAACTCCAGCCGCTGGAAGAGCTCCTGCGCCTTCGCCAGCGAGGCCTCGGCCTCACCGGTGCGTCCCGCGACGATCAGGGTGCGGGCGATGCTGCGGTGCATCTGGGCCACGAGGGCCGGATCACCCGCCCCGGGGGCGAGGTTAAGCGCCTGCTCGGCGGCGTGCGCGGCCCGGGCGTAGGCGCCCAGGTCGGTGTACGGCCCGATGGACGCGATGTACAGCATCAGCAGGGCGTCGGGGTCGGGCGGGGCGCCGTCCGGCGTGGTCCGGCGCTCGAGCCGGGTGATGCCCTCCTCCAGCAGGTGGGAGGCGTAGCGCACCTCGCCCGCCAGCAGGTGGGAGACGGCCCGGCCGCGCAGCGCCGCGGCGCGCCGGGCGTCGGGGGCCGAGGGGTCCGCGGCCAGCAGCCGCTCGGCGGTCTCGAAGTGGATGCGCGCCTGGTTGAGCTCGCCCGCGTCCAACGCCGCGTCGCCCAGCCGGAGCAGTTCGAGGGGATCCTGCGGGCCGTCCTGCGGGCCGCTTTCCGGACCTGTGCCGGGACCTTCCTCCAGGCCGTCCCGCGCCCGGTCCTGGCCGTCCTGTGTGCCCACCGTGACCCTTCCCCTCTGGAACTCTTGCGGAGGAGGTTACGCGGCTTTGCGCCGGACGTGCCTCACGCTTTCGTAAAGCGCTCCCTGAGCTGGTACTTGAGGACCTTGCGCAAGGTCTCGTTCCGGGGCAGCGCGTCCACCACCTCGAGCTGTTCGGGCAGTTTGTGGACGGCCAGTCCCGCCTCGCGGAGGAAGGCCGTGACCTCGGCGAGGGTGAGCGGCCCCGCGCCCTGCGGCTGCTCGACGACGGCGCAGACGCGTTCGCCGCGTTCGGGGTCGGGCAGGCCGATCACGGCGGCGTCGGCGATGCCGGGGTGGGCGTAGAGGAGTTCCTCGATCTCCTTGGCGGAGACGTTCTCACCCTTACGGATGATGATGTCCTTGAGGCGCCCGGTGAGGACCAGGTAGCCGTCCGGGGTCAGCCTGCCGACGTCCCCGGTGCGCAGGAAGCCCTCCGCGTCGAAGGCCCGCTTCGTCAGTTCCGGGTCGGTGTATCCCTGGCACACGGCCTCGCCGCGCAGCAGCACCTCGCCGTCCTCGGCGATGCGTATCTCCATGGAGGCGGGCGGGCGGCCCTCGGTGGCGGCGAGCCGGTCGACGGGGTCGCGCGGCGAGCCCATGGTGATCATGGGGGCCTCGGTCATGCCGTAGCCGTGCGCGAGGGCGCAGCCGAGGTCGCGGACCACCTCGTGATAGAGCTCGGGCGGCTTGGGGGCGCCGCCGCCGGAGAGCAGTCGCAGGGTGGGGATGATCCTGCCGCCGGCGGGCTGCTTGCGCTGCTCGGCGAGGAAGAGGGAGTAGAAGGCGGTGCTGCCACCCGCCATGGTGACCCCGTGCCTGCGGTAGGCAGCCAGGGAGTCCGGGAGCGAGAAGTGCTCCAGGAGCAGGGCCGGGAAGCCGCACAGGAGCAGCATGACCAGGTAGTCGGGGCCGCCGATGTGCGCGTACGGGAAGGCGACGGAGCCTACGTCGTCCGGGCCCAGCTCCAGGGCGAGGGCGAGGCAGGATCCGCCGGCGATGAGACTGCGGTCGGTGTGCAGCACGCCCTTGGGCTCGGAGGTGGTGCCCGAGGTCCAGTAGATCCAGCGGACCCGAGTGCCGTCGGAGGGCGGTGCGGGGAGGGTGTCCGGCTCGCCCTCCGGGAGGGAGTCGTACGCCTCCAGGACGTCGGGCGCGCCGAGGCGGCGTGCCATCGCGGTGTGGTCGAAGCCGCGCCATGTACCGGGGACGGCGAAGAGGGCGGGGCTGGTCTGGCGCAGGATGTGGCCGACCTCGTGGTCGCGGTAGAAGGGCATGATCGGGGTCTGCACGGCGCCCAGCCGGGCGAGGGCCGCCGACAGGACCACCGTCTCGATCCGGGTCGGCAGCTGCCAGGCCACCGCGGTGCCGGGCCGGACACCGCGGGCGTGCAGCCCGGCGGCGACCCGTTCGGCGCGGTCGCGCAGCTGCCCGAAGGTCAGCCGGCGGTCGTCGGTGTCGAGCAGCGCAGGGGCGTCGGGGGTCAGGGCGGCCCGCCCCGCGATGAGCGCCCAGAGGGTCGGCGAGTCGCCCAGGCTTCGCATCTCTTCTCCTCCCGATCGAGGATCTGACGCAATGTCAGATCTTCGATCGGAGCGTAGGCGCCGGGTCGGGCGCGGTCCAGGGTGCGCGCGTCTTCGATGGACGGTCCGGGGTGGCGGGCGTACTGTGAATCTGACGGTCCATCAGATTCAAGGAAGGGCGGCGGAGAGCGATGGAACTGCCCCGGATCATCAGCGTCGACGACCACGCGATCGAACCCGCACATCTCTTCGAGACCTGGCTGCCGGCGAAGTACCGGGACCGCGGTCCCCAGCCGCTGACCGCCGGGATCGGGGAGCTCGCCTACGTCGGCGGCAAGTACCAGATCACGATGGACCCGGACGGGCCGCCGACCGACTGGTGGATCTACGAGGACCTGAAGTTCCCGTACAAGCGGAACATCGCCGCCGTGGGCTTCGACCGGGACGAGATGACCCTGGAGGGCATCACCCGCGAGGAGATGCGGCGCGGCTGCTGGGACCCCAAGGCCCGGCTCGCCGACATGGACCTCAACCACGTCGAGGGCTCCCTCTGCTTCCCCACCTTCCCGCGCTTCTGCGGGCAGACCTTCGCCGAGGCCAAGGACAAGGAGGTCGCCCTCGCCTGCGTCCGCGCCTACAACGACTGGATGGTCGAGGAGTGGTGCGGGGACAGCGGCGGCCGGCTGATCCCGCTCTGCCTGATCCCGCTGTGGGACGTCGGCCTGGCCGTCGCCGAGATCCGCCGCAACGCGGACCGCGGGGTGCGCGCCGTCACCTTCAGCGAGATCCCGACCCACCTGGGACTGCCCAGCATCCACTCCGGGTACTGGGACCCCTTCTTCGCCGTCTGCGAGGAGACCGGGACGGTGGTCAACATGCACATCGGCTCGTCCTCGCAGATGCCGGCCGCCTCACCGGACGCGCCGCCCGCCGTCCAGGCCTCGCTCTCCTTCAACAACGCGATGGCCTCGATGATGGACTTCCTCTTCAGCGGGGTGCTGGTGCGCCACCCCCGGCTCAAGCTCGCCTACAGCGAGGGGCAGATGGGCTGGATCCCCTACGCCCTGGAGCGGGCCGACGACGTCTGGGAGGAGCACCGGGCGTGGGGCGGCGTGCGCGACGTGGTCCCCGAGCCGCCGTCCACCTACTACTACCGGCAGATCTTCTGCTGCTTCTTCCGCGACAAGCACGGCGTCGCCTCGATCGACGTCGTCGGCCGCGACAACGCGACCTTCGAGACCGACTACCCGCACGTCGACTCGACCTTCCCCCATACCAAGGAGGTCGCCCTCGACCATGTGAAGGGCCTCGACGACGAGACGGTGTACAAGCTCATGCGCGGCAACGCCATCCGCATGCTGGGGCTGGAGCCGGACCGGTGGACCTGACGTACACCGGGGCGGAGCTGGTGTACCGGGAGGAGCTGCGGGCCTGGCTCGCCCGGACGCTGCCCGCGCTGCCGCCCGCGCCGGACCCCGCCGACTGGCCCGCCCGGCGGGCGTACGACACCGGCTGGCAGCGGCGCCTGCACGAGGCGGGCTACGCCGACGTGCACTGGAACGCCGACCCGACCCGGCGGCTGATCTTCCTGGAGGAGACCGAGCTTGCCGGGGCGCCCTACGTCGGCGCGAACTTCGTCGGCCTGCTCCACGCCGGTCCCACCATCGCCGCCGAAGGGACGGCCGGCCAGCGTGAACGCTGGCTTCCCCCGGTGCTGCGCGGGGACGAGGTCTGGTGCCAGGGGTTCAGCGAGCCGGGAGCGGGTTCGGACCTGGCGTCCCTGCGCACGCGGGCGGTGCGCGACGGCGACTCCTACGTGGTCACCGGGTCGAAGATCTGGACCTCGCACGCCGAGGTCGCCGACTGGTGCGAACTGCTCGTGCGCACCGACCCTGACGCGCCGCGGCACCGTGGCATCAGCTGGCTCGCGATGCCGATGGACCTGCCGGGCGTGACGGTGCGGCCGCTGCGGACCCTCGCCGGGACCACGGAGTTCGCCGAGGTGTTCCTGGACGAGGTGCGGGTGCCGGTCGCCAACCGGGTCGGCGCGGAGAACGACGGCTGGCGGGTCACGATGGTGACGCTCTCCTTCGAGCGCGGCACCGCCTTCGCCGGGGAGGTCGTCGCCTGCCGGCGGACGCTGCGCGAACTGGCCCGGATGGCCCGGGGGACGGGGGCCTGGGACGACCCCGTGCTGCGGCGGAGGATGGGCCGCCTGGCCGCGGAGTTCGGTGTGCTGTGGCGGCTGGTCCAGTGGAACGTCAGCGCCGGCGCCCCGGGCGTCGGGGGTTCGGTCCTCAAACTGCGCTACTCGCAGGCGCGCCAGGAGCTCTACGACACCGCCGCCGAGGTCCTCGGCCCCTCCGGGGCGCTGGACGCCGACCGCCCGTGGACGTCGGACCGGCTCTCCTCGCTCTCGTACACCATCGCGGCGGGCACGTCGCAGATCCAGCGGAACATCGTCGCCGAGCGGATCCTCGGCCTGCCGAAGGGGGCGTGAGGGGCCGTGGACTTCCGCCTCACCGAGGACCAGCGGGCGCTCGCCGACGGGACCCGCGGCCTCATGGCGCGGCTCTACCCGGCGGAGCGGCTGCGGGAGGACGCGGCCGGGGCGGCCGCCGGGACCCCGGTGACCCTCGACCGCGGGATGTGGCGGGCGCTGGGTGAGGCGGGTTTCTTCGCGCTGCGGCTGCCGGAGGAGCGGGGCGGGCTCGGGCTCGGGCTCCCTGAGGCCGTGCTCGTCTTCGAGGAGGCGGGGCGGGCGCTGCTGCCGGGGCCGCTGGTGACGACGCACCTGGCGGCAGGGTGGGTGCCGGGGGCGGCCGAGGGCGGCACGGTGGTCACCGCGGTCGACGGCGAGCTGACCGAGTGGCTGGAGGCCTCCGACCGTGTGCTGGGCTCCTACGACAAGGCCGAGCCGGTGCGTTCCGTGGACCCGCTCACCCCGCTGCACCGCGTCGTGGGCGGCGAACCGGCCGGCGGGGTCGTGGGCGGTGGTGTCACGGCGGGCGGCGTCCTGGAGGGCGGTGTTACAGCGGGTGGGGTCACGGCCGGTGAACTGCTCACCTGCGCCCAGCAGACCGGGAGCGCGGCGCGCACGCTGGAACTCGCCGTCCGCCACGCCACGACCCGGGAGCAGTTCGGCCGGCCCATCGGCTCCTTCCAGGCGGTCAAGCACCTGTGTGCGGACATGCTGGTCCGCGCGGAGATGGCGCGTACGGCGGTGCGTGCGGCGGCGGTCTCCGGCGACTTGGGGGAGACGGCGGCCGCGCGGCTGCTGGCGGACGAGGCGGCCGTCCGCAATGCCCGTGACTGCCTGCAGGTGTTCGGCGGGATGGGTTTCACCTGGGAGGCGGAGGTGCATCTCCACATCAAGCGGTCGTGGATCCTGCGGAGCCGGGGCCGTTCCGTGGCGGAGTGTGAGGAGAGGCTCGCGGAGAGCCTTCTCGATGAGACTCTTTGCGGCATTTAGTGAGTTATGACTTCTTCGTCACGGATAAGGGGACCCCGAGTGTCGATATCGGGTTGTGTCCGAGGTGTGACTCGTCACGCCGTGGAGTCGGAGCCCGCCTCGGGTACGCTCCATCGGGTGCGTGTGGTGGCGAAACGCGACGGATGTGGCAGTGACGGGGCCTCGGTGCCCGGTGGGCTGCCTGTGCCGGGCTGTTCGATTTCGCCCCGTAATGAGCCCCGCACAGTATGCAGTACTCGTCCCCCCTTGCGCTGGAATATGCCCGAAGCGCTTGTTGCGGTGACTGTGGGTCAATCATGCTGGGTCGCTAAGAGGTCACGTACGGTGACCCTGCCGAGGCGCGAGGCGATGTGTCCGCCGGTTCGGATGGTGTGAGCGGTGCAGGTGCTCCAGGTTCAGCTTGAGGTCGGTCCCGACCCCGCGGAAGTGGGCCGGGCCCGCAGGTGGGCCCGCTCGCGTCTGGCGGGGTCCGGGATAGGGGCCGACGAGCCGGTCGCCGAGACGCTGATCCTGCTCATCTCCGAACTGGTCACGAACGCCGTCGTGCACACCGGCTGCCCCGCCGTGCTGCGGATGCTCTTCCGTTCCTCCGGGGCAGCGCAGAGCGGCGAGCAGGAGACCGTGCGCGTCGAGGTGGCCGACACCAGTGACGCCCCGCCGCGCCCGCGCCACGCGGACAGTGACGAGACCGGCGGCCGGGGACTGGAACTCGTGGACGGTCTCGCGGACCGCTGGGGCTGGCAGCGCGAGGGTGCCGGCAAGCAGATCTGGTGCGAGATCGACCGCTGCGAGCGCCCGGCGATCGTCCCCGCGCAGTCCGTGGGCGGGCTGATCCGCCGCCCCGCCTTCTGAGCGTACGGACCGCGGGGGCCGTCCTCAGAGCACCGCCACCGGCGCGACCGGGCTGCCGACCCCGCCCACGAAGGGCTGCGGGGTGGCGTCCAGCAGGAACTCGTACCGCCCCTCCTCGGCGCAGGCCTCCGACAGCGCCTCAAGGTTCCAGTTCTGGCCCTGGGGCATGCCCATCTCCACCAGGTCCAGGGCGTGCACGGCCAGCCACAGGTCCTCGATCTCCGGCGGGAAGATCTCGAAGGTCAGCGTGTCGTTGGCGACCGCCGCGACGTCGCGGGCGTGGAACCACTCGGGGGTGCGCACCGACAGTCCCGGCGACGGGAAGGCGTAGGCGTGCTTGTCGCCCGCCAGGCACACCCGCATCTGGCCGGTGCGGACCAGCACGATGTCCCCGGCCCGGACGGTGGTGCGGGCCAGTTCCTCGGCTGCGGCGAGGTCGTCGGGGGTGACGGCGTGGTCGCCGGGAAGCCGGTCGGTGCCCCGGGCGCGGGCCACGTCGAGCAGGACACCGCGGGAGAGCAGCGTCGCGATCTTCTCGATGCCGCTGAACGCGGCGCCGCCGTGGGCGGTGACGGTGCCGGCCGGGCGGCCGTTGTAGATCCGTCCCGAGTGCGAGACATGGGTCAGGGCGTCCCAGTGGGTCGCCGCCTGCAGCCCCATGGTGACGATGTCGTCGCTGGTGGCGACCGTGCCGGGACCGAACATCTCGTGGTTGAGCATCACCATGGTGCGCAGCGGGTTCACCCGGCCCGGGATCATGCCCGTCTGCACCCCGTCCTGCTGGAGGGGGAGCGCGAGCGGCACGCGGCGTCCGCTGTGCACGGTGCGGGCCGCCGCGCGGACGACCTCGTTGGTGATCAGGTTGAGGGTGCCGGTCTCGTCGGCCTCCCCCCAGCGGCCCCAGTTGTTGACGCGCTTGGCGATGTCGTGGAACTCGGCGGGGAACGCCATCGCTGCCTCCCGGTCTCAGGGCTTGTGCTGGGGCGTGTCCGTGCTCCTAAAATCTAACGGTCCGTCAGAAACTCTGAGAAGGGGCGGGACCGGACGTGGGCAACTTCCTGAGCGGAAAGGTCGTCGCGGTCACCGGGGCCGGGCGGGGCATCGGGCGGGCCGTCGCACTCGCGTGCGCGGCCGAGGGCGCCAGGGTCGTCGTCAACGACTACGGCGTCGCGGTCGACGGCCGCGAGCCGACCGGCGAGGTGGCGGCCGCCGTCGTGAAGGAGATCGAGGCGGCAGGCGGCGAGGCCACCGCGGTGACCGACGACGTCTCCGCCATGGCGGGCGGCGAACGGATCGTCTCCACCGCGGTGGAGACCTACGGCCGCGTCGACGGAGTCGTCTGCGTCGCCGGGATCCTGCGCGAACGCATGCTCTTCAACATGAGCGAGGACGAGTGGGACCCGGTCCTCGCCACCCATCTGAAGGGCACCTTCACCGTCTTCCGCGCCGCCTCCGCGGTGATGCGCCGGCAGGGCTCGGGCACCCTCGTCGGTTTCACCAGCGGCAACCACCAGGGCAGCGTCTCCCAGGCCAACTACTCCGCGGCCAAGGGCGGGATCATCTCGCTGGTGCGCAGCGCCGCGCTCGGCCTGCACCGCTACGGCGTGACCGCCAACTGCGTCGCCCCCGTGGCACGTACCCGCATGTCCGCCAACGTGCCCATGGAGCTCGCCGAGATCGGCGAACCCGAGGACGTCGCCGCCATGGTCGTCTTCCTGCTCAGCGACCACGCCCGCGAGATCACGGGGCAGGTCTACACCGTCGCCGGACCCAAGATCGCGGTCTGGGCCCAGCCACGCGAACTGCGCGCCGCCTACGCGGACGGCGAGGGATGGACACCGCAGCGCATCGCCGCCGCCCTGCCCGGCACGGTCGGCACCGACCCCATGCCGATGCTCGCCCAGCTCGAGGCCATGCGCGCCGCCGCGGCCGCCTCCCGAGGGCAGTGACGGCCCCGCACGAAGGAGAGGGCGGACCATGGACTTCACCTTCGGCCCGGAGACGGAGGCCTTCCGCGCGGAGGCGCGGGCGTGGTTGAGCGCGCACCCGGACCGCGCACCCGGCCGGGAGTGGGAGCGGGAACTCGGAGCCGCCGGATGGATCGGCCTCGGCTGGCGCGGGGAGTACGGCAACCGGCGTGCCACCCTGGCCCAGCAGGTCGCCTGGGGCGAGGAGTACGCCCGCGCCGAGGCACCCGCCCGGTCCGGGCACATCGGCGAGAACCTGCTGGCCCCCACCCTGGAGGCGCACGGCACCCCCGACCAGCGCGACCGCTTCCTGCCGCCGGTGGCCCGCGGTGAGGAGCTGTGGTGCCAGGGATACAGCGAGCCCGGAGCGGGTTCCGATCTCGCCGGTGTCCGTACAGCGGCCGTCCGGGACCACGACGCCGGGGGCCCCTGCTACCGCGTGACCGGCCAGAAGATCTGGACCTCCCTGGCCCGGACCGCCGACTGGTGCTTCGTCCTGGCCCGTACCGACCCCCACTCGCGCCGCCACCACGGACTGAGCTTCCTGCTCGTCCCCATGGACCAGCCCGGCAGGGTCGAGGTGCGCCCCATCCGCCAGATGACCGGGACGGCGGAGTTCAACGAGGTCTTCTTCGACGGGGCCCGCGCCGACGCCGCCCATGTCGTCGGCGGGGAGGGCGACGGCTGGCAGGTCGCCATGTCCCTCCTGGGCTTCGAGCGCGGGGTCTCCACCCTCGTGCAGCAGATCGGCTTCGAACGCGAACTGCGCGAGGTCGTCGACCGCGCCGTCGCCGGCGGGGCGGCGGCCGACCCCGTGCTGCGGGACCGGCTGGTACGCCAGTGGGCCGAGTTGCGCACCATGCGCTGGAACGCCCTGCGCACGCTGGGCACCGCCGACCCGGCCGCCCCGAGCGTCGCCAAGCTGCTGTGGGGCGGCTGGCACCAGCGGCTCGGCGAACTGGCCGTCGCCGTCCGCGGGGCCCCCGCCGCCACCGGCCCCACGCCGTGGGAGCCGGAGCGGCCCTACGAACTCGACCAGGCCCAGCGCATGTTCCTGTTCAGCCGCGCCGACACCATCTACGGCGGCTCGGACGAGATCCAGCGCACGATCATCGCCGAGCGGGTGCTCGGCCTCCCGAAGGAGCCTCGCGGATGAACAGCGACGGGACGTACGGCCATTGGATCGGCGGCCGGTGGCACGAACCGGCCGGAGCCCACTATCCAGTTGTCAATCCGGCCACCGAGGAGACCGTCGGGCGCGCCCCCGAAGCGGGCCCGGCGGACGTGGACGCCGCGGTGCGCGCCGCCCGGGAGGCGTACGAGGGCTGGTCCCGTACGAGCCCGGCGGAGCGCGCCGCGATCCTGGAGCGGATCGCGGACGTCCTCGCCTCGCGGTCGGCGGATCTCGTACCGCTGCTCCAGCAGGAGACGGGAGCGACGATCCGTGTCGCGTCGAGCATGCAGATTCCCACGGCGGTGGACCGCTTCCGGCGCTATGCGCGGGGCGCGCTGGAACCGGACACGATCCCCTTCGCACCGCAGCCCGTGAGAGCCTCGCCGCTTGCCCCCGGCGGGCTGGTCAACGCGGCGGCGGTACGGCGTCCGGTGGGTGTCGTCGCCTGTATCACCTCCTACAACTTCCCCCTGGTCAATCTGGCCGGCAAGGTCGCACCCGCCCTCGCCGTGGGCAACACCGTCGTGGCCAAGCCCGCGCCCCAGGACCCGCTGACCTGCCTGCTGCTGGGCGGGATCATGCGGGAGGCGGGCCTGCCCGACGGGGTGTTCAACGTCATCACCGGCTCGGGCGCCATGGCCGGCGAGGCACTGGTCGCGCACCCCGGCGTCGACATGATCAGCTTCACCGGCTCGACGGCGGTCGGGCAGGCGATCGCCCGCGCCGCGGGCGCGTCGATGAAGCGGACCCTGATGGAACTGGGCGGCAAGGGCGCGGCGATCATCCTCGAGGACGCCGCCCCGGGCGTCCTCAGATCGGCGATATCTGCTGTCGGTTCGACATGGGCATTCCATTCAGGTCAGATCTGTACGGCGCCGACCCGCGTGCTCGTCCCCCGCGGGCGGTACGAGCAGGTGATCACCGCCCTTGAACAGTACGCCCGTTCGCTGACCGTCGGGGACCCTGTGGATAACTCCACTGTCGTCGGCCCGCTGATCACCGCCGGCCAGCGCGACCGTGTCGAGGCGTACGTCGCCGGTGCGCGGGAGCAGGGCGCCCGCGTCGTCACCGGCGGTGCGCGCCCTGACCTCAAACCCGGCTACTACGTCGCCCCCACGCTTCTCGCGGACGTCACGCCCGGCATGGCGGTCGCCCAGGAGGAGATCTTCGGCCCGGTCGTGGCCGCTCTCGCGTACGACAGCGAGGACGAGGCCGTCGGGATCGCCAACGGCACCCCGTACGGCCTGTACGACTACGTCTTCGGCAGTGACACCGCGCGCGCGTGGGCCCTGGCCGCACGGCTGCGCAGCGGCAACGTCGGCATCAA
This sequence comes from Actinacidiphila glaucinigra, assembly GCF_900188405.1. Taxonomy (GTDB): domain Bacteria; phylum Actinomycetota; class Actinomycetes; order Streptomycetales; family Streptomycetaceae; genus Actinacidiphila; species Actinacidiphila glaucinigra. The sequence continues at coordinate 316,498 of NZ_FZOF01000002.1, read as the reverse complement.
CACCGTGCAGCGTCATCCCGAGACGCCCTTCGGCGGCTTCAAGCACAGCGGGATCGGCCGCGACGGCGGCTCCTTCGGACTGCACGCCTACAGCGAACTCCAGGCGGTGGTGTGGTGATGAGAGGTGTGATCTTCGACGGGAAGCAGCCCTCGGTCGTGGACGACCTGGAGGTCCGGGACCCGGGCCCCGGCGAGGTGCTGGTCCGCATCCACGCGGCCGGTCTGTGCCACAGCGACCTGTCCGTCATCGACGGCGTCATCCCCTTCCCCGTCCCGGTCGTGCTCGGCCACGAGGGGGCGGGTGTCGTCGAGGCGACCGGCGCGGGCGTCTCGCACGTCGCGCCCGGCGACCACGTGGCCCTGTCCACCCTCGCCAACTGCGGCACCTGCCCGGACTGCGACCGGGGCCGGCCGACGATGTGCCGCAAGGCGATCGGCCGTCCAGGACGGCCCTTCAGCCGCGAGGGCGAGCCGCTGTTCAACTTCGCCTCCAACTCGGCCTTCGCCGAACGGACCGTCGTCAAGGCCGTCCAGGCCGTCCCCCTCCCGGAAAGCATTCCCCTCACCTCCGCCGCGCTCATCGGCTGCGGCGTGCTGACCGGGGTCGGCGCCGCTCTCAACCGTGCCCGCGTCGACCGCGGCGACACGGTCGTGGTCATCGGCACCGGGGGCATCGGCCTGAATGTGCTCCAGGGCGCGCGGATCGCGGGGGCCTCCCGGATCGTCGCCGTCGACACCAACCCGGCGAAGGAGGAACCCGCCCGGCTGTTCGGCGCCACCGAGTTCGTCGACACGGCGGAGGCGGTGCGCGCGCTCCTGCCGGCCGGCGCCGACCACGTCTTCGAATGCGTCGGCCACGTCGGGCTGATCCGCCAGGCCGTGGACCTCCTGGACCGCCATGGGCAGGCCGTCCTGCTCGGCGTGCCGCCGGCCGACGCCGAGGCGTCCTTCCGGGTGTCCTCGATGTACCTTGACAAGTCCATCCTGGGCTGCCGCTACGGCTCGTCACGGCCGCAGCGCGACATCGCGCTCTACGCCGACCTGTACCGGCAGGGACGGCTCCTGCTGGACGAACTCGTCACCCGCACCTACCCGGTGGAGGACTTCGCCGTGGCGGTGGAGGACGCCCGGGGCGGCCGTGTGGCGAGGGGCGTGCTGACCTTCTGAGGCGCCTCAGAACGCCGACGTCGCCCGGAAGGTGCGCCGGTAGGCGCTGGGCGAGACGCCGATGACGGCCTGCAGGTGCTGCCGCATGGAGGCCGCCGTGCCGAACCCGGCCTGCCGGGCGACCTGGTCGACCGACAGGTCGCTGGACTCCAGCAGGTGCCGGGCACGCTCGACACGCTGCTGCGTCAGCCACTGCCCGGGACTGGTGCCCACCTCCTCCCGGAAACGGCGGGTGAAGGTGCGCACGCTCATCGCCTCGCACTCGGCCAGCTCGCGCAGCGTCAGCGGCTGGTCGAGCCGGTCCAGCGCCCAGGAGCGCGCCGCGGCCGTGGCGGCCTGCTGCGGCTGCGGGACGGGCCGCTGGATGTACTGGGCCTGACCGCCCTCCCGGTGCGGCGGTACGACCGTACGGCGTGCGCTGGCGTTGGCCACGGCGATGCCGTGGTCACGCCGTACGAGGTGCAGGCACAGGTCGACGCCCGAGCCGACGCCCGCGGAGGTGAGGATGGCGCCGTTGTCGACGTACAGGACGTCCGGCTCGACCCGCACCCGCGGGAAGAGCCTCTGGAAGTGGTCGGTGCTCGACCAGTGCGTGGTGGCACGCAGGCCGTCCAGGTAGCCGGCCGCGGCGAGGAAGTACGAGCCGGTGCAGATGGACACCAGCCGGGCCCCCGGGCGGATGCGGGCGAAGGCGGCCGCCATCTCCTCGGGCAGGCGGCCCTCCGTGTGCGCGACGGAACGCTCGTGGGCGGCGGGGACGATGACGGTGTCGGCCGTCTCCAGCACCTCGGGGCCGTGCACGACGTGGATCTCGAAGTCGGCCTCGGCGCGCACCGGACCGGGACCGTGGGGAGAGCACGTCACCACCTCGTACAGATCGGCCCCGTCCGCGTTCCTCGCGCCGCCGAAGATGCGGTGTGGGATGCCGACTTCGAAGGGGATCACCCCGTGCTGCACCAGGACGGCGACCCGGTGGCGCACCGGTGTCCCGGGATCGGCGTTCCGCGAAGGCGTCTCCATGGATGCGGGCATGGCCCGATCCTTGCATAAGCTGGCCATCCGGCCACTCGTTCCGTGAAAAACGATGCCGGATGCTGATCCGGTGACGCAGACTCCCGAGCTTCCCGCGCAGACCCTGGCCGACGCGGTCCCCGACGATTCCCGGCCGCTCCGTGCGACCCGTGTCCACCGCGCGTGGTCGGTGGCGGCCGCCGCCTTCGTCACGCTCATCGGCGCCGCGGGCTTCGCCTCCCTGCCCGGACTGCTCATCGAGCCGCTGAACGGCGAGTTCGGCTGGTCGCGGGGCATGATCGGCCTGGCGGTCTCGGTCAACCTCGCGCTCTACGGTGTGACGGCGCCCTTCGCCGCCGCGCTGATGGACCGCTTCGGCATCCGCCGGGTCGTGGCGGCCGCGCTCCTCACCATCGCCACCGGCGCCGGCCTGACCGTCTTCATGACCGCGAGCTGGCAGCTCGTGGTGCTGTGGGGCGTGCTGGTAGGACTGGGCAGCGGTTCCATGGCCCTGGCCTTCGCGACCACCGTCACCAACCGCTGGTTCGAGCACCGGCGCGGCCTGGTCACGGGCATCCTGACCGCGGCCGGCGCGGCGGGCCAGCTGATCTTCCTTCCCCTGCTCTCCGTCATCATCGAGCACGCGGGCTGGCGCGCCGCGACGCTCACCGTCACGGGCGCGGCGGTCGTCGTCGCACCCCTGGTGTACCTGCTGCTGCGGGACCACCCGGCCGACGTGGGCGTGGCCCCCTACGGCGCCAAGGAGTTCGTGCCGAAGCCGCCGCCGGTGACGGGGGCGGCGACGCGCGCGGTCAAGGCGTTGGGCAACGCTGCCCGCGGCGGCCCGTTCTGGCTCCTGGCGGGGACCTTCGCGATCTGCGGTGCCTCGACGAACGGCCTGGTCAAGACGCACTTCGTGCCCGCGGCGCACGACCACGGGATGCCGGTGACGGCCGCCGCCTCGCTGCTCGCCGTGATCGGCGTCTTCGACATCGCGGGCACCATCGCCTCCGGGTGGTTCACCGACCGCTTCAGCCCGCGGCGGCTGCTGGCCACCTACTACGGGCTGCGCGGACTGTCGCTGATGTTCCTGCCGGTGCTCCTGGGCGACTCCGTCCACCCGCCCATGGTGCTGTTCATCGTCTTCTACGGCCTGGACTGGGTCGCCACCGTGCCGCCGACCATCGCCCTGTGCCGCGAGTACTACGGCGCCGACAGCGCCATCGTCTTCGGCTGGGTGCTCGCCTCCCACCAGGTGGGGGCCGCCCTGGTGGCGTTCCTCGGCGGCGTTGCGCGCGACACCTTCGGCTCCTACAACGTGGTCTGGTACTCCTCCGGGGCGCTGTGCGCGCTGGCGGCGCTCATGTCACTGGCGATCCGGCGGCGGGCGACCCCGGCCTCCGGGGCGCTCCCGCTCGCGGCGTAGCCGGCCGGCCCCTGCGCCGCCAGGTCCCGCGTTCGCACTGGCTGCGGCGCGGGAACCGGGTGCGGCGCAGGGGCGTCCGTCCGGGTGTGACGGAAGCGACCAAGGGCCTCACCGGCCTTCTCGTGGCGGTACTGGGCTCCGCGTCCGCGCTGCTGGCCTGGGCACCGCTCGCCAGGGTCAACGTCGAGGGCGGCTTCGAGGGACAGCGCCGGGACTTGAGCGTCCTCTACGTCGACCTTCCGCTCGTGGCCGCGGGCGGCGCCTTGGTGCCGCTCGCCTTCTGGCTGCTCACGCTGCGCGGGTCGCGCCGCCCCGGGCTCGCGGCCCTGGTGGCGGTGGCCGTCGCCGCCCTCGGGGTCTGGGCGCTGACCAGTTGGTGGGCGCCGCACCAGGTGCCGGAGTTCGCGGGCTGAGGCGCGGACGGCGGCCGCGGTCAGGACGTGAGCCGGCCGAAGCCGCCGCGGTGGAAGAGCAGGGGCTCACCGGCTTCCGCCGCGCAACCGAGGTCGCGCACCCGGCCGATGACGACGAGGTGGTCGCCGCCGGTGTGCACGGCGTGGATCGCGCAGTCGATCCAGGCGGGCACGCCGCGCAGCCGGGGCGAGCCCGTCACCGGTGCCGGATCCCACTCCACGCCCGCGAACTTGTCCCCGCCGCTGACGGCGAAGGAGCGGCACAGCCCCTGCTGCCCCGCGCCGAGGACGTTCACGCAGAACACCCCGGCCCGCGCGATGCGCGGCCAGCTGGTGGACGTACGGGCCACCATGAACACGACCAGCGGCGGATCGAGCGACAGCGACGCGAACGACTGGCAGGCGAACCCGGCGGGCCCGCCCTCCGCGTCGTCCCCGGGGGCCGCGATCACCGTCACCCCGCTGGCGAAGTTCCCCAGCACCCTGCGGAACTCCGCCGGGTCCACCGGGGCGCGCTCGTCCGGCCGCACGGCCCGCAGTTCGGGCCGCGGCAGCGGGTCCACCCGCCCGGCCGCCGTCACCGCCCCGACGGACCGGAGATAGCGGACGACGGCGACCGCCATGCCTGCTTGTCCCATCACGTCTCCCATTGAAACTGACGGACCGTCAGAAGTGAAGGGCTGCGCGGAGGGCGGGCGGGTGCCGGGCGTAGCGTGGCGGTCATGGGACAGGGTGCGGGGTGGGGGTCCCCGGTGCGGCCCGCGGTCGACCCGTGGGGCGATGCCGGACGTGCGGCGGCGGTGTCGACGTACTGCGCGGTGGCGGTGGTCGCGGCAACGGCCCGCATGGTCGTCCTTCCGTCCCTGAAGTCCTCGGACGGCGCGTTCGACGAGCCGTTCGGCTTCTGCCTGATGCCGCTGGCTCTGATCCCGCTCTGGGCCTTCGCGGTGGCCGCGTCCCTTCTGCACGCCCTGCCGGCGACGGTCCTCGGGCTGAGGCTCGCGGCGCGTACCGGGCGCCCCCGCTGGCTCTGCCTGCTGGCGGCGGAAGCCGTGACGGCCGCCGTCCTCGCGGTGCCGGTGGTGTGGCTCGGCGGCCCGTATCTGCTCGCGTGGCTGTGCATCGCGGGTGCCGGCGCGGCGCCGGTGCTGGTGACCTCCTTCTACGCCGGGCGCCGGGACCCGGAGGGCAGGACCGGGTGGGCGCGTCAGCGGCAGGTCGCGTTCCAGATCTCCGTCGTGGCGGTCGCGTTGATCGGCGTCGTCTTCGCGGGCGGCCTGCTGGCGTACGGCACCGGCCTGCTGGAGGAGTACCGTCCGCCGCCCGGGGCGTCCGTGGAGTGAGCCCCTTGGGCGTCACCGCCCGCGGAACTCCGGCGGGCGGCGTTCGAGGAAGGCGCGCAGTCCCTCCTGGGCGTCGGCGGTGGTCATGTTCTGCTCTTGCGCGGCCGCCTCGGCGGCGAAGGCCGTCGCGCGGTCGGAGTCCAGGGACGCGTTGACGAGCTGCTTGGTCAGGGCGAGGGCACGGGTGGGCCCTGCCGCCAGGCGCTCGGCGAGGGCGCGGGCGGTCGTGGCGAGGTCGTCGGCGGGGACGACGCGGTTGACCAGCCCGAGGCGTTCGGCGGAGGCGGCGGGCAGGTCGTCGCCGAGCAGCAGGAGTTCCTTCGCGCGGTGCGGGCCCACCAGCCGGGGCAGCAGATACGCGCCTGCGCCGTCGGGGACGAGGCCGCGGCGGACGAAGACCTCGATGAACTTCGCCGTGTCGGCGGCCAGGACGAGGTCGCAGGCGAGGGCGAGATGGGCGCCGAGACCGGCGGCGGTGCCGTTCACGGCGGCGATCACGGGCTTCTCGCAGTCGAGGATCGCGGCGACCAGGCGCTGGGCCCCGGACCGGATCATCCGCGCGACGTCGCCCGCGACCCGGTCCGCACCGGCCGGACCGCTGCGCAGGTCCGCCCCCGCGCAGAAGGCCCGGCGACCGGCGCCGGTCAGGACGACGGCCCGGACGGCCGGGTCCGCGGAAGCCTCCAGAAATTTTTCGATGAGTCGTTCTCGCAGGTCAGGGGTGATGGCGTTCATCGCGTGAGGGCGGTTGAGGGTGAGTCGGGAGACCCCGTTGTCGGTGACGTGGAGTACAACGGATTCCACGGAGTCGTCACGCTCCGTAATCACTCCACGGGGGGAGTCAGTCATGCGTGTTCTCCTGACGGCAGACGGCGAGTGCGTCGAGGGCGCAGGCGCCCTGCCCGCGCGGCAGCACCATCAGCGGATTGATGTCGAGTTCGGCGAGGCCGTCGCCGAGTTCCAGCGCCATGCGCTGCACGCGCAGAATGACGTCGACGAGCGCGTCCGTGTCCGCGGGGGGCGCTCCGCGGACCCCGTCGAGCAGCCGGGAGCCGCGCAGTTCCCGCAGCATGTCCCGCGCGGTCCCGGCGTCGAAGGGCGGTACGCGGACGGCCGTGTCCCGCAGGACCTCGACGAGGACCCCGCCGAGGCCGGCGGTGACGGTGGGCCCGAAGAGCGGGTCCTGGCTGATGCCGACGACCATCTCCACACCGCGCTCCACCATCTGGCAGACGAGGACGCCGTCGAGCTCCAGGCTCTCGTAGCGGGCGATGTCGGCCAGTTCGCGGTAGGCGTCGCGCACCTGGCTGGCGGAGGTGAGGCCGATCTTCACCAGACCGAGTTCGGTCTTGTGCGCGAGCCGGTCGGCGGACGCCTTCATCACCACGGGGTAGCCGACCTGCGCGGCCGCCCGGACGGCGCCCGCCGCGCTGGTGACCAGTTGCTCGCGCGGGACGCGGATGCCGTACGCCCGCAGCAATTGCTTCGCGGCGTGCTCGCTCAGCCGGCGGCCGGGGTGCAGCAGCGCGCGCGCCTTGCGGGCGGAGGAGGAGGGCGTGCGTGGCGCGTCGTCGAAGGGGGAGCGGTAGCCGGCGGTGAAGCGGTGGTGGTCCAGCCAGGCCCGCACGGCGGTCACGCAGTTGCCGAAGGTGCGGAAGGTGGCGACCCGGGAGGAGCCCAGCAGGGTGGTCCGGTAGGCCTCCTCGGTGCCCACGGGGGAGCCCCAGATCACGCACACCAGCTTGTCGGTGGCCTCGGCGGCCTCGGCGAGGTCCAGGGCGAGCCGGTCGCTCATGGGCGGGAAGGGGCCGGTGATCGGGCACACGAGGACACCGATCCCGGGATCGGCGAGGATCGCGTCGATGATCTTCCGGCCGCGCCAGTCGCCGACGGGATGGCCTCCGCTGTCCACGGGGTTGGAGACGTTCAGGTACTCCGGTATCCACTGGTGGAGTTCGGCCTGCTTCGCCTCCGGGAGGGTGGGCAGCGGCAGCCCGGCGGCGGTGGCCAGGTCGGCGAAGTGCGCTCCGGTGCCGCCGGAGATCGAGTAGACGGCCACACCCTCGGCGAGCGGTGGCCGGGCACGGGCCAGCAGGGCCGCGGTGTCCTGGAGTTCGTCCAGGCCGTCGACGCGGATCACGCCGAACTGCCGGAAGGCCGCGTCGGCGACCGCGTCGGAGCCGGTGAGCTTGCCGGTGTGCGTGGCGGCCGCGCGGGTGCCGGTCTCGGTGCGCCCCACCTTGACCATGACCACCGGCACCTTGTTGCGGGCCGCGCGGTCGGCGGCGAGGGTGAACGAGCGGCCGTCCTTGAGGCCTTCGGCGTAGACCGCGATGGCTCCCACCTCGGCCCGCCCGGCGAAGTAGGAGAGGAAGTCGGCGGTCTCCAGATCGGCCTCGTTGCCCGTCGGCGCCCAGTGGCTGAGCCGGATGCCGAGCTCCTGCAGGGCGTAGACCGGGCGGCCCTGGTGGCCGGACTGGGTGATCAGGGCGATCGCCGGCCCGGGCAGGTCCTCGCGGAACGCCTGGAAGGCGTTGAGGTTGGTGTTCGGCCCCAGCAGCCGCAGCCCGCTGCCCGCGACGGCGCGCCCGAGCCGCTCCTGAGCGGCGGCGCCCGCCTCCCCCGTCTCGGCGAAGCCGGAGGCGAAGACGACCGCGAACCGTGCCTTGGCCCCGGTGAGCTGTTCGAGGACGGGAAGGGGGTCGGCGACGAGCAGGACGGCGAGGTCCACGGGCTCGGGGAGATCCGCGACGGAGGCGTGGCAGGGCAGGCCGAACACGCTCGCGCGGCCGGGATTGACCGGGTGGAGCCGGGCGCCGACCCGCTCGGCCCAGGTGACGAGTTGCCGGGTGATGCCGGTGTTGGGGCGGCCCTCGGCGTCGGAGGCGCCGACGACCGCCAGGGAATCGGGCCGGAAGAAGCGGTCGAGGTCGGGCACGCAGGCGTGCAGCGGGCGCCCGCTGACGTCCACGTCGTCCGTGCGGCGGCCCTGGCCGCCGGCGTCCGCCGCGGGATCGGTGCCGCGCGTGCTGAAGGTCGAACCAAGCATGTGTCTCGCCCGTCCTGCTCGAAGGACCAGAGAACTGACGCAATGTCAGATTACTTAACTGACGATCCGTCAGGAACGGGGAAGATGCGAGAAACCTGTGCGCCCCGCGGGAAGGCGGCCCGGCCGGCGGAGGGGGAGAGGGCCGGCCGGGCCGCCGGACCGGGGTGGTGCGGGAGCCTCGCGGGGGTGTGCGGAGGTGGTGCGGACGCGTTGTACGGGGTGCCGCGGGTGCTCGTCGGCACCCCCTCGGCATCCACCGCGCCGCGTCGGCTACCGCCGCGCCACCGCTTTGGCGATCCGGCGCGCGTCGATGGCCATTTCGCGGATCATGCCGCTGATCGGATTGGTGAAGCCGGTGAAGTAGAGACCCGGAGCGTTCCGGGGGCTGCGGCGGCCGTGCGCCACGGGCCGTCCCCGCTCGTCCAGGACGCCGAGATGGCCGACGAGCGGTTCCAGGCCGCGCTGGTAGCCGGTGGCCGCGACCACCGCGTCCGGGGTGATCCGCGTGCCGTCGGCGAGCAGCACCTCGCGCCCGTCGAAGCCCTCGACGGCGGCCACGGGCTCGACCTTCCCCGACCGGACGGCGTCGATGATGCCGACGTCCTGCACGGGGATGGAACCCTCCCGCACCCGCGAGTAGAGCCCGTTGTCCGGACGGGGAAGCCCGTGCGCGGACAGATCCGGCACGGAGATGCGCTCCACGTACGGGGCGATCCCGTCGACCAGCTTCGTCGGGAGGCGGCGGACCATGATCCCGGTGCGCTGCGCGGGCCACCCGGCGGTGGAGCGGCGCATGATGTGCGGGGGTGTCCGCACCGCCAGCCGGACGCGGGCCGCGCCGGACTCGGCGAGGTCGACGGCGATCTCGGCACCGGTGTTGCCCACGCCGACGACCAGGACGTCCCGGCCCTCGTAGGGCCGGCCGTTGCGGTAGCGCGAGGCGTGCAGCAGTTCGCCGTCGAAGGTGTCGCGCCCGGGCCAGTCCGGCAGGTGCGGCGAGTGGTTGTAGCCGGTGGCGACGACGACGCTCCGCGCGGTCAGCCGGCGGCCGCCGGTGGCCGGCAGCACCCAGCCCGCGGCCGGGTCCTCGGCGGGCTCGATCCGCCCCACCTCTATGCCGGTGGCGACGTCCAGCTCGTGGAACTCGGCGTACTGCTCCAGGTAGCGCACGACGTCGTCGCGGCCCACCCAGCGGCCGTACGCCCGGGGGATCCCGAGGCCCGGTAGCGCGGACAGGCGTCTGGTCGTGTGCAGCCGCAGCCTGTCGTAGTGGCCGCGCCAGGAGGCGCCCACCGCGTCCGACCGTTCGACGACCAGGGTGCGCACGCCCCGGTGCCGCAGCGACGCCGCGACGGCGAGTCCGCCGGGGCCGGCACCGACGACGATGGCGTCCGGCGCGGCCGTGCTCGGTATGGGGGTGGCGGCGGATGCGGAGGTACCGGCGGATGCCGAGGTGTCGGTCATGGCTGCTCCCGTGCCTGCAGGGTGAGGGTCACTACCGGAAGGTAGCGCGCTTTCGCCCCGGCACCTTGCGAAGGTGCGACCGCATCCGGTCAACTGACGTACCGTCAGATATTTTGCCCAGGGGAGGCACACGATGCAGACGATCTGGCTGACCGGCGCCGAATGGCTCGCCGTGCTGCGCATCGGCCTCGGGCTGTGGTGGCTGGAGAGCTGGCGGCACAAGGACAAGAAGGGCTGGTTCGAGCGGGGCACGGGCATCGCCTGGGCCGCCGGCGTCGCCGCCAAGCACCGCTGGACCTTCGTTCAGAGCGGCTTCTCCGCGGTCGTGGCGCCCCGTCCCAAGGTGATGGCCTATGTCGTCGTCTACGGCGAACTCGCCGTCGGCCTCGGTCTCATCGCGGGCCTGCTGACCCCGATAGCCCTGGCCGGAGGCATCGTCCTCAATCTGCTCTACCTCGTCCTCATGATCCACGACTGGGCCGAGCAGGGGCAGAACACCATGATGATCCTCGCGTCCGTCGTCCTCCTCTTCGCCATGGGCTGGCAGACCTGGTCCCTGGACAGCCTCTGGGGCCTCTTCCTGTGACCGGCCTGCCCGAGCCCGACGCCTTCACACGCACCTACTGGCGGGCCGCCGCCGAGGGTCGGCTGCTGATCCGCCGCTGTCTCGCCGCGGGCTGCGGTGCCGCCCACCACTACCCCCGGGAGTTCTGCCCCCGCTGCTGGAGCGAGGAGGTCGTCTGGGAGCAGGCCGCCGGCCACGCCACCCTCTACACCTGGTCCGTGGTGCACGCCAATGACCTCCGGCCCTTCGCCGGACGGGTCCCCTACGTCGCCGCCGTCGTCGACCTCCCCGAGGGACCGCGCATGATGACGGAGGTCGTCGGCTGCGCCCACGACACGCTGCGCGTCGGCATGGACCTGCGCGTCTGCTTCCGCCCCGCGGCCGACGGCGCCGAGATCGCGATCCCCGTCTTCCGCCCGGCCCCGACGGCCCCTTTTGCTTGAATGAGGTGGTGCTGAGGCCCGTGGAGTTGGAAGCGTACGGACTGCTGCTCAGACCGTGGGAGGAGACGCCCGGCGACCTGGACGCGGCACTGCGCGGCCTCGGCGACCCGGACGTCCGCCGCTGGAACACCGCGCACGCCGCCGAACCCGACGAGGACGGGGCGCGGGGCTTCCTGCGGCGCCGGCGGGACGGCTGGGCGGCCGGCGACCTCGCGTCGTTCGCCGTCACCGAGGCCGGTGTCGTGCTCGGCCAGACCGGGATAGGGATGATCGACCACGCCATGCGCGGTGCACGCGTCAGCTACTGGATGCTCCCCGAGGCCCGCGGACGGGGCGTCGCCACCCGCGCACTCGAGACGGTGACCCGCTGGGCCTTCCGCGATCTGGGGCTCCACCGGCTGGAACTGGGCCACGCCGTCGGCAACGAGCCCTCCTGCGGCGTCGCGCGGCGCTGCGGTTACGTCCTCGAAGGCGTCCTGCGCGAGGCGGTGGTCGACCTGTCCGGCACCCTGCGGGACGTCCATCTGCACAGCCGTCTCGCGTCCGACCCGCGGCCCTGACTCACCCCCGGCAGCCGCTCGGCGCGGAGATTTGCCGTGCCTTGGGGGAATCTTGTGCCGATCGGGACATGGGCTTTCCCGACCACGGTGGGCGGGTTGGCTAGGGTGCGATCCGCCCCTCGCGCGCCGCGGACCCGTACGCCGGTGCATCCGCGCGCCGCACAGCCGCCGTACGCGTGCCGCACGAAGCGCCGGACGCGCGCGCCTGCCGGGGGGCCTCAGCAGTCCTGAAAGACGCACCCGCCGGGGTGCGTCACGTGTCGTGAATGGGGTGGGGATGTCCGGTCACCGGATGTCGAAGAAGCGTCGTTACATCGCGTGGGCGGTGGCGGCGGCCGCGGTGGTCGTGGGCGGTGGCGTCGCTGCGGTGGCCTCGATGGCGACCACCGTGTCGCGCCCGGCGCCCAAGGTCTACACGGGGCGGGCGTTCGACACGTGCACGGCGCCGTCCGCGTCGGCGATGAAGGCCTGGCACAACGGGTTCTACGGCGCGGCGGCGGTGTACGTCGGCGGCAAGAACCGCGGGTGCGCGCAGCCGAACCTGACCGCGTCCTGGGTCAAGTCGGTAAGCGCCACGGGCTGGAAGCTGATCCCGCTGTACGTGGGCGCGCAGCCGCCGTGCCAGACCAGCCGCAACCCGGAGAAGCTGACTGCCTCCACCGCCGCCTCCCTCGGCGCGACGGACGGCGCGGACGCGGTGGCCAAGGCGTCGGCGCTGGGGATGAAGGCGGGCAGCCCGGTCTACCTGGACATGGAGTCGTACGACGTCGCCAACACGTCGTGCAACAACGCGGTGCTCACCTACGTCCGGGCCTGGGACAAGGCCGTGCACGCCAAGGGCTACTGGGCCGGCTTCTACGGCTTCCGCAGCTCCAGCGCGAAGGCCGTCGCCACGGCGACGAACCGCACCGACCTGCCCGACATCCTCTGGTACGCGCTGTGGGACGAGCACAAGACCACGACCACGGACTGGCCCTTCTCCACGTCGCTGTGGACCGGGCACCGCCGCGGCCACCAGTACATGGTGAACAGCAAGGAGTCCCGCGGCGGTTACACCATCACCGTGGACCGCAGCGACTGGGACGCCCCCGTCGCCATCACCGGCTGACGCCCGAGAGCAGGCAGGCGCAGGGGCGGGACGAGGCCCCGGACCGTCAGTCCCGCCCCAGCACCACCGTCCCCGAGGAGCAGAACCAGCCGCCCGTCCCCGAGGCCACGGCCAGCTCCGGCAGCGCCCCGCCGGCCTTGCGCACCTGCCGCTCGCCCGCCTCCCCCCGCAACTGCCGCACGGCCTCGACGAGCAGGAACAGCCCGCGCATGCCGGGATGGCAGGCCGACAGCCCACCGCCGTCGGTGTTGACCGGCAGCGGCGAGGAGGCGACGAAGGGCCCGCCCTCGCCCTTGGCGCAGAAGCCGAGGTCCTCCAGCGTCACCAGGGTCATGTAGGTGAAGGCGTCGTAGATCTCGGCGAGGTCCATCTCCTCCGGGGTGACGCCCGCGCGGGAGAAGGCCAGCCGCCCCGAGACCGCGGCGGGGGAGACCGTGAAGTCGTCCCACTCCGACATCGCGGCGTGCGAGACGGCGGTGCCGGAGCCGAGCACCCACACCGGGGGCCGCGCCGCGTCCCGCACGTACTCCGAGGCGGCCAGGAGCACCGCGCAGCCGCCGTCGGAGCGGATGCAGCAGTGCAGCTTGGTGAACGGGTCGGCGATCATCGGCCCGGACAGGACGTCGTCGACGGTGATCGGCGTGCGGTACATCGCGTCGGGGTTGCGGGCCGCGTTCGCCCGGGCCCGGACGGCGACGGTGGCCAGTTGCTCGGCGGTGGTGCCGTACTGGTGCATGTGGCGGCGTGCGGCCATCGCGTACTTGGCGATCAGCGTGTGCCCGTACGGGGCCTCGAACTGCAGCGGCCCGCGCGCCCCGAAGGACAGGTTGGCGGTGCGCCGCCCCGCCTTGAGGTCGGCGCGCGCGGTGGAGCCGTAGACCAGCAGCACGACGTCGGCGTGCCCGGCGGCGATGGCGTCGGCGGCGTGCGCCGCCATGACCTCCCATGTCGCCCCGCCGACGGAGGTCGAGTCGACCCAGTGCGGCCGCAGTCCGAGGTACTCGGCGACCTCGACCGGCGCGAGCGTGCCGAGCCCGGCCGAGGCGAAGCCGTCGACGGCCGACCGGGGCAGCCCGCTGTCGGCGAGCGCACGGCGTGCCGCCTGGGCGTGGAGCGCGTAGGGGGTGGCGTCGTCGACCCTGCCGCAGTCGGACAACGCGATGCCGAGGACGGCGACTTCACGGCCGGTGCGAGTACTCTGACCCTGAGCCATAAATCTGACGGTACATCAGATCCGGGGTGTGCGGGCACCGAAAGGTGCCGGACGCCGGAGCCGCAGGCCGGACCCCGACGGACCCCGACGGACGCCGACGGACCCCGACGGACCCTGGACACCCCGAAGCGGGAGGAGAGCTCGCCGTGGACGCCGCCTTCACCGAGGAGCAGGAAGAGATCCGCCGCGCCCTGCGGGAGCTGCTCCGCAAACGCTGCGGACCGGACGAGGTGAAGGCCGCGGCCCGCACCCCCGCGGGCCACGACGCCGCCCTGTGGCGGCTGCTGGCGCAGTCGCTCGGCCTGCCCGGCCTCGCCCTTCCCACCGCGTACGGGGGCGCTGGCTGCGGCCCGACGGAACTGGTGCTGGCCTGCGAGGAGACCGGACAGGCGCTGCTGCCCTCGCCGCTGCTGGGCACCGCCGTGCTCACCGCCCCCCTGGTCGAGGCGCTGGGCACCGACGCCCAGCGCCGCGCCCTGCTGCCACGCCTCGCCGCCGGCGAGCCGGCCGCCCTCGCCGCGCCCCCGGCGGCCCTCGCACTCACCGGCCCCAACACCGGCGACTGGGCGGGCGGCGGCCGCGCGGGCGGCGTGCAGGCCCGCCGGACGGACGGCCTCTGGCGGCTGTACGGGCAGGCCGACCAGGTGCTCGGCGGCCCCGGCGCCGGGCTGCTGCTGGTGGCCGCCCATACGGGTGGCTACGCCCGCAGCGGCATCCGGCTCTTCCTGGTCCCCGGCGACGCGAAGGGCCTGGTCCGCAGGCGGCTGACCGCGCTGGACGAGACCCGCCCACAGGCCCGCGTCGAACTGCGCGACGTCCCCGCCGAGCCCCTGGGCGGGGAGGAGGCCGGCGATCCGCGCACCACGCTCGCCCGTACGGGTGTCCTGGCCGCCGCCGCACTGGCCGCGGAGGCCGTCGGAGCGGCCTCCCGGGCGCTCGCGGGCACCGTGGAGTACGTCGGGGTCAGGGAGCAGTTCGGGCGGCCCGTGGGGTCCTTCCAGGCCGTCAAGCACCGTCTCGCCGACCTGTACGTCCAGGTCCAGGCCGCCCGCTCGGCCGCCTACTACGCCGCCTGGGCCGTCGGGAGCCCCCCGGAGCAGGCGCCGGACGCCGCGGTCGCGGCCCCGCTCGCCCTCGCCCAGGGCCTCGATGCGCTGCGCGCCGCATCGGGGCAGGCCGTCCAGTTGCACGGCGGCATCGGCTTCACATGGGAGCACCACGCGCACCTGTACGTGAAGCGGGCCGCCTCCGACGAGCTGCTCTTCGGCCCCGTGCACGCGTTGCGGGCCCACGCGGCCGGGCGCGCGGGCCTCTTCACCACGGCCGCCACCACCATGACCAGCACCACGACCACGACCCGGGGGAGGGCGGCGGCATGAACCCGTTGCGGACCGTCGTGCAGAAGGTGTCGTCGACCCGGACGTTCGCCAGGGTCGGACCGCATGTCGTCCCGGCGGTGGACCGGTTCGTGCACCGGGCGACCCGCGGCAGGGTGCTGCTCAGCGCCCGGATGCTGCCCGGGCTGGTGCTCACCGCCACCGGCGCGCGCAGCGGCCTGCCCCGGCGCACCCCGCTGGCCTGCATGCCCGAGGAGGGTGGGACGTTCGTGCTGGTCGGCAGCAACTTCGGCCGCACGGACCATCCGGCGTGGACGGGGAACCTGCTGAAGCACCCCGACGCGGAGGTCAGCTGGCGCGGCCGGGACATGCCCGTACGCGCGGAGTTGCTGACGGGCGAGGAACGCGAGGCGGTGTGGGCGGCGCTGCTGGAGTTCTGGCCGCCGTACGCGACCTACGCGCGGCGCGTGGAGCGGCGGATCCGGCTGTTCCGGCTCGTCCCCAGGGATCCGGGCGGCGGTGCGCCCGTGGAGCCGTAGCACGAAGCCCCGGGAGACGACCGGGAAATGACCGGGAAAAGACAACGCGGGCGCCTGGACCGGCAACCTCCCCCGAGGACCGGTGGGCGCCCGCGTCGTTGCAGGCAGGACTTGACGTGAACGTAGGTCAACAATGCCGCCGGAGGCGGGCGTCAGCGCCGCGGCGTCACCGCGTCGGCTTCTTGCCCGTCACACCGAGGTGCACCAGCAGCGAGAGGTTCGGCTTCAGCTCGGCCTGCTTGACGCCCCAGGTCTGGAAGCCCTTCTGGTGCGCGGCGACGGCGGCGAGCATGGCCACCAGGGAACCGGCCACGGCTGCCGGGCTGACATCCTTGTCGACGCGGCCCTTGCCCTGGAGTTCCTTGATCGAGTCGGAAAGGGAGTTGGTGAGGGGGTTGAGGATCTTCATACGGATCTTGTAGAACCGCTTGTCCCCTTCGGCTGCGCCCAAGTCGACGACGCGCAGGATGGCGTCGTGCTTGCGCCAGAAGGAGAGGAAGCCCTCGACCAGTTCCTCCGCCGCCGTGGCGCCGGACTTGCCGGCCCAGGAGCGGCCGGCGACGAGGTCCGTCAACGCGGCCCCCTCCTTGGCCATCTCCTCGGCGAGCTCGAGGACGGCGCCCTCGACGTCGGGGAAGTACTGGTAGAACGTTGCGGGGGAGGTACCCGCCATCCGGGCGACGTCGATCACCTTGACGTCCCGGTACGGCGACGTGCTGAGCATTTCACCGAGGCAGTCGAGCAGCTTCTGCCGCGTCGCCTGTCCCCGGCGGCCTGCCACACGGCCGTCGACGGTGCGAACTTGTCCTGTCATGCCGTCAGTTTACGGGCTGGTGATCAGCGCGCGATTCGATGCCTGCAAATGGGGAAGGCCATGTGTTCGATTTCTCCTCGGGCGCAGCGGGGGATCCGCCGATAACGTGTCAAGCCAGACACTCCGTCGATCCATGCGAATCCCCACGTGAATCGGGATCGCCGGTCGCATCATCGGACGAATCGAGGACGAGATGGCCGCATACCCCGACGGCACTCCCTGCTGGGCCGACGCCATGCTCAACGACCTGGAGGCCGGGAAGCGGTTCTACGGCGGACTGCTCGGCTGGACCTTCGGGGCGGGGGAGGAGCAGTACGGCCAGTACACCCAGGCGTACGGCCCGGACGGGAAGAACGTCGCGGCCCTCTCCCCCAAACCGGACGGCCGGATGCCGACGGTCTGGAACCTCTACCTCGCCTCCTCCGACATCCGGGCCACCGCGGACAGGATCCGGGACTCCGGCGGTCAACTCATCATGCAGCCCATGGCCGTCGGCGCCTTCGGCACGATGCTCATGGCGGCCGACCCGGGGGGCGCGGTGTTCGGGGTGTGGCAGCCCGGCACGCACGGCGGCTTCGAGGCGACCGGCGTCCCGGGCTCCTACATCTGGACCGAGATCTACACGCGCGAGACCGAGCGGACCGACCCCTTCTACGAGGAGGTCTTCGGCTTCGGCAGCAAGCGGATCGAGGACGAGGCCATCGACTTCCGCGTCTTCGTCCCCGAGGGCGAGGAGGTCACGCCCGGCAACGCGGTGCTCGGCCGCTTCCGGATGGGGGAGGGATTCCCCGAGGAGCTGCCCGCGCACTTCATCGTCTACTTCGCCGTCTCCGACGCCGACCGCGCCGCGGAGACCGTCGCGCGGCTCGGGGGCCGGGTCACCATGGGTCCGATGGATTCGCCTTTCGGCCGTTTTCTCCTGGCGAGCGACGACCAGGGTGCCCATTTCGCCCTGATCGACCCCGGAACCACGGTGGGTGAGAAGCCGTCCTGAACGCAGGCGGATCCGCAACCGAATCAAAGGTAATCGCGTGTCGACACCGCCCCGGGTTCGCAACTGATACTCATCCCAGGAAGAATCAGGGGCGTACCCCGGGATGGGGGGAACCCACGGGGAGGTGGCAGGGCAGTGGTGCAGCAGCTGACGCAGCACGATCCGAGACGGATCGGCCCTTTCGAGGTGCTGGGCAGGCTGGGTGCCGGCGGCATGGGCCTGGTCTATCTCGCGCGCTCGGCGTCCGGCCGGCGCGTGGCGATCAAGACCGTACGGGCGGAGCTCGCCGAGGACCAGCTCTTCCGTGTGCGCTTCGCCCGTGAGGTGGAGGCGGCCCGCGCGGTCAGTGGCTTCTACACGGCGGCGGTCGTCGACGCCGATCCCAGGGCCGCCGTGCCCTGGCTGGCGACGGCCTTCGTGCCGGCGCCCTCGCTGGAGGAGATCGTCAACGAGTCCGGTCCGCTGCCGGTGCAGGCCGTGCGGTGGCTGGCGGCCGGCGTCGCGGAGGCGCTGCAGTCGATCCACGGGGCGGGGCTCGTCCACCGGGACATGAAGCCCTCCAACGTGCTCGTCGTGGAGGACGGCCCGCGGGTGATCGACTTCGGCATCGCGAGCGGGGTGTCCAACACGCGGCTGACGATGACGAACGTCGCCGTCGGCACGCCGGCGTACATGTCGCCCGAGCAGGCCAAGGACTCGCGCAGCGTCACGGGTTCCAGCGACGTCTTCTCGCTGGGCTCGACGCTGGTCTTCGCCGCGACCGGGCACGCGCCCTTCCACGGGGCGAACCCCGTGGAGACGGTCTTCATGCTGCTCCGGGAGGGCCCGGACCTGTCGGGTCTGCCCGACGAGCTGCGCCCGCTCATCGACGCGTGCATGCGGATGGAGGCGGACCGCCGGCCGAGTCCTGCGGACCTGCAGGCGCAGCTGGCGCCGCACCTGTTCTCGTCCGCGGGTGACGACACCGGTACGGCCTCCGCGTGGCTGCCGCCCGCGGCGGTGGGCCTGATAGAGGAGCGGCGCAGTGGCGGCCGCCCCGGCGCGGGGCCGGGCGCCCCCGGCGGCGGTGCGGGCGCCGGAGCGCCCGGTGGCGGTGGCGCGGGTGCTGCGGTGCCCCCGATGCCGGCGCAGCCGCCCGCGCCCCCCGTGGCGCCCGTCGGGCCCCCTCCGGTCGCCGCCGAGGGCCAGGGCGGACCGGTGCAGCTCGCCGGTTCGGCGCCGATAGGGCCCGGGATGCGGCTCGCCGAGCGCAAGAGCCAGGCCGCGGCCACCGCTGCCGGGGGCGGCCTCGGCTGGGCGGGCCGCGGTGGCGCGGCCGGCGGTCCGCCGGCGGCGGTGCCCGGCCAGGGCAACCCCCAGGGCGCTCCGCAGGCGCCCGCGGTCCCGCCGGGCGAGTGGCGGCCGTGGCGGTTCCGCATGTCGAACGACGTGTGGGGCACCCCGGTCGTGTCCTCGGGCCGGCTCTACGTGACCTCCTTCGAGGTGCACGCGCTGGACGTGGCCACCGGGCGGCGGCAGTTCAAGACCCGTGACGTGGCGTGGACGATGGCCGTCTCGGGCGGCCGGATCCACGGCTCCGACGGTCCGAGCCTGTACGCGCTGGATGCCGCGGACGGCTCCGAGCACTGGCGCACCGGTGTGGACGGCTGGATCTACTCGCTCCGCGCGGACGCCGGGACCGTGGTCACCGGCACCCGCGGCGGCGGCGTGCAGGTCTGGGACGCCGCGGCCGGACGCCTGCGCTGGGAACGCGGCGGGGCGCAGACGGAGTTCGAGACGCCCGAGTCGGGCCCGAGCGTGGTGGACGGCGTCGTGTACTTCCACGGCGGCGGCCGGCTGCACGCCCTGGACGCGACGAGCGGCGCGGAGCACTGGTCGTACCCGACCGGAGAGGGCGGCGCCATGCCGACCCGTCCGGTCGTCGCCGACGGCGCGGTGTACGTGACCGTGGGGAACCGCGTGCTCGCCCTGGACGCCCGCAGCGGCACGGAGCGGTGGCGCTTCGACGCCCCCGCGGTGATGTTCGCGCCGCCCGCCTACGTGCCCGGACCGGGCGTCACCGGCGGCGGGGTCTACGTCGCGGACTACCTGGGCACCGTGTACGCCCTGGACCCGGCGGACGGGCGCGACCGCTGGCGGGTCGCGACGGAGCAGCGGCAGAGCGTGGAGCCCGTGCTCCTCGCGGGCGGTTCGGTGATGCTGGGCGCGGGCGGCGCGCTGTACACGCTCGACGCGGTCACCGGCACCCCGAAGTGGCGCTTCGCCGCCCAGGGCGAGATCGTCGGCTCCCCGGTGGTGGCCGACGGACGGGTGCACTTCGGCTCGAAGGACCACTGCCTCTACACGGTCGACGCGAGCGGCGGCCAGTTGCGGTGGAAGCTGGAGACCGGTGGGGAGATCACCGGTTCCCCGGTGGTCTCGGACGGTGT
This sequence comes from Actinacidiphila glaucinigra, assembly GCF_900188405.1. Taxonomy (GTDB): domain Bacteria; phylum Actinomycetota; class Actinomycetes; order Streptomycetales; family Streptomycetaceae; genus Actinacidiphila; species Actinacidiphila glaucinigra. The sequence continues at coordinate 296,623 of NZ_FZOF01000002.1, read as the reverse complement.
GGTCTACGCGAGCAGCAAGGACCGCTGCGTGTACGCCCTCAACGCGGTGAAGGGCACCGAGGCGGCCACCCGGCGCACCTGAGGGACGCAGGCCGACGGCCGTCGTGCCACACACGGAAGGGGCAGACGACGGCCGCCGCCGGCCAACTTACGCGGTGGGTTGCCGGGGCGCCACGCGAGGGGCCGCCGCGGCGGTTGGCCGTCCGCGTACGGCTCCGCGACACCCGCGCGGAACGCCGGTCAGCGCACGCGGTGCTCCCGGGTGCGGTCGGCGAACAGCCGGGCCTGGCGCTCCGGCGGCAGGTTGCCGAGGGCGATGAGGTGCGGCGCGTGCGCGAAGGCCTGGGCGCGCGCCGCCTCGTGGGCCGACCAGACGGCGCGGACGGTGCCCTGCACGGCCTCGGTGGGGTGGGCGGCGAGGACCGCCGCCGCGCGCAGCGCCGCGTCGAGCAGCAGGGGTCCCGCCACGACCTCCGAGACCAGCCCGGTCTCGTGGGCGCGCCGGGCGCCGATCCGCTCCGCGGTGCCCATCAGGGCCATGCGCATCACCTCCCCGTACGGCATGCGCTGCGCCATGGCGATGGCCTCGTACGCGCTGACCATGCCGTAACTGGTGTGCGGGTCGAAGAAGGTGGCGTGCTCGGCGGCGATCACGAACTCGCACTCGCCGAGCAGGTAGAAGGCGCCCCCGCAGGCCATGCCGTTGACGGCCGCGATGACCGGTTTCCACAGGTCGTTGGCCTTGGGCCCGACGGTCAGCAGCGGGTCGTCGACGGCGTAGGGGGAGGGCGGCTGCGGCACCTCGGCCGCGCGGTCCAGGCCGGTGCAGAAGGCGCGGTCGCCGGCTCCGGTGAGGACGACGGCGCGGACCTCGTCGCCGGCGCGGAACTCCCGCCAGAGCGCGCTCAGTCCGGCGGCGGTGGCGAGGTCGATCGCGTTGTGCCGCTCGGGCCGGTCGAGGGTGACGACGGCGACGCCGTCCTTGGTCTCACAGCGCAAGCCAGCGGGGGATGCCGTCATGGAAGACCGCCTTCACAGGGGCGCCGATGCGGATGCGGGCGGGGTCGAAGGAGCCCAGCCGGGCGTCCGGTGCCGTGACCAGGTTGCCCACCAGCCGGATCCGGGGGTCCTCGGCGAGCTCGACGAGGACGACGTTGTAGGGGGCCTGCTCGGCGTAGCCGGGCAGCAGCGGGGGATGGGGGACGACGTACGACCAGACGCGGCCGCGGCCGCTCACCGGCCGCCACTCGGCGGCGAAGGAGTGGCAGTGCGGGCAGCAGGGGCGGGGCGGGAAACGCAGCCGTCCGCAGTCGGCGCAGGCCTGGACGCGCAGTTCGCCGGCGCGGGCGTACTCCCAGAAGGGGGCGCCGTCGTCGTCGGTGACGGGGCTCAGCATGTCAGCTCCTCAGGATCAGGGCGGAGGTCGGGACGCCCTCGCCGGCCGTGACCAGGCAGGTCCGCGCGCCCGGCACCTGGGCGGTGGAGGTGCCGCGCAACTGCCGCACGCCCTCGGTGATGAGGTTGAAGCCGTGGACGTACGCCTCGCTGAGCCCGCCCCCGGAGGTGTTCAGCGGCAGCCGGCCGCCGGTCTCCAGGGCGCCGCCCTCGGTGAAGGCGCCGCCCTCGCCGCGGCCGCAGAAGCCGTAGCCCTCCAGGGAGAGCGGGACGAGGGCGGTGAAGGCGTCGTAGATCTGGGCGACGTCGATGTCCTCGGGGGTGAGGTCGGCGTGTTTCCACAGATGGCGGGCGGCGGTCCAGGCGGGGCCCGTCAGGGGGTCGTCGGTCCAGTAGTTGACCATGCCGTGGTGCTGGGCCGGCAGGCCCTGGGCGGCGGAGTGGACGTAGACGGGGCGCTGCCGGCAGTCGCGGGCGCGGTCGGCGGAGACCACGACGCAGGCCAGGGCGCCGTCGGTCTCCAGGCAGTTGTCGTAGAGGCAGAGCGGCTCGCTGATCCAGCGCGAGGTCATGTACATCTCGCGGGTCAGCGGGCGGTCGTACATGATCGCGGCAGGGTTCTGGTTGGCGCGGTTGCGGCAGGCCAGGGCGACGTTGAAGAGGTGGTCGCGGGTGGCGCCGTACTCGTGCATGTAGCGGCGGGCCAGCATGGCGATCTCGTCGGCGGGCCGCAGCAGGCCGAAGGGCCGGGTCCACTGGGCGGGGGTGGGCAGTTGGACGGTGGTGTTCGTCCAGGGGCGCGGGCCGCTGCCGCGCTTGCGGGACCGCCAGGCGACGCCGACGGTGGCCTGCCCGGTGGCGACGGCGGCGGCGAGGTGCGCGACGGTGGCGCAGGAACCTCCCCCGCCGAAGCCCGCCTTGGAGAAGAAGGTGAGGTCGCCGAGACCGGCGGCCTTGGCCAGTTCGACCTCGTCGGTCTCCTCCATCGTGTACGACGCGAGGCCGTCGACCTCGTGCGGCTCGATCCCGGCGTCGTCGAGCGCCGCCAGGATCGCCCGGCAGGCGAGCGCCCTCTCGGACTCGGGGAGGTGCTTGGCGAAGGGGGTCGCGCCTATGCCGGCGATCGCGGTGGCGTCCTTCAATGCTGACATCCCGTCAGGTTATCGCTAATCTGACGGATAGTCAGCTCATCGGGAGGTGCTCGGCGCATGCGCGGTGACCTGGAGTGGGGCAGCGTCCCCCGGCTCGTGCGGGAGGCCGCGCGGCGCTGGGGCGAGCGCGAGGCGGTCGTGGACGGCCGCACCCGTGTCACGTACGCCGAACTCGGCGCCCGGGTCGAGCGCGCCGCCGCGGCGGCCATCGCGTCCGGGATCGCCCCGGGGGACCGGGTGGCCGTCTGGGCGCCCAACACGCTCGACTGGATCACCGCCGCCCTGGGCTCGGTCACCGCGGGCGGGGTGCTCGTCCCGCTCAACACCCGCTTCAAGGGCGCGGAGGCGGCCTACGTGCTGCGCCGCACCCGTGCCCGGCTGCTCTTCGTCACGGGCACCTTCCTCGGCACCTCCTACGTCGCCTCGCTGCGGCGCGCGACGCAGGAGCGGCCGCTGCCGGACCTGGAGCAGGTCGTCGTCCTGTCCGACGCCGCGCCGGAGGGCCACGGCTACCGGCGCTGGAAGGACTTCCTGGCCGCCGGCGACCCCGTCACCGGCGCGGCGGTACGGGTCCGTTCCGACGCGATCGACGGCTCCGCGCCCTCCGACATCACCTTCACCTCCGGGACGACCGGCCACCCCAAGGGCGCGGTGGTGACGCACGCCCAGACGCTGCGCGTCTACGACGTGTGGGCGGACCTTGCGGGCCTGGAGGAGGGCGACCGCTACCTGATCGTCAACCCGTTCTTCCACACCTTCGGCTACAAGGCCGGGATCATCGCCTGCCTGATGCGCGGCGCGACGATGATCCCGCAGCCGGTGTTCGACGTGGGCACCGTCCTGGCCAACATCGCCGCCGAACGCGTCACCGTGCTGCCCGGACCGCCCACCCTCCACCAGTCGGTCCTCGACCACCCCGAACGCGCCCAGCACGACCTGGGTTCACTGCGGCTGGTCGTGACGGGCGCCTCGGTGATCCCGCTGCAGCTGGTGGAACGGCTGCGCAGCGAGCTGAAGATCGCCACGGTGCTGACCGCGTACGGGCTGACGGAGGCGAGCGGCACCGTGACGATGTGCCGGCGCGGCGACCCCGCGGAGGTGGTGGCCGCGACCTCCGGGCGGGCCATCCCCGACACGGAGGTGCGGGTGCTCTCGGAGGGGCCGGGGCGTCCCGGCGAGGTCCTGGTGCGCGGCTACCACGTCATGTCCGGCTACTGGGAGGACCCCGCGGCCACGGCCGAGGCCGTCGACGCGGACGGCTGGCTGCACACGGGGGACGTGGGCGTGATGGACGCCGACGGCAACCTGCGCATCACCGACCGCATCAAGGACATGTTCATCGTCGGCGGGTTCAACGCGTACCCCGCGGAGATCGAGCAGGCGCTCGCCCGCCACCCGGACGTGGTGGAGGCGGCGGTGGTGGGCGTCCCCGACCCGCGGCTCGGCGAGGTCGGCCGGGCGTACGTCGTGCGCCGGGACGGTGCCGTGGTCACCGCGGACGACCTGATCGCCTGGTCGCGGCGGGAGATGGCCAACTACAAGGTGCCGCGCGAGGTCGAGTTCCTGGCGGAGCTGCCGCGCAACGCGAGCGGGAAGGTGCTCAAGACGGCGCTGCGGGCGCGGTGAACCACACGCGCCGGCCCTCCCACAGGACATGGGAGGGCCAACGGACCGCAGGACAGGGTCAGGGCGCGTGCCAGTTGTCGGGCGAGACGATCGTCTGGTGCCAGGCGGCAGGGCTGTCCGCGGCGGCGGCCGGGAGCGCGGCCGTGAGGAGTCCGGCCGCGACGGCGGCTAGGACGACGGCGGCCTTGCGTACGAAGTTCATGACGCCTCCGGAGGAGAGGCCGGGTGCGGGCACCCGGCGGCAGCATGCGTACAGGTGGTGCCGGCGAGCCGGCCCGGGCCGCAGAGGAGCGGGAGGCCGACTCCGGGTGAGAACCTACCGTGTTGTGCCGGAAGGTCCGCAAGTGCCGTGCGCCGCGGAAGGTGATCCGGCGCATGACAAAGACCGACTGCGGCGCCCCCTCCGCGCCGCAGTCGGTCCCCGGATCCTCCGTGCCGTCCCCCGCTCCTGGAGGCGCTCCCCCCTTGGCGCGCCCCCAGGCCGTGCTCCCCCGTGATGCTTCCCCGTGGTGGTGCCGTCCCCCGTCGTGCCGTCCCCCCGTGCCCCCCGGGCCGGCCGTCCCCCGTGTCAGGCGCCGTTCAGGGCGTGTGCCAGTTGTCGGGCTTGACCGTGGTGTCGTCGCCCTTGACCTTGGGCTCCTCGACCTCCTCGGTGGTGACGACTTCCGGCTCTTCCTCGACGGTGGAGCCGGACTCGGGTGCCGTCTCGCTCATGGTGCCTCCCCTGTGGGTGGAACTGGGCCGATACGAAGCCCGCCTGGCAACGACCCCCGTGCGCTACCAGGCGGGCAGCTCTTGCAGTGATGGAATCGTGGCAGGCCTCGATAATCAACCGATAAACGGAACTGTTGATGTCCTGTATCAGCGGTGTTGCGCGGTGCGGAACCGCTACACGGCGATCGCCGGGGCGGCCGGACCGTGGAGCAGGCGCCGCACCTCGTCGGCGTCGGGAGAGCCGAGCGCGACGAAGGCCGCCAGGGCGTCCCGCCAGCAGGCGCGGGCACGGTCCACCTGGCCCGCCTCGGCGAGGGCGCGACCGAGGACGGTGAGCACCTTCGCGCGGTAGAGCTCGCCCCCCAGATCGCGCAGCGCGTTCAGCGACTGTTCGGCCAGCGCCGCCGATTGACGGTGGGCGCCGGAGGACAGGTGCACCTCCGCCATGCGGAACAGGGACATGGCCTCCCAGAACTGCTGCCGCGCCGCCCTGAAGACGGGGAGCGCCTCGGCGAGCGACGCCAGCGCCTCCTCGCGGCGGCCGGCCGCCGTCAGCGCGATGGCGAGCGCGTACAGACCGTTGCCGAGGCGGAATCCGGCCCGCAGCTCACGGTAGATCGACAGGGCCTGCTCCGCCGAGGCCACCGCGGCGGATACGTCCCCGAGCTCGATCTGCGCGCGGGACAGGTTGCTCAGCGCGGCGGCGCCGCCGTGCCGGTTGCCGTCGGCCACGAAGGCCTCCAGCGCCTGGGAGTGGTGGTCCGCGCAGTCCTGGAAGCGCCGCAGCGGGAAGGCCACCATTCCGCGCAGGTTGGGGGCGTAACTACTGGTCAGAGGGTCGCCCACGGCCCGCCCCAGCATGAGGCTGCGTTCGGCCTCCCGGTCGGCCTCCTCCAGCCGCCCGGCCAGGCTGTACTGCTGGCCCAGCAGCACGCGGGCCCGGCCCTCCACGAGCGGCTCGCCGCAGGAGTCGGCCGTCGCGACGAGGGAGCGCGTCGCCTGCTCGTATTGGCGCGCGTAGATCCCGGACTCCATCAGGTCCTGGCTCACGAGCAGCAGGTCGACGGCCCGCCGCATCGGGCCCTCGCAACCGCCGCCCGCGGCCTGCCGGACGGCAGCGAGGAGACTGGGCGCCTCGGTGAACAGCCAGTCCAGGCCCTCCTCGCGGGAGCCGAAGGGCATTCCGGCGCGGCTCACGGGGGCGAGGTGTGCGAGCAGGCGGTCGCCGGGGTTCTCCAGTTCGTAGGCGCACATCGCCGACGCGAGGTAGAAGTCCAGCAGCCGGGACACGGCGGCGCAGCGGGCGTCCTCCCCCTCGTGGCGCTCGGCGCAGTCGCGGGCGTACAGGCGGACCAGGTCGTGGTAGCGGTAGCGGGCGGGTGCGGCGGACTCGATGAGGCTGATGTCGACCAGCGTCTCCAGCAGTTCCTCGGCGTCGTAGACGTCCAGGTCGAGGACGGCCGCCGCCGCCTCCAGGGAGATGTCCGGGCCGTCGGCGAGGGCCAGCAGGCGGAAGGCGCGGGCCTGCTGCGCGGTGAGCTGGCCGTAGCCGAGTTCGAAAGTGGCCTTGACGGCGAGGTCGCCGGCCTTGAGCTCGTCCAGGCGGCGGCGTTCGTCGCTGAGTTTGCGGGCGAGGAAGGAGACCGTCCAGGTGCGGCGGGTGGCCAGGCGGGAGGCGGCGATGCGGATGGCGAGCGGCAGGAAGCCGCAGGCGGCGACGACGTCGAGGGCGGCCTGGCGTTCGGCGGCGACGCGCTCCTCCCCGACGATGCGGGTGAAGAGCAGCAGGGCCTCTTCCGGGCTCATGACGTCGAGGTCGACCAGGTGGGCCCCGGCCAGGTCGACCATGCGGGTCCGGCTGGTGATCAGCGCGGCGCAGCCGGGAGTGCCCGGCAGGAGGTGGCGGACCTGGGCGGCGTCGTGGGCGTTGTCCAGCAGGGCCAGGATCCGGCGGCCCGCGAGGGTGGAGCGGTAGAGCGCGGCGCGGTCGGCGAGGGACTCGGGTATCGCGGAGTCGGAGACACCGAGGGAGCGCAGGAAGGAGGCGAGCACCGTCTCGGGTTCGGCGGGCCGGGCGGCGGTGCCCTGGAGGTCGACGTAGAGCTGGCCGTCGGGGAAGGTGCCCGCGACGGCGTGGGCGACATGGACGGCGAGGGTCGTCTTGCCGACGCCGCCGATGCCGGCGACGGCGGAGACCGACATGACGCCGCCTTCCGCGGAGGCCCCGGCCAGGCGCTCGCCGAGCTCGCGGACGAAGGCGACGCGGCCGGTGAAGTCCGCGACGGTGGCGGGCAGCTGGGCCGGACGCACCGGCTCCGCGACGGCCTCGGCCTGCGGGACGGGCGGCGGCAGCAGCGACGGGTCGGCCTCCAGCACGCGCTGGTGCAGCTCGGCGAGCTCCGCGCCCGGGTCGACGCCCAGCTCGTCGTCGAGCAGACGGCGGGTGTCGGCGTAGACGCCCAGCGCCTCGGCCTGCCGCCCGCTGCGGTACAGGGCGAGCATCAGCAGGGCGCGTGGGCGTTCGCGCAGCGGGTGCTCCGCGGACAGCACGGTGAGCTCGGAGACCGCCTCGGCGTGGCAGCCGGCCTGCAGGTCCAGGTCGAGGCAGGTCTCGGTGAGCTGCAGCCGCCATTCCAGCAGGCGGGTGCGCTGGGTCTCCGCGTACGGGCCGGGGAGGCCCGCCAGCGGCTCGCCGTCGAAGAGGGCGAGGGCGCCGCGCAACTCCTCGCGGGCCGAGGCCAGGTCGCCCGCGGCGCGGGCCTTCTCGGCCGCCGCCTGGTGCCGCTCGGCGAGGAAGAGGTCGAAGTCGTCGCCGGCGTGCAGCACGTAGCCGCCGTCGACGGTGGCCAGCGCTTCGGCGCCGAGGGCCTTGCGGAGGCGGAAGGCGTAACTGCGCAGCGCAGCGAGCGCGGTGGGCGGCGGGTCCTCGCCCCAGACCGCGTCCAGCAGTTCCTGCGCGGTGGCCGTACGGCCACCGCGCAGCAGCAGGGCGCCCAGCAGCGCCTTCTGCTGTGGCGACCCGGCGGAGATCGGCTCCCTGCCGCGCCAGGCCCGCACCGGGCCGAGGACCGCGAAGCGCAGCGCTCCGCCCTGGTCCTTACCGCTTGCCATGCCTGCCCCCTGGTGCCGCCGAACCTGCGCGACGAGCGCGTATATCGATCGTTCATCACGAGCCGGAACAGTCTTCACGGACGGCGGGACCGACCCGATCGGTTCCGCTGCCTGTGCCAGTTTGCCGCCTCAACCTGTACGCGGTCACCTATGGGTGGCTTTCGGGAGGGGCGTACCAGGAAGTAGCGGGGAATGTTCGGGCAAGTTTCATGTGAAGTGCGGTCATATGCCGTCGGTCTGACGGGTGTCCCGTCGGAGGAGGTGGAGGGCCGCCCATGTGTGCGCGTTGTGTGCCGCAGGCCGTGAGCGGACCGAGCCGGAGCGGCGGTGGGCCGGCGCCGTCGGTGTACCGGCTGCCCGGTCCCGCGTTGCGCCGCCGGGCCGTACGGCATCCCGAGGGGCGCCCGTACGAGCCGTACGACTGCGACTTCGCCGGGCTCGACCGCCGCGCCCGCGCCGTCGCGGCGCGGCTGGGGCGGCTGCTGCCGCCGGGCAGCCGGGTGCTGCTCGCCTATCAGCCGGGTGCGGACCTCGCCGGGGCGTTCTACGGCTGCCTGTACGCCGGTATGGCGGCGGTCCCTCTGGTCGGCGGCGGCCCTGACGGGGCGGGGACGGTCGCGGAGGCCGTCGAGCGCTGCCGTCCCGCGGCGGTGCTCACCGGTGCCGACGCGTGGACCGCGCTCGCGGTGGACCGCTCGCGCACGCAGGTCGTCGAGGCCGACGGGTCCCGCGTGGGCGGTGACCCGGTGGACCGGCTGGCGCAGGAGTGGCGTCCGGTCGGCGTCCTGCGCACGGCGCCCGGCTACGAGCGTTACGTCGCCGACGGGCTCGGCGGGGGCCGCATGGAGCCCGCGCTGCGGCACGGGGACCTCGCGGACGCGGTGGGTGAGCTGGCGGTCGCGGCGGGCCGGGGCACGACGGAGGACAGCCTGGGGTGGATCGCCTCCGTGCACGGGTTGGAGGACGCGGTGTGGCGCATGCTTTTGCTTGCGCCGGGTGGGGTGGGCTCCGCCTGAGCGCGGGGTCGTGGTTGCGGTCCGTTGCCGTGTGCGGCTTGTTTGCGCCTGCGGCGGGCGGTTCTCCCGCCCTCCCTCCCGATTGCCCGGCGCGGTTGGTGCGGGCCTCGCGCGGTTCGTGGTGGGCCGGGGTCGGGGCCTCCGGGGCTGGGCATTCTGTACCGCATATTTATGTGCATGGCGGGCACCTGCGCTCGGTGCCCCGGATGCCGCACAACAAATACACGTCAGCGTCCAGAACGCCCACCCCTACGACCCCGCCCCCTCCGTTTCGTTGGGCGGCCAACGGCCGGTGGGTGGTGATGGGGTGAGCCCTTCCCCGCACCGCTGGAAGCTGCCCTCAGCAGGGGGTCTCCCGGCCGCAGGCCGATCGAAGGTGCGCGTACCGGTAGCGCGGCCGACTCACCGGCATCGATCCGGATGGTGTGGGCGTTCGGTGAGGCGCGTGCGGCAACCCCGGACCGCTCTACAACCCCCCTCCGGCCGTCAGTCGCCCACACGACGGGAGGGGGTGTGGCGGGGTGCGCCCGGAAACGACGAGCGGCGGACCCGGGCGCCGACTGATGTCGGGCTAAACCGCGAGCGTTGAGGACGTGCGCCGGCGCGGCACCGACCCAGCCACACGGTGCGAGGCGGTCACTGACCGCGCCGGGCAATCGGGAGGGAGGGCGGGGGACAGCCCGCCGCAGGCGCAAACAACCCGCACACAACAACCGGGGCCGCACACGACAACCGGCCGCCCACAGAAGTGCTGACGGTGCGTCAGATTCGCGCTACCGTGGCCCCATGGAGACCTTCCCGAGGATCATTTCGGTGGACGACCACACGGTCGAACCCCCCAACGTCTGGCGGGACCGGCTCCCGTCGGCGTACCGGGACCGCGCGCCGCGCATCGTGCGTGCGCCCCTGGAGTCGATGACCTTCGTCGGCGGCAGGTTCGCCCCGCGCATGGGCGAGCCCGGCGGCGAGGGGCCCATCGCCGACTGGTGGGTCTACGAGGACCTGCGGCGCCCGCTGACCCGCCTGGACACCGCCGTCGGCTACAGCAGGGACGAGGTGCGGCTGGAGGCGATCACCTACGAGCAGATGCGCCCCGGCTCCTACAGCGTCCCCGAGCGGCTGGCGGACATGGACGTCAACCACGTGCAGTCCGCCCTCTGCTTCCCCACCTTCCCGCGCTTCTGCGGCCAGACCTTCACCGAGGCCAAGGACCGGGAGCTGGGGCTGCTGTGCGTGCGCGCCTACAACGACTGGATGGTCGAGGAGTGGTGCGGCCCGCAGGCCGGCGGCCGGCTGATCCCGCTCACCCTCATCCCGTTGTGGGACGCGGAGCTGGCCGCCGCGGAGGTGCGGCGCAACGCCGCGCGCGGGGTGCGGGCCGTCTGCTTCTCCGAGATACCGCCGCACCTGGGGTTGCCGTCCGTCCACACCGAGGCGTGGGACCCCTTCCTGCGTGCCTGCGACGAGACCGGCACCGTCATCGCGATGCACATCGGCTCGTCCTCGCGCATGCCGTCCACCTCGGCCGACGCGCCGCCCGCGGTCGGCTCCACGATCACCTTCGCCAACTGCTGCTTCTCCATGGTCGACTGGCTGATGTCGGGGATCCTCGACCGCTTCCCCTCCTTGCGGATCATGTACGCGGAGGGCCAGATCGGCTGGATCCCGTACATCCTGGAGCGCGCCGACGTCGTATGGGAGGAGAACCGCGGCTGGGGCGGAGTGGCCGACAAGGTGCTGCGGCCGCCCTCGGAGCTGTTCCGGGAGCACGTGTACGGGTGCTTCTTCGACGACGCGGTGGGGCTGCGCAACATCGACGCGATCGGCGTCGGCAACGTCCTGTACGAGACCGACTACCCGCACTCCGACTCGACCTGGCCCAAGTCCCGTGAGGTCGGCGAGGCCCAGATGGGCCACCTCGCCCCGGACGTCGTGGAGCGGATCGTGCGGGGGAACGCGATCGGGCTGCTGGGGCTGACCCCGGAGGGTCTGTGGCCCGGGCCGGGCGGGGGCGCGGGCTGACAGAGTTCGCCCGCTGCTGGCGGCCGCTTCGCGTACCGTGCGCGGCCGCCTGATGTGCTTCCCCCGGTATGCCGGGAGAAGGGCGGGCGATGGGCCTGATCGCCGAGTTGTGGCTGACGGGCCTGGTGCCGGCCCGGGACGGCCTGTATCGGGTGGACGACGCGGCGTTCGACGTGCGCATCGACGGCCCCGGGTTGCCGGGGTTCGGCATCGGCGAGCCCTTCGACGTCGCCGCCGGACTGGCCGAGGATCCGGGGTGTGTCACCGAGGTCGAGTCCCATCCGCGGGGAGTCGTCGAACTCCGCGACGGCACGGGGTACGTGTGCTGCGGTGAGGGCGGGCACGGCGCGCACGGCTTCTTCGCCCGGCTGGACTCCGACGGCGGTCTCCTGTGGGTGGTGGCGCTCCCGGGCTCCAGCCCCTTCGAGCTCGCCGAGGTCGAAGGGCGGTACGCCACCTTCACCGACAACCTCGGCCGTTCCCTCAGCGTGGACCTGGCCGCCGCGGAGTTCGGGGTGCGCCGACCCCTTGTCTGACGGACCGTCAGGTCCGACGATGGCGGCATGACCAAGACCGCGTACGGCATGCAGTTGCCGGTGCAATCCCTGAGCACCCTCTACGCGGAGCCGTGGGAGGCCGCGGCGCCGCCGGGCGACCTGGTGGACGTCGCACGGGCGGCGGACCGGCTCGGCTTCGCCTACATCGGGTGCTGCGACCACGTGGCCATCCCGCCCCGGCTAGCCACCGCGATGAGCCCCACCTGGTACGACCCCGTCGCCACGCTCGCCTTCCTGGCCGCCGTGACGACCCGGGTGAGGCTGCTGAGCCATGTGGCGGTGATCGGGCTGCGGCATCCGCTGCTCACCGCCAAGCAGTACGCGACCCTGGACCACCTCTCCGGGGGCCGGCTCGTTCTCGGGGTCGGCGCCGGGCACGTGCGGGAGGAGTTCAAGGCGCTCGGGGTGGACTTCGAGCGGCGCGGCGCGCTGCTGGACCAGGCGATCGACGCGGTGCGGGCGCACTTCACGGCGGGGGAGCAGAAGCCGGAGCCCGTGCAGCGCCCGGTCCCGGTGTGGGTGGGCGGCTCGTCGCCCGCGGCCGTGCGGCGCGCGGCGCTCAAGGGCGACGGCTGGCTGCCGCAGGGGGACTCCCGGGAGGCCATGCCCGGGCAGATCGCCCGGCTGCGCAGGCTGCGCGGCGGGACGCCGATCACCATCGGGGTGATCGCGGAGCCCCTGTACGTCGGGGAGCCGGAGTGGCCGGTGGGGCGGCGCACCCTGACCGGCAAGCCGGAGGCGCTGGCCGAGTCGCTGCGGGAGTACGGCGCGATGGGGGTGGACCAGATCCAGGTGAGGTTCCGCAGTCGCGGGGCGGCCGAACTGCTCGACCAGATGGAGGCGTTCGCCGACGGCGTGGCGCCGCACCTCGACGCGTAGGGAGTGACGGACATGGGCAAGCTGGACGGCCGGGTCGTGCTGATCAGCGGCGCGGCGCGCGGTCAGGGTGAGCAGGAGGCGCTGCTCTTCGCGGCGGAGGGGGCCCGGGTCGTCCTCGGGGACGTGCTGGACGAGCGCGGGGCGGCCGTGGCGGAGGGGATCGGCGCCGACCGGGCGCGCTACGTCCACCTGGACGTGACGAGCGAGGCGGACTGGGCCGCGGCCCTGGACGCCGCCACGGACGCCTTCGGCCGGCTGGACGGGCTGGTCAACAACGCCGGCATCCTGCGCTTCAACGCGCTGGTCGACACCCCGCTCGCGGAGTTCCAGGAGGTCGTCCAGGTCAACCAGGTCGGCGCCTTCCTGGGGATGCGCACCGCGGCCCCGCTGCTCGCGGCGGCCGGCGGCGGCACGATCGTGAACACCGCCTCCTATGTGGCGCTGACCGGCATGGCCGGGGTGATCTCGTACGCCGCGACCAAGGCGGCCGTCGTCGGCATGACGCGGGTGGCCGCCATGGAGCTGGCGCCCAAGGGCATCCGGGTCAATGCGATGTGCCCGGGCGCGATCGACACCCCCATGTCCAACCCCGGGGACTCCGTCCCCGCGGAGGCCCTGGACCGGCTGTACGGCAAGCTCGTGCCGCTCGCCCGGATCGGGCGCCCGGAGGAGGTCGCGCGGCTCGCGCTCTTCCTGACCAGTGAGGACTCCTCGTACGTCACCGGGCAGCCGTTCGTGGTCGACGGCGGCTGGCTGGCCGGGGTCCAGGTCTTCTGACGCTCGATCAGGTATTGACCTCCCCCGTCGCCGGTGGAAGAGTCGGAGCGGGAATCTGACGGTCCGTCAGAAAAGCTAGGGACGGTGAACCCCTTGGAATTCGGGATCTTCGTACAGGGATATGTGCCCAAGTTCCGCTCGGAGGTCGACCCGCAGGCCGAGCACCACGCGCTGATGGAGGAGACCGAGTACGTCATCCAGGCGGACCGGTCGGGCTTCAAGTACGCGTGGTTCAGCGAGCACCACTTCCTCGAGGAGTACTCGCACCTGTCCGCCAACGACGTCTACATCGGCTACCTCACCCACGCCACCGAGCGGATCCATCTCGGGTCGGGCATCTTCAACCCCCTCCCGCAGGTCAACCACCCCGTCAAGGTCGCCGAGAAGGTCGCCATGCTCGACCACCTCTCCGACGGGCGCTTCGAGTTCGGCACCGGGCGCGGCGCCGGCAGCCACGAGATCCTCGGCTTCCTCCCCGGCGTCACGGACATGAACGCCACCAAGGAGATCTGGGAGGAGACGGTCGGCGAGTTCCCGAAGATGTGGCTCAACGAGGAGTACCCGGGCTTCCAGGGCAAGCACTGGTCCCTGCCGCCCCGCAAGGTGTTCCCCAAGCCGTACGGGAAGTCGCACCCCGCGATGTGGTACGCCGCCGGGTCGCCGCCCTCCTACGCCATGGCTGCCCGCAAGGGACTCGGCGTGCTGGGCTTCAGCGTCCAGAAGGTCTCCGACATGGAGTGGGTGCTGGAGAAGTACAAGACCGCGGTGCGCGACGCCGAGCCCATCGGCGACTTCGTCAACGACAACGTCATGGTGACGACCACCGCGATCGTCGCCGAGACCCGCAAGGAAGCCATCCGCGTCGCCGCGAGCAGCAACCTCAACTACCTGCAGTCGCTGGTCTTCCGCTACCACGACACCTTCCCGCGCCCGGAGTACATCCCGCAGTGGCCCGAGCTGCTGCCGACGTACACCGAGGAGCTCATCGAGATGCTCCTCGACGAGGAACTGATGATCTGCGGCGACCCGGACGACGCGCTCAAGCAGTGCAGGCGCTGGGAGTCCGCGGGGGCCGACCAGCTCTCGTTCGGGCTGCCGGTGGGCGTCCCCTTCGAGGACACGATGCGCACGATCAAGCTGGTGGGGGAGCACGTCATCCCCAAGATCGACACGGACCCGGCGCACCGGACCACCCGCTTCCGCCGGGCGGCGTGACGCCGCGGGCCACCGACAGGGCGGCGCCGTCCCGGACCGCCGCCCCGGCCCCCGGACCGGTCCGGTACCGCGGCGGCGGCCCGCCGCGCCCGCGGCCGGCCGGGGGCCACACCGCGCGGCGGGGTGCCCGCCCGCGGCCCCAGCAGGAGGAGGGACCACGCATGCTCGACCACCTGATCCGCGGCGCGTCGCTCGTCGACGGCACCGGTGCGGCGGCCCGCACGGCCGACGTCGGCCTGCGGGACGGCCGGGTCGCCACGGTCACGCCGCCCGGCCGGACCGAGGAGCCCGCACGGACCACCGAGGACGCGACCGGGCTGGTCCTCACCCCCGGCTTCGTCGACCCGCACACCCACTACGACGCCCAGCTGTTCTGGGACCCGTTCGCGACCCCCTCCATGAACCACGGGGTCACCACCGTCGCCGGCGGCAACTGCGGCTTCACCCTGGCGCCGCTGCGGCTCGAGGACGCCGACTACACGCGCCGGATGATGTCCAAGGTCGAGGGCATGTCGCTCAAGGCCCTGGAGTCCGGCGTCGAATGGGGCTGGCGGGGATTCGGGGAGTACCTGGACGCCCTGGAGGGCCGGATCGCCGTCAACGCCGGCTTCATGGTGGGCCACTGCGCGCTGCGCCGCTACGTGATGGGGCCCGACGCCGTCGGCGGACAGCCCTCACCGGAGCAGCTCGACCGCATGCTGCGGCTCTTCCACGAGTCCATGGAGGCCGGCGGCTGGGGCCTGTCGACGACCCAGTCCTCCACCCACTCCGACGGCGACGGCCGCCCGGTGGCCTCGCGGCACGCCCGGCCCGCGGAACTGCTCGCGCTCTCCCGGGCCGTCGGTGAGCACGAGGGCACGCAGATCGAGGCGATCGTCGCCGGATGCCTGGACACCTTCTCCGACGACGAGATCGACCTCTTCGTCGACATGAGCGTCGCCGCGGGCCGCCCGCTCAACTGGAACGTGCTGACCGTCGACTCCGCCGTCCCGGAGCGGGTGCCCCGCCAGCTGCAGGCCTCCGAGCGGGCCCGCAAGGCCGGGGGCCGGGTCGTCGCGCTGACGATGCCGATCCTGACCCCCATGAACATGTCGCTCGGCACCTTCTGCGCCCTCAACCTCATCCCCGGCTGGGGCGAGATCCTCTCCCTGCCCGTCCCCGAGCGCATCGCCCGGCTGCGCGACCCGGAGGTCCGCGCCGGGATGCTCCGCTGCGCCGTCAGCCCCGAGGCGGGCGTCTTCCGCAGGCTGGCCGACTTCGGGCGGTACGTCATCGGGGACACGTACTCCGAGGAGAACCGGCGCGCCGGGGTCAGCGGCCGGGTGGTGCGGGACATCGCAGCGGAACGGGGGCAGGACCCCTTCCGCACCCTCGTCGAGATCTGCGCGGCCGACGAGTTGCGGACGGTGCTGTGGCCCATGCCCACCGACAACGACCCGGACAGCTGGGAGCTGCGGCGCACCACCTGGGAGCACGAGGACGTGCTGCTCGGCGGCTCGGACGCCGGCGCGCACCTGGACCGCATGTGCGGGGCGCCGTACACGACCCGGTTCCTCGGAGACTGCCTGCGCGGCCGCCGGCTGGTCCCGCTGGAGAAGGCGGTGCGGATGCTCACCGACGACCCGGCGCGGCTGTTCGGGCTCCGCGGCCGCGGCCGGATCGCCGAGGGGTACCACGCCGACCTGGTGCTCCTCGACCCCGAGCGGATCGACGCGGGCACCGCCACCCTCGTGCACGACCTCCCGGGCGACAGCCCGCGCCTGGACTCCAGGGCCCAGGGCGTGGTCAGCGTGCGGGTCAACGGCGTGGAGACGATCCGCGACGACGCGATCACCGGGGCCGTCCCCGGCCGGGTCCTGCGTTCCGGGCGGGACACCCGCACGGTCCCCACGGGTCTTTGACCCCGGACCGCCCCCGCCGCGGGACACCGTGCCGGGGGCGTCCGCGCCCCGCGGCGCGGGCGTACGGTTGGCCCACACCACGGGAGGTGCGACGACACCATGCGGATCGCCACCACGATCTTCCTGACCGACCATTCCGTGCCCGCCGTCCGGCTCGCCAGGGAACTGGAGGAGCGCGGCTTCGACGGCCTATACCTCCCGGAGCACACGCACATCCCGGTCGCCCGCGGCACCCCCGCGCCCATGGGCGGCCCGCTGCCACCCGAGTACGGCCGTACGCTCGACCCCTTCGTGGGCCTGTCCGCGGCCGCGGCCGTCACCCACCGGCTGCGGCTCGGGACCGGTGTCGCGCTGGTCGCGCAGCACGATCCGATCGTGCTGGCCAAGCAGGTGGCGAGCCTGGACTTCCTGTCCGGCGGGCGGTTCACCCTCGGCGTCGGCTTCGGCTGGAACGTGGAGGAGGCCGCCGACCACGGGGTCGACTGGCCGCGCCGCCGGGAACTGGTGCGGGAGCGGATGGCCCTCATGCGTGCCCTGTGGGCGCCCGAACCGACCGCGTACAAGGGCGCTTCCTGCCGGGTCGAGGCCAGCCACGCCTGGCCCAAGCCCGTTTCGGGCGGGCGGCCCCGCATCCTGTGCGGCGGGGCCGGGGGTCCCGTGCTGTTCGCGCACATCGCCGAGTACGCCGACGGCTGGATGCCGATCGGCGGGGGCGGGCTGGCGGAGAGCGTGCCGCGTCTGCGCCGCGTGTGGGAGGACGCCGGCAGGGACCCGGAGGCGCTCCAGGTCGTGCCGTACGCGGTGCGGCCCAACGCGGGCAAGCTGGCGTACTACCGGGACCAGGGCATGGACGAGGTCGTGCTGCAACTGCCCTCCGCGGGAACGGCGGACGTGCTGCGCACCCTCGACGACTACGCGCGCCACCTCTGACCCGCCGGCCGGCGGGTCAATCGACGGGGTAGCGCTCCAGCCACGCCGCGGAGGTGCCGCCGGGCCCGTGCAGCGCGGGTCCCTGCGTCGTCTCCATGGCGAAGTCGTCGGCGAGTTCGAGGATGGTGCCCCGGCCCTCCAGCTCCGCTATCCACGCCGGGGGCAGGGCGGTCTCGCCGTGCTGTACGCCGAGCAGGTTGCCGCAGATCGAGCCGGTGGAGTCGCTGTCCCCGGAGTGGTTGACCGCGAGCAGCAGCCCGTGCCGCACGTCCTCGGCGACCAGGGCGCAGTAGACGCCGACGGCCAGCGCCTCCTCCGCCGTCCGGCCCGCGCCCAGGGACTCCACCCGCTCCGCGCCGGGCAGCCCCTGGCGTACGGCGCCGAGCGCGGCCTGCAGGGCTGCGGAGGTCTCCTCGTGCCCGGGGCGCGCCGCGATCAGGGCCAGCGCGTGCTGCACGGCGCCGTCCAGGGCCTCGCCCCGGGCCAGCCCGTGGACGATGACGGCGAACGCGCCGGCGGCCAGGACGCCGGTGGGGTGACCGTGCGTCTGCGCGGCGCACTCGGCGGCGAGCTGAAACACCAGGTGCGGCTCCCAGCCGACCAGCAGCCCGAACGGCGCGGACCGCATGACCGTGCCGCAGTCCTTGGACCGCGGGTTCTTGGGGCTGCCGAGGGTGCCCATGCGCTCGTCGCCGAGCCCGGTCAGGCAGGCCCTGCCGGGGGCACGGCGGGCGTACAGCCACTCCTCGCGGGCCAGCCAGCCGGTGTCCTTGCGGCGTTCGTCGGGCCCCCAGGCGTTCTGGGTGGCCGCCCAGCGCAGGTAGGCGCGGTGCACATCGGTGGGCGGGTGCCAGGCCCCGGCGTCGCGACGCACCTGGGCGCGTATCAGGCCCTCGGCGGTGAACAGCGTCATCTGGGTGTCGTCGGTGACGGCACCCCGCCGCCCGTACGCCGGCACGTAGCCGGTGACCCCGTTCTCGCCGTGCGCCTGCCGTATGGCGGCCAGCGAGTCGGACTCGACGCCGGCGCCCAGGGCGTCGCCGATCGCGCCGCCGAGCAGGCAACCGCGCACCCGGCTGCGGAAGTCCTGCTGCTCGGCACGCCCCCATACGGCCCCGCTCATGACCAACGCCTCTCTGCTCGACCCGACCAAGCACTGTAATCGACTCAGATCGGTCGGCTTCCGGTCGCGAACGGAATGTGGCCGGTCACGCACGGGGCAAGGCAAGGCCTCCGCTGCCGGGGCAGCGGAGGCCTTCGGGGGTCGGGGCTCAGGCGACCGCCAGGCGTGTCACCGCCAGGCGGGCCGGGGAGCCTGGCCGCCGCGGGTCAGCGCCCAGCGGGCAGCGCCCGCGAGCAGGGAGGTGACGATCAGCCCGATGAACAGGTTCACCACGCAGGCGGCCAGCATCTCGTTGGAGCGGTGCAGGGTCAGCGGGACCACCACGGCGAAGAAGGTCAGCGCGGTCATGATCCAGCCGAAGAACAGCATGGCGCGCGGCGTCGCGGCGAGCAGGACGCGCAGCAGCAGCGTCGCGGCGAGCGCGATGAGCCCCGCCCCGAGGACGTAGGCGGTGGCGGCGGCGTCGCGCCACACCCCGTAGCCCTGGGGGGCGAAGAGCGGCAGCAGCAGGAATCTCTGCGCGACCAGGATGCCGGACTTGGCCAGCAGGCCGGCGAGCACCGCGGCCACGGCTCCGACGCCCCACAACCGCCAGGCGTTGACGCGGCGGCGGTCGTGATAGGCGTAGCTGCTTGACACGTGTCGTTCCTTTCGGTCAGCCGAGGCAGAGCACCAGGAGGCACAACTGCATCGGTGACTTCGTTGCCGACGGCGTGGGGGTCGCCGTCGTCGTGGGGGGTGTGGCCGGGACGTCCGCGGGAGGCTGGGGCGCGGACGAGGGCGCGTCGGTGTGCGGAGCGGTGTCCGCGGGAGTGGGGGCGGCCGTGACCGCGCGCACCCGGGAACCGGTCTCGCCCTGCGGGGCGGTGCGGGCCGGCGCGGTGGTGCTCGCGGTGGACGGCGCGGCGCGGGGTGCGTCGCCGCGGGGCGCCGCGGTGGTGGGGTGTGTGCGCTCACCGGGGCGGTGCGCGGAGTCACCGGGCTGCGCAGGGATCGAGGAGAGCGGCAGGGTACGGGAGGTGGCCGGCGTCAGCGGCTCGGCGGCCGCGGCCGTATCGGCCTGGCCCCTGGAGCCGCCGTGCGGCAGCGCCGCGACGGTGAGGCCGCCGCCGACGAGTGCCACGGCCGTGGCGGCCGCGGCGCGCCGCCGGTTCTTCTTCCAGCGTTCGAGCTGCCGCCGCCGCGCCGCGCGGCCCTGCAGGGAGGGGTCGGCGTCGTCCTGCCGGGTGCCGTCGGGGTCATCGGGGTCGTCCGCGTCGCGGAGCCTCTCCCGTTCGGCGGCCGAGTCCGGGCCCTGCCACATCGGCGGGGCGATGTCGGGTGCGTACGCGCCGCACCCCGGACACACGAGAGCCCCGTTGAGATGCCGACGGCAGGAGGAGCAGTAGTCCATCTCCGAGTCTTTCTGTGCTGGCAACGCCGCCGGGGGACATCGGCGGCAGGTCCGCGCGCACGTTCTCCGTGCAGGGCGGGACGGCCAGCAACGCTAACGACACCTCCCGAAGGAGCTGCGCAGCCTGTGTGACGCTTTTGGAGAGTTGCTCGGACTCTTTTGCACAGGTTGCCGAGGGGCGCGGCCGGGGGCCGCGCCCCGGCTCAGTCCTCCAGCACCGGCAGCAGCTCCGGGAGGTGGCCGTCGGAGGCCAGACCTGCGGCGATGCGCTCGGCGGGTACCTCGCCGTAGGTGGTGGTGCGCTGGCGGGCGGGGCGGCCGGCGGCGTCGGCGATGGCGACGAGGTCGCGGATGGAGCGGTGGGAGCCGTAGCTGGAGCCGGCCATGCGGGAGATGGTCTCCTCCATCAGGGTGCCGCCGAGGTCGTTGGCGCCGGAGCGGAGCATCTCGGCGGCGCCGTCGGTGCCGAGCTTGACCCAGCTGGTCTGGATGTTGCGGATGTGGGGGTGGAGCAGCAGGCGGGCCATGGCGGTGACCGCGCGGTTGTCGCGCAGGGTGGGGCCGGGGCGGGCGATGCCGGCCAGGTAGACGGGTGCGTTGGTGTGGATGAAGGGGAGGGTGACGAATTCGGTGAAGCCGCCCGTCCGCTGCTGGATCTCGGCGAGCAGGCGCAGGTGGGCGAGCCAGTGGTGGGGCTGGTCGACGTGGCCGTACATCATGGTGGAGGAGGAGGGCAGGCCCAGTTCGTGGGCGGTGGTGATGACCTCGACCCAGGTGGCGGCGGGGAGTTTGCCCTTGGTGAGGATCCAGCGGACCTCGTCGTCGAGGATTTCGGCGGCGGTGCCGGGGACGGAGTCGAGGCCGGCCTCCTTGGCGGCGGTGAGCCATTCGCGGATGGACAGACCGGTGCGGGTGGCGCCGTTGACGACTTCCATGGGGGAGAAGGCGTGCACGTGCATGCCGGGTACGCGTTCCTTGACGGCGCGGGCGATGTCGAAGTAGGCGGTGCCGGGCAGGTCGGGGTGGATGCCGCCCTGCATGCAGACCTCGGTGGCGCCGACCTGCCAGGCCTGTTCGGCGCGGTCGGCGACTTGGGACAGGGACAGGGTGTAGGCGTCCGCGTCGGTGCGGCGTTGGGCGAAGGCGCAGAAACGGCAGCCGGTGTAGCAGACGTTGGTGAAGTTGATGTTGCGGGTGACGACGTAGGTGACCTCGTCGCCCACCGCGTCCCGGCGGACGTCGTCGGCGATCCGGGTGAGCGCGTCCAGCGCCGCACCGTCGGCGTGCAGGAGAGCGAGCGCCTCGGCGTCGGTCAGCTTCGTGGGGTCGTCGGCCGCCACGGACAGCGCCGTGCGCACGTCCGCCTCGATGCGGTCCGGGACCAGGCCGGGCGCGGCCTGTTCGCGCAGCGCCTCCCAGTCCCCGTACACCTCGTCGAAGTCCTGGCGGCGGTCGCCGGTGCGGCCCTCGGTGTCGATGGTGCGGTGCAGATCGGTGCGGCCCGCGGCGGTGAAGACCTCCTCGGGCTCCTGCCACGGACGGCCGGTGACCTCGGCGTCCTCGCGCGCCAGGCCGGTGGCGGGGTCGGCCAGCGCGGTCACGTGCGGCAGCAGCCGCGGGTCCAGCCACGGCTCGCCCCGCCGGACGAACTCCGGGTAGACGCAGAGCCGCTCGCGCAGCGCGAAGCCCGCCTCCGCCGAGCGCTCTGCCAGCTCCTCGATCTGCGGCCAGGGGCGCTCGGGGTTGACGTGGTCCGGGGTCAGCGGGGACACCCCGCCCCAGTCGTCGATGCCGGCCCCGATCAGCCGGGCGTACTCCGCGTCCACCAGGTTCGGCGGCGCCTGCAGACAGGCCGACGGGCCCATGATGTGCCGGGCGACGGCCACCGTGGCCACCAGGTCGTCCAGTTCCGCGTCCGGCATGCCGCGCATCGCGGTGTCCGGCTTGGCGCGGAAGTTCTGGATGATCAGCTCCTGGATGCCGTGGTACGACCGGGCGACCTTCCGGAGGGCGAACAGCGACTCGGCGCGCTCCTCGTACGTCTCCCCGATGCCGATGAGCAGTCCGCTGGTGAACGGCACGGAGCTGCGCCCGGCGTCCTCCAGCACCCGCAGCCGTACGGCCGGTTCCTTGTCGGGGGAGCCGTAGTGGGGGCCGCCGGGCTCGCTCCAGAGCCGGGTCGCGGTCGTCTCCAGCATCATGCCCATCGAGGGCGCGACCGGCTTCAGGCGCTGGAAGTCCGTCCAGCTCATCACCCCGGGGTTGAGGTGCGGCAGCAGCCCCGTCTCCTCCAGGATCCGGACGGACATCGCCCGGACGTAGGCGATGGTGTCGTCGTAGCCGTGGGCGTCCAGCCACTCACGGGCCTCCGGCCAGCGGTCCTCCGGCTTGTCCCCGAGCGTGATCAGGGCTTCCTTGCAGCCGAGTTCGGCACCGCGCCGGGCGATCTCCAGCACCTCGTCAGGGGACATGAACATCCCGTGCCCGGCCCGCCGCAGCTTGCCGGGGACGGTCACGAAGGTGCAGTAGTGGCACTTGTCCCGGCACAGACGGGTGAGCGGGATGAAGACGCTCTTGGAGTAGGTGATGACGCCCGGCCGTCCCGCGGCCTCCAGACCGGCGTCCCGCACCCGGGCCGCGCTCTGCGTCAGGGCGGCGAGGTCCTCCCCCCGCGCCTGGAGCAGCACCGCGGCTTCCGCGGTGTCGAGCGCGACGCCGTCTCGGGCACGCCTCAGGGCACGGCGCATGCTGTTGGCGGTGGGCGGAGTCTGGGTCATCCTCCGAGGATAGGCGCGGCATACGTCAGTCGGCTGTGTCGGGAGGATCACCGGGCCGCGGGGTCCCGACGGGGAATATCCGGGCTGGCCTTGACGTCCGCGTCAAGGTCTACCGTCGGGGGCATGCGGATCGGAGAACTCGCCGAACGGGCCGGGACCACCACCCGCGCCCTGCGCCACTACGAAGCGCTCGGCCTGCTGCGTGCCCGGCGTGCGGGCAACGGCTACCGGGCCTACGACGAGCAGGACCTGCGGATGCTCCGGCAGATCCAGGCGCTGCGCGCCTTCGGCTTCGAGCTGGAGGACACCCGCCCGTTCGTGGACTGCCTGCGGGCGGGCCACCCGGAGGGCGACTCGTGCGACGCCTCGATCGAGGTCTACCGGCGCAAGCTGGCCGAGCTCGACGAGTGCATCGCCCGCCTGACGGAGGTCCGCGAGCGGCTCGGCTCGCAGCTCGCCCATGCGGAGCTGACCTTCGCCGAGGGCGCGTCCGAACCGCGCTGTGAGTTCAGTTGCGAGGCAGACGAGGGGAGTACGCGATGACGACGCACACCGAGGGCCTGACCGAGGTGACCGACGCGACGTTCGCCGAGGAGGTGCTGCGGGCCGAGGGGCCGGTCCTGGTGGAGTTCACCGCCGACTGGTGCGGGCCCTGCCGCCAGATCGCCCCGGTCCTGGCGGAGGTCGCCCGCGAGGAGGAGGGCCGGCTGAAGGTCGTCCTGATCGACGTGGACCGCAACCCGCAGACGCAGTCGGCCTACGGCGTCCTGTCGATGCCGACGCTGATGGTCTTCCGGGCGGGCGAGCCGGTGAAGTCCCTGGTGGGGGCGCGGCCGAAGCGGCGGCTGCTGCAGGAGCTCGCCGACGTCCTGTGAGCGGGGGCGGGCGCCGCCGCTTCGGCGAGCGCCCCGGAGGCGAACCGGGCCTCCGGCACGCAGCGTCCCGGGGCGGGTGGACGCCCCGCCCCGGGAACCGGCCGTCAGGCCTTCGCGGGCTCCTCGGGCAGGGCCGCGGCGGCGGCCGCGTCGTCCCCGTCCCCGTCGGAGTTGATCTGCGCCAGGACCGCGTCGCGCTCGGGGGTGTCCTCGGGCTTGACGAAGCCGATGAGCACGTACAGCACGAGGCTGACCGCGAGCGGCGTCACGATCTGGATCTGCAGCTGCACCCCGTCCAGGCCGTAGTTGGTGAGCCAGAAGGCGAACAGGCCCGCCGCCCAGGAGACCAGCGCCGCCGTCGGGCCGGACTTCCGGAACGTACGCAGCAGTCCGAGCATGAACGGGATCGCGATCGGGCCCATCAGACCGGCCACCCACTTGATGACGACCGTGATGATGTCCTTGAAGGTCGGCGAGTTGACCTGGGTGGCGACCGCCATCGACAGGGCGAGGAAGGCCACGGTGGTGATCCGGGCGGCGATCAGCCCGGCCCGCGAGTCCCAGCCGCGCGCCGCCTTGGACAGCACCGGCGCGATGTCCCGGGTGAAGACGGCGGCGATGGCGTTGGCGTCGGAGGAGCACATCGCCATGGTGTGCGAGAAGAAGCCGACGACGACCAGGCCCAGCAGGCCGTGCGGCAGCAGCTGCTCGGTCAGCAGGGCGTACGAGTCGGAGGCGTCCGGCTTCTGCGCCTTCACCAGCAGCGGGGCGACCCACATCGGGAAGAAGAGGACCAGCGGCCAGACGAACCACAGCAGGGCCGACAGCCGGGCGGAGCGGGTGGCCTCCCGGGCGTTGCTCGTGGCCATGTAGCGCTGGGCCTGGTTCCACATGCCGCCGTTGTACTCGAACGTCTTGATGAACAGGTACGCCAGCAGGAAGGTCAGGGTGTACGGGCCGGCGGTCGGCGCGGTGTGGTTGTCGGGCAGCTTGTCCCACACCGTCCACAGCCCGCTGATCCCGCCGATCTCGCCCAGCACGGCGACCAGCATGGCGAGGCCGGCCAGCAGCTGGATGACGAACTGGCCCAGCTCGGTGAGGGCGTCCGCCCACAGTCCGCCGACCGTGCAGTAGACGGCCGTGACGGCGCCGGTGATGAGGATGCCCTGGTTGAGGGAGACACCGGTGAAGACCGACAGGAGGGTGGCGATCGCCGCCCACTTGGCGCCCACGTCCACGATCTTGAGCAGCACGCCGGAGACGGCGAGGGCCTGCTGGGTCGGGACGTTGTAGCGGTTCTTCAGGTACTCCAGCGGCGAGGCCACGTGCAGCCGGGAGCGCAGCCGGTTGAGCCGCGGCGCGAAGAGGTTGGCGCCGATGGCGATGCCGATGGCGATGGGGAAGGACCAGGTGACGTACGAGGTGACGCCGTAGGTGTAGGCGATGCCGGCGTAACCGGTGAACATCACCGCGCTGTAGCCGGACATGTGGTGCGAGATGCCGGACAGCCACCAGGGCATGCGACCGCCCGCGGTGAAGAAGTCGCCGACGTCGTCGACCCGTTTGTGGGACCACAGGCCGATGGCGACCATGACGCCGAAGTAGCCGATGAGTACGGCCCAGTCGAGACCATTCATGCGTTGTTGCCCCTTCCAGGGGTCCGCCTTGTGAACGGGAGCGCACTTCGCCGGTACGTCCGTCGCGGGGCGGCGCCCCAGATTGAACCGCCTGGAAAGGGGCTGGTCAAGACCATCGATGTTCAAGGACATGAACACCGATCAGCGAGTAGAACGATTTTACTTGTTCTTGACCTTACTTCACGTTGTTGTGAACCTGTCCGGCGCCCCACGATGAGCGGGTACTTCGCCGGAACGACCGCACGCCGGACGGAGCCCGTCCGGGCTCCGTCCGCCCCCGTCAGCGCATCAGTTCGCCCGCGTTCACCAGCAGCGACTGCCCGGTGATCGCGCGCGCCCGGTCGGAGGCCAGGAAGACCGCGGCCTCCGCCACGTCGCCGTCCGTGGCCAGTTCGGGCAGTGCCATGCGGTCGGCGAGCCGGTGCAGCACCTCGTCCTCGGGCACGCCCTCGGTGTGCGCGGTGAAGCCGACGAAGGCCTGGACCGGCGGGCCCCACATCCAGCCCGGGAGCACCGTGTTGACCCGGATCCGCTCCGGGCCCAGCTCGCGGGCGAGCGAGTACATCGCCGAGGTCAGCGCGCCCTTGGAGGAGGCGTACGCCGCCTGGCGCACCTGGGACGGCGCGGCCACCGCCGACTGGGTGCCGATGAAGACCACCGAGCCGCCGCCGCGCCCGCGCAGGCCGGGCAGGCAGGCCAGGGTCATCCGCAGCGTGCCGAGCAGGTTGACGTCCAGCACGGTCTTCCAGGTCTCGAAGTCGGCGTCCGCCAGGCCGCCGAAGTAGCCGTCCATGGCGGCCACGTGGACGACCGCGTCGATCCCGCCGAACCGCTCGTCGGCGAGTGCGGCCAGCGCCTCGCACTGCGCGGCGTCCTTGATGTCGGTGGCGCGCCAGGCGACCCGGGTTCCCGCGGGGTCGATCTCGTCGGCCGCCTTGGCGAGGTGCGCCTCGGTGCGGGCGCCGAGCACCGCGTTCCCGCCGTCGCGGACGACGGCCTGGGCGACGCGCTGTCCGAGGCCGGCCCCGACCCCGGACACCACGACGGTCTTGTCGCGCAGCAGCACGGCCCACCACCCCCACCCGGACGGTTGAACTGACGGACCGTCAGAATAGGCTCAGCCGCCCGCGATGGCCAGGGCCTTGGCGAGCCTGCGCAGCCCCTCCGCGATCTCGTCCGGGGTGTGCGTCACGAACGACAGCCGCAGCGCGGCGCGGTCGGGCTCGCCGGCGTAGAAGGGCGCCCCCGGCACATATGCCACGTCGTGGGCCACCACCCGGGGCAGCAACTCCGTCGCGTCGTACCCGGCGGGCAGCCGGGCCCAGACGAACATGCCGCCCTCCGGCCGGTTCCACGAACTTCCCTCGGGCAGCGCGCCCGGCAGTCCGGCCAGCAGGGCGTCACGCCGCTCCCGGTAGGCGGCGCGGACCCGGTCCAGGTGGGCGTCGAGATCGGAGTCGGCCAGGTAGCGGGCGGCGGCGGCCTGGTCCACGGTCGAGGTGTGCAGATCGGCTGACTGCTTGGCGACCACGCACGCGCGGCGCAGCGCGGCCGGGGCGCGCAGCCAGCCGAGCCGCATCCCGGGCGCCATGATCTTGGACAGGCTGCCGAGCAGGACCGTCCGGTCGGCGGCCGCCTCGTGCGAGGCGATCCACGGCTGCGCCTCGCCGTCGTAGCGCAGTTCCCCGTACGGGTCGTCCTCCGCGATCCACAGCCCGTGCCGCTCGGCGACCCGGGCGATCGCCTGCCGGCGCTCGCCGGTGGTCGTGCGGCCCGTGGGGTTCTGGAAGGTCGGCACCAGGTAGAGCAGCTTGGCCTTCTCCCGGACGACGGCCGACTCCAGGGACATCGGGTCGATGCCGTCCCCGTCGGAGGGGACCGGCACCACGCGCGCGCCCGCGAAGGCGAAGCACTGCAGCGCCGCCAGGTATCCCGGGTCCTCCACGAGCACGACGTCCCCGGGCTCCAGCAGGGCGGTGGAGACCAGGGTCAGGGCCTGCTGGGAGCCGCCCGTGACGACCAGGTCGTCCGGGCCGGTGGGCAGTCCGGTCCGGGCGAGCCGGCCGGCGACCGCCCCGCGCAGCGCCGGGTCCCCCTCGGTGGTGGAGTACTGCAGCACCCGCTCGGGCGCCTCGGCGAGCACGCGGTCGTACGCGGCGCGTATCGCCGCCGCGTCGAAGAGTTCGGGGGCGGGCAGTCCGCCGGCGAAGGAGATCACCTCCGGACGGGCGGTGAGCGCGAGGATCTCCCGAACCGGTGAGCCGCCGACGGTGGTGGCACGGGTGGCGAGGCCGGGGACGGCGGCGCGCATGGCGGGCTCCTTCACGGTCGCGGGCGATTTCGCGGACCGTACCCAGATGCGCCGGGTGCCGCCACGGGCTTTCATATCTGACACCCAGTCAGCTAAACCGGAGGCATGACCGAAGAAGACACCCGCAGCGAGCTCTACGCCGAACTGGCCTCCGTCGGCCCCTACGGCCCCGGCCTCGGCCACGCCCTCATCACGATGGTCGAACCGCACCCCGGCCACGAGTACGCCTACAACCGCTGGTACGAGGACGACCACTTCATCGCCGGCGCCATGGCCATGCCCTGGATGTACGCCGGACGCCGCTGGGTGGCCACCCGCGACCTGCAGTCACTGCGCTACCCGGAGAAGTCCGCGGTCGCCCAGCCGGTCACCGACGGCTGCTACATCACCGTGTACTGGATCACGGCAGGGCGCTACGCGGACCACATGAAGTGGACCGTCGCCATCAACCGGCGCCTCAACCGCGACGCCCGCGTCCACCACGACCGCACCCACGTCTTCACCGCCTTCCAGGACCACGCCGTCACCGTCTACCGCGACGGCCCCGACGGTCCCCGGGACTTCCACGCGCTCGACCACCCCTACACGGGGCTGGTCGTCGAGGTGATCGACACCGACACCCCGCAGCAGTGCGACGCGCTGCTCGACCTGCTGCGCGAGCGCCACCTGCCGCGTCGGCTGGCCGGTTCGCCCTCGGCGATGGTGACCGTCTTCCGTCCCACACCGCTGCCGCTGGAGCGGATGTCCTATGTGAAGCAGGTCGAGGGCGTCGGCACCCGGCTCACCCTGCTGTGGTTCCTGCAGCGGGACCCGCGCGAGGTGTGGGAGGAGCACTTCACGGGGCTGGACACCGAGGTGGCCGGCACGGGGCTCGGCCGGGTCGAACTCGTCGCGCCCTTCGTCCCCACGGTGCCGGGGACCGACACCTATGTCGACGAACTGCGGGGATAGGACGTCAGGGTGGCAGTGAGCCCCCTCGGCCAGGACGGCGTGCCGGTCGAGAGGGCCCGTACGGGTACTGCGACGGTGCTCAGTCGAGGTCGTACATGCCGTGGCCGACGTCCGCGACGAACGCCGACCAGGCCTCGGGGGAGAAGGCCAGCGCCGGGCCTTCGGGGTCCTTGGAGTCGCGGACGTCGACGGCCGACGTCGTACGGGAGGCCACCTCGACGCAGGCGCCATTTCCCTGGGAACGAGTGGACTTGGTCCACGCCTTGGTGTTTCCGAGCTGAATAGCCATGATCGCTCCGAGCTTTCTTTTTTGTGCAGCTCTGACGTGATCGAAGCTACTCGCCAACATCACTGCCCACAGCGGCTATTACCTCCAACGGGTGGCATATTCCAGGAGGTCTTCCGCCCCACGGGGCCCAGGTGTACTCTGCGGCATTCCCTGCCGCAGAGTCAGCGTGCGTACTCTTTCGCGGCGTCCGCGATGAACTGCCGGCTCTGCTCCGCGCTGAGCGCCTGTGCCCGCAGGTGCTCGTACATGACGCTGTAGCCGTGCACATCCGTCGGCTTCTCCAGGTACAGGTCGCTCGTGACGCCCTCGATGTACACCACGCTGGAGTCGGTCGCGTCGGCGAACTCCAGGATCGCGAAGTTGCCCGACATGCCCGGGTGCGCCCCCGCGTCGTACGGCAGGACCTGGACCGTGACGTGTGCCTGGGTGCTCATCTGGGCCAGGTACTCCAG
The DNA here is from genome assembly GCF_900188405.1 of Actinacidiphila glaucinigra. Lineage (GTDB taxonomy): Bacteria > Actinomycetota > Actinomycetes > Streptomycetales > Streptomycetaceae > Actinacidiphila > Actinacidiphila glaucinigra. The sequence continues at coordinate 267,521 of NZ_FZOF01000002.1, read as the reverse complement.
CTGTTCGCGCATCACGTCCCTGGTGCCGACGACGCGGCGCAGCGCGGACTCGTCCATCACCACCCAGAAGCGCAGCGGCGAGTCCGGGTCGGTGACGCGCTCCTGGCGGCGCAGCCGGATCTCGATCCGCTTCTCGATCTGCTCGGGCGTGGCCTCGGGGAGCGTGCCCTCGATGACGGCCGAGGCGTAGTTGCGGGTCTGCAGCAGCCCCGGCACGACCAGGGAGTCGTAGACGCGCAGGGACTCGGCCTCGGTCTCCAGGCCGATGTAGACGCTGTAGGGGACGTCGCCGAAGGCGTGCCACCAGCCCTGCTGCCGGGACTCGCGCGCCATGTTCATCAGGGAGTCGACGAGGCGGCTGTCCTCGACGCCGTACACGCTGCACAGGTCGCGCACGTCGCGCTGGCTGATGCTGCGGCGCCCGTTCTCCAGCCTGCTGATCTTCGACTGGGAGACCAGCAGCCGGGCGGCGACCTCCTCCGCGGTCATTCCCTTCTGCTCGCGCAGCTTGCGCAGTTCCGAGCCGAGTCGGCGTCGCCTGACGGTGGGATTGACGTTGGCGGCCACGGGATGTGCACCTCCGGTTTCCGGACTGGTCCGTGTTCTCTGCAGATATGTACTGCTGGTCAGCAGAGTGCCACTATCGGTCATCCCGCCGCTGGGAATTGGTCATATGCTGCGCTCTTCAAAAGAGCGGACAAACGGAAGCGCGCGGGGCGGCGGCCGGCGGTTGCCGGTCACCGCCCCGCGCGCTGCGGTTGCGGTGGGATCGCGGTCGTCACGGTGTCCAGGCCCTGCCGCCGGACACCCCGGGTCAGCGGACGCCGGCGCGGACCATGCCGTGGCCCGTCGCCCTGGCCGCCGCCGGACGCCCCTGGGCGGGGGCGCGTTTCGGCTGCGCGGCGGCACCGTTCTGCACGTCCATCACGGCGTGCGCGACGAGGCCGCCCATGGGGTCGTACCTGATCAGGTCACGGAGCCGCGATCGGGACGACCGGCCCTCGTTGCCCGGGTACAGGTGCTTGCCGAGCCCCACGGCATGGGCGATCGCGGCGAGCGCGGCGGTCCGCGGGTCCGGTGGCACCCCGGTGCGGATCGCGCTGTCCAGCCGGGCCCTGATCTCCCGGCTGACCTCGCTGTCGGTCGCCTGATAGCGCGTGGTCGGCAGCACCCCGCACATCTGCCCCGGCACGGCGTGCACCATGCCGCACCGTTCCAGATGCGTGAGATACGTCTGGCGCAGCCCCAGGCGGGGCCCGCCGATCCAGTGGACGGCGCGCACGGGGCTGCCGCGACGGCGCAGCAGTTCGAGCGCGGAGTCCAGGGTCGGATCTCCTGTCGGCCGTGGGTGCACCACGGCGATACGATCCCCGTCAGGGGCTATTCGTCCTGCGAGGGCCAGCTCCACTAGCTGTGCCCCGGCAAGACCAAGGTCGAGCGACTGCGGCTGCGCCGTGGTACCCGTGGCCGGGTCCAGGGCGAGAAGCAGTAGCTCCTCCGGAAGTGTTCTGCGGCTCCTGCCCATCCATGCCTCCCCGCGTGGATGAATGACAGGGTGACGCCTCTCACACCGGCCTGTCGAGAGCGCCTTGCCCGTTCGTGCGGGAACCGACTCATATGTCGTTCTCGTCTAGCACCGAGGGCGGCGGTGGCTCGCGGGGGGCCGGGGCGTCCCACGGCGGGTCTCGCGGCGGCTTCACGGCAGAGGCCTGGAAACTGGTGTAAGGGTGAGCGGGGCGCCGCGGCGGCGCACCGCGCGATGTGGAGGAGGTCCGGTGGCGGGCGAGTCCCCCGGCAGGGCGGAGCAGCAGGAGTTGTCGGGGGAGGGGACCGGAGGCGGGGCGGAGGATCCGCGGCTGACGGTCTTCCGCGGGGTCGTGGGAGCGCCCCGGAGCGCATCGGAACCGGCCACCGGTGAACCGGAGTTCGCGCCGGAGCCGCCCGAAGCGGAGGGCGCACCGGAGCCGGACCCGAGTGCTTCGGGTACGCCGGACGACGGAGCGGACGTGGACGGCGGGGCGCAGGATGCTACGCCGGACGCGGAGGACGCCCCTCCGGCCGACGACGCGGGGGACGGTGCGGAATCCCGTACCGGCGACGCAGTCGCCGAGGAGGCCGGCGCGGAGGAATCCGCCACGGACGGCGACGCGGACGGCGACGCGGACAGTGACGCGGACGGGGACGGGAGCGGGAAGCGGGACGGTGCCGAGGCCGGCACCGTCGAGGACGCGGGTGAGGAACCGGCCGCCGACGGGACGCGGGTGGAGGAGCCCGAGCCCGAGGACGCCGCGGAGCCCGAGCCCGACGCGGCTGCCGAGCCCGAGCCCGAGCCCGAGGACGCGGCGGAAGCCGAGAAGTCCGGCGGGCCGCAGGAGCGTTCCGCCACCGGGGAGGCCGGCCGCGGCGAGGAGCCGTCCGCCGGGGAGGCCGGCCGCGGCGAGGAGCCGTCCGCCGGGGCGGACGCCGAAGCGGAGCCCGGCGATGCCCCCGCGGGCGACACGGTCGATCAGGCCCCGGAGGAAGCCGAGGAGGACACCCCGGAGGACGCCCCCGAGGAGTCCCGGGACGACGCCCCGTCGGACGGGCCCGGGGGCGGCGGCGCTGAAGGCCCCTCAAAGGGCCCCGGAGGCGTCAAGGGCGGACCCGGGGCGCGCGAGGCGTCAGGGGGCGGACACGACGGCCCCAGGGCCGGGGAGGGCACGCTCACGCTGCGCGCGCCCCGTACGGAGGGCGCCGGCACGCCGGTCCGGGACCGCACCATGACCCTGCGTGCGCCGTCCGCCTCCGCGCCCGTCGCGACGCCTCCCCGGCCGAGCGGAACGTTTGTCCCGCTGCGGACCGACGACCGGCCGACCGCGGCCCCGCGGGCCCCGATGCCCGCGCCCACACCCGCGCCCACGCCCGCGCAGGGCACGCGGACCCCGCAGACCGCGGAGCCCGGCGCCGGTTCGCGGACGAAGCAGATGCCGCTGCCGCCCGACCCCGACGAGCCGCTGCGGCTGCTGGCCGAGCTGACCAACACCCCGCCGCCGCCGCAGACCCCGCTGCGCACGACCGTGCGGCGGGTCAAGATCTGGACCCCGCTGGTCCTGCTGCTGATCGTGGCCTTCTGCGTGGCGCAGGCGCTGCGTCCGCTGCCCGAGCCGGAGCTGGAGTCGACCGCCGAGACCTCGTACACCTTCGAGGGCGACGAGCTCGCGCTCCCGTGGCCCAGCGAGGGTCAGGCCGTCGTCGAGGCCGAGGGCCTCGGCCGCATGGGCGAGTTCGGCGAGCAGAAGCCGACGCCGATCGCGAGCGTCGCCAAGGTGATGACGACCTACGTCATCCTGCGCGACCACCCGATCAAGAAGGGCGGCAAGGGCGAGACCGTCGAGGTCGACCAGAAGGCCGAGGACCAGTACCACAGCGGCATGCAGGAGTCGGAGTCCGTCGTCCCCGTCACCGCCGGGCAGAAGCTCAGCGAGTACGAGGCGCTGGAGGCCGTCATGCTGCCCTCGGCCAACAACATCGCCCGGCTGCTGGCCCGTTGGGACGCGGGATCGGAGGCGGCGTTCGTGAAGAAGATGAACGCCGTCGCCAAGGAACTCGGGATGGACGACACGACCTACACCGACCCGAGCGGCCTGGAGGCGACCACCGTCAGCACCGCGAGCGACCAGGTCAAGCTGGGCCACGCGGCGATGAAGGACAAGGTCTTCGCGGAGATCGCCACCAAGATCCAGTACACGGACATCAACGGGAACATCCAGAAGAACTACAACCAGCTGGCCGGCTACAACGACATCGTCGGCATCAAGACCGGCACCAGCACCAAGGCCGGCGGCAACCTGCTCTTCGCCGCCTACCGCAAGATCGGCGGCACCAGGCAGCTGATCGTCGGCGCGATGCTCGACCAGCAGAAGGCGCCGATCATCGACACGGTCCTCGGCCGCAGCCGCACCCTGATCGACGGCACGCGGGACGCGCTCGCCTCGGCCTCGATCATCAAGAAGGGCGATGTCGTCGGCTACGTCGACGACGGCCTCGGCGGTCACACCCCGGTGGTGGCCGGGGAGGACGTCACCGCGATCGGCTGGGCGGGCCTCAAGGTCGACATCTCGGTGGAGGCCGGCAAGGCGGGCCTCCCGCACACCGCGAACGCCGGTGACAAGGTCGGTGAACTGGTCGTCGGCAAGGGCGACAGCATGGTCCGGGTCCCGGTCCTGCTGGAGACGGCCCTCGTCGCGCCCTCCTTCGGCTCGAAGCTCACCCGGGTCGCCTGACCCGGGCCGGCCCCGCCCGCGACGCGCGGGCTGCCCGGAGAACGGGCCGGCCGGACCGCTACACGTGGTCCAGCCGGCCCGCCTTCGCCTCCTCGACCAGCGAGCGGAACTGCTCGGAGCTCATCCGCACCCGCTGCCCGAAGTCGTCGGTCAGCACGACCCGCTGGTCGGCCGGCGCCGCCTCGTCCACGTACAGCGTGGGACAGCCGCAGTCGCAGTTGCCGCAGAACACCGCCACCTGTTCCATCGGTCCACCTCCGCCCGGTCCGCGCCCGGCCGGTCACCGGGCGTCATGGGCGGCATACCCGTCGTGACGGCGTTTCAGGCCGGCGGGGCCGGCGACGCGGACAACTCCCGCTCCAGCGGCGTCCGGAAGCGGGGCGTGACGCGGACGCCGTCCAGCCAGCCCCGCAGCCGGGCGGCCTCGGCCCCGATCGCGGCGACGGCCTCGCGGCCGGGGTCGGCGAAGAGGCGGTGGACGACCTCGCCGTCGGCGCGCTGCGCCCAGCCGCCGACCACCCGCCCGTTCCACCACACGGTGGGGCCGATGTTGCCCGACCGATCGAAGAGCGCCGCCCGCTCCCGCCCGTCCTGCGGCAGGTACCAGTCGCGCCGCTGCCAGCCCATCGGCGTCGGGTCCAGGGCGGGCAGCAGCGCCGCCCACGGCGGTGTCTCGGGGACCGGCCCGCCGTCGTCCGGCAGCACATGGCCGGTCTCCCCGTCGAGCAGCACCTGTTCGGTGCCTATCGCCGCGAGGGCCTTGCGGACCTCGGTCAGCGTCCAGCCCGTCCACCACTTCAGGTCGGCCTCCGTGCCCGGCCCGTACGCCGCCAGCCAGCGGCGCACCAGCTCGACGCGCGCCTCCGACGCCGGCGGCGCCTGGGTCACCGTGCCCGGGGCCCAGCGGTACTGACTGCTCGTCCAGCCGCCCAGCGGCCGTCTGCGGACGATGCGGCCCTCCGCCGCCAGCACCCGCAGGACGCGTGTCGACACCGCCTGGGTCGCCTCGTACGGCTTGCCGCGCGCCACCGTCACCCGCTCGCGCAGCTGGGGCACGTCGGAGGCGAGCTGCGCGGCCGTCGCCTCGCCGCGACCGGCCAGCGCGGCGAGCACCGACTCCTCCAGCTCCGCCAGCCACCGCTCGTCCCAGCCGCCGCCGTCGGCCAGATGCCCGAGCAGTTTCCGCCGCTCCTGCGCGGCGATCGCCCGGGCCGCGGCGGAGAGCACCACCGGCGCCGAGGCGGTGGCGACCACGAACATCGTCCGGCGCATCGCGAGCAGCCGCGTCAGGCTGCCCTCCTCGTACAGCGCCCGGTCCAGGGCCGCGGCGCCGGGCGCGCGCATCCTGGCCGCGGCCGACAGGTAGACCGTCGCCGGGTCCGTGCCGTGCAGCGCCACCAGCGACTCGGCGACCTCCTCGGGAGCCGCCGCCCGCCGCTGTGCCGTGAGCCGGTGCCGCACCGCCATGCGCCGGCGCCGCTCCTCGGCCCCCACCGTCCGTCGCGTGTCCATGGCTCATCGTGGCACGGCCCACCGACAACGCCCCGGACTCACTGTGACGTACATCACACAATCGGAGCCGCAAGTCGCGTAAGGACAGCGGCCGTCCGCGCTCTCCCAGGGCACCGGAACGCATCCGGAGCGCACCGCCCGCCTGCCGAGGAAGGCCATGCTGACCGACATCGACCACATCGTCAGGGCCCGTCTGCGCAGCCCGCGCTCGGGGCCCGGGGGCCGGGAGATCACCGCGACCCTGCGCTACCGCCGTGACGACCCGCTCGCCGCCCGGATCACCTTCCCCGCGGAGGTCTCCCTCGACGGCGCCGAGGTGACCTGGGTGTTCGCCCGCGGGCTGCTCACCACCGGCCTGTACGAGCCCGCCGGGGAAGGCGACGTGCACATCCGGCCGAGCGGGCCGGAGCACACCGCCATCGAGTTCCGCACCGACGAGGGCACCGCCCTCGTCGAGGTGCGCACCTCCGGTCTGCGGGGCTTCCTGGCCCGGGTGTACGAGGCCGTGCCGCCCGGGCAGGAACTGCGCCACCTGGACATGGACGCCGTCGTCGCCGCACTCCTGGACGAGGAGTGACCGCCCCCCGCGGTCCGGTGGGGGGCGGCCGTGGGGTCAGCGTGCGAGCGGCCGGAAACCGCGCAGACGGAGGGAGTTGCCGACCACGAAGACCGACGAGAAGGCCATCGCGGCGCCCGCGATCATCGGGTTGAGCAGCCCGGCCGCGGCGAGCGGCAGGGCCGCCACGTTGTAGCCGAAGGCCCAGAAGAGGTTGCCCTTGATCGTGCCGAGGGTGCGCCGGGAGAGCCGGATGGCATCCGCGGCGACCCGCAGGTCCCCCCGGACCAGCGTCAGATCGCTCGCCTCGATGGCGGCGTCCGTGCCCGTGCCCATGGCGATCCCGAGGTCGGCGCGGGCCAGCGCGGCGGCGTCGTTGATCCCGTCGCCCACCATGGCGACGGACCTGCCCTCCCGCTGGAGCCGGGCCACGACGGCGACCTTGTCCTCCGGCATCACGTCCGCGATCACATCGGCGGTGTCGATGCCGACCTCGGCGGCGACGGCCCGGGCCACCGCCTCGTTGTCCCCGGTGAGCAGCACCGGGGTCAGGCCCAGCCCGCGCAGCAGGCGGACGGCGTCGGCGCTGGTCGGCTTCACGGCGTCGGCGACGACGAGCACGGCCCGGGCCCGGCCGTCCCATACGGCCGTGACCACTGTGCTGCCCCGGGCCTCGGCCTCCGCCTTGGCGCTGGTCAGTCCCGCCGGCAGCGGCTCGGACGGCTCCTGGCGCCCGACGGTGACCTCGTGGCCGTCGACGGTGCCCCGCACGCCGAGTCCGGGCAGCGCGCGGAATCCCGTGACGGCGGGCAGGGCGCCGGTGCGCTCCTCCGCCGCCCGGGCGATCGCGCGGGCGATGGGGTGCTCGGAGGCGTGCTCCAGGGCGCCGGCCAGGCGCAGCACCTCGTCCTCCCGCTCGCCCTCGGCCAGGTGGACGGCGGTCAGCGTCATGGCGCCGGTGGTGACCGTCCCGGTCTTGTCCAGCACGATGGTGTCGATCCGCCGGGTGGTCTCCAGGACCTCGGGCCCCTTGATGAGGATGCCGAGTTGCGCGCCCCGTCCGGTGCCGACCATCAGCGCCGTGGGAGTGGCCAGGCCGAGCGCGCACGGGCAGGCGATGATCAGCACGGCGACGGCCGCCGTGAAGGCGGCGGCCGGGCCCGAGCCGTTGCCGAGCCAGAAGCCGAGGGTCGCCAGGGCGAGTCCGATCACGACGGGGACGAACACCGCGGAGATCCGGTCGGCGAGGCGCTGCGCCGCCGCCTTGCCGTTCTGGGCGTCCTCCACCAGGCGCGCCATACGGGCCAGCTGGGTGTCGGCGCCGACCCGGGTGGCCTCCACGACCAGCCGGCCGCCGGCGTTCACCGTGGCTCCGGTGACGGCCTCCCCCGGCCCCACCTCGACGGGTACGGACTCGCCGGTGAGCATCGAGGCGTCGACCGCCGAGGTGCCCTCCCGTACGACGCCGTCGGTGGCCACCTTCTCGCCCGGCCGCACCACGAACAGGTCGCCGACGGTCAGTTCGGAGGTGGGGACGCGCACCTCGCGCGCGCCGCGCAGCACGCCGACGTCCTTGGCGCCCAGCTCCATCAGGGCCCGCAGCGCGGCGCCCGCCCGGCGCTTGGAACGGGCCTCGAACCAGCGCCCGGCCAGGATGAAGGCGGTCACGCCGGAGGCGACCTCCAGGTACAGGTTGGCGGAGCCGTGGCCGGGGGTGACGGTCAGCTCGAAGGGGTGCCTCAGGCCGGGCACGCCCGCGTCGCCGAGGAAGAGCGCCCACACGGACCAGCCGAAGGCGGCCAGCGTGCCCATGGAGATCAGCGTGTCCATGGTGGTGGCGCCGTGCCGCAGGTTGGTCCACGCCGCGCGGTGGAAGGGCCATGCCGCGTACGCCACGACCGGCGCGGCAAGGGTCAGCGACAGCCACTGCCAGTTGCGGAACTGCAGGGCCGGGACCATGGCCATCGCGATGACGGGCACGGCGAGCACGACGGCGGTCAGCAGCCGCTGCCGCAGCGCCGTGAGCTCGCCCGGCTCGGACTCCGGCGCCTCCTGGGGCGCGGCGGTGACCGGCCGGGCGGGGAGCGCGGCAGTGTAACCGGTGGCCTCGACGGTGGCGATCAGGTCGCCGACGCCGATCCCGTCGCCGAACGCCACCTTGGCCTTCTCGGTGGCGTAGTTGACGGTGGCCGTGACGCCGTCCATCCGGTTGAGCTTCTTCTCGATCCGGGCCGCGCACGAGGCGCAGGTCATCCCGCCGATCGCGAGTTCGAGCTCGGTGACGCCCGCAGGGGCGGCCTGCGCTGCGATCCGCGGGGTGACCTGCTGCTGATCCGGGAGGGTCATGCCGGGCCGACCAGTTCGTAGCCCGCCTCGTCGACGGCGGCGCGGACGGCCGACTCCTCCAGGGGCGCGTCGGAGTCGATGGTGAGCAGGCCGGTCTTGGCGTCCACCGTGATGCCGGTCACACCGGGGAGGGCCGCGACCTCCTTGCTGACCGCGGACTCGCAGTGACCGCAGCTCATCCCGGAGACGCTGTAGCTGACAGACATGGGTTCTCCTCGTGCGTTCTGTGCGTGTTCCGGTGTACGGCGTCGGGCTCCGTGCCGTCCACCCACCACCAAACTATACCCCCTAGGGGTATCGTGGAAGGGGAGGGTGAGGGAGTGGGGGGCGGTGTGGCGCGGGGTTCAGCGTGCCCGCGGGCGCGAGTCGGGATGCCGGCCGCGGCAACTCGGCCCGATCCGCCCCGCCTTGGCCCCTCGGTCGCGACCGGCAGGGGAGGGCGTGGCCCCGCGTGATCTCGGAGCGGTCGTGCGCGTCGTGTCGCCACCCGGCCGCGGGGCGTGGCGCAGCTCGCCGACACCCTCGTCCCGGTCGTCAGCGCCGTACGGACGTGCCCCGCTCAGGACCAGAAGCGGTTGGTGGCCTCGAGGTCGCAGACGCACTCGTCCAGGTCCGTGATCCGGTCGCCGACGATCCGGAACACGATGCCGCCCGGCTGGTCGAGGTACTCGCCCCCGCGCTCGGCCGTGAGGTGGTGCAGGGCCATCGCGTGCCCGCGGCCGTCGACGAGCACCTGCCGCAACTGGACCCGCATGCTGCCGTCGGTCTCCTCGGTGAGCCTGCGGTAGTAGCCGATGATCTCGTCCCGGCCCTTGTAGTGCCCGGAGAGCGGATGGTCGCCGGGCGAGTGGTGGGCCGCGTCCCCGGACAGCAGGCGGGCCAGGGAGTCCATGTCGCCCCGGGTGAACGCCGCGTACGCCTTCTGGACCAGCACGGAGTGCGGGTGTTCCGTCATGGCCATCGCCGCCTTTCCCCGCCGTCCGTCCCCGGCCCGACACAAGCCACCCTGGCACCGGTCCCCGGTGAACGCACCCGCTGCGGCCGCCGCGTCCCCGGCGCGTCCGGGGGCGCCCTGGAGTGCGGTGGGTCCGGAGGCCCGCGGCCGCCCATCGGATAGGGATTCGATCGCCCGCACGATCGAATCGCGCGCCATGGGGTGACTGGGCAACGGAATCACGCGTATGGTCGGAGCCGCCCGTAGCCGAGGAGGCCCCATGTCCGTCGACCGCACCCGCCTGAAGGAACTGCTCGCGCGGGAGACCGCCGAGGCCGCCGCCCGCAACCCGAAGTCACGCGCCGCGTACGAGGCCGCCGACCACCTCTTCGGCCGGGTGCCGATGACCTGGATGAACAAGAACGCCGGCGCCTTCCCCCGCTATCTCGCCGGCGCCCGCGGCGCCCGTGTGACCGACATCGACGGCCACACGTACGTGGACTTCTGCCTCGGCGACACCGGCGCCATGGCCGGCCACTCCCCGGAGCCCGTCGCCGAGGCGATCGAGCGGCGCTACCGAGAGCAGGGCGGCGCGACCGCGATGCTCCCCACCGAGGACGCCGAGTGGGTCGGCGCCGAACTCGCCCGCCGCTTCGGGCTGGCCCGCTGGTCGTACGCGCTGACCGCGACCGACGCCAACCGGTGGGCCATCCGCCTGGCCCGCGCCGTCACCGGACGGCAGAAGATCCTCTTCAACAGCTACTGCTACCACGGCAGCGTCGACGAGTCCCTGATCGTCACCGGCCCCGGCGGCCGCGGCGGGGTCAGCCGCCCCGGAAACGTCGGCGCGCCCTGCGACGTCACGCTGACCAGCCGCGTCGCGGAGTTCAACGACCTGGAGGGCCTGGAGCGGGAGCTCGCCCACGGGGACGTGGCCGCCGTCCTGATGGAGCCCGCCCTCACCAACATCGGGATCGTCCTGCCGGAGCCCGGCTACCTGGAGGGCGTCCGCGAGATCACCCGCCGGCACGGCGTCCTGCTCATCAACGACGAGACCCACACCTTCTCCGCCGGGCCCGGCGGCGCCACCGCCGCGTGGTCCCTGGAACCCGACGTCCTCACCATCGGCAAGGCCATCGCCGGCGGTGTGCCGGCCGGTGCCTACGGCCTCTCCGCCGACCTCGCCGACCGCCTCCTGTCCCGCGGCGACCTGGACCTGGTCGACATGGGCGGGGTCGGCGGCACCCTGGCGGGCAACGCCCTGTCCGTCGCCGCCATGCGCGCCACCCTCGAACACGTTCTCACCGACGACGCGTTCACCGCCATGTCCGTCCTCGCCGCCCGCTTCGAGCGGGGCGTGGCCGACGCCGTCGCCGCCCACGGCCTGCCCTGGTCCGTCAGCCGCCTCGGCGCCCGCACCGAGTACCGCTTCGCCGCGCCCGCGCCGCGCAACGGCACCGAGTCGGCGGCCGTCTCCGACCCCGAGCTGGAGGACTTCCTGCACCTGTGGCTGGCCAACCGCGGCATCCTCATGACGCCGTTCCACAACATGGCCCTGATGTGCCCGGCCACCACCGAGGCCGACGTCGACACCCACAGCGCCCTCTTCGCCGCGGCCCTGGCCGAACTGGCAGGCTGAGCCCCGTGGACGACATCGACCGCGCCATCCTCCGCGAGCTCCAGACCGACGGCCGCATCCCGTACGCGGACCTCGGCCCCAAGGTCGGGCTCTCCCCGTCCGCCGCCCGCCAGCGCCTGCAGCGGCTGATCGACGGCAAGGTCGTGCAGGTGGTGGGCGTCACCGACCCGATGGCCATGGGCGGCCAGGCGATGGCGCTGCTCGGGGTCCGCGTGGACGGCGACCCGCGCGCCGTCGCGGACGCGCTCGCCGCCCGCGACGAGGTGGTCTACGCGGTGCTCACCGCCGGGCCGTACGCCCTCTTCGCCGAGGTCGTCTGCCCGGGCCCGTCCGACCTGCTGGACTTCGTCAACGACGTCGTCAGGACCGCCGAGGGCGTCGCGGGCGTGGACACCTTCCCCTACTTCGGCATCCACACCCACCGCTTCCTGTGGGACGTGGGCTGAGCGGCGGGCCCGGTCAGCCCTTCGGCACGACGCGCAGGGCGCGGTACTCGTACCCGTCCTGCGCGAAGCCCGGCGCCTCCCACTCCAGTGCCACCGGCTGGCCGGCGGACAGCGTGCGGAAGCCGTTCATCTCGATGTCGCTGTAGTGGGCGAAGCACCCCCCGGGCGTCTCCGGGCAGTCCAGCACGCCCCAGCCCTCTTCCTCGTACCACTCGCGTACGGTCGCATGAGCCATGCCCGCAGCCTAAGCGCGTCCGCGGCGTGCGGCTCCGCCGCCTCCGCCGCCCGGTGTAACGCTTTCCCGGCGCGCTGCGCCCCACTCAGTAGCCACACGCGTCACACGCGGACGGGGACGACGAGCGAAGGGGCACGATGAAGCAGGGCGTGAGCAGTCCACCGGCGGCGGTTCTGGGTCCTCGTCTCGCCGCGGATGTCGTGTCCATGGCCAGGGAGGGTTCCCGTGTCAGGCTCGACTACTCCCCGGCCAGCCTCGGCCTCGTCGACCGCGTCATCGAGGCGATCCGGGGCGAGCAGCCGCCCATCGAGGCCGTCACCCCCACGCTCCGCGGCTTCGGCGCCTACGCGGGGGAGGTGCTGGTCCGTACCGCAGGGGCGACCTGGGTGGACTTCGACGAGGAGCAGCGCGATACATTCGGCCAGCCGTTCGGTATCCGGACGCCCGACGGAAGGGTGTGGAACCCGCTGGGCAAGGCGGTCAAGCGCTACGAGAACGGGCCGGCGGACAGCCTGCGCCTCTTCTGCCTCTCGGTGGTGGGCCGGGCCGAGGTGTGAGGCCCGCCGCGCCGCGGCGCGGTGACCGGCGGCACGGGGCCGACGAGCACGAAGAGGACGCAGTGGGCAAGGCGGAGGTCCGCCGGCGCGACCGGATGGGCGAGGAGCAACTGGGCGACGCGGTCCAGCGGGCCCGCGCCGGCGACGAGACCGCGTTCGGCGTGCTCTACCGGGAGGTCCATCCGATGCTTCTGGGCTACCTGCACGGCCTGGTCGGCGACGACGCCGAGGACGTGGCCTCCGAGACCTGGCACGACGTCGTACGGGACCTGCGCGGATTCCGCGGCGACGGCCAGGCCTTCCGGGGCTGGGCCGCCACCATCGCCCGGCACCGCGCCCTGGACCACCTGCGCCGCATCAAGGCCCGGCCGCGCACCGGGCCCCTGGAGGAGCGCACCGCAGAGCCCATGACGCTCGAGGACGCCGGGGGCACCGCCCTGGAGAACCTGTCCACGCGGCGCGCGCTCGACCTGATCGCGGCCCTGCCGCAGGACCAGGCCGAGGCAGTGCTGCTGCGGGTCGTGGTCGGACTCAACGCCCCCGCCGCGGCCAAGGTCCTCGGCAAGCGCCCGGGCGCGGTGCGGACCGCCGCCCACCGGGGCCTGAAACGCCTCGCGGAGCGCCTCGACGGCGCCATGGAGAAGTGACGGACTGACGGATGAAGGACAGCCGAGCACACGACGAACGGATGGACGCGGCCCTGGCCGAGCGTCTCCTCGACGCGTACCCCACCGCGGCCGGCGACGGCCGGGCGGACGCTCTCGCACACCTCCTCGCGGTCGCCGCGGCACCCCTGCCGGGCGACCCGGAACGCGAGCGCGCCGCGCTGGCGGCATTCCGGGAGGCCCGGGCCGCCACGAGCGGGGGCCGTGGCCGCAGGCGGGTCCGCGGTGTCCGCCCCGCCCGGCGCACCAGGGCGGCCCTCGGCGGACTCGTCGCGGTGTTCGCGCTCGGCGGCGTGGCCGTGGCGGCGCAGTCCGGCTCGCTCCCCGGCCCCTTCCACTCGGGCACGGCCGGTCCCCGGCCGGTGTCGCCCTCCCCGTCCTCCGCCCCCGCGAACCCGGGCGGCGGCACGCGCACGGCGTCCCCGCGCGCGCCGCAGGGCACCACCGCCACGTCCACGGCCCCACCCGTCACCTCAGGCGGCCCGCACGCCTCGGTGCCCCCGCTTGCCGCGCCCACGGACGCCGGGTCGAAGGGACTGTGCCAGACGTACGTCAAGGCCGCCGAGCACCACAAGGGCGTCAACGCCGCGACCCTGGCCCGCCTGGAACGCGCCGCCGGCGGTGCCGCCGCCGTACCCGCCTACTGCGCCCGGCTCATCGGCGCCCCCGAGGTCACGCCGCCGCCGGTCCACCCGGAGACCCCGGAGGGCGGCCGTCACCGGTGACGGCCAGGGGCCGACGGGCCCTCAGCCCCACACGGAGCGGACGCCGTTGACCAGGTTGACGACCGTCCCCAGCACGAGGAACCAGCCGAAGCAGAGGTAGACCCGCCCCACGGTCCGGTTGCCCCGCGCCCGCGACGCCGCGGGGCCGGGCACCGGCGCGGATTCCACCCGCACCGGCTCTTCGGGGGCGAGCAGGCCCCGGGCCGCGCGGCGCCACACGCGGCCCGCCCGTATGAGCACGACAGCCACCAGGCAGCAGAACGCCGCCGTCTGGAAGTAGGTGCCGGGTGATGCCAATTGCGCCGAGGCGTAGCTCTGCATGAACGCGTGACCTTCCAGGATTCCGGACGCGCCGGACCGCACACCGGCCTGCCCGTGCCGACGGGCGAGGCGGTCGTGGACGGCCCGCCGGTGGTCTCGGCAGAGTGCCGTACGCGGTCATCTTGTGATGATCCGCAACGCAGGTCAACACCCGGAGCCCACGAGGAAGCCACCGCGCCGCACGGCGGATGGTTACGTGCCGAATTGCCCCGGCTCCGCGGTCCCTTCGGGCCCCTTCTGGCCGCCGATGCCCGGTGCCCGCCGGGCCGTGTCGACGAACCCCCGCGCGCGTTCCCCGGCCTCCTCGATGCCCTCCCGGGATGCGGCGAGACCCGGCAGCGCCTCGTCGCGGACGGCCGCGAGCGTGTACCGCCAGGACAGCGGTATCTCCTCGAGCAACAGTCCCGGTTCCGCGTGCCACTGCGCCGCGTCGGGCCGGACCACCTCCGGCCCGTCGTCCCCGACCTCGGACCCGGCTCCCCGCGCGTAGGCGACCAGACGACCGGGCACGACACACGGATCGAGACCCGCCCGATCAGCCCGGCAGCTCGAACGCCGCCCGCGCCTCGCCCACCGGGTTGCTCAGCTGCGACGCGGGGTCCGCGGCGAGGCGTTCGGCCTCGGCAGCGCCCCCGGCGGAGAAGTGCGCCGCGGTCCAGGCGGTGGCGTCGCCCTCGGGTTGCCACGAGACGTCCCTCACCCGGGTGGGCGACGAGGCCGGCGACACCGTCACCACCCCCAGCGTGATGACTCCGTCCAGCGCGGTGACGTCGTCACCCTTCGGTACGTAGTGCCCGCACCAGGCCGCCAGGCCCACCCGCAGCCCGCCGTCCACGCGGCGGATCTCCATCACCCGCTCGGTGCAGAAGCCCCGTGGCACCGCCCCGTCCTCCCCGCGAAGTTCGGTGCCGCCGAGCGGGCCCGCAGGGTCGTTCGTCAGATACCGGTCCACCACGGGCAGCGCCGCCCGCTCCCACCCGGGGACGACCTCCGGCGCCGCCGGAACGGCCCGCCCGTACAGAACACTTGCCGCCACCGCCGCGAGTCCGACGCCGCCCAGGGACACCCCGAGCCGCAGCCTCCGCGCATTCCCGCCATTCATGTGCCGCCCCTCCCGGGGAGGCAGACTCGGGGTCCCGCGAAAAAGTTCCCCGCTCCCCGGCCGCGTCCTGCCTAGCATGTGACCCGCGCCGGTCACGGGAACCGGCGGTGGGAGGGGCGCGATGGACGTCGAGTTCGTCATGGACTTCCTCGTCGAGCACCGGGCCCCGGGCGTCGTGCCCGGCTACGTCTCCGAGCAACTCCTGTCGATGTCGTGGATCCTCGACGCCGAGGACGTGGCCCGCATCGTCCACGTGGCGAAGCGGTGGCTGCGGTCCGACGACGCGTTCCGCGCGGCCGTGGCGATCGGCCTGGAGAACGAGACCTTTCTGGCCGACTCCTGGGAGGAGATCGCCGCACTGGCCGCACCCCTCAAGGAGCGGTTCCCTTCCATGGCCGCCGACGTGGACGCCTGGATGGCACGGGCCGAGCCGTCGTACGAGCGGCTGAGGCGCGGCTCCTTCTTCGACCGGGCCGCGGAGGGCAGTTGACCTCCCGGGCGGTTCCCTTCAGGCGGAGGCCTTGGCGATGATGCCCTCGACCTCGTCCCGTCCGAACGCCCGCATGGTCGTGCTGCGGACGTTGCCGACCGCGCCCAGCCGCAGCAGCGCCGCGGCGGCGGTCTCGTCGTCGGGCGCCTCGACGATTGCGACGAGGTCGTGGGGCCCGACGGTCCAGTAGATGTCGACCAGCCTCCCCCCGACGTCCCGCAGCGCGGCACCGAACGCGTCGGCCCGCTCCGCCGTGTCGGCGTACGCGCGGATCCCCTGGTCGGTCCAGCTCAGCAGCGTGATGTAGAGCGGCACGATCTCTCACCTCGATAAAGAGAGGAGCGTCCACTCACAGCGTATGTGCGCCCCTGACGCGTCGCATCCGGCGCCCGCGCGCCGCCCTGTCGCGGGCGGTTGATCCGCGCCACGAACGCGGCCGCCCCGAGGGGCAGGCCGACCAGCGAACCCAGGGTGAACCCGAGATCTTCGGCGCTGGGCGAGATCCACGACGCCGCGGACTGCCCGCCACCGCCGACGCCGGCATGACGAGGAGGGCCGCGGCAACGGCAGAGCGCCGGCCCGGAGGCCTGGTCCGGTACAGGTCGCCGAGAGGCCGGCCTCCTGCCGCAACAGCGGCGACGGACACCGGACCGAACCCGTCCGGCAACCAGCCGAGCGGCCAGGCGATCAGCGCCCAAAGGCCCGTGCCAAGGAGACAGAAGCCCATGTCCTGAGCCGTCTCCGCAGCACGCATCCCACTGGCGCCGAGGGCGGTGACCCGGAGGATGCCGTGGCTCACCTGGCCCCGGACGATCCGTACTCTCCACCGGCCGAAGCGTCCTCGTGCGCTGCCGTCTTGGCCTTCATCCGAGAGCGCGGGTGCTGGTCAGGTAGTCGAGGTCGGGGTCCGGGGCGCCGCAACGAAGGATCCTGTCCACAGCCGGGCACCCGCCGCTTCGGGTTCCGTTGACTTGTCTCAAGGCTTGTCGCATCATGTTGCGACAAGCCTTGCGACATAGTGGGTGCCGTGCCGAAGGGAAGGTTGCCGGATGTCTGAGCAGTCGGTGCGTCAGACGGACATCGAGCAGGCCGGCGTGTGGCTGGCCGGGCACGGCCTGGCCGACGTCCGGCCGACACCGTTGCTGGCCACGCGTCTGGCGGTCCGGCGACGCACCCGTCTGGCCGGTCAAATCCTGCTGGCCGCCTTCATCATCGCGGTCGCCCTCGTCTACACCGGCACCCGCACCGCCGAGGTGAGGGTCGGCGGGTCCGGGTCGTACCGGCCCTGGTCGCTGCTGGTCCTGACGGCGGTGGTGGTGGCGTTGGTGCTGGCCCAGGCGCTGCTGGACCGGAGGGTGCGGCAGGTCGACCGGCTGGCCGGCGCGACGTTGCCGCGGCGGGCGGCCCATCCGGTCCGGCTCGGCTGGCGCACCGTGCTCGGCCGGCCGCGTGCCGCCTTCGCCGCCGCCACGTTCGCGGGCGCGATGGTGATGGCGATCGGCGCCCTGACCGCACAGGACTCCACCGCGCGCTACGCGGCGCTCCTCCTGCTCATCGGGTTGTGCGGGATCGCGGTCGGCGTGGTCGTCCAGCTGCGCCATGTCCTGACACACCCGGTCGTGGCCGACGACGAGGTCTCGCTGACCGCCGACGTGATCATGCGGGTCGAGGACGCCCGGGAGGTCGCCACGCCGACCGTGGTGTGGTCGCTGCCGGTCGTGTCGGTATTCGAAACCGCCCTCGGCTGGTGGAACGTCGCCTGGCTCGCCTTCATCGTCCTGAGCGTCATCACGTTCGCCCTGATCACCGCGCGGACCCCGCAGAGCGGCACGGTTGCCCGGCACGCCACGGGCGCCCGGTGAGCCGATGATCGTCATCGACTCCGCCTCGCCCGTCCCGCCGTTCGAGCAACTGCGGGCCCAGCTCGCCCGCCAGATCCAGGACCGCACGCTGGCCGTGGGCACCCAGCTGCCGACCATCCGCCGCCTGGCAGCGGACCTGGGCCTGGCCGTCAACACCGTCGGGCGCGCCTACCGGGCGCTGGAGGAGGCGGGACTGATCGAGACCCGCGGACGGGCGGGCTCGTTCGTGTCCGCGGCCGGTGAACAGGGGCGCGAGCGGGCACGCCGGGCCGCCGCCGAGTACGCCGCCGTCATCGCCAGCGTAGGCATCGACACCCCCGAGGCCGTCCGCATCGTCCAGGCGGCCCTGGCCAACGGCAGCGCCGCAACGCCCTAGTTGCGTGCCCGGCCACCAGGAGCGGTGCATGGCTGTCCCGCCTGCGCGGTTGAGAGAGTTTGGCCGCCGACTGCACCGTCGACGTCATCGATCGGGCGCAGGGTGCGGCCAGCCTCCCTCGATCGCTGGGCCGCTGCCCGGGGGGAAGTTCGCGGCCACCAGCGCCGCGGCCTCGCGAGCGCTGAGGTGGGAACCGAGTACGCGTGACGGTATCTGCGGCGACCACCCCGACCAGTGGAGAGCCACGTTCCACAGGCCGTCTCCGCTCGGCACCACGCGCGGAACCTCCTCGTAGAACGGATCCTTGGTACTGGAGAGCAGGCTGAACTCGCCGTGCGACGGAAAGGGGAAGAAGACGCGCAGGGCCGGCTGCGCATAAAGGGCCTCGGCCACTTCGGCGTTGCCAGCCTGATCACGGGCGAGCGTTCCAGAGTCCCCTGTTGTGAGGGGGCCAGCGGCCCGAACTGCCTTGCGGAGTGCACGCACAGAGAACGAACATCGCCGAATGACCGGAGAAGCGGAACGATTGCTGGCACGGGTCGTGCAGACGTGCCACGGCTACCCGTCTCAGTGGGACGCCTGGACTGTCGGCGGCCTCTATCTGTTCTTGCACTACCGCCATGGTGAGGGCACGGTCGAGCACCACCCCGGACCTGACATCGACACATGGACCGCCGACTCCTGGAACGAAGGCCGCTCGAAGCTTCTGGCCCGATGGGACGACGGCACGAGCGACGGCGCCATCAGCCTCTCCGACTTCCTGGGTGCCGCCGGGCTCGAACTGGCGCCAGGGGCGTCGATCACGTAGCGAACCCCGTGGCACGTGTGCGGCACGGCAGGATCGAAGGACTTCGTTCACAGCTGCATGGGTGCTGCCGCCTGCCACGACACGGCCTCGAGGCAGGCCCCCTACCACCGCCAAGGTCTGCGTACGTACGGCTCCGTTGCCGTCATCTTCTGCCATCAGGACCGCGAATCGGCGACATCGAGCCGACCTCGATCGTCGCCGCGATGGGCTACGGGGTCGACATCCCGAAGAGCATGACTGCCGCGAAGATCCCCGCGGAGCTCCCGTTGACCGCACGGGCGACGCATGGGGCTGGCGCGCAGAGCTTTGGGCTGGAGCTGCCATGGGGCGAGAGGCCGGGGCCCATACGCTGGCCGCGAATCGGGCTGGCGCGTTGCCCGCCCGCAGCAGCCCGATGTTGGCCCCGATCTTCGAGGCTCGCCCGATGATGGCCGCCTTGGCATCGCAGCGCCGGCCGCCCCAGCCACCGCGGTTCTGACCTCATGCCTTAGGCCTCTACTTGTGGGGCGCCCGGCGGCGGACGGCCATCCCCAACGCTTACGTCCCCATGAGGAGTGTGGGCGACGCCGGGTGCCTTGATGAAGTAGTCGAACTCCTACCGCGCTAGTGCCTCAGTGTCGCGAAGCTGCCTCGGTTGAGCGCGATGCGCGTGGCGAGGTCGTCCAGTGTGCACTCGATCTGAGCGTTCGCGATCGGCTTGAAGTCCGTGACGTCTGGCGCTGTCGCGCGGTAGTCCGAGGGGTCGATGCGCCATGCTTCGATGAGGCTCCACCCGGCCTGGACGACGGCTGTATGCCCGTCTGCGGCGGAGACGCGCAGCCACGCTGTGCATTGGTCTGAGAAGTCGTAGGGCAGGTAAGCGGTGCCTCCTGCGCCTCTCAACTCGTTGACCTGCTCTATCCACTGCTCTAGCAGGCGTATCAGATTCGCGCCGAGGTGTTGCGACTCCAGTGTCAGGTAGTACGAGTCGCAGGTGTGACGGTGACCTCCGATGTGCAGTCGAAGATCGTTATGCCAGTGCTTTCCGGCCAGGTGCTCGAACCAGAGTGCAGTCGGCATCGCCATGAGGGAGACGTTAGCGGGAGTTGACGGCCAGGTGCCGTCCGTCGTCACTCCGGACATGGGGCCCGTTCCCGTCCGGCCTCTTGCAGCGGAAGACCAGGGCCCTCGGCGCCCTGCGCCAGGAACGCGCCGACTTCCGTGCCGTTCAAGAGCGCGACGTCCTCGGCCCGGAGGACATCGAGCCGGGCACCGTCCTGGTCCTGGCCGACTGGCAATACGTCGGCCACGGCCACACCCCCGGCGAATCCCTCCTCGCCGCCTCCATCGCCCGGGACCTCCGGCTCAACCGCGACACCGCCCGCGAAGCCCTACGAGACCAACTGGCCCTGGAAGGAGCCAGCATGACGACCGCCACCCGGCGCTGCAGACCGTGCCGGAAGTCAAGGCGCGGCGCAAGCTCGGATGCTCTACTGTCTACGCCCTGATCCGCTCGCGCGGCCTGGTCCGAGGCCGGGCACATCTTCGCAACGAGGAACGGCCGCCCGGTGGAGCCGCGGAACGTCTACCGCTTCTTCACCCGGGTTGCCGCGCAGTCAGGGCTGCGGGTGGTCAGGCTGCACGATGCCCGGCACGGCTGCGCCACGCTGCTGACTGCGGCCAGCGTCGTGCCCCGGGTCACGATTGACGTCTATACCCACGTTGCGTACGACACCCAGCGGGAAGCCATCAGCCATATGGATCCCCTGCCCAAGCGCCGACTGCCGGGCGCCTGAGACCCGGCTGCCGTCAAACCCTGCCGTCAAAAAGGCCCGCACCATGATCGGTGCGGGCCGTTTCCCTTGTGCCCCAGGCAGGATTCGAACCTGCGACACCCGCTTTAGGAGAGCGGTGCTCTATCCCCTGAGCTACTGAGGCGGAAGCGTGGGACAGCCTAGCGGATGCCGGTCAGGGGTGTGCCGGCGATTGCTCCGGGCTCCGGAGGGCGTGGCGTCGCGCGCGGGGCGTCAGCCGCAGGGCGGGCCGTCGTCGAGGTCGGCCGCGGTGAGGGCGGCGGTCAGGCGGTCGACGCGGGTGCGCAGGTCGTTGATCTCGTCCAAGCCGAGACCGGTGGCCGCGGAGATGCGGCGCGGGATTTGGAGGGCCTTCTCGTGGAGCGCCGTGCCGGCGTCGGTGAGGTGGACCGTGACGGAGCGCTCGTCGTCGGCGGAGCGCTCGCGGCGGACGAGTCCGGTGGCTTCCAGGCGCTTGAGGAGCGGGGAGAGCGTGCCGGAGTCGAGGCGCAGGTGCTCGCCGATTTTCTT
The DNA here is from genome assembly GCF_900188405.1 of Actinacidiphila glaucinigra. GTDB lineage: Bacteria > Actinomycetota > Actinomycetes > Streptomycetales > Streptomycetaceae > Actinacidiphila > Actinacidiphila glaucinigra. Next base: position 246,382 of record NZ_FZOF01000002.1, on the reverse strand, counting down.
GACCGGCAGGGCGCCGTGCTCCCAGAGCACGAGCATCACCAAGTACTGGGGGTAGGTGAGGCCGAGGTCCTTGAGCACGACACGGTAGACGCCGCCGAAGGCGCGCGAGGCGGCGTGCAGGGAGAAGCAGATCTGGTTCTCGAGCCGGAGGTGGTCCCCGGCACGGGCGGGCGCGGTGGCGGTCATGGATACAGAGTAGCTCGACCGTTCACGTTTTAGTTGTGTGCAACTCAGTTGTGTGCTCTACTTGTCGTCAACGGGATCGCAACCGATCGAAAGAGGATGTCTCATGGACCCGCTGTACACCGCCGTCGCCACCGCCAACGGCCGTGACGGGCGTGCCGTCAGCTCCGACGGACAGCTCGACCTGGCGCTCGCCATGCCGCCGGCGCTCGGCGGCAACGGTCAGGGCACCAACCCCGAGCAGCTCTTCGCGGCCGGCTACGCCGCGTGCTTCGCCAGCGCCCTCGCCCTGGTCGGGCGGCAGGCGAAGGTGGACACCAGCGAGATCTCCGTGACCGCCGAGGTGACCATCGGCAAGGACGACACGAGCTTCGCCCTGGCGGTCGTGCTCCGCGCCGAGCTGCCGTCGGAGCTGGAGAACGAGGCCGGCCGCGCCCTGATCGAGCAGGCCCACCAGGTCTGCCCCTACTCCAAGGCGACCCGGGGCAACATCCCGGTCGAGCTCGTCGTCGAGTAAGCGGAGTAAGCGGAGCAGGTATCGGAACAGTGCGGAAGGGCCCCGGGCGCGCGATGGCGTCCGGGGCCCTTCCCGTGCGTGCGGGGCCGGTGGGGCGGGTGCTCCCAAGCGCGGCCGCATCCGCCTCCGTTGTTTGTGACTCAGCTCACAAGCGGCGCTGAAATATCCGGGGAACGGCTCCCCGTTTACACCTACGTCGCACAAACGGGGACTCGCTCCCCGGAACCGAGCGCCACCGAGGGACAGAGAGGAGTGCCCGCCATGGCAGTAGCCGCCGCAGTGAAGCTCCGCGCGGACGCCACGCGCAACCGCGAGCGGATCATCGTCGCCGCCCGCGAGGCGCTCCTGGAGCACGGCACCGACGCCCCGCTCGACGAGATCGCCAAGCGGGCCGGCGTGGGCAACGCCACTGTCTACCGGCACTTCGCCGACCGCCAGGAGCTCTCGCTCCAGGTGGCCCTGTCGGTGATGGACCGGATCACCCAGCGGGCCGAGGAAGCGCTGGCGCAGGAGCCGGACGCCTTCGACGCGCTGCGCCGCTTCGTGCACGAGGCGGCCGACGAGCGGGTGGGCGCGCTGTGTCCGATGCTCTCCACCGGATTCGGCAAGGGGGATCCGCGGCTCGAGGAGGGCCGCATACGCTTGGAGCACGCGATCGAGGAGCTGATGGCCGCCGGGAGGCGGTCCGGACGGCTCCGTACCGACATCGACGTCGGCGACGTGATGGTGGCCGTCAGCCAGCTGACGCGGCCGCTGCCCGGTAAGCACTGCGGCAGCATGGAGCGCTTCATCCGCCGTCATCTGCAGTTGTTCGTGGACGGCCTGGAGGCGCCGGCGCGCTCCGAACTCCCGGGTGACTCCGCCACTTTCGAGGACCTGCGGCAATGTCGCTGAGCTCCGCCTGCCGAACGGGCGCCCCCGCGTAATTCACTCGCCCACAACATTTCCTTTACGTACCGTAAGTCCTCTTCGTCTTCAATGTCGTCACCTCTTCGTACCGTTAGTGAGTCCACCCATGCCTGATCTGGCACATGCCCAGCGCTGGAAGGCGCTGGCCTTCATCGCGATAGCCCAGCTGATGGTCGTCCTCGACGGCACCATCGTGAACATCGCCCTGCCCTCCGCCCAGACCGACCTGGGCATCTCGGACGCCAACAAGCAGTGGGTCATCACGGCCTACGCGCTCGTCTTCGGTGGCCTGCTGCTCTTCGGCGGACGCATCGCCGACCTGTGGGGCCGCCGCCGTACCTTCGTCACCGGCCTGATCGGATTCGCCGCCGCCTCCGCGATCGGCGGCGCCGCGGCCAACGAGTCGGTGCTCTTCGGCGCCCGTGCGCTGCAGGGTGCATTCGGCGCGCTGCTCGCGCCGGCCGCGCTGTCGCTCCTCGCGGTGATGTTCACCGAGGCCAAGGAGCGTGCCAAGGCGTTCGGCATCTACGGTGCCATCGCCGGTGGTGGCGGTGCCGTCGGTCTGATCCTCGGTGGTGTGCTCACCGAGTACCTGGACTGGCGCTGGACGTTCTTCGTCAACATCCCCTTCGCCGCCGTCGCCGCCTTCGGTGCCATGCGCTTCGTGCACGAGCCGGCCGGCAGCCGCAACAGCAGCGGCCTGGACATCCCCGGTGTCGTGCTCGCCACCGCGGGCCTGGTCTCCCTGGTCTACGGCTTCACCCGCGCCGAGACCCACGGCTGGAGCGAGAACACCACGATCGGCCTGTTCGTGGCCTCGGTCGTGCTGCTCGTCGCGTTCGTGGTCATCGAGGCCCGCGTGAAGGCCCCGCTGCTGCCGCTGCGCGTGGTGACCGACCGCAACCGCGGTGGCGTCTACCTCTCGCTGGGTCTGGCCATCATCGCGATGTTCGGCCTGTTCCTCTTCCTCACCTACTACCTGCAGGTCGTCCAGGGCTACTCCGCGCTGAAGACCGGCTTCGCCTTCCTCCCGATGATCGCGGGCATGATCACCGGCTCGACGCAGATCGGCGCGCGCCTGATGACCCGCGTCCGTCCGCGCCTGCTGATGGCCCCGGGCTTCCTGGTGGCGGGCCTGGGCATGCTGCTGCTGACCCAGCTGTCGGTCGACAGCTCGTACGCGGGCCTGATCCTGCCGGCGGAGATCCTGCTCGGCCTCGGTATGGGTACGGCCTTCATGCCGGCCATGAGCCTGGCCACGCACGGTGTCGAGCCGCGTGACGCGGGTGTCGCCTCCGCCATGGTCAACACCTCGCAGCAGGTCGGCGGTGCCATCGGCACGGCGCTGCTGAACACGATCGCGGCCAGCGCGACCACCACGTGGGTCGCCGCGCACGCGGCCGAGGCCCGCACGCTCGGCAAGCAGGGCTTCGTCAACGCCGCTGCCGTGCACGGCTACTCCACCGCGATCTGGTGGGCGGTCGGCATCCTCGCCCTCTCCGCGATCATCGCCTTCACCTTCGTCAACACCGGTGGTGGCGGCGGTGTGGTCGCGGCGTCCGGCAACAAGGACGCCGAGGGCGCGGAGGACGTCGCCGTCCCGGTGATCGCCCACTGACGACGCGTCGACGACGACGGCACGCCGGACGGCGAGCACGGCGAAGGGCCCCGCTTCATGAGAGGAAGCGGGGCCCTTCCCGTTGCGTTGCGCAGACTACCGGCCGAACTGCACGGACCGCTTGGCCAGGCCCATCCAGAAGCCGTCGATGGCGCTGCGCTGGTCGCCGAGATCGTCCTCGGCCGCGCCCATGGTGACGAAGAGCGGGGCGAAGTGCTCGGTCCGCGGGTGGGCGAGCCGCCCGGCGGGGGACTTGTGCTCGAAGTCCAGCAGGGCGTCCACGTCGTGCGCCTCCAGCGCGCGGTGCCCCCAGTCGTCGAACTCCGCCGACCAGCCCGGCACTCCGCCGGCGTGGCGCAGTGCGGCGAGGTTGTGCGTGAAGAAGCCGCTGCCGACGATCAGCACGCCCTCGTCGCGCAGCGGGGCGAGCCTGCGCCCGATGTCCATGAGCCTCTGCGGGTCGAGCGTCGGCATCGAGACCTGCAGCACGGGAATGTCGGCGTCCGGGTACATCTCCACGAGTGGGACGTACGCCCCGTGGTCCAGGCCCCGGTCCGGGATGTCCTGGACGGGGGTTCCCGCGGCGCGCAGCAGTTTGCGAACGGAGTCGGCCAGGGCGGGCGCGCCCGGTGCCGCGTACCGCACCTCGTAGTAGTGGCGGGGGAAGCCCCAGAAGTCGTACACGAGCGGGACCGTGGTGGTGGCGCCGAGCGCGAGCGGGGCTTCCTCCCAGTGCGCGGAGATCATGAGGATCGCCGTGGGGCGCGGGAGACCGGCGGACCATGCGGCCAGTTCGCCCGGCCACACCGGGTCGTCGGCGAGCGGCGGGGCGCCGTGCGAGAGGTAGAGGGCGGGCATGCGCATGGGGGCCTCCTCAGGCCGGGAGGTCGAGGGTGTGGTGGGTGTGCTCGGCCTTGGCGCGCAGGTAACGCACGTTGTCCTCGGACAGGTGGACCCCGGTCGGCACCCGCTCGGTGACCGTCACGCCGAGCACGGTCAGCTGTTCCGCCTTGTCGGGGTTGTTGCTGAGCAGGCGGATCGCGTCGACGCCGAGGGCGCCGAGCATCTGGGCGGCGGCGGTGTAGTCGCGTTCGTCGTCGAGGCGGCCGAGGGCGCGGTTGGCGGCGTAGGTGTCCAGGCCCTCGTCCTGGAGGGCGTACGCGTCGAGCTTGGCGTACAGGCCGATGCCCCGGCCCTCCTGGCGCAGGTAGAGCAGATAGCCGCCGGTCTCCGCGATGCGCTGCACGGCCTCGCGCAGTTGGGGGCCGCAGTCGCAGCGCGCGGAGCCGAAGACGTCGCCGGTCAGGCACTCGGAGTGCGGGCGGACCAGCGGCGACGCCGCGCCCTCGTGGGCGCCGAGGCCGAGCGCGATGTGCTCCTTGCCGTCGGCGAGGCCCGTGAAGGTGAAGACGTCGGCCGGGGTGGCCCAGCCGTCCGGGAAGCGCAGCGGGATCCGGACCCGGGTGCGGATGGCCGCGCGCGGCGGAGAGGGGGCTGCGTCCGGGGCGGTCGGGGCGGTCGTCATACGGATCCCTCGCCTGAGTTCTTGAAGTTTCAAGCTAGCAGGGGGGAAGATACCGGCAATTGCTTGAAAGTTCAAGGTCGAATCCGTAGGGTGGGACCATGACCACGAGAGCCCCCGAGCCCCGCTGGCTGAGCGAGGACGAGCAGCGCGCCTGGCGCGCTTACATGGCGTCCACCCAGTTGGTCTCGGACGCGCTCGACCGGCAGCTCCAGCGCGACGCGCGGATGCCCCACGCGTACTACTCGCTGCTGGTGTGGCTCTCGGAGACCCCCGACCGCCGGATGCGCATGACGGAGCTGGCGGAACGCTCGAAGATTACGCGCAGCAGGCTCTCGCACGCCATCTCCCGCCTGGAGGAGAACGGGTGGGTCCGCCGCGAGAACTGCCCCTCCGATCGGCGCGGGCAGCTCGCGGTCCTCACCGACGAGGGTTTCGCGGCGCTCGCCGCGGCCGCTCCGGGTCATGTGGAGGCGGTGCGCGGGGCGATCTTCGACCGGCTGTCGGAGGAGCAGGTGCGCCAGCTCGGCGAGATCTGCCGGGTCATCGCCGGGGGGCTCCAGCCGGAGAACGGCGTGGTGGGCGACCTTCCCTGGCTGCGCTGACCGCGCCGGTTCAGGCCAGGTCTTTCTCGTACCAGGCGACGTCCCAGTAGCGGCCGAACTTCCGGCCGACCTCGCGGTAGACGCCCAGCGGGCGGAAGCCGAAGCGGGCGTGCAGCCGGACGGACGCCTCGTTGGGCTGCGCGATGCCGGCGTAGGCGCGGTGCACGTCCTCGCCCCGCAGGGCCTCGAACAGCGCCGCGTAGAGCAGGGTGCCGACGCCGCGGCCGCCGGCCTCCGGGGCGCAGTACACGGAGGTCTCCACGGAGGTGGAGTACGCGGCCTTCGGGCGGAACGGGCTGCTCGTGGCGTATCCGAGCAGGCCCGGCGAGCCGTCGGGTTTCGTCCCGTGGGCAACCAAAAGGCGGTGCGGTCCGTCTTCCGGGTGGGAGAGCAGCCAAGGGCGGCGCTGTTCCAGTGACAACGGCTCCAGGTCGAAGGTGACCGGCGTCTCACGGACGTAGTGGTTGTACAGGTCGGTGAGGGCCTTCAGGTCCTCCTCCCCACCCGGTCTGACCTGCACTTCGACGGACTCGGACAATGATCCACCTCCGGCTGTGGCCGGACAGGGTACTGCAAGATCGTAAAAAACGGGGCTGTGCTTGGGAATTGTGTCCGGATTCCAGTCGTTATCTCTTTTCGAGTGGGCAGCCGAAAGGCACGCGTGAAGCTGCTGGAGGGCAGCTCATTCGATCCGACACCCGACCGAACCTTCGCAAGGGAGCACGCATGGCAACCCGTGCCGTCGCCCGCAGCACCGCAGGCGGGAAGAGCAGCGCTCGCGCAGGCCACGGCGAGATGGCCGACCGCGACCTGGTCGGCATGTACCTCGACGAGATCGCGCGTACGCCGCTGCTGGACGCCGCGCAGGAAGTCGAGCTTTCCAGGGCGATCGAGGCCGGCGTCTACGCCGAGCAGCTCCTCGCGGGTGAGGAGCTGGGTCAGGGAGCGGACGCCGGCCGAGAGGAACTGGAAGAGATAGCCGCCGCGGGTGCGCGGGCCAAGGACGTCTTCATCCGTTCCAACCTGCGCCTGGTCGTCGCCGTCGCGCGACGCTATCCGCGCAGCGGCCTGCCGCTGCTCGACCTGATCCAGGAGGGCAACGCAGGCCTGGTACGCGCCGTCGAGAAGTTCGACTACAGCAAGGGCTTCAAGTTCTCCACGTACGCGACGTGGTGGATCCGCCAGGCGATCACCCGGTCCATCGCGGACCAGTCGCGCACCATCCGGCTCCCCGTCCACCTGGTGGAGGAGCTGGGACGGGTGCGCAGGGTGCAGCGCGAGTTCAACCGCGAGCACGGGCGTGACCCGGAGCCCGCGGAGATCGCGGCCGAGCTCGGCTCCACCCCGGAACGGGTCTCCGACGTGCTCGACTGGGCACGCGACCCCGTGAGCCTGAACATGTCGGTGGACGACGAGGGCGAGACCCAGTTCGGTGATCTCGTCGAGGACACCTCGGCGGCCTCGCCGGAGGACTCCGTACTCGTCATGCTGCGGCGTGAGGAACTGGAGGATCTGATCGACCGGCTCGACGACCGGACGGCGTCCATCATTCGGGCGCGGTACGGGATCGTGGACGGCCGCGAGCGCACGCTGACCGAGGTCGGCAAGCAGCACGGGCTGACGCGTGAGCGGATCCGGCAGATCGAGAAGCACGCGCTGGCGGACCTCAAGCGCATGGCGCGCGCGACCGGGCTGTCCATCGAGGCGGCCTGACCCCGAGCGGGCGCCGCTGCCGGCGCCCGCGCCACCACCCACAGACTCGAGCCCCGGTGCCACCCCCCTGTGCCGGGGCTCGACCCCTTCCCCGGGCCGGGCCCGGTCGTGCGTCGCCCGCGTGCGTGCGGCCGGGCCCTCGTCATGGCCGGGCGCGGTGGGCCGCACCGTACCCTGGACGGCATGAGCAGCACCCCCGACCCCGCTACCGGGCCCGCAGCGGCCCCCGCCCCACGAGCCCCGCGCGAGCCGGCGGCTCTGGTCTTCGACGACCCGCTGGACCGGCAGTCGTCCGACGACACCGACACCGGGTGGGGCGAGCGCCCCGGCCAGGGTGGTGCGGGAGATCTCGCGCGCTTCCTCGACGAGAAGCCCCCGCACCACATCTGAGGCGGACGCGCTATTGATGCGTCCGGTTGGTGCCGCCGTGGCCGTAGGGGGAGGGGACGCCGGGTGCGCCGCCGTAGCCCGGCTGCCGGCCCTGCTGCTGGTGGGCGAGCAGGTCGCGTATCTCGGTCAGCAGCTCCAGCTCCGTCGGGCCGGCCACCGCGTCCTCCTTGCCCGCCTTGCGCCGATCGTTGAGCTTGTTCATCGGCAGGATCAGCAGGAAGTACACGACCGCGGCCGTGATCAGGAACGTCAGCGCCGCGCCGGCGACCGCGCCCCACAGGAGGCCCACACCCTGCTTGAGCTCACCGTTGACGACGGTGCAGGGCGGCTCGATGCAGAGGATGTAACCGTCGAGGTTCTTGGTGCCGATGGCACCGATCACCGGATTGATGAGGCCCTTCACGAACGCGTCGACGATCTTGCTGAACGCGGCGCCGACGACGACCGCCACAGCGAGCTCGACGACGTTGCCACGCAGTAGGAAGGCTTTGAAGCCCTTCAAGGGACGATTTCCTTTCGAAGAACGACCGTGCAGTTCGGCCCGGGGGACCCGTGGGGCCGGTGGTGTCCGCCGGGCGCTGCCGGCGTGAAGGCCGGCGGTGACGGAGGTGGTTGAGCGGTTCGGCCTCCGAGAGTAAGGGGTGCGCGCCGAGGCCCTCCCCGCCGGTTGCCTTTCTCACGGCGTACGGCTAGCGCAGCGCCACCGCCAGGGGCGAGGAGGCCGCGGCGCCGGACAGCGCGGCCGCCGTCCCGGGCGGGACCGACAGCACGATCAGCGCGCCGTCCCCGCCCCCGCCCCCGTCCAAGCCGTCGGGCGCGACGCCCTGGCCCCCGGAGGCGGGGGAGGCCACCGCCACCACGGGTGCCGCGCGGGCCACCACGCGCGCCGCGGCGAGGATGTCCACCCGGTCGCCGGGCCGCACCAGCCCGGCCGCCGCCGCGTCCGCGATACGCACCGGCGCCCGCACCATGTCCCGGCCGGCAGCGGCGGCGGGAGCCGGGCCTTCCCGCCCCGACCGTCCGGACTGCGGATCAGTCCGGGGTGCCGCGGCGGCCAGCGCGGCCGCCGTCATCGCCAGGCCCGCGGCCATCATCCGCCGCCGTCGGCGCAGCGCCCGGCGCAGCCGGTGCCGCCCGCCGCCCGCCCTGATCGGCGCGAACACCGGAACCGCGCACGGGGCGGGCGCTCCCGTTCCCGCGCCCGCCGCTGGGACCGGAGCGCCGCCACTGTCCGTCCACAGCGTGGCTCCACCGCTGTCCACCATCTCGACCACCCCCGTCGTCGGTCCTTCGCCCACCGGCGCATCCGGCCTGGCAGGACCACCATGACGCATCGCGTCGCGGCCCCTCGGCGGCCTGTGGAGTACTGACCGGTTGTGGATAACTCGGTCACTCGTTCGAGCGGATGAGGCGGACGGGTCTGGCGGCTCGGCGCCCGCGGTGGTGTGCTTGCTGGTAACGAACCGAAGCGTCCGAGCCCGAGAGTGGGAGGTGGTCGACGTGCCCAGGCAGTCATTGCGCGACGGCCCGTCCGAAAGGTCGAGAGCCCATCCGGGGGACGTCAGCCGTCGCGTCGCACAGCGACGGGAACAACTGGGGCTCAGCCGCGAGGAGGTGGCCGCCAAGGCCGGCATGACACCGAGCTATGTGCGGTACGTGGAGGAGCAGTCCCACCACACCATCGGGACCAACGCCCTGCTCCGGCTCGCGGGCGCGTTGCGGACCACCGCCAGCCATCTGCTGGGAGGTGACGCCGAGCACCTGCCAGGGGAGACGGAGACCGTCGGCCCACCGGTGATGGAGGAGATGCCGTCGCAGGAGTGCTGGACCCGGCTGTCCAGCCATGACGTCGGCAGGATCGCCCTCACCACCGGCGGCGGCCACCCCGCGGTCGTACCAGTGAACTACGCGGTCGTCGACGGGGCCATCGTCTACCGCACGGCCGCGGACGCGCCCCCGTCCCTTGCCAAGGGCAGCGAGATCGCCTTCGAGGTCGACCAGCTCGACGCCAGCCTCAGCGCGGGATGGAGTGTGCTCGTCCTCGGGGTTGCCGAACACGTCGTCGATCCCGAGGACGCTCACGCGCTGGAGACCCACCCTGGCCCATGGTCCGGGGGTGAGGACGATCTGTGGATACGCATCGTCGCCACCCATGTCACCGGCAGTCTCATACGCGTCGTGTAGGCACGAAGGCCGCCGAGGTCTGTCGAGGGGCCGGCCGGTCAGGCGTGGTGGGAGACCGCCACGGGGCAGTGGGCGTGGTGGAGCACGGCATGGGTCACATGGGCCAGTCGACCGCTGCTGCGCTGGTGCCGCCGGGCACCCGCGACGAGCAGATCGGCATGGGCCGAGGCATCCACCAGGGCACCGCTCGCGGAGGAGGCCTTGACCAGGTCCACGGTCACGGTGAGGTCCGGGTACTCCTCGCGGATCGTGTCGGCGACGTTCTGCTCCGTCGCCGCCTCCCGGTCGCCGACCGATGTGGCGTCGTCCAGCCCGGGCACCATCTCGCCGACCGCCCCGAGCAGGCTCCACGCGGTGAGGAGGCGCAGCGTGGCCTTCCGCAGCCGGGCCTCGTCGGCCGCGAAGCGCACGGTGGCCAGATCGGTCTCGTTCCGGATCCCGACCAGGACGACACCGGTGGACGGCTGCTCGCTGCCCCGTACGACGACCACGGGCCCGTGCGCATGGGTCGCCACCCGCAGCCCGACCGAACCCAGCAGCAGCGCGTGGAAGCCACCGCGTCCGCGGCAGCCGACGACGGTCAGGCCCTCGGACCCGGACTGTTCCGTCAGGGTGTCGGCGGGTTTGCCTTTGCCGAGTGAGGTGGAGACCGCCAGGTCCGGGTAGCGGGCGGTGGCCGATGCCGCCGCCTCGTCCAGCAGCGCACGGCCGCTGTCGAGGACCAGCTGCGCGGTCTCGGGGGACAGGTTCCTGCCGGAACGGCTCTCGAGGCCCGTCGCGTGCAGGATGTGCAGCGGGCGATCACGCAGCACGGCCTCACCGGCGGCCCACATCACCGCGGCGGTGGCGCGGGGGGAGCCGTCCGTGCCGACCACGACCGGTCCGTGGCTGGTGTCCATCGCGGTGCTCCTTCTTGTCGTCGCTGTCGCTGTCGCTGTCGCTGTCGCTCAGCTCCACTCCGCCCCCGTCCGCTCCCACCCCACCCGGGTCCCGTCCCCCCGCCCACCACTCAGTCCACCACTCAGTCCGGCACCAGCACCGCCGCACCGTTGACGCGGTCGGCGGCCAGGTCGGACAGCGCCCGGTCCGCGTGGTCCAGGGGATAGGGGGTGGCGGTCACCCGGATCCCGATCCTGGCGGCCAGGGCCAGGAACTCCTGTCCGTCCTGTCGCGTGTTGGAGGTGACGCTGCGCAGATTGCGCTCCTGGAACAGATGACGCTGGTAGTTCAGCGCCGGGATGTCGGTGAGGTGGATGCCGGCGACCGCCAGCGTCCCGCCCCGGTCCAGGGCCTCCAGTGCCGGCGGCACCAGGTCGCCGACCGGCGCGAAGAGGATGGCCGCGTCCAGCGGCTCCGGCGGCCGTTCCGCCGCCGCCCCCGCGGACGCGGCACCGAGCTCCAGCGCGAGTTCCCGCGCCCGCTTTGACCGGGTCAGCACATGCACGGTGGCCCCCTCGGCCAGCGCGACCTGGGCGGCGATGTGCGCGGAGGCGCCGAAGCCGTAGATGCCCAGCCGCCCGCCCGCCGGCAGGTCGCTGCGGCGCAGCGCGCGGTAGCCGATGATGCCCGCGCACAGCAGGGGCGCCAGGTGTACGGCGTCGCGGCCGTCGGTGTCCTCGGGCAGCGCGTAGGCGTAGTCCTCGGGCACGGAGGTGAAGTCGGCGAAGCCGCCGTCGGCGTCCCAGCCGGTGTAGAGCGAGTACGGGCACAGGTTCTCGCGGCCGGTCAGGCAGTAGGCGCAGCTCCCGCAGGTGCCGCGGAGCCAGGCGACGCCCACCCGGTCGCCCTCGGCGAAGCGGCCGACGAGCTCGCCGGTGCCGATGACCCGCCCGACCACCTCGTGCCCGGGGACGGTCTCGCGGCGGTGCGGCGGCAGGTCCCCCTCCGCCAGGTGCAGGTCGGTCCGGCAGACGCCGCACGCCTCCACGCGCAGCAGCAGTTCACGCGGTCCGGGCACCGGCTTGGGGCGCCCGACCCGTACCAGCGGCTCCGTGATCATGGGCCCGGGCCGGTCGACGACCCAACCACTCAGCATGTCTCCAGTCTGCGACCGGAGGCCTCGGGGCTGCAGCACGAAACCGGTCCTGCGGGCACGCCGAAGGCCCCCGTCGCGGGCGACGGGGGCCTTCACCAGGCGATGGTGCCGTGGGCTCCGCTCAGGCGGCCGAGGTGCTCGCCGCGCTGCCGCTGCCGCTACTGCTGGTGGAACCGCTGGAGGAGCCGGCGGAGCTGCCGCTCTTGGAGTCCGAAGAGGACTTCGACTCCGAGCTGCCGCTCTTGGCGGCCGGGGTGCTGCTGGACGACGAGCCGCGGCTGTCCGTCCGGTAGAAACCGGATCCCTTGAAGACGACGCCGACCGCGGAGAAGACCTTGCGGAGCCGGCCGTTGCACGCCGGGCACTCGGTCAGCGGGTCGTCGGTGAACTTCTGCACCGCCTCGAGGCCCTCGCCGCAGGCGGTGCACTGGTACTGGTACGTCGGCACTTGCTCCTCCTGGCACTCTGACTCAGTGAGTGCTAACGACGGTCAATAGTGCAGCATTCCGCGTCGTCAGTCCACCGTGACCGGCTCTCGGTGACCGATGCCACTGCCGCGGCCGGTTCCGCCACCGCGTGCCGCGACCACTTCGGACGGCCTCGGCACCAGCCGTTCGCGCAGTGCCGCCAGTGTGACGAGGGCCAGCCCCGTGCCCACCAGCGGCACGGTGAACCCGGCGCTCGCCCCGATACCGTCGGCCAGCCGTCCGGCGGCGGTGGCGGCCGCCGCCTGGCCCAGCGCCACCGCGCCGGTCAGCCAGGTGAACGCCTCCGTGCGGACCCCCGCGGGCACCAGCGACTCGACCAGGGTGTAGCCGGTGATCAGGGCCGGGGCGATGGTGAGGCCGACCAGCAGCCCGAGCCCGCCCAGCAGCGGCACGGCGTGCGCCGCCCACAGCATCGAGGTGGCCAGGGTCAGCGCCGTGTAGCCGACGAGCATGCGCCGCTTGGGCCCGGACTTCCAGGCGACGGCGCCGCACGCGAGCCCCGCGAGCATGTTGCCGGCGGCGAAGGTCCCGTAGAGCAGGCCGTTGATGCCGGGCCGCCCGATCTCCTCAGTGAAGGCCGTCATGGAGACCTGCATGCCGCCGAAGACGGCGCCGATGCCGAGGAAGGCCACGGCCAGCACGCGTACGCCCGGCACGGTCAGCGCCGATGCCCGGCGCTCCCGGCCCCCCGCCCCGGTCCGGGCCGGGGCGGGGGCGGTCCGCCGCTGGGCGGCGAAGAGCAGGCCGCCGGCCAGCGTCAGCACGGCCTCGGACAGCAGCCCGGCCGCCGGGTGCACCCCGGTGGCCAGCGCCGTGGCCAGCACCGGACCGATGACGAAGGTGAACTCGTCGGTGACCGACTCGAAGGCAGCCGCCGTCTGCAGCAGCGGCGACCCGGCCGGCAGTGTGGCCGCCCAGCGGGCCCGCACCATGGGCCCGACCTGCGGTACCGAGGCGCCGGTGGGCACCGCCACCGCCAGCAGCGCCCACAGGGGCGCGTGCGCCAGCGCGAGCACGGCGAGCAGCGTCCCGGACGCCGAGTGGACGATCACCCCGGGCAGCAGCACGGCGCCCTGGCCGAAGCGGTCGGAGAGCTTGCCGCTCTGCGGGGCGAACAGCGCCATGGAGACGCCGGTGACGGCCGAGACGGCACCGGCGGTGCCGTACGAGCCGGTGGTGTGCTGCACCAGCAGCACGATGCCGATGGTCAGCATCGCGAAGGGCTGGCGCGCGGCGAACCCGGGCAACAGGAAGGCCCACGCGCCGGGCGTGCGCAGCAGCTGCCCGTATCCCGGGCGCCCCGCGCCGCGGGAACGGCGGGAGGAGCCCGAAGGGCGGGACGAGCGGGATGCTCGGGACGAGCGGGACGTACGAGTGACCGTGGATCCCACGGCCGGGCCTTTCCGCCGCCTGGTAGCGCACCCTGGACGCCTGGTCGCGTTCCTGTGCGCCGAGAGCTGTCCTCTCGCGCATGACCGAGGTAGATACCGGATCTGTCCGGCCGCCGGGCGGTCGCGCCAGCTCTGCATCAGACAGAGTTGGTGGTGACTGTCGACAGCCATGTTAACGGCCGGCCCCACCGCCCGATTCCAGCCATCCGGCCAGCTTGCCGCCGCGTCCCACCGCGCGCAGCCGTGCCTCCGCCTTGTCCCGCACCGGGTCGGTGGCGACGACGAGAAGTTCGTCACCGTGCCGCAGCACCGTCGTCGGCAGCGGGACGAAGCTCTTGCCCTCGCGGACGACCAGGGTGACGGCCGCACCCGGTGGCAGCCGCAGTTCGCCGACCTCCACGCCGTGCATGCGCGAGTGCGGCGGGATCCGCATCGACAGCAGGTGGCCCCGCAGCCGCTCCAGGGGCGCCGACTCGATCCCCAGGTCCTCCGCGGCCCCCGGGTCCCCGAGGCGGAGTCTGCGGGCGACCCAGGGCAGCGTCGGGCCCTGCACGAGGGTGTACACGATCACCAGGACGAAGACGATGTTGAAGATCCGCTCGCTCTGCCGGACGCCCGCCACCATCGGGATCGTGGCGAGGACGATGGGCACCGCCCCGCGCAGCCCTGCCCAGGACAGCAGCACCTGGTCGCGGAACGGCGTCCGGAACGGCAGCAGGCTCGCCGTCACCGACAGCGGCCGCGCCACCACCGTCAGGACCAGGCCGACCACGAGCGCCGGCACGATGTCGTCGCCGAGTTCGTGCGGGGTCACCAGCAGGCCCAGCAATACGAACAGGCCGATCTGCGCCAGCCAGGCCAGCCCTTCAGCGAAGCCCCGGGTGGCGGGGCGGTGCGGGAGCTTGGCGTTGCCCAGCACGACGGAGGCGACGTACACGGCGAGGAAGCCCGAGCCGTGCGCGAGCGCCCCGCCCGCGTAGGCGAGGACGGCGATCGCCAGGACCGCGATCGGGTAGAGGCCCGAGGCGGGCAGCGCGACATGGCGCATCGCGAACGCGCCGAGCATGCCGACGGCCAGGCCGACCGCGGCGCCGATGGCCAGCTCCAGGGCGATCTCGCCCAGCAGCACGCCCCAGTTGTGCACCGGCCAGTGCTCGGAGAAGGCGACGACCAGGATGACCACCGGGGCGTCGTTGAACCCGGACTCCGCCTCGAGCACACCGGTCACCCGGCTGGGCAGCGGCACCCTGCGCAGCACCGAGAACACGGCCGCCGCGTCGGTGGACGAGACGACCGCGCCGATGAGGAGCGCCTGCCGCCAATCCAACCCGACGAGGTAGTGCCCCGCCGAGGCCGTGATGCCGACGCTGACCGCGATGCCGAGGGTCGCGAGGACCGCCGCCGCCGGGACCGCCGGTTTGATCTCCCGCCACTGGGTGCCGAGACCACCCTCGGCAAGAATCACCACAAGTGCGGCATATCCCAACACCTGGGTCAATTCGGCATTGTCGAAGGCGACTCCCAGCCCGTCCTGTCCTATGGCGACCCCAATGCCCAGGTAGAGGAGCAGGCTGGGGAGGCCGCTGCGCGAGGAGAGGCGCACGGCGACCACCGCTATGAGCAGCACGAGAGCGCACACCAGCAGGAGTTCATTGAGGCGGTCGACAGTCAGGAGCCGGTCCTTTCAACGAAGTTCATTGCCTTACCTAACATTTTACCTGTGCTTGGGGTTGTGGCGATCTCCGTCCACAGGTCAGGACACCGCGTGGGGAGCTACGGGTCGGTACGCCTAAGGTGGCCCCTAGCAATCGGTCCACCCTGCCGTTCGAAGGACATCGATGCCCGCCAAGAAGAAGTCCCGCCGCACGCGCCTCATCGTGATCGGGGTCGTGCTCGTGCTCGTGGCGGGCATCGTCTACGGGTCGTACTGGAGTGTCGCCACCGTCCGCGCCTCCCTCCCGCAGACCACCGGAACCCTGCAGCTCAAGGGCCTGACCGGCGCCGTCCAAGTGAAGCGCGACGGCAACGGGATCCCGCAGATCTACGCCGACACCCCCGAGGACCTGTTCCGCGCCCAGGGCTACGTCCAGGCGCAGGACCGTTTCTACGAGATGGACGTGCGCCGGCACCTGACCGCCGGCCGGCTGTCGGAGATGTTCGGCAGCGGCCAGGTCGAGACCGACGCCTTCCTGCGCACCCTCGGCTGGCGCCGGGTCGCGCAGCAGGAGTACGACACCAAGCTGTCGGCCTCCACGAAGAAGTACCTCGAGGCCTACTCCGACGGTGTCAACGCCTACTTGGGCGGCCATTCCGGCGCCGACCTGTCCGTCGAGTACGCGGCGCTGAAGTTCAGCAACGACTACGTGCCGGAGAAGTGGACCCCGGTCGACTCGGTCGCCTGGCTCAAGGCGATGGCCTGGGACCTGCGCGGCAACATGCAGGACGAGATCGACCGCTCGCTGCTGTCGAGCCGGCTGAGCCCCGCGCAGATCAAGCAGCTCTACCCCGCCTACCCGTACAACCGGAACAAGCCGATCGTCGAGGGCGGAAACGTCAACGAGCTCACCGGCGAGTACGAACCGGCCGGAACCACCACGGAAGCGGGCACGAACCCCGGCGACGGCACCGGCACCGGCACCGGAACCGGGGACGGAACCGGTACGGGCACCGGAACCGGGGACGGCACCGACGCCGCCTCCACCTCCGACGCGACCCAGAACGTCCAGTCCCAGCTCGCCTCGCTCTCCGACACCCTCGACCAGATCCCCGCGCTGCTCGGCCCCAACGGCAACGGCATCGGATCCAACTCCTGGGTGGTCGACGGCAAGCACACCACGACCGGCAAGCCGCTGCTGGCCAACGACCCGCACCTGGCCCCGCAGATGCCCTCGCTCTGGTACCAGATGGGCCTGCACTGCAACAGCGTCGGCGAGGCCTGCCCCTTCGACGTGGCCGGCTACACCTTCTCCGGCATGCCGGGCGTGATAATCGGCCACAACCAGTCGATCGCCTGGGGCATGACCAACCTCGGTGCCGACGTGACCGACCTCTACCTGGAGAAGGTCACCGCCGACACGTACCTCTACGACGGCAAGCAGCGGCCCTTCAAGACCCGCAAGGAGACCATCAAGGTCGCCGGCGGCGAGGACCGCACGATCACGGTGCGCAGCACCCATGACGGCCGTCAGCCGGTGATCTCCGACCGCAGCGCCGAGCTGCGCACCGTCGGCAACCGCGCCCCGGTCCCGAACTCCGCGCCCGACCGCGGCGAGGGCTACGCGGTCTCCCTGCGCTGGACCGCGCTGGAGCCGTCCAACACCATGGACGCGGTCTTCAAGCTCGACACGGCGACCGACTGGGAGCAGTTCCGGTCCGCCGCCCGCGACTTCGCCGTCCCGTCCCAGAACCTGATCTACGCCGACAACAAGGGCGACAAGGGCCACATCGGCTACCAGGCCCCCGGCCGGATCCCGGTCCGCGCCGCGGGCTACGACGGCACCTACCCGGCCCCCGGCTGGGACCCGCGGTACCAGTGGAAGAAGTGGATCCCCTTCTCCGCGATGCCGTACGAGCACGACCCGGAGCGCGGCTACATCGTCACCGCCAACCAGGCCGTGGTCGACCAGGACAAGTACCCCTACCTGCTCACCCAGGACTGGGGTTACGGCACCCGCAGCCAGCGGATCAACGACCTGATCCAGTCCAAGATCAAGGACAGCGGCCTGATCTCCATGGACGACATGCAGAAGATGCAGGGCGACAACAGCAGTGAGATCGCCAAGCTCCTGGTGCCGTACCTGCTGAAGATCGACATAAAGGACGACAAGGACGACTACGTCCGCAACGCCCAGAAGCTGCTGGAGGGCTGGGACTACAACCAGGACTCCGACTCCGCGCCCGCGGCCTACTTCAACGCCGTCTGGCGCAACGTCCTCAAGCTGGCCTTCGGCAACAAGCTGCCCAAGGAGCTGCGCCCCGAGGGCCAGTGCCTGACCGTCCCGGCCGCCGACCGGTCCGGCCCGGTCGACGACCTCGACGGCAAGTCCCAGCTGGTGCGCGAGTGCGGCCGGCGCGCGGCCGACCAGGCGCAGCCGGACGGCGGCGACCGCTGGTTCGAGGTCGTGCGCAACATCCTGGACGAGCAGGACAGCCCGTGGTGGACGGACTCCCCCTCGGCCTTCTACGACAAGGACAGCGACCGGACCCGCACCACCCGCGACGAGCTGCTGGCCCGGGCCATGAAGGACGCCCGCTACGAGCTGACCGCGAAGCTCGGCAAGAACATCGACACCTGGAGCTGGGGCCGCCTCCACACGCTGGAGCTGCGCAACCAGACCCTGGGCACCGGTGGTCCCGCCGTCGTCCGCTGGCTGCTCAACCGCGGTCCGTGGCAGCTCGGCGGCGGCGAGGCCGCGGTCAACGCGACCGGCTGGAACGCGGCCGGCGGCTACGAGGTGGTCTGGGTGCCGTCGATGCGGATGGTGGTCTCGCTGGACGACTTCGACAAGTCCCGGTGGATCAACCTGACGGGAGCCTCCGGCCACGCCTACAGCTCCCACTACACGGACCAGACCACCAAGTGGGCCAAGGGCGAGCTGCTGCCGTGGGTCTTCACCAAGCAGCCGGTCGACGGGGCCACGGAGGACACCCTCGCGCTGACGCCGTAGCCCGCGCGGGCGGACGTGACGACAGGGGCGGGCCTTCGGGCCCGCCCCTCGGCCGTCCTCAGCCCTTCCCGAAGCGCCGCACGCCCTCCGGGGTGACCACCGCGTCGACCGGCCGGTCGTGCGGCTCGTCGGGCACCCGGTCCAGCACCTCGTGCGCGTACAGCAGAACCACCAGCGCCGGCGTCGCCCCCGCCGCGTCCAGCCGGGCCAGGACCCGGTCGTACGAGCCCCCGCCGCGGCCCAGCCGCAGCCCCCGGCCGTCGACGGCCAGCCCGGGGAGCAGGACCGCGTCCGCCCGGGTGACCGCGTCCGGGCCGAGGCGGGGACCGGTCGGCTCGTACAGGCCGCGGGCGGCCCGCACCAGGCCGCCGGGGCCCTCGTAGGGAGCCCAGTCCAGGTCGTTGTCGGGGAGTAGGACCGGCAGGAGCACCCGCTGCCCGCGTTCGCGCAGCAGGTCGAGCAGCGCGCGGGTGCCGGGCTCGCCGCCCATCGACACGTAGGCCGCCACCGTCCGGGCCCGCGACAATTCGGGCAGGTCCAGGGCGTGTTGCGCGATCACCCGTTCGGCCTCCGCGCGGTCACCGGGCGTCAACCCGCGCCTCACCTGGAGGAGGCGTTCCCGCAACTCCCTCTTGCTAACGTTGTCCTCTCTCATTTGACGTGCAACCGCCGCCTATCGCCATCAAGCAACCGGAACTTCATCTTCACCTCATATACAGCGGTTATCGTTGCCCCATGACTCACGCGCGTACCCGGATCAGCAAGGCTGTCATCCCTGCCGCCGGGCTTGGCACCCGTTTCCTGCCCGCCACGAAGGCGACTCCGAAGGAAATGCTGCCGGTGGTCGACAAGCCCGCCATCCAGTACGTCGTCGAGGAGGCCGTCGCCGCGAACCTCTCCGACGTCCTCATGATCACAGGCCGGAACAAGCGGCCGCTCGAGGACCACTTCGACCGCAACTACGAGCTTGAGTCGGCGCTGACCGCCAAGGGCGACGAGGCGCGCCTGGCACGGGTCCAGGAGTCCAGCGACCTCGCCACCATGCACTACGTCCGCCAGGGCGACCCGCGCGGCCTCGGCCACGCCGTGCTCTGCGCCGAGCCGCACGTCGGCGACCAGCCCTTCGCGGTGCTGCTCGGCGACGACCTGATCGACCCCCGGGACCCGCTGCTCGGCCGCATGATCGAGGTGCAGGAGCGGCACGGCGGCAGCGTCGTCGCGCTGATGGAGGTGGACCCGAGCCAGATCCACCTGTACGGCTGCGCCGCCATAGTCCCCACCGGTGACGACGACGTGGTCCGGGTGACCGACCTCGTCGAGAAGCCCGCGCTGGGCGAGGCCCCCTCCGCGTACGCGGTCATCGGGCGCTATGTGCTGGACCCCTCGGTCTTCGCGGTGCTCAGCAAGACCCAGCCCGGCCGCGGCGGCGAGATCCAGCTGACCGACGCGCTGCGCGAACTGGCCCAGGAGGACGGCCCGGACGGGCCCGTGCACGGCGTCATCTTCACCGGCCGGCGCTACGACACCGGAGACCGTGGCGACTACCTGCGTGCGATTGTCCGACTGGCATGCGAACGTGATGACCTGGGGCCGGACTTCCGGTCCTGGCTGCGCACGTATGTCAGCGAGGAGATGCAAGATTGAGCAGCGGCACGGCCGACCGCGTCTGGTCCGTCTCGGAGCACCTCGACAACATCCTGCGGCAACTGAAGCCGCTGGAACCCATCGAGCTGCAACTCCTCGACGCCCAGGGGTGCGTCCTTGTCGAGGACGTCATGGTGCCGGTCGCGCTGCCGCCCTTCGAGAACAGCTCGATGGACGGCTACGCGGTCCGCACCACCGACACCCAGGGCGCCGACGCATCCCATCCGGCCGTTCTCACCGTCATCGGTGACGTGGCGGCCGGCAGTGGCGAACTGCCCACCGTGGGGCCCGGGCAGACCGCCCGGATCATGACCGGCGCCCCGCTGCCGCCCGGCGCCGAGGCCGTCGTCCCCGTCGAGTGGACCGACGGCGGCACGGGCGGCGCTCCGGTCGTGGGCATGCCGGCCGCGAGCCGGAGCCCCGACGCCGTGGGCGGCGAAGTACGCGTCTACCGGCCTGTCGGGCGGGGCGACCACGTCCGCGCCCGCGGCAGCGACGTCGCCGCGGGCGAGCTGGCGCTGAGCGCCGGCACGGTGCTGGGCCCGCCGCAGATCGCCCTGCTCGCCGCCGTCGGCCGGGCCACGGTACGGGTGCGGCCCCGGCCGCGGGTGGTCGTGGTCTCCACCGGCAGCGAGCTGGTCCCGCCCGGCGAGGAGCTGGGCCCGGGCCGTATCCACGACTCCAACAGCTACATGCTCACCGCCGCCGCCCGCGAGGCCGGCGCCCAGTCCTACCGGGTGGGCGCGGTCGCGGACGACGCCGAGACCTTCCGGGCCACCGTCGAGGACCAGCTGATCCGGGCGGACCTCGTGGTCACCAGCGGCGGCGTCAGCGTCGGCGCGTACGACGTGGTGAAGGAGGCCCTCGGCGAGGAGATCGACTTCCGCAAGCTGGCGATGCAGCCCGGCAAGCCGCAGGGCTTCGGCTTCATCGACGTCGGTGCCCGCGCCGAGGCGGAGGACGACGGTGAGCGCACGGAGGCCGCTCCGCCGGAGCCCGAGCGCACCCCGCTGATCGCCCTGCCCGGCAACCCGGTCAGCGCCTACGTCTCGTTCGAGGTGTTCGTGCGGCCCGCGATCCGCACCCTGATGGGTGTGGAGCCGGTGTTCCGGACGACCGTGCGGGCCGTGTGCGAGGGCGAGCTGACCTCCTCGCCCAAGGGCAGGCGGCAGTTCCTGCGCGGCCGGCACGACCCTTCCTCCGGCCGGGTCACCCCTGTGGGCGGTGCCGGATCGCACCTGGTCAAGGCGCTCGCCCACGCGAACGCGCTGATCGTGGTGCCGGAGGACACGACGGAGGTCGCGGCGGGCTCGGAGGTCGACGTCGTGCTGCTCGACTGAGCGGGTACCGTTACTGCCCACGCGAGCACGCGGCGAGCAGTGGGAGTGCCGTACCGATGACAGAACAGCAGCATCTGACGCACATCGACGACGCGGGGGCGGCCCGGATGGTCGACGTCTCGGAGAAGGACGTCACCGCCCGCACCGCCCGTGCCACCGGCCGGGTCCTGGTGTCGCCGCGCGTCATCGAGCTGCTGCGGGGCGAGGGCGTGCCCAAGGGCGACGCCCTCGCCACCGCGCGCATCGCCGGGATCATGGGCGCCAAGCGCACCCCCGACCTCATCCCGCTCTGCCACCCGCTGGCGGTCTCCGGGGTCAAGGTCGACCTCGCCGTGGGCGACTCCTCCGTGGACATCACCGCCACCGTGAAGACCACCGACCGCACGGGCGTCGAGATGGAGGCCCTCACCGCGGTGAGCGTCGCCGCGCTCACGGTCGTCGACATGGTCAAGGCCGTCGACAAGGCCGCGGTCATCACGGACGTACGGGTCGAGGAGAAGTCCGGCGGCAAGTCCGGCGACTGGAGCCGCACCCGATGAGGGCACTCGCCATCACCGCGTCCAACCGCGCGGCCGCCGGGGTCTACGAGGACCGGGGCGGCCCGCTGGTCGTCGCCGGGCTGCGGGCGATGGGCTTCACCGTCGACGGCCCGCGCGTCGTCCCGGACGGCGACCCCGTCGGCGGCGCGCTGCGGGAGGCGGTGGCCGAGGGGTACGACGTCGTGGTCACCACGGGCGGCACCGGCATCTCGCCCACCGACCGCACCCCGGAGGTCACCCGCGCCGTCCTCGACTACGAGGTCCCCGGCGTCGCCGAGGCGGTGCGCGCCGCGGGCCGCGAGAAGGTGCCGACGGCCGCGCTGTCCCGCGGTGTCTGCGGTGTCGCCGGGCGCACCCTGGTGGTGAACCTCCCCGGTTCGACCGGCGGCGTCAAGGACGGCCTGGCCGTTCTGGCCCCGATCCTCGTCCATGCCGTCGAGCAGATCCGCGGCGGCGACCACCCGACGTCGGGGAGACCGAGCTGAACGGGTCCTGGCCGGCCGAGCTGGCGGACGGGGACGTCCTCCTCCGCCCGATAAGGATGCGCGACCAGCGAGCCTGGCGTGAGGTGAACCGGCGCAACCGCGAATGGCTGCGGCCGTGGGAGGCCACCGTGCCCCCGGCCCCGCCCGGTCATCTCACCCAGCGGCCCACCTACCGGCAGATGGTCCGCCATCTGCGCCACGAGGCCGCCGCGGGCCGCATGATGCCGTTCGTCATCGATTACCGGGGGCGGCTCGCCGGGCAGCTCACCGTCGCCGGGGTCACCTGGGGCTCCATGTGCAGCGCCCACGTCGGCTACTGGGTCGACGAGGCCGTCGCCGGCCGCGGGGTCATGCCCACCGCGGTCGCGCTCGCCGTCGACCACTGCTTCCGCGCGGTGGGACTGCACCGCATCGAGGTCTGCATCCGGCCGGAGAACATGCCGAGCCGGCGGGTGGTGGAGAAACTCGGCTTCCGCGAGGAAGGACTGCGTCCCCGCTATCTGCATATCGACGGAGCCTGGCGTGACCACCTGGTCTTCGCGTTGACGGCGGAGGAGGTGCCGGAGGGAATGCTCCACCGCTGGCACCAGGCCCGACCTGGTACGGCTCACAAATAAAATATCTGTTCGAAAAAGGCCGCCGAACCGACTCCGACTTGAACGCAATCAGAAAAAAATTTCGGAGTATCAGCCAGATCGTGCGACACACCGCGCCAAATTGCGTATCCCCTGTCGTGAACCCCCCTACCGTGTGATGCGTGAGCAGCAGCGGCCTCATCTACGCAGTCATCGTCGGGGCCTGGGCTGCCTACTTGGTGCCGATGTGGCTCCGTAGGCAGGACGAGCTCAACGAAGCGCGCCCGACGGAACGCTTCAGCACCGCCATCCGGCTGTTGTCCGGACGCGCGGCCCTGGAGCGCAGGTACGCCGCGACGGCGGACCCGGAATCGGAGGCCGAGGCGGAGCCCGCGGTCGACGTCCGGGCCCTTGCCGTGCCCGCGACGGAGGTGAAGCCGAAGTCCCGGCAGAACGTGAAGGCGGGGAAGGCGGGGAAGGCGGCGAAGCAGGGCGGTCAGGCGAACGCCGGGAAGGCGAAGAAGCCCAATCCGCGGGCCAAGGTGCTCGTGGCCCGCCGCCGCACCATCACGATGCTCTTCCTGGGCTTCACCGCGTGCATGATCGTGGCCGCCGTCGGCGGTGTCGCCTTCCTCTGGGCCCCGGCCGTGCCCGCCGTGCTGCTCACGTTCTACATCGCGTACCTGCGCGTCCAGGAACGCCGTCGCTTCGAGGTCAAGCTCGACCAGCGCCGCGCCGCCGACGCCGCCAAGCGCCTGCGCGAGGCCCGTACGACCCGCGAGCCCGCCCCCGACGTCCCCGATGCGGCCGAACCCGCACCGCCCGCCGAGGAGCCCGCGACGGCCGACCGGCGCGCCCTCGTCGAGCAGACCGACCACGCCGAGTGGGTCGACCAGCAGCGCGTCCCCGTCGAGGACACCTGGGAGGTGCCGGCGCCGCGCCCCACCTTCTCCACCGCCCCGGTCACCCCGCGCCGCTCCCGAGACCGCTCCCGCACCCCCCTGTTCGACCAGCACGCCGACCGCGACCGCCCCCGCGCCGCCAACGAGTGACCGCCCGGCGCCGGGGGCGCGGAGCACCCCCGCCGGGATGCTAGAGTTTTCCTCGTTGCAAGGGCCTGTGGCGCAGTCCGGTAGCGCACCTCGTTCGCATCGAGGGGGTCAGGGGTTCGAATCCCCTCAGGTCCACACAACAGCACGAAGCCCCTGTCGGAGAGATCCGGCAGGGGCTTCGTCGTGCACCGCGTGCACCGCGTACGGATCAGCACGTGTCGCCGACCAGCTCGGCGAAGGCGCTCCGGCTCATGGCGCGGTCGTCGGCCCAGACCTGGCCGGGGCGCAGGGAGGCGAGGTCGGCGGCGGTGAAGTAGACGTGGCCGTCGTAGGTGTCGCCGCCGCGAGGGCCGAAGAACGACAGCGCGTACGTGCGGCCGGGCAGCAGGGCCTGCGTGCCCTCGGTCTCCACCCGCCAGGATTCCGGCGGCTCGAAGACGGGGAAGGTCGTGCGGCCGATGCGTGCCGACGACCACATGTCCCAGCCGCTGTCGGCCGCTTCGTCCGGCAGGGCGCCGGCCGGCGCGTCATCGGACTCCCGCTCGTCCCAGCTGCGCAGGTCCATCCGCGAGGCGTGGTCGCCGGGGCAGGGCTGCACCCTCGCCACCGCGGTGCCGTCCGGGCTCGTCCAGACCGCGACCAGCGGCAACCGCGCCGGGCTGCAGCCGCACAGCAGCCCGAGCCCCACCAGCGCGCCCAGCAAGCCCGTTGCCCCCCGTCGCATGACCGTCCCTCCCCAAGACGCCCGCCCGCCGCCAGCGTGACATCTCCGGGCCCTGCGGGCGAGGTGTCCCGTCGGGTGAAATGGGCTGGCCTCCGGGCGGGTTCGGGGAGAGCATGCGGTGGTGGAGATCTCGGGGCCGCCGGACGGCGAGGTGGAGGTGCCCGCGCGGATCGGGGCGCTGGCGGGGGAGCGGACGCCGCTGCCCGTGTGGCGGAACGAGGCGGGCGGGGTGACGTTCCGGATCGGGTCGGGGGAGGACCGGCTGTTCGCCAAGTGGGCGCCGGCGGGCTCGGGGCCGGACCTGGGGGCCGAGGCCGAGCGCCTGGAGTGGGCGCGCCGCTTCACGTCCGTGCCGTCGGTCCTGGAGCACGGGTCGGACGACGACGGGTCCTGGCTGCTGACGCGCGGACTGCCCGGGGAGAGCGCCGTCAGCCCGCGCTGGACGGCGGATCCCGGCACCGCGGTGCGTGCGCTGGGCGCCGGGCTGCGCGCGCTGCACGAACGGCTGCCCGTGGACGGCTGCCCGTACGACTGGTCCGTCGGCGCCCGCCTGGAACGCGCCCGGCGGGCCGGCAAGCGGGTGCCCGAGGACCTGCCGCAGGCGCCGCCCGTCGAACGGCTCGTGGTGTGCCACGGCGACCCCTGCGCGCCCAACACGCTGCTGGGCGAGGACGGCACCTGGTCGGGCCACGTCGACATGGGCGCCCTCGGTGTCGCCGACCGCTGGGCCGATCTGGCCGTCGCCACCTGGAGCACCGAGTGGAACTACGGCCCCGGCTGGGAGGACGCGCTCCTGGACGCGTACGGCATCGCCCCGGATCCGGAGCGGACCGCCTTCTACCGGCGCCTGTGGAGCGTCACCTGACGGGTGACCCCGGGCGGGTGGAGGTGGCACGATCGGGGCGGAAGCCGAGAGCGCGAGGAGGCGGGGCGCGATGGCCATCGGTCTGGAGAAGGTGCAGGCGGCGGCGCCCGGGCTGGTGAGCCTGTACAAGGGCGCCCGGGTGTCGCTGGAGAAGGCCGGGGTCGCGGGGGAACGGGCCGCGGTGTACCTGGTGCTGGACCGGTCCGGCAGCATGCGGCGGCACTACCGGGACGGCACCGTGCAGCGCCTGGCCGAGCAGGTCCTCGGGCTCGCGGCGAACCTCGACGACGACGGGGTGGTGCCGGTGGTCTTCTTCTCCACCGAGGTGGACGGCGTCGCCGAGTTCGGCCTCGACGGCTACGAGGGGCGGATCAACGCGCTCCACGAGGGCTGCGGCCACATGGGCCGCACCAACTACCACCTGGCGATGCAGGCGGTGATCGACCACTACCGGGCCTCCGGGGCGACGCAGCCCGCGTTCGTCGTCTTCCAGACGGACGGCGGCCCCTCCTCGCGCACGGCCGCCGAGCGGCTGCTCTGCTCCGCCGCCGGGCTGCCGATCTTCTGGCAGTTCGTCGGCTTCGGGGACCCGGAGGGCAAGGACTTCGACTTCCTGCGCAAGCTCGACGAACTCCCGGTGCCCGCCAAGCGGCTGGTGGACAACGCCGGCTTCCACGCCGCGGGGGAGGAGCCCTCGGCGGCCCCGGACGCCGAGCTGTACGCCGCGCTGATGGAGGAGTTCCCGCAGTGGCTGTCGGCGGCGCGGGCGGCGGGCGTCATCCGGGACTGACGGGCGGGGCGGTGGGCGCGGCGGGTGCCCCGGCTGCGGCCGCCGCGTCGACGAGGCGGCCGAGTTCGGCGGCCGACTCGGGCGCGAGCCGGTAGACGCCCTGGAGGCCGATCGACCGCATCAGCCGGCCGTCCTCGACGAACCGCAGCCGGCGTTCGGCGCGGCGCGAGCGGTACGTGAGCCGTTCCAGCAGCTCGCCGGGGACGGTGGTGCCGAAGTCGAGCGGCGTGCCGGGCGGGCCCACCAGCACCTCGGACACGCAACCGCCCTCCAGCGGCGACCAGTCGGGCAGCTTCGCCAACTCGTCCGCGGCCTCCCCGTACGGGATGATCCGCGCGACCTTCAGGCGGCCCAGTACATGGAGCCGGGTGCGGTGGACGCGGACCGGGAAGACGCGGTCGCCGGGCTTGACCCCCGCGAGCCGGAAGCTGGGCAGCGACTGGTGCGGGCCGCCGAACAGGACGCGCAGCCGGCGCCCGGCGTAGCCGCCGCGCGCCAGGTGGCGGCACAGGTCGTTGGTCCACAACGTCGTGAAGGACTGCGGGGTGCCGGCCGGTTCGGACATGCCCGCCACCGTAGGGGGCGGCACCGACAGCGACCGCGGGCGGGCCAGGACCCCGGACGCCCCGGGCCGGAGCGGGGGGTTGGGCAGGGGGTGTCCGCTGGTCGCCGGTCGCCGAGGGGTGGGCCGCGTTCGCGCTGGGCACGGCTTCGGTTCGGGTCTCGAAGGTCGGAGCGTACCGATGTGCCGGGCATGGGTCGCGTCGCCGGGCGCATGGGTTGTCGCTCCCCGTCCCGGCGGCCGGAGCGGGGGGTTGGGCAGGGGTGTCCGCCGGTCGCCGAGGGGTGGGCACGGCTTCGGTTCGGGTCTCGAAGGCCGGAGCGTACCGATGTGCCGGGCGTGGGCCGCGTCGCCGGGCGCCTGGGTCGTCGCTCCCCGACCCGGCAGCCGGAGCAGGGGGTTGGGCAGGGGTGTCCGCTGGTCGCCGAGGGGTGGGCCGCGTTCGCGCTGGGCACGGCTTCGGTTCGGGTCTCGAAGGCCGGAGCGTACCGATGTGCCGGGCGTGGGCCGCGTCGCCGGGCGCCTGGGTCGTCGCTCCCCGACCCGGCAGCCGGAGCAGGGGGTTGGGCAGGGGTGTCCGCTGGTCGCCGAGGGGTGGGCCGCGTTCGCGCTGGGCACGGCTTCGGTTCGGGTCTCGAAGGCCTCCGCGGGAGCGGCCGCGGTGCCGTTGCCGACGGTGACCTGGGTGGCCACCGGCGGGTAGCCGCCGGCGACCAGCGAGTACTCGCCGGCGTCCAGGTCGCCGAAGGCGTACGCGCCGTCGGCGCCGGTGGTGGCGGTCGCCACCACGTTCCCGGCCGCGTCGCCGGGCGCATGGGCCGTCGCTCCCCGACCCGGCGGTCAGAGCAGGGGGTTGGGCAGGCCCGTCCACTGGTCGCCGGTCGTGGGGGTCTCCAGGCGCATCAGGGTCAGGGCCTTGACGGGGAGTTCGGCGGCGGAGAGCAGGGCCGCGCGGTCGGTGCGGGTGTCCGCCGTCGCGGGGAGGGCGTCGAAGGCGCGCTCGGTCTCCGTGCGCACCGCGGCCCACAGCCGTGCCTCGGTGGGGCGGTGGGCCTCGCCGAGGGCGGAGACGAGGCTGCCGAACGTGGTGGCGACCAGGGAGCCGTAGAGCTTGGCGTGCAGGACCGCGGGGTCGTCGCTGAGACCGCGGCCGAGCGGGGGCACGGTGACGCCGCACCGGGCGAGGCGGACCGGGCTGATCCGGACGTCGGCGAGGTCGCGGTAGACCAGCCGCCGCGGCCGGGCGTACCGGTCCAGGACGACCAGGAGGTTCTGGCCGTGCGCCTCCAGGGCGACACCCCAGGACAGCAGCCGCAGCATGGCCGGGAGCGCCAGCCGGGCGAAGGCGGTGAGCCAGGCGGCGCCGTCCGCGGGCGCGCCCGGGCCCGCGGCCGCGAGCAGGGAGTGCAGCAGGGGTGGCCCGCCGTCGGCGGGCCGCCCGGTGAGGGCGGCGACGGGCAGCAGGGTCTCCCCGGCCGCCGGGTCGGCGAAGCCGGACGGGGACTCCCGCAGCAGCGCGGCGAGGTCGGGGCTGGGCTCACCGCCGACGACGGCGGCGGCCGCCCCGAGGTTGCGGGTGACGCGGAGCGTGTCGCCGCCGAGCCGCCGGGTCAGCTCGTCCAGCAGCGCGGACAGCGCGGCGCTGTCGGTCACCGAACGGGCCGAGATGTCGCGGACGGACGAGGTCATCCGCATGCTCAGCGCCGTCTTCAGATGCGGCCCGCCGTCGAGCGGGGCGACGGTGCGCACCGACATCAGCGGCCGGGTGGGGACCGCGGCCTCGGCGTACGGGCGCAGCCCCAGGGCGGGCAGGATGTGCCGGGTCTGCCAGGGGTGGACGGGCAGCAGCAGCCGGTCGCCGTCCCGGAACCGGTCCGGCCAGGCGCCCGCGACCAGGCAGTCGGCGGCGGGGACGGCGACGAGGTCGAGGGCGACGACGGGCCGGTGCTCGGGCCCGTAGGCCAGTTGCTCGGCCACGGAGAAACCGGGGCGGCTGCGGCAGCACGGGTGGTACGGGTGGCCGTCCACGACGCCCTGCTCGAAGGACGCGAGCGTCGGCGGCTGTCCCCCGTGGCCCTCGGCGCCCGCGGCGCCCGCCCGGGACAGGGCCAAGGAGGCGACGCTGTGGTCGAGTTCGTCGCGCAGCAGGCCCGACCCCGGCAGTCCGAGTGCCTCCACCAGGGCGGCCGGGTGGTCGTGGGGCCGTCCGTCCAGCAGCAGGGCGGGTTCGTCCTTCGGCGACCCCAGGTCGTGCGGCAGTCGGCGCGGCCCGACGAGCACCCGGCCGTCGCGGAAGAGCACACGGTCCGGGCCGCGCGAGGCGATGCCCGGCAGTGGTTCCAGGAGCAGGCCCCGCCACAGGCGGCCGAGGACGGCGGCGCGGGCACCGGGGAGCGCGGCGGTGTACGCGTCGTGCAGATCAGGACGGAGCGTCGCCAGCTCGGTGGCGAACGCCGTCTCCAGGGGGCGCCGCGTCGCAGCCGCCGAGTGCGGGTACATGATGGGTCCCTACCCTACGCAGGAGGCGGCCGACCGTGCATCGAGCAGCGTTGCGACCAGCGGGAACGTACCGTCGTGGGTGAAGCCTGGGACCGCGCCGAGGCGCTGTCCGCCACGGCCCTGCTGAACTGCCTGCTGCGCGAGGTCGCCGAGGCCGCGGGCGAGGACGGGGGCCGTCCCGTGTACCGGCTGCCCGCGACCGGCCGGCTGCTGCGGGTGCGGGCCGGACGCCATCCCGCCGGCCCAGAGCTGCGCACCGCGGACGGCTGGCGGCCGCTCCCGCTGGAGGCGCTGGTCGACGTGGTCGCCGCCGAGCTCACCGCCCGAACGGGCGTCGCCGGCACCGAGCTGCCCGCCGAGATCGCCGACAGCCGCGACGTGCTCGCCGCCCTGCTGGAGGCCCGTGAGCACGCGCCGCCCCCCGCGGATCCGTATCTGCGCTCCGAGCAGGCCCTGGTGGCCGGTCACCGTCACCATCCCGCGCCCAAGGCCCGCGGTGGCGGCCCCCCGGAGAGCTGGCTGCCCTACGCGCCGGAGGCGCACACGAGCTTCCCGCTCACGCTGCTCGCGGTCCGCGCGGACCTGCTGGCCGGTGAGGGCGACACCGCGGTGCTCGACCGGCAGTACCCGGACGTCCCCGAGGGCTACCGGGTCCTGCCCGCGCACCCCTGGCAGCTGGCCCTGCTGGGCGACCTCCCGGCCTTCCACGACGGTCGGCTGCTGCGGCTGGGGCACACCGTGGAACCGGCCGTGCCGACGGCGTCCCTGCGGACGGTGTACCTGCCGGAGGCCGACCTCTTCCTGAAGTTCAGTCTCGACGTGCGGATCACCAACGACATCCGCCGGCTGTGGCGGCACGACCTGCGCTGGCTGGGGCCCGTCGACGAGGTGCTGCGCGCCGTGCCGGAGGCGGACGTCCTGTCCGACCGCGGTCACCGGACCGCCGACCTCGGCGGCCGGGACGCGTACGAGGCACTGGCCGTGCTCGTCCGCGACGGCTTCGGCACACACCTGCGCCCCGGGCTGACCCCGTTGCTGGCGGCGGCCGTCGCCGAGGGTTACGAGGGCAGCCCGCTCGCCGCGCCCGGCCTGACCGCGGACGGCGCGCTGGCCTGGTGGGAGGCGTATCTGCGGCAGGTCGTGCCGCCGGTGCTGCACGCGTATCTGCGGCACGGGGTCGTCCTGGAGTGCCACCTGCAGAACGTGCTCGTCGCCGTGGACGCCGACGGGCTGCCCGGACAGGCGCTCTTCCGCGACCACGAGGGCGTCAAGCTGGTCGAGGAGCGGCACCGCGAACTGCTGCGCCGCCATGCGCGGCCGGACGCCCCCGGGCCGGGCGTGGACGCCGCCCACGGCTGGGAGCGCCTGGTCTACTGCCTGGTCACCAACAACCTGCTGGAGATCGCGGGCGCGGTCGCCGAACGCCACCCGGAACTCACCCCGGTGCTGTGGGCGAGGGCCCGGGCGTTCCTCGCGCGGTGGTCGGCCGGGCACGGCGATCCGGCGCCGCTGCGGGAGCTGCTCGCCGCCGCGCACATCCCGGGGAAGACCAATCTGCTGCTGCGCTGGACCGGCGCGGACGGCGCCGCCGCCCGCTACCTGCCGCTGCCGAACCCGCTGCGGGCTCAGGGCGCGGAGGTGACCGACTCCAGCGAACGGCGCGTGCCGGGGCCGTAGAACCCCGGGCTGTCGCCCGTGACGCCGTGGCTCTGCTGGTAGCGCTGGACGGCGTCCTTGACCCCGCCGTCGTACTTGCCGTCGGCGGGGCCGTCGTAGAGCTGCACCTGGGCGAGCCGCTGCTGCAGCGCCACGACCTCGGGGCCGCGCGAGCCCGGCTTGAGCACCGCGCCGGAACCGGCCGTCGCGGTGGCCCCGCCCTGCGCGGTGGCGGTGGTGGTCGCGCCGGCCGTGGCGGAGGCCGGTGCCCCTGTGCCGGACGCGGAACCGGAGGCGGAGGCGGACGGGGAGGAGCCGCCCGCGCCCGACCGGGCCGACGGGGCCCCGGCGCTGTGCGAGGGCTCCGCCGTGCCGTCGGAGTCGAGCAGGCTGGGCAGCGCCGGCCGGGGCTGCGAGGCGCTCGGGGCGGGCCGCGCACGGTCGGCCTCGCCCGGACCGGTGACGAGGTGCCCGAGCAGGGCCAGTACGCCGACGCCGGTCACCGCCGCGGCCACCGTGACGACGGTCCGCAGGCGGCGGGAGCGGGCCGCCGCCCGGCGCGCCCCGCGAGGCGCGTCAGCCGGCCGCGGCTGCGGCTGCAACTGCGGCTCCGGCGTTCCGGCGGGGCCGGGCGGGTCCTCGGGGAACAGTTCGGCGTAGTCGGGCGCCGGTCCTTCGGAGCCGACGCCTATCAGCGGTCTGACGGTCGTGCCCCCCGGATCGCCGCCGCTCATCGCTCCTCGCCCGCCTGGTCGGGAACGAGGCGTTCGAGGACGTCCTGGAACTCCTCGCCGACCGTGATCAGCAGCCCGTCCCCGTCCTTCCGGCTGAGCTGGGTCAGCACGCCGTCCCGCCACCAGTAGACGTACGGGCTGATGGGGCCCACCGCGTCCTCGTGGCCCGCCGCGGCGAAACCCGCCATGCCGTTGAGCGCCGGGATGACGGCGCTGTCACGGATGGCGTGGAAGGCCAGCTGGTGCCGGAACGGCATGGCGACCAGCGCCCCGTCGGCGGTCAGGGGCTTCCCGGTGACCCGCTCCACGAGTTCGTCCAGGACCAGCACCCGGGCGGCGGTGAAGAAGGAGTCGCCGACGAGGACGTCGAAGCGCACGTCGGCGTGCCGGACCACCTCGTGCCGTTCCACCGGCAGGTCGCGCAGGTTGAGCAGGGCGCGGCCGCGCAGCTCGCGGGTGTCGCCGAGCGGGACCAGGGCCTGGTCGGCGAGCGTCATCACGCTCTCCGGGAGGTCCAGGGCGAGTACCTCCAGCAGCCCGGGTGCGGCGATCCGGGCGTAGCGGAAGGTGTCCGGGTCGACCGCGTCGGGCGTGACCAGGCGCGGGTAGAGCCGCTCGCGGATCTCCTCGGGGGGCATGGTCTCCAGCGGCGACGGCCCGTCGAGGGTGCGCAGCACCGCCCCGATGTGCTCCCGCGCCAGCTGCGGCCACACGCGCGGGCCGCGCCGGTCGTTGTGGCACAGCGCGGCGAGGTTGCCGAGCCCGAAGCGCCGGCCGGAGTCGTCGGTCACCATGTCGGCGAAGACCGTGACCTCCAGCCCGAGTTCGGCGAACGACTCGCGCACGATCGCGCGGAAGCGCGCCCCCTCGTCCACCGAGAAGAAGGCGTACTCGGGGTCGCGGGGTGTGTCCCGCTGGTCACGCTTCGGCCCGCGCCGGAAAATCCCCACCTCAGCTGTCCCCTCGACCTGGACTCGACGAGCAGGGCGCGATCCTATCGGCAGGCGCCCGGGGCCGCCGTCTCCGTCAGCCTTCGCCGTCCGGCGCGTCCCGGTAGGTCTCCAGCAGCCGCAGCCACACCTCGCTCATCGTGGGGAAGGCCGGTACGGCGTGCCACAGCCGTTCCAGCGGCACTTCACCGGCGACGGCGATGGTGGCGGAGTGCAGCATCTCGCCGACGGACGGGCCGACGAAGGTGACGCCGACGAGGTGGCCCCGGTCCAGATCGACGACGGCGCGGGCCTTGCCCTTGTAGTCGTCGGCGTAGAGCCCGGCGCCGGAGACGTTGCCGATCTCGTAGTCCACGATCTTGACGCGGCGGCCCTCCCGCGCGGCCTGCTCGGCGGTGATGCCGACGGCGGCTGCCTCGGGCTCGGTGAAGACGACCTGGGGGACGGCGACGTTGTCGGCCGTGGCCGAGTGCCGGCCCCAGGGGGCGGTGTCCAGGGGCTCGCCCTTGGCGCGGGCGGCGATGGCGGCGCCGGCGATACGGCCCTGGTACTTGCCCTGGTGGGTGAGGAGCGCGCGGTGGTTGGTGTCGCCCGCGCAGTACAGCCAGCCGCCCTCGACGTCCTTGACCAGGCAGGTGTCGTCGACGTCCAGCCACGAGCCGGGGGTGAGGCCGACCGTCTCCAGGCCCAGGTGGTCGGTGTGCGGGACGCGGCCGGTGGCGAACAGGACCTCGTCGGTGACGAGTTCCGAACCGTCGGAGAGCACCAGGGTGATCGCCCCGGACTCCGAGGCGCGCCGCAGCTCCGTGACGGACACGCCCGTGCGGATGTCCATCCCGGCGGCGCGCATGCCGTCCGCGACGAGCTCGCCCACGAACGGCTCCCAGCGCGGCAGCAGCCCGGAGCCGCGGACCAGCACGGTCACCTCGGAGCCGAGCGACCGCCAGGCGGTCGCCATCTCGACGCAGACCACACCTCCGCCGACCACCACGAGCCGTCCCGGCACCTCGGGGGAACTGGTGGCGTCGCGGCTGGTCCACACGTGGTCGTCGGCGATGCCGGGCAGGTCGGGCAGTTGCGCGCGGGTGCCGGTGCAGACCGCCACGGCGTGCCGGGCGGTCAGGACGCGCTCGCCGCCGTCGGGGGTCTCCACGACGACGCGGCGCGGCCCGTCGAGCCGTCCGCGCCCCCGGACGAGGTCGATCCCGGCCGAGTCCAGCCAGCTCACCGCCCCGTCGTCCTTCCAGTTGCCGGTCCACCAGTCGCGCCGGGCCAGCACCGCGGCGGCGTCCAGCCGCCCGCCGGCCGCCTCCCGCGACCCCGCGACCGCCCGCGCGGCGTCCAGGGCCGCCTGCGGGCGCAGCAGCGCCTTGCTGGGGATGCACGCCCAGTACGAGCACTCGCCGCCGACCAGCTCCGCCTCGACCACCACCGTGGTCAGTCCGGCCTGCCTGGTGCGGTCGGCGAGGTTCTCCCCGGTGGGGCCCGCGCCGATGACGATGACGTCGTAGGTGTCCGTGCTCGCGTTCGTACTGCTGTCTGCCGCCGTGGTCATGGTTCCACCGTAGGCAACAGCGCGTCCGCGCACAGCCGGAACCCCCGTGTCCCGCCGCTTCGCCCGCCCGCTACCGTGCCTGCGGACGTGGTGCGTCGGGGACGGGGCCTCGTGCGACTGGTAGGCCATCAGGGCGAGGCCGGGGGCGGCGCCGAGGCGCGCCGGTGCCCGTGGCCACCGGTCGTGGGCACCTCACGCGGGGAGTTGCTGCTCCGTCCAGATGACCTTGCCGCGGTCGGTGTAGCGGGTGCCCCAGCGGCGGCAGAGCTGGGCGACGAGGAAGATGCCGCGGCCGCCCTCGTCGGTGGTGGCCGCGCGGCGCAGGCGGGGCGAGGTGCCGCTGGCGTCGGCGACCTCGAAGACCAGGGCGCGGTCGCGCAGCAGCGTGGCCCGCACGGGGCCGGCGCCGTGGCGGATGGCGTTGGTGATCAGCTCGCTGGCGATCAGCTCCGTGGTGAAGGTCAGCTCGTCGAGGCCCCAGGCCCGCAGACGGCGGGTGATCGCGGAGCGGAGGGCCGAGACGGCCGCCGGGTCGTCGGGCACGTCCCAGCCGGCGACCTGGCGCTCGTCCAGGGTCCGGGTACGGGCGACGAGCAGGACGACGTCGTCGGCCGAGGGGGCCGGGCGCAGCGCGGCCTCCAGCGCCGCGCAGACCTCCTCCGGCGGGCAGCCGCGCGGGACGGCGGTGAGGGCGCGGCCGAGACGGCGCATCCCGGTGTCCGGGTCGAGGTGGCGGCCCTCGATGAGGCCGTCGGTGTAGAGGACGATGCCGCTGCCCTCGGGGACCGCGAACTCGGCGGCCTCGAAGGGGAGTCCGCCCAGGCCGAGCGGCGGCCCGGCGGGCAGGTCGGGGAAGCGCACCTCGCCGTCGGGGGCGAGCAGCGCCGGTGGCGGATGCCCGGCGCGGGCCAGCTGGCAGCGCCGGGTGACGGGGTCGTAGACCGCGTAGAGGCAGGTCGCGCCCGCGAGGCCGGGACCGGTGCCGCTCTCGTCGTCGAGGCGGACGACGAGGTCGTCCAGGCGGCCCAGCAGCTCGTCCGGGGGCAGGTCGAGGGCGGAGAAGTTGTGCGCGGCCGTGCGCAGCCGGCCCATGGCGGCGGCGGCGTGGATGCCGTGGCCGACGACGTCGCCGACGACCAGCGCCACGCGCGCCCCGGACAGCGGGATCACGTCGAACCAGTCGCCGCCGACCCGGCCGCGGGCCGCCGGGAGGTAGCGGTGGGCGACGTCCACGGCGTGCTGCTCCGGTACGCCGCGGGGCAGCAGGCTGCGCTGGAGTTCCAGGGCGAGGTGGTGCTCGCGGGTGAAGAGCCGCGCGTTGTCGATGCAGACG
The DNA here is from genome assembly GCF_900188405.1 of Actinacidiphila glaucinigra. Classification (GTDB taxonomy): domain Bacteria; phylum Actinomycetota; class Actinomycetes; order Streptomycetales; family Streptomycetaceae; genus Actinacidiphila; species Actinacidiphila glaucinigra. The sequence continues at coordinate 210,857 of NZ_FZOF01000002.1, read as the reverse complement.
GCGGCGCGGGCGGCGAGGTCGCGGGCGAGGGTGAGGTCGTCGTCGGCGAACGGTTCGGTCGGCGCGGCGCGTTGGAAGGTGGCGACGCCCAGCAGGGTGTCCCGGGCGCGCAGGGGGACGGCGATGACGGCGCGCGGTTCGCCGTCCGGGCCGGTGGAGGTGTCGCGGACCGCGGCGCCGCCGCACAGGGCTCTGGCCTGGGGGCTGCCCGGGACGAGGCGAATCGGTTCACCCCTGGCGTGGGGGCCGTACGCGGCGCCGGGGGCCGCGCCGCTCGCCGCCACCCGGCGCAGCTCCGCCCCGGGGTCGACGGGGGCCGTGCCGTGCAGGACGGGGCAGAACAGGTCGACGGTCGCGTGGTCGGCGAAGCGGGGCACGGCGGCCTCGACGATCTCGCGGGCGGTACGGGAGACGTCGAGCGTGGTGCCGATCCGCAGGGCGGCGTCGCTGAGCAGTTCCAGGCGGCGGCGCGCGGCGACGGCGAGGCGGCCCACCCCCGCTTCGCCGACCAGCAGCGGGCGGCGCGCGGACCCGCCGGTGCCGCCGCCGGGCGACCCGGCGTCCCCGGGCACGCTGACCTCCACGACGGCGCCGCCCGCGAGGGGCCGGCACAGCAGGTGGGCCGTACGGCCGTGGGAGAGGGGGAGTTGGAGCGCCTCGCGCCGTCCGGCGGCGATCAGCCCGGCGGCGGTCTCGGCGAGCGCCGACTCGTCCCCGTCGGTGAGACCGGCCGGAGGCCCTACGCCCTGGAAGCGCCCGGCGCCGTCCAGCCGCAGGGAGGCGGCCGTGGTGGCGCGGTGCTCGGCGGCCAGGTAGCTGTGCAGCAGGGCGCGTTCGCGTTCGCCGCACTCATCGAGGAGCCGCTGCTCGATGGCGAGGGCGCAGCCGCGGGCGAGTTCGGCCATGAGGGGGTGCGCGTCGCCGTACAGGCTGGTGAGGTCGAGGACGCCCTCCACCCGGCCGCTGACGGGATGGCGGACGGGTACGCCGAAGCAGGTGAAGCCGCGCAGGGCGGCGGAGAAGTGTTCCTCGCCGCAGACGCGGACGGGCTGCCGGGCGGCCAGGGCGGTGCCGATGCCGTTGGTCCCGGCGTGGAGTTCGTGGTAGCTGAACCCGGGGGCGAGCCGGACCCGGTCCAGGGCGGGCAGCAACGGGGGTTCGGCGGCCCGGCGGTCGATCACCAGCCCCCGGTCGTCGGTGAGCAGGACGGCGGTACGGGTGCCGGAGAGCGTGCCGGCGAGCCGGTCGAGGACGGGGCCCGCGGCCCGGACCAGGGCGCCGGTGGGGTCGAGGTCGTCGGTGTACGGGACCTCGAACCGCTCGGGGTCGAGGCCGGCGGTCTGACAGCGCTCCCACGAAGCGAGGATCGGTACCCGCACGGATTCGACCACCAGGCTCACTCCTTGACGTCCGCGTCCCAGGTCCCGAACGTAGGGCGGTGGCACGGCGGCGGGGGGCGGGTCGGTGAAATCCCTGCGTACAGCCACTCTTGTGGGTGACGCCCCGTTTGACAGGGGGCAACACGACCGTCACGGCGCGGGAGATCGCTTCGCGAAGCGGTGCGCCGTGGTGAAGACTTGGACCCGCCGCAGCCGTACTCACTCCGCACTCGGGAGGATCCACCATGTCCACCACGCCGCACTCCACCACGCGGGTCGCGCACACCGTCTGGGACGGCAGTCTGACGGAGGGCAGCGGGGTCGTGACCCTCGACTCCTCCGGCATCGGGGAGTACCCGGTGACCTGGGTCGCCCGCTCGCAGGAGCCGGGCGGGAAGACCAGCCCCGAGGAGCTCATCGCCGCCGCCCACTCCAGCTGCTTCTCGATGGCCCTGTCTGCCGGCCTCGGCAAGGCGGGCACCCCGCCGACCCGGCTGCGCACCCAGGCCGACGTGACCTTCAAGCCGGGCACCGGAATCACCGGCATCCACCTGACCGTCGAGGGCGAGGTGCCCGGGATGGACGAGGCGGAGTTCGTCAAGGCCGCCGAGGACGCCAAGGCGAACTGCCCGGTGAGCAAGGCGCTGGCCGGTACGGAGATCACGCTCACGGCCTCGCTGGCCTGACGCCCGACGGCACCGGCCCGGAGCCGCGCCATGTGCCCCGCCCATCGAAACGTTTCGGTTTCGGTGGGCGGTGCCATATTGTCGTTGGGATACGAAACCGTTTCGCAGGGGACGAGAGACGGAGCACGGAACATGACGACCGACGCGAGCGCACCGGCGCGCCGCACCCGGCTGACGCCCGAGCGGGAGCAGGAGCTGTACGGCGCGGTGATCGATCTGCTGCGCGAGGTCGGGTACGACGCGCTGACGATGGACGCGGTCGCCACCCGTACCCGGTCCAGCAAGGCCACTCTGTACCGGCAGTGGAAGAGCAAGCCCGAGCTGGTCGTGACCGCGCTCAAGTGCACCAAGCCGGTGCACGTGGAGAACGTCGACACCGGCTCGCTCCCGGGCGACCTGCACGAACTAGCCGACCGCATCGGCGACGGCTCGGACGTGGACACCCCGCTGATCCGGGGCCTGGCCCACGCCTCCGCCACCAACCCCGACCTCGCCGAGGCGATGCGCCAGCACCTGATCGAGCCCGAGCTCTCCGGGGTGCGGCAACTGCTGGGGCGGGCCGCCGACCGCGGTGAGATCGACGCCGCCGTCCCCGCGGCCGAGTTCATGCCGCACATGATGCTCGGCGCCGTGATCACCCGCCGCCTGCTGGAGGACGTGGAGGTCGACGCGGCCTTCATGCACCGCTACATCGACGCGGTGGTGCTGCCGGCGCTCGGCATCGGGCGGGCCCGCTGACGCCGGGCCGTCCGGTCGCCCACGCCCGGCCGTCCGGCGCCGGTCGCCGTGCCTAGTCGCTGACCGCGCTGCGCGGGCGGTACTCCAGGTCCTCGTACTCGGGGTGGTGCGCGATCCAGCCCGCGATGAACGGGCAGGCCGCCAGCACGCTCTGACCGCGCTCCCGCGCCTCGTCCAGCGCGTGGCGGGCGAGCGAGGAGCCCACGCCCCGGCCCTCGAACTCCGGGTCCACCTCGGTGTGCAGGAAGGCGACCATCTCCGGGGTGCGGATGTACGTGGCGAAGCCCGCCAGCCTGCCCTCGACGTGCGCCTCGTAGCGCCGCGCTCCGGGGGCGTCCGTCACCTTCGCGTCGCTCTTCACGACTGGTAGCCCTCCACCGTGCCCGTGGAGCGCACCCTCGCCTCGCCCGGGTCGCCGCCCGCCTCGGTCTTGGCGCGGCGCTGGCGGAGCAGGTCCCAGCACTGGTCGAGCTCGCGCTCCAGCGCGTCGAGCCGCGCCCGCTCGGTCTCGCCGTCCATCCGCCCCTCGCTGAGGAGCTCGCGCAGGGTCCTCTCGTCGGAGACCATCGCGCTGATCCGTTCCAGGATCGCCTTCTCGGGGCGATCTCCCGACTGCTGCTCGGTCACGGCCCGCACCTCCTCGGTCGTCGGCACCCACTCTAGGCAGCCCACTGCGCCCAGGCGATCGAAACACTTGCGTTTCGATAAGGCTGCCTCTAGTGTCGACCCGTACGAAACGGTTTCGTGTCGCATCGGTGTCCCGGCGCCGGAGGTCGCGTCATGGCCTGGTGACGGGCCGGTAGGTGACGTCCAGGTGTACCGGAGCGGAATTACCGCCCGGGACGGGAATGCCGGCGGCGCCCCGGTCGTCGTCATGTAGGGGGACTGAGCTGCGGGGCCGCCCCTGAGCGGTGGGAAGGTCCCGCACGCGCCGACCCGTGGGGACGGGGTGCGGTGCGACGGAGGGCCCGGTGCCGGAGTCCGTGGATGCACACGGAAGCCGCGCCGGGCCTTTCCCATGCGATTCCACGGCGATCCGGGGTACCCGGGGCGGATGTGACGGAATCTGCGTGCGGTGTGCCGCAAAAGGGAACCTATGGTCAGTTAATGTGCGTTTTCACTGGTCCATAGGGTTTCGTCGAAAGGCCCCTCGGTTGAACCTGCTCGACCTCCTGCTCCTGGTGCTGACCGTCGCCTACGCCGTCGCCGGTTTCCGGCGCGGGCTGGTCGCGGGCTGCATCTCTCTCGCGGGCTTCCTCGGCGGTGCGGTGGTCGGCGTGTGGCTGCTGCCGTATGTGCTGCAGTACGTCGAGCCGGGCACACCGCGGGCGACGCTGGTCGCGCTGCTCACCGTCCTGGTGCCCGCGGCCGGTGGGCACGCCCTGGCCTCCGGGGTCGCCTGGAAGGCGCGGACCGGGCTGGACTGGGGCCCGCTGCGCTGGCTCGACGGGGCGGGCGGCGCGGTGGCGAACGCCGTGGCCGTGCTGCTGGTCTCGTGGGTGGCCGCCAGCGTGCTGGTGACCTCCTCCTCCAGCGTGCTGGCCCAGTCGATCCGCGGGTCCGAGGTGCTGGGCGCGGTCCAGGACACCATGCCCCGGCAGGCGCCGACCTGGTTCAGCAGGGCGACCAGCGCGCTGGCCGAGGCCGGGTTCCCGCAGGTGTTCAACCCCTTCGAGTCCGAGCCGGTCAACGGGGTGCCCGCGCCCTCCGGGGACAACGTCACCGCGGCCACGGCCGGCGCCGCCGCCCGCAGCACCGTCAAGATCGAGGGCGTCGCCTTCGTGGACGGCCGCCGCCAGGGCCAGGAGGGCACCGGTTTCGTCTACGCCGACGAGCACGTGATGACCAACGCCCACGTGGTGGCCGGGGTGGACGACCCCGCGGTGCAGGTCGGCGGCGTCGGTCGGGCCTACCGGGCCACCGTCGTGCTCTTCGACCCCGGCAAGGACATCGCCGTCCTGGACGTCCCGGGGCTGAAGGCCCCCGCGCTGAGCTTCACCGACGACGCGGTGCGCGGGGACGGCGCGGTCGTGGCGGGCTACCCGCAGGACGGCGGCCTCGACCTGCGCGCCGCGACGGTGGCCGGGCGCATCCGCGCCACCGGACAGGACATCTACGGCGAGGGCGCCGTCACCCGCGACATCTACCAGGTCCGCTCCGTGGTGCGCCCCGGCAACTCCGGCGGCCCGCTGCTGGACACCTCCGGACGCGTCTACGGGGTGGTCTTCGCCCGCTCCACCACCGACTCCACCACGGGCTACGTGCTGACCGCCGACGAGGTGCGCTCCGACGCCCTGCGCGGGGCAAGCGCCACACAGCCGGTGGACACCGGCGACCGCGCCGCGCTGTGACCGGTGACCACGCTTCCGTGACCGTCGCGGTGACCGCCGGGCGGCGGGCCTCCGCATACGTTCGACGTTAGACTTTCCATTCACGTGGAAAACCGGACGAATACCTTTAAACGGTCGAGCGTCGTCCGGCGCCGAGCCGGACGAGGACGACCGCGGCCGAGCACGCGGGGAGTGGTGCCGTCCTCATGATCTCCATCCTCTTCGCCGTCCTCGCGGCCTGCAGCAACGCCTTCGGCACGGTCCTGCAGCGGCGCGCGGTGCTCACCGTCCCCGCCTCGAAGTCCCTGCGCCTCGGTCTGATGAAGGACCTGCTGCGCACCCCCGTGTGGCTCGCCGGCATCCTCGGCGTCATCCTGGCCGCGATCTTCCAGGCGCTGGCGCTGGGCACGGGGTCGCTCGCCGCGGTCCAGCCGGTGTTCATCCTGGAGCTGCCGCTGGCCCTGGTGATCGGCGGCATGGTCTTCCACGTCGAGCTGTCCCACAAGGCCTGGGTCAGCGTGGCGTGCATCGCCGGCGGCCTGGCGCTGTTCCTCTTCTCGATGGCGCCCAGCGGGGGGCGCGAGCAGGTTCCGGGCATCTGGTGGGTGCCGACCCTGCTGATCGTCGGCGGACTCGGCGCGGTGCTGGTGCTCGCCGGGCTGCGGCGGCCCAACGGCCTGATGCGCGCCGCCTGCCTGGGCGGGGCGGCCGCGGTGGGCAACGCCCTCACGGCCGCGCTGATCAAGTCGTCCATGGACATCCTGGAGCACCAGGGCGTCGCGGCCTGGCTGCTGTCCTGGCAGACCTACGCCTTCGCCGCGGCCGGCGGGTTCTCGCTGTTCCTGCTGGGGACCGCCATGCAGGGAGGACCGCTGATCGCCTCCCAGCCCGCCCTGACGCTCGGCGACGCCGTCGTCGGCTTCTGCCTCGGGGTCACGCTCTACGGCGAGCAGCCGCGCACCGGTTTCTGGCTGCTGCCCGCGCTGGCGGGTTTCGCGGTGCTCAGCTACGGCGTCTTCGCGATGTCCCGCACCCAGTGCCTCTACAAGTGCGTCCATCCCGAGGAGCACCTGGCGAGCCCGGCCGGGCAACCCGCCGCCTCGGCCACCTGAACCGTACGCGGACGCCCCCGGAACCGGCCGGTTCCGGGGGCGTCCGCGCGCGGGGCGCCGGTCGTCAGTGGCGGCGCGGGGTAGGCCTTGGGCAGGCGCATACCGCGGTCGGCCATGATCTGCCGGACGTGGTTGGGGTAGTCGGTGATGATGCCGTCGATGCCCATGTCCATCAGGGCCTCGATGGTCGGGTTGTCGTCACAGGTCCACGGGATGACCTTCAGGCCGCGCTCGTGGGCGTCGTCCACCATCTTCTCGGTGACGTAGAACGTGAAGTTCGGGTCGGCGATGGTGCCGTTCTGCGGCATGCCGTAGACCGGGGAGAGCGCAGTGACGCCGGGGACGGCGGCCGCGGCCTTGACGAAGTCGCCGTCGTAGTCGTCGGCGTCGATGCCGCCGAGCCACGGGGAAGCGCCGGGCTTGCCGACCTGGAGGAAGTCGTAGTTGGTCAGCGCCACCAGCGGGTACTTCGGCGCGAGCTTGTGCATCTCGTTCAGGGCGCCCCAGTCGAAGGACTGGATGGTGACCTGCTTCTCTATGCCCGAGCGGTGGATCTCCTCGAAGACACGGCGCACGAACAGCTCGCGCGGCGCGGTCTGCTCGGGGGCGCCGGCCTCGACCTTGGTCTCGATGTTGAGCTTGACCTTCTTGGCCTTGTAGCTCTTGACCAGGCCGAGGACGTCCTTGAGCTCCACCATGCGGTGGCCCTTGACCTGCTCCTGCTCGGGGAAGCCGGGCAGCTGCTGGTAGCCGCAGTCCATCGTCTTGATCTGGGCCAGCGTCAGGTCCTTGATGTACTTGCCCACGTAGGGGTACATCGGGTCGCCCGGCGTGACGGGACCGGTGTCCTTGCACTTCTGGGCGCTGATCTGGCGGTCGTGGTTGACGACGACCTTCTGGTCCTTGGTGACGTGGGTGTCCAGCTCCAGGGTGCTCACCCCGAGGCGCAGGGCCTTGCCGAAGCCCTCCAGGGACTCCTCCGTGGTCATGCCGATGCCACCGCGGTGGGCCTGCAGGTCGAAGGAGGCCTTGGGGGAGTGGCCGTGGTCGTGGCCGTGGTGGGCGGTGGCCGCCTGGGCGGCGGTGGGTACCACGAGCGCGGGCACGACGGCCAGGGCTGCGATTGCGTGCCGGAGGGACATTTACACCTCGTCTACATCGGGCGAACGGGACCTCGTGACGCTAAGCCGCAGGTCGAGCCCGTACGAAGCCCGCGCATGAGGGCATGGTGAACGCCCGGGGAACGATCGCTCCCCGGGTGCCGGGCGGTCTCGGACGGCGTCAGTCGAGCAGGCCGTCGTAGTCCGGGAGCTTGAAGGTGCGCTCGGCGTGGCCGCCCACCAGGTCGGTGGTGTTGTTGCCGATGTTCGCGACGATCGTGTAGCCGCGCTTCTCGATGGCGGCGCGCTGCGCCGTCTTGTACGCGCTGACCTCGTCGAAGAGGTCCGGGATCGAGCGGCCGTACAGTCCGGCGACCGGGTAGCCCGCGCGGTCGAGGTTGTAGAGCGTGGCCGGGTGGATGAAGTCCGGCCGGGCGGTGACGAAGAAGACGTCCACGCCGCGGGAGTCCGCGTACCGGGCGAGGTCGCGTGTCGGCGCCACGGCGGGCGGGAACCACCAGTCGAAGTACGTCTCCAGCGAGGTGTTGTCGATGTCCAGCACGATCGCCGGCTTCTCGCCGGGCCGCGCGGTCGACGTGCGCTCCTGGAGGTAGGCGCGCGCCTGGTCGATCACCGGGCGCACGTCGCGCAGCCAGGTCTCGTGGTCGACCGAAGCGGCGCCGGCGGAGGCCGTGGCGGCCGCCGCCGGCGTGCCGCCGATCCGCCCGGTGGCGTGCGCGTCGGTGGCGTGCGCGTCGGCCGGGAGCGCGAGGCCGGACACCCCGGCGGCGATGATCGCCGCGACGACGGCGCCGCGTCTCCACGTGAGGGTTTTGAGGGTTGTCATGCACCGTACGTTCGCTGGTGCGGGTGAGCGGAAACCGGCGTACGGATTACCGGTTGGTAACTATCCTTGGGGTTCGGGCAATCGGCCGGCGAAGGCCACGAACTCGGTCCACGCGTCCGGCTCGAAGGCCAGGGCGGGGCCGGACCTGTCCTTGGAGTCCCGCACGTGGACGGCGGCCGGGCCGACCGCCACCTCGACGCACTGACCGCCGTCGCTGCCGCTGTGACGGGACGTGAACCACACGAGAGCGCTCACAGTTCACCCGCAATCTGCTCGATCAACTTCGCGGAGTCCTCGGGTGTGAGGGCCTGCGCCCGGATCATTCCATAGCGCTGGTGGAGCAGACTGACCCTTTTCCGGTCATCGGTGAGCAGGCCCCCGACCTGCCCCTCCGCGTAGGCGAGCAACTGGCGGTCGGGGTTCTCCAGCAGGGTGAACGGGCCGTCGAGACCGGCGTGCGCCTCGTACCGGGCCGGCATCACCTGGATCTGGACGTTGCGCCGCCGGCCCACCTCGACGAGATGCGACAACTGTGCGCCCATCACCGCCCGTCCGCCCGTGGGGCGGCGCAGCACCCATTCCTCCAGGACGAAGGAGAGCATGCACACGGGCCTGCGGACGATCAGTGACTGGCGGGCCAGCCGGTCCTCGGTCCAGCGCTCGACCTCGTCCTCCTCCAGCGCCGGACAGCGGGCACCGAACACGGCACGCATGCAGGCCTCGGTCTGCAGCAGGCCGTTGACGACGTGGGAGTCGTAGGCGCCCAGGCTCAGTGCCCGGGCCTCCTCGTCCGCGTACTCCCCGTACCCCACGGGCAGCTTCTCCCGCGACAGATGGGGGGCCACCGCCCTCAGCACCCCGGGTGAGCCGAGCAGTTGCTCCGCCCGCTCGATGAACGCCGTGCTGGCGATGCGCTCCCCGCACTCGATCTTGACGGTCTGCGACTTCGAGTAGCCCGTGTGCGCCGCCACCGCGTCCAGGGTGATTCCCCGGCCCTCGCGCAGCGTCCTGAGCAGGTCCCCGAAGATCCTCATGCTCACCGAGCGCTTGTCCTCGACCGTCATGCGGCCACCCCCGTCCGGCTCCCCTGGTGTCGTCCCGGGCGCCACGCTAGGCAGACGCCGCCCGGCGGCACGCCGGGAACCGGCGGAATTCACCCGGGCCGGGGAACGGCCGGCCGGTGTGACGCGGGTCACGGCGGGACGGCGATGAGTTCGCGGCGGCCGGCCGGTCCACCAGGCATGACGCAGAACGTGAAGGGCCCCGCGAGTTACTTCCCGTCGATCGAGAAGAAGTACGGCCGGCCGGTCGCGGAGTGGAAGGAGCTCATCCGCTCCTCCCCGCTGACCCGGCACATGGAGCTCGTCGGCTGGCTGAGGACCGAGCACGGCCTCGGGCACGGCCACGCCAACGCGCTGGTGGCGCACACCCTCGCCGAGGGGAAGGCCGCGGCCTAGCGCCGGGTCACCCCGGCAGTCGCGTCCCCTCGGGGAGCCGTACGCCGAAGTCGTCCGCCAGGACCCGCAGCACCTCGTCCTCGTCCGCCAGTTCGCGCTCCTTGCGGGTGCCGTCGGCGGCCGTCTCCGTCAGGCGGCGTCCGGTGAGGGAGAGGTGGGTGTCGCCGGTGGTGCGCTGGACGTAGAGGCCGCGGGAGAAGGGGGAGCGCGGGTTGGTGGCGACGTGCCAGTTGATGACCTCGTAGTCCGGGGCCTGGAAGGGTTCGACGGTGAAGGCGTACTGGTCCTCCCATCCGCCGTCCGCGGCGCCGGGCAGGTACGCCTGGAGCTTCCACAGTTCCAGTGGGCCGTCGTGCGGGGCGTGGACGAGCCGGTGGCGGCGCGGGGCGTCGTGCAGTTCCTCGTCCGCGAGCAGCGGCAACGGCTCCAGCAGGGAGCCGATGCTGCCGAAGCCGACGTCGGTCACCCACGGCACCGGCTCGCCGGGCACCTCGGTGAGCATGAGCATGTGCGTACGGGGGCGGACGTCCCCCGGCTTCGCCCCCACCAGGACCCGCGCGGTGAGCAGCGTGACCCGGAACCCGAGGGCGGTGAGCGCCGCGGCGAACAGGGTGTTGTGCTCGTAGCAGTAGCCGCCGCGTGTGCCGCGGACGAGCTTGGCCTCCAGGTCGGGCACCGCGAGCGAGGGCGCCCGGCCAAGGACCGGGTCGAGGTTCTCGAACGGGATGCCCAGCAGGTGGGCGCGGTGCACGGACCGCAGCACCTCCGTCGTGGGTCGGCGCTCCCCGGTCCAGCCGATGCGGGCGAGATAGGCATCGAGATCGAGAGTCATAGGACCACAGTACGGATGCGCGGCGGCCTCCTCGCGCAGCCTTCGGGAGGGCGCTTGCGCGGGTGCGGGGCGGCGGTCGGCCAGGGTGAGGGCGAGGGCGTCGCCGTCCGCCCGGGCCCGGATGCCGGGGCCGGTGGTGACGGCCTGTTCGAGGACTTCGCCGGGCATGCGGTGGACGCGGGCGACGGCGGCCGGCGGGGATCCGCAGAGGGAGGCGGGCCTGGCGGCGTGCTCGCGGCGCCTCAGGCCCGCGACCGCCCGCGACCGCCCGCGCCGGCCGAACGGCGGCGCCGGGTGAGCCGGGTGAGCCGGGGCGCGGAAGCCCTTGCCCCTGTCCGGGGCGCCGCCCGGCCTGACGCCCGTACCTGGCGTCCGCGGGCGGCGCGCGGGGTCACCGCCCCAGTTCCTCGCGCAACCTGCGGTCGATCGCCAGGGCGAGTTCCGCCTCGACGACGGCCTGCACCAGGGGGCGCAGCCGGGCGATGGCCTCGGTGAGCCGGGTGGTGTCGCCGGACTGCAGGTCGGCCTCCGCGTCCGGCAGGACGTAGGTGCGGGCCAGCTCGACGAACCGCTCGGCGAGCGGGTCCATGCGGTCCCGCATGTCACGGCCCGTGGCGAGCACCTCGGCGAGCGGGAGGCCCTCCCGGACCAGCGCGGCCGAGGCCTCCAGCAGCCGGCGGCTGACGTGCACCACGTCGTCGCCGTCGACCGCGATGTAGCCGATGTCCAGGGCGGTGGCCAGGTTCTCGGCGGTGGCCTGGTCGCCGTAGTGGTCGGCGAGGCCCTCGGGGGTGAGCCGCAGCGGCTCCTCCTCCGACCAGCGGGTGGGCAGTGCCGGGTCCAGGCCGAGGAGTTCGCCGACGTCGTGGCGGCCGCTCTCCCAGGCGTCCATCAGCTCGGCGATGCCGCCGAGGGTGTGACCCCGCTCCAGCAGCGCCGTGATGGTTTGCAGCCGGGCCAGGTGGTGGTCGTTGTACCAGGCGATCCGGCCCTCGCGGCGTGGCGCGGGGAGCAGCTTGCGCTCCCGGTAGAAGCGGACGGTACGGACCGGGACACCGGCCGCCTCCGCCAGCTCGTCCATCCGGTACTCGCGCTCGTGCGTTGCCACGCCGGTCAGCCTATGCGGTGGGCGCCGCACATCGCTTGGCCCGGCCTCTACCGCTGGTAACGCCTTCTGGTCTACGCTCCGAACCGTGCCAGTGAACGCTGGCGCGATTCGGCACTGGGGCGGCACCGAGAGGCGGCGGTATGGCCGGACACAGCGAACACGTGCGGGTTGCGGTGATCGGATCGGGGTTCGGCGGACTCGGCGCCGCCGTGCGGCTGCGACGCGAGGGGATCACCGACTTCGTCGTCCTGGAGCGCCGGGACTCCGTCGGCGGGACGTGGCGCGACAACAGCTACCCGGGGTGCGCCTGCGACGTGCCCTCGCACCTGTACTCGTTCTCCTTCGCGCCCAACCCGCAGTGGCCGCGCACCTTCTCCGGCCAGCCGCACATCCGCGCCTACCTGGAACGGGTCGCGGACACCTTCGGCCTCCGCCCGCACCTGCGCCTCGGCACGGAGGTGACCGAGGCCCGCTGGGACGCCGGCGCCCGGCACTGGCGCGTCACCACCTCGCGCGGCGAACTCACCGCCGACGTCCTGGTCTCGGCCACCGGACCGCTGTCCGACCCCAAACTGCCCGACGTGCCGGGCCTGGACGCCTTCCCCGGGCGGGTCTTCCACTCCTCGAAGTGGGACCACGACTTCGACCTCGAGGGCAAGCGGGTCGCCATGGTGGGCACCGGGGCCTCCGCGATCCAGATCGTGCCCGCGATCCAGCCCGAGGTGGAGAGCCTGACCGTGGTGCAGCGGACGCCCCCGTGGGTGATGCCGCGCATGGACCGCGGGATCAGCCGGGCCGAGCAGTGGCTGCACGGCAAGGTGCCGGCCACCGCCAGGGCGCGGCGCGGACTGCTCTGGCTGATCCGTGAGTTCCAGGTCGGCGCGTTCACCAAGCGCCCGGCGATGATGCGCGGCGCGCAGGCCGTGGCCGCCTCGCACATGCGCAAGGCCGTCAAGGACCCGGCGCTGCGCGCCAAACTGACCCCCGACTACCGGATCGGCTGCAAGCGCATCCTGCTGTCCAACGACTACTACCCGGCGCTCGCCCGGCCCAACACCGAGGTCGTCGCCTCCGCGCTGAAGGAGGTGCGCGGCTCGACCCTGGTCATGGCCGACGGCACCGAGCGCGAGGCCGACGCCATCGTGTTCGGCACCGGCTTCCACGTCACCGACATGCCCATCGGGGAGCGGGTGTTCGGCGCCGACGGCCGCTCGCTGGCCGAGCACTGGAAGGGCGGCATGGCCGCGCTGCGCGGCTGCTCCGTCGACGGCTTCCCCAACCTGCTGTTCGTCATCGGGCCCAACACCGGCCTCGGGAACAGCTCGATGATCCTGATGATCGAGTCCTCGCTGAACTACGTCGCGGCGTACCTGCGCGCCCTGGACACCACCGGGGCCGCCGCGCTCGACGCCCGTCCGGAGGCCGTGCGGTCCTGGAACGACGAGGTGCAGCGCCGCATGGCCCGCACGGTGTGGAACACCGGGGGCTGCGTCAGCTGGTACCTGGACGACCAGGGCCGCAACACCACGGTCTGGCCCGGGACGACCGCCGAGTTCCGGCGCGCCACGCGGCGGCTGGACCTCCAGGAGTACGAGATCGTGCCCGCCGGCGCCCCCGAGGAGCGCCCGGAGCGCGTGGAGGTGGCCTCGTGACCGCGTCCGTCTTCGACCTGCCGGCCACCCGGCGCACGCACTCCGTGCGGTCCGCGGACGGCACCTCGATCCATGTGGAGGAGTACGGCCCCGAGTCCGGCACCGCGCCCACCGTGGTGCTGATCCACGGCTGGACCTGCAGCACCCTGTTCTGGGCCCCGCTCATCCACGAACTCGCCGGGGAGTACCGGGTCGTGGCCTACGACCAGCGCGGCCACGGCGGCAGCGGGACCCCGCGCCGCGGCGGCTACGGCACCGGCGCGCTCGCCGACGACCTCACCGCGGTCCTGGAGTCCGCCGTCGTGGGCGACGAGAAGGTGGTGCTGGTCGGCCACTCCATGGGCGGGATGACCGCGATGGCGGCGGGCGACCGTGCCGCCGTGCAGTCCCGCACAGCCGCCGTGCTGCTGGCCAGCACCGGCAGTGGACGGCTGCTCGCCGAGGCGGCGGTGCTGCCGCCGCGGGTGCGCAGCAAGCGGGTCCGCGACGCCTTCCACCGCTTCCTGCTGGTCAGTTCGGCGCCGCTGGGCCCGCAGTCCGCGGTGACCCGGGCCGCGCTCAAGTACGGGATCCTGGGCGCGGCGTCGAGCAGGGAGCTGGTGGCCGCCACCGCCCGCATCGTGCACGCCTGCGGGCGCCGGCAGCGTGCCGGGTGGGGCCGGGTGCTGGCCGGGCTCAATCTCGACGCGGGCGTCTCCGCGCTGCGCGTGCCCACCGCCGTGCTGGTGGGCGGCGCCGACAAGCTCACCCCTCCGGTGCACGCCCACGGCATGGCCGCCCGGCTCTCCCGGTTCGCCGGGCTCACCGAACTGCCGGGCCTCGGCCACATGACCCCGCTGGAGGCGCCGGCCGCGGTCGCGGGCGTCGTACGCACCCTCGTCGAGGACCATCTGCGGCCCGGGGCCCAGGTCAAGGAGGAGACGGCATGAGCAGGTCGCTGAACGGGCAGGTCGCGGTGGTGACCGGCGCCGCCCGCGGGGTGGGGGCGCTGCTCGCCCGCAGACTCGCCGCGCGCGGCGCCCGGTTGGCGCTGGTGGGGCTGGAGCCGGACGAACTCAAGCGCGTGGCCGAGGAGATCGGCCCCGACGCCGGGTGCTGGACGGCCGACGTCACCGACCGGGAGGCGATGGCCCGGGTGGCCGCGGAGGTCCTGGAGCGCTACGGCCGCGTCGACGTCGTCGTCGCCAACGCCGGTGTGGCGACCGGCGGTCCGTTCCTGGACGTGGACCCCGCCGACTTCGAACGGGTCGTCCAGGTCAACCTGCTGGGCAGCGTGGTGACCGCCCGCGCGTTCCTTCCGGCGCTCGTCGCCTCGCGCGGCTACCTGCTGCAGATCGCCTCGCTCGCCGCGATCACCCCGGCACCGCTGATGACCGCGTACTGCGCCAGCAAGGCGGGGGTGGAGGCCTTCGCGCACTGCCTGCGCGCCGAGGTCGGCTTCAAGGGCGTCAAGGTCGGTGTGGGGTATCTGAGCTGGACCGACACCGACATGGTGCGCGGCGCCGACGAGGACGACGTGATGCGCGAGGCCCGCTCCCGGCTGCCCTGGCCGGCCAATCGCACCTACCCGCTGGAGCCCGCGGTCGAGCGCATCGCGGACGGGATCGCCCGCCGCTCGCCGCACGTCTACGCCCAGTGGTGGCTGCGCGGAACGCAGTCCGTGCGCGGGTACTTGCCCGGCCTGATCGGCGGCGCGCTGGGGCGGCGCGAGATGCGCCGCCTGGAGCCGAGGATCACCGCCGCGGGCGGCATCCGGCAGGGACTCGTCGGCCGCGGCGGCGCCGCCGACGAGCGTGCCCGGTCGGAAAGGCCCGTCTGACCAGCGCCGTTCACGGTACGCATTCGTCCGAAATGCGCACCGTGTCCGGCCGTGTCAGCCTGGTCGAGGCCCATCCGCACATCACGAAGGAGTGATCATGGGCAAGAACGACCCCACGCGAAACAAGGCCGGGCAGCAGCAGCACCGCCCGCAGGCTCAGCCCCAGGGGCAGGAGCGTATCGGCCAGACCCGTGAGCGCGCTCAGGGCATGGCCGACGACCCGATGCGCCAGCAGGGCAAGCCGCAGCACCGCGAGCCCGGCCACGGCCAGCCGTCCAAGCCCGAGTCGATGCCGAAGGGCGACCGCGAACGCCGGCGTTCGCCGGAGGAGATCGACGAGCGGCGGGACCGGTCCTGACCCGCGTGGTCCAGGAGTGAACGAGGAGGGGCGCGTCCGTACAGGGCGCGCCCCTTCCGCCGTCCTCGGCCCGGCCTTCCACCGACCCCGGCGGGGTCTTTGGCGGGAGGGGAGGCTCAGGGACGCGGAGGGAGCGGGGGCCGCCGCCGGTCCGGGCGGTCGGACAGATCGGGCGGTGTGGAGGCCGGGTGCTTCTCCAGCAGGTCCAGTGCCGTCTGCACGGCGATCTCCAGATCGGTGCGACGGCCCTCCGCCCAGTCCAGCGGGGTGCGGATGACCGGGATGTCCGGCTCCACGCCGTAGTTCTCCACCGCCCACCCGTAGGCCTCGAACCAGGCGGCGTTCATCGGCACCGTGATCACCGTGCCGTCGCCCAGCCGGTGCCGGCCGGTCATGCCGACCACGCCGCCCCAGGTGCGGTGGCCCACCACCGGCCCGATGCCCAGCAGCCGGAACGTGGCGGTGATCATGTCTCCGTCGGAGGCCGTCGCCTCGTCCGCCAGCGCCACGATCGGGCCCCGCGGAGCGTTGCCGGCGTAACTCACCGGCTGCGCGTGGCGGGTGTGGTCCCAGCCGAGGATCTTGCGGGTCAGGCTCTCCACCACCAGGTCGCTGATGTTTCCGCCCGCGTTGCCGCGCACGTCGACGATGAGCGCCGGGTGGACGATCTCGATGCGCAGGTCGCGGTTGAACTGCGCCCAGCCCGAGCCGCCCAGGTCGGGGATGTGCAGATAGCCGCACCTGCCCTCGCTCAACGCCCGTACGACCGCGCGCCGTTTGGCCACCCAGTCCTGGTAGCGCAGCGGCCGCTCGTCCACCAGCGGCACCACCGCGACCCGGCGCGGATGCCCGCCGTCGGGCGGGACGAAGGTCAGCTCCACCGTGGTCCCGCCGGCGGCCGACAGCAATGGGCCGGGTCCGGCGTCCGGGTCGACGGCACGGCCGTCGACGTGGGTCAGCGCGGCGCCCTCCAGGATGCCGGTGCCGGCCAGCGGCGAACGGGCCTTGGAGTCCGAGGACTCGCCGGGCAGGATGCGCGTGACCACCCACCGGCCGTCCTTGGTGTGCACGAAGTTGACGCCGAGCAGGCCGATCGGCCGCTGGTAGTGCGGCGGTCCCTCGCTGCGGCGGGCCGGCGCCACGTACGCGTGCGAGGTGCCCAGTTCGCCGAGGACCTCGCGCTGCAGGTCGGCGAACTCGTCCGGGGTGGCGACCCGTTCGACCAGCGGACGGTACTGGTCGAGGATCGCCGGCCAGTCGATGCCGCACATGTCCGGCGCCCAGAAGTAGTCGCGGATGATCCGCCCGGCCTCGTCGAACGCCTGCCGCCACTCGGTGGGCGGGTTCGCCTCGTGCAGGATCCGGCGCATGTCGATGTAGACGGTGGAGTCCAGGTCGCCCGGCTCGAACGCCGGGACCACCGTCAGGTCGCCCTCGTCGAAGACCACCAGCTGCGTGCCGTCGCCGCTGACCCGGTACCAGTCCATGTGCCGTACCAGCTCGACCCGCTTGGACTTGGCCAGGCCGAAGTACTCCAGCGTGGGCCGGGCGGAGGGGTCGGTCGGATTGACGAAGGTCTCGCCGAGCGCGCCGGAGATCGGCCAGCGCAGCCAGGTCAGCCCGCCCCGCACCGCCTCCAGCGAGCTGTACTTGGAGGCGGGCACCGGGAAGGGCGTCACCCGCATCGGCAGACCGGCCGCCTCCACCGCGAGCGGCCCCTCGGTGAAACCGGTCGGGTCCAGCCCGCCCCCCGGCGGCCGGCCCTCCACGGGCAGTGCGAAGGGCGAGGGCGTCGCCGAGTGCAGCGGGACGAGGTGCGGGCGGCAGCCCAGCGGGAAGGACAGGTCGCCGGTGTGCACGTCGTACACCGGGTCGAAGCCGCGCCAGGACAGGAAGGCGAGATAGCGGCCGTCGCGGGTGAAGACCGGCTGCTCGTCCTCGAAACGGCCGTTGGTGACGTCGATGAGGGTGTGCTTGCCGGTCTCCGGGTCCGGGCTCAGCCGGGCGATCCGGATCTTGCGCAGCGAACGGCCGATGACCGGGTGGGACCAGGCGATCCAGTCGGAGTCCGGGGAGAAGGACAGGTCACGGACCGGGCCGTTGGAGGAGCGGACCAGCTCGGCCACCACGCCCGACTCCGCGTCGACCATCAGCAGCCGCCCGTCGTGGGAGGCGACGGCGAGGATCTGGCCGTCGGGGGAGGGCACCAGTTCGTGGACGCGGCCGAGCAGGCCGCACGCCAGCCGCGTGCCGCCGCTGCGGCACGGGGGCCGCGGCACGGTCTGCCCCTCGGCGGCCGCGATGTCCTGCGCCGTCCCGTCCGCCTCCTCTTCCCCGTCCTTCCCGTCCTCCCCGGTCTCCGCCTCCGTCTCCGACTCCGCGGCCCGCAGCGCCTGCGCGACGGCGTCGTCGGCGTCGGCGATCTCGGCGGCGGCCAGTGCCGCGGGGCGCCCCGGCAGCGCGGCGATCTCGATGGCGTCCTCGCCCTCGGCGTCGGTGACGAAGGCGATCCGCCCGGTGTCGCCCAGCATGACCGGCAGCCGGACCCGCGACCCGGGCACGTCGGAGATGGTGCGCGCGGGCCCGTCGCGGTGGGTGAGCCAGTACAGGCTGCCGCGCACGCACACCGCGCTGGCGCGGCCGGTGCGGTCCACGGCCAGCCCGTCCAGGTACGCCGAGGCCGGGACCTGGTACGGGCGCCGGCCCGCGCGCGGGCCGCCGAGGTCGACGGCGACGCGGCGCGGCACCGAGTCCGGGCCGAGGCCGTCGACCAGCCACACCTCGCCCGCGCACTGGTAGACCACGCGCGTGCCGTCCGTTGCGGCGCTGCGGGCGTAGAAGTCGGCGTGGTCGGTGTGCCGCCGCAGATCCGTGCCGTCCGGCAGGCAGGAGTACAGGTTGCCGATGCCCTCGTGGTCGGAGAGGAAGGCGATGCGCCCCGCGACGAACATCGGCGACTCCAGATGCCCGTCGATCTCCGGCACCAGCCGCCGGCACTGCAGCCACAGCCGCCCGGTCGCCCCGCCCCGGTACCGCTTCCACGAGGCCGGCTCGTGCGGCGCGGTCGCGGTCAGCAGCAGCGTCCGGTGCTCGCCCTCCTCGCTGTCGTCCACGGCGATGTCCGACACCGGGCCCCAGGGCAGCCGGCTGCCCGGACCGCCCTCGGACGGCACGCCGTAGGCCCAGGTGTAGTGCGAGAACGGTTCGCCGTGGGAGGAGACGGCCAGGATCCGGCCGTCCGGCGTCCAGGCGCGCACCCGCGTGTCGGTGCTGCCCCAGTAGGTCAGCCGGCGGGCCGGGCCGCCCTCGACCGGCGCGACGTACACCTCGGGGTCGAGGGAGCGCCAGCTGTTGAAGGCGATCACCGAGCCGTCGAGGGAGAACCGCGGATGCCCGACCCGGGTCCGGTCGGCCGTCACCCGCCACGCGCGCCCCTCGTCCAGGGGCGCGACCCAGATGTCGTCCTCGGCGACGAAACAGAGCCGCTCGCCGTGAACATGCGGAAACCGGAGATATGCGGCGTCGCTCACTCATCCATCGTTCGCGGCTCCCGGAGCCCGGGCAACTTTTCCGGCCCGCGTCAGCGCAGGCACTCCCGCACCGCGCGGACCAGCGCCTGTGCGCGCGGATCGGCGGTGACGTTCTTCTGCATGCCGTTGGTGACGTAGCCGAAGGCCACGCCCTCGCCGGGATCCGCGAATCCCAGCGACCCGCCGCGGCCGGGGTGCCCGAAGGAGCCGGGGGACAGCAGCGGGGCGGCCGGGCCGTGCAGCATGAAGCCCAGGCCGAAGCGGGTGTTCACCACCAGCACGCGGTCCGGGCCCTCCGACTCCGGAGTGCGCGCCGAGGTGAGCGTCGCAGGGGCGAAGAGCCGGGCGCCGGGGCCCTCGACCTCCCCGATCAGCGCGGCGTAGAAGCGGGCCAGCGAGCGCGCGGTGGCGATGCCGCCCGAGGCCGCCAGCTGCGCCGCGTGGTACCCGGGGTCGTTCTCGTCGGGCAGCGGGTCGATCGCGCCGAACGCGCGCCGGGTCAGCGACGACGGGTCGTCGTACGCCTCGGTCACGTTCCGCTTGGGCCGCGCCCGCAGCCCGGCCGCGGCCGGGGGCGGCGGGGTCTGCACGGCGGCGATCCGCCCGACGCGGCGCTCCTCGCCCGCCGGCAGCCCGATCCACAGGTCGAGGCCGAGCGGGCGGGCGATCTCCTCCGCCACGTAGCGGCCGATGGGCCGGCCGCCGCTCGCCCGCTGCACCAGCTCGCCGATCAGCCAGCTGTACGTCTGCGCGTGGTAGCCGTGGTCCGTCCCCGGCGCCCAGAACGGGGCCTGCGCCGCGAGCGCCCGCGGCCCGCTGACGCCGTCCTGCGCCCGCGCGGGGGCGAGCGGGGTGTCCAGCGCCGGCACGCCGGCCCGGTGCGCCAGGGCGTCCCGGAACGTGACGCGCTCCTTGCCGGCGGCCTTGAACTCGGGCCAGTAGGTGCCGACGGGCGCGTCCAGGTCGAGCTGGCCCCGCTGGTGCAGCAGGAGCAGGCACGCAGCCGCCACGCCCTTCGTCGCCGAGCGAACCACCTGCGCGGTGTCCTGCGCCCAGGGCGCGCCACCGCCCCCGTCCTCGTCCCCGTCGGCGGAGCCCGCCCACAGGTCCACGACCTTGCGGCCGTCCCGGTACAGGGCCACGGCCGCGCCGCGTTCGCCCCGCTCCTCGAAGTTCCGGACGAAGGCCTCTCGGACCGGCTCGAAGCCTTCCGCCACCGCCCCGTGGACGTCCACCACAGCCCGTGCTCCCACCATGCGCCGCCGTTGTTGCTCCCCCCATGGTGCCTCCCTCCCGGGACCGGCCGGGACCGGGGTCGGGACGGAACGGGCGGCGGCGCGGGGCGGAAGGAGGTCAGGCGGTCACCTTCGCCGCCGCGCGGCCCGCCGTACGGCCGGAGAAGATGCAGCCGCCGAGGAAGGTCCCCTCCAGCGAGCGGTAGCCGTGCACCCCGCCGCCGCCGAAGCCGGCCGCCTCGCCCGCCGAGTACAGCCCCGGCAGCGGCTCGCCGTCGGCGCGCAGCACCCGCGCGTCCAGGTCGGTCTCCATCCCGCCGAGCGACTTGCGGGTCAGGATGTTCAGCCGCACGGCGATCAGCGGGCCCGCCTTCGGGTCCAGCAGCCGGTGCGGGGCGGCGGTACGGATCAGCTTGTCGCCGATGTAGTTGCGGGCCCCGCGGATCGCGGTGACCTGCAGGTCCTTGGTGAAGGTGTTGGTGATCTCACGGTCGCGGGCCTCGATCTCGCGGCGCAGCGCGGCCTCGTCGATCAGGTCGTCCTTGGTGATCGCGTTCATCCCGCGTACCAGCGCGGCGAGGTCGTCCTCCACGACGAAGTCCACGCCGTGCTCCTTGAACGCCTCGACCGGGCCGGGCGCCCCCGGCAGCGCGCGCTTGAGCACATCGCGCACGCTCTTGCCGGTCAGGTCCGGGTTCTGCTCGGAGCCCGACAGCGCGAACTCCTTCTCGATGATCTTCTGGGTGAGGACGAACCACGTGTACTCGTGCCCGGTGCGCATGATGTGCTCCAGCGTCCCCAGCGTGTCGAAGCCCGGGAAGAGCGGCACGGGCAGGCGCCTGCCGGTCGCGTCCAGCCACAGCGAGGACGGGCCCGGCAGGATGCGGATGCCGTGGCTGGCCCAGATCGGGTTCCAGTTCTCGATGCCCTCGGTGTAGTGCCACATCCGGTCGCCGTTGATCAGGTGCGCCCCGGCCGCCTCGGCGATCCCCAGCATCAGGCCGTCCACGTGCGCCGGGACGCCCGACAGCAGCTTGCGCGGCGGCGTGCCCAGCCGCTCCGGCCAGGACTTGCGCACCAGGTCGTGGTTGCCGCCGATGCCGCCCGAAGTGACGATCACCGCCTGCGCCTTGAGCTGGAACTCCGCGCGGATCTCCCGCGAACTCGCCTGGCCGCGCTCGGCGTCGCTGTCCACCAGGACCTCGCCCGCCACGCCGTCCACCGCGTCGCCCGTGGTCGTCAGCGCCGTCACACGGTGCCGGAAGCGCAGCTCCACCAGACCCTTGGCGACCGCCTCCCGCACCCGGCGCTCGAACGGCGCCACCACGCCAGGGCCCGTGCCCCACGTGATGTGGAAGCGGGGCACCGAATTGCCGTGCCCCGTGGCGAGGTAGCCCCCGCGCTCCGCCCAGCCGACCACCGGGAAGAACCGTATCCCCTGTGCGTGCAGCCAGGACCGCTTCTCGCCCGCGGCGAAGTCCACGTACGCCTCGGCCCACTTGCGCGGCCAGCGGTCCTCGGCGCGGTCGAAGCCGGCGGTGCCCGTCCAGTCCTGCAGGGCGAGTTCGCGGCTGTCCTTGATGCGCATCCGGCGCTGCTCGGGGGAGTCGACGAGGAACAGCCCGCCGAAGGACCAGAACGCCTGGCCGCCGAGGTTGCTCTCCGGCTCCTGGTCGAGCAGGAGGACCTTGCGGCCCGCGTCGGCCAGCTCGGCCGTCGCGACCAGACCGGCCAGTCCAGCTCCGACGACGATGACGTCCGCGTCCAGCGCCATGGTGTGCCTTTCCGCTCCCCTTTGGTGTGCAGGCACGTTACGCTACGCGCGAGTAAGGAGGCGAGAGGTCAGCGCCTCGTAAATCACTCGCCGGCGGGGGATGACGCCATGCGCAGGTTCGAGGGACACGCGGCCGTCGTCACCGGAGGGGCCCAGGGCATCGGCAGGGCGACAGCCCGGCGTCTGATGTCCGAGGGCGCGGACGTCCTGCTGGCCGACCTGGACGGGGAGCACGCCGACGCGACGGCGCGGGCCCTCGCCGAGGAGACCGGCGGCCGGGCCGCGGCGGTGGAGTGCGACGTCGTCGACCAGGCCGCGGTGGACGCCGCGATGGCGTACGCCGCCGAGCGCTTCGGGCGGCTCGACGTGCTCGTCAACAACGCCTACGCCTGCCATGTGGACCCCCCGCGGTTCGAGGACCTCCCCGACGCGGAGTGGTACGAGGACCTGGAGGTCACCCTCACCGGGGCCATGCGCTGCGCCCGCGCGGCGCTTCCGCTGCTCGCGGAGGCGGGCGGGCGCGGGGCGATCGTCAGCATCGGCTCCGTCAACGGCCACATGAACTTCGGCAACCACGCCTACAGCGCCGCCAAGGCGGGCCTCGCCTCGCTGACCCGCACGCTGGCCGTGCACGCGGCCCCGCGCGGGGTCCGGGTCAACCTCGTCGCCCCCGGCACGGTGCGGACGCCCGCGTGGGCGGGGCGCGACGACGCGCTCGACCGCCTCGCCGAGGTGTACCCGCTCGGGCGGGTCGGCGAGCCCGACGACATCGCGGCAGCCGTCGCGTTCCTCGCGTCCCGGGACGCGTCCTGGATCACGGGCCTGACGCTTCCCGTCGACGGGGGGATCCTCGTCAACGGGTCGGCGTTTCGCGCGGCGCTTGATTGATGCCCGGGGTGCGTTCTGTGGGGCCCAGTTGTCGTGTGCGGCGCCGTTGCGGTTGTGGTGCCCCTTGCGGCTGGTGCTTGTGTGCGGGTCCGTTGCGCCTGCGGAGGGCGGTTCTCCCGCCATCCTTCCCTCCCTCAGCTTTTGGCTGGGGTCCTCATCCGGTGCTGTCGGTGCGGGCTGCGTGCGGTTGGTGGTGGGCCGGCGGCGCGGCCTCCAGGACAGGGCATGCAGGAAGTGTTGGCGCGGATGGTGATCACCTGCTCGAAGATACGCCTCTGTGGCATCCCTTGTAACAGTCCATCAACCGGTCACGGCACCTGCGTGCGCTCACCAGTCCCCAACTGGTAGCCGAGCTTGCCAGGCATGACTGTGTGCGACCCAATATCCACAGTTTGACGGATTTTCAGAACCGCAGAGGTAGCGACTACTCTGCCAACCCTGACGTTACCTCAGCTGATTGGTGGGACACGCATGGCGCCGGAGCCGTGGACGGGGCTATCGCAGGCAATCAGTGCGATCCGAGACGAACTAGAGCAGGCTATGGCAGATGGTCAAGATCACACGGTTCAGTTTCGGGTCGGACCGGTAGAGGTCGAGTTTGCCGTGGACGTCAAGAAGGACGGAGAAGCGCGGGCGAAGGTGATGGTATTGCCGTGGAGTGCCGAGGTGAAGACTAGGTACGACAAGGCCACCGCTCACCGCTTGAAGATCACCCTTCAACCAGTGGATGGCCAAGGGGCGGACCAGAAGATCTCTGACCGGTCGGCCGAGCGGCCTGAGTAGTCGCCAAAACGGCGTAGACAGTAGGAATCGGGTGGACGTACAGCGAATAGTAGAGGTTTGGAACCCTGTTGGAGAAACCGTCGGCACGGGGTATCTCATATCAGACACGCTAGTTCTGACCGCATATCATAATGTGCACCCGGGCGGTTCCGTCGAAGTCCGCCCACTCGCCTTCAGCGATCGGTCTGTCAAACAGGTTGCAGCGAGTCCGGGTTGGATGCTTGCCGACGTGCTATGGCCAGACCAGCAACCCGAACTCTCAGGAGATGTGCACGCTGATGCCGCGCTATTGAAAATAGCCGATCCTGCTTGGCAACCACCTTCAGGAGCGTCGGTGCGCTGGGGTCGCTTGCCACAGCCTTCGGCATCAGCAGGTCGGATCGATTGCATCGCGGTAGGTTTCCCCCGGTCTGAGTCGAAAACGAATGGCCGCGACACCAAGCAAATCAGCGGCCATGTCGAGACATTTACCGGACTGAAATCAGGGCTCATCACAGTATACGTGAACGCTGTTGCCAACCCCTCAGTGCCCGATGCTACTTCTCGCTGGTCCGGGGCCTCGGGTGCTGCACTATTCTGTGGTGATCTACTCGTTGGAGTGCTCACCGACGACCGCAGACGAGATTATCTGGCGGATCAGCTCGTTGCAGTACCAGTAACTTCACTTACTCGCCTCCCAGGATTCATGGCTGCATTAGGGACGGTTGGTGTCTCTCCCTGCCTCGAAGATGTTGGTGCGTCAACCGGCAGCTACAGTAGCCTCTATTCCGTAGAGCCACCTCCGGGGCTAAATAACCTTCCTGAATTACCTTCCCGTGTCTTCGTTGGCCGCAACGAAATCCTGCATGAGCTTGCAGCGGAGCTAACGCTGGATTCCCAGGGCGTTAGCCGCGTTATCCATGGCTTGGGTGGTGTGGGCAAGACAACTCTTGCTCTTCACTATGCACACCGTTACCTCGGCAAATATCGGCTCGTATGGTGGGTGCGAGGTGATACACCCGACCTGATTTCGGTTGATCTGGCCGCTCTCGCCAGGCGCCTAACGGGCGGCAATACCGACGATACGATCGCTGAAGCGGCTGATTGGGCTATTGGATGGCTGCAAACCAACTCTAGTTGGCTCCTCATTTTCGACAATGTGGAACACCCGGGTGCTGTTGAGTCCCTCAGAGGGCAACTGTGTCATACCGGCCACCTTTTGCTAACTACCCGATATGGGGTCGACTGGAATTCAAGAACAATTAACCTGCCGATCCTGACTGACGATGACGCTCTACATTTTTTGATCAGTTTCACCGGCCTAATTGACGTTGAAGATCAGTTCCAAGCTCGTGAGCTTGCTGCTGAACTCGGTAACCTCCCCCTCGCCCTCGAGCAGGCGGGCGCATTTATTGCGCAGAGCCGCTTCTCTGTTAGCGAGTACCGCAACCTACTGCAAAATTATCCCGCCGAGACCACTGATGCATCGAGTGGAGTCAATCCGGAGCGCACCATGGCCCGGATCTGGCAGATTACTTTGGACGCGCTGGATTCGCGCACGCCTCTTGCGGTCGATATTCTTCGAACTGCCGCCTGGTACGCCTCCACCAACATCCCGCGCAGTTTGCTGGCTCCTCTCGCCGACAATCCAGTCCAATATGCCCTAGCGCTTGGGAGGCTTGCCGCCTATAACCTCATCAATCTCAGCGGCGACGCCTTTGGAATTCACCGCCTGATTCAAACTATTGCCCGAACGCCAGACCGGAAGAGTGTAGAACCAGATCGTCACCGCACTCCTGCGGCCATCGACGTCGCTCTGGAGCGAGCCGTACGCCTCATCGTTGATGCGTTACCCGACAATCCGGAGACCAATGTCGTTGGGTGGCCTGTTTTGCGAATAATCCTGCCTCATATCGAACATCTCGTAGCTGTGACAGATCCAATCCGAGATACCGAGGAGATTAGCCTCATTCTTGCGAGCGCGACGCGCTATTTGAGAGGTCAGGGCCAGCTTAACCAGGCCATCGCGTACGGTAAGCGCTCCTTTGATGCTGCCATCAGACTTCATGGCCACGATCATCCCAGCAGCCTTACTTCCTGCAGTAATCTCGCGGCCGCATTCCGTGCGGCTGGCGACTTGGATCGAGCCATTCCGTTGTACGAGCAGACACTTGCACAGCGTGAGCGAATGTTGGGTACAGTTCACCCTGAGACCCTCGCCTCACGCAATAATCTCGCGGGCGCTTTTCTCGCGGCGGGAAACCTGGAGCAGGCCATTCCGCTTCATGAGCAGGCGATGAGGGACAGCATCCGCCTATTGGGCGGTGATCACCCCGACGTTTTTGCTGCCCGTAATAATCTTGCTTACGCATATCAGGCGGCAGGGGACCTGAACGGAGCAATTCCGCTATACGAACAAAATCTAACTGACGCAATGCGTGTTTTGGGTACTGACCATCCGAACACGCTTGCGGGACGTAGTAACCTGGCTGGCGTTTTACGGGTTGCAGGGGAGTGGGGCCGAGCTATTTCGTTGTATGAGCAAACTCTCAGCGACAGCGTGCGTGTTTTGGGCGCCGACCATCCGAACACGCTTGCGGGTCGTAGCAATCTGGCAGGGTCCCTGTGGGCGGCGGGTGACTTGAATCGGGCTGTCCCTTTGTACGAGCAGAATTTGGCTGACACGGTGCGCGTGTTGGGCGCCGATCACGCTGGCGCTCTTATCTGCCGGAGCAACTTGGCAGGTGTTTTGCGGGCGGCGGGTGACTTGGATCGGGCTGTTTCCCTGTATGAACAGTCTCTCAGTGACGCTATAAGGGTGTTGGGTGCCGATCACCCTGGAACTCTGGCGTCCCAGACTAATCTTGCATACGCCTATCGTGCGGTTGGGAACACGGATGCAGCTATTTCGCTGTATGAACAGACATTGAATGACAGTCTGCGGGTGCTGGGCGATAGTCATCCTGACACGCTCGCGGCGCGGAATAGTCTTGCGAGTGCATATGAATCGATCGGGAACTTGGATCGAGCTATCGCGTTGTACGAGCGGAATTTCGTAGATCTCTCACGGGCTTTGGGTTCAGATCACGCTGACACTCTCACGGCTTGCAATAATCTTGCATACAGTTACCACGCGGTTGGATACCTAGGGCGAGCGGTTGAGTTGTATGAGCAGAACCTCGTTGATCGCACAAGGACCCTAGGCCCTGACCATCCTTCAACTATTATTGCTCGGAATAATCTTGCTCACGCCTACAGTGAGGTCGGTGACCTTGATCGAGCGGTTCCTATGTATGAGCGGGCGTTGAGCGATAGTCTGCGAGTTCTTGGTCCGGCACACCGACTGACTCACTCCATTCAGGAAATCCTCGCAGGGGAAAGGAAGTGAGTCCGATGGTGCATCTTCCGTGATGTTGCAATTCGAGAATTGATGGAAAAATTCAGCGTCGCGTGACGTCTGGTAAATTGGGCGTACGTGAACCTTATTTTGGGGAGTTTTTTGTCGACGTTTTATCTCGTTCTCTGTGGATGGGGGGAATTTGTTGCAAGTAAATGCTAAGCCTGTGGCGTGATGATGTGTGCAGTGGCGGCACCCTGGACGTTGGTGGGCATGACCCGCGAGGCGCGGTCAGCGACCGCACCGGATGGGGGTCCCCCGGCCGAAGGCTGGGGGAGGGATAGCGGGCGGGGAAACAGCCCGCCGCAGGCCCAGACAACCCGCACACGACAACCGGCCGTACAGGCGACCCCGGGCCGCATCGCTACGCGTGCAGCATGAGGCCGATCCCGGCCACAACCACCAGCGCCGCGACGACCCGCGCCCGCCCCAGCCGCTCCTTGAAGAAGACCGCCCCGATGACCGCCCCCGCGATGATCGAGGTCTCGCGGAGTGCCGCGATCGGCGCGAGGTCGCCCCGCGTCTGGGCCCACAGGACGAGGCCGTACGCGGACACGGACAGCGCCCCGCCGAGGAGCCCGCGGCCGGCGACCGGGCGCAGTTGCCCGAGGAGCGCCGCGCGGCGTGCCGCGAGGGCGCAGCTCACGAGCAGGACGCCCTGGACGAGCAGGAGCCAGGCGACGTATCCCAGGGCGGTTCCGGACGCGCGGACGCCGACGCCGTCGACCACGGTGTAGACCGCGATGGTCAGCCCGGTGCCCACGGCCGCGCCGACCGCCGGCCAGTCCCTGCGGCGGCCGCGCATGCCCCACAGGGCGGCCCCGCCGAGCCCGGCGGAGGCGAGGAGGACGCCCGCGGTCTGCAGGGCGTCCGGCACCTCGCCCACGAAGACCGCCGCGAGCAGCGTGACGACCATCGGGGCGACACCGCGCGCGATGGGGTAGACCTGCCCGAAGTCCCCCAGCGTGAAGGACTTCATCAGCAGGTACATGTAGGCCATGTGGACCCCCACCGACGCGATCAGGTAGGGCCAGGCGTCCGCCGCGGGGAGCGGCGCGAACCCGGCGATCGCCGCGCCGCAGATCGCCCCGCCGCCCCCGACGAGGGTGAACGCGACGAGCTGGTCCTTGATGCCGTGGGCGATGGCGTTCCACGCCGCGTGGGTGACCGCCGCGAAGAGGACGGCGGCCGCTATCAGCGGTGTCACGCGGTGCGTTCGCGGACGTCGGCCAGGGCCGCCCCGGCGTGCTCGACCAGTTCGGCGGGCGCCATGGGGAAGACGGTGTGCGGGGTGCCGGCGGCCGCCCACACGGTGGTGTGGGCCAGCAGCCCCCGGTCGGCGAGGACGGTGGTCCGCGTCCGGTGCCCGAAGGGGGGTACGCCGCCGATGGCGTACCCCGTGGTCTCGCGCACCAGGTCCGCGTCGGCCCGGCGCACCTCCGTGGCGCCGAGGTGCGCGCGGACCCGCTCCACGTCGACCCGGGACGCGCCGTCCATCAGCACCAGCACCGGGACCCCGTCCGCCGTGAAGATCAGGGACTTGACGATCTGGCCGAGCTCGCAGCCGACCGCCGTGGCGGCCTGCGCCGCGGTACGGGTCGCGTCGGGGAAGGCGCGCACGGGTACCTGGAGGCCCAGCGCGGTGAGCGCCTCCGCGAACCGGGGATGAGCTGCGGCTGAAGTCGTCATGGCCGCACGCTAGTCCCCGGCGGGGCCGGGGTGCCAAGCCATTTGCGGCGGGTCACGAAGAGGGGCACGACGAGGGTCACGAAGAGGGGCACGACGAGGGTCACGAAGAGGCCTTCAGCACCGACGCCACGATCGGCCCGGCGGAGTCGCCGCCGTGCCCGCCCTCCAGGACCATCCCGCCGGCCGCCACGTCGCCGCGGTAGGCGACGAACCACCCGTTGGGCTGCTCCTGGCCGCCGACCTCCGCGGAGCCGGTCTTGGCGCCGACGTCGCCGTAGACCCCGCGCATCGCGCCGGCGGCGGTGCCGCTCGACGCGGTCAGCCGCATCATCGACTTGAGGTTGCCCCGGACGCCGGACGGCAGGCCGCTGCCCGCCTTCGCGAGCGGCCCCTCGATCATGTCGGCGGCCACCAGCCGGGGCTGGCGGAACACACCGTTCTGCACGGTGGCGGCGATGGAGGCCATGTTGAGCGGGCTCATCTGTATCTGGCCCTGGCCGATCATCTCCTCCGTCATCTCGTCGCCCGGGCCGCCGGGGACGCGGCCGTCCCAGGCGGGGACGCCGACGTTCCAGGTCTGGCCGAAGCCGTAGTAGCGCTTGGCGACCGAGGGGACCGAGGACTCGTCGAGCCGGCCGGCGAGCTTGATGAAGCCGGTGTTGCAGGAGATCGCGAAGTCCCGCTGGAAGGTGGCCGACGGGTCGGAGGAGCTCTCCACGTTGTGGAACATCTTGCCGTTGTCGTGGTTCGCGGTCGCCGGGCACGGCGCCGGGGTGCCCGGGGTCACGCCCTTCTCCAGCAGCGCGGTGGCGGTGACGACCTTGAAGGTGGAGCCGGGGGCGACCTGCGCGTTGAAGGCGTTGTTGTTGTCGCTCGACGGGTTGTTGGCGAAGGCGAGGATCTCGCCGGTGCTCGCCTTGACCGCCGCGACCGACGACTGGCTCTTGTTCTTGACGGCCTGTTCGGCGGCCTTCTGGGCGCGTGCGTCCAAGGTGGTGGGGAGTTTCGCCGGTGTGCCCTCGGCAATCACGTGCAGTGTCTGGCCGGGGCCGTCGCCGCCGTTCACCCAGGTCTCGATGCCCGGCTTGCCGCCGGAGAGCTTGGCCCCGTAGCGCTCGCGGAGCTGCGGCAGGACCGAGGCCAGCGAGGGGTAGTCGTCGGCGTCCAGGACCTTGCCGTTGCGGTCGACGACGTCCACCGGCGGTGAGGTGGCCTCACCGGTCTCCAGTGACTGACCCTCCGTCAGCTTGGGATGCATCACCGCCGGTTGCCAGTCGACGAGGGGGCGGTGGGTCGTCTCGCCGCGGAAGACGGTGAGCTTCGACGAGTACGTCCACGTGGAGGTCTTGCCCTTGTAGGAGAGCGAGGCCACGACCTTGAACGGCACGACGTCCCCCTGGGCGGTGCCCGGTGTCAGCCGTACGCGGGCGACGTGCGCGTCCTGCCGGTAGGCGGCCAGGTCCGCGGAGGCCGTCGACGCGTCGTTGGTGAGCGCCCCCGCGGCGGTGGTGTCCCCCTTGGCCCAGGCGGCCAGGAAGTCCGCGGCGGTCTTCTTCACCTCCGCCGCGGTCGGCGGCCCCGTCTCGGCCGGGGCGGCCGCGGCGGAGAATCCGCCACCGCCGGACAGGCTGTCGTAGATGTTGTACGCCCCGTACCCCGCGGTCCCCACCAGTCCCGCGGTCAGTGTGGCGACGATCCCCAGCTTCACTCCTCGGCGCATGGCACCGACCCTCCCCGTGGTCCACCTGAACATGTTCAAAAAACAGGTGATGCAAGCGCACTCTACGGGAAGGCGGGGAACCCGGGGCGGTCCACCGGGTCACAGCTTCAGCACGCGCTTCCCATGGCCCGGGAAAGTCCGCCGGTCAGGAGCGTCCTGCCGCGGCTCACCACTCCGGCCCGGGCGGGAGCCGCTCCTCGTCCGTGAGGGCCAGCTCGGCCCAGACGATCTTGCCCTCCCCGGTCCTTCGGACACCCCACCGTGTGCACAGTTCCGCGACGATCACCAGGCCCCGTCCGCCCTCGTCGGTGGGCTCGGGACGGCGCGGCAGCGGCGGGCCGGGACCGGCGTCGAAGACCTCGCAGGCCAGCTTCATGTGCCGGACTAGCCGCAACCGCACGGGTCCCGCCCCGTGCCGGACGGCGTTGGCCAGCAACTCCCCGACGACCTGCTCGGCGCCCGCCCGCACCCGGTCCAGGCCCCATGCGGACAGCTGCCGGACCGCCTCGGCCCGCGCGCGTCCGACCGCGGCCGCGTCGGGCGGCACCTCCATGCTGAACACCCGGTCGGCGCTGAGCCGGCAGGTCCTGGCGAGCAGCAGCGCGACGTCGTCGTCCTGCCCGCGCGTGGGCAGCAGGTCGACCACCGCGTCGCACAGGTCGTCCAGCGGCGTGCCCGGCGGCCGGGTGAGCGCGGTCCGCAGGCGCTCCAGCCCGTCGTCGATGTCGCCGTCCCGGGTCTCGACGAGCCCGTCGGTGTACATGGCGATCACGCTTCCCGCGGGCAGCTCCAGTTCGACCGAGGGGAAGGACCGCAGGCCCACGCCCAGGGGCGCGCCCGAGGGGATCTCCGGGAAGACGGCCGTGCCGTCCGGGGTGATGATCGCCGGCGGGGGATGCCCGGCCCTGGCGATGGTCAGGCGCTCGTCGATGGGGTCGTAGACCGCGTACACGCAGGTGGCGCCGAGGATGCCGGTGGTGGGCGAGGTGTCGTCGGAGTCCTCGAAGCCCTGCCGGACGACGAGGTCGTCCAGCGCGGACAGCAGCCGGTCCGGGGGCAGCTCCAGCCCGGCGAGGGTGCTCACCGCCGTGCGGATCCGTCCCATGGCCGCGGCGGCGTTGAGGCCGTGCCCCACGACGTCCCCGACGACCAGGGCCACCCGGGCGCCGGACAGCCGGATCACGTCGAACCAGTCGCCGCCCACGCCGTCCTGCGTGTCCGCCGGGAGGTAGCGCCAGATCGTCTCCAGGGAGAACCCGGCGCTCGGGTTGCGGGGCAGCAGGCTGCGCTGCAGCGTCAGCGCCATGGTGTGCTCGCGCGTGTAGCGGCGGGCGTTGTCCAGGCTGAGCGCGGCCCGGCTGACCAGCTCCTCCGCGAGCGTCCGGTCGTTCTCGTCGAAGGGGGTGGGGTTCTCGCTGCGGACGAGCACGGCGACACCGAGGATCTCGTCCCGCGCGTGGACCGGCAGGATCAGCAGGCTGTGCATCCCGACTTCGAGGACCCGCCGCAGCCGCTGCGGGTCCTCCTCCAGCCACGTGCCGGGCTCGGTGTCCAGCTCCGCCTCCATGTGCGTCCGGCCGGAGCGCAGCACCTCGATGAAGGGCGAGTGCGGGGGGACGAAGACGGGGCTGCCGCGCGCGTACAGCGACTCCCGGAAGTCGTCGTGGACCGAGGCGATCCCCGCCCGGTGGAAGACGGGGACGTTGCCGCCCTCCATCGTGCCGAGCCGGGTGAGCGGGGCGTTGCCGAGCCGGACCGACTCCGCGAGGTCGATCGTCGCGTAGTCGGCGAGCAGCGGCACCAAAAGGTCGGCGAGGTCCTGCGCGGTCTGCAGGACGTCCAGGTTGGTCCCGATGCTTGTCGCCGCGCGGCCCAGGACGGTCATGCGGTCCCTGGCCCGCCGGCTCTCGGTGACGTCCACGTTCACCGAGCAGACGCCGGGCAGCCCGTGGCGGACGTCCTCGATCCGGAAGACAGAGAGCGCGTACGCCCGGTTCCGCACGTGGTCCAGCTGGCTCAGCTCCCGGTCGATCACCGGGACGCCGCTCTCCAGGACCTCCCGCAGCAGGGACTCGACCTGCTCGGTGTTCGCGTAGAGCGGCGACTCGTCCAGGTGCCGGCCCAGGCGCTCCTCCCGGGAGAGGCCGAAGCGGTCGGCGAGGGCGTCGTTGAGCCAGGCGGTGCGCAGGTCGCTGTCCCAGATGGCCATCGGGAAGGGGCTCAGCTCCGCGGCCGACTCCAGTACGGACGGGGGTACCCCGGCCGTCGAGACCAGCCAGTCCATCGTGCCCGCCGCCCCCGGCAGGCCGGTCACCCGCAGGTCCACGTCCAGCCGCCGGCCGCCCCGGTGCCGCAGCGCGACCGGCCCGGTCCCTTCCCGGGTGAATCTCTCCGGTCCGCCCGCCGGCCCGGCCAGCAGCATCGAGGCAGGCCTGCCCAGGACGTCCGCCGCCGCGTATCCCAGCAGCCTGTGGGCGACCTCCGTCCAGCGGACGAGGACCCCGTCCGCGTCGACCACCGCCAGAGCCGCGCCGGCGCTGTCGAGCGCCGACGCCCGGCCGGGCACGGTGTGATCGGGGGCGGACATACGTGACATTCCCTCGGGGTTCACGCTAGGTCCGTGGTCGGCCCCCTGCAAACGGTCACCGACCAGGTCGGCGGCCCCGCGGCGGGGCGGATCAGATCCAGGTGTCGAACCACATGCGGGCGCGCCAGGCGTCCATGGGGATCGTCTGCCCGGTGTAGAGCGGGAAGAAGTAGATGAAGTTCCAGACGATCAGCAGCACCAGCGTGCCCGCGCCGACCGCGCCCCACATGCGGCGGCGTTCGCCGGAGCCGGGCGGCCCCAGGATCGCGCCGAGCATCATGGCGACCGCGAGGCACAGGAACGGCACGAAGACGACCGCGTAGAAGAGGAAGATCGTCCGCTCCTGGTACTGGAACCACGGCAGGTATCCGGCCGCGATGCCGCAGGCGATCGCGCCGGCGCGCCAGTCGCGGCGGAAGATCCAGCGGTACAGGACGTACAGCAGGGCGAAGCAGCCGGCCCACCACAGCACCGGGGTGCCGATGGCGAGCACCTCGCGGGCGCAGCCGCCGGCCGCGGTGCAGCCGTCCTCGCCGAGCTTGGGGGACTCGTAGAAGTACGACACCGGGCGGCCCAGGACCAGCCAGCTCCACGGGTTGGACTGGTAGGTGTGCGGGGAGTGCAGGTTGACGTGGAAGTCGTACACCTGTGACTCGTAGTGCCACAGGCTGCGCAGCGCCGCCCAGGAGTCGGACAGGAAGCCGCCGTCCCCCTTGGCCCAGTCGCGGTCGTAGCCCTTGTCGGTGGTGAACCAGCCGAGCCAGGACACCAGGTACGTCGCGACGGCCACACCGACCATGCAGATCAGCGCCCACAGCCCGTCCAGCCAGAAGGCCGTGAGCCGGGGGTGGCGGGCGCCCGCCACCCGGCGGGCACCGGCGTCCCACAGCACGGCGAGGACGCCGAAGAACGCCAGCACGTACAGGCCGTTCCACTTGGTGCCGATGGCCAGGCCCAGGCAGACCCCGGCCGCGATCCGCCAGGGGCGCAGCCCCAGCCAGGTGAACGAGGCGACGTGGTCGTCCGGGCGGCCCCCGGGCAGCGCGGCGGCGAGCCGGGCCCGCGCGCGGTCGCGGTCGATCAGCAGGCAGCCGAAGGCGGCCAGCACGAAGAACATGACGACGAGGTCGAGCAGGGCGACGCGGCTCATCACGAAGTGCAGGCCGTCGACCGCCATCAGGCCGCCCGCGAGGCAGCCCAGCGCGGTGGAGCGGAACAGCCGGCGGCCGATCCGGCAGAGCATCAGCACCGACAGGGTGCCGAGCACCGCCATCGCGAAGCGCCAGCCGAAGGGGTTCAGCCCGAAGATCCACTCGCCGGAGGCGATCACCCACTTGCCGACCGGCGGGTG
Organism: Actinacidiphila glaucinigra; assembly: GCF_900188405.1. Lineage (GTDB taxonomy): Bacteria > Actinomycetota > Actinomycetes > Streptomycetales > Streptomycetaceae > Actinacidiphila > Actinacidiphila glaucinigra. Next base: position 176,506 of record NZ_FZOF01000002.1, on the reverse strand, counting down.
CACCACGTACGCGGGGGCGTCGGAGAGCGGGACCGAGGGCGGGGTGGCGAGGATCAGGTCGTTGGCCTTGTCCGGCCAGCTGCCCTCGTAGCCGTACTGCAGGAGCGACCAGGCGTCCTTCGCGTAGTACGTCTCGTCGAATATCACCGCGTGCGGGCTGCCCAGGTTCCAGAACCGCAGCAGGCCCGCGAAGAGCGCCACCAGCAGCGGGCCGCCCCAGCCCGTCCAGCGGGCCAGCCGGGACGCCGCCGCCGGGCCCACGCCGAGCGCGGCCCACGCCCGGGTCCCCGGCTCGGGGAACGGCTGGACCAGGCGCTCGCGCACGTCGGGGCGCGGGCGGTCCGCGTAGCCGAAGCGGCGCAGCTGCCGCTGCCAGGAGCTCTGCTCCTCCGCGGCCTTCGGTGCGTCCTCGACCCGGTGCGCATGCGTCGCGGTGTCACTCGTCACCGGGCCATCGTAGGGAAGCCGCATGTGTATGTGCTGAGGACCGGGCCAACCGGGGGTACGCCGCCGTGCCGCGGCAGGCCCGGCCGGGTGCGCGGCGGGTGGGAGACTGGGGCGGTGACTAGCTCCGCAGGACCGGCCGCAGGCGTACTCGTACTCGCAGGGACCCCCATCGGCGACGTCGCCGACGCCCCGCCCCGGCTCTCCGCGGAGCTGGCCGGCGCCGACGTGATCGCCGCCGAGGACACCCGGCGGCTGCGCCGGCTCACCCAGTCCCTGGGCGTGACCACCACCGCCCGGGTCGTGTCGTACTTCGAGGGCAACGAGTCGGCCCGCACCCCGGAACTGGTCACGGCGCTGGAGGAGGGCGCCCGGGTGCTGCTCGTCACCGACGCCGGGATGCCCTCGGTCTCCGACCCCGGCTACCGGCTGGTCGCGGCGGCCGTCGAGCGCGACATCCGGGTGACGGCCGTCCCCGGGCCGTCCGCGGTGCTGACCGCGCTCGCCCTCAGCGGTCTGCCCGTGGACCGCTTCTGCTTCGAGGGCTTCCCGCCGCGCAAGGCCGGTGAGCGGCGGGCCCGGCTCGGCGAGGCCGCCGGCGAGCGCCGCACCCTGGTCTACTTCGAGGCCCCGCACCGGCTCGCCGAGACCCTCGCGGCGATGGCCGAGGCCTTCGGCGCCGGGCGCCGGGCGGCCGTCTGCCGCGAGCTGACCAAGACCTACGAGGAGGTCAGGCGCGGCACCCTGCGGGAGCTGGCGGACTGGGCCGCCGAAGGGGTGCGCGGGGAGATCACGGTCGTCGTGGAGGGCGCCCCGGAGACCGGGCCGGAGGAGCTGGACGCCGGCGAACTGGTGCGCCGGGTCCGGGTCCGCGAGGAGGCGGGCGAGCCCCGCAAGGAGGCGATCGCGGCCGTGGCGGCGGAGGCGGGGCTGCCCAAGCGGGAGGTCTTCGACGCCGTGGTGTCCGCGAAGCACGCCGCGAACCGGTCCACAACCGGCTAAACGCGGCAGGGTGCAAAGTCCTATCGTGGGAGAGGGAAAAACCTGGGCCGCGTGTCCGGCCCCGTGTCACACACAGCCCAAAACTGGCTCAAGAAAGGGCACCCCCGCTATCGCCGGGGCCCGCCCGGGCGTTCGCTGATAGAGGGAAGTCCCGCTCCGGACGCCTCGTCCGGAGGGCATCAGGAGCTGCCATGAGCGAGACCATCGGAACCGATGGCACGGTTCGTGAGGCGTACGCCTTCGTCTGCATCAGCTGCGGGCGCGGATGGGAGCAGGCGTACGAGATCGAGCACCACGTCGACGCACAGGGCCGTGAGACCGTCTGGTACATGGCGGACGGCAAGCGCGTTCCGTCCCCGCTGACCCGTCCGACGTGCGTGGAGTGCGAGAGCCACAAGGTCCGCATCATGCGGGCCGGACAGGTCTCCGATGTCGCCGGGTCCTGGTCGGCCACCGCGACCGCCGGCCCCCTGCCCGCCGCCTCCGACATGCGCCGGGTGCCCGCCTCGCCCGCCGTGGAGGGTGCCGAGCGCCGGGCACGGCACTGGTCGCCCCGCAACCTGCTGCACCGCAGGAGGGACGCCCGGTAGCCGCCGCGGCGCCCGGCCTAGGATCTGGTGCATGCCCGAGCAGAACCAGAGCCAGAGCCGGCGCCCGAAGAAGGACGCGTCCGCCGCCCCTCCCCTCCCCGAACCGCTCGCGGTCCCGGTGGCGGACTCGCACACCCACCTCGACATGCAGGAGGGCAGCGTCGAGGAGGCGCTGGCGAAGGCGGCGTCCGTCGGCGTGACGACCGTGGTCCAGGTGGGCTGCGACGTCGACGGCTCCCACTGGGCGGCGCGCACCGCCGGGGAGTACGACGCGGTCTGGGCGGCGGTCGCCCTGCACCCCAACGAGGCCCCCAGGATCGTCCACGGCGATCCTGGGGGCACCTCCCAGCCCCCTGGGGCTGGGGGAGGCTGGTCGCGCCAGGGGGCCCGGGAGGCGGGCGGCCTGCCCGCGCTGGACGCCGCCCTCGCGGAGATCGACGCCCTCGCCGCGCTGCCCCAGGTGCGCGGCGTCGGCGAGACCGGACTCGACTACTTCCGCACCGGGCCCGAGGGCGTCGAGGCCCAGCAGTACTCCTTCCGACGCCACATCGACATCGCCAAACGGCACGGCAAGGCGCTGGTCATCCACGACCGCGAGGCCCACGCCGACGTGCTGCGCATCCTCGACGAGGAGGGCGCGCCCGGCACCGTCGTCTTCCACTGCTACTCCGGCGACGCGGAGATGGCCAAGCTCTGCGCCGACAAGGGCTACTACATGTCCTTCGCCGGCAACCTCACCTACAAGTCCGCGCAGGACCTGCGCGACGCGGCCGCCGTCGCCCCCGCCGAGCTGCTCCTGGTCGAGACGGACGCGCCGTTCCTCACCCCCGTCCCGCACCGCGGCCGCCCCAACGCCCCGTACCTGATCCCGGTCACCGTGCGGGCCATGGCCGCCGTCCGCGGAGCGGCGGAGGACGAACTGGCCGCGGCCATCGGGGCCAACACCGCCCGCGCCTTCGGCTACTGACGACGCGTCGCGGGCGCGCCGTACCCGTCGCGCGGTCGGCGTAACGCCTGGTGTCCGATTCCGGACCCCCGGCAGGGCGCGGCGGCGGCCACCCGGGGCGGGGCACGGCGCGCTGACCACGGGCGCGACGCCCGTCGCGGGGTCCGGCGCGAGGTCCTTTTGCGGCGACACGGCGTGACCGGACGGCTTGGGAGAGTGGTGAATCCTCCGCTATGGTCCCGGTTCGGTCTGAATCGGACCGGGCCGGAGGTACGCCGTGAGCAACATCAGCAACGCGGGCACGACGCGGGCCGGAACGCGGTCCTCTGCGGACGGCCCCCATCGCGGGACATCGGGCACGGCCTCCGCAGCCGAGGACGTCGAGCCCCGTCCGGGGCGCGCGGCCGCCCGGCGCAGGCGCGCCGCGCGGCGCCCCGACGCGCTGAGCAGGCTCCTGCCGCAGGCCCTGGTCGTCGCCTTCCTGGCGGGCGGCAGCACCGCCTACCTGGCCGGCGGCAAGGCCGTGCAGCTCAGCGTGGACGGCCGGCCGCGGGCCCTGCACACCTTCGCCGGGAGCGTCGAGGAACTGCTGCAGCGCCAGGGCATCGAGGTCGGCGACCACGACATCGTCGCCCCCGACCCCGGCGCGGCGCTGCAGGACGGCGACACGGTCGCCGTCCGCTACGGCCGCCCGGTCGCGCTCACCCTCGACGGCAGGCCGCGGCGGATCTGGACCACGGCCGGCACCGTCGACGGCGCCCTGCGCCAGCTGGGCGTGCGCGCGGACGGCGCCTACCTGTCCGCCTCCCGCGGCGAGGCCATCGGGCGGCACGGACTGGAGCTGGACGTCCGCACCGAACGGCAGGTGACCTTCCTCGTCGACGGCCGTGAACGGCCGGTCCGCACCAACGCCGCCACCGTCGGAGAGGCGCTGCGCGACGCCGGCATCGCGATGCACGGCCTCGACGCCACCTCCGTCGACCCCGACACCTTCCCCCGCGAGGGCCAGACGATCTCCGTCAAGCGCATCCGCGGCCACGACGAGGTCCACGAGGAGCCGGTGCCCTTCCGCGTCGAGCGGACGGAGGACCCCTCGCTGTTCGAGGGCACCACCGCCGTCGACACCCGGGGCAGGAACGGGCTGCGCCGCGTCACGTACGCGTACCGCACGGTCGACGGGGTCCGGCAGAAGCCGCGCCGCGTCGCCGAGGAGGTGCTGCGCAAGCCCGTGCGGCAGGTCGTGCGCGTCGGCACCAAAGCGCTCCCCGACAGCGTCCAGGGCGCCGACCACCTCAACTGGAAGGCGCTCGGCCAGTGCGAGGCGGGCGGCCGGCCCAACGCGGTCGACGCTTCCGGCACCTACGGCGGCCTCTACCAGTTCGACCAGCGCACCTGGCGCAACCTGGGCGGCCGCGGCCGCCCCCAGGACGCCTCGGCCAAGGAGCAGACGTACCGCGCCAAGCGCCTGTACATCCAGCGCGGTGCCAGCCCCTGGCCGGTGTGCGGCCGCAGGCTCCACTCGTAGTCCGTCCGCGGGAGGCCCCGCCGGGCCCGGATACCCTTGAGCGGTGAGCACCACCGACCACTCCGGTCCCGCCGACGACGCCCTGCTCGGCCCCGCCGACATCCGTGAGCTGGCCGCCGCGCTGGGCGTCCGCCCCACCAAGCAGCGCGGCCAGAACTTCGTCATCGACGCGAACACGGTGCGCCGCATCGTGCGCACCGCGGACGTCCGGCCCGACGACGTGGTCGTCGAGGTCGGCCCGGGGCTCGGCTCGCTCACGCTGGCGCTGCTGGAGGTGGCCCAGCGCGTCACCGCCGTGGAGATCGACGACGTACTGGCCGCGGCCCTCCCCTCGACCGTCGCCGCCCGCCTGCCCGGCCGGGCCGGCGGCTTCGCGCTCGTGCACAGCGACGCCCTGCGCGTCGAGGAGCTGCCCGGCCCGCCGCCCACGGCCCTGGTGGCCAACCTGCCGTACAACGTGGCCGTCCCGGTGCTGCTGCACATGCTCGCGACCTTCCCGAGCATCGAGCGCACCCTGGTCATGGTGCAGTCCGAGGTCGCCGACCGGCTGGCCGCCGGCCCCGGCTCCAAGGTGTACGGGGTGCCCTCGGTGAAGGCCGCCTGGTACGCGGAGGTGAAGCGGGCCGGTGCCATCGGCCGCAACGTCTTCTGGCCCGCCCCGAACGTGGACTCCGGGCTGGTCTCGCTGGTCCGCCGCAAGGAGCCGCTGCGCACCACCGCCTCCCGCGAGCAGGTTTTCGCGGTCGTGGACGCCGCCTTCGCGCAGCGCCGCAAGACGCTGCGGGCCGCGCTGGCCGGCTGGGCGGGCTCGGCCGCCGCGGCCGAGGAGGCGCTGGTGGCCGCCGGTGTCTCGCCGCAGGCGCGCGGTGAGGCGCTGACCGTGGAGGAGTTCGCGGCGATCGCCGAGCACGGCGGGGGCGGCACCTCCCGGCGGTAGCAGAGGGCACAATGGGGGCGCCGCCGTGCCCGGCGCGCCCGTCCCCCGAACGTATCCGCGCGCCGCACGACCCCCGCACCGAGGAGAACCGCGCCAGTGACCCGCCGCCCCGCGTCCGTGACCGTCCGGGTCCCCGCCAAGGTCAACGTCCAGCTCGCGGTGGGCGGACCCCGCCCCGACGGCTTCCACGACCTGGCGAACGTCTTCCTCGCCGTCGGCCTGTACGACGAGGTCACCGTCGTCCCCGCCGAGGAACTGCGGATCACGGTCGCCGGCCCGGACGCCGGCCAGGTCCCGGCGGACGCGAGCAACCTCGCCGCCCGCGCCGCGGTCGCGCTCGCCGCGCGGCACGGCCTGGAGCCGCGCGTCCACATCCACATCGTCAAGGACATCCCCGTCGCGGGCGGCATGGCCGGCGGAAGCGCGGACGCGGCGGGCGCCCTCGTCGCCTGCGACGCGCTGTGGGGCACCGGCGCGAGCCGCGAGGAACTGCTCGCGATCTGCGCCGAGCTCGGCAGCGACGTCCCGTTCAGCCTGGTGGGCGGCGCCGCCCTCGGCCGGGGCCGCGGAGAGCTGCTGGAGCCGCTGGAGACCGGCGGCACCTTCCACTGGGTCTTCGCCGTCGCCGACGGCGGCCTGTCCACCCCCGAGGTCTACCGCGAGTGCGACCGGCTGCGCGGCGACGCGGCGGTGCCGGAGCCGGAGGCCTCCCCGGCCCTGATCGAGGCGCTGCGCACCGGTGACGCCGTCGCCCTCGCCGCCTCCCTGGCGAACGACCTGCAGCCCGCCGCGCTGTCCCTGCGGCCCTCGCTGGCCGCGACCCTCGCCGCGGGCGCCGAGGCCGGCGCCCTGGCCGCCCTGGTCTCCGGCTCCGGGCCCACCACCGCCTTCCTCGCCAAGGACGCCGAGTCCGCGCACGCCGTCGCCGGCGTCCTCGCCGCCTCCGGCACCTGCCGCACGGTCCGGGTCACCACCGGCCCCGCGCAGGGCGCGACGCTGGTCTGAGTAGCCGTACTCACCCGATTCCGGGGCGAGTTGAGTAGAGCGGGCCTGACGGAGCGGCGCCCCGGCGCGGGATCGTGCCGCCATGGGGATGACAGCCGGAGAGGCGGCCGCGGCCACACCCGCGGGCCGGGACCGTTACGTGGACTTCCTGCGGGTGGCGTCGCTGGCCACCGTCGTGCTGGGGCACTGGCTGATGGCGGCGGTGACCACCGGGCCCGGCGGGGGCGTCGAGATCGGCAACCTGCTGGCGGTGCGCCCGGCGCTGCAACCGCTGACCTGGGCACTGCAGGTCATGCCGGTGTTCTTCTTCGTCGGCGGCTTCTCGCACGCGCTCTCGTACCGCTCGGTGGCGCGCTCCGGCGGCGGGTACGCGGACTTCCTGCGGGCCCGGCTGCGCCGGCTGCTGCGGCCGACGATGCTGTTCGTCGCGGTGTGGGGCGCGGGAGCGCTGCTGCTGCCGGTGCCGGACGTGGCGGCGCGGCTGGTGGCGCAGCCGCTGTGGTTCATCGGGATCTACCTCGGCATGGTGGCCTTCACCCCGCCGCTGCTGCGGCTGCACGAGCGGTACGGCTGGGGCGCCTTCGCCGCGCTGTCGGCCGGCGCGGTCGTGGTGGACGTGCTGCGCTTCGCCCTCGACGTGCCCTACGTACCGTTCCTGAACTTCGCCTTCGTCTGGCTCGCGGTGCACCAGCTGGGCTTCCTGCGCGCGGACGGCCGGCTCCGGCTCCCCGCGGCCCTGGCCGCCTGCGGGCTGGCCGGGGCGGTCGCGCTGGTCGCCCTCGGGCCGTACCCGCTGTCCATGGTGGGCATGCCCGGCGAGCGGATCTCCAACATGGCGCCGCCCACGCTCGCCCTGCTCTGCCACGGCGTGTGGCTCGTCGGCGCCGTCGAACTGCTGCGCCGCCCCGCCGCGCGACTGCTGCGCCGACCGCGGGTGTGGCGCGGAGTGGTCGCCGCGAACGGCATCGCGATGACCGCCTTCCTCTGGCACCTTACGGCCATGCTCGCCGTGTACGGCGCGCTGATCTCGCTGGGCGGCACGCTGCCCGCCCCGGCAGGCGCCGCCTGGTGGGCCCAGGTGCCGCTGCGCGTGGCGGCCGCGACCGCCCTCACCGCGGCCCTGGTCGCCGTCTTCCGCCGCGCCGAACGCCCACCGGCCCCCACCGCCCCGGCCGTCCGGCGGGAGACGTCCCTGTCGGGCCCCGGCGCGGCACTCGGCGTCGCGCTCGCGCTCCTCGGCGTCCTCGGCCTGTCCGCCGTCGGTTTCGGCGGCCTTCTCGACGGCCACTCGGCCACCTTGATCGCCGTCCGTGTCACGGCCCCGGCCGCCGTCCTGATGGCCGCCATCGGCTGGGCCCTGGTCGAACGCGCGGGCCGCGGCAGGGCCTGAGCCGGGCTTCAGCCCACCCGGCCGACCTTGAGGACCAGCACGGTGACCGTCCCGGCGTCAGGCCGGTACAGGACACGCCAGTCGCCCACGGACAGCCGCGAGTACCCCGAACCTCCCAGGGCGCGCGCTGCCGGCGGACGCGGTTCCCGGGCCAGGTCCCGGACGGCAGCCGCGCACGCCTTCGCACCCACCGGATCGAGGAGGCGCAGGCGGCGGAACTCGTCCATGGCCTGGTGCTGCCAGACGACGGTGTGTGTCACGAGGCCTCGGCCTGACGGTCTTCGTCCTCCAGCCGGGCCATGAACTCGTCATGCGTCATCGCGGGACCGGTGGGGGCCGATTCGCGGGCCGCCGACTCGGCCGCGTCCGCCGCGTCGCGCAGACGCTGTAGTTCCTCGAGTTCGCCTATCGGGATGAGCGCGGCGGCGGGTTTGCCGTACTCGCTGATCAGGATGTGTTCATGCCCGTGCCGGACCCGGCCGACGAGCTGCCCGAGCTGGTTGCGCGCTTCCACGAGCGGATACGTATCCATGAGGGAAATGTACAGACCTGCGGCTGTGTACGGTTGGCGATTCGCCGGAGACGGGCGGGCCCACCCGCACGGGTGCCCGCGCGGGGGCGGCCGGGCCCGAGGGGTGCGAGCGCCGCACTACCCTGGGAGGTCGTTCGTTCGTAGTGACAGGAGTCCCATGGCCGTCAACCTGGTCAACGTCGAGTCCGTCAGCAAGGTGTACGGAACGCGCACCCTGCTGGACGGGATCTCGCTCGGCGTATCGGAGGGCGACCGCATCGGTGTCGTCGGCCGCAACGGCGACGGGAAGACGACCCTGATCCGCATGCTGGCGAAGCAGGAGGGGCCGGACACCGGGCGGGTGACGCACACCTCGGACCTGCGGCTGGGCGTGCTGACGCAGTACGACAGCCTGGACGCGCAGGCCACCATCCGGCACGAGGTGGTCGGCGACCGCCCGGACCACGAGTGGGCCGGCGACGCCAGGATCCGGGACGTGCTCACCGGGCTCTTCGGCGGGCTGGACCTGCCCGGCTTCCCGCAGGGGCTGGACACGGTGATCGGACCGCTGTCCGGCGGCGAGCGCCGGCGGATCGCGCTGGCGAAGCTGCTCATCGCCGAGCAGGAGCTGCTCGTGCTCGACGAGCCCACCAACCACCTCGACGTCGAGGGCATCGCCTGGCTGGCGAGCCACCTGCAGACCCGCCGCTCGGCCCTGGTGTGCGTGACCCACGACCGCTGGTTCCTGGACCAGGTCTGCACCCGCATGTGGGACGTGCAGCGCGGTGACGTCCACGAGTACGAGGGCGGCTACAGCGACTACGTCTTCGCCCGCGCCGAGCGTGAGCGGATCGCCGCGACCGAGGAGGTCAAGCGGCAGAACCTGATGCGCAAGGAGCTGGCCTGGCTGCGCCGCGGCGCCCCCGCCCGCACCAGCAAGCCGCGCTTCCGCATCGAGGCGGCCAACGAGCTGATCGCCGACGTGCCGCCGCCGCGCGACAACGCCGAGCTGATGAAGTTCGCGACGACCCGGCTGGGCAGGACCGTCTTCGACCTGGAGAACGTGACCGTCCAGGCCGGGCCCAAGGTGCTGCTGAAGCACCTGACCTGGCAGCTGGGCCCGGGCGACCGGATCGGCCTGGTCGGCGTCAACGGCGCGGGCAAGACGTCCCTGCTGCGGGCGCTCGCGGACGCCGCCGTCAGCGAGGGCGAGAAGCAGCCCGCGGCGGGCAAGGTGGTGGTCGGCAGGACCGTGCGGCTGGCCTACCTGTCGCAGGAGGTCGCCGAACTCGACCCGGCGCTGCGGGTGCTGCAGGCGGTGGAGTCGGTGCGCGGCCGGGTCGACCTCGGCAAGGGCCGGGAGATGACGGCGGGTCAGCTCTGCGAGAAGTTCGGGTTCACCAAGGAGAAGCAGTGGACCCCGGTCGGCGACCTGTCCGGTGGCGAGCGGCGCCGGCTGCAGCTGCTGCGGCTGCTGATGGACGAGCCCAACGTGCTCTTCCTCGACGAGCCCACCAACGACCTGGACATCGAGACCCTGACCCAGCTGGAGGACCTGCTCGACGGCTGGCCCGGCTCGATGGTGGTCATCTCCCACGACCGCTACTTCCTGGAGCGCACCACCGACCGGGTCTTCGCCCTGCTCGGCGACGCGACGCTGCGCATGCTGCCGCGCGGCATCGACGAGTACCTGGAGCGCCGCCGCGCGGCCGTCGAGGCGGCCGCCCCCGCGCCCGCCCCGGCCAAGCCGAAGGGCGGCGGTGACAGCCGCGCGGCCAAGAAGGAACTGCAGCGCATCGAGCGGCAGCTGGACAAGATCGGCGAGAAGGAGTCGAAGCTGCACACCGCCATCGCCGACAACGCCACCGACTTCGAGAAGGTGGCCGAACTCGACCTGGAACTGCGGTCGCTGGCGGCCGAGCGCGAGGAACTGGAGATGCGCTGGCTGGAACTGGCCGACGAGGTCTGACGTCGTCCCCGGCTCGGAGGCCGGAGAGTCCCGCCCGCGCCCGCACGGGCTGGGCGGATCGGTTCGGGTGGGACTCGCAGCACTGCCGCACTGAAGCCCGGTGCACGGCGAACGGGCCGGGTAGCAGTGCCGTAACGGTCCTTGGGCGCGGGGGCGGAACGGTGCGTCACCGGTGATACAAAGAGTGTCACCGTCCGCCCCGCACACTTGTGCCCGAAAGGTGCCCGCTGATGTCGCAGCCGCCGCCTCCCCCCGGCAACCAGCCCGGATTCGGGCCGCAGCCGCCCCAGTACGGTCATCCGCACCAGCAGCCGAACCCCTACGCCCAGCCGCCGGCGCAGCAGCAGGGCCAGCAGCAGCCGCCCCCGGCGCCGGGCCCGTACGGCCCCAACCCGTACGCCCAGGCGCCGACCCAGCCCCTTCCCGGGTACGGCTGGCAGCAGTACCCGCAGTACCCGCAGTACCCGCAGCACCCGCAGCCGCCCAAGCGGGGCAGCGGCAAGGTGGCCGCGATCGTGGCGGCGGCGATCGCGGCGGTCCTGGTGGTCGGCGCGGGGGTCTTCCTGGTCGCGAACGGCGGCGACGACGAGCCCTCGGCCACCCCGTCGAAGGGCGGCAGCACCCGGCCGGCCGGCAACGGCCCGCTCAAGGCCCGCGCGTTGTGGGACAAGAGGGCGGTGCGGCCGTCCAAGGCCGAGATCACCGCCCCGGTGGCGGAGGCCTGGTTCACCGGCGACGCGGTCGTCAAGACGATGCCGGACGCACTGCGTTCCTTCGACATCGACAGCGGCAGGGAAAACTGGTCGATCCCCCTGTCCGGCGACTCCTGCCCGGGCCCGGAGTCGGCGGCGAACGACCGCCTGGTGCTGCAGTACGGGACGGACTGCGACAGCGTGATCGCCGTCGACATCGCCCAGGGCAGGAAGCTGTGGGCGAAGAAGCTGCCCACCCCGAACGGCCGGACCTCGCACAGCTACTCGCAGATCGCGCTCACGGGCGACACGGCGGCCGTCTCCTGGATCGGCGGTTCGGTCGCGTACAGGATCAGCACCGGTGCGGTGCTGTGGACGCCCAAGGCCGGTTCGGAGTGCACCGACAAGGGCTACCACGGCGGCGCCGCGCTCGTCGCGATCGTCGAGTGCGGCGGCTTCGGCGGTGACGAGTACGTGCAGGGCCTCGGCGAGGGCGGCGCCAAGAAGTGGTCCTGGCAGGTGCCGAACGGCAGTGAGGTGTACAGCGTCATATCGACGGACCCGGTCGTTGTCGGCCTGGCGGCCGGCGGCGCGACGCTGACCGACATCGTGTACCTGGACGGCGGCAAGATGAAGAGCCGCATCTCGCTGGGCGCCGGTGGCGCCGAGGCGACGTACCGGATCCGGTGCGAGGACAACCGGTGCACCAACGTGGCCGTGGACGGCACGACCATCTACCTGCCCACCAAGACCCATTCGGGCAGCGGCACCTCCTACTCGCAGACCAACGAGATCGCCGCGCTCGACCTCGTCACCGGCAAGCCGAAGTGGCTCGCCAGGCCGGACCAGGAGCGCGAGGTCAAAATCGTCGGGATCAGCGGCGGCAAGGTCGTGGCCTACCAGAAGAACACCTACGACAAGCCGGGCCGCCTGCTGCGGCTCGACCCCGCGACCCACACGTTCTCGCTGTTCATGGAACTGCCGGAGAGCGCCAAGGACCTGGAGAACGACTTCCTCGACAGCGACTCGGACTGGTGGCTGTACAAGGACCACTTCTTCCTGACCTCCGACCACATCTCCGCCTCGGCCAACCTGACGGACCGCTCGATCGCCGCCTTCGGCTGACCGGGCCGAAGAGAGACGGTGCGCGGGTCGCGCAAACAAGCACACCCGGTCCCAAGTCGGCCATGTTTGGAGATAATGCGGATTTAGGGAGGCTTCTGCCGAGTAGGGGGCGCAAAGCGTCGAACAAGCGTGTACCTTCCCGGGCATGGCCCGGGCCCGCCGCGGGGGCACAGGCGGTATGCCGGACGGGCTTCGCCACGGCATGTGAAAGGGGACCGGCTTGGACTCGGTGGGCAGGTCCGCACCAGTCCATGGGGGGATGAGGGGGACGCCCATGGGCGTACGGCTCGTCGTCGTCGACGACCATCGTCTGCTGGCCGAGGCGCTCGCCTCGGCGCTGAAGCTGCGCGGGCACCGGGTGCTCGCGGCGGCCGCGCCCGCGTCGGGCGCGGCGGATCTCGTGCTGAGCCGGTCGCCCGAGGTGTGCCTGATCGGCACGGCGGCGCCGGGCGAGCCGGGCGCCTTCGACGCGGTCGTCCGCATCAAGCGGGAGCGGCCGGGGGTGGCGGTGCTGGTCCTCGGGCCGGTTCCCAACCCGCGGGGGATAGCCGCTGCGTTCGCCGCCGGCGCCTCCGGCTACGTCCGGCACGACGAGCGGATCGAGGGTGTCGAGCGGGCGATGGCCAAGGCGCGCGCCGGCGAGGTGGCGGTGGCGCCCGCGCTGCTGCAGGGCGCGTTCGCCGAGTTGCTCAATCCGGTGGCCGAGCCGGACGACGAGGGCACCAGGCTGCTGCAGATGCTCACCCCGCGCGAGGTCGAGGTGCTGCTGCGGGTCGCGGAGGGCGAGGACACCCGGCTGATCGCGGCCGGCATGCGGATCGCCCCGAGTACCGCCCGTACGCATGTGCAGCGGGTGCTGATGAAGCTGGGGGTGGGCTCCCGGCTGGAGGCCGCCGCGCTGGCGGCCCGTACGGGCCTGCTGGACCGGGTCAGCCACCACCTCCCGGGCGGTGCGACGATCCCTGCTCAGGGGTCTCCTGTGCGGCGGGCGGGGGAGGAGGGGGACTGAGCTTCATCCACAGGAGGAAGAGCAGTCCCAGCACCAGCATGCCGATCCCCGTCCAGAGGTTGATGTTGATGCCCTGGGCCTTGGCGATGTCCGCGTCGGAGGCGGTGATCCCGGCGATGGTCACGATCACCCCGTAGACCACGAAGAGGCCGCCGATGACGCGGCGCACGTCGAACAGGCGTGCCGCCGAGGCCGACTCGTGCTCCAGATCCTCGATGCGGTGCTGGAAATCCGGCTCGTTGCCGTACTCGCTCACGACGTCACCTCACAGGGAGAAGGGGATGTAGCACAGCACGGCGAGGAGGACGGCGCCCCAGCCGAGCAGTGCGGGCCTGCGGTACCAGGCGTCGTCGCCCCTGGCGGGCGGTTCGGCCATGCCGGGGGAGGTGGTCCCGTAGACGAGTCCGGCCAGCGACTCGACGGGCTTGGGCTTGGTGAACCACGAGACGAGGACCATCACCACGCCGCCGACGACGAAGGCGGCGATGGCGGAGACGAAGTTGGCGCCCTGGTCGCTGGGGATCGAGATCAGGCCGCCCTTGTAGAACCAGAAGTAGTTGATCATCGCGGCGACCGTGCCGCTCAGCAGTCCCCAGAAGCCGGCCGCGGCGGTGGAGCGCTTCCAGAACATGCCGAGGATGAAGACGCAGAACAGCGGCACGTTGAAGAACGAGAACAGCGTCTGCAGGTAGTTCATGATGTTGCTGAAGGACGAGGCGATGACGGCCGTGCCCATGCCGATCAGCACGCCGATCGCGGTCACCACGCGGCCGGTGGTGACGTAGTACTGGTCGGGCCGGCCGCGCCGTACGTAGGCGCCCCAGATGTCGTACGTGAAGACGGTGTTGAAGGACGACACGTTGGCCGCCATGCCGGCCATGAAGGCGGCGAGCAGGCCGGTGATCGCGATACCGAGGACGCCGTTGGGGAGCAGGTCGCGCATGAGCACCGGGATCGCGTCGTTGTACTGGAGCCCGCTGCCCGGCTTGCCGATGCCCGGCTCCATCACGAGCGCGATCAGCCCCGGCAGGACCACGATCAGCGGGATGAAGATCTTGGGGTACGCGGCGATGAGCGGGGTGCGCTGGGCGGCCGACAGGTTCTTGGCGGACAGGGCGCGCTGCACCTCGGCGAAGTTGGTCGTCCAGTATCCGAAACTGAGGACGAAGCCGAGGCCCAGCACGATGGTCAGCCAGTTCGCCCCCAGCGGGTTGGGCGAGCCGATGCCGGTGCCGTCCCAGGCGGTGAGGAACGCGGCGCCGTGGGAGTCGGTGAGCGAGTCCGTCAGCCCGGACCAGCCGCCGACCCGCTTCAGGCCGACGACGGTGAGCGGGATCAGCGCCGCGAGGATCACGAAGAACTGCAGCACCTCGTTGTAGATGGCCGAGGAGAGCCCGCCGAGGGTGATGTAGAAGAGCACGAAGAAGCCGGAGACGATGATCGCCACCCACTGCGGCCAGCCGATCAGGGCCTCCAGCACGATCGCCATGGCGTAGAGGTTGACGCCCGCGATCAGCAGTGCGGACACCGCGAAGATGATCGAGCTCAGCAGGTGCGAGGCCGGTCCGAAGCGGTGCAGCAGGAACTCCGGCACGGAGCGGACCTTGGAGCCGTAGTAGAACGGCATCATCACCAGGCCGAGGAAGACCATGGCCGGAATGGCGCCGATCCAGTACCAGTGCACCGTGTACGCGCCGTACTGTGCGCCGTTGGCGGCCATCCCCAGGATCTCGGTCGCGCCCAGGTTGGCGGCGATGAACGCCAGACCCGTGACCCAGGCGGGCAGTGACCGGCCCGACAGGAAGAAGTCGAGGCTGGTCCGGACGGCGCGGCGGGCGGCGAAGCCGATGCCGAGGACGACGACGAAGTAGATCGCGAGGATCGAGTAGTCGAGCGCGTTCGTGGGGAGCCGTAGCCCTTCTGCCAGGTTTTGCATGATTCGATCACTCCCCGCAACGGGGTCTCCGTTGACGTTGCTGTTGCGTTGTGGTTCATTGTGTTTGGTTCTGTTTGTTGGCGTGGTGAGGAGCCCGCAGGGTGAAGAAGACATCGACCCGGCTCGCCGACGGGCGCGAGCTGATCTACTACGACCTGCGCGACGGCGAGCCCCGCGACGCGGTCGACCGCCGCCCGCTGGACCCGGTGACCAGCGCCTCGGAGATCCGCCACGACCCGCTGCTCGGTGACTTCGTCGCCATCGCCTCCCACCGACAGACCCGCACCTACCACCCGCCCGCGGACGAGTGCCCGCTCTGCCCGTCCCGGGAGGGGCGGTCGAGTGAGATCCCCGAAGACCACTACGACGTGGCCGTCTTCGAGAACCGCTTTCCCTCGCTCACCGGAAAACATGGCCGTTGCGAGGTCGTCTGCTTCACCGACCGGCACGACAGGTCGTTCGCCGACCTCACCCCCGAGCAGGCGCGGCTGGTGCTCGACGCCTGGACCGACCGCACGGCCGAACTCTCCCGGCTGCCCGGCGTCGAGCAGGTCTACTGCTTCGAGAACCGGGGCGAGGAGATCGGCGTCACCCTCGGCCACCCGCACGGCCAGATCTACGGCTACCCGCACGCCACCCCGCGCACCGAGCTGATGCTGCGTTCGCTGGAGCGGCACCGCGAGGCCACCGGCGGCCGCAACCTCTTCGACGACCTCGTCGCGCGCGAGCGCGAGGACGGCAGCCGGATCGTCCTGGAGGGCGAGCACTGGACGGCGTTCGTGCCCTACTCCGCGCACTGGCCGTACGAGGTGCACCTCTACCCCCGCCGCAGGGTGCCGGACCTGACCGGTCTGGACGAGGCGGCCCGCGCCGAGTTCCCCGGGATCTACCTGGAACTGCTGCGCCGCTTCGACCGGCTCTTCGGTCCCGCGGGCCCCTACCGGCCGGAGGCCGCGGCGGAGCCGCCGACCCCGTACATCTCCGGCTGGCACCAGGCGCCGTTCAGCGGCGCGCAGCGCGAGGAGTTCGCGCTCCACCTGGAGCTGTTCACGATCCGCCGCACCAAGGGCAAGCTCAAGTACCTGGCGGGCTCCGAGTCCGGCATGAGCGTCTTCATCAACGACGTGCCGCCGGAGACCGCCGCGAGCCGCCTGAGGGAGGTCGCCTCGCCGTGAGCGGCGCCCGTGCGACCGTCCCCGTGACCGCTCCCCCGACCGTCGCCGTGCCGCGTTCCCGGCGGACGTTCATCCGGCGCCGCTACCGTGGCCCCGAGTCGAACCCGAGAAAGGCTGTGACCCTGTGAGCGACCCTCGCCCGAAGAAGGTTCTGGTCACCGGAGGCGCCGGCTACGTCGGCAGCGTCGTGGCGGCCCATCTGCTGGAGGCGGGGCACCGGGTCACCGTCCTGGACGACCTGTCCACCGGCTTCCGGGACGGCGTCCCCGAGGGCGCCGACTTCGTCGAGGGACGTGTCCAGGACGCGGCGAAGGTGCTCGACACCACCTACGACGCCGTGCTGCACTTCGCCGCCAGCTCCCAGGTCGGCGAGTCCGTCGTCCACCCCGAGAAGTACTGGCGCAACAACGTCGCCGGCACGCTGGACCTGCTCACCGCCATGCGCGACACCGGGGTGCGGCGGCTGGTCTTCTCCTCCACCGCGGCCACCTACGGCGAGCCGAAGTCCGTCCCGATCACCGAGGACGACCCGGCGCTGCCGACCAACCCGTACGGCGCGTCCAAGCTCGCCGTCGACCACATGATCACCAGCGAGGCCGTCGCCCACGGCCTGGCCGCGGTCTCCCTGCGCTACTTCAACGTCGCGGGCGCCTACGGGGCGTTCGGTGAGCGGCACGACCCCGAGTCGCACCTCATCCCGCTCGTGCTGCAGGTCGCCCAGGGCCGCCGGGAGGCCATCTCGGTCTTCGGCGACGACTACCCGACCCCCGACGGCACCTGCGTACGCGACTACATCCACGTCGCCGACCTGGCCGAGGCGCACCTGCTCGCCGTCGACGCGCCGGCCCCCGGCGAGCACCTGATCTGCAACCTCGGCAACGGCAACGGCTTCTCCGTGCGCGAGGTCGTCGAGACCGTCCGCCGGGTCACCGGTCACCCCGTCCCCGAGGTCGTCGCCCCGCGCCGCGGCGGCGACCCGGCCGTGCTGGTCGCCTCCGCCGAGCGGGCCAAGGAGCGCCTCGGCTGGCGTCCCTCGCGCACCGACCTCGACGACATCGTCCGCGACGCCTGGACCTTCGCGCAGGACCTGCAGAACCGGGAGGGCAGCAAGTGAGCGAGGACGGCTTCCGCGCCACGTACGGCACCGGCCCCGAGGGCGTCTGGGCCGCCCCCGGCCGGGTGAACCTGATCGGCGAGCACACCGACTACAACGACGGCTTCGTGATGCCGTTCGCCCTGCCGCACGCCACCGTCGCCGCGGTCGCCCGCCGCGCCGACGGGCGGCTGCGGCTGCACACCGGCTCCCCGGACGTCCCCGCCGGCGTCGTCGAACTGCACGTCGACGAACTCGAACCCGGCGGCGGTGCCGGCTGGGCCGACTACCCCGCGGGCGTCATCTGGGCACTGCGCGACGCCGGGTACGAGATCACCGGCGCCGACGTCCACTTCGAGAGCACCGTGCCCACCGGCGCCGGGCTGTCCTCCTCGGCCGCCCTGGAGGTCGTCACCGCCGTCGCCCTCAACGACCTCTACGGCCTCGGCCTGGAGCGGTGGCGGATCGCCCGGCTCTGCCAGCGCGCCGAGAACGTCTACGTGGGCGCCCCCACCGGGATCATGGACCAGACCGCCTCGGCGTGCTGCACCGAGGGGCACGCCCTGTGGCTCGACACCCGCGACCTGTCGCAGCGCCAGATCCCCTTCGACCTGGCCTCCCAGGGCCTGCGGCTGCTCGTCGTCGACACCCGGGTCACCCACGCCCACAGCGAGGGTGAGTACGGCAAGCGGCGGGCGGGCTGCGAGCAGGCGGCGGCGCTGCTCGGCGTGGACGCGCTGCGGGACATCCCGTACGAGGGGCTGGGCGACGCCCTCGCCCGCGTCGAGGACCCCGAACTGCGCCCGCTGGTACGGCACGTGGTCACCGAGGACCGCCGGGTCGAGCGCGTCGTGGAACTGCTGGAGACGGGCGACGCCCGCGCCATCGGACCGGTGCTGACCGAGGGCCACGCCTCGCTGCGCGACGACTTCAAGGTCTCGTGCCCGGAACTCGACCTGGTGGTGTCGGCCGGTGTGGAGGCGGGCGCCCTCGGCGCGCGCATGACGGGCGGCGGCTTCGGTGGTTCGGCGATCGTGCTGGTGGAGGAGTCCGCGGCGGAGAAGACCGCCGAGGCGATCGTCGGCGCCTTCGCCACGGCCGGTCACCGCGAGCCGCGGGTCTTCACCGCGGTGCCGTCGGCGGGAGCCCGCCGGCTGGTGTAGGCGCGCTACCGGTCCGACGGGGCGCGGTGCGGTGCTGCTGCCGGTTCTTCGGCTGCCGCGCCGTATCGCGCCCTTCGGGCGCACAGCGGCTGGCTGCGGAGGGGAGGGTGGGGGCCCGGGGCTTGTTTGCGGTGTGCGGGTGGATGCGTGGCGGGCGTTCAGGCGCGGGAGCGGGACTGGTCGTTCGTCTGGTTCCGGTCTCGTTGCCGTCCGCGGGTGCAGGCGGCCGGTGACCACGTCCACCCTCCGTGGGTGGCGCGCCCGCCGTAACCGGCGCCTGCGAGTGCTTCCCCGATCCGACATCGGGCCCTCTTCCGACGGCTGTACTGCTGAAAGCGAGCCCGATCTCCCCCCGACCGCCCGGGGCAGCACCTCGAATCACCCGCAGTCGCGGGTTACGGCGGGCACGCCCTCCACCGGCAGTAGGCGTGGCAACCGGCCGTCTATACCCGCTGACGGCAACGAGACCCCAGGCCACCGGAAAGGCACCCCGCTCCGGCGCCTGAACCCCGGCCATGCACCCACCCGCACACTGCCGACAAGGCGGGCCCCCCACCCTCCCCTCCGCAGCCGGCCGCTGTGCGCCCGAAGGGCGCGAGACGAACCCGCACCCACCCACCGTGCGCGGCGCCGGGCCGAAGCCCCGAGCGCCGCTCTTCGTCCACCGCTGTGGAAAACCGCACCACGGGCCACAGCCCCGCACGCGCCTGGGGAACTCCGTCCCGCAAGTTTTTCCATTCGGGCGCCTTTGTCTGCTCCTGCCCCTACGCTTTTTGGCAGCGCCGGTGGGGGCCGGCGGCATCAGGGGGCGAGACACAAGGGTTCGGCACCTGGTTGGGGACGGCTGCTAGCCCGGCGGCGTGCGGCGTCCGCTCCAGGTGCCGGCCCTCCGTGCACATCGACCTCGTCCGTGGGGGGAAGTGCCGAATGCCGGGAGTGGGGCCCGTGGGACGAATCCGCGTTCTCGTCGTCGACGACCACCGCATTTTCGCCGAATCGCTCGCGGCCGCCCTCGCGGCCGAACCGGACGTCGACGTCTCGGCCGCCGGGAGCGGGGCGGCCGCCCAGCGCTGCCTGGAACGCGCGGCCTCCGACGGCCGCCGCTACGACGTACTGCTGGTCGACGCCGATCTGGGGGCCACCTCCGCCGTGGGGGTCCGGGTGATGGGCGCGCCCAAGGCTGCCCCGCTGGGCCCGGCCGACGGCGGCGCGCAGGCCGGACTCGACGGCATCGCCCTGGTGGAACGCGTGCGTTCCGAACACCCCGCCACCCGGACGGTCGTGCTGGCGGAGCGGGACGACGCGCGCCGCGCGGCCCGGGCCCTGCAGGCCGGCGCCTCCGGCTGGGTCGCCAAGGACTGCTCGCTGTCCCGGTTGCTGGCCGTGATGCGCGGCGTGCTGCGCGACGAGACGCACCTGCCGCCCGCGCTGCTCACCGGTGTGCTGCGGGAGTTGACGGCCGCCCGCCGGCACCGCACGGAGAGCGAGCGGCTGGTGGAGTCGCTCACCCCGCGCGAGCAGGAGGTGCTGCGCTGCATGGTGGCCGGTCTGGGCCGCAAGGCGGTCGCCGAACGGCTGTACCTGTCGCCGCACACGGTCCGCACCCACATGCAGAACGTGCTGGGAAAGCTGGGCGTGCACTCGACGCTGGCCGCCGTGGCGCTGGCCCGGCGGGCCGGGGTGCCCCCGGTCGACGGCGACGGTGGCCGGGTCGGTTCCGCGGCCCCCGTCCAGCACGCCTGACGGCATCGCGCGCGGCGGATCGCCCTCCCCGTTGCCGGGGAGAGCGACCCGCCGGGTCACCGCGGATACCCGCGGTCATTCACCGCCGACGCCGGTTGCCGGCGCCGGGCGGTCACCGCCGACGCCGGTGGTCGGCGCCGAGCGGCTGGTGTCACGGTCGTTGGAACGGTCACGGTGCTGACCGTTCTCCTGACCGCGGTCATTGAGGCCGTCGAACGGGTCGCGGCCGTTGTCGTTCTGGCGGCTGTCACCGGCGTCGTCGAACGGGTCACGTTCGTTGTTGCCGCGGCCGTTGTCGCCCCGGCCGTTACCGCCGTTACCGCCGTGGCCGTTGTCGCCGCGGCCGTTGCCACCGCGGCCGTTATCGCCGCGGCCGTTACCGCCCCGGCCGTTGTCACGGCAGTTGAAGCCACCGTTGAAGCCCGGGACGCCCACGAAGCCGGGGCTGCCGACGAAGCCCGGACCACCGATGCCGCCGACTCCGCCGACGCCACCGATGCCGCCGACGCCACCGGGGCCACCGACGAAGCCGGGACCGCCGACGCCACCGATACCGCCGACGCCACCGGGGCCACCGACGAAGCCGGGACCGCCGACGCCACCGACTCCGCCGACTCCGCCGACGCCACCGATACCGCCGACGCCACCGATGCCGCCGACCCCGCCGACGCCACCGATGCCGCCGACCCCGCCGACGCCACCGCGGCCGCCGCCCGGGCCGTCGCTGCGCTGGGCGAGGGCGACGCTGTCCAGGGGCTCCTCGGTACGGCTGTCCTCGCGGAACGGGTCCTCCACGCCGTTGAAGCGCTGGTCGCCGCGGTTGTGCTCGCGGCCACCGTGCCCGTTGTTGCGGCAGTTGACGCCGCCGATCCCGCCGATGACGCCGGGGACGGCGATCCCGCCGACGCCACCGATGCCGCCGACACCTCCGACACCGCCGACGCCACCGATGCCGCCGACACCGCCGAAGCCGGGACCGCCGACCCCGCCGACCCCGCCGACCCCGCCGACCCCGCCGGCACCCGGGGGGCACCAGGCCGGTGACGGGCCGACGTTGGCGACGAAGCGGGCCGAGGACCAGGCCCAGTAGTTGCCGCTGAGCTGGTACCAGCGCGGGTTGCCGGCGATGGGGCTGCCCACGGACTTGCAGACGATGGCCACCAGGGCGTTGAAGGGGATGACGCCGACGCTGGGGAACTGGACGCCCGGTCCGCCGCGGACGCGCAGACCCGTACGGGCGACGACGCGGCCCTGGAACAGGGCCGCGTGGGGGGAGCGTGCGGACACCACCGCTACTTCACGGGACAGGTCCCGGAGACGCTCGGAAGGGGAAACGAGTTCACTTTGGCCATCCGGTCCAGGAGCGGCAGGCACCCCGGCGGCAGGCCGGCCGTCGGTGGCGAAGGCGGTGCCCATGGTGCCGATGGCGAGGGTGCCGGCCAAGGCGCCGGTCACCGCGGTTGCGGCTATCTTGCTTGCGCGGGTGTGCAGAGTCATCTGCATCTCCAAGGTGGAGCGGGACCCGGCGGGGTCCAGGGAAATGGAAGCCGGACGCGCCCCGACCGCCTTCCACTTGACGTTGTCGGAATGTGGTGCGCCGGCAGCCGCAAAAGTGGCCATTTGAGCCTTTAAGCGGCGATCACGGTCATCACGCTAAGTGCGCCACTATGTGTGTGCAACCGGTGGCGGAGCGTGGCCGTTTGTGATCATTCCCCAACGATTACGCCGGGTGATCGACCTCAGCCGGGGATGTTGTCGAAGGGCGCGGTCAACTGTCGGAGCAGGTTCGCGAGTTCCCCGCGCTGGCGGCCGGACAGCTCTCCGAGGATGGCCCGCTCCTGGGCCAGCAGGCCCGCCAGGGCCTGGTCCGCCCGGTCCCGTCCCTCCGGTGTGAGCCGTACGAGGACGCCGCGCCGGTCCGAGGGGTCGGGAAGCCGCTCCACGAGCCCCTTCTTGGTGAGCCGGTCGATCCGGTTGGTCATCGTCCCGGAGGTGACCAGCGTCTGGGTCAGCAGCTGCCCGGGAGAGAGCTGGTAGGGCGCACCCGCGCGGCGGAGGGAGGTGAGCACGTCGAACTCCCAGGGTTCCAGGCCGTGCTCGGAGAACGCCAGGCGGCGGGCCCGGTCCAGGTGCCTCGCCAGCCTGCTGACCCGGCTGAGCACCTCGAGCGGTTCGACGTCGAGGTCAGGGCGCTCCCTGCGCCACGCAGCGACCAGCCGATCGACCTCGTCCTCCATGGAGATCAGTGTAGTGGTTGTGTCGACATGAAGTCTCTTGACATCAAGAGATTAGCTCTGGAACCTTGTGGGCAAGGTCGGCGGCAGGAAGAGATCCATCTCTCGCCAGGGAGTTCGAAACATGCCCGCAGCAGCCTGGGATCCCCAGCAGTATCTCCGCCACTCCACCCACCGCACCCGCCCCTTCCACGACCTGCTGGCCCGGATACCGGAGCTGCCCGGCGCGAGCCCGCGGATCGCCGACGTCGGCTGCGGCCCCGGCAACGTGACCGCCCTGCTCGCGGAGCGCTGGCCCGCCGCCCGCATCACCGGCCTCGACAGCTCCGCCGAGATGCTGGAGGCCGCCCGAGCGCACGAGGGCCCCACCCCCGGGGGCGGCAGCCTCGACTTCCGCGCCGCCGACGCCGCCCACTGGGTCCCCGACGGCACCTACGACCTGATCGTCTCCAACGCCGCCCTGCAGTGGGTCGAGGGCCACGCCGACCGCTTCCCGCTCTGGGTCGAGCACCTCGCCCCCGGCGGTGTCCTCGCCTTCCAGGTCCCCGGCAACTTCACCTCGCCCAGCCACGCCCTGCTCGGCGACCTCTGCGACTCCCCGGCCTGGCGCGACCGTCTCGGCGACGGCCACGGCCGGCGCTACGTCCACATCCTCCAGCCCCCCGGCTACCTGGAGCGGCTCATCGAGATCCCCGAGGTCGAGGTGGACGTCGACGTCTGGGAGACCACGTACGTGCAGCTCCTGCAGGGCGAGGACGCGGTGCTCGAATGGACCAAGGGGACGGCGCTGCGCCCCGTGCTGACCGCCCTTGAGGACGATCCGGAGGCCGCCAGGGAGTTCCTCGGCCAGTACCGCGACCTGCTGCGCAAGGCGTACCCGGCGGGGCCGCACGGCACCGTCTTCCCCTTCCGGCGGATCTTCGCCGTCGCACGGAAGGCGGGGTGACCCCGGTGATCACCGCACTGGACCATGTCCAGCTCGCCGCCCCGCCCGGCTCCGAGGAGATCCTGCGGGCCTTCTACGCGGGGGTCCTGGGGATGAGCGAGGTGCCCAAGCCGCCGGTTCTCGCCGCCCGGGGCGGCTGCTGGTTCGCCACCGGCGGGGTCCAGCTGCACATCGGCGTCGAAGCGGACTTCCGCCCCGCCCGGAAGGCCCATCCGGGCTTGCGCGTCAGCGGCATCGAGGCCTACGCGGACCGGCTGGAGTCCCGCGGCACCGCGGTCGTCTGGGACGGTGACCTGCCGGGCCACCGCCGCTTCTTCACCGACGACCCGTTCGGCAACCGCCTGGAGTTCCTGGAATCCGTGGACGCCGCGTGACACCCCGGCGGCGCCGGCCCCCCTACTCGCGGGGGGCCGGCGCCGCCGGTCGGTGCCGGCCTCCGGTCAGTGCTGTCCGGCGCCCTTGCGGCGGCGCGTCACCAGCACGGCACCCGCGCCCACCAGCAGCAGCGCGCCGAGGGCGATGCCGCCGACCTGCGCGCCGGTCTCGGCGAGCCCGCCGCTCTCCGAGCCGGAGGAGTCGCCGGAGCCCGTGGCTGCGGAGTCCGTGGCGGACGGGGCCGCGGTGGCGGAGGCCGAGCCGCCCGGCTGCTCACCGGTCCCGGGGGCGGAGGCGGACGGCGACGCGGAGCCGGAGGGGGACTGCGAGGCGGACGGGGACCCGGAGCCGGGCGGCTGCGTCCCCGTGCCGCCGTTCCCGCCGTCGCTGTCCGCGCAGTCGACCCAGAAGACCTTGTGCTTGGCCCGGCCGTGCTCCTCGTCGAAGTTCCAGAAGAGCTTGTAGTGGCCGTCCGGGAGCGCGAGGTCCTCCGTGCGCTCGTGGCCGGAACCGTCGAGCGTCAGCGAGCCGGACTTCACCGTCTCGCCCTTGTCGCCGTCGGTCGGGGACCACCGTTCGATGTGCCAGTCGGCCTTCTGGGCACCGTCGAAGCGGAAGCCGTCGAGGTAGAAGGTGCAGACGTGCGGCTCGTTCCTGTGGAGCTCCTCGCCGGTCTTCGCGTCGTGGATCTTCACATTGCCGTTGTCGCCGGGGGCGTTGTGCGCGAGGGCGGCGGGGGCGAACAGCACGGACGCTGCCAGGGCCACCGTCGCCGCGCACGCCGGAATGAGGGCGCGCATGGGCATACCACCTGAGGGTGTGAAAGACGGAATGCGGGGGGAGGTGGCCAGATTCCACCGGTGCTTCACCCGGCGTCAAGAAAACTCCGGCCCCATTGGTCCCGCGACATCACGACTGCCCCAAAGATCCGGGGTAACGATCGAGCCACGCACCTTCACAGCGTGAGGAAGGCCGCCCCCAGGAGTGCGGCGCCGGCCGCGGCGGCGGTCCAGGCGGTGCGCGGCCAGCGCAGGCCCCCGGCCAGGACCAGGGCGGCGAGCAGGAGGGCGCCGCCCAGCGGGACCCAGGCGTGCAGCACGCCGGCGAGTCCGCTGCGCACCACGTCGTCGGTGCCGGGCTTGACCGCCACCGGTATCCGCTCACCGGCGCGGTGGGTGACCGCCTTGTCGATCGTCACCTTCCCGCGGACGGAGCCGAGGCCCTTGGGCACGAAGGGGCCGGTGCAGGTGTCGGCGCCGCAGGCGGAGACCGTCATCGTGCCCTGCTCGCGGCCCTTGGTGAGCATGACGTGCTGGGCGGTCTTCCACGAGGTCCACACCCCGGCCGCCAGCATCAAGAGGACCAGCGCGCTCAGCAGGACGATGCGGCCGACCAGCAGCAGCCCCCAGGCGCTCTCGGCGGTGCGGCGGGCGAGACTCCGTTTGACCATGCGGGCGATCCTTGGCCATTGCGTGGCACTCGGTCAACCTTTCGATGGTCAACCGTTGTAGGTGCCCTGCGCCCTCTCCAACCCGTCACAGATGAGCGTCTCCACCGCGTCGGCCGCGCGGTCCACGAACCACTCGAGTTCCTTGCGCTCGGCCGAGGAGAAGTCCTTGAGGACAAAGTCCGCGACCTGCATCCGGCCCGGCGGGCGGCCGATGCCGCAGCGCACCCGCAGGTAGTCGGGGCCGAGGGACTTGGTGATCGACTTCAGGCCGTTGTGGCCGTTGTCGCCGCCGCCCTTCTTCAGGCGCAGGGTGGCGTAGTCGATGTCCAACTCGTCGTGCACCGCGACGAGGTTGCCGGGCGGGATCTTGTAGAAGTCGCGCAGCGCCGTCACCGGGCCGCCGGAGAGGTTCATGTACGTCATCGGCTTGGCCAGCACGACGCGGCGGCCGCCGACGCGTCCCTCGACGACCTGGGACCGGCTCTTGTGGGTCTTGAACCGCCCGCCGATCCTTTCGGCGAGCAGATCGGCGACCATGAAGCCGATGTTGTGCCGGTTGCCGGCGTACTCGGGTCCGGGGTTGCCCAGACCGGCCACCAGCCAGGGCCCCTCGGGGGCGCTTTCCGCTGCGCTCATGCTCATGACGTCCATTCAACAGGACCGCCGCCCCGCTCCTCGCGGAGCGGGGCGGCGGCCGGGAACCGCGGTGCTGCCGTGACTACTCGGCAGCGGCCTCGGCGGTCTCGCCCTCGGCGGCCTCGCCCTCGCCCTCGGCGGGAGCCTCGGCCTGGGCGGCGACGACCTGAAGGACGACGGTCTCCCCGTCGACGGCCAGGGTGGTGCCCTTGGGGAGCGGGATGTCCTTGGCGAGGACGGAGGCGCCGGCCTCCAGGCCCTCGACGGAGACGGTCACACCGTCGGGGATGTGGGTCGCCTCGGCCTCGACCGGCAGCGCGTTGAGCACGTGCTCCAGCAGGTTGCCCCCGGGGGCGAGCTCGCCCTCGGTGCTGACCACGATCTCGACGGTGACCTTCTCGCCGCGCTTGACCGCGAGCAGGTCGACGTGCTCCAGGAAGCCCTTCAGCGGGTCGCGCTGCACGGCCTTGGGGATGACCAGCTCGGTGCCGTCACCCTCGATGTCCAGGCTGATCAGGACGTTGGGGGTACGCAGGGCGAGCAGCAGCTCGTGACCCGGCAGGGTGACGTGCTTGGGGTCCTGGCCGTGGCCGTAGATGACGCCGGGGACCAGGTGGGCGCGGCGGACGCGACGGGCGGCGCCCTTGCCGAACTCGCTGCGCAGCTGTGCGGAGATCTTGACCTCGGACACGGT
Source organism: Actinacidiphila glaucinigra (assembly GCF_900188405.1). Lineage (GTDB taxonomy): Bacteria > Actinomycetota > Actinomycetes > Streptomycetales > Streptomycetaceae > Actinacidiphila > Actinacidiphila glaucinigra. Next base: position 149,916 of record NZ_FZOF01000002.1, on the reverse strand, counting down.
GATCACACTCCTCGTGATGACGACGGGAATTCATTCGGTCGCCCAGCCCACGACGGGCCGTTCCACTTACGAGGAGCGCGTCGATAACGGAGTCTGCCGCGGAAACGCGGACGGCCTCCCTCGCCGAGCAACTCGAAGAGTCTACCCGGCGGGCAGGCCGCCCCGGAAATCGATCAGTACGCGGTGCGCGTGATCAGTGCGCGTCCTCGAAGAGGCTCGTCACGGAGCCGTCCTCGAAGACCTCGCGGACCGCGTTGGCGATCGTCGGCGCGATCGACAGCACCGTGATCTTGTCGAGGTCCAGCTCACCCGGCGTCGGCAGGGTGTCGGTGAAGACGAACTCGCTGACCTTGGAGTTCTTCAGCCGGTCCGCGGCCGGACCGGACAGGACGCCGTGGGTGGCGGTCACGATGACGTCCTCGGCGCCGTTGGCGAACAGGGCGTCCGCCGCGGCGCAGATGGTGCCACCGGTGTCGATCATGTCGTCCACCAGGACGCAGATGCGGCCGCGCACGTCACCGACCACCTCGTGCACGGTGACCTGGTTGGCGACGTCCGGGTCGCGCCGCTTGTGGACGATGGCCAGCGGCGCGCCCAGGCGGTCGCACCAGCGGTCGGCCACGCGCACCCGGCCGGCGTCGGGGGAGACGACGGTCAGCTTCGAGCGGTCGACCTTCGCGCCCACGTAGTCCGCGAGGATCGGCAGCGCGAACAGGTGGTCCACCGGGCCGTCGAAGAAGCCCTGGATCTGGTCGGTGTGCAGGTCGACGGTGAGGATCCGGTCGGCGCCCGCGGTCTTCAGCAGGTCGGCGATCATACGGGCCGAGATCGGCTCGCGGCCGCGATGCTTCTTGTCCTGGCGGGCGTAGCCGTAGAAGGGCACGACCACGGTGATGCGCTTGGCGGAGGCCCGCTTCAGCGCGTCGATCATGATCAACTGCTCCATGATCCACTTGTTGATGGGGGCGGTGTGGCTCTGGATCACGAAGGCGTCCGAGCCGCGCGCCGACTCCTCGAAACGGACGTAGATCTCACCGTTCGCGAAGTCGAAGGCCTTCGTCGGCACAAGGTTGACGCCCAGCTCACGTGCCACCTCCTCCGCGAGCTCGGGGTGTGCGCGGCCGGAGAAGAGCATCAGCTTCTTCTCACCGGTCGTCTTGATCCCGGTCACTGCACCGTCTCCTTGGTGTTCAACGCAGCTTCGCCTTCGGTCAGAGGAGCTGGCGGAATTCTGTGCACCTCACACGGTACGCGCTGGCCGGAGCGACCGCGCACGTGGGGAAGGCCACTGCCCCGCCGCTCCCTCGCCGGTCAGGCCTCCGGCGCGGCCTGGTGGGCCTGTTCGGCGGCGTGGGCGGCGGCGCTGCCGGGCCGCTTCCTGGCCACCCAGCCTTCGATGTTGCGCTGCTGGCCGCGTGCGACGGCGAGCGAACCGGCCGGTACGTCCTTGGTGATCACGGAGCCCGCCGCGGTGTAGGCGCCGTCCCCGACTGTGACGGGCGCCACGAACATGTTGTCGGAGCCGGTGCGGCAGTGCGAGCCGATCGTCGTGTGGTGCTTGGCCTGCCCGTCGTAGTTGACGAAGACGCTGGCGGCGCCGATGTTCGTGTGGTCGCCGATCGTCGCGTCGCCGACGTAGGACAGATGCGGGACCTTGGTGCCCTCGCCGACGGTGGCGTTCTTCATCTCAACGTAGGTGCCGGCCTTCGACTTCGGGCCGAGCCGGGTGCCCGGGCGCAGGTAGGCGTACGGGCCGACCGTGGCGGCCTCGCCGATCTCCGCGTCGACGGCCACGGTGTTGCTCACCGTGGCGCCGGGGCCGACCAGGGTGTCGGTCAGCGTGCAGTTGGGGCCGACCTCGGCGCCCGAGGCGATCCGGGTGGCGCCGTACAGCTGGGTGTTCGGCAGCACCAGGGTGTCGGGCTCGAACTCCACCGTGACGTCCACCCAGGTCGACGCCGGGTCCATGATCGTCGCGCCCTCCAGCATCGCCCGGCGCAGCAGGCGGTCGTTGAGGATGCGGCGGGCCTCGGCGAGCTGCACGCGGTTGTTGATGCCGGCGATCTCGCGGTGGTCCTCGGCGACCGAGGCGCCGACGCGGTGGCCGGCCTCGCGCAGGATGCCGAGGGTGTCGGTGAGGTACTCCTCGCCCTGGGCGTTGTCGGTGGTCACCTTGGCCAGGGCCTCCGCGAGCAGCCGCGCGTCGAAGGCGAACACGCCGGAGTTGATCTCGCGCAGGGCCTGCTGCTCGTCGGTGGCGTCCTTCTGCTCGACGATCGCCAGCACCGAGCCGTCGGCGCCGCGCACGATGCGGCCGTAGCCGGTCGGGTCGGGCACCTCGGCGGTCAGCACGGTGACGGCGTTGCCGTCGGCGGCGTGGGCCTCGACCAGGGCGCGCAGGGTGTCCGGGGTGAGCAGCGGGGTGTCGCCCGCGGTGATCACCACCGTGCCGGTCAGCTCGGGGAGTTCCGCCAGGCCGGCCCGGACCGCGTGGCCGGTGCCGTTCTGTTCGTGCTGCACGGCGGTGCGGACCGCGGCGTCGGCCCCGGCCAAGTGGGCTGTCACCTGCTCACGGGCGTGGCCGACGACGACCAGCAGGTGCTCGGGATCGAGGGCGCGGGCCGCGGCCACGACGTGTCCGACCAGGGACCGGCCACTGATCGCGTGCAGGACTTTGGGGGTTGCCGACTTCATGCGGGTGCCCTCACCCGCGGCGAGAACGATGACGGCAGCCGGGCGGTGGGCGCTCACGGAACGGGCTCCTCGGCGTGGGGTGAAGGTCACCCGAAGGATACCGGGGCGTTTCGGGCGGTGAACGGGGAAGGGTCGCGACGGTTGCCGCGACCCTTCGGTCCGTGCTCCGCTGCCAGGATTCGAACCCGGACTTAAGGGACCAAAACCCTCAGTGCTGCCGTTACACCACAGCGGATGGAAACCCCTCCCGAACAGGACAACCCGTCAGGGTGCCCGTTCGGCCCCCACCACTATGCCGCACCGACCGCCTCCAATGCGACGAGAAAGATCGGCACTTCCCCTCCTCAAACATGGGTACATGTGCCAAGAGCCGTATTCCCGCCGACACGCGCGCTCTGTTCGGCCTTCACTTGGCGCTGCCATACTTACGAAGCCGTAAGTTACGGTGGCGTAGCCCCCGACCTTCATTGAGGGACCACCATGACCACACAGACCGACGTGATCACCGAGTCCCCGGAACCCGGGGCCGGCGACGGGGCCCCGCTTCCCCGCGCCACACTCGGCGCGGACAAGAAGCAGTCACTCGAGCAGATCACCCTCGGACTCTTCATCGGCATCCCCTTCCTCGCCCTCGTCGCGGCGATCCCGCTCGCGTGGGGATGGGGCCTGAGCTGGCTCGACCTCGGCCTGATGGTGGGGATGTACTACCTCGGCTGCCACGGCATCACCATCGGCTTCCACCGCCACTTCACCCACGGCTCGTTCAAGGCCAACCGCCCGCTGAAGATCGCCCTGGCCATCGCCGGCTCGATGGCCGTCGAAGGGCCGGTCGTGCGCTGGGTCGCCGACCACCGCAAGCACCACAAGTTCTCCGACGCCGACGGTGACCCGCACAGCCCCTGGCGGTACGGCGAGAGCGTCCCCGCCCTGATGAAGGGCCTGTGGTGGGCCCACATGGGCTGGTTGTTCGACGAGGAGCAGACGCCCCAGCAGAAGTACGCCCCCGACCTGATCAAGGACCCCGCGATCCGCCGGATCAGCCGCGACTTCTGGCTGTGGACGACCGTCTCCCTGCTGCTCCCGCCGCTGGTCGGCGGCCTGGCGACGATGTCCTGGACCGGCGCCGCCACCGCCTTCTTCTGGGGCTCCCTGGTCCGCGTCGCCCTGCTGCACCACGTCACCTGGTCGATCAACTCGATCTGCCACGCGGTCGGCAAGCGCCCCTTCCGCTCCCGCGACAAGTCCGGCAACGTCTGGTGGCTGGCCGTGCTGTCCTGCGGCGAGTCCTGGCACAACCTGCACCACGCCGACCCCACCTCCGCCCGGCACGGAGTGCTCCGCGGCCAGATCGACTCCAGCGCCCGCATCATCCGCTGGTTCGAACTCCTCGGCTGGGCCAGTGACGTACGGTGGCCGACCGCTGACCGGATCGCGGCCCGCCGTAAGGAGAGCGTCGGCGAAGCGGCATGATTGACGGGTGAGCGACGGCAGAAGCAGCAGCAGGGGCAGCGAGGGTGCGCCGTCGCGGCGTACCCGGCGGGTCCGCATGACGGGCAAGGAGCGCCGCGAACAACTCCTCGACGTGGGGCGCACGCTCTTCGCCGAACGCGGTTTCGAGGGCACTTCCGTCGAGGAGATCGCGCACAAGGCGGGTGTGTCCAAGCCCGTGGTGTACGAGCACTTCGGCGGCAAGGAAGGCCTCTACGCCGTCGTCGTGGACCGCGAGATGCGGTGCCTGCTGGACATGGTCACCGGTGCCCTCACCGGTGGCCATCCGCGCGAACTGCTGGAACAGGCCGCCTTCGCACTGCTGGACTACATCGAGCAGTACACCGACGGCTTCCGGATCCTCGTACGGGACTCGCCGGTCGCCCAGTCGACCGGCACCTTCGCCTCGCTGATCAGCGACATCGCCACCCAGGTGGAGGACATCCTGGGCATGGAGTTCAAGCAGCGCGGCTTCGACGCCAAGCTCGCCCCGCTCTACGCGCAGGCGCTGGTCGGGATGGTCGCGCTCACCGGGCAGTGGTGGCTCGACGCCCAGAAGCCCAAGAAGGCGGAGGTCGCCGCCCATCTGGTGAACCTCTCCTGGAACGGGCTCTCCGGCCTGGAGCCCAGGCCCCGGCTGATCGGCCACCGCAAGAACTGATCCCGCCCCCCGCTCCGTGCGCACACGACGAGGGCGGTGCCCCCCACCGGGGGCACCGCCCTCGTCGTGTGCGCGGCAGGGTCAGCCGGTGTTGCGCAGGCCCGCCGCCACGCCGTTGACCGTCAGCAGCAGCGCGCGGGCGAGCAGCGGATCGGGCTCCTCGCCGCGGGCGGCGGCCTCGCGCTGCCGGTGCAGCAACGCCACCTGCAGATACGAGATCGGGTCCAGATAGGCGTCCCGGATCCGGAAGGTCTGCTGGAGCACCGGCTGCGCGTCCAGCAGGTCCGCCTCACCGGTGATCCGCAGCACCTCGGCGACCGTCAGCTCGTGCTCGGCCTTGATGGCGTCGAACACGTGCCTGAGCTCGTCGGGCACCAGGGTGCCGACGTAGTGCCCGGCGATCCGCAGGTCCGTCTTGGCCAGCGTCATCTCGACGTTGGACAGGAAGTTCCGGAAGAAGTGCCACTGCTCGTACGCCTCGGCGATGTCGGCCTCCCGGCCCGCCTCGCGGGCGGCCTTCAGGCCCGAGCCGACGCCGAACCAGCCCGGCACGATCTGCCGCGACTGCGTCCAGCCGAACACCCACGGGATGGCCCGCAGCCCGTCCAGGCCCGCCCCGCTGTCCGGGCGGCGCGAGGGGCGCGAGCCCAGGTGCAGCTCGGCCAGCTGGTCGACCGGGGTGGAGGCGAAGAAGTACGCCGGCAGGTCCGGGTCCTCCACCAGCCGCCGGTACGCGCCGTGCGCGGCGTCGGAGACCACGTCCATCGCCGCGTCCCAGCGCGACAGCGCCTCCTCGGACTGGCGGGGCGCGGTGTGCAGCGCCGAGGCCTGCAGCGTGGCCGCGACCGTCAGTTCCAGGTTCTCCCTCGCCAGGGACGGGATCAGGTACTTGTCGGAGATGACCTCGCCCTGCTCGGTCACCTTGATCTCGCCCTCCAGCGTGCCCCAGGGCTGCGCCAGGATCGCGTCGTGCGTCGGGCCGCCGCCCCGGCCGACGGTGCCGCCGCGGCCGTGGAAGAGCCGCAGCCGCACCCCGTGCCGGTGCGCCACGTCGCGCAGCCGCCGCTGGGCCCGGTGGATCTCCCACTGCGAGGTGGTGATGCCGCCGAACTTGGACGAGTCGCTGTAGCCGAGCATGACCTCCTGCACGTCGCCGCGGAGCGAGACGAGCTTGCGGTAGGAGGGGTCGGAGAGCATCTCGTCGAGCAGCTTGTCGGCGACCTTCAGCTCGTCGGTGGTCTCCAGCAGGGGCACGATGCCGATCTTGGCGACCCCCGCGTGGAGGTCGACCAGCCCGGCCTCACGGGCCAGCACCGCCGCCGCGAAGACGTCGTCGGAGCCCAGGCACATCGAGATGATGTACGACTCGACGACCTCGGGACCGAACCGCTCGAAGGCCTCCCGCACCGTGCCGAAGACGCCCAGCGTCTTCGCCCCCGCCGCGTCCAGCGGAGCCGGGGACGGCGCCAGCGGGCGCCGCGAGCGCAGCTCCTTGGCGAGCAGCCTGCGCCGGTAGTCCCGCGGCATGTCCGCGTACCGCCAGGACTCCTCGCCCAGCCGGTCGAAGAGCTGGCCGAGGGCGTGGTGGTGCGCGTCGGCGTGCTCACGGACGTCCATCGTGGCGAGCTGCAGGCCGAAGGCGGCGAGCGTGCGGATGGTGCGGTCCAGCCGTCCGTCGGCGATCAGCTCGCCGCGGTTGGCGCGCAGCGAGTCCTGCAGCAGACGCAGATCGGCCAGAAGGCCGCCGGTGCCCAGGTAGTCCCGGCCGGGCACGTGCGGCGTGCCGCCGGCCAGCCGGTCCCGGGTGTTGAGCAGCTTCTGCCGGATGCAGGTGGCCTTGAGGCGGTAGGGCTCCTCCGCGTTCAGCCGCTTGTAGCGGGGGCTGATCTCCGGCAGGCGCTGCAGGTCCTGCTCCAGGTCGGCCAGCAGCTCGGGCGAGGCGCCGGAGTTGCGGATCGAGTTGGACAACGCCGCGCGCAGGTCGTCGACCAGCTCCAGGGCGTCGGTGATGCCGTGCTCGTGCTGGAGGATCAGCACGTCCCAGGTGACCTGCGGGGTCACATTGGGGTTGCCGTCCCGGTCGCCGCCGATCCACGTGCCGAAGGTCAGCGGACGGGTCTCCGCGGGCAGCGGCACACCGACCCGCTCCAACTCGACCGCCAGGTCCTCCAGCACGTCGCCCACCGCGCCGGCGTGCAGTTCGTCCAGGTAGTAGATGGCGTTGCGCGCCTCGTCGGCGGGCTCGGGGCGTACGACCCGCAACTCGTCGGTCTGCCAGAGCAGGTCGATGTTCTCGGCCAGCCTCAGGTCGCCGCGGCGGCGGTCCCCGCCCGCCGTACCGGACTCGTCCAGCAGGACGGCGATCACCCGCAGCTTGTTCAGCACGCTGCGGCGGGCCGCCTCGGTCGGGTGGGCGGTGAAGACCGGACGCACGTTGAGGTTGCGCACCGTCTGGCGCAGGTGCTCGGGGTCGGCGTCCTTGAGCAGGTCGACCGTACGGGCCAGCAGCCCGCCGTCGGTCGCCCGGCGGGACCGCAGCTCACGGCCGCGGTGCACCTGCTCGGTGACGTTCGCGAGATGGAAGTAGGTGGAGAACGCCCGTACCAGCTTGGCCGCGGTCTCAAGATCGGTCTCGCCGAGCAGGGCGGCGGCGGCCTCGCCGTCGCTGCGGGTCAGCGCCCGCACCCTCTCGACCAGATCGAGGAGCTCCGGGCCCTCCTGCCGTACGAGCGTCCCGCCGAGGAGGTCTCCCAGGCGGCGGATGTCCGCGCGGAGGGGGGCGCTGCCGGTCGTGTTGTCGGCGCTGCTCACAGGTGCGGCTCCTAGTGCAGTGGAATGGGCGGCGGCATTGTCCGGACCGCGCTGTCCGACGGCACAAGGATAGATCCGGGCCGCTCCCCGGACCGGGGCTGACCGCCAGGCGGACACCGTCGCGTCTAGGCTGGTCCGTATGAGTACGACGGGGGAGTACGTACCGGACGGGGCCGGCGGACGAAGCCGGGGGGCCGCCGGGCCGTGGTGGTGGCCCAGGCGGCGCAGCATGGTGCTCGACGCCTCCCTGGCCTTCGTCTCGGCCGTGGAATGCCTCCTGGAGGGCGCGGCCTTCGCGGAGAAGACCGGGATCTCGCCCGTCGTCACAGGTCTGTTCGGTCTCCTGGTCGGCTCGGTGCTGGTGCTCCGCAGGCGCTGGCCGGTCCTGGTCGTGCTGGTCTCCATCGCCGTCACGCCCGCCCAGATGGGCATCCTGCTCAGCATCGTCGGCCTCTACACCCTGGCCGCCTCCGACGTACCGCGGCGGATCATCGCGGTGCTGTCGGGGATGACCATGCTCGGCATGCTGATCGTCACCTTCCTGGAGATGCACGGTGACCTCGGCACCGCCGCGTACCACGCGCCGCTGGCCGTGGTCGCCCTCACCTCCGTGCTCGCGGCGGTCGGCGTCACCGCGCCGCCGGTGCTGCTCGGTCTGTACGTCGGCGCCCGGCGCCGGCTGGTGGAGAGCCTGCGGGAACGTGCGGACGGCCTGGAGCGGGAGTTGTCGCTGCTCGCCGAGACGGCCACGAGCTCCGCGGAGCGCGCCCGCATGGAGGAGCGCACCCGCATCGCGCGAGAGATGCACGACGTCGTCGCGCACCGGGTGAGCCTGATGGTCGTGCACGCGGCCGCCCTCCAGGCGATCGCCGTCAAGGACCCCGAGAAGGCCTCGGCCAGTGCGCAGCTGCTCGGGGACATGGGACGCCAGGCGCTCAACGAACTGCGCGAGATGCTGGGCGTCCTGCGGGCGGAGCCCGCGACGGCGGCACGGGCCGCGGCGCCCGCGGCGTCCGTGTCGGCGGCGTCGGTGGTTCGTGTGGCGGCCGCTGCGGAAACGATTGCGCCCGCGGCGCCGGCCGCGGCGGCCGAGGCGGAGGAGGACGAGCAGGGGCCGTGCCTGGCCGAGCTCAGGAGGCTGCTCGACGAGTCGCGGGCCGCCGGGATGGACGTCGAGCTCACGGTCGAGGGGGAGGAGCGTCCGCTGGCGGCGCGGGTCGAGGCCACGGTCTACCGCGTCGTGCAGGAGGCACTCACCAACGTGCACAAGCACGCGCCCGGTGCGCGGGCCCGCATCCGTCTCGCCTACCGCGAGGCGGAGGTCGCGGTCCTGGTGCAGAACGGGCCCTCCGACGGCGCGCCCGCGCTGGTGCTGCCCAGCGGGGGCAACGGGCTGGTCGGCATGAAGGAGCGTGTCACCGCGCTGGGCGGGGGGTTCGCCGCCGGCACGACGCATGAGGGTGGGTTCCGCGTCTCCGCAATGCTTCCCGCGTAGCGGTACGACCCGGGGTGCGTTTTTGTGTGCCGGTCGGTTGTCGGGTGCGGGTCGTTGCGCCTGCGGCGGGCATCCCCCGCCCTCCCTCCCGATTGCCCGGCACGGTCAGTGAGGGCCTCGCACCGTGTGCCTGGGTCGGGGCCGCGGCGGCGCACGTCCTCAACGCTCGCGGTTTACCCCTGCATCATTCCGCGCCGGGTCCGCCGCTCGTCGTTTCCGGGCGCACCCCGCCACACCCCCTCCGGTGGTGTGGGCGCATGCCGGCCGGTGGGGGGTGATGGGGTGTGCCCCTCCCCGCACCGCTGGGAGCTGCCTCCAGCAGGGGGTCTTTCGGCCGCAGGTCGAGCAAGAGTGCACGCACCGGTGCCGCGGCCGACTCGCCTGCATCGAGTCGGGTGGTGTGGGCGTTGAGTGACGCGTGCGGCACCCCCGGACCGCTCCTCACCACCCACCTCCGGCCGTTGGTCGCCGAACCGACCGAGGGGGCGGGGGAGTTGGGGGCACCCCCGGCCGAAGGCTGGGGGAGGGTGGGCGTTCTGGACGCTGACGTGTATTTGTTGTGCGGCACAGACGGCAAGGACCTGGACCGCCCGCCATGCACATAAATATGCGGTACAGAATGCCCAGCCCCGGAGGCCCCGACCCCGGCCCACCACGAACCGCGCGAGGCCCGCACCAACCGCGCCGGGCAATCGGGCGGGAGGGCGGGTGGATGCCCGCCGCAGGCGCAAACGACCCGCACACAACCACCGGGGGCACCCCCAGCGGCACGGCAGGCGCGCGGTCAGGTCGTGAGGCGGTGGGGGCGGGCGCCCGTCGTGAGGGCGCCCAGGGCCGCGTCGATGGTCGGGCCCAGGTAGTAGTCGCCGGTGTGGTCGACGCAGTAGACGCGGCCCTCCGCGTCGATCGCGAGCTGCCCGTGCCCCGCGGACTCCTCCCCGAGAGGGGCGACCTCCGTGTCGAGCGCACGGCCCAGGTCGCCGAGCGTGCGCGCGAGGTGCAGCCCGTGGAGCGGGTCCACGTGGACCGCGCTGGGCGCGACATGGCGGCCGGGCCCGGAGACGGCCGGCACGGTGAGGCCGCCGAACTCGGCCCAGGCCTCGACGGCGGCGGGGAAGACGCTGTGCCGGTGGCCGCCGGGGGAGACGTGGGCGCGCAGCGTGTCGGCCCAGACCTCGGCCTGCAGGATGTCCCAGCGGCCGGGCTGCCAGCCGACGGAGCGCAGGGCCGCGTCGACGCCGACGGGGAAGCGGGTCGAGTTCATTCGGCGCCGGCTCCCGGGTCGAAGGCGCGGACGCCGAAGTGCGCGAGCAGCGCCTGGCAGGAGCGGCAGGGCGGGGCGTAGGCGCCGTGGGCGGGGTCGCCGTCCTCGCGTATGCGGCGGGCGGTGAGCTTGGCGCCCTTGAGGGCCTTGCGGGCCTCGCCGGCCGTCAGCGGCTTGCGCGCGGCGCGCTTGCTGCGGGCGCCGTCGACGGTGGTCAGGTGGCGGGACAGCAGCACCGGTTCGGGACATCGTCCCGTGAAGCGCTCACGCTGGGCGACGGGGAGCGTGTCGAGGACGTCCTGCACGAGCGGGTGGAGCGGGGGCGGCTGGTCGGCCTTGACGCCGGTGCAGGTGAGGACCTCGTCCCTGACGGACAGCGCGGCGGCGACCGCCGGCAGGATCCCGTCGCGCCGGTGGCGCAGCACCGGTGGAGCGGGTGCTTCGTCGGCTCCCCAGTTGAGCCGCGGGTCCGCGGCGTCTCTCGTCAGCATCTTCGTACGGCCCTCCGATCCGTCCTCACGAGGAGGACGTCCCCCTATGTGCGTAAGACTGCCAAACGGACCAGGCGTTACGGAAGTCGGTTGTGAGGTGAGAGGTTTACTTTGTGCCGGATGTCACGGCACTGTGGGGAGATGCGTAACGCAGTCCGATGTGCTGCCGCAGTGCTGCTCCTTGCGTTGGCCAGTGGTTGTACGGATAGTAGCGCCGGCCCGGACGGAAAGAGTGCCAAGCACGCCGACAACGGCCGGGATTCGACCGGTGCCTCCACGGCGGAGGCCCAACAGCCCCTCGACGGGGTCCGGTTGAGGGCGGCGCTGATCACCTCCGCCGACGTGCCCGGCTATGTGGTGACCGGCGGCGCGGGGGGCGCCGGTGCCTCGGGCTCGGAGGCTTCGCTCACCGCTGACCGGCCCGTGTGCCGCCCGCTGTCCGACCCCGTGAGCAGCCGCCCCGCCCGCCCGCTCGGCGCCCAGGTGACCGCCGCGGTCACCACGCGCGGCGCGCTCGGCGGCGACGGGGAGCTGGACCTGCTGCTGCTCTCCGCGCACCGGACCGGTGAGGCGGCCGATGTCGTCGGCGGGATCACCGCCGCCCTGGAGAAGTGCCGCTCCTTCGGGGCGACCGACGGCGAGGGACGCACCCGGCACTTCGCCGTCCGCCCCGCGAAGGCCCCCGAGGCCGGCGACGAGGCGGCCGCCTACGTGATGGCCGACACCGGCGACGCCGCGAGGGGCACCGCCACCGTCACCGTCGTGCGCACCGGTGGCAGCACGGCCACCTACGTCACCGTCAAGCCGTCCGGGGACCCGGGGGGACCGCCCCTCGCCGTCGTGCGCGCCCAGCACGCGAAGCTCGCCGAGGCCGCCGTACACCCGTGACCTGAACCAGCGGAAGCGCCTATTGCCACACCCCATAGGCTGTGCCCAACACCGGATCCAGCATGGGGGCATCGGCAATGACGACAGGTCGGCCCGGGCATCGGGCCGCGCCACCGAACGCGGCCTACGCCGGTCAGATCGTGCACTTCCCGGACCCGGTGCGGCGCACCCGCCACCCGCAGGGCGTACGCGTGGACGAGCGCGGCTTCCCCGACTTCTCTCCGTACGCCCGCGCGGCGGCCGAGATCGCCGAGCCGCCGGACGGCTTCGGCATCGACGAACTCCGCCTGACCGACTACGTGTCGGCCAACGCCGCGCTGCACGCCGCCGGTCACGAGCTGTGGGGCAGCCTGCCCCCCGTCGCCACGCCGCACGGGTGGACCTGGCACCACGTCGCCGGAAGCCGCCGTCTGGAACTGGTCCCCGCCGAGGTCAAGTCATTGCTGCGGCACCACGGCGGCCTGGCCACCACCGCCTCCGCCGACCACGACAAGCGCGGCACCCGGCCGCTCCAGGAGACCCGGCCGGTCCACTTCGGCCTGCGCAAGGACGGGGTCGCCGTCACCGAGCAGCAGGTCCGGGACGTCGAGGAGGAGCTCGGCTACCGGCTGCCCGGCGCGTACCGCACCTTCCTCAAGGCGGCGGGCGGCAGCGCGCCGCGGGGCGTCGCCCTGCTGCCCATGCTGGGACTCCTGATCGACCAGCCTTTCTTCACCGTGCGGGACGAGGCGGCGCCCAACGACCTCGTCTACGTCAACAAGTGCCTGCGGGACCACCTCACCAAGGACTACCTGGCGATCTCCTACGTCCAGGGCGGTGTGCTCGCGGTGAAGTCGCGCGGCGCCGACCTGGGTTCCATGTGGCTGTGCCCGTACGACGACGTGCGGGACGCCGACGGCGCCTTCGGCTCCACCGAGGAGCGGGCCGCCGGGCTGCTGCTGCCCTGCGGCGAGGACTTCGACGCCTTCCTGGCCGCGCTCGCCGGCGACCCGCCGGAGCTGGAGACGGTGGCGAACCTGATGGTGGACGGCGGCTTCGCCCGCGCCGTCCCGGTGGAGGGGTGAGGCAGGACATGGTCACGTTCGCGCAGGCGCAGGAGCGCGCCGAGCGGTGGATCAACGCCGACGTCCCCGCCTACCTCGCACGTGAGGTGCGGGTGCGGGAGTTCGACCGGGGCTTCGTGGTCTGGTCCGAGCCGAGGGACGGCGGGCCGACCTCGGACGACGGGGAGACCCGCATCGTCATCGCCCGGGACAGCGGTGAGGCCACGCTCTGGCCCGCGCTGCCGGTGGGCGAGATCGTCCGCCGCTGGGAGGAGACCTACGGCGCCGCCGCCGAGGCGGTCGCGGACGCCGTGCCGGAGCAGCCCCGGCGGATCGACCTGGAGGCGACGTCCTTCCTGCTGAGCCCGCCGCAGTGGCTGCAGGACGCCGCCGACCGGCTCGGCATCCCGGACCGCCGCGCGTCGGAAGGGGCCTCCGGCGACACCCTCCCGACCCCGCCGCCCGCCCCGGCTCCCGTCAGCACGCCCGGGCCGTCGACGCCCACCCAGCCGTACGTCCCGACCCCGACCCCGCCGATGCCGATGCCGACGCCGTACGGCGGCGCGCCGACCCCGCCGCCCGCAGCGTGGCGGGACGCCAACGACAGCCACGGCGCGGGGGCCTCCGTGCCGCCGCCGGCGACCGTGTACGCGCCGCCGATCAGCGACTCGGACGACGCCCACACCCCGCTGCCGGTGACGAGCGCCGACGCCAGCACCGAGCGGCTGCCCGGCGTGCACGAGGCGGGGACGCCGCTCCCGCCGCCCCGGGCACAGGGCGGCTACGGCCACCCCGGCGCCGGTGCGGGCGCGCCGCCTCCGCCGCCGGCCCCCGGGCCCGGCGCCTACGGCTACCCGGGTGGCCCGGCCACGCCTTCGCCGCCGGGACCGCCGCCCTCGCCGTTCGGGGGCCCGGCCGTGCCCCCGCCGCCCCCGGCGCCCGCGGTGGGCCGGCAGGGTCCGCCCCCGCCGCCGCCCGCGCCGTCCACCCCCGCCCGGCCCGCCTCCGGGGACGTGCACCACGCCGCGACGATGCTGTCCCGCCCGGACGGACCGCCCCCGCCGCCCCCGCCGCCGCCCGGCCCGGGCCGCGGCGCCGCCGACGTGGCCGCCGCCGAGACCTCGAAGGCCGGCCCGCCCGGTCCGCCCGCGCCCCCGCCCGGTCCGGGAGTGCCCGGCACCCCGGCCGCCGGGTACGTGCCCACGCAGCTCGTGCAGGCGCTCCCCGCGGACGACCGGCCCGGCCCGCCGGCGCCGCCGAACCCCGCGGCCGGGGACGTGCACCGGGCCGCGACGGTGCTGTCCCGCCCGGACAGCGGTGCCGGGGCCTCGGCACCGCCCCCGCCGCCGCCCGGCCCCGTGGCGCAGCAGCCCGCGGCTTACGGCTACCCCCAGCCGCCGCAGCCGCAGGCCCAGGGCCAGCCGCCCACCGGGGTGCCCACGGTCGGCCCCGGTTACATGGCGGTGCTCCGCTACCGCGCGCAGGACGGCTCGGAGCAGCAGCTGATCCGCCGCTCCGCGCCCGGCACACCGCATCCGGAGTGGCAGATCCTGCACGAGCTGCGTGCCCTCGGCGTGCCTCCGCAGGCGGTGCTGGAGCTGCACACGGAGCTGGAGTCCTGCGACCTGCCCGGCGGTTACTGCGCCCGGATGATCCGCGAGACCTGGCCCCAGGTGCGGATCAGCAGCACCGCCCCGTACGGCAAGGACCACGCGAGCCGCCGCGCCGGCGTCCAGCACCTGCTGACCCACCTCGGCGAGCTGCACCAGGTGGCGAGCGCCCCGGCGCACGCCCATCCGCACCGGGTGCCGATGCCCGAGCCGCACCGGATCCAGCGGGTCCCCCCGGTCCCGCTGGACGCGATCGGGCACGAACTGGCGCAGTCCTTCGGGCCGCAGGGCGTGTTCCGCTTCGACCAGCGGGCGGTCGCCCGCCAGGGCGTGCCGGACCTCGTCGCGCAGACGCTCACCTGGTCCGGGCTGCCGGTGGACTTCGGCCCGTTCTTCTGGGCGCAGGCCCAGCCCGGGCGGCCGGTGCCGACCCTGGCGGAGCTGGCGGCCGAGCGGGGCGTGCAGCCGGCCCCGGACGCGGGTTCGTACCTGGTGATGGGCAATGACTTCGGCCGCCAGCTGTGCGTGCAGTACGGCACGGCGCACATCGTCGCGGTGCCGCTGGAGGCCGGGCCGGGCGGGACGGCGGCGGTGCCGCAGTTCGCCAACACCAGCCTGCCGGAGTTCGTCCGCTGCCTCGCGCTGCTCGGGAAGATGTGGCGCTGGCGGCTGGGCCTGACACCGGAGCAGGCGGGCCGCTGGACGGTCGACTTCCAGAACCAGCTGGCCGCGCTCGACCCGGCCGCGGTGGCCTCGCCCGAGCACTGGTGGCCGGTGCTCATCGAACAGATGTGGGACGGGATGCTCTAGGCCCGGTCCGGCCTGGTCCGGACCCCTGTCCGGTGTCACTCCGACCGGCCGGCGGGTCGGTCGGAGTGTCGCGATATGGGCAAATCGGGCAAATCCCCGAGAATGGGGGTATGAGTACGGCACACCCCCGCGGCGGCCACGGCTTCGCCACCGTCCGTGGTCGCGGGTACCGCACCGAACAGGTCGACCGCTTCCTGGAGGAGCTGTCAGAGGACCGCGACGCTGCCTGGGAGCGTGCCGCGCGGCTCACCGTCCTGGCCAACGAGATGACCGCCGAGTGCGCGGCGCTGCGCGACGTGGTCTCCACGCTCTCGCCGCCCACGTACGAATCCCTCGGCAAGGGCGCCCTGGACCTGCTGCGGCTGGTCGAGGAGGAGGCCACCTCCGTACGCGAGCAGGCCGAGGAGGAGGCCCGGCACGCGCACGACGCGGCCGAGGCCGCCCGCCGGACGCTCATGGACGAGGCACGCGCGGCCGCCCACGCCCGCCGCGGCACCGCGGACGAGCAGGCCGAGGAGCTGCTGGAGCAGGCCCGGGCCGACGCCGGGCGCGCCCTCGGCGAGGCCCGCGAGGAGGCCGCGCTGCTGCGGGACGGGGCCGCCCGGGACCTCGACACCGCCCGCCGGGACAGCGAACACACGCTCGCCGAACTGGAGAAGGAACACCGCGAGCGCTTCGACACCCAGGAGCACGAACTCGCCGAGGGCGAGGCCGGGGTGGACTCCCGGCTGGCCGAACTCACCTCCTACGCCGAGGCCATGGTGGACGACGCCCGCCGGGCGCTGGCGGAGACGGAGGAGGCCGCCCGGCGTCGCCAGGAAGAGGCCGACACCACCGCCGCGGAACTCCTCGCGCAGGCCCGGGTACGGGAGGAGCGCATCCGTCTGGCCGCCGAACGCGAACTGCGCGAGCACGAGGTCCGCCGGGAGGAGATCCGCGAGCACCTTGCCCACGTCCGCGGCAGCCTCGCCGCGCTCACCGGCCGCGAGGTCCCCGACGCCGAGGACGAACCGGACCCCGCCGCCCCCGACGTTCCCTCCCCCTCATCGGGGGACGATCAGGAACCGTCGTAGGCGGGGAACTCCCCGCTGTCCACGACCCACGGCCCCACGGCGACGGCGTCGCCGAAGGCGTAGTCGTGGCGGGCCCGGTAGCGGGGGCCGTCGTCGCCGGGCGACGGTCCCGGATCGGAGAGGACGGCAAGCGTCTTGTCGCGCGGGTCGATGATCAGGTACAGCGGGATGCCCATGGCGGGGTAGTCCCGGGTCTTCTCGCGGTAGTCGTTCTCCGGGTTGGACGTGGAGACGACCTCGGCCACCAGGGCGACGTCGGCGGTGTCGAGGAAACCGGGGGTGTCGAGGGCCTGTTCGGCCACGACGACGAGGTCCGGACGGCGCATGCGCCCTATGGCGGGCGCCTCGATCTCCGGACCGCTGTGGGCCACGTGCCCGGCCCACTCCGGATCGTCGGCCATCTGCCGTTCGATCTGCCGTCGCAGCCGCAGGGCGGTCAGCTCGTGCCGGTTCACCGGCGACATGATCATCGTGATGACGCCCTCGCCGATCTCCACGGCCCAGGTGTCCTCGCGCTCCATCAACTCCTCGGCGATGGCCCGCATGCGCGCGTAGGTCTTCGCGTCCACGGGCTCACCGTACCGCCGGGTCGTCCTCCAGGACCGGGAAGCGGCGGGGGGCCACGAAGAGGACGGCGGCCAGGGACAGGACGGCCGCGACGGCCGCTCCGACGTAGACGTGGTCAACGGCCGCCGCGACGGCGCGGCGCACCTGCTCGTCGGCGTGGGCGGCGCCGGCGATCGAGTCGAGGTCGGTGCCGGAGCCGTGCAGCCGGGAGGCGAGGGTGGCGTTTGCCACGGCGCCGAAGACGGCCGCGCCGACGCTCTGGCCGACCTGGCGGCAGAAGAGGATCGACGAGGTGGCGGTGGCCCGTTCGCTCCACGGGACGGTGGACTGCACACCGACGATCAGCGGGAGCTGGAAGAGGCCGAGCGCGCCGCCGAGCAGCAGCATCACCAGGGTGGGCTGCCAGGCGGGACCGGCGTACGGGAGCATCACCAGCACGACGAGGACGACGGTGGCGGCCGCCATGCCCAGGGCGGCGGTGTTGCGGAAGCCGATGCGCAGGTAGACGCGGTTGCTGAGGGCGGCGGAGAGGGGCCAGCTGAGCGTCATCACCGACAGCACGAAGCCCGCCGCGATCGGCCCGAGTCCGAGCACGGTCTGGGCGTACGTCGGGAGGAAGACCGTCGGGGCCACCATCAGCACGCCCAGCATGCCCAGGGCCAGGTTGACGGCGACGATCACCCGGCGCCGCCAGACCCAGCCGGGGATGATCGGCTCGGCGGCCCGGCGCTCGGCCCACACGGTGAGGCCGCCCAGGACGAGGCTGCCGCCGAGCAGCCACCACCGGGCGGGCCCGCTCTGGACGAGGCCGGTGATCAGCAGCCCGCCGGACAGGAAGAGCAGCAGCGCGCCGGGCCAGTCCACCCGGTGCCGGGTCCGCTCGCCGACCCGCTCGCGCAGATGCCGGGAGATGAGCAGCAGCGCGACCGCGCCGACCGGAAGGTTGATCAGGAAGATCCAGCGCCAGCTGGCGTAGCCGGCGAACAGCCCGCCGCACAGCGGCCCGAGGACGGCGGAGACCGCCCAGACCGTGGAGATCGCCGCCTGGATGCGGCCGCGCTCCTTCAGCGGGTACAGGTCTGCGGCGATCGTCTGCACGGTCCCCTGGATGGCGCCGCCGCCGAGACCCTGGACGATGCGGAAGGCGATCAGGCCGGCCATGTTCCACGCCCCGGCGCAGAGCACCGAGCCCAGCAGGAAGATCCCGATGCCGGTCAGCAGCACGGGCTTGCGGCCGAAGGTGTCGGCGAGCTTGCCGTAGACCGGGAGGGTCACCGTGACCGCGAGCAGGTAGCCGGAGAAGAGCCAGGAGAAGACGGAGAAGCCGCCCAGCTCGCCGACGATCTGCGGCACCGCCGTGGAGATGATCGTGGAGTCCATCGCCGCGAGCGCCATGGCGAGCATCAGCGCGGCGACCACCGGACCGCGCCGTCGCGGCCCCTCGGCGGCCGCGGTGGCGGCTGCGGCCGCGCTCTGCTCGGTGCGCTCCACGGGACCCCCCCTGGTTGTGTGTACGACACACGATTTCATGCCCGGCCCCCGCGCGCACAGGGGGTTCCCGCAGGCCGGACGGCGGGGCTTGAACCTCCCGCGACCGGAGGGTGCAGTCTCGACCCCGAGCCGGGTCAGCCGAAAGATGCAGGCCCCCTAGGGGTCGCACCGGACTTTTTCCTACCTCCGGTTCGTACCGGCGGAGGACGAGGGGGCCCTCCTGGGCTCCCTAGCCTTCTGGTGGGGGTAACCCCCGGGCCGATACGGAGACCCGCACCATCGTTCCGGCCCCCTCCCCGAAGCCAGTCTTGGTACGCGACGAAGCACGCCCGGAAACGGCGGCGCACCACTCGAACAGGAGCATCCACGTGACAACGGCAGTATCGATTCCCAAGTCCGGGGGCAGCGGAGAACGTACGGCCGTGGCCGCCCGGGCCCGTCAGGTCACCAAGGCGTACGGCTCGGGCGAGACCCGGGTCGTGGCCCTCGACGCGGTCGACGTCGACATCGAACGCGGCCGGTTCACCGCGATCATGGGGCCGTCCGGCTCCGGCAAGTCGACCCTGATGCACTGCCTCGCCGGTCTCGACACGGTGAGCGACGGCCGGATCTGGGTCGGTGAGACCGAGATCACCCAGCTGAAGGACAAGAAGCTCACCCAGCTGCGGCGGGACAAGATCGGCTTCATCTTCCAGGCCTACAACCTGCTGCCGACCCTCAACGCGGCCGAGAACATCACGCTGCCCATGGACATCGCCGGCCGCAAGGCCGACCCCCAGTGGCTGCAGCGCGTCGTGGAGACCGTCGGTCTGGCCGGCCGCCTCAAGCACCGGCCCGGCCAGCTCTCCGGCGGCCAGCAGCAGCGCGTCGCCGTGGCGCGCGCCCTCGCCGCCCGCCCGGAGATCATCTTCGGTGACGAGCCGACCGGCAACCTCGACTCGCGCGCCGGCGCCGAGATCCTCGGCTTCCTGCGCCGCTCGGTCGACGAGCTCGGTCAGACCATCGTCATGGTCACGCACGACCCGGTCGCCGCCTCCTACGCCGACCGCGTGCTCTACCTCGCCGACGGCCGGATCGTCGACGAGATGCGGGACCCGACCGCCGACTCCGTCCTCGAGCGCATGAAGGACTTCGACGCGCGCGGGAGGACGTCGTGACCGTCGTCAAGACCTCGATGCGCAACTTCGTCGCGCACAAGGGGCGCATGGCGCTGTCCGCCATCGCCGTCCTGCTGTCGGTGGGCTTCGTCTGCGGCACGCTCGTCTTCACCGACACCATGACCTCCACCTTCGACAAGCTCTTCGCCGCCACCGCGTCGGACGTCACGGTCACGCCCAAGGGCGCGCCCGGCGACGACGAGATGCAGATGACCACCAAGGCGGCCACCGTGCCGGCCGCAACGGTCGCGCGGCTGAAGGAGATCGACGGCGTCAAGTCCGCGACGGGCGAGGCCAACAGCCAGACCCTGACCGTCACCGACGCCGCCGGCGAGAACCTCGGCCCGACCTCCGGCGCCCCCACCATCGCCACCAACTGGGACTCCACGGAGCTGCGTTCGGTCGACGTCACCTCCGGCCACGCCCCGCGCGGACCCACCGAGGTGATGGTCGACGCCGACACCGCCGACAAGAAGCACCTCGAACTCGGCGACGAACTGCGCGTCATCGCCATCCCCGGCGAGTTCCACGCCCGGATCAGCGGCATCGCCACCTTCAAGGTCACCAACCCCGGTGCGGCGATCTTCTACTTCGACACCGCCACCACCCAGACCAAGGTGCTCGGCGCCAAGGACGTCTTCAGCAGCGTCGGCCTGACCGCGAAGCCCGGGGTCAGCGACGACCAGCTGAAGAAGAACGTCACCGCCGCCCTCGGCTCCACCGCGGGCTACAAGGTGCAGACCCAGGCCGAGTGGACCGCCGAGAACCAGAAGGACATCGGCGGCTTCCTCGACGTCATCAAGTACGCGATGCTCGGCTTCGCCGGGATCGCCGTCCTCGTCGGCATCTTCCTGATCGTCAACACCTTCTCGATGCTGGTCGCCCAGCGCACCCGGGAGATCGGCCTGATGCGGGCCATCGGCGCCAGCCGCCGCCAGGTCAACCGCTCGGTGCTGGTCGAGGCGCTGCTGCTCGGCGTGGTGGGCTCCGTGCTCGGCATCGGCGGCGGCGTCGGGCTCGCCGTCCTGCTCATGAACCTCATGGGCAGCGTGGGCATGAACCTCGACACCTCGTCCCTGACGGTCAAGGCCTCCACCCCGGTCATCGGGCTCGTCCTCGGTGTCGTGGTGACCGTCCTCGCCGCCTACCTGCCCGCCCGGCGCGCCGGCAAGGTCTCCCCGATGGCCGCGCTGCGCGACGCCGGCACCCCCGCCGACGGCAGGGCCGGCAAGGTGCGCGCCGCGATCGGCCTGGTCCTCACCGTCGGGGGCGCCGCCGCCCTGTTCGCCGCCGTGCAGGCCACCAAGGCCGCGGACGGCTCGATGTTCCTCGGCCTCGGCATCCTGCTCACCCTGGTCGGCTTCGTGGTCGTCGGGCCGCTGCTCGCCGGCGTCGTCGTCCGGGTGATCAGCGCGGGCGTCCTGCGGGTCTTCGGCCCGGTCGGCCGTCTCGCCGAGCGCAACGCGCTCCGCAACCCGCGGCGCACCGGCGCCACCGCCGCCGCCCTCATGATCGGCCTGGCGCTCGTCGCCGGCCTGTCGGTGGTCGGCTCCTCCATGGTGGCCTCGGCGACCGACCAGCTCGACAAGTCCGTCGGCGCCGACTTCATCATCGCCTCCGACAGCGGCCAGCCGATCACCCCGCAGATCGAGCGGGCCATCAAGGCGGCGCCGGACCTCGCCCACGTCACGGACTACAAGTCCCTCGACGTCAAGCTCACCGCCCCCGACGGGTCGGTGTCCGACACCTCCCTGTCCGCCGCGGACCCGACCTACGCCCAGGACCTGCAGGTCAAGACGGTCGCCGGCGAGCTGTCGGCCGCGTACGGGGCCGACGCGATGTCGGTCGGCGAGGGCTTCGCCGACAAGCACAAGGTCAAGCTCGGCGACAAGCTCTCCGTCCGCTTCGAGCACGGCGACACCGCCACGCTGACGGTCGCCGCCATCACCTCCGCGGACACCGTCTTCGACCAGGGCGCGATGTACACCAACATCAAGACCGCGGCGCGCCACATCCCGGCCGACCGGATGCCGATCAACGACATCATGTTCGCCGCCGCCAAGGACGGGCGGCAGGACGCGGCCTACGCGGGCCTGAAGAAGGCGCTGCACGACTTCCCGCAGGTCCAGGTCCGCAACCAGGCCGACTACAAGCAGATGCTCAAGGACCAGATCGGCCAGCTGCTCAACCTGATCTACGGCCTGCTGGCCCTGGCGATTATCGTGGCGATCCTGGGCGTCGTGAACACCCTGGCCCTGTCGGTGGTGGAGCGCACCCGGGAGATCGGCCTCATGCGGGCGATCGGCATGTCGCGGCGGCAGCTGCGGCGCATGATCCGCCTGGAGTCGATCGTCATCGCCCTCTTCGGCGCGGTGCTCGGGCTCGGCCTCGGCATGGGCTGGGGAGCCTCGGCCCAGCAGCTGCTGGCGCTCCAGGGGCTCGGGATCCTGGAGATCCCATGGCCGACGATCATCACCGTCTTCATCGGCTCGGCCTTCGTCGGGCTGGTCGCGGCGCTGGTGCCGGCGTTCCGGGCGGGGCGGATGAACGTGCTCGGCGCGATCGCGACGGAATAGCGCGCGGAGCGCGCTGCGGCCCCGGGTACGCGTTCTGCGTGCCCGGGGCCGTTGTGGTGTGCGGGTGCGTCGTGGTTACGGTTGGGGGTTTCCCCGCCCGCCCTCCCGATTGCCCGGCGCGGTCAGTGACCGCCTCGCACCGTGTGCCTGGGTCGGTGCCGCGCCGGCGCACTCCCCCAGCCTTCGGCCGGGGGGACCCCCAGAACGCTCGCGGTTTGGCCTCACATCATTCGGCGCCCGGGTCCGCCGCTCGTCTCCCCCAGCCTTCGGCCGGGGGGAGCACCCCGCCACACCCCCTCCGGTCGTATGGGCGCATGACGGCCGGAGGGGGGTAGAGCGGTCCGGTGTCGGCCGGTGTGGAGGTGGGCGCCCTCGGTGCGCGTATGACGGGCGGCGGCTTCGGTGGTTCGGCGATCGTGCTGGTGGAGGAGTCCGCGGCGGAGAAGACCGCCGAGGCGATCGTCGGCGCCTTCGCCACGGCCGGTCACCGCGAGCCGCGGGTCTTGTCCGGCTGTCGCGCCGTCTCGCGCCCTGCGGGCGCAAAGCGCCGTCTGCGGATGGGAGGGAGGGGGCGGGGCTTGTCCGCCGGGTGCGGGTCGTGGGTGGCTCGGGTTCAGGCGCCGGAGCGGGTCGCCTTTCCTTTGGGCCTGGGTCTCGTTGCCGTCCGCGGGTGCAGACGGCCGGTGACGACGCCCACCCTTGGGTGCGTGGCGCGCCCGCCGTAACCCGCGTCTGCAAGTGCTTCGAGGTGCTGTCGAGCGATCGGAACGACATTGGTGGTGCCGCACGCGTCACTCAACGCCCACACCATCCGGCTCGATGCCGGCGAGTCGGCCACGCCACCGGTGCGCGCACCCTTGCCCGGCCTGCGGCCGAAAGACCCCCCGCTGAGGGCAGTTCCCGGCGGTGTGGGGAGGGGCGCACCCCATCACCCCCCTCCGGCCCGTCATGCGCTCATACGACCGGAGGGGGTGTGGCGGGGTGCTCCCCCTGGCCGAAGGCTGGGGGAGACGAGCGGCGGACCCGGTGCCGAATGATGTGGGGTTCAACCGCGAGCGTTCTGGGGGTCCCCCCGGCCGAAGGCTGGGGGAGTGCGCCGGCGCGCCACCGACCCAGGCACACGGTGCGAGGCCCGCGCTGACCGCGCCGGATGGGGGTCCCCCCGGCCGAAGGCTGGGGGAGGGAGGGCGGGCGGGGGACAGCCCGCCGCAGGCGCAAACAACCCGCACACGACAACCCGGCCGCACAGCTCACGGCACCGGGTGTCCGCGGAGCGCCGTACGCTGGGACACCCCGGCTCGTTCGACGCGTCGGGCCGTTCGCGTTGCCCTGCCTGCCCTGTCTGCCCTTGGGACGGAAAGCCACATGAGCCTCAACGGTCTGCTCGACGTCGTCGTGGACGACCCCGCGCTCGCGGAGGCGGTCCGCGGTGCCGCGGACGGCAATCGCCCGCACGTCGACCTGGTGGGTCCGCCCGCCGCCCGCCCGCTGGCCCTGGCCGCGCTCGCGGCCCGCGCCGACCGCACCCTGCTGGCGGTGACGGCGACCGGCCGCGAGGCCGAGGACCTGGTCGCGGCACTGCGGTCGCTGCTGCCCGAGGACTCCGTCGTGGAGTACCCGGCCTGGGAGACGCTGCCGCACGAGCGGCTGTCGCCCCGCTCGGACACCGTGGGCCGCCGGCTGGCCGTGCTGCGCCGGCTGGCGCACCCCAGCGCGGACGACCCGACCGCCGGCCCGGTGCGTGTCGTGGTCGCGCCGATCCGCTCCGTGCTGCAGCCGCAGGTCAAGGGCCTGGGCGATCTGGTCCCGGTGGCGCTGCGGACCGGGCGGACCGCCGATCTGAACGAGGTCGTGGACGCCCTGGCCGCCGCCGCGTACGCGCGGGTGGAGCTGGTGGAGAAGCGCGGTGAGTTCGCCGTGCGCGGCGGCATCCTGGACGTCTTCCCGCCCACCGAGGAGCATCCGCTCCGGGTGGAGTTCTGGGGCGACGACGTCGAGGAGATCCGTTACTTCAAGGTGGCCGACCAGCGCTCGCTGGAGGTCGCCGAGCACGGGCTGTGGGCGCCGCCCTGCCGGGAGCTGCTGCTCACCGAGGAGGTGCGGGCCCGCGCCGCCGAGCTGGCGGAGGAGCACCCGCAGCTGCGCGAACTGCTGGACAAGATCGCCCAGGGCATCGCCGTGGAGGGCATGGAGTCCCTCGCCCCGGTGCTGGTGGACGACATGGAGCTGCTGCTGGACGTGCTGCCGGCCGGGTCGCTGACCGTGGTCTGCGACCCGGAGCGGGTCCGTACCCGGGCCGCCGACCTCGTGGCGACCAGCCGGGAGTTCCTGGAGGCCTCCTGGGCGGCCTCCGCCGGGGGCGGCGAGGCGCCGATCGACCTGGGCGCGGCCTCGCTGTGGAGCATCGCGGACGTCCGCGACCGGGCCCGTGAGCTGGGCGTCCCCTGGTGGTCGGTCAGCCCGTTCGCGGCCGATGACGAGCTGGACGCCGACACCCTCAAGCTCGGCATGCACGCTCCCGAGCTCTACCGGGGCGACACCGCCCGGGCGCTGGCCGACACCAAGGGCTGGCTCGCCGAGGGCTGGCGCGCGGTCTTCGTCACCGAGGGCCACGGCCCCGCCGCCCGCATCGTGGAGGTGCTCGGCAACGAGGGCATCGCGGCCCGCCTGGACACGGGTCTCGAAGGCCCGGTCGAGCCCTCCGTGGTCCATGTGGCCTGCGGTTCGCTGGAGAGCGGCTTCGTCGACCCGGCGCTGAGGATCGCGGTCCTCACCGAGACCGACCTGTCCGGCCAGAAGTCCTCCACCAAGGACATGGGCCGCATGCCGTCCCGGCGCCGCAAGAGCATCGACCCGCTGACGCTGCAGGCGGGCGACTTCATCGTGCACGAGCAGCACGGCGTCGGCCGCTACGTGGAGATGGTGCAGCGCACCGTCCAGGGCGCGACCCGCGAGTACCTGGTGGTCGAGTACGCCCCGGCGAAGAAGGGCCAGCCGGGCGACCGGCTCTTCGTGCCCACCGACCAGCTGGAGCAGATCACCAAGTACGTCGGCGGCGAGGCGCCCTCGCTGCACCGGCTCGGCGGCGCGGACTGGACGAAGACCAAGGCGCGCGCCAAGAAGGCGGTCAAGGAGATCGCCGCCGACCTGATCCGGCTGTACTCCGCCCGCATGGCGGCGCCCGGCCACACCTTCGCGCCGGACACCCCCTGGCAGCGGGAGCTGGAGGACGCCTTCCCGTACGCGGAGACCCCGGACCAGCTCACCACGATCGCCGAGGTCAAGGAGGACATGGAGAAGTCGGTCCCGATGGACCGGCTGATCTGCGGCGACGTCGGCTACGGCAAGACCGAGATCGCGGTGCGGGCGGCCTTCAAGGCCGTGCAGGACGGCAAGCAGGTGGCCGTCCTGGTGCCCACCACCCTGCTGGTGCAGCAGCACTTCGGCACCTTCTCCGAGCGCTACTCGCAGTTCCCGGTCGTGGTGAAGGCGCTCTCCCGCTTCCAGACCGACACCGAGGCCAAGGCCGTCCTGGAGGGCCTGCGCGAGGGGTCGGTGGACGTCGTCATCGGCACCCACCGCCTGTTCTCGTCGGAGACCAAGTTCAAGGACCTGGGCCTGGTCATCGTCGACGAGGAGCAGCGCTTCGGTGTGGAGCACAAGGAGCAGCTGAAGAAGCTCCGCGCCAACGTCGACGTGCTGACGATGTCCGCGACGCCGATCCCGCGCACCCTGGAGATGGCGGTCACCGGCATCCGCGAGATGTCGACGATCACCACCCCGCCGGAGGAGCGGCACCCGGTGCTGACCTTCGTCGGCCCGTACGAGGAGAAGCAGATCGCCGCCGCCGTCCGCCGCGAACTGCTGCGCGAGGGCCAGGCCTTCTACATCCACAACCGGGTGGAGAGCATCGACAGGGCCGCCGCGCGGCTGCGCGACCTGGTGCCCGAGGCGCGGATCGCCACCGCGCACGGCCAGATGGGCGAGTCCGCGCTGGAGCAGGTCGTGGTGGACTTCTGGGAGAAGAAGTTCGACGTGCTGGTCTCCACGACGATCGTCGAGTCCGGCATCGACATCTCCAACGCCAACACGCTCATCGTCGAGCGCGGCGACACCTTCGGCCTCTCCCAGCTGCACCAGTTGCGCGGCCGGGTCGGCCGCAGCCGCGAGCGCGGTTACGCGTACTTCCTGTACCCGCCGGAGAAGCCCCTCACCGAGACCGCGCACGAGCGGCTGGCGACCATCGCCCAGCACACCGAGATGGGCGCCGGCATGTACGTCGCCATGAAGGACCTGGAGATCCGCGGCGCGGGCAACCTGCTCGGCGGCGAGCAGTCAGGTCACATCGCGGGCGTCGGCTTCGACCTGTACATCCGCATGGTCGGCGAGGCCGTCGCCGACTACCGGACCGCGCTGGAGGAGGGCGGCGGCGAGGCCGAGGAGGCACCGCTGGAGGTCAAGATCGAGCTGCCGGTCGACGCGCACGTCCCGCACGACTACGCGCCGGGCGAGCGGCTGCGGCTGCAGGCCTACCGGTCGATCGCCGCGGTGAACTCCGAGGAGGACATCAAGGCCGTCCGCGAGGAGCTCACCGACCGGTACGGCAAGCTCCCGGAGCCGGTGGAGAACCTGCTGCTGGTCGCCGGGCTGCGGCTGCTGGCCCGCCGTCTCGGGGTCAGCGACATCACCCTGCAGGGCAGCAACGTCCGCTTCTCGCCGGTGGAGTTGCGGGAGTCGCAGGAGCTGCGGCTGAACCGCCTCTACCCCCGCACGGTGGTGAAGCAGGCGGCCAGGCAGATCCTCGTGCCGCGTCCCGCCACGGCGCGGATCGGCGGCAAGCCGGTGGTCGGCCGGGAACTGCTGGCGTGGACGGCCGAGTTGCTGACCGCGGTCCTGGACGGCTGAACCCTCCGGGGACGCGGCAGGGCCCCGTCCGCGCGAGGTCGAGACGCGCGGACGGGGCCCTGCCGTTCGGGTGGTGCCCCGCGGTTCAGCCCAGCAGGCGGCGGAGGTTCAGCCGCCCCCACAGCAGGCTGGTGGAGAACGACAGCACCATCACCGCCAGGACCAGCCCGACCAGCAGCACCGCGGCCACCGGCCCGCTCAGGTCCGGCGAGACCACGCGGTGGACCAGTTCCTCGACGAAGAGCACGTGCACCATGTACGCGCCCAGCGCCGCGCCGGCCAGGTGCTTCAGGCGCGGCTGGAAACGCTCGGGGACGCGGACCCGGCTGACCAGCAGCAGGACGCAGAAGCTCATCAGGGCCACGAACACATGGGCGTTGGGGATCACGTAGTGGACCCGCGTGTTGTACCAGAGGCAC
Source organism: Actinacidiphila glaucinigra (assembly GCF_900188405.1). Classification (GTDB taxonomy): domain Bacteria; phylum Actinomycetota; class Actinomycetes; order Streptomycetales; family Streptomycetaceae; genus Actinacidiphila; species Actinacidiphila glaucinigra. Next base: position 122,473 of record NZ_FZOF01000002.1, on the reverse strand, counting down.
GCGGCCATGGTGAGCGGCAGGAGGACGAACAGCCACCGGCGCCAGGGGAAGGCGCCGGCCGGGAGGGCGAAGAGCATGGCGCCGCCGACCGCGTACACCATGGAGTAGGTGCCGACGCCCCAGGCCACGGGGGGCAGATCGGTGTGGGTCCAGTCCGAGACCAGGGAGAGGACGCTCGGCAGGACCGCGATGCCCAGCAGCGCCGCCCCCAGCCCCCAGGGCCGCTTGCCGTCCTTGATCAGCATCGCGAAGGCGAGCAGCACGATGATCGGGATGTAGGTGTACATGAACCACAGGTGGTAGGCGGGCTGCACGGAGCCGAGGAGCGAGTCCCTCGCGAGCTCGGTCATGGGCCGCTCGTTGCGGTCCCGGAGCCAGGCCCACACCAGGTACACCGCCGTCCACGCGAAGAGCGGGACGGTGTTGCGGACGATCCGCTGCCACATCCGGGCGCTGTCCCGCGGCGGGGCGCCGACCAGTACCGCCCATCCGGCGATCGCGAAGTACATGGGCACCGCGAACGGGTTGACCGCCTCGGCCACATGTCCCGCCCAGTAGGAACCGGCCCCGTGGGACGGGTCGTTCCCGGTCGAGCGGATGAACTGGGAGCCCACGTGCCCGAGCATGACGGTGGCGGAGCACAGCAACCGCATCAGGTCGATGTCGTAGCGGTGTTCCCGCGCGTCGGCGGAGTGTCCGGGGGAAGCGGAACTGCGCTGCAACGGCAGTCGCACGGCTGTTTCATTCGACACCGCGCGATGATCGGGCACGTGGGTGTCGGGGAGTCGAACGGTCGCCCAACTCCCCGGGACCCGGCGGTATCGGTACGGTCTCGTTCCGACGGGCGCCCCGCGCCTCATCCGGGGGCTCCCGGGGTCGCGGGTGCCCGGTGGGGCCGGCGGAAGTCCGTCCGCCGGTACGTCCGTTCACCGCTGGTGCACCCGGATGTGGTGCGGGGTTCTTCTCGCGTCATCCGCCGCGGCCCTCTCTCACTCCTTCGGGTGTCGCCGTCCGGTGGCCGGAACGCGTCCGCGGTGCCGGGTTCCCCCGTCCCGCCTGGGGTTTCCCTCCCGGTTCGGCGTCCGGGGGCGCCTGCGGGCGGCTTGCCCGGTGCGGGACGCAGGGCTAGCGTCCGGCATCGCTGGACGAACTGTCCGGCGTTGGTGGACGGCGCCGGGTCCGTCGGCGCCCGCCCACGCCGGGCACTCCGCCCCGCGCACCGATGACCCCCGGGTCCCGGGGATCCGCCGCCCCATCCCCCTTTCCAGGACGGATCCCCGGGACCCGGGCCCATGACCCAGCCCCCGGAGGAAGACGTGCCCGGACCACACCCGCCCGCCCGGCGCCGCGCATGACGCACGGACCCTGGGACCTGCTCGCCCGTGGGGGGCTGGACATCCTGGCCCTGATGGTGCTGGTGGGCCTGCTCTACCGGCGCGGCTGCCCGGCCCCGCAGATGCCGCTGGTGCTGACGTCCCTCAACGTCGGCCTGTTCGCGGCGATGAGCGCGATGGGCGCGGGCTCGTTCCCGGCCGGAGTGGGCTTCGGGCTGTTCGGGATGCTCTCCCTGGTGCGGCTGCGCAGCACCGCCTTCACCGCCCGGGACGTCGCCTACACCTTCACGGCGCTGGTGATCGCCCTGTGCGGGGGTCTGCCGCAGCGGGAGACCTGGCTGGTCGTGGCGCTGGACGCGCTGGTGCTCGCGGCCGTCCTGGTCGTCGACGACCCGCACGCCCACCGGCCGACCCGGGTGGTGCGCCTCACCCTGGACCGCCTGTACGCCGATCCCGCGGCGGTCCACCGGGAGGTCGTGCTGCGGTTCGGCCAGGAACCGCTGGCGGTGCTCGTCGACGAGGTCGACTTCGTGCGCGAGACGACCCGGGTGTCGGTTCGCTACCGCGGTGACTCGCCTCTGGGGTGGGGTCTGCCGGACGACGGGGCGGGGCCGGCCGCCGGGCGGGGTGGCCAGGACGGCCTGCTCGAGAGCAGGCTCGTATGACCGGCCGGGGACCGTTCGCCGAGGTGCTCGGGCTGGCCCGGCTGCGGGGGGCGAGCCTCGCCGAGGTCGACGCCGCCGCGGCCCTGCAGCACCGCGTCGACCGCAAGTACCTGCTGCCGGTGCTGTCGGCACGCTGCCTGGTCGCCGCCCTGGCGCCGACGCACCACGTGCTGGACCTCGGCGGCCGCCGCACCACCGGCTACCGCAGCACGTACTTCGACACCGCAGGGCTCGGCGCCTGGCACGCCCATGTGCAGGGGCGCAGAAGGCGCTGGAAGGTCCGCACCCGGCTCTACGTCGAGGACGCGCTGTGCCGGGTCGAGGTCAAGACCAAGGACGGCCGCGGCGCCACGGTCAAGCACGCCCGCACCCTCGCCGCCTCGGAGTACGGGCTGATCGGCGCCGGGGCGGCCGCCTTCGTCGACGACGTGCTCGGCGGCGCCGGGGTACCGGTCCGCGCCGGGCTGCTGGCCCCCGCGGGGGAGATCCGCTACGTCCGCGCGGCCCTCGCCGACCTGGCGGCCGGCAGCCGGGTCACCGTCGACGGCCGGCTCACCTGCCACCGCGGCCGGGCGACGGCCGCGCTCGACCAGGGCTTCGTCCTCGTCGAGACCAAGGGCGGTCCCCGGCCGGGCACCGCCGACCGGCTGCTGATGGACCTGGGGGTGCGGCCGCTGCCGCTCAGCAAGTACGTCGTGGGACAGGTCCTGCTCGTCCCCGGCCTCCCGGGCAACGACGTGCTCCGCCTGGTGCGGCACTGCTTCCACGCACCCGTGCGCACCGGACCGGCCGCCCGGGTCCCCGGCCCGGCCGGGCCCGCGCGGTGAGCACGGCCCACCGCAGGGCCCCCGCCCGCCCCCGGGCCCCCCGTGCGGGCCGGCGGTACCCGGCCGTCGCGCTCGCCGCCGCGGCGGCCGTCGCCCTCGGCCTGATCGGCACCCACGCCACCGCGCCCGCCGGATCCGGGACGGGCACCGCGGTGCGGCGGATCGAGCAGGACCCGCCGCCCCCGCTGTTCCCGGACGCCGAGCTGCGCGACTGGACCACGCGGCTCGACGGGCAGCGGCGGGCCGCCGACGCGCTGTACGCCCGGTGGCGGGCGGGGCACGGCACCGCCCGCGACGACCCGGCGTTCGTCCGCTGGGCGGCGGAGCAGGTACCCGGCCCGCCCCCGGCGGCCGGACGCGCCGCCGGACTGGCGCAGGTCCGCGGGCTCGCCCGTACGCGGACCGCCGCCGGCCGGACGGCCGCCGCCTGGCTGACCGCCCACGGGGAGCGCGACATCTGGCGCCTGTACCTGGAGGACCAGCGCGAACTGATGCCCCGGGCCGAGGGCGAGGCCGCCCGGGCCCGTCTGGACGCCGCGCTGGAACTCGCCGGGACGATCAACGACCGGCTCGCCGGGCACTACCGGCGGCACCGCCCCGCCGTCCTCGACCCGGCTCTGCGCCCCGACCGGACGGCCGCTGCGACCGCCGGCTGCGCCTGCGCCTACCCGGCGGCGCCCGCCGCGCTCTCCTCGGCGGCCGTCGCCGTCCTCAGTGCCCTCGCCCCGCGGCGCGCCGCCGAGTACCGCTGGATGCAGGCGCAGGTGGTGCACGCCCGGCTCTACACCGCCGACCACCTGCGGGACGACCTCCTCGCCGGTGCCCTGCTCGGCTCCCTGGTCGGTGATTACATCCGGGCGGCGCAGCCCCGGGCAACGAGCCGCGCATGAGCGACGCCACCCCCTGTGACCTGCGACGCCCGTGCTCCTCCACGCCAGGTTCACCTGGACGCCACAGCGGGAGCGCCGGGCTTCACCAGGTTCGCACCCCCGGCCCCCACGGTGTCCCATAGTCTGCCGGGGCAGGTGAAATCGGACAGCGACCGGAACGGATCCATGGACATCGCCGTCTTCGCCGAGGCGCCGGAGGCCGTGAGCCCCGCCACCGCGACGCGCGGCGCCGGCGCCCGCGGAATCTCCCGCGCGAAGCCGGGGAAACGGGGTACACGCAGGTCCATGAAGTGTTCGACACCACCCGGTCCGGAGAGCGGATGAACCTCGTGCCGAGGCCGGCGGGCCCGGACGGCCCGGCCGCCCGGTCCGCCGGTCCGCCGCCCACCGTGCCGGCGACGACGGACCGGACCGCGGACACCCCTGCCCGCGGTGTCCGTGCAGCGCACCACCACCATCCGATCCCCGAGCCCGGCCGGACCCCGGCCGCGCTCCGCGAGCGCACCCGGGAGTGACCGCCGATCTCCGCCCAGACGACCACCGCCGCCCCCGCCCCCACCACCGGTCACGCGACCGGGACGAGCGAGGCGTCCGCCGCGCCCGCCGCCCGGCCGCGTGAGCACAGACACGACATCGACCTGCTGCGCGTCCTGTGCTCCATCGGTGTCATCGTCTGCCACGCCGCGGGCCAGCTCCTCAACGCCGTGGGCCGCGAGCCCTCCGGGGGCCGGCCCGTCTACTGGACCGGGCTCGTCGCGGACGGGCTGACCCGGTGCGCGGTGCCGCTCTTCTTCGCGATCGCCGGCTGGGTCGTGCTGGTCGGCGCCACCCCCCGGGACGGCACGCAGGTCCGCAGACGGCTGACCCGCATCGTGGTGCCGATGGGGGTGTGGACCGCCGCCTACCTCGCCTGGGACTGGATCCGGGACACCAACTCCCGGCCCACCCAGCGGCTGGCCTTCGAGTCGCTCTTCGGCTCCATCCAGCCCGCCTACCACCTCTGGTACCTGTACGCCTATGTGCCGGTGATCCTGCTGCTCTCGCTCGCCGCCCTGATCAAGGCGGGGAAGCGGCCGTGGGCCCTGGGCAGCCTGCTCGTCCTGCTGGCCATCGCGCCGACCTTCCTGGGCGACGTCGGCAAGGTCCTCCACGTGGGCCTGCCCGACTTCGAGTGGAACCTCTCCCCGTACCAGGTCGCCTACGCCGCCGCCGGCTCCGCGCTGCTCGCTCTGCCGCTGGCGGCCACCACCGGACGCCGCCGGCGCCTGATGTGGCTGGCGGGCGGGGTCTGCGCGTGGGCCGCGGTCGTGGCGTACGAGCACTGGGTGCACTACCCCTCGCCCTACGCGGGGCTGGCCGTGCCGTTCCTGGCGGGCGCCCTGGTGATGGCCCTCAACCGGATCAGCATCCCCGAGCGCCTGCGGCCGCTGGTGTCCCGGCTCGGCGGTGCGGCCTTCGGCGCCTACCTGGTGCACCTGATGTTCCTGCGGGCGCTCGCCCCGCACCTCGTCTCCGCCGACGCGGGCTGGCTGGGCGCCGCCGTCATGATCACGCTGCTGGTGACGGGGACGGTGGTGCTCTCCTTCGCCGCCAGCCTGCTGTGGACGCGCCTGCGGCTCAACCGCTGGCTGGGCTGACCCGGTACGACGACGGAGCCCCCGCCGCGGCGGGGGGCTCCGTCGTGATCACCTCAGCGTGCCGCCACGGCCGGCTCCGGCGCCGACGGCTGTTCCTGCGGTGTCAGCGGTGCGGCCCAGGGCGCCGTCACGGGCCGCTGGACGACCGGCGTCCGGGCGAACAGCCCGGTGACCGGCGGCCGGATCAGCGGCTGGAACACCCGTCGCACCAGAGTGGAGCCGAGCACCATCGACAGGGTCAGGGCGCACAGCACCAGGCCGATCTGCTCCAGGGGGGTGTTCACCTTGGCGATCAGGCCGTGCTCCCGCACCGGCATGATGAACAGCGGGTGCAGCAGGTAGATGGTGAAGCCGCCGGCGCCCAGCGCGGAGAGCAGCGGCAGGCGTCGCCGCGGCACCAGCCGCAGGAAGCACAGCACCAGGAACGCCGCCGAGGCGAGCACGGCGAGCCGGATCAGCCAGGCCCACCGCAGGCTCATGGGGTCCTCGGGCCGGTAGGTGTCGCTCATGGAGAGCCAGGCGCCGCTGATGTCCCGGTGCCACAGCCACCCCACCACACCGGCCGCGACGAGACCCGCGGCGGCCAGGGGCAGGCTCCACCGGCTGGTGAACCAGGTCCGCAGGGAGCCCTGGCCGATCCTCCAGCCGAGATAGAACAGCGGCATGTAGACCAGGGTGCGGCTGGCGGCGAAGAGCATCCCGAACTCGTCGATGTAGCCGACGGCCAGGGCCACGACGGTGGTGACGAGCAGGGGATGCCGCAGCTGCACGACCAGCGGGAGCAGCAGCCGCCAGAAGAAGAGCGCCATCAGGAACCACAGGGTCCACGGGAGCTGCGCGATGTGCAGGGTGAATTCGGCGCCGAGCCAGTACGCCTCCAGCGAGAACAGGACGCTGAACAGCAGCGCGGGCACGACGATGCTCTGCAGCACCGCGCGCAGCTGGCGCGGGCCCAGCGGCCCGGCGCTGCTGAAGACCCCGGCGAGGATGACGAAGGCGGGGACGCGCAGCGCCCAGGTGGACACGTGCAGGGCGTGCAGCGCGTGGTGCTGCGCCATGATGCTGCCCATCGTGTGCAGGATCACGATCAGGGTGGCCGAGACGAACCGGGCGTTGTCCCACCAGGGGTCCCTGCCCCGGTCGGGACCGGTGGTGCCGGCGGGTCTGGCGGACGGCTGTTCCATGGACTGCTGACTCCCTCTCTGACAGCGGTTGGACGCGCGCGACGGCGCGCGAGGTGCGGAGGACGTGAAGGAGGGGCGCCGTGTCAGCGACACGGCGCCCCTCACCGAACGACCGGCCCTCCGGGGAGGCTCAGCCGAGGATGGTCTTCAGCTTCGCCACGTTGTCCTGCGTCACCTTCCACAGCGCCTCCTGGCGTCCGTGGACGTCGGCGACCGTTGCCGACAGGTTGTCCAGGATGCCGATGGAGCGCTCCGCGAGGATGGCGCCGAGGTTCCGGTCGTGGACCGAGACGCCCCACTCGGGGCGCTCGATGTCGGACAGGAAGTACGCCATCTTCGGGTGGGAGATCAGGCTGATGATGGGCGTGCCGCAGCCGAACGGGATCATGCCCGCGTGGCCGCGCATGCCGATCACCAGCTTGGTGCGCGCGAAGGCGGTGCGCAGCTGGTCGGTGTCGAAGTCGTACATCGGCTCGACCGGCATCGAGATGCCGTACTCACGCCGCAGGTCGAAGACGAAGCGCTCGTCGTCCAGGGCGTGGGCGGCGTAGCGGACCTCGGCGTGCTTGCCGATGGCGCGGACCGCGGTGGCCATCTCCCGCAGGAAGTGGTCGTAGTCGTGGCCGAAGCGCAGCCCCGCGCGGTCGTAGGCGCAGTTGATCAGCACCGTGTCGTCGCGCGTGACCGGGTCCTGCCAGCCGGGCACCAGCTGGCGGGAGACGGTGGTCGGGCAGGGCTGGAAGAGCACCCGGTCCTGCAGCTCCGCGGGGAGCAGCGCGCGGACCTTCTCCACCGAGCCGTGGTTGCGCAGACCGAAGAACGCCGACTTGGAGACCAGCAGCCGCAGGCTCTCCTCGAAGCGGCGGCGCGTGTACGACTGGCCGTCGAAGGCGTTGTAGCCGACGGCGAAGACCGCCAGCGGGACGTCGATCTTCTCCAGCAGCCGGTCCGGCACGTTCCACTGCCAGGCGCTGTTGCCGTTCGGAGAGGTGTCCGGGATGAACAGGCCGCCGCCGCCGATGACCAGGCCGCGGCGCGAGTTCACCCGCTCCAGGGCCGCCTCGTCGAAGAGCTTGTGCGCGTGGATGGAGTGCCAGCTGCGGTCGCCGGTGTCCGGGCCGAAGCAGAGCCGGACCGTCTCGGGCAGGATCTTGTCGCCCGCGTTGCCCTGGCGCTCCATGTAGAAGGCCACGTGCGCCAGCTGCTCGGAGGGGCTGCCGGCCTCGGCCGGGCGGGCGGCGATCGCCTCCGCGCGCTCGTACGAGATCCGGCAGGCGCGGTCGCTGACGTCCGCGTTGAGGCCGGCCAGGGCGTAGTCGCGGGAGGCCGCGTTGTCGCCGAGGACCCACGCCATGTTCGCCAGCCGGCCGAAGGGGCGGGCGGCGGCCGGGGCGTGCGCCGTGGAGAGCAGCAGGTGGGCGGTGGCCTCCTCGTAGCGGGAGGTGGCCATCAGCGCCTGGCCGAGCAGCTCGTGGGAACGGCTCTCGTCGGCGGGGATGGGGGAGCGGCCGAGGATCTCCACCGCGTCCTCGTAGCGGCCCTTGGCCAGGTACGCCTCGGCGACCTCGCGGACGCCGTCGTGCCGGCCCTCGCTCGCGACGAGGTGGCGGCCGAAGTGGATCAGCAGGTCCGGGTGCTTCTCGTCGTCCAGCGCCAGGAAGCGCTCGACGAAGTCCGCGTGGGAGAGGTCGTACTCCTTCCACGCCGCCTCGGCGCCCGAGTAGCCGTGCTCGCCGCCGTTCCACGGCTTGTGGCGGCCGGTGAAGTGGAGGATGACGACGTCTTCCTCGTCGGGGGAACGGTCCCCGGACAGGCGGCGCTTCACGAAGTTGTAGCGCGGGTCGACCTTGATGAACTTGCCCGCGAGCAGGGCGTTGAGGATGCCCTGGTCGTGCTTGTCGAGCTCGTACGTGCCGGCGGTGCCGACGGCGTCGATCTGCGCGCAGAACTCGTCGGTGAGGTACTCCTTCTGGATCACCAGCAGGCCGCTGTTGAGCTTCGACTGGTCCAGCAGGAACTGCGGCACCGCGCCGACGCCGTCCCGCATCCGCAGCAGCTCGGCCAGGTCGCCGAGGACGACCATGTCGGTGTCGAGCGTGATCACCGTGTCGTAGTCGCGGATCCGGAAGACGTCGAGGATGAAGTACGCCTTGCGGACCAGGTAGTTCTCCGGGTCGCCCTTGACGAAGTCGTCGTAGCGCTCGGGGACCACGCGGCGCATGACGATGCGCGGGTGCAGCTTGCGGATCTCGGTGATCGACGCCGGCTGCAGGTCGTCGTAGAGGACGACGAAGTCCTCGCACACCGTCGGGTTGGTCAGTGCCAGGCTGCGCAGCAGGGTGAGGAAGCCGGGCAGGTAGTTCTCGTCGACGTACGACGCGAAGGCGACGCGGCGCTTGCCGGTCAGCGTCTCGCTCCGGGGCGCCGGAACCGGGACAGAGGCGGTCATCGGAGCGATATCCTCATTTCAGTGACTTCCTGGGCGCGGGCCATGACCCAGGCCTTTTCGTCCGAGTAGCCGTGCGCGGTGGCGATCGGGAGCTTCATGGCTTCCTGAAGGCGGTAGGCACCGCTGTCGTAGAAGTCGAACCCGATGAGGTCGATCTTCGGGCTGACGTCCAGGAAGTCCAGCAGCCACAGCATGTTGAAGCCGCTGGTGGGGATCGAGGGCATCACGTCCTCGCCGACCCGGCCGATCTCGCGCACCGGCCAGCGCAGCGTCCGGTCGCCCACGTAGCGCTGGGCGCCGGGGACCAGGCGGCGGCGGACCGAGTTGCGCCACTGGTGGTGGCTGCCGCTGAAGACCAGCCGCGTCTCGACCTTCTTGTCCCAGTTGTAGTTGTGCAGGTGGATCGTCGCGTGGATGTCGGTCTTGGTGCCGGTGGCCGGCGCCTCGATCCGGTAGGAGTTGAAGCGGACGACGAGGTCGTAGGAGTCGATCTCCTGACCCATCGTGCTGGTGCCCACCCGCTGGGAGTTGGCGACCAGGCAGATCGTCTTCCCCGCTATCAGGTTGCGGAAGTCGCTGAGGGCGACCATCTCGGTACCGGTCAGCCCGGGGTCCGCGATCGGGTCCAGCTCGCGCAGCCGGCGGTCGTCGGCGTACAGCTCCAGCAGCCGGGTCGAGCCGGCCAGCCGGCCGCGGTCCCGCTCCAGACGGAGGTTCACGTAGTCCGTCAGCGCCGCGCGCACGGAGGTGGAGGGACGGTCCTGCTCGGCCATCGAGACCAGCGCGGCCACGAGCCGGGGCTCGGCACGCTCCCAGTCGCCGGCCTCCTTGAGGGCCAGGCCCTCCGCCCACAGCTCGGTGTCCGGGGCGCCCTTGAACTCACGGGCGCCGGGGGCCTCCTGCTCAAGCAGCTCCAGCGTCTCGGCCAGGCGCTCGCCGCTCTCCTGGAGCTTGGTGATGCGGCCCGCGACGTTGAGGTCGTCGTTGGGCGTGAGGGCCAGGAAACGCTCGTACGCGGCGATGGTTGCGGCGTCGTCGCCCAGCGCGTCCATCAGGCGCGCCCGCAGCCGCCAGCCGGCCCGGGACTGCTTGCGGACACCGAAGATCGTCTCGGTGATGCGCGTCGCGAGCCGCAGCTCGTCGGCGCCCCGCACGTCCACGGCCTTGTTGCCCACCTCGAGGAGGGCGTCGAACACCTCGGGGTTCGACTTCGGCCAGGTGCTCTTCCCGCCGGAGAGCGCGGCGGCGTCCCCGGGATCGGTCATCGCGGCCGCGTACCGGGCGAGAAGTTCCCGGATGGCTTCGGCGAGCTGGCCCTTCTTCCAGTCCAGGTTCTTGACGAGCTTGCCGCCGTGGACGGCGCAGGACCGGACGCACTCCGCCACGGAAACCGAAGCGATCGGAATATCCGCCCCCGCGGCGTTGTCCAATCTTTTCTCGAGCCATCCAGCCCGGAACTTGACCATGCTGCTCCCAACAATGACACGGCCGCTGGGGAGAACTGCATGGGTTTCCCGCGCGGATCAACAGACCCCGCCCGGGGCACCTCGACGCACATGGACACGCGCACGGCACATGGGGCGGAGGCGATCACCATAGGGAGCGGATGTGACGTCCAAGTGAACGAGGATCTAATCGGATGCGAACGACCTGGGCGGCGGGCGGAGGGGACCGCGGGCGACGTGCGGAAAAGCGGGAGTTCGCATTCCGTATTCCCTGTGTTCACCCTGCGGAAGCATTCTCGACGCCCGTTCTGGATCTAGTCCTATACGCTTGCCCTCCGGCACCGTCCGGGGGGCCGGAGTCCGTGGCCCGCCTCGAGATCGTCTGGATTCCCAGGTGCCCAAACTTTCGGTAATCGTTCCCTTCCGCAATATTCAGGCATACGCACCGGACATGTTGTGCGGGCTTGCCAACAACGCGGGGGAGGGCACCGAGTTCATCCTCGTCGACGACCACTCGACGGACGGCACCCCGGAGATCCTCGACCACTGGGAGCGCCGGCTGCCGGGCCTGAGGGTGATCCGGCACGAGGTGAACAAGGGCGTCGCCCAGTCCCGCAACACCGGACTGGACGCGGCCCGCGGGCAGTACGTGACCTTCCTGGACGGCGACGACTGGTACGCCCGCGGCTACCTCGACGAGCTCGTCGCCGGCATCGAGACCCTGGGCTGCGACTTCGTGCGCACCGGGCACGTCAAGGCCACCGGCGCCGAGCGGGTCGTGCACCGCCCGCCGGCCAGGCGCTGGGACGCCGTGCTCGACCCGCGCGACGCGATCGCGCCCTCGCACGTGTCCACCATGGTCGACTACCCCTTCGTCTGGGCCGGGATCTACCACCGCCGGCTCTTCGAGGACGGCGGTATGCGCTACAGCACCGGCCTGCGGACCGCGGAGGACCGCGAGTGGGTCTGGCGGCTGCACCTGACGGCCGAGTCCTTCGCGGTGATCCGCCCGCTCGGCGTCTTCTACCGGCGCGGGGTCAGCGACTCGCTCACCCAGATCAGCGACGGCCGGCAGCTGGACTTCATACCGGCCCACGACGCGATACTCGACGGCGTCCTCGCCGACCGCGAGGCCGACCGCTTCCTGCCCAAGATCGTGCGCACCTACTGCGCGCTGATCGCCTTCCACATGTCCAACGTGCGGCGCTACGACGCCGAGACCGGCCGGCAGCTCAGGCGGCAGTCCGCCGCGGCGCTGGCCCGCATGCCGCAGGACGTCCTGGACCGGACCCTGGCCGAGATGGACATCCAGCGCGCGGACGTGCTCCTGCGGCTGCGCGCCGGCGCGCGGAAGGCGGCGTGACGATGACCGTGACCATGGCGGACCCCGCCGAGGAGAGCATGAACCACGACCGGGCCCAGATCTTCGAGGTCTCGACCCTCTACGGCGCCGCGACGCTCGCCGCCGCGCTGGACGCCGGTGCCTTCGGGCCGCGTGCCGGCACCCGGCGCGTCCTGCTGGTGAGCAACAACGCCCCGGTCCCCGAGACGGTCGTCCAGCTCTCCGACATGTACGGGTACCGGCGGATCGTCACCCGCTTCGACGAGGTCGTCTCGTGGAACGAGGTGATCCACCCGCACCGCCCATCCAAGTGGGCCCCGTTGGAGGACGAGAGCTCCATCTGGCAGCGGCTGTTCCGGCACTCCTGGGGCCTCGGCGACGTCCCCGTCGAGCTCGTGGTGGAGTCGATCCAGGTCAACCCGGCACGCGCGCTCGCCACGATCTTCGCCGAGAGCGCCGTCCACGTGTACGCGGACGGCCTGATGAGCTACGGGCCCACCCGCGAGAAGCTGCCCGGCCCCCTCGGCAACCGCGTCCAGCGGGTCCTCCACCTCGACCTGGTCCCCGGGCTGCGCCCGCTGCTGCTGGCCGAGACCGGCGCGGAACCCGAACTCGTCCCCGACGACGCCTTCCGGGCCGTCCTCAAGGAGATCGCCGTCGAGGCGGCGGACGACCCCCGGCTCGCCGCGCTCGCCGAGGACCCGCCGACCGCGGTGCTGCTCGGCCAGTACCTCGCCGCCCTGCGCATCCTCAGCCCGCAGGAGGAAGAGGAGCTGCACGTCACCATGGTCCGCGGCGCGATCGCCGCGGGGCACCGCTCGATCGTCTTCAAGCCCCACCCCACGGCGCCGGCAGGCTACTCCAGGGCGATGGAGGAGGCCGCGGCGGCCGAGGGCGCACGGCTGCGCGTCCTCGACGGCCCGCTGCTGGCCGAGACGCTGTACGAGGTCTGCCGGCCGCGCCTGGTCGTCGGCTGCTTCTCCACCGCGATGCTCACCGCGAGCGCCTACTACGACGTCGCGATCGCACGGGCCGGGACCCGGCTGGTGCTGGACCGGCTCACTCCCTACCAGAACAGCAACCGCGTCCCGCTGACCATCGTCGACCACCTCGTGCCCGACGTCGCCGTCCCGGACGGCCGGGGCGGCGCGGCCGGGGAACTCGCCGCGCTCGTACGGGCCGTGGGCTTCTGCATGCAGCCCAGGATGCACCCCGGGCTGCGCGAGGAGACGACGGCCTGGCTGCGGGACAACCTCGGCCCGGACACCGAGCACTACTTCCGGCGGCGCCGCCTCACCTCGCTGGGGCTGCCCGGCGGCGGCCCGCTCAGCGCCACCCAGCGGCTGCGCGGCAACACCACCGTGCGCCGGATGGTGCGCGTGGCCCGCCGCCTGCGCGCCCGCGGCGGACGGTAGGCCCCGTACCGCCACGGCCTAGCGGCCCACCTGCCCCAGCCAGGTCAGCGTCCGCCGGACCTCCAGCGAGAAGGGGTGGTGCGGGCCGTGCACCCGGTCGGAGTCGTACAGCAGACGGGACAGCACGTCGTGGGCGGCCATGCGGTCGCCCACCGACAGCAGCAGGTGGCCGATGCGGCGCCGCACCTCCAGCGGCAGATCGGGGTCGGTGGCGCGGTACTGCTCGAAGGAGGGCAGCAGCGCCCGGTACTCGGCGAGCGCCGCGGGGGCCTCGCCCAACTGCTCCAGGCACTGCGCGGCCTCGTAGCGGTACTGCAGCGACTGACGTCCCAGCGGCCCCGACTCCGCGGCGAGTTCGTCCGCGAGCCGGCGCAGCTCCGGCAGGGCCCGGCGGTACTGGCCGTCCTCCATCAGGGTGGCCGCGTACTGCTTGCGCAGCATCCGCACGACCGGTGACTGCTCGCCGTGCTTCTCCGCGGCGGCCGGCAGCACGCCGCCCAGGATGTCGACCGCCTGGGTGATGCGCCCGGCGTCGAGCAGCCGCTTCACCTCGTCGACCGCCTCCGCGATGCCGTGGCCCGCGGGGGCCGCGGTCATGCCCGGGGCGGGGGTCGGCTGCGACGGGGCGGCCGGGCGGTCCGGCCAGGGGGCGAGCGGTCTCAGGAAGGGGCGCGTGGGGTCCATCGGCCCGAGGGGGCGGTGGACGGAACCGGGCACCGGCAGCAGCGGCGCCAGCCTGCGGTAGGTCTCCTGGGCGTCGGACGGCCGGTGCTGCGGGTCCTTCGCCAGCAGCTGCAGCACCAGCGCCTCCAGCGGCTCCGGCACCTCCGGGCGCACCTGCCGCAGCGGCACGGGCTGCTCGTACAGATGCCGGTGGAGCACGCCGAGCGCCGTGGAACCCGCGAACGGGACGGTGCCGCTGACCAGTTCGTGCAGCAGCACCCCGAGCGCGTACAGGTCCGTGCGGGGTCCGACGGCGCCGCTCATCGCCTGCTCCGGCGCCATGTACGCGGGGGTCCCGATGGGCGTGCCGGTGTGGGTGAGCCGGGTCGTGTCGGTGTCGAGCACGGAGGCGACACCGAGGTCCAGGACGACCACGGTGCCGTCCGGACGCACCATCACGTTGCGGGGCTTGAGGTCGCGGTGCACGATCGGCACCGCGTGCACCGCCGCCAGCACGGCGCACAGCTGCGCCGCGACGGCGACCGCCCACGGCCAGGGGTAGGGGTCGTGCTCGGCGAGGTGGTCGGCGAGGTCGGCGCCCTCCACGTACTGCATGACGAAGTACAGCTCGTCGGCGTCGCTGCCCGCGTCGTGGACGGTGACCAGCCCCGGATGGTCGACCTGCGCGGTGACCCGGCACTCCCGCACGAAGCGCCGGCGCAGCTCCTCGGCGTCGGCGCCGCCCGCCACCTTGTCCGGGCGCAGCAGCTTCACGGCCACCCGCCGGTCCAGCCGCCGGTCGTACGCGGTCCACACCTGGCCCATGCCGCCCTGGCCGAGGACCGTGGCCAGCTCGTAACGGCCGGCGACGATCCGTCCGTTCACTGACCGCCCTCCTGCTTGCGCAGCAGGTCGCTCAGCTCGTCCAGTTCCGCCCGCACCTGGTTGATCCGCGGCTGGTGCGGGGGTGCGGGCGGCTGCGGCGGCACGTGGGCCTGCGGCGCGGGGGGCGGGGGCGGGGTCGGTGCCGGCGGGGTCGCGCGGTACGGGTTGTAGTCCGCCTGCGGGTGCGGCGGGGCCGGCTGGTGCGGCGGCGGGTACGGCACGGTCGTGGCGTACGACGGGTAGCCGGGCGCCCCTTCGGCCCGGGCCAGCGCCAGATCGGCCACCAGGTAGTGGACGCCGACCAGGGGGACGAGGGCGATGACGGTGAGCAGCGCCACGTCGGTCCAGGGGTTCTCGTCCGACAGCGTGCCGATGGTCGCGAAGGAGGCGATGCTCACCGCGGTGCCGGTCCAGAAGAAGACCCAGTCCATGGCCCGGCGCCGCCGGACGGCCAGGTGCAGCAGGGGGAGGCAGGACAGGAAGCCGCAGCTGATCGCGGTGATCGCGAGGAAGATGGCGCGGAGGGTGGTCGCCGTGGCCTTGGACTGAGCGGGCGGGTACGGCGGGACCGGGCCGGGGCCGTTCGTCACTGCTCTCGGACTCCCTGGGACATCAGTACGGGTGACAGCTGCGAGTGGTATCGCGAGAGTATCCGCCGCCGCCGACGGGCTGTCACCCGATCCCGTAACTATTCGGGACGCACCGTGCCGTCGGTCAGTCCGTCGTAGAGCCCCTGCACCAACTGCTCGCCCAACTGCCCCGCCAGCCGCAGGGCCTCCTCGAAGGCGGCCAGGGTGCGGAAGCGCTCCCCGTACCGGCGCTGGTCGGCCAGCGGCAGCCGCGGCACCTGGAGGCGGCGGACGTCCAGCCGGGTCGCGGTGGAGGCGTAGCTGCTGGCCTGGCGGTTGTTGGCGGTGCCGCGCAGGAAGCCGGCGAGGAACCAGGGGTCCAGGGCGGCCGGGTCGGGGCGCAGCAGATGGAGGTTGCGGCCCAGGGCCGCCCCGGCGGTGGCGGCGTCGACGACGCGCGCGGCCGAACCCCGGCCGAGCACCGGGACGACGACGTCGCCCTCCTGCGTCAGGACCGGCTCCTCCCCGGGCGGCCCCTCGGGCAGGGTGCCGCTGGGCGCGCCGCCGCCGAGGACGTCGTGCTCGGTGAGCACGGCGGGACCGCCGTCGGGGCGGGCGCTCCCGTTGCCGCCCGCGCGCAGCACCAGTGCCCCGGCGCGGGCCAGTTCGCCGACCGTGGTGAGCGGCCAGCGGGCGGGCTCGGCCGCCCCGGCGGGGGCGGGGGCGAGTTCGGCGGTGCGCAGCAGGGTGGCCGCCAGCAGGTCGCGCACCCCGGCGAGCTCGGCCGCCCCGCCGCCCGCGGCGGGCGGCGGCAGATGCCGGGCGGGGGCCAGGTCCACGTCGTCGTCGAGCAGGTCGATGACCTTCAGGGCGCGGCTCACGCCGGGCCGCTCCTCGGTGGTGCCGTGCCGGTCGAAGGACTGCCAGGCGTCCAGCACGGTGGCGCGCACCGTCTGCCAGGGCACCTTCTCGCCCCCGGGGGCGGCGTCCTGCGAGCCCGCGGTGTCGACCAGCAGCAGGTGCGGGGAGGCCGGCGTGCCGGCGTCCGGCCTGCGGAGCACCCACAGGTGCAGCGGGATGCCGTACGGGGGTGCGGCGCCGGCCGGGAGCGCGACCACCGCGCGCAGCGCGCCGCGCCGCAGCAGGTCGGCGCGGATCCGGCGGCCGGAGCGGCGCGAGGCGGCGGCGGGCGGCATCAGCAGCACGACCGTCCCGCCCTCCCGGACCCGGGCCAGGCAGTGCTGCACCCAGGCGAGTTCGGACTCGGTGCGGGCCGGGAAGCCGTACTCGAAGCGGGGGTCGTAGGCGAGGTCCTCGTGGCCCCAGTTGCGCTCGTTGAACGGCGGGTGGCACAGCACCGCGTCGGCGGCGAGCGCGGGGAAGGCGTCGGCGCGCAGGCTGTCGCCGCCCGCCACCCGTACCGCCGCGGCCGGGTCGGCGTGCAGCGCCAGCCGCAGCGCCGCGAGCGCGGCCAGGTCCGGGTCGGCCTCCTGGCCGTACACCTCGTGCGGGGCCTCGGCGGCGCGCAGCAGGGTGCCGGTGCCGCAGGCGGGGTCCAGCACGGTACGGGCGGGGCCGGCCAGCGCGGCCATCAGCTCGGCGGGCGCGGGCGGGGTCAGGGTGTGCTGCCGGGGGTTGGCGTCCAGATGGCGCCCGAGCAGGAACTCGTAGGCCTGGCGCGGTCCCATCCCGGCGGCGAGTTCGGCCGCTCCGCGCAGCAGTTCGGCGTCGACGGGCGCGCCGGGGGTGAAGCGTCCCCCGAAGTGCCGCTCGAGGACCTCCCGTACGGCCTCCGCGGCCTCCGTGTCCTGCGCGCCTTTCATCCGGGGCGCGGCGTCGGGGCGTTCACGGACCAGCAGGCACACGGCGCCGGCCTGCCGGAGCGCGGCCGCGGTGCCCGCGGGATGCGACTCGGCCCGCTGCCAGACCCGTTCGCGCAGCGGGACCTCGGCGAGTTTGCCCTGGGCCCGGAGCCAGCTCTCGACCTCGGGCAGCGCGAAGGCCGGGCTGGTGTCGGTGCCCCCCACCGGCTTGGGGAAGTCGGCGTGCCTGCGGCGCCAGTTGCTGACGGCCGCCCGTCCCACCCCGGCCAGCCGCGCGATCCCGGCGGCGGTCACCTCGCTTGCGTTCTCCGGCACCTGGCTGGCTCCCTTCCCGCGCGGGGTACGGCTGTGGCCACGAGCATACCGGTGAACGCGAGATCCGAGGCTTCACGCCGTGAATCCATGTGAATCGAAATCTCATGTTGACTCGGTTCACAGCTCATGCTGTGATTGACCCATCGGTTCACGGAGTCCCTCGGCGTTCCGCCGGCCCGCAACCGTCATCCACACGCTGTCCACCAAGGGGGACGACCCACATGACCACCTCTCGCCGCGCGCTCACGGCCCTCGGCTGCTCCGCCGCCGCCCTCACCATGGCCGCCTGCGGCCCGCTCGGCGGCACGGCGGCACCGGCCTCCACCGCCCTCGCCGACCAGCCGGTCGCCACGATCGGCAAGAAGTCCCTGGCCGCCATGAAGTCCGCTGCGACGATGACCGTCGCCCTCGACGGCGTCACCGACGGCGAGCCGATGAAGTTCCGTATGACGATGGGCAGGACCGGCGACTGCGAGGGCGAGGTCACCGCCGAGGGCGGCACCATGCAGCTCGTCAAGGCGGGCCCCTCGCTCTACATGAAGGGCGACGACGCCTTCTGGAAGGCACAGGGCTCCGACGGTGCCGCGCTGAAGGACCTTCTCGCCGGCCGGTGGATGAAGACCAAGGCCGACGCGCCGGACAACAAGGACCTCGTCGAAACCTGCGACCTCGACGCGTTCCTCGCCGAACTGGAGAAGGACTCGGACGGCGACCTCGGCGGGAAGAAGGGCAAGCCCGTCACCGTCGACGGCACGCCCGCCGTGCCGATCACCAGCAAGGACGGCGCCGAGACCACCACCGCCTACGTGGCGACCGAGGGCAGGCCGTATGTGCTGAAGGTGGTCGTCAAGGGCGGCAAGGAGCCCGGCACCCTGCTCTTCTCCGACTTCGACGAGCCGGCGGAGGTCACCGCCCCGGCGGCCAAGGACATCCTCGACGTCGACAAGCTGGCCGGCTGAGGCCGCCGGCTGCTTTCCCCGGTCTTGGCCCCGGCCCCGGCCCCGACCCCGGCGCACGCCGCGCCGGGGCCGTCGGCTTCCCTCCCGCCGGGCCGTCACCGGGCGCCGTACGCCCCACGGTTCGGCCACCGGACGCCCCCTGCCGGGCCGTACGCCCCACCCCCTAGAGTGCCAAGGTGCTTACAACCAGGGCGGGAACGGCAGCGGCGGCCGTCGCCGTGCTGCTCGGCGCGGGTCTGGCCGGCTGCACCGGCGAGGGCCTCGGCAGCGGCACGGGCAGCGGCGCCGGGAGCGACGGGCCGAAGGGCAGCGCGCTCAAGGCGGTGGGCGACCTGGCGGTGAAGGGCAGAGCCCCCAAGACGGGCTATGCGCGGGACGAGTTCGGCGCGGCCTGGGCGGACACCGACCACAACGGCTGCGGCACCCGCGACGACATACTCCGCCGCGACCTCACCGGCACCTCCTTCCGCGCCGACCGGGGCGGGGACTGCGTGGTCGTCTCGGGCACCCTCGCCGACCCGTACACCGGCAGGCGGATCGACTTCACGCGCGGCCGCAGCACGGTCGACATCGACCACGTCGTGGCGCTCAGCGACGCCTGGCAGAAGGGCGCCAAGTACTGGTCCCGCGACAAGCGCAGGCAGATCGCCAACGACCCGCTCAACCTCCTCGCCGTCGACGGGCCGACCAACCGCGGCAAGGGCGACGGCGACGCGGCGACCTGGCTGCCGCCGGACAAGGCCTTCCGCTGCCCGTACGTGGCGCGCCAGGTCGCGGTGAAGAAGAAGTACGGGCTGTGGGTCACCGAGGCCGAGAAGGCCGCCATGGTGAAGGTGCTCGACACCTGCCCCGACGAGCCCCTGCCGGACGCCGGCAAGCCGGTGGCGTCCGGCGGCGGCCCGGATTCCGGCGGCCCGGATTCCGGCGGTGAGGACGGCGGCGGAGACGGCAAGGAGGGCACCGCCCCCGCGCCGGATGCCACGTACGCGAACTGCGCCGCGGCCCGCGAGGCGGGCGCCGCCCCGCTGCACCGCGGCGACCCCGGTTACTCGCGTTCGCTGGACCGCGACGGCGACGGTGTCGCCTGCGACACCTGAGGTGCCGCGGATCGTTTGCGCAGTGTGTTGTGCAGAGTGCTGGATATCCCGGCGCCCCGCTCAATATCCTCGATCACTGCATCACTGCCAGGTCGTGCACCGTCGCTCGATCCCTTGCCGGGAGGCAAAAATGCTCCGCCGCAGGACTGCGCTCTCCGTCACCGCCGCCGCAGCCGTGCTGCTCGCAGCGCCACTGCTGACGTCCTGCGGCACACCGCACGCGGGTGCCGCGGCCGTCGTGGGCGGCGAGCAGATCACCGTGGAGGCGGTCCAGGCGAAGGTCGCCGCCGTGCGTGACGCACAGGAGAAGACCCCGCAGGCCGCCCAGCTCATCGAGGCCAGCAGCGATCTGCAGCGCAACGTCGTGCACCGGCTGGTGCAGAACGAGGTGATCGAGCGGGCGGCCGAGGACATCGGCGTCTCCGTCAGCCGGCGCGAGCTGCAGAAGGCCCGGACGGACAGCGAGCAGCAGGCCGGCGGCAAGGAGGCCCTGGAGGCCCAGCTGCTGCAGACCTACGCGATGGTGCCCGCCGACATCGACGAGAGCATCCGCACCGACCTGCTGATGCAGAAGGTCGCCACCCACTACGGCGCCGACGTGCAGACCCCCGAGGGCCAGACGGCGCTGATCAAGGTACTGCGGGACACGTCGAAGAGCCTCCGCATCGACGTCAACCCGCGCTACGGCAAGTGGAACTCCGACAAGCTCGACCTGGACGCCACCAAGGACCCGTGGCTGTCCGAGGTCAGCCGCCGTTCCGCACAGGCCTGAGCCGGCCCGGGCCAGGCCCGGGACGCGGCGTGGCCGGGGCCGGGTCCGATCGCGGGCCCGGCCCCGGTGCCGTTCCGCGGCGAGGTAGTTTCGTCGGGTGGACCACTCCGATGACTCCGCCCTCCCGGGCCGCCTGGTACTGCTGACCACCACCCACCGGATCGCCCCCGGCCTGCTCTCCTGGCCCGCCTGGGAGCTGCTGCGCGCCGCCGACCTGGTCGTCTGCCCCGACCCGGGGAATCCGCAGCTGCCGTACCTGCGCGAGGCCGGGGTCGCCGTCGAGCCGTCCGCGCCCACCGGGCGGGAGCTGGTCGACCTCACCGGGGGCGGGCGCACGGTGGTCTACCTGGCCGGCGGCGAGGGCGACCGCGCCGTCACCGACGAACTCTCCCGGCTCGGCGGCTCCGGCCGGGTCCACATGCCGGACCTGGAGCTGCTGCCCGGCTCCTACGACCTGCCGGGCGCGCGGCTGCTGGACCTGGTGCAGGTGATGGACCGGATCCGCCGCGAGTGCCCCTGGAGCAGCGTCCGTACCACCGAGGAACTGGTGAAGTACGGCATCGAGGAGGTCTACGAGCTCGCCGAGGCCGCCGAGGAGGGCGACCGGGAGGCCCTGCGCGAGGAGCTCGGCGACGTGCTGCTGCAGGTCGTCTTCCACGCGCGGATCGCGCAGGACGACCCGGAGGAGCCGTTCTCGATCGACGACGTCGCCGCCACCATCGTGGACAAGCTGATCCACCGGCACCCGCACGTCTTCGGCGACGCCGTCGCCGAGACGGCTGAGGACGTCCGCGAGCACTGGCTGCGCACCAAGGCGGAGGAGAAGCGGCGCGGCTCGGTCACCGAGGGCATCCCCCTCGGCCAGCCCGCGCTCGCCCTCGCCGCCAAGCTCGGCTCCCGGGCCCGTCAGGCGGGCCTGTCCGTGGCCGAGCCGGACCAGGACGCCGCCGACACCGGTGACCGCCTGCTGGCGCTCGCGCTCGCCGCCCAGGCGGCCGGCATCGACCCGGAGTCCGCCCTGCGCGCCGCCGCGCGCCGCTACCGGGACGCGATCCTGGAGGCCGAGAAGACGGGCTGACCTGCCGCGGAACATCTCCTTCCGCTGGTGTGCGTCAGCCTGGGGCACAGCGGGTAAATGGGACGTATGCGAGCACTGGAACAGATCCAGCTGGCCGTGCCGCACGACTACATCGTCGGCATCGCGCCGTTGGTAGTGGGCATCTTCCTGGTCGGGATCCTGGTCGGCGCCGTGTCGATCGGGATGTGGGCCCGCGGCAAGGAACCGCCCCCCGAGCAGAAACCGCAGCCCCGTGGCGGGGCGTGGCACACCCGCCAGGAGTACGGCCGGGAGACCCCGGCCGACCACGGGCCCGGCCACCAGGACGGCGAGCGGCACACGCTCACCGAATGGCGGGAGCCGGACGAATGGCCCCAGGACGGCATCCGGCGCCTCCCGCACTCCCTCAAGGGCTTCGGCAACTGGGGCTCCCACGGAGTGAGCAGCCCGGAGGGCGGCACCCGAAGTCCCGGCACGGGCGGCCCCGGCGCCCGGAGCCCCGAAAGCGGCGCCCGCAGCCCCGAGGGCACCCGCCGTCCGGCGGGCGCCGCGGGCGGGGCGGGCGGGGTCCCCAGAGGCGCGCCGACCCGTTCCGGGCCGGGCCAGGAGGAGAGCGGCAAGGAAGAGCACTGACCGCGCGGCGGCCGGCCCGGGCCGGCCGCCGCCCGCAGGCGGCCCTGAGGCCGTGTCGTCACGTGCCCCCCCAGCCTTCGGCCGGGGGGACCTGTCGAATCGTCCGAGCGGCCCGCCACGAGGCACCTGGGGGCACCTCCCAGCGTCGGACGGGGGAGTTCACGTGGCGGCACGCCCTACGCTGCAGGCCATGCGCATCGACGTACCGCACGCCTGGCCGCGCGACGAGGCGGAGGCCCTGGCCCTGCAGGACCGGCTGCGCCCGCTGGCGGACCACCACGGCCCCGGCCCGCAGCGCCCGCGCTACGTGGCCGGGCTGGACGTCGCCTACGGCGGCGGTCACGGTGCCGAGGGCGACACCGTCGCCGCCGCCGTCGTCGTGCTCGACACCGCGACGCTGGCCCCGGTCGAGCAGGTCACGGCCACCGCCCGGGCCGCGTTCCCGTACGTGCCCGGGCTCTTCGCCTTCCGCGAACTGCCCGTGCTGATCGAGGCGCTGGAGAAGCTCTCCGTCACCCCTGACCTGCTGCTCTGCGACGGCCAGGGTCTGGCGCACCCGCGCCGCTTCGGGCTCGCCTGCCATCTGGGGGTGGTCACCGGCCTGCCGGCCGCGGGGGTGGCGAAGACGCCGTTCGTCGGCACCTGGGACCCGGCCGCCCTCGGTGACGCCCGGGGATCGAGCGCGCCGCTGGTGGACGCGGGGGAGACGGTGGGCCGGGTGCTGCGGACCCAGACCGGGGTGAAGCCGGTCTACGTCTCGACCGGCCACGGCGTCGACCTGGACACCGCCTGCCGTCATGTGCTCGCCCTCGCCCCCGCCTACCGCCTCCCGGAGACGACCAGGCTCGCCGACCGGCTCAGCCGCGACCGGCTAACGTCATGGGGTGCATGACAGTGTGACCCCCGACCCCGGCATCCCGGCCGCCCCCGAGCTGTTCACCTGGCAGTTCGCGACCGATCCGTACCCCGCGTACGCCTGGCTGCGCGAGCACTCCCCGGTGCACCGCACGACCCTGCCCAGCGGGGTGGAGGCCTGGCTGGTCACCCGGTACGCGGACGCCAAGCAGGCGCTGGCCGACGCGCGGCTCAGCAAGAACCCCGTCCACCACTCCGAACACGCCCACGCCAAGGGGAAGGTGGGGATTCCGGGTGAGCGCAGCGCCGACCTCATGACGCACCTGCTCAACATCGATCCGCCCGACCACACCCGGCTGCGGCGGCTGGTCTCCAAGGCCTTCACCCCGCGCCGGGTGGCCGGGTTCGCGCCGCGGGTGCAGGAGCTCACCGACCGGCTGATCGACGGTTTCGCCGGCAAGGGCGAGGCGGATCTCATCCATGAGTTCGCGTTCCCGCTGCCGATCTACGCCATCTGCGACCTGCTGGGCGTCCCAGCCGAGGACCAGGACGACTTCCGGGACTGGGCGGGCATGATGATCCGGCACGGCGGCGGGCCGCGCGGGGGAGTGGCCCGCTCGGTGAAGAAGATGCGCGCCTACCTGCTGGAACTGATCCACCGCAAGCGCTCGGAACTCGGCGACGACCTGATCTCGGGGTTGATCCGGGCCAGCGACCACGGTGAGCACCTCACCGAGAACGAGGCCGCCGCGATGGCCTTCATCCTGCTCTTCGCGGGCTTCGAGACGACCGTCAACCTCATCGGCAACGGCACCTACACGCTGCTGCGCCACCCCGAGCAGCGGCGGCGGCTGCAGGACTCCCTCGCCCGCGGCGAGCACGAGCTGCTGGGCACCGCCGTCGAGGAACTGCTGCGCTACGACGGCCCGGTGGAGCTGGCGACCTGGCGCTTCGCCACCGAACCGCTCACCGTCGGCGGGCAGTCCGTCGCCACCGGCGACCCGGTGCTCGTCGTCCTGGCGGCGGCCGACCGTGATCCGGCCCGCTTCGCCGACCCGGACGCCCTCGATCTCACGCGCCGCGACAACCAGCACCTCGGCTACGGTCACGGCATCCACTACTGCCTTGGCGCGCCGCTCGCGAGGCTCGAGGCACAGGCCGCGCTGGCGACGCTGCTGACCCGGCTGCCGGACCTCCAACTGGCGGCGGAACCAGCTGAGTTGAGGTGGCGCGGCGGCCTGATCATGCGCGGTCTGCGCACCCTGCCCGTCGCGTTCACGCCGGAAAGTGACTGACGTGACGTCAGAACGTGATCTTGGCGTGATCCGTGAGACATCGACTTGTGATGCATGGGCCAAGGCGGCTACGGTCTGGCGCCATCGCAGTATTCGAATGTGAAAGGCGATGGCGCATGCTGAAGTCCGGGAACGGCCGACACCGCAAGCCGCGTCAGGCCCCGACCGCAATGGTCGCGGTAGCGGCGACCGGGGCGGGCCTCACGCTCCCCCTCTTCGCAGCGAGCGGCGCCAGCGCCGCCGACGCCAACAGCACCTGGAACGCCGTCGCCATGTGCGAGAGCGGCGGTCTGTGGAGCTCGAACACCGGCAACGGGTTCTTCGGCGGTCTGCAGATCACCGAGGAGACCTGGCAGCAGTACGGCGGCGAGCAGTACGCCGAGCGTCCTGACCTCGCCAGCCGCAACGAGCAGATATCCGTGGCCGAGAAGATCCTGGCCGAGCTCGGCCCGGACGCCTGGTCCGGCTGCGCCGACTCCTCGGGGCTCACCGACGCCCTCGACGACCTGCTGCACGGCGGCCACGGCCACGACGACCAGGGATCGGGCGACTCCACCGGCACCGGCACCGGCGACGAGGACACCGACGACGGCGCCACCTCCGGCGACGACTCCACCGGCACCACCACCCCGGGCACCGGCGACGACACCGCCGCCACCCCGGACGCCGACCCGACCACGGGCCCCGACGCGTCCGCGACCCCCTCCGCCGGCGACAAGGGCGAGGGCAAGGGCACCGGCAAGCACCGCAAGCCGGAGGCCGGCACCGCCACCGACGGCCCCGCCACCGGGGACACCACGGGTGCCGCCGGGACCTTCGAGCACGGCCCCAGCGGACTGCCGGCCCACTTCGTGGAGGGCGAGGCGGCCTGGGGCGTCATCCCGCTCTCCACCGACACGCGCGCGGAGACCAGGAAGGCCGACACCGGCCGGGACAACGACGCGAGCGCCAAGAGCACCACCGGCAAGCGCTACCTGGTGCAGGAGGGCGACTCGCTCTGCGAGATCGCGATGGAGCAGGACGTGGCGGGCGGCTGGCGCGGCCTGTACGACGCCAACCGCGACGTCATCGGCGACGACCCGAACGCGATCAGCCCCGGTTCGTACCTGGACCTCGGCCGCTGAGCCGCCCGCGCGCCGCCGGGCCGGGTGTCCACCCGCGCCCGGCGGACGAGGGCTGACATCGGGCTGAACTTTCTCCTCCGTTCCGAGCACGGGCGTGTCCATCCCCCGAGCGTGCCCGGCCGGGGCTTTTCGGGTCGGTTAGGCTCATGCCGAAACGAAGAGACATCCAGAAGGAGACTCACGTGCCGTCCATCGACGTCGTCGTAGCCCGGGAAATCCTCGACTCGCGAGGCAACCCCACCGTCGAGGTCGAGGTCGGCCTCGACGACGGCAGCACGGGCCGTGCAGCCGTCCCCTCCGGTGCTTCCACCGGTGCGTTCGAGGCCCTCGAGCTCCGTGACGGCGACAAGAGCCGTTACCTGGGCAAGGGCGTGGAGAAGGCCGTGCTGGCCGTCATCGAGCAGATCGGCCCCGAGCTGGTCGGCTACGACGCGACCGAGCAGCGGCTGATCGACCAGGCGATGTTCGACCTGGACGCCACCCCGGACAAGTCCTCGCTCGGCGCCAACGCCATCCTCGGCGTCTCGCTGGCCGTGGCCCACGCCGCCTCCGAGGCCTCCGACCTGCCGCTCTTCCGCTACCTGGGCGGCCCGAACGCCCACGTGCTGCCGGTCCCGATGATGAACATCCTGAACGGCGGCTCGCACGCCGACTCCAACGTGGACATCCAGGAGTTCATGATCGCGCCCGTGGGCGCGGAGTCCTTCTCCGAGGCCCTGCGCTGGGGCGCCGAGGTCTACCACACCCTCAAGGGGGTCCTGAAGGAGCGCGGCCTGTCCACCGGCCTCGGCGACGAGGGCGGCTTCGCCCCGAACCTGCCGAGCAACCGCGACGCCCTCGACCTGATCGTCGAGGCCATCAAGAAGGCCGGCTACCAGCCCGGCCAGGACATCGCGCTCGCGCTCGACGTGGCCGCCTCCGAGTTCTACAAGGACGGCGGGTACTCCTTCGAGGGCAAGTCCCTGTCGGCGGCCGAGATGACCGCGTACTACGCCGAGCTGGTCGCGGCGTACCCGCTGGTCTCCATCGAGGACCCGCTGAACGAGGAGGACTGGGACGGCTGGAAGACGATCACCGAGGAGCTCGGTGACAAGGTCCAGTTGGTCGGCGACGACCTGTTCGTCACCAACCCCGAGCGGCTGCAGCGCGGCATCGACAGCGGCACCGCCAACGCGCTGCTGGTCAAGGTCAACCAGATCGGCTCCCTGACCGAGACCCTCGACGCGGTCGAGCTGGCCCAGCGCAACGGCTACAAGTGCATGATGTCGCACCGCTCCGGCGAGACCGAGGACGTCACCATCGCCGACCTCGCCGTCGCCACCAACTGCGGCCAGATCAAGACCGGCGCCCCCGCGCGCAGCGAGCGCGTCGCCAAGTACAACCAGCTGCTGCGCATCGAGGAGATCCTCGACGACGCCGCGGTGTACGCCGGCCGCTCCGCGTTCCCCCGCTTCAAGGGCTGAGACCGGCCGTCCGGTGCCGCCCGCCGCGCCCGCGGCGGGCGGCACCGTGCGCAGGCAAGGGCCACCCGAACCCCCACCGGAGGTGCACGTGCCGGATCGCTTCTCCACCGCGACGCGCATCCGTGCCCTCGGGGCACAGGCGCAGGCCCGCGTCTACCGCGCGGCCGGCCGCCCTCGGCCCTCGCTGCCCCGCGGCCGCAACCGGCTGACCGGCCGGGCCGCGCTGCTGGCGCTGGTCGTCTGCGCCCTGGTCGTGGCCCTGGCCTACCCCATGCGCCAGTACGTCGCGCAGCGCTCGCAGATCGCCGACCAGCGCAAGCAGGCCGAGCAGGCGCGCAAGCGGGTGGACGAGCTGCGCGAGGAGAAGGCCCGCTGGCAGGACCCGGAGTACGTCAAGGCGCAGGCCCGGGCCCGGCTGCACTACGTACTGCCGGGCGAGACGGCGTATACGGTGGTGGAGCCCAGCGGGGCCGCGGCCCCCGAGGACTCCGGCGCCCGCCACAGCGACAGCGCCGCCCGCCGCCCCTGGTACGCCAACCTGTGGGACGGCGTCGACCACGCGGACGCCGCCGCAGCAGCACACCGTTGACGCCAGCCCCGAAAGAGACACGCCCAGGCATGGAAAAGCCCCCGCCGCAGACCGAGCACGCCCCGCCCACCGAGGCGGACATCGCCGCCTTCAAGGAGCAGCTCGGCCGACCGCCGCGCGGCCTGCGGGCCATCGCGCACCGCTGCCCCTGCGGCAACCCCGACGTGGTGGAGACGGCGCCGCGCCTGGAGGATGGGACTCCGTTCCCGACGCTGTACTACCTGACCTGCCCGCGCGCCGCCTCGGCGATCGGCACCCTCGAGGCCGAGGGCGTCATGAAGGAGATGACGGCCCGACTCGCCGAGGACGAGGAACTGGCCGCCGCCTACCGCGCCGCGCACGAGGACTACATCGCCCGCCGGGACGCCATCGAGGTCCTGGAGGGCTTCCCCAGCGCCGGCGGCATGCCGGACCGGGTCAAGTGCCTGCACGTCCTGGTCGGCCACTCCCTCGCGGCCGGGCCCGGGGTGAACCCGCTGGGCGACGAGACGATCGCGATGCTGCCCGAGTGGTGGCGCAAGGGCCCGTGCGTGAGCCCCTGCGGCGGTGCCGGGCAGCAGGAGGACGGCGAGTGACCCGGGTCGCCGCCGTCGACTGCGGCACCAACTCCATCCGCCTGCTCGTCGCGGACGCGGACCCCGCGACCGGCGAGATCAAGGACCTGGACCGCCGGATGACCATCGTCCGGCTCGGACAGGACGTGGACCGTACCGGCCGGCTCGCCCCCGAGGCCCTGGAGCGCACCTTCGCGGCCTGCCGTGAGTACGCGGGCGTGATCGGGGAGCTGGGCGCGCGCGAGGTCCGGTTCGTGGCGACCTCCGCCTCCCGCGACGCCGCCAACCGCGACGACTTCGTGCGCGGGGTGGTGGACATCCTCGGCGTCGAGCCCGAGGTGATCACCGGCGACCAGGAGGCGGAGTTCTCCTTCACCGGGGCCACCAAGGAGCTGACCGGGCGGACGGACCTCGAACGCCCCTTCCTGGTCGTGGACATCGGCGGCGGCTCCACGGAGTTCGTCGTCGGGGACGACCGCGTCAGGGCCGCGCGTTCGGTCGACGTCGGCTGCGTGCGGATGACCGAGCGGCACCTGGTCCACGACGGCGTGGTCACCGACCCGCCGACCGCCCGTCAGATCGCCGCCATGACGCGGGACATCGACGCCGCCCTCGACCTCGCGGAGCAGACCGTCCCGCTGCGCGAGGCCCGCACCCTCGTCGGGCTGGCCGGTTCCGTCACCACGGTCGCCGCGATCGCGCTGGACCTGCCCGAGTACGACTGGGCCGCCATCCACCACTCCCGCATCCCGGTCGCGACGGTGCGCGAGATCAGCGCCCGCCTGCTGGCCGCCACCCACGCCGAGCGCGCCGCGATCCCGGTGATGCACCCGGGACGGGTCGACGTGATCGGCGCCGGGGCCCTGGTGCTGCTGCGGATCATGGAGCGTACGGGCGCCCGGGAGGTCGTGGTCTCGGAGCAC
Organism: Actinacidiphila glaucinigra; assembly: GCF_900188405.1. Taxonomy (GTDB): domain Bacteria; phylum Actinomycetota; class Actinomycetes; order Streptomycetales; family Streptomycetaceae; genus Actinacidiphila; species Actinacidiphila glaucinigra. Next base: position 93,709 of record NZ_FZOF01000002.1, on the reverse strand, counting down.
GACATCCTCGACGGGATCGCCTGGAGCATTGCCTGAGCATCGCCTGAGCAGGGCCTTTTCCATCTGAGCGGGCCTTCGGGGCGGGCGTGACACGCCCGCCCCGAAAAGTTCGTGAATTTCTTCACATGAAAGTTCCCGCCGGACGGCCCAACTTCCCGGGGCCGGGGCACACCGGACCCCCCAAAGCCCTTGGTGCACCGGTGTTTCGGCTGTGTTGCGGGGAGGTGGCGGGGTACCCCCGGATGCCGATCGCCGCTGGTCGGAGGGGGCGCTCAACGCCCGCAGGGCGCCGCGGGTTCCCGCCGGGTGCTGTGGCCCTGATCACGAAGCGGCGCAGTGTAGCAGAGGGCACCGCAAACCTTGTGAAGGGGCTCACGAGGTACCCCCTCGGGCGTGGTGAATACTCGAAGCATGAGCACCACGGAGCGTCCCAGGATCCTCGTAGTAGGCGGAGGGTACGTCGGCCTGTACGCGGCGCGGCGCATCCTCAAGAAGATGCGTTACGCGGAAGCGACGGTCACCGTCGTCGACCCGCGCTCGTACATGACGTACCAGCCTTTCCTGCCGGAAGCCGCCGCCGGCAGCATCTCCCCCCGCCACGTCGTGGTGCCGCTGCGCCGCGTGCTCCCCAAGGCGGAGGTCCTCACCGGCCGGGTCACCACCATCGACCAGGACCGCAAGGTCGCGGTCGTCGAGCCGCTGGTGGGCGAGACCTACGAACTGCCCTTCGACTACCTGGTGATCGCGCTCGGCGCCGTCTCCCGCACCTTCCCGATTCCGGGTCTCGCGGAGCACGGCATCGGCATGAAGGGTGTCGAGGAGGCCATCGGCCTGCGCAACCACGTGCTGGAGCAGCTCGACAAGGCCGACTCCACCACCGACGAGGACGTCCGCCGCAAGGCGCTCACCTTCGTCTTCGTCGGCGGCGGCTTCGCCGGCGCCGAGACGATCGGCGAGGTCGAGGACATGGCCCGCGACGCGGCCAAGTACTACAACAACGTCAAGCGCGAGGACATGCGCTTCATCCTCGTCGACGCCGCCGACAAGATCCTCCCCGAGGTCGGTCCCGAGCTGGGCACCTGGGGTCTGGAGCACCTGCGCGAGCGCGGCATCGAGGTCTACCTCAGCACCTCCATGACCTCCTGCGTCGACAAGCACGTGGTACTCGCCAACGGCCTGGAGGTCGACGCCTCCACGATCGTGTGGACCGCGGGCGTCAAGCCCAACCCGGCGCTCGCCAAGTACGGCCTCCCGCTCGGCCCGCGCGGCCACGTGGACACCGCCGCGACGCTCCAGGTCCAGGGCACGGACTACATCTGGTCCGCCGGCGACAACGCCCAGGTCCCCGACCTGGCCTCCGGCCCCGGCGCCTGGTGCCCGCCGAACGCCCAGCACGCGCTGCGCCAGGCCAAGGTGCTCGGCGACAACGTGGTGTCGGGCATGCGCGGCTTCCCGCAGAAGCCGTACAAGCACGCCAACAAGGGTGCCGTCGCCGGCCTCGGCCTGCACAAGGGCGTCGCCCTGGTCCGCTTCGGCAAGATGAAGCTGAAGTTCAAGGGCCGCCTGGCCTGGTACATGCACCGTGGCTACCACGGCATGGCGGTCCCGACCTTCAACCGCAAGATCCGCGTCCTCGCGGACTGGACGCTGGCGGTCTTCCTCAAGCGCGAGGTCGTCTCGCTCGGCGCCATCGAGAACCCCCGCGAGGAGTTCTACGAGGCCGCCAAGCCGGTTCCGGCCGCGGCGGCCACCGCCGAGGCCGTCAAGGCCAAGGCCTGATCAGGTAGCAGTACGGCCGAAGGGCGTCCGCCATCCGTGGGGCGGGCGCCCTTCGTCGTGCCCGTGTCCCTGGCCCCGGGGCACAGGACATGAGATGGGTAGAGGTAAAGAAGCGGTAGTGCGGGAATGTCGGTGTATCCCGCATCCGTTTCCCAGCCCAGTGGACCCGTCTTCATGGAGGCACGGAGGTACGCGCCATGGCCGATGCGGCCGGACGACTGACCGCCCTCGCCGAGCAGGCGCTCGGCGTCCCCGTCCCGTTGCGCATCCGCGCGTGGGACGGCAGCGAGACCGGACCGCCCGACGCCCCGACCCTGGTCGTACGGCACCGCAGGGCGCTGCGCCGGCTGCTGTGGAAGCCCGGCGAACTCGGCCTGGTCCGCGCCTGGGTGGCCGGTGAACTCGACGTCGACGGCGACCTGTACGAGGCGCTGGACCGGCTCTCCGGGCTGGTCTGGGACCGCCCCGCCGAGGAGGGCGGGGCCTCACCGCGCCGTCTGCTCGGCATCGCGCGGGACCCCGAGACCTACCGGCTGGCCCGCGAGGCGCTCGCCCTCGCCGGTCCCGGACTGCCGCCGCCCCCGCCGCCGGAGGAGGTCCGCAGACGCTCCGGCGTGCTGCACAGCCCGATCCGCGACCGGCAGGCGATCAGCCACCACTACAACGTCGGCAACGACTTCTACGAGCTGGTGCTCGGCCCGTCCATGGTCTACTCCTGCGCCTACTGGGAGGGGCCGGACGCGACCCTGGAGGACGCCCAGCGGGCCAAGCTGGACCTCATCTGCCGCAAGCTGGAACTGCGGCCCGGGCAGAGGCTGCTGGACGTCGGCTGCGGCTGGGGCTCCATGGTGCTGCACGCCGCCGAGCACTACGGCGTCCGCGCCACCGGCGTCACGCTCTCCACCGAGCAGGCCTCCCACGCGCGCAAGCGGGTCGCCGACGCCGGCCTCGCCGACCGGATCGAGATCCGCGTGCAGGACTACCGGGCGGTCGACGACGGGCCGTACGACGCCATCTCCTCGATCGGCATGGCCGAGCACGTGGGCCGCGAGCGCTACCGGCAGTACGCCGGGGTGCTCTACGGGCTCCTGCGGCCCGGCGGGCGGCTGCTCAACCACCAGATCGGCCGCCGCCCCTGGGCGGACGAGGAGGCCTACCACGTCGACGAGTTCATCGACCGGTACGTCTTCCCCGACGGCGAGCTGGCCCCGGTCGGCTCCACCGTCTCCCGGCTGGAGGAGGCCGGGCTGGAGGTGCGGGACGTGGAGGCGATCCGCGAGCACTACGCCCTGACCCTGCGGCAGTGGGTGGCCAACCTGGAGGCCCACTGGCCGGAGGCCGTCCGCCTCGCCGGCGCCGGCCGCGCCCGCGTCTGGCGGCTCTACATGGCGGCCTCCGCGCTCTCCTTCGAGCAGAACCGCATCGGCGTCAACCAGGTCCTCGCCGTCCGCCCGGACAAGGACGGCGGTTCCGGGATGCCCCGTACCCGGGCCGACTGGCTGGGCCCGGGCCGGCAGGCCTGACGCACCGCGGGGCGGGGGCCGCCAAGACCCCCGCCCCGAGGGCGCTTCCCGTCGTCCCGCTACTCGGCCTTGATGGCCTCCAGCACGTTCAGCCGGGCGGCCCGCCGGGCCGGCCACAGCGCGGCCAGGACGCCCACCAGGGCGGCGATCGCCAGGAACACCCCGATCCGGTCCCAGGGCAGCACCATCGCGTAGCTCGGCAGGTCGGGCCTGATCAGCCCGCCGACGGCCCAGGCGAGGAAGACCCCGAGGCCCAGGCCGAGCACCGCGCCGAAGAACGAGATCACCAGGGACTCCAGCCGGATCATCCGCTTGACCGCGGCGCGGTCCAGGCCGATCGCCCGCAGCATGCCGATCTCGTGCTTGCGCTCGAAGACCGACATCGCCAGCGTGTTGATCACGCCCAGCACCGCGACCAGCACGGCCATCGCGAGCAGCCCGTAGAGGATGTTCAGCATCAGGTCGATGGTGGAGCTGAGTTCGCGGGAGATGGCCGCCTTGTCCTGGATCTTGATCACCGGGTTCTCACCGAGCGCCTTCACCAGCGAGTCCTGGTGGGCCTCGGAGGCGCCACCGGCCGTCTTCACCAGGATGCGCATGTCCCCGGCCTTCGGGGTGTGCGGGGTCACCGTGGCGTTGTCCATGATCACGCCGTTGATGAGGTCGCCGCCCTCGAAGACGCCGCCGATCGTCAACCGCCCCTTGGTTCCGTCGTCGTAGCGCACCGGCAGGCTCTGCCCGGCGTGCCAGCCGCGCCGCTCGGCGGTGTCGGAGTCCACGACCATGGATTCGCCGTGCACCGCGGCCAGGGAGCCGTGGCTGAAGTCCAGCGCGAGCAGCCGGCCGATCTGCGGCGCGTCGACGCCGGTGACCCACTCGTCCTCGCCGTCCAGCTCGGTGTGCGCGTCGCGCACCGCGCTGGAGTCGCTGACGCCGTCGGCGCCGGCGACCTTCTCGGCCACCTCGGGGGAGAGGTTCTGCCCGGTGGCCATGGTGATCTGGTAGTCGGCCTTCAGATGGGCGGCCGCCAGTTCGTCCACCGTCGTCTTCACCGAGATGGCCACCACCGTCAGGGCGGTGATCAGGGTGAGGCCGATCATCAGCGCGGAGGCGGTGGCGGCGGTGCGCCGCGGGTTGCGCACGGAGTTCTGCCGGGCGAGGTTGCCCGTGACCCCGAAGGGCCGCAGCAGCGGCGCGGCCGCGGCGACCACCGGCCGGGACAGCAGCGGGGTGAGGACGAAGACGCCGATGAGCAGCAGCCCGGCGCCGCCGCCCAGGACCATGTTGCCGTTGTCCTTCATCCCCGAGCCGGCCACCACCAGGACGGCACCGGCCGCCGACAGCAGTGCGCCGAGCGTGTTGCGCAGGAGCAGGCCCTTGACGGTGGCCGGCGCGTGCACGCTGCTCATCGCCGCGACCGGCGGGATCTTCGCCGCCCGGCGGGCCGGCAGCCAGGCGGCGAGCACGGTGACGCCCACACCGACCGCGAGCGCCGCCCCCGCCGTGCCGGGCTGCACGGCCAGGGCGCCGTCGGGCAGGAGTGCGCCGGCCGAGGCGAGCACCGCCCGCATCACGGCCGCGATGCCGATGCCCAGCAGGAAGCCGGTGGCACCGGCCACCACACCCACGACGAGGGCCTCGACCAGCACCGACCGGGTCACCTGCCGGCGGCTGGCGCCCACCGCCCGCAGCAGGGCGAGTTCCTTGGTGCGCTGTGCGACCAGCATCGTGAAGGTGTTGGCGATGATGAAGATGCCCACGAAGAGCGCGATGCCGGCGAAGCTGAGCAGGGCGGTGTTGAAGCTGCTGAGGTCCGAGGCGATCCGCCGCGCCTCCTCGTCCGCGAGGTTCTGGCCGGTGGTCGCGGAGGCGTCCTTGGCGTAGCGCGGGAGCAGCTTCTCGATCCCGGCCTTCAGCGTGGCCTGGGCGGTGCCGGGGGCCGCCTTGACGTCGATCTCCTCGTAGCTGCCGGGCTTGCCGAAGAGCTTCTGGGCCGTGGCGGTCTCGAAGAGCACCAGGCTGCCGCCCGCCGCGACGTTGCCGTCGTCCGTGCTGAAGACGCCGGTGACCTTCTGCCGCATCACCGGGCCGTCGATGGACATCCGCAGGGTGTCGCCGACGGTGTAGCCCGTCCGCTCGGCGGTCCTGGAGTCCAGCGCGACCTCGGAGGAGCCGTGCGGGGCGCGGCCCTCCAGCATCGGATAGCGGCCCGTCCCCGTGTAGTTGCCGCCGCGGGTGGACCAGCCGTCGCCGACCAGCCGGCCCTCCTTGTCGGCGATGGCGGTGAAACCGCTCACGGTCGCGGTGGTGGACTCGGCGCCGGGCAGTCGGCCGATCTCGTCCACCAGCCGCTGCGGGAGCGGATGGTCGACGTCCCCGTAGGTGACGGCGACCGCGACGTCGGAGTAGCTCCTGGCGGAAGCCTTGCGGAGGGCACTGCCGATGGTGTCGGTGAACACCAGGGTGCCGGAGACGAAGGAGACGCCGAGCATCACGGCGAGCACGGTCATCATCAGCCGGGCCTTGTGCGCGAGCACGTTGCGCAGGGCGGTACGGAACATGTCAGGGGTTGTCTCTCGGTCGTGGCTCGTGGTCGGCGGCGTGGATCAGCTGGTGCGGCCCTTGGCGTCGAAGCGCTTCATGCGCTCCAGCACCGTGTCCGCGGTCGGGCCGTGCAGTTCGTCGACGATCCGGCCGTCGGCGAGGAAGACCACGCGGTCCGCGTAGGAGGCGGCGACCGGGTCGTGGGTGACCATGACGACGGTCTGGCCGAGCTCCTTGACGGAGTTGCGGAGGAAGCCGAGGATCTCCGCGCCGGAACGGGAGTCGAGGTTGCCGGTCGGCTCGTCGGCGAAGATGATCTCGGGCCTGCTCGCCAGCGCCCGGGCGACGGCGACGCGCTGCTGCTGACCGCCGGACAGCTGGGACGGCCGGTGCGAGAGCCGTTCGGACAGCCCGACGGTGTCGACGACGCGGTCCAGCCACTGCTTGTCCGCCTTGCGGCCGGCGATGTCCATCGGGAGGGTGATGTTCTCCGCGGCGGTGAGCGTGGGCAGCAGGTTGAACGCCTGGAAGACGAAGCCGATCTTGTCCCGGCGGAGCTTGGTGAGCTGCTTGTCCTTCAGCGCGGACAGCTCGGTGTCCCCGATCCGCGCGGAGCCGGACGAGACCGTGTCCAGACCCGCCATGCAGTGCATCAGCGTGGACTTGCCCGAGCCCGAGGGCCCCATGATCGCGGTGAACTCGCCGGCGCGGAACTCGACCGACACCGCGTCGAGCGCGACGACCCGGGTCTCGCCGTCTCCGTAGACCTTGCTCAGATCGACGGCACGGGCGGCCGTGGCCGTGGCGGTGGGGTGTGCGGTGGTGGTGGTCACGGCACGCTGCTCCTGTCGGGACGGGGGGAGTCGATCGGACCCCTCCATCGTCCCGACGGGAGACGTCGCCGGAATCCGTCCACATCGTGGTTCTGCAGGCAGTCCCGAGAGGTACGCGCGGACCCCGGTGTACTACTTGGGTATGACGGGGACCCCGAGACCCCGCCCCCGGTTGGAAGCGATTTCGCGTCATATGCAGCGGGCCCGGTCCGCCGCCCGTACCGCCCCGGGCCTGTGCTTTCCTCCGAGCCGGCACTATCTGACGATCCGTCAGCCACCCTTAAAATCAGACAACATGACGAATGCTGGGCCCTGTTCCACCCGCCCCGCCGGATAGGCTCGTACTGCGCTCTCGCGCCGCCATGCCCGGATGGTGGAATGCAGACACGGCGAGCTTAAACCTCGCTGCCCCTTGCGGGCGTACCGGTTCAAATCCGGTTCCGGGCACCACCTCTCCCACCGGCGCCCGCCGGGCCGTCCCGGTGCGTAGTGTGTCGGCTGACCCTTCGCGGACGCGGAGCGCGTGCTGCGCCCGGTGTACCGCGAAGCCACTCATCGTGCGGGGGGACTTGTGACGGACGACGGGATCCGGTGGATCGCCGGGGCCTTCGACACCTACTGCCTGACCTTCGCCCGCGGGCTGGACGTCGGCGAACTGGTCCGCCGGATGGGCGGCGACGCCGGGGCGATCCGCGAAGGGCTCTCCGCCGACGACGCCATGGACTGGGCCTTCGAGAAGGGGCCGGTGGCCCGGCTCGGCACCTGCGGCGGATGGGCCTTCGCCCTGGAGCACGGGAGCGACGAGGGCATGGACCGCGGGACCCTCCGCGCGGTCTCCCGGGGGACCGAGGCGGTCGTGTACCTCAACGCCGGTGTCCCGCCGCGCTGGTTCCTGCACGCCGAGGACGGCCGGCTCGTTGCTGACTTCGAGCCCGGTGTCGAGGCCGCCCAGCTCGGCGGCGAGGACCCGGGCCGGCTGGTGCCGGCCATGCAGCAGGTGGGCCTGTTCCTTCCCGACGGGACCTCCGCGCCCGACGCCGACGGGGAGGACGAGATCCTGGAGATGGGCGAACGCCACTTCGGCCTCACCCTGCCGCGCGACACCGTGGAACACGGCACCCTCGCGGCGGTCAGCTTCGCCCCGTTCTAGCCCGCCCGGCCCCCGGGCGGCTCGCGGACGGCGTCCGGTACACCACCCCTGGAGGAGACATGACCGTGCTGCGTGTGAAGGCCTTCGACCACCTGGTCCTCAACGTCGCCGATGTCGAGCGGTCCCTGGCCTTCTACACCGGGCCGCTCGGCCTGGAACCCGTGCGCGTCGACGAATGGCGGGCCGGGAAGGCCCCGTTCCCGTCGGTGCGGGTCACCCCGGAGACCATCATCGACCTGGTCGCGGGCCCCCGCGGCGAGTCCAACGTCGACCACATCTGCCTCACCGTGGAACCGCTGGACTGGGAAGAGGTCGTCGCCTCCGGGGTGTTCACGGTCCTGGAGGCCGATGTGCGGCGCTTCGGCGCGCGCGGCGCCGCGCAGTCGACCTATGTCGCGGACCCGGACGGCAACACCGTGGAACTGCGCTGGTACCCGCAGGACGCCGAGGGCTGAGGGGAGTTCCGGGCGCCGCCGGTGGCGCCGGGACCGGTTGCTACAGTGCGCCCGTGTCCGACTCCTCGCGTGAATCCCTGGCCGGCGCCGGCTGGGAGGGCCAGCAGCACGGCGCCTACCGGGAGTTGATGCCGGCCCGGGTGGTCAACCTCTCCTGGCTGGACCCGGTGACCCTGTGGAAGGCCCGCAACGGCCCGCTCGCCTCGCTGTTCGGGGACCCGACCGGCCGGGACCGCCGGCACTGGGTGGACGGCCAGCGGGAGCGGGGGGCGGCCGGCGCGGACCTGGTGATCGAGCGGGACGACCCCGACACGTTCTCCTTCCTCCTCCTCGGCGACACCGGCGAGGGCGACGATCCGCAGTACGCCGTCGTGCCCGGGATGCTCGCGGCGGGCGCCGGCACCCGCTACGCCGTGATCTGCAGCGACGTCCTCTACCCGGTCGGCAGCGCCAACGAGTACGACACCAAGTTCTTCCGGCCCTACCGGGACTACGACGCCCCCGTCTACGCCATCCCCGGGAACCACGACTGGTACGACGGCCTCACCGGCTTCATGCGGGTCTTCTGCCGGGCCCCCGCCCTGCCGCCCGCGCCGCGCCCCCGTCCGCTGTCCCGGGCCTGGTGGCGCACCCTGCTGTGGGCGAAGCCCGACGTGCCCGACGACGCCCGGCTCGACGAGGCCCGCCTGATGCGCTCCGCGCCCTCGCAGGCGGCGTCCCAGCCCGGCCCCTACTGGGCGATCGACTCGGGGCCGATACGGATCATAGGCATCGACACCGGGCTGCTCGGCGGCATCGACGGGGAGCAGGGCGAGTGGCTGCGCCGGGTCTCCCGCGGACCCCGCCCCAAGATCCTCGTCACCGGTTCCCCGATCTACGTGGACGGCGAGCACCACCCCTGCGCCATCGAGGGCGGCGGCACGGTCGACGAGGTCGTCCGCGATCCGGAGCGCAACTTCGTCGCCGTGATCGGCGGAGACATCCACAACTACCAGCGCTACCCGGTCGACGTGGACGGCCGCAGGATCGAGTACGTCGTCTCCGGCGGCGGGGGCGCCTTCATGCACGCCACCCACACGATCCCCCGGGTGGAGGTCGGCGGCGTCACCGAGGACCGGTTCCGCTGCTACCCGATGCGCGGTGACTCCCTCGCCTTCTACAGCCGGCTCTACGGCCGCCGGCTCCACCTGCGCCGCCTGTTCGACCTGACCCCCGACGAGGCGTCCGCGGTCCTCGCCCGGCGCCTCGGCGTTCCGGCCACCCGGGCCACCGGCGCGCGGGTGACCCTGCGGACCCGCTTCGTCGCGAGCGTCCTGGGTGCCCCGCCCCGCCCGGACCGCAGGCGCCGGCTGCGCCTGCCCGTCCGCCGGATGCTCACCCGTCTGCTGTCCCCGGGCTCGGCGACGTACAGCCCGCCGTTCTTCAAGAGCTTCCTGCGGCTGGACGTCAGCCCGGCCGCCGTGCGCGTGCGGTGCTTCGCCGCCACGGGCCTGCTCGCACACGAACTGGACCCGCCCGTCGAGGACGATTTCACCGTCCCCTTGCCCGGCGTGAACGGCGTGAACGGCGTGAACCGGACGTGAGGCGCGGTGGGATCCCTCCGGGACCCCACCCGTGGCCTCCGCCGCTGCGCGCATCGCGAGGCCCCGCGGCGGCGGTGATCTGCGCGAACGAGCCGGATGCAGCGGTATGAGGCCGTCCGTGGGCGTGGGAGCGACGGCCACCTGTACGGACAAGTACGGGCTTAGTCTTTTACCGACACCTGAAGGTTTCGATGCGTTCTGGCCATCTGCGCTTAGTCAACCTTCCCCCTAAGGCTCCTAAGTTCACGCCCAAGCATTGGCAAGCAGTGAGCAACGGAGGTCGTTGTGTCCGAGGGTGTTCGCAGGGCCCGACGGTTCGCCGCGCCCGTGGCGGCCGCCGCCGCTGCGGCGGTGGTGACCATGGTGATCAACCCGACGCTGGGTGCGTCGGCCACGGCCCCGCAGGCCGCAAGCAAGGGCAAGGCCCCGGCTGCGAAGAACGTCATCTTCATCAACGGCGACGGCATGGGTGCCGCCGCCCGGCAGGCCGCGCGCCTGCACCTGGCCGGCATGAACGGCCAGCTCGCGATGGACAAGCTCCCCTACTCGGGTCAGCTGACCACCGAGCCGGACGACCCGAAGGCCGTCGTCACCGACTCCGCCGCGGCCGCGACCGCGTGGGCGACCGGTGAGAAGACCTACAACGGCGCGATCAGCGTCGACGTGGACGGCAACCCGCTGGCGACCCTGGGCCAGCAGGCCAAGGCCGCGGGCAAGGCCACCGGCCTGGTCACGACCGCGCAGGTCACCGACGCGTCCCCGGCCGCCTTCTTCTCCAGCACCGCCAACCGGTCGGCGCAGGACGAGATCGCGCGTCAGTACATCGAGGTCAGCAAGCCCGACGTCATCCTGGGCGGTGGCGAGGACTGGTGGCTGCCCGCGGGCACCCCCGGCGCCTTCCAGGACAAGCCCGCCGAGGACACCTCCGAGGCGAGCAAGGGCACCAAGGGCGACCTGATCAAGAAGGCCGAGAAGGCCGGCTACACCTACGTCTCCAGCGCGGACGAGCTGAACCGCGCCAAGAGCGGCAAGCTCCTCGGCCTCTTCGCCAACGAGGAGATGTTCCAGCAGCGCCCCGAGGGCCAGGGTGACGTGTACAACCCGGTGGTCGGCCTGTCCACCATGACCAGCAAGGCCCTGAGCACGCTGGACAAGAGCAAGAAGGGCTTCTTCCTCATGGTCGAGGAGGAGGGCGTCGACGAGTTCGCGCACTCCAACAACGGCGCCCGTGTCCTGCAGTCCATGCAGGAGCTGGAGAAGTCCGTCGCGGTGGCCCGCGCCTACGTGGCCACCCACCCCGACACCCTGCTGGTCGTCACCGGTGACCACGAGACCGGCGGCCTGGCCGTCGAGGAGGCCGACGCCGCCGACGAGTCCGGCGACGGCATCTCCGCCGAGGACGGCCCGTTCGCCATCCGCGGCAGCGACAAGTCGTTCTACATCGACTGGACCACCTCGGGTCACACCGCTGTGGACGTCCCCGTCACCGCCGCCGGCCCGCTCGCGGACCGCTTCACCGGCAAGCACGCCAACACCTACGTGCACGACGTGCTGAGCGAGATCCTGGCGACGCGTCGCTGATCGAGGATCCACTCCCGGCGGGTGCCGGGGAGGGCCCGCCCCTCCCCGGCACCCGCCGTTCGTCGCCGGGCGGTGTGGCGCCGCGGGGACGGGGAAAGGCGTGGTGACAGGCATGGTGGGCGCTGCAAAAGATCCTCCTTGAGGCGTAGGCGACCCGCTTTGCCATACCATTACTCTTGGTGCGAAGCCGTATCGCGCGGCCATGGAGGAGTGACAGATGAGGAGCAGCAACCCGGTCTTCTCGCGGCGTGGGTTCTCCCGCGGGGAGGGCTACGCGGGCTTCGGCGGGCAGCCGCAGACGCAGGGCAGCCCCGGCACGGGCGGGAACCCCTACGCGGGCACGAACCCGTACGCGGGCGGAAACGCCTACGACACCGCGTACCAGGCCCCGCCGTCGGCCCCCGCGCAGACCGGCCGGATGACGATGGACGACGTCGTCATGCGCACCGCCATGACCCTGGGCACCGTGGTGCTCGGCGCGCTCGTGGCGTGGTTCGCGCTGCCGGTATCGGAGAAGAGCTACGGGCTCGGCATCGGCGCCATGCTCGTCGCGCTCGTCCTCGGCCTGATCCAGTCGTTCAAGCGCGAGGCCTCGCCCGCGCTGATCCTCGGCTACGCGGTCTTCGAGGGCGTCTTCCTCGGCGTCTGGAGCAAGATCTTCAACTTCATGTGGCCGGGCATCCCGCTGCAGGCCGTGCTGGGGACGATGGCGGTCTTCGTCGGCATGCTGGTGGCGTACCGCACGCGCCTCATCCGGGTCACCGCCCGCTACACGCGCATCGGCATGGCGATCGCCATCGGCTTCGTCATCCTGACGTTCGTCAATGTGATCGCCGCGATGATCGGCGGGGGTGACGGCCTCGGCCTGCGCAGCGGCGCCCTGGGCGTCGTCGTCGGCATCATCGGGGTCGCGCTGGGCGCGTTCTTCCTGTCGCTGGACTTCAAGCAGATCGAGGACGGCATCCAGTACGGCGCTCCGCGCAAGGAGTCCTGGCTGGCGGCCTTCGGCCTCACGCTCTCCCTGGTCTGGATCTACCTGGAGATGCTCCGGCTGATCTCGATCCTGCGCGGCGACGACTAGCAGTACCGTCCGGTGCGCCGACGCGCCGCGGACATTCAACGGGCCCCGGAGGCAGTGCCTTTCGGGGCCCGTTCGCATGCGCGGATGGGGGGCGTCAGCCGAACCTCCGCGCGGCCCGCCTCAGGTCGTGTTCGTGGACGATGGCCTTGGCGTGTCCGTAGGACAGGTCGTGCTCGCTGCGGAGCCAGCTGACTTTCTCTTCGAAGCGGAGGAATGCGGGCCCGTCGTCGACGGCGCGAAGCCAGTCGCCGATCTCGCGGCCGGTGCAGTGCGGGATGTGGGAGAGCAGGTTCCGGTGGGTCTCTTCCGAGAAGGTCTGTGACATCGGCGCCTCCGGTATGCGTTCCGGTCACCCCACCGTGCCTGAGCCGTCGACCGTTGGCAACAGTGCAGGGGGCTCGGTTGTGTGTACGCACCGGTAGGCTCGCGGCGTGCTGGACTGTACGACGCTCCGTGACGCCGCAGGACTCCTGGCGGCGCGCTACCGCTCCCTGCCGCAGAGCCGGCTCCGCGGCGAGGTGGCCCGGGCGGGCCTGGAACTCGCCCGTGAACTGGCCGCCCGCGCACAGCGGATCGAGTTCCCCGGACGGGAACCCCTGACGATGCCGGACGAGGGGGTCTTCGCGATCGGCGACCAGATCTCGGTGGCCGCCCACGACCTGGCCGCCGCCCTGGAACCGCACCCGGAACTGGCGCACGAACGCGACGCGGCCGTGTCCCGGATCGGGGACACGGCCGCGCGCTGCGGTCTGTAGGACGGGCCGGCTACAGCGAGGCGACCACCCGGTCGGCGAGCACGTAGACGGACTCCTCGCCGTAGGTGAAGGTCAGCGCGTAGCCGCCGGCGACGGCGGAGCCGCCCAGCAGGACCGGGGACTCGCCGCGGTCCAGGGCCTCGCACAGCCGGTCGGCGGTGTCCCGGTCGCCCGGGGTCATGCAGAGCGTGGTGCCGTCGGCGAAGACGTACACGTCGAGCGTGCCGAGCGGGCCGGGGCGGACGTCAGCGAGCGGCATCCGCAGGTCCGCGAGTTCGGAGAGGCGCTCGGCGGTCTGCTCCTGGTTCGCCACGACCGGCGTGGGCACGCCGAAGTCCGGGTCGGAGGGGTGCCGGAAGGGCGCCGCGCCGCCCGGCTCCAGCCCCGCGAGGTCCGCCTGGCGGGGGAGGAACGGGCCGTACGGCAGCACCTCGTAGTCGGTGCCGGTGGCCCCGGGAACGGGGCCGGCGCCCTGGCCGCCGAAGAGCTGGGCGTCGAGCTGCGGGTCGACGAGGGCCTCGCCGGCCTCCCCCGTTCCGTAGCCCAGGGGGGCTTCCTGCGCCGCCCAGAAGGCGCGCGCCTCGGCCAGTTCGCGTTCCCGCTCGTCGGCGAGCGCGTCGGCGACGGCCGTGCGGATGGCTTCGGCGTCCGGAGTGGTGCGTGCGGCGGGCACGGCGGCACCTCGCTCGGCACGGGCCTCGGCCAGGTCCGCGCGCAGGGCCGCGACGTCACGACGTACGCCGCGTGTGGCGAACAGCGCGGCGGAGCCGGCGGCCACGGCGGTTGCCGCACCCGTCAGCAGGACGAGGAACATGGCGCTCACTGGCGTACTCCCGACTGTGCTTTCCCGAGCCTGGCCCCCTGTACACCACCACTCTGCACCGGAATCCATGGCCTCTGCAGTGCGGAACGTCACGAAATGGGAGGGTCCAAAGTCTTGGCCCGTATGGGTGACACACCCCTGACCTGCATAAACGACCGCCCCCGGGATTAGGTCACATCCCGGGGGCGGTTCGATTGCGACTTGTGCCTCGAACGAACGTCCGAGTGGCGGTGGGGGCTGGTGGGGACCCGTTACGACAGGCGCTCGATGACCATGGCCATGCCCTGGCCGCCGCCGACGCACATGGTCTCCAGGCCGAACTGCTTGTCGTGCCACTGCAGCGAGTTGATGAGCGTGGTGGTGATGCGGGCGCCCGTCATGCCGAAGGGGTGGCCGACCGCGATCGCGCCGCCGTTGACGTTGAGCTTGTCGATGTCGACGCCCAGGTCCCGGTAGGACGGGATGACCTGCGCCGCGAAGGCCTCGTTGATCTCGACCAGGTCGATGTCGTCGATGGTCAGCCCGGCCCGCCTCAGGGCCTGGCGGGACGCCTCGACCGGGCCGTGGCCCATGATCTCGGGGGAGAGGCCGGAGACGCCGGTGGAGACCACCCGGGCGAGCGGGGTGATACCCAGCTCGCGCGCCTTGGTGTCGCTCATGATCACCAGCGCCGCGGCGCCGTCGTTCAGCGGGCAGCAGTTGCCGGCGGTCACGGTGCCGTCGGGGCGGAAGACCGGCTTCAGGCCCTGCACGGCCTCCAGGGTGACCCCGGCGCGCGGGCCGTCGTCCTTGGCGACGACCGTGCCGTCGGGCAGCGTCACCGGGGTGATCTCGCGCTCCCAGAAGCCCTTCTTGATGGCCTCCTCGGCCAGGTTCTGCGAGCGGACGCCGAACTCGTCCTGGTCGGCGCGGGTGACGCCCTTGAGGGCCGCCAGGTTCTCCGCGGTCTGGCCCATCGCGATGTACGCGTCCGGGACCAGCCCGTCGGCGCGCGGGTCGTGCCATTCGCCCCCGCCCTGCGCGGCGCGGGCCGCGGTGCGGGCCTCGGCCTCGGCGAAGAGCGGGTTGTGGGTGCCGGGCATGCCGTCGGAGCTGCCGTTGACGAAGCGGGAGACGGTCTCGACGCCGGCCGAGATGAAGACGTCGCCCTCGCCCGCCTTGATGGCGTGCAGCGCCATCCGGGTCGTCTGCAGCGAGGAGGAGCAGTAGCGCGTGACCGTGCACCCCGGGAGGTGGTCCATGCCCATCTGCACGGCCACGATCCGGCCCAGGTTGTGGCCCTGCTCGCCGCCGGGCAGACCGCAGCCCAGCATCAGGTCGTCGATCTCGCGCGGGTCCAGCTGCGGCACCTTGGCGAGGGCGGTCTGGATGATCGTGGCGGTCAGGTCGTCGGGACGCAGGTCCTTCAGGGATCCCTTGACGGCCCGGCCGATGGGGGAACGGGCGGCAGAGACGATCACGGCTTCGGGCATCGCGACTCCTCGACGAGGCGGCGGGTACGGCTGGGACTCTCTGGGAAGTTACCTGTACGTAGCGGAACGCGTCACGGCTTGGGGGCTGTGACGCGGACCTCTTTCTGAGCGCTTGCTTAGTCCATGATGGCGCATCCTCGTGGCGAACGCGCCCCCCGTGCGATGCTGGGGCCGTGAATCCGGACGACCTGGTGCGGCTGCGGCGCGCCCGCGACGCGATGGACCGCGACTACGCCGATCCCCTCGACGTCACCGTGCTGGCCCGCGCGGCGCTGATGTCCCCCGGCCACTTCTCGCGCAGCTTCCGGGCCGCGTACGGCGAGTCCCCGTACAGCTACCTCATGACGCGCCGGATCGAACGCGCCAAGGCCCTGCTCCGGCGCGGCGACCTCACGGTCACGGAGGTCTGCTTCGCGGTGGGCTGCACCTCGCTCGGCTCCTTCAGCTCACGCTTCACCGAACTCGTCGGGGAGACCCCGAGCGCCTACCGCGCCCGCGACCACGAGCCGGGGGCGCCGATCCCCGCGTGCGTCGCGAAGCGGTACACCAGGCCGGTCAGGAACAAGGAAGCGAAGCCCGCGGCGCGGGCCTAGCGTGGTCCGCATGGACATCACGCTGTCACAGTGCTTCATCGCCGTCGACGACCATGACAAGGCGCTGCCCTTCTACCGCGACGTCCTCGGCCTGGAGGTCCGCAACGACGTGGGGTTCGAGGGCATGCGCTGGGTGACGGTCGGCTCGCCCGACCAGCCCGGTGTGGAGATCGTCCTCGAACCGCCCCTGGCGGACCCCAACGCCTCCGACGCGGACAAGCGGGCCATGAGCGAGCTGCTGGCCAAGGGCATGCTGCGCGGGGTCATCTTCGCCACCGGTGACGTGGACGCCACCTTCGAGCGCATCCGCGACGCGGGCGGCGAGGTGCTGCAGGAGCCCATGGACCAGCCCTACGGCGTCCGGGACTGCGCCTTCCGCGACCCCTCCGGGAACCTGCTCCGCTTCAACCAGCGCAAGGCCGGCTGACGCCGGCGGCCGTCCTGTGGCGGTCGCTGGCGGGCCTGGGTTGCCGTGTTCCGGGCGCTCCTGCGGCGTGGTCCGCTTCGTGCTCGCACCGCGGGGGGTCGGCTGACGCCGGCGGCCCGGGGTTCCCGGCCGCCCGGGGGCCGTTTTCCGGGCCGGCCGTCGTGGTGGTCGCGGGGTGGCGTGCGGGGTCGGCTGATGCCGGCGGCCCGCGGGGCGGTTTCCGGCGGCCGTCCTGTGGCGGTCGCGGGGTGGCGGGGCGGGCCTGGGTGTCGTGCCGGTGGTTGCGCTCATGCCGTGCGGGGTCGGCTGATGCCGGCGGCCCGCGGGGCGGTTTCCGGCTGCTGTCCTGTGGCGGTCGCGGGGTGGCGCGCGGGCCTGGGTGTCGTGCCGGTGGTCGTGCTTGTGCCGCGCGGGGTCGGCTGCTGCCGGCGGCCCGCGGGGCGGTTTCCGGCGGCCGTCCTGTGGCGGTTGCGGGCCGGGGGCGTCGTGCCCGCCACCGCGCTCGGGCCCAGGGGTCGTGGCCGCGGTGCGGCGGGCGCTGACAGGGCGGCCTTGTGCGTCCGTGACCGCGACCCTGCCGCGGGCGCAGCCGACCAGTGGACGGCGGCAGGCTCCCGCTCGGGCGCCAGCCCACGGGCGCCTTCAGTGGAGGGCGGCGGTGGGGGACGACCTTGCTGCGGGCGCAGCGGACCCCGGACGGTGGCGGGTTGCCGTGCGGGGCCTACGCCGCCTCCGTCGGAGGGCGGCGGTGCGCTACGGGTGCCCCTGCGGTGGCTGGTGGTCCGGGGTTCGGGTGGGTGGGTGGGGGACGGCCCGCCGCAGGCGCAGCGGACCCGCGGACGGCGGCGGTGGGGGATGACCTTGCTGCGGGCGCAGCGGACCGCCGGGCGGAGGTCTCGCCGGACCCCGGACGGTGGCGGGTTGCCGTGCGGGGCCTACGCCGCCTCCGTCGGAGGGCGGCGGTGCGCGGCGGGTGCCCCTGCGGTGGCTGGTGGTCCGGGGTTCGGGTGGGTGGGGGACGGCCCGCCGCAGGCGCAGCGGACCCGCCGGACGGCGGCGGCGCGTACCGCCGTCCGCGGGCCCGCGCCCCGCCGGGAGGCCCTAGTTCTGGGCGGCCTCGGCCGCCGCCGTGGCGGCCGGCTCCGTCGCGTCGGGGAGGCGGCGACGGCGCCGCCGCTTGAGCAGGGCCCAGCGGCCGCGGGGGCCGGAGACCGTGCCGGCGGCCGGGGTCACCTCGGTGCCGGCCTCGCCCGCGGCTTCCGCGGCGGCCTGGGCCACCGGGAGGAAGCCCTCGCCGCGCCGGGCGTCGGGGCGCTCGTCCTCCTCGGGCCACAGCCCGACGGCGGAGCAGAGGGTCGGCAGCATCGCCATGGCCGCGGTCGCGTACCCCTCGGCCGACGGGTGGTAGTTGTCCGGGCCGAACATCTCGCGGGGGCGTGACTCGAACTCGGGCCCGAGCATGTCGCCCAGGGACACGGTGCGGCCGCCGAGGCCGACCACCGCGATGGTCTGCGCGGCCGCGAGCTGGCGGCTCAGCCGCCGTGCGATCCAGCGCAGCGGCTGGTAGACCGGCTCGATGGTGCCCAGGTCGGGGCAGGTCCCGACGATCACCTCGCAGCCCGCCTCGCGCAGCCGCCGCACCGCGTCGGACAGCAGCCGCACCGAGACCGCCAGCGGCATCCGCCGGGTCACGTCGTTCGCCCCGATCATGATCACGCACAGACCGGGGGCGGTGCCGGGGCCGGACCCCAGCAGAAGATCGACCTGGCGGGCCAGGTCGTCGGACTGTGCGCCGGGGTTGGCCACATTGACCAGCCGCACCGGCCGTTCCGCCACCGCCGCCACCCCGGACGCCAGCAGCGCGCCGGGGGTCTGGCTCGCCCGGTGCACCCCCTGGCCCGCCGCCGTGGAGTCGCCCACGAGGGCCAGCACGATCGGCCGCTCGTCGGTGCTCAGCGCGAAGGCGGCGCCGTAGACGCCGTCCGCGCGGGGCGGGACCGCGTCGGAACCGCCCACGGCCCTGCGGGCGAGCGCGCCCTCCGTCAGCAGCAGGCCGACCGCGGCGCCGCCCAGGAGCCCGATGCCGCCTCCTCCGTACGCGGCGGCCGTCGCGATCCGCCGCGCCACCCTTGCCCTGGACAACGTCCACCTCCCGCGCCGGGTGTGCGGACCCCCGTGGCCCGACCCGTACAACGATTTGTTGCCCCGTCCGATGCCCGCCGCAACCGCTGGGCCGCCCGGACTCAGGTCAGCCGCTGCTGGGCGACGAACCAGGCGAGCTGGGTGCGGTTGGCGGTTCCGGTGGACTCCATCAGGGACCGGATCCTGCGCTGCAGCGTGCGCAGGGATATCCCGAGCTGGGAGGCGATGGCCTTGTCGGGCAGCCCGGACATCAGCAGCGAGAGCAACTGCTCGTCCAGTTCGGGGGAGCCGGGGAACTCCGGGTCCTCCTCGGCCTCGCCACCGAGCGAGGGCATGCGCAGCGGCGTGCCGCGCAGCCAGCGGTCCTCGAAGAGCTCCAGCAGCGCGTCCACCAGCACCGAGGGGTGCAGCAGCAGGAGGCCGGCGGAGGAGACCACGGAGCGGTCGCGGCCGCCGGACAGCGGCAGCAGCGCCCGCTCGGCGTCGACGATCATCAGCTTCATCGGCACGCTCGGCGCCGCCCGGGCCAGCTCGCCCGGCTCGACGAAGCCCGGCATGTCCGCCGCACCGGGGTACACCAGCGCCGTCGTCTCGTACAGCGAGCGATACTCCACCCCGGCGGTGAGCCGCTCCTTCTGTACGATATTGCCCGCCGCGGAGACGTACGGCGGCCGCACGAAGGTCAGCACCTCCTTGCGGGCCTCGCGCTGCAGCTGTTCGATCATGTGCTGCTGCTCCGCCTCGCCGTGGATCACCTCGGCGATCCCGCCCGGCATCACCGGCTCGGCCGGGCGCGACGGGCGTACGGCGGCGAGCGCCGTGAGCCGTTCCCGCACGGAGGCGAGACCGGACTCCACGACCGCCAGACCGCTGAGGGCGGCGGCGTAGTCGGCGTTGCCCGTGCCCGCGGCGGCGGTGTCCGGGTGCTTCTCGTCAGGCATTGCTCACCCCCCGGTTGTACAAGCCCGGTGTCGTAACTGCGACGTGTCGTGATCGCGCCACGGTGTGACTCTACAACCGGACCTTCCGGGGCGTAGGTAACACCAATGTGAAGCATGCGGAGCCCGGTCCCGGCAGGGACGGCCCCGGATGGGAAAACCGCTTACCCTGGCCTCACAATCACGGAGAACCCGGAGACAATGGTGCAGTTCCACGACTCGATGATCAGTCTCGTCGGCAACACCCCGCTGGTGAGGCTCAACAGCGTGACGGCAGGAATCCAGGCGACCGTCCTGGCCAAGGTCGAGTACTTCAACCCCGGCGGTTCGGTCAAGGACCGCATCGCGCTGCGGATGATCGAGGCCGCGGAGAAGAGCGGCGAGCTCAAGCCCGGCGGCACGATCGTGGAGCCCACCTCGGGCAACACGGGCGTCGGCCTGGCGATCGTGGCCCAGCAGAAGGGCTACCACTGCATCTTCGTCTGCCCGGACAAGGTCTCCGCGGACAAGATCAACGTCATGCGGGCCTACGGCGCCGAGGTCGTGGTCTGCCCCACCGCCGTGGACCCCGAGCACCCGGACTCGTACTACAACGTCTCCGACCGGCTGGTGCGCGAGACCCCGAACGCCTGGAAGCCGGACCAGTACAGCAACCCCAACAACCCGGCCTCGCACTACCACTCCACCGGCCCGGAGCTGTGGGAGCAGACCGAGGGGAAGATCACGCACTTCGTGGCGGGCGTCGGCACCGGCGGCACCATCTCCGGCACCGGCCGCTACCTGAAGGACGCCTCGGACGGCAGGGTGAAGGTCGTCGGCGCCGACCCGGAGGGCTCCGTCTACAGCGGCGGCTCGGGCCGCCCGTACCTCGTCGAGGGCGTCGGTGAGGACTTCTGGCCCACCGCCTACGACCGCACCGTCGCGGACGAGATCGTCCCGGTCTCGGACAAGGACTCCTTCCAGATGACCCGCCGCCTCGCCAAGGAGGAGGGCCTGCTCGTCGGCGGCTCCTGCGGCATGGCCGTCGTCGCGGCGCTGCGCGTGGCCGAGGGGCTCGGCCCGGACGACGTGGTGGTCGTCCTGCTGCCCGACTCCGGCCGCGGCTATCTGTCGAAGATCTTCAACGACGAGTGGATGGCCGACTACGGCTTCCTGGAGGAGGGCACCGGCCAGGCCCGCGTATCCGACGTGCTGGACCGCAAGGACGGCGGCATCCCGCACCTGGTGCACATGCACCCCGAGGAGACGGTCGGCCAGGCGATCGAGGTGCTGCGCGAGTACGGCGTCTCGCAGATGCCGATCGTCAAGCCGGGCGCCGGCCACCCCGACGTCATGGCCGCGGAGGTCATCGGCTCCGTCGTGGAGCGGGAGCTGCTCGACGCGCTGTTCACCAAGCGCGCCACCCTCGACGACCCGCTGGAGCGGCACATGAGCGCGCCGCTGCCGCAGGTGGGCTCCGGCGAGCCGGTCGGCGACCTGATGACGGTGCTGGGCTCGGCCGACGCCGCGATCGTGCTGGTCGAGGGCAAGCCGACGGGCGTGGTCAGCCGCCAGGACCTGCTCGCCTTCCTCGCCGAGGAGGCCAAGTAGCGGCACCCGGGACGTCCCCGGACGGCTCCGCCGCAGGTTCGCGGAAGTGGTACACCCACGTCACGTACCCGCAGCACGCCCTTAACACGGCTCCGGCACATTGGTGGATGTCGGCGGACGGCGCACCGGTCGCCCGGCCGACACCACGGATGTGGCGCCAAGGACCTCCGGAGCGGCTCCCGGACCTCCATGGTGACCCCAGGACGCGTGGCCCGGCCCTGATCCGGCCCGCGTCCCTCGCGGGGACCGCCGTCGTCCCGCCCCCCGGGTGACCGGGGGTGCGGCGGTTCCCGCGCAATCTGTGGAAGAGCGGTCCGCGCCCACGCGCGGGCCGCTCTTCTGGTTGAGTGGCCGCCGTGATCAGCGCACAGACGTTCGCAGCCGTCGAGGAGTCCATACGCACCGTGGCCGACGAGGAGGCGCTCGCCCGCTTCGGCCGCCTCGCCGAGGGCGACGTCGACGAGAAGAAGGGCCCGCTGGACCTCGTCACGGTCGCCGACCGCCGTGTCGAGGAACGCCTCACCCGTACGCTCACCCGTCTGCTGCCGGGTTCCGCCGTCATCGGCGAGGAGGCCGTGCACGCCGATCCCGCGCTGCTCGGGGCGCTGCTGGGCGAGGATCCCGTCTGGATCGTCGACCCGGTCGACGGCACCTCCAACTTCGTCCGCGGCGACTCCGCGTTCGTCACCCAGGTCGCCCTCGCCGCGCGCGGTGAGCTCCTCGCGTCCTGGACGTACCGGCCCGTCGAGGGGATCCTCGCCACCGCCCGGCGCGGCGAGGGCGCCCACGCGGGCGGCCGGCCGCTGCGGGCGGCCCCCGGCGGCGCGAGGGACGCGGACGAGGTGCTGCTGGTGGCCGGCGCCCGGCCCGCGCACCTCACCGCCGACCAGCACCGGCGGCTGTACGAGCTGGGGGCGGCGCACGGCGTCAAGCCCTGGGCCAGCGGCTCCGCCGGCTGCGACTACCTCGACGTCGCGCTCGGGCGGCTGGACGCGGCCACCTACGCCTACGACAACCCCTGGGACCACTCCGCCGGCATCCTGCTGGTCGCAGAGGCGGGCGGAACGGTGCTCGGCGCGGACGGGCTGCCGTTCCGCATGGCCGCGGGGCCGCTGCCCTTCGCCGCGGCGCGCGACGAGAGCGCGGCCCGCCGCGTCGTGGGACTGCTCACCGCGTAGCGGCGCGCCCGCCGTCCGTCGGCCGTCGCCGGCGGCCACGGAGCGGGCACCCCTGTGCCGGGCCCCGGCTGCGCACGGCCTGCCGCGGCTTTCGGCCCGGGGGTTCCCGTATCGTTCGGCCGGCTCCCTTGGGGGCGGGCCCCGGCGGGCCCGTGCGGCAGCGTGCACGCGCCGCCCTTCGGCCGTGACCGGTGCGGCGGGCTGACGCCGTCAGGCCGTCAGTCCTCCCAGGCGTCCGGGTCGTTGCCGCGGCGCGGGGCCGCGCTCCGCTCGTGGAACAGCCAGCCCAGCGAATGGGCGGCGTTGACGGCGACGATGCCGATCCAGGCGACGAGCAGCCCGGCCAGGTCGGCCTTGTCGGCCGCGATGGCCGACAGCGGGATGGCCATGATCAGGGAGAACGCCCCGAAGCCGTAGCGGGCGCCGAAACGGCTGCCGCCCCGGCCGCGCGCCTCCGGGCCGACCTGGCGCCCGGCACGGGCGAACGCCGTCTGGCTCTCGGCCAGTTCGCGGCGTACCTGCCGCTCCACCTGGGAGTCGATGCGCCGGTCCATCTTCTCCAGGAAGGAGTCGATGAGGGCCGACTCGTACTCCTCCCCCAGGTCCTTGCGCGCCTGGATGGTGGCGGCGAATTCCTTCTTGAGCTCTGGGTCACGGGCGTCCATGACGCCACCGTACGGACCGGCCGGTCCCGTGGCACTGGGGGAAACCCCCGAACCTTCTCAGGGGTCGCCCCCAGTAGGGTCGTCCCGTGACCGGACCCGTGCCGCGCCTGCTGACCGCCCTCCACGACGCCCCGTCCGACCGCCCGGACGCGGTCACCGTCGACGGACGCACCTGCTCACGCGAGGAACTGCTCGGCGCCGCGGGCGCCTTCGCGGCGCGCGTCGCGGGTGCCCCCGCGGTCGCGGTGCACGCGACACCGTCCCTGGAGACGGTCGCGGCGGTCGTCGGCGGTCTCCTGGCGGGCGTACCGGTCGTCCCGGTGCCGCCCGACGCGGGGCCCTCCGAGCGCGACCACATCCTGCGCGACTCCGGGGCCGTGCAGGCGCCCCCGGCCGTCCTCACCGAGCGGCGGTCCTGGGACGGCCCCGAGCCGGACCCGGACACCACGGCCCTCGTCCTGTACACCTCCGGCACCACCGGCGCGCCCAAGGGCGTCCTCGTCCCGCGCCGCGCGGTCGCCGCCGACCTGGACGCCCTCGCCGGGGCCTGGGAGTGGACGCCGGAGGACACCCTCGTCCACGGGCTGCCGCTCTTCCACGTGCACGGTCTGGTGCTCGGCGTGCTCGGCGCGCTGCGCACCGGGAGCCGTCTGGTCCACACCGGCCGCCCGACACCGCAGGCGTACGCGGCGGCGGGCGGCAGCCTGTACTTCGGCGTGCCGACCGTCTGGGGCCGGGTCGCGCGGGACGCGGAGTCCGCCCGGGCGCTGAGCGGCGCCCGGCTGCTGGTCTCCGGCAGCGCGCCGCTGCCGGCGCCGGTCTTCCGCGACCTGGAGGCGCTGACCGGGCAGCGGCCGGTCGAGCGCTACGGCATGACCGAGACCCTGATCACGGTCAGCACCCGGGCGGCCGGGGAGCGGCGCCCCGGTTCCGTCGGGCTGCCGCTGCCGGGGATCCGCACCCGGATCGCCGCCGAGCCGGGCGCGGAGATCGGCGAGCTCCAGCTCACCGGACCCACCCTCTTCGACGGCTACCTGGGACGGCCGGAGGCGACGGCTGCCTCGTACACCGAGGACGGCTGGTTCCGCACCGGGGACATCGCGGCGATCGAGCCGGACGGCATGCACCGGATCGTCGGACGGGCGTCCACCGACCTGATCAAGTCCGGCGGCTACCGGATCGGCGCGGGCGAGGTGGAGAACGCCCTGCTGGACCATCCCGCGGTGCGCGAGGCGGCCGTGGTGGGCGCCCCGCACGCCGACCTCGGCCAGGAGATCGTGGCCTACGTGGTGGCGGACGGGGTCGGCGAACGCGAGCTGATCGACTTCGTGGCCGGCCACCTGTCGGCGCACAAGCGCCCCCGCAAGGTCCGCTTCCTGACCGAACTGCCGCGCAACGCGATGGGCAAGCCGCAGAAGAAGCTGCTGCCGCCCGTGTGAGCCGGGGCGCCTTGCCCTCCTGTATGGAATCATGCAGAGTCATCGGCACATGAATGGCCGAGCGGAGAGGGCGTCATGGCCACCGAGAACGCCACCGGAGCCGACGGGACGGACACCGCGTCGGCGCGCCTGGTGAAGCTGTTCGAAGCGCACCGGCTCACGCCCACCCAGCGCCGCATCGCCCACTGCCTCGTCCGCCGGGCCGCCGACGCGCCCTTCCTGTCCAGCGTCGAGGTCGCGGACCTCGCCGGGGTGAGCCAGCCCTCCGTGACCCGCTTCGCCGTCGCGCTCGGCTTCGACGGCTACCCCGCGCTCCGCCGCCACCTGCGCGAGGTCGCCCCCGCCGCGGGGCCCCAGGGGCAGCCGGCCGGGGACGCGTACAACGAGTACCAGGAAGCGGTGCAGGCCGAGATCGAGAACCTGCGGCACCTCGCCGCGCTGCTCGCCGACCCGGCCCCCGTGGCCCGCGCGGGCGCCCTGCTCGCCGCGTCCCGGCCGCTGCCCGTGCTGGGGCTGCGCGCCGCGGCCGCCCAGGCCCGGGGCTTCTGCTACTTCGCGGCCAAGGTGCACCCCGACGTCCGCCTCCTCGACGAGGCCGGCAGCATGCTCGCCGACCGCGTCGACGCCGCCGTGCGGGCCGGGGCGAGCGCCCTGCTGTGCTTCGCGCTGCCCCGGCACCCTCGCGAGGTGGTCGAGGCGCTGGAGTACGCACGCTCGTGCGGGCTGACCGTCGTCACCGTCGCCGACAGCGCCTTCGCGCCGGTCGCCGCCCACTCCGACGTCCTGCTCCCGGCGGCCGTCGGCACGGGGCTCGCCTTCGACACCGCGTGCGCGCCGATGCTGCTCGGGCGGGTGCTGCTGGAGGCCGTGTGCGACGGGCTGCCGGACGCGCAGGCGCGGCTGGAGGAGTTCGACGCCAAGGCCGCGGCGCAGGGCCTGTTCGTGGAGTGACCCGGGACCGGGTCCGGCCCACGGTCAGACGCCCGCCCCGTCGTGCTCCACGAGCAGATGGCGCGGACCGCGCAGCACCGGACTGCGCCGGTACGGGGGCGGGTCGTCCACCAGCCGGAGGCCGTCCAGGGTGCGCAGCAGCGCGGTGAGGGCGATCTGCGCCTCCAGCCGGGCGAGCGGCGCCCCGAAGCAGCTGTGGACGCCGCTGCCGAAGCCCAGGTGCTGGTTGTCCGTGCGCCGCGGGTCGAACCGGTCGGGGTCGCGGAACCGCCGCGGATCGCGGCTGCCGGAGGCGAGCACCAGGATCAGCGGCGCCCCCTTGGGCACGGTGACCCCCGCGACCTCGACGTCCACCAGCGGGGTGCGCTGGGGCAGCATCTGCACGGGCGGCTCGAACCGCAGCAGTTCCTCCACCGCTCGCGGCATCAGGGCCGGTTCGCGGCGCAGCAGTTCCAGCTGGTCGGGCCGGCGCAGCAGGGTGAGCATCCCGTTGGTGATCAGGTTGACGGTGGTCTCGTGCCCGGCGACGAGCAGCAGCACCGAGGTGACCATCAGCTCGATCCGGTTCAGCCCGCCGGCCGGGTCCTGGTCGTTGACGAACGCCGACAGCAGGTCGTCGGAGGGCTTGCCGCGCCGCCCCTCGGCCAGTCCGCCCAGGTATACCCCCATCGCCCGGCGGGCCTCGGTGGCGGCCTGCGTGCGCTCGGTGGGGTCCTGGTCGGGGTTGAGGTCGAGTCCGCCGACGATCGCGTCGGACCAGCCGCGGAACTTCGGCTCGTCCTCCCGGGGCACGCCCAGCAGCCGGCAGATCACGGTGACGGGGAGCGGGTAGGCGAAGTCGTCGACGATGTCGACGCGCTGCCTGCCGCGGAGCCCGGCGACGAGTTCGTCGGCGATGCGAACGATCTCGCCGTGCATGGCGTCCACCCGGCCGGGGGTGTGCGGCGGGCCGAAGGGCCGCATCGTGGTGCGGCGGAGCCGGTCGTGCTCGGGGTCGTCCAGGCCGATGAAGGACGGCGCCAGTTCCGCGGCCAGCCGGGCCTCCTCCGGGTCGCTGCGGTGGCGCCGGTCGGAGCTGATCCGCGGGTCGTGCAGCAGGGCCGTGATCTCGTGGTAGGTGCCGACGAGATAGCTGCCGTCGTCCTGCGGCGCCACCTTGCTCTCGCGGAGTTCGGCGTACAGCGGGTACGGATCGGGCCGGCTGGCGTAGTCGGTGATCCTTCGGAACAGCGTGTCCGCAGCCATGCGCGGGGGCTCCTCGTCGTCGGGGGCCCCGGCGTCCTGCCACGGCCCGTCCGCGGTGCGGTCGGCGGCGGCCTCAGCCGCCGGGACGCACCAGGGTCAGGCGCCGGTCCGGCAGATGACCGGTGAGGGCGACCGTCGGGCCGTGCGAGAGCACCGCGGGGTCGGGCACGTCGGACGGCAGGGGGATCATCGGGGCGGTGCGGTCGGCGGCCCCGGGCTCGGGCGGGAACGGCGCGGCCGTCTCGATCAGGTTCTGGTAGTAGTCCAGCCACTTGGCCCGGTTGACCGACACCGCCGCCGTGATGCGGCCCTTGTAGCCGTAGACGACGACCAGCCGGGCCTCGCGCAGCGAGCCCTGGGCGACGACGACCTGGTCGGAGTAGGTGGGCACGCCCACCGACTTGATGTTGTGGCCGAACTGGCTGGACCAGAAGGTCGGCACCGCCAGGTGCGGCCGCCGGAAGGGTCCCGCGCTGACCATGTTGTGCGCCGCCACCTCGGCCTGCGCGACCGCGTTGCCCCAGTGCTCCAGGGCGATCAGCTGGTAGCCGAAGAGCGGGTGCGGGAAGCGGGCCACGTCCCCGGCGACGAACACGTCGTCGGTGACGATGCCGTACATGTTGAAGGCGCGGCAGCCGGCGTCGCACGTCACGCCGCGCGGGCCCGCGGCCAGGCCCGACTCGGCCAGCCACTCGGTGTTGCGGACGGCGCCGAGGGCGACCACGGCCACGTCCGCCTCGACGGTGCTCCCGTCCGAGAGCCGGGCGCCGGTCAGCCGGCCGTCACCCTCCAGTGAGGTGACCTGCACCCCGCAGCGGAGGTCGACCCCGTGCCTGCGGTGCATCTCAGCGGCGACCGCGGCGAGTGTCCCGCCGAGCGCCCCCACCAGGGGCGCGGGGCCGCGCTCCACCACGGTCACGGGGATGTCCCGCTCCCGGCAGGCGGAGGCGATCTCCGAGCCGGTGAACCCGGCGCCGATCACCAGCACCCGCCGGGGCCCGGCGTCCAGCCGCTCGGCGAGCCCGGCCGCGTCGTCACTGGTCCGCAGCGCGAACACGCCGTCCAGGGCGGCCTCGGCGGGGTTCGGCCAGGGCCGCGCGCGGGTGCCGGTGGCGATCAGCAGGCGGTCGTACGGCACTTCCTCGCCGTTCGCGAGGAAGACCCGCTTGCCGATCCCGTCGACCCCGGTGGCGGCGACGCCCAGCTTCCACTGCGCGTCCACCGGGCGGCGCGCGGGGAGCCCGGTCCCCGTCGCGGGCACCCGGCCGAGCAGCACCTGCTTCGACAGCGGCGGCCGGTCGTACGGCGGGTGCGGCTCGTCGCCCACCAGGGTCAGCGATCCCTCGAACCCCTCGTCGCGCAGCGTCTCGGCGGCCCGCAGGCCGGCCAGGGACGCGCCGACGACGACGATGCGCCCGTCGCGCAGCTCACCGGACATCGGCACCAGCCGCCCCGCCCACGAGGATGGCCTGCACCGGGCACGCCACCGCGGCCCGGTGGACGCGCTCCTGCTGGTCCTCCGGGACGGCTGGGACGTACAGCAGTGCCTCCTCGCCGTGCAGTTCGAAGACCTCGGGAGCGAGGAACGCGCACTGCGCGTAGGCCTGGCAGCGATTGAGGTCGACCACGATGTTCATACGCACCACTCCAGCCCCAGAGGCCCCTGCTTTCAGTCGTATCACTGCCTCCGGGGCCCCGCATGCGGTGCCGTTCTCACGGAATTCTGATGTTCCGTGAGTAACCTCCCTCCCCAGCACTCTCGGATCGAGCCGTGGAGGAGGAGGCAGCGGTGGTGCGTGGAACGTATGTGCTGGCACGGGTGGCGGTCCTGGTACGGGTGCCGGGGCGGTGGCTGTGGTGGCTGGGGGTCGTCGCCGCGGGCGTCGGGGTCTTCGTGCCCGGACTGACCGGCCGCCGCATCGGGGTGCTGGGCGGTGCGGCGCTCTTCGTGGTCGCCGCCGCGGTGGCCTTCCTGGCGCGCCGGCGGCGGTACACGGCCCTCGCGGAGGCGGCGGAGCGCGCGCCCCGGAGCGTCTTCCTGCAGGACCGCCGGGTGACCGCCCGCGCCTGGGTCCGGGCCCGCCGGTGGTGGCTGCTCGGGGCGTTCGCGGCGGCCCTCGCGTCCGGCGTCGCGGCGCCGGGAACGGCGGGGATGCTGCTCGCGGGCGCCGGTGCGGGGCTGTGGGCGAAGGCGGTGCGCCTGGGGCGCTGGGAGCGGGCGCACGACACGCTGTTGTGGGTCCGGCCCGAGCACGCGGGACGCGGTCCCGCCGCCCGTTCCGTCCCCGGTTACGAGGCCACCGGGCCGGTGGCCGGTGACGCCGGTCCCGGCGGCTCCGCCCGCCGCCGCGTCGCGGCGGCCGGCTGAGCCGTCCGGGTGACGGGCGGCGCCGGTTCAGCCGCCGCTCTCCCGTACGAGCTCCTCGAGGGTCTGCGCGCGGCGCAGGGTGCGGAAGGCCGGGCCGGGCCCGGAGTAGCCGTGGACGGCGGGGCGGGGCAGCGAGTTGTACGCGAAGTGCGTGGAGAAGTAGTACGCCCCCGTGTCGGGCAGGGCCACGAGGTCGCCCTCGGTGAGCAGCGGCAGTTCGCGCGCCGCCGCGACGAGGTCGCCCGCGAAGCAGCACGGCCCGGCGACGTCCTGGACGACCGGCTCGCCGTCCTTGGGCCGCCCCTTAGGGTCCAGCGCCAGCACCCGCAGCGGCCAGGCGCCGGGCGCGAAGACCGTACGCGTGGCGACCTGGGCGCCGGCGTGCGTCACGGCGATCGCGCGGCCCCCGGCGGTCTTGGCGTACTCCACCCGCGCCAGGATCGTGCCCGCCTTGGCCACCAGCGACCGCCCGAACTCCGTGACCAGCGCGTACCGCCCGTCGAAGAGCCCGGGCAGCGCGGCGCGGAGCGCGTCGGCGTAGGCGCGGAAGCCCGGCCGGACCTCGTCGGAGGCGAAGTTGACCGGCAGGCCGCCGCCGATGTCGAGGGTGGTGACCTGCCGCCGCCCGGCCGCCGTGTTGATCCGCTCGGCGAGCTCGTAGGCCGCGCGGACGCCGGCCGCCATCAGCTCCAGGGGCACGCCCTGCGACCCGGTGTGGGTGTGCAGCCGGGTCAGCCAGGGCCGGTCGAGGTAGGCGCGGACCACCCAGTCCACCGCGCCCTCGTCGCGCAGGGCGACGCCGAACTTCGACGTGGCGGTGGCCGTGCTCATCGCCCCGATGCTGCCCGCGCCGACCTGGGGGTTGACGCGCAGACCCAGCGGGGCGGCGGCGGTGCCGGGCGGCACCAGCCGGTCCAGGCGCGCCAGTTCCTGCGGGTTGTCGGCGTTGAGGGCGATGCCGAGGGCCAGCGCCTCCCGCAGTTCGTCCGGGGTCTTGGCGGGGGAGTCCAGCACGATCCTGCCGGGGGGTACGCCCGCCGCCCGGGCCAGGGCGAGCTCGCCGGGGCTGGCGACCTCCGCGCCGACGCCCTCCTCGGACAGCAGCCGCAGCACCGGCACCAGCGAGGCCGCCTTGACCGCGAAGGTGTGGGTGACCTCCACCCCGGGGGTGGCGAAGGCCGCCCGCAGATCGGCGGCGGCCGCCCGGACCCCGTCCAGGTCGAGCAGCCCGACCACGGGCCTGTCCGGGGCGATCAGTCTCCGTTCGACAGCCGCGCGCAGTGCCCGTTCCCGTCGTGCCGCAGGTTCCTCGGTCATACGGCCATCGTGTCAGGCCGGGCCCGCGAGGGGCCGGGTCCCGGTGAGCGCGCGTGACGCCCGCGCCGGGGGCGCCGGAGGGTGCCTGCCGGTGGGCTGCCGCCCGGGCCCGGGCCTGCGGTCCGCTCACACGCCGTCCAGGGCGCGTCACCCCCCGGGTGGGTGGCGCCTCGCAGCGCTCCCCGCCCGCAGGACCGCCGCTGTCCGTCCGGCTCGCCCTGGGAGCCGCCCGGCAACGGGCGTGCCGAGGCCGGCCGGGCTCCGCCGTCTCGGCCGGGCGGTCCGCCCGCGCATCGTGCGGGGCGTCGCCGCCGATCGCCGGGTCCGCCCCGGTCGGTACGGGGTGCCGGCGCGACCGGGCCGGGCCGGGCGCCCTGCTGCCGGTGCCGGTGCCGGTGCCGGGGTGCGGAGTGGCGGGCCGCGGGTCCGTGGCCGCCGGGGCCCAGGGTTCGGGCCCGATCCGGGGAGCCGCCCGGTGGGTACGAGCCGGCCGGAAGGGGAACGTGTCCGGGGCAGGTCCCGGCGGCCCGGTTGACTGGGGCTATTCAGCAGACCAGGATGTGAATGACTCAATCCAGTCGCGAGGAGGCAGGGGCATGACCGGAACCGGCGCCGGACCGAGGACCGTACGCGCACCGCGCGGCAGCGCGCTCACCACGCAGGGCTGGCAGCAGGAAGCCGCACTGCGCATGCTGCAGAACAACCTCGACCCCGAGGTCGCCGAGCACCCCGAGAAGCTGGTCGTCTACGGCGGCACCGGCAAGGCCGCCCGCGACTGGCGCTCCTTCGACGCCATGGTGCGCACCCTCCAGAGCCTCAAGCAGGACGAGACGATGCTCGTCCAGTCCGGCCGCCCGGTCGGCGTCATGCAGACCCACGAGTGGGCGCCCCGCGTGCTCATCGCCAACTCCAACCTCGTGGGCGACTGGGCCACCTGGGAGGAGTTCCGCCGCCTGGAGGCGCTGGGGCTGACCATGTACGGCCAGATGACGGCCGGTTCGTGGATCTACATCGGCACCCAGGGCATCCTCCAGGGCACCTACGAGACCTTCGCCGCCGTCGCGGAGAAGAAGTTCGGCGGCAGCCTGGCCGGCACCATCACCCTCACCGCCGGACTCGGCGGCATGGGCGGCGCCCAGCCGCTCGCCGTCACCATGAACGGCGGCGTCGCGATCTGCATCGACGTCGACCCCCGCGCCATCGAGCGCCGCATCGAGCACCGCTACCTGGACGTGCGCGCGGACTCCCTGGAGCACGCCCTCGCGCTGGCCACCGAGGCCCGCGACCAGCGCAAGCCGCTGAGCATCGGCGTCCTCGGCAACGCCGCCGAGCTGGTGCCGCAACTGCTGGCCATGGACGCGCCCATCGACATCGTCACCGACCAGACCTCCGCCCACGACCCGCTGGCGTACCTGCCGATCGGTGTCGACTTCGAGGACATGGCCTCGTACGCCGCCGAGAAGCCCGCCGAGTTCACCCAGCGCGCCCGCGAGGCGATGGCCCGGCACGTCGAGGCCATGGTCGGCTTCATGGACGCGGGCGCCGAGGTGTTCGACTACGGCAACTCCATCCGCGGCGAGGCCCAGCTCGCGGGCTACGAGCGGGCGTTCGCCTTCCCCGGCTTCGTCCCGGCCTACATCCGCCCGCTGTTCTGCGAGGGCAAGGGCCCCTTCCGCTGGGCGGCGCTGTCCGGCGACCCGGCCGACATCGCCAAGACCGACAAGGCGATCCTGGAGCTCTTCCCGGAGAACGAGTCGCTGGCCCGATGGATCAGGATGGCCGGTGAGCGGGTCCACTTCCAGGGCCTGCCCGCGCGCATCTGCTGGCTCGGCTACGGCGAGCGCGACAAGGCCGGCGAGCGCTTCAACGAGATGGTCGCCGACGGCACCCTGGCCGCCCCGGTCGTCATCGGCCGCGACCACCTCGACGCGGGCTCCGTCGCCTCCCCGTACCGCGAGACCGAGGCCATGCTCGACGGCTCGGACGCCATCGCCGACTGGCCGCTGCTCAACGCCATGGTCAACGTCGCCTCCGGCGCCTCCTGGGTCTCCATCCACCACGGCGGCGGCGTCGGCATCGGCCGTTCCATCCACGCCGGCCAGGTCACCGTCGCCGACGGCACCAAGCTGGCGGGCGAGAAGATCCGCCGCGTGCTCACCAACGACCCCGGCATGGGTGTCATCCGGCACGTCGACGCCGGGTACGAGCGCGCCGAGGAGGTCGCCGCCGAGCGCGGTGTGCGGGTTCCGATGCGCGAGGGCGCCGAGGGCGCCGAAGGCGGGGAGGCGTGACCTCCTCGTTCCACGGGATGTGGGCGGAGTTGCGGCCCATCGGCCGCGACTCCGGCTCCGGGGGCTACCGCCGCTACGCCTGGACCGGTGCGGACACCGACTGCCGCGCCTGGTTCCAGGCACAGGCCGAGAGCCGCGGTCTGGTGTATGAGCTGGACCGCAACGGCAACCAGTGGGCCTGGCTCGGCGACCCCGCCGCCGGGGACGCCGTCGTCACCGGCTCGCACCTGGACTCGGTGCCCGACGGCGGCGCCTTCGACGGCCCGCTGGGCGTCGTGTCGTCCTTCGCGGCGCTGGACGAGCTGCGCGCCCGCGGCGCCGCCCCCGCCAAGCCGCTGGCGATCGTCAACTTCGGCGACGAGGAGGGCGCCCGCTTCGGGCTGGCCTGCGTCGGCTCCCGGCTGACCGCCGGGCAGCTGTCCGCCGGGAAGGCCCGGGAGCTGCGCGACGGTGACGGGGTCACCCTCGCGCAGGCCATGGAACGCGCCGGCCACGACCCCGAGGCGATCGGCCCCGACCCCGAACGCCTCGCCCGCATCGGCGCGTTCGTCGAACTGCACGTGGAGCAGGGCCGCGCCCTGGCCGACACCCCGCACGCCGTGGGCGTCGCCTCCGCCATCTGGCCGCACGGCCGCTGGCGGTTCGACTTCCACGGCGAGGCCAACCACGCGGGCACCACCCGCCTGGAGGACCGCCGCGACCCGATGCTGACGTACGCCAACACCGTGCTGGCGGCCCGCAAGAAGGCCCGGCTCGCCGGGGCGCTGGCCACCTTCGGCAAGGTCGGCGTCGAGCCCAACGGCGTCAACGCCATCGCCTCTCTGGTGCGCGGCTGGCTGGACTCGCGCGCCGCCGACGAGGCCACGCTGGCCGAGGTCGTCGGCGAGATCGAGCGCGCCGCGGTCGAGCGGGGCGAGCGCGACGGGGTCCGGGTCGAGGTCACCCGGGAGTCCTTCACCCCGGTCGTGGAGTTCGCGCACGGCCTGCGCGACGAGCTCGTCAAGCTGCTGGGCGAAGTACCCGTGCTGCCGACCGGGGCGGGACACGACGCCGGCATCCTCTCCGAGGCCGTCCCGACCGCCATGCTGTTCGTACGGAACCCCACCGGGGTCTCGCACTCCCCGGCCGAGACGGCCACCGAGGACGACTGCCTGGCCGGGGTGACCGCACTCGCCGACGTACTGGAGGGCCTGGCGTGTCGCTGACGCCGCAGAGCTACTGGGCCGAGTACGCGTGTACGGGCGGCCGCGTCGAACGGGGCGTGGTCGTCGACACCGCCGCCGACGGCCGGATCGCCGCCGTGCGCACCGGGGCCGCCGCGCCGCCCGTCGGGGCCGTGACGCTGCGCGGGCTCACCCTGCCGGGCCTGGCCAACGCCCACAGCCACGCCTTCCACCGGGCCCTGCGCGGCACCGTGCAGCAGGGCAGCGGCACCTTCTGGACCTGGCGCGAGGCCATGTACCGGGTGGCGGCCGCGCTCACCCCCGACACGTACTTCGACCTCGCCCGCGCCGCGTACGCGGAGATGGCGCTGGCCGGCATCACGTGCGTCGGCGAGTTCCACTACGTGCACCACCGGGCGGGCGGGGCGCCCTACGAGGAGCCCAACGCCATGGGCGAGGCGCTGATCGCCGCCGCCGCCGAGGCGGGCATCCGGATCACCCTCCTCGACACCGTCTACCTCTCCTCCGGCTTCGGCGCCGCCCCCGAACCGCACCAGCTGCGCTTCAGCGACGGCGACGCCGAGGCCTGGGCCGAACGCGCCACCGCCCTGGCCGACCGGCCCCACGCGCGGATCGGTGCGGCGGTCCACTCGGTGCGCGCCGTCCCCGCCGCCCAGCTGGCCACCGTCGTGCGCTGGGCCGAGGACCGCCAGGCGCCGCTGCACGTCCACCTGTCCGAGCAGCCCGCCGAGAACGAGGCCTGCCACGCGGCGCACGGCGTCACCCCCACCCGGCTCCTCGCCGACCACGGCGTGCTCGGCCCGCGCACCTCGGCCGTGCACGCCACGCACCTCACCGACGAGGACATCGCGCTGCTCGGCGGCTCCGGCACCACGATCTGCATGTGCCCGACCACCGAACGGGACCTCGCCGACGGGATCGGCCCGGCCAAGCGGCTGCAGGAGGCGGGCAGCCCGCTCAGCCTCGGCAGCGACAGCCACGCCGTGATCGACCTGTTCGAGGAGGCGCGGGCCATGGAGCTGGACGAGCGGCTGCGCACCCGCACCCGCGGGCACTGGACCGCCGCCCAGCTGCTGCGCGCCGCCACCGCCGACGGCCACGCCTCGCTCGGCTGGGCCGACGCCGGACGGCTGGAGGCGGGCGCGCTCGCCGACTTCACCACCATCGCGCTGGACAGCGCGCGCACCGCGGGCCCCCCGGCCCGGCTCGGCGCCGAGACCGCCGTCTTCGCGGCCACCGGGGCCGACGTCCGCCACACGGTGGTCGGCGGCCGCCACGTCGTCCGCGACGGCGCGCACCAGCTCGTCCACGACGTGGGCGCGGCCCTGGCCGCCGCGATCTCCGCCGTCCCCGCCGCCGAAGGAAACCCGTCATGAGCAGCAGCGTCATCACCCGCATCGGCAGCCTGGTCACCAACGACCCGGCGCTCGGGGAGGGCCCGCTCGGCCTGCTGGAGGACGCGGCCGTCGTCATCGACGGCGAGCACGTGGCCTGGGTCGGCCCCTCCGCCGCGGCGCCCGCCGCGGACGAGTCGTACGACGCGGCCGGACGGGCCGTCATCCCGGGCTTCGTCGACTCCCACTCGCACCTGGTCTTCGCCGGCGACCGCACCCGCGAGTTCAACGCCCGCATGTCCGGGCAGGCGTACACCGCGGGCGGCATCCGCACCACCGTCGCCGCCACCCGCGCGGCGAGCGACGACGAGCTGCACGCCAACGTCGCCCGCTACGTCGCCGAGGCCCTGCGCCAGGGCACCACCACCATCGAGACCAAGTCCGGCTACGGCCTCACCCCGCACGACGAGGCCCGCGCGCTGCGCATCGCGGGCGACCACGCCGACGAGGTCACCTTCCTCGGCGCGCACATCGTCGCCCCGGAGTACGCCGACGACCCGGCCGGCTACGTCGACCTGGTGACCGGCCCGATGCTCGATGCCTGCGCCCCGTACGCCCGTTGGGTCGACGTCTTCTGCGAGCGCGGCGCCTTCGACGGCGACCAGGCCCGCGCCATCCTCACCGCCGGTGCCGCCCGCGGCCTGGTCCCGCGGGTGCACGCCAACCAGCTCGGCCACGGCCCGGGCGTGCAGCTCGCCGTGGAGCTGGACGCGGCCTCCGCCGACCACTGCACCCACCTCACCGACGCCGACGTCGACGCGCTCGCCGGCGGCCGCACGGTCGCGACCCTGCTGCCCGGCGCCGAGTTCTCCACCCGCGCGGTCTACCCCGACGCGCGGCGGCTGATCGACGCGGGCGCGACGGTCGCCCTGTCCACGGACTGCAACCCCGGCTCCTCCTTCACCAGCTCCATGCCCTTCTGCGTCGCCGTCGCGGTACGGGACATGCGGATGACCCCCGACGAGGCGGTGCGGGCCGCGACCCTGGGCGGGGCGCTGGCGCTGCGCCGGGACGACGTCGGACGGCTCGCGCCCGGCGCGCGGGCCGACGTGGTCGTGCTGGACGCCCCGTCGCACGTCCACCTCGCCTACCGGCCCGGTGTGCCGCTGGTGTCCGCCGTATGGCGGCGCGGGGTGCGCGAATCGATCTGACCCGCGCCAGGCGCGGGCGGATGCGGCCGACACGGCCTCCCCCCGCCTCCTCGCCTGCCCGCCCTGGCCGAACGCGGCCGGATCGCCGCGGGCGAACGCCGCGGGCCCGGTGAGAGAACTCTCACCGGGCCCGTCGCGCCGTACCGGGGAAGGGGAGCGGGTCACTCCTCCACGAGCAGCCCCCGCCGCAGACGCCCGAGGGTGCGGCTGAGCAGCCGTGACACGTGCATCTGGGAGATGCCCAGCTCGTCGCCGATCTCGGACTGTGTCATGTTGCCCACGAAGCGCAGCGAGAGGATCTGCCGGTCGCGCGCCGGGAGCTCGGCGATCAGCGGCTTGAGGGACTCCACGTACTCGATCCCCTCCAGACCGTGGTCCTCGTAGCCGATGCGGTCGGCGAGCGCCCCTTCGGTGTCGTCCTCCTCGGGCTGGGCGTCCAGCGAGCTCGCGGTGTACGCGTTGCTCGCGCTCATGCCCTCGACGACCTCGCCCTCGGTGATCTGCAGCCGGTCGGCCAGCTCGGCGACGGTCGGCGCGCGGTCCAGCTGCTGCGCGAGCTCGTCACCGGCCTTGGCCAGGTCCAGCCGGAGCTCCTGCAGCCGCCGCGGCACCCGCACGGACCAGGAGGTGTCGCGGAAGAAGCGCTTGATCTCGCCGATGATGGTCGGCATCGCGAACGTGGGGAACTCGACCCCGCGGCTCAGCTCGAAGCGGTCGATGGCCTTGATCAGCCCGATCGTGCCGACCTGGACGATGTCCTCGACCGGCTCGCTGCGGGAGCGGAACCGGGAGGCGGCGAACTTCACCAGGGCGAGGTTGAGCTCGACCAGGGTGTTGCGCACATAGCTGTACTCATGGGTGCCCTCCTCCAGCGTCTCGAGTCGCCGGAAGAGCGTCTTGGACAGGGCCCGTGCGTCGACCGGACCCACCTCGTCGAAGGGCGGGATCTCCGGGAGGTCCTCCAGGCCCTCCGGTGTTCCGTGTTCCTCGTGGACGCCGGCCTCGGTGGTCGCCGACGCGTCGTGCGCGTCGAGACGGGGTGCCATGCTCTCCTCCCTCGGGGTGCGGCGGCAGGGCAAGCGGAGCCTGAAATTCAGCCCACACTCAACGCCTACCCCGTTCGGCACGGATATTGCAACCCGGGGGACATCGATCTCCGGACGCCGCCGGAGCGACTACCACCCAGGTCAGGAAGCGCGTAGGGTGCGAGAAGCGGATCGCCGAGTCGTCCGGGAGGAGTGTGCATGGACCGCGAGATGGTCGACACGACCGGGCGTGACCGGCTGCACGTTTCCGTGCAGCGGTACGGCACGAAGGCGGTCGTCGCGCCCGCGGGCGAGCTCGACCACCACACCGCCGACCTGCTGCGGGAGCCGCTCGACACACTGATCGAGGACGGCTTCGGCACCCTCGTGGTGGACTGCACGCAATTGGAGTTCTGCGACTCCACCGGGCTCAACGTCCTGCTCGGCACCCGGCTGAAGGCCGAGGCCGCGGGCGGTGCGGTCCATCTGGCCGGAATGAAGCCGGCCGTGGCCAAGGTGTTCGCCATCACCGGCGCCGAGGCCGTGTTCACCGTCCACGACACCCTGGACGACGCACTCAAGGAGTGACCCTCCGTGGCGGCTCCCCACGGGGGGCGCCACGGCACGCCCTGTTTCGTCCGCGCCCGGAGGTGTTCACCGGAGCGGCCCGGGCAGGAGAGATCTCGGGATCACTTCGGACACTGCCGGACATCGGTGAGTGGAGGCGCTGATGAGCACCACCCGGCCACCTGCGGCCGACGACCGCGGCCCGGACCCGGGCGATGCGGCAGTGCCGCCGCGCGGTCAGGCCGACCAGGACGGCGAGGCGCGTCGGCTGTCGCTCGCCGACGTGGCCGGCGTGGTGCCCAGCGCCCGTGACTTCACCCGCCGCGCACTCCACGACTGGGGCTGGCTGCCGGCCGACACCGCGGACCGCCGTGCGGCGGCCGAGGACGTCCTGCTGGTGGTGTCGGAACTGGTGACCAACGCCTGCCTGCACGCGGGCGGCCCCGAGGAGTTGCGGCTGTTCCGGCACGCCAAGGCCCTGCGCCTGGAGGTCGCCGACGGCGGCGCCGGCAGTCCCGCCCCGCGCACCCCGCACCGGGCTGGACGCCCCGGTGGGCACGGGATGTTCATAGTGCAGCGGCTCTGCCTGGACTGGGGCGTCGTACGCCACGCCGACGGCCGGCCGGGCAAGACGGTCTGGGCCGAGGTCGCCTCCCCCGCCTGAGCCGGATCTCTTCCCCTCTTTCCCTCACGGGCGTACTGTCGCGCCACATCTGATGGAGCGTCAGTAACTTCTGGGGGAAGGGAGACATCTGGTGTCACTCCCCAAGCGCAAGGCGGCCGCGGTGTCGATCGCCGTCGCCGTCGCGGCGGCGGCGGCCGTCCTCGGCGGCGCCCCGGCCGCGTACGCGAAGGTCGTGGACGTCAAATACGACTGCAAGACGCCGATCGGCGACAAGAGCGCCGTCTCGCCCATCGACATCACCGCCACCAAGTCGGGGTCGGGCTACCGGGTCGTGATGTCCTTCCGCAAGGGCGTCTCCTCCAGCCCCGTCGACCTGGGGAAGGGCGCCATGAACCCGAGCGCCCTCATCGCCCTCGGCGGCGCCGACCGCGGCTCGCTCAAGGTCTCGGGACCCGCGAACGCCGAGACCGTGCCCGCCAACACCCCGATCAAGATCAACGATCTGTCGGGCACCTATGTCCCGCGCGGCAGCGGCAAGGTCACCTTCACCGCGGGGGTGCTCACCATCAAGGCCCTCGGCACGACGACGACCTGCACCCCGGGGAACAGCCCCGGGCCCTCGCTGACCCTCGACGTCACCGCGGTGGGCGGCTCCAAGGGCGGCTCCGCGTCGGGCGGTTCTGGTGGTTCCGGAAGTTCCGGCGGTTCCGGCGGCGAGTCCCTGTCGCAGACCGGGCCCGAGGACGGCGCGGTGGCCCTCGGCACCCTCGGCGGCACCGTGCTGCTCCTGGGCGCGGCCGGTGTCCTGTGGCTGACCCGGCGTCCGTCCCGTCGAATCTGACGATCCGTCAAATTCGGTCAGGCTTTCGCATTGACTTCTCTTGATCGCAGGACGTCAATGACCGTCGTCGGTACAGAAAGGGACTCTGTGCCAGAAAAGTGATCAAGAGGTGCAAAATGATCGGCACTCCGCGAAAAGCCGTCTTATGGAGACGGAGGTCCGCCGCCGTCCTCGGGGCGCTCGCCCTGGTGCTGGGCGGCGGGACCCTGCTCTCGGGGCCCGTCGCCGCGGCGACCTCCACCTTCCAGGTGCACTGCATTCCGCCCGGGATCTCCGGCATCCCGCCGTTCGACGGGCCGACCGTCGCCGACATCTCGGTCAGTGACACGACCCCGCAGGTCGGCGACACGGTCACCGTCACGTATGTGCTGGACGGCCCCATGGCCAACACCAGCTCCTTCAACCTCCCCATCCCCGAGGACCAGATCACCCCGACCGTCAAGGTGAAGCTCGGCGGCGCGCAGACGCAGGAGCTCACCCTCGTCGGCCCCAAGGACAACCCGGTCATCCCGGCCGGCGCCCAGTTCCCGAACTTCACCATCACCGGCACCTTCACGGTCACCGCGCCCGGTCAGATCACCCTGACCCCGGGCGACTACAACGTCCACTCCGACTACGGCATCTCGGCCGACACCCCCTGCACCGTGAACAACCCGCCCGCCCCCGTCGCCGAGACCATCAACGTCACCGCGCCCAACGGCCGCCACATCGCCCTCGGTTCCACCTCCGGGCCGATCGGTGCGGACGTCACGGTCACGGGCACCGGCTTCACCGCCGGCGCCACCGTGACCGTCGCGGGTGTCCAGGGCGCCGCCGCCACCGGTGAGTTCACCTCCGTCGCCGCCGACGGCTCCGGTGCGTTCAGCGCGACGCTGGCCGTGAGCGACCTCGACACCACCGGCATCGTCGCGTTCGAGGGCGGCGGGTACGACCCGGCGACCGCCGCCGGGCCGGTGCCGTACACCGTCATCGACACCACCCCGCCGCCGCCCGGCAGTCAGAAGCTCACCACCTCGGTGAAGGCGGGCACCCTGTCGATGACCCAGGCCGGGGACACCGTCGAGATGGCCCCCGTCGACTTCGGCGAGGGCGGCCCCTCCACGGGCGCGCTGCGGACCGTGACCGTCAAGGACTTCCGCGGCGGGAGCACGGGCTGGTCGCTCACCGGCAAGGTCACCGACTTCAAGGGGCCCGGCGGTGCGCTCATCGGCGCCGACCGGCTCAGCTGGCAGCCCGTGTGCGTCGCGGCGTCCGGCAGCCCCAGCACCTGTGCGGCGGGCTCCGCCGGCACCGTGGGCAGCACGGGGGCGACGCTGGCCTCGGCGCCCGACGCGACGCTCGCCGGCGGTGAGTTCGCGGTGGACGCGGGGCTGTCGCTGGACGTGCCCGCGTACTCCGCCACTGGAAGCTACTCCGGAGTCTTGACCCTCACGCTTACCTGACGCACAGTCAGATAGCTCGGGTGGGCCGGCCTCGGCCGGTCCACCCCCGGACCGCGAGGGAGCGCCGCCATGACCAGAGCCAGGGCCGGAGCCAGGGCCGGAGCCAGGTCGTCCGGCGCGCTCCCGACCGTCCTGTCCGTACTCGGCGTGCTGTTCGCCCTCCTCGGCCTCGGCGCGGCGTCCGCCCCCGCCGCCCTGGCCGCGGACAACGGCCGCTGGTCGGTCTTCCCGGCCCCGGCCGCCGGTGCGAAGGACCGCAGCCCCACCGCCCAGGAACGGCCCTTCTTCACCCTGGAGGCCGACCCCGGCACGACGCTCCGGGACAAGGTCTCCGTCTCCAACCTCTCCGGCGAGCCGATGACCTTCCGGCTCTACGGCGCCGACGCCTACAACACCCCGCGCGACGGCGGCTTCGCCGTGCGCGGCGCCGACGAGAAGAACACCGACGTCGGCTCCTGGG
This sequence comes from Actinacidiphila glaucinigra, assembly GCF_900188405.1. Taxonomy (GTDB): domain Bacteria; phylum Actinomycetota; class Actinomycetes; order Streptomycetales; family Streptomycetaceae; genus Actinacidiphila; species Actinacidiphila glaucinigra. The sequence continues at coordinate 52,297 of NZ_FZOF01000002.1, read as the reverse complement.
TACGGCTGGCCCGGAGCAGCATCACCATCCCCGCCCGCACCCGCGCCGACGTCCCGTTCACCGTCACCGTCCCCGCCGACGCCTCGCCCGGAGACCACCCCGGCGCGATCGTCGCCCTCGACACCCGCGTCGGCACCGCCCCGGGCGACGTACGGGTCGGCATCCGCAGGGCGGTCGGGGCCCGCATCTACCTGCGCGTCGCCGGCCCCGGCCTCGCCGCCCTGACCGTGGAGAACGTCGCCGTCGGCCACGGCGGCCCGCTGTTCCCCGGCACCGGCGACAGCCACGCCACGATCCGCTACACCCTCGTGAACCGGGGCAACGTCTCGATCACCCCCCGGCTCGCCGTCACCGCGCGGGGTCTGTTCGGCCGCACCCTTCTGGACCGCCCGGCGCGCACCCTGCCCCTGGAGCTGCTGCCCGGCCGGCGCGTCGAGCTCACCGAACCCTGGTCGGGCGCGCCCCAGTTCGACCGGGTCACCGTGCGGCTGCGCGTCACCGCGGTCCGCGCCGACGTCGACGAGACCGGCGGCGCCTCGTTCCTCGCCGTGCCCTGGGCGGCCGTGGGCCTCGTCCTGGCCCTCCTCGGAGGCCTGGTGCTCCTGCTGCTGCGGATCCGTGCGCGGCGCCGGGCGGCCGAGGCGGACCCGGCGGCGCAGGAGGATCCGTACCGGGCCGGGGACACCGACCTCGCGGCGCGCGCGGGCGGCGGACCCGACGACCCCGGTGCCACCGGCGCGACCGTCGGCGGCAGGACGGCGTGAGGCCCATGCGACGGCGCACCCACCGGATCCCCGCGGCAGTCCTCTGCCTCCTCGCGCTCCTCCTGGCGAGCGCTCCCGCCCCCGCCGCGGCTGCGCCCGGCCCGGCCGTGACCGTCCGTCCCGAGCAGGCCGGCGTCGGCGGCGACATCACCGTACGGGGCACCGGCTGGCGGCCCGACACCCTGCTCACGCTGCTGATCTGCGGCCAGAACGCGATCGGCGGCACCAATTCCTGCGCCAACGCGTACGGCCGGGCCGTCACCACCGACGCCCGCGGCGCCTTCCGCCGCGCGATGCCGGTCGCGGAGCCGCCCGAACCCTGCCCCTGCGTCGTCCACGTCGCCACCGTCACCGGCGAGCGCACCGTGGTGGACGCGCCCTTCACCGTCGCCGGCCACCCGACCGCCCCGCTGCCCGAACGGACCGGGGACGGCCGGCTCGCCGTGCTCGGCGCCCGGCTCGACGGCTCCGGCGGCCTGCTCACCTGGTTCGGCGCCCCGCCCGGCCGGCGGCTGGTGCTCACCGTCGGCAACCTGGGCTCGGGCCCGGTGAAGGACCCCGTCTTCCGGGTCGGCACCTCGCACGGGCTCTTCGGCCCCCAGTGGGAGGAGCGCACCTGGCGCGGCACCGTCCAGCCGGGCAGGAAGGCCCGGGTCGAGCTGCCCGTCGAGCTGGCGGCCGGCGCCCACGGCGACTACACGGTGACCCTGGAGCACGGGGGCAAGGTCCTGGTCACCGAGCCCTGGGACGTCCCACGCCCCTGGGGCGTGACCCTCTTCTGGCTCCTGCTCTGCGTCGTCGTGCCCGCCGCGCTCTTCCGGCTGGGCATGGCCGTCGTCAACCGGGTCCGCCCGCGTGCCCACCGCCCGGCGGGACCGCCCCCCGGGCCGCGTCCCGGCCCTGCGCCCGTACTGCCGTGGTTCAGCCACGACCACCAGCCGCAGCACCGCACCGCTGAGGGCAGCACTCCATGGGCGGACGGCACCGCCCACCGCCACGAAAGGAACCGCACGTGACCAACCGACGATCCCGGGCCGCCACCGCCGTCGGCCTCGCCCTGATGCTCAGCGGTGCGGGCGTCCTCGCCGCGGCCCTCCCGGCGGCGGCCGCCGAAGTCGCGTACGCCACCGAGTGCACCCCGCCCGCGGCGTCCGGCCTGCCCAAGGTCGACGGCACCACCAAGGCCGACGTCACCGCGCCCGTCACGGCCGCGGTGGGCGACGAGATCGAGGTGGTCTGGAAGTTCACCCAGGCCGCCTCCAAGAACCCGGACCTCATCGACCTCCCCGAGAACAGCGTCAAGCCCTCCGGCGAGATCACCGTCGCCGGCGCCCAGAGCGGCACCCTCGCCGTCGAGGGACCGCGCGAGAACCCGGCGATCCCCAAGAACAGCGAGATGAAGCTCTCCGACATGAAGGGCACGCTCAAGCTCACGGCACCCGGCGACGTGACACTCGCCCCCGGCGGCTACGCGATCAACGCCTTCTCCACGGACACCACGTGCGTACCCACCGAGGACGTCCCGGCCGCCGTGACGATCAAGGTGACCGAGGGCGGCGGCGGCTCCGGCACCCCGACGGCCACCCCGACCACGACCCCCACCACCACGCCGAGCACCACGCCCACCACGACCCCGAGCACCACGCCCAGCGGCACCGCCACCGGCGGAACCTCCCACACCGGCGAGGAGGTCGACGTCTCCTACGCCTGCAAGACCCCGATCGGCGACAAGAGCGCGGTCTCCCCGGTGCAGATCGACGCCGAAGAGAAGGGCGGCGCCTACGACCTCGTCGTCCACTTCGGCAGGTCCGTGATGGACAGCCCGGCCGACATACCCGCCGACTCCGTCAAACCCTCCATGAAGGTGAAGGTCGGCGGCGCGGACCAGGGCGAGGTCGCCGTCGAGGGCCCCACCAACAAGGACCCCATCAAGGCCGGCGACCCCATCGAGATCCCCGACCTCACCGGCACCTACACACCAGCCCACGACGGGAAGGCCACCCTCACCCCGGGCGTCCTGACCGTCGAGGCCCTCGGCACCACCACGACCTGCACCCCCACCGAGGACCCCGGGGTCTCCCTGACGCTGGACGTCACCGGGCAGGAGGGCGGCATCACCGGCGGCGGCCCGGGCGGGTCGTCCGGCACGTCCGGCGGCACGAACACCACCTCCGGCGGCCTCGCCGACACCGGCGCCTCCGACCGGGCCTCCCTGCACGCCCTCGCCCTCGTCGCCGGGACGGTGCTCCTCCTCGGCGGCGCGGTCTTCACCTTCACCCCGTGGAGCCGACTGCGGCGCTGACCCGGCGACACCGCGCGCACGCCGGGCCGGGGGCGGCCACCGGACGGTCTCCGTGCCGTCCTAGCCGTCCAGGTCCTCGATCGAGGCGGTGGAAGGGCCGCGCTTGCCCGCGAGCCCCGCCGCCACCGACCCGGCGTCGCGCAGCACCCGGACCGCGTTCCGCCACGCCAGCTTCGCGAGGTCGTCCTCGGACCAGCCGCGGCGCAGGAGTTCGGCGAACAGCCGCGGGTAGCCCGAGACGTCGCCGAGGCCCTCAGGGAGGTGGACGACCCCGTCGTAGTCGCCGCCGAGGCCGAGGTGGTCGACGCCGGCGACCTCGCGCATGTGGTCGAGGTGGTCCGCGACGGTGCCGATGTCCGCGAGCGGCCGGGGGTGTTCGGCCGCGTAGGCCTCCTGGACGGCCTGCGCCTTCGGGGACTGGTCGAGCGGGTGCAGGCCGTGGGCCTTCATGTTCTCGTTCGCGCCGACGATCCACTCGGCGGCCGCCGGCAGGATGAACTGCGGGACGAAGGTGGCCATCGCGACGCCCCCGTTGCGGGGGAGCTGCTCCAGGACGTCGTCCGGGACGTTGCGGACGTGGTCGCAGACGGCGCGCGAGGAGGAGTGCGAGAACAGCACCGGGGCCTCGCTGACCCGCAGCGCCGCCCGCATCGTGCCGGGGGAGACGTGGGAGAGGTCGACCAGCATGCCGAGGCGGTTCATCTCGCGGACGACCTCCTCGCCGAAGGCGGTCAGGCCGTCGTGCCGCGCCTCGTCCGTGGCCGAGTCCGCCCAGTCGATGGTGTCGTTGTGGGTGAGCGTCATGTAGCGCACGCCCAGCGTGTACAGCATCCGCAGCACACCCAGGGAGTTGGCGATGCTGTGCCCGCCCTCGGCGCCCATGAGGGAGGCGATGCGGCCCTCGGCGCGGGCGGTCTCCATGTCGTCCGCCGTCACCGCGAGGCGCAGGGCGTCCGGGTGACGGTCGACCAGGCGCAGCACGCAGTCGATCTGCTCCAGGACGGCGACGACCGCGTCGCCCCCGGCGAGGTCGCTGCGGACGTACACCGACCAGAACTGCGCCCCGACGCCGCCCGCCCGCAGCCGGGGGATGTCGGTGTGCAGGTGGGCGGACTGGTCGCCGGCGATGTCACGCCGTTCGAGGTCGTAGCGGACCTGCTCGCGCAACCGCCACGGGAGGTCGTTGTGGCCGTCCACCACGGGGTGGGCGGTGAGCAGCTCCTGTGCGCGTGCGAGCAGGTCCATGGACTACTTCTTCCCTCCGAAACCGAAACCGGCCGACCCCTCCACCTTGGCACGCAGGCGCTTGCCCTTCTCGGTGGCCTGCTGGTTCAGCTCGTCCTGGAAGTGCCGCATGCGTTCCAGCAGTTCCGTGTCGTGCGCGGCGAGCATGCGCACCGCCAGCAGGCCCGCGTTGCGAGCGCCGGCCACCGAGACCGTGGCGACCGGGACACCGGCGGGCATCTGCACGATGGACAGCAGCGAGTCCATGCCGTCCAGGTACTTCAGCGGCACGGGCACGCCGATCACCGGCAGCGGCGTCACCGACGCCAGCATCCCGGGCAGGTGCGCGGCGCCGCCGGCGCCCGCGATGATCGCCTTGAGGCCGCGCTCGGCGGCCTGCTCGCCGTACGCGACCATCTCGCGCGGCATGCGGTGCGCGGAGACGACGTCGACCTCGTACGGCACCTCGAACTCGTCCAGCGCCTGCGCGGCCGCCTCCATGACCGGCCAGTCGGAGTCGGAACCCATCACGATGCCGACCAGCGGCCCAGCGGGATTGCTCACTCTTGGATCGTCCCTCGCAGGTAGTCGGCGGCGTGCCGGGCGCGTTCGCGCACCTCGGCCAGGTCGTCGCCGTAGGTGTTGACATGGCCCACCTTGCGGCCGGGCTTCACGTCCTTGCCGTACATGTGGATCTTCAGCTGCGGGTCCCGCGCCATGCAGTGCAGGTACGCCGCGTACATGTCGGGGTAGTCACCGCCGAGCACGTTCGCCATCACCGTCCACGGCTGGCGCGGGCGCGGATCGCCGAGCGGCAGGTCGAGGACCGCGCGCAGGTGGTTGGCGAACTGCGAGGTTATGGCGCCGTCCTGGGTCCAGTGGCCGCTGTTGTGCGGGCGCATGGCCAGTTCGTTGACGAGGATCCGGCCGTCCCGGGTCTCGAAGAGCTCCACGGCGAGGTGACCCACCACGCCCAGCTCCTTGGCGATGGTCAGCGCGAGCCGCTGGGCCTGCGACGAACGGGCCTCCGGCAGCTCGGGCGCCGGCGCGATGACCGTGTCGCACACGCCGTCGACCTGGATGGACTCCACCACCGGGTAGGCGACCGCCTGCCCGTGCGGGGAGCGCACGACATTGGCCGCCAGCTCCCGTACGAAGTCGACCTTCTCCTCGGCCAGCACCGGCACGCCGGCCCGGAACGGCTCGGCGGCGCCGGCCTCGTCGCGGACCACCCACACGCCCTTGCCGTCGTAGCCGCCGCGCACCGTCTTGAGCACGACCGGATACCCTTCGCCCTCCTCGGCGAAGCGCGTCACGTCGGCCGGGTCGGAGACGATGCGGTGCCGTGGACAGGGCACGCCGATGGAGTCGAGCCTCGCCCGCATCACGCCCTTGTCCTGGGCGTGCACCAGCGCGTCGGGCCCGGGGCGGACGGCGATGCCGTCGGCCTCCAGCGCCCGCAGGTGCTCGGTGGGCACGTGCTCGTGGTCGAAGGTGATCACGTCACAACCGGCGGCGAACGCGCGCAACGTGTCGAGGTCGCGGTAGTCGCCCACCACGACCTCACCGGCGACCAACGCCGCGGAGTCCACGGGTGTGTCGCTGAGGAGTTTGAACCTGATGCCGAGCGGGATGCCCGCCTCGTGGGTCATACGGGCGAGCTGGCCGCCGCCGATCATGCCGACTACGGGGAATGTCACAGTCACCAGGATATCGGGGCATGAATGACGCACCGACCGCCGTCCCGGAGGGGCCCCGGATAGCATGAAGGTCACTGACCAGACACAGACGGGGCCGAACGATCACATGGACGGTGCGGCAGGGCTGCGGAACCGGCTGACGGCGATGTCCCGCGAGATCGCCAAGTTCGGCGCGGTCGGCGGGGCGGGGGTCCTGGTCAACATCGGGGTCTTCAACCTCGTCCGGCACACCACCGATCTCCAGGTGGTGCGGGCCAGCATCATCGCGACCGTCGTCGCGATCGTCTTCAACTACGTGGGGTTCCGCTACTTCACCTACCGTGACCGCGACAAGTCGGGCCGTACCCGCGAGCTGACCCTCTTCCTGGTGTTCAGCGCCGTGGGCCTGGTGATCGAGAACGGGGTGCTCTACACGGCGACCTACGGCTTCGGCTGGGACAGCCCGCTGCAGAGCAACGTCTTCAAGTTCGTCGGCATCGGCGTGGCGACCCTGTTCCGCTTCTGGTCCTACCGCAGCTGGGTGTTCAAGGCACTGCCCGTCCGCGAGGCCGTGCACCAAGCAGAATCGTTCCTGGTCGCGAAGGGGAACGAGACCCCCGGCACCCGGACCGGCACCCACGTCGGCTAGCGCTTCTCGGCGCCCTTCCCGCGGGTGACCTGGTCCTCACGCGCCAGGAAGAGCGCGAAGACCGGCGGACGCTGCTGCAGCAGCTCCAGGCGGCCGCCGTCGGCCTCCGCCAGGTCGCGCGCCACCGCGAGGCCGATGCCGGTGGAGTTGCGGCCGCTGACCGTACGCTCGAAGACCCGCGCCCCCAGCTCCGGCGGCACGCCCTGGCCCTCGTCCGTGACCTCGACCACGACCTGCGTACCGGTGACCCGGGTGGTGATCGCGACCGTGCCGGAACCGTGCATCAGCCCGTTCTCGATCAGCGTCGCCAGCACCTGGGCCACCGCCCCCGGGGTCCCGACGGCGCGCAGCCGGTTCTTGCCCGCGGAGGTGATGGCCCGGCCCGCGCTGCGGTACGCCGGGCGCCACTCCTCCACCTGCTGCTTGATCACGTCGTCGATGTCGAAGACGACCGCCGAGCCGGTCCGCGGGTCCCGCGCGTTGGTGAGCAGCCGCTGCACGACGTCCGTGAGCCGCTCCACCTGACCGAGCGCGATCGCCGCCTCCTCCTTGACGGCGTCCTCGTCCTCGGCCGTGGCGATGATCTCCTCCAGCCGCATCGACAGCGCCGTCAGCGGGGTCCGCAGCTGGTGGGACGCGTCCGCCGCCAGGCGCCGCTCGGCGGTCAGCATCCGGGCGATCCGCTCGGCACTGCGGTCCAGCACGTCGGCGACCCGGTCCAGCTCCGGCACGCCGTAGCGCCGGTGCCGCGGCCTGGGGTCGCCCGAGCCCAGCCGCTCCGCGGTCTCCGCGAGGTCGGTCAGCGGGCTGCCGAGCCGCCGCGCCTGGCGCACCGCGAGGACGACGGCGGCCAGCACCGCCAGCAGCGCGACCGCCAGGATGATCAGCAGGGTGCGGCCGATCTCCCGGCTCACCTTGCTGCGCGACTCCTCGACGGTGACGGTCTCGCCCTGCTCGCCGGTCTGCCGCGAGGAGATCACCTGGCCCGTGGGCCTGGTGCCGATGACGATCGGCTCCGCCCCCGGGATCCGCACCAGCGCGTACCGCCCGGGGGCGATCTGCTGGGCCAGCACCTCGCGGCTGATCCGCTCCTCGCCGATCATCCTGCTCTCGACGATGCCGATCAGCCGCACCGCCTCGGAGTCCACGCTCTCCTTGGCGCTGTTCTCGATCGTCCGGGCCTCCACCAGGACGAGGGAGACACCGAAGACGGCGATGACGACGAGCACCACGGCGAGCGTGGACTGGATGAGACGGCGGCGCATGAGTGAAGCGTCTCAGACCGCGCGGGGCCCTGGCGTGCCCCTGCCTCCTAGTTCTTCTCGAACCGGAAGCCGACGCCGCGCACCGTGGAGATGTAGCGGGGGGCCGCCGCGTCGTCGCCGAGCTTCTTGCGCAGCCAGGAGATGTGCATGTCCAGGGTCTTCGTGGAGGACCACCAGGTGGTGTCCCAGACCTCGCGCATCAGCTGCTCCCGGGTGACCACCCGCCCGGCGTCCCGCACCAGCACCCGCAGGAGGTCGAACTCCTTCGCGGTGAGTTGCAGTTCCTCGTCGCCCATCCACGCGCGGTGCGACTCGACGTCGATCCGCACGCCCTGGGTGGAGGGATGCTGGGCCTCGGAGGTGCCGCGCCGCAGCAGCGCCCGCACCCGGGCCAGCAGCTCGGCCAGCCGGAAGGGCTTGGTCACATAGTCGTCGGCGCCGGCGTCAAGGCCGACCACCGTGTCCACTTCGTCGGCGCGGGCGGTGAGCACCAGCACCGGGAAGCCATGGCCTTCGGTGCGCAGCCTTCTGCACACCTCGAGCCCGTCCATTCCGGGCAGCCCCAGGTCGAGCACCAGAAGATCGAAGGAGCCGAGCAGGGCGGCTTCGAGCGCCGCGGGTCCGTCCTCGCGCACCTCGACCTCGTACCCTTCGCGGCGCAGCGCGCGTGCGAGCGGTTCCGAGATGGATGCGTCGTCCTCGGCGAGCAGTACGCGGGTCATGGGCTGATGGTAGTCCGCTCGGAGAAACCGCACGCCGGGCGGGCCGTCACTGTTGTGAGGTACATCTCAAGTCGTCGCATATAGCACATCTCGCGCTGCCATAAGGTAACCAAAAGCCCGTATCGGTACACATGGCCCTTGGCGCGCCCCACGCGGCGAAGGGCCCTTCCGGCACGGGGGCCGGTCCCCACCGGCATTTCAGTCGGTCGTGGATCCCGGTGCGCCCCCCCGCGCCCCGGTGCCGGCCTCCCCCCACCGGGCGCGCACCGCTCTCGCAGCGCGTCCCGAGCAGCAAGGAAAGTCCATGGCGTCCAGCCTGACGAAGGACGCCGCCCCGCAGGGCAACCCTGCGGACGGCGGCAAGACCTTCCTCGGCCACCCCCGCGGCCTGGCCACCCTCTTCATGACCGAGACGTGGGAGCGTTTCAGCTACTACGGCATGAGGGCCCTGCTCGTCCTCTACCTGACGGCCTCGGTCACGGACGGCGGCCTCGGCATGAAGGCCGCCACCGCCGGCGCGATCTACAGCGTCTACACCGCGACGGTGTACCTGCTGGCGATGCCCGGCGGCTGGTTCGCCGACCGCCTCTGGGGGCCGCGCCGCACGGTCGCCATCGGCGGCACGATCATCATGATCGGCCACTTCCTGCTGGCCGTGCCGGTGAGGGCCTCGTTCTTCGTCGGCCTCGTCTTCATCGCCGTGGGTTCCGGCCTGCTGAAGTCGAACATCTCGACGATGGTCGGCCAGCTCTACCCGGACCGCAACGACCCGCGCCGCGACGGCGGCTTCACGATCTTCTACATCGGCATCAACCTCGGCGCGTTCCTCGCCCCGCTCGCCATCGGCACCGTCGGCCAGAAGGTCGACTGGCACCTGGGCTTCGCCATGGCCGGCGTCGGCATGGGGCTCGGCCTGGCCCAGTTCCTCATCGGCACCAGGCACCTCGCCCCGGTCTCCAGCGTGGTCCCCACGCCGCTGGACGACGCCGAGCGCGCCGGCCTGATGAAGAAGGCGCTGATCTGGCTGGCCGCCGCGGTGGTCTTCTACGGCGTGGTCACCTTCACCGGCCACTTCACGATCAACTGGGTGCTCTGGCCGCTCTCCCTGCTGGGCCTGGCGCTGCCGGCGTACTACTTCACCCGCATCCGCCGGGACCAGGAGCTCACCCAGGACGAGAAGACCAAGGTCGGCGGATACATCTGGTTCTTCGTCGTGGCCGCCGTCTTCTGGATGATCTACGACCAGTCCGGTTCGACCCTGACGGTCTTCGCCTCCGACCACACCGCGTCCACCCTGTGGGGCTTCGACTTCCCCGAGAGCTGGTTCCAGTCGCTGAACCCGCTGTTCGTGATGGCCCTCGCCCCGGTCTTCGCCGCCCTGTGGATGACACTGGGCCGCAGGAACCCCAGCACGACCGTGAAGTTCGCCCTCGGCGTCGCCGGCATCGGCGTCTCCTTCGTGGTGATGATGCTCGCCCAGGCCGCCGCCTCGGGCGACGTCAAGGTCACGCCGCTGTGGCTGGCCGTGGTCTACCTGATCCAGACCACCGCCGAGCTGTGCCTGTCCCCGGTGGGCCTGTCGGTCACCACCAAGCTGGCCCCGGTCAAGTACGCCAGCCAGATGATGGGCCTGTGGTTCCTCGCCGTCACGGCGGGCGACTGCGTGGCCGCCATCCTGCAGCTGGTCATCGGCGACGGGTTCCTGTCGGAGACCTCGTTCGCGATCCAGGGCTTCGTGGCGCTGGCCGCGGGTGCGGCCTTCGTTCTGTACCGCAAGCGGGTCATCGCCCTCATGGGCGACGTCCACTGACGTCTGACGACGCCCCCCGTGTCGCCGTGTGCGGGTTGTTTGCGCCTGCGGCGGGCGGTTCTCCCACCCTCCCGCCCGATTGCCCGGCGCGGTCAGTGACCGCCTCGCGCGGTCGTTGTGGGGTCGGTGCCGCGCCGGCGCACGTCCTCAACGCTCGCGGTTTACCCCAACACCATTCCGCGCCGGGTCCGCCGCTCGTCGTTTCCGGGCGCACCCCGCCACACCCCCTCCGGTCGTATGAGCGCATGACGGCCGGTGGGGGGTGAGAAGGCGGTCCGGGGTTGCCGTACGTGCCTAGCTGAACCCTCTCCGGCCGTCAGTCGCGCAGACATCCGAAGGGGGTGTGGCGGGGTGCCCCCGCAGGCGACGAGCGGTGAAGTGCGGTACCGAACGATGTGGGGCAGCGCCGCGAGCGCCGAGGAGGTACCCCGGCGCGGCACCGACCCCACAACGACCGCGCGAGGCGGTCACTGACCGCGCCGGGCAATCGGGCGGGAGGGCGGGGGATGCCCGCCGCAGGCGCAACGGACCCGCACACAACAACCGGGCAGCCCGGCGCAGCCGCCCGCAGGCGCAAACAAGCCGCACACGACAACCGGCCGCAGGGGGCACCCCGGACGTACCCCGGAGGGCTACGCGTGGGGGCGGCCCATCGCCCGGAACGTCCAGCCGGCCTCACGCCACACCAGCGGCGCCAGCGCGTTCCGCCCGTCGATGACGTGCCGCCCCCTGGCCACCGCCCCGAGCTCCGCCGGATCGAGCTCCCGGAACTCCTGCCACTCCGTGAGGTGCAGCACGACGTCGGCCCCGCGGACCGCCTCCAGGGCGCTCGCGGCGTAGCCGAGGGTCGGGAAGAGCCGTCGCGCGTTCTCCATCGCCTTGGGGTCGTACACGGTGACCTGGCCGCCCTGCAGATGGATCTGCCCGGCGACGTTGAGCGCGGGGGAGTCCCGCACGTCGTCGGAGTCGGGCTTGAAGGCCGCGCCGAGCACCGCGATCCGCTTGCCGAGGAAACCGCTGCCTCCGCAGGCCTCGCGGGCGAGCTCGACCATGTGGGCGCGGCGGCGCATGTTGATGGAGTCGACCTCGCGCAGGAACGTGAGCGCCTGGTCGGCGCCGAGCTCCCCGGCGCGGGCCATGAAGGCGCGGATGTCCTTGGGGAGGCAGCCGCCGCCGAAGCCGATGCCGGCGCGCAGGAACTTCTTGCCGATCCGCTCGTCGTGCCCGATGGCCTCGGCGAGCTTCACCACGTCCCCGCCGGCCGCCTCGCTGACCTCGGCCATGGCGTTGATGAAGGAGATCTTCGTGGCGAGGAAGGCGTTGGCCGCCGTCTTGACCAGTTCCGCGGTCGGGTAGTCCGCGACGACGAAGGGCGTGCCCTCGCCGACGGGGGTCGCGTAGACCTCGCGCAGCAGCTTCTCGGCGTGCTCGGAGGCGACGCCGACCACGATGCGGTCCGGGTGGAGGGTGTCCTCGACCGCGAAGCCCTCGCGGAGGAACTCGGGGTTCCAGGCGAGCTCCGCCCGGTCCCCGGCGGGGGCGAGCTCGGCCAGCCGGGCGGCCAGCCGGGCCGCGCTGCCGACCGGCACGGTCGACTTGCCGACGACCAGCGCGGGCCGCTCCAGGTGCGGGGCGAGCAGGTCGAAGGCGCTGTCGACGTAGCTCATGTCGCAGGCGTACTCGCCGTGCTTCTGCGGGGTGTTCACGCAGACGAAGTGGATGTCGCCGAAGGCGGCGACCTCCTCCCAGGAGGTGGTGAAGCGCAGCCGCCCGCTGGAGTCCGGCAGGCCCGCGACGTGGCGGCGCAGCAGGTTCTCGAGGCCCGGCTCGTACATGGGCACGCGGCCGGTGGAGAGGAGCTCGATCTTGGCGGGGTCGATGTCCAGGCCCAGCACCTCGAAGCCCAGCTCGGCCATCGCCGCGGCGTGCGTCGCGCCGAGGTAGCCGGTGCCGATCACGGTGAGCTTGAGCGCCATGCGGAGGGTCCCTCCCAGGTCGTGGCCTGATTGCGATGTTGAGCATAGCCCCGGGCGGTGTCCGGGTTCCCCCGGTGCGGGCACGGAAGAAGGCCCCGGGAATGGCCAGGGCACCGTCCCACGCGCCACAATGCCCCCGACGCACGCGTGGGGAGCGGGTGCACATGGTGGGGGTGAATGATGACGACAACGGATCCGGTCGGTCACGAGCAGGCGGCGGTCGCGGAAACGGAACGGGAAGCGGCACCGGGCAAGGCCGCCGAGCCGGCCCGCAGGAGGCGCAGCCGCGCCCGGCGGGTTCTGCTGGGCGCACTGGTCCTGCTGGCCGTGGGCGTGCTGGGGGTGGCCGGAAGCCTGTGGTGGGCGGTGGACCACTACACCGGCAAGGTGGACCGCATTCCCAACGTGTTCCCGACGAACGTGCCCGAGAGCGAGCAGCCGCAGGCCGCCAAGGGCGGTGAAACGTTCCTCCTGGTCGGTGTGGACGCCCGCTCCGACCTGCCGACCACGGGCCGGGGCGCCGAGGCCCCGGAGTGGAAGCGCGGCGCCCAGCGCAGCGACACGATGATGCTGGTGCACCTGCCGGCCGACCACAAGCAGGCGTACGTGGTCTCGCTGCCCCGCGACAGCTGGGTCCCGATCCCGGGGAACGGCAAGGCCAAGCTGAACGCCGCCTTCTCCTGGGGCGGCCCGCCGCTGCTGATCGACACCGTGCAGCGGCTCACCGACCTGAAGGTCGACCACCTCGCCGTCATCGACTGGAGCGGGTTCAAGACCCTCACCGACGACATCGGCGGCGTGGACCTGGCCGGGAAGCACATGAACGGCGAGCAGGCCCTCACGTACGTGCGCGAGCGCTACAACCTGCCGCGCGGCGACCTGGACCGCACCCACCGCCAGCAGGCCTTCCTGCGCGCGGTGATCGCCAAGACGCTCACCAAGGACTCCATGAGCAACCCGCTGAAGGCCAAGGAGCTGCTGGACCGCGTCACCGGTGTGGTCAGCGTCGACGACCGGCTCTCCGACGGTGACCTGCGGGACCTGATGTGGAGCATGCGCGGGGTGCGCGCGGGCGACATGGTCTTCATGAACGCCCCGGTCGGCGGGCTCGACATGATCAAGGGCCAGTCGGTGGTGCTGCTCGACGACAACGGCAGCGAGCAGCTGTGGGAGGCCATGCGCAACGACACCATGGACGAGTACGTGGCCAACCACTCCCTCGACCGCCTGGGCTCCTCCACCCCGTGAGCCCCCTCCCGGGGCAGCCGGGAAAGCCCGAGGGGCCGGCCGGGCGCGGTGTGCGCGCCCGGCCGGCCCCTCCGCCGTCGTACGGGGTCAGGAGTCCGGCGTGACCGTGACCTTCTCGTCGTTCTTCAGCTCCGAGACGAGCTGCTTGACCTTCGGCATGTCCCACTTGAGCGCGCTGCCCACGTTGGTGCCGATGGAGCCGGAGGTCGGCATGTTCATCGAGACGCCGTCACCGCCGGAGACGCCCTTCATCGCCCAGAACATCGACGCCAGGTCCCACAGGCTCATGTCCTTGTCGACGATGAGGGTGTCCAGGCCCGCGCCCATGGTCGGGTAGAGCTTGAACGGGTTGAGGACCGTGCCCGGCGTGGCCGTCTGGCTCGCGAGCGCGGAGAGGAACTTCTGCTGGTTCTTGGTGCGGCCCAGGTCGCCCTCGGCCTCCTGGTAGCGCTGGCGGACGAAGGCCAGGGCCTCGTCGCCGTTGAGGGTCTGCTTGCCCTTCTGGATGTGCAGGCCCGAGTTCTTGTCGTCGATGTTGCGGGGGATGTCGAGCTCGACACCGCCGACCGCGTCGACGAGGCCCGCGAAGCCGGCGAAGCCGATCTCCGCGTAGTGGTCGATGTGCAGGCCCGTGTTGTACTCCACCGTCCGCACCAGCAGCGTCGGCCCGTCTATGGAGTAGGCGGCGTTGAGCTTGTTCTGACCGCGCGAGGGGAAGGTCTTGCCGGACTCGGAGCCCTTGAACTCGGGGATCGTGACGTAGGAGTCGCGGGGGAGCGAGATCAGCGAGTTCCCGTTGTCGCCGACGTGCAGGATCATCATCGAGTCGGTGCGCTTGCCCTCGGCGGAGCCGGTGTGCAGCTTCTTCTTCTGCTCGCTGGACAGGCCCTCACGGCTGTCGGAGCCGACGATGAGGTAGTTGGTGCCCTCGCCGGTCTCCGGGCGGTCTATGACCGTGCCCAGGTCCACCTCGCGGCGCACCTTGCCGTCCGCCCAGAAGTAGGTGCCGATCGACCAGGCGGCGACCACGACGGCCAGACCGATCAGGACGCCCTTGACCCGGCGCTTGCGGCTGCCGGGCGGGGTGCCGCGGCCGCCGGTGGACGGCGGGCCGTACGAGCCGCCGCCGTAGCCGTCGTAGTCACCGCCGCCAGGCCCTCCGTGGCCCGGGACGCCGCTGCCGTACGCCTGCTGGCGCGGCACACTGCCGGGAGCCGCCGCCGCACGGCGCGGGGACAGCTCGGGGGGCAGCGGCGGCTCGGAGACCTGCTGCTGCCGCTGGTTCCTGTTGTCGGACCAACCGTCGGGCCATGCGTTCATGTAGGGCAGTGTGCCCTGCCGTCCTGCCCGGCAGTGCGTCCGTGGCTCTTCTGAAGCAGAGCTGATGCAAAGGTCACAGGACCGCGGAAATGCGGTCACCCACCGTGCCCGTACGCTCTCATCCGGTGAGGTGCGTCGGGGCGTTGGTGTGGGTCTCGATCATTCCGGCGGCCTGTTCCAGCAGTTCGTGCGCCAGGTTGGAGCAGGCCCGGGAGGCGGCCACGTCCTCCCCTATGCGCATGTCCGGCTCGTCGCTCGGATTGCGCCGCGAATAGCCGTGGCCCACCACGCCCGGGGCGCCGTCCCCGGAGAGCGAGGCGGTGCAGGCGGTGCGGCTGCCGTCCTCCTCCAGCGACAGCTTGATCGTCCACGTCTTCTCCATGGCGGATCACCTCTTGGGCATCGGGACGTCGGCCCCTTTCTCAGCATCCGCCCGGCCCCGCCGCCGGGCAAGACGTGCCCGGCGAGGAGCACGGCACGGCAGTGCTTAGGGTGGAGCCATGTTCGAGGAGCCGCCCCCGCACCCTGTCCCGTTCAAGCCCACGTCCGCCTCGCGGATCACGCTGGCGCACATCATGACCCACCACGACACGAACCTGCTGGGCACCGTGCACGGCGGCGTGGTCATGAAGCTCGTGGACGATGCGGCGGGCGCCGTCGCCGGACGGCACTCCGAGGGCCCCGCGGTGACCGGCGCCATGGACGAGATGGCCTTCCTGGAACCGGTGCGGGTCGGCGACCTGCTCAAGGTGCAGGCCCAGGTCAACTGGACCGGGCGCAGCTCCATGGAGGTCGGCGTGCGCGTGCTCGCCGAGCGCTGGAACGAGTCCGGCCCGGCGACCCAGGTGGCCAGTGCCTACCTGGTCTTCGTGGCCGTGGACGCCGAGGGGGCGCCGCGTCCGGTGCCCCAGATCGAGCCCGAGACCGACCGCGACCGGCGCCGCCTGCAGGAGGCGCAGATCCGCCGCACGCACCGGTTGGCCCGCCGCCGGGCGATCATGGAACTGCGCGAGAAGCGCGCCGCCGAGGGCTTCGAGGACTGACGGCGCCCGGCCCGCCGGCCCTCAGCCGCACAGGATGCGGTCGCCGCGCATCGGCTGGAGCTCCACCGGCGGCGCCGCGGGCGGGTCCGGCTCACCGGCCCGAACCGGGGTCACCCCGTCGTAGTCCGCGCCCACGGTGATCCGCAGCGTCGGCCCCAGCCCGGACACCCGGCGCAGCTCCGCGTACGGCAGGGCCGTTCCCAGCGCCTTGGCGGAGCGGTCCCAGCCCGGGTCGTAGTGGATGACCGTGTACTCCGCGTCGTGCCGGACGGTGTTGCCGGGTGAACCGGTGGTGCGGAAGCCCAGGTGGCGCAGTTCCTTGTCCACGCGCGCCCCCAGCCCGTTGACCGTCGTCCCGTTGTTGACCTGGACGCGGATCGACTTGGGCGGCACGTCGACCTGCTCGGGCTCGGGCGCCGACGGGCTGGGCGTGGCCAGGGGGCCGCCGTCCGGGCCGGTGAGCGGGCGGTCCTCGCGCAGCGCGTCGAAGATCCGCTTCGCGCCCTTGACGTCCCAGCGCAGCGTCGTCCCCACCCCCTGCACCCGGAACGGGGTGGCGTCCACCGGCACCGTCGCGAACTCCACGGAGCGGGCCCCGAAGCCGCCGCGCAGCCCCGTGGCGAGGGCGATCAGGTCGTCCGGCTTGGTCTGCCGGTCCGCGCGCACCGAGCCCAGCGCGGCCTTGGCCACCTGGTCGAGCTTGACGGGGTTCTGCAGCAGCCCGATGTCGGTGACCCGGCGGACCAGGGCGGCCAGGAACCGCTGCTGGTTCTGCATCCGCTGGAGGTCGGGGCTGCCGGGGAGGTGGCCGGAGCGCACGTAGCGCAGCGCCGTGCCGCCGTCCGCGCGCACCGTGCCCGCGGGCAGGTCGAGCCCGGTCACGGGGTCGCGCAGCGGACGGGCGAAGCAGAGGTCGACCCCTCCGATCCCGTCGACGGTCTTCATGAAGGAGCCGAAGTCGAACTCGGCGTAGTGGTCGACCTTGACCCCGGTCATCTTCTCGACCGTGCCGACGGCGAGCGCGGGGCCGCCCACCCCCCAGGCCCACTTCAGCTTGCCGGCGCGGGGCAGTTCCGCGTACGAGTCCCGCGGCAGCGCGACCACGCTGACCCGCCTGCCGTCCCGCGACAGATGCGCCAGCATCATCGTGTCGGTGCAGTCGCAGGGCTCCCCGCCCAGGCGCAGCCCGGTGCGCTGCGTCTGGGTCAGCCCGCGGCGCACGTCGGTGCCGACCAGAAGGAAGTTGGTGCCCTTGGTGGGGCTGGGACGGTTCTTCATCCCGGCGAAGGCGTCCACCCGCGCCAGGCGGTCGTCCATGTGCCCCAGGACGGCGTGCCCGATCCCACTGGCGGTCAGGATGCCGAGCGAGACGGCACCGAGGACGCGCAGCCCGCGGCGCACCGGCGCCCGCTTCCGGGTCCGGCGGGCGGCTGCGGCGGGTTGCTGACGGCGACGAGCGACGGTCATACAGTCACGCTAAGGAGTCATACCGTCGTACGGAACGAGCCCCGCCCGGTCGCACGCGCTCGTATCATCCGTTCGCGGTAACGTGTGCGGCTGTGAACGCTGCGACCCCCCATGTGCTGCCCGCCGTCTCCGTGATCATGCCGGTGCTCGACGAGGAGCGGCACCTTCGAAACTCCGTCCGCCACATCCTCGAGCAGGACTACGCGGGCGAGCTCGAGGTCGTCATCGCCCTCGGTCCCTCCACCGACCGCACGGACGAGATCGCGGCGGAGCTGGTGCGGGAGGACCCCCGCGTCCACACGGTGCCCAACCCCACCGGCCGCACCCCCGCCGCCCTGAACGCCGCCATCAAGGCCTCCCGGCACCCGGTCGTGGTCCGGGTCGACGGCCACGGCATGCTCTCCGCCGACTACATCAAGACCGCGGTGCGGCTGCTGGAGGAGACCGGCGCCGCCAACGTCGGCGGCATCATGCACGCCGAGGGCGAGAACGACTGGGAGCGCGCCGTCGCCGCCGCCATGACCTCGAAGATCGGCGTCGGCAACGCGGCCTTCCACACCGGAGGCGCCGCCGCCCCCGCCGACACCGTCTACCTCGGGGTCTTCCGCCGCGAGGTGCTGGAGCAGCAGGGCGGCTACAACGAGGAGTTCATCCGCGCCCAGGACTGGGAGCTGAACTACCGCATCCGCGAAGCCGGCGGCCTGATCTGGTTCTCGCCCGAGCTGCGCGTCTCCTACCGCCCGCGGCCCAGCGTGCGCGCGCTGGCCAAGCAGTACAAGGACTACGGGCGCTGGCGCCGCGTCGTCACCAGGTACCACCAGGGCTCGGTCAACCTGCGCTACCTCGCCGCCCCGGCGGCCGTCGTGGCCATCGCGGCGGGCGTGGTGGGCGCGGCGGTCACCCCGCTCGCCCTCGTCGTCCCCGGCGGCTACCTCGCGGCCATCGCGCTGGGCTCGCTCCCGGCCGGCAAGGGCCTGTCGGCCGCCGCGCGGCTGCAGATCCCGGTGGCGCTCGCCACCATGCACATGTCCTGGGGCTTCGGGTTCCTGACCAGCCCGCGTTCGCTCGCCCGGCGGGTCATCGCCAGCCGCCGCCCCGCGGTGCGGGCGGCGGCCGACGCGTGACGCGGGGGGTGGACCCCTACCACTTGTAGTAGGGGTTCACCTTCATGCACGCCGAGTCGTCGGAGGCGTTCAGCGCGCTCGCGCTGTCCAGCACCTCCTTGGTGTCGGTGCTGCTGGCCGCCGGGTACGTCGCCCCGGCCGTCCAGTCGGCGCCGATCACCAGCGTGATGCCCTCCGCGGAGGAGGACTTCTTGACCACGCCGGTGGGCAGCTTCAGCGCCTTCGCCACGGCCAGGGCGTTCGCCTTGTCGTCGTCGCTCGCGTAGGTGATCGTGCTGCCGGACTGCGACTGCGGCGTGGAGTCGGACTCGGCCTGGGTGAAGCCCAGCGTCTTCAGCTTCTCCGTGACCGTGCTCGCCCGGCCGGAGACGGCGGGGGTCGAGGCGCTGCCGGTGCCGTTCTGGACCGTCACCGCGATCTCGTCCTTGGGCGAGGGCTTCGCGGTGGTGGCGGACTTGTCGGCCTTCTTCTTCTTGGCGGCCTTGCCGTCCACGGCCTGGTCGTTGCGGAGCAGCGTGAAGAGCTTGGTCGCCGCCCCGGTCGGCACGACGTGCGCGGTCGGGTTCTGCGGGTCGGCGCCCCACGGCATCGTCGTCATCGTGATGCGGTCGGTGGGCACGCCCTTGAGGTTGTTGCCCAGGTCGTAGAGCTTCTTGACCGTCCCGAGGCCGGTGTCGACGGTCACCGCCTTGGTGGCGGCCTCCGCCAGGCCGGTCAGCTTGCCCGGGTCGGTGAGCTTCGTGCCCGACTTCAGCTGGCGCACCATCGCGTTCATGTACATGTGCTGGGCGTGGGTACGGCCGATGTCACTGCCGTCCTCGAAGCCGTGCCGGGTACGGAGCCACTGCAGGGCCTGCTGCCCCTTGATGTTGTGGTCGCCCTTGGTGAGCTTGAGCCCGGACTTCTTGTCCCAGACGTTCCCCAGCACGCAGACCGGGACGCCGCCGACCGCGTCGGCCATGGAAACCACGCCGGCGAAGTCGATCATCATGAAGTGGTCGATGGATATGTCCGTGAGCTTCTCCCAGGTGGCCACGGTGCAGCCGGGACCGCCGTGCTGGAGGCTCGTGTTGATCGTGTCCGTCGTGGTCTCGGGGTAGACGCGCCCGTCGTCCGGGTCGGTGCACTTGGGGATGGTGACCCGGGTGTCGCGCGGGATGCTGACCACGGTCATGTTGCTGCGGTCGGCGGAGACGTGCAGCAGCATCTGGACGTCGGCGAGCGGCTTGCGGTCCGCGTCGGCCTTGGCGCCGCCGAGCTTCTGGTTCGCCTTGGAGGCCCGGCTGTCGGAGCCGAGGAGCAGGATGTTCAGCGGGGTCTGGCCCGCCGCGTTCGCCTTGCTCTTGGCGGCCTGGCTGTCGCCGAGGTTGAGCGCGTCCTTCTTGATGTTCGCGTTGAGGTGCTGGTAGTACGCGTAGGCGGCGCCGGCCGTGCCGAGTATCGCCACCGACGTGACGATCGCCACCCAGCGCAGGGCGCGCCTCTTGCCCTTCTTGCGGCGGCGGGTGCCGCGGCGGCCGCCGCCGTCGTCGTGGCCGTCGTACCCGTCGTCGTCCGCCCCGTCGCCCTCTGCCGCGGTCAGGGTGCCGGTGGACGACCCGTCGTCCCCTTCGTGCCCGTAGTCCTCGTAGGCGCCGTACTCGGCCCCGTGGCCGTCGTCGCCGTAGCCCCCGGTGTCGTGGCCCGGGGCCTCACGGCCGGGCTGCCGGTAGGGCGCGTACGGCTCCTGCGGCGGGTACCCGCCGCCGTGCTGGGGTTCCTCGGGGCGGTAGCCGCCGCGCTGCGGCTGCTGCGGGACCGTCGGATACGGGTGTCCGGGCTGCTGCGGGATGTACGGCTGCTGCCCGTGACCGTTCCCGTACGGAGAGTCGCCCCATCCGGGTTCGTGAGGATCGTAGGGGGCGTTCCGCCCTCCGGGGATGCTGCCGTGGCGCATGTGGGCCCTCCCATGACGCGCTGGTCACTACGGTCACCGGCTGCGCCGCGGCGCTCGGATCTGGGTGATTGTCAGCTGTGCGACTGTCGAAGTCCTGTGGGACCGGAACAGCCCTGCTCGCGAATGGTTGGAGGTCACGATACATAAACCGCGACGGGGTCAAGGCTTTGGTTTCTTATCGGCTGTGTAAAGCGATCGTGCGCACTACCCCAAATCGGGATCCCAGCGATATGGCCTGTACACGTCCATGCAGGCTGAATCATTCGCTCCGTTCAGGGCCCCGGCGCTCTTGGGCAGCGTTCCGTCGTCGTCGACACCACCCTGGAAGACCGTTCCGTCGCGCCAGTCGGCGCCCACGACGAGTGTGACGGAGCCGACATGTGAGGATTCCTTCACAACGCCGGCGGGGAGCTTGAACACCTTCGCCACGGCGAGTGCGTCCGAGCGGCCCTGCGCCCCCTCGGAGGCCGGGTACTCGATGACGGTGGCCGCCGAGGGCTGCGCCGTGCCGACCAACGCCGCCTGCCCGAAGCCGGACCGGACCAGCGCCTCGGCCAGGACGCCCGCCCGGCCGTTCACCGGGGTGCCCGCGGCGTCGCCCGCGGTGCCGTTGACCACCGCGACCGGGACGTCCGCGGCGGGCCGGGCGGCCGGCCCGGACTCGACGGGCTTCTTCTTCGCCTTCTTCTTCCCCTTGTCGTCGAAGGGGAGGTCGTGGACCAGCCGCGACCACACCTTGGGGGCGGCCACCGGGTCCGGCATGTAGTGCTGGTCGTTCTCGGTGTCCGTGACGGGCGGCATGGTCAGCATCGTGATCCGGTCCGACGGGACGCTCTTGAGCTGCATGCCGAGGTCGAAGAGCTTCTTCGGGGTCCCTATCTCCTCCGACACCTGCAGCGCGTTGGTGGCGGCCTCGGCGAGGCCCCCCAGCCGTCCGGCGTCGGTGAAGACGTTCTGCGAGCGCAGTTCGCGCACCATCGAGTTCATGTACATGTGCTGCGCCCGGGCGCGCCCGAGGTCGCTCTCGAAGGCGTGCCGGGTGCGCAGCCACTGCAGCGCCGTCTTGCCGGTGATCTTCTGCGCGCCGGCCTTCAGCTTCAGCCCGGAGCCGCCCGGCTGCTGCGGGGTCGGGTGGTCCCACACGGGCTGGTTCACGCAGACCTCGACGCCGCCTACCGCGTCGGCCATCTTCACCACACCGGCGAAGTCGATCGTCATCCAGTGGTCGATGTAGACCTTGGTGAGGTTCTGCACGGTGGCGAGCGTGCAGCCGGGACCCCCGCGCATCAGGCTCTCGTTGATGATCGCGTGGGTCGTGGCGGCGAACCTCTTGCCCGTCTCCGGGTCGGTGCACTCCGGGATCGGCACCCGGGTGTCGCGCGGGATGCTCACCACGGACATGTTGCTGCGGTCGGCCGAGATGTGGAGCAGCATGATCACGTCGGCGCGGGGCGGATCGCCCTTGGTGTACTTGGCGCCGCCCAGCTTGAGGTTCTCCGCGGAGTTACGGCCGTCGGCGCCCAGCAGCAGGATGTTCACCGCGTTCGTGGGCGCCTTCGCCACGTCGCTGTCGCCGCTGTTCCGCTTCCCCTTGCGGATGTTGTCGCTGAGGTGCTCGTAGTACGCGTAACCGGCTCCCGCCGTCCCGAGGATGAGCACCGCGAGGGTGATCGCGGTCCACCGGACGACCCGGCGTCCGCGGCGCTTCGGCCGCGGGCCGCCCGGCGGCCCGTCGCCGTCGTCCGCGTCCTCGGCGGGATCCTCGGGGTCCGCGGGGTCCGTGTGCGGCGTCCGCCCCGTGTCCGCGCCCCGCCGCGCCGCCCCGTCCCGCGGGTGGTCGTCGTAGAGGCTGTCGTCCCAGCCGAGATCGCGCACACGACTGTCCGTCATCGTCCGGTTCCCACCTCTGATACCCCTGTCGGCCCTGGTGCCCGTGACGGGCGGCTACTTGGCACACACGCTCTTGTCGTCCGCCTCGACCTTCTGGATGCCCTCGGGCGCCTTCGTCGGCGTGGCGATCGGCGTGCCGGCCTGCGTGAAGTCCTTGCCCAGGGTGAGGGTCATGTTGGCGCGCGGCGCGGCGTCCTCGGTGCCCTGCTTGAGCGCGGCGGCCGGCAGCCCCATCATGGCGGCCAGCCGGCGTGCCTGGTCGGCCTGGTTGGGCGCGTACTCCAGCGTCGTCTTCTTCAGCTCGGCGGGCGCGTTGCCGCCGTTGGTGGAGCGGCTGACACCCTCGTCGTTCTGCAGCCAGTTGACGGTGTCCTGGGCGGCGCCGAAGACCCCGCTGCCGTTCAGCACCTCGACCCGTACGTCGATCGGGTCGGCCTTGGGGCCCTTGAGCTTGGCCGCCTCGGACGCCTTCTGCTTCTTCTTCACCTCGGTCAGCGAGATGTCGTCCTGCACCATGCTGAACAGCTGCGGCGCCTTGGTCTTGTCCAGCACCACCGTGGTGTGCACCTTCTCGGCCGGGTTGTCTATCACCGGCACCGTCGCGAAGGTGATGTTCTTGGTGTCGACCCGGCTCAGGTCCTTGGCGAGTTCGCTGAGCTTGGTCACGCTGCCGATGCCGGTGTCGACGGTGAGCGCCTTCGTCGCCGTGTTCGCCAGCTTGAGCAGCTTCGTCGGACTGGTCAGCGTGTCACCCGACTTCATCGTGCGCATCATCGAACTGAGGAACTGCTGCTGCAGTTCGATGCGGCTCAGGTCGCCGCCGAAGCCGACGCTGTGCCGGGTGCGGACGAAGGCCAGCGCCTGCTCGCCCGCGACGGTGTGCCGTCCCTTGGCCAGCTTCAGGTGCGAGTCCGGATCGTCGATGTCCTTGGCCAGGCACACCTCGACGCCGCCGACCGCCGTCGACAGGTCCTTCACCGCGTCGAAGTTGGCCATCATGAAATGGTCGGGGGTGATGCCGGTCAGCGCCTTGACGGTGCGCATCGTGCAGCCCGGGTCGCGGCCGTACTGGCCCAGGCTGGTGTTGAAGCGGACGCCGCTCTCCGCCGGGATGATCTTCGTGGACCCGTCGGACTGCTTCGTCGGGCAGTCCGGGATGTCGGTGATGATGTCGCGGGGGATGCTCAGCGCCGTCGCGTTGGAGCGGTCCTTGGAGACGTGGAAGAGGATCGTGGTGTCGGCGTGGCCGACGTTGGCCGAGTCGCCGTACTTGCCCTTCAGGCCCTGGCGGCTGTCGGTGCCGATGACCAGGATGTTGACCGGCCCGGTGGACGTGGCGTTCTTGGAGCCGATGCCCGGGTCGATCGTGTTGATGTTGCCGTTGAGCTGCTGGTACAGCGCGTAGACGCCGATGCACGCCGCGATGACCACGACCCCGAGCGTGCCGGCGGTCCAGATCAGGGCCCGCTTCTTGGCCGACTTCCGCGCCTTGGGGCGGCGCCGGCTGGTGCGTGCGGCCGCCCGGCCGCCGCCCTCGCCCCTGGTGCCGCCGGCGGCACGGCTGCCCGCCGCGGCTCTTCCGCCGCCCGCCGCACGGCCGTTGCCCGCGGCCCGGCCGGCGCCCGCCGTACGGCCGCCGTCGGCGGAGCGGCCGTCCGCCGCGCCGTGGCCCTCGTCCTCTGCGCCGGAACGGCCCTGCCGTGCGCGGCCGCCGCCCTGCGGCTGGACGCGCTGGGCCCGCCGGCCCGCCCCCTGCGCGGGAACGCCTCGCTCCGGCTGCTGCGGCGGGTCCAGCCGCAACTGGTAGCTGCCCGTCTCGGGATCGAAAACCCACTGATCCGCCGGGTCGACGTGCTGCCTACGGCCTTGCGTGTCCACGGTCGATCGAGTCCTCCGTCTCGGCCGCTGCAACAGGCCGGATCGCTCACACTAACCCCACAGTTCAGCGTCTACGTCCGCGGCTGACAAATTCCGCTCCCCTACAACTGGACAAACTGTTCAATCCCCACTGCCGTCGCACACATCGCGGTCGGCGGTGGTGCCGCGGTACGAGGGGGAGGCGCTCGCCGAGCCCGACGGTGTGGGAGATGCCGGAGGGGCGGTGGAGGTTCCGCCGTCCGTCGGGCGGGCGGAGCCGGAAGCGGAGTCCTCGTCCCCCTCGACCGTCACCTGCCCGTCCTCGCGCAGGGTCGTGAACAGTTCGTCCGCGGCGGGCTGCACCAGCTCGTCACGGTTGGGGTCGGCCGTGTAGGGGCGCCGCGGCACGGTGAGGAAACGCACCTGGTCGGTGGGCGTCTTGCGCAGGCTCTGCGCCAGTTCGTACAGCTCGGCCAGCGAGTCGAGGCCCTCGTCCGCGGTGAGCGAGGAGGTCGCGGCGTCCAGCAGCGGGTAGAGCTTGGTGGGGTTGAGCAACACCCCCGTGGAGTCGACCTTCTGCACCAGGGAGGCGAGGAACTGCTGCTGGCGGTCCATCCGCTGGGTGTCGCTGCCGTCGCCGATGCCCTTGCGGGCGCGGACGTAGCCCAGGGCCTGCTCACCCTTCAGCACCTGGCGGCCGGCCTCCAGGTCCAGGTGCGCGTCCTGGTCGTGCACGGCGTGCGGCACGCAGACCTCGACGCCGTCGACCGCGTCGACCATCTTCTTGAAGCCGTTGAAGTCCACCACGAGGTGGTGGTCGACGCGGATGCCGGTCAGCTTCTCCACCGTACGGATCGCGCAGGCGGTGCCCCCGAACTCGAACGCCCAGTTGAACTGGGCGAGCTGGGGGCCGGTCATGCTGCCGTCGGACCGCCGGCAGGAGGGGATGTCGACCATCAGGTCGCGCGGCAGGCTGACCGCCGTCGCGCTCTTCCGGTCGGCGGCCAGGTGCAGCAGTATCGCCGTGTCCGAGCGCTGGGTGCCAGTGTCCTGGCCGTACTTGCCGTTGCCGTCGCCGCGGTTGTCCGAACCGAGCAGCAGGATGTTCTCGGCGGTGGTCGCCTCGGGCAGCACCTTGGGCCGCTCGGACTTCACCCGCATCAGCTCGTGGGCGGTGTCCGTGTCCGTCCGGATGTTCCCGTCGAGCTGCTTGTAGAGGTACCAGGAGACCCCGGCCCCGGCCAGCAGCACCAGGGAGACGACCACGGCGAGGACGCGCAGCCAGGTGCGGCGGCGCTTCCTCGGCGGGGCCGCGGCGGGAGGGGCGTCCGCTGCGGGAGGGGTGTCCTCGGCTTCCGGCGAATCGGCTGGCGTGGTCACGTCCGGTCCCGTCCTTACAGGTGCTGCTGATGATCAGGTCACCTATAAAGACCGTTCAATCCCGCCCTCGGTTGTGCGGAGTTGTTCAATTCCGTCCGAGACTGCCGGAGGCGGTGGGCCGGGCGCCCGGCTACGCCGTGTGGGTCACCCGCTCGCTCTCCCGGCGTTTGTCCAGGTCGGCGGGGGGAAGCCGGTCCAGATTGCGGCAGAGCACCACGGAGGCGCCGGCCGCCAGCGGCGCCAGCAACCCGGCGGCCAGACCGTCCCAGTCGTCGTACGGCCGGCCGGACAGCAGCCGCGCCCCGGCCGTCAGCCCCAGGGCCGCGGCGGACGCCCGGGCCCGCCCGGTCACCTCCGCACCGGTGAGCTCCTCCCCGCCCGGCAGCTCCAGCGCCGGCGCGTCCGCGTCCACCGGCGCGTACGGGACGAAGCGGTCGCCCTGGGAGGGCACCTCGACCGCGTAGTCGAGGAACCCCTCCGGCGGCTGCGGGAAGCGGCCGCCCAGCGGGCGCAGTGCCAGCGCGACCCGATCGCCGGAGCAGGCGCGGGCCTCCTCCAGCGTGTCCGGGCCGGACACCACGAGGTCGGCACGGCCCGGGTCGCCCCCGGGCACCACGACCACGCCGGTGGAGAAGCAGGCGAGCACCCATACCGCGGTCTGCCAGTGCGCCGGCAGCAGCAGCGCCGCCCGGTCACCCGGCTGGGCGCCCAGTTCGTCCTGGATGAGGTTGGCGGTCTTGGCCACCCAGTTGCCGAAGGTGGCCACCGACAGTTCGACGCGTTCGCCGGTGGCGTCGTCGTAGAAGGTGACCAGGGGCCGGGCGGGGTCCGCCGAGAGCGCGGAACGCAGCAGGTCGGCGGGTGTGCGGGCAGTCGATGTCACGCGGCCCAGGCTACGTCAGGCGGCGGCGTCGCGGGCGCCGCTGATGACCCGGCAGAAGGGGACAGCCCGTCAGATCCCGGCTGCGCGTTCTGGGGCGTTATGTAACTGTTCATCCCATGCGTGCACTTCTTGCGACGTCGATCTCCGCGGCGTGCATGGCTGCCCTCGCCCTGCCGCTCGCCTTCCCCTCCGGTGCCACCGCCACCGTTCACACGCCGGTGCGGGCTGCCGGCCCCGACACGTCCCCCGGCGCCACCCGAACCCTTCCGCTGGCCCCGCTCGCCACGTCCGGCCGTGTCATCGGCACCCCACTCTCCCAGGGGCTGCCGGCCCGCGCCGTGCGGCCCTTCTCCATGGTCGGCATCACCTGGGACGACGTCGGCACCGACCTGCGGGGCACCGTCCAGGTCAGGACCCGCGCCACCGGCACCGGCACCTGGTCGAAGTGGCGCACCGTCGAGGCGCACAGCGACGACGCCCCCGACGCCGGCTCGTCCGAGGGCTCGGCCTCCGCGGTGCGCGGCTCGACCTCCCCGCTGTGGGTCGGACGTTCCGACGGGATCGAGGTGCGGGTCGTGCCCGAGGCGCCCGCCGGCAGCAGGCGCGGGGTGCAGCCGGGCCTGCCCAAGGGGCTGCGGCTGGAGATGGTCGACCCCGGCGACGAACCGGGTGACGGCCTCGGTGACGGCTCCGGCGACCTGGGGGGCAGCTACCTCGACCCCGACGCCGCGTTGGACCCCGGCCCCGCCGGTCCGGGCGGCGGCATCCAGCGCGGTGACGGTACGGCAGACGGCCCCGCCGGCGACGGCGCCTTCCCGGGGGAGCCCTCCGGCGGCGGCGAGCCCGCCGAGAGCGATGGCCCTTCCGGCGGCGCTGACCCTTCCGGCGGCGACCCCTCCGACAGCGGCGACCCCTTCGACGGTGTCGGCCCCAGCGAGGGCGGCTATCCGCTCGGCGGCGGCCGGCAGGACGGCACCACCACCGACAACGCAGCCGACCCGGCCGACACCTCGGGCACCCCGGTCGAGTCCCCCTTCGTCCCCGCGCTCAGCCGGTCCCAGACCGAGGCCCTCACCGGGCAGCGCTTCACCGGTGGGCGCCCCCGCATCGTCACCCGCTTCGGCTGGGGCGCCGACGAGCAACTGCGCAACGAGGACTCGGATTTCACCGACGCCATCAGCGCGGTCTTCGTCCACCACACCGCCACCGGCAACGACTACGAGTGCTCCGACTCCCCCTCGGTCATCCGCGGTATCTACCGCTACCACGTCAAGAGCAGCGGCTGGCGCGACATCGGCTACAACTTCCTCGTCGACAAGTGCGGAAACATCTACGAAGGCCGCAGCGGCGGCGTCTCCAAGGCCGTCTTCGGCGCGCACACCCTCGGCTTCAACGAGCACACCATGGGCATCGCCGTGCTCGGCGACTACTCCGAGGACGAGCCCAGCCGCGAGGCCCTGTCGGCCGTCGCCGGGCTCGCCGCGTGGAAACTCGGAATTTACGGCCACAACCCGGAGGGCATGACATATCTGGTGTCCGGAGGGAGCAACAGGTACCCGAAGGGTACGCGGGTCCGCATGAACGTCATCTCGGGCCACCGGGACGGATTCAACACGCAATGCCCAGGAACGGAGCTGTACGACGATCTCGGCATCATCCGCCGCACCGCGGCGGGGCTCCAGGGCCGCTGATCGCCCCCTGCATAGGATTGGCCGCTCATTCGTTCGGCCCGCCAGGAAGCGGAGACAAAAACAGGTGACTGAAGCGATCCTCTTGGTCGGCGGCAAGGGCACCAGGTTGCGCCCCCTGACGGTGCACACCCCCAAGCCGATGGTCCCCGCGGCCGGTGTCCCGTTCCTCACCCACCAGTTGGCCCGGGCACGCGCGGCGGGCGTCGAGCACATCGTCCTGGCGACCTCCTACCTGGCCGAGGTCTTCGAGCCGCACTTCGGCGACGGGTCCGCGCTGGGGCTGCGCCTGGAGTACGTCACCGAGGACGAGCCGCTCGGCACCGGCGGCGCCATCCGCAACGTCGCCGACCGACTGGACTCCGCGCCCGGCGACCCGGTCCTGGTCTTCAACGGGGACATCCTCACCGGCCTCGACATCGCCGGCCTCGTCGCCACCCACCGCGACTCGGGCGCCGACGTCTCCCTCCACCTGACCCGGGTCGAGGACCCGCGCGCCTTCGGGCTCGTGCCGACCGACGCCACCGGCCGCGTCACCGCGTTCCTGGAGAAGCCGGAGACGCCCGAGGAGATCGTCACCGACCAGATCAACGCGGGCGCCTACGTCTTCGACCGTTCCGTCATCGACTCCATCCCCACCGGCCGCGCCGTCTCCGTCGAGCGCGAGACCTTCCCCGGGCTGCTCGCCGACGGCGCCCATCTGCAGGGCATGGTCGACTCCACGTACTGGCTCGACCTCGGCACCCCGCACGCCTTCGTCCGCGGCTCCGCGGACCTCGTCCTCGGCCACGCGCCCTCCCCGGCCGTCCCCGGCCGCTGCGGCGAACGCCTCGTCCTGGAGGGCGCCCGGATCGCCGACGACGCCAAGCTGACCGGCGGCACCGCCGTCTCCGCGGGCGCCGTGATCGGCGCCGGAGCGGTCGTCGAGGGCAGCACGATCCTGGCGGGCGCCGTCGTCCACCCCGGCGCGACCGTCGTGGACTCCCTCATCGGCGCCGGCGCGGTCATCGGCGAGCGCACCGTCGTCCACGGATCGGTCATCGGCGACGGCGCGCACATCGGCGCGGGCAACGAACTGCGGCACGGCGTGCGCATCTGGTGCGGCGCGGTCATCCCGGACGGGGCGGTCCGCTTCTCCTCCGACCAGTAGCCGCCGCGGGCCCGGCCGGTGGGCGCACGCCGCCCACCGGCCCGGAAACCAGGAAGCCCGGAAGCCCGGCGGGGCACACCGTAGGCTCGGAGGGTGCATCCCGAGCAGACCCGACTCCTGCGCGCCGCGGCCGGCCGCGTCCCCGGCCCCCGCACACCCGGCCGCACCCGCCGCTGGACCCCGCGCGGCCCCCTGGACCTCGGCCTGACGCTCGGCCCCCTGCGCCGCGGCCCCGGCGACCCCGCGTTCCGCGTCGGCGCCGACCGCGCGGTCTACCGCGCCTCGCGCACCCCCGAGGGCCCCGGCACCCTGCGCGTCGCCCGCCCCTCCGGCGGCGAGATCGAGGCCGAGGCCTGGGGCCCCGGCGCCGAGTGGCTGCTGGACCGCCTCCCCGCCCTGCTCGGCGACGCCGACGACCCCGGCGCCTTCACCGCCCGGCACCGCGTCGTCCACGAGGCGCAGCGGCGCAACCCCGGTCTGCGGCTGACCCGTACCGGCCTGGTGCTGGAGTCCCTGATCCCGGCGATCCTCGAGCAGAAGGTCACCGCCGACGAGGCCTACCGCTCCTGGCGGGTCCTGCTGTGGCGCTTCGGCGAGCCCGCCCCCGGCCCCGGCGAGGAACTGCGCATGCGGGTCATGCCCGACGCCCGCGGCTGGGCGATGATCCCCTCCTGGGAGTGGCACCGCGCCAACGTCGACGGAAAGCGCTCCGCCGCCGCGGTCCGGGCCGCCCGCGCCGCCGCCCGCATGGAGCAGGCCACCGCCCTCGCCCCCGCCGACGCCCTCGCCCGCCTCCAGGCCGTCCCCGGCATCGGCCCCTGGACCGCGGCCGAGACCCTGCAGCGCAGCAACGGAGACCCCGACGCGATCACGGTCGGCGACCTCCACCTGCCGCACACCGTCGGCTACGCCCTCACCGGTGCCCACCGCTCCGACGACGCCGCCATGCTCGAACTCCTCGAGCCCTACGCCGGGCAGCGCCACCGCGCCGCCCGCCTCATCCTCCTCACCGGCCGCCGCCCCCCACGCCGCGCCCCGCGCATGGCGCCGGGCAACATCGTGCCGCTGTGACGGTGCCTGCGAGGCGCGCCCTGGGTCTCCCGCCGTGTTACACGTGGCACTTCACGTTGACCAGGAGCGTGTCCCCGGGCAGGTCCCGCAGGTAGCCGTCGACGCTCTCCCGCTCCGCCGGCAGACCGCGGGGCCGTGGCACTCCCCGTGGATCCCCGGTCCGCCGTCCTCGTACCACCAGCAGTTCCGCGTGAGGACGTTGCGCGTACGCAGGGACGAGGCGACCTGTTGCTCGACGAACGTCTCGCGCTCGGTGCGCCCCACATCGACGACCGGGTCGAAGAAGTTGAGGAACCGGTACCAATAGCGCTCTTTCGGCAACGCCCTCACATGGGCGTCGAAGGACTTCACGAGGGGCTGAACACGGTGGTCCGCCGAGACCTGCCTGTGGTTGTACGCCCTGAACTCGGCTTCCGCGCGGTCGTGGTAGACCTGCCACGGGTCGGCCGGGGGAGTTCGGCCGCCGGTTCCCGCCACCGCCGCCAGGCGGCGTGCCTCCTCGTGCGACGCGGAGAAGTCGAGGAGCTCACGGGGCCCGCCCGCGCACCAGCCGAAGTCGTTGGGAAGCCTTTCAGACTTCCTGTCCCACCGGCGCGACCGGATCAGCCTCGGATCCCGCTCATGGCCGGGCAGGACGTTGAACCCTCCGCTCATCGCCCCGCCGCCGGTGATGTACCAGGAGTCCCAGATGTCCAGCTGCCATTCCCGTGTGCCGTCCATCTCGAACGGTGCCATCGCGTCGGCGATCGCCTCGTCCACCCGGTCGGCTGCCGCCCCCGGCAGACACACGGTGATGCTCACACCCGCCACGGGCACATGAGTTCACGGCACATGGGCCGGGGGCCCCATTCTCGGCGGCGAACGGACCCGTGCCCGCGCTCAGCGCACCTCGATGAACGCTTCCGCGCTCCGGCCCGGCCGCTCCTTCGGCGGCACGGCGGGCCGGCCGATGGCGACGGCACCCATCGGGTCCCAGTCCTCCGGCAGGTCCAGCACCTCGCGCACCACGTCGCGGCAGAACATCGTGGACGACACCCACGCCGACCCCAACTGCTCGCCGGCCAGCGCCACCAGGAAGTTCTCGACGGCTGCGCCCATGGCGACCACGAACATCTCGCGCTCGGCAGCGGACCTCCGCGGGTCCGGGTAGTCGTGCGCCCCGTCGGCGACCAGGCAGGGCACCACCAGGTACGGCGCGCGGCGCAGGACGTCGCCGCGCCGGACGCGCTTGGCGATGGACTCCTCGCTGCGTCCGTCGCGGCGCAGGTCCGCGATCCAGGCGTCGCGCATGGCGTCCAACAGCCGGACCCGCGCCTGCTCCGACTCCAGCAGCACGAAGCGCCACGGCGTCGTGTGGTGCGGCGCCGGCGCGGTGACCGCGAGGGCCACGGCACGCCGTACGGCCGCGCCGTCTACGGGCTCGCCGGTGAAGTCTCGGATCGTGCGCCGCAGGGAGACGGCCTCGCGGACGGCCTCCGAAGTGCCCAGCCGGAACATGTCGTTGGCGGCGGGCCGGACGAGGGCGCGGCCGCCGTCGCCGTCGTCCCGCGCGGGCAGCACCAGGCGCTCCAGTCCCCGGACCACGGCGACGGGCGATCCGGTGGACTTGCCCTTCACCAGGTCCCCGGCCGCGGCGAGTTCGTCGGCCAGGGCCGTGACGGTGACGGCCAGTTCGTTGCCGTGCGAGTCGGTCCCGCCCCGCAGGTCGTCCAGTACGCGCAGCCCGGCCGCGCCGATCGCGACGTCGGTCAGGCCCTCGCGCCAGGGCCGCCCGAAGGTGTCGGTGACGACCACGCCGACGTTGACGCCGAGCGCTTCCCGCAGCCCCGCCCGGATGGCGCGGGCGGAGGCGTCCGGGTCCTCGGGCAGCAGCAGCACCGTGCCGGGGGCGGTGTTGGAGGCGTCCACGCCGGCCGCGGCCATGACGAAGCCGTGCCGTGTCTCCACGATCCGGGTCGGCCCGCGCCGCGCGACCAGTCGCACCGTCTCGGCGTCGATCGCCGCCTCGCGGTCGGCGGCGCGCAGGACGCGTCCCTCGGCCTTGCTGACGATCTTCGAGGTGACGACGAGCACGTCGCCGTCCGCCAGTTCCGCCGTGCTCGCCGCGACGAGCTTCGCGAGGTCGGCGCCGGGCTCGACCTCGGGCATGCCGGTGACGGCCCACACGTGGTAGGAGACGGTCACGCCCGCACCTCCCCGGCCAGGGTCAGCGCCTCGCGGGCCATCGCGGTCGTGGCCGCCAGGTCCGTCATCATCAGGGGCACGGCCCGGCAGCGGATGCCCGCGGCCTCGACCTCCGCCACCGACCCGGCGTCGACGGTGTCGACCAGCCAGCCGTCCAGCAGCCCGGAGCCGTAGTGGGCGGCGACCGCCGCCGCCGTGGCCTCCACGCCGACCGCGGCCAGCACCTTGTCGGCCATGCCGCGCACCGGGGCGTCGCCGACGATGGGGGACAGGCCCACCACCGGCACGCCCGCCTCGGCGATCGCCTCGCGGATGCCGGGGACGGCCAGGATCGTGCCGACCGACACCACCGGGTTGGACGGCGGGAAGAGGATCACGTCCGCCTCGCCGATCGCCTCCAGCACGCCCGGCGCGGGCTTGGCGCCCTCCGCGCCGACCGGCAGCACCGCGTACGCCGGGACGGAGGCCCGCAGCCGCACCCAGTACTCCTGGAAGTGGACCGCCTTGCGCCCGCCGCCGGGGCCCGCGTCCGGGTCGTCCACGACGACGTGCGTCTCGATCCGGTCGTCGGTCATGGGGATCAGCCGTACGCCGGGCTTCCAGCGCGCGCACAGCGCCTCGGTGACGGCGCTGAGCGGGTAGCCCGCGCCGATCATCTGGGTGCGCACGATGTGGGTCGCGAAGTCGCGGTCGCCGAGACCGAACCACTCGGGCCCCACGCCGTAGGCGGCCAGTTCCTCCTTGACCGTGAAGGTCTCGTCGGCGCGGCCCCAGCCCTGTTCCTCGTGGATCCCGCCGCCGAGGGTGTACATGACGGTGTCCAGGTCGGGGCAGACCTTGAGGCCGAACAGGTGGATGTCGTCGCCGGTGTTGCCGATGACGGTGATGTCCGCCTCCGGTGCCGCCGCCTGCAGGCCGCGCAGGAAACGGGCTCCTCCGATGCCGCCGGCCAGTACCACGATTCGCATGCGGACAGTCTGACAGTCCGCCGCGTCAGCCGGTGAACGTCCCCTTCGCCGCCGGCTTCCCGGAGGTGCAGGCGTACGGGGTCATCTCCGTCAGGCCCGGGAAGTAGACGTGCAGGCTGACCGCGCCTTCGAGGGAGTCGTTGACCACCTCGTGGACGTAGCCGGGGGCGAACACCCGCTGGTGGCCCGGCAGGAGTGAACGGCGGGTCTCGCCGTTGCCGCCGAGGGCGCGCTCGGTGAGTTCGCCGTCGAGGACGGTCAGCACGCCCGAGGAGCGGCCGTGGTCGTGCAGCCCGCTGCCCTGGCCGGGCACCCAGCTGAGCAGCCAGACCTCGTACCCGGGTCCGGTCTCCAGGCGGTCGTACCAGCGGGTGGTGGCGTCGTAGCGGACGCGCGGCGCCCAACGGGCGCGGTCCGCCGCGATCGTGCGGGCCAGTCCGGCGAATTCCGCGACGGTGACGGGGTAGGCGGGAACCGGCGGGAGGAGGTGGGGGATGGCGAGGGGGTCGCCGGCGATCGAGACGTCGCTGTTCATGGGTGCGGGAGTTCCTACGGGATGAGGAGCGTCAGGCATGCGCATGAGGCTGTGCGGGCTGGGAAGTGTCCTTCGGACAGGTCCTTCAGCGGCAACAGCTGGAACAGCGACAGTGAGCTTCCACGGCACGACGGAACTCGCCGAGGCGGCAGGTCCGGGTGGGCGCGTGGGTCACTGGCATGCGCCCTAGCACACCGGGTCCCCGGCGGCCTGTCAACTTGATGTCGGGTTTGTCGTAAATCTTTCACCTGATCCGGCTATTCGGCATGGTGAAAGGTTTGTGCATAGAAGGCCCAGGAAAAGTGCCGACGCAACCACACGGGTACGCAGGAACGTCTCCTCGTGAAACGTCGTTGTGTTTTCGTGATCGCATCGTGATCGCCACCCCCGAGGGGCGTCGACCGCGGTTGACGTATGCGGACGTTTGGGCTGATTTGCACACTTTCTGTCAGGCCTTGGTTCCGCAGGGTGAATAACGGGCCCAATAGCAGATCTCGGCTTGACTGGCCCGTATCGGCACACTTGTAATTTCACTCGTGTCGTTCGACCGTCGCAGGTAACGGCAACATCACGGGGACGCGAAAACAGACGAGGGGCGCGCATGACCGAGCTGTTCCAGCTGTTGCTGGCCGAAGAGGCCGACGAAGAGCTCGGGTGGCAGGAGCGCGCGCTGTGCGCGCAGACCGATCCCGAGTCCTTCTTCCCCGAGAAGGGCGGCTCCACCCGCGAGGCCAAGAAGGTCTGCCTCGCCTGCGAGGTCCGTTCCGACTGCCTCGACTACGCCCTCGCCAACGACGAGCGCTTCGGCATCTGGGGCGGCCTGTCCGAGCGCGAGCGCCGGCGGCTGAAGAAGGGTGTCGTCTAGGGCCCGTCCCCGGCACCCGGCCGGCGACCGTACGGCAGCCCATGGGGTGATCGCACGGCGCCCGCCCGGTTCGCGTCCGTCACGGCAGGCTTCGTCGGTATATGTGCCCCGGACCCGGAAGGGCCGCCTCCCGCAACCGTTAGTGTGGGGGCCCGTCCGAGACGCCCAAGGCGTCGTCCGAAGTCCAGCGAACCGGGGCCCGAACCTCGATGTCCGTGAACAGTTCTGCCGGGACTCAATACGCCGCCCAGGCACCGGAGTTCCCGCGCCACGTCGTCACCGCCGTGCTCGTCGCCCACGACGGTGCCCGCTGGCTGCCCAACGCGCTCTCGGGCCTGGTCTCCCAGGACCGCCCGGTCCAGGACGTCATCGCCGCCGACACCGGCAGCGCCGACGACTCCGCCCGGCTGCTCGCCGAGAGCCTCGGCGACCACCGCGTCCTGCACCTCGCCCGCCGCAACGGCTTCGGCGCCGCCGTCGACGAGTGCGTGCGCGCCGCCGAGCCCCTGACCGCGGAGCAACTGCCCTACCTGGCGCGACGCAGCAGCTGGGACCCGGCCACCCGCACCTGGAACGACGACGCCTACGACGAGCCGGACCAGCCGCACGGCGAACCCGTGCAGTGGCTGTGGCTCCTGCACGACGACTGCGAGCCGGCCCCGGACGCCCTCCTCAACCTCCTGAGGGTCGCCGACGCCTCGCCCTCCGCCGCGATCATCGGCCCCAAGCTGCGCAGTTGGTACGACCGGCGCCAGCTGCTGGAGGTCGGCGTCTCCATCGCCCGCAGCGGCCGCCGCTGGACCGGGCTGGAGCGCCGCGAGCAGGACCAGGGCCAGCACGACCAGGTCCGCCAGGTGCTCTCGGTCTCCAGCGCCGGCATGCTGGTGCGCCGCGACGTGTGGGAGGACCTCGGCGGGTTCGACCGCCGGCTGCCCCTCATGCGCGACGACGTCGACTTCTGCTGGCGCGCCCAGTCCGCCGGCCACACCGTGCTCGTCGCCCCCGACGCCGTCCTGCGGCACGCCGAGGCGGCCTCCCGCGAGCGCCGCCCCGTCGACTGCGCCGGCCGCTCCGCCGTCAACCCGCACCGGGTCGACAAGGCGGGCGCCGTCTACACGCTGCTGGCCAACACCCGCGGCGTCCAGCTCCCGTACGTCTTCGCGCGCATCGTGCTCGGCACCGTGCTGCGTACCCTGGCCTACCTCGTCGGCAAGGTCCCCGGACAGGCCGTCGACGAGATCACCGGCCTGCTCTCGGTCCTGCTGCGCCCCGGCCGCCTCCTCGGCGCCCGCCACCGGCGCTCCCGGGCCGTCGTCCCGCCCTCCGAACTGCGGCCGCTCTTCCCGCCGCCCGGCGCGACCGTACGGGCCACCGTCGAGCAGGTCGTCAGCAACGTGTCCGGCCGCGCGGCCGCCGACGCCTCCTCCGCCGGACGTCACGGCGGCGGGCTGGAGTCCGGTCCCAGCGGTGGCGACGACGACGGCGAGTACATGGACGTCGAGCAGTTCGCGCTGCTCAAGCGCATCGCCCGGCAGCCCGCCCCGATGCTCTTCGCCGTCCTGCTGCTCTTCTCCCTGATCGCCTGCCGCGCGCTCCTCGGCGGCGGCGCCCTGTCCGGCGGCGCGCTGCTGCCCGCCGCCTCCGACGCCTCCGACCTGTGGGGCTCCTACCTCGGCGGCTGGCACTCCCTCGGCGCCGGCAGCACCGAGAGCGCGCCGCCCTACCTGGCGATCGTGGCCACCCTGTCGAGCATCCTGCTCGGCAGCTCCGGCCTCGCCCTGACCGTGCTCCTGGTCGCCTCGGTGCCGCTCGCGGGCCTCAGCGCCTACTTCGTGTCGCGGCCGCTGGTCGACTCGCGGCTGCTGCGCGCCTGGGGCGCCGTCGCGTACGCCTTCCTGCCCGCCGCCACCGGCGCCCTCGCCGGCGGCCGGCTCGGCACCGCCGTCCTGGCGATCCTGCTGCCGCTGATGGCCCGGGCCGCCGTCTCCGCCGCGGGCCTGCGGATCTCCGCCGACGCCGTCGAGCGCGGTCTGCGGCCCGGGTGGCGCGCGGCCTGGGCGGTCGCGCTGCTGCTGACGATCACCACCGCGTTCACCCCCATCACCTGGCTGATCGCCCTGGTGCTCGTCGGCGTCACCATCGCCACCCGCGTCGTACGGGGCCAGGGCCGGCTGCTCGTCCCGCTGGCCATGCGGGCCCTGGCCGTCCTCGGCGCCCCCCTGGTGGTGCTCGCGCCCTGGTCGCTCGGGCTGCTCACCCACCCCCGGCGCTTCCTGGACGAGGCCGGCCTGCCGTTCGGCGCCAAGTCGGCCACCGCCACCGACCTGCTCCTGATCAACCCCGGCGGCCCCGGCGCCGCCGGCGGCTTCCTGCTCGCGGGCATCGTGCTGGCGGCGCTGGCCGCACTGGTGCGCGCCGAACGCCGCTCGGCCATCGTCACCGCCTGGGCGGGCGCCTTGACCGGCCTGGTCTTCGCGGTCCTCGCCAACACCACGGCCTGGGCGGGCCCGGCCACCCTCGTCTACGGCTTCGCCCTGCTCGCCGCGGCCGCCGTCGGCGCCGAGGGCGCCAAGGAGCGGCTCGCCGCCTCCGGCTTCGGCTGGCGCCAGCCGGTCGCCGCGCTCGTCGCCCTGGCCGCCGTGCTCGCCCCGCTGGCCGCCGCCGTCGGCTGGATGGCCGGCGGTGCCGACGGCCCGCTGGAGCGCCGCGACCCGACCCAGGTGCCGGCCTTCGTCGCCGAGGAGAGCACCACCCGCGACCAGGCCCGCACCCTCGTCGTCTCGGGCACGCCCGCACACGTCTCGTACGCCCTGGTCCGCGGTGCCGGCGCCCGCCTCGGCGACGCCGAGATCGCCGCCGCGGACGGCGGCGACGCCCGGCTCGCCAAGATCGTCGGCAACCTCGTGGCCGGCTCCGGCGCCGACCAGGCCAGCCAGCTCGGCGGCTACGCCGTCCGCTACGTCCTCGTCCAGAGCGGCGCCCCGCGCGAGGTGAGCCGCACCCTCGACAGCACGCCGGGCCTGTCCCGGCTCAGCCAGGACGACGGCAGCGCCCTGTGGCGGGTGGACGACGACGTCGCGCGCATCACGATCGTCGAGCCCTCGGGCAACGGCGAGGACGCCGCCTCCGGCGAGGACGGCGGCACCGGTGAGGACGCCGACACCCCCGCCGGCCCCGTGACCGTCGCCTCCGGCAAGGTCGAGGCCCACACCACCATCCCGGCCGGCACCGACGGCCGTGTGCTGCGCCTCGCCGACCGCGCCGCCCCCGGCTGGACCGCCACCCTCGACGGCAAGGAGCTCACCGCCACCACCGTCGACGGCTGGGCCCAGGGCTTCCGGCTCCCGAGCAGCGGCGGCCGGCTCGACCTCGTCTACGACGACCCGTTCACGCACACCGTGTGGCTGTGGGTCCAGGGCTTCCTCGGCCTGGTGCTCGTCGTCATGGCCCTGCCGGGCCGGCGCCGCGAGGTCGACGACGACCTGCCCGACGCGGAGGCCGTGCCCGTGGCGGCGGCCGCCGCCGACATCCCGGCGCAGGACGGCGGCGACGGCCGCCGCGCCCGCCGGCTGCGCGCCGCCGCCGAGGCCGAGGGCGAGGCGGACGACGCCCCCGCCGAGACCCGGGCCGCCGAGCCCGAGCACCCGGAGCAGGCCGAGTACGCGCAGTACGCCGAGTACGACCCGTACGCCGCCGCCCCCCAGCAGGACGACCCGTACGGCCAGGAGCAGTGGGCCGCGGAGTACCAGAGCAGCTACGGCTACGAGCAGCCCGCCCAGCCGCAGGAGCAGGTCTACGACCCGTACGGCTACGGGGAGCAGGCCCAGCAGCCCGGCTACGACCGGCAGGGCTACGAGCAGGGCCGGCAGCCGCAGCAGCCCCAGGGCTACGACGCCTCGTACGCCCCCTACGGCACCTACGACACGGACGCGTACGACTCGGACGGCTACCGCCGCGACGGGAGCAACCAGCAGTGAACCGCAGCACCCTCTCCCTGATCGGCGTCACCGCCGCCCTGGCCGCGGTCGCCGGCGTCGCCACCGTCACCGGCGCGGGCACCCCCGACGCGGCGCCCGCCGTGAGCGCGGCGCGGCTGCCCGTCGAGCGGTCCACGCTGGCCTGCCCGGCGCCGTCGGACTCCGATTTCGCCTCGACCACGTACACCGCGTTCACGCCCAAGGGCGACTCCGCCGGCTCGGGCGGCACCGCCGCCCTGCTGGCCGCCGCAGGCCAGGACGGCAAGGCCGCCAAGCGCAAGCCGGTGGCACCGCTGAAGGAGGCCGGCAAGCCGGTCACCGCGGTCACCGAGTCCGCCGACGCGCCCGCCCTCATCGGTACCGCCGACGGGGCGCTCGCCCCCGGCTGGACCGTGCAGCAGACCACGGTCGTCGACGCCGGCCCGGCCCGGGCGGTGCTCGGCACCTCCTGCGCGGTGCCCGACAGCGAGTTCTGGTTCCCCGCGGTCAGCACCGGCGCCGACCGGCAGGACTACGTCCACCTCACCAACCCGGACGAGAACTCCGCCGTCGTCGACCTCCGGCTCTACGGCGACAAGGGCGAGGTCAAGACCACCACCACCGACGGCATCACGGTGCCGCCGGGCGCGACCGTCCCCGTCCTGCTCTCCACGCTCACCACGGAGAAGTCCGACGCCCTCACCCTGCACGTCAGCGCCCGCAGCGGCCGGGTCGGCGCCACCGTCGAGGCCGAGGACGCCAAGGCCGGCGGCGACTGGCTGCCCGCCTCGACCGACCCCGCCCCCGAGGCCGTCATGCCCGGCATCCCCGGCGACGCCTCCGACGTGCGCCTGGTGGTCTTCGCGACCGGCGACAGCGACGCCGACCTGAAACTGCGGCTCGCCTCCTCGGGCGGTGAGATCACCCCCGCCGGGCACGAGACCGTCCACGTCAAGAGCGGTATGACCAGCGCCGTCGACCTCGGCGACCTCACCAAGGGCGAGGCCGGCTCACTCGTGCTGAGCCCGACCGACCCCTCAGACAAGGCCCCTGTCGTCGCCGCCCTGCGGATCACCCGCGGCAAGGGCGCCGGCCAGGAGACCGCCTTCCTGCCCGCCACCGCTCCCGTCGGCGACCGCGCCAGCGCCGCCGACAACCGCACCAAGGGCTCGACGCTCGCGCTCACCGCGCCGGAGGGTGACGCCACCGTGCGCGTCGTCACCTCCGCCTCGACGAAGGGCGGCGAGCCCGTGACCAAGAACGTCCCGGTCAAGCGCGGTACGACGGTGGTCCTGTCGCCGCCCGCCCCCTCGGAGGGCAAGGGCGCCTTCGCCGTCACGGTGGAGCCCGCCTCGGGCGGCCCCGTCTACGCCTCCCGGATGCTCGCCCTGCCGGAGGGCGGCGTCCCCATGTTCACCATCCAGGCGATGCCGGACGACCGCGGTCTGGTCGCCGTCCCGGAGTCCGAAGAGGATCTGTCCATCCTGAACCGCTGACGGTTCCCGTGCGGCGGCCCCGGGCGGCCGCACGCCGGTGCGGGGAGGCCTAGCCCTCCCCGTACCGGGGGTCGACGTTCTCCGGCGACAGCCCGAGCAGCTCGGCCACCTGCTCCACGACCACGTCGTGCACCAGCAGGGCCCGCTCCTCGCGGCTCTTGGCCCGGATCTCCACCGGCCGCCGGTACACCACGATGCGGTGCGGGTCGCCCTTCTGCCCGCCGAGCAGGCGGCCCAGCGGCACCCCGTCGTCGAACCGGCCGTCGGCCGCGGCGCCGTCGGCACCGTTCGGCGGCCAGGGCACCTCCTGCACCGCGAACTCCACGTCCGCCAGTTGCGGCCAGCGCCGTTCGAGCCGGTCCGCCGCGTCGCGCACCAGGTCGTCGAACGCGTCGGCGCGGGTGCGTGCCAGGGGCACCTGCGGGGGCGCGATGGGGCCGCGCATGCCGCGGCCGTGTCGGTCGCGGCGGCGCTGGCGCGGTGCGGGCGAAGGGGTGTCCATCACCTCTGAGAGTAGCCGTCGGGAGCCCCGGTTATGCGGCTCCGTGACCGCTGCCACCACCACGGGGGACGAGGACCGGACATCCCCGTCGATGTCGCAGAATGTACGGTCGCCCACCCCCTGCGCCCGCCGGATTTCCCTGCCCCGACCGCTTCGCTGATCGCTCTTGGCATCATTTGTGACGTTTGGTGATCGGGGCTGCCCGAGGGGCGCCCGCACATTTCCGGCCCTTTGCAGGTCAGGTGTGTTGGGCGCAGGTCGGACCTTCCCGGCCAACCCGGACGACACGACGGGGTGAGCTCCTGGGGAGTCGTCGCGGCCCGCTCAAGAGTGCGGTACCGTCCAACGTCGTGAGCCTTGTACGTCGCTGTTCGCGCACCGCGTGTGGCCGTCCCGCCGTCGCGACGCTGACGTACGTCTACGCGGACTCGACCGCCGTCCTCGGACCGCTCGCCACCTACGCGGAACCCCACTGCTACGACCTGTGCTCCGAGCACTCCGAGCGCCTCACCGCCCCCCGCGGCTGGGAGGTCGTACGGCTCGCCACCGACACCGGCCCCACCCGCCCCAGCGGCGACGACCTCGAGGCGCTCGCCAACGCCGTGCGCGAGGCCGCCCGCCCCCAGGAACGCGAGGGCAACGGCACCAACGGCCGCGGCGGCGACCCCATGGAGATCGCCCGCCGCGGGCACCTGCGCGTCCTGCGCTCGCCCGATTCCTGACCGGCGCCCCCTCCGCTACCACCCGTCCCGGGCCCTCGCGTGCCCCGGGCTCCTCGTCGGCCCGTTCGGATCCGCCCGGTAGGTTGGCTCTTGCCACGATCCATCCACCGGCAACCGGATTCCAGAGCGGAGCACATGCGGTGACCGACCTCTCCCAGCTCGTGAAGGCGTACGACGTCCGCGGAGTCGTCCCCGACCAATGGGGCGAGCCGCTCGCCGAGCTCTTCGGCGCGGCCTTCGTGACCGTGACCGGCGCCGACGCGATCGTGACGGGCCACGACATGCGGCCCTCCTCGCCCGGCCTGTCCCGGGCCTTCGCCCGCGGCGCGGCCTCGCGCGGTGCCAAGGTCACCGAGATCGGCCTCTGCTCCACCGACCAGCTGTACTTCGCCAGCGGCAAGCTCGGCCTGCCCGGCGCGATGTTCACCGCCAGCCACAACCCGGCGCAGTACAACGGCATCAAGATGTGCCGCGCCGGCGCCGCCCCCGTCGGACAGAACACCGGCCTCGCCGAGATCCGCGAACTGGTCGAGCAATGGTCCGAGACCGGCCTCCCGGCGAGCGACGCCACGCCCGGCGAGGTCACCGCGCACGACATGCTCGCCGACTACGCCACCCACCTGCGCACCCTGGTGGACCTCGGTTCCATCCGGCACCTCAAGGTCGTCGTCGACGCCGGCAACGGCATGGGCGGGCACACCGTCCCCACCGTCTTCGACGGGCTGCCCCTCGACCTCGTCCCGATGTACTTCGAGCTCGACGGCACCTTCCCCAACCACGAGGCCAACCCCCTCGACCCCAAGAACATCGTCGACCTGCAGGAGAAGGTGCGCGAGACCGGCGCCGACATCGGCATCGCCTTCGACGGCGACGCCGACCGCTGCTTCGTCGTCGACGAGCGAGGC
This sequence comes from Actinacidiphila glaucinigra, assembly GCF_900188405.1. GTDB lineage: Bacteria > Actinomycetota > Actinomycetes > Streptomycetales > Streptomycetaceae > Actinacidiphila > Actinacidiphila glaucinigra. Next base: position 9,716 of record NZ_FZOF01000002.1, on the reverse strand, counting down.
GAGCCCGTCTCCCCGTCCGCGATCACCGCCCTGGTCGCCGCCCGCGAACTGGCCAAGCACCCCGGCTCCACCGTCATCCACAACCTGATCACCTCGTGGACCGTGCCCGAGGTCGTCAAGGAGCACGGCGGGACGCCCGTCCGCACCCGCGTCGGCCACTCCTTCATCAAGCAGGAGATGGCCCGCACCGGCGCCGTCTTCGGCGGCGAGCACTCCGCGCACTACTACTTCCGCGACTTCTGGAACGCCGACACCGGCATGCTCGCCGCGCTCCACGTCCTCGCCGCCCTCGGCGGCCAGGACGGCACGCTGTCCGCGCTCGTCGCCGAGTACGACCGCTACGCCGCCTCCGGCGAGATCAACACCGCCGTCGACGACCAGGCCGGCCGCACCGCCGCCGTCCGCGCCGCCTACGCCGACCGCCCGGGCACCGAAACCGACGAGCTCGACGGCCTCACGGTCACCGGCGACGGCTGGTGGTTCAATCTCCGCCCCTCCAACACCGAGCCGCTGCTGCGCCTCAACGTGGAGGCCCGCGACGCCGGACTCATGGCCGATGTCCGCGACGAGGTCCTCGCCATCGTCCGCGCCTGAGCGCCACCCCGCCGGAGGAGCCACGCAGCACCCCTCCGGCGGGGACCGGGGGCACCCGACGCGGTCACGCGGGCCGGGGCCCCCGGCGATAGGCTGAATCAGCCGGTCCGCACGCGCCCGCCCACACGGCGGACGCCCGGAAACCACGACGACACCACGACCACTGGGGAGACGCCACCATGCCGCTCGTCGAAGCCAGCCTCCTGGAGATCCTCGCCTGCCCCGCCTGCCACGCGCCGCTGCGCGAGGACGTCGAGGCCACCGAGCTCGCCTGCACCTCCGCCGACTGCGGCCTGGCCTACCCCGTGCGCGACGACATCCCCGTCCTCCTCGTCGACGAGGCCCGCCGCCCCGCGTAACGCGACCGGGCCGCCCGGCACGCCGCGCCCGACCGGCCTCCACCCGGCAGCCCCCCGCACGCACCGCCGGCGCGGCACGGGCACCCGTACCGCACGGCGCCCCGCGACACCCGACACGACCGGACCGGACCGGAGGACACCCCCGATGCTGGACGAGACGCTGCTCGACGACCCCGACGCCCTCGCCCGCGCCGACACCCGCGGCCTCCTCCTCGGCGTCGCCGCCGCCGGCGCCCGCGTCCGCACCGCCGCCCGCCTCGCCCAGGAAGCGGGCGTCAGCGGACTCAAGCCCGACGGCCGCCCCCGGAGCGTCCTCGTCGCCGGCCCCGGCGCCGTCGCCGTCACCGCCGTCGCCGAACTCCTCGGCGCCCTCGGCAACAGCGGCGGGCCCGTGCTGTCTCTGCACCCCACCGGCCCCGCCCCGTACGACCTGCGGTGGACCCTCCCCGGCTGGGCCGGCCCCCTCGACCTGCTGCTCATCGCCAGCCCCGCCGGCACCGAGGCGGGCCTGGCCGACCTCATCGAGCAGGCCTACCGCCGCGGTTGCACCGCCGCCGCCGTCGTCCCCGCCGGCTCACCCATCGCCGAGGCGATCCAGCAGGTGCGCGGCATGGTCCTGCCGTACGCCCCCGCCCCCGACCCCGCATCCGTCGCGGGCGTCCTGGGCGAGGCCGCCGACCCCGCCGAGGACCTCGGCGCCTTCTGGGCCCTGCTCACCCCGCTGCTCGCCCTCGGCGACCGCATCGGCCTGCTCGCCGCCCCGCCGGACGCCGTCGAGCGCGTCGCCGACCGCCTCGACGACGTCGCCGCCCGCTGCGGCCCCGCAACGGCCACCTACAGCAACCCCGCCAAGGCACTCGCCTCCGAACTCGCCGAATCCCTCCCGGTGATGTGGAGCGACGGGCCTGTCGCCTCCGTCGCCGCGCGGCGCTTCGCCGCGGCCATCGCCGCCCGCGCCGGCCGCCCCGCCCTGCACGGCGAACTCCCCGAGGCACTCGACACCCACGGCGCGCTGCTCGCCGGCTCCCTGGCCGGCGCCCTCGACCCCGAGGACTTCTTCCGCGACCGCGTCGACGAGCCCGAGGACCTGCGCCTGCGCGTCGTGCTCCTGCACCGCACCGGCAACGGCGCCGCGAGCTCCGCCCCGCTCGCCCGCGAACTCGCCACCACCCACGACACCCCGATGAGCGAACTCGCCCCCGCAGAGGGGGGCGACCTGGAATCCGCCGTCGAACTCCTCGCCGTCACGGATTTCGCCTCCGTTTACCTCGCCATCACCTCCACCGGGAGATCATGACCGCATGGACCGCCTGACCAACACCATCCGCCCGTACGCCTGGGGATCCACCACGGCCATCCCCGAACTGCTCGGCACCACCCCCACGGGCGAGCCGCAGGCCGAACTCTGGATGGGCGCCCACCCCGGCGCCCCGTCCCGCATCGACCGCGGCAACGGTCCGGTCCCGCTCGACCAGGTCATCGCCGCCGACCCCGGCCGCGAACTCGGCACCCCCGCCGTCGAACGCTTCGGCCCCCGGCTGCCCTTCCTGCTCAAGCTCCTCGCCGCCGGCTCCCCCCTCTCCCTGCAGGTGCACCCCGACCTCGCCCAGGCCGGCGCCGGCTTCGCCGACGAAGAGGCCCGCGGCATCCCCGTCGACGCCCCGCACCGCAACTACAAGGACGCCAACCACAAGCCGGAGATGATCGTCGCGCTCACCCCCTTCGAGGGACTGTGCGGCTTCCGCCACCCCGAGGAGACCGCGGCCCTCCTCACCGGCCTCGGCGTCGACTCCCTCAAGCCGTACGCCGACCTCCTGCGCGCCCACCCCGAGGAGGCCGCGCTCCGCGAGGTCCTCACCGCCGTGCTCGGAGCCGAACGCGACGCCATGGCAGGCACGGTGGACGAAGCCACCGAGGCCGCCGGCCGCCTCGCCGCCGAGGGCGGACCGCACGCCGACGCGTACGCCGCCTACGCCGCCATCGCCCACGCCTACCCGGGCGACCCCGGCGTCATCGCCGCCATGCTCCTCAACCACGTCCGGCTCCAGCCCGGCGAAGCGCTGTTCCTCGGCGCCGGAATACCCCACGCCTACCTCAGCGGCCTCGGCGTCGAGATCATGGCCAACTCCGACAACGTGCTGCGCTGCGGCCTCACCCCCAAGCACGTCGACATCCCCGAACTGCTGCGCATCGTCCGCTTCCAGGCCGGCGACGCGGGGGTCCTGCGCCCCGAGGCGTCCCCCGACGGCGAGGAGCTCTACGGCACCCCCATCGACGAGTTCCGGCTCTCCCGCTACTCGCTCGCCGCCGGCGCCGCCCCCCGCACCCCGCACGACCGCACCGCCCAGATCCTGCTCTGCACCGAGGGCACCGCCACCGTGCGCACGCCCGGTGACCCCGCGGCACCGCAACTCACCCTGGAGCGGGGCCAGTCCGCCTACGTTCCCGCAGGCGAGAAGGTCGAACTCACCGGCGAGGGAACCGTCTTCCGGGCCACCGTGGTGGCCTGACGCACCACGCGAACCACGGCCTGCAAGAATGTCCCGCCGTAACGCCGTAAAGACCGGGCAAAGAGCAGGGCCGAGGGAAGGGACCACCAGCACCTATGAGCGCGTCAGGCGGAACCAAGGCGATCGTCGCCGCATTGGGCGCCAACCTCGCCATCGCGGTGAGCAAGTTCGTGGCGTTCGCCTTCAGCGGCTCCTCGTCCATGCTCGCCGAGGGCGTGCACTCGGTGGCCGACTCGGGCAACCAGGCGCTGCTCCTGCTCGGCGGCAAGAAGGCCCAGAAGAAGGCCACCGAGGAACACCCCTTCGGCTTCGGCCGTGAACGGTACATCTACGGCTTCCTCGTCTCCATCGTGCTGTTCACCATCGGTGGCGTCTTCGCCCTGTACGAGGGCTACGAGAAGATCCAGCACCCCCACGAGATCGAGCACTGGTACTGGCCCATCGGTGTCCTGGTCTTCGCGATCATCGCCGAGGGCTTCTCCTTCCGCACCGCCATCAATGAGTCCAACGCGGTCCGCGGCAAGCAGAGCTGGAGCCAGTTCATCCGCACCGCCAAGGCCCCCGAGCTCCCCGTCGTCCTCCTCGAGGACCTCGGCGCCCTCGTCGGCCTCGTGCTCGCCCTCATCGGTGTCGGCCTGTCCCTGCTCACCGGCGACGGCATCTGGGACGGCATCGGCACCCTCTGCATCGGCGTCCTCCTCGTGGTCATCGCGCTCGTCCTCGCCTCCGAGACCAAGTCGCTGCTCCTCGGCGAGGCGGCCGGCCCCGAGGTCGTCGCCCGCATCCGCGAGGCCATCGTCGACGGCGACAGCGTCACCCGCGTGATCCACATGCGGACCCTGCACCTCGGCCCCGACGAACTCCTCGTCGCCGCCAAGATCGCCGTCGACCTCGACGACACCGCCACCGAGGTCGCCCGCGCCATCGACGCCGCCGAGGCCCGCATCCGCGAGGCCGAGCCCATCGCCCGCGTCATCTACCTCGAACCGGACATCTACCGCGAGCAGCCGGCCGCCCCCGCCGCCCCCGCGACGGACTGACCCCCTTCACACCACCTCCACGCACCTTCCGGACGCGCCCGGCCACTCGGTGTAGATTCGTCCCTAGCCAGACGTCGCTGCTGATGGCGGTCGGGCGGTCCGGAAACGGACCGGCCGAGGGAGAGAGGGCCTCCGACGGGCTGAGCTGCGGTCGAGGGAGACGTATGTCCGCATGCCTCCCCCCGCCCCGCAGCGGAAAGCCGATGTCCGTTCTGGAAGCACCCCACGAGGAGACTGCATGTCCCCCGTCACCAACGACTTCAAGGTCGCCGACCTCTCCCTGGCCGCCTTCGGCCGCAAGGAGATCACCCTCGCCGAGCACGAGATGCCCGGCCTCATGGCCATCCGCGAGGAGTACGCGGCCTCCCAGCCGCTGGCCGGCGCCCGCATCACCGGCTCCCTGCACATGACCGTGCAGACCGCCGTCCTCATCGAGACCCTCGCCGCCCTCGGCGCCCAGGTCCGCTGGGCCTCCTGCAACATCTTCTCCACGCAGGACCACGCCGCCGCGGCCATCGCCGTCGGCCCCAACGGCACCCCCGAGAACCCGCAGGGCATCCCCGTCTTCGCCTGGAAGGGCGAGACCCTCGCCGAGTACTGGTGGTGCACGGAGCAGGCCCTCACCTGGCCCGACGTGCCCACCGGCGGCCCGAACATGATCCTCGACGACGGCGGCGACGCCACCCTCCTGGTCCACAAGGGCGTCGAGTTCGAGAAGGCCGGCCAGGCCCCCGACCCCTCCACCGCCGACAGCGAGGAGTACGAGCAGATCCTGCTGCTCCTCAACCGCACCCTCGGCGAGAACCCCCAGAAGTGGACCCAGCTCTCCTCCGAGATCCGCGGCGTCACCGAGGAGACCACCACCGGCGTCCACCGCCTGTACGAGATGCAGCGCGACGGCACCCTGCTCTTCCCGGCGATCAACGTCAACGACGCCGTCACCAAGTCGAAGTTCGACAACAAGTACGGCTGCCGCCACTCCCTCATCGACGGCATCAACCGCGCCACCGACGTCCTCATCGGCGGCAAGGTCGCCGTCGTCTGCGGCTACGGCGACGTCGGCAAGGGCTGCGCCGAGTCGCTGCGCGGCCAGGGCGCCCGCGTCATCGTCACCGAGATCGACCCCATCAACGCCCTCCAGGCCGCGATGGACGGCTACCAGGTCACCGTGCTCGAGGACGTCGTCGAGACCGCCGACATCTTCGTCACCACCACCGGCAACCGCGACATCATCCTCGCCGAGCACATGCAGCGCATGAAGCACCAGGCGATCGTCGGCAACATCGGCCACTTCGACAACGAGATCGACATGGCCGGCCTCGCCAAGATCCCCGGCATCGTCAAGGACGAGGTCAAGCCCCAGGTCCACACCTGGACCTTCTCCGACGGCAAGGTCCTGATCGTGCTGTCCGAGGGCCGCCTGCTCAACCTGGGCAACGCCACCGGCCACCCCTCGTTCGTGATGTCCAACTCCTTCTCGGACCAGACCCTGGCCCAGATCGAGCTGTTCACCAAGCCCGAGGAGTACCCGATCGGCGTCTACGTCCTCCCCAAGCACCTGGACGAGAAGGTCGCCCGGCTCCACCTCGACGCCCTCGGCGTCAAGCTCACCACCCTGCGCCCGGAGCAGGCCTCCTACATCGGCGTTCCGGTCGAGGGCCCCTACAAGCCGGACCACTACCGCTACTGACGCCGCCCGGGCCGCCCGCACGACAGCGCGCCCCCGGCCCCGCAGGCAGCACAAGAGCCACCCCGCAGGCCCCCGCCCCCGGCGGGGGCCTGCCCCGTCGGGCCCCGGCCCGCTTTGTAAGGTCGAACCATGCCCCGCGGCCGCTACTCGTTCCACGACACCCACGACCACACCCCCCTCGGCGAAGAACACTTCCACTGCGCCACCGGCCCCACCGGCTGGCGCTACACCGCCCAGAACACCCACCCCGACGGCGGCCACGCCGGCTCCGTCGACCTCACCATCGACGAACTCGGCCGCCCCATCCGCCTCGAACTGCACGCGGCGGGCTGGCAGGTCCGCGGCGCCGCTCTCGACGGTCTCACCTGGGTCCGCACCGACCCCTCCGGCGAAGACGCTCAGGAGGGCAACGTCCCCGCCCACGCCTTCACCGGCGGGTCACCCGCGTTCTACATCGCCACCGCGCGGCTGCTCCGCCTGCGTCCCGGCTCCCCGGCCACCCGCGTACGCCTCGTCGCATTCCAGCCCCCCGTGCTCGCACCCCGCACCCTCGACCAGTCGTGGGCACTGATCAAGAGCGAAGCACACCCCACTGACAACGCCCCGCTGCTCGTGGACGAATACCAGGTCAACGACCTGGAGACCGGTGAACAGCACACCGTCCACATCGCCGGCGACGTCGTCCTCTCCGCCCCGGGCATCGAACTCGAGGACCTCGAGTCACCCCCGTCCCGGTTCCCCACGGCGGACTGACCCGGCCGCAGGCACCGGCGGCCCCTCAAGCCGGAGGCGCGAAGCCCGTCGACGAGGACGACGGCGAGGACGAGGAGGGAGAGGAGGAGGGAGACGGAGGCACCGGCGCCTGCGGGGCATCTCCTCCCCCCACGGGCGGCACCGCCTCCACCCGCGCCCCGCCGTCCGCACCGGGCGTCACCCAGCCCACCGGCGGCGGCACGATCCCCCCGCCCTTCCCCTGCTGCGCGACCCCGTCGACCGGGACATCGACCGGAGCGCCGAACACCCGGCGGGCGTCCCGGCCCTGCCGCTCCGCGACCACCGCCGCCAGGAACGCCGCGGGCGGCGTTCCCTCCGGCACCGGCGCCCCCGTGCACGCCACCACGTCCCCCGCGAGCCGCTCCGCCATCGACCACCCCACCTGCGGATCCAGCTGGTGCACTCGCGACAGGTACTGCCGCACCGCCAGCCACAGCCCCTCCGGCACGGCCGACAGGTCCACCCCCGCCAACTGCCCCGCCAGCCACGGTGGCGCGGGCGGCAACGGCCGTGCCGCCCGCGGCACCGGAATCCGCTCCCGCACCACCAGCGTCCCCGCGAACACGTCCCCGACCCGCCGCCCGCGCGCCGACACCAGCGAGGCGATGCACGCGATCACCCCGAGGAACATCTGGATCTCCACGACCCCGACCGCCCCCCGCACCAGCGCGTGCCGGAACCGGATCGGCCCGCCGTCGTCGCGCACCACCCGCAACCCGCAGGCCAGCTTCCCCAGCGACCGCCCCCGCGTCAGCGTCTCCACCGCGATCGGCACCCCGATCAGCACCAGCAGCAACGAGGCCACGTACACCGCGGCGATCGCCGCGTCGTCCATCGACGCCGTCGCCACCGCCAGCACGATCGAGACGACCAGATAACCGCCGATGTACACGACCCCGTCCAGCGCCGCCGCCAGAGCCCGGCTCGGCAGCTTCGCCGTATGCAACCCCAGCTCGACGGCCTCACCCGTCACCAGACGCCCGGCACCGTCCGCCGCGCTCGCCTCACCCATGCGGGAACCCTCCTCCTGCCCACCCCGGACCCGGAGCGCCCAGTCTGCCCCTTCTGCCAAGCTGGGACCTCCCCGGCCAGCCAGGAGCAGCGCCCATGGACCTCGACGTCTTCGCAGCCGCCCACCGCCACGAGTGGGACCGGCTCGACGCCCTGCTGCGCCGGCGTCGGCGCCTCACGGGGGAGGAGGCCGACGAACTCGTCACCCTCTACCAGCGCGCCGCCACCCACCTCTCCCTCGTCCAGTCCAGCGCCCCCGACCCCGCACTCGTCGGACGCCTCACCACCCTCGTCGCCCGCGCCCGCAGCGCCGTCACCGGTGCCCGCACCCCCGGCTGGCGCGACGCGGCCCTCTTCTTCACCCGTGTCTTCCCCGCCGCGGTGTACCGCTCCCGCCACTGGTGGGTCCCCACCGCACTCCTCTCCACCGCGGTCGCCGCGCTCATCGGCTGGTGGGTCGCCACCCACCCCGAGGTCCAGTCCGCCATCGCCGCCCCCGAAGAACTGCGCGCGCTCACCCGCCCCGGCGGCGAGTACGAGACCTACTACTCCAGTCACCCCGCCACCTCCTTCGCGGCCCAGGTCTGGACGAACAACGCCATGGCCGCCGGCTACTGCCTCGTCCTCGGCGTCTTCCTCGGGCTCCCGGTTCTCTACGTCCTGTTCGAGAACATGGTCAACCTCGGTCTCGGCCTCGGTCTCATGGGCTCCGCGGGCCGCCTCGACACGTTCCTGGGGCTGATCCTCCCGCACGGCCTTCTCGAACTGACCGCCGTCTTCGTCGCCGCTGGCACAGGACTCCGTCTCGGCTGGACCGTCATCGACCCCGGTCCCCGTCCGCGCCGGACGGCCCTCGCCGAGGAGGGCCGGGCCGCCATCGGGATGGCCATCGGCCTCGCCGCCGTCCTCTTCGTCTCCGGCGCGCTCGAAGCCTTCGTGACCCCCTCCGGCCTCCCCACCTGGGCCCGCATCGGTATCGGCGTCACCGCCGAGCTGCTGTTCCTCGTCTACGTCTTCGTCGTCGGGCGCCGCGCCGCCCTCGCGGGCGAGACGGGCGACCTGGAGCGGGGCGACCGGAGCGACGTCCTGCCCACGGCGGCATGACCCGTACGGCCGATGCCGACGATGTGCGTCGGGGGCGGCTGACCTGCTAGCCTCCTCTTCGCCCCAAGACACCCGTTGACACGGGTGGCGAGGGGAGGTAGATTTGAGCAGTTGCCCCGAACTGGACACGTTCGAGGGTCTGCGGCTAGGATCTAGCCCGCTTCGAAAGACTATCGATCGCATCGCACCTCTCGGAAAGAACTTTCCGAGTGGTCTTTTGCGTCGCTATTCACGGAGGCGAAACCCGGACGGTAATCGGACCCGAAAGAGTCTGATAAAGTCTGGAACGTCGAAAGGCGAAAGCCGGAAGACAAAAACCCCGCTCCAGCAGGGGGCCGGAAACGAAGAGCGGAAACGCGAAACGGATCTGGTAAGGTTGGAGACAACGAAGGGAAAGCCCGGAGGGGCCGGTGAAACGGTCTCGAAGGAAGCTTCCGTTCCTTGAGAACTCAACAGCGTGCCAAAAGTCAACGCCAGATATGTTGATACCCCGTCCATCCGTTCGGATGGTCGAGGTTCCTTTGAAGAAATACACAGCGAGGACGCTGGGCACGTCGGGATTATTCCTCCCGATGGTGCCGCTCTCGTGAAGACATTCACGGAGAGTTTGATCCTGGCTCAGGACGAACGCTGG
>NZ_FZOF01000014.1 GCF_900188405.1 Actinacidiphila glaucinigra | reverse complement strand
GTTCGCCCATTAAAGCGGTACGCGAGCTGGGTTTAGAACGTCGTGAGACAGTTCGGTCCCTATCCGCTGTGCGCGTAGGAGTCTTGAGAAGGGCTGTCCCTAGTACGAGAGGACCGGGACGGACGAACCTCTGGTGTGCCAGTTGTCCTGCCAAGGGCATGGCTGGTTGGCTACGTTCGGGAGGGATAACCGCTGAAAGCATCTAAGCGGGAAGCCTGCTTCGAGATGAGGACTCCCACCCCCTTGAGGGGTTAAGGCTCCCAGTAGACGACTGGGTTGATAGGCCGGATGTGGAAGCCCAGTAATGGGTGGAGCTGACCGGTACTAATAAGCCGAGGGCTTGTCCTCAGATGCTCGCGTCCACTGTTTGGTTCCCGGGTTGCGAACGGTCGCACCGGTTGAACCAGTCACTTAACTGAAAAGTGTGCTTGTTCGCCTAACACCCGATGGTGTTTCGGTGGTCATAGCGTTAGGGAAACGCCCGGTTACATTCCGAACCCGGAAGCTAAGCCTTTCAGCGCCGATGGTACTGCAGGGGGGACCCTGTGGGAGAGTAGGACGCCGCCGAACAATCTTTATGGACCCTCGGTCCTGGCCAAAGCGCTGGGACCGAGGGTCTTTTTGTTTTTGGCGTGGTGCGCAACTCGCGGACGGGTACGAGAGACTGGCACTACAGCAGTACGAACGACAGGAGTCACGTCGATGTCCAACTCGCCCGAGGAACGGCCGGATCGGCCTGAGCGGCGCGCTCCGCGCCAGGGCGGCGACCGGGGTGAAAACCGCAGCGGCGGCCCCCGGCGCGAAGGCGACCGAGCCGGCGGCGGTTACCGCCGGCCCGACGACCGTCCGCGGGGGCGGTACGAGGACCGGGGTCGCGACGACCGGCGTGATGACCGCGGCGGTTACCGTCGCGATGACCGGCCGCGCTTCGACCGTCCGCGTGAGGATCGTCCGCGCGATGATCGGCGTGACGATCGTGGTGGGTTCCGCCGTGACGACCGGCCGCGTTCTGACCGTCCTCGCGACGATCGGCCGCGCTTCGACCGCCCGCGTGAGGATCGTCCCCGTGACGATCGGCGTGACGACCGTGGTGGGTTCCGCCGTGACGATCGCCCGCGCTACGACCGTCCCCGCGAGGACCGTCCCCGTGACGACCAGCGTGACGACCGTGGTGGGTTCCGCCGCGATGACCGGCCGCGTTCTGACCGTCCTCGCGACGATCGGCCGCGCTTCGACCGTCCGCGTGAGGATCGTCCGCGCGATGATCGGCGTGACGACCGTGGTGGGTTCCGCCGTGACGATCGCCCGCGCTACGACCGCCCGCGCGAGGACCGCCCCCGTGACGACCGCGGTGGCTTCCGTCGTGACGACCGGCCGCGCTACGACCGCCCCCGTGACGACCGTCCGCGCGACGACCGCCGTGACGGCCCGCCCCGTGGGCCGCGGCGGGACGACGACCGTGGCGGCTACCGCCGGGACGAGCGTCCCCGCGGCCCGCGCCGTGAGGACGATCGGGGCCAGGGCGGCCGCCGGCCGTACGTGCAGGGGCGTGGGCGGTTCGAGAACACCCGCGGCCGCGACGAGCGCCGTGAGGAGCGGGAGCCCGTCAAGCGGCTGCCGATCCCGGACGACGTCACGGGCCAGGAGATCGACCCCAGCGTGCGTCAGGAGCTCATGAGCCTGCCGAAGACGCTCGCCGAGGACGTCGCGCGGAACCTCGTGATGGTCGCCCGGCTGCTGGACGAGGACCCGGACCTGGCGTACGGCTACTCCAGGGTCGCGCTGCGACTCGCGTCCCGTGTCGCCGCCGTGCGTGAGGCGGCCGGGTTCGCCTCGTACGCCACGGAGCGGTATGCCGAGGCGCTGGCCGAGTTCCGCGCCTGCCGCCGGATGACGGGCACGGTCGACCTGTGGCCGGTCATGGCGGACTGCGAGCGGGGCATGGGCCGTCCGGAGCGCGCGCTGGAGATGGCGGGTGCGCCGGAGGTGCACAAGCTGGACCGCGCGGGTCAGGTGGAGATGCGCCTGGTGGCCGCCGGTGCCCGGCGTGACATGGGGCAGAACGACGCCGCCGTCGTCACCCTGCAGAGCCCCGAGCTCGCGTCCAACGCCGTGCACCCGTGGACGGCGCGGCTGCGCTACGCGTACGCCGACGCTCTGCTCGCGGCGGGTCGTGAGGACGACGCGCGCGAGTGGTTCGCCAAGTCGCTGGAGGCCGACCAGAGCGGCACCACGGACGCGTCCGACCGGCTGGCGCAGCTGGACGGCGTGGCCTTCGTGGACGCGCTGGACGACGCCGACGACGAGCAGCCGGCGGCGGATGGGTCCGCCGTGGCGGATCGCGACGACGTCGCGGACGGCTCGGACACCGGGAACGCCGCGGATGCCGAGGCCTCCGAGGACGGGGACGGCGAGCACGGCGACGACGACGAGGACCGGGACCGGGACGACGAGGGCCGCACGGACCGCGAGACCGGTGACGCCGGGGAGCCGGACGTCGACCTGACCGACGAGGCCGACCCGACGGCGTTCCTCGACGACCCGTTCAAGGAGCCCTCCAAGAACACCGAGGGCTGATCGCCGAAACGAAGGGCGGCATCCGCGTCATGCGGATGCCGCCCTTCGCGTTGTGCGGGGTCAGGCGGAGGTGCCGTCGAGTTCCAGGCTGCGCAGCACCAGGCCGGTCGCCGGCTTCGGGCCGAACGACGTCGACTTGCGCGGCATCGTCACACCCTGTTTGGCGAGGTCGTGGACGACGCTCTCGCGCACGGGGTGGATGAGCACGGCCGTGCCGCCGAACTGCTCCGCGTGTTCGACCGCGGCCTCCGTGTCGTGGATGTAGTGGATGTGCTCCGGGGCGTCGGGGACTTCCCAGATCCGGTCCAGGAGCAGGCTGTGCAGCACGGTGGCGTCCAGCTGCCGCCATTCGTCGGGGCGGTCCTCCGGGATGGCCCGTGCGAGGGCCTCGGGGTCCGGCCGGTCCAGGAGGTGGAAGCGGCCGTCGCCGGTGAGCAGGAACGCGTTGCCCTCGGCGGCCGCGGCCTCCAGGGCGGCCAGGGCCTCCGGCAGGGGTCCGGGCAGTTCCTGTACGCGGAAGGCGCCGCGGACCGCCTCGACGGCCCGCGCGACGGGCAGTTGCGGCAGTACGCGGTGGATGGCGCGGACCCGGAGCGGGTAGCGGGTGGTGTCGACCAGCAGCACCAGGCCGTAGTCCCACGGGCTCGGGGCCTCGTGCTCGGCCTGCAGCAGCAGGTAGGTGGCCCAGCGGTGGTGGCCGTCGGCGATGACGGCCTGGTGCCGGGACAGGTCGGCGTCGACGGCCGCGATCGCCCGCGGGTCGGTGATCGCCCACAGCCGGTGGTGGATGCCGTCCTCGGTCGTCGTGGCCAGCAACGGCGGGCCCGCGACGGTGCGTTCGACGACCTCGGCCGCCTCCCCGTCGTCGCCCTGGTACGCCAGCAGCAGCGGTTCGAGGTTGGCGGCCGTGGCGCGCATGAGGGCCGCGCGGTCGGCGACGGGGCCGGGCATCACGTCCTCGTGCGGCAGCACGATCCGCTCCTCGGGCGGGGTCAGCCGCAGGGCGCCGATGAGGCCGCGCTGCACATGATCGCCCTCGCGCTGCTCGTACACGTACAGGGCGGGCTTGGGGTCGAGGGCCAGGACGCCCTCCTCCTGCCATTGGAACAGCGCCCAGGCGGCCTTGCGGTGCCGGCCGTCCGGGGGCTCGGCGGTGGGCAGGATGAGCCGCACGACGTTGTGCGGGTCGGCTGTCTCCAGGTGCCGCTGTCCCTCGGGCCGGACGACGACGTCGTACGGTGGCGAGGTGACCGCGGCCAGGCTGCCGACCCGCTCGGGGACGTAGCGGAGCGCGCGGAACGGCGCCAGCCGCAAGCCCCGTACAGCGGGTCCGGAATTGTTCATCCGGGCATGCTACGCGGGTCATGTCCGCTAAGTGTGCCGAGTGATCGACGACATACGAGGAGCGACCGCCCGATGAACCACCGGACCGGCCCGGCCGGCAGTGAAAGGCCTCTTGACCAGGCGTACGACACGGCTCTGCTCGACCTCGACGGAGTGGTCTATGCGGGTGGCGACGCGATCGCGCACGCCGTCGAGTCGCTCGGCGTGGCGCGGGCGCACGGCATGCGCCTGGCGTACGTCACCAACAACGCCGCCCGCACCCCGCGGACCGTCGCGGAGCACCTGACGCGGCTCGGCGTGCCGGCCGAGGCCGGCGAGGTCATCACCTCCGCCCAGGCGGTGGCCCGGCTGATCGCGGATCAGGTCCCGGCGGGCGCGCGGGTGCTCGCGATCGGCGGCGAGGGACTCGTGGAGGCGTTGCGCGAACGCGGGCTCCGGCCGGTCGACTCGGCCGACGACGACCCCGCCGCGGTGGTGCAGGGCTACTCGCCGGAGGTGGGCTGGGGGCAGCTCGCCGAGGCGGCGTACGCGGTCAACCGCGGCGTGCCGTGGTTCGCTTCCAACACCGACCTGACCATCCCGACCGCGCGCGGCACGGCGCCGGGGAACGGCGCGCTCGTCGAGGTCGTCCGGATCGCGACGGGCGGCGACCCGCAGATCGCGGGCAAGCCGCTGCCGCCCATGCACCGCGAGACGGTGATCAGGACCGGCGCGCGGCGGCCGCTGGTGGTCGGCGACCGGCTCGACACGGACATCGAGGGCGCCCACGCGGGCGGCGTCGACTCGCTGCTGGTGCTCACCGGGGTCACCACCGCCGCGCTGCTGCTCGCCGCCCCGCCCGAGCACCGGCCCACCTATGTGGACGCGGACCTGCGCGGCCTGCTCACCCCGCAGCCCGACGTCACGGACGCCGGTGAGGGCGCCTACCGCTGCGGGGGCTGGACCGTCTCGGTGGGCGACGGGGCGCTGGTGCTGCACCGTGACGAGGACGGCGAAGGCGGACCCATGGACGGGCTGCGGGCGCTGTGCGCGGCGGCCTGGACACAGGCCGGGGACGGCTCCTGCGGCCTGGACGCGGGGAAGGCGCTGGACCGGCTGGGGCTCTAGAGGAGCTTGCGCAGCCGCAGCAGGTCGCGGAAGCCCGCCTCCAGCTTGACCCTGCCGCTGCCCCAGGCCTTCGCGAAGTGCAGCCTGCCGTCCACCAGCGCTACGAGGTCGTCACCGGCCATGGTGAGCCTTATCTCGGCGCGCTCGGCCGGCGGGCCCTGCACGGTGACGACGTCCTGGATGCGGCCGTCCATGAGACGTCCCACGAAGGTGACGTCGAGATCGGTGATGCGGCAGCTGAGCGAGCGGTCGAGCGCTGCCGCGCTGTGCAGGTCGCCCTCGGCTCCGGCGAGGTTCTCGGACAGCCGCTCGAGCGCGCTGCGGCACTCCTCGATGGTCGCCATGGGCTGTGCGTCTCCCGTTCGGACGTCGGCTCGTGCTGGTGCTGATCGACGGTACCGCAGTGGACCGTCGGGGAGATGCGGCGCCATAGGCGGTAGCGTCGTGACCGACGAAGTCTGGGGAACTGGCGAAGGCGAGGAGTGAGGGCGTATGCGGGACGCGTTGCGGACCTGTCTGCAGATCGCGGGCGGCCTGACCGAGGCCACCCGGCGACGGGCGGTCGGTGCGGCGAAGGAACTGCTCGACCAGACCGGGATAGACGTCGACGCGGTCCAGCGGAGCATCGGCGAGCGGATCCCGCCCGAGGTGCAGACGCTCGCGGACGAGCTGATGGCATCGGGACGGGCCAACCGCGACCTGCTCGTGGGACTCATCCGGGAGGAGATCGACAAGGCGATGAGCCGGGTCGGGCGGCTCGCGGACGAGGTCACCAAGGTCGGTGTCGTCCTGGAGGCCCTGGAACGCCGCATCCGCAACCTGGAGGACGAGGACCGGGAGCCGGCCTGGGCCGACGCGACGGACGAGGAGCCGGACCCCGGCCTGTACGTGCCGCCGCAGCCGCCCGTGGAGCACGCACCGGTCGACGGGCACGCGTCGGCGCCCGCGCCCGCGACGAAGCCCGCGCGGAAGCCCGAACGGACGGGCGCCGCGGGGGTCACCCCGGTGGCGCGCAAGAACGCCGCGCCGGCGCACCCTCCCACGACGCCTGAGGCGACTGAGGCGACTGAGGCGCCTGCGGCTCCGGAGCCGGTCAGGAACGCGGGTACGGGGGCCGTACCGGTCGCGCGCAAGAACGCAGCCCCGGCCAAGGCGCCCGCGCCGAAGAAGACGGCGCCTGCCGCGAGGAAGACCGCCCCCGCGAGGAAGGCTGCCCCGGCGAAGACCGCGGCCCCCGCGAAGAAGACCGCGGCTTCCGGCACCGGCTCCGCGGCGAAGAAGGCCGCTCCCGCCAGGAAGACCACGGCCGCGGCCGAGAAGACCGCGGCGGCCGCGCCGGCGAAGAAGGCGGCGCCCGCCGCCAAGAAGGCCGCTCCGGCCGCGAAGAAGGCCGCCTCGGCCACCCCCGCCAAGAAGTCCGCGGCGGCGCCCACCCGCACCGCTGCGGCCGCGCCCGCGAAGAAGACTCCCGCCGCCAAGAAGGCCACCCCGGCCAAGAAGGCCACCCCGGCGAAGAAGGCCGCGACCGCCGGGAAGACGGCGGCCCGCCCGCAGGAGGCGAAGGGACGTGACTGAGACCGGGCACGAGGGCGTGGTCCCCGCGCCCGGACCGGAAGCCGCCGGGCCGCCGGTCGCCGACGCCGGGCCGCGCCCGTTGGGCGTCGTCCTGGACGCCACGGGGAATACCGAGGTGGACGCCGTCCTTGTCCGCCTGCAGGATGCCGACCTGCTTCCCACCGAGGACCACGTCGAGGTGTACGAGGATGTACACCGTGGGCTGCGCGACACGCTCACGAGACTCGACGACGACAACAGGAGCTGAACCTCACGTGGCACGACGCCGACTCGACGCCGAGCTGGTGCGCCGGAACCTCGCCCGCTCGCGGGAGCACGCCGGGCAGCTGATCGCCGACGGCCGGGTGACCGTGGGCGGGACGACCGCGACGAAGTCCGCGACGCAGGTGGAGACCAGCGCCGCGGTCGTCGTGGCCGAGGACGCCTCGGACCCGGACTACGTGTCCCGCGGCGGGCACAAGCTGGCGGGGGCGCTGGCGGCGTTCGTGCCCCTGGGGCTGGGCGTGGAGGGGCGCCGCGCGCTGGACGCCGGGGCGTCCACGGGCGGCTTCACCGACGTCCTGCTCCGCAACGGCGCGGCGCACGTCGTCGCCGTCGACGTCGGCTACGGGCAGCTCGCGTGGTCGCTGCAGAGCGATGAACGCGTCACCGTCAAGGACCGTACCAACGTCCGCGAGTTGACGCTCGAGCAGATCGACGGCCGGCCGGCGGACCTTGTCGTCGGCGACCTGTCCTTCATCCCGCTCGGGCTCGTCCTGCCCGCCCTCGTACGCTGCGCCGCGCCCGACGCGGACCTGGTCCTGATGGTCAAGCCGCAGTTCGAGGTGGGCAAGGAGCGACTGGGCAGCGGCGGTGTCGTCCGCAGCCCTCAACTGCGCGCCGAGGCCGTACGACAGGTCGCCGGGCAGGCGGCCGCACTGGGACTGGGGGTGCTGGGCGTGACCGCGAGCCCGTTGCCGGGACCGTCGGGGAATGTGGAGTACTTTCTGTGGCTGCGCGCCGGGGCGCCCGAGCTCGACCCGGCGGATGTCGACCGCGCTGTGGCGGAGGGGCCCCGTTGAGCGAGACGCACGAGACACACGAGGTGCACGGGACGTCCGGCCGCACCGTCTTCCTCCTCGCGCACACCGGACGGCCCGCGGCCATCCGCAGCGCCGAGCGGGTGGTCCAGGGGCTGCAGCGCTGCGGCATCGGGGTCCGGGTGCTGGCCGAGGAGGCCGAGGACCTGACGCTGCCGGGCAACGGCGCGGTGCAGCGCGTGCAGGAGATCGGCCCGGAGACGGTCGCGGACTGCGAGCTGATCATCGTCCTGGGCGGTGACGGCACGCTGCTGCGGGGCGCGGAGTTCGCGCGGGCCTCCGGGGTGCCGATGCTGGGGGTCAACCTCGGCCGGGTCGGCTTCCTCGCGGAGGCCGAGCGCGACGACCTGGACAAGGTCGTCGACCGCGTGGTCACCCGCGATTACGAGGTCGAGGAGCGCATGACGATCGACGTCCTGGTGCGCAACGACGGCCGGGTCGTCCACACCGACTGGGCGCTGAACGAGGCGTCGGTGGAGAAGCAGGCACGCGAGCGGCTGCTGGAGGTCGTCACCGAGGTCGACGGCCGTCCGGTCTCCCGCTTCGGCGGCGACGGGGTGGTGATGGCGACCCCGACCGGTTCGACCGCGTACGCCTTCTCGGCCGGCGGGCCGGTGGTCTGGCCCGAGGTCGAGGCGCTGCTGATGGTGCCGATCAGCGCGCACGCGCTCTTCGCGAAGCCGCTGGTGACCTCGCCGAGGTCGGTGCTGGCGGTGGAGGTGCAGCCGAAGACCCCGCACGGGGTGCTGTGGTGCGACGGGCGGCGCTCGGTGGACCTGCCGGCCGGGGCCCGCGTGGAGGTCCGGCGGGGGGCGGTGCCGGTCCGGCTGGCGCGGCTCCACCACGCCTCCTTCACCGATCGGCTGGTCGCGAAGTTCGCGCTGCCGGTGGCCGGCTGGCGCGGCGCGCCGCACTGAGTTTCCCCTCAGGGGTGAGGCCCGTCGCGCGGCGGCCCGCAAACCTCGTATGGTCGTATCCGTGTTGGAGGAAATGCGGATCCGGTCGCTGGGAGTCATCGAGGACGCCGTGGTGGAGCTGTCGCCCGGCTTCACGGCGGTGACCGGTGAGACCGGCGCGGGCAAGACCATGGTCGTCACGAGCCTCGGGCTGCTGCTGGGCGGCCGTGCCGATCCCGGTCTGGTCCGGATCGGGACGAAATCGGCGTCCGTCGAGGGACGGATCACGCTGGGTGCCGACGCGCCCGCCGCCGTACGGGCCGAGGAGGCGGGCGCCGAGCTGGACGACGGTGCGCTGCTGATCAGCCGTACCGTCTCCGCGGAGGGCCGCTCCAGGGCCTTCGTGGGCGGGCGCTCGGTCCCCGTGGGGCTGCTCGGCGAGCTGGCGGACGAGCTGGTGGCCGTCCACGGCCAGACCGACCAGCAGGGCCTGCTGCGGCCGGCCCGCCAGCGGGAGGCGCTCGACCGGTACGCGGGCGACGCCGTCGCCGTGCCGCTGGCCAAGTACGCGGCCGCCTACCGGCGGGTGCGCGAGGTCGCCGGCGAGCTGGACGAGCTGACCACGCGGGCCCGCGAGCGGGCCCAGGAGGCGGACCTGCTGCGCTTCGGCCTGGAGGAGGTCGCGGCCGCCGAGCCGCTGCCCGGCGAGGACGCCGACCTGGCCGCCGAGGCGGAACGTCTCGGCCACGCCGAGGCGCTCGCGTCGGCCGCGGCCCTGGCGCACGCCGCGCTCGCGGGGAACCCCGAGGACCCGGAGGGTGTGGACGCCGGGATGCTGGTCGCGGGCGCCCAGCGCGCCCTGGAGGCCGTCCGCTCCCACGATCCGGCGCTGGCCGTGCTCTCGGACCGGATCGGCGAGATCGGCATCCTCCTCGGCGATGTCGCCGGTGAGCTCGCCGGGTACGCCGACGACCTGGACGCCGATCCGCGGCGGCTGGCGGCCGTGGAGGAGCGGCGGGCCGTCCTCGCCCACCTCACCCGCAAGTACGGGGACACGATCGACTCCGTCCTGGCGTGGGCCGAGCAGGGCGCGGCCCGGCTGGGCGAGCTGGACGGCGACGACGAGCGGATCGAGGAGCTCACGGCGGAGCGCGACGCGCTGCGCGCCGAGCTCGGCGACCTCGGCCAGGCCCTCACCGACGCGCGCACGGAGGCGGCGGAACGCTTCGCCGCGGCCGTTACGGCGGAACTCGCGCAGCTCGCGATGCCGCACGCCCGTGTGGGCGTCGCCCTCCGGCAGACGGAGGACGCGGAGGGCATCGAGGTCGGCGGCCGCCGGGTCGCCTTCGGCGCGACCGGCGCGGACGAGGTCGAGCTGCAGCTCGCACCCCACCCCGGCGCCCCGCCCCGGCCCATCGCCAAGGGCGCGTCCGGCGGTGAGCTGTCCCGCGTGATGCTCGCCGTCGAGGTCGTCTTCGCCGGGTCGGACCCGGTGCCGACGTACCTGTTCGACGAGGTCGACGCAGGCGTCGGTGGCAAGGCGGCGGTCGAGGTCGGCCGGCGCCTGGCGAAGCTGGCGCGCAGCGCGCAGGTCGTGGTCGTCACGCACCTGCCCCAGGTGGCCGCGTTCGCGGACCGGCAGCTGCTGGTCGAGAAGACCAACGACGGGTCCGTCACGCGCAGCGGGGTGCGTGTCCTCGAGGGCGAGGAACGCGTGCGGGAGCTCTCCCGGATGCTCGCCGGCCTGGAGGACTCGGAACTCGGCCGAGCCCACGCCGAGGAACTGCTGGCCGCCGCCCGCGAGGCGCGCTGACGCGCGCCGGGACCGGGGTACGCGGCGTGCCGCCGGGCCCTGTGGACCGGGGGCCCGCTGCGGTGGTCGTGGCCGGGGCTGCGCGCCGGCGTGGGTTCGACGCCGGGAGGGCGCCCGGTCCCGGGCCACCGAGCGGTGCGGCTTTGCCGCGGTGGGTGGCCGGGCGTGGTCTCCGGCGTGACGGGGTGCCGCCCTTCTTGCCTGGCGGATGTGGAGGGCAGGCACTGTCGTCGGGTCTCGGCAACGGGGGTGCGGTTTTGCCGTGGTGGGTGGCCGGGCGTGGTCTCCGGCGTGATGGGGTGCCGCTCTTCTCGCCTGCCGGATGTGGAGGGCAGGCACTGTTGTCGGGTCTCGGCAACGGGGGTGCGGTTTTGCCGTGGTGGGTGGCCGGGCGTGGTCTCCGGCGTGATGGGGTGCCGCTCTTCTCGCCTGCCGGATGTGGAGGGCAGGCACTGTTGTCGGGTCTCGGCAACGGGCGTGCGGCTTTGCCGCGTGGGCGGGCGGGCATCGTCCCTCCTGCCGGGCGCGGTCCGGCGGGCCCCGGGAGGGGGTTCGTCCCACCGCACTCGGAGTGCGTCCCGGGTCCGACCGAGGTGCGCCCGCGCGCGCCACGCCCGACGGCGGGTACCCCGGCTTACGGGCGCGGGGTCGGCGTGATGGGGGAGCGGGGGGCACTCGTAAGGGTGGTCCCGCGTACGTGTGGCCGGGTGGGGGTGGGGCATCGCTCCCTGGATGGCCTATCGGCCTGGCATCCTTGAGGGAGCAGACCCGCCGCCCTCCGCACGATGCCGAGTCAGGAGCCCTACCCCGCGTGAGCAGTTCACCGAGCCCCTTGCACGGGCAGCTGCACGCCGTCCACGTGCTGGGCGAGACGGCGCGGGCCCATGTCGCCTCCGTGGCGGGTGGGTTGGTGGCGCGCGGCGTGCAGGTGACGGTCTGCGGGCCGGGCGAGGCCGAGGAGCGGTACGGATTCGGCGCGGCGGGGGCGCGGTTCGCGCCCGTCGAGATCACACGGCGCTCGCAGCCGAGGGCCGACGCGGTCGTGGTCACGGCGCTGCGGGCGGCGTGCGCCGGCGCGGACGTGGTGCACGCGCACGGCTTGCGTGCCGGACTGCTCGCCACGATGGCGCTGAGCGGGCGCCGTACGCCGCTCGTGGTGACCTGGCACGGCGCGGTGCTGGCCGAGGGCGCGCGGGGGCGGGTGCTGCGGCTCCTGGAGCGCCGGGTGGCGCGGGCGGCGGAGGTCGTGCTGGGCGCGTCGTCGGACCTGGTGGACCGGGCCCGTTCGGCCGGGGCCCGGGACGCCCGGCTCGGGCCGATCGGGGTGCCGGCGCCGCCGCGGGTCGCGCCGTCCGTGGAGGCGGTGGCGGAGGCGGAGCGGCGCCGGCAGAAGACCCGGGACGAATTCGCTGTGGGGGAGCGGCCGTTGCTGCTCGCCGTGGGCCGTCTGGAGCCGCGCAAGGGATACCACCTGCTGCTGGACGCGGCCCACGGCTGGGCGGGGGCGGCCCCGGCTCCGCTGCTGGTCGTCGCGGGCGAGGGCTCGCTGCGGACCGAGCTCCAGGAACGGATCGACGCCGAGGAGCTGCCGGTGCGGCTGCTCGGCCGCCGTGACGACGTGCCCGAACTCCTCGCCGCCGCCGACGTGGTGGTGCTGCCGTCGCGCTGGGAGGGGCGCTCGCTGATCGCGCAGGAGGCGCTGCACGCGGGGGCACCGCTGGTGGCGACCTCCGTCGGCGGTACGCCCGAACTCGTAGGAGAGGCGGCGGTGCTGGTGCCGTACGGCAACCCGAAGACGCTCGCCGACACGGTCACACGTCTTCTGGAGGACCCGGCACGGCGTGCGGGACTGGCCGCGGCCGGTCCCGTGCAGGCCGCCACTTGGCCGACCGAGGATGACACGGTCGCCCAAGTGCTCAGCATCTACGACGAGTTGACCTCCTGCTGAAGGCCGCCGCGTACGACGGCCCAGCGGTCAGCCCCCGTACGCTCCGCTCGCGGTGAGCCGCAGCGCCGTGTCGATCAGCGGGACGTGGCTGAACGCCTGGGGGAAGTTGCCGACCTGCCGCTGCAGCCGCGGGTCCCACTCCTCGGCCAGCAGGCCGAGGTCGTTGCGGAGCGCCAGCAGCTTCTCGAAGAGCCTGCGGGCCTCGTCGACCCGGCCGATCATGGCGAGGTCGTCGGCGAGCCAGAACGAGCAGGCGAGGAAGGCGCCCTCGTCGCCGGGGAGGCCGTCCAGGTTCTCGCCGCCGGGCGGGGCGTCGGTCGGGTAGCGCAGCACGAAGCCGTCCTCGGTGGACAGCTCCCGCTGGATCGCCTCGATGGTGCCGATCACGCGCTTGTCGTCCGGCGGCAGGAAGCCCACCTGCGGGATGAGCAGCAGCGAGGCGTCCAGCTCGCGCGAGCCGTAGGACTGCGTGAAGGTGTTGCGTTCCTTGTCGTAGCCCTTCTCGCACACGTCGCGGTGGATCTCGTCGCGCAGCTCGCGCCAGCGCTCCAGCGGGCCGTCGACCTCGCCGGACTCGATGAGCTTGACGGTGCGGTCGACGGCGACCCAGGCCATGACCTTGGAGTGGACGAAGTGCCGGCGCGGGCCGCGGACCTCCCAGATGCCCTCGTCCGGCTCGTCCCAGTGGTCCTCCAGGTACTGGATGAGCCGGATCTGCAGCAGCGAGGCGTAGTCGTTGCGGGCCAGGCCCGTCATGTGCGCCAGGTGCAGGGCCTCGGTGACCTCGCCGTAGACGTCGAGCTGCAGTTGGTGGGCCGCGCCGTTGCCGACCCGGACCGGGATCGAGCCCTCGTAGCCGGGCAGCCAGTCCAGCTCGGTCTCGCCGAGCTCGCGCTCGCCGGCGATGCCGTACATGATCTGCAGGTTCTCCGGGTCGCCGGCGACCGCGCGCAGCAGCCACTCGCGCCAGGCGCGGGCCTCGTCGCGGTAGCCGGTGCGCAGCAGGGAGGACAGGGTGATCGCCGCGTCACGCAGCCAGGTGAAGCGGTAGTCCCAGTTGCGGACGCCGCCGATGTCCTCGGGCAGCGAGGTGGTGGGGGCGGCGACGATGCCGCCGGTCGGCCCGTACGTCAGGGCCTTGAGCGTGATCAGGGAGCGGACCACGGCGTCCCGGTAGGGGCCGTGGTAGGTGCACTGGGCGACCCACTCGCGCCAGAAGTCCTCGGTGGCCTCCAGCGACGCCTCGGGCTCGGCGAGCGGGGGCGGCTCCTTGTGCGAGGGCTGCCAGCTGATGGTGAAGGCGATGCGGTCGCCGGGCGACACCGTGAAGTCGGCGTAGGTGGTGAGGTCCTTGCCGTACGTCTCGACATCGGTGTCGTGCCAGACGGAGTCGGGGCCGGCGACGGCGACGGTGCGCTCGCCCACCTTGTGCACCCAGGGCACGACCCAGCCGTAGCTGAAGCGCATGCGCAGCGCGGACCGCATCGGGACCCGTCCGCTGACGCCCTCGACGATCCGGATCAGCTGGGGGGCGCCGTCACGCGGCGGCATGAAGTCGATCACGCGGACCGTGCCGCGGGGGGTGTCCCACTCGGACTCCAGAACCAGGGAGTCGCCCCGGTAGCGGCGCCGGGTGGCGGCCGGGGAAGGGGTGCCGTCGGCGTGCGCGGGGCCGAGCCGCCAGTAGCCGTGCTCCTCCGTGCCGAGCAGGCCCGCGAAGATCGCGGGGGAGTCGAAGCGGGGCAGGCACAGCCAGTCGACCGTGCCGTCCCGGCACACCAGGGCGGCGGTCTGCATATCGCCGATGAGTGCGTAATCCTCGATACGCCCGGCCACGTAGGTCTCCCAGTCGAACGACGGCGGCGCCCCTTGGGACTGGGGCGGTGATTGCGGTCTGTGGATCTGTCGACGAGCTCTTTCCCGGGAGCGGGCGGGGTAGTGCCGTGCCGGTTCACTCGCATCGAATCGATGTGTCCGAGCAGGATACGACGTCGACGCGGGCTGTGCGGAAGACCTGACCGCCCCGCTGGGCCGGTCGGGTGCATTTTGTCGTACCAAACTCCCGGTGACCGCTTTTTTCGGCAGAGAGCCGTCCGCGCCGTCTGGTGCGCGTCACTGATACCCTGGTAGCCCGTGGGCCGGTGGCCTGAACCACTGAACCGCCGCGACGACACCCCTCTTCACCACCATGGTGCCGTCCCGACCACCACCTCGCGACCACGGGAGCCCCCTGTTGGCACTGCCGCCCAAATCCACGACGACCAAGCACCTCTTCGTCACGGGGGGTGTCGCCTCCTCGCTCGGCAAGGGTCTGACCGCGTCGAGCCTCGGCGCACTGCTCAAGGCCCGGGGTCTGCGCGTCACCATGCAGAAGCTCGACCCATACCTCAACGTGGACCCGGGCACGATGAACCCCTTCCAGCACGGTGAGGTGTTCGTCACGGACGACGGCGCCGAGACCGACCTGGACATCGGCCACTACGAGCGCTTCCTGGACGTGAACCTCGCCGGCTCGGCCAACGTCACGACCGGCCAGGTCTACTCCTCGGTGATCGCCAAGGAGCGGCGCGGCGAGTACCTCGGCGACACCGTGCAGGTCATCCCGCACATCACCAACGAGATCAAGTCCCGCATCCGGCGCATGGCGACCGAGGACGTGGACGTGGTGATCACGGAGGTCGGCGGCACCGTCGGCGACATCGAGTCGCTGCCCTTCCTGGAGTCCGTGCGGCAGGTCCGGCACGAGGTCGGCCGGGACAACGTCTTTGTGATGCACATCTCGCTGCTCCCGTACATCGGCCCGTCCGGCGAGCTGAAGACCAAGCCGACCCAGCACTCGGTGGCGGCGCTGCGCAGCATCGGCATCCAGCCCGACGCGATCGTGCTGCGCGCCGACCGCGACGTGCCGACCTCCATCAAGCGCAAGATCTCGCTGATGTGCGACGTCGACGAGGAGGCCGTGGTCGCCGCGATCGACGCCCCGTCGATCTACGACATCCCCAAGGTGCTGCACACCGAGGGCCTGGACGCGTACGTCGTCCGCAAGCTGAACCTGCCCTTCAGGGACGTCGACTGGGCGCAGTGGGACGACCTGCTGGGGCGGGTCCACCAGCCCGAGCACGAGGTGAAGGTCGCGCTCGTCGGCAAGTACATCGACCTGCCCGACGCCTACCTGTCGGTGACCGAGGCGCTGCGCGCCGGCGGCTTCGCCAACAACGCCAAGGTCAACATCAAGTGGGTGACCTCGGACGACTGCAAGACCCCGGCCGGCGCGGCCCGTCAGCTCGGGGACGTCGACGCGGTCTGCGTGCCCGGCGGCTTCGGCGACCGCGGTGTGGAGGGCAAGGTCTCGGCGATCACCTACGCCCGCGAGAACCGCATCCCGCTGCTGGGCCTGTGCCTGGGCCTGCAGTGCGTGGTCATCGAGGCGGCCCGCAGTCTGGCCGGCATCCCGGACGCCAACTCCACCGAGTTCGACCCGGCGACCGCGCACCCGGTGATCTCCACCATGGCCGAGCAGCTCGACATCGTCGCCGGCCAGGGCGACCTCGGCGGCACCATGCGGCTGGGCCTGTACCCGGCGAAGCTCGCCGAGGGCTCCATCGTCCGCGAGGTCTACGGCGGCGAGCCCTACGTCGAGGAGCGGCACCGCCACCGCTACGAGGTGAACAACGCCTACCGCGGCGAGCTGGAGAAGAAGGCCGGTCTGCAGTTCTCCGGCACCTCCCCGGACAACACCCTGGTCGAGTACGTCGAGTACCCCCGCGAGGTGCACCCCTACCTGGTGGCCACCCAGGCGCACCCCGAGCTCAAGTCGCGCCCGACCCGTCCGCACCCCCTGTTCGCGGGTCTGGTCGCGGCCGCGGTCGAGCGCCTCAAGGGTTGATCGATACGGTTGCGGGGGCGGGCCGGCGCACGGCCCGCCCCGGCACCGCGTACGGAGGGCACCATGCTGAAGGACACTCCCGAGGAGTGGCGGGTCACCGCCACCGCCACCCCCTTCACCGGGAAGAAGACGAGCGTCCGCACCGATGACGTCGTCATGCCCGACGGCGGCGTGGCCCGGCGCGACTACCAGGTCCACCCCGGCTCGGTGGCCGTGCTCGCCCTCGACGACCGGGACCGCGTCCTGGTCCTCAAGCAGTACCGCCACCCCGTGCGGATGAAGCTCTGGGAGATCCCCGCCGGGCTGCTCGACGTCCCCGGCGAGAACCCGCTGCACGCCGCCCAGCGGGAGCTGTACGAGGAGGCGCACGTCAAGGCGGAGGACTGGCGGGTGCTCACCGACGTGTACACCACGCCGGGCGGCTGCGACGAGGCCGTGCGGATCTTCCTGGCCCGGGGCCTGTCCGAGGTGGAGGGCGAGCGCTTCGAGGTGTCGGAGGAAGAGGCCGACATGGAGTTCGCCCGGGTCCCGGTGGACGAGCTGGTCCGCGGTGTCCTCGCGGGGGAGCTGCACAACAACTGCCTCGTGGTCGGCGTGCTGTCGCTGCAGGCCGTCCGGGCCGGGGACGGCCTGGAGTCGCTGCGCCCGGCCGAGGCGGAGTGGCCCGCGCGCCCGTTCTCCGTGTGACCCGTTCGGTCTGACCATCCGATCGTCCGAGAGGGTGATCATTGGCCGGATCCGCCGCGTCGCGTACGGGGGTTGGACCCCCACCGTGAACTAGGCTCATGCCGTTCGTAGGAGAACGGGAGTGGGCCCGTGGCGGATCACGTGCTGGACGCCGACGCATCGGCGGCGGCCTCTGACGACGGCCCGTGGGGGCCGGCGTCGCAGACCCCGGCACACGGCACGTTGCCCCCCGGCCTGCCGGGATTCTTCGGCCGCCGCCGAGAACTCGAGGAGCTGCGTGCCGACATCGACCGGCCGGGCCTGGCGGCGCTGCGCGGCCAGACGCCCGACGGGAGCCGGGTGCTCCTCGTGGCCGGCCGGCCGGGCTCGGGACGCACGGCGCTGGCCGTGCGGCTCGCCCACGAGGTGGCCGACCGCTATCCCGGCGGTCAGTTCTACGTACGGCTCAGCGAGAACGACGGCCGTCCCGTGCCGCCCGAGCAGTCCGCCCGCGCCCTGCTGCGCGCGATGGACGTCGAGGCCGAGCCGGCCGCGGAGCGCGAGGAACTGCTCGCCGCGCTGCGCACGGCCCTGAACGGACGCAAGGCCGTCGTCGTCCTGGACGACGTCGTCGACTCCCGGCAGCTGCTGGACCTGATGCCGAAGGGCTCGGGGAACCTGCTGGTCGCCACGGCCGAGGGGCCGCTGCCCGGCGTCCACGACGTCCGCCCGTGCACCCTGGGCGGGCTCGACCCGGCGGCGTGCGTCGACCTGCTGGCCGAGGCCGTGGGGCGGGTGCGGATCACCAACGACCCCCGGGCCGCGGAGGGCCTGGCCCAGGAGTGCGGGGGCCATCCCGCGGCGCTGCGGCTCGTCGCCGCGTGGCTCGCCGCCCAGCCCCGTACCTCCGTCGCCGAGGCCACCCGCCGGCTGCACGCCCAGGCCGCCGAGCCCGCGGCGGGACCGGCCGCCGCAGCGGTCGCCGAGGGCGGCGCGGCCACCCGGGGCAACGGCATGCTCCGTGCCGACGTCGGGCACCGCACGGGCAGCGGCCCGCTGCCGGAGGCGCTGCGGGGCCTGGCCGCCGTGGACGGGCAGGCACGTGTGCTGCGCCGGGCGGGCATCGTCGCCGACCCGGCCGCGAAGGCGGCCGGCGTCCCGGACGCCTCCGGGGAGGCGAAGGAGAAGGGGAGCCGCACCGCACCGAGCGCCCCGCGCGCCACCCCCGCTCCGGAGCTGCTGCGCGCCTTCCGCTTCGTGTACGGGGCGCTCTCGCCCGCCGTGTCCCGCATGCTGCGGCTGCTCGCGCTCGCCCCCTCGGGCCTGACCGACGCGCAGACCGCCTCCGCGCTGGGCGGCTGCTCGGTCGAGGCCGCGCAGGCCACGCTCGCCGACCTGGCCGCCTGCGGGCTGCTCCACCCCGAGCCCGCGGCCGGCGACCTGCCGGCGCAGTACCGCGTGCCGGGCTGGCTGACCCCGCCGCTGCGGGCGCTGCTGGAGAGCACGGAGAAGCCGTCCGAGGCGCAGCTCGCCCGCGCCCGGATGCTGGAGCGCACGGTACGGCTGCTGCACGCGTGCCGGATGTGCCTGGACGGCGAGACGGAACCCGACGGGCTGCCCAAGTCGCTGCGCTTCCCCAGCCGTCCGGTCGCGGCCGGGTGGCTGCGGGTGCGGCTGCCGGTCCTGCTGGCCGCCGCTCGGCTGGCGGTCGCGGACGGCGAACTCGACACCCTGGCCCGCCGCCTCATGGCCGCGCTCGTACGGGCCCTGGCCGCGGACCCCGACGGCGGCGCGACGGCGCCCGAGCGCTACCGGCTCCACCACCTGGTGCTGGACGTCGCCGAGCGGCGCGGACTGCACCGCGAGAAGGCGGCGGCCCTGCTGAACATCGGCGACCTGGACGTGGAGGCGGCCCGGCCGCTGGACGCCCTCGACCGCTACCGGGCGGCGCTGGTCGCCTCCCGGGAGGCCTACGACGGGGACGCCGAGGGCCGCGCGCTGGAGGCCATCGCCGGGACGTACCTGGAACTGGACGACCCGCAGCGGGCCTCCGACTGGTACGGCAGGGCGCTGGCCCTGCGGCAGGCCCGCGGCGAGCTGGTCCACCAGGCGCGGCTGCACTCCCGGCTCGGCGCCCTGTTCACCTACGCCGGGCGCTACGGCAACGCGCTGCGCGAGTGGCGTGCCGCGGCCGCCGCGCACCGTCGGCTGAGGGACCTGCCCGCGCAGGCCCGCGCGCTCAGCGAGGTGGCGCGGGTCCAGGAGTACGCGGGGCATCCGGAGGACGCCCTGCGGACCTGCCGCGACGCCCTGTACTGGGCCCGGCAGGCGAAGGAGCGGCGCCTGGAGGGCGCGGTGCTGCTGCGCATGGCCGACACCCTGGACCGACTGGGGGACCCGGCGGGAGCCCGGTTGCAGCGGGCCGCGGCGCGCCGGCTGCTGCCCGCCGAGGAGATTCCGCAGCCCGAGGAGGACTGAGGGCCCCTGTTTCCGGGGCCAAGAGCCCACCGGGGACCCTCAGATCGCGCCGTAAACGGGCTGTACCTACGAAACTGCCAATACCTTCGCTGAAAGTAGTCACTTTGTAAGGCTGGACAGTGACTCTTCCTTCACTACACTTGGTCGCACCGCAGAACATCGCGGTCAGGTCCGACGTACCCCATGATCGGGTGACATGTCCGGAGACCTGCCAAAACCCTCCACTCCCGTGAACAGGACCGTGATCGACGTGAAGGTCGGCATCCCCCGCGAGGTCAAGAACAACGAGTTCCGCGTGGCCATCACCCCCGCCGGCGTGCACGAGCTCGTCCGAGGCGGCCACGAGGTGTTCGTCGAGCAGGACGCCGGCCTCGGCTCGTCCATCCCGAACGAGGAGTACGTCTCCGCGGGCGCGACCATCCTCCCCACCGCCGACGAGGTGTGGGCCGTCGCCGACCTGGTGCTGAAGGTCAAGGAGCCGATCGCGGAGGAGTACCACCGGCTCCGCAAGGACCAGACCCTCTTCACCTACCTGCACCTGGCCGCGTCCCGCGAGTGCACCGACGCGCTGCTGGAGTCCGGCACCACCGCGATCGCGTACGAGACCGTCGAGTTCGCCAACCGCCAGCTGCCGCTGCTCGCCCCGATGTCCGAGGTGGCCGGCCGGCTCGCCCCGCAGGTCGGCGCGTACCACCTGATGCGCTCGGCCGGCGGTCGCGGCGTGCTCCCCGGCGGCGTCCCGGGCGTGGCCCCGGCCAAGGCCGTCGTCATCGGCGGCGGTGTCTCCGGCTGGAACGCCGCGCAGATCGCCGTCGGCATGGGCTTCCACGTCACGCTGCTCGACCGGGACATCAACAAGCTGCGCGAGGCCGACAAGATCTTCGGCACCAGGGTGCAGACCATCGTCTCCAACGCCTTCGAGCTGGAGAAGGCGGTCCTCGACGCCGACCTCGTCATCGGCGCGGTCCTGATCCCGGGCGCCAAGGCCCCCAAGCTCGTCACCAACGAGCTGGTCTCCCGGATGAAGCCGGGTTCGGTGCTCGTCGACATCGCCATCGACCAGGGCGGCTGCTTCGAGGACTCCCGTCCCACCACGCACGCCGACCCGACCTTCGCGGTGCACAACTCGGTCTTCTACTGCGTCGCCAACATGCCGGGCGCGGTGCCGAACACCTCCACCTACGCGCTGACCAACGCGACGCTGCCCTACATCGTCGAACTGGCCAACCGCGGCTGGCGCGAGGCGCTGCGCCGTGACGCCGCGCTCGCCAAGGGCCTCAACACCCATGAGGGCCAGGTCGTCTACGGTCCGGTCGCCGAGGCGCACGGCCTGGACACGGTGGACCTCGCCACCGTTCTCGGCTGACGACCGCCTCATCGATTGATCGATTTTTCACGTCGGCGTCAACTTGTCGCCAATCCGGTACGCACGGCCGGGTCTTGAGTCCCAAGACCCGGCCGTTCGCGTGGAACCATACTGTTTTGCCGATTCGTTCCCCCGCGAAACATCCCCGGCGTCGTCGTTACACCCTTGACAGCGAGACGTTCGGTTGCCGACACATCGTGCCGTGTCCGGTGGATTGTGTTGCTGTGAACCACCGACACGCCATAGAGTCGCCAACCGTCGGCATGCTGCAACGCTGACCTATTGAGAAGTTTCCTGGTCACCAAGGAGGTAAGACGACTTGTGAATGAGTCGACATTTGCTCCCGGGGGTGGTCAGCCAGGAATGACCGTGCAGACCGACGGTTCCGCACGACTCGGACCGGTGGCCTCCGTGGCCGTCCGGACCTTCGAGGCGCGCAGGGCCGGCACAGACAACGAGACGCGTTACGCGAACCCCATGGCGCAATACGAAGAAGAGCTGCAGGACGGTCAGTTCTACGACCCCGACGCGGAGTACGA
This sequence comes from Actinacidiphila glaucinigra, assembly GCF_900188405.1. Lineage (GTDB taxonomy): Bacteria > Actinomycetota > Actinomycetes > Streptomycetales > Streptomycetaceae > Actinacidiphila > Actinacidiphila glaucinigra. The sequence goes on along the minus strand of NZ_FZOF01000014.1, from coordinate 173,919 downwards.
ACCCGACCCCGAGTACGCGGCCACCCTCGCGCCCGACGCGGCGCGCCAGCGCCGCGAGCGCGTCGGTCCCACCGGCCGCCCGTTGCCGTACTTCCCCATCCCCGGCCCGCTGACGGACCACGGCCCGGCGAAGATCATCGCGATGTGCAACCAGAAGGGCGGCGTCGGCAAGACGACGTCCACCATCAACCTGGGTGCCGCGCTCGCCGAGTACGGCCGCCGCGTCCTCCTGGTCGACTTCGACCCGCAGGGCGCCCTCTCGGTCGGCCTCGGCGTCAACCCGATGGAACTGGACGTCACCGTCTACAACTTGCTGATGGAGCGCGGGCTCTCGGCCGACGAGGTGCTGCTGAAGACCGCGGTGCCCGGCATGGACCTGCTTCCCAGCAACATCGACCTGTCGGCCGCGGAAGTCCAGTTGGTCAGCGAGGTGGCCCGCGAGTCCTCGCTGCAGCGGGCGTTGAAGCCGCTGCTGCCCGACTACGACTACGTCATCATCGACTGCCAGCCGTCGCTCGGCCTGCTGACCGTCAACGCCCTGACGGCGGCCCACCAGGTGATAGTGCCGCTGGAGTGCGAGTTCTTCGCGCTGCGCGGTGTCGCCCTGCTGACCGAGACCATCGAGAAGGTCAGGGAGCGGCTCAACCCCGAGCTGGAGCTGGACGGCATCCTCGCCACGATGTACGACTCGCGCACGGTGCACAGCCGCGAGGTGCTGGCGCGTGTCGTCGAGGCCTTCGACGACCACGTCTTCCACACCGTCATCGGACGGACCGTCCGCTTCCCGGAGACCACGGTCGCCGGTGAGCCGATCACCACCTACGCCTCCAACTCGGTGGGTGCCGCCGCCTATCGCCAGCTCGCCAGGGAGGTGCTCGCCCGGTGTCACGCCGAGTGAGTCTCCCGGGGGCCGACGAGCTGTTCCGTACGACAGGGGGGCGGGGGCTCCAGTCCTCGACGCCGCGGCAGCACGCCAACGGCGAGACTCCCGGCGCGGGCCCGGGCGGCGGCCCGGGCACGGACCCCGCCGCCCCCGGAGAACGCCCGCTGCGGCCCGTGCCGGCCCCCGCCGAGGAGCCGGCGCCGGAGGAGGCGCCCGTCAGCGAGTCGGCGACGCCCTCCGAGGCCGCCGAGCACGGCGGACGGGACACCGGCGCCGACCCCGGCGCCTCGCCGTCCCCTGCGGCCCGCTCCGTCCCCGAACAGGCGGGTCCTCCCGGTCCGCCCGTGCGGCGCGGCCTGGGGGCCCCCGGAACGGGCTCCGCGGGCCCCCAGGCGGCCCCGCAGCCGCCACAGCCCCCGCAGCCGCGCCGCAAGTCCGGACGGGCCCCCAGGCGGCCCAGCGGGCGCGAGCGCCACGACGAGAAGATCACCGTCTACGTCTCCGCCGAGGAGCTCATGGACCTCGAGCATGCCCGCCTCGTCCTGCGCGGGGAGCACGGGCTCGCCGTGGACCGCGGGCGGATCGTCCGCGAGGCGGTCGCGGTGGTCCTGGCCGACCTCGAGTCCCGCGGCGACGCGAGCATCCTCGTACGCCGCCTGCGCGGCCGCTGACGCGCTCCGCGCGATACGGTGCCGTCCTCCGCACGGCCCCGTCAGCACCATCTGGACCCCCATGCCCCCCGACGACACCGCAAGCCCGCAGCGCTCCCGCCGCCTCCTCGGCCGCGGTCCCGGCGCGAACCCCGTGCCGCCCCCGGCCGTGGCCGGCGAGGGCGTGGACGGGCCGGGTGCGAGCGACGCGGTCGGTGAGTTCGGCCACACCGCGCCCGCGGTGCCGCCTCCGCCCGCCGCCGTCGAAGCCGAGGGGCAGCCGCTCGCCGCCGATCCGCCGCCGGCACCGGAGGCGGTGGAAGTCGCCCCTCCCGCTCCCGTGCCCGGGACGCGGCCCGCCGGTGACGTGGGAGACCAAGGGGGGAGCGAGGACGCCGCCGCCGCGAACGACGGCCGGTTCACCGTCCGGCTGGCGAACTTCGAGGGCCCCTTCGACCTGCTGCTGCAGCTGATCTCCAAGCACAAGCTCGACGTCACCGAGGTCGCCCTGTCCAAGGTGACCGACGAGTTCATGGCCCACATCCGCGCCATGGGACCGGACTGGGACCTGGACCAGACCACGGAGTTCCTGGTCGTCGCGGCCACGCTGCTGGACCTGAAGGCCGCGCGCCTGCTGCCCGCCGCCGAGGTCGAGGACGAGGAGGACCTCGCCCTGCTGGAGGCCCGGGACCTGCTCTTCGCCCGACTGCTCCAGTACCGCGCCTACAAGCAGATCGCCGCGATCTTCGCCGAGCGCCTGGAGGCCGAGGCGCTGCACCATCCCCGCACCGTGGGGCTGGAGCCGCAGCACGCCGAGCTGCTGCCCGAGGTCGTGCTGAGCATCGGCCCGGAGCGCTTCGCGCAGCTCGCCGTCAAGGCGATGCAGCCGAAGCCGAAGCCCCAGGTGTACGTGGACCACATCCACGCGCCGCTGGTGAGCGTGCGCGAGCAGGCGGAGCACGTCATCGCGATGCTGCGCGAACGCGGCGAGGCGAGCTTCAAGGAGCTCACCTTCGACGCCCCCGACACCCTGACGGTCGTGGCACGCTTCCTGGCCCTGCTGGAGCTGTACCGGGAGAAGGCGGTCGCGCTCGACCAGGAGGCGGCCCTCGGTACGCTCCAGGTCCGCTGGACGGGCGGCGCCGAGGCGCCGGACCAGCCGCTGGTCACCGACGAATTCGACCAGGTGCCCGCCGCCGGGAAGGACGGGAAGGATGGCTGACGTGACGGAGGTGACCGGAGTGACCGAGGTGGCATCCGAGGCGTCCGAGACGGTCGAGGCGACCACGCAGGCGGCGGAGGGCGCGCCCGCGGGGCTGCTCTCCGTGGCGGGGCTGGAGCTGCGCCCCGCCCTGGAGGCGGTCCTGATGGTCGTGGACGAGCCCGTCACCGAGGAGACCCTGTCGAAGGTGCTGGAGCGCCCGCGCCGGGAGATCGCCACCGCCCTCCACGACCTGGCGCAGGAGTACGCCGCCCAGGGCCGCGGCTTCGACCTGCGCCTGATCGCGGGCGGCTGGCGCTTCTACACCCGGCCCGCCTACGCCGCGGCCGTCGAGAAGTTCGTTCTGGACGGCCAGCAGGCCCGGCTCACCCAGGCCGCGCTGGAGACCCTGGCGGTCGTCGCGTACCGGCAGCCGGTCAGCCGGTCCCGGGTCTCCGCGGTGCGCGGAGTCAACTGTGACGGCGTGATGCGCACCCTCCTCCAGAGGGGTCTGGTGGAAGAGTGTGGGACGGAAGCCGAGACAGGTGCGATCCTGTACAGGACGACGAACTACTTCCTGGAGCGGATGGGCCTGCGCGGCCTGGACGAGCTGCCCGAGCTCGCCCCGTTCCTCCCGGAGGCGGACGCCGTCGAGGCGGACTCCCTGGAGGGCGTCCCCTCATTCGACCCGGACTCGACGACGGACAGTTGATGCGAAGCAGTAGCGGCAGCGGCAGGAACAGTGGCGGCAACCGGAATTCCCGGGGTGCCGATGGGGGCGGCTCCCGGTCGAGGACCGGGGGACAGCGCGACGACCAGCAGAAGCGCGCGGGCCGGCCCCGTCCGGAGGAGCGCCGTTACGACGTCGGCGGATCCGGCGGCTCCGGCGGATCCGGCGGCTCCGGTGGGCCCGGCGGAGCGGGCGGAGGCGCCAGGCGCGGCACCGGTGGCAAGCCGGGCGGCGCGTCCGGCAAGCCCCGCAAGTCCGCCCCCGCGCGCCCCCGCGAGCTGGACGCCCAGATCGAGGAGCGCAACCGGGAGCGGCACAGCAAGCCCAAGCTGAACCTGCCCAAGACCTTCCCCGGGGCCGAGCAGGAGGGCGAGCGCCTGCAGAAGGTCCTGGCCCGGGCGGGCATGGGCTCGCGCCGCGCGTGCGAGGAGCTGATCGAGCAGCGCCGTGTCGAGGTGAACGGCAAGATCGTCACCGAGCAGGGCCTGCGCGTGGACCCCGACAAGGACGAGGTGCGCGTCGACGGACTGACCGTCGCCACGCAGTCGTACCTGTTCTTCGCCCTGAACAAGCCCGCCGGCGTCGTCTCGACGATGGAGGACCCCGAGGGCCGCCAGTGCCTCGGCGACTACGTCACCAACCGCGAGACCCGGCTCTTCCACGTGGGGCGGCTGGACACCGAGACCGAGGGCATCATCCTGCTCACCAACCACGGCGAGCTGGCCCACCGTCTGACCCACCCCCGCTACGGCGTGCAGAAGACCTACCTCGCCGCGATCAACGGTGTGCTGCCGCGCGACATCGGCAAGCAGCTGAAGAACGGCATCCAGCTGGAGGACGGCTACGCCCGCGCCGACAGCTTCCGCGTCGTGCAGCAGACGGGCAAGAACTACCTGGTCGAGGTCACCCTGCACGAGGGCCGCAAGCACATCGTGCGGCGCATGCTGGCCGAGGCGGGCTTCCCGGTCGACAAGCTGGTCCGCACCAGCTTCGGCCCGATCGCGCTCGGCGACCAGAAGTCGGGCTGGCTGCGGCGGCTCACCAACACCGAGGTGGGCATGCTCATGCGCGAGGTCGATCTCTGAGCCGTCCGGTCCCCGCGCCGGTACGGCGGTCTGCCCACGGATAAGGACTTTCCCGGAGGCCGCCGTTCCGGGAAGGATGGCGCAATGACCATCCACGCCGAACGCCTGCGCGGGGCCGGGCTGCCCGAACTCACCCCGGCCCTCGCCCAGCGGGGACAACCGTTGCTGTTCGCCACCGTCTCCGGTGCGCACCTGTGCGGCTTCCCGTCCCGCGACTCGGACGTGGACCTGCGCGGCGTCCACCTCCTCCCGCTGGCCGACCTGATCGGGCTGCGGGAGGGCGAGGAGACCCAGACCCGCATGTGGGAGCAGGACGGCCTCGAGCTCGACCTGGTCACCCACGACCTGCTGAAGTTCGCCCGGCTCATGCTGCGGCGCAACGGCTACGTCCTGGAGCAGCTGCTGTCCCCGCTCGTGGTGCACACCAGCGGCGTCCACGCCCAACTCGTCGACCTGGCGCCCGGCGTCATCACCGGCCACCACGCCCACCACTACCGGGGCTTCGCCCGCACGCAGTGGGAGCTGTACGAGAAGACCGGCGAACTCAAGCCGCTGCTCTACACCTTCAGGGTGCTGCTGACCGGCATCCACCTGATGCGCACCGGCACCGTCGAGGCGCACCTGCCGACACTGCTGGAGCACGTCACCGCCCCGGGGTACGTCCGCGATCTCATCCATGAGAAGGCGGTCGCCGAGCACGGCCTCGCCATGGACCTCGACCCGCGCCGCGTCCGCGCCGACGTCGACGTCCTCCACGAGGTCCTGGACGACGCGCAGCGCGACACCCGGCTGCCCGGCGAGCCGACGGCCTACGACGCCCTCCACGACCTGGTCGTCCGCACCCGGGTGGCCGCCGCGTGAGCCCCGCCGTGACCGGGCGCCGCGCGGCCTCGGGCGCGATGGCGGGCCTGGCGATCGGTGACGCGCTCGGTTTCCCCACGGAGTTCAACGACATCCCGTCGATCCTCGCCAAGTGCGGCCCGTGGCGGGAGATGGAACTGCCCCGCCCGGCGTTCGTCACCGACGACACGCAGATGACCCTCGCCCTGGCACGCGGGCTGCGCACGGCCGTGGAGCGCGGCCCGCTCACGCCGTCCCGGCTGGCCCGCCCGGTGCGCGAGGAGTACGTGGACTGGTACCACTCGCCCGACAACAACCGCGCCCCCGGCCGCACCTGCCTGGTCGCCTGCGAGAAGCTGGACCACCCGGACCGGCCCTGGCAGGAGGCCAGCCAGACCGGCTCCAAGGGCTGCGGCGCGAACATGCGGGTCGCCCCGGTCGGGCTCGTCCCCGGGCTGCGCCCCGACGAACGGGCCGGGGCGGCGCAGCTGCAGTCCGCGCTCACCCACGGCCACCCCACGGCGATCGCGGCCTCCGACCTCACCGCGCACGCCGTGCACCTGCTCGCGCAGGGCGCGGCCCCGGGGGAACTGACCGCCCTGCTGCGCGGTTACGCGGCGGAGCAGCGCGACACGTACCACGAGTGGTGGCTCGGGGACCTGTGGCTGCGCGCCCACGACCACGGCCCGGTGTCCTTCGTCCGGCGCGGCTGGGACGAGTGCCTCGGGGTGCTCGACCGCCTCGACGCGGCGCTCGCGGCCCCCGACCGGGAGGCCGACCCGTGCCTGGCCACCGGCGCCGGATGGATCGCCGAGGAGGCGCTGGCGACCGGCCTGCTGTGCTTCCTGCTCTTCCCGGACGAGCCCGTCACCGCGGTCCGCCGGGCGGCGTGCTCCTCCGGGGACTCCGACTCCATCGCCTGCCTGGCGGGTGCCTTCGCCGGGGCGCACCACGGCCTGGCGGCCTGGCCGGACGCCTGGCTGGAGCGGCTCGAGCACCGCGACGAACTACTCGCCTTCGGCGCCCTCTGGGACGGCGACGGCGGCTGACGCCCGCCGGACCCGGAACAGGAAGTCCTCGACGCGGGCCCGGTCCGGCTCGTCCGGGAGCGGGCTGCGCCGGGCGGCGGCGTCGGCCTCCTCGCGCAGCCGGAGCATCCAGGACTCCGTCTCCGCCCAGCCGACCTCGCCCCGCTTTACCGCCAGCAGCCGCTCGCGGTGGTCGCCGACCCCGATGCGCAGTTCGCCGGTGCGGAGCAGGTCGCGGGAGCTGATCAGCAGGCGCAGCAGATGCATGGCGTGCTTCCAGCGGGGCGCGCCGTGCGTGCGGACGTCGGCCTCCAGCTTCCGCAGCTGGCCGGTGGCGTAGCGCGCGAAGCTCTCGTGGACGTGCCGGGACAGGAAGGCGCCGCGCAGGGCGAGCAGTTCCCTCCCGGTGTCGTCCACGTGCTCGACGAGCGGGGAGTGGAGGCACTCCAGGATGTTGGGGTTGGCGCGCAGCGCGAGCTCGCAGAACCGCTCCAGTTCCCAGGAGAACTGCTCGCGCTCCGGGCCGTCCACGTGCCGCGGCGGTTTGCCGAAGCGCCAGAAGAGCGGGGTGGGCGCGACGTACACCCCGCGGCGGTCGGTGTCACTGCCGTCCGTGGCCAGCCCGAAGGCGCGCGAGCCCATCACACAGGCGTAGACGGTGTGATGGCGTACGAGGTCGTGGTCGCGCATGGACCGGGATCGTACGGGCTAGGTGAGGAGGATCTCGCCGTCTTTTTCGGTGATCGCCTCGGCGGGGAGCGGCCTCGGGGCCGGTCCGGCGACCACCGAGGCGTCGGTGATGCGGAACTTGCTGCCGTGGCAGGGGCAGTTGATGGTGCCGTCGGAGACGGTGTTCACGAGGCAGCCCTCGTGGGTGCAGACGGCGGAGAAGGCCTTGAACTCACCCGCCGTGGGCTGGGTCACCACGACCTTCTTGTCCGTGATCACCGTGCCGCCGCCCACCGGCACGTCGGCGGCCTTCACCAGCACCTCGCCCTGCGAGGGCGGCGACGTCGTGGCCGACGCCGTGGCCGGCGCGGAGGCGGGCTCCGAGGCCGGTGGCGCGGAGGTCGCCGCGGCCTGCGGCGCGCTCTGCTCGCCGTACTTGCTGCATCCCGCGAGTGCCGCCGTGGACAGCAGCACCATGCGTCGCTTCATGTCGTCACCCCGACCGTTCGGAAGAACCACAACGCTGACGTGAGCCACAGCACCGTCAACGCCGTGAAGACCAGCCCGCCGATGACCGGCAGCAGCCGGTCCGGCAGTCGCTCGGTCCGCAGCAGCAGCATCTTTGCCGTGAATGTCCCGAAAAAGAAGCACCCGAGCAGCGAGTGCCACAAGACGCGACTGCTGTACGTCTGATAGCCCAACGCATACAGGCAGTGCACGGCGACCGGGACGCTCAGCAGGAACGCGACCCGGCCCGACCAGCGGTGCAGGCCGCCGGTCCAGGAGGGGGCGCGGACGCCCGGCACCTTGCCGTACATCACCAGCGCCGAGGCGATCTGCACCAGGGCGAAGGCGAAGGCGGCCGTGGCGAGCCAGGACTTGACCGCGCCCGTGCTGGAGAAGCCGGCGAGGTTGAAGGCGGTGCCGGCCGGGTCGTGCACCCTGCCGTACGCGCCGAGGGCGACGGCGACCGCCGCGGCGGCGAGCGCGGGGACGAGGAACACGGCCGCCCGCGGCGTGGGGCGGGGCGGCGGTGCCGGGAAGGACGTGGTGGCGGCGTTCGGGTCCACGTTCATGGGGGGCTCCTGCTCCTGCCTGCGGGCGGACGGTCAGGGGATCGGCCGTGCGGTGAGCCGCGTGCCGTCGACGGTCACGGCACCGGTGGCGGGGTCGATGGCCGGTGCGGCCGACGGTTCGCCGTCGCGCGAGACGATCCCCACCTGCTTGCCGTTCGGCAGCACGATCCAGCCGCCGACGACCCGCGCGCCGCGCACCGAGGCGGCCGCCCGGTACAGACCGGACGGCTTGACCGCGCGCCGCGCCGTGAAGGGCTGCTCCAGCCCCGTCAGCCGCACCTCGCCGGTGACGCGCCCGCCCTCCAGGGTGCCCTCCAGCCGGGCGCCGCGGTCGCCGGTCAGGCGCATGCCGCCGTCGTCCCCGACGTCGCCGCGCAGCCAGGCCTCCTTGGCGCGCCCGTCGCAGACGTACGCGACGGCCTTGCCGTCGTCGCGCAGCGCGATCGCGACGCTCGCCGCGCCGTCGCCGGTGCGGCCCGCGTAGTCGGCGTCGGGGCGTGGGGCGGTGGCCGTGGCGGTGGGGGAGGCGGCGGGCGACCTCGGCGCCGGGGCAGCCGAGGAGGGCGGCGCGGAGGGGGCCGCCGGGGACGGCGGGGCGCCCCCCTTCGCGTCCGCCGCCGGCGGTTCCGTCGTCGCGTTGAGCGACAGCATGATCAGAGCGAGTACCAGCCCCGCGAGGAGCGTGTGGAGCGGTCCGGAACGCTGCATGTCCGTCTCCCCCGAGGCCGCACGGTCGGGTCACCATCGAACCGGACGGCCGCCCCGCCGTCCAGGGGCGTGTCGGGACAAAGCAGCGCTTACGACCACACCGCCAGCGCCACCGCGCGGCCCTCCGCGTCCCGCTGCACCTCCAGCATCCCGACCACCGCGCTGCGGTTGACGCGCCCGTACACGTGCGGGAAGCGCGTCTCCTGCGGCACCCCCGGCGGCGGCACCGGATCGGCGTCCTCCCACAGCACACGGGCCTCCAGGGCCTCCTCGTCGATCAGCAGCACCATCAGCGGGCCCGGGGTGCCCCGGTAGAAGGCGTCGGCGACGGCGAGCGCCACCGCCTCGTCGGGCGCGCAGTGCACGAACCCGTCCTCGGCGAGCGACGAGGGCGCGTACGGACGGTCCGGGTCGCGCAGCCAGTCGTCCAGCGGAACCAGGTGGAAGATCATGCTTCATGGTGTACCGCAGCACCTCCCGCGTCTCGCAGGGCGGGCGTGTCCGCCGCTCCCCGTCCACCGCGACTACGCTGACCAGGTACGTGCGCGCAGCAACACAGGGAGCGATGACGTGGCGGTACGAGCGGTCCGCGGAGCCGTCCAGCTGGAGCGGGACGAGGCGGAGCACATGCACGGGCAGGTCGCCGAGCTGCTCACCGCCATCCTGGAACGCAACGGCATCGCGGTGGACGACCTGATCAGCGTCTGGTTCACCGCCACCCCGGACCTCCACAGCGACTTCCCGGCGGTCGCCGCGCGCAAGCTGGGCATCACCGACGTGCCGCTGATCTGCGCGCAGGAACTCGACATCGCCGGTGCCATGCCCCGGGTCGTACGGATCCTCGCGCACGTGGAGTCCGGCCTGACCAAGGACGAGATCTCCCACGTCTACCTCGGCGCCGCGGCCGCCCTCCGCAAGGACATCGCCCAGTGAGGACCGCCCTCGTCATCGGCACCGGCCTCATCGGCACCTCCGCCGCCCTCGCGCTCGCCTCGCGCGGCGTCGAGGTCCACCTGGAGGACCACGACCCCTCCATGGTGCGTACGGCCGCCGCGCTCGGCGCGGGCACCGACGAGCCCCCGTCTGGCCTGGTCGACCTGGCGATCGTCGCCGTGCCGCCGGCCCACGTCGCCGCGACCGTCGCCGAGGCCCAGCGGCGTGGGCTCGCCCGCGGCTACCTCGACGTCGCCAGCGTGAAGTCCGGGCCGCGCCGCGACCTGGAGGCGCTCGGCTGCGACCTGACCTCGTACATCGGCACCCACCCCATGTCCGGCCGCGAGCGCTCCGGCCCGCTGGCCGCGACCGCCGATCTCTTCGAGGGCCGTCCCTGGGTGCTCACCCCGACCCCGGTCACCGAGACCGAGGTGCTCAACCTCGCCCTGGAGCTGGTCGCGCTCTGCCGCGCCGTCCCGGTCGTCATGGACGCCGAGGCCCACGACCGGGCCGTCGCCCTCGTCTCGCACACCCCGCAGCTCGTCTCCAGCATGGTCGCGGCGCGCCTGCAGCACGCCGAGGACAGCACGGTGCGCCTGTGCGGCCAGGGCATCCGCGACGTCACGCGGGTCGCCGGCTCCCAGCCCGGGATGTGGATCGACATCCTCTCCGCCAACCCCGGTCCGGTCGCCGACGTCCTCGCCGACCTCGCCGCCGACCTGACGGAGACCGTCGAGTCGCTGCGGGCCCTGCAGTCCGCGGACGACGCCAAGCGACGCGACGGCGCCGCCGGCATCGAGGACCTCCTGCGCCGCGGCAACGCCGGCCGGGCCAAGGTCCCCGGCAAGCACGGCTCCGCCCCCAAGACGTACGACGTCGTCGCGGTCCTCATCGGGGACCAGCCGGGGGAGCTCGCGAGGCTGTTCGCGGAGGCGGGTGCGGCGGGGGTCAACATCGAGGACGTGCGGATCGAGCATTCGACGGGGCAGCAGGCGGGTCTGGCGCAGTTGATGGTGGAGCCGGCGGCGGCGGCGCGGTTGTCGGCGGCGTTGCGGGAGCGCGGCTGGTCGCTGCGCGCCTGAGCGGGTCGGCGGACGGGGTCCGGCGCAGCCGAGCGAGGGCGGCGTCGGGGGTCCGGTCCGGCCCGGGGAGCCGGCGAGGCTGTTCGCGGAGGCGGGTGCGGCGGGGGCCGACGTCGAGGACGTGCGGATCGAGCATGCGCCGGGGCGGCAGGCGGGTCCGGCGCAGTCGACGGTGGAGCCGGCCGCCGCGGCGCGGTTGCCGGCGGCCCGGGCGGGGGCCGGGGAATTCGCGGTACGGAGCCGAATGGGTGGGCCGGTAACCTTGTGGGGATGGCATTGCGCCAGCCGTGTACCTGCTCCACGCACAAGGAAGGTCCCCCGACTGTGTCGAATCCGGTGATCGTCGCGATCGACGGCCCCTCGGGCACTGGCAAGTCCAGCACTTCGAAGGCGGTCGCGGCCAAGCTCGGCCTGAGCTACCTGGACACCGGCGCGCAGTACCGGGCGATGACCTGGTGGATGCTGAGCAACGGCGTCGACGTGAACGACTCCGCCGCCGTGGCGACCGCCGCCGAGAAGCCGGTGATCGTCTCCGGGGCCGACCCGGCGGCGCCCACGATCACGGTGGACGGTGTGGACGCCTCCGGCCCGATCCGCACCCAGGAGGTCACCGCGGCGGTCAGCGCCGTCAGCGCGGTGCCGGAGGTGCGCACCCGGCTGGTCGGGCTGCAGCGCGACGCGGCCGCCGGAGCGCCGGGCGGCATCGTCGTCGAAGGCCGGGACATCGGCACCACCGTGCTGCCCGACGCCACCGTCAAGATCTTCCTCACCGCCTCCGCGGAGGCCCGCGCCGCCCGCCGCGGCGGCGAGCTGAAGGCCACCGGCGGTGCCCAGGTCGACCTGGTGGCGACCCGCGAGGCCCTGGTGCGGCGTGACGCGGCCGACTCCGGCCGCAAGACCTCCCCGCTGGCCAAGGCGGACGACGCCATAGAGGTCGACACCAGTGAGCTCACCCTCGACCAGGTCATCGAGTGCGTCGTCACCCTGATCGAGGAGAAGCGGGCCGCTTCGTGAGGGACACTTCCGCGGTTCCGGGGCCGAAGGGCGTGGCCGTCGGCCGCCGCCTCGGCATCGGGATCATCAACAGCCTCTGGCGCCCCCGGGTGCTCGGCGGCTGGCGCCTGCCCGCCACGGGGCCGGTGATCCTGGCCGTGAACCACTCGCACTACGTGGACGGGCCGGTGCTCATGGGCACCTGCCCGCGCCCGGTGCACTTCCTGATCAAGAAGGAGGCCTTCATCGGGCCGCTGGACCCGTTCCTGCGTGGGATCGGCCAGCTCCCGGTGGACCGCCACAGCACCGACCGCACCGCGGTGACCAGCGCGCTCGGCGTGCTGGAGCGCGGCGGGGTCCTCGGGATCTTCCCCGAGGGCACCCGTGGCGAGGGCGACTTCGCCGACCTGCGGGCGGGCCTGGCCTACTTCGCGGTGCGCTCCGGCGCGCCCATAGTGCCGGTCGCGGTCCTCGGCACGTCCCGGCCGGGACGGCTGATCCGCGGCCTGCCGCCGGTGCGCGGCCGGGTCGACGTCGTCTTCGGCGACCCCTTCGACGCCGGCGACGGGTCCGGGCGCCGTACCCGTACGGCACTGGACGCCGCCACCGTGCGCATCCAGAAGCACCTGACCGGCCACCTCGAGTACGCCCGGCGTACCACGGGCCGCGCCTCCTAGCGCCGGCCTGACCCACACTGGGGCGTGCAAGCCCCCGCACATTTGACGATCGACGGAGAAGCTTTCATGGACATCGAGAACGAGTACGGCGAAGTCGGCGCGCTCGACGACGCCGATTACGCCGAGTTCATGGAGCTCGCCGCCGAGGAGGGGTTCGACCTGGACGAGGTCGCGGGCGACCTCGCGGCGGCGGGCCACGGCCCGCTGCCGGTCCTCGCGGTCGTCGGCCGCCCGAACGTCGGCAAGTCGACACTGGTGAACCGGATCATCGGCCGCCGTGAGGCGGTCGTCGAGGACCGCCCCGGCGTCACCCGTGACCGCGTGACCTACGAGGCCGACTGGAACGGCCGCCGCTTCAAGGTCGTCGACACCGGCGGCTGGGAGCAGGACGTGCTGGGCATCGACGCGTCCGTGGCCGCGCAGGCCGAGTTCGCGATCGAGGCCGCCGACGCCGTGGTCTTCGTGGTGGACGCCAAGGTCGGCTCCACGGACACCGACGAGGCCGTGGTCAAGCTGCTCCGCAGGGCCGGCAAGCCGGTCGTGCTGTGCGCCAACAAGGTCGACGGCCCCTCGGGCGAGGCGGACGCCGCCATGCTGTGGAACCTCGGCCTCGGCGAGCCCTACCCGGTCTCGTCGCTGCACGGCCGCGGTACCGGCGACCTGCTGGACGCGGTGCTGGAGGCGCTCCCCGAGGCGCCGATGCAGTCCTTCGGCAACAGCGTCGGCGGCCCCCGCCGGGTGGCGCTGATCGGCCGCCCGAACGTCGGCAAGTCCTCGCTGCTGAACAAGGTGGCCGGCGAGGAGCGCGTCGTCGTCAACGAGATGGCCGGCACGACCCGCGACCCGGTCGACGAGCTCATCGAGCTGGGCGGCAAGACCTGGAAGTTCGTGGACACCGCGGGCATCCGCCGCCGCGTCCACCTCCAGGAGGGCGCGGACTACTACGCCTCGCTGCGCACCGCGGCCGCCCTGGAGAAGGCGGAGGTCGCCGTCGTCCTGATCGACGCCGGCGAGTCCCTCGCCGAGCAGGACACCCGCATCATCTCGCTGGCCGTCGAGGCGGGCCGCGCCCTCGTCATCGCCTACAACAAGTGGGACGTGCTGGACGAGGAGCGGCGCTACTACCTCGAGCGCGAGATCGAGAAGGACCTCGTGCAGATCCAGTGGGCACCCCGGGTGAACGTCTCCGCCCGTACCGGCCGCCACATGGAGAAGCTCGTCCCGGCCATCGAGACCGCGCTGGCGGGCTGGGAGACCCGGGTCCCCACCGGCCGCCTCAACGCCTTCCTGGGCGAGCTCGTCGCCGCCCACCCCCACCCGATCCGCGGCGGCAAGCAGCCCCGCATCCTCTTCGGCACCCAGGCCGGCACCAAGCCCCCGCGCTTCGTGCTCTTCGCCTCCGGCTTCCTGGAGGCCGGCTACCGCCGCTTCATCGAGCGCCGGCTGCGTGAGGAGTTCGGGTTCGAGGGGACGCCGATCCAGGTGTCGGTGCGGGTCCGGGAGAAGCGCGGACGCAAGAAGTAGCCCCTGCGCCTGCAGGGCATGCGGCCGCTCGTCCGGTCGTCCCCGCGGGGGCGGCCGGGCGGGCGCTTTTTCGTGGGGTACGGGGGTGCGGCGGCCGCGTGAAGTGGCCCTGCCGGGGCCGGACATGGCGCCGCCCGCCGGGTCGCCTCCATGGGGCGATCGGGCGGGCGGTTCGTCGTGCGGGGCGGGTCAGAGTCCGCCGTGCATGCGGTTCTCGGCGAGGCCCGGCGGGAGGGCGGGGAGGTCGCCCCGATGGCGGCCCGCGACGCGGTACGCGGAGTTGGCGCCACCGCGGTCGGCGAAACCGTTGAACTGCAGGTCCTCCTCGCCGGTACGGTCGCCGGGAAGGGTGCGGAAGAGCCTGCGGTACTCGGAGTAGAGCGCGTCGTAGATCGGCGTGCCCTCACTCACGGACGCATCCTGCGCGGTGCGCATGGGGGGAATGGGGCTTCGGTACTGGGCTCGTGAGGAAGCGTCAAAGGTGTGCACGTCGTGGCAACGAGCGGCTCATCTGCGGGGATGCGGGTCGTACGGATGAATCACGCATATGCACTGCCATAGGCCAAAGGCGCGTACGGCGGGCCGTACGCGCCTTTGGCCGGAGCCGGTGGATCAGGTGCCGGAGAGGGGCATCGTCGCCGCGACGAGGAGTCCGCGCCCGCAGGCGCGCTCGAGGGCGTCGCGCAGCAGGTCCTCGCGGGGCTGCTGGCCGATGGTGCCGTGCGGGGCGGCGTACACGTACACCTCGTTGGACCTGTGGACGGCCTGGCGCCAGCCCTCGCTCACCGCGAGCGGCTGGTGCGCCTGCCACCACGCGCCGGCGGAGCCGGGCTGGAGGATGGCGTGCAGCTGCCCCATGGCCAGCAGCACGGACCAGCCGGGCAGCGGGGACGGCGGCGTGGAGAGGTCGTTCACGGGGAGGAAGCCCTGCTCGATGAGGATCGGCAGGAAATCGTCGTCCGGACCGTTGTCGCCGGGGCGGGCGATCGGCCCGGTGGGCTCGATGACCAGGGCCGGGCACACCTCGTCCTTGACCAGGACGAGGCCGCAGGTGATGCCGAGCACCGCCTGCCGCGGCGCGGCCGCCGCCGTGGCACCGGCCGTCTCCTCGCCGGCGATGCTCTGCACCGCGCCCTGCAGTTGCTCCTCCGAGACCGGCACGACCTGGGAGGGGATGCACGTCGCATGGGCGAAGGCGAGCACCGCGGTCTCCTCCCCGACGAAGAGCACCGTGCTGGTGCGCTCCATGGAGGTGTCCCCGGGCGTGCGACAGGAGGTGCAGTCGTACGTGCCGGGCGCGCTGTCGCCGGCCAGCAGGCGTGCCGCCTCCTCATCGCCGATCTCGGCTCGTACCTCGTCGCTGACGTCGAGCATGGGCGGCACTGAAGCCTCCTTGGAAATGTACGGCTACGGGCTCCTTTGCCGGGCCTCGCCCGGCACATAGTGACAACGGCCGATCTGTGGCGGGAGTCACGGCCTTCTTGGCGCGTGCTCGCGCGTCCGCGTGCGGAGTGTGATCGGACGTGCGGAGCCGGTCACTCCTCGTCCTACCTTTCACCCCCGGAAGCCTCCGCGCCTATGAGACGGGTCACATGGCGCATATGCGCTGTAGGGATATGCCGCAAAAAACACCATCAATCCGGTGTCCTAAATAGGTCTTTACTCCCGGTAACCAGCAACTGGCCTGCAGCGTAGGGGATTTGTTTGGTGACCGAGCGCGACCCTGCCTAGATTTGCCCGCCGTGTGCAGAGAGCACCGCCCGGGAGGGCTCGCACGGAGGACGGCCGAGGATCGGAAATCCATCGGCCGGCGAGCGAAGGGGGCGGGGACCGCGGCGGACGCGCGGGGCCCCCGTCCGTCGGGTGCCGTACCAGGGGTACGGCGCCATGGGGGAACCCCGGGTCCGTGGAGAGGGATTCCATGGCCGTATCAGCCAAGTACCGCCGGTCCGCAGTCGTAGCCGGCGTCACCGTTCTGACCCCGCTGGCCCTCATGGCCGTCGCGGGGCCCGCGAAGGCCGCCGACAACGGGGTCTGGGACCGCATCGCCGGCTGCGAGAGCGGCGGGAACTGGCACATCAACACCGGCAACGGGTACTACGGAGGACTGCAGTTCTCGGCCGGGACCTGGCGCGCCTACGGCGGCACCGCGTACGCGGCGACCGCCGACCGGGCGAGCCGGGAGCAGCAGATCGCCGTCGCCGCCAAGGTGCAGCGGGCGCAGGGCTGGGGCGCCTGGCCCACCTGCTCCGCCCGCGCAGGCGCCTACGGGAGCGCGCCCGGCCGCGGCAGCGCCCCGGCCGCGCCCAAGGCGAAGCGGCACACCGCCCCGGCGCCGGCGAAGCAGTCGCGCGGCACCGGCGGCCACGCCGACCGCGGCCAGAACCGGGTGAAGGGGCACGGCAACTACGGCGTCCGCGAAGGCGACACCCTGAGCGGCATCGCGGCCGCCCACGGGACGACCTGGAAGAAGCTGTACGCCGTCAACCGGTCCGTGATCGGCGCCGACCCCAATCTGATCCTCCCGGGGCAGCGGCTGTCGGTCTGACCCACCGCGTGCCCCGGCCCACCCGGCGGCCGTGCTCCGACCGGGTGGGCCCGGGCACGCACACGGCGCGGCGGGCGACGACGCCCGCCGCGCCCTGCCTAACCTGGCCCGCATGTTCCGTCCCCGCCGTCTCGCGGTGACCGCGCTCGCTCTGCTCGCCACGTGGGCTGCCCTCCCTCAGGGGGCCGCGCAGGCCGACGGGCACGCACCCGTCTGGCTGGAACTGGCGCACTGCGAGAGCAGCAACCGCTGGAAGACCAACACCGGCAACGGCTTCTACGGTGGGCTGCAGATCTTCCAGCCCACCTGGGTCGAGCACGGCGGTCTCGACATGGCCTCCAGGCCCGACCGCGCCACCCCCGACCAGCAGGTGACCGTCGCCGAGGAGATCCTCCGCGATCAGGGCTGGGAGGCCTGGCCCACCTGCGCGCAGCGCCTGCGGCTGTCCGGCCGGGCGCACGCCGTCCGGTCCGGCGAGACCCTGGAGACCCTGGCCCGGCGCTTCGACGTCAGCGGCGGCGCGGCCGAGCTGTACCGCCTCAACCAGGACGTCATCGGCTCCGACCCGACCCGGCAGCTCACCCCCGGGACACTCCTGCGTCTGCCGAAGTGAGCCCGGCGGGCACGCCGTGAGCGTGCCCTTCCCCGGCCCGCTCCCCGGCCCAACGCCCCACGCCCATGCCCGCGGCACCCTCCGTCACCCGGTGGGCCCTTTGCCCGTAGTCCGGTGGGGTGACACCGTGAACGGCGGCTCGGATGGCCGGGGCGACCGGGGAACGCAGTGGGGGGCGCGGGCGCCCCTCCGCACCGCGACCGGGCTCGCCGCCTGGAGGCGCGCGATCCGGGGAGGATGATCAGGAACCCACATGAACGTCACAGTGGGGACACAACGAGGAAACGGGAAGGTGAACGGGGACAACCTGTGGCTGCAGGAGGCCGTCTTGCCAGCACGAGGGCGGACACCGGTCCGTGGCGAGCAGGAGAACGCGGGGACGCATGCGCATTTCCATACTGATCCACAACGCCTACGGCGTCGGGGGCACCATCAGGACGACCTACAACCTGGCCGGTGCCCTGGCCGAGCGGCACGAGGTCGAGATCGTCTCCGTGTTCCGCCATCGTGACACACCCGTCTTCACCCTCGATCCGCGCGTCGGCCTGCGCCATCTGGTGGACCTCCGCCGCAAGAGCGACACCTGCGACCTCGGCGATCCGCTGTACGGCCGGCCCTCCTCGGTGTTCCCCTCGGGCGAGAACCGCTACGAGCAGTACAACGCGCTCACCGACCAGCGCATCGCCGCCCACCTGGAGTCCCTCGACGCCGACGTCGTCATCGGCACCCGCCCCGGGCTGAACGTCCACATCGCCCTGCAGGCCCCGCGTCACGTGGTCCGGGTCGCGCAGGAGCACCTGACGCTGGAGACCCACTCCGTACCGCTCATCCTCACGCTGCGCCGGCTGTACCCCCGGCTGGACGCCGTCACCACGACCACCGAGGCCGACGCCGCCGCCTACCGGCGCAGGCTGCGGCTGCCCGGGGTGCGGGTGGTCACCCTGCCGAACAGCGTCCCCGACCCGGGCGTCGCCCCCAGCACGCTGGACGCCAAGTACGTGGTCGCGGTCGGCCGGCTGGCCCCGGTGAAGCGCTACGGAGACCTCATCAGGGCCTTCGTCAAGGTCTCGGCGGAACGCCCGGACTGGGGTCTGCGGCTGTACGGCACCGGTGGGCAGCGCGAGAAGCTGAAGCGGCTCATCGAGCGCCTGGACATCGGCGACCGGGTGACCATGATGGGCACGGCCTCGCCGATCGAGCCGGAGATGGCCAAGGCCTCGCTGCTCGCGGTCTCCTCCAGCATGGAGTCGTTCGGCATGACCATCGTCGAGGCGATGCGGGTGGGGCTGCCCGTGGTCAGCACCGACTGCCCGCTCGGTCCCGGCGAGATCATCAGCGACGGGGTGGACGGGCTGCTGGTGCCCCCGCGGGACGTGGACGCGCTGGCCGCGGGGATTCTCCGGCTGATCAACGACGACGAACTGCGCCACCGGATGGGCAAGGCGGCCCTGGAGAAGGGCGCCCGGTACGACCCCGCGGAGATCGCCGCCGCCTGCGAAGCCCTGCTGGAGGACCTCGTCGCCCGCCGGGTGGGCGCCGCGGGCCGGTTACGAGCCGCCGGGCGTTACGTCGGCGGCCTGGGCGTGGGCGCCGCGTACTCGGGCCGGGACGTCGCCGGCGCGGCCAGGCGGCGGGCCCGCAGGCTGCGCAAGAAGCTGCGGAACAAGGTGCGGGCCAAACTCCGCGCGAGGGGCCGCAAGGACGGATCCCCGGCGGGCATCTGACGACACGGCCCGGCGCGGGCCCCCGGCCCGGCGGGGGCCGCTGCGCGGGCGGGGGCGGTGCGAGGTCGTACCGCCCCCGCAGCGGTCAGTCGTGGCCGCCGGCACCGGGCTCGACGGCGTCACGGCGCCCGGTGGACCGTGCCTGGTCGAGGGCGGCGACGTCCGGGTGGTGCAGGTCGAAGGCGGGGGACTCGGAGCGGATCCGCGGCAGCGTCGTGAAGTTGTGCCGCGGCGGCGGGCAGGAGGTCGCCCATTCGAGGGAACGGCCGAAGCCCCAGGGATCGTCGGTCTCCACCCGCCGGCCGTGCCGGGCGGTCCACCACACGTTGCAGAGGAACGGCAGGGTGGACAGGCCCAGCAGGAACGCCCCGATCGACGAGATCGTGTTGAGCACGGTGAAGCCGTCCGCCGCCAGGTAGTCCGCGTACCGCCGGGGCATGCCCTCCACGCCCAGCCAGTGCTGGACGAGGAAGGTGGTGTGGAAGCCGACGAAGAGCGTCCAGAAGTGGATCCTCCCCAGCCGCTCGTCGAGCAGCTTCCCGGTGAACTTCGGCCACCAGAAGGAGAAGCCGGCGAACATCGCGAAGACCACCGTCCCGAAGACCACGTAGTGGAAGTGGGCCACCACGAAGTACGAGTCGCTGACCTGGAAGTCCAGCGGGGGCGAGGCGAGGATCACCCCGGTGAGGCCGCCGAACAGGAAGCTCACCAGGAAGCCGACGGCCCAGAGCATCGGTGTCTCGAAGGACAGCGAGCCGTGCAGCATCGTGCCGATCCAGTTGAAGAACTTCACCCCGGTCGGCACCGCGATCAGGAACGACAGCAGCGAGAAGAACGGCAGCAGCACGGCGCCGGTGACGAACATGTGGTGCGCCCACACCACCATCGACAGCCCGGTGATGGCCATCGTCGCGCCGACCAGCGTCGTGTAGCCGAAGACCGGCTTGCGGGAGAACACCGGGATGATCTCGGTGATGATGCCGAAGAACGGCAGCGCGATGATGTACACCTCCGGGTGGCCGAAGAACCAGAACAGGTGCTGCCACAGCAGCGCCCCGCCGTTCGCGGGCTCGAAGACCACCGAGCCGAAGCGCCGGTCCGCCTCCAGCACCAGCAGTGTCGCCGCCAGCACCGGGAAGGCCAGCAGCACCAGGACCGAGGTGAAGAGCACGTTCCAGGTGAAGATCGGCATCCGGAACATGGTCATGCCCGGTGCGCGCATCCCGACGATCGTCGCGACGAAATTGACCGCGCCGAGGATGGTGCCGAAGCCCGCCAGCGCCAGCCCCATGATCCACATGTCGGCGCCGATCCCGGGCGACCGGGTCAGGCTGTTCAGCGGTGCGTAGGCGAACCAGCCGAAGGAGGCGCCGCCGGTCGGCGTCAGGAAACCGCCCAGCACGATGAGGCCGCCGAAGAGGAACAGCCAGTACGACAGCATGTTCAGGCGCGGGAAGGCGACGTCGGGCGAGCCGATCTGCAGCGGCATGATCTCGTTCGCGAACCCGGCGAAGGTCGGGGTGGCGAACAGCAGCAGCATGATCGTGCCGTGCATCGTGAACAACTGGTTGAACTGGTCGTTCGTCATCAGCTGCAGACCTGGGCGGGCGAGCTCGGCGCGCATCAGCAGTGCCATGAACCCGGCGGCGAGGAAGAAGCAGAAGGACGTGATCAGGTAGAGGTGGCCGATCTTCTTGTGGTCGGTGGTGGTCAGCCAGTCCACCATCAGCCGTCCCGGCCGCCGGGGCGTCGCCGCCCGCCCGGCCGCGGTCTGCGCTGTGTACGTCCCCATCGGCGCGCTCCCTCGCGGTAGGAGATCCTGCCGGGACCCGGTCTTCCGTACTCGATCTTCCGTACAGTCTCGGGCAGACGGCCCATCAAGTGACGGACCGGGACGCGACGGCCGTGACGCGTCGTCGACGGGCGGCGCCGGACGCGTCACCATGGGGGTGGCCTGGCCCGGCGGGAACGCGTGCGTGAGGGCGCGTCAGGCACCGGGTGCCGGGCGGGCCGGGAGCCCGTCCGAGCTGCTCGGCGCGGCATTGAGCGGACGGTCGAACGAAAGTACGATAAAGGGGCCATGCCGTAGCGCATCGAGGGGGCACCCCGTGACGCATCCGGACCACGACCGCGCGCTGGAGTGCGCGCTCGCCGCCGCGCGGCGCGGCTTTCCCGTCATCCCGCTGTCGCGGACCAAACTCCCGGCGGTCCGTTCACCGCACCGGGGGGAGACCGCCCGCGGTATGTGCCGCGGCCAGTGCGGACGGTTCGGTCACGGCGTGCACGACGCCGCCACCGAGCCCGCCCGGATAGCCGAGCTGTTCGCGGCTGCGCCCTGGGCCTGCGGGTACGGGATCGCGTGCGGTCGCTCGCCGCACTACCTGATCGGCCTCGACCTGGACCGCAAGGACGGCGTCGACGGCGTGACCGACCTGGTGGACCTGGCCGCCCGGTGGGGCTTCGCCGTGCCGTGGACGCGCACGGTGATCACCCCGAGCGGCGGCCGGCACCTGTGGCTGCGCGGCCCGGCGGAGGTGGTCGTGCCCAACTCCGTGCGCCGGCTCGGCAACGGGATCGACGTGCGCGGCAGCGGCGGCTACCTCGTGGGACCGGGTTCGGTCACCACGGCCGGCCTCTACCGCTGGGACCCGCCGACGGCCTCGATGCCGCCGGCCGTCGTGCCCAAGCGGCTGCTGCGGCTGCTGCTGACGACCCCGCAGCGCCGGCCCGTGCGCGCGGCGGCGGGCCCGGGGGCGGGCCCGGGGGCGGGCGGGAGCACGGCCGAGCCGCTGATCCGCTTCGTGCTCGGCTCGTCGGTGGGGGAGCGCAACGAGCGGCTCTTCTGGGCCGCCTGCAGGGCGTTCGAGAACGGGCACGGGGACCGGGTCGCCGAGGAGATGGTCGGAGCCGCCGTCAGCACGGGACTGTCGGAACGCGAGGCTGAGTCGACGGTGGGATCCGCCCGCCGGCATGTCCTCGGGGGGTCTGGCGGGCGGCGCTCGGCGGGGGCACTCTGACCCCATGACCTCAACCGCACCGAGGGCCGGCCGGGTCGCCGTCACCGAGGAGGCCGCGGGGCTGCTGCGGCGTCTCGCCGACCAGCACGGCCCGTTGATGTTCCACCAGTCCGGCGGCTGCTGCGACGGCAGCTCGCCCATGTGCTATCCGCTGGGGGAGTTCCTCACCGGGGACTCCGACGTGCACCTCGGCGACCTCGACGTCCCGGGCGTCGACCCGGTGCCGGTGTGGATGTCGCGCGACCAGTTCGCCTACTGGAGCCACACGCATCTGACGATCGACGTGGTGCCGGGGCGCGGCAGCGGCTTCTCGCTGGAAGCGCCGACGGGCAACCGGTTTCTGATTCGGTCCCGGCTGCTGACGGACGAAGAGCTGTCGACGCTGGGGGCGTGATGTGAGGGAAGTGTGTGGACCGTTTCCCGGAATTCCGCCGCGGCCGGCCCGGCCGGTTTTCGGCGGTCGCGTCGGTGAATTCGGCGGGCGATTGGAAAAGTCGCCCCCAAAGAGTGAACGGTGCACGCCAAACGCTGTCCTGGATTCTGTGACAGAAGTGTGACGATCAAGTCGGCCGTGCCTTCCGTCACGGCTCGTGTGCGCCTACCGTTGCTCACATGGCAACCGATCCGACCGCCGCACGGCAACCGCAGGACGAACCGGACAGCTACGTCGGCCTCTCCGCCGACGACGCCGAACGCCGGGCCACCGAGCACGGCTGGAGCACGGTGCGCGCCCTGCCGCCGGGCGCGGTCATCACCATGGAGTACCGGGTGGGCCGGCTCAACTTCACCGTCGAGGGCGGCCGGGTGACCCGCTGCTGGAGCGGCTGAGGTCCCTCCGTACGGGCCCCGCACGACGAAGGCCCCGACCGCACCTCTCGGGTGCGGCCGGGGCCTTCGTGCGGGTGCGGACGGGGCGGGAGGCGTGCGTACCTGCCCCGTGGGCGCTCAGCCGGGGGTGCCGCGGCCGCGGGTGACTCCCGCCTGGCCGACGGCCGGGCGGCCCGGCCGGTCGGCGGACGGGCGGCGGCTGCCGGCCGGGGTCACCGGGGTGCGCTCGTGGCGGGTGGTGTGCGGGCGCGCCGGGTGGTGCGGTATCCCCGACGCGGGCGTCGTCGCGCGGCCGCTGAGAACGACGGGCTCGAGTACGCCGTCCGGGTTGTCGGAGAGCTGCGCGGAGGCCATCGCCGTGTCGGCGGAGGGGGCCGTGGCCGGTGCCCGGCCGGTGCCGCGGCGGCGCGCCCAGGCGGCCGTGATCCGTTGCTCGGCCGAGGCCATCAGGGGCTCGAACCAGGGCAGTGCCAGCAGGATCAGCAGGCCGGCCGCCCAGCCGAGCAGGACGTCGCTGACCCAGTGGGTGCCGAGGTAGATGGTGGTCATGCCGACGCCCAGCGCCAGCAGCGCCGCGATCACGGAGGTGACCCGGCGGACCCACGGGGTGGTGGCCAGATAGGCCAGGACCCCCCAGGTCACCACGGCGTTCGCGGTGTGACCGGAGGGAAATATATCGCCGCCGGCGAAGAGTTCGGCCGATCCGGCGCTGGTCGCGTAGTGCGGGCCGAGCCTGCCCAGGCCGTACTTCACCGAACCCACGGTGACGTTCAGCAGCAGCAGTGACGTGCCCAGCACGAGCAGCGGGTGCAGGGTGCGCTGGCGCCAGGCGCGCCAGCCCAGCCAGGAGGCCACGATCACGGCCGTCGGGCCGCGTTGGCCCAGGACCACGAAGTAGTCCAGGAACGCGTGGATCTGTGGCCACTGCTTGTACGGCCGCCACATCATGACCTGCCAGTCCAGGGTCACGAGCTTGGACGTGGTCAGGACGGCTACGACGATGGCCACATAGGCCACGAGCGTCGAGCCGAACAGCAGCACGCGTGTCCGGCTCATGCCCGGGGGAGCCTGGGCTGTCGCGGGCTCCTCCATGAGGCGAAGCTTGTCATCGGTACGCACTCAATCGACGTTACAGCGTGTGATGGCGGAGTTCGGCCGGAGGGACGGGTTCGTAATGACGATGTGATGTGGACTGCGTCTCACTCCACCCAATGGAGGTAGTGCTGTCATGCGCATTGAGCCGAATGCGGGAACTCCTTGATTTTATGTTTCGAAGTGCTTCCGGAGGATCTTGGGAAATCGCATGTTCGATTTCCGCACGCCCTGTTTATCTTTGATTTGCCGTCACTTCCCCTGGAGTTCGCCCGGCCTTGGGCCGGCCCGCCCCGGTTCCGTGCGGCCCGCCCGTCGCGGGTCCGGACGCACGTCGGTGACCTGGCCGGATTTCCGATCGGCGGGCGCGTGAACGCACCCGGCGGGCGTACGTGTTGAACCGTGCGCCCCTTGTCCGCCGTGCGTACGACCGGAACGGGCGGGTACACGTCACCGCGTGGACGCCCCGACGACCGCCCCGCGGGCACCGGAAATGTCCGGCACATCTCCGGTGCATGGCCGGCACGTGACCACGGCCACGTGGGAACGTGACCTGCGCCACCCACCATCGGCGCGGACTCGCGTAGTCTGACGACTTCACTCGCCCCGTCTCACTGGGTTCCCCCGGGACCGTCCCCCTCGTCCTGCCCAGGGACACCGCGAGCGCACCGCTGGGAGGTACGTACATGACAGGGACGTCCTCGGCCGGCATTTCCGGGCCGGCCGCCGTCCCACGGCACACTCGGCCGGTCAACCGCTGGACCGTGCTGATCGTCCTCTGCGTCAGTCTGCTGCTCGTCGCCCTCGACGCGACCGTGCTGCACGTCGCCGTTCCCGCGGTGAGCGAGGACCTGCGCCCCGGCGCGATAGCGCTGCTGTGGATCGTCGACGCCTACCCGCTCGTCGCCGCGTCCCTGCTCATCCTCTTCGGCACCCTCGGCGACCGCGTCGGAAGACGCCGGATCCTGCTGCTCGGCTACACGATCTTCGCGGCCGCCTCGGCGGCGGCCGCCTTCGCGCCCGACCCACGCGTCCTCATCGCGGCCCGCGCCCTGCTCGGCGTCGGCGGCGCGATGATCATGCCGGCCACGCTGTCGATCCTCCGGCAGGTCTTCCCCGACCGCCGGGAGCGGGCCGTCGCCATCGGTGTGTGGAGCGCCGTGGCGGCCGTCGGCGCCGCCGTCGGTCCGGTCCTCGGCGGCTTCCTCGTGGAGCACTTCTGGTGGGGCTCGGTCTTCCTGATCAACATCCCGCTGATGGCCGTCATCCTTCCGGTGGCCCGCTGGCTGCTGCCGGAGTCCCGCGGTGAGCTGGACGGCCCCTGGGACGTCCTGGGCGCGGTGATGGCCGCGCTGGGCATCCTCGGAGCCATCCTCGGCGTCAAGCGGATCGGCGGCGGCGCCGCACCGTACGAGCCCTCCGCGCTGGTCCCGCTGCTCGTGGGCCTGGCCCTGCTGGTGCTGTTCGTGCGCCGGCAGCGCAGGCGCGAGCACCCGCTCATCGACATAGGCATGTTCGTCAGGCCCGCCTTCGGCACCTCCGTGGGCTGCATCGTGCTGGCGCTGCTCGCCCTCGTCGGCCTCGAACTGATCGCCGTCCAGTACCTGCAGCTGGTCCTCGGCCTGAGCCCCCTGCAGACGGGGCTGCGGCTGCTGCCGCTCACCCTCGCCGCCATGGGCGCCGGCCTCCTGGGCTCCCGGATGCTCGGCGGCTTCGGGCCGCGAGCCATGGTGAGTTCCGGTTTCGTCCTCACCGCGTGCGCGGTGCTCGTGCTGACCCTCATGGGCCAGCACGACCGCCCGGGCGTGCTCACCGCGGGCTTCGTCCTGCTGGGCTTCGGGCTGGAGACCACGCTCTTCGGGGCGTACGAGTCCATGCTCAGCGACGCCCCCGCCGAACAGGCGGGCGGTGCCGCCGCGATCGGCGAGACCTCCTACCAGCTGGGTGCCGGCCTCGGCATCGCCCTGCTGGGCAGTGTCATGAACGCCGCCTACGCCCCCGGCGTCGCCCGGGTCCCCGGGGTGCCGGCGGACGCCGGCGCCTCGGCCGGCAAGTCGCTCGGCGAGGCCTACGAGGTCTCCGACCACCTCGGCGGTTCCGCCGGGGCCTCACTGCGGCACGCCGCACGGCACGCCTTCGTCCACGGCATGCACATCACCCTGGTGGTCAGCGCGGGCCTGCTGCTGCTCGGCGCGGTCGCCGCGCTGCGGCTGCCCCGCCGCATGGAGTGCGGCACGGCGGCCCAGCGGCCGGCCGCCCCCGGCATCCCGTCCCCGCGCGAGCACGCCCTGGCCGGGGCCGACGTGTCGCGCTGAGCACACCGTCGGGGGCTTTACCCGCCCCCGCCACGGAAGTAGCTTCGTCGGCGAAGCGCAGTGATCACCGGAGAGGACGACGATGTCCGCTGGAAAGCCGCAGTTCGACCCGTACGACCCGCTCGGCATCGACGACCTGCTGGACGAAGAGGACCGCGCGGTGCGGGACACCGTCCGCGGCTGGGCCGCCGACCGCGTGCTGCCGCACGTGGCGGAGTGGTACGAGCGCGGCGAGCTGCCCGGGATCCGCGAGCTGGCCGTGGAACTCGGCTCGATCGGCGCGCTGGGCATGTCGCTGACCGGCTACGGCTGCGCGGGCGCCTCCGCCGTCCAGTACGGCCTGGCCTGCCTGGAACTGGAGGCCGCCGACTCCGGCATCCGCTCGCTCGTCTCCGTCCAGGGCTCGCTGGCGATGTACGCCATCCACCGGTACGGGTCCGAGGAGCAGAAGCAGCGGTGGCTGCCGCGGATGGCCGCCGGAGAGGTCATCGGCTGCTTCGGGCTCACCGAGCCCGACCACGGCTCCGACCCGGCGGGCATGCGCACCCACGCCAAGCGGGACGGATCCGACTGGATCCTGAACGGCCGCAAGATGTGGATCACCAACGGCTCCGTCGCCGGCGTCGCCGTGGTGTGGGCCCGCACCGACGAGGGCATCCGCGGCTTCGCCGTGCCCACCGACACCCCCGGGTTCTCCGCCCCCGAGATCAAGCACAAGTGGTCGCTGCGCGCCTCCGTCACCAGCGAGCTGGTGATGGACGACGTGCGCCTGCCCGCCGACGCCGTCCTCCCCGAGGTCACCGGCCTGCGCGGCCCGCTCAGCTGCCTGAACCACGCCCGCTACGGCATCGTCTGGGGCGCCATGGGCGCCGCGCGCAGCAGCTTCGAGGCCGCCCTGGAGTACTCCCGTACCCGTGAGCAGTTCGGCCGGCCCATCGGCGGCTTCCAGCTGACCCAGGCCAAGCTCGCCGACATGGCGCTCGAACTGCACAAGGGCATCCTCCTCGCCCACCACCTCGGGCGGCGCATGGACGCGGGCACGCTCCGTCCCGAGCAGGTCAGCTTCGGCAAGCTCAACAACGTGCGCGAGGCGATCGAGATCTGCCGCACGGCCCGGACCGTGCTGGGCGCGAACGGCATCTCCCTGGAGTACCCCGTGATGCGGCACGCGACCAATCTGGAGTCCGTGCTCACCTACGAGGGCACCGTCGAGATGCACCAGCTCGTGCTCGGCAAGGCGCTCACCGGGCTCGACGCCTTCCGGTAGCCGCGGCGGCCGGCGCCGGGTCCCGGCGCCGACGCCGCGGTTCAGTTCTGGTTGAAGAAGCCGTCGCCGCCGCGCTTGCTGTCCGCGTTGACGACCAGGTAGTCGGGCGGGGTCAGCAGGAAGACGCGGTTCGCCACGCGGTCGATGGAACCGCGCAGGCCGAAGGTCAGGCCGGCCGCGAAGTCGACGACGCGCTTGGCGTCGGAGGACTCCATGGCCGTCAGGTTGACGATGACCGGGACACCGGCCCGGAACAGCTCGCCGATGCCGCGGGCGTCCCGGAAGCCGTCCGGGGTGACCGTGGCGATCCGGCGGCCCTGCTCCTCCGCCGAATCGGAGGCCACGCGCACGCGGGGGTCCGTGACCCAGGAGTCGGGGGAGGACGTCTCGGCGCCGTCGCCGTAATCGGCGTAGTCCTCGTCGTAGTACTCCTCGGCGCTGTTGTCGTCGACGAGTCCCAGCCAGGCGCTCGCCCGTCGTACCGATCCCATGGACGCCTCCTCTCGCACGCGGTCAGTTTGCCGTCCGCACCCCTATGGTCGTCCATGATGCGGATGATGCGCCAAGCGGATACCCACCGTGGGGTGGATTCGTGACAGACCTGGTGCATAAATCGCACTAGTGGCCCCCAGTCACCCCATGGAATACGGCTCCTGACGGATCATCGGAAAGAGTCCCGCTCGGTAGAGTGATGCCGCACCGCCGGACAGCCGAACGGGTGGCGTACAGAACGACCAGCCGATGACGTGCTCCATTGCTGCGAATGACGTACGGGGGATTGCGATGTTCGGAATCGTCAGACCGTGCAGGCACCGTCTGCCGGAGAAGCTGGCCATATCGTGGACGGCGCATCTGTGCGGTCTCTGCCTCGCCCTGAGGGATGACCACGGGCAACTGGCCAGGGTCGCCACGAATTACGACGGACTCATCGTCTCGGTGCTGGTCGAGGACCAGGCCGGGCGGACGCGGGACGGACGCCGCACCGCGGGGCCGTGCCCGCTGCGGGCGATGCGGACCGCGCCGGTCGCCCAGGGGGAGGGAGCACGGCTGGCCGCCGCGGTCTCGCTGGTGCTGGCCTCCGCGAAGGTGCGCGACCACATGGCGGACGGCGACGGGGTGCTGGCGCGCCGTCCGGTCGCCGCGGCCGCGCGCACGGTGGCCCGCCGCTGGGACCGCGCGGGCGCCGCGACGGGTTCGGTGCTCGGCTTCGACACCGCGGTGCTGGTGGACGCCGTCGGCCGGCAGACCGCCGTCGAGGCGGCCGCCGGGCCCGGCACGTCCCTGCTGACCGTCACCGAGCCCACCGAGACCGCCACCGCCGCCGCGTTCGGCCACACGGCGGTGCTGGCCGGGCGTCCGGCCAACCGCGCCCCGCTGGAGGAGGCGGGCCGGCTCTTCGGCCGCCTGGCGCACCTGCTGGACGCCGTGGAGGACCTGGACGCCGACGCCGCGGCGGGCGCGTGGAACCCGCTGACCGCCACCGGGATGAGCCTGGACGAGGCCCGGCGGCTGTGCGACGACGCCGTGCACGGGGTCAGGCTGGCGCTGCGGGACGTCGAGTTCACCGACGGCGCGCTCGCCCACGTCCTGCTCGCCCACGAGCTGCGGCGGTCCGTGGACCGCGCGTTCGGCGCCTCGTGCGCCCACCACCCGGGCCCGGGCGGCCCCGGCGGGCCGGTGCAGTCGCCCTGGCTGACCCCCGGCCCCCCGCACCAGCAGGGCCCCCGCCGCGGCCTGCTCGCCGGGTGCGCGGTGTTCGCGGGGCTCTGCTGCACCTGCCAGATCTGCTGCCGGGACCACTACGACGACCCCTGGAGCGGCAGGCGGCGCGAGGGCTGGTGCTCCAACTGCGACTGCTCCGGGTGCGACTGCGGCTGCGGTGACGGCTGCTGCTGCGACTGCGACTGCTGCGGCTGCGACTGCTGAGGGGCCGTGCGGCCCGTTCCCGGCGACGGCGACGGCGTCGCCGGGAACAGGGGCGGGCGCGGGCGCGCGACCACGGGCCGAGGGCGGGCTGGGGCGGCGTCAAGGGGTGTGGCGGCGCGGCGCCTCGTCATGTGCGGGGAAGGCGCGTCGTACGGCGCTGTGGAGGCGTGTTCCCGCGCGAGCGGCGGGGCTCCGGACACGGATCGTGTGGCCGCGCAGCGCGGTGGCGTGCGGCGACCCGGTGGCGTCAGGCCTGGTGCGGGCCGTCCGTTCGCGCCAAACCGGGGGCGGGGCGCGGGGGCGGCCGACGGGTGGCGGGGGCGGCGGGCTCACCAGCTGATACGCCGTCACAGGGGTGAGCGCGGGGGCGTCGTCGGGGCGTTTCAGGGGCGTGACGAGGCCGAAACCCGCCCTTGTGCGCTTGTGCGTGACTCTGAATACTCCCGTGTGCGCAGCATTTGTCAGGGGCACGCCACCCCCACAGTACGGCGGCGCCCTCGCTGCGCCTCACCGGCCCGCGCTACGCGGGTC
Organism: Actinacidiphila glaucinigra; assembly: GCF_900188405.1. GTDB lineage: Bacteria > Actinomycetota > Actinomycetes > Streptomycetales > Streptomycetaceae > Actinacidiphila > Actinacidiphila glaucinigra. The sequence goes on along the minus strand of NZ_FZOF01000014.1, from coordinate 143,979 downwards.
AACTTCCGTTCCCCCACAGGAGGAAAACGCGTGAGGATCAAGCGCACCACCCACACCCCCGTCCCGAGACGTGCACGGCTGATCGCCGTGGCGTCCGGTCTGCTGGCGGCCACCGCGCTCACCCTGCCCGCCGCTCAGGCCGCTCCCGCGTCCAAGGCCTCCCCCGAGGCCGCGGCCGCGCTCACCACGTCCCTCGGCACCGCCTCCACCGCCGGTTCGTACTACGACGCCAAGGCCAAGGCCATGGTCGTCAACGTCACGAACGACAAGGCGGCCCAGGCCGTCAGCGCGGCCGGCGCGGTCCCGAAGTTCGTGGCGCACAGCACCGCCCAGCTGGAGAAGGCCGGGAAGGCCACCCTCGCCGCGGACATCGCGGGCACGTCGTGGGTCGTCGACCCGAAGTCCAACCGGCTGGAGATCACCGCCGACAGCACCGTCACCGGTGCCGAACTCACCAAGCTGCAGGAGGCCACCGCCTCATACGGCGACGCGGTCACCTTCCGGCGCACGGCCGGCACCTTCAAGCGGCTGATCGCCGGCGGCGACGCCATCTACGGCGGCGGTTACCGCTGCTCGCTCGGCTTCAACGTGCGCAGCGGCAGCACCAACTACTTCCTGACCGCCGGGCACTGCGCCGAGGTCGCCTCGACCTGGTACTCCAACTCCAGCCAGACCACCGTGCTGGGCTCGAACGCCGGCTACAGCTTCCCGACCAACGACTACGCGCTGGTCCGGTACAGCAACACCTCCGTGACCAAGAGCGGCACGGCCGGCAACACCGACATCACCAGCGCCGGCAACGCCTTCGTGGGCCAGGCCGTTCTGCGTGACGGCTCCACCACCGGCATCCACAGCGGTTCGGTCACCGGCCTCAACGCCACCGTCAACTACGGCGGCGGCGACGTGGTGTACCAGATGATCCGCACCAACGTGTGCGCCGAGGGCGGCGACTCCGGTGGCGCGCTGTACACCTCCGGCGGCATCGCGCTGGGTCTGACCTCCGGCGGCAGCGGCAACTGCAGCTCCGGCGGGACGACCTTCTTCCAGCCGGTGACGGAGGCGCTCAGCGTCTACGGCGTCAGCGTCTTCTGACCTTCCGGGAGGTCCACGCCCTCCCTTCCGTCACGGATGTGCCCGGCGGCCCCACGGCCGCCGGGCACGTCCCGTATGGCCCTCTTGTCCGCCGGGCTGATCGTCGCAATACTCCGCGAGGCACCGCATAACCTCGTAGGGGGGAACATATGAGGAACAAGCGCACCACTCCGCGCAGCGGCCTCGCCTCAGGCGCCGCGCTGCCCGGAGCGGCGCTCCTCGGCCTGCTGGCCGCGACCGCGGTGGCCGTGCCGGACGCACGGGCCGCCACCGCCCACGGGGCCTCGGCCGCGCACCTGGCCGCGGCGGGCCTGGCGGCCGAGTCGGCGGACGTCGCGGGCAGCGCCTGGGCGGTCGACCCGGAGAGCGGCGCGCTGGTCATCGCCACCGACGACACCGTCTCGCGCACCGGGCTCACCGCGTTGCGGCAGGCCGCCGGACGGTACGGAGGGACGGTCCGCTTCGAGCGCGTCGGCGGCTCCTTCGAAAGGATGGCCGCCGGCGGCGACGCCGTCCACGGCGGCGGCTTCCGCTGCTCGGTCGGCTTCAACGTCCGCGCCGCCGGCAGCTACTACTTCCTGACGGCCGGTCACTGCGGCCGCGCCGCCACGACCTGGTACGGCGATGCGGCCCGGACCAGGACGCTGGGCACCACCACCGCCTTCAGCTACCCGTACAACGACTACGCCCTGGTGCGCTACAGCGGCTCCGTCGCGCGGCCCGGAAAGGTCGGCCGGCAGGACATCACCAAGGCCGCGCGGGCCCGCGTCGGGGAGGCGGTGAAGCGGGACGGTTCCACCACGGGCGTCCGCAGCGGCACGGTCACCGGGCTCGGCTACACCGTCAACTACGGTGACGGCGACATCGTCCGCGGGCTGATCCGCACCGATCTGTGCGCCGAACCCGGCGACTCCGGGGGGCCGTTGTACGACGGGACCAAGGCGCTGGGGCTGCTGTCCGGCGGCAGCGGCGACTGCGCCAAGGGGGGCACCACCTTCTTCCAGCCGCTGCCCGCGGTCCTCAAGGCGTACGGGGTCGGCGTGTACTGAGCCGCCCCGGGCCGCCGTCCCGGGAGGCGCGCCCAGGGAGGCGCGCCCCGGTCACCCCGTGAAGCGCACCTCCCGCGCCGCGGCCTCCGGCACCGCGAACCCCAGCAGCCGCTCGCCCTCCGCCGCGAGCGCCTTCCGCGCCCCGGCGTCCAGCGGTGCGTGCGGCCGGACGTGGAGCACGGCCGCGCCGCGGGCGGACTGGATCCGCCACAGCCCGTGGACGAAGCCGTCGTGGAGGAAGAAGCCGCGGTTGCTGCCGCTGCCGGGCAGCGGCTGCCCGGCGTGGGGGTCGCGCGGCACGATCCGTGCCCGGTCGGCGTGCGAGAGGGCGATGTTGTCGTACTGCGGCAGGAACCGCGGCGGCGCCGGTGTCCCGGGGTCGGGGAAGGGCGCGCCGGGGACGTCGTACAGGGCGGTGCCCTTCTCGTCGCGGTAGACCCGCAGCCCCGGGCGGAGCCGGTCCATGACCGCGCGGAGCCCGGTCAGCCCCGACCAGACGGCGACGTCCCCGGCCGACGCGGGGCCGAAGGCGGCGAGGTAGCGCAGGACCGCCGCGTCCGGCGCGGAGCCGTCCGCGAGGTCGAAGTCCCGGCCGAGCCACCGGTCGGCCGGGGTCTGCAGGGCAGCGCCGGAAGTGCGCCACAGGCCGCGCGGCGGCGGCTGCACGGTCGGCACCCGTGCCATGGCGGCCAGCGCGAGCGGCAGCCGTTCGCGGTCCGGCCAGCGCTCCCGCAGGGCGTCCCCGAGCCGGCTCGGGGACAGCGGGCCGTCCTCGAGGAGCATCCGGCCCGCCCCGGCCACCTCCGCCAGGTCCAGCCCCGCCAACTGCCGCCGGAACTGCCCGAGCAGGCGCCGTTCGAGCACGTCCTGCACCACCGGGCGCAGCGCCACGCAGTCCCGCGCCGTCACCAGGTGCACCGTCCACCGCAGCAGCGACATCCGCACCGCCCGCCGGTCCGCGAGCATCCCGGACAGCTCCTGCGGTGCGAAGTCCTCGATCCGGGACCACAGCGCCACGTAAGGGTCCTGCGGCTCCTGCGCCTGCAGTCCCACCAGTCGCTCGACCATCTCCGCGGCGCCGGTGGGCACCCGGCCCAGCAGCGACTGCCGGGCCAGCAGGGAGCGGTTGAGCGTCCGGCGGTCCAGGACGGTGCCCTCGGGGATGGTCTCCATGGGTGTCACGGTAGGCCGGAATGAGGTCAGGAACCGTCCGCGATGCCTGCCAGACTGCTGCCGTGCTGGAAACCTCCGCCCGACTGCTGCGCCTGCTGTCCCTGCTCCAGTCCCGGCGCGACTGGACGGGGCCCGAACTCGCCGAGCGCCTCGACGTCACCGCCCGGACGGTGCGCCGCGACGTGGAGCGCCTGCGCGCCCTCGGCTACCCCGTGCACGCCACCCCCGGCACCGCCGGCGGCTACCGGCTGGGCGCGGGCGCCGCACTGCCCCCGCTGCTGCTCGACGACGACGAGGCGATCGCGGTCGCGCTGTGCCTGCGCACCGGCGCCGGCGGCAGCGTCGAGGGCATCGAGGAGACCTCGCTGCGCGCGCTGGCCAAGCTGGAGCAGGTGCTGCCCTCCCGGCTGCGCCGCCGGGCGCAGGCCATGGAGGCCGTCGCGGTCGTCCGGCCCGCGTCCCAGCCGGGCGCCGTCGCCCAGGAGGTGCTGACCGCGATCGGCGCCGCCTGCCGCGACCACGAACGGCTGCGCTTCGACTACCGGGCGCACGGCGGCACCGCGAGCCGCCGCACGGTGGAGCCGCACAGCCTGGTCCACCACGGCCGCCGCTGGTACCTGCTCGCCTGGGACACCGACCGGCAGGACTGGCGCACCTTCCGTGTGGACCGGATGGACCCCAGGTCTCCCACCGGCCCCCGCTTCGCGCCCCGGCGGCCCCCGGCGGACGCCGCGTCGTACGTCGCCCGGGGGGTCACCTCGCGGGCCTACCGCCACCAGGCCGTCGTCGTCGTGCACGCGCCCGCCGAGGCCGTGGCCGAGTACGCCGGGTACGCGACCGTGGAGTCCACCGGGCCGGACAGCTGCGTGCTGCGCACCGGTTCCGAGTCCCTCGACGCGCTCGCCGTCTACATCGGCATGCTCGGCGTCGACTTCGAGGTGCGGGAGCCCCCTGAGCTGGCCGAACGGCTGCGGGTCGTCGCGGACCGGCTCGCCCGGGCGGCGGGTGCGCCGCGGTAGGCCGGGCCGGGCCGCCGGCGGGTTCGTAACGGGGCATCCCGGCCCGTATCCGGCGGGTTACCCGCGAGGTACCGTGGAAGTACTGCGATTCCGGACCCCAGGGGGCCGTGATGGTCGTCGAGTTGATAGCCGCCGTGCTCTCGGCAGGAGCGTTGTACTTCGTGGCCGGGGCCCGTGTGGTGCAGCAGTTCGAGCGGGGCGTGGTGTTCCGGCTCGGCCGGGTCAGGGGCGGGGTGCGGACCCCCGGATTCACCATGATCGTGCCGGTCGTCGACCGGATGCGGAAGGTGAACCTGCAGATCGTGACGATGCCGGTGCCCGCCCAGGAGGGCATCACCCGCGACAACGTCACGGTCAAGGTGGACGCGGTGGTGTACTTCAAGGTCGTCAACGCCACCGACGCGATCATCAACGTCGAGGACTACCGGTTCGCCGTCTCGCAGATGGCGCAGACCTCGCTGCGGTCGATCATCGGCAAGAGCGACCTGGACGACCTGCTCTCCAACCGAGAGAAGCTCAACCAGGGGCTGGAGCTGATGATCGACAGCCCGGCCATCGGGTGGGGCGTGCAGATCGACCGCGTGGAGATCAAGGACGTCTCGCTCCCGGAGACGATGAAGCGCTCGATGGCCCGCCAGGCCGAGTCCGAGCGGGAGCGCCGGGCCCGGATCATCAACGCGGACGCCGAGTTCCAGGCCTCCAAGAAGCTCGCCGACGCCGCGGCGGTCATGAGCGACACTCCCGCCGCGCTCCAGCTCCGCCTGCTGCAGACGGTCGTGGCCGTCGCCGCGGAGAAGAACTCCACGCTCGTGCTGCCCTTCCCGGTGGAACTGCTGCGCTTCCTCGAGCGCGCCCAGCAGGGCCCGTACCCGGCGGTCGAACAGCAGCCGGCGCCCGCACCCCGTGCGGCGGCAGCGCCTCCCCGCGGCCCCGCGCCGAGGGCCGCCGCCGACCTGCCCGAGTCCGGCGTTCCGCCGGCGGAGCCCGCCGAGGAGCTCCCCGTCGACCTGCGCGAGACCCTCGCGGCGGACCCGCTGCTGGAGACCGTCCGGCCGCAGCGGCCCCCCGACGTCAGCTGAGCCCGTCCTCCGCCCGCGGCACGTCGGGCCGCCACACGTACGGCACGGTGACCGCCACCGGCAGCAGCCCCAGCCGGGTCAGGATCGGGGCGCTGTCCGGGGACGCGTCGACCTGCACGAAGCGGTGACCCGCCGCGACCGCCAGCCGGGCCCGGTGCGCCACCGTCGCCCGGTAGGCGGCGCGTCCCCGCCACTGCGGCAGGGTGGAGCCGCCCCACAGCGACACGAAGTCGGTGCCCTCGTGGAAGCGGGCCCAGCCGGCGCAGACCACGGTGCCGTCGGCGGTCTCGGCGACGACCACCACGCAGGGGTCGCCGGGCCCCGACACCTCGCTCTCCAGCATCCCCGGCAGCCAGTCGTGGGGCACGCCCCAGACCGTCTCCTCCATCCGCCGGACGCGCTCGAAGTCCGCCCGTGAGGTGACCTCCCGCAGCGCCAGACCCTCCGGCAGCACCGGGGCGGCCGTCAGCGCCGCCGCCTCGCCGACCAGCACCGTCTCCGGTTCCTCCGGCACGAAGCCGGCCGCCACCAGCCGGTCCGGCAGCCCCGCGGGCAGGTCGTGGGCGTGGTACTTCCACTCCACCGGCATGCCCAGCGCGGCGTAGTGGTCCCGCTGCCGGGCGATCAGGGCGTCCAGCCCGGGGCCGTCGAGTCCGCCGAGGTCGCGGTAGTCCAGGAACCCCGTCTCCCCGTGCTCGTAGGTCTTGCGCAGCAGCGGTCCGTCGCGTTCCACCGAGCGGAACCGCGAGAGGTCGGCGGGCACGCGGGCGCGCAACTGCCGGTCGTAGGCGGCGCGGTACTCCAGCGCCACGAGGGAGGGGTCGAAAGTGCTCATCGGGCGGATTCCACCACAACCGTGACCCCGGACGCGAGCGGATCGGCCGCGGTGAACGCAACGGGGCGGGGCCGCGTATGTCAGGCGGAACCACGCTTCCCCCTGCGCCCGACGATCCGGCCTGTATCCCCCCACAGGAGGTCACGAGTTGAAGCACAAACAGATAGCGAAGAGGAAGATCGTGTTCGTCGCGGCCGGTGCCGCCGCCATCGCGGCAGCGGCCGTACTGCTGCCCAACGCCAACGCCTCGCAGTCCGCCGCGCAGGGCCCGCAAGCCCCCGCGCCGAAGCGGCTCGGCGCCGCGGCCGCCGCGGAACTCGCCTCACGGCTCGGCGCGGAGTTCGGCCCGTCCATCGCGGGGGCGTACTACGACGCGGGCAGCGGGCGGCTCGTGGTGAACGTGGTCGCCGGGGACGGCGGCGACGTGGCCGCGCGGGTCGCGCAGGCCGGCGCCGCGACCCGGACGGTGGAGAACAGCGCCGCCGAACTGACCTCCGCCGCACGGACCTTGAAGCAGCGCGCCACGATCCCCGGTACCGCCTGGGCCGTCGACCCCCGGACGAACCGGATCCTGGTCACCGCGGACCGCACCGTCACCGGTGGCAGGTGGGACACCCTGGAGTCCACGGTGCGGTCCCTGGGCGGCGGCATGGCCCGGATCCAGAAGTCCGCGGGCGAGTTCAAGCCCCTCGTGGCCGGCGGGGACGCCATCTTCGCCGACGGGGCGCGCTGTTCGCTGGGCTTCAACGTCGTCAAGGACGGCGCCCCGGCCTTCCTCACCGCGGGCCACTGCGGGGTCGCCTTCGCGAACTGGTCGGACAGCCAGGGCGGGGCGCCCATCGCGACCGTGCGGCAGGCGACCTTCCCGGGCGACGGCGACTTCGCGCTCGTGACGTACGACGACCCGAACACCCAGGCGCCCAGCCAGGTGAACCTCGGCAACGGCCGGGCCCTGGCCATCGACGGGGCCGCGGAGGCCGCCGTGGGCCAGGAGGTGTTCCGGATGGGCAGCACCACGGGGCTGAACGGGGGCACGGTCCTCGGGCTCGACGCGACGGTCAACTACCCGGAGGGCACCGTCACCGGGCTGATCCAGACCGACGTCTGCGCCGAACCGGGCGACAGCGGTGGCGCGCTGTTCACCCGTGACGGCAGCGCGATCGGTCTCACCTCCGGCGGCAGTGGGGACTGCCAGGCGGGCGGGGAGACCTTCTTCCAGCCGGTGACCACGGCGCTGGCCGCGGTCGGGGCGCAACTCGGCTGACGTCCACGTGTTCAGGCGGGCCCCGGGCTGCGGCGGAGTCCGGGGCCCGGCCGTGTGCGGCCGGGCCCGGGGGGTCAGCGGAACCGGCGGTGCAGGGGGAAGGCCATGACCGTCGCGCCGACGTGCACGGCCCGGTGCGCCGGGCGCGGCGCCTTGGCCTCCTCGTGCAGGCCGACCAGCAGGGCCGCCAGCCGGTGCCGGAAGTCGTCCCAGACCTCGGCGTCCTCGTCCTCCGGGTACCGCGGGGGCCGTGTGCCGCACGGCGGTTCCACCAGACCGGCGGCCGCGAGGCGGCGCAGGTGGCCCACCATGCGCAGCCGGCCGGGGTGTGCCACGGGTCTGGAGATGGTGTCGGTCGCCGTCATGGCGGTCAGTAAATCGTGCCGTCCCCTTGCCTTCGCAACCCCTGAGTAGCCACTGGGGTGACGTACGCGTGACGCGGGTTGACGTATGGGACGGGGGAGCACCCGCGTGACATCGGGACGTGACGAATCTCGCACCGATGCGGTGTTTGGGCCGTCCGGGAGGACGCGTACCCTCGCGCCCCTCCCGGGCCCCGGCCCGCCCCGCCCCGGCCGCGGGGCCCGGCGGGCGGGGCGATGACGCCGTGCCCGGGGAAGGCGGGGGCTTTTCGGCGTAGCGTGGCCGCCGTGACGGATCTGGTGGCACGGACTTGTGACCGTATCGACCGGCTCGACGCCCGGATCAAGGCGTTCGTGCGGGAGCCGGACCGGCGGGGCCGGCTGGCGGCCGAGGCGGCCGGGGCGCCGCCGGGGGTGCTGTCCGGGGTGATGGTGGGCGTCAAGGACATCGTCCGGATCGACGGGATGGAGACCAGGGCCGGGTCCGCGGTGCCGCCGGAGGTGCTGGCCGGGCCGCAGGCACCGCTGGTGGACCGGCTGCGGGCGGCCGGGGCGCTGGTCGCGGGGAAGACGGTGACGGCCGAGTTCGCGGTGACCGCGCCGGGGCCGACCCGCAATCCGCACAACACCGCCCACACGCCGGGTGGTTCGAGCAGCGGCTCGGCGGCCGCGGTGGCGGCGGGCATGGTGCCGCTGGCGGTCGGGACGCAGACCGTCGGCTCGGTGGTCCGGCCCGCGGCCTACTGCGGGGTGGTGGGCTTCAAGCCGACCTTCGGGCGCGTCCCGGTGGACGGGGTGATCGCCAACGCCCCGAGTTTCGACACGGTCGGGGTGCTCGCCAAGGACGTCGCGATGGCGGCGCGCGGCGCGTCCGTCCTGTGCGACGACTGGCGGGAGCCGCCGGCCGGCGAGGACCGGCCGGTGCTCGGCATACCCGCGGGCCCGTACCTGGAACGGGCCGGGGCGGAGGCCCGGGAGGCCTTCGCGGCGCAGGCCGGGCGGCTGGAGTCGGCGGGCTGGACGGTGCGCGAGGTGCCGATGATGGCGGGCCCGGGTGAGTTCGAGGCGGTCGTACGGCAGTTGTACGTCATGAACCGCTACGAGGTGGCCCGTACGCACGCCGAGTGGTTCCCCCGGCACGGTCACCTTTACCGCGAGCAGACGGTCGCCGCCATCCGCGAGGGCCGTGCCGTCGGCCGCGACGACTACGAACGGGCCGTGGGCGAGCGCCGGATCCTCCGTGAGCGGTTGCTGGCGGCCATGGGGGAGGTCGACGTCTGGCTGGCACCGTCCGCCACCGGCCCTGCCCCGTTCGGGCTGGGCAGCACCGGCGACTCGGTGATGTGCCTGCCGTGGAGCAACGCGGGCTTCCCCTCGGTGAGCCTGCCCGCCGGGTTCGCCGCCAACGGCCTGCCGCTGGGCCTGCAGGCCGTCGGGCGCCCCGGCGAGGACGAGGAACTGCTGCGGTGGGCCGCGGCGTTCGCCTCGGTCGTCAGGCCTCGGTGAAGACCAGGTCCTCGACCGGGACGGTCATCCGCACGGTGTGGTCGCCGGTCACCTCGACGACGTGGTGCAGTCCCCGCACCTGCGCGCGCGGGGTGTCCGAGGACAGGATCCGGTAGGTGTCGGCCGCCCCGGCCAGGAAGGCGCGGAAGGCGCTGAGGGAGGGCTCGCCGAGGGCGAGGTAGTCGAAGAGCCGCCGGAAGAGTTTGGGGACGAGCACCGCGTCGTCGGTGAGCGAGGAGAGTCCGGTGACCTTGGCGCCGGTGGTGCTCACGTCGTCCGGCCACAGCCCCCTGCCCGCGTCCCGGGCCTGCCGGGCGACGTCGGTCAGCTCGCGGCGCAGGTCCTCGTAGAGGTTGCTGTAGAAGGTCGGGTAGGCCAGGCCCTCGGCGACCAGGTGGTGGTTGACGGTGGCGCGCAGCAGCGGCACGCCGACCGTGACCTCCTGGCCGCTCTTGGTGCCCTCCGGCAGCGCGCCCCGGCCGGCCAGGGCGACGCAGCGGCCGTGCACGTCCACCCCGCCGGTGAGGATCCAGCCGGGGACGCTCTCGGGACTGGCGGCGACGACCCTCTCGCCGCCGGGCGCGCGCTCCACGGCGGTGAAGCCGAGCCAGCGCAGCAGCTCGTCGCGGGCCGCGTGGGCGAAGGGCAGCGGCTGGTGGGCCGGGGCGGAGGTGGGCCCGTAGTGGGTCTCCAGCGCGTCGACGGCGTCCAGCCGCAGCTTGCCCCGGCAGGAGTTGGTGAGGTCGAGCCCGAGACCGCCCCTGACCCGGTTCCAGTCGGGGTGGCGGGTGGGGACGAAGCCCACGGTGTCCCCGTCCGGCTCGGTGTTCTTTATCTGGAAAGAGCCCTTGACCAGCAGCATCGGCATGGCGACTCCCCGTCGGGGTGCGAGCGTCGGTGACGTCGTGTGCATGAAACCACGCGGAGGGTGGCGGAGGACAGGGATCCGGCGCGTCTTCGTACATGTGTTCGACAAGTGGTCTATGGTGGGTGGCAGAGGGTTCGGAACGGGGGAGGCGTGAGCGGTCGGAGGTGCGTATGGCGGGATTCACGCACCTGCACACCGTCTCCGGCTTCTCGCTGCGGTACGGGGCCTCGCACCCCGAGCGGCTCGCCGAGCGCGCCGCCGAACGGGGGATGGACGCGCTGGCGCTGACCGACCGGGACACGGTCGCCGGGGTGGTGCGCTTCGCCAAGGCGTGCGCGCGGGCCGGGGTGCGGCCGCTGTTCGGCGCCTCCTTGGCGGTGCCGGCGGCGTACGCGGGGGAGGGCGCCGTACCGCAGGCCGGCCCGCCGCCCGCCCGCCGGCGTACCCCGGTGCGTGGCGGGGCCTTCGTGCCGGAGGCGACCGACCGGGCGGTGTTCCTCGCCCGGGACGGCCGGGGCTGGGGCGCGCTGTGCCGGCTGGTCAGCGCCGCCCACACCGACGGCGGCATCGGCTGGGAGGACCTGGGACGGGAGGGGCTGTACGTGCTGCTCGGCGCGGACTCCGAGGTCGGCCGCGCGCTGGCGGCCGGACGTCCCGACCGTGCCGCCAGGCTGCTGCGCCCCTGGCGCGAGGTGTACGGGGACGCGCTGCGCCTGGAGGCCGTGCACCACGGCCGCACCGGCACCGGGTACGGCTCGCTGCGGCTCGCCGCCCGTACCGTCGGTTTCGCCGTCGAGCAGGGCGTCGTCCCGGTGCTGACCAACGCCGTCCGCTACGCCGACCCCGGCCAGGGGGAGGTGGCCGACGTCCTGGACTCGGCACGCCGCCTGGTGCCCGTGGACGTGCGCGACGCGGGGGGCCTGGACAGCGGCGAGCGCTGGCTGAAGGACTCCGGGGACATGGCGCGCACCGCCGAGCGGGTCGTGGAAGCGGCCGGGTTCACCCGCGGCGACGCCCGCCGGCTGCTGCGGGCCACCGAGGAGACCGCCGCGGGCTGCGCCGTCGACCCGGAGGAGGACCTGGGGCTCGGGCAGGTGCACTTCCCCGAGCCGGAGATGGTCGGCGCCGGCGCCCGCACCGCCGACCGCGTGCTGCGCTCCCACTGCGCCGCCGGGATGGTCCGGGAGGGCCACGACCGGGACCCGGAGTACTGGGCGCGGCTCGACCACGAACTGCGGATCATCGAGGGGCTCGGCTTCGCCTCGTACTTCCTCACCGTCGGCCAGGTGGTCGCCGACGTGCGGGAGATGGGCATCAGGGTGGCCGCGCGCGGCTCGGGCGCCGGCTCGCTCGTCAACCACCTGCTGGGCATCGCCGCCGCCGACCCCGTCGAGCACGACCTGCTCATGGAGCGCTTCCTGTCCGGCAGGCGCGCCTCCCTGCCCGACATCGACATCGACGTGGAGTCCGCCCGCCGGCTGGAGGTCTACCGGCGCATCCTGGACCGCTTCGGCGGCGAGCGGGTCGCCACCGTCGCCATGCCCGAGACCTACCGAGTCCGGCACGCGGTGCGCGACGTGGGCGCCGCCCTCGGGATGGACCCGGAGCAGACCGACCGGCTGGCCAAGGCCTTCCCGCACATCCGGGCCCGCGACGCGCGGGCCGCGCTCGCCGAACTGCCCGAGCTGCGGCAGGTGGCGGGGGAGGACCACGGCCGGCTGTGGGAGCTGGTCGAGGCGCTGGACGCGCTGCCGCGCGGGGTCGCCATGCACCCCTGCGGGGTGCTGCTCTCGGACGCCGGCCTGCTGGACCGCACACCGGTCGTGCCGACCAGCGGCGAGGGCTTCCCCATGTCGCAGTTCGACAAGGACGACGTCGAGGACCTCGGGCTGCTCAAGCTCGACGTGCTCGGGGTGCGCATGCAGTCCGCGATGGCGCACACCCTGGACGAGGTGGAACGGACCGGCGGCGGCCGGATCGACCTGGACCGCATCCCGCAGGGCGACCCCGCGACGTACGAACTGGTCCGCTCCGCCGAGACGCTGGGCTGCTTCCAGATCGAGTCCCCGGGCCAGCGCGACCTGGTGGGGCGGCTGCAGCCGGCCACCTTCCACGACCTGGTCGTGGACATCTCCCTCTTCCGTCCCGGGCCGGTCGCCGCCGACATGGTGCGGCCCTTCATCGAGGCCCGGCACGGCCGCACGCCCGTCCACTACCCGCATCCCGACCTGGAGCCCGTGCTGCGCGAGACCCACGGGGTCGTCGTCTTCCACGAGCAGCTCATCGGCATCATGTGCGTCATGACCGGCTGCGACCGGGGCTTCGCCGACGAGGCCCGGCGGGCGCTGTCGGACGAGACCCGGCAGGGGCGGCTGCGGGCCTGGTTCGCGGACGCGGCCCGGGAACGCGGCTACTCCCGCGAGGTCATCCGGCACACCTGGGAGATCGTCTCGGCCTTCGGCGCGTACGGCTTCTGCAAGGCGCACGCCGTCGCCTTCGCCGTGCCGACCTACCAGTCCGCCTGGCTCAAGGCGCACCATCCGGCGGCCTTCTACGCCGGGGTGCTCACCCACGACCCCGGGATGTACCCCAAGCGGCTGCTGCTCGCGGACGCCCGGCGGCGCGGGGTGCCGGTGCTGCCGCTGGACGTCAACCGGTCCGGCGCCGCCTATCGGATCGAACCGGTGCCCGGAGAGGGGGACGGTACGGAGGTGTGGGGGCTGCGGCTCGCGCTCTCCGAGGTGCACGGCATCAGCGAGGCCGAGGTCGCCCGGATCACCGCCGGACAGCCCTACTCCTCCCTCCAGGACCTGTGGGAGCGCGCCCGCCCGGGCCGCGCCGCCGCCGAACGCCTCGTCCAGGTCGGCGCGCTGGATCCCTTCGGGGGCAACCGCCGCGACATGCTGCTCCAGGTCGCCGAGGTGCACCGGCAGGGCCGGGCCTCCGCGTACGACGGCCAGCTCACCCTGACCGCGGGGGCGGGCGAGCCGGCGTTCGCGCCGATCGGCCTGCCCGACATGGACGACGGCGAACGGCTCGGCGCCGAACTCGGCGTCCTCGGCATGGACGCCTCCCGCCATCTGATGGACGACCACCTGGCCTTCCTGGAGGAGCTGGGCGCGATCCCGGCGAACCGGCTGCGCGAGGTGCGGCACGGCGGGACCGTGCTGGTCGCCGGGGCCAAGGCGGCCACCCAGACCCCGCCCATCCGCTCCGGGCGCCGGGTCGTCTTCACCACCCTCGACGACGGCACCGGCCTGGTCGACCTCGCCTTCTTCGACGACAGCCACGAGGCCTGCGCCCACACCGTCTTCCACTCCTGGCTGCTGCTGGTCCGCGGGGTGGTCCAGCGCCGCGGACCGCAGAGCCTGTCCGTCGTCGGCGCCGCCGCGTGGAACCTGGCCGAGCTGGTCGAACTGCGCAAGGAGGGCGGCCTGGAGGCGGTCGCGGCACGCCTGGCCGAGACCCCGGGCGAACCCGCCGACCTCCCCGCGCCCCCGCCCGAGGGCCGCCGGGTCCGGATGTCCACCGGTTACGAGATGCACCCCTGGGCCGATCTGCGGCCCGCGGGCGAGGGCGCTCCGACCGGCCGCAAGCTGTGGCACTCCAGCCCGGGGAGCGCGGGACGATGACGGACGACCTGCACGTGCTGTACGTGCACTTCCACGCCGCCGAGGCGCTGTACGAGCGACTCCTCGCGCTGCTCGGCGGCTTCACCCCCGTCGTCCAGGCGCTGCCGCCCGACGCCGCGCTCGCCGACGTCCGCGGGGCGCTGCGCTACTTCGGGCGCGACGCCGCCGAACTGGCCACGCTGCTGCGGGTGCGGCTGCTCGCGCTCCACGGCGTGGACTGCACGATCGGCGTAGGGCCGAACCCGCTGCTCGCCCGGATGGCCGCACAGGGGGGACCGGAGGGCGCGGTGCGCGCCGCGCCCACCGACCCCGCGGCCGTGGCGGCCTTCCTCGCCGAGCGCCCGGTGGCGGCGCTGCACGGCGTCGGCCCGGCGACGGCACGGCAGTTGGGCACGTACGGCCTGGACACCGTGGGACGGGTCGCGGCCGCGCCCCTGAGCACCCTGCAGCGGATCCTGGGCGCCGCGGCGGGCCGCAGGACGCACGAGCGGGCCCGCGGCATCGACCCGGCCCCGGTCGTCCCGAACGCCCCCGCCCGCTCGGCCGGTGCCGAACGCCGCTTCGGCCACGACGAGCTGGACCCGGTGCGGCACCGCCGCGCCCTGCTGTCGCTCACCGAGGAACTGGGCTCCTCGCTGCGCGCGTCGGGCCGGGTCACGCGCTCACTGACCCTCACCGTCCGCTACGCCGACCGCTCCACGACCACCCGCACCCGCGCGCTGCCCGAACCGAGCGGCCACGGCGCGGCCCTCGCAGATGCCGCGTACCGGCTCTACGAGGGGCTGGGGCTGCAGCGCGCCCGGGTGCGCGGACTCGCGCTGCGCGCCGAGGGGCTGACGGACGCCGGCCTCGCGACGCTGCAGCTCAGCCTGGACCCGGGGGACGAGAAGGCGCGCCGGATCGAGGCGGTCGCGGACCGGGCGCGGGCCCGTTTCGGCCCGCGGGCACTGATGCCCGCCACGCTGTCGGGTGCGGCCTGACGGCCCATTATCACATCGACGTGAAGCCGACGTGATGAATTCTTTACCGACCGGTAGCTGGCGACGTTTGTTACTCGCTCGTAAATTGACGGAAGCTCAGCACTCTGGTGATCCGGATCACAGGCTGCACGGGAGCCAGTCATTCCCCCACCTGCGAGGAGATCGCTCGATGCTGCCCATCAGACCGCGATCAGCGCTCCGGCTCCTCTCCGCGCTGACTCTCACCGCCGCCCTCTTCGCCACCCCCGTCCTGGCGGACACCACCACCGCCGCACTGGCGAAGGCCCCCGCGTCCGGCACCAAGGCCGCCGCGACCGTCAACGCCGCGGCCACCGCCGCCGGCGCCACCGCGAGCAGCGGCTGGAACAACTGGTCCTGCAAGCCGTCCGCCGCCCACCCGCGGCCCGTCGTCCTCGTCCACGGAACCCTCGGCAACTCCATCGACAACTGGCTCGGCCTCGCGCCCTACCTGGTCAAGCGGGGCTACTGCGTCTACTCCCTCGACTACGGCCAACTGCCCGGTGTACCCCTCTTCCACGGGCTCGGCCCCATCACCGCGTCCTCCCAGCAGCTCGCCGACCACGTCGACCGGGTCCTCGCGGCCACCGGCGCGGGCAAGGTCGACATCGTCGGGCACTCCCAGGGCGGCATGATGCCGCGCTACTACATGAAGTTCCTGGGCGGCGCCCCCAAGGTGAACGCGCTCGTCGGCATCGCGCCCAGCAACCACGGGACCGACCTGGGCGGGCTGCTCAAACTGCTGCCCTACTTCCCCGGGGCGGCCGAGGCCATCGAGCACCTCACCCCGCAGGGACTGACCGACCAGATGGCCGGATCGGCCTTCCTCACCAAGCTGAACGCCGGCGGGGACACCCTCCCCGGCGTCCGGTACACGGTGATCGCGACCAAGTACGACGAGGTCGTGACGCCGTACACCTCGCAGTTCCTGTCCGGCCCCGACGTGCGCAACGTGGTGCTGCAGGACCTGTGCCCGCTCGACCTGTCCGAGCACGTCTTCGCCGGGCTGACCGACCGCATCGTGTTCCACGAGACGGCCAACGCCCTCGACCCGGCGCACGCCAAGGCGACCGACTGCGGGGACGTCTTCAGCTGACGGTCCGCCTCAGCCGACGTTCCCCGCCCGGCGCCTGCGGGCGGCGAGCAGCAGCACCGACGCACCGAGCGTGACGGCGGCGGCCCCCGCCGCCATCAGCGAGGTCGTGCCGGTGCTGCTGCTCCCGGTCTGCGCGAGGTCCGCGCCGGACGGGGACGTCTCCGCCGTCGCGGACGGCTCCGCGAGCGGGCTCGCCGAGCCCTCCGCGACGGTCTGCGCGTGATGGCGGTGGCGCACCGTCGACCGGTCCGCCCCGGCGGCGATCCGCGCGTCGTCCGGCACGGAGGCGGTGGGCGCGGGGGCGGTCGTGGCCGTGCCGGGGGCCCCGGTCGTGGCGGGGGCCGAGGTCGCGGGCGCGGCGGGCGCCTCGGGGGCCTTGCCGGTGTCCGCGCCGAAGACCACGTCCGAGCAGGAGTAGAAGGCCTCCGGGCTGTCCGAGCGCTGCCAGATCGCGTAGATCAGCTGGCGCCCCGACCTGGCCGGCACGTCCACCGGCAGGACGTAACTGCCGTCCCGCACCTGAGGGTCGGTGACCTTCGCGAAGGGCCGCGCGTCCAGGTCCGACCACGTCAGCGGCCTCGACGGGTCGTACCCCGCCTTCGTCATGTACAGCTCGAACGAGCCCTTGTGGCGGGCCGTCACGCGGTACGCCAGGTCCTGACGTCCCGGCGCCATCC
Organism: Actinacidiphila glaucinigra; assembly: GCF_900188405.1. GTDB lineage: Bacteria > Actinomycetota > Actinomycetes > Streptomycetales > Streptomycetaceae > Actinacidiphila > Actinacidiphila glaucinigra. Next base: position 127,329 of record NZ_FZOF01000014.1, on the reverse strand, counting down.
GCGTCGCCGGCCAGTCGGCCCGTGCCAGGTCCAGGGCCTTGAACTCCTCGTTGCCCGCGCTGCAGAGCCTGCCGTCCGGTATCAGCTGACGGTGGCGCCCGGCCGCGTCGCCGATGCGCACCCCGTTCCAGTCGTAGAAGGCCTGTGTGCCGCCCGCCGCGACCGCCGCCCGGCAGGCCGCCGACGCCGGGTTCTCGGGGTTCTCCGCGTAGCAGGTCAGCACCCGGCTGACCGGGCCGCCCATGGTGCCGTGCGCGCCCGCCGGTCCTGCCGCCAGCCCGGTCAGTGCGAGCGGTCCGATCCCGAGGACGGCGGCCAGGGCGGCCCTGCGGCGTGCGGTCATGGTGGGGTTCTCCTTCGGCGGTGGCCCGGGGTGCGCGGGGTGCCGGGACCCCGTCGGCGCCGCCCCCGTGCGCGGCGCCGACGGGCATCGGCGAATCAGCACGCTAGCCGCGCCGCAGGGGCGGAACCCCTGTTCGGGGGACCTGCGGACGATCTTTATGGCGGCGTTAAGGCATCGCTAAGCGGGGGCTGAGGATGCGGGACGCGCCCGGAGCGCGACCTCACCGGCTCCGAGGGCGGCCGCTGAAACGGCGGGGGCGTTAAGGCGCGTTGAACGACGTGTCCGGCCTGTTCTGAAAAAGCCCCTGATGTAGTTGGGTTCCCGGCGTGAGGATCATCAGGAAGTGCGTCCCGGCCGTCGTGGTGCTGCTCTGCGCCCTGGCGGGCTGTGCGACGCCGCCTCCCCCCGACGACTCGGGGCTCGCCGGAGCCCCGTCGCGCGCCGTCTCGGCTCCCCCCTCGCCGCGGTCCGTGCCGCCGGTGTCCGCGCCACCGCCGTCGCGGCAGTCCACGCCGCCCTCACGCCCGCGAGGTACCGCGTCCCGGCCGGCGCACGCGGGCACGCGAGCGACCACTCGGCAGGCGCCGCCGCAGGAGGCCGCGCCCAAGTGCCGATCGGTGGACCTGACGGCCATGGCCGGGCGGTTCGCCGAGCGGCAGCCCGGCGGTCGTGTCGGCGAATACCTTGCGCAGATCGTGCTGCGCAACGCCTCCCACGGCACCTGTTCGCTGCAGGGCTGGGCAGGACTGGAGGTCTTCGGCGACGGCATACCGGTCGTCTGCAACGGCGCCGACGATCCGAACTCCGACTGCGGCAAGGGGCCCGACACGACGAAACCGAGGTCGGTCACCGTCACCCGTGTCCCGGGGCTCACGGCCGACCTCGTCGTGCTCGCACCGGGGGAGCAGACCTCGTACGGCCTTCTCTGGTCGGACGAGCGGCGTCCCGAGTGCGATGCGACCGGCGGGTGGGCTCCCCCCTACGGCGCCCGGGTCCGGATCCCCGGTGACTCCCGGCCGCTCACGGCCGCCCCGCTGCCGGACATGTGGGCGTGCGGGGGCCTCATCCGGCTCATGCCGATCGGCCTGACCTTTCCGCCGTTCGGAGGATCGGCCGGAGGCACCGGCTGAGCGGTCCCGGCGGCCCGCCGCGGCCCCGGCCCGGTCGACGGGCCGGGGAGGGGGCACGGCGTCAGGAGGAGTGCCGGCTGCGGGAGGTGCGGCGCGGCGGGTGGGTGAGGGTGATCTGCCGCACGAGCTGGTGGAAGCAGGACAGCGCCGCGATGGCGGGGAGGCTGGCCACGGTCCAGTCGGTGATCGTCCGGGGAGCGGAGGCGACGCAGAACAGGATCGCGAAGACGGAGAAGAGCAGCACGACCGCCCAGGAGTGCGGGGCGCGGCGCTGGTGCAGCGCGGCCCGCAGGATCGACAACGAGGCCACCATCCAAGGGCCGTACACCAGCAGCGGCCACCAGTCCGCCAGCCCCGACGCCCCGTCGGTGGCGGCGATGTGGCGCAGCGGGTCGTGGGCGACCATCCCGCCGAGCACACTCACCATGGCCACGATGGTGGCGGCGACCGCCGCGACGACGAAGCTGAGGGTCTGGGTCCGGGTCATCTTCTGCCGCAGCGCCGCCCGGCGGATCCGGCGGTGCCGGTGCCGGGTGAGCGGCAGTTCGTGGGTCGCGGCCTCCGGGGAGGGCACGGCGAAGACGTCGTCCTCCTCGTCCTCGTCCACGTCGTCCAGCAAAGGGGGTTCGAGGAGCTGGGCCAATTCCTCCTCGGACGTCCACACCCCGTTCAGGACGTCGTAGTCCGGGGCGGAGAAGACGCCGTTCCCCGAGGTGTCGTCCGGGGCCTGGCGGGGACTGTAAATGGTGTGCCCGTTGAGGTGGTCCTCGTACGGCACGTCGTTCTCGAAGCGGAAACGGTCCTGCAAAGGCGGCATGAAGGAATTCCTGTCGGAGCCGGGCGTGGGCGGGGGATACGGGGAATGCACGCCCTAATACCTCGCATCCAGATCGATTCCGGAGCAGCGGCGGGTGAAATCCCCCTCGATCCCGAGCATTTCGTCGGCGAACCGTTCCAGTTCCGAAGAGCAGTACACGAGTGGAATGTGCTCCTCGCCGCGCTCGATGTAGGCGTCCGAACTCCGACCGAAGAATCCCGCCGTTCCCGGGACGAAGACCCATTCCCCGAGGGGGACGCCCTCCATCGGGCGGTACGGACGGCTGCGGCGGATGGGCGCCGGGACCGTCCGGGGGACCTCACTCCCGGACGGCGCACCCGGCGCGTTCTGGGGATCGACTGTGACCACATCCCCACAACGACCTCCGGACCGTGATGGAGTTGCGCCGTTCGAGTGACCTCCGCCCCGTGTTCCGTGAGGTGTTGGCCCTGGCCACAGGCCACGGCGGGCAGCCTAGGGTGACGCCATGACCGAACCGACGCGCCGCCGCGCGGCCGCCCTCGAGCTCATCGACGCCGTCGTCGACCCCGGCACCTGGCACGGCTGGGACGGGCCCGTGACCGCCCTGCCCGGGTACCTCGACGACCCCGGGTACCGCGCCGACCTCGCCCGCGCACGTGAGCGCACCGGGCTCGACGAGTCGGTCGTCACCGGCGAGGGCCGGATCCGCGGCCGCCGGGTCGCCGTCGTCGCGGGCGAGTTCCGCTTCCTGGGCGGCTCGATCGGCGTCGCCGCGGGCGAACGCCTCGTACGGGCCGTCGAACGGGCCACCCGCGAGCGGCTGCCGCTGCTGGCCTCGCCCGCCTCGGGCGGGACGCGGATGCAGGAGGGCACCATCGCGTTCCTGCAGATGGTCAAGGTCGCGGCGGCCATCACCGACCACAAGACCGCGGGCCTGCCCTACCTGGTCCATCTGCGGCACCCGACCACGGGCGGGGTCTTCGCCTCCTGGGGCTCCCTCGGGCACGTCACCGCCGCCGAACCCGGCGCGCTCATCGGCTTCCTCGGCCCCCGGGTCCACGAGGCCCTGTACGGGGAGGAGTTCCCGCCCGGCGTCCAGGTCGCGGAGAACCTGCTGGCCAACGGCATCGTCGACGCGGTCCTGCCCTCCGGGGAGCTCGCGGACGCCGCGGCTCGCGCCCTCGGGGTGCTGTGCGGCGACACGGCGGGCGCTCCGGACCCCGCAGGGGCCGGGCCCGTGCGCGCCCCGGCCGTCCCCGTCGCCACGGCCGAGGAGTCCATCCGGCGCTCCCGGCGGCCCGAACGGCCCGGGCTGCGCGCCCTGCTGACCGTGGCCGCCCGCGACGTGACCCCGCTCAGCGGCACCGGCGCGGGGGAGCGGGACCCCGGACTCCTGCTCGCGCTCGCCCGGATCGGCGGCACACCCTGCGTCGTCCTCGGCCACGACCGGCGGGAGACCGGCGACGGGCGGCCGCCCGCGCTCGGCCCGGCCGGCCTGCGGGTCGCCCGCCGCGGCATGGGCATCGCGGCGGAACTGGACCTGCCCCTGCTGTCCGTCGTCGACACGGCGGGCGCCGCGCTGTCCCGGGAGGCCGAGGAGGGCGGCCTGGCCGGCGAGATCGCCCGCTCCCTCGCCGATCTGATGACCGTGCCCGCGCCCACGCTGTGCCTGCTGCTCGGGCAGGGCGCCGGCGGGGGCGCGCTCGCGCTGCTGCCCGCGGACCGGGTGGTCGCGGCGCGGCACGCGTGGCTCTCCCCGCTGCCGCCCGAGGGGGCCTCCGCGATCCTATACCGGACGACGGAGCGGGCGTACGAGGTGGCCGGGCGCCAGGGGGTGCGCTCGGCGGACCTGGCCGCGCACGGGATCGTCGACCGCGTGGTGGAGGAGGCGCCCGACGCGGCGGACGAGCCCGAGGCGTTCCTCGCCCGCCTCGGCGCCGTCCTGGGCGCGGAACTCGCGGCCCTGCGGACCCGGCCCCGCGCCGTCCGCCTCGCGGCCCGCCGCACCCGCTACCGGAACCTGGGCCTGAGCTGACGCCCCTGCGCGCCCCGCGCCCCGCGCCCCGCGCCGCGAGTGCCGGTGGCGTTCGGCCGCGGTGGGATCTGCCTCGCTCCGCCGGGAATCCGCGGGGGCGCCCCGCCGGCCACGGCCAGGAGGCGTCCCGGCCTCCGGAGACTGCCCGCCCTCGACCATTACGCCGCATGCGGCTGGCGCGCTCACCGGGTTCCGCCGGGGGCGCCGGGCGGCCTTCGCGCGGTGGGGGATCGCCATGGCTGCTGTTCGGTTGGGGAGCGGCCGTTGACGCCGGCGCAGGTGCGTGGTGCCGGGCGACGGCTCGCCGGCTTTTGGACGCCGGGCCTGATGCGGGCGGCGCCCACCGGGTTCCGCCGCGTCTCGCCGGGGGAGACGCCGGAGGCGTTGTCAGTGGGGGGTGGAAGGATCACGGCGTGGGCGAACTCAGCAGTGACGCGTACTGGGACACCGTGGCCGACCGCTTCGACGAGGAGCCGGACCACGGCTTGCGGGAGCCCGCCGTGCGGGAGGCGTGGGGGGACCGGCTGCGGGGGTGGCTGCCGGGCGCCCCGTCGGACGTGCTCGACCTCGGCTGCGGTACGGGCAGCCTCGCGCTGCTCGCCGCCGAACAGGGGCACCGGGTGACCGGAGTCGACCGTTCACCGCGGATGGCCGCGCTGGCCCGGGCGAAACTGGCCGGTACCGGGGCCCGCGTCCTGCTCGGGGACGCGGTCGAACCGCCCGTCGCGGAGGGCAGGTTCGACGTGGTGCTCGTCCGGCACATGCTGTGGGCGCTCCCCGACCCGGTGGCGGCGCTGCGCCGCTGGGCCCGGCTGCTGCGCCGCGGCGGACGCCTGGTGCTGGTCGAGGGCCGCTGGGGAGAGTCCGAACCCGCGGGCATCGGTGCCGCGGAACTCGCCGCGATGGTACGGCCGCTCGCCGAGCACACCCAGGTCGAGCAGCTCGCCCACGACACCGCGCTGTGGGGCCGCCCGGTCCACGACGAGCGCTACGCCGCGGTCGTGCGGATCAAGCAGCCCCGCAGGCACACGGAGATCGTCGACGTCCACCTCGTCCTGCGCCGCGGCGACGAGGTCCTGCTCGGCCGCCGGGTCAACACCGGGTATGCCGACGGTCTGCTGCACGCCCCCTCCGGCCATGTCGAGGACGGCGAGGACGTCCTGACCGCCATGATCCGCGAGGCCCACGAGGAGGTGGGTGTCGCGTTGCGGCCCGAGGACGTCTCCGTCGCCCTCGTCATGCAGCACCGCGCGCCCGGCGGGGGCGAGCGCATCGGCTGGTTCTTCGAGGCGGACGGCGGGGTCCACGAACCGGTCAACCGCGAGCCGGAGAAGTGCTCGGAGCTCGGCTGGTTCCCCCTGGAGGCGCTGCCGGACGACATGGTGGCCTACTGCAGGGCCGGCCTGGAGGCGTACCGGGCGGGCGAGCGCTTCGTGCTGCACCTGCACGAGCCGGGCGACACGATCGCCCACGACCCGGCGGGGCCCGGCCGCGCCGTCGTCCTCGCGGACGGCGCGTGCAGCACAATGGCCGCGACAAACAGCGCCGATCCGTCCCGCCGGGAGGACGACACACCGTGAGCCTCAAGATCACCGTCAGGCCCGACGCGGCCACCGCGCCCTACGAGCAACTGCGCGAGCAGATCGCGGACCAGGCCCGTTCCGGCGCCCTCCCGGTCGGCTACCGGCTGCCGACCGTCCGCGGCCTCGCCGACGACCTCGGGCTGGCGGCGAACACCGTGGCCAAGGCCTACCGCGCCCTGGAGACGGACGGTGTGATCGAGACCCGCGGCCGCAACGGCACCTTCGTCGCGGCCGCGGGCGACGCCGCCGCCCGGGAGGCGGCCGCCGCCGCGTCCGCCTACGCCCAGCGCGTCCGGCGCCTCGGTCTCGACCGGACCACCGCCGAGGCCGCGGTGGGGGAGGCGCTGCGCGCCGCGTACGAGGAGTAGCCCGCCCCGCTCACAGCAGCCCGGCCAGCTTGTAGAGCGCCAGCGAGCCGGCGACCGCGACGTTGAGGCTGGCGCCCGTGCCCACCATGGGGATCTCGACGGCGAGGTCGAGCAGGTCGAGCGCCTCCGGCGGGATGCCCTGCTGCTCGTGCCCCAGCACGACGACGGTGGTGCGCCGCGCGGCGGGCAGGTCCGCCAGCCGTACGGCCTCGTCGGCCAGTTCGACGCCGACGACGTGCGCCCCGCGGTCGCGCTGCCGCTGCAGCCAGCGCAGGGGATCACCGGTCCAGTGGACGCAGGCGGGCCGCCGCAGGGTGTTGCCGCGGGCGAGCGCCTCCGGCACCCAGGGGAAGCGGGGGACGACCAGGCACGCGCCGACCGCGTCGCAGGTACGCAGCAGCGTCCCCAGGTTGGCGCCGTGCAGCGGCCACAGCGGCGCCGCGTACAGGTGGTCCCAGCAGCCGTGCGACCGCGGGCGGCGGACGCGGCGCAGTTCGGCCGGGGTGCGGGTGCGTATCCTCCCCTTCGCGCCGGGAGGACCCCCGGCCATCAGAGGTAGAGGCCTCCGGAGGCGGAGGCCGGGGTCGTCTGGTGGGGGAGCGCGGTGCCGCCGGCCGAGGAGGCGGCGCGGCGCAGCGCGTACAGCTCGGCGAGCGTGGCGCCGTCCCGGCCGATGCCCTCGGACGTGCCGAGCCACCCGGTCGCCTCGGCGCGGGTCAGCGGGCCGACCTCGATCCGGGCCAGGCAGCGGCCGGGGCGGACCACCGCCGGGTGCAGCCGCTCCAGGTCCTCGTTGGTGGTGATGCCGACCAGGACGTTGCGGCCCTGGCCGAGCAGGCCGTCGGTGAGGTTGAGCAGCCGCGACAGCGCCTGGCCGGTCTGGTGCTTGGCCTGGCCGCGGATGAGCTCGTCGCAGTCCTCCAGGAGCAGCAGCCGCCAGCGGCCCGGCCCTTCGGCGTCGTCCTCGCCGATGGCGATCTCCATCAGGTAGCCGACGTCGTTGAAGAGCACCTCGGGGTCGAGGACGCAGTCCACCTGGCACCAGTCGCGCCACGCACGGGCCAGCGTGCGCAGCGCGGAGGTCTTGCCGGTGCCCGGCGGGCCGTGCAGGAGCAGCAGCCGGCCGCTGACGTCGTCGGCGGTGAGCTTCATCAGCCCGTCCATGGCATCGGCCACCGGGGCGGTGTAGTTGCCCCGCACGTCGTCCCAGGGGGCGGCGCTGATCTGCCGCGTGATGCGGTGCGGCCCGCGGCGCGGGGCGACGTACCAGAAACCCATGGTCACGTCGTCGGGCTGCGCTTCCGGCTGGTCCTCGGCGTCCTCGACGGCCTCGGCCAGGACGCGCTGCGCCAGTTCCTCGCTGACCGCCGTCACCGTCACATCGGCCCGGCGGTGCCAGCGCGAGACGAGGATCGTCCAGCCCTCGCCCTCGGCGAGGGTCGCGGCGCGGTCCTTGTCCCGCGCGGAGCGCAGCACCGATCCGCCGCCCGGGACGAGCGTCAGCCCCGACTTGACCCGGTCGAGGGAGGCACCGCACGAGTAGGGCTGCTCGCCGGTGACGAAGCGGCTGAGGAACAGGGCGTCGACGGCGTCCGACGGCGAGTCGTCGTCGTTCATGCCGAGACGGATGGACAGGGCGCGATGCGGGGGCGTTGCGTCGGGCATGCCGCTCATGATCCGGCACAAGGTCCGCATTCGCACCGGGTTTTTGCGGAGTGGCGGAATCCCCGGGAATCCCTGAACTGCCGGTGAAATCGGCCCGATCCGGGCATCACGGCGGTTACCCTGGCGGGTGATGGGACGTCATGCGAACGTGCGTATGGGGTTGCCGGGGGCGGGGCGGCGAGGGGCCACCGTGCTCCTTGGCATCGGTGTGGCCGCACTGGTCCTCCTGCTGGCGATGTGCGACATCGGGGGCGGCGCGGGCAATACGGCGCGCGGCAGCAGCGGCGCGGGCGGCGGGGTGCACGGTCCCTCGACCGCGCCCACCGGCAGGCCCACGACCGGGCTGGGCTTCGGGCTGACCCACACCGAGTACAGCGCGGACCACGGCGGCGGCACGGCCAAGCGGTCCGCGGAACGGCTGCTGTCGATGCGCTCGCTGCCGCAGAACCAGGCGATCATGGGCTGGGGCGCCGACAACCCCGAACCCTCGCCCGGGACGTACGACTTCGGGGAGCTCGACGACCGTGTCGACCTGGTCCGCGCCAGCGGCGGCACACCCGTCATCACCCTGTGCTGCGCCCCGGACTGGATGAAGGGCGGCAAGGCCGGGACGACGGACTGGTCACGGCTCGAGGTGGCCCCCGACCGCGCGCACTTCGACGACTTCGCCGCGCTCGCGGCCACCGTGGCCCGCCGCTACCCGGACGTGCGGCACTTCATCGTGTGGAACGAGTTCAAGGGCTTCTGGAACGACGGCCGGCAGCGCTGGGACTACGAGGGCTACACCGACCTCTACAACCGGGTCTTCCGGGCCCTGAAGCAGGTGAACCCCGGCAACCTCGTCGGCGGCCCCTACCTCGTCATGGACAGCTTCGCCCCGGGCGACGACGGCAACGGCGACGCCTCCGGCACCCTCAAGGGCCCCTGGGGCGCCGCCGACCGGCGGGTCCTCGACGCCGTCGACTACTGGCTGGAGCACAAGGCCGGCGCCGACTTCATCGTCGCCGACGGCTCCAGCACCAGCCGCGACGACCGCATGCGGCCCGACGAGTTCGCCGCCACCGAGAAGTTCGCGGCGGTCGGCCGCTGGCTCGAGGAACGCAGCGGCGGGCTGCCCCTGTGGTGGGCCGAGTGGTACGTGGAGCCCGACGACGGCAGCACCGGCTGGGACGAGCCCCACCGCACCGCCGTGCAGGCCACCGCGATGATGGAACTCGCCCGCGGCGGCGCCGACACCGCCTTCTACTGGAACCCCCAGGAACGCGGCCGTACCTGCCCGGGCTGCCTGTGGACCAGCACGGAACTCGCCTCGGGCGGCGGCGAGCAGCTGCCGATGATGGACCTGCTCCGGCGCTTCGCCGCCGCGTTCCCGCCGGGCACGCGCTTCCGTGAGGTCCCCGTCGCGGACGAGGACCGGCCCAACGTCCGCGTCCTCGCCGACGACCGCACCGTCCTGGTCGTCAACACGCTCGGCCGCACGATCGGCGCCGAGGTCGACGGCCGCTCCTTCGACCTCCCCGCCTACGGCATCCGCTGGTTGCGCCGCGGCTAGGTGGGTGGCGGTGGGGGTGTGGTTGCGGTGGTGGTGCGGCTGTCCCGCCGTCTCGCGCCCTCCGGGCGCAAAGCGGCTGGCTGCGGAGGGCAGGGTGGGGGCCGGCCTGCGCGGCGTCCTGCGGGTTTGCGCGTGGCGGGGGTTCAGGCTCCGGAGCGGTTTCGTTTCCGGTGGCGGGGGTCTCGTTGCCGTCCGCGGTGCAGATGGGCGCTTCCACGCCCTCGGTGGGTGGTGGGCGCGCGCGCCGTAACCCGCGTCCGCGGGTGCTTCGGGGTGCTGGTGAGGGGTCTGCGGGAGATCGGGCCTGCTTTCGCCGACTGTGTCGGCGGAGCAGGGCCCGATGTCGGGGAAGCACCCGCAGACGCCGGTTACGGCGGGCGCGCCACCCACGAACGGTGGGCGTGGCCACCGGCCATCTGCACCCGCGGACGGCAACGAGACCGGAACCGCACGAACAACCGGCCCCGCTCCGGAGCCTGAACCCCCGCCGACCACCGCCCCGCACACCGCCGAGGAGGGTAGCCCCACCCTCCTGTCCGCAGCCAGCCGCTTCGCGCCCGAAGGGCGAGAGACGGACCCGCACCCACCCACCGGCCGGAACGCCCCGGTCAGCCCACGTTGCGGATCAGCCACTCGTCCGGGTTGAAGGTGTCCCTGCCGGGGGCCGGGGGCGTGGCCGGGGTCTCCACGAAGGTGTCCTCCGGGCGTATCCGGTCCGGCAGCTTCCCGAACCGGGCACGGCGGGACTGCGCGGCCTCGTCCTGTGCGGCCTCGTCGGGGCGCTGGTCCTCGGTCATCGGGCCACCTCCTTCACTCCTGCCACGACAACGCGGAGGCCCGGACAGGTGTTCCCCCGGCGTCCCCCGGCGTGCCCCCGCCGCTGCCGGCGGGGGCACGTCCGGTCAGTGCAGGGTCAGGAACCTCACGACCGTGGCCGCCAGGAACACCAGCAGCAGCGGCACCGCCGCCAGCAGCGAGATCCGCATGCCGCGCCGCCGCAGCGCCTCGGGCACCGTGGCACGGGCCAGCTCGCGAGCGCCGAGCAGCACCAGTAGTGCCACCCCGGCCAGCACGCCCGCCGCCGTCCAGGCGTTCCAGGTGACGACCGGGAAGACACGTCCGGGCCGCGGCTCCGGTACCGCCCAGTCGGTGGGCTGCTCCCGCAGCTCGTAGAGCGTCGCGTCCTCGTCGCGCAGCACCGGCCGCAGCTCGGGACGCGCGTCGAGGGAGCGCAGCAGCTTGTCCGGCCAGGTCGCCGAGAAGCCCGCGTCGAGCTGCAGATAGGTGTTCTGCCCGCGCGACACCATCAGGTAGGAGTTGGGCCCGGCGTCGCGCAGTGCCTCGACCAGCGGACCGACCAGCACCGGGTCGCGCGGGGCGAGTACCGGCACGTATGTCACGCGCTCCATGTCGCGGGCGTTCCACGGCAGGCTGGGCGTGACGTCGTCCACGGGGTCGGTGCTGAGCCAGACCACCCGCGCGGTGGGCTTGTCGTGCTCGTACACGTACTCCATGGCCGCGACCTCGCCCGTGCGGACCCGCTCGAAGGACTCGTTGCCCCAGCGCGCCACGAGGAAGCCCGCGATGAGCACCCAGCCGGCGAGCAGCGCGGCGACGGGCCCGCGCCATCCGCGGTCCGAGGAGCTGCGCGGGAAGATCGCCAGCGCCCCGAGCACACAGGCTCCGGGCAGGGCGAAGAGGAACACCCGCAGGGCCATCTCGCCGCCGTAGGACTGCATGCCGAAGCCCAGGAAGGGCACGACCAGCAGCACCAGCAGCGCCCGGTCGCCGATCCCCGCCCAGCGGCGGCGCAGCCACCCCAGGACCGCCAGCGCCATGACCGCGCCGGCCAGGGCCACCCGCACGTACAGCACCAGCTTGTGGACGGTGCTGCCGCCCTCGATGCGCCCGGACACGCTGGAGGAGACGTTGCCGCCGAGCGAGCCCATGCCGCCGAACAGCTCGTCGAAGTGACCCGACCAGTACGGCTCGGCGACGAAGCAGATCCACCCGACCAGCAGCACCCCGCACAACAGCGGCAGCCCGCGCGGCGTCGAGCGGCGGACGAGCACCAGCACCGTCAGCACGCCGAGCATGACGAACGGGGTGAGCTGGTGGCTGACGACGGAGGCGGCGAACAACCCCACCAGCAGTGCCAGCAGCAGCGCCCGGTCGCTCCGGCCCACCGGCGGTACGTCGGCCTCGCCCGGGATGAGCCTTCCCGCGGGCGGGCCGGCGGCACGGAACCACACCAGGAGCACGGCGACGAACATCAGGTAGAGCAGGTAGTTGGCGGACTGCGGGGAGAAGTAGTCCTGCCCCACCCAGCCGCACAGCGCGAACAGCCACGCCGCGCACCACTTGGCCCGCCGGCCGGCCCGCACCGAGCGCAGCAGCAGCGCCAGCGGGGCCAGGGCGAGCAACTGGACGGCCGTGGGCCACCAGCGCAGCACCTCGGTGAGGTCGGTGACCCCGCAGGCCGAGGCGACGAGCGTGACCGCCGCGAAGAAGCCTGGCCACGAGAACCGGGCGTCCATGTCGGGCGCGGCGTCCCCGGTCCGGCCGATGTAGTCGATGAAGCCCGCGTGCTGCCACGCCGTCGCGAACCGCGGCTGCTCCTCCAGCACGGCCGGGACCGCGTGCAGGGACACCACGGTCGCCAGCAGGACGGCCGCCAGGAGCCACGGCCGGCGCCCCGGCAGCCACAGGCCGCAGACGAACGCCAGGACGAGCAGCGCCGCGCCGGCCAGTGTCGCCGGCGGCAGGACGGAGACCAGGCCGAGCCCGTTCATGGCGTCCAGCGAGGAGTCGTCCATGCCGCGCAGGGGAAGCCAGTACAGCCCGAGCGCGCCCAGCAGCAGCCCCCACACGCCGAGTTCGAGCAGCATGGCGCGGCCGCGCCGTCCCTCCTCCGGTGGCGGCTGCGCCGGCGGGCCCGGATCCCGGGGCCCGGCGGACGGCGACGGCCCCGGGAGCGCCGTAGCGGCCGGTGGCAAGGCCGGTGGCACGGGCACGGCGGTGCCCTGCGGCGGCGTCACGTAGGGGCGGCGTTCGGGATGGTCGAAGTCCATGCGCACGCCCAGCTGCAGCGTGTCGCTGTCCAGGGCGGCGGCGCGCGCCCAGCGCGTGCCGTAGACGATCTCCAGGTCCTCACCGGCGCCCTCCGCCTCGGCCGCCTTCTCCGCCGTCGCCGCCTCCGGCGCGGTGCCGGCGGGCCCGTCCGGCGGGTTCCCCGTCCCTGCGGGCGCACCGGAGGTGCCGGACATCAGCCGGCGCAGCCCGACCAGCGAGACCACCGCGATGACGACCAGGCTGACCAGCTCGGCCCAGCCCGCGCCGGTGATGCCCAGCGGACCCAGCAGCGCGAGGGTCAGCCCCAGCACCAGGACGCACAGCAGGCCCTGCAGAAGGGCGAGCAGGCCGGTGCGGCTCTGGGCGCGCAGGATCCCGAAGTACACCTCGATCAGGACCCGGGTCAGCGAGCACAGCGCCAGCAGCCGCAGCAGCGGCGCGCCCTCCCGTGCGTAGCCCTCGCCGAAGACGCCGAGGATCTGCGGGGCGAAGACGACCATGAACAGGGCGATCGGGACCATGATCCTGGCCATCCGGCGCAGCGCGGCCCGGCAGTTCTCGGCGATCCGCGAGGGGTCGTGAGCGCCCTCGACGGTCAGCGAGGAACCCATGTTGATCGCCAGCAGGTCGATCGTGCCGCCGATCGTCATCGTGATGTAGAAGTACGCGTTGTCCGCGGAGCTGATCTGGGAGGCCACGATCACCGGCACCAGATAGACCACGGCGAGGGCGAAGAAGGAGCCGGTCGCGTCCCCCGCGACGAAGCGCCGCATCTCGCGCGGCCGGGGCGGTTCGGTGGTCCCCTCGGTGGCCTTGACGTGCCGCGGCACCAGCCGCCGGAAGACCAGCCAGCCGAGCGGCACGACCGACAGGGCGATCGCGGCGACCCACGAGACGAAGACCCCCGCGGTGGGCACCGCCGCGGCGATGCCCACCAGCAGCGCCAGCTTGGCCGCGGAGAACACGGTGTTGCCCACCGGCACCCACACCGCGCTGCGCAGCCCGGTCAGCACCCCGTCCTGCAGGGTCAGCAGCGACCAGCCGACGACCGCCGCGAGGAAGCCGAGCCCGTTGACGGGCCCGTGCAGGAACCGGTACGAGGGGCCCCAGAAGTCCAGGGTCAGCAGGAATACCGCCGCCGCGAGCGCCACGACGGCCGAACTCCCGGCGTACGTACCGAAGATCAGCCGGCCGGTGCGGCGCCCGGAGACCGGGATGTAACGGGCCAGCGCCCCGGTGAGCGTCACGGCGGTGAGCCCGGCGAGGAACTTCATCGCGGCGATCGCCGCCGAGCCCTGGCCGACCGCGTCCTCGGTGTAGTAGCGCGCGGCGACGAGCCAGTAGCCCAGGCCCAGGACCGCGGAGACACCGGTGTTGAGCATCAGCGCGTACGCGTTGCGGAACAGCTGGTTGCCGCCGCGCCGGGCGGACGCGCCACCGCCCGCGCCGCCGTCGACGGGGCCGCCGCCCGTGGCGGCGGGCGGCGGCGGGGCGGTCGCCTCGGGGTCCGTGGGGGTGGTGCTCGTGGTGGCGGTCGTCTCAGACACGGGTCTCGTGCACCTTCCGCAGGCAGCGGCGGGCTCTGCGGACCAGGGCGTACCCCTTGGTCAGTGCCCGGTCCCCGGCGAAGTTGCGTGCGACGGCCCGGCCCTCGACCAGCCGCTCGAACTCCTCGATCCCGGTGCTGCGGCGCACGGTCACCCGCGCCAGGGCGTACGGCGCCTGGCGGCGGCGGTCCGCGAGGGCGTTGCCGACGGCGAGTGCGGAGGTGAACCCCGCGAAGCGCACGGCGCGCCGTACGCGACGGCTGGAGTAGCCGTACGGGTAGGCGAAGGACACCGGTGCCGTGCCGAGTTCGTCGCGGAGGACCTCCTTGCAGCGCAGCACCTCGAACCAGAGGCGTTCGTCGCCGAGCTGGTCCAGCTGGGGATGGGTGTGGCTGTGGCCCCCGATCTCCACGCCGGCGGCGTCCAGTTCGCGCACCTGGTCCCAGTCGAGCATGGTGTCCAGTGCCGCGCCCGGCAGCTCGTACGGCCCGCGCAGCCAGCCGGTGGAGACGAAGAGCGTCGCCGGGAAGCCGAGGCCCTTCAGCACCGGGAGGGCGTGCCGGTGCACGCCCTCGTAGCCGTCGTCGAAGGTGATCAGCACGGGGCGGCGCGGCAGCGGCCGCCCCGTGCGCCACGCCTCCGCCAGTTCCGCGGTGCCGAGCGGGGTGAAGCCGCGTGCGCCGAGCAGCGTCATCTGCCCGGCGAAGGCGGCGGGGGTCACCGACAGCCCGCGCGTGGCCGGCGCGGGCGTGTCGGTGACGGCGTGGTACATCAGGATCGGCACGGGACCGCTCCCCTGCCCGGCCGGCTCGGTCATGCGAGGGCACCTCCCGGTGCGTTGTGGTCGGACGGGGACGCGGCGCTCGGTCTCATGCCGGGCCGGCCTCCCCTCGGGTGCGGAACCTGGCGACGGCGTAGCCCGTCGCCGTCGTCGCGACGCCGGCGACGATCGCGCCGGCCCGGGCCGCGCCGCCCGGACGCCCGCGGAGGGCGTCGCGCAGCCCTCGGGCCGCACCGGCGGGCAGGACGCGGGTGGCGTAGCGCCGTTCGGTCTCAAGTCCGGCGTCCGTGCCGACGCTCCGGGTGACCAGGGCCTTCGACAGGCCCTCGGCGTAGCAGCGGGTGCGGAAGTAGCCGAAGCGCTCCCGGGCCTCGGGGACGCGGTGCCAGATCACGGCGCGGTCGTCGACGAGCAGCACGCTGCCCGGCTTGGCCTGGGCGAGCCGGATGCAGAACTCGGTCTCCTCGCAGCCCAGTGGGCGCCGGTCGCCGTCCCGGCCGATGCCGGTGGCGAAGCCCCCGGCGATGTCGAAGGCGATCCGCCGGAACGAGGCGTTGCCGCCGAGCACGTTGCGGACCCTGGCGCGGCCGGCGGGCTGCCCGCGGTAGGAGGCGCCGACCACCCAGTCGAACTCCTCGGGGAACCAGCGCGGCCGGCGCCCCGAGGCCCACACCGGGCGGGTGCGCCCTCCGACGCCCAAGACCTGCGGGTCCCGGTAGGCGTCGGCGAACCAGTGCAGCCAGTCGCGTTCGGCGACGGCGTCGTCGTCCAGGAAGGCGACGACCTCGCCCCTCGACGCGGCGATGCCGGTGTTGCGGCCGGCGGACAGGCCGCGCGGCCCGGCGTTGGGCAGCACCCGCACGGCCGTGCCCTCGTAGCGGCGGGTCAGCCGGGCCAGCAGGACGGGGTTGTGGTCGACCACCAGCAGCACCTCGTGGGCCGGGAGGCGTTGCGCGTGCACCGAGGCCACCGCGGCGAGGATGTCCTCCCAGCGGTCCTCGGTGTACGCGCAGACGACCACGGACACCCGGAGGAGGTCCTCGTGGGTCACCGGGCCCCCTCGCGGCGGGCCGCCCGGCGCTCGTTCTTCTCCTTGAGGATGACCTTGAGGACGCGTAACCCGTCGCGGACCGCCCGCAGGTTGCTGGCGCCGTGGATGCGCACGTACTCGTGGCTGGGGATCTCCTGGACCTTCAGACCGGCCGTGACCACTCTGATGTTCATCAAGGTCTCCACCTCGAAGCCGGTGCAGTCCAGGGTGATCTTGTCCAGGCAGTGCCGCCAGAAGGCGTTGTACCCGTAGCACAGATCGGTGTAACGGGCCCCGAACTTGGCGTTGACGGCGGCGCACAGCACGCGGTTGCCCAGCTTGCGGATGGGGGTCATGTCGTCGGTGCCCCCGCCGTTGGCGAAGCGCGAGCCCTTGGCGAAGTCGGCCCCGGCGACCAGGGCGGAGACGTAGGAGACGATCTCGGAGCCGTCCGCCGACCCGTCGGCGTCGACCATGACGATGATCTCGCCGGTGCAGGCGGTGAAGCCGGCGATCAGCGCGTCGCCCTTGCCCTTGCCTGTCTGCGCGACGATCCGCACGTCGGGCCGCAGTTCGCGGGCGACGCGGACGGTGTCGTCGGTGGAGTTGCCGTCGACCAGGACCACTTCGTGGATCCAGGACGGCAGGGTGGCGAACACGTGCGGCAGGTTCTCCGCCTCGTTCATCGCCGGGATGACCACGCTGACCAGCGGAGCGATGGCCAAGTGCGTGGAGACCGGCGTGAAATGGTCAGGCGCCAGGACCGCGGCGGTCTGCGCCTGCCCGGTGGCTGCCGGGCGCACGAAGGAGCTCATGAGTCGTGTTTCCCTCTCGTCCGGTGGGCCGCCCGCACGGGCGGGCCCTGTGGCGTGTCCGGTTCGAAAGGGGGGTTGGTCTCACCCCGCCCGGGACCCCGCGCATGGCAGGCATGTCGGTGTCCCGTGCGCAGGCCGGCCGGGTGAGCGGGCATGCGTGACCGGCCGCGCGGTTCGCGGCTCGGCACACGTGTGACGGTGACCGAGCACGGCACCCCCCTACCGCGCCCCGCGGTTGCCCTGTCGCGACTCTCTGGCCCTCCCCTTGAGCCGCTGTGCATGACAGGTCGCCGCGGGTGGATGTACGACAATATTGAGGATTGAGACCCTATGGCAATACCTGACAGAGTGAATACCGTTTTAAGAAATTGCCATGGAGTCGTCTGATTGATCATGCCTGTACGGCAATGTCCGCTATTGAGCGCCGGCGCGCAACCGCCCCACACGCTTGAGGAATCGGTCCGCAGGCTCCCGCAGCGCGGGCCGGGCCGTCACCGCGTTGCGCAGCGCGCGCACCGGCGCGCGCCGGGCGCGATGTCCGAGCGCGACCGGATGCCGGCGGGTCACCCACCCTTCGGAGACCGCCAGATCCCGCGTCTTGAGCGACTCCTTGTACTCCTTGTGGCCCCGGCCCAGATCGAGCTGGGCCACCCCGTCGGCGGCGGCTCCCTCCGCCATCCGCAGGTGCAGCACCAGACCCGGCGAGAACTTCGAGAACTCCGTGTCGTACGCCGGGAACCAGCAGGCCAGTACGGCGGGCGAACGCATCCCGAAGTGCGCCGCGACCGGCCGTTCTCCCGCGTACAGCACCGACAGCTGCCCCGCGAAGCCCTCGGTGCGGGTGTGGAAGAGGTGCTCCACCAGCTCGACGATCCACGGCCGGGCGAAGCGGTCGCTGCGCCCGGTTCTTCGGTACTGGGCGGACTTCCACGCCATCAGCCGCCGCAGCGCCGCGACGTCCCGCTCGTCGTGCACGTAGCGCACCTCGCCGACGTCCCGGCCGAGTTTGCGCTCCTTGGCGAGTGTGGTCCGCAGGAACTTGGGCGAGTGCGCGCGAAGATGGCCGAGATACGCCTCGTACCCGTGTTCCACGTCCATGACGGGTGAGGGGTACGTCCCGGTCGCGCCCTCCTCGAAGGGCTTCTGGCCCTCCATCAGGTGGTCGAACTCCCAGACGGCCAGCCCGCAGGCGCGCAGCAGCTCCCGCGCGTCCCACTGGAAGCCTGGCCGGTGCACCAGCCCCTGGCAGTCCGACAGCCCGAGCCCGACGGCCCGGCCCACGCCGGCCGCCGAGCGCTGGTACGGGAAGAAGGCGACCGGGACGCCGTCCTCGCGGACCACGGCGATGCGCACGCCCCGGTGGTGGTGCGCCACGGCGAGCGTGAACTCGGGTGACAGGAAGGGGTTCCCCATCTGCGGGCTGCCCGACGCGACGGCCTGGTCCTGCACGCGGGTCCACTCCGCCCGGTCGGCGGCGGTGAGTTCGCCGGGGCGGTACACGGTGATGTCCACTTTACGGAGTCCGCCTTCTCTCGGCCCGGGCAAGGGAGTGCCGCAGCAGCGGCAGCAGGAACAGTGCGGCGCTCAGCGCCGCGATCACCGCGACACCCCCGCGGACCGACCACATGTGCAGGGCCAGCAGGCCCTGCGCCACCAGCAGGTCGATCACGATCGTGCCGCCGGCCGCCACCACCGCCCGGCTCAGCGGGTCGAGGGAGCGCAGAGCCCCGGCGAGCGCTGCCGCCGGGGCGGCCAGCAGGAAGAAGAAGGTGAAAGGTGCCCTGACGGGCGAGGCGATGTCCGCCAGCGCGAGCACCGCCCCGACCCCGCCGACTCCCACGGCGGCGCCCGCCAGCAAGGGAAGTGATTCGTTGCCGATCGGGTGACCGGATGCGTTGTCTCTACGCGTTGGTTGCATTGGCGACTTTGCCCCCCAAAACGCCGGATGCAGTAGTTCAATGTCGCTCAATTCGGGCGCGTGCGTCAAGGAAGGGGCGAACAGAAGCAGCCGCCGCCCACGAAGGGGTGACGGGCCCTCATGATGTGGGCGATTTCCGTCGAACTGTTCGCCCGGCGGGGGCGCTGTGTTCGAACGGCAGCCCCTGGGCCGAGGCGGCGTCACATTCGGCGCGTGCGGCGGCGATCGCTCGACTGACAGGAATGTCCATGTCAAGAAATCTTGGCATGGACACTTCCCGAACGTGTTACTGCGCGGTACGAAAGATGCGGCAGAGATCCTGCTAAGGGAGGTTCCATGAGACTGTCCCGTTTCGTGTCAGCCGCATCCGCACTTCTCCTTACCACCGCACTCGCCCTGTTCGGTGCCGGCTCCGCCCACGCCGCCGGCCCCGTCTACGCGGCCCTCGGCGACTCGTACTCCGCCGGAGTCGGGGCCGGCAGCTACGACAGCGCGAGCGGCAGCTGCTACCGCAGCAGCAAGGCGTTCCCCCGGTTGTGGGCGAACGCGCATAGCCCGTCCGGGTTCTCTTTCACCGCGTGTTCCGGAGCGACCACGACCGACGTGCTCAACAACCAGCTCGGTCCCCTCAACTCCTCGACGACCCTGGTCAGCATCAGCATCGGCGGCAACGACGCCGGCTTCGCCGACGTGATGACCACCTGCGTCCTCAGCTCCGACAGCACCTGCCTCAGCCGTATCAACCAGGCCAGGGACTTCGCCGACAACCAGCTGCCCGCACGGCTCGACTCCGTCTACAACGCCATCAGCTCCCGATCGCCCTCGGCCCGTGTCGTCGTCCTCGGCTACCCGCGCTTCTACAAGCTGGGCACCACCTGCATCGGCCTCAGCGAGACCAAGCGCAGGGCCATCAACGACGCGGCCGACCTCCTCGACACCGTCACCGCCAAGCGCGCCGCCGACCACGGCTTCGCCTTCGCCGACGTCCGGGGCACCTTCACCGGGCACGAGCTCTGCTCGGGCTCGGCGTGGCTGCACAGCCTCACCCTCCCCGTCTACGAGTCGTACCACCCCACCGCCTCCGGCCAGTCCGGCGGCTACCTGCCGGTGTTCACCTCCGCCGCGTGACCCGCGGCACGACGACGGTACGGAGCACCCGCACGACGTGAGACGAGGGGTGCCGGGCCGGCGCCCGGCACCCCTCGCCCGTGCCGGGGCGTCCTCAGGGGGACGGAGCCGTCCCGTCCGAGGCGCTCGGCGACGGGCTCGGCGCCCGGCAGGTGACCGTGAACGGGACGTGTACGGACTCCGCCCGCACCGGGCTGCGCACGGCGAACGCGACCCAGCCCTCGATCGTGCCGTCCGGCTCGTAGGACGGCTCCGTGTACGGGACCGTGCGGCTCTTCGGGCCCCCCGCGGGGAAGTCGAGGGTCTGCCAGGCGTGGTCGGAACCACCGGCGCTCGACGTCCAGCGATAGGAGACCGTCACCGGAGTGCGGTCGACCGTGACGACCGCGGAGAAGGACGGCGCCTGCGCCGCGGGCGGCGGACAGCTCCCGGTGTAGGTGTCGCGCACGGCCGACACCGTGACGTGGACGTTCACCTGCGCCGGCGTGGAGGGCGGCGCAGAGGTGTGCGGGGAACCCGAACCGCCCCCGGCCGTCGCCTCGTAACCGCTGGCGTCCGCGTCGCCGTCGTCGTCCTGCGAGCCGGTGGCGGACGGGGTGCGGCCGCCGTCAGGGGTGTTGCCTGCGGTGGTGCCGCGGCCGGAACCGCCGGCCGGGTCCTCGTCGAGGAGGGCGTAGGCCACGCCCCCGATGCCCAGGGCGAGGGCGAGCACGCCCGCCGCCATCGCCACCGCCGCGCGGCGCGGCCGGGCCCGGGGACCGTCCGCGGGCGCGGCGCCGTATCCGGCGCCCACGGGGGCCGTCGGCCCGATCGGTGTCGAGGAGACCGGTGTCGACCGGAACGGTGTGCCGCCCGGCCCCGGCGGCAGCGGTACGGCGGCCTGGGTGGTGGCGTACGCCGTTCCGGCCCCGGGCGGGGTGCGCCCGGCGGCGAGGGCGTCCAGCCGCCGCTGCACCTCCTCGCCCGTGGGCCGGGCCGCCGGGTCCTTCTGCAGCAGCCCCGTGATCACCGGTGCGAGGGGTCCCGCCCGGCGCGGCGCGGGCAGTTCCTCGTCCACCACCGCGCGCATCGTGCTCAGCGCCGTCTCGCGGCGGAACGGCGAACCGCCCTCCACCGCCACGTACAGCAGCACCCCGAGCGACCACAGGTCCGACTCCGGTCCGGGGCGGCGGCCCAGCGCCCGCTCGGGGGCCAGGTACTCGGGTGAGCCGACCAGTTCGCCGGTGCGGGTGATCGCCGAGGAGCCCTCGATCATGGCGATGCCGAAGTCGGTGAGCACGACCCGGCCGTCGTTGCCGATCAGTACGTTGCCCGGCTTCACGTCGCGGTGCAGCACCCCGGCGGCATGGCCGGCGCGCAGCGCCTCCAGCACTTTGCCGCCGATCCCCGCGGCGCGGCGCGGGTCCACGGGGCCCTCCGCGTCGAGGACGTCGTCGAGCGTCACGCCCCGCACGAGCTCCATGACGATCCACGGGCTGCCCTCGGCCATGGCGACGTCGTACACCTTGATGACGTTGGGGTGCTCGACCCGCGCGGCCGCGATCCCCTCCTGCTGCAGCCGGGCGTACAGGCGCTCGACCTCCCGGTCCTCCAGGCCCGGCGGGGCCTTGACCTCCTTGACGGCCACCTCGCGGCCCAGCAGTTCGTCCCGGGCCAGCCACACCACTCCCATGCCGCCCCGGCCCAGCTCGCTGATCAGCCGGTAGCGCCCCGCCACGAGCCGTGTCATCGGCGTGTCCCCCCTTCGTGCCGCCCGCAGCCCAGCATGACCGAACTTCCTCCCGAACGGACCCTTTCGACGGAAAGCTCCCTCAACCGGCCATCGCCAGCGCCGCCCTGAGCACCAGGCCGCAGCCCAGCACCAGCACCACGGACGCGGTGGCCAGGGGCGCGAGCCGGCGTGCCGCCGTGAACAGCCCGCCGCGGACCCGCATCGCCGACGCCTTCCCGGCCAGCCGCCCGAGGCGGACGACGGCGAAACCGGCGGCCGTGAGCGTGATCGCCAGCCCCGCGCCGTACGCGAGGACCAGCAGGAAGCCGAACCAGGCCTGGCCCAGCGCCGCCGCGCCCACCAGGACGACGACCGCGGAGGGACTGGGGACGAGCCCGCCCGCGAAGCCCAGCAGGATCGTGCCCCGCAGGGTGGGCCGCGGCTCGTGGGTGTGGGTGTGCGGGTGCGGGTGCGTGTGGACGGGGGGCCGCGGCGCGGGGCGTTCGGCGGTGAGGACGGCGGCGGGCGCGGCCTGTGCCGCCGTCCCGGGGGAGGGAGCGGGGTGTTGGTGCGGGTGTCCGTGCTGGTGGGGGCCGTGCCCGTGCCCGTGGTCGTGGTGGTGGTCGTGGCCGTGCCCGTGCCCGTGGTGGTGCCCCCGCAGCCGCCACGCGCGGCGGAGCAGCGCCGCCCCGGCGCCGGCGACGAGTACGCCGCTCGCGACACCCAGCCAGCCGATGACCGAGGGCGCCGCGGCCGAGCCGGTCGTCACCAGCAGGCCGAGTGCGAACACCCCCAGCGTGTGGGTGACCGTCACCGACGCGCCCAGCGCGACCATGTCCCGGCGCGACCGCCGCCCGCCCGCCGCGGCCGCTGCGGCCATCAGCGTCTTGCCGTGCCCGGGCGCGAGCGCGTGCATCGCGCCCAGCGCCAGCGCCGTCAGCAGCGCCAGGGCGGCGAAGCCCGGGGTGAGCGCGTGCCGCGACACCAGGTCCGTGAGGGCCCGCGTCCAGCGGTCCGCGCCGCGCGGCAGCACACCGGCGGTGGCGGGGGAGTCCCCCTCCGCCGCCAGCGCGGGGCCGCCCGGGGTCAGCCGGAAGCCGGCCGCCCGTTCGTCGGCGGGCGAGGACAGCAGGTCCTTCGGGTACGCGGTGAGCCGCCGCGACACCGACTCCCCAGGCACATCGGCGTCGTGGAGGGTCACGCGGTCGCCGCGCGCGGTGATCTCCCGCCAGCCCGGCCCGGTGGCGACGTCCGCCGGACGGTACTCCAGGGACACCGGCTCCCCGGACGGCAGCCGCGCCGTCATCCGGCACTCGACGCGCAGCGTCGTCAGCCCCGCCTGCCCCGGCCGTACGGCCGCCGTGGCCCGGCGGACCGCGACCGGTTCGCGGCGCCCGCCGACGGTCGCCCGCGCGCCCCTGGCGGCGGCGTCGCAGCGGGCCTCCGCCCAGTCCGCCAACTCGGCGCGGTCCGGCGTCCGGTCGCCGTCCCGGTCGATCGCGGGCACGGCCTGCGCCGCGGGGATCTCGGCGAGGTCCTCGACGTGGTCGATCCGCAGCACGCCGGGGGCGGCGACCAGGCCGTCGTAGCGGTTGACGGTGAAGTTGCCCAGCGGATGCGCCTGCGCCTGCCCCGCGGGCAGCAGCGCGAGGGCCGCTCCCGCCGCTGCCGCGGCCGCCGCGGCGGCCGTCCTGCGCAGGATCATGACGGGTCTCCTTCGATGCGGGCCAGCGCACGGCGGGCGGCGGGGGCTGCGGTGGGGGAGAAGCCGGGGTTGAGGCGGAGCGCCGCGGCCAGCGACGTCCTGGCCGCCTCGCGCTTCCCGAGGGCCGCCTCGATGACCCCGCGGTGGTAGAGGAAGGCCGCGTTGCGGTAGCCCGGGGCCGAGGAGCGCTCGGCGTAGGGCAGGGCCTCGCGGTCGCGGCCGTTGACGTGCAGGGCCCAGGCGAGCGCGTCGGCGGTGTGGACGGTCTGACGGCGCGACCATTCGGCCCGTGCCGCGCGCAGCGCCTCCGCCGCGTCCCCGTGGTCGGCAGCGACCAGCGCCGCGTCCAGGTCGGTGGCGACGCCGTTCGCCCTGGCGAGGGCGATCCAGGTGCCGACCACCGTGTACTGCTGCTCCGCCCGCTCCTTCTGCCCCGCGGCCTCGTACAACTCCCCCAGCTCCGCGAGTTGCGCGGGCAGCGGGTAGCGGTCGACGACCCGGCCCAGGTCGCGCAGGGCCTTCTCCCGGTCGCCGCGCGCCGCGTACGTACGGCCGCGGCCCTCGACCGCCGGCAGGTAGCCGGGGACGGCCCGCAGCGCGGTGGCGAAGTGCCGCAGCGCGGCCGGGTACCGGCCCTGGCTCCAGGCGAGCTGGCCCAGCGCCGTGGCGACGTAGGCGGTGTCGCCCGGGGTCGCGGCGGAGTCCAGGGCGCGGGTCAGGACGCGGCGGGCGCGGGCCGGGTCGCCGCGCAGTTCGTGGACGTAGGCGAGGCGGGTGAAGACCGGGATGCCGGGGCGTACCGCGTCGGCGTGCTCGGCGGCGCGCAGCGCCTCGTCGTAGCGGCCGAGTTCGACCAGGGCGTCGACGCGGACGGCCAGGGCGCGCTCTCCGTACGGGTTCACCTTCAGCGCCCGGTCGGCCTCGGTGAGGGCGGTGCGGAAGTCGTGGCGGGCGGCGGCGAGCGCGGCACGCCCGGCGAGAGCGGCGTCGTTGCCGCGCGGGGAGATCCGCAGCGAGCGGCTGAACGCCGCCTGCGCCTGCGGGTAGCGGGTCGGGTCGCCGCTGGTCCTGGCCTGCTCGACGTAGGCGGCGCCGAGCGCGGCCCACCCCGCGGCGTCCTTGGGCTGGGCCCGCAGATGCGTCTGCAGGGCCGCGATGCCGCCCGCGAGGTCGCCCTCTGCGAGGCGGTCCAGGGGGGCGTCGGCGGCGGGCGCCGCGGCCCGCGCGGTGTCCCGCGGTGCGGAGGGCCCGCCGAGGATCAGCGCGCCCGCGGTGAGCGCCAGCGCGAGGCCCAGCACCAGCGCCGCGTACAGGGCGACGGCGCGCAGTCGGCCCGGGGCCGGTACGTCCATGGCTGCTGCCTTTCGGGATGATGGGGTGGAGCCCGGCCGGGGCGCTCGCGGTGCGCCCCGGCCGGGTGCCGTGCGGTGTGCTTCCTGCGGTGGGCCGGTGGGCCGGTGGGCCGGTGGCCGGGGCCTCAGGCCCGGCCGTGCGCCCCGCGGCCGGCGGGGCGGCGGCGCATCCGCCACCACAGCAGCGCCGCACCGATGAGCAGCACGCCCGCGCCGCCGGAGGCCGCGGAGGCGATCAGCACGGTGTTGTCGTCACCGCCCCCGGGGAGCAGGCCGCCCGCGTTGAGCTGCGTGACCCCGTCGGTCTGCGCCGATTCGGTGGCCTGCTTGGCCAGCGGGCCGTCCGAGCCGGACGCGGGCAGGGCCACGTACGGGAAACTGGCGCCGAACGTCTGGTCGTTGGCGTCGACCGCGTCGCCCAGGTCGTTCTTCGACCCGACCAGTTCGCCCTCCACCACCTGCAGCGCGATGTCGACGACGTCGTCGCCCAGCCTGCGGCCGTTGGGGAAGCCCGCGGTGTCGCCGTCCAGGACGCCGAGCCGCTTCGGCTTGGCGGCCGGCGGCACGGCCGTGTTGAGCCGCAGCATCTCCGACGGGCGGACGTGCGGCGGCTGGTTGAGCTTGGGCACGCCCGTCAGGAACACCTGGACGAGGTCGTTGCGCGGGGTGGCCGGGGCCTTGATCTTGTAGATGCCCTCGATGAGCTTGGGCAGTTCGGGGTGCGTCACGTTCTTGAGGAACTGGCCGTCGTTCCAGGGCGAGGACGCGTTGAACCGGTCCTTGTCCTTGAGCGGGTTGACCACCTCGTTCACCAGCGGCATGCCGAGGCGGGAGACCTGCGCCCAGTCGCCGTTCGCGGTCCGCCGCTGCGTGGTGGACCAGATGCCGACCACCGGCTGCTTCGCCGACTGGCGGATCGAGGCCGTCGGGACCTGCAGGGCTATGGTGTTGACGTTGTAGCCCTTGAGGGTGTCGTCGCCGACCTCGGAGAGGTTGCCCCCGTAGAGCAGGTCGAAGACCCGCAGGTCCAGGAAGAACGGGTCGTCGGCCTGGCCGGCGAAGACCGTGGTGCCGCGGCCGAGGTGCTTGACGGCCTGCTGGCGCAGCACGTTGTAGTCCGGCATCGAGGCCTTGCCGACGTTCGACGGTGCGACCGGTACGTCGTTCGCGACCTTGTAGCGGCCGGTGACCTGCTGGTCGTGCAGCCGGAACAGGTCGATGTCGTAGGTCTGGCGGAAGTTCAGGTCCGGGTCGTCGAGGCTGGTGACCGGGCCGGTGTTGTACAGGAACGTCTTCTTGTTGCGGACGTGGTCCTGGAACGTCCACCGGTAGAGGTAGTCGCCCTGCGCGTCGCCGTCGCTGTCGATGTGGATGTCGTACTGGGCGTCGTCGGCGAACTTGTAGAAGTTCGGACCGCCGGCCGGGTCCTCGAACGGGATCCAGTTCGCCACCAGGGTGGTGGTGTCCGGGCGGTCGGGGCTGACGAACGCGTAGACGTCCGTGGTGTCGTACTGCGGCTCCCCCGAGATCAGCGGTGCCTCCCGGTGGCTGGACGCCTGTGCCGTCCCCGGCTCCAGTCCGGTGACGCCCACGGCGGCGAGTCCCCCCGCGGCCACTGCGCCCACGGCCAGCAGGGCGATCGTGCGCGATCGCCCGAAGCGGGCCCTGAGCCTGTTCCTGCTGTGTGCGGTCATCGCGTCGGTCCTTCGCGAGTCTGGCCCCTCCCCCTTGGAAGAGGTCCTGCGTGGGTTGTTCGGGGCCGTGCGGACGGCGGATTGGCGGACCGGGGTGAATTTGTGTCACAGGGTTGTAACGTGATAAGGGCCCGGCCGGACGGTGTGCGCACCGCGAAGGGAAGCGGGGCGACCCTTGAGAGGTTCCGTGCACGAACTGGCCGCGGCGTACGCGCTCGACACCCTCGCGCCGCGGGAACTGCGCCGATTCGAACGGCATCTGATGCGCTGCGACGCGTGCGCGGACCGGGTGCGGCGGCTGGCCGGGGACACCGTGCGGCTCGGTGCCGGGGGTTCCGCCGTGCCGGCGCCGCCTCCGATGCTGCCGCCGCCCCCGCTGGTGCCGCTGCCGGCGGACGGCGCGCCGGACGACCGGGACGGCCCGGAGGACCCCGTGGGCGAGGGCGCCCCTGACGGCCCGGCGCCGGGCCGGTGGCGGGAGGCGTGGCGCCGGCCGTCCGCGACGCGCCTGGCCGCCGTGGGCGCCGGGGCGGCCCTCCTGGCCTGCGCGGTGCTGGGCGCGCTGCTGCTGCGTACCGCCGCGCAACTGGACCGCGAGCGCGGGGACGCGCGAGCGGTGAACGAGGTGCTGACGGCCGCCGACGCCCGCCCCGTCTACGCCAGCGACGACCACGGACGGGGGGTGACCGCCGTGGTGTCACGGCGGATGCGCCGCGCCGTGGTGACGGTGCACGGGCTGCCGCGGCTGGAGGGCCGCAGCGTCTACCAGTTGTGGCTGGTGAGCGAGCGCCCGACGTCCTTCCGCTCCCTCGGCGTGCTGGGCGCCGATCCGTCGGCGGACGGCACAGCCGGGCCGATCGTGACCGGCGGGCTGGACGAGTGGTCGTACGCCTTCACCGTCACGGTTGAGCCGACTGGCGGATCCCCGGTGCCGAGCTCGGACGGCGTGGTCCAACTTCCCCTGCTCGCACTGGGGATCGGCTCGTGACGTCAACCCCCTTGACGGAAAGGTGAATCCGGGAACGCGGATGCATAGGTGACGCCGCAGGACGATAGGGTTACCCTGCCCGGTGCCGGGTGCCCTCGAACGGGTGGGGAGTGTCATGGATCAGATAGCAATGCGGAGCAGGCCGCGAGTGCCTGCTGTCACGTGCGGGAGCAGCGCGTCCAGTGCGCGTCTCGACCGTCATCTCTCGGTGCTGGCCGGCCCTGCCGCGCCGCAGCGGGAGGCGGAGGAGGCCACGCTGTTGATGCGCGAGCTGACCTCGCGCGACCACGTGCGCGCGAACGCCAGCCGCGGGGCGCGTGTGTCGCTGTTCGCGCCGCTGCGGCGGCTGCGCCGTTCGCTCTTCGGCAGCCGCGGCTGACCGGAGGCGTTCTCGGCGTTCCCTCAGCGGACAGGCTCGGGCGCAGTACACCGTCCCGGCACCGCGCTGCTTCATGCGGCGCGTCGGTGTACTCCGTCCGGGCCTGTTGTCATGTCGACTTGTGGTCACAGCAGGACGAACTGCCCGTCCGGCCCCTCCTCGTGGTGGTCCAGCACGGAGGCCGGACGGCGCGCCGTCGCCGGCACCGGCAGGATGTGCGCGGCGCGCAGCTCGGCGGCGCCGATCCGCGGTCCCGCCGCGACCCGGGCGGCGAGCGCGCGGCGTGACGGCCGCAGCTCCGCCAGCAGGGCCAGCACACTGATCAGCTCCAGCAGTTCGGTCGTCCTCGCCCGCGGCCAGGCGGCGGGCGAGATCGCGTCGAGGCCCTCCGCCGCCCCGTCGGGGATCCGCCGCCCGAACCAGGTCTCCAGCACCCGCGTCCCCGCGGCGTGGAACTCCCACACGGCCTCCGGCACCGGTGCCACCCGCCCGCTGCCCAGCACCAGCGCCTCGTCCTCCGGGTCGTACGACGGCGCCTCCCGCGGCACGTCGGGGAGCGCCGCCCGGACGTAGGGGCGCCGGCCGCCCGGCAGCCGGGGGTGCCCGGCGGGGCGGTCCTGCGCCGGATCGGCGAAGCGGGCGCCCCGGGTGTGCAGCCACAGCATCCGGCGGCCCAGCGCGACGCCCTCCGCCCACAGCGCCGGATCGGCGGTGAGCGGGACCTCGGCGGGCGAGCCCGTGGCGAGCGCGGCGATCCAGGCGAGCACGTCCTCCGCCGCGACCGGGGTGTCCAGCCGCTCGGCGACGCGGTCCAGCAGGCCCGGCGCGAGGTTGGGGTCCGCGCCGCCGGGGCGGCGGAACAGCGGCCGGATCCGGCCCGGCCGGCCGGCGGGGGAGTGGCCGTCGGGGAGCAGCGCGGAGAAGGCCAGCGGCGGCCCCGGGACCTGCGGCAGGCGCGCCAGTTCCACCGCGTACAGCTGCCGGTCCCCGTCGGCGACCCGCCACAACTCGGGGCGCGCGTCGTCGATCAGCCGCTGGTCGGGGATGAGCCACTGCTCGTCGTACGGGCCGTGCAGCACCCGCACCGGCTCCGCGACCGGGCCGTCCTCCCGCTGCAGCCGGGTGGTGGGCGCCGGGTGTCCCGGCAACTGGGCGACGGCGGTGTACGGGGTGCGCGCCCGGGTGGGGTGGAACAGCCGCTCGCGCTCGGCGCCGCCGGCTTTCACCAGCCGGTCCCAGCGCGCGGCGAGTGTCGCGGCCTCGGGGGCCATCACCCAGCTCCGCCCCAGGCGCAGGGGCGGGACGGACCACGGCATCAGGTCGGCCAGCGTCGGCGCTTCATCGCTCACTGTGAGCATGCTACTGAGGCCCTCAGGGCGCCTCCATGGTCACGGTGAAGGAGAAGCGGTCGCCCCGGTAGTGGATACGCACGACGTCCACCGTGCGGCCGGTGTCGTCGTAGGTCACCCCCGTGTAGTGCAGGATCGGGCTGAGCAGGGGCACCTGCAGCAGGCGGGCGGTGTCCGGGTCGGCCAGCCGCGCCTCGACGGTGTCGGTGATGCGGCTGATCCGTACGCCGAGGGCGTCCCGGAGCACCTTCGTCATCGGCCAGCGCGCCAGGTCCGCCAGGTCGATCCGGGCGGCCAGCTCCGGCAGGACGAAGTTCTCCGCCCAGTTGGTCGGCTCACCCGACTCGTCGCAGCGCAGCCGGCGGTAGGCGACGGTGTCCGCCCGCCCGGGGAAGTACTCGGCGAACTCCGGCGGCACGGGCGCCGGGCCGTGACTGAGCACGCTGGTGCGGTCCCCGGACTGCTGGGCGACGATCGCGTCGACCGAGCCCAGCAGCCGCACCGGCGCCCCGCGCAGTGCGGTGGGCTCGATGAACGTGCCCCGCCGCCGGTGGCGGCTGATCAGCCCCTCCTCCTCCAGCTCCTTCAGCGCCTGCCGCATCGTGAGCACACTGACGCCGTAGTGCCCCGCCAGCGCGTCCTCGGTCGGCAGCCGCAGCGGAGCGTCCGGACGCCGGCCGAGTATCGAGGCGCGCAGGGACTGCGAGACCTGGTACCACAGGGGGAGCTTGCGGTTCAGGACCAGCGAGTCGGGGGCGAAGGTGCTGCTCGGGCTCGTCGTCATGGCCTGAAGTGCCGCTCCAGCCCGCGCCACACCCC
This sequence comes from Actinacidiphila glaucinigra, assembly GCF_900188405.1. Taxonomy (GTDB): domain Bacteria; phylum Actinomycetota; class Actinomycetes; order Streptomycetales; family Streptomycetaceae; genus Actinacidiphila; species Actinacidiphila glaucinigra. The sequence goes on along the minus strand of NZ_FZOF01000014.1, from coordinate 97,566 downwards.
GTCGTAGTCCTGCTGCAGGTGCTCGGCCCCCAGCGCTTCCGGGGTCGCCACCACCGGCCAGCGCGTCTCGAACATGAAGGCCAGCCCGTCGTCCACCTTCTGGGGGACCAGTTCGGCCGCGCTCGCCCGGTCGAAGGTCGTCCGGTCCGGGCCGTGCGCCGACATCATGTTGTGCAGCGAGGCCCCGCCGGGGACGAAGCCCTCCGCCTTGGCGTCGTAGGCGCCCTCGACGAGGCCCATGAACTCGCTCATCACGTTCCGGTGGAAGTACGGCGGGCGGAAGGTGTCCTCGCCGACCAGCCAGCGCGGCGCGAAGACCACGAAGTCGGCGTTGGCCAGCCCCGGGGTGTCGGAGGGCGAGGTCAGCACGGTGTAGATCGAGGGGTCCGGGTGGTCGTAGCTCACGCTGCCCAGCACATTGAAGCGCCGCAGGTCGTACACGTACGGCACCAGGTTGCCGTGCCAGCCGACGACGTCCAGGGGGGAGTGGCCGTACTCGGCGGCCCACAGGTTGCCGCCGAACTTGTTCACCACCTCCACCGGCTCCTCGCGGTCCTCGTACGCCGCCACCGGCGCCATGAAGTCCCGCGCGTTGGCCAGGCCGTTGGCGCCGATCGGGCCGAGGTCCGGCAGCCGGAAGGGCTGGCCGTAGTTCTCGCAGACGTAGCCGCGCGCCTCGCCGTCCGGCAGCTCGACGCGGAAGCGCACCCCGCGCGGGACCAGCGCCACGTGGCCCGGCCCGGCGGCCAGGACGCCGAATTCGGTACGGAGCAGCAGCCGGCCGCGCTCCGGCACGATCAGCAGCTCGCCGTCGGAGGAGGAGAACACCCGCTCGTCCATTGAGCGGTTGGCCGCGTACCAGTGGATGCCGATGCCCTCGCGGCGCAGCACGTCACCGTTGCCGCCGACGGTGACCAGGCCGTCCACGAAGTCGGCCGGCTCCTGCGGCAGCGGCAGCGGGCTCCAGCGCAGCCGGTTGGGATCGGGCTCGGCCTGCGTGAAGGGCGCGCTGCGCAGCCGCCCGTTGGCGATCCGGCGGAACGGCGGGTGGGCCGCCGAGGGGCGGATGCGGTACAGCCACGAGCGGCGGTTGTGATGCCGCGGCTCGGTGAAGGCGGTGCCGCTCAGCTGCTCCGCGTACAGGCCCAGCGGGGCGCGCTGCGGTGAGTTGCGGCCGGCCGGAACCGCTCCGGGGACCGCCTCGCTCGTGTGCTCGTTGCCGAAGCCGGAGAGGTAGGCGAGGTCCTTGCCGTCCGGGATGTCGGTGCTGGTGATCTCTGTGCTGGTCACGATTCCTATGGTTGTCCATAGGAATCAACCCCGCAAGGGATCGGCCGGTCCCTGTGGAAAACCGGCATGATGGACCTTGTGCACAGCAGCGGCAACGGTCTCCGGCGCATACCCGTCCAGCAGCGCAGCGCCGAACGCTTCGCCCGGATCCTCGACGCGGCCGCGGCGATCCTCGACGAGGGCGGCTACGAGGAGCTGAGCACGCGCGAGGTGGCCGCCCGCGCGGGCGTGCCGATCGGCTCGGTCTACCGCTTCTTCTCCAACAAGCGCGCCATGGCCGACGCCCTCGCCCGCCGCAACCTCGACAAGTACCTCGCCGGGGTCACGGACCGCCTCGACGCCCTCGGCGCGGACCGAGGCGACGCCGGGGACTGGCGCAGGCTGATCGACGTCGTCGTCGACCAGTACGTCGCCATGCGGCGCACCGTGCCGGGCTTCGCCCTCGTCAGCTTCGCCGGCCCGGCCCCCGGCCCCGCCGTGAACGACCTGGCCAACCACCTCGTCGCCGACCGGCTCCGCGCCCTGCTCATCGCCCCGCTCGGCGCCGCCGGCGTGGCCGTGACGGACGACCGGCGGCTGCGGACCGCCTTCGTGGTCGGCGTGGAGGCCGCCGACGCGCTGCTCAAGATGGCCTTCCGCGCCGACCCGCAGGGCGAGGCCGCGCTCATCACGGAGACGAAGGTGCTGCTCCGCGCCTACCTCGCGGGCGTTCTGGAGCCGTAGGCCGCGGGCGAGGTCCCCGCGAGTGCTATGCCGACATGCATACCGGTCGGTATGGTGACCGCACACGAGGAAGCGCCCTGCCCCCGGGAGGCCCGATGGCCAGCAGCCGTACCGCCCTGCGTATCTGTCCGCTGTGCGAGGCCACGTGCGGACTGACCCTGACCATCGACGCGGACCGGGTCACCGGTGCCCGCGGCGACCGCGACGACGTCTTCAGCGCGGGCTTCATCTGCCCCAAGGGCGCCGCCTTCGGCCAGGTCGACGGCGACCCCGACCGGCTCACCCGCCCGCTCGTGCGCCGCGACGGCGTGCTCGCCGAGGCGACCTGGGCCGAGGCGTACGCCGCCGTCGCCGAGGGCGCGGCCCGCGTCCGCGCGACCCACGGCGCCGCGGCGACCGGCGTCTACCTGGGCAATCCCAACGTGCACACCATCGCGGGCGGGCTCTACCCGCCGATGGTCATCCGCGCCCTCGGCACCCGAGCGCTGTTCTCGGCCAGCACCCTGGACCAGATGCCCAAGCAGGCGGCGTGCGGGCACCTCTACGGTGACGCGCTCGCCGTCCCCGTGCCCGACCTGGACCGCACCGACCACCTGGTCGTCATCGGCGGCAACCCCCTGGTGTCCAACGGCAGCCTCGCCACCGCCGCCGACTTCCCCGGCAAGCTCAAGGCGCTGCGCCGCCGGGGCGGCAGACTCACCGTCATCGACCCCAAGCGCACTCGCACCGCCGAACTCGCCGACCTCCACATCGCCCCGCGCCCCGGCACCGACGCCGCGCTGCTCTTCGCCGTCGTCCATGTGCTGTTCGACGAGGGACTCACCGGCCTCGGCCACCTCGAAGGGCACGTCACCGGTGTCGACGAGGTCCGGGCGCTGGCCCGCGACTTCACCCCCGAGGCCGTCGCCCCGTACTGCGACGTCCCCGCCGAGCGGATCCGCACCCTCGCCCGCGACCTGGCCGCCGCCCCCAGCGCCGCCGTCTACGGGCGCCTGGGCAGCACCGCGGTGCGCTTCGGCACCCTCGCCAGCTGGCTGATCGACGTCCTCAACATCCTCACCGGCAACCTCGACCGGCCCGGCGGCGCCATGTTCCCGCTGCCGGCCACCGCGCGCGCCCCCCGCCCGGCCGGCCCCGGACGCGGCTTCACCACCGGCCGCTGGCACAGCCGGGTCTCCGGCCACCCCGAGGTCGCCTCAGAACTGCCCGCCGCCGCCCTCGCCGAGGAGATCGACACCCCCGGCGAAGGGCGGATCCGCGCCCTGGTCACCATCGCCGGCAACCCCGTGCTGTCCGCCCCCGACGGCGCCCGCCTCGACCGCGCCCTGGCGGGGCTGGACTTCATGGTCAGCGTCGACCCCTACCTCAACGAGACCACCCGCCACGCGGACGTCGTCCTGCCGCCGCCCCCGCCCTCCCGCGGCGCCCACTACGACTTCGCGTTCGGCAACTTCTCCGTGCGCAACAACGCCCGCTACAGCCCGCCCGCGATCCCCCTGGAGGACGGCCGGCCCGGTGAACCGGAGATCCTCGCCCGGCTCGCCCTCCTGCTCGGCGGCTTCGGCCCGGACGCCGACCCCGCGCTCGTCGACGAGCAGGCCGTCGCCCACCGCCTGGCCAAGGAGACCGCCGACCCGCACTCCGCGGTCCACGGCCGCGACCCCGCCGAACTGGCCGCCGCGCTCACCGGGGAGACCGGATACGAGCGGCGGCTCGACATGATGCTGCGGCTCGGCCCGTACGGCGACGGCTTCGGCGCCGACCCCGGCGGCCTCACCCTGCGCCGCCTCCTCGACCACCCCCACGGCATCGACCTCGGCCCGCTGCGCCCGCGCGTCCCCGAGGTGCTGCGCACCGCCTCCGGCACGATCGAGCTGGCGCCCGCGCCGCTCACCGCCGACGTGCCCCGGCTGCTGGCGGCGGTCACCGGTCCGTCCGGGGAGGGGCTGGTCCTCATCGGCCGCCGCCACCTGCGCTCCAACAACAGCTGGATGCACAACGTGCCCGCGCTCACCGGCGGGACCAACCGCTGCACCCTCCAGGTGCACCCCGAGGACGCCACACGGCTCGGCCTCGTCGACGCGGCCCCCGCCCGGATCAAGGGCGACGGCGGCGAGATCGAGGCCCCGGTCGAGGTCACGGAGGCGGTGCGGCCGGGCGTGGTGAGCCTGCCGCACGGCTGGGGCCACGACCGCGCGGGCACCCGGCTGACGGTCGCGGCCCGCGAACCGGGGGCCAACCTCAACCAGTTGCTCGACGGCACCCTGCTCGACCCCCTGTCGGGCACCGCGGTCCTGAACGGATTCCCCGTGCAGGTCACCCCGGCGTGATCCACCGCACGGGGTACCGCCCTGGAAACGGAAAACTATCGGCGCTAGTTTGGGTGTTCCACGGCAGGTACGCCCGGGAGGACAAGGGATGAAGCCGCACGACGGGATGTACATCGACGGCGACTGGCGGCCCGCCGCCGGCTCGGGGACGATCGACGTCGTCAACCCCGCGGACGAGCAGGTGTTCGCCACCGTGCCCGCCGGCACCGCCGACGACGTCGACGCCGCCGTCCGCGCCGCCCGCGCGGCCTTCCGCGGCTGGGCGGCCACCCCGCCCGCCGAGCGTGCCGCCCGCATCGCCGCGCTGCGCGACGTCCTCGCCGCCCGAAGCGAAGAGATCGCCGAGACGGTCACCGCCGAACTGGGCGCGCCGCTGGCCTTCAGCCGGGCCGTCCACGCGGGGCTCCCGGTCGCGGTCGCGGGCTCGTACGCGGAACTCGCGGCCGCCCACCCCTTCGAGGAGCGGATCGGCAACTCCACGGTCCTCCACGAGCCCGTAGGCGTGGTCGGCGCGATCACCCCCTGGAACTACCCGCTGCACCAGATCGTCGCCAAGGTCGCCCCCGCGCTCGCCGCCGGCTGCACGGTCGTCCTCAAGCCCGCCGAGGACACTCCGCTGGTCGCCCAGCTCTTCGCCGAGGCCGTCCACGAAGCGGGCCTGCCCGCGGGCGTGTTCAACCTCGTCACCGGTCTGGGCCCGGTCGCCGGACAGGCCCTGGCCGCCCACGAGGACGTCGACCTGGTCTCCTTCACCGGGTCCACCGCCGTCGGCCGGCAGATCGCCGCGACCGCGGGGGCCGCCGTCAAGCGCGTCGCCCTGGAACTCGGCGGCAAGTCCGCCAACGTCGTCCTCCCCGGCGCGGACCTCGCCAAGGCCGTCAACGTCGGCGTCGCCAACGTCATGTCCAACACCGGGCAGACGTGCAGCGCCTGGACCCGCATGCTCGTCCACCGGGACCGGTACGAGGAGGCGGTGGCCCTCGCCGTGACGGCAGCCGCCAAGTACGTGCCCGGCGAGCGCATCGGTCCGGTCGTCAACGCCAGGCAGCACGAGCGCGTGCTCGGCTACATCGCCAAGGGCGTCGAGGAGGGCGCCCGCCTCGTCGCCGGCGGCACGGAAGTGCCGCGCACGCGGGGCTACTGGGTCAGCCCCACCGTCTTCGCCGACGTCACCCCGGAGATGACGATCGCCCAGGAGGAGATCTTCGGCCCCGTCCTGTCGATCCTGGCGTACGAGGACGAGGAGGACGCGCTGCGCATCGCCAACGGCACCGTCTACGGCCTCGCCGGGGCGGTCTGGGCGGGCGACGACGCCGCGGCGGTCGCCTTCGCCCGGCGCATGGACACCGGTCAGGTCGACATCAACGGCGGCCGCTTCAACCCGCTGGCGCCCTTCGGCGGCTACAAGCAGTCCGGGGTCGGGCGCGAGCTCGGCCCGCACGGCCTCACCGAGTACCTCCAGACCAAGTCCCTCCAGTTCTGACCGGTTCCGCTGGTTCTGACAGCCCTGAGCGCAGGAGAAAACACCGTGGTCCGCGCCGCCGTACTGCCCGCCGTCAACGCGCCCCTGACCCTCGCCGAGATCGACCTGCCCGAACCCGGGCCGGGCCAGGTACGGGTCAGGCTCGCCGCGGCGGGGGTCTGCCACTCCGACCTGTCCCTGTCCAACGGGACGCTGCGGCAGCCGGCACCCGCCGTCCTCGGGCACGAGGGCGCCGGCACGGTCGTGTCCGTGGGCGAGGGCGTCGCAGGTGTGGCCCCCGGCGACCGCGTCGTCCTCAACTGGGCGCCCTCCTGCGGCACCTGCCACTACTGCGGGCTCGGCGAGCCCTGGCTGTGCGCCGGCGCGGGCGCCGCGGCGGGGGTGCCCTACGCCAAGCTCGCGGGCGGCGGCGCCGAGCTCTACCCGGGGCTCGGGACGGCCGCGTTCGCCGAGGAGACCGTGGTCGCGGCGGGCGCCGTCCTGCCGCTCCCGGACGGGGTCCCCCTGATCGAGGCCGCGCTCCTGGGGTGCGCCGTGCTCACCGGGTACGGGGCGGTCCACCACAGCGCCGGGGTGCGCCCCGGGGAGTCCGTCGCCGTCTTCGGTGTCGGGGGCGTCGGCCTCGCCGTCCTCCAGTCCGCCCGCATCGCGGGGGCGGGCGCCGTCGTGGCCGTCGACGTCTCCCCGGAGAAGGAGGCCCTGGCGCGGGCCGCGGGCGCCACGGAGTTCCTCCTCGCCGGGGAGGACGTCGCGAAGCGCATCCGGGCACTGACCGGCGGGCACGGGGCGGACGTCGCCATCGAGTGCGTCGGGCGCGCCGAGACGATCCGCGCCGCGTGGTCCTCGACGCGGCGCGGCGGCCGTACGACGGTGGTGGGCATCGGAGGGAAGAGCGACATGGTCTCCTTCTCCGCGCTGGAACTCTTCCACTTCGGCCGGACGCTGTCCGGGTGCGTGTACGGGAACAGCGACCCGGCGCGGGACCTGCCGGTGCTGGCGGAGCACGTGCGGGCCGGGCGGCTCGACCTGTCGGCGATGGTCACGGGGCGGATCGGGCTGGAGGGGATTCCCGGGGCGTTCGAGGCGATGCAGGGCGGAAGGGGCGGGCGGGCGCTGGTCGTCTTCTGAGCGGGTGCGTCGTGGTGCGCGGCGCCGCGCACCGTACGGGTCGTCCGCGTCTGCGGGAGGGCGGTTCCCCCGCCCACCCGCCGGCCTTCGGCCCGTTCAGGCCTGGTTCGCGACGTCCTTCACCGAGGTCGGGCCCAACTGCCTGGCGCTGGCGTACTCCGGCATCGTCATGGGCTTGTCGAACAGGAAGAACGACTGGTTCGTGCCGACCGTGAACTCCATGTACGCGCCCGTCGTCGCGTCGAAGCCGTAGTAGGCGTTGCAGGTGGAACCCGACGTGTACGTGCCGTCCATGCCGGGCTGGGCGAGGACCCCGACGCCGTGGTTGGTGGTCTCCACCCGCTCCGTCGGAGTGAGCATCTTGCAGCGCGGCACCGGAAGGCCCTTCATGATGAAGTACCCGTACTCGCCATTGGCGTTCTGGATGTAGACGTACGAGAGTTTGCCCCGCTGCCCCCATGTCTTGATCCACTGGTTGATCGCCTCGCGGGTCGGTGAGTACTCCATGCGGCCCGCCGGCTGCTGGGCGACGAGATGGTCGTAGTTGTCCTGCTTTGCCCGGTTCTCCTTGTCCTGGCTGGAGTCGGTGCAGGACGTCAGGGCGAGGCCCACGACGAGCGCGACAACGGCGGCCAGGGCGATGCGTGCGAAATTCCTCATGCGGTGCTGCCCTCTTCCCGGGTTGAGATGGGGATCAGTTGGTGCACGTCGTGTGCTCGGCCGCGGCGTCCAGCCGGTACGGCAGGTCCTTGTCGCGGAAGGGCGCGCGGTGCTCCTGGGCGGCCTTCGAGTTGTAGGCGTTGACCGACTCGATCCGCGTGGCCTTCAGCGCGGTGATCGACTGGTCGATCTGCGTCGTGCGAATCTCCGAAGCGGCCTTCCGCTCCTCCTGGAGCGCCTGGATCGTCCCCTCGGCGTTCTGCACGGCCTCGCACAGGTCGAAGAACTCCTCGTACGTGGCCTGCCGGAACTCGCCGGAACCGACGGTGTTCCCGCGCTCTTCCGCCTCGCCGCGGAACGGGGCGGTGATCCACCCCGCGCCGCCGAAGGCGAACACCCCGATCACGTACAACACCGCCAGGCCGATGACCCCGCCGACGGCCCAGGTCCCCCACCGTGCCCCCTCGCGTACCTGCCCCATCGCCATCCCCCTTCGCGTGTGGTCTCCGCGGCGTGGAACCACGTGTGAAGGAGGACACGGACGTCCGGTGAAACGGTTCCGCGGGCACGCCAAGCCCCGCCCGCCGGGCACGGATTGACGGCGGGGCGGCTGCGCATCGGCCGGGAAACTGCCATAGGGTTCGGCGCGGACGGCTCGCTCGGTCATTTGCGGTACAGGGCAGTTCAGGTCAGTTCAGTTCAGGTCAGTTCAGGTCAGATCAGGTCGCAGTCGGGCGGTCGTCCGACAGGCACGTGCAGGGGAGCACAGCGTGAGTCTCATCAAGAAGGCATTCGAAGTCATCGAGAAGGGCTTCGACGCGAGCGGCGACGCCATCCACGACTTCACCGTCAACCGCCGCACGGCCGAGCTCTTCCTGAAGCTGGGTGTCGCGGTCTACGCCGAGCAGCGCCTCGGCGGCTCGCACGAGCCGGTGGAGAAGATGTTCGAGGCCCTGGAGGGCCACGTCGCCGAGAACGGCGAGGTGGAGCTCGACCACCTCAAGGAGGCCCGCGAGGTCCTGGGCGAGGCGTTCGTGGCCAAGCACACCGCGGAGATCGAGGCGGAGGAGGCCGCCGAGGCCAAGGCCGTCGAGGAGGCCAAGGCCGCCGCTGCCGCCGCGGCCGCCGCCGCGACTCCCGCGGCCCCCGTGGCGCCCGTGGCCGCCCCCGTGGCCGCTCCCGCGCCTCCTGTCGCGGCTCCCGCGGTTCCGGCGCAGGCCCCCGCGGCACCGGTCGAGGCCGCCGCTCCCGCCGTCCCGGCCCCCGCCGCCGCCCCGGCGGAGGCCCCGGCCCCCGCTCCCGCCGCTCCGGTGGAGTCCACCCCCGCGGGCTGACCCCCGCGCGAAGGCCCGGCGGACGTCGCATCGACGCGCCGGGCCTTTCGTGTGCGGAGCGACCACGGGATGCCTGGTCCCGTCGCCCGAACTGCGGGCCCCCCGGACCTCAGCGGTCGATGTCCAGCGCGGCGAACTGCACGGCGAGCCCGTCGACGAGGGCGCGCAGGCCCGTCTCGAAGGCGCCCTCGTCCACCTGTTGCTGCCGTTCCGCGAGCAGGTGGGCCTGACCGAGGTGCGGGTAGTCCGTCGGGTCGTACGCCGAGGGGTCGTCGACGAAGCCCCGCGCGAAGGAGCCCAGGGCGGACCCGGCCACGAAGTAGCGCATGAGCGCGCCCACGCGGGTGGCGTGGGCCGGGGGCCAGCCGGCGGCGGTCATGCCGCCGAAGACCGCGTCGGCCATGCGCAGGCCGGCCGGACGGCGGCCCGGGCCCTGGGCGAGGAACGGGACGATGTGCGGGTGGGCCGCGAGCGCGGCGCGGTAGGAGCGGGCCCAGGCGACGAGGGCGTCCCGCCAGTCGCGGCCGTCGTCGAACACGGACAGGTCGACCTCGCCCACGACCGCGTCGGCGACCGCGTCCAGGATGTCGTCCTTGGTCGTGAAGTGGTTGTAGAGGCTCGGCCCGCTGACGCCCAGTTCGGCCGCGAGGCGCCGCGTGGAGACGGCCTGCAGTCCCTCCCCGTCCACGAGCACGAGCGCCGTGGCGACGATGCGTTCGCGGCTGAGCAGGGGCTTGCGGGGACGGGCCATGCGGCACATAGTAGAGGCTGCCCACAGGAAACTAGCAGTGGTAATTTAAAGCCGAACCGAGGTGTGCCGTGAATCTTGAGCTGTCCGAGGAGCAGGCCGCGGTCCGCGCGCTGGCCGCCGGGTTCACCGAGCGCGAGATAGTGCCGCACGCGGCCGCGTGGGACCGGGCCGAGGCCGTGGACCGGGGCATCGTCAAGAAGCTGGGCGCCGTGGGGTTCCTGGGGCTGACGATTCCCGAGGAGTACGGCGGCTCCGGCGGTGACCACCTGGCGTACTGCCTGGTCACCGAGGAGCTGGGGCGCGGCGACTCCTCGGTGCGCGGGATCGTCTCCGTCTCGCTCGGGCTCGTGGCGAAGTCCGTCGCCCACTGGGGCACGGAGGAGCAGAAGCGGGACTGGCTGCCCCGGCTGGCCTCCGGCGAGGCGGTGGGCTGCTTCGGGCTGACCGAGCCCGGCACCGGCTCGGACGCCGGCAACCTGACCACGCGTGCCCGGCGCGACGGCGGCGACTACGTGATCAACGGCGCCAAGATGTTCATCACGAACGGCACCTGGGCGGACGTCGTCCTGCTCTTCGCCCGCACCAACGACCTCCCCGGCCACAAGGGCGTCAGCGCCTTCCTCGTGCCCGCCGGCAGCCCCGGCCTGACCCGGCACGAGGTGCACGGGAAGCTCGGCCTGCGCGGCCAGGCCACGGCGGAACTGGTGCTGGAGGACGTGCGCGTGCCGGCCTCGGCGATGCTCGGGCCCGAGGGGAAGGGCTTCTCGGTGGCGATGTCCGCCCTGGCCAAGGGCCGTATGTCGGTGGCCGCCGGATGCGTGGGCATCGCGCAGGCGGCGCTGGACGCGGCCGTGGGCTACGCCAGGGAGCGCGAGCAGTTCGGCAGGCCGATCGCCGCGCACCAACTGGTGCAGGAGCTGCTCGCGGACATCGCCCTGGACGTCGACGCCGCACGGCTGCTGACCTGGCGGGTCGCCGACCTCATCGACCGGGGCCTGCCCTTCGCGGCGGAGTCGTCCAAGGCCAAGCTCTTCGCCAGCGAGGCGGCGGTGCGCTGCGCCAACAACGCGCTGCAGGTCTTCGGCGGCTACGGCTACATCGACGAGTACCCCGTGGGCAAGCTGCTGCGGGACGCCCGTGTGATGACCCTCTACGAGGGGACGAGCCAGATCCAGAAGCTGCTGATCGGCCGGGAGCTGACGGGGGTCTCGGCCTTCTGACGGGGCCGGCCGGCGCCGACCGACCGCTCGGTATCTAAGCGCTTGCTCAGTGCCCATGTAGGGTGTCCGCCATGGACGTGGAGGCGGAGCAGTCGGAGCGGACCGAGGCGTGGAGCGGCATCACCCCTGATGCCGCCCGGCGGCTGGTGATCGCCGCGGTCGAGGCGTTCGCGGAGCGCGGCTACCACGCGACGACCACGCGCGACATCGCCGGCCGGGCGGGCATGAGCCCCGCGGCTCTGTACATCCACTACAAGACCAAGGAAGAGCTGCTCTACCAGATCAGCGTCGTCGGGCACCGGCTCTCCCTGGGGCTGCTCCAGGACGCCGCGAACGGCGACGGCGGCCCGGCCGACCGGCTGGCCGCGGCCGTGCGCTCCTTCGTCCGCTGGCACGCGGAGCACCACACCACCGGCCGCGTCGTGCAGTACGAGCTCGGCGCGCTCGGCCCCGAGCACTACACCGAGGTGGTGGAGCTGCGCCGGGAGAGCGAGGCCGCGGTCCGCTCGGTGATCCACGACGGCGTGCGGGCCGGGGAGTTCGACGTGCCGGACGTCTCCGGGACCACCGTCGCGCTGCTGTCGCTCTGCATCGACGTGGCCCGCTGGTTCAACCCCGGCGGGCGCCGGACGCCGGACGGGATCGGCGCGCTGTACGCCGATCTCGCCCTGCGCATGGTCGGGTACGCGCCCCGTCAGAGGTAGAAGCGGACGACCGTCTCGGCCACGCACACCGGCTTGTCGCCGCCCTCGCGCTCCACGGTGATCGTCACGACGAGCTGGGCGCCGCCGGGCACCTCGCTCACCTCGGCGATCCGGCCGCCGGCCCGCAGGCGGGAGCCGACGGGCACGGGGGAGGGGAAACGGACCTTGTTCACCCCGTAGTTGACACCCATCTTCACGCCCTCGACCCGCAGCAGCTCCGGGGTGAAGGAGGGGATCAGCGACAGCGTCAGGTAGCCGTGCGCGATGGTGGTGCCGAAGGGGCCCTGGGCCGCCTTCTCCGGATCCACGTGGATCCACTGGTGGTCCCCGGTGGCGTCCGCGAACAGGTCGATCCGCTTCTGGTCGACCTCCAGCCAGCCGGTCGTGCCGAGGTCCTCCCCGATGGCGTCCTTCAGTTCGCCGACCGAGGTGAAGATCCTGGGCTGTCCCATGTCATGCCTCCCGTACTGTCCAAGCGCTTGCTCAGCATGGTGTCCGCGGCGGACCCCTGTCAACGCCCCGCACCCGGCGCGTATCAACGGTCGTTCGTCCGGTTTGTGACTATCTTTCATCTCCGTATGTCCCTGTTCGCGCTGGTGGAGGAGACGGAAGTGGCCGAGGCCCCCACGGAGACCAGCCCGTCCGACTGGCACACGGTGGAGGTCCGGAGCGGCGGCGGCACCCCCTCCCCGGCCGCCGCCCGCACCGCGCTGCTGCGCCCCGCGACCTGGCCCCAGACCTGGCTCGCGCTCGCCGTCTACTGGCTCGCCAGCCGCGTCGTCATGCTGGCCCTGCTGCGCAGCGGGCAGGGCGACATCGCCCGCGAGGTGCACTTCCTCTACCGCCACTGGAGCGAGGGCCTCACGCAAGGGACCTTCCCCGTCGGCGACGTGACCTGGCAGTACCCGCCCGGCGCCGCACTGGTGATGCTCGCCCCGGCGCTGCTGCCCGGGCTCAGCTACTTCGAGGGCTTCGTCCTGCTGTCGCTCGCCTCCGACGCCGTCGTCCTGCTCCTCCTGCTGCGGGCCGGGACCGGCCGGCCGGGCCGCAGCACCGCCGGCGCGTGGCTGTGGGCGCTCGCCCTGCCGCTGCTGATGCACCTGCCCTACGCCCGGTACGACCTGATGGTCACCGTGATCGCCGTCGGCGCGCTGCTCGCGCTGCCCGCACGCCCGCGGCTCGGCGGCGCGCTCGCCGGGATCGCCGCCCTGATCAAGCTCTGGCCCGTGCTGACCGTGCTCGGCACCCCGCGCGGCCGGACCACCCGGCAGACCTGGACGGCGCTCGCCCTGTCCGCCGGCGGGCTGCTCCTGGTGCTGTGCACCGCCTTCCGCGGCGCCTTCGGCTTCCTGTCCGCGCAGCACCACCGCGGGGTCGAGATCGAGTCCCTCGGCGGCACCTTCCTGCACGTCGCCGAGATGTTCGGCTGGCCGGGGCGGGTGGTCGCGCACTACGGCTCGCTGGAGTTCACCGGCCCCCACGTCGCCGAGATCACGACCGCCTCCCTCCTGCTCACCGGGATCGCCCTGCTGTGGCTGCTGATCTGGCGCATGAAGGCCGCCCGTTGGACCCCGGCCACGCCGTACGACGCCGCGCTGGCCGCCGTGCTCCTGTTCACCGTCACCAGCCGGGTCATCAGCCCCCAGTACCTGGTGTGGCTGATCGGCCTCGGCGCGGTGTGCCTGACCATGCGGCAGACCACCCAGCGGCCGGTCGCCGCCCTGGTGCTGCTCGCCACCGCCGTCACCACGGTCGACTACCCGCTGTTCTTCACGGACGTCACCGCCGCCACCTGGCAGGGCGCCGCCATCGTCGCCGTCCGCAACGCCCTGCTGGTCGCCGCCGCGCTCGTCTCCTGCGTCCGGTTGTGGCGCACGAGCGTCCCGCGCCGCAAGTAGAGTCGGGACGTGGCGAGGATCCCCGGCGAGCACCGTGAACTGACCGTCGGCCAGCTGAGCGGACGCAGCGGCGCCGCCGTCTCGGCACTGCGCTACTACGAGGCCCAGGGCCTGATCCGCAGCCGCCGCACCACCGGCAACCAGCGCCGCTACACCCGCGACACCCTGCGCCGCGTCGCCTTCATCCGGGCCTCCCAGCGGGTCGGCATGCCGCTCGCCGCGATTCGCGAGGCACTGGACGGCCTGCCCGAGGGCCGCACCCCGGACCGTTCCGACTGGGCCCGGCTCTCCGCGGGATGGCGCGCCGAACTCGACGCCCGCATCGACCGGCTCACCGCGCTCCGCGACAGCCTGGACGACTGCATCGGCTGCGGCTGCCTCTCCCTGGACCGCTGCGCCCTGTCCAACCCCGGCGACGCGCTCGGCGACCAGGGGCCCGGCGCGCGGCGGCTGCTCGGCACGGAGCCGCCGCGCCCCGCACCCGCTACCAGATCGCGGGCCTGCGGCCGGCCCACGGACGGGCCGACTCCAGCTGCGCCGACAGCGAGATGAGCGTCGCCTCGTCCCCGTAGCGGCCGCCGAACATCACACCGATCGGCAGCCCCTCCTCCGTCCAGTGCAGCGGCACGTTCACGGCCGGCTGCCCGGTGGCGTTGAAGATCGGCGTGAACGGCGTGTAACCGGCCAACCCCGCGAACTCCGCCGCCGGGTCCCCGTCGTTCCGCAGACCCGCGCTCCCCACGAAGGCCGGGGGCCGCGCCAGCGTCGGCGTCAGCACGACGTCGTACGAGGAGAGCAGAGCGTCGGCGATGAGCTGCCCCAGCGCCCGGAACGCGTACAGCGACGCGGCGAAGTCGGGGCCGCTCACCTTGCCGCCCTCGGCGCGCAGGTGCCGGGTGAGCGGCATCAGCAGTTCCTCCTGCTCCGGCGCCACCGGGTAGACGGTGGCCATCACGCCCCACACCCGGGTGAAGGCGTGCAGGATCGCGTCGTCCACGGGCAGTTCGACCTCGTCCACCTGGTGGCCCAGCCCGCGCAGCAGCTCGGCGGCGCCGTCGTACGCGGCACGGCAGTCCGGGTGCAGCCCGACCCCGGGCACGGGGGGCTGGGGCAGCCCGACGACGCGCAGCGTCCCCGGGTCGCGGCCGACGTACGAGGAGAAGGACTCGCCCCGCGGCAGCGGGGGCGCGCTGTACGGGTCGCCCGGCATCGGGCCCGCCAGGACGTCGAGCAGGGCCGCCGCGTCCGCGACCGTACGGGCGATCGGGCCGCTGCCGCTCAGACCGCTCACGTCGTGCTGCACCGGGCCCGCGCTCACCCTTCCCCGGCTGGGCTTGATGCCGAACAGGCCGCACACGGAGGCGGGGATGCGGATCGAACCGCCGCCGTCGCTGCCCTGCGCGAGGGGTGCGAGGCCCCCGGCGACCGCGGCCGCGGCCCCGCCGCTGGAGCCGCCGGCGGACCGCTCCAGGTCCCACGGGGTGCGGGCGGGCGGGGCCAGCCTGTTCTCGGTGTAGCAGGGCAGCCCGAACTCCGGGGTGTTGGTCTTGCCCAGCAGCACCGTGCCGGCCGCGCGCAGCTTGGCGGCGACGTGGTCGTCGACGTCCGGCACGTGGTCGGCGTACGCCTGCGAACCCAGGGTGCAGCGCACGCCGGCCACGAAGTTGAGGTCCTTGACCGGGACCGGGACGCCGTGCAGCGGCGACAGGGGCCGCCGGCCGTCGTCACGCCGGGCCGCGAGCGCCTCCGACTCGGCGTCGGCGGCCTGCTTGCGGGCGATCTCCGGGGTGACGGTGATGAACGCGCCGAGGGTGTCGTTGTGCCGGTCGACGCGGTCCAGATAGTGCTCGGCGAGTTCCGTCGGGGAGACCTCCCCGGCCCTGATCGCCTTCCCCTGCTCCAGCGCCGTCAGATCGTGCAGCTCAGCCATGGGCCGGTCCCGTCCTCTTCGCGCGAGGGTGTGCGTTGCCTGGGGGTGCATCGTCGCATCGTCCCCGGTGGGGTGTCAGTACGGCGGGGTGCGGTGCGCTTTCCGGTCCGGGGTCCGTTGTCCGGGGCCCGTTGTCGGGTGCGGGTCGTTTGCGCCTGCGGCGGGCGGTTCTCCCGCCCGCCCTCCCGATTGCCCGGCGCGGTTGGTGCGGGCCTGCGCGCGTGCGTGGTGGGCCGGGGGCGGGGCCTCCGGGGCTGGGCATTCTGTACCGCATATTTATGTGCATGGCGGGCGGTACTTGTCGTGGCCGTCTGTGCCGCACAACAAATACACGTCAGCGTCCAGAACGCCCACCCCTCCGACCCCGCCCCCTCCGTATCGTGGGGCGGCTGACGGCCGGAGGGGGAGAGGGCGGTCCGGGGTTGCCGCACGTGTCTACTGAACGCCCACGGCCTTCAGGTCCTCCTTGGGGGCCCCTTGAAGGGGTAGCTGGGGCCATTCGGCCTTCGACCAGGAGCGTTCTCGTGGGGTGGGTTCCCAAACCGGCGCTCGTCGTGATGTGCCGCCTCGTGACTTTCAGCGTCGCCGTGACATAGGCAAACCCTGCGAGCGCCGGTGGGCGAGTTGCGCCTGCTGTCCCGTGGGAGGTACCGATCTCGGCCTGCGGCCGGGGACCCCCGCTGGGGGCGGCTCCCAGCGGTGCGGGGAGGGGCGTCCCCCCATCACCCCCCTCCGGCCGTCATGCGCCCCAACAGACGGGAGGGGGTGTGGCGGGGTGCGCCCGGAAACGACGAGCGGCGGACCCGGGCGCGGAATGATGTTGGGCTAAACCGCGAGCGTTGAGGACGTGCGCCGGCGCGGCCCCGACCCCAAACGTACGCAGCGAGGCGGTCACTGACCGTGCCGGGTAATCGGGAGGGCGGGCGGGGGACAGCCCGCCGCAGGCGCAACGGAGCCGCACACGACCACCGGGCAGCCCGGCGCAGCCGCCCGCAACCACAACGGCGCCGCACACAACCACGCGGCCCCGCGTCGGCTCATCCCGAAGGGACGAGCGCCCCCCTGGCCCCCACCAGCGCCGCCTCGCAAAGCACCGGCACCGGCACGACGATCCCGCACCGCCCGCACACGGGCCCCGCCCCGGGGTAGTGGTTGAGCCCGTTGCGCCACCGCAGCCGCTCCTCGCCGCAGACCGGGCACCCCGCCCCGGGCCCCGCGTCGATCGCCGCGATGAGGCGCCGAAGGACGTCCGCCAGCCGGTCGTCCGGGTGGACGCGGGGGTCCTCGCACCAGGCGACCCCGTTGCCGCCCCAGGTGCGCCGGTGCCAGTCGTCGAGCGCGCCGGGCTGCCGGATGCCGTAGAACTTCTCCTCCTTGCGACGGGCCGCGAACTCCCGCTCGTAGGTGAGCCAGACCGCCCGCGCCTCCTCCAGTTCCGCGAGGGCCGTGACGAGCCGGACCGGGTCCGGCTCGCGGTCGTCGGGCGCGATCCCCGCGCCGGTGCACAGGTGGTCCCAGGTCGCGCGGTGCCCGTACGGCGCGAAGCGCTCGAGGCACCTGCGCAGGTAGGTGCGGCGCTGGGTGGGGGAGCGCCGGGGATCGCGCACCTGTCTGGCGAGGCTCCGGAATCCGGCCATGGTGTGCCACCTCCGTCGTCGGTGTCGCATCGCTTTCGAATGGACGTAACGGACGGCGTTCCGGATCCATCCCCGAGGCGGCGAGTTCCAGCCGGGATGGCGTAGCTGAAACGTGACGCATGTTCACCTTACTCGGCGGTCATATTTCGAAGTAACCTGCGTCACACCGCGCTTCGGGAGGAGTGGTCATGCGATCCAGGTTTGGCAGGTTCAGAACAAAAATCAGGACGGCCGCCGCGGCGGCCGTCCTCGCTCTGGGGGCGAGCCTCGTCGCGCCGCTGCCCATGGCGGCGCACGCCGCCCCCGTCACCGACTACTGCCAGGGGCGGTGCTCGGACATCCTGCCGCCCGGCGAGAACGGCAACGCCACCCTCGCCCAGATCCTGCTGAACCAGATCTTCGGCACCCAGCCGGAGCACGCGGAGGACCAGCTCGGGCCGTACGCGAACCTGGCCGGCGGGTACCAGAACCTCACCGACGCCACGATCAACAACTTCTTCAACGACGCCTCCTTCGGGGTCCCGGCCGGGCAGGTCGCCTCGACGACCTCCCCCCGCAGCGACGTGACGATCACCCGCGACAAGAAGACGGGCGTGCCGCACATCTCCGGCACGACCCGGTACGGCACGGAGTTCGGCGCCGGGTACGCCGCGGCGCAGGACCGGCTGTGGCTGATGGACCTGTTCCGGCACGTGGGACGCGGCCAGTTGACCTCGTTCGCCGGCGGCGCCCCCGCCAACCAGGGGCTGGAGCAGGAGTTCTGGCGCGCCGCGCCGTACACCGAGGAGGACCTGCAGGCCCAGATCGACTGGATCGCCACGCAGAACGGCGAGCGCGGCCGGCAGGCGCTGGCCGACGTCAACGCCTACGTCGACGGGATCAACGCCTACATCGCGGCCTCCGACAGCGGCCGCTACTTCCCCGGTGAGTACGTGCTGACCGGCCACAAGGACGCCATCACCAACGCCGGAACCATCGAGAGGTTCAAGTCCACCGACCTGATCGCCCTGGCCTCCGTGATCGGCGCGCTGTTCGGCACCGGGGGCGGCGGAGAGGTGACCAACGCGCTGTCCCTGCTGGCCGCCCAGCAGAAGTACGGGGTCGCCGAG
Organism: Actinacidiphila glaucinigra; assembly: GCF_900188405.1. Taxonomy (GTDB): domain Bacteria; phylum Actinomycetota; class Actinomycetes; order Streptomycetales; family Streptomycetaceae; genus Actinacidiphila; species Actinacidiphila glaucinigra. The sequence continues at coordinate 79,369 of NZ_FZOF01000014.1, read as the reverse complement.
GGCACCAGGGTCTGGGAGTCCTTCCGCGAGCGCAACGACCCCGAGGCGGTCCTGACCGTCCACGACGGCGAGAGCTTCCCCTACGCCGTCCGGCCGGAGAACCCGCGGGGGCTGGCACTGCCCGACGCCGGGAGCGTCACGGTGGAGCCGCTGGTCTACGACCGCACCGGCAGCGCCGGCACCGCGAAGGCGTCCGCGGCCTCGAAGAGCGCCACCACCACGGCCCTGTCCGCGAACACCCGGGGCATGTCCAACGCGCTGCTGGTGAGCGGCGCGCACACCGCGAGCGGCCACCCGATCGCCGTCTTCGGCCCGCAGACCGGCTACTTCGCGCCACAGCTGCTGATGCTCCAGGAGATCCAGGGCCCCGGGATCAGCGCCCGCGGCGCCTCCTTCGCGGGGCTGAGCATGTACGTGGAGCTGGGCCGCGGCCAGGACTACGCGTGGAGCGCCACCACCTCGGCCCAGGACATCACCGACACCTACACGGTGGAGCTCTGCCAGGACGACGTCCACTACCTCTACCGGGGCACCTGCACGGCCATGGAGAAGCTGGAGCGCGGCAACTCCTGGAAGCCCACCACCGCGGACGGCACCGCCGCCGGCTCCTACCGGATGCAGATATACCGCACCAAGTACGGCCCGGTGACGCACCGGGCGACGGTCGGCGGCAAGAAGGTCGCCTACGTGGCGCTGCGCAGTTCCTACATGCACGAGGCCGACTCGGTCGTCGGCTTCCAGATGCTCAACGACCCGGCCGCCGTCACCGACGCGGCCTCCTTCCAGCAGGCCGTGCAGCACATCAACTACACCTTCAACTGGTTCTACGCCGACTCCCGGGAGGCCGCCTACTTCAACAGCGGCGCCAACCCGGTGCGGGCCGCCGACGTCGACCCGACCTTCCCGGTACGGGCCGAGCCCGCCTACGAGTGGAGCGGCTTCGACCCCGCCCACAACACCGCCGACCACACGCCCGCCTCGGAGCACCCGCAGTCCGTCGGCCAGGACTACTACGTGTCGTGGAACAACCGGCAGGCCAAGGACTACGACGCGGCCGGGTTCGGCAACGGCTCGGTGCACCGCGGCAACCTCCTGGACGACCGGGTGAAGAAGCTGGTCGCGGCGGGCGGCGTCACACGGGCCCAGCTCACCAAGGCGATGGCCGACGCGGCGCTGACCGACCTGCGCGGCGAGGACGTGCTGCCCGACCTGCTCAAGGTGCTGCGCAGCGGCACGGTCTCCGATCCCGCGGTGTCCGCGGCCGTCACCAAGCTCTCCGACTGGGTGACCGCCGGTGCCAAGCGCCGGGAGACCTCACCGGGTTCGCACACCTACGCCGACGCCGACGCGGTGCGGATCATGGACGCGTGGTGGCCGCTGCTGGTCAAGGCCCAGTTCGAACCGGGCCTGGGGAGCGAGCTGTACGGGGCGCTGACCGCCAACCTCACGGTGGACGAGGCACCCTCGGCCGGGCACGGCCCGACCGGCTCGCACGCCGGCAGCGCCTTCCAGTACGGCTGGTGGTCCTATGTCGACAAGGACATACGGGCGGTGCTCGGCGAACCCGTGCGGGGCGGCCTGGCCCGCACCTATTGCGGCGGCGGCGACCTCGCGGCCTGCCGGGACGTGCTGACCGGCACCCTCAAGCAGGCCGCCGCGCGGACGTCCGCGCAGGTGTACCCGGGTGACGAGAACTGCTCGGCCGGCGACCAGTGGTGCGCCGACACGGTCATCCACCGCACCCTCGGCGGCATCAAGCACGGCAAGATCAGCTGGCAGAACCGCCCGACCTACCAGCAGGTCGTGGAGTTCCCCGCCCACCGTTGACCCGTCGTGCACGGCCCGCGCGGGCCGGCGACCGGCCCACGGCCTCAGGCCAGGAGCCGGCCCGCGCGCAACACGATCCGCGCCAGTTCGGGGTGGCAGATGTCGCTGTGCGCCCCGGAGGGCGGCCCCCCGCGGGACACCACGGCCGAGGCGTCCACGCTCACGCACCCGGCCCGGGGGAACGCCCCGCGCAGCGCCTCGGCCAGCGGCACGTCCATGGTGTCGCCGACCGCCTTGATGCCGTCGTGGCCCATCGCCCCCCAGCGCTCACCGAGGTCCGCTCCAAAGCCGCGGTCGTCGCCCGCCAGCCGGGAGGCGATGGGGTACATCGTGCCGAGCGCCGTGTCGTGGCGGGAGTAGCAGGACACCACCGGGCCCGCCACCTTGAGCCGGGCGGTGCTCAACGCGCCGCCGTGCGCCCCGTCGTGGGGCAGCCGGGACGCGAACGCGTAGTGCGAGAAGGCGCCCTGGAGCAGGGTCACCGACTTCACGGCACGCACCCCGTCGGGCAGTCCGAGCAGCGCGTAGGAGACCAGCCGGCCGCCGAAGCTGTGCCCGACCAAGTGGACGGAGAGCGAGGGGTGGGCGCGGGCGAGCCCGCCGAGGATGGGGCCGAGCCCCCGCTCGCCGACCGCACCGGCCCGCCGCTTCATCGCGTAGTACGTCGCCTGGCGCAGCATCTCCTTGGCGCCGTTCCACAGCCGTGTCCATCCGCCGCCCGCCAGCGGCAGGCCGGTGCCGCCCTCCAGAGCCGCCGCGTACTCCTCGCAGGCGGCCACGGGATCGCCGCACAGGACGGCCGGTTCCGCCCCCGGCGCCGCGTCGGAGGTGTCGTCCGCGCACAGGGCGGCCACGGCCTCCGGCGGCACCCCGGTCAGCCGCCGCACCAGCGCGGCGAACTCCGCGAACGGCTCCTCGCCGTCCGGGCGTTCCTCCAGCAGCCCGGCGATCCGGCGGACGTCGTCCTCGTGCCCGGGGAAGACCGCCACGAGGGCGTCACAGGTGACCGTGTCGAGCGCCGGCTCGGGCCGCAGGGGCTCCGGGCCGGGCAGGAGCGTCCCGAAGTCGGGGATCGGCTCGTCCGAGAAGCGCATGGAGGGCCACAGCACCCCCGCGTAGCCCATGACCGTGCCGGGACGGGCGCGCCCGGCGAGCAGTCCGGGGACGGGGGCGAGGAAGCGGTCGTACAGGGAGGTCGCGCCGGAGCGGTCGCTGTTCCAGCCGTGGGAGAAGATCAGCAGGTCGGTGACGCCCTTCGTGCCGACGCCCGCGGTGAGCCGGTCGCGCTGCGCCCGGTCGGGGTCGCCGTCCGCGTCGAAGGTGATCTCCCAGTACGGCTCGACACTCATCCCCGGCATGACCGTCCCCCTGGTTCTCCCGGACCGATGCCGTCGCATCATCCCAATCCGGCGCGGATGCGGCCATACACCGCGCGGGGGGAATTCCGCCGCCGCCCCGGCGTGCCCTTCCCAAGGCCTGACCGACTGCTTAGTATGCCGACGGGAGCCCGTTCCGAAGCCGAAGGAGACGCGATGGAAGCGCTGCGCGATGCCCGGGTGGTCGTCACCGGTGCCGGAGGCGGGATCGGGGCGGCGCTGGCCCGGAGATTCGCGGCGCAGGGCGCGTGCGTCGTCGTCAACGACCTGGACGAGGGCGCCGCCAAGACCGTCGCGGACGAGATCGGGGGCATCTGCGTCCCGGGCGACGCCTCGGCGGTCGTCGAGCCGGCCCGTGCGGCACTCGGCGGCGGAGTCGACGTGTTCTGCGCGAACGCCGGCATCGGCGCCATGGCCGGGGCCGAGGCCGAGGACGCCGTCTGGGAGCGGGTCTGGGACGTCAACGTCATGGCGCACGTGCGCGCCGCCCGCGCACTGCTCCCGGAGTGGCTGGAGCGCGGCGAGGGCCGCTTCGTCGCCACCGTCTCCGCCGCCGGACTGCTGACCATGGTCGGCGACGCCCCGTACTCGGTCACCAAGCACGGCGCCCTGGCCTTCGCCGAGTGGCTCGCCGTCACCTACCGCCACCGGGGTGTGCGCGTGCACGCCGTCTGCCCGGAGGGCGTGCGCACCGACATGCTGCGCGCGGCGGGGCCCGCGGGCGACCTTGTGCTCGCCCCCACCGCCATCGAGCCGGAGGACGTCGCCGAGGCCGTGTTCCAGGGCATCGCCGACGAGCGCTTCCTGATCCTGCCGCACCCGGGGACGGGCGCCTACTACACCGCCCGCGCCGGGGACACCGACCGCTGGATCGGCGGCATGAACCGGGTGCAGCGGAAGCTGGAGGAGGGGTCCGGCGCGTGAGCCCGTACGAGAGCAAACCGTGGCTGCGGCACTTCGCCGAGGAGCTGCACACCCTCCCCGATCCGCCGGTCACCCTCCTGCACGCGTTCCGCGAGGTCGTCGCCCGCGTCCCCGACCGCACCGCGCTCGCGTACTTCGACGGACGCCTGGGCTACCGCGAGCTCGACGAGCTGTCCGACGGGCTCGCCCGGTACCTCGCCGCCCGCGGCTTCGCGCGCGGCGACCGGCTGGCGATCGTCCTGCAGAACGTGCCGCAGTTCGCGGTCGCGCTGCTCGGCGCCTGGAAGGCCGGCGGCACGGTCGTGCCGGTCAACCCCATGTACAAGGAGCGCGAACTCGCCCACGTGCTGGAGGACGCCGGGGTCACCGCCCTGGTCTGCTCCGACCGCGCCTGGGACGCGCACATCCGCGCGACCGCGGCCGGCTCGCCGGTGCGGATCCCGCTGACGACCAGTGAACTCGACCTGCAGACCAGGGACGACCAGCGCGTGCTGCCCGGTCGGCGCACCCCGCCCGAGGACACGGACGACCTGCTGGCCGCCGCCCGGGCGGGCACCCCCGGCCCGCCGCCGCCCGATCCCGGCCTGACCGCCGACGACATCGCGCTGATCAGCTACACCTCGGGCACCAGCGGCGTTCCCAAGGGCGCGATGAACACCCACGGCAACATCAGCTACAACGCCGACCGGCAGCGCGCGCACAGCGTCCTGCCCGACGGCGCCACGCTCTTCGCGCTCGCCCCGCTGTTCCACATCACCGGCATGGTCTGCCAGCTGGCCGCAGGCATCGTCGCGGGCTCCACCGTGGCGCTCGCGTACCGCTTCGAGCCGGGCGTCGTCCTCGACGCGCTGCGCGAGCACCGCCCGGCGTACATGGTCGGCCCCTCGACCGCCTACATGGCGCTCATGGCCCGGCCGGACGCCACCGCCGAGGACTTCTCCTCGTTCCGCCTGCTCTACTCCGGCGGTGCGCCCGTGCCGCCCGCGCTGGTCGCCGCCTTCCGCGAGCGCTTCGGCCACTACCTGCGCAACGGCTACGGCCTCACCGAGTGCACCGCGCCCTGCGCCGCCGTCCCCGCCGGGCTGGAGGCCCCGGTCGACCCCGTCTCCGGGACGCTCTCGGTCGGCGTCCCCGGCCCCGGCACGATGGTGCGCATCGTGGACGACAAGGGCGCCGACGTCCCCTTCGGCGAGCACGGCGAGATCGCCGTCCGCGGGCCCATGGTGGTGCCCGGCTACTGGAACCGGCCCGAAGCCTCCGAGGAGGCCCTGCCCGGCGGCGAGCTGCGCACCGGCGACATCGGCTTCATGGACGAGGAGGGCTGGCTCTACGTCGTCGACCGCAAGAAGGACATGATCAACGCGTCCGGCTTCAAGGTGTGGCCGCGCGAGGTCGAGGACGTCCTGTACACGCACCCCGCCGTGCGCGAGGCCGCCGTGGTCGGGGTCCCCGACGCCTACCGCGGGGAGTCGGTGAAGGCCTTCGTCAGCCTCCGGCCGGGGGCCGCGGCGGACCCGTCCGAGCTGATCGGGTACTGCAGGGAACGCCTCGCGGCGTACAAGTACCCGCGCGAGATCGAGGTCCTGCCCGAACTGCCGAAGACGTCGAGCGGCAAGATCCTCCGCAGGGAGCTGCGCGCACGGCGGGATTGAGTCACATACCGGTCGGTATGCTGTCCGGGCGCACCGGTACGGAGAGAGGGCAGGCCATGGCACGGAGCACCACCCCACCCAAGGCGACCGCGGCCGCGGTACCCCAGCGGCTGCTCGCCGAGGCCACCCGCCTCTTCGCCGAGCGCGGATACGACCGGACGTCGGTGCAGGAGATCGTCGAGGCCGCCGGCGTCACCAAGGGCGCGCTCTACCACTACTTCGGCAGCAAGGACGACCTCCTGCACGAGATCTACGGGCGCGTGCTGCGGCTGCAGATGCAGCGCCTGGAGGCGATCGCCGGCAAGGAGGCGACGCCGGTGGCGGAGCGCCTGGTCGAGGCCGCCGCCGACGTCGTCGTCACCAGCATCGGCAACCTCGACGACACCAAGATCTTCTTCCGGTCGATGCACCAGCTCAGCCCGGAGAAGCAGAAGGCGGTGCGGGCCGACCGCCGCCGCTACCACGAGAAGTTCCGCGCACTGGTCGAGGAGGGGCAGCGCGAGGGCGTGTTCCGGCAGGAGGTCCGGCCGGATCTCGTCGTCGACTTCTTCTTCGGCGCCGTCCACCACCTCGGCACCTGGTACCGCGAGGACGGGCCGCTGTCCGCCGGCCAGGTCGCCGCCGACTTCGCAGACATGCTGCTGCACTCCGTGCGGCAGCCCTGAACCGAACCGGGAGCAGACCGCATGAAGGCATGGCGAGTGCACGAGAACGGGGAGCCGCGCGCGGCGATGCGCCTGGACGAGGTCCCCGACCCGCAGCCGGGCCCCGGTGAACTGCTCCTGAAGGTCCGCGCCGCGAACGTCAACTTCCCCGACGCGCTGCTGTGCCGCGGGCACTACCAGGTGCGGCCGCCCCTGCCGTTCACCCCCGGTGTCGAGTTCTGCGGCGAGGTCGTCGCGGTCGGCGAGGGGGTCACCGGGCACGCGGCGGGCGACCGGGTCATCACCCCGGCCGCGCTGCCCGGCGGCGCCTTCGCCGAACTCGCCGTCGTCCCCGCCGCGGGTGTGCTGCCCGCTCCTCCCGCGCTGGACGACGCCGAGGCCGCCGCCCTCCACATCGGCTACCAGACCGGCTGGTTCGGGCTGCACCGGCGGGCGGGGCTCGGCGAGGGCGAGACCCTGCTCGTGCACGCCGCGGCGGGCGGGGTCGGCAGCGCCGCCGTCCAGCTCGGCAAGGCGGCGGGCGCCACGGTGATCGGCGTCGTCGGCGGGCCCGACAAGGCGAAGACGGCGCGGGACTTGGGCGCCGACATCGTGGTCGACCGGACCTGCGAGGACTTCGTGGCCGTCGTCAAGGAGGCCACCGGCGGACGCGGCGCCGACGTCGTCTACGACCCGGTGGGCGGCGATGCCTACACCCGGTCCACCAAGTGCGTCGCCTTCGAGGGCCGCATCCTGGTCGTCGGCTTCACCAGCGGCACGATACCCAGCCCCGGCCTCAACCACGCCCTGGTCAAGAACTACTCCGTGGTCGGCCTGCACTGGGGCCTGTACAACACCCACGACCCCGCCGCCGTGCGCCGCTGCCACGAGGAGCTCACCCGCCTCGCCGCGGAGGGCGCGATCAGGCCCCTCGTCAGCGAGCGCGTTCCGCTGGAGGGCGCCGCCGACGCCGTCCAGCGGGTCGCCGACGGCACGACGACCGGCCGCCTGGTGGTCGTGCCCGGCTGACCGCGGTTTGGGGCCGCGGCCCGGCTCGACGTGGTGGCATCCGGGCTCGCATCCGGGTGCCGCCTGCGGCGGCAGCGGTCGTCGAGTGGCCGGTTCGGGTTCTCGGGCCGCGGCATCTTGTGTTTGCGGCCGATTCGGCTCTCCCCGTCGCCTGTTCGGTGCGGGCGCCTTGCGTGCCGGTCATGCGGGGTGGTGTTGCGGCCGGGTGGCGCGGCAGTCGTCACGCCTGGGTTTTCGGGCCGTGGCACCTTGTGGCTGCGGCCGATCCCGCTTCCCGGCCACGCGCTCGGCGCGACCGCTGCTGTGGCACCGCCGCTCCGAACTCCCGACGGGCACCCGCCGTGCACAGGAGTTGCGGCGGGCGCGCATCGCGGCGCCTCCCCGCACACCGAGCCGGGGAGGCGCCGCGGCGCCGCGCGCGGTCAGCCCTGCTGGGCGTACCGCTTCAGTTCCCGCCGTGCCAGGGAGCGCTTGTGGACCTCGTCGGGCCCGTCGGCCAGCCGCAGCGTGCGGGCCGCCGCGTACAGCTCGGCCAGCGGGAAGTCCTGGCTGACGCCGCCCGCGCCGTGCAACTGGATGGCGCGGTCGAGGATCAGCCCGACCTTCTCCGGAGTCGCGATCTTGATGGCCTGGATCTCCGTGTGGGCACCCCGGTTGCCGACGGTGTCCATCAGCCAGGCCGTCTTGAGCACCAGCAGCCGCAACTGCTCGATCTCCACCCGGGCCTCGGCGATCCACTCCTGGACGACACCCTGCTCCGCCAGCGGCTTGCCGAACGCGACCCGTCCGGTGGCGCGCCGGCACATCAGCTCCACCGCCCGCTCGGCCATGCCGATCAGCCGCATGCAGTGGTGGATGCGGCCCGGGCCCAGTCGCGCCTGGGCGATGGCGAAGCCGCCGCCCTCCTCGCCGACGAGGTTCTCCGCGGGGACCCGCACGTCGTGGAAGACGACCTCGGCGTGGCCGCCGTGGTCGCCGTCGTCGTAGCCGAACACCCTCATGCCGCGGCGTACTTCGAGGCCGGGGGTGTCGCGCGGCACCAGGAGCATGCTCTGCTGGCGGTGGCGCTCCGCGGCCGGGTCGGTCTTGCCCATGACGATGAAGATCCGGCACCGCGGGTTCATCGCCCCGGAGATGTACCACTTGCGGCCGTTGACGACGTACTCGTCGCCGACCCGCTCGATCCGCGTCTCGATGTTGGTCGCGTCGGAGGAGGCGACGTCGGGTTCGGTCATCGCGAACGCCGAGCGGATCTCGCCCGCGAGCAGCGGCTCCAGCCAGGTCTTGCGCTGCTGCTCGCTGCCGAACTCGCTGAGCACCTCCATGTTCCCGGTGTCCGGCGCGGCGCAGTTGAGGGCCGGCGGGGCGAGGTGCGGGCTGTGGCCGGTGATCTCGGCCAGCGGCGCGTACTGCAGGTTGGTCAGCCCGGCGCCGCGCTCACCGGGGAGGAAGAGGTTCCACAGCCCGCGCTCGCGGGCCGCGGCCTTCAGCTCCTCGACGACCGGCGGCGCGGACCACACGGCCTCGCCCTCCGCCTCCTCGCGCTGCCGGTGGAAGACCGCTTCCGCGGGGTACACGTGCTCGTCCATGAACGCGAGCAGGCGCCCGCGCAGTTCCTCGGTCCTGGCGTCGTACGCGAAATCCATGGCTCAGCCTTCCTGAAGCGTCCGCAGGCCGTTGTCGATGAAGGCCGGGACCATGGCGCCGATCCGGTCGAAGCCGGCGCCGAGGGTCTGGCCGAGGGTGTAGCGGTAGTGGATGCCCTCGAGGATCACCGCGAGCTTGAAGTAGGCGAAGGCGGTGTACCAGGCGACCGAGGACACGTCGCGGCCGGAGCCCGCCGCGTAGCGCTCGATCAGCTCGGCGGGGGAGGGGTGGCCGGGCGCGCCCCCGGTGACGGAGACGGGGGTGCCCGGGGTGGGGCGCAGCTCGCCGTACATGAGCAGCAGCCCGAGGTCGGTAAGCGGGTCGCCGAGGGTGGACATCTCCCAGTCGAGGATGGCCCGGACGGTGTCGTCGGCGCCGATGAGGACGTTGTCGAGCCGGTAGTCGCCGTGCACGACCGCCGCGGGCGCGGAGGCGGGCAGGCGCGTGCCGAGCAGCGCCGCGAGTTCGTCGATGCCGGCCAGTTCGCGGCTGCGCGAGGCGTCGAGCTGCTTGCCCCAGCGGCGCAGTTGCCGCTCCAGGAAGCCCTCGGGCCTGCCGAAGTCGTCCAGTCCCACCGCCCGCGGGTCCACGGCGTGCAGCGCGACCAGGGTGTCCACCAGCCGCAGCACGATGTCCCGGGTGCGTTCCGGCCCGAGCTCCGTGAGCTGCCGCTCGGTGCGGTAGGGCGTGCCCTCGACGAAGTCCATGACGTAGAAGGGCGCGCCGATGACCTCTGGGTCCTCGCAGAGCAGCACGGCCCCGGGGACGGGGACGGGGGTGTCGTGCAGGGCGCTGATGACGCGGTGCTCGCGGGCCATGTCGTGCGCCGTCGCCAGGACGTGGCCGAGCGGGGGACGCCGGACGACCCAGCGGGAGACGCCGTCGGTCACCGCGTAGGTCAGGTTCGACCGGCCGCCCTCGATGAGCTCACCCTGAAGCGCGCCCGCCGGCAGTCCGGGCCGCTCGGCGTCGAGGTGCCGCCGCAGCCGCTCCAGGTCGAGTCCCGGTGGGTTCTCCGTCCCGCTCATCCTTGCTCCTCGCCGCTGCCGTAGCTGTCCCGGCTATCATGCCGACCAGTCGGTATGTCGTCCAGTCCGCCGCCCCGCCCGCCTCCGGAAAAGCAGGTGACCGGCGTTCGCGGCGCTGCGAGACTGACGCCATGATCCCGCCCGCCGCCCTCGACTCGCTGTACGGACTGGCCCACGGCGACGCCTTCGGCGACCGCTGGTTCTTCGCCTCGCGCGAGGAGCGGGAGGGCGCCATCGCGCAACGGATCACCCCCGAGGACGTTCCCTGGTACTGGACCGACGACACCGCCCAGGCGCTGGTGCTCTTCGGGCACCTGGCGGAGAACGGCGGTTCCGTCCGGCAGGACTCCCTCGCCGCCGGCCTCGCCGGGGCCTATGCCGCCGACCCCTACCGCAAGTACGGCCCCTCCATGCACGACGTTCTGCGCCGCATCGGCGACGGGGAGCGATGGGCGGAGGTCGTGGCCGGGCAGTTCGGCGGGCAGGGCTCGTACGGCAACGGCGCCGCGATGCGGGTGGCGCCGCTGGGCGCGTGGCTCGCCGCCGACCTGGAGGGTGCCGCCGAGGCCGCCGCCGCGCAGGCCGCCGTGTCCCACCACCATCCCGAGGCCGAGGCCGGAGCGGTCGCCGTGGCGCTCGCCGCCGCCTTCGCGGCCCGCAGCCGCGGCGGTCCGGCCCCGCGGGACCTGCTGACACGGGTGGCCGACCGGCTCCCCGGCAGCGACGTGCGCTCCGGGCTGCGCACCGCGGGCCGCTTCCCCGAGGGCACCTCGGTCCGGCACGCGGCCGAGGTCCTGGGCTCCGGCTACGGGGTCTCCGCGCAGGACACCGTCCCCTTCGCCCTGTGGTGCGCCGCGCGGCACCTGGACGACCTGGAGGACGGTCTGTGGGAGACCGTCGCCGGGCTCGGTGACATGGACACCACCTGTGCCGTCGCCGGCGGGGTCATCGCCTCCCGCACCGGGATCGACGGGATTCCGCCCGCCTGGCGCGCGGCGTTGGAGCCGCTGCCCGACTGGGTACCGGAGCCGTCCGGTGAAACGGCGTAACGCCGCCGACCTGCGCGTTCTTGACGGGCATCCGGACGCCACCTAGGGTCGCGTTCTGGTGGACGCATGGGATTCACATATGTGAACGCGAAGGGTGGCGTGCAGTGGCGCAGCAGAGGGATCTGACGATCACCGGGGTGAGACTCACCCCCGTTCTCATCTCCGACCCGCCGCTGCTCAACACCCAGGGCGTGCACCAGCCCTACACCCCTCGCCTGATCGTCGAGGTGACCACCGCCGCCGGCGTGAGCGGCGTCGGGGAGACCTACGGCGACACCCGCTACCTGGAACTCGCGAAGCCGCTGGCGGACGCCCTGCAGGGCTGCCGCGTCGACGACCTCAACAACCTGCCGATCCTCGCCGCGCTGGTCTGCGCGGTGCCCGAGGAGACCAGCGACGCGGTGGACGCCGGCGGCCTGCGCGGCGTCCAGACCGCCGACAAGCTGCTGCTCTCCGTGGTCTCGGCCTTCGAGGTGGCCTGCCTGGACGCCCTCGGCAAGACGCTCGGGCTGCCCGTGCACGCCCTGCTCGGCGGCAAGGTCCGCGACACCGTCGACTACAGCGCCTACCTCTTCTACCGCTGGGCCGAACACCCGGGCGGCCAGGGCGAGAAGGACGACTGGGGCGACGCGCTGGACCCGGCCGGGGTGGTCGCGCAGGCCCGCAGGCTGGTGCGCGAGCACGGCTTCACCTCGTTCAAGCTGAAGGGCGGGGTGTTCGCGCCGGAGCAGGAGATCGCCGCCGTGCGGGCCCTGGCGGCGGCCTTCCCCGAGCAGCCGCTGCGGCTGGACCCCAACGGCGCCTGGTCGGTGGAGACCTCGCTGCACGTGGCGCGGGAACTCGGCGACATCCTGGAGTATTTGGAGGACCCGGCCGCGGGCACCGCCCTGATGGCCGAGGTGTCCGCCGGCACGGACGTGCCGCTGGCCACCAACATGTGCGTGACGACCTTCCCGGAGATCGCGGAGGCCTTCGCCAAGGACGCGGTCCAGATCGTGCTCTCCGACCACCACTACTGGGGCGGGCTGCGCAACACCCGCGAACTGGCCGCGATCTGCCGCACCTTCGGGGTCGGCCTGTCGATGCACTCCAACACCCACCTGGGCATCAGCCTGGCCGCCATGACGCACGTCGCCGCCACGGTGCCCGGCCTGCACCACGCCTGCGACTCGCACTACCCCTGGCAGGCCGAGGACGTCATCACCCGCCGCCACGAGTTCCGGGGCGGCCGGCTGAACGTCTCCGACGCCCCGGGACTCGGAGTGGAACTCGACCGGGCGGCCCTGGACGCGCTGCACCGGCGCTGGCTGGAGGACGACGGCACCTTCCACGAGCGGGACGACGCCGCCGCCATGCGCAAGGCCGAGCCGGGCTGGGTCACCCGCCGCTGGTGACCCGGCCGGGCCTCAGGCCAGGCACTCCGGGATCCGGCCGCCGTTGAGCACGGCCATGTCGGTGATCACGGGCATCAGGTCCAGCGGGGAGCCGAGCGGCAGGCCGTCCAGCTCCGCGTACGCGCGGTGCAGATTGGCGACCAGCCGCTCCGGCTCGCGCAGCGTCGCGAACTCGCCCAGGTCGGCCGCCCGCGCCACCTCCATCGGCGTGCGTCCCGCCTTGTGGCCCTCGGCCGCCAGCTCGCCCACGAAGCGCAGGTAGCCCTCGACGGTGGCGTACACCGAGGGGTCGCAGATGCCGCCGTGCCCCGGCACGACGACCTCGGCGTCCAGCGAGCGCAGCACCTCCAGGGCGCTCAGCGAGCCCTGCAGCGAACCCATGGGGACGAACGGCGCGCCGCCGTTGAAGACCAGGTCACCGGTGAAGACGACCCGGCGCCCCGGGAGCCAGACGATGGTGTCGCCGAGCGTGTGGGCCACCCCCGGGTGCAGGAGCTGCACCTCCTCCTCGCCGACGTGGAGGGTGAGGCGGTCCTCGTAGGTGACCGTCGCCGGGAGCACCGGCACCTCGCCGTACTCCACGTCCGGCCAGATCGCGTGCAGTTGGTGCCCGGCCGCGACCTGCTCGGTGACGCACGCGGAGTGGCCGACGATCCGGGCCCCGTCCGCGAAGACGCCGTTGCCGTAGGTGTGGTCGCCGTGGTGGTGGGTGTTGACCACGTGTGCGGGCATCGGCGCGCCGGAGGCGACGAGGGCGTCGCGCAGCAGCAGCGCCCGGCGCTCGGTGGCGGCGGTGTCGATCAGCAGCGTGCTGCTCCCGTCGGTCACCCAGCCCGCGTTGTTGAGGCACCAACCCCCGTCCGGCTGGACGTAGGCGTGGACCCCGGGAGCGACTTCCTCGGTGAACGGGTGCTCGGTGTGCAGCTGTGACATTTTGACGCCCTTCCCTGGTCAGACGCATGGAACGTACCAGGGAAGGGCGTACGGGCGACGAAGCGGGGGCGTCGCCTACAAGACGAGCGAGAGCAGCAGGACGAAGACGATCCCGACGACGGAGATCACGGTCTCCATGGCGGACCAGGACTTCAGGGTCTGCGGGACGTCCATCCCGAAGTACTCCTTCACCAGCCAGAAGCCCGCGTCGTTGACGTGCGAGAAGAACAGCGAACCGGCGCCGACGGCGAGCACCAGCAGCGAGGCGTGCGTGGGGGTCATGCCCTCGGCCAGCGGTGCGACCAGGCCCGCGGCGGAGATGGTGGCCACGGTGGCGGAGCCGGTCGCGACCCGGATGAGGACGGCGATCAGCCAGGCCAGGAGCAGTGGCGAGATGTTCCAGCCGTCCGACCAGCCGAGGATCATGTTGCCGATACCGGCGTCGATGAGGGTCTGCTTGAAGCCGCCGCCCGCGCCGACGATCAGCAGGATGCCGGCGATCGGGCCGAGGGACTTCTCCACCGTCGTGGAGATCCGCTCCTTGGTGAAGCCGGCCGCCCTGCCCAGGGTGAACATGCCCAGGACCACGGCTGCCAGCAGGGCGATCAGCGGCGAGCCGATGACGTCGAAGACCCGGAAGGCCAGGCTGTTCTGGTCGTCGACGAGGACGTCCACCAGCGCCTTGCCGAGCATCAGCACCACCGGCAGCAGCATCGTGGCCACCGTGGCGGTGAAGCCCGGACGCTTCTCCAGGTCGTCCGAGGCCCGGGTGGGGGTGAGGTGCTCGGGCGGGGCGACCTTCACCCAGCGGTCGGCGAACCGCCCGAAGAGCGGGCCGGCTATCGCGACGGTGGGCAGCGCGACGAGCACGCCGAGCGCGAGGGTGGTGCCGAGGTCGGCGTGGATGGAGTCGATCGCGGCGAGCGGGCCGGGGTGCGGCGGCACCAGGCCGTGCATCACGGACAGACCGGCCAGCGCCGGGACGCCGATCCGGATCAGGGAGTGGTTGCCGCGCCGGGCCACCAGCAGCACGACCGGGATCAGCAGCACGATGCCGACCTCGAAGAAGAGCGGGAGCCCGATCAGGGCGGCGATGAGCGCCATCGCCCACGGCAGCCGCCGTTCGCTCGTCCGGGCGAGGACCGTGTCGACGATCTGGTCGGCGCCGCCGGAGTCGGCGAGCAGTTTTCCGAGGATCGCGCCGAGCGCGATGAGGACGCCCACACCCGCGACGGTCGTGCCGAGGCCGGTGGTGAAACTGGCGATGGTCTTGGCGAGGGGCGCGCCCGCGACGGCACCGAGGACTCCGGTGCCGATGGTGAGCGCGAGGAAGGCGTGCATCTTCCAGCGGGTGATCAGCAGGACGATCACCGCGATGCCGGCGAGCGCGGCCACCGCGAGCTGGGTGTCGCCCGCGCTGGTGATCGGTTCCGTCGCCGCGGGGGCCGCGGCCAGCAACTCGGCGCTGAGTGCAGACACGTTCTACTCCGTGGGGGGAGGGGGTGGGGGGACGGTGCGTGGGGGGAGGGGGGAAGCCGGGCTCAGCGTGCGAGCGCGGCCAGAGCGCGTTCGGTGATCTGGTGGGGGCCGCCGTCGATCGCGACGACGGCACCGGCCTCGTCGGACTCCAGCGGTTCGAGCGCCTCGAACTGCGAGCGCAGCAGGCCGGCGGGCATGAAGTGCTGCATCCGCGCCGCCAGGCGCGAGGCGATCAGCTCCTCGGACCCGTCGAGGTGGACGAAGAACAGCCCGGGGGTGTCCCGCCGGAGCCGGTCACGGTAGCGGCGCCGCAGTGCCGAGCAGCTGACCACGCCGCCGCGGTCGCCGCGCTCGACGATCCATGCCGCGATGGCGTCCAGCCAGGGCGCCCGGTCCTCGTCGTCCAGCGGGTGCCCGGCCGACATCTTGGCGATGTTGGCGGGCGGGTGGAAGTCGTCCGCCTCGGCGTAGGGGACGTCCAGCCGCTCGGCGAGCAGCCCCCCGACGGTGGACTTGCCCGAGCCGGACACGCCCATCACCACCACCAGGGGGTGGTGCGGGCCCTCCGGGCCTGCCTCGGTCACCACGGGTACCTCCTCGTGCGCGTGCCTGGCTCTGCTTCGTGACCGACCCAGGAAACGCCATAGGTACTACTTATTCAAGGGCCCGAAATGAAATCGTCATACGAAGCGATTCCCGCATAGGCTGTCGCCCATGGATCGGCCCATGGATCGGCAGGGAGAGCACGGCGGCCTGCACGCCCGTGTCCTGGCGGAACTCGGCCCCGCCATCGCCTCGGGCGCGCACCCGCCCGGCACGGTGCTGCGCATCGACGAGCTGGAGCGGCGGTACGGCGTCTCCCGCACCGTCGTCCGTGAGGCCGTACGCGTCCTGGAGGCCATGCACCTCGTCGAGTCGCGGCGCCGGGTCGGCATCACGGTGCGCCGCACCGAGGAGTGGAACGTCTTCGACCCGGCCGTCATCCGCTGGCGCCTCGCCGGCGCGGACCGGCCCCGGCAACTGCGTTCGCTCACCATGCTCAGGACCGCCGTCGAGCCCGTGGCCGCCGGTCTGGCGGCGGTGGCGGCGACCCCGGAGCAGTGCCGCGAACTGACCGTCCTCGCCGCCGAGATGGCCGCCGCCGGGCGGGCCGCGGACCTCGACGAGTACCTGGTGCACGACGTGGCCTTCCACCGCGTGATGCTCACCGCCTCCGGCAACGAGATGTTCGCCCGCCTCGGCGAGGTCGTCGCGGAGGTGCTGACCGGGCGCACCGAGCACCACGTCATGTTCAGCGCCCCCGACCCCGAGGCGGTCACCCTCCACGTCCGCGTCGCCGAGGCCGTGCGCGCCCGCGACGCGCGGTCCGCGGAGCGCCTGATGCGCGAGATCTGCGTCGGCGCGCTGCGCGAACTCGACGTCCTGGCCCCCTGACCGCGCCCCTCCGCACGACCGTGCCGTGCCGTGCCGGGGTGGGGGCACGGGTCAGCCGGTGGGTCCGGCGTGGCGGAGGATCGCGTCCACGGTCTCCGCCGGGGTCTGGCGGGAGGTGTCCAGCCAGAGGCCGATCCGCGGGGTGCCCGCCCGCAGGGCGCGGTCGAGGTCGGTGGGCGTCCACGCGCCGTAGGCGCGCTTCTTCCGGCCGGCCTCGCGGGCCGCGATCGCCTCGGGGGAGGGGACGAGTACCACGACGTGCAGCGGCCGGGTGCGCAACAGGGCGATCGTGCGCGGCAGTTCGTCACCGAGGATGACGTCCTGCAGGACGGGGGTGAACCCGGACGCCGCGTACGCGTCCGCACTCGCCGCCGCCAGGGAGTGCCGCAGCCGCAGTTGCCGCAACGCCTCCTCCGTCAGCCCCGCGACGTCCCCCGTGCCGTCGCCGGGCAGCGCCTCGGCCCGCCCGCCGACGATCATCCGCCGGAACGCGTCGCCCCGGACGTGCGCCGAGCGGGGCAGCCGCTCGGCCAGTGCCTGCGCCACGGTCGACTTCCCCGACGCGGGGATCCCGGTGATCAGGAACATCGCTCGCACCTCACCGCGTGTGCCCTTTCCCTCACCCCGCCGGGCACCGCGCGGCGCCCAGAGCGACTCTATGTTCGAGACACGTCAAGCGGAACGTTTCGGCGGACCGAAAACCAGGTGACCGGCGCGGAGTCGGGATGCTGCACTGGGGATCATGACGACCACACCGGCGGCCGCGCCGCCCCAGCCGTACCGCTGGGCGCTGTCGCGAGCCCGGGGAGGAGCGCCGCCGGACCGGCTGGGCACCCTGACGGAGGGCGCCGCGCGCCCCGCTCTGTGGTACCTGCCCGAACTGACCGTGTGCACGGGGAAGGTGCTCGCCCGCTCGGGCGGCGCCGACCTCTGCTTCGTCGGCCGCTCCCTGGACAGCATGTACGACCTGCTGACCGGCGCCTTCGAGGGCTCCTCCCGGGAGGGGCGGCTGCTGCGCCTGCCGCTGTCGCTGCGCCTGCGCCCGCATCCGCCGCTCGCGCACAGGGCCCGGCTGCGCGAACACCTCGCCGCGGCCGGACTCGCGCCGCACGCCCTGGCCCGCCGTACCCGTCCGGTGGCACTGGTCGACCTGGTCGCGGGGGGCGGCACCTACGACACACTGTTCGCCGCCCTCGCGGACTGGGTGCGCGAGAGCCGCGAGCCGTGGCCGGTGATCCGCCGCAAGCTGCGCTTCGTGGGGGTCACCCACCGCCGGCGGACCAGCCCGAACACCTGGCGCTGGCAGCAGAACACTGCGGGCGGCTGGGCGCGGTCCCTGCCGTCGGGGCACGTCGCCGGGGTGTCCCTGCACCCGGGGGTGTGGTCGTACTTCGGCGACCGACAGGCCAAGCTGCAGCCGTCCTTCCCGCCGCCGCGCTGGTTCGACGCGTACGCCGCGGAACCCTGGCGCGGACCGGACCTCCCCGCGGCGCTGGCCGAGTCGCTGGCCCTGGTCGAGGCGGGACGCGGCCGGCCGGTGCGCGGGGAGCTGGTGCGGGTGATCGCGCGGGAGCCCGGTTTCGCGGACCGCGAGGTCCGCGCGCTCGTCGCCCCGCTGCGCGGCCTGGCGCCCTCCCGCTCCCGTCCCGGTGCCGTTTCCCGCGGCCGGTCCGGCTCGCGTCAGCGCTCCTTGCCGCGGGCCTCCATGACCGGGCGCAGCCGCTCCAGCAGCGCGTAGAGGGCCGCCTGCTCGCCCTCGTCCAGGGTGTCCAGCGCCCCGTGGGTGGCCTGCATCTCGTCGCGGACGCGGCGGATGGTCTCGCGCCCGAGGTCGGTGGCCACGACGTTCTTGACCCGGCGGTCGGCGGCGCTGACCTCGCGGCGGACGAAGCCGTGCGCCTCGAGCCGGTCGACGATCCCGGTGACGTTGGACGCGTCGCACACCAGCCGCTCGGCCAGGCCGCGCATGGGCACCGGTCCGCCCAGCTGGGCGAGCACCTTGGCCTGCATGGAGGTCAGCCCGTGCCGGGCGGCAGCGGCGGCGAAGTCCTGCCACTGGGCGGTGCCGATGGCGGCGAGCAGCTCCAGCAGTTCGATCTTGGTGGGCTGCGTGGTCGTCGCGGCGGTCGGGGCGCTCATGTCTGCGAGTGTACTCAAAAGCTTGAGATGGTAAATCATTACCTTGATGTCTTCAAGCGTCAACGCCCTCAGCGCGGGCCGAGGAAGACCAGCAGCGCGCCCGCGACGGCCAGCACCACCACGCACAGCACCGCCCAGGCCGCCGTCCCCGCCGTCATCGCGGCGGGCCGTGCCGAGCCCAGGGCGGCGATCCGCCGCTGGGTGGCGACGGTGAACGCCAGCCATGCCAGCGCGCAGAGCGACAGCCCCAGCAGTCCGGCCGGCGACACCCCGTGCAGCAGCGCCTCGCGCCCGGCCAGCAGCGCCGCCACCGCGAAGGCCAGCGTGGTGCGCCGCCAGGCCAGCCGGGTCCGCTCCGGCTGCAGCCCCGGATCCCGGGGCGTGTCCCCGCCCGGGGCGGTCATCAGCCCGCCCACCCCAGCACCGCCGTGAGCAGCATCGCCACCGCCACCAGGGCCACCAGTACGGCCAGCAGGGCCGGGAAGCGCGAGACCGGCAGATCCTCCCCGCGCCGCATCGCCCGCTCGGAGCGCACCCAGTGGTTCACCGCGCGGACGGCGCACATCGCGCCGCCGACCACCAGCACCACCGCGAGCGTCACCCGGACCGGGCGGCGCAGGTCCCGGAGGAACTGGTCGACCGCGAAGCCGCCGCCGACCAGCGCGAGCGCGGTGCGCAGCCAGGCGAGGAAGGTCCGCTCGTTGGCGAGCGAGAAGCGGTAGTCGGGCGTCGTCCCCTCGGCCCGCACCCGTGCCGGGGCGAACCACAGGGCGACCGCCCCGGCCGCGGCCCGCACATGCTTGATCACGGCCCCACAGTACCGAGCGGCCTGCGGCCGGGCGCGCCGTGGGCGACCCGTGAGGCCGGGGCTCGCGGGAGCCATAGTGTATCAATTGATCCAGAAATGGTATGCTCGCGCCATGGCGCGCACCAGGGAGTTCGACCTCGACCAGGCCCTCGACCGTGCGATGGACCTGTTCTGGCGCCGCGGCTACGCGGCGACGTCCCTCCAGGACCTGCTGACCGAGCTCTCCATCGGCAGCGGCAGCCTGTACGCGGCCTTCGGCTCCAAGGACAAGCTCTACGCCCGCGCCCTGGAACGCTACTGCTCCCAGTACGCCGGCGGACTCATCGAACTGCTGCAGAACGCGGACGAGATCCGCCCCGTCGTCCGTGCCGCGCTGACGCAGATGGTCGAGGCCGACCTGGAGGACCCGGAACGCGGCTGCCTGCTGGTCAACGCCGCCACCGAGCGCGGAGACGACCCCGGCACCGTGGACCGCGTCGCGATCACTATGCGCCTGCTGGAGTCCTCCCTCGCGGCGGCGCTGGAGAAGGCGAAGGCCCGCGGGGAGCTGCCCGCCGACAAGGAACCGGTGGCACTCGCCCGCTTCCTCACCACCTTCGTCCAGGGCCTGCGCGTCGTCGGCCGGGCCCGCCTCGGCAGGGCCTTCGTCGAGGACGCCGTCGACACCGCCCTGCGCTCCCTGGACTGACCCCCCGCCCGGCCCGAACCCGCCCGTGACCAAGGCGGAACCGGGGCGGAACCGGAGCGGCGCCCCAGGGTGTCCCCCTCCCCATGGGACCGATCGTCACCGGAATCCGCGGACTCCTGCTCTTCGGCTGGACGGAGGCGCGCTGCTGCGCATTCGCCGTCGCGCTGATGGCGGGCGTGGCGGGCTCGCGGCTGCTGCCCCCGCTGCCCGTCGCCCGCTACGACCTGCTGCTCTGCTACGGAGTGGCGCTCAGCGCGCTGTTCTGGGCCTGCGGCTGGGAGCGCGGCCGCGACGTCGCCGTCATCGCGGTGTGCCACGCCGTCGGGCTGCTCTTCGAACTCGTCAAGGTGCACCTGGGCTCCTGGAGCTACCCCGAACCCGCGCTCACCAAGTTCGGCGGCGTCCCGCTGTACGGGGGCTTCCTCTACGCCGCCGTCGGCAGTTACGTGTGCGCCGCCTGGCGGCTGTTCGAACTGGGCCTGACCGGCTACCGCCGACGGGCCATGACGATCCTGGCCGCGGCGGTGTACCTCAACTTCTTCACCCACCACTGGCTGCCCGACGCGCGGTGGCTGCTGGCCGTCCTGCTGCTGTGGGCCACCGCCGGCACCTGGGTGCACTTCACGGTCGACGGGGCGCGCCTGCGGATGCCGCTGGCGCTCTCCTTCGTCCTCATCGGCTTCTTCCTGTGGGTCGCGGAGAACGCCGCGACCTACGTGGGCGCCTGGCGCTACCCCGACCAGGAGCACGGCTGGGTGCCGGTCTCCCTCGCCAAGTTCGGCGCCTGGGCGCTGCTGATCAGCGTCACCTTCGTCGTCGCCAGTCGCGCAGCCGCTCCCAGGCCTCCAGGCCGTCCGGCACCCATTCCCGCTCCGGCAGGAGGCGTTCCAGCTCCTCCTCCGTCACGAAGTCGTGCCAGGCGACCTCCTCGGCCTGCGGCGCGACCGGCAGGTCGCAGCGCACCTCGTACACCCGGGACCACCAGGTGTGACCCGCCGCCGCCCCCGTCCCCTCGTAGAGAAAGCTGAACAGCGGCGTCGGACGCGGCAGACCGGACACCCCCAGCTCCTCCTCCGCCTCGCGCAGCGCCGCGTCGTCGTACGCCTCGCCCGCGCCCACCACACCGCCCACGAACATGTCGTGGAGCGAGGGGAAGACCAGCTTCCGCGCGGTACGGCGGTGCACGAACACGCGCCCCTCGCCGTCCCTGGCCAGGATGAAGACGCAGCGGTGACGCAGGCCGCGCGCGGTAGCCTCACCGCGCGTCGTCCGGCCGACCACCCGGTCCCGCTCGTCCACGATGTCCAGCAGCTCGTCCGCCGAGCGCGGAGCGTCCTCCATGGTGCCTCCCGTCCTCCGGGGCCCGTGGTGCCCGTGGTGTCCGTCGCGCCCCATGATCGGCCCCGAGGCGGGTTCCGGCCAAGCTCCCCGGCTCGGCCCCGTCGCCGGCGCACCGCGCGCAGAATCGAACCATGACGACCGCTCACACGAAGGTGCCGGGCCCGGCGGGCGCACCGCTGCTCGGGTCGATGCTCGACCTGCTGCGCGATCCCCTCGGCACCTACGAGAGCGCGCGGCGCGACCACGGCGACCTCGTCCGCTTCACCGTCGGCCCGCCGGGGCTGCGCGCCGAGGTGCACGCGGTGTTCTCGCCCGAGGGCGCCCAGCAGGTGCTGGCGACCGAGGCGGCCGGCTTCCGCAAGGACAACGCGTTCTACGAGGAGGTCCGGCTGTCCCTCGGCAACGGGCTCCTCACCAGCCAGGACGCCGACTACCAGCGGCAGCGCAGGCTGCTGCAGCCGCTGTTCACCCCGCGCCGCGTCGACGGCTACGCGACCGCCGTCACCACCGAGGCGACCGCCCTCGCCGCGGCCTGGCACGCCGCGCCCGGCGGCACCGTCGACGTCCTGGAGGAGATGCACGGCCTCACCCTCCGCACGATCGCCCGCGTGCTGTTCGGCGGCGCCGTGGAACCGGCCGTGGAGACCGTCGGCCGCTGCATGCCGGTCGTCAACGACCACGTCCGGCGGCGCGGCTTCGCCCCGGTGCGGACGCCCCGCGACTGGCCGACCCCCGGCAACCGGCGGGCGGCGGCCGCCACCGCCGAGCTGTACGCGGTCTGCGACGAGATCATCGAGCGGCGCCGCGCGGAGGGCGGCGACGGCCAGGACCTGCTCTCCCTGCTCGCCTCGGCCCGGGACGAGGACGGCCGCCCCCTGGACCCCGCCGAGATCCGCGACCAGGTACTGATCTTCCTGCTCGCCGGGCACGAGACGACCGCCACCTCGCTCGCCTTCGCCCTCCACCTGCTCGCCCGTCACCCCGAAACGCAGTCCCGGGCCAGGGACGAGATCGACCGCGTCCTCGGCGGACGCGTCCCGGGCGCCGCGGACCTCGACGCCCTGCCCCACCTCACGGCGGTCCTCAAGGAGGCCATGCGCCTCTACCCGGCCGCGCCCGTCATCGGGCGCCGCTCGGTCGCGGCCACCCGCATCGGCGGCCTCCCCGTCCCGGCCGGCGCCGACGTCATCGTCGTCCCCTGGGTGATCCACCGCCACCCCGGCCACTGGACGGAGCCCGACCGCTTCGACCCCGGCCGCTTCACCCCGCAGGCGGAGGCCGCCCGCCACCGCTACGCCTGGCTGCCCTTCGGCGGCGGCCCCCGTGCCTGCATCGGCAAGCACTTCTCCCTGCTGGAGTCCGTGCTCGCCCTCGCCGTCCTGCTGCGCGGCCACGAACTGACCGCCGTCGACCAGGACGTACCGCTCGGCGCCGGCATCACCCTCCAGGCCCGCGGACCGGCCCGCTGCCGCGTCACGCCCCGGGCCCGGGTGCGACCGGCGGGCTGACCCGCGTCCGGTGCCCCGGGCCGGTCCCGCCGAACCCTTCATCCGCGCACGCCGGGGCCGGTAGCGTGCCGCTCGATGCCGGCTCCCGCTCCGTTCGCGCCGCGACGAGGCGTGTGCGAGCGTGGCCGGAGGCGTATCCGCACACGCCGCGGGTAGGGAATCGGGCCCCGAACGGTCCTACGGGAGGCGAGTGATGAAGCGACCCAGGATCCTGGTCGTCGGCGGCGGCTTCGCGGGCATGGAGTGCGTGCACCGGCTGGAGCGGCGGCTGGCCCAGGACGAGGCCGAGATCACCCTGGTCACGCCCTGGAGCCACCAGCTCTACCTGCCCCTGCTCCCGCATGTCGCCGCCGGCGTGCTCACCCCGCAGGCGGTAGCCGTCCCGCTGCGCCGCATGGTGCACCGCAGCGAGGTCATACCCGGGCGGGCGATCGGGGTCGACCCGGCCGCCAAGGCCGTCGTCATCAAGAAGATCACCGACGAGGAGCTCGTCAGGGAGTACGACTACCTCGTGCTGGCCCCCGGCAGTGTGACCCGCACCTTCGACATCCCGGGCCTGACCGAGTACGGCCGCGGTATGAAGACCCTGGCCGAGGCGGCCTACATCCGCGACCACGTCATCGCACAGCTGGACCTGGCGTCCGCAACGACGGACCAGGCCGAGCGGGAGTCGCGGCTGCAGTTCGTCGTCGTCGGCGGCGGCTACGCCGGCACCGAGACGGCCGCCGTCCTGCAGCGGCTGACCACGGCGGCGGTCAAGCGCTACCCGCGCCTCGACCCGGCCCTCATCAAGTGGCACCTGATCGACATCGCGCCCCGCCTGATGCCCGAACTCGGCGAGAAGCTCGGGCTGAAGGCGATGCAGATCGTCAGCGAGCGCGGGGTGGAGGTCTCGCTCGGCGTGTCCGTCGCCGAGGTCACCCCCGACACCGTGACCTTCACCGACGGGCGCAAGCTGCCCTGCCGCACCCTCATCTGGACGGCCGGCGTCGTCTCCAGCCCCCTGGTGACCACCCTCGGCACCGAGACCGTCAAGGGCCGGCTCGTCACCGACCCCGAGATGTGCATCCCCGGCGCCGACGGGGTCTTCGCCCTCGGCGACTCGGCCGCCGTCCCCGACCTCGACGTGGGCGGCGGTGCGGTCTGCCCGCCCACCGCCCAGCACGCCATGCGGCAGGGCAAGGCCGTCGCCGAGAACGTGGTCGCGGCGCTGCGCGGCCGCCCCCTCCAGCCGTACCGGCACCGGGACCTCGGCCTGGTGGTGGACCTCGGCGGGGTCGAGGCGGTCTCCAAGCCCCTCGGCATCCCGCTCAGCGGCCTCCCCGCCCAGGTCGTCGCCCGCGGCTACCACCTCGGCGCGCTGCGCACCTTCCCCGCCCGCTTCCGCGCCGCGGCGGGCTGGTTCCTCAACGCCGTCGCCGGGGACGACTTCGTCCGCACCGGGTTCCAGGCCCGCAGGCCGGCCGCGCTGAAGGACTTCGAGGTCACCGACATCTACCTCTCGCCCGAGGAGATCCGCCGCCACGTCGAGTCGCTGCGCGCGACGGCCGCCTGAGCCCGCACACGAGCACCACCCACCACCACCCACATCTGAACACCGACACCGCTGACGGCGAGGGACATGACCCAGCGACGTGAGACCCTGCGCATCGCCAACTGCTCCGGCTTCTACGGCGACCGCCTGTCGGCCGCCCGCGAGATGGTCGAGGGCGGCCCGATCGACGTACTGACCGGCGACTACCTCGCCGAGCTGACGATGCTGCTGCTCTGGAAGGCCCGGCAGCGCGACCCCGAGGCGGGCTACGCCCTCTCCTTCCTCGCGCAGATGGGCGACGTCCTGGGAACCTGCCTGGACCGCGGCATCAAGATCGTCGTCAACGCGGGCGGGCTCAACCCCGCCGGGCTGGCCGGCAAACTCCGCGAACTGGCCGCCCTGGCGGGGCTGAACCCGTCGGTCGCCCACCTGGAGGGCGACGACCTGCTCGACCGGCTGCCCCAACTCCAGGGCGAGGGCCACCCGTTCGCCCACCTCTCCAGTGGCCTCCCGCTCGCCGACGCGGGCGTGCGCCCGCTCACCGCCAACGCCTACCTCGGCGCCTGGGGCATCACCGAGGCCCTGCGCGCCGGGGCCGACGTCGTCATCTGCGGCCGCGTCACCGACGCCTCCCTCGTCGTCGGCCCCGCCGCGTGGGCGTTCGACTGGGCCACGGACGACTGGGACCGGCTCGCCGGTGCGGTCACCGCCGGGCACATCATCGAGTGCGGCGCCCAGGCCACCGGCGGCAACTACTCCTTCTTCACCGAGATCGAGCGGCCCGTGCGCCCCGGATTCCCCATCGCCGAGCTGCGGCCCGACGGCTCCAGCGTCATCACCAAGCACGAGGGCACCGCGGGAGCGGTCACCGTCGACACCGTCACCGCCCAACTGCTGTACGAGATCGACCGCCCCGCCTACCTCAACCCCGACGTCGTCACCCGCTTCGACACCGTGACCCTGCAACAGCAGGGCCCCGACCGCGTCCTGGTCAGCGGGGCCCGGGGCGAACCCGCCCCGGACACCCTCAAGGTGTGCCTCAACCACCACGGCGGCTACCGCAATTCGGCCACCTTCGTGCTCAGCGGCCCCGACATCGAGGCCAAGGCCCGGTTCGCCGAGGCGTCCCTGCTCGACGCGACCGGCGGCCCGGCCGGCTTCGGGACGTACGACCTGCGCACCGAGCCCACCGCCACCGGCGCCCGGCTCACCCTCACCGTCAAGGACCCCGACAAGGACAAGGTCGGCCGCGCCCTGTTCGGCGCCGTCGTCGGAACGGGCCTGTCCACCGCGCCCGGACTGCACATGGAGCACTTCTCGCCCAGGCCCACCGAGTACGGCGTGCACTGGCCGGCCCTCGTCCCCGCCGCCCTGGTCCACCCCGAGGTCGTGCTCCAGGACGGCACCCGCATCCCCGTGCCGCGCCCGCCCGCCACGTCCGTACGCGTCCCCGCGCAGCCCCCGGCCCCGCCCGGGCGGCCGGCCGAGGGCCCCACCGTGCGCGCCCCGCTGGGCCTGCTCGTCGGCGCCCGCTCCGGCGACAAGGGCGGCGACGCCAACGTCGGTCTGTGGGCCCGCGACGACGCCGCCTACGGCTGGCTGCGCGACTGGCTCGACGTCGAACGGCTGCGCGCGCTGCTGCCGGAAGCCGCGAAACTCCCCGTCAGCCGCTACGAGCTGCCCAACCTGCGCGCCCTGAACTTCGTCCTGCACGGCCTGCTCGGCGAGGGCGTCGCCGCCTCCACGCGCCCCGACCCGCAGGCCAAGGGACTCGGCGAGTACCTGCGCGGGCTGGAGGCCGACATCCCCGCGGTGCTCGTCCCCGGGCAGCGCCGCGAGGCATGATCGCGCCATGAGCAACCTCGATGTCCATCCGGCGCCCGCCACGTGCGGCGGGCGCGAGGACGTGTCCGCCAAACCCGTCCACGACCTGCTCACCGGACGCCTCGTGCCGCTCGGCGAGAGCACCGCCGTACGGCGCCTGCTGCCCAACCTCGGCCGCCGCATGGTCGGCGCCTGGTGCTTCGTCGACCACTACGGTCCCGACGACATCGCCGACCAGCCCGGCATGCAGGTGCCCCCGCACCCGCACATCGGACTGCAGACCGTCAGCTGGCTGCACGAGGGCGAGGTGCTGCACCGCGACACCCTCGGCAGCCTGCGGACCGTGCGCCCGCGGGAACTGGGCCTGATGACCTCGGGCCGGGGCATCGCCCACTCCGAGGAGTCCCCGCGCGAGCACGCCCGCCTCCTGCACGGCGCCCAGCTGTGGGTCGCCCTCCCGGAGGCCGCACGGCACGGGGACCCCGCCTTCGAGCACCACGCCGACCTGCCGGTGCTGCGGGGCGGGGGCGGCCTCACCGCCACGGTGATCCTCGGCGCGCTGGACGGCGCGGCCTCGCCCGGCACCGTGCACACGCCCATCGTCGGCGCCGACCTCGCCCTGGCCGCGGGCACCGACGTGACGCTGCCGCTGGAGCGGGACTTCGAGTACGCGGTGCTGTCGATGTCCGGGCGGGCCGACGTGGACGGCGTGCCCGTGGAGGCCGGTTCGATGCTCTACCTGGGCTGCGGCCGGACCGGACTGCCGCTGCGCGCGGACTCCGACGCGGGCCTGATGCTGCTGGGCGGCGAGCCGTTCGAGGAGAAGCTCGTCATGTGGTGGAACTTCGTCGCCCGCAGCGGCGAGGAGATCGCCCGCGCCCGCGAGGAGTGGAACTCCGGGAGCGCCTTCGGCACCGTGCACGGCTACGACGGCGACCGCCTCCTGGCCCCGGAACTCCCCGCGACACCCCTGAAGCCCCGCGGCCGCGAACGCTGACGCGCCGCGCGGCGCGCCGGTTGCGGCGCGCCGCACGACCGGCATGGATGTGCGGAGCCGGAACCCACGTGACCGCCGCCCACGCGTTCCTCTCCGGACGACACCGGTCCTCAAGAGGCGGGTGCCGGGGGACTGGCCCCTGGCACCCGCCGGATCGGTCGGAGGAGTGTTCAGCCGAGTCGGTAGGCGCGTTCCACGGTCTGCCGGACCGTGTTGCCGGCCTTGTCGGTGGCGGTGACGCGCAGGGTCACGTACGCGTTCTTGCTCCGGTCACCGGGTCGCTCGATGGTGGCGGTGAACCGGTTGTGGCCGTGGTCCTTGACGCGGATCCGCCCGTTCCAGCTTTCGCCGTCGTCGAAGGAGGCCTCGACCTTCAACTTGACCCCGGTGGGGGTGGCGAGTCCGTCTTGGTTCCTGACGGTCAGGTCGAGGTCGTGCCGCTTCCCGCCGCGGACGGTGTTGTCCAGGTCGGCGGGGACGCCGTAGTCGACCTGGAGCAGCGGCAGCAGCGTTTCCTTCGCCGTGGTGTCCGAACGGAAGGTCCAGGACGTGGAGGTCCTGGTGCCGGTCCGCCAGAACTCGGTCTCGCGGGAGGTCGTCAGATCCAGGCGGTAGTCGGCCGCTCCGGCCGGGACGGAGAACTTCCTCCAGGCGTCCGCGGCCTCACTGACCTTCTTGCCGTCGCGGTAGAGGACCGCCGCCACCGTATCGCCCTGGAGATAGGACGGATCGTTCTCCGATGCACGCGTTCCGGCACCCGCGCCGATGCCACCCCCTGCGGGAGGAACCTGCTTGCGGCCCCAGTGACCGGCCACCGCGTCGGTGTACTCCGGGATCGACAGGCTGAGAGTGTCACCGTTGCGGACGGCGGGACGGTTCCAGCCGCGCGGGATGGACGGCCGTACCACGGCCTTGTACCACTGTTCGGTGGCCTTCTCACCTGTCGTGAAAGTGCGAGGGGCGTCGTTCAGGCCCGCCAGCAGTGGACCGCCGTAGTACAGCTCCGGTCCGGTCATGAAATCGGCGTAGTGCATCCACTGCGTGTCGCCGGACGTGACGTACTCCGTGCGGGGCTTGCCGGTCGGCACCCATCGCGAGGTCTCCCAGGCGACCCTGGTGTAGGGGCGCCAGCTGAAGCGCTGCTCGGCGGTCCAGCGCAGCGGGCCGTTGTTGGCGTAGGCGGCCTTGACCTGCGCGGTGTTGCGATCCGAGACGGTGTACGTCACGTCCTTCGGGATGTACTGCTGCCAGTTTGCCGCGATGTCGTACAGGTACGGGCTCTCGACCGTCCCGGAGATGTCGATGACGGCCTTGTGGGTCTTCATGTACCGCAGCAGATTGCCGCCGTCGGTGGCGGTCGTTCTCACCACGGGGATGGCGGTGCGGGTGTTCATCGGCTTCCAGCGGGTCCAGGCAAGGTGCCCCGCGGGCATGACGATCATGACGCCCTTCGCGCCCGCCTTCGCCGCGGTCTCCGCGAGTTCGTGTTCGCCGGACCCGGACTCGTCGCGGATCACGGCCAGCTTGCCGCGCACGTGGGCGGGGCGGAGGTCCGGCTCGTCCCGCGTCCCCGCGTCCACGGCGACCAACTGCTCACCCCGGGGATCGAACGGAGTGGACTGCTTGGCGTAGAACGACTCGAGGCCGAAGTCCGTGCCGCGGACCTCGGTCCGGATCTGGGGGGCAGTCATCTCCCAGCGGGAGTTGAACTCGAACTCGCCCTCGGTGACCTTGGACGTGGGGGTCACGTACAGGTCGACGTTGCCGTTGCCGTCCTCGTAGTAGATGCCGAGGGTCTGGTCGACGCCGTCGATCTTCCGGTACGTCTGGTAGGTCAGGTTGTTCTGTCGCTCGGCGGGCTTGGGGGTGCGCACCCGCACCTGCTTCGCCTTGCGCGCGTCCAGGGTGACGGTCGTGTTCTTGGTGATCTTTACCTCGGGGTTGACGACCTGGTACAGCTGAACGCCGGAGGCACCTCCGCCGCCGTACAGCAGCGTGCCGGCGAACTGGTAGGTGCCCTCCTCGACCTGGGCGACGCCCGTGTCGGTGAACTGGACCTCGGTGTCGCCTCCGAAGACGTCCAGCAGGGCCCAGGCCGTTAGTTCCCCGTCCGGGCCGCGGGAATCGATCGTGACCTGATGCATCGGCGCGCGGACCCACAGGCTGAGCGTGGTGTGGACCGACGCACCGTCGGCTGACGTGGCGGTGACGTAACCGTAGTAGGAGCCACGGGCAGCCTTCGAGGGGTCGACGCCGACCGGGACCTCGACGGTCGCGCCGGGGGCGACGCGGACGGTGTCCGCACCCAGCGTCAGTGCCTGTGCGGGGAGTTCCTTGCCGCCCTTGGCCGTCAGCGCGGCCCGCAGCTTCAGCGACACCTCGTCGCCGGAGTGGTTGGTGTAGCGGACCACGCCGGCCTGCCGCACCCGCGAACCGTCCGTTTCGTACCGGCCCAGGTTGATCGTGCCGGTGGCGGTGACCGGGGAGGTGAAGGCGGCCTTGACGTCCGCGCGGCCGCCGCCCTGCTCGGTAGGCACCTGCCCGGACACCGTGTGGGAGGTGCTGATCAGCGCGTCCTTGAGCTGCTCACTCGTCCAGCTCGGGTGCTGCCCGGCCAGCAGCGCCGCCGCACCGGCCACATGAGGCGTGGCCATCGACGTGCCGCTGGCGGCGACGTAGTGGTCGTCGACCGGAACGCCCATGGTCGTGCCGGCGGCGCGCGCGGCGACGATCCCGACACCGGGAGCCGTGATGTCCGGCTTGGTGGCCCTGTCGCCGTAACGGGGACCGCGGCTGGAGAAGGAGGCCAGTGAGTCGTCGCGATCCACGGCGCCGACGGTCAGGGCGGCATCGGCCGCACCCGGCGAGCCCACCGTCTTCTCACCCATCTCACCGGCATTGCCCGCGGCGACGACGAACAACGCGCCGCTGCTGCGGGAGATCTCGTTCACCGCCAGGCTCATGGGGTCGGTGCCGTCGGTCTGCATGTCCGAGCCCAGACTCATGTTGACGACCCTGGCACCCTGCGCCGCGGCCCACTCCATGCCCTCGATGACCTGGGACTCGCTGCCGAAGCCGTCGTCGCCGAGGACCTTGCCGATCAGCAGGTCGGCGCTGGGCGCGACACCCTTGCGCAGGCCCGCGGAGGCCGCTCCGCTGCCGGCGGCGGTGGCGGCCACATGCGTACCGTGGCCGAAGCGGTCCTGGGTCGAACCGCTGCCGCTGAAGTCCTTGGCCACGCTGACCCGGCCCGCCAGGTCCGGGTGCGCCTGGTCGGCGCCGGTGTCCAGGACCGCGACCTTGACGCCCTCGCCGTGGAAACCGGCCGCCCACGCGGCCGGCGCGTTGATCTGCGCGGTGCTGCGGTCCAGCGTCGGACGCACCTTGTGGTCCAGCCAGATCTTCGGGGTGGCGGCCGCCGCACCTGCCGCGGACGCACCTGCCGCAGGCGCCAACTTTCGCCAGAACGCGGCGAGATCGTCGTCACTCACGCGCAGCGCCTGGGCGTCGATGCTCGGCAACTGCCGCGGCTCGGCCGATTCGTCGTGGAACTCGGCGAGTACGTCCGCCTTCTTGGCGGCCTTACGCGCGGAGCCCTTGGGTGCGGAGACGATCAGGGGCAGGGCGTCGGCGTGTGCCTCGTCGTATCCCTCGTTCACCAGGCCCGCGACGTCGAAGAGCCCCGAGTCCAGCCGTCCCGAACGAACCAGCATCGCCGCGTCGGAGGGCAGCACCGTCAGGGTGTCGCCCTTCTCGGTGATCTGGAAGAAGACCTTGTCACGGCCCGGCGCGCGCTGCACCGAGGCCGTCTTCTTGCCGTTCGGCGCGTCGCTGACGGTGACCCGGTCGCCGGTGATCAGCCGCACGGTGACCGGCCGGTGCTGCGGCGCCGGTGTACGTACCGCGGCGTCCGTCGGGACCTGGGCGGTGGCGGGCGTGATCACACCCGCCACCGCCATCGCCGACGTCGATATCGCCGCCCACAGGCGGATCTGTTTCATTGGTGTCGCTGTCCCCTCTGACATCCCGGCATTCATGTTGGGCGTCTGAATGTGAACGTCATGGCGCATCGCTGTTGAACCCGACCGCGTCGTCGGTGTTGAAACTGCGGGACGAGTTCGTGGAGGGCCACCCCCTCGCACCATTGCGACCGCGTCCGCGGAGCGTGCAGGAAGGTGACGCTCATGCAGTCGGCGTCAACGCCGCCGCCAGGGAGTTCGCGTTATGAGCAAACCCCCTGTACAGGCGCCGTTCACAAGCCCTTCGGAATCATCCGTTGTGAGAAAGGGGCCTGTCACCGAATCGCCATGGCACAACGTGGCCATGTCCCAATGGCGACACGGAATCTTTATGGCGGCGCGCGGTGAACCCGAGGCGGTGGTACGAGAATGCCAGAAGTCGGCGCTGAGATTCTATGATTCCGAAGTGCTCGCCTGATTCAATCAGCGAGGACGGCGGGGCAGATATATGCCTCGCCCAGTCTCCGCGTTTCACACCGCGCGCCCGGTATTGAAGGCGGGTATTTCGCGAGGCCGATTCCGGGAAACGGGGTCCATTCGGCGAACGGTGCGAACCGCCGGAGCCCCGCTGCCGCGCGCGTCGTCAGACGTGGAAGACCGCCCCGACGAACTCCGTCAGCAGTCGCTCCTTGAGCGGGACGGGCAGCGCGTCCAGGAGCGCCAGCACCGGGGCCATCCGGCGCGGCAGCGCGGTGCCCCCGCCCATACCGGCGAAGGCCAGTACCGCCTCCACCTCCTCCGGCCCCAGGGTGTCCGGGTCGAGCCCGGCCGCGAACTCCGCGATCGCCGGGTCCACCGCCACCGGTTCCAGGGCGCGCGCCGCCTTCAGTGCGGCGACCAGGTCGGTGAGGAGGGCGTCGACCAGCCCGGCCGCCGCGGGGGTCAGAGTCAGGTGCAGGTTGGGCGGCAGCCCGTCGAAGGACAGCTGCGGCTGCAGGTACCAGCCGCGTTCGCGCATCTCGTCGGCGAGGTGGAGCAGCAGGCTCAGGTCCGGCGCGCCGTCGGCGCCGAGCAGGGTGAACGCGACGAGCCCGGCCTGCGGATCGCCGAGCACCCGCACCCCCTCGACGGCACGCAGCCCCGGCAGCAGCCGGTCGGCGGCCGCGGCCGTGCGCTCGGCGAGCGCCCGGTAGCCGTCCTCGCCGATGTGCCGCTGCACGGCCCACGCCTGGGCGAGCAGGCCCGCCGACTTGGTGCCCTGCACGGTGGGGTTGACCACGGGGTAGCCCGGCCAGCCCGCGTGCGCGAAGTACTGGTGGCGGCGGAGCGCGGCGTCCCGGTAGAGCACCACGGAGGCGCCCTTGTCGGCGTACCCGTACTTGTGCAGGTCCACCGAGAGCGAGGTCACCCCGGGCACCGACAGGTCGAAGTCCGGCACGTCCCGCCCGGCGCGCCGCAGGTAGGGCAGGAGCCAGCCGCCGATGCAGGCATCGACGTGGCACAGCACACCGCGGCCGGCCGCCGCGGCGGCGATCTCCGCGACCGGGTCGACCACCCCGTGGGCGTACGAGGGCGCCGAGGCCACCACCAGCGCCGTGCGTTCGGTGATCGCGGCCGCCGTCGCCGCCGCGTCGGCCCGCAGCGTGTCCCGGTCCACCGGCACCACCACGGCCTCCAGGCCCAGGTAGGCGGCGGCCTTGTGGAAGGCGGCGTGCGCGGTGGAGGGCAGGACCAGCTGGGGCGCGGTCACCCCGCGCACCGCGCGGGCGTGGTCCCGGGCGGTCTTCACGGCCAGCAGGATCGACTCGGTGCCGCCGCTGGTGAAGGTGCCCTGGGCGCCGGGCGTGCCCAGCAGCGCCACGGCGGCGGCGACCAGGTCGTTCTCCAGCCGCGCGACGCTGGGGAAGACCGTCATGTCCAGCCCGTTGACGGTGGCGAACTCCGTGTACGCCGAAGCGGCCAGCTCGTCGACGCCGGACAGCCCGGAGTCGTAGACGTACGCGAAGGTGCGGCCGCCGCGCGTGGGGGCGTCCTGCGCGCGCAGCTCGGCCAGCCGCGCCAGCACCTCGCCGGCGGGGCGGCCCTGCGGGAGGGCGGGAGAGGGAACGGGCTCACTGGGCATGGTCGTCGGTGTCCTCGGGCGGGTCGGTACGGGCGGGGGTCTGCGGGGCGGGACCGGCGGGGTCCTCCCGGTAGCGGTGGAGCAGCCACAGGCTCGCGGCGGCGAGCACCGCGGGCAGCACGCTCATACCGGCGTTGATGCCGGTCAGGGCCGAGTCCGGCTGGTCGGCGTGGTGCGCGGCGTCCGAGGAGCGGAACCCGCTCACCGCCAGCACCACTGCGAACGCCCCGGCGCCCAGCGCGAACGCCAGCGTCTCGGCCGCCGTCCACAGCCCCGTGAAGGTGGCCGCCCGCCGCCGCCCCGTGCGGACCGCGTCCGCGGCCAGGGTGTCGGCGAGCATCGTCAGCGGCAGCAACTGCAGCCCCGCGTAGGCGATCCCGACGGCCGCGACCGCCGGGTAGCCCAGGCCCGGCCCCGCGTACGGGGTGAGGGCCAGCAGGGCGGCGGCGACGACGAAGAGCAGCGAGGCGCACCACTGCGCGTACTTCACGCCGCGCGCCCGGGCCAGCCGGTTCCACAGCGGCATCACCAGCACCAGCGGGCCGATCATGCAGACGAACAGCGGGGTGACGGCACCGGCCGCGCCGAGGGTGTACGTCGCGTAGTACTGCACCCCGGCCAGCATGATCCCCACGGCGAGCGCCTGCAGCGTCCACATCCCCACCAGGAAGAGGAACGGCCGGTTGTCCCGGGCCGTCGCCAACTGCGCCCGCAGCGACGGTTCCGGCTCGCTGCGGGCGACCGACGGGGCGCGCCGGGTGAAGTGCCAGGCGCCCAGCATCCCGGCCAGCAGCAGCACCGCCACGACCGCCCCCATCACCCGGTAGCTCGCGGGGGTGTCGCCGTTCTCGTGGGCGACCGCCGGTGCCAGTGCCCCCGACAGCAGGATCGCCACCCCGAGGAACCCCACGCGCCAGCCCAGCACCCGGGCGCGCTCGTCCGGGTCCTCCGTCATCTCCGCGGGCATCGTCACGTACGGCACCTGGAAGACGGCGTAGGCGGTGGCGGCCAGCAGGAAGAACACCGCCACGTAGGCCGCGGCCGCGGCCCCGCGCAGCGGCGGCGCCGCGAAGACCAGCGCGAACAGCGGCGGCAGCGTCAGCGCCCCGGCCAGCAGGAACGGCCGTCGCGAACCGCCCTGCAGCCGGCTGCGGTCGGCGGCCGCGCCCACCAGGGGGTTGATCAGCACGTCCCACGCCTTGGGGAGGAAGACGGCCGCGCCCGCCACGGCCGCCGGGACGGCCAGCACATCGGTGAGGTAGTAGAGCAGGATCAGCCCCGGCACCGTGCCGAAGGTGCCGGTGCCCAGCGACCCCAGGCCGTAGCCGATCCGCACCTGCCGGGGCAGCGGCGGTGCGGACGCACGGCCGGCGTCCTCGGAGGGTGCGGAGGGCAGCGTCTCGGACATGGCTCCCCTGCGGGTCCGGGTCGTCTCGGTGCGGGCGTGCGTACCCACCCGCGCGACGGCGCGGCGCGCCGTGGCCGGACGCCGCGCCGTCAGGCGTAGGAGATCACGCCGAACCGGGACTCGGACAGACCCGTGAGCAGGTCAATTCACACGAGTACCGGGCCCGCCACCACCCGGCCCGCGACCTCGCCGAAGCCGATGCGGGTGCCGTCCGGCCCCGGGGCGGTCGCCGAGATGACGAGCTCGTCACCGTCCTCCAGGAACGTCCGCTTCGTGCCGTCCGCCAGTACGAGCGGCTCCTCGCCGTTCCACGTCAGCTCGATCAGCGCGCCCCGCTGCTCGCGCTTCGGGCCGCTGACGGTGCCCGAGGCGAAGAGGTCGCCCGCCCGCAACGAGGCGCCGTTGACGGTCATGTGGGTGAGCATCTGGGCGTACGTCCAGTACATGGTGGAGAACGGCGGACGGGAGACGACCTCGCCCCTCAGCCGGACCTCCACGGCGATGTCGAGCCCGCGCGGCGGCGTCCCGGTGTCCCGGTCGTCCAGGTAGGGCTGGATCCCCACGTCGTGCGGCGGTGGGTCGACGCGCGCCGCCGACAGCGCGTCGAGCGGCACGATCCACGGGGAGACGGAGGTCGCGAAGGACTTCCCGAGGAACGGGCCGAGCGGCACCGTCTCCCAGGCCTGGATGTCGCGGGCGGACCAGTCGTTGAGCAGGCAGACCCCGAAGACGTGCTCCTCGGCCTCCGCCAGCGGCACCGGCTCGCCCTGCGCCGTCGGGCCGCCGACGACGAAGCCGAGCTCGGCCTCGAAGTCCAGCCGTTCGCACGGCCCGAAGGACGGGGCGGACAGGCCGGCGCCCCTGCGTTGCCCGTTGGGGCGGACCACCGGCGTCCCCGAGACGACGATCGTGCCGCTGCGGCCGTGGTAACCGATCGGCAGATGCTTCCAGTTGGGGGGCAGCGGCTCCCCGTCAGGCCGGAAGATCCGGCCGACGTTGGTGGCGTGGTGCTCCGAGGCGTAGAAGTCGACGTAGTCGGCGACGTCGAAGGCGAGATGCAGCGTGACGGAGTCCCGCGGCAGCAGGTGCGGCTCGACGGCCGCCCGGTGGGCCTCGTCGGTGAGCCACGCGGTGATCAGCGACCGTACCGCCGTCCAGGCGGAACGCCCCGCCGTCAGCAGCGGGTTGAGCGTCGGAGCCGTCAGCAGCCCGGCCTCCGGCCCGGCCGTTCCCGCTCCGGCGGCGCGGGCGGCGGCGCCCGCGTCGAGCACGTGGTCTCCGATCGCGACGCCGATCCGGCGCTCCTGCGGCCGGTCCGCGGTGGTGAAGACCCCGTACGGCAGATTGTGGACGCCGAAGGGGGAGTCGTCCGGCACGGCGACCCAGGTGGGGGCGGCCATGGCACCTCCAGATACGTCGGGGCCGCGCTTCCTCGCGCGGTCGGCTCACCCTAACGTCCAGCGTGGCCTGCGCCTCCGTGCGGCCCCGCGTCGGTAGTCTCGCCGGACATCACCCGTTCCGCCCCATTCGCGAGCGAGGAGGCCGGCGATCAGCCACCCCGGGAGCCAGCCCCAGGAAGCCGACCAGCTGCGCGACATACTGCGCCGTCCGGGGTACCGCAGGACGCTCGTGTTCTCCGCGGTGATCGGCATCCCGGTGTCCTTCCTGGCCTTCTGGTTCCTCGTCGCGCTGCACGAACTGGAGCGGCTGCTGTGGCAGGTGCTGCCGGGGCAGTTCGGCTGGCAGACGCCTCCGTGGTGGTGGCCGCTGCCGCTGCTCACCCTCGCCGGTGCGATCGTCGGCCTGGTCGTCACCCGCCTGCCCGGCCGCGGCGGCCACGTCCCGGCGGGCGGTCTGCACACCGGAGGGCTCACCCCCTCCGCCCTGCCCGGCGTGGTCCTCGCCGCCCTGGCGGCACTGCCGCTGGGCGCGGTGCTCGGCCCGGAGGCCCCGCTCATCGCCTTCGGCGGCGGACTGGCGCTGCTCTTCCGCGACCTGGTCCGCACGCCGGCGACCCCGCAGGGCAACGCCCTGGTGGGCGCGGCCGGTTCCGCGGCGGCGATCGCCACGATCTTCGGCAACCCGGTGGTGGCCGGGGTACTCCTGATGGAGGTGGCCGGGGTCGGCGGGCCGCAGCTGTTCGCCGTGATGCTGCCGGCCCTGCTCGCCAGCGGCGTGGGCGACATCGTGTTCACCGGCTTCGGCCGCTGGACGGGACTGAAGACGTCCCACCTCGACATCGGCCTGCCCCGCCCGCCCACGCTCGACGCGGGCGACGTGGTGTGGGGCGTGCTCCTCGCCCTCGTGGTCGGGATGGCCGTGCACCTCGTCGTCACCGGCGGCAAGGCCGCAGCGGTGTTCGTCTCCCGCCGGCCGCTGCCGCACACCGTGCTCTGCGCGCTCGCCGCCGGCGCCTGCGCCGCCGTGTACGCGCTGGCCACCGGCCGCACACCGGAGGAGGTCGCCTCCTCCGGGCAGACGGCACTGGCGCAGATGGCCGCCGACCCGCACCTCTGGCCGGCCGGCGCCCTGGTCGCGGTGCTGCTGTGCAAGGGCGCCGGCTACGCGCTGTGCCTGGGCAGCCTGCGCGGCGGCCCGATCTTCCCCTCGCTCTTCCTCGGCGGCGCCGCGGGGCTGCTGGCCGCCCCGCTGCCCGGCTTCGGGGTCGTACCGGCGATGGCGGCGGGCATGGCGGCGGCCACCGCCGCCGCGATGCGCCTGCCGGTGAGCAGCGTGGTGCTCGTGGTGCTCCTGCTCGGCAACATCGAGTCGGTGCCGGTCGTGGTGCTCGCGGTGGTCGTCGCCTTCGTGGCGGCCGAACTGCTGCCCCAGGGCCCGGACATCCCGCCCCTGCCGCCGCTCGGCGGCGGGCGTCCGCCGGCCGGGCGGACGCCTCGTCCCGCGTCGTCACGGCCGTGACGGGCGCCGGACCCGTGAACTCCGCGGTCCCTCGGCCGGGGTGGGCCCCGTCGCCCCCGTCGGCACGAACCCGCACCCCACCGTCCTTCGGCTCGCCCACGAGGCCGGGACCGGGACGGGGACCGGGACCCGCCAGGTCACCCCGCCCGTCGTCGAGCACAACCCGCCGACCAAGGAGACGCCCGGCGAGTCCGACCGACGACGGCCGGCCGGCAGCGCCGCCGCGCGGGCCTCAGGCGCTCTCCGCCCGGAGGCGTCCGCCGCGGACGGCCTCCACGAGCGCCCGGTGGTCCCGCTCGTTCTGGTCCGCGTACGCCTCGGCGAACCCGGCGACCGCCCGGTCGAAGACGTCCGAACCCCCCAGGTAGGCGGCGATCGCGATGCGGTCCCCGGACCGCGCGTGCGCCCGGGCCAGCGTGGCGCCGCACACCTCACCGAAGAGCGTCATCGTGCCGGGGGTCAGGTTCTCGGCCACCACGATGCCCTTCCAGTCACGCAACTGCCGTACGTAGAAGTCGCGCTGGCGCCCGTCGACGCCGTACAGGTGCTCCCAGCCGAGGAAGATGTCGCTGGTCGCCTGCATCAGGCGCTGCCCGGCGACCACCCGCTCGCCCTGCGAACGGTGCGGGCCCGGCCCCGCGTACGGCGCAAGGACCGACTCCTCGGCCTCCTTCGCCTGCAGGAACAGCGGATCCTCGTCGTCCTTGCCGAGCAGGAGCAGGATCCAGCAGCGGGTCCCCACACTGCCGACCCCGACGACCTTGCGGGCGCAGTCGGCAAGCCGGTACTGGTCCAGCAGGAAGCGCCGGTCGGGCTGCAGGGTGTGGCCGTACCGTTCGACGAGCCGGGCGATCTCCTTCTCCAGGGAGGCGCGGGCGTCGCCGTCGAGCAGGTCGCGCAGCGGCACCAGCAGCGGGGGATCGGGGGCGATCAGACGTCTGCCGCCGATCACCCGCGTCAGCTTGTCGAAGGCCTGCAGCGTGTCGTGCGCACGGGCCCGGGCCCGGGCACGCTCCCAGCGCACCACGTCCTCGCCGCCCATCATCGGGGCGAACTGCTGCTGCAACTGGTCCGCCTCGAAACGGGTGTACCAGACCTGCAGGTTGCCCATCCCCGCGAAGCCGCGCATCCGGCGGCGGTAGGCACCGACGGCAGCCCGCACCACCCCCGCGCGCTCGGACGCCGAGAAACCGTTCGCGCGCCCCGCGATGACCAGACTGGCGGCCAGGCGCTTGACGTCCCACTCCCAGGGGCCCGGCAGGGTCTCGTCGAAGTCGTTGATGTCGAACATCAGCCGCCGCTCCGGCGAGGCCAGCAGCCGGAAGTTCAGCATGTGCGCGTCCCCGCACAGCTGGGCCCGCAGCCCCGAGCGGGGCGTGTGCGCCAGGTCCCCGGCCATGACCGCGGCCGCCCCGCGGTAGAAGCGGAACGGCGACTCGATCATGCGGCCGTAGCGGATCGGCACCAGCTCAGGCACGCGCCGCGCCGACTGCTCCGCCACGACGTCCACGGGATCGGCCCGGTCCGCCGCGGGCTCGTACCCGGCGTGCGCGGAACGCGGCGCCTTCTTGCGGGCCGCCTTGCCGTGCGCGGCACGTTCCCCGGGGGATCTCCACCGGGCGTCCACGGTCATCGCGGTCACCGTCCTCCGGGCCGCTCGGCCCCGCCTGGAGTGAGCGGGTGCGCCGGCCACCTCAAACGTAAGCCCGGCCCATGGGCCCGGCGAGTCGGACCCGGGGCCGTGGAGTTGTGCCCGCGGGCGGCCCCGGTGACCATGACCGCATGGACGCGGCCGGCCGTTCCTCCGTGCCCCCGACCCCCGGCGGGGGCGGCGATGGTCCTTGACCTCGTCCTGATCGGGCTGGCCGTCACCCTGTTCCCGTTCCCGCTGATGGCGTTCGTGCTGGTGCTGAGCACCCGCGGCGGCGTGTGGAAGGGCCTGGCCTTCATCGTGGCCTGGCTGGCCTGCCTGGTCGCCGTCGTCGCGGCGGTGCTGCTGCTGACCGGGGGCGAGCCGCCGGAGCCGAAGTCCTCCCCCTCGACGGCCGCCCTCGCCGGCAAACTCGCCGTCGGCGTCGGGCTGGTGGGCTACGCCGAGCACCGCAGGCGCCGCGCGGCGCGTCCCCACCGGCCGTCCCGGATGACGAACCGCCTGGAGCGGGTCTCGGCCTGGTCGTCCGCGGGCCTCGCGGTGCTCCTCCAGCCATGGGGCCTGGTCGCGGCGGGCGCCGCGACCGTCGTCGAGGCCGACCTGTCCCACCTCGAGTCCTATCTGGCGCTGCTGGCCTACTGCCTGATCGCCAGCTCCAGCCTGCTGGCGATGGAGGTCTACGCCCTCTTCGCCCCGCGCTCCGCCCGCGTCCGGCTGCTCGCCCTGCGCACCTGGCTCGACGGCCACCAGGACCAGGCGATCATCGGCCTGTGCCTGGTCATCGGGCTGGTGCTGGTCTCCAAGAGCCTGTACCAGCTCACCGCCTGAGCCCGAGGGCGCGCGGCGCCTGGCGGCACGTCAGCTCCCGGGCGGGGCCCGGGCCGAGGTGCGCCGGCCCCGTCCCGGTGGTCCAATGGCACGGGGGATCGAGCGGGGGAAGGGAGCAGTGCCGTGAGCGACCCAATCGACGAGATGGGCCCCATCGACTACGTGGTGATCGAGTTCCCCGGCAACCGCATGACCGGCGAGGCCTTCCCCCTCCTGCTCGACCTGGTGGACCGCGGGCTCATCCGCGTCCTCGACCTGACCTTCGTCCGCAAGGACGCGGACGGGAGCATCGCCGGCCTGGAGATCGCCGACCTCACCGCCGAGGGACTCGGTGAACTCGAGGTGTTCCAGGGCGCTTCCTCCGGGCTGCTCGGCGAGGACGACCTCGAGGACGCCGCCGCCGTCCTCGAACCGGGCAGCTCCGCCGCCGTCCTGGTCTACGAGAACCTGTGGGCCGCGCCCCTCGCGGTCGCGGTGCGCCGGGGCGGGGGCAGGCTCGTCGCCAGCGGCCGGATCCCCGTGCAGGCCGTGCTGGCCTCCCTGGACGCCGGCGAGCCCGGGCCTTGATGACCTCCGGTCAGGCGTTGCCGCCGACGACGGTGAAGCTCATCCACGGCTCGGCGTCGGGCATGCCGGGGTTGCTGGTCTTCGTCGCCAGGTAGTAGCTCTCCGTGCCCTCCAGGTTCTTGCAGCCGGGGCCGGTGTGCAGGATCACGTCGTTGAGCGTGTTGTTGGCGACGGACCTGGCGCCCGTGGGGGGCAGCTGGTGGCAGCCGTCCACCGAGGGGCTGTCGAGCTGGACCACCTTGTTGTCGGGGGTGGTGTACACCAACGAGCCCACCGCCTTGGGCGTCAGGCCGGAGCAGCCCGCGGCGCCGAGCAGAAGGAACAGGGCGCCGGCGCGGATGCCGTGCCGCCGGAGATCTGCCATGGTGAGCGTCCTCGTCTGTGCGGAGAGCGGTGCGAAGGCAACGCTGCCCCGAAGCGCCGGACCTGTCATGCCGGGCGCGACCAGTCGGCTCAATCGCCCGTCACCCCCTCCCGCTCGCGGTGGTCCCTCCCGGTGCCCGGGCTCGCGCCCGTCACCAGGGCTTCCCGGTCATCGGGAAGGGGCACGCGAACGTCGGCGCTCCCTCACGGACGGCCCGGCCGGACGGAGCGACGCACCGGCCCCGGCACGGCGTGCGGCACGCCCGGCAGGGTGGTCGAATGGAGGCCCAGGAGCCACCGGAAGGGACGGCATCATGCCCGGTCTACTGCGTGGAGCGGTACGCACGGCCGTCGTCGCGGGCACGGCCACCGCGGTCTCACAACGTGTGGCGCGACGGCAGCAGGGCCGATGGGCCCAGCAGGACTACGGACAGGCCCCGGTCCAGGAGCCCGCGCCCGCCCCGCCGCCCGCCAGCGTGCCTCCCGCCGCCCCGCCTCCGCCCGCCCCCACGGGCGACATGGCGGGCAAGCTGGAGCAGCTCAAGCAGCTCGGAGAACTGAAGGAGCAGGGAATCCTCACCGAGGAGGAGTTCCAGACGCAGAAACGCGCCATCCTCGGCGGCTGACGGCCCCGCCACCGGAAGCGGAAGCGAAAGCCGAAGCCGGCGGAGGACGCGAAGACGCCACAAACGCCTGTGGGCGGCACCCGCCGGTCTCCCGGTCGTGCCGCCCACAGGCGTCTGCATGGTGTCCGAGGGGGGACTTGAACCCCCACGCCCGATAAAGGGCACTAGCACCTCAAGCTAGCGC
Source organism: Actinacidiphila glaucinigra (assembly GCF_900188405.1). Lineage (GTDB taxonomy): Bacteria > Actinomycetota > Actinomycetes > Streptomycetales > Streptomycetaceae > Actinacidiphila > Actinacidiphila glaucinigra. The sequence goes on along the minus strand of NZ_FZOF01000014.1, from coordinate 37,487 downwards.
GTCTGCCATTCCGCCACCCGGACAAGGTGTTCGCCGCCCGGCACTCGGCCCGGCGACGTGGAAAACAATAGCAAACATCCGGAGGTCCCCGATCACACGCTTCCCGTGGCGGGAACGTGACGGCCGCCCCGGGGCCCTCGCGGGCCGCGGAGGACGCGGGGGAGGATGGCCGGGACCGACGAACGAAGGAGTCAGCGTGAGTGAGTCGAACTCGGCCGCCCGTACGACCACCGCAGAGGACGAGGTCGTCGACCTCTGCCGGGACCTCATCCGGATCGACACCAGCAACTACGGCGACCACTCCGGGCCGGGTGAGCGGGCCGCCGCCGAGTACGTGGCGGAGAAGCTCGCCGAGGTCGGCCTGGAGCCGCAGATCTTCGAGTCGCACAAGGGGCGGGCCTCCACCGTCGCCCGCATCGCCGGCGAGGACCCCTCCCGTCCGGCCCTGCTGATCCACGGCCACACCGACGTCGTCCCCGCGAACGCCGACGACTGGACCCACCACCCCTTCTCCGGCGAGATCGCCGACGGGTGCGTGTGGGGGCGCGGCGCGGTCGACATGAAGGACATGGACGCCATGACCCTGGCCGTCGTGCGCGACATGCTGCGCAGCGGCCGCCGTCCGCCCCGCGACATCGTGCTGGCCTTCCTCGCCGACGAGGAGGCCGGCGGCGTCTACGGGGCGCGGCACCTGGTCGACCGGCACCCCGGACTCTTCGAGGGGGTGACCGAGGCCATCGGCGAGGTCGGCGGCTTCTCCTTCACCGTCAACGAGGACGTCCGCCTCTACCTGATCGAGACCGCCCAGAAGGGCATGCACTGGATGCGGCTGACCGTGGACGGCACCGCCGGCCACGGCTCGATGACCAACACCGACAACGCCATCACAGAGCTCTGCGAGGCGGTCGGCAGGCTCGGCCGGCACGAGTTCCCGGTGCGGGTGACCAAGTCCGTCCGCGGTTTCCTGGACGAGCTGGGCGACGCCCTCGGTACCGAGCTCGACCCGGAGGACATGGAGGTGACGCTCGCCAAGCTGGGCGGCATCGCGAAGATCATCGGGGCCACGCTGCGCAACACCGCCGCCCCCACGATGCTGGGCGCCGGCTACAAGGTGAACGTCATCCCCGGCCAGGCCACCGCGCACGTCGACGGGCGCTTCCTGCCCGGGCACGAGGAGGAGTTCCTGGCCGACATCGACCGGATCCTCGGCCCCCGGGTGAAGCGCGAGGACGTGCACTCCGACAAGGCGCTGGAGACCAGCTTCGACGGTGCCCTGGTCGAGGCCATGCAGGCCGCGCTGAAGGCCGAGGACCCGATCGCCCGGGCCGTGCCGTACTGCCTGTCCGGCGGGACCGACGCCAAGTCCTTCGACGACCTGGGGATCCGCTGCTTCGGATTCGCTCCGCTGCAACTGCCGCCGGAACTCGATTTCGCGGGGATGTTCCACGGCGTGGACGAGCGCGTACCGGTCGATGGACTGAAGTTCGGCGTGCGCGTTCTCGACCGTTTTCTCGCGAACTGCTGAAACGACGCTCGCATCATCGACATTTCTTGCCGCTTAGCCGAAAAGAGTGAATGAATCCCGGCGGCAGTAGCGCGCCTCCTCCCTGGTCGTTGGTTCGTGTGCGGTCCGAGGTTGGGGCCGTTTTGCCAACAAGGAGGAAAAATGATCAAGAAGGTCGTCGCTGCTGCCGCTGTCACCGGAGGGCTCGTGGCTGCGGGTGCCGGCGTGGCCGTCGCCGACTCCGGCGCTCAGGCCGCCGCTGTCGGTTCCCCGGGGGTCCTCTCCGGCAATGTGATCCAGGTGCCCGTCAACATCCCGGTCAACCTGTGCGGCAACACGATCAACATCGTGGGGCTGCTGAACCCGGCCCTGGGCAACGCCTGCTTCAACAACTGACGCCGCGGCGGGCCGCACTGCTGCAGGCCTGATCCCGGCGGCCCCGGATGCGCCGTCTTCGCGTTCCGGGGCCGCCGCACCGGCTAGGGGTGGGACACCGGTTATCCGGCCCCGGGGGGTCATTCATTCCCCCGGCGGGCGATAGTCCGCCGGTTTCCGTATCGGAAAAAGCAAGAGGCAGGGACATTCAATGCGACAAGTCGCGAAAAAGGGGCTGCTCACGGCAGTCGCGACAGGCGGCGTGCTCGCCGTCACCGGCGGCATGGCCTACGCGGACTCCCACGCGTCCGGGGTCGCCGCCGGTTCACCGGGCGTTCTGTCCGGCAACACCATCCAGGCGCCGGTGAACATTCCGATCAACGCCTGCGGTAACACCGTCAACGTGGTCGGGCTCCTCAACCCGGCGGCGGGCAACACCTGCGTCAACGGCTCCATCGACCACGGCAAGGGCCACGGCTACGGCCAGGGCAAGGGCTACGGGAAGAAGGAGAGCGGCGGCTACGGCGGCAAGTCCGGCGGCAGCTACCGCGACAAGGACGGCGGCAAGGGTGGCTACGGCGGCGGCAAGGGCTACGGCCAGGGCGGCAGCAAGGGCTACGGCGGCGGTAAGGGCGGCGGCAAGGGCTACGGCGACGACGGCTACGGTCACAGCGGTGGCGGCGCCTCCGCGCGTGCCGCGGCGGTCGGCTCCCCGGGCGTTCTGTCCGGCAACGTGATCCAGGCGCCGATCAACATCCCGGTCAACGTCTGCGGCAACACCATCGACGTCATCGGGATCCTGAACCCGGCGGCGGGCAACACCTGCGCCAACACCGGTGGTGGCTACCACCACGGGGGCAAGGGTCACCACCACAAGCCCGGGAAGCACGGCAACCACCACAAGCCGGGCAAGGAGAACGGCGGCGGTGGCGGCGGTGGCGGTAACGGCGGTGGCGGTAACGGCGGCGGCAACCAGCCGCAGTCGATGGGCCACGGCGGTCCGTCCCTCGCCCGCACGGGTGCCGGTGACATCGCCACGGGTCTGCTGACCAGCGCCGGTCTCCTGCTGGGCGGCGCGGTGCTCTTCCGCCGCGCCCGCGCAGTCAAGAACTGAGCGTCACGGTCTCACCCCTTCGAGCGGGGCCCCGCGTTTCGCGGGGCCCCGTTCCGCGTACGGGGCGATCTCACCAGGTGGCGCGTATCTGCCGGATGATCCGGCGGCGCAGCCGTACCCGGCGGCTGCCGTCCGGGTAGAGGCGGAGCCGGTCGAGCTCCCAGTGACCGTACTCCGCGTGGTCGGTCAGCAGGCGTTGGGCCTCCTTGCGGGAGACTCCCCGGGGCACGTACACATCTCTGAATTCGTATTCAGGCATCGCATCTATTGTGCGGGGAACGCCTCGGTACGGATAGCGTCTTCTGCATGTCTGATGCCGCGCAGCCCACCGTTGCCGAGGTACGAGCCGCCGTCGAGGCGGTGAAAGCCGCGCTGGACCGCCACCTGGCCGCGATCGAGAACCGCACCGGGGAGGACGATCCCGCGGTCTACGGGGCCTTCGAAGCTCTCGCCTCGGCTGCCGAGGCCTACGACGAGCTGCTCTACGACACCTATGACGAGGTCACGCCCTTCGAGGTGCCGCTCGGGGACACCCTCCCCGAGTACTCCGGGCCCGAGGAACCGGGCGCGATCAGTGTCCTGATCCGCCGGGACTACACGGTGGCCGACCCGCAGCGGCTGCGCCGCCAGGCGGAACGGGTCTCCGACTCCGCCACGGCCGAAGGCGGCGGCGACGTCGGCGCGGCGGTGGGTGCCCTCTTCGGGGAGTACGAGCCCGACGAGATCGCCGAGCGCCACAAGGAGTTCGGTCTGGAGGAGGGCGACTCCACGCTCTGGGTCACCGCGGCGGGGCCCGCGGAGCCGGGCGAGTGGCTCGCCGCGCCCTTCGACCAGGCGGACCCGCGGCATCTGCTCTGCCGCTTCGACGTCAGCGCGGTCTACGACGAAGAGGCCGACGCCGACGAGCTGGACCGCATGGCCTGATCCGGCGCCGGCGCGGCCTCGCCGCGGGCCAGGGGGAGCAGCCCCCGGCCCGCGCCGTGGATCACTCCGCCGCGGCGGCGGCCGCCTGCTCGCGCAGGATGTCGCGCAGGCGGGTGGTCCGGTCCCGGGCGGGGACCTCCGCCACGACCCGGGGCAGCGCCTGCTCGATGCCCTGCACCACGGACAGATGGCGCTCCCCGCGGCTGAACGCGGTGTAGACCCAGGCCCGGGTCAGGGCCTGTGCGGAGTCCCCCGGCAGGACCACGACCGCGGCCGGCCAGCGGCGGCCCGCCGCCTGGTGCGCCGTGACGGCCCAGCCGTGCCGCACCTCGGCGGCCACGGCGTCCGGCGCGACCACCACGGGCGTACCCCCGCAGTCGAGCCGCAGCCCCTGCGCGTCGGCGGAGACGACGGTGCCCGGCACGGCCGTCCCGGCGGCCGGGGCGTACATGATCCGGTCACCCGGGTCGAAGCCGCCGAAGCGGCCGGGCCCGCGGTTGAGACGCTCCTTGAGCGCGGCGTTGAGTGCCCGGGTGCCGGCGGCACCGCCGTGGCCCGGGGTGATCACCTGGGTGTGCTCCGGGGGCACCCCGATGACACGGGGCACGGAGTCCGCGACGAGCTGGACCGTACGGTGCACGGCCTCGCCGGCGTCCCGCACCGGGACGATCACGACCTCCTTCCCGGGGGCGTCGACCTCGGCCAGCTCGCCGAAGCCGATCCCGGAGACCAGCTCGCCGACCGGGCCGGGGTCGGGCGTGCGCGAGGCGACCTGCGGGCACACCTTCGCCGCCAGCAGGTCGGCGAAGACCCGGCCGGGCCCGGGGGACCACAGCACCGCCGGGTCGCCGGAGAGCACCAGGCGCGCCCCGTCGGGCACGGACTCGACCAGGGTCGCGGCGGTCTCCACGTCGAGCTGGGGCGCGTCCAGCACCGCCAGCAGATCCAGCGCCAGTGCGCCGTCCTCGTCCCGCCCGGGGCCCTCGTGGCCCGAGAGCAGCCCGGCGAGGGTGGCTGTCGCATCCGCGTCCACGGCACCGGCCAGCCGCCGCCTGCCGTCCTCGGTGGCCGCCACGGCCCAGGCCCGCAGTCCCAGGGAGCGGGCGGCCGCCACCAGCGCCGCCGGTTCCTCCCGGGCCGCCTCCGCGCCGGTGTGGGCGACCAGCCCGCTCCCGGCGGCGGCGCGGACCAGCGCGGCGGCGGAGGGGGACGGGGCCGCGCCGGCCGCGCCCTCCCAGTCCTGCGAGCCGTCCGCGTCGAAGGTGTTGAGGAGCCTGCTCAGGCCGTCCGCGAGGCTCTCCTCGGCCAGCGCGAAGCGGTCAAGACCGAGGAGCAGCCGCACCGGGGCCTCCTCGTCCTCGTCGTCGGCCGCCGTACGGGCGCCGGCGCTCTCGTCCGGCACATGGAAGACCAGCACCAGGCCGTCCGCGACGGCGGCCTTCAGGGTCTCCTCGGCGTCGGCGACCCCGTTCTGCCCGAGCGCCGCGCCGAGCGTGCCCCACTCGAGCGCGGTGTGGCCCCGCTCGGCGGCCCGCTCCAGCAGCCAGACGACCAGCGCGCGCACGCGCCGCTCGTCGCCGGGGCCGCCCTCGCCGCCGAGCAGCGTCTTGGCGAAGCCGTCGGCCTGCTCCACCCGGATCCCGGCGAGCGCCAGGATCTGCCACGGATCCTCGCGCAGCGCGTCCCCGGCCCGCTCGCCAAGTGCCTCCACGGCGGCCTCGGCCAGGCTCTCCGGGGCCCCGCCCGCCGCGAGCACCGTCCGCGCGGCCGCCACGGCGTCCCCGCTGAGCTGCGCGGGCAGCGACGGCCGCGCCACGGGCGCCGGCGCCGGCGCGGGGGAGGGGGCGGCCGCGGGCCGCGCGGGCCCGCCGCGCTTCACGGGCGCCGCGGGGCGCTCCCCGCGCTCGATGGCCCGCACCGCCGCGGCCAGGTCCGTGAGTTCGGCGGGGAGCTGCGAACCGACGCCCTCGGTCGACGGCCGGGGCCGCCGGGGAGCCGCGGTCTCCTCGCCGGCGGTCTCCTCCGGCTCGGCGCGGTCCTCGCGGTCGCGGTCTTCGCGGTCCTCGGTCACGGTGGCCTCCGTTGTACGGCGGACTACGGTCGGGGCCCGATCACAGCGTGCTCCAGTCGTGGTCCGGATAGCGGTGCACCGGCGCAGAGACGTCGTCCAGCGCCTGGCAGATCTCATCCGGAAGACTAAGGGTCTCCACCGACAACGCCGCCGCGAGCTGCCTGGCGTTGCGCGCCCCGACGATCGGCGCGGTGACGCCGGGGCGGTCCCGCACCCAGGCGAGGGCCACCTCCAGCGGGCTGGCGGCCAGCCCGTCGGCCGCTATGGCCAGCGCGTCCACGATGAGCCGGGCCGTCTCGTCGAGGTAGGGGGCGACGAAGGGCGCCATGTCCTCGGAGCCGCCGCGGGAGTCCTGGGGGGTCCCGTGCCGGTACTTGCCGGTCAGCACCCCGCGTCCCAGCGGGGAGGAGGGCAGCAGCCCCACCCCCAGGTCCAGCGCGGCGGGCAGCACCTCGCGCTCGATGCCGCGCTGCAGCAGCGAGTACTCCATCTGCGTGCTGGCCAGCGGCGTGCGCGCCGGCAGGGCCTGCTGCCAGGTGGCGGCCTTGGCCAGCTGCCAGCCGCAGAAGTTGGACACGCCGACGTAGCGGGCCCGGCCGGAGCTCACGGCGAGGTCGAGGGCTTGCAGCGTCTCGTCCAGCGGGGTGGTCGTGTCGTACGCGTGCACCTGCCACAGGTCGACGTAGTCCGTGCCGAGCCGCTGCAGGGAGGCGTCCAGGGCGGTCAGCAGATGGCCGCGCGAGGCGTCGAAGCGGCGGTAGGGGTCGGGGACGCTCCCGGCCTTGGTGGCGATCACCAGGTCCGAGCGCGGCACCAGGTCCTCCACCAGCCGGCCGAGGAGGTACTCGGCGCCGCCGTCCCCGTACACGTCGGCGGTGTCCACGAGCGTGCCCCCGGCCTCCCAGAAGGCCTTGAGCTGGTCGGCGGCGTCGAGTTCGCCGGTGTCGCGCCCCCACGTCAGCGTGCCGAGCCCGAGCCTGGACACGCGCAGTCCCGTACGGCCGAGGTGCCTTTGCTCCATGAGGGGTGAGATTACTGGTCGTCCGGGAGCTTTGGGCAGGAGTGACGTACCCGACAGGCGCCGGCGCGCGCCCGGAGCGATAGGGTCCGGGGAACAAGGACGTTACTCATCGGTAAGGGGATCGCCATGCGGCTCGGGATCAACCTCGGCTACTGGGGCGCCGGGATGGACGCCGACAACCTCGCCGTGGCGCAGGAGGCGGACCGCCTCGGCTACTCCGTGTGCTGGGCGGCCGAGGCCTACGGTTCGGACGCGCCCACCGTGCTGTCCTGGGTCGCCGCGCAGACCGAGCGCATCGACGTCGGTTCGGCCATCTTCCAGATCCCGGCCCGTACGCCCGCGATGACGGCGATGACCGCCGCCACCCTCGACTCCCTGTCCGGCGGCCGCTTCCGGCTGGGCCTGGGCGTCTCCGGCCCGCAGGTCTCCGAGGGCTGGTACGGCGTCACATTCGACAAGCCGCTGGCCCGTACGCGCGAGTACGTCGAGATCGTCCGCAAGGCGATGTCCCGGGAGCGGCTGAGCCACGAGGGCGAGCACTGGACGCTGCCGCTGCCCGGCGGCCCCGGCAAGGCGCTGAAGCTGACGGTGCACCCGGTGCGCGAGCGCATCCCGCTGTACATCGCCGCGATCGGCCCGAAGAACCTGGAGCAGACCGGCGAGATCGCCGACGGCGCGCTGCTGATCTTCCCCTCCGCCGCCCACCTGGAGGACACCGCGCTCCGCCACATCCGGGCGGGCCGCGAGAAGGCCGGGAAGACCATGGAGGGCTTCGACGTCTGCCCGACGGTGCCGCTCGCGGTCGGCGAGGACATCGACGCGCTGGCCGACATCTTCCGTCCCTACACGGCCCTTTACGTGGGCGGCATGGGCAGCCGCAGCCAGAACTTCTACAACCGGCTCGCGCAGCGCATGGGGTACGAGAAGGAGGCCGCCGAGGTCCAGGACAAGTACCTGTCCGGCGACAAGGACGGCGCCGCCGCCGCGATCCCGCGCGAACTCATCGACTCCACCACCCTGCTGGGCTCGGTGGAGCGGATCGCGGACCGGATGCAGGCCTACGCGGCGGCCGGTGTCACCACGCTGACGCTGGCCCCGGCCGGGTTCACCCTGGACGAGCGGGTCGCCGCACTGCGCGCGGGTGTCGAGGCGCTGGAGCGCGCCGGACTCGCGCAGTAGCCGGACCGCCGCGGCGGCGGAGGGCCTTCGGCGCCGGTCCCGGCTCAGCCCGGGACCAGGCGCCCCATCATCCGTCCGAAGGCGATCAGTCGCGCTATCTGGCCGGCCCCGCCGTCGTCGAGGGACTTGCTGAAGCGGAAGGACTCCGGGCGGAAGCGGGCAGAGGCGATCGTGCCGTCGGCGTCCCCGCGCACCGCGCTCATTTCGTGCGGCATGGCGGTGGCCAGCACCACGTACACCCCGCGGTCGATCCGCCGGCCCTGCTCGTCGCGGCCCACCAGGGTGCGCATGCCGACGTGGCCGATCGCCTCCAGAGGCAGCACCTGCACGGAGGAGTCGACCACCCGACCGCCCGGTGCGTCCTCGTCGGCGACCTCCTCGCTGTGCCACAGGACGAGCCGCCGCCCGTCGCAGACCGCGGCCTCCTGCCACACCGAGGTGCCGGCCTCCGTCAGGTCGACGACGCGTTCGAGGGTGAAACCGCGGACCCGCCGCCGGCCCAGGACGCCGTCGATCGCCTCGAGGGCCACATCGGCGTGGAGGAAGTAGGCGCGTGCCGCGTCGTCAAGGCGTGGGTAAGGGGCCCAGTCCGATCCCGCCGGGCCTCCGGGGCGTGCCGTCGTCCGGCTGCGCGTCGCCTTGCTGAACATGTCTTGGTCGTAACCCCTCCGAGGGGCTATGAAATCACGGGCACTTCGGCCGGCGGCGGGGCCCCTCGGTTTCCGCGGCCGTGGTGGGGGCTCGGGGGTCTTCCCCGCCACGGCCGTCACCAAACACAACGCCCGGACGCCCCAGGGGTTACGTCTCCGCTTCCGTACGGCCCTCATCCGTTCGGCCGAGTTGACGCCCGGGCCTGTTGCCTCATGCTTTGCGGGCGACTTGACTCGTCTTTTGCGTATGCCCGATTCGCGCAGGAGGTACGGCATGCTCTCCGCCCGGAGTCTGTTCCAGGAGATCCTCGACAACGACGACTCCTTCCGGCTGTTCTGCTCGATCGCCGCCAGCGGTGAGTCGCAGGGCGGCTGGGAGAACGGCAGGATCGCCGCGCTGGTCCCCGAGTCCCAGCGTGAACTGGCCCCCAAGATCGCCCGGCACGGCGCCGACGAGGACAAGCACGGCCGGATCTTCCACGCCCTGATGCGCAAGCGCGGCCTCGAACCCGTCCCGGTCCCCCCGGAGACCGACTACACCATGCTCCTCGAGCGCGGCGGCATCGGCCTCGCCCACGACAAGCTGCGCCGCGACGAGCCCCTGACCGTGCGGGACGTCGTCACCTACCTCGCCCACAGCCGGGTCACCGAACAGCGCGCCTCCGAGCAGATGGCCCTGCTCACCAAGCACTTCGCCGGCCACGCCGACATCGGCAGGGCGGTCCGCATGATCTCCGCCGACGAGGACAACCACCTCGCCTACTGCCACGAGGAACTGCTGAGGTTCGCCGAGGCCGGCCACGGCGCCGACATCGAGCGCGTCCTGCGCGAGTGCGCCCGCGCCGAGATCCGCATCTACCGCGACGTCAGCCTCGCCGTCATGGACCACATGGGCCGGATCCTCGGCTGGTCCGGGGCGAAGGCCGCGGTGCTGCGGGCCGGCATCCACGGGGTCCACGCGTACGAACGCCTGGGCGGCTGGCGGCGGATGGTCAGGCTCGTCATGCCCCAGCGCCGCGACGCCCTCGGTGGCCCCGAACCCGCGGCGGAACCGGCGGTCTGAGCGGTCCGGCCGGTCCGGGCGGTCTCCCGGCCCCGCGCCCGCGTCCCGCGAGCGGCCGGGAGACCGTTCAGAGCCAGCCGTGCCGTTTGAACATCCGGTACAGCAGGATCTCGGACACGGCGATGACCGCCAGGACCGCGGGATAGCCCCATACCTGGTGGAGTTCGGGCATGTAGCGGAAGTTCATGCCGTAGATGCCCGCGATCATGGTGGGCACCGCCGCCATGGCGGCCCACGACGAGATCTTGCGCATGTCGTCGTTCTGCCGCACCCCCACCTGGGTCAGATGGGAGCTCAGCACATCGCTGAGCAGCCGGTCGAGGCTGTCCACCAGCTCGCTGGCCCGGGTCAGGTGGTCGGCCACGTCGCGGAAGAAGGGCTGTGTGCCGGCCGCCACATGCGGCACCGTGCCCGCCGAGAGCCGGATCATCGGCTGCATCAGCGGCGCGGTCGCCCGCCGGAACTCCAGCAGCTGGCGCTTGAACCCGTAGATCCGGCTCGCCGTGCTCTCGGCGCCCCGGCGCGCGACGGACCTGCGGCCCTCCGGGGCGAAGACCTCCGTCTCCAGGTCCTCCAGGTCGGCCTGGAGATCGGCCGCGACCACCATGTAGTCGTCCACGACGGTGTCGCTGATGGCGTACATCACCGCGGTCGGCCCGTGCTTGAGGACCTCGTGCTCCGCCTCCAGGCGGTGCCGGATCTCACCCGGGGCGATCGCCTCGCCATGGCGCACGGTGACGACGAAGCCGTCCCCGACGAAGATCATCAACTCGCCCGCGGTGACCGTGTCGTGTTCGTCGTCGTACGAGACGGGCTTGAGCACCAGGAACAGCGAGCCCTCGTACACCTCCAGCTTGGGCCGCTGGTGGGCGCAGAGCGCGTCCTCCACGGCCAGTGGGTGCAGCCCGAACTCGCGGCTGACGAGGTCGAACTCCTTCTCCGTCGGCTCGTACAGGCCGATCCACACGAAACCCCCCTCCGTCGACCGCGCCGCCTCGAGCGCGTCGGAGAGGTCGTCGGGGGCGGCAGTGCGCTCCCCGTCGCGGTAAATGGCGCAGTCGACGATCACACCTGTCTTCTTCCGCGTTACGTCGGCGCCACACCGGACAACCGGTGGTCGTATGGTTGCGGTCATGCCCACCGTGATCCTGGTCCGGCACGGCCGGTCCACCGCCAACGCGGAGAAAGTGCTGGCCGGACGGCTCCCCGGAGTCGCCCTCGACGAGACCGGACGTGACCAGGCCGGCGCGCTCGCGGCCCGGCTGGCCGGACTGCCGCCCGCGGCCGTCGTCACCAGCCCCCTGCAGCGGTGCCGGGAGACCGTGCAGCCGCTGCTGGACGCACTGCCCGACGTGCCGCTCCACATCGAGGAGCGGATCTCGGAGTGCGCCTACGGCGACTGGAGCGGCCGCAAGATCGCCGAGCTGGCCGACGAGCCGCTGTGGGGTGTCGTCCAGCGCTACCCCTCGGCCGCGGTGTTCCCCGGCGAGGGAGGCGAGTCGGTTCGCGCCATGCAGGCCCGCGCGGTGGACGCGGTGCGCGAGTGGAACGCCCGCATCGAGGAGAGCCACGGACCCGACGCCCTCTACGTGGTGTGCTCCCACGGCGACATCATCAAGTCCATCGTCGCCGACGCCCTCGGCATGCACCTCGACCTCTTCCAGCGCATCGCCGTCGACCCCTGCTCGGTCACCGCGATCCGCTACACCCCGGAGCGTCCCTTCCTGCTGCGGCTCGGCGACACCGGCAGCCTCGACAGCCTGCGTCCCAGGGAGCGGCCCACCGCGGCCCCGGGCGACGCGGAGGTCGGGGGCGGTGCGGGCGCACCGTGATCAGCTTCCGCAGTAGGGTGGACCGAACCCCGAAGACACCGAACTAACGGAGCAGGACGTGCCTCGTCAGGTGTTCCTCTACGACAAGCCCGAACGCTTCGTCGCCGGCACCGTGGGCCAACCGGGCCAACGCACCTTCTTCCTGCAGGCGAGCGCCGCCGGCCGGACGACCAGTGTCGCGCTGGAGAAGACCCAGGTCGAGGCACTCGCCGAGCGCATCGACGAGCTGCTGGACGAGGTCGTGCGCCGCACCGGCGGCGCCGCCCCCGTGCCCGCCGTGGCCCCCACGGAGCTGCTCGACAACAAGCCGCTCGAGGTCCCCGTCGACGAGGAGTTCCGGGTCGGCACCATGGCCCTGGCCTGGGACGGCGCCGAGGAACGGATGATCCTGGAAGCCCAGGCGCTGGTCGAGATCGAGGCGGAGGACGAGGAGGACCTCGAGGCGGCCGAGGAGATGCTCCTGCAGGACGACGAGAACGGACCCCCGCTGCTGCGGGTGCGCCTGACCGGCGCCCAGGCCCGCTCCTTCGCCAAGCGCGCCCTCGACGTCGTCGCGGCCGGCCGCCCGCCCTGCCCGCTGTGCAGCCTGCCCCTGGATCCGGAAGGACACGTATGCCCGCGTCAGAACGGGTACCGGCGGTCGGCGACGGCCTGAACGGGGACATAGCCGCCGAGCTGCTGGCGCACGGTGAACTGACCGTGCGCGGGCGGCTGCGGGACGCCTCCAACGCGGTCCTCTACTGCGCGGTCGAGCACGACGGCGTACGCGCCCACTGCGTGTACAAGCCGGTGGCAGGCGAGCGGCCGCTGTGGGACTTCCCCGACGGGACGCTCGCCCAGCGCGAGGTCGCCGCCTACCTGGTCTCCGAGGCCACCGGCTGGGGCCTGGTGCCGCCGACCGTGCTGCGGGACGGGCCGTACGGCGAGGGCATGGTGCAGCTGTGGATCGAGACCCCGGAGGAGGGCGGCGAAGGCCTCCTCGCCCTCGTCGAGGGCGAGGAACCCGGCGAGGGCTGGAAGGCGGTGGGCTTCGCCGAGGTCGGCGAGGGCCGCACCGCGCTGTTGGTGCACGCCGACGACGACCGGCTGCGCCGGCTGGCCGTCCTGGACGCCGTGATCAACAACGCCGACCGCAAGGGCGGCCACCTGCTGCCGGCCGCCGACGGGCAGCTCTACGCGATCGACCACGGCGTGACCTTCAACACGGAGAACAAGCTGCGCACCCTCCTGTGGGGCTGGGCCGGCGAACCGCTCACCGGCGAGACCGCCGAGGTCCTCGGCAAGCTCGCCGCGGAGCTCGCCGACGGGGGCCTCGGCGCCCGGCTGGCGGAACTCATCACGCCCGCCGAGCTGGACGCGCTGCGGACCCGCGTCGCCGAGCTGCTCGCCTCAGGACGTCACCCGGAGCCCTCGGGGGAGTGGCCCGCCATCCCCTGGCCGCCCATCTGAAGGTCCGGGCCCGTCGTCGCGAGCGAGCCCGCCTGTCGTTTGTGGATCACGCGGGCGGTTAATCTCATGACATGCATGCCTGGCCCGCTTCCGACGTCCCTGCCCTTCCGGGCACTGGGCGCGACCTCCGCCTCCACGACACCGCGACCGGTGGCCCGGTAACCCTGAGCCCCGGTCCGGTCGCCCGCATCTATGTGTGCGGGATCACCCCCTACGACGCCACCCACATGGGTCACGCGGCCACCTACAACGCGTTCGACCTCGTGCAGCGGGTGTGGCTCGACACGAAGCGCCAGGTCCAGTACGTCCAGAACGTCACCGACGTCGACGACCCGCTGCTGGAGCGCGCCGACAAGACCGGTGAGGACTGGACGGCCCTCGCCGAGCGCGAGACGACCCTGTTCCGCGAGGACATGACCGCCCTGCGGATGCTGCCGCCCGCCCACTACATCGGCGCGGTCGAGGCCATCCCGGGGATCGTCCCGCTGGTCGAGCGGCTGCGCCAGGCCGGCGCCGCCTACGAACTGGACGGCGACATCTACTTCCACGTCGACTCCGACCCGCACTTCGGCAGCGTCTCCCACCTGGACGCGGCCGCGATGCGCGCGCTCTCGGCCGAGCGCGGCGGCGACCCGGACCGCCCGGGCAAGAAGAACCCCGTCGACCCGATCCTGTGGCTCGCCGCCCGCGAGGGGGAGCCCAGCTGGGACGGCGGCAGCCTCGGCCGGGGCCGCCCCGGCTGGCACATCGAGTGCGTGGCCATCGCCCTGGACCACCTCGGCATGGGCTTCGACGTGCAGGGCGGCGGTTCCGACCTCGCCTTCCCGCACCACGAGATGGGCGCCTCGCACGCCCAGGTGCTCACCGGCGAGTTCCCCATGGCGAAGGCCTATGTCCACGCCGGCATGGTCGCGCTGCACGGCGAGAAGATGTCCAAGTCCAAGGGCAACCTCGTCTTCGTCTCCCAGCTGCGCCGCGACGGGGTGGACGCGGCGGCCATACGGCTCAGCCTGCTCGCCCACCACTACCGCCAGGACTGGGAGTGGACCGACGCGGTGCTCGCCGACGCGGTGGAGCGGCTGGCCCGCTGGCGCGCCGCCGTCTCGCGCCCCGACGGCCCGCCGGCCGAGGCGCTGGTGGAGGAGATCCGCGAGGCGCTCGCCGACGACCTCGACGCCCCCGCCGCGCTCACCGCCGTGGACCGCTGGGCGGCCCGGCAGGAGACCGAGGGCGGCACGGACACCGGCGCCCCCGGCCTGGTCTCCCGCGCCGTGGACGCGCTGCTGGGCGTCGCTCTCTGACACCCCCGCGGAACGGCCCGGCCGCCGCCCCCTGTGCGGGGCGGCGGCCGGGCCGTTCTGCAGGTTCCTTCGCTTCTTCGCTTTCTTCGCTTTCTTCGGTCGCTCCGGTCGCTCCGGTTCTTCGGGGCGGCGCCGCGCGGGTCACTCCCCGTCGGCGCCGTCCTCCTTCTCGTCCCGGTCGTCCTTGGGCTTCTGCGACATGTCCCGCAGGTAGGGGCCCGCGTCGGACTCGCCCGCCTGCGGGTCGCGGCGCCGCAGATAGCGCTCGAACTCGCGGGCGATGGCCTCGCCGGAGGCCTCCGGAAGCTCCGCCGTGTCGCGGGCCTCCTCCAGCGTCTGGACGTACTCGGCGACCTCGCTGTCCTCGGCCGCGAGCTGGTCCACGCCGACCTGCCAGGCGCGCGCGTCCTCCGGCAGCTCGCCGAGCGGGATGCGCAGGTCCAGCAGGTCCTCCAGACGGTTGAGCAGCGCCAGCGTCGCCTTCGGGTTCGGCGGCTGCGACACGTAGTGCGGCACGGCCGCCCACAGGCTGACCGCCGGGATGCCGGCATGGGTGCAGGCCTCCTGGAGGATGCCGACGATGCCGGTGGGGCCCTCGTAGCGGGACTCCTCCAGGTTGAGCGCGGTCGCCAGGTCCGGGTCGGAGGTGACGGCCGTGACCGGCACCGGACGGGTGTGCGGGGTGTCGCCCAGGAGGGCGCCCATCACCACCACCATCTCGATGCCGAGCTCATGGGCGTAGCCCAGGATCTCGTTGCAGAACGAGCGCCAGCGCATGCTGGGCTCGATGCCCCGTACGAGGACGAGGTCACGTGGCTTGGGGGTCTCGATGCGGATGACGGACAGCCGCGTGGTGGGCCAGGTGATCCGCCGTGTTCCGCCGTCCATCCAGACCGTGGGGCGGTTGACCTGGAAGTCGTAGTAGTCCTCGGCGTCCAGCGCGGCGAACACCTCGCCCTTGAACTCCCGGTCCAGATGCCCGACCGCGGCGGAGGCGGCGTCCCCGGCGTCGTTCCAGCCCTCGAACGCGGCCACCATGACCGGGTCGATCAGCTCGGGAACCCCCTCGAGCTCGATCACCCAGCGCCTCCTTCCGGCCGGAAGGGGGATGGTGCCACCCCCGCCGGCTGCCGTTCCTTCGCGTGCTGCACCAGCCTACGGCTTCGCGGGACAGGTGCCGCCGCCTTCGTAGGGGGATGATCCCCAGAGTCATCGGAGGTACGCGTCCGGTCAGCCACCGCTCCACGCCGAGCGGTACGCGGCCCAGTCGGCGGGGGTCGCGGCGAAGTCGACGTACAGCGCGAGACCGAAGCGCTCGCGGGAGGGCGCCTCGCGGGCGAGCCCGAGCCGGGCGCCGCGCACGGCGGCCGTGACGGTCTCCGCCCACGCGTGGCGGCCCAGATTGTTCGTGTGGTACCCGGGCAGGCCGACGAGCAGATCGGTCTCCGGCGGCGTCACCTCCAGGGCGAGCGCGGTCTGCTGGGCCACGTAGCCGCCGTACAGGCCCTCCAGGGGCAGGGCGGTGTCGTAGGTCATCATCGCGACCTGGTCCACGCGCCGGGCCACCTCCGCGAAGTACCGCTGGGACCACCACTTGGGGTGATTGAACAGCGGGCCGCTCACCGAGTGCAGGGAGGGCAGCGGGTCGATCTGGTGGGTCGCGACCGAGAGCGGCACGCCGCGGGCGGCGGTGAGCCGGTGCACCGAGTCCAGCAGCGCGAGGAAGCCGCGGTCGTCGGAGTACATCGGCTCCAGGTCCAGGTGCACCCCGTCGAACCCGGCCGCCAGGACCTGGGCGGCGCTGTCCCGTACCCGGACGCGGGCCGCCGGGTCGTCCAGGTGCAGGCCCTCGGAACCGTCGTGCGACAGGACCTGGCCGAGCCACGCCTGGACGCGGACCCCGGGCAGCACCGTGTGCATCCGGTCGATCATGTCCCGCGCGCCCGGGTACAGTCGGGCGTCGAGGCTGCCGTCGAACTCCAGGGGCCCGGTGTGCACGTACAGGTCCCGGGTGCCGCTGCCGCGCAACTCCCGGGCCAGCGCCGTCAGGTCCGCCTCGTCGCGCTCCCCGTCGACCCAGGCGTGCCCGAGCCACACCGCGTTCCGGTCGCGGTTGCCGCCGGCGCCGGAGACGTCGCCGGTGTACTCCAGGCGCAGGGCGACCCCGGCGGCGAGCACCGGGAGGAGGACGGCGAGCACGACCAGCAGCGCGCCGCGGCGCAGCGTACGGGCCGAGGGGCGGCGCAGGCGCAGCCTGAAGCGTGGATTCATCCGATCCCTCTTTTCGATCACTCTTACGAAGGACCGGACGCACCCCGGCACGGCGCGGTTCGCCCGCCGGTGGGATCCGGCGGGGAACCGCCGGGTCTCAGAGCGTGGAGCGCAGCCACTGCTCCACGCTGGCGACGTGCACCGTCGCCCAGGACCGCGCGGCCTCGGCGTCCCGGTCGCGCAGTGCCGCCAGGATGGCCCGGTGCTCGTGCAGGGTGCGGCTGACCGCGTCCTCCTGCGTCAGCCCGCGCCAGATCCGGGCCCGCGTGGTCGGCCCGGACAGCCCGTCCAGCAGCGAGCACAGCACCGAGTTGCCCGAGGCCTGCACGATGCCCCGGTGGAACTCCAGGTCGCACGCGACCAGTTCCTCCACCGACGGCGCCGTGCCCAGCGCCTCCAGCTGCTCGGTCAGGGCCTCCAGCTGGGACTCGGCGATGCGCGCGGCCGCCATCGCCGTGGCCGCGGGCTCCAGGATGCGGCGCACCGCGAGGAACTCCAGGACGGTGTCGTCGCGGTGGAAGTCCACCACGAAGCTCAGCGCCTCCAGCAGCAACTGCGGGTCCAGGCTGGTGACGTAGGTGCCGTCGCCCTGGCGTACGTCCAGGATCCTGATCAGGGACAGCGCGCGGACCGCCTCGCGCAGGGAATTGCGCGACAGCCCGAGATCCGCGGCGAGTTCGCTCTCCTTGGGGAGCCGGTCGCCGGGGCGCAGCGCGCCGGAGACGATCATCTCCTTGATCTTCTCGATCGCCTCGTCGGTGACCGCCATGAGCCCCTCGCCTCCCCGGACATCCGATGTATCGGGCCATTATGCCCGCACCTTCCGGGGCCGGTGACCTTCCGCGGGAAAGGGATCGCGCCGCCGGGCCGGCGAGCGGAGGACGGAGGCAGCATGCCCACGGGCGGCAGAACCGGTTCGACGGCGGCTCGCTCGACGGGGCCGACCGCGGTACCGGCACGCCGGGCACGCAAAGGCCGTGTCCGCTGCTGCGAACACGGCCTGTGACCTGTGAAATCACCGTCGGGACGACAGGATTTGAACCTGCGACCCCTTGACCCCCAGTCAAGTGCGCTACCAAGCTGCGCCACGTCCCGGTGAGGTCCCCCGGAGCGGTGCCCCGGAAGATCACGTAAAGAGGAGAATACCCGAACCTCGCTGATCAGCCGAATCGCTCGATCCGGATCCGGTCGAGCGGCTGCCCGGCGGCCGCCAGCAGGCGCGAGGCGTGCTCGGCGAAGCCGTTGCCGCCGCACACGTACGCCTCCCAGCCGCCCGGTGGCGGATCGGCCAGCAGCGGGGCCAGGTGGGCGGCGGTGAGGCGGCCCTCGGCGCGGGTGAGCAGCACGCTCGTCTCCGGGCCGTACTCGGCGGCGTAGATCAGGTCCTCGCGGGTGCGGGCCGAGACGATCAGCCGCAGCGGCACGTCCAGACCGCGCAGCCGGCGGTGCCGCACCATCGACATCAGCGGGACGACCCCCGATCCGGCGCCCAGCAGCAGCGCCGGGTGGTCCCCGGTCCAGGCGAAGAAGCCGCTGTGCGGGCCGCGGACCTCGACGGTGTCGCCCGGCCGGGCGACGGTGTGCAGGTGCCCGGAGACCTCGCCGCCGGCCACGAGGTCGAGGGTCAGCTCGATGTGGCCGGAGTCGTCCGGGGCGGAGGCGACCGAGTAGTTGCGCTGCGCCGTGTAGCCGTCGGGGGCGGTGAGGCGCAGCGTCAGGTACTGGCCGGGCAGATGGCCCGCCCAGCCGGGCACCGCGAGCCGGAAGGTGGCGGTGCGCGGGGTCTCCCGGCGGATCTCCGTGATCACCGCGCGCCGCCAGACCGACGACGCGGCCTCGGGCACGGCGATCCGGCCGGGCACGGCGAACCGGGCCGGCGGGACGAACGCCGGGGCGGGCGCGGGGGCGACGAGGTCAGTCATGGGCGTAGCGCTGCTCCTGCCAGGGGTTGCCCCGGTGGTGGTAGCCGTTCTGCTCCCAGAAGCCGGACTCGTCGTGGTCGAGCAGGCGCAGCCCGGCGATCCACTTGGTGCTCTTCCAGAAGTACAGGTGCGGGACGACCAGCCGGGCCGGGCCGCCGTGCTCGGGGGCGAGCGGCGCGCCGTCGTACTCCCAGACGATCCAGGCGCGGCCGCCGGTGACGTCCGCGAGCGGCAGGTTCGCGGCGTAGCCGGTGTGGGACCAGGCGACGACGTGCGTGGCGGCGGGGGAGGGGCGCGCGGCCTCGAGGAAGGCGTCGACCGACACCCCGCCGAAGCGCACGCCGAACTTGGACCAGCCGGTCACGCAGTGGATGTCGCCCCGGTACTCGGAGCGGGGCAGCGCGTGCGCCGCGTCCCAGTCCCAGGTGCGCGCGCCGTCCACCAGGCCGTCCACCCGGAACGTCCAGTCCGCGGTGGCGATCGTGGGCGTGACCTCGGCGGACAGGACCGGCCATGTGTCGCGGGCGTCGTACTGGCCGGGAGGCAGCCGCGGGTCGCGGTCGGCGGCACGGCTGCGCCCGGTGAAGCCGCGGGTGGGTTCGACGGCGGAGGTCATGCGGGGTGCTCCCGCTCCAGTGCCTCCAGCTCGCGCAGGGCGGCCGGTTCGTCGAGGGTGAGCAGCACCCGGTCGCGCATCAGGATCCGGCCGTCGACGACGGTGTCCCGTACGTCCGCGGCCGCGGCCGCGTAGGCCAGCATCGACCAGGGGTCGTGGCGCGGCGCGAGGTGCGGCCCGCCGAGGTCGAGGACGGCCAGGTCGGCGCGCTTGCCCGGCTCCAGGGACCCGAGGTGGTCGGCGAGGCCCAGCGCGCGGGCGGCCTCGATCGTCGCCATCCGCACCGCCTGTTCCGCGCCGACGGCCGTCGGGTCGCCGGCGGCCTTGTGCACCAGCGCCGCGGCCCGCACCGCGCCCAGGACGTCCAGGGTGTTGGAGCTCACCACACCGTCGGTACCGAGGCCGACGGTGACGCCCGCGGCCAGCAGCTCGGGGACGCGGGCGATGCCGCAGCCCAGCTTCAGGTTGGAGACCGGGCAGTGCGCGACGGACGTGCCGGTCCTGGCCAGGGCGGCTATCTCGCCGTCGGTCAGGTCCACGGCGTGCGCCAGCAGCACGTCGGGCCCGAGGACTCCGAGCGAGTCCAGCAGCTCGACCGGCCGCTTGCCGTGCGCCTCGACCACCATCGCGACCTCGGCCGCGTTCTCCGCCGCGTGGACGTGCAGCAGCGCGCCGTGCTCGCGGGCGAGCGAGGTGATGGCGACGAGCTGCTCGGGGTCGAGGGTGTAGGCGCTGTGCGCGAAGACCACCGGCCGGGTGCCCGGCGCGGGGGCGGTGCGCGCGGCCAGGTCGGCCGCGGCCCAGGCCATGCGGTCGCCGTACGGCCGGCCGTCGGGCGGCCCGGGCACGTCCATGAAGGTCGGACCGGCCAGCAGCCGCCAGCCCGCCGCCCGCGCGGCCTCCTCGGCGGCCTCGTGGAACCAGTACATGTCCAGGCCCGTGGTGACCCCGGCCCGTACGCTCTCCGCCACGGCGACCCGCACGCCCGCGGCCACGGCGCGCGGCGACAGCAGTTCGGCCTCGCGGGGGATCACCCGGGCCAGGAACTCCTGCAGGTCGACGTCGTCGGCGCAGCCCCGCAGCAGGGTCATCGCCAGGTGGGTGTGGGTGTTGACCAGCCCGGGGAGCACCAGGCACCCCGAGGCGTCGATCTCCGCGGCGGCGCGGTGGGCCGCGCGCACCTCCTCCGCCGGTCCGACGGCGATGATCTCGCCGTCCCGTACGGCGACCGCGCCGTCGGTGACGACGGTGCCCGCCGCGTCGACGGTCAGCACATCGCCGCCGTGCACCAGCAGATCGGCGTCCTGAGCGCTCACTTCTCGTCGCTTCCGTACTCGGTGGCCAGCAGATGCAAGGCGTCCAACGTTACCCGGCTGCCGCGGGCGACCCCCTCGGCGACCACCGCCCGGTGCGGGTCGTAGCCGCCGGTGGCCTCCACGTCGACCAGGTCGTCGGCGTTGGCGCCGTCGACGACGAGCGCCCCGCCGGCCACCAGCCCGCGCGTCGAGGCCAGCACCAGCAGCGCCGACAGCTCCATCTCGATCGCCGCGATCCCGGCCGCCGCGTACGCCTCGCCGGGCAGCGGCAGGAAGCCCGGCTGGAAGGCCGCACGCGTCCACACCACGCCCCGGTGGTGCGGCGCCCCCACCGCACGCGCCGCCCGCTGCAGCGCCAGCACCGCCTCCGGCGCGGCGAACGCCGGGTACTCCGGCGGCAGCAGCTGCTGCGTCACGCCGTCGTCCCGCACCGCGGCCTCGGCGATCACCAGGTCGCCGTCCCCTATGCCGGCGCGGATGGCGCCGGCCGTGCCGAGGCGCAGGATCGTGCCGACGCCGGCCTCCGCCAGCTCCTGGAACAGGCACATGGCGCCCGGCCCGCCGACCCCGTGCGAGGACACCACGACGGGGGTGCCCCTCCAGGTACCGGTGAAGGTGCGGTACTCGCGATGGTGCGACACCTCACGCGCGTCCGTGAGCAGGGCGGCGACCTCCGCCGAGCGCGCCGGATCGCCCACGACGACCGCGTGCGCGGGCAGCCCGGTGCGCGGGATGCGGGAGATGGGCAGCTGATCCGTGGTCATCGGGCCTCCGGGCCGGGCGGGACGATGCTGTGCGGATCACCCTACGGCCCTGGCTCAGGCCGTCCGGCGGCGGAGCAGCGCGAAGGCGGCCCAGCAGGCGAGGGCGGCGAGGGCCAGCACGATGCCGGTCTCGACGAGCTGCAGCGGCCAGTAGTGCGAGGCGGGGTGTCCCACGGCGTATACGTCCGTGTATTCGTTGTTCGTTAGGCACTGGTCGAATTCTCCGGGCTGGTCCAGATTGCACTCGGGACCCTGCACGGATTCCCCGGCGGCTGTGATGACGCCCACCTCCAGCCGTTCGGCGTCGCCGGGCAGGCGGGCCGCCTCGAAGCCGGTCCACCGGGTTGCCGGCCACAGATGGGTTCGGCCCATGGCGAGCAGGACGTACACCAGGAGGGTCGCGAAGAAGGCGAGACCGAGGCCACTGAGAGTGCGACGCATCAGCAGTCCGGCCAGGGCGCCCAGTGCCAGACCGAGCAGGACGTAGGCGACCAGGACCGGGCCGGTGGAGAGGAAGATGTCGTTCTCGTACCAGCCGGGGCGGTCCTCGGGGTGGCCCGTGCTCCACACCCGGCGGAAGAGCAGCGTCAGGCCGGTCGTGCCGCCGGTCAGCAGCAGGGCCGGTACGGCGAGCTTGGTGGCGAGCCAGCGCGTGGGGGTGACCGACTGGACCCACGCGAGCGCGGCGGTCCCCCGCTCCAGTTCCCGGCCGACAAGGGCGCCACCGGCGAACACCGCGACCGCGAGGGGAAGGATCGCCATCACGCGGCCCTGCAGGTGGAGGGGAATGTAGGCGTCGAACGGTTCCGGGTCGATGCAGCGTGGGGCGCAGGCGGGGTCGTACCGTTCGTCCCCCGCGCTCAGCCACAGGGCGCGAAGGAGCCAGCCGGTCCCGGCCGCCACGAAGGCGATCCACAGCCACAGCGCCGTACGGTGCAGCCGCACCACCGACCAGGGCAGACCGCGCAGGAACGGCGGCCGGGGGGCGGGGGCGACGGCGGTCATACGGCGATCTCCTCGCGGCGTGCGGGCGTGGCGTCGGCGGTGAGCAGGGCGGGCGCCCCGGGGTTGCGCAGATGGGCGAGGACCAGTTCCTCGAGGGTGGGCTCCTCCACCAGCCAGTCGCCGCCCTCCAGCGCACCGCCGGGGCGGACCAGCGCGGTGCGCCCGCGCCCGTTGGGGTGCTCCTCGACGACGGTGTGCGGCCCGAAGTCCGCGCCGGTGCCGGTGAGCAGGCGGTGCGCGGCCAGCAGGTCGTCGGTGTCGCCCGCCAGCCGGACCCGGCCCTGGCCGAGCAGCAGCAGATGGTCGCAGACACCGTCCAGTTCGGCGACGACGTGCGAGGAGATCACGACGGTGGTGCCGTGCTCCGCCGCCGTGGCCATGAGGGCGCCGGTCAGCTCGTGGCGGGAGAGCGGGTCGAGGTCGGCCATCGGCTCGTCCAGGAGCAGCAGTTCGGCCCGCTTGCCCAGCGCCAGGGCGAGCGCCACGCGGGTGCGCTGCCCGCCGGACAGGGCGCGGACGCGTGCACCGGGCGTCAGGCCGCTGCCGAACGCGACGCGTTCGGCGGCATCCTGGTCCCAGCGGCCCGGGTTGAGCTCGGCGCCGAGCCGCAGCGTCGCCGCCACGGTGAGCTGCGGGTGGAGCGGCTTGTCCTGGGCGACGTAGGCGAGCCGTGTGCGGGCGGCGCCGGGCGTCGTGCCGCACACGCGGAGCTGCCCCTCGGTGGGGCGCAGCAGCCCCGCGGCGAGCGCGAGCAGTGTCGACTTGCCCGCGCCGTTGGGTCCGACGAGCGCGCAGATCCGGCCGGCGGGCAGCCGGAAGGTGCAGTCGCGCAGTACGTGGTCCCGGCCCCACGCGTAGCGCATGCCGAGCCCGGCCGCCTCGACGGCGGCCTCTTGCCGGTTCATCTCTCCCCCTCGGAGAACTCCTGGTCGAGCACGGATTGGAACAACGCCGCGGCGTCCTCGCGGTCGAGCCCGGCGGTGCGCGCCCGGCGCATCCAGTCGGTCAGTTCGCCCGCGAGCGGCGAGTCGGCCGGTCCCGCGCCCAGCGACTTCTGGACGAAGGTGCCCAGGCCGCGGCGGGCCTCCACCAGGCCCTCGCGCTCCAGCTCGCGGTATGCCTTGAGCACGGTGTTGGGGTTGACGGCGGTCGCCTCGACGACCTCGCGCGCCGTCGGCAGCCGGTCACCGGGCTCCAGGAGCCCCAGCCGCAGGGCCTGTTTGGTCTGCTGGACGATCTGGAGGTACGTGGCGACACCGCTGCGGCGGTCGATGCGGAACTCGACCATGCGCTAAACACCCTTTCACTAAGCAAGTGGTGAAAGGGTGGGGCTTCGGCTGACGTCCTGTCAAGGTGCGGGCGGCGGCGGGGTCGCCCGCGACACTTCGGCGTGCGCCGAAACGTCCGGGGCGCATCCTGGGGACATGGTGCGAGACGACCACGCGGGAAGTGCCCTCGCCGCCCTCGCGGCACTCCTCGCGGACGAGACACGGGCGGCGATGTGCCTGGCGCTGCTCGACGGCCGGGCCTGGACCGCGGGGGAGCTGGCCCGGCACGCGGGGGTGGCGCCCTCGACCGCCAGCGAGCACCTCGGCCGGCTGGTCGCGGGCGGGCTGCTCGCCGAGGAACGCCAGGGCCGGCACCGCTACGTACGCCTCGCCGACGCCCGTACCGCGCAGCTCGTCGAGGACCTCGCCGCGCACGCCGGGCCGCCGCCCGCCGCGCCCCGCACCCTCGCCCAGGCGGGCGCCGGGAGCGCCATGGCCCGCGCCCGGACCTGCTACGACCACCTCGCGGGACGCCTCGGCATCCTCGTCACCGACGCCCTGACCCGGCGCGGACTGCTCGATCAGAGCAACGGCTTCGCCCTCACCGACGAGGGCGTGGAGTGGTTCACCGGGCTCGGTGTCGACCTCGCCGCCGCACGCACCGGCCGCCGCCCGCTCGCCCGGCCCTGCCTGGACTGGACCGAGCGCCGCCCGCACCTCGCGGGTGTCGCCGGGGCCGCGCTGTGCGGACACGCCCTCGCGTCGGGCTGGTGCGTGCGCATCGGCAGCGGACGGGCCCTGAAGCTCACCGCGCGGGGCCGTACGGCTCTCCACACCCACCTGGGCATCGCGCCCGACGCCTTGGAGGCACCCACCGCATGAACCGCTTCGAGGCCTTCCGCGCCCTCCACCGGGCCGGCCGCCCGCTGTTCCTGCCCAATGCCTGGGACCGCGCCTCCGCGGCCGCCCTCGCCGCCCGCGGCTTTCCCGCGATCGGCACCACCAGCCTGGGCGTGGCCGCCGCCGCGGGCCTGCCGGACGCGGCCGGCGCCACCCGGGAGACGACCCTCTGGCTCGCCCGCGACCTCGTCCGGCTGCCCGTGCTGGTCAGCGTCGACATCGAGGGCGGCTTCGGCGCCACGCCCGAGGACGTCGCCGAACTCGCCGCCGACCTCGAACGGCTGGGCGTCGCCGGCGTCAACATCGAGGACGGCCGCCCCGGGGGAGCGGGCCTGGCCGACCCCGCCCTGCAGTGCGAGCTGATCACAGCCATGAAGCGCACCGCTCCCGGGCTCTTCGTCAACGCCCGCACCGATACGTACTGGCTGGGCGCCGCCGAGGACGACCGGGCGGACGACCGGGCAGAGCGGGCGGAGGAGACCCGCCGCCGCGCCGCCGCCTACCTCGCGGCCGGCGCCGACGGGATCTTCGTGCCCGGCCTGGCCGACGAGGGCGCCATCGCCGCGCTCGCCGACGGCCTTGGTGCCCCGCTCAACGTCCTGCTCCCGCAGGGCGGCCCGGGGCTGTCCCGCCTCGCCGCCCTCGGGGTGAGCCGTGTCAGCACCGGCTCCCTGCTCTTCCGCGCCGCGCTCCACGCCGCCGTGGACAGCGCCTGCCGCGCCCTGGAGGGCGCACCGCTCCCGGCGGGCCTGCCCTCGTACGCCGACGCCCAGGACCTGGCGGCCGCCTACGCCCCGCCGTCAACGCGGCGGCCCGGGCGTCCGGGGTGAGCGGGGAGGTCCTTCCGCTCGCCCCGGGGCGCCCGGGCCCACGGGTCGGGGGTGTCAGTCGCGCCGGCCGGCCAGCAGTGACTCGACCCGCTCCCGGACGTCCGCGGTGTCCAGGCCGCGCACCGTCAGGGTGGTGCGGCGACGCAGCACGTCGTCCGCCGTCTGCGCCCACTCGTGGTCGCGGGCGTACACGACCTGGGCCCAGATCTCCGGGCCGTCCGGGTGGATCCGCTCACCGAGCGCGGGGTCCTCGTTGGCCAGCCGGGCGATGTCGAAGGACAGCGCGCCGTAGTGGGTGGCCAGATGGCGGGCCGTCAGCGGGTCGAGGCGCTGGCCCGGCTCCCGGTCCACCAGCAGCCGGTGGGCGACCGCGTTGGGGTTGGCGACGCCCGGCAGCGGGATGCGCCTGGGCAGGCGGTCCAGCGGTTCCATGTCCTCGGTGAGCGGACCGCCGGGCAGCTTGGCGAGCTTGGCCGTCACGGTGCGGCCGATGTGCCGGTACGTCGTCCACTTGCCGCCCGCCACCGACAGCATGCCGCCGCTGCCCTCGCTGACGACGGTCTCGCGCTTGGCCTTCTCCACACCGCCGGGGCCGCCGGGCAGTACCCGCAGGCCGGCGAAGGCGTAGGTGATCAGGTCGCGGGAGAGGTGCTCGTCCCGCACCGAGTGGGCGGCCTCGTCCAGGATCTGGCTGATGTCGGCCTCGGTGGCCCGCACGTCGGCCGGGTCGCCGGTGTACTCCTCATCGGTGGTGCCCAGCAGGAGCTGGTCCTCCCAGGGCAGGGCGAAGGTGATGCGGTACTTGTCGATCGGGGTGGCCATGGCGGCGCGCCACGGGGCCTTGCGCTTCAGGACGATGTGGGCGCCCTTGGAGAGCCGGATGCTGGGGGCGGCGCCCTTGTCCTCCATGCGCCGCAGGTGGTCGACCCACGGGCCGGTCGCGTTGAGGACCAGCCGCGCGTCGACCCCGAACTCGGTGCCGTCCAGGCGGTCCTCCAGGTCGGCGCCGGTGACCCGGCCGTGCGTGAAGCGAAGACCGGTGACCTCGGCGTGGTTGAGGACGACGGCACCCGCCTCGACGGCGGCGCGCACCGTCATGACCGCCATCCGCGAGTCGTTCATCTGGTGGTCGTAGTAGACGGCGACGGCCTTGAGGTTCTCCGTGCGCAGGGCGGGGTTGGCGGCCGCCGCCCTGGCCGGGGAGATGACCCTGCCGACCCCGTCGCCGAAGGCGGACAGCGCCGAGTAGGCGAACACGCCGGCCCCGAGCTTGGCGGCGCCGACCGGGCCGCCCCGGTAGACCGGCAGGTGGAAGGTGAGCGGGTTGACCAGGTGCGGAGCCACGTCCCTGGCCAGGACCCGCCGTTCCATGTGGTTCTCCGCCACCAGCTTGACCGCGCCGGTCTGCAGGTAGCGCAGACCGCCGTGCACGAGCTTGGAGGAGGCGGAGCTGGTGGCGCCGGCGAAGTCGCCGGCGTCCACCATCGCGACCCGCAGCCCCGACTGCGCGGCGTGCCATGCCACGGAGGTGCCCAGGATGCCGCCGCCGACGACCAGCAGGTCGTAGGTGGCGCGGCTCAGCAGTTCCCGGGTCTCGGCGCGGCCCGGGTTGCGGCCGGCGGTCGGATGCGTCCCGAGAGCCGGGACGCGCTGCAGGGTGGTCATGATCGGTTCACTTCTCCTCTTCGATCCAGCCCATGGTGCGCTCGACGGCCTTGAGCCAGTTCTTGTACTCCCGGTCGCGGGCGTCCTCGTCCATCCGGGGGGTCCATTCGGCGGCCCGGCGCCAGTTGGCGCGCAGTTCGTCGGTGTCCGACCAGAAGCCCACGGCCAGACCGGCGGCGTAGGCCGCGCCCAGGCACGTGGTCTCGGCGACCAGCGGGCGCACGACGGGGGCGTCCAGGAAGTCGGCGAGGGTCTGCATCAGCAGGTTGTTCGCGGTCATTCCGCCGTCGACCTTGAGCGCGGTGAGCTCCACGCCCGAGTCCTTGGTCATCGCGTCGACGATCTCGCGGGTCTGCCAGGCGGTCGCCTCCAGTACCGCGCGGGCGATGTGCGCCTTGGTGACGTAGCGGGTGAGGCCGGTCATCACACCGCGGGCGTCGGAACGCCAGTACGGGGCGAACAGGCCGGAGAAGGCCGGCACGAAGTAGGCGCCGCCGTTGTCCTCCACGGACAGGGCCAGGGTCTCGATCTCGGCCGCGGTCTTGATCAGGCCCATCTGGTCGCGCATCCACTGCACCAGCGAACCGGTGACCGCGATCGAGCCCTCCAGGGCGTAGACCGGCTTCTGGTCGCCGATGCGGTAGCCGACGGTGGTGATCAGGCCGTTGTAGCTGTTGATCGGCTTCTCGCCGGTGTTCATCAGCAGGAAGGTGCCGGTGCCGTAGGTGGACTTGGCCTCGCCCTCGGAGAAGCAGGTCTGGCCGAACAGGGCCGCCTGCTGGTCGCCGAGCGCGGAGGCCACCGGCACACCGGCCAGCGCCCCGGCCGCGGCGGAGCCGTACACCTCGGCGGAGGAGCGGATCTCCGGCAGCACCGCGGCGGGGACGCCGATCGACTCCAGGATCTTCTGGTCCCAGTCGAGGGTGTGCAGGTTCATCAGCAGCGTGCGGGAGGCGTTGGTCACGTCGGTGACGTGGTGCCCGCCGTCGACACCGCCGGTGAGGTTCCAGATCACCCAGCTGTCCATGGTGCCGAAGAGGATCTCGCCGGCCTCGGCGCGCTCGCGCAGGCCCTCGACGTTGTCGAGCAGCCAGCGGATCTTCGGTCCGGCGAAGTAGGAGGCCAGCGGCAGGCCGGTCTCGCGGCGGAAGCGGTCCTGCCCGACGTTGCGGCCGAGCTCCTTGCACAGCGCGTCCGTACGGGTGTCCTGCCAGACCAGGGCGTTGTGCACCGGCTCGCCGGTGTTCTTGTCCCACAGGACGGTGGTCTCGCGCTGGTTGGTGATGCCGATCGCCTTGACGTCGGCGGAGGTGATGCCGGCCTTGCTGACCGCCTCCTCGACGACCTCCTGCACGTTGGTCCAGATCTCGGCCGCGTCGTGCTCGACCCACCCCGGCTTGGGGAAGATCTGCTCGTGCTCCTTCTGGCCGACCGAGACGATCCGGCCGTCCTTGTCGAAGATGATGCAGCGTGAGGACGTGGTGCCCTGGTCGATGGCCGCGATGAACGGGCCTGTGGTGTGGGCGTCGGTCACGGTGTGCTCCTCAGGTCCTTGGGATGTCGGGGGCTGCTTCTCAGAATGCGATCTTGTAGAGGCCGGCCGCGAGGACCGAACCCACGATCGGGCCGACGACGGGTATCCAGGCGTAGCGCCAGTCGGAGCCGCCCTTGTTGGGCAGCGGCAGCAGGGCGTGCACGATGCGCGGACCGAGGTCGCGTGCGGGGTTGATGGCGTATCCGGTCGGCCCGCCCAGCGAGAGGCCGATGCCGACCACGACCAGCGCGACCATCAGGGTGCCGGTACCGGAGACCGCGAGGCCCTTGGTGAGGCCGAGGGACAGGATGAAGAGCACCAGGACGAAGGTGCCGATGATCTCCGTGGCGAGGTTCTGCGCGACGTTGCGGATCTCGGGGCCGGTGGAGAATATGCCCAGCACGGGGCCGGGGCCCGTGGTCTGCTTCTCGGCCGCCGCGGTGGCCTGCGCCCCCGGACCGCCGGTGATCTCGGCGTCCGTCAGATGGGCCTGGAACTGGCCGTAGTAGGTGATCCACACCAGGGTCGCGCCGATCATCGCGCCGAGCATCTGGCCGGCCAGGTAGACCGGGACCTTGCTCCACTCGCCGCTGTCGATCGCAAGACCGATCGTGACGGCGGGGTTCAGATGGGCGCCGGAGAGGGAACCCGAGATGTAGGCGCCGGCCAGGACCGCGAAGCCCCAACCGAAGGTGATGGCCACCCAGCCGGCGTTACGGGCCTTGGAACTCTTGAGGGTGACAGCCGCACAGACGCCGCCGCCGAGGAGGATCAGAACAGCGGTACCGATGGTCTCGCCGATGAAGATGTGGTCGCTGGACACTCGCGACTCCTTTGTCCTTCGTCCAGGGGAAGGCGAACCCCGGTCCCGTTCCGGAGTCCGTGGGCCTGTGACCAGGCCCTCGGCGGTCCCACGGTTACGTACACCTTACCGACTCCGTCGGCTGGTGTTCGACAATGTCGACCGTCGAACGAGAGTGTTCTCCTGCGTGACCGGACCCGTCAAGGGTTCGTCAGGTTGCGGAAAGGTCTCCGAGTCGGTGTGTTCGGCCGGTCGTCCCGGTGTGTTCGGCCGGTCGTCAGAAGCGGCCGGCGCCCAGGTCGCGGGAGACCGCCCTGGCGCAGTCCCGTACCGCCGCGACCAGCTGGGGCCTGATCTCGCCGTCAGCGCAGACCCGTTCGACCGCGCCGGTGACGGCCACCGCCCCCACGGTCATGCGGTGCCGGTCGTGGATGGGGGCGGCGATGGACGCCACGCCGTCCCAGGTCTCCTCCAGGTCGGCGCTCCAGCCGCGGGCGCGGGTGAGATCCAGCACACCCTCGAACGCCGCGTCGTCGGTGACGGTGCGCGCGGTCAGCGGCTCGCGCTTGATCTCGGCCGCCTCGCTGTGCGCGACCGGGTCGTAGGCCGACAGCACCTTGCCCAGCGCGCTGCTGTGCAGCGGGTGCATGGCCCCGACCTCCAGCACCTGCCGGCTGTCGTCGGGACGGAAGACGTGGTGGACGATGAGCACCCCCTGCTGGTGCAGCACGCCCAGGTAGACGGCCTCGCCGCTGGAGCGTGCCAGGTCGTCGGTCCACACCAGGGCGCGGGCCCGCAGCTCGTGCACGTCCAGGTAGCTGTTGCCCAGCCGCAGCAGCTCGGCCCCCAGCTGGTAGCGGCCGGAGACGGGGTCCTGTTCGACGAAGCCCTCCTGCTGCAGTGTGCGCAGGATGCCGTGCGCGGTGCCCTTCGCCAGACCCAGGGAGGAGGCCACGTCCGACAGGCCGAGCCTGCGCTCTCCGCCGGCCAGCAGGCGCAGGATCGCGGCCGCCCTGGCGAGCGACTGGATGGGACCTGGCATGAACAACCCCTCCGTAAGGAACGACCACGCGCCGATACGACTGATTCGACAATGCTGAACGATGGCAGACGATGCCGACCGTCATCATCCCAGAGAAGAGTGTGGCACCGCCGTCCGCCCCTCGGAATGCCCTGCGGCGGAATCCGGGGTCTTGGCTACGCTGGCCTGGTGTGTACCAGTAGGACCGGCGCACACCAAGCCGACAGCCGTCGCACTCCAGGGAGCACACCCATGGCCCAGCCGTCCCTTCCGTCCACGAGCGGTGCCCGAGGCGCAGCACTGCGAGAGGCCCTGGCGACCCGGGTGGTCGTCGCCGACGGGGCGATGGGCACGATGCTCCAGGCGCAGAATCCCACCCTCGACGACTTCGAGGGACACGAGGGCTGCAACGAGGTCCTCAACGTCTCCCGCCCCGACATCGTCGCCTCCGTCCACCGCGAGTACTTCGCCGTCGGCGTGGACTGCGTGGAGACCAACACCTTCGGCGCGAACTTCTCCGCCCTCGGCGAGTACGACATCGCCGACCGCATCGTCGAGCTGTCCGAGGCCGGCGCCCGCATCGCCCGCGAGGTCGCCGACGAGTTCACCGCCCGGGACGGCCGCCAGCGCTGGGTCATCGGCTCCATCGGGCCCGGCACC
This sequence comes from Actinacidiphila glaucinigra, assembly GCF_900188405.1. Classification (GTDB taxonomy): domain Bacteria; phylum Actinomycetota; class Actinomycetes; order Streptomycetales; family Streptomycetaceae; genus Actinacidiphila; species Actinacidiphila glaucinigra. The sequence continues at coordinate 6,430 of NZ_FZOF01000014.1, read as the reverse complement.
AAGCTGCCGACACTCGGTCACGTCGACTACGCCGTCCTCAAGGAGGGCTTCCGGCAGAACGCCGCCGGTCTCGTCGCCGGCGGCGCCGACGCCCTGCTCGTCGAGACCTGCCAGGACCTGCTGCAGATCAAGGCCGCGGTGCTCGGCACCAAGGAGGCCCTCGCCGAGGCCGGACTCGACCTGCCGCTCTTCGTCCAGGTCGCCGTCGAGACCACCGGCACCATGCTGCTGGGCTCCGAGATCGGCGCCGCGCTGACCGCGCTCGAACCGCTCGGCATCGACACCATCGGCCTGAACTGCTCCACCGGCCCCGCCGAGATGAGCGAGCACCTGCGCTACCTCGCCCGGCACGCCCGCGTCGGGATCTCCTGCATGCCGAACGCGGGACTGCCCGTCCTCGGCAAGGACGGCGCCCACTTCCCGCTCGGCCCCGAGGGCCTCGCCGACGCCCAGGAGGCCTTCGTCCGCGAGTACGGGCTCTCCCTGGTCGGCGGCTGCTGCGGCACCACCCCCGAGCACCTGCGCCAGGTCGTCGAACGCGTCCGCGGCCACGAGGTCACCGCCCGGACGCCGCGCCCCGAGCCGGGCGCCTCCTCGCTCTACCAGACCGTCCCCTTCCGCCAGGACACCTCGTACCTGGCCATCGGCGAGCGGACCAACGCCAACGGCTCCAAGAAGTTCCGCGAGGCCATGCTCGACGGCCGCTGGGACGACTGCGTGGAGATGGCCCGCGACCAGATCCGCGAGGGCGCCCACCTGCTCGACCTGTGCGTCGACTACGTCGGCCGGGACGGCGTCGCCGACATGAACGAGATCGCCGGACGGCTGGCCACCGCCTCCACCCTGCCGATCGTGCTGGACTCCACCGAGCCCGAGGTGCTCCGCGCCGGCCTGGAGAAGCTCGGCGGCCGCGCCGTGATCAACTCCGTCAACTACGAGGACGGCGACGGTCCCGACTCCCGCTTCGCCCGCACCACCCGCCTCGCGGCCGAGCACGGCGCCGCGCTGATCGCCCTCACCATCGACGAGGAGGGCCAGGCCCGCACCCCGCAGGCCAAGGTGGCCGTGGCCGAGCGGCTCATCGCGGACCTGACCGGCAACTGGGGCATTGCCGAGAGCGACATCATCGTCGACTGCCTGACCTTCACCATCGCCACCGGGCAGGAGGAGTCCCGCAAGGACGGCATCGCCACCATCGAGGCGATCCGCGAGCTCAAGCGCCGCCACCCGGACGTGCAGACCACGCTCGGCCTGTCCAACATCTCCTTCGGCCTCAACCCGGCCGCCCGCATGGTGCTGAACTCGGTCTTCCTCCACGAGTGCGTCGAGGCCGGCCTGGACTCGGCGATCGTGCACGCCTCCAAGATCCTGCCGATCGCCCGCATCCCCGAGGAGCAGCGCGAGGTCGCCCTGGACCTGGTGCACGACCGGCGCCGCGAGGGCTACGACCCGCTGCAGCGCTTCCTGGAGCTCTTCGAGGGGGTCGACACCAAGTCCGTCCGGGCGAGCCGCGCCGAGCAACTGGCCGCGCTGCCGCTGGAGGAGCGGCTGCAGCGGCGCATCATCGACGGCGAGAAGAACGGCCTGGAGGCGGACCTCGACGAGGCCCTGACGACGCGGCCCGCCCTGGAGATCGTCAACGAGACCCTCCTGGAGGGCATGAAGGTCGTCGGCGAGCTCTTCGGCTCCGGCCAGATGCAGCTGCCGTTCGTCCTGCAGTCGGCCGAGGTGATGAAGACGGCCGTCGCCCACCTCGAACCGCACATGGAGAAGTCCGACGCCTCCGGCAAGGGCACCATCGTGCTGGCCACCGTCCGCGGCGACGTCCACGACATCGGCAAGAACCTCGTGGACATCATCCTGTCCAACAACGGCTACAACGTCGTCAACCTCGGCATCAAGCAGCCCGTCTCGGCGATCCTCGACGCCGCCGACGAACACTCCGCCGACGTCATCGGCATGTCGGGCCTGCTGGTGAAGTCCACGGTGATCATGAAGGAGAACCTGGAGGAGCTGAACCAGCGCGGCCTCGCCGCCCGCTACCCCGTCATCCTCGGCGGCGCGGCGCTCACCCGGGCCTACGTCGAGCAGGACCTCCACGAGCTCTACGCCGGCGAGGTCCGCTACGCCCGCGACGCCTTCGAGGGACTGCGCCTGATGGACGCCCTCATCGCCGTCAAGCGCGGCGTGCCCGGCGCCACCCTCCCCGAACTCAAGCAGCGCCGCGTGGCCGCACGCGAGAGCGTCGTGCCCGAGCCCGAGGAGAACCGGGGCCAGATCCGCTCCGACGTCGCCGTCGACAACCCGGTGCCTGCCCCGCCGTTCTGGGGTTCCCGCGTCGTCAAGGGCATCCCGCTCAAGGACTACGCGTCCTGGCTGGACGAGGGCGCCCTCTTCAAGGGCCAGTGGGGGCTGAAGCAGTCCCGGGCCGGCGGCCCCACGTACGAGGAACTGGTGGAGACCGAGGGCCGCCCGCGGCTGCGCGGCCTGCTGGACCGCCTGCAGAGCGAGGGGCTGCTGGAGGCCGCCGTCGTCCACGGCTACTTCCCCTGCGTCTCCAAGGGCGACGACCTGATCATCCTCCACGAGGACGGCACCGAGCGGACCCGCTTCACCTTCCCGCGCCAGCGCCGCGGCCGCCGGCTGTGCCTGGCCGACTTCTTCCGGCCCGAGGAGTCCGGCGAGACCGACGTGGTCGGCCTGCAGGTCGTCACCGTCGGCAACCGGATCTCCGAGGCGGCCAACGAGCTCTTCGCCGCCGACGCCTACCGCGACTACCTCGAGCTGCACGGCCTGTCCGTCCAGCTCGCCGAGGCCCTGGCCGAGTACTGGCACGCCCGGGTCCGCGCCGAGCTCGGCTTCGCCGGGGAGGACCCGGGCGCGATGGAGGACATGTTCGCCCTGAAGTACCGGGGCGCCCGCTTCTCGCTGGGCTACGGGGCCTGCCCCGACCTGGAGGACCGCGCCAAGATCGCCGAGCTGCTGGAGCCCGAGCGGATCGGCGTCCGCCTGTCGGAGGAGTTCCAGCTCCATCCGGAGCAGTCCACCGACGCGATCGTCATCCATCACCCGGAGGCCAAGTACTTCAACGCGCGGTAGTCGGACGTACGTCGTACACTGGACGGTCCGATACGGCACCTGGCCGGTCGCACGCCCCCACCACCCGGGCGCGAGGCGACCGGCCTTTGTGCCCCCTGGCAGCAGAGGAGTGGGGCGCATGACGAGCGGTATTCCCGCCACCGAGATCCGGCCGGCCCGGGAGGCAGGCCTGCAGGCCGTGCTCCTGGACATGGACGGCACGCTGGTCGACACCGAGGGCTTCTGGTGGAACGCGGAGGTCGAGGTCTTCGCCGAGCTCGGCCACGTCCTGGACGACACCCACCGCGAGGTCGTCGTCGGCGGTCCCATGGCCCGCAGCCTGGGACACCTCATCTCGGTCACCGGGGCGGACGCCACGCTCGCCGAGCTGTCCACCCTGATCAACCTGCGTTTCGTCGAGCTCATCGGCCGCGGCGTGCCGCTGATGCCGGGCGCCCAGCGGCTGCTCACCGATCTGGCCGCCCACGGGGTGCCCGCCGCCCTGGTCTCCGCCTCCCACCGGCGCATCATCGACGCCGTCATGCTCTCCCTCGGCTCGCGGCACTTCGCCTTCTCCCTCGCCGGGGACGAGATCGAGCGGACCAAGCCGCACCCCGACCCCTACCTGCTCGCCGCCGCGCGGCTGGGCGCCGACCCCACACGGTGCGTGGTCGTCGAGGACACCCCCACCGGTGTCGCGGCCGCCGAGGCCGCCGGCTGCCGGGTCGTGGCCGTCCCGTCCATCGCCGCCATCGCACCGGCCCCCGGGCGGACCGTGGTGACCTCCCTGGAACGCGTCGACGTGCCCTTTCTGCGCTCTCTGATTACAACCGTTCACTGAGCGTCGTCGTGAATTGAACGGAAACTCTAGGCGTTTGCACGGCTATTTTCCGTGACGATTCAGGGTGCCGAATTGTTTACCGGCCAGTACGGCGGGGCGTGATACTTTTCACATCCGCGGGTGTCGACAGCGCGCACCGGACGTGCTCCGGCCCGTCAAATTGCGGTGAAGTCGGTGGGGTTGTGTCCGGATTGGGGAGCCGCGCGCTGTTCGTTCCGCTGCCCGGATTTCGGTGCGCCACGCCCTGTTATCCGCCCGTGACGTGGGCTCAACTTCTCCGTGTTCGGGGGCGGTCCGCCGGAATGCCGGGGCCCGGCAATTACAGGTATCGTCGCCCCGCTCAACACTGCGCGGCCAAGGGCCGGAAGAGGGAGAACAACGAGGATGAATCGCAAGCTACTGGTGCTGCCGGCGCTGCTGGGCCTCGCCGCGCCCGTACTCGCCGGGTGCGGCGACTCGACCGGTGGTGGCGGTGGCGGTGACGCGATCGTCATCGGCTCCACGGACCCCCTCGAGGTGTCCGCGGACCAGCCTTCCCCCCTCGACCCGGCCACGGCGTACGACGGCGGCACGTACAGCTTCCTGAACAACACCTTCCAGATGCTGCTCGGTTACACGCGCAGCTCCACCACCCCCGAGCCCGACGCCGCCAAGTCGTGCACCTTCTCCGACACCAAGTCGGAGACGTACCGCTGCACGCTGCGGGACAACCTGAAGTTCGCCAACGGCCACGCGCTCACCTCGGAGGACGTCAAGTTCTCGGTCGACCGCGTGCTGAAGATCAATAGCGACATCGGCCCGGCGAGCCTCCTGGTGAACATCGACAGCGTCGAGGCTCCGGACCCGAAGACCGTCGTCTTCCACCTCAAGACCTCCGACGCCACCTTCCCCTACAAGCTGGCGACCCCGGCCGCGGCCATCGTCGACAGCGAGGTCTACAGCGCCACCGAGCCGCTCAAGGGCCTGAAGATGGAGGGCTCCGGTCCGTACAAGCTGGACTCGTGGCAGGACGGCAAGGCCGTCCTCAGCGCGAACCCGAACTACACGGGCCTGATCGGCAAGCGCAACAACGAGAAGGTCGAGGTCCACTTCTTCCCCTCGGCCGCCGAGATGATGAAGGCGCTCGCCGCCGGTGACGTCGACCTGGTGAACCGCACCCTCGAGTCGGACCAGATCAACAAGATCGAGCAGGGCACCGTCGAGAACGTCAAGCTGACCGAGACCCCGGGTCTCGCGGCCCGCTACATGTTCTTCAACGTCGAGGACTCCTCGGTGAAGGACAAGGCCGTCCGTGAGGCCATCGCCCGCCTCGTCGACCGCGACAGCCTCACGCGCGACGTGACCGGCCGCACCGCGACCCCGCTGTTCGGCGCCGTCCCGACCGGCATCACCGGCCACACCAACGCGTACTTCAACGCCTACGGCGAGCCCAACCGCGACAAGGCCGCCGAGGTGCTGTCCGACGCGGGCATCAGCACCCCGGTCAAGTTCACCTGGACCTACCCGACCGAGCACCCCTCCACGCCGGACAAGGAGGAGGCCGAGAACCTGAAGAAGCAGCTCGAGGCCACCGGGCTGTTCGACGTGAGCCTCCAGCCGATCACCTGGAAGAAGTTCCTGAAGGGTGCCGCCACCGGGCAGTTCGCCGCCTACTCGCTGAGCTGGCTCCCCGACTTCCCGGACGCCGAGACCTACATCGCGCCCTTCTTCGCTGACGACGGATTCCTCGACCTCAACTACAAGGGCGAGACCATCAAGAACCAGCTCCTGCCGGCCACCCGCCGGTCCGCGGACCGCGGCAAGACGGACAAGGACTTCGGGCAGATGCAGGAGATCCTGTCGCAGGACCTCCCGATGATCCCGCTGTACCAGGACAAGCAGTTCGTCGCCAGCCGCGACGGCATCACGGGAGCCGAATGGTTCCTCAACTCCTCTTCCAGCGCCCAGTTCTGGGAGATTGGTCGCGGTGTGACAGGATGAGCCACCGGTCGGCCGGACCCGGGAATTCCCGCGGTCCGGCCGGCACGGGCCTGCCCCGTACCACGAAGCAGTGAGGGAAGTCTCGTGAGGAATCGAGTCCAACGACTGGCGCTCCCGCTCTCCGCGACCATGACCGCGGTCGTGGTCGCCGGCTGTGGTACGGGAGGGTCGGACGGCGGGGCCGACGGGGACCCCCTCACGATGGGCATCACGGACAAGGTGACCGCGGTCGATCCGGCCGCCGGTTACGACGTCGGTTCCTGGATCGTGTTCAACAACGTCTTCCAGTCGCTGCTGAGCTTCCCCAAGGGCGCCACCAAGCCCGAGCCCGAGGCCGCGCAGAGCTGCAAGTTCACCGACGAGGCCAGCAAGACCTTCGACTGCACGCTGCGCGGGGGCCTGAAGTTCAGCAACGGTGAGGCGCTGACCTCGGAGGACGTGAAGTTCTCCTTCGAGCGCACCATCAAGATCAATGACGAGAACGGTCCGGCGGTCCTGCTGGACTCGATCAAGACGATCGACACGCCCTCG
>NZ_FZOF01000022.1 GCF_900188405.1 Actinacidiphila glaucinigra | reverse complement strand
CCGGTGCCGGTGGTGGGGTCGGCGGCGTGGGCGGGGGCGGTCAGACCGGTGACGCCCAGGGCGACGGCGGCGGCCAGCAGGAGGGACAGGCCGGTGCGGCCGGTGCGGTGAACCGGTCTGGGCCGTATGCGTGTTGACATGGACGAATGCCTCCGGCAGCCCGGCGTGACCCCGGGCTCGGTAGTGGGACATCGGATGCTCGGCGCACCATCGCGCCCGCGGCTCGCCCTGCACCCTGCTGGCGATCACACCCGGGTGACAAGACGAAAGCCGGGGGGAGTACGCGCAGTTGCACAGATGCGAAGCCGAAGCGCGTGCGGAGGGCGCCGAAGTGCCCGATGTGGTCCCGGTTCCGGCGGAAGGGCCGCTTCGTACGGCCCTGACACCCTCGTCGCGTACGCCCCCGCGGACTCCCCACGGGCACCGGCACCCGGTCGCCCCCACCCGCCGTGCGGCGGCGGCCGGGCCGCCGGATACTGCTCACGAGCGACGCTGGAGGTCGGCGATGGGTCGTTTCGACGGGAAGACCGCGGTGGTCACCGGTGGGACCAGCGGCATCGGGCTGGCGGCCGCCGAGCGCCTCGCCGCGGAGGGAGCGCACGTCTTCCTCACCGGCCGCCGCGAGCCGGAAGTGCGCGCGGCGGTCTCGGCGATCGGCCCGGACAGGGCCACCGGACTGCGGGGTGACGTCGCCGTCCCCGCCGACCTGGACCGGCTGTACGCGCAGGTCGAGGCCGCGGGACGGCGGATCGACGTCCTCTTCGCCAACGCGGGCGGCGGCAGGATGGCCCGCCTGGAGGAGGTGACGGAGCAGGACTTCGACGACACCTTCGGGGCGAACGTGAAGGGTGTGCTCTTCACCGTCCAGAAGGCGCTGCCACTCCTCAACGACGGCGCCTCGGTCATCCTCACCGGCTCGACGGCGGGCAGCGGCGGGGCCGAGGCGTTCACCGTCTACAGCGCCTCCAAGGCCGCGGTGCGCTCCTTCGCCCGGACCTGGGCGAACGAGCTCAAGGGGCGCGCCATCCGGGTGAACACCCTGAGCCCGGGACCGGTCGAGACCCCGGGGATCCACACCTTGGCGCCCGGTCCCGACGAGGACGGCCGCCTGCTGGACGCCCTGGTCGCCGCGGTGCCGCTCGGACGGCTCGGCCGGCCCGAGGAGGTCGCCGGCGTGGTCGCCTTCCTCGCGTCCGACGAGAGCACCTTCGTCACCGGGGTGGAGCTCTTCGTCGACGGCGGCCAGCAGCAGGTCTGACCCCGCCCGCCTCCCCGCCCCCTCCCCCGCCGGCCGCGCGCGAGGGCGCGTCTCAGGCCGTGAAGGCCCCTTCGGCCAGGCGCCGGGTCCGGTGCCGTCCTTCGGCGCCCGGCGCGCCTTTTCGCGGCTGCTCGCAGCGAGCGCCTGTCCCTCCCCGTGCCGGACGGTCCACGTCCTCCCTGGAGGCGGGCGCTTGACACGCCCCGCGGACCGACCTAGTTTCGTAGTGACCACTACATAACTCGCCACCCCGCCCCACGCCGCCCGGAACGCGGCGCGCGGGGGGCGTCGGAGGCCACCCCTGCGGCGATATGTAACAACTCTTGTTACGTCCAGGCGCGGCCATCCCGGATGCGATTCGGAGCAACCTCATGGGACAGCTTGACGGCAGGACGGCCATCGTCACCGGCGGCACCAGCGGCATCGGCCTGGCCACCGCGCGGCGGTTCGCCGCCGAGGGCGCGTACGTGTTCGTCACCGGCCGCCGCAAGGACGCACTCGACGCCGCCGTGGCGGAGATCGGACCCCGCGCCACCGGTGTCCACGGCGACGTCGCCGACCCGGCGGGCCTCGACCGGCTCTACGACGCCGTCGCCCAGCAGGGGCGCCGCGTCGACGTGCTGTTCGCCAACGCGGGCGGCGGCAGCTTCTCCACCCTGGAGCAGGTCACCGAGCAGCACTTCGACGAGATCTTCGGGAGCAACGTCAAGGGCCTGCTGTTCACGGTCCAGAAGGCGCTGCCGCACCTCAGCGACGGCGCCTCGGTCATCCTCACCGGCTCCACCGCGGGCACCGTCGGCAGCGAGGCCTTCGGCGTCTACGGCGCGTCCAAGGCGGCGGTGCGCTCCCTCGCCAGGACCTGGGCCAACGAACTCAGGGGCCGCTCGATCCGGGTCAACTCCATCAGCCCCGGCCCGATCGACACACCCGGCATCGACGGCCTCGCGGCCGACGCCGAGGGGAGGGCTCAGCTCAAGGGCTTCCTCGCGGGCCAGGTGCCGCTCGGCCGGATGGGCCGGCCCGAGGAGGTCGCCGCCGCGGCCGTCTTCCTCGCCTCGGACGAGAGCACCTTCATCACCGGCATCGAACTCTTCGTCGACGGCGGGGCCAACCAGGTCTGAGCACCACCGGGACCACTTCACCCCAGGCGGGGCCGGGTACTGCCGTGTCCGGCTCCGCCTCGGGCGACAACCGCACGCACCGCCACCACCAGCACAGACGGGACACACGATGGACTTGGGACGGACAGGGATCTGGAGCATCGAGCTGCGCACCGCCGATCCCGGAGCGATCGAGGACGCCGCGGCCGAGCTCGACGCGATGGGCTGGGGTGCCCTGTGGATCCCGGGACTCGGCGGCGGCGACATCCTCGGCGACTCCGAACGGCTGCTCGGGGCCACCCGCAGCGTGCGCATCGCGGTCGGCGTGCTCAGCATCTGGCGCCACCGGGCCGCGGAGATGGCGGCAGGACACGCCCGCCTGCAGCAGCGGTACGGCCACCGCCTCCTGCTCGGCCTCGGCGTCAGCGACGCGGCCGCCGCGCACGGCGCGGGGCGCGCCTACCGGCCGCTGTCGGACATGGACGCCTACCTGGACGAGCTCGACGGGGCCCCGGCTCCCGTACCGGCCGGAGAACGCGTCATGGCCGCGCTGGGCCCGAAGATGATCCGGCTCGCGGGACGGCGCACAGCGGGTGTGCACCCGTTCATGGTGACCCCCGAGCACTCGGCCGCGACCAGGGAACTGCTCGGTCCCGGCCCCCTCCTGGCGCCCTACCAGGCGGTCGTGCCGGAGCGGGACCCCGCCAGGGCCCGTGCCGCCGCCCGCGGCTTCCTCGGGACCTTCCTGGCCATGGACCACTACGCCCGCAGCCTGCTCCGCCAGGGCTTCACCGAGGAGGACCTGGCCGGCGGCGGCAGCGACCGGCTCGTCGACGCCGTCGTGGCCTGGGGGGACACCGAGGCCATCGGTGCCCGCGTCCGCGCCCACCACCAGGCCGGGGCCGACCACGTCTGCCTGCACGTCGTCGGCGCGGACTCCGGCGTTCCGCTGGCCGAGTGGCGGGAACTCGCCGCGCTCGCGGGCTGAATCGGCAGGTGCCCCGCCGTTCCCGCGCATCCGGTCGCGCCGGTCCGCGGGTCACCGCCGCCGGGCGAGCGTGTCGCGGAGCACGTCGGCGATGGTGGTGGCGGCCAGCTCCCGCTCGACGCCGTGGCGGAGGCCGTCGTACACCTGCCGCAGGGCGGGACCGATGCCGTGACCGACGGGGCAGTCGGCGTTCGGCGCGGCAGGGTGCAGCCGGAAGAGCGTGCCCTCCTCGACGGCGCCGTAGACGTCGAGGAGGGTGATCGCCGCGGGCTCCCGTACGAGGCTCCAGCCCGCTCCCGCGCCGCGCCGGGACTCGACGAGTCCGGCCCTGCGCAGGTCGCCGAGGCAGCGCCGGATGACCACGGCATTGGTGTTGACGCTGCCCGCGATCCGCTCCGACGTGGCCGCCGGGCCGTCGTCGCGCCGGTCCAGGGCCATCCACGTGAGCACATGGACGGCGATGGTCAGCCTGCTGTTGGCGCTCATGCCCGCGGACCTCCTCCTCGGCGATGTCAGCCGGCCGCCGGCCCCGCGGGCCAGGCGCCCATCGCGAGGTCGACGACCCGGTGCAGTTCCTCGCGGGTCGCGCCGCCCGCGGACTGGACGGCGACGCCCTGGTACACGGTGATGAAGTAGCGGGCGAGATCGGCCGGATCGGCGTCGGCGGGGAGCTCCCCGTCCGCCCGCGCCTTCTCCAGCCGCAGGCGGAGCGCCACCTCGCCGGCCGCCCGGCGTGCGGTGAGTTCGTCGCGCGCGGCCTCCGACCCGGCCGAGGCCGCGAGCCCGCCCTGCACGGTGAGGCAGCCCGGGGGGCAGTCGGGCCGGGTCGTGGCGTCCGCGGCACCGTGCAGCAGCCGCTCGACGACGCGGCGCGCGTCGGGCTCGGCGAACGCCTCGCGGATGTAGCGGGCGGGCCCGTCGGCGTAGTGGTCGAGGACCCGCTTGAACAGGCCTTCCTTGTTGCCGAACGCCCCGTACAGGCTCGGCGGGTTGATGCCCATGGCCCGCGTGAGGTCGGAGATCCCGGTGCCTTCGTACCCCTGGCGCCAGAACACCTCGAGCGCCCGGTCCAGCACTTCGTCGACGTCGAAGGCCCGCGGCCGTCCTCCTGCCATGGTGGCGCCTCCTGCCCCATCGATCTGTAACGGACGCTATAATACCGCGCCGGTCAGGGGCGGGGGGCGGTCGGGCCGCGCCGCCCGGCCGATCCGCGGCAGCCCCGCCGGGCCCGTGCGGTCTTGGCGAGGAACCCCGCCCCCCGCGGTACGGCCAGGAGCAGCCGGCCGGGTTCCTGCGGATCGGCCGCCGGATCCGGGCCTCCCTCCCGGCAGGTCGCGCGGCGGGAGCGCTCGGCCACGTCCGGGTCCCGGCGGTGAAGTTCCGAGGTGCTGCCGGCCAGGAAGCAGCCGCGCCGGTGCGGGTCGGACCCGCAACCCTCCGCGGCACCCCGAGGCGGGCCGGTCGCGGTCGCCGAGGCTCCGGGGACGCGTCGTGGGTCGCACACAACCCACCGGATCCACAAATTGCAAAAATCTTCAATTCGCTACATGATGATCCCGCCGTGTCGTCGGGCGAGACCCGGGCACGGCTACGGACCGTCCCAGGCAACCGGCCGGGACGATGGACGACAGGGCCGGTGTCTGCGCACGGTGACTTGGCTGGCAGGGCGGATGTGGGCCTCGGTACGCGCGTTGCTGCCCGCGCGGGCCGATCTGACGGCGATGCGGCGGCAGCCCCGTCAGGACCTGCTCGCCGGGCTGACCGTCGCGGTGGTGGCCCTGCCGCTCGCGCTGGCGTTCGGAGTCTCCTCGGGCCTCGGGGCGGAGGCCGGACTCGCCACGGCAGTGGTGGCCGGAGCCGTGGCGGCCCTGTTCGGCGGATCGGACGTGCAGGTCTCCGGGCCGACCGGGGCGATGACCGTCGTGCTGGTGCCCATCGTCGCCCGGTACGGGCCCGGCGGGGTACTGACCGTGGGGCTGATGGCGGGTGCGCTCCTGATCGGGCTGGCCCTGCTGCGCGCCGGCCGGTACATGCGCTACGTGCCCGCTCCCGTGGTGGAGGGCTTCACCCTCGGGATCGCGTGCGTGATCGGGCTGCAGCAGGTGCCCGCGGCGCTCGGAGTACCCACGCCCGACGGCGAGAAGGTCGCGGCCGTAGCCCTGCGGGCCGTACGGGAGTTCCTGGCCCACCCTAGCTGGGCGCCCCTCGCGCTCTCGGCCGCGGTGGCCGGGATCATCCTGGCGGGAGCCCGGTGGCGCCCCCGGGTGCCGTTCTCGTTGCCGGCCGTCGCCGCGGCCACGATCGCCGCCGAGGCCGCGGGCCTTCCGGTGGCGCGCATCGGGCACCTGCCGTCCGGACTGCCCACGCCCTCCCTGGGGTTCCTCGACCCGGCCGCCCTCCCCTCGCTGCTGGCGCCGGCCGTGGCGGTGGCGGCCCTGGCCGCGCTGGAGTCGCTGCTGTCGGCGACCGTCGCGGACGGGATGGCGCACGGCCGCCGCCACGACCCGGACCGGGAACTGTTCGGCCAGGGCCTGGCCAACCTGGTCGTCCCGCTGTTCGGCGGGGTACCGGCCACCGCGGCGATCGCCCGCACCGCCGTCAACGTCCGTACGGGCGCGGGCTCGCGGCTGGCCGCGCTGGCCCACGCCGCCGTCCTCGCGGCGATCGTCTTCCTCGCCGCTCCGCTGGTCGGGAGGATCCCGCTGGCGGCGCTGGCGGGCGTGCTGCTCGCCACCGCGATCCGGATGGTCGAGGTCGCCTCGCTGCGGGCGATGGCCCGGGCGACCCGCGCCGACGGCGCGGTGCTGCTGCTGACCGCGGCCGCCACGCTGGCCCTTGACCTGGTGTACGCGGTCGTCATCGGGCTGGTGGTGGCCGGGGCCCTGGCTCTGCGCGCGGTCGCGCGGCAGGTCCGGCTCGATCAGGTGCCGCTGCACGAGGGCCCGCCGGACGGGCAGGGCGCCGGGGAACACGCCCTGCTCGCCGAGCACATCGTGGTGTACCGCGTCGACGGGCCGCTGTTCTTCGCCACCGCCCATCGCTCCCTGCTCGAACTCACCGAGGTCGCCGACGTGTCGGTGGTCATCCTGCGCCTCTCCGGTGTCACCCACATCGACGCCACCGGCGCCCTGGCCCTGAAGGACGCGATCGACCGGCTGAACCGGCGGGGCATCACGGTGCTGGCGTCCGGTCTCCGGCCCGAGCAGCGGCACGCACTGGACGCGCTGGGCGTGCTGGACGCGCTGCGGGGCGCGGACCTGGTGCACGCCACGGCCCCGGAGGCCGTCCGCGCGGCCCGCACCCGGTTGCTCCGGGCCGGAGTACTCCAGGGGGAGGCCGCCGGATGAGCCCCGCGTACCGCATGACCGACCTGACGGGGGCGGAGGCGCTGTGGCTGCTGGAAGGAGCCCGCAGCGGCCGCCTGGTCTACGTACTGCGCGGCACGGTGCTCGTCCGCCCCGCCGTCCACGTCCTGGAGTACGGCGCGCTCGTCGTCCGCGCCCCCGTCCCCCTCACGGCGGTGACGCAGGGAGGCGACGTGACGTACCACTGCGAACGTCTCCACCGCACCTCGGGCACCGGCTGGTCGGTCACGGCCACCGGTCCCGCCCAGGAACTCGCCAACGCCCACGAGACCGCCCACTACCGGCGCACGCTCACCGGATGGGTCCACGGCCCGCACGACACCCTGTTGCGGATCCACCCCCTCACGGTCCAGGGGCACCGGCTCGGCGGCACCGCCGGCACGGGCGCCCGCACCGCTGCCGACGGCGGGCCCGGCACCCGGTGACCGCCCGTGCCATGCTGCAGCGCCGCCATGTGCTGACCCTGCCTGCGGCGCCCCTGTCCGTGGCCCTGGCCCGCAGGACGGGCGAGTACGTCTACACCTCCTGGGGCGTCGCCCCGGGCGACACGGTGCTGGACCGGGCCCTGCTGATCCTCAGCGAGCTGGTCGCCAACAGCGTGCGGCACGCCGCCGGGGTCTCCCCCAGCCTGGACGTCGTCTACGCGACGGGCGGCGGGGTACTCGCCTTCGCCGTCTACGACCGGCATCCCCACCGGCCGGACCTGCTCCGGGCCGCCGCGGCCGGCGGCGGGCTGGCCATGGTCGCCGAGGTCACCGCCGAGTGCGGGGGCACAGCGGCGGTGCACCCCGACCCCGGCACCGGCGGCAAGGGCATCTGGGTCACCCTGCCGCTGGAGCCGGCGTGAGCCGGTGGCTCCTTCCCCGTGCACGTCGGCGCGCAGCACCCGGACACCCCGGTCGGCATCGACCTGCCCACGCTGCGCCAGGCCCTGGTGGCGGAGTTCCCCGGCTCGGAGATCGTCACCGTCGCCGGCTGCGGCATCGGCGACAGCGATGTCTCCGGGATCGCGACGGCCGTACGCGCGGCCCTCGACGCCGACGTGGTCGTCGCGGCGCTCGGCGACCGCGCCGGGCTCTTCGGCCGCGGCACCAGCGGCGAGGGCTGCGACGCGGAGACCCTCACCCGGCCCGGCGTGCAGCAGCGGCTGCTCGACGCGCTCCTCGACACGGGGACGCCCGTCGTGCTCACCCTGCCGGCCGGCCGCCCCTACGCTCTCGGGCGGGCCGTGGCTCACTTGGGGGCGTGCTGCCCCAGGTAGAAGAGCAAGGTGATGAAACCGGCGATGAAGTGGGTGACGAAGACGTAGACGAGGACCCGCAGCAGCACCGCCCGCTGCTTGTACTTCTCGCCGCCCGTGTCCTTGCGCGAGTCCGTCCCGGCACTCACGCGGCGTCGCCCGTCGTGCCCGTCGCGCCCTCCCCGCGGACGACGGGGCCTTCCTCGGTCTGCTGGAGCTCGGCCAGCAGGCCCTGCTGCCCCGTCAGCAGCTCCGTGAGGATCCTGCGGGCCGCCCGGAGCAGTTCCGCCACGTCGCCGCCCGCCAGCTCGTACACCACGGTGGAGCCGGTGCGCGTGGCGGTCACGATGCCGGATCGGCGCAGTACGGCGAGCTGCTGGGAGAGGCTGGAGGGCTCGATCTCCATCGCGTTGAGGAGGTCCCGCACCGGCTTGGGGCCGTCCTGCAGGAGTTCCAGGACGCGGATGCGCACGGGGTGCCCGAGCATGCGGAAGAACTCCGCCTTGGCCTGGTAGAGCGGAACCTGCACTCGGACCACCCGTACCCTCTGGAGAGATTCGTCAATTGAAGAACTCTTCAATCCTAGCCCACCGTAATTCCCGGGCCGGCCGGGCGGCAGGGGTGAGAGGGTGGCCCCCGCTGTCCGCAACGCAGGAAGAGAGCAACCAGTGACCGACGACGACCGCGTGGGCCCGCCGCTGCTGGGCGGGGAGCGCGAGACGCTCCGGGCGTTCCTCGACTACCACCGCGCCACGCTGGCCATGAAGTGCCGGGGGCTCTCGGACGAGGAGCTGCGGCAGCGGTCGATGCCTCCGTCCACGCTGTCGCTGCTCGGGCTCGTCCGGCACATGGCGGAGGTGGAACGCGCTTGGTTCCGCCGGGTGTTCGAGGACAACGACGCGCCCATGGTGTGGTCCGACAGGATCGACTTCCAGGCGGCCTACGACGCGAGCGCGTCCACCCGCGCCGAGGCCTTCGCGGCCTGGGAGGCCGAGGTCGGGAACTCCCGCCGGATCGAGGAGGCGGCCGGGTCCCTGGACCTGACCGGGCACCAGCCGCGCTGGGGCGAGGACGTCTCCCTGCGGATGGTGATGGTGCACGTGCTCCTGGAGTACGGCCGCCACAACGGGCACGCGGACTTCCTGCGCGAGGGCGTCGACGGCACCGTAGGCGCCTGACGCCCCCACGCGGGCGTCAGGAGACCGGCCGCATGTCGGCGCCGTAAAGGGTGCGGTAGTCGGGGACGACGACGCGCGTCGCGGGCGACTCGCGGCGGACCAGGGCAGCGAAGGCGTCGAGGTCCGCCGACGGGTCGGTGCGCGGCGGCAGGTCCAGCGGCCGCTCGAAGTCGTCCCAGTGCACGGGCACCACGACGCCCGGGTCGCCCAGCGCGGCCAGCAGCCGGGGGACGTAGCGGTGTGTCGAGGTGCTGGTCGGTACGGCCACCATCGCGAGGTCCGGGCGAAGTCCCCGGGCCGCGCGCTCGCCGAAGTCGCTGGCACCCATGAGGAAGGCCGAGGGGCCGTCGTCCCCGACGGTCACCTGGTAGGCGAGGGTGTCGCCCTCGGGGAGGTCGCCGATCGTCTCCGGGCGTGCCGGGGGCGGTCCGGCGAGCCTGCCGGGGGCGAAGTAGGAGTGCTGCTTGTTGCGGCTGTGCAGGCTCGCGACGACCTCCACCACGATCCCGTCGAAGTCCAGCACTTCACCGCCCTTCACCACCGAGATCCGCGCCGGGTCGACGCCGAGCGCGACCAGCAGGTGGTAGGTGGTCTCCGTGCCGACGACCCTGGCGCCGGTGGACGCGGCGATGTAGGGCACGTCGGCGAGGTGGTCCCAGTGGGAGTGGCTGACCAGGACGAGTTCTGGGCGGCCCACGCGCTTCCGGACGGCGGCCTCGTCGGTGCACAACCGGGTCGCGGGGTCGAAGGCCCCGGTGAAGAGCCCGGTGGGGAAGCGTGTCACGTAGGGGTCGAACAGCACGGTCCTGCCGGCGACGTCGATCCGCCAGCCGGCCGTGCCCAGCCAGCGGAACGTGGCCGCGCCGGCGCCCGCGTCCCCGCGCCGGACCGCTGCGGCCACCGGTGCCGCGGCCGCCGTGGGCAGCGTGCCGGGCAGCAGCGGGGTGGCCGCGGACAGCGCGGCCCCCCGCAGCATCGTGCGCCGTCCGAACCTCTTCACACCTCGTGCGTCAGTGTCGTCGCTCATGGCCTCAGAAGATCAGGGCCGCGTCGCCCCCGTCCAAGACCGGAATCCCGCCCGCTCGATATGCGATCCGGTATGAGCGCAGGTCAGCGCAGGCCGCGTCGCAGGAAGTCCACCGAGATCCGGGTCGCGGCGCCGATCGCCGAGTCCACCGCGGGGCGCGTCGCGGTCAGTTCACGGGTGCGGGCGAACACCGCGACGGCGTAGCGCCCGCCGTCCGGGTGGGCGACCACCCCCGCCTCCGCGTGCAGACCGGGCAGCGTGCCGGTCTTGGCGGCCACGGTGACCTCGTCGGGGAAGCCGGACACCATCCGGTGCCGGAAGACCTGCCGGCCCATCAGTTCCCGGACCCAGGCGCAGGCCTGCGGCGGGCCGGCCTCGTCACGCCAGATGAGCCGGAGCAGCCGGGTGATCTCACGAGGGGTGCCGGCGTTGGTCCGCGCGGGGTCCAGGACGGCGAGCCGCCTCTTCCGTTCGTCCGGAAGCGCCGGCCAGCGGGCCGCGAACTCCCCCTCGGTGCGGGCCCCGACCTCGTCGAGCATCGACTCCAGCACGTCGCGGGGGCCGCCCACGATCCGGATGCCGGTGAGCCCGAGCTCCTCGGCGAGAAGCCGTACGGTGTCGAGCCCGACCCGGGCCAGCAGCAGGTCCGCGGCGGTGTTGTCGCTGACCGACATCGCGAAGTGGGCGAGATCGCGGAGCGAGAGCTCGACGTCGTCGGCGCAGCCCGCGGTACCCCAGCCGCCGAGCCGGTCGGCCGCGGCGATCCGTACCCGCTCGCGGGGGTCGAGCTGCCCGGCGGCGACCTGGCGGGCGAACTCCAGCACCGGGAGGATCTTCACGACCGACGCGAGGACGACGGACTCGTCCGCGTCCACGGCGACCTCGGCGGCCTCGCCGGCTCCGGCACCGATCGGTACGGCGTGCAGCCGCCCCTCGGCGCCGGCCGCCGCGAACACCGCCCGGATCTCCTCCTCGACCATCAACAGCCTCCTCGCGTAGGGTCCTTGACCGTGGATCTCTTGCGCCACCTGCGTATCTTCGTCGCCGTGGCGGAAGAACTGCACTTCGGCCGCGCCGCCGACCGGCTGGGCACGGCACAGCCGCCGGTCAGCCAGGCCGTGCGCGCGCTGGAGCGGGAACTCGGCGCGGAGCTGTTCGACCGGTCGCGGCACCGGACCGCACTGACCTCGGCGGGGGCGCTGCTGCTGGAGGAGACGAGGGAACTCCTCGCCCGCGAGGAGCGTCTGCGGGCACTCGCGCGGCGTGCCGCCGACGGCGGCCTGGGCACCCTGCGGGCCGCCGTCCCGACCGGCACCACGGCGGCGGCGGTCTCCGCGCTGCTGGCCGCGTGCGCGGAGCACACCCCGGAGCCCGCCGTCGAGCTGCGGGAGGCCACCACCGCGGAGCAGTTGCGGCTCCTCGGCTCGGGCGGTCTCGACGTCGGCCTCGTCCACCGGCCGGTGGCGGCGGCGACCGGGCTGCGGCTCGGCCCGGAGGCCTCGTCCGAGCTGGGAGTGGTCCTCCCCCGTACCTCGCCGTTGGCCCGCGGGCCGCGGGTGTCCCTCGCCGACCTGTCCGGCCAGGACCTCGTCGTGTTCCCCCGCGACGAGGCTCCCGGCTGGTACGACCGGCTGCTGGAGAACTGCCGCGCCGCGGGCTTCGTCCCGGGTGGCGTCCGGCACGCGTCCAGCCCCGAGTTCCTGCTCGCCCTGGTCGCGGCGGGCAACGGCGTCGCGTTCGACCAGGGTGCCGCGGCCCGCCGGGAGCCCCGTGTGGCCTGGCGGCCGCTGTCCGGGACCCCCCTCGTCCGCCGGATCGGCGGCGCCTGGCCCGCCGGCCCCTCGGCGCACCCGGCGGCCCCGCGCTTCGCGGCGCTCGCCGCGCGCGTGCTGGCGCGGCACGGGGCCGCGGCCGGGCGGCACGCGGGCACCTCGCCCCCATCGGAGGGGCCGCCGCGGCCGTGGTCGGTGGTGTTCGGCTGAGACGGCGGTGTCCCGAGGACACGGCCGGGGTGGCCGATCGCGCGGGCGCCGGTGAAGCTGGGCGTACGGAAGCCCGTGAACGGACCGAGGTGACCACCGATGGCGGACGAGAGCGTGAACCACCCGGGTCTGATCGTCCCTGTCGGACAGGTCGAGCCCGTCCCACGGCGCATCCGGGCGCAGGTCGGGGGCCGTACCGTCCTCGACACCCGGCGCGCCCTGTACGTGTGGGAGTGGCCCGGCTATCCGCAGTACAGCATCCCGGTGGAGGACCTGACCGAGGGAGAGCTCACCGACGACGGCCGGGCCGGCCGGCTGGGCCCCGGCCCGGCGCGCCGCCACTCGCTGCGCGTCGGCTCGGAGGTCCGCGAGGGCGCGGCCTGGGTGTGGGACGAGGGCGCCCCCGACCGGCTCCTGGGCACCGCGCGGTTCCGCTGGGAGGCCCTGGACGCCTGGTACGAGGAGGACGAGCAGGTCTTCGTCCACCCGCGGAGCCCCTACACCCGGGTGGACGCCCTGCGCTCCTCCAGCAGCGTCCGCGTGGAGATCGACGGCATCGTCCTCGCCGACGCGCCGCATGCGGTGACCCTTTTCGAGACGGGCCTGCCGACCCGCTACTACCTCGAGCGCGTGCACGTCGACTGGACCCGGCTGCGTCCCTCGGACACCGTCACGAGCTGCCCGTACAAGGGCACGACCAGCGGCTACTGGTCCTTCGACGCCGACGGCGCCGTCCACGAGGACATCGCCTGGGCGTACGACTTCCCCACGGTGGCGTGCGCCCCGGTCGCGGGCATGGTCGCGTTCTACAACGAGCGCGTCGACCTGTACGTCGACGGCACGCCCCTGCGCCGCCCGGTCGCGATGTCCCGGGCCGCGTGGGACCGGCGTCACCTCGGGCGGCCCTGAGACGAAGACCACGCGGGAGACCGCGGGCGGCGTTCTAGGCTGGCGGCATGTCTGAGCAGGTCGAAGTCGTGCAACTGCTGGTGTCGCCCGCGCACCGGTACATGGGGCGGCCCTCGGACGGGCCGTCGGCGGCGCCGGACGGGGAACTGGTGCGACGTGCCGAAGTGCGGAGCGGGCTGGGACTCGTGGGCGACCGCTACTACGCGCGGCCCGCCCATCGCGACGCCGCCGTCACGCTCATGGCGGCCGAGAGCCTCCCGCTGGACATCGCCCCGGGGACCGACCTGCGGCACACCCGCCGCAACGTGCTGCTCCGCGGAGTCGACATCGACGCCTACGTGGGCGCGACCGTGGCGCTGGACACCGGAGCGGGACCCGTACTGTTCGCGGTGCGGCGCCCCGCCCGGCCGTGCGCCTGGATGGACGCCGTCATCGGTCCGGGGGCGCAGCGCGCGCTGCGCGGCAAGGGCGGAGTGCGGTGCACGCCGCTGAGCGACGGTGTGCTCACGCTGGGCCCGGCGGAGTTCCGGGTCGTGGAGGACGCGAGGGAGGCGTCGTAGCCGGGGCGTGTGGGCACCGTCACGGCGCGGTACGGGAACCGGATCGCGCGGCCCCGCGTGGTTGCTGCGTGCGATCACTGGGGCGGAAGGATCACTGGCGGGCCGTTCGCGGGCGGGAGGGCGCGGTGCGGAGCGGCCGCGAGTGGCGGGGCCGGCGGCGGTGGGACGGGGTCCTGGCGGCGCTTCCGCTGCTGCTGGCGCTGCTGCTCGTGTGCCACGCCGCGGTGCCTAACGGCCCCGGCCGCTGGGGGAGCCTGCTGGAGACGTTCCTGCCGTGGCTGGGACTGGGCGTCCCATTGGTGCTGTGCGTGGCCCTGCTGCGGCGCTCGGGGGTCGCCCTGTGCGCGCTCCTGGTGCCGTCGGCGGCCTGGTTCGCGGTCTTCGGGGGGCTGGCGGGCCCGCAGGGCGGTTCCGCGCACGATCTCGTCGCGGTGCAGCACAACGTCAGTGACGTGAACGCGGATCCGAGGGGCACGGCACGGCAATTGGCGGCCGCGGAGGGGGACTTGATCGCCCTGCAGGAGCTGACGCCTTCCCTGCTGCCGGAGTTCGGCGCCGTGCTGGGCGCGTCCTACCCGCATCACGTGTCCTTCGGCACGGTCGGGCTGTGGTCCCGATACCCCCTCGTCGACGGGCGCAGGATCGCCATCCGGCCCGCGGGCCTCGGCGAGGACTGGGACCGCGGGTTCCGGGCGACCGCCCGGACCCCGCAGGGGGACGTCGCCGTGTACGTCGCCCACCTGCCCTCGCTCCGCCTCGGCCCCACCGGGTTCGGCTCCGCCCGGCGGGACGAGAGCGCGGCCCTCCTCGGCGCCGAGATCGCGGCGGAGCGGCTGGACCGGGTGATCCTGCTCGGGGACCTCAACGGCACGGTCGACGACCGGGGGCTCGCCCCGCTCACCTCGCGCCTGGGCGTCCCGGAGTCGGGGCTCGCGTTCAGCTGGCCGGAACGTTTTCCGCTGGCCCGGATCGATCAGGTCCTGGCGCGTTCCGCGACGGTCTCGGACGTACGGACCCTGCCCGCCACCGGGAGCGACCACCTGCCCGTCGCCGCACGTATCCGTTTCTGAGCCCGGACGGGTGAATCCTGGTGCTTCACAAGGCTCCTGACGGTTCGTCGGAGCCGGCCTCGATGCGACCCTGGATCCATGTGCGGGCACGGCGAAGCACGCTGACGATCCGTCAGTCCGATCGGCGCCCGGAGGACCGAGCCTCCGCCGCCTTGCTGACGCAAGATTAACTGATGCTCCGTCACCCGGTTGGACATCTCTTCACATTTTTCTTATCCGGGCCACCAAACCGCGTCTCACCTGCGAAAACGCCCCGCGCGGCGCCACGGCCCCACCCCATTCGGCCGTACACCTCCGCCGCTCTCGGGGTGCGGAGCGACTGCGGATGATCGCCATATAGGTCTCGAGGACGCGTTGGCAGTCGTGCCGGGGGCCACATCCCGCCTGCCCCGTCCACAAGGAGGTTCAGCTCCATGCGTGGTGCTCGCATCCTGGCGATGGCGACGAT
This sequence comes from Actinacidiphila glaucinigra, assembly GCF_900188405.1. GTDB lineage: Bacteria > Actinomycetota > Actinomycetes > Streptomycetales > Streptomycetaceae > Actinacidiphila > Actinacidiphila glaucinigra. The sequence continues at coordinate 149,355 of NZ_FZOF01000022.1, read as the reverse complement.
GACGGCCGCGGCGGTCGTCCTTCCGAACTCGCAGGCCTTCGCCGTGGTCGACGTCAACGTCGCGCAGAACGGACGGGCCGTCACCGTCACCGCCAGCTCGGAGGTTTGCCAGGCGCCCGGCGCGATGGTGAACGCCAACGCCTTCCCGTCCGGCCTGCTGCGCAACGCCCTGGCCCTGAACGCGACGACCCCGGGCGGTCCGCTGACCGGCACCTTCACGATCCCGGACGACGCGCCGGCCAACACCTACACCATCACCGTCAGCTGCATGATCGGCCCGAAGGCCGACCAGGGCAGCGTCGGCACCCTCACCGTCCCCGGCACGACCAGCACGAGCGGTGACCGCGACGGCGGGACCAACACGAACACGAACACGAACACCAACACGAACAACAACAACCACAACCACAACGACGACAACGGCGACGACGAGTACGGGGACGACTACGAGGACGACTACGGCAACTACGGCCGCGGCGGCCACGGCCGCGACAAGTGCTCGTGGGGCGGCCACGGCCGGGGCGGCCACGGCGGCCGCGGTGACGACCGCGGGGACGACGACAACGGCCGCGGCGGTTACGGCGACCGGGGCGGCTACGGTGACCGCGGCGGTTACGGCGGCCGCGACAACGACCGCAAGTGCTACAAGAAGCGCCACCACGGCTACGACCGGGACCGTGACAACGACCGCGGCAACGACCGCGACAACGACAACAACGACAACGACAACAACGGCGGCGCGCCCGACACCGGCTTCGGCGGCTCGACCGGTATGAACACCGCCGAGAGCCTCACCGGCGCCTCCCTCCTGGCCGCCGCGGCGGCGGGCGGTGTGTTCCTCCTGCGCCGGCGTCGCACCCAGGGCGGCGAGGCCTGACGCCCCGCGTTCCCCCTCACGGCACCGCGCCCCGGACCCGCACACGGGTCCGGGGCGCGGTGCCGTCCGCCGTCGGCCGACCGAGCGGCCGCACCTACGCGGTGGGCCCCTGGTACGCCCGCGGCGGTTCACTCCGCCGGCCTAGGCGAACACCTCCGCCGGACACGCTGCGTGGTGCACTGATCACGCACCGGAAGGTGAAGGAGAGACGTGGCGATGAAGGAAGCCCGGACCACCGGCCACATATCCCGCGGACCCCGGCGCGGACCCCACCACACGGCGCTCGCCGTGCTCTGGGCCTGCGCACTCCTGCTGACCGGCTGCGCGGCGGGACCGCCGGGGCAACGCATGGGCCACGGCCCCGCGGAACCCCCCGGCACCACCGCCACGACCGTTCCCCCCGGGTTGGCCGGCCACTACCGGCAGAAGCTCCGGTGGACGCCCTGCGCGGAGCAGCCCTCGTTCCAGTGCACCACCCTGCGGGCCCCGCTGGACTACGCCCGTCCGGAGGCCGGCGACATCTTCCTGGCCGCGACCCGCAAGAAGGCCACCGGGACCGGCGCCCGGCACATCGGCTCGCTGCTGTTCAACCCCGGAGGCCCCGGCGAACCCGCGATCACCTCGCTGTGGTCGTTCGCCGGGGCCTTCTCCCCGGCCGTGCGGGCCTCCTACGACCTGGTCGCCGTGGACCCCCGCGGGGTCGGTTCCAGCACCCCGGTGAACTGCGGCGACGACACGGCCGGCACCCCTGCGGCGGTACGGCGACCCCGCGGCCCGGGCGGACCGGACGAGAACGGGCCGGACAAGAACGGGCCGGACGCGAACGGGCCGGACTTCGCGGCCGCCGACAAGGCGGCCCGCGAGACCGCCACCGCGTGCGAGCGCGGCGCGGGGCGGCTGCTCCCGCACGTCGGCACGCTCGACTCGGCCCGGGACCTGGAACTGGTCCGCGCCCTCCTCGGCGACGAGCGGTTGCACTACCTCGGCTTCTCCTACGGCTCCTACCTCGGCGCGAGTTACGCCGGACTCTTCCCGTCCCGCGCCGGCCGCATGGTGCTCGACGGCGCCGTCGACCCCACCCTCGACGGCGTCCACAGCCTGCTGGGCCAGGCCCGGGGCTACCAGATCGCCTGGGACTCCTTCGCGGCCGACTGCGCCGCCCGCCCGGCATGCCCCGTCGGCCGCTCCGCCGCCGAGGCCGGCCCCGCGCTGGACGCGCTGGTCGACGCCCTCGACCGCGCCCCGTTGCGGCAGGGCAAGGACGTGGTCGTCGACGGCGACAGCCTCATCAGCGCGGTCACGACCGCGCTCATGGCGCCCGCGTGGGAGAAACTGCGCGCCGCGCTCCGCGAGGTGCGCACCGGTGACACCACCACCGTGCAGGAACTCGGCGGGGCCTTCGAGGACTCCGGTTTCAGCGGTGACGCGTACGTCGCGATCACCTGCCTGAGCGGAAGTCTGGGAGCACGCGCCACCCCCGCGCAGGCCCGGGCCGCGCTCCCCGAGTTCGTACGGACCTCCCCCCGCTTCGGGCGGTACTTCGCGGACCAGTTGTCGACCTGCGCCCACTGGCCGGTCCCCGCGGACCAGCCGGCCGGTCCCATCACCGCGCCCGGCGCGCCGCCGATCCTGGTCGTCGGCACCACCCGCGACCCGGCGACCCCCTACACCGAGGCCCGGGCCCTGGCCCGCCTGCTCTCCTCGGGCCGGCTCCTCACCTACGACGGCGACGGCCACACCGCGTACCTCAGGTCGGTCGGCTGCGTCGACGACGCCGTCGACGGCTATCTGACCCGCGGTCAGCTGCCGCCCGCCGGCACGGTCTGCACCTGACACCCCCGGGAAGGGTTGGGGGGCGGCTCGGGGTGGACCCTGATGCCCCGGGGGCGGCGCGCACGATGTGCTGGAGGCACTCGCCACCGCCCCCGCACCCCAGGAGGAGCCCCATGCCCGTTCGGAGGGCGTTCGTATGAACGGCGGCGTGCTGTCCCTGGCGGCGGCCCTGCTGTCGGCGGTCTGCTACGCGACGGCGGCCGTCGCCCAGGAACGCACGGCCGCCGCCGGGCGGAAGCCGACGGGCGGGCTGTGGACGCTGGCTCTGGCCCTCCAGGCGGCCGGGGCCGGACTGCACGCGGTCGCGCTGCGATACGGATCGCTGACCGTGGTCCAGGCGCTGGGCGCGCTGACCCTCGTACTGGCGCTGCCGCTGCACGCCGCCCTCGGCCGGCGCCGGGTACGGCCCCGGGAGTGGCGCGGGGCGGCTCTGACCGTGCTGGGGCTGGTGACGCTCCTGCTGTGCACCGCGCCACCCGGCACGGAACGGGCGCTGGACGGTACCGAGTTGGTCCTGCTGGCCGCGATCACGGCGGCGGCGGCACTGGCGCTGACCCGGCTGCCGTGGGGGGCCGACCGGTCCGTGCTGCGCGCACTGCGCTTCGCGACGGCGGCGGGCGCGGCGTTCGGGATCGCCTCGTGCCTGACCCAGGGCCTCGCGGTGCACCTGGCCGCGCAAGGGCTGGGGGCGGCCGTCGACGACCCGATGCTCCTGGTGGCGGCGGGCTGCACCGGCGTCCTGGCGATCGCGGGGATGGTGTGGTCGCAGGAGGCGTACCGCGGCGGGCTGGGCGTCGCGCTGGCGGCCGTCACGCTGGCGAACCCCCTGGTGGCGGGATGCGTGGGTGTGCTGCTGCTCGGCGAGGGCTTCCGGGGCGGTTCGGTGGGCCTCGCGGTGGCGCTGGCGGGGGCGCTGGCGGCCGGGCGGGGCGTGGTCGTGCTGTCCCGGCCGACGCCCTCGGGGGGCCGCGCGCGCCGGGTTCCCGGCGCGCGGCCGGCGTCACCCGCGGTCGCCGACTAGAAGGAGGCGAATTCCCGGCGCCCGAGGGCCCCGTGGGTGCAGCATGTCGGCAGTCCGGTCGAGGCCGGGCCGCGCACCTCGTCCGAGGAGGGTCCCATGCTGCTCTGTGCCTGTCCCGCCGCGCTGCCGGTCGGGTGCCGTCCGTGCGCGCACACCCTGCCGCGACTGGCCGCCTCGGTGCTGATGGTGCTGGCCGTGGTCGCCTCGTCGTGCGTGGGGTTCTCCGTGCACCGGGCGGAGCGCGCTCAGGCGCTGGCCGAACGGGGCCACCGGCACCTCGTGGCGGGCACCGCCCTGGACGCGACGGGACCGGTCTTCCATGAGCACGGCATGCGCTCGCTGCCGCCGGTGAGTGCCGGCTGGGAGTACCCGCCCGGCCGCCCGCACACCGGGCGGGTCCCGGTGGGGCGGCCCGTCGAGGCGGGCGACCGGATACGGATCTGGGTGGACGACCGGGGCGCGCCGGTGCCGGAGCCGCGCAGTACGGCCGGTGCGCGGGGGGCCGCCCTCGTCCTGGGTGTCACGTGCTTCCTGCTGTGGTCCGCGCTCGCCTGGGGCGTGCACCACGCGGTGGCCGCCCTGGCGCTGCGCGGGCGGCTGCGGTCGTGGGAGCGGGAGTGGCAACGCGTCGAGCCGGTGTGGTCCGGCCGGGCGCCCTGACCGGGTCAGAGGAAGAGCCGCAGGACCCGTAGACCTCGTGCGTGGTCCTCACCGGGGCCCGCCTTCAGCTCCTCCGGGGGTTTCCAGTCGGCGTGCAGGGCGGCCCAGAAGTCGGTCCACGCCTGCGTCTCCGTGGGCCCGCGCCCGACCGCGTCGGTCCCCGGGCACGTGACCACATAACCTTCGCCGTCCTGCCGGATCGTCACTGCTGGCTCGACCATGGCCCACCTCGCGTTCCGGTGCACCCGAATCACGTCAAGGGTCGCCCGGTCGGCGCCGACGCGCAACAGCGCCCCGTGTGGGCCGTCCGGGGGACGCGGCCGCCACTCGTCACGGGGAGCCCGGAGTGCCGCCGGCGGCACTCCGGGCTCCCCGGTTCCGTCACCCGGCCGGTGCGGCGCGGCGGAAGCCCTCGGCGAGGTAGCGCAGCCGCCTCACCACGTAGGCGAAGACGGGGCGGAAGGCCGGGACGGTACTGCCCGGTCGGCGGGATGTGTCGCTCATCTCGGGCGACCCTTCTGGACGTGCACGGTGTGCGTCGGGGCGGGCGTCAGTACGGGAGGGGCTTTCCGGACGGTGTCCGCAGGTCGATCGGAGGGCGCGACGGCGCCGGCTTCTTCGGTCGCTGGACGCGGATGCGGCGCATGGTCATCACTCCTTCGGAAACGCGGCCCGTGCAGGGCGGACCCTTCAAGTCCTACGCCGTGGACCCGGGGGCCCGCGTCAGAGAACGTCCCTGAAGCCACCCCTATGCCCGGTTCGTTCCTCCCCCCTTGGGGTGAGGCGCGCTGCGGGGCGCGTCGCCGCTGCTCAGGAGGCCGAGGAGAAGCGGATGCCTCCCGTGGGCAGCGGAGTCCCCGAGATCATCTAACTCCTTGCTTATATAAGTGGCTGCTGTCATAGTGGCCGACGTGCACGCATTCGACGTACTCGGCGATCCGGTGCGACGCCGGATTCTGGAGCTCCTCGCCTCCGGGGAGCAGCCGTCCGGCGCGATCACCGAGGTCATCAGGGAGGAATTCGGCATCTCGCAGCCCGCCGTGTCCCAGCATCTGAGGGTCCTGCGGGAGAACGGGTTCGCCGTGGTGCGGGCGGAGGGCACCAGGAGGCTCTACGCCGTGCAGGCCGCGCCGTTGCGCGAGGTCGACGCATGGCTCGAGCGCTTCCGCGGCTTCTGGGAGCAGCGGCTGGACGCGCTCGGCACCGAGCTCGCCCGGGGGCGCCGCGAACGGCGTCTCGCACAGGAACAGCAGCGACCGGGGACGGGACAGGCCCGGGACTCCGGAAGGGAACGGGAAGACACCGCATGAACATCGTCGACGAGATCAACGCCATCCACCGCGCGACCGGCAGCCGGGACGTCTCCGGCGAGGAGGCGCGCACGGTGCTGCTGCGCCGCACGTACGACGCCCCTGTCGAGGACGTGTGGGACGCCTGCACCACCGCGGAGCGGATCGGTCGCTGGTTCCTGCCGGTCACCGGCGAGCTGCGGCTCGGCGGCCGCTACCAGTTGCAGGGCAACGCGGGCGGGGAGGTCCTGCGCTGCGAGCCCCCGAAGCTCCTCCGGGTCAGCTGGGTCATGGGCGAGGCCCCCGGGTTCAGCGAGGTGGAGGTGCGGCTGACCGCGCAGGACGCGGAGCGCACGGTCCTGGAACTGGAGCACGTCGCCGTCGTGCCGCCCGGGATGTGGGACCAGTTCGGGCCCGGAGCGGTCGGCGTGGGCTGGGACCTGGGGCTGCTGGGCCTCGGCCTGTACCTCGCCGGCGAGCCCAGCGGACCGGAGATGGCCGAGCAGTGGCAGTACTCCGACGAGGCCCGCGACTTCATGATCCGCAGCAGCCGGGCATGGGGCACCGCGTACGCCGCCTCGGGCGCCCCCGAGGACACCGTGGCCGCCGCGGTCGACGCCACGACCGGCTTCTACGTCCCCGCACGTCCGGAATAGGCCCGTACCCGGCCGGTGCCCGGGCAGCACCCGCCACCGATGTTTGCCCCGCCCGCCCTCTCGGTTTAATGTCGAAACCGGGAGAGGGAGATGCAGAAGAAGGACTTCAGTGACGGACCGTGCCCGGTCGCGCGGACCCTGGGCGTCGTCGGCGACTGGTGGTCGCTGCTGATCGTCAGGGACGCGCTCAACGGAGTGCGCCGGTTCAACGACTTCCACCGCGGCCTGGGCTGCGCCAAGAACATCCTGAGCAGCCGCCTCGCCAAGCTGGTGGAGCACGGGGTGCTGCGTACGGTCCCCGCCTCGGACGGGAGTCCGTACCGGGAGTACGAACTCACCGAGGAGGGCAAGGGGCTGCGGCTGGTGCTGCTCGCCCTGCGCCAGTGGGGCGAGGACAACCTCTTCGAGCCCGGGGAGCGCCGCACCACCGCGGTGGACCGGGCGAGCGGCCGTCCGCTGGCCCCGCTGGAGATGCGCGACGCCGACGGGCGGCCGCTCGGGCCCGACGACGTCGAGGTGCGCGCCCCGGCGCCCTGAACACCGGCGCCCTGACGACCGCGGGGTGCCGGACCGCGACGGGGGGAACGCGGTCCGGCGCCCGCACCGCACGTCTGTCCGCGACGGCGCGGTTCATTCCTCGGCACCGGGCACGGCCGGTCGACGGGATCAGGCAGCCGCAGCCCTGGGGCGGCGGACACCGCCACTGGTACCTGGGGGGGTTGCGGCGTCGTGGCGGTCGTCGTCAGAGTCCGCGGCCGGCGGGCCGAACGTCCGGCTCCCCGGCGTCCGCTGCCGTGTCGGCACCGGCGTGGGCCCGTGCGTGCGGAGGCCGTCCCCCCAGGGCGTCGCGCACGATCGCGACCACGGCCATGTCGTCCTGCAGCGGGGCGGCCACGTGGGCGAGCAGGTCGTCGGTCATCTTCCGCACGAGCTGGTCGGGGCGCCGGTCGGCCCATTCCGCGACCCGGCTCATGAGCGGATAGAACTCCCCGGCGCCGTTCCGGGCCTCGGTCACGCCGTCGGTGTAGAGCAGCAGCCGGTCGCCGGGGGCGAAGGGGAAGGCGGTGGGGGCGTAGCTGCTGCCGGTCAGCCCTCCGAGGCCCAGCGGGGGCGCCGGTTCGGGTACGTCGAGGGTGGTGACGGTCCCGTCGTGGAGGAGGATCGGCGGGAGGTGCCCGCAGCTGACCACGCGCACGTACGGCTCGTCGTCGGGGATCTCGACGACGGCCGCGGTGACGAAGCGCTCCCCGATGTCGGTCTCGTTCGGTCCGTCCCATGACTCGGTGAGTTCCCAGCGGACGCCCGCCTCCAGCGACTTCATCAGCTCCGCGAGCGGCGCCTGCCGGTGCGCGGCGGCGCGGAACGCACCGAGGACGGTCTCGGTGTCGCCGATGGAACACAGCCCCTTGCCGCGTACGTCGCCGATGAGCAGGCGGGTGGCCCGGGCGGTGCGCGCGACGGCGTACAGGTCGCCGCCGATGCGGTCGCCGTCCCCGGCGCTTCGGTAGGCCGTGGCGATGGTCACCGGCCCGGCGCGGGTGGGCAGCGGCCGCAGCAGCACGCCCTGGGTCGCCCGCGACACCTCGCGCAGCTCCTGGAGCTCGTGTCTGCGGCGCTCGCGCAGGGCGCTGATGAGCACGAGCAGGACCGAGAGCATCACCAGCGAGCCGAGCTGGACAAGGACGTTCTCCGAGAAAAGGGTGTGCCGTTCGGCGCCGGCCGCGACGAGCGCCACTACGGCCGCGAGTCCCGTCAGGGCACCGCGCACGGCTCCCGCGAACGCCGAGGCGAGCGCGACGGGGATGACGAGCACGTGGGCGAGGTGGATGTCCTCCGGCAGGAAGTGGTCGGCGATCGGCACGGCCGCGATGATCGCGATCATCACGGCGACGAAGACCCTGCAACCCGATCCGACGGGATCCTGCATCGCCGAGAGACGGGACCCGAACTCCATGCGGGTGCCTCCCTTCCCGCACCCGGGCCGGGTGCGACCACGACAGCCCTCCCTCTGGGCGATCTCAACATAAGGGTATTTCGTTTTCTTCCGGACAAAATTCGCGTAAGCAAATCCACGCTCAGGGGCCCCGGGGTGCGCGCGGCAGGTCGGCGCGGTTCTTTGCCCAGGTCAGGCGGCCAGCAGCTCCGCCCAGCGGGCGCCGCCGCGGCTGCGGGCGCCGATGCCGGAACCGACTCCGAGGCGGTCGACGATGGCGGCGCCACGGCCGTGCTCGCCCGGTCCGCAGCTGGCGGCCCAGGCGCCGTGCCGCGGCGCGGGCCCGCCGTCCGTGACCTCCACGCGGATGATCGCCGTGCCGTCGACCTCTCCGCGGCGCAGCCGCAGGCGCAGGGCGACCGGCGGCAGCGCGTGCTCCACGGCGTTGGTGACCAGTTCCGACACGACGAGAACAGCGTCGTGGACGGCCTCCTCCGGCACCGACCAGCCGCTCAGCACCGTGCGCGCGGTGCGTCGCGCGACGGCGACGGCCACGGCGCGGTGCTCCAGCTCGCACACGTACACGTCGGTACGGACCGCAGGTGACGAGGTGGCGTACCAGTGCGTCATCTCCATCACTCCCCACGCCGAAGGGCTGCTCCGCAGCGTCACCGGTAGGGGGAAGGGCCCCCTGTCCGTCCCCAACGGATGCGGGGCCCCGGCACCCGCCCCCATGGTGTACCCCGCTGTCACCCCCTGAACCCCACGCGTCACAGGAGTGCTCCGGCGGGCCCTCCGGGGCCCCGTGCCGGTGGGGCGACGGGGGCCGGCGGTCGGCCCGCCCCGCGGACCCGGAGCGGCCGCGGCGCCGCTCGGCGCACCCCTCTGACGCACCCCCGGGCGCACCCGCGCGATGACGCCGTGCCTCGTCGCGCACGGCACGACCGCCGGTGAACCAGCCCGCGCGGTACGGATGTCCGAGCCCCGCACCCCGCCCGGTGCGGCCCCCCTCCGGCGCCCCTCACCCGTCTGCGATCCTGGTCGGGTGCCGCCCCCGCAGACCACCCCGGAACCGATCACCGCTGAGCCGCCCGACGCCGCCGCCGTCCCGCTGCTCACCCAGTCGTGGCTCGACCTGGCGTTCCTCCACTGGGCGGCCGACCCCGCGGACATCGCTCCGCACCTGCCAGCCGGCACCGTCCCCGACACCCTCGACGGCGTCACCTACGTCGGCCTCGTCGCCTTCCGCATGCACCGCGTCGGCTGGTTCCGTCTCCCCGGGGTCCCCTACCTGGGTACCTTCCCCGAGACGAACGTCCGGCTGTACTCCGTGGACGCCCACGGGCGGCGCGGGGTCGTCTTCCGCTCGCTCGACGCGTCCCGGCTGATACCCGTGGCGGTGGCGCGCGCCGCGTTCCGTCTGCCGTACCTGTGGTCGAGGATGGCGATCCGCCACGACGGCGACACCCTCACGTACACCAGCACCCGCCGGTGGCCGGGCCCCCGCGGGGCGCACTCCCGCATAGCGGTGCGCGTCGGCGAACCCGTCGCGGAACCCACCGAGCTCGAGCACTTCCTCACCGCGCGCTGGGGCCTGCACAACACGTTCTTCGAGCGGCAGGTCTACCTTCCGAACTCGCACCCCCGCTGGCCCCTCCACCGCGCCGAACTCCTCGACTGCGACGAGACCCTGATCACGGCCGCCGGCCTCCCCGCCCCCGTGGGCCCGCCGGTCAGCGTCCTGTACTCCCCCGGCGTCCCCGTCCGCTTCGGCCGCCCCTCCCGCCCGGGCGGCATCCCCACGCCCTGAGGCCTCCTGCGCACGCTCAGTCGGGCGGGAGCAGCGTGCCCAGGGGGCCCAGGTCGAGGTTGAGGTCGGACATGGACAGGCCGTACTGGGCGCACAGCCCCTCCATGCGGTCGTGGAGGATCATCAGGGTGGCGCCGAGGCGTTCCTCCTCCTCATCGGTGAGGTCCCCTGCGTCGACACGGCGGAGGGCCTGCCGCTCCATGAGCTGGCGGAGGAGTTCGACGAGAGTCAGGACGAGCCTCATCAGGTCGCGTTCGACCGTGTCGGGGTCGGTACTGATCCGGCGCGCGGGGCGGGGGGACGCGGTGTCGCGGGGGACGGCGGGAAGAAGCCGGAAGGCGCGGGCGGCGGCGTCGGCGACCTCGCCGAAGCGGTCCGGGGGGTGGTCGCCGCCCGGGGACGCGGGGGGTGTCATGGGCCCGGCTCCGGGCCCCACGGCGCGGGGTTGCGTTCGCTGACGGAGACGATCAGCGCGCGCAAGGAGATGCGGACGAGGTCGATGTCGGCGATGGAGAGCACCACGTCGCCGGTGAGGACGACTCCGCCGCTGAGGAGGCGGTCGAGCAGGTCGACGAGGGCCACCTGACGTTCGGCCAGGGGTTCTGGGGCCCGGTCGGCCGCGGTCATGGCGCCGCGTCCGCCGCGTCCGCGGGGTCCGCCGCGTCCGCTCCGGACCGGGTGGCGCCGGGAAGGGCGGCGAAGGAGTACGGGGCCCAGGGACCGGTGACGTCGACGCGCACCCCGGGAAGTCCTTCGCCGGCGGCCAGGGCGCGGCTGCGGAAGGCCTCGGCCTGTCCGTGCGCGACGAGGAAGGCGTCGTTGAGGACGTTCTCCCCCGCACCCGCGGCGAGTCGGCCCTGCTGGGCGCGGTGGCGGGCGTGGGCGGCGGCCAGTTCGCGGCCGATCGTATCGACCCGTACGGCGGCCTCCTCCGCCGCGCGGTAGGCCTCGTCGCGGGTGTGCCGCTGGGCGCTGCGGGCGCGCAGATAGGCGCGGCCGGGGCTGAGTCCCTCGGCGGGGACGGGGGGTTCGGCGGCCGCCGCCGGGGCGTCCACATAGATCTTGACGCCCCATTCGAGGTGCCCGGTGAGCCGTTCCAGGACCTCCGTGAACGCCGCGCCGTCGTCCCGCAGCACCTGGCGCACGCGTTCGTCGTCCAGGTAGACCGTGGCCAGCCGCAGCGGCAGCACGGTGGTGTGCGCGGAGAGCGCCTCGATGACGGTGTGGTGGGCGCGGGCGACGGCCTCGAGCCAGTCCAGGTCCTCCAGGTGCCGGCGGAGGGCGTCCTCGTCGAAGTCCGCGGCGGGCACCGGGCTGACCGCGGCGGCCAGCGGACCGGACGTCACGAGCCTTACGGGCGCCCGGGCGACGCCCGTCAGCGCCCCCAGGGTGCCGTCCGGCACGCCGTCTGTGCGCAGCACGGCGTACGCGTAGCTGACCCGGTCATCCATCGTCGTCCGTCCCGGTTCCGCCGCCGCGGCGGCGGGGCGTCGCCGAGGAGGACCGGGTGCGGTGGCGGGAGGCCACGCTGCCGCGTGGCGTGTCCGTCAGCTCCCGTCCCTCCTTCAGCGCCTCGATCTCCTCGCGCAGCCGCCGGTTCTCCTCCGCGAGCGAACTCTCCCCGTGGGCGCGTGAGGACAGCGAGGGGTCGTGCTCCCACCAGTCGATGCCCATCTCCTTGGCCTTGTCGACGGAGGCCACCAGGAGCCGCAGCTTGATGGTGAGCAGTTCGATGTCGAGCAGGTTGATCTGGATGTCGCCCGCGATGACGATGCCCTTGTCCAGGACACGCTCCAGGATGTCCGCCAGGTTGGCCGACGAACCCTGCCCGTAGGGGGACGGCTGCGGAGCGGCCCTGCTGGGGTACGAACCGAGCCGGCCGGCCGGGGAATCCGTCACAGCGTCACCTCGTCTCAGGGCGTGGCCCCCCTAGGGCATGGCCTCACCGCGCCGGAAGGCGGCGATCTCCTCGAGGCGGTCGAGCAGCACCTCCTCGCGCGCCTCGAAGGTCTCCTCGTCGATCCGTCCGGCGAGGAGTTCCTTCTCCAGGGCGGCGAGTTCGCGCTCGACGGGCTCGGGGTCGTAGTACTCCTGCTCGGCGGCCTCCAGCACGCGTTCGACGACCCAGCCCACCCCGCGCACCGGCGCCAGGGGGAGGGTGACGATCTGCGTGAACAGTCCCATGACGCCTCCTCACTCGTTCTCGTCCTCGTCCTCGTCCTCGTCACACGAAGCTGTACGGGGGCAGCGGTCCCCGCAGCCGGAAATCGCATTCCTCGCCCACCTGGTTGGCCAGGCTGAGCTGGGTGGCGAGGAACATCTCCTCCTTGGCGTCGTCCACCAGGAAGGAGACGCTGAGGAAGTCCTGCCCGGCCGGCGCGGTGGCCACGTCGTCCCGGACGAAGGGGCGCAGCGCCTCGACGATGCCCGCTCCGAGGGCCTGCTGGCGGGCCTGCACCTCGTTGGAGATCAGCTCGCCCAGCACCAGCGGCATGTCTGGGGAGGCGGATCCGCCGCGGATCTCCTCGTTCAGCCGGCGTACCTCGTCGTTCTCGTCGAGGATCCGGCGCAGCAGCGAGTCCTCGTCCCACGAGACCTTCAGGTGGTACTCGGCGCAGCCCTCCAGGTTCTTCAACTGCTCGCGGAACTCCTCCGCGCGGTCCTCCAGCACGCCGCGCACGGCGTCCTCGTCGGGGGCCGTGAAGCCGAAGCGCAGCGGCAGCACGGCACCGTCGGCCATCAGCCGCTCCTGGACCTCCTGGTGGGCGAGCACGTCCCTGCGCCGGGGGCGCAGGTCCTGGGGGGCGTCGCTCACGACCGCGGAGAGGTCTCCGTTCGTCACCGTCCGCAACGACTCGCCCGACCCGCCGACCGGCGTGAGGCCGTCCAGGCGCACCGGGTGGCCCTTCGAGGTGATGGAGTAGACGTAGACGGCCATGGTCATTCCCTCTCCCGCCGGGAAGTGCGCCTGGTGCTCCTGCGCTGCGGCCTGGGCTCCTCCTCGTACTCCGCTTCCTCCTCCTCGGGCTCTTCCTCGTAGTCGTCCTCCTCGTCCTGGTCGCCGCCCTTCAGGGCCCCTGTTACGGCCTCCACGGCGCCGGAGAGCGCGCCTTTGGACTTGCCCTTCGCGCCGCTCTCGGTGATCTCACCGACGAGGTCGGTGAGCTGGGCGGGCTGTTTGCGGCCGGACTCCAGGTCGAGCCGGTTGCACGCCTCGGCGAAGCGCAGATAGGTGTCGACGCTCGCCACCACGATGCGGGCGTCGATCTTCAGGATCTCGATGCCCACCAGGGACACGCGGACGAACACGTCGATGACGAGCCCTCGGTCCAGGATGAGCTCCAGGACGTCGTACAGGCTCCCCGTGCCGCCCCTGGAGATACCGCCGCCACCCTGCGGCACCACGGTCATGGCGCCTCCCTTCAGTGCTTCCCGTCTCAGAAGCGCCGGTCGATCTGGCCCCGCGTGTAACGACGGGTGCGTTCGTACGCCACCAGGTCTCCCTCCTCGTCGAGCTTCACGTGGTAGGTGGCCATCACGCTGGTGGTCTCGGGCACACGCTCCAACTCCAGCACCTCGACGTCGGCTTCCCAGCCCTCGTCGACGGGCTTGACCGCCGAGACGGACTCCGGCCTGCGGCCCAGGAGTTCGAAGAGCTGATCGGCCGCGGAGCGCATCGCCCACGCGGCGGAGCGCTTGCGCGGCCGCTCCGCTCGTTCGCCGTCCCGGCCGCGCCTGGTGCTTCTGCTCCGGGCGTTCCTGTCGCTTGCGGCCATCCCCTTCTCCGGTTCCGGAGGAGCGCCACCCCCACTAAGAAACGTACTATTTCAGCATATACACCCCACAACGTGTGTGCGGCGCCGGGTCGCTTTCCGAAGGGAACGACTGATGAAGGACACGACCAAGATCGCTCTTGCCGCCGCAGTCGCCGGTGGTTACGTGCTCGGTCGCGCCAAGAAGGGGCGGCTCGCCTTCGCGATGGCGACCTTCCTCGCTGGCCGCCGCGCCGGACTCGATCCGCAACAACTGCTCACCGAGGGTATTCGCAGGCTGCAGGACGTACCGCAGATCGCCGACCTCGGCGATCAGGTGCGCGGCGAGCTGATGGACGCCGGACGCAAGGCGGTCACTGCGGCCGCGGACCGCAAGCTGGCAGATCTGGCGGGCGTGTTGCACGACCGCACGGCCCGGATCGGCGCCAAGAAGGAAGACGGCGAGGAAGCGGAGACGGAAGAGGAGTACGAACCGGACGAAGGGGAAGAAGAGGAGGCCGCACAGAAGCCGCGGTCGCGGTCGAAGCGGCGCCGCCCTTCCCGGGCCGAGGAGGAACCCGAGGACGAGGAGGCCGTGGACGAGGAGGAAGAGGAGCAGGAGGAGGACGAAGAGGAGGAGGAACCGCCGAGGCGCCGCCGTACCGCGCAGCGCCGGCAACCCAGGCCTCAGCGCGAGCCGGACCGCGAACCGGAGCGCAAGCCGGCGGCCAGGAAGGCACCCGCCAAGAAGGCGCAGCCCGCGAAGAAGTCCGCCGCCGCCAAGAAGACCGCCGCAAAGAAGACCGCGGCACCGGCGAAGCGTACGGCGAAGAAGACTTCCGCGCCCGCCAGGAAGACCACGGCGCGCAAGGCCCCGGCGAAGAAGGCAGCGGCCAAGAAGACGTCCACACGGCGGAGGTAGCCCGATGGCCAGGACGGCACAGGACACGGGTAACGGCCAGGCCTCCGGCCTGGACCTGCTGCGCGACGAACTCGCCAGCTTCGTCGGGGCCCAGGTGGGGAACCTGGCCGACAAAGCGGGCGACAAGGTCGCCGGCCTCACCGGCCAGTTGCAGGACGTGGCCGACAACGGCGGGGTCCTGCCCAAAGCGGGCCTGCGCATCCTCCAGGGCGACTCTCCCCTCAAGGCCATCGGCGGCGGGATGCTCGACAAGGCCAAACAGGCGTTCGGCGGCGGCAGCGGCGGGGGAGGGGGCGGGATCCTGGACAAGGCGAAACAGCTCTTGGGCGGCAAGGGCAAGGGCCGCAAGTCCGGGACGCAGAAGGTGACGAACATCGTCGAGGTCCTGGACGTCGGGGTGCCCCTCCGGTTCGCCTACGACCACTGGACCCAGTTCGAGAAGTTCAGCGCCTTCACCAAGGGCGTCCGCAGCGTCTCCAAAGGCGACGACACATCGAGCGACTGGAAGGTCAAGGTCGGCCCGTCGACGCGCGGTTGGAAGGCCACCGTCGTGGAGCAGGTCCCCGACGAACACATCATCTGGCACTCCGACGGCGCCAAGGGCACCACACGCGGCTGCGTCAGCTTCCACGAGCTCGCGCCGTCCCTGACCCGCATCGTCCTCGTCGTCGAGTACTACCCCTCCGGCCTGTTCGAGAAGACGGGCAACATCTGGCGCGCGCAAGGACGCCGTCTGCGGCTCGACTTCAAGCACTTCCAGCGGTACGTCTCGCTCACCAACGAGGAACCCGAGGGCTGGCGCGGTGAGATCCGCGACGGTGAGGTCGTGCGCACGCACGAGGAGGCCCTGGAGGCGGAGGAGGCTGAAGAGGGCGAGGAGGAGTACCCCGAGGACGAGGAAGAGGAAGAGCCTGAGGACGAGGGCTACCCCGAGGACGAGGACGAGGACGAAGAAGAGGAGGGAGACGAGGAGGACGAAGAGTACGCCGCGGACGAGGAAGAACCCGAGGACGAGGAAGAACCGGAGGACGAGGAAGAACCGGAGGACGAGGACGAGGAGTACGACGACGAGGAGTACGACGAAGAGGACGAGGAGGAGTACGAGGACGCACGTCGATGACGCCCCGTCACTCCCCCCGCACCCGCGCGCGCCGGCGGGCCGTGGTCGCCACGGCCCGCCGCGCCGTGTCTCACGGCGCCAGGCGGCGGATCTCCAGGGTGTTGTCCACGCGGGTCGTGGGCCGCCCGTCGGGATCGTTCTGGATGCGCTCGTGCTCGTCGGTCAGCACCACCTCCCACTCCCCGTCGGGGAGCCCGAGGCTCTCCAGCACCTCGTCCGGCGTCGGGAAGTGCATCTCAGGGTGCGGATCGGTCTCCCAGGCCGGGAACCCGGCGTGCCCGACGACAAGCAGCACACCGCCGGGCGCCACGGCCGCCGCGGCGGCGCGCAGGATGCGCTCGCGGGGCATGTCGTTCGGCGAGTGCAGGAACTGCGCGGAGACGAGGTCGTAGGTGCCCTCGGGAAACGTCTCGCCCAGGTCGTGGCGCTGCCAGTCGATGAGCCCCTCGGCGATGCCCTCCGCCTTCGCATGGCCGGCGGCCCGCTCCAGTGCGACGCGGGAGATGTCGACGGCGGTCACCCGCCACCCCTGCCGGGCCAACCAGACCGCGTCGGCGCCCTCACCGCAGCCCAGATCGAGCGCGGTGCCGGGCTTCAGGCCCCCGACCTCGCTGACCAGGACGTTGTTGGGGTTGCCGCTCCAGACGCGGTCGCTGCCGGCGTACCGGGCGTCCCAGAACTCCGCCTCGGGTCCGGCGCCGGTCGCGCTGGTGGTGCCGTCGGTCATGGATGTCGTCTCCTTTGTGCCGTGGGTGTGGACCTGCCCCCGACGATGCGGCCCGGCGCATCCGCCGGGCAAGCCTTCTTGCCGGTTCGGCAACACGTGCGCCCTGCCGCCCCCTGCCCCGGCGGCGGGTGCGCACCTATGTTGATGTCATGGACATCGCGTCGAATGACGACCACCCGCTGCGGCGCCTCACGCTCGACCAGCTGCGGCGCCGGACGAGCATGAAGTGGCGCACCCATCCGGACGACGTGCTGCCCCTGTGGGTGGCGGAGATGGACGTGCCGCTGGCCGCGCCCGTGGCCCGCGCGCTCACGGAGGCGATCGCGATCGGCGACACGGGCTATCCGGCGGGCACCGCGTACGCGGAGGCGCTGGCGGACTTCGCCCGCGAGCGGTGGGGGTGGGACGGCCTGGCCGTGGAGCGCGCCTCGATCGTGCCCGACGTGATGCTGGGCGTCGTCGAGATGCTGCGGCTGGTCACGGGTCCCGGGGATCCGGTGATCGTCAACTGCCCGGTGTACCCGCCGTTCTACCAGTTCGTGACGCACATGGACCGACGCGTGGTGGAGGCCCCGTTCGGCCCCGGCCTGCGACTGGACCTCGCGGCGCTGGAGGAGGCCTTCGCCCGGTCCACGGACGACGGCGGCCGGGCCGCCTACCTGCTCTGCAGCCCGCACAATCCGACCGGCACGGTGCACACCGCCGAGGAGCTGTCCGCGGTGGCGGCGCTGGCCGGGACGTACGGGGTGCGGGTCGTGGTGGACGAGATCCACGCGCCGCTGGTGACCGCCGAGGCGGCGTTCGTCCCGTACCTGAGCGTGCCCGGCGGCGAGAGCGGCCTGTCGCTGATGTCCGCGTCGAAGGCGTGGAACCTGGCCGGGCTGAAGGCCGCGCTCGCCCTGGCCGGGCCCGCCGCGGCGGACGACCTGGCGCGTATGCCGGAGGAGGTCGGCCACGGACCGAGCCACCTGGGCGTCATCGCGCACACGGCGGCGCTGCGCGAGGGCGGGCGGTGGCTGGACGCCGTGCTGAACGACCTCGCCGAGAACCGCCGGCTGCTCGCCGCGCTGCTGGCCGAGCAGCTACCGGCAATCGCCTACGAGCCGGGCCCCGGCACCTACCTGGCCTGGCTGGACTGCCGGAAGCTGGGCCTCGGCGACGACCCGGCCGCCGCCTTCCTCGCCCGCGGAAGGGTCGCCCTCAGCGCGGGGTCCGACTTCGGCACGGGCGGCGACGGCCACGCACGGCTGAACCTCGCGACGACGCCCGAGGTGCTCACGGAGGCGGTGCGCCGGATGGCGAAGGCGGTCGGCTGACGCGGTCGGCCGACGCCCCGCGGCCGAGGTCTGAAACGTCCCCCGCCGGGTAGCCGCCCCGAAGACCGGGACAGACATCGGACGAGGCCGCCGGGGGTGCCGGGGGTGCCGGGCGACCCGCCCGGCACCGGCGGTGCCCGGGCGCTCCCGGTGGCCGAGGGAGGCGAGGATCGTGACGAACGACTTCGCGCCCGCCGGCGGCGCCCTGCGCGTCGTCGTCGTAGGGGCGACCGGAAACGTCGGGACGAGCCTGGTGCGGGCCCTCGTCGACGACCCGGCGGTGGCCGGCATCGTCGGCATCGCCCGCAGGATCCCCCAGGACTGGCGCCCCGCCCGCACCACATGGGTGCACGCCGACATCGGCGACGACCGCACGCGCCTGGTGGACCACCTGCGCGGCGCGCACGCCGTCGTGCACCTGGCCTGGCTGCTGCAGCCCACCCACGACCCGTCGATCACGTGGCGCACCAACGTCCTGGGCGGTATCCGCGTCTTCGAAGCGGCGGCCGCGGCCGGTGTGCCGGCCCTGATCCACGCCTCGTCGGTGGCGGCGTACTCCCCCGGCCCCAAGCGGTACCCGGTCGACGAGTCGTGGCCCACGCACGGCTGGCCGGGGGCCGCCTACTGCCGGGAGAAGGCGTACGTCGAGCGCTGCCTCGACGCCTTCGAGCGGGAGAACCCGCACATCCGCGTGGTGCGCATGCGGCCGGGGTTCGTCTTCAAGCGGGAGTCCGCCGCCCAGCAGCGCCGTTTGTTCGCGGGGCCGTTCCTGCCGAACCGGCTCGTGCGCCCCCGCCTGGTACCGGTCGTCCCGGACATGCGCGGGTTGCGCTTCCAGGCGCTCCACTCCGACGACGCGGCCGAGGCCTACCGGCTGGCCCTGCACCGTCCGGTGCACGGCGCCTTCAACCTGGCGGCCGATCCGCCGCTGGACGCGGAGGAACTCGCCGCGCTGCTCGGGGCGCAGGTCGTCCGTATGCCGCGGAGCGCGGTACGGGCGGCGCTGGCCGGGGCGTGGCGGCTGCACCTGGTGCCGTCGTCGCCCGGCCTGTTCGACGCCGTGGTCAGGCTGCCGCTGATGGACACCTCACGGGCCCGCCGTGAACTTGGCTGGGAGCCCCGCCATGCCGCCACCCAGGCGATCGAGGAGTTCCTGGAGGGTCTGCGCGAGGGCGCGGGCGACCCGTCGACCGCTCCCCTGGCGCCGGGCGGGGCCGGCAGCCGGCTGCACGAGGTGGCGACCGGTGTCGGCTCCCGGCCGTGAGGGCGCGGCGGTCTGACGGCAGGGGCGCCTGACGGCACGGGCGCGTCACGCCGTCCCGTCGTCACCCGTCTTCGGCGCTGAGGCGCTCGGTGTCCTGCGGTTCGGCCTTCGGCAGCCTGTCGTCCGGGCCGTCGTCCGGGCCGCCGTCCGGCCGTGCCCGGGCCCTTTCGAGTTCGGCGTTGAACTCCAGGCCGAGGAGGACGGCAATGTTCGAGATCCACAGCCAGACGAGGAAGACGATGATCGCCGCCAGGCTGCCGTAGAGCCTGTTGTAGTTGCCGAAGTTGGACACGTAGAGGCTGAACAGCGCGGAGGCGGCGGCCCAGATGACCACGGCCAGGGCGCTGCCGGGGCTCACCCAGCGGAAGCCGCCGTGCTTCACGTTTGGGGCGGCCCAGTACAGCAGCGCGAGGACCAGTCCGAACAGCACGAGCATCACGGGCCATTTGACGATGCCCCACACGCCGAGCGCGGCGTCGCCGGCCCCCAGCACCTGGCCCGTCCTGCGGGCCAGCGCTCCGGTGAAGACCACGCCGATCGCGATGAGCGCGGTGACCACCAGCAGCACCAAGGGGATGACGAACCTGTCGGCCAGGGTCTTCCACACGGGCCGGCCCTCGTCGATGTCGTAGAGGGCGTTGGCGGCCCGCATGAAGGTCGCCACGTAGCCGGAGGAGGACCACAGGGCGACCGCCGCGCCGATCGCGAGGGCCAGTCCCCCTCGGCCGACGCCGTGCTGCAACTGCCCGAGCACGCCGGTCAGGGTGTCGCGGACCGGTCCCGGCGCGAGCCCGCTCGCGTTGACGATCAGGGGTTTGACACTGGGGCCGCCCAGCAGACCGACGACGGAGACGATGACGAGGAGCGCGGGGAAGACCGACAGCACGGCGTAGTACGTCAGCGCCGCGGCCCAGTCGGTCAGATGGTCCGCCCAGAACTCCTTGACCGTGCGCCGGAGCACCACGCGCCAGGACTCCGGAGGGAGCTCGGTGGGCTTGCGGGCGCCGGTCTGCGTGTGGCGAGCCATGCGCGTTCACCGCCTCGGGGCACACCTGCCCCACAGAAAAAACTGACAAACCACTCCATACAGGGCCCACCACAGCACACCCGCGGCGCCACCGCTCAGTGCTGGAGCGCGACCTTCGCCGCCACGATGACCAGGCCCAGCACCAGGTTCACGATCCCCACGGACACCACCGCCCAGCGGGACGCGCCCACCCGGATGACGGCGGCACTGGCCCACCCGACCTGCTGGACGACGGCGACCCCCAGGGCCAGCCACGCCGTGCCCTCCAGCCCGAGCCCCAGCAGCGGGCTCACCGCGACCGCGGCCGCCGGAAGCAGCGCGGCCTGCACGATCGGCCACTCGCCGACGCACACCCGGCGGATCTCCTGCCAGGAGACGTTCCCCCTGCGCAGGCGGTCGCCGACGAACCCCGCGTAGACGTGGGCGGCCCAGAACACCAGACCGGTGCAGATCAGCAGCAGCACCAGCTCCACCCGGGGGTACGGGCCCGCCGAACCGGCGCCGGCCACCACCGAGGCGGCCAGCAGCGATCCGTAGACGGCGCCCGTGTAGTTGGCGCGGCCCGTGCCGGGGGCCTCCCGGCCGGTGAGGTCTCGTGGGGCGGAGCCGGCTGTCATCCCTTCAGGATCACCGAGGCGGCCCGGCCCCGCACGGTCGCACGGCAGCCGCCGCGCCCGGCGGACCCCCACGGACTCCGTTAACAGGGCCTCCAGCATGCGCGCTCCGAGGCCGTGCACGGGCGTCCCCGGGGTCTCGCCCGTCACGGGTACCGCCTCCTCCGGGTCAAGGGCACAACGGCACGGACGGCGACTCGGCCCGGCCCGGCCCGGGAACGCGACGTCCGATTCCCGCGAGCGGCCCGCCGCCGCGATACCGCACAGTGGAGGGGTGACGACCGACACGACCGACGAGGACAGCAGGTACGAGGCGGTGTGCAGCCGCGACGCCCGCTTCGACGGCGAGTTCTTCTTCGCGGTGACGACGACGGGGATCTACTGCCGCCCCAGCTGCCCGGCGGTCACGCCCAAGCGGCGCAACGTCCGGTTCTTCCGTACGGCGGCGGCCGCCCAGGGGTCGGGTTTCCGGGCCTGCCGCAGATGCCGCCCGGACGCGGTGCCGGGCTCCGCCGCGTGGAACGCGCGGGCGGACGTGGTGGGCCGCGCGATGCGGCTGATCGCCGACGGCGTCGTCGACCGGGAGGGCGTCGCGGGGCTGGCCGGGCGGCTCGGTTACAGCGCGCGGCAGGTGCAGCGGCAGCTCAACGCGGAAGTGGGGGCGGGCCCCATCGCCCTCGCCCGTGCGCAGCGGGCGCACACCGCCCGGATCCTGCTGCAGACCACGGACATGCAGGCGGCGGAGATCGCCTTCGCGGCCGGTTTCGCGAGCGTACGGCAGTTCAACGGCACGGTCCGCGAGGTGTACGCGCTCACGCCGACCGCGCTGCGGCAGGCGCGCCCCGCCCGGCACACGGCCGCCGGCACCGCCGCCGGTGTGCCGCTGCGGCTGTCGTACCGGGGGCCGTACGACACCGGACGGGTCTTCGACTACCTGGCGGCCCGCGCGATCGCCGGTGCCGAGGAGATCACGGGGACCCGCGGCCGGCGGGTCTACCGGCGGACGCTCAGGCTGCCGCACGGGCCCGCGGTCGCCGAGGTGGAGGAGGCCGCGCCCGGCAGGGGCGGCGACTGGCTCGAGTGCCGGCTGCACCTGACCGCGCTGCGCGACCTGACCACCGGGACGCAGCGCGTGCGGCGCCTGTTCGACCTGGACGCCGATCCGTACGCGGTCGCCGAACGGCTGGCCGCGGACCCGGCGATGGGGGCCCTGGCCCGGGCCCGCCCCGGGCTGCGGGCGCCCGGGGCGGCGGACCCGCACGAGCTCGCCGTGCGGGCGGTGCTGGGCCAGCAGGTGTCGGTGGCGGCCGGGCGCCGGCTCGGCGTGGCGCTGGTCGCCGCCCACGGTGAGCCCCTGGCGGCGCCGAGCGGCGGTCTGACGCATCTGTTCCCCGACGCGGACACGCTCGCCGGTGCCTCGCTGGAAGCCGTCGGCATGCCCCGGGCCCGGCGGGAGACGCTGCGCGGCCTGGCCCGCGCCCTCGCCGTCGGCGAGGTCCTGCTCGATCCGGGCGCGGACCGGGACGGCGCGGAGAAGGACCTGCTCGCGCTGCGGGGCATCGGGCCGTGGACGGCCGGCTACATCCGGATGCGCGCCCTGGGCGATCCCGATGTGCTGCTGGAGGGCGATGTCGCGGTGCGCGCGGGGGCCGCGCGTGCCGGTGTCCCGCTGGAGGACGCCGAGGGCTGGCGGCCGTGGCGCACCTACGCGATGCACCTGCTGTGGAGCGCCGGTTGACCGGGACAGGCGCGATCCGGAGGGGCGGGGGCGGCGGGAATGCGACGTCCGAATCCCGCCGGACATGGGTGACGAACCGCCGCAGAATCGTAGATGTCACTGAAGACATGAGGAAAGGGAAGGACCGATGACGGTCTACACGACGCTCGACAGCCCGCTGGGCGAACTGCTGCTGGTCGGCGAGGAGTCACCGACCGCGAAGGGCGGCACCGCGCTCACCTCGCTGTCGGTGCCGGACCAGAAGGGCGGGGTCGTCGCGGCGGACCTGGCGGACGGCGCGCGTGCCGACGGCGCCGCGTTCACCGAGGTCACCCGCCAGCTCCGGGCGTACTTCGCCGGTGAACTGACGGACTTCGACATCGAGTTCACCATCGCGGGGACCGCCTTCCAGCAGCAGGTGTGGAAGACCCTGGAGACCATCGGCTACGGCACGACGCTCACCTACGCGGACGTCGCCGAGGCGATGGGCATCCCGCGGACCTCGTCACGCGCGGTCGGCACCGCGATCGGCCGCAACCCGCTGCTGGTCGTCCGCCCCTGCCACCGCGTGGTCGGCGCCAAGGGCGCGATCACCGGCTACGCGGGCGGCGTGGAGCGCAAGCGGCTGCTGCTGGACCTCGAGGCCGGGCGCGGGACGGCATGAAAACGACCGCCATGACCACCGCCGCAACACACCCCACGGCAGCCCCGCGCGAGCGGGTCGACGCCGAGGAATGGCCGGCGCTGGCCGCCGGACTCGACGCCCACGGGAGCGCCCTGACCTCCCGTCCGGTCCTCTCCCCCGCCGAGTGCCGGGCGGTCGCCGCGTTCTACGACGAGCCCGGGCGGTTCCGCTCGACCGTCGACATGGCACGGCACCGCTTCGGCTCGGGGCAGTACCGCTACTTCGCCTACCCCGTCCCCGAGCCCGTTCGGGCCCTGCGGGCGGCGTTCTACCCGCGGCTGCTGCCGATCGCCCGCGACTGGGCGGCCCGGCTGCGGCAGCCCGCGCCCTGGCCCGACAGCCTCGACGAGTGGCTGGCGATGTGCCACGACGGCGGCCAGACCCGCCCGACGCCGATCCTGCTGCGCTACGGCGCGGGCGACTGGAACGCGCTCCACCGCGACCTGTACGGGGACCTCGTCTTCCCGCTCCAGGTGGTGATCGGGCTCGACGTCCCCGGCGACGACTACAGCGGCGGCGAGTTCCTGATGACGGAGCAGCGGCCGCGGGCGCAGACCCGGGGCTCGTCCACCACCCTGCCCCAGGGCCACGCGCTGGTCTTCACCACCCGCGACCGGCCGGTGCGCTCGGCCCGCGGCTGGTCGGCAGGCCCGATGCGGCACGGGGTGAGCACCGTGCGCGACGGCCGCCGCCACACCCTGGGTCTGGTCTTCCACGACGCGGCGTGACGCGGTACGTGCTGACCGGCCCGGACGGGCTGCCGTACCGCAGCGCGGTCCCCGGGGCGCTGGGCGGGCACCGGCGCGGCCGGCTGTACGGCCGCCTCGACTGCCCGGCCGCTCTGCGAGCCATCGCCCGCGGCGGATACGTGCGGGAGCGGGTGTTCTTCGCGGACGTGGCGACGGCGGTCGCCGCGGGGTACCGGCCCTGCGCCCGCTGCCTCCCGCAGCGGTACCGACAATGGAAGGCGACACCGACGGAGCGGAACGCCATGACCCACCCCGACGCACCCGCAGCGGCACCGGCCTCGCCGCTGGTCCCGCCCGAGGACCTGGCCGCGCTCGACGGCGTTCCGGGACCGGCGCCGCACACCGGGACCGAACTCGCCGCGCTGCTGCGCCTGCTGGGTGACGCCCGCCCCAGGGTGAGCGCCGTCGCCCTCGGCCACAGCCGGGACGCCGCCTCCCGGGCCGCCGCCGAGGCCTTCGCCGCGGCGTGGCAGGCATCGGGTGGCACCGTCGCGGCCGTCGTGGACTGGCCCGAACGGGCCGCCTCCTGGCTGCGGGCCGCACAAAGGCTGACCGCGCCGGCGCCCGACGCCTGGGTGGTGGCCGCGGCGCCGGCCGGGTGGGCGCAGCTGGCCCGCAGGCTGCGGCGCAGCACCCAATGGGACCCGGCGCGTACGTACGGCTTCGCCCGTCTCGGCGACGCGCGCGTGGTGGCCGCCGCCGGGGCGGAGACGCTCCAGGGCCTGCGCGGCGCGACCCCGGACGGCCGGACCTGGCACGTGGACCGGGGCTGGGTGACCGCGGCCGCCCCGGGCGAGGGCGGTGCCCGGTGAGCGCGCTCATCCCCCGGCCCCGGCTGCGGGTGGCACCGGGCGCGGTGCACGTGCCGGGCTGGCTCACCCTGGACGAGCAGCGTGAGCTGGTCGTCGCCTGCCGCGCCTGGGCGATGGGCCCGGTGCCGATCCGGCACACCCGCCTCCCTCGCGGCGGAGTGATGTCGGTGCGTACGGTCTGCATCGGCTGGCACTGGCAGCCGTACCGGTACACCCGTACCGCGGACGACGTGAACGGCGCCCGGGTCGCGCCCTTCCCGGACTGGATGGTGGAGCTTGGCCGCCGCGCCCTGGTCGCGGCCTACGAGGACCCCGCGGCGGGCGACGGCTACACCCCGGACACCGCGCTGATCAACTTCTACGACGGCGACGCCAGGCTCGGCATGCACCAGGACAAGGACGAGCGCAGCGACGCCCCCGTCGTGTCGCTGACCATCGGCGACACCTGCGTCTTCCGTTTCGGCAACACCGAGAACCGCAACCGCCCGTACACGGACCTGGAACTGGCCTCCGGCGACCTGTTCGTCTTCGGCGGCCCGTCCCGCTTCGCCTACCACGCCGTGCCGAAGGTCCACCCGGGCACGGGCGACCCGGCCACCGGTCTCGCCTCCGGCCGGCTGAACATCACGATGCGGGTCACGGGACTGGACGACGGGTCGCGGGGCCGGGCGCCGCGGGCGTGACGGCACCGCCGGGGCCGGGGCGCAGGCCGGGGGCCAGCACCAAGGTGACGGTGACGGAGAGCGCGGCCATGACCGTCATCGCGGTCGCCGGGGAGGTGTGCTGGGCGACGGCGCCGGCCAGGGCGGCGCCCAGGCCCTGGCAGGCGAGCATGCCCGAGGAGTGCAGCCCGAGGGCGTGACCGCTGAGTTCGTCCGGGGTGAGGGCCATCAGCCGCTCCTGCAGCAGCAGGCTCGCCGCGTAGCCGACGGAGGCCAGGGCGACGACGGCCGCCGCGAGGGGCAGCGCCGGGTGCAGGGCGAAGACCAGGTAGGGGGCCGCGAGCAGCAGGCGCAGGGCGGCGCCCGCGCGTTCCCGCCACCATGGCGGCACGAACCGGCCGGCCATGGTGTCGCCGACGAGCATGCCGCAGGCCGCGGCGGCCAGGAGCAGCCCGGCGTTCTCGGGCGCGTAGGGCACGAACAGCGACTCGCAGCCGACGATCAGGCCGTTGGGGACCCAGAGCGCGAGGTACACGTAGCGGCGCGGCCTGGCGGACCACAGCAGCACGTTGGTCCGCCAGGTCTCGGCCGCCGAGGGGCGGCCGCCCGCGCGCGGCGGTCTGGGGCGCAGTCCGGTCAGGGCGGCGGCCGCGGCCGCGAGGTAGAGGGCCGCGCCGGCGAGCAGGACCCCGCGCGGGGACAGGGCGGCGAGCAGCAGACCGCCGGCGGCGAAGCCGCAGATCTGCATGGTGCCGGTCGCCATGTTCAGCACGGAACGGCCCAGCAGGAAGCCGCCCTTGGGGAGGATCTCGTGGAGCAGTCCGTAGCGCACCCCGCCGCCCAGGGACGCCACCAGTCCCTCGGCCGGAAGGATGACGAAGACGGCCCAGATCGGCAGGCCGGGGACGGCCAGTACGGCGGTGCCGAGGGCGAAGATCAGGGCGACCGCGGCGAGCGCGGCGCGCGGCGGCAGCCGGTCGGCCGCCGACAGCAGGGTCGTCGCCCCCGCCACCTGCGCGAGGGACGGGCCGAACATGGCGACGGCGGAGAGCAGCGGCGAGCCCGTGGCGTCGTAGACCAGGGTGCTCAGGGCCAGCCCGCTCACCGTCTGCGCCGCGACCTGGCCGGTGGAGACCAGGAACAGCGGGGTGAACTCCCGTGTGCGGAAGAGCTCTTGGTAGGTGCGCATGGACCCGAGTCTCGGCGGCGCCGGATCGGGCGGTTAATGTTTCGCGCGAGCGCGAAAGGTGAGGAGGGCGGGGCATGGGCTGGTGGGTGGTGAACGCGGAGACGCTGGTGGGCAGCCGGTTCGTCGTCTCCCCGCTGGCCGAGGCCATCGCGGCCCTCAAGCTGCTCGACCGGGGCACGGCCGCGCACCCCGGGGAGCGCGGCTGGCTCGGCGCGCACCTGCCGGCGTACCGGGAGCGGCTGGCCGCCGACCCGGTGACCGGGCTGCTGGTGCGTGCCGCTCTGGGGCGCACCTGGAACGCCGACTTCCTGACTCCCACGCCTTCCGGCGAGGGCGCTCCCGGCTTCGAGGAGGAGCTGGAGCGGATCCGGGAGACCCCGCCGGACGCCGCCCGTGAGCATCTGTCCGTGTCGCTCGGCGGTCCGCTCCCCGACCCGCTGCGCCGCGCGGACCTGCCGGAGCGCGCGGCGGACCTCGTCGCCTGGGTGTGGACGCACACGGTGCTGCCGGAGTGGCCGCGCCGCAGGCGGGTCATCGAGGCCGACATCGTGGCGCGCACCGCCCAACTGGGCCGCGGCGGCTGGGCGGAGGCGCTGGACGACATGCGCCGGGGGATGCGCTGGCTCGGCGAGGGCCGGTTGCAGATCAACACGCGGGACTACCCGCCGCGCGACCTGTCCGGCGCCCGGCTGATGTTCGTGCCCGTCACCCCGCGCACCGGCTGGGTGTCCTGGGACGAGCCCGTGCGGTACGCGGTGGTCTACCCGTGCTCGGGGGCGCTGGCCGAGGCGGGCCGGCAGCGCGTTCCCGAGGCGCTGGGCGCGCTGCTCGGCCCGGCGCGCGCGGCCGTCCTGGTGCTGCTCGCGACGCCGATGAGCACCACCCAGCTGGTCGCGCTGACCGGCCAGGGGCTGGGTTCGGTGGGACGTCATCTGAAAGTGCTGCTCGACGCCCGTCTGGTGCGGCGCCGGCGGGCGGGGCGTTCCGTGCTCTACTACCGGACGGAGACCGGCGACGCCCTGGTCGCGGCCCAGCAGGACGGCTGAGGGAAGGAGCGGGGCATGGTCCACAGACCCGTGCCGTTCGACGAGCTCGACCGCAAGATCGTCGCGGCTCTGATCGCGAACGCCAGGACGAGTTTCGCCGAGATCGGCGCGGACATCGGCCTGTCGGCCACCGCCGTCAAGCGGCGGGTGGACCGGCTGCGCGAGTCCGGGATCATCACCGGGTTCACCGCCACCGTCCGGCCCGCGGCCCTCGGGTGGCGGACGGAGGCGTACGTGGAGGTGTACTGCGAGGGCGCGGCGCCGCCCCGGCGGCTGGCCGAGGTCGTCAGGAACCACCCGGAGATCACGGCGGCGATGACGGTGACCGGGGGCGCGGACGCCCTGCTGCACGTCCGGGCGACCGACGTCGAGCACTTCGAGGAGGTCCTGGAGCGGATCAGGACCGAGCCCTTCATCCGGAAGACGATCAGTTACATGGTGCTGTCGCACCTGCTGCCCGACAGTCCGGAGGCGGGGGCGGCGCGGCCCGCCGCGGAGGGCGCAGCAGACCTGCGTTGAAGGGCTGTTCGACGCAGCATCGCTGCGTGTGCGCGCAGCGTCCGGATCTTGTCGCCCACGGCCCCCGATTCCTACCGTTGAGCCGTTCCCCCGGCCTTGCCGCAGGAAGCGGAGGAGTTCGCCGTGCCCGAGAACCGTGTGGCCCGCCCCCGGCGTTATCTGGTCTGCCCGCCGGACCACTTCGATGTGCGCTACGCGATCAACCCGTGGATGCGGGAGGGCGTGCGGGTCGACACCGCCCTCGCCCGTGAGCAGTGGGCCGCGCTGGTGCGGGCCTACCGGGAGCACGGTCACACGGTGGAGTCCGTCGAGCCGGTCCCGGGGCTGCCCGACATGGTGTTCGCCGCCAACTCGGCGCTCGTGGTGGAGGGGCGGGTGTTCGGCTCGTCCTTCCACGCGCCCGAACGCCGCCCGGAGGCCGAGGAGTACGCGGCCTGGTTCAAGGCGGCGGGTTTCGACGTGCACCGCCCGGTGTCGGTCTGCGAGGGGGAGGGCGACCTGGTGCCGGTCGGCGGTTTCGTCCTGGCCGGTACGGGCTTCCGCACCGTCCGGGCGGCGCACCACGAGGTGCAGGAGTTCCTCGGTGTGCCGACGATCGGCCTGCAGCTGGTGGACCCGCGCTTCTACCACCTGGACACCGCGCTGTTCGTCCTCGACGACGGGGCCGCGGGCGGGCCGGCGAACATCGCGTACCACCCGGAGGCGTTCTCCCCCGGCAGCCGCGAGGTGCTGCGCCGGATGTTCCCGGACGCGGTCGTCGCCACCGCGGACGACGCGCTGGCGTTCGGCCTCAACTCGGTGTCGGACGGGCTCCACGTGTTCGTGGCCCCCGCCGCGACGGGGCTGGCCGAGCAGCTCGCGGGGCGGGGCTACGTGCCCGTCCCCGTCGACCTCACGGAGTTCCACAAGGCCGGCGGGGGCATCAAGTGCTGCACACAGGAGATCCGCCCGGCGCCCTGAAGGGCGGGAACGGGGCCGCCGCCCGGCTTCCCTGCGCCCCGGGGCTCCCTGCCCGCCGTCAGACGGGCAGGGAGCGGTTGAACAGCCGCACCTGGCCGCGGGCTATCGGCCGGCCCGCCGCGTCGGTGATCACCGCCAGCCACAACTGCAGGCTCCGGCCCTGCTGGAGCGGGGTGCCGCGGACGTCGAGGCGGCCCCTGACGTACGGGAGCAGGAAGTCGGTCTGGTTGCCGACGCCGACGGCGAACCGGCCCTCGGACCGCACGGCGTAGGAGGCGCCGACGCTCGCCACGCTCTCGATGACGGTGGAGTAGAGGCCGCCGTGGGTGATCCCCCACGGGGTGTGGTGCTCCTCGGTGGCCTCCAGGTGGGCGGTGACCTCCTGCGCGCTGATCTTGTCGTAGTGCAGTCCGACGGCGCGCAGGAAGGCTCCTGCGGCCTCAGGGTCGAGGTCCGGTTCGGTGGTCTCCGTCATCGTGGCTCTCTCCTGTTCGTCCTGTGACGCGGGCGGGGTCAGTGGGCCTGCTGCGGGGCGGGCCGGTTGCCGACCAGCACGAGGGCGGCGACGGCGGCGGCCGCCAGGCCCACGCCGGGGATGAGCACGGCCAGGTGCAGGGCTCCGGTGAAGGCGCCGCCGACGGCCTCGGTGACGGTGTCCCGGAGCCCGGCCGGCAGGGTGGAACCCTGGGCACCGGTGCCGACGGCCTGGGTCACCTGGTCGGCGAGGCGGGAGGGGACGCCGCGGTCGGAGAGTTCGCCGGGCAGCCGGGAGGCGAGGCCGCTGGTGAGCACGGTGCCGGTGACGGTCGCCCCGAGCGTGCCGCCGACCTGGCGGAAGAGGTTGACGGTGCCGCTGGCCATGCCGCCGTCGGTCTGCGGCACGCTGATGACGGCCACGGCCGTGCTCGGCGGCAGGACCAGGCCCGCGCCGGCACCGAACATCGCCATCAGCAGCACGATCACCTCCGTCGACGAGGTGGGCGTCTGGACCGTCATCAGCAGGGTACCCGCCGAGGCGAGCAGGGCGCCGATGCCCAGGGTCGCCTTGAAGCCGATGCGGCGGGCGATCGCCGCGGCCACGTAGCTGACCAGCACGTAGGAGCCCATCAGCGGCAGGAGCAGCAGGCCCGCGTCGAGGATGGACTCGTGCCGGATCCGCTCGAAGTACAGCACCTGGGCGAAGGCGGTGGCCACGAAGGCGTACTGGGCGACCATCGCGACGACGTTGGCCGTGGCGAAGGAGCGGCCGCGGAAGAGCCGCAGCTTGAGCATGGGCGTGGGGGTGCGCGCCTCGTGGACGACGAAGGCGGCGAGCGAGGCGGCGGCGACCGCGAAGGCCGTGATCGCGTGGGTGGTGCCGAAGCCGGTGTGGCCGCCCTCGACGAGGCCGTAGTTCAGCGCGCCGATGGCGAGCACCGCGAGCACGAGACCGGGCGGGTCGAGGTGGCGTCCGGGCTGCCGGCTCTCGGTGACGAACCGGGGCGTCAGCACCAGGACCAGCACCGCCAGGACGACGTTGACCAGGAACACCGCGTGCCAGGACCAACGCTCGAGGATCAGCCCCGCGGCCACCGGCCCGAAGGCCAGGCCTATGCCGGAGACGGCGACCCAGATGCCGACGGCCCGGGTCCGGGCGTGCGGCTCCGCGAACATGCCCGTCACCAGGGACAGGCTGTTCGGCAGGATGGCGGCGCCGCCGAGGCCCATGAGGGCCTGGCCGACGATGACGCCCGAGGCTCCCGAGGCCAGTGAGGTGACGAGGCTGCCGCCGCCGAGCAGCACCATGCCGAGGGCGAAGACGCGCCGGCGGCCGAAGCGGTCGCCGACGGTCCCGGCGGAGAGCACGAAGCTGGCCACCATCATCGAGTAGATCCCGGCGATCCACACCAGCTGGGCGCCGGACACCCGCAGGTCCTGCTGGAGCGGGGCGAGGACGGCGGTGGTCTGGGTGATGTTCACGAACATCGCCATCTGGCCGAGGCTCGCGACGACGAAGCCGATCCACCGCTTCCTCGCCTCCCCCGCTTCCGGTGTCCTCACGATGGTCGCGGCGTCGGACGCACCCGCACTGACGGCCTGGTCCGTGGCGGCGCTCGGGCTCCTCATGAGCTGTTCCCTTCCCGGCTGAGTTCGACTTTCGAACCTAGCTGACGGGCACGCTACCACGCCTGAGTTCTATCTGAGAACTCAGGTAGGATCCGAGCATGGAATACCTCGACCAGGACACCTCGAACTGCTCCGTCGGGCGGGCCGTCGGGCTCGTCGGCCAGTCCTGGGTGCTGCTCATCCTTCGCGATGTCACCCGCGGGATCAGGCGCTTCAGCGACCTCCAGGACCACCTCGGTGTCTCCCGCTCGGTGCTGGCGGACCGGCTGGGCGGCCTGGTCGACCACGGGCTCCTCGAACTGCACACGTACCAGGAGCCCGGCGCCCGGCGGCGTGCCGAGTACGTGCTCACCGAGAAGGGCCGGGACCTCTACCCGCTGCTCACCTCGCTGCGGCAGTGGGGCGACAAGTACCTCGCCGACCCCGAGGGCCCGGCTCTGCTGGCCACCCACCACGACTGCGGCGCGCCCGTACGGGCCCGGCTGGTCTGCGACGAGGGCCATGTGATCGGCGCCCCCGAAGAGGTCGACCGCACCCCGGGCCCCAGCGCCCGGCCCCGCCCCACCGCGGACGTACCGGCCTGAGCGGACCCGCGCCGCACGCGGGACGCGGGCATGCCCGCTGTCAGACCGGCGCCCTACCGTGAGGCGGGATGATCGCTGACGATGGGAGACAGGCGATGGGCGCCACCGGCTGGGACTACGTCACGCCGTACCGCGGGAGCGTCGAAGCCACGCTCGAAGGGCTGCACGAGCAGGTCTTCCAGGAGCTCTACGGCGACGGTGAGGAGTATCGCGATCGCGCGGAGCTCTACGCCGACGAGTCGATGGCGGACTCGGGCACCCACTCGATATTGGACGTCCACCGCATCGTCGACACACCCGCGGGCCCCGGCAGGGGCGACTGGGACTACTGCACGCTGCGCCCGCTGCGCCCCGAAAGGCTGGTGCACCACTTCGGGACGGCAGAGCCGACCCCACAGCAGTTCGAGGACGCCATGGCGCGTGCCAAGGACCCCTCCTCCCTCAGGTCACGTAGGTCACGCAGGTCAAGAAGAGCTGAGGACACGACTCTGATCCACGAGCAGGAGCTGCGCTGGACCGGGCACTATGTGCTTCTCCACTCGGACGGAGAACCCACGCACGTCGGCTTCTTCGGCATATCCGGAGACTGACCGCCCGACGTGCCCGGCCGGGCGCTCAGCCGCGCAGCGGCGGCGCCGTGCTGTCGCGGACGACGAGTTCCGGGGTCGGCTGGGCCACGTCACGGGCCGGGCGGCCGCCGAGCAGGCCGACGAGTTCCTCCGCCGCGCGCCGGCCGAAGGCCGTCGCGTCGCGGTCAAGTGCGGTCAGGCGGGGGTGCGTGGCGCGGCAGAGCGCCGAGTCCTCCCAGGCGACGACGGACAGGTCGCGCGGCACGGACAGGCCCATGCCGAGCGCCACACCGGCGCCCGCGACCGCCATCACGTCGTTGTCGTAGATGATCGCCGTGGGCGGCTCGGGCCCGGCCAGCGCGAGGCGGGTGGCCTCGGCACCCTGGCCCTCGGAGTAGTCGGTCGTGACCGAGCGGACCGCTGACATCCCCAGGCTCGCCGCCCCGGCCCGCAGCGAGGCGACCCGGCGCGTGGTGTGCGCCAGACCGGCCAGGCCCGCGACGTGCACGACACGGCGGTGGCCCAGCCCCGCGAGGTGCTCGACGATCGCGCCCATGGCGGCCGCGTCGTCCACCCGGACGGTGGAGATCACCGGGTACGGGACGGGCTCCTGCGGCTCGCGGTCGACTTCGCGGCCGCCGACCACCACCGCGGGCAGGCCCAGGGAGTCCAGCAGGGCCGGCCGGGGATCGCCGATCCGCGGATCCACCACGATGACCCCGTCGACCCGCTGCTCGGCCCACCACCTGCGGTAGACGGCGCACTCCTCCTCCGCTCCCGCGACCACCCGGAAGAGCAGGCCGAGGTGGCGTTCGGAGAGCACCTCCTGGATGCCCGAGACGAGTTGGAGGAAGAACGACTCGATGCCCAGTGAGCTCGCCGGGCGGGCGAGCACCAGGCCCACGGTCGCGGCGCCCTCCCCCGACAGGGCCCGCGCGGCGGTGCTGGCCCGCCAGCCGAGCTGGTCGGCGACCCTGCGCACCCGGCTGCGGGTGGTCTCGGAGACCCCGGGGCGGTCGTTGAGGGCGAAGGACACGGCGCTCTCGGAGACGCCGGCCCGCCGGGCGATGTCCTTCATCGTGGGGCGCCGGGCGGGGACGCGCCGTCCGGTCCGGGCAGCGGGCGGCGGCTCCACCGGTGGCTCGTGCGCCGCGATCGTGGGCCCCCTCAGGATCGTCCGCGTGACGTCGTGCGCGCCGGGCCCCGGGCGGCGCGACGCGCGCACCAGTATCCCCCAGCCGGGGAAGGCCGCGTACTAAAGCGCTTGAGCGACGCGTCCCTAAAGCGCATTAGTGCTGACGCCCGAATTCCGGCCGCACACCGTTGACCTGCTACTTCTTCACCCCAAGGAACAAGTGAGAGAGGCGAGTTGACTTTCCCGGGGCGCGGTGCCACCTTGTCGTGGGCGCGCGGCGGCGACTCCCCCAGCCGCGCCGGTCACGGGACGGATCCCCCGACCGCCCCGCGACCACCGGCCTGCCGCCGCGCGCCCGCCCAGCTCGTACGAACACGGGAACCGCCATGACACCGCGCTTCGGCGTCAACTACACGCCCAGCCAAGGCTGGTTCCACCACTGGCTCGACTTCGACATCGACGCCGTCCGTGCCGATCTGGACTCCGTCGCCCGCCTCGGTCTGGACCACATCCGGGTCTTCCCCCTGTGGCCGCTGTTCCAGCCCAACCGCACCCTGATCCGGCCGCGCGCCGTCGAGCAGCTGGTCGCGCTGGTGGACGCCGCGGCCGAACACGGCCTGGACGTCAACGTGGACGGCCTGCAGGGCCACCTGTCGAGCTTCGACTTCCTGCCCTCCTGGACGGCCACCTGGCACCGCCGGAACATCTTCACCGACCCGGACGTCGTCGCCGCCGAGGCCGAGTACCTGCGCACCCTCGCCGCCGCGCTCGCCGACCGGCCCAACTTCCTCGGCATGACGGTCGGCAACGAGATCAACCAGTTCTCCGGCCCGCCGCACCCGGACCCGGACCCCATCGGTCCGGCCGAGGCGGACGCCTGGCTGCGCCTCATGCTCGACGCCTGCGAGCGGGGCGCGCCCGGCAAGCTCCACCTGCACGCCGAGTACGACGCCGCCTGGTACCAGGACGACCACGCCTTCACCCCCGCGCAGGCCGCCCGGCTCGGCTTCGCGACCGCCGTCCACTCCTGGGTCTTCAACGGCACGGCCCAGCGTCACGGCCACGCCGGCGTCGCCACCGAGCACCACGCGGCGTACATGATCGAGCTGTCCAAGGCGTGGGCCACCGATCCGCACCGCCCGGTCTGGCTGCAGGAGGTCGGCGCCCCCGCGCCCGTGGTGCCGCCCGAGCACGCTGCGGCGTTCGCCACCGCCACCATCGAGGGCGCCCTGGACTGCGCGGACGTGTGGGGGGTGACCTGGTGGTGCTCGCACGACGTCGCCCGGTCGCTCGCCGACTTCCCCGAACTCGAGTACACGCTCGGGCTCCTCACCAACGACCGCGAGATCAAGCCGGCGGGCACCGCCGTGGCCCGTGCCGTGGCGGAGCTGCGCGACCGCGGGTACGCGCCGCGGCCCCGGACGACCGCGCTCGTCGTCGACGTGGGCGACAGCCTGACGGCCCCCCGGCGGGCCGGCTGCGCCCCCGGCGGCGAGGTGTTCGAGGCCTGGGCCGCGCTGACCGCTCAGGGCGTACGGCCCGCCCTGGTGCTGGCCGACCGGGCCGCGGACGCCGAGCACCTGGCCGCCCGCGGCATCACCGAGGTCGTCACCCCCGCCCAGGCCCGCTGAAACCCCACCGCTGGACCCCGGCCCGGCCGGACCCCGCATACCCCGTCCCCCGGCGGGCCCCCGGGCACGGGTCACGTACCCGTGCCGGGGGGCTCGGGGATGCTCCCGGCCGCATCTCCGTCAGCCCTTTCCCGGGGGCGCCGTGGCCTGACAGACTCGTCCGGTGACCGAATTCGACCTGCTCGTCATCGGATCCGGCCCGGGTGGCCAGAAGGCCGCCATCGCCGCGGCCAAGCTGGGCCGCCGGGTCGCCGTCGTCGACCGCCCCGACATGGTCGGCGGGGTCTCCATCCACACCGGCACCATCCCGTCCAAGACCCTTCGCGAGGCCGTGCTCTACCTGACCGGGCTCACCCAGCGGGATCTGTACGGCCAGAGTTACCGCCTCAAGGAGGACATCACCATCGCGGACCTCACCGCGCGCACCCAGCACGTGGTCAGCCGCGAGGTGGACGTGATCCGCAGTCAGCTCTCCCGCAACCGCGTCACCATGCTCACCGGGACCGGCCGCTTCACCGACGACCACACGGTCGCCGTGGAGGACCCGTCCGGCCGCGAGGTGCTGGTGACCGCCGAGAACATCGTCATCGCCACCGGTACCCGCCCGGCCCGCCCGTCGACCGTGGAGTTCGACGACCGCACGGTGATGGACTCCGACAGCGTGCTCAACCTGGACCGGGTGCCGCGCTCCATGGTCATCGTCGGCGCAGGCGTCATCGGCATCGAGTACGCCTCGATGTTCGCGGCGCTGGGCAGCAAGGTGACGGTGGTCGAACAGCGTGACGGGATGCTGGACTTCTGCGACGTCGAGGTGGTCGAGGCGCTCAAGTACCACCTGCGGGACCTCGCCGTGACCTTCCGCTTCGGCGAGACCGTGGCAGCCGTGGAACGGCATCCGACGGGCACCCTCACCGTCCTGCAGAGCGGGAAGAAGATCCCCGCGGACGCCGTCATGTACTCGGCCGGACGGCAGGGCCTCACCGACGCCCTCGACCTCGGCAAGGCGGGACTCGCCGCCGACAAGCGGGGCCGCATATCCGTCGACGAGCACTACCGCACCTCCGTGCCCCACATCTACGCCGTCGGCGACGTCATCGGCTTCCCGGCGCTCGCGGCCACCTCCATGGAGCAGGGCCGGCTCGCCGCCTACCACGCCTGCGGCGAACCGGTGAACGCGATGCACGGGCTGCAGCCGATCGGCATCTACACGATCCCGGAGATCAGCTTCGTCGGACGTACGGAGGACCAGCTCACCGACGACAACGTGCCCTTCGAGGTGGGCATCTCGCGCTACCGGGAGCTGGCCCGCGGCCAGATCATCGGCGACTCGCACGGCATGCTGAAGCTGCTGGTGTCGACGGAGGACCGCACCCTGCTGGGCGTCCACTGCTTCGGCACCGGCGCCACCGAGCTGCTGCACATCGGCCAGGCGGTGATGGGCTGCGGCGGCACGGTCGACTACCTGGTCGACGCGGTGTTCAACTACCCGACCCTCGCCGAGTCGTACAAGGTGGCGGCCCTGGACGCCACCAACAAGCTCCGCCAGATCAACCGCCTCACCGGCTGAGCCGGGTCCGTCGTGTGCGGGGCGCCCCCGGCCGGGGGCGCCCCGCACACGTATCCGCACCACCCGTTCGGCGGGGGAACGACGAGGGCGCCGCGTGGCAGCCTCCCGGGAGGGGACGAAAGCACACCCGTCCCGTGACCCTCCGAGGGAGCACCCGCATGGCCACCAGGAAGAACCTCCGGGCCGACCGGACGAGCCTCACCCACAAGGTCGGCTACGCCCTCCGGCACCCCACGCGGGTCGTCGCGCACGCGCGCCGGGCCGCACGGGACCGCTGGCTCGCCCACCGGCACCGCGACCACGTGGCGTACTACCGGGCCGTCATGGCGAGCGACACCGCCCGCGACCCCGAGGCCGCCGTCGGCAGCGGCAGCCACGACCGCTGGCTGGCGCTGGGCGCGATGCAGTTCGACTACCTCCGCGAACACGGCCTGTCGCCGCGGCACCGGCTGCTGGACATCGGCTGCGGCAACCTGCGCGCGGGCCGGCTCCTCATCGACTACCTCGACGCGGGCCACTACTACGGCATCGACATCTCCCCCGACATCCTGATCGCCGCCAAGCGCACCGTGACCGCGCAGGGCCTGCAGCGCAAGCTGCCGTACCTCACGCTCACCCACGACCTGACCTTCGACTTCCTGCCGGACCGCCACTTCGACGTGGTCCACGCGCACAGCGTCTTCTCCCACTCGCCGCTGGAGGTCATCGACGAGTGCCTGGCCCACGTGGCCCGGATCCTGGCCCCGGGCGGGTGGTTCGACTTCACGTTCGACCGCACCGAGGGCAAGGAACACCACGTGCTGCACGAGGACTTCTACTACCGCACCGAGACGCTGGTGGGGCTGGCCGCCCGGCACGGGCTGCGCGCCCGCTTCATGGACGACTGGGAGCTGCGCGGGCACGGCCAGTCGAAGATCCGCGTCCACGCGGCCGCCGCCGCTTCCGCCTGAGGGGATCCGGGGCCGTACGGGACACCCCGCGGAGCACGGGCGTCAGGGGGCCTCCGCGGCCTCCTGCTCGGCGCGCTTGCCGGCGACGTGCTCGACCAGGTCCCGTACGGTGCCCATCCGCTCGACCTCGTCGGCGAGCAGCATCACGCCGACCTCGCGCTCGACGGCGTCGGCGGCACGCTGCTTGGCCCGGTCGCCCAGGCTCAGCTGGGCGAAGGTCGTGTCCGGCCCGATCTCCTCCGGCGCCACGTGCGCGCACCCGGCGACCACCCTGCGCACGATCCCGGCGACGTCCTCGGCCATGTTCCCTCTCCCCTCCGGTGACTGCCCGGTACGTCTACCCCGCCGGCGGCGCAGGACGCACCCGGCCGCGGTCGGTCACGGCAGGCGCGGCCGGCCGGGCACGTAGGGCGCGAGGATGTCGGCCAGGGTGCGGTTGCGGGGGGTGGGGACGCCCAGCTCCCGGCCGAGGTCGGCGACGCCTCCGCTGAGCCAGGGCAGTTCCAGGCGGTTGCCCCGCTCCAGGTCGTTGTGCATGGAGGAGGTCATCGTGGCGGGCAACGTGTCGCAGAAGGCCAGTTGCTCGTCGACGAAGGACTCCTCCAGGCGTACGCCCGAGGCCCGGCCGACGGCGACGGCCTCCGCCATGACGTCGCGCAGCAGCCCGCGTGTCGCGGGGTCGGCACGGACGACGCCGATCGGCTGCCGCACGGCCGACGTGGTGCCCGACAGCCCCGTGAGGAACACGAACTTCTCCCACACGACCCGGGCGATGTCGGCGCTGACCTCCGCGTCGACGCCGGCCTTCTCGCACACCGCGCGGAACTCCTCCGCCCGGGCGGTCCCCTCCCCGTCGTACGGACCGAAGACCAGCTTCTGCATCGTCCCGCGGTGGGAGACGACGCCGGGCTCCTCGATGACTGCGGAGATGTAGCAGACCCCGCCCCACACCGCCTCGGGCGGCAGGTGGCGGCGCAAAACGGTGTCCTTCCGGACGCCGTTCTGCAGGGAGATCACGCGCGCGCCCGCTTCGGCCAGGCCGCGCAGTCGTTCCGCGACGTCCTCGGTGTCCCACAACTTGACCGCGACCAGCACCACGTCGACGGGGCCGACGTCGCCGATGTCCGGCACGAACCGGTCGGCCGGTGCCCGGAACTCCCCCAGCGGACTGCGGACGACCAGGCCGCCGTTGGCACGGATCGCCTCCAGATGCCTGCCGCGGGCGACGAAGGTGACCTCGTTGCCCGCCTGCGCGAGACGGGTGCCGAAGTAGCCCCCGACACCGCCCGCTCCCACGACCGCTATGCGCATGGCATGTCCCTTCCCGGTTCGGCCGATGGCTTGGTGACCGTCTTCAGGGTTACTATTGTCACATGAGCGAGCGCGCACCGGCCACTCCCCGCACCCGCGTCACGGCCAGGGCCCGTGAACTGCGCTTCGACGGCGGCTCGCTGTCGCTCGACCTCGTCGCCACCGTGGGCCGCCGCCCGAGCACCCCCGTGGAGCGACTGGGCGACCACGACCGGCTCCGCGCCTGGTGCCACGGCACCGGCCTGACCGTGCGGGACGGCGAGGACCCGACGGCCCTGCTCGGAGCCCTCCACGAACTGCGCTCCGCCGCCACCGACGTCGCCACCGCGGCCGTGGGCGGCCGCGCGCCCCGACCGGAATCCGTCCGTCGGCTCAACGACCTGGCGCGCGTCGAGCCGCCGGCACCCCGTCTCCGCGTCGACTCCGAGGGGCGTCCGGCCGCCGGCACGGAACCGCTGTCCTCCGCCCAACTGCTCTCGGTCGTCGCCCGCGACCTGATCGCCCTGGTGACCGACCCCCGCCTGCGGGACCGGCTGCGCACCTGCGCGGCGGAGGTCTGCGGCATGGTCTACCTCGACCCCGGCAACGGAAAGCCGCGCAAGTGGTGCTCCATGGAGCGCTGCGGCAACAACGCCAAGGCCGCCCGGCACCGGCACCGTGCCGCCGCGTCCGGGGCGGCGTCCACGCCCTCGCCGTAGCCGGACGCCTACGGCGAGGCCGGCTGCTCGAAGGCGGCGATGAAATGGCCGAGGTCGCGCCGGCGGCAGCTGGACGGCCACACGGCCCAGGTCCTGCGGACCAGGGGGTCTCCGACCAGCGGCGACCACATGACGGTCTCGGGGATCGGCTGCGCCCAGTTCGGCGGGGCCAGCGCGAACGCCCGCCCCGTGATCACGGCCGCCAGCTTCACCTCCGCGATCAGCGGCTCCACCGCATCCGTCTCGGGACCCACGTCCAGACCGTGGCTGCGCAGCACCGAGGTCAGCTCGTCCCACCAGGCGGGACTGCCGGCGCGGGGGAAGCCGACCCACTCCAGCCCCGCCAGGGCCTCCAGACGTACGCCGTGCGGGCCGGCGAGTTCGGCCGCCTGCTCGGCCCCGAGCAGCACCCCGAGGTTCTCCCTGACGACCAGCATCGCGTCGAACTCCGGCCCGGCCGGGCGCTCACGCATCAGCCCGACGTCGAGCTCGTCCGCCTGCAGCGCCTCCAGTTGGGCCGCCGTGGACAGATGGCGGGCCTGCACCCGGGTGTCGGGGTAGGCCCGGGACAGCTCGGTGAGCACCGGGGTGAGCAGGTCGGGCGGCAGCTCCAGCGGAACGCCCAGACGCAGGGTGCCCTCGCCCTGGGAGGTCAGCGCCGCCATCGCCCGTACGGCCTGGTCGTGGCGGGCGAGCACGGCCCGGGCCTCGGAGAGCAGCGTCGCCCCGGCCTCCGTCGTCCGCACCCCTGAACTGGACCGCACCAGGAGTTTGACGCCGAGTTGCCGCTCCAGAGCGGTGACGGTCTGCGACAGCGCCGACTGACTGACGTGCAGCCGCCGCGCCGCGGCCGACATCCCGCCCTCCTCCACGACGGCGACGAAGACACGCAACTCCCGCAGTTCCATCCGGACATCTCACCAACGCGGCGCCCGAAGGCCGCCGCGACAGGCCAGGCGAGTTCCTTATGGCGGAACACGCCGCCCCGTGGGGGTGACGCGCCGGGCGCCCCGGCCCCCGGGAGGTTCCCGGGGGCCGGGGCCGCTCAGTGCGCCGCGGCCATCTGGGGCAGGACGTTCACCAGGGGCTCGCCGTGCGCGTAGCGGTGCAGCTGCTGCGTGATGAAGGCGAGTGAGGCGGGGGTGAAGGCGTCGGTGAAGGCCCCGACGTGCGGGGTGATCAGGACGCCGGGCAGGTACCACAGCGGGTGACCGCTGGGCAGCGGCTCCGGCGCGGTGACGTCCAGGGCGACGCGCAGCCGCCCGCGCCCGGCCTCCCGCACCAGCGCCTGCGTGTCGACGATCTCCCCCCTGGCCACATTGACCAGGACGGCCCGGTCCTTCATCAGGGCGAGGCGGGACGCGTCCATCAGGTCGCGGGTCTCGTCCGTCAGGGGCGCGCACAGTACGACGGCGTCGGCGGAGGGGAGCAGCGAGGAAAGGTCGGCGAACCCGTGCACGTGGCCGTCCGCCGTGTCGCGCGCGGTGCGTGCCAGCCTGACCACCCGGCAGCCGAACGGGGCGAGCCTGGCCGCCACGGCCTTCCCGACCGCGCCCTGGCCGACGACCAGCACCTCCTTGCCGGAGAGCGTGGGGAACACGCGGGGCCGCCACTGGCCCAGGGCGTGCCGGCGGGAGAAGTCGTCGAGGCCGCGCTCGGAGGCCAGGAGCAGTGTCACCGCCAGCTCGGCCGTGGCCTCGCCGTGCACACCGTTGGCCGTGGCGACGCGGCTGCCGGAAGGGAGCAGCCCGAGGAAGGGGGCGAGGTAGTCGTGCCCGGAGCTGAGGACCTGCAGGACCTCCAGCCGCTCGGCACGGCGCAGCAGCCGGTCCAGGATCTCGTGCTGCTTGTCCGGGACGGGCGGGACGACGGCGAACCGTACGTCCCGGGGATCGGACGGGAAGGCCGAAAGGCCGTCCCAGAAGTGGTACGACAGGCTGTCGGGCAGCGGCCCGGGAAATTCACCGGACCGATAGGGGAGCCAGACCGCGCGGCTTTCTTCCATGATTCGCAGTGCTTTTCTGTGGAACTCGGAGAACGGGCGTGCCACGCCGGGCTCCGGGAGCGCCACCCGTCGGACCAGGGGCTTTCCGTCGCGGACGCGTCACGTCCATGGGCCCGGAGCATCTGACATCGTTGTCGCGCGTGAACCTCCGGAACGCTAACACACGGCCGTCCGGCGACTTCGGGCGGAGGGCGGCCGAAATTGGCGGTGCGTCAACGAGAGGTGAATTCCTTTCCCCGGAAAGGCAAAGGCGCGGTCATGAACCGACCTCGGGGACGGAGCGCCGCTGTTGTCCTGGTCACGCCCCACCCGGGGAGTCCGGGTCCGGGTCCGGCCGGTCGGGCGTCCGGGCCGGCGGAACGGAGCGGAGAGCCGTCCGGCCGCGGCGAGGCATCCCCCCGGTGCCCCGCCGCGGCGTTTCCGGCCCCCGTTCCCCCGTTCCCCCGTCCCGCGGCGTCCGTTCTGCGCAACGCCGCGGGGCGGAAGTCACATGGGCGCCGAGATCAGCGCCCAGACGGACTTGCCCGCCTCGTCCGGCGGTGTCCACCCCCAGGACTCGCTGAGCGAGTCGATGATGTGCAGCCCCCGGCCGGTCTCGGCGAACCAGTCCGGCTCCTTCACCACCGGGATGCCCGTGCCGGGGTCGGCGACCGTGCAGAGCACGGCCTCCTCACGGCGGAGCAGACCCAGCCAGACCGGCCGGCTGGACAACGGCGCGTACGCCGGGTCGTCGAGGCCGTAGCGGACGGCGTTGGTGAGCATCTCCGACACCACGATCGAGGCGGTGTCGACGATCGCGAGCATCCCCCAGTTGCTCAGGGTGGCACGCGTGAACTGCCGTGCGGAACCTGCGGCATGGAGGTCACCGCTCAGGCCGCACGCGGCAAAGCGTGACCCTGAGTCCTCGGTCAGGCCGAAGTCGAGGGGGATCGCCGGATGCGTGGTCATCGGGAACTCCGCAGAGCTGTCGGGCGGGGGGCGCGGTGCTGTCTGCGTCCACCACTATCCCCGTCGGATCCCTACCCGTGCAAGCACATCTGCAATTACAGTCGTAAGTGCAAGAGTAAGTACATCTGCACGTGCATCTGCACGTGCAGATGGCGCGTCAAGGAGGCGTAGCCATGCGGGAGTTCGACAACGGCGTACCGGCCACCGACATCGAGGGCGCGGTCTGGAGGAAGAGCGGCCGGAGCAACCCCAGCGGCAACTGCGTCGAGCTGACGGCGCTGCCCGGCGGAGGCTTCGCGATGCGCAACTCCCGGCACCCGGGCGGACCTGCGCTCATCTACACGCGCGCGGAGATCGAGGCCTTCCTCGGCGGCGTGAAGGACGGGGACTTCGATGACATGACGGGCTGACAAAACGTCGGCATGCCATAAGATGCGGCTGTATTCGGGCGCCACTCAGTGAGACACTGGCGGTCCGCCCAGTCACCACGGGAGCCGGCATGACCGCGACGCGGCCGAGCAACGAACCGTCGATAAGGCAGTACCTGGAGCACCCGCGCGGTGGTCCGACGGTTCTGCGTATCGTGCTCGGCACCCAGCTGCGGAGGCTGAGGGAGTCCCGGGGCATCACCCGCGAAGCGGCGGGTGACTCGATCCGCGGCTCCCACGCCAAGATCAGCCGCCTCGAACTGGGCCGCGTCGGCTACAAGGAGCGGGACGTCGCCGACCTCCTGTCCCTCTACGGCGTCACCGACGAGACCGAGCGCGCGGACTTCCTCAAGCTCGCCCGGCAGGCCAACACGCCCGGCTGGTGGCACCGCTACGCCGATGTGCTCCCCGGCTGGTTCGAGACGCTCGTGGGCCTGGAGGAGGCCGCCTCCGTCATCCGTACGTACGAGGTGCAGTTCGTCCCCGGCCTGCTGCAGACCGAGGAGTACGCCCGCGCCGTCATCCGGCTGGGGCACCCCAGGGCGTCCGGGGTCGAGGTCGAGCGCCGGGTGGCGCTGCGCATGGAGCGCCAGCACCTGCTGAACGGGGCCAACCCGCCGAGGCTGTGGGCGGTCGTGGACGAGGCGGCGCTGCGCCGTCCGCTGGGCGGCGCCGAGGTGATGTCGCGCCAGCTCGAGCGGCTCATCGAGGCGGCCGCGATGCCGAACGTGACACTGCAGGTCGCGCCGTTCAGCGTCGGCGGCCTCGCCACCGCGGGCGGACCGGTGACGATCCTGCGTTTCCTGGAGCCGGACCTGCCCGACATCGTCTACCTGGAGCAGCTCACCAGCTCGCTCTACCTGGACAAGCAGGACGACGTCGACAACTACCTGGCCGTCATGGACCGGCTCAGCGCCGAGGCCGAGCCGCCGGTCCGCACGCCGGGCTTCCTGCGCGACTTCCTCAAGCAGCTGTCGTGAGCTGACGCGGGCCCCGGGCCGGCCTACCGGCCCCGGGACCCCCGAGGTGATCAGGCCTTGCGGCCGACCCCGCCGAACTCGATCCACTCCTGGGTTGCCTGACGGGGCGCCAGGTCGGTGTCGGGACGCCAGGTGGACACCTCCACCAGCCCAGGCTCCAGGATCTGCAGTCCGTCGAGGAAGCCGTGGACGTCGCTCTCCTGGCGGACCCGGCCCCAGTTGCCCTGGGTGCTGGCGTCCATGAACTCGGTGACGAAGTCGCGCACCGACTTGTCCTCGCTGACCAGCTGGCAGACGACCAGGAAGCTGCCCGGGGCCAGCCGCTCCGCGACGCGCCTGACGAGAGCCGCCGGGTCGTCCTCGTCGGGGATGCAGTGCATCACCGAGACGAACAGCGCGGCGACCGGCCGGCTGAAGTCGATCAGCCGCTCCACCTCGGGGTGGC
Organism: Actinacidiphila glaucinigra; assembly: GCF_900188405.1. Taxonomy (GTDB): domain Bacteria; phylum Actinomycetota; class Actinomycetes; order Streptomycetales; family Streptomycetaceae; genus Actinacidiphila; species Actinacidiphila glaucinigra. Next base: position 104,838 of record NZ_FZOF01000022.1, on the reverse strand, counting down.
CGAAGATGCCGTCGGTGTCACGGAAGTCGGCCTGGATGACGGCCGTGTTCTCGTTCTCCTCCAGCAGCGCACGGCCGTGCGCCAGCACGATCGGGTCGTTGTCGACGTAGACGACGCGCGAGGCCGGGTCGACGCGCTGGGCGACCTGGTGGACGTTGTCCTGCGTCGGCAGGCCTGACCCGTGGTCCAGGAACTGGCGTATGCCGTACTCGCGGGCGAGCACGCCCACGACGCGCTGCAGGAACCTGCGGTTGTTGACGGCGAGTTCCTTGGTGCTCGGGACGACCTTGAGCAGCTCCTCGGAGGCCTCGCGGTCGATGGCGTAGTTGTCCTTGCCCCCGAGCAGGAAGTCGTACATCCGGGCGACGCTGGGAATCCCGGTGTCGATCGCGGTTGGCAGCGGCTCTCGCTCCTGGCTCATCCGGTCCCTCACAGTCCTGCCCACGCCCTGGACGCGGGGTGATCGCGGAAGCCCCATTCTAGGCTCAAGTCACGTTGTCGCCCTGCGGTTTCACCCATGGGAAGTGAATTGATCGCCAACCAGTTTGACTCCTGAAACCCCATCAGTCACCACGGAAACGGACCTATCCCCCACCCCTCCGGGGGCCGTCGGTACGCTGAGGCGGTCTTGCCGCCCCTCCAGGAACAGGACGGACCCCATGGAGCTCGTCTTCGCCGGCCGCGTGATCGAGTGGCGCGGACCCTCGCCGTACTACTTCGCGACCGTGCCGGACGAGGAGTCCGCCCACATCCGCGAGGTGGCCGCGGCGGTCACCTACGGCTGGGGCGTCATCCCCGTCGAGGCCCGCATCGGCGACACCGCCTTCACCACGTCGCTCTTCCCCAAGGACGGCTGTTATCTGCTGCCGCTGAAGGGCGCCGTGCGACGACCCCAGGGCATCACGGCCGGGGACGACGTGACCGTGGAGCTCACGGTCCGGCTCTGAGCCCGGGGGCGGCGGCACACCGCGCGGTTCATCGGCCCGATTGCCCGCGGGCCGCCTCCAGGAACGCCGGCCGCGGCCCGCGCACGCGGTCGTGCGACGACACCTCGACGTGGGCGTACTCGCGCCACAGCACCCGGTCGACCGCCGTCCCGTACGCCCGGGCGCGCCGGTAGAGGTCCGCCGGGAAGACGACCGCGATCATCCGCTCACACACCCACGTCCGGTCGATCAGCCCCAGGGCCGCGGCCCGCCACTCCGCCGTCGCGGCGGTCTCCCAGTCGCCTCCGGTGCCCTCCCGCTGCTCGGCGAGGCGCACCCCCTGCTGCGCCAGGCCGGTGAACTCCCCGAGCAGCGCCGGCCGTTCCGTCCTGCGGGCCGCGGCCACATCGGCCTCCGGCGCCTGATCCCGCTCCGGCCGGCCTGCCGGCCCGCGGTGATCTGGGCCAGGAAGGAGAAGCCGCCACCGAGCGCGACACCGAGAAGTGACGTCCACACCTGCGCGTCCACGGCACACACTCAACCGCATCACCACCGGCCGGCGCAGGCGGAACGCCCGAGGGTCCGGCCCTGCCCCGTGTTCCAGCAGGTCAACGGCCGCGGTGGTGGGCGTTGCGGCCCGACCGCCGTAACGATTCGGTGATCACGGACCCGAGGAAACGCGGCCAAACGACCAGCATCCGGGCGCGCCCGCCGGAAAGCCCGTTGGCGTCCGGCGGGACTGCCGGTAACTTCGCCCGTCGTCACCGCCCCTCGGGGGCGGGAGGCCGGCGCCACGGGCGCCCGCGCGTACCCCTCACCTGTGACGTTTCCGGCCGGCCGGCAAGCGGCGGCCGCTGTGAGGTGTGCCGCGGCGCATGTGCGGCTGTGCGGTACCGGCCTGGAAGGTGAAATGGGGAGGGAACAGAGGATGTCGGAACCTGCGGACTTCGTCACCCGCCTGCGCGCGGAGCGGCAGGACCCGGGACGAGAGGAGGCGCTGCGCCTCGACAAGGCGCGCAGACGCCGGAAGGCCGTGCTCATCGGGTGCGCCGGGGCGCTTGTCCTGACCGGCTTCGGGGTGTGGCTCGCGTCCGTGACCGGGGACCGTCCGGCGAACGAGCCGTACGCGCCCCAGGCGCTCCAGGAGGACATGTGGCCCGACGAGTGGCCCGCGACGGTCCGCCTCCCCTTCCGTGGTTCGCCCGCCGCAGCGTGGGAGGACGGTGCGGCCGGCGTCGTGGCCCCGAAGGCCGAGGCCGCCGGCGACCACAGCGTGACCGAGGTGGCCGCCGCGCTGCGCCACAGCAGGGAGTTCCTGCTCGAGTCCAACGTGACGCCCGAACCGCTCGCGGGAGGCCGGCCGTCGGCCGCGATGGACCTCCTCGACCCGCGCGATCCCGGAACCGCGGCACTTGAGGCCGCGCTGCAGCACCCCGACGAGAAGCACAGCCCGCTGGACGTCTTCACCCGCTTCGACCCGGACGAGGAGGCGGTCGTCAAGGGCGCGGTGAAGTCGCGGGGGACGATGACCTACGAGGTCGCCCCGTCCGGGGAGCTCCTGGTGCACGCCGACTACACCTTCGTGTACGCGGTCACGAAGAACCACGGCGGCTGGGAGATCGTCCCGGGGGCGCCGGAAGCCGCCCGCGTCATCGTCCGACGCGAGGTGACCCTCACCCCGAGCCACGGCCGGCTGGCCCTGCGCGGGAGCGAGCGGCTCGTCGTCAACGCCGACTGCGGGGCGCCGGAGGACGGTTACGTCCACCCGCTCTACCACGCGGCGGCCGCCAAGGCGCCGAAGGGGACGTCACTGGACCCCTACGCGAAGGGCAAGGCCATCGACGACATCCCGACCGGGTGCGTGACGGCCACCCGCACCTGATCGCGCTCCCCCACGGGACGAGCCCCGTCCGCGGTGCGGACGGGGCTCGCGTGCGGCCGGGGCCGCTTCCATCGTTTGCAGGGGCGACAGGATTTGAACCTGCGGCATGCGGGTTTGGAGTCCGCTGCTCTGGCCGGACTGAGCTACACCCCTTCGGTGGCTTCACCTTGGCACGTGGGGTGGTGGAGCGGCCACGTGTTTTCCGCGCGATGGTTCCGAGTGCGGCTTCCGGTCCGCCTGGGACCCGTCCCCCGGTCGCGGGCCGACCGCGAAGCACGTCCGACGGCGGCCTGTGCGCGTGGGCTTGGACTCGCTCGGGTGTGGGGTCACACTTGCCCCTGTGGAGGAGGCCATCCCGCTCGGCCGAGGCGATGTGCACTGGGTGTTCCCGGAGTTGGAGACCACCGATGCGGTGGCGGAGGCGCTGGCCGACGCCGATGCGCGGGTCTCCCGGCTGGCCGGGCACCTCGGCGTCCGGGCCGGCCGCACCGGAAGCGGCCTGGAGTACCTCAGGCTTGAGGGCCATGTGCTCGCGGGGTCTTCGGCTGCGCCGAGCTGCCCGAGGTGTCCTTCCACGCACGGCTGTACTTCCCGCGGCGCTGCCTCTGGGATCTGCGCTGGGGCCCGCCATGGGACGTCGAGGCGGAGGTCAGGGTGCCGTGCGACCGCGAAAAGGACTGCGGCGGGCACACCCTCGCCGTGAGCGAGCGCTCCTACGACACTCCCGCCGACTCGGCGCGCGGCTTGGCGGAGGCCACGACGTGGCTGCTCGCGCAGGCGGTCAGCAGGCCGCCGTACGCGTGGCGCTCCCTCGACCCCGGGTGCGGGTGCCTTCCCGGCCTGGTGGATTGAGACGACAGGCTCGACGCCGCGGCCGCGCCCATCAGCATCTCGCCCCATCGGTTCCGGCCGGTGTCCCGCCCGGTCTCCGGTGGTGTGCGTCCTGGCGTACGGGCGCCGGGGCTCCCGGCCTATTCGTGGTCGCGCCTCTGCTCCCGGTCCCGCTCCCCGAGTCGCCTGACGCGCCAGGCGGGCAACGGGCGGTGGGCCTCCGTCATGAGGAAGTCCATCATGTCGATCAGCATGTGCCGAACGTCCGGGACGGGGACGACCAGGTCCTGCCACTGGCGGTAGTTGGCGTGGAGGCGGACACCGTCCTCGGAGAGGCGTTCCAGGAAGCAGCTTTCCACGCCCAGTCGCGCCTCGTCGCCGGCTTCGACCCTGAGCCATTGCAGAAGGACGGCGGACACCGCCCAGCCCGGCGCGCACTGGGCGACGATCTCCTCCGCCGCCGAGTGCAGTGCCTGGGGCGTGCCGTCGGGGCCCCTGATGACGGTCCTGGCGAAGGTGGGGGCGGCCGGATGCACGGCACCGTCTTCGCCTCTGTCGACAGCGGGGATTTCCTCCAGTCCGAAGACCCAGGTCTCTCTCCCATGACGCTTCGATCGGTCCATCTGCACGATGATGTCAGGCTGGGCTCGGGCACCGCCCACCAGAATGCCGGAGGACCCCGCGCATGATCGTGTCGCGGGTTCGAGGCGAACCGCCGGGCTCTCCGCGCGAGCTACGTGCTCCAAGGCGGAGCCGAGGGGGAACCGGCACCGGCGGTCCCCTCTCCCCGGGCTTCCCTCTCGCACCGCTCGAGCCATGCGAGGTACCAGGTGCGGAAGGTGTGGCGGTTGCCCGACGCATCGACGTACGGCTCGAAGGGCGGGTTGCCCGCGCACTCCCGATCCCGGAGCTCCCCGCGGTGCGGGCCGACGACGATCAGCCAGCCGGTCATCCCGCAACCGTTGTCACTGATGAGGATCGCGCCCCGCACGCGTTCCGCCCGCCAGACCTCGTGCCCGGATTCGCCGAAGACCCGGCGGAAGTCCTCCAGGTAGTCGTCGTCCTCGTCACGGGTGGTGGGCTCGTACCCGGCAGCGCGGAGAGTCTCCATCTGCCGCCCGGGCCACTCGTCGGTCTCGACGAACGGCCCGCTCGGGTCGAGCGGGATGGGGCCGTCCCCGTCCCAGAACCACCCCCACCGCCCGTCGACCCGGCGCAGCGTCGTCAGCTCGATCTCGGGTCCGGGACCGCCGGAACCGACCTCCGCCAGGAACGTGCGGTACTCCTCGGGGAGCTCGACACCGTACTGGGCCTCGACGTCGGCGATCTCGGCGGCCGTCAGGACAGGCTCGAAGACCGGGTACGGGGAGGTCCCCCAGCCGCGTGCTCGACGCTCGGCCTCCTTCACCGCGATCACACGTTCCCGGACTCCCGACCAGCCCGTGTGCGTGTGCATGACTGCTCCTTCCCACGGCGAGCGCCGACGGTAGTCCAGGCCACCGGCGACGAAGCATCGCCGGTGGCGGGCGCTCTCCCTTCAGGTTCGTCCGAGCGGCGATCGCCATGCCGTCGCGTCCTACGGCTGGAAGTACTCCGACATCAGACGGCTGACCCATTCCGGCTGCCTGACGTCGAGCGGGCGGAACTCCTGCATCGTCGGCTTCAGGTCGATGACCGGGGTGCCCGAGACCGCGTCGAGGCCCACCACCGTCAGTTCGCGGCCGTGGACGGACTCGATGGCGCAGGACGTCACCCCGATGCGGTTCGGCCTGCGGGGGCCGCGGCCGGCGAAGACTCCGACGGGCGGAAGGTCCGAACGGCCCCGGTAGGGGCGGGGTTCGCGGTGGTCGTCGTGTTCCGGGAACCTGTCGAAGACGAAGATGACCTCCACGTGGGAGAAGCCCTCCAGTCCCTGGAGGCAGGCGTCGCCGAAGCGCTCGTCGATGGTGATCGTGCTGCGGACGGCACCCCAGTTGTCCGTGTTCTGGACGTCCGTCCTGTCGTTCCGGACCGTGCCTATCGCTGTGATCTCGAAACTCGCCATGTCCGGAGGCTATCCCCGCCGCGCCCGCGCGGAGGCGCTCGTCACCGCCGGCGCGGCAGGTGACGGCGGCGGTGTGGTGACGACGTGGAAGGTGAAGTCCTCGCGTGCCTTCGCGTCGACGGCCATGGGCAGCCGCAGCCGCCCGGACGCGGCCATGCCCCGCACGGCGGACCGGCTCAGGCCGAACCCGGTCATCAGCAGCCTCTCGACCCGCACGGGCGCGGGGAGTTCGAATCGGACGACGACCTCGAGCGGCACCGGCCGTTCGGGGTCGGGCCGGTGGAACGGCATGTCGGTCTCCAGCTCCCATGTGCCGCTCCAGTCGAGCCGGTACGAGGCCCTGCCCGCCGGCGCCCCGTCCACCGTCAGTTGCCGCACCATGGCCGGGTCGTTGTTCTCGAACATCAGCAGCCGTTCGCTCTCGAGCGCCTGCACGTGGATGCGCTCGTGGACGGGGATCTTCGACGTGCGGCCGCACAGCGCGCAGCCGATCAGCAGCCAGACGTCGAGGAGTTTGCCGCTGGCGTTCACGCGGATCTTCCCGGTGGGACGGTGACGCGTGGACCTGCACGAGACGCATGCTCTGACGATGGCGGGCAGACCCAGTTCGCGGATCACCCACAGTGCCTTCCGGTCGACGTCGAATCCGCCGCAGTCGACGGGCACACGGCTGCCAAGGGATTGGTTCATGGTTTCGGCGAACTCCAGGGCTTGCGCGGGAGGCAGCACGCATCGCCGTACGGCGCCGTGGGATGCCTTCCGGGATCAGTGGCGTACGGCCGGCGCCGCGGAGCGGAGCACACCGGCCGGCACGACGTGGCGGAGCACGTCGCGTGAAGGAAGCCCGCAGCCCGCGCCGATCACGCGGTGCGGGCTTCGAGCGGTACGGCGGAGCGGGACGGGGAGTGACTCGAACCCGTCTTCATTCCGCGCATGCGCCACTGGTCACAGATCCATGCCGCAGATGATGTGCAACGGCTGGGTGGTCGGGCAACAGGTTTTCCGGGAGTCCGGGGGACGGCCACCACAAGCCCCGTCCGGGCACGCCCTCTTGTGGGGCGAGGCAGCGGCACCTACCGTCCCGATGTGTCGAATCGACGCATCAGGACGCCGCTTGCGGTCGCCCGGCCGGCACGGGAGAGGCCATGAGGACGATCGACTACGACAAGGAGCAGTACCGGGACTACGCGCGCGGCCGGGCGCTCTCCGAGCGCCAACTGCGCGTGTGGCTGGACGCCTTCGCGGCGGTGCTGCCCGAGCGGCGGCCGCTGGCGGGGCTGGACGTCGGCTCGGGGACCGGCAGGTTCACCCCCGCGCTGGCACGGGAGCTCGGGCCGGTCATCGGCGTCGAGCCGTCGGTCAGGATGCGCGAGGTCGCGCAGACGCGGTCCGGGCACCCCGGGGTGCGGTATCTGGCGGGCGGCGCCGAGGAGATACCGGTGCCCTCCGACAGCGCCGACTACGCGCTGCTGTTCCTCTCCTGGCACCACGTCCAGGACAAGCCCCGGGCGGCCCGGGAGCTGGCCAGGGTGCTCAGGCCCGGCGGGCGGCTGCTGCTGCGCGCGAATTTCAGCGACCACCACCCCCGCCCGTGGTGGCTGGAGCACTTCCCCCGGGGATACGAGGTGGACGCCTCGATCTTCCAGCCGCTGCACGAGGTCATCGCGATGTTCACCTCGGCCGGCTGGAAGGTCGTGGACTACGGCACGGTCACCGAGCCGTCCCCGGGCACCCGCGGCGACATGCTGGAACGGCTGCGCCTGCGCACCCTCTCGTTCTTCGCTCAGCTCGGCCCCGAGGAGGTGGAAGCCGGCTTCCGCCGCCTGGAGGAGGCTGTCGCCGCGGATCCCGACGCGCCGGCGCCCGTGTTCGCCGAGCCGCTGCTCACGTTCGAACTGCGCTGACGAAGGGGCGGGGCACGGTCACGGGTGACGCCCTGCGTCGGCGTCCTGGGGAGCCAGGAAACGATCGGCCTTTTGTTGCAGGTCAGGGGGTAGACCCGTCAGCCCCGAGATGATCGCGCGAAGCTCCCGGCCGAGTTCGGGGAACCCGGCCAAGACCGCCGGGTTCGCGGTGAGGACCGCGGACAGCAGATCCCCTTCGTACATGTGCCCCTCCGCCATCGGATTCTCCCGGAGCACCTCCAGTGCACGTGGCAGAAGGTAGGGCAGACCGATGTCCTGCCCGATCAGCAAGCGCATGTCCTCGACGGCCAGCTCGCCGATCGGCCGATGCCGCAAGGCGAGTGCGGTGGCGATGAGGCGGGTGTCGTCGGCCGACGGAGCCGGCCATTGTTCGCGTTCGAGCTCGTGGAGGGAGCGGTCACGATGCATGGGGTGCGTCATCGATCGATTGTCCTACGGCCTGCTTCCGAACGCGGTCTCATGTGTCCATCAGACGATCGCTCACGGAGACGTCCGGGTACACCCGAATGCTCAGGCTCCCTTCGTGTCCCCCCAACTCGAAGTGCACCACTATGTACTTCTCCCGGACACCGTCCTCGATCCGGATCCCGCGCGCGCCCTCCCGGTAGACGCTGAGAATCTCGTCGTCGTCGCGCAGCCAGCGGACCATGAACGAGCCGAGGATGACGTCGTACGAGAAGCAGAGGACGTCGTGCTCGTCGACCACGAGCTCAAGGACCTCCACGTGTTCGCAGCCCTCCTCCGGCACGGGCGCGACGCCGAACACTTCGCGGAAACAGGCGGCTTCGGGGACGTGGAAGCCGCTGCTCCCCCGCGGGGCAGGGGGCGGTTCCGGTGCACGGCCCCGCCGCGGGAGGGGGCCGACCTCCTCGACGTGGTTCACCGGGGCGGCGTCGTGCACAGGCGTCGTGTCGTGGGGATCCGGAGCAGCGGTGCGGGCCATGGGGACATGATCCCAATGCCGGGAAACCCGCACGCCACCGGCTGTGCCGGGGCCGTACGGCGGGTGGGCGGACCGCGTGCGCGGGCGGGGTGGGCGTCGGCTGCGTAGGGTGGGTGGCGCCGGGGACGGCCGGGCCGACGGGAGGCTGGGATGAGCGCACAGGGCACGGACGCGTACACCGACGGCAACGCGCTGGCCGGACCGCTCCGGGAGATCTTCGCGGTGGACATGACGGCCGCCGTGGGCCGCTGCGTGGGCTGCGGACTCACCGGGCCGGTCGCCTCGCTGCGCGTGTACGACCACGCTCCCGGTCTGGTGGCGCGCTGTCCCGGCTGCGACACCGTGATCATGCGGCTGGTCCGTGGGCCTTCCGCCGCGTGGCTCGATCTGCGGGGCTCGGTGGGCATGCGCATCCCGCTGCCGGATTGACGCCTTCGGCCGGTTCCCGGCGCGGTTGACCGCCGCACGTGTCTTGGCTCTTCGCGCCGTGTGCCCAACACTGTGCCGATGACGACGCGAGCGGAGTGGGAGACCCTGCTGGACCGGCTGGCCGTGGACGAGCTGATCAGCGGCTACGGGGCGGCCGTCGACGACGGCGACTGGACGGCGTACGTCGCGCTCTTCACCCCGGACGGCCGGGCCGACTACACCTCCGCGGGCGGCATCGCCGGTCCCGCCACCGAGATCGCCGACTGGCTCGCCTCGACGATGCGGCTGTTCCCCGTGCGCCAGCACCTGATCGTCAACCGCCGGATCACCCTCGAGCCCCCCTCGGCCGTGGCGCTGGCCGACTACGTCAACCCCATGCGGCTGGACGACCCGGGGACGAAGACGACGGCCCCCAACTTCGTGTGCGGCGGCCGTTACACGTTCGGCCTGCGGCACACCGGGACGGGCTGGCGCATCCAGGAGGTGCTGGTCCGGGAGAAGTGGCGCTCCTGAGGCGCGGAACCCCACCGGCGGGCAGGGCCAGGGGCGCGGGTGTATCCAGGAGTAATGGATGTGGCACGGCGCCTGGGGCAGTGGGGGCGGTCGTGGCGGCCCGGGCATCTCCTGGTGGCTGCCATGATCATGCTGATCCTGGTGGTCACCGCCGTCGACATCATGGCGCCGCCCGACGTCCATCTGGGACCGTTCCTGGTCGCCGCCCCCGCGATCACCGCGTCGTTCGCCGGTGCCAGGACGACGGCGATCGTCGGCGGGGTCGCGGTGGCCGCGCAGATCCTCGTGGCGGGGGTGCGCACGACGCCCCTGGACCTCAACCACTCGGCGCAGATCGCCACCCTGGCCCTGATGTCGGTGCTGGCGACCTTCTTCGCCCATCTGCGCGTCAAGCACCAGCGGCAGGTGACCCGGCTGCGTTCGGTGGCCGAGACCGCGCAGCGGGTGCTGCTGCGGCCCATCCCCCGGCGCATCGGACCGCTGTGCGTCGCCTCGGTCTACCTCGCCGCGGAGGCGGAGGCGCAGATCGGCGGGGACCTGTACGCGGCGGTGCGGACGGACGGCGGCACCCGGGTGATCGTGGGCGACGTCCGCGGCAAGGGCATGGAGGCGGTGAACGAGGCCGCGCTGACCCTGGGCGCCTTCCGTGCCGTGGCCCACCGGCAGGCGGAGCTGCCGGCCCTGGTCCTGTGGCTGGAGCGGGCCCTGTCGTCGGAGCTCACCGATCCCGCCGCGGAGGCCGGACGGGCCGAGGACGAGGCCGAGTCGTTCGTCACCGCCGTCGTCGCCGACATACCGGACGACAAGCCGGTGGTCCACCTCGTCACCTGCGGTCATCCCCCGCCGCTGGTACTGCACGACGGCCGGGTGACCTCGCTGGACATGCCCGCGCCCGCGCCGCCGCTGGGGCTGACGCAGTTCGTCGGCGGGGCCGGCGAGGAGCCCACGGTGCGGACGTTCCCCTTCGGGCCGGGCGACACCCTGCTGCTGTACACCGACGGGGTCGTCGAGGCACGTGACGCGTCCGGCGCGTTCTACCCGCTGACCGGCCGGCTGGCCGGACAGCCGGCCGGTGATCCCGAGGCTCTGGTGGACCGCCTGTGCGCCGATCTCCTCGCCCACGTGGGCGGCTGCCTCGACGACGACGCGGCCGTCCTGGCGATCAGCCGGCTGCCCGCCCTGGTGCCGGCCGCCGGCCGCGCGGGCGGTGGTCCGCCCGCGGCACCCCCGCCGCCTTCCGGGCGGGCGGCGCCCCCGAGTTGACCGGCACCGCACGGCGGTCGATGGCATCGCGGGGGGCGCTTGGGGTATCCGGTCTGTGACACGGGGAGACCACGACCGGAACAGACCAAGAGGAGGGGGTAGTCCGTGGCTCGATCGGCGGTGCGCGGGCGTACGGCGGAAGGATCGGGAGAGGGCCGGCGGTCACCGCTGGCCGCGCTTGCCCGGTGGGCGGCGATGGCGCTGGCGTTCGTGGCGATGGTCGCGTTCGGGGCGGTGCTGGCCCGGGCGACACTGGCGCCGTCGTACGCCTCGGAGGGGCTCGCGCACGCGAATCTGCAGCCGGGTGCCTCACTGCGGCAGTACTACGAGCGCTACACGGTGGCGGGCGCCGTGCGGCAGGTCGGGGGGAACGTGCTGCTGGGCATGCCCTTCGGCGTGCTGCTCCCGGTGCTGGCGCCCAAGGCGCGCGGGGCGCTGCGCGTGGTGGTGACGACCGGGCTGGTGATGATCCTCGTGGAACTGGCGCAGGGGGCGGTGGTGCAGGGCCGTGCCTTCGACGTCGATGACGTGATCATGAACACCGCCGGTGCCCTGCTGGGCTACCTGCTCTTCGGGCGCCGCCTGGGCCGTGCCGTGCACGACGTCCGCCCGGCGGGCCCCGCAGAGGACCCGGCCCCGGCGGCGAAGCCCGCGGCCGGCACCAGGACGTCGAGGATCACCAAGGCGTTCCGGGGTCGCGGGAGCGGCGCGGCCGGGAAGACCAGCACGGCGGGGAAGACCGGGAAGTCCGCGGCAGCCGGGAAGGGCGCCCGGAAGGGGGCCGCGAAGGGCGCCAAGGCCGCGGAGCCGGGCCCTCGCAGGTCGTTCCCGTCCTTCGGGACGGTCCGCCGCAAGGCCGCCCGGCGCTCCTGAGCGGGGTCCGGCTCCCTGGCGCTCCGCCGCTGGTACGTCCCTGACCAGCGGCGGAGCCGCATGGAGTTCGTCACATCGGGGCGGGAAAAGCTTTCCCCAGGGCACGACACTTTGTTACACAGAGTGGATTCATCCCCGATTGCCCCGGGAGCGGGCGACATGAACGACGACGACACCCCGGACCGCCTCCACGCGTTCGAGCTGGACTTCACCGACCACGAGACCCGCCGCCGGGCCGAGGTCCTCGCCGCCCTCGGCGACGACTGGGACCCGGTGGCCGTGCTTCGCGGGGAGGACGCGGCCTACCGGCTGCTCTACTCCGGCCTCGACGAGGAGCAGGAAGCGGTGTACCGCACGCTCGTGGCCGCCGGTGTGCTGCCGCCCCGTGAGGCGACCGGGGAGGACGACGGTGCTGCTTCCGATTGATCCGACGGCCGACCCGGGCCGCCGGGCGTGGGTCCCCTGCCCGCGCTGCGCGGACCACCGCGAGTGCGCCACCTGCGCCGCGGGCCGCAACTGCCCCGACCACTGGCGCTACTTGCTGTCGAACAAGGGACCCGTGCTGCATCTGCAGTGCCCCGGCTGCACCCACATGTGGGCCTGGGACTCCGGCTTCGGCGCGCACCACCGCAACGGCGCCTGAACGTCACGCCGCCCGGGCCGTCCCCGAAAGGCGGCGGCCCGGCTGGTGTGCGAGGCTCGGGGTGTGGGCTGCCCCCGTCCGCGGGGCGCAACCGCGGACCCCTCAGGGAGGCGATCATGGAAACCGATGCCCTGACGGTCGGCACCCTGCGAGAACTGCGCGCGACCAGGCCTTATCCGGCGGTGTCGCTGACCATGCCGACGCACCGGCGCCAACCGGACAACGCCCAGGACGCCGTACGGCTGCGCAATCTTCTCGCCGAGGCCGAGCGCCGGATCGAGCACGATCCCGAGGCGTCCCGCCGGGCCCGGATGGCCATCAAAACTCAGCTCAAGGCGGCCGCCGCCGAGGTCGACCTGCGCTACTCGCTGGACGGGCTCGTGATGTACGCCACGGAACGGGACCACCAGATCTGGACCCTGCCCCGGGCCGTCCCCGAGCGCGTGGTGCTCAGCGACAGCTTCCTCACCCGCAATCTGGTCGCCGCGAAGGCCAGGGCCCGCCCGTACTGGGTGCTCACGGTGGCGGCCGACCGGGCCACGCTGTGGGGCGGCAGCGGCCAGTCGCTGCACCCGCAGGACGCCCGGGGCTTCCCGCTGGAGCCTGATCCCGTGCAGTGGGACCCCGAGCGTCAGGAGCAGGTCGGGGACCACCCGAGCACCTTCCGGGACGAGGAGACGCGGCGGTTCCTGAGGTCCGTCGACAGCGCGCTCGCCGTGCTCCTGGCCGCCGACGACCGGCCGCTGTACCTGGTCGGCCTGCCGGACGCGGTCGCCCTGCTCAAGGAGGTCGGCACCGCCGCAGACGCCGCGGTGGCCGTCGTGCACAAGGGCGGCCTGGCGAACGGCCCCGCGCCGGCGCTGCTCCAGGAACTCGCCCCGGCGCAGAAGGAGTTCGCGGAGCGGGAGGCGGAACGCATCGGCCGCAGGCTGGTGGACGCCCGCGGCCGCAGGATCTTCGCGGCCGGGCTGGACGAGGTGTGGGAGTCGGTGTGCGAGGGCCGCGCCGAACTCGTCGTGGTCGAGGAGGACTTCCAGCGCGCGGTGCGCCTGAGCGACGGTCATCTCACGCCGGTCGACGGTGACGCGCCGGAGGCGGGCGGCTTCGAGGAGGGCATCCGCGAGGACATCGTGGACGAGCTGGTGGAGACCGCACTCGACAAGGGCGCCGAGGTCCGCTTCGTGGCGCCGGACAGCCTCGTGGAGCACGACCGGATCGCGGCGGTGCTCCGCTACTGATCCGCCGCGCCTACTGATCCGCCGGGCCGCCGTCCGGCCTCGGCGAGCGCAACCCCCGAGTACGTCACCCGGGTCCGCTGTCGGCGGCGGGCCCGGGTGACCTGTGCCGCGACGGCGGCACGGGCCGGCGGCCGGGTCAGGAGGCCTCGACGGCGGCCTTGATCCGCTGGCCGAACGCCGGTGCGTCCTTGCGTGCGGCGCTCAGCGCGAGTCCCACCAGCAGCTTCCCGAGACCGTGCCCTTCCAGGTGGTTGAAGATCCGCACCCTGGTGGTGGTCTCGGAGACCGGCTCCAGGTCGTAACCGCCCTCGGCGGTGACCAGGTTCTTCGACTGCTCGGTCCAGCGGATCCGGTTGGGCGGGTCGAACTCGGTGATCCGGAACTCCCGGTGGGACTTCATCCCGGCGTCCTTCACGATGCTGGTGAACACCGTGCCGACCGCGGTCGGGGCGTCCGGCGTCCGCAGGATCTCCTGCACCCTGGGGCTGAACTTCGGGTCGTTGCGCCCGTCCGCGAGGAAGGCGAAGACCTCCGCCACGGGACGGCCGACCTCGACGACCGCCTCGAACTGACCGCCCATGTCGCTCCTCGATGCCTCGCTGGATCGCCGGGTCCGGCGCCCCGGCCACCATAGAGCGCTTCACCGCCCCGGGCACCCGGGAGCGTTCCGCATCTTCGGCGCGAGCGGTGAGCACTGCGGCTCCCGCGCACGTATGGAAGGCCGGGTCCCCGCTCGGGACCCGCGGCAGCTCATGCCGGTGACCTGCAGGTACATAAGCGGATATTGGGGGCACGGTGAGGCGCAAACGGCGTCAGGTGCAGCGCGCGCTGCGACTCGTGGCCGTCGCGGGAGTCGTCTGCGGCGGAGTCATGATGTCGCAGGCCTTCGGGGCGGCCCCCGACGGCACGCAGCCCAGGAGCGGCAGCCGGGTGCTGGACGCACCCGACGGCGCGCGGGGCCCGGCGGACGCGGCGGGCCTCGCCAGAGACCTGGCGGCGCGACTCGGCGACGCCCGCACCGGCGGCAGCTGGGTGGACGACGAGGGCCGCCCGGTGGTCGCCGTGACCGACGAGGACACCGCGGCCGAGGTCGCCCGGGCGGGCGCCCGGGCGGAGGTCGTCCGCTACAGCATGCGTGACCTGCAGGACGCGGCCGGCGAGCTGCGGGAGGCCCCGCGCGTGCCCGGCACGGCCTGGTCGGTGGACCCGGTCTCCAACGAGGTCCTCGTGCTGGCCGACAGCACGGTCTCCGCGCAGGAGTGGGCACGGCTGCAGTCCGTCGCGGACGGCATCGGCGCGCAGGTGCGCATGGAGCGCACCGAGGCCGCCTTCACGACCAGGACCGCGGGGGCGGCGCCGATCCTGACCCGGGGCAGCCGCTGTTCCGCCGGCTTCAACGTCACCAACGGCACGACCGACTTCATCCTGACGGCCGGTCACTGCGGGCCGCCGGGCACCGGCTGGTTCGCCGACAACCAGGGGACCAAGCCCGTCGGCACCACCGTCTCGACCTCGTTCCCCGGCGGCGACTTCTCGCTCGTGCAGTACCAGAACGACGGCTCGGACCACAGCAGCGTCGTCGGGGTCGGCTCCGGCCGCGTGGTCCGCATCACGGGCGCGGCCGACCCGTTCGTGGGTCAGGAGGTCTTCCGCAGCGGCAGCACCTCGGGGCTGCACTCCGGTCAGGTCACCGGACTGAACGCGACGGTCAACTACCCCGAGGGCGCGGTCAGCGGTCTCATACAGACCACCGTGTGCGCCGAGCCCGGTGACAGCGGCGGCCCCCTGTTCGCCCAGGGCTTCGCGCTGGGGATCACCTCGGGCGGCAGCGGCGACTGCACCGCCGGCGGCATCACCTTCTTCCAGCCGGTGAGCACGGCGATGGCCGCGCTCGGTGTGAGCCTGCCGCGCGCCACGGACGGCGGCGACGCCGCGACGCCGGCCGCCGGCGGCGAAACGCCGGGTACGCCGTCCGCCAGCGCGGGTGCGCCCACCCGTGAGGCGGGCGGCGGCGCGGGAGGCGGTTCGGGCGGCTCCGGGACCGGCCAGGGCGGGCAGCAGGCGGCGCCTGGGGTGCCCGGCGCCCCGACGGCTCCGGGCGGCGCGCCGGTCTACCCGGGCACCGCGAGCGATCCGACGTCCCTGGGCGCGATCGGCAGCGGCGGCGGCATCGGCCCCGGTCTGCTGATCGTCGCCGTGAGCTGCCTCGCGTTCCTGGCCACGCGGTGGATCCGCCCCGCCGCGGGCGCCGGGGCCTACGGCTCGGGAGGCTGGGACTGACCGGTCGTCGCCGGAGGGCCGGGGCGGAGGATCATGGACGTATGACCGGTTCACCTCGCGCCCGCTCCTTCGACCGTGCCGCCGGACGGTACGCCGCGAACCGCCCCTCCTACCCGCCCGCCCTCCTCGACGCCGTCGAGGAGCTGGCGGGGCGCCCGCTGAGCGGTGCCCTGGTCGCCGACGTGGGCGCCGGGACGGGCATCGCCACCGCGCTGCTGCACGACCGCGGCGCCCGGGTCGTGGCCGTGGAGCCCGGCGACGGCATGGCCGCGGAGCTGCGCCGCAACCTGCCGGACGTCGCCCTGGTCCGCGGGGACGGCGACCGGCTGCCGCTGGCCTCCGGCGCCTTCGACTTCGTCACGTACGCCCAGGCGTGGCACTGGACCGATCCCCGGCGGTCGGTGCCGGAGGCCCTGCGGGTGCTGCGGCCGGGCGGCGCGTTCGCCCTGTGGCGCAACGACCCCGACATCTCGGTGCCGTGGATCGCCGCCGAGCAGACGCGGCTGCGCGGCTTCTTCGCGGCGCTGTCCCACCCCCGCGCGGGGCGGCTGCCGGACGGGCCGGGGTTCACCGAGCTCCGGGTGCCGTGGTCGCGGCGGGTGCCCGTCGAGGTGCACCTGGCGAACATCGGCACCCAGTCGGCGTTCCTGGTGAGCGGCGAGGAGCGCTCCCGGGCCTTCCTCGCCGCCGAACGGGAGCACCTGGCCCGGCAGTTCCCCGACGGCATGGTGGACGAGCACTACGTCGTGGCCCTGGTCCTGGCGATCCGCTGACGCACGGCGGGGCCGGGTGCCGGGTGCTCTGGTGGCCGCGGCGGGGCGGCACGCCTAGCGTGGGCGGAGTGGCACAGGAACCGAGGGAGCACGCATGAAGAGCGCAGATCTCCTCGCCGACGCCTTCGGCAGGATCCGGGAGGCCGTGCACGAGGCCGTCGAGGGCATCGCCCCGGAAGGCCTGCACGCGCGGCCCGACCGGGGGGCCAACTCGATCGCCTGGCTGATCTGGCACCTGACGCGCATTCAGGACGACCATGTGGCCGGCGTCGCGGGCACCGAGCAGCTGTGGACCGGCGACGGCTGGGCCGACCGCTTCGGCCTGCCATTCGCGCCGTACGACACCGGGTACGGCCACCGTCCCAAGGACGTCGCCGCGCTGCGCGTCGAGTCGGGCGAGCTGCTGACCGGGTATCACGACGCGGTGTGCGACCGCACCCTGGGCTATCTGTCGACGCTGCGCGAGGCGGACTTCCCGCGCGTCGTCGACACCAGCTGGGATCCGCCGGTGACGCTGGCGGTGCGGCTGGTCAGCGTCGTCTCGGACGATCTGCAGCACGCGGGGCAGGCCGCGTTCCTGCGCGGCTGCGTGGAACGCGGCGCGCTCTAACGGCCCGGCCGCGCATCAGCGGCGCACGTCGGCCTGGGCCTCGGCGCGCTCGTACTGGAGCAGCACGACCCCGTTGCCGAAGGTCCGGGTCCCGGTGCGCCGGAGCGCGGTGAGGGTGCCGGCGTCCGGGAAGGGCGTCCTGCCCCGGCCCAGCAGGACGGGGTGGACGTAGATCCGGAACTCGTCGACCAGGCCCAGCCGCAGGAAGGAGGCGGCGAGGTCGGCCCCGCCGAGCACCAGGTCGCCGCCGGGCCGGGCCTTGAGTTCCCGGACCTCCTCGGCGACGACGTCGCGCACGATCGTGGTGTTCCAGTCGGCCCGCTCCAGCGTCCGCGAGTACACGTACTTCGGCATGTCGCGCCAGATCCCGGCGAACTCGGCCACGGCGGGGCTGCTCTGCGGGTCGGCGTCGGCCGTCGGCCAGTAGGCGGCCATGAGCTCATGGCCGACGCGGCCGCTGAGGAAGCCGCCCATCGCCTTCAGCCCCTCGTTCATGTGGAGGTGCAGCTCCTCGTCCACGAGGTGCCAGTCGATCTCGCGGTCGGGGCCCTCGAAGTAGCCGTCGAGGGACACCGACATCTGCATGATGATCTTTCGCACTGCGGTCCTCACCCTGGGTTGCCCGGGTTGCCCACGACCCACCGGACGATACCCGCCCCGGGGGCGCCGGCGAAGCGGTCAGGAGCGCGCGCCGGCGGTGCCGGAGGTCCCCGCCGGTTCCTCGACGGCGCTGAGCGGGGCTGCCAGCGACTCCAGGCTGCGCCGCTCGGCCCGGACGCCGATGGCCGCCTCGACCAGCCCCGCCAGCGTCATCAGGGTCGCGCCGAGGCAGAAGGCGAGGGTGGTGTCGGCGGGCTCGCCGCTGCCGACCAGGCCGTTGAAGAGCAGGGGGCCGGTGATGCCGCCGAGGGCGGTGCCGACGGCGTAGAAGAAGGCGATGCACAGCGCCCGGGTCTCCAGCGGGAAGATCTCGCTGACCGTCAGATAGGCGGCGCTGGCGCCCGCGGAGGCGAGGAACAGCACCGCGGTCCAGCAGGCCGTCATCGTCACCGCGCTCAGGGCGCCCTGCTGGAACAGATAGGCCGTGCCGAACAGGAGCAGCCCGGAGCCCACGTAGCTGCCGGTGATCATCGGCTTGCGGCCCACGGAGTCGAAGAGGTGGCCGAGCAGCAGCGGGCCGAGGAAGTTGCCGACCGCGATGACGGCGAAGTAGTAGCCCGTCTCGCCTTTCGGCACGTCGAAGAAGGTGGTGAGGATGACCGCGTAGCCGAAGGTGACGGAGTTGTAGAGGAAGGCCTGGCCGGAGAAGAGCGCGAGGCCGAGCAGGGTGCGGCGCGGGTACGCGCGGGTGACGGTGCGGGCGATGGTCAGGAAGCCCAGTTCGCCGCGGGGGCGGATGAGGATGCTCTCGCCCGGCTCCGGCAGGGGCTTGCCGCTCTCCTCGGCGACCGTGCGCTCCACGTCCGCGACGAGGCGTTCGGCCTCCTCGGCCCGGCCGTGGGTGAACAACCAGCGCGGGCTCTCCGGCACATGGCGGCGCACCAGCAGGATGACCAGCCCCAGGACGACGCCGATGCCGAAGGCGAGCCGCCAGCCGACGTCGCCGGCGAACAGCGAGGTGTCCAGCAGGGCGATGGACGCGAACGCGCCCGCGGCGGCGCCGATCCAGAAGCTGCCGTTGATGATCAGGTCGATCCGGCCGCGCACCCGGGCCGGAATCAGCTCGTCGATCGCCGAGTTGATGGCGGCGTACTCGCCGCCGATGCCGAACCCGGTGAAGAAGCGGCACAGGATGAAGAACCAGGCGGTCCACGACACCGCGGTGACGGCCGTGGCCGCGAGATAGACGGCCAGGGTCACCATGAACAGCTTCTTGCGGCCGAGCCGGTCGGTCAGCCTGCCGAAGAACAGCGCGCCCAGGCACGCCCCCGCGACGTACACGGCGGCCGCCAGCGTGGTGACCTGGGCGGTGCTGATGTCAATGCCGCTGCCCTGCTCGGCGAGCCGGCCCGCCATGTTGCCGACGATGGTGACCTCGAGGCCGTCGAGGATCCACACGGTGCCGAGACCGATCACGATGCGCCAGTGCCAGCGGGTCCACGGCAGCCGGTCCAGGCGGGCCGGGACATCGGTCCGCAACGCCCCCGGCGGGTCGGCGTGAGCCGTCGACGCTGACATGGCCACCTCCGTGAACGATCCGTTCTGTCCGGAAGCGCGCCTTCCCGCAAGGGGGGCGTTCATGCTGCGGGCGGCCGGGCCGGTCAGCCGTAGAAGTTGCGCTCCCAGCGGTGCCCGGCCAGCACGGCGAGTTGTTCCGGCGTCAGGGGGCGTCCGTCGCTCAGCGCGGTGTTCCGCTCGACGTTGCGCACCGACCGCATGCCGGGGATGACGGTGGAGACCGCGGGGGCGCTCAGCACGAACCGCAGGGCGGTCTCCGCCATGTCGTCCCGCTCGATGCCGAGGTCGGCGACGACGGCGTCCACGTGCCGCTCCACCTGCGCGGGCCGGTCGTCGCGGAAGTAGCGGTTGCGGAAGTCGCCTTCGGGGAAGTCGGTCCCGGCGGTGATCCGGCCGGTGAGGCCGCCCTCGTCGAGGGCCACCCGGACGATGACGCCGACGCCGTGCTCCTGGCAGGCGGGCAGCAGCGCGTCGGCCGGCGCCTGGTCGAAGACGTTGTAGATCACCTGCACCGTGTCCACGAGGCCGCTGCGGACCAGGGCGAGGGCGTTGTCCGGCTCGTGGTCGTTGACGGACACGCCGAAGAGCCGGATCTTGCCCTGCTTCTTGAGGTCGGCGACGGTCTCCGCCCAGTCCCCGCGGCGGACCCACTCGTCGCTCCAGACGTGGAACTGGAGGACGTCGAAGTGGTCGAGGCCGCTCGCCCGCAGGCTGGTGTCGAGGCTCTCGCGGATGTGGTCGCCGGGGAACGCCTCGGCGGGGTCGACACCGTCGGGCGCGGGCCACAGCCGGTTCTTCGGCGGCACTTTGGTGGCCACGAGGACCTCCTCGCCGGCGCGGGCGCGTTCGCGGACGACCCGTCCGACGATGCGCTCGCTCTCGCCGTAGCCGCGGGCGGTGTCGATGAGGTTCACCCCGAGGTCGACGGCCCGGTTCAGGGCGCGTACGGACTCGTCCTCGGTGGCGCCCACCCACGCGGACTCGCCGATCCCCCAGGCTCCGTAGCCGATCTCCGACACCCGCAGCCCGCTGCGTCCCAGGTCCCGGTAGCGCACAGTCGTCCTCCACTTGGTGCCGTCAGCCGCGGAGCGGTCTCCGCAGCACGACGATAGGCGACCGGCCCCCCACGAGGTCGGCAGGGTCCCCGCCCGGTCGCCGCCGGAGACCGGGCGCATACCCCAACACAACCCTTCCCGCGACGAGTTCGGCGATTCCGGGCCTTCGCCCACCGGCGGGTCCTAGCGTGGTCGGCCCGTAACGGATGACGGGGGGAGAACAGGGGGACCGCTGTGCCGAACCCGTCCGGCGGAGGACCGTCACGGCGCCGCATGATCGAGCCGACGCGCATCATCCCCGCGCGGGAGGCATCCGGGGGGCCGGACGAGCCGTGGGAGGACTCCCTCGACCTGTTCCGCCCGGCCGGCGGTTCCACCGGGCCCACCCCGCCCCGGGACGGCGGCCCCGACACCCAGCCGCTGCCGCGCACCGCACCGCCCCCACGACGGCCCGCACCACCGCGTGCGGACCCCCGGGCCGGGGCCCGGACGGAACGGCCGCCGCGGCGCCCCCCGCGTACCACGCGCGCCCTGCGCGTCGCGGTGCTGACCGGCACCGGCGGGGCCGCCGGATTCGCGCTCGCGCTGGCCCTGTTCGCCCCCGGCGTCCTCCACCCCCGCGCGCCGCAGGGCGCCGCACCCGCCGCTCCCGGCGCGCCCACGGCCACGGCTCCCGGCTCCCCCGGCGCGGGCACGATCGGCGGGGTGCTCCGCCGGGGCGACACCGGACCGGCCGTCAGCGAACTGCAGGCCCGGCTCCTGCGGATCCCGGACGTGTACGCGGGCGGCGCGGTCGACGGCCGCTTCGACGGGCGCCTCGCGGCGGCCGTCGCCCGCTTCCAGGTCTGGTACGGCGTCCGCGGCGACGAGAGCGGCGAGTACGGCGACGCCACGCGCCGCGACCTGGAGTCCCGTACCTCGCTCGCCGCGGGCTGAGCGCCGGCGGCCCGGCCGGGGTCCGCCCGCCGCGCGAACAGGTGAGGACACCGGGCGCCTTATAGATTGGTGGGGTGGCCCTGCCCGAGCGGGGGGACGACGAGCAGCACACCGCGGCGGCACCGCGGATCGACTACGCGGCGCTCTTCGCGGCGACGCCCAGCCCGTACCTGGTACTGGACGCGGCGCTCGTCATCGTGAGCGTCAACCGGGCGTACCTGGAGGCGACCCGGCGCACCCGGGACGACCTGGTCGGGCAGTACATCTTCGACGCGTTCCCCGACAACCCCGCCGACCCGCTGGCCGACGGGGTGCGCAACCTCAGCGCCTCCCTGCAACGGGTGCTGGCCTCCCGCGAGCCCGACACGATGGCGGCGCAGCGCTACGACATCCCGCTGGTGGCCGAGCCGGGGAGGTTCGAGGAGCGCTGGTGGAGCCCGATCAACACGCCCGTCCTCGGGCCGGACGGCACGGTGGCGTGGATCATCCACCGGGTCGAGGACGTGACGGCGTTCGTCCAGGCCCGCAGGCACCGGCACGGGCTGCAGGGCTCCGAGCTGAGCGAGCGGGAGCAGGCGATGGAGGCCGAGATGTACGCGCGGGCCCGGGAACTGCAGCGCCTCAACGACCAACTGCGCGAGGCCCACGCCCGCGAACGGAAGGTCGCCCTGACGCTGCAGGAGGCCATGCTGCACTCCCCGGACCTGGTCCAGCACGAGGACATCGCGGTGCGCTACCTGCCGGCGGCGGGCTCGCTGAACGTGTGCGGCGACTGGTACGACGTGGTCAACCTCTCGCCGGGCTGCTACGCGGTGGCGGTCGGCGACGTCGTGGGCCACGGTCTGGAGGCCGCCAGCGTGATGGGGATGCTGCGCAGCGCGCTGAGCGCGGCGATGCGCACCGTCGACGGGCCCGCCAAGGCCCTGGAGGTCGTCGGCCAGTACGCCCGCTGTGTGGAAGGCGCCCTCGCCACCACGGCCTTCAGCGCGCTGATCGACAAGGAGCGGCACACGGTCAGCTACAGCAGCGCCGGGCATCCGCCGCCCGTTTTGCTCCATGGCGACGGCCGCTGCGAACTGCTGGACCAGGCGACCGACCCGCCCCTGGGGGCCCGTCCCGCCCACGTCCCCCGACCGCAGGCGGCCGTCTCCTACCGGCCGGGGGACACGCTGGTGCTCTACACCGACGGGCTGATCGAGCGCCGCGGTGAGGACATCTACACGGGCCTGGCCCGGTTGACCTCGGCGCTCGCCGAGAAGCCCCGGCTCGGCGCGGAACCGCTCGCGGACGCCCTGCTGACCCGGCTCGGCGTCACCGGGGGCGCGGCGGACGACATCGCGCTGGTCACCGTGCGCCTGTGAGGCGCGGACCGGTCAGGACGGCGCGGTGGCCGGGCGGTGCCGCCCGGCCTACGGTGATCTGGAGGGGTCCGGCGTGTCGTGGACCTGAGCAGCGAGGAGGCCGCGGGTGCCCGGTCGCGGTGGGCTGGAGTGGGTGCGGGCCCGTGATCCGGGTCTTCGGGCGGTGCGCCGTTCCGCTCGGGTGACGCTGGTGGCGTGCCTGAGCTTCTTTGTGGCGCGCTACGGCTTCGGCGACCCGGTCGTCGCGATCTACGCCCTCTTCGGCGCGGTCGCCTCCGGCGCCCTGTCGTACGTGCCGGGTACGCCGCGTGAGCGTGCCCGGACGCTGCTGGCCGCGCTGCCGGTGGCCGCGCTGCTGGTGGCCCTGGGCACGGCGCTGGCCGTGAGCGACTGGACGGCGGCGCTGGGGATGCTCGGGGTCGGCTTCGCGGTGACGTACGCGGGGGTGGGCGGGCCGAAGCTGGTCGGGCTCGCGAACGGCCTGCAGTTGTTCTACATCCTGCCGTGCTTCCCCCCGTACCAGCCGGAGACGCTGGGCCTGCGGCTGTCCGGTCTGGTGGTCGGTGTGCTGCTGATGGCGGCGGCCGAGGTCTGCGTGTGGCCGGATCCCTCACCGGGCCGCTACCAGGACCGGCTCGCCCAGGCGTGCGAGGCCGCGGCGGACGCCCTGCAGTCGCTGGCGCTGGAGCCCCCGGTGGTGCGGGAGCGGTCGGAGGGCCTGCTGGAGACGGCGCAGCGGTTGCGCATGAGCCATGTGCCGAAGGACGAGCGGCCGGTGTCCGCGGGGGCCCGCGACCGGGCGCTGTGCCAGGGCGCCGCGTATCTGCGGCACCTGCTGGCGCAGACCGGGCAGTTGGCGGACGACGCGGCGGAGCGCCCGCCGGCCCCCGACGCCGCGCGGTCGCGGATGCTGCTGGCCTCGGCCACCGCCTGCCACAGCGCCGCCCGGGCCCTGCGGGGCGAGGCGCCGGCGCCCCTGGTCGCCCCGTGCGCGGCCACCGCGGAGGCCTTCGAGGCGCACCGGGCCCGCCGGCCGGTGTCCGGGGCGGCCTCCGCGACGACGGTGCGGGACGGGGCGATCGCGCTCGACATCGCGTACACCGCGGCCTTCCTGGTCACGTCGGTGCGGATCGCGCTCGGCGCGCCGGTGCGGTCCGAGGCGACGCGGCCCACGGAGGGACCGGGACCGTTCTGGTACGCGGGGCAGTCGCCCGTCAGGCTGTACGGGCACCGGATGCGGGCGCATCTCACGCCGCGCTCGGTCTACTTCCAGAACGCCGTGCGCATCGCGCTGGCGCTGGCCGCGGCGCGGCTGATCGCCGGCGGGCTCGACCTGTCGCACGGCTTCTGGGCACTGCTGACCACGCTGACGGTGATGCGCACCAGTGCCGCCGGCACCCGTACGACCGTGGTCCCCGCGGTACGGGGCACGCTGGTCGGGGCCGGGGTGGCGGCGCTGCTGCTGGTGTTCGTGGGCGACCACCCGCTGGTGTACGCCGTGGCGATGCCGCCGGTGTTCTTCCTGGCGTTCACCGCGGGGCCGCTGCTCGGACTCGGCTGGGGCCAGGCCTTCTTCACGGTCGCGGTGGCCACCGCCTTCACGCAGATCGCCCCCGCGGGTCCCGAACTCGCCGCGTTCCGGATCGCGGACGTGGTGACGGGCGTGCTGACCGGCACCCTCGTCGGGCTGCTGGCCTGGCCGCGGGGCGGCACGGGCGAGCTGGGGCGGGCCTGTTCGCGGCTGCTGGACCAGGGCACCCGGGCGGTCACCCAGATCACCGACTGCATCACCGGCACGGGGACGATGGGCGACGCGCTGCCGAGGGCCCGGCTCGCCCAGCTGATCGCTGAGGCGAGTTACGCGCAGTTCGCGACCGAACGCGACACTCCCGGGGCCGGGCCCGCCCTGCCGACGGATTTCCAGGCGATCATGCTGGCCGGGAACCGGGTGCTGACCATGGGGCAGACCCTGGTGGACCACTGCCCTCCGGGCGCGCTGGCGGCGTGGCCGCTGAGTGCCGCCCACCTGCGGGACGCGGCCCACCATCTGCGGCTGACGACGCTGCCGCTGACGTACGACCTGCGCTCGGGGACCATGCGTCCGGCGCCCGACGAGTCACCGCGGCGGAGCGTGCCCACGGACCGCACCGTCATCGCCGACGTCTGCGCGGCCTCGGGCGGCCGGGCACCGGACCCGCTGCTGTACTACGCCGTGGACGCCGCGATCTGGCTGGCCAGCCTGCAGCGGGTGGTCACCGCGGTCCGCCGGCCGGCGGAAGATCCGGCAGCAGCGCGGTGTTGACGACCGCGAGGATGGCGGCCACGTCCTCGCGGGGCACCGCGGGCCACAGAACGGCCCGTGCGCGGCGGTACTTGGCGGCCAGCCGCAGCCGTTGCGCCTCGTCGAGGCGCGCGGCCCGGTCCGGACGGCTGTTGTGGGCGTTGTCGGCGATCTTGACCAGGGCCGCGTCGCGGGAGGCGGCGATCCGCCGCAGCTTCTCCTCGTAGGGCACGCCGGGCTCGTTGGTGACCTGCTCGACGATGCCGACGACCCGGTCCGGGACGCCGGCGGCGCGCAGCCGGCCGGCGGTCCAGGGGGTGTCCTCGACGACGTCGTGCAGGAGCCCGGCCATCTGCAGTTCCGGGCCGAAGGCGGCGAGGCCCGCCGCGACCGCCCGGACGTGCTCGATGTAGGGCACGCCGATGCGGTCGGTCTGGCCCTCGTGCGCCAGGCGGGCCAGGGCCTCGGCGTCGGCCACGCTGTCCATCTCCATGGCACCCCATCCTCGGGGGCGCGGGCGGGCCGGTCCAGCCTCAGTCCAGCGCGGCGAGCAGGCGCTCGGCCAGCGGACCGGAGGAGGCAGGGTTCTGACCGGTGATCAGGTTGCGGTCGGCCACCACGTGGGGCGCCCAGGGCTCGCCCTCCTGGAAGTCCGCCCCGAGGGCGACCAGCCGGTCCTGCAGGAGCCAGGGGGCGCGGTCCGCGAGCCCGGCCTGGGTCTCCTCGGCATCGGTGAAGGCGGTCAGCCGGTAGCCGGCGAACGGCCAGGCGCCGTCGGCCCGTTCGGCGGCGAGCAGGGCCGCGGGGCCGTGGCAGACGACGCCGAGCGGCTTGCCCGAGTCGAGGGCGGCGGTCAGCAGGCGGCCGGAGACCGGGTCGACGGCGAGGTCCTCCATCGGGCCGTGCCCGCCGGGGTAGAACACCGCGGCGTAGTCGTCGAGATCCGCCTCCTCCAGCTTGATCGGGTGCCGCAGCGCCGTCATCGCCTCCAGTTCCTCGGCGACCGCCCGGGCGCCCTCCTCGCCGCCGTTGAACGCGGGGGCCAGACTCCCCCGGTCCACGGCCGGGACGACGCCGCCCGGGGTGGCGACGACGACCTCGTGCCCCGCGGCGGTGAGGACGCGGTGCGGGGTCACGGCCTCCTCCGCCCAGAAGCCGGTCGGGTGCTCGGTGCCGTCGGACAGCGTCCAGGACGAGGCGCCGGTCAGGACGAACAGGATCTTCGCCATGTGAGGTCTCCTTGGGGTGTCGGTTGCGGCCGGCCCGCGTCGCGGCGGGCCGGACAGCACGACGGTAGGACGGGTCACCCATCGGATTCCAATAGGATCGCCATCATGAGCCATACGGATTCCAATGGGTCTCCGGGAATGCGCCCGGAACACCGGGCCGCGGGGGGTTCGCTGGACCTGACCCTGCTGCGCACGTTCCTCGCGGTGCACCGCTCCGGCTCGTTCACCGCGGCCGCCCGGCTCCTGGGACTGTCCCAGCCGACGGTGACCACCCAGATCCGTACGCTCGAAGGACAGCTGGACCGGGAGCTCTTCGAGCGGCTGCCCCGCGGGGTCGCCGCCACGCCCTTCGCCGACGAGCTCGCCGGCCGGGTGGCCGAACCGCTCGACGCGCTCGCCGCCGTCGCCGAGCGCGGGCACGGCGACCCGGACGTCCCGGCCGAGCCGGTCCGCCTCGGGGGCCCGGCGGAGCTGCTGTGCGAGCGTGTGCTGCCGGCGCTGGCCCCGCTCGTCGAGCGCGGGGTACGGCTGCGGATCGGTACCGGGCTCACCGACGACCTGCTGGAGTCGCTGCGGGCCGGACAGCACGACCTGGTGATCTCCACGCACCGCCCGCGCGGCCGGCTGCTCAGCGCCGTCCCCCTGATGGACGAGGAGTTCGTACTGGTGGCCGCCCCGTCGCGGGCCGCCCGGCTGGACGTGGCGTCCGGCGGGCCCGGCGCGCTGAGCGGCGTCCCGCTCGTCTCGTACGCCGAGGACCTGCCGATCGCCCGCCGCTACTGGCGCCATGTGTTCGGCCGCCGGCTCACCGGCCAGGCCGCCGTGACCGTACCCGACCTGCGGGGCGTGCTGGCCGCCGTCGCCGCCGGCGCGGGCTTCACCGTCCTCCCCCGCTACCTGTGCGCCGCCGCTCTGGCCGAGGGGACGCTCGTGCCGCTGCTGGAACCCGACGACCCGCCCATCAACACCGCCCACCTCGTCCAGCGCCCGGGCGCCGGCCACCACCCGCACCTCGGCCTCGTCCGCGACCTGCTGCTGCGCGAGGCCCGCGCGTGGTGAGGCGCGGTGCGGTGGTCACGAAGCGAGCAGCCTCAGGGCGAGCACCGACGCCGGCACGAGCCACCCCGTCAGGAAGACCGCCTGCACGCCCGCGGCGGCCGTGACGCCGCGGCGCATCAGGACCACGGCCGTACCGGCGAAGTAGACGGCCGGCAGGCCGAGGACGGAGCCGTACACGGCGAGGTCGACGGCGTCGGGCCCGGGGCAGCCCGGCCCGTCGAGGCAGAAAGTGTGGGTCACCTCCCACAGACCGACCGCGACGTACGTGGCGACGGCCAGGAGGAGGCTGGTGAGGAACATCCCGACGGCGGTCCGGTTCTCGGCGCGCCGTGTCGGGAAGCGATCGACCGGAGGAGTCATGACGCGAGTCTGGAAGCCGCGGCGGGATCGCACCTGAGTACGGGCACTCAAGCGCGGGGCCGCACCCTCGGGGCGGGAGCTTGAGTCTCCCGCGGCGGGAGACCCCAGGATGGCGGACATGGACGACGACACCCTCCACACCATCGGTGACCTGGCCCGGCTGACCGGTCTGACCGTGAAGACCATCCGGTACTGGTCGGACACCGGAGTGGTGCCGCCGACCGATCGGACACCCGCCGGCTACCGGCTCTACGACCGGGCCGCGCTGGACCGCCTGGCCCTCGTGCGCACACTGCGCGACCTCGGCATCGACCTCGCGTCCGTCCACTCCATCCTGGACAGCCGGGTCACCGTCGCCGAGGTCGCCGCGGCCCACGCCGAGGCCCTGGAGGTGCAGATCCGCACCCTGCGGATCCGCCAGGCGGTGCTGCGGACGGTCGCGGGGCGCGGGGCCTCACCACAGGAGACGGAACTGATGCACCGACTCGCCACCCTCTCGGACCGTGAACGCCGCCGCCTCGTCGACGAGTTCGTCGACCACATCGTGAGCGGCATCGACGTCGACCCCGGATTCCCGGCCATGATGCGCGCCGCGCTGCCCGAACTCCCCGACGACGCCTCGCCGGAGCAGGTGGGCGCCTGGGTGGAGCTGGCGGAGCTGATCCAGGACGAGGCCTTCAGGGCCGGCGTCCGCCGGGCCGTCGCCGACCAGAGCCACACGCTCGCGGACGGCGGACGGCCGGACCCGGCGGCGGCCCGCCGGACGGCAGAGTTGCTGCGCGAGCGCGCCGGCGGCGCGGTGGCCGCGGGCATCGACCCGGCCTCGCCGACGGCCCGTCCGGTCGTGGAGGAACTCGTCGCCGCCTACGCGGAGTTGTCCGGCCGTACGGACGGTCCCGAGTTCCGGTCGTGGCTGGCCGAACGGCTGGAGATCTCCCACGACTCCCGCTATGAGCGCTACTGGCAGCTGCTGGCGCGGGTGGGCGGCCAGGAGGCACCCCCCGCGCTGTCCCCGGCGGTCGCCTGGCTGACGGCAGCCCTGCGGGCGGGCTGAGCCGGGCTCGGCAGGCCGTCAGCGCTCCTCCGCGACGCGGGCCCGCCGCCGCAGGACCTCGGCGGCCCGCCGGCACCAGTCCCGGTTGCCCTCCTCGAAGGCGAGGCCCCGCAGACAGGTGAGGTACGGGCCGACGCGGCGGCCGCGGCCGAGGAACTCCTCCTCGCCGCGGTCGCCGCGCATCCGTGCGAGAAGCCGTTCGAACAGCTCGATCTTGGCGTCGGCGAAGGCGGCCCGCTCGCCGAGCCGGGCGATCAGCTCCCCGGCGTCGACGACGTCGGCGGCCTGCACCGCCACCAGCAGGTCGTCGCGGATGAAGGAGGGTTTGCCGACCGCCGCCGCGAAGCGCTCCAGCTCGCCGACCCCGTCCTCGGTGACGTGGAAGAGGCGCTTGTTGGGCCGGCTGTCCTGGACGACCTCCCGGCCCGCGATCAGCCCCTCCTTCTCGAGCCTGGCCAGTTCGGCGTAGAGCTGCTGCGGCAGGGCGTGCCAGAAGTTGGCCACGCCGATGTCGAACGCCTTCGTCAGCTCGTAGCCGCTGAGCTCCCCGTCCAGGAGCGCGGCCAGTACCGCGTGCCGCAGGGCCATCCCGGCTCCCCTTCCGTCCGCCCGTCCCGGCGTGCCGTTCCGCGCTCTTCCGTGTGGACGCTCCCCATGATACTCAAGAATCTGACTAATCAATTTTCTGAGTGCCGGTGTCCGGAGCCGGACGACCAGGAGGAGCCATGACCGCCGCCGAACGCTTCCGGTCCGCCGTCGAGCGCAGCGATCTCAGCGCGCTGGACGAGCTGTTCCACGACGACGTCCGTCTGTACAGCCCCGTGAAGTTCACCCCGTTCGAGGGCAAGCCCATGGTGATGGGGCTCTTCGGTGTCCTGCTGCGCACCTTCGAGGACTTCCACTACGTGGGGACCCTGGACGGCACGGTCGAGACCAGCGCCGACGGCACCGGGGCACCGTCGACCGTGCTGGTGTTCCGCGCCACCGTGGGCGGCAGGAGCATCCACGGCATCGACCTGCTGCAGGTCGACGAGGCGGGCCTGATCAAGGAGTTCACCGTGATGGTGCGCCCGCAGTCCGCGGTGCACGCGCTCGGGGAGGCCGTCCTGGCCGGCCTCGTCGCCGACGGCCTCGTCCCGGCACCCGTAGCACCGTAGGCGCACGGCACCGGGCACGAGCGCGCCGGATACGAGCGCGCCGGATACGAGCGCGCCCGGGCGGCGGACCTAGGCCGGGTCTTACGTCCCTGGCCGGTTACGCCGCCCGGGTGATCCGCCTACCGTCTTGGCCATGGATACGACAGGGACCCTGGACGAGGCGCTCCAGCGGCTGCACGGATCGGGGCCCGAACGGCTCGGACGGCTCACCAACCACGCGCCGATGGCCGTCGAGGCCCTCGCCGCCCGCGGGCAGGCCGCTGCCGTGCACCGCTGGCTCGACCTGTACGCGCGCAAGCTCGAGGAGTTCCCCTCCGGCGTCGAGCCGGTCACGGCCGCCGACTGGCGCTCCGCGCTCGGCGATCCACGCCGCGCCGCCGACTGGATCGGCTACTTCGGGCGCGAGATCGCCGAGCACCCCTGGCAGGAGGTTCTGACGCAGTGGTGGCCGCGGCTGCTGCCCGGCCTGTACGGCGGCTCGACGCATCCGGTGATCCGGGTGGGCCACGCCGTACGCACCCTGCTGGCCGGCGAGGCCACCGCGCCCCGTCTGGCCGAACTCGCCCACGGCCTCGGCTACTGGGCCGCCCGCCACCACCCCGTCGCGGGTCTCGCCCCGCTGCCCGGCGCGGGCAGCGCGGCCGCGGCTCTCGACGCGGTGGCGCCCATCGCCGTACGGGACGGCGGCTTCCCGGCGCGGCTCGGCCGCGTCACAGGCCTGCCGGTGTGGGCGGCCTCCGTCACGGACCCGGACGAGGCCCTCACCCGCCTGACCGAACTGGTGCGTGCGGCCACCCACCGGTACGCCACGCATGGCCACGGTGAGGAGACGATGCTGGTCCACGCCGCCACCGCCCCCAACGCCGTCCTGCGCACCCTGCCCGCCCTCCCCCGCGCCCTGTGGGTGCCGAGCCTGCGGGCCGCCTGGAAGGCCTCCGCGACGGTGACCGCGATGTACGCGCCGGACGCGCCCGTCGCGTACACCCCGCAGGGCACGTTCACCCCCGAGGAGGTCTTCGAACGGGCCCTGGCACACGGCGACGAACACGTCCTCAAACTGACCGACACGGCCCTGGACGTCGGGGACGAACAGGCCCTGGCGGCCGCCCTGCGCTCCGTCGAGCTGAGCGAACCGCTGCGGTAGGCGGCCGTCCTCCGGACCGCGCTCCGGGGCCGCGCTCCGGGCCGTCAACCGGTGGCGGAGACCATGCGGCCCAGAGCGGGAAGCACGCTGCGCAGGTCGCCGTCGTCCACCGTGACGGTCGCCGCGTCGCGCGCTCCCGCCGAGGCGTTGAACGCCACGCTCAACCCGACGGACGCGAACAGCGGGAGGTCGGAGCGGCTGTCCCCGACGGCCCCGCACTCACGGGGATCCAGCCCCAACTGCCGTGCCTGCGCGAGGGCGACGTCCCGTTTGTCGTACTCGTCGAAGTGACTGGCGACCCGGCCCGTGAACCGGCCGCCGGCCGTCTCGAGGCGCGGCCCCCCGAACGCGTGGAAGCCGAACCGCCGGGCCAGATGACCGCCGACGGGTGACCAGGCGAGCGTCGCCAGGATGGGCACCAGCCGGTTCCGCCGGCACCAGGCGACGGTCTCGGCGATGCCCGGCACCAGGGGAAGCCCGTCGAGCCAGCCGGAGACCCGCTCGGCGGAAACCCCCGCCCAGCCCGCGGCATCCAGCTCGGAGACCTGACGGTTGTTCAGTTCACCAGCTGCGTAGGCGTCTTCGGCCCGGGCCAGCTCCTCCCGGTGGCCGAGGAAGCCGGCCAGATGGACGGACGAACTCGTACCCGGGACGAGGGTGCCGTCGACGTCGAAGAACACGGCACCGGCGAGATCGGACGAGGACACCGCGCCAGGATCCCACGACCCCGGCGAGCGGCCCCGGGCGGCCCGGCCTACCGGCGCCGGGTGCCAGGCGAGCGGCGCAGCCGGAACAGCAGGGCGACCGCGGCCATGCCGCCCAGCAGGGTGGCGCTGCCGAGGGCCAGCAGGGTGCGTCCCGGTCCCTGGCTCTCGGCGGCCACGGGCCGGGTGGCCGGGGTGTGGACCGCGTCCCGCGGGGAGGCCGGCACGGCCGCAGCGGATTCGGCGGTCCGGGCGGCGGAGGGGGACGCCGCGTCCCGGGAGGCCGTGGCCGTGGGGCTCGCGGAGGTCGCCGTCGCCGAGGGCCTGGCGGGCTTCGCCGGCTTGGCGGGTTTGGCCGGCGCCTTTGCCGCGGCCGGGAAGACGACGTCCGAACAGGAGTAATAGGTGTCGGGCGTCGAGGAGTTCTGCCAGATCGTGAAGAGGACGTGCCGCCCGGTGCGGTCCGAGGGCAGCCGCCCGCCGATGCGGTAGGCGCCGCCGGACACGGGCGGGTCGGTGACCTTCACGAAGGGGTCGCTCGCGAGCGCCGACCAGGTCAGCGGCCGGGTCGGGTCGTAGCCCTCCTTGGTGAGGTACAGCCGGAACGTGCCCTGGTGCGGGATGGTCGTGCCGTACGCCATGGTGAAGGCGGCGCCCGGGGTCAGGCGGGTGACCGGCCAGTCGGCGCGCGGCAGGTCCAGGCCGCGGAAGGCGGCCAGCCCGCCGCTGCAGAGCTTCCCGTCCGGGATCACCTGGCGGTCGCGGCCGGCGACCCCGGCGACCCGGAGGTTGTCCCAGTCCGCGAAGGGCCGGCTCCCGCCGTTGGCGGCCGCGGCGGCACGGCAGGCGGCCGTCCCCACGTACTGTCCGCTTCCGGACGCGCACGCCGCGGCGCGGCTGACCGGGGACACCGGTGCGCCGTGGGCGGCGGCCGGTCCCGCCAGGGCCATCGGCAGCACGACGACGGCCGTGCCTGCGACGACGGAGCTGAGCACGTGGCGCGATGGGGCCATGCAGGCCGCCTCCCCTGTTGCCGTTCGGTTGATCGGAACGCACGTCCCCCCGTAGTACGGACGGTCGGCGGGGGGTGTTCAGCCGGGTGGGGGGTTCCCCGGGAACCGGTCGCGGAGGAATCGTGTCTGTTGAGGAAAAGTCGACGCGGTCGCCGGCACCGCGCCACGTTCAGGGGGGACAACTGAATGAGCGGCTGGAGGGCTCCCGGGTACACCGAGACCAGAGAGCTGGGCTCGGGCGGCGGCGGTCGCGTGGTGCTCGCGTCCCATGACGCCACGTCAGCGCCCGTCGCGATCAAGTACCTGAGCGACGAACTCCGGGCCGATCCGGAGTTCCTCCAGGAGTTCCGCGCCGAGGCACAGTTGCTGGGAGGTCTCGATACACCGTATGTCGTCAGTCTGTACGAGTACGTGGAGGGTCCCCGGGGTGCCGCGATCGTCATGGAGCTGGTCGACGGCTTACCGCTGAGGGCGCTCCTCCGGCAGGAAGGAGCCACCGGGCCCGAGGCCGCTCTGGTGGTGCTCAAGGGGTCGTTGCTGGGCCTCGGCGCCGCCCACCGCACCGGTGTGGTGCACCGCGACTACAAACCGGAGAACGTCCTGGTCGCGGTGGACGGATCGTCGAAGCTGGTCGACTTCGGCATCGCCTTGCGCAGCGGGACCCAAGGGGCCGTGGCGGGAACGCCCGCCTACATGGCCCCCGAGCAGTGGAACGGGCGTACGGCGTCGCCCGCGACGGATGTGTACGCGGCGACGGCGACCTTCTACGAGTGCCTCACCGGCAGCAAGCCCTTCCGAGGCGACAACTTCGCCGAACTGGCCGTACAGCACATCGAGGCCCCGGTGCCGGTGGAGCGGGCTCCGGAAGCGGTACGCGGCCTGATCCTCCGCGGGATGGCGAAGGACCCGGAGGAGCGTCCGGCCGACGCCGAGGCGTTCGTCGCGGAACTGGAGGTGATCGCGGGAGCGGCCTACGGGAGCGACTGGGAGGAGCGAGGTCAGCGCAGGCTCGCCGCGCTCGCGGCACTGCTGCCGCTGCTCTTCCCCTCTGCGGGACCGGCGCCGGGGACGGCCGATCTGGCCACGACCCTGGTCCGCGGCGGCGCGCGGCGCCTGACGCGTCAGGGCATGCTCGCCGCGGTGGGCGGATTGATCATCGCCGGCCTGCTGACCTTCGCCGCGGTGGCCTCGGGCGAGGCCCCACGGCAGACGACCGCCAACTGGACAGGGGAAACGACGAGAGCGACCCCGCGCGGCAGCTCCGCCACGCCGGGGACGACGGCTCCACCGGGCAGTCCCTCGCCCGGTCCGACGAGTCCGTCGCCCTCGCAGCCGGAGAGCAGCCCGGCGACCACCGGGCCCACCGCCGTCACCACGCCGACAGCGCCGAGCACGCCGACACCGACCACGACGGTCTCGGCCACGGCCTCCGCGTCCGTGACGACCACGCCGCCGGCGTCGCCCTCCACGTCGCCGACACCGCCGGTGAGCGTGAGCGACGTCTCCGTCACCTCGCTCCGCCAGACGGGTGTATTCAGCGCCTCGGCCACGATCCAGGTGCGCACCAGTGACGCACGCCCGGTGACCGTCACGGTCGCCTGGTACACGAGCGACGCGAAGGGGGAGCGCGGCACCGCCGACGGCGCGCAGACCTTCACCCGCAGCGGCTCGACCTCGTACACCGTCACCGCCGACCACACGTTCCCGCGGGGCAGCGGCTGTTGGTTCGGAGCACTCGCCACCACCGGGCCGGCGGCGGCCAACGGCCAGTCGTTCCAGCAGATCCTCACCCGTGGTTGCGTGATCACGTGAACGGGTCACCCGGCCTCCCGCCGGAGGAGACGGACCGCACCCTCCACCTCGGCCCCGCGGACGCGCCGCCGGCTGACGCGGCACCGCGGGACGCCGCGCCCCAGGACGCCGAACCCGTACGGGCGGCGGCCGACCCCGAGTACAGCGCCACCGTCCTCGCCGAGCACTGGGCGCCGTCCACTCTGCCGACGGCACGGCTGGAACCCGCGGTCAGCGCCGAGGGGGCGGTGCCGACGGTGAAGGCGGGCCCCACCGTCGTCCTCCCAGACCGGGTCGAGGGCGACGTGATGCGGTTCGGGCCCGGTGTCACACCGGCCGCGGCGGCCCGGGCGAACATCGCCGCCGAAGTGTGGCGGGGCCTGATCACCCCGTCCCCGCCGCCGAGGCCGGCAGGCCGCAGGTGGCCGCGGCGGTACGCACTGGCCGCGACGGTGCTGGCGGCGGTGCTGCTCTTCCTCGCCTGGCAGCGCTTCGGCCCGGGCCTCGCGGTGCAGGGGGTGACGGTGACCGCCTCCCCGTCGGCGCCCCCCTGCGACAACACCGTCGACCTCGTCGCGGTGGTCACGACCAACGGCCGCCCGGGCACTATCGGTTACCGATGGCTACGCAACGACGGCACCTCCTCCGACGTGCTGTACGAGGAGGTCCCCAGCGGCCGCCACGAGGCCCGGCTGCACCTGCTGTGGACGTTCCGCGGCCAGGGCACGTACCGGGCGCAGGCGGAACTGCGCATCACCACCCCCGGCCACCGCACCGTCACCACGGGTTTCACATACGACTGCCGGTGACCTCCGGGCCCGCCCGCGCTGCCTGAGCGCGGGCGGGCCCGGCCATATGACGAGGCCTCAGCGAATACCCGTCGCCTTTTAACTCTCTTGACCGGGACGACCACTCTCGGTAGCGCTTATCGCATCTCCGCGACTTTCCCGCAACCTTGCGAATCGATGGTTTTTCCGGCTTTACGGAACGGTACTCGTCGATTCGTCGCGCCTTCTCGAGCATTTGCGCAGTCCAGGGCCGCGACAAGCCACTTCGATCATCTTCGAGTGGCAGTCCGAACGAGGACGGCGGAGACTACGAGGAGCGACATATGGTTGTATGGCGAGAGAAGAGCTCACGACCGCATGGCTTCCGGATTACTCGCTCCGGCCCAGCCGGGGCGCGAGGGACACCGGGTACCGGCCTTACCGGCCGCCCGTGGTCGACTTTTCCTCAAGGAGCTCACATCGTGGAAAAATCTGCAGAGGTCCTGGCGTCGGATCCCGCTTCGGATCCCGATGAATCTTCAACCACCGGGCGCCCCCACGCCGCCCCGGCCGACGGCACGGAAAGGATTCTCGCCGACATTCTGGCGGGCGTCGTGCACACGGACCGGGTGTCGGTCGACAGCCATTTCTTCACGGAGATGGGTGCCGACTCCCTGGTGATGGCGCATTTCTGTGCCCGGGTGCGGAAGCACCAGGATCTGCCGTCGGTGTCGATGAAGGACATCTACCGGTATCCGACGATCAGAAGCCTCGCGGCGTCGATGGCGGACGCCGTGCCGGCCGCTGCCCAGGCCCCCGCCCCGGCGTCGGCCCTCGCCGACGTACCGGTCCCGGAGGCCATCGAGGCGGCCGCCGCCAGGGGTACACCGCGCTACGTGCTCTGCGGCGTGCTGCAGGCACTGTTCTTCCTGGGCTACTCGTACCTCGCCGCGCTCGTGGTGATGAGCGGCGCGGAGTGGATATCCGCCGGCACGAGCCCCTTCGACATGTACCTGCGGTCCGTGGCCTTCGGCGCCGCGGCCCTGGCCGGCCTCTGCGTCCTGCCCATCGCGGGCAAGTGGCTCCTGGTCGGACGGTGGAAGCCGCAGGAGATCCGCATCTGGAGCCTGGCGTACTTCCGGTTCTGGTGCGTGCGGACCCTCATCCGGGCGAACCCCATGGTCCTGTTCGTCGGTTCACCGCTGTACGTGCTGTACCTGCGGGCGCTGGGCGCGCGAATAGGCCGCGGCGTGGCCGTCTTCTCCAAGCACGTCCCGGTCTGCACCGACCTGCTGACCATCGGCGACGGCACGGTGATCCGCAAGGACTCGTACTTCTCCTGCTACCGGGGCCACTCGGGGGCGATCCAGACCGGCCCGGTCACCCTCGGCAAGGAGGTGCTGATCGGCGAGGTGACGGTGCTCGACATCGGCACCGCCATGGGCGACGGCGCCCAACTCGGCCACGCCTCCTCGCTCCACACCGGCCAGAGCGTCCCCGCCGGTGAGCGCTGGCACGGCTCCCCGGCTCAGCCGGGCGCGGCGGACTACCGCGTGGTCGCGCCGGTGGAGTCCGGCAGGAGCCGCCGCGTCACCTACTGCCTGACGCAGTTGCTGATCCTCGTGGGCGTCTCGGTCCCGCTCGCGGTCGGCGGGGTGGCGATCCTGCTCGCCGCGGTCCCGCGGCTGGCCCCCCTGCTGGAGCCGGGCCCGGTGGCCCTGACGACGTGGGCCTTCTACGCCGACGCGCTGGCCGTCTCCTTCGTGCTCTTCTGCGGGACGGTGCTGATCGGCCTGCTGCTCGTCGTCACCGTGCCGCGACTGCTGCACCCGCTCGTGAAGCCCGACACGGTCCACCCGCTCTACGGGTTCCGCTACGGGGTCCACCGGAGCATCGGCTTCCTCACCAACCGGAAGTTCTTCCGCGTCCTGTTCGGCGACAGTTCCGCCGTCGTGCACTACCTGCGCGCCATCGGATACGACCTGTCGCCGGTGGAGCAGACCGGCTCGAATTTCGGGACCGAGGTGAAGCACGAGAATCCGTTCCTGAGCAAGGTCGGCAGCGGCACCATGGTCGCCGACGGACTGTCCATCATGAATGCCGACTACTCGAGCACCTCTTTCCGCGTCACCCGGACGGCGATAGGCCCGCACAATTTCCTGGGCAACCACATCGCCTATCCGCCCCAGGGCAGGACGGGCGAGAACTGCCTGCTGGCCACGAAGGTCATGGTCCCGATCGAGGGGCCGGTCCGGGAGAACGTCGGGCTGCTGGGATCACCCAGCTTCGAGATTCCCCGCACGGTGGACCGGGACAGCAAGTTCGACCACCTGAAGGACGGCGACGCGTTCCGGCGCCTGCTGTCGGACAAGAACAAGCACAACACCGGCACCGCCGTGCTCCATCTGATGCTGCAGTGGCTGCTGCTCTTCCTGGTCGCGCTGACGGCGTCCTGCGCCGCCGACTTCTACCCCACGTACGGCGTCGCCGCCCTGGCCCTCGCGAATGTCGTGGTCATGGTCGTCACCGTCACCTACATCGTGCTCGGCGAGCGGATCGTGACCCGGTTCCGCGGTCTGCGTCCGCTGTACTGCTCGATCTACGACCTCGACTTCTGGCGGCACGAACGCTACTGGAAGGTGACGGCCGCGACGGAGTACCTGAACGTCCTCAACGGCACCCCGTACAAGAA
Source organism: Actinacidiphila glaucinigra (assembly GCF_900188405.1). Taxonomy (GTDB): domain Bacteria; phylum Actinomycetota; class Actinomycetes; order Streptomycetales; family Streptomycetaceae; genus Actinacidiphila; species Actinacidiphila glaucinigra. The sequence continues at coordinate 66,884 of NZ_FZOF01000022.1, read as the reverse complement.
CGTCGTCTGGCGTCTGCTCGGAGTGCGCATCGGGCGCCGGGTCTTCGACGACGGCCTCTTCCTCCCGGAGCGCTCCCTGGCCGCCATCGGCGACGACTGCACGCTCAACGCGGGCACCGTGATCCAGAGCCACTCCCAGGAGGACGGCGCCTTCAAGTCCGACCACAGCGCGCTGGGTGCCGGCTGCACCCTCGGGGTCGGCGCCCTCGTCCACTACGGCGTGACCGTCGGCGACGGCGCCGTGATCGCCCCGGACTCCTTCGTGATGAAGGGCGAGGAACTCCCCGCGCACGCCCGGTGGGGCGGCAACCCCGCCCGGGAGATGCCCGAGAACCCGAAGACCCCCGACAGCGGCGGCGCTCGCGCCACCGCGCTGATCAGCGGTGTGTAGCCCCGTGGAAACCGCGAGTGGAGGCAGTTCGATGGACATGGCAGTGCACGCCGGACGGGAGTTCTGGCGCGGAGTGCTCGCCGAGGGCGGGTTCACCGCGATCCCCCGCTGGACTTCCGAACCGGTCACCGGCGCCGCCGAGCACGTGGTGGCGGTCCCCGACGGCCTCACGGCGTCCGTGCGCCGTGTGGCGGACGAGGTCGCCGTCCCGCTGGGCTCGGTGCTGCTGGCCGCGCACGCCAAGGTGCTGGCCGCGCTCTGCGGCGAGGCCGACGTCGTGACCGGTTACGTCGCCGCGGGCGGCGCGGTGCTGCCGTGCCGGCTGTCGGCGGGCCCCGGCTCGTGGCGGTCCCTGCTGCTGGCCGCGCACGGCGCCGAGTCGCAGGTACTGGCCTTCCAGGACTTCCCGGTCGACGCGCTCCGCAAGGAACTCGACCTGGCCGAGCCGCTCTTCGAGACGGTCTTCGACCTGTCCGGCGGCGGTGTCGAGCTCGCCCCCGGCACCGTGCTGTGGGTCGGTGCCTCGGACCGCGACGGCCGCCTCTCGCTGCGGCTGCGCTACGCCACCGACGTCATGGACGAGGACGCCGCGGCCCGTGTCGCCGGCTACCACGTGGCCGCGCTGGCGCGGATCGCCGCCGACCTGGACGCCGAGCACACCCGCAAGAGCCTGCTGTCCGCCGAGGAGAACCGGCTGCAGCTCACGGGGATGGCCGGGCCGCACAGGAAGCTGCCGGACCAGCGGATGCACGAGCTGTTCGAGGAGCGGGCCCGCGCTCACCCGGAGGCCGTCGCGGCTGTCCACGGGGACCGCCAGTGGACGTACGGCGACCTCAACGCCCGCGCGAACCGCCTGGCCCACGCCCTCCTGGCGCGCGGTCTGGAGCGCGAGGGCGTCGTCGCGGTGGTCACCGAGCGGAACCTGGACTGGCTGGCGGCGGTGCTGGCGGTCTTCAAGGCCGGCGGTGCCTACCTGCCGATCGAGCCGCACTTCCCGGCCGGCCGGATCAGGAACACCCTGACCCGCGCCGAGTGCCGCCTGGTGCTGACCGAGCGCGGCAGCACCGCCACCCTGGACGAGGCCCTGTCCGCGCTCCCCGAGGTGCAGCGGCTGCCGGTCGAGGACGCCTACGCGGAGGACCACCCGAGCGAGGACCCGCGCGTGGCCGTCGCCCGCGACCAGCTGGCCTACATCTACTTCACCTCCGGGTCGACCGGGGAGCCCAAGGGCGCGATGTGCGAGCACGCGGGCTTCCTCAACCACCTCTACGCCAAGATCGACGACCTCGGCATCGGCGAGGGGCAGGTGGTCGCGCAGACCGCCCCGCAGTGCTTCGACATCTCGCTGTGGCAGCTGGTCTCGGCGCTGCTCGTCGGCGGACGCACCCTGCTGGTGGAGCAGGAGACGATCCTGGACGCCGACCGCTTCCTCGACAAGGTCGTCGAGGGACGGGCGAACGTCGTCCAGCTCGTCCCCTCCTACCTGGACGTCGTGCTGTCCGCACTGGAGCGGCAGCCGCGCGAACTGCCGGACCTGCGCTGCGTGTCGGTGACCGGCGAGGCCCTGAAGAAGGACCTCATCGGGCGCTGGTTCGCCGCCCGGCCCGGTGTGAAGCTGGTCAACGCCTACGGGCTGACCGAGACCAGCGACGACACCAACCACGCGGTGATGGACCGGGTCCCGGACACCGACTGGGTGCCGCTGGGCCGGCCCGTCAGCAACGTCCGCGTGTACGTCGTCGACGAGCACCTGTCCCCGGTGCCGCTGGGCGCGCCGGGTCTGGTCGTCTTCTCCGGGGTCTGCGTGGGCCGCGGCTACATCAACGACCCCGAGCGCACCCGGCAGACGTACCTGACCGACCCCCACAAGTCCGGTGAGCGGCTGTACCGAGGCGGCGACTACGGTCGCTGGCACCCGGACGGCACGCTGGAGTTCCTGGGCCGCAAGGACCACCAGGTCAAGATCCGCGGTTTCCGCATCGAGATCGGCGAGATCGAGAACACCCTGGTCCGGGCGCCGGGCGTACGCGACGGCGCGGTCGTCGTCAGCGAGGACGGCAGCCAGCTGGTCGCCTTCTACTCGGGCCCCGCGCCCGTGGAGGCGGACACGCTGCGCGAACACCTGGCGGCCTCCCTGCCCGCCTACATGGTGCCCGCGGCCCTCCACTGGAGGGAGAGCCTGCCGCTCACCGCCAACAGCAAGATCGACCGCAAGGCCCTGACGGCGCTGGCCGCGAAGGAGGGCACCGAGCAGGACTCCGCGGAGCCCGGCGGGCAGGCCCCCGGCACCCCCGCCGAGCTGCGCCTGGCGAAGGCGTGGTCGACGGTGCTCGGCATCCCGCAGGAGCGGATCGGGCGCCGGGACCACTTCTTCGACCGCGGCGGCACCTCCCTGTCGGCCGTGCGGCTGGCGATCCTGCTGGACCGCGCGATCTCCCTCAAGGACGTCACCGCCCACCCGGTCCTCGCCGACCTCGCCGAGGTCCTCGACGGCCGGACGGCCGCCCGGCCCGGGCTGCTGCAGACCCTGTCGGAGCCGGACGGCGAGCCGCACGGCGCCCTGGTGTGCTTCCCGTACGCCGGCGGCAACGCGGTGAACTTCCGGCCGCTGGCCGCGGCACTGCGGCCCGCGGGCTGCGCGGTGTACGCCGTCGAACTGCCCGGCCACGACCCGGCCGCCCGCCACGAGGCGTTCGCCCCGATGGCTCAGGTGGCCGACGCGGTGGTCGAGGAGATCGCCGGCCGCGGACTGTCCCGGATCCTGCTGTGGGGCCACTCCTCGGGCACCGCCCTCGCGGTGGAGACCGCCCGGCGGCTGCAGGAACGCGGCGTGGAGGTCCAGCGCGTGTTCCTCGGCGCGCAGTTGCTCGGCGACTCCGCCGGGCGGCGCGCCGCGGCAGAGGCGCTGTCCGGCCGCGGCGACGCCGAGATCGCCGCCGAGCTGAGCGGCGACGGCGGTTACGGCCAGCTCGCCGAGCTGGACCGGACGCGTGCCGCGCACGTGGCCGCCGCCTACCGCCACGACTGCGTGGCGGCCCACCGATACTTCGCCGACGCCCTCGACTCCGCACCGCCGGTGCGGCTGTCCGCGCCGGTCACCGTGGTCGTCGCCGCCGACGACCCGTACACGGCGGACCACTCCCGCCGGTACCGCGAGTGGCGGCTGCTGGCCGAGCACGTCGATCTGTACGAGCTCGCCCGCGGCGGTCACCACTTCCCCCGTACCTGCCCGGACGAGGCGGCGCAGGCGGTCCTGCGCGCCGCCGAACTCCTGGCCTCCCCATGAACGCGAACCGAGAGGAGACGCAGTTGTCGACCTCAGCTTCCCCTCCGTCCCTGCTCGACCTCGAGCTGCGGCCCGGCTCACCCCCGATCCTGCGCACCGGGGCCGTCGAGGACCCGGCGGGCTGGGCCGACGGATACCGCGACGCGCTGCGCGCGGTCGTCGCCGAGCACGGCTCGGTCCTGATCCGCGGCCTCGGCCTGACCGACGCGGACAAGGCCGCAGGCGTCGTCCGGCGGCTGGCCGGCCGGCTGACCGCCGAGAAGGAGGCCTTCGCGTCCCGGCAGACCTACGCCGAGGGCCTGTACTCCTCCTCCAACTGGCCGCCCAACCAGCCGATGTGCATGCACCACGAGCTGAGCTACCGGCTCGAGTTCCCCGGCATGATGATGTTCGCCTGCCTGACCGCGCCGGAGAAGGGCGGGGCCACGGCCGTGGCCGACGCGCCGGCCGTGCTCGAGGCACTGCCGCCCGAGCTGGTCCAGCGCTTCGAGCGCGAGGGCTGGCTGCTCACCCGCAGCTACAACGACGAGATCGGGGCGACCGTCGCCGAGGCCTTCGGCACGGACGACCGTTCCGCCGTCGAGGACTACTGCCGCGCCAACGCCATCGCCTTCGAGTGGCAGCCGGACGGGGCCCTGCGCACCCGCCAGCGGCGCAGTGCCGTCGTCCGCCACCCGGTCACGGGCCGGCGCTGCTGGTTCAACCAGATCGCGTTCCTCAACGAATGGACGATGGACCCCGAGGTGCACGAGTACCTCGTGGACATGTACGGCGCCGAGGGCCTGCCGTTCAACACCCGCTTCGGCGACGGCGACCCCATCGGCGCGGACGTCGTCCAGCTGCTCAACACCGTCTATGAGGCGAACACCGCCCGCGAGCCGTGGCAGACGGGCGACCTGATGCTCGTCGACAACATCCGCACCGCGCACAGCCGCGAGGCCTACGAGGGCTCCCGTGAAGTGCTGGTCGGCATGGCCGACGCGGTGCGCCTGGCCGACTGCTCCCCGACCGTCGAGGTGACGACCGCATGACCAGCAACCGCTCCGCCGCCCAGGGTTCCGCGCCCTCCGGGCCGCTCACCGTACCGCCGTTCGCGGTGGTGCCCGGTGTCCAGGTCCAGCGTGCCCTGCACGGGCGCGAGAAGCAGATCACGGAGTTGGTGGAGACCACCTACCGGCTGCACTCCGCCGGTGACTCGGTCAACCCTCCGTCGTACTTCCTGCGGTTCCCCGACCGTCCCACCGCCCGGATCATCGCCCTGCCGGCCTCGATCGGCGGCGAGGTACGGGTGGACGGCCTGAAGTGGATCTCCAGCTTCCCGGAGAACGTGGCGGCGGGGATCCCCCGCGCCTCGGCGGTGCTGATCCTCAACGATCACGACACCGGCTACCCGATCGCGTGCCTGGAGAGCTCCATCATCAGCGCCACCAGGACGGCGGCGATGGCGGCCCTGGCCGCCGACCGGCTGAGCCGCCCCGACCGGCGCCCCCGGCGCGTGGGGTTCTTCGGGACGGGGCTGATCGCCCGCTACATCCACACCTATCTGGTGGGGACGGGCTGGCACTTCGACGAGGTCGGCGTGTACGACCTGTCGGACGAGAGCGCGAAGGGCTTCCGCGGCTACGTCGAGCAGACGGGCGCCCCGGGACGCATCACCCTGTACGACAACCCCGAGCAGATCATCCGGGAGAGCGACCTGGTGGTCTTCGCCACGGTCGCGGGCCGGCCCCACGTGGGGGACATGACCTGGTTCGGGCACAAGCCGCTCGTGCTGCACATGTCGCTGCGCGACCTCACGCCGGAGATCGTGCTCGGCTCGACCAACGTGGTCGACGACGTCGAGCACTGCCTGAAGGCGGACACGTCGCCGCACCTGGCGGAGCAGCACACCGGCAACCGCGACTTCCTGGCCGGCACGCTGGACGACGTGATCGCCGGCCGGGTGGCACTCCGCGAGGACCGGCCCGTGGTGTTCTCGCCCTTCGGCCTCGGAGTCCTCGACCTCGCGGTCGGCAAGTACGTCTACGACGAGGTGGCGCGTTCCGGCGAGCTGCACGTCGTCGACGACTTCTTCCACGAACTGCGCCGGTACGGATGAACGGCCGCGACCCCGCCCCCACGACACCGGGCCCCCGTACCTGGGCCCGGGCCCCCGACGCCGGGGCGGGCACCACGGCGACCGACCACAAGGAGCCGCATGCGGAGGTACCTCCGGGAAAGACCAACGGTCCAGCCACGCAAGCTCATCAGTGCAGGACACAGCGGCCGCTGACGCGCTGCTCCCCCGTCTGGACGGGACAGGCGCCGCAGATGAGGAGGCCATCGTGACAGTCATATCCGTTCCCCAGGCCTTCAACGAGGAACAGCTCTTCGTCGACCTCGAGTCGATCTTCGGGCAGTCGCTCTTCCTCAAGTGCGAGGGCTTCAACTTCGCCGGTTCGATCAAGCTCAAAGCCGCGACCGAGATGGTGGAGACCGCCGAGCGGGAGGGGATCCTGACTCCGGACTCGATCCTGGTCGAGTCCTCGTCCGGCAATCTGGGCGTGGCACTGAGCATGATCGCCGCCAGCAAGGGCTACCGGTTCCTGTGCGTCACCGACGCACGGTGCAACCTGTCGACCAGGCTCCTGATGAAGGCCCTGGGCAGCCAGGTGCACATCATCTCCGGGCCGGACGCCCACGGCGGCTACCTCGGCGCGCGGCTGGACTTCGTCCGCGCGCTGTGCGCCTCGGACGACCGGTACGTGTGGCTCAGCCAGTACACGAACCCGGGCAACTGGAGGGCGCACTACCGGACGACCGCGCCGGAGATCGCGCGGCAGTTCCCCGAGGTCGACGTCGTGTTCGTCGGGGCCGGCACCACGGGGACGCTGATGGGCTGCGCCCGCTGGTTCCGCGAGTGGTCCCGGCCGGTCAAGGTCGTCGCGGTGGACAGCGTCGGCTCCGTGACGTTCGGCGGGGCGCCCGGCCGCCGGATGATCCCGGGGCTGGGCATGAGCGTCCATCCGCCGCTGCTCGACGAGTCCTTCGTGGACGAGGTCGTCCTGGTCGAGGAGGCGGACACCATCCGCGCCTGCCACCGGCTGGCCCGTCGGGGCTTCCTGTTCGGCGGCTCGACGGGCACCGTGGTCAGCGGCGCGACGAGCTGGCTCGAGAAGAACGGCGCGCCCGGTCTCACATCGGTGGCGATCGCGCCGGACCTCGGCGAGCGCTACCTCGACACGATCTACCAGAGCAACTGGCTGCAGGACCTGTACGGCGAGGACGTCCTCGAACCGGACGAACGGGCCGACACGTCCTGGGCCGACCCCGCGTGGGCGGCGGCGGCCGAGGCCGCCTGGGCCGCCGCGTCCTCGGCGGCCTCGGCGGCCCCCGCCGAACCGGCGACGACGCCGTCGGTCTCACCCGACGGTCAACTGCACTGACGGCCGGGCGGCGACGCCGCCCCCGTCGATCACATGCTGCTGCGGCGGTCGTCGACCGCCGCAGCAGCACGTCCGGGTGCGGGCGCGCACCGGCTGAGTAGTTCCGCCGATCCGGTTTGAGCACGCGTACTCATCCCCGCCCGGGTGCGCCCCCGTAGCCTCGTGAGCAGGGTCGACAACGACACCTGGGACCGAGGGGGGACCTACGATGATCCGACGCACCGCCACCGCTCTGGCACTGTCCGCCGCCACCGTGCTGATCGCCGCGGGGGCGGTCGCCGCGGCGGACCAGGGGTCCGAGGCCCGGACGGGGGCCTGGGTAGGTCCTGGGGTCGTCAAGGCCTGGGTGGGACCCGGCGCCGTCACCGAAGCCTGGGTCGGACCCGGCGTCGTCAAGGCCTGGGTCGGACCCGGCGCCGTCACCGAAGCCTGGGTCGGACCCGGCGCCGTCGAAGCCTGAGCCGGCGCGGCCGCCGCACTCGCGCCGCGGGCCGGCGACGCGCTGAGGCCGCCCGACACGCCCTTTCACAGCAAGCGTTACCGGTGGTATGTCATGCGCATGACTACCACTCGGAGCAGTCGCTCCGTCCCCCTCCCCCGCGCCGGCGCGGTGGCCGTGGCCGTGGCGGCCGCGGCCCTGGCCGTCACCGTGCCCGGGCTCCCCGCCGGGGCCGCGGCCGTCGCCGCGCCCGGCGGCACCTTCTCCGTACAGAGCGCCGTGAACGGCCTCAACGCCTCCGACAGCGGCGGCACCGTGGCCCTGCACCGGCCCAAGGGCAACGAGGACCGCCAGCAGTGGACGGCCGTCGCCGTGCCCGGCGGCCAGGAACTACGCAGTACCGACGACGCGAGCCGCTGCCTGGGCCGCTCCGGCGCCGACGCGGCGATCGTGGCGTGCGGCGGCGCGAGCGCGGCGTGGGAGATCACGGCGGCCGGTGACGGCACGTACGCCCTGGGCGTGCCGGGGACCGCGGACCGCCTGACGCTGGGCGAGGCGCCGAGCGGGGGCGTGTACCCCGAACGTCCGCGCGTGGGCGCCGCGGGCCCGCTGTCCCGGTGGCACCTCACGCCCACCCCGCTCCCCCGGGCCGCCATGCCGCCCGCCGACGGGCGCACCCTGGACCAGGTCACCTTCCTGACCGCGCACAACGCGTACGCCAACGGCGTCGACGGCGGCTTCGCCCCGCCCTTCGTGAACCTCTTCCCCAACCAGTCGCGCGGCATCTCGCAGCAACTGGGCGACGGCGTCCGCGGCTTCATGATGGACATCCACCAGACCCCGGACGGCGCGATCCTCTGCCACAACAGCTGCACGCTGGTCAGCCGCCCCGTCGCCCTCTGGGTGGACCTGCAGCGGATGGTCGACTTCCTCCGCCAGCACCCGGGGCAGTTCGTCACCGTCTTCCTGGAGGACTACGTCTCCCCCGAGGTGCTGCGCTCCGAACTCTCCCGGGTCAACGGCCTGTACGACGTCCTCTACCGCCCGGACCAGGACGGCGTGCGCGAGCACGGCTGGCCCACCATGGCCGGCCTGGCCGCGCGCGGCAAGCAGCTGATGATCTTCAGCGACAGGACCCGCGGCTCCGACACCGGCCTGAAGCGCGACAGCTTCGGCGTGCTGTACCAGCAGGAGTGGACGGTGGAGAACTACTGGTCGATGGGCTCCGGCGCGAGCACCTCCGACTGGTCCTGCTACAGCCGCTGGTACGGCGCCGGGGTCAACGTGCCGCTCACCCGCGAGGAGTCCGGCTTCCGCCCGCTCTTCGTCATGAACCACTTCCGGGACACGACCCTCGCCGGCACCGCGTCCACCGACAACGGCAAGCTGCTCAACCGCATCCAGAACTTCTGCGAGCCCGCGGCACGCAAGAAGCCGACGTACGTGGCCGTCGACCGCTACGACCTCGGCTCGCCGATGACCGCGGTCGACCAGCTCAACACCTACACCGTGGTGCCGTAGCCGTGGCCGCGACGTTACCGCGCCGGCCCCTCACGGCCGTGGCCGCCGCGCTCGTCACCCTCCTCGGCCTGCTCACCCCCACGACGGCGCTCGCGCAGGACCCCGGGCCCTCGGCGCCCGTCGCTCCCGCCGCGCCGGCCACCGCGCTCGCCGCGTCCTGGACCCCGCCGCTCAGCACCCGCGGGCGGTACGTCGTCGACGCCGACGGCGACCGCTTCAAGCTCAGGTCCGGCAACTGGCACGGCGCCAGCGGCACCTGGAACGGCTCGGGCGATCCCGCCGACCCGGCGAACCACCACGCGGGCGAGGACTCCGGCCGCACACCGCTCGGCCTGGACCGGGCGCCGATCGCCGACATCCTCTCCGGCTTCGCCGAACTCGGCGTCAACAGCGTCCGGCTGCCCTTCTCCAACGAGATGATCCACGACTCCGTGCCCGTCACGGACGCCGCCGTGGCCGCCAACCCCCAGTTGCGCGGCCGGACACCGCTGCAGGTCTACGACGCCGTCGTCGCCGCCCTCACCGGCGCGGGCTTCGCCGTCGTCCTCAACAACCACACCAACACCACCCGCTGGTGCTGCGGCGTGGACGGCAACGAGCGATGGAACGCCTCCCAGTCCACCGCCACCTGGGAGGACGACTGGCTGACCATGGTCCGCCGCTACCGCGACAACAAGCGCGTGGTCGGCGCCGACCTCTACAACGAGGTGCGCCGCTCGGTCTGGGACGACCCCAACTGGGGCCTCGGCGACGACCACGACTGGTTCGCCGCCTCGCAGCACCTGGGCGACCGCATCCTCCAGGAGGCCAACCCCGACCTGCTGGTGATCGTCGAGGGCATCAACTGGACGGGCCTGCCCGTCGACGGCCTCCCCCACGACCGCCCCACCCTGGAGCCCGTCCAGCACCTTTCCCACACCCTCGTACGGTCGGGGAAGCTGGTGTACTCCGCGCACTTCTACGGCTACACCGGCCCACGGCACAGCGGCGCGACGGGGATCGGCGAGACTCACGACCCCCGCTACAGCGACCTCGGCCGCGACGAGCTGTTCGCGGAGCTTCGCAGGCAGGCCTTCTACGTGTCCTCGGACACCGGGCGGCACTACACCGCGCCGCTGTGGATCAGCGAGTTCGGCGTCGGCGGCCGGGAGGAGACGAACGAGAGAGCCCGCGCCTGGTTCGCGAGCTTCACGGACTTCCTGATCCAGAACGACACCGACTTCGCGTACTGGCCGCTGGTCGGCCTGCACGAGAACCGCCGGGGCAACGGCTGGGCGCTGCTGCACTGGGACTCCGCCGGTCACCGCATGGGCCTGTACGACGGCGACGACTGGCGGGCCGACGCCTGGTCCCGGCTGGTCGGCAGCCCCGGCCGCACCGGGTACGTGGCCCCCGTCGGCCGCTGGTCGATGCTCGCCCCGGACCACGGGGACTTCGTGCAGAGCCTGCGCATGCGCGCCCGCCCCGACTGGGACTCCGGGGCGCGCAAGGCCGCCTGCCCGGACGGGCAGCGGCTGATCGGGCTGGCCCACACCGGCAACCGCGGTCTGTGCACCGACACCGGCGCCGGGGACCTGTGGGCCTCCTCCGGGGCGTACCAGGTCGTCACCGACGAGCGGTACGTGCCGTCGGGCGGCGACTGGGCCTCGGGCTACACCAAGTTCCAGTGCCCGGGCGGCTCGTTCCTCGTCGGCTACGCGGTCCGCGGCGCCGCCGTCTCCAGCGCGCTGTGCGCCACCGCGGGCACGGCTCTGGGCGGCGCCGGGCGCACCGTGTGGTTCGACCGGGGCGACAACCGTCCCTCGTCGGGCGCGGGCGGGGACTTCGCGTACGGCAGCTACAAGGGCCAGTGCACGGACGGCGAGTACGCGGCGGGCATCGCCTGGACCGGCCGCTTCGGCTCCTCCCGGACGCCCGACGCGCTGTACTGCCGGTCGCTTCCGTAGGGGCGGTCCGTGCCGCCGCCCACCGCGCCCCTGTGGCGGTGGGCGGCGGCACGGGGCCCGGTCAGCTGCCCGGGACCGTGTCGGTGAAGGCGGTGCCCGCGGTGCGGTAGGCGGCCACCTTGGCGGCCACCTGGGCCGGGGTCAGCACCTGGTCCTTGACGAAGTAGACGTAGTCCACCTGCTGGTTGTACGAGCGCGGGGTGCTGCCCGTCTGGCCGGTAAGGTCGATCAGCCAGTGGTTGAAGTCGATCCACTGGCTGGTCTCGGGCAGGTAGGGCTCGCCGTGGGAGCCGAACACCTGGCCGTCGATGTAGTAGGTGATGGCGCTGTTGTCGATGGTGATCTGCAGGTCGTGCCACCCCTCGTAGCTCTGGCGGCTCTCCGAGTGGGTGTTGACCGCGTTCCACGGGTCCGGGTTGTAGGTCTCCCAGGACGTCGTGTACATGATGTTGCTCGGCTCGCCCCAGCCGCCGTTGGGCAGGTACTCGAAGTCCTGCTCGCTGTAGTTCGGGTCCATCGGGGCGTTGAGCGGGGTGAAGGCGAAGAACGTCTGGACGACGTGGTCGCCGTCGGGGCCGCCGGTCGGCGTGTCGTTGAAGCGCACGCGGGCGGCGTACGTGCCGTTGCGGAACTTGCGGGCGGTGGTCTGGATCTCGCTCTCCTTGGTACCGGCGGCGGTGCCGTCGGTGGTGAGGCGGAGGTTCATGACCTTGTTGCTCCCGGTGCCCGCCACGAAGGTGACGTCCTGCGGTGACCATGTGGCGCCCGGTACGCCGGGACCGCCCTGGCCGGACTTCACGGTCCATCCGTGGTTCTGCAGCGCGGGGTCGCTGCTGGAGGTGTAGGTGAAGTCGTCGAAGAGCGCGGGCGCGTTGGGATCGGTCGGCGGGTCCGTGGGCGGATCCGTCGGCGGGTCCGTGGGGTCGTTGCCGGCGGGCGCGGTGCCCCAGACGACCGAGCCGCCCCGCTGCACGGTGACCTTGTCCCAGTCGGCGTACGACGTCCGGGAGCCGTTGAAGGAGTAGTCGTCGGACTGGGTCAGGCGCTGCCAGTCCGCACGGTAGAAGCGCAGCTGCATGTCGCCGGTGTTCTGCCCGGCGGCGAGGGAGCCGGCGCCTGAGGTGAAGCCGATCTCCAGGTAACGGTCGGCGGTGGCGGTGGGGTTGGCGAGGTTGCCGAACGTGCCGGTGATGTTGGCACACCCCTTGACGGCCCAGGAGCACGCGAAGCGGTACGCGGTCGTGGGGCTGTCTGCCTTGAAGTAGTAGCGCAGGGTCACCTCGCTGAGCGGCACGGAGGAGGTGCCCCGGTTGGTGATCTCGAGCCAGGGCTCGGCCTGGTCCGCGGTGGCCCCGGACGCGCTCGTCCGGTACTGCGCGGTGAGCGTGGTCGCCGCGGCCGACGCGGGCAGCGCGACGAGTCCGGCACAGGCGAGACCCGCCGTCGTACAGGCGGCTATGGCGGTCCGGACCCGGGCGGTGGTGCGGAACGGTCCTGACATGGGGACCCCTTCCAGTCGGGTGGAGCACGTGGGGGAGGGCTTACCACTTGGCAACTGGTCTTCCACTGGTAAGGGAAGGTGGCATAGACCAGATGAGGGGTCAAGTCCCCTGACAGGAAGGGAATTCGGAGCGTCGGCACCTCATGCGAGTGACGGAAACCCTGGAGAACTGGTCAGCAACTGGATAGCCTCATGGGCACGGCATTCACGGCACGGCCATGAAGAGGGGGCGGAGCGCATGACGGGCGAGGCACCGCGGTCGCCGCTGAAGCGGGAACGGGTCCGCGACCACCTCCTGGAACTCGTCGAGTCACAGGCACCGGGCACCCCGATCCCGTCGGAGCGTGCCCTGTGCGAGCAACTGGACGTCTCCCGGCCCACCGTGCGCTCGGCCGTCGACGAACTGGTCACCACCGGACTGCTCGTCCGGCGCCACGGGAGCGGCATGTTCGTCGCCCCCGCGAAGATCACCCAGGAACTCGCCCAGGGGGAGAACGCCTTCAGCCTGCCGCAGGCCTCCGGCCACTGGCTCAGCCGCGTCCTGGAGTTCGCCACGGTGCGGGCGGGAGCCCGCGTCGGCCGCAAGCTCCGGGTGTCGCCCGCCGCCGAGATCGTCTACATCGCCCGGCTCCGCCTCGTCGACGGCGAGCCGATGGCCGTCGAGTACCTGCACGTACCGGCCGAGCTGGTGCCGGGCCTGCGGGCGGCCGACATGGAGTCCGGGGACTTCTACGCCTGCCTGCGCGAGCGGCACGGCGTCCTCGTCCACGAGGCCGTCCAGTCCATCGAACCCACGGTCGCGAACGAGGAGGAGGCCCGGCTGCTGCAGGTGCCCGTGCTCTCCCCCGCGCTGCTCTTCGACCGCCTCACCAGCGACGCCGCCGGCCGCCCCGTGGAGTACGTGCACTCCCTCTACCGCGGCGACCGCTACCGCATCGTCTCCCGCCTGTCCCTCGCCGACTCGACGTCCGCGGGCCTGCCCGTGACCGCTGGGCACCACCCCGGCATGCCCCCCGACGAACGCGCCGCCCCGGCCGGCACGCTCGCCCACGTGGTGGGGGACGTACAGCCCCGCGGATGAGGACCCGCTACCCGTACACACGTGCGCCCCCCAACCCCTATGATCACTCCGCTCCCGTGTCCACCGGAGCCGCGCACGACCCGAGACAGGCCATCCACGATGTCCAGCAAGTCCCCCAAATCCCCCTTGTTGCTAGCCCGTTGCGCACAGACGGCGATTGCCGCGGCCGCCATCCTGGACGTGTTCCGGGCGATCGAACTGCGGAACCACTACCTGCATCCGACGCGGCAATCCCTGCACACCTCCGGCATGGTCTCCATGGTCTTCGTCTACGCCATGACCCTCGCGATCGTGCTCTTCCTCGTCTGGCTCGCACGGGCACGGCACAACGCGCACCTGCTGACGCCTCAGGCGTCCCTCCCGAGTCGCGGCTGGACCATCGGCGTGTGGTTCGTCCCACTGGTCAACTTCTTCGCCCCGCGTCAGGTGCTCCTGGACATCGGGCGCGCGAGTTCGGTCTCGTGGCAGGAGACGCGCGACAGGACGGTCGTGAACCTCTGGTGGGCGGCCTGGCTCGGACACGGGCTGGCGCTCTGGACCGCGGGCCGCATCGATCCGGCCTCGATCCCCCTGGTCGCGCTCGCGGAGGCGTTCATGATCGCCGCGGCCGCACTGGCGGGCACCCTCATCGAGCGCATCACCGCGCTCCAGGGCGCCGCGCTCGGCACCCCGGCTCCCCTCTCCCCCGTCGCGCAGTCATGAGGCAGGCCGCGGCCATGACCGGCTACGACATAGTGCGGGTCTTCTGCGGACCCGACGGCGCACACGGCGACCGGATCGCCGTGGTGCGTGACGGAAGCACCGTCGCCGACGAACAGGACCGCCTCGACTTCGCCCGGCGGTCGGGCTACACCGAGACCGTGTTCGTCGACGATCCCGAGCGGGGCATCATCGACATCCGCTCCGCCGACGGGCGGCTGCCCTTCGCCGGCTCCCCCTGCATGGGCGCCGCCTGGCTGCTGGACGCCCCCGAGCTGATCACCCCCGCAGGCGTCGTGGGCGTCCGGCTCGACGGCGAGTTCACCTGGCTGGAGGCCAGCCCCGCCTGGGCCCCGCCTCGCACCCTGCGGCAGTACGACTCGCCCGAGGAGGTGGACGCGCTGCCCGTCCCGCCACCCGGCGAGTGGGTCTACGCCTGGGCCTGGGAGGACGAGCCCGCCGGACGCGTCCGCGCCCGCGGCTTCCCGGGCCGCGGTGACGGCGTCGCCGAGGTCGAAGCCACCGGCTCGGCGGCCCTCCTGCTCACCGACCGCCTCGACCGCGCCCTCAACATCGCCCAGGGCCGCGGCTCCCAGATCCTCACCGCCCCCGCACCGGACGGCCTGGTGGAACTCGGCGGCCGCGTCCACCTGGAGCGCGCCGTCCCCGGCACCCCCACCAGGACCCGCCCCGCGATCACCCTCGGCAGCCCCTCGTCCCGCCGCCGCATCCACCTGCTGGACCTCTGACGGATGGACGGGGACCCGGCGGTGGATCTCATTTCCCTGACCGATGGGGAAAGCCTTCTCCTCGTCCGGGTGCTGGGGCGGCACATGCCCGGTGTGCTGCCCTGGCACGACTTCCTGGACGCCGAGATCACCGTGACGAGTGGCTTCGCCCAGGGCCGCCTGGAACTGTGCCTCGCTCCGGACGACCTGGACACCTGGTCCGAAACCGTGGCGACGCTGGCCGCCGGGGCGGGCGCCCACTGGATGGACGACGGGCGCAACCCCGGGATCCGGTTCGAACACGCCGGGGAAGGCGGCTCCGTCTCGGTCGTCGTGACGGACGCCGCGGTATCCGGCACGTCGGTCCGCATTCCCGTCCGCCTGCCCGCGGGCTGGGCCGAAGAGCACGCCGAGCGCCTGCGGCGTGTACGGGCGGCCTGGCCCCGTGAGGTCGTGGAGACGTCGCCGCACGCCTACGAGTGGCGTCGCTGACACCGACTCCGTGGGGCTGGCGAATGCCCGCTGAGCACCTGGTCGTTCGGCGCGGCGCGGCCGTGCACGCCGGGCACGGCGCCACGCGATCACGTCTCAAGCCCACACCGCACTGACCACGGCGTGGCCTGCTGCAGCCGCCCGCCCATAGAACCCTTGGAGGCCCCTGTGACAGTCGAGGAACTCCTGCCTGACCTGTGCCTCGTCCCTGCGGGCCCAGACGAGCTTGGCACGGGCGACGTTCCACAACTCGTCGAACGAGACACGAGCGAGGAAGCCTGCGGCCTGTGACACTCCAGGGGGCTCCAGAATCCCCAGGGGCGGGTTGGAGGGGTCGCCATCCGCGCTGTGCGCCACTGGCCGCCCGCCGTAAATCGGCAGCTCCCAAGAGTCGTCGGCATCCGCATCGAGAACATCGGCAGCGGCATAGAGGTCATTGACGGAGCCCCAGACCTTGTCGATCGACTCGGCGATGCCCGCTGCGTACTCGGCGGGGTGGTTCTCCCAAGCCTCCCACATGAACGCCGCAAGCCAGGTGTGGTCATCCCGGATCTCGGATTCTGCGACGGCGCGCATGTGCATGTGGATGCTCACTTCGATGAGTCCTCCCAGTTCGGCGGCCCGGCTGTTGGGCCGAACGGAGGGAACCTACTCGTCGGCACTGACGGCGCGATGCCCGTCTCGTAGCGCCGGGATGCCCGGCTATTCAGGACGCCCTCCGACACCCGAGCACCGTGTGTCGTCGAGATCGGCCACTGCGGGCAGGTACACATCCGTACGGACCTTCGAAACAGACCCCGGACACAGCCCGGAAATTTGTTCGAATGCCGGTCCGGCGGGAGGCGCTCGCCGTAAGGTGAGACGCGGCCGATGGCGGCCGACGACCGAGGGAGTCACGCATGACCCGGTATCTGATCTCGTTCGACGACGGCGCGATGAACTTCCCCGAGGAGGACTTGCCCGAGGTGGCCGAGGCCTCGCTCAAGGTGGTGGGCAAGGCCCGGGACGCCGGCGTGTGGGTCTTCGGCGGCGGACTGCAAACGCAGCGGGCGAGCGTCGTGTCCACCGACGGGACCGTCGCCGACGGCCCGTACCCGGAGACCAAGGCGGTGCTCGGCGGGTTCGCGATCATCGATGTGCCCTCACGTGAGAACGCGCTGGAGTGGGCTGCCGAGCTCGCCGCCGCGTGCCGCTGCGCGCAGGAGGTCCGGGAGATCATGCCCGACCCGACCGACTGATCGAGGTCGACGCCCTTCGGCCGCCCACGGCCAGCGCCAGGACGCTCAGGCCGAACATCAGGACGCCCAGGGGGACGTGGAGCGACGGCTTGTGGGCGATGCCCAGCACCACTTGGACCGAGGCGAGGGCCAGGAAGCCGGAGGCGTACAGGATCGGGCGGGGCGATCCGCCGCCCGGTCGCCACGCGAGGATCGCGGCGAGCACGTACAGCATCGACGCGGCGTACATCACGCGCGCTCCGGCACTGTGCAGCACCTCGCCGTGCGACGAGGACAGCAGCACTCCGGCGGTGACGGCCTGGAAGAAGATCGCCGAGGTCTGCAGGGCGACCGCGATCCGGAGGAACGTGAGGCTGCGGTGCTCTGCCGTTGCATCTGTGGCCATGACGCGGTCCCTCTTCTGTCTCGCGGCGGTGGAACGGCGGTACCGTCCCCCCCACTCCGACGACCCGGGCCCGTGAACTGTCAGGCCGGGCACCGGCCTGACAAACGGGGGCCGTGTTCCGTCGAAGGGGCGAGAGCTGAAGCGGACGGGACGAACCAGGGAGCGGTCGCGGGCATGAGCACCCCATCGAAGCCGGAGCGGTACGGGTCCGAGCCGGACCTGAGCGCGGTGGTCGGCGAGCAGCGTCATCTGATCAACCTCGCCTACCGGCTGCTCGGTTCGCTGGCCGAGGCCGAGGACGCCGTGCAGGAGACCTATGCCCGCTGGTACGCGATGTCGCGCCGGCAGCAGGAGGCCATCGAGTCTCCCGGGGCCTGGCTGACGACGGTGGCCGGACGCGTCTGCCTCGACCTCCTCGGCTCGGCTCGCGTCCGGCGCGAGCGCTATGTCGGTTCCTGGATACCCGAGCCGCTGCCGGACCGCTCGGAGTGGACGGGCGGCCCGGCCGGCGGCGGGCCCGAGTCGGCCGACCCCGCCGACCGGGTCACCCTGGACGAGTCCGTGACGATGGCCTTCCTCGTCGTCCTGGAGTCGATGACGCCGGCCGAGCGCGTGGCGTTCGTGCTGCACGACGTCTTCCGCTTCCCCTTCCCCGAGGTGGCCGGGATCGTCGGCCGGACGCCCGCGGCCTGCCGGCAGTTGGCGTACTCGGCCCGCCGGAGGGTTCACGCCGCGCAGGGCCCGGCGGTACCGGCGGCGGGGCAGGCCGGTGTGGTGCGGCACTTCAAGGAGGCGTGGGAGGCCGGGGACATCAAGGCCCTCGTCGGCCTCCTCGACCCCGATGCCACGATGGTCGCAGATGGCGGCGGCCTGGCCGGTGCCGCCCTGCGCCCGGTGGAAGGCGGTGAGCGCATCGCCGGTTACCTGGTCCACATGGCCGGCAGGACCCCGGGGCTGACGCTGCTGGAGCGGACGGTCAACGGCCGGCCCGGCCTGGTCGCCCGGCACGCCGGGACGACCGTGACGGTGGCGGCGTTCGATGTCGCCGACGGCCGCGTCTCCCGCATCTGGGCGGTCCGCAACCCGGAGAAGCTCCGGCCCTGGACGGAGGGCGGCGCCTCCTGAGGGGGGCGCTCAGGCGACGTCCGCACTGCCCTCGCGGTAGACCTTCGCCGACGCGATGCGGCCGTCCCGGAGTTCGTAGAAGGCGGCGATGGGGCAGGTGCGGCGTTCGCCGCGGTAGGTGAGGGCCTCGGTCATCTGGCTGGCCGCGCGGTCGCCTTCGGCAAGGAGGTCGCTGACCTCCAGCGTGGGGAGCAGCCCGCGCATCGCCTCGTCGAAGAGCCCGGTGAGCGCGGCGCGGCCGCGCACCGTGGTGGTGCCGGTGATCCATACGGCGTCATCGGTGAAGCCGGCCAGGAGGGCGTCCAGGCCGCGGGCGTTGAAGGCCCGTACGTGTGCGCGTATCGCCGCCGCGGCATCGGTCGTGGTCATGGAGGTCAGTGTGGCAAGGCCCCGCAGGGCCCCGCAGGCCCCCGGGGGACCGGCCTGGCGGCGGTCGGTCCCCCGGGGCCGCGGATCCGCGCGGCGTCAGTTGACGCTGACGGCGGACCAGGCGGCGGCCACGGCGGCGTACTCGGCGCTCGAGGCGCCGTAGAGGTCGGTGGCGGCCTTGAGGGTGGCGGTGCGGGCGCCCGCGTAGTTGGTGCCGGAGGTCATGTAGACCGTGAGGGCCCGGTACCAGATCTTGCCGAGCTTGTCGCGGCCGATCCCGCCCACCGTGGAGCCGTTGCAGGTGGGGCTGTTGTAGCTGACGCCGCCCACCGTCCTGGCGCCGCTGCCCTCGGCGAGCAGGTAGGCGAAGTGGTTGGCGACGCCGGAGGAGTAGTGGACGTCGAGGTTGCCGACGCCGGAGCTCCAGCAGTCGGCGGAGCTGCCGTCCTTGGAGGGCTTGTCCATGAAGCGCAGCGCGGGCTGGCCGAAGCCGGACTTCACGATGCGCTCGCCGATGAGGTAGTCGCCGGTGTCGGAGGAGTTGCCGGCGTACCACTCGACCAGGGTGCCGAAGATGTCCGAGGTGGCCTCGTTGAGGCCGCCGGACTCCCCGGAGTAGGTGAGGGCCGCGGTGCGCGAGGTGACGCCGTGCGACATCTCGTGCCCGGCGACGTCGAGGGCGACCAGCGGCCCGAAGGTGGTGCCGTCACCGTCGCCGTAGGTCATGCAGAAGCAGCTGTCGTCCCAGAAGGCGTTGTTGTAGTTGCTGCCGTAGTGGACGCGGTTGTACGAGCCCTTGCCGTCGCCGGCGATGCCGCTGCGGCCGTGGACGGTCTTGTAGTAGTCCCAGGTCTCGTCGGTGCCGTACTGGGCGTCGACGGCGGCCGTCGCGCGGTCGGCGGTGGTGCCGGTGCCCCAGTGGTTGTCGGCGTCGGTGAACAGGACCGCGGGGGCCCGGGAGAAGCAGATGCCGAAGATGCACAGGTCGGTCTTGTTCTGCGCGTCGCCGGTGTAGGTGTTGCCGCGGGTGGGGTCCTTCAGCTGGTAGGTGCTGCCGCTGAGGGTGGTCTCCAGGGACACGGTGCCGCCGTAGAGGGACTTGCCGTCCCCGGCGGCGGTCTCCAGGGCGTCCCAGGCGTCGATGCGGGCGCCGGTGCGGGCGTCGGTGAGGACGACGCGGGCGGCCGGGTTGCCCAGGCTGTCGAGGCCGACGGCGGTGGTGCGCCAGGCCAGGCGGGGCGTGCCGTGCAGGGCGTCGACGATGAGCTGCGGCTTGGCCTTGGCCTGCCGGAAGGCGGTGCCGCGGTGGGCGGAACGCAGCGCCGCCAGCCCCTTGTCGGCGGCGGTGGCGGCCTTCACGGACGGGCTGGTGCTCGGTACGGCCAGGTCGGAACGGGTGGCCCGCTCGGCGCCCTCGTAGGCGCCGCCCGGGGCGAGGTGGACGACGAGGTCGCCGCCGAGGACGGGCAGTCCGCGGTAGGTCCGGTCGTAGCGGATGTGCTGGGCGCCGTCGGCGTCGGTGACGACGTCGCGGACGGTCCTGCCCTGCGCGGCGGTGACGGCGAGCCGGGTCGCGTTGGTGGTGACGGCGGCGTCGGCGCGGGCGACGCCGGTGGCGCGGGAGGGGAGGTCACGGCCGGACGCGGACGCCGCGGACGGTGTCAGGAGGGCGGCGGTGACGGCGGTCGCGGCCAGCGCCGCGGATATGGCGGTCGCGGCACGTCTGGTGCTGGGCTGCATCGTG
Source organism: Actinacidiphila glaucinigra (assembly GCF_900188405.1). Taxonomy (GTDB): domain Bacteria; phylum Actinomycetota; class Actinomycetes; order Streptomycetales; family Streptomycetaceae; genus Actinacidiphila; species Actinacidiphila glaucinigra. The sequence goes on along the minus strand of NZ_FZOF01000022.1, from coordinate 46,514 downwards.
CTCCTCTGGTGGGGGGGCGTGCGCGGTCCCCGCATCTACGTCCGGCCACGGTGGGGCGGGCCCGGGTGCGGAGGTGAGGCGGTGCCAGATTTAAGTGCCCATGACATACGGATGTCCAGAGCGCGTCCGTGGTCCACACACGGGAACCGGCCGAAGTCCACACGGCGGTCACGTCTCGGGCGCAGGTCAGCCGGGTGACCGGCGCGGAACGGCCCCCGTCGGTCGTCCCGCGCCGGTCAGCTCCCGTCGAACGCGCCGTGCCTCCCGGCCCCCGCCGAGAAGCGCGCCGCGCCCTCCCCCGCCTCCGCGAGTGACACCCGGCCGTGCCGCAACTCCGCCTCGAGCGCGGCCGTCTCCTCCAGCCCCTCGGCCTCCAGCACCGCGAGCCGGTCGTGCCGCAGGCAGGTCTGCGGGAAGGCCGCGATCTCCGCGGCGAGCCGCTCCGCCTCGGCGCGCGCCCCGCCGGCCGGGACCACCCGGTTCACCAGGCCCATGGCGTACGCCTCGGCCGCGTCGACCGGACGCCCCGTCAGGATCAGGTCCATCGCCCGCGAGGTGCCGATCAGCCGCGGCAGCCGTACCGTCCCGCCGTCGATCAGGGGCACGCCCCAGCGCCGGCAGAACACCCCGAGCACCGCGTCCTCCTCGGCGACCCGCAGGTCGCACCAGAGGGCCAGTTCCAGGCCGCCGGCCACCGCGTGGCCCGAGATGGCCGCGATGACCGGCTTGCCCAGCCGCAGGCGGGTGGGCCCCATGGGCCCGTCCCCGCCGCTCCTGTCGCTCCCGTCCACCACATCGGTCACCTCGTTGCCGCGCGGGGTGCCGATGGCCTTGAGGTCGGCACCCGCGCAGAAGGTGCCGCCCTCGCCCCACAGCACGGCGACGGACGCGCCGGGGTCGGCGTCGAACTCGCGGAAGGCGTCGGCCAGTTCACGTGCCGTCGGTCCGTCCACGGCGTTGCGCGCCTGAGGGCGCGAGAGCACCACCGTGGTGACGGGTCCGCTGCGCTCGACACGTACGGGCATGGCCGGTTCCCTCCGCCGCCGATCACCTCTGCCGGATCAGGAGAGGTTATCGCCGTGGGTCAGGGTCTCCCAGGCGACGAAGAGGTTGTTGCTGCCGGCCGGGCGCTGGGACTCGGTGAGCGCCTGGGTGTTGGTCATGGCGATGCCGAGCCGGTTGTGCAGCGCGTTGTAGCCGACCTCGGTGACCGGCCCGAGACCCAGGTTGAGGCTCCCGCCGCACAGCCAGGACGGCACGGCCTCGCCCCGCTGGTACTTGGACTGGAAGCCCAGCGCCTGCCGCAGCCGCTCGCCGACCTGCGGGTAGAGGTCCTCGCCCTGGATACGGCTGGTCTCCGCGACGTGCGAGATCGACGAGATGCCGTAGCCGGTGTGCGTGAAGTCGCGGCAGGTCTCCTGGGTCAGACCGGTCACGAAGGTGGACTGGCCCTGCCAGTAGCCGACGATCTCGTCCCGGGTGTCGAGACCGCTGCCGGGAACGGTCCTGGGCAGCGAGCCGTCGGTGTCCAGGTAGACGTACGCGGCCACGCGGTTGAGGTAGCGCGTGACGGCCTTGTCGTAGGAGGTGCGGTCGTCGAGGAAGACGGAGATGCCGACGGCGGCCTCCATCATGCTCAGTTCCCAGTTGCCGTTGCTCTTGGAGCCGTTGATGACCTCGGGGAGGTAGACGTTGCGCAGCATGGTGGCGAAGCGGTTCACGTTCGGCCAGCCGGTGTACGTGTAGCGGATGATCTCCGCCGCGCGCGGCCACACCGAGCCCGCCCAGCCGGTCTGCAGCGGGGCGTTGCTGTTGGTGTGGTCGGTGATGGTGGCCGACCAGGCGTCCATCAGCTGGATCGCCTTCTGCGCGTACTTGGCGTCGCGCGTGACGTACCAGGCCAGCGCGTTGGTGTACGCCGCGATGGCGTCCTCGCGCTCATCGGTGCAGCCGTAGTTGGGGTTGGAGTAGGAGCCGCACTCGACGACCGCGCGCGGCTTGGGGGTCCGCGACTGCGAGGCGTACTTCGACGCCATCATCTGGTCGTACGCGCCCTTCCAGGGCTGCGCCCCGGCCTGCACCTTTCCGCGGACGAAGTCGAGCTGGGCGCGGCTGACCAGGACGCCGGGGTGGCTGAAGGCAGCCGGCGCGGCCTCGGCGCGACCGCCGCCGGGCAGCGCGGCCAGGAGGGCGGCGACCAGCGCCGCGACGAGGGCGAAGACGCCCTTGGTGAGGGGACCTTGTGATCTGTGGGACATGGGGGGACGCCTTCCCAGGAGACGGCATGTTCACATGGATGAACCATGGATGCACCCGTGAACACTGCGATTGAGGGATGACGGTAGGACTAGACCAATACGCCGTCAAGTCCCCTGTCACACAGAGCCGATACCTGTCATCGTGCGGCGCGCGCCGCGACGGTGTCGGCGCGGCACGGGGACACGTATCTGACCCGCCCTCAAACGCGACTCCCGGCGAGGGCCCCGACCGGCGGCGCTCCGATGGCGACCCGGCCTCCGGCCCCCCAGGCTCGATACCCACCCGCCCATCCCGAAGGGGTCCCCATGGAACTGCAGCTCCAGGACAAGGTCGCGGTCGTCACCGGAGCCGGCAGGGGCATCGGCCTGGCGGTGACGGAGGCGCTCGCGCGCGAGGGCGTCCGGGTCGTCGCGGGCAGCCGCAGTGTCACACCCGAGGCGGAAGCCCTCCGGGACGCCTACGAGGTGACCCCCGTGGCCGTGGACCTCGCCACCCCGCAGGGCCCGGCCGAGCTCGTACGGCAGGCCGCGGAGCGCTACGGCTCCGTCGACATCCTGGTCAACAACGTGGGTTCCGGAAATTCCCGCGGCAGCTTCCTCGAGGTGGACGACGCGGAGTGGGGGCGGGTCTTCGAGATCTCCTTCTTCAGCGCGGTCCGCACCACCCGCGCCGCGCTCCCCCACATGCTGGCCGCGGGCGGCGGCGCGATCGTCAACGTCACGTCCGTCAACGCGCGCCTCCCCTACCCCATGGTCGTCGACTACTCGGCCGCCAAGGCGGCGCTGGCGAACCTGACGAAGTCGCTGTCCGAGGAGTTCGCCCCGCGCGGCGTCCGCGTCAACGCGGTCGCCCCCGGCCCCGTCCGCACGCCCTTCTGGACCGCCCCCGGGGCCTTCGCCGACCAGACGGCCGCGGCGGCCGGGACCACCGCCCAGCAGGCCCTGGACGAGGTCGTGCCGCGCAGCATGGGCATCTCCACCGGGCGCGTCACCGAGCCCGAGGAGGTGGCCGCCCTGATCGCCTTCCTCGTCTCCCCCGTCGCCGGCAACGTCACGGGCGCGGAGTTCACCATCGACGGCGGCCAGACCAAGACGACCTGACGCAGCGCCAGGACACGGAAAAACAACAGGGGCGGCCGACCCCGTCCCACGAGTCGGCCGCCCCCTCACAGGGCTCTCCCCCACGGTGAACCCCGTGGCCTTGGTTCACGGCATCGGCGTCAGAAGGCGAAGACGCCGGCCGTGTCGCTGCCGCGCAGCATGCACGGGTTGCCGAAGGTCTGCGCGAAGGTGACGCGCCGGCCTTCCCAGACCCCGTCGGCGGTGACCACGACCGGATCCCAGATCCGGGTGCAGGCCACACCTTCCGCGGCGGCGGTCATCGCCGCGAAGTCCCCGTGGACGGCGGCGAGTTCCGCACAGGCGGCCACCGGGTCCGGGTGGTCGCCGTACGGGGTGGGCCTGCAGCGCAGCACGACCGCGCGCTGTATCGTCGCCGTCGCGGGGTCTTCTCCCTTCCCCACGGACAGGACGAGCGCGGACGGCGCGTACAGGCTCGTCGCCCCGGCCGGCCTGGCCTGCGCCGAGCCTGCCGCGACCCCCGCCGAACACATCGCCGCCACCAGGGCCAGGCAGGTCCCCACCGCACTGATCCGCATAGCGAACACTCCTTCGGCACTCGATCCGGATATCGGACGTCGAGGAGTCTTGTGCATCGAGCACCCGCCCGTCACATCGCTCCGCGACTTTCGGTCACCGATTGTTCACAGTGTGTACTATCCGTTGTGTCGCACTTGCGGTGGGCTGGGCCTCCGGGTGAATGGACTCAGTGGAACCCGGGCCTCCGTGAAAGCGCCTTCACGGATCGACGACACCGTCTCCACATCGGCCGGAAAGCAGCGGGCCGCCGCCGTGTTCGCACACGACGACGGCCCGTGGGGACGGTGCCCTGGAGGTGCTATCCGGTGTAGCCCGCGAAGATCCGCGAGAACTCGTAGGGCGACTGCGGGATGTTGGTGCACATGTAGAGCGCGCCGGTGCAGGCGTTGCGGTCCCGGGTCGTCTCCCAGAAGGCGAGCATGCCGAGGTGCTTGCCCTGGGCGAAGCCCACCAACTGGCGGGCGTCGGCCTGGTCGTAGATCCGGCCGTCGTCGTTCTGCCCGAGCATCGGCGTGACGCCCACCATCGCCCAGACCTGGGCGTCGGACTTGCCGGGGTAGAGGGACTTGAGCTGGGCGAAGGTGCTGTTCGCCGCCTGGATCGCCGCGTCGCCGTAGTCGGCGCTGCGGTAGTAGTCCATCGCCATGATGTTGACGACGTCGAGGTTCACCCCGGCGTCCCGGGCCGAGCGCACGACGCCCAGTCCGTCCGCCGTGAGCCCCTCCGGGAGGACGGGCAGGGTGAGGGAGATCCGCAGCCCGGGGTGGGCCTGCTGGAGGCGGGCCAGCGCCTGGGAGCGGCGGGCGACGGACGCCGGGTCGGCGGTGGCGGCGCCCTCGATGTCGAAGTCGGCGTAGGTCAGGCCGTAGGCGTTGACCACCGCGTTGTACTCGTTGTACAGCGCGTCGACCGAGCCGCAGGCCTGGGCGAGTTCGATGCCGGTGGCGCCGCCGAAGGAGATCTTGACGTCACCGCCGGCCGCGCGGATCGCGTCGATCTGGTCCTTGTTCCAGCCGTCGCGCGGGTCGTAGGCGTTGAACCACATCGCCTTGCATGACGAGGCGGTGATGAAGGCCATGGTGAAGCTCTTCAGGCCGCTCGCCGAGGACAGCGTGGTCAGGCTGGGCGTCGGCCAGGCGCCCATGTCGACGTACGGCGCGGTGCGCACCCCGCCCGGGGGCGGGTTGGTGCCGCCGGAGGTGGTCGTCCCGCCGACCGCGCCGCTGTACGCGGAGGTGTTGCCCGCCGCGTCCTTGGCGCGGACGCGGAAGGAGTAGCCGGTGCTCGCCTGCAGCCCGGTGGCGGTGTACGAGGTGCCGGTCACGGCGACGGGGGCGCCGCCGTCCCGGGAGACCTCGTAGCCCGCGACGCTGCCGGAGTTGTCGGTGGACGCCGTCCAGCGGACGGTGAGGGAGGAGGAGGTGGCCGAGCCGACGGTCACCCCGCCGGGGACGCTGGGCGCGGTGGTGTCCGGTCCGCCGCCGGAGCCGGTGCAGGACCCGCCGTTGAGCTTGCAGTTCGCGGGTGCGCCGGTGCCCGAGGAGACCCAGCCGAAGGCGGCGGTCGCACCGGGCGCCAGCGTGCCGTTGTACTCGCGGTTCTTGAAGGTGTAGTGGCTGCCGCTCTGGGTCATCAGGGTGTCCCAGTACGAGCCGACGCTCGTCCCCGACGGCAGGTCGAACTCGACGGTCCAGCCGCTGAGGGTGGTGGTGCCGCCGTTGGTGATCGTGTACTGCCCCTGGTATCCGGTGTCCCAGGTGGCCGTCTTGACGAAGGCCGCGCTCGGGGCGGCCGCTGCGGCGGGCGGGGCGAGGAGCAGGACGAGCGCTCCGACGAGCGCGGTGACCAGGGCCAGAGTTCTTCGCATCCGGGCCTCCCGTGGGGGGAACGCGCAGTTGGTCTGTACCAAATGCATCTGGTGTAGACCTATCGAGTTGATGCGTTCGCGTCAATACATGGGACGGTCCGGGATCGCGCCGCCGCGCCACCTCAGGCGGCCGGGCCGGTGGCGATCGGGTGAACCGGCGGCCGGGCCGCACCCGCGGGCACCCGCGGGGCGGGCATCATCGCTGAAGGCCGGGGCCGGTGCTCCCCTCCCCGATCGTGCCGGGCGGCCCGGGAGATCGTCATGCACATCCTGCTCATGGCGTCGGCGTTCAACAGCCTGACGCAGCGCGTGTACGCGGAACTCGGCGAGCTGGGCCACACCGTCGCCGTCGAGGTGACACCGGACGGCGACGCCATGCGGGCGGCGGTCGTCCGCCACGAGCCGGAACTCGTCGTCGCGCCTATGCTCACGGCGGCGATCCCCGCGGACGTCCGGACCGCCCGCACCTGTCTGATCGTGCACCCCGGCCCACCCGGCGACCGGGGCCCCGCCTCCCTGGACCGTGCGGTGCAGGAGGGCGTCACCGCCTGGGGGGTGACGGTCCTGCAGGCCGAGGAGGAGATGGACGCGGGCCCGGTCTGGGCCTCGGTGGACTGCGAGGTGCCGCCGGTCGGCAAGAGCGACCTGTACCGGGGAGAGGTCTCCGACGCGGCGATGGAGGCCGTCCTGCTGGCCGTCGACCGGTTCGCCTCGGGCGCGTACGCCCCCCGGCGGCAGAGCGACCCGGCCCTCGCGGCGGCCGTCCGCGTCCGCCCGGCACTCCGCCAGGACGAGCGGCGCATCGACTGGGCCGCCGACCCGACCGCGACCGTGCTGCGCAAGCTGCGCGCCGCCGACTCCCGGCCCGGCGTCCTGGACGAGCTCCTCGGCGCCCGCTGGTTCCTGCACGGCGGCCACCCCGAGGACCGGCTGCGCGGTGAGCCGGGGAGGCTGCTGGCCACCCGGGCGGGCGCGGTGTGCCGGGCCACCCGCGACGGCGCCGTGTGGCTCCCCCGGCTGCGGCCCCGTCCCGCCCCGGGCGACCCGCCCACCTTCGCGCTGCCCGCCGTCACCGCGCTGGGCGCCCTCCTTCCACCGCTGCCGGAGGACCCGCTGCCCCCGGAACTCGCCGGCGCCCGGGACACCTGGGCCGACATCCGCTACCGCGAGGACGGCGCGGCGGGCGTCCTGTCGTTCTCCTTCCCGGGCGGCGCCATGTCCGCCGCCGACTGCCGCCGGCTCCTGGCGGCCTACCGCCACGCCCGCACGCGGCCCACCTCGGTGCTGGTGCTGGGCGGCGCCCGCGACGTCTTCTCCAACGGCATCGACCTCAAGGCCATCGAGGCCGCCGCCGACCCGGGCGCCGAGTCCTGGGCGAACATCACCGCCATCGACGACCTGGTCGAGGCGGTGCTGACCACCACCGACCGTCTGGTGGTGGCCGCGCTCGGCGGCAACGCGGGCGCCGGCGGCGTGATGCTCGCCCTCGCCGCCGACGAGGTCTGGTGCCGCCAGGGAGCGGTGCTCAACCCGCACTACCGCCTGATGGGCCTGTACGGCTCCGAGTACTGGACGTACACCCTGCCCCGTCGGGTCGGCCCCGCCATGGCCGCGCGGCTGACACGTCAGGCCCTGCCGGTCGGCGCGGCCGCCGCCCTGCGGATCGGGCTGGTGGACCGGCTGCTGATGTGCGGCCCGCAGGAGTTCGGCGCCGACGTCGCCCGTCTCGCGGCCCGGCTGGCCCGCACGGCCGGGACGCAACCCAGGATCGCCGCGAAGAAGGCGGAGGCCGAGCGCCGCGAGGCGCGGCGCACCCTGGCGTCGTACCGCGCCGAGGAGCTGGCCCGCATGCGGGAGGCCTTCTTCGACCCCCGATCCTCCTATCACGCCCTCCGCTCGGCCTTCGTGCACCGCCGCGCCCCGGCCGGGACCCCTTCGCACCTGCGGGAAGCCCCGGCGGCCTCCTGCCCCTGAGAACGCGCCCCGGCGCGGAGGCCCGGAGCCCGGAGCCGGCGACGGCGCCCAGCCGGAAGCGCCCCCGGAGCCCACGCACCGGCGCGCAGGATCCCGGAGAACGCCGCCCCGACTCGGGACACGGTCGCGGCCACCGACACGACGACGACCGCCCCGCGGCGCGCGCCGCCCGGCGGCAGCGGCCGGCCGCTGCCGCACACGGCAGGCCGCGCCCCGCACCCGTGGCCACCGCTCGGGGGTCGGCGCCGCGCATCGCGGGGCGGTCACCGTATTGGCCCCCTTCGACGTCCCCTTCCGGCGAGCCACTCGCTATCAAGGGGGATAGATGCCTTTATGTGGCATTTGTCGCTCGATGAGGAGGCATCCCGATGGATGCGACTGCTTCGACCCAGAACGACGCCGCACGGACCCCGGCAGCCGGGGACGAGCAAGCCCCGATCCACATTCTCTGGATCAACGCGGGGCTGAGTTGCGACGGAGACTCGGTGTCGCTGACCGCCGCGACCTTGCCCAGCATCGAGGAGATCGTCCTGGGCGGCCTTCCCGGCCTCCCCGAGATCCAGGTGCACTGGCCGCTGATCGACTTCGAATGCGGTCCGGTCGGGGGCGCCGACACGTTCATCGAGTGGTTCTTCAAGGCCGAACGCGGTGAGATCGAGCCGTTCGTCCTGGTCGTCGAGGGGTCCATCCCCAACGAGGCGATCAAGGCCGAGGGCTACTGGTGCGGCTTCGGCGACAACCCCGAGACGGGCCAGCCGATCACCACCAGCGAGTGGATCGACCGTCTCGCGCCCAAGGCCCTGGCCGTGGTCGCCATCGGCACGTGTGCCACCTACGGCGGCATCCACGCCATGGAGGGCAACCCGACCGGGGCCATGGGCGTGCCGGACTACCTGGGCTGGGAGTGGAAGTCGAAGGCGGGCATCCCGATCGTCTGCGTGCCCGGCTGCCCGATCCAGCCCGACAACTTCGCCGAGACCCTCACGTACCTGCTCTACCAGGCGGCCGGCTCCGCGCCGATGATCCCGCTGGACGACAAGCTGCGCCCGGCGTGGCTGTTCGGCGCGACCGTGCACGAGGGCTGCGACCGCGCGGGCTACTACGAGCAGGGCCAGTTCGCCGACCGCTACGACTCGCCGCAGTGCCTGGTCAAGATCGGCTGCTGGGGCCCGGTCGTGAAGTGCAACGTCCCCAAGCGCGGCTGGATGGACGGCATCGGCGGCTGCCCCAACGTCGGTGGCATCTGCATCGCCTGCACCATGCCCGGCTTCCCGGACATGTTCATGCCGTTCATGGACGAGCCGCCCGGCGCGCGGCTGTCGAGCACCGCCAGCGGCGCGTACGGCGCGGCGATCCGGCGGCTGCGCTCCATCACGGCAAGGACCGTGGACAAGGAGCCCAAGTGGCGTCACACCGGCCGGAAGCTCACCACCGGCTACAAGGCGCCCTGGTGACCTCCCGGCACCGAGCCGGCCACTGACCACCCACCTCCCCCGTTTGACGAAGGGCACGCACACACCATGGCTCCGAAGACGAAGACGGCCGGAGACGGCAGTGGCCTGATGGAGATGTCCTGGGATCCGATCACCCGGATCGTGGGCAGCCTCGGCATCCACACGAAGATCGACTTCAAGCAGAAGCGCGTCGCGGAGTGCTACAGCACCTCGTCGGTCTTCCGCGGCTACAGCGTCTTCATGCGCGGCAAGGATCCCCGCGACGCGCACTTCATCACCAGCCGGATCTGCGGCATCTGCGGCGACAACCACGCCACCTGCTCGGTCTACACGCAGAACATGGCGTACGGGGTGAAGCCGCCGCACCTCGGCGAGTGGATCATCAACCTCGGCGAGTCCGCGGAGTACATGTTCGACCACAACATCTTCCAGGAGAACCTGGTCGGGGTCGACTACTGCGAGAAGATGGTCCGCGAGACCAACCCGGGCGTCATGGAGCAGGCCGACCGCACCGAGTCCCCGCACGCCTCCGAGCACGGCTACCGCACCATCGGCGACATCATGCGCTCCCTCAACCCGCTCGAGGGCGAGTTCTACCGCGAGGCGCTGCAGGTCAGCCGCTACACCCGCGAGATGTTCTGCCTGATGGAGGGCCGGCACGTCCACCCCTCCACCCTCTACGCGGGCGGCGTCGGCACCATCGCGTCGGTGCAGCTGTTCACCGACTACCTCACCCGGCTGATGCGGTACGTGGAGTTCATGAAGCGCGTCGTGCCGCTCCACGACGACCTCTTCGACTTCTTCTACGAGGCCATGCCCGGCTACGAGGAGGTCGGCCGCCGCCGCATCATGCTCGGCTGCTGGGGCGCCCTCAACGACCCGGACCACTGCGACTTCACGTACGCCAACATGACCGACTGGGGACGGAAGATGTTCGTCTCCCCCGGCATCGTGGTGGACGGGAAGCTGGTCACCAACGACCTCACGCAGATCAACCTGGGCATCCGCATCCTGCTGGGCAGCTCCTACTACCAGGACTGGGAGGGCCAGCAGCAGTTCGTCACCCACGACCCGCTCGGCAACCCGGTCGACCCGCGCCACCCGTGGAACCAGCACACCATCCCCGCGCCCCAGAAGCGCGACTTCGACGACAAGTACAGCTGGGTGATGTCCCCGCGCTGGTTCGACGGCAAGGACCACCTGGCCCTGGACACCGGCGGCGGCCCGCTCGCCCGGCTGTGGTCCACCGCGCTCAACGGCCTCGTCGACATGGGCTACGTGAAGGCCACCGGGCACAGCGTGGTGATCAACCTTCCCAAGACGCTCACCAAGCCGGAGACCACCTTCGAGTGGAAGATCCCGCAGTGGAGCAACGCCCTGGAGCGCAACCGGGCCCGCACCTACTTCCAGGCCTACTCCGCCGCCTGCGCCCTGTACTTCTGCGAGAAGGCGCTCGACGAGGTCCGCGCGGGCCGCACCCAGACGTGGGAGAAGTTCGAGGTCCCGGACGAGAGCATCGGCGTGGGCTTCACGGAGGCGGTGCGCGGCGTGCTCTCGCACCACATGGTCATCCGCGACGGCAAGATCGCCAACTACCACCCCTACCCGCCGACCCCGTGGAACGCCAGCGTGCGCGACACCTACGGCACCCCGGGCCCGTACGAGGACGCGGTGCAGAACACCCCGATCTTCGAGGAGAACTCCCCGGAGAACTTCAAGGGCATCGACATCATGCGGGCCGTGCGCAGCTTCGACCCGTGTCTGCCGTGCGGCGTCCACATGTACGTCGGCGGCGGGCGCACCGTGGAGAAACTCCACGTGCCCACCGGTCTGAGCGGTATGGCCGGATGAGCGCGGAGCAGACGGCGCGGCGCGTCGAGGAGATCCTCGACGCGTTCGCGGCCTCCGGAGACGGCGAGACCGCGCGTGCCGCCGAGGAACTGGTGCGCACCCTCATGGAGTTCTACGGCGCGGGCCTGGACCGCGCGGTCACGCTCCTGAAGAACCGCTCGGCCGACCCGCTCGCCGTGCTGATGGCCGACGAGATGGTCGCGGGTCTGCTGACCCTCCACGACCTGCACCCCGAGGACACCCTCACCCGGGTCGGCCGCGCCGTGGAGGCGGCCCGGGCCGGTGCGACGGTGGGCGTCGAGCACTTCGACCCCGAGACCGGCACACTGCGCCTGAGCGCCCGCGAGGACGGGGGCTGCGGCTGCCCCAGCACCATGGACGCCACCCGGCAGCGCATCGAGGCGGCACTGTCCTGCTTCGCCCCGGAGGTGTCGGTGGTCGAGATGCCGCTCTCCGGTCCGGCGGCGGGCGAGCCCGCGCTCCTCCAGATCGGCAACCGCCCACCGGGGGCGCCATGAGCCCGCGGGCCCCCGGGGCCGGACTGCGCCGCTTCGTGGCGCCCCGGCAGCCCATGCCCGAGCGCTGCGAGCTGTGCGGGGTGGAACTGACGGGCACCCACCGGCATCTGGTCGACGCCGGGAAACGCGCGCTGGCCTGCGCCTGCGTGCCGTGCGCGCTGGTCCTGGAGCGGCCCGGTGCGGGCGGCGGCCGCTTCGCCGCCGTGCCCGACCGGGTGCTCGGCGACCCGGGCTCGGTGCCCGACGCGGCCGCCTGGCAGCGACTGCGCATCCCCGTCTCGGTCGCCTTCTTCTTCCACAACTCGGTGCTCGACCGGCCCGTGGTGCTCTATCCGAGCCCCGCCGGCGCCACCGAGAGCGAGGTCGACCCCGGCACCTGGCAATCGGTGTTCGGCGACTCGCCGCTGGCCGGCACGCTGCGTCCGGACGTGGAGGCGCTGCTGGTCCGCCGGGACCGCGACGGGGGCGACGGCGACGGCGAGTGCTACCTCCTCCCGGTCGACCGGGCCTACGAGCTGGTGGGCCGGCTGCGTCTGAACTGGCAGGGCTTCGACGGCGGTTCCGGCGCCCGCGCCGAACTGGCCGCCTTCTTCGACGACGTACGACAGCGGGCCGCACCGGTGGCGCCGCGGGAGGGGTTGCCGACGTGACCGAGCTGGACTTCGGCTGCACGGGCGTACGGGCCGATCCGTACGCCGCCGGACCGACGCTGGTCTTCCGGCTGCGGATCGCCGCCCCCGGCGGGGAGCGGGTGCACGCACTCGCGCTCCGCTGCCAGTTGCGCATCGAACCGGCGCAGCGGGGGTACGGCGACGCGGAGGCGCGCGGCCTGGGCGACCTGTTCGGCGAGCGCGAACGGTGGGGCAGCACGCTGCAGCCGATGCAGTTCGCGCAGGTGTCGCTCATGGTGCCGGGGTTCACCGGCGAGACCGAGGTGGACCTGCCGGTGCCGTGCACCTACGACACGGACGTCGCCTCCGCGAGGTACTTCGAGGCCCTGGAGGACGGCGAGGCGCCGCTGCTGCTGCTCTTCTCCGGCACCGCCTTCGTCGGTCCGGGCGGTTTCCAGGTGCAGCCCGTGCCCTGGGACAAGGAGGCGGTGTGCCGCATGCCGGTGGCGGTGTGGCGCGAGGCGATCGACGCCCACTTCCCCGGCTGCGGCTGGATCCGGCTGCCCCGTACGGCACTGGAGTCCCTGCGCTCCTTCCGCAGCGCGCACGCCCTGCCCTCGTGGGAGGCGACCGTCGAGGCCCTGCTGGCCGGTGCCGCCGCCCCGGCGGGAGGCGCCCGGTGACGGCCGCCGCGGAACGCTTCGCGACCGCCCGCCAGGCCGCCGACGCCGTCCTGTTCGAGGGCTACGTGCTCTACCCGTACCGGGCGTCCTCGGCGAAGAACCGGATGCGCTGGCAGTTCGGGGTGCTGGTGCCCCCGGTGTGGGCCTCCGCGTCCGGCGAACCCGTCCTGCAGCGCACCGAGATCCTCATGGAGCCGCGCGCGGACGCCGCGCTCCACGGGGAGCTGCGCTTCCTGCACGCCCAGCGGCGGACGGTGGAACGGATCCTGATCGACGGCGAGTTCGAGCCCACCGACGAACTCCAGCTGCCCGACCGGGTGCTGGTCCCGTGGGACGAGGGTGTGGAGGAACGCGTCGAGGTGTCCGTCGACATCGCGGCGCTGACCGCCGAGGACGTCGTCCTGCCGTTCACCGTCCCCGCGACCGAGGACAGCGAGGTCGTCAACGGCGCGGACGGCTTCCCCGCCGGGCGGGTCGTGCGGCGCCGGGAGCGCCTCGAAGGCGTCCTGCGGCTCTCGGCCGAGGAACTGCCCGGCCCCTACCGGGTGCTGCGGCTGACCGCCGTCGCGGAGAACACCGGGAGCGCCCTGGCCTCGCGCCGGGAGGAGGCGCTGCCGCACGCGCTGGTCTCGGCCCACCTGATGCTGCGGCTGACCGCCGGCTACTTCGTGTCGATGACGGACCCGCCCGAGTGGGCGAAGGCCGCCGTCGCCGAGTGCCGCAACGAGAACACCTGGCCGGTGCTGGCGGGCGACGACGGCGCGGCGAACGTGGTGCTGTCCTCCCCCATCATCCTGGAGGACCATCCGCGGATCGCCCCGGAGAGCCCCGGCGCGCTCTACGACGCCACCGAGATCGACGAGATCCTGGCGCTGCGCACCGCCGCCCTCACCGACGAGGAGAAGCGGCAGGCGCGCGGCACCGACGACCGGGCGGCCGCGGTGATCGACCTCGCCGACTCCATGCCGCCGGAGGTGATGGAGCGCCTGCACGGCGCCGTGCGCGCGCTGCGCGAGGTCACCGGTCCGCAGGACTCGCCCGCCGAGGTCCCCGAGACCCCCTGGTGGGACCCGGGCGCGGACGCCTCCGTCGACCCGGCCCGGGACCGCGTCATGGTCGGCGACACCTGGGTGGCCGCCGGCAGCCGGGTCGTCCTGCAGCCGGGACGGCGGCGCACCGACGCACAGGACCTGTTCCTGCAGGGGCGCAGCGCCCAGGTGGAGGCGGTGCTGCACGATGTGGACGGCGGGGTGCACCTCGCGGTCACCGTCGACGGCGACCCCGGCGCGGAGATCCGCCGGGAGCAGGGCCGCTTCCTGTACTTCCAGCCCGACGAACTCGCTCCCCTGGAGGACGCGTGAGCACGGGAGGCGTGCTGGTCGCGGGCATCGGCAACATCTTCCTCGGCGACGACGGCTTCGGCGTCGAGGTGGTGCGCCGGCTGTCCGGGCACCCGCTGCCCGACGGCGTCCACGTCACCGACACCGGCGTACGGGGCGTGCACCTGGCGTACCAGCTGCTCGACGGGTACCGCAGCGTCGTCCTCGTCGACGCCGTGGCGCGCGGCGGCGCCCCCGGCACGCTGCACCTCATCGAGGCGCCGCCGCCCGGCACCGGCGGCCCCGGCGAGACCCTCGTGGACGGGCACCGGATGACCCCGGACACCGTGCTGGCGCTGCTCGACACCCTCAGCGCCGGGACGGGATCCCCCAAGCCCTCCCGGGTCCTGGTCGTCGGCTGCGAGCCGGCGTGTCTGGAGGAGGGCATCGGTCTGAGCGCTCCCGTGGCCGCCGCCGTGGACGAGGCCGTGCGCCTGGTGCTGCGGGTCGTCGGCGAGGAGTGCGGCCGGCCCGCGGACCCGCACACGGTGGCCTGACCGGCCCGCCGTGGTCCCCAGACGCAGTGACGAGCAGAAAGGAGAACCCCGCCATGTGGAAGATCGCCCTGAGCGCGGTGGGCGCGGCCGTGGCCGTCCTCGCCATGTCCCGCGTCCTGCCCGACGTGAAGCGCTACATGCACATCCGGTCGATGTGAGCCCGAACGGGTAGGCCGTCGCCGGACGGGCGGCGTGGCGGGCCGGGTGCCCCCGGCGCCGGGCCTTCAATGGAGCCGCGTCAGCCGCCGGCGCCGCCCACCGGCCCACCGGCCCACCGGCAGCCGGGGCCCGGCCGGCACCCGCACACCGGAGAAGAGACCGATGCACGAGATGTCCATCGCAGTGGCGGTGGTGGAGCAGGTCGAGGAGGCCGCCGCCCGGCTCGCGGACGGCACGGGCGCGGCGCCCTCCGCGCGGTCCGTCCACCTGGAGGTCGGCGAGCTCGCCGGCGTCGTGGCGGACGCCCTCGCCTTCAGCTTCGACCTCGCCTGCACCGGCACCGTCCTGGAGGGCGCCGCCCTCACCACCGAGACCGTACCCGGCCGGGCCCGCTGCGCACGCTGCGCGCGGGACTGGCCCACCGGCATGCCCCCGCGGCTGAGCTGTCCCGGCTGCGACGGCGCGGCGACGGAGCTGCTGGCGGGCCGTGAGCTGCGGATCACCGAGGTGCGGTGGGCCGAGGCCGAGCAGCGCCGTCCGGTCGCCACACTCCCCGAGGAGCAGTGAGAGCCATGTGCAAAGTGACCGATCTGCGGCAGTCCGTGCTCGCCAGGAACGACCGCGGCGCTCAGGAGCTGCGGGAGGAACTCGCCGCGCGCGGGACCGTCATGGTGAACCTGCTGTCGAGCCCGGGCAGCGGCAAGACCGCGCTGCTGGAGTCCGAGCTCGGGCTGGCCCGGCTACGCGGGGTGCCGGTGGCGGCGCTCACCGCCGACCTCGCCACCGAGAACGACGCCAACCGGCTGGCCCGCTCCGGCGCCCCCGTGCGGCAGGTGCTCACCGACGGGCTGTGCCACCTGGAGTCGGCGATGGTGCGGTCGCACGTCGACAGCTGGCTCCCGGAGGGCACGCACCTGCTGTTCGTGGAGAACGTCGGCAACCTGGTCTGCCCTGCCTCGTACGACCTCGGTGAGTCGCTGCGCGTCGTGCTCGCCTCGGTCACCGAGGGCGAGGACAAGCCGCTGAAGTACCCGACGGCCTTCGGGCTGGCGCACCTGGTGCTCGTGACGAAGTACGACATCGCCGGGGCGGTCGGCTTCGACGAGCCGGCCTTCCTCGCGGCGGTGGCCCAGGTCAACCCGGGCGTGGAGGTCGTCCGTACCTCATCCCGGGACGGCGACGGCGCGGGGGTGCTCCTGGAGCGGGCGCTGGCCGTGCACGCGGGGGCCGCGGTGCACCGTCCGGTGATGGCGCGCACCGCGGTCCAGCACGGCCACGCGCACGAGCACGGGCACGAGCACGGGCACGCGCACTCCCATGAGCACCCGCACGAGGGAGCCGCCGGGCACACCCGCTCCGTGGACCACACGCACTGATGCCGGGTCAGCCGGGGCCCGCGGCCCGGACCGCGCAGCGCCGCCGGGTGCTGGTCCGGGGGGTCGTGCAGGGGGTCGGCTTCCGGCCGTTCGTGTTCGGTCTCGCCCGTGAACTGGGGCTGGCGGGCCACGTCGGCAACACCGGTGACGGGGTGGTCGCCGAGGTGGAGGGCGCCCCCGGAGCGGTCGCGGCCTTCTGCGACCGGATCGGTGCGGAAGCGCCCCCGCTCGCGGTGGTGGAGTCGGTGTCCCACGACCTCGTCCCCCTGACGGGCGGCACGGACTTCACCATCAGCCCGTCCCGCCCCGGCGACGGGGCCTCCCGCACCCTGGTCTCCCCCGACACCGCCACCTGCGAGGCGTGCCTGACCGAGTTGCGCGACCCCGGCGACCGCCGCCACCGGCACCCGTTCATCACCTGCACGCACTGCGGGCCGCGCTTCACGATCGTCACCGGCCTGCCGTACGACCGTCCCAACACCACGATGGCCCGCTTCCCGATGTGCGCGACGTGCCGGGCCGAGTACGAGGATCCCGCCGACCGCCGCTTCCACGCGCAGCCGGTCTCCTGCCACGACTGCGGTCCCCGGCTGCGGCTGGTGCTGCCCGGCGCGGACCGCCCGGGGCGGCAGGACGACGAACCGGTCGCTCAGGCACGGCGGTTGCTGGCGGCGGGCGCGGTCGTCGCGGTGAAGGGCCTGGGCGGCTACCACCTGGCCTGCGACGCGGGCAACGAGGAGAGCGTACGGCTGCTGCGGACCCGCAAGGACCGGGGCGACAAGCCGTTCGCCCTGATGGCACGGGATCTCGCGGACGTCGAACGGCTGGCCCATGTGGGGCCGGAGGAGTGGGAGTTGCTGACCGGCACGCGCCGGCCGATCGTCCTGCTGCGGCGGCGTCCGGAGGCACGCGAGGTCGCGGAGGCCGTGGCGCCGCGGGTGGCCGACCTCGGCGTCATGCTGCCGTACACACCCGTCCACCATCTGCTGCTGGGGCTGCCGGGCGACCCGCCGGGGCCCCGGCTGCTGGTGATGACCAGCGGAAACCTGGGCGGGGAGCCCATCGTCACGGACGACCGACAGGCGCTGGAACGGCTGGCGGGACTGGCCGACGCCTGGCTGACGCACGACCGGCCCATCCATGTGCCGTGCGACGACTCGGTGGTGCGGATCTGCGACGGCGCGGAGCTGCCCGTGCGGCGCTCGCGCGGCTACGCGCCCTTCCCCGTGCCGCTGCCCGTGCCGGTGGCACCGTCGCTCGCCGTGGGCGGCGACCTGAAGAACACCTTCTGCGTGGGAGAGGGCCGGCACGCCTGGCTGTCGGCCCACGTCGGCGACATGGACGACCTGGCGACGCTGACGGCCTTCACCGCCGCCGAACGGCAGTTGGAGCAGATCACCGGGGTCAGGCCCGTACTGCTGGCCGCGGACCGGCACCCCGGCTACCGCTCGGTGGGCTGGGCCCGGCGTGCCGCGGGCGACCGCCCGCTGCGGCAGGTGCAGCACCACCACGCGCACGTCGCGGCGGCGATGGCCGAGGCGGGGCTGGACGGCACGAGCCCGGTGATCGGCGTCGCCTTCGACGGCACGGGCCACGGCGACGACGGCGCGGTGTGGGGCGGCGAGTTCCTGCTCGCCGGCTACGACGGCTTCCGGCGCTCCGCGCACCTGGGTTACGTGCCGCTGCCGGGCGGGGACGCGGCCGTGCGCCGCCCCTACCGGATGGCGCTGGCGCATCTGCGGGCGGCCGGTCTCCCCTGGGCGCCCGGCCTGCCGTGCACGGACGCCTGCCCGGAGGACGAACGGGCCGTGCTGGCGACCCAGTTGGAGCGCGGGCTGCACTGCGTCCCGACCTCCAGCATGGGCCGGCTCTTCGACGCCGTCGCCTCGCTGTCCGGGGTGTGCCACCGGGCGGGGTACGAGGCGCAGGCCGCCGTCGAACTGGAGGCCGCGGCCGTCGCGGCGGGCGGCCTGCCCGCCGAGGGCTACTCCTTCGCGCTGCGCCCCGGCGCCGGCGCCGGCGGGGCGACCGCCTGCGACCCCGGCCCGGTGCTGGCGGCCGTCGTCGCCGACCTGGGCGCGGGGGTGCCCGCCGGGGTGATCGCCGGACGTTTCCACCGGGCGGTGGCCGGGCTCGTCCGGCGGGTGTGCGCCGCCGTACGGGAACGCGAGGGCATCACGACGGTGGCGCTCAGCGGCGGTGTCTTCGCCAACGCGCTGCTGTCCTCCGCGTGCGCGCGGGACCTGCGCGCGGACGGGTTCACGGTGCTGCGCCACCGGCTGGTACCGCCCAACGACGGAGGCCTGGCGCTCGGCCAGCTCGTCGTCGCCGCCGCCCGCGGCATCCCCCACCATCCACAGCGAGGAGACAGCTGATGTGCCTGGCGGTACCCGGCAAGGTGCTGGAGATCGAGGAACGTGACGGCACCAAGATGGCGGTCGTCGACTTCGGCGGCGTGGTGAAGGACGTGTGCCTGGAGTACCTGCCCGACCTCCAGGTCGGCGAGTACGCCATCGTCCACGTCGGCTTCGCGCTGCAACGGCTCGACGAGGAGTCCGCGCGGCAGACGCTCGCCCTCTTCGGGAACCTCGGGCTGCTGGAGGAGGAGTTCGGCGACCCCTGGCAGCAGGCGGCCGCCGAGGCGGGAACGACGGCGGAGGCGGAGCGGTGAAGTACATCGACGAGTTCCAGGACCCGGAGCTGGCCCGGAGACTGCTGGACGACATCCACGCGACGGTGACCAGGCCCTGGGCGCTGATGGAGGTGTGCGGCGGCCAGACCCACACCATCATCCGGCACGGCATCGACCAGCTCCTGCCGAAGGAGGTGGAACTCATCCACGGGCCCGGCTGCCCGGTCTGCGTGACCCCGCTGGAGGTCATCGACAAGGCGCTGGAGATCGCCTCCCGCCCCGGGGTGATCTTCTGCTCCTTCGGCGACATGCTGCGGGTCCCCGGCACCGGGCGCGACCTCTTCGGCGTCCGCGGCGAGGGCGGTGACGTACGCGTCGTCTACTCCCCGCTGGACGCGCTGCGCATCGCCCGGGAGAACCCGGACCGCGAGGTCGTGTTCTTCGGCATCGGCTTCGAGACCACCGCCCCGCCCAACGCGATGACGGTGTACCAGGCGCGGAAGCTCGGCATCGCCAACTTCAGCCTGCTGGTGTCCCACGTCCGCGTCCCCCCGGCCATCGAGGCCATCATGCGCTCCTCGGACTGCCGCGTGCAGGGGTTCCTGGCGGCCGGCCATGTGTGCAGCGTGATGGGGACGGAGGAGTACCCGGAGCTGGCGGACGGCTTCGGCGTGCCCATCGTCGTCACCGGCTTCGAGCCGCTCGACATCCTGGAGGGCGTGCGCCGCGCGGTGCGCCAGCTGGAGCACGGCGAGTACCGGGTGGAGAACGCCTATCCGCGCGCCGTCCGCCCGGAGGGCAACCCCGCGGCCAAGGCGATGCTCGCGGACGTCTTCGAGGTCACCGACCGGGCCTGGCGCGGGATCGGCGTCATCCCCGACAGCGGCTGGCGGCTGGCGGAGCGCTACCGGGAGTACGACGCCGAGCACCGGTTCTCCGTCACCGGCATCACCACGCGGGAGCCGGCGGAGTGCCGCAGCGGCGAGGTGCTGCAGGGCCTGATCAAGCCGCACGAGTGCGAGGCGTTCGGCGGGGTCTGCACGCCCCGCACCCCGCTCGGCGCCACGATGGTCTCCAGCGAGGGGGCCTGCGCCGCGTACTACCTCTACCGCCGGCTCGGCGGCACCAGCGCACCCCTGGAGGCGAGCCCCGTTGGCTGACACCGCAGAGACCCTGGCCGCCCCGGACTTCTCCGGCTGGACCTGTCCGGCGCCGCTGCGCGACCAGCCGCGGGTGGTGATGGGCCACGGCGGCGGGGGCGCGCTGTCCGCGGAACTCGTCCGGTACGTCTTCGCGCCCGCCTTCGGCGGCGAGGTGCTGTCCGGGCTCGCCGACTCCGCGACCGTCTCGCTGGGCGGCGCCCGGCTGGCGTTCTCCACCGACTCGTACGTGGTGCGGCCGCTGTTCTTCCCCGGCGGCAGCATCGGCGACCTCGCCGTGAACGGCACCGTCAACGACCTGGCGATGAGCGGGGCCACGCCCGCCTACCTCTCCTGCGGCTTCATCCTGGAGGAGGGCGTCGAGATGTCGCTGGTGGCCCGGGTCGCCGAGGCGCTCGGCGCGGCCGCTCGCACCGCGAGCGTGGAGGTCGTCACCGGGGACACCAAGGTCGTCGAGGCCGGCCACGGGGACGGGCTGTACGTCAACACGGCGGGCATCGGGCTGATCCCCGACGGTGTCGACATCCGTCCGCAGCGCGCGGCGCCGGGCGACGTGGTCATCGTCAGCGGGGAGATCGGGGCGCACGGGGTCGCCGTGATGAGCGTGCGCGAGGGCCTGGAGTTCGGGGTCGAGATCGAGAGCGACACGGCGGCGCTCGGCGGGCTCGTCGAGACGGTGCTGCGCGTCACCACGGACGTGCACGTGCTGCGGGACCCCACACGCGGAGGTCTGGCGGCCGCCCTCAACGAGATCGCGGCCGCCTCGGGTGTCGGTGTCGTCCTGCAGGAGCGGGCGGTGCCCGTGCCGCCCGCGGTGGCCAACGCCTGCGCGGTGCTGGGCCTGGACCCGATGTACGTCGCCAACGAGGGCAGGCTCGTCGCCTTCGTGCCCCGTGCGGTCGCCGAGGAGGTGCTGGCGGCGATGCGGGCGCATCCGCTGGGCACCGGCGCGGCCGTCATCGGCGAGTGCGTGCCGGACCACGCGGGCATGGTCGTCGCCCGTACGGGTCTGGGCGGGACGCGGGTGGTGGACCTGCCGCTGGGTGAGCAACTGCCGCGCATCTGCTGACGTGCCGGGGCTCCGGCCGGTCCGCCGACGCGGTCCGGCCGGTGTCCCGTGCGCGCCGCGCGGGCGCATCGTCGAGGAAGACCCCAGGAGGACGGTGTGGCTTTCCGGCATCCCGCCGAGCGGACCGAGGACGAGGCCGGACGCGGCCGGTTCGAGCGGCTCGCCGAGGCGGCGTCCAACTTCACGGCGTCGCCGCTCTTCTACTGCGTCTGCCTGCTCCTGGTGGCCGGGTTCCTCGTCGCCCACGCCCTCGGGCTGCCCTTGAAGTGGCAGTTGTTCGCGGCGGATCTGATGACCGCCGTCACGCTGCTGCTGCTCGCCCTGCTCAAGAACGCCGAACGCCGAGCCGAGCACGCCGTCCAGCGAAAGCTGGACGCGATCGCCGCCGCGCTGCTGGAGCAGGGCGGCAGCTCGCACGAGGCACGGGACGCGCTGCGCGCGGTGATCGGGCTCCACAAGGACGCCTGACCGCCCCGAATTCTGACGATTCGTCAAACCTGTTTTGCCACACGGCATCTGTCGTGGCGTCACCTGTTTGCGGGTAGGCCCGGCATTCTTCGCGGCAGAACGGGCGCATGGCTCCTGACCTGCGGCGACATACCGAGGATCCGGCCCGTGAAGGCCGCCTGCGGCGACGTGCGCAGCATCCTCGGGTGGCAGGCCCCCGTGGGTGCTGTTTTGCTCCGCGTGGAGCGGACCGCGCTGGGACCGCTTCTTACCTGCCCGTTCACCTGGAGGCTGCCTCATGCCCACAACTCGCGTTCTTGGCGGTGTCGCCATGGCCGCGGCCGTCATCGGTCTCACTGTTCCCAATGCCTCTGCCAGCGACATCTCCGATGCCTGGGTCACCCCCTACTACGCCGTTCCCGGAATGCGGCTGACCGTCACGACCACGGCCTGTCCCGACGCCAACTACTCCAAGGGCCAGTCCGAAGCCGGCGGCCAGGTCAACCTGCTGCCCCTGGGCAGGAGCGGCCTGCTCGCGGGCACCTTCCGGGTGCCGAAGCACACCCGGCCCGGCTGGTACACCGTGACGGTGCGGTGCCCCCCGCGTATCCAGACCACCGCGTCCTTCCGGGTCGTCCGGGGCCCCGCGCACGGGTTCTCCGGCCTGGACCGCGGATTCTCCGGTCTGGAGTGCGACGACGACTTCGGTCCCGTCGGCCGCCGGTCCTCCGGACGCTGACCTCCGGAGCCCCGGGTCTTCGGATCGCCGCCCCGGCCGCCGCCCAGCACGACGGTGGCGCGGCCGGGGCGGCGGGGCACGGGACCGCCGGTGGAGGTCGGGGGGACGCTCCCGCACCGGCTCTGTTCACGCTTCCGGGTGGCGATCGGCGTCCGGACGGAAGAGTGTGGAGGGAAGAGGGGGCGCGCGGCCCGCAAGGCGGCGCCGAGGCGGTGGCGGCGCGTGAGCGAGGAGACGGACATGCGAGAGAACGAGATGGGTGACGAGGTCTACCAGCCGGACGGTTCAGAGGTCCAGGACGACGCCGGGCTGCTGGAGCCCGAGGACACCCTCGACTACCACGGTGTCGACCAGATACTCGACGAGGGCTACTCACCGCCGGAGCGGCCCTGGGCGGTGAACAAGCCCGCCACCACGGCGGCGGGCCGCCTGCAGGGCGAGACGCTGGACGAACGCCTGGCCGAGGAGCTCCCGGACCTGCCGATCCCCGACGGGGACGGCATCGGGGACGCGTGGGACACCGACGGGGAGCTGATCGACGGCGAGGTCGGCGGGCCGCGCGCCGGGCGGCTGGTCGCCCCCGACGAGGGGGCGCACTACGACACCGAGGGCATGGTCGCCCAGGACATCGGCATCGACGGAGCGGCCGCCTCCGCCGAGGAGGCCGCGATGCATCTCGTACCGGAGTCCGAGGAGTACTGACCCGGGCCGGACCGGCCGAGCCGGCCGGGGCCCGCGGCCCACCACACGGTTCACGTGCCAGGGGGAGCGTCCTTGCGCATGTCGGGCCCGCCGCCGGCCGCCTTTCCCGTCTCTCCCGTCGGGGGCCGCACACCGCACTGCAGGGGCGGGGCGCCGATGGCGCAGTAGTGCTTGCACGGCGGGACCGGCTTCACCGGCTCCTCGGGGGTCTCCCGCAGGACGTCCGAGCGGATGCCGAACCAGGCCAGCAGCGAGCCCACCACCAGCATCCCGGCGCAGATCACGACGGCGACGCGGAAGCCGTGGCCGAAGGCGGCCGGGTCCTCGTAGTCGTCGCCGGAGAGCCCGGCCATCAGCGGCAGGGCCGCCACCGCGAGCAGGCCCGCCGCCCGCGCCACCGCGTTGTTCACGCCGGACGCGGTGCCCGCGAGCCGTACGTCGGCGGCGCCGAGGACGGTGGCGGTGAGGGGGGCGACGGTGGCCGCCAGGCCCAGGGCGAAGACGCACACCGCGGGCAGGACGTCGGCGACGTAGGACGCGTCCGCGCCGATCCGCAGCATCAGCAGCAGGCCGACGGCGGAGATCGCCGGGCCCACCGTCATGGGGATGCGCGGCCCGATGCGCTCGGCGAGCCGGCCCGCGCGCTCGGACAGGGCCAGCATGATGACCGTGATCGGCAGCAGCGCCGTACCGGAGGCCAGCGGGGAGTAGCCGGCCTCGGTCTGCAGCTCCAGCACCAGGAAGAAGAACAGGCCGCCCAGTGCCGCGTAGACCGCGAAGGTGACCAGGTTCGCGGCGGTGAACTGGCGGTTCGCGAAGAGCCTCGGCGGGAGCATCGGGTGCGGGCTGCGCCGCTCGGTCACCACGAACCCGGCGAACGCGGCCAGGCCCACGACGCCGGAGACGCAGACGGCGGCGATGTCCGGGTGGCTCCCCCCGGCGGCGATCAGGGCGTAGGTGACCCCCGCGAGCCCGACCGCGCCGAGCACCGCGCCCGCGACGTCGAAGCCGCCGCTGACGCTCTCGCCGCGGCTCTCCGGGACGTGCCGGGCGGCGACCGCGACGACCAGGGCCGCCAGCGGGAGGTTGATGAAGAACACCCAGCGCCAGCTGACGGCGTCGACCAGCCAGCCGCCGAGCAGCGGCCCCAGCGCCCCCGCGATGCCGCCCAGGCCCGACCACACGCCGATCGCGCGGGCCCGGTCCTGGGAGGCGAAGGACGCCTGGATCAGGGCCAGCGACCCGGGGGTCAGGAGGGCACCGCCGACGCCTTGCAGGGCGCGGGCGCCGATCAGCATCTCGATGCTCGGCGCGATGCCGCACAGCAGGGAGGCCAGGGCGAACCACACCGTGCCGATCATGAACAGCTTGCGCCGCCCGAAGCGGTCGCCGAGCGAGCCTCCCAGCAGGATGAGCGCGGCGAGGGTGAGGGTGTAGGCGTTGATCGTCCACTGCAGGCCGGCGAGCGTGGCCCCGAGGTCCTTGCCGATCGTCGGCAGGGCGACGTTCACGACGGTGCCGTCGAGGAGCGTCATGCCCGATCCCAGGACCACCGCCGCGAGGACCCAGCGCCCGCGCGCCCCGCCCAGCGTCAGCGTCCCGGCCCGGTCCGTCGCGCTCGCGGCTTCCGTCATCGCACCCTCCGCCATCCCCCCGTCGTCCCCGCGGGTCGTCACCGAATCTACCCCGGGGGCCGGGGTATCGCGTGGCGGTGGGCCGCGTCCGCACGCTGGCTTGGCCCCGGCTGACGATCATCGCGGACCAGGGGGAAGCATGCGCAGGCTGACGTATTTCGTGGCGTCGACGATCGACGGTTTCGTGGCCGGTCCGGAGGGTGAGTACGACTTCCTCGCGGCCGTGGGCGACCACATGGAGACGGTCCTCGCGGAGTACCCGGAGACCCTGCCGGTGCAGGCCCGCGGCCCGCTGGGCATCGCCGACGCGCCGAACCGGCGGTTCGACACGGTGCTGATGGGCCGGGCCACCTACGAGGTGGGGGTGCCGTTCGGGGTGACCAGCCCGTATCCGCACCTGCGGCAGTACGTGGTGTCGGGGAGCATGGCCGCGAAGCCGGACCCCGAGGTGGAACTGGTCCCGGGCGACCCGCTGGAGTTCGTGCGCGAGCTCAAGCGACAGGACGGTGCGGGCATCTGGCTGTGCGGAGGCGGCCGACTGGCGGGCTCGCTGCGCACGGAGATCGACGAGCTGGTCGTCAAGATCAACCCCGTGGTCGCGGGTGCCGGTGTGCCGCTGTTCGCGGGCGGTTTCGCCCCGCAGGCGTACGACGTGACCGAGGTGCGCACACACAAGAGCGGCGTGCTGATCGTGACATACGCCCGCCGGGAGGACTGAGCGGCCTCCCGGGCGCCGCGGCGCGGGAATCCCGTGCCGCGGCGGGCGTTGGAACAGAGGTGATCGCACCGCAGCTGCCCCCGATTCCGTTCTCGATCCTCGACCGCTCGCCCGTACGCGAGGGCGCGGAGCCCGCGCAGGCGCTGCGGGACACGGTGTGGCTGGCGCGGCACGCCGAGGAGCTGGGCTACCACCGCTTCTGGGTGTCGGAGCACCACGGGGTGCCGGGCGTGGCCGGGTCCGCGCCAGCGGTGCTGGCCGCGGCGGTCGCCGCGGCCACGTCCCGGATCAGGGTCGGCACGGGCGGGGTCATGCTGCCCAACCACCGGCCGCTGGTGGTGGCGGAGCAGTTCGGGGTGCTGGAGTCGCTGTTCCCCGGGCGGATCGACATGGGGCTGGGGCGGTCGGTGGGCTTCACCGACGGAGTGCGCCGGGCGCTGGGACGCGATGCCCGCGCCGCCGGGGACTTCGAGGAACTGCTGACCGAACTGCTCGGCTACTTCACCGGCACGGCGGGCCCCGGTGCGGTGCACCCGCGCCCGCCGGAGGGGATGCGCGTCCCGGCGTTCGTACTGGCCACGGGGGCGGGGGCGGCCACGGCGGCGGCGTTCGGGCTGCCGCTGGTCATCGCCGCGGTGCGGGGCGAGGAGCGCATGCGGGAGGCGATCGACGGCTACCGCGCGGCGTTCCGGCCGTCGGCGTGGGCGCCGCGCCCGTACGTCGTGGTGTCGACCCCCGTGTCCGTCGCGGAGACGACGGAGGCCGCCCGGCGGCTGCTGGTCTCCGAGGCCTGGTCGCTGGCGCGCTCGCGTACGCAGGGCGAGTTCCCTCCGCTGGCGCCGCCGGACGAGGTGCCGGCAGGGCACATGACGGCACGCGAGCGGGAGGTGTTCGAGGGGACGCTGTCGAACGGCGTCCACGGCACCGGGGACGAGGTGGCGGCCGCGCTGTCGGGACTGCTGGCACGCACCGCGGCGGACGAGGTGCTGGTCACCACGGCCGGCTACGACCGGTCGGCGCTGCTGGACTCGCACCGCCGCCTGGCGCGGCTGGCGGAGCTGGACACGCGGGCCGTGGCGGCAGGCTGAGCCGCGGCCTGGTGCGGTCCGGGACGATCTGCCCCACTGCGGCGGCGGGTTGACTGCCGGGTGCTTCGACTCGCCGCGCGGGGGCCGGTCCTGGCCGAGGAGGACGTCCGTCGGGACGGCCTTGCCAAGGGGATGCCGTCAACTCGCCGCGTCCCCCTGCCGGTTGTGCCCGGCGGGGACGTCAGACCGCGGGGCCCTCGTACACGTCGTCGTTGCGGCCCTCGGCGAACTCCCACCACGACAGCGGCAGCCAGTCGCCGTCCACGAAGGCGTCCACGGAGGAGCCCAGACCGCTGATGGCCACGCGCGTGCCGACCGGGTACAGCGTGCCGGACAGGCCGGGCACGGGGACGAGCAGCGTTCCTGAGCGCTGGGCCATTGTTCCCGCCTTTCTCCGCGGTCAACCGCAAATCGACATATTTACGTGAAGAATAGCTGGCTTGTCTCGTACTGCCCAAGGAGGGAGCATGAGAAATAGGTCACGTAAGCCATGAATCCGACACCAATCGGAGGTGTCCACGTGAAGGCCGTCGTCTACAAAGGACCGTTCGAAGTAGCCGTCGAGGAAGTCGACAATCCGCGCCTGCAGCACCCCAACGACGTGGTCGTCAGGGTGACCTCCACCGCGATCTGCGGCTCCGACCTGCACATGTACGAGGGCCGGACCGCCGCGGAGCCCGGCATCGTCTTCGGCCACGAGAACCTGGGAATCATCGACCAGGTCGGCGAGGGGGTCACCACCCTCAAGCAGGGCGACCGCGTGGTCATGCCCTTCAACGTCGCCTGCGGATTCTGCAAGAACTGCTCGGCGGGTTTCACCGGCTACTGCCTGACGGTCAATCCGGGGTTCGCCGGAGGCGCTTACGGCTATGTGGCCATGGGCCCCTGGCCTGGCGGTCAGGCGGAATACGTGCGCGTTCCGTACGCGGACTTCAACTGTCTGAAACTGCCGGAGGGCACCGCCAACGAGTCCGACTTCGTGCTCCTGGCCGACATCTTCCCGACCGGGTACCACGGGTGCGAGCTCGCCCAGGTCTCCCCCGGCGAGAGCGTCTCGGTGTACGGCGGCGGCCCGGTCGGGCTGATGGCCGCGTACTCGGCGATGCTGCGCGGGGCGGCCAAGGTGTTCGTCGTGGACCGGGTGCCGGAGCGGCTGCAGAAGGCCGAGGAGATCGGCGCGATCCCGATCGACTTCACCAAGGGCAGTCCGGTGGACCAGATCAAGGAGCACATGAAGGGCGAGGGCACCGACAAGGGCGTCGACGCGGTCGGCTACCAGGCCCAGGCCGGCGGCGCGGGCCGCGAGGAGCCCGCGGCGGTGCTGAACTCCCTGATCGACACCGTGCGCCCCACCGGCGCCCTCGGCATCCCCGGCCTGTACGTGCCGTCCGACCCGGGCGGCCCGGACGAGCAGGCCAAGAGCGGCCGGCTGCTGGTCGCCATCGGCCGGCTCTTCGAGAAGGGCCTGCGGCTGGGCACCGGGCAGTGCAACGTCAAGCGCTACAACCGGCAGCTGCGCGACATGATCATCGAGGGTCGCGCCCGTCCGAGCTTCGTGGTCTCCCACGAGCTGCCCCTGACGGACGCGCCGTCGGCGTACGAGAAGTTCGACAAGCGGATCGAGGGCTACACCAAGGTCGTCCTCCACCCCGGTCAGAGCTGACCGGGCGCTGACCCCCCGACCGCGCCCAGGGCCCGGCTAGCAGCTCTCCGGGCCCTGGGCGTCGTACGGCCCGGAGGGGCTGACCTCCTCCAGGGTGTACGTGTACAGGTCGAACTCCACCAGCCCGTCCGCGTTGGTGGTGACCCGCGGCGGACGGGTCCCGGGATACCGGGAGGCGATGACGTCGGCGACCCTGTGGGCGGTCGCCGCGTCGGCCGCGGCGATGCGCACATAGGCCACGCCCGGTTCGTACAGCGGTCCGAGTTGTCCGGTCATGCTGCTCCCCTTGTCCCGTCCGTCCGGCGGATTACCGCTGGAGACAGCCCGTCGGTCGTCGCGGTTGCCCGCGCGGGCTGGGTTCACTCGAAGTTGTCAATCGGCGGCTCAGGACAGCAGGAAGTCGGCCTTCCCGTCCTTGGCGCCCTCGATGAACATCCTGATCTCGTGGTCCGTGTAGATGAGTGCCGGCCCGTCGGGGTCGGTGGACTGCCGCAGTGCGACCCTGCCGTCGGCCAGTTTCATGGCCTCCACGCAACTTCCCCCGTTGCCGCCGCTCCACGGCTTGTGCCAGCCCTCGCTGCCGAGGTCGAGGGCGCGCATGCCGTTGTATATGCGGTCGTCCATGTGTGTCAGATCTCCTTGCGGATGCCATCGAGGATGGCTGCGGTGCTGTGTGCGGGCGCGGCTTGCGCGCACATCCGGTCCAGGGCCTCGAGGAATGTCGAGACGTCGTCCACGTCGTCCAGGTAGGCGGCGCCCACCAGGCTCTCGGTGAACACGACGTCCGGCAGCTCGCGGATCTGGAACCGGAAGATGTGGAACGGCCCGTACATCGCCGGGTGCGGCCCGGCGTCGAAGGGCATGATCTGCAGTCTGACCTGCGGAAGCTCGCACGCCTCGGCCAGCCGGTCCAGCTGCGCGCGCATCACCTCGGGGCTGCCGATGGGACGGCGCAGCACGGTCTCGTCCATGACCACCCACAGCAGCGGGGCGTCCGGGCGGGTGAGCAGCGACTGCCGCTCCCGGCGGAGCTCGACCAGGCGCTCCAGCTCCTCCGTGGTGGCTCCCGGGCGGCCGGCCCTGAGCACGGAGTGCGCGTAGTCCTCGGTCTGCAGCAGTCCGGGGACGTAGTGCGGCTCGTAGGCGCGGATGATGGCCGCCTCGCCCTCCAGGCTGACGAAGGCACTGAACCAGGACGGCAGGACGTCGCGGTAACGGTGCCACCAGCCGGGCCGGTTGCCCTGCCTCGCGAGGTCGATGAAGGTCGCCGCCTCGGCGGCGTCGACCCCGTACAGCGCCAGCAGCTTCTCCACGTACGGGATGCGCAGGCCGACCTCGGCCTTCTCCATCCGGCGCACCGTGGCATGGGTGACGTCCAGCTCGCGTGCGGCCCGCTCGTACGAGCAGCCGGCCTTCTCCCGCAGGTCGTGGAGGCGTTTGCCGAGGATCACGCGGAGGACGGTCGGCGCCCCGCTCGCCCTCGCCTCAGCCACGCTGCAATTCCCGCATGGCAGCAGTGTGCCATGTCAGGAATGGAACCCACACCCTGCTACTGGCGATTGTGCAATTTGCAGAATGACCCTTGCCTTCTGTGTAAGCAGTGGCCATAGTTGCCTGTGTGCTCTATGCCATCAGCGCCCGGGACACCTTCCGGCTCCGACTGCCGGCGCAGGCCTCTTCGGTCGGCGTCGCACGCCGCCAGGTGCGCTCCGCGCTGAGCAGATGGGGCCTGGTGGGGCTGGGCGACGACGCCGGCCTCGTGGTGAGCGAACTCTTCACCAACGCCGTGGTGCACAGCGGCAGCGACCACGTCGCGTGCCTGCTCTGGACGGCGCGCGACAAGCTGCACATCGAGGTCGTCGACGAGGGGCGCGGGCCCGCCGGCCCCCTGCCGCGCACGGCCGCCGACGGCGAGGAGAGCGGCCGCGGGCTCGCCCTCGTCGCCCATTTGGCCGAAGGGTGGGGCGTGCGCCCGCCGGCGCTCGGCGCCGGTCGCGCGGTGTGGGCGATCCTCTCCTGCGCCCGTACCGAGGCGGCCCGGCGCAGCGGTTGAACGACGGGTGACGTCCCGCCGGTGTCCGCGGGAAGAGTGGTCGTCGCCGGGGCTCGCCGTATTGGGATGGTGGCACCCCGCATCCGGGCATAGGCTTCTCCCGACGGAAAGGCCTTCGGGGGAGCACCAACACCCCCTGCCTCCGCCCCGGGAGGAACCGCCCACCGCGGTCCCCGCCCGGTTCCGCAACCGGCGCCACCGCGTCCGCTCAGCCATCAGCCCGACCGGGCGGTCGGCGTCCGGCAGCGGCCGGGCCGGCGTCCGGCTCACCCGACACGAAGGAGTGCGCGGTGACACCCGAGAAGTCAAAGCGGAACCAGCTCCCCAAGGAGCCCGACGATCAGCCCGCACAACAGCGGGAGGTGCGGAACCTGGACGTCTGGGCCAGGTCGGCACCGATCCGACTGGCCGGCTACGAGGACGATCTGAACGAGCCGCACATCCTGCGGAGCATCGACTGACCCTCGGCCACGGCCGGTTCACGGGCCGTACGGGCAACGAAGCCCGTACGGCCCCTGCCGTGTCCGGCGGCCTCTCAGGGCGCCGCGTCCGCCGCGCCCACGACGCGGCCGCCCGGCGGCTCGATGGCGTAGAGGTCCAGCACGTCGGGCGGGGCGGCGACGCCCGGTCCCCCGGCGCGCACCCACGCGACGATGTCGTCGACGGCGCCCGGATCGTTGACCAGCCCCAGCCAGACCGGTCGCGCACCGGCCGCGCGTGCCGCCGGCGAGGGCTGGACGACCACGACGTCCGCCTGCTCGCACACGTCGAGGCACCGCGTGACACGCACCCGGCAGATCCCGGCGAGTTCCCGCCGGAGCAGGTCGAGTTGGGCGTCGTGGTCGACACCGGGGACCTTCTGCGTACCGCAGCAGCAGTCGCGGCAGACGCTCACCGTGCAGGCGCCCGGCCGCGGCCCACCGCCGCTCACGTGAGGGTGATCCGCACGCCCACGGTGCCCTCGCGGCCGCGGCGCAGCCGGCTGCCGAACAGGGTCAGCCGGCCGAACAGCCCGTACTTGCGGGCGACCAGGGAGCGGTAGCGCTCGGTCTCCTCCGGTCCGAGGACCTCGGCGCGCGCGGGCACCTGCTCACCGGTGGGGTTGCCGCGTACGTCGCAGGGGCCGACCAGTACGTCGGCGCGGTTGCGGATCCGCTTGACCTTGCCGGAGTCCGCCGCGGTCCACGCGCCGAGCGCCTCGCCGTCACGGACCACCCAGACCGGGGTGGGAACGGTACGGCCGTCCCGCCGGTAGGTGGTGACCAGTAGGTACTTGCCGGCCGCGAGCCGGGCGGAGGCGCTGTCCTCGATCATGGACCAAGGCTACGCGGGAACAGCCGCCTCGGCCGGTGCCCGGAGCGACTTGCCGAGGCACACGCTGAGCGGACTGTCCTTGTAGTGGCCGAACTTGGCCACCGGCGTGTAGCCGCAGGAGGCGTACAGGGCGATCGCCTCCGGCTGCATCTGCCCCGTCTCCAGCACCATCCGGGTGCGGCCCGCCGCGGCGGCGCCGGCCTCCAGGGCGGCGAGCATCCGGCGCGCGAACCCGCGGCCCCGGGCCTGCGGCACCACGTACATCCGCTTGACCTCGGCGTCGCCGTCCTCGAAACCCTCCGGGGACGCGTCCTGGCCGCGCCAGCCGCCGGTCACGACGGGTGCGCCGTCGAGGTAGCCGACCATGAACTGGCCCTGCGGGCCGTCGAAGTGGTCGGCGTCCATCGCGGTCGCGTCGGGGCCGCCGTACCGCTTCACGTACTCCTGCTGCACCTGCTCGGTCAGCAGCACGGCGTCGGGGTGGTCGTAGCGCGTCATCCGGATCTCCACCCCCACATCGTACGGGTGTGCGGCCTACGCCCCGGTACGAGCACCCTCCGGGGGCCCGGTATCGTCCCCGTCATGCTCACCGTGACCACCGTGAACGTGAACGGGCTGCGCGCCGCGGCCAAGAAGGGCTTCCTCCCCTGGCTGGAGGCGACCACGGCCGACGTGGTGTGCCTGCAGGAGGTCCGCGCCGAGGCCGGGCAGCTGCCCGAGGAGGTCCGCGCACCCGAGGGCTGGCACGTGCTCCACGCGCCGGCGGCCGCCAAGGGCCGGGCCGGAGTGTCCCTCTACTCGCGGCGGGAACCGTCCGCGAGCCGGATCGGGTTCGGCTCGGAGGAGTTCGACGGCTCCGGCCGCTACGCGGAGATCGAACTGCCGGGCGTCACGGTCGCCAGCCTCTACCTCCCCTCGGGCGAGGTCGGCACGGAGCGGCAGGAGGAGAAGGAACGCTTCATGGAGGCGTTCCTGGAGCACATGGTCAAGCTCCGGGAGAAGGCCGCCGCGGACGGACGCGAGGTGCTGATCTGCGGTGACTGGAACATCGCGCACACCGAGCGCGACCTGCGGAACTGGCGGGCCAACCAGAAGAACGCCGGCTTCCTCCCCGAGGAGCGGGCGTGGCTCTCCCGCGTCTACGACGAGGCCGGGTACACCGACGTCGTGCGCCACCTCACCCCGGAGGGCGAGGGCCCGTACACGTGGTGGTCCTACCGCGGCCGCGCCTTCGACAACGACAGCGGCTGGCGCATCGACCTCCACGTCGCGACCCGCGGCCTGGCGGCCCGGGCGGCGCACACCCGGGTCGAGCGCGCGGACACCCACCCCGAGCGCTGGTCCGACCACGCGCCGGTGACGGTCGCCTACGATCTCGGCTAGCCGGAAGCGGGCAGCCGGTTCTCCGGGGGGAGCAATGCGGCGGCGGTGGCCTCGGGACGTCGGGCGCGTCCCGCACGTCCCGCACGTCCCGCCGGGCTCGTGCGGGAGCTGGACGGCCGGCGCGTCACCGGCGAGCCTGGCCTCCACCTCGTGCTGGGCGAGGCGGTGAACGGTCCGGGCGGATACGTCGGCTGCAACGCGGACGCCCCGGCCGACTGCCTGCGCGGCGGCTTCGGGGTGACCGCACCCTTCACTTTGGTGTGACGGGACTCCGCCGCCGCCCGGCGGGCGCTGGGCGTCACGCTGAACTCCCTGGGGGAACCGGACAGCCGCTTCGGCCTGGCCCTGGAGGTGCCGGCGGAGCGCGGCGTGGAGGTCGTCCACGCCTGAGGGCGTGGCGGCACCGGGTGCCGCCGTCCCGGGACGCCGGAGGGCGCCGTCGCCGTATCGTCTAGTCAGCTGCCCTTTTCCGGAGGAGTCCCCATGGCGCCGCCCATCGTCCGCTCTCTGCGCGAGCAGATCCGCGAGTTCATCGTGGACGGCATCGTCAGCGGGCGGTGGAAGCCCGGGGAGCGGATCGTCGAGCGCGGCATCGCCACCGAGCTGGAGGTCAGCCAGACGCCCGTGCGGGAGGCGCTGCGGGAGCTGGAGGTCATGCGGCTGATCGAGTCCGCCCCGAACAAGGGCGTGCGGGTGCGCCGGCTGACCGCCGCGGACCTGGAGGAGATCTACCCGGTGCGGGCCGGCCTGGAGCAGATCGCCGCGGAGCTGGCCGCGCCCCGCCTGCGGCAGGACCTGTCCGCGCTGGAGGCCGAGGTCGCCCTGCTGCAGAAGGCGGACGCGGAGGGCGACGCCGGGGCGCAGGTGCGGCACACCGTGGCGTTCCATCGCGAGCTGGTGCGGGCCTCGGGCAACAGCGTGCTGCTGCACACCTGGGAGTCACTGGGCATCGAGGTGTGGACGGCGCTGTCGATCCGCTGGCTGGGCACCCGCCAGCGGCTGTACGCCGAGGAGCACCAGGCGGTCGTGGAGGCCTTCCGCAGGGACGATCCGCGGGTCGGCGAGCTGGTCAAGGAGCATGTGCTGGGCTGTGCCCCGCAGGGCGGCTGACCCCGCCGCGAGGACCGCCGAGGACCGGAGTCCCCCGTACTGTGACCCTCGTCACAGGGTATTTGATCGATCATCGATCAGATTTATTCTGTGAGAGACGGGGACACCCTGCCCGCACGGAACCATCTGGAAGGCGTTCACCATGACCGACGCCACGCTGAGCGCACTCGATCACCTGCCGGACCCCGACCCCGAGGAAACCGGCGAATGGGCCGCCTCCCTCGACGCGGTCGCCCGTGCCGCCGGCCCGGAGCGCGCGGCCTACCTGATGCGCCGCACCTTCGACCACGCGCAGGCGTCCGGTCTCTCGGTGCCTTCGCTGCTGGAGACCGAGCACATCAACACCATCCCGACCGCCGCGGAGCCCGAGCTCCCCGGTGACGCGGAGATGGAGCGGCGCATCGCCGGATGGAACCGCTGGAACGCCGCCGCCATGGTGACCCGCGGCAGCCGCCTGGGCCTGGGCGGCCACATCGCCACCTTCGCCTCCGCGGCCTGGCTGTACGAGACGGGCTTCAACCACTTCTTCCGCGGCAAGGAGGGCGACGGCTCCGGCGACCAGCTGTACATCCAGGGCCACGCCTCCCCCGGCATCTACGCCCGCGCCTTCCTCGACGGCCGGCTGTCCGAGCAGCAGCTGGACAACTTCCGCCAGGAGGCCGGCGGCGACGGCCTGCCGTCCTACCCGCACCCGCGCCGGCTGCCCTGGCTGTGGGAGTTCCCCACCGTCTCGATGGGCCTCGGCCCGCTCGCCGCGATCCAGCAGGCGCGCTTCAACCGCTACCTGACGCACCGCGGCATCAAGGACGTCTCCGGCTCGCACGTGTGGGCCTTCCTCGGCGACGGCGAGATGGACGAGCCGGAGTCGACCGCCGCCCTCGGCCTCGCCGGCCGCGAGGGGCTGGACAACCTGACCTTCGTGATCAACTGCAACCTGCAGCGTCTCGACGGCCCGGTGCGCGCCAACTTCAAGATCGTCCAGGAGCTGGAGGCGAAGTTCCGCGCCGCCGGCTGGAAC
Source organism: Actinacidiphila glaucinigra (assembly GCF_900188405.1). Lineage (GTDB taxonomy): Bacteria > Actinomycetota > Actinomycetes > Streptomycetales > Streptomycetaceae > Actinacidiphila > Actinacidiphila glaucinigra. The sequence continues at coordinate 11,498 of NZ_FZOF01000022.1, read as the reverse complement.
GTCGTCAAGTCGCTGTGGGGCTCCGCCTGGGACGAGCTGTTCGCCCTCGACACCACCGGCGCGCTCGTCCGGCGGCTGCGCGAGGTCCCCGACGGGCAGTTCCAGACGTACGCCACCCGCGACGCCGCCTACATCCGGGAGCACTTCTTCGGCGCCGACCCGGCGCTGGCCGAGATGGCGAAGCTGCTGACCGACGCCAAGATCACCGAGTGCTTCCACACCTCCCGCGGCGGCCACGAGCCGCGCAAGGTGTACGCCGCCTACCGCGCGGCCACCACGCACAAGGGCGCGCCGACCGTGGTCCTCGCGCAGACGGTCAAGGGCTGGACGCTGGGCCGCGGTTTCGAGTCGCGCAACGCCAACCACCAGATGAAGAAGCTCACGGTCCCCGAGTTCCGCACCATGCGCGACCTGCTCGAGCTGCCCATCCCGGACAGCGCGCTCTCCGGCGACCTGGTGCCGTACGCCCACCCGGGCGCCGACTCCCCCGAGGTCCGCTACCTGCAGGAGCGCCGCGCCGAGCTCGGCGGCCCCGCCCCGGCCCGCCGGGTCCACCCGGTGGCGCTGCCCGAGCCGTCCGCGAAGCCCTTCGAGGCGCTCGCCAAGGGCTCCGGCGGACAGGAGATCGCGACCACGATGGCCCTGGTCCGGCTGCTCAAGGACCTGATGCGGGAGAAGGAGAGCGGTCGCCGCTGGGTGCCGATCGTCCCCGACGAGGCCCGCACCTTCGGCATGGAGTCGCTCTTCCCGAGCGCCGGCATCTACTCGCCGCTCGGCCAGACCTACGACCCGGTCGACCGCGACATGCTCCTGTACTACAAGGAGGCGGAGAACGGGCAGATCCTCAACGAGGGCATCACCGAGGCCGGTTCGATGGCCTCCTTCACGGCCGCGGCGACCTCGTACGCGACGCACGGCGAGCCGATGATCCCCCTCTACATCTTCTACTCGATGTTCGGCTGGCAGCGGACCGCCGACCAGATGTGGGCCCTCGCCGACCAGCTCGGCCGCGGCTTCCTGGTCGGGGCGACCGCGGGCCGTACGACGATGACGGGCGAGGGCCTGCAGCACGCCGACGGCCATTCGCACCTGATCGCGTCCACCAACCCGGCGGCGCTCTCGTACGACCCGGCGTTCGCCTACGAGATCGGCGTGATCGTCCGCGAGGGCCTGCGCCGTATGTACGGCCCGGACGCGGAGGACGTCTTCTACTACCTGACGGTCTACAACGAGCCCAAGATCCAGCCGGTCATGCCGGCCGAGCCGGGCATCGAGGAAGCCATCGTCAAGGGCCTGTACCGCTTCCGGACCGCCGACACGGCCGGGCTGCCCGCCGACGCGCCGCGACTGCAGCTCATGGCGTCCGGCACGGCGATCCACTGGGCCCTGGAGGCGCAGCAGCTGCTGGCCGCCGAGTGGGGCGTGGCGGCGGACGTGTGGTCGGCGACCTCGTGGAGCGAGCTGCGCCGCGGTGGTCTGGCGTACGACGCGGCGCGGCTGCGCGGCGAGGACGCGCCGCTCCCCCACGTCACGCGCGTGCTGGAGGGCGCGCCGGGCCCGGTGCTGGCGGTGAGCGACTGGATGCGCGCGGTGCCGGACCAGATCAGCCAGTGGGTGCCGCAGGACTGGTACTCGATCGGCACCGACGGCTTCGGCCTGTCGGACACGCGTGAGGCGGCCCGCCGCCACTTCGGCGTGGACCCCCGGTCGGTGGTCGTCGCCGCGCTGGCCTCGCTCGCCGGGCGCGGTGAGGTGAAGCGGGAGACCGTCCAGGAGGCCCGGGAGCGCTACGGGCTCTGAGCCTCCCCGCCCCGCCCCGGGTGGGGACACGAGGGCCGGGCACGCCGTCGCAGGCGTGCCCGGCCCTCCTTCGTGCCCGGCCCGCGCACGCGCCCCGGGAGTCCCCAGCGTGCCCGGGGTGCCCCCTGCCCGGATACATAAGGCAGTGATATAAATGTCTTATGCATCTTCCCGGTGACAACCCGGACCACAGCCACGCCGTCGACGTGGCGCGGGCCCTGGAACGGCTGTACCGCGTGCTGCGCAGGCTCAGCCAGCCGAGCGAGCTGTCACTGACCACCGTGGCGACGCTGTCCACGCTGGAGCAGTCCGGCCCGCTCCGGCTGACCGAGCTGGCGGCCCTGGAGGGCGTCACCCAGCCGGCGATGACCCAGGTCGTGTCACGGCTGACCGAGGCGGGACTCGCCGGTCGCGCGGCGGACCCGTCGGACGGGCGCGTGGTGCTCGTCGACATCACCGACGCGGGCCGGGAGGCCATCGCCCGGCGCCGCGCCGTGCGTGCCGAGCGGCTCGGGGAGTTGCTGGAACAGCTGAGCCCGGACGAGCGGTCGGCCCTGGTGGCCGCGCTGCCGGCCGTGGAGGCACTGACCCGGCTGGGGCAGCCCCCGGCCTCGTCGCGCCCCGCCCAGCGGAGCAATTGATCAGGCATCGGTTCTACGTCGGAGCAGCCACATGACCGCGCATGCGCAATCGTCCCGTTCCGTGAATCCGTTCAAACAGCCGAAGGCCGTGTTCGCGGTCGCCTTCGCCTGTGTGGTCTCGTTCATGGGGATCGGGCTGGTCGACCCGATCCTGCCCGCGATATCCGAGCAACTGGACGCCACCCCCAGTCAGGTGACGCTGCTGTTCACCAGCTACCTGGTGGTGACCGCGGTCGCCATGCTCGTCACCAACTGGGTCTCCAGCCGGATCGGCGCCAAGCGGACGCTGATCGTGGGTCTCGCCCTGATCGTGGTGTTCGCGGCCCTGGCCGGCAGCTCGGGGAGCATCGGCGGCATCGTCGGCTTCCGCGCGGGCTGGGGCATCGGCAACGCCCTGTTCATCGCCACCTCGCTGGCGGTGATCGTGGCCTCCGCGAGCGGCGGCTTCGTGGGTGCGATCATCCTCTACGAGACCGCGCTCGGCGTCGGCATCGCCGTGGGCCCGCTGCTCGGCGGGCTGCTGGGCGACGTGAGCTGGCGCGGCCCGTTCTACGGCGTCGCCGTCCTGATGGCCATCGCGCTGATCGCCACCGTCGTCCTCGTGGAGCCGACACCGCTGCCGACCCGAAGGACCGGACTCGGCGAACCGCTGCGCGCGCTGCGCCACCGCGGGCTGCTGACGATGTCGCTGACGGCCCTCTGCTACAACTGGGCGTTCTTCACCGTGCTCGGCTACGCGCCCTTCCCGATGGGCCTCGGCGCGATCCAGCTCGGCCTGGTCTTCACCGGCTGGGGCGCTCTCGTCGCCGTCTTCGCCGTCTTCGGCGCCCCGCGGCTGCAGGCCCGGCTGGGCATCGCGCGGACGCTCTACGCCAACCTCGCGCTGTTCGCCCTCACCGTGCTGGCCATCGCCATCTGGACGGACCAGCGGGCCGTACTGATCGCCTGCGTGATCGTCGCCGGTGTCTTCATCGGGGTGAACAACACCGTCACGACGCAGGCGGTGATGACCGTCGCGCCCGTCGACCGAGCCGTCGCCGCCGCCTCGTACGGCTTCGTCCGCTTCATCGGCGGCGGGCTGGCGCCGTTCGCCGCGGGCAAGCTGGTCGAGGCGTTCGGGATCCACGTGCCGTTCTACATCGGCGCCGGGGCGCTCGTGCTGGGCATCGTGATCCTCTCCACGGCCCACGGGCTGCTCAAGGAGGCCGAGAAGGTCCAGGCCGAGCAGGCCGACGCCGCCCCCGGAACCGGCGCCGCCGTGTCGCTGGTGCCGGTCGAGCACGACGCCGCCGTGCCCGGCGACGCGGGCCGCGGTGCCATCGTCGCCGCCGTGGACGGCTCCCCCGACGCACGGCGCGTCACCGAGGCCGCCGGCCGCCTCGCGACGATCAACGGCCGTACGGTGCACGTCGTCCACGCCGAGGAGTCCGCCGCCGCGGGTGACGCGGCCGCCGGCGCCGAGGACCTGGAGTCCGCCCGGACCGCCGTCCGCGAGCACCTGGAACGGCTCGCCGCCCTCGGCGTCCCGGCCGTCGGCCACGTGCTGCGGAACGTCACCGGCCACGGGGATGTGGGCCGCCTGGTCGCCGAGCACGCGGAGCGCGCCGGGGCCCGCGCCATCGTCGTGGGGGCGCCCGCGCACGGCGGGCTGACCGCGCTGATGGACGCCGACGCCGGGCAGGCCCTGATGCGGTACGCGACCTGCGACGTCGTACTGATCAACCCGCGCTCGGCGGAAGTGGGGACCGCGGCCTGAACGACCGGCGGAAGATCACGGTGGCCGCGCCATCGAAATACCGACAAACCCGACGTATGGTGGCCTGAAGGTGCCATGTGCCGGGGGACGCGGTCACCGTGACACCCCTGATCGTGACGGCGGCGCCGGAGGCGGCCATGGCCGATCCCAAGGGCTTTCTCACCACCCCCCGCCGTACGCCCGCGCGCCGCCCCGTCTGCGAGCGCGTCGAGGACTGGCACGAGGTCTACACCGGCCAGAGCCTGCTGCCGATCGTCTCCGCGCAGGCCGGCCGCTGCATGGACTGCGGCATCCCGTTCTGCCACGAGGCCTGCCCGCTGGGGAACATGATCCCCGACTGGAACGACCTGGTGTACCGGGAGGACTGGGCGGCGGCCGCGGAACGGCTGCACGCCACCAACAACTTCCCCGAGTTCACCGGGCGGCTGTGCCCGGCGCCCTGCGAGAGCGCCTGCGTCCTGACCATCAACGCCGACCCCGTCACGATCAAGAACGTCGAGGTCGCCATCGCCGACCGCGCGTGGGAGGACGGCCTCGCCTGCCCCCGTCCCCCCGAGCGGCACTCCGGCCGCAGGATCGCCGTGGTCGGCTCCGGACCAGCCGGGCTCGCCGCCGCCCAGCAGCTCACCCGGGTCGGGCACACGGTGACGGTCTACGAGCGGGCGGACCGGCTCGGCGGGCTCCTGCGCTACGGCATACCGGAGTTCAAGATGGAGAAGCACCATCTGGACCGGCGGCTGGCGCAGATGCGAGCCGAGGGCACGCTCTTCCGCACCGAGGTCGAGGTCGGCGCGGACCTCGACGCGCGGCGGGTCGTCACCGAGCACGACGCGGTGCTCCTGGCCGTGGGCGCCACGGCCTGGCGCGAGTTGCGGGTGCCCGGACGGGAACTGGCGGGCATCCACCAGGCGATGGAGTACCTGCCGCTGGCGAACCGGGTGCAGGAGGGCGACCTGACCGAGTCTCCGGTCAGCGCCGAGGGCAAGGACGTCGTCATCGTCGGCGGCGGCGACACCGGCGCCGACTGCCTGGGCACCGTGCTGCGGCAGCACGCGGCCTCCGTCGTACAGCTCGACATCAACCCGCTGCCGGGCGAGTGCCGCCCCGAGCACCAGCCGTGGCCGGTGTACCCGCACGTCTACCGGGTCTCCCCCGCCCACGAGGAGGCCCGCGAGCTGGCCCGGCGCGGCGTCTGGGACCCGGCGGAGCACGGCGGCGTGCCGCTGCCGGGCCCGGAGGGCGACATCCGGGTGTTCTCCGCGTCGACCTTCCGCTTCGAGGGCGACGACGAGGGGCACGTACGGTCGCTGCACCTGGTCGGGGTCGAGCCGCGGCACCGGCGCGCGCAGCAGGGCACCGAGCGCGTCATCCCCGCCCAGCTGGTGCTGCTGGCGCTGGGGTTCTCGGGGGCCGAGCGCGACTGCGGGCTGGTGACCCAGCTCGGTCTGGAACTCGACCGGCGCGGCCACGTCGTCCGCGACGCCCGCTTCGCCACCGGGGTGGAGAAGGTGTTCGTCGCGGGCGACGCGGGCCGCGGTCAGTCGCTGATCGTCTGGGCGATCGCCGAGGGCCGGTCGGCCGCGGCGGCGGTCGACCGGTGGCTCACCGGCAGCACGTGCCTGCCGGCGCCGATCACGCCGACGGCCCGGCCGCTGGTGGCGTGACGGCGGCGGACCGCGGGCGCGGCTCGAAGCCCGCGGCGCGGTAGCAGGCGTCGATCATGCGCATCGACTCCACGGCGTCGTCGGCGTCCGTGAGCAGCGGGGCGCCGTCGCGCAGGGTCGCCGCGAACGCCTCCAGCTGGTAGGTGTACGAGGTCCGCTTGCCGAGCTCCTCGACCCGCTCGCCGTCCGGCGTGCGGACGACGACCCGGTCGTCCGTGTGCGGCAGCACGAAGCAGGGCGCGGTGGCCTCGCCCCGGCTGCCGACGATGCGCCAGCTCATCTCGAGGGCCTCGGCGTCCATGTGGCAGCGGGCCGAGGCGGTGGCGCCGCCGGGGTACTCCAGGTCCGCGTCCAGCCACTCGTCGACGCCGGGCGCGACGGCTCGCTCGCCGCCGCGCGCGGCCAGCAGGCGCGGGGCACCGCCGGCCCAGGGGGCCAGGGAACGCGCCGCGTGGAGGGAGTAGCAGCCGAGGTCCATCACGGCGCCGCCGGCCAGCGGCAGCGACCAGCGGGGGTCCTCGTCCGCGGGGGCGGGGATGTTGACCACGGTCTCCACGTGCCGCAGTTCGCCGAGCTCGCCGGACTCCAGCAGCTCGTGCAGGCGGCGGGTGACCGGGTGGTAGAGGTAGTGGAAGGCCTCCATGACGACCACGCCCGCCTTGGCGGCCGCGTCGCGGACCTCGACGGCCTCCTCGAGGTTGCTGGCGGAGGGCTTCTCGCTGAGCACGTGCTTGCCCGCGGCGATGGCGGCCAGGTTCCAGGGGCCGTGGAGGCCGTTGGCGAGCGGGTTGTAGACGGCCTCGACCTCGGGGTCGGCGATGACGTCGGCGTACGTGTCCAGCACGCGCTCGACGCCGTGCTCGGCCGCGAAGTCCGCCGCGCGGGAGCGGTCGCGGGCGGCCACGGCGACGAGCCGGTGGCCGGTCGTGCGGGCGGGGGCGGCGATGGCGGCGCCTGCGATGCGGGCGGCGCCGAGCACGCCGATGCGCAGCGGTTCGGTGGTCATGCGGTGCGTACCTCTTCCATACGTACGGGGCGGTGGTCCCCGAGGGACGACGTGCAGGCCTCGGCGATCATCCGGCCTCGACCCCGTCGGCGACGGTACACGGCGCGGGCGAACGGCCCGTGACGGCCCCGGGGAAGACGGCCGGCCCGGGGCGGGCGGTGCGGCGGGCCGGGCGTCTCCCGCGCTTGGCGCCGTCCCGAATCCGGGATACCGTCCCGAATATGAGAGACCCCGATCTCGCGTCCGTCGACGCCCGCCTGGCCGCACGCCTCGCCGAACTGCGCGACGAACGCGGCTGGTCCCTCGATGAGCTCGCCACGCGCACGGGCATCAGCCGCTCGACGCTCTCCCGCCTCGAGCGCGCCGAGATCAGCCCCACCGCCGCCCTGCTCGGGCGCCTGTGCACCGCGTACGAGCGCACGATGTCCCGGCTGCTGGCCGAGGTCGAGAGCGGCGGCGAGCCCGCGCAGCTCGTACGCGCCGCCGACCAGCGCGTCTGGTCCGACACCGCGTCCGGCTTCGAGCGGCGCTCCGTCTCGCCCCCGCACCCGGGGCTGCGCGCCGAGATCGTCGAGGGCGTGCTGCGCGCCGGCGCGGACATCGCGTACGAAGGCCCGCCCGTCGCCGGGCTCGAGCACCACGTGTGGCTGCGGGAGGGCGCACTCGAGGTCACCGTCCAGGGCCGCGCCCACCGCCTCGCCCCCGGCGACTGCCTCCGCTACCGCCTGTGGGGCACCTCCCGCTTCCACTGCCCCGGCCCCGACGCCGCCCGCTACGCCGTCGTGGTCGTGCTGCCGTGAAGGACGCCTCCGCCCCCGTGCACACCATCGCCCCGCTCTCCGCCGAAGCCCTCCTGGACACCGCCGACGACCTCGCCGCCCTCCTCGTGGACAGCGTCGAAGGCGGCGCCTCCCTCGGCTTCGTGGCCCCCTTCGCCCACCCCGCGGCCGCCGCCTGGTGGCGCACCCGGGCCCGCGCCGTCGCGTCCGGCGAACTCTGCGTCTGGGCCGCCCGCGACACCGCCGGCGTGACCGGCACCGTCAGCCTCGCCCACGAGACCAAGCCCAACGGCCGGCACCGCGCCGAGGTCCTCAAGCTCATGGTCCACCGCCGCGCCCGCGGCCACGGCCTCGGCCGCACCCTGCTCACCGTCGCCGAACACGCCGCGGCGGCCGCGGGCGCGGCCCTGCTGCTCCTCGACACGGAGACCGGCAGCCCCGCCGAGCACCTCTACCGCACCGCGGGCTGGACCCCCTACGGCACCGTCCCCGCCCACGCCGCGAACCCCGCGGGCGTGCTGAGGCCGACGACCTTCTACTTCAAGGCGCCGGCGTCCGCTTGACTCGTGGCATCGGCGCCCCGGACGGGCTGCGGAGCGTCGGCCGGAGGGCCGTGGTCAGGATCCGTTCGGCTGTCCCTGCGCGAGGCGCGAGACGTGGTCCCACTGCTCCAGCCCGGCGAGCCGGCCGGCGTACTCGGTGCGCAGAGCCGCCAGGCCGCCGGTTCCGAACAGGACCCGCATGGGCGGCTCGGGCGTTTCCACGAGCGCGAGGAGGGCCTCGGACGTCGCCGCGGGGTCGCCCGGCGTGAAGCCGCCGGCCTCCGCGCCCGCGAACAGGGCCTGCCGGGCGTGGGCGTATGCCGGGTCCTGCCGGGCCTGCGGGGAGGTGGCCGCCAGACCCGTGGGGAACATGATCGGCTCGATCAATGTGACGTGGATGCCGTACGCGGCGACCTCGGCCGCGAGTGACTCGCTCATCGCCTCCAGGGCCCACTTGGAGGCCTGGTAGATGCCGAGCGCCGGATAGGCGACCAGGCCCCCGAACGAGGAGACCTGCAGGATCCGGCCCGCACGGCGCTCCCGCATGCCGGGCAGCACGGCCCGGGTGGCCCACAGCGAGCCGAAGTAGTTGACGTCCATCTGGGCGCGGGCCTGTTCCTCCTCGACCTCCTCGACGGCGCCCATCAGCATGTGGCCCGCGTTGTTGACCAGCACGTCGATTCCGCCGAACGCCGCCTCGGCGCTCCGCACGGCTTCGCGGACGGCCCCAGAGTCGCGGACGTCGAGCTGCAGGGGCAGGAAGCGGTCGCCGTGGCGCTCGGACAGCGGCGCCAGCGCCGCCGTGTCGCGGGCGACCGCCGCGAGCCGGTCACCGCGGGCGAGGATCGCCTCGGCCCAGTGTGCGCCCAGCCCGCGGGACGCTCCGGTGAGGAACCAGGTCCGGGAAGTCGCTGCCTTGCTCATGGGGATCTCCTCCATCGTCGTCCGACCGGGCCGCTCCCGGTTCGACGACCAGCGTTTCGCCGATCGGAGACGTCAGGCAGAGTCGCCTTACCCAGGGATCGGCGGTCTCTGGCTGCCTCTCCGGCCGTGCCGCAGACTCGAAGGGTGGACACCAAGCAGTTGGCGGATTTCCTGCGGGTGCGCAGGGAGGCGCTCGACCCCGGGGACGTCGGCCTCGCGGGCACGGGGCGCCGGCGCACTCCCGGGCTGCGCCGTGAGGAGGTCGCGCGCCTGGCCGACATCTCCACGGACTACTACACCCGTCTCGAGCAGGACCGTGCGCCGCAGCCGTCGCCAGGCGTGCTGCGGGCGATCACCAGGGCGCTGCGCCTGACCCTGGACGAGCGCGACCACCTCTTCCGGCTGGCCGGGCAGCGACCGCCGGACCGCACGCGGTCCGACGAACATGTCGCGCCCAGCCTGCTGCGTGTGCTGGACGGCCTCTCCGACGTCCCGGCCCAGGTGATGACCGACCTCGGCGCCACCCTCGTCCAGAACGACCTGGCACAGGCCGTCTTCGGCGATCTCGTCCGGCTGCGGGGTGCCACGGGCACGGTGGTGTACCGGTGGTTCACCGATCCCCGCGCCCGGGCCGGGTATCCGGTCCAGGACCACGCGACGGAGTCCCGGGCCCTCGTCGCCGACCTGCGGGCCGCGGCCGTCCGCCGTGACGACGCGCAGGCGAAGGACCTGGTCGAGCGGCTGCTGCGGGCGAGTCCCGAGTTCGCGGCCCTGTGGCGTCTGCATTCGGTGGCGGTGATGCGCAGCAGACGCAAGCGGATCCAGCACCCCGAGGTGGGCCTGCTGGAACTCGACTGCCAGGTGCTCGTCGACGAGGAGCGCACACAGATCCTCGCCCTGTTCCCGCCGGCACCGGGGACACCGACGGCGGAGCGTCTCGCACTTCTCGCGTCCCTGGGACCCCTCGCCGCCCGGCGCCCCTTCCTGGAGCACTAGGCCGGTTTCGCGGCCCCGCCGAGCCGGCGGTTCGCGGTCACGCGGGCAGGCTGAAGAGGCGGTACTCGGAGACCGTCGTGAAACCGAAGCGGCGGTAGAGGGGTTCGCCGGCCGGGCTGGCGAGGAGGGCGGCGCGGTGGGTGCCGCGGTCGTGGGCGACGCGGAGGGCGGACGTGGTCAGTGCGGCGCCGATGCCGCGGCGGCGGTGGGGCTCGGCGACATGGACGAGGAAGATGCCGGCCACGTCGTGCGCCGTGATCACCACCGTCGTGCCGACGACCTCGCCGTCCAGCACCGCGGCGAGGCGCACGACGTCCGCGTTGTCCGCGCGATCGGCCTCGAACCGGACGAGGCCGGGCTGGAGTTCGGGGGCGATGCCCATGGAGGTGCGGTACGTCGCGACGAGCCCGGCCAGCCGGTCCGGGGTCGCGACGGCCTCGACGCGCAGGCCGGACGGAGGTTCCCGGGGGTCCGGGGCGCGGTCGAGGGGCCGCACCATCAGGGGCAGGGTGCCGAGCGGGACCGCGCCGTGCCGGGTCAAAGCGTCGGGGGTGCCTTCGGGGCTGTCCGGGCCGGCCCACCACCACCAGGGGACGCCCGCGAGTTCGGTGCGCGCGGTGGCCACGGCCCGGCCGAGCGCGTCCAGGGACCGTATCCGGAGCACGCCGTTGAACTGCGGCGTGGCGAGACCGCTGCGGTAGCGCTCAAAGCCGTCGTCGTCGCGCTGCGTCTCGCCCCAACCCATCAGGTACTGACGGAAGTTGGCGGTGATCCCCGCCAGTTCCTGCGTGGCTGCCGTGACCGACATGTCTCCCTCTCCCGCTGTGCCGGCATGGTGTCACACGTGTCACACGCCGGGCCTCTCCCACCGCGCACGCGAAAGCCCTTCCTCGCAGGCGGGGACCCCCCATTATGCTGACCGGCATGAGTGAGGGACTGCTGGAACGGCGTGAGGGCCCGGCGGGCGACGGGGCGGCCTCCGAGGCGATGGTCGTGGTCGAGGACCTGGTGCGCACCTTCGGCACCGGGGACACCGCGGTGCACGCCCTGGGCGGGGTGTCCTTCAGTGTGGCCCGCGGGGAGCTGGTGGCCCTCAAGGGCCGCTCGGGCTCGGGCAAGACGACCCTGCTGAACATCATCGGCGGCCTGGACCGCGCCGACGCGGGCCGGGTCACCGTCGACGGCACCACGCTGGGCGGCCTGGCCGAACGCGAACTGCTCGCCCTGCGCCGCGACCGCATGGGCTTCGTCTTCCAGTCCTTCGGCCTGCTGCCCATCCTCACCGCCGCCGAGAACGTCGGCGTCCCCCTGCGCCTGCGCAACACCCCCCGCCGCGAACGCGAGGAACGCGTCAGCCTCCTGCTCTCCCTGGTCGGCCTCGAAGGCCACG
>NZ_FZOF01000004.1 GCF_900188405.1 Actinacidiphila glaucinigra | reverse complement strand
AGGCGTCACCGCGCTGGTCGCCACCCACGACCCCCAGCTCCTCGCCCTCGCCGACCGCGTCCTGGAACTCCGCGACGGCCACATCCTCACCACCGGCTGACGAGTCCGCCGCCGAGCGGCGGCGTGGTTCAACCGGCCGCTCGGCCCGGGCCGGGGTGTGCCCGCCGCCGGCCGCTGCGGTGCAGCGCCAGGCCGGACCAGCCGACCAGGACGATGCCCACCGCGGTGAACCCCGACCAGAACAGCAGCGGCCCGTGCCCCACGTCACGGCGGGCCACGACCCGCTCGGGACGGTCGGCCCGGTAGACGATGGGGAGCCGGTCCCCGTGGCTGGCCTGGCGGCGGTTGGTGCCCGGCGGCAGCGGGTGGGTGACCTCGGCGCCCGCCACGGTGAACGTCACCCACAGCCGGCCGTCGCCGGAGTCGTCGTCGGCCTCGCGGACGGTTCCCACCGTGTGCACGCCGTAGCGCACGGCCAGGGTGTCCCTGGCCGCCGCGGTCAGCAGCCACACACCCGCGACGAGGAACACCGCACCGGCCAGGAAGAGCACCAAGGGGTGGGCGGAACCCGCGACGGGGCCCTCGCCGGAGCCGTGCCCTTGTGTTCGCCGGCCGCCTCGCACCGGTCCGTCCCCTGCGCCCGCTGCCCCCATGACAGCAATTTACGGGAACCACAAGGCCGTAGGGGAGGGGGAGTTCGGGACACCGGCCGCGACGCGGTCCCCAACGCCGCCCGGGACGCGGGCACCCGGGCGACGGGGTGGAACCGGTCCCGGACCGCCGAGAGCCGGGACACCCCCGGCCCGGCGGCCCGCGTCGTCACGGCGCAGCCGGTCTTCGTGGCCACCGGAGCCGACGGCAGGCCCCGGCCGGTCTCGCCCGAGCACCATCGGCGGCACGCTCTGGCGCTGCGGCGCCCCGGGCGCCCGGGGCGCCGGCGGAGGCCGGCTGTTCCCGGGGCCGGGCGGGAGGGGTCGGCCCGGCCGCTCCGCCCGGCTCGTGGCCCGCACCCGTCCGGCCCGGAGGAGGCGTCTTGCCCGGGTCGTGGTGTTACGTATAACGTTCGCGCATGTCCCGTATCGCCCTGGTCACCCTCGTCGTCCGCGACTACGACGAGGCCATCGCCTTCTACACCGGCGCCCTCGGTTTTGAGCTCATCGAGGACGAGCCGCGCCCCGGCGGGAGCCGGTGGGTCGTCGTGCGCCCGACCGGCGCCGCCGCCGGCAGCGGGCTGCTGCTCGCCCGCGCCAAGAACGACGCGGAGCTCTCGCGGGTCGGCGACCAGACCGGGGGACGGGTCGGCTTCTTCCTGCACACCGAGGACTTCGCGGGCGACCACGCGCGGATGCGCGCCGCGGGGGTGACCTTCCTGGAGGAGCCCCGCCACGAGGCGTACGGCTCGGTCGTCGTCTTCCAGGACCTGTACGGGAACCGCTGGGACCTCCTCCAGCCCGCCGCCACCGCCCCCACCGACCAGGAGCGCACCGCGTGACCGCCCTCGACACCGACCTGATACGCCGGCTCCCCAAGGCCGTCCTCCACGACCACCTGGACGGCGGCCTGCGCCCGGCCACCCTGGTCGAGCTGGCCGCCGAGATCGGCCACGCGCTGCCCGCCACCGACCCCGCAGAGCTGGCCGCCTGGTACTACGACGCGGCCAACTCCGGCGACCTCGTCCGCTACATCGCCACCTTCGAGCACACGATCGCCGTGATGGGCACCCGCGAGGGCCTGCTGCGCGTCGCGGAGGAGTACGTGCTGGACCTCGCCGCCGACGGCGTCGTCTACGGCGAGGTGCGCTACGCCCCCGAGCTGCTGGTGCACCGCGGCCTCACCCTCGCCGAGGTCGTCGGGACCGTCCAGGAGGGCCTGGCCGCCGGCATGGCGAAGGCCGCCGCGGCGGGCACCCCGGTCCGCGTGGGGACCCTGCTGTGCGCGATGCGCATGACCGACCGCAGCCGCGAGGTGGCCGGCCTCGCCGTCGCCCACCGCGACGCGGGCGTCGTCGGCTTCGACATCGCGGGGGCCGAGGACGGCTTCCCGCCCGCCGACCACCTCGCCGCCTTCGAGTACCTGCGCCGCGAGAACATGCCCTTCACCATCCACGCGGGCGAGGCCCACGGCCTGGCCAGCATCCACCAGGCGGTGCAGGTCTGCGGCGCGCTGAGGATCGGCCACGGCGTCCGCCTCACCGAGGACATCGTGGACGGCAAGCTCGGCCGCCTCGCCGGCTGGATACGCGACCGCCGCATCGCGCTGGAGGTCTGCCCGACCTCCAACCTGCAGACCGGTGCCGCGGACTCCATCGCCGGGCACCCCATCACGCTCCTGCGCGACCTCGGCTTCCGCGTCACCCTCAACACCGACAACCGCCTGGTCTCGGCGACCACCATGACCCGGGAGATGGAACTGCTCGTCACCGAGGCGGGCTGGACGGCGGAGGACCTGCGCGAGGTCACCGTCAACGCGCTCAAGAGCGCCTTCCTCCCCTTCGACGAGCGGAACGCGATCATCCGCGACGTCGCTCTGCCGGGCTACAAGACGGTGCTCGGCGCGGGCCGCTGACCGACGATGGAGGTACCGGGCCGGCTCGGCTCCCGGCCCGGTACCCAATCGCGCCGAGCGCGCCCGCGCGTCCGGCGCGGGCCGGGTGCCATGCCGGAGGCGCCGATGGAGACGACCCCGTCCGGTGGACGGCCGCGCGGACGCGGCAACGTGTTCTTCGCCTTCGTCCCGTGGATCGCCTTCGACGTCGTCGCCGGGCCCAGCACCTGGGAACTGGCCGCCCTCGTGGCGCTCGTCGCCTCGGTCGTGCTCACCGTCCCCGACGTCGCCCATGGCTCGGTGAAGCTGCTGGACGTCACCGGCATCGTCTTCTTCACCGTCATCGCCCTGCTGGGCCTGGTCCTCGACCGGCACGACCTGATCTGGCTGGAGACCTACGCACAGGTCCTGGCCAACGCCGTGATCGCCGGGGTCGCCCTGGGATCGCTCGCCTTCGTGCCCTTCACCGAGCAGTACGCCCGCGAGTCCACGCCCCGCGAGATCTGGGGCACCCCGGCGTTCCGGCGCACCAACCAGGTGCTGACGCTCGTGTGGGGGCTGGTCTTCGCGCTCACCGCGGTCCTGGGACTGATCGCCCTGCGGGTCGCCGGCGGGACCGACTGGCTGAACTGGGTGATCCCGGTGGTCCTGCTCGTGCTCGCGGTCCGCTTCACCGAGTGGTACCCGGCGCGCGTGCACGAGCGCATCCACCGTGACGGAGCGGCGCGCGGCGCCTGAGACGGCGCCCGCCGGCCCGGGCCCCCGTCCGCCGCGACCGCGACCGGCTCCAACGCTCCGCCTGAGAGGGGACCGCATGGCCGCCCCCGCCCCCGCCCGCGTCCCGACCCCGGCCCAGCTCGCCTGGCGGGAGGCGGGGTTCGGCGTCTTCCCGCACCTCACCGCCCCGCGCCGCGTCACGGGCCACCGCGCGGGCTGCGCGACGGTGCCGGAGCCTCCTCAGGCGCGGCCCGTGCCGCGGTAGAGGTCGAGTTCGCCGTCGAGTTCGAGGGCGAGCACGGTGGCGCAGGGGTCCAGGGCGTCGGGGGCGGGGGCGTCGATCCACGTGACCCCGGGGACCTCGTGGAGCCCGCCGGTCACGTGGTGGGCCAGTTCGGCGCCGCTGCCGACCACCCGCACGCGACGGACGCGGTTGCGCAGTCCGCGTACCGCGATCGTCTCGCGCGGGGCGTCGAAGCACACCAGGTAGAGCGTGCGGCGGTCGGCGGACAGGGTGCTGGGGCCGTAGTGGTGCCCGGCCGGAAGCCCGGCGACGGTGCCGTACACGGCGTCGGCGTGGGCGCGGATCCAGTCGCCGAGACCCTCCAGGCGCGCGGTCTGCTCCGGGGTGATGGTGCCGTCCTCGCGGGGGCCGACGTCCAGCAGCAGGTTGCCGCCCGCGCCGATGGTCTCGGTGAAGTAGCGCACGAGCCGGTGCACCGACTTGTGGTGGTGGTCGTTGTGCTGAAAGCCCCAGGAGTCGTTGACGGTCAGGCACAACTCCCACGGCCCGGAGGGCGGTTCGACGGGGATGCCCTGCTCGGGTGTGGCGTAGTCGCCGTGGCTGAGCATGCGCGCGTTGAGGACCGTCTCCGGGTTCCCGGCGAGGATCCGCGCGGCCAGGGCGTCCAGGCCCCACTGCTCCTCGCTGCGCTCCCACTCGCCGTCGAACCACAGCAGGTCGGGGCGGAAGCGGTCGACCAGCTCCCCGACCTGGGCGTCGCGGTAGGCGAGGTACCGCTTCCAGGCGGCCGGGTCCTCCCTGCCGTCCGCCGGGGTGACGAAGCGGCTCGTCAGCACGTCCTCCAGCGGCGGGGCGGGGTGGACGACGCTGGGGTAGTCCGGGTGGTTCCAGTCCGAGTGGGAGTAGTACAGCCCGACCTTGAGGCCCTGTTCGCGCAGCGCCCGCGCGTACGGGGCGATCAGGTCGCGCCCGGCGGGGGTGCGCCGGACGACCGACAGGTCGCCCTGCGCGGTGTCCCACAGGGCGACGCCGTCGTGGTGCCGGGCGGTCAGCACCGCGTAGCGGGCGCCCGCCCGCGCGAAGAGCCCGGCCCACGCCCGCGGGTCGTAGCGGGCGGCGGTGAACCCATCGAGCTGGCGCATGTACCGCTCATGGGGGACGTCGCCGTTGTAGAAGGCCCAGGACTCGGGCACGCCGTCGACCGCGTAGATCCCGTAGTGGACGAAGATGCCGAGCTTGGCGTCGGCGAACCACGGCTGCAGGGGCATGGCTGGCGGGTCCTCGGGGATCGGGAAGGACGACCACGGGTGCGGTGATACGTCGGAGGAGTCCTGTCCTCCGCCCCGACCCTAAGGGGGATCGGGGTGACTGACAAGGAAGACCTCCGATGTATCGCCGCACCCGCACCCGCACCGCCCTCGCGGTGCCTCGGCCGCTACGTCACCGGCTACTTCACCGATCCGGCCATGACCCCCTCCACGAAGTGGCGCTGGAAGGCGAAGAAGACCGCCAGCGGCACGATCAGCGACAGGAAGGCGCCCGGCGCCAGCACGTCGATGTTGGCGCCGAACTGCCGCATCTGGGACTGCAGGGCGACCGTGAGCGGCTGCGCGTCGCTGCCCGCGAAGATCAGCGCGACCAGCATGTCGTTCCAGACCCACAGGAACTGGAAGATGGCCAGGCTCGCGATCGCCGGACGGCCCACCGGCAGCACCAGCTTCCGGAAGATCGTCCACTCCGACCCGCCGTCCATGCGGGCGGCCTCCAGCATCTCGCGCGGGATCTCGGCGAAGTAGTTGCGGAGCAGGAAGATCGCGAACGGCAGCCCGTACGCCACGTGGAAGAGGACCACGCCCGCGGTCGTGCCGAACAGCCCGACCGCGCCGAACAGCCGGGCCACCGGCAGCAGTCCGATCTGCACGGGCACCACGAGCATGCCGACGACCACCAGGAAGACCCAGTCCCGCCCGGGGAACTCCAGCCAGGCGAAGGCGTATCCGGCGAGCGCGGCGAGGACCACGACGGCGGCCGTGGCGGGCACCGAGATCAGCACGGTGTTCCAGAACGCCTGGGTGATCCCGCTGTCGCCCAGGATCGCCGAGTAGTTGTCGAAGGTCAGCGAACCGGGGTGGACCAGCGCGGACCACCAGCCGGATCCGGCGTTGTCGTCGGCGTCGCGCAGCGAGGAGACGAACAGCCCGGCCGTCGGCGTGAGCCAGACCAGTGCGACGACCGTCAGCAGGACCTGGACGAGCCCGCCGCGCAGCACCGCGACCAGCCGTGCCGCCGGGGAGGGCCGCCCGGGTGCCCGGCCGGCCGGGCCGCCCGGCGGGGTGGGCGGAGCGGGACGCGGAGCGGCGGTCTGCACGGTCATCGGCTGCTCCTGCGGAAGCGTCGGATGTTGAGGGCCATGACGGGGAGCACCAGCAGCAGCAGGACGACGCCGATCGCGCTGCCCAGGCCCTGGTTGTTGCCGCCGCCGAAGGAGACCAGCCACATCTGCAGCGCCAGGACGTTGGCCTCTTCCTGCACCGGGCCCGGCGCGATGATGTAGACGAGGTCGAAGACCTTCATCACGTTGATCACCAGCGTGACGAAGACGACTCCCAGCACGGGCGCGAGCAGCGGCACGGTGATCCTGCGGAAGATCTGCCATTCGCTCGCGCCGTCCATCCGGGCGGCCTCCAGCGTCTCGCGCGGCAGCGAGGACAGTCCGGCGCCGATCAGGACCATCGAGAACCCGGTCCAGATCCACAGGTAGGCGCCGATGATCGCCGGGGTGACCAGCGTCGGGCCGAGCCAGTCGATGCCCGTGTACGGCTCCGCGAAGTTCTTCGGCGGCAGCCGGACGCCGTACGGGCCGTCCCCGGCGTCCGGGAAGCGGAAGGAACCGTCGTCCCCCGTGGTCGTGGTGGCGACGACCTCGCCGCCCTTGGTCAGTTCGACCGCCATCTGCGGCAGGCCGCGCTCCTGGGGGTCCACGGCGCCGGGCGTGCCCCCGCCGCCCGGGACGAAGTCCAGGTAGACCACACCGGTCACCGCGTCGTCGGAGACCTGCGCGGGCGCCGCCGGACGGGCCTGCTGCGGAAGGGACGCGGGCGGCAGGCCGACCAGGCCCAGCGTGACGTCCTTGCCCGGCTCCGCCTGCGCGACCGCCTGGAAGCCGCCGTTGCCCGACTCCTTCATCACGTCCGTGCCGCGCGGGCGGGCGCCGGGGTAGGCGGAGGAGTCGTTGAAGGCGTCGTGGACGGCGACGGCGACCGCGTTCATGACGCCGCGTTGCGGGTCCTGGTCGTACACCAGGCGGAAGGTGATGCCGGCGGCGAGGAAGGAGACGGCCATCGGCATGAAGATCAGCAGCTTGAAGGCGGTGGCCCAGCGGATCTTCTCGGTGAGGACGGCGAGGACCAGGCCGACGCCGGTGAGCACCGCCGGCGCGGCCACGACCCAGATCGCGGTGTTGCGGACGGCCTTGAGACTGGCGGGGTCGGTGAACATCTCCTGGTAGTTGTCCAGGCCCACGAAGCGGTCGCCGCTCGCGTCGAACAGGCTGCGGCCGACCGAGAAGAGGATGGGGTAGCCGACGAGGGCGCCGAGCAGGGCGAGCGCCGGGAGCGCGAAGGCGATCGCGGTGACGCGGGCCCGGCGCGAGCGCCGCCGGACGGCGGCCGGGGCGGTGCCGCCCGCCGGGGCGGACGGCACCTTGTTGCGGGTGAGGGCGGACATGACCCGGCCTCAGCCCTTGTACGCCTTGGCGGCCGCGGCCTCGAGCTTCGCCGCGGTGGCCTTGGGGTCCGACGGGTCGCGCAGGAAGTCCTGCAGGATCTTCCACTCGCCCTTGCCGGGCGTGCCGCCGAAGGCGGGCGGGGTCTGGTCGGACATGTCGAAGCGCACCGTGTCACCGGCGTCGACCAGGGACTTGGCGGCCGTGCGCAGGGTGTCGTCCGCGTAGGAGGCCGGGTCCAGCTTCGTGTTGGGGGACAGGAAGCCGCCCGCCTTCGCCCAGATCCCCGCCGCCTCGGGGGTGGCCAGGTAGGCGATCAGCTCCATGGCCGCCTTGGCGTTCTTGCCGGACTTCAGCGCCACGGCGGCCTCGCCGCCGCCGACCACCGGTGCCGGGCCGCCGTCGACCGAGGGGAAGGGGAAGAACTTGGCGTCCTCGCCGACCTTGCCGCCGAGGTCGCCCGAGATGACACCGCCGACGAAGTCGCCCTCGTAGACCAGGCCGGCCTTGGGGCTCTTGCCGAAGACGTGCGCGACGGAGTCCGGGAAGCTGGTGGCCAGGGCGCCCTTGCGGCCGCCGGCGAGCAGGTCGTCCTCGCCGAAGAGCTGGGACAAGGTGGTGAGGGCCTTGACGACGGTGGGGTCGCTCCAGGGGATCTCGTGCCGGGTCAGCTTGTCGTAGTTCTCCGGGCCGGCCTGGGAGAGGTAGACGTTCTCGAACCAGTCGGTGAGCGTCCAGCCGTCGGCGCCGCCGACGGCGAAGGCGGGCAGGCCCGAGTCGGAGACGGCGCGGGCGGCGTCCAGCATCTCCGCGAAGGTCTTCGGCGGCTGCACGCCGGCCGTCTCCAGCGCCTGCGGGCTGTACCAGACCGTCGACTTGTCGGAGGTCTTGAAGTACAGGCCGTAGTAGGTGCCGTCGACCGTGCCGAAGGTCTGCCAGATCTTGGCGTAGTTCTTCTCCGCGGTGCCCTTGACGTCCGGCGACAGCGGCTGGAGCCAGCCCTTGCCCGCGAACTCCTTGAGCACGCCGGGCTGCGGCACCATCGCGACGTCGGGCGAGTCGCCGCCCTCGATCTTGCTGCCCAGGACGGTGGCGAAGTTGTCGCCGGTGGAGACGTACGCCACCTTCGCCCCGGTCTTCGCGGTGAAGCCGTCCAGGACCTTCTGGAAGTTCTCCTGCTCGACGCCGGTCCAGACGGCCGCGACGGTCACGGTCTGGCCCTTGAGCTTCTGGCCGCCGGCCGCCGGGCCGGAGTCGGAGGCGGTCTTGGTGTCACCGCCGCAGGCGGTGGTCGCGAGGGCCAGGCCGCACAGGGCGGTGGCCGCGACGAGGGTGCGCTTCATCGGATGGTGTCCCTTCTTCGATGGGGTGGTGCTGTGCAGTGGTGCGGAACGGTCAGCTGTGCGCCGGGTCGTGGACCCACCAGGCGGCGGCGTTGCCGGGGAGGACCCCGGGCGGGCAGGGGGCGCTGGACAGCAGCGGCTGTCCCGGCACGGGGGCGGGGACCGGCTCGTCGCCGAAGTTCACGGCGCAGACCAGGCCCTCGCCGCGGACGAAGGCGAGCACCCCGGGCGGTGCCTCCAGCCAGCGCAGCGTCCCCTCGCCGAGCTGCGGCAGCCGGGCGCGCAGACCGAGCGCCTCCCGGTACAGGTGCCAGAAGGAGCCGGTGTCCAGCAGCGCGCGGTCGGCGCTGTGCTCGGCGAACCAGTCCGGCTGCGGCAGCCAGGGTCGGGCCGTGCTGCCCTCGGCGGTGAAGCCGAACGGCGAGGCGTGGCCCGACCAGGGCAGCGGCACCCGGCAGCCGTCCCGGACGAACCGGCGGCTGCCGGTGCGGCGGAAGATGGGGTCGGTCAGCACCTCGTCCGGCAGGTCGACGACCTCGGGCAGCCCCAGTTCCTCGCCCTGGTAGACGTACGCCGCCCCGGGCAGCGCCAGCATCAGCAGTGCGGCGGCGCGCGCCCGGGCGGCACCGAAGTGCCCGGTGGGGCCGCCCGCGTACCGGGTGACGGTCCTGACCTGGTCGTGGTTGTTGAGCACCCATGTGACGGTGGACCCGGTCCCGGCGATGTCGCGCAGTGCCTCGGCGACGGCCGTGCGGAACGCCGCCGCGTTCCAGGGCGCGCTCAGCAGGTGGAAGAAGAAGGCCTGGTGGAGCTCGTCGGGGCGGACGTAGCGGGCCTGTTCGGCCGGGGTGGGGACGGAGACCTCGCCGACCAGGAGGCGTTCGCGTCCGTCGCGGGCGGTGTACTCCTCGCAGATCGCGCGCCACCGCCGCCACACCCCGTGCACCTCGGGACGGTTCCATGCCAGCGGGTTCACGGAGTCGCGGGTGCGCTCGTCCGCCGCGGGGTCGGGAGAGTCGGGGAGGTCGGGATGCTTGAACAGGCCGGCCGCCACGTCGATGCGGAAGCCGTCGACGCCCCGGTCCAGCCAGAAGCGCAGCACGTGCTCGAAGTGCTCGCCCACCCGCGGGTCGCGCCAGTTGAGGTCGGGCTGCTCGGGGGTGAACAGGTGCAGGTACCACTGGCCGGGCCTGCCGTCCGGTTCGGTGACCCGGGACCAGGCGGGGCCGCCGAACATCGCCCGCCAGTTGTTGGGCGGCAGTTCGCCGTGCTCGCCGCGTCCGTCGGCGAAGTGGAACAGCGACCGGGCGGGGCTGTCCGGGCCCTCCGCGAGCGCCTCGCGGAACCACGGGTGGGCGGCGGAGCAGTGGTTGGGCACGACGTCGACGACGGTGCGCAGGCCCAGCCGGTGCGCGTCGGCCACGAGGCGGTCGAACTCGGCGAGGTCGCCGTAGAGCGGGTCGACGGCCGTGTAGTCGGAGACGTCGTAGCCGTGGTCGTGCTGCGGCGAGGGGTAGAAGGGGCTCAGCCAGAGCCCGTCGACGCCCAGCTTGCGCAGGTAGGGCAGGCCCGCCCGGACACCGGCCAGATCCCCGACACCGTCGCCGGTGCTGTCCAGGAAGCTGCGCACGTAGACCTGGTAGACCACCGCGTCGCGCCACCAGGGGCGGACGGCCGTGAGGGCGGGGGAGGGGGCGGCGGCGGTGGAGGAACCGTCCTCCAGAGGGGCAGTGAACACCCGTCACCATCCTGACTGCGGGCGCGCGGACGTACACGACAGCACGCCGCGCGGGGTGGCTCGTTATGCATGCATGTTAAGTAGTCGTGTGAGGAAGGTGTCAACGGAGCTGCCAACAGTCGGCGCTTACTGGGGTGGTTTGTCTGGGTAAAGGCAACAGCCGGGGCGTTCCTGGCCCGTGAAGAGACTCCGCAGCTACCTAACATGTAAGTAGAGAGATGGGGGCGTGACGCCCACCGGGGGTGCCGCGGGTCAGCGGTCCCGCACGATCTCCCGCAACTCGCGGTCCAGCCGCGCCACGGCCTCGTCCGGCGTGGTGTGCAGCGCGAGCGCGTCCCGGCTCACCGCCGCGACCGCCAGGCTCACCTGCTCGTAACGGGCGCTCTTGGGGCGCGGCCTGGCCGCCTTTAGGCTCTGTTCCAGCACCGGCAGGTACGGGTAGCGGCGCACCAGCCCCGGGTCCCGGTACAGGTCGGCCCACACCGGCGGCAGCGAGCCCTCGGTGAGCACCTGCCGCTGCACGGACTCACCCGTCATGTAGGCCATGAGGTCGGCGGCCGTCCGGGGATGCCGCGAGTGCGCGTTGACCGCGAGGTTGGACCCGCCCAGCACGCCCGCCCCCGGCCCGCCCGGGCCGGGCAGCGGTACCGCGCCGAAGCGTCCGGCGACCCGCGAATCCGGTGCCGACGCGAGGTCGTACACATACGGCCAGTTGCGCAGGAAGAGCAGCCGGCCGTCCTGGAAGGCCCGCCGGGACTCCTCCTCCTTGAAGCGCAGCGCCTCGCGCGGGATCCAGCCCTCGCGCACCCCGCGCACCAGGAAGCCCAGTCCCTCGCGGGCGGCGGCGGAGTCCACGGTGACCCGGCTGCCCTCGCCGCCGAGGATGCCGCCCCCGGCCGACTGCACGGCCTCGGTCACGTTGACCGTCAGGCCCTCGTACGGCAGGAACTGCCCGGCGTAGCCGCCGATCCGGTACTTCGGGGCGAGCGTCTTCGCCTGGTGCTCCAACTCCGCCCAGGTGCGCGGCGGGTCCAGGTGCTCGCGGTCGAGGATGTCCTTGCGGTAGTAGAGCAGCCCGGCGTTGGTGACGTACGGGACCGCGTACAGCCGTCCGCGGAACGTGGCGGTCCCCTTCACCGAGTCCAGCAGCCGGTCCATCGGCAGGCCGCGCGGGTCGACCGGCGCGATCCATCCCGCGCCGGCGAACTCCGAGGTCCAGGCCACGTCGATGTTGAGGACGTCGAAGCGGTCGCTGCCGGAGCGCAGGCTGTCGGCCATCTGCGCACGCACCTCGTCGGCCGCCTCGGGCAGTTCGACGAGCGTCGCCTTCTCCAGCGGGTGGGCACGGTTCCAGCCGTCCAGCACGTGCTGGAGGTAGCCGGTCAGGTCGCGGCCGGTCGCGAGGGTCACCGGGCCCCGGCCCGTCGTGCCGGGCGGTCCGTCGGCGGCACGGGCCCCCGCGGAGGCGTAGCCGGTCAGCAGCAGGGCAGAGACGAGCAGGGTCCTGCCCGCGACCCGCGCCCAGCGCATACGATCCTCCAGGTCCCGCTTCCGGCGACGGCGTCGTCGTCCGAAGGGACATGTATACCTGTTGGACATGCGCGATACTAGCCATTGCGGCAAGCTGGCCTGCTCACCGATGATCGGGCTGGTGAGCGGCCCCTAACAAGCAGGTAGCCGGGGAGGAGGCAGGACGAGAGTGCGCCTTCCTCTCATGGCACTCCTCGCCAAGGGGCCCGCCCACGGTTACGAGCTCAAAACGGCACTTGAGAAGCTTTTCGGTGCTGCCTATCCTCAGCCGAACATCGGCCAGATCTATGTGACGCTGGCGCGCCTGGAGAAGTCGGGACTGATCCGGGGCGAGGACGTCACCCAGTCCGGCCGCCCCAACAAGCGGATCTACGAACTCACCGACGCCGGGCGGGAGGCGGTCGCCGCCTGGTTCGACGAGCCGTCCAGCGAGCCGCGGGTGCGCGACGAGTTCTTCATGAAGCTCGCCCTCGCCCCGGCCACCGGCATGGCCGACCAGGTCTCCCTGATCAACAAACAGCGCCGCCACTACCTCAACCTCATGCGGGCCATGTCCCGGCTCGCCGCGGGGGAGGACCGGGACGACACCATCGCGCAGCTGCTGATCGAGGGCGCGACGCTGCACCTGCAGGCGGACCTCGACTGGCTGGAACGCTGCCAGGAGGAGCTGGAATGAGAAGGGCCGAGCCGCCCCCCGCGGCGCCGCACATGCTCCGGGTCGAGGGCCTGGTCAAGACGCACCGCGTGGACGGCGGCGAGGTCCGGGCCGTACGCGGGGTCGACCTGGAGGTGCGGCCGGGCGAGTTCGTCGCGGTCACCGGCCCCTCCGGCGCGGGCAAGTCCACCCTGCTGCACCTGCTCGGCGGCCTCGAACGCCCCGACCAGGGGCGGATATGGCTGGACGGGCAGCGGGTCGACCAGCTCAGCGAGGCGCGCTGGGCGGTGCTGCGCCGGCGCGGGGTCGGCATCGTCTTCCAGTTCTTCAACCTCGTCTCCACCCTGACCGTCGCCGACAACATCGAGCTGCCCGCCCTGCTCGCCGGCCGCTCCCCCCGCCAGGTGCGCGCCGCCCGCCAGGAGCTGCTGGCCGAACTAGGCCTGACGGGCAAGGAGGACAGCACCCCCGCCGACCTGTCCGGCGGCGAGCAGCAGCGGGTCGCCCTCGCCCGGGCCCTGGTCAACCGCCCGGCCCTGCTGCTGGCCGACGAGCCCACCGGCAGCCTCGACAGCAAGGGCACCCGGGAGGTGCTGAGGCTGCTGACCCGCTGCCACGAACGCGGGCAGACCATCCTTCTCGTCACGCACGACGCCAAGGTGGCCAGCGCCGCGGACCGGGTGATCAGCCTCTTCGACGGTGAGGTCGTCGACGACATCACCCTCGACGCCGCGCCCTACCCCTCGCGTCCCTCCCGCGCCGCCGCCGACGTCGTGAAGCTGCAGGGCTGACCGCCGTGCGCGCCACCGTCCGCTGGGCCCTCGCCGATCTGCGCACGCACCGCGGCCAGGCCCTGTCCATCGTCCTGGCCACCGCCGGCATCACCGCGGCGCTGCTGCTCTCCGTCGCCCTGCTGCTGTACGCCGCCAACCCCTGGCAGCGGATGTTCACCGCCACCGAGGGCGCCCACGTCTGGCTGCGCACGGACGGCACCGCCGACACCACCGCCCTGTCCCGGATCGGCGGGGTGACGGTCTCCGGGCCCTTCCGCACCCTCACCGTCACGGCGCAGCACGGCCGGGAGAAGGCCGCCCTCGACCTGCGGGCCGCGGGCGCGAGCCCGCCGCCGGTGGGCCGGCCGCTCGTGGACCGCGGGCGCTGGCTGCGGGGCGACGCCAACGACGGCATCGTGCTGGAGCGGTCGGTGGCGTCCGCGCTGTGGGCCGAGCCGGGGGACGAGATCAGCGTGGTCCGTGACGGACGGCCGAGCACCGTCCGCGTGGTCGGCGTCGCCGGGACCGCCGAACCGCTCTACGCCCCGGGCGACACCCCGGGTGTCGCCTGGGCGTCGCCCGCCCTGGTGAGCAGCCTCGCCACCGGCCCGGCACGGGCGGGGCAGACCGTGGGGCTGCGGCTGGACGACCCGGCGGACACCGACTTCGTCGTCCAGCGGGCCGTCGACGCCGTCGGCCCGGACCGCGTCGTCGGCGTCGCCACCTGGCGGGAGGCCCGCGCCGACGCCGAGGGCGACAACCACCTTCTCGGGCTGCTGCTCGGCCTGTTCGGGCTGGCCGCGCTGCTGGCCGCCGCGATCGCGGTGACCGGCGGCATCGCCACCCGCGTGCTGGCCTACGTCCGCGACATCTCCGTCCTGAAGGCGGTGGGCTTCACCCCGGCCCAGGTGGTCCGGATGTTCCTCGTGCAGCACGCGGTGCTGGCCACCGCGGGCGTGCTGATCGGATCGGTGGCCGCGGAGACCCTCGCGCCGGGCATCCCCGGGCCGATGGGGGACGCCATGGGCCTGTGGCAGGGACTGCCGCAGCACACCTGGGCGCTCCCCGGCACGGCCGCGGCGACCGTGCTGGTCATCGCCTTGGCCACGGTGCTCGCCGCCTGGCGGGCCGGCCGGGTGCCGCCGATCCCCGCGGCGCGGGGGGCCGTTCCGGGCCGCCGCCGGATGTCCGGAGCCGTCCGGGCCGCACTGCGCCTGGGCACCCCGCCCGCGCTGGTCCTCGGCTGCCGCGGCGTGCTGCACCGCCCCGCCCGCTCCGCGGCGGCCGTGGCCCGGCTCGCGCTGCCGATCCTGATGATCACCGTGGCGCTGGGGACCTGGGCCACCCTCGACCGCTTCGAGCACCATCCGGAACAGCTCGGCCAGTCAGGCGCGCTCACCGCCCGCCCCAACGGCCTCACCGACGACGCGGTCAAGCGACTGCTCGCGGACCGGCCCGAGATCGCCGCCGTCCACCCGGGCGTCGAACTCCCCGCGCTGGTCCCCGTCCAGTCGCAGTCCTTCACCCTGCGGGGGATCGGCACCACCGCCGACCCCTACCCCTTCGCCGTCGCCGAGGGCCGGGCTCCATCCGGCCCCGACGAGGCCCTCGCCGGCCAGGGCCTGCTCGACCTGCTCCACATCGAGGTCGGCCACTGGGTCAGGGTCACCGTCGGCGGGACCCCGCACATCCTGCACATCGTCGGCCGCAGCATCGAGACCGGGCACGGCGGACGCGTCATCTCCGCCCCGCTCGACGTCCTGCGGGCCCAGGACGACTCCGTCCGGCCCTCGTACTACAGCCTGACGCTGCGTCCCGGCGCGGATCGCGCGGCGGTCCGCGGCGCCCTCACCGACGCGTCGCACGGCGCCCTGGAGGTGCGCGAGGTCACCGACCCCGGCGCCGAACTCTCGCCGGTGCGCGGCGTGATCATCGGACTGGTCAGCGTGCTCGCGCTGATCGCCCTGGCCGAACTGTCCACGGCCGTCGGCAGCGGCATCCGCGACCACGCCCGAGACATGCGCGCCTACCGCGCCGTGGGCCTGACGCCGCAGCAGAGCGTGGCGACCGTCGTCACGGGCGTCGGCCTGGTCGTGCTGGCCGCCGCAGTCGTGGGCGTCACCGCGGGGGTGTTCGCCTCCGACTGGCTGATCGACCTGCAGGGCGGTTCCAGTGGCGTCGGTGCGGGCATCGCTCAGTCGCCGCCCGTGGCCGCGCTGTTCCTGATCGTCGGGGTGTGCGTCGCGGTGGCGGTGGGCGTCTCCGTCCTGCCCGCCTCCCGCGCGGCGGGGGACCGCAACCCGCGGATGCTGCTCAACGCGCAGTAGGGGGAAGACACCGGACGCGGTGCGCCGCCGAACGGGGCCGCCGGGCATGATCCTCGGTAAGAATGAAGCACGCCGGCCGGCCCGGCCGCGCGGTCCTTGACCGCTCTGTCGGCCGTCGTCGATGCTTGCGTTGCGGCACGTGCAGAATGTGCCGTAATGAGAAACGCCCGCCTCAGGGATCCGTACCAGCCGAGGAGTACCCCATGGCCCATCAGGTCCGTGCCGTCGTCGCCCGGGAGAAGGGTTCCCCCGTC
The DNA here is from genome assembly GCF_900188405.1 of Actinacidiphila glaucinigra. Classification (GTDB taxonomy): domain Bacteria; phylum Actinomycetota; class Actinomycetes; order Streptomycetales; family Streptomycetaceae; genus Actinacidiphila; species Actinacidiphila glaucinigra. The sequence continues at coordinate 497,185 of NZ_FZOF01000004.1, read as the reverse complement.
AGCCTGGAAACGATCGTCGTGCCCGACCCGGGGCCGGGGGAGGCGCTGGTGCGGATCCAGGCCTGCGGGGTCTGCCACACCGACCTGCACTACCGCGAGGGCGGCATCAACGACGACTTCCCGTTCCTCCTCGGCCACGAGGCCGCCGGCGTGGTGGAGTCGGTCGGCGAGGGCGTCACGGACGTCGCCCCCGGTGACTTCGTCGTCCTCAACTGGCGTGCCGTGTGCGGCCAGTGCCGTGCCTGTCTGCGCGGACGCCCCTGGTACTGCTTCAACACCCACAACGCCAAGCAGAAGATGACCCTGCTGGACGGCACCGAGCTCTCCCCGGCCCTCGGCATCGGGGCCTTCGCCGAGAAGACCCTCGTCGCCGCCGGACAGTGCACCAAGGTGGACCCGTCCGTGTCCCCGGCCGTCGCCGGTCTGCTCGGCTGCGGTGTCATGGCGGGCATCGGCGCGGCCATCAACACCGGCAACGTCGGCCGCGGCGACTCCGTCGCCGTGATCGGCTGCGGCGGCGTCGGCGACGCGGCGATCGCCGGCTCCCGGCTGGCCGGCGCCGCGAAGATCATCGCGGTGGACATCGACCCGCGGAAGCTGGAGACGGCCAAGAAGCTCGGCGCCACGCACACCGTCAACTCCAAGGAGACCGACCCCGTCGAGGCGGTCCGCGAGCTGACCGGCGGCTTCGGCGCCGACGTCGTCATCGAGGCGGTCGGCCGCCCCGAGACGTACAAGCAGGCCTTCTACGCCCGCGACCTGGCCGGCACCGTCGTCCTGGTCGGCGTGCCCACCCCCGAGATGAAGCTGGAACTGCCGCTGCTGGACGTCTTCGGCCGCGGCGGCGCGCTGAAGTCCTCCTGGTACGGCGACTGCCTGCCCTCCCGCGACTTCCCCATGCTCATCGACCTCCACCTGCAGGGCCGGCTGGACCTGGACACCTTCGTCACCGAGACCATCGCCCTGGACGAGGTGGAGAAGGCCTTCGAGCGGATGCACCACGGCGACGTGCTGCGCTCGGTGGTGGTCCTCTGATGGCCGCCCGCATCGACCACCTCGTCACCTCGGGCACCTTCTCGCTGGACGGCGGCACCTGGGATGTCGACAACAACGTCTGGATCGTCGGCGACGACACCGAGGCGATCGTCGTCGACGCCGCCCACGACGCCGACGCCATCGCCGCGGCGCTGGGCGGCCGCCGCCTGGTCGCGATCGTCAGCACCCACGCCCACAACGACCACATCGACGCCGCGCCCGCGCTCGCGGCGCGCACCGGCGCGCCGATCCTGCTGCACGGCGACGACCTGCCGCTGTGGAAGCAGACCCACCCCGAGCGTTCCCCCGACGCGGAATTGACGGACGGTCAGGTCATCACGGTCGCGGGCACCGAGCTCACGGTGCTGCACACCCCCGGCCACGCGCCGGGCGCCGTCTGCCTGTACGCGCCCGGCCTCGGCACCGTCTTCACCGGCGACACCCTCTTCCAGGGCGGCCCGGGCGCCACGGGGCGGTCCTTCTCGGACTTCCCGACCATCGTCGGCTCCATCCGCGACCGGCTGCTGACCCTGCCGCCGGAGACGGTCGTCCGCACCGGGCACGGCGACAGCACGACCATCGGGGCCGAGGCCCCGCATCTGGACGAGTGGATCGCCCGCGGCCACTGAGCCCCCGTGACCGCCGCACCTGCGGGTGCGGCGGTCATCGCGGCGCGAGCCACCCCACGCAGGCGTGGTTGCTCGCGGGACGAACGCCGCCGCCGCCGTGCCGTGCGCGTGCGGTGCGCGCGGGAGTCCCGGGCATCCCGCACCCTTCCCTCCGGTGCGCGAAGTGCGCCGTGCCGCGTACAGCGCGAGCCACCCCGTGGCGGCACGCGGACCGGTGCCTCGCGGGTGGCGGGACGCCGGTCCCGCCGCAACCGCGCCGGCGCTCAGGCCGACAGCACCCGCAGCGGCGCGCCGTCGCGGAAGGCGGCGACGTCCTCCACCGCCTGCCGGTAGAAGACCTCGTACGTCGCCTCCGTGACGTAGCCCAGGTGCGGGGTGAGCAGAGTGCCGGGCAGGGTCCGCAGGACGTCCCCGGCGGGCAGCGGCTCGGTGTCGTACACGTCCAGTGCCGCACCGGCGATCCGGCGCCCGCTCAGCGCGGCGACCAGCGCCGGGGTGTCGACGAGCGGCCCGCGCGAGGTGTTGACCAGCAGCGCCGTGGGCTTCATCCAGCCCAGCTCCTCGGCACCGATCAGACCGGTGCTGCGCTCGCTGAGCTTGTAGTGCACGGTGACGACGTCGGAGCGGGAGAACAGCTCCCGCCTGCCGACCGCCCGCGCACCGCACGCGGCGGCGTGCTCCGGGTCGAGGTTGGTGCTCCACGCCAGGACGTGCATCCCGAAGGCGGTGCCGATCTCGGCGACCCGCGCGCCCAGCCGGCCCAGGCCCACCACGCCGAGCGTCCGGCCGTGCAGGTCGCCGCCGATCGTGTGCTGCCACTCCCCGCGCCGCATCCCGGCCGTCTCCCCGGGGATGTGGCGGACCAGGGACAGGATGAGCCCCCAGGTCAGCTCGGCCGTGGCGTGCGGGACGCTGTCCGTGCCGCACACCGTCACACCGTGCCGGCCGGCGGCGTCCAGGTCGACGGACGCGTTCGCCATCCCCGTGGTCACCAGCAGCCGCAGCGCCGGCAGCGCCGCGAAGCGCTCCTCGGTGAAGGGGGTGCGCTCACGCATCGCGACCACCACGTCGAAGCCGTCCAGCGCCCGCGCCAGCTCGGCCGTACCGGCGATGTGGTCGTGGAGGAACACCACCTCCGCCCCCAGCGCGTCCCAGTCGGCGAAGCGGTGCGCCGCCTTCTGATAGTCGTCCAGGACGGCGATGCGCATGGTGCGGTCTCCTCGGCTCGATCGGTCGCACGGAAGGGTCCGGGGCCTGTCCTAGTATCTGCTCGGAAAGCGGCCGGAACCGAACGAGGGGTGGGCACGTGGAGACACCCGGCAGACGGCGCCGGCTGCGCTGGTGGCCCCGCTCGCTGTACTGGCGCCTCGCGCTCGGCTTTCTGGCGATCACCACGATCGGCGTCGCGGCCGCGGACGTCTACGCCGCCCGTGCCCTCGCCGAAGGCCTGCGCAACCGGCTGGACCAGCAGCTCGCCTCCATACGCCAGGACCGCCTGGACGAGCTGGAGAGCAGCTCGGACCTCGAGCCCGCCGGGGCGACCGCCGTGGTGCTGCTCACCGACGCCATCGGCAGGGTCGTGCAGCGCGAGTCCGGCGCGATGGTGGAGCGGGCCGTCATCCGGCTGTCCGGCGCCGACCTGGACCGCATGGCGACCACCGGCCGGGCGGGGGCGGTCGGCCCGGCCCCGATGCGGGCGGTCGTGGAGAAACTGCCCGACGGCGGCTACCTGGTGGTCGCCGAATCCACCGCGGACGACGCCGCCACCGTGCACAACCTCGTGGTCATCGAGGCCGTCTCGGGCGTGCCCCTGATCGCCGGCGTCGTGCTCGGCGCCCTCTACTTCAGCCGCCGCACCATCTCGCCGCTCAAGGAGATCACCGCCACCGCCCGCCGCTTCGCCGCCGAGGGCGCACCCTCGCAGCGGGTCTCCGCCCCGGTGTCGACGGCCGAGGTGGAGGCGCTGGCCGACGCCTTCAACGCGATGCTCGGCCGGGTCGACGAGGAGTTCAACCGCCGCCGCAAGGCCGAGGAGCAGCTGCGCGACTTCGTCGGCGCCGCCAGCCACGAACTGCGCACCCCGCTCACCGCGATCGGCGGCTACGCGCAACTGGTGCGCTTCGGCGCCCTCGACGACCCGGCCCGCCTCGACGACGCCATGCGCCGGGTGCAGAACGAGACCCGCAGGATGTCCGTCCTGGTGGACGAGCTGCTGCTGCTCGCCCGCCTGGACCAGGGCCGCCCCCTCGAATGCCGCCCCGTGGACCTGGCCGAACTCTGCGCCGACGCCGTGGCCGACACCCGCGTCACCGCCCCCGACCGCCCGGTGACCCTCGTCGTGGAACCCGGGCCCCATGTGGTGACCGGTGACCCCGACCGGCTCCGCCAGGTGGTCACCAACCTGCTGGCGAACGTCGTTGCGCACACCGCGCACGACGTCCCCGCCGAGGTACGGGTCGGCCGCGAGGGCGACGAGCAGATCGTCGACGTCATCGACGGCGGCCCCGGGATACCCGAGGAACTGCGCGAGCGGGTCTTCGAGCGGTTCTTCCGCGCGGGCGGCGGCCCGGCCCGGCCCGCCCTTCGCGACGACCACCCCGCCCCCGGCAGCGGCCTGGGCCTGAGCATCGTCGCCGCGATCGCCGCGGCGCACTCGGGGTCGGTGCGCGTGGAGGCGTCGGAGTCGGGTGCGTGGTTCCGGGTCCGGTTGCCGGCGCTCACTGGCGCATGATCGCGGCGACGGCCACGGCCGTCCGCAGGACCTGCAGGTCGCGCGGGGCGTCGACGCGCCGCCCGGTCAGCTCCTCGACGCGCCGCAGCCGGCGGTCGAAGAACTTGCGGCGGAGCGTGAGCAGCTCGCACGCCAGGTCGGGGTCGCCGTCGGCGGAGATCACCGCGCTCAGCGTCTCCCGCAGCACCCGGTCGTCCAGGACCGGCTGCACCATGCCGACCAGCCGCTGCGCGATGTCGGGCGTCTGCGCGGCCGCGTACTCGACCAGGACGTCGTCCAGCTGGTAGACGCCCGGGCCGAAGCCGAGCGCGTCCACCACCGCGCAAATGTCGTCCACCAGCAGCTGACCGGCCGTCACCTCGTTGTACGGCTTCCAGTGCACCGCGAGCCGGGCCGTCCCGCCGAGGTCCCGGTGGATGCGGCCCGCCAGGTCGAGGGACTCCTCGTGGCGCGGGGCGAGGGCGAGCACGTACAGCCCGCGCGCCGAGGTGAGCACGGCCGTCTCGGGGCCGCCGTGGCCGCGGGCCACCGCCTCGACGTCTCCCAGGGGACGGCCGGGCGCGCGCAGCGCCATCACGGCGTAGGCGGGCGGGGCGCAGGACGGCCGGGGCCGAGGTGCTTCCGGGACCGAGGCGGGGGCCTGCCGCCCGGGCTGGGCGAAGAAGCCCCGGTTCAGCTCCCGGGCCACGTGGCGCCCGGCGTCCGCCAGGCGACGCGCGAACTCGTCGCGGGAGCCGTCGGCGGCGCCCGCCGCGTGCCCGCTGGAGACCAGGATGTGCTCCGTCGTCTCCTGGACGGCGACCCGCAGCGCGCTCACCGGCCCGCCCCGCGCCGCCCACGCGACCCCCTCGCCGCGGATCCGCGCGGCGGTCTGCTCGCTCCACTGCCCCGAGCCGGAGACGACTTCTATGAGAGCGGCGAACAGCTCCCGGCGCAGCGAGGGCTCGCCTCCGCCGGAGTCGGTGAATCCCAGGTCAAGACAGGAATCCAGGCCCGTGGACACCGGTGCGTGGGTGGTCATGCGCGCAAGCCAAGCACCGGAGTATCAGAGTCACATCAAAGCCCGATCAGAGTTGGCGCTGGGTATCGCCGGACGTCACGAGGGTTCCGGGATCGACTGCTCGGTCCAGATGCACTTGCCGCCGGGGACGTAGCGGGTGCCCCAGCGCTGGCAGAGCGCGGCCACCAGCTGCAGCCCGCGGCCGCCCTCGTCAGTGTCGCCGGCGTGCCGGATCCGGGGCGTGCTGAGGCTGCCGTCCGACACCTCGCAGACGAGGGTACGGCTGCGGATCAGCCGCAGGCCGATGGGGCCCCGGGCGTGCCGGACCACGTTGCCGACCAGCTCGCTGGCGATCAGCTCGGTCGTCGTGACCAGTTCTTCCAGACCCCAGGCGTCCAGCCGGCGGCGGACGTGCTCGCGCGCCTGGCCCGCGGACAGCGGGTCCTCGGGCAGGGACCAGGTGGCGACGTCGTCGGCTGCCAGGGCGTGTGTGCGGGCGATGAGCAGGGCGGCGTCGTCCCCGGCGTGCTGCTGGTGGGGGTCGAGCGCCTCGGCGACCTCCTCGCAGAGCCTGCCGAGCCGCTCGGCCTCGCCCCGGCGGCCGCCCGCGGGCCCCGCGGGCGCCGCGGCCCGCGCGCCGGTGAGGGCCTTCGCCAGCCCGGCCATGCCGGTGTCGATGTCCCGGCGGGAGGACTCGACGAGGCCGTCGGTGTAGAGCACCAGCAGACTGCCCTCGGGGATCTCCAGCTCCACGGTCGCGAACGGGGGCGTGGCCGCGCCCAGCGGGGCGTCCGGCGAGTGACCGGCGAAGTGGACGGTGCCGTCGGGCAGCACCAGCGCGGGCGGCGGGTGCCCGGCCCGGGAGAAGGTGAAGGTGCGGTTGGCGGGGTCGTACACGGCGTACAGACAGGTCGCGTAGAAGTCGTCGCCGAGATCGCTGACCAGGTCGTTGAGGTGCGCGAGCAGCTCGTCGGGGGGCAGTTCGAGACCGGCGAACGTGTGCACCGCGGTGCGCAGCCGTCCCATCGTCACGGCCTCGGAGATGCCGTGCCCCATCACGTCGCCGATGACCAGCGCGACCCGGTCGGCGGAGAGCGGGATGACGTCGTACCAGTCCCCGCCGACGGTCGTCCCCTCGACGGCGGGCAGGTAGCGCGCCGCGGCGCTGACCGCGGGCAGTTCGGGCAGGACGCGCGGCAGCAGGCCGCGCTGCAGCTCCTGCGCCCGGCTGTGCTCGGCGTCGTACAGCCGGGCGCGCTCCAGGGCCTGGGCGACCAGCCCGCTGAGCGCGGTCAGCAGGGTGCGCTCCTCCTCGCTGAACGGGCGCGGCTCGGAGAAGGAGACGACGCAGGAGCCGACCGCCTTGCCGGAGACGATCAGCGGGAGGAAGGCCCAGGCGTGCTTCTGGGACCACTCCTGGAAGCGGACGCGGTGCGGGTACGCCTCGTGGAACTCCTTCGCGGAGGTGATGTAGCGGGGCACGCGCTCGCGGATGGCGTCGGTGCTGGGGCTGCCCTCGGTGAGGCGGGTCCGGCTGAGCCGCTCCATCAGGCCCGGCGGGTAGCCGACGAAGCCGACCACGCGCAGCAGGTCGCCCTCCAGCGTCTTGATGATCAGCCCGGTGGCGTCGAACAGGGGCAGTACGCGGTCGGCGACCGCGGTGACGACGTCCCTGACGGTGACGGCCTCGGCGAGCGCGGTGGTGAGCCGGCCGATGTGCGCGGCGCGGTCGGCGGCGGTGCGGGCGGCGTCGGCGGCGGCCTCCTCCGCCAGCCGGCGCTCGGTGACGTCGGTGAGGTAGAGGGTCAGGCCGTCGGGCACCGGCATGACGCGCAGGTGGTAGCGGCGCTTGCCGCCGTCCCACTCGATGTCCGCGCTGACGGTCGCGTCGTCCTCGGCCGCCCGGCGGCAGTGGGCCTCGAGCTCCGATTCGTGCACGCCGGGCAGGTCCCACAGCACCTTGCCGACCGGCGGACGCCGCGCCCCGAGCAGCCGTTCGGCCTGCGGGTTGGCGAAGGCTATGCGGCCGTCGTCGTCGACCGCGAGGAAACCGTCGCTCATGTGGCGCAGGGCCCGGCCGGCGGCGTCCATCGCGACCCGGGTCTCGGTGCTGTCCCACAGCACACCGGCCAGCCGCACGGCCTTGCCGTCCGCACCGAGCACGCTGCGGCCGCGGGCCTGCACCCAGCGGAAACCCCCGTCGGGCCGCCGGACCCGGTACTCCCAGGCGAAGCCGCCGGCGGCCCGGGCGGCCTCCTCGGCGTCGGCGATCACCCAGGGCAGGTCCTCGGGGTGGACCAGCTCCACCCACGTCTCCAGGCGCCCGTCGTACATCTGCGGGGACATCCCGAAGACGGTGCGCGCTGTCTCGTCCAGGTAGGCCTCGCCGGTGCGGACGTTCCACTCCCAGGTGCCGATGCCCACGTCGGAGGGGGTCTCCCGGGGCCGGGTGCCGGAAGCGCCCTCCGCCAGGCGCCAGCGTTCGCGGGACTCGACGGCCGCCGTCCGGCCCAGCCGCTCCGACACCCACGCGGCGATCGCCCGCAGCAGCTCCCATTCGCCGGGAGCCGGCGGCACGGCGTCCGCGGTGACCACCGAGAGCGCGCCGAGCGGGCCGTCGGGGCCGGGCAGCGGTACGGCGGCGAGCCCGGACCCGTCGGGCAGCGGGCCGGGGGTCGTCTCCGTGGTGGGCAGCCACACGGGTTCGCCGCCGGTCGTCGCGCGGCCGGGCGCCGTGTCGTCCTGCGGGGGGAGGAAGAGCCAGCCCCGGGTCAGGTTCCGGGGCAGCCCGCTGCTCGCGGCCAGGCGCAGCGGCACTCCGCCCCGGGCCTCCTGTCCGCGCAGGTGGACCAGTCCGCCCAAGCCGTTCAGCGCCGCCACGGCCTGCTGCAGCCCCAGTCGCAGCGCCTCGCGCTCGCCCTGGTCGTCGCCCGAGGACCGGAGCAGCCCGAGGCGCTCCGCTCCCGGCTGCTCGAGCGGCGCTTCAGGCTCCTGGGCGGCGGCTTCGTTCGGGATCATGCCCTCTTCTCGTCGGCTCTTCCTCCGAAGGCCAACATAGCGCCGCGCGCGGGGACCGTCAGCGCGAAGCCGTATCGCCCGCCGGCGCGGCCCGCACCAGGTAGCCCGCCCCCCGTACGGTGCGGATGAGCGACTGGTCGGTGTCGCCGAGCTTGCGGCGGAGGTAGTAGATGTAGGTCTCCACGATCCCGGACTCGCCCTGGAAGCCGCAGCTCCACACGGCGTCGAGGATCTGCCCCCTGGAGACCACCCGGTCCGGGTTCTCCAGCAGGAAGCGCAGCAGCGCGAACTCGGTCGCCGAGACCTGGACGGGCCTGCCGTGCCGCCACACCTCGTGGGTGTCCGCGTCGAGCTCGACCCAGCCCGCGCGCAGCCGCCGCCCGGCGGGCTCGGCGACCCGGCCCCGGCGCAGCAGGGCGTTCACCCGGGCCGCGACCTCGTTGATGTCGAAGGGCTTGGTGACGTAGTCGTCGCCGCCCAGCGCCAGCCCCCTGATCTTGTCCTCCACCGCGTCCCGGGCCGTGAGGAAGAGGACGGGCGCGTCGACCCGGGCGGCGCGGAGCCTGCGGCAGACCTCGAAGCCGTCGAGGTCGGGCAGGCCCACGTCGAGCAGGATCACGTCAGCCGCGCGCCCGGCGGCCGCGCTCACCGCCTCCTCGCCGGTGCCGGCCGTGACCACGTCGAAGCCCAGGAACTGCAGCGCCATCGCGAGCATCGAGGCGATGCTCGCCTCGTCCTCCACGACCAGCACACGGGGCTGCTGGGCGGAAACGGTCACGTTCATGCCGGGGATCACTTCCTCCGGGCCGGATTCCGGCCGTTGTCGTGCACCGTTGTCGTGCAGAAGAGGAACGGATTATGTCATTCGGTTGAACCCGGACAACCCCCGTGACCGAATCGCGACGGTCCCGCCGCCGGCACCCCCGGCGAGCGGCGGATGATCCCCCGTCAGACGAGGGCTCCGGGTGTCCGGACGGTGCCTTGACAGGGGTGGGGGGCACCCCCACACTGATGTTGCGTCAACCGCAATCAGTTCCGCCATACGCACCGAGGTGTCATGATGATTCCCGTGTGCCGGCTCGCGGATCTCCCGCGTGGCGAGGCCTTCCGGCTCGAAACCGACCCGCCCGTCGCGGTGTTCCACACCGAGGAGGGCGAGCTCTACGCCATCGACGACACCTGCACCCACCAGGACGCGTCGCTCGCGGACGGCTGGCTGGAGGGGTGCGAGGTCGAGTGCCCGCTGCACGCCTCGAAGTTCGACCTGCGGACGGGCGCGGTGGACGCACCGCCGGCCAGGCGGCCCGTGCGCACGCACGAGGTCGTGGTCGAGGACGGCGTGATCCACGTACGGCTGTCCCCGTCCGCCCCCGGCCTGCCGTCGTGCGCGGCCGGCCGGCTCGCCGGGGGAGCCGGGTGAGATCGGTCCTCGTGGTCGGCGCCTCGCTGGCGGGGCTGTCGGCGGCGCGGGCGCTGCGCGCCCGGGGGTACGACGGGCGGCTGGTACTCGTCGGCGACGAACCGCACCGGCCGTACGACCGGCCGCCGCTGTCCAAGGAGTTCCTCGCCGGTCAGGCCGACGAGGCGGCCCTGGTCCTGGAGGCGGAAGACGAGGACCTCGGCGCCGAATGGCTGCTGGGCGCACGGGCCGTGGCGCTCGACCCGGGGGCCCGGAGCGTCGGGCTCGCGGACGGCCGCACCGTCACCGCCGACGGAGTCGTCATCGCCACCGGGGCCGCCGCCCGTACGCTGCCCGGCGCGGCGGCCCGGAGCGGGGTGCACACCCTGCGCACCCTGGACGACGCCCGCGCGCTGCGGGCCGACCTGGCGCGCGGCGGGCGGCTCGTCGTCATCGGCGGCGGCTTCATCGGGGCCGAGGTCGCCTCGACCGCACACGCCCTCGGGCTGGAGGTCACCGTCGTCGAGGCGGCGCCCACCCCGCTGTCGGGGCCGCTGGGCGAGGCGATGGGCGGCGTCGTGTCGAGCCTCCACCGCGACCACGGCGTACGGCTGTTGTGCGGCACGGGGGTGCGGGGAACCGAGGCGGACGGCGAGGGGCGGGTGGCGGCCGTGGTCCTGGCCGACGGCCGCAGGCTGCCCGCGGACACCGTGGTCGTCGGCGTCGGCGCCCGCCCGTGCACGGACTGGCTCGCCGGGTCCGGGATCGAGATCGGCGACGGCGTCCTGTGCGGCGCGGACGGCCGGACGAGCCTGCCGGGCGTCGTCGCCGTCGGCGACTGCGCCGCCTGGTACGACCCGGCCGCCGGCGCGCACCACCGCGTGGAGCACTGGACGGGCGCCCTGGAGCGTCCGGCCGCCGCCGTCGCCGCGCTGCTCTCCGGTAGCCCGGGCGGGCAACGGGCGCCGCGCCCGCCGTACTTCTGGTCCGACCAGTACGGCGTCCGCATCCAGTTCGCGGGCCGCGCCGCGGGGGCCGACACCGTCACGGTCGAGGAGGGCGCCCCGCAGGGACGCGACGTGCTCGCGGTCTACCGCAGGGGCGGGGTGCCGGTGGCCGTGCTGGGGATGAACCGGCCCCGGTCGTTCACCCGTTGGCGCAAGCGGCTGGCCGCCGTCACGTCTTGACAGCGCCCGACCGGCGCCACATGCTGCAGTTGCGCACTGCACACTCCGTTGCTCATTACACAACGTCCTGCAAGGAGTGCCCGTGACCCCGACCGGTCTGCCGGACAGCCTGATCGCCACCCTCCCCGGCTCCTACTACACGGACCCCGGGATCTTCGCCCAGGAGCAGGAGCGCATCTTCGAGGCGATGTGGTTCTGCGCGGCGCGCTCCTCCGAACTCGGCCGGCCGGGCGCCTTCAGGACCGTGGGCGTCGGGCGCGAGAGCATCCTGGTCACCCGGTCCCGGGACCACGCGGTGCGCGCCTTCCACAACGTGTGCCGGCACCGCGGCGCCAGGCTGCTCACCGAGGAGGGCGGCGAGGTCAGGCGGGCGTTCCAATGCCCCTACCACGCCTGGACGTACGACCTGGACGGCAGGCTCGTGGCGGCGCCCAACCTCACCAAGATGCCCGACGTGGGCCGCACCGAGTACGGGCTCGTCCCCGTCCACGTCCGCGAATGGCTGGGCTACGTCTGGGTCTGCCTGGCCGAGGACCCGCCCTCCTTCGAGGAGCAGGTGGTCGGCGCGGTCGTCACCCGGCTCGGGGACGTGGCGTCCCTGGAGCGCTACGGCATCGAGGACCTGAGGGTCGGTCGGCGGATCGTCTACGACGTCCGGGCCAACTGGAAGCTCATCGTCGAGAACTTCATGGAGTGCTACCACTGCGCGACGATCCACCCCGAACTCACCGAGGTGCTACCGGAGTTCGCCGACGGCTACGCCGCGCAGTACTACGTCGGCCACGGCGCCGAGTTCGGCGCGGACGTCGAGGGCTTCACGGTGGACGGCTCGCCGGGACTGGAGCGCATACCCGGGGTCTCCGCGGCCCAGGACCGGCGCTACTACGCGATCACCATCAGGCCCCAGGTCTTCGTCAACCTGGTGCCGGACCACGTGATCTTCCACCGTATGTACCCGGTCGCCGCCGACCGCACGGTCGTCGAGTGCGACTGGCTCTACCTGGAGGAGGTCGTCGCCGGGGGCCGCGACCTCAGCCGCTCCGTCGAGCTCTTCGACCGGGTCAACCGCCAGGACTTCGAGGCCTGCGAGCGCTGCCAGCCCGCCATGGGCTCCCGGATCTACGCCAAGGGCGGGGTCCTGGTCCCCAGCGAACACCACATCGCCGGCTTCCACGACTGGGTGCACGAGCGCCTCGGCACCGCTCAGCCCAGGTAGCCCATGCGGTGGCTGATCTCGGCGGCCCCGGCGACAAGCAGCGGCGCGAGCTCGTGCATGCGCTCCTGGGTGAAGCGGTACGAGGGGCCGGAGGCGCTGACGGCGGCGATGACCTCGCCGTCACGCGAACGGACGGGGGCGGCCATCGCGTGCAGGCCGATCTCAAGCTCCTCCAGCGTCCAGGCGTACCCGCGTTCCCGGGCCCCGGCGAGGTCCTTCTCCAGCTTCGTCCGCGAGGTGAGGGTGTGCGGGGTCAGCTTCTCCAGGCCCGCGTCCATGAGGAGTTCCGCGCGCCGCCCCGCCGGAAGGTGGGCGAGCAGGATCTTGCCGCTGGAGGTCGCGTGCAGCGGGGTGAGCTGGCCGACCCAGTTGTGCGCGGTGACCGCCGCCGGTCCGCGCACCTGGTACAGGTTGATCGCGAAGTGCTTCTCCATCACCGCGATGTTGACGGTCTCGCCGATCTCCTCGGCGAGCCGCTCGCACACCGGCCGGCCCTGCTGCGTGATGTCGATGCGGCCGGTCACCGCGCCGGCCAGCCGGACGATGCCGAAGCCGAGCCGGTACTTGCCGCGCTCGCCCGCCTGCTCCACCAGCCCGCGTGCCTCCAGCGCGCCGAGCAGCCGGAACGCCGTCGACTTGTGGACCTCGATCTCGGCGGCGACCTCGCTCACGCCGGCCTCGCCGCGCCGCGCCAGGATCTCGAGCACGCTGATGGCCCGGTCCACGGACTGGACACCGCCCGGCTGTGGACCGCTTGTCTCGGTATCTGCACTGAAGTTGCTCACAGCGAAACTATACGCGCGGTAAACAACAGCGTTGAGGTCTCCCCGGGCGGGGTGAGGGGAAGAGGTCAATTCCCACACTGGCACGTCAAGTTGCGCGGTTCGCAACCTGGTGCACATAGCGGCACCGTACTAGCATGCTGCGCCAGTCGACCTGTCGACCGCGCGATCGAGGCCGGCGAGACGAGTGAGACGAGCGAGACGAGTGAGGCGAGGCTGACATGGCTCCCGTTCAGTACGACTTCGTCATCGTCGGTGGGGGCTCCGCCGGCTGCGCCCTCGCGAACCGGCTCTCCGCCGATCCGGGCAACCGCGTCCTGGTACTGGAGGCGGGCCGCCCCGACTACCCGTGGGACGTCTTCATCCACATGCCCGCGGCGCTCACCTTCCCCATCGGCAGCCGCTTCTACGACTGGGGCTACGAGTCCGAGCCCGAACCCCACATGGGCGGACGGCGGATCTACCACGCCCGCGGAAAGGTGCTCGGCGGCTCCAGCAGCATCAACGGCATGATCTTCCAGCGGGGCAACCCCATGGACTACGAGCGCTGGGCGAAGGTCCCCGGCATGGAGCACTGGGACTACGCCCACTGCCTGCCGTACTTCCAGCGCATGGAGAACTGCCTCGCCGCCGACGCCGACGACGAGTTCCGCGGCCACGACGGCCCGCTCGTCCTGGAGCGCGGGCCCGCTTCCAGCCCCCTCTTCCCCGCCTTCCTGAAGGCGGTCCAGGAGGCGGGGCACCCGCTCACCGGCGACGTCAACGGCTACCGCCAGGAGGGCTTCGCGGCCTTCGACCGCAACGTCCACCGCGGCCGCCGGCTCTCCGCCGCCCGGGCCTACCTGGACCCCGTGCGCGGCCGCCCCAACCTGACGGTGCGGACCCGGGCCCTGGTCACCCGGGTCCTGTTCGAGGGCAAGCGCGCCGTCGGCGTGGAGTACGAACGCCGCAAGGGCACCCGCGAGCAGGTGCGCGCCCGCGAGGTCGTGCTCTGCGGCGGCGCGATCAACTCGCCCCAGCTGCTGCAGCTGTCCGGCGTCGGCGACGCCCGGGGGCTGTCCGCGCTCGGCGTCGACGTCGTCCACGACCTGCCCGGCGTCGGCGAGAACCTCCAGGACCACCTGGAGGTGTACGTCCAGTACGCCTGCACGCAGCCCGTCTCCATGCAGCCGTACCTGGCCAAGTGGCGCTATCCGTTCATCGGCCTGCAGTGGCTCTTCCGCAAGGGCCCGGCCGCCACCAACCACTTCGAGGCCGGGGGCTTCGCGCGGAGCAACGAGGACGTGGAGTACCCCAACCTGATGTTCCACTTCCTGCCCATCGCGGTGCGCTACGACGGCTCCGCCCCGGCCGGCGGCCACGGCTACCAGGTGCACGTGGGGCCGATGTACTCCGACGCCCGCGGCACGGTGAAGATCAGGAGCAGGGATCCCCGGGAGAAGCCCGCGCTGCGCTTCAACTACCTCTCCACCGAGCAGGACCGGCGCGAGTGGGTCGAGGCGGTGCGCGTCGCCCGCGACATCCTCGGCCGGCCCGCGCTGGCCCCCTTCAACGGCGGCGAGGTCTCGCCCGGCCCCGGTGTCGAGACCGACGAGGAGATCCTGGCGTGGGTCGCCAAGGAGGGCGAGACCGCCCTCCACCCGTCCTGCACCTGCCGGATGGGCACCGACGAGATGGCCGTGGTCGACCCGGCGAGCCTGCGGGTGCACGGCGTGGAGGGGCTCCGGGTGGTCGACGCGTCCGTGATGCCCTATGTGACCAACGGCAACATCTACGCGCCCGTGATGATGATCGCCGAGAAGGCGGCCGACCTGATCCTCGGCCGTGAGCCCCTGCCGCCATCGAAGGCGCAGTATTACCGGCACCGCGACGCCGCCAACTGACCCTGGGGGGCGTGCCGTTCACGGGGTCAAGATGTGCCGTACACACCGTGCGACCCCTTGACGGCCGGTGGCCGGTCGGACAGGGTGTTCCACCACAAGCAATTCGATGCGCTATGTGCAACGAAGCGAGGACTCCGCGCGTGGCAGACCTGTACCTGGACGGAGAGTGGCGCGAAGCGGTGGCCGGAGGCCGCCGGGAGATCCGCTGCCCCGCCGACGGAGCCCTCGTCGCGACGGTCTCCGAGGCGACCCGCGCCGACGCGCAGGCCGCGGTCGCCGCCGCCCGCGCCGCCTTCGACCACGGGCCCTGGCCGCGCACCCCGGAGCGCGAACGCGGCGCCCTCCTGCTCCGCGCCGCCGGCATCGTGGAGCGGGACGCCAAGGACTTCGCCCGCGCCGAATCCCTCGACACCGGCAAGCGGCTCGTGGAGAGCGAGTACGACATCGCCGACGTCGTCGCCTGCCTGCGCCACTACGGCGGCATCGCCGGCACCTCCGCCGGACGCGTCGTCGACACCGGACGCGACGACGCCGTCAGCCGCGTCGAGTACGAGCCGGTCGGCGTCTGCGCCCTGATCACCCCCTGGAACTACCCGCTGCTGCAGGCCTCCTGGAAGGTCGCGCCCGCGCTCGTCGCGGGCAACACCTTCGTCCTCAAGCCCAGCGAACTGACCCCCTCCACCTCCGTGCTGCTGATGCGGGCCCTGGAGGAGGCCGGACTCCCGCCGGGGGCCGGGAACCTCGTCCTCGGCGCGGGGCCCGAGGCCGGTGCCCCGCTCGCCGAGCACCCCGGCGTCGACATGGTCTCCTTCACCGGCGGCCTGGCCACCGGCAGACGCGTGATGGCCGCGGCCGCCGCCACGGTCAAGAGGGTCGCCCTCGAACTCGGCGGGAAGAACCCCAACGTGGTCTTCGCCGACGCCGACTTCGAGACGGCCGTGGACTTCGCGCTCACGGCCGTCTTCCTGCACTCCGGGCAGGTCTGCTCCGCCGGGGCCCGGCTGATCGTGCAGGACACCGTGCACGACGCCTTCGTCGACGAGGTCGTACGGCGCGCCTCGGCCATCCGCCTCGGCGGCCCCTTCGACCCCGCGGCCGAGACCGGCCCGCTGATCTCGGCCGCGCACCGCGACAAGGTCGAGGCGTACGTCGCCGCCGGGATCGCCGAGGGCGCCGTGCTGCGCTGCGGCGGCGCCCGCCCCGGGGACCCGGCGCTCCAGGGCGGCTTCTACTACCCGCCGACCGTGCTCGACGACTGCGACCAGGGCATGCGCGTCGTCCACGAGGAGTCCTTCGGGCCCGTGCTGACGGTCGAGCGGTTCACCGACGAGGACGACGCCGTCCGCATCGCCAACGACACCGAGTACGGTCTGGCCGGCGCCGTGTGGACGCGGGACGCCGGCCGCGCGCAGCGGGTCGCCCGCCGGCTGCGTCACGGCACCGTGTGGATCAACGACTACCACCCCTACCTGCCGCAGGCGGAATGGGGTGGCTTCGGGCACTCGGGCGTGGGCCGGGAACTGGGACCGACCGGCCTGGACGAGTACCGCGAGCCCAAGCACATCTGGCAGAACATCCGACCCACGCCGCAGCACTGGTTCCGCGGCTGAACGCCGAAGAGAGGCCCACCGTGACCCCAGCACCGACCGACGTGCCGCAGCGGCGCGGCGCGTCGCACGACGAGGAGCAGGGCCAGGACCGGGACGCGGTCATCTCCGTGCGCGGGCTGTGGAAGGTGTTCGGGCCGAAGGCCGACAGGGTGCCCAAGTCGTCGGAGCTGTGCGGGCTCGGCCGCCGGGAGCTGATGGAACGCACCGGCTGCACCGCGGCCGTGCGCGACGTCCGCTTCGACGTCGCGCCCGGCGAGGTCTTCGTCGTGATGGGACTGTCCGGCTCCGGCAAGTCGACCCTGGTGCGCTGTCTGACCCGGCTCGTCGAACCCACCGCGGGCGAGGTCGTCCTGGAGGGCGAGGACATCCGCACCGCCGACGCCAGGCGGCTGCGCGAGCTGCGCCGCAACCGGTTCTCCATGGTCTTCCAGCACTTCGGCCTGCTGCCGCACCGCCGGGTCGTCGACAACGTCGCGTACGGCCTGGAGATCCGCGGCATGGGCCGGGCCGAGCGCGTCAAGCGGGCCCTGGAGGTCGTCGAACTGGTGGGCCTGGCGGGCTACGAGAACTCCTACCCCGACCAGCTCTCCGGCGGCATGCAGCAGCGCGTCGGCCTCGCCCGGGCACTGGCCGGGGATCCCGGCATCCTCTTCTTCGACGAGCCGTTCTCCGCGCTCGACCCGCTGATCCGCCGCGACATGCAGAACGAGGTCATCCGCCTCCACCGCGAGGTCGGCAAGACGATGGTCTTCATCACCCACGACCTGTCCGAGGCCCTCAAGCTCGGTGACCGCATCCTCATCATGCGCGACGGCAGGACGGTGCAGTGCGGCACCGGCGACGAACTGGTCGGCGCCCCCGCGGACGACTACGTGCGCGAGTTCGTCAAGGACGTGCCGCGGGCCGACGTGCTGACGCTCCGCTGGATCATGCGCGATCCCCGGCCCGACGACGCCCTCGACGGCCCCGAACTCGGCCCCGGCGTCGTCGTGCGCGAGGCGACGCGGGCCGTGCTCGCCGCCGAGAAGCCGGTCAGGGTCGTCGAGGAGGGCCGGCTGCTCGGCGTCGTCGGCGACGAGGAGATCCTCGCCGTCGTCGCGGGCGGGGAAGGCGGCGCGTGATGGCGGTCGTCGCCTCCGGGACGCGGGAACGGCCCGCACCCCTGCGGCTGCGCCGCCGGGCCGTGGTGGCGGGCATCGTCGTGCTGTGGCTGGTGCTCTTCGCGCTGCTGCGCGGCCGGCACACGCTCGCCCTCGCGGCCGCCGACCTGACCTCGCTGCACCGCTGGTTCAACGACGTCAACGACACCATCGGCGCGGACCGCAACAGCAACCCGCTCTTCCTCTACTTCTTCAACGAGATCCGGCTGGTCATCGACACCCTGGTGACCTTCGTCCAGACCCTGATCTCGCAGCCGCCCGACGGCCGCCCGGTGCCGCAGATCGGCTGGCTCGGCGTCGTCGCGATCGCCGGCTACGTCTCCTGGGCGCTGGGCAACTGGCGGGTGGCGCTGCTGGCCGTGGCGGGCTTCACCTTCTTCGGGCTGCAGGGCCTGTGGCAGGAGAGCATGGACACCCTGGCGCTCACCCTGTCGGCGGTGCTGGTGGCGCTGCTGTTCGGCATCCCGCTGGGGGTGTGGGCCGGGATGTCGCCGCGGGTCAACCGCGTCGTGACACCCGTGCTCGACTTCATGCAGACGATGCCGACCTTCGTCTACCTGGCCCCGCTCACCCTCTTCTTCCTCATCGGGCCCGCCTCCGCCACCATCGCCACGCTGGTCTACGCGGCGCCGCCCGCCGTCCGCATCACCGCGCACGCGATCCGCTCGGTCCCGGCGACCACCGTGGAGGCGGCGGAGTCGCTCGGTTCGACCCGGGCGCAGACCCTCACCAAGGTGCTGCTGCCGATGTCCCGGCGCACGGTGGTGATGGGCGTCAACCAGACCATCATGGCGGCCCTGTCCATGGTGACCATCGCGGCCCTCATCGACGCCCCCGGGCTCGGCAAGACCGTCGTCCAGGCCCTGCAGTCGCTCGACGTGGGCACCGCGTTCAACGCCGGCCTCGCCATCGTCGTCATGGCCATCGTCCTGGACCGCGTCACCACCGCGGCCGCCGTCCGGACCGAGCGGGCGCAGCGCCCCGGCGGTGGCCCGCGGCGGTGGCGCGGGCCGCTGCTCGGCGCGGGCGCGGTCGCCGCGGCGGTCGCGGTCTGGCTGTCCCACACCTACGTCTGGGCCGCGGAGTTCCCCGGCGAGGGCGGCGCGGGACGCTCCCTGGCGAGCGCCGCCGACACCGTCACCGCCTGGGCGCAGGACCATCTGTCCGGCGTCACGAACGGCATCCGCGACGTGCTCACCACCACCCTGCTCAACCCCTTCCAGACCCTGCTCACCGACTCCCCGTGGTGGCTGACCGGCCTCGTGCTGGTGGCCTTGGGCGCGGTCCTCGGCGGTGTCGGCGCCGGTGCCACCGCCGCGGTCTGCGTGGGGCTGCTGGTGGGCACCGGACTCTGGCAGGACGCGATGACCACGCTCGCCTCGACCGTCGTGGCGACCCTGCTGGTGATGCTGCTCGGGGTCACGGTGGGCGTGTGGATGGGCCGCAGCGCGCTCGCCGACCGCATCGTCCGGCCCGGCCTGGACGCGGCGCAGGTCATGCCGCCCTTCGTCTACCTCGTGCCGTTCCTCGCGCTGTTCGGCGCGAGCCGCTTCACCGCGATCGTCGCGGCCGTCGTCTATGCCGCGCCCGTGACGATGAAGATCGTCGCCGACGGCGTACGGGGCGTGCCGGCCACGACCGTGGAGGCGGCGACGGCGGCCGGGTCCGGCACCTGGCAGCTCGTCACCAAGGTCCAGCTGCCCATGTCGCGCGGCGCCCTGGTGCTCGCGACCAACCAGGGGCTGATCTACGTGCTGTCGATGGTCGTGGTGGGCGGCCTGGTCGGTGCGGGCGCCCTCGGCTACGACGTCGTGGCCGGTTTCTCGCAGGGCGAGCTGTACGGCAAGGGGCTGGCGGCGGGACTCGCCATCGTCTTGCTCGGCGTGATGTTCGACCGGATCACCCAGGCCGCGGCCGGGCGCACCAGCAGGGTGCCCGGCGGGCGCTAGAGCAGGAGGCGGAAGACACATGGCAACACACCCGACGGCGGCCGGCCGGACCGTGCGATGGCGTGCCGGGGCGGCCGGAGCGGTGGTGCTCGGGCTCGTCCTGACCGGCTGCGGCGGCGCCAAGGTCGGTGGCTCCGACGCCGGTTCCGGCGGTTCCTCCGGCAAGTGCGGCACGTTCAACCTGGCGGTTAACCCGTGGGTCGGCTACGAGGCGGACGCGGCGGTCGTGGCGTACGTCGCCGAGGAGAAGCTGGGCTGCACGGTCAAGAAGAAGGACCTCAAGGAGGAGATCGCCTGGCAGGGCTTCGGCACCGGCGAGGTCGACGCCATCGTGGAGAACTGGGGCCACGACGACCTGAAGAAGAAGTACATCGAGGAGCAGAAGACCGCCGTCGAGGCCGGCTCGACCGGCAACAAGGGCGTGATCGGCTGGTACGTGCCGCCGTGGCTGGCGAAGAAGTACCCGGACATCACGAAGTGGGAGAACCTCGACAAGTACGCCGACAAGTTCCGCACCTCCGAGTCCGGCGGCAAGGGACAGCTCCTGGACGGCGACCCGTCGTACGTCACCAACGACGCCGCCCTGGTGAAGAACCTCGAACTGGACTTCAAGGTCGTGTACGCGGGCAGCGAGACCGCGCTGATCCAGGCCTTCCGCCAGGCCGAGGCCAAGAAGCAGTGGCTGCTCGGCTACTTCTACGAGCCGCAGTGGTTCCTGTCGGAGGTCCCCCTCGCCAAGGTCGAGCTGCCGCCGTACAAGGCCGGCTGCGACGCCGACGCGGAGAAGGTCGCCTGCGACTACCCCGTCTACGACCTGGACAAGATCGTCAGCAAGAAGTTCGCCGACTCCGGCAGCCCGGCCTACGACCTGGTGAAGAACTTCAACTGGACGAACGACGACCAGAACCTCGTCGCCAAGTACATCGCCGTGGACAAGATGACGCCGGAGGCCGCCGCCGAGAAGTGGGTGAAGGCGAACCCCGGCAAGGTGGACGCCTGGGTCAAGTAGTCCCGCCCCGCCCCTGCCGCCCCGCCCCGGGGCGTCCCGCACCACCCCGTCCCCGTGCCCGGCGGGCTGTCCCGACAGCCCGCCGGGCACCGTCGTTCCCCGGCCGCCGGCCGGCCGTTCCGGGCCCCCGCGGCGGTCTCCGGAGGGCCTTCTCCCGCCTCCGGCAGGCCTCTTGACACCCTCTCCGGCGCCCGGCACATTGAGTTGCGCAACCTGAATCATGTTGCGCTGACAGCAACTGGGAGGTTTGGCGATGACGGGTCCCCGCGTGGTCATCATCGGAGCGGGCGTCGTGGGGGCGGCACTGGCCGACGAACTGTCCTGCGCCGGCTGGACCGACGTCACGGTCGTCGACCAGGGGCCGCTCCCCGCCACCGGAGGCTCCTCGTCCCACGCGCCGGGCCTGGTCTTCCAGACCAACCCCTCCAAGGCCATGACCGAACTCGCCCGCTACACCGTCGAGAAGCTCCTCTCCCTCGACGTCGACGGACAGCCCTGCTTCCTCCAGGTCGGCGGCCTGGAGGTGGCCACCACCCCCGAACGCCTGGCCGAACTGCACCGCCGGCACGGCTGGGTGACGTCGTGGGGTGTCGAGGCCCGGGTCGTCGGACCCGAGGAGTGCGTCGCGCTCCACCCCCTGCTGGACCGCTCACGCGTCCTCGGCGGACTGTTCGTCCCCACCGACGGCCTCGCCAAGGCCGTCCTCGCCGTCGAGGCGCAGACACGGCGCGCCGCCGCGCGCGGCGTCCGCTTCCTCGAACGCCACGAAGTCCTCGCCGTCACCCAGGACGACGGCCGTGTCACCGGGGTCGTCACCGACCGCGGCGGCGAGCTCGCGGCCGACGTCGTCGTCTGCTGCGCCGGGATCTGGGGCCCCCGGGTCGCCCGGATGGCGGGCATGGAACTGCCGCTCACCCCGCTCGCCCACCAGTTCGCCTGGACCGGCCCCGTCCCCGCCCTCGCGGGCCAGTCCGCCGAGGCCGTCCGCCCGATCCTGCGCCACCAGGACGCCGACCTCTACTACCGCGACCGCCACGACCGGATCGGCATCGGTTCCTACGGCCACCGCCCCATGCCCGTCGCCGCCGACGACATCGCCGCGTACGGCGAGACGGACGGGATGCCGTCCGTCCTGGCTTTCACCGAGGACGACTTCGCCGACGCCTGGACCGAGACCCGGTCCCTGCTGCCCGCCACCCGCGAGGCCAAGGTCGAGGAGGGCATCAACGGACTGTTCTCCTTCACCACCGACGGCATGCCGCTGCTCGGCGAGTCCCCGCAGGTGAAGGGGTTCTGGGTCGCCGAGGCCGTCTGGGTCACCCACTCGGCCGGCGTCGGCCGGGCGATGGCCGAATGGCTGGTGGACGGCCACTGCTCGTCCTTCGACCTCCACGAGTGCGACGTCAACCGCTTTGAGCCGCACCAGCTCGCTCCCGACTACGTGCTCGCCCGCGGCTGCCGCAACTTCGTCGAGGTCTACGACATCGTCCACCCGCTCCAGCCCACCGGAGCCCCGCGCCCGATCCGCACCAGTCCCTTCCACTCCCGCCAGGAGGAACTCGGGGCGTACTTCCTGGAGGCGAACGGCTGGGAGCGGCCGCAGTGGTACGAGTCCAACGCCGGACTGGTGGAGGGCCGTTCCATCCCCACCCCGAACGACTGGGCGGCCCGCCACTGGTCGCCGGTCGTCGGCGCCGAGGCCCGGGCGACCCGGGAGACCGTCGCCCTGTACGACATGACCGCGCTCAAGCGCCTGGAGGTCACCGGACGCGGCGCGGCCGCCTTCCTGCAGCGGCTCACCACCGGCAATGTCGACAAGTCGGTGGGGTCGGTGACGTACACCCTGCTCCTGGACCACGACGGCGGCATCCGCAGCGACATCACCGTGGCCCGCCTCGGCCGCGACCTCTTCCAGGTCGGCGTCAACGGCAACCTCGACCTGGACCATCTCACCCGGCGCCTGCCCGCCGACGGCACCGTCGCGGTCCGCGACATCACCGCGGGCACCTGCTGCGTCGGCCTGTGGGGACCGCTCGCCCGCGAGGTCCTGCAGCCGCTCGCCGACGCCGACTTCTCCGACGAGGGCCTGAAGTACTTCCGGGCCAAGCGGGCGCACGTCGGGGCCGTGCCCGTCACGGCGATGCGACTGTCCTACGTCGGCGAGCTCGGCTGGGAGCTCTACACCACGGCGGACCTCGGCCTGAAGCTCTGGGACACCCTGCTGGCCGCCGCCCGGCCGCTGGGCGGCGTCCCCGCCGGGCGCGGGGCCTTCAACAGCCTGCGCCTGGAGAAGGGTTACCGCTCCTTCGGCACCGACATGACCTTCGAGCACGACCCGTACGAGGCCGGCCTCGCCTTCGCCGTCAAGGAGGACAAGGACGACTTCACCGGCAAGGCCGCGCTCGCCCGGCGCCGGGAGCAGGTGCGGCGCAGGCTCACCTGCCTGACCGTCGACGACCCGGGCGACGTGGTGATGGGCAAGGAGCCGGTGTACGACGGCGACCGGCCCGTCGGCTACGTCACCAGCGCCGCCTACGGCTACACGATCGGCAAGGGCATCGCCTACGCGTGGCTGCCGGCGGAGCTCTCCGTGCCCGGGCGCGCCCTCGGCATCGGGTACTTCGACCGGCGCGTGGCGGCCCGGGTCGCCGCGGAGCCGCTGTTCGACCCGGCCATGTCCCGCCTCCGCGGCTGACACCGCGCGGACGGCACCACGCGAGACCTCCGACGCCGCCGCTGAGAGGAAGCCCCGCGCATGAACCCGCTCACCGCCCCCCTGTCCGCGCTCGACCCCGAGGTGCACGCCGCGCTGCGCGCCGAACTGGCCCGCCAGCGCTCCACCCTGGAGATGATCGCCTCGGAGAACTTCGCGCCCGCCGCCGTCATGGAGGCCCAGGGCTCCGTCCTGACCAACAAGTACGCCGAGGGCTACCCCGGCCGCCGCTACTACGGCGGCTGCGAGCACGTCGACGTCACCGAACGGCTCGCCGTCGACCGGGTCAAGGCCCTCTTCGGCGCCGCCCACGCCAACGTCCAACCGCATTCCGGCGCCCAGGCCAACACCGCCGTCCTCTTCGCCCTGCTGCGGCCCGGCGACACCGTGCTCGGGCTCGACCTCGCGCACGGCGGCCACCTCACCCACGGGATGCGGCTCAACTACTCGGGGAAGATGCTCGACGTCGTCCCGTACCACGTCTCCGCGACGGACCACCGGGTCGACATGGACGAGGTCGAGCGGCTCGCCAAGGAGCACCGGCCGAAGATGATCATCGCGGGATGGTCGGCGTACCCCCGGCAGCTGGACTTCGCCGCGTTCCGGCGCATCGCCGACGAGGTGGGGGCGCTGCTCATGGTCGACATGGCGCACTTCGCGGGCCTGGTCGCCGCCGGGCTCCACCCGAACCCCGTCCCGTACGCCCACGTGACCACCACGACCACCCACAAGACGCTCGGCGGCCCGCGCGGGGGAGTGATCCTCACCGACGACGCGGACCTGGCGAAGAAGCTGAACTCGGCGGTCTTCCCCGGAATGCAGGGCGGCCCCCTGGAGCACGTCATCGCCGCCAAGGCGGTCTCCTTCAAGGTCGCCGCGGGGGAGGAGTTCAGGGAGCGCCAGGCCCGCACCCTGGCCGGTGCCCGCATCCTCGCCGAGCGCCTGACCCGGGACGACGCCGCGCGGGCGGGTGTCTCCGTGCTCACCGGGGGCACCGATGTGCACCTCGTCCTCGTCGATCTGCGCGCCTGCGCCCTCGACGGCCGTCAGGCCGAGGACCTGCTGCACTCCGTCGGCATCACCGTCAACCGCAACGCCGTACCCTTCGACCCCCGTCCGCCGATGGTCACCTCGGGGCTGCGGATCGGCACACCCGCGCTGGCCACCCGCGGTTTCACCGAGGAGGACTTCGCCGAGGCCGCCGACGTCGTCGCGCTCGCCCTGCGCCCCGGGCCCGACCTGTCCGCGCTGCGCGCCCGCACCGAGGCCCTCTCCGCCGCGCACCCGCTCTACCCGCACCTGCCGCAGGACGGAGACGACGCCCGATGACCCCCCGCACCCCGGGCGCCGGCCTCCCCGAGCACCCGGACTTCCTCTGGCGCACGCCCGAACCCAAGCGCTCCTACGAGGTCGTGGTCGTGGGCGGCGGCGGGCACGGCCTGGCCACCGCGCACTACCTGGCGCGCGAGCACGGCATCACCGATGTGGCCGTGCTGGAGAAGGGCTGGCTGGCGGGCGGCAACATGGCCCGCAACACCACCATCATCCGCTCCAACTACCTCTGGGACGAGAGCGCCGGCATCTACGAGCACGCCCTGAAGCTGTGGGAAGGGCTGGAGGAGGAGCTGGACTACCCGATCCTCTTCTCCCAGCGCGGGGTCCTCAACCTCGCGCACAGCCTTCAGGACGTGCGGGAGGGCGTCCGCCGGGTGGAGGCCAACCGGCTGAGCGGAGTCGACGCCCAGTGGCTCGACCCCGGGCAGGTCAAGGAGGTCTGCCCGATCGTCAACACCTCCCCGGACGTGCGCTACCCGGTGCTGGGCGCGACCTACCAGCCGCGCGCCGGCATCGCCAAGCACGACCACGTCGCCTGGGGCCTGGCCCGCTCGGCCGACGCCGCCGGGATCGACCTCGTCCAGAACTGCGAGGTGACCGGCATCGACGTCAGCGACGGCCGGGTCACCGGCGTACGCACGAACCTCGGGCCCATCGCCGCGGGCAAGGTGGCACTCTGCGCCGCCGGCCACTCCTCGGTGCTGGCGCGCATGGCCGGATTCGACCTGCCCCTGCAGAGCCACCCGCTGCAGGCGCTGGTGAGCGAGCTGCTGGAGCCCGTGCACCCCACGGTCGTGATGTCCAACGCGGTGCACGTGTACGTCAGCCAGGCCCACAAGGGCGAACTGGTCATGGGCGCGGGGATCGACGCCCACAACTCCTACACCCAGCGCGGCGCGTTCCACGTCATCGAGCGGCAGATGGCCGCGGCGCTGGAACTCTTCCCGGTCTTCGCCCGCGCCCACCTGCTGCGCACCTGGGGCGGCATCGTCGACGTCAGCCCGGACGCGTCACCGATCGTCGGACTCACCCCGGTGGGCGGCCTCTACCTCAACTGCGGCTGGGGCACGGGCGGTTTCAAGGCCACGCCCGGTGTGGGCCAGGTCTACGCGCACACCATCGCCCACGACACCCCGCACGCCCTGGCCGTGCCCTTCTCGCTCGAACGATTCACCACCGGCGCGCTCGTCGACGAGCACGGCGCGGCCGCGGTCGCCCACTGAGGAGCCCGAACGATGCTGCTCATCCCCTGCCCCTGGTGCGGGCCCCGCGACGAGGCCGAGTTCCACTACGGCGGTCAGGCGCACCTCGCCTACCCGCGGGACCCGGCGGCCCTGACGGACGAGGAGTGGGCCCGCCACCTCTTCTTCCGCGACAACCCCAAGGGCCCCTTCGCCGAGCGCTGGATGCACGCCACGGGCTGCCGCCGCTGGTTCGACGCGGTGCGCGACACGGCCACGAACCGCTTCGTGACCGGCGCCCCGGCCCCCGTGCCCGCCCCGGCCCCCGCCGGGGAAGCGCCTGGCCCCGCCCCGTCCGCGCCCCCCGTCCCGGCCCCCGCCCTGCGCCCCGAGCGTGACCCGGCACAGCCCTTCCGGCTCGCCGAGGGCGGGCGCATCGACCGCGACACGCCCCTGAGGTTCACCTTCGACGGCACCGCGTACACCGGCTACCGCGGTGACACGCTCGCCTCCGCGCTGCTCGCCAACGGGGTCATCGCCACCGGGACCGGCATCAGGCTGGGGCGCCCGCGCGGCGTCTTCTCGGCCGGCGTCGAGGAGCCCAACGCCGTGGTGCAGATCGAGGCCCCCTTCCCCGAACCGATGCTGCCCGCGACGACCGTGGAGCTCTACGACGGCCTCGTCGCCACCGGCCTTCCCGGTCAGGGCAGGCTCGCCACCGGTCCCGACCCGGCCCGCTACGACGCCGTCCACGCCCACTGCGACCTGCTCGTCGTCGGCGCGGGCCCCACGGGACTGGCCGCCGCCGCCACAGCTGCCCGCAGCGGGGCACGGGTGATCCTCGCCGACGACCAGCCCGAACCGGGCGGCAGTCTCCTCGGCAGCGGACGGCACCTGGACTGGGTCGCAGAGACCGAGGCCCCCCTCGCCGCGGAACCCGGGATCCGCGTCCTGCGCCGTACGACGGTTTTCGGCCACTACGACGACAACCACGTCCTCGCCCTGGAGCGCCGCACCCACCACCTCGGCGCCGCCGCCCCCGCCCACGTCTCCCGCGAACGCGTCCACCGCGTCCGCGCCCGCCGCGTCGTCCTGGCCACCGGCGCGCACGAGCGTTCCCTGGCCTTCCCCGACAACGACCGCCCCGGCGTCATGCTGGCCGGCGCGGCCCGCGCCTACGTGCGCCGGTACGGCGTCGTCCCCGGCCGCAGGGCCGTCGTGTTCACCACCAACGACAGCACCGGCGCCGTCGTCCGCGACCTGGCCGCCGCCGGCGTGGAGATCGCGGCGGTCGCGGACGCGCGCGACGGCGTGTACGTCACCGGCACCGAGGGCACGGACCGGCTGACGGCCGTCCTGCTCGGCGACCGGCGGATCGAGGCCGACCTGCTGCTGGTCTCGGGCGGCTGGAACCCCGTCGGCCACCTCTTCGGCCAGGCGGGCGGCGCCGTGCGCTACGACGAGGCACGCGGCACGTTCGTCCCGGTGCCCGGATCGACGCACCAGGCCGTGGAGTTCGCCGCCACCCCCGCGGAGGGCGCGGCGGCTGCCGCACGGGCGCTCGCGGCCGAGGGCTTCACGCCGGCCCGGCCCCTTCTCCCGCCGGCGGAACCGGGCGACGGGCGCCCGCCGCTCACCCTCTTCGACGTCCCCGTGACGGCCCCCGGCCCGCGCTTCGTCGACCTGCAGCGCGACGTCACCGTGGCCGACCTGCGGCGCGCAACGGCGGCCGGGATGCGCTCGGTGGAGCACACCAAGCGGTACACCACCGCGGGCACGGCGAACGACCAGGGGAAGACCTCCGGCGTCCTGGCCTCGGGCGTCGTCGCGGGCCTGCTCGGCGTTGAGGTGTCCGCGCTCGGCACGACGACGTACCGCCCCCCGTACGCGCCGGTGTCCTTCGCCGCGCTCGCCGGACGTGACCGGGGCGCGCTCCACGACCCGGTCCGGGTGACCGCGCTGCACGACCTCCACGTCGCCGGCGGCGCGGTCTTCGAGGACGTGGGCCAGTGGAAACGCCCCCGCCACTACCCGCGCCCGGGCGAGGACATGACGGCCGCCGTCCTGCGCGAGTGCCGGGCCGCCCGCGAGGACGTCGCCTTCATGGACGCCTCGACCCTCGGGAAGATCGACGTGCAGGGCCCCGACGCCGCGGAGTTCCTCGACCGGCTCTACACCAACCTGATGTCCACCCTGCGCCCGGGCATGATCCGCTACGGCGTCATGTGCCGCCAGGACGGGATGGTCTTCGACGACGGCACCGTCATCCGGCTCGCGGAGGACCGCTTCCTGGTCACGACGACCACCGGCAACGCCGCGGCCGTCCTGGACTGGATGGAGGAGTGGCTGCAGACCGAGTGGCCGGAACTGAGCGTCCACTGCACCTCGGTGACCGAGCAGTGGGCCACCGTCGCCCTCGTGGGCCCGCGCTCCCGCGAGGTGCTGGGCGCGCTCGCCCCCGGACTCGCCGTGGGCAGGGCCGAGTTCCCCTTCATGGCCTGGCGCGACGCGACGGTGGCCGGGGTGCCGGCCCGGGTGTGCCGGATCAGCTTCTCCGGGGAGCTCGCCTACGAGATCAACGTCCCGCCCTGGCGGGCGACGGTCCTCTGGGAGGCGGTGCGGGCCGCCGGCGCCACCCCGTACGGCACCGAGACCATGCACGTGCTGCGCGCCGAGAAGGGCTATCCGATCGTCGGCCAGGACACCGACGGCACGGTCACGCCGCAGGACCTCGGCATGGGCTGGGTCGTGTCGAAGAAGAAGCGCGACTTCATCGGCAAGCGGTCGCACACCCGCGCCGACACCGCTCGCCCCGATCGCAAGCACCTGGTCGGGCTGCTGCCCGAGGACCCCGGGCTGCTGCTCCCCGAGGGCACCCACCTCGTCGCCGACCCGGTGCCGCCCCGGCCCCCCGTCACGGCGCTCGGCCACGTGAGCTCCAGCTACCGCAGCGCCGCCCTCGGCCGCACCTTCGCGCTCGCCCTGGTCAAGGGGGGCCGGGAGCGGGTGGGGGAGCGGCTCTACGCGCCCGTCGACGGACGTCTGGTGCCCGTCACCGTCGCCTCACCCGTCCTCTACGACCCCGAGGGGGCCCGCCGCGATGGCTGACACCGACACCCGCCGCAGTCCGCTGTCGGCCGCGGCCGGCCGCCTCGCCGCCGCGACCCGGGCGTCGGGAGGCGCTCTGCGCCTGGCCGAACTGCCCTTCCTCGCGCAGATCGACCTGCGCCTGGACCCCGGGGGCCCGGCCGCCGAGGCCGCCGGGCTCGCCCTGGGCGCGCCTCTTCCCCTGGAGCCGTGCACCGCCGTCCGCACCGGTGACCTGGCCGTCCTCTGGCTCGGTCCCGACCAATGGCTCGTGGTGGGGCCGCCCGGCGCACAGGAGGACCTGGAGGCCCGTCTGCGCAAGGCCGCGGGCGAGGCGCACGTCTCGGTCACCGACGTCTCCGCCCAGCGCACCACCCTGCTGGTCTCCGGCCCCCGCGCCCGCGACCTGCTGGCGCACGGCTGCTCGCTCGACCTGGACCCGCGGGTGTTCCCCCCGGGCGGCTGCGCGCAGACCGCCCTGGCCCGCGCCCAGGTGGTGCTGGTGGCCAGGGAGGAGCCGAGGGCGGGCTTCTGGGTGCTGGTCCGCTCCTCCTTCGCCGGCTACCTCGCGGACTGGCTGCTGGACGCCGCCACGGAGTACGTGTGACGTGGGCCGCAGGAACCCCTCATAACTTGAATCCTTGATTCGTATTATCTAGCCTCAAGGTATGCGCCTGACGAAGTCCACCGACCTCGCGCTCCGCGCGGTGATGGCCCTGGCCGTCAAGGACGAGCCGTCCACCGCCCGGGACGTGGCCGAGGCGATGCGGGTCCCGTACTCGCACCTGGCCAAGGTCGTGGCCCGGCTGCAGCACCTGGGGGTCGTCGAGACCCGCCGCGGCCGCGGCGGTGGCCTGGAGCTCACCCCCGCCGGACGGACGGCCTCGGTCGGCCGCCTGGTGCGGGAGCTGGAGGGGGTCGGCGACGTCGTGGACTGCGAGGGCGAGACGCCCTGCCCGCTCGCCGGCGCCTGCCGGCTGCGCGGCGCGCTGCGCCGGGCGCAGGAGGCCTTCTACGCCTCCCTGGACCCGCTGACGGTCGCCGACCTGACCGCCGCGCCCACCGGGCCCGTCCTGGTGGGGCTGGTCGGCTCCGGCCCGCCCGGCCCGCGGGACTGATCCGGCCCACCCCGAACCGACCGCCCGCCGAGGGCGGCCTCCGTACGCCCTTTAATGCGAATTTCAGATACCAAATTAGGGAGCACGTCCATGCTCAGCGAGAAGTCCGCAGCGACCGTCCGCGCCACCCTGCCCGCCGTCGGCGGCGCGATCTCCGAGATCAGCGGGCTCTTCTACGACCGGCTCTTCGCCGCCCACCCCGAGCTGCTGCGGGACCTGTTCAACCGCGGCAACCAGGCGGCCGGCACCCAGCGCGAGGCCCTCGCCGGAGCCATCGCCCACTTCGCCACCGTCCTGGTCGAGCACCCCGGGCAGCGCCCCGACGCGATGCTCTCCCGCATCGCCCACAAGCACGCCTCGCTCGGCATCAGCCCCGGCCAGTACCACATCGTGCAGAAGCACCTCTTCGCCGCCATCGCCGAAGTGCTGGGCGACGCCGTCACCGAGGAGGTCGCCGCCGCCTGGGACGAGGTCTACTGGCTGATGGCGAACGCCCTCATCGCCATCGAGCAGCGGCTGTACGCCGAGCGCGACGTCCTGACCGGGGACGCCTGGCGCCCCTGGGAGGTCGCCGGGAAGGTGCGGGAGACCGAGGACGTCGTCTCCTTCCGGCTCCGCCCCGCGGACGGCCTGCCGCTGCCCGACTTCGGCCCCGGCCAGTACGTCTCGGTGCGCGTCGAACTCCCCGACGGCGCCCGGCAGATCCGGCAGTACAGCCTCTCCGGCGCCCCCGGCGACACCACCCGGCAGATTACCGTCAAGCGCGAGCGCGGCCTCGCCGGCGACCCGGACGGCGAGGTCTCGGCCCACCTCCACGACCACGTGGGAGAGGGTGCCCGCGTCGAGCTGTCGGCCCCCTACGGCGACATCGTTCTCGCCGACGACGGCGGACCCCTGCTGCTCGCCTCGGCCGGCATCGGCTGCACCCCGATGCTCGCCATGCTGCACCGGCTCGCCGGCGACGGCTACGCCGCGCCCGTGACCGTCGTCCACGGCGACCGGGCGCCGGAACACCACGCCCACGCCGCCGACCACCGCGCCCTGGCCGAGAAGCTCCCCGGCGGCAGCACCCACTTCTGGTACGAGGAGCCGGGCACCGGCGCCGCCCCCGACGACCGCGCCGGCCGGGTCGACCTGTCCGACGTCGACCTGCCCGACGGCCTGCGGGCCTACCTGTGCGGCCCGCTGCCCTTCATGCGCGCCGTGCGCACCCAGCTGCTGGAGCGCGGTGTGCCCGCCTCGGCCGTGCACTACGAGGTCTTCGGCCCCGACCTGTGGCTGGCCCGCGACTGACCGGCCACACTGGTCGGGTGGCGGACAAGGCGGTCAAACGCAGCGCGGGGATCCTGCTCTTCCGCGGCACCTCGGGCGACGCGCCCGAGGTGCTGCTGGCCCACATGGGCGGCCCGTTCTGGTCGTCCAAGGACGCCGGGGCGTGGACCATCCCCAAGGGCGAGTACGAGCCCGACGAGACCGCCGAGGCGGCCGCCCGGCGCGAGTTCCTGGAGGAACTGGGCCTGCCGGTGCCCGAGGGCGAGCTGCTGCCGCTCGGCGACAACCGGCAGCCCAACGGGAAGGTCGTGACCGTCTGGGCGCTGGAGGGCGACCTCGACACCGGCCTCGTGGTGCCCGGCACCTTCTCCATGGAGTGGCCCCGGGGCTCCGGCCGGGTCCGTGAGTTCCCCGAGGTCGACCGGGCCGCGTGGTTCCCGCTCGGCCCGGCCGCGCACGGGAAGATCCTCTCCGCGCAGCGGACGTTCCTGGACCGGCTGCGCCTGCTGCTCGACGGGCGCGGCGCGGCCGGA
This sequence comes from Actinacidiphila glaucinigra, assembly GCF_900188405.1. GTDB lineage: Bacteria > Actinomycetota > Actinomycetes > Streptomycetales > Streptomycetaceae > Actinacidiphila > Actinacidiphila glaucinigra. The sequence continues at coordinate 465,338 of NZ_FZOF01000004.1, read as the reverse complement.
GCCGGTCAGGAGGCCGGAGAGGCGTAGATCGACTCGATCTGCGATGCGTACTCGCTGACGATGCTGTTCCTGCGGAGCTTCAGTGAGGGCGTCAGCATCCCGTTCTCCACCGAGAACTCGTGCGGCAGGATGCGGAACGCCCGGATCGACTCGGCGCGCGACACCGCCGCGTTGGCCATCGACACCGCCCGCTGGACCTCGGCGTGCACGTCCGGTTCGGCCATCGCGGTCCGCAGCTGGACCGCCTCCCGGTCCAGGGTGATCAGCGCCGCCACGAAGGGCCTGTTGTCGCCGACCACGATGCACTGCGAGACCAGCGGATGCGCCCGCAGCCGCTCCTCCAGCACCAGCGGCGCCACACTCTTGCCGCCGCTGGTGATGATGATGTCCTTCTTCCGTCCGGTGATCGTCAGGTACCCGTCCGGGTCGAGCGAGCCCATGTCGCCGGTCGCCATCCAGCCGCCGCGGCGCCACACCTGCTGGTTCGCGACCGGGTCGGCGTGGTAGCCGGCGAAGACCGTCGCCCCCCGCACCAGCACCTCGCCGTCCGGCGCGATCCGCACCGCGCTGCCCGGCAGCGGACGGCCCACCGTGCCGAAGCGCACCTTCCCCAGCGGCTGAGCGGTCACCGCGGCCGTGGTCTCGGTGAGCCCGTACCCGTCGTGGATGGTGAGGCCGGCACCCGCGAACAGCAGCGACAGCTCGCGGCCGAGCGGGGACCCGCCCGAGACCGTGTAGTTCACCCGCCCGCCCAGCACCTCCCGGATCCGCGCGTAGACCAGCCGCTCGAACGCCGAGTGCGCCGCTCGCAGCAGCGGTCCCGGCCCCGGGCCGGAGCCCAGCGCGTGCCGCTCCACGGCCTCCGCGTAGCGCACCGCCACATCGGCGGCCCGGTCGAAGACATGGCCCTTGCCGCCGCGGGCGGCGGCGTTCCGCGCGCCCTGGATGATCTTCTCGTAGACGTACGGGACGGCGAGCAGGATGGTCGGCCGGAAGGAGCGGAAGGCCGGGAGGAGTTCGCCCGGCGCCAGGTCGGGCTGATGGCCGAGCAGCACGCCCCCGCGCACCGCGCAGGTGGTCACCATCAGCCCGTAGATGTGCGACATGGGCAGGAACGCCAGCACCGACGGCCGAACCCCCGGCGGGGCGAAGATCGAGCCGTACCCGGCCAGCAGGGTGTCGCACTCGGCGGCGAGGTTGGCGTGGGTGATCAGGCAGCCCCTGGGCGGTCCCGTGGTGCCCGAGGTGTAGGCGATCACCGCCACCGACTGCGGCTCGACCGCCCAGCGCAACTGGTCCAGCAGCACCGGGTGGACCTGCCGGCCGAGCGCCGCCAGCCACGGGACGCACCCCGCGTCGAGCTGCCAGATCCGGCGCAGCGCGGGCAGCGTGTCGCACACGGCGCCCACCGTCATGGCGTGGTCCTCGTGCTCGACGACGATCGCGACCGCCCCCGAGTCGGCCAGGATCCACCGGACCTGCTCGGCCGAGGAAGTCGGGTACACCGGGACGATCCGGGCGCCGACCGACCACAGCGCGTAGGAGAACAGCGTCCACTCGTACCGGGTGCGGGCCATCACGGCCACCGGCTCGCCGAAGCGGATCCCCTCCGCCACCAGGCCGCGGGCGAGTTCGGCCACCTCGTCGCGGAAGGCCGCGGCACCGACCTCCCGCCAGCGGTCGCCCCCGTGCCCGTCGCGCCGGGCCAGAACGGCCGCGTCCGGGCGCCTGTCGGCCGTCTCGTACACCGAGTCGGCGAGTCCCCCCGACCGCAACTCCGCCGCCCGGGGCGGAAGGCTGAACTCGCGCACGGCGCCCCCTTCCGCGAGCCGGTGCCCCGCCGCAGCGAGACGGCAGGCAGGGAAGATATCCGGCGTTTGGTCCACTTGCCTAGAGGTGGGGCGGAAACGGCAGCGACTGACGTGAACGGGTGCCTCGGGGCCTGTGGTTCGCGCCGACTACCATGGCCGTATCAGGCGCGTACCCCACCCGGGACGCGACCCTTCGCGTCAGGAGTGTGAGCCGTGCTGCGCACCATGTTCAAGTCCAAGATCCACCGTGCCACCGTGACCGAGGCCGACCTGCACTACGTCGGGTCCGTCACCGTGGACGCCGATCTGATGGACGCCGCCGACCTGCTGCCCGGCGAGCTGGTCCACATCGTCGACATCACCAACGGCGCCCGCCTGGAGACCTATGTCATCGAGGGCCGCCGCGGATCCGGGGTGATCGGCATCAACGGCGCCGCGGCCCATCTGGTGCACCCCGGCGACCTGGTCATCCTGATCAGCTACGCGCAGGTCGACGACGCGGAGGCCCGCGCGCTGCGGCCGCGCGTGGTGCACGTCGACGCCGGCAACAGGATCGTCGCACTGGGTGACGACGCCTCCGAGCCGGTCCCGGGGAGCGGCACGCGGACCAGCCCGAACGCAGTGCCGGTCGGCTGAACGTCCGTACGAGCGGCTGTGCTATTGTCCGGATCCATTCGAGGTATCCGTCCAGGTGGGGTCCGGTGATCACGGGCCTCGTCGGGACCGGGGGTGCGGCGTGCTGCCGTCGGTCCCCCACAGTACTCCTCGGGCCTGACGCATCAGCAGTTCACCGGGCTCCGGCGGATCGCTGAGCTGCCACGGACCTCCGTGACGGGCCCGGACACTGTCGCTCTCGGGGGTGGGCGATGAGAGCACACCTTTGTTCGGCCCGAAAGGAACTGAGTCCCATGCACGCTGGCGGAGCTGCCAGACTGCGCACCGTGACCCTGGCGGTCCTCACGCTCTCCCTGACGGCCGCGGCCACCGGCTGCGGCAACGATTCGGGCGGGCAGAGCGGCGAGGTCAAAGTGGGTATCGCCCTCCCCACCACGAAGCAGACCCGGTGGGTCAGCGATGGCGACAACATGAAGGCGCTGTTCAAGAAGCAGGGGTACAAAGCCGACGTCCAGTACGCCGAGGACAGTGTCGACGAGCAGATCAAGCAGGTCGAGAAGATGATCGACTCGGGCGACAAGCTCCTGATCATCGGCGCGGTCGACGGATTCGAGCTGGGCGACGCCCTCCAAAAGGCGTCCCGGGCCGGTGTCAAGGTCATCGCCTACGACCGCCTGCTGCTGGGCTCCAGCAACGTCGACTACTACGCGAGCTTCAACAACTACAAGGTCGGCGAGCTCCAGGCCCAGTACATCATCGACAAGCTCGGGCTGAAGAAGGGCGGCAACGCCGGCCCCTACAACATCGAGCTGTTCGCCGGCGACGCCAACGACAACAACGTCCGGGGCTTCTTCGCGGGTGCGATGGACACGCTGAGCGACTTCATCGCGGACGGCCAGCTGCAGGTCCCGAGCGACCAGAAGCGCCTGAGCCAGGTCACCACCTACAAGTGGCAGGCGGAAATCGCCAACGAGACGATGACGACCCGGCTCGGCGACTTCTACAAGAGCTCCACCGTGGACGCCGTCCTGGCCCCCAACGACGGCATCGCGCGCGGTATCATCGACGCGCTGAAGAAGGACCACTACGGCACCGCCGGCAAGCCGATGCCGATCGTCACGGGTCAGGACGCCGAGATCGATTCGGTGAACGAGATCATCGCCGGCGACCAGTCGATGACGGTCTACAAGGACACCCGCAAGCTCGCCGAGGTCGCCGTCAAGATGGCTCAGGACATCCTCAGCGGCAAGCGGCCCGAGACCAACAGCGACAACAACGACAGCAACGACAACGGCAACAAGGTCGTGCCGGCGTATCTGCTCGCCCCGGTCAGCGTCGACAAGTCCAACTACAAGAAGCTGCTCGTCGACAGCGGCTACATCAAGGCCTCCGACCTCAACTGAGGCAGGAGTCCGCACGTACGCGGGGCCGGGAGGAACACATCGTTCCTCCCGGCCCTCGTCGTACCCGGCGGCAGCCCCGCGTCAGATGAGCACGTTCATCAGACCGTAGTCGTACAGACCTCCGTAACCGCGGTCGAACTTGTCGCTGTAGGTGAAGCCGGAGTCCTTCCCGTAGCCGCCGAGGCCCTTGCCGAGACCGAGGGCGTGGACGCCCTTGCCGAACCCAACGCCATAGCCGTAGCTCACGCTGTACTTGTAGCTGAAGTTGAACCGGTAGCCGTGCTTGTTGCACTGCTTCTTGTGGTGCTTCTTGTGCTTCTTGCCGTGGCCCTTGTCGTGGCCCTTGCCTCCCTTTCCACTCTTGCCGCCCTTGTCGCTCTTGCCCTTGCTCCCCTTGTTGTTGCCCTTGCTGTTGCCCTTCCCGTTGTCGTCCTTGTCCTTGTAGGTCGCGTTGTCGCCGTTGTCGTCGTTGTTGTTGTTGCCCCCCTTGCCACCGTTGCCGCCATTGCCGTTGTCGCCGTTGTTCTTGCCGCCGTTGTCGCGGCCGCCGTCCCGGCCGTTGTCGTCGTCGCCGTTGTCGCCGCCGCGGCCGTTGCCGCCGCCGCCCTTGCCGCCGCCGCCAGTGCCGTTGTCGTTCCAGTCGCTACCGCCGCCACCGCCGTTCCAGTTGCCCCCGCCGCCGCCACCGCCGCGGCCGTTGTCGCCACCGCCACCGCCACCGCCGCCGCCGTTGCCGCCGCCCCCGCCGCCGCCACCGCCGTTGCCTCCGCGGCCATTGCCGCCCCCGCCGTTGCCGCCGCCGTCGCTGTTCCAGTCGCTACCGCCGCCGCCACTGCCGCCCCCGCCGCCGCGGCCGTTGTCGCCGCCGCCCCCACCGCCACCGCCACCGCCGCCCCCGCGGCCGTTGTCGTCGTAACCGTTGTCCCCGTTGTCCCCGTTGCCCCCGCCGTAGCCGTCGTCGTCCCCGCCGTCGTCGCCGTATCCGTTGTCGTCGTCGCCGTAGTCGTCGCTGCCCTTGCTGTGGGAGCTGTTCCTGCCGTCGTCGCTTCCCGGCGTGGCGATGGCGCTGCCCGTCGAGGCGGCCAGTAGACCGGTGGCGAGAAGTCCGGTCGCGACGCCGAGAGCGCTGCGGCGCATCAGCCTGGTTCGCATGAGGGTCCTTCCTTCGGACGCGTGGCGGGCGGCGATGCCGCCGCCCCTGCGATCCAGTCGTACGTCGCGCGGTAAACGGCCGCCCGTCGAGCGGAGCGTCCGGGCGACAGCGTGGCCAAGGAAGTGACGCAGTGCCACGAGGTACGGAACGTCAGTCCCCGCTGAGCAACAGGGCGTCGAGACCGCGCACCAGACCCCGGCGTGCCGCGGCCGCCCGCGTGGCGAGCAGGGTCCCGGCGACGTAGGGGGCGGGGGAGGGGCCCGCCTCGTGCCGGATCACCAGGCGCTCGTCCGGCAGCCCGAACTGCGCCTCCACGGCCAGGGTGTAGCCCGGCAGCCGCAGCGAGTGGACCTGCGTGCCCGCGATCGACGCGCCGCGGGCCTCCGGGTGGCCGGCGGTGTGTTCCGGGTCCACGGCATACTCGGGCCGCCGTACGGCGGCCAGTTGTTCGGCGAGTTCGCGTGCGGTGCCGCTGGGGGCGTCGGGCTTGGTCGCGGAGGCGTAGTCGACGATCTCCCAGTGGGGCAGGTGCCGGGCCGCCAGCCGGGCGGCCGCCTGCGCCAGCGCGGCCGTCAGCGAGAAGTTCCCCGAGGCCACCACGCCGACCCCGTGCTCCTCGGCCAGCGCGGCGATCTCCTCGTAGTCGGCGCCGGACAGGCCCGACGAGCCGACCACGACGCCGACCCCGCGGACCACGGCGGTGCGCACATGGCGCCCGACCGCGGTGTGCGAGGTGTAGTCGATCAAGACGTCCACATCGTCCAGCGCGTCGTCGACCGTGCTGAAGACCGGCACCCCGAGCTCGGCACCGCCCCACACCGCCCCGAGGTCGGCGCCGGCCGCGGACCGTGCCACCGCCGTCCGCAGCCGCAGGTCCGCGGAGTCCAGGACGGCGCGCGCCACCGCCTCCCCGGTCCAGCCGGTCGCCCCGGCGACGCACACGTTCAGCAGGTCCATCCCTCCAGCATGAGGCATGATCACCGACCGTCCAGCCCGGAACCGGTCCTCCCGGGGGACCTGGGGCGCAGCCGGGCCGCAGCGGAGCGGGCCTGACGGCGCATCCGGCCGGACATCGTCGGCGGGCGCGGCGCGGCGGCGATCAGCTGCTCCGACAGCCACAGGGAGCGCTTCTCGAGGTCCAGCTCGTCCAGCAGCCGGTCGATGTCGGCCAGCAGCGCCCCGTACAGGTCCCAGCTCTCCCAGCGCCGTTCCGTCTCCGCGCGCAGCAGCACGGCGATGCGGTCCCGCTCCTCCCGGCCGCGCCGCAGGGCGTCCTCCAGCCGGGCCTCCGCCTGGTCGGCGCCCTCCGTGACCTGGGCCGCGATCAGCCGGCCGAAACTGTCGACGGCGTCGGCCATGTCGGCGAACAACTCGTCGATGCCGGCGGCGAGCTCACCGGTGAACAGCGGCTCCCGCGCGCCGCGCTCCCGGTCCAGCTCGGTCAGCGAGCGGCACAGCGTCCGCAGCAGGACGGTCGAGACCTCCAGGGTGTCCAGCCCGCTGCGCAGCAGGAGCCGGGCCATCGCGCCCTCCGCCGGTTTCACCCGCGGGTTGAGCCGGGTCCCCTCCTCCGCCCTGCGCAGCGAGGCGTCGAACCGGGCGACCTCGTTGTCCAGCCGGCGTGCGTCCATCAGCCAGGAGCGGGCCTGCCCGGCGGTGGCCCCGGCGCGCACCTGACGGCCCATGCGGAGCATCAGCGCCCGCATGTGCTCGGCCAGCTCGCGCACCGCGTCACCGGCCGGCTCCACGAAGGCGGGGGGCGGCACGACGACGTTGAGCAGCACCCCGACGCCGGCCCCGACCAGGGTCTCCAGCACGCGGTCCAGCGCCTCGCCGGAGGGGGCGGGGACGGCCAGGATGAGCATCGCGCTGATCGCGACCTCGGCCACGAACTCGTCCACCCGGATGAAGTGACCGATCACCAGCGACGCCAGGATGATCAGCCCGAGGCTCCACCACGTCAGCCCGATCAGCTCCGCGAAGCCCACCGCGATGAGGACGCCGGCCACCACGCTGACCACCCGTCGGATGCCCGTGGTCACGGTCGTGTAGAGCGTCACCTGCACCACGAGCAGGGCCGTCAGGGGCGCCGTCAGCGGCGCGGGGTTGGGCAGCAGGCGGACGGCCACGGCATACGACAGGACCGCGGCCACGGTGGAGCGCGCCGTCTGCACGACGATCGGGTCGTTGGTGCGCCGCAGGAGGTCGGCGAGCGGGGCGGGGAGGGCGCCGGGCACCCTGCCAGTCTCCCCGCGCGCGGGACTCCGGCACCGGGGCGGCGGGCCCGGTTGCGCCGACCGCGTGAATACCCGGCCCCGACACGCCCCTGAGGCACCGTCGGCGGCCCCGGCGGGGGCTTCATGGTCCGGGGCCGGAGTGTGTCCGAGCAGGGGAGCGAGGTGCCTATGGCGTGCGCGGTGCGGCGCTCCCGGGCCCTTGCCGCGGTGCTCGTCCTCGCGGCCGCCGCGGTCGCGTGCGGCGGCGGCGCGTCGCGGACGTCCGGACGGGCCACACTCGACTGGTACAACTTCCCCGACGACTCCGGGGCGCTGCAGCAGGCCGCCGACCGCTGCAGCCGGGCCTCCGGCGGACGCTACGTCATCCGCTACAACAAACTCCCCCGGACGGCCGACGGCCAGCGGCAGCAACTCGTACGCCGGCTGGCCGCACGCGACCCCGCGCTCGACATCCTCGGCCTGGACGTCACCTGGGCCCCGGAGTTCGCCGAGGCCGGCTGGATCCGCCCGTGGACCGGCAGCAGGCGCGCCGAGGCCGTACGGGACACCCTCCCGGCGCCGGTGCGCACGGCCACGTGGAAGGACCGCCTCTACGCCGTCCCGTACAACACCAACGTCCAGCTGCTCTGGTACCGCGCGGACCTCGTGCCGCAGCCGCCCACGACATGGGCCGGGATGCTCGACGCCGCCCGCGCCCTGGCGAAGGCCGGCAAACCCCACCGGATCGAGGTCCAGGGCGCCCAGTACGAGGGGCTCACCGTCTGGTTCAACACGCTCGTCGCCAGCGCGGGCGGTTCGATCCTCAACGCCGACGCGACCGCGCCCTCGCTCGGCGCGCCCGCCGTGCGGGCCGCGAGCATCATGCGCGACCTGGCGGTCTCGCCCGCCGCCGACCCGTCGCTGTCCAACCAGACGGAGGACCAGAACCGGCTCGCCATGGAGTCCGGCACCGCCGCCTTCCAGGTGAACTACCCCTTCGTGTATCCGGCGATGAAGGCCGACAACCCGGAGCTGTTCCGGCACTTCCGGTGGGCCCGCTACCCCCGGGTGGACGCCGACCGCCCCGCACGGGTCACCATCGGCGGCATCGACCTCGCCGTCGGTGCCCACAGCCGCCGGCCCGAGCTCGCCTTCGAGGCGGCGCTGTGCCTGCGCGACCGGGACAACCAGCGGGCCGCCGCGCTCCGCGGCGGCCTGCCGCCGACCCTGCGCTCCCTGTACGACGACCCCCAGATCGAGCGGAGCTACCCCTTCGCCCAGGACATCCTCGCCGAGCTGGAGAACGCCGCCCTGCGCCCGCAGACCCCCGCCTACCAGAACGTGTCCATCGCGGTGTCCCACACCCTGTCACCCCCCGCCGAGATCCGGCCCGCCGCCTCCGTGCTGGACCTGCGCGGGCAGATCGAGGACGCCCTGCAGTCCAAGGGGCTGGTCCCGTGACACGCCTGTCGGAGGGCGCCCGGCAGGAGCGCCGGCTCGGGTGGCTGCTCTGCGCCCCCGCCGTGCTCGTCATGCTCGCCGTGACCGCCTACCCCGTGCTCTACGCCCTCTACCTCTCCCTGCACCGCTACGACCTGCGCTTCCCGCAGCTGGCCCGCTTCGTGGGCCTGGACAACTACGCCGCGGTCCTGAGCTCCGGGTTCTGGTGGGAGGCGTTCCAGGTGACCTGCCTGATCACCGTCGTCTCCGTGGCGGTGGAACTGGCCCTCGGCATGGGCCTGGCCGTCGTCATGCACCGGGCGATCCTGGGCCGCCCCGCGGTGCGCACCGCGGTCCTGCTGCCGTACGGCATCGTGACCGTCGTCGCCGCCTTCTCCTGGCAGTACGCCTGGACCCCCGGTATCGGCTACCTCGTCGACTCGGCGGGAGAGGCCCCGCTGACCGACCACTGGAAGGCCATCGGGCTGATCATCCTGGCCGAGGTTTGGAAGACCACGCCCTTCATGGCGCTGCTGCTGCTCGCCGGGCTGGCCCTGGTGCCCGAGGAGACCCTGCGCGCGGCCATGGTCGACGGCGCCACCCGGTGGCAGCGCTTCCGGCTCGTCACGCTGCCGCTGATGAAACCGGCCATCCTGGTGGCGCTGCTGTTCCGCACCCTCGACGCATTCCGGATCTTCGACAACATCTACGTGCTCACCCAGGGCTCCAACGGCACCGGCTCCGTGTCGATCCTCGGCTACGACAACCTCTTCACGGCGCTGAACCTCGGCATCGGCTCGGCGATCTCCGTGCTGATCTTCCTCTGCGTGGCGGTCATCGCCTTCGCCTTCATCAGGCTGTTCGGCACGGCCGCCCCCGGATCGGAGGACACCGGACGATGAGCACGAGCCCGGCGCAGCGGCGGCGGATCGCCCGCTGGAGCGTCGTCAACACCGCCGTGGTGCTGTACGCGCTGTTCCCGGTGTGGTGGATCGTCGCCCTGTCCTTCAAGGACCCCGCCACCCTCTCCGACGGCAGCTTCGTCCCCCGTAGGTGGACGCTGGAGAACTACCGGGGCATCTTCGCGACCTCCGAGTTCACCCGCGCGCTGGTCAACTCCATCGGGATCGCCCTGATCTCCACCGTCGTCGCCGTCACCCTGGGCACCATGGCCGCCTACGCCGTGGCCCGGCTGCGCTTCCCCGGCAAGCGGCTGCTGATCGGCACCTCGCTGCTGATCGCGATGTTCCCGCCGATCTCCCTGGTGTCGCCGCTGTTCGACATCGAGCGCTTCCTCGGCCTGTTCGACACCTGGGCGGGGCTGATCATCCCGTACATGACCTTCTCGCTGCCGCTGGCGATCTACACGCTGTCGGCGTTCTTCCGCGAGATCCCCTGGGACCTGGAGAAGGCCGCCAAGGTCGACGGGGCCACCCCGGCCCAGGCCTTCCGGCTGGTCATCGCGCCGCTCGCGGCACCCGGGGTGTTCACCACGGCGATCCTGGTCTTCATCTTCTGCTGGAACGACTTCCTCTTCGCGATCTCGCTGACCTCCACCACCGCCGCGCGCACCGTCCCGGCGGCCATCGCCTTCTTCACCGGCAGCTCCCAGTTCCAGCAGCCCACCGGATCGATCGCCGCGGCCGCCGTGGTCATCACCGTCCCGATCGTCGTCTTCGTGCTGCTGTTCCAGCGGCGCATCGTGGCCGGACTGACCTCCGGCGCAGTGAAGGGCTGAAGGACCGCACATGGCCGAGATCACCCTCGAGGGCGTCACCAAGCGCTACCCCGACGGCGCGGTCGCCGTCCGCGACGTCAGCCTCGCCATCGCGGACGGCGAGTTCCTGATCCTGGTCGGCCCGTCCGGCTGCGGGAAGTCCACCACCCTCAACATGATCGCCGGGCTGGAGGACATCACCGAGGGCACGCTCCGCATCGGCGGACAGGTCGTCAACGACAAGGCCCCCAAGGACCGCGACATCGCCATGGTCTTCCAGAGCTACGCCCTCTACCCCCACATGACCGTCCGCCAGAACATGGGCTTCGCCCTGCGGCTGGCCCACGTGGACAAGGCCGTCATCAAGGAGAAGGTGGAGGAGGCCGCCCGCGTCCTCGACCTCACCGGGCACCTCGACCGCAAGCCCGCCAACCTCTCCGGCGGGCAGCGCCAGCGCGTCGCGATGGGCCGCGCCATCGTCCGCGAGCCCAAGGCCTTCCTGATGGACGAGCCGCTGTCCAACCTCGACGCCAAGCTGCGGGTCCAGATGCGCACCCAGATCGCCCGGCTGCAGCGCCGCCTGGGCACCACCACGGTGTACGTCACACACGACCAGACCGAGGCCATGACCCTCGGCGACCGCGTCGTCGTGATGCGCGGCGGCATCGTCCAGCAGACCGGGTCGCCGCAGGAGCTTTACGACCGCCCGCGCAACCTCTTCGTCGCCGGTTTCATCGGCTCGCCCGCGATGAACTTCCTGCCCGCCGCGGTGGAGGAGGACCGGCTGCGCACCCCGCTCGGCGACCTGCCGCTCGACGACCGCCTCCGTGCCGCCCTGGCACGCCGCGACGCACCGCGCGAGGTCATCGCGGGCTTCCGGCCGGAGCACTTCGAGGACGCCGCGCTCGTCGACCCGGAACGCGGCGGCGCCACCGTCACCGTCACCGTCGACGTCCGCGAGTCCCTCGGCTCGGATGTCTTCGTCCACTTCGCCCTGGAGGGCGGCGCGGCCGCCGCGGAGCAACTGGCCGAACTCGCCGCCGACTCCGGCCTCGCCGACACCGGCGCCGGCGGGCCCGAGATCGTCGCCCGGCTCTCCGCCAGGACCCGGGCCCGCGAGGGCGAACGCCTGCGCCTGTGGCTCGACACCGCCCAGGCCCACGTCTTCGACCCGGCCACCGGCGACAACCTCACGCTCCCCGGACACCCCCGCGACACGGCCGCGGGGTGAGCCCATGGCCACGGCCCCCGTCCCGCCGCCCCTCCCCGGACCCCTCGCGCACCTTGCCCCGCTCCTCGACGACTGGGGCTACCTGGCGGTCGGCGTCCTCGTCCTGCTCGACAACGGCGGGATCCCGGTGCCCGGCCAGACCGTCCTCGTCGTCGCGGCCGCCTACGCGGGCACCGGACGGATGGACATCGCCGCCGTCGTCGCGGTCGCGGTCGTCGCGGCCGTCGCGGGCGACTGCCTCGGCTACCTCATCGGCCGCATCGGCGGTCGCGCCTTCGTCCACCGCTGGGGCCGCTACGTCCTGCTCACCCCGGAACGCTTCGCGCGCGGGGAGGAGTTCTTCGCCCGCCGCGGCGACCTCGTCGTCCTGCTCGCCCGCTTCGTGGACGTCCTGCGCCAGACCAACGGCATCATCGCCGGCACCGCGGGCATGCCCTGGTGGCGCTTCCTGCTGTGCAACACCCTCGGCGCGGTCCTCTGGGTCGGTGTATGGGCCGCCCTCGCCTACGCCGCCGGCACCCGCCTCGGCGCGCTCTACGCCTGGCTCACCCGCTTCCAGCTCTACGCCCTGATCGCCGTGGCCCTGATCGCCGCCGCCCTGACTGCCCGCCACATCCGCCGCCGCCGTCTCCGCGGCCGCGGCTACGGCCCCTGAACGCGGCCCTCACAGCCCTGCGTGCGCCATCAGCGTCGTGAGATCCGGCTCGGGTACGCGGACGACTCCCTGCGGGTGCCTGTTGCTCAGGGCACTCAGCGGAAGGGGACGGTCATGCAGGGCGCGCGTCGCCGCGAGGTGCAGCACTGCCGTGAACCGCCAGGGGTAGGCCGGGTCGGCCACCTCCTGGGGCTCGTCCTCCACGTCGGCCATGGCGGCGATCACCTTGTACGGGCTGGTGAAGTAGATCCAGATGCGGTCACCGCCGACCATGTGACGGCGCCGCGAGAGCCTCCAGTCGCCCCGGGGTTGCGCCCGCGCGCAGTCGAGCACCTCGCCCGGCGTGGCGAGCTTCCCGTTCATCGTCGTGTCGGTCGACTTCAGGATGTACAGCCAGTCGCTCATCGCCGATGGCCCCCTGCCGGTTCGCCGTTGCGTACTCCCACCTTCGGGCAACGTCCGGCCCAGGACCAGGGCTTCGGCCGCGTGTGGCGGGGTCCGGCGCGGCGCGCAGTCGCGCGTGGGGGCACGGACCCGCGCCCTTCGCGCCCGTGGGCGGGGTGTGTGGGGCCCCGGTGGGGGTTACAGCAGGTCCTCGATGGTGATCGGCATCTTGCGGACGCGGCGGCCCGTCGCGTGGTGGACGGCGTTGGCGATGGCGGCGCCCGCGCCGACCTGGCCGATCTCGCCGACGCCCTTGACGCCGAGGGGGTTGACGACGGTGTCCTCGACCTCGACGAGTTCGACGTCGACGTCCGGCGCGTCCGCGTTCACGGCGACCAGGTAGTCGCCGAGGCTCGAGGCCGCCCAGCGCCCGGTGCGGGCCTCCATGTGGTTGGCCTCGAGGAGGGCCTGGCCGAGGCCCCAGATCATGCCGCCCATCAGCTGGCTGCGCGCGGTCTTCGGATTGAGGACCCGTCCCGGGGCGAAGGCGCCGACCATGCGGCGGACCCGGACGATACCCAGGTCGGCGTCGACGGCGACCTCGGCGAACTGCGCGCCGAAGGTCATCAGGGCGTGGCCGTTCGCGCCGGAACCAGGGTTCCAGGAGCCCAGGGCCTCCAGGTCCGGCAGGAACTGGCGGTGCATCATCTCCGCGTAGCTCTCGCCCGTGCCGGGGTCGCCCCGGAGCACCATGCGGCCGTCCCGGAGCTCGACGGCCCCCGCGTCCGCCCCGTGCAGCGGGGACTCGGCGTCGGCGACCGCCCGCGCGACGAGCGCGTCCCGCAGGGCCGTGGCGGCGGTGTGGACGGCCGCGCTGATCATGCCGGCACCGGCGGAGCCGACGGCCGCGGCGATCTGGGGGAGGGCGGTGTCGCCGTTCTCGAAGCGGCACCGCTCGACGGGCAGGCCGAGGGCGTCGGCGGCGACCTGCGTCATGACCGTGGCCACACCGGTGCCGAAGTCGGGGGTGGCCGCCTGCACCAGCACCGTCCCGTCGGCGTACAGGCGCGCGCGGGCCCGCTGCGGCGTGAGGGGCTGGGCGACGGGGTAGCCCGCGCTGGCCATGCCCGTGCCGATCATCCAGTGCCCCTCGCGCCGGGAGCGCGGCCGCGGGTCGCGGCCGGCCCAGCCGAAACGCTCCGCGCCGCGGCGGTAGCACTCCTCCAGGCCCCAGCTCGACCACGGGTCGCCCGTCATCGGGTCGGTCGCCGTGATGTTGCGCAGCCGCAGCTCCAGCGGGTCCATCCCGAGCCGCTCGGCGAGCTCGTCCATCGCGCACTCCATGGCGAACATGCCCGAGGCCTCCCCGGGCGCGCGCATGAAGGTCGGCGTCATGGTGTTCGCGCGGAACAGCCGGTACTCGCCCTCGTAGTGGGGGCACCCGTAGATCTGCGAGGCGACGCCCAGCGAGGGCTCGGCCCACTCGTCGAAGTGCGAGGTGGGGGAGAGCTTGTGGTGGCGCAGCGCGGTGAGCCGCCCGTCCCCGGTCGCGGCGAGCATGATCGTCTGCTCCTGCTCCTCGCGGTGCCCCATCGAGGTGAACATCTGCTCGCGGGTCAGCGCCAGTTTCACCGGGCGGCCCACCGTCCGGGCGGCGATCGCGGCGAGGGCCGGGTGGTGCCAGGTCATCGCCTTGCCGCCGAAACTGCCGCCCGTGTAGTGCCCGACGACCCGCACCCGGGAGACCGGCAGGCCGAGCAGTGCGGCGACCGTCTGCTGGGTGGAGGTGACGCCCTGCGTGGCGTCCCAGAGCGTGAGTTCGCCGCCCTCCCAGGACGCGGTGGTCGCCGGCGGCTCGATGGGGTTGTGGTTGTTCGCGGCGTAGGTGAAGGTGGCGTCCAGCCGTACGTCGGCCTCGTCGATCCCCTTCCGCAGGTCGCCCCGGCTCATGCGCCCCGGCATGAAGCCGCCGAAGATCGCCTCGGGCACGTGGGCCAGGTCCCGGCCCTGGTCGAGGGTGGTGACCGAGGGCTCCTCCGCGTACCGCACGTGCAGCAGGCTCGCCGCGTGCTGGGCCCGTTCGTGGGTGTCGGCGACGACCACGGCGATGTGCTGGCCCGCGTAGTGGACGACGTCGTCCTGCAGGGGGAAGAAGGTCTGGCCGGGGGCCGCCGTCCCCGCCAGGGAGGGCAGCAGCGGCGGCTGCGCCGCGATGGGCGGGGTGTTCTCGTGGGTGAGGACCGCGAGGACCCCCTCGGCGGCCTCGGCCTCGCCGGTGTCGATCGAGGTGATCCGCCCCGCGGCGATGTGCGCCCCGACGAGCGCGGCGTACGCCATGCCGGGCAGCGGGATCTCCGCCGAGAACCGCGCCGATCCGGTGACCTTGGGGCGGCCGTCGACCCGGTCCACCGGCTGTCCGACGGCCGGGGTCACGACGGGCTCCCGGTGAGGGTCTCGAGCGCGCGGACCACGGTGCGGCAGGCGAGTTCGACCTTGAACGCGTTCATCGACGTGGGGCGCGCCGCGGCCATCTCGACCCGCGCGGCCTCGTGGAAGTTCTGCGGGATCGCCGGCGCCCCGAGCAGGAACTCCTCGGCGCGCTCCGCCCGCCACGGCCGGGTGCCCACCCCGCCGAGCGCGAGGCGGACGTCCAGCACCAGCCCGTCCGCCAGCGCCAGCGCGGCCGCCACCGAGACCAGCGCGAACTCGTACGACTCGCGGTCCCGGACCTTCAGATACGCGGAGTGGCGGGCGATGGGCACCGAGGGCACCTCGATCACGGTGATCAGCTCGCCGTGCTCCAGCGGGTGCTCCCGGTCCGGGGTGTCGCCGGGCAGCAGGAAGAACTCCTCGAAGGAGTAGGAGCGTTCACCGCCGGGCCCCTCGGTCCGGATCCTCGCGTCGAGCGCCGCCAGGGCCACGGCGACGTCCGAGGGGTGGGTGGCGATGCAGTGCGCGCTCGTGCCGAGGACCGCGTGCCCGCGGCTCGTCCCCTCGATCGCCGCGCAACCGCTGCCGGGCACCCGCTTGTTGCAGGCCGACGCGGTGTCGCGGAAGTAGCCGCACCGCACGCGCTGCATCATGTTGCCGCCCATGGAGGCCATGTTGCGCAACTGGGCCGAGGCGCCGAGTTCCAGCGCCTGGGCGATCAGCGGGAAGCGCTCCCGTACGACGGGCGCCTGCGCGACCTGGCTCATCCGGGCCAGCGCGCCGATCCGCAGCGAGCCGTCGGGCATCTCCTCCACCCCGGTCAGGGGGAGGTCGTTGATGTCGACGAGCCGGCGCGGCGCGAGCACGTTCTGCCGCAGCAGGTCGACCTCGGTGGTGCCGCCGGCGAGGAAGTGGCTCCTCGGGTCGGCGGTGACGGCCGCGATCGCGTCCGTCGTGCCCGTGGCGCGGGTGTAGCTGATGGGCCGCACGATGTCACGCTCCGCTGCCGGTTCCGGGGGCGGCGTCCGGGTCCGCGTCGCGGACCGCGCGGATCGCCGCACGGATGTTGGGGTACGCGGCACAGCGGCAGATGTTGCCGCTCATCCACTCCTTGATCTCCTCGTCGTCCCCGGCGTGCCCCTCCCGCAGCAGCGCCACCGCCGACATGATCTGCCCCGGGGTGCAGTAGCCGCACTGGAAGGCGTCGTGCGCGATGAACGCCTCCTGCATCGGGTCGAGCCGGCCCTCCCGGGCCAGGCCCTCGATGGTGGTGACCTCGCGGCCCTCGCACGTGATGGCGAGCGTCAGGCAGCCCAGCACGCGCCGCCCGTCCACCAGCACCGTGCAGGCCCCGCAGGCGCCCTGGTCGCACCCCTTCTTGGCGCCGGTCAGGCCCAGGTGCTCCCGGAGCGCGTCGAGCAGGCTCACGCGGGGCTCGATGTCCACCGCCCGCCGCTCCCCGTTGACGTGCAGGGTGACCTGGACGGGCTCCGGTCCGCGCTCCGGCAGGACGCCGGACTCCGCCGCAGTGTTCGCCGAGACATGTGAGGACACCGGTCCACCTCCAGATCGGTCTCCCTCTCATGCTGTTTCGCCCGTCAACGACCCGCAACCGGGATCATGGGGGTGCGCCCAGGGCCGCGACGGCCCCCGGAGCCGGGCGGGCACCGGTCACGCCACGCAGAACTCGTTGCCCTCCGGGTCCCGCATCACGACCCCGTAGTGGTCCACGCCCGGTTCGGCGAGCACGCGCAGCCGCGAGGCCCCCGCCGCGACCAGCCGGCCGGCCTCGGCCTCGACCCGCTCCCTGCGCGTCTCCAGGGGCACTTCGGCCCGCTCGCCGCCGACCTTGACGTCGAGGTGGAGCCGGTTCTTGACCACCTTGCCCTCGGGCACCTGCTGGAACCAGATCCGGGGCCCCTCACCCGCCGGATCCACGATGGAGTCGCAGCAGTCACCCTTGCCGAGCTCCTCCTCGGGCACGCCGACGGAGAGCCAGTACTCCCGCCAGGTGGGGAAGCCGTCCGGCGCGGCCTCGATGCGGTAGCGCAGCGCGTCCGCCCAGAAGCGCGCCTGCGCCTCCGGATCCGCGCAGTCGATCGTGAGCTGGAACGCGACCATGGTGTGCCTCCGTCGAAGTGGCCCGCCCGGTGCCTGCACCGGTGGGGCCATGCTGCCCGACGGGTACGACAGTCGACAGTCGCTCAGCCGTTCTCCTCGATCCTGAAGCCGACCTTCAGCCCGACCTGGTAGTGCCCGACCTGCCCGTCCGCCAGGTGACCGCGGATCTGCGTGACCTCGAACCAGTCGAGGTTGCGCAGGGTCTCCGAGGCCCGGCTGAGCCCGTTGCGGATGGCGGCGTCCAGGCCCTCGCTGGACGAGCCGACGATCTCGGTCACCCGGTACGTGTGGTCGGTCATGGGGCCTCCCTGATCGGTGGGACGGGCGGTTCCGCCGCCCCTCCACGGTGCCTCATCACCCGTCGGGCCGCGAGGGGAAGGGGCCCCTGGGCGTTAGCCCTCGGCGTGCCGCGGGAAGGGGCCCCACATGGCCAGGGCGAACGACGAGGTCGAGGCCCTGCTCCGCGAGTACGCCGACCTCATCCGGATCACCGGCGGCGACGCGTTCAAGGCGCGCGCCTACGAGAAGGCCGCCCGCGCCATCGGCGGCCACCACGAGGACGTCTCCCGGCTCGACGACAAGGAGCTGCGGAAGATCCCCGACGTGGGGAAGTCGGTGGCCGCGAAGGTCGCCGAGTACCTGCGCACCGGCAGCGTCCCCGCCCTCGAGGAACTGCGCGCCCGCATCCCCGCGGGCGTACGGGAGATGACCGCGATCCCGACGCTCGGCCCCAAGCGGGCCATGATGCTCTACGAGGAGCTGCACATCGCCTCGGTGCGGGAACTGGCCGACGCCATCCACCAGGAGCGCCTGCGCGGACTGCCCGGCTTCGGCACCCGCACCGAGGAGAACATCCTGCACGGCATCGGCCTGCTGCAGTCCTCGGCCGGCCGGGTCCCGCTCGACGTCGCCACGGAGGTCGCCGAGGACGTCGTCGCCGAGCTCTCCGCGCTCCCCGGCTGCGAACGCTGCACGTACGCCGGCTCGCTGCGCCGCATGCGGGAGACCGTCGGGGACGTCGACGTCCTCGTCGCCGCCGAGCGGTCCGCGCCCTTCATGGAGGCGTTCGTGCGGATGCCGGTCACCGCGGAGGTCGTCGTGCGGGGCGCGAAGAAGACCTCGATCCGCACCGCCAAGGGCCTCCAGGTCGACCTGCGGGTGGTGCCGCCGGACTCGTGGGGCGCGGCGCTGCAGTACTTCACCGGCTCCAAGGCCCACAACATCCGCGTCCGGGAGCTGGCCGTCCACCACGGCCTCAAGCTCTCCGAGTACGGGCTCTTCGACACCGCGACCGGCGAGCGGGTCGTCTCCCGGACCGAGGAGGAGGTCTACGCCCGGCTCGGCCTGCCCTGGATACCGCCCACCCTGCGCGAGGACCGGGGCGAGATCCAGGCGGGACTGGCCGGGGAGCTCCCCGAGCCGCTCGCCCTGCGCGCCCTCCGCGGCGACCTGCACACCCACACCGACCTGACCGACGGCCTTGCCGGGCTGGAGGAGATGGCGGCCGCGGCGGCCGCGCGCGGCTACGCCTACTACGCGGTCACCGACCACGCTCCCAACCTGTACATGCAGCGCATGACCGACGCGAAGATCCTCGCCCAGCGCGAGCAGGTCCGCCGCCTGGACCGATCGCACCAAGGCATGCGTATCCTGCACGGCACCGAACTCAACATCGGCCCCGACGGGGACGTGGACTGGCCGGACGAGTTCCTGGCCGGCTTCGACCTGTGCGTCGCCTCGATCCACTCCCACTTCAACCAGGACCGCGACGCCCTCACCCGGCGCCTGGTGCGCGCCGCCGAGCACCCGTACGTCAACATCATCGGCCACCCCACCACCCGGCTGCTGGGCAGGCGCCCGGGTGTCGACGCCGACTTCGACGAGGTCTTCGCCGCCTGCGCCCGCACCGGCACCGCGCTGGAGGTCAACGCCCAGCCCGACCGGCTCGACCTCGGCGACGAGCTGATCCTGCGGGCCCGCCGGCACGGCGTGCGGTTCGCCGTCGACAGCGACGCGCACTCCACCGTCCACCTGGACTTCATGCGCTACGGCGTCGGCACCGCCCAGCGGGGCCGGCTCACCGAGGACGACGTCGTCAACGCCTGGCCGCTCACCCGGCTGCGGCGCTTCCTGCGCAAGGGCCGCCGTACGCATCCGTGACCGTACCCGGGGTAGGCGCAGCGTGAGGGCCCCCTACCACGCCCCGACATCGAGGAGGACACGATGCTGCTGCTGGGATTCGTGCTCATGGGCGCCACCGCCGCCTTCACCGGGCTCCTGATCGCGGAGAACCTCGGGGGAGGCCCCGACTACACCGTGACGATGTTCGGCTCGGACATCGCCACCGTCAACACGCTCGGCGCGTTCCTCGCCGGTCTCGCGCTCGCCCTGGTGTTCTGCCTGGCCTCGGTCATCGCCCTGGCCGGCGCCGGACGCGAGCGCAGCCGCCGTGCGGAGCTGCGCCGGCTGCGCCGCCGGGCCCGCGCCGCCGACGCGGCGCCCGACGCCACCACCGCCGGCACCACCACCCCCGCCGCCGGTACCGCAATGACCGAGGACGAGACGGCCACGACGCAGAAGACCCCCTCGGCGTCGGCGCGCCGCCGGGGCATGCACCTCTTCGGCCACTGAGCCACCGCCCCCTGACCGACCGATCCACCCAGCCACCCACCCACCCGGCCGGAGCGCCCGGCCACCACCGGTACGTACGACGGACCGCCGAAGATGCCTCCCGGACCCGCTGCCGCCATTCTTGGAACGGGGCAGGACAAGGAGGCCGGTACGTGTCCACCACGAAGATCTGCTGTGTGGCGGGCGCCCCGTGCTGGGTCAGCCTGATGGCACGCGACCTGGACGTGGCGAAGGCGTTCTACGGACCACTGCTCGGCTGGGAGTTCGAACCCGGGCCCTCACGCTGGGGCCCGTACGAACGCGCGCTGGTGAACGGCACGGAGGTGGCCGGCATCGGCGCGATAGCCCGCGACTGGGAGACCTCGGTGTCCTGGACCACCTACTTCGGGGTGGAGAGCGCCGACGCCACGGCCTCCGACATCCGCGACCGCGGCGGCACGGTGGCCGTCGGCCCGCTCGACTTCGACGCCGGGCGGCTGGCGCTGGTGGCCGACTCCATGGGCGCCTCCTTCGGCATCTGGGAGGGCGAGCACGGCCCCGCCCGCAAGCTGCGCATGCACGGCGCCCCGTCCTGGATCGAGCTGCGCACCCGCGACGCCTTCGCGGCGGCCCTGTTCTACGGCGAGGTCTTCCACTGGGACCGGCGGGGCCCCCGCTACGTCGTGGAGTGGGAGAACGACCGGGTCGTCCTGTACGTCGACGGGCACAGCGTCGCGGGCATCCGCGGCGGCGGCGTCGAGGCCGCGGCCGACCCCAGGGTCCGGCCGCGGTGGCACGTCTTCTTCACCGTCGCCGACGTGGACGAGGCCGTCCGGCGCGCCAAGGACCTAGGCGGCGAGGTGACCGGGGAGCCGCTCGACAGCGCCTACGGCAGGGTCGCGGGCATCCGCGACCCCGAGGGCGGGCTGCTCTCCCTCGTCGCCGACCACGAGTAGTACGCGCCGGCCGCGTCCCATCGGATGAACCTCGCCCCGCCATCGTCCCGCCGGGTCGCGGACACCCCGGCGGGGCACTAGAGAAGCGGCCATGGAGTGGTTCACGGCACCCGACTACTGGCTGAGCCGCGTCGTCGTCCAGCGCGGGCTGGGCGTGCTGTACCTGGTCGCCTTCCTCACCGCAGCCGGCCAGTTCCGCGCCCTCATCGGCGAGCACGGGCTGCTGCCCGTCCCGCGCTTCCTGCGGGACGTGCCCTTCCGCCACGCGCCCAGCCTGTTCCACCTGCGCTACTCCGACCGTCTCTTCGCCACCGTCGCGTGGGGCGGTGCCGCGCTGTCCGCCGCCGTCGTCGCGGGCGTCACCGACCTCGTGCCGCTGTGGGCCGCCATGCTGATCTGGGCGGTGCTGTGGCTGCTCTACCTGTCGATCGTCAACGTCGGCCAGACCTGGTACGCGTTCGGCTGGGAGTCCCTGCTGCTGGAGGCCGGCTTCCTGGCGGTGTTCCTCGGCAACGAGGACACCGGGCCGCCCGTGCTGATCCTGTGGCTGATGCGCTGGCTGGTCTTCCGCGTCGAGTTCGGCGCCGGCCTGATCAAAATGCGGGGCGACGCCTGCTGGCGCGATCTGACCTGCCTCTACTACCACCACGAGACGCAGCCCATGCCCGGCCCGCTCAGCTGGTTCTTCCACCACCTGCCGCGCGGGGCGCACCGGGCCGAGACCGCCGCCAACCACTTCGCCCAGCTGGTCGTGCCCGTCGCCCTGTTCACCCCGCAGCCGGTGGCGAGCGTCGCCGCCTGCGTCGTCATCCTCACCCAGCTGTGGCTGGTGCTCTCGGGCAACTTCGCGTGGCTGAACTGGCTGACGATCGTCCTCGCCGTCGCCGCCCTCGACAGCTCGTACGCGGCCGCGCCGCCGCCCGAGGCGTCCGTCCCCCCGCCCGCCTGGTACGCGGCCCTGGTGATCGCCGCCACCGCCCTGGTGGCCGTGCTCAGCTACTGGCCCGCCCGCAACCTGCTCTCCCGCGGCCAGATGATGAACGTCTCCTTCAACCGGCTGCACCTGGTCAACTCCTACGGCGCCTTCGGCAGCATCAACCGGATGCGCCTGGAGGTCGTGGTCGAGGGCACCGACGCCGCCGAACCCGGCCCCGGCACCGTGTGGAAGGAGTACGGCTTCAAGGGCAAGCCCACCGACCCGCACCGGCTGCCCCGTCAGTTCGCCCCGTACCACCTGCGGCTGGACTGGATGATGTGGTTCGCCGGGATCTCCTCGGCGTACGCGTGGAGCTGGTTCATCCCGTTCGTCGGCAAGCTCCTGGAGAACGACCCCCGCACCCTGCGGCTGCTGCGGAGCAACCCCTTCCCGGACGCCCCGCCCACCTACGTCCGCGCCCGCCTCTACCACTACCGGTTCACCGACTGGCGCACCCTGCGCGCCACCGGGGCCTGGTGGGAGCGGAGCCTGGTGCGCGAGTACCTCCCGCCGGTCGACCGCGAGGGCCTGCGACGCCATGGCTGACGACGCCCGTGCGTCCCGGCCCCGGCACGGACACGGCGTACGGCGACGGCCTCGACGACGCGACGCCGGCCCTCAGCCGCGCCAAGGGGTGGGGCGGATCTCGAAGCCGGTGAGCCCCTCCGGCTCCTCCTCGACGACCTCCACACGGTCCACGATGGACAGCGGCGAGCCCTCGTGCGACCAGGCCACCATCTCCGCCACCGCCTCGGACGGGCCCTCGAAGACCGCCTCGACCGTGCCGTCCGGCCGGTTGCGGACCCAGCCGGCGACACCGGCCCCGCCCGCGGTCATGCGGCAGGTGTCCCGGAAGTACACCCCCTGGACGTCCCCCGTCACCACGACCCGGCGCCGGATCACGGCCGCACCTGGCGGATCGCGTCGCGGAAGGCGCCGGCGTCCAGGACGGCCGCCCCGCCGGGGTCGTTGTTGAAGTACACGAACACGTCGGAGCCCTCCGGCCAGGTGTCCACGATGCGGTGCGCCCAGGTGGTCAGCGCCCGGGACCCGTAGCGGGGCCACGGCCGGGCGATGCCCTCATGGAAGCGCACGTAGCCCCAGTCCGCGGTGCGCCACAACGGCGTCGCCGGGCGCGCCCGCCGGTCGGCCCAGCACAGCGCGGCGCCGCGGCGCTTCAGCAGCGCGCGGATCTCGGGGGTCCACCAGGAGGCGTGCCGCGGCTCGACCGCCACCCGCACCCCCGCGGGGAAGCAGCGCAGGCACGTCTCCAGGACGCGGGCGTCGGCCCGGAGGTTCGGCGGCAGCTGCAGCAGCACCGGGCCCAGCCGGTCGCCGAGCCCCTCCGCGTGCGTGAGCAGCCGCCGCACCGGCTCCTCCGGGTCGCGCAGCCGTTTCATGTGGGTCAGGTAGCGGCTGGCCTTGACCGCCATCACGAAGCCCTCGGGCGTGTGCTCCCGCCAGCCGGCGAAGGTCTCCCGGGACGGCAGGCGGTAGAAGGCGTTGTTGCTCTCGACAGTGCCGAAACGGCGCGCGTACTCCTCCAGCCACAATCGCTGCGGCACCTGGGGCGGGTACAGCACGCCGCGCCAGTCCCGGTACTGCCACCCCGAGGTTCCCACGAGCACGGACATCGCGCGGTCCCTGCCGGTTGCTTGCTGGTCCCTATTCAGGGTAGGTCGTAAGGAGTCCCGCATCTCCCCGCTCGCGGGGGTGTAATCATGCACTTCACAGACCGTGCCGATGCCGGACGGCAGCTCGCCGAGCGGCTGCGGCATCTGGAATTCGACAACCCCATCGTGCTCGGCCTGCCGCGCGGCGGCGTGGTCGTCGCCTACGAGGTGGCGCAGGCCCTGCACGCCCCCCTCGACGTGATCGTCGTTCGCAAGCTGGGCGTCCCGTACCACCGGGAGCTGGGCTTCGGCGCCATCGGCGAGGGCGGCGCCAAGGTGCTCAGCGACGACATCGTCCGCATGGGCCACGTCTCCCGCGCCGACATCGACACCGTCGAGCACCGCGAGGAGGCCGAGCTGGCCCGGCAGGCGCACCGCTTCCGCGAGGGGCGGCCGCGCACCTCGCTGGCCGGCCGTACGGTGCTGATCGTCGACGACGGCGTCGCCACCGGCGCCACCGCCCTCGCCGCCTGCGAGGTGGCTCGCGCCCAGGGCGCGGCCAGGATCGTGCTCGCCGTGCCCGTGGCCTCGCCGCAGTCGCTGCCCGCGCTGCGGCACGCAGCCGACGACGTGGTGTGCCTGTCGGCGCCGAACGCGTTCTTCGCGGTGGGCGAGTGGTACCACGACTTCTCCCAGACCGCCGACGACGAGGTGTCCGGGCTGCTCAAACAGGCCGCCGCCCGGGAACCGCGGACCACCGAGGTGGACCTCGCCGTGGGCGGCGGGGCCGGGACGCGGCTCGCCGGCACGCTGACCATGCCCGCCGACGCGCGGGCCCTGGTGCTCTTCGCCCACGGCACCGGCAGCAGCCGGCACAGCCCGCGCAACCGCGCCGTGGCCGCCGCGCTCAACCAGGCCGGCCTCGGCACCCTCCTCTTCGACCTCCTCACCTCGGCCGAGGAGGCGGACCGGGCCAACGTCTTCGACATCGAACTGCTCGCCGGCCGCCTCGCCGACGTCACCGAGTGGGCCCGCGGGGAGAACCTGCCGCTGGCCTACTTCGGGGCCAGTACGGGCGCCGCCGCCGCGCTGTGGGCCGCGGCCGACCCCCGGGCCGCCCCGTACGTCTCCTCGGTGGTGTCCCGGGGCGGCCGCCCCGACCTGGCCGCGCCCCGGCTCGGCGAGGTCAGTGCACCCACCCTGCTCATCGTCGGCGGCCGGGACACCACCGTCCTGGAGCTGAACCGGCGTGCCCAGGAGGCGCTCGGCTGCCCCAGCCTGCTGCACGTGGTCCCCGGCGCGACCCATCTGTTCGAGGAGCCCGGAGCCCTCGACGAGGTGGCGCACCTGGCGCGCGACTGGTTGGCCGGTCACCTCCCTGCGACGGCCGGTCCGTGACCGTACCCTGAGGTCAGGGGGTGTGGAAGGGAGTAGGAGGATGCGCCGATGAGCAGCACGGTGACCATGCTGGACTCACTTCCGTCGGCCCACCGCCGGGCCTTCCTGGAACACGCCAAGAAGGTCAGCTTCCCGCAGAGCTGGCGCATCTGCGACGAGGGCAGATTCGCCGACCGCTTCTGGGTGGTCGAGTCAGGGGCCGTCTCCATCGACATGGACGTGCCCGGCCGCGGCGCGGTCTCCGTGGAGACCCTCGGACCCGGCGAACTCATCGGCTGGTCCTGGCTGTTCCCTCCCTACCGCTGGCAGGTCGGCGCCCACGCGCTGGGCTCGGTGGGCGCCTACGAGTTCAGCGGGGCCGAGATCCGCGACCTGTGCCGGGAGAACCCGGTGCTGGGCCAGGCCATCGTGCTGGCCGCCGCCCAGACCATCGCCCAGCGGCTGGGCTCCGCCCGGGCCCGGATGCTCGACATCTACGGCCCGCGTCTGCAGGAACACTCCTGAGGGCACGCCCGGACCTCAGGGATGCGCCCTGAGAGCCTCGGCCAGCCAATGGAATTCGGCCACGTGCGTGGGACGCGGCGGCTCGCCGCCGAGCACCGCCAGCAACTGCCGGTAGCGCTCGGCGCGTCCGTCCATGCCGGCCTCCAGACGGGCCAGCACGGCGGCGCGGTCGGCGTCCGCGCCCAGGATCTCGGTCAGTACGGGCTCGGCCTCGGCCGCGCCGGGTGCCACTCCGCAATCCCGCGCCGCGCCCACGACGCCGACGACCTTGCGCGCGAACCACACGGACGCGCCCGGCGCGGGGTGCTGCGCCGCGTTGTGCTCGACGACGGTGCGCATGTGGCGGCGGAAGTCCGGGTCGCGGACCAGCTCGGCGAGTTCCACCCAGGCGTCCACCTGCTCGGGCGTGGGGTCGTCGGGGAGGTCGGCGGGGGTGCGCCGCATACGGGCCTCGATGTCGGGGTCGGCGTCGAGCCCTTCGAAGACCTCGTCCACGAACTCCTCGACGATCCGCCGCCGTTCGTCGGCCGACAGCCGTGCCAACTGGTTCAACAGAGTCATCTCCTCGGTGTCCGACTGCCGCTTCGCCACGGTGCCGAGCACCGCGCGGCGCAGCCGCAGTGTCCTGATCTGCGCGTCCAGCGCCTCCACATGGACGGCGGCGACGGCCGCGACCGTGGTCTCCCGCTCCAGGATCCGGCGTACCTCCTCCAGGCCCAGGCCGAGCTCGCGCAGCGTGCGGATCAACTCCAGCCGCGCCACGGAGGCGGCGTCGTACAGCCGGTAGCCGCCGCCGCTGCGCCCGGCCGGCGGCAGCGCGCCGATGTCGGACCAGTAGCGGATGGTGCGCACCGGCATGCCGGTACGGCGGGAGAGCCGCCCGATGGTGAGCAGCTCCTGGTCGTCGCTCATGCCGCCGAGTCTGGACCTTCCAGCGGCTGGAGGCTCAAGCCCCGGCGCCCGGGTCACCCCAGCCAGGTGTCGTCGGCGCCCCTTGTGCCCGCCGGGCGGCGGAAGAGCTTGTCGCGGCCCGCGTCGTACAGGACGAACGACCGGTGCGTCTGTGATGCGGGGTGTACCGCGACGACCTCCGACGCGCGGAAGCCGGGCCACGGCTGCCCGGTGTGGCCGGCGCCCTCGGCCGCTTTCGGCGCCGACAGCGGATTGCCGCCCGCGCACCGCACCCGGGGGACGCCGCGGTCGTCGACGAGCACCGCCGTGCCCGCCTCCAGCACCGCCGCGAAGGAGGTCTCGGAGCCGTCCGCGTAGCCGTGGTCGGTGACCCGGGTGTCGGCGCGCAACAGCGCCGGGGTGAGCGACTTCAGGTACCGCCCGATCCCGTCGGCGTCGATGACCGCCACCCGGGCGAAGGCGGCCGCCTTGCCGGGGTCCTCGGTCAGGTACCGGGTCTGCTCGGCGACGTCGCACGACGCCCTGCCCTTGGTGCCGCCGTACAGGGCGCGCGTACCGCCGGAGACGCTCGGCGCCCCGTACGCGGCGGGGGGCCCGGGGGTCAGGGTGGGTGCCGGGGCGTCCGCGGGCGGGAACTCACCGGCCGTGCCGGCGGTGAAGGCGTCGAGGCCCGCCACCTGGGCCGGCTGCAGCACGATCCGCGGCCCGCCGGGCGAGGGGCTTCTCTCCGGCGCTGCGGTACCTCCGCCCCCGACCCCGGCCAGGAAGACCGCCAGGACGAGCGCCGCGGCCCCGAGCGCCGCCAGTGCCGACAGCCCGGCGCTCGACGTCCACCACCCGCGGCGCGCGTGCGCGGGCGGGTCCTGGCCGGGGTCGGGGGCGCCGGGTGGTTGCCGGGGCGGGGGTGGGGTCACTCCCGCATTCTCCGTCCACCCTCCGACCCGGCCGCAAGCCGGGGCATTCCGGACGGGCGGGCTGCCGCCGGGCTGCTTAGCCTGACACCGTGACCCGGCATCCGCCCTCCGCCCCGTCCTCCGCCCCGCCCCCCGCACCGGGGCTCGCCCACGGCTGGCTGCACGCTCTCGCGGCGGTTCTGGCCGGGTACGCCGTCATGGTGGTCGTGGCGGCCCTGGGACTCTGGCTGGCGGGGGCCTCGGAGCTGCCGCAGGGCGCGTTCCTGCCCGTCATCGCGGCCACCGTGGTCATGGCCGTCGGCGGCCGCGTCGGCCTGGAGGGCGGCGCGGGCACCATCGCCCGCTCGGACGCGGCGGTGACCGTCTTCCCGCTGTCCGTGGCCCTCGCCGGGGCCCTCGTCACCGCCTATGTGGTCGTACGGCCGCTGCGACGGCACGCGGTGGTCCCCGGGGGCCGGATGCTGTGGCTCTTCGTCCGTACGGCCGTGCTGTGGGCCCTCGTCACACTGCTGATCGCCCTCGGCGCACGCCACACCTTCACCGTCTCCACGGGCGAGGACTTCCTCGACGACCTCGGCGACCTGCTCGGGGCCACCCCCACCGTCGGCTTCCACGCCGACGTACCGGTCACGGTCGTCGCCGGGCTGCTCTGGCTGGCCGTCGTCCTCGTCCTGGCCTTCGCCGTGTCACGGAGGGCTCCGCTGCCCTCCCGGCTGGTGCCCGCGCACACCGTCGTCCGGCCGGCCGCCCGCGCCATGGTGGGCGTGCTGCTCGCCTACGTGGTCGCCGGCGCCGTGATCGCGGTGGTCACCGCCTTCACCCGCGCGGAGCCCGCCGACGGCTTCGCCGTGGTCTTCCTCGGCCTGCCGAACGTGGCCTGGCTCGCCCTCGGGATCGGCATGGGCGCCTCGTGGCACGGCAACGTGCAGGGGGCGCTCGGCGTGCCGATGCCGGAGGCGCTGGCCGCCGTGCTGCGCAGCGGGGACGGTGACGTCACGCTCGACCTCGCGTCGCTGTCCGAGCACGACGGAAGGGCGTGGTGGCTGGTGGTCGCCGTCGCCGTCGCCATGCTGGGCGCCGGCTGGGCCACCGCCCGGCGCGCGCCGCCCGGCACGGGGCACGTGCGCAACGCCGTCCACCTGGCCGCGGCGTCCGCGGTGGCCATGCTGCTGATCGGCGTGCTCACCCGGATCGACGCGCACTACGGCCTGTCCCTGTTCGGCATCGGCGACCCCTCGGACACCGGCGGTCTCGGCGGTTCGATCGTGCTGCTCCCGAACCTGCTCCCCGCGATCGGTATCGCCGCGCTGTGGGGCGTGGCGGCCGGTCTGCTCGGCAGCATGGCCGTCCACCTCGTGGCCCGCGCCCGCCCCGCCCGGCCGGACACCCCGGCCCCCTGACGCCGTCCCGTGCACGCGCCGTCAGGCTTCACCCGTCCACGTGACCGGGTGGGTCTCGGTGGGTGAGGAGTCGCCGCCGGGCGGGGGCTTCGCCGGGGGCGGGGGGCCCGGGTCGCCCGGGCGCACGGCGGGCGGGGAGGAGGAGGCGTAGGTCGCCATGCGGGTGCCGTCGCAGTAGCACCAGCGGTCGTGCTCGGCGTCGAAGAGCCAGACCGCGTCCCCGTCGACGACGGCGCCGATCCTGATGCCGCTCGTGCCGCGGTCGAAGGTCTCCAGGTCGATCCGGCCGGCCGCCAGGTCCTGCACCAGGGAGCGGTACGAGCCGAGCGCCTCCACCAGCCGGCCCAGCAGGGGCCGGGCGTCCGCCGTGCGGGCCGGGGAGCCGCCGACGGCCGGAGGGCCCTGCGGGACCGTGATCAGCAGGCGTCCGTCCACCCAGGCGGACCAGCCGTTGGAGCACACGATCCGCGCCCAGTCGCCCCGGTGCTCGGTCACCCGCACCGGCAGCAGCGGGTCCAGCCCGGCCGAGGGGCTGGAATCGTCCGGCGCCCGCCAGGTGGGGAGCCCCGCGGACGGGGCGACGTGGGTCGGGACGAACTCCGGCTCGTACACCACGGCCTACCTCCGCATGACGGCCGGCTCCTGGCGCCGAAGCAGCCTGGTGACGACGAGCCCGAAGACCGCCGACAACACCACGAGCATGCCCATGTCCAGGAGCCACATCGAGGGGACGGATCGGAAGAGCGGGTCCGACGTCACGGTGCCGGGCGTGATGGCGTGCAGGTCCAGCGTCGCGGCCATCGCCCCCAGCGCCCAGCGCGACGGCACCAGCCAGGCCAGCTGCTCCAGGCCCGGGACCCCGTGCAGGGGGAGCAGCGCACCGCAGAAGACGACCTGCACGATGGCGAGCAGCACCAGCAGCGGCATGGTCACCTCCTCCTTGCGCACCAGGGCCGAGATCAGCAGCCCGAGCATCATGGAGGTGAACGCCAGCAGCGCCACCGCCAGCGTGATCTCCAGCAGCGGCGGCATCAGGACCCCGCTGCCGCCCTGGGGTCTCAGCCGCACGCCGACCAGGGCCACCATCGTCAGCACCACCGCCTGGGCGATGGTGACCAGTCCCAGCACCACCACCTTGGACGCCAGGTACGCCGAGCGGGACAGGCCGACGGCCCGCTCCCGCTGGTAGATCACGCGTTCCTTGACCAGCTCGCGGACCGCGTTGGCCGCCCCGGTGAGGACCGAGCCGACGCACAGGATCAGCAGCACGTTGAGCGCGTTGTTCCGGCCCAGCCCGCCGCCCGCCAGGGCGCGCGCCATCCCGCCCATCACGAAGGGCAGCGCCACCATGATCGCCAGGAAGGTGCGGTCGGCGGCCAGCGACGCCGTGTAGCGGCGCACCAGCGTCCACAACTGGCCGCCCCAGCCCTGGGGCTTGGGCGGTTCGAGGGGTTCGAGCTCCGCCGGGGCCTCGGGGCCCGCCGGCTCCAGCGCCGCCGCGATGTACTCGTCGTAGAGCGGCGAGGCCTCGTACTGGCCCGCCCAGTCGCGGTTCTCCTCGTGCTCGAACGCCTCGAAGGCCTCCGGCCACTGCCGGAAGCCGAAGAAGGACAAGGTCTTGGAGGGCGGCCCGTAGTAGGCCATGCGCCCGCCGGGCGCCATCACCAGCAGGCGGTCGCAGACCTCCAGGCTGAGCACGCTGTGCGTCACCACGATCACCGTGCGGCCGTCGTCGGCGAGTTCGCGCAGCATCGTCATCACCGAGCGGTCCATCCCCGGGTCCAGGCCCGAGGTCGGCTCGTCCAGGAAGAGCAGCGAGGGTTTGGTCAGCAGCTCCAGGGCGACGCTCACCCGCTTGCGCTGGCCGCCGGAGAGCGTGTGGACCGGCTGCCGCACCCGGGCCTCCAGGCCCAGTTCGGCGATCACCTCGTCCACCCGGGCCTGCCGCTCCTCCTTGGCGGTGTCGCCGGGGAAGCGCAGTTCGGCGGCGTACGACAGGGCGCGGCCCACGGGGAGCTGCTGGTGCAGGATGTCGTCCTGCGGGACGAGGCCGATGCGCTGGCGCAGGTCCGCGTACTCCCGGTACAGGTCGCGCCCGTCGTAGAGCACCGTGCCCTGGTCCGCCGGGCGCAGCCCGGTCAGCGCGTTCAGCAGCGTCGACTTTCCGGAGCCGCTCGGCCCGACGACCGCCAGCAGGCACTTCTCGCCGACGGGGAAGCTGATGTCGTCCAGCAGCACCTTGCCCCCGCCGCCCACCCGCACCGACAGGTCGCGGACGTTGAGCGAGACCTCGCCGGTGTCGGTGAACTCCTGCAGCTCGTCGCCGACCAGCCGGAACACCGCGTGGCCGACGTCGATGATGTCGCCCGGGTGCACGACCGCCCGGTCGACGCGCTGGCCGTCCAGGTAGGTGCCGTTGTGGCTGTGCAGGTCGACGATCTCGTAGCCGCCGTCCGGCAGCGACCGCAGTTCGGCGTGGTGGCGGGAGACCAGCAGGTCCGAGACGACCAGGTCGTTGTCGGAGGCGCGCCCGATGTGGATCGTGCGGTGCGGCAGCGACCGGACCGACGTCGGGTGACGGAAGGTGCCCGTCGCCGCGGGGGCGGACATCGGCGGCGCCCGGTACACGCCCGTGGGGGCCTCGGCGCTGCTCAGCCGGGCGCACGGCCCCTGCTCGGCGTGCCCGAAGCGGATGACGCTGCCCGGGCCGATACCCCACTGCCGGACCTGCCGGCCGTTGACGAAGGTGCCGTTGGTGCTGCCCATGTCGTGCAGCATCCAGCTGTCGCCCGCGGGGCGGATCACGGCGTGGTGCCACGACACCCGGGGGTCGTCGAGGACGACGTCGCCGTCGGGGTCGCGACCGACGTGGTAGTCCCGACCCGGGACCAGGATCCGGGTGTCCCCGTCGGTCTCGAGCACGAGCTTGGGCGCGGTGGGCGCGGAACCTCGCTCGGCCACGCTTCGATCGTAGCCGCGGACCGGCCGCCCCGCCTGTCCCCCCTGTCCCGCAACGGGCCGTCACATGGCCCTGAGGGACGGTGCCGGGGCCCTCACCACTCGGTCGGCGCGTAGTCCTTGAGGAACACCCCGAACAGGTCCTCGCCCTGCTCGCCGCGGACGATCGGGTCGTACACCCGGGCGGCGCCGTCGATCAGGTCCAGCGGGGCGTGGAAGCCCTCCTCGGCCATGCGGACCTTGTCCGGGTGCGGGCGCTCGTCGGTGATCCAGCCGGTGTCGACGCTGGTCATCAGGATGCCGTCGGTCTCCAGCATCTCCCGGGCGCTGGTACGGGTCAGCATGTTGAGCGCGGCCTTGGCCATGTTGGTGTGCGGATGGCCCGCACCCTTGTAGCCGCGAGTGAACTTGCCCTCCATCGCGGAGACGTTCACCACGTACTTGCGGCGGGCTGCGGCGGCGGCCATCGCCGGGCGCAGCCTGCTGACCAGGATGAACGGCGCGGTCTCGTTGCACAGCTGCACTTCGAGCATCTCGACCGGGTCGACCTCGCCCACGGCGCGGCTCCAGCTGTTCTCCGCGTCCAGGTCGGGGATCAGCCCGCCGGCGTCGATCGCCGTGCCGGCCTCGATCCGGGCGAGCGAGGCCGAACCGCTGACCAGGGCCAGGTCCGTGACCTCCCGGGCCCGGGCGGCCAGCTCCGCGCGCGGGGCGGGCAGCGAGGGCTGGGCGCCGCTGCCGAAGGCGCCGAAGACCTCCGAGGCCGGCAGGGCACCGGCCGGGAGCGGGGCGGACTCGGCGGCCACCAGCTCCGCGTACGCGGCGGGGGACCGGCGTACGGTCTGCGCCGCGTTGTTGATCAGGATGTCCAGCGGGCCCTCGGCGGCCACCGAGTCGGCGAGCGCCACCACCTGGGCGGGGTCGCGGAGGTCGACCCCGACGATCTTGAGGCGGTGGATCCACTCGTCGCTGTCGGGCATCGCCTTGAAGCGCCGGATCGCGTCCGCGGGGAAGCGCGTGGTGACGGTGGTGTGGGCGCCGTCGCGCAGCAGCCGCAGCGCGATGTACATGCCGATCTTCGCCCGGCCGCCGGTGAGCAGGGCGCGCCGGCCGCTCAGGTCGGCCCGCGCGTCGCGCCGGGCGCGGTTGGAGGCCGCGCAGCTCTGGCACAGCTGGTGGTAGAAGGCGTCGACCTCGACGTAGCGGCCCTTGCACACGTAGCAGGAGCGCGGCCGCTGCAGGATGCCGGCGATCTCACCGATGGTCGACGAGGACGGCAGCAGCCCCTGGGTCTCGTCGTCGATGCGTTCCGCGGAACCGGTGGCCGTGGCCTCGGTGACGGACTTGTCGTGGGCCGTCTTGGCGGAACGCCGCTCCTGGCGGCGGCGCTGCTTCACCGTCCGGTAGATGCCGGCCGTGGCCCTGCGCACGGTGATCGCGTCGGGGTGGTCCAGCGGCAGCTCGTCGAGTTCCCTCAGCACGCTGAGGCACAGTTCCAGGCGTACCGGGTCGATGCCGGGGACGCCGTCCCAGGCCGTGGCCGTGCTCTGCTCGTTCTCGGTCGCCGTCATGCCCGCCGTCGTTCCCTGGATCGTGTGTTCCCGCTGGTGTCCTGCGGAACTCTACGGAGGCGGCGGCGCGCGGCCAAAACGGCGGCTTTCACCCGTGCCCGGTCCGGCGGCCGCGGGAGGTGCCCCGGGGCGGTCCCGGAGGCGGTCCGCGGCGCGCCGGCGGGTCACTCCAGGGGGGCGGTGGCCTCGCTCTCGTACTCGTAGTCCCACGGCTCGTCGGCCATGTGCTCGAGGCGCTTGTAGTACGCGGCGCTGTCGGGCCACGCCTGGTGCACCCCGGCGTCCTGCACGCTGATGGCCAGCGGGTCGTACAGGATGCCCTCGGGGGGCTGCCCCCCGGCTCCCAGGGCGATGCCGAGGGTGAGACCGTCCCCGGGGCCGCCGTGGAGTCGGATCCTGGTGGTCATGGAGGTCACCTCCTGTATCCATGATCTCTCGCCGGGGGAGGTTTGGTGAAGAAGCGGGACGATCACCGGCCGTCGGCCGACAGTGCGTGAGAGATCCGTTACGTTACGCTTCTCCGCCCGCCCCGACCCCGCGAGGTGCCCGCGTGCGCGAATTCAGTCTGCCCGCGCTGGTCCCGGCCACCCTCGCCGGCGGCCTGGCCGACGTGGTGTTCGAGACCGCGGCGCAGGCGCCCGACGACGTGCGGCTGGGCCGCAAGGAGGACGGCCGCTGGCGGGACGTGACCGCGGCGGAGTTCCGCGACGAGGTGATGGCCCTGGCCAAGGGGCTGCTCGCGCACGGGGTGCGGTTCGGGGACCGGGTGGGGATCATGTCGCGCACCCGCTACGAGTGGACGCTCTTCGACTTCGCGCTGTGGACCGTCGGGGCCCAGCCGGTGCCCGTCTACCCGTCCTCCTCCGCCGAGCAGCTGCGCTGGATCCTCCACGACACCGGCGCCGTCGGCTGCGTCCTGGAGCACGAGGACCACGCGATGACGCTGGGCTCGGTG
Source organism: Actinacidiphila glaucinigra (assembly GCF_900188405.1). Classification (GTDB taxonomy): domain Bacteria; phylum Actinomycetota; class Actinomycetes; order Streptomycetales; family Streptomycetaceae; genus Actinacidiphila; species Actinacidiphila glaucinigra. The sequence continues at coordinate 431,395 of NZ_FZOF01000004.1, read as the reverse complement.
ATCGACCGGCTGCCCGCCGTGACCCGCGTCTGGCAACTGGACTCCGGAGCGGTGAAGCAGCTCGTGGCGGACGGGGAGCGGATCTCGGAGGACGTGGTCCACCGGCACCGGCTCGCGGTCACCCCCGACGCCGTGGCCACGGTGATCTACACCTCGGGCACCACGGGACGCCCCCGGGGCTGCGTGCTGACCCACGGCAACTTCATGTGCCAGACCGACAACCTCATCGCCGGCTGGCGACCGGTCTTCGACAGCGGCACCTCCGCGCAGCCGTCCGTGCTGCTCTTCCTGCCGCTGGCCCATGTCTTCGGCCGCATGATCCAGGTGGCGACGGTGCGGGCCGGGGCGCGACTGGGCCACCAGCCGGAGATGACGGCCGCCGAACTCCTGCCCGACCTGGCGCTGTTCCGGCCGACGTTCGTGCTCGCCGTGCCGTACGTCTTCGAGAAGGTCTTCAACTCCGCGCGCGACAAAGCGGAGGAGGCGGGCCACCTCGGGGTGTTCGACAAGGCCGTGGACGTGGCGGTGCGCTTCGCGGAGGCCCGCGAGCGCCGTGCGCTGGGCACCGGCCCGGGCCCGAGCGCGGCGCTGCGCGTGCTGCACCGCGTCTACGACCGGATGGTGTACGCCAGGGTCCGCGAGGCACTGGGCGGCCGGGTCCGCAACGCGGTGAGCGGCGGCTCCACCATGGGGCGGCGGCTCGGGCTGTTCCTGGAGGGCGCGGGGGTCACGGTGTACGAGGGCTACGGACTCACCGAGTCCACCTCGGCGGCCACCGCCAACCCGCCCGGCCGGGTGCGCTACGGCACGGTGGGCCACCCCGTGCCCGGGACGGCGGTCCGGATCTCCGACGAGGGCGAGATCCTGCTGCGCGGCCCGGCGGTCTTCTCCGGCTACCTCGGCGATTCCGAGGCCACGGCGCAGGCCCTGCGCGACGGCTGGCTGTACACCGGCGACCTCGGCTTCCTCGACGAGCACGGCTATCTGACGATCACCGGCCGCAAGAAGGAGATCATCGTCACCACCAGCGGCAAGAACCTCTCCCCGGCCGTCCTGGAGGAACGGGTCCGCGAGCACCCGCTGGTCGAGCACTGCCTGGTCATCGGGAACGACCGGCCGTATGTGACGGCCCTGGTGACCCTGGACACCGAGGCGACGGCCCAGTGGCTCCGGCTGCGCGGCAAGGCCGAGGCCGGGCTGCAGGAGCTGGTGCGCGACCCGGACCTGGAGACCGAGGTGCGCAGGGCGGTGTCGGCGGCCAACACGCGGGTGTCGAGGGCGGAGTCGATTCGCTCGTTCCGCGTGCTGGCCGCCTCGTTCACCGAGGAGCGGGGGCTGGTCACCCCCTCGCGCAAGCTCAGGCGCCGGGCGGTCGAGGAGGCCTACGCCGCCGAGATCGAGGCGATGTACCGGCGCTGAGCCGCGGTCACGGCTTGGGGAGCGTGCACCCCGGCAGGGTGAGGTCGAACCGGTTGCCCGTGGTGACGCAGGCGCCGATCCCGTAGGTCTGCTCGGCGTAGTTGATGCCCCGGCGGACGGTGACGGTGCCGTTCGCGTCCACCTCGCAGGGGTTGTTGAGGGTGCAGCGGCCGCCGTCCTCGTTGCCCGTGTTGTTGATGGCGACGACCTTGCCGGTCGCGGTGTCGATGACGGGCGAACCCGATGTGCCGCCGATGGTGTTGCACGAGGAGGTGTAGCGGACCGAGTCCTTCCAGGTCCAGTCGCCCTCCTTGAGGAGGTGGACGAAGCCGTCGATGCTGCAGCTGTAGATGGTCTTCCAGTAGCCGGAGACGACCTTGATGGCCGTGCCCTGGACCGGGTGCGTGCCGGAGACCTCCAGCGCGGAGATCCCGTAGGAGGACTGGATCTGCGCGTAGGTGCGGTTCAGCTGGTACACCGAGATGTCGGTGTCGGTCATGGTCGCGTACGCGAGCTTGGTGGCGCGCAGCGTGGCGACCGAGCGGCCCGAGGCGTTGAGCAGCCCGAAGGTACGTGTGGACGCCTGATCGACCAGCACCTCGCCGGGGTCGAGGAAGCCACTGGTCAGGCAGTGCCCGTTGGACAGCACCAGGGCGGGGTCGGTGGACGCGGAGCCCGGGAAGCGGATGAGCGAGCCGGAGCAGTTGCTGAGCGACACCGTCCCGGCGAAGTCGACGGTGACCGCGGCCGCGGCGTTCGGCGCCGCCGCGGCGTCCCGGCCGGCAGCCGAGGCGGGGGCGGCGGACAGGCCGAGGGTCGCGATCGCGGCGAGAGCCGCGAGGGCGGCCGCGAAGAATCCTCTGAGAGGTCGTTTCATGTGGGGGGTCCTCTCGAGACCGAAGTTCTTTCGGTTTTGGCATGCACATTGTCATGACTCGAGAGGGAGGTCACAAGAGGGCCCCGGACCGCCGGGACGGCCGGACCGCGCCCGGCCGGTGCGCCGGAGGCGGCTGCCGGTGGGCGCGGTCCGGTGACGGGCCGTCAGCCGGGCGGTCAGGCGACCCGGTCGCGGCTCCGGAGGGCGGGCGCGCCGATCAGGACGCCCGTCCCGTGCCCGTGGGGAACGGCCTGGACCGGTACGGCCGGGCGCGGCGCGGGGGCGTGGTGGGCCGCGCTCGCCAGCGAACGCCGGTCCGGCAGCGAGTCCGCCGCGATGCGGGGGAGCGCCGCCACCTCCGCGGTGAGGCCGCGGGCCGCCACCACCCGGCGCACCGAGTCCATCAGGGTGTCCTCGCCGAGGAACGCCGCCGCGGTGCTGGGCCGCCCGTCGGCGTCCCGGTAGCGGACGAGCAGCGGCTGCACGTCGGCGCCCGCGTCCAGCGCGGACTGGAACAGCGCCCGGCGGTAGCGGCCCTCCTCGCGGCCGCACCAGGTGCTGCCCTCGGGGAAGGCCACCACCGTCGCGCCCGAGCGCAGCGCCTGCGCGACCTCGGCCACCGTGTCCGGCAGCGAGCGGATCCGCTCGCGGTCGATGAAGATCGTGCGGCCGCGCACGCACAGCCGCCCGATCACCGGCCAGTCGCGGATCTCCCGCTTGGCGACGTTGCGGCCCGGGAAGACCGCGGCGATCAGCAGGATGTCGAGCCACGACACGTGGTTGGCGACCACCAGCAGGCCGCGGCCCGGCTCCCGCGGCTCCGGCTCCGGCAGCCGCACCCGGATGCCGAAGGCCGCCACCACGGAGCGGGTCCACCGCCGGATCAGCCGCTCGCGCCTCGCCGGCCCGCACAGCGCGCCGACCGGCACCGACAGCGCGATGCCGAAGAACAGCACCGCCACCGCGGCGGCGTACCGCAGCAGCCGCCGGACCCGGCCCACCACCGGACCGTCGCCGGTCACGCACGCCTGCGGGGTGCAGGACGAGACCGGCGACCACCACGTCGTGGCCATCTCAGACCGACCCGAGTGAGCCGAGGGCGCCGAAGTGGCGCAGGTAGCGCTCGTCGGTGCGCTCCAGCGAGAGCAGGATGAACAGGTCGGCGACGCCGAAGTCCGGGTCGTGGGCGGGCTCGCCGCACACCCAGGCGCCCAGCCGCAGGTAGCCGCGGAGCAGCGCGGGCAGCGTGGTGCGGGCCGGGCGGGCGATGCCCGTCGGGTCCCAGGGGCGGAGCGGGGAGACCCGGTACTCCTCGGGGGCCAGGTTCTTGGCGGAGACCCGGTCCCACACGCCGGCCGCCATCGTGCCGCCGTCGTTCAGTTCCACCGAGCAGCAGCCGGCCACCCAGTTGTGGCCGGTGGTCGCCATGTAGCGGGTGATGCCGCCCCACATCAGGGCGACGACGGCCCCGTCACGGTGGGCGGGGTGCACGCACGAGCGGCCCACCTCGACCATGTCGTGCTGGATCGGGGCGAGCCGGCTCAGGTCGAACTCGGACTCGGAGTAGGTGCGGCCGGCGCGGCGGGCGTTGGCGGGGGTGAGCAGCCGGTAGGTGCCGACGACCTCACCGGTGAGGTCCTCCTTCACCAGCAGGTGGTCGCAGTAGGCGTCGAGGGCGTCGACGTCCAGGCCCGGCTCGGGGGTGTCCAGCACGGCCCCCATCTCCCCGGCGAACACCTGGTGCCGCAGACGCTGCGCGGCCCGCACCTCGGCCTCGTCCTGGGCGAGGCTCACCGAATAGCGGGGCCGGTCAATCGGGGTGTCGACGACGGGAGCGAGTTCGTACGAAGCGGTCATGGCGCGATTCCCTGGTCAGGGGGACGGGGACACCCTTAGATGTCCCGTCGCGGCCTTGCCTTGGCGTGTCGTTGACGGAGAGCGCAGATGTGCGCTCGCTGAAGTGCCGGTGCCGTGGGTCCGAGGGCCGCCCGCTTCACCCGGAAAGCGCGCCCAAGCGGCCTTCGAGCAGCAGCAGGAGCTCGCCCAGGATGCCCGCCAGCTCCTCGCGGCGGGCCTCCGGGAGCCCGGACACCAGCCCGGTCTCGTAGGCGAGCTGCTCGGGCAGTACGCGGTCGACGAGCGCCAGGCCCTCCTCGGTGAGCCGCAGGTGGGAGACCCGGCGGTCGCGGCCGTCCGGGCGGCGGGCCACCAGGCCGCGCTCCTCCAGCAGCTTGATCCGCTTGGTGACCGCGGCCCCCGAGGCGAAGGTCTCCCGGGCCAGCCGGCCCGGTGTCAGTTCGCCGCCGACCCGGCGCAGGGCGATGAGGACGTCGTACTCCGGGCGGGTGAGGCCCTCGCGGCCCAGGGGCGTCTCGGTGACCTGCTGCAGCAGTGCGGCGCAGCGGTTCAGCCTGCCGATCACGGCGACCGGCCCGAAGTCCAGATCGGGGTAGACGTCCTGCCACTGGCGCAGCACCGTCGCGACGGCGTCCTCCACGCGAGTCGTCCTTCCTCCGTACGCCGGCGGCTCCGGCGGCGTCCGCATGATCGTACGCGTCGTCACGGCACGGCGACGGACCGGCTGTCCCCGCGCCGACCTGCGGGCATCAGGCGCCCGCACTGCTTCGCGGCGGGTGCTTCACGCGTGAAGGATCTGGCCGGGGCCCGGAGGAACCGGCGCGGTGGCCGGCCCCCGTTCGGGACCGGCCACCGCGGACGCGCACGGATCAGGCGGGGAAGGCCAGCGACAGGGCGAACCGGCCCTCGGTGTCGGTCCACCAGTGCCGCAGGGCGAGACCGGCGGCGGCCAGCTCGGCCCGCACGCCCTCCTCGCGGAACTTGGCGGAGACCTCGGTGCGCATCGTCTCTCCGCGCGTGAAGTCCACGGACAGGTCGAGCGCGGGGACCTTCACGGTCACGTCGGCGCGCGCCCGCAGGCGCATCTCGATCCACTCCTGCTCGCGGTCCCAGACGGCGACGTGGTCGAAGTCGTCCGGGTGGAAGTCCGCGCCGAGCTCGCGGTCGATGACCGACAGGACGTTCTTGTTGAAGGCGGCCGTGACGCCCTGCGCGTCGTCGTACGCCGCCACCAGCGTCGTCTCGTCCTTGACCAGGTCGGTGCCGAGGAGCAGCGCGTCGCCCGGGGAGAGCAGCGCGCGGACCGAGGACAGGAAGCGGGCCCGCTCCTGCGGCAGGAGGTTGCCGATCGTGCCGCCGAGGAAGGCGACCAGCCGGGGGCCGGGTGTCTCCGGCAGGGCGAGCCCGTGCTGGAAGTCGGCGACGAGCGCGTGCACGGACAGGTCCCGGTGGTCGGCGAGCAGGGCCTCGCCCGCACCGGTGAGTGCGGACTCGCTGACGTCGATCGGCACGTACGTCAGCGGCCCGCCCAGCGCGCCGATCAGCAGCCGGGTCTTCTCCGAGGAGCCGGAACCCAGCTCGACCAGCGTGCGGGCACCGGTCGCCTTGGCGATCTCCGGCGCCCGCGCGTGCAGGATCTCCCGCTCGGCGCGGGTCGGGTAGTACTCGGGCAGCCGGGTGATCTCCTCGAACAGCTCGCTGCCACGGGCGTCGTAGAACCACTTGGGCGGGAGCTGCTTGGGGCTGCGGGTCAGCCCGTGGGCCACGTCGGCGCGCAGCGCGGCCGCGGTGGCGTCGGCGGGCAGGGTGCGGGTGAGGGTGAACGGGCTCACAGGTGCGGCTCCTTGAGCGGGATCAGCAGGACCTCGGTGGGATCGCCGTAGAGCAGGTGGCGGTCGGGGACCTCGGTCCAGCGCGGACTGTCGTCGTACGGCTCGGAGGCCACGACGAGGGAGCGGCCGGGCGTGTCCAGGTACCAGAGCGTGTCGCCCCAGGCGGTGCCGGCGATCGCCAGGCCGTCGGTCAGCAGGAAGTTGAGCCGTGAGTCGGGGGTCAGCGCGGCCAGCCGGCCGACGGTTTCGGCGAGCGCCTCGTCCGCCGGGGCGCCGGCCCGCAGCCGGTGCAGGGTCAGCGCCCAGGCCAGGGCCGAGTCGCAGCGTGCCTCCAGGGTCAGCAGCTCCTCGGGGGGCAGGGTGCGGGCCGCCTCGGCGACCGAGTGCGGCCAGCCGAGCAGCGCGCCGTTGTGGCTGAACAGCCAGCGGCCCGCCGTGTACGGGGCGGCGGCGGACTCGTCGGCCACCGAGCCCTCGGTGATGTCGCGGACCGCGCCGAGCAGCGCGCCGGAGCGCGTCACCCGGCACACGTCCGCGAAGGACGGGTCGTCCCAGATCGGCCCGGCGCGCCGGTAGCGCGCGGGCAGCGGGTCCCCGTCCGCGTACCAGCCCAGGCCGAAGCCGTCGGCGTTGACCGTGCCGTACTTCTGCCGGCGCGGCGCCCACGACTGGCGGTACAGGGAGTGCGGCGGGTCGATGACGAGTTCGCGGAGCGCGACGGGCGGCCCGACGTACGCCAGGTGCCGGCACATCAGCCGCGCCCCCGTCTGCCCGGGGCCCTCACACCTGCTCCGGGCGGGCGTCGCGGGCGGTGCGGAATCCGGAGAAGATCTGCCGCCGGACCGGGTAGTCCCAGTTGCGGAACGTGCCCCGGCAGGCCACCCGGTCCACGGCGAAGGAACCGCCGCGCAGCACCTTGTGGTCGGGGCCGAAGAAGACCTCCGAGTACTCCTTGTACGGGAACGGGGCGAAGCCCGGATACGGCAGGAAGTCGCTCGCCGTCCACTCCCACACGTCACCGACCAGCTGCCGTACGCCCAGCGGCGAGGCACCGGCCGGGTAGCTGCCGACCGGGGCCGGCTGCAGGTACCGCTGGCCGAGGTTGGCGTGCTCCGGGCCGGGGTCGGCGTCGCCCCACGGGTAGCGGCGGGAGCGCCCGGTCGCCGGGTCGTGCCGGGCCGCCTTCTCCCACTCCGTCTCGGTGGGCAGCCGGCGCCCGGCCCAGCGGGCGTACGCGTCGGCCTCGTACCAGCACACGTGCAGCACGGGCTCCTCGCGCGGCACCGGCTCGGTCACCCCGAAGCGGCGGCGCAGCCACGCACCGCCCTCCCGGTGCCAGAACAGCGGGGCGGCCAGGCCGTGCTCGCGGACGTGCGCCCAGCCGGCCGGGGTCCACCAGCGCTCGTCCTCGTAGCCGCCGTCCTCGACGAAGGCGAGGTACGCGCCGTTGCTCACCGGCACGGTGTCGATGAAGAACGGCGCCACCTCGCGCAGGTGCGAGGGGCGTTCGTTGTCCAGCGACCACGGCTCGGTCGAGGTGCCCATGGTGAACGGACCGCCGGGCACCAGGACCTCGGCCGGCAGCAGCGCCGTGTCCGCGGGTGCGGGCGGCGGCGGGGGCGCGGTCAGGGCCACCGGGCCGCGACGCAGCTGATGGGTGATCAGCATCGTCTCGTCGTGCTGCTGTTCGTGCTGGGCGATCATGCCGAAGGCGAAGGCCGCGTCGGTCAGCGGAGAGCCGTGCAGGGGGGCCCGCTCCAGGATGTCCAGCACCCTGCCGCGCACCTCGGCCGCGTAGGCGTGCGCCTCCGCGGGCGGCAGCAGCGGCAGCGTGGGGCGCTCCGAGCGCGGGTGCTCGAAGGCGTCGTAGATCGGGTCGATGTCGGGCCGCAGGGCCTCACGGCCGCCGACGTTCCGCAGCAGCCACTGCTCCTCCTGGTTGCCGATGTGGGCCAGGTCCCACACCAGGGGCGACATCAACGGGGAGTGCTGCGCGGTGAGTTCACGGTCGTCGACGCACGTGGTGAGCGCCCGGGTGCGCTCACGCGCGGTGGTCAGGGCGTCCAGCGCCCGCCGACGCAGGGCTTCGGGGTCGAGCGCGGGTGCGGTCACGTGCGGCTCTCCTTGCGTAGAAAGGCGTCGAGCATGTCGTCGGCGGGACAGCGGCCCCGCTGGACGTAGCGCTCGGTGAAGTCGTCCACCGCCCCCTGCACGGCCCGGTCCGCCCCGAGCCGGGGCAGGGCCTCGCGGGCCGCGGCGAAGCAGGTCATGGCGATGGAGTGGAGTTCGGGGTCGGCCAGGCCGTGCCGGGCGGCGCGCCGCCACAGCGGGTTGCGGGGCGCCGGGTCCCGGCCCGCCGCGTCGGCGAGCGGCTTGACCGCCCGGTAGGCGACCTCGGAGGCGGCGGCGTCGTCGAAGAGGGACACGGCCACGGCCAGCGGGACGATCCAGCCGTCGCGCCCCGGCTGCGCGTCGATCATGCGCAGCTCCAGGTAGCCGCGCGGCCGCACCGGTGGGAAGAGCGTCGACAGGTGGTAGTCGAGGTCGGCGGCGGTCGGCCGGCGGTGCGACCCCTGACGGATCCAGTCACGGAAGGTGAGCCCGTCGGGCACCGTCCAGGGCGCCTCCTCGCCGCGGATGCACAGCACCGGGGCGTCCAGGGCGTAGGCCGTCCAGGCCGTCCGGGGATCGGTCCCGGCGGGCGGGGCGAGGGTGCGTCCCGGGTCCAGGGCCGCCCACACCGCCTGCCGGGTGGACCGCCAGCCGGTCGGACGGCCCGTGCTGAGCGGCGAGTTGGCGAACGCGGCCACCAGGACCGCGCCCAGCAGGTGCGCCAGCAGCCAGCGTCTGCCGAGCCCGAAGGGGCCCGGCTCCTCGGTGCCCGAGTCCAGGCAGACCTGGACGGAGGCCGTGGAGCACATCATGGCCCGGCCCGCGGGTCCGGAACGGTCGAAGTACGTCTCCATGGCGGCGTACCGGGGCTCGTCCAGCAGCCGTCGCGGCCGCCGCCAGGGATCGTGGCCGTGGCCCGCCAGGGCCAGGCCCTCCCGGCGGAGCCGGTGGCGTACGGAGTGGAGGTCCGCGGCCGCGGCGTCGACGCACGCGGTCAGAGAGGGGGCGGGCAGCGAGCTGAGCTCAAGCTGTCCGCCGGGCTCGGTCGTGAGCCGGGAGCGGAGGTACAGGTCGCGCAGTCCGGCGACGGCGGCGCCGAGCCGGGCGGGGCCCACCGGGCGGGCCGGGTCGTGCGGGTCGTGAAGGAACCATTCCAGTTCCACGCCTATGCGGCGCGGCGGGCCGGTCTTGAAACAGATGCCCTGAATATGGTCCTCCGCCGCTGTCTCGCTGATCGGTTCGGACGTCTCCATCCGCTGACTGGTGCCGGGCATGGCCGGGACCTCCCGTCGAAGGCGGTTCTCCGTGTCCGCCCGGCCGGGGCCGGGCGGTGTCCGTACCACCTAAGCCCTTCGGCGCGGGGCACTCAAGAGCGCCCCGGACGAACGGCCGAGGGACGGCAGGTGACACCCGTGTCGAGGGCGGCCTCTGCCGTCCGGTCCGAATCAAGAGTGGACCGCCGCCCGGCGGCCCGCATCTCCAGGACGCATCTGTGCAGGTCAGAGGGTCGTTGCCAGACCCTTCGCGACGACGGTCCGGCCCACGCCGGCCGTCGCGGTGGTGCGGCCCCGGCCGCGGGCCGGATCCGCCGACCCGGTCGTCGGAAGGGTGTGTGGCACAGCGCTGCGTCTGCCCGGACGGACCCGTGCCGAACGACCGCCCTCGGGGCGCGGGCCCGGAGCGTGGCTCAGCGGTCCAGGAGCCCCAGGCGGTCCTGGGCGCGGTAGCGCTCCAGCAGGGTGGCGAGGTCGCCGGCGGCGAAGCGGCGGTACGCCGCCCCGCACGGTCCCTCGCCGGGCGGGGACCACCACACGGGGCCTTGGCAGCGGAAGCCCTCACGGCGCAGTGCCGCGCGCCGAATCTTGTTGGTGGCGGTGACCGGCATGCGCGGCACGATGCGTACGAAGCGGGGGGCCGACTTCGTGCCGAGGTCGGCCTGCGCGGCCAGGAAGGCCGCGAAGGCGCCGGGGTCGAAGGCGGAGCCCTCGCGGAGGGCCACGGCCGCCATGACCTGGTCGCCCGAGACGGGGTCGGGGACGGCGTAGACGGCGACGGCCGCCGCCGCGGGGAAGCGGGCCAGGACGCTCTCGACGACCACGGCGGCCAGGTTCTCGCCGTCCACGCGCATCCTGTCGTCGGCGCGGCCCGCGAAGTGGAACCAGCCCTCGGCGTCGCGGAAGAAGAGGTCGCCGGTCCAGTACCAGCCGTCGCGGGTACGGGCGGCGACCGCCTCGGGGTTGCGCCAGTAGCCCTCGAAGCGGGAGGGGCCGCGGTTGACGAGCTCGCCGATGGCCTCGTCGCCGTTGAGCAGCCGGCCCGCCCCGTCGAGGAGCGCGCGGGGCCGCTCGGCACCGGTCGCCGGGTCCACCACGGCCAGGTCGGCGCCGGGCGCGGCACGCCCGACCGCGCCGGGCGGCGTGCCGGGGGAGCGCTGTATGGCGGCGCCGCCCTCGGAGGAGCCGTAGCCCTCGGTGAGGGGCACGCCGAAGCGCTCGGCGAACCGGGCCGCGTCCACGGCCCCGGCCTCGGTGCCGAAGCCGCGGCGCAGGCGGTGGTCGCGGTCGTCGGGCCGCTCGGGGGTGGCGAGCAGATACTGCACGGCGCGCCCGACGTAGGTGAAGTACGTGGCCCCGTAGGCGCGTACGTCCGGCAGGAAGCGGGAGGCGGAGAAGGTCCGGCGCAGCGCCACCGCGCCGCCGCCCGCGAGGGCGGGTGCCCAGCCCGCCATCACGGCGTTGCCGTGGAAGAGCGGCATGCACAGGTAGTGGACGTCGTCCGGCCCGAGGCCCAGGAAGCCGCTGAGGGACGCGCCCGCGTCGGCGAGCCTCCCCTGGGAGACGATCACGGCCTTGGGGGCGCCCGTCGAGCCGGAGGTGAAGTAGAGCAGCAGCCGTGTGCCGGGGCGTATCCGCCCGCCGCGCGGCGGTCCGGCGCCCTCGTACGCGCGCAGCAGCGCCGGGTACGCCGGGTCGTCCACGACCAGGACGCGTTCCGGGGCGAGGGGGAGGGCCAGCCCGCGCAGCGACGGCAGGTGCGCGCGCTCGGTGACCAGCACGGCGCATTCGGTGTGGGCGATGTCCCGGGCCAGCTCCGCACCGCGCCGGGTCGGGTTGACCCCCACCACGGCGGCCCCCGCGTACGCCGCGGCGCCGAGCCACAGCGGGAACTCCGGGACGTTGCCCAGGAGCACTCCCACGTGCGGTTCGGCGCCGTGCGGCAGCAGGTCGGCCAGGAGCGCCGCGCGGGCGGCGGAGGCGGCCGCGACGTCATGGCGGCTGAGCCTGCGCTCCCCGTACAGCAGCCCGGGGCGCGGATCGCCCCACTGGCCCTCGACGAGCTCCGCCATGGTGCGTCCCATGGGGCCGCACCATAGCTGACGCTTCGTCAGATGTCAGGCCTTCGGGGCGTCCTGGTCCGCGCCCTGCTCGGCGATGGACTTGCGGACCTCGTCCATGTCCAGGTCGCGGGCCTGCTTGATCAGGTCCTCGAACGCGGGCGCGGGGAGCGCGCCGGGCTGGGAGAAGACGGCCACCTTGTCACGGATGATCATCAGCGTCGGGATGGACTGGATCTGGAACGCGGCGGCCAGCTCGGGCTGCGCCTCCGTGTCGATCTTGCCGAACACGAGGTCGGTGTTCTTCTCCGCGGCCGCCTCGTAGACGGGGGCGAACATCCGGCACGGGCCGCACCAGGACGCCCAGAAGTCGATCAGGACGAAATCGTTGCTGCCCACGACCTCGTCGAAGTTGTCCTTGGTGAGCTCAACAGTGCTCATGCTTCCCTTACCTGCTTCCGGGTGCCGTCGGTCGGGACCCACTGACCGTAACCGAAGGCAGCGCTGCGCTATTCCGAACGCCGTCCCGGCGCGTCCTCCCGCCGCCGCCCGCGGAACGGGATGCCGGGAGCCGGGCCGGGCCGGATCCTGGAGGGGGGAGGGGGCGTCAGCCGCCCCCGCCCGGCCAGGCGCGGAGCGACCAGGGGAGCGGTCGATGGTGACGACGATGCACGCCGTACGGGCCCACCGGCGCGGCGGACCGGAACAGCTCCGCTACGAGACCGCGCCCCGACCCGAGCCGGACCCGGGCGAGGCCCTGGTCGCGGTGCGTGCGGCCTCCGTGACCGCGGGGGAGCTGGACTGGGACGCGACCTGGACCGACAGCTTCGACGGCTCGGGCCGCGACCGCACCCCCACCATCCCCTCGCACGAGGTCTCCGGCGTGGTCGCCGACGTGGGACCCGGGGTCGTCACCCCGAGGGTCGGGGAAGCCGTCTACGCGCTGATCCCCTTCGTCCACGACGGCGCCGCCGCCGAGTTCGTCACTCTTCCCGCGGGCATCCTGGCCCCCAAGCCCCGGCGGATCGACCACGACGCGGCCGCCTCGGTCCCGCTGGCCGCGCTCACCGTCTGGCAGGCGCTCGCCCGGCACGCCGGGGTCACCCCCGGCCGGCACGTCCTCGTCCACGGCGCGGCGGGCGGCGTCGGTTCCTTCGCCGTCCAGATCGCCGCGGCGCTCGGCGCGCAGGTCACGGCGACCGCCGCCGCGCGCGACGCCGGCTTCGTCGCCGGACTCGGCGCGCGGCGGGTCGTCGACTACGCCGGCAGCCGCTTCGAGGACGAGGTGGCGGACGTGGACGTCGTCTTCGACGCCGTCGGCGGCGACACCCAGGACCGCTCCTGGTCGGTGCTGCGCCCGGGCGGCCTGCTGGTGAGCATCGTGTCCCCGCCCGACCCGGCCACCGCCCGCGCGCACGGCGCCCGCGGCGTCTTCTTCGTCGTCGAGCCGGACCGGGCGGGCCTGGAAGCGGTCTCGCGGCTCATCGACGGCGGCAAGCTCACCCCGCGGGTCGACCGCGTGGTGCCGCTCACCGAGACCCGCGCCGCTTACGAGGCGCTGGAGCACGAGCACCGCCGCGGCAAGGTCGTCATCCACGTCGCAGACGGGACCTGACCGCCGGAGCCGCCGGGACCGCCTGCGCCGGGGTGCCGGGGCCGGGGAACCTACGGGACGACGGTCACCGGCCAGCGGCCCGCCTTGACCAGCCGTACCGCCACCGAGCCCACGATCCGGTGCCCGGCCTTCTCCGACGCGCCCACCACGACCGCGTCCGCCGTGAGTTCGTTCGAGGCCTGCGACAGCCCGCTGAAGGGGTCGCCCACGAAGGTGTGGAACTCCCAGCGCAGGCTGGACACCGCCTGGAAGCGGGCGGCGGCCTTCTCTATCTCCGCCTTGAGCTGGTCGGCGATCTCCGCGGTCGCCTCCGCGACCGGGGCGCCGAAGGCGGCTCCCGCAGCCAGCACCGGCTGCACGTAGACGATCGCCAGCAGCGCGTTCTGGCGCCGCGCCAGCCCCGCCGCGTACGCCACGGCGCGCCACGACGGCTCCGATCCGTCCAGTCCCGCCACGATCACCTTGGGACCGTCCGTGCCCCGCTCGAAAGGCGCCTTGTCGCTCACGTTCCGAGCCTACTTGCGCGACTGGCGCGCGCGCCGCACCGGGCGCGGGGAATCCCCGGCCGCGGCGAGATGACCGTCCACCAGCCGCTGCAGCGCGGAGGCGAAGACCGTCCGCTCGTCCTCGGGGAGGGCCGCCAGCAGGTCGCCGTGCACGCGCGCGGTGATCTCCCTGCCGCGGGCGACGAGCTCCCGTCCGGGTTCGGTGACGGTGATGATGCGGGCCCGGCGGTCCGTGGGGGAGGGGTGCCGCTCGGCGAGGCCGGCCCGCTCGAGCTCGTCCATGGTGACGACCATCGTGGTCTTGTCCTGCTGCGAGATCTCCGCGAGTTGAGCCTGTGTCAGCTGCCCGGGGAGCGCGTGCAGCAGCACGCAGTAGCCGCGGGGGGTGAGCCCCACCTCGGCCAGGGCGGCCGCCAGCCGGTTGGTCATGGCGTGGCTGGCGTACTGCAGCAGGCCGGTGAAGTCGGGCGCGGATGCCGGGGAATCCATGGTCCGAGCCTAGCAAGAAGGTCCGTTACCGAATCATCGGTGCCGCGAATCATTCGGCGGATAAATCGTTCGGCTACACGGGCCGGGCTGCCTAGCATGAGACGGCATGAACCTCCCGCCTCGTCATCACGACGTCCCCGGCAAGCCCTCCCTCGACGGGCTCGAAGCGAAATGGTCGCGGCGCTGGGACGAGTCGGGTGTACACCGCTTCGACCGGTCGAGGCCGCGCGAGGAGATCTTCTCCATCGACACCCCGCCGCCCACGGCCAGCGGATCGCTCCACATCGGACACGTCTTCTCGTACACCCACACCGACACCGTCGCCCGCTACCGGCGCATGCGCGGGCAGACCGTCTTCTACCCGATGGGCTGGGACGACAACGGCCTGCCCACCGAGCGCCGGGTCCAGAACCACTACGGGGTCCGCTGCGACCCCTCGCTCCCGTACGACCCCGGCCTCACCCCGCCCGAGCGCCCCGGCAGGCAGCAGCAGCCCGTCTCCCGGCGGAACTTCATCGAGCTGTGCGAGGCCCTCACCGCCGAGGACGAGAAGGCCTTCGAGGAACTGTGGCGCCGCCTCGGCCTGTCGGTCGACTGGACGCTGACCTACCGGACCGTCGGCGCCCGTTCGCGCGCCGCCTCGCAGCGAGCCTTCCTGCGCAACCTCGCGCGCGGCGAGGCCTACTCGGCCGAGGCGCCCACCCTGTGGGACACCACCTTCCGCACCGCCGTCGCCCAGGCGGAGCTGGAGGACCGCGAACGGCCGGGCGCCTACCACCGGCTGGCCTTCCACCGCCCCGGCGGCGGCCGGGTCGTCGTCGCCACCACCCGGCCCGAACTCCTCCCGGCCTGCGTCGCCCTGGTCGCGCACCCCGACGACGAGCGCTACCGGGACCTCGTCGGCACGACCGTCACGACCCCGGTCCTCGGCGTCGAGGTCCCCGTCCACGCCCACCGGCTGGCCGACCCGGACAAGGGCACCGGCATCGCCATGGTCTGCACCTTCGGCGACACCACCGACGTCACCTGGTGGCGCGAACTCCGGCTGCCCACCCGGCCGGTCCTCGGCCGCGACGGGCGCTTCCTGCCCGCGCCGCCGGGCGCCCTGGACACGGCGCAGGCCCGCGAGGCGTACGGACGGCTGGCCGGCGCCACCGCGTACACCGGCCGCGAACGGCTGGTGGGGATGCTCCGCGAGCGCGGAGAGCTGGACGGCGAGCCCGAACCGGTCGTCCACGCCGTCAAGTTCTACGAGAAGGGCGACCGGCCGCTGGAGATCGTCACCACCCGGCAGTGGTACCTGCGCAACGGGGGCCGCGACGAGGCCCTGCGGGACCGGCTGCTGGAGCGGGGCCGCGAGCTGAGCTGGCACCCCGAGCGGATGCGGGTCCGCTACGACAGCTGGGTCGAAGGGCTCAACGGCGACTGGCTGATCAGCCGCCAGCGCTGGTTCGGCGTCCCCGTCCCCGTCTGGTACCCCCTCGACGACGCAGGCGAGCCCGTCCACGACAAGCCGCTCGTCCCGGACGAGTCCGCGCTGCCCGTCGACCCGGGCACCGACGTCCCCGACGGCTACCGCGCGGAGCAGCGGGGCGTGCCCGGCGGGTTCACCGGCGACCCGGACGTCATGGACACCTGGGCGACCTCGTCGCTCACCCCGCAGATCGCCGCCGGATGGGGCACCGACGACGAGCTGTTCGCCAAGGTCTTCCCGATGGACCTGCGGCCGCAGGCCCACGAGATCATCCGCACCTGGCTGTTCGGCAGCATCGTCCGCGCCCACGCCGAGCAGGACGTCCTGCCGTGGCGGCACGCGGCGATCTCCGGCTGGATCCTCGACCCGGACCGCAAGAAGATGTCCAAGTCCCGGGGCAGGGCGGTCACCCCCGGGGACCTGCTGGAGCAGCACGGCTCCGACGCCGTCCGCTACTGGGCTGCCTCCGCCCGGCCCGGTACGGACACCGCCTTCGACACCGGGCAGATGAAGATCGGCCGCCGCCTCGCCATCAAGGTCCTCAACGTCGGCCGTTTCGTGCTCACTTCCGGCGCGATGCCCGACGCGGTGCCCGACGCGGCTGCCCCGGAGGTCACCGCGCCGCTGGACCGCGCCCTCCTGGCGGCCCTCGCGTCGACCGTCCGCGCCGCCACCGACGCCCTGGAGGACTTCGACCACGCCCGCGCCCTGGAACAGGTCGAGTCCTTCTTCTGGGACTTCTGCGACGACTACGTCGAGCTGGTCAAGGGCCGCGCGTACGAAGGCGACACCTCCGCCCTCGCCACGCTGGGCACCGCCCTGTCCGTCCTCCTGAGGCTGTTCGCGCCCTTCCTGCCCTTCGTCACCGAGGAGGTCTGGTCGTGGTGGCGGGAGGGCTCCGTCCACCGCGCCGAGTGGCCGGGCGCGGACGCGCTGCGGGCCCTCGCCGGCGACGGCGACCCGCGCGTCCTCGCCACCGCCCGCGACGCGATCACGGCGGTCCGCAGGGCCAAGTCGGAGGCGCGGCTGTCGATGCGGGCGGAGGTCGCCCGGATCGTCGTCACCGGCCCGGCCCCGGAGCTGGCGCTCCTCGCCCTGGCCGAGGACGACGTCCGCGCCGCGGCCCGCGCATCGGCGGTGGAACGCCTCCCGGCGGGCGGCGACGGGCTGGAGTACGAGGTGGTTCTGCCGGAGGCGCGTTGACCGAACCCGCGCTGTTGCCCCGATGGGCGGGCGCGGGCGGTGGTTCGGCTGTCCCGGCGTCTCGCGCCCTTCGGGCGCGAAGATGCGGGCTGCGGGCCTGGAGGGTGGGTCCGGGCCCGGTCCCCGCTGTGCGGGTGGTTTTGCGGCCGGGGTTCAGGCTCCGGAACGGGGCCGGTTGTTCGTGGGCGCTGGTGTCGTCGCCGTCCGCGGGTGGAGATGGCCGGTTGCCACGCCCACCGTTCGTGGGTGGCGCGCCCGCCGTAACCGGCGTCTGCGGGTAATGCCGCGATATCGGGCTCTGTTACACCGTGTGTTTCGGCGAAACAGAGCCCGGTCTCCCGCCGACCCCTCAACAGCACCCCGAATCAGCCGCAGACGCCGGTTACGGCGGGCGCGCCCACCACCCACCGAAGGCGTGGAAGCGACCATCTCCACCCGCGGGCGGCAACGAGGCACACACCACCGGAAAGGCAATCCGTTCCGGAGCCTGAAGCCCGACCACGAACCCACCCGCACACCGCCGACGAGCCCCGGACCCACCCTCCAGGCCCGCAGCCGGCATCCTTGCGCCCGAAGGGCGCGGCACGGCGGGACAGCCGAACCACCGGCATCACGCCGACCTCCCCGCACGGAGCGCCTACGGCGCCGGCAGCGGCTGCGGAGGGCGCGGCCCGACGTAGTGGCCGCTCGGGCGCATGCGCAGCGGGGGCTCCTCGTACTCCTCCAGGGCGTGGGCGATCCAGCCCGCGGTCCGGGCGACCGCGAAGACCGTCTCGCCGGCCTCCGGGGCCATGCCGGAGGAGACGGAGAGCACCGCGAGGGCGAGGTCGACGTTGGGGTGGGCGGGGGCGTGACGGGCCGTCGTGGCGGCCACCTCACGCGCGGCGGCCAGCGCCCGCTCCGCGTACGGGACGTCCTCGAGCAGCCGGAGGAGCATGACCGCGCGCGGGTCCTCGGCCCGGTAGAGGCGGTGGCCCAGCCCCGGGACGGGGCCGCCCGCGCGCAGGTGGTCGGCGACGACGGCCGCCGCGCTGCCGCGGTCGAGGACCTCGGCCAGCATGCGGTGGGCGAGGCCGCTGGCGGCGCCGTGCAGGGGGCCGTCGAGGGCGCCGAGCCCGGCCGACACCACTGCGTACGGGTGGGCGCGCGCGGATGCCGCGATGCGCACGGCGAGCGTCGAGGCGGCGAGGTCGTGGTCGATGAGCAGGACGAGCGCCGCGTCCAGCACCCGCAGTGACGCCTCGTCGGCCGGCCGGGCGGTCAGCCGGGACCACAGCAGCCGGGCCGGCCCGCCCTCGCCCTGGTGCGCGGTGCCGGCCGCCGGTAGCGCGCGTACGAGCGTGGGGATCAGGCCGCGGGCGGCGCCGAGCACGGCCTCGGGGGAGAGGTCGAAGCGGAGAGGGTCCTCCACGGCCGCCGCGACGGCGATCGCCCGCAGCCGGTCCATCGGGCCGCTGTGCCCGGGCAGCGCCGCGACCGCCCGCCGGGCGGCCGCCAGTGCCTGCGGCGGCGCGGTGAAGCGCACACCGCGGCGGAGGACACCCGTCCACAGCCACTCCGCCACCTCCTCGTAGCCGTACCGCTCGGCCAGGGCCGTGGCGTCGACCCCTCGGAAGTAGTGGCGGTCCCCGTCGATGAGGGTGATGGCGGTGCGTACGGCGCCCGTGGCGTCGTCCACCGGAGGCTGCTGTGCGGCGCGCCGGTTGCGACGGGCGAGGGCGTCGACCTCGCCGGGGTCGAAGGTGCTGCCCCGCCCGCCGGGGGCGCGACGGCTGCCGAGCAGACCGCGGCTGACGTAGGCGTACACCGTCTCCGGCTTGACGCCGAGCCGCTCGGCCGCCTCGCGGGTGCTCAGCCGTACCCCCGCCGTCCGTTCCTCCGTCGTCATGACTCCATCCCATCATACATTGACTGAATCAATATTGACGAGGATTGAATCAATGATGGATGGTCTGGTCAATGTCGAGTCGTCGCAGCATGACCGGAGGATCACCGTGACCGTCACGCCCGTCACCCCCGACGTACCCCGCGGCCTGAAGGGAGTCGTCGTCACCGAGACCGCGCTCGGCGACGTCCGCGGCACCGAGGGCTTCTACCACTACCGCCAGTACTCGGCCGTGGACCTGGCGCAGAGCCGCACCTTCGAGGACGTCTGGCACCTGATGCTGCTCGGCACGCTGCCCGACGCCGCCGGGCGCGCCGCCTTCGCCCGGCGCGTCACCCCGCTGCGCCGGCTGCCCGGTGCCGTCCGCGACGCGCTGCCGGCCGTCGCCCGCGCCGGCGCCCTCAGCGGTCCCCTCGCCGGGCTGCGTTCCGCGCTGTCCCTGCTGGGCGCGGCCGGGGGCTTCCGCCCGCTGTACGACGTCGAGCCGGAGCGGCGGCTGTCCGACGCCCTCGCCGCGACCGCCGCCGTGCCGACGCTGCTGACCGCCCTGTACCGGCTCGGGCAGGGCCTGGAGCCGGTCGAACCGCGCGACGATCTGCCGTACGCGGCCAACTACCTGTACATGCTCACCGGCGAGGAGCCCGACCCGGCCCATGCGCGGGCCGTCGAGCGCTATCTGATCTCCACCGTCGACCACGGCTTCAACGCGTCCACCTTCACCGCCCGCGTCATCGCCTCGACCGGCGCCGACCTCGCGGCGTGTCTCACCGGCGCCGTCGGGGCGCTGTCCGGCCCGCTCCACGGCGGCGCACCGAGCCGCGCCCTGGACACCCTCGACGCCATCGGCACCCCGGACCGCATCGACCCGTGGATCCGTGAACGTGTTCTGGCGGGTGAGCGCATCATGGGGTTCGGCCACCCCGTCTACCGCACCGAGGACCCCAGGTCCCGGATGCTCAAGGGGATCGCCCGCTCCTTCGGCGGCCCGCTCGTCGACCTCGCCGTCCGGGTCGAGGCGCGGGTCGAGGCGATACTCGCCGAGCTGAA
This sequence comes from Actinacidiphila glaucinigra, assembly GCF_900188405.1. Classification (GTDB taxonomy): domain Bacteria; phylum Actinomycetota; class Actinomycetes; order Streptomycetales; family Streptomycetaceae; genus Actinacidiphila; species Actinacidiphila glaucinigra. Next base: position 411,745 of record NZ_FZOF01000004.1, on the reverse strand, counting down.
GCCCGGCCGCGAACTCCACACCAACGTCGAGTTCTACGCGGGCGTCGTCATGGAGCTGTGCGGTCTGCCGCGCGAGATGTTCACCCCGACCTTCGCCTGCGCCCGCGTCGTGGGCTGGTGCGCCAACGTCCTGGAGCAGGCCGAGGACAGCAAGATCATCCGTCCGGCCGCCCGCTACGTCGGCCCGGTGCCGCCCCAGCCGGTGCCGGCGGCGTGACCGGCCCGCGGGCCACCGGTCAGGGCGTTGCGGGGCGTTCCATCAGGAGGTAGTCGCCGTGCTCGCCGGTGTGCCGGTAGCCGGCGTCCTCGTAGAGGCGGAGGGCCGGATTGGCGCGGTGGACGCCGAGCGCGAGCGTCGCGTGGCCGGCCGCGCGGGCCTGCGCGGCGAAGGCGTCGAGGAGGAGGCGGCCGAAGCCGCGGCGCCGCAGGGCGGGCACGACGTGGATGCCGATCAGCGTCGCCGTGCCGTCCGTGCCGTCCGTGCCGCTTGTACCGCCCGTGCTGTCCGCGGCATGCGTGGGCATCCACATCATCGAGCCGCCCGGTTCCCCGCCGGCCTCCAGGATCAGGGTGCGGTCCAGGCACTCCACCCACATGGCCAGGTTGCGGTCGATCGCCTCGGTCCAGGCCGCCTCGGCGGCCGGTTCGACGGTACGGATGTAGTCGCGCTCCCACCGCAGCAGATGCGGCAGGTCGGCGGGCCGCGCGGGGCGGGTGACGGCCGTCGGTCCGGGGGTGCTGGGCACGGTGTCACCGTACGGCCCCCGCCGCGGCGGCCGGCGACCGGGCCTTCGCTACTCCCGGCCGGCGGGCTTGCGGTCGACGGGGGTGACCGGGGTGAGGGTCTCCTCCTGGGTGCGGCGGGGGCCGGACCAGGGGGCGGGGACCGCGTCGAAGAGGTAGGCGAACCGGTAGGCCAGGTCCTCGTAGTTGACCCGCCAGCCGCGGAAGTGCGGCCACGCCTCCTGCGCGGTCCGCTCCAGCGGGTAGCCGTTGGCCGCCGCGTGGGCGACGGCCGCGGCGAACTCCTCGTACGGCAGCCGGATGGCCGCGTCGGGCGAGGGATCGGCGTCGTACGGGATCCGCCAGATCGCGGCGATGTCCCGCAGGCAGACGAAGCCCGCCCGCAGGGCGAGCCGGGCCTCGGCCTGCGGGCGCCCGGGGTTGAGGGCGAGCTGCATGGCCGCGGCGTCCATGACGGCCAGCAGGGCGATCAGCCAGCTGCGGTCGGGCTGCGGGGAGCGGAACCGGCTGAGCACCGTGTAGCTGGTGTGGCTCTCGCTCACCTCGGCCGCCCACCGCTCCCAGTTGCGGAACAGTTCGGCGAGGCTGTCGGTGAGCCCGATCTGTGCGTAGCGGGCGAGGATCTCCGGCCCCCAGGGCGGGTTGCCGGCGCGGGCCTGCAGCAGGGTCACCTCCGCCTCGCGGCGGGAGTACGCGGCGTACAGGGTCGGCAGGTAGCCGATCTGGAGGCCGATGGTGATCGGGCCGGTCGCCGCGGCGATGAAGTCGATGACGGTGAGGTCGACGTGGTGGCTGCTGGCGAAGCCCAGCGTGAACAGCGAGGAACCCGCCTCCCGCAGCGCGTCGAGCGGGTCGAGGTCGCTGACGGCGGCCTGCAGCATGGCGTAGCCCGCCCAGAACGCGACCAGCCAGCCGATGAGGTTGGCGAGGATGGACACCGCGGCCACCGGTACGAGGACGCGGTCCTTGGCCTCGGGCGTGCGGCAGCGGTCCGCGACGAACTGGAACGGCAGGTGGACCGCCATGTGCACCAGGCGCGTGAAGCTGGACCGGGTGGGCCGCGGGATCACCAGCGTGCGCAGCACCGACGAGAAGGTGCCGGCCACGACGAGCGCGCCGACGAGACCGGTCAGGACGCGCACGGGAGTTCCCTCCCCGGCCGGTTCACAGCACCCGCCGGCGGACCAGCGCGGCCAGCACCAGCACGCCGGGGAGCAGGGGCAGCCACACGGTGACGATGCGGTACGCCAGCACCGCGGAGGTCGCCGCCACCCCGGTCGCCCCGGCGGTGACCAGCGCCAGCACCAGGGCGACGTCCAGCGAGCCGAGTCCGCCCGGCGTCGGCAGCAGGGCCGCCGCCGCGCTTCCCGCCAGGTACGCCACGGCCACGTGCGCGGCCGGGACCGGCGCGTGCAGCGACCGTACGACCGCGACGAGCACCGCGGCGTGCATCACGGGGAAGGCCAGGGAGCCCGCCCACAGGGCCGCCACCCGCGCGGAACGGCCGTGCACGGCCCGGACGTCGGTGGCGACCGTGCCGAGGAACGAGCGGACCGTGCGGCGGATGTGGCGCACCGACAGCAGGACGACCAGGACCAGGCAGAGCGCCGCTCCGGCCGCCAGCGCGAGGGTGAGGCCGGGTCGGCCGGGCACGACCTTGCGCATGTCCAGGGCGTGCGGGAAGGCCGCCAGCAGGACGACCAGCAGCCCGATCCGCACCACGCAGGCCGCCAGCGCCCGCACGGTCAGCGCGGCCGCGGAACGACTGGGCGACAGGCCGCAGCGCAGCAGGAAGCGCAGGTTGACGGCGTTTCCGCCGACGCCCGCCGGGAGGATGTGGTTGGCCGCCGAGGCCGCGAACTGGGTGGCCAGCAGGCGTCCCGCGGGCAGTTGCTCCAGCACCGCACCCTGCTGGGCGGCTGCCGAGCACACCCAGGCGAGCAGCGTCGCGGCGCCGGCCGCCAGCAGCCACTCGGCGTCGGCGGAACCCAGCCGGTCGGTACCGGCGTCGACCATCGGCCACTGCCGCAGGACGATCAGGGCCACCACCAACAGCGGTGCCACACCGACGATCTGACGCACTGGGAGGCGCCGCCACATGCCGTTCGTGCCCTTCCGGTCGCCGCGGTCGCCCGCGCTGCCGTGAGGCGCTCCCCGGCGCAGCCCCTGCCGTACCTACGCACGACCATACGGTGCGGCGACCCGTAGCGCTCATCCGGCGGCGCGTCCGGCCCTCCCGTGGTACGTGACGCGGCCGGACGCGCCCCCGGCGCGAGCCGCCGCCACAGCTCCAGGAGGCCGCCCAGGCCGTCCACGCGGTCGGCCGACTCGTCGTCGAACCACACCGTGCCGGTGGCGAGGTAACGGAAGCGGTGCACACCCGCCGGGAGGATCACCGACACCGTGCGGGTGCCGTCGCGGCGGGGGGACGAGGGTGTGCCGGCCGGGTTCCCGGCCGTTGAAGTCGCCGACCACGCTCACGGTGCCGGGCGGTCGGTCGAGGGGGAGGGCGGTGTGCCCGAGCATGGGCTCCCCCTGCGGTTCCGGACGAGGGACGGAGGACGGCGTGCGGTGCTCGGTGCATCCGTTCTTCCGGTGTTCCGGCGAACGTCACATACCGACTGGTCGGTGTTACGGGATATCGTGGCCCGGACGACGTAGGACGTACGCGGAGGGAGTCGCGGTGCGCGCGATCCAGATCACCGAGTTCGGCGGGCCAGAGGTGCTGCGGCAGGTCGAGCTGCCCGAACCCGTGCCGGGGCCGGGGCAACTGCTGGTCGAGGTGTCCTCGGCGGGCGTCAACTACGCCGACACGCACCTGGTGGAGAACTCCTACCTCTCCAAGGCCACCCTGCCCCTCGTGCCCGGAGCCGAGGTGGTCGGCCGGACCGCCGGGGGCCGCCGCGTCGTCGCCCTCACCGACAACGGCGGCTACGCCGAGCGGGCCGTCGTCGAGGAGTACCTCGCCCACGACGTGCCCGAGGGCGTCACCGACGGCCAGGCGCTCGCCCTGGTCGTCCAGGGCCTCACCGCCTGGCACCTGCTGCGCACCTCCGCCCGCATCGCCGAGGGCGAGTCCGTGGTCGTCCACGCCGCCGCGGGCGGCACCGGCTCGCTCGCCGTGCAGCTCGCCAAGGAGTTCGGCGCGGGACGGGTCATCGCCACCGCCTCCTCCAAGGAGAAGCGCGACCTGGCGCTGGAGCTCGGCGCCGACGTCGCGATCGAGGCGGACGCCACGGACGCGGCGGGGCTCAAGGAGCGGCTCGTCGAGGCCAACGGCGGCAGGAAGGTCGACATCGTGCTGGAGATGACCGGCGGCCCGGTCTTCGACGCCTCGCTGGCCGCCCTTGCCCCCTTCGGCCGCCTGGTGACCTACGGACTCGCCTCCCGGGTTCCCCCGGCCCCGGTCCATGCCGCGCAGCTCATGGGCCGCTCCCGGGCCGTCGTCGGCTTCTGGCTGATGCACTGCCTGGGGCGCCCCGGCATGTACCGCGAGCCGATGGCCGAGCTGCTGGCCATGACGGCCGAGGGACGGCTGAAGCCGCAGGAGGGCGGCGGCTACCCGCTGTCCGAGGTCGCCCGCGCCCACGAGGACCTGCGGGCCCGCCGTACTTACGGAAAACTGACGCTCGACCCGGCGGGCTGAGCGCCGCGGGCCGGCCGCGCCCGCGCCCCGCCGTTCGCCTCCGCGCGGAGGCACAATCGACAGCGGAGCACGAAGCCGCGGCCGGCGGCCCGAGGAACGGGAGGGGCCATGGACAGGACCCGCTTCGCCCCCGACCGGGGGCTGACCACCCGCATGGTGGCCACCATGTTCATGATCGGGCTGCTCTACGTCGTGTTCGTGGGCGTCCTGCTGGCCCTGCTGCGCGGCGCCTGGCCGCTGATCCTGATCGTCGCGGGCGGGCTGTTCGTCGCCCAGTTCTGGTTCAGCGACCGGATCGCCGCCTTCAGCATGGGCGCCCGCGAGGTCACGCCCGAGCAGGCCCCCGAACTGCACGGCGTCGTCGACCGGATCTGCGCCCTGGCCGACATGCCCAAACCCCGTGTCGCCATCGCGGACAGCGACGTCCCCAACGCCTTCGCCACCGGGCGCAACGAGAAGGCGGCCCTGGTGTGCGCCACCACCGGCCTGCTCCGCCGGCTGGAGCCCGAGGAGCTGGAGGGCGTGATCGCCCACGAACTCTCCCACGTCGCCCACCGGGACGTGGCGGTCATGACGATCGCCTCCTTCCTGGGCGTCCTCGCCGGGGTGGTCACCCGCATCGGCCTGTGGGGCGGCCTCGGGCGCAACAGCCGGGACCCCGGCACCGCGATCGTGGTCATCCTGATCCCGCTGGTCAGCGCGCTCGTCTACTGCGTCAGCTTCCTGCTGACCCGGATGCTGTCCCGCTACCGCGAGCTGTCCGCCGATCGCTCCGCCGCGCTGCTCACCGGGCGGCCCTCCGTCCTGGCGTCCGCACTGACCAAGGTCTCCGGCCAGATGGCCCGCATCCCCACCGAGGACCTGCGCAAGGCCGAGCCGTTCAACGCCTTCTACTTCGTCCCCGCCCTCACCGGTGGCCAGAGCCTGGCCCAGCTGCTCTCCACGCACCCCACCCTGGAGCAGCGGCTGCAGCAGCTCGGCCGGATCTCCGTCGAGCTGGGACGCCGCTGATGGGGTTCCTGGACGCGCTGCTCGGCCGCAGCAAGCCCGTCAGGCCCGACCTGGACCAGTTGTTCGGGCTCCCCTCGGCGGCCGTGACCCTGGAGGCCGCGGCCGGATTCCGCCCCACCGGTGTGGGCTCGGTGTGCTTCGCCGCCGTGGAGGGGGGCGCGTTCGCCGAGGTCCAGCAGGACGTGCGGGCACTCCTCGACATGGACACCGGCCAGGGCGCCGTCCCGGTGGAGTCCGTCCGTGACGCGTACGGGTACACCTGGCTGGTCGTCCGGCGCCCGGCGCAGGACCTGCCGGTCCTGGTCGGCGACCTCCACGCGGTCAACTCGGCGCTGGAGGGTCACGGCTTCGGCCCCCAGCTGCTCTGCTCGCTGGCCGCCTTCCGCGACGCGGAGGGGCGCTCCCTGGCGCTGGTCTACCTCTACAAACGCGGGTCGTTCTACCCGTTCGCCCCGCTGGCGGGGGAGAAGCGCGACAACCCCCTGGAACTCCAGGTCAAGGCGCTGCTCGGCAACGACCTGCGCCTCGAGGAGGACCTCGGCCGCTGGTTCCCGCTCTGGGGCGCGCCGGGCCTGGGCGGCTGACGGCCGAGCACGGCCTGTCGCGGGCCGTTCCGGCACACACGGTCCATGCGACCCCTGCCGTGGGTGTTTGCGATGATGAGGTCGTCGCGCTCCTTCGCCCGCGAGGTGATTTCTTGAAGAAGGTGGCACTGCGTCTGCACGCATTGTTGCCTCACCAGTACGACGACCGGATGGTCCTCGCCAGTACGGTGGACGCCTGGGGCAGAACCCTTTGGCTCCTTTGTCCCGATGGCGACCTCGAACCGTGTCCGTACGGTCCGTCCCGTCCCCGGCCCCGCCGCTATCCGTACGACGCGCTCCTCGTCGTCAGCGACGCGGGACGGATACAGGAGCGCTTCCTACGCGACCTGCGTGCGGTGCCCCATCGCATGGACGCCCTGCCCAATGGCCGGCTCGTGCTCGAGTGCTCCGGTGCTGTGGACCAGCAGAACGCCCTCATTTACGGCCGTGACGGCCGGATGCGGCGTACTTTCGCCCTAGGCCGTGCGGTCGAGTTCATGATGGCCGACCGGCGGAACAACCTGTGGAGCGCCTACGGGGACGAAGGGGTGTACTCAGACCCGATCAGTGCCGCCGGTTTGGTGCGCTGGGACAGCGGCGGCAACCAGCGGTGGGGCTATTCGGCGCGACAGGGCGTTGAGTACATCGACACCGTCTACGCCTTCAACGTCGCCGACGACGTGGCCTGGGCGATGTACTACCCCACTTTCCCGCTGCTCGAAGTACAGGCCAATGGGCGTGTCCACGTGCGGAAGAACCCCGTGGGCCGTTTCAGGGGCATGGCCATCCAAGGCGACCGGATCCTCATGCTCGGAGGAGGCCCACGCGATCGCCAGGACAGGTTGCACCTCTGCTTCGTCACCGACGACGAGGTGACGGTGGTCGCGGAGGCGGAGCTCACCATGCCCAACGGTGCCCCGCTCAAGCGGTACGCCCGCCCTGTCGGCCGGGGGCGCTTTCTGTACCTGCATGGCAAGTCCACAAGGCAGTGGTACGTGTTGGACACCCAGGTCGTCGGCCGACCCGGTCGTCCCTGAGCGTGTGATGAGCCTTTCGCAGGCCGACAGGACGCACCGGGCGGCGGTATTACCTCGCCCTGGGCGGCTGAGGTCCGGGACGGGTGCGCCGGGGCCCGGGGGCCTCAGCCTCCGGCGAAGACGCCGATGCCGTTGGCGACGAGGCGTTCCGTGCCGCCGGCCGGGTGGTTGCGGACCTTGACGGCGGGTGCGCCGGGGGCGCGGGTGACGAGGGTGGAGGAGCCGCCGCCGTCGAGGTTGACGGCCGCCTGGGAGCCGATGCCGGACATCAGGGAGGCGAGTTCGAGGACCGTGAGGCCGGCGCCGGACTCGGCCCTGCCGTCCAGGGCCAGCAGGTACATCACTTGCCCGCCCGCGCCGTAACCCGCCGCGGTGCGGGTCGCCGCGACGCGGTTCTCCAGCCCGGCCAGCGGAAACCCACCGCGCAGGATCGGACAGCCCCCGACGGCGAAGCGGTAGCCGCCGCCGTACGCGGAGGCCACCAGCCGCTGCCGCACGTCGACCGTGTCGCCCGGAACCAGCGTGCGCAGCGCCTCCGCGCCCGCCTCCCGGCCGACGAGGACCACCGCGTCGGGCGGGATCTCGCCCTCTCCCGGACGCTCGGCGACGTCCACGACCTCGCCCTGGCTGACCGTGACCTCGTAGGTGTCGTCGCTGCACGGCGCCCCGCGCTTGAGGTCGTCCCCGCAGGCGGCGCGGAGCCGGGAGGCGCCGCCCCAGTCCGAGGTGTACGCGCCCACGCCGCCGACCGGGAGCGCGTACTGGTTCAGCCCGTCCAGCGCCACCGTGCCCTCCTCGAGGCCGACCGAGCCGGCCAGCCGGAGCCGGTCGAGCCGGGCGACCCCGTCGGTGCCGACCGCGAGGACGTCCTCGGTCGACGTGCCGGGCGGAAGCCTGGGCCCGAAGCGCTGGCCCAGGGGTACGGCCGACTTCAGGGCCCGTCCGGCGGCGATCGCCGGGCCGACCGGGGCACCGGTCGCGGGCACCCCGGGGTGCTGGCTCTCGCTCATGTTGAAGAAGTCGGCGTTGATGCCGCCCACGGCTCCCGCGGCGTTCGCGAGCCCCGAGACCTTGCCGCGGCCGGCGACGACCCCGGGGTGCAGCAGGTCCACCGTGACGCCGGGAGTGCGCAGGTCCACCGTCAGCAGGTGCCCGCGGGCCGTGCCGTGGGCTCCCCGGTAGGTGAACGTCCGGTAGTCCACGCCCGGGACGAGCACGGTGGTCGCGCCGTAGCGCAGCCCGTCACCCGCGGCCGCGGCGACGGCGCCGCTCGTGCCGCCGAGCAGCGCGGTCCACGCCAGCACCGCCGAGATCGCCAGGCGCACCCGGCGGGGTCGTCGAGTCACGTCGCTCCAGCCCGAAAACCGATTACCTGACGAGAGGTCAATGGTTGCCGGGACCGGCGGGGTTGTCGCAGCACCACGCCGCGTTCGAGGGGATCCGACTCGATACGGTGAAAAGCCGGAGAGAAGAGGACCGGGAGGATCGGCCGGGCGGGCTCCGGCGGCCCTCTCGCAAGGGCCGTCCCGGTCGCCCGGCCGCCCCGGTCGCCTCAGCCTGGGAAGGCGTAGACCGTGGTCGCGTGCGCCGCGGGCTCGCCGGCCCCTTCCGGGGTGAGCTCGATGTCGATGAACGCCAGCCGCCGCCCGAGCTTGGTGACCCGCGCGGTGACCAGGACGTCGGTGCCCATGACGGCCCGCTGGAAGGTCGTCGACTGCTGGACGGTCGTCATGGGCCCGTAGCCGCCGCGCGCCGCCGACACCGCGATCACGGTGGCCGTGTCGGCGGCGGCCATCAGCGCCTGGCCCGACAGCGCGCCGCCCTCCCGGGCCAGCCGGTCCGACCAGGGCAGCCGCAGCACGGCGTGCCGCTCCCCGGTCTCCTCGACGGAGAGCCCCAGGTCCTGCACCCAGGGCGCGAAGTTGTCGGCCAGGACCTTGTCCGCCTCGGCGGTGGTGATCGTCACGGCGGACATTCTGACCCACCGTCGGGGGCGCGCACCAGGGCGCGAGGGGGCCGGGCGCGTCCGGCCGCTCGCCGCATCCACCATACATGCCGTTGCGGGTATATAGCCTCGGGAGTATATTGGGGAGCGTGTCCATACCCTTCGACGTGCTGGCCGAGCCGACGCGGCGGCGGATCCTGGATCTGCTCCTGGAGCGCCCCCGTCTCGTCGGCGAACTCACCGAGCACCTCGGCCTCAGCCAGCCCGGTACGTCCAAGCACCTGCGCGTGCTCCGCGAGGCGGGCCTGGTCCGTGTGCGCGCCGAGGCGCAGCGCCGCTGGTACGAGCTGCGCCCCGAGCCCCTGCGGGAGGTGGACGCCTGGCTCGCGCCCTACCGCGGGCTGTGGGGCACGAGCCTGGACGCACTGGAGCGGCACCTGGACGCCATGCCCGACGAGATGGAGGAGCCATGACCACGGACACCGGCGAGACGCTGACCACCGCCGACGGCCGGACCGCGCTGCGGATGGAACGGCGGCTCGCACACCCGCCGGAGAAGGTGTGGCGGGCCCTGACCGAACCCGGGCACCTGTCGAAGTGGTTCCCCTCCGACGTGGAGATGGAGCCGCGGGTGGGCGGCAAGGTCCGCTTCCCGTTCCGGCACGGCGAGGGCGAGACCATGGAGGGCGAGGTCGTCGAGTGGGACCCGCCGCACGTCGTCGCCTACACCTGGGACGAGGACGTGCTGCGCTGGGAGCTGGTGCCGGAGTCCCTGGGCTCCGTGCTGATCCTGACGCACACCTTCGCCGACCGCCCGGGCGCCGCCAGCTTCGCGGCCGGCTGGGACGCCTGCATCGCCGGCATCGACCCCGAGCTGGCCGGCGAGCCCGTGCCCGCGCCGGGCGACATGAAGGCGGCCCACGAGCACTACGTGAAGGAGTTCGGCCTCGACCGCGGTACCGCCGAGGAGCTGCCCGTCGGCTGGCAGGTCCGCTTCGAGCGGCAGCTGACCCAGCCCTCGGCGACCGTGTGGAAGACCCTGCTCGGCGGGGTGGCCGCGCCCGAGGTCGGCGGACCCGTGCCGCGCGGCTTCGTCGTGGGCGACTTCGCCGCCGGGCCGGTGAGCGAACTGCGCCCGCGGGAGGTGCTCGCCTACCCCTGGGACCTCCACGGCCGCCACGAGGGCACCGTGCGCTGGGAGCTGACCCGGGGCACCGGGCACGGCGCCAGGCTCGTGCTCACCCAGACCGGTGTGCCCGAGGTGCCCGCCGCGCTCGCGCTGGACGTCTGGCGGGACCGTGTGGAGAGCCTCGCGGCGAAGCTGGCCGCGATGCCCCGCTGACCGGTGGACGGCACGGCGCCCGCCCTCACAGGCGGTCCCGTGCCTCCTCCAGGAACTCACGTGTGGGCCCCGCGGGCAGCGCCTGGGCGCTCATCCGGTCCAGGGCCTCGCGGAACCGCGAGACGTCCTCGCGTTCGTCGAGGTAGACGGCGCCGATCAGGCTCTCCGCGTACGCGATGTCCGGCAGCTCCGGCAGCGGGAAGCGGAAGATGTGGAACGGCCCGTACATCGCCGGGTGCGGCCCCGAGGCGAAGGGCATCACCTGCAGCCGCACCTGGGGCATCCCGCACGCCTCGATGAGCCGGTCGATCTGCCGGCGCATCACCTCGGGCCCGCCGATGGGACGTCGCAGTACCGTCTCGTCCAGCACGACCCACAGCAGCGGCGGGTCGTCGCGGGTGAGCAGCGCCTGCCGCTGCATGCGCAGCGCGACGCCGCGCTCGATCTCCTCCTGCGAGGCGTGCGGCCGGCCCGCGCGCAGCACAGCCTCCGCGTACTGCGGGGTCTGCAGCAGTCCGGGGACGTAGTGCGGCTCGTAGGCGCGGATCAGCTCGGCGGAGCCCTCCAGGCTGACGAAGGCGCTGAACCACTCCGGGAGCACGTCGCGGAAGCGGTGCCACCAGCCGGGGCGGTTGGCCTCGCGGGCCAGCTCCAGGAAGTTGGCGATCTCGGCGGGCGCGGTGACGCCGTAGGTGAGGAGCAGCTTCTCCACGTACGGGATCCGCAGGCCCACCTCGGCCTTCTCGATGCGGCGCACCGTGGCATGGGTGACGTCCAGGGCGCGGGCCGCCTGCTCGTAGGAGAGCCCGGCCCTCTCCCGGAGGTCCTGCAAGCGTCTGCCGAGTACCACCCGCAGTACGGTGGGAGCGCTTGCCGCCCGCGCTTCAGTCACGGTCAATCTCCTCCAACACCGCTGATCCCCGCGTAGTTTGTCATGGCGTCAGGGCGCGGCAAAGCATGTTGGCGACGCTTTGCAAAGTGCAGAACGCGCCATGCCGCGGTGTGCCATCGCAGCTGACGGGTCGTCAGTCGCGTCGGGCGCGCCTCCCACGGCGGGTCGGCGCCCGGTCGGCCGCCGCCCGGCCCCCGGTGTCACGCGGGACCCGGGCCGGGGGTTCTGGCGCGGGGCGCGGCTCACCAGCCGGCGTCGTCGTCGGTCCCGCCCCGGGCGGTGAGCACCGCCAGCCGGACCAGGTCGGCGCCCGTGAGGCCCGGCCAGCCGTTGACGGCCTGCTGCCAGTCCAGCGGGATGCCGGAGCAGCCCCATCGCGCGCCGAGCAGGGCACCCGCGATCGCCGCGACGGTGTCGGTGTCCGTACCGGCCCGTACCGCCGCCTCCAGGGCGGACTGGAGGTGCTGGGCGGGGAAGCGGCCCTCGGCGGGGTTCGGTTCGGGGACGGCGGTGCGGGTGATGGCCGACCAGGCGGCCTGGAGCGCGTGGACGACCCAGCCGTTGTTGACGAAGTGGTGCGGCGGGTGGGCCTCCGCCTCGTCCAGGCGCTTCGCCCACGCCTCCCGGCGCTCGGGCGGGAGCAGGGCCAGGCCCTCGCGCACCCCGTCGAAGGTCCCGTGCAGCACCGCGGTGCGGATGCCGGAGCACCACAGCACGCAGGCGTCGGCGCAGTCGGGATCGGGATGGGTGAGCGCGCTGACGGCGATGGCGGCCTCGGCCATGGCGGCGGGGTCACCGAGGTGCGCGAGCGCCACGATCCCGGTCCGCATCAACGAGCCGTTCCCCGCGCTGCGCGCGTTGCCGGCGGTGTACTCCCGGGCGGCCTCCCGCATCGCGGTGCCCGCCGACCCGGGTGCGCGGGCGGCGGTGCTCAGGACCAGGCTGGTCTGGTTGCCGACGTCGCTGGCGCCTCCGCTCAGCCAGCCCTGGAAGTTGGCGGCGACCGCGTCCAGGGCTTCCGGGCTGCGCAGGTCCGCCCCGGTCGCGGCGACCTGGGCGATGCAGACCTGCATCTGGGTGTCGTCGGAGTACTCGCCCGGCTCGTACGGCCCCAGGCCGCCGCCGATCATCCGCGGCTGCTGATCCTCGCGCAGCGTCGCCTTGAACTCGTAGGGCACACCCAGCGCGTCACCCACGGCGGCGCCGAGCAGCACCCCGGCGGCCCGGTCGGCGGCCCGTGCGTCCAGGGGCGGATGGGGTTCGGGGGCGTGGGCCACTGGCGTCCTCCAGGTGATCCGGCGGCACGTGCGGGACGGGCCGGACGGCGGGTGCCGGGGCGAGCGCCGTCCTGGTCGAATACGGCTGCTCCGGGGCATCCCGGGGCTGCCGGTTCAGGAGTGATCTCCGGCGTGATGCCGCGTCAGCCTTGCATGAGACCCCCCTTATCGTCAATGGGACGCTATGGATGCGGGAGATGGCCGGGCGCGGTACCGCAGATGTGGCGGCGGCGGGGCGGCATCTGTTCTGACGGACCGTCAACTCGGTTGACCGAGGTGAACGAGAGGGATGACCGCGGCCGGTCGCTGGTCCGCGCGGTGTCCGGGGCCCGAGGCGGTGTCCGCTGCGGGGAAGGTCAGGGAGGAGCGGCCCGGGCCGAGTTGGGGGCGGCGGCGGATCTTCCATAGGATCCGCCAATGATCATAAGCAAACGGCTGGCGGCGGGGCTCTGCGGCCTCGCGGCCACCCTCGCCACCGCGCTCTTCCCGGCCGCGGCGCCGGCCGCCGCGGACGACGGGCCGGAGACCGCTCCCGAGCCCCCCAAGGTCGAGCTGGTGCTCGACGTCAGCGGCTCGATGCGGGCCAACGACATCGACGGCAGGTCCCGCATGTCGGCGGCCAAGCAGGCGTTCAACGAGGTCATCGACGCCGTACCGGACGAGGTACTGCTCGGCATACGCACCCTCGGCGCCAACTACCCCGGCAAGGACAAGAAGGTCGGCTGCACGGACACCGAGGCCCTCTACCCGGTCGGCACCGTCGACCGCACCGAGGCCAAGACGGCGGTCGCCACCCTCGCCCCCACCGGATGGACGCCGATCGGCCCCGCCCTGCAGGCCGCGGGCAAGGACCTCGCGGGCGGTGACGGCACCCGCCGCATCGTGCTCATCACCGACGGCGAGGACACCTGCCAGCCGCTCGACCCGTGCGAGGTCGCGCGCGAACTCGCCGCCGAGGGCACCCACCTGGTCGTCGACACCCTCGGCCTGGTGCCCAACACCAAGATCCGCGAGCAGCTCAGCTGCATCGCCGAGGCCACCGGCGGCACCTACACCGCCGTCGACCACGCCGACCAGCTCTCCGACCGCATCAAGCAACTCGTCGACCGCTCCGCCGACAACGTGGTCGTCACCCCCACCGTGACCCAGGGCGCCGACCGCTGCGACGACGCCCCGCTGCTCGGGGCCGGCGTCTACAGCGACCGCGAGGCGTTCACCGAGCACCGCTGGTACCGGGTGAGCGTCACCGACGGCCAGGAACTGCGGGCCTCCGTCAGCGTCGGCGCCGACCGCGCCGTCAACCGCGACTACGGCGTCCTCGTACGGGCCGTCACCAGCGGTGGCCGGGAGCTCGTACGGGGCTCCGAGGCGAGCAGCGGACGCACCGACGTCATCTCGTCCGGCCTGCGCTACGCCTGGCCCGAACGCGACGACTCCGACGCCGCGACCGCCCGCACCGTCTGCATCGAGGTCAGCAACTCCTTCTCCGCCCCGGACGCCGTCAAGCGCACCCCGGGCCTGCCGCTCGAACTCAGCGTCGACCTCGTCTCCTCGCCCGACGAGCCCTCCGACGTCGCCTCCTTCGGCCTGGGCCGCGGCTGGTGGCTGCTGGCGCTGATGGTGGTGACCGGTCTGGTCGCCGGTGTGCTGTGGGGCTGGATCTCGCGCTGGCGCGTCGCCGTCTGGAGGACCAACTGATGCGTACCATCCGAACGGCACGCCGGGCGGCCGCCGTCCTGCTCGCGGGCGCGGCCCTGTTCGCCGCCGGAGCGGGCACCGCCGCCGCCGACGACGCCACGCCCAGCCCGGGCGCGAGCGGCACGGGGGCCACCGAGGAGACCGTCCAGCCCGGCACCGGGTTCCGCACCGCGGGGAACCTCCGGCCGGGGGTGCGGACCACCCCGGCCAGTGCCTCCACCGGTGACTACCTGTACTGGGTGTTCCCCGCCGCCGCGGGCGAGGTGCCCACGGTCTCCGCGACCGTCACACTGCCGGAGGCCGCGAGCCGGCACGGCAACCAGACCTGGCAGCTCGACGTCTACGACGGCCTGCGCCGCCGTCAGGCGTGCGCCTCGGGCAAGCCGACCAGGACGGCGTCCGCACAGGACACCCAGCTGGAGCTGAGCTGCCGGCTGCGCACCGTCCGCGCCTGGTCCGAGGCCTGGGCCGACGACCCGCTGCCGGGCGCGTACTACATCCGCCTGACCGTGCTGCGGCTCCCGGACCAGGACCTCGGTCTGCCGGTCCAGGCGCAGATCGGCACCACCTCGACGGACGCGGGCGGCTCCAAGGCCGTCGACGGTGAACTCGCCGCCCCGCTCACCCCCGTCGCCAAGGCCGGGGCCACCCTCGACCCCGATGCCGTGCCGTCCGTCTCCGCCACGGAGGAGTCCGACGAGGCTGCGGACGACGAGGCCGACCCCAGCGCCTCCCCGGTGCCGGCCGGTCTGGCCCAGCCCGAGGACGGCTGGGGCGGCGGCTGGTGGTCCGACCGCTGGATCTGGACCGCGGCCGGAGGCGTGCTCGCCGCGCTCGCGGGCGTGGCCGGCTACAGCCTCACCCGTGGACGGGGACGCGTCCGCCCGGTCGCCTGACCCGCGGGACCTCTCACGCGCCGGTACGGAGCCCCGGCGGCTCCGTACCGGCGCGTCCGCGTTCACCCCTGCCCGGCGGCCGCCCTGCGTGCCGCCGCCGCGCGCAGCAGCTCCGCCGTCCCCGGGTGCGGGCCGCGTTCCGCCCATTCCAGCGGGGTGAGCCCCGTGCCGTGGTCCTCGCGCAGCCCGGGGTCGGCTCCGTGGGCCAGCAGCTGACGCACCGTCTCCTCGTCGCCCCAGCAGGCGGCGGCGCACAGTGGCGTGCCCTCGTCGCCGTGGCCGCTCTCGGTGTCCGGCCGCGCCCCCGCCGCCAGGAGCAGCGCGGCCACGGCTGACGCGCCGCTCACCGAGGCGGCGTAGAGCGGGGTCGTACCGTCCGGGTCGGCGTGCTCGGGGGACGCCCCCCGGCGCAGCAGCTCCCCGGCGGTACGGAGGGCGCCGCGCCCCGCCGCGGTCACCAGGGCCCGGCTCAGCTTCTTGCGGCGTCTGCGGTTCACCGGGGGCAGGTCACCGGGCGGCCGCCCCGCCCCGGCCGATCCCCAGGCGGGCGACGCGACCCTGTTCACCGGCGGCCCAGCAGCCCAGGTCCGGGGCGCAGTCGACGGTGTCGTAGGACCCGGTGTCGAACGGCCGCCAGGTCCGGCCGCCGTCCAGGCTCAGGTCGCTGCCGGACGGGCCCACCGCGATCGCCGCACGCGAGGAGTGCGGCAGCCAGGCCACGCCCGAACGGTAGGCGGCCGGGGGACGTCCGGAACCGGACCAGGTCGCGCCGCCGTCGCGGGACACCGCGGCGGCCTCGGGGGAGGCCTGGTCGGGGCGGTAGTCCCCGCCCACGGCGATCCCGTGCCGCGCGTCGCGGAAGGCCAGCGCGAACACGCCCTTCGCCGGGTCGCCGGCGGGCAGCGTGGACGCCGCCACCGTCCAGGTCAGCCCCCGGTCGCGGGAGTGCAGGACACGGGCCTGCGACGCCCCGCCGGTCGCCAGCCACACGTCGCGCGGGCCACGGCTCACCAGGCACTGACCGCTCGCCGCGAAGGACGCCTCGCCGGCGAGGGCGGGCGGCATGCCCGCCGAGGGCAGCACCCGCCAACTGCGGCCGCCGTCCGCGGTGGACAGCATCCGGTACCTGCCGTCGACCGGGTCGCTGACGGCGAGGCCGTGCCGGTCGTCGAAGAAGGTGACGCAGTCGTAGAAGGCCCGGGGGTCGGTGTTGCGGAAGGTCTCCGTCCAGGTCGCGCCGCCGTCCTGGGTGCGGAACACGCGGGACGCCTCGCCCTCCCCGATCGCCAGCACCACCGCGCGCCGCGCGTCGAACGCCTCGATGTCACGGAACTGCAGCTCGGCGGCGCCCGGCGGCGACACGTCCGCCCAGCGGCGTCCGCCGTCCACCGTGCGCAGCACCTTGCCCTCGGAACCGGCCACCCAGGCGGTGTCCCTGCCGACCGCCGCCAGCCCGCGGAACCGGGCCGTGCTGCCGGTCTCCTTCAGCTCCCAGCGCGGACCGGGCCGTTCACCCGTCGCGCGGGCCGGGACCGCCGTCAGCGCGGCGAGCGCCGCCCCGCACAGCACGGCCGTCCACACCCGTCTCATCGTCCCCATCGGCGTCATGGCGCGGCAACCTAGCCCACCGCGCGGAACCGCACCAGACCGCCTCCGGCGCACCGCGCCGTTCCCGTCCTCGGTCGCGTGCGCCGCGAGCGCGGGGGCGCGCGGACCTGTGGCTGCGACGCCAACCGGGTTCGTCGGCCCCCGGGTCCGCGAGGGCGCCCCGCCGCCGGCGACCGGAGCATGCGGCGGCGGGAGCGGGTATCGTCCCGGCGCGGTCGGTCCGCCGCGGTCCGCGCGGTGTTCGCACTCCCTTCGCGGGGCGGGTCCTCGGGGAGTCAGTGGACGGCTGCGCTGGCAGGGCTCCCGGGGCCTGCGGTCACGCCGCCGGTGGCGGGCCGCGCCGGGGCGTCCCGGTGTGGTCGGCGCGGTGTCCGAACTCCCCCGTGGGAGGGTCCTCCGGGAGTCAGTGGACTACCTGCCGGCCACGGCACCGCACTGCGGGGCGTCAACCGCGGCTGCTGAGAGTCTGGTTCGGCGGGCCGCAGGCCGCCGTGCCGGTGCGGCCCGGCCGGATCGTCAACGGGCCGGCGACAGCGCCGCCCTGGCCTGCTCGACGGCGATGGCCACCCGGGGGGAACCGCAGTCCCGGGCGAGTTCCACGGCGTCCCCGGTCAGGGCGCGGGCGGTGTCGAGGTCGCCGGTCAGGGCGCGGGCGAGCGCGGCACGCGCGGTGTAGAGGGTGCGGTCGCGCCGGTAGAGGGGGTCCTGGATCGCCAGCGCCTTCTCCAGCAACGGGGCGGACTCCTCCGCACGGCCGAGGTCCAGCAGCGCGATCCCGCTCTGCGCGCACAGCTCCGCCTCGTCGAACCAGTAGATCCAGGACGGGTCGTCGTCACCCGGCGCGGTGTCCAGCAGCCGCCCCGCCTCCTCCAGCGACCGGCGGCACGCCGAGTCCTCGCCGAGTCCCGCGTGCGCCCGGGCCCGACGGGTGGCGAGCATCGCCCGGGTGCGCGCGGTCGCCCCCGCCGCGGCGGACTCCGCGGCCCGGGCCGCGGCGAGTGCGTCGTCGTGGCGGCCCGCGAACACGGCCTGCAGGCTCAGTCCCGCCCACAGGTTGGCGGCCTGCGGGCGGTCCTGCGCGCCGTGCGCGAGGCGCAGTCCGGTGAGGTAGTGCCGCTGGGCGGCCCCGTGCCGTCCGCAGTCCGTGGCGGACCAGCCGCCCAGCTGGGCCAGCCCCGCGGCTGCGCGCAGCAGGCGGGCGTCGAGTCCGCCCCGGCACGGCCCCCGGCGCAGCAGGTCCAGGGCGATCCGCAGATCGGCCTCGACCCGGTGCCGCACGGCCGCGCCGCCGAGCCGGTCGTCCAGCCGGCGCAGGCCGAGCACACCGCGCTCCAGCCAGGCCACGGTCTCCTCGTCGGCCGCCGGCCCCTCCCGGCCGGCGACAGCGCCGGCGCCCGCGCCCCCGTCGCCCGGCGGCGGCCCGCTGCCCCGCACGTCGTCCGTCGCGGCCGACCAGTCGGCGACGGCGTCGCGGAACTCCGGCCCCTCCAGCACGGGGTGGCTCCGCGGATCGCGTCCACCGCCGTCCAGCAGGGCGTCCAGCGCGTCGAGACCGCCCACCCGGGTCCACGGCAGCCCGTCGGGGATGCCGTCGAACGCCGGTAACCAGCCGGGCCACGGGCGGGCGTCGACCTCCCGCAGCGGTACGCCCAGCGCCCGGGCGAGGGCGCGCTGGCTGTCCCTCTCCGGCACCACACCCCAGTGTTCCCAGCGCCACACCTTCTCCCGCCGGGCCGCCATGGGCACGCCGAGGGCACGGGCGTTGTCGGCGACGACCCGAGCGAGGTCCTGGTAGCTCCAGCCGTGGCTGCGCCGTACGGACGCCAGGGGATGGGGAGGTGCCGGCGCGGTGTCGTCCGCCACGGCGATGCTCCTTCGTCTCATATTCGTACGTTCGAATATCAGGCGCGGCGCGTGCCGCGCAGGCGATCGCCGCTATCCGTCCCGATCCGTGTTCCGCGGCGCCCGCCCGCGCTCGGACACACGTGCGGGACTACATCGAGACAACAGATCCAGACTTGAAGTGGACCTGCTCATACCGGTTGGCTTTGTGTGATCAAGCGATCACCGGACGCCGAACGGGAAGCCCCGCCCCGGGCCGGACCTCACGTGCGCGCCGTGGAGGCACCCCGAGGATGACTCCTCCTCCACCCCCGTTCGGTTTCTCCCGCTCCCGGGACGACCTGCGGTTCGATCCTGCCCTGGACGACGAGCCACTGGCCGACGCCCGCGCCGCGCTCGCCCAGGGACGCTGGACGGCCGCCCGCAGCCTGCTCGCCGAGACCGGTGACGACTGGGACCGCCGTGGGCACCGCCTGGTCGTCCTGGGCGAGGGCGGCGCCAGCGCCACCTGGGCCCGCGAGTGGCAGCTCGCCGAACCCGGCAGTTCCGACGCGGCCGCGCTGCTGGCCGCCGCCACGGTGTTCCGCGTCGTCGCCGGCAAGGAGAAACCCGAACGGGCCCGCGAGGCCTGCCTCGCCGCCGCCGCGCTCACCCCGGCCGACCCCACCCCGTGGCTCTGCCTGCTGATCCTGGCCCGCCACACCGGCAGCGACGACGAGCAGATACGCGCCTTCGACCAGGTCCGCGGCCGCCACCGCAGCCACCACCACGGGCACCACCTGATGACCGCCTGCCTCGCCGAACGCCCCCAGGCCGCCGCGGACGGCGGGGCCTTCCACGAGGTGTACGAGTTCGTCGACTGGGCCGCCGGCGAGGCGCCCGCCGGCTCACCGCTGGCCGTCCTCCCGGTCGTCGCCCACGCCGAGCTGTACCGCGTCCAGGCCACCGCCGGCACGCTGCCCGCCGACCCCGCGGCCTCCGGGCACTGGGACGGATGGCGGGCCCGGCAGGCACTCAAGCGGGGCTTCGACTGGTGGCTGGAGTTCGACGGCGACGAGCACGACCACCCGCGCCTCCACCTCGACCTCAACTTCCTCGTCCACGCGCAGTTCCTGCACGGCCGCACCGCCGAGGCCGCGGCCCTGTTCAACCGGATCGGCGGTCACGCCACCCGCATCCCGTGGGCCTATCCGGACCGCGACCCCAAGAAGGCCTTCCGCGCCGCGCGAGAGGCCGTCCTCGGTCCCGGCTCCCCGTAGGGCCCGCCCACATGACGCACCAGCACCACCCCACCCCTCCCAGGAAGGAACCGCCATGCTGACGGGCAACAGCGGGATCAGCACGTTCAAAGGCGAGGAGAGAGCCCTGCGGGCCGACCGCCTCGGCATGTCAGGCCTGCTCCTTTCCGTGGTCGCCGCCAGCGCGCCGCTGATGGTGGTCGCGGGCGTCATGCCCACCACGTACGGCGTGATGGGGATCGTCGGGCAGCCGCTGCTGTTCGTCATCCTCGGCGTGGTGCTGCTCCTCTTCAGCGTCGGCTACGCCGAGATGAGCCGCCACGTCCACAACGCGGGCGCCTTCTACGCCTACATCGCCCGCGGACTCGGCGGCACCGCGGGCGCCGCCGCCTCGCTCGTCGCCCTGGTGTCGTACAGCGCCATGCAGTTCGCGGTCTTCGGCCTGTTCGGCTTCGAGATCTCCGGGCTCTTCCAGACATATCTCGACACCACCGTCGCTTGGTGGATCCCGGCCGTCCTCGGCGTCCTCGCGGTCGGCGCGCTCGGCTGGCTCAAGATCGACGTCAACGCCAAGGTCCTCGGCGTCCTGCTGCTGATCGAGATCGCGCTCGTCGTCATCTTCGACGTCGCCGCCATCGGCAGCCCCGCCAAGGAGGGCCTGTCGATGCACGCCTTCGACCCGAGCACGCTCAGCGGCGCGGGCCTGGGCACCGCCCTGTGCTTCTGCATCGCCAGCTTCGTCGGCTTCGAGCAGTCGCCGGTCTACGCCGAGGAGACCAGCCGGCCGCAGGTCGTGGTCGCCCGGGTGACCTTCCTCGCCGTCACCTTCGTCGCGGTCTTCTTCGCCATCAGCTCCTGGGCGCTGAGCATCGCGGCCGGCCCGTCGCAGATCGTCGAGGAGTCGCAGAAGCAGGGACCCGGACTGCTCTTCGGCCTCAGCGAGTCCATCATCGGCGCCACCTTCACCGACGTCCTGCACGTCCTCTACGTGACCGGCATGTTCGCCTGCCTGCTCAGCTTCCACAACGTCGTCGCCCGCTACGCCTTCGCGATGGGCCGCGAGGGCCTGCTGCCCTCCGCCTTCGGCCGCACCAACCCCAACAGCGGTGCCCCCGCCTTCGGCTCGCTGCTGCAGACGCTGGTGTCCCTCGGCTTCGTGGTCGCCTTCGCCGTCACCGACAGCAGTGCCGCGGCCGACCACGACCCGACCGCGCCCGTGCTGAAGCTGTTCACCTGGTTCGGCAACGTAGGCGCCCTGGGCGTCATCGTGCTGCTGGCGACCGCGTCCTTCGCCGTCATCGGCTACTTCGTCCGCCGCGGCGCGCTGCGCACCCAGGCGCCGCGGATCGCCGCCTCCGCGCTGGCGGGCATCGCGCTGATCGTCATCGCCGTCTACGCCGTCAAGGACTTCGACGTCCTGGTCGCCGGCGACGGGTCCGCCGTCTCCTGGGTGCTGCCCGGCATCATCGGCGCCGCCGTCGTCGGCGGCCTGGTGTACGGGGCGGTGCTGCGCGCCACGCGTCCCGAGGTGCACGCCCGCATCGGCCTCGGCAACGAGGCGTTCCGGATCGAGCAGGCCCGTGAGTCCGCGGGCACCGACGCGGAGACCGCCGCCTCCTGACCCCGTCCGGCCCGTCGCCCCTCTGGCCCGGGGGGCGGCGGGCCGGTTCCATGTCCGTAGCACCCGTCCGCGCAACGACCAACGTCCACAAGAGGGTTGTCCCGATGTCCTCCTGCTGCCACACCGACGCAGACGCCGCGCCCGCCGCACCCCACCCCCTCGACCCGCTGACCGCCGACGAGATCTCCGCCGCCCGCCGCATCCTCGCCGAGGAGGGCAGGGTCACCGACGCGACCCGCTTCCCCCTGGTCCTCCTCGACGAGCCCGACCGGCACACCGCCGACGCCCACCGCGACGGGGACCCCGTGGTGCGCCGGCTGCGCGTCACCCTCCTCGACTCGCTCACCGGCGCCGCCGCCGAGGCCCTGGTCGACGTCACCGCGGGCGCCGTCGTCGCCCACCGCGAACTCGACACCGAGCAGGAGGGCCAGCCACCGGTCACCTTCGAGGAGTACGAGATCGTCGAGCAGGTCGTGAAGGCCGACCCCGGCTGGCGCAAGGCCATGGCCGAACGCGGCGTCACCGACCTGGACCTCGCCGTCGCCGCCCCCCTCGGCGCCGGCCCGCTGCGCTTCGAGGACCGCCCCGGCGCCCGCCTGATGCGCTCGCTGACCTGGCTGCGCTGCAACGCCTCCGACAGCCCCTGGGCGCACCCGGTGGCCGGGCTCGTCGCCGACGTCGACGTCATCGAGCGGAAGGTCGTCCGCCTCATCGACACCGGCGCCGTGCCCATCCCCACCGAATGCGGCCGCTACGAGGCCGAGTTCAACGGCCCGGCCCGCACCGACCTGCGCCCGCTGGAGATCACCCAGCCCGAGGGACCGTCCTTCGCCCTGAGCGGCCGGCTGCTGACGTGGCAGAAGTGGCGCTTCCGCATCGACTTCAACGGCCGCGAGGGCCTGGTCCTGCACCAGATCGGCCACGAGGACGGCGACCGCGTCCGCCCCGTGCTGCACCGGGCCTCCCTGGCCGAGATGGCCGTCGCCTACGCCGAGCCCGGCGACGACCGCAACTGGGTCGCCTTCCTCGACGCGGGCGAGTACTCCCTCGGCCGCAACGCCAACGCCCTGAAGCTGGGCTGCGACTGCCTCGGCGAGATCACCTACCTCGACGCCGTCCTCTCCGACGACCTCGGCAACCCCGAGACGCTGCCCAACGCCATCTGCATCCACGAGGAGGACTACGGCCTCCTGTGGAAGCACACCGACATCTTCAACGACATGGCCGCCGAGAGCCGCCGCGCGCGCCGCCTGGTCGTCTCCTACATCGCCACCGTGGGCAACTACGACTACGGCTTCTACTGGTACTTCCACCAGGACGGCACGATCGGCTTCGAGGCCAAGTCCACCGGCATCGTGCAGACCTCCGCCGTCGAGCCCGGCACCGCCGACGCGGTCGGCACGGAGGTCGCGCCCGGCCTGCTCGCCCCGTTCCACCAGCACCTGTTCTGCGTACGGCTGGACGCGGCGGTCGACGGCCACGCCAACACGGTGGAGGAGGTGGACGTCGTCCCCGTCCCGAGCGGACCGGACAACCCCAACGGCAACGTCTTCACCACCCGCGTGACCCCCGTCGCCGACAGCGCCGAGGGCGGCCGCCTCGCCGACCCGCTGGCCGGCCGCCGCTGGCGGATCACCAACCCCGGCTCCCTCAACCGCATGGGCAAGCCCGTGGCGTACACCCTCGTACCGCAGCCCGGCCCGGTCGTCCTGGCCCAGCCGGACTCGGCGGTCGCCCGCCGCATGGCCTACGGCACCAAGCACGTGTGGGTCACCCGGCACCGCCCCGAGCGGCGCTTCCCCGCGGGCGACTACCCCAACCAGAACGCGGGCGGCGCCGGACTGCCCCTGTGGACCGCGGGGGGCGAGTCGCTGGAGGACACCGAGCTGACCGTCTGGCACACCTTCGGCCCCACGCACCTGCCGCGGCTGGAGGAGTGGCCGGTCATGCCCGTCGACCACAGCGGGTTCACCCTCAAGCCCACCGGCTTCTTCGACCGCAACCCCTCGCTCGACCTCCCCAAGGAGACCCCGCGGGGCGAGGGCCACTGTCACACCGCCTGAGGCTGAGGCGCACCCGCGCCCCGGCCCCGCGGTCCGTGCGGACCGCGGGGCCGGGGCGCACCGCTCAGGAGCGGTGCGGAGGGACGTTCTCGTGGACCCGCTTGGGGTCGGTCTCGGCGACCGGCTCCAGGATCTCCTCGATGCGCGCCATCAGCTCCTTCTCCAGGACGACGCCGGCCGCCTTGGCGTTCTCCGCGACCTGCTCGGGGCGCGAGGCGCCGACGATGGCCGCCGAGACGTTGGAGTTCTGCAGCACCCACGCCACCGCCAGCTGGGCCAGGGACAGCCCGGCCTCCGCGGCGAGCGGCTGGAGCCGCTGGACGGCGTCGAGGACGTCGTCGCGCATCCACCGCGAGATCATGCCCGCGCCGCCCTTGTCGTCGGTGGCACGCGAGCCCGCCGGGGGCTCCTGCCCCCGCCGGTACTTGCCGGTCAGCACACCCTGCGCGATCGGCGAGAAGACGACCTGGCCCATGCCCAGCTCCTCGCAGGCCGGGACGACCTCGCCCTCGATGATCCGCCACAGGGCGTTGTACTGCGGCTGGTTCGACACCAGCGGGACGCGCAGCTCCCGCGCCATGGCGTGGGCGCGCCGGATCTGCTCCGCGGGCCACTCCGAGACGCCGATGTAGAGGGCCTTGCCCGAGTGGACGACGTCGGCGAACGCCTCCATCGTCTCCTCGAGCGGGGTGTCCACGTCGTACCGGTGCGCCTGGTAGAGGTCGACGTAGTCGGTCTGCAGGCGGCGCAGCGAGCCGGTGATCGACTCCATGATGTGCTTGCGCGACAGCCCGCGGTCGTTGCGGCCCGGACCGGTCGGCCAGAAGACCTTGGTGAAGATCTCGATGCCCTCGCGGCGCTCGCCCTTCAGCGCCTCACCGAGGACGGACTCGGCACGCGTCCCCGCGTAGACGTCGGCGGTGTCGAAGCTGGTGATGCCGACGTCCAGTGCCGCGCGCACGCACGCCGTGGCGGCGTCCGCCTCCACCTGCGAGCCGTGGGTGAGCCAGTTGCCGTACGCGATCTCGCTGATGACCAGGCCGCTACGGCCGAGATGGCGGTATTCCATGGGAGCGAAGCCTCCGGTGGCGTGTCCGTGGGTGCCGGCCGGCCGGGTGCTGGCGCACCGGGGCCCGCCGGGGGCGCGGCGCCCGGTCGGGCGTCGGCCGCAGAAAAGGTGGCAGGGGCAAATACATCTGATCATTACATGCCCCCGTCCGGGCGCGGGGGCCGGTCCCCCGGTCGCCCCCGGTCGCCGCGCCGGCCCGCCGGTACCCCGGCCTCAGCGGAAGTCCGGGGTCCACAGGCGCACCGTCGCGAACTCCGCTCCGGGACGGGTCCGCGCGTACACCGGCGTTCCGTCGGCGTCGAGGAACTCGACCGTCGGCCCGCCCCAGCCACGGGGCCCCGCCGCCTGCGAACGGGCCCGGATGCGCGTCCCGGTCGGCTGGTTGGTGTACGCGCTCACCCCGCTCGCCCCGTCCACCTGCCGGTACCTGCGGGTCGCGACGTCCAGCCGGTACACCCCGTAGGTGTCGGTGAACCACAGCGCCCCCGGGTCGCCGTACACCGGCTGCAGATCGCGGCCCTCGCCCTCGAAGCGGACGGCGCTGTGCTCGGTCAGCGTGGTCGCCGTGCCCCGGCCCGACACCGCGTAGCGCACCAGCCGCTCGGCGCCGATCGCCCACAGCGCCCCGTGCTCCGGGTCGTACAGCACCCCGCGCGCCCGCGGCAGCGGCACGGTGCGGAACGGCGCGCTCTGCTCGGTGTCCGCGTACAGCCGCAGTCGGCCGGGCGCCCCGGAGGCCACCACGATCACCCCGCCCGGGATGCGCTCGATCGCGTGCGGGCTGTCGGCCGGGGTCACCGTCTGCCACACGATCGCCCCGGTGTCCTCGCGCACCATCGCCGCCCGGCCGCCGGACGCGGCCACGAGCACCACCCGCCCGTACGCCTGCGTCCTGCGCAGCCGCACGTCCGACAGGTGCTGCCAGCTCGTGCCGGCCCCGCCCGGCGCACTCCAGCGCCAGGTCACGGCGGCGGGTCCCGACCAGTCGGCGGCCTCGGGGTCGAAGACCAGGACGCCGTTGCAGGACTGGTCCGCCGTGGCGATGGGATGGCTCTTCCGCGCGGCGTGCCGCGTCATGTCGTGCCCCCGTACGTCGTTGACGTGCCAACGAATATTCGGAGGATAGCGACGGCACGTGCTGCCACGATGGGCCGCGTGACCGTACCGCGACCGAACGTCCACGCTTCGCCCGTATGGGAGATCGCCCCGCTCGCCGTTGACGACGCCGTCTCGAAGGACCTGCTGTGGAGGTACTACGACGACATCGTCAGCCGCTACTACGGCAGGCCGATGACCCGGGGGGAGATCGACGACCTGCTCACCGAGCACACCAGTGACGACCTCTCCGGGACCTCCGGGCGCTTCCTCGTCGGCCGCCACGGTGGCCGCCCGGCGGGGTGCGCGGGCGTCCGCCTCCTCGCCCCCGGCGTCGCCGAACTCCGCCGTGTCTGGGTCGCCCCGGCGGCCCGCCGCACCGGCGGGGCCGCACTGCTGGTCGGGGCCGCGGAGCGCGCGGCGCGCGACCACCTGGGCGCGGACGTGATCCGCCTGGACACCCGGGCCGACCTGGTCGAGGCACGGACCCTGTACGCGAAGCTCGGCTACCACGAGATCGCCGACTACAACGGCGAACGCTACGCCGACCACTGGTTCGAGAAGCGCCTGCACCCGCACTCCGGCCCGCACTCCGGTGCGGACTTCGGCCCGGACTCCGGCGCGGCATAGGCCCAGGCTCGCGGCCGGACGGCCGGGCTCGGCAATAATGCACCGGTAGTCCAGCCAGAAAGCAGGTCGCACATCGTGACGACAACGGTCTCGGTCGAGCGCAGGATCGCCGAGGAACTCGGCGTACGGGAAGGTCAGGTCACATCGGCAGTCGAGCTGCTCGACGGCGGCGCGACCGTGCCGTTCGTGGCCCGGTACCGCAAGGAGGCGACGGACGGCCTCGACGACGCCCAGCTGCGGACGCTGGAGGAGCGCCTGCGCTACCTGCGCGAACTGGACGAGCGGCGGGCCGCGATCCTGGAGTCCATCGACTCCCAGGGCAAGCTCGACGACGCACTGAAGGCGCAGATCCTCGCCGCGGACTCCAAGGCCCGCCTCGAGGACATCTACCTGCCCTACAAGCCCAAGCGGCGCACCAAGGCGCAGATCGCCCGCGAGGCCGGCCTGGAGCCCCTCGCCGACCGCCTCGTCGGTGATCCGTCCCTGGACCCGCAGGCCGAGGCCGCCGGCTTCGTCGACGCCGACAAGGGCGTCGCCGACGCCGCGGCGGCGCTGGAGGGCGCCCGGTCGATCCTCACCGAGCGGTGGTCCGAGGACGCCGACCTCGTCGGCGAACTCCGCACCCGGATGTGGGAGCGGGGCCGGCTCGTCGCCAAGGTGCGCGAGGGCAAGGAGGAGGAGGGCGCGAAGTTCGCGGACTACTTCGACTTCGCCGAGCCGTACACCAAGCTCCCCTCGCACCGAGTGCTCGCCATGCTGCGCGGCGAGAAGGAGGAGGTCCTCGACCTCACCATGGAGCCCGAGGAGCCCGTCGAGGAGGGCCCCTCCACCTTCGAGCGCAAGATCGCCCACCACTTCGGCATCACCGACCGCGGCCGCCCCGCCGACAAGTGGCTCGGCGACAGCGTGCGCTGGGCCTGGCGCACCCGCTTCCTCGTGCGGCTCGGCCTCGACCTGCGCGTCCAGCTGCGCCAGGACGCCGAGGACGAGGCGGTCCGGGTCTTCGCCGCCAACCTGCGCGACCTGCTGCTGGCCGCCCCCGCCGGCACGCGCGCCACCATGGGCCTGGACCCGGGCTTCCGCACCGGCGTCAAGGTGGCCGTGGTCGACGCGACGGGCAAGGTCGTCGCCACCGACACCATCTACCCGCACGTGCCGCGCAACCAGTGGGACGCCTCCATCGCGACCCTCGCCCGGCTCGCCGCCGCCCACAAGGTCGACCTCGTCGCCATCGGCAACGGCACCGCCTCCCGCGAGACCGACAAGCTCGCCGCGGACCTCGTCAAGCGCCACCCGGAGCTGAAGCTCACCAAGGCCGTCGTCTCCGAGGCCGGCGCCTCGGTGTACTCCGCCTCCGCCTACGCCTCCGCCGAGCTGCCCGAACTCGACGTGTCGCTGCGCGGCGCGGTGTCCATCGCCCGCCGGCTCCAGGACCCGCTCGCCGAACTCGTCAAGATCGACCCCAAGTCGATCGGCGTCGGCCAGTACCAGCACGACCTGTCCGAGGTGAAGCTCTCGCGCTCCCTCGACGCGGTCGTCGAGGACTGCGTGAACGGCGTCGGCGTCGACGTCAACACCGCCTCCGTGCCGCTGCTGCGCCGCGTCTCCGGGATCACCGAGGGCCTGGCCGCCAACATCGTCGCCCACCGCGACACCAACGGCCCGTTCCGCCGGCGCACCGCCCTGAAGGACGTGGCCCGGCTCGGCCCGAAGGCGTACGAGCAGTGCGCCGGCTTCCTGCGCATCCCCGACGGCGACGACCCGCTGGACGCGTCCAGCGTGCACCCCGAGTCGTACCCGGTCGTACGGCGCATGAGCACGGCGGCGGGCACCGACATCAAGGCGCTCATCGGCAACGCCACGGTGCTGCGCGGGCTGAGGCCGCAGGAGTTCGTCGACGACACCTTCGGTCTGCCGACGGTCAGCGACATCCTCTCCGAACTGGAGAAGCCCGGACGCGACCCGCGGCCCGCCTTCAAGACCGCCGCCTTCAAGGAGGGCGTGGAGGAGCTCAAGCACCTCGAGCCCGGCATGGTCCTGGAGGGAGTCGTCACCAATGTGGCGGCCTTCGGCGCCTTCGTGGACGTCGGCGTCCACCAGGACGGTCTCGTGCACGTCTCGGCGATGTCCCGGAACTTCGTGAGCGACCCGCGCGAGGTCGTCAAGCCCGGCGACATCGTCCGCGTCAAGGTGCTCGACGTCGACATCCCGCGCAAGCGCATCTCCCTCACCCTCCGCCTGGAGGACGAGGCGGGCGCGCCCAAGGGCAACGCCGGCGGCGGCGGCCGCCAGGAGCGCGGTCCCCGCCCCGAACGCCAGGAGCGCGGTCCCCGTCCCGACCGCCGGGGCGGCAACCCGCCGCGCCAGTCCCGGGGCGACCGCGACCGTCCGGCCCCCGGCGGCGCCATGGCCGACGCCCTGCGTCGTGCCGGGCTCGACAAGGGCCTCGGCGGAGGCAACGGACGCCGCGGCTGAGCCCGCTGCCCGAGGCGCGCTCTTCCCGGCCGTGCGGGGGGAGCGCGCCTCGGCGTGTCCTCAGTGGCAGACCGTGCCGGCGGGCGGGAGCCGGCCGCTGAGCAGGTACCGGTCGACCGCGGCGTCGACGCACGCGCTCCCGGGCTGCAGGTAGGCGGTGTGCCCGTCGCCGTCCCAGGTGACGAGCCGAGCGGAGGGGAACAGCCGGGTGAGCGCCTGCGACCAGGCGTACGGGGTGGCCGGGTCGCGCAGGGTGCCGACGACCAGGATCGGCGCGGTCGGGGGAGCCGAGAAGGCCTGAGCGGGGCGGGCCGGGCCGACGGGCCAGTGGGCGCAGGTGGTGAGCAGCGCGGAGTAGTACGCCCCGAACTGGGGCGAGGCACGCCGGAACGCGGGGAGCAGCGCCTCCGCCTGCGCGGGAGTGAACACGGGCCCCAGTGCCGCGCTCAGGCAGCTGACCGCCGTGAACCCGACGTCGGCGACGGCCTCCTCCTCCGCGGCGGAGAGCCGCTGCAGGGCGGCGGTGTCGCCGGCCGGGGCGACCATCTCGCCCAGCGCCAGGCGCAGTTCGTCCCACGCGGGCCTCTTCAGCGCCGCCAGGACGATGCGGAGCAGATCGGCCCCCGTGACGGCGACGTCCTTGCCCTCCCGCCGCGGGCTCCGGTCGAGACGGGCCACCAGGGCGTCCAGGACCCGGCCCGCCTCCGCCGGGGAGCGGCCGACGGGGCAGCCGGGGCGGCGCGCGCAGTCGGCGGCGAAGGCCTCCCAGGCCACCTGGTAGCCGTGTGCGGGATCCAGGAAGCGGCGGTAGCCGTCGATCGTGGGGTCGACGCCGCCGTCGAGGACCATGCGGCCGACGCGGGAGGGGAAGAGCTCCGCGTAGGTGGCGCCGAGGTAGGTGCCGTAGGAGAAGCCGAGGTAGTGCAGCCGCTCGTCACCGACGAGGGCGCGCACCAGGTCCAGATCGCGGGCGGCGTCCGGGGTGCCGACGTGGGGCAGCAGCCGGCCGGAGTGCCGTAGGCACGCGTCGGCGGTCTCCGCGCGCGCCTCGTCCAGGGCCTCGAAGTCCGGCTTCCCGCCGGCGAACGGACGGGAGCCGGTGGCGGGAGCCGGCGCGGCGGAGCCGCAGTCCAGCGGGGTGCTGGCACCGACACCGCGCGGGTCGACGGCGACCAGGTCGTAGGCGGCGCGCATCGCGGGGGAGAAGTCCTCGGCGATCCCCCGCAGGCCGTCGATGGCGGAGTCCCCGGGGCCACCGGGGTTGTACAGCAGCGAGCCGATGCGTTCCGAGGCGGTCCCCGTGGACCTCAGGCGCGTGACGGCCAGGGTGATGTCGCCCGACTCGGGGTGGGCGTAGTCCAGCGGCGCCGCGAGGGTCGTGCACTGGTAGGACGGCTCGTCCTCGCACGGTTGCCACACGGGCCGCTGCGTGTAGTGGCGGGCCGGTTCCGGCCGCACGTCAACGGAGCGGGCCGCACCGAGCGCTGCCAGGCGGGTCGCGGCGGGCGGCTTCCCGGCGTGCAGCCAGGCGCACGCGGTCGCGAGCAGAGCGCAGGCGCCCACTGCCGCGACCATGCGGTGTCGTCCCCTCCCGGGTCCGTGGCCGGTGTGCCGGACAGCGTCCATCGCCCTGCCTTCCCCATGTCGTGCTGAAGTGGTGCGTGGTGAAGTGGTGCGTGGTGACGTGGTACGTGGTGACGTCCGTGACGCGGTGCCCGTCAGCGGCATACGGTGCCGTCCGGTGGGAGCCGGCCGTGCAGGAAGTAGTCGTCGACGGCGGTGTCGACGCAGCGGCTGCCGCGCTGGTAGGCGGTGTGCCCGTCTCCGTCCCAGGTGAGGAGCCGGCCCGAGGAGAGCTGGCGGGCCAGGGCCCGGGCCTGGTCGTAGGGGGTGGCGGGGTCGCGGGTGGTGCCGACGACGAGGATGGGCGGGGCGCTGCGGGCGGTGATGCGGTGCGGCACCTGGGTCGGGCGGGCCGGCCAGTGGGCGCACATCGGGAGGAACCCCGCGTAGTAGGCGCCGAATTGTGGTGCCGCACGGCGGAACTCGGGCACGGCCGCACGAGTCTGCGCGTCGGTCGACCGCGGACCCAGCGCGGAGCTCAGGCAGTTGACCGCCGCCAGGGACTGCTCACCCGGTCCTCCGGCGTCGTCCGTGCCGAGGAGCAGTCGCCGGGTGGCGGCGTCGCCCGCCTGCACCTCGCGGAGCAGGGAGCGCAGTCCGGCCCACGTCCGCGTCGCGAGTGCCGAGGTGACCGCGGTGAGCAGATCGTCGCCGGTGGCGGAGACGCCGCGGGCGTTCACCTTCCGGGAGGCTTCGTCGAGTTCCGCGACCAGGCCGTCCAGGACGCGGCCCGCGTCCCGGAGCGAGTGGCCGACGGGGCAGCCGGGGCGGGAGACGCAGTCGGCGGCGAAGGCGTCCCAGGCCACCTGGTAGCCGCGCGCCATGCCGAGGGTGGCGCGGAAGGCGTCCATGCCGGGGTCGACGGCGCCGTCGAGGACCATGCGGCCGACGCGGGAGGGGAAGAGCTCCGCATAGGTGGCCCCCAGGTAGCTGCCGTAGGAGTAGCCGAGGAAACCCAGCCGGTCGTCGCCGAGCAGCTCCCGTACGACGTCCATGTCCCGGGCGGCGTCGGGGGTGCCGACGTGGGGCAGGAGGTGTCCGACGTTCCGTGCGCACGCGCCGGCGATCAGCGCGAAGCCCGACCCGGGCCCCACGGCCTCCTCTTCGTCCTCGGGGGCGGGCAGCGAAGTGCCCGTCCCGCAGTCGACCGGGGCGCTGCGCCCCACCCCTCGGGGGTCGACGCCGACCAGGTCGTACGCGGCGCGTATCGCGGGGGAGAAGCCGTCGGCGAAGGACAGGAGGTCGTCGACCGCCGACACTCCGGGTCCGCCGGGATTGAGCAGCAGCGAGCCGAGCCGGGCCGCGCGCGGACCGGTGGCCCGGTGGCGGGCGACCGCCAGCCGGATGTCGCCCGCCTCCGGACGGGTGTAGTCCAGGGGCACCGTCACCGAGGTGCACCGGAACGACGCCGCTTCCCGGCAGGGCCGCCAGTCCAGTCGCTGCCGGTAGTAGCGGGACACGTCC
Source organism: Actinacidiphila glaucinigra (assembly GCF_900188405.1). Lineage (GTDB taxonomy): Bacteria > Actinomycetota > Actinomycetes > Streptomycetales > Streptomycetaceae > Actinacidiphila > Actinacidiphila glaucinigra. Next base: position 379,945 of record NZ_FZOF01000004.1, on the reverse strand, counting down.
GGCGCCGACGCCGCCGACGCCGCCGCGGACGCCGCCGCAGAGGCGGCGGAGCCGACCGGAGTGGTCGCGGTCGCGGGCCGCTTGGTGCCCGCCGGCCGGTGCGGGCGCTGGGGCGAACAGGCGGCCAGCACCAGGCAGGCGCTCAGCAGCCCGGCCGCGATGCGCCCGCGCCTGCCGGACCGGACACCCGTGGCCCGCACGGCGGCCACCGCCCGTCAGACGCAGACCGTGCCGGAGGGTGGGAGCTGACCTTGTGTCAGGTAGTCGTCGACGGCGCTCTCGACGCAGGTGCTGCCCTGGTGGTAAGCGGTGTGCCCGTCGCCGTCCCAGGTGAGGAGCCGCCCGGAGGAGAGCTGCCCGGCGAGCGCCTGCGCCCAGGGGTACGGGGTGGCCGGGTCACGCAGAGTGCCCACGACCAGGATCGGCGCCGCCCCGGCCGCGGTGATCGGGTGCGCGGACTGGTCCGGACGGACGGGCCACTGGGTGCACATCGGCAGGGTCCCGGCGTAGTACGCGCCGAACTGCGGTGCGGCGCGCCGGAAATCGGGCAGCGCCGCCTGCGCCTGGGCGACGGTCGACCACGTTCCCAACGTGGAGCTCAGACACGACACGGCGTAGTACGACTGGTCGCCCGGGTCGCTCTCCTCGTCCACGCCCAGGAGCGCCTGCACCGCCGTGGTGTCTCCGGCCCGCAGCTGCGCGAGCGCGGCACGCAGCGCCTCCCAGGCCGGGGACCGCAGCCCCAGGACGACCGCTCCGAGGACGGAGTCTCCCGTCACCGTGATGTCCTTGCCCTGCCGCAGCGGAGTCCGGTTCAGCGTCGCCACCAGGGTGTTCAGGATGCGGTCGGCCTCCTGGACCGAGTGCCCGACGGGGCAGTCGGGCCGGGTGGCGCAGTCGGCGGCGAAGGACTTCCAGGCGACCTCGTAGCCGCGGGCCTGTCCGATCGTGAAGTCGTATCCGTCCAGGGCGGGGTCGACGGCGCCGTCGAGGACCATGCGGCCGACGTGGGAGGGGAACAGCTCGGCATAGGTGGCGCCGAGGTACGTGCCGTAGGAAAACCCCAGGTAGTGCAGCTGCTTGTCGCCGAGCACGGCGCGTATGACGTCCATGTCGCGGGCGGCGTCCAGGGTACTCACGTGCGGCAGCAACCGCCCCGCGTGGCGGCGGCATTCGGCCGCGACCTCCGCGTAGGCCGCGGCCGAGGCGCCGATGTCCGCCCTGCGCGCACCGGGGTCCGGGGCCGCCGCGGGGGTCCCGGTGGCGCAGTTCACCAGGGTGCTGGCGCCGACGCCGCGCGGGTCGACCGCGACCAGGTCGTACGCGGCGCGCACCGCGGGGGAGAAGGAGTCGGCGTTGCCGAGGAGGTAGGCGATCGCGGACGAGCCCGGGCCACCGGGGTTCATCTGCAGCGAGCCGACGCGCGCGGCGCCGCTCCCGGTGGCCTTCTGGCGTATCGCGGCCAGGGTGATGTCGCCCCCCTCGGGGTGGTCGTAGTCCAGCGGCACCTCGATGTCGGCGCACTGGAACGACGGCACCCCGGCGCAGGCCTTCCAGCCCGGTTTCTGCCCGTAGTAGCGCGCCAGTTCCGCCGGTACGGCGCCGGCGGCACCCACTGCGGGTGCGGCCGCGAGCGCCCCGGCCGGAGTCTGCCGGAGGTCGCCCGCCGCGCACGCGGTGAGCAGCAGCCCGCAGCTGCCGAGCACGGCGACGAAGCCGTGGAGCCTGCGTCGGGGTGCGTTCATGGCCACGCCTTTCTGTGCGCCGCGCGGAGCGCGGGGCGGGTGGTCAGTCAGCGGCAGACCGCGCCGGAGGGCGGGAGCAGACCGTGCAGCAGATAGTCGTCGACGGCGGTGTCGACGCAGCGGCTGCCGCGCTGGTAGGCGGTGTGCCCGTCGCCGTCCCAGGTCAGGAGCCGGCCCGAGGAGAGCTGGCCGGCCAGGGCCCGGGCCTGGTCGTAGGGGGTGGCGGGGTCGCGGGTGGTGCCGAGCACGAGGATGGGCCCGGCGCCGTGGGCGCTGACGCGGCGTGGGACCTGCGTGGGCCGCGCGGGCCAGTGGGCGCACGTCGACAGGTCCTCGTTGTAGAACGCGCCGAACTGCGGCGAGGCCCGCCGGAACTCGGGCAGCGCCGCGAGCGTCTGGGCCGGGGTCGAACGCGATTCGAGCGCGGAGCTCAGGCAGTTGACCGCCGTCATGGACTCGTCACCGGTCGCGTCGTCCTCGGAGCCCACGAGTTCCCGCAGCACAGTGGCGTCGCCGGCCCGCACACCGTCGAGCAGCGAGCGCAGCGTCTCCCAGTCGGGCGCGCGCAGTGCGGTGACGACCGCGCCGAGCAGGGCCTCGCCGTCGAGACGGTCGTCCTTGCCCTGCCGAAGGGGCGCGCGGTCGAGCGCGGCGACCAGCGCGTCCAGGGTCCGGCCCGCCTCCTCGACGGAGTGGCCGACCGGGCAGCGGCCGCGGCCGGCGCAGTCGGCGGCGAAGGAGTCCCACGCGATCTGGTAGCCGCGGGCCTGGTTGAGGTAGGCGTGGTAGCCGTCCATGGCAGGGTCGACGGCGCCGTCCAGGACGACCCGGCCGACGCGGGAGGGGAAGAGCTCGGCGTAGGTGGCGCCCAGGTAGGTGCCGTAGGAGAAGCCGAGGAAGTGCAGGCGGTCCTCGCCCAGTACGGCGCGGACGACGTCCATGTCGCGGGCGGCGTCCAGGGTGCCCACGTGCGGCAGCAGCCGCCCGGCGCGCCGGGCGCAGTCCTCGGCGACCTCCGCGTGGTAGGCGGCCCAGGTGTCGATGATCGCGGCCTCGTCCGAGGAAGGCGTTCCGCGCGTCCCGGCGCCCGGCAGGCCGGTGGCACCGCACTCCACCGGTGTGCTGTGCCCGACGCCGCGCGGGTCGACCGCGACCAGGTCGTACGCGGCGCGCAGGGACGGGGAGTAGCTGTCGGCGTAGGCCAGCAGGTCGTCGACGGCGGAGAGGCCGGGCCCACCGGGGTTGATCTGGAGCGCGCCGATACGCGCGGCGCCGCGGCCGGTGGCGGGCCTGAGGATCGCGGACAGCGCGATGTCGCCCGCCTCCGGGTGCGCGTAGTCCCGCGGCACCCTGAGGCTCGCGCACTGGAACGACCGCTCGGGGCAGGGCCTCCAGCGCGGGTTCTGCGTGTAGTAGCGCCGCAGGTCCACGCGGATCGCGGCGTCGGACGCACTCGCGGAGGCCGTCGCGGTAGGGACGGGTCCGGCGGTTCCGCCCGAGTGCCTCACGGCGGTGCACGTGGCGAGCAGCAGCCCGAACGCCACCAGCACGGCGAGCGTGCAGATCAGGCCGCGCCGGGGTATTCGGCCCGAGGCCGGGACAGCTTTCATCGCCACGCCTTCGTTTCCGCCCGTTGGGAGACGCGGGGCCGGTCGGCATCGGTGAGCGGCCGCGGGGACGGGTCCGGGCGCCGCGCCCCGGCAGGGAGCGGTCACGCCGTCGCCCCCGTCCTCCGGCTGCGTAACCAGGTCATCACAGATCGTGTGCGGGGGACCGCCGGGCTGAGCCGAACGCGTGAACCCGGCGCGCCGGCCCTGTGTCGCGCAGCGCCACAAGTGCCCGCGCGGCCACGCAAGTTGTCCGGTATCGCTCTGGCCCCTCGGGCGGGACCGCGGCTAGCTTCCGCGGGTGCCTTCACCCATGCGCACCACCCGCCCCCGTACCGACCGCATCCGCATACGAACGACCTCCCTGGTGGCGACCGTGATCGCCGCCCTCGCCGCCGTCCTCCTCCCCGTGGCCACCGTGCAGGCCGCCTCCGCCGCCGGGACCGTCCGGCACGGGCTGAGCCGGCCGGACTACTCCTACGCCGACGCCGTCCGCGAGGCCGTCTGGGTCGAGACGGGCCGCGACGACGACGGCGACGGCCGCACCGACCGGGTCGCCGCCGACATCGTGCGGCCCCGCGAGCCCGCGGCCGCCGGCCGCAAGGTCCCGGTGATCATGGACGCGAGCCCCTACTACTCCTGCTGCGGACGCGGCAACGAGGGCCAGTTGAAGACCTACGACGACCAGGGCCGCATGGTCCAGGCCCCGTTGTACTACGACAACTACTTCGTCCCGCGCGGCTACGCAGTCGTCCTGGTCGACCTGGCCGGCACCAACCGCTCCGACGGCTGCGTGGACGTCGGCGGCCCCTCCGACATCGGCTCCGCCAAGGCCGTGATCGACTGGCTGAACGGCCGGGCCAAGGGCTGGACCTCCCGCACCGGCTCCCGGCCCGCGAGCGCCCGCTGGTCCACCGGCGACGTCGGCATGATCGGCAAGAGCTGGGACGGGACGATCGCCAACGGCGTCGCCGCGACCGGGGTGCGCGGCCTGCGCACCATCGTGCCGATCAGCGCCATCAGCTCCTGGTACGACTACTACTTCCAGCAGGGTGCCGCCCTCTACGGCTCCGGCCCCGACTGGCTGTCGGACTACGTCGAGAGCCCGGCCGCCCGCGCCCGCTGCGGCGCCGTGCAGCAGCGCATCGTAGACGGGGCACCCCGCAGCGGCGACTGGACCAGGTTCTGGAGCGAACGCGACTACACCAAGGACGCCGGGAAGGTCCGCGCCAGCGTCTTCGCCGTCCACGGCATGCAGGACCTCAACGTCCGCACCAAGCACTTCGGCCAGTGGTGGAGCGCGCTGGCCGCGCACGGCGTGGAACGCAAGGTGTGGCTGTCGCAGACCGGCCACGTCGACCCCTTCGACTTCCGGCGCGACGCATGGGTGTCCGCCCTGCACCGCTGGTTCGACCACTACCTGCTCGGCGTTCGCAACGGCGTGGAGCGCGAGCCCGGTGCCGACGTCGAACGCGCCCCCGACCGGTGGACGACCGACCGCTCCTGGCCGCCCGCCGGCACCGAACCCACCCGGCTGAACCTGCGCCCCGGCGCCGTCCCCGGCCAGGGCGGCCTGAGCACCGCCCCCGCCGTGCCCGGCAGCACGGCGGCCTTCACCGACACGCCGCAGGAGTGGGAGGAGGACTGGGCCGCCGGGGCGGACACCCCGAGCGACTCCAGGGCCGTCTTCACCACCGGCACCCTCAAGCGCGACCTGAGGCTTTCCGGCAGCGGAACGGTCACCGTCACCGCGTCCTCCTCGACCACCAGCGCACACCTCTCGGCGGTCCTGGTCGACCTCGGCCCGGACACAGTCCGGGACTTCCTGGGTGCCAAGGAGGGCATCGTCGACCTGGCCACGCGCTCATGCTGGGGCGAGAGCACGGAAGGCGACAGCGCCTGCTTCCGCGACACCGCCACCGACGCGGCCGACGTCACCCACACCGTGGTGAGCCGCGGCTGGGCCGACCTCGGGCACGCCGCCTCCGCGTGGCAGGGGCGTCCGCTCGTCCCGGGCCGGGCGTACACCGCCACCGTCACCCTGGCCGCCACCGACCACGTCGTCCCGGCCGGGCACCGGCTCGCGCTGATCGTCGCCGGCACCGACGGGGGAATGGTCGAGCCCCCCGACACCACCCCCACCGTCACCCTCGACCTGGCCCGCTCGCGTGCCCTGCTGCCGCTCGTCGGCGGAGCGCGCGGCCTGGCCGCGGCGGCCCCGCACGCGCCCGCCGCACAGCGCGTCGCGGACGTCCCGCCGGCCCCGCGCCGCACCGCGACCACGGTCCCCACGGGGCGCTGACCCCGGCCCTGCCCGTCCGCCCTCACGCCAGGTGAGGGCGGGCGGGTAGTGTCAGCGGGTCAGCGATAGTTGTACGAGGAAGCAACAGCACCCGTGGACAGCAGCAAGAAGACCGCCGAGGACGCCCCCGCCGACGAACCCACCGCGGACCGCGTCACAGCGGCCGGCACAGCCGCAGAGGACCGCAGCGCCCGCCGCGGACGCTGGCTCATGGACACCCGCCCACTGCGCCACCCCGCCTACCGCCGCCTGTGGAGCTCCACCACGGTGACCGCCGTGGGCAGCCAGCTCACCGCCGTCGCCGTACCCAAGCAGATCTACGACATCACCGGCTCGTCCGCGTGGGTCGGCTACTCCAGCCTCGCCGGGCTGGTCCCGCTGGTGGTGTTCGCCCTGTGGGGCGGGGCCGTCGCCGACAGCGTGGACCGGCGCAAGCTGATGCTGCTCACGAACATCGCCATCGCCGTCACCTCGCTGCTCTTCTGGGTACAGGCCTTCGCGGGAGCGCACTCCGTCTGGTTGCTCATGGTGCTGCTCGCCGCCCAGCAGGCGGCGGCCGGCATGAACGCCCCCGCGCGCAGCGCCGCCATCGCCCGTCTGGTGCCGGCGGAGGAACTGCCCGCAGCCATCGCGCTCGGCTCGACCGTCATGCAGACCGGCCTGATCGTCGGCCCGCTCCTCGCCGGCGTCCTCATACCCGTCATCGGCCTGGCCGACCTCTACCTCATCGACGCGATCGCCCTCACCGCGACCGTGTGGGCGGTGTGGCGACTGCCCGCGCTGCCGCCCCTGGAGGCGAACGGCTCGCCCGTCGCCCGGCGCGGCGGCTGGCGCGAGGTCGGCGCCGGCTTCCGCTACATCACCGCGCAGCGCATCCTGCTGCTGTCCTTCCTCGCCGACATCGTCGCCATGGTCTTCGGCATGCCGCGCGCCCTGTTCCCGCAACTCGCCGACACCACCTACGCCTCCTGGAACGAGGGCTTCGCACTCGGCCTGCTGTACGCGGCCATCCCGATCGGCGCCGTCGCCGGGGGACTGTTCTCCGGCACCTTCTCCCGCGCGAAGCGCCACGGCCTGATGGTCGTCATCGCGGTCTGCGGCTGGGGCGCGGCGATCACCGGACTCGGGCTCAGCGGCAGCCTGTGGTGGGCCGCGGGATTCCTGGCGCTGGCCGGATTCGCGGACATGGTCTCGATGGTGTTCCGCAGCGCCATCCTGCAGTCCGTCGCGACGGACGACATGCGCGGGCGCATGCAGGGTGTCTTCACCGTGGTGGTCGCGGGCGGTCCCCGGCTGGCCGACCTCCTGCACGGCACGGCCGGCTCCGCGTTCGGGACGCGCGGCGCGGTCGCCGTGGGCGGTGTGCTCGTGGTGGTCGTGATGCTGGGCCTCGCGGCGGCGTTCCCCGCGTTCACCCGGTACCGGGGGGCCTGAGCCGGGGGGTGGTGCCGAGCGCCCCGTCTCCGCTGTGGCGGTTCCCGGCGGCGACCCGGCCGCCGCCCCGTCCCGGTCGGGCACACGGGGGGCGGGGGCACGTCCGCGAGGTTCCGGGCGGCGCGCCGTCCCTGATCGTACCGGGTGCGGTGTTCGGGGCGGCCGAGGGGACCGCCCGGCGCGCCGCCGTAGTGTCGAGGGGTGCCCCTTGCGGCCCGTTGTTGTGTGCGGGTCGTTTGCGCCTGCGGGCGGCTGCGCCGGGCTGCCCGGTTGTTGTGTGCGGGTTGTGTGCGCCTGCGGCGGGCTGTCCCCGCCCTCCCTCCCGATTGCCCGGCGCGATTGGTGCGGGCCTCGCGCGGTTCGTGGTGGGCCGGGGTCGGGGCCTCCGGGGTGGGCATTCTGTACCGCATATTTATGTGCATGGCGGGCGGTACTTGTCGTGACCGTCTGTGCCGCACAACAAATACACGTCAGCGTCCAGAACGCCCACCCCTACGACCCCGCCCCCTCCGTATCGATGAGCGACCAACGGCCGGTGGGGGGTGATGGGGTGCGTCCCTCCGCGCACCGTTGGAAGCTGCCCTCACCAGGGGGTCCCCCGGCTGCAGGCCGATCGAAGGTGCGCGCACCGGTAGCGCGGCCGACTCACCGGCATCGAGCCGGATGGTGTGGGCGTTCGGTGAGGCGCGTGCGGTAACCCCGGACCGCTCTATACCCCCCTCCGGCCGTCATGCGCCCATACGACCGGAGGGGGTGTGGCGGGGTGCGCCCGGAAACGACGAGCGGCGGACCCGGGCGCCGAATGATGTGGACGTAAACCGCGAGCGTTGAGGACGTGCGCCGGCGCGGCCCCGACCCACATACAGACGGAGCGCAGGCCCGCACTGACCGCGCCGGGCAATCGGGAGGGCGGGCGGGGAAACAGCCCGCCGCAGGCGCAACGCACCCGCACCCGACAACGCGCCGCAAGGGACCGCCCGCGCGAAACCATGACGCACCCGCAGCCCCCCACATTGCGCCCCCCGGGTGAACGCGTGAGTCGATCAGCCCAGTGACCCACGGGGTTCCGGCGCACCGCCGGTTAAGAGTGGGGGGTACGCATCCGGAGGAGCAGCGCATGCCGCATGCCGCAGCGGGACGTTCCCGTCGGGTCCCGGCAGGGGCCGCGGTCGGGCTTTTCGCGGCGCTGGTGTGCCTGCTCCACGCGTTGTGCGCACCGGGGGTCGTGGCCCTGCAGTCGCCGGAGCCGACGGCGTCCGTCGCCGCCGCCACGGACGACCGGGGCAAGCAGACGCACAACCTCCCGGCGAGCGTCGGGCGGCGGACCGCCCCGCAGGCCGGTCCCCAGCAGCGGGCCGGAACCGTCCAGGGGCACGCGGCGGACGCCGTCCACGACACCTGCCCCCCGGACCCCGTCGGCGCCGCGCTCCACGGCCCGGCCCGGCACGTCGCCCCCGCGGGCAGACCGGACCACCTGCACCTCGTCCTGCGCTGCTGACGGGGCCCTGCGGCCGCCGCATGTGCGGCCCGCCGCAGCGCAGCCCCACACCCGTCAGGAAGAACCCCGCAGGAGGACCCCGCCATGCCCGTGGACATCTACGCGGCCCTGGGCGCGCTCGTGCGCGCCGAGGCGGCCCGTCACCGCGAACGGCCGGCCGCCGCCGACCGTCCGGAGAACACCCCCGAGTGCGCGACGGCGCCGGACGCGCCCCCGCAGGAACCCAGGGAACTGACCGAACGCCACCACGAGTGAGACCCGGGCGGTCGCGCCCTGCCCGGTGTCGGGCAGGGCGCGCCGTACGGGGGAACCGTCGCGTGTGATGCCGCGTTTACCCCAGTGAGTGCGGCACGTGCCGCAGACGGAGGCGGGAAGATGTCCAATCGCGCGAAGGTCGCCGTCGGCGGCGTGGCCGTCGGCCTGATCCTGTTGTGGGTGCTGCCGGCGTGGCTGGCGCTGCTGATCATCGTGGGCGTCCCCGTGGCCGCCTACCTCACCCTGGACCCTTCCCAGCGGCGCAGGCTGCGCCGGTCCGGCAGGCGCCAGATCGGCAAGTGACGGCGCGCGGGGCGAGGTCGTCCCTCAGGTGACGGAGCCCGCGGCCGCACCGGTGGTGAGGTCGGGACCCCAGCGGTCGAGTGATGCCTGCAGGTCGAGGGGGAGGGGGCGGGTGACTCCCTGCTCCTCGGGCCAGTCCTCGCGGGGGACGCGCCACATGACCTCGAACTCGTTGCCGTCCGGGTCCTTGGCGTACAGCGACTTCGACACGAGGTGGTCGCTGGAGCCGACGAGCGCGTCGCGTTCGGTGAGCAGCCGGGCGGTGTCGGCCAGTTCACGGAGTGTGCCGACCTCCCAGGCCAGGTGGTAGAGCCCGACGCGGCCCTGTTCGGGGCCGGGGGCGTCGGGGCCGATGGCGAACAGTCCGAGGTCGTGGTCGTTGAGGGTGTCCTCGGCGCTCAGGAAGGCGGCGCGGCCGGGGATCTCCGCGTCGACCTTGAAGCCGAACACGGCGGTGTAGAACTCGACGGAGCGCGCGACGTCACGGATGTAGAGCACGGCGTGGTTCAAACGGCGAACAGGCATGGTCTGAGATTACGCGGCTATCGTTGAAAGTTCAAGGAATCCCTTCGTTAGAATGACCGGGCGTTCGACCGACCGAGGGGGAGCATGACCGCGACCGTGACCGCCGTCAGCCGCGACGAGGGACACCACTTCAGCAAGCCCGTCCGCGACAGGATCCGCCTGCTGGCGGGGCTCGGCGTGGAGGGCGACGCCCACCTCGGGGTGACGGTGCAGCACCGGTCGCGGGTGGCCCAGGACCCGACGCAGCCCAACCTGCGCCAGGTCCACCTGATCCACGGCGAACTCCACGACGAGTTGCTCACGGCCGGCTTCGAGGTCGCCCCGGGCGAGCTCGGCGAGAACGTCACCACGCGCGGCATCGACCTGCTGGGCCTGCCCGTCGGGACACGGCTGCGGCTCGGTGATCAGGCCGTCGTCGAGGTGACCGGGCTGCGCAACCCCTGCCTGCAGATCGACGGCTTCCGGCAGGGCCTGCTCAAGCAGGTCGTCGGCCGGGACGAGCAGGGCGCGGTCGTCCGCAAGGGCGGGATCATGGGCGTGGTGCTGCACGGCGGGGAGGTGCGGCCCGGGGACCCGATCGCCGTCGAGTTCCCCGAGGGGCCGCACCGTCCGCTCGAGCGGGTCTGAGCTCAGTTCAGCGCGCAGGAGTCGACCACGTCGCCGCCGGCCGGCCGGGGTACCGTGCGGTCGGCGGGCGGCGTACGGCCCCGCTCCACCCATGAGGTCAGTGCGTCGAACGCGGCCCGGTAGCAGGGCAGGATCGGGCGCAGCCGGTCCGGGTAGGTGTCGTAGAGGCCGTCGACGTGGTTGCCGCCCTCGATCGTGTAGTAGCGGTGCAGCCCGCCCCGGCCCGCGGAGTCGATCATGCGGGCGTAGACGTCCGAGTCGGTCGCGATCGGCAGCAGCGTGTCCAGGGTGCCGTGCAGGGTGATCATCGGCTTGCCGATGCGTCCGGTGAGCGACACCCGGCCGACGGCCCGGTGCACGGCGGCCGGGCGCGCCGCGTAGTCGTAGTCGGCGTCCGACGCGCAGGGCGCCAGGATCTCCGGCACGGTCGTACCCGCGCTCGCGCCCGGACAGGCGGGGTCGTACGAGGGGTCGAACAACGCGCGGTACACCTTCTGCGTCAGGCCCCAGTAGGCCTGCTGGTGGTAGGCCCACAGGAACTCCGAGCCCGGCGCGAAGCCCGCCGCCAGCAGGTCCGCGTCGCCGGCCCGGCCCTGGGCGCGGGCCACGGTGACCGGCAGCGAGGTCAGCAGGTTGGGGCCGTCCGCCGTCCATAGCGTGCCCTCCCAGTCCACGCCGCCGTCGTAGAGCGCCGGGTGGTGCTCCAGCTGCCAGCGGGTGAGGTAGCCCCCGTTGGAGATGCCGGTCATGTACGTACGGTGCGGCGCGCGGCCGTAGCGCGAGGCCACCGCCGCCTTCGCGGCCACCGTGAGCTGGGTCGTGCGCCGGTTCCACTCGGCCATCGCGTCGCCGGGGCGGCGGCCGTCGGTGTAGAAGTCCGGCCCGCTGTTGCCCTTGTCGGTGGAGGCGAAGGCGTAGCCCCGGGCGATCGCCCAGTCGGAGATCAGGACGTCGAGCGAGTACTGCTTGCGGGTGCCGGGCGCGCCCGTGACGATCAGGCCGCCGTTCCAGCGGTCCGGCAGCCGCAGCACGAACTGGGCGTCGTGCCGCCAGCCGTGCGTGGTGTTGAAGCCCGAGGTGTCGGGGAAGTAGCCGTCGACCTGCACTCCCGGCACACCGGACGGGCGGGTGGTGCCGGCCGCCGCCAGACCCGCCTGGTCGGCGGTGTCGGTGTACGCGGTGCCCGCCAGCGCGGTGGTCGTCATGTCGGGCAGGCAGGCCTTCTGCTGGTGCTCGGCACCGGGCACGGTGACCCGGTCCAGCCGGGCGCAGTGCCCTGCCGTACCCGAGGCCGCCTCCGCACCGGCGGGGACCGCGGCCGCGCCGAGCGCGAGCACTGCGGCGGCGAGCAGGGGGACGCCTCTCCAGGGGCGCATGGGGAGCCTCCATTTGCACGTCGGGGATGGCTGCCGCCACATCGTGGCCCGTCCGTCCCCGGAGCGACCATGGCGTCGCCCCACGCCCGTGGCGGCCGGCTCATGGGGCCGCGTGACATGCGTCACCGACGAGGATGACGCTGCGCAGTACTCTTGGCCCATGCTCTTGCTCGTGCGCCGCCGTCATGTGGACTTCGTCCGCGTCACGAGCATGTCCTGTCGCCGCAGCGGCTGATCCCACCCCGCCCCCTCCTCCCACTCGGCCCCGCGACGCCGCCCCACCAGGGCCCCCGCCGCGCGGCGTCCGGTCATCACCGGCGTGCCGGGTCCTCACCCTGCGGACAACACACCATGACGCTCCAGCTCCCCGTGATCGACCTCTCCGCGGCGGACCGCGGCCCCGAGGCCCGTGCCCGGCTCCACCGCGAACTGCACTCCGCCGCCCACGAGGTCGGCTTCTTCCAGCTCACCGGCCACGGCGTGACCGCCGACGAGACCGCCGCCCTGATGCGGGCGATCCGCGCGTTCTTCGCCCTGCCCGAGGCCGACCGGCTCGCCATCGGCAACCTCAACTCCCCTCACTTCCGGGGCTACACCCGCACCGGCGAGGAGCGCACCGGCGGCAGCCGGGACTGGCGCGACCAGCTCGACATCGGCGCCGAGCGCCCACAGCACGTCCCGGCCGCGGGCGAGCCCGCGTACTGGTGGCTGGAGGGCCCCAACCAGTGGCCGGGAGCCCTGCCCGAGCTCCGCGAGCTCTCCCTGGCCTGGATCGACCGGCTCAGCCGCGTCGCCCACCGGCTGCTGCACGAACTGCTCGCCGCCATCGGCGCCCCCGAGGACTTCTACGACGCGGCCTTCGCCGACGAGCCGCACCTGCACCTCAAGCTCGTCCGCTACCCGGGCACCGCACCCACCGGCGACGGCCAGGGGGTCGGCGCGCACAAGGACTACGGCTTCCTCACGCTGCTGCTCCAGGACGAGGTCGGCGGCCTGCAGGTGGAGCGCTCCGACGGCCGCTTCCACGACGTGCCGCCGCTGCCCGGCGCCTTCGTCGTCAACCTGGGCGAGCTGCTGGAGGTCGCCACGGACGGCTACCTCAAGGCCACCAACCACCGCGTGGTCAGCCCGGCCGGCGCCCGCGAGCGCTACTCCGTGCCCTTCTTCTACAACCCGCGCCTCGACGCACGCGTCGACCCGCTCCCGTTCGAGTACGCCCACCGCGCGCCCGGCGCCACCCGGGACCCGGCCAACCCGCTCTTCGCCGAGTACGGCCGCAACGAGCTCAAGGGATGGCTGCGCGCCCACCCCGAGGTCGCCCGCAGGCACCACCCGGAGCTCGTCGGGGCCGCGGCCGCGCCCACCGGCTGAGACGCGCGGCCCGCGCCGCCCGCGGTTACGGTGCCTGCATGGGCACGGCTCCGGCCGGGGACGGCACACTGCGGATCGGCGCACCGCCGCGCTGGCTGCGCCTGCTCCCGGTCGTCCTCCTCGCCGCGCTGATCCTGGCCCAGGGCGTCACGCCCGGCGATGTCGAGCTCGGCGCCTACTACGCGGCGGTGGCCCCGCTGGCCGCGCTCACCTACGGCGTGGCGGGCACCGCGGTCACGGCCGTCGCCGTCGTGGTCGTCATGGAACTCCCCGTCGTGGGTTCGGGGACGCTGGTGGGCGCCGAACTCGGCGCCGTCGTCCTCATCGGCGCTCTGAGCGTGGTCATCGCCGCGCTGCAGCAGCGCTTCCGGGGGCGCCTGGTGCTGGCCCGGAAGGTGGCCGAGGCGGCGCAGCTCGCCGTCCTCGCCCCGGTGCCCGGCACCGTGGGGCGGGTGCGCTGCGCCGCCCTGTACCGGGCCGCGCAGCGCGGCACCCTGGTGGGCGGCGACCTGTACGACGTGCGGCCCGGGCCCCACGGCGTACGGGCGCTGGTCGCCGACGTCCAGGGGCACGGCCTCGCCGCGGTCGGCACGGTCGCGGCGCTGCTCGGCGCCTTCCGCGAGGGGGTGCTCGACGAGCGGGAGCTGCGCGGCGTGGCGGGGCGCCTCGAACGGCGGCTCTCCCTGGACGCCGCCGGGAACGACGAGTTGTTCGCCACCGCGTTGCTACTGGAGTTCCCCGACGACGGGTCACGGGTGCGGCTGGTCTGCCAGGGGCACCCGCCCGCGCTGCTGCTGCGCGACCGCGAGGTGCGGGAGCTGGAGTGCGATCCCGGTCCGCCGCTCGGCGCCGGCCTGCCCGGACAGGAGCCGGCCCTGCCGTCGGTGGTGGCGCTGCTCCCGGGGGACGTGATCCTCGCGTACACCGACGGTGTCACCGAGGCGCGCGACGCCTCTGGCACCTTCTACCCGCTCGCCGAACGCCTCGCCGCCCGGCTGGCGGAGGGCGCCGACCCCTCCCCGGAGGCGGTCGTCGACGCGGTCTGGGAGGACCTGCGCCGGTACGCGGGCGCGGTGGGCGACGACGTCGCGCTGCTGGCGCTCGCCCCCCGCTGACACGGGAGGGGCCGGTCAGCCCTTGCTCTTCGCGGTGTGCAGCGGGGGGCGGCCCTGCAGCCGGGCGGCCTCGGTGCGGATCTCCGGGAGCTTGGCGTACAGCTCCTTGCCGGGACAGTCGGTCATATAGGCGTCGCGGTGACCCGCGATGACGTGGAATTCCGCCCGCTGGCCCTTCTTGAAACGGCTCTTGCTGCTGCTGGAGACCAGGCCGACCTCGCCCCGGGGATCGATGTCGGACAGCCCGAGCTTCCAGGCGGCGATCCGGGCGATCGACTCGGCCATCGCCTGCGGGACGCTGCCCTTCGCGTCGTAGGTGCCGATCGCGGCGATGCCCATGGTGTCCTTGTTGAAACCGATCGAGTGCGCCCCGGTGACGGGGCGGTCGGAGCCGCCGGCGCGCCCCTCGTAGATCGTGCCGCACTTGTCGACGAAGAAGTTGTAGGCGACGTCGTCCCAGTGCCGGCTCTGGATGTGGCCGGAGTAGATGTCCTGGATGATCTGCGGCACGTCCTTGCACCGGTAGTCGTTGCCGCTGTCGGTGTGGTGCAGGAAGACGGCCTTGACCGTGGTGCTGTAGTGCGGGGGCTCGGTGCGCAGCGACTCGTCGGCCCCCCAGCTCTTGCGCGGGACGATGGCGGGTTCGTGGGCCGGGTAGAGCGGTACGCGCTGCAGCCTGGCCCGGGCGGCCAGGTCGGGGAAGGGCATGAGCTGCGGGCTCGGCGCGGGGCGGGCGTGGACGGCGGGCGGGTCGGTGTGGATGATCGCGCTGTGCACCCCGAGGGCGGCCACGGCGACGACGCCGGCCGTCGCTGCGGCCGTGGCCCAGACGCGCGTGGTGCGGCTCGGACGTCCGGCCGCGCGGCGGCGCGCGTGTTTGGCCGCACGGTGTGAACCCATGAAATGAACATCAGCTCATATGACCGGAACGCGGGGAGAGGACACGCCGGGCGGACGTCGGACCTCACCCGGATGCCCCGCTGCCCCGGGTGTCCCGGGGCGTCCCCGTGCCCCGGATCCGCCGCCGCGGGGAGGACCGCGGCGGCGGATCCGGTGCGTCACCTCAGGTAGGGCCCGTCCGAGCCGACCTTGCCCGGCGCGGCGTTGCCGCCGCCCAGGTCGAGGACGTACACGCGCAGGTTGCCCTTGCCGGGCGCGTCGACCGACAGGCTTCCGCCGGTCACGGTCCTCACCGCGCCGGTGACCGCGTCCTTGTACGTGCCGTTGGGGATCCCGCTGAACGTGGCGCCGCCGCTCACCGTGACCAGCGCGAAGCTGTCCACGCCGGTGACGGCGTCGGTGTAGCGGCGTTTGAAGGCCATCTCGCCGGCGACCCCGGCGGTGGAGTACTGGCCCGTCTGCAGCGCCGGAACCGCCCGCCGGATCTGGTTGAGCCGCTGCACGTGCTTGACCAGCGGCTGCGCGAGGGTCGTGGCCACCTGTCCGGACGCGGAGCTCACGCTGCCGAAGCCGGAGGCGGTGACCTCGCCCTCCAGGTGCGTCCCGTAGTAGGCGCGCCCCGTGGACGCCAGCGGGCAGCTCGGGCCGCAGTCGATCTGCTTGCCCTTCTGGAACTCGATCTCCGATCCGTAGTAGAGCGTCGGGATGCCGCGGAAGGTCCACATCAGCGACATGTTCTCGGCCCACGCGTCGGTGCCCTCGGCGTAGCGGAAGGACGACTTGTTGGGTCCGTAGTCGTGGCTGTCGACGTAGACGACGTTGTAGGTCGCGTCATTGGTGCTGTCGTCGGAGTCCTTGCCGTTGTTGAAGGCGTTCGACGCGGAGCCGAAGTTCATGTGCATCCGCATGTCGATGATGTTCATCCCGGAGAACCGGCTCCGGTCCGGGGTGTGGTAGCTGTTGCCGTTCAGGAAGGCGTTGTCGGAGACCGGCTGGTTGCCGGTGCCCAGCTGCTCCTCGTAGGTGTACTGCTCCAGCGCGGCGGTGGCGTCGTCGTCGCTGTAGGTCCTGCGCTCCTTCCAGGTGTAGAACTGCGCCGAGTGGTTGACCGAGCCGCGGTTCCACTTGTCGTTGACGAAGGCCGCGACCTCCCCGAAGACGAAGAAGTCCTTCGCCTTCTGCGCGCCGAACCGCGTCGTGACGGCGTCGTATATGGCGGGCAGGAAGCGGCGGTTCCAGGTGACGCGCGGGATGTGCACGGCGGTGTCGATCCGGAAGCCGTCCACACCCATTCCGATGTATTTGTCGTAGGCGCCGATGAGGTAGTTCTGCACCTGCGCGTTCTCGGTGTTGAAGTCGGCCAGGTCCTCGTGCAGCCAGCAGCTGCGGGAGTCCTCGCCCTCCCAGTTGCCGATCCAGCACCGGTGGTAGTACTTCGAGGGGAACATGCCCGAGGTCGGGCTCGGCCACTGGCAGTTGTAGAGGGTGTAGCCCTCGGGGCTCCTGCCGCCGGTGGGGACGCCCCAGTTGACGCAGGTGTTGCCGGACGGCTCGGCGGTCGACCACAGGTCGCCGTTGTAGTACGACTTGCCGGAGACCGGCTCGACCGTCAGGCCGTCGTACTCGAAGCCGTCCTGCCTCCCGTCGTAGTACCAGCTCCACTGGGAGTCCCGCACGCCGTACACGGTGGGCGTGAACAGGCCCTTGGCGCCCCAGCGCGAGCTGTGGTTGTAGACGACGTCCTGGTAGACCTTGATGCCCTTGGCGTGCGCGGCGTTGATCAGGTCCTGGTAGGAGGCGCCGGCCGACTCCAGGCGGGGGTCGACCCGGTAGAAGTCCCAGCCGTGGTAGCCGTGGTAGTCGTAGTCCGAGCGGTTGAGGACGACGGGCGTGATCCAGATCGCGGAGAAGCCGAGGCCCTTGACGTAGTCGAGCTTGTCGACCAGCCCCTTGAAGTCGCCGCGGAACATGGGGTCGCCGCCCGCGGCGTTGCCGGACTTCACGTGCTGGCTGCCGCCGCGGTTGTTCGAGGCGTCGCCGTCGTGGAAGCGGGCGGTGAGGACGAAGTAGATCGGGTCCTTGCGCGGGTCGCCGCCCAGCGGTTCGCCGGGGGTGGTGCGCGGGGCCTCGCCGGTGGTGACCGTGGCGGGGGCGGAGGCGGCCGACACATTGCCGGCCGCGTCGAGCGCCCTGACCGTGTAGGTGTAGGCCGTGCGTTCCTCCAGGCCGGTCTGGCTCGTCACGGTCGAGCCGACGTGCGCGATCGACGTGCCCTTGGTGCCGCCGGTGCGGGTGACCTCGTAGCCGGTGACGGCGGTGTCGTCGGTGGCGGCGGTCCAGCCGACCACGACCGACGTGCCGGTCGCCTTCGCGGTCAGCCCGGTGGGGGCGGTGGGTGCCGTCGTGTCCGGCTCGGACTCGGCGCACGGGTCGTCGGCGTCCCGGGTCACGACCCTGTTCCTGACCGTGCTGACGCCCTCGGTGAGCTGGTAGTTGCCGCCGTTGTTGTTGTCCCAGGTGCCGTTGCCGTTGTTGAACGCGGCCTGCCAGGAGGTCGCGGTGCCCAGGTCGACGGTCCTGCGCACCCAGCCGGCGCAGGCGGCCTCCATGGCGACGCCGGGGACGGCCGTCCAGGCGCCGCCGGCCGGTGCCCAGTGCAGGTTGTACGCGGCCCAGCCCACGGTGTCCGTGGCGTAGTAGACGGTGGCGCCGTGACCGGCCGGCTCCCCGGTGCCGTCGCACGGTTCGCTGTGGGCGACGGCGCCGTCCTTCACCGTGATCGTGCCGGTGCCGAGCCGGTAGTTGCCGCCGCCGTTGTTGTCCCAGGTGCCGCTGCCGTTGGTGAAGGTGGCCTGCCAGGACGTCGCGGTGCCCAGGTCGACGGTCAGTTTGACCCATCCCGTGCAGGCCGCGGTCATCCGCGTACCGGGCGGGGTGGTCCAGGAGCCGCCGGCGGGGGCCCAGTGGAGATGGTAGGACGGCCAGTCGCGGTTGGCGGTCGCGTAGTAGACGGTGGCGCTGGTCGGTGCGGCGCCGGCACACGGGTCGACCGTGGTCACCGCGCCGGAGGAGACGGCGCTGGTGCCGGTGCCGAGCCGGTAGTCGCCGCCGCCGTTGTTGTCCCAGGCGCCGCTGCCGTTGGTGAAGGCGGCGGAGAGCCCGCCGGCGCCGCCCAGGTCGACGGTCCTGGAGTACCAGCCGGCGCAGGCCGCCTCCATGGTGACGCCCGGCACGGTGGTCCAGGCACCCCCGGTGGGCGCGTAGTGCAGGTTGACGGTGGTCCAGGCGGAGGCGGGACGGTAGTAGACCGTCGCCGACGTGGCGGCGAAGGACAGGCCCGTCGGCAGCAGGCCGAGCAGCAGGCCGCCGACGAGCAACAGCACGGTGCGCAGCGCTCGATGGCGTCCGGAGCGCGCGGGTGGGGTCATACGGGGGCTCCTCGGGCAGGGGCCGCCGGGGGCGGCGGCCGGTGCGGGTGAGGCAGGCCCTCCCGCGCGCCACGAAAGGAACAGCCGTTGGTTTCCTGCAAGTTACTGCAAGAATCTTCATGAGATTACTGAGACATGACAGGGCGGTAAAGGGGTCCCGCACGCGGACGCTCAGTAGTAGTCGCGCATCAACTCGGTGGCCCACGCGGGCTGGAACGCCGTGTCCAGCGGTCCGAACTCGGCCATCCACGGCTTGAGGTCGAGTACCGGCGTCCCGTCCACGGCGTCGAGCCCCGCGACGTGGACATTCAGCCCGTCGACGCGCAAGATCTTGCAACGCGACACACCCAGGCGATTGGGCCGGTTCTTGCCGCGCTGGGCGAAGATGCCGATCAGCGGCCACCCGGTGTTCCCGCGCGGATGGCGCGCGCCGGTCTCCACCCGCTCCTCGGGGACCCGGTCGAAGTGGAAGACGACCTCCAGGTGGGAGAAGGTGTCCAGGCCGTACAGCGCCTCGGGCCCGAACCGCTCCCCGTCCAGCCGGATCACCGCCTCGACGCCGCCCCAGGCGTCGTCCTCGACCGGTACGCGGCCACCGGTCACCCATCCCACGGGCCGTACCTCGATCGCCGTCATGCGCGTTCCTCCGCTGCCGTCTGTGTGTCTCTCGCTGACCACTATGTGAGATATGGGTATCACTTGACGGACAGCCGTGACTAGCGTGGCGGCCATGACGCGGGAATGGGACGCCACCACGTACGACAGCCTGCCGCTGCCCCACGCGCAGTGGGGCCGCAGGACCCTGGACCGCCTCGCCCCGCGCGGTGACGAGCGGGTGCTCGACCTCGGCTGCGGCACCGGACGTGACTCGGAGGCGCTGCTCGGCCTGCTCCCGCACGGCCGGGTCGTCGCCGTCGACGGCTCGCTGCGCATGCTGGAGCGGCTCCGCGAGCGCCTCGCCGGGCGTCTGGACCGCGTCGAGGTCGTGCACGCCGACATCACCGGTCCGCTCCCTGTGACGGGCACGGTGGACGCCGTCACCAGCGTCGCCACCTTCCACTGGCTCCCCGACCACGCCGCGCTCTTCCGCGGCGTCGCACGCGTCCTGCGCCCCGGCGGACGCCTCGTCGCCGAATGCGGCGGGCGCGGCAACATCGCCGGCGTCTCCACCGCCGTCGACGAGGTCCTCGGCCCGCAGCCCGCCGTCTGGAACTTCGCGGGCGTCCAGGAGACCGAACGGCGCCTGCGGGAGGCCGGGTTCACCGACGTCGAGGTCGCCCTCGCGCCCGACCCCGCCCGCCTCGAACCGGGCTCGCAACTGCTCTCCTACCTGGCCGTCGTCGTCCTCGGCGGGCAGTTGGAACGCCTCCCCGCCGAGGAGCACGAGGCCTTCGTCCGCGCCGTGGCCGGGCGCCTGCCGGAGCCCGTCGTGGACTACGTACGCCTCACGATCTCCGCGACGCGCGGCCCCGGGGGCACTCGGACCTGACCCGTGTCGTCCCGGCCCTGCCGGTCACAGACGCCGGGTGATCCGCAGTTCCGTCAGGTACCGCTTGACGACGCGGCCGCCGTATCGGCCGTCGGCCAGCGCCCGGATGCAGGCCAGCAGCCCTTCCCGCCGCGCGGCCGGAAGGGCGCGGTGGTTGGAGTAGCTGAGCAGCAGGTTGAGGTACTCGGCCGTGGTGTACGGCAGTTCGCGCTCGTAGCGGTGGAAGACGGCCGGCCCGAAGCGCCCGGAGCGGTCCGTCTCCTCGCTGTCGGCGGGGACGAGGGCCGCGGCGCGGAGCCGCAGGCCGGGCGGCGTCGCCGGGTCGAAGCGCTCGTAGCACTCCTGCACGTCCGCGAAGAAGGCCCGGGAGCCGCCGTCCACGTGGTGGGTGGCGACGACGGCCAGCACCCCGCCGGGACGCAGCGCGTCGGCGGCCTTGACGACCGCCACGGCGGGGTCGACCCAGTGGAACGCCGTGGCCGAGACGACGGCGTCGAACGGCTCGTCCGGGAGCGGCCAGTCCTCGAAGGCGGAGACGACCACCTCGGTCCCGGGGAACCCGGCCAGCCTGCGCCGGGCGACCGCCGCCATCGACGGCCCCAGCTCGACCGCCGTGACCCGGAAGCCGCGCTCCGCGAGCGGCACGGTGGCCTGCCCCGTCCCGCAGCCGATCTCCAGCACACGCGCGCCGGGACCGAGGCCCGCCACCGCGGCCAGGTCGTCGAAGAGCACGCCGGGATACCCCGGGCGGACCCGGTCGTACAGCTCGGCGTCCTCGTCGAAGACGCCCCTCAGCGAACTCCGGTCGGTCACCCGTCGAGACTACGGCCTGGTCCTAGTCCGGCGGCAGGGGAACGGCGGGCCCCTGCGGCGACGCCAGGAGCACGTTGTGGATGTAGTCCTCGACCGCCGCGTCCAGGCCCACGTCACCCTGCGCCCGCTCCGACATCAGCCAGCGGTGCTCCAGCAGCTCGTGGTAGATCTGCGCGGTGTCAAGCGAGCCGCGCAGCTCGCGCGGCACGGCGCGGACCGTCGGCCGGAAGATGTCGCGCACCCACCGGTGGGCCAGCACCTCGGGACGGGCGCCCAGCGGGTCGCCGGGGGCGTAGTCCTCCTGGGAGGCCATCCACGTCTCGAGGTCGTTGAGGAGGCTGCGGGCCTGGTTCTCCTCGGCGTCCAGGCCGGTGAGGCGGAGCAGTTGGCGCTGGTGGTGCCCGGCGTCCACGACCTTGGGCAGGAAGGTGACGTCGTCGCCGTCGGGCGACTTCTGGATCTGCATCTCCGCGACGTCGAAGCCGAGGTCGTTCAGCCGCCGGATGCGCCGGTCGATGTAGTGCCGCTTGGCCACCGGGTACACCGACTCGCGGGTGAGCTCGTGCCACAGCTCCTCGTAGCGGTCCGCGATGGCCTGCCCGAAGGTGACCGGATCCACCGACGGGTGCAGCGAACCGCCCGCCTCCAGGTCCATCAGCTCGCCCGCGATGTTCACCCGGGCCACCTCGATGTCGTACTCCCGCTGGCCGCGCGAGAGGGCCGGCTGGATCTGCCCGGTCTCGGCGTCCACCAGGTACGCGGCGTAGGCGCCCGCGTCCCGCCGGAAGAGGGTGTTCGACAGCGAGCAGTCGCCCCAGGCGAAGCCCGCCAGGTGCAGCCGGACCAGCAGCACGGCGAGCGCGTCCAGGAGCCGGTTGACCGTGCCCGGGCGCATCGTCGTCTCGAACATCGAGCGGTACGGCTGCGAGCCGCCCAGGTGGCGGGTGATCAGCACCGGCTCCAGCGGCTCGCCGCGGTCGTCGGTGCGGCCGGTGACGACGGCGAGGGCGTCGACCGCGGGTATGCCCATGCGGTCCAGGTCGCGCAGCAGCCCGTACTCGCGGACGGCCGCCCACTCGCCGACCTCCTTGACCGCCACGACCTCGTCGCCGGCCAGGGCGAAGCGGACGACGTGCCGCGAGATGCCGCGGGGCAGGGACACCAGGTGCTCCTCGGGCCACTCCTCCAGCGGCACGTTCCACGGCAGGTCGAGGAGGGTCGCCGGATGGTCCGGGGAGGTCGCGGTGATCTGCAGGTCCATGGCGCCCAGTCTGCGGCAACGGGGTGATCGCGCGGGACACCGGGGCGGCGCATACGCTGCGGGACATGAGGGAACGGCTGGTGGTCATCGGTGGGGACGCCGCGGGGATGTCGGCGGCGTCGCAGGCGCGCAGGAGGAAGGGGCCCGACGAACTGGAGGTCGTCGCCTTCGAACGCGGGCGCCGCACCTCGTACTCGGCGTGCGGGATCCCGTACTGGATCGCCGGGGACGCCACCGGCCCCGACAAGCTGATCGCCCGCACGCCCGAGAAGCACCGTGCCCGCGACATCGACGTGCGGCTCGGCACCGAGGTCGTCGAGATCGACCGGGACCGCGGGCGGGTGCGCACCCGGGACGTCCTCGGGGCGGAGGAGTGGACGGGGTACGACCAGCTCGTCATCGCCACCGGCGCCGTGCCCAAGCGGCCCCCGATCCCCGGGATCGACTCGGACGGCGTGTACGGCGTGCAGATCCTCGACGACGGCGAGGACATCATCGAGGCCCTCGACAGGAGGCCCCTGAGGGACGCCGTCGTGGTCGGCGGCGGCTACATCGGCGTGGAGATGGCGGAGGCCCTGCTGCGGCACGGGCTGAGGGTCACCCTGGTGGAACGCTCCGAGCAGCCCATGGCGACCCTCGACCCGGACATGGGGCGGCTCGTGCGGGAGGCCATGGAGTGCCTCGGCATCACCGTCGTCACCGGAGCCCCGGTGCGCGAGGTGCTCACCGGGGCGGACGGCCGGGTCCGCGCCGTGGCCACCGACGTGGGGGAGTACCCGGCGGACGTCGTCGTGCTCGGTCTCGGTGTCTCGCCCAACACCGGACTCGCCCGCGACGCGGGGCTGCCGATCGGCGCGCACGGCGGGCTGCTCACCGACCGCGCGATGCGGGTGCGCGGCGAGGAGGCGATCTGGGCGGGCGGGGACTGCGTGGAGGTCCTCAACCTGGTCTCCGGCGGCATGCAGCACATCCCGCTGGGCACCCACGCCAACAAGCAGGGCCGGGTCATCGGCACCAACATCGGCGGCGGTTACGCCACCTTCCCGGGCGTGGTGGGCACGGCCGTCAGCAAGGTCTGCGACCTGGAGATCGCCCGCACGGGGCTGAAGGAGTCCCAGGCCCGGGCCGCCGGGCTGCAGTACGTCACCGCGGTCATCGAGTCCACCAGCAGGGCCGGCTACTACCCCGGCGCCGCCCCGATGACGGTCAAGGCCATCGCCGAGCGGCGGACCGGGCGGCTGCTCGGGCTGCAGATCGTCGGCCGCGAGGGTGCGGGCAAGCGCGTGGACATCGGCGCCGTGGCGCTCACCGCGGGTATGACCGTCGAGCAGATGACCGCGCTCGACCTCGGCTACGCCCCGCCGTTCTCGCCGGTGTGGGACCCGGTCCTGGTCGCCGCGCGCAAGGTCGACGACAAGGTCCGCGCGGACGGCAACGGCGCCTGAACCGCGCTCGGCGCGCGCTCAGGCCGGCCGTACGGCCAGTTTCTCCAGGGCCTCCAGCAGGCCGGGGAGCTCGGGACCGCGGCCGACCGGCAGCACCTCGCCGGGCTCCTCGTCGAGCAGCACAAAGGCGATGTCGTCGGTGCGGGCCACCAGGCTCCAGTCCTCGCCGTCCACGCGCAGGGTGCGGACGCCCTCGCCGGCGGCGGTCGAGCGTATGCGGCCGGGCGGCGGGGGCGTACGCAGATACTCCCGGGCGGCCTGCAGCGCGCGCCGCACCCCGGGGTGGATGCCGTTCGCCCCGGTCTCCTCCCCGGACGGCTCCTCGGGCTTCTTCTCGGCGGTCTTTTGGCCGGCGGGCTCCTGGTCGGCGGTCTTTTGGCCGGCGGTCTCCTGGTTGGCGGGCTCCGGGGCCGTGGACTTCGGGGCCGTGGACTCCTGATCCGCTCCGTCCGGCGCGCCGGTTTCCGGGAGCGCGTCCGCGCCGCCAGAGCCGTCGGCTTCGTCCGAGGCCTCCGACTCGCCCCCGGCCTCCAGCTGTTCCCGCCAGATCCGCCACCGGAGGGCTATCTCGTCGGCGCCCAGGCGCCGCTGCGCCGGCCCCCACGTCGTGGTGTCGGGCGGCGAGAGCGGCGGGCCGCCCTCCGTCTCCGGCGGATCGTGCGGATCGGGGACACCGGGCGCCGCCACCGCGACCGGCAGCGGCCAGCCGGGCAGCGCGGCGACGACGGAGCGCTCGTCGGGGGACAGGTCGTACTCCAGCCCGCAGTCCCACGCGGCGAGGGCACAGGCCACCAGCGCCGTGTCGCTGATCGCCACCGTCCACCGGGCGCCCGTCCCGTCCTGGCCGAAGACGAGGCCGTAGCCGTCGTCCACCGGATCCAGCCCGAGCTCCGCGCACGCCGCCGGATAGTCGTCGGCCAGGACGCCCGGGAACTGCGCGGGCGTCAGCATCGCCGCCGTGAGCACGAACAGCGCTTCGTCGTCCGTCGCGGACACGGGCATCCCCCCTCCAGTGATTTCCGAGTGGTGGGCGCACCCTAACCACCCGGTAACACCCGCGTCGAGACCGGGGCGCGCCCTGTGGAAAACCGTTCGGCGGCCGGATCCGCGGCCCCTACGCTGACGTCATGGTCAACTCCCGTGCCCACCACGGCGGCCGGCGATGAGGAAACGGCGCCGCCGCCTCCGTTTCGACGGGCGCGAGTTCCTGTGGACCGCCCGCATCGGGCACGCCGACCAGCCCGACGGCACCTGCCGCCGTGTCGTCTCCGTCCGCGTGACGGATGTGGCGGCTCCGGGCGGCCGCGCCCTCTTCGCCGATCTGGTGTCGGCCTCGGAGCCCGGTCCGTGGGGACACTGCGCCACCGACACCGCCCACCCGACGCCGCGCGACGTCCGCCTGCTCGTCGAGCACGCGCTCGCCGTCGGCTGGGAGCCCGGCGTCCCCGGCGCCCCCCTCGTGCTCACCGCCGACAGCGGCGACCCGGACCTGCCGGGGTTCCGGCTGCCCGCGGGCGGGAACGCCCCTGGGTGAGAGGGGTGATGCGGATGGCCACCTGGCTCCGGAGGTTCACCGCGGCGCGGCCGCCGGTAAGGTCCGTGAAGGCCCCGCCGCCCGGTGCGGAGCCCGCACGCCGGGCATCCCGGGAGCGCAACCTCTTCGAGGCGGCCGCCGCCCATGTCGCGGCCTCCGTGGAGGGGGACGAGCAGGCCCTCGAGGCCGCCTCGGCGCGGGTCACCCCGGAGGCGCTGATGTTCGGGATCAGTGAACTCGCCCGGCGTGCTGTCGTGGTGCTCGCCCAGGAACGCGGGGTCCCGCCGCGGGCGGTCGCCCGGTCGCTGCTCGGGCTCCCGGAAGGCTGAGGGGTCGGCCGACCTCACCGGGTCCGGGACCCGGAGCCCGGGCTCCGGGTCCCGGACCGGCGCGGGCCGTCAGTTACGGCCCTCCACGGCGGGCGTGACCGCGGTCTCCCGCGGGCCGTACCCGGGGAGGAACAGCCGCATGGAGCAGTGGTCCTCGGCCTCCACGCCGACCTCCGTGCCCCAGTACGCGCCCAGTCGGCGGGCCACGTCGACCAGCCGTCGCCGTTCCTCGGGCGAGTACGCGGGGAAGCGCACCCAGCCGCGGTCGGAGACGGCGCGGCCGAGGTCGTTGAAGAGAGTGGCCCGCGCGCGCTGCTCCTCCTCGTCCGTCAGCGGGGTCGGGTCCCCCTCGCGGGGCACCAGCCGGACGTTGTAGAGCTCTCGGGTCACGGGGCGGCCTCGCGCTTCTCCTCGGTCGGACGTCCGCAGGCTACCGCCCGCGCCGCCCAGGGCGGCGCCGGAGGCGGCCGGGGCGTCCGGCGCGAGGGTGCCGGGCGCCGTTCACGGCCTCACGTTCGAACACGGGCTACGCCTTTGCCGACGCCATTGCCAGGAACCGTTCGTCGGTGTCCGTGTAGGAGGTCATGGTCCATCCCGAGGACTCCAGCAAAGGCCCCAGGTTGGGCTCGGCACGCAGGTCGTCCGGTGTGAGTTCACGGCCCTGCCGGGCGGCCAGCGCCGCCCGGCCGATCGGGTGGAAGAGGGCCAGCCGGCCGCCGGGCCGGGTGACCCGGGCCAGCTCGCGCAGACAGGCCCGCGGGTCCGGCAGGTGCCCGATCAGTCCCGCGGCGAAGACGGCGTCCAGGGTGGCGTCGCGCAGCGGCAGCCAGGCGCAGTCGGCCAGCAGCAGGGCGCCGTGTTCCCGGCGTCCCGCGCCCGCCGCGGCGGCGAGCATCTCAGGCGTCAGGTCGGCGCCGACGACCGTGCCGGACACCCCCACGGCCGCGCGCAGGAAGGGCAGTGCCCGGCCGGTGCCGCAGCCCGCGTCGAGGACCGCCTGGCCCTCCCGCAGGCCCAGTTCGGCCACACCGGCCCGGTAGGCGGGGGCGTCGTCGGGGTAGCGGGTCTCCCAGTCGGCGGCGCGGGCGGCGAAGAACGCGCGGATCTGCGCGGGGTCGGTGTGCACGACGGTCCACCTCCGGTTCGGGGCACGCCCCGGGGCGCGCGGGACGCGGGGCATCATGGTCGCATGATCCCGTTCCGTTCCGTCTGCTTGTTCCTGCTCGCCGCGCTGCTGGAGATCGGCGGCGCATGGTTGGTCTGGCAGGGTCTGCGCGAGCACCGGGGATGGGCGTGGATCGGGGCCGGGGTCATCGCCCTGGGCCTGTACGGGTGCGTCGCCACCCTGCAGCCGGACGCCGAGTTCGGCCGCATCCTGGCCGCCTACGGCGGGGTGTTCATCGCGGGCTCGCTCGCGTGGGGGATGGTGGCGGACGGCTTCCGGCCCGACCGCTATGACGTGGCGGGCGCCCTGGTCTGCCTGGTGGGCGTCGGGATCATCATGTACGCGCCGCGCAGTGGCTGAAACCCGACTCCTTTGTGCAGGTTCGTGCTGCACGCGATCGCCGGGGAACGGTATCCGTAAAGCACGTTGTCAAATAAGGCAGGGTTCCGTCATGGCCCGAGCGTGCGAGCACCCTCGCACTAGCGTCCCGGGGCCATGGGACACATCGACCACGCCGCCTTCGGCTGGCTGACCCCGCTGCTCTCGTACGCCATGGCGTGCGTCGGCGCGGCGCTCGGACTGCGCTGTACCGTACGGGCCCTGGCAGCGACCGGCCGCTCCCGGCGCAACTGGCTGATCACCGCCGCGAGCGCGCTCGGCACCGGCATCTGGACGATGCACTTCGTCGCCATGCTCGGCTTCCGCGTCAGCGGCACCGAGATCCGCTACAGCGTCCCCCTGACCGTCCTCAGCCTCGCCGTCGCCATGGTGGTCGTCGGCCTCGGCGTCTTCGCCGTCGGCTACGGCGACGGCCGCTTCCGGGCCCTCGTGATCGGCGGCCTCACCACGGGTGTCGGCGTGGCCAGCATGCACTACCTGGGCATGGCCGCCGTACGGCTGCACGGCGCGGTGTCCTACGAACCGTGGCTCGTGGCCCTTTCCGTCGTCATCGCCTGGGCCGCCGCGACCGCCGCCCTCTGGGCCGCGCTCACCATCCACCGGCCCGTGGTCGTCGCCGGCGCCTCCCTGGTGATGGGCGCGGCGGTCAGCAGCATGCACTACACCGGGATGCTCGCCGTGCAGGTCCGGGTCCGGCCCTCGGCGGACGTGCTGTCAGGCTCCGGGGCTACCGCGTTCCTCTTCCCCCTGATCGTCGGGCTGGGTTCCTACCTCTTCCTCACCTCGGCCTTCGTCGCGCTCTCCCCGACGGCCAGGGAACGCCTCGCCTCCGCGACGGCCCAGCGAGTCGGCGAGGGGGCCCTGTGACGCCGCCACGGGGGCGCAGAGCGCATGCCGGACTCCCCGCGGACGAGGAGTCGTCCTCTCACGCGGCCGACGGCGGACGGGACGGCGGGACCGCACAGGGCGGGCTGAGCCTGCGCCCGAGGAGCGTGCGCGCGAAGATCGTTTCCCTTCTCATGGTGCCCGTCGTCTCCCTGATGGCGCTGTGGGCCTTCGCCGCCGTCACCACGGCCCAGGACCTCTCCGGGCGGCTGCGTGCCCAGCGCATTGCAGAAACGATCCGCGAGCCGGTCGCGGGCACCGTGACCGCCCTGCAGGCCGAACGCCGCGCCGCCACCCGCTACCTGGCGCGGCCCACCACCGAGGCCGCCGCCGAACTGAGCAGGCGCGCCACGGCCACCGATCGCGCGGCCGCCCTGCTGCAACTGGGCGGCGGCCACACCGTCGCCGACGGCACCGGCCTGCCGGGCACCGCGGCCGTGCGGGTGCGCACCTTCGTCGGCGACCTGGAGCGCCTGCGCAGGCTCCGTCCCGGCATCACCCGGGGAGCGGCGGACTGGCGGCAGACGTACCGCGCCTACACCGACGCCGTGACCGACGGCTTCGCGATCGGCGGCGCCCTTGCCACGTCCCGTGGCGAGCGCACCGCCCTGGAGATCGGCCGCGCTGCCGAACAGCTGTCCCGCGAGGACGCCCTGCTCGCCGCGGCCGCCCTCACCCGTGGGCTTCCCACGGACCGCTACCGCGACCTGAGCGGTGCCGTCACCGCCCGCCGCGTGCTGCTCGCGGGTTGCACGGCCGACCTCGGCGGTGCCGGCCGCACCGCCTGGGAGCGGCTGACCCGCTCCACCGCGTACGCGGACCTCGAGGCGATGGAGGACGCCGTCCTCGACGCCGGGCCGGGCAAGGACGCCGTGGACCGCGCGGGCCCCGCCTCCTGGGACCGGGCCGCCGGGCAGGTGCTGTCCGGTCTGGAGAAGGTCGCCACGGCCGCCGCACCCGCCGACCGGCCCATCGCACAGGGCCTGTTGAGCACCTCGGGCATCGCCGTGCTGCTCGGCCTCCTCGGTGTCGTCGCTTCCTTGTTCATCTCCGTACGCATCGGCCGCGGCCTCGTCGTCGAACTGATCGGCCTGCGCAACACCGCGCTCGAACTCGCCCGCCGCAAACTGCCGCGCGCCATGCGTCGGCTCCGCGCCGGGGAGGAGATCGACCTCGCGAAGGAGGCGCCCCTCGGCAGGCACGGCGCCGACGAGATCGGCCAGGTCGCGGAGGCACTGGCCACGGTGCAGCGTGCCGCGCTGCGCGCCGCTGCGGAGCGTGCCGAACTGGTCAACGGGGTCTCCGGCGTCTTCGTCAACCTCGCGCGCCGCAGCCAGGTCCTCGTGCACCGTCAACTGGCGCTGCTCGACAGCATGGAACGGCGCACCGAGGACCCGGGCGAGCTGGAGGACCTGTTCAGGCTCGACCACCTCACCACCCGGATGCGGCGGCACGCCGAGGGCCTGATCATCCTCTCCGGCGCCGCTCCCGGCCGCGCCTGGAGCAAACCCGTGCCCCTCACCAATGTGGTGCGCGCCGCCGTCGCGGAGGTCGAGGACTACGCCCGCGTCGAGGTCCGCCGGCTCCCCCTTGCGGCGGTCGTCGGCTCGGCGGTCGCCGACCTCACCCATCTGATCGCCGAACTCGTCGAGAACGCCACCCAGTTCTCCCCGCCCCACACCAAGGTGCGCGTCTACGGCGAACAGGTCGGCAACGGCTATGCCCTGGAGATCGAGGACCGCGGGCTCGGCATGGGCAAGGAGGCCATGGACGAGGCGAACCGGCGCATCGCCCGGACCCAGGCGTTCGACCTGTTCGACAGCGACCGGCTCGGCCTGTTCGTCGTCAGCCGGCTCGCCCGGCGGCACGACGTCAGGGTCTCCCTGCGCACTTCCCCGTACGGCGGCACCACCGCCGTCGTCCTGCTGCCCACCGCCCTGCTCGACATGAGGGCACCCGAGGCCCGCGCCCCACGGGGCGTGGGGACGGGGGGCGCGGCGTCCGGCCCGCACGGACCCCTCCAGGGGCCCGCGGAGGTCCCGCCCCCAGCGGCGGCCTCCCCGCGCGGCGACGGCGACGGGCTGCCGCGCCCTTCCGCGCCCCGGCCCGTCCGCCTGCCGGAGCCCACGGTGCCCGTGCCCGTGCCCGGGCCCGCCCCGGCCCGGGACGGGGCGTCCGCTCCCGCGGCCGTCGGTGCCCCCGCGGCCGTGCCCGCCGCCGACGGAGGACTCCCGCGCCGCGTACGCCGCGCGAGCCTCGCCCCGCAGCTCCTGGAGCCTCGCGCACCCGAACGCCTGCCTGGGACGCAGGGCGTGGAGCACGACGTCCCCGAACGGACGGCCGAGCAG
This sequence comes from Actinacidiphila glaucinigra, assembly GCF_900188405.1. GTDB lineage: Bacteria > Actinomycetota > Actinomycetes > Streptomycetales > Streptomycetaceae > Actinacidiphila > Actinacidiphila glaucinigra. Next base: position 349,791 of record NZ_FZOF01000004.1, on the reverse strand, counting down.
GCGCGCTCGACGATGGCCGCATTCCGCCGCGGCTGGATCCGAGGCGGCGGTGCCGGAGTCCGCGACGCCGCCGACGGGGAACCGGCCGGCCCGCGCCCCCTGCGGCCCGCCCCGCAGCGTGTCGGCGTCCGGCCCGGCCCCGGAGGGCCGGACGACCAGGACGGTGCGGACACCACGCCGGAGGACGGCGAGCAGGACCACGCCCGCACCAAGGACCCGGCACCCCGCGAAGGAGAGCACAGATGATCGACGCATCGAACCGGTCCGGTGAACTGGACTGGCTGCTGGACGACATCACCGACCGGGTGGCCCACGTTCGCCACGCCGTGGTGCTGTCGGGTGACGGCCTGGCCGTGGGCTCCTCGCGCGGGCTGACCCGCGAGGACGCCGAGCACCTTGCGGCCGTCGCCTCGGGCTTCCACAGCCTCGCCAAGGGCGCCGGACGCCATTTCGCAGCCGGTCAGGTCCGGCAGACCATGGTCGAACTCGACCAGGGCTTCCTCTTCGTGGCCGCCGCGGGCGAGGGCTCCTGCCTCGCGGTGTTCACCGGGGCGGGCGCCGATGTGGGCCTGATCGCCTATGAGATGGCCCGCCTCGTCAAGCGCGTGGGCGAGCACCTGCACACCCCGCCGCGCCTCGGCGCAGCCGGCCCGGTCGCTGGCTGACCGGCGCGCGGGTGATGAACGGCGGGCACCAGCGCGGGCCGGACGGCCACTGGTACGACGACGCGGCCGGACCCCTGGTGCGCCCGTACGCCATGACCGGCGGCCGTACCCGGCCCGGCACGGCGGTCGCCGCCCTGGACCTGATCGCCCTGGTGCTCGCCGAACCCGGCGCCGCCGACGATCCCGCGCTCGAACCCGAGCACAACGCGCTGCTCGCGCTGTGCCGGGACGAGCCCCTGTCGGTCGCGGAGCTTGCGGCCGACGCCGACCTGCCGGTGGGCGTCGTACGCGTCCTCCTCGGCGACCTCCTGACGCTCGGCAGCGTACGGGTGAGCACTCCCGTACCGCCGGCGCAGCTACCTGACGAGCGCATCCTGCGAGAGGTGATCAATGGACTCCGGGCACTCTGAGACACCGGTCATGGCCCTGAAGATCCTCATCGCGGGGGGATTCGGGGTCGGCAAGACCACCATGGTGGGCGCGGTGAGCGAGATCCGGCCGCTGCGCACCGAGGAGCAGCTGACCGAGGCCGGACGCCATGTGGACGACACCATGGGAGTCGAGCGGAAGTCCACCACCACCGTGGCGATGGACTTCGGCCGGATCACCGTCAGGGCGGGACTCTCGCTCTACCTGTTCGGCACCCCCGGCCAGGACCGGTTCTGGTTCCTGTGGGACGAGCTGTCACAAGGGGCGCTCGGCGCGGTCGTGCTCGCCGACACCCGCCGCCTGGAGGACTCCTTCCCGGCCGTGGACTTCTTCGAGCACCGGAAGATCCCGTTCGCCGTCGCCGTCAACCGCTTCCCCGGCACGCAGGAGCACCGCCCCGAGGACATCGCGCGCGCCCTCGACCTCCAGGACGGCACCCCTGTCGTCCTCTGCGACGCGCGGGACCGCGCGTCGGGCAAGGAGGTGCTGATCGCCCTCGTCGAGCACGCCGGGCGGATGCACGCGGCGCGCCTTCTGGAGTCGGTGAGCTGACACTGCGTGGCGGAGCGGGGCACCCTAGCAGAACGGCGCCGCCGAAGAAGGAATTCACAGTGCATTGAGAGACTCCCGAACCGGGTGCGTACAGGTGGCCAGACGGGGCGCACGGGCCCCGACGCCCCTACCGCTCAAGGAGTCCAGATGCACAAGCGGATCGGTGCCGCAGTCGCCGGAACGGCCGCTGCCCTCCTCCTCGTCACCGCCTGCGGCGGGTCGAACGGCTACGACCAGGCCGGCAGCGTGGCACCGGCTGCGCAGCAGCAGGACGCGGTCCAGTCGGCCACCGCGCAGCCGGGATCCGGGTACGGGTACGACAGCGAGACCTCGGACGACCCGTCCTCGGGCACCGACGACGGATACGCCGGCGGTACGGACGACAGCTCCGACAGCGGCACCACGGACGCCGCCTCCGACAAGAAGTGGCCCATCCTGTCCGTCGTCAACGACGCCAAGCTCGGCGACATCCTCGTCGACTTCAAGGGCCGCACCCTGTACCGCTTCGACAAGGACACCGACTGGCCGATGGTGTCCAACTGCACCGGCGAGTGCCTCAAGAAGTGGCCGGCCGCCAAGCCCGTCACCAAGGAGCAGGCCGAGGCCGCCGGCCTCAACCCCAAGCTCGTCAGCACCTACACCCGGCCGGACGGCACCAAGCAGCTGTCGTACAACTGCTGGCCCGTCTACTGGTTCGCCGGTGACACCAAGCCCGGCGACACCAACGGTCACGGTGTGGGCGGCACCTGGTGGGCCATGGGCGCCAACGGCAAGAAGGCCAACGGAGGCAAGCCGATCCGCTGACCCGGGCCGGCGGCGGGCCCGCGGGGCTCAGTCCGCCACACCGGACTCGGCGAGCACCTTGTCGATCCGCACCCGCACCAGGAGTTCACCGGGCACCCCATTGCGGGCCCCGAACTCCTCGGCGACGTCCTCGCCCATGTAGCGGGCGGCGATCCGGGTGGCCCACTCCCGCAGCGGACCGGGTTCCTCGCTCACCTCGGCCCGTCCCTGCAGCACCACGTACGCGAACGGCGGCCGGTCATCGTCCACACACAGGGCGACCCGGCCGTCGCGCGTGATGTTGCGGCCCTTGACGGTGGCCTTGCCCGTGTTGAACACGACGTCGTCGCCGTCCAGCAGGAACCAGACGGGCGCCACATGGGGCGTTCCGTCCGCCCGCGTGGTGGCCAGCTTGCCCGTGCGCGTCCCGGCGGAGACGAAGGCCCGCCACTCTTCCTCGGTCATCCTGTGTCCCATGCCCCCATCCTGCCCCGGACGGCGGCCGACGGCCTCAGGACCCGCTGGAGGGGTGCGACGGCTCGACCTCCTGGTAGAGCGGCACGTCCGGCCGTCCGCGCCGCAGCAGCCGCCGCCAGAGCACCGGGTCGTACTCCTGCGGCGTGGTGGTGGCCAGGAAATCCTCCAGTACGTCGACGAAACGTCCGGGCGCGTCATGGTGCGGGAAGTGCCCCGCGTCCTCGAACAGTTCCAGCCGGCTGCCCGGCATCGCGGCGTGAGCCCGCAGGGCGTGACGCACCGGGATCACCCCGTCGTGCTCGCCCCACATGATCAGGGTCGGCAGACCCGCCGTCAGGTAACTGCGGTCCATCATCGTGATGACCTGCCCCCGCATGTCGACACCCGCTCGCAGGGTGCGAAGGAACGCCTGACGCGCCATGGAGCTGTCCAGCATGAGGTAGCGCTCGAGGACGTAGTCGAAGTCGTGGCGGCCCAGCCCGAGCCCGCCGGCCGTCCTCAGCAGCGGCGCGAGCAGCCGCAATGCCCCGCGCACGGGAGGTGAGGTGGCGAGCGGCAGCGTCACCTCGGACCCCGGACCGGCCGCCAGGCGCAGCAATGGGTGCACCTCCGGCCCCAGCCCGCCACCGCCCACGATCACCAGGCGTTCGCAGCGCTCCGGGAACTGGTAGGCGAACTGCATCGCGACGCCCGCCCCGAGCGAGTGCCCCACGACCGACACCCGGTCGACGTCCAGCACGCCCAGCAGGTCGCGCATTCCGCACGCGTAGGCCGCCACCGCGTAGTCGGCACGGGGCCGCTCACTGTTACCGTGACCCAGGAGATCGGGCGCGATGACCGTGTGCCGGCGCCCCAGCCGGGGCAGGATGTGCGCCCACGTCGCCGACGAGTCGCCGAGACCGTGGATCAGCAGCAGAGGCGGCCCGCTGCCGCCCAGCCGGAACGCACGCCGGTAACCGTGGATGTCGCGATGGACCAGAGGGACCCCCTGCGAACCGTCCTCCGCGTCCGGGGCGGGACCGTAGACCCGGCGCACGACCTGTCCCCGTTCCATGCGTCCAGCGTGCGGCAGGGGGGTTTCCCCCGCAATGCCGCGCCGTTAGCGCGAGGTGAACGTGCTCCAGGTGGAGCGGGCGGACCGGGCAGGGTACGCCGCTCCCGCCGGCCCCGCACCCGAGGGCGTCACAAGGAAAGGGATTGTGAGATGTCACAGTCGGTGTCACCAAGAGGGCATTCGTGGGTCAGACTGTGCCCCTCCCCATCGAACCCATGGTCGACCGAGGACCTCACGCATGCGCCTGCGCCCCCGCACCATCCGCACGCAACTCGTGGTACTTCTCCTGGTGCCGCTGCTCTCGCTGGCGGGTCTGTGGACATACAGCACCTTCACCTCGGTGCGCGGGGCCTTCGCCCTCATGGGGATCGCGGACACCTACCGCTACTACGGGACTCCCGCCGACGACCTCGGACGGGCCCTGCAGGTCGAGCGGCGGCTCGGCGTCGCCTATGTGGCGTCGGACGGCGAGACCGGCGGCGCCGAGCTGGAGAGCGCCGAGCGGACCACCGACCGGCTGCTCACGGTCGTCCGGGAGCACGCGCGCGAGCAGGCGCGGGGCACCGAACTGGACCTCGCCCAGCGGCGCCGGCTCACCGAGCTGATCACCGCGGCCAAGGACCTGCAGCCGCTGCGCGAGGACGTCAGACAGCGCGACATCGGCTGGTCGATGACGCTCCACCGCTACTCGTCTGTGATCGACCCCATCTTCCGGCTGCGGGGATCGCTCGCCGCGCTGCAGAGCGGCGAGGTCGCCCGGCAGGGCGGGTTCGTCATCGACCTCGTACGCGCCAGGGAACTGCTGTCCCGCGAGGACGCCATGCTCACCGCCGCGCAGGTCGGACCGGCCATGACGGCCAGTCAGTACCGCGAGTTCATCGGCACCATCGACGGGCGCAAACTGCTGCACTCCATCGTCGACCCGGAGTTGACCAAGGCCGCCAAGGAGAGCCTCGACGAGTTCGAGGGCGGCAGCGTCGCCTGGACGCTGGACTCCATGGAGACCGCGGCCCGCTCGGCGGGCGCCAAGGACGTCGGCCTCGTCGTCTCCCGGGACCGCTGGCGGCAGAACGCCGACCGGGCGCTCACCGAGCTCAGCGACATCAACGTCGCGGCCGCCGGCGAGGTCGGCCAGCAGGCGCGTGACGACGGCATGGACGTGCTCGTGCGGACCGGCGCGGTCAGCCTCGCCGGACTCTTCCTCGTCGTCCTGTCGGTCGTCATCTCCCTGCTCATCGGACGCGGCATCGCCCGCCGGCTGACGCTGCTGCGCAACCAGGCGCTGGAACTGTCGGGGAAGCGGCTGCCGGAGGTGCTCCGCAGGCTACGCGCGGGCGAGGAGCTCGACGACGACGCCGTCGCCCGCGCCGCACCCGACCTGCGCTTCGGCGCCGACGAGATCGGACAGGTCGGCCGCGCCTTCAACAACGCCCAGCGCGCCGCCGTCCAGGCGGCCGTCGACCAGGAGAAGCTGCGCCGCGGGGTCTCCGCCGTCTTCACCAATCTGGCCCGCCGCAGCCAGGTGCTGCTGCACCGTCAGCTGACACTGCTCGACGCCATGGAGCGCCGCTCGGGTGACCCGGCGGACCTCGACGACCTCTTCCGTGTCGACCACATCGCCGTCCGCATGCGCCGGCACGCCGAGGGCCTGCTGATCCTCTCCGGGAACGCACCGGGCCGCGCCTGGCGCCGCCCGGTCCGGCTCGCGGAGGTGGCGCGCGCCGCGGTCGGCGAGGTCGAGCACTACCAGCGGGTCACCGTCCGGCGCATGCCCCGGGTGGCGCTGACCGGACCCGCGGTCGCCGACGTGCTGCACCTGCTGGCGGAACTCATCGACAACGCCACGGCCTTCTCGCCGCCCGACACCAAGGTCGAGGTGCGCGGCGAGGTCGTCGCCGGCGGCTACGTCCTGGAGGTCGAGGACCGCGGCCTGGGCATGAGCACCGAGCGGCTCGCCGAGGCCAACAACGAACTCGGCGAGGCCGGCGCGGGGTCGGAACTTCCCGAGACCGACCGCCTCGGCCTGTTCACCGTCGGACGGCTCGCCGCCCGGCAGGGGGTGCGCGTCACCCTGCGCCGCGGGCGGTTCGACGGCACCGTGGCGGTGGTGTTCATCCCGCAGTCGGTGCTCGTGGACGCCTCGGGCGACGACGTCGAGACCGGGGAGCACGTGCTCCGTCCACGAGCCGTGCCCGAACCGCCGGGTCCGGATCGCGCGGACGCGGCGCCGCGCACACCGAGGCCGCGGCGGGGGCCGACCCGGCCGCGGGAGGAAGGCCGCACGGTGACGGGGTTGCCGAAGCGGCAGCGGCAGGCCAGTCTCGTAGCGCAACTGAGGGACGACGGCGTGCACCAGAGCCCGGCGGAGCCGCCTGGCGGGGGAGACGAAAGGGAACGATCTCCGGAAGAGGCTCGTTCCACCATCACGGCGTTCGCCCGCGGCCTGGCCCGCGGCAGGGACGCCGCAGCACCGCAAGGAACAGCGGAGACCGGGGAGATCGGGGGATGACGGTGAGCAGTGGACTCACGTGGCTGATGGACGATCTGACAGAGCGGGTGCCGCACGTCAGGCACGCGCTGGTGCTCTCCGGCGACGGTCTGGTGACCGGCGCGAGCACCAGTCTGGACCGTGCCACGGCCGAGCACCTGGCCGCCGTCTCGTCCGGGTTCCACAGCCTCGCCAAGGGCGCGGGGCGGCACTTCGACGCGGGCGGCGTACGGCAGACGATGGTCGAGTTCGACGACGGCTTCCTGTTCGTCACGGCCGCGGGCGAGGGCAGCTGCCTGTCCGTGCTCAGCGGGGTGCAGGCCGACGTGGGGCAGATCGCCTACGAGATGACCCTCATGGTCCACCGGGTCGGTGAACACCTCGGTGTCACGCCGCGCCGGCACGACGCGGCGGCACCGGGGGAGTGATGAAGCATGAACCCGAGCCCGCCGGGAGATGAGGGCGCGCTCTGGTATGACGACGAGGCCGGTCCGATGGTGCGCGCCTACACCATCACCGGCGGTCGCACCCGGCCGGACTCCGACAGTGACGTCGACCTGATAGCCGTCATGGTCCCGGCCGTCGGCACCGCCCCGGACGACAACCTCGACGAGGAGCACCTGGCCCTCCTGGACCTGTGCCGCGACGCCCCCCTCACCGTGGCCGAACTGGCCTCGGAGGCCGATCTCGCGCTCGGCGTCGTCCGAGTGCTGCTCGGCGACCTCCTCCGGGACGGCCATCTGCGGGCCATCCGGCCCGTGCCGCCCGCGGAACTGCCCGACGTGGGGCTGCTCAAGGACGTCATCGACGGCCTGCGCGCCCTGTGAACCGGGCCGTCGACCAGGCGGCGTTGTCGGACCCTGGGCGTACGGTGACCCGATGGAGGGGATCACGTACGTCCGGGGGGACGCCACCGCGCCGCAGGGCAAGGGCGTCAAGCTGATCGTCCACGTCTGCAACGACCTGGGCGGCTGGGGGAGGGGATTCGTCCTCGCGCTCTCCCGCCGCTGGCCGGAGCCCGAGGCCGCGTACCGGCGGTGGCACCGCGAGCGCGCCGGCAACGATTTCGCCCTGGGAGCCGTTCAGTTCGTCCGGGTCGGCGAGTGGGTGTGGGTGGCCAATCTCGTCGGGCAGCGCGGCATCCGCAGGGGCGCGAAAGGTGTGCCCGTGCGGTACGAGGCGATCGACGCCGGGTTGGTCCTGGTGGCGCGGATGGCCGTGGAACTCGACGCGTCGGTGCACATGCCCCGCATCGGATGCGGGCTCGCGGGCGGGCGCTGGGAGCGGGTCGCGCCGTCGATCGAGGAGCGGCTGGTGCGCCGCGGGATACCCGTCACCGTTTACGACCACGGGGCCTGACGCGGAGTTATCCACAGGCCCCCGCGGATGTCGCCGCGAGGATCTATCGTCGTGACTGTAAGTGATGAGTCGCTACGGAAGGTCAGGGGGAGTGGCATGGCTGTCAAGGAGGCCACCGCCCGGGAAGCGCTCGGCATGCAGCGCGCCCGGGAGGAATTGTGCCTGGAGGCCGAAGAGTTCGAGGTCGCGCTGCAGACCGGCGAGGTGCGCACGGCACCGGCCGTCGGCGGACGCCGGCGCGTCGTACGGGAGGACGTGGACCGGCTGCGGGAGGAGGAGGGCTTTCCCGACCGCCTGCGCGCGCGGCTGGAACTGGTGGGCAGTATCGAGGGCGCGGCACTGATCGGGATCAGCCGGGAGCGCTTCACCCGGCTCGCCAAGGGCGGCTTCCTCCGCCCCGTCCGCTGGTACGTCAACCGCTACCGCGCCGTGGTGTGGCTCTACCTGGCCGAGGACGTACGGCGGTTCGCCCGGGCCCATCCGGCGCTGCTGGAAGGCCGGTTGCCGGCGCCGCTGCGCGATGCCCTCGACGAGGGCGAGGACCGCCGCGCCCGCGGCTGGCGGGCACGACGCGTGGAGGAACTCGTGCGGGACGCGGAGGACGCCTGGGCCGAGGCGTCCGCCTGGTGTGCCCTGCTGGGCCCGGAAGCGGCCGCCGACGCGGTGCCGGACGAACGTGAACGGGCCCACCTGCGCCGGCTGTGCCCGGCGCTCCCGGCCGGCAGCACGGGCTCGTACGCCACCCGTGAGCTGATCGAGGCCCAGACCGTCGCCTCCCACCCGGACGAGGTCACCTTCGCCCAGGTCTCGCTGGCCGACGCGCTGCTGCGCGCCCGTGCCGACGGCCCCGCCCCGCACCCCGAACGCGCCACCCCGGCCGCCGCGTCGGCCCGCCCGATTGCCCCGCCGCCCTCTGCAGAGCCTGCGCCACCGACCACCCCCGCGCCGCGCAGCCGCTGGCGCCGCCTGCTCGGCCTGGGGTGACCGGGCGGGGTGTCACACCGCGCGCCACCAAGCGGTGATGACGACGTCGTGACCGAGCGACTCGTCGAGGGCGCGGTGCAGCGCGAGTCCGACGATCCGGTCGTCGTGAGGCCGGTACGGGCGTTCGGGGTCGGGGATCCCGAGCAGCGGCCCCAGCGCGTCGATCGCAGGCTTCCACAGCGTGGACCAGTTGCGCCGCGCGGACACCTCGAAACGGATGTGGAGTTCGACCGGGACGCCGGGAGGCAGCGCGGGTCCCGCAGCACGACAGGCCTCGTGGATCGCCGCCTTCCAGGCCGGCGACGAGGCCGACACTTCGGTGCGCACCGACAACCGGGGCTCGCCCCGCCAGTCGGCGGCGGAATCGACCGGTGCAGCGGGCCCGATGGCGATGGTGGAGGAGGGAGCATGGTGTTTGCGGGCGAAGACCGCGGCGAAGCGTTCCGGGCCGAGTTCCCGGACGACAGGGAAGAGGTAGTTGTCCAGGTCGTGACCACCACGGGTCAGCGGGACCTTGTCGTCCAGCCCGACGGTGAGTGCGAGGGCGAGATCGCCTTCCCGCTCGTTCACAGTGGGGCCGACCAGTTCCACGAGGGCGTCGAGGAAGGCGCGCAGCCTCACCTGGCCGGGGTGACCGGCCGCGTCCCAACTCTCCACCACCGGCCGCTCCGGCAGTTCGAGTTCGCCGCCCGGTACCGAGAACAGCGTCGCCATGCCGGGCATTCTCCTCCCCTGACGGCGTCGGGGAGGGCCATGCGGGTCGAAAAGCAGATGCGCCGCGGCAGCGGGAGGGGTGAGACTGCCCGGGCCGGACGGCGCAAGCCCCGCGCCGCCATCCACTTGATCTCCAAGGAGCCCGCGCTTGCAGGGTGCTGTCACCGTCTCGCCTTCCCAGGTGCCCGAGCTGCTGCTCAACCTGGCCACCGTGCGCCCGGTCTTCCTGTGGGGCGCGCCCGGCATCGGGAAGTCCTCCCTCGTCAGGGAGTTCGCCGACTCGCTGGCACTGGACTGCGTGAGTCTCATCGGGACGCAACTGGCTCCGGAGGACCTCATCGGCGTTCCGCAGATCGTCGACGGCCGCTCGCGGTTCTGCCCGCCCGAGACCATCGCCCGCGACGAGCCCTACTGCCTCTTCCTCGACGAGCTGAACGCGGCCACCCCGGATGTGCAGAAGGCCTTCTACTCGCTGATCCTCGACCGCCGCATCGGCTCGTACGAACTGCCGCCCGGCAGCATCGTCATCGGCGCGGGCAACCGGGCCACCGACAACGCTCTGGCGCGCCCGATGGCCTCCGCCCTCGTCAACCGGCTCGCGCACGTGCACCTGCGGGCCTCCGCCGCGGACTGGCTGGTCTGGGCGGCGGGCGCCGGCATCCATCCGTGGATCACCGACCACCTCACCGACCGGCCGGACCACCTGTGGTCCGCGCCGCCCAAGACCGAGGAGCCGTTCTCCACTCCGCGCGCCTGGCACATGCTCTCCGACGCGCTCCACTCCTTCGGACCCGCCCTGGACGAGGAGACGCTGAAGGTCCTTGCCTACGGCACGCTCACGCCCGGGCACGCCACGGCCTTCTGCGGATACGTCAAGATCGTCCGGCACTCGTACGGACTCGAGGCCATCCTCAAGGGGGATGCCTCCTGGCCCCGCCGCATCGAGGACCGCGACCTGCTCTACTACCTCGCCGACTCCTTTCGCGGCCGCCTGATCAAGGACCTGCCGGCGCAGCGGGAGCACGCTTCCCCGGCTGTGCGGCAGATGGCCTACCGGGCCAAGTCGCTCTTGGTGCAGCTGGCCGAGATCTCGGTCGAGGTCGCGCAGACCGTGATCGCCGACGGCGACGACGACAATCCGGTGCTGCCCTCCTGGTTCCTCCTCGAGGCCGCCAGGGACATGCCGCGACTGGTCGAGGCACGCCGGTGAGCGGCGCGCGCGGTGACAGGTCCCGGGCGCGGTCGGCTCCCCGCAAGGACCCCGCGGCCGAGGCGTTCGCCGCCGGCGTGGACCTGCTGCGCCGCAACACCGCCCTCGCCGCGCTCTCCGCCGTCGACGGCCGCCTGTGCCGCAGCGAGGAGTGCGAGGAGCACCCCAGCGGCGGCTGGGCTGCGGTCACCTCCAACGGCGTCGTGCACGTCGACCCCCTGCGCCGAGCGGAGCCGGAGGAATGGGCCTGGGTGCTGGCCCACTGCCTGCTGCACCTCGGATTCGGGCACGTGCCGGCCGCCAGGGGCCCGCGCGAGCAGCCCGACCGTTTCGACCTGACCGCCCGCTGCGCGGTGGTCAACCGCTTCCTGGACACCTTCCCCGTGGGCCGGGCACCCGTGGCGCTGCCCCCGGACTTCCCGGACGGCGACGAGGATCAACTCGCCGCACGCTGGCGCCGTGACGGCATACCGGCCGGTTTCGCGGCGTGCGGCACCGGCGGCCCGGAGCCCGACCAGGTCCTTCACCCCTGGAAGAACTCCTGGACGGCACCGGCGGACTGGACGGTCGCCTTCGCGAGCGCCCTCAGCCGCACGATGTCGGCGGCCATGGACGTCGCCGGAGGCCGCCGCGAAGAGCTCACCGGGGCACGGCGCCCGCTGCGGCCCTGGGAACGCGCTCTGAGCTGGTTCGTCTCCTCGTACCCGCTGCTCGGCGGCATCGCCGCCGGGATGACCCTGGTCGCCGACGCCGAACTCGCCCGGGCGCAGCGGATCTCGGTGGCGGCGGTCAACGCCGAGGCGGGGGAGATCTACCTCAACCCCCTGTGCCGCTACAGCGACGAGGAATGGCGGTTCATCCTCGCCCACGAGATGCTGCATGCCGCGCTGCGCCACGGCGATCGCCGTGGCGGCCGGGACCCTTACCTGTTCAACGTCGCCGCCGACTACGTGATCAACGGATGGCTGCTGGAGATGGGCGTCGGGCAGATGCCCGAGGGCCTGCTGCACGACCCGGCCCTTGCCGGGCTGTCCAGCGAGGAGGTGTACGACCGTATCGCCCGGGACCAGCGGCGGTTGCGTCGCCTCGCCACGCTGCGCGGCAAGGGCCTTGGAGACGTCCTCGGCGAGCCGCTGCCGCGCCCCGGGGAGACCGTTCCCACCTGGGTGGACCTGGACGAGTTCTACCGGCGCGGGCTGCTCCAGGGCTTCGATCTGCACCGCCGCGAACGCGGACTCCTGCCGGCCGGACTGGTCGAGGAGATCCGCGCACTGTCCCACCCACCGTTGCCGTGGGACGCCAGACTCGCCCGCTGGTTCGACGAGTACGTGCCCCGCCCCGAGGCGGTGCGCAGCTTCTCCCGCCCCTCCCGGCGCCAGGCGTCGACCCCGGACATCCCCCGGGCCGGCCGCAGCCACCCGCCGCAGGAAGTGGCCCGCTGTACCTTCGGCGTGGTGCTGGACACCTCCGGGTCGATGAGCCGGACGCTGCTCGGCAAGGCACTGGGCGCCATCGCCTCCTACGCCACCGCCCGCGACGTGACCGCCGCTCGGGTGGTGTTCTGCGACGCCGTGCCCTTTGACGCGGGATACCTGCCGGTTACCGAGATCGCCCACAAGGTGCGCGTCAAGGGCCGCGGCGGAACCGTGCTACAGCCCGGTGTCGACCTGCTCCAACGTTCCCCGGACTTCCCTTCGACGGCCCCGGTCCTGCTGATCACCGACGGCGACTGCGACGTCCTGCGGGTACGCCGTGAACACGCCTTCCTGATGCCCCACGACGCCCGGCTCCCGTTCACACCGCGGGGTCCGGTCTTCCGTATGCGCTGAGGGCCGCGGCCGGCCGAAGACCGACCCGCACGGCACCGGCCCCGGCCCCGGCGCTCAGTCGCCGTGCTTGCGGAACAGCCCCTCCTGGACCACGGAGACCAGCATCCGGCCCTCGCGGTCGTAGATGCGGCCCCGGGCCAGGCCGCGCGCTCCGGTCGCGATGGGGGACTCCTGGTCGTACAGGAACCACTCGTCGGTACGGAACGGCCGGTGGAACCACATCGCGTGGTCCAGCGAGGCCATGTCGAACCCGCGCGGGCCCCACAGCGGCTCGACCGGCACGCGCACGGCGTCCAGCAGCATCATGTCGCTGGCGTACGTGAGGGCGCAGGTGTGCACCAGAGGGTCGTCGCCGAGGGGGCCCACCGCGCGCATCCAGACCGCGCTGCGCGGCTCGGATCCCGCCACCTCCTCCGGGGCCCAGCGCAGCCGGTCCACGTAGCGGATGTCGAACGGCTGCCGTCGCGCCATCCGCTCCAACTGCTCGGGCAGTTCGCCGAGGTGCTCCCGGAGTTCGTCGCTCAGTTTCGGCAGGCTCTCCGGGTCCGGGACCTCGCGCATCGGCAGCTGGTGCTCGAACCCGGGCTCGGGCACGTGGAAGGAGGCGGTCAGGTTGAAGATCGTCCGGCCCTGCTGCACCGCGACCACGCGTCGCGTGGTGAAGGAGCGGCCGTCGCGGATCCGCTCCACCTGGTACACGATCGGGACCCCGGGGCGCCCCGGGCGCAGGAAGTACGCGTGCAGGGAGTGCACCGGACGGCTGCCGTCCGTCGTGCGCCCGGCCGCGACGAGCGCCTGGCCCGCCACCTGTCCGCCGAACACCCTCTGCAGGCGCTCCTGGGGGCTCTGCCCGCGGAAGATGTCCTCCTCGATCCGCTCCAGGTCGAGGAGGTCCACCAGCCGCTCGGCGGGGTTGGTCATCGGGCGCGCTCCCTCTTGGGCGTGGCCGGTCCCGCGGTCACAGCGCTCCGACCGCCGTCACCTTGACCACCGCGCGGCCCTCCTCGTCGGAAGCGGTGAGGTCGATCTCGGCGGAGATGCCCCAGTCGTGGTCGCCCTCCGGGTCCGCGAAGGTCTGGCGGACCTTCCACAGCGCCTCGGCGGGACGCTCCTCGATCTGCAGCAGCTTCGGGCCGCGCGCGTCGGGCCCGGTGCCCAGGTCCTCGTACTCGTCCCAGTAGGCGTCCATGGCCTCGGCCCACGCGTTGGCGTCCCAGCCGGCGGCGGCGTCCATCTCGCCGAGCTCGCCGAAGCGATCCAGGGCGGCCAGCTCCACCCGGCGGAACATGGCGTTGCGCACCAGGACCCGGAACGCGCGGGCGTTGGCCGTGACGGGCTTGACCTGGTCGGCCCGCTCCTGGGCCTCCTCGGCGGTCATCTCCCCGGGGTTGGCGAGCTGCTCCCACTCGTCCAGCAGGCTGGAGTCGACCTGGCGGACCAGCTCGCCGAGCCAGGCGATGAGGTCCTGCAGATCCTCCGACTTCAGGTCGTCCGGGACGGTGTGCCCCAGCGCCTTGTACGCGCCCGCCAGGTAGCGCAGCACGATGCCCTCGGTCCTGGCCAGTTCGTAGTTCGAGACGAACTCGGAGAAGGTCATGGCCCGTTCGTACATGTCGCGCACGACCGACTTGGGGGACAGCGGGTGGTCGCCGACCCAGGGGTGGCTCTTGCGGTAGACGCCGTAGGCGTGCGACAGCACCTCCTCCAGCGGCTTGGGGTAGGAGACGTCCTGGAGCCGCTCCATCCGCTCCTCGTACTCCACCCCGTCGGCCTTCATCGCCGCGACGGCCTCGCCGCGCGCCTTGTTCTCCTGGGCGGCGAGGATCTGCCGGGGGTCGTCGAGGGTCGACTCGATCACCGACAGCATGTCCAGCGCGTAGGAGGGGGACTCCGGGTCCAGCAGCTCGAACGCGGCCAGCGCGAAGGTGGACAGCGGCTGGTTGAGCGCGAAGTCCTGCTGCAGGTCCACCGTCAGCCGGACGATGCGCCCCTCCTCGTCGGGCTCGTCCAGCCGCTCCACGACCCCGCCCGCCAGCAGCGAGCGGTAGATCGCGATGGCCCTCCGGATGTGCCGCAGCTGGGACCGGCGGTCCTCGTGGTTGTCCTCGAGCAGCCGCCGCATCGCGTCGAAGGCGTTGCCGGGGCGGGCGATGACCGACAGCAGCATCGCGTGGGTGACCCGGAACCGGGAGGTGAGCGGCTCGGGGTCGGAGGCGATGAGCCGCTCGAAGGTGTTCTCCGTCCATGCGACGAAGCCCTCGGGCGCCTTCTTGCGCACCACCTTGCGGCGCTTCTTCGGGTCGTCGCCGGCCTTCGCGAGGGCCTTCTCGTTCTCGATCACGTGCTCCGGCGCCTGCGCCACCACGAAGCCGGAGGTGTCGAACCCGGCGCGCCCGGCGCGGCCCGCGATCTGGTGGAACTCACGGGAGCGCAGTACGCGTACGCGGTTGCCGTCGTACTTGGTGAGGGCGGTGAAGAGCACGGTGCGGATCGGCACGTTGACGCCGACGCCGAGGGTGTCGGTGCCGCAGATGACCTTCAGCAGTCCCGCCTGCGCCAGCTTCTCCACCAGGCGCCGGTACTTGGGCAGCATGCCGGCGTGGTGCACCCCGATGCCGTGCCGGACGAAGCGCGAGAGGTTGCGGCCGAACGCCGTCGTGAAGCGGAAGTTGCCGATGAGCTCCGCGATGGCGTCCTTCTCGGCGCGCGTGCACATGTTGATGCTCATCAGCGCCTGCGCCCGCTCCACGGCAGCCGCCTGCGTGAAGTGCACGATGTAGACGGGGGCCTGGCGGGTCTCCAGCAGCTCGGTCAGCGTCTCGGTGAGCGGGGTGAGCCGGTACTCGTACGACAGCGGCACCGGCCGCGTCGCCGAGCGCACGACGGTGGTCGGGCGGCCGGTGCGGCGGGTGAGGTCGGTCTCAAAACGCGAGACGTCGCCGAGCGTCGCCGACATCAGCAGGAACTGCGCCTGCGGCAGCTCAAGCAGCGGGATCTGCCACGCCCAGCCGCGGTCGGGCTCCGCGTAGAAGTGGAACTCGTCCATGACGACCTGGCCGATGTCGGCGTCCTTGCCGTCGCGCAGCGCTATCGACGCCAGCACCTCCGCCGTGCAGCAGATGACGGGCGCGTCCGGGTTGACCGAGGCGTCTCCGGTCAGCATGCCGACGTTCTCGGTGCCGAAGAGCTTGCACAGGTCGAAGAACTTCTCCGACACCAGTGCCTTGATCGGGGCGGTGTAGAAGGTGACCTCGTCCCGGGCCAGTGCGGCGAAGTGCGCACCGGCCGCGACCAGGCTCTTCCCCGAGCCGGTGGGGGTCGACAGGATGACGTTCGCCCCCGACACCACCTCGATCAGCGCCTCCTCCTGCGCGGGGTAGAGGGAGATGCCGCTGCCCTCCGCCCAGGACGAGAAGGCCTCGAAGAGGGCGTCGGGATCGGGCTCGGGAGGCAGCTGATCGATGAGGGTCACACCACCATCTTGCCTGTCCCGGGGACCAGGGGAGGAACCGGCGGCGCACACGAAGATCGGCCGACGGTATGGTGTGCCGTCGACTGGGCGTCAAGTCCGCTGTCAGAGCGGGCCGAAAGGGCGGGACACACACCATGATGGGACCGGCACATTCCATCTCCGGAGCGGCGGCGTGGCTGTCCGTGGGAGCAGTTTCCGCGGGGCTCGGTCATCCGATGCCGTGGCCGACCATCGTGGTCGGCGCGCTGATCTGCGCCGGCGCGGCTCTCGCCCCCGACCTGGACCACAAGGCGGCGACGATCTCGCGGGCCTTCGGCCCCATATCGCGCGGGCTGTGCGAGATCATCGACAAGCTGTCGTTCGCCACCTACAAGAAGACCCGGAAGCCCGGTGACCCCGTGCGCCAGGGCGGACACCGCACCCTCACCCACACATGGCTGTGGGCGGTCCTGATGGGCGCCGCGGCCTCCGGCCTGGCCCTGGTGGGCGGCCGGTGGGCGGTGCTCGTCATCCTCTTCGTGCACGCGGTACTGGCCGTCGAGGGGCTGCTGTGGCGGCAGGCCCGGGTCTCCAGCGACATCCTGGTCTGGCTGCTCGGCGCGACCAGCGCCTGGGTGCTCGCGGACGCCCTGGACAGCACCGAGAGCGGCAAGGCCTGGCTGTTCACCGAGCCCGGCCAGCACTACCTGTGGATCGGCGTCCCCATTGTGCTGGGCTCCATCGTGCACTGCATCGGCGACGCCCTGACCGTGTCCGGCTGCCCCGTGCTGTGGCCCATCCCGATCGGGCGCAGGCGCTGGTACCCGCTCGGCCCGCCGAAGTTCATGCGCTTCCGCGCCGGCAGCAAGGTCGAGGTCAAGGTGCTGACGCCGGTGTTCTTCGTGATCGGCGGCGTGGGCGCGGCCGGGGCCCTGTTCTTCGGCTGACCGCCCCCACCGCCACCCACCGCCCGCACTGCCGCGTCGTACGCGGCGCCGTGCCGGTCCGCACTATCCGTGCCAGGACCGCCACAGCGCCGCGTAGGCGCCGTCGGCCTCGACCAGCTGGTGGTGGCTGCCCAGCTCGCTGATGCGGCCGTCCTCGACCACCGCGATCAGGTCGGCGTCGTGCGCCGTGTGCAGCCGGTGCGCGATGGCCACCACGGTCCTGCCGTCCAGCACACGGGCCAGCGACCGCTCCAGGTGGCGCGCCGCGCGCGGGTCCAGCAGCGAGGTGGCCTCGTCCAGCACCAGGGTGTGCGGGTCGGCGAGGACGAGCCGGGCCAGCGCCACCTGCTGCGCCTGGGCCGGGGTCAGCGCGGTGCCGCCCGAGCCGACCTCGGTACCGAGGCCGTCGTCGAGGCCCCGCGCCCACCCGTCGGCGTCGACCGCGGCGAGCGCCGCCCACAGCTCCCCGTCACCCGCTCCCGCACGGGCGAGCAGCAGATTGTCCCGGAGCGTGCCCACGAAGACGTGGTGCTCCTGGTTGACCAGGGCCACGTGCTCGCGGACCCGCTCCGCCGGCATCCGGGCCAGCTGGGCGCCGCCCAGGGTGACCTCGCCGGCCCGCGGGCTGTAGATCCCGGCCAGCAGCCGCCCCAGCGTCGACTTGCCCGCCCCGGACGGGCCGACCAGAGCCAGCCGGGTGCCCGGGCGGACCCGCAGGCTCACCCCGTGCAGCACGTCGCTGCCGGCGCGGTAGCCGAAGCGCACCTCGTCGGCGTGGACGTCGCGTCCGTCCGGTGCCAGCCGCTCGTCCCAGGCGCCCTGCTCGACCTCCCGGACGCCGACCAGCCGGGCCAGCGACACCTGCGCCACCTGCAGCTCGTCGTACCAGCGCAGGATGAGGTTGATCGGGTCGACCAGCATCTGCGCGTACAGCGCGCCCGTCGTCAGCTCGCCCACGGACACCCGGCCGTGCAGCACCAGCGTCCCGCCGATCAGCAGCACCGAGGCGAGGATGAGCATGTACGTCACGTTGATCACCGGGAAGAGCACGCTGCGCAGCCACATCGTGTAGCGCTCCCACTCCACCCACTGGCGGATGCGCGTGCGCGACAGTTCCTCGCGGCGGTCGCCGAGCCGGTGCGCCTCGATGGTGCGCCCGGCGTCCACCGACTCCGCGAGGACCGCCGAGACGGCGGCGTAGCCGGCCGCCTCGGAGCGGTAGCCCTGCGGGGCCCGCCGGAAGTACCAGCGGCAGCCGGCGAGCAGCACCGGGACGGCCACCAGCACCGCCAGCGCCAGCGGCGGCGAGGTGGCCGTCAGCGCGCCGAGCAGCAGGCCGCTCCACACCACGGCGATCGCCAGCTGCGGGACGGCCTCCCGCATTGCGTTGGACAGCCGGTCGATGTCCGTGGTGATGCGGGACAGCAGGTCGCCCGTGCCCGCCCGCTCCAGGACACCGGGCGGCAGCCCCACGGACCGTACGAGGAAGTCCTCGCGGAGGTCCGCCAGCATCCGCTCGCCCAGGACCGCGCCGCGCAGCCGCACCTCCCGGACGAACACGGTCTGCACGGCGAGCGCCACGGCGAACAGCGCCATGGTGCGTCCGAGGTGCAGGTCGCGGCGGCCCGCCGCCAGGTCCTCGACGAGCCCGCCCAGCAGGTAGGGGCCGACCATCGAGGCGACGACGGCGACGGTGTTCACCGAGACGAGCAGCGCGAACGCGCCCTTGTGCCGCCGGGCCAGCTCGCCGACGTAACCGCGCACGGTGGCGGGCGAGCCCACCGGCAGGGTCGTCACGTGCCGTGGCGCGGCCGGGTCGTACTCCGGCGGTTCCACGCCGATCATGCGGTCTCCTCGGCTTTCTCGAGTCGTGCGGATTGCCCGGGTCCCCGGGGCCCCTCGGGTCCCTCGGGTTCGTGCTCGGTCTCGCGGGTGACGACGGCGCGGTAGCCGAGGTCGGCGCGGAGCAGTTCGCGGTGCGTGCCGGACGCGCGCACCGTGCCGTCCTCGACGAACACCACCCGGTCCGCACGGTCCAGCAGCAGCGGGCTGGAGGTGAGGACCACCGTCGTCCGGCCGGCGCGCAGCGCCCTGAGGCCCTGGGCGATCCGGGCCTCGGTGTGCGTGTCGACGGCGCTGGTCGGCTCGTCCAGCACCAGGACCTCCGGATCGGCGACGAGCGAGCGGGCCAGCGCCAGCCGCTGCCGCTGGCCGCCCGACAGGGACCGTCCGCGCTCGGTGATCGGGGACCGCATCGGGTCCCCGGAGTCGTCCACCGAGGCCTGCGCCAGCGCGTCGAGCACATCGCCGCACTGCGCTGCCGCGAGCGCCTCGGCCGGGGTCACGTGGCCGGAGGCGGGCACGTCCAGCAGTTCGGTCAGGGTGCCGGACAGCAGGACCGGGTCCTTGTCCTGGACCAGCACGGTCGCGCGGGCCGCCGTCAGTGGAAGGCCGTCCAGCGCGATCCCGCCGAGCAGCACCGAGGGGGCGTCCCCGGCGCCGGAGGGGCTGTGCCCGCCGAGCCGGTCGGCGAGCGTGCCCGCCGCGTCCGGGTCCCCGCACACCACGGCGGTCAGTTCGCCGGCCGTGGCGAGCAGCCCCGTCAGCGGGTCGTGGAGGTCGCCCGCCGGCAGCCGCTCCGCGGGCGTCCACGTCCCGCGGTGGTCCCCCGTGCTGTCCCCCGCGCTGTCGCGCCGCAGTGCCAGCACCGCGGCGGCGCGCCGGGCGGAGGGCCGTGAGAAGGAGTACGCCATCGCGATCTCCTCGAAGCCGCGCAGCGGGAACAGCAGGAAGACCACCGTCCCGTAGACGGTGACCAGTTCGCCCACCGCGATCCGCCCGTCCAGCGCCAGCCGTGCGCCGTACCAGGTCACCGCGAGCAGCAGCAGGCCGGGCAGTGCCACTTGGACGGCGCTGATCAGCGCCCACATCCGGGCGTTGCGGACGGCGGCGCCGCGGACCTCCTGGGAGGCCTGCCGGTAACGGGACAGGAACAGCTCCTCGCCGCCGATGCCGCGCAGCACGCGCAGTCCGGCCACGGTGTCGGAGGCGAGTTCGGTGGCCTTGCCCGCCTTGGCACGCTGCTCGTCCGCGCGCCGAGTCGCGTGCGGGAGCAACGGCAGCACCGACAGGGCCAGCACGGGGACGCCCGCGGCGACGATCAGCCCCAGTTCGGGCTGGTAGACGAGCAGCGCGACGGTGACGCCGACGGTCGCCAGCAAGGAGCAGGCGAAGCGGGCCAGCGCCTCGACGAACCAGCCGATCTTCTCGACGTCGCCGGTGCTCACCGCGACGACCTCGCCCGCCGCGACGCGACGGGTGAGCAGCGAACCCAGTTCCACGGTCTTGCGCGACAGCAGGAGCTGTACCCGGGCGGCCGCGGCGATCCAGTTGGTGACGGCGGTGCGGTGCAGCATGGTGTCGCCGACGGCGGTCACCACGCCCAGGGCGACGATCAGGCCGCCCGCGAACGCGAGCCGTCCGCCGGAGCCGTCGACGACGGCCTGCACGGCGATGCCGACCGCGGCCGGGAAGCAGGCCACGGCCGCCATGTGGAGGGTGCCCCACAGCGCGGCCTTGACCTGGCCCCCGATCTGGCGCAGTTCCAGCCAGAGAAGGAAACGGAGGCCGGAGCGGGTGTCGGGGACACCCGGATCGGCATGAGGGAGAGCCTGTAGCGACATGACGTCCCGACATCGGTGCTGAGGGGTGGGAGCAGACGTGCCAGCGTCGCGTCATCGAGGTGACGAATTCAACCCGTTTTTTCCCGAGCCGGGTGGAACGGGCCGCCGTCCGCATCCGTCCTCGACATGGGGTGCCAAGATGGAACGCGACGGCACAAAAGAGGGGCGGTTCGAGTGATGCGTGGGGCGGGGACGGTGGTCGTCGCGGCGGCGCTGCTGCTCGCCGGCTGTGCCGGGGGCGCCGCCGGCGAGCACCAGGACACGTCGCGGCAGACGGTGAGGCAGCCGCCGCGCGCGAGCCAGGCGGCCGCCACCGAGGGGATCCCGGGTGTCGGCCCCGTGCTGCGGTCGCACATCCCGGCCGGCTCCCGTCAGGTCGTGGCGGTGTACGGGGACGGCGCGCGTTCGGCGGACTCGACCATCGTGCTGTACACCCGGCAGGGCGACCTGTGGAAGCGTGAGCGCTCCTGGTCCGGGCACAACGGCAAGCGCGGCTGGACGACCGACCACCGCGAGGGTGACAGGAAGAGCCCGGTGGGTGTCTTCACGCTGTCGGACGCGGGCGGCGTGCTGGCCGAACCGGATTCCCGGCTCCCGTACCACCGCTCCTCCGCCTTCACCGCGCCGCGCTCGTGGTCCCGTTCGCACTGGCACGACTTCGACCTGGTCATCGCCATCGACTACAACCGGGTCAAGGGCACGTCCCCGCTCGACCCGACCCGGCCCGAGGGCCAGTCCAAGGGGGGCGGCATCTGGCTGCACATGGACCACGGCAGCGGTACGTCGGCCTGCGTCAGCCAGTCCAGGGCCGACATGGAGTACCTGCTGCGCACGCTCGACCCGGCGCTGCACCCGATCGTGGTGATGGGGGACCGGGCGCACCTGAAGGCCTGACGGGCAATCAGGATGCCGGAATGCGGGACCTGCCGGGCTGCTGCAAGAGCGACGCAGGGCTTTTCCGCAAGAAGTTGAAAGTTTTTCCACGCGACGTATTGACGCTACCCGCCCGTGGGACCAGTCTCCTACCCGGAGTTCCCACGGGCGGGAACTCCGCCCCCACACTCGATGGCCCGGCGCGTGGCTGTCTTCGGGGCACCTTTGTGCCCGAACACGAAGGAGCCGCACCATGAGATCGCGTTTTCTGCGCGCGGGTCTGGCCGCCCTGCTCGGAACGGCCGCGCTCGTCGGCGTCTCGCAGCAGCCGGCCGAGGCAGCACCGCCCGGAAGCAAGGACGTCACCGCCACCCTCTTCGAGTGGAAGTTCGCCTCGGTCGCCAAGGAGTGCACCAATACGCTCGGACCGGCCGGGTACGGCTACGTCGAGGTGTCGCCGCCCCAGGAGCACGTCCAGGGCGCGCAGTGGTGGACCTCCTACCAGCCCGTCAGCTACCGCATAGCGGGCCGGCTGGGCGACAGTACGGCATTCAGGAACATGGTCGACACCTGCCACGCCGCCGGGGTGAAGGTCGTCGCCGACGCCGTCATCAACCACATGAGCGCAGGCTCCGGCACCGGCACCGGCGGCACGTCGTACAGCAAGTACAACTACCCGGGGTACTACCAGAACCAGGACTTCCACTCCTGCCGGACGAACATCTCCGACTACACCAACCGCGACAACGTCCAGAACTGCGAACTCGTCGGGCTCTCGGACCTGAACACCGGCAGCGACTACGTGCGCTCGACGATCGCGGCGTACATGAACAACCTCATCGCGCTCGGAGTCGACGGATTCCGCATCGACGCCGCCAAGCACATGGCGGCCTCCGACCTCGCGGCCATCAAGGCCAGACTCAGCAACCCCTCGGTCTTCTGGGTCCAGGAGGTCATCTACGGCTCCGGAGAGGCCGTGCAGCCCGGCGAGTACACCGGCACCGGTGACGTCGACGCCTTCCAGGGCGCGTACGACCTGAAGCGGATCTTCACCAGTGAGAAGCTCGCCTACCTCAGCAACTGGGGCGCCTCATGGGGCGCGGGCTACCTCTCCGGCGGCAGCTCCCGCACCTTCGTCGACAACTGGGACACCGAGCGCAACGGCTCGACCCTCAACTACAAGGCGGGCGCGACCTACACCCTGGCCAACGTCTACATGCTGGCCTGGCCCTACGGCTCGCCGAACGTCTACTCCGGCTACGAGTTCTCCGACAACGACGCTGGCCCGCCCAACGGCGGCACCGTCAACGCCTGCTACAGCGACGGCTGGAAGTGCCAGCACGCCTGGCCGCAGATCGCGGGCATGGTCGGGTTCCGCAACGCCGTGGCGGGCACGGCGGTGACCAACTGGTGGTCCAACGGGAACAACGCCATCGCCTTCGGGCGCGGCAGCAAGGGCTACGTCGCGATCAACCACGAGAGCGGCCCGCTGACGCAGACCTTCACCACCTCGCTGCCCGCCGGCACCTATTGCGACGTGCAGCACAGCGGCGCCACCTACACCGTCGGCTCGGACGGCAGGTTCACCGCCACCATCGGCGCCAACGACGCGGTCGCGCTCCACACCGGTGCCCCGTGCGGCACCGGAGGCGGCACCACCCCCGCGAGCGGTGCGTCCTTCTCGGCCGACGCCACCACGGTGTGGGGCCAGAACGTCTACGTCGTCGGCAACAACGCCGCGCTCGGCAACTGGAACACCGGCAGCGCCCTGCCGATGTCCTCGGCGGCCTACCCGGTGTGGAAGCTCGACGTCTCCATGGGCGCGGGCACGTCCTTCGAGTACAAGTACATCAAGAAGGACAGCAACGGGAACGTCACCTGGGAGTCCGGCGCCAACCGTACGGCGACCGTCCCCGCGAGCGGCAAGGTGACGCTGAACGACACCTGGCGCGCCTGACCACTTCCCGCGGAGCGCCTCAGCAGCGACCCGGCGCGGTGTCCAGGGCGGCGAGCAACGCCGTCAGGGCATCGCGCTGGTCCGTGTCCAGGGGAGCGAGCAGCTCCTCGGCCGCCGCCCGGCGGGCCCCGCGCAGCCGCCGCACGGCGTCGTCGCCCTCCTCGGTGAGCTCGATGCGCACCACCCTGCGGTTGGCCGGGTCGGGCGCCCTGCGGACGAGCCCCCGCTCCTCCAGGGCGTCGGTCAGGCTCGTCACCGCGCGCGGCACGACGTCCAGCCGTTCCGCGAGGTCGGCCATCCGGGGCGCGGGACCGCTCTTGAGGATGTGCGCGACCGTGCGCAGCATGCGCGCCTGGGCCGGGGTGACGCCCAACGGCTCCAGGTGCCGCCGCTGTGCGCGGTGCAGTCGGCGGGTCAGCCACAGCAACTGGTCGGCCAGGCGCCCGGTGGTCTCGTCGGTCTCCGCGGCGGAGGTGCGGGATTCCATGGTCAGAGGGTATCAGGATGCACTTCATTGTGAGTATAGGTAACAATGAACTAGACTCTCATCGTCCCGCCCTGCCCGGACCTTTCGGAGGCCCTTTGCACCCCGATGAAACCTCGCGGTGGACCCCGCCGCCCAAGGACCCCGCCCGACCCACCGACGTCCGCCGCGTCGTGCGGCTCTTCCGTCCCTACCGCGCCCGCCTCACCCTCGTCGGACTCCTCGTCGGGGCCGCCTCGCTCGTCTCGGTCGCCTCGCCCTTCATGCTGCGCGAGATCCTCGACACCGCGATCCCGCAGGGCCGCACCGGGCTGCTGAGCCTGCTCGCCCTCGGCATGATCGCCACCGCCGTGCTCAACAGCGTCTTCGGGGTCCTGCAGACCCTGATCTCCACCACGGTCGGCCAGCGCGTCATGCACGACCTGCGCACCGCCGTCTACGAGCGGCTGCAGCGCATGTCGCTCGCCTTCTTCACCCGGACCCGCACCGGAGAGGTGCAGTCCCGCATAGCCAACGACATCGGCGGCATGCAGGCCACCGTCACCTCCACCGCGACCTCGCTGGTCTCCAACCTCACCAGCGTGGTGGCCACCGTCGTCGCGATGATCGCCCTGGACTGGCGGCTGACCATCGCCTCCCTGCTGCTGCTCCCGGTCTTCGTGTGGATCAGCCGCAGGGTCGGCACCGAACGCAAGAAGATCACCACCCAGCGCCAGAGGCAGATGGCGGCGATGTCCGCCATCGTCACCGAGTCGCTCTCGGTCAGCGGCATCCTCCTCGGCCGCACCATGGGACGCGCCGACTCCCTCACCCGCTCCTTCGCCGACGAGTCGGACCGGCTGGTCGACCTCGAGGTGCGCTCCAACATGGCCGGCCGCTGGCGGATGTCCACCATCGGCGTGGTCATGGCCGCCATGCCCGCGCTCATCTACTGGGTCGCCGGCATCGCCGTGCACGGAGCGGGCGGCACCGTGTCCATCGGCACGCTCGTGGCCTTCGTCTCCCTCCAGCAGGGACTGTTCCGGCCCACCGTCAGCCTGCTGTCGACCGGTGTCCAGATGCAGACCTCGCTCGCGCTCTTCCAGCGCATCTTCGAGTACCTCGACCTGCCCGTCGACATCACCGAGAAGGACGACCCCGTACGCCTTCCGCGCGTGCGCGGCGACATCCGCTTCGAAGGCGTCGGCTTCTCCTACGACCCGGCCTCTCCCGGGCGCACCCTCGACGGCATCGACCTGACGGTCCCGGCCGGCGGCAGCCTGGCCGTCGTCGGCGCCACCGGCTCCGGCAAGAGCACCCTGAGCTACCTCGTGCCCCGGCTGTACGACGTCACCGAAGGGCGCGTCACCCTCGACGGCCACGACGTGCGCGACCTGGCCTTCGACACGCTCGCCGCGTCGGTCGGCGTCGTCTCCCAGGAGACGTACCTCTTCCACGCCTCGGTCGCCGAGAACCTGCGCTTCGCCAAGCCCGACGCCACCGACGAGGAGATCGTCGCCGCCGCACGCGCCGCGCAGATCCACGACCACATCGCGGGCCTGCCCGACGGCTACGACACCGTGGTCGGTGAGCGCGGCTACCGCTTCTCGGGCGGCGAGAAGCAGCGACTGGCCATCGCGCGGACGATCCTGCGGGACCCCCCGGTCCTCATCCTCGACGAGGCCACCAGCGCCCTGGACACCCGTACCGAGCACGCCGTCCAGGACGCCATCGACGGCCTCTCGGCGGGCCGCACGACCATCACCATCGCCCACCGGCTGTCCACCGTCCGCGACGCCGACCAGATCGTCGTCCTCGACCACGGCCGGATCGTGGAACGCGGCAGCCACGACGAACTGCTCGCCCTGGACGGCCGCTACGCCGCGCTGGTCCGCCGTGACGCCCAACTCGTCCATACGGCATGATCCTCGGCCATGGGACCCATCGCGGGGGCGGAACTCCCCGGCTACCGGCAGATCGAGGCGGACGCCTGGACCAACGACCACGGCGACCTCGTCAGCCTGCACTGGTTCGACGTGCCGCCGGACATCCCCGCGCCCCTGAAGGACCTGCCGCGCCTGCGGCACGCCCTGGCCCACTACACGGCCGGGGCGGGCGGCGGCCTCATCGAGGCCGACGTCCTGCACCTGGGGACGGTGCCCACGCTGCGCCAGGTCATCAAGGTCCCCCTGCCGGACCGCCCCACCGGCCAGGCGTTCCTGGGCAGCTACACCCTTCCCCGCGCCTCCTGCAGCGCCGTCGTGAAGGTGCAGGCCCTGGAACAGGGCACCACCGGCGCCCGGGAGGCGAAGGTGCTCATCGAACTCGGCCCCGAGCGCTACTTCATGCCCCATCCGTACGCCGCCGACCTGCGGCAGGGCCTGCCCTTCCACTGGGGCGACGCCCCCCACTACGACGCGCACTTCCCGGAGCACCCCCTCACCCGGATCCGGGACGCGCTCGCCCAGCTCGCCGTGTCGCTGAGGGTCACCCCGGAGTTCGCGGAGCTGCCGCCCTTCGCCGGACCGACCTTCACCACGCCGTGAGCCGGGTGAGCAAGCGCACAGCCGGGACCGGGCGATCGCCCGCGCGGCGCGGTACACCGGCGCTAACCTGAGCGGCGCCGCGCAGACCGCAGGAGGCAACCGATGGCCGCGTCCGACCGCTCCGCCCTGCTGCTGGCCAGGCTGCTCGCCACCACGGGCACCGCGCACTTCGTGGCGCCCCGGCCCTTCGACGCGATCGTCCCGCGCGTCCTGCCCGGCGAGCCCCGCACCTGGACCTACGTCAGCGGCGCGGTGGAACTGGCGCTCGCCGCGGGTATCGCCCTGCCCCGCACCCGCCGGGCGAGCGCCCTGCTGGCGGCCGGCTTCTTCACCGCCGTGCTCCCCGCCAACGTGAAGATGGCCCGCGACTGGCACGACCGGCCCGCGCCCCTGCGGAAGGCGGCCTACGCCCGGCTGCCGCTGCAGGCGCCGCTCGTGCTGTGGGCCCTGAAGGTGAGCCGCGACAACCGGCCCTGACCCGCCCCGCGGGGCGTTGTCGGTGCCTCGTTCTACCCTCGAACGGTGACCTCGCCCAGGAGTCTGTCCGTCGCCGTCGTCGCCGACCCCCTGGGGACCGGCGGGCGGCTGCAGGCGCTGCGCGAGGACGGCACCGCGGACGGGCCCCCGCAGGCCGTCGGCGACCTCGCGGCGGCCGTCGCCGAGCGCGAGGCCCGGCAGGCGCCCCGCTGGGTGTGGGCCGCGACCGACGAGATCTACCCGCCCCTGCTGGAGCGGGTCCCGGCACGTCCGGCCCGGTGCCACGACCTCAAGCTCGTCGAAGCGGTGCTGCTCGGATCCGAGGAACGCTGGGGCCTGCCCCGTTCGCTGGGCGCCGCCTGGGCCCGGCCGCGCGGACTCCCCGTGCCGGAGGACGCGCGCGAGGGCGGCCCCGACGACCAGCCGGTGCTCTTCGCCGCCGACCGCCACCATCTACCGCCGGGCACCGACCCGCTGGAGGCGGTGGTCGCCGTCCACGCCGACCAGCAGCGTCGCATCGCCCTGTCGGAACACCCCGACCGGCTGCGCCTGCTGTGCGCCGCCGAGTCCGCCGGCGCCCTGGCCGCCGCCGAGATGACCTGGGACGGCCTGCCCTGGAGCGCCGACGCCCACGACGCGGTGCTCATCGGGCTGCTGGGCCCCCGTCCGGCGGGCGGCGCCCGCCCCAAGGTGCTCTCCGAACTCGCCATCGGCATCCAGGAAGCCCTGGGCCGCCCGGTCAACCCCGACTCGCCCGCCCAACTGCTCCCCGCCTTCGAGCGCGTGGGCGTGAAGATCGGCTCCACCCGCTCCCATGTGCTGCGGGAGGTCGGGCACCCGGCCGCCGCGCTGTTGCTGCGCTACAAGGAGCTCTCCCGCATCCACAGCGCCCACGGCTGGGCCTGGCGCGAGCAGTGGGCTCCCACCGGGCGGTTCCACCCCGAGTACGTGGTCGGCGGTGTCGTCTCCGGCCGCTGGGCCACCCGTGGCGGCGGCGCCCTCCAGATCCCCCGGCAGATCCGCGCCGCCGTGGTCGCCGACCCCGGGCACCGGCTGGTCGTCGCCGACGCGGGCCAGCTGGAACCCCGCGTCCTGGCCGCCCTCTCCGGTGATCCCGGGCTGATGGCGGCCGCCGCGGAGGGCGACCTCTACGCCGCCCTCGCGCGCACCGCGTTCGGCGGCGACCGCGCCCGGGCCAAGCTCGGTCTGCTGGGCGCCATGTACGGCCAGACCAGCGGTGAGGTGGGGCCGCTGCTCGAGGTGCTGCGCCGCCGCTTCCCGGACGCCATGCGCCTGGTGGAGTCCGCCGCCCGCACCGGCGAGGGCGGCGGTGTCGTCCGGTCCCACCTCGGGCGTACCTCACCGGCCCCGTCCGCGGACCGGCAGGACCTCACGGACGCCCAGGCCCGCTCCTGGGGGCGCTTCACCCGCAACTTCGTCATCCAGGCCACGGCCGCCGAATGGGCGCTGGCCGTGCTCGCCTCCCTGCGCCGCCGCCTGGCCGCGCTCGGCGGAGGGCCGCGCCTGGTGTTCTTCCTGCACGACGAGGTCATCGTGCACACACCCCAGGAGCTGGCCCCGGACGTGGAGCGCGCCGTCGCCGAGTCCGCGGAGGAGGCCCGGCGCCTGCTCTTCGGCCCGACGCCGGTGCCCTTCCCGCTGCAGACCCATGTCGTCGAGTGCTACGCGGACGCCAAATGAGCGGCGTCGTCAGTCCGTCACGAGCACGACCTCCAGGGTGCGGGGCCCGTGCACGCCCTCGACGCGGTCCAGCTCGATGTCGCTGGTGGCCGAGGGTCCGGAGATCCATGTCAACGGCCGTACGGGATCGAGCCGTTCCAGCGCCTGCGGCACCGAGTCCACGACCTGCTCCGGGACGCGTACGACGACGACATGGTGGTCCGGGACGAGGGTGATCCTGCGCCGCCCCTGGTCGGGGCCGGCGTCCAGCACGATGGTGCCGGTCTCGGCGATCGCCACCGCGCAGCCGGTGACGACGCTGTCGACGGCGTCGAGCTCGCGCGCCGTCAGCCCGGCCGAGTCGGGCACCCGTTCCACGTCCTGCAACGCCGCGAGCCACCGCTCCGGAAGGCCGGGCGGTACGACGACCCGGCGGGCGCCGCGCGCCGCCAGCAGACCCGCGAGGCGGCCGGGGAGTTCGTCGCCGGTGGCGCGGTGGACGATCGCACGGTAGTCGGCGAGGTTCTCGGCCAGCAGATCCGCGGTCTGTGCCGCGTCCCGGTGTCCGTGCACGCGCAGATAGCCGCGGTCCACCGCGCCGCGTGCCGGTGCCGCTTCGCGCTGCGCATCGGCGAGGGCGCGGCGGATCCGCCCCAGGACCTGGTCACGGGTGCTCACTTGGTGCCCTCCCTGCTCTCGATGCCGGTGCCGGTGCCGGTGCCGGTGCCGCTGCCGGTGGCCGCTGCGCCCGTCCCCCGGGTGCGCTGCCACCAGTCCCGGAAGGACTCCGCCGGCACCGCCGGGACGTCCCGGGTGTCGGTCCACGCCTTCCCGGGCCCCGGCAGCCTCCGCGGGTGGAACCTGCGGGTCCGCGACGCCAGCCGCTGTCCGGCGCGCAGCGCCGCCGGGTGGTCCAGCGCCCAGCGCGCCGCGCGCATGGCCGCCCGCTCCGCCGCGTGGCCCTTGGCGGGCCGGAGCGTCACCCTGTTGCCCGCCCGGGTCACCTCACCGCCCTGCACCACGCGTTCCCGCAGGTGGACGAGGACCTCCGGGATGTCGATGGCGACCGGGCACACCTCGTAGCAGGCGCCGCAGAGGGACGAGGCGTACGGCAGTGAGGCGTCGAGCGCGGTGTCCGTGCCGCGGAGCTGCGGGGTGAGGATGGCGCCGATCGGCCCCGGGTAGGCGGAGCCGTACGCGTGCCCGCCCGCCCGCTCGTACACGGGGCAGACGTTGAGGCAGGCCGAGCAGCGGATGCAGCGCAGGGCCTGGCGCCCCACCTCGTCGGCGAGGGTGTCGGTGCGGCCGTTGTCGACCAGGACGAGATGGAAGGTGCGCGGCCCGTCCTCGTCGGTGGTCCCGGTCCAGGTGCTCGTGTACGGGTTCATCCGCTCGGCCGTGGAGGAGCGCGGCAGGAGCTGCAGGAACACCTCGAGGTCCTGCCAGCTCGGCAGCACCTTCTCGATGCCGACCACCGAGATCAGGGTCTCGGGCAGCGTCAGGCACATACGGCCGTTGCCCTCGGACTCCACCACGACCAGGGTGCCGGTCTCGGCGATCATGAAGTTGGCGCCCGAGATGCCGACCTTGGCGCGCAGGAACTTCTCCCGCAGGTGGAGCCGCGCGGCCTCGGCCAGTTCGGCGGGCGAGTCCGACAGCCCCTCGGGTGCGGGACGGCCCCAGCGGCCCATGGCGTCGGTGAAGATGTCGCGGATCTCGGAGCGGTTGCGGTGGATCGCGGGCACCAGGATGTGGCTCGGCAGGTCGTCGCCGAGCTGCACGATCAGTTCGGCCAGGTCCGTCTCGTAGGCGGTGATCCCGGCCTCCGCGAGCGCGTCGTTGAGGCCGATCTCCTGCGTCGCCATGGACTTGACCTTGACGACCTCGGTCTCGCCGGTGGCGCGCACCAGGTCCGTCACGATGCGGTTGGCCTCGTCCGCGTCGGCGGCCCAGTGGACGGTGCCGCCCGCGGTGGTGACAGCCTCCTCCAACCGCACGAGGTAGTGGTCGAGATGGCGCAGCACATCGTCCTTGATCTGCTTGCCCGCCGCGCGCAGCTGCTGCCAGTCGTCGAGTTCGGCGACGGCGCGGGCCCGCTTGTCCCGGATGGTGTGGGTGGCGTGCCGCAGGTTGCCGCGCAGCGTCGTGTCGCGCACGGCCTCGCCGGCGGCGACGGGGAAGGCGGGCATGCCCAGGTAGGTGCCGCTCATCGGATGCCTCCGTAGGGCTGCTCCTCGGTCGACGCGAGGATCTCGGCGAGGTGGACCGGCCGGACCTCGGAGCCGAGCCGGGCGAGGGTGCCGCCGATGTGCATCAGGCAGGAGTTGTCCACCGTGCACACGGCGCGCGCGCCGGTGGAGGTGATGTTGCGGGCCTTGTCCGCGCCCATGGCGGCGGAGACGGCCGCGTTCTTGACGGCGAAGGTGCCGCCGAACCCGCAGCACTCCTCGGCGCCGGGCAGCTCGACCAGCTCCAGACCCTTCACATGGCTGAGCAGCTCCTGAGGGCGGCGGCCCAGCCCCAGCATCCTCAGGCCATGACAGGTCGGATGATAGGTGACGGGATAGGGGAAGTAGGCGCCGACGTCCGTCACCTTGAGCACATCGGTGAGGAACTCGGTCAGCTCGTAGGTGCGCGGTACGACGGACGCGGCGACGGCGGCGAGGCCCTCCCCGCGTCCTTCCGCGCGGGCCCGCTCGCCGATCCGGGGGTAGTTGTCACGCACCATCGCGGCGCAGGAACCGGACGGGGTGACGATGTAGTCATAGCCCTCGAAGGCCTTGGCATACCGCCTGACCAGGGGTTCCGTCTCGTGGCGGTAGCCGGTGTTGAACTGCGGCTGGCCGCAGCAGGTCTGTGCGGCGGGGAAGTCCACGGTCACCCCCAGCCGCTCCAGCAGGGTCACGACGGCCTTCCCCGTGTCCGGGTACAGCGTGTCGTTCACGCAAGTGACGAACAGTGCTACGCGCATGCGGCCTCCTTACGGTCGGCACGGCCACCCGTGGGCTCATACTGCCGTATGTGCCCCACACCATGGGGCAGAGATCGGATGTCTGCGCGCCGCAGAAGGTGCCATTGACGAGCCATGTCGGGGTGTCCTAACGTCCCTGCCATCGATTGAAACCTTTCATATCAGACCCGAGAGGCCAGGGCCGACCGTGCAGCGCGTCTGTTTCCTGTTGAAGGTCCGGAAGGACCGGCTCGCCGAGTACCGCGAGCGCCACGCCGCCGTCTGGCCCGAGATGCTGGACGCGCTCTCCGCCACCGGCTGGCACAACTACTCGCTCTTCCTCCGCGAGGACGGTCTGCTCGTCGGCTACCTGGAGACCGAGGACTTCAAGGCGGCCCAGGAGGCGATGGCGGCGACCGATGTCAACGCCCGCTGGCAGGCGGAGATGGCCGACTTCTTCGAGGCGCTGGACGGGACCCGGCCGGACGAGGCCATGCGCCCCCTCACCGAGGTCTTCCACCTGGCGTGACGGCGCACGGCCGCGTTCCGCGCCGGCGGTCCGCCCCGTCCCGGAGGCCGCTGTTCCGCCCCGGAGCCCACCGTTCCGCTCCACCACCGCCGTTCGGCCACCCGGACACAGTGGGCCCCGACGCCGTCACGAATGCGTAGCATGAACCCGCGGCCTGCGGCGGGCCGGCGGCAGGAGGTAGGGCGGAGCTCGTGACACGCATGGTGGGGATCAAGGACGTCGCCCGGCAGGCGGGTGTTTCGGTCGGCACGGTGTCGAACGTGATCAACCGGCCCGACATGGTCTCCGAGGACACGCGTGCCCGCGTGCTGTCGGTCATCGAGCAACTCGGCTATGTGCGCAGTGAGTCCGCCCGGCAGCTGAGGGCGGGCCGCAGCAGGATCATCGCGCTGCTCGTGCTCGACATGGCCAACCCCTTCTTCGTGGACGTCGCCTCGGGGGCCGAGCGGGCCGCCCGGGAGACCGGGCTCGGGGTGATGCTCTGCAACAGCGGCGAGAGCCCCTCGGAGGAGGCCGACTACCTCGGGCTCTTCGCCGAGCAGCGGGTGCGCGGCGTCCTGGTGACGCCCGCGGACACCAGCGGCCGGAACATCGTGTCCTTCCGGCGGCACGGCATCCCCTTCGTCTTCGTCGACCGCGTCGTGCCGAGTGCCGAGGCCTGCTCGGTGTCCGTGGACGACATCGAGGGCGGCCGCCTCGCGGTCGACCACCTCATCGAGCGCGGTCACGAGCGCATCGTCTACGTCAGCGGTCCGATGCACCTCGCCCAGTGCCAGGACCGGCGCGCCGGCGCCCTGGACGCGCTCGCCGCAGCAGGGCTCCCCGCCGAGTCCCTGGCGCACATCGAGGCCGAGCGGCTCGACGTCCCCTCCGGACGCGACGCCGGCGCCCGCCTGCTGGGGATGGCCAACCGCCCGACCGCCGTCTTCTGCGCCAACGACCTGCTCGCGCTGGGCGTGCTCCAGGCGCTGTACGCCGCGGGCATCGCGGTGCCCGAGGAGATCGCGCTGGTCGGCTACGACGACATCGAGTTCGCGGCGGCCGCGGCGGTGCCGCTCACCTCCGTACGGCAGCCCGCGTACCGGATGGGCCGCGCGGCGGCGGACCTGCTCATCGAGGAGACCGGGGACGCGGCCGAGGAGCACGAGCACCGGCGCATCGTCTTCCAGCCCGAACTCGTCGTCCGGGCCTCCACCCTCGGCAAGAGCGGCCGCGCCGTCCGCTGAGCCCTCCGGGTCCGCCCCGCCGCCTTCCCGGTACGCGTGCCAGGGTTCCGAGCGTTGGGGACGGATGCCGTCAGCCGGCCGCGGCCACGGCCTCCGGCTCCCGGGTCCCGTCGCGTCCCCGCAGGTGGGCGCGGATCTCGCGGACCGCGCTGCGGCCGGCCCGGTTCGCGCCGATCGTGCTTGCGGAGGGGCCGTAGCCGATGAGGTGTATCCGGGGGTCGGCGGCGACGCGGGTGAGCCCCTCCAGGCGGATGCCGCCGCCGGAGCCGCGCAGGTGCAGCGGGGCGAGGTGGTCGAGGGCCGCGCGGAAGCCGGTGGCCCACAGGATGACGTCGGCGGTGACATGGCGGCCGTCCGCCCAGCTCACGCCGTCCTCGGTGATCAGGTCGAACATGGGGAGGCGTTCGAGGATGCCGCGCTCACGGGCGCGTTGCATCGCCTCGGTCATGGGGAGCCCCGTCACGCTGACGACGCTCTGGGGCGGCAGACCCCGCTTGACGCGCTCCTCGACCAGCGCGACCGCGGCCCGGCCCTGCTCCTCCCCGAAGGGGCCGCTGTGATAGACGGGAGGCCGCCGGGTGACCCAGGTCGTCGCGGCCGCGCCGCCCGGCTCGTGGAGCTCCATCAGCAGCTGGACGGCGGAGGTGCCGCCGCCGACGACGATCACGTGCTTCCCGGCGAACTCCTCGCGCCCGCGGTAGCCCGCGGTGTGCAGCTGGCGGCCTCGGAAGGCCTCCTGGCCCGGGTAGCGCGGCACGAAGGGCCGGTCCCAGGTCCCGGTGGCGTTGATCAGCGTGCGGGCCGCCCAGGTGCCGGCGTCGGACTCGACCAGCAGCCGGCCCTCCGGGCCCTCACGGACCGTGGAGACGTCGACCGGGCGGTGCACGCGCAGGTCGAAGGTGCGCTCGTAGCGGTCGAAGTACTCGGCGACGACCTCGGCGGACGGCCGGTCGGGGTCGGCCCCCTCCAGTTCCATGCCGGGCAGCGAGTGCACCCCGTGCGCCCTGCCGTACGTCAGCGTCGGCCAGCGGTACTGCCAGGCGCCGCCGGGGCCGGGGGAGTGGTCGAGGACGACGAAGTCCTCGTCGGGCCGCATCCCCGCCCTTCGCAGGAAGTACGCGCCGGACAGTCCGGCCTGCCCGGCCCCGATGACGGCGACGTCCACATCCACATGGTTCACGTTTCCACCAACTACGCGCGTCCGCGGAAGCTTCCCGCGGACACCTCGCGGCGCAGCCGGGCCACCCGCGCGGCGGCCTCCTCCAGACGGGACAGCGGCAGGTCGCCGTCGGCGACCGCCCTGGTGGCGGCGGTGCGGATGGCCTCCCGGACGCCCGTGCCGCAGCCGGGACCGAGCTGGAGCAGGTCCACACCCGAGAGCCAGGCGAGGACGGCCGCGCCCGGTACGCCCCAGCCCTCCACGACCTCGTCGGTGTCGAGCGGTTCGCTGATCACGACCGCGCCGTCGCCGAACTCGTCCCGCAGCAGTTCCGTGACCGCGGGCCCGCTGAGCGCGGCGGGGACGCCGATGGTGACCGCCCCGGCCCGTTCCAGGCCGCGCCGGAGCCATTCCGGCGGTCTGCGGGTCCGGCCGACGGGCAGCAGGCAGGCGTCGACCAGCGCGGCGACGCGGTGCGGTGCGTACACGTGGAGTCCCCCTCTGGCGCTCGGGCGGGCGCTGCCGACCCTATCCCGAGGGGCGGCAAGTGGTCCAGACCAATCGGGGGGGGCGGCCGCACGGATCAGGACAGCCGCCCCCGTCGTGCGGCGCCGGTCAGCGGCCCCCGGAGAGCAGCAGCGGCGCCCCGCCCGGCGCGGACGCCGGACGGCCGTTCGCCGCGGGGACGCCCGCGAGCGGCGCCGTCGGCACCCTCTCGAGCAGCCCCCGTGCGGCCAGTTCGGGCATGACGCCCTCACCGAACCAGTACGCCTCCTCCAGGTGCGGGTAGCCCGACAGCACGAAGTGGTCGATCCCCAGGGCGTGGTACTCCTCGATCCGGTCGGCGACCTCCGCGTGGCTGCCGACCAGCGCCGTGCCGGCCCCGCCGCGCACCAGGCCCACCCCGGCCCACAGATTCGGCGAGATCTCGAGCCCGTCCCGCGAGCCGCCGTGCAGGGCCAGCATCCGCTGCTGGCCCACCGACTCGCTGCGCCCGAGCGCCTCCTGCGCGGCGGTGACGGTGTCCTCGTCGAGGTCGTCCAGCAGCCGTTCCGCCGTGGCCCATGCCTCCTTGGCGGAGTCGCGGGAGATCACGTGCAGACGGATGCCGAAACGTACGGTGCGCCCTTCCGCCTCGGCCAGACCGCGGATCCAGTCGGTCTTCGCCCTGACCTGCGCCGGCGGCTCGCCCC
Organism: Actinacidiphila glaucinigra; assembly: GCF_900188405.1. Taxonomy (GTDB): domain Bacteria; phylum Actinomycetota; class Actinomycetes; order Streptomycetales; family Streptomycetaceae; genus Actinacidiphila; species Actinacidiphila glaucinigra. Next base: position 314,113 of record NZ_FZOF01000004.1, on the reverse strand, counting down.
AGGTCAGGTAGACGTCCGCGTGCCGGGCGGCGACGGGCCCGGCCGCCGGTGACGAACCCCCGAAGAAGATCTGCGGTACGGGGTCGGGCGGCAGCGCGGTCAGTCCGCCCTCGACCCGGTAGTGCTCGCCGTCGAAGTCGAAGGGCCGCCCGCCCCATACCCCGCGTACCACGGAGAGGAACTCGTCGGTGCGCGCGTAGCGGGCGTCGTGGTCCAGGTGGTCGCCGAAGCGGCGCTGTTCGACGGAGTCCCCGCCGGTGACGACGTTGAGCAGCAGCCGGCCCCGGGTGATCCGCTGGTAGGTCGCCGCCATCTGCGCGGCCAGGACCGGAGAGACGACCCCCGGCCGGAACGCGACCAGGAACTTCAGCCGCTCGGTGTGCTGCGACAGCGCGACCGTGGTCAGCCACGCGTCCTCGCACCAGGTGCCGGTGGGCGTCAGAACGGCTTCGAAACCCAGCCCGTCCGCGGCCCGGGCGATCTGCGCCAGGTAGTCGACGTCGGGCGCGCGCACCCCGGAGACCGGCGTGACGCGTGAGCGCTTCACGCCGCCGTCGGTGTAGGCGTGACGGTCCACCAGGGTGCGGCCGTCGCCGCCGGTGGGCAGGAACCAGTGCAGGTGAACGGACATGTGCGGCCCTCTCAGCGGGTGCGTGCGGCGGTGGTGGAGGCGGGCAGGCCGGCGTTGAAGCGCCGGTCGACGAAGGCGGCGAATTCCACGTGCCGCGGGATGAGTCCGAGCTCCTCGAAGGTGTCGGCGATCTCCTGCTCGGAGGCGACGGCGGCGTCGTCCACGGCCACCGAGACACGGGTGCCGTTGGTGCGCTCCACCGCGTCCAGCGCCACCTCGTACGGCAGGCCGGTCTCCTCGGCCCACACCTTCGCCCACTGCTCCGGGTGTTCGGCGACCCACCCCTGGGCACGCCGCAGCCGCTCCAGGTAGTCGCCTATGGCGGCCGACTTCGCCTTGTCGGCGAGTGCACCCGGTGCGGCGACCTGGAAGGCGAGCCCATTGACGCGCCCGGTGCCGGTCGTCAGGACGCGCGCGCCGTTGTTGCGCAGCACCTGGGAGGTGTATGGGTCCCAGATCGCCCAGGCGTCGACCTTGCCACCGCTGAAAGCGGCGAGCGCGTCGGCGGGCTGCAGATAACTGACGTCGACGTCCTCGAGCGACAGTCCGGCGGAGTGCAGCGAGGTGATCAGCTGGTAGTGCGCGGAACTGCCCTGGGCGACGGCGATCCGCCTGCCCTTCAGGTCGGCGAGCCGCTTCAGCGCCGAGTCCCCGGGCACCACGACGGCCTCGCCCTCGGAGGAGCCGTGCGAGGCCGCCACGACCGTGATCTTCGATCCGGAGCCGGCGGCGAAGACCGGCGGGGTGTTGCCCACCCCGCCGATGTCCACGGCTTTGGCGTTCACCGCCTCCAGCAGGGGTGGTCCGGAGGTGAAGGTCGACCACTTGATGCGGTACGTGAGGTCGTCGAGTTCGCCCGCGGCCCTCAGGACGGCCTCGGAACCGCCCTTCTGGTCTCCGACGTTCAAGGTGACCGCGCCCTTGCCGTCGGTGCCGTCGCCGGTGCCGCCCACGGAGGTGTCGGCGGTGGAGACACCGCAGGCGGCGAGCAGGAGGATGAGCGGGAGCAGCAGGGCGGGGGCGATGCGCCGGGTGGGGTTCATGGTGGTCCGTCGTCCTTCTCGTGAGGGCGGGTCAGGCCGTTTCGGCCGACGCCGGGGTGTCGACGCCGAGTTCGGCCAGCAGCCGGGAGCGCAGGGCGGTGAGGCGGGGGTCGCCGGCGTCGCGGGGACGGGGCAGTGCGACCGGGGTGTCGTGGGCGATGACCCCGTCCCGCATGACCAGGGCACGGTCGGCCAGGAGCAGGGCCTCGTCCACGTCGTGCGTGACGAGCAGGACCGCGCAGCCGCGGCGCTGCCACAGCTCGGCGACGAGGCGCTGCGCCTTGATGCGGGTCAGCGCGTCGAGCGCGCCGAAGGGCTCGTCGAGCAGCAGCAGATCGGGCTCGCGGACCAGCGCCCGGGCGAGCGAGGCGCGCTGGGCCTCACCGCCCGACAGCGTCTTCGGCCAGGCGCCGGACCGCTCCCGCAGCCCGACCTCCTCCAGTGCGGCCTCCGCGATGGCCCGCCCGGGCCGTCCGGGCAGTCCGAGCAGGACGTTGCGCCACACCCGCTTCCACGGCATGAGCCGCGGAGCCTGGAAGGCGACCGCACGTCTTTCCGGTACCAGTACGGTGCCCGCGATCTCCCGGTCGAGCCCGGCGAGGACGCGCAGCAGCGTGCTCTTGCCGCAGCCGCTGCGGCCGAGCAGCGCGGTGAACTCGCCGGGCCGCAGCGTCAGGTCGAGGCCGTCGATGACGGGCCTGCCGCCGAAGGCACGGGTCAGCCCCGCCACGCGTACGGCCGCGGGACCGCCCGCGGCGGGCGGGACGTCGTGGCTCACCGGCCGGTGAAGTTCGGTCGCCATTGCAGCAGCAGCCTTTCGAGAGCGCGGACGACGATGTCGGCGGTGAGGCCGAGGAAGGCGTAGACGACGAGGCAGACCACGATCACGTCGGTCCTCAGGAAGTCCCGCGCCTGGGTCATCAGGAAGCCGATCCCGTCGGAGGCGTTGATCTGCTCCCCGAAGACCAGGGCGAGCCACGCGGTCGCCAGCGAGTAGCGCAGCCCCGTCATCGCGCCGGGCAGCGCGCCCGGCAGGACGACGTGCCGGACCAGCGCCCGGCGCGACAGCCCGAGCGAGGCGCCCGCCTCGATCAGTTGCTCGTCGACGCCGCGGATCCCCGCGTAGACGTTGAGGTAGAGGTGGAAGGCGACGCCGAGCGCGATGAGGGTCACCTTCGGGGCCTCGCCGATCCCGAGCCAGATGATGAACAGCGGGATCAGACCGACGAACGGCACCGCGCGCAGCATCTGCACGCTCGCGTCGACCAGGTCCTCGCCCAGGCGGGACAGCCCGGACAGCAGTGCCAGCGTGATGCCGGCCGCGCCGCCGAGGAGCAGGCCGAACACCACACGCTGCAGCGACACCGCCATGGCGGAGGGCAGTTGACCGCTCGACACGAGGTCGGCAGCCGTGCCGGCGATGGTTCCCGGCGAGGCCAGCACCTCGGGCCGCAGCACACCCGTCGCGCTGAGCAGCTGCCACGCCGCGAGCAGCAGCAGCGGCCCCGTGGTGCGCCGCAGCCAGCGGGGGAGCGGACGGCGGCGGGCCGAGACCGGGACCACGGGCCGCAGTTCCGGGGCGATAGCGGTGGGGACGGCGGAAGGGACGGCGGAAGGGACGTCCGGTGGGACGTCAGCCGATACAGGGGATATGTCCGGTGGGGCTTTGCTGATGCTCATGAGAAGGCTCCACATGGGGGAGGCGGCGAGCGGGCACGCACGCCCGTCCGTACGCGCGACCGGTCAGGCGCAGGCGCGGGCGCGGGCGCTACGACTCGTCACAGGAACGCGTACGGGGGCGGTGCGGGAAGGGCGCGTCAAGACGCGGAAGGCACGCGGCGGAAAGGCGTGCGCAAAGGTGGGGAAGCGTCAGCAGCCGCGGCGACAGGCGGCGGAGGCCACCCGCAGCAGGTCGATGTGACCGCGCGTGGTGAGCAGAACGGGACGCGACATGCCGACGACGGTAGCCAGGCCGTCCAGATGGCGTCAACGGCGTCTCGGCCCTCGGAACGCCCTTGAACGCCCTGGGAACGCCCGCGGCCACCCGGGAACGCGCGGGGCCGCGGCGTGGGCCACCATGGTCACATGGCCGACGCTTTCTCCACCCGCACCATCGACGTCACCACCGGCAGCCGGGAGACGGCTCACGATCTGACCGGCGCCTGCGCCGACTTCCTCGACGACGTCTCCCACGGACGCGACGGGCTGCTCAATGTGTTCGTCCCGCACGCCACCGCCGGGATCGCCGTCATCGAGACCGGGGCGGGCAGCGACGACGACCTGCTGGCGGCGCTCCACGACCTGCTCCCCGCCGACGACCGCTGGCGCCACCGCCACGGCAGCCCCGGTCACGGCCGCGACCATGTGCTGCCCGCCCTCGTCCCGCCGCACGCCACGCTCCCCGTGGTGGGCGGCCGGCTCGAACTCGGCACCTGGCAGTCCGTCGTCCTGGTCGACACCAACCGCGACAACCCCCGGCGCCAGGTGCGGCTGAGCTTCCTGGGATGACCGCGCCAGGCCCGCGCGTCAGGCCGTCAGGCCGTCAGCCACTCCATGACCGCCCGGGCGTCGAAGGCGCTCTGCCCGCCGCGCACCAGCAGACCGGCCGTCGCGAAGGCGGGGTCGTCGGCCTGCACGGCCAGGTACGGGACGGCGACGCACCGCATGCCCGCCCGGTGCGCGGCCTCCGCGCCGGGCGGCGCGTCCTCGACGACCACGCAGTCCGCCGGGTCCGCGTCGAGCCGGGCCGCCGCCTCCAGGAAGACGTCCGGGGCGGGCTTGCCGCGCTCTACCTCCTCCGCCGAGACCACCGTCGTCAGCAGGGCGTCCAGCCCGGTGCCGGCCAGCACCGCCCGGATCGCCTCCCGGGAGGAGCCCGAGGCCACCGCCATGGGGTGCCCGGCCTTCGCCAGCAGCTCGACGAACGCCCGCATCCGCGGGAACACCTCGGTGGCGCCGCGGGCCAGCTCCAGGTAGAGCCGGTTCTTGCCGTCCAGCAGCTCCTGGACGGACGCCGACAGGGCGTACTCTTCGCGCAGGGCCTCCAGCGTCTCCTTGGTGCCGATGCCGATGAAGCGCCGGTGCCGCTCCCAGGTGAAGTCGTCCACGCCGTGCTCGGCCAGCAGCCGGCGGCCCGCCTCGAAGTAGTTGGGCTCGCTGTCCACGAGGGTGCCGTCGAGGTCGAATATCACCGCGGGGAGCGTCATGCCCCCAGCATGCCAACCCGGCCGTCACGGCGTGCGCCCGGCCGCCGCGTCGCGGCCGACCTCCCGCACCAGCGGCAGCATCCGCTGCGGGACCCGCTCGCGCAGCGCGACCTCGGTGCGGGTGCGCACCACGCCCGGCACCTGGACCAGACGCTGGATCACGTCCTCCAGGTGCGCGGCGTCCCGGGCGACCACCCGGGTGAGCAGGTCCCCGCCGCCGGTGATCGAGAACGCCTCGATGATCTCCGGCACGGCGGCCAGGGCCCGGCCCGTGGCGTCCAGATGGCCCTGGGTTACCTCCAGGTGGACGAAGGCCAGCACCCGGTACCCCAGGGCCTCCGGCGAGAGCCGCGGGCCGTACCCGGTGATCACCCCGTCCCGGTCCAGCCGGTCCAGCCGCGCCTGCAGGGTCCCGCGCGCCACCCCCAGGATGCGGGCGTACTCGCGGACGCTGGTGCGCGGCTGTTCCAGCAGCAGCGCCAGGATCCGGGCGTCCAGCTCGTCGGCGGGCACGGGGCGCGGCCTCCTCGGGGTGCGGGGGCGGTGGCGCGGTGGGCAGGGCCCGACGCTGCCGGCGGCCCGTGCGCCGCGCGCCGCTCAGAGCAGGTTGTCGATGGTGATCGGCAGGTCGCGGATGCGCTTTCCGGTGGCGTGGTACACGGCGTTGGCGATGGCGGGTGCGATGCCGACCAGGCCGACCTCGCCGACGCCCTTCGTGCCGGTCGGCGTGCCGCGGTCGGGTTCACCGACGAAGATCACGTCCAGCTCCGGGATGTCGGCGTTCACGGCGACGAGGTAGTCGCCGAACGTCCCGTTGGCGATGCGGCCGGTGCGCGGGTCGGTGACCGTGTCCTCGAACAGGGCCATGCCGATCCCGCCGACCGTCCCGCCGATGATCTGGCTCCTGGCCGTCTTCTCGTTGAGGATGCGGCCGCCGTCGATCGCGGACACCACCCGGGCGACCCGGACGATGCCGAGGTCCGCGTCGACCCGCACCTCCACGAACTTCGCGCCGTAGGCCCCGGCCGGGGACATGCCGATCTCCGCCGGGTCCGGCGGTCTGCTGCTCCCGGTCGCCGTGAGCTGCGCCAGCCCGTGCCGGGCCAGGATGTCGGCGTACGACTCCCCGCGGTCCGGACGGCCGGCGAGGTGGACCCGGCCGCCGGAGACCTCCACGTCCTCGGGGGAGGCGCCCAGCAGCGGCGAGTCGGCGTCCCCGCGGGCGAGGTCGGCGAACAGCCCCACGAGCCTGCGGCAGGCGTCGTGCACGGCGTTGCCGAGCGCACCGGTCAGGCCGGAGCCGCCCGCCATCATCGAGTCGGGCATGTCGGAGTCGCCGAGGTCGAAGCGGACCTTGTCCAGGGGCAGGCCCAGTTCCTCGGCGGACAGCTGCGCCATCACGGTGTACGTGCCCGTGCCGATGTCGGTCGCCGCGCTGCGCACGAACGCGCTCCCGTCGCGGTTGACGGTGGCCTCGGCCATGCACGGCGTCGCGAAGTACGGGAACATCGCGCTCGCCATGCCGTAGCCCACAAGCCAGTTCCCGTCGCGCATCGACCGCGGCTCCGGGCTCCGGTCGGCCCAGCCGAAACGCCGCGCGCCGACCTCGTAGCACTCCAGGAGCGCCTTGCCCGACCAGGGCAGCCCGTTGCGCGGGTCGACCTCGGTGTGGTTGCGGATCCGCAGCTCCAGCGGGTCCATGCGCAGGGTGTACGCCAGCTCGTCCAGGGCCGACTCCAGCGCGAAGGAGCCCTGCGCCTCCGCGGGGGCGCGCATCGACGTCGGCACGGCGATGTTGAGCTTGGCCTGCTGGTCCCGGGTGATCACATTGGGGCACTGGTAGGCGAAGGCGGTCCCGTGGGAGAACGGCTCGTAGTCGTTGTCCTCCATGCTCAGCGAGCTGAGGCTGCGGTGGTCGAGGGCGACCAGTCCGCCGTCCCGCGAGGCGCCCACGCTGAGCCACTGCACCCCGCTGGGCCGGTGCCCGACGGAGGTGAACATCTGCGGCCGGGTCAGCACGAGCTTCACCGGGCGCTTGGTCGTCCGGGCGGCCATCGCGGTGAGGATGACGTGCGGCCACGCCCGCAGCCCGGCGCCGAAGCCGCCGCCCACGTAGGGCACCAGCACCCGCACCGAGCTCTCGGGGATGCCGAAGACCATGGCGAGGGTGGTGCGCACCATCGACGGCCACTGGCTGGTGTCGTGGACGGTGAGGGTGTCCTCCTCCCACGCCGCCAGGGTGGCGAACAGCCCGAGCGGGTTGTTGGTGTTGTCCGCCGTGAAGTACGTGCCGCGCACGATGACGTCGGCGGCCTCCAGGGCGGCGGAGACGTCGCCGCGCGAGTGGTCCATCTTCCACGGGTCCACCAGGTGCTGCGCCCTCGGGTCCTGGAGGTCCAGCAGCGGCTCGGCGGCCTCGTACTCGGCGTGCACCAGCCGTGCCGCAGCCGCGGCCTGTTCGGGTGTCTCGGCCACCACGAAGGCGATGTGCTGCCCGTGGTGCATGACCCGGTCGTTGCGCAGCGGGGCGGGCGGCGCCTCGCCGAGTACCGTGGTGGGGCCGGTCCCGACCTGCGGGGCGTTCTCGTGGGTGAGCACCGAGATCACGCCGGGGGAGCGCTCCGCCTCCTCGGTGTCCATGCGGATGATCCGGCCCGCGGAGACGGTGCTCTGCACCAGGGCGCCGTAAGCCTGGCCGGGGACGCTGAAGTCCATCGGATAGGGCGCGGTGCCGGTGACCTTGCGCGGTCCGTCGACCCGGTTGACGCCCGCACCGACCAGCGGCCTGCTCTCGACCGTGCTCATGCCGTCACTCCTGACACTGTCTGCAGTTCGCGGACGAGGGTCCGGCGGGCCAGCGGCACCTTGAACGCCGTGCCCGGGACGGTCCACGCGTCGCGCATCGTCGCCTCGGACGCGTCCTGGAACGTGGCCGACGTCGCGGGAGCGCCGGTCAGCACGTGCTCGGCCTCGTACGCCCGCCACGGCTTCGAGCCCACCCCGCCCAGCCCGACCCGGGCCTGACGGATCGTGCCGTCCTCCACGACCAGCACCACGGCGGCCGAGGTCAGCGCGAACTCGTACGACACCCGGTCCCGGACCTTGAGGTAACCCGACCGGGCGGACGGCGGCGGGAGCGGGATCTCGACCTCGGTGATCAGCTCGGCGTGCTCCAGGACGTTCTCCCGCTCGGGGCTCTCGTCGGCCGTCACGTAGAACTCCGTGAGCGGGACGGTGCGCCGCCCGGACAGCCCCTGGATGTGCACGACCGCGTCCAGCGCCACGAGCGCGACGGCGAGGTCGGAGGCGTGCAGCGCGATGCAGTTCTCGTTCACGCCGAGCACGGCGTGCATCCTGGCGGCGCCCTGCACCGCGGCGCAGCCCGTGCCCGGCGCGCGCTTGTTGCACTCGAGGACCGCCGGGTCGCGGAAGTAGCGGCAGCGGGTGCGCTGCAGCAGGTTGCCGCCGATGGTGGCCATGTTCCGCAGTTGCACCGACGCGCCGAGCAGGAGGGCCTCGCGCACCACCGGCAGCCGCTCGGCGACCGTGGAGTCGGCGGCCAGCTCCTCCATCGTGGCCAGCGCCCCCACGTGGAGGGACTCGCCGCGCCGCTCGATGCCGTGCAAGGGGAGCCGGGTGATGTCGATCAGCGTCGGCGGCTCGAGGACCCCGTCCTTCATCAGGTCCAGCTGGGTCGTGCCGCCCGCGAGGCACGACGCCGACGGGTCCTCCGCCAGCATCCGCACGACCTCCTGGGTGTCGGTGGCCCGTACGTACTCAAAGGTGCGCATCGTAACCTCCCCCGGACGCCGCCTCGCGAACGGCGGCCACGATGTTGGGATAGGCGCCGCAGCGGCACAGGTTGCCGCTCATGAACTCCCGGATCTCCTCGTCGGAGCCGGCCCGGCCCTCGGCCATCAGCGCCACCGCGGACATGATCTGCCCGGGGGTGCAGAAACCGCACTGGAAGCCGTCGTGGTCCATGAAGGCCCGCTGCACCGGGTGCGGTCCCTCCGTGCCGGCGACACCCTCGATGGTGGTGATGGCCCGGCCCTCGGCCTGGGCGGCCAGTGTCAGGCAGGCCAGCACTCTCCTGCCGTCGAGATGGACCGTGCACGCGCCGCAGGCTCCCTGGTCGCAGCCCTTCTTGGTGCCCGTCAGGCCCAGCCGGTCCCGCAGTGCGTCGAGCAGCGTGACCCGGGTGTCCAGGCGCAGGGTGTACGACCGGCCGTTGACGTCGAGTGTCACGACCCTCTCGGTGGTTCCGGGACGGTCCACGTCCCGCTCGCTCGCCACGTCCCTCATCGCGTCCTCCTCCGGACGGGTCGGATACGACTCGAGCCCCTCCTGGGGCGGATCCGGTGAGTTGGTTCGTCAGGCGCCGTTAAAGGCGGGATCGACTTTTCGCGTCAATACGTCCGCCTTTCTACTCAATATACGCCGAATGGGCGTTTCGGCATGGGCCAGTGGTCCGGCCCCGCCCCGGCCGTGCGACCGGGGGGTGGGCCAATGGCGCAGTGGATCCGCGTTCGCTTGAGCCATGGGCACCGGGGATGTTTACCTGGGGGCGACGATGGCGTTGCGGGAGGCACGAGGCCCCGCGGCGCCTTTTCCATGCGCGGACATACGCCGTGACACGAACGAGGGGGCGGACGAGCACGTGGTGAGGCGGATGTTCATCGCACCGGACCCGGGGCGCACGCGGCTGCGCAGCGCCTCGCGCGCGGTCCTGGGCATCGCGGGGGCGGTCGCCGCTGTGGCGGCGGCCGGGCTGCCGCTGCCCGCCGTCGTGGTCGGCGGGCTCGCGGCGCTGCTCGCGCTGTTCGTCGTCACCGACCGGGGCCCGGGCCGCCAGGCCGTGACCACCGCGCTGATGCCCGCGGCGGGCTTCCCCGTCCTCGCGTTGGCCGCGTGGCTGCACCCCTACCCGGGCGCACGGGACGCGGCCTTCCTCGCGGTGGTCTTCGCCGGGGTCTACGCCCGCCGCTGGGGGCCGCGCGGCCACGCGCTGGGCGTCTTCGCCTTCATGATGTTTTTCATCGCCCAGTTCCTGCGGGCCGCCCCCGGACTGCTGCCGGAGCTGTACGGGGCCGTGGGCCTCGGGCTGGGCTGCGCCGCCCTCGTCCGCTTCGGTCTGTGGTGCTACGAGCGCGGGGCCCTCCCGGCGCCGGCCGTCGCCCTGCCCCAGCCGCGGGGGCTGCGCCGCCCGACGACCCGGCAGGCCTTCCAGGCGGTGCTCGCGGGCGGCATCGCGGTGGCGGTGGGCCAGGCGCTGTCCGAGGACCGCTGGTACTGGGCCGTCGGCACGGCCTGGTGGATCTTCGTGAACACCACCTCGCGGGGCGAGACCCTCGTGCGCGGCTTCCGCCGCGTCCTGGGCACCGTCACCGGCATCGTCGCCGGACTCGCCGTGGCGCTCCCGCTGCACGGGGCGACCGCTCCGACCGCGGCGCTCGTCGCCGTCTGCGTCTTCGGGATCTTCTACACCGCCCCGGTCTCGTACAGCTGGATGATGTTCTTCGTGACGGTCATGGCGGGGCTGCTCTACGGCCTGCTCGGCATCCTCCACCCCGGTCTGCTCGCACTGCGGCTGGGGGAGACCGCCGTCGGCGCCCTGGGCGCGGCCGTCGCCGTCCTCGTGGTGCTGCCGGTGAGCACGCACGCGGCGACCGACGCCTGGATCGGCCGCGCGCTCCGGGCGGTCCACGACTTCACCGGGGAGGCCGCCCGCCACCTCGCCGGCGGCCCCGGCGACGACCTGGCCCGCCACGTGACGGAACTCGACGCCCTCCTGGAGCGGGTGCGGGCCACCGTCGCCCCGCTGGTGCACCCCCTCAGCCCGCTGCGCCGCCGCAAGGCCCGCGCCCGTACCGTCCTCGCCCTGCTCGACGAGTGCGCCCGCCAGGTCCGCGGCCTCGCGGAGGTCGTGGCCGACCCGCGCGCCTGCCACGACGAACGCCTCACCGCGGCCTGCCGCCGTGTCGAGATCGCCGTGCGGCGACTGGTGCCCCCGGATGCCGCCGGGAGCGGGACCCCGGTCCCCGGGGCGGCCGCCGGCGAGAGCGCGGGGCCGCACCCGCACGCCGACCGGGCCCTGGAGCACCTGCACGGCCTCGAGACGGCCCTGGCCGGTCTGGCCGTCCCCCTGGGCGCCTCCGTGCGCCAGGAGCCGGCGGCCGGGCCCGCCTGAGCCGCCGCGGGCCTGCCGCCGTGTCGACCGACGCGCGGCGTCCGAGACCACGGCGCGCGCGGAGCGCCCTCGCCGGGCGGAGACCCGTCGGCGGCGCCTGGCGCGCGTGCCGGGTTCATGTGCGCCCCCGGGCCGATCGCGATCGGTCACGGTCGGCATGTGACCGGATTGCGTCCAACCTGCGTCGTGATGTCGTCACTTCACCCGATTCGACGTCCTGTTCGGCCCGGCGTGCCAGGATGACTGACTCCGGACGAGCGGTGAGAGCGATTCCCGTCTCGTGCCGTATCCGCGGGCCGTGAGGGAAACGGTTCGCGCAGGGCGGTCTTGGGGGTGCCAGGCGTGCTGAGATTTCTGCGCCGTACCGGGGGGAAGAACGAACGGCGTGCCGGGCCGGGCCGTGTCCCGCCCGCGGCGGAGCACGCGCGGATGGACGGCCCGGAGCCACTAGCCGGGTGCCCCGCGGGGCACCCGCAGGCCGCGGACGAGGGCGCCGAGGCGCCGCGTCCCGATGACGTGGCGGCCACCTGCCCCGTCGACGGCGCCGCAGGTCGGGACGGGGAGGGGGGCACGGCCGTCCGGCACAAGGAAGTGGACGTCCGCGCGCTGGCCACCGACTTCCTGCGGCAGTACCAGAGCGAACTCCCCGGTGTCGCGGGTGACCCGCGGCAGCGGCTGGCCGCGGTGCTCGCCGAGATCGACGCGACGGGCACCTACCGGCACACCCACGAGGAACTCGTCTTCGGGGCGCGCGTCGCCTGGCGCAACAGCAACCGCTGTATAGGGCGGTTGTACTGGAACTCCCTGCAGGTCCGCGACCGCCGCCACGTCGCCACGGCGCGCGGGGTGGCCCTGGAGGCCGCCGCCCACCTGAGGGTCGCGACCAACGGCGGGCGGATCCGCCCGGTCATCACCGTCTTCGCCCCCGACACCCCGGACCGGCCCGGCCCGAGGATCTGGAACGACCAGCTCATCCGCTACGCCGGCTACGCCCGGCCCGACGGCGGTGTGCTCGGCGACCCCGGCAACACCGGCATCACCGAGGTGGCCCGGCGACTCGGCTGGTCCGGCGGTCCCGGCACGCCCTTCGACGTCCTGCCGCTGGTCGTGCAGGGCGGGGCCGAGCCGCCGCGCCACTTCACGCTGCCTGCCGACGCCGTGCTGGAGGTGCCGATCGTGCACCCGGAGCTCGACTGGCTGGCGGAGTGGGGCCTGCGCTGGCACGCCGTCCCGGCCATCTCCTCCATGTGCCTGGAGATCGGCGGCGTCTGCTATCCGGCCGCCCCCTTCAACGGCTGGTACATGGGCACCGAGATAGGCGCCCGCAACTTCGCCGACACCGACCGCTACGACCTCCTGCCGCGCTTCGCCGACCGGCTGGGCCTGGACACCGGCAGCGACCGCTCGCTCTGGCGCGACCGCGCCCTGGTCGAGCTCAACCGGGCCGTGCTGCACTCCTTCGACCTCGTCGGCGCCAGCATCACCGACCACCACACCGAGTCCCGGCGCTTCCTCGCCCACATCGAACGGGAGGAGCGCAAGGGCCGTCCGGTGCCCGCCGACTGGTCGTGGATCGTGCCGCCCATCTCCGGCTCGGCCACCGGGGTCTTCCACCGCTACTACGACACCGGCGACCTGACCCCCGCCTACGTCCACCACCCCGAGTCGCTCGCCCTCGCCCGCGGCGAGACGCTGGTGTGACGCTGGTGTGACGGGGGCAACGGGATCGGTTTCCGGCCACTGCGTTACTCTCAGCCGCCGTACAGACAACCTGCGGAAGAGGTACGGCAGTGGCCGGGCACGTTTACATCGGGTCGTTCACCTCGGCGGGCGGCAAGGGACTGACCACCGCCGCCGTCGACCCCGATTCGGGAGCGCTGACGGTGCTGGGCGCCGACTCCGCGGTGGGGGACCCCTCCTTCCTCGTGCTCTCCGAGGACCGCGGCCTGCTCTACGCCGTCAGCGAGCACGCCGAGGACGGCGGTGCGGCCGTGTTCTCGCTGGCCGACCCCGCCCGCCCCGAACCGCTGGGCGCCACGGTGCCGGTGGGCGGCGGCGCGCCCACCCACCTGTGCCTGCACCGGGGACACCTGCTCACCGCCAACTACGCCTCCGGCACCGTCAGCGTGCTGCCGGTCGACGAGCGCGGCGCGCTCGGCGGGCCGCGCCACGTCCTGGAGCACGAGGGCGACGGTCCCGACCCGGAGCGGCAGGAGGGCCCGCACGCCCACATGGTGCTGCCCGACCCCTCGGGGCGCTGGGTGCTGAGCGTGGACCTCGGCACGGACTCCGTGCGCGTCTGCGAACTCGACGCGGACAGCGGGGAGCTGGAGGTGGAACGCGAGATGGGCCTGCGCTCCGGCAGCGGACCGCGCCACCTCACCTTCCACCCGCGCGGGGACCGCGCCTACGTCATGAACGAGCTGGACTCCGTGGTGACGGTCTGTCACTGGGACGCGGAGGTCGGCCGCCTGAAGCCCGTCGCCGAGGTCTCCGTGCTGCCGGCGGACGCCTCCGGCCCGAACTACCCCTCCGAGCTGGTCGTCTCGCCCGACGGCAGGTTCGCCTGGGCCGCCAACCGCGGGCACAACAGCATCGCCGTGCTGTCCGTCGACGACAGCGGTGACCGGCTGGAACTCCTGGAGACCGTGGACTGCGGCGGCGACTGGCCGCGTCACCTGACCCTCGACCCCTCCGGGACGCGGCTCTACGCGGCCAACGAGCGCTCCGGCGACGTCAGCTGGTTCGACGTGGACCAGGTCACCGGCACGCCGAAGTTCGCGGGCTCGGTTCCTGTGGCCGCCGCGTCCTGCGTGGTCTTCGGCTGACGGCGGCGGCCTGCCCAAACGCGCGACGGCGTGGTGGCCGGCCCCGGTGTCCCGGGGCCGGCCACCACGCCGTCGTCGTCGACGGCCCGCGGGTTCAGCCCAGCGGAGCGCCCTGCGACGGCTGGGCGATGCCCAGGGCCGCGGTGTACGTGGAGACGACCAGCTTGCCGATGGCCGGGTAGGGGCCCAGCGCGTCGGCCGCGGAGCAGTCGGCCTCCTTGGCGGCGTCGTGCAGCACCTCGGGGGCGACCTCGGGACCGACCACGTACGGCGCGAGCGCCAGCGTGGTCGAGCCGGAGGAGCGCAGCTGCTCGGCGGCCCCGGCGACCGAATCCTCGATGTCCAGCGCGGCGGCCAGCACCGGCACCGCGAGACGCGCGGCCAGCAGCAGACCGGTCACACCCGCCGCCTGGACGGCCTCCTCGCCGCCCACGGTGGCCAGGATGATGCCGTCGGCGGCCGTGGCCACCGTGAACAGGCGGGCGCGGTCGGCGCGGGCAAGGCCCGCCTCGGACAGGCGCACGTGCAGGGCCTCGGCCAGCAGCGGGTGGGGGCCGAGCACGTCGGTCACCTCCGCCGCGGAGCGGCTGTCCGCCACGGCCTGGCGCAGCCGGCGCATCACCGAGGCCTCAGGGCCGGCCAGCAGCGGGACCACGACGGCCGCGGGGGCCTGGTCGCCGCGCTCGGTAGCGGCCTGGGCCAGCACCGACTCCAGCGTCGGGTACTCCTCGCCGTCGCCGTCGACGTAGCCGATGCGCGGGTCGAGTCCGGAGAGCTCGATGCGCGCGATGCTGACGATCTCCTCCGCGAGACTGCGTATCGCGGGAGAGGGGGTGCCGGGCACGGCGAGGACCAGCGCGGGTGCACCCTCGGGCGTGGTCAGCGGCTCCGGCCGCCGGTGCCGCCCGGGCTGGCGGGGGCGGGGCATACGAACGGGCAGGCCGGGTGCGGGGCCTTCGGCAGTGCTCATGGCGAGGCATGCTAGTGCCTTTGCGCGCTCTGTTGTTCGGGCGGGTCCATCGCAGGGGTTACCTGTCCGGTTCTGTCCTGATACGGTGCCGGGTCCGCACACCCCGGCACCGTATGCGTGCCAGGATCAGCCGAGTCCGCGCGAGTCCTGCTTGAGGGCGGTGTCCACGGTGAGCGCGGAGGCGACGACCATGCTCAGCAGGGGGTCCGGCAGTTGCCGGTGGATCTGCAGCACGTAGTTGTCGGCGGTGGTGAACATCGTCTTCGCCAGGCCCTCCCAGGTCTTGGTGATCCGGGCGACCTCGGTGTCGGTGTGGTCGACGATGGCGAAGTTCCAGGCGCGCCAGTTCTCGGCCTTGATCGCCCCGATCTTCTGGCCGTTCACCTCGAAGGCGAAGTTGATCTTGCCGATGGCGTTCTGCTGGACGATCTCGCCGAGCGTCATGCCGTCGGCGCGCTGCACGATCACCTTGGACTTGATGAACTTCGCCGGGCGTGTCAGCAGCAGTTGCGGCTGTCCGTGCGCGTCACGGACCTCCAGGCGCACCGACATGAACTGGTCGACGCTGGCGACGAAGCGCAGCACCTTGCGCGCGGTGCTCTGGCCGACCTGGAGCACCGAGCCGAGCTGGCGCCCCTGCTGGTCGAAGACGCTGTACTCGTTGTTCAGCTCGATGAGCTTGGCCTTCTGGTTGACCACCAGGACGGGCTCGCTGAAGAGCGTTCCGCCACCCGGGCCGGTGGGCGCGACGCCCGCCTGCTGCTGCACCTGGCGCTGGATGCGCGAGGGGTCGGCGCCCCCGTCGACGCCCAGCTCCCAGGGGTTCTCCTTGGGCTGCGGCGGGACCTGCGCGCCGCCCGGGTGGGTGTGCTCCGTCCACTGGGAGCCGTCCCAGTAGCGCAGCAGGTTCTGCGTGCCGTGCGGGTCCGGGTACCAGCCCGCCGGGGTGTTCGATTGCGTCGTCACCCGGGCAGGGTAACGGCTGCCTCTGTCAGGGCAGCCGCCAGTCCACCGGATTCGCGCCCTGCCGTGCCAGGAGGTCGTTGGCCCGGCTGAACGGACGCGAACCGAAGAACCCGCGGTCGGCCGACATGGGGGAGGGGTGGGCGGACTCGACCGCAGGAAGGCTCCCCAGCAGCGGGCGCAGTTTGCGCGCGTCGGAGCCCCACAGGATCGACACCAGAGGCTTGCCTCGCGCGACGAGCGCGCGCATGGCCTGCTCGGTGACCTCCTCCCAGCCCTTGCCGCGGTGCCCCCCGGGCTTGCGAGGCGCGGTGGTGAGCGCCCTGTTGAGCAGCAGGACGCCCTGCCGGGTCCAGGGGGTCAGGTCGCCGTTGGAGGGCCGGGGCAGGCCGAGGTCGGTGTTCAGCTCCCGGTAGATGTTCTCCAGGCTGCCGGGCAGCGGCCGCACCTCCGGGGCCACCGAGAACGACAGCCCGACGGCGTGCCCCGGGGTGGGATACGGGTCCTGGCCCACGATGAGCACCCTGACGTCGTCGAAGGGCTGCTGGAACGCGCGCAGCACGTTCGCCCCCGACGGCACGTAGGTGCGGCCCGCGGCGATCTCGGCGCGCAGGAAGTCGCCCATTTCGGCGATCTTCCCGGCGACCGGCTCCAGCGCCTTGGCCCAGCCCTCTTCGACGATCTCGTTCAACGGTCGTGCTGCCACGGGGAGTCACTCTAGTGGCTCGCACCGACAATCAGACCACGGCCGCCCTCACGCACAGCACATCGGGCAGGTGCGAGACCACGAGCCGCCAGCTGTCGCCCTCGTCGGCGCTGGCGTACACCTCGCCGTTGCGGTTGCCGAAGTAGACGCCGACCGGATCCGCGTCGTCGGTGCGCAGCGCGTCGCGCAGGACCACGCCGTAGTGCTCCTCCGTGGGCAGGCCGGCGGACAGGGCGGTCCACGAGGCGCCCGCGTCATCGGTGCGGTAGACCCGGCAGCGGTAGTCGGGCTGGTAGCGGTCGCTGCCGTCGTTGACCGGGGAGACGTACGCGACGCCGCCGCGGCGGGGGTGGGCGGCGACGGCGAATCCGAAGTCCGCGGGCAGGCCCTTGCCGATCTCCGTCCACGCCGCGCCGGCGTCGTCGCTGCGGTAGACCCCGCCGTGGTTCTGCAGGTACAGCCGGTCCGGGTCCTCCGCGTCGCGGGCGATCTTGTGCACGCACTGGCCGAACTCCGGGTACGGGTCGGGCAGGAACTCCGCCTTGAGCCCGGTGTTGGACGACTCCCAGCTCGCGCCGCCGTCGGACGAGCGGTAGACACCGCCGGACGAGACGGCCGCGATCACCGCGTCGGCGTCGCGCGGATCCGTGATCACCGTGTGCACGGCCTGCCCGCCGAATCCGGCGCCCCACAGCTCCCGCTGCGGGTGCTCCCACAGGCTGCGCACGAACTCGAAGGTCACCCCGCCGTCGTCGGAGCGGAAGAGCGCGCCCGGTTCCGTGCCGGCCCACACCAGGTCCGGGGCGCCGGTGCCGGCGGGCTGGATCTGCCAGACACGCTCCAGCGAGGTGTCCGTGTCCTTGGGGAAGCGCACCGCGGGCCTCGCGGGCTCCTCCCAGCTGCGCCCGAGGTCGTCGGAGCGGAACACCGACGGCCCCCAGTGCGAGCTGTCCGCGCCGACCAGCAGCCGGGGTACGGACCGGCGGGTGTCGATGCCGACCGAGTACACCGCCTGCATGGGGAAGTGCGGTCCGGTCAGCTCCCACTTCCCGGCGGCGCCCCGCCGTCCCAGGAACAGTCCTTTTCGTGTGCCGATCGCGAGTACGACGTCGTCCATGACGCACCATCTCCGAACTACGGGAATGTGTCCTGCATCACAGATTCTGCACCGCCCCACCGACAACGGGGTCCGCGGCGCGCTTTCTCCGCGCGGAAGGAGGCCTTGCCGGGCCGCGGCGCGCGGCACCCGTACGTGACGGCGCGAGGCCGACGTCCGTCTGCCGACGTCCGTCTGCGGACCCGTCAGTTCCCGTTCGGGCCCCCCGGATGCAGATGGTACGTCGGCGGTCGAACTACGAGAATTCTCGTAATATGGGTCCATGATCCCGCAGCAGCTCCCGGCCACGGCAGCCCCCGTACCCGGCGGGAGGGTGTGCGCGCACCCGGACCGCGCGGAGATCCGCCTGGAGGCCGTCCTGCACGCGCTGTCCGACCCCATGCGCCTGCGCGTGGTACGGACGCTGGCGGCGCGCGGTGTGGAGGCGGCGTGCTCCGAGGTCGAGCTGCCGGTCAGCAAGTCGACCTGCACCCACCACTTCCGGGTGCTCCGGGAGTCCGGCGTGATCAGCCAGACCTACCGGGGCACGTCCAAGATGAACGCGCTGCGCCGCGCCGACCTAGAGGCGCTCTTCCCCGGGCTTCTGGACAGCGTCCTCGCCGCCGCCGACCGGCAGGACGGGCGGCTCGGCGGGGTCACCGGCCTCGTCCGCGCCTGAACCGGGGCCGCCCGGCAGGTGGTTGAAGAGCAGGTTCAGTGCGATCGCGGTGATGCAGCCGGCGCTGATCCCGCTGTCCATCACCGTCTGGAACCAGTCGGGGAAGGCGTCGTACACATCCGGGACGCCGACCGGCAGCAGTCCGACCGCGACCGACACCGCCACCACGGTCAGATTGCCGTTGCCGTGGAAGTCGACGGTGGACAGGGTCCGCACCCCGCTCGCCGCCACCGTCCCGAACATCACCAGGCCCGCACCGCCGAGCACCGGCGCCGGGATCGCGGCGACCACCGCGCCCAGTTTGGGCAGCAGCCCCAGCAGTACGAGGATGCCGCCCGCGGTGGCCACCACCCAGCGGCTCCGCACCCGGGTCATCCCCACGAGGCCCACGTTCTGCGCGTAGGCGGTGTACGGGAAGGTGTTGAAGACCCCGCCGAGCACGGTCGACACGCCGTCGGCGCGCAGCCCGTCCGCGAGCCGCCGCGGCTCCACGTGCCGGCCGGTCAGTTCGCCCACGGCGATGATGTCGCCGGTCGTCTCGGTCATCGTCACCAGGGCCACGACCAGCATGGAGGCGATCGCCGCGCCCTGGAAGTCGGGCGTGCCGAAGTGGAACGGCGTGCTGATCCCGACCCAGTCGGCGTCGCCGACCGCGCCGAAGTCGGTGAAGCCCAGCGGCACGGCCGCCAGGGTGCCCAGCACGATGCCCGCCAGGACCGCGACGCGCGCGACGGCGGGGGGCGCGAAGCGCTGCACCAGCAGGACGACCACGAGCACCGCGGCCGCCATGCCGATGTTCCGCGGCGCCCCGAAGTCGGCCGAACCCACGCCGCCCGCGACCCAGTTGCCGGCCACGGGCAGCAGGCTGAGCCCGATGACCAGGATCACGGTGCCGGTCACCAGCGGTGGGAAGAACCGCAGCAGCCGCCCGAAGACCGGTGCCAGCAGGACCATCGCCATCCCCGAGGCGATGACGGCGCCGTAGATCGCGGGGAGTCCGCCGTCCTGTCCGATCAGCACCATGGGGGCGACCGCCGCGAAGGTGCAGCCCTGCATGATGGGCAGCCGGACGCCGAACCGCCACCAGCCCACGCACTGCAGCAGCGTGGCGACGCCGCACACCAGCAGGTCCGCCGTGATCAGGTACGCGAGGTCGGCGGGCGACAGCTTCAGCGCGCCGCCGACGATGAGCGGCACCGCCACCGCGCCGGCGTACATCGCCAGCACATGCTGCAGCCCGAACGCCCCGAGCTGGACGGCGGGCAGGACCTCGTCGACGGGATGGACGGCGGAACGGTGCGGCGGCGTCGCCATGGGCAGCTCCTCGAACGCGGCGCGGGTGAGCGGGGGAACGATGAAGCGGTTGCCCGGGACTCCGGTGGGCGTGAACAGTCTGTCGATCGCGGAGGGGGTACGAGCGCTCCCCGCGGGTCTCAGCCCGTGGGACGGGAGGCCGCCAACAGCCCTGCCCAGTCGGGGATCTTCACCGTCGTGCGGTCCTGCGACCGCCCCAGCGCCGCCTCGGCGGCCTCGATGGCCTCCCACCCGGTCCACTCCACCGGGTCCTGCCCCAGCGCCCGAAGCCCCTCCAGCGGATCGGCGGCCGTGCTGCGCCGGGTCAGCAGCTCCCGGGCGTCGGCGACCAGGGCCGCCGCCGTCTGCTTGGCGCAGGGCCGGTTGGTGCCGATGACCCCGGTCGGCCCGCGCTTGATCCAGCCGGCCACGTACTCGCCGGGCGAGGGCGCACCACCGCGCAGCACACGGCCCTCCTCGTTCGGCACGATGCCGAGCCGGTCGTCGAAGGGCAGCCCCTCCAGGGGGACGCCGCGGTAACCGACCGACCGCAGCACCAGTCCGGCGTCGATGTCCTCCACGACACCGGTGCCCCGCACCCCGCCCCCTTCGTCCGGCGCGGTCCGCTCGAACCGCATCCCCGTCACCGCGTCCTTACCGAGCACCGCCACCGGCCGCAGGAAGAAGCGCAGATGGATGCGGCGCCGCCGGCCCGCAGCCGGCCGGGAGGCCCAGCCGCGCAGCACTTCCACGTTGCGCCGGGCGACCGGGACGAGCCCCTGCGGATCGGTGTACGCGGGGTCGAGCTCCAGCTCCTCGGGGCGGACGAGCACGTCCGCGTCGGGCAGGTCGCCGAGCTCGCGCAGCTCCTTGGTGGTGAACTTCGCCTGCGAGGGCCCGCGCCGCCCCACCATGTGGACGTCCGTGACCCGGCTGTCCGCCAGGGCCCGCAGCACCCCCTCGGGCACATCGGTGCGGCGCAGCTCCTCGGCGCCGCGGGCCAGGATGCGGGCCACGTCGACGGCGACGTTGCCGACCCCGATGACGACGGCGGAGCGGGCATGCAGCGGGAAGCCGTCGGGAGCCTCGTCGGGGTGGGCGCTGTACCAGGAGACGAAGTGGGTGGCCGCGCAGCTGCCGGGCAGGTCCTCCCCGGGCACGCCCAGCCGGCGGTCGGTCGCGGCGCCGACGCAGTACACCACGGCGTGGTACAGCTCCAGCAGGGCTGCCGGGGGCAGTCCCGGACCCCCGACGGTCACGTTGCCCAGGAAGCGGATCCGGGGGTCCTCCAGGACGCGCCGCAGCGTGCCCTGCAGGGACTTGATCTTCTCGTGGTCGGGGGCGACCCCGTAGCGGACCAGCCCGTAGGGGCAGGGCAGCCGGTCGAGAACGTCGACGCAGACGTCCGGCACCGACTCCTGGCGGGTCAGCGCCTCGGCCGTGTACACCCCGCTGGGACCTGAACCGACGACTGCCACACGCAGCACGGGCGCCTCCCCTTCGGCGAGGGCTGGGTTCACCTCGGCGGCCCGTGTGCCGCCCGGAACGGGCGGGACGGGCGGCCACGTCCAGCATCGCACCGAGGGGCCGCCGGGGGGAGGGCACCGGAGCGTGTCGCGGTCCGGGATGTCAGCCCATGGCGCGCATCCGGGCGATCTCGGCGCTCTGCTGGGCGATCACGTCGTTCGCCCACTCGCCGACCTGGACGTTGCGGCCGTGCGTGAGCACCTCCGTGGCCATCGTCACCGCTCCGCGGTGGTGGGCGATCATCAGGCGCAGGAACTGCCGGTCGAACTCGGCACCGCGTGCCTCGCGGAGCGCGGCGAGCTGCGCCGCGGTGGCCATCCCGGGCATCGAGGCGTGGTCATGGTCGTGGGCGGTGCCGTGGGAGCCGCCGTTGGTCTTGAGCCAGGCCTCCATGACGTCGATCTCCGGGCCCTGCGCGGCGTCGATGCGTGCGGCGAGTCCCCGGACCCGCTCGCCCGAGGCGTGGCTGTCGGCGAGGGCGGTCATGACAAGCGCCTGCTGGTGGTGGGCGACCATGTTCGTCACATAGGTGAGGTCTGCCGGATTCGGGGAGTCGTCGGGCAGGGCCTTCGCCGCCTCGTCCCTGGAGAGTGTCGTGGCTTTCTCGCCCGGTGCGCCCGGTGCGATCACCGAGGGCGCGGCGGACGCGGAATCGCCTCCGGAACCGCCATCGCAGCTGGTCAGGGCGAGTATTAAGGAAGCGGTGAGGGCCAGCGCGGGCAGCGTCGCAACGCGATACGAAGAAAACACCAGTGCATTGTCATCTTTTGACGCGCACATGAGAAGGGCCATACTGCCGGGGTCCGTATGAAGTTCAACCGCGAACGATACAAGGGAGGACGCGGTGAAGCGCTTACGTACAGCCCTCGCTCGCCCCGGACGACTGGCGACCCTGGCGGCCGCCGCCATCACGTTGCTCGGACTGGCGGTTCCGGCCCCCGCCACGGCCGACGGGAGCATCCCGGGTGTCGACGAGGTCGTCACGAGCGCCAACGTCGAGCACCTGGTCAACATACCCAAGCAGTCCCTCGGGGGGTTCAACACCGACCTGGCGTTCCAGGGGAGATACGCCTTCGCGGGCAACTACGACGGTTTTGTCATCTATGACATCAGCCGTCCCACCAGTCCCAAGATGGTCAGCCAGGTCCTGTGCCCCGGATCCCAGAACGACATCTCGGTCTCGGGGAACCTGCTGGTCCTGTCCACCGACTCCTCGCGCTCCGACAACTCCTGCGCGAGCACGAGCCAGTCCGCCGCCGAGAAGTCCTCCTGGGAGGGCGTCAAGGTCTTCGACATCAGCGACAAGGCCAACCCGCGCTACGTCGCCGCCGTGGAGACCGCCTGTGGCTCCCACACCCACACCCTCGTGCCGGGCAAGCGCGACCTGTTCGTCTACGTGTCCTCCTACTCGCCCAGCGCCTCCTTCCCCGACTGCCAGCCGCCGCACGACGGCATCTCCGTGGTGAAGATCCCGCGCAACCACCCGGAGAAGGCCGCCGTCACGGCCTTCCCCGTCCTCTTCCCGGACGGCGGCAACCCGGGCGTCCCGCCCACCGACACCCAGGCCCGGGTCAGTGAGACCACAGGCTGCCACGACATCACCGCGTTCCCGAAGCTGCGGCTCGCGGCCGGCGCCTGCATGGGCGACGGCATCCTGATGGACATCTCCGACCCCGAGCGGCCGAAGGTCCTCGACCGCGTCCAGGACAACGTCAACTTCTCGTTCTGGCACTCGGCGACCTTCAACGAACGGGGCAACAAGGTCGTCTTCACCGACGAGCTGGGCGGTGGCGGCGGCGCCGAGTGCAACGCCGCGATCGGTCCGCAGCGCGGTGCCGACGGCATCTACGACATCGTCCGCAAGCACGGCAAGTCCAAGCTGGTCTTCCGCAACTACTACAAGATCCCGCGCCACCAGGCCGACACCGAGAACTGCGTCGCCCACAACGGGTCGCTCATCCCCGCCAAGGGCCGCGACATCATGGTCCAGGCCTGGTACCAGGGCGGCGTCTCCGTCTGGGACTTCACCGACTCGTCCCGGCCCAAGGAGATCGGCTTCTTCGAGCGCGGGCCCATCTCGGCCGACACTCTGACCCTCGGCGGCTCCTGGAGCGCCTACTACTACAACGGTTACATCTACTCGAACGACATCGCCAAGGGCTTCGACGTCCTCAAGATCTCCGACCGGCGCACCGACAGCGCCCGGGGCATCCGGATCGCCGAGCTCAACGTCCAGACCCAGCCCGACTACCGCTGAGCGGTCCCGGGCAGCGGCGTTCCGCCGGGCGGCAGGTCGCCCGGCGGAACGCCGAGTTCCCAGGGCAGGCCGTACCGCTGGAAGGCGTCGGCCCTCAGCCGCGCCAGCGGCATGGCCGCGCCCGGGATCAACTGCGCGAACACCCCGCCCATGAGCAGGGCCCGCAGCATCCGGTAGTCCTGCTCGGGGTCCGCCGAACCCCAGGCCCGTACGGCGCCCAGCAGCAGTTCGGCCAGGCGCCGGCGTTCCTCGCACTCGCTGAACCCCTCCGCCTGGAGGATGCCCGCCATGTGCGCCCGCATGACGACCGGATGGCGCACGGGCAGCGCCAGGACGGCGTCGATCGCCCGGGCCAGCACCTCGCGGCCGTCGGCGGGGGCGGGCTCCCGCCCCAGCGCCGCGGCCAGTTCGCAGTGCATCAGCCGGTGCGCGGCCGACTGCAGCAGCAGCCGCTTGCCGGGGAAGTAGTACGACACCAGACCGCGTGCCGTGCCCGCGCGGTCGGCGATGTCCCCGAGCGTCGTGGCCTCGAACCCGCGCTCCTCCACCAGTTCGACCGTCGCCTGCAGCAGGCGTTCCCGTGAACGCCGGCGCATCGCTTCATTGACCGAAGGTCGCCGAGGGGACATGCTTTACTCCTGCGTTGACTGGCCCGGAGCCAATATACTCAGGGCCGGCCCGCCGTGAGCGGCACGCTCATGCGGGTCACGGGGGTGAGGTGCATGTACCCGGCGGCGCGGGGGACCGCCGGGTACCGCATCTTCGGGCCGGCGCGCTCACACCCCCGTCAGGCGGTCAGGTCCAGCACCGGCAGCAGCCCCGACGGGCGTTGCTCCACCGGCAGGTGGTCCACCAGGTGCACCGCGCAGCCCAGCGCCGCCGCCCCGGCGTCCGCATGCCGGTCGTCCCCGATCATCGCGACGCGCTCCGGCGGCAGCCCCAGCCCCTCGCACGCGATGCGGAACAGCCGTGGGTCCGGCTTCCGGACGCCGTGCTCGAAGCTCAGGACGAAGACGTCCACCAGCTCCTCCAGACCGTGTGCCCGGAACACCGGCCGCAGGTCCCAGCCGATGTTGCTCACCACCGCCACCGGCACGCCCCGGCGCCGCAACTGCGTGAGCACCTCCCTCGCGTCCGGGTACGGTGACCAGGCGTCAGGCTCCATGTGCCGGTCGTACAGCGCCTCGTAGGCCTCCTCCCACGGCAGCTCCACCTCCCGCGCCAGCGCGGTGAACGCCGCGCGGTGACGCTCCGCCGACAGGTCCCGCTCCTGCCACAGCCGCTCCAGCCGTGCCGGCACGCGCTCCGGCGGCGCGCCGCCCGGAAGCCCGCCGGCCCGCTCCAGGCGCTCCGCGTACGCCGCCATTTCGTCCTCGCCGAGAGTGATCCCCAGCCGCTCCAGCACGGTGCCCAGCCAGCGCCGGGCGGGCTCGGCCCGCAGCAGGGTCCCGGAGAAGTCGAACATGCATCCCTTGATGGTCATGCCCGTCATCCTCCCCGACCCGTCGGGCGCCCACCGGGACGGGCCGTTCGACGTCTCAGGAGGCCGGCCGGTCCGGCTCGGCGGTGCCCGTGCGCCACGGTTCGCAGAGCGCGGCGGTGCCGGTCAGGACGGCCGCCGCCAGCAGCCAGCCGCCCAGGACGTCGGAGGGCCAGTGGACGCCGAGGTAGACGCGGGTGAAGCCGACGCCCACGACCGACACAAAGGCGACGGCGCAGGCGGCCACGCACCAAGGGGAGCGGGCCGGCACGCGGAGCAGCAGCAGCCACAGCAGGGCGCCGCAGACGAGCGCGGCGGTCGTCGCGTGGCCGGAGGGGAAGGCCGCGAAGGCCGCCGAGTCGACGGGGTCGGGCCAGCGCGGGCGTTCCCGGCCGACGAGGGCCTTGGCTGCCTGCTGGAGGACCCAGCCGAGGGTGCCGGCCAGCACCAGCCACAGGGCCTGGCGGTTCTCGCGCCGTACGAGCAGCCACACCACGGCCGCGAGCAGCAGCAGACGCATCGTCAGCGGATCCCAGACCCAGTCGGTGAGGACGCGGTTGAGCCGGGTCCAGCCGGAGTGCCGCACCGCGACGGCGTGCAGTTCCACCGTGAGGGCCCGGTCGGCGGCGAGCAGCGGCCCCCAGCGCGCGGCGACGAGCCCGAGCAGCAGCAGGAAGGCGGCGGAGGCCGCCGCGCACTGGCTCAGGCACGCGGTGCGCAGGGCGCGGTCGGGGTCCCGGACGTCGGACGGTGCGGGAGGGGCGTGCATACAGCCGAGGCTACGTGAGCGCCCCGATTCCGGGGCCGAATGCCACGACCAACGGCACGAAGGGGATCAGCAGCGCGCACGCGGAGGCATGGGCGCGGCCGAGGCGGGTGAGGCGGGGCGCCGGGTCCAGCAGCCGGTTGACGCGGACCGGGACCTGCGCGTCCGGTGCCGGGCAGGGGCCGAACACGCCGCGGTCCTCGTTGAGTTCGACCAGGGCCAGCGCGGTCGTGAGCCGCCCGAAGCGGCGTGAGGCGATGTCGTCGGCGGCGAGTTCGACGAGCCGGTGCACCTGGTCGCGGAACCCGGCGAAGACCGGCACCTGCGGGAAGCCCGAGGCCAGCGCCCCGGCGCAGTGCAGCAGGACGTCGTGCCTGGCCCGCGCGTGGCCCTGCTCGTGGGCGAGTACGGAGTCGAGCTGACGTCCCTTCAGGCGGCGCAGCGCGGCCGTGGTGATGACGAGTTGCGGCCGGGGGCCGGTCAGCCACCAGGCGTCCGGACGCTCACTCTCCAGGACGACCAGCCGCTCGTCGGAGGCGGCGGCCTCACCGGGCAGCCGTGGCGAGCGGGCCCGCAGTTCGGCGCGGCGTGCCCGCTGCCGGGCACCGGCCCTGCGTATCTCGCGGGCGAGCATCGCCGCCGTCCAGACGCCGCCGCAGGCCAGCAGGACCGCCAGATAGCCCGCCCAGGGACCGTAGCCGGGCAGCTCGTAGGCGGCGACGACGCTCCGCGGAGCGAAGGCGAAGAGCCCCTCGCGCAGCCAGGTCCAGGTGGCGGAGGCGCTGAGGGCCATGGCCAGGAACAGGCACAGCAGGACCGCGCCGACCACGCACTGCCACACCCACAGGGCCAGCACCGGTTCCCGCTCGGGCCAGACGGCGCGGGTGAGCAGGCGCGGGGCCATGGCGGCCGCCACCGCACCGAGCAGGAGCAGCACGAGCGGGACGGTCATGCCGCCACACTATGAGGGCGCCACTCCGCACGGGTACGGTCTTCGGGGGGAAAGTGACGCGCCTCACTGCCGTCACAGGGTGAGGAGCATCGCGAACATCCCGATCGCCATGGACACGCGGCACGCCGACGCCAGTTCGGGAGCGTGCGCCACCGGCACGGCGCCTCCGGCGGACGCCGTACCGGTCGCGGTCACGGTGGCGGGCGCCGAGACCAGGCGGACGCCCGCGGCCAGGACGTATATCGCGAAGTACGCCAGCAGCAGCCCGGTCGTCGCGGGCGTCCCGGCCGGGGTGTGGCCCGCGTGGGCCCCGCCGCCGACGGCGCCCGCCTCGGCCATGGCCACCGCCATGTAGACCATCGCCCCGGCGCCCACCGCGTGGTGCAGATGGTGCGCGTCGTGGCGGGCCAGCAGCAACGCCCGCACCGCGGCGACGCCGAAGACCAGGCCGAAGGCCGCGGCGGCCCACCGCGGCGGATCGAGGACCGACACCGGCACCGCCATCGCGGCCATGCCCATCCCCATCAATGCCTCGGCGCGCGCCACCCGGCGCTCCTCGGGCCCGGTGCCCGGGCAGCCGAGCCGGGTGCGGAACAGGCAGTACGCCCCCGTGGCGGTGCCGAGCACCACGAGCAGCCAGGCCACCAGCGGTGGTCCGTGCATGAGCGGCCCTCCTTCGGCTCCTGCGCGGAGGATGCCCGGCCACGGCGGCGCATACTCCAGCGCACGGGCGTACCGGGGGAGCGCGGCGGGGCCGTCCGGGGCCTCAGCTGCGGGTCCGCTGGGTGACGGCCACGCACACCAGCACCGCCAGCGCCGCCGGCCCGGTCAGCGCGCCCAGGTCCTCGCCGAGCAGCGCCGCCGCCCAGACCAGCGTCAGCAGCGGCTGCGCGAGCTGCAACTGGCTGGCACGCGCGACGCCGATGGCGGCCATGCCCCGGTACCAGACCATCAGCCCGAGGAACTGGGACACCACCGAGACCCAGAGCAGCCCCGCCACCGCACGCCCGCCGAGGTGCACCGGTTCGAGCGCGAGCGCCACCCCCGCCGCCGGCACCGTCAGGGGCAGCGCGCCGACCAGAGCCCACCCGATGACCTGCCAGCCCGGCATGACCGAGGCCAGCCGCCCGCCCTCGACGTAGCCGGCCGCGCAGACCAGCAGCGACGCGAAGAGGAAGACGTCACCCGTGGTCAGGGCGCCGCCACCCTGCCACAGGGCGAAGCCCACCACGACGGCGCCGCCCGCGACGGCCGCGGACCAGAACGGCATCGACGGGCGCGTCCCGACGCGTACGGCGGCCAGCACGGCGGTGACCAGCGGCAGCGCGCCCACCACGACGGCGGCGTGCGAGGTGTCGGTGGTGCGCAGCGCCAGGGTGGTCAGCAGGGGGAAACCGAGGACGACGCCGAGCGCCACGACCGCGAGCCCCGGCCAGTGCCGGCGGTCGGGCACCGGCACCCGCGCCGCGATGAGACAGACGGCCGCCACGGCCGCCGCCAGCACACCCCGGACGGTGGTGGCCGTCCAGGGGCCGAGCCCCGTGAGCGCCCAGTGCGTCGCGGGGAAGGTCAGGGAGAAGGCGGCGACGCCCAGTCCGGCGAGGGCGGTGCCGCCCGCACGGCTCCCGACCGCTATCGGCGGAACGGCAGTAGCGCTATTCTGTGCTGTCATGAATGACGGTAGCAGTTTCGGAAACCTCGCGGATACCCTGCGCGATGAGCTCTACCGCTACTCGCCTGGCGAGAAGCTGCCGTCGAGTCGTGTCCTCGTCGACCGCTTCGGCGTCAGCCCGGTCACGGTCTCCCGCGCCCTGGCCGCCCTCGCGGCGGAGGGGCTGGTCGTCACCCGTCCCGGCGCGGGCGCCTACCGTGCCCGAAGCTCCGCCACCGGACCTCGGACCGTCGACACCTCCTGGCAGCAGGTCGCCCTCACCGTCGAGGAGCAGCACGGCGAACCCGCGCCCAGGGTCGTCGACGCCTCCGGCGTGACCACCAGCCTCGCCGTACCCCCGCCCGGGGTCATCGCCTTCAACGGCGGCTATCTGCACTCCTCGCTCCAGCCCGGGCAGGCCCTCGGCGCCGCGCTCGCCCGCGCCGCCCGCCGTCCCGGGGCGTGGGACATGCCGCCGCTGGAGGGACTGACGGCGCTGCGGGCCTGGTTCGCCCGCGAGGCGGGCGGCCCCGGCGGCACCCTCGGCCCCGCCAACGTCCTCGTCACCGCGGGCGGCCAGGCCGCGCTCACCACCGCCCTGCGCGCGCTCGCCCCGCCCGGCTCGCCGGTGCTGGTCGAGTCGCCGACGTACCCCGGCGCCATGGCCGTCGCCCGCGCCGCCGGCCTGCGTCCCGTCCCCGTCCCCGTGGACGAGGACGGCGTACGCCCCGACCTGCTCGCCGACGCCTTCGCCGCCACCGGCGCCCGGGTCTTCTTCTGCCAGCCGCTCTTCCAGAACCCCACCGGGGCCGTCCTCGCCGCCGACCGCCGCCGCCGGATCACCGAGATCGCCCGCGCCGCCGGGGCCTTCCTCATCGAGGACGACTTCGCCCGGCGCCTCGGCCACGGCGCCGAACCGCCGCCGCCCCTGGTCGCGGACGACCCGTACGGCACCGTCGTGCACGTCACCTCGCTGACCAAGCCCACCTCGCCGAGCCTGCGCGTCGGCGCGCTGGTCGCCCGCGGCCCGGTCATGGAGCGGCTGCGCGCCATCCAGGTCGTCGACAGCTTCTTCGTGCCGCGCCCCCTTCAGGAGGCCACCCTCGAACTCGTCGGCGCCCCCGCCTGGCCGCGCCATCTGCGGGCCGTCTCCGCGGGCCTGCGCGAGCGGCGTGACGCGATGTCCGCCGCCCTCCACCGCGAACTGCCGGGCCTCATGGCCGAGGTCCACGTCCCCATCGGCGGCTACCAGCTCTGGCTCCGGCTCCCCGACGGCACGGACGAGTCCGCGCTGGCCGCCGCCTCGCTGCGCGCGGGCACCGCCGTCGCCCCCGGGCGCCCCTACTTCGCCGCCGAGGCCCCGGCCCCGTACGTCCGGCTGAGCTTCGCCGACACCAGCGGCACCGAGGAGATCGCCGAGGGTGTCCGCCGGTTCGCGGCGGCCTGCGCCGAGACGGGCGTGGACACGGCCTGAGCAGCGGGCCGAGGGGGCCTAGGGGCGGTAGCGCAGCGGGTGATCGGCCGGCACCTCCACCACGCAGATCTCGATCCCGTCGGGATCTTCGAGCCACATCTCGACCAGCCCCCACGGCTCACGGACGGGCTCCCGCACGATGCGCACCCCGCGCCCGGCGAACCGCCGGTGGCACTCCGCGACGTCCTCGACCTGGAGCCACAGCCGCAGCCCCGGGGCGGGCGGCCCGTCGGCCTGCCCCGAGACCTCCAGGAAGCCCCCGCCGAGGAAGAACACGGTGCCGCGCTCCTCCCAGGGCCCGAACTCGCGGTAGACCGCCAGCCCCAGGTCGTCGCGGTAGAAGGCGCGGGACCGCTCGAGATCCGTCGGCCGCAGCAGGATCCGGCTGCTCAGTACGTTCGTCACGGGCCCGAAGCTACCCACGCGCCGCCGGGAAAACCGGCTGACACGAGGTCCCCGGCTGCGCGAGGCTGCCCACCATGGACCACGGCCCCGGCGCGATCGCCCCGCTGTTCACGACCTGCACGCGCTGCGGCGCCGAGGCCGGCTACCACGCCGGTGTGTGCGTCATCGACGGCGTCCTGCACTGGAGCGTGGAGGGCGGCTGCGAGACATGCGGGGCCGGCGAGGTGGGGCGCGGACGCGGCGAGGTCCCCGAGCACGTCAGCGCCGCCCTGGTCGCCGCCCACGGCGAGGTGGTGGTGCGCGCCGAGCCGCTGCCCGCAACCGTGGGCGCGCGTGCCTTCAAGACGGTGCGCGAGGTCTTCGGTGTGCCGCTCGCCGAGGTCCGCGGACGGCTGCGCGCGCTCGCCGCGGAGGGCGAGCGGGGCACGGAACCCGAGACGGCGCTGCTCGCCGCCCGCCTGAGGGAGGGCGGGTTCGCCGTCACCCTGGAGGCCGGGGAGCCGCCCACGGGCGAGAAGCGCTTCGTGCCCATCGCCCCCGGCCGCCGCTGGCCCGCAAACCCGGCCGCCCACGGCCTACCGGTCCTCACCGCCGCTCCCGCCCGTGTCGGCCGCGGCAGGGGCCGCGAGGTGCCCCTTGTCCCGGGGAGCCTGCCCGAGGAGTTGCGCGAACCGCTCGCCGACTACCTCGCGGCGGGCCGGGTGCTCGTCGTCGCTGCGGGCCCCGCCCCGGATCCGCTGGCCGAGGGGCCGTACGAGTACGTCAGCGTCGGGCGGGCCACCGACGGCACCTGGGCGTGGGACCTGGCCTGGGAGCAGTGGGTGCGCCGGCGCGGGTGCGCGCCGTCCGAGGAGTTCGTGCGCCATGTCCGGGCCAGGGGCTTCGTGCCGCCTCCCGATACGACCGGCTAGCCTCGGGACGAACCGCCGCCGCCGAGAGGACGCCCCCGCCATGGAGACCGCACAGCCCGTCGCCCGCCCCGTCTTCCGTACCGCCACGCGGGAGGACGTCCCCGCGCTCGTCGCGCTGATCGAGTCCGCGTACCGCGGTGAGTCCAGCCGTACCGGGTGGACGACGGAGGCGGACCTGCTCGAAGGACAGCGCACCGATCCCGAGGGCGTGGCGGCCGTCATCGAGGGCGAGCGCAGCCTGATCCTCGCGGTCGAGTCGGACGGCGCCGTCGTGGCCTGCTGTCAGCTGGAGAACCGCGACGGGCACGCCTACTTCGGGATGTTCGCCGTGCGCCCGGCCCTGCAGGGCGGCGGCTTGGGCAAGCTGGTGCTCGCCGAGGCGGAGCGGCGGGCCCGCGAGGAGTGGGCGGCGGACGAGATGCACATGACGGTGATCACCCAGCGCGCGGACCTGATCGCCTGGTACGTGCGCCGCGGCTACGTGCGGACCGGCCGTACCAGCCCCTTCCCGTACGGCGACGCGCGGTTCGGGCTGCCCACCCGCGACGACCTCGCCTTCGAGCTGCTGGTGAAGAACCTCGCCTGAGCCGCCCCACCGCCCACCTGGCCCGGCCCGGGCCGGGTCACCAGTCGGTGAGGCCGCCCTCGACCGCGCGCTTGACCGCCGGCATGTCGGTGACGACGCCGTCCAGGCCGAGCGCGCGCGCCAGCGCGAGGTCGGCCGGGGTGTTCACGGTCCAGGAGATCACCGAGATCCCCGCGCGGTGGCACTCCTGCACCAGCGCCAGGCTGATCCGCCGCAGGCTCAGGCTGACGAGCCTCGCGCCGACCGCCTGGGCGCGGGTGACGATCTCCGAGCCCATCGGGCCCTGGGCGACCAGCACGGTGCGCGCGTCGGGCAGCAGCTCGCGGATCTCGGCGAGCGCCTCGTCGTGGAAGGACAGCACGTCGACCCGCTCGACCAGGTCGCGCTCGCGCATCACGCCGGCCAGCACCCGGGCCGCCGCGACGTCCTTGATCTCGGCCTGGATCGGCTTGGTGACCGCGTCCAGCACGTCCTCGAACACCGGGATGCGCTCGCCGTGACCCGCGTCCAGATCGCGCAGCTCGTCCAGGGTGAAGTCGCCGATCAGCCCGGAACCGTCCGTGGTGCGGTCGACCTTCACGTCGTGCATGACGATCAGGGCGCCGTCCTTGCTCAGGTGCAGGTCGAGCTCGATCTGGTCCATGTCCTCGCGCTCGGCGCGAAGGAAGGAACGGAGGGTGTTCTCGGGCTCGACGCCCATGACACCGCGGTGGCCGACGGTGAGAAAGCTCAAAGGGGATCGCTTCCGTGCTGGGTGCTGCGGGTGGTCGACGGACGGTCGGCAGCCTAGCGGGCCCTTGCGGCGCAAGGCCGAACGCGGGATGAACGGCGCGGCCGCCCGCAGGAAGATCCACGGTCCGGGGCCTTCTCCGCGGAAGAATCTCCTCCGCCTCCACTTGAACGGGAGAAGCTGCCGTATATACGGTGAGCTGACAACAGGTTCTTCAGCGAAGGAGGGGTCATGACGGAAATTCTGTCGCCGGTAGCGGCATCGATGGACAGCGCAGCCACCAGCGAGACCGGTGTGTCCGGCGGCGGCATTGTCCGGCACCCGGCCTGGGCGGTCCTGAAGCAGGCGGTGGAGGAGATCCGCCCCTGGCAGAGCAAGGACGGCTCGATCGACTTCTCCGCGGAGGGCGCGCCCGGGCGCGCCGACGCCGAGAGCGCCCTGGACCGGGCGGTCCGCGCCGTCGAGGACCTCTCCCCGCTCGTGCCGCACGACAGGGCCTACCACGAGGCCCTGGTCGTGGACCTGCGCCGCTGGGCCGAGGGCGGCTTCGCGGTGCCCGACTTCCTCGACTCGCTGCTGGCCTTCCACCCCGCGGCCGACCGGCAGGACGGCCTGGAGCACCTCGTGGTGTTCCCGATGTACACGCAGAACGGCAACCCGGACCGCAACCTGGAGGCCGTCGCGCTGCGCGTCGTCTGGCCGGAGTGGCTGTCCGAGCTGGAGCGCACCCGCTACGACAACCCCCTCTTCGTGCCGATCACCTTCGAGGACTTCACCCCCGGGTACGACACGAACTCCGCCGTGCTCTTCCCGGAGACCGTCGCCGTCCGCGAGGCGCCCGAGCGCTTCACCTGGGGCGGCATCTTCTGCGACCGCGAGGCCGCCCGCTTCCGCGCGGTGAGCCGCGCCGCCGTGGACACCCT
The DNA here is from genome assembly GCF_900188405.1 of Actinacidiphila glaucinigra. GTDB lineage: Bacteria > Actinomycetota > Actinomycetes > Streptomycetales > Streptomycetaceae > Actinacidiphila > Actinacidiphila glaucinigra. Next base: position 280,846 of record NZ_FZOF01000004.1, on the reverse strand, counting down.
GGGCCTGGAACTCCCCGAGGACGCCGTCGAACTCCTCGGCGACCAGGACCTCAGCCAGCAGACCTTCGTGCTGTGGGACATGATCCACGACCGCACGCACAGCCACGGCGACCTGCCCTTCGACCCCTTCATGATCAAGCAGCGGCAGCCGTTCTGGATGTACGGACTGGAGGAGCTGCGCTGCGACCTCACGACCTTCAAGGAGGCCGTGCAGCTGGAGGCCGAGGGCCACGGCATGGGCCGCTACGTCCAGTACGCGGTCCTCTTCGACCGCCTCTTCCGCTTCCCGGTCACCGGCGACCGCGTCCGCAACTACGACGGCCTGGGCGGCCAGCTGCTCTTCGCCTACCTGCACAAGCACGACGCCGTACGCTGGACGGACAACAGGCTCCACATCGACTGGCAGCGCGCCCCGCAGGTGACCACCCAGCTGTGCGCCGACATCGAGAAGCTGTACCGGGACGGCATCGACCGCCCCAAGCTGGTGCACTGGTTCGCCGCCTACGACCTCGTCGCAGACTACCTCTCGCCGCACCCCGGTTCGGTCTGGGCCAAGGGGCCGGAGGCCCTGGACCTCGACCAGCCGCCGCGGAAGCTCGTGGACGACGTGCTGCCGGACGAATTTCCGCTCAGCATGTTCTACGAGGCCCTGGCGAAGAAGCTGCGTGATGTGATCGCCTCGACCAAGGGCATCACGGCCCACGGCACCGGCCAGGTGGCCGCGTGACCGATTCAGGCGAGGAGGCGGCGGAGATGACGGAAGCCAACGAGGCGGCCAGGGGACCCCTGGCCGGAGCCGTGATCGCGGTGGCCGGGGCCGGCGGCCCCGCCGGACGCGCGACGCTGCAGCGGCTCGCCCGTGCCGGCGCCTGGGTCATCGCCGCCGACGCCAACCCGGAGCGGCTCGCCGAGGCCGTGGACCTGGCCCGCTTCGACGCGGGTGGCGCCGGGATCACCGGGGACATCGTCGACCTGCTCGACCTGGACGCCACCCGCGAGTGGGCGGGCCGCATCGAGAAGGAGCACGGCCGGATCGACGGCATGGTCCACCTGGTCGGCGGCTGGCGCGGTTCGGCCTCCTTTCCGGAGACCGACCTCGCGGACTGGGACTTCCTGGAGAAGCTGCTGATCCGCACCGTGCAGCACACCTCGCTGGCCTTCCACGACGGACTGCTGTCCAGCCCCGTCGGTCGCTACGTGCTGATCAGCGCCGCCGGTGCCACCCAGCCCACCGCGGGCAACGCGGCGTACGCCGCGGCCAAGGCCGCCGCCGAGGCGTGGACGCTGGCGATGGGTGACTCCTTCCGCAAGCTCGCGGGGGAGCGGGTCCCGACCGCCGCCGCCACCGTCCTGGTGATCAAGGCGCTGGTGCACGAGCAGATGCGCAAGGAGCGCCCGAACGCGAAGTTCGCGGGCTTCACCGATGTGACCGACCTGGCCGACGCCATCGCGGACGTGTGGAACCGGCCCGCCGAAGAAGTGAACGGAACCCGCCAGTGGCTGACACCCCGCCCGTGACCGCACTCCAGACCGACGCGGTCCGGCACCACGACCCCCGCGTCCGGGGCTTCGCCAGCGACAACTACGCGGGCGTCCACCCCGAGGTGCTGGCGGCGATCGCGCTCGCCAACGGCGGTCACCAGGTCGCCTACGGCGAGGACGACTACACCGCCCATCTGCAGGACGTCTTCCGCGGCCACTTCGGCCCGCGGGCCGAGGCCTTCCCGGTCTTCAACGGCACCGGCGCCAACGTCGTGGCCCTGCAGGCGCTCACCGAGCGCTGGGGCGCGGTCGTCTGCGCCGCCTCCGCCCACATCAACGTGGACGAGGGCGGCGCCCCGGAACGGATGGGCGGCCTGAAGCTGCTCACCGTGCCCACCCCGGACGGCAAGCTCACCCCTGAGCTGATCGACCGGGAGGCCTGGGGCTTCGACGACGAGCACCGCGCGCAGCCGCAGGTCGTCTCGATCACGCAGTCCACCGAACTGGGCACCTGCTACACGCCCGAGGAGATCCGCGCGATCTGCGACCACGCCCACGAGCGGGGCCTGGCCGTCCACCTCGACGGCTCGCGGATCGCCAACGCCGCGGCCACCCTCGGGGTGCCGCTGCGCGAGTTCACCACGGACGCGGGCGTGGACGTGCTGTCCTTCGGCGGCACCAAGAACGGGCTGCTGCTGGGCGAGTGCGTCGTGGTGCTGAACCCGGAGCGGGTGCGGGCGATGAAGCACCTGCGCAAGCTGTCCATGCAGCTCGCCTCCAAGATGCGCTTCGTCTCGGTGCAGTTCGAGGCGCTGCTCACCGGCGACCTGTGGCTGCGCAGCGCCGGCCACGCCAACGCGATGGCCCGGCGCCTGGAGTCGGCCGTCCGCGCCGTCGAGGGTGTCACCGTCGTCCGTCCCGTACAGGCCAACGCGGTGTTCGCGCGGCTGCCGCGCGAGGTCGGCGAACGGCTGCAGAAGCGCTACCGCTTCTACTTCTGGGACGAGTCGACCGGTGAGGTCCGCTGGATGTGCTCGTTCGACACCACCGAAGAGGACGTGGATTCCTTCGCGGCGGCGCTGGCCGAGGAAATGGCCGCCCATTCCGCCTGAATCCGTCGTCCGCTTCGCGGGGCACCGCATCACAAAGCCCGAGGGGCGTACGGGATTTCCCGTACGCCCCTCGGTGCGTCATTCCGCGCCCCTCATCGGGCGCCGGATCACGCGTTGACGCAGACGTTGCCGGCCGTGGGGTTGAGCAGCCCGACGATGTTGATGGTGTTGCCACACAGGTTGATCGGCACGCTCACCGGAATCTGGATGACGTTGCCGCTGGCGACACCGGGCGAGCCGACGGCGGCGGCCTGGGCCGAGGCACCGCCGTGGTCGTAGCCGCGACCGTGGTCGGACGCGGCGGCGGCACCGGCGGCCCCCAGCACGGTGGCGCCGGCGACAGCAGTCAGGGCCGCGGCCTTGGCGATGCGCATCATTCGTTCTCCTTATGGAAGATCGCTCTGTGGACCCTGCTCAACGACCCGCCGTGGGGCCGGGTGTGGGAATCCACCCGTTCGGCCCTTGCGTCAACCGCGTAAACGTCACCGACTCGTACGGGGAGGTGATTCCGGTCTCGTAGAGCAGGCCGACCGTGCCGTCGGCGAGTTCGACGAGGTCGGAGTAGGCCGCGGGGAGGTCGCTGACGGGGGGTCCCGACGTCCACGACGCGCCCTGGTCGCCGCTGACCCGGAGGGTCATCAGGCGGCGCTTGGCGGGGTCGGCCGGGCCCGAGTACACCAGGGCCCCCGCGTGGGTGCGCAGTACGCTGCCCTGCACCTCGGGGCCCTCCAGGGTGCCCTGGGGCCGGAAGACGCCGGTGATCGTGAGCCCGCCGTCCGGACTGTAGGCGTCGGCGCGGGTGGGGGCGGAGAACCCTTTGTCGTCACGGCTGTTGACGTAGACCCGGCCGTCTGGGAGTTCGGCCATGGTGCTCTCGTTGAGGTTGAGCCAGTCCCCGGGAAGCGCCTGGACGAAGCCGATGTGCCAGTTCTGCCCGCCGTCGTCGCTGTACAGGGCGTGGGCTCCGTGCACCGTCTCGCCGGCCAGGACGGACGTGTGGTTGGCGGGTACCAGCAGCCGTCCGGCGTGCGGGCCGCTCCTCAGGGCGATGGCGTGCCCCGGACCGGTCGCGTACCAGCGCCAGCCCGGGGGTTTGACCGTGGACGTGATGTCGCGGGGCGGGGACCAGGTCATGCCGCCTGAGTCGCTGTGCAGTTCGTGGACCAGCCGTTCCTTGCCGGTGCCGCGGCAGATCAGCAGGACGACGCGGCCGGTGCGGGGATCGACCACCGGGGCCGGGTTGCCGAAGGTCTCGGTGCCGGCGTCGGCGATCACCTGGAGGGGTTCCCAGGTGCAGCCACCGTCGTAGGAGCGCCGGAGCACGACGTCGATGTCACCGTCGTCCGCCGCCGAGTTGCGCCGTCCCTCGGCGAAGGCGAGGACGGTGGTCCCTCCGATGCGCACGACCGCCGGGATCCGGAAGGTGTGGTAGCCCTGCGTCCCGGACCGGAAGGGCACCGAGGTCGTGCAGGCCACCGGGAGCGGCGTCACCGCCTCGCCCAGCGACGCCTGCCATCCGGTGGCGCCGGTGAGCAGCAGGGCGAGACCGGCCAGCGTGTGCCGGCGTCCGGCGGCGGCGAATGTCATCGGGCGATTCCTCCGGGGCGGCGTGCGGTCGGCCGGCGGCGCCACATTCTCATCGGTCCGCCCGGGTCGCGGTATGACACTCCGTTCGATGCTTTTCCGGTAGTTCAATATGAGGAATTAGGCCGAAACGGGCAGCGATATGCTTGACGATTCACCGGGGCCGGTCTTTCTCTGTGTCAGAGGTATCGACCAATGAATGTGCCCGGATCCTTTCGGGGGTGCTGGTCGAAAGGCCCGCGTGGAGCGATAGTTGTGCACCTGTCGTCCATGCCCATGACAGGGGGACACCCGCCATGACCCGACCGACCCCGCGTCGAACGGTGCTGGCCGCCGCCATCGCGGCAGCCACCGCGGCGGCGACCGCCCCGCGGGCCTTCGCCGCGTCCGACGCGGATGCGTGCGACCTCGCCGACGAGGTGGCGGGCACGCCTGGCGCCCACGACGGCGACGCGGCCCCCGTGGACTACCGCGCCTGGACGCGATGGGCCGACTGGCACCGCGGGCGGGACTCCGGCACGGGTGTCGTGCCCGGCCCGCGCCCCGGTGTGGCCATCCTGCGCCCCACGGGCACGGTGGAGTACACCGACCCGCACACCCGGATCACCGCCCCGTGGGAGACCGCCACCTGGACCTCTCCCGAGCACACCCCGCGGCACCCGGCGACCGAGATCGTCGCCTCCTGGAACGCCCGCACGCCTCCCGGCACCTGGATCCAGGTCGAGTTGCGCGCCACCTACACCGACGGCAGCCGCTCCCCGTGGTTCGTGATGGGCCGCTGGGCCTCGGGTGACGCGGACATCAGGCGCACCTCCGTCGACGACCAGAGCGACGGCAGGAGCAGCGTCTGGACCGACACGCTCTCCGTCGACGATCCCGCCTCGGGCCTGCGGCTCGCCTCCTACCGGCTGCGGCTCACCCTGCTGCGGACCCCCGGCTCGCGGGTCACCCCCACCGTCTGGCGGCTCGGTGCGATGGCCTCCGACATCCCCGACCGGTTCACGGTGCCGGCGTCCGTGCCGGGCGTGGGACGGGGGATCGAACTGCCCGTGCCGCGCTACTCGCAGGAGATCCACAAGGGCCAGTACCCGCAGTACGACAACGGTGGCGAGGCCTGGTGCAGCCCGACGGGCTCGCAGATGGTGATCGAGTACTGGGGCCGCGAACCGACCGCCGCCGACCTGGCCTGGGTCGACCCCTCCTACGCCGACCCCCAGGTCGACCACGCCGCCCGCTTCACCTACGACAGCCAGTACGAGGGCTGCGGCAACTGGCCCTTCAACGCTGCCTATGCCGCGACCTACCGCGACATGGTGGGCGTCATCACCCGGCTGCGGGGCATGGGCGACGTCGAACTGCTGATCAGGGCGGGCATCCCGGTGATAACGTCCCAGTCCTTCCTCGCCACCGAACTGGACGGCGCGGGGTACGGGACCTCCGGGCACCTGATGTGCGTCGTCGGCTTCACCGCCGACGGCGACGTGATCGCCAACGACCCCGCGAGCCCCGACGACGCCTCGGTGCGCCGCGTCTACAAGCGGTCGCAGTTCGAGACCATTTGGCTCAGGACGAAGCGCTACACCGCCGACGGGCAGCTGCGCAGCGGCACGGGCGGCGTCTGCTACCTGTACTGGCCGCTGCGGCCCTCCGGCCGCCAGGCCCGGGCACTGCAGCGGATCGGGGTCCTGTAGGGCGCCGCGATCACCGGGCCGGAAGGGGCGTGAGCGGCGGCACCAGGTCGGAGATCCGCGGGACCGGGCGCAGCGAGAAGCCGATGCTCGGGACGGGCAGCAGGGATGGATCGTACGTCGGGAAGTACGAGGGGTAGGCCGTCCGCCGGTTCCAGGACGGCGGGTAGGGGTTCGAGGAGGGGTACAGGGCCGGGCAGTCCGGGACGCCGTCGACGTAGGGGCAGCGGATCCCGGGTGGCGTTTGCGTCTCGCCGTCGTCGGCTATCCCCACGAGGACCCCGACGAAGACGGCGGCCCCGATCGTCCACAGACCGACACGGGTCTGGCGCTTCCGCTGCTCCTCCGCGTCGGGGTCGACCACGATCGTGAACCGCCGGCCCTGGAACGACGGCTCCTCCGCGTCGCCCGCCGGCTCCTCCAGCCACGGATTCGCCGGGTCGGGCGGCCCCGAGCGGTCGGGGTCCACGTCAAGGAGCGTGAGATGGAGCCGCAGCCGGTCGAGGACGGGCGGTTCGGAGAGCGCCTCCGCGACGAGTGACCGCAGTCCGTCGTCGGCCAGGCCGTCGCACACGAAGCGGGTGCCGCCGCCCCAGAGCGGGACCCAGGAGGCCCGCCCCTCCCTGAGCAGGGTGTGGCCCACCAGCGCGTACAGGGACTCCGAAAGCTCCTCGCGGGTGCCGTCGAACTCCCGGACCAGCGGCGCCGGTCCCTCGTCGGCGAGCAGACGCAGCACGGTGTCCAGCCCCGGGAGCCGCTCCCCGGTCGCACGCGACGCGGCACGCAGCAGGTCCCAGGCGCGCGTACCGGCGGCGCGGTTGGCGGTGAGCTCGATCCAGCGCTCCCAGGGCAGGGTCGTCAGGCTGTGGGCCAGCGGACCGCGCAGCTCGGTGAGCACCCGGCCCGGATTCTCGGGCAGCAGCCGGAGCGCCCCCGTCCCGTCGTCCTCCCCGGGCGGGACGTCGAGCTCCTCCAGGCGGCGCAGCCGCAGGCCGAGCGGGGGGTGGGAGTCGCGCCGGTGCGGGCGGGTGCGGTCGTCGTCCACCGGTTCGCGACGCACGCCCAGCTCGCCGAGGAGCGAACGGAACGCCAGATACGGGTTGTCCGGGTGCAGTCCCGCCAGGGCGGACGGATCGAGCCACTCCCGACGGAACCTCCGCCATGCCGTCGCGGTGCCGTGCGTCGCGCGCAGCGCGGACGCCGTCACCTCCCGGCCGGCGAGGGCGGCCGCCGTGCGGTCGGCCTCCAGTTCCTGGTGGCGTCGTACCGCGAAGGTGAGCCACCGGAAGGCCAGCGTGTACAGCCGGACGGAGCCGCGCACCACGAGGTGCGGGAGCGAGAACCACTTCCTGCCGGTGTCCCACTGCCCGAGCGTCGTGGCCAGTGCCACGTCGCACCGGTACGCGACGGCGCCGAAACGCGTGTGGCGGTGGGAGAAGTGGCCGAACTCGTGCGCCAGCACGGCCCGCAGCTCCGCGTGGGTGAGGCTCGCCAGCAGGGGCAGGCCCAGGTGGAGCCGCCGCTGCCCGGACAGCAGGCCCAGCGCGGCCCCGTCCTCCGACACCGAGGCGTTGGCGTCCCCGGTCAGCAGCAGCACGTCCGGCGGGCGTGCCCCGACCCGCCAGGCGATGCCGGTGGCCAACTCCCACAGCGCGGGGGCCTCTTCGCGGGACACCGGCACAGCGTCGGCGCGCAGGGGCGCCGACCGGGTGATCGCGCCCAGCCCCTGGGCCATGGTCAGCAGCAGGGGGACGGCCGCCGCCGCGATGAGGACACCGCGCATCGCGAGGTCCGCCTGGCCGTCACGCGCCGCCAGCAGGAAGAGCGCGAGCATTCCGAGGACGCCGAGCCCGAGCCCCCCGATCAGCACGACCAGCCCCGCCAGCAGCACGATCGCCAGCAGCGCCCGTAACGACGCCCACACCGTGCTCATCGCGCACCCCCTCGCGTCCCCGCGTCCCCCGTGTCCCTCGATGATGCCCTCTCGCGGACGCCGCGGACCACTTGTCCACAGGCTCCTCAGCCGGCCGGCACGCGCGCGTAACGGCCCGCCACGCGCAGGTCGTCGCCGATGCGCGCGGCGGCCTCGAGGAGCGGGGGCAGCAGTTCGGAGCGCGACTCCTCCACGGAGCGGCGGCTGGCGTGCATGGAGACGTTGATCGCCGCCACCACCCGGCCGCCGCGGTCGTGGACGGGGACGGCGATGGACCGCAGGCCCTCCTCCAGTTCCTCGCTGACCAGGGCGTGCCCGTCGGCGGCGACTTCGTCGAGGACCCGGGCCAGGTGCGGTGCGTCCGTGACGGTGTACCGGGTCAGCCGCGTGAAGCCGGTGCGCCCGAGGTGTGCCGCGCGTTCCCGCTCGGGCAGTCCCGCCAGCAGCACGCGCCCCATCGCGGTCGCGTAGGCGGGGAAGCGGGTGCCGAGCGTGATGTTGACGCTCATGATGCGGACGGTGGGGACGCGCGCCACGTACTGGATGTCCTCGCCGGACAGCACCGCCATCGACGCGGAGTCGTGCACCGTCTCGACCAGTTCGATCAGATGGGGCTGGGCGATCTCGGGGAGCGTCAGCCGCGACAGGTGGGCGCAGCCCAGCTCCAGCACATGCGGGGTGAGCCGGAACAGGCGCCCCGCGGAGGCGACGTAGCCCAGGTGCTCCAGGGTGATCAGGGAGCGCCGCGCGGTGGCCCGGGCGAGTCCGGTCGCCTCGGCGACGGCGGTCAGGGGGAGTTCGCCCCGGCCCTCGCCGAAGGCGGTGAGCACGGTGAGCCCGCGGGCCAGCGACTCCACGAACTCCGGCCCGAGTTCCTGCTTGGAGGCCCGCGTCCAGGCGGCGGGGGACGCGCCGGCCGGGGAGGGGGCGGGTGCGCCGGCGGGCCGGGAGAGGGCGTCCTCCATGGCCGTGACCGTCTCCCGCAGCCGGGGCAGCACGGCCTCGCGCAGCGACGCGGCGCTGTGCCTGCTGGTGTGGCTGACCACGCTCACCGCGCACACCGGCCGCCCGGCGCCGTCCCGTACGGGCACGGCGACGGCGATCAGTCCCGGTTCGATGAGCTGGTCGTCGGCCGACCAGCCGTGGGCACCGGCGGCGGCGACCCGCTCCGCGAAGGAGGCGGCGGCGTCGCCGTGTCCGCGCGGCAGCGCGGGGAAGCCGGTGTCCTGCGGGTCCGCGGCGCGGCGGCGGCGCCAGCGCTCCCAGTCGGCGTCGTCCCAGTCGCCGGCGAAGAGCGCACCGGGGGCGCCGCGCTCGGCGGGCAGCTGGTCGCCGATGCGGAAGGTCAGGGACATCGCCCGGCGCCGGGTCGCCTGGTGGACGAAGCGGACCCCGTCGCCGTCCGGCACGGCGATGGACACGGACTCGTCCAGGAAGTCAGCGAGGGCGTCTGCGAGCGGTCCCAGCAGGTCGGGGAAGCGGCTGGCGGCTAGGTAGGCGTTGCCGAGCTCCATCAGCCGGGGGGCGAGAACGGCGTCGCGGCCCTCGACCCGCAGGTACCCGGTGCGGACGAGGGTGCTGACCACCCGGTCCACCGTGGAGCGCGCCAGGCCGGTGGCGCGCACGAGGTCGCCGACCGAGCGGCGGCCGTCCGCCGCTGCCAGCTCGCGCAGCACCGCCAGTCCCCTGACCAGGGGGCCCACCGCCTCCTGCGGCGGGGGAGCGGTCGCGGTGGTCAGCGGTGTCATCAGCACTCCAGCGTGGCGAAATGTCGTCGAAACCGTACCGCCCCGGAACGTTGACAGAGCGGGCGCCCGAGGATCAGACTCAGGCACGAGTAATTGTGAACTTAAGTTCACTGGACGAACAAGACGAACGAGAAGGTGGACGCAGGATGGACAAGGTGGTCGCCTCGGCCGCTGAGGCCGTAGCGGACGTCCAGGACGGCGCTTCGCTGGCGGTCGGCGGCTTCGGCCTGAGCGGCGTGCCGAACACGCTGATCCAGGCGGTGTACGAAGCCGGGGTCGGCGGCCTCGCCGTCGTCTCCAACAACTGCGGCGCCCTCGACTCGGGCCTCGCGGTGCTGCTCGCCGCGCACCGCATCGCCCGCGTGACCGGCAGCTACATCGGGGCCAACAAGGAGTTCGCCCGCCAGTACCTGGCCGGCGAGCTGGAACTCGAACTGATCCCGCAGGGCACCCTGGCCGAGCGCCTGCGCGCGGGCGGCTGCGGCATCCCCGCCTTCTACACCCCGGCGGGCGTCGGCACCCAGGTCGCCGAGGGCGGCCTGCCCTGGCGCTACGACGGGGACGGAGGCGTGGCGCTGGCCTCCCCGCCCAAGGAAGTGCGCGCCTTCGACGGCGCCGAGTACGTCCTGGAGCGCGGCATCACCACCGACTTCGCCCTCGTGCGCGCCGCCAAGGGCGACCGCCACGGCAATCTGGTCTTCAACAAGTCCTCCCGCAACTTCAACCCGCTCGCCGCGATGGCCGGCCGGATCACCGTCGCCGAGGTCGAGGAACTCGTCGAGCCCGGCGCGATCGACCCCGACCAGGTGCACCTGCCCGGCATCTTCGTCCAGCGCGTGGTCGCGCTCACCCCGGAGCAGGCCGCCGACAAGAAGATCGAATTCCGTACCGTCACCGCCAGGGAGGTGCCGGCCTGATGGCCTGGACACGCGACGAGATGGCCGCCCGCGCGGCCCGGGAACTGCGCGACGGCGAGTACGTCAACCTCGGCATCGGCCTGCCGACGCTGATCCCCAACCACCTCCCCGAAGGCGTCGAGGTCGTCCTCGAGTCGGAGAACGGCATCCTCGGCACCGGCCCCTTCCCGTACGAGGAGGAGGTCGACCCCGACCTGATCAACGCCGGCAAGGAGACGGTCACCGTGCTGCCCGGCGCGGCCTTCTTCGACTCCGCGCTCTCCTTCGGGATGATCCGCGGCGGTCACATCGACACCGCCGTGCTCGGCGCCATGCAGGTCTCCGCCGGCGGCGACCTGGCGAACTGGGCCATCCCCGGCAAGCTCGTCACCGGCATCGGCGGCGCCATGGACCTGGTGCACGGCGCCCGGCGGGTCATCGTCACCATGACCCACACCGCCAAGGACGGCAGCCCCAAGATCCTCCGGGAGTGCGCGCTGCCGCTCACCGGGAAGGCCTGCGTGGACCGGATCATCACCGACCTGGGCGTCCTGGACGTCACCGACGGGGGACTCGTCCTCGTGGAGACCGCACCCGGCGTCACCACGCAGGAGATCCTGGAGAAGACCGCGGCCCCGGTGCACGTCGCCGTCGCCGCAGAAGGGAGCGCCCGATGAGCGGGCAGCTGCGTGAGGTGTACATCGTCGACGCCGTCCGTACCCCGGTCGGCAAGTACGGCGGCGCCCTGTCGAAAGTGCGCCCCGACGACCTCGCGGCGCACGTCGTGGCCTCGCTGGTGGCCCGTACGCCCGAGCTCGACCCGGCCAGGATCGACGACGTCTTCTTCGGCGACGCCAACGCCGCGGGTGAGGACAACCGCAACGTCGCCAGGATGGCCGCACTCCTGGCCGGGCTGCCCGTCACCGTCCCCGGCACCACGGTCAACCGGCTCTGCGGCTCCGGCATGGAGGCCGTGATCCAGGCCGCCCGAGCCGTGGCCGTCGGCGACGTCTCCGTCGCCGTCGCGGGCGGCGTGGAGTCGATGAGCCGCGCCCCCTGGGTGCTGCCCAAGCCGGAACGCGCCTTCCCGGTGGGCCACCAGGAGATGTACTCCACCACCCTCGGATGGCGCATGGTCAACCCGAGGATGGACCCGCGCTGGACCATCCCGCTGGGCGAGAGCGCCGAGCTGATCGCCGACCGGCACGGCATCACCAGGGAGCAGCAGGACGCCTTCGCCGTGGCCAGCCACGAGAAGGCGGCCCGCGCCTGGAAGGACGGCCTGTACGAGGCCGAGGTCGTCCCGGTCGACGGCGTGGACCTGGCGCGCGACGAGACGATCCGCGACAACACCTCCATGCAGGCGCTCGCCCGGCTGAAGCCCGCGTTCCGCAAGGACGGCGGCACCGTCACGGCGGGCAACTCCTCGCCCCTCAACGACGGGGCGGCGGCCCTGCTCATCGTGGACGAGGAGGGGCTGAAGGCCACCGGCCGCGAGCCGCTGGCCCGCGTCCGCGCCTCCGCCGTCACCGGCATCGAGCCCGACTACTTCGGCCTCGCCCCCGTCGAGGCCGTCCGCAAGGCACTCGCCAAGGCCGGCAAGGGCTTCGGCGACCTCGGCACCGTGGAGCTGAACGAGGCCTTCGCCGCACAGGTGCTCGGCTGCCTCGCCGGATGGCCCGAGCTCGACCCCTCCCTCGTCAACCCGCGCGGCGGCGCCATCGCCGTCGGCCACCCGCTCGGCGCCTCCGGCGCCCGCATCGCCGGGGCGGTCGCGCACCAGCTCGCGGCCGCGGGCTCCGGCACCGGCCTCGCCGCCCTGTGCATCGGCGTCGGGCAGGGACTGGCCCTCGTCCTTGAGAGGTAGGAGTCCCCGCATGAGCACTCCCCTCACCCAAGGTGACGTCTCCGCCGAGATCGCCGACGAGCGCGCGGCCTACGCCAAGCGCCTCGCCGACGGCGGCGCCGCCCGGGACCACCCCGACCGGGCCTACGCCCCCTACCGCAGCAGTGTGCTGCGGCACCCCAAGCGGCCGTTGGTGGCGGCGGGAGCGGCGGCCGGCGACCCCGAGGCGGTCGAGCTCTCCGGGCCGGTCTTCGGCGTCACCGACGTCACCGCACTCGACCACGACCTGACGCGGCAGCACCGTGCCGAGCCCCTGGGCGAGCGCATCAAGGTGACCGGGCGCGTCCTGGACCGAGCCGGCCGCCCCGTGCGCGGGCAGCTCGTCGAGATCTGGCAGGCCAACGCCTCCGGCCGCTACGCCCACCAGCGCGACGACCACCCCGCCCCGCTGGACCCCAATTTCACGGGCGTCGGCCGCACCCTGACCGGGGAGGACGGCTCCTACGAGTTCGTCACCATCAAGCCCGGCGCCTACCCCTGGCGCAACCACGTCAACGCCTGGCGCCCGGCGCACATCCACTTCTCGCTGTTCGGGCCGGCGTTCACCCAGCGCCTGGTCACCCAGATGTACTTCCCCGGCGACCCGCTCTTCGCGTACGACCCGATCCTGCAGTCCGTCACCGACGACTCGGCGCGGCAGCGCCTGATCGCGGCGTACGACCACGACCTGTCCACCCCCGAATGGTCGCTCGGCTACCGCTGGGACATCGTCCTGGACGGCCCGGCCGCCACCTGGATCGAGGAGGGCCGATGAGCGCCGAGGCACCCGCTCCCGGCCCCACGCCTTCGCAGACCGTGGGCCCCTTCTTCGGCTACGCGCTGCCCTTCCCCAAGGGCGGCGACCTCGCCCCGGCCGGGCACCCGGACACGATCACCGTCCACGGGTGGGTCTACGACGGTGCCGGGCAGCCCGTCCCCGACGCTCTCATCGAGGTCTGGCAGCCGGCACCCGACGGCTCCCGCCACGGCGCCCCCGGCTCGCTGCGCCGCGACCCGGTCACCGGCGCGGTCCTGGGGCGCGACGGACCGGCCTTCACCGGCTTCGGGCGCATCGCCACCGACGCGGACGGGCACTATGCGATCCGCACGCTGCCGCCCGGCGGCGTGCCCTACCTGTCGCTGATCGTCTTCGCCCGCGGTCTGCTCCACCATCTGCACACCCGCGTCTACCTCGGGGACGCCGAGGGCGACCCGCTGCTCGGCTCCCTGGCGCCGGAGCGGCGCGCCACCCTGGTCGCCACTCCTGAGGGCGGGCGCGTCCACCGCTTCGACGTAAGGCTCCAGTACGACGGAGTCCATGAGGAGACGGTCTTCCTTGCCTTCGACTGACCCCGCCGCGGACGTCGGCCTGCTCTCCCCGGTCCGGGCCGGATCGGCCGCCGAGGAGGCGACCGGGGACGCCGCCTTCGTGCGGGGCATGCTCGACGCCGAGGCCGCGCTGGCCCGGGCGCAGTCCGCACTCGGGCTGGCACCGGCCTTCGCCGCGGCCGCGGTGACCGCCACCGCGGCCGAGCCCGGCCGGTTCGACCCCCGCGACCTGGCGCTGCGCGCCCGGGCCGGGGGCAACCCGGTGATCCCGCTGGTGGCCGACCTGACCGCGGCAGTGGGGGAGCGGGACGCGAACGCCGCGTCCTATGTGCACCGCGGCGCCACCAGCCAGGACATCCTGGACACCGCCGCGATGCTCGTCGCGTCCCGTGCGCTGCGCCACGTCCTGGACGATCTGGCCGCCGCGGCCGAGGCGTTGGGGCGGCTCGCCGCGGAGCACCGCGACACCCCGATGGCGGGACGCACCCTGACGCAGCACGCCGTCCCCACCACCTTCGGACTCAAGGCGGCCGGCTGGCGCTCGCTCGTCCTGGACGCGCACGACCGCCTGACCGCCGTCCACGGCGCCCTGCCCGCGCAACTGGGCGGCGCCGCGGGCACGCTCGCCGCCTTCGGCGCTTTCGCCGAGGCGGACGGCGCCGCCCCGGGCGCCGCCGCCGCTCCGCGACTCCTCGCCGCCTACGCCGCCGAGACCGGGCTGGCGGAGCCCGCGCTGCCCTGGCACACCCTGCGGACCCCCGTCGCCGACCTCGCCGGGGCCCTCGCCTTCACGGCGGGCGCGCTCGGCAAGGTCGCCGCCGACGTCCTGGTGCTGTCGCGCACCGAGATCGGCGAGGTCTCCGAGGGCGCGGGCGGCGGTTCCTCGGCCATGCCCCACAAGGCCAACCCCGTCCGCGCCACGCTCATCGCCGCCGCGGCCCGCCAGGTGCCGGCGCTCGCCGCCGTGCTGTACGGCTCCCTGGCCGCCGAGGACGAGCGCCCGGCGGGTGCCTGGCACGCCGAATGGCAGCCCCTGCGCGAGGCCCTGCGCCTCGTCGGCGGCGCGGCCCTGGACACCGCGGAACTCGCCGCGGGCCTGCGCGTCCGCCCGCAGCGCATGCGCGAGAACCTCGACGCGACCAGGGGACTGGTGGTCACCGAACGTCTCGCCGCGGCCCTGGCCGCTCTCATGGACCGCGGCGAGGCCAAGTCCGCCCTCGCACGCGCCTCCAGGCGCGTCGCCGAGGAGGGGATCACCCTCGACGACGCCCTGGCGCGGGACCCGGTCCTCGGCGGCCTCCTCCCCGAAGGCCGCCTGCGCGAACTCACCGACCCCACCCGCTGCACCGGCTCCGCGGGCGCGCTCGCCGACCGCGCCCTGCGCCGCCCCGGCCCCGCGGGGACGTCCTCGTGACGGCCCCCGCCCCCTTCCGCGAGGAGCCCGCATGAGCACGCCGTACGAGGCCGTGGAACCGCGACTGCCGCACCACCGGGTGGACGGCGCCCCGGGCCTGCCGCCGCTGATCCTCGGCCCGAGCCTGGGCACCTCCCTCGCCGTGTGGGACCCGCAGGTCCCGGCCCTGGCCCGCGGTCACCGCGTCATCCGCTGGGACCTGCCCGGCCACGGCGGCAGCCCCGCCTCGCTGCTCCCCGAGGACGGCACCGTCGAGGACCTGGCGCGCGCGGTGCTGGCCCTCGCCGACGCGCTCGGCGCCGAACGCTTCGCCTACGCCGGCATCTCCCTCGGCGGCGCCGTGGGGACCTGGCTCGCGATCCACCACCCCGAACGGGTCACCGCGCTCGCGATCGTGTGCTCCTCGGCGGACTTCGGCGACCCGGACCGCTGGCGTGAACGCGCCGGCCTGGTCAGGGCGAAGGGCACGGGACCAGTCGCCGACACTGCCGCCGGGCGCTGGTTCACCCCGGACTTCGGCGGCGCCCCCGCCGTCAGTGCCCTGGTGGACGACCTGCGCGCCGCCGACCCGGAGGCGTACGCCACCCTCTGCGACGCCCTCGCCGCCTTCGACGTACGCGCCGACCTGCCCCGGATCACGGCGCCCACCCTCGTCGTCGCGGGCCGCGGCGACCCGGCGACCCCGGTCGCGGACGCCCGTGTCCTCGCCGACGGCATCCCCGGCGCGAGCCTCACCGAGGTGGCGCACGCCGCGCACCTGGCCGGCGTCGAGCGTCCGGCCCCCGTCCTCGCCGCACTCCTGCAGCACTTCGCCACCGAGCCCGCCGCCGACGACGGCGCCCGCCACACCGAGGGCATGGCCGTCCGCCGCGCCGTGCTCGGGGACGCGCACGTCGACCGGGCGATCGCCCGCACCACCGCCTTCACCGCCCCCTTCCAGGACCTCATCACCCGCTACGCGTGGGGCGAGATCTGGACCAGGCCGGGCCTGAGCCGCGGGACCCGCAGCTGCATCACCCTCACCGCGCTGGTGGCCCACGGCCACCTCGACGAGCTGGCGATGCACGTGCGCGCGGCCCGGCACAACGGCCTGACCCGGGAGGAGATCCAGGAGGTCCTGCTCCAGTCCGCCGTCTACTGCGGGGTTCCCGCGGCCAACGCAGCGTTCGCCGTCGCGAACCGCGTCCTCGAGGAAGAGCAAGAAGAGGAGTAGGAGAACACATGCAGCACCACACCACCGTCGGCATCATCGGTGGCGGCCCCGCCGGCCTCCTGCTGGCCCGTCTGCTCCACAACCACGGCATCGACTGCGTCGTCCTGGAGAGCCGTGAACGCGACTACGTCGAGCAACGCCAGCGCGCCGGGATCCTGGAACAGGGCACGGTCGACGTGCTGCGCTCCTGCGGCGCGGGGGAGCGGCTGGACCGCGAGGGCCTGGTCCACGACGGCATCGAGCTGCGCTGGAACCGCCGTTCCCACCGGGTGGACTTCCCGGCGCTCACCGGGGGCCGGCGCGTGTGGGTCTACGCCCAGACCGAGGTCGTCAAGGACCTGATCGCCCTCCAGCTGGCGGAGGGCGCCCCGCTGCTGTTCGGCGCCCATGTGCACGCGGTGGAGGGGGCCGACACGGACCGTCCGGTGGTCCGCTACCGCCACGAGGGCCGGGAGAAGACCCTCAGCTGCGACTACGTGATCGGCTGCGACGGCTTCCACGGCGTGACGCGTTCGGCGTTCCCGGAGCAGGCCCGGCGGACGTACGAGCGGGTCTACCCGTTCTCGTGGCTGGGCATCCTCGCCGACGTCGCGCCGTCCTGCGAGGAGTTGATCTACGCCCACTCGCCCCGCGGCTTCGCGCTGCACAGCATGCGTTCCCCCGAGGTCAGCCGGCTCTACCTGCAGGTGCCCAACGGCACCGACCCCGCCGATTGGTCCGACGAGCGGATCTGGGACGAACTGGAAGCCCGCTTCGCCGTGGACGGGGACTGGAAGCTGGAGCGCGGCCCCGTCACCTCCAAGGCCGTGCTGCCGATGCGCAGCTTCGTGACCGAGCCGATGCGCTGGGGCCGGGTCCTGCTGGCCGGCGACGCCGCGCACATCGTGCCGCCGACCGGCGCCAAGGGCCTCAACCTGGCCGCCGCCGACGTCATCGTGCTGGCCCGTGCCCTCGCCCACCTCGAGGAGACCGGCTCCACTGCCCTGCTCGACGCCTACTCCGACACCTGCCTGCGGCGGGTGTGGCGCGCCGAGCACTTCTCCTGGTTCATGACCACGACCCTGCACACCGACCCGGCGCAGAGCGACTTCGACACCCGGCTGCAGATCTCCCAGCTCGACCGGATCGCCGCCTCCCCGCACGCGGCGGCAGAACTCGCGGAGAACTACGCGGGCCTGGAGATCGGCTAGGCCAGGGGCCGGACCTCTTACGCCTTGCTTACGTGCGGCCCCGGCGGTCCGCGACCGCACCGCGCGGGATTACCGTGAGAGCCATGGAAGACAAGGGCACGCCGGTCGGCCGGCGCGTGGTGCTCGGGATGCTCGGGCTGGGCGCCCTGGGGGTGGCGTTCGGCAGCCGCGCGCAGGACGGCCTGGACTCGGCGCTCTCCCAGGTGGCGGGGAAGGACCCGACCGGGCTCAGCGGACTGCTCCCCGGGGGCGGCGGCTTCCGCATCTACAACGTGGCGAACTCCGTCCCCCACCGGGACGCGACCGACTACCGCCTCACCGTCTCCGGCCTCGTCGACCGGAAGGCCACGCACACCCTGGCCGACCTGCGGGCGATGCCGCAGACCCGGCTGGTGCGGGACGTGCAGTGCGTGACCGGGTGGCGCGTGCCCGGTACGCCCTTCGAAGGGGTGCGGCTGTCCCACCTCCTCGATCTCGCGGGGGTGCAGGACGGTGCCGGGGCCGTCCGCTTCACCTGCTTCGACGGGGTCTACAGCGAGAGCCTCACCCTCGAACAGGCCCGCAGGGAGGACGTCCTGGTCGCCCTGAGGATGCAGGACAAGCCGGTCAGCACGGCCCACGGCGGCCCCGTGCGGCTCTACGTGGCGCCGATGTACTTCTACAAGTCCGCCAAGTGGCTCTCGGGCATCGAGGTCACCCGCGACGTGCGGCCCGGCTACTGGGAGCACTACGGCTACGAGGTCGACGCCTGGGTCGGCCGCTCGAACGGACGCCACGATGACCCCACGTCCTGAGAGGGTGCGCCGCTTCACCCGCGGCGAGCGCCGGGTGCACCGCGCGACGGCCGCCCTGATGCTCGTCTGCCTCGTCACGGCGGCGGCCCTCTACCTGCCTCCGCTCGCCGAACTCGTGGGCCGCAGGCGGCTGGTGGTCGCCGTCCACGAGTGGTCCGGCATCGCCCTGCCGCTGCCGGCCCTCCTGGGCCTCGCCTCCCGCGCCTTCCGCCGCGACCTGCGGCTGCTCAACCGGTTCGCCCCGTACGACCGGGACTGGCTGCGCGACGCGCTGCGCCGCGTGCCCCGCGACCGGCGTGCGGCGGGCAAGTTCAACGCGGGGCAGAAGCTGTACGCGTCCTTCGCCGCGGGCGCGGTGCTCGTCATGCTCGGCACCGGGCTGCTGATGATGTTCCCGCACCTGAGCGGTGTGGTGTGGCGGACCGGCGCGACCTTCGTCCACGACTGGCTGGCCCTGGCGGTGGCGGCCGTGGTGGCGGGACACCTGTGGATGGCGGCCGATGACCCTCAGGCGCGTCTGGGGATGCGCACGGGGTTCGTCACGCCGGAATGGGCGCGTCGCCGGCATCCGCGGTGGGAGTACGCGGAGCCGGGCGAGACGGGTGAGCCGGGGCCGCCCGACACCGGCGCGTAGTGGGAGACATGCGGCCCGCGGGGTCCGCGGGGAACTGAACCAGACAACGGTTTCGGCCTCTTGACGTGCCGCCGACGATCACGGTCGGCGGCGCGTCGTCATGTTCATGTAATTTTTTCCGTCCGGCATCTACTCGCATAGACCCCTGCGGCTCCATCCTGGCTTCGCACACCAGTACCACCTGTTCGGTTCCGCATCCGGTTGCACCCCCATGCCCGCGCGTCACAACGCGCCCGTCAGTGACTGGAGTCCCCATGCGCCGAATCACGACCGGTTTCGCCGCCACCGCGGTCGCCGCCGTCGCCACCGTCGTCCTCGCCGTCCCCGCCCAGGCCGCTCCCGCCGACAAGGCCCAGGTGCTGGCCAGTTGGACCCAGACCAGCGCCTCCAGCTACAACACGTGGTGGTCCGCCCGCGGCAACCAGGGTGCCTGGGCGGCCTACGGCTTCGACTGGTCCACCGACTACTGCAGCAGCTCCCCGGACAACCCCTTCGGCTTCCCGTTCCAGAACTCCTGCGCCCGCCACGACTTCGGCTACCGCAACTACAAGGCGATGGGCTCCTTCTCCGCCAACAAGAGCCGCCTCGACAGCGCCTTCTACGAGGACCTGAAGCGCATCTGCGCCAACTACGGCGGCGCCACCGCGACCGCCTGCAACAGCACCGCCTGGACGTACTACCAGGCGGTCAAGGCCTTCGGCTGACCCGCGGAACACGGCGGCCCGGCACCGGGAGCTCCGGTGCCGGGCCGCTACCGTGCGACAGGGTCAGGCGACCGTGCCGGACTTGGCGATCTCGATGCGGGCGCTGGTGGCGCCGGTGCGCGAGCCGAGCGACTCGACCTTCTTGACGACGTCCATGCCCTCGACGACCTCGCCGAAGACCACGTGCTTGCCGTCGAGCCAGTCGGTGACGATCGTGGTGATGAAGAACTGCGAGCCGTTGGTGTTCGGGCCCGCGTTGGCCATGGAGAGCTGGCCGGGCTTGGTGTGCTTGAGCTGGAAGTTCTCGTCGGCGAACTTCTCGCCGTAGATGCTCTTGCCGCCGGTGCCGTTGCCGGCGGTGAAGTCGCCTCCCTGGAGCATGAAGTCGGGGATCACACGGTGGAAGTGCGAGCCCTCGAAGCCGAAGCCGTGCTCGCCGGTCGCGAGCTCACGGAAGTTCCGCGCGGTCTTGGGGACCACGTCGTCGAACAGGGTGAACACGATCCGTCCGGCGGGCTCGCCGTCGATCGTGATGTCGAAGAACACGTCGTTGCTGTTCATGCCCCCATTTTCGCATCCGTGACGCCCGGCCTCCGACGCGCCCCGCGGAAACGCGCTTGACGGGTGCCCCGGCAGGACACCACCATCCGGGGCATGCCCGAATCCGTGATCTTGGAAGGCCGGCACGTCCGCCTGGAGCCGCTGAGCGCCGCCCACACGGACGGGCTGCTGCGCGCCGCCGGCGAATCCCGCGACACCTACGCCTACACCAAGGTGCCGGAGGACCGTGAGGCGATGGCGCGCTACATCGAGGAGGCCCTCCAGGACCAGGCGAGCGGGGCCGCGCTCCCCTTCGCCGTACGGGACGTCCGGCGCGAGGTCCTGATCGGCTCCACCCGGTTCCTGGACCTCGACTACTGGACGGCCGCCCCCGCCTGGCCCGCGGGCCGCTCCGTGCCCCGCAGCGGCGCGGTGCCCACCGTCGCCGAGATCGGCAGCACCTGGCTCGCCGCCTCCGCCCAGCGCACCCCCTGCAACACCGAGGCGAAGCTGCTGCTGCTCACCCACGCGTTCGACGTGTGGGGTGTGTTCCGCGTCACCTTGAAGACGGACGCGCGCAACGCGCGTTCCCGGTCGGCGATCGAGCGCATCGGCGGCCGCTTCGAGGGCATCCGCCGCGCCCACACCCTTGCCGTGGACGGCACCGTCCGCGACAGCGCGTACTACTCGGTCGTCGCCGAGGAGTGGCCCGGTGTCCGCGCCGCGCTGGAGGCCCGTCTCGCCTGAGCCCGGCGGCGTACGCGAGGACGGGCCGGCCCTCGTGGGGTCCGGCCCGTCCTCGGCTGCGGAGAGGTCCTACGGGATGCGGACGCCCGCCTCGGCGGAGAGGCGGTCGATCTCGGCGAGCTCGTCGGCGCCGAGCGGGCCCGCGTCGAGGGCGGCGAGGTTCTGGTCGAGCTGGGCGACGCTGCTCGCGCCGATGAGCACGGAGACGACCCGCGGGTCGCGCAGCACCCAGGTCAGGGCCAGCTGGGCCAGGGTCTGGCCGCGCTCGCCCGCGAGCTTGTCGAGGGCGCGCAGGAAGGTGAGCTTCCGCTCGGTCAGGGCGTCGCGCTTGAGGAAGTGGCCCAGCGCCATCCGCGAGTCGGCGGGCACGCCGCCCAGGTAGCGGTCGGTGAGCTGGCCCTGGGCGAGCGGCGAGTACGCGATGAGGGCGGTCCCGGTGTCGCCGACGGCGTCGAGGACGCCGTCCTCCGGGTCGCGCTGGAGGATGCTGTAGGCCGCCTGGTGGATCAGCAGCGGGGTCCCCAGCTCGCGCAGGATCTCCGTCGCGCGGCGGTGCGCCTCGGCGGGGTAGTTGGAGATGCCGGCGTAGAGGGCCTTGCCCTGGCGGACCGCGGAGTCCAGGGCGCCCATGGTCTCCTCCAGGGGCGTGTCCGGGTCGAAGCGGTGCGAGTAGAAGACGTCCACGTAGTCCAGGCCCATGCGGCCCAGGGACTGGTCGAGGGAGGACAGCATGTACTTGCGGCTGCCCCACTCGCCGTACGGACCGGGCCACATGTCGTACCCGGCCTTGGTCGCGATGAAGAGCTCGTCGCGGTACGGGCGGAAGTCCTGGGCGAGGAGCGTGCCGAAGTTGGCCTCGGCCGAGCCCGCGGGCGGGCCGTAGTTGTTGGCCAGGTCGATGTGGACCACGCCGCGGTCGACGGCGCGGCGCAGCACCGCGCGCTGGTTCTCCAGCGGCGAGGTGTCGCCGAAGTTGTGCCACAGGCCCAGGGACACGACGGGCAGGAGAACCCCGCTGCGCCCGGTCCTGCGGTAGTCCATCGAGGCGTAGCGGTCGTCGGCGGCGAGGTAGGGCACGCGAGGGCTCCTGGGCGATGTAAGAAAATGTGCGGGATTGGGAGGCTACCGTCGCCGAATCGGCGCTGTCACGTCCCTTTTCCGCGCGCGGGCCGCCGTCCGCGCCCCTTCTCGCCCCGCCGGAGCGGCGATTGTGGCGCACACCACACCGCGGGCCGGGCCGGATGGGACGCATCCGGGAATCGCCGGCCGCCCCCGGCGGTTGGCTCAGGGGGTGTTCGTCCGGGCGGGCCCTCAGAAGGGCGCGGTCGGGGGCGGGTTGGACTGGAACACGTCCTTCCTTATCCGGCATTGAGGTATCTAACCGGACATATGCGCCCACAGTGCATGCGTAATACATCGTTGCGTGATGGGTGTCACGTGCCGGACACGCAGCGCAGGCTTCGGGCGACGCACCGTCTAATTTCGCCGCTGAATTTCACCGGGCGATATCACGCGATTACCGAGGGCCAATTTTTCGCCTACGCAGAGCGGACGCTTCTCACGTAAAGTCACAGAAGTAATTGATCGACTTGCGGTCTGCCGGGGGGCGTGATTCCGCTCCTTGCTCCGGAACGATTCCGTCGTTTAGCTTCCAGATCTCGCAGGACAAATGCCTGCGAGATTCTTCCGGGTGGAACGCCTAGTCCTGCCGCTGCCCGGACGCCGGATGACAAGACCGCACGGCAGGAGCGGGGGACCCAGGTAGTTTGCCGTTCCCGTTGGTCTCGGGACGGCTAGGGGTGAAGTCGCAGCGACATGCCTTGATTTGGCGTGCCCCATTGCGGCCGGGCATCTCCAGCCCGAACCCGACAGCTTACCTCGCAGGCGTCGGAGAGGAATTCGGCATGCCCGGTAAGGGAAAGCACCGTCGTCCGCGGAACACCCGCATCACCCGTATCAGCGCGCTGGCCGGCACCACCGGTGCGGCCGTGGCGCTCCCGATCGTCGGCGCCACCGGTGCCCACGCGGCTCCCGTGAGCGTCTGGGACAAGGTCGCGGCCTGCGAGAGCACCAACAACTGGTCCATCAACACCGGTAACGGCTTCTACGGCGGCCTGCAGTTCACCCAGAGCACCTGGGCCGGCTTCGGCGGTACGAAGTACGCCCCGCGCGCGGACCTGGCGACCAAGGCGCAGCAGATCGCGACCGCGGAGAAGGTCCTGGCGACCCAGGGCCCGCAGGCCTGGCCCGTGTGCGGCCCCAAGGCCGGTCTGACCAAGGCGATGGCCAACCCGTCGGCCACCCCGGAGAGCGTCTCCGGCACGGCCGCGAAGCCGGCCGCCAAGCCCGCGGCCCCCGCCAAGAAGGCCGAGGCGCCGAAGGCCGCCACCGCGCCGAAGAGCGCCGGCGGCTCCTACGCGGTCGCCGGCGGCGACACCCTCTCCAAGATCGCCGACGCCCGTTCGGTCGAGGGCGGCTGGCAGAAGCTGTACGCCGACAACAAGTCGGTCATCGGCGGCAACCCGAACCTGATCTACCCGGGCCAGGTCCTGTCCCTCGGGGAGAAGGCCGCCGCCAAGCCCGCGCCGAAGGCCGCGAAGGCCGCCCCGGCCGCCGTCAAGGCCGCCAGCACCTCCGGCTACACCGCCCCGCTCGACCGCGTCACCCTGGGCACCGCCTACCACCAGGCCGGCGCCATGTGGTCCAAGGGCTACCACACCGGTGTCGACTTCATCGCCTCGACCGGCACCAAGGTGAAGTCGATCGCCGCCGGCACCGTGGTCTCTTCGGGCTGGGGCGGCTCGTACGGCAACCAGGTCGTCGTCAAGCACGCCGACGGCCGGTACTCGCAGTACGCCCACCTGTCCTCGCTGTCGGTCTCGGCCGGCCAGACGGTCTCGGCCGGCCAGCAGCTGGGCCTGTCGGGCGCCACCGGCAACGTGACCGGTCCGCACCTGCACTTCGAGGTCCGCACCACCCCCGACTTCGGCTCCGACATGGACCCGCTGGGCTACCTGCGCGCCCACGGCGTCAACGTCTGATCGAACTGATCCACCGTCATCCGGCGGTAGCCTGTGCCCTGTTCCCCGCTTGTTGGGAACAGGGCACATGCCTTTGGTCTGTGACCGAAAACGGATCGAATATTTCCATTTCTTGTTTCCTCTCGAACGGTCGATCAGTAGCCTCTGTCGCACGTGGTCGTGTCCACGACCATGTGCCCCGATCGCCGACGACGAGCTGGAGCCGTTGATGGAGCGTCCCGCCTGGGCACCGCAAGGCATCGATCTTTCCGTGCCGAGCGTGTCCCGCATCTACGACTACTACCTCGGCGGCTCGCACAACTTCGAGGTCGACCGGGAGGCCGGACGGCGGGCCATCGAGGCATTCCCGGGGCTGCCGAAGATCATGCAGGCCAACCGGGCGTTCATGCGCAGGGCCGTGCGCTTCTCCGTCGACCAGGGCATCACCCAGTTCCTCGACATCGGCTCCGGCATTCCCACCTTCGGCAACGTCCACGAGGTCGCCCAGGCCGCCAGTCCCGGCGCCCACGTCGTCTACGTCGACCACGACCCGGTCGCCGTCGCCCACAGCCGTGCCGTGCTGGAGGGCGTCGAGCACGCCGCCATCGTCGCAGCCGACCTGCGTTCGCCCCGCGACATCCTGGACAGCGCGGAGGTGCGCGGGCTCATCGACCTGGAGCGCCCGGTCGCGCTGCTGCTCGTCGCGGTCCTGCACTTCCTCGAGGACGCTGACGAACCGGCCAAGGCGGTGGCCGAGTTGCGGGAGGCCATCGCCCCCGGCAGCCTGCTGGTCGTCACCCACGCCTCGGTCGAGGGAGGTCCGCGCAGACCCGAGGAGGGGGAGCGGGTCGAAAACGTCTACCGCAGCGCGAGTTCACCGCTGATCATGCGGTCCCGGGCCGAGGTGGAGCGCTTCTTCGACGGCTTCGACCTCGTCGAACCCGGCCTGGTCTCCGCGCCGTTGTGGCGCCCCGACGGCTCGGACGACGACGAGCTCGACCCGGTCGTCTTCAGCGGGTTCGCGGGCGTCGGCCGCAAGGCGTGACCGTGACCAGAGAACCCGGCCCGGAGCCGGAGCCCGCCGACAGCCTGCGGCGCTTCGCGATCATCTGGAGCCGGGCGATCTACCCGGCCACCGCCACCTCCATGACGCGCGGCGAGTTCGAGGAGTACCTGCTCCCGCTCGCCGCGCGTCTGAACGCCACCCTGCGCGCACAGCCCTTCGACCCCCGTCCGGCCGCGGAGGTCGGCGCCGCGCTGGTGGCCGCGCACTGCACCGACCCCGCCGCGCTGGCGCGGATCCTCGACGTCGTCGACGCCTACCTGCTGCTGTACTGCCCGCCCGGCCCCGCGCTCCCGTCCGAGGAGAGCCGTACCCGCTGCAACCGCCTGCAGCACTGGGTGGCCGCCGGGTACACCCGGGCCCTGCAGGAGCGCACGCGGACCGAGCAGGAGGCACTGTCCCGTGCGGCGCTGGCCGCCCGGGCCGCCACCGAGCAGGCCCTGTACGAGAGCGAGGTCCGCTTCCGCGCGGTCTTCCAGGGCGCCTCCATCGGCATCGGCATCGCCGACATGGACGGCCGCATTCTGGACGTCAACGCCGCCCTCACCACCATGTTCGGCGGCCTGGAGCGCCACATCCGCAGCCGGAACGTCTACGACTGGGTGCACCCGGACGACGCCCCCGAGGTCTGGGAGATGCAGCGCCAGCTCAACCGGGGCGAACGCGACCACTACCGCATGGAGAAGGCCTACTACCGGCCCGACGGCACCGTCCTGTGGACCAATCTGACGGTCTCCCTGCTGCGGGACGCCGGCGGCGTCCCCCAGTACATGCTCGCGCTGATGGAGGACATCACCGAGGAGCGCCTGCTCAGCGAGCGGCTGCGGTACGAGGCCACCCACGACGCGCTCACCGGCCTGGCCAACCGGAACCTCTTCTTCGAGCGTCTGGAGCAGACGCTGGACGGCCCCGACGGCGTGGGCGTCGGCGTCTGCTACCTCGACCTGGACGGCTTCAAGGACGTCAACGACAGCCTCGGCCACGCCGTCGGCGACCGGCTCCTGGTCGCCGTCGCCGAACGCCTCCAGGCCTGCGTCACCTCGCCCGACCAGCTCGTGGCCCGCATCGGCGGCGACGAGTTCGCCGCCCTGGTCGTCAACCCCGCCAGCCGCGCCGACATCACCGGCCTCGCCGACCTGATCCTGGCCGCGCTGGCCGACCCGATCCGGATGGACGGCCGCGACCTGTCCGTACGGTGCAGCATCGGCATCGTCGAGGGCCAGGCCGGCTCCCTGGGGCCCGCCGAGGCGCTGCGCAGCGCCGACATCACGATGTACCGGGCCAAGGCCGCGGGCGGCAACCGATTCGAGCTGGCAGACCCCGACTCCGACGCGCGCGCCATCACCCGGCACGGGCTGACCAACCGGCTGCCGACGGCCCTGGAACGCGGCGAGTTCTTCATCGAATACCAGCCATTGGTGCGGCTCGGCGACGGCAGTGTCCGGGGTGCCGAGGCACTGGTGCGCTGGTGCCACCCGGTGCACGGGGTGCTCGGCCCCGACCAGTTCATCCCGCTCGCCGAGAGCACCGGGCTGATCGTGCCGCTCGGCCACTGGGTGCTGCAGCAGGCCGCCTGGCAGGCCCGGGACTGGCAGTTCCCGCGCAGCGACGGCCATCCGCTGCGGATCAACGTCAACCTCTCCCCGGCCCAGCTCGGCCACCCCGGCCTCGTCCCGGAGACCCTCGCGGTGATCAAGGACGCCGGGCTGGAGCCGACCGCCCTGTGCCTGGAGGTCACCGAGAGCGCCTTCATCGGCGCCGACGAGGAACTGATGCGCCCGCTGCGGGAGTTCGCCGAACTCGGGATGGCCATCGCCCTCGACGACTTCGGCACCGGCTACTCCAATCTGGCCTCGCTGCGCCGGCTGCCCATCACCACGCTCAAGCTCGACCGCTCCTTCACGCGCGGGATGCAGCAGCAGCCCGCCGACCCGGTGGACGTGAAGATCGTCGAGATTGTCGTCGATCTGGCGCACACCCTCGGGCTGTCGGTGACGGTGGAGGGCGTGGAGACCGGCACCCAGGCCGAGCACCTGCGGGCGCTGGGCTGCGACACCGCGCAGGGCTGGTACTACGCCCGGCCCGGGCCGCCCGAACGCCTCCACTCGCTCTCCCTGGTCGACACCACGACCTAGCCGGGCGCGCCGAGGAACCGCAGCAGCGCGTCGTTGAACTCCTCGGGGCGCTCCAGGTTCGGCAGGTGCCCGGCGCCCTCGACGACCACGAGGCGCGATCCGCGGACGGCGGCGTGCATCGCCTCGGCCTCGGCGACGGGGGTGTACACGTCGTCCCGGCCGACCACGATCAGTGTGGGCACCCCGACCGCGGCCAGCACGGCCCCGTAGTCGGGCCGCCGGGCGCGGCCGCGCAGGGCCGCCGCGGCGCCCTCGGGGGAGGTGCCGCGCATCATCCGCAGGACGTGTGCGGCCACTTGGGGCAGCGCGGTCACGTTGCGGGGCGCGATCATCCGGTCCAGCACCTCGTCGGCGTAGCCGGACATCCCCTCGGCGGCCAGCCGCTGCGCCATCGCCTCGCGCGCCCGCCGGCCCTCCTCCGTGTCGGCGCCGGGGAAGGTGTCGGCGAGCACGAGCCCGGTCACCCGGGCGGGGAACAGCCGCTGGAACTCCATGACGATCTGACCGCCCATCGACAGCCCGCCGACGACCGCCTCAGGAACGCCCAGGTGGTCCAGCAGGGCGGCGACGTCGCGGGCGAAGGTCTCCAGCGGGGTGACCCCCGGGACGACCTCGCTCGCACCGTAGCCGCGCAGGTCCGGCACGATCACCCGGCGGCCGGCCGCCGCGGCGGCGGCGGCCTGAGGTGCCCACATCGAGCGGTCGAAGGGGTGGCCGTGCACCAGCACCAGAGGTGTGCCCGGGCCGTCCCCCTCGTCGTCGTACGCCAATGTGACGCCGTTGACCACTGCCGTCGCCAAGGGGGTCTCCTCGCCTCGCATGTGCCCCCTTCCGCAAGGGAGTTGAGCGTGATGCTAGGTTCCCCTCCCTGATCGGTGCAATAGGATCTTTGCTCTCGGTGCAATGTCAGGATTGCCTCAAGGGGGAACACCGATGGACGACTACCGCACGGTCGCGGACGCCGTCGCCGCCGACATCGCCGCCGGACGCCTGCGTCCCGGCGACCGGCTCGCACCGCAGCGGGCGTTCGCGCGGCGGCACGGGATCGCCAACTCCACGGCGATCCGCGTCTACGCCGAACTCGCCCGCCGCGGCCTGGTCGTGGGAGAGGTGGGGCGCGGCACCTTCGTCCGTGCCACGCCACCCGTCGACGGGCCCGCCCTCGCCGAGCCGGCACCCCAGCGGATCGACCTGGAGCTCAACCACCCCGTCGCCGAGGGCCAGTCGCAGTTGCTCGCCCCGGGGCTCGCCGCACTGCAGCGGCCCGACGTCCTCGGCGCCGCGCTGCGCCCGCTCACCGCCGCGGGCACCCCGGGCGCACGCGAGGCCTTCGCCGACCTGCTCGCCCGCGGCGGACCGCGTCCCGACCCGGGACGGCTGCTCTTCGCGGGCAACGGCCGCCAGGCCATCGCCGCCGCCCTGGCCGCGCTCGTACCGCCCGGCGGCCGTCTCGCCGTGGAGGCGCTCACCTATCCCGTCGTCAAGGCCCTCGCCGCACGGCTCGGGATCTCCCTCGTCCCCGTCCCCTCCGACGAGCACGGGATGCTGCCCGCCGCCCTCGCCGAACTCCACCGCGCCGCCCCGCTGCACGCGCTCTACACCCAGCCCACCCTGCACAATCCGCTCGGCGTCACCATGCCGGACGGCCGCCGGGGCGAACTCGCGGACACCCTCGGCCTGCTGGGCCTGCACGCCGTCGAGGACGCCGTCTGGGGGTTCCTCGCCGCGGACGCCCCGCCGCCGCTCGCGGCGTACGCCCCCGACCGCGTGGTCCTCGTCGACAGCCTCTCCAAGCGGCTCGCCCCCGGGCTCACCGTCGGCGTCGCGGTCACTCCCCGGGAGCTTTCCGCCCCGGTTTCCGCGGCCCTGCGCTCGGCGGGCACGGCCGCCTCCGGCTTCGCGCTGGCCGTCGCCTGCCGGTGGATCGCCGACGGGGCCGTGGACGCGGTGGTGGCGGCCAAGCGGCGCGACGCGGCCGCGCGGGCCCGTATCGCCGCCGAGCGACTCGCCGGGTTCTCGGTCACGGCCGATCCGCGCGCCTGCTTCTGCTGGTGGCGGCTGCCCGGCCGCTGGCGCGCCGACACCTTTGTCGCGGCCGCCGCCCGGCAGGGGATCGCCGTCACCCCGGCCGCCGCCTTCGCCGCGGGCCGCGGCGGCGCGCCGCACGCCGTACGGATCGGCCTGGCCTCGCCGTCGCCGCAGGTCCTGGGCGAGGCGCTGGACGTCCTCGCGCGGATCGCCAGGAGCGGCCCCGAGGACAATTGCGCCGACTGATCACAAGCGGCGGCGAATCCTAGCGAGTCGCCCGCACATGCCACTGGAAAATGCCCCAACTCACCTTTTTCGCGTACGGGATGAGTAACGTTCCGTGCTGTTCCGTATACCAGAAGTCGCGGCGAAGGGGTGCGCGTGCCCGGCATAGACGAGTGCCTTTCCGAGGCGCTGGCGATTCCAGGTGTGCTCGGGGCGAGCGTGGTCGACTGGAGCAGCGGCCTCCTCCTCGGGGCGGTCGGGCAGGAACCGGGACACGGTCACGAGGCGGCCGCGGCGGACACCACCGAGGCGGCACGCGCGGTCGTGGAGAGCGGCACCTTCACCGCCAAGGAGTCGGGAAGGGTGCCGGTCGAGGACATCATCATCACCGCGCCGGGGAGCTACCACCTCATCCGCTTCCTCGACACCTCCTTCGACAGCGACGTCGTCCTCTACCTGTGGCTGGACCGGTCGATGGCCAACCTGGCCGTCGCCCGGCTCGGACTGCAGTCCATCGCCGAGCGGCTGGTGCTCGTATGACGGGCGCGGAGGCGGCGCGGCCGGCGCTGGCCGTGCGCGGCCTTCCCCGGCGCATTCCGGCGCGCGGCGGCGCGCAGGCCCAGGTCCGCGCCGGGGTGGTGGGCGCGTACGCCTTCACCGCCGCGCTGGCCAGGCTCGCCGAGGCGAGGGCCAGCGGAGCGCTCTACGGCTCGGCGGGCGCGGTCTACCTGCGCGACGGGGCGATCGTCCACGCCGAGAGCCCCTGCGCCCCCGACCTCGGGGTACGGCTCATGGCCTGCGGACTGCTCTCCCCGGACCAGTGGCGCGAGGCGGTCACCACCGCGAGCGCCGAGCGCGGCGTCGGCGGGCACCTCGTCGACACCGGGCGGGTGGCCCGCGGGGAACTGGAGTTGTGCCACCTGCTGGCGCTCTTCGACGCCGCCTACTTCACGCTGCTGCCCGACTCGGAACCCGACCGGTTCCAGCCGGGGGCCACCTCCCGGCTGGGCCCGATCTCCCGGGCGGTCCCCGCGCAGCGCGTGGCCAGGGAGGCGCAGCGGCGGCGCGCTCAACTGGAGCGGGCCTGGCCCTGGGACGACACCGACGCCGGCCCCGTCGTCCCGCGCTCCGAGGGCGAGGTGCGCGGCGGCCGGGCCAGGGCCCCCACCCCCGGTCAGCTGGCGGTGCTGGCGGCGGCGGACGGATCCCGTACGCCCGTGCAGATCGCCTGGCACCTGGGACGCTCCGCCTTCGCGACCCTGCTGGACGTACGCCGGCTGGCCGCGACCGGCCGGATCAGCATGCCGGTCCGCGCCCAGGCACCCGCGGTGCCGGCTCCCGCGCGCCCCGTGGTCCCGCCGGTACCGCCCGCACCGCCCGCACCGCCCGCGCCGGTGGTGCCACCGGTTCCGGTGCCGCCGCCCCCGGCCCACGGCGGACCGCAGCCGGCGGTCCCGCCGTCCTCCGATCCCTCAGTCGCCCTGTTGCTGCGACTTCGTGCCGCCCTGGAGGCCCACCTGTGAGCGCCCTGCCGACCCGCCCGGCGCCCGCCGAACGACCGTGGAGGAAGGCTCTGCGGCAGCTCGCCGGAAGGAGACAGCTGGTGGCACTCGAAGCCGACGTACTGGCCGAACTCCGGAGCCTGCGGGCGAGGGTGCCGCACCTGACGGGCGGGCTCGTCGCCAGCGTCGACGGCCTGGTCGTCGCACACGACCTGAGCGGTCCGGAGCCGGAGGGGGTCGCCGCGCTGACCGCCGCGGCGCTGGGCGTGGCCGCCCGCATCACCGAGGCCACCGAATGCGGCGGCTTCCGGGAACTGCTCGTCAGGGGGGACCGCGGCTACATCGCCGCGTACGCGGCCGGCGGCGCCATGGCCCTCGCCCTGGTGGCGGGACCCGGCTCCAACGTGGGCCGCCTGCATCTGGAGGCCCGTCGATCCAGTCGACGGATCGAGGATCTCGTCGACCTCGCGCTCCAACGTCAGGAGCGGAAATGACCGTACGACCCGGCTCATCAGCCGACAAGCCGCCGGGCACGGGACGCGGCCGCGCCGTCGCCACCGGACCCAGGCATTCGTCACGTCAGAGAACTCAACCCCAAGGAAGCGAGACCGCAATGGCCAACACCGAGACCGCGCTGAAGGATGTAATGACGTCGATCGAGGGCGTCCTGGGCGTCGCTCTCGTGGACTACGGCAGCGGCATGGCCCTGGGCACCCTCGGGGGCTCCAAGGACCTCGACCTGACCGTCGCGGCCGCGGGCAACACCGACGTCGTCCGCGCCAAGATGCGCACGATGGAGATGCTCAACCTCAAGGAGCACATCGAGGACATCCTGATCACGCTCAACACCCAGATCCACATGATCCGGCTGTTGACCGGGCGTTCGGGCAAGGGCCTGTTCCTCTACGTCGCGCTGGACAAGGACCGCGCGAACCTGGCGATGGCCCGCCACCAGCTCAGGCGGATCGAAGCGGACCTGGAGGTCTGACCCACCCCCCCCGGAGCCCGCGGCCGACGGCGGCCCGGCACACCACGCGCAGGCCGACGTGTGCCGGGCCTCGCCCTGCCGGGCCGAGGTCCGCTAGCGGCTCGCGGAGGACGAAGGGGCCGAGGGGGCCGCGGACGAGCCGGCGGAGTGGCCGTGGTGCGCCCCCTCCTCGACCCTGCCGCCCAGCTTCTCCCGCACCGGCTCCAGCGCCTCGGGGTCGGCCTCCACCACCCAGCGCTCGCCGATCAGGTAGGAGCCGCCGTACGGCTCCGCCTCCTCCAGCCACGACTTCTGGCCGGCGGAGCTGGTGAAGGTGAGCATCACGTAGGCACCGCGTGCCGTCGTGCACGCCCCCTGGCGCAGGTCCTCCACGTCGGTCTGCAACTGCGGGGTGCAGCCGACGGCCTCGCCGATCCGCTCCAGGGCGACCGGCCCGCCCGCCGCATCCGTGTCCTGGCCGCCGCAGCCCGTCACCGCCAGCGCGACGACCGCCACCGCGGCCACCCTCGGGACCCACGTACGGAACACGGACACCGGCATCACCTTTCCTCGACTTCCGACGCGGGTTGCTCACGTCCCGCACGCGCACCACGCGCGCGACGACGTTAACCCGAATGGCCCATCCACCCGTACAGCCTTGCGAAAAGCCGGCCACCGGGTGTGCGGTATGGAAAAATCCGCCGACGCACGCCTCGGAGGGCCTGGCACCCCGTGACTCCGACGCCTCCGATCGGGCATACTCCAACGCGCCGAAGCCGCAGGTCGGACCATGCCGTGACCCGGCGGGAGACCATCGGTCGACGGTCGACAACCCGGTAGCGCCGCCACACCCTGAGCGGACGCCGCCGCAGCGCCCGACAGGGAGGAGAGTGCCGCCATGTCCCACGACGGCCTTCAGCCGGTGGACCGACAGCTTCCCACCGAGGAGGCCCGCGACCTGCTCGCGCTCGTACGCGAGCTGGCCCAGCGGGAGATCAAGCCCAGGGCGGCCGAGGAGGAGGACGCCGGCGTCTTCCCGCGCGAGGTCTTCCGCCTCATCGGCGAGGCGGGGCTGCTCGGACTGCCCTACCCGGAGGAGTACGGCGGCGGTGGCCAGCCGTACGAGGTGTACCTGCAGGTGCTCGAGGAACTGGCCGCGGCCCGGCTCACGGTTGGCCTCGGCGTCAGCGTGCACACCCTGGCCTGCCACGCGGTCGCCCACTACGGCAGCAAGGAGCAGCGCACCGAGCACCTGCCCGCCATGCTCGGCGGCTCCCTGCTCGGCGCCTACTGCCTCTCCGAGCCCGCCGCCGGCTCCGACGCCGCCTCCCTGCGCACCCGGGCCACCCGCGAGGGGGAGGCGTGGCGGATCGACGGCACCAAGGCGTGGATCACCCACGGCGGTGTCGCGGACTTCTACACGGTGCTGGCCCGCAGCGGTGCCGAGGGCGCGCGCGGCATCACCGCGTACCTGGTGCCCGGCGACGCGCAGGGCCTGACCGCGGCGGTCCCGGAGAAGAAGATGGGCATGAAGGGGTCGCCCACGGCCCAGGTGCACTTCGACGGCGTGACCGTCCCCGACAGCCGCCGCGTCGGCGACGAGGGCCAGGGCTTCACCATCGCCCTGTCCGCCCTCGACTCCGGCCGCCTCGGCATCGCCGCCTGCGCCATCGGCATCGCCCAGGCCGCCCTCGACGAGGCGCTCGCGTACGGGATGACCCGGCAGCAGTTCGGCCGTCCCGTCGTGGACTTCCAGGGGCTGCGCTTCATGATCGCCGACATGGCCACCAAGATCGAGGCCGGCCGGGCGCTGTATCTCGCCGCGGCCCGGCTGCGGGACGCGGGCCGCCCGTTCTCCCGGCAGGCGGCCATGGCCAAGCTGTTCTGCACGGACGCCGCGATGCAGGTCACCACGGACGCGGTCCAGCTGCTCGGGGGATACGGCTACACCGCCGACTTCCCCGTCGAGCGGTACATGCGGGAGGCCAAGGTGCTGCAGATCGTCGAGGGCACCAACCAGATCCAGCGCATGGTGATCGCCCGCAGCCTCGCCGGCCCGGAGAGCAAGGAGCGCTGACACGACGGTGCCGCGCCGCCCGGCGGGGCGGCGCGGCACCGTGCGTACGCGGTGGGCGCGGTCAGGCCGCGCGCTGGAACGGTACGCGGATCGGCCGCGAACCGGGGCCGCCCACGTGGGAGAACGGCTGCGTGCGCCAGTCCAGCCCGGCGGGGAGCGTCAGCAGCGCGCCCCATTCGAGGTCCTCGCCCCGGGCGTCGTCGTCGGCCGGCGCGATCTCGGGGGTGGGACGGCCCGAGCCGGGGCAGACCGTCAGCCCGAACGGGTTCCACGGCGAGGCGCACAGCGCGTGCTGCGGCAGCACGTCCTCGTCGGCGAGGAGCGCGATCGGGCGGGCACAGTCGGGGCAGTGCACCCGGAAGATCTCATAGCCCTCGTCGTCGAAGTCGGCGTCGTCCGCCGTCAGCAGCTCGAACGGCTCGCGACGTTCGTGCTCCTCCTCGAGCACCGTCAGCGTGCGTTCGCCGCGGCTGTGTCGTGCGTGGGTGCGCATGGGTGCATCTCCCCCTCAGAAGAACGCCCACCAGCGGGGCCGGCCGGGCTCTTGGCCTCGGCCATAGCGAGCATTTCCCGCCTCGCGCCCGTGGTAATCGCCGCCACTCCGAAGAGCGTTGACATCGGGTGTGGCCTTCGTCACATCGCCGCCCCAAGGGGTGCCCCGTGCCCCCGGGGACGACGCCGTGCGCCCGCTCCGCGCCCTTTCGGGCGTCAGCCCGCGGGTGTCGCCCCGGGTTCCCGCGGGGACGCCGTGCTCTTCCTGACGACCAGTCTGACGCCCAGCTCCATACGGGTGTTGCTCTTGTCGCCGGCCTCCTCGGGCTGCGACAGCCGGAGCAGCATCCGGGCGGCCTCCTCGGCCATCTCGACCAGCGGCTGGTTGACGGTGGTCAGCGACGGGCTCGCCCACTGGGCGAGCGGGAGGTCGTCGTACCCCACCACGGACAGGTCGCGGGGCACCTGCAGGCCCTTGACCCGGGCGGCTTCCAGGACGCCCAGCGCCTGCAGGTCGCTGCCCGCGAAGATGGCGGTCGGCGGGTCCGGCTGCTCCAGCAGGGCGAGGGCGCCGTCGTGACCGCCCTGGACGTGGAAGTCCCCGTAGCGGATCAGGTCGTTGTCGACGGCGAGTCCCGCCATGCCCATGGCCGAGCGGAAGCCGTCGAGGCGGGCCAGGGAGCACAGCATGTCGTCGGGTCCGGTGATGATCCCGATGCGGCGGTGGCCGAGGTCGATCAGGTGTCGGGTGGCCGCCACGCCGCCGGCCCAGTTCGCCGAGCCCACGGACGGGACGTCGGGCTCGGGGTCGCCCGCCGGATCGATGATCACGAAGTTGATGGCCCGTGAGCGCAGCTTGCGCTTGATGTCGTCGGGCAGCGAGGAGAAGACCAGGACGACGCCGAGCGGGCGGCGGCGCAGCACGCCCTCGATCCACTCGGGGCCGGGCGCGTGCCGGGTGCCGCTCTCGGTGAGCACCACGCTCATGTTGCGGCTCTTGGCGACGTTCTCCACGCCCCGGATGAGCTCCATCGCCCAGACGCTCTCGAGTTCGTGGAAGACGATCTCGATCAGCCGCGACTCGGGCTGGGTGGGGGCGGGGCGCTGGTAGCCGTTCGCCTCCAGCAGGCGTTCGACCTTGCTCCGGGTCGGCGCGGCCACATCGGGACGTCCGTTGAGCACCTTCGAAACTGTCGAAAGTGACACGCCCGCTTTCGAAGCCACATCGGCCAAGGTGATCCGGCCCTCGGTCTCATCATCACGCATGCGGCACAGGATAGAGCACCGCCGTTCGGTAACGGTTTGGTCGCGTCAATTCCACGCTGTTGACCCCGGCGAAGGGGGAGCCTACGGTCCGTCGTCAGGCGAATTTCGGCAAAGCGGCCGAAACTTTCGAGAGGTCGATCATGAAGAAGCGTGCGTGGTTCCCCCGTGCCGTCGCCGGCGGCGCGACACTGGCACTGGGCCTGACCCTGACCGCCTGCGGCGGTGATGGCGCCTCCGCGGGAGGCGATTCCGGGACGATTCACGTCCTCGTGTACGGCGACTCCGCGAACAAGGTGGAGAAGGCGATCGTCGCCGAGTTCAACAAGACCTCGAAGGTCAAGGCCGTCCTCGACACGGTCCCCGGTGCGGACTACCAGCAGAAGCTGCAGACCGTCATCAACACCAAGCAGGCCCCCGACGTCTTCTTCAACTGGGGTGGCGGCAGTATCCAGCCGTTCGTGAAGGCCGGTCTGCTGCTCCCGCTCGACGACTTCATCAAGAAGGACCCGGGCCTGAAGGACAACTTCCTGTCGTCGGTCTTCAACACGGCGGTCGTCGACGGCAAGTCCTACGGCGTGCCGATGCGCGGCACCCAGCCGGTGCTGATGTTCAACAACAAGAAGGTCCTCGCGGACGCGGGCGTCCAGCCCCCGCAGACCTGGGACGAGCTCATCGCCGCGGTCAAGAAGCTCAAGGCCAAGGGCGTCACCCCGATCGCGCTCGGCGGCGGCGACCAGTGGCCGACCCTGATGTGGTTCGAGTACCTCTACGACCGCGTCGCCGGCCCGGAGCTGTTCACCAAGGCCCTCGGCGGCGACAAGAGCGCCTGGGAGAGCGAGGACAGCAAGAAGGCGCTGAGCATGCTCAAGGAGCTGATCGACGCCGGTGCCTTCGGCACCAACTTCGACTCGGTGAAGTTCACCGACGGCGGCTCGCCCCAGCTGCTGGCGAGCGGCAAGGCCGGCTTCGAGCTCATGGGCTCCTGGGAGTACTCCACGCAGCAGGACGCCAGCCCGGACTTCGCCAAGAACGACCTCGGCTACACCAACTTCCCGACCGTGGCCGGCGGCAAGGGCGACGCCGCGAACGTCGTCGGCAACACCAACAACTTCTACTCGGTGCTGAAGAAGACCGAGCACCCCGAAGCGGTGGCGGAGTTCCTCAAGCTGATGTACTCCGACGACTTCGTGAAGCAGCAGCTGGCCATCGGCAACCTGCCCACCACCACGAACACCACCAAGTTCCTCGACACGGCCGACAACCCGGACTACCTGAAGTACCAGTTCGACCTGGTCGACAAGGCCCCGTCGTTCCAGCTGTCGTGGGACCAGGCCTACCCGCCGTCGGGCATCACGCCGATCCACCAGGCCGTGCAGCAGTTCTTCAACGGCCAGGTCGACGCGGACGGCTTCATCAAGGCCATGCAGGCCCTGCCCACCTCCTGAGAGTGACGTCCCGCATGGTCTCCCTCACCGCCACCGTGACGGGCAAGCGGCAGACGCAGCGCCCGGCCGGCCGTTCCATCGGCCGGCCGGGCCTCGCCTGGGCGCTCCCCGCCACGATCTTCTTCGCCCTGTTCGCCGTCGTGCCGCTGGTACTGGTGGCGGTCCTCTCCTTCACCACCTGGAGCGGACTGGGCTCGCCCGAGTACGCGGGCTTCGACACCTGGGCGCGGGTCTTCCAGGACCCCGTCATGATCAAGAGCCTCTGGCTGAGCGTGCTGCTCACCGTGCTGGGCGTCGTGGTCCAGACCCCGCTGAGCATCCTGCTCGGCGTCTGGGCGGCCGGTCCCCAGCGCAACCGCGCCGTGCTGTCGGCGATCTTCTTCGTGCCGCTGCTGCTCTCCGCGACCGCCGTGTCGGTGCTGTGGCGGGCGCTGCTCGACCCCAACTTCGGCGTGCCCTCGCAGGCGCGCTGGCTGTTCGGCGACGGCAACCTCTTCGGCACGCAGACCGCCGCGATCGGGGTCCTGGTGTTCGTCAGCACCTGGCAGTTCACCCCGTTCCACGCCCTGATCTACCAGGGCGCCACCCGGGCGATCCCGCAGGTGCTCTACCAGGCCGCGCAGATCGACGGCGCGGGCACGGTACGGCAGTTCTTCCACATCACGCTGCCGCAGCTGCGCAACTCGATCATCACCTCGATGATCCTCATGATCGTCGGCGGTCTCACCACCTTCGACACGGTGCTGATCCTCACCCAGGGCGGCCCCGGCACCGACACCACCATCAGCGCCTACTACATGTACGACAAGGCCTTCAAGGGCTTCGACTTCGGTGCGGGCGCCGCCGTCGCCCTGATGCTCGTCGTCGTGGCCACCGTGATCTCGCTGGTCGTCGTCCGGGTCTCCGGCTACGACAAGATGGCCGGCACCAAGGAGGGGCTCTGATGAGGCGCCGCCCCAACTACCTGGCGGGCCTCGGCGCCCTGCTCTGGCTCGCGCTGGTGGGCCTGCCGCTGTACGTGATGCTCGGCGCGACCGTGCAGACACGCGAGGAGTACAGCGCGGGCGGCCCGCTGGCCTTCCCCCGCTCCTTCACGCTGGACAACTACATCCAGGACTTCGGCAACGGCTTCGGGCAGTACTTCCTCAACACGGTCGTCGTCACGGTCAGCGTGGTCGCCATCGTGCTGCTGCTCGTGCCGCCGCTGGCGTTCACCATCGTCCGCAACCGCGGACGCGGCACCTCCGGGGTGTTCCGGCTCTTCCTGCTGGGCCTGGCCATCCCCGCGCAGGCCGTGATCGTCCCGATGTTCTACGTCATCAGCAAGGCCGGGCTCTACGACAACCTCATCGGCGTCATCCTGCCGACGGCGGCGTTCTGCCTGCCGGTCTGCACGCTGATCCTCACCGGCACGATGCGCGACATCACCTCCGACCTGTTCGAGGCGATGGCCATGGACGGCGCCTCCGTCCGGCGGACCTTCTTCCAGCTCGTCCTGCCGCTGTCCGGCAGCGGCTTGTCGACGATCGTGGTCTTCTCCGCCCTGCAGGCGTGGAACGGCTTCCTGTTCCCCCTGGTGCTCACCCAGTCCGAGGAGACCAAGGTGATCACCCTGGGCCTCTACAACTTCCGGACCCAGTACGGCATCAACATCCCCGGCCTGCTGGCCGCCGTGGTGCTGTCCACGATTCCCGTCCTGCTCGTCTACCTGTTCGCCCGCCGTGCCCTCGTGCAGGGGCTCATGGGCGTCGGAGGAAAGTGAACGACAACGTGACCGCCGACTCCCGCGTCGAGGCGCTCATCCGCGAGATGACGCTTGACGAGAAGATCGCCCAGCTCTACGGCGTCTGGGTCGGCGCCTCCGGCGAAGGTGCCGAAGTCGCCCCCCACCAGCACGACATGGAAGAGCCGCCCAGCCTCGACGAACTCCTGCCCGAGGGCCTCGGGCAGCTCACCCGGCCCTTCGGCACCGTCCCCGTCGACCCCGCCCTGGGTGCGCT
The DNA here is from genome assembly GCF_900188405.1 of Actinacidiphila glaucinigra. GTDB lineage: Bacteria > Actinomycetota > Actinomycetes > Streptomycetales > Streptomycetaceae > Actinacidiphila > Actinacidiphila glaucinigra. The sequence continues at coordinate 241,733 of NZ_FZOF01000004.1, read as the reverse complement.
GTCCCTGATGCGCACCCAGGAACGCATCGCCGCCGCCAACCGGTTCGGCATCCCGGCCATGGCCCACGAGGAGTGCCTCGCGGGCTTCGCCGCCTGGGGCGCCACCACCTACCCCGTCCCGCTGTCCTGGGGCGCCTCCTTCGACCCCGAGCTGGTCCGGGTGATGGCCGCGGCCATCGGCCGCGACATGCGCTCGGTCGGCGTCCACCAGGGCCTCGCCCCCGTACTCGACGTCGTGCGCGACGCGCGCTGGGGCCGGGTCGAGGAGACCATCGGCGAGGACCCGTACCTCGTCGGGACCATCGCCACCGCGTACATCCAGGGCCTGGAGTCCGCGGGCATCGTGGCCACCCTCAAGCACTTCGCCGGCTACTCCGCCTCCCGTGCCGGGCGCAACCTGGCGCCGGTCAGCATGGGCCCGAGGGAGCGTGCGGACGTCGTGCTGCCGCCCTTCGAGATGGCGGTCCGGGAGAGCGGCGTCCGGTCCGTGATGCACGCATACACCGACACCGACGGCGTGCCCTCGGCCGCCGACGAGGAACTGCTGACCGGGCTGCTCCGCGACACCTGGGGCTTCGACGGGACCGTCGTCGCCGACTACTTCGGGATCGCCTTCCTCAAGACCCTGCACGGCGTCGCCGCCGACTGGGCGGACGCCGCGGGCACCGCCCTGCACGCCGGCGTGGACGTGGAGCTGCCCACCGTCAAGACCTTCGGGCAGCCGCTGCGGGACGCCGTCGCCGCGGGCCTGGTCGACGAGAAGCTCGTGGACCGCGCGCTGCGCCGCGTCCTGACCCAGAAGGCGCAGCTCGGCCTGCTCGACCCCGGGTGGAGCCCGGTGCCGTCCGCGCTCGCCGGGGCCGACCTCACCGACCCGCAGGCCCTGCGCGGCACGGTCGACCTGAACTCCGCCGCCCACCGAGACCTGTCGCGGCGCCTCGCCGAGCGGTCCGCCGTCCTGCTGGGCAACGACGGCACCCTGCCCCTGGAGCGGCCCGCCCGCATCGCGCTCATCGGGCCCCAGGCGGAGACCCCGACCGCGGTGCTGGGCTGCTACTCCTTCCCCGTGCACGTCGGCGCACAGCACCCGGACACCCCGGTCGGCATCGACCTGCCCACGCTGCGCCAGGCCCTGGTGGCGGAGTTCCCCGGCTCGGAGATCGTCACCGTCGCCGGCTGCGGCATCAGCGACAGCGATGTCTCCGGGATCGCGACGGCCGTACGCGCGGCCCTCGACGCCGACGTGGTCGTCGCGGCGCTCGGCGACCGCGCCGGGCTCTTCGGCCGCGGCACCAGCGGCGAGGGCTGCGACGCGGAGACCCTCACCCTGCCCGGCGTGCAGCAGCGGCTGCTCGACGCGCTCCTCGACACGGGGACGCCCGTCGTGCTCACCCTGCTGGCCGGCCGCCCCTACGCCCTCGGGCGGGCCGTGGACGAGGCCGCGGCCGTCGTCCAGGCCTTCTTCCCGGGGCAGGAGGGCACTTCTGCGCTCGCCGGAGTGCTGAGCGGGCGGATCAACCCGTCCGGGCGGCTGCCGGTGAGCGTGCCCCGGCACCCGGGCGTCCAGCCGTCCACCTACCTCGCCGCGCCGCTCGCGCGGGCCAGCGAGGTCTCCAACATCGACCCCGCCGCCGCCTTCGGCTTCGGCCACGGACTGAGCTACACGGACTTCGAGTGGTCGGCGCCGCGGGTGCACGGCGCCTCCGACGGCCGGGCCGTGACCGGCACCGACGGCGAGGTCGAGCTGTCCTTCACCGTCCGCAACACCGGCGCCCGCGCGGGCAGCGAGGTCGTCCAGGTCTACCTGCACGACCCGATCGCCTCCGTCGTCCAGCCGGTGCAGCGGCTCGTGGGCTACCTGCGGGTGCCGCTGGAGGCGGGCGAGGCGCGGCGGATCGACGTCACCGTCCCAGCCGACGTCGCCGCCTTCACCGGCCGGGACGGCCGCCGCGTCGTGGAACCGGGGGAGCTGGAGGTGCGGCTGGCCGCCTCGAGCACCGACGTCCGCTTCGCCGTACGGGCCGAACTGACCGGCCCGGCGCGCCAGGTGGACCACACCCGGCGGCTGCACGCCCTGGTCACCGGCGCGCCGGAGGAGTCCAGGTGAGCCTGCCCGAAGGGACGGGGGAGGCGGCGGCGACCGTCGCCAACCCCGTCCTGCCGGGCTGCCATCCCGACCCCAGCGTCTGCCGGGTCGGGGCCGACTACTACCTGGTCACCTCGACCTTCGAGTACTTCCCGGGCATCCCGGTGTTCCACAGCCGCGACCTGGTCCACTGGCGGCCGGTCGGGCACGTCCTGGACCGGCCCTCGCAGGTGGACCTCGGCACGGTGGCGTCCTCCGAGGGGATCTTCGCCGCGACGATCCGGCACCACCGGGGCCGCTTCTACGTCGTGACCACCCTCGTCGGCGGCAGCGGACGGGGCGGCACCTTCGTCGTCACCGCCACCGACCCCGCCGGGCCCTGGAGCGATCCGGTGTGGCTTGACGACGCCCCCGGTATCGACCCCTCCCTGTTCTTCGACGACGACGGCCGCGCCTGGTGCACCGGCACACGGCTCGCGGAACCGGGCGAGTGGGAGGGCCAGACCGACGTCTGGCTGCGGGAGTTCGACACCGCGGAGCTGACCCTCACCGGCCCCGAGCACCTGCTGTGGCGCGGGGCGCTGCACGGCGCGGTGTGGGCCGAGGGGCCCCATCTGTACAAGGTGGACGGCCGCTACTACCTGCTGGCGGCCGAGGGCGGCACCGAGCACCGGCACGCCGTCAGCGTCGCCCGCGCCGACCGTGTCACCGGCCCGTACACCGGCAATCCGGCCAACCCGGTGTTCACCCACCGCCACCTGGGCCGCGACTTCCCCGTCGTCGGCGTCGGCCACGCCGACCTGGTGCGGACCGCCGCGGGGGAGTGGTGGGCGGTGCTGCTCGGCAGCCGCCCCTACGGCGGATACCACCCCAACCTCGGGCGGGAGACCTTCCTCGTCCCGGTGCGCTGGGAGGACGACTGGCCGCTCTTCGCGCCCGGCGCCGGCACCACGCTCGGCCCCTTCCGCCCGCCCGTTGTCGCCGCGCCCGCCGGCGGCCCCCACCCGGACGCGGTGCGCGACGACTTCGACGGCCCCCGGCCGGACCCGCGGTGGAACCAGGTGCGCACCGCGGAACCCTTCTGGTCGCTCACCGCACGCCCCGGCTCGCTCCGGCTGCCGCTCGGGCCCGCGACGCTCGCCGAGGTCGGCACCCCCTGCTTCCTGGGCCGACGTCAGCAGCACCAGGACGTCGCCGTGTCCGCGCTCGTGGACGTGGAGCCCCGGACGCCGCTGGAGTGGGCGGGGCTCGCCGTCCGCCAGTCCGAGGCGGACCATCTGGTGCTCGCGGTGGCGGGCGACGGCCGCGGCGGCCGCCGTGTGCTCGCCGCGGTCCGCACCGGCGGCGAGGAACACCTGGTCGCACAGGCGCCGTTGCCCTCCGGCCCCGTGGTGCTGCGGATCCACGCCGAGGGCCGGCGCTACGGGCTGCGCTACGCTCCAGCCGGCGCCGGACCGGACGCGGAGACCGAACTGACGGCCGTGGACGGCGGCTTCCTCAGCTCGCCCCGCGCCGGCGGCTTCCTCGGCGTCTGGCTCGGCCCGTACGCCACCGCCCACGGCGCCCCCTCCGCCACCGTCGCCGACATCGACTGGTTCGACTACCGGCCGCTCGCCCCCTGACCTGGAGCCGACGTTGTTCACCGACCTCCCCGAGGCCGAACTGCGGGACCACCGCAGCACCCAGACCGTGCCCGCCGACTTCGACGACTTCTGGCGGACGACCCTCGCCGAGTCGCGCGCCGCCGGGACCGCCGCGGTCACCGTCACCCCCGCGCCCGGACCCCGGCTGAGCACGGTGCGCGTCTTCGACGTCACCTTCCCCGGCTACGGCGGCGAGCCGGTGCGGGCCTGGCTGCGACTGCCGCACGGCGCCGAGGGACCGCTGCCCGCCGTCGTCCAGTACGTCGGCTACGGCGGCGGCCGCGGCCACGCCCTGGACAGCCTGCTGTGGGCGTCCGCGGGCTTCGCCCACTTCCACATGGACACCCGGGGCCAGGGCTCGGGCTGGAGCCGCGGCGACACCCCCGACTCCGGCACCACGGGCCCACAAGCCCCCGGCATGATGACCCGCGGCATCGACGACCCCCGCACCTACTACTACCGCCGCCTGTTCACGGACGCCGTCCGCGCCGTGGACGCGGTCCGTACGCTGCCCTCGGTCGACCCCGGCCGGATCGCGGTCCTCGGCGCGAGCCAGGGCGGCGGCACCGCGCTCGCCGTGGCGGCCCTCGCCCCCGAGGTGCACGCCCTGGTGGCGCACGTCCCGTTCCTGTGCGACTTCCCCCGGGCCACGGTCATCACGGACGCCGACCCGTACCGCGAGATCGGCCGCTACCTCGCCGTCCACCGCGGCAGCGCCGAGCGGGCCATGCGCACCCTGTCCTACTTCGACGGCGTCAACTTCGCCGCCCGCGCCAGGGTGCCGGCCCGCTTCTCCGCCGCCCTGATGGACGAGATCACACCGCCTTCGACGGTCTTCGCGGCGTACAACGCGTACGCGGGGCCCAAGGAGATGGCCGTCTGGCCCTGGAACGGCCACGAGGCCGGCGCGATCGACGACGACACGGAGGCACTGGCCTTCCTGCGCGCGCGGCTCTGACGCCCCGCCCCGGCAAACCTGTTGCCGGGTACCGGACCCCCGGCTACGGTCGCCCCCATGTCCCTGGGCATGTACCGCCACATCCTCATCCGGCCCGTCCTGACCTGGGGGGCCGTGGCCGTGGGGGCGCGGATGCCGGTGGCCATGGCACCGCTCGCGCTGGTGTTCCTGGTGCGGGAGCGGCCCGGTGGCTACACGTTCGGCGCGCTGCTCGCCGCCGCCTATGTGATCGGGGAGATCGTCGGGGCGCCACTGCTCGGCATGCGGCTCGAAGCCGAACGGGCACGGCCCCAGTTGGCGCTGGGGCTCGCGGCGGGAGCCGTGGGCTTCGCCGGACTCGGTGTCCTGCCCGACGCCCACCCCGCCGTACTGGCCGGGTTCGCGTTCCTGGCGGGGGCGGCTCCCGCCGCCGCCCCCGGTGGCATGCGGCAACTGCTCACCTCGAGCGTGCCGGAGCGGGCCGTGACGCAGGCCCTCAGCGCCGAGTCGGTGCTGACGTTCGGCATCTGGGCGGTGAGCCCCGCCGCGGTGACGGGGCTCGCGCTCGGCGTGGCCCCGTACACCCCGCTGCTGCTCGCCGCCGTCCTCATGGCGGCCTCGGTGGCCGGGCTGTGGGCCCTGCCCGCCGGATGGCAGACCGACCGCCGTGACCGCGGCGGTGAGTCGATGCTGCGGATCACGATCCGGGCCTGGCCGGTCTACGTCACCGGCGCCGCGTCCTTGTCGCTGCTCGCCCTCGCCGAGCTGATCCTCCCGGCACTCCTGGAGCACCGGGGGATGGCACTCGGTCTCGCCGGGCCGCTGCTCGCCGGGTTCGCGGCCGGGTCGGGGGTCGGGTCCTTCCTGTACGGCCTGCGCGCCGCCTGGCCGGGGCGGTTGCCCGTGCAGTCGCTGGTGCTGCTGCTCGCGGTGTCGGGGTGCGTGGCACTCGTCGCCGTACTGCCGTCGGCGCCCTGGATGGGGGCGGTCCTGCTGGCCGCCGGTGTCCTGCAGGCCGGGGCGATGCTGACCCGGAACCTGCAACTGCGGCAGGTCCTGCCCGCCAGCGCGCTCGCCGCCGGCTACTCGGTGATGTACGCCGCCGTGGGCGCGGGCTACGCCGCGGCGGGCAGCCTCTCCGGTGCGCTGCTCAGGGTGACCGAGCCGGACGTCGCGATCCTGGCCGGGGTCGGCCTGACCCTTCTGCTCACCGTCGTCGCGGCGGCCGGGGAGCGTTCGACGCGCCGGCGTACCGCCCGGGTCGGACCGGGGCTCGGCATCGCTGCGGAGGGCGCGCCGGTGAGCGATCGCGATGACGCCCGGCGCGGCCTGTAGCCGGCCGCGGACGGAGCGGGGGCGCGCCGGTGCGGGCAGCGCGTCCGCCGTCGTCCCGGACGGAACGAGCTACACCTTCGGCTCCGGCAGCGGCTCGCCGGTCTCCAGCAGCGTCTTCAGGCCCGATACCAGGGCGGGCCAGCCCTGGGAGACCATGCCCAGCACCGCGCTGCCCGGATCGTGGGCCTCGTGGACGACGGTCAGCCTGACCGTCTCCCCGAGCGGCTCGATCTCGAACGTCACCTGGGAGCGGCGGTCCGCGGCCAGCCGGGCGCGCAGCTCCTCGTCCACCCCCGCGTTCGCCGCCCACTCCGGGGTGAAGGTGTGCCAGGTGTAGGAGAGCCGGCGGGGCGGCTCGGACTCCAGCACGACCTGGGCGGGATCGGCGGTACGGGCGCCGCCCTCCTCCCAGACCATGGCCGAGCCGGCCGCCCAGTCGGTCTCGAAGGCGACGCCCCAGTAGCGGCGCGTGAACGCCGGGTCGGTCAGGGCCTGCCAGAGGCGCTCGGGTGTGGTGCGGATGTAGGTCGTTTGACATCCTCTCCGTCCTAGAGGACGGAGATTCCCGCGTGCCTGCCGGTGGTTACCGGCTGGGGCTTGGGGTGGGTTCCTGTTTCTTCGCGCTGCGCCGGTACGAGTACCGGTCTTACCCGCGCTCCGCAGGCTGATACGGCCAGTCCGGCCGCCTTCGCGATGTTGACCGCCGCATTGATGTCCCGGTCAAGGACGGTCCCGCAGGCCCCGCACGTCCACACGCGGAGGCTGAGGGGCTTGGGGCCGTCCTTGACGCCGCAGGCCGAGCAGACCTGAGAGGTCGGTTCGAAGCGTCCGATGCGGTGGAAAGTCCGCCCATACAGGGCGGCCTTGTACTCCAGCATCGCGGTGAATGCCGACCATCCGGCGTCGTGCACGGACTTGGCCATGCGGGTGCGGGCGAGTGCCTTGACCGCCAGGTCTTCCACTGCAACCGCTTGGTTCTCGCGGATGATCTTCGTGGAGAGCTGGTGGTGGAACTCGCGCCGCGCGTCGGCGGTCCGTGCGTGGGCGCGTGCCACCTTGATCCGGGCCTTCGCCCGGTTCTTCGATCCCTTGGCCTTCCGGCTGAGATCCCGCTGAGCCTTCTTCAGCTTCTTCTCGGCCCGGCGCAGGAAGCGGGGGCTGTCGATCTTCGTTCCGTCGGACAGGACCGCGAAGTGGGTCAGGCCCACGTCAATGCCGACGACGTTGTCCGTGGCGGGCAGCATCTCGGGGTCGGTCTCGACCACGAACGAGGCGAAGTACCGGCCCGCACTGTCCTTGACCACGGTCACCGTGGACGGTACCGACGGCAGGGAGCGCGACCACTTCACGGCCACGTCACCGACCTTGGGCAGCCGCAGCTTCCCGCCCGTCGTGATCTTCCATCCGGCGTTCGCAGTGAACCGGACCGCCTGCCGGGTGTCCTTGCGGGACTTCAAGCGGGGCGGTCCCATCGTGGGGCGCTTGCCCCTGAGGCCGTCGAAGAAGTTTCGGTACGCGGCGTCCAGGTCCCGAAGGGACTGCTGCAACACCACCGAGGACACCTCGCCGAGCCATGCCCGCTCGGGAGTCTTCTTCGCGACGGTGAGCTGCTTGGACAGCTCGGCCGAAGGGACGAACGGCAGCCCCACCGCACGAGCCTGTTCACGGACGCGCAGCGCGTCGTTGAAGACAACCCGAGCGCACCCGAACGCCCGTGCCAACGCAATGCGCTGACCGGTACTCGGGTACACGCGAAAGCTGTACCGAAGCTGCACGACGATCACCATACCCTTTGGTTCATGTCACCACGATGGAATCCCAACCCCGACGTACGTACGGGCCGTCACGTCGTCCACAACCTGCATGCTCATTTGGTTTTTGTCACGAAGTACCGGCGTGAAGCCATGACGGACACCATGCTCACCAGGTGCGAGGAGATCATGCGGGAGGTGTGCGCGGACTTCGAGGCCGAACTGAAGCAGTTCAACGGCGAGGACGACCACGTACACCTGCTCGTGCACTACCCCCCGAAAGTCCAGCTCTCCAAGCTGGTCAACTCCCTCAAGGGCGTGTCCGCCCGAATGCTCCGCAAGGAACACGACGCGCACGTCCGGCGGTACTTGTGGGGCGGGCACTTCTGGTCCGGCTCCTACTTCGCCGGTTCCTGTGGCGGCGCCCCACTGACCGTCGTACGCCAATACATCGAGAACCAGAAGCGCCCCGCCTGACCGTCACCCCAGATCCGGCAGCGAACTCCGCCACTTCGCGGCTCCAGCCCAAGGACGGCCCTCACCCCCGCCCTAAAAGACCGAGCACTGGCCAAGATCAGAGGTAGACAACTGCGGACTCGCTCATGGGTGCCTGCTCCAATGCCCACTGCAGGTCGGCGAGCGCCTGCGCGCGCCCGCGGTCGTACCGGTCGATCCATCGCATGGCGACGGCGTTGATCGGAGCGACGTTGAGGTAGTGCAGCTTCTCCCGGTCCCGCCGGACGGTGGTGACCAACGGGGCCGCCTCCAGTACGGACAGGTGCTTGCTGACCGACTGCCGGGCCATGTCCAGCTCGGCGCACCGCTCGCGCAGGGTTTGGCCGTTGCGCGCGTTGAGGCTGTCGAGCGACCGTCTGCGGCCGGCGTCGGCCAGTGCCCTGAAGACCTCGTCCATCCCGATTTCCCGCCGCTCGAACGTACAGCCGTATGGCTGCATGTCAACCGAAACGGCCGGGGGCGTGGGTGCGAGAGCGCGCCGCTATTCGGCCCGCAGGTCCCGTACGCGGCGGATCTTGCCGACGGAGCGCTCGACGGTGTCGGGTTCGACGACCGTCACCTCGACGCTGATGCCCACGCCGTCCTTGACGCCCGTCGCGATGGAGCGGGCCGCTTCCTCGCGCAGCGCCGCCCCGGCGTCGGGACGCGCCTCGACGACGACCTCCATGTGGTCCATCCGGCCGCGCTTGGTGAGCCGGATCTGGAAGTGCGGGGCCACACCGGGCGTGCGCAGCACGATCTCCTCGATCTGGCTGGGGAAGACGTTCACCCCGCGCAGGATGATCATGTCGTCGGAGCGGCCGGTGATCTTCTGGATGCGGCGGAAGGCGGGGCGCGCGGTGCCGGGGAGCAGCTGGGTCAGGTCGCGCGTGCGGTAGCGGATGATCGGCAGCGCCTCCTTGGTGAGGGAGGTGAAGACCAGCTCGCCCTCCTCGCCCTCGGGCAGCGGTTCGCCCGTGATCGGGTCGACGACCTCGGGGTAGAAGTGGTCCTCCCACACGTGCAGGCCGTCCTTGGTCTCCACGCACTCCTGGGCGACGCCCGGGCCGATCACCTCGGACAGGCCGTAGATGTCGACCGCGTGGATGTCCATGCGCTCCTCGATCTCGCGGCGCATCTCCTCCGTCCACGGCTCCGCGCCGAAGATGCCGACCCGCAGCGAGGTCCCGCGCGGGTCGACGCCCTGGCGCTCGAACTCGTCCAGCAGGGTGAGCATGTAGGACGGGGTGACCATGATGATCTCGGGCTTGAAGTCCTGGATGATCTGCACCTGGCGGGCCGTCATGCCGCCCGAGGCGGGGATCACCGTGCACCCCGCGCGCTCGGCACCGTAGTGCGCGCCCAGGCCGCCGGTGAACAGGCCGTAACCGTAGGAGATGTGCACCTTGTGGCCGGGACGGCCGCCGGCGGCGCGTATGGAGCGGGCCACCACGTCGGACCACATGGACAGGTCGTTCTCGGTGTAGCCCACCACGGTGGGCAGGCCGGTCGTGCCACTGGATGCGTGGACGCGCCGCACCTGGTCCATGGGGACGGCGAACATGCCGAAGGGGTAGTTGTCGCGCAGGTCGGCCTTGGTGGTGAAGGGGAAGCGGGCCAGGTCGTCCAGGCTCGCGCAGTCCTCGGGACGCAGCCCGGCCTCGTCGAACTTCTTCCGGTACGCCTCGACGTTGTCGTACGCGTGGCGCAGCGTCGCCCGGAGCCGGGTCGACTGCAGCTCCCGCAGCTGCGCGGGGCCCAGCTTCTCGGCGGGGTCCAGCAGGCCGTGGGGGAGCGGCTCGCCCAGGCGCGTCCCCGCGGTCGCCCGGTCCGTCGGCTCGCTGCTCATCCGTTCTCCTTCGTGCGTCCGATGCTGCGGCTGCGCCCGCGGAACTCGGCGACCACCTGGTCGCCCCGCAGGATGCTCACGTCGTAGATGCCGCTGCGGCCGAAGCGGGTGCGTTCCTGCGCGGTGGCGACGAGCTCGTCCCCCTCGTGGACGGGGGCGACGAAGCTGATGTCGGCGCCGGCGGCGACCGTCACCGGGCCGTGGCTGTTGCAGGCGCAGGCGAAGGCGGTGTCGGCGAACAGGAAGAGGTAGCCGCCGTGGGCGATCCCGTGCCCGTTGACCATCGCGGGCGTGACGGTCATGCGCAGCACGGCCGTGCCCGCACCGGTCTCCAGGAGCTCGATGCCGAGGCTCTGCGACGCCTTGTCCGCTGCGAACATGCTCTCCGCCGGGCCCTGCGTCGCGTCCATGGCACCCCTCACGATCGTCACCACCCTTGTGAACCGACCGAACATTCGGTTAGCGTGCGGCACGCCCAAGGTAATCCAGCATCCGAACTGCCTGTCAAGAGGTGGAACGCATGTCCCAGCACCGCCCCGCGCGACCCGTCGACGAGGTCTTCCTGATCGACGGCGCGCGCACCCCGCAGGGCCGCTACGGCGGCGCACTGGCGGCCGTGCGCCCCGACGACCTGGCCGCCCTGGTGGTCGGCGAGGCCGTGGGCCGCGCCGGGATCCCGGCCGAGTCCGTGGACGAGGTGATCCTCGGCGCCGCCAACCAGGCTGGCGAGGACAACCGCGACGTGGCCCGGATGGCCGTGCTGCTGGCCGGTCTGCCGCACACCGTGCCCGGCTACACCGTCAACCGGCTCTGCGCCTCCGGTCTCACCGCCGTCGCCTCGGCGGCGCAGGCGATCCGCTCCGGCGAGGCCGACCTGGTCGTCGCCGGCGGTGTGGAGTCGATGACCCGTGCCCCGTGGGTGATGGCCAAGCCCGGCACCCCGTGGGCCAAGCCCGGCGAGGTGCACGACACCTCCCTGGGCTGGCGCTTCACCAACCCGCGCTTCTCGGCCCGGGACACCCTGTCCATGGGGGAGACCGCGGAGGAGGTCGCCGCCCTGGACGGGATCACCCGCGCCGACTCCGACGCCTTCGCGCTGCGCAGCCACCGGCGGGCCGTGGCGGCCCAGGAGGCCGGTCGCTTCGACCGCGAGATCGTGCCGGTCTCCGTCAAGGGCGGCGAGGTCACCCGTGACGAGGGCCCGCGGCCCTCCACCACCCTGGAGAAGCTCGGCTCGCTGCGCACCATCTTCCGCCAGGACGGCATCGTGACCGCCGGATCCTCCTCGCCGCTGTCCGACGGCGCCGCGGCCCTGGTGGTGGCGAGCGGTGCGGCCGTCGAGCGGTACGGGCTCACCCCGCGGGCCCGGATCGTCACCACGGCCACGGCGGGAGTCGAGCCCCACCTCATGGGCCTCGGACCCGTCCCGGCGACGGAGAAGGCCCTCGCGCGCGCCGGATGGCAGACCGGCGACCTGGACGCGGTCGAGCTCAACGAGGCCTTCGCCGCCCAGGCGCTCGCCGTCGTCCGCCGCCTCAAGCTGGACGAGGAGCGGGTCAACGCCGACGGCGGCGCGATCGCGCTCGGCCACCCGCTGGGCTGCTCCGGCGCCCGCATCCTGCTCACCCTCCTCGGCCGCCTGGAGCGCGAGGGCGGCCGCCGCGGCCTGGCCACCCTCTGCGTGGGGGTCGGCCAGGGCGTGGCGATGCTGGTGGAGCGGGTGTGACAGGGGGCTCCCGCGGGTCGCGCGCGACCGTCGTCCACAGGGCTTGCCGGGTGCGGCAAAGTTCGTCAGACTGTAACCGAACGAATGGTCGGTAGGGGAAGCTGGTATCGATGACCACACCGAACGCCACCGTGCCGGCGGAGGGCGCGCAGAAGCCGCTCCAGGAGCACTTCGACGCCACGATCGCGCGGGACCAGCGCATCGAGCCGCGGGACTGGATGCCCGAGGGCTACCGCAGGACGCTGGTCCGGCAGATCGCGCAGCACGCGCACTCGGAGATCATCGGCATGCAGCCCGAGGGCGAGTGGATCACCCGCGCCCCCTCACTGCGCCGCAAGGCCATCCTGTTCGCCAAGGTCCAGGACGAGGCCGGCCACGGGCTCTACCTCTACTCGGCCGCCGAGACGCTCGGTGTCGACCGCGCGGACCTCACGCAGCGCCTGATCGAGGGCCGCCAGAAGTACTCCTCGATCTTCAACTACCCGACCCTCAGCTTCGCCGACGTCGGCGTCATCGGCTGGTTCGTCGACGGCGCCGCCATCTGCAACCAGGTGCCGCTGTGCCGCTCCTCCTACGGGCCGTACGCCCGCGCCATGGTGCGAATCTGCAAGGAGGAGTCCTTCCACCAGCGCCAGGGCTACGAGCTGCTGATGACGATGATGCGCGGCACCGAGGCCCAGCGGGAGATGGTGCAGGACGCGGTGGACCGCTGGTGGTGGCCGTCGCTGATGATGTTCGGCCCGCCCGACGGCGACTCGCCCAACTCGGCCGCCTCGATGGCCTGGAAGATCAAGCGCCACAGCAACGACGAGCTGCGCCGGCGGTTCGTCGACATGACCGTCCCGCAGGCCGACAAGCTGGGCGTGACCCTGCCCGACCCGGAGCTGCGCTGGAACCCGGAGCGCGGCCGGCACGACTTCGGCACCCCCGACTGGTCCGAGCTGCAGCGCGTCATCAGCGGCGACGGACCGTGCAACAGCGAGCGGATGGAACGCCGCCGCTCCGCACACGAGGAAGGCGCCTGGGTGCGCGAGGCCGCGACCGCCCACGCTGCCAAGCAGGCGGCCAGGGCAGAGGAAGGAGCCGTGGCATGAGCACCACCGGCGACAGCACGACCCGGGCCGAGTGGCCCCTGTACGAGGTGTTCGTCCGCGGCAAGCGCGGCCTGAACCACGTCCACGTCGGCTCCCTGCACGCCGCCGACGACCGCATGGCGCTCACCCACGCCCGCGACCTGTACACACGGCGCAACGAGGGCGTGAGCATCTGGGTGGTGCGCTCGGAGCACATCACCGCGTCCACGAGGGACGAGAAGGACCCCTTCTTCTCGCCCAGCGCCGACAAGGTCTACCGGCACCCGACCTTCTACGACATCCCCGAAGACGTCCCCCACATCTAGGAGCAGGGCATGAGCGACGAGCACGTCTACCTGTCCCTGGCCGAGGGGCACGACGACAGCGACGCCCGCTGGGCCTTCGGCACCGGCTTCGAGGACCCGCTGCACGGCGTCGACACCGCCGTGCCCGAGGGCGTGGACGCCGCGGAACTGGCCGCCCACTGCCTGGCGCTCGGCGACGACGCCCTGGTCGCCGCCCAGCGCCTGGCCGAGTGGTGTACCCGCGCCCCGGAGCTCGAGGAGGAGGTCGCCCTCGCCAACATCGGGCTCGACCTGCTCGGCCAGGCCCGCCTGCTCTACTCCCGCGCCGGCCAGGTGGACGGCACCGGCCGCGACGAGGACGCCTACGCCTACCTCCGGGACCCCGCCGACTTCCGCAACGTCCGCCTCGCCGAACTGCCCTGCGGGGACTTCGCGTTCTCCATGGCCCGGCTGCTGGTCACGTCCAGCTGGCGGCTCGCCGTCTTCGAGCGGCTCGCCCGTACCGCGCAGGACCCGGTGCTCGCCGCCATCGCCGCCAAGGGCGTCAACGAGCTGACCTACCACCGGCAGTACGCCGCCGAGTGGACGGTACGGCTCGGCGACGGCACCGAGGAGTCGCACCGCCGCATGCGGGCCGGCCTGGAGCAGACCGCCCCCTACCTGGAGGAGCTCTTCACGGCCGCCGCGACGTGCGGCGCCGACCCGGCCGGGGTCCGGCACGAGGTGACCGCCGCGCTGCGCCAGGTCACCGAGGCCGCCGGGCTGCCCGCGGTCGAGGCCGAGCCCCTGCCCGGGCACGGCCGCGAGGGCGACCGCACCGAGCACCTCGCCCCGCTGCTCGCGGAGCTGCAGGGCATCGCCCGCGCACACCCCGGAGCGGTCTGGTGAGCGCCGTGACCGTGCTCACCGACGCGCACCGGGCGGCCCGCGTGGCAGCCGAGGTGCCGGACCCCGAGCTGCCCATGCTGACCCTGGCCGACCTCGGCGTCCTGCGCGACGTCGAGGTCGCCCCGGACGGCACCGTCGTCGCCGCCCTCACCCCCACCTACTCGGGCTGCCCCGCCATGGCGGAGATGCGCGCCGACGTGGCCGCCCGGCTGCGCGCCGCCGGCTTCCCCCGCGTCGAGATCCGCACCGTCCTGGACCCGCCGTGGACGACCGACTGGATCACCCCCGAAGGCCGCCGCAAGCTCGCCGAGCACGGCATCGCACCCCCCGGCCCCGCGCCCCGGCGCGCCGCCGGCCCGGTGCCGCTGGTGCTCACCACCATCCGGCGCGCCGTCGCCTGCCCCCGCTGCGGCTCGGCGGACACCGAGGAGACCTCGCGCTTCGCCGCCACCTCCTGCAAGGCCCTGTGGCGCTGCCGTGCCTGCCTGGAGCCGTTCGAGTACGTCAAGGAGATCTGATGGCCCCGACCACCCCCGCCCCGCAGGCGCCGGCCCCGCGCGTCCGCCGCCGCCCGGCCTTCCACGCCCTGCGGGTCGCCGCGGTCGAGACGCTCTGCGAGGACGCGGCCGCCGTCAGCTTCGACATACCGCGAGAACTGGCCGAGGAGTTCGCCTTCGCGCCCGGGCAGTCCCTCACGCTGCGCCGCGAGGTCGACGGCCGCGACGAGCGACGCTCGTACTCCATCTGCTCCCCCTCCGGCGCCACCCCCCGCATCGGGGTGCGCGTGGTGCCCGGCGGCCTGTTCTCGGCCTGGCTGGTGCACGAGGTGCGCCCGGGCGACACCGTCGAGGTCATGGGGCCCACCGGCGCCTTCACCCCCGACCTCACCGCGCCCGGGCACCATGTGCTCATCGCGGCGGGGTCCGGCATCACCCCGATGCTCTCCATCGCCGAGTCCGTCCTCGCCGCCGACCTCGGCTCCCGGGTCACGCTCTTCTACGGCAACCGGCGCACGGACACGGTCATGTTCGCCGACGAGCTCGCCGAGCTGAAGGACCTGCACCCCGCCCGGTTCCAGCTCGCCCACGTGCTCTCGCGGGAGCCGCGCGAGGCCGACGTGCTCTCCGGCCGCCTGGACGCCGGACGGCTCGCCACGCTCGTCGAGGGCCTCGTCGACGTCCCGAACGCCGACCACTGGTGGCTCTGCGGCCCGCACGGCATGGTCGTCGACGCCCAGCAGGTCCTCGCCGGGCTCGGCGTGCCCGAAGACCGGGTGCACCAGGAGCTGTTCTACGCCGACGACGAGCCCGTCACCCCGGTCCGCCACGAGGACGCCGTCACGGAAGGTCCGGTCAGCCAGGTCACCGTCGTCCTCGACGGCCGCACCACCACGGCCGCGCTGCCGCGTGACCGAAGCGTCCTCGACGGCGCCCAGCGCACCCGCCCCGACCTGCCCTTCGCCTGCAAGGGCGGCGTCTGCGGCACCTGCCGGGCACTCGTCACCGACGGCAAGGCCGAGATGCGCCGCAACTTCGCCCTCGAGGCGTCCGAGGTCGACGCGGGCTATGTGCTGACCTGCCAGAGCTATCCGGTCTCCGAGACGCTGACGGTCGACTACGACAGCTGACGCCTCGAGGGCGTCCCGCTGACGTCCCGTCACTGCCTCCGACTCCCGGGAACCGGTTGGTAAGGTCGGCCCGGGGGTGGGAGGTGGCGACGTGCTGAGTGAGGTCGGCGAGGTCGGCGAGGTCTCCGACGCCGGGCCGTTCGCGCACCCCGCGCTGTTCTACCGGGACGCGGGGGAGTACACCGCCGGCACGGTGCCTTTTCTGCTGGAGGGGATGGACGCCGGGGAACCGGTCGCCGTCGCGGTGCCCCCGCCCCGTCTCGCCGAGCTGCGCGCCGCGTTGGGCCCGCGCGGCGCCGAAGTGCAGTGGGTCGACATGGAGCGGGCCGGGCGCAATCCCGGCCGCATCATCCCCGGCGTGCTGCGGGCCTTCGCCGACGCCCGCCCGGCGGGCCGGGTGCGCATCATCGGGGAGCCCGTCTGGCCCGGACGGACCGCCCTCGAGTACCCGGCGTGCGCCCAGCACGAAGCACTGATCAACATGGCGTTCGCGGGGCGCCCCGTCACGATCCTGTGCCCCTACGACGCCGCCCGGCTGGACGCCGCGGTGCTGGCGGAGGCCCGCGCCACCCATCCCGTGGTGCTCGACGGTGGCCGCGAGCACCGCAGCGCGCACTATGCCCCGCGCCGGGTGATCGCCGCACACAACCGGCTGCCGCAACGCCCCTCCGGCGCGCTCGCCTTCGGATTCGCGGAGCCGCAACTCGCCGAGGCCCGGCACACGGCGACGGCCGAGGCACACCGCCTCGGGCTGGACGGCGACCGGCTCGCCGAGTTCTCCCTCGCCGTCGCCGAACTGATCACGAACAGCGTGCTGCACGGCGGCGGTTCGGGCGCCGTCCACGTCTGGGCGGAGGACGGCCACGTGGTGTGCGAGGTGCACGACCGCGGACGGCTGACCGACCCGCTCGCCGGACGGCACCCGGCGTCCCGGGACCGGCCCCACGGCAGGGGCCTGCTGATGGTCAACCGCATCGCCGACCTGGTGCGCCAGCGCGCCACCGGCGACGGCACGACCATCCGCTTCTACCTGCGCTTCTGACGGCCGCGACCGACGGGCGCCTACAAAGACCGGCCGGCCCCACCACCGCACGCCCGTGGGACCGGCGGGCGCACTGCGCCCCGACGGTCCCACGGGCAACCCACAAACGGTGTGCGGACGGGCCGGCGTCAGTGGTCGAGGGTGTCCTTGCCCTTCTCCACTACTTGCTTGGCATCGCCCTTGACCTGGTCGGCCTTGCCCTTCAGCCGCAAGCTCTCATCGCCGGTCAGCTTGCCCGTGGCCTCCTCGGCTTTGCCCTTCATCTTCTGGCCGGTGTTCTTGACCTTCTTCTCGGCACCCATGGGGTTCTCCTTCCGGGGGTCGGTCGGCGCTCCCCTCCGCCTGCCCGTAAGGTCCCTGATGAAACCATTTGCTGGGATTCTGTAGATGGCGGCCCAGCAGGGCGCCCCCGAACACCACGAAGCCCACCCCGATCAGCCAGCACTGCACGATCAGCACCGTGCCGACGGCCCCGTACGAGACGGCGTTGGTCACGATCAGCGGGGAGAACACGAACGAGGAGAAGACCCGCAGCCCGATGAGGCCCGCCATCGTCGCGATCGCCCCGGGCACCAGCGCCGCCCACGGCACCTGCCCGGCCAGCAGGAAGTACTGCCCCCACCAGAAGAAGAGGAAGCCCAGCACGACGCCCGTGCCGCCGCGGAGCACCGTGTCCGGCCACCCCCCGCCCAGCACCGCGCCGCTCTGCGCCTCCGCGAACAGGTACGCCGTCAGCGCCGCCAGCCACACCGCCCGCCGCCACACGTGGTGCCACGGGGTGGGTGGCACCTGCCAGATCCGGGTGTACCCGACCTCGACGCACGCCGCGAAGGAGAGCCCGAACAGCGCCAGCGCCAGCAGGCTCAGACCGCTCGTACTGCTGATCACCTTGCGCGGGGCGGCGAACAGCTCCTTCACGGCCTGCGCGGGTTCGGCCGACAGCCCCATGCCGTCCACGACCCACTGCGCGAAGCCGTAACCGTGGAAGGGCACCGCCGCGGCGACCACGATCAGCAGCGGGACCAGCGTCACCAGGCCGAGCGCCGCGAACCCCATGGAGCGCTGCAGCAGCTCCAGTTCGCCGCCCTCGTGCCACATGCGGCCCGCCCGTGAGGCCCGCCAGGACCGGTACGGATGCCGGAGCCACCGGGCCGCCCCACCTGCCATCGCGGCGGCCTCAGCGCAGGGTGGCGCCGGCCGCCGCGCGGCGTGCCGTCCCCACGGTCCCCAGGGGTGCTGAGCGCATCGCTCGACCTCCTTGCTCAGGCCTGCTCGGCGGGCGGGACGCCGCTGCGACGCGCTGCCCGAGCCTCCTGAGGTGCACTTTCCCCGTACGATCCGGACGAACCGGACGGCAGGGAGAGCCCCGGCACCGCGCGCAGCGAGGTGCGCCCGGCGCGCCACGCGCCCAGCAGGTGCTCCTCCAGACGGCCGTCCAGCAGTGCCGTGGCGCGGATCCCCAGGACGACGTCGGCGGTGAGGCCCGGTTCGCGGGTCAGCAGGTCCCCGATGACGTCCCGGCGCATCACCTGCTCGTGGACCGCGTCGGCCTCGATGTGCTCGTCGTAGAAGTGCCGGCAGGCGGCACCGCCGCCGAGCCGGTCGATGGCCTGCACCGTACGGCGGGCCGACGGCGCGGTGGTGATCTCGGCGGCGGCGAAGTGCCCCACGAGGGCCCCGCGCAGTTCCCGGTGCAGACCCAGCCAGGACATCAGGTTCACGGTGGCGAGGGTGACGGCCGGCACGGCGTCCACATAGTGGCCGTACGAGGAGTCCAGCCCGGCGTCCCGCAGCAGATCGGCGTAGAGCCGCGCGTGGACGCGCTCCCCGCGCCCGCTCCCGAACTCGTCGTACTCGACGGCCACGAGCGCGGCCTTCGCCTGGCCGGTGAGCCTCGGGATGACCCATGCCTGGGGGTCGGCCTCCTTCAGCTGGTAGACCGACCGGTGCACGAAGTACTCCCGCAGCTGCTCCCAGGTCGCTTCGTCACGGAGGAAGTGCGACACGCCGCGGCCGTCGCGGGGTTCGCTCAGCAGCCCCTCCAGTTCCTGCTCCAGTTCCCGCTCCAGGGCCACGCGGCCCTCGGCGCCGCCCGGCGTGGCCGGCAGGCCGGCGCGGATCGCCGCCCCGAAGGCGCGCTCCATGCCGCCGCGCAGCGCCAGCAGGCCCGGATCCCACTCCCAGCCGGGGTGAACCCCGGCGAAGCCCCGGTAGTGGAGCTCGTAGCAGACGTGCAGGGCGAGCTGCAGGTCCTCGCCGAACGGATCGGCGTCCTCGACCGCGCCGGCGGGCGGCGACAGGGCGGTTCCCGGCGGGCCCCCGGTCAGGGCCCCGAGCACGACCCGGGAGAGGGGGCCGCGCGCCGCGGGCGGCGCGGGCTCGGCGGTCAGGGGATCGGCCGACAGGTCGCGGACGGCGTCCATCGGATCCTCCGTCGGTCGGGTGTGGTGACGCCCTCGGCGCAGGGGCGTCCCCGGTGCGGGCAGGCCGCCCACCGCCGCGGCCCGGAACCGGCGGCGGCCCGGGCGGGGGTCATCCGCCCGGGGCGACGCGACCGCGCCAGGCGCCCGTCTCGCTGCCCCGCTCCTCGATGAAGTGCTTGAACCGCCGCAGGTCGCCCCGCGCCCGCCGGTCGACGACGCCGAGCGCGTCGGCCGCCTTCTCCGCGAGCCCGGAGGTCTCCAGTTCCATGGCGAGGTTGACCCGGGTGTGCGAGGCGTCCAGTTCGAGGAAGGTCACGACTCCGCGCTGCCGAACGTCCCCGGTGACGGTGCGCCACGCGACCCGTTCGTCCGGCAGCTGGTCGACGATCTCCGTGTCGAATTCCCGGCGGGCACCGGCGACGTTCGTCACCCAGTGGTTGTGCCGGTCGTCGACCTGGGTCACCTGTTCCACGCCCTCCATGAAGTTCGGGAACTCCTCGAACTGCGTCCACTGGTTGTACGCGGTGTGCAGGGGGACGCCGACGTCGACGGATTCGCTGATCGTGCCCATGGGTGCTCTCCTTCCGAGGAATCTTCGCTGGGTCGGCTTCCCGGTGCGGATGTGCCTAATCGTCCCGATACGGTGCGGGCCCGCCCCGCCTCCGCAGGGCTCACCCGGCGCAGGGGTCCCCCGAGGGGTGATTGTGCGATGCTCGCAGAGTGAGCCACGACGGCGTCGGTTCCGCGTCCGGTGGCCGGCCTGACCAGCGGTCCGCGGCCGACCAGCTGGCCCGTACCGTCGCCCGGCTCCGCGCCGAACTCGACGAGGAGCGGCTCGCCGCACCCGCCCGGTCCGCGGCCGAACGGGCCAGGGGCGTGCTGATGGGGCGGCTCGGGCTGGGCCCCGGCGCCGCCCAGGAGGAACTGGATCGGCGTGCGAACCGGGCCGGGCGCACCGTGCTGGAGGAGGCGTGGGCGCTCCTCGGCGACATCCACACCCCCCGCGCCCCGCTCACCCCGCCGCCGCAGCGGCCGGAACCGGCCGCCGACGCCGGCGTCCCCCCGCCCGCGCCCGGCGGCGGACCGCCCTCCGTCTTCACCTCGTCCAGGTACACCTCCCGGAACCATCCCCCGCCGCCGCGCCCGCGGGGGATCGACGGCGTCCGCACCGCCGCGGGCACCTCGGAGGAACTGACCTGGCTGCTCGTCGGGCAACTCGGGGAGACCGCGGACGTCGACGCCGTCCTGCTCTACACCAGCGCACCGGCGGGCGGCCTCGACCTCGTCGCCCATTCGGGCGTCGACGCCGGCACCGCGTCCGCCTGGGGACACGTACCGCCGCTGGCGGAGCTGGCACCCGTGGAGGCGGTCCGCCTGGGCCGCCCGGTGTGGCTCCGCGGCCTCGACAAGGACGGCGCCGACCGCGCCCTCCTCGGCGACCGCCCCGGCACGTGGGCCTCCCGGGCCTGGCTGCCGCTGCGCCGCGGCGAGGACGTCGTGGGCGTGGCCGGATTCCTCCGCGAACGCCCCGACGACTTCGACGCCGCCGACCGCGCCGTGCTGACGGCCGCCGCGCGGGCCTGCGCCACGTGCCTGTCACCCGTCCCCGCCGCGACCTGGCCGGCGACCGTCCAGGCCGTCCTCGACACCCTGTACGAGGCCGCCGTCCTCCTCATCCCCGTGCGGGGCGCGGAGGGCGAGGTGACCGACTTCCGCATCGAGGCGGCCGCCCCCGCCTCGGTGGACGTGGCCGGGCGCACGGGGCGCGAACTGGTCGGGCGGCGCGTCCTGGAGTGCTACCCGACGGTGGCCGGCACCCCGCTCTGGCACGGGTACCTGGAGACCCTGGCGACCGGCGAACCGTTCGAGAGCGACCTCTTCGAATACCACGAGGTGGCCGCGGGCATACCGCGGACCTCCACCTACTCCGTGGCCGTGGCGCGCCTGGGCGGTGCCCTCGTCGTCTCCTGGCTGCGGCACGACACGGCCGACCGCGAGGTCGAACGGCTGCGCCGGCTCCAGAACCTGGGCAACCTCGGCTGGGCCGACTGGGACCTGGTCGCGGACGACCTGAGCTGGTCGCCGCAGGTGTACGCGGTCTTCGACCGGGACCCGGCACTCGGGCCGATGCCGCTCGACGAGCTGCCGCAGCACCTCTTCCCCGAGGACGTGCCGGCCGTCGGCGCCGCGGTGCACGCGCTGCTCGAACGGGGCGAACCGGTCGACGCGCCCTTCCGTATCCGCACCGGCCACGGCACCCGCCACCTGCGGATGGTCGCCGAGGCCGTCACCGACGCCGAGGGCACGCCCGTGGTGGTGCACGGCTTCTTCCAGGACCTGACCGACCTGCGCCACGGCGAGATCGCCCTCGACGAGGCCCACCGCGCGTTCAGCACGCAGCAGCGGACGCTGAACGCCGAGCACATCCTGGCGCGGCGGCTGCAGCGCGCGCTGCTGCCCGTCCCCGAGGAACCCTTCCGGCTGGGCGGCGTCAGCTGCGACGTCTCGTACCTGCCGGCCGAGAGCACGATCCAGATCGGCGGCGACTGGTTCACCGCCGTCGCGCTCCCCGACGGCTCCGTGATGCTCGCGGTCGGCGACGTCGCCGGCCACGGCGTCGAGGCCGTGGCCACGATGGCCGGGCTCCGCTACGGCGCCGAGGCGATGGCCCTGAGCGGCACGCCCCCGCACCGCCTGCTGGAACGCCTCAACCAGGTGCTCATGAACACCGGTTCCGCCACCGCCACCATGGTCCTCGCCCAGTACCGGCCCGCCGAGGGCGTCCTCACCTGGGCGCAGGCCGGGCACCTCCCCGTGCTCCACCTGCACGGCGGACGCGCGACGTACCTGGAACGCCCGCAGGGCCGCATCCTCGGCGCCGGCCGCGACAGCGTCTACGGGCTGTGCGAGACGCCGCTGCCCCCCGGGGACCGGCTCCTCCTCTTCACCGACGGTCTGATCGAGCGCCGCGGCCAGGACCTCGACACCGGCCTCGCCGGCCTCGCCCGCGTCGCGGAGCGCGTCGCCACCGAGGACGGCACGAGGGTCGCCGCCGCCCTCACGCACGCCCTCGGCCCCGCCAACCCGCGGGACGACACCTGCCTCCTCTGCGTCCGCATCTGCCCCTGACCCCCGAGGTCCGGCGCCGGACCGCTGCCGGACCGCCGCCGGGGCGGCCGGATACCGCCGACGACCGCGGACCCTGTAGGTTCTTGCGCTGTGGAGGAGCTGGACCGGCAGATCGTGGAACTTCTCGTGGCCGACGGGCGCATGAGCTACACCGACCTGGGCAAGGCCACCGGCCTGTCCACGTCCGCGGTGCACCAGCGCGTCCGGCGCCTGGAGCAGCGCGGGGTGATCCGCGGGTACGCGGCGATCGTGGACCCGGAGTCGGTCGGGCTGTCGCTGACGGCGTTCATCTCGGTGAAGCCCTTCGACCCGAGCGCCCCCGACGACATCGCCGACCGGCTCGCCGAGGTCCCCGAGATCGAGGCGTGCCACAGCGTCGCGGGCGAGGAGAACTACATCCTCAAGGTCCGGGTGGCGACCCCGATCGAGCTGGAGCACCTGCTCGCGAGGATCCGCACGCTGGCCGGGGTCTCCACCCGCACCACGGTCGTCCTCTCCACGCCGTACGAGGCGCGACCACCACGCGTCTGAGGGGCCCCACGGCCCCCCGACCCACCGCACCATCCCGTCCCCCGCCCCCACCGGGGCCCGGGCGGGCCCACCATCACATCGCGAGGCGAAACCCAGTGCCGCACACCACGAACGAGCCGACCACCACCGTGCTGCTGCGCGGCGGCAACGTCTACAGCCCCGCCGACCCCTTCGCGACGGCCATGGTCGTCGACGGCGGCACGGTCGCCTGGGTCGGCTCCGAGGGCGCCGCGGATTCCTACGCGGCGGGCGCGGACGAGGTGATCGACCTGGACGGGGCGCTGGTCACCCCCGCCTTCACCGACGCGCATGTGCACACCACCGCCACCGGCCTGGCGCTGACCGGCCTCGACCTGGCCCCGTCCCGGGACCTGGCCGACGCGCTCGCCCGGGTCGCCGCCTTCGCGCACGCCAACCCCGCCCACCGCGTGCTGCTCGGCCACGGCTGGGACGAGAGCCGCTGGCCGGGGCAGCGCCCGCCGACCCGCGCGGAGCTGGACGCGGCGACCGGCGGCCGCCCGCTGTACCTGACGCGCGCCGACGTCCACTCGGCCGTCGTCACCAGCGCCCTGCTGGCGCTGGTCCCCGGAGTCGAGGCCATGGCCGGCCACCACCCCGACGGGCCCCTCACCCGCGACGCCCACCACGCGGTCCGGCGCGCCGCCTACGCCGCCGTCACGCCCGAGCAGCGCGCCGCGGCCCAGCGTGCCGCGCTCGCCCACGCCGCCTCGCTCGGCATCGGCGCCGTCCACGAGTGCGCGGGCCCGGACATTTCCTCCGAGGACGACCTCACCGCGCTGCTGCGGCTCGCCGCCGCCGAGCCCGGGCCGCACGTGTCCGGCTACTGGGCCGAGGCCGTGACCGGCGCCGAGGACCTCGAGCGGATCCGCGACCTGGGCGCCGTCGGCGCCGGCGGCGACCTCTTCGTGGACGGCTCCATCGGCTCCCGTACGGCCTGCCTGCACGCCCCGTACACCGACGCGCCCGCCGTCGGCGGCACCGCCTACCTGGACGCGGCCGCGATCGCCGAACACGTGGCGCTGTGCACCGAGGCCGGGGTGCAGGCGGGGTTCCACGCGATCGGCGACGCCGCAGTGGCGGCCGTCGCGCAGGGGGTGCGCGAGGCCGCCCGCCGCGTGGGGCTTGACCGGGTGCGCGCGCTGCGGCACCGCGTGGAGCACGCCGAGATGATGACCGGGGAGACCGTCGCCGCCTTCGCCGAGCTGGGTCTGGTCGCCTCCGTGCAGCCCGCCTTCGACGCCGCCTGGGGCGGCGAGGACGGCATGTACGCCCAGCGTCTGGGCGCCGAGCGGGCCCGCACCCTCAACCCGTTCGCCGCGATGACCCGGGCCGGTGTGCCCCTCGCCCTCGGCTCCGACAGTCCCGTCACGCCGCTCGACCCCTGGGGCACGCTGCGCGCCGCCGCGTTCCACCGGACCCTGGAGCACCGCATCTCCGTCCGCGGCGCGTTCAACGCCCACACCCGTGGCGGCTGGCGTGCCGTGGGCCGCGACGACGCGGGCGTCCTCGTGCCCGGCGCACCCGCGGACTATGTGGTGTGGCAGGCCGGTGACCTCGTGGTCCAGGCCCCCGACGAGCGGGTCGCCAACTGGTCGACCGACCCGCGCTCCGGCACCCCCGGCCTGCCCGACCTCACCCCCGGGCTCCCGCTGCCGACGGCGCTGCGCACCGTGGTCGGCGGCCGTACGGTCTTCGCACGGCCGAACGAGTGACGGGTCAACGGACGATGCCCCCGAACGGTTCTCCGTCGGGATGGCGTGGAACTTTCCCCGGCCTTGCGTTGACCTGCTGATTTGGTCAATCCACGCAGGTCAAGCCGCTGTTGACAGGCGGCGGTCGGGGGCGAGTAGGTTCGGCCGGGTCCACCACCGGACGTCCGACCGGATCTCCGTGCGCCGACGGCCGCAGCTGGGCCACCGGGCGTCGCGCCGTACGGCGCGCGCCACCGGAGCCAGGTCCAGCGCTCGCGGCACGGAACGCGGTCCGCCTCACCGAGAGGCTCCGCCCGGTCGGCAGGTGTGACCCGGGAGGGGCCCGGACGCCCAGTAGACAACGGCCTTGTCGCCGATCCGCAGCCAGCGGGTCCCAGGTCGGCCCGAAGGGCGTTCCGGGCCCCGAGCAGATCACGCCCCTCCCGCGCCGCGCGCCCGCGCGGGAGGCTTTGCCCGCCCGGGGTCCGCGGACAGGGCCGTTGGAGGTACGGTCACTCTCACACAGTGACCACCTGCAGGAAGGCCGCGAACCTTGCGACCGCGCTCCGACGCCGCACCGGCCCCCGCCGCGCCGCCGGCGACGTCCGTAGAACCGCCGCCGCCGCCGTCCGCCCCGGCACCCGGACGCACGGCCCGCATGGCGCACGCCCTGCGGGCGAACGCGCGGCGGTCGGCGCTCGCCGCGCTGTGCGGCCTGGCCCTGGCGGCCGCGTTCCCGCCGTACGGGGTGTGGCCGTTGTCGGTCGTGGCCGTGGCGGGTCTCGCGCTGCTCACCCGGGGCCGCACCGCCCGTCAGGGCGCGTGGCTGGGCTTCGCCTTCGGACTGCCGTTCTTCGTGTGGCTCCTGATGTGGCTGCGGGTGATCGGCTGGGACGCGGTCGTGGGCCTGTCCGTCATCGAGGCCGCCTTCGTCGCCGTGCTGGGCGCGGGCCTGGCGGTCACCGCACGGCTGCGTGCCTGGCCGCTGTGGGGCGCCTGCCTGTGGGTGGCGGAGGAACTCGCCAGGGACCGGCTGCCGTTCGGCGGCTTCCCCTGGGGCCGGCTGGCCTTCGCGAACACCAGCACCCCCTTCACCCCGCTCGCCGCGCTCGGCGGCGCCCCGCTGGTGACCTTCGCCGTCGCGCTGTGCGGCTCGCTGCTGGCCGCGGCCGCGGTCGCCGTGTGGCGGCTGCGCAAGGGCCCGGTCGTCTTCGGCCCGCGGCGCTTCGTGCCCGCCGCGACGGCGGCGGTGCTGGCCGTCGCCGCCTTCGCCGCGGGATACGCGGTGCCGGTGCCCACCGCGGCGGACGACACCGTCAGGGTGGCCATTGTGCAGGGCAACGTCCAGCAGCCGGGCATGCACTTCCTCGGCCGGCCGCTGAAGATCCTCAACAACCACGTTGAGGCGACCCTGAAGCTCGCCGAGGACGTCAAGGCGGGCCGCGCGCCCAAGCCCGATCTGGTGATCTGGCCCGAGAACTCCTCCGACATGGACCCGTTCTCCGAGCCCCAGGCCTACGCCCTGATCACCGAGGCGGTCCGGGCCGTCGGCGTCCCCGTCCTCGTCGGCGCCCTGGTCGACGGCCCGGACGCGGACCACGTCCAGAACGAGGGCATCGTCTGGGACCCGGAGAGCGGCCCCGGCGACCACTACACCAAGCAGCACCCGGTGCCCTTCGGCGAGTACGTGCCCTTCCGCGAGCAGCTCACCAAGGTCATCAAGCGGCTCGACCAGGTCCCGCGCGACTTCTACCCCGGCAAGGGCAGCGGTGTCCTGCAGATCGGTCCGGCGAGGCTCGGCGACGTCATCTGCTTCGAGGTGGCGTACGACGGGATCGTCCACGACACCGTCACCGCGGGCGCCCGCGCCCTGGTCATCCAGACCAACAACGCCACCTACGGCCGCACCGGCCAGCCCGAGCAGCAGCTGGCGATGTCGCGGCTGCGCGCCGTCGAGCACGGCCGCGCCGTGGTGACGGCGGCGACCAGCGGGATCACGGCCGTGGTCGCTCCCGACGGGCGGATCGAGCAGCAGACCGAGGAGTTCACGCAGGCCGTGCTCAGCGCCCAGCTGCCCCTCCGCGACGATCTGACCGTCGCCGACCGCGTCGGCTCCGCTCCCGAATGGACCCTCGCTATGGTGGGCCTCCTGTCCTGGGCCGCGGCGATCGTGCTGGGCAGGCGAGGACGTACCGAGACGGAGGAGCAGCAGTGAGCGATGGCGGTGGGGTCACCCGTGGCGCAGCCCAGGGGAGGGCTTTCGGGCCGCTCGGCTCGGTTCTCGTGATCATCCCGACGTACAACGAGGCCGACAACGTCAAGCCGATCGTCGCGCGGGTCCGCGCGGCCGTGCCCGAGGCGCACGTCCTCGTCGCCGACGACAACAGCCCCGACGGCACCGGCAAGCTCGCCGACGAACTGGCCGCCGCCGACGACCACGTCCACGTGCTGCACCGCAGGGGCAAGGAGGGGCTGGGCGCCGCCTACCTGGCGGGCTTCCGCTGGGGCATCGAGCACGAGTACGGCGTGCTCGTGGAGATGGACGCCGACGGCTCGCACCAGCCCGAGGAGCTGCCGCGGCTGCTGACCGCGCTCAAGGGCGCCGACGTGGTGCTGGGCTCCCGGTGGATCCCCGGCGGGCGGGTGGTCAACTGGCCGAAGTCCCGGGAGTTCCTGTCGCGCGGCGGCAGCACCTACTCGCGGCTGCTGCTCGACGTGCCGCTGCGCGACGTCACCGGGGGCTACCGGGCGTTCCGCAAGGAGACGCTGCTGGGCCTGGGGATGGACGAGGTGGCCTCCCAGGGCTACTGCTTCCAGGTCGACCTCGCCTGGCGCGCGGTGAAGTCCGGCTTCCACGTCGTCGAGGTCCCGATCACCTTCGTGGAGCGGGAACGCGGCGACAGCAAGATGAGCCGGGAGATCGTCGCCGAGGCGCTGTGGCGGGTCACCGCCTGGGGCGTCGGCTCCCGTGTGAGGCGGCTGACGTCCGGACGGCGCCGCGGCTGACCGGCCCTCCGGACTCCGACGGGGAACAGGCACAATGGTGCGTATGACGATCAGTTCCCCGCCGCCGGCCGGTCCGCGGCAACCGGGCGGCGACGCGCGTCCGCGACGGCGCTCTCGCGCCGGCCGGTGGATACCTCTGGGTGTGGCCGCCTACGCGCTGCTGGAGATCTGGCTCCTCATCCTCGTGGCCGGGGCCGCGGGCGGACTCACCGTCCTCCTGCTGCTCGTGGCGGGCTTCGTCGGCGGGGCGCTGGCCGTACGGCACGCCGGGCGCAGCGCCTGGCGGGCGCTGAACGAGGCCATGCGCTCCGGCGGACCCGAGCGGGACGAACGGGACCGCGGGAAGCCGGACGCGTCCGGGGCCGGGAACGGCGGCGGCGCGGCGCCGATCATGATCGGCGGCCTGTTGCTGATGGTGCCCGGATTGATCTCGGACGTGGCGGGGCTGCTCTTCCTCTTCCCGCCGACCCGCTCCCTGCTGACGCGGGCCGGCACGCGTGCCCTGGACCGCCGGGCCGCCGCGGCACGCGAGCGGGACCCGGGCTCGGGCTCGCTGGGCGATCTCTTCGCCCAGGCGCGTGCCGCCGAGGAGCAGATGCGCATCCACCGTCCCGACGGCAAGGTCATCCAGGGCGAGGTCGTCGACCGCGCCCCCGAGCAGGACGACGAAAACCCCGGGCCGCGGCACTGAAGCCACGCTCGCCCGGGGCGCACGTCTGCCGGGCCCGCCCCTCACGGGCCCATTCCTTCTGTCAGGCGGTCTTGCGGTGGTCCCGCGGATGCACCGCGATGTTCATGGCGCCGGAGCGCAGGACGGCCAGCCGTTCGGCCAGCACCTCCTCCAGCTCCTCGAGCGTGCGCCGCTCCATGAGCATGTCCCAGTGCGTACGCGCGGGCTTGCTCGTCTTCTCTTCCGGGCCCTCTCCGTCGACCAGGAGCGCGATCTGGCCGCAGGCGCGGCACTCCCACTCCGGCGGAATCTCGGCCTCCACCGAGAACGGCATCTCGAATCGATGTCCGTTCCGGCATGCGTACTCAACGGTCTGGCGCGGTGCCAGATCGATGCCGCGGTCGGTCTCGTAGCTCGTCGCCCCGAGTCGCGTGCCGCGGAGAGCTCGCTCACTCATGAATCGTGCCTCCCGGGCTGTGTCGCCCACAGGACAGGTGTCGCTGTCGTCGTCATCCGGTCAACGTCCGGTCGGCGGTGAAGATTCCCGTTGCCGGGAGGTGCGTCGCCCGTCGTGCCGCCCCTTTTTGTACCCATCGACGCCCGTTTTGTCACATCTAGCGAGAGATATCACCCTGCGTTCTGGTATCTTTAGCGCGCAGTAACGGTCCGTCCGACGGCCAACGGCGTACACTACCGCGCCGCACCCATCCGTACTAAATCGTCTCGGGGACCGGATTGCCCGCGGCCGCCACGGCCCGCCGCATCGGCACCCTCGCCAGCAGCACGAACCCGATGACGAAGAACGCCACCAGGGACACGATCGCGTCCCGGTAGCTCCCGGTCAGCTGGTACGTCAGACCGAACAGCAGTGGGCCCAGCCAGCTGGTGCCCCGGTCGCTGATCTCGTACACCGAGTAGTACTCGGCCTCCTTGCCCCGCGGGATGAGGTGCGAGAAGAGCGAGCGCGACAGCGCCTGGCTGCCGCCCAGGACCATCCCGATGGCCGCCGCCAGACAGTAGAACGCCACCGGGTCGCCGGCCGGCAGGAAGAAGCCGGCCCCGATGGTCAGCGTCCACGCCACCAGCGAGCCCAGCACGGTCCGGCGCGCGCCGTACCGTGCCGCGAGCCGGCCCAGCAGCAGGGCGCCGAAGACGGCCAGCACCTGCACCAGGAGGATCGCGCCGATCAGGGCCGTCTCGTCCAGCTCCAGCTCCTCGGAGCCGTAGAGCGAGGCCTGCGAGATCACGGTCTGGATGCCGTCGTTGTAGACGAGATAGGCCAGCAGGAACGCCAGGGTGAGCGGGTGGCGGCGCATGTCCCGCAAGGTCGCGGCGAGTTGACGCCAGCCCTGGCGCAGTGACCCCGCGCCCTTGACGGCCTTTCCGCCGGGCCGCCCGCCCGGCGCGGTGTCGCGCAGCCGCAGCAGCGGGATGAGCGTGAAGACCGCCCACCACAGGCCCGCCGAGGCCAGGCAGATCCGCACCGCCATGCCCTTGGAGAGGCCGACCGCGTCGTGCCCGAGGAACAGCGCCAGATTGGCGACGAGCATCAACGCCCCGGCCGCGTAACCGAACGCCCAGCCCCGCGAGGAGACCGCGTCCCGCTCGTGCGGTTCGGCGATCTCCGGCAGGAAGGCGTTGTAGAGGACCATGGCCGACGCGAACGCCACGTTGGCCACGATCAGGAGTCCGCCGCCGAGGAGGTAGCGGTCCCCGGTCACGAAGAACATCGCCGTCGTCGCCGCGGCGCCGATGTACGCGAACGTCCCGAGCAGCGCCTTCTTGCGGCCCGTCCGGTCGGCGACCGCCCCGGCGAGCGGCATCACCAGCACCGACAGCAGCACGGAGGCGGAGACCACGTACGCGAAGTACGCACCGGCGCGGACCGGTATCCCGAGCGGGTGGACGTAGCCGTCCGGGCCCGCGGCCGCCTCCGCGATGTCGGTGAGGTACGGCCCAAGGAAGACCGTGATCACACTGGTGGAGAAGACCGAGTTGGCCCAGTCGTAGAAGTACCAGCCGCGCTGTGCGCGCCGCCGCTCGTGCGCCGGGGCGGCGGTACCGTCGTGCACCGCCGTGTCCTGCGCCTCGCCCGTGGTCACCCGTGGTTCCTGCCGATCCGTGTCGCGCGCCGTGCCGATGTGATCGGTCATGATGCCATCCACGGCCGGGGCGGGGGAGGGGGATCATCCGCCGGATTCCCGCGTTCATCCGGCGGACGCCTCCCGTCCGCCCGACCAGGGCACGGGACTGCCCCCGGGCGCCGCGCGGGCGGCCCGGGGGCAGTGCGGTCAGCCTGTGTCGCGGAGTTCCACGACGATCAGGCGCGACCGCCGTTCACGCGCCGACGGCGCAGCATGTAGACACCGCCACCGGCACCGGCGAGCAGGAGCGAGGCACCGAGCAGGGTCTCCGGGGTGTTCATGCCGATGGAACCGCCGAAGCCGGTGTCGGGGCCGCCGCCGTTGCCGCCGCCGCCACCACCGCCCCCGCCGTTGCCGCCGCCACCACCGCCGCCGTTGCCGCCACCGCCGTTGCCGCCGCCGCCGTTGCCGCCGCCGCCGTGGCCGCCCTTGCAGCCCTTGTTGCCGCGGCCGCCCCCGCCGTTGTCGTCGCCGCCGCGGCCGCCGCCGTTGCCGCCCCACGAGTCGTCCATGTTGCGGCCGTCGTCGGACCCGCCGCCGAAGCTCTGCGCGGTCAGGTCGTTGCCGTTGTTGTCGTCCCCTCCGTTGTTGTCGCTGTCGTTGTTGTTGCCGCCGTTCTCCCCGCCGTTGTCGCCACCGTTGTCGCCGCCACTGCCGCCGTTGTCACCGCCGCCGTTGCCGCCGCCACCACCGTTGCCGCCGCCACCACCGTTGCCGCCACGGCCGCCGTTGTCACCGCCGCCGTTGCCGCCGCCGCCGTAACCGCCGCCGCCGCCACCACCGCCGTGGCCGGAGTCGTCGTCGCCGCCCCACCACGACTCGCACCGGTCGTCGCCGCCGTAGTCGTGGCCGCGCCCGTAACCGCCGCCGCCGCCGTGGCCGCCGCCGCCGTGGCCGCCGCCGTAACCGCCGCCGCCGCCGTGGCCGCCGCCGTAACCGCTCTTTCCTCCGTGTTCGCCGCCGCGACCCTCGCCGTCACGGCCGCCCTCGCCGTCGCGGCCGCTGCTGCCGCTGCTGCCGCTGCTGCCGTCGACGCTGACGGTCACGGTCGAAGTGACCTGGCCGTCGGTGCCGTCCGGCTCGTTGCAGGTCAGCTGGACCTGGTAGGTGCCCTCGGGCGTGGCCTTGTCCACAAGGAGCCGGAGGCTGGTGGTCGTGGCAGAGCCCACCGGCTCCACCTTCGCGATGGTGGTCACGTAGGTCGGCGCCGTGACGCAGCCGCCGAGCGTGAAGGTGACGATTTCGCCCGGGGCCACACGGCCGTTGTTGGAGACGGAGACGATCGGGTCCGCGACCGCCACACTTGCCGGCAGGACGACGGCCGTGACCGTCATCGCCGCCGCTGCGAGAATGCGTGAACCACGCATGGGGGGAACCTCCTTGCGGACGGGGCAGGCGGGATCGGAGATCACCGCGACACGTACTGCGACCGCGTCCTTGAGATCCATGGCACGAGGGCGGGGATCTTCACGCACCTCGGAATCGGCACAGGCCGTCCCCCGGACGGGGCATCGAAATTCCGGCCGGAACAGCGTTGTCGCAGGTGGGAGCCATACCCCAGGCCGCGTCAGAAAAATGTGAAGAGCTCGTCAAACGGGTGACCCGAAAATGTCCCGAGGTCGCGTGGACGGACGTCCCATCAGTCGACGGCACATCAGGCAACGGGACGTCAAATGTGTGGCGGAAGGCGCTGGAAGCACGACCGTCTGCCGAGCCGCCCCTACGGGGCGATCGAGGCAGAGATCACCCCGGTCCAACGGCACCTCGTCAGCGTGGATCTCACGGCCATTCACTGCAGCGGCCTCAGTGCGATGTTCAGGCGCACCGACGCCGGCCGGCCGTGCGTACGGCAACCCGGCGCAGCGGGAGGCCCCGGCGGTCGCGGTTCGGGCGCGCGGGGGTACACGACGACCGTGGGCGCGGCCAGCGCGTGCGGACCTCCGGGGCGCAGGGCGCACGGGGTGCTGAGGGCCCATCAGGACACGGTCGGCATCATCGGCCCTGCTCCCGGCGGTGCAGCGCCGGTTGCCCCCGCTGCCGCAGCGACGCCACCCGATCGAGTGGGGCGCACATTGCCCGGTTCACGCTGATCCATCCGCGTTTGACGCATACTTCGGTTTAACATCATTTATGACGTACTGTCACTCATGACTGACCGGTCGGAGCCGAAGGACTGTGATGCTGCGAAATTCCGGGGATCACACCACCCCCGTGCCCTGGTACGGGCAGCCCGACGCCTGGTACGGGCAGCCCGACCCCTGGTTCGGCCAGCCGTTCGTGCCCGAGCCCACCGCCGACGCGCCAGGCGCGCCCGGCCGGCCGGACCGCACGCCGCAGCCCCCGGCCCGGGACCGGCCCGCGGGCCCGGCCACCGCGCGGGCGGGGCAGCCGCCCAGGAAGAAGAAGCGGAAGCCGAAGGGCGAACCGGCCGCGCCGGCACCGGGCGCGGAAAAGGGCACGGCGACGAGCACGGCGAAGGGAGCGGCGAAGCCGCCGGCACCGGCGGGCGGGAAGCCCCCGGTTCCGGCCGGCGGAAAACCGCCCGCCCCGGCGGGCGCGAAGCCCCCGGCGCCGACTCCCGCGAAACCGCCGGTCTCCGCCCCCGCGAAACCGCCGGTCTCCACCTCCGCGAAGCCCCCGGCCCGGTCGGGGCCGGGGGCGCCGACCCGACGCCGGCCGATGCGCCGTCCCGGCCGTCCGGGCAGTGGCTCCGCCGCGCGCCCCGGGGGCGGACGTCCCCGGCAGCTGAAGCTCACCCGGCGTGGCCGCGGCGCGGTCGGGGTGCTCGTGTGCTCGGTCCTCGTCGCCGGAGTGGTGCTGACCTTCCAGGGCTTCACCGGCATGGACGGCCCGCCCCAGCCCTCCGCCGCCTCCGCGGCCCTCTCCGACGCGGCCGCGATCAAGGCGCCGCCGCCGCTCCCCCCGGCACAGCCGACGCGCATCCGCATCCCCGGCGTGAGCATCGACGCGCCGATCATGAACGTGGGCCTGGACAGCCGCGGCGTGATCGCGGCGCCGCCGCTCGAGAAGGCGGGGGAGGCGGCCTGGTTCAAGGACTCGGTCAGCCCGGGGGCCCGGGGCTCCTCCGTCATCGTGGGGCACGTCGACAACGAGAGCGGCCCCGCGGTCTTCTACAGCCTCGGGGCGCTGAAGAAGGGCTCGACCATCGACGTCGTCCGCGACGACGGCACCACGGCGATCTTCACCATCTACGGCATCGAGGTGTTCACCAAGGCCGAGTTCCCCGCGAAGCGCATCTACGGCGACACCAAGGACCCCGAGCTGCGCGTCATCACCTGTGGCGGCACCTACACCAAGGACTCGGGCTACTCGGGCAACGTCGTGGTCTTCGCCCGCATGTCCAAGACGAAGCAGGCCAAGGTCTGACGGGCGCCGGCGGCCGGTCGGTACCGGCCGTCAGGCCCAGACCCCGCGTTCGGTGAACACCGTGCGCAGGGCCTCGAGCCGGTCGGTCATGATCCCGTCCACGCCGAGGTCGAGCAGGGCGTGCATCCGGGCCTCGTCGTTGATCGTCCACACGTGCACCT
The DNA here is from genome assembly GCF_900188405.1 of Actinacidiphila glaucinigra. Lineage (GTDB taxonomy): Bacteria > Actinomycetota > Actinomycetes > Streptomycetales > Streptomycetaceae > Actinacidiphila > Actinacidiphila glaucinigra. The sequence continues at coordinate 207,813 of NZ_FZOF01000004.1, read as the reverse complement.
GCATGCCCAGCCGGTGCGCCGCCGCGATGAACGCGGGGTCGACGACCCGGATGCCGTACGCCCGCTCGGGCACCTGGACGCACACCGCGCCGCGCCGCCGCGCCGCGGCCAGGAGCAGCCGTTCGGCGGCACGGCCGCCGCGGGAGAGCAGCCGCAGGTCCGCCACGCCCCTGGTGCCCAGGGAACTGGCCAGCCGCGATCCGCCGAGTGCCCGGGCCCGGACCAGCCGGGCCTCGGAGAACGAGCCCACGCACACCCGGTCCCACGCACCGGCCCGGCGCACCGCCTCCACCAGCGGCTCGACCGCGGCGTCCGACTTGGTGTCCACGTTCCAGCGGGCCTCCGGGAACTCCTCCAGCAGTTCCTCGAACAGCGGCACCGGCTCGCGCCCGGCCACACGGGCCCGGCCCACCTCGCTCCACGGCAGGTCGGCGATCCGCCCGCCGGCGTCGGTGACCCGGTCCAGGGACGCGTCGTGGAAGGCCACCAGTACGCCGTCCGAGGTCAGGTGGACGTCGGTCTCCAGGTAGCGGTAGCCGAGGTCGACGGCCCGCCGGAAGGCCCAGGCGGTGTTCTCCAGGCCGTCCGCGGTGCCGCCGCGGTGGGCGAAGGCGATCGGGGCGGGGCTGTCCAGGTACGGATGGCGTATGTCGCTCACTCCGGCAGTATGGCGCGCCCCTCCGCGGAGTCCGCCACCGGCTGCCCCCCGCGGGCCACGACCACGGAGTCGTCCTCCGGCCCGGACCGCGGCAGCTCGAACAGGCGCAGGAAGAACTGGGCCAGCGGCCCGATCGAGACCGCGTAGACGACCGTGCCCACGCCGACGCTGCCGCCGAGCGCGAAGCCGACCGCCAGCACGGCGACCTCGATCGCCGTGCGCACCAGGCGGATGGAGCGGCCCGTGCGGCGGTGCAGGCCCGTCATCAGGCCGTCGCGGGGGCCCGGACCGTACCGGGCGGTGATGTAGAGGCCGGTCGCCACGCCGTTGAGCAGCACACCCGCCACCAGCAGCGGGATCCGCACGCCGAGACCGTGCGGCTGGGGCAGCAGGGCGAGCGTCGCGTCCATCGACAGGCCGACGACGAAGACGTTGGAGACGGTGCCGAGGCCCGGCCGCTGGCGCATCGGCCACCACAGCAGCAGGACGAGCGCGCCCACCGCCACCGAGACCAGGCCGATGCTGACCCCGGTGTGCCGTGAGATGCCCTGGTGGAGGACGTCCCACGGGTCGAGGCCCAGCGCGGCGCGCACCTGAAGGGCCGCGCTCGCCCCGTAGAGGGCCAGTCCCGCGTACAGGTGCAACAGGCGGCGTGCTGTTCTGGATTGGCCCTCCACGAGCCCCCCTCTGGCCGTGACGACGGGATGCGGGACACTATGTGGCATGGTCCTGGGAGAAATCCATGGCCAATGTGCGGAAGGTGGACCGGAAACCATGTCGCAGTGGACCGCAACGGTAGGGGTCACTCATCTCGCGCGCCTGCTCGAGCCCCGTCCGGCGCAGCGCGCCGCCGGCCGCCGCGTCCCCGCCTACCGGGGGCTCGCCGACGGCATCCGGGTCCTGGTGCTGGAGGGGCGCGTGCCGGTGGCCGCGCGGCTTCCCGCGGAACGCGAGCTGGCGCTGGCCCTCGCCGTCAGCCGCACCACCGTCGCCGCCGCCTACGAGGCGCTGCGCGCCGAGGGCTTCGCCCGGTCGAGGCGGGGCGCCGGCACGTGGACCGCCGTCCCGGACGGCCACGCCCTGCCCACCCGCGGTCTGGAGCCGCTGCCCCCGGACGCCGCCGGCACCGTCATCGATCTCGGCTGCGCGGCACTGCCCGCGCCCGAGCCGTGGCTGACCCGCGCGGTCCAGGGCGCCCTGGCCGACCTGCCGTCCTACTCGGCCACCCACGGCGACTTCCCCGCCGGGCTGCCCGTGCTGCGCGAGGCCATCGCGGCGCGCTACACCGCGCGCGGCATCCCCACCCTCCCCGAGCAGATCATGGTGACCACCGGCGCCATGGGGGCCATCGCGGCCGCCGTGCGGCGGCTCGGCACCCCCGGCGAGCGGGTGGCCGTCGAGTCGCCGAGCTACGCCAACGTCCTGGAGCTGCTGCGGGAGAACGGCGCCCGGCTCGTCCCCGTCGCCATGCGCGAGGGCCTCGGCGGCTGGGACCTCGACGCCTGGAAGCGCGTCCTGCGCGACGCGGCGCCCCGCATGGCCTACGTCATGCCCGACTTCCACAACCCCACCGGCACCCTCGTCCCGGACGACCAGCGCCGGGCCCTCGTCGAGGCCGCCCGCGCCGCCGGGACCGTGCTCGTCGCCGACGAGACCATGGCCGAGCTGCCCCTCGACGGGTCCGCGTCCGCGCCGCGACCGATGGCCGCATTCGACCGCGGCGGCAGCGTCATCACCGTCGGCTCCGCGAGCAAGGCGATCTGGGCCGGGCTGCGCATCGGCTGGGTCCGCGCCGCGCCCGACGTCGTACGCCGTCTCGTCAGCGCCCGTGCCTACCTCGACCTCGGCTCGCCCGTCGTCGACCAGCTCGCCGTGGCCTGGCTGCTGCGCACCGGGGCGTGGGACGACGCGGTCGCCGCCCGCCGGGAACGGGCCCGCGCCCACCGCGACGACCTGGTCGCGGCGCTGCGCGAGCGGCTGCCCGACTGGGAGTTCGCCGTCCCTGCCGGCGGCATGACGATGTGGGTGCGGACCGGCGACGTCTCCGGTTCACGCCTCGCCGTCGCAGGCGAGCGCCTCGGCGTCCGCGTCCCCTCCGGTCCGCGGTTCGGCGTCGACGGCGCGTTCGAGGGCTACATCCGGCTGCCCTTCACCGTCGGCGGTCCCGTCGCGCGGGACGCCGTCGAGCGCCTGGCGGCCGCCGCGCAGACCGTCCGCGACGGCGGCGGCTCCGAGGGCGAGGGCGCGGGGCTCTTCGTGGCCTGAACCGGCGGCGCCCGGGACAGGGCCCGGGACGGCCCGCCAGGCGGGCCGCCCCGGGCGCGGGGACGCCGGCGGGCTCAGCGGCCGTCGGGCAGCTCCGTGAGGCGGAGCCGGAGCTCGACCTCCTGGTCGCCGGAGACCGATCCCTGCTCCTCGAGGCGGAAGGAGTCGCCGAGCACCTTCTTGACCTCGCGCACGTGACGGGGCCCGCCGGAGAGGTCCGCGATCAGGGCGCCGTCGAGGTGGACGGGGCCGAGTTCGTGCCCGTGGCTGCGGGTGTCGACGGAGGCGGCCCACACGGTCGGGTGCGAGGACCCGGGACGGGGCTCCACGGCCTCGGTGAGCGACTCGCCGGGACGGGTCGGGAAAGCGGCCTCCAAGGCGCCGAGCACGGCTCCGGCGTCCTGCCGTTCGCAGCCGGTGAGGAGGACGTCGACGTGGGAATTGCTGTGGTGACTGCTCATCAGCGGTGCTCCTCTCGCGGGGCCCGGCACGGTGCGTTCGCCACCGCAAGTCGCGCCCCTCTTCAGCGTAGGACGGCGACCGTCCACCCGCAGCGGGCGCCCCGGCCCGGCCGAGCCGGGGCGCCGGTCGCTCGTGTGCCTGCCCACGACCGGGGGGCCGTCACGCGGGGTGTGCCACGGTGGGCGGCCGCGACGCGGGGGAGGAGTGCCGCCGCGGGTGAGCGGTCGACCGCGACGGTTTCGCGCGTGTGCAACAGGCGGCGCTTGCAAAAATCCCGGCGACGGCCTCCGCGCGAGAGCGGGGGCCGTCACCGGATCCGCCGGTCAGAACGTCAGTTTCCAGCTGTTGATGTAGCCCGTGTCCTGGGAGGCCACGTCCTGCACGCGCAGCCGCCACGTGCCGTTGGCGACCTCGCCGGAGGCGTTGACCGTGTACGTCGTGATGACGTTGTCCGCGGAGTCGCTGCCGCTGGAGTTCTTCAGCCGGTAGCTGCTCCCGTCCGGGGCGACCAGGTCCACGACGAGGTCGCCGCGCCAGGTGTGCCGGATGTCCACCCCGACCGCGAGGGCCGCGGGGGCGTTGCCGCTGATCCCGCTGACGGTGATCGAGGACGTCACGGCCGCGCCGTTGTCGGGGACGCTGACGTCCGCGGTGTTCTCGAAGACCGTGCCGGGCGGGGGAGCGGTGGCCGTGCCCAGGGTCCAGATCGCGTTGGCGATCGCGTCGCTGTTGTTGTCGAGCGCGGTGTCGTTGATGTTCGACGTCGTGTCGCAGGACGAGTGGTAGCAGCGGTCGAAGGCCTGTCCGGCCGTGCCGCCCCACTTCTGCGCCTGCGCCGAGGTCTTGGTGTAGTCCGCGCCGGAGAACAGCCCGCCGACCGGGATGCCCGCGCTCTTGAAGGGCGCGTGGTCGGAGCGGCCGTCGCCCTCGGTCTCGATCTCGGTCGCGATGCCCTTGGCGGCGTACCAGTCCTTGAAGACCTTCTCGAGGGCGGCGTTGTCGTCGTAGACGAAGTAGCCCGGGTTCGGCGAGCCGATCATGTCGAAGTTCAGGTAGCCGTCGATCTTGGCGCGGTCGGTGGAGGCCAGGCCGTTGACGTACGCACGGGAGCCGACCATGCCGAGTTCCTCGGCGCCCCACCAGCCGAACCGCAGGTGCTTCGTGGGCTGCAGGTTCTCGCGCGCGACGGCCAGGGCGGTCTCCAGGACCGCGGCGGAGCCGGAGCCGTTGTCGTTGATGCCGGGCCCCGCGGTGACGGAGTCGAGGTGGGCGCCCGCCATGATCACGTGGTTGGCGTCGCCGCCGGGCCAGTCGGCGACGAGGTTCCAGCCGGTGGCGCCGCCGGAGGTGAACTGCTGGAGCGCGGTGGTGTAGCCGGCCGCGTCCAGCTTGGCCTTGACGTAGTCGATCGAGGCCCGGTAGCCGGCTCTGCCGTGGGCCCGGTTGCCGCCGTTGGCGGTGGCGATCGACTGCAGCTGGCTCAGGTGCGCCTTGACGTTCGCCACCGGGATGTCGGGGGCGGCGGCGAGGGCGGTGGGCCGCGCGGAGGCGGGTGTCGCGGAGGCGGTGAGCAGGGCCGCCGCGAGCGCGGTGGCGGCCCCGGCCGCGACGATCTTGAATGCGGGCACAGGTCACTCCGGTGTGTGGGGGATGGAGTTGCGCGGGACTGTGCGGGCGGTACGGCGGCATCTTTGACGTGTGCATGCCTGGGCGCATCCTGTGGCTCGCGGGGCCTTCCGTCAAGAGCGCATACCGGACGCCGCGTTCCGGGAACCGGGCGCGCTAGGGTCGTGACATGGCTGACGACGAGGGCCCGGTGCGGGTCGACGCCTGGATCTGGTCCGTCCGGCTCACGAAGACGCGCTCCATGGCCGCCACCGCGTGCCGCGCCGGGCACGTGCGGGTCAACGGCGAGCGCGTCAAGCCCGCGCACGCGGTGCGCCCCGGTGACGAGGTACGGCTGCGCGGCGTGGGGCACGAGCGGATCGTCGTCGTCACGCGTCTGGTGCGGAAGCGGGTCGGCGCCCCCGTCGCGGCGGAGTGCTTCGTCGACAACAGTCCGCCGCCGCCCACCCCGGAGGCGGTGCCGGCGCCGGTCGTCCGCGACCGCGGCGCGGGCCGGCCGACCAAGCGCGAGCGGCGCGACATGGAACGGCTGCGCGGCACGCGCTGAGGCGGGACCGGTCGCTCAGCCGGAGGCGGTGGCCGGGAGACCGGGCGCGGCCGGCCGCGGCCGTGCCTCGTGCCGGCCGTTGCGGCCAGTGGCGCCTTGCGGGAACGCTGTTCACGGGCAGCGGTGCCTGTGAGGTTGCCTGCCGGGGCCGGGGCCGGGGCCGGGGCCGGGGCCGGGGCCGGTGCAGGTGCAGGTGCAGGTCGGTCAGTCGGTGGTGTCTGCGGGGAGGCCGAGTGCGGTCCGGCGTGCCGGGCCTCGTCGAGCCGGCGTCGGCCGTCCGTTGCGGCCGGCTGCCCTTCGCGGGATCGCTGTTGCCGGGCGGGGCCGGCGGGGGTCGTTCAGCTCGTGGCGGTGGCCGGGAGGCCGAGGGCGGTGAGGCGTGCGCGTGCCTCGTCGAGCTGCGGCCAGCCGTCCGTTCCGGCGAGCAGCGCCTCGCCGGAACGCTGCTCCCGGGCGGCGCCCACGGGGTCACCCGCGAGGACCAGCGCCTCGGCCAGGTGCAGCCGGCACAGCCCCTCCGCCACGGGATGGCGCAGACCGCTCAGCACCGTGAGGGCGGCCTCGAACTCCCGGACCGCTGCGGCGGGATCGCCCAGCAGGAGGAGCAGGCCGCCGAGGTCCCCGCGGGCGTAGGCGGTCCCCGGCGCGTTGCCCAGCTCCTCGAACAGGCGCAAGGCCGTACGGTGGCAGGCCAGCGCGGTCGCCGTGTCCCCCTCCTCGCGGGCCACCAGGCCCAGGCCGCCCAGGCCGTACGCCTCGCCCAGCCGGTTGCCGGCGCGACGGTGGACCGCCACGGCCTCCTCCGCCGCGGCCCGGGCCTCCGCGACGCGGCCCAGCCGCAGATACGCGGCCGCGGCCAGCCCGCGCAGCTGCGCGTACGCGGGTGAGGAGCCCGCGCCGCCCGCCAGCAGTGCCAGCGCCCGCTCCGCTTCCCGCGCGGCCGCGTCGAACTCCCACCGCACCAGGTGCACCGTGGCCAGCTTCCCGAGTGCGTCGGACTCCTCGGGGGGCATGCCGAGCCCGCGGTACAGATCCCGCGCACGGCGCAGGTGGTGCAGGGCCCCGGTGGTTCCGCCCGTCTGCCGCAGTACGTCGCCGAGGTGGCGGTGCGCGTCCGCCTCCCACTGGGTGTCGCCGGTCCGGCCCGCCAGCTCCGCCGCCTCCCGCAGCAGGGGCGCCGCCTGCTCCAGGTTGCCGTCCGCACCGTGGATGGAGCCGATGACCAGGGCGGCGCGCGCGGTGATGCGCGCGTCGCCGGCCGCCCGTCCGGCGTCCTCGGCCGTCCGCCAGACCCGCAGCCGCTGGGCGTGGTAGTGCTGCAGGTGCCAGCCGTGCTCGGCGGCCTCGGCCAGCCGGAACACGCGCTCGTGGGCGCCGGCCGCCGCGCCCTGCCGGGCGACCGCGGCGAGGTTGGCCGCCTCGTCCGCGATCCAGCGGGGCGGGTGGTCCCGGGCCGCGGCCGCGTACCAGTCCAGGAGGCGTTCGGCGATGCGGTCCGCGGAGCCCGGTGGTTCCTCCGCCGCGAGCCGTTCGAGGGCGAAGAGCCGGATCAGGTCGTGCAGGCGGTACCGCTCCCCGCCCGAGCCCTCCAGGAGTTGCGCGTCCACCAGGCGGTCGAGCCCGTCACACGCCTCGGACCCGCCGGTCCCGGCCAGCGCGGCCGCCGCCGCTACGGGGAACTCCCCGCCCGGGAAGGCGCCGAGCCGACGCAGCAGGCGGCGGTCCCGCGGGGCCAGGTCCTCGTAGGCGGTGCCGAGCGTGGCGCGGACGGCCCAGGCGCGGAAGTGGAGTTCGTCCAGCCGGGTCCGTTCGTCCTCCAGCCGCCGGGCGAGGTCGGCCACCGCCAGCCGGGACCGGGCGGCGCGCGCGCCCGCCACCCGGATCGCCAGCGGCAGCCCACCGCAGGCCCGGACCACCGCCGTGGCGGCCTCCGCGTCGGCCGCGCCGCCGTCCGATCCGCTGACGCGGGCCAGCAGCACCAGGCGTCGGCGGTGGCGAGTGGCGCGAGCTCGAACGCGACCGCCTCGGGCAGATCGGCCGGCAGCGGGCGGCTGGTCACGATCGCCGCACACCGCGGGCCCGCGGGCAGCAACGGCCGTACCTGGTCGGCGTCCTGGGCGTCGTCCAGGACGACCAGCAGCCTGCGGTCCGCCACCAGGGTGCGGTAGCGCGCCGTCAGTGCTTCGGTATCGCCGTACGGGGCCGGTTCGGCGTCGCCGAGGGTGGCCAGGAACCGGGCGAGCGCCTCGTCCGTGCTCATCGGATCGCCGCGCCCCGCGCCGAGGTTCACGTACAACTGGCCGTCCGGGTACGCCGCGCGCAGCAGGTGCGCCAGCCGGTTGGCCAATGTCGACTTGCCGACCCCCGGCGGGCCGGCGATCGCCACCACCCGGGCGCCGCCCGCGATCGCGGCCCGCAGCGCCGCCTCGTCGGCCTCCCTTCCGGTGAAGTCGGCCACCTCGGGCGGCAGTTGCGCGGGGGTGAGGCGCGGGGCCGGATCCGTCGCGACCGCCGTGGAGGGCGCCGCGGGGAGTTGCAGACGCTGCTGCCACAGGGCCAGCCCGGCCGCGGCGACCGCACCCGCGCCGACCGCGGGCCAGGCCCAGACGGCCAACGGGCGGAGCGCGGGCGGCAGGACGCCTCCTGTGGCGACGTTCACCGCGACGGCCAGGGCCACCGACACCACGCCCGACGCCAGTGCCAGAAGCGCGAGTACCCAGCCTCGCCGCACCGCCCCACCCCCAAGACCACCGTCGCCCGGTCCCGCGCAGGATCCCGCGAACCCCACCCCTCGCGGAAGTGCCCAGCCCCACGGAAGTGGCGGGCGCCCGGGCACCGGCACGCGTCGGGGCGCGTGGTCGCCGCCCGTCGACGCCGGGCCTGCTGCCGGAAGCGCGGGCGCTCGGCGAAGGGGCAGAACACCCGAGGTGCCGGTCGCTTCCCGCGTCTGCGGGCCCGTCGACGCCCGCACGTACCGGCGGCCGGCATCGCCAGGCAGACCACGGCCTCGGCCTGGGGTATGCCGCGGATCCACCAGGGCCCGCTCCCCGGGCCCCTCGTCCTGTCCCGGGGCGGCGGCAGGACGCGGTGGGGCTGCCCGACCCCGGGTCCTGTACGGACCGTCATGTCGGGTGGCCGGTCGGCACCGGCTCCATGATGCGGGGCAGGTACTCGGCCGGGCGCCGGGGCGAGTGGGCGGGCTGAGAACGCCGGGGGCACCCCGCGCGGCCGACGGGCGGGCGTGGGCTGGGCGACGCCGGCGGCAAACCCGCCACCCGGGCTTCCTGCGGGCCCACGCCGGGTGCCCTTGCCGCCGGACGGGCAGGGGCAGGGGCACCCCGGCGTGGGGACTCGCGGCCGAACCGCGTTCGCGCCGTCACTCGTTGTGGAGCACCTGGGCGATCGTCAGGCGGGCCGCGCGGCGGGCGGGGAGATACGCGCCGAGGACCGCGATGGCGATGCCCGTCAGGGCGAGGGCGGTCAGGGCCGCCGGGTGCCAGACGTCCGTCATGTACGGGGGGAGGGTGATGTCGACGGCGTCCACCATGCGCGGAACCACCTGCCTGTAGCCCCAGATGCCGAGCGGGACGCCGAGCACGGAGCCGAGGGCGCCGAGTGCCGCCATCGAGGTCGTCATCATCACCGTGACCTGGCGCGGGGTCATGCCGATGGACTTCAGCATGCCCAGGTCGCGGCGCCGGTCGCGGGTGTTGAGGACGACCGTGTTGAAGACGCCGAGGGACGCGACGACGGCCAGCATCGCGGTGAGCGCCGAGGCGGAGCCGACGACGGTCTGGGTGATGGTGTTCGGGCCCGTGATCGCCGGGCCGACGCCCGGGTCGGCGGCCGCGGCCGCGCGGGCGTACGCGGCCGGGTCGGTGCCGTCGCGGAGCTTGACGTGGTAGGCGATGGGCTTCTCCTCGGGGGCGAGTGCCGTGAACGTCGCCCAGTCGGTCGCGAGCAGTTCGCCGTTGGTCTCCATGAACGCGCCGACGACGGTCACCTCCCGGCTCCGCCCGCCCTTCTGCAACCGCACCTCGTCGCCGACCCGCAGCCCCGACTGCCGGAGCCAGGCCGTCCCCGCGACGACCTCGCCGGCCCGCCGCGTCCAGCGGCCCTCGGTGAGCACGCTGTCCAGTTCGGGTCCGTCGCCGCGGCGGCCCTCGAGCATCGCCTTCCGGGCGGAACCGGCGACCGTCACCTCCACGTCCCCCCGGGCCGTGACCCCGGCGGCGCCTGGCAACGAGGAGAGCAGGGAGTGGAGTTCCGGGTCGGAGTGCTCGGGCTCGACGAGCTTGCCGTGCCGCACGGTGCTCGCGTACACCGTGACCTGGTAGGCGTCCCGGCCCGCGTTGCCGAACCGGGTCATCGTCGTGGCCAGACCGGAGGCGAACGTCACGGTGGTCACGCCCAGGACCACCGCCGCCACCGTCAGGGCGCTGCGGCCGGGCCGGGCGAACGGCAGCCCCACGCCGAGGCTCACCGAGCGCGGCAGCCGGCTGCCGGCCAGGCGCCGCTGCACGCCCGGCGCGCGGCCGGTCCGCGGGGCGGTGCCCGCGCTGATCGCCCGCGCCGCGGAGAGCCGGCGCGCACGCAGCGAGGGGGCGAGCGCGGCGAGGACGCAGACGGCCGGCATGCCGAGCAGGGCGAGCACGTTCACCCACGGCGGGATGCCGACGCTGTCGTGGAACACGCCCGCGTCGGGCCCGGTGAACGTGAACCGGAGGAACGGCGCCGCCAGCAGGTTCCCGGCGAAGACGCCGGCGGCGCAGCCGAGGACCGCGGGCGCGGTCACCATCACCAGGTACACCGCGAGCACCTGCCCCGGGGTGAACCCCAGGGCCTTGAGGATGCCGATGTGCCGGAAGCCGGAGATCACGGCACCGCTGACCACATTGGCGACGATCAGCACGGACACGACGATGCCGAGGATGCCGAAGGCCGACAGATACGGCGCGTACGCCCGCGCCGCCGCGCCGATCCGGTGCTTGAGCGTGAGGTACGACTCGGAACCGGCGAGCGCGCCCTGCGGGAGCCGCGCGGTCACCGCGCCCATCCGCTCGCGGAGCAGGGTGTCCGACGACGCGTCGGAGAAGCGGAGGAGCAGCTGGGTGGCGGCCGGGTGCAGCGCGTCGATCTGGGAGGGTGCCACCCAGGCGTCCGCGGTACGGCTCAGGTCGAAGGCGAAGCCGACGATGGTCAGCGTGGGGCCGGACGGGACCGGGATCCGTTTGCCCAGGTCGTCGGCGGTCCAGTCCGACTGCCGGTTGAGGACCACCTCGCCGGGCGCGGTCGCCCAGCGGCCCGCCCAGAGGTCGAGCCGGTCCACCTCCCCGCCCGGCTCCGCCCGGCCCACGATCGTGACCTCGCCGAAGACCCCGTACTGCGCGGTGTCCCGCGGCAGCGCGACCGTGGCCCGGGGGAACGGCCCTTCGACGGCCTCGACGCCGGGATCCCGTGCCGCCCGCGCCAGTTGTGCGTCCGAGGCCACGGACCGGTCGAACGCGGCGACGACATGGGGCCCGCGCTGCTCGCCGAAGGCCTTGTCGAACGGCGCGGAGGCGGCGTCGACCAGTCCGAGCGCGACGACGATCGCCCCCGTCGAGGTCAGCGTCACCAGAGCGATGACGAGGGTCTGGAGCCTGCGCCGCCGTACGGCCGCCCGCGCGGCCCGCCACACCGCCCTCATGCGGACGGCTCCAGGGTGTGCTGCCCGGTCACCCGGCCGTCGGCGAGGGTGACCAGGCGGCCGGCGCAGCGGCGCGCCAGGTGCTCGTCGTGCGTCACCAGGACGAGCGTCTGGCCGATCTGGTTGAGGTCGAGGAGCAGGTCCATCACCTGCTCGCCCGCGCGGCTGTCCAGGGCGCCGGTCGGTTCGTCGGCGAGCAGCAGGGCGGGCCGGTTCATCAACGCGCGGGCCACGGCGACCCGTTGGCGTTCGCCGCCGCTCAGCACGGCCGGGTGGGCGTTGGCGCGGTCCGCGATGCCGAGTTCCTCGAAGAGTTCCATGGCGCGGCGCCGGGCGGGACGGGCCGGGGTGCCGGTGAGCTGGGCGGCGAGCGCGACGTTGTCCAGTGCGGACAGGTCGTCGACGAGGTTGAAGAACTGGAAGATCATGCCGATGCGGCGTCGCCGGTACAGGGCGAGGCCCTTCTCGCTCAACCGCCCCACGTCCTCGCCGTGCACCAGCACGGTGCCGGCCGTGGGCCGGTCGAGGCCGGCGATCATGTTGAGCAGGGTGGACTTGCCGCACCCCGAGGGACCCATCACCGCGACCGCCTCGCCGGCGCGGATCTCCAGCGTCACGCCGTCCAGGGCCGTCGTCTCGCCGTATTCCCTGCGTACGCCGTCGAGTCGTACGACCGTCTTCCCGCTGCTGTCCTCAGTGACCATGCACAGGACGCTAGGCGCCCGGCGCGGCCCGGACATCCCTCCCCGGATGGCATCTTGACGGGGATCTCATCCCGGGGATGCAGAACTCTGCATCCAGGGGCTGATGCGCCCGTGGTGATCGTCTGGGAAGGTGAACCCGTGGCGATCGGGGAGCCGTACGTGCTGGTGGCGGCGCTGGGGGTGGCGTGCGCGGTCGCCGTGTGCCTGGCGGTGGCCCTGGTGCGCACGCGGCGCAGCCGGCAGTCGGCCCTGGGGGAGCGTGGCTGGCTGCTGGAGCGGGAGCGGGAGATCGCCGCGCGTACCGCGGTGGCGGCCGAACGCGAGCGCATCGCGCGGGAGTTGCACGACATCGTCAGTCACAACGTCAGCCTGATGGTGGTGCAGGCCGGGGCCGCCCGCGAGGTGCTGGGCACCATGCCGGACGAGGCCGCGGCGGCGCTCCGGTCGGTCGAGGAGGCGGGGCGCGGCGCCATGACGGACCTGCGGCACATGCTGGGGCTGCTGGCGCCGTCCGCGGGCGGCGTGGACGACGAGGGCGGGGTGCGCGATCCGGACGGGGCCGGCGGGGGCGGCGGCGAGGCGCTGGCCCCGCAGCCCGGCCTCGACCGGCTGGGGGTGCTGATCGACCGGGTCTCCTTCGCCGGGCTGCCCGTCGAGGTGCGCGTCGCCGGGGAGCCGCGCCCGCTGCCGCAGGGCGTCGACGTGACGGCGTACCGCATCATCCAGGAGGCGCTGACCAACGCGCTCCGGCACGGAGACGGGGGGAGGGCGGAGGTGACGGTGCGGTACGCGGAGCGCGCGCTGCGCGTCGAGGTGCTCAACACCGGCCCCAGCGTGCTGAACGGAACAGGAACAGGAACCGGAACAGGGCCCGGGGCCACTTCCGCTCCGCGCCGCCGGGAAGGCACCGGGCGCGGGCTGCTGGGCCTGCGTGAACGGGTCGCGGTGTACGGGGGAGACCTGGACGCCCGGCGCCGTCTCGGCGGCGGTTACCGGGTCAGGGCGCGCATCCCGCTGGACCGGCCGTGACGGCGGCGGAGGGGGCGTCCCCGCGTGTGCTCATCGCCGACGACCAGACGCTCATCCGTACCGGCTTCCGGCTCATCCTCACCGCGCGCGGCATCACGGTGGTCGGCGAGGCGGCGGACGGCGCGGAGGCGGTCGCCGAGGCCCGCAGGCTGCGGCCGGACGTCGTGCTCATGGACATCCGCATGCCCACCATGGACGGCCTGGAGGCCACCGCCCGCATCCTGGAGCAGATCCCGGAGTGCCGGGTGCTCATCCTCACCACCTTCGACCTCGACCGCTACGTTTACACGGCGCTGTCGGCCGGGGCGAGCGGCTTCCTGCTCAAGGACGTCACGCCCGAGCACCTGGCGGCGGCCGTGCGGCTCGTCGACACCGGGGACGCCCTGCTGGCGCCGTCGATCACGCGCAGGCTGGTGGAACGCTTCGCCTCCGGAGCGGGTGCCGCGCAGGACGGTCCCTCGGCCCACGCCGGCCTCGCCGCCCTGACGCCCCGCGAACGGGAGGTCCTCACGCTGCTCGGCCGCGGCCTGTCCAACCTCGAACTGGCCGCGGAGCTGACACTGAGCGAGGCGACGGTGAAGTCGCACGTCGCCCGGATCTTCGCCAAGCTGGCGTTGCGCGACCGGGCCCAGGCGGTGGTCCTGGCCTACGAGACCGGCCTGGTACGGCCGGGCGCCCCCGGCGCCGGATCCTCCCCCGGGCGTTGACGCCGCCTCAGACGCGGTCGGCCGCGGGGACGGGGTCCGGGGCGGCGAGGCGCCGCCGGTAGGGCAGCAGGAAGGCCGTACCCAGGATCAGGACGCCGGCGGCGGCGACGGCCGTACGGGGACCGGTGACGGCGGCGAGCAGGCCCCAACCGGCCGTCAGTGCCGCGATGGTGGCGCTGCTGGTGATGGACCAGGCCGACAGGACGCGGGCGACCTGGTCGGCGGGGCTGTGCGCGAGCCGGTAGGTGGCGAGCACGGGGTTGAACACCCCCACGCACGTGACCAGGCCGAACTCGACCAGGATGACGAGCACCAGTCCCCACGGGCCCGGCCGGACGAAGGCCAGGCCGACGAGCCAGCAGGCCCTGAGGGCCCCGCTGACGACCATCACGCGGCGCTGCCCGTACCGGGGGACCAGCCGCCGTGAGAGCCGGGAGCCGACCAGGCCGCCGAGGCAGGGCACCCCGAAGGCGAGCCCGTACTGCCAGGGAGTGAACCCCAGGTCGCGCAGGAGGAGGACGGCCAGCAGCGGTGCGGTCGCCATGATCAGGCCGTTGACCAGGGTGGTGTTGAAGAACAGCAGGCGCAGGGTGGGGTGGCCCAGGATGCGCCGCCAGCCGTCGAGCAGGTCTCCGGGGCGGAAGGGCCGTGCGGTCCTCGGCGCCGGTGGCGCGTCCTCACCGCCCATCGCCCGGATGCCGAACGCCGACAGCAGGAAGCTGACCGCGTTCACCACGGTGGTCACCAGGGGCCCGAACGCCCCCATGGCGAGACCGCCCGACGGCGGGCCGAGCGCCGTCGCCGTCCACATCGTCGACTCGAACCGGCCGTTGGCGCTCAGCAGGTGCTCCGGACGCACCAGCGCCTTCAGGCAGGCTCCGCTCGCCGCGGTGAACACGACGTTGGAGGCGGCGACGACGATGGACACGAGGACCAGGTGCAGAAAGGTCAGCGCCCCCGCCAGATGGGCCACCGGGAGCGAGAGCAGGACCGCGAACCGGAGCACGTCGGCGCCGATCATCACGGGCCGTTTGCGGCGCCGGTCCACCCAGGGGCCGAGCGGGATCGCGATGAGCGCCGCTCCGGCCAGCCCTGCCGCGGACAGCAGGGACACCTGCGCCGGGCTGCTGTGCAGCAGGCGGATGGCGATGAGCGGGAAGGCGTCGAGCGCGAACCACGTGCCCACCGTGCTCGTGGCGTACGCCGTCCACAGCCATCCGAATTCGCGCCCCAGCGACGGCCCGCGCTCCACGACGTCCTCCCCGCTTCCGTTCCCCGCTCCGGCTGCCCTGTCGTGCGGTCCGGGGCTCAGGGCAGGGGCGCCACGTAGACCCAGGCGCCGTCATGGCGGACGAAGCGGCTGTTCTCCTCCATCACGTCGTGCTCGCCGCGCAGGCCGTAGTGCGCGCGGAAGGCGACGGTGCCCTCGCTGTGGAAGGCGCTGCCGTCGGTCGTGGCGAGGATCTCCAGCCGCTCCCAGCGCATGTGGTGGTCGAGGTCCAGCTCCGCGGGCCGGGTCTCCGGGTGCCAGGTGCGCAGCACGTACGCCGCGTCGTGCACCGCGTAGGCGCTGTAGCGGGAGCGCATCAGGGCCTCGGCGGTGGGGGCGGCGGCGTGGCCCGAGTGGTACCGGCCGCAGCAGTCGCCGTACGCGGCGGGCAGCCCGCAGGGGCAGGGCGCGCCGGGGGAGTGCGGCACGGGACGGGTGCGGGGGCGCGGGGCGGAACGGCGGCCGGGACGGGACTTGGGCATGCCGCCCATTGTGCACCGCCGCCACGGGCCCGCCCGCAGGCCCCGTGACCACCGGCGATTCCGCCCGGGTAGCCTGCGGGACGGCAAGATCTCCGCCCGCCCGACCCCGAGGAGCCCCCGTGCCGCAGCCGAGGATCGCCCTGGTGACGACCGCGCACCTCCCGGAGGGCACCGTCGATCGCGACCTGCCCCTGCTGCGGGACGCCGTCGCCGCCGCGGGCGCCGAGGCCGCGGTCGTGAACTGGGACGATCCCGGCGTCGAATGGGCCGGGTTCGACCTGGCGCTCATACGCTCGACCTGGGACTACACCTGGCGCACCGGGGAGTTCCTGGCCTGGGCCGACCGCTGCGGTGCCGCGACCACCCTGCTCAACCCGCCCGCGGTCGTGCGCTGGAACTGCGACAAGCGCTACCTGGGCGAGCTGGCCTCCCTCGGCGTTCCCGCGGTCGCCACCCGCTACCTGCCGCCGGGCGGCGGCACCGACGGGCTGCCCGCCGACCACGAGTTCGTGGTCAAGCCCGCGGCGGGCGCGGGCGCCCGCTACGCCGCGCGCTACCGCCCCGGGCAGCACGAGGAGGCGCGGGCGCACGTGGCGCGGATGCACGACGAGGGCATCACCGCGATGGTCCAGCCGTACATGCCGCGGATCGACACCACCGGCGAGCGCGCCCTGGTCTTCCTCGGCGGCCGCTTCCTGCACGCCATCGCCAAGAACGCCGTGCTCTCCCCGGACACGCGCTACGACCAGCGCAAGGTCGCCCACCCCGGAGTGCGCCCCTGGACCCCGACGGAGGCCGAACTGGCCGCCGCGGAGCGGGCGCTGGCCGCCGTCCCGGGCAGGCCGGAGCTGCTCTACGCCCGGGTGGACCTGGTCGACGCCGAGGACGGCACGCCCCGCGTGATGGAACTGGAGCTCATCGAGCCCAACCTGTTCCTCAAGGACCACCCGGAGTCGCTGCCCGAGGTCGCCGGCGCGATCGTGCGCGCCGCGGGCCGAGCCGCGGGCCGAGCGACAGGTCCCGTCGCGGGCTGAGCCTCAGCGGGTCACGGGCAGTCCGGCCCGCTCGGCGGCCGCCGCCAGGACCTCGCGCAGCATGGCGGGGGTCAGCCGCCCGGTGAAGGTGTTCTGCTGGCTGACGTGGTAGCAGCCGTACAGGTGCAGCGGCGGCTCCCCCTCCGCGGGGGCCGCCAGCTCCACGTGGGCGCCGTGCCCGAAGCGCGGCAGCGGCCGCGGCAGCCGGTACCCTGCGCCGCCGAGCACGGGCAGCAGCGCCTGCCAGCCGAACGCGCCGAGGACGACGATCGCGCGCAGCGTCGGCCGCAGCAGCTCCAGTTCTCGCACCAGCCACGGGCGGCAGGTCAGCCGCTCCTGCGGGGTGGGCTTGTTGTCGGGCGGCGCGCAGTGGACGGGCGCCGTGACCCGCACCCCGTACAGCTCCAGGCCGTCGCCGCGTTCCGTGGACGTGGGCTGGGAGGCGAGGCCGACGGCGTGCAGGGCCTCGAACAGCACGTCGCCGGAGCGGTCGCCGGTGAACATCCGCCCGGTGCGGTTGCCGCCGTGCGCGGCGGGGGCCAGACCGACCAGGGCCAGCGCGGCGTCCGGCGGGCCGAAGCCCGGCACCGGACGAGCCCAGTACTCCCACCCCGCGTAGGCGCGGCGCCGGACCCGGGCGGTCTCCTCACGCCAGTCGACCAGCCGCGGGCAGGCCCGGCAGCCGGTCAGCCGTTCGTCGAGCACGGCCAGGTCCTTCGCCCCGGGCGCGGCGAGGGCGGGGAAGTCCGCCGATTCCTGCTGCACCTGCGTGCCGTCCCTTCGCGGCCGGTACGGCGCTCGTACGGCCCGCCCCCACGCTACCCAGCCCCCGGCCCCGCCGCAGGAGGCGGCGGGGCCGGGGGCACGCGGTGGGGCGTACGCGGTGGGGCGTACGCGGGGGTCAGGCGCGGGCCGGCTCCGGCTCGGCCGCCGGACCCGGCGCCTCGACCTCGTCCGCCGCGCCGGCGGGGCGCAGCCCCTCGCCCTCGACGTCGACGTTCGGCAGGATCCGGTCCAGCCAGGACGGCAGCCACCAGGCACGCCGGCCCAGCAGCGCCAGCACCGCGGGGACGATGGCCATCCGCACGACGAAGGCGTCGAAGAAGACGGCCGTCGCCAGGCCGAAGCCGATCGACTTGATCATCGCCTCGTGGGATCCGATGAAGCCGGCGAAGACGGCGATCATGATGACCGCGGCGGCGGTGACGACCCGTGCACTGTGCCGGAAGCCGGTCACGATGGCCTGCCCGGGCCGTTCCCCGTGGACGTGTGCCTCGCGGATGCGCGTGACCAGGAAGACCTCGTAGTCCATGGCGAGACCGAAGACCACGCCCACCAGGAAGATCGGCATCATCGACATGATCGGGCCGGTCTGCTCGACCCCCAGCAGCGAACCGAGCCAGCCCCACTGGAAGACCGCGACGACCGCGCCGAGTGCCGCCATCACCGAGAGCAGGAAGCCGAGGGCGGCCTTCAGCGGGACGAGGACCGAGCGGAACACCACGATCAGCAGCAGGAAGGCCAGGCCGACGACGAGCGCCAGGTAGGGCAGCATCGCGTCGGTGAGCTTCTGGGAGGTGTCGATGTTGAGCGCCGTGGTGCCGGTGACGGAGACCTCGGCGCCGGTACGGTCCGTGATCCCGCCGCCCGCGGCGCGGATCGCGCCGACCAGTTCCTCGGTCTCGCCGCTGCTCGGCTTGGACGCGGGGACCACGGTGATGATCGCGGTGTCACCGGCCTTGTTGAAGGTCGCCGGGGTCACGGCCGCCACGTCGTCGAGGCCCTTGAGGTCCGCGGCGACGTCCCGGACCACGCCCCGGGGGTCGTCGGTGCCCTTGGCGTCGGTGACCACGACCAGCGGGCCGTTGAAACCGGGCCCGAAGCCCTCCGAGAGCAGGTCGTACGCCCGGCGCTGGGTCGTCGAGGCGGGCTGCGACCCGTCGTCGCCGAGGCCGAGTTCGATCGAGCCGGCGGGCACGGCCACCGCGCCGAGTGCCGCGACGCAGAGCAGCAGGACGGCGACGGGGCGCCGGATGACGAACCGGGCCCAGCGGGTGCCCATGTTGGGGCGCTCCGCGCGGGGCACGCGGTGGGCGTGGTGCCGGGCGTCCCCGCCGCGGCGGCGGAAGAGGCCGCCGGCGTTCGCGGGACGGACGCGCTTGCCCGCGAAGCCGATCAGCGCGGGCACGAGGGTGAGGGCGATGAGGACGGCGATGACGACCGTGCCGGCGGCGGCCACGCCCATCTTCGTCAGCATCGGGATGTCGACGACGGACAGGCCCACCAGCGCGATCACGACCGTGAGCCCGGCGAAGACCACCGCGGAGCCCGCGGTGCCGACGGCGCGCCCGGCCGCCTCCTCGCCCCGCCGCCCCTCGGCGAGTTCGGCCCGGAAGCGGGAGACGATGAACAGGGCGTAGTCGATGCCGACCGCCAGGCCGATCATCATGGCCAGGATCGAGGTGGTGGACCCCAGGTCGAGGGTGCTCGCGAGCGCGGTGATGGAGCTGACGCCGATCCCGACGCCGATCAGTGCCGTGACCAGGGGCAGTCCGGCGGACACCAGGGAGCCGAAGGTGATCACCAGCACGACGGCGGCGACGGCGATGCCGATCACCTCGGTGGCCCCCGTCTCCGGCGCCGTCTGGAGCGCGTCACCGCCGATCTCCACGGTCAGCCCGCTGTCGCGGGCGTGCTCGGCCGCGGTCTCCAGGGCCTCGCGGGAGGAGTCCCGCAGTTCCATGCCTGGGACGTCGTACGCCACTCGCGCGTAGGCGATCGTCCGGTCCTTGCTCACCGCCCCGGCCGTGTACGGGTCGTCGACGGAGGCGACTTCGGCGCCCTGCCGCAGTTCGGCCACGGCCTTCCGGACGGCCTTCTTCCCGGCGGGTTCCGTCAGCTTCTCGCCGGCGGGGGCCTTGAAGACCACGCGTGCGGTCGCGCCGTCGGCGCCGGCGCCGGGGAAGCGCTCGTCGAGGAGGTCGAAGGCCTTCTGGGACTCGGTGCCGGGCACGGAGAAGGACGAACTGCCGGCGGCTGGCGCGTTGGCGGCGCCGACACCGGCGAGGGCGAGCAGCGCCACCCAGATCAGGACGACGAAGTGCCGTCGCCGGAAGGCGAACCGGCCGGTCCGGTAGAGGAATGTGGCCACGGGGTGTACTCCCTGTCGGGTTCGAGGGGCGGTGGAGGACGGTCGCCGTCAGGGAGCGGACGCGGCGGCGGGGTGGGGGTCGGGAGCGGGGTCGGGGCCGGGACGGAGGCCGAGTGCGGGCAGGATCACCGCGTCGAGGAAGGCCAGCAGGTAGGCACGGGTGGGCGGCAGGTCCTCGAGCACGTTCCGGGTGAAGAAGGCGCCCAGCAGCATCTGCAGGAGGTAGGGAAGCGCCGGGTCGTCCGCGTGGATCTCCCCGCGGTCGACGGCGCGCCGCAGCAGGGTGTCCAGGCCGGAGCGCTCCGGCTGGATCATGAACTCGTGCAGTGCGCGCATCAGGTCGGGGTTGCCGTGCAGCGCCATGGCCAGGCCGCGCATGAGGGCGCAGTCGCGTTCCAGCTGCCGGTCGTCGTCTAGGGTCAGCAGGGCGCGCAGGTCGCCGCGGAGGCTCCCGGTGTCGATGTCCCCGGGGCCGACGGGCCTCCCGTGCCGCAGGGCCGTGGCGACCAGCGCGGCCTTGCCGCCCCACTGGCGGTACAGGGTGGCCTTGCTGCAGTGGCCGCGGGCGGCGACGGCGTCCATGGTCAGGGCCTCGTAGCCGACCTCGCGGAGCAGGTCGAGCGTGCTCGCGTGGACCGCGGCCTCGCGTTCCGCGGTGAGGCGGCTGCCACGGCGGGTGGTGACCGGTGCGGTCATGGACCCTCTCCGTCCTGAACGAAACGGTTTCGTACTCCTCAGAGCATAGGGTCGGGGCTCATCGAAACGAAACGGTTTCGTACGTGGGCTGCATCACGCCGGGGACGGGAACTTCCGCGGCGGGCCCTCAGAAGGCGTAGCGGACGCGGAGCCACGGCGCGTGCTCCGCCGCGAGCGCCAGCAACCGGCGTACGGACGCCGCCTTCTCCGCCGCGCGGTAGCGCACGTTGAGGTCCCCGTTCTGCGAACGCTTGGGCTCCTGCAGCGCGGGGCGCCACAGCAGTTCCTCGGCCCGGGGGTGCCAGCCCAGGTTGACCTCGTGCAGCCCGGCGTTGTGGGTGAGCATGATCACCTCGGCCGCGGCCTGGGCCTTCACCGCCGCCGGAAGGACGTCGTCCAGATGCCGGAACAACTCCCCCCACGCGTCCTGCCAGCCGGGGCGCACCACGACCGGCGACAGGTTGAAGTGCACCTCGTACCCGGCCTCGAGGAAGTCGCCGGCGGCGGCGATCCGTTCGGCCACCGGGCTGGTCCTGACGTCCAGCAGCCGGGAGTCCTCGGGCGGCATCAGCGAGAAGCGGACCCTCGTGCGTCCGCGCGGATCGAGCCGCAGCAGGTCGGGGTTGACGAACTTGGTCGCGAAGGACGCCTTCGCCGTCGGCCACCGGCCGAACGCCGACACGAGGTCGGCGGTGTTGTCGCAGATCAGGGCGTCCACCGAGCAGTCGCCGTTCTCGCCGACGTCGTACACCCACGCCAGCGGGTCGCACTGGTTGGGCTCGGGCTTGCGGCCCTGCTCGGCGACGTGCCGGGCGATGCGGCCGACGATCCGGTCGATGTTGGTGAAGGTGGTGACAGGGTTGGCGTAGCCCTTGCGGCGCGGGACGTAGCAGTAGGCGCAGGCCATCGCGCAGCCGTTGGAGGCGCCGGGCGCGATCCAGTCGGCGGAACGGCCGTTGGGGCGGACGGTCAGCGTCTTCTTCACCCCGAGGACCAGGGTCCGCGTCTTCACCCGTACCCAGCGCGCCGCGTTGCCCTCGTTGCCGTGCAGGCCCGGGATCCGCCAGTGCGACGGCACCTCGACGACCTCGGCGGCCGGGAAGCGGGCGAGGATCTCCCGCCCCCGCGGGGAGGCGGCCGCCGCCGGCTCGGCGTACACGGTGCGGACGTCCAGCAGGCGTGCGGCGGCGGGGGAGTCGCGGAACGACGCGCCGCCCGCCGCCGCCTTCCGCGGGGGCAGGACGTCGTCGAGCGGGAACAGCCCGTCGGGTTCCGGTGCCACCGTCGCGACCCTACCCGTACGGGCGGGGCCGCCCGCTCAGACGGCGCGCAGCGTCGCGGTCACCTCCCGGCCCGGCTGCAGGGTCAGGCCCGGGCGCGGGGGGATCTCGCCGGGGTCGACGTCGACGTGGAAGCGCCGGGCCAGGGTGGCCAGCACCAGCACCGCCTCCACCATCGCGAAGCGGGCGCCCAGGCAGGCCCGCGCGCCGCCGCCGAAGGGGAACCAGGCGTGGTCCGGCAGTGCGGCGGCCTCCTCGCCCTCCCAGCGCTCGGGCCGGAACTCCCCCGGCGCGGGGAACCAGCGCGCGTCGCGGTGCGCGCTCCACTGGCTGGACCACAGCACCGTCCCCTCGGGGACCGGCCGCCCGTCGAGCACGGAGTCCTCCTTGGCGATGCCGGTCATCAGCCACACGGGAGGGTAGAGCCGCAACGTCTCCTTGACGACCTGCTCGGTCCAGTGCAGTTCCTTGAGGTCGTCGAAGCGCGGGTCGCGGTCGCCCAGCACCCGGGCGAGCTCTTCGGTGAGCCGGTCGCGCGCGGCGGGGTTGCGCGCGAGCAGGTACCAGGCCCAGGTGAGGGTGGTGCCGGTGGTCTCGTGGCCGCCGATGTAGAGCGTGACCGCCTCGTCCCGGACCTCCCGGTCGGTGAGCGGGCGGCCCTCCTCGTCGACGGCCGCGAGCAGCCGGCTCAGCAGGTCGTCGCGCTCCTCGCCACTGCGCCGCCGGGCGTCGGTGACCCGGGCCACCTCCGCGTCGACGACCCGGACCGCCGCCTTGAGCCGTCTGCGGCCCGGCGTCGGAACCCACGGCGGCAGGAACAGGGTGACGCCCCGGAACTCGTCGCCGATGGCGCGCTGGGCGACGTCCATCGCCCGGCCGATCACGTCCTCCCGTCCCGCCGTGTCGGCGCCGAACAGGGTCCGCACCGCGATCCGCTGGGTGAGGGCCAGCATCTCCCGCCGTACGTCGATGTGCCGGCCCGCGCTCCAGCGCTCCGCGGTGGCGGCCGCGCTCTCCGCCATCGTGTCCGCGTACGACCGGACCTGACGCGGGCGGACGGCGGGCTGCACCAGCGCCCGCTTGCGGCGCCAGGCGGGACCCTCGCTGGTGACCACGCCGTCGCCGAGCACCAGCTTGAACGCCCAGCCGAGTTCGGGATGGCGGAAGACGGTCTCGACGCCGGTCAGCAGCTCGCCGATGTGCTCCGGCCGGGACAGGAACAGCGCACGCTGCGGGCCGAGCCGCCAGCGCACGAGGTCGCCGTGCCCGCGCAGCGTGACGAAGAAGGCGAGCGGGTCACGGGCGAAGGCCGGAAGACTGCCGATCAGCGGCAGTCCGCGCGGGCCGGGGACGGGCAGGACGTCCGCAGCGGCGTCCTCGGGCTGTGCGGTGGTCTCCGCGGTCATGTCGTCCTGTCCTCGGGCTCGACGGCGGGGCACGGGCAGAGCGGTCCGCACCCCAGCAAAGCGGCGCGGCGCGCCTTGCGCCAGAGGGCGTCGCGGCGCGGCCGACGCCGGGGCCTTCGGCGGACTCGACCGGGCGGAACCCCGCACCGGGCCCCCCGGGGTCCGCGTCCGCGATGCCTGGGGACCGGCCGGGGCCGGGGCGGTGGCTCTCACGAGGCATGTGCAGCGGCAGGTCCGTGTGTCCGGTCGGGCCGAGGGGGCGTGAGGTTGCGGCGGCGCGGCCCGACGCGGTGCGACCTGGCCGGCGCGAGCCACCCCGGAGTTCGCACCACGCAGCAGGAGGCGACCCGCTCCGTTGGGCGACCACAGGTGCCGCGTCGGCCGTGTCGGAGCCTCGGCCGTGGCGCGTGGAGCGACGTGTACACGCTCGGCGGGGTTCCGTCACCGCGGGCGCGCCCACCGGCGGCCGGTCAGCGGCGCCGGGCGGAAGGTCGCGGAGTCCGAGACGGCCGGGCCGTCACGGGACGGCGGGGCCGGTGATCGCGCGGCCGTGGCGGTCGTACGGCCAGGCGTTGGGGGTGCAGCCGTGCAGGCCCTTGATCTGCTGCATCATCGCCGGGGCGGGGCGCCCGGGGCCGGGGCAGCCGCGATGGCCGCGGCCGAGGCGGTGCCCGACCTCGTGGTTGATGATCAGGGCGCGGTACTCGGCCGGGCGGCCCTTGTAGTACGGGCTCAGCAGCACCCAGCGCTTGAGGTTGACCACGACGTCCTTGCCGCCGCTGCAGTTCACCTCGCCGCCGGTGTCCAGGCCGTACACCGCGCACAGCGCGTCCGTGGTGTCCGGGGTGGCCAGGCGCACGAGGAAGTCGTACGGCGGAGCGTCGACGCGCCGGAAGGCGGCGCCGGCCGTCGTCCAGCCGCGCTTGTCGGCGAGTATGCGGCCGACCTCCGCGGCCACCGAGGCGGCCGAGAACCCGGTGCCGTCCTCGACCTCCACGCCGTACCGCAGCGGGGTGCCGTGCCCGATGGTCCGCGAGGTGCCGGGGGCCTCGGTGAACCTGCCGTCGCCGTGCTCCGGCACCCGGGTCGGGGTCGGCTTCGGCTTCGGCGTGGTGCCGGGGGCCGGCGTGGTCGCCGGGGCCGTGGCGGCGGCCGGTCCGTGCTGGGCGGTCGCGGGGACCGCGCGCTCGTGGTCGTGCCGCTCGGTCAGCACCGAGCCCAGACCCACGGCGAGGACCGCGAGGACGGCGAGGATGGCGAGGCGCCGTACCAGCACCCGCCGCCGCGGCTTCGTCCCGGGATGTCGGTTCGTCCGGGGGTGTTCCATACGTCGTACTCCGTAGTGCTGCGCGTGAACCGGCGGCGGGCGCCGGACCTCACGCTCCTGTCAGGCGTGCGTGGTCATGCCGGGCGGGCAACGCGACGGTGACCGTCAGCCCGCCCCCGTGACGGGGTTCCGCCGTCACGTCACCCCCGTGGGCCCGCGCCACGGCCCGTACGATCGACAGGCCGAGACCGCTGCCGCGCGCGGACCCCACGCGGTCGGTGAGCCGTCGGAAGGGCTCGAAGAGCACCGGGATCTCGTGCGCCGAGATCCTGGCGCCGGTGTTGGCGACGACGACGCGCGGGCCGTGCCGGTCGTGGGCGGTGGTGACCCGGACCAGACCGCCGGACTCGTTGTAGCGGACCGCGTTGTCGACGAGGTTGCGCACCAACTGCTCCAGCAGGATCGGGTCGCCGATCGACGGCGCCGGGTCCAGCCCGGCCTCCAGCCGCACCCGCTGCCGTTCGGCCTCGGGTTCCGCCGCGGTCACGACGGCGTCGCACACGTCGGCGAGGTCGAGCGGGACGCGGTCGGTCAGCGCGTCCTCGGCGCGGGCCAGGGTGAGCAGGGCGTCGATCAACCGCTCGTGGCGGGCGTTGACGGCCAGCAGGTTCTCGCCCAGCCGCAGCAGCTCCACCGGGGCGTCGGGCCGGTTCATGGCGACCTCGACCAGGGTGCGGTTGATCACCAGGGGGGTCTTCAGCTCGTGCGCCGCGTTGGCGATGAACCGTTCCTGCCCCGCGAAGGCGCCGTCCAGCCGGTCCAGCATCCGGTCGAAGGTGTCCGCCAGCCGCTTCACCTCGCCGGGAGGCATCTCCAGCGCGATGCGGCGGTGCAGGGTACGGCCGGCGATGCGCTCGGCGGTGGAGGTGATCCGGTGGAGCGGGCGCAGCAGCCGCCCGGCGGCCAGCCACCCGGCCGTCGTCGCGAGCACGCCGACCACCAGGACCGTGATCCCGCCCTTGGCCAGCAGGTTCCTCTCCATCGAGGACACGATGACGGCCTTGGTCATCTCGTTCGAGACGGGGAACACCCGCGGATCGAAGGCGAGGTCGAGGCTGTAGCGCATGCCGTTGCGCACCAGGATCAGCGATCCGGCGAGCACGGCCGTGGCGGCGACGAAGAACAGCAGGCCGAAGACGGCGGTCAGCTGCACGCGCAGGCTGCCGCGCCAGACACGGCCGGACGGTGCGCCGGTCACGGTGCTCATCGGATGCGGTACCCCACACCCGTGACGGTCTCCACGACCCCGGGCTCGCCCAGCTTGCGGCGCAGGCCGCGGATGGTGACGCGGACGATCGTGGTGAACGGGTCGATGTTCTCGTCCCAGACCCGCTCCAGCAGGGACTCGGCCGAGACCGGGCCGCCCTGGGCGCGCAGGAGCTCCTCCAGCACCGCGAACTCCTTGCGCGACAGGGGCACGGCACGGCCGTCGCGGCGTGTCTCGCGCAGGTGCGGGTCGAGCCGGATGCCCGCGCGCTCCAGCACCGGCGGGGCGGGCGGCCGCACCCGGCGCCCCAGGGCCCGGATCCGGGCCACCAGTTCGGCGAACGCGAACGGCTTGACCAGGTAGTCGTCCGCACCGAGGCGCAGCCCGGCCACGCGCTCGGCGACCGTCGTGGAGACGGTCAGCATCAGGATCCGCACGTCGGCCGCGTCGGCGGCGGTGCGCCGGCACACCTCGTCCCCGTGCAGTCCCGGCAGGTCGCGGTCGAGGACCATCACGTCGTACTCGTTGACCGACAGGCGCTCCAGGGCCGCCTCGCCGTCGTGGACGACGTCGACCGCGAACGCCTCCTGCCGCAGTCCCTCGGCTATGGCGTCCGCGAGCATCTCCTCGTCCTCCACGACCAGCACCCGCACGTCCCACCAGCCTGTCTCGCATCGCTCGGTACCGTGACCCGCGCAGGTCACGGGCGGGTCAGGCCTCCAGTATGCGGAGGCGAGGTGAACGGGAGGTGAGCCCTCAGTCCTGCCGCGACGCCGCCAGCCGGGACGTGGCGCTGTCGAGCAGCATGTCGAGGGCGGTGGGGTAGGCGCTGCGGTTCATACGGGCGACCAGCAGGCCGGCGGTGGCCGCGATGTGCGGATGGGTCCGCGCCGGCAGCCGCGCGTACGTCTCGCGCCACACGTCCCGGTCGGCGGCGCGGGCGGCCTCGGGGAGGGCCAGGGTCGCCGCGTCCAGCGCGGCGAAGGCCAGGGCCTGGTCGATGAAGGCCTGGTAGATCGCGACCGCGGCGGGGTCGGGGAACCCGGCGGTGCGCAGGATGCCGAGGACCGCCTCGTCGGCCGCCGTCTCGCGGGCGCGCCCGGAGACCCGGCTGGCGGTGAGCACCGCCGCCTGCGGGTGGGCGAGGTACGCGGTGTGGATGCGCAGCCCCAGGCCGCGCAGGTCGGTACGCCAGGCGCCGGTGGACTCCCAGCCGTCCATCGCCCGGCCCATCAGGTCGTCCGCGATGGCCAGGGTGAGGTCGTCCATGCCGCGGAAGTAGCGGTACAGCGTGCTCGGGTCGGCACCCAGCGCGGTGCCCAGCCGCCGTACGGTCAGCCCGGCCGAGCCGTGCTCGTGCAGCATGCGCAGCGCGGTGTCGACGATCAGCCGGTGCGAGAGCACCGCCCCGTTCCTGGTGGGGCGGCGGCGCCGGCGTGCCGCCTCCTGGACGACCCTCTTGGGCACGAGCCCCTCCCCTTTCGCCGCGCCGAGCTTATGCCAACACCATTGACCATACGTCGCGGGGCGGCGTTTCATCCCTGGGCAGAGGCGCCTCCGCCTCGGAACGGAGACTTGTCAGCCATGCGTGTACTGCTTGTGGGAGCCGGCGGGGTGGGTACCGCGATCACCCGGATCGCCGCCCGTCGCTCGTTCTTCGAGGCCATGGTCGTCGCCGACCGGGACCTCGCCCGCGCCGAGGCCGCCGTGGCGGCCGTGGACGACGGGACCGGCCGCTTCTCCGCCGCCCCCGTAGACGCCTCCGACGAGGCCGCGGTCACCGCGCTGCTCACCGAGCGGGGCTGCGACGTCCTGCTCAACGCCACCGACCCGCGCTTCGTGATGCCCCTGTTCGGCGCCGCCCTCGCCGCCGGCGCCGACTACCTCGACATGGCGATGTCGCTGTCCCGACCGCACCCGGAGCGCCCCTACGAGGAGTGCGGGGTCAAGCTCGGCGACGCCCAGTTCGAGCGGGCCGCCGAGTGGGAGAAGGCCGGACGGCTGGCCCTGGTCGGGATGGGCGTGGAGCCGGGCCTGTCGGACGTCTTCGCCCGCTACGCCGCCGACGAGCTGTTCGACACGATCGAGGAGATCGGGGTGCGCGACGGCGCGAACCTCACCGTCGACGGCTACGACTTCGCACCGTCGTTCAGCATCTGGACCACCATCGAGGAGTGCCTCAACCCGCCGGTGGTCTACGAGACAGGACGCGGCTGGTTCACGACCGAGCCCTTCAGCGAGCCCGAGGTCTTCGACTTCCCCGAGGGCATCGGGCCCGTCGGTTGCGTGAACGTCGAGCACGAGGAGGTGCTGCTGATGCCACGCTGGGTCGACGCCGGACGCGTGACCTTCAAGTACGGCCTGGGGGAGGAGTTCATCGGCACCCTCAGGACCCTCCACCAGCTCGGCCTGGACCGCACCGGACCCGTCACCGTGCAGAGCGACCGCGGTCCGGTCCGGGTCAGCCCGCGGGACGTCGTGGCCGCCTGCCTGCCCGACCCGGCCACGCTGGGCGAGCGCATGCACGGCAAGACCTGCGCCGGAACGTGGGTGAAGGGGACGAAGGACGGCCGGGCGCGCGAGGTGTACCTGTACCACGTCGTCGACAACCAGTGGTCGATGCGCGAGTACGGCTCGCAGGCCGTCGTCTGGCAGACGGCCGTCAACCCCGTCGTGGCCCTGGAGCTGATGGCCGCGGGCACCTGGGCGGGCAGCGGCGTCCTCGGCCCCGAGGCCCTGGCCCCGCGTCCCTTCCTCGACCTGCTGACCTCCTACGGCTCCCCGTGGGGCGTGCGGGAGTCCTGACCGCCGGCCAGCCAGTCGGCGATGGCCGCGGTGATGGGCTGCCCCGTCGCCAGCTCGACGAAGCCGAACTGACCGCCCTGGTTGCACTCCAGGAACCACCAGGTCCCGTCGGTGTCCTCGGCGAAGTCGAAGGCGCCGTAGGCGAGTCCGGCCGCGGCCATGTACTCCCGCACCGAGCGCGCGATGCGCACCGGCGGCTCCACGGGCTCCCAGTCGGCGTCCTCGGGGCTGTTGAACCGGCCGTCGACCTGGCCGGGACCGGACTTCTTGCGGGCCGCGAACAACCCCGTCCCCACACAGGTCAGGCGGATGTCGGCGGCCTTGGGTATGTACTGCTGCAGCAGCGTCGGCCCCGCCGCGACCGCGGAGAAGTCGGCGTCCGGGGCGACCAGCGTGGTCGGCAGCGCCATCGGCGGATCGCCCGGGTGCGTGCCGGAGACCGACTTGACGACCAGCTGCGGATGCTGCTCGGCGAACTCCCGTGCCGCCTGCGGGAAGGTGGTGATGAGCGTGGCGGGGACCGCGAACCCCGAGTGGTGCGCGGTGAACAACTGCCACGGCTTGTAACGGGCCTGCGCCGCGGCGGCCGGGTGGTTCATCCACCGGGCCCGCACGCAGCGCAGCGCCCCGTACAGTGCCGCGCCGGCCTCGGCGGTCAGCCACTCGGACTGCTCCGCCGCGCCCGCGCCGGGTGTGCCGGGTCTTCGTATCCAGATGGAGCGCACGCTGTCCATGCTCACCATGCGCTCCTGGACCGACAGATACCCGCGTACGTCACCGCGTACGTACTCGGCGGACATGGAGACCTCACCGGGCAGGTCCGCAGGGTCCAGGCGGACCACCGGTGTCCCGCGGTCGTGCAGCGCCGCCACCACCAGGTCGGCTGTCACGTCCTCGGGTGAGGTGAGGATCAGGACGGTCATGGGGGTTCGGGGTGCTCAGTCGTCGAAGTGCGTCTTGGAGCCGGCGGTGGAGACGGTGGCGGCCGTGGCGAGCAGCAGCGCGCGGTCGGTGATGACGGGGCGTCCGTCGGGGAGCACGTTCAGCTGCAGGGCGGAATCGTAGGTGTACGGCGCTACAAATGTTTCGGGTGTGGCCGGCCGGGCATGAATCAGCGCGAACGGTCGCATGGCTTCTCCTCACTTCTCCTGCGCGTCGGGCAGCAACCAGCTCAAGTGCCCAACTGCGGCCCTACGTATGAGACTCACGTGGTGCCCTGAACCGTTCCCTGTAACTGGTGTGACGCAGGTAACTATACGTGCTTGAAGTGCATGGGTTCGCTACTCAGAGTGACCAAGTGACTCTCTTTCGTAGGTATCGCCAGGGGGTACTTGTCTACGGGTACCCGCTGCACGGCCTGGGTTGCGCACTGTCACGGAGCCCGTCGCCCGCGTTCCTCCTCCAGCGCCAGCACCTCGGGCAGGTTCCCGAGCCGCTCCAGACCTCGAACCGCCCTCGCCGTACGGTGGTTGGCGGCGAGCAGATCGCGGTGCCGGTGCACGAAGGACCAGTAGCCGGTGGTGTACGGGCAGGCGCGCTCGCCCGTCCGTTCGGCGGGCCGGTAGGCGCAGCCGTCGCAGAGGTCGCTCATGCGGTGGATGTAGGCGCCCGCGGAGGTGTACGGCTTGGTCGTCATCAGCCCGCCGTCCGCGTACTGGGACATCCCGACCACGTTCGGCGCCATCACCCAGTCGTGGCCGTCGACGAAGCAGCGGTGGAACCAGTCGGTCAACTCCGCCGGATCCCAGCCGTGTTGGAGCGCGTGGCTGCCCAGCACCATCAGCCGGGGGGTGTGGTGGGTCCACCCCGTGTCGCGGACCTGGGCCAGCACCGTCGACAGGCAGCGCGCCCGCACCGCGTCCGCGTCCAGTTCCAGGAACCAGCGCGGCAGCCGTGTGTGGTGCCGCAGTTCGTTGCGCTGCCGGTAGTCCGCGCCGAAGTGCCAGTACAACTGCTGCACGTACTCCCGCCAGCCGGCGATCTGCCGGACGAAGCCCTCCACGCTGTTCAGCGGCGCGTCACCTGAGCGCAACGCGCGCTCGGCCCGCTCGACGCACTCGGCGGGGTGCAGCAGCCCCAGGTTCAGCGGGGCGGAGAGCAGGCTGTGGCTCATCACCGGGTCCCCGGCGAGCATGGCGTCCTCGTACCGCCCGAACTCCGGCAGCCGGTGCGCGACGAAGGAGCGCAGCGCCGACAGGGCCTCGCGCCGGGTCACGGGGAACAACCGGGGGCCGTCGCGGCCGACGAAGCGGACCCGGCCCTCGCGCTCCCAGCGGTCGAGGTCGCGCCGGACCTCCTCGTCGATCTCGTCCTCGTGCGGCCGCCAGGGCGGCGGTACCCCGAGGTCGTCCCGGTCGCGCGGGGGCGGCTCCCGGTTGTCGTGGTCCAGGTTCCAGCGGCCGCCGGCCGGTTCGCCGCCGTCCATCAGCAGGTCGTGGGAGCGGCGCACCCAGCGGTAGAAGTCCTCCAGCCGCAGGCGTGCCCCGCCGCGATCCTCGAGCCAGCCGGCGAACTCCTCGCGCGACACCAGGAATCCGCGGTCCGGCAGGACCTCGACCCGGTCCATCGACTCCACCAGCCGCAGCGCGGCCCGCGAGCTCGGCCGGGACACCGTCACCCGCGCGTCGCC
Source organism: Actinacidiphila glaucinigra (assembly GCF_900188405.1). Taxonomy (GTDB): domain Bacteria; phylum Actinomycetota; class Actinomycetes; order Streptomycetales; family Streptomycetaceae; genus Actinacidiphila; species Actinacidiphila glaucinigra. The sequence goes on along the minus strand of NZ_FZOF01000004.1, from coordinate 176,839 downwards.
GGCCGCCTCGCGCAGCCCCTCGCGATAGGTGCCGGCCCGCACGTAGCGCACACGGTCGCCGAGTTCCGCCGCCCGGTGCCGCATCGCGGACAGCAGGAGGTGGGCCTTGGCCCGGTGCGAGCGGCGCCGGGCGAACGCCGAGCGCGCCTCGACCATTACCACGGGCACGCCGGGGTCGAGGAAGTGCGGTCCCAGCTGGTCGCCGAAGAGCCAGTGCGGACGTGGCGCCATGCGGGCGCACCTCCCGTGCGACGTAGGGCGGACGTCCGGGATGTACCGGATGTCCCGGGCGGGGGACATCCTTCATCACGGCGGCGCCCGACGCCCGCAACGGCGCCCGCCGCGGGGCGCCGATGTCGTCGTACGGAGTACCGGAGTACCGCGGAGTGCCGCGCCCGGACGGCGTCAGCCGCCCTGTGCCCCGCCGGGCCGGGTGACGTCGCGCTGCCAGCGGACCTCGCCGTCCACGACGACGGACGTGGGGGTGAGGCCGGCGGCCGCGGCGACGGAACGGGACGCAACGTGACCGGGGTGGACATGGGCGACGACGCGGTCCACGGGGAGTGCCGCGAGCCGGGCGACGAGGGCGACGGCGGCCTCGGTGGCGATGCCGCGGCCCTGCCAGGGGACGCCGGTCACCCAGGCGACCTCCGCGACCGTGCCGTCGGGGGTGTCCCACGCCACCGTGGCCTGCACGGTGCCCGTGAGGCGGTCCTCCGCGCGCAGCCGGACCACCCAGTTCCACCAGGACACGGCGGGGTCCCCGGAGCCGGCGACCAGGCGGGTGTAGCGGGCGCGCAGACCCGGCGCGTCGTACGGGGTGCCACCGGTGAACTCGTGGAGCCCGGGGTCGCAGAGCACGTCGGCCATCTCCCGCGCGTGATCGACCCGCAGCGGTTCGAGCACCAGCCGCGGCGTGGTGATCGCCTCGGGCGCGCAGGGGCGCGCGGGCGGCGTCACCGCGGGATCCCGAAGAGCCGGACGGCGTTGCCGTACAGGACGCCCCGCGCCCACGCCTCGCCCAGCTCCAGCCGCGTCAGCGCCTGCAGGGCGTGCGGGTACGCGTACGGGATGTTGGGGAAGTCGCTGCCGAACAGGACGCGTTCGCCGAGGTCGGCCAGTCGCTTGCGCTCCGGGGGCGGGAAGGGCGCGTCGGCCTCGCTGAAGTCCGTGAACGCCATCGTCGTGTCCAGGTGCACGCCCTCGTACCGCTCGGCGAGGTCCAGGAACGCCCCGTACTCCGGCATGCCCATGTGCGCGACGACCAGCCGCAGCCGGGGGTGCCGGGCCAGCAGCCGGGCGATCGGGCCGGGGCCGGTGTGGCGGCCGGGGACGGGCCCCGAACCGCAGTGGGTGACGACGGGGACGCCGCTGTCCGCGAGCAGGCCCCAGACGGGGTCGAGCAGCGCGTCGTTGGGGTCGAAGGCGCCGACCTGCACGTGGCACTTGAAGACCCGGGCGCCCGCCTCCAGCGCCTGCCGGACGTAGCCCGGCGCCTCCGGCTCCGGGAAGAAGGTCGCCGTGTGCAGGCAGTCGGGCGTCCGGGCGGCGAAGCCGGCGGCCCAGGAGTTCAGCCAGGCGGCCATCGCGGGCTTGTGCGGGTAGAGCATCGAGGTGAAGGCGCGCACCCCGAACGCCCGCAGCGTGGCCACCCGCTCGTCCTCGTCGGTGCGGTAGGCGATCGGCCACGGTCGGCCCGTGAGCGGGCCGGCCGAGTCGAAGTACGCCCAGACCTTGGCCAGCACGCGGTCGGGCATGAAGTGGGTGTGGACGTCCACGATCCCCGGCAGGCCCAGGTCCTGCCAGAGCCGCCTCACCCGTAGGGCCTCGTCCGCCGGCGCCATGTCCGTCACCTCTGCCACTGTGCCTCCTCCATGGCGGTGATCCTCACACGAACCGCGGCCCGCCGGGGCTGCGGCCCTTGTCATCGGCATCGCGCATCCATAGCATCGCCAGTGTTACAGCAATACTGTCATGCTCGTCGCGAAGCCGGAGGCCCCGATGACCGAGGCGCGAACGCGACCGGGGGAACGACCGGGGGAACGGCCGGGAGAAGCGTCCTCCGCCGGAGGACCGCTCGCCGGTGTGCGCGTGGTGGAGCTGGCCGGCATCGGTCCGGCCCCCTTCGCCGCCATGCTCCTCGGCGACCTCGGCGCCGACGTCGTCCGCGTCGACCGGCCGGGCGGCCCCCGCCTCGGCGTCGACCCGGCGCACGACGTCACCAACCGCAACAAGCGCTCCGTGGTCGCCGACCTCAAGAGCGAGGAGGGCGTCCGGCTGGTCCTGGACCTCGCCGCCCGTGCCGACGTCCTGCTGGAGGGCAACCGCCCCGGCGTCGCCGAACGCCTCGGCGTCGGCCCGGCCGACTGCCACGCCCGCAACCCCCGCCTCGTCTACGGCCGCATGACCGGCTGGGGTCAGGACGGGCCGCTCGCCCCGCGCGCCGGGCACGACATCGGGTACATCGCCGTCGCCGGGGCCCTGGGGATGATCGGCCCCGGCGACGGTCCGCCCGCGATCCCGGCCAATCTGCTCGGGGACTACGCCGGCGGCTCCCTCTACCTGGTCACCGGTGTGCTCGCGGCCCTGCACCACGCCCGCGCCACCGGCACCGGCCAGGTCGTCGACGCGGCCGTCGTCGACGGCGTCGCCCACCTCGGCGCGATGATCCGCGGCATGGTCGCCGCCGGCGGCTGGCAGGACCGGCGGGGCGCCAACCTGCTGGACGGCGGCTGCCCCTACTACGCCGTCTACGGGACCGCCGACGGCGGCTGGATGGCCGTCGGCGCCCTGGAACCCGCCTTCTACGCGGAGTTCGCCCGGCTGCTCGGCCTCCCGGAGGACGCGCCGGACCGGGGCGACCTCGGACGCTGGGACGAACTGCGCACCCTGATCGCGGCCCGCTTCATGTCCCGTACCCGTCGGGAGTGGACGGAGGTCTTCGAGGGCAGCGACGCGTGCACGGCGCCGGTGCTCTCGCTGGCCGAGGCCGCGTCCCATCCCCACCTGGCCGCCCGCGGCACCTTCGCCGCCACCGGCGGCATCACCCAGCCCGCTCCCGCCCCGCGCTTCTCCGCGACGCCCGGCGCGCTGCGGCGGCCGCCCGCCCTGCCCGGCGCGCACACCGCGGAGGTCGCCCGCGACTGGGACCTTCCGGTGTCCGTCCCCGGGGTCACGACGCCCACCCCCCTCGTCGAGCGGGCCGGCGACCGGCTCCCGTAGCCGGGCCACCGGCGGAAGGCAGGCACCAGCATGCGGCGCGACCTCTTCACGGCCGAGCACGAGGCGTTCCGGGAGACCGTCAGGGCCTTCCTGGCCAGGGAGGTGCTGCCGCACCACGAGCGCTGGGAGAAGGCCGGCATCGTCGACCGCGAGGCCTGGCTCGCCGCCGGCCGCCAGGGCCTGCTCGGCCTCTCGGTGCCGGAGGAGTACGGCGGCGGAGGCGGCGACGACTTCCGCTACGCGGTCGTGCTGGCCGAGGAGTTCGCGCGCGCCGGAGCGCACGGGCTCGCCCTCGGCCTCCACAACGACATCGTCGGCCCGTACCTGACCGGGCTGGCCACCGAGGAGCAGAAGCGGCGCTGGCTGCCCGGGTTCTGCAGCGGCGAGACCATCACGGCCATCGCCATGACCGAGCCCGGCGCCGGCTCTGACCTGCAGGGCATCCGCACCACCACCGCCGACGAGGGCGACGCCTGGGTCCTCAACGGCTCCAAGACCTTCATCTCCAACGGGATCCTCGCCGACCTCGTCGTGGTCGTCGCCCGCACCACCCCCGAGGGCGGCGCGCGCGGGCTGAGCCTGCTCGTGGTGGAACGCGGCATGCCCGGCTTCGAACGCGGCCGCAACCTCGACAAGATCGGCCAGAGGGCCCAGGACACCGCCGAACTCTTCTTCCGCGACGTACGGGTGCCCAAGGAGAACCTGCTGGGCACCGAGAACCAGGCCTTCCTCCACCTCATGGCCAACCTCGCCCAGGAGCGGCTCACCATCGCCGTCGCCGCGGCGGCGGCCGCCGAGCACCTGCTGGACCTCACCACCACCTACGTCAAGGAGCGCGAGGCCTTCGGCCGGCAGCTCGCGCGGCTCCAGCACATACGCTTCGAGATCGCCGAGATGGCCACCGAGTGCGCCGTCACACGCGCCTTCGTCGACCGTTGCGTCGGCGAGCACGCGGCGGGCCGCCTCGACGCGGTGCACGCGTCGATGGCCAAATGGTGGGCGACGGAACTGCAGAAGCGGGTCACCGACAGGTGTTTGCAACTGCACGGCGGCTACGGCTACATGAGCGAGTTCCCGATCGCCAGGGCCTTCACCGACGGACGTGTCCAGACCATCTACGGCGGCACCACGGAGATCATGAAGGAGATCATCGGCCGTTCGCTGCTCGGCTGATCCACCCCCTCGCACCACCCCCACACCCACACCCACACCGACACCCTCATCGAAAGGCATCCGACGTTGAGCACCGACGCCTACGTCTACGAGGCCATCCGCACCCCGCGCGGGCGCGGCAAGGCCAACGGCTCCCTGCACGGCACCAAGCCCATCGACCTGGTCACCGGGCTCATCGACGAACTGCGCCGCCGCCTGCCGGGCCTCGACCCGGCCGCAATCGACGACATCGTGCTCGGTGTCGTCACCCCGATCGGCGACCAGGGCTCCGACATCGCCAAGACCGCCGCCATCGCCGCCGGGCTGCCCGAGACCGTGGCCGGCGTCCAGGAGAACCGCTTCTGCGCCTCCGGCCTGGAGGCCGTCAACATGGCCGCCGCCAAGGTCCGCTCCGGCTGGGAGGACCTGGTGCTCGCGGGCGGCGTGGAGTCGATGTCCCGTGTCGCCATGGGCTCCGACGGCGGCGCCTGGGCCATGGACCCGATGACCAGCTACACCACGGGCTTCGTGCCCCAGGGCGTCGGCGCCGACCTCATCGCCACCATCGAGGGCTTCAGCCGCCACGACGTGGACTCCTACGCCGCCGAGTCGCAGGCCCGCGCCGTCGAGGCGTGGAAGGAGGGCCGCTTCGACCGCTCCGTCGTCCCCGTCGTCGACCGCAACGGCCTGGTCGTCCTCGACCGCGACGAGCACATCCGGCCCGGCACCACCGCGGAGAGCCTGGCGGGGCTCAAGCCGTCCTTCGCCACGATCGGCGAGGCGGGCGGCTTCGACGCCGTCGCGCTGCAGAAGTACCACTGGGTCGAGAGGATCGACCACGTCCACCACGCGGGCAACTCCTCGGGCATCGTGGACGGCGCCGCACTGGTGGCCATCGGCAACCGCGAGACAGGCGAGCGCTTCGGCCTGACCCCGCGCGCCCGCATCGTCTCCGCCGCGGTCTCCGGCTCGGACCCCACCATCATGCTCACCGGCCCCGCCCCCGCCTGCCGCAAGGCGCTCGCCAAGGCCGGGCTGACCGTCGACGACATCGACCTGGTCGAGATCAACGAGGCCTTCGCCGCGGTCGTCCTGCGCTTCATGCGCGAGATGGGCCTGAGCCACGACAAGGTCAACGTCAACGGCGGCGCCATCGCGCTCGGCCACCCCCTCGGTGCCACCGGCGCCATGATCCTGGGGACCCTCGTCGACGAACTGGAACGCCGCGACCAGCGGTACGGACTCGCCACGCTGTGCGTCGGCGGCGGCATGGGCATCGCCACCGTCGTCGAGCGCCTCTGACCTGCTGTCCCGCACCCCGCTACGGAGCCGACCGAACATGACCGCTCTTCCGACGAACACCACCATCCGCTGGGAACAGGACGAGACCGGGGTCGTCACCCTCGTCCTCGACGACCCGAACCAGTCCGCGAACACCATGAACCAGGCCTTCAGGGAGTCCCTGCGGGCCGTCGCCGACCGCCTGGAGGCGGAACGCGACTCCGTCCGCGGCGTCATCGTCACCTCCGCCAAGAAGACCTTCTTCGCCGGCGGCGACCTCAAGGACATGATCAAGGCGGGGCCCGAGGACGCCCCGCAGATCTTCGAGGCCGGCATGGGCATGAAGCGCGACCTGCGCCGCATCGAGACCCTCGGCAAGCCCGTCGTCGCCGCCATCAACGGCGCGGCCCTCGGCGGCGGTTACGAGATCGCGCTCGCCTGCCACCATCGCGTGGCACTCGACGCGCCCGGCTCGAAGATCGGCCTGCCCGAGGCCACCCTCGGCCTGCTCCCCGGCGGCGGCGGGGTCGTCCGCACGGTGCGGCTGCTCGGCATCACCGACGCGCTGCTGAAGGTGCTGCTGCAGGGCAACCAGTACGACCCGCGGCGCGCGCTGGAGAACGGGCTGGTCCACGAGGTCGCGACCGACCACGACGACATGCTCGCCAGGGCGCACGCCTTCATCGACGCCCACCCCGAGTCGGCGCAGCCCTGGGACGCCAAGGGCTACCGCATCCCCGGCGGCACCCCCAGCACGCCCAAGTTCGCCGCCAACCTGCCCGCCTTCCCGGCCAACCTGCGCAAGCAGCTCGCCGGCGCCCCCTACCCGGCCCAGCGCAACATCCTCGCCACCGCCGTGGAGAGCGCCCAGGTCGACGTCGACACCGCTTTCGCCATCGAGGCCCGCTACTTCACCGAGCTGGTGACCGGCCCGATCGCCAAGAACATGATCCAGGCCTTCTTCTTCGACATGCAGGCCGTCAACTCCGGTGCCAGCCGCCCCAAGGACGTACCGGCCCGCACCGTCACCAAGGTGGCCGTGCTCGGCGCCGGCATGATGGGCGCGGGCATCGCCTACTCGTGCGCCAAGGCCGGCATCGAGGTCGTCCTGAAGGACGTCAGCGCCGAGGCCGCCGAGCGCGGCAAGGCGTACTCCGCCGGTCTCCTCGACAAGGCCCTGGCCAGGGGCCGTACCACCCAGGAGAAGCGGGACGAGCTGCTCGCCCGGATCCACGCCACCGCCGACCCGCAGGACCTGGCGGGCTGCGACGCCGTCATCGAGGCGGTCTTCGAGGACCCGGCCCTGAAGCACAAGGTGTTCCAGGAGATCGAGGGCGTCGTCGCCCCCGACGCCCTGCTGTGCTCCAACACCTCCACCCTGCCCATCTCGCTCCTGGCGGAGGGCGTGCAGCGCCGCGAGGACTTCATCGGCCTGCACTTCTTCTCGCCGGTCGACAGGATGCCGCTGGTCGAGATCATCAAGGGGGCCCGCACCGGCGACGAGGCGATCGCCCGCGCCTTCGACCTGGTCCGGCAGATCCGCAAGACCCCGATCGTCGTCAACGACTCGCGGGGCTTCTTCACCTCGCGCGTCATCGGGCACTTCATCAACGAGGGGGTGGCGATGGTCGGCGAGGGCGTCGACCCCGCGACCGTGGAACAGGCCGCCGCCCAGGCCGGTTACCCGGCCAAGGTGCTCTCCCTGATGGACGAGCTGACGCTCACTCTGCCCCGCAAGATCCGCGAGGAGTCGCGGCGCGCCGTGGAGGAGGCAGGCGGCACCTGGCAGCCGCATCCCGCCGATGCCGTCGTCGACCGCATGGTCGAGGAGTTCGGACGCACCGGACGCAGCGGCGGCGCCGGGTTCTACGACTACGCCGACGGCAAGCGGGCGGGCCTGTGGCCCGGGCTTCGCGAGCACTTCACCAAGCCCGAGGCGGCGGCCGTCCCCCTGGAGGACCTCAAGGAGCGCATGCTCTTCGTGGAGGCGCTGGACTCCGTCCGCTGCCTGGAGGAGGGCGTTCTGACCTCCGTCACCGACGCCAACATCGGTTCCATCCTGGGCATCGGCTTCCCCGCCTGGACCGGCGGTGTCCTGCAGTACGTCAACGGCTACTCCGGAGGCCCGGCCGGCTTCCTGGCCCGCGCCGAGGAGCTGAGGGCCGCGTACGGCGAGCGCTTCGCGGCCCCGGAGCTGCTGGTGCGGAAGGCCGGGCGGGGCGAGACCTTCACCGACGGCTGAGCCGTACGGCTGACCCGTACGACCGGCCCGTACGACCGGCCCGGACGCCGGCGCCGCGGCCCCCCTCGGTGGGGGGACCGCGGCGCCGCCGTCTCACTCCCCGCCGCGCCCCCGGTCGCCGAACCCGGCGGCGGTGGCCCGCAGTTCCTCGGCGAGCGACCGCTGGAAGGCGGTGACCAGGGCCTGGACGACCATCGGCTGCAGGTCGTCGGTGAGCCTGCGCATCCGGGCCCGCTCCTCGGGCGCCGGGCGCCCGGCCACGTACGGCTGCCACACCTCCTGCTGGAAGAGCCGGTGCAGCTCGTGGGCGACCGCGCGGGCGTGCTTCAGCACGATCTCCCGGGTGGCGAGCAGCGTCTCCAGCGGGATCGGCACGTCCAGCAGGCGCACCCCCAGGTGCAGCAGCGCCGGGTTCACCAGCAGCACACCGGGGTCCGCGGTGGGGTGCAGGACGCCCATGGCGGCGAGCCGGTCCAGGTCGTGGCCGCTCAGCGGCCGGCCCGCCCGCTGCTCCAGCCCGTCCCGGGCCAGTTCCTCCGCCGCGTCGGGCATCCACGTCGCCACCAGCGCCCGGTGCAGCGCGAGGTCCTCGGGGGTGATGTCGGCGGGCAGCTGCTCCAGGTAGCGGCCGATCGCGGCCAGGGTCAGCCCCTGCCGCTGCAGCTCCTCGATCAACGCCAGCCGGGCGAGGTGGTCCGGCCCGTACAGACCGATGCGGCGGGTGCCCAGTTCCGGCGGCGGCAGCAGGCCCTTGGCGCTGTAGAAGCGGATCGTGCGGACCGTCGTACCGGACCGTGCCGCGAGCTCGTCCACCGTCAGACGCGGCTCCTCGGCCGCCGGCGCGGTCTGCCGGGCGGGGGACTGCGTCATGCGCCGGATCTCGCTCTCTGCCTCGCCGCGCTGGTCATGACACCAGTATGACCGGTCAGGGTGCGGCGCCGGGGCCGTGCGCCTCCGGCGGTCCGCAGGGCGCCCTGCGCGCGCTCACGGTGCCCGTCCCGTGCACCCGGCCGCTCCGTGGGCCGTTCACCGTACTCGGACGGTGCCGCGCGGGGCGGCCACGCCGACCAGCGCGATGTCGTCGTGGGGGCGGTCGGCGAGCCACTCGGTGGTGCGCATCTCCACATGCTCGACCAGGGACTCCACCGGCATGCCGACGCAGTCGGCCACGGTCGTCTTCAGCCGCTCGGAGCCGAAGAACTCACGGCCTGTCACCCCGCCGCGGGCCTCGGTGACCCCGTCCGAGTACAGCAGGCAGCTCTCGCCGGGCTGCAGCACCGTGGTGAAGGTCGTGGCCCGCACGTCGGGCACCGCGCCGATCAGGGTGCCGGAGGTGCCGGCCTCCTCCACATCGCCGGAGACCCGCAGGATGAGCGGGGCCGGATGGCCGCCCGTGGTCAGCCGCAGCCGCACCTGACCGCGGCCGAGCGGGGTGACGCCCGCCAGCACCATGGTGGCGAAGCGCGTGTGGGCGGTGTCGAGGAGCGCGTGGTTGAGCAGTGTCAGCAGCCGCACGTGGTCGGTCTCGACCAATCGCAGGGCGCTGAGGGTGTTGCGGATCTTGCCGGTGAGGACGGCGGCCTCCAGGCCCTTGCCGCACACGTCCCCCAGCACCACGGTGCTCTCGCCGTCGGAGTCCTTCGCCGGGTAGGTGTCGTAGAAGTCCCCGCCGACGCGCAGCGTCTCACGGGACGGCCGGTAGGAACCCGCCACCTCGGTGCCCCTGATGGGCCCCAGCCGCGGCGGCAGCAGGTCCTCCTGGAGCACGGCGGCGCTGCGCGCCTGCTCGGTGTAGCGGACGGAGGCGGAGATCGCGGCGCCGGCGCGGGCGGCGAAGACCCGGGCGAAGGCCTCCTCCTCGACCGTGAACGGCCCACCGGGGCGGCGCAGCAGGACGAGTGCGCCCGCCGGGACCGCGTCGCCCGGCAGCGGGGTGACCAGCAGCGACACCGGGGTGCCGAAACCCTCCGGAAGCAGCCAGTCCGGGGCCCGCACGGGATCCGTCCGGCGGGACGGCGGCGGGGGGAACCCGGTCAGCGCCTCGGCCAGCCCCGGCACCTCGGCGGGGTCGGCGGCCAGGGCGGACTCCTCCACGCCGGGGCGGCCGGTGACGGCCCGGGTCAGCCGCAACCCCTCCCGGTCGGGCGGGGAGACGACCACCGCGGCGTCGGCGAGCCGTGAGGCGGCCAGCTCCGCCGTGGCGGTCGCACACGTGCGCGGGTCGAGCGAGGAGAGCAGCCCGGCGGACGCCTCGGCCAGGAACTCCGCGCGGCCGTGGGCCAGCCGTAGTTCGCGGTCGGTGCTGCGGGCGTCCGTCACGTCGGTGAGGTACCAGGCGTGGTGGCCGCCCGGGAGCTCGGCGCGGCGTGCCGTCACCTGCCGGCTCCCCATGCCTCCGTGGGCGGTGGCGGTGCCCGAGGCGTCCGCCGCCGTCAGCCAGGCGGGGGCGGTCTCGGCGAGCACGCGGCCGGCCACCAGCCGCGGCGCCCAGGAGGTGATCACGGCGTTGACGGCACGGATCACCCCGGCGCGGTCGCTGACCACGACGGCGGTCTCGGTCAGGGACTCGACGAGCGCGCGCAGCACCCGCTGCCCGATCCGAGCGGAGGTGGCTGACCCCTGCTCTCGGGCCACTGGCGAGCGCGGAGGCGGGAGAGACGTCACGATGCGGTGGGAGCAAGGCCGGGGCCCTGTGGGACCGTCGGGATCGCTCCGGTCCTCTCGTACCTGGACGAAGGTTGGCCGGGCAGACAGTTGCCCTTCGGCAAGAGTCTTCCCCATCCCCCGTCACCGGGCAAGCTCCTCCCAGCGGTTCACAACCAGTCCAGGCACATCACCAGCGCGTCGTCCTCGGCCTCCGGCAGCACGCGGTGACCCGGCAGTTCGCCCAGGATCGCCCGCGGGACGTCCGCGGCCGGGAGCAGCCGGGTGGCCAGGACCGCACGGGCCAGCGCCCGTTCGCCGTACGTCTCGCCGCCGGGTGAGGCGGTCGCGTAGACGCCGTCGCTGACGATCAGGAGCCGGTCCCCGGAGCGCACCTCGAAGGGCTGCGGGACGTAGGGGGTGTCCTCGAACATGCCCAGGGGGGACTGGGCCTCGAAGTCGATCCGGTCCACCGCCGAGCCGCGCAGCCGGTACACGCGCGGCGATCCGGCCTCGACCACCTCGGCCGCGCCGGTCGCCAGGTCGAAGCGCATCAGCAGGACCGACACGTACTGTTCGCCGCGGTACCGGGCGTAGACGGCCTGGTCCGCGAGCATCGCCTGGTCGGCGAGGGGGACGCCGGCGCGCCGGGCGTTGCGCAGCGCGTTCACGGTGAGGCTGGTCAGCAGGGCGGCCTCGATGCCCTGTCCCATGCCGTTGGTGACGGTCAGCGTGAGGTCCCGCGCGGCGGCCGACCAGTCGAAGTTGTCGCCGTGGATGTCGTAGGCGGGCTCCAGCTGGGCGCCGAGGGCGTACTCGGGGCGGGCGCAGGCCCGTCCGGGCAGCAGCCCCCACTGCACCTCGGCGGCGAGGGTGAGCCGGTTCCGGCGGCGGGCGCGCAGGTAGCGGTCGGTGTCCCGGTCGGCGACGAGGAGGTGGTGGCCGAGCATCTCCGCGATCTCGGTGAGGTCGCGCACCTCCTCGGGCGCGGGTTCGCCGGGCAGCGCGACGCTGAGCACGCCGATGCGGTCACCGCGCACGCTCACCGGAAGGTGGAGGCGCACGCCCTCGTCTCCGGCCGCCTCGGCGAACGGTTCCTGGGCGCCGAAGGCCCGGCCCTCGGGTGTTCCCGCGAGGGGCACGGCGGCCTCCGTGGGCTCGGGCGCGGAGACCGGCTGGAGCACCGCCAGGCCGTAGTCGGCGAGCAGGATCTCCACGGAGCGGGCCGCGCAGTGGGTGCGCAGGACGTCCGTCAGGGCGGCGGGCAGGGCGTGCGGGGGCGCGGCGCGCAGGGCGCGTTCGGCGGCGAGGGGGGCGTGTCGGTTCACCGGGGTGCGACGGTCCTTCTGGGTGCGGGGGCGGGTCGGTTAGCGTGGTGGCGCGTCGTTTGGCGCGCCCTGTCCTGTCTTCGTCTACCCGCTCGCCGGCGGTATCCCTCCGGCGGCACGCCGTGAGGAGGTCCCCTTGCCCGCCACCACCGGATCGCAGCGGGACGCCGCCGTGGCCGCGGCGTCGTCCGTGGTCGAGGCACTCGAGGTGCTGTGGGGCCGCGGCCGGGACGCGGGGGACCCGCCCGTGCCGCCCTCGCAGTTGCGCGTGCTGTTCGCGCTGGAGGGCAACGAGGGGATCAACCTGCGGACGCTGTGCGACGTCCTGGGCGCCGGGCCGCCCGCGGTGAGCCGGCTCTGCGACCGGCTGCAGGCGGTGGGCTACCTCACCCGGGACACCAGCCCCACCTCACGCCGCGAGGTGTGCCTGTGGCTCACGCCGCGCGGTACCGCCTTCCTCGCCCAGCTGCGGGAACGCAGGGAGGAGGAACTGGCGACGGTCGTGTCGGCGATGCCCGAACGCGCCCGCCGCGCCCTGCTGGAGGGGCTGACCGCGTTCCGCTCCGCCGCAGAGGCGACGGGGCTGGGCGCCGTACGGCCGCTGCCCGGAGGCCGCAGCCACACCGCGTAGTCGTCCGGTCCCGGTCCCCGGGTGCGCCCGGCCGTGCGCCCCGCGCCGGGGGGTGCCCACCGGCGGGCCGAACTGCGGGCGATCGTTGTGTTCGACTACTGTTGCCAAACGGCAATGATCGAAGATGATCGGCACTGACCCAAAGGGCATCCGGCCAGGGTGCCGTTCGCGTACGATCCCATCGCCCCACCTGGGGCACCACAGGGGTGGGGAGACGATGTGGAAGGCAACACGCTGACGCCCCCCGAGGGCGTCATCCCCAGACAGGGCGACGGCCGGCGCAGCCGGCTCTCCGTCCTCCTCGTCGAGGACGACGCGGGGGACGCGCTGCTCGTCGAGGAACTGGTCGCCGACAGCGGGGTGCCCGTCGAACTGCGCTGGGTACGCACGCTGGCCGAGGCCGGCACCGAACTGGCCGCCCGCCCCGCCGACTGCGTCCTGCTCGACCTGCACCTGCCCGACGGCCAGGGCCTCGACGCCCTCGGCCGGGCACTGTCGCTCACCGACCGTGCCGCCGTCGTCGTGCTCACCGGTCTCGCCGAGGAGCGGACCGGCCTGGCCGCGCTCTCCGCCGGCGCCCAGGACTACCTGGTCAAGGGGCGGGTCGAGGGCGAACTCCTGGGGCGCGCGCTGCGCTACGCGGTCGAACGCAAACAGGCCGAACGGGCGGCCCTCGCCCTGCGGGCCAGCCAGATGCGGGCCCAGGAGAACGCGCGCCTGGAGCGCGGACTGCTCCCGCTGCCCATGCTGCGCACCAAGGACGTCACCGTCACACCCCGCTACCGTCCGGGCCGGGCCGACTCCCTGCTCGGCGGTGACTTCTACGACGTCGTGGAGACCACCGAGGGCGTCGTCCACACCCTCATCGGGGACGTCTCCGGGCACGGGCCCGACGAGGCCGCGCTCGGCGTCGGACTGCGCATCGCCTGGCGCACCCTGGTGCTGACCGGCGTCGAGGGCGCCCGGCAACTCGCCCTGCTGGAGCAGGTGCTGGTGGCCGAACGCGCCGCCCCCGAGATCTTCGCCACGGCCACCATCCTCACCCTCGCGCCCGACCGCCGCACGGCCCGGGTCTGGCGGGCGGGCCACCACGGACTGCTCAACCTCACCCCGGACGGCACCGTCGAGTACACCGAGCCGCCCCGCGGGCCCGCCCTGGGCGTGGTGCCCGGCATGGGGGAGTGGCCCGAGGGCCGGCTCGAACTGCGGCCCGGCCAGTCGCTGATGCTCTTCACGGACGGGCTGTTCGAGGGCCGCACCGACGAGGGACGGCTCGGCGAGGACGGCCTGCTCGCCCTGGCCAGGCAGCACGCCACGCTGCCCGCCTCGGAGTTCGTCGACACCCTGATCGCGCGCGCCGAGGCACTGGCCGCCGACCACGGCGGCCTGGACGACGACCTGGCGGTGGTCCACCTCACCTGGAGCGCCTCGCCGTGACCGCCACCCCCGCGCGGCTGACCGTCCAGGGCTGGATCGTGCTGGTCCTCGCCGCCCTGGGGGTGTTCATGACCGTGGCCGCGGGCGTCGGCTTCACCCAGCTGCGGCGCACGGCCGAGGTCTCGGACCACCTGATCGCCCGGGTCTCGCCCGCGCGGGTCGAGGCCTACCGGCTGCAGACCGCCCTCGTCGACCAGGAGACCGGGGTCCGCGGCTACGCCATCACCGGCGACCCGGACTTTTTGGAGCCCTACACCCGCGGCCGGGCCGTCGAGGAGGACGCCGCCCGTCGCATGCGCGGCCTCGTGGACGGCCTCCCGGAACTCGTACGCGACCTGGACGCGCTGCGGCAGGCCGCCGCCGACTGGCGCCGGCGGTACGCGCAGCAGGTCGTCGACCGCACCAAGGCCCTCGGCCGCGGCACCCCCGACGCGGCCACCACCCGCCGGGGCAAGGAGGCCTTCGACCGGGTCCGCGCCCTGTCCGGGACCCAGGCCCGCCGGCTGGACGCGGAACGCGCCGCCGGCACGCGGCAGCTGGCGGACGCCCGCACCCTGCGCGACCGGGTCTTCGGGCTCATGGTCGTGGCCTTCTTCCTCACCGCCGTCGCGCTCGCCGTCCTGGTGCGGGTGATGGTCGTCCGGCCGCTGAACCGGCTCCGCGAGGCCGTGCAGAACGTGTCGGGCGGCGAATACGACCGCCGTATCCCGTCCCACGGCCCCGCCGACCTGCACGCCGTCGGCGCCGCCGTGGAAGCGATGCGGCGGCGCATCGTCACCGACCTGGGGGAGTCGCGGCGCAAGGAGGAGCAACTGCGCCACGAGGGCGAACTGCGCGAGGCGCAGGCCGAGGAACTGCGCCGCTCCAACGCGGAGCTGGAGCAGTTCGCCTACGTCGCCTCGCACGACCTGCAGGAACCGCTGCGCAAGGTCGCGTCCTTCTGCCAACTGCTGGAGAAGCGGTACGGCGAGAGCCTCGACGAACGCGGCACGCAGTACATCGCCTTCGCCGTCGACGGCGCCAAGCGCATGCAGGTGCTCATCAACGACCTGCTGACCTTCTCCCGGGTCGGACGGCTGGGCGACGCCAGCGTGCCGGTCGCCCTGGACGAGCCGCTGGACCGCGCGCTGGGCAACCTGTCCGTGGCGATAGAGGAGTCGGGTGCCGTGATCGAGCGCCCGCCCGCGCTGCCCGGCACCGTGGGCGACCCGACCCTGCTGGCCATGCTCTGGCAGAACCTGGTCGGCAACGCCGTCAAGTTCCGTGCGGAGGACCGGCCGCCCCGGGTGACCATCACCCTGGACGAGCCGGGAGCGCCGCAGGACTCCGGGAGTCCTGACGGGGACGGCATGCTCCACTTCTCCGTCACCGACAACGGCATCGGCGTTCCGGCGGAGTTCGCCGACAAGATCTTCGTCATCTTCCAGCGCCTGCACAGCCGGGACGGATACGGCGGTACGGGCATCGGGCTCGCGCTGTGCAAGAAGATCGTCGAGTACCACGGCGGCCGGATCCGGCTCGACCCCGGCCGTCCGGAGGGCACCCGCATCCGCTTCACCCTGCCGGCGGCCGCCGAGCGGGCACCCGCACCGGACGAGGAGTCCGCTTGAACCTGCAGGAACCGGAACCGATCATCGTGCTGCTCGTCGAGGACGACCCCGGCGACGAGCTGATGACCCGCGAGGCGTTCCAGGAGAACAAGGTCCGCAACGTCCTGCACGTCGTACGGGACGGCGAGGAGGCCCTCGACTTCCTCCACCGGCGCGGCGCCCACGCCGGCGCGCCGCGCCCCGGGCTGATCCTCCTCGACCTCAACCTGCCCCGCTTCGACGGCCGCCAGGTGCTCGCCGCGATCAAGGCCGACGCCGACCTGTGCACCATCCCGGTCGTCGTCCTCACCACCTCCGAGGCCGAGGAGGACATTCTGCGCAGCTACAAGCTGCACGCCAACGCCTATGTGACCAAGCCGGTGGACTTCGAACGCTTCATCGACGTGGTCCGGCAGATCGACGACTTCTTCGTGACGGTGGTGAAGCTCCCGGGCCGCTGAACCGGGCGCCCGGCGCCGCTCAGACCTGCCGCCAGCGGGCCATCGCCCAGGAGAACACCCCGAACAGGGCCAGCCCCGCGGCGATCACCGCCAGCAGCCACGGCCCGGCGGGGGTGTCCCGGAACGTGCGCAGGGTGTCGTCCAGCCCCTTCGCCCGATCCGGGTCGAAACGGACCGCCGCGACGACGACGAAGCAGCCCGCGGCGGCGAAGACCACGCCGCGGCTGCTCCCTCCGGCGACCCCGAGGAAGTCGACCACCCGGCGCACCCGCCGTGACATCGCGCCGGTCCGCAGGTGTTTGCGGAAGCGCCGCAGCAGCGCCCGTACCGCGATCCACACCCCGGCTCCCGCGAGGGCCAGCCCCGCCGCCCCCACCAGCCAGCGGCCCATGGGCCAGCCCAGGGCGTGCGCGGTGACGTCCTTGGAGGTCTTGTCGCTCGAACCGCCGGCGGAGGAGCCGTCCACCGCGAAGGTCACCACCGAGTACGTCACGAAGGCGTAGAACACCGCGCGGGCCGCGGACATGAGCCGCTTGCCGGCCTTGCCGCCGTCAGGACCCGCCGCGCCGAACGCGGCCTCCGACAACCGCCACAGCGTCATCCCGGCGAACCCCACCGCCAGGGCCCAGACCAGGTACCCCCCGAAGGGCTGCGCCGCGAGCCGGGCGACCGCGCCGCCCCGGTCGGCCTGCTCCGAGGACCCGTCGAAGGCGACCCGCAGCGCGAGCACCCCGAGCAGCGCGTAGACGACCCCGCGCGCCGCGAGGCCCGCCCGCGCCCCGGCGCGGATCGTCTTCCTCCCCCGCGTCCCGGGCCGTACCGCGCCCGCACCCACCGTCGTGTCCACACCGGCCTCCCTGCCCCGACTGCCTTCGGTCCACCGGGTGCCCCGTCGCGGCCGGAACACACCCGGCGACACGGCGGCGCGCGGCTGCGTGGAGTGTCCGGCCCGGGGTATCCGCGTGGTGCGAACACACTTCCGGCCAGGGGCCGGACAAGGTTGGGGTTGAGGTGGAGATGGAGATCTCGAGCATCATCAGTGCCATCGTGATCGGTCTGATCATCGGTGTGCTGGGGCGTCTGGTGGCGCCGGGGCGACAGCCGATCGGAGTGCTGTGGACGATCGTCGTCGGCATCGTGGCCGCCTTCATCGGCAGCGCGATCGCCCAGGGGTTCGGCGTCGCCGACACCGACGGCGTCGACTGGGTCGAGTGGTTGATACAGATCGGCCTCGCGGCCGTCGGAGTGAGCCTGCTGTCGCGCAGCAAGTCGCGGCGGTGAGCACTGCGGTCCGGCCGCCCCCGCCGCGGGTGGGGGCGGCCGGACCGCGTACGAGGACGGCGACCGGACCGGTCGCCGTCCTCGTCATGCCCGGGCCACGCCGCGCGCGCCACGGGCAGCCGATGGTAAGTCAGCTATGACGTGCACGACCGAGCAGTGGGAGGGTGCCATGTCCAGGGGCGACGCGGACGGCCGGACCGGCCCGAGGGACGGGCGTGACGAGACTGAGGACGAGCGCGCCGACCGGAAGTGGGGCGAGCTCATCCAGGAGGTGCGGGTCGCCCAGACGGGCGTGCAGATCCTCTTCGGCTTTCTGCTGACCGTCGTCTTCACCCCGCACTACCAGCGGCTCGGGACGACCGACCACACGATCTACATCGTCACGGTGGTGCTCGGCGCCTGCGCGACCGGGGCGCTGATCGGCCCGGTCTCCTTCCACCGGGTCGTCTCCGGCCGCCGCATCAAGCCGCAGGCCGTGCGCTGGGCCTCTCGGCTCACCTTCGTTGGGCTCGTGCTGCTGCTGGCCACGATGACCTCGGCGCTGCTGCTGGTGCTGCGCGCCGCCACCCACGACGCCTATGTGCCCTGGCTCGTCGCCGCGGTCCTGGTCTGGTACCTCGTCTGCTGGTACGGGCTGCCGATCTGGGCCCGGTACCGCCACACGGGCGACTGATCCACGGCCGGGCGCACATGGACGCGGTGGCCGGAAACCCCAGGGTTTTCCGGCCACCGCGTTCATGTCGTTCGAGGCGTACGGTCCTCAGACGCGCAGGACGCGGTCGACGAGGTCGCGGTAGCCCCGCAGGGCCAGGCGCAGCCTCTCGGTGTCGCCGTTCTCGCTCTCGTTCCGTCCGCCGGCCCGCCAGCCCGAGCGCAGTTCGTCGCGTCGGCTGCGCAGTTCCTCCACCAGCCGCTCGGTGGCCTCGCCGAGGACCTCGTCGGCCTCCTCCACGGCGTGGCGCGGCTCGTCGACGAAGCCGCCGACGGCGTGCTGCAGCCGCTGCTGCAGCTTGTCCACCGCGCCGTCCACGCGCGGCGGAGCGCCCGGGGCGGGCACCCGCTCCTCCTGCCGCGCCGGGCTGCCGCCGGGCTTCTCCGCCGCCGCGGGGCCGGGGCCGCCGGCGGTCGCGGGCTTCGCGCTGTGCTCGGGCTTCGGGCCGTGCTCGGGCTTCGCGCCGTGCTCGGGCTTCGCGCCGTCCTCGGGCCGCGACCATCCGGTGGGCCGGCGCGCGGCAGGAGGCTCGTCCTTCGTGTCCGCGCTCTCCGGCGCGGCGGAGAACGTCGGCTTGCCGGGGGTCTGCCCGGAGGGGGCCGTGCGCCCCTCGCGTCCGGTGCCGGTGCCGGTGCCGGTGCCGGACGTCGTGGCGGCCCGGTCGCTCTCGTCGGTTCCGTCGGTTCCTTCGGTGTCGTGGTGCTCGTGCGTGGGGTTCATCGATTGCTCCAGGACGGCAGGTGGAAGCGGTGGGAGCCGTTGCGGCCGGAGTCCGCGTCACCCGCGCCGTCCTCGCGCGAGGTGGTGCGGGGCTCCTTGTCCACCGCGATGAGGTCGTCGAACAGCGCCCGCGCGCCGAGCAGCCGCGCGCGCAGTTCCTCGGTGTCCGCCGTGGTGCGGTCACCGTCCTTCCGGGATTCCGCGGCGCCGCGCAGGTCGCGGTAGGCCTGGAGGTGCCGGGGGCGGTGGACCGACAGCGCGTCGATCTGCTCGCCCGAGGTGTGCTCCGGGAAGCCGCGTTCGTGCGCCAGCCGGTCCAGCAGCCCCGACGCCTCCCGCACCGCCTGCGCGGGGGAGTCGACGAACCGCTCCTGCAGGGCGGCCCACCGGGCGCGGTACTCCTCGGTCCGACGTGCGCTCAGCGGCTCAGGGGCCAGACCGCCGTGCCGGTCGACGCGCCCCTGCAGCTCGCGGTGCGCCGCGTCCGTGTCGCCTTCGTGCCGGGCGACCGTGCGTTCGTACTCCGGTCCGAAGCGTCGCCTGAGCTGCCCCGTGCCGCCGCCGCGCCGCGTCGTGACGACCGCGGCGAGGGCGATCAGGACAACGACGACGACCGCCCCGATGATGATGCCCGTGGTCATGGTGTGCCTCCCGGGGGCCGTCGTCCGGCCCCGACGTTCGAACTGGCCGTGGTGCGGGTCTCGTTGCACCAGAAGTGCGTGTTACCGCGATCCGTTCGTCCACACGTACGACGTCGGGGCAGGGGAGCGTCAGCGCGGCAGGTGCACGTGGATGACCTTGCCGCCCGCGCGCAGCAGCGTCACCCGGATGTCCCGGGCCAGCCGGCGCACCAGGCGCAGGCCGTAGCCGCCGGGCAGGAAGCGCTCGGAGGGCGGGGGCGGGGCCGGCAGCCGGTCGTTGTGGTCCTGGACGGACACGCGGATCGCGTCCGGTACCGCCACCACGTCGAGGCCCGCCAGCCCGCCGCCGTACCGGAAGGCGTTGGTGACCAGTTCGGAGACGACCAGCAGGCAGTCCTCGACCCGCTCCGGATCGACTCCTCGCAGCCGCGCACGGGCAAAGTCACGCGCCTCGCCGATGGTGGTGGGCAGCGGCCGGTCCGCCGGCACGGGCCGCACGATCCCCGCGCCTTCCGCGTCTAGGTCAATGCTGTACACGCACGATCACCCCGTAGGCATCCTCGGTCCCTCACTGGTCTGCCCGGACTGGCCGGTCCTACGCTGCCCTTGGCGCGATTCACGTCCATCCGGGAATGGTGGGAATGCTTCGTGGAGGAGCGGGTACCCGAGGGGCAACGTACGGGAACATGACGTAGAGGTGCAGAGGTGCGAGGAGGAGCCGTGATCGCCGACGTGAGCGGGACGAGCACCGGGGTCGAGAGCCCCGAGGTCGACGTACTGCCGCAGATCGCCGACCCGAGCAGCGTGGCTCCCACGAGCGCGCGCCGCCTGTCGAAGCTCTTCCTCGAGCGCCTGACGGTGCTCGAGGAGGGCACCCAGGAGTACCAGTACGCCCGCAACACCCTCATCGAGATGAACATGTCGCTCGTGCGGTTCGCGGCCAGGCGCTTCCGCGACCGCAGCGACGAGATGGAGGACATCGTCCAGGTCGGGACGATCGGTCTGATCAAGGCCATCGACCGGTTCGACATCTCGCGCGAGGTGGAGTTCACCACCTTCGCGGTGCCGTACATCGTCGGTGAGATCAAGCGGTTCTTCCGCGACACGACCTGGGCCGTGCACGTGCCGCGCCGCCTCCAGGAGCGCCGGGTGGAGCTGGCCCGCGCCCGGGACGAGCTGTCCTCCCGGATGGGCCGCGCCCCGAAGGTGAGCGAGCTCGCGGCCCTCATGGACATCTCCGAGGCCGAGGTCGTCGAGGCCCAGGTGGCCTCCAACGGCTACACGGCCTCCTCCCTGGACGCGGCCATGAACGGCGACGACGGCGACGACGGCGAGACGGTGCTCGCCGACTTCATCGGCGCGGTCGACCCCGCCATGGAACTCGTCGAGGACCTCGGCTCGCTCGCACCGCTCGTCGTGGAGCTCGGTGAACGCGATCGTCAGCTGCTCCATCTGCGGTACGTGGAGGAACTGACGCAGGCCCAGATCGGCGAGATCATGGGCTGCACGCAGATGCACGTCTCGCGGCTGCTCTCGCGCACCCTGGCCCGGCTGCGGGCCGGGCTCCTCCAGGACGGCTGCGCCTGACCTCCACCCCGTCCCCCGCCACGTGCCCGCGCCCGGTCCCTTCGGGCGCGGGCACGTGTGCACCGCCTACGATGCGCGGATGACCGATCACGATCAGGCGGCGCCGGACCGCCGCTTCCGCCCGCTGGTCCGGATGACGGCCCGGGACCCGCACGAGCCGCACCGGGTCGCCACGCCGCTGGAGCTGTTCTTCGACCTCTGTTTCGTGGTGGCGGTGGCCCAGGCCGGAGTGCGGCTGGTGCACGCGGTCGCGGAGG
This sequence comes from Actinacidiphila glaucinigra, assembly GCF_900188405.1. Classification (GTDB taxonomy): domain Bacteria; phylum Actinomycetota; class Actinomycetes; order Streptomycetales; family Streptomycetaceae; genus Actinacidiphila; species Actinacidiphila glaucinigra. The sequence continues at coordinate 155,655 of NZ_FZOF01000004.1, read as the reverse complement.
GCCACGCCGGGCAGGGTGTCCTCGGCTACTGCCTGGTCTTCTTCGCGATCTGGCTGGCGTGGCTGAACTTCACCTGGTTCGCCTCGGCCTTCGACACCGACGACGTGCCCTACCGCATCGCCACCTTCGTCCAGATCGCCGGCGTCCTGGTGCTGGCGGCCGGGGTTCCCCGCGCGTTCGACGCCAACGACTTCTCGATCGCCGTCGCCGGCTACGTCATCATGCGCGTCGCACTGGCCTTCCAGTGGCTGCGCGCGGCACGCAACGCGGCCGGACCGGCACGGACCACGGCGCTGAGCTACGCCGCGGGTCTGGTCGTCGTCCAGGTGGGATGGGTCGTCCTGCTGCTCCAGCCCGTCGGCGGGCTGTGGTACTGGGGCTTCCTGATCCTGGCGGTCGCGGAACTGGCGGTGCCCATCTGGGCCGAGCGGGCGCAGCGCACCACCTGGCATCCGCACCACATCTCCGAGCGCTACGGCCTCTTCACCATCATCGTGCTCGGTGAGTCGGTGGCCGCCGCGACGGTGGCCGTGCAGTCCGCCGTCGACGAGTTCTCCGCGCTCGGCGAGCTGCTGCCCGTCGGCCTGGGAGGACTGCTCATCGTGTTCTCCGCCTACTGGCTCTACTTCGCCATCCCCATCCACCAGCACCTCACCAGCGGCGCGCGGGCGTTCCTGTGGGGCTACGGGCACTACCTCGTCTTCGGCTCGGCCGCCGCCATCGGCGCGGGCCTGGAGGTCGTGGTCGAGCAGGCCGTGGGCAAGGCGCACATCTCGCAGACGGCCGCCGCGGCCGCCGTCACGCTGCCGACCGCCGTCTTCCTGCTGACGGTCTGGCTGATCCACTCCCGCAGCGCCAAGCGCGGGTTCGCCGAGCACGCGGTACTGCCCGGCTGCGCCCTGGCGGTCCTGGCGAGCACCTTCTGCGGGGACGCGGCGGTGCCGGTGGCGGGGCTCGCCATGGCGGCCGCGGTCGCCGTGGGCGAGGTGCTGCACTCCCGCCACTCCCGCCGCCGGCCGGCCGCCTGAGGACGGCGGACGGGGTGCCCCGCCGGAGGACGGGGCACCCCTGCTCTGAGCCGTCAGGGGAACGAGACCACCGTGGACGGCGTGGTCGAGGTGCCGGAGGTGGCGGCACCGGTGCCGTTGACGACGTGGTCGTACTGGCCCATGCCGCCCAGGGAGACCACCAGTACGTCGTGCATCTTGATCCCGGACTTCACCGGGACCTCGAAGCCGTGGTCCATGCGGATCGTCGGATCGGTGGTGAAGTTGCAGTAGCTGCCCAGGCCCCAGGCCTCGTGGGTGTTCACCGAGTCGTCCACCTTGTAGGCGGCCCAGCCCTTCGTGGCGCCGTTCTGGATGGCGGCCTGGTTGGGCGCGTCGTAGGCGATCTCGTTCTGGAAGAAGATCGTCCTGCCCCGCTCGCCGCTCCACTGGACGTCGTACTTCTTGAAGTGCTCGACGAACAGGCCGGTGGCCAGGACGTCGTCGCCGTTGACGCGCAGGCCGTAGTCGGCGGGGTTGGTGTCCCAGCCCACTCCGGCGCCGTGGTCGGCGCGCCAGATCCAGGTGTGGTCGATGACGGTGTCGTCGCTGTTGACCTCCATGCTGGTGGTCGCCCTGCCCGGTCCGGCGCCGCCGATGCGGATGAAGACGTCCTGCACGGTGGTCGGGTTGGCGGCGTGGTCGGCGGCCGAGCCCTGCGGGCCGACCTGGAGCAGCACCTGTGAGTTGACCGCGCCGGCGTCGATCAGGAACCCGGCCAGCTTCACGCCGTCGATGTCGGCGACCTTCATCGCCGTCACACCGTTGTCGGGGATGATCGTCGCGAGGCCGAGGCCGAGCACGACGGTGTTCGCCCGGTTGACGTTGATGGTCTGGTCGATGTGGTAGATGCCCGGGGTGAACAGCAGGTTGAGGCCCTGGGCGAGAGCGGCGTTGATGGTGGCGGCCGTCGCGCCCGGCTTGACGACGTAGAACTGGTTCAGCGGGATCGAGGAGCCCTGCGGCGCGCCGTTGCCCCAGCTGGTGCCGCGGGCGTTGGTGCGCTTGGCGGGGACGAAGACCTTGTAGTCGTTGCCGTCGAGGTAGAGGAAGGGCTTCTCGCGGGAGACGGGGGTGGTGTCGAGCGTGGTGTACGGCGGGTTGGGGAAGCTCTGCGCGGGGGCGCCCTGCACCCCGGAGAAGACCATGTTCCACACGCCGTTGGTCCAGCCGCCGACCGAGCTGTCGCGGGTGTACCACTGCTGCTGCGAGTACGGGCCCACGGTGCCGTCGATCTTGCTGTCGGCGATGTAGCCGCCGCTGGCCCAGCCGTAGCCGTTGGGGGCGAGGTTGAGGCCGCCCTTGACGTGCATGCGGCGGAAGGGCGCGGCCTGGGCGACGGCCCAGCGGTCGGTGCCGTTCACCGGGTTGAGGGCGAGGTTCTCCGCGGAGCGCCAGAAGTTCTGGGTGGCGTTGCCGTTGAACCAGCCGGCGTCCACGGTCACGTCGCCGTTGAAGGTGGTGTCGTCGGGGGAGAGGCCGAGCCCGGCGATCGAGGTGTAGAAGCCGATGTTGGCGTTGATGTTGTTGTAGGTGCCGGGCTTGAACAGCAGCGCGTAGCGCCCGGTGCCGAACTGCGCCGACTCCTGCTGCTGGAAGACCTGGTCCAGCCTGGCCTGGATGCCCGGGGTCGAGGGGTCGAAGACCAGGACGTTCGGGCCGAGGTCGCCGCCGCCGGGGATCACCGGGCCGGTGCCGCCGTCGGTGGTGTGCACGGCGAGCTCCCACAGCGAGTAGCCGTATGCGGTGGCGCGGGTGGTGCCGTACACGCGCAGGTAGCGGCCGGTGCCGCTGACGGCGCGGGTCTCGGTGCCGCCGGTGCCGGTGGTGGTGGAGGCGACCGTCGTCCAGTCGCTGCCGTTGGCGGAGAGCTGGATCTGGTAGGCCTTGGCGTAGGCGGCCTCCCAGCCGAGGACGACCTCGCAGACGGACTGGGAGCTGCCGAGGTCCACCTGGATCCACTGGGGGTCGCTGAACGCGCTGGACCAGCGGGTGCCGGTGTTGCCGTCGACGGCGTTGGCGGCGGAGAAGGAGCCGTTCTCGGTGGAGGAGGCGGTGGCGGTCCTGCCCTGGGCGGCGTTGGCGGTGCCGCAGGCGGCGGCGTGGGCACCGGTGAGGGGGCCGGCCGGGACGGCGAGCAGGGCGAGGAGTACGGCCAGCAGGGCGATCAGCCCCAGGGGTCTGCGGCGGGCGGCGTTGACTTCGGGTCTCATAGGAACTCCTGTGTCAGCCTCACGACTTAATTTAGGGCGTGAGTTAAGACGTGACAGAAGTCGCGGTCAAGACTCCTCGCACAAAGTGTTTCCGAGGAGTCAACAGTTCGATGAGCGGTTCACGTACTTGCGCCGCTGTGACCTGCGGGGAGTCGAATGAGTTCGGGACTTGAAGCCGATCGACCACATCCGGCCCCGCGAGGCGTTCCACGCCAATCCTGACGTGAAGTCTTGACGGCACCGGGCCCGCTCGGTTGACTGCCGCCGCAGCGGCCGCAACCGGCTCGGGTACCGGTTCCGGCCGCTGCCACCAGCATGCCCCAGTCCCCTCTCACCCCCTGTCCTCCGGCGTCCGGGCCCACGTCGATCGGAAAGGCCGACTCCACGGGTCCCACAGATGATCTTCACGGGTTAGACTCCGCGGGTGTCCGAACTCCGCACACTGGTCCTCGGATTCCGGCAGGCGATCGTCGACTGCCCCGACCCGGGCCTGGTCTCCCTGGAGCGCTTCCCGCGCGGCTCCTGCGGGGACGCCTCGATCCTCCTCGGTCAGTACCTGTACGAGAACGGGCAGGGGGTGTGGACGTACGTCAGCGGGTGGGAGGACCGCGCCACCCACGCGTGGATCGAGAAGAACGGCCTGCGCGTCGACATCACCGCCGACCAGTTCGACGGGGTCGACACCCCCGTGATCATCGCCTCGGGAGGCGGCTGGCACGACCGCTTCACGGTCGACCCCACCGCCTCCCACGGCGCCCTCATCGATCTGCGCCAGGACTTCGCCCGACGCGAACTGCGCACCGCCTACGAGCGGTTGACCGCGATCATCCGGCGGCATCGGCCGGGAGCGGAAGAGGCGCCACCAGCCTGCGCATGACCGCGGGCTCCAGCGCGGGGTTCGCCGCCGCCCGGTGCGCGAGCTCCCCGTCGTCGAGCAACTCCGCGAGCCGGCCCCGGGGGAGGTTCGGATGGCCCGCCGCGGCCGCCCGCACACCGGGATCGGGGTCGCGGGTCAGCCGGTCCACCGTCTCCGCCGCGGCGGCAGGGTCGCGGGCGGCCAGGGCGCGGACCGCGGGATCCTCGTCCCCGGCGTGGTGGGACAGCCCGGTGGTGGGGAAGCGCGGCTGGGTGAGCAGGTGTTCACGCTCCCGTCCGGTGTACTCCAGGAAGGCGCTCAGCAGCAGCTCGGCGGGCGCCTCCGGATGGTTCTGCGCGAGCAGTACCCGCACGCCGAGGTCGTCGTCCGCGGCCAGCCGCGCCACCAGGTCGGACGGCAGGCTGTGGTCGCCGGCGGCGCGCCGCCGCAGCGACGGATGGCCGGACAGCGCGTCCCGCCGCACCGCGGCGGGATCCCGGGGCGTCAGGCGCTGCAGCAGCGGTCCGAAAGTGCCGCCCACCGGCACCTCGTAGTCGATCGCCGCCCGTTCCGCCTCGCTCAGCGCGGGATGCACGGAGAGCGCGAGCCGCACCCGCGGATCGGTGTCCGCGGCGAGTGCCCGGCGCTCCTCCGGCCCGAGGTCGGAGCGGTGCGCGATCCGCTCCCGCACTTCGGGGTCGGCGTCGGCGGCCAGCAGGGCCACCACATCGGCGGGGAGGGTGGGGTTGCCCGCGATCATCCACCGGTCCCCCTCGCCCACCGGGGCGTTGAGCACGCCCTCCACGACGCCTCGGCTCAGGGCGTCGTTCGTCAGCATGCCGCTCCGCGCATGGCAGGGCCGGTCGGGCAGCTCCCGCTCCACCCAGGCCGGGTCCTCGTGCCGCAGGTGCCGCCGCACGATGTCCCGTACCTCGTCGTCAGGATCCGCCAGCAGGGCGTCGCGGGCTTCGTCCGGGACACCGTTCCAGGCGACGCCCATGCGCCGCACCTTGGGTTCCGGGTGGGTGCGCATCGTCTTCAGCAGCCCGGCGGAGGCCTGGCGGTAAAGGGTGCCGCCCAGGCTTTCGTTGTCGTAGGTCAGGATCATGTGGACGACGGCCCGGTCCGGGAGCGGCCTGGGACGCACGCCCCCCGGCATCCGGGGCGCGTCGGCCAGATGCGCCCGCACGAACCACTCGGGGTCGTCCAGCAGCCGTGCCCGCTGGACCGGGTCGACGTGCGGATTCCGGGCGAAGAAGCTGCGTGTGTACCTGTCGGGGTGGGCGACCGCGGCGTCGACGACGGCGTCCGGCAGCGTCCGGTCCCGGCACAGGACCATGCGTGCCGCGGGTGGGCCGTCGGCGAGCAGCCGCAGCAGGATGTCCTCGGGGGCCGCGGGATTGAGCGCCAGGCCGGCGAGCCGGCGCGCGGGCAGGCCCGCGGTCTCCCAGATCTCCTCGGGCGTGATCATGTACTGTGTGCTTCCTTTCCGTCGGGGCCGGTTGCCGTTTCCGCGCACACCGGCCGGGTACACGGGATCGAGGGAGGCAGACATGGACCTGGGTGACTGGTCGACCACGGCTCTCGTGATCGCCGCGGTGGCGGTCGTGGTGATGCTCGTGGTGGCCGTGGTGCTCGTGGTGAAGATGGCGCGCATCCGCACCCTGCTGCGCAGCGCGGACGTGCCGCGCTCGGGCAAGCTGGCGTTCTGGGCCGCGCTGGTCTACCTGGTCTGCCCGGTGGACCTGCTGCCCGATCCGATCCTCATCGACGACATCGGTGTGCTGCTGCTGGCCCTGCGCTCGCTGAAGAGCGCGGCCGACGGACAGCTGCCCGTCGGCCGCGACCGCTCCCGGACCCTTCCCACGTCCAAGAGTCCGGTGTCCTGACCCGCCTCGCGGAGCGGGGAAGGGCTCAGCCCGCTGCCCGCTCCGCGTCCCCCGGCTGCGTCTCGGGCTGCGCGACCGGCAGGCACACCGTGAAACGCGTGTCGCCGGGGGCGGACGCGACGCGGATGTCGCCGTGGTGCTTGTTGACCACGATGCGGTACGAGATGTCCAGGCCCAGCCCCGTGCCCTCTCCCACCGGCTTGGTGGTGAAGAACGGTTCGAAGATCCGCGGCCGGATCTCCGGGGAGATGCCGGGACCGGTGTCTCCCACCTCCACCACCAGACGGTCGGGGCCGTCCCAGGAGCTGCGCAGCGTCAGGGTGCCCGAACCGCCCATGGCGTCCAGGGCGTTGACGACGAGGTTGGTCCACACCTGGTTGAGCTCGGCGCCGTACGCCTGGATCTGCGGCAGGCTGCGGTCGTACTCCTTGACGACCCGCACCCCGCCGGGGATCTTCGCCTGGAGCATCGTGAGCGTCGCGTCGAGCAGCGCGTGGATGTCCACCGTCTGCTGCGGGGCGCGGTCGAGCTGCGAGTACTGCTTCGCGGCCCCCACCAGTCCGGAGATCCGGGTGACGGCGTCGTCGATCTCGCCCATGAGCAGTTCGGTGTCGAGGGTGTACGTGAGCCAGCGGATCGCCGCCTCCAGCCGCTCCTCGCCGACCGTGTCGACCACGGAGTCCAGCCACTCGGCGTCCACACCGCCCGCGACCAGCGTCGAGGCCAGTTCCCAGGAGCCGTTGACGCCGTGGTCGTCGAGCCAGTCCGTCAGCTCGTCCTCGGCGTCGGCCGCGTCGAGCGCCGACCGCTCGGGCGCCGACGCCATGCGCTTGATCGCGGCGTCCTGCAGCTCGACCAGCTCGTGCAGCTGCCTGGTGTCGAGCCGGCCGTCCGCGATCATCGCCAGCTTGTGCCGCATGCCGGTCACCCGGTCGCGCAGCGCCGAGGTGGCCCGCACCGCGGCCGCGGCCGGGTTGTTCAGCTCATGGGTGAGCCCGGCCGACAGCGAGCCCAGCGCCAGCAGCCGCTCGCGCTCCCCGATGATCGTGTTCTGCTTGCGGTAGCCGAAGAACGCCCCCTCCAGCAGGTGCACCGCCATCGGGAACCACCGGCGCATCGCCCCGGCGAACTCCTCGGCCGGGATCAGGAAGAACTCGCAGTCGGTCACCGCCTTCAGCGAGTTGGGGTACGTCTGCTCGACGCGGTCCCCGAGGTACGCCTGCGTCGCCCCGGCGTACACGCCGCGCTGGTCGGTGCGGTTGACCTCCACGACGTCGCCGTGGACGAGCCGGCCCAGCGACACCGTGCCGCTCAGCAGCACGTAGAAGCAGGTCGCCGGATCGCCCTCGGCGTAGACGGGACTGTTCGCCGGGATCCGCTCCACCCGGCCCTGTTCGCTCAGCCAGTCCAGTTCCTTCTCACCGAGCGACTCGAACAGGAACAGGGTCCGCAGCTGCTCGGGCCCGAGCCGGTCCGTCGTGGTCACTGCGCCTCCAGATAACGGTGCACCAGGGATACGGCCATCGCGCCCTCGCCGACCGCGGAGGCCACTCGCTTGACCGACTCCGCCCGCACGTCGCCGGCGGCGAAGACGCCCGGCACGCTGGCCTCCAGGTGGTACGGGTCGCGGGGGAGCGGCCAGCCCGCGGGCCGCCTGCCCCCGGCGATCAGGTCGGGGCCGGTGACCACGAAGCCGCGCCGGTCCCGCTCGATGACGCCCTCCAGCCAGTCCGTGCGCGGCTCGGCGCCGATGAAGACGAACAGGAAGGAGGCGTCCACGGTGGTCACCGTGCCGGTCTTCGCGTCGCGGAGCATCAGCTGTTCCAGGTGGTCGCCGCCCTTGCCGCCGACGACCTCGGTGCAGGGGCGGACCTCGATGTTGTCGATGGCGGCGATCTGGTCGATCAGGTACTGCGACATCGAACGCTGCAGGTCGGCGCCGCGGATCAGCAGATGTACCCGGCACGCGTTGCGGGAGAAGTAGACGGCCGCCTGCCCGGCCGAGTTGGCCCCGCCGACGATGTAGACCTCCTGGCCCGTGCAGTTCATGGCCTCGGTCATCGCCGAGCCGTAGAAGACCCCGGCACCGGTGAACTCCGCCAGCCCCGGCGCTTCCAGCCGGCGGTAGGACACCCCGGTCGCCAGCACCACCGTGTGCGCCGCGATGGACGTGCCGTCGCCGAAGGACAGCACCCTTCCGCTGCCCGCCGCCCGCAGCGCGACCACCTCCCGGGTGCTGAGGATCTCCGCGCCGAACTTCGTCGCCTGGCGGCGGGCCCGGTCGGTCAGCTGGGCGCCGGAGACGCCGTCCGGGAAGCCGAGGTAGTTCTCGATGCGGCTGCTCTGCCCGGCCTGGCCGCCGGTCGCCCGGCGCTCCACCAGGACCGTGCGCAGGCCCTCGGACGCCCCGTACACCGCCGCGCCCAGCCCCGCGGGGCCGCCGCCGACCACCACCAGGTCGTAGAAGTCGGAGGCCGGAACGGTGCTCAGCCCCACGTGGGCGGCGAGCTCGGCCTCCGTGGGCCGCAGCAGCGTCGTCCCGTCGCCGGTCACCACCAGCGGTACGTCGGCGGAGGTCAGCCCGGCCGCGTTCAGCAACTGCTCGGCCTCGGGCTCCTCCGCGGGGAGCCAGCGGTAGGGCACCAGGTTGCGGGTGAGGAAGTCGCGCACCTTGAACGAGGGCGCCGACCAGCGGTGGCCGACCACGCGGGTCTCGGACGCCGTCGGGTCGGGTGTGGCGATCCACGTGTCGAGCAGGGTGTCGATCACCGGGTAGAGGTTCTCCTCCGGCGGGCTCCACGGCTTGAGCAGGTAGTGGTCGAGGTCGACGATGTTGATCGCGTCGATGGCCGCGCTGGTGTCCGCGTACGCCGTGAGCAGCACTCGGCGGGCGAGCGGGAACAGGTCCATCGCCGCCTCGAGGAACTCCACCCCGTTCATCTGCGGCATGCGGTAGTCGGCGAGCATCACCGCGAGTTGCTCGCCTCGCAGTTTGATCTCCCGCAGCGCGCTCAGGGCCTCGTCCCCCGAGGTGGCGCGCACCACCCGGTAGCGGTCCCCGTATCTGCGGCGAATGTCCCGGGCCACGGCACGGGAGACTGCGGGATCGTCGTCGACGGTCAGGATCGTCGGATTCGCCATGTGACCATCATTGCTCCCCGGCGGCCGTCGTGCGCAGCAAACCGAACAGTCGTGCTTCAAGTGGGGCATGGGGCACCGGCACATGCCCCGGGCACGGTCGTGGACGTGGTGACGGACGGTGCGCCGACGCGCACCGTCCGGCCGGTCAGGCCTCCTCGACCGCGACCTCGGCCACGGTGTCGTAGAAGGAGAGGTGGCCGGTGATCTCCGGCACCGACGGGAGCGGCTCCTCGTAGTACCAGGCGACGTCGTTGTGGTCGCCGTACGACCAGTAGGAGGCGATGCCCTTGTAGGGGCAGGTGGTGTTGGTGTCGCTGCCGCGGAAGAGCGCGAGGTCCACGTCCTGCGGCGGGATGTAGTAGCGCACCGGCAGGCCGGTCTCGTGGACCAGCACCGGCCGCCGGGTCTCGGCCACCACCTTGCCGTCGATCCTGACCGTCACGTGCTGCGTGCCGGGTACCGCGTCGACGCGGTGACCGCGCCGGCTGTCCGTGGGGGGCATGGGCTTCCCTTCCTCGGGTCCGTCCGGATCCGTTGCAACGGCGGCGGTGCCGCCGCACATTCCCCGGGCGCCCCTCCGGTGACAACGGGGGTCCCCCGCATGCACGCATCTGCGTGACTCCGGCGGCGGTCCCCCGTTGGCCCTTCAAGATCACAGCGAAGGAGGACCGCCCGATGAGCACCCGCCGTCACCAGAAGGGCCGCAAGCACCGCACGGTCAATCGCACGCCGAGGCCCGTTGCCCCCGCCGGCACCGCCGTGACGGGCGCCACGGCCACCCCGCCGGCCTCGCCCGCCCCGGCCGTACCGTCCCGCACCGCGGCAACGGCTCCCGTCCCCGCTCCGGCCGCGCCCCCGGCGACGTCCCCGGTCCCGACGGTCCCGGCCCCGGCGCCCGCCCCGGCGCCCGCCACGGCCGCCGTGCCGCCTCCCGCCGGGCCCCGCCCCGATGCGTCCGGCCCGGAGGAGTCCGGCCTCGCCCGTACGGCGCTCAAGACCCTCCAGCAGCTTCGCGCGGCGGGCCGCGACGGGACGACCATCGACGCCCTCAGCGCCAGCGTCGGCTACCAGCCCGCCACCATCGTGCGGCACATCGACAGCCTCGCCGCGCACCACCTGGTCCACCAGCGCGACGGCCGCTGGTACGCCGTGACGACCTCATGACCCCGGGCGTGGCGGGCGTCCGGTGGCACGTTCCGCGCCCGCCGTCCGCCACGCCCGCACCGACCGCGCCGCCCTGCCCCGTCCCGGTGCCGGGCCGCGCAGCCGCCGTCAGCAGGTGCGGAAGACGTGGCCCGGCTCCCCGGCGGGCGCGACGTCGCGGTCGCGGAGCACGACCGCCAGGCGGGGACCCCAGTTGCGGCACGTCGCCGTGAAGTCGGCCGCGTCATAGGCCACGACGAGGACGCGGTCGTCGTACGCGGCGGCGTACGACCCGCACTCGTCGAACTCGCCGCACTCCTCGGCGACCGCGAAGTCGAAGCCGATGCCGGACCGTTGGGGGAGGAGGTCGGTGGTGTTCTTCTGCGCGACGGCCAGCCCCGCGGCGTGGGCGCGTGAGGCGAGCAGCCGGGCGAACGCGGCGTTGTCGGCGGGGGCGAGCAGGCCTTCGGAGCGCTCGAAGGAGTCGAGGTTGTCCGGCTCGACCGCCCGGAACCCGCGCTCCGCGCAGTCCTCGATCCACGCGCCGACGACCTCCGCGAGCGCCTCGCGCTTGGCGGCGGTGGAGGTGTCCAGCAGGGCCTCGTCCCACTCGTCGTCCACGACGAGTGCGCCGTCCCCGTCACGCAGCAGCAGGCCCGGATCCCGGGCGCGCCACCGGGACAGCTCGCCGGGCTGGGCCTGGAAGGCGTTGACGTAGCAGACGGAGTACACGCCCGGGGCGGGCCGGTCCGTGCGGTCGCGGGAGACCACGCGCACGCCGTCGGGCGGCGGGTAGCCGCCGCCGATCTGGTAGTCGAAGGAGGCCCCGGCCCGCGGCGGCACCACGCGCGGGGCGGCGGACGAGCCGTCGCCGGTGCCGCATCCCGCCGTGGGCGCCAGGGCCGCCACGACCGCGAGGAAGGCGGCTGCGGCACGTGGCACCGGTGCGGGGTCGGCGAGGGGCACAGACGCTCCTGGACGGCGGAGGCCGGACGGGGGACCATCATCCTCCCGTCCGGCCTCGTGGCGCCGTCGACCGGGTCCGCGCCGCGGGATCACATCATCCCGCCGCCGTCCCAGTGGGCGCCGGTGAGCCAGACGAGGGCGATGACGGTGTCGATCGCGCCCAGCACGACGGCGACCAGCGGGAGCACCGGCCTGGTGCCCCGGGGGGTGCGGCCCATCGCGAGCCGGCCGCACACGACGGCGGCCGGGCCGAGGACGATGCCGAGGACGAAGAATCCGGCGACCGCGCAGAGCAGGCCGACGGCGCCCAGGGTGCGGGGGCTCGCGCCGGTACGGGTACGGCTGTTGTGGGACATGGTTCCTTCCTCCATGGGCCGGTGCCCGTTCCGCGGCGCGGAACGGGCGGTGCTCGGCGATCCGGACACGGTTGTGCGGCGCGCCCGGTGGCCGTCCCCACACGGGACCGCCACGGGCCGCCGGGTCCATGAGGACGGGGCGGCCCGTGGCGGGAGCCGGGGTTCCGGCCGGCCGGTCAGCCGGTGAACAACTGCTTGAGCTTCAGGCCGAGTTCGTACACACCGTAGGCGAAGGGCGCGCCGACCCACAGCCAGGCGACGATCATCAGCGGCAGCCGGCCGTTCCCGGCGGTGGACTCGGTGGCCTCGGCGGGCGCGGGGTTCGAAGCGGTCATCGGACGGCTCCTTCCGACTCGGGTCCGACGGTGGCCTTCGTCTCGGCGGACGGTCCGTCATGGTGCCGCGGATGGACCGGGCGTACCAGTTCGTTGGCGACGAAGCCGATCACCAGCAGCACCATCATGATGACGAAGGACGTGGAGTACAGGTCGGGTCCCGTCCGGCCCGCCGACTTCTCGTGGTCGGCGATCGCGTTCACGATCAGCGGCCCGAGCACACCCGCCGTCGACCACGCGGTCAGCAGCCGTCCGTGGATGGCGCCCACCTCGTACGTCCCGAAGAGGTCCTTGAGGTAGGCGGGCACGGTGGCGAACCCGCCGCCGTAGAAGGACAGGATGACGGCGGCCGCGATGATGAACAGCGGCTTGGAGTCGTCGCCGACCAGGGCGATCAGCAGGTAGAGCAGCGCCCCGGCACCGAGGTAGAGGCGGTAGATGTTCTTCCGCCCGACCAGGTCGGAGGTGGAGGACCAGGTGATCCGGCCGAGCATGTTGCCGAGCGACAGCAGGCCGACGAAACCGGCCGCGGCCGTGGCCGTCACCGGGGTGGAGGTGTCGGCGAAGAAGTCGGTGATCATCGGCGCGGCCTTCTCCAGGATGCCGATGCCCGCCGTCACGTTCATGCAGAGCACCACCCACAGGCACCAGAACTGCGGCGTGCGCAGCGCGTTGCGCGCGGAGACCTGCGCGGTGGTGACGAGCGGGCGCGCGGCCGCGGCCGACGGTTTCCAGCCGGGGGGCCGCCAGTCGTCCGCGGGGACGCGGACCAGCAGTACCCCGACGGTCATGAAGACCGCGTAGACCAGGCCCATCACCAGGAAGGTCTGCCCGATGCCGGAGGAGTCGGCGCCGAAGGAGGAGAGCAGTTCCGTCGACCAGGGCGAGGCGATGAGCGCGCCGCCGCCGAAGCCCATGATGGCGATGCCGGTGGCGAGCCCCGGCCGGTCGGGGAACCACTTGATGAGCGTGGAGACCGGCGAGATGTAGCCGATGCCGAGGCCTATGCCGCCGACGAGGCCGTAGCCGAGGACGATCAGCCAGTACTGGCGCGTGGCGGCGCCGAGGGCCGAGATGAGGAAGCCGGAGGCGAAGCAGAGGGCCGAGACGCACATGGCCCACCGGGGGCCGTTGCGCTCGACGAGGGTGCCGCCGAACGCGGCCGACAGCCCGAGCATGACGATCGCGAGCTGGAACGGCAGCGCGGACTGGGTGCCGCTCAGCCCGAGCGAGGACTCCAGCGGGGGCTTGAACACGCTCCAGGCGTACGCCTGCCCGATGGCGAGGTGGATGGAGAGTGCGGCCGGCGGTACCAGCCAGCGGCTCCAGCCCGGCGGTGCGACGGTGCGGGCACGGGTGAGGACGTCGGGTACGCCCATTGACGCCATGGCGAGTACCTCCGTGAGGGGACATGATCCCGTGGACCGTACAACTTTCATCCATCCCTGGGTAGGGCGTTCGGCGATGAACTTGCCGGAGCGGAAGGCGTGTCCGGGATTCGTGAGGCATTCGCCCGCCTCTCGGCGGGGCGCTCGTCCGCGCGCGCGTCCCGGGAACGAGAGGGTGCGGGGCGTTTGCGGCGGGTTTGTCGGGATTCATCCATATTCATTGCCGATAGCGGCGATAACGAACTATCTGTTCGATTGGTGATGGTTGGGGTTATCGTGTCCGGTGTTAGCCGAGGGCGGCTATCACTGGAAACGCCGGACGTGGCCGGTCAGAGGTGACCCATGCAAGCGATAACGGACAGCTACGACTTCGTGGTCGTCGGCGGCGGCACCGCGGGCAGTGTGCTCGCCGCGCGCCTCTCCGAGCCGGACGGCGCACGCGTGCTCCTGCTGGAGGCGGGAGGCGACGGGCCGCCGACCGCGGCGGCGAACCCGCCCGCCTGGCCGACGCTGCTGGGGACGTCCGCGAACTGGGGCGACACCACCGTCCGGCAGTCGGCGACGGGCACCACCACGCCCCTCGCGCGCGGTCGCGGCCTGGGCGGCGGGTCGGCCATCAGCGCCATGACCTTCGTGCGGGGTCACCACTCCGGCTACGGCGCGTGGACCGCCGGCGGTGCCAAGGGCTGGGGCTACGACGACCTGCTCCCGTACTTCAAGCGCAGCGAGAACGCCCCCGGGCGGGACCCCGTGCTCCGCGGTGTCGGCGGCCCCCTGACCGTGGGGCCCGCCAGCCCGCCCCACCCCGTCGTGGCCGCGCTCCTCACGGCCGCGACCCAGACCGGCTACCGGCGGGCGGCCGACATCGCCGCCGGTCTGGAGGAGGGCTTCGGCTGGAGCGACCTCAACATCGTCGGCGGCCGGCGGCAGAGCGCCGCGGACGCCTACCTCACCCCCGCCAGGCGCCGCCGCAACCTCACCGTGGTGACCGGTGCCCTGGTCCACCGCCTGCTCCTGCGCGACGGACGGTGCGCCGGGGTGGAGTACGGGCACGCCGGCCGCACCGGCACCGTCGCGGTCGGCTGCCACGGCGAGGTCGTGCTCACCGCGGGCACCATCGGGACACCGCAACTGCTGATGCTCTCCGGCATCGGCCCCCGGGCGCACCTGCGGGACAAGGGCATCGACGTCGCCTTCGACCTGCCGGGCGTCGGGGCGAACCTGCAGGACCACCCGCTGGCCGCCGTCGTCCACCGCGCGGCCCGGCCCGTTCCCCCCGGGGCCAACAACCACGGCGAGGCCATCGGCCTGGTGCGCAGCCGGCTCGGCATCTGCGACCCCGACGTGCAGGTGCTCCTGGCCGACACCCCGGGGTGCCACACGCCCGTGGCCGACCCGCCGGACGGGCAGGGATACCGGATCGCGGTCTCCCCGATGCGCCCGCACAGCCGCGGCACCGTCAGGCTCGCGAGTGCCGAACCGGGCGCCCTGCCCCTGGTCGACCCCGACTACTACGGCGACGACCGCGACCTGGCCACGATGGTCGAAGCGCTCTTCCTGGCACGCGAGATCGGCCAGGCGCGCGCCCTCGACGGATGGCGCGCCCACGAGGTCCTGCCCGGCCCCGACGTGAAGGACGACGCCGGACTGCGGGCGTACGCGCGCGGCACCCTGGCCTCCTACATGCACCCCGTCGGCACGTGCCGGATCGGCATCGACGACCTGGCCGTCGTCGACACGGACCTGCGCCTCCACGGCGTCGACGGCCTGCGGGTCGCCGACGCCTCCGTGATGCCCGCCATCCCCTCGGGGGACATCGCCGCCACGGTCTACGCCATCGCCGAACGCGCGGCCGACCTCCTCAGGCGCTGACCCCTTCGGCCCGGTTCCGGCCCCCACCGGCCGGATCCGGGCCCCGCCACATCCCCGCAGCCCAGACGAAGGACCGACGCACATGGCATCACCCGCACCCATCGACCTGGCCGGCCTGCTCCAGCGGGCGGTGGGCGTGACCGGGGCGGCGCTGGGTTCCCCCCTCGCCCCCTCGGCGATCGGCCTGGCCCTGTGGAACACCGACCTGCGGTGCACGTGGGTCAGCGACTCACTTGAGGACTACGACGGCATCCCGCGGGAGCGCCGGCTGGGCCACCTCCCGGACGCGGCGCTGCCCGCCGGGGCCCGCGGGCTGGAGGCGGCGATGCGCCAGGTGCTGGCCACCGGCACGCCCGTCAGCGGCCGCGAGTACCTCGTGTCGGCGATGGACGGCGTCCGCCGCGACGAGGCGTACTCCGCCTCCTGCATCCGCCTGGAGGACGCCGAGGGCCGGCCGATGGGGGTGTGCCTGGTCGTCCTCCGGATCACGCGTGAGAGCCGCTCCGGCGACCGCCTGGCGCTGCTCGGCGAGGCCGGCGCGCGTATCGGCACCACGCTGGACGTCATGCGCACCGCGCAGGAACTGGCCGCGTTCAGCGTCTCCTGTCTCGCCGACTTCGTCACCGTCGACCTCGCCGACACCCTGCGCCTCGGTGAGGAGCCGCTGTCCCGGCTCGGCCCGGACGGCGACTACGTCCCGGTGTTCCGCCGGGCGGGACTGTCCTCCGTCCACGAGGGCGCCCCCGAGGCGGTCTCGCAGGTCGGCGACGTGGTGTACGTGCCGTCCTCCTCGCCCCTCAAACGCGTGCTGTCCTCCGGCCGCTCCCTGCTCGAGCCCGTGCTGGACACCGCCTCTCCGTGGCTCAACCGCGACCCGGCACGGGCCCGGAAGATCGACCGGTTCGGCCTGCACTCGCTGATGATCGTGCCGATCAGGGCCCGCGGCGTCGTGCTGGGCGTGGTGCTGCTCCTGCGCTCCGACGACCCGCGGCCGTTCGACGAGGAGGACCTGCTGTTCGCCGAGGAACTGGTGGCCAGGGCCGCGCTGAGCCTGGACAACGCGCGCCGCTACACGCACGAACGCGCCACCGCCCTCGCCCTGCAGCGGGGCCTGCTCCCGCGCCGGGTGTGCGGCGGCCCCTGCCTGGACGTGGTCTCCCGCTTCCTCCCGGCGGACCTCGAGGACGGGGTGGGGGGCGACTGGTACGACGTGATCCCGCTGCCGCGCGACCGGGTCGCCCTGGTCGTCGGCGACGTCGTCGGGCACGGCATCGACGCCGCGGCCACCATGGGACGGCTCCGCACGGCGGTGCGGACGCTCGCCGACCTCGACCTGCCGCCGGAACAGCTCCTCGCCCACCTCGACCAGACGATCATCCGCCTCGCCGAGGAGGAGGGCGACGGCCTCCACGTGGCCTCGGTGAGCGCCACCTGCCTGTACGCCGTCTACGACCCGGTCAGCCGACGCTGCACCATGGCCAGGGCCGGGCACCCGCCGCCCGCCGTCCGCGACCCCGGGGGCGGCGTCGCCTTCCTGGACCTGCCGAACGGCACACCGCTCGGCCTCGGGATGCCCCCGTACCAGGCCGCCGAGGTGGAGCTGCCCGAGGGCAGCCTCATCGCCCTCTACACCGACGGCCTCATCGAGGACCGCCGGCACGGCTTCGACATCGGGATGGAGCGCGTGCGCCGCGCGCTCGACCGGCCCGGGCTCCGCCTGGACGACCTGTGCTCGGCGGTGCTCGGCACCCTCCCGAGCGCGACACCGCCCGACGACGTCACCCTCCTCATCGCCCGCACCCGCGCCGCGTCCTCGGCGCCCTCGCGTGCGCGGTGCCCGGCACCGCGTCCCGGCAACCGATTCCCGAGGTAGCTCCCCATGACCGCGTTCCACGTCACCTCCGCAGGCGCCGAGGACATCGGCCGGCTCTCCGACTGGGCCGAGGACGAAGGATGGAACCCCGGCAGGTCCGACGGGCAGGCGTTCTTCCCCGCCGATCCGGCCGGCTTCCTGGTCGGGAGGCTCGACGGCGAGCCCGTCGCCTCGGTCTCCGCGGTGCGCTACGGCACGGACTTCGGCTTCGTCGGCCTCTACATCGCCCGGCCGCCGTTCCGCGGCCAGGGCTACGGGATCCGGGTCTGGCGCGCCGGGCTGGAGCACCTCGCCGGCCGCAACGTCGGCCTCGACGGGGTCGTCGCGCAGCAGGAGAACTACCGCAGGTCGGGTTTCAGCACGGCCTGGCGGAACATCCGGTACCAGGGGACGCCGACCGGCGGGGTGATGCCCGGCGGCGTCGCGCTGATCGACGCCAGGAGCGTCGGATTCGGCGAACTGGCCCGCTACGACCGGCGGTTCTTCCCCGCCGCGCGCGACGCCTTCCTCGCCTCCTGGATCACCCTGCCGGACCGTACCGCCCTCGCGGCCGTCGCCGACGGCCGGCTGCGGGGACTGGGGGTGCTGCGCGCCGCCCGCGGGCCGTCGCGGGTGGGGCCGCTGTACGCCTCGTCCGGGAAGGTCGCCCTCGCGCTCCTCATGGGGCTCGCACGGACCGCGCCGGGGGAGCCCCTCGTGATCGACGTGCCCGAGCCCAACGAGGCCGCCGTCCGCCTGGTGGAGCACCTGGGCCTGACGCCCTCGTTCGAGGCCGCGCGCATGTACACGGGCCCGGTCCCGGACGTCGACCTGGCGGGCATGTACGGCGTCACCAGCCTGGAACTGGGCTAGGCCCCGGATTTCGGCCCCGGCGCCGCTCCGGGCGGCCCCCCCGGTCAGGGAGGCCGCCCGGAGCGCCGTGCGCGGGGGCGCTACTGGTTGATGGTGTAACTGTCCCCGTAGACCTTCCACTTGAGCGGGGGGTTGAGGTCGAGGTTGCCGTTGTTGAGGAAGACGCGCTGCTCCGTGTCGACCCGGCTGGTGTCGCTGTGCGCCTCCTCGGTCTTCATCGCCGCCTTGCGCGCGTCGAGGAAGGCGTTGATGTACGCCGTCTCGTCGCCGCCCTGCGCGGGGCTCTTGGCCTTGGACAGGGCGGTCTTGCGGATGCCGCCGAAGCTGACCTTGTCCTCGCCGGGGCCGTGCATCACGATCGCGTCGTAGTACGCGAACTGGCCCAGCGCGCGCAGCCCGTCGGCCTTGGCCTGCTTGACCGAGGGGTCGAAGTAGACGCGGTCGCGCTCGTCGTTCTGCGCCTGCTGGAACGCCGTGTCGGCGGCGGCGCTGCGCCAGGCGCTCTCGAAGCCGGAGCCGAGGCCGCTGTGCGAGTCGGTGCCGTTGACCCGGCGCAGTGCGGGCAGGTAGCGGGCGAGGGGGTTGCCCGGCTTGCGGTCGGTGTACAGCTCGACGAGTTCGAGCATGTCACCGGTGCCGGAGCAGAAGCCGATGATGCCCGCGGTGTAGCCGCGGCCGTCGCCGATGTCCTCGATGTACTTGTACTGGGCCTTCCAGTCCAGTGAGGAGTTCTCGGCGCTGGACACCAGCTGCATGGCGATGTCCTTCTTGTGCGGGTCGTCGAGTCCGACGCCGGCCGCCGCGGCGGCCGGCTGCCCCGGCGCGGCCGAGGCCAGGGTGCCGGCGCCGGCGGCCAGGACGCCCGCGGTCAGCGCGGCGGTCGCGTAGAGGACGACGCGCCGGCGGGGGAGGGAGCGTGCATGACGGTGTGGGGGGATCTGCACGGGTGACTCCGTGGGTCAGAGGTTAGGAAACCTTCCTAACAGCGCCACATTGAAGCACCGGGCCAGTCGAACGCCAAGAGGTTCGAACAAAAACGCCGCATGCCATCTGCTCGAAGAATCAAGGGAGTTGGCGGCAACCGTCCGAGAGCCGGGTGCGTCCGCCCGAAGCCGCGGGCCCCCCGCATGCGCGGTCCGCCGCCCGGATGCAGGCTGGACGGGAAGAGGCTGAGGAGGTGGTACCCGTGCCGGACGGGCCCCCTCCCGCCCCGTCCCGCCCCGACGCCGGGCAGTGGACGGACGAGAGCCTGCTGGCACCGGCGCTGTTCGCGATGATGGACGGCGTGCGGGCGCACGCGGGCGGGATCTACCTCCTCGCGCCCGGCGAGCCGGTGCTTGAGATGGCCGTGATGGCCGGCCTGCCGCGCGCCTTCGCCGCGCCCTGGGAACGGGTGGGGCTGGGCGCCCCGATCCCCGTCGCGGAGGCACTGCGCGAACGCCGGCTGGTCTGGGTCGGCGGCGAGGAGGAGATGGCGCGCCGGTACCCGCGGATCGCCCTCGTTCTGCCGTACCCGTTCACCCTCGCTGCGCTGCCCGTCGCGACCACCGGCACCGCCTTCGGCTCGGTGTTCGTCACCTGGCCCGGCGCCCATCCGCCCGAACTGTCCGACTGGGAGCGCGAGCGTCTGCTCTCCGCCAGCGGGCGGCTCGCCCGCAGCCTGGAGCAGCGGACCGCCGAGGGCCGGCCGGTCCGGCGCGGACAGGACGTGGCGATCGGCGCCCCGGTCGCCGGGGTCTCCTCGGCGGTCGAGGCGGTGCGCATGGTGGGCCGGCTGCCGGACGGCCTGTGCTCCCTCGACCTCGACGGGCGGGTCACCTACGCCAACGGCGCGGCGTCCCGACTGCTGGGCGTGCCGGTGCGCAAGCTGCTCGGGCACCCGTTGTGGCGGACGCTGCCGTGGCTGGAGGACCCCGTGCACCAGGAGCGGCACCGCGCGGCGCTGATCAGCAGGCAGCCCACCTCGTTCACCGCGCTGCGCCCGCCCGGCGACTGGCTCACCTTCCGGCTCCACCCCAGCAGCAACGGCGTCAGCGTGTGCGTCTCACCTGCCCGCGGCCCGGCGGCCAGGGCTCCCGTAGCCGACGCCGTGCGCGCTGCGGCGCAGCCCGCGGTCGGGCTGGTGGCCATCTCCCACCTCGTGAACCTGTCCGGGGCGCTCACGGAGGCCGTCTGCGTCCAGGACGTGATCGACCTGGTCGCCGACGAGATCATGCCCGCGGTCGGCAGCCGGGTACTGGCCGTCGTCGCCCCGGAGGCGGGGCGGATGCGCGTGCTCGGCCACCGCGGCTACGCCGATCCGACGATCGTCGACCGGTACGACGGCATGCCGATGTCGTCGCCGACCCCCGCCGCGCAGGTGCTGGCCAGCGGCGCGCCCGCGTTCCTGGAGTCCGAGCAGGAGATGCGGGAGTGCTTCCCCGACCGCCCGCCGGTCTCCGACGGCATGGCGGCCTGGGCCTACCTCCCGCTGATCGCCTCCGGCCGCCCGGTCGGCACCTGCGTGCTCGGATACCCGCAACCGCACCGCTTCGGGGCCGACGAGCGGGCCCTGCTGACCAGCCTCGGCGGACTGATCGCGCAGGCCCTGGAGCGGGCGCGGCTCTACGACGCCAAGCACCGGCTGGCCCACGGCCTCCAGTCGGCACTGCTCCCGCGGACCCTGCCGGAGCTCCCCGGCCTGGAGGCGGCCGCGCGGTACCTCGCGGGCACCGAGGGCATGGACATCGGCGGCGACTTCTACGACCTGCTCCGCGTGGGGGACCGGCCGGCCGCCGTGATCGGCGACGTGCAGGGCCACAACGTCACCGCCGCAGGCCTGATGGGCCAGGTCCGCACGGCGGTACGGGCGTACTCCGCCGTCGGGCAGTCGCCCGGCCAGGTGATGGAGTGCACCAACCGGCTGCTGCTGGACCTGGACGTGGAACTGCTCGCCAGCTGCGTCTACCTGCACCTCGACCCGGCCGGGGAACGGGTGATGGCCGCGGGCGCCGGCCATCCGCAGCCCCTGCTGCGGGAGCCGGACGGCCACGTGCGGCCGCTCGACCTCGCCCAGGGCCCGCTGCTGGGCATCGACGCGGAGGCGGTCTACCGCACCGTCGAGTTCCCGTTCCCGCCCGGCTCGGTGCTCATGCTCTACACGGACGGCCTGGTCGAGTGCCCGGGAACGGACGTCGACGCCGAGCTGGCCGCCCTCTCCGACCACCTCGGCGCCGCCGGCGACCTGCCGCTCGACCGGGTCGCCGACGGCGTGCTCGCCCTCACCTCCGAACGCCGGCTGCGCACCGACGACATCGCGCTGCTCCTGCTGCGCTCCCTGCCCCGGTCCCGGTGACGGGTACGCGAAAGGGCGCCGCGCGCCGTCCTGCGACGGCGCGCGGCGCCCGTGGTGCTCAGCGGGTCAGCCCTGGCGGGCCTTGAAACGGGGGTCCCTCTTGTTGATCACGTAGACACGGCCGCGACGGCGGACGATCTGCGAGCCGGGAGCGTTCTTGAGGGAGCGCAGCGAGGCACGTACCTTCACCGGTCGCCTCCTTTCGGGCGGTTCTTGATCCGCCCATGCCAACGCGGGCAGGCCGCGGTTTCTTCCCGCCGTTGCCCGGTGCCGTTGCCCGGTGCCGTGGCCGCGGAGGGCCGGGGGCAGGATGAGGCCCATGAGTTCCCGCGCCGACGGCCCCGCCGTCCCCTCGCCGCCGCACCCGCTGGTCCGCTCCCCGCACGAGCGGGTCCTCTTCGCCCGCGGGAGGGGCGCCCAGGACCGGGTCGCGGACGCGATCACCGCCTTCTCCGGCTCGATGGCCTTCGTCTACGTGCACATCGTCTGGTTCGCGGCGTGGATCCTGCTGAACCAGGGGCTCGCGGGGCCCGGCGGGGTCTTCGACCCCTACCCCTTCGGACTGCTCACCATGATCGTCAGCCTGGAGGCGATCTTCCTCTCGACCTTCGTCATGGTCAGCCAGAACCGCCAGGCCGCACGCGACAACATCCGCGCCGACCTCGCCTTCGAGACGAACGTGCGCTCGGAGGTCTGGTCGGCGCACATAGGCCGGGCCCTGGGCCTCGACCCCGAGGAGGTCGAGCGGAACGTCCAGCAGCTCGTCGCCGAGAGCCGGGCCCGCATGGGGGTCACCTCCCCGGCGGTGCCACCGGCCGCGAAGCCGCCCGCCTCATGACTCCTCCTCGTCGTCCCGGTCCGCGTCGTGCGGCGGGCCGGGGCTGGTGAAGTCCGGGCCGGAGTACCCGGGGCCGCGGAAACCGGGCGATTTGAAACCGGGCGATTCGAAACCGGGCGATTCGAAACCGGGCGACTCGAAACCGGGTGACTCGAAGCCCGGCGACTCGAAACCGGGCTCCGCGATGTCCGCGACCTCCGGCTCCGGGACCTCGTACTCCGGGATCCGCGGGGGCGGCGGAACCGCCGCGCCGTCCCCGGCGCCCGGTTCCGGGCCGGCCCCGTCGACGGAGGTGGAGAACCCGGGACTGCTGAAGCCCGGGCGGTGCTTCGGCGCATCCTCGCGCGGGCTGTCCGGACGGTCCGTCATGGCCTTTCCCCTCCCCGGAGACCTCAGCGCCGTCGCCCGCGGTACCCCGACCAGCGGGCGCCCGCGCCCGAGCCGACCCCGCCGAGGTGCGCGGCGAGCAGCGTCAGCCCGACCAGCAGCAGGCTCGTCGGGGTGAACACGGCCTCCGTCGCCGTCCCGGTGGCGTTGATGATGAACGCGACCGCGAAGACGACGGCCGCAACGATGGCCAGCATCGTCCCTCCCAGTGGTCCGGGGGCGCGCCCTCGCGCCGCCCCTTCCCCCACCGTCTGCCCCGGGACCGGCCCCCCAGTCGGCCGGGACCGGTCAGGGACCCCCGGGCGGTGTCCGTGGGAGCGCTCGCAGCCTAGGATTCCGCGGTGACCGGACGATGAGCCAGTGCCGTCTCATCACCCCGCGCCCTCGTGCACCCGGAGTTCCCGCATGGCGTCGCCGCACGGCCCGCTCGACCACCGCTACCGCGGTGAGCACCCGATCCGCACCCTCGCCTACCTCTTCCGCCACGACCGCGGCCGACTCGCCCTGGCCGTGCTGGCGTTCATGGTCAAGCACACCCCGATCTGGCTGACCCCGCTGGTCACCGCACAGGTCATCGACGTCATCGTGCAGCACCGGCCGCTGTCGGGCATGCTGCTCGGCACCGCTGTCCTGCTGCTGATGCTGGTCCTCAACTACCCCTTCCACCTGCTGTACGTGCGCTGCTGGTACGGCAGCGCCCGCCGCACCGGCACCCGGCTGCGCTCCGCGCTGTGCCAGCGCATGCAGCAGCTCTCCATCGGCTACCACACGAAGGTCAACTCCGCCGTCCTGCAGACCAAGGTCATCCGGGATGTCGAGGCGATCGAGCAGGCGGTCCAGCAGACCGGCGACATGGGCCTGTCCGCGCTCGCCACGCTGCTGGGCGCGCTGGTGGTGATCGCCGTGCAGGCGCCGTCCTTCCTGCCGGTCTTCCTGGTCGTCGTGCCCGCGACGTCGGCGCTGGTGATGTGGCTGCGGGGACGGCTGCGCGAGTCCAACGAATCGTTCCGCCAGGAGGTGGAGCAACTCTCCTCCCGCGTCACCGAGATGACCACCCTCATCCCCATCACCCGCGCCCACGGCCTGGAGTCCACCGCGCTGCGCCGCGTCGACGGCACGCTCAGCCAGGTCCTCACCGCGGGGCTGCGCCTGGACCGGCTCAACGGGCGCTTCGGCTCCCTCGCCTGGATCGTCCTCAACGTCCTCGGCACCTGCTGCCTGCTCGGCTCCGCGCTCGCCGCGTACCACGGCTGGCTGGGCGTGACCCCCGGCGACGTCGTCATGCTGACCACCTACTTCTCCGCCCTCACCGCCGCCGTGACGACCCTGCTCAGCCTGACGCCCGTGGTCAGCAAGGGGCTGGAGTCGGTGCGCTCGGTCGGTGAGGTGCTGCAGGCGCCCGACCTCGAGCAGAACGCGGGGAAGACCGAGGTGGCCGCCGTCCGCGGACGGGTGGACTTCGAGGCCGTCGGCTTCGCCTACGACGACGCCGCCGACCACTCGGTGCGCGACTTCTCCCTCTCCGTCCGTCCGGGCGAGACCATCGCGCTGGTGGGCACCTCGGGGGCCGGCAAGTCGACGCTCCTCAACCTCGTCATCGGCTTCCTGCGCCCCACCGAGGGCCGGATCCTGCTGGACGGTGCGGACATGGAGAGCCTGGACCTGCGCAGCTACCGCCGCTTCGTGTCCGTCGTGCCCCAGGAGTCCATCCTCTTCGAGGGCACCATCCGGGAGAACGTCGGCTACGGCATGCCGGGCGTCCCCGAGGAGGCGGTCCGGGAGGCGCTGCGGGCCGCCAACGCCCTGGAGTTCGTGGAACGCCTGCCCGCCGGCCTCGCCACGGTCGTCGGCGAGCGGGGCGCGCGGCTGTCCGGTGGGCAGAAGCAGCGGCTGGCCATCGCCCGGGCGCTGATCCGCGACCCCCGTGTGCTGGTGCTGGACGAGGCCACCTCCGCCCTCGACTCCCGCTCCGAGGCCCTCGTCCAGCAGGCGCTGGAACGCCTGGTGCGCAACCGCACCGTCTTCGTGGTGGCCCACCGGCTGTCCACCATCCGCAACGCCGACCGCATCGTCGTCATGGACGGCGGAAGGATCACGGAGGTCGGCTCGCACGAGCAACTGCTGCGCGCCGGCGGCCCGTACGCCGCCCTGCGCAGCGCTCAGACCGCCTGAGCCACCCGCCCGCCCCCGCACGCGCCCGGGGGCGCCCTCCGCGTCTGCGGAGCGGCGCCCCCGGGGGCCGTGCGGATCGGGCCGCTGGGTCAGCGGCGGTGGTGGTTGACGACGTGGTGGTGGTGACGGTGCTGGCGGTGACCGTGCCAGCGGTGGTGGTGACGCTTGCCGTGGTGGCTGTGGTGGCCGCGGCCGTGGTCTCCGTGCGTGGCGTGCGTGCCGGGGGTGCGGACGGACTCCGGCGTGACGGCACCGGCACCCGCCGCACCGCCCAGGACGACGGCGACGGCCACACCGACCGCGGCCACGAAACGGGAAACGCGCATGGATCGACTCCTGTCTCCGCGGGTGCCGTGGACACCCGCTCGGGTGGAACACGAGAAGCGTCGGGCCTCGGCACGTCCGTTGAGGTGTGCCACGCCCGTATTGGCACACGATTTGCTGGAATATGACGTTTCATGGAACCGGTGGCTGTGGGCGATCCGGGGAGGTCCGTGCCGCTGTCGCGGCGGGCCGCGGGCCGGGGGCGGTGCGATGTTTCGGCCCCGGTGTCCGGGGCAGGTGCCCGGTCGTCCCGGCCCCGCGCCGGGGACGGCGCACCGACGGATGAGGGTGACGGTGGACGACACCGGCTTTGGCGCCCTGCTGAGCGGGCTCCTGCAGCGCTCGCACGAGGCCGCCCCGAAGGACTGGGGCGCGGCCCTCGCGCAGGCCGCGCACGAGGTGGGCCTGGACGACGTCACGGTCCTGCTCGCCGACGTCCGGCAGGCCAGGCTCGTCCCGCTGTCCGGCGACCCGGCCTCCCGCGCCCGTGGGGCCGTGGCCGTCGACGGCACGCCGGCGGGCGCCGCCTACCGGACGGTCTCCCTGCGCCTGAGCGAGCGCGACGACCGGATCACGATGTGGCTGCCGCTCGTCGACGGCGTGGAGCGGATCGGCGTCATGGAGGTCACCGCCCACCGGATCGACCCGGAACTCCTCGCCCGCTGCCGCGCGCTCGCCGACGTCACGACCTTGACGATCGCCTCCAAGGCCGGGTTCAGCGACGACCTGCTGAGGCTCGTCCGCAGCCGCCCGATGAGCGCCGCCGCGGAACTCGTGTGGGCCTTCCTGCCGCCGCGGACCCTCGGCACGACCGAGGTGACCTCCAGCGCGGTGCTGGAACCCGCGTACGAGATCGGCGGCGACGCCTTCGACCACAGCATCCAGGACGACCACCTGCACCTGACGGTGGTCGACGCGATGGGCCACGACCTCGCCTCGGGGCTCACGGCGGCCGTGGCGCTGGCCGGCTGCCGGGCCGCCCGGCGTGCCGGTGCCGACCTGGGCGAGATCGTCAAGACCGTGGACGAGACCCTCGCCGAGTGGATCCCGGACCGGCTCGCCACCGCGGTCTTCGCCGACCTCGACGTCCGCAGCGGCCAGTTCGCGTGGGCGAACTGCGGGCACCCCCCGCCCCGGCTGATCCGCGCCCGGCACGTCGTCCCCGGCGCCCTGGAGCGCGACGCGGACCTGCCCCTCGGCCTCGGTTCCGGCTACGGCGACCGGCCGCGCTCCGTCCACTCCACGCGCCTGGAGCCCGGTGACCGGGTCCTCATCCACACCGACGGCGTGACCGAGTCCCGTGCCGAGGGCGGCGGCGAGTTCGGCGAGCGGCGCCTCACCGAGTACGTCGTGCACGCCACCGCGTTCGGCGACCCGGCACCGGAAGTGCTGCGGCGGCTCGTCCACGCCCTCATGGCGCACCGGCACGGTCGCCTCGACGACGACGCCACCGTGCTGCTCGCGGAGTGGCACCCCACGCGCCGAACCCGGCCGACCGAGGTGGTTTCCGCCGCCACTCCCAGGGCAGCCGAAGCCTGACGGGTGGGCGACGCGGCCGTGCGGCGGCAGACACGGCCGGTGCCCGGAGCGGCGCGCAGTGCGACGGCCGCCGGGTGCCGGGCGGATACCCACGATAAACATGTCCTGATCTGGAATGGCTTGTCGTGTAAATCACGTTCGAATGGGTATGCGGTGTCGAGAAGACATGAGGAGGCGCCCAGCCGTGGACACACGCAACGGCCACCCGACCAGCACCCGCATCCCCCGAGATCAGCAGATACGCACGTGCAGGCCTGCTGTCGTGAAGGAGGGCCGGGGCAATCCGCCGCAGCGGGAGCCCGACAGCGGCAAGGAATGGAACATCGTCAGGGGAGAGGACTGAGGGACCCGTACCCCTGTGTGACCGAGCGGGACCACTGCCCGGCGCCGGTGGGAAGGCGTAAGCGGTCGTGCGGACCGTGGGCGCGCCCACCGGCGGGGTGGTGGTCCCGTTCACTTCCCGTCGTCAGCCCGTGGCGTCCGGTGTCCCCGCCGACCACATGATGAGCGGCGGCCGCACGGCGGCGCAGAGCGGGCCGCCCCGGGCATCGGTGAGACCCAGCCGTCCGAGGAGCGTCCCGGAGCGGGCGGCCGCGCGCAGCGTGCCGGGATCGACGCCGTCCAGCATGAGCTTGGCCCGGCGGAACATCGTGAAGTCGCCGGAATCCCCGACCGCGCCCCAGGACAGGTAGACGAAGCGGGCGCCGGGGCCGCCCTGGACACAGGGCCCCGTGACGTCGAGCCCGTCCGGGGTCTCACGGACCCGGCAGTCGAGGTCCCACGTCGCCGCCGCCGCGTCGCCGGGCCGGGGGTCGAGGAGTTCCGCGGAACGGGCGCGGCGCTGCACGGCGACGTGGACGCCACGGTGGTCGCCGAAGGTGCGGCCGGGCAGGTCGCTCCCCTCGATGCGGATCCGCACCGTCAGCCGCCCGCCGTGACGAGCCGGAACGCCAGGCACACCACGGGCGTCGCGTCCTCGACGGGAGTGCCCGCCCGTTCCCAGAAGCGACGGTGCCCGGCCCGCCACGCGTCGAGGGAGGCGTCGCCCTCTCCCTCGGCGGCCGCGTGCTCCCACCGCACGTCCGTGAAGGACGTCACCTCCACGCCCGTGATCTCGATGACGCCGACGCAGTGGCTCTCCCGGTCCAGCAGGGCCAGCCGCTCGCCGACGAACTCCAGTCCCTCGGTCTCCTCCACGTACTCGGACAGCAGTCCGGTCGTGGCGGTCTTCTTGCCCGCCAGGACCAGGGAGTTGAGCTCGTCCCGGAGCGCGTCGGGTGTGCCGAGCTCCATGGAGCGCATTCCGTCGACCCGCGGCCACATCGTCGTACCGTCCCTCGGTGCATGGGAGTGCCGTCCGCCGGATCATCACATGACGGGCGCCACCTCCGCCAGGAACGGCGGGTCCGCCCCCGCGCGCCCGCAGGTCAGAGCCGCGACCCGCGCGGCGAGCTCCAGTGCCCCGGCCACCGCCGGCGGCGGGGAGCCGCCGTCCGCGGTGCCGTGCAGCCGCCGGCGGGCCGCCGCCCCGCCGAGCAGTCCGGCGGAAAGGAGGCCGGAGAGCAGGCCCGCCATGAAGGCGTCACCGGCCCCGATCGTGTCGACGACGCGCACCGGGTGGGCGGGGACCCGGTGCCGTCCGCCGGGGGCCCAGTGGGCCTCGGCGCCCGCCGCGCCCCGCGTGAGGACGACCAGGCGCGGACCGCGGCGCGCCCAGTCGGCGGCCACGTCCCCCGGATCCCGTCCCGGGTGCAGCCAGCCGAGGTCCTCCTCGCTGGCCTTCACCACGTCGGCCAGCGCCACCAGCCGTTCGACGCGCGGGCGTTCGTCCCCGGGCGGGCCGAGCAGCGCGGGTCTGAGGTTCGGGTCGTACGAGACGGTGTGCCCCCGGCGCCGGACCGCCGCGACCAGGCTGAGGATCCGCCCCGCGCCCGGCTCCAGCGCGGTGGCGATCGAGCCGGTGTGCAGGTGACCCGGCACTTCGTGCGGATCGACCGGGGGCAGGTCCCAGGTGATGTCGAACCGGTACACGGCGCTGCCGTTCCCGTCGAGTTCCGCCCTGGCCGTGGACGTCGGGGCGTGGACGACCGACCCCGGCAGCAGCCGGACCCTCCCCTCCGCCAGCCGTTCGGCGAGCGCGTCGCCGTGCGCGTCCCGGCCGATGCGCGTGGCCAGGGTGACCGGGTGCCCGAGCCGGGCGAGACCGAGCGCGGTGTTGGCCGGGCTGCCGCCCGGGTGGGCCCGACGCGTCCCGTCGGGTGCGAGGACCACGTCGGTCAGCGCCTCGCCGGCGACCAGCGTGGCGGGCGTCGTCACGGCTGCACCAGGATCTTGCGGCCGATGCCCGCCCTGAAGCGCTCGATGGCGTGGGGGTAGTCGGTGAGCGGGAACCGGTCGCTGATGAACACCCCGGGGTCCAGCACCCCGGCGGCGAAGAGCTCGGCTGCCCGCTCGTAGCTGTGCAGGACCGCCATGGAGCCGGTGATGGTGATCTCCTGGTTGTAGATCCGGTACGGCTCGATGACCGCGCGGGCCGCGTAGTCGGCCACCCCGAACTGCAGGAAGGTGCCGCCCCTGCCGACCCGTCGCAGCCCGTCCTGGATGGCGTCGGCGTTTCCGGTGGCGTCCACGACGACCTCCCAGCCGCGCGGGCGACTGATCTCCTGCGCCGAGCCGGCCGTGCTGTCGCAGCCCAGCAGCCTTGCCGTGGCGAGCCGTTCGGGGTTGACGTCGACGACGTCCACGCTCGCCGCGCCGGTGCGCTTGGCGAGTTCCAGCATCATCAGGCCCATCGTTCCCGACCCGTAGATCAGCACATGGGCGCCGAGCCGGCCGCGCAGCACGTCGTAGCCCCGCACGGCGCACGACAGCGGCTCGATCAGCGCCGCGTCGGCGGTCGCCACGTGGTCGGGCAGGACGACGCAGTTGGCGACCGGCGCGACGGCGAACTCCGCGGCGCCGCCCGGCTCGGTGACCCCGATCGCGGCCCACCGCTCGCACAGGTTGCCGCGGCCCTGCCGGCAGTAGTGGCACTCGCCGCAGTGCAGCGAGGGGTCGACGGCGACCCGGGCGCCGACCGCCACCTCGGTGACGGCCGAGCCGACCGCGACCACCTCCCCGGCGAACTCGTGTCCCGGCACGATCGGCAGCGTCGGCGCGAACTCGCCCTGCAGGATGTGCAGATCGGTTCCGCACAGTCCGCAGGCGGCGACCGCGACCACCACGTCGCGCGGACCGGGCGCGGGGTCCTCGACGGTGGCGAGCTCGATCTTCCCGGGCTCGGCGATGACGACTGCCTTCACTTGACGGCTCCCAGTGACAGGCCCTGGACCAGGCGGTCCTGGGCGGCGAATCCGGCGACGAGGACGGGCAGGGACACCACGACGGCCGCGGCGCAGACCTTGGCGAGGAAGAGTCCCTGACTGGTGACGAAGGAGGTGAGGAAGACCGGCGCGGTCACCGAGCGGACACCGGTGAGCACCCGGGCGAAGAGCATCTCGTTCCAGCTGAAGATGAAGCAGATCAGCGAGGTGGCGGCGATGCCGGGGGCGGAGACCGGGATGACGATCCGGCGGAACACGGCCGGCAGCCCGGCTCCGTCGATCGCGGCGGCCTCGAGGATCGCCACCGGGATCTCGGCGAGGAAGGACCGCATCATCCAGACCGCGATCGGCAGGTTCATCGAGGTGTAGAGCAGGACCATCAGCCAGACGTTGTCCAGCAGTCCGAGGTTCTGCGCCACGAGGTAGACCGGCAGCAGCCCGGCGACCGCGGGCAGCATCTTCGTCGACAGGAAGAAGAACAGGACGTCGGACCACTTGCGCACGGGCCGGATCGACAGCGCGTACGCGGCCGGTATCGCGAGTGCCAGCACCAGCAGCGTGGAGACCAGGCTCGCCGTCAGCGAGTTGACCAGGGCGGGCCAGGGGCTCGCGCCCGTGGCGGCGCCGAAGAACTCCCGGTAGCCGTCCAGGGTGAGCCCGGCGCCGAGGGAGGGCGGGTTGGTGGCGGCGTCCGTCTCACTGTGCAGCGAGGTCAGCACCATCCAGGCGATCGGCAGGACGAACAGCAGGGCGGCGGCCCAGGCGACCAGCCCCCACAGGGAGGCGGAACGGCGCCCGCGGGCGCCCGGTACCGGTACAGCGCTCATGAGGACTCCTCCTTGAGCAGCGTCGACAC
The DNA here is from genome assembly GCF_900188405.1 of Actinacidiphila glaucinigra. GTDB lineage: Bacteria > Actinomycetota > Actinomycetes > Streptomycetales > Streptomycetaceae > Actinacidiphila > Actinacidiphila glaucinigra. The sequence goes on along the minus strand of NZ_FZOF01000004.1, from coordinate 124,952 downwards.
CAGGCGCAGTGCGAGGGTGGCGACGACGATGGTCCCGGCGACGACGACCACGCCGGCCGCCGACGCCCGGCCGTAGTCGTGGGCCTTGTAGAAGGACTCGTAGATCGTGTAAGGCAGGTTGGCGGTGCCCAGGCCGCCGGAGGTGAGGGTGAAGACCGCGTCGAAGTTCTGCACGACGTAGACCGAGCCGAGCAGCGCGGCCAGTTCGAGGTAGCGCCGCAGGTGCGGCAGGGTCAGGAAGCGGAAGACCTGCCAGGCGTTGGCGCCGTCCACCCGGGCTGCCTCCACCGCCTCCGTGGAGCGGCTCTGCAGTCCGGCGAGCAGGATCAGCATCATGAACGGGGTCCACTGCCACACCAGCGAGGCCCCGATCGCCCCGAGCGGCATCGAGGTGATCCAGTCAGGCTGCGGCGGGCGCTCGCTGCCGAACAGTTGCCACAGCCAACTCAACGCGCCGTTGAACAGCCCGTACTCGGGGTTGTAGAGGGCGTGCTTCCACAGCAGCGCCGAGGCGACCGGGACGAGCAGGAAGGGCGCGATCAGCATGGTCCGCACCAGCCCGCGGCCCCGGAAGCGGCGGTCCAGCAGCAGCGCAAGGCCGAGTCCCAGCACCAGGCTGACCAGGACGACACCGGCCGTGAGCCAGACGGTGGTCAGGACGGACGCGCGCAGGCCGGCGTCGCCGAACACGTCGGCGTAGTTGGTCAGTCCGGTGAAGCCGCGCCGGTCGGGGTAGAGGGCGTTCCAGTCCGTGAAGGAGATCACCAGCGTGGCCACGAAGGGCAGCTGGGTGACGACCACCATGAACACCAGCGCCGGCATCAGGGGCCCACGGCGGGCCCAGGCGGCGGCTCGGCCCGGGCCCGCGGTCCGGGCGGGCACCGCCCGGACCGCTGCGCGGCCGCGCACCTTCTCGGTGACGGTGCTCGACGTACCGGTCATGGCCGAATCACCCGTTCCGGTACTGGGCGGCGACCTTCTCCGCGAGCTGCTGGGACTTGTCGAGCGCGGCGTCCACCGAGGTGCGCCCGGCGATGGCGGAGGCGATCTCCTGCGAGACCTTGGTGCCGAGGTCGGGGAACTCGGGGATGTCGACGAACTGGATGCCGAGCGTCGGCCGCGGCTGGACGCCTGGGTCGCGCGGGTCGGCCCCGGCGATGGCCTCCTCGGTGGCCTTGGCGAAGGGGCCCGCCACCTTCAGGTAGTCCGCGTTCTCGTACGTGGAGGTGCGCTTGCCCGCCGGGACGCGGGCCCAGCCGAGCTTCTCGCCGACGAGTTCCTCGTACCCCTTGCCGGACGCCCAGGCCACGAACTTCGCCGCGTCGTCCTGACGCTTGCTCGCCTTCTGGACGCCCCAGGCCCAGGTGTACAGCCAGCCGGAGTTGTCCGTCTTCACCACGGGCGCCGGGGCGTAGCCGACCTTGCCGGCGACGGGGGAGTCGGCGCTGTCGAGGATGCCCGCGGCCGAGGTGGCGTCGTACCACATGGCGGTCTTGCCCTGCTGGAAGGCGCCCAGGCACTCGGCGAAGCCGGCCTGCGGTGCGCCCGCCTCGCCGTGCTCGCGGACCAGGTCGACGTAGAACTTCGTCGCCTCCTTGAACGCGGGCGCGTTCACCTGGGCCTGCCAGTCCTTGGTGAACCAGGTGCCGCCGAAGGTGTTGACGACGGTGGTCAGCGGCGCCATCACCTCGCCCCAGCCGGGCAGTCCGCGCAGGCAGATGCCCTTCATGCCGGACTCGGCGCCGTCCGCCTTCGCCGCGAGGTCGGCGACCTGCTGCCAGGTGGGGCGCTCGGGCATGGTGAGGCCCTTCGCCTCGAACACGTCCTTGCGGTACATCAGGAACGACGACTCGCCGTAGAACGGTTCGGCGTACAGCCTGCCGTCGGCTCCGGTCAGGCTCTCCCGCATCGACGGGAGGATGTCCGCCTGGTCGAAGCCGGGGTCCTTGGCGACGGTGTCGTCCAGCGGGGCCAGCCAGCCGTTCTTGCCGTAGATGGGCGCCTCGTAGTTGCTGATGGAGGCGACGTCGTAGGTGCCGGCCTGGCTGGAGAACTCCTGGCTGATCTTGTCGCGGACGTCGTTCTCCGGCAGCACGGTGAAGTTGACCTTGATGCCGGTGTCCTTGGTGAAGTCCGACGCGGTCAGCTTCTGGAGGTCCAGCATCTGCGGGTTGTTGACCATCAGGACGTTCACGGAGGCGCCGCCGCCCCCGCCGTCCCCTCCGCTGCCGCCCGCACCGGCGCAGCTGGCGAGCAGGGCCGTACAGGCCCCGAGTGCGGTCAGCCGGACGGTGGAGCGGCGCCGTGGCGCCCTTCCTCGGTCGGTGTCGTTGCTGGCCATGGGGAGGCCTTCCTGTGAGGGGGATCCCGGCGGCGCGCCCGGGGTCCGGGGCGCTTCGGGGCGTGCCGGGGCGACCTGCGGCGGCTCGCGCGCAGGGTGGGGCGGGTGCGGTGGCTCAGACGCGGATGACGTTGGGGCCGAGCAGCGAGTAGCGGTGGGCCTCGGGGGCCGGCAGGCCCGTGTCGGTGACGATCGTCTCGAAGTCGCCGATCTCCGCGAACCGGCAGAAGCTCGAGGCGCCGAACTTGGTGTGGATGCCCACCAGGACGCGGCGCCGCGCGGAGCGCACCGCCTGCGCCTTGACGTCCGCGACGACCGGATCGGGGGTGGTCAGGCCGAAGTCGCGGGATATGCCGTTGGCCCCCATGATCGCCAGGTCGATGACGAAGGAGGACAGCATCTGGGTGGCCCAGGAGCCGACGGTGGCCAGGGTGCGGCCCCGTACCCGGCCCCCGAGCAGCAGCACGGTGGTCTCGGGGGACTGGGCGACCGCCGCCGCGGTGGGCAGCGAGGCGGTCACCACGGTCAGCGGACGGTCGGTGGGGAGCAGCGCCGCCAGCAACTGCTGGGTGTAGCCCTCGTCGACGAAGACGGTCTCCGCCTCGCCGAGCAGCTTCACCCCCGCCGCGGCGATCCGGCGCTTGCCCTCCACCTGGTGGGTCTCGCGGCGGGCCAGGTCCGTCTCGAAGCCGGCGCTCTCCACGGGGTAGGCCCCGCCGTGGGTACGGCGGACGAGTCCGCGCCGCTCCAGCTCGCTGAGGTCGCGGCGGATCGTCTCCGGTGCCACCTTGAACTCCGCGGCCAGGGCGGTGACCTCCACCCGTCCGGACTGCCGCACCAGGGCCAGGATCCTGTGCTGCCGTTCGTCGCCGCGCATGGCCGCACCTCCCTCGTCCCGGTCCCGTCATGGCCGTTCGGGCATCGGCCGCCCGTTTCCGCCCGTCCGAGATTTATACCGCCGGGGACAGCGGGGCGGTCAGCCCGTACAAGGGAAGAGTCCGCCCGTTTCTGCCCGTTTCCGGAAGGGCGGTGGCCCAGGTCAGCGATGGTCCGGTGGGATCACGCCAGTGAGTTTGCGGGTTTTTCTGCGTTTGGGTGATCATCGGTGACGTCCGGCCGGCGGACCGAGGGGAGCTGCGGAACGATGACCAGTTGGCGCAAGACGCTCGACCGGGCCGGCATCACCGACCCCGCACTCCGCGAGGCGTACACCGCGCAGCGCCGCCTGGTCGCGGGTTTCGACCGGGCCTCGTACGCCGCCGTGCGGCTGCTGCTGCCGGCGCCGGTCGTCCCCGACGCCCTCGCGGCCACCGCCTTCATGCACCACGGCGACAACCTCCTGGACCGCGGCCCGGACGGCCGCCGCGCCTTCGCCGAGTGGGAGGGCCAGGTCCGGGAGGCCCTCGCCGGCGACCCGGCGGACCCTCTGACGCGTGCCCTCGCGCACACCGTCACCCGGCGGCCGGTGCTGCGCGCGATCGTCGCGGACTACCTGGTCGCCGCCCCCGCCGACGCGCAGTGGCGCGGCTTCGCCACCGAGGCCGACTTCCAGGCCTACGTCGACGCGTACTCGCTGCCCGCCTTCCTCCTCGTCGCGGGACTGCTCGCGCCGCCCGCCGGCTTCGACGCCTACCGCGCCGCCTGCCGCACCTTCATCGAGGCCGCCCAGCGCCTGGACTTCCTGGAGGACATGGCCGAGGACCTCGCGGACGGGCGGCTGGGCGTCACCGAGGACGCCCTCGCCCGCCACGGCCTGAGCCGGGCGGCCCTGGAGCGGGACCCCGACCCGGCGTCGGTGGCCGCCCTCGTCCGCGACCAGGCGGGGCTGGTCCGTTCGGGTCTCGCCGGCGCGCGGGGACTGGTGGACCTCGTACCGGAGCCCAACCGGCCCATGGTCCGGGCCCTCATCACGCTCCAGGGGCACCGGTTGCGCAGCGCGGAACGCGCCGGCGCGACGCTGGCCCGGCGGGCCGCCCCGCGTCCGCTCGGTCCCGCCCTGCTCACCCTGCTCCGCGCGTACGCGGGCACCTTCCGCCATCGCGCCCGGCCCTGAACGGTCCGCGCCCGGTAAAGCGGACCAACGTCCGTATTCCAGTGGGGAGTTCGCGGGAATTCCCGGTCGACGGGAATTATCCGCGCGGGAGCGCGACGTTTCCGTTTTCGTGGTTGTGCGGCGCCGTGAAATCCTTAGTATAAGGTTCAAGCATCGGTCGTCGGGTGGGGTCCGGCAGGCAATCACTGCGGGGTCGTCCGGTGCCGCATTCGTCACGGCGCGCCGGCGAGGACAGCAGGCAAAGGTGCCGGCCCGATCCGCGCTCATCGTGCTCGCCGTCTGTGCCAGGTGGGGAGTTAATCCGTGGGGCACCAGCAGCATCTGTATTCGCACGCCTTCTATCCCCTGCTCGCCTACGTGATGGCGGCGGTGGGCTCGGGCCTCGGGCTCGCCTGCGCCGCCCGCTTCCACGCGCGGGGCCTCGCCAAGGGGTGGCCGTGGCTGGCCGCCGGGGCGCTGACCCTCGGGTCGGGCATCTGGGGCATGCACTTCATCGCCATGCTCGGCTTCTCGGTCGACCGTGTGCAGCTCCGCTACGACGTGCCGCTGACCGTGCTCAGCCTGCTCGTGGCGGTCGTCATCGCGGGCGCCGGCATGCTGGTGGCGGGTCTGCGGCGCACCTGGGGCGGGCTGCTCGTCGGCGGTGTCGGCGCGGGGATCGGCGTCGCCGCCATGCACTACCTGGGCATGGCCGCCCTGCGTTTCCCGGGCACCTTCGACTACACGACCTCGCTCGTGGTGCTCTCCCTGGTCATCGCCGTGGTGGCCGCCACCGCGGCGCTGTGGTTCACCCTGCGCGTGACGGGGGCCCGCGCGACGGTGGGCGCCTCGCTGGTGATGGCCATCGCCATCAGCGGGATGCACTACACGGGGATGTCGGCCGTCACGGTGCGCAGCGTGTCGGGGCTCGCGAGCGAGGAGGGCGTCACCGGACTCACCCTCGTCGCGCCGCTCATCATCGGCCTGGGCATCGAGGTGCTGCTGGTCCTCTTCGCCGTCCTGGTGAATCCCGTCGTCGTCGAAGGGAACGGAACGGCACCGCGGGAGGAATCCACCTCCCTCCCGTACGACAACCGCCCCGCCCGCGAGGCCGCGCAGCACGCGGCGCCGACGAGCTATCACGTACCCGCCCCCGCCTCGCGCTTCGAGGCATTCGGAGGCGATCAGGCCGACCCGTACCGCGATTCCCGCGAATACCGGGGCTGAAATCCCGGGAAACGAAGGCGAGAAGAGGGGCCGGGCTGCCGGGGACGTCAATTCCCGTCAGCCCCGCCCCCGCCCCCTTCCGCTTCCCTTTTCCCCTCGCCTTCCGATTCCTCTTCCGATTCCTCTTCCGCCCGAGCCTTTGCCGATCGCCTCGGCCACTTCCGTGAGCGCGGCGAAGCTGTGGCCGCTGACGAACTCGTCGCAATGGGGGAGCGCCGCCGCCATGCCGCCCGCGAGCGGAAGGTAACCCGGCGCCGCCTTGCGCGGGTTGACCCACACCACGCGGTGGGCCAGCCGCCGCAGCCGTGCCGCCTCACGTCCCACGGCCCCAGGGTCCTCGCCCTCCCACCCGTCGGAGAAGATCACCACGACGGCCCCGCGCGCCATGCCCCGGCGCCCGAAGCGGTCGTTGAACTCCGCCAGCGCGTGACCGATCCGGGTGCCGCCCGACCAGTCCGACGCGGCGGCCCCCACCCGGCGCAGCGCCGCGTCCACCCCGTACCGCCCGGAATGGCGCAGCACCGGGGTGAGACGGGTCAGGCGCGTGGCGAAGACGAAGACCTCCGCGGACACACCCACCGCCGCCGCGCGGGGGAAGAGCCTGAGGTAGGCACGGGCGTACGGTTCCATCGAACCGGAGACGTCGCAGAGCAGCACCAGCGGGCGGCGCCGCAGCCGGTGGCGCGACCGGGCCAGGCGCACGGGCTCCAGGCCCGTCGTGCGGATCGCGCGCAGCGTGCGCCGCGGGTCCACGCGGGGGCCGTGCGGGTCGGCGTCGCGGCGCCGGGTCCTGCGCAGCGGGGTGCGCAGCGCGATCAGCTCCATGAGCCGGTCCAGGGCGGCCAGTTCCGCCGCCTCCAGAGCGGAGAAGTCCTTGTGGGCGACGACCTCCGCGGTGCTGCCCAGCGTCGGCAACGTCCCCGCGGGGCCGTCCGCATCCTCCCCGGCGCGGGGCGCGGGCGCCCGTACCGGACCCGCACCGGCGGGGGCCCGGCCCGGCGCCGTGCGGGCTCCGGGGGCCGGGGCCCGCACCTGCTCCTCCTCGGCGCCCGGCGGTCCGGCGGTACGGTCGCCGCGCTCCGCGGGAACGCCCCCGAGACCGCCGAAGACGGCCTCGAAGACCCGCTCGAAGGGCGCGATCAGTTCCCGGTCGGTGACGAAGGCCAGCCGCGCGGTCCAGTACAGGGCCGCGCGGTCCACCGGGGGCGCCAACCGCAGCGACCGCAGGAAGCACACCGTCCGCTCGGGGGTGACCGGCAGACCGGAGCGGCGCAGCGCCTCGCCGAGCCGGCCGCCGAACTCGGCCGTGTCGAACAGCGGGAGCCGCGGCCCCGGTGGCGGCCCGGGCGCCGGCTCAGGCGTCACGGCCGCTGCCCACCAGCCACTCCAGGCCGCGTTCCCGCGCCAGTTCCTGGTCCTCCCGGTACTTCAGCAGTGCGCCCAGGGTCGCCCCGGCGGCCTCCGCGTCCAGCCGCCGTACACCGAGCAGGGCGAGCGCGGCGAGCCAGTCGATGCTCTCGGCGATCCCCGGGGCCTTCTGGATCTCCAGGGTGCGCAGCCGCCGCACCGCCGCCGAGATCGCCTCCGCGAGTTCCGCCGAGGTCCCGGGCACCCGGCGGCGGACGATGCGCACCAGGCGCTCGGGGTCCGGGTAGTCGATCCAGTGGTAGAGGCAGCGCCGCTTCAGGGCGTCGTGCAGATCACGGGTCCGGTTCGAGGTGAGCACCACGACCGGCGGCACCACGGCACGGATCGTGCCGACCTCCGGGATCGTCACCGCCGACTCGGCCAGCACCTCCAGCAGGAACGCCTCGAAGTCGTCGTCCGCCCGGTCGATCTCGTCGATCAGCAGCACCGCGGGCTCCGGGCCGGGATGGGTGAGCGCGGTCAGCACGGGGCGCCGCAGCAGGTACTCCTCCGTGAACAGGTCCGCCTCGGCGAGACGTTCGCCGCGCGACTCGGCGAGCCGGATGCCCAGCAGCTGACGCGCGTGGTTCCACTCGTACAGCGCCTCCGCCGCGTCGAGGCCGTCGTAGCACTGCAGCCGCACCAGCGGGCCGCCCAGCACGTCGGCCAGCGCCTTCGCCGCCTCCGTCTTGCCGACCCCGGCCTCGCCCTCCAGCAGCAGCGGCTGCGGCAGCCGCAGCGCCAGGAACAGCGCGGTGACCAGCCCGGGGTCGGCGAGGTAGCCGCGCTCGTCGAGCGCCCGGCGCAGACCGGCGGGGTCCGGGACGCGCTCCTGCGTGAACGTGCTCACCGCACCTCCGCGTAGCGGCCGGGGTCGGCCTCGAACGCCGTACGGCAGCCCTCGCAGCAGAACCAGCGGCGCGTGCCCCCGGCGTCGGAGTGCGGGGTGTCCGCTACGGCGGCCACCGTCATCCCGCAGACCGGGTCCAGCGCGGTGCGCGGGGCGGGCTCCGGTGCCGGGTCGTCCACGCCGATCCGGTCGCCCCGCACCGAGGCGACCACCTCCGCGAGGATGGACAGCGCGATCTCGCCCGGCGTGCGGGCGCCGATCCACAGGCCCGCGGGCGTCCGGACCGCGTCGCGCTGCTCCGCCGTCAGGTCCAGCCCGGCGACCACCGCGGCCCCGCGCCGCGGACTGGCCACCAGCCCGACGTACGGCACACCCGCGCGCACCGCCGCCGTCAGCGCGGCCTCCTCGTCCCGTCCGTGCGAGGCCACGACGACCGCGTGGACCCCGGACAGCGACTCCTCGGCGGACCCGCCGGCGGGCGGCCCGGCGACCTCGTAGCCGAGGGCGGGGCCCAAGCCCGCCAGCGCCCGGGCGATGGGCGTCTCGCCCAGCACCAGGACCCGCGGGACGGGACGCCGGGGCTCGAGGAAGATCTCCAGCTCCCCGCCCGACAGGCACGGGTTGCGCAGGCTCAGCGCCCCCTCGACCGCCTCCGTCTCCCCGGCGGCGCCCTCCTCGGCAGCCTCCGGGGAGATCCGCAGCAGCAGCGCCTCGCCGCTCGCCAGCGTCCGCAGCGCCTGCGCGCGGACCGTGGCCTCCGCGCAGACGCCGCCGACGAACCCCTCGATCCGCCCGTCCTCCAGCACCACCGCGGTGTCGCCGGGGCGCGCGCTCGCCGGCCGGCGAGCGCGCACCACGGTCGCGCGGACGAACGGGACATGGCGCGCGGTGAGTTCGGCGATCCGCGCGTCCGGCACCGTGGCCTGGCTCATTGCGGCGCCTCGACCTGGCCGTGCCGCATCGCCTGCCACACCCGGCCGGGCGTGAGCGGCATGTCGGCGTGGCGCACGCCGATCGCGTCCAGCACCGCGTTGACCACCGCCGGGGGCGAGCCGACGGTCGCGGACTCGCCGATGCCCTTGGCGCCGATCGGGTGGTGCGGCGACGGCGTGACAGTGTGCCCCAGCTCCCAGGCCGGCACCTCCAGCGCGGTCGGCAGCAGGTAGTCCATGAAGGAGCCGGACAGGCAGTTGCCGTCCTCGTCGAAGCCGATGAACTCCATCAGGGCCATGCCGACCCCGTCCGCGAGGCCGCCGTGCACCTGCCCCTCGATGATCATGGGGTTGATGCGCGTCCCGCAGTCGTCCACCGCGATGAAGCGCCGCACCTTCACCGCGCCCGTGCCCGGGTCGACGTCGACCACGCAGATGTACGCCCCGAACGGATAGGTCAGATTGGGCGGGTTGTATACCGTGGTGGCCTCCAGATGGCCCTCCACGCCCTCCGGCAGCTCCAGCGCGCCGTGCGCGGCCAGCGCGATCTCCTGGATCGTCCGGGTCATCGCCGGGTCGCCCTTGACCGACCACCGGCCCTTGGTCCACTCCAGGTCGTCCGGGGACACCTCCAGCATCGCCCCCGCGATGATCCGCGCCTTGTCCCGCACCTTGCGGGCCACCAGCGCGGCCGCCGCCCCCGACACCGGCGTCGACCGGGAACCGTACGTGCCGAGCCCGAAGGGCGTCTGGTCGGTGTCGCCGTGCACGACGTCGATGTCCTCGGGCGGGATGCCCAGTTCCTCGGCGACGATCTGTGCGAACGTCGTCTCGTGGCCCTGCCCCTGGGTCTGCACGCTGAGCCGCACCACGGCCTTGCCGGTCGGGTGGACGCGCAGCTCGCAGCCGTCGGCCATGCCCAGCCCCAGGATGTCCATGTGCTTGCGCGGGCCCGCGCCGACCGTCTCGGTGAAGAACGACAGCCCGATGCCCATGAGTTCACCGCGCTCGCGCTTCTCCGCCTGCTCGCGGCGCAGTTCCTCGTAGCCGGCCAGGTCCATGGCCTTGCGCAGGCACGCCGGATAGTCGCCGGAGTCGTACTCCCAGCCCGTCTTGTTCTGGTACGGGAACTGCTCGGGCTGCAGCAGGTTGCGCATCCGCAGGTCCGCCGGGTCGGCGCCGAGTTCGGCCGCGAGGCAGTCCACCATGCGCTCGATCAGGTAGACGGCCTCGGTGACGCGGAAGGAGCAGGCGTAGGCGACGCCGCCCGGCGCCTTGTTGGTGTAGACACCGGTGACCTCGCAGTGCGCGGCCTCGATGTCGTACGAGCCGGTGAAGATGTGGAAGAAGCCCGCCGGGTACTTCGTCGGCTGCGCCGTGGAGTTGAAGGCGCCGTGGTCGGCGAGGACCTTGACGCGCACACCGAGGATGCGGCCGTCGCGGGTCGCCGCGATCTGCCCGTTCATGTGGTAGTCGCGGGCGAAGGAGGTGCTCATCAGGTTCTCCGAGCGGTCCTCCACCCACTTGACCGGCTTCCCCGTGACGATCGAGCCGACGACCGCGCACACGTAACCGGGGTAGATGCCGACCTTGTTGCCGAAGCCGCCCCCGATGTCCGGGGAGATGACCCGGATCTTGTGCTCGGGCAGCCCCGCCACCATCGCGTAGAGCGTGCGGTGTGCGTGCGGCGCCTGGGTGGTCGTCCAGAGCGTCAGCTTGCCGTCGACGGGGTCCATGGAGGCCACCGCGCCGCAGGTCTCCAGCGGCGCGGGGTGCACGCGCGGGTAGAGCATCGTCTGCTCGACGACGACGTCGGCCCGGGAGAACACCTCCTCCGTGGCGGCCCGGTCGCCGGCCTCCCAGTCGAAGATGTGGTTGTCGGTACGCCCCTCCAGGTCGTCGCGGATGACCGGCGCGGCGGGGTCGAGGGCGCGGCGGGCGTCGACGACGGGGTCGAGCGGCTCGTAGTCCACGTCGATCAGCTCGATCGCGTCACGGGCCGCGTAGTGGTCCTCGGCGACGACGAAGGCCACCTCCTGGCCCTGGAAGCGCACCTTGTCGGTGGCGAGCACCGCCTGGGTGTCCATCGACAGCGTCGGCATCCACGCCAGGCCCAGCCCGGCCAGCGTCTCCCCGGTGATGACGGCCTTCACCTTGGGGTGCGCCTCGGCGGCGGAGGTGTCGATGGACACGATCCGGGCGTGCGCGAAGGGGCTGCGCAGCACCGCGCCGTGGAGCATGCCCGGCAGCTTGACGTCGTCCACGTAACGGCCCTTGCCGCGGACGAAGCGCGGGTCCTCCTTGCGCTTCATCCGGCCGAAGCCGATCGGCCGCTCCTCCGCGGCGGGGCCGGCGGGGCCGGCGGGTTCCTCGACGGTGGTCATGCCTGGCTCCCCGCTTCCTCACGGCCGGCGGACTCGTGGGCGGCGGCCCACCGGATCGCCTTGACGATGTTGAGGTAGCCCGTGCACCGGCACAGCTGCCCCGAGATGGCCTCGCGGACCTCGTCCTCGGACGGGTCGGGGTTGCGGTCCAGCAGCGCCCGGCCGCTGAGCATCATCCCCGGGGTGCAGAAGCCGCACTGCAGCCCGTGCTCCTCGATGAAGCCCTGCTGCACCGGGTCGAGCCGGTCGCCGTCCGCCAGCCCCTCGACGGTGCGGGTCTCGTGGCCCTCGGCCATGGCGGCCAGGACCGTGCAGCTCTTGACCGGCTCGCCGTCCATCAGCACCACGCAGGTGCCGCAGTTGCTGGTGTCGCAGCCCCAGTGCGTCCCGGTCAGCTCCAGGTCGTCGCGGAGGAACCGGACCAGCAGATGGCGGGCCTCCACCTCGCGGGTGTGGTCCTCGCCGTTGACGTTCACCGTGATCCGCACGTCCGTCATCCCTCCTTCACGGCCGCGGCTGGGGCGGCGGCCCGGGCGACAGCGCGCCGCAGGGCCCTCTTGGTCAGTTCTCCGGCCAGATGCCGCTTGTAGTCGGCCGGCCCGCGGCTGTCGGTGACGGGCGAACAGCTCGCCGACGCCACCCGCCCGGCCTCCTCGAAGAGTTCCGGCGACGGCTCACGGCCCTCCAGCAGCTCCTGCACCGCCTCCGCGTGCAGCCCGCCGGCGCCGACCGCCGCCAGACCCACACCGACGTGCGTCATGCGCCCGTCCTCCAGGCAGAGCGCCACCCCGGCCGCCGCCACCGCCCAGTCGCCGGCCTTGCGTTCCAGCTTCTCGTAGGCGCTGCCGGAGCCCGGACGGACGGGGAAGCGCACCTCGGTGAGCATCTCGCCGGCGCCGACCGCCGTCTCGTACGGGCCGCGGTGGAAGTCCGCCATGGCGACGCCGCGTTCGCCGTCCGCGCCGCGGATCACGGCCACCGCGTGCAGCGCCGCGCACACCGCCGACAGGTCCTCGGACGGATCGGCCTGGCACAGCGAGCCGCCGATGGTGCCCCGGTTGCGGACCGGCGGATCGGCGATCACCCGCTCGGCGTCGTGGATGATCGGGAAGTGCCGTCCGACCAGCGGCGACTCCAGCAGGGTGCGGTGCCGGGTGAGGGCCCCGACCCGCAGCTCGCCGCCGGTCTCGTCGATGTGGTCGAGTTCGGTGAGGTCGTTGATGTCGACGAGTACCTCCGGCCCGGCCAGACGCAGCTTCATCATGGGGAGCAGGCTGTGCCCTCCCGCGAGGACCCTGGCCTCCTCGCCGAAGCGCCCCAGCAGTTCCAGGGCCTCCTCCACGCTCTGCGCCCGCTGGTACTCGAACGAAGCGGGTACCTGCACGGCACCCTCCTTCCCTGCCCGGACGGTGGACGATATGGGTCGTTGCGGGGTGCATGTGGGGGGAACACTCGCGCCGTGGAGAGGACCGGTCAACGGCAACTGAAGAGAATGGTTAATACGGACTGCGACAGTTGACGCTCGAACAGATGTAATGTCCTCATGACGCTCACGCAGTTGAGGGCCTTCGTCGCCGTGGCCCGACTGGGATCGGTCAAGGCCGCCGCCGAGTCGCTGGGCGTCACCGAGCCCGCGGTGTCCGGGGCCGTCGCGGCGCTCCGGCGCGAACTGGGCGACGTCCTCTTCATCCGCGCGGGCGGCGGCATCAGCCTCACCCCGGGCGGACAGCGCCTCGCCGCGGGGGCCGCCGAGATCGTAGGCCTCGCCGAGGAGACCCGCCACCGGGTACGGCAGGCCAGCGCCGGCACCGCCCAACTGCGGGTCGCGTCCACCGAGACCGGCGCCGAACAGGTGCTCCCCGCCCTGCTCGCGTCCTTCGGGCGGCGCCAGCCCGACCTGGACGCCGACACCCTGGCGGTACCCGTCGGCGTGTTCGGCGAACTGCTCAGGGACCGCAGGGCCGACGTCACGATCGGGCCCGCGCCCGCCCCGCACCCGGCGATCGAGTCCGTGCCCTTCCTCCGCTTCCAACTGGTCGTCGTCGCGGCGCCCGGTCACCCCTTGCGGCAGCAGTCCCGCATCGTCCCCGGCCGGCTCAGCCGCGAACCGTGGCTCTTCGGCCCCGCCGGGATGGACCCCGACACCCTCGCCGGCGCCTTCCTCGCCCGCATCGGCGTCGACCCCGCCAAGGCCACCGCCTTCCCGAGCGTCACCGCCTCGCTCAACGCCGTCGCGGCGGGCGACGGGCTGACGCTGGCCCTGCTGCACGTCGTACGCGAGGAACTGCGGCGCTCCCACCTCGTCGTCCTCGACGTCCTCGGCATGCCGGTCAACGGCATGCTCTACGCGAGCACGCTCGCCCCCGACCGCCGCTCCGCGGTCGCCGCCGCGCTCTGCCGGTTCGTCACCACCCCCGCCGCCACCCAGGCCCTGCTGGCCCGCTCCAACGGCGTGCCGCTGACGGAGTTCCGGCCGCCCGTGCACGTCACGCTCTGGAGCTGACCGGCCGCTCGCACACGTCGGTGCGCGTCAGCCGGCACCGCACCTCATCGCCTCCACCCTGGAGTCCTCCAGCTCCCGGCACGGCAGGAAGCCCCGTCCCTCCAAAAGCTTCGAGACGCCCCGGCTGCGCAGGAAGTCGAGGAAGTCGCGGGTGATCCCGGTCGCGCCCTCGCGGGTGTAGAGGACCTCGGAGGCCCAGAAGGGGTAGTCGCCGGCGAGCACGTCCTCCTTCGTGGGCGCGGTGCCGTTGACCGGCACGGTCCGGACGTGCGGGAAGAAGGGCAGGGCGTCGGCCTCGGCGTAACCCACGGCGTTCTCGGTGCGGTTGACGTAGTCCAGCAGCTCCATCGTGGACCCCACGGAGCAGATCCTCGGGGCCTCCGCGGGGCCCTCGCCGCCGGCCCCGTCGCTGTCCCGCCGGGGGACCGGGCAGGGGGAGGCGGGCGTGGTGGGGCGCGTGCCGAGCACCCGCTCCTCGAAGACGTCCCGGGTCCCCGAGCCGTCCGCGCGGACGACCGCCACGGGCGCCCCGGCGAGCCGCTCGTCCTCGTCGTCGACGGCGCCCCCGGTGAAGACCTGCCGGAGCTCTTCCTGGGTCAGCCCCCGGTCCCACAGCGAACGGTCGCGGGAGAGCTTCTCGTTGGCCACCACGGCGAAGACGAGCACCCCGACGTGGTGGCCGTCGAGCCCCTTCTCCGGCGCCAGCCCGGGCACGGTGTCCACCATCGCGATGGTCTCGTCGGTCCTGTTCGCCCGCAGCTTCGTCAGGCCCTCGCGGCTGCCGGTCGCCTCCAGCAGCACCTCGGCCTCCGTGCAGCGCTCCTCGTACGACTCCTTGACCTGGTGGGCGAGCGGGGAGAAGGCGGTCGAGCCGGCCACGGTGAGCCGGCTGCTGGAGCAGGTCGCGTTCAGTGCCAGGCTCCGGTTGTTCGCGTAGGTGCCCGCGCCGAGGCTCAGCGCCGCCACCAGCGTCACCACGATGGCGGCCGCCCACCGGCGCCTGGCGCGGCCCGCGGTCCGCTTGATTCGCCCGCCCCGGACCTTCCCGCCCGCGGTGATCTTGGGCGGTTTGACCGAGGAGCCGTTCCGGCCGTCCTCCAGGAGCACCAGCAGACGGAAGCGGTCGCGCCGGTTGAGGGTGAACAGCGGCAGGGTGATCGTGTCCGTACGCTGCTCCGTGCCCTCGCCGGCGGACTGCCGGACGGTGGAGACGGAAGCGGAGCCGGAGACGGATCCGGAGCCGGAGGGGTGGGCGCCGGCCGGATGGGTGTCCGCCGGCACCGGGGCGGCCTGCGCGGGCACCTGCGGCCGCAGGGCCGTCTCCAGCGTCTCGTTGGCGTCCCGGACCTTGAAGTGCACGACCTTGCGGCCCTCGAAGGTGAAGGTCAGCGGCCCGGGAAAGTGCTCCGGTTCCAGCGTCTGCACACCCGAGTTGCGGACCTCCAGGATGACCAGGCTGCCCTCGCTGATCTGCTGGCCCTGCCAGTGGATCTCCCACATCCCCGGTGGCGGCTGGCTGTTGATGTGCTTGTTGATGGGACCGTTGTAGACCTCGCTCCAGCTGATGCGCCGCCAACCCTGGTACCGGTCCAGCCAGAAGGCCACGACACTGGCGCTGACGGCGCAGACCACGGCCCCCGCCCACATCTGCCCGTCGCTCAGCCCGCCGAAGAAGTCGGCGATCGTGTCGAACACTCCCGTCCCCCTGCCCGAGTGCCGTCCCGGAAGCAACGAATGATCGGCAACTGAGGCTCATGGGGCGCCACGGCACGCCGTACGGCGTGTGAACAGGTCACCAACACCATGACGGTCCGTCAATTATGTGACAGCGAACGCCGTTCCGGCGGTCCGGTGCGCCGCGGAAGCCGTGCGGCCTCGGGAATCGACGTCTTAAGCGAACGCTGAACTGCGCGTTGACGGCCCGTGACGGCAGGCCCAAGGTGTGGGCACCGTCCGGGACCGCCGATGACGTCACGACCGGAAGAGAGGTCTGCCCTCGATGGACTTCACCAACGAGTTCCGAGTGAGCCTGCCGCCGGATCAGGCGTGGGCACTGCTCACGGACGTCGAGCGGATCGCGCCGTGCATGCCGGGTGCCCAGCTCACCGGGCGGGACGGCGACACGTACAACGGCCTCGTCAAGGTGAAGGTCGGCCCCGTGACCGTCCAGTACAAGGGCACCGCCGCTTTCGAGGAGCAGGACGCCGGGACCCGGACCGCGGTGCTGCGGGCGCGCGGCCGCGACGCCCGGGGCCAGGGCAACGCCGACGCGCGGATCACCGCGCGGCTGGTTCCCGAGGGCGACGCGACGATGGTGACGGTCGAGACCCGCCTGACGATCACCGGCAAGATCGCGCAGTTCGGCAAGGGCATGATCGAGGAGGTCAGCAGGAAGCTGCTGGGCCAGTTCGTGGAGGCCCTGGAGCGGCAACTGGCCGAGGAGCGGGCGCCCGAGCCCGCCGCGGTCGGCGGGGGCGAAGTCCTGGCCGCGGCACCGGCGCCGACTGCGTCCACGGCCGCGGAGAGCGCCGGGGCGGAACGGGCGGGTGCCGCGGAAGACGTCGTGGAGGGGCCCGCGGAAGGCGATGAGGCCGCGCCGGCGCCCGCGGTCGAGCCGGCGCCCGCCCCGGTGCGGCCCGCGCCGGAGCCGGAGCCGATCGACCTCATGGGGGTCGCCAGGGGCGCCGTGCTCAAGCGGGCGGTCCCGGCCGCCGTCGCGGTCGTCGTGGTGGTCCTGCTCGTCGTCTGGCTCGTCTGAGGCCCCCGCGATGCGTGAACTCGAGGGCCCGGTCCGCGCCTGGTACGCGGCGGGACGCACCTTCGGACTCGCCACCGTCGTCGCCGCCTACCGCAGCGCGCCCCGGCCCCCGGGCGCGGTGATGGCGGTGTCCGCCGAGGGCGAGGTCGCCGGGAGCGTGTCCGGCGGGTGCGTCGAAGCCGCCGTGTACGAGGTGGCGCGGGAGGTCGTCCGTACGATGACGCCGCAGCTGCACCAGTACGGGATCAGCGACGACGACGCCTTCGCCGTCGGCCTCACCTGCGGCGGCACCATCGACGTCTACGTCGAGCCGGTCTCCCCGGCCACGTTCCCCGAACTGCCCGGCGTCCTCGACGACATGGCGGCGGGCCGGGCCGTCGCCGTGGCCACGGTGGTCGCCGGACCCGGCGCCGGCACCCGCCTGGTGGTGCGCCCCGGGGAACGCGTCGGCGGCCTCGGCTCCGCCGAACTGGACGACGCCGTCACCGAGGACGCCCGCGCCATGCTGGCCCGCGGCACGAGCGCGCAGCGCCGCTACGGCGACCGGCGGGTCTTCGTCCGTGCCTTCGCTCCGCCGCCCCGCCTGCTGGTGTTCGGCGCCACCGACTTCGCCTCCGCCCTCGCCCGTCAGGGCGCGCTCCTGGGCCATCGGGTCACGGTGTGCGACGCGCGCCCCGTGTTCACCACCGCGGCCCGCTTCCCCGAGGCCCACGAGGTCGTCGTCGAATGGCCGCACCGCTACCTCGCCGCGGAGTCCGCGGCGGGCCGTGTCGACGCCCGCACGATGGTGGCCGTCCTCACCCACGACCCGAAGTTCGACGTGCCGCTGCTGGAGGTGGCTCTGCGGCTCCCGTACCTGGGGTTCGTCGGGGCGATGGGCTCCCGGCGCACCCATGAGGACCGTCTCCAGCGGCTCCGCCGCGCGGGCCTGACCGAATCCGAACTCGCCCGCCTCAGCTCGCCGATCGGCCTCGACATCGGCGCCCTGACCCCGCAGGAGACTGCCGTGTCGATCGCGGCCGAGATCATCGCCGGCCGGCGCGGCGGCTCCGGGTCCCCGCTGCGCGGCACCGCGGGGCCGATCCACGCCGTGGCCGCCCACGCGGGACGCGGCGCCGGCTGACGTGCCGTGATCCGCGGGGCAGCAGGGCCCCGCGGATCGGGAGCGTGAGCGTGCCGGCAGGGTTCCCATCCGCCGTGCGCGGTCCCGCAACATTGCGCGGCCTCCAGGAGTGGTGGGCCCGCGCCTTCCGAGGTCGCTCGCACAGTGGGCCGCCACGCGGAGCGAGCCCGGCAGGTACCTCCAGGCGGCACCGGACGAGGACCGCGTCCAACGTCCTCGACAGGGGCGGGCTTCACGGTGCCGTGTGCCTGCTTGCTGCCGGCCTCGGGAGTGTCATGTATGCCGCGATGATCCTGTTTCCCCGGAGACCGCATCATGCGTCCGTATGGGGCGCCATAATTCTGTTCCACGACATGACCGGTAGCCGGGGGGCTGGGCATGAACGACTTCGACCGGATCTTCGACCCGCAGTACACGGCGACCGAGTTGTTCACCAACAGAGTGGACGAGCACACGGCTTTCACCACGGCTCTGCAACATCACGTGAACCGGGTCCTCGATGGCTCCGCGACGCTGGGGGTCACCGCTCGCCGCAACGTCATGAACTTCTACGGTGTGGGAGGCATCGGCAAGACCGAACTGTCACGGAGACTGGAGTCGTGGTGTGTCGGGGGATCGGCAGATCCGGCGGGCTGGTCGGAGGTGCCCCGGCTCGATCGACCGCTGTCCACGGTACGGACCGATTTCCACGGTAGCCGCACGGTCAACCCGGCGGACATCGTGTTGCGTCTGCGTGCGGCCGCAGCCGGCGGACGGCGCCGGTTTCCCGCGTTCGATCTGGGATTCGCGGCTTGGTGGTCGCTGGCCCGTCCGGGAATGCCGCTTCCGGACCTCTCGGCAGGTGGCTTCGACGTACGGGAACAGATCACCGACACGCTGAACGACATCCTCAGCGACGTCGGCGCCGGTTTCGGCGTGGGACCCCTCACCGCGCGAACCGGAATCCGCATCGTCGAGGCCGTTCGGGAGAACAGGTTGCGCAGTCGGACGGTGCGCGAGTGCACCCCGCTGCTCCACGTCCTCAACCAGGCTCGGCAAGACCCATCCGAGTACGTGGCTGCGACCCTGGCCGGACTGCTCTCCTGGGACATCGAGAACCTGTCGCCTTCGCGGCGTCCCATCACGGTGGCCTTCGCGGACGCCGCGGAGTACATCCAGGGAGAAGACCGCACCCAAGAGCGGCTGTTCAACCGGATCGTGCACCTCACCCCCGGAACGCTGTGGGTCGTCACCTCTCGCAACCGACTGGACTGGGAGGCGCCGCACCTCCAGCAGATCCTCCCGGCATCCGGCCCGCATGTGTGGCCGGGGTTGCGTCTGGGAGCACAACACGATCCCCGTCAGCACCTGGTGGGCAATCTGTCCGACGCCGACGTCGAGCAGTATCTACGTGCTGCGTCCGGAGTGGCGGGGACGCCGGAGCTGCCCGAGGGGGTGATCAACAACATCCGCGCAGGATCGCACGGGCTCCCGCTCTACCTGAGTCTGTCCATCTCCGTCGCGCGATCGTTGCGGGGGAACGCGATGGATGAGAGTGCCTTCGGCGGCCCCCTGCCGGAACTCGCCACCCGGGTGTTCGCCAATCTGCCCCGGGACGAACGCGATCTGGCTCGGGCTGCCAGTCTGTTACCGCGCTTCGACGAGGAACTGATCGCCCGGGCCTCGGGGGAAACGGTCGGCGACGCACATCGGTTGTGCCGACGAACCCTGGTCACCAGAGACGACCATCCACTGTTCCCCTATCGGCTTCATGACGCTGTCCGTTCGGCCATCGCGCATGAGCCCATCAGCAACCCCGGGGCTTGGGCACCCGGCGACCGGAGGGAGATGGCAGCGAAGCTGCTCACCGCATTGCGTGATCGAAGTGACGCGTTGCTCGGAAACAGCGAGCGGCGGCTCGACGTGCTGGAAATGGCGGCATCCCTGTGTGCCGGTCAGGATATGGCGGCTCACTGGTTGGCGGACGCGCTGTCGGACATACCGGGTTTCGCCAAGACCGCCGACCGCTTGCCGAATCCCGGATCGACGACGTGGGTGGGGCAACTCTCGGGGATATACGAAGCATGGCGCCGCGGGCGGGGAAGGCGCGATCGGATCTCCTACTTGGAGGATTTTCTGGCGCAGCCCCTGTTACCGGATATTCGCCGCCGTGCGAGTCTGCGACTGGCCTACGTCTACCGGGACGGGGACTTCGACGACGCGCTGCGTGTTCTGCGCGCGTTGCTGGCCGCCGATCCCGACTCGGAGCTGGTGCGGTACCAGGTGGCCAGGACACTGCGCACCATGGGTGAGTACGAGGAGTTGGGGCGCCATCTCGACCGCTATCCGCTGAGGGACTCGACCACTTCCCAGCGCATCCGCAGTGATCTTGCCTTCGATCGCGGGTTCCTGGACGAGGCCATACTGGGCCCGACTGTGCGTGCCGGCATCCTCAGGGCTCAGGGGGAGCACCGTGTCGCCCTGGAGAACGAGTCGTCCGCTCTGTGGCGCCGCACGCTGCACGACCGAAGCACGCTCCAGGAATGCGAGGCCGTCCTGGCCGACGCCGACCGCTTTGGTGAGGTGCTCTCGATGCGTACGGCTCTGGCGGCCAAAGTCATCTGCCTTCGGCGGGAGCGTGCCGCGGCACGTGTGGTCGTCGACGAGGCTCAAAGCCTGATCGACGCGAAGGGGCAGCGGACGGGCTGGCGCGAGTGGGTGAGCCGTGGCGTTCTCGCCTTGTACCAGGAGGAGCCTGACGCGGTCGAGGAACTCCACGAGTCTTGGTTGGCGGCCTCCAGACGATGGAGTCCCAACTATCAACTGGTCGACCGCGTATTCGTCTTCGCCGGGTATCCCGCGCACTACGAGAGCCGGCGCGTGTCGCCGTCCGAGGCGCCCGCTGTGATCGATGAACGGTGGCGCTCGATCATTGAGAAATTGGTCTGTCCCTGAGACCGCCAAGGCCTCCGTCGACTGCGCTTGCCCGGGCGGGAGAGGCGCGGCGGACACCTCTCCCGCCCCCTACCGCTCAGCCCGCGTCGGCCGCCGCGAAGGAGACCTCGGCCGTGTCGACGGTGCCGCCGCGGCGCCCGGGGGCGCTCTGGAACTTCCAGTAGAGGTTGGTGTGCGCGATCACCAGTTCCGGGCCGGGCGCCCCGTACGGGCTGAGGTCCTCCGTGGTGTGCGCGTCGCCGACGAGCGTGACGTCGTAGCCGCGGACGAGGCCCCCGTGCAGGGTCGAGCGGATGCAGGCGTCCGTCTGGGCGCCCGTGACGACGAGGCGGCCCACGCCGCGGTCGGAGAGCACCGCCTCCAGCTCGGTGTCCTCGAAGGAGTCGCCGTAGAGCTTGTGGATCAGCGGCTCCGATTCCTCGCGCACGAGCTCCGGCACGTACTGCCAGCTCTCGCTGCCCTTCTGGAGGTCCTCGTCCGAGTGCTGCACCCAGATCACCGGCACGTCCTCGGCCCGCGCCTTGCCGATCAGGGTGTTGATGTTGGCGATGACGTCGTCCCGGTTGTGGGAGCCGGTCACCACCCCGTTCTGGACGTCGATGACGAGCAGCGCGGTGTTCGGACGGTCGGAAAGGGTCGTCATGGGACTTCCAGTCTCTCGTCGCGGTTCCAGTGTCGTCCCCACCCTAGGCCGGGCCACCGACAATCGGGCTCCGGCGGCCCGGCCAGGGGTCTTCGGGCCCTAACCGAGCGGGTCCAGCGTGATGTACGCCTGTTGCGGATCGGCGTCGTTGACCAGGGACTCGTGGTTGCCGACGTCGTCGAAGGCGAAGGCGTACGCCTTGCCGTCGGCCATCCGCGCGTGGATCTCGCGGGCGTAGTGGTTGGTCACGGGGTCCTGGTAGAAGCCGGCCGCGCTGGTGTCCGGCTGCGCCGGATTGGTGAGCAGGGTGGAGCGGTTGAAGCCGGCGCACAGGGTGCGTGAAATCGGCCCGCGGACCCGGTCGTTGGGCGCGTCCAGCAGTTTGTGGCAGCCGAAGACGCTGTCCGCGTCCGGTTTCTGGAACGAGGTGACCACGGCCCCTGAGGCGTCGGTGAAGCGCATGACGCCGCCGGAGACCCGCCCGTAGTACTTCGTGCCGGGCCGGTCGCCGAAGGGTGTCACCGTCAGGGTCGCCGTGGAGTACTTCTGCCAGACGCGATTGACGTAGTCGTCCATGACGGTGCGCGGGAGCGCGCCCGTCTCGGTTCCGTGGCCCGGGGAGAGCGCGCGGAGCACCGTGCCGTCGGAGCGGGTCTGCACGAGGTTCGCCCAGCCTCCCGTCCGGCCGCGCAGGGCGGCGAAGAAGCCGTTCCAGCCGCCCGGCACGAGGTGCCCGGTGGTCGTGGTGCTGCCGTCGGCGCGCTTGAGGCCGACGGCGTACGGGGCGGAGAACATGTCCACCTGGGTGCTGTTGATCCACAGCCCGGAGTCGCCCAGCGTGTACTCGGACCAGTTGAAGAGGATGTCCCGGTTGGGGTCGGATGGGTTCTGCACCGCGGGCTGCACCAGGCCGCCTGTGGTCAGCCTGAAGTCCAGTTTCCGACCGTACGAGAAGTAGATGCGGCCGGAGAACTTGGGGAGGCGGATGGTGACGGACCTGCCGTTGGCTGGGCCGGGGATCGAGGCGTCGGGCGCGGGGGTCGGCGGGTTGCCACCGGCCGGCCAGGGGTGGAAGGTGCCGCTCGCGTCGGCCCAGCCCTGGCGGCCCGTGGCGAGTTCGGTGCCCAGGTCGTAGAGGTAGACGGGTTCGTCGCGGCCGGAGTTGTTGGTGAACGTCAGCGGGATGGTGGCGGGGACGGCGGCCTCGGCGCGGGGGGACCAGGTGCCGAGGCCGGTGAGGCCGACCGTCATCAGCAGCGCGGCCAGCAGGGCCGCGACGGGCATGCGTCGGATGTGCACGCGCTTCCTCCTTGTGTGGGGGGTGGAGGGACGCCAGGAGCGGCGGAAAAGTGCGTGAGAGCGCTCTCAAGCGTCAACGCGTGAGGCGGACATGTCAATGCATCGCGTCGGGGTTGTCGGTGGGCGCGCGCCTTTGCGCGCAGCCGGGAGCGCCCGGCCCCCGGGGGTGCCGCCCTGAACAGGTGGCGATGCCCGCCTACCACGCCTCCGTCACGCGGGAGCAGCCCCATTGCGCGACGCGGCAACCCGCGCGGTCTGCGGCTCCCCATCGACTGAGGAGCGCAAGGTCAAGGCCCATGGAGATCCGGGCGTTACGGAACGATTTCTTCGCCTGCTCCATCACGCCACTGCTCTGCCGGCGCCAAGCGGTGACTATCGGCCCGGCTTGCGCGCTGGACGTCGAAACAGTCGGGGACGAGAGGCGATGTGGCCACCGCCGGCGCCGTCGCCAAGTGCTACCCGGACAGTCAGGTCCGCGAGAAGGGTCAGGAGCCGGACCTCCGGCTCCTGACCCTCCGGGCCGGGGCGGTCTACCACCAGATGACCACGTATCCGTTGCCGCCGTTGTCACCGGTGGTGTCGGCGCCGGCAGCGCCGCCGGTACCACCGGTGCCGGCACTTGCCGGCGCCGGCTGGATGATGCCGTCCACTGCCGGACGGCCTCCCAGGCCGCCGGGCGCAGTGTTCGAGAACGTTCCAGGGCTGCCGTCGGCGCCTTGACGGACCGTGCCCTGGATGCCGTTGCATTCGCCCATGCCGCCCGCACCACCAGCTGGGGGCAGGAATTTCCCACCGAGGCCCCCGCGGCCGGCCGCGAAATTGCCGAGGCTGTTGATCGCCCCGCTGTTTCCGCCGACAAGACCGTCCGATTCTCCGGACTGGCCCACGCCTCCTGCGGCTACGAACACCGTGACGGGTGTACTGGGCTGGACAGGGAGGACGCACCAGGCGAAGCCCCCGGCGCCACCACCGGATCCACTGACGGGGTTGAATCCACTCGCACCACCTCCGCCGCCGCCCCACGCCTGGACGAAGACCGTGGTGACATTCGCGGGCGGGACGAACAGGTGGACACCGGGATCGTCGTAGTCCATCAGGCCGTGAGCCGGGGCGACGCCAGGGGGCCCCTGCGGGCCGGTGTCGCCCTGCGGCCCCTGGGGACCGGTGTCACCCTGCGGCCCCTGCGGGCCGGTCTCACCTGGAGGGCCGGCGGGACCGGCGGGACCAGCAGGGCCGGCAGGACCAGCAGGGCCGGCAGGACCGGGAGGCCCAGGCGGGCCGGGAATCCCGGGACGCCCCGGGTGCCCGTGATACCCCGGGCGGCTGGGGCAGTACCCGGGGAAGTACGGGAACAACCGGCACGGGTCCGCGAGACCGGTCTCCGCGCCGGGCTTCACAGCGGCAGCCAGACCGCTGTCGGCGCTCCCTGCGTGCGCGGCACCTGTCAAAGCACTGGACGCCAGGGCCGCGCACGCGGCCACTGTCCACATCCGCATACCGCCTCGATGCCGCCGCACAGAGGCTTGAGGCATGGCTATTCGGGACAACAACGTCACCTCCAGCAAGGGGGCCCGCAACTCGCAGCGGACGCCGCTCACCAGGAGAGAAGAGCTGTCGGGGGACAGCGGCGAGCCCACAGCAAGAATCGCGCTGGGTAGCGAGCTGTGCACATTGAGTAGCCGACCGGGTGACCCCCGCAGGAACTGGCGCGAGGCATCACAGTCGCCGCGGCCGTAGCGACCTTCCGGAAGACCGGGATCGCTGGCTCCGGACCGACGCACGTGGCCACCGGGTCAATCGCGGATGCCGAGACGCCGGTCGAGCCCGCTGCGCAGACGAGAAGAAGCGCCACGGAGAGCCCCCAGCCGGCGCACCTCCTCCGCCTCGATCTCCGTACGCCCTGCAAGCGTGAGCACGGCGGCATAGGGTCGTTCGCCCTCGGCAAGCTTCGCCGCCACGGCGGCGTGGACGGCTCGCAGGACTGCGTTGTCGGCACGAGGATGGCCCGCAAGCAGACAGAGGAGCTTGTTGTCGTTCCAAGCGCTGTCTCGGGCCGCGCTCAGTTCTGTCAACGTGCCGGGCTCCGTGTGGGGATTGGCGGCCAGCGCCTGCCAGACAAAGGGGTACGTGCAGTGCGCAAGTCGATGCAGGACGGAACCGTCGCTCTCGATCCTGGCCAGTTCGAGGTGGTCGGCGGGCGTATGCACGTACGGTGGCCTCGCATGATCGCCGGGAAGGGGAAGAGGGCGGCCTCTGATCGTAAGCGGCGTGGAGTCGCCTACGGGGCTGTCCTTGGCGAGCTGCCGGACGGCATGATCGGAACCATGGAGGCATCCCCTGGAGCGGGCGAGACCGGTGGGCTCGTGGACGATGCCTTTCGCCAGGTCCGCGATGAGGTACCGGACCTTGTCGTCGAGCGGTCAACCGACTGCGGGTCTGTCTGGCTGCTCCGTATTTCGGGGAGCCTCGAAGTCGTCGAAGTCGAATGCCCGCCTGGCGCCCAGCCTCTGTTCATCGTCTCCGGCGAGTACTCGTGGCTTCAGGCGACTGATGCCGCCACCGCTGCCCAAGCCATCCTCGAACTCCTCCAGGCCTAGCCCGGCCGCTCCGGCCGACCTGCGCAGTAGGGTGCAGGCCTCATAGGGGGTGGGATGGCTTCTCTCGCGATTACTTGGACGCTGCGCCATCACGGCTGGGCCTTCATCAGGGTCGCCGACGACCACGGCGAGTCTGAGGTGTTCGCCTCGTACGTCACGGATGGGCCCGAGCAGTTCCTGTACGCGATTGCCAGGCTTGTGGGTGGCGATGAAGACGCACGAGCCGAGTTCGAGGGGGAACCTCAGGTCTACCGGTGGTTCTTCCACCGAGACGGGTCCGACGTCGACATCCGACTGGTCGAAGCAAAGGACCTTCGAGCGCCCGACAGCTCAGGGACTGTTCTGTGGTCCGGACGGCACGACGCTACCGCGCTGGCGCGGGCGGCTGTGCGCGCCTTCGACCAGGTCGCTCATGAGCTGGGCGAGGAGGGCTACGCGTCGCAATGGGGCCGTCCGTTCCCCCGAGCGGAGCTCGAAGCGGTGCGGACCGGGATGCGCACGCATGGCGACCCCACGGAACCTCGGCAACCGCGACACCCGTAGTCCGCGTCGAGTGGCGCGTGCCAGATACGTGCCACGTCGGGCGGGGCAGGACGGGAACGACGGCGAAAGCGCCGCATGGCCGCAGTCGGAGGCCGCCCATCTTTCGGGACCCGTAGTGTTCCCATGTGCGCTACCTGGCGGAGTCCTTCATTGTCGGAGCCCTGAGAAGGGGCCGTTCGGTCGAACAGTTCCTGGGGCCGATCGGTTCGTCCGAGCGTCGCGGCGTTACCTACGTCGAGGTTCGGCCGACGAAGGCGGCCTACGAGGTCTACGTCCATGCGGTGGAGGACGTCGGACACGAGGCCTTCTGGGATCTGGAGGAGTTTCCGCCGTTCGATGTGGAATCCGAGGAAGAGACTTTCGGTCACCTCCTCGCCCAGGCCGAGGGCCCGCAGGCCGCGCTGGTGACCGCCGAAGCAGCCACGAGAGCGCTCCGGACGCGATGGGTGAACGAAGGCGTGGTGCAGGACGAGTACCGGGACTTCGTCAGGGCAGGTCGGCCCGCCGTCACAGCCCCAGATGGGCAGCCGTGGCCGAGCATCCGGTGACATCCCGATGAGCTGACGCGAAGGGACAACTGCCCGGGGGGTCTGCCTCGTATTCACGGCATCGGGCCGGTCAGCGGGCGAGGCGCTTCACTTGGCTGGTCGGCTTGCGCTGAGTGTCCCGCACGATATGAGGCTGACGGTGACGCTCGTTGTACCTGCGGAAGTCGAAGAAACGGAGGCCCTCAATCGCGGTCCCTGACTCGATCTCCCCCAATGTCCAGGCGTGCTCGGAGTAGTCGTCGAATGCGACGCCGCCTTCCCGCAACAGCACGCCGGCGAGGTGGCGCACCTCAGCGGTTCCATCGATGCGTCCGGATATGTCCATCAGCACTGCCCACGTTGGGCGTTACCCAAGGGCGGCGTCAACCAGGGCCAGTTCACCGGGCTCCCAGTCTCGGAACAAGCAGCCGGTTTCCTCGTCATCGATCGCGACGTAGACGCGTTCGGCGAACGTCCACGACCCGTTGCCCGCCACCAGGTGCTGGTTGAGGCAAGCCGCTGTGCCGGCGCGATCACCAGCGGGGAACATGAACACGGTTCGCATGGACACAGCGTAGGAGCGGCAACCACCAACACCACGAGGTGGCAGGACCGCAAGGCCGGGGACGGGGATCAGCGGGAAATCACGGTGGGAACCCGGGCTCCACTCGGATCGGCGTCGACACAGCTCAAAGAAACCCGTCCTCCGGTCCGAGACCTCCTCCGCCGAGCAAGGCGCCGGTGTATCGGCGCCTTGCGTCCCGCTCGCCGTGGTGCGCGGGCGGGCGGCGTCCGCGGGCGCGGTTCGCCTTGCTCAGGTGGCGGGCTGCGGGGCGGGGCCCGGTGAGGGGAGCGGCCCCGGTTCGGGCCCGGGGCCCGGCGGCGTGGGGTCCGGGGGGATGGGGTCCGGCCCGTGCGGCGGGGGCGTCGGCGGCAGCGGGTCCGGGCCGCCCGGCGGGATGGGCCCGGGTGCGGGACCCGGCTCCGGTCCCGTGGGGCCGGGCGACGGAGTGGGGCTCGGGGGCACCGGATCGTTGGGGGGCGTGGCGTTCGTCGTCATGCGTTCCTCCCGGTTCGGGCCGTCTGCGCTGAGGGGCGCGTACCCGGGAGGCCGCCGCTCACGCTGCCCGCCCTCATGAACCGGGAACGGCGCCGTCCGCCGGCCGTGCCCCGGGCAGCCTGCCGCGGGCGGCCACGAGCGCGGCCTCCACGTCTGCGGTCCCGGTGGCCACGCACAGCGTGTACGCCACGTCCTCCAGCCGTCGGCGCGCCTCGGGGTCGTCGCTCCCGCCGTTCACGGCGTCCGCCGCCCGCAGCGCCTCGTACTGCTCGACCAGCATGTGCAGAACCACGGGATGGGCCATCAACATGATCGGGATCCCTCCGTCACGACACGGGCACATTCTGCGACTCCGCGACCGGGTACCCCTCATCCCTTCCGCCATTCGGGGTAAGTGACAGGCATGGGCGGGTGGTGGAGGGGGCGGTGATGGAGGGTTCGGGGCTCACGGAGCGCGAACGGCGTGCGCTGGCGGAGATCGAGGACCTGATGCGCGACGACGACGTGCTCGAACGTCAGTTGCGCACGATGCGGCTGGACCCGGAGCCGGACCCACGCCCGGGCCCGGCCGACCTGTTGCGGCGGCCGCGCGCCCTGCTGCTGGCGCTGCTGGCGATCGTGTGCCTGGGGTTGCTGATCGCCGCGACCGTGACGACCCTGCTGGCCGTCGTCTGCGCCTTCGTGGTGACGTGGCTGGTCACCCTGGTCGTGGCCGTCCGCCTGCCGGGCACGGCTCGCCGTCGCCGCCGGCGCTGACCCGGCGCCGGCGGCGGCGACTCGCGGCCGCGAGAGCACCTCGGCGGCCCCCGCCGGACAGGCGAGGGGCCGTCGTCGCGGTGGGGTCTGCGCCCCGGGTACCGCGCTGCGGGGAGAGCCCGCCGTCTTCGGCGCCCGCAGGCGCCGGCTCGCGCCCCGTGACGCCGGGAACGGGGCCGCGGAGCGCTCACCCGGTGCGGGCGGCGCGGCGGCGCATGGCGCGGCGCTCCTCCTCGGACGTGCCGCCCCAAATACCCGGGGACTGCCCGGTGGTGAGTGCCCATTCGAGGCAGTCGCCGATCACCGGGCACCTCTCGCAGACCGCTTTGGCACGGGCCTCCTGCCCCGCACCCGGGCCCGACGAGCCGACCGGGAAGAACAGTTCCGGATCCTCTTCTGCGCAAGCGGCGCTTCGCCACCAGCCCATCGTTTCGACTCCTTCCGGAGGAAGCGTTCGGGGGTGCCACGGACATTGCCGTGATGCCTCGCGTACCCGATGTGCCGAAGGCGATGCCACTCGATCCGCCGCGGATTCACGAACGTTCGGGAAGGCCCTCCGCCGCAGGGCGCCTTCGGGTGGATGAGGGGATCCGGTGTCGAAGCCGGTTCGCGGAGGTGAGGCCACGTGACGCAGTACGACCACGCCGCCCAGGAGGAGGCCGTCCTGGCCGTGCGCGAGCGGGTGCGCTCCTGGTAGGCCCGCATGGCCGAGCGCCTCGGGCTCGCGTCACCACCGACCTGCGCGCCGACACCCGGGCCGTCATCGCGGCCAAGGCCCCGCCCCGTGGCTGACTCCTGCTCAGTCACCCGGTCGGCCGGCGGAGGTGCAGCGGTGAACGCCCGCGGTGAGTCTTGCTGAGGGCCGCTGGTCTGGTGACGTGGAGCGGCCTGCCCCGCAGTACCGCTCTTGGAGGACACATGTGGAACCGCATGGCCGCGCTCTCGGCGGCGAGAAGGCGACGGGTGCACAAGGTGGGCGCGTGCACGGCGGCAGTGATCGCGGCACTGACGTCCAGTGCCGTTGTCGCCATGGCGTCCACGGGAAGTGCCGGGGAGACACCGGCAAGCCTCGCTGCTGCCAGTCCCGGGCAGAGTGCCGCCCACCCGTGTTTCTTCATGCCGGCGATGCCCGGCTACTGCCCGAACCGGCCGGGTCGCCATGGCCCGCCAGGCCCGCCAGGCCCGCCAGGCCCGCCCGGCCCTGCGGGGCCCTCGGGTCCGCCTGGTCCTTCCGGCCCTGCGGGGCCGTCAGGTCCTGCCGGGGCGTCGGGTGCGCCCGGCCCTGCGGGGCCCTCGGGGCCGCCCGGTCCATCGGGCCCGCCGGGACCTGTCAGCACTTCAAGGGTCAGCAGTCAGCCGGAACCCACAAACGATGAGGGTGACTCTGTGGCGACCGCTACGTGCCCACCAGGTACCACGGTGACCGGGGGCGGATTCCACTTCCTCACGGGGCCGCCCGTTCCGGTGCGGTCCTCGGACGTGGTCGGCAACGGTTGGATGGTGGTCGTCCCCGCTTCGGCCCAGCCCGGCAGCTTCATCGCGTTGGCGATCTGCGCCGGGTGAGATGCACGTGTGCGACAAAGTGGGGCCCTGGGCAGACCCAGGGCCCCTCTTACGGCCGGTGGCCGAGGGCTGTGCCGACATCGCGTACACGGCCCTCGTCGCGAGCACGGCTCGGCTCTTGAGAGCCGCGGCACGTACAACAGGACAGGCGCCAACGCAGCGCGACGTCGAACGCGAAGGACTGCGCGGTGTGCGCGCTGCTCGGCAACGAGGGCATGACCGTGCCGACCGACGCCATCCTGTCGGGCCTGGTCGACGTGGTGGAGTGGCCGCGGCGCAGCGGCGACGCCGGGACGTGGGTCGGCGGGCTCCGCGACGGCCACGCCACCCGGTGCGGCCCGCCGGCGTGCCGCCGCCCTCGTGCGCCCTTCAGGCGCCGCCCGGTTCGGGCCCCCGGGCGGCGGCGGGGCTTCCCGCGCCCCCGACCACGGGGAACGCCGTGTGGAAGGCCAGGCGCCGGTCGGCGTCGGCGGCGACGCCGCCGAGGAATCCGTCCAGCGCCAGGAACACCTCCCAGCGCTCCTCGCCGGTCGCCCCGGCCAGCCGGTCGACGACCAGGTCCTCCAGCTCCGTGACGCGCTTGCCCTTCCAGACCTTGTCGGCCACGCTCACCAGCAGGTCCTCCAAGGTGACGGCCCCGTCCGTCCACGACGCGTGCGTGGCCGCGAAGCGCGCCAGGCGCGGCGCGACGCCCCGCGCCAGCAGCAGCGCGCGGCCCGCCGTCTCGTGCGCGCTGCCCGGCCCCGACAACTCGGCGACGTGCAGTGCCTTTCCGATGTCGTGGGTGGCGGCGCCGAAGAGCACGGCCTCGCGGTCGACGACCAGGTCCGGGCTGTACTGCCGGACCCAGTCGACCAGTTCGCAGGCCACGTCGTGCACGAGCCGCAGGTGGGCCGCGAGCCGCGGCGGAGCGCCGACGTCCCGCAGCAGCCGTTCGACCTCGGGTGGCAGCGGCCGCTCCCGTCCCTGTGCGAGGGCCCGGTCGAGTTCCGACGCCGGCACGGAACGCCCGGCCCCGGCGGATCCCCGGGCCTCCGCGGTGGCCCCGGCGGCGCGCAGTGCGGCGACGGCCGCCCCGGCATCCTCCTCCGGCACGTCGCCCAGCACCACCACCGGCACCCGGCCCGTGAGGACCCGGCACTGCTCCGCGCCCCGTCCCGTCAGCCTGCCCAGCACGGCCACGACGTCCGCCACCCGCGGCCCCACCTCCACGAGCACCACCGTCGCCGGCGGCGCGCCGCCTTCCGCCCCCACCTCACGCACCACGGTCATGCGCCCTCCCCGTCGCTCCCTGTCCCCCCGCCGCGGACAGCGTGCCCCATGCCGCGCCGGAGGGGAACCGCGCCTGCCGCGGCCCCGCGAACGGCCGGGGTGCCCCACTTCCCCTCCGCTTCCTGTGAGAATGCCCGCGACCGCTGCCCCCGCCCCCGACCGCTGGAGGACGACGACGCATGGGTGGACACCCCGAAGGACATCCCGAAGGACATCCCGAAGGCCTCCCCGGCCCCGCGCTCCCGCAGGCACCGCCGATCACCTGTGACGAGCCCGGGTCCTTCGCCCGGAGCGTCTTCCAGGACCGGCACCCCGTGCTGATCCGCCGCATCCTGGACGCCGTCCCGTACGGACCGGAGCGCCGCCGGGACTTCGCGGCGCTGCTGGAGGAGTCGCGCTCCGGCACGGTCGCCGGGCTGCCGCGGGACGCGCCGGACCGGGCGGCGTGGGAGGAGTGGGGCGAGGGCCGCTTCGGTCGGAGGTGGGCCGAACTGCCCTTCCTGTGGTCGGAGTCGTACTTCTACCGCCGGCTGCTCGACCCCGCCGGTTACCTCGCCGCGGGGGCGTGGCACGGCGTGGACCTGTTCGCGCCGTTCAAGGACGCCGAGCTGGACGGTCCCGGCTTCGCCGCCGACCTCGCCGCCCTCGACGAGTTGCCCGGGCTCGCCCCCGCCGACCGCGAACACGCCCTGCTCGCGGCCGCGGTGTGGGGCAACCAGGCGGACCTCGGCTTCACCATGGTGGCCGAGGCGGCCGCCCCCGAGGCCTCCGGGACACTCGTCGCCGACGAGTCGGAGCGGCTGTGGTCCCTGCTGGACGGCGGCACGGTCGTCGTGGTCACCGACAACAGCGCCCGCGAGATCCTGGCCGACCTCGCCCTCGTCGACGACCTCCTCGCGAGCGGACGCGCCCGCGAGGTCGACCTGCTCGTCAAACCCCGCCCGTACTACGTCTCCGACGCCACCACCCAGGACGTCCTGTCCTGCCTGCGCCGGATGACCGCCGCCCCCGGCGAGGCGGCCCGCACCGGCGGGCGGCTGCTCGCCGCCCTGCGCGAGGGCCGGCTCACGCTGACCGCCCACCCCTTCGCCTGCGCGCCGCTCGGCTACCGCGACATGCCGTACGACCTGCGGGAACGTTGCGCGGCCGCGCGGCTGACGGTGATGAAGGGCGACCTCAACTACCGGCGCCTGGTGGACGACCGGCTCTGGCCCGCGACGGTGCCGTTCGCGGACGTCACCGCCTACTTCCCGGGGCCGGTCGCCACCCTGCGCACCCTCAAGTCCGACACCGTCGCGGGGCTCGCCCCGGAGACCGTGGCCCGGCTGGACGCCGGCGGCACCGCGTGGCGCACCAGCGGCACGCACGCCCTGATCCAGGTCACGGTCCCGGGGTGACGGCCCGTTCCGTCAGTGCGCCGCCGGCGCGGCCTGCCCGGACGAGGCCAGCCCCGGCGGGGCGGCCGCCAGCGCGGAGCGGATCGCGTCGACCAGGGCCAGTGCCGCCTCCTCGGTGAGTTCGACTGCGACCCGGGCCGAGGGCCCCAGCGCCGGGTTGAGGAAGTCGATGTTGACGGTGTGCTCGTACGGCGCGTGCTGCGGGTGGTCGACGTAGACCATGGCCTCGGTCAGCCCGAAGTAGCCCTGGGCGCCCTTGCCGCTGCCGTCGATGCGGATCTTCTCGGTGAGGTACGTGCACATCAGAGGTGCTCCCTGAAGAAGGCCAGGACCTTCGACCAGCCGTCGACCGCCGCCTCGTTGCGGTAGCTCGGGCGGTTCACGGCGAAGAAGGCATGGCCGGCGTTCTCGTAGGTGTGGAACTCGTACGGCTTGCCCTGCGCCTTGAGCTCGGCCTCCAGTTCGGCGACGTGCTCGGGGGAGGGGTAGCTGTCCTCGGCGCCGAACAGCCCCAGCAGCGGACCGTGCAGGTCCTTCGCCAGGTGGACGATGGGCTCGACCTGGAGCGGGAAGCCCTCCGGCGGCCGGCCCGCGACGAAGGCGCCGTAGCAGTCGACGCCGGCCTGCACGTCCAGCGAGGCCAGGGCGAGGAAGGCCTGGCGCCCTCCGGAGCAGTAACCGATCACGCCGACCTTGCCGTTGGCCGACGGAAGGCCGCGCAGGTACGCGGCGGTGCCCGCGGCGTCCCCCAGGAACCGCTCGTCGGGCACGCCGCCCCGCGCGCGTGCCGCCGCGGCCGCGTCGTCCGGCGAAGCGCCGGGCGCCTCACGGCTGTAGAGGTTCGGGCAGACGGCCGCGAAGCCCTCCGCCGCGAACCGCCGGGTGATCTCCTTGGTGGGGTCGTCGTAGCCGGGCATGTGGTGGATCACCACGACGCCGCCGAAGGGACCGGGGCTCATGGGGCGGGCGGAGTACGCCTCGATGCGGTCGCCGCCGTGGCCGGTGACGGTCACGGTCTCGGCGAGGAGTGCGTCATACATGTACGTCGATCCTTCCGGGGGGACGGATGATCAGCACTCTATGCCGCATGCGCTTTCCCCCCGCCGCCGCCCCGCCCTGGACCCCGGCGGAAGCCGCTTCGTAGGGTCGCCGTATGAGAGAACGGCCCGAAGGGATCGGCGAACCGGAGCTGGGTGAGGCCCTGCGCGAGTGGGGGATCGACGTGGCGTCATGGACGCACGAGCCCGTGGGCTTCGGCGACCACCACTGGACGGCGGCCGACGCCCGCGGCCGCCGCTGGTTCGTCACCGTCGCGGACCTGGCCCACAAGAGCCACTGCGGCGCGGGCGCCGACGCCGCCTTCGAGGGACTGAGCCGGGCCATGGACACCGCCCTCGCCCTGCGGGAGCGGGCCGGACGGGACTTCGTGGTCGCGCCGGTCCCCGCCGCGAGCGGCGGTACGGTACACCGCGTCGGCGCGCGGTACGGGGTGAGCGTCTTTCCCCACACGGACGGCGTCGCCGGCCGTTTCGGCGACCGCCTGGGCGCGCGCGAACGCGGCGCCGTGCTGGACACCCTGGCCGTGCTCCACCGGACGCCGCCTCCGGAGCCCACCCCACGCGTGCGGCTCGCGCTCCCCGGGCGCGCCGCCCTGGAGTCGGCACTCGCCGGGCTGCGCGACCCCTGGCACGGGGGCCCGTACGCCGGGCGGGCCAGGGAGTTGACGAGGGAGCACGCCGGGGTGCTCCGGCGGCGGCTCGACGAGTTCGACCGGCGTGCCGGCGCCCTCGAAGGCGGGGGAGGTGAACGCGTCGTCACCCACGGCGAGCCGCACCCCGGCAACCTGCTGCGCCAGGGCGCGGGGTACGTGCTGGTCGACTGGGACACCGTGGGCCTCGCCCCTCCCGAGCGTGATCTGTGGCTGGTCGCCGGCGGGCCCGAGGACCTCGACCGCTACCAGGACGCGGCCGGCCGCCGCCCGGACCCGGACGCCCTCGCCCTCTACGAGCTGCGCTGGCGACTGGACGACGTCGCCGCCTTCCTCGGCGACTTCCGTTCTCCGCACGCCGCCACGGCCGACTCCGACCTGGCCTGGCGGTCCCTGGCCGGCACGGTGCGCGCCCTGGCGGAGGCGGGCTGAACGGGCCGCGCGCCCCTCAGCGGTCGAGCCGTTCCTCCAGGTGCACGGTGACGGTGTCCCCCTCGCCCTTGCCGATGGCCTTGCGGATCCCGGCGTTCACCGGCAGCTTGTGGGTGCCGTCGCCCAGGGCCATGAACGAACTGCGGAACGGCTGCCCGTCGATCGTGCCCCGTACCTTGACCAGCCCGCGGGTGCCGAAGAACTCCGCGGCCTCGGGCCAGACGACGTAGGTCCAGCCGCCCTTGGCCGGGCTCTTCCGCAATGTGGCGGTGAACTGCTTGTCGATCATCGAATGCCTCCGGTGGTGTCGCCCTCACCCTTGATGACGGAGCGGGCCCCCGGAACTCATCGTCGCGGCGGTCGGCGGGGTTCACGGGCCGCTGGAGCGGAGTGCCCCGAGGCCACGGGGTGGCGGTCCCGATGTCCTGCCCGGACAGGGCGACGGTGACGCCGTCGTGCTCGAAGGTCATCTACGAGCGCAGCTCGTCCCCGGCGTCCGCGCCTGTGTCGTGACGACGATGTCCATCGGCACCGTTCCCCCAGGGACGAGCACCGTACTGCCCACTGCGGCACTGCGGCGCGCGGCGACGCGGGCATCCGCGCACAGAAGGGCACGGGACCTGCGGTGGGGTCTTCCCGTCGCTTGCCGGGGCCCGGCGGGGGGCGCAGGCTGGAGGCATGGCTGCTCAGGGCGGGCCGACGCTCATCACGTCCGTCCAGCGGGCCTTCCGCCTGCTGGAGGCGGTGGGCGCACACGAGTCCGGCGCGCCGGCGAAGCAGTTGGCGCGCGAGACGGAACTGCCGCTCGCCACCGCCTACCACCTGCTGCGGACCCTCACCCACGACGGCTACGTGCGCAAGCTCGACGACGGCTGCTTCGCCCTCGGCGAGAAGCTCGAGGCCCTGCACGCCGCGAGCCGTCCCCAGATGCCGCTCAGCCGCGTCCGGCCGGCGCTGGCCGCGCTGCGGGACGACCTGTCGGCCGCCGCCTATCTGACCTTCTACGAGGACGGCGAGATCCGGGTGGCGGACATCGTCGACGGCCCCCGCACACCGCGGGTCGACCTCTGGGTGGGCTTCGACGACGCGGGACACGCCACCGCTCTCGGCAAGTGCGTGCTGCGCGAGCTGGACGAGGAGTCCCGCGACGACTACCTCTCCCGGCACCCGCTGGCCGATCTGACCCCGCGCACGATCACCCGCCGCACCGAGCTGCTGCGGCGCCTGGAGGACGTGCCCGCCCCTCCCGCCGTCATGGACCTGGAGGAGTACGCCCTCGGCACCGTCTGCATCGCGGTGCCCGTCTACAGCGGCGGCACCCTGGGCTCGCTCGGTGTGTCGCTCCGCGCGGACCGGGTCGCCTCGCGCGACGAGGTGCGCGCCAAGCTGCTCGCGACGGCGAGCCGTGTGACCCGTGGGCTGTCGCTCACTATCTGAAATCCCCGCCCTTGTGGGCGGGCCGCATACACCCATTAACTGGTCGAAACAGACAGCAGTGGTGTGACGCCTCACACAGGCAGGGATTGCGGACGAACATGAGTCAAGCCCCGGACCAGCGGCACGGCGGCCGGCCGGCGTGGCATGCCGCCACGGGAACACCCTTTCTGGTCATCTCCGCGGTGGCCCTCGTCGCCTTCGTCAGCGGCAGCGGCCCGGACTGGCTGCCGCTGCTCGCCGTCGGCCCGGCGCTCGCCGCGGCCGTCGGCGGGCCCTGGCGCGTGCTGCGGGCCGGTGTGCTGGCCGTGGCGCTGGCCGCCGTCCTCGGCGCCTACAACGACACGCCCGGCGACAAGCTGGCCATCGTGCTGGGCGCGCTGACCGCGGTCACCCTGGCGAGCGGGCTCGGCGCAGCCGTCCGCAAGCGCCGTGAACGTGTGCTCGCGGCCGTCCGCTCGGTCGCCGAGGCCGCGCAGCACGCACTGCTGCTGCCGGTGCCGGAGACCGTCGGGCCCTTCCAGGTCGCCGTGCGCTACAGCGCGGCCGCGGCGGAGGCCCGGATCGGCGGCGACCTGTACGCCCTGGTGCCCACGCCGTACGGGGTGCGGCTGATCGTGGGCGACGTCCGCGGCAAGGGGCTGCCGGCGGTGAGCACCGCCGCCCTGGTGCTGGGCGTGTTCCGCGAGGCGGCGTACGACGAGCCCGACCTGCTCGACGTCGTCGACCGGATCGAGCGCAGTCTGGCCCGCAACCTCGGCCCGGACGACTTCGTCACCGCCGTCGTCGTCGGGCACCCCCGCCCCGGCCGCATGGAGGTCGTCAACTGCGGCCACGCCCAGCCGCTGCTGCTGCGCGGGGGCGACGTCGTCGCCGTCGAGTCCTCCGGCCACGTCCCGCCGCTGGGGCTGCGCGCGCTGGCCGGGGAGGAGCCGCAGCTCCAGGTGCTGCCGTTCTCCGAGGGCGACCAGTTGCTGCTGTACACCGACGGTGTCGTCGAGGCCCGCGACCACGGCCGCCGCTTCTACCCCCTGGACGAGCGCGTCACGCGCCATCTGACCGACGACCCGGCGCGCACCCTGGCCGCGCTCCACGAGGACCTGCTGCACCACGTCGGCGGCAGGCTGCACGACGACGCGGCGCTGCTCCTGTTGCGCAGCACCTCAGGTGTCGCTCCCGTCACCGAGCTGCCCGTCCCCGCCGTGACCGGCGGCGCGTGCGGGACCGGGGCCGCCTGAGCCACCGGCCGCCGCGGCGTCGACGGCGGTCAGGTGTCGTCCGGCGCGCCGTCCGGTGCGGGCAGCGGCTGCTCGGCCCAGAGGGTCTTGCCGCGGGCGTGGTAGCGCGTGCCCCAGAGCGACGCGAGCTGCGAGACCAGGTAGAGCCCGCGGCCACCCTCGTCCGTCTCCAGGGCGCGACGGACGTGCGGCGAGGTGCTGCTCCCGTCGCCGACCTCGCAGATCAGCCGGCGGTCGCGGATCAGCCGCAGCCGCACCGGCGGCGAGCCGTAGCGGATCGCGTTCGTGACCAGCTCGCTGACCAGCAGCTCGGTGGTGAACTCCAGCTCCGCCAGCTCCCATTCGGCGAGTTTCCCGGTCACCAGCCCGCGCGCCCGCCCGACCGACTCCGGCGCGTCCGGCAGGTCCCAGGTCGCGTACCGGTCCGGCGGCAGCCGGTGCAGCCGTGCCACCAGCAGCGACACGTCCTCCCCGGGATGCCCGCCCGGCACGAGCCGGCGCAGGGTCTCGTCGGCGACCTCGCCGGGTTCGCTCCCGGCGGAGGCACCGGCCCCGGCCAGCGCCTCGCCCAGCCGGAGCACCGCCCCGCCCCCGGACTCCGGGGCGAGCAGCCCGTCGGTGTAGAGGGCGAGCAGGTCACCGTCGGCGTGGGCCATCTCCGCGCACTCGAACGGCACGCCACCGGTGCCCAGCGCGGGTGTCGCCGGGGTCCCGGTCACCGACACCTCGCCTTCGGGGCTCAGCCGCGCCGGCATCGCGTGTCCGGCGCTCGCCATGAGCGAGCGCATGGTGATCGGGTCGAAGATCGCGTACAGGCACGTCGGGGCCGCGGCCCCGGGCGTGGGACCGCCCTGCTCGTCCTGGAAGCGCTTGACCTGGTCGCTCAGATGCGTCAGCAGTTCCTCGGGCGCCATGTCCAGGTCCGCCAGCGTCCGCACCGCCGTCCGCAGCCGGCCCATGGACACCGCCGAGTGCAGCCCGCGCCCGCCCGCCTCGCCGATGACCAGGGCGGTACGTGCTCCGGAGAGCGGGATGACGTCGAACCAGCTGCCGCCGAGCCCGGCGTGGCTGCCGCGGGACAGGTGGCGCGAGGCGGTCTCCACGGTCGCCAGCAGCGGCAGCCGCTGCGGCAGGAGGTTCCGCTGCAGCGTCATCGCCGTGGCGCGTTCACGGGTGTAGCGGCTGGCGTTGTCGATGCAGACCGCGGCACGTGCGACGAACTCCTGGGCGAGCAGGACGTCGTCCGCCTCGAAGGAGTGGGCCCGGCTGAACCGTACGAACAGCACCACGCCCAGCGCCGCCCCCCGCGCGAACATCGGCACCAGCAGCCAGGAC
This sequence comes from Actinacidiphila glaucinigra, assembly GCF_900188405.1. Classification (GTDB taxonomy): domain Bacteria; phylum Actinomycetota; class Actinomycetes; order Streptomycetales; family Streptomycetaceae; genus Actinacidiphila; species Actinacidiphila glaucinigra. Next base: position 86,657 of record NZ_FZOF01000004.1, on the reverse strand, counting down.
CGCACGGCGAAGCCGCGGATCAGCTGCGCCCGGACGGGATCGGCGGCCTCGAGCTCGACCAGCAGTTCCTCGCCCGTCAGCAGGACCGGCTTTCCGGTGGCCAGGGCCCGGGCGGCCGGGGTGCCGGGCATGGAGGCGAAGTGGTCCACCTCACCCGGCGAGACCACCGTCCGCGCCGGGCCGTCGGGGACCATGGTCGCCGCCGCCCGGCGCAGGGGCACCGTCTCGGCGACCGGCCCCGGCCGCGGCTCCTCACCGCCCAGCACCGTGTCCAGCAGGTTGACGTAACTGAAGTCGGCGAACCGCGGCACCGCCACGTCCGTCAGCTCCTGCGCCGTGTGCAGCACGTCCAGGGTGCTGCCGATCCGCGCGCTGGCCTCGTTGACCAGGTCGAGCCGTTCCCGGGCCCGGGCCTCCGTGGTGAGGTCGAAGACCATGTGCGCCAGGGCCACCACGTCACCGTCGGCGCCGCGCAGGGGCAGGATCGTCTCCGACCAGACGGTGTCCCGGTCCGGGTCGCGGGGGTCGCGGCCGCGCACCTCGCTGCCGATCATCGCCCGCCCCGAGGTGAGCACCAGGCGCTGGCGCGCCTCGAAGGCGTCCGCGTCCAGCAGGCCGGGTGGCGACACCTCGCGCATGGTGCGCCCGACGAAGTCGTCGGGGAAGCCCGTCGCGCGGATCCGGGAGTCGTTGCGGGCCAGGAAGCACAGGTCCGTGTCGAAGACGTCGATGATGAACGGGGACTCCGTGAACAGGCCGTGCAGCAGCGCACCGAGCAGGTCGTCGTGCCGCACCGCCTCGGCGTTCTCCGCCTGCAGCAGCCACTGGTCCGGCGCGAGGGGATGTCCCCACAGAACCACCCCGACGGGCGTGCCCTCCCGGTGCCGCAGCAGCAGGGGGCCGAGGAAGACCGAGTGCTCGGGGCAGACGAGGCCCGCCAGGCGGGCGCCGTCGGCGCGGGACCACAGCAGCCGGGACACCGGCCCGCGGGCCTCGGCGGCCGCCCAGCCGAGCAGCCGTTCCGCGCCGGGGGTCCAGTTCGTCACGGTGCCCCGTGCGTCGACGACGGCGAAGGCGTCGCCTCTGGACCGGGGGAAACCGTCAGGGGCGTCGGCGAACAGCGTGCCGCGCATGTCCACCCGTCACGCCCACCCGGCCCTGGCACACCCAAGGATTCCCACAGACCAATACTGCCCGCCGTCAAGATCTGAGGCACGCGGTGCGTGCCCCACCGCCGTGACCAGCCAGAACACGACCGACGGAGGCCGTTTCGGCGTACGGCGATGAGTTCGGCGCACCGCACCGGTCGTCAACGGTGACGACAACCGACCCAGGGGATCCCCATGACGTCTCATCCCGACCTCCGTCCGGCCGCCCGGGACGTGAGCGCGCTGCTGGAGCAGATCGGCGACAAGCACCTCGACGCGCCCACACCCTGTCCCGACTACACCGTGGCGCACCTCATCGGGCACATCGCCGGGCTCTGCGCCGCCTTCCGCGACGCCGCCCGCAAGGACTTCGGCCCGACCACGGACACCGGCCCCGGCGCTTCCCTCCCCGAGCTCCCGGCCGCCTGGCGCGAACAGCTGCCCGTCCTGCTGACCGAGGTGGCGGAGGCCTGGAACGCCCCCGGGGCGTGGGAGGGCGAGACGAGAGCCGGCGGGATCTCCCTGCCGGCGGATGCCGCGGGCCGTTTCGCCCTGAACGAGCTGCTGGTCCACGGCTGGGACCTGGCCCGGGCGACGGGGCTCGGCCACCACCCCGACGAGTCGGGCGCGGAGGTCGTGCTCGCCCTGCTCACCGCTGTCGGTGCGGCGTCCGGCGACGGCTCGGGGCCCTTCGGCCGGCCCGTACCGGTCCCGGACTCCGCGCCGGCGCTCGACCGGCTGGTAGGTCTCACCGGCCGGGATCCGGGGTGGACCCCGCCGCGCTGAGCGGCCGGCGGCCCCAGGCGGAGACCATGGGCGCCGTGGCCAGGTCGAGCGTGCCCGTGGCCACGTTCGCCAGATGGCGGTCGACCTCCTCGTCGGTGGCCAGCCCGGCCGCCACGAGCCGCTCCCTGATGTGGCGCACCGTGGCCGCCTCCAGGACGGCGCACGCCGGTGACGTGATCGGGAAGTACGCGTCGGCCCCGACCTCCTCCAGCCCGGCCTCCCGCAGCAGGCGCGGCAGCGTCCGCCCGTAGGCCAGGTCCGCCCCGCGCTCGGCCATCAACGCGCGGAAGCCCGAGCGCAGGCGGTTGGCGAGCCGCTGCTCAGGTCCGGACTCGTCCGGGCAGAGCAGCGGCTGCAGCCCGGGATCGGCGTCCTCCAGCAGCAGCCGGCCGCCCGGGCGCAGCGCGCCGACCATGCGCCGCAGCGCCTCCGCCCGGTCGGTGACGTGCACCAGCACGAGCCGGGCGTGGACGAGGTCGAAGCCGCCCGGCGGGGCGGGGTCGGCGGCGACGTCGTGCCGCAGCACCCGGACGACCCCGCCTGCGGCGTCACGGGCCCACGACACGTCGATGTCGGTGGCGACCACGGTGCCGCCCGGACCGACCCGCGCGGCCAGTCCGAGAGGCACCGACGCGCCCCCGGCACCCACCTCCCAGCAGCGCATTCCGGCTCCCACGCCGAGCGCGTCGACGTGCCGGAACGTCACCGGGTCGAAGAGCTCGGCGAAGGCCTCGAAGCGTGTCCCCGCCTCGGCCCGGCGGTTGTCCAGCAGATAGCCGTGGTCGTGCCCCGGTACGTCCCCGTGGTCCGTGCCGCGTGTCGTCATGGCGCGATTCTCCGTTACCGGGGCCCTTCTCCGGCTGCCGGGGGCCGCCCGGCGATCAGGCCACTCGTGTGGGTGACACCGAAAAGCCCGCTCAGCGGTGCCCGGCGGGTGGGTGCATCACGCAGGCAGTCGATATTTCATCCGAGATTGACAGATGTCGCTTACAGCTAACAGTTACGGATATGTCCGCATTCTGTAACGCGAAGCGATTGTTCCGCTTGTGCGCGCCGCCACTGGGTCAGAGTTGGGTCATCGGCAACCGCCGAAGCATCCGCACCGCGGGAACGGCCCGAAAGGGCCTGGAACGCACCTTGTTGAGGGGGCATCATGTCTGCTCGTATCACCCGTCGCGTCATCGCCACCGTCCTCGCCTCCGGAGCGGTCGTCGCCGGCGCCGCCCTGCCGGCCACCGCGGCGGACGGCCGTGACCACGGCCGCGACCGCGGCCGGTCCTCGGTGGTCATCGGTGAGGTCAACACCCGCGACGGCCACGGCCGTTTCGGTCGCGGCGGCGGCGAATGGATCGAAGTGGTGAACACCGGCCGCGGCTCGGTCAACCTGCGCGGCTGGACGCTGTCGGACCGCGACGGCAACCGCTACCGCTTCAACAACGTGTGGCTCGTCGGGCACTCGAAGGTGCGCGTGCACACCGGCTTCGGTCGTGACACCCGGCGCGACGTCTTCCAGGACCGCCGCAACTCCGTCTGGGACCGCCGCGACGCCGCGACCCTGCGCAACGACCACCGCCGGGTCGTCGACGTGAAGTCCTGGAGCGGCCGCCGCTGACCGGCACCCGATCCGGGCCGTGCCGCCGCATCCCCGTGGCCGGCACGGCCCACCCCGTCCCCTCCACGGCGTGCCGCGGCGAAATCCTGCTGCGGCACGCCGTCGTGCTGCGCGAGCATGGGGGCATGGACCGTGAACCTGACGCATGGGTGACCCTCTTCAGCTACCAGAACCTGCCGGGCTGCCCCCGGCCCGCCGAGCTGACGGTGCGTTGACTGCGGGACCGGGGGATCGACTGGTGGCCGTTCGCCGGCCATGAGCTGATGATCGACCACGTGTGCGGGATCGGGGAGGACGGGCACTGGCACGGCACCCACGTCGTACGGGTCGACGCGGCCGCCCTGCGCAGGCTCGGACTCCACCCGGACCAGCCGACCTCCGCCCCCGCAGATCCGCCGATCCCCGCGTGGTGGGGCCCTTGGGCGTACGGCCGCGGGCGCCGCGGATGACGGAGCGCCGTGGTCCCGGCCGGAGAACCGGCCGGGACCACGGCGCCTGCGCGTCCCCGCGCTACGGGTTGACGTTGATGGTGAAGGCGGGCGTGGTGTTCTTGATGTTCAGGTAGTTGTCGTTCATGGTCAGGTTGTTGAAGGTGACGGAGCCGACCGCCGGACCCTGTCCCGACTCCGGCATCTCGTTGGCCCACAGGCCGAAGCCCGACTTGGCGTCGTAGGCGTCACCACTGCGGTGGGCGCCGGTGATGGACACATTGGTGAGGACCGTGTCCTTGATCGGGTTCTGCGGCTGACCGCCCACGTAGTTCGTCTGGAACATGATCCCGCTGTAGGTCGGGTCCACGATGTCCACGTCGCTGACGCGGATGCCCTGGAAGACCTTCGAGGCGGAGAAGAGCCAGATGCCCGGGAAGGTCTGGCTGCCCCAGAAGTGCCCGCCGCAGCGGACGATGGAGATGTTCTGGAGGTTGGTCGGGTCGGTCCCGAAGCCGTTCATCGGGTAGCCGAAGTCCAGCGAGCTGATCGTGACGCCCGAGTAGACCAGGGTGTCCGCGACGAGGATGTTGCGGAAGGTGTTGGCGTAGCCGCCGTAGACGGCGATGCCCGCGGCGCGCCAGGTCAGCAGGGACGTCAGGTTCTCGTAGAGGTTGTTCTTCTCGTCCGCCCCGCCGGCGTCGATCGCCGAGAAGAGGGCGAAGCTGTCGTCACCCGTGGCACGGGCCTCGATGTTGTCGAGGTGGTTGTCCGTGCTGCCGTTGGTCATGTTGACGCCGTCGGCGAAGGTGTCGCGGATCCGGGAGTTCTTGATGGTGACGTTGTCGGTGTTGGCGCCCCAGTAGAGGCAGACCGTGTGCTCGTTCCAGACGTTGTCGATGGTCATGTCGGCGACGCCTGCGAAGTCGAAGACCTTGCCGGGGCCGTCGATGCGTGAGGTGTAGTTGCCGAAGAAGGAGAAGCCCGAGAAGGACGAGCCGTTGGCGGTGGAGTCGGCGCGGAAGCCCGCGTCGGTGTTGGACTGGCCGGCCGGCGTGTGGAAGCGGGAGTACCAGGGGCCCGCGCCGATGATCTTCACGGACTTGCCGTAGACCTGGAACTTGCTCCCCGTCTCGTAGTCGCCCGGCGGCAGGTAGACGCCCTTCAGGGTGCCCGTGGTGTCCATCCGGGCCTTGTCCAGGGCGTTCTGCACGTCCTGGTGGGTGAACCCGGTCGGCGCGGTGTAGGCCGCGGGGTCGGGGTTGGCGATCGGCGAGACCTGCTCGGTGTTGACGAAGTCGATCGCGTACTGGCTGCCGTTGGCGGCGTCCTTCTGCAGCTTGATCTTCGACCCGGCCGGCACGGTCGTGCCGAGCATCATGTTGGCCTCGTCGTAGATGTGGCGGGGGCTGCCGTCACCCGGGTTGTTGCCGGGGGCGGTCTCGCTGCCGTACAGCCACGCGTACTTGGAGGTGAGGTCGATGGCCTTGAGGAAGCTGCCGTTGACGTAGACGTTCAGGGTGGAGTCGATCCCGCCGCCGCCCGCGGCGTCGGGGATGGAGTAGCGCACGACCAGGGTGTTGGTGCTGGCCCTGGTGGTGAACTCCACCGAGCTGCCGGTGCTGTTCAGCGTGACGGCCTTGCGGCCGGACGCCTCGCCCGCCGGGTCGCCGACGGTGCGGTTGGGGCCGACCAGGGCGGCGCTCCCGCCGAGGACCCCGTCCTCCGCCTCGTACATGTCGTACGGCATGTTGGCGCCGCGCCCGACGAAGAGGGACTGGGTGCTGGTGTTGTTCTGCTGCTTGACCGCCAGTTCGTTCGTGTCGGGCGCGATGACGGTCTTGACGGTGTACTTGCCGTTGGCGGCGGTCCAGGTGCCCAGCGAGACGGGGCTCGTGGTGCTGCCCGCGGCGATGGCGCCGTTGTAGGAGCCGGTCAGCGTCTTGACGACGGAGCCGGAGACGGAGTCGGTGACCGTGACGGTGATGCCGTGGGAGCCGCCCGCGGAGGCGACCGTTCCCTGGTTCCTGATCGCCACCGAGAAGGTGACGGTGTTGCCCTTGGCGGGGTTGCCGGGGGACCAGGCGGTGGGGGAGGCGATGAGGTCGGAGCTGTCGACCGGCCTGACGACCAGCGGGCTCGGGCTGCTGTAGGCGTTGTTGGTGTCGTTCTGCTCGATGACGTCCCCGGCTTCGTCGACCTTGGCGCTCAGCGGGTAGCTGCCCGCGTCGCGTACGCCGATGTTCGCCGTCACCGTGGTGGAGGCACCGGCGGCCAGGGCGCCGACGGCGGCGGTGCCGACCTTGGTGGTGCCCAGGTAGAAGGTGACGTTCGTGGCGCCCGAGGCCAGTTCGCCGATGTTGCGCACGGTCGCGGACAGGCTGACCGAGTCGGTCTCGACCGGCGCGCCGGGGGAGACGGACATGCCGGTGACGGTGAGGTCCGGGTTCGGCGCCGGGGTGCCGATCACCTGGAACTCCGCCAGCTGGCCGGCGGCGGCGCCGCTGTTGGCGGTGAACTGCAGCCGTACGTCGGCGACCCGGGCGCTGACCGGGATGGTCACCGTGTTCGCGGAGGACGGGTTGAAGGTGTAGCCGGCGGCCGCCTTGAGGCTGGTGAAGCCGCTCGCGCCCTGTTCCCGGCCGAGCACCTGGACGGTCTGGGTGCGGGTGCCCCAGGCGCCGTCGGGGTTGAGCTTGAGGACCAGCGAGGTGACGTCGGCGTTCGCCCCGAGGGAGACGGTCAGCGTGTTCGGGTAGCTGCCGCCGGCGCCCTCCCAGTAGGTGGTGACGCTGTTGTCGTTGGCGTTGGCCGCGACGAAGTTCTGCGTGCTGGACGACGCCGTGATCGGCTTGCCCACGGCGAGGTTGGAGCCGGTGCCGCCCGAGCCGTTGCGGGTGACCGTGGCGCTGGCGACGCTCCGGTTGCCCGCCGCGTCCTTGGCCCTCACGTAGTAGGAGACGGTCGCGCTGTCGGGCTGGCTGTCGGTGTAGGTGAGCGTCGTGCCCGACACCGTGGTGCGCAGCACCTCGTTGGCGTATACCTCGTAGCCGGTCACGCCGACGTTGTCGCTGGAGGCGGTCCAGGTCAGCTTGACCTGGCCCGAGGCGGGCTGGGTGAGGGCGAGACCGCCCGGCTGGCTGGGCGCCTGCGTGTCGCCGCCGGAACCCGTCCGGGTGACGGTGCTGCTGTTGCCCGAGACGTTGCCGGCCGCGTCCTTGGCGCGCACGAAGTAGCTGACGGTGGCGCTGTCGGGCTGGTTGTCGGTGAAGGCGAGCGTGCTGCCGGAGAGGCTGGTGCGCAGCTCGCCGTTGGCGTAGACGTCGTAGCCGGTGACGCCGACGTTGTCGGTCGCGGCGTTCCAGGTCAGCCGGATCTGGCCGGAGCCGGGCTCGGTGTAGGCCAGGCCGGTGGGCGCGTTCGGCGCGGTGGTGTCACCGGTGGCCGGGCCGTAGACCTCCAGCTGGGACAGCTGCGCGGCGGCCCATCCGGTGTTGCCGGTGACGTCGACCCGCAGATAGCGGGTGGTCGTGCTGCTCAGGCTGATCGTGACGGTGTTGTTGTCGGCCGGCTTGAAGGCGTAGTCGCGGGACGCCACCAGGTCGCTGAAGGACGAGCCGTTGGTGCTGCCGCGCAGGGACAGCGTCTGCGTCCGGGCCTCCCAGGAGGGCGGCAGCTTCAGCACCACCTTGGTGACCGCGACGGAGGAGCCCAGGTCGGCCTGGATCCACTGCGGGAAGGTGCTGCCGGCGCTCTCCCAGTAGGTGGTCTGGTTGCCGTCGTTGGCGTTGGCGGCCGCATAGGGCGCGTTGGCGCTGCTCGCGGTGAGGGTGCGGCCCTGGGCGAGGTCGTCGGTGGAGGTGGCGGAGCCGTGCACCTCGAGCTCGGAGATCTGGGCGGCGGGCCAGCCGGTGTTGGCGGTGATGTTCAGCCGTACGAACCGGGTGGGGGTGGCCGCGAAGTCGATGGTCACCGTGTTGCCCGAGCCGGGGCCGAAGTTCCGCCCGGCCGAGCCGGAGAGCGTGGAGAAGGTGGTGCCGTCGGGGCTGCCCTGGACCGCGAAGGTCTCGGTCCTGGCTTCCCAGGAGGCGGGGAGCTTGACGACGACCTGGTCGATGCTGGTGCTGCCGCCCAGGTCGACCTGGACCCACTGCGGGAAGGAGCTGCCCGCGCTCTGCCAGTAGGTGTTCTGGTTGCCGTCGGTGATGTTGCCGACCCCGTACTCGGCGTGGGAACTGCTCGCGGTGGCCGGCGCCCCCGCGGCGAGGTTGGGGCCGCCGGCGGCCGCGGCGGGCAGGGCCGACTGGCCGAGCAGCACCAGGCCGGCCGCGATCACCCCCGCCAGCAGCCGTCGGATGAACCGTTTCCTTGGCATGTCGTCCCTGTGCCTCTCGTCAGAGTTGTTGGTGCCATGACACGTCACATGCGGTACGGCTGCCACGCTGCGAAAATTGCGTTGATTGCTTTGGTAATTGCGCGGCCCGAGCCGATAGTTGCAGAGGTGTTTCCAGGCGTCTATGCCCTCGACCGGGCTTTCATCTCAGCTGACATGGGCTTGCGCTGGAGTGTCGTCCAGCCGACAGGGGTGTTGCGGAAGCACCGCAAAAACTTGCGCGTCCTACTCCGCGGTGCGCAGCGCCTGGTACATCGACCAGAGGACGGATACCAGCGGGACCGCCACCACCGCGCCGATCACCCCGGCGGCGATGGCCCCGCCGATGACGGTGAGGGCGACGACCACCGGATGCAGGCGCACCGCCCAGCTCATCACCAGCGGGTGCAGCACATGGCCCTCGATCTGGCCGATGACGACGATCAGGCAGACGACGACCGCGGCGATGATGGGCCCCTTGGCGGCCAGCGCCACCACGGCGGCGACCGCCAGGGCGATGGGCGAGCCGATCAGCGGCACGAACGCGGCGAAGAACTCCAGCAGTGCCAGCGGCAGCGCGAGCGGCACCCTGAGCAGGTACAGCGCCACCCCCACCAGGATCGCGTTGGTCGCCGCCACCAGGACGATCCCGTGGGTGTAGCCGGTGAACGTACGCCATGCCGCACGGCCCGCCAGCGACACCCGGCCGCGGACCCTTCGCGGCAGCTGCCCGCAGAACCAGGACCACTGCCGGTCGCCGGAGTGCAGGAAGAACACCGAGCAGAACAGCGCCAGCGCGAAGACCGTCAGCACCTCGACCAGGCGCCCGGCACCGCTGAGCGCGGTGCTGATCAGGGCCGCCCGGTGACTGGAGAGCCACTGCCCGATCTTCGACTGCAGGTCGGTGAGCGCCTCGGGGTCGAGCCGGAACGGCGGGGCCTCCAGCCAGCGCTCGATCCGGGTCAGTCCCGCGCTGAACTCGCGCTGCAGCCCGCCGGTCTCGCCGGCGACCACCTCGCCGACCAGCGCCAGGATGCCGAACACGACGAGGATGCTGCCGATCAGCGAGACGGCGACGGCCAGCGAGCGCGGGATCGCGCGGGCCAGCAGATCGGTGAGCGGCCGCAGCATGGCGGTGCCGACCAGCCCGAGGAAGACGGCCACCGCGATCTCGTGGAACCGCCCCAGGGTGGCGAACACGGCGTAGACGACGGCCCCCACGACGAGCAGCCGCCAGGAGTAGGCGGCGGCCGTGTTCAGTGCGGGGAACACCCGGACACCGGGCCGCCTCGCGGGCCCGCGCACCTCCCGGCGCCCCGCGCGGATCCGGATCCGCCGTCCTTGGGACACCGTCCCGCACCTCCCCGTCGCGCCACGGCCGCACGCCCGCGTCAAGCGCGCCTGTCCCTGCTTGCTACCACCGGCGGCGAGCGGTCCAACGCGGTGCGCGCCGCATTCGCCCGAAGGCACCCCCCGGCCGGCGGTGGATCTCCGGGGGTCCCGGCTGCTAAATTGGTCTAAACCAGTTTGCGGTCTCTCTCACCAGATCGGCGGTCCCGAAGTGGAAGTCGTCATCGTTCCGGACGCAACCGCGGGCGGCGGACTCATCGCGGGCGCCATCGCGGACCTGCTGCGCCGCAAGCCCGACGCGCTGCTCGGCGTCGCCACCGGATCGACCCCGCTCCCGGTCTACCGGGCCCTCGCCGGACTGGCCGGCGAGGGCCGCACCGACGTGTCCCGCGCCCGGATCTGCCAGCTGGACGAGTACGTCGGCCTGCCCGCCGGGCACCCGGAGTCGTACCGCTCGGTGGTGCTGCGCGAGGTCGTCGAGCCCCTCGGCCTCGCCGAGGAGTCGTTCATGGGACCGGACGGCACCGCCGAGGACATCGTCGAGGCGTGCGCGGCGTACGAGCGGACGCTCGCGGAGGCCGGCGGGGTCGACCTCCAACTGCTCGGCATCGGGACCGACGGCCACATCGGCTTCAACGAGCCGTGCTCCTCGCTGGCCTCGCGGACCCGGATCAAGACGCTGACGGAGCAGACCCGCAAGGACAACGCGCGCTTCTTCGACCGCCCCGAGGACGTGCCGCACCACGTCATCACGCAGGGCATCGGCACCATCCTGGAGGCACGGCACCTCGTGCTGCTCGCCACGGGCGAGGCCAAGGCGGAGGCGGTCGCCCTCGCCGTCGAGGGCCCGCTGGCGGCGGTCGTCCCCGCCTCCGCGCTCCAGATGCACCCGCACGCCACCGTCGTCGTCGACGAGGCGGCCGCGTCCAAGCTGAAGCTGGCCGACTACTTCCGGGCCACCTACGCGGCCAAGCCGGCCTGGCAGGGTCTCTGACCCCGTCGGTTCACGCGCGGGGCGCCGGGACGGGCGGCAGGAACAGCGTCCCGCGCGCCCCGGCGCGTACGGTCCGCAGCGCGACCAGCGCCCACGCCGCCACCAGGCCCGCGTAGAGCACCAGCGCCGCCCCCTGGAAGGCCGTCGAGTGCAGCCGCAGTGCCAGGGCGCTCGTGCCGGTCACACAGGTGCCCAGCGGGAAGGTGAAGCTCCACCAGGTCAGCGTGAACGGCAGACCGTTCCGCGCGGTGCGCACGGTCAGAGCCGCCGCCAGGGCAAGCCACATCATGGCGAAACCCCAGACGGGCACGCCGTAGAGACAGCCGAACACCTCGGCCCCGGTGGCGTAGGGCCGGGGCAGGGCGGTGGGCGCCGCGTGCCCCAGGAGGTTGGCCGCGGTGACGGACTGGCCCAGCGGGCCGAGCACGATCCACAGGGTCGGCACCATGGCCGCCGGCCCCGTCTTGTGGCGCACCAGCCTGCCCCAGATCTGCGGGATGATCACCAGGCTCGCGAGCAGGCTCATCCCGAACATCGCGTAGCACGCCAGCAGAAGCGTCAGCCGGGCCTGCCCGGCGGGCAGGTGCGGGACCAGGGCGGCCCCGGTGGCGGCGGACACCATCGGCGGGACGACCGGCATCAGCCAGCCGCCGAACGCCGAGTCGTCGGAGACCCGGTGGTCCGTCATCGCCCGGTACGGGATCCACACCCAGGTCACCAGCCCCAGCGCGGTCCCGGCCGACCAGAGCACCGCGTCCACGGCCAGCGCCGCCTGCGGCCCGATCCAGTCCGAACCCAGCGCCAGGGTGCCCGCGCCGACGGTCAGCAGCGCCATCGCCGGTGCGCCCCAGAAGTGCGCCATCACCGGATGGCCGGCGTGCGCCCGCGCCCGCTCGCGGTGACGCGTCCAGTGCACTGCCCAGGCCGCGGAGAGCACCACCAGCCACACGGCCGCCAGCGCCCACACGACCGTGGCGGCCGTCCGCAGCCCCGGTACGTGCGCGGGGAGTCCGGCCGCCGCCGTGGCCACGATTCCGGTGCCCATCACGGAGGCGAACCAGTTGGGGCCGAGGTCGCGGAAGAGCCGGGAGCGGTGGTCGGGCTCCGGCGGCCCGGTGCGGGGGTGGGCGCCGGGCGGGGAGGGGACGGCGAGCGTCGAAGGCATGTCCTCAGCGTCGCCCCGGCCGGGTCCCGCCGGTAGGGAGCACTTCCGGATGGGGTCATAGACTGGACTTATGCCCCTGCCCGAGCGTGTGAGCGACCTCGCGGCGTTCGACCTGCTGCTGTCGGTCGCGAGCCTCGGCAGCGTCGGCGCGGCCGCGCGTGCCCACGGCGTCAGCCAGCCCGCCGCCAGCTCGCGCCTCCGGCACCTCGAACGCAGGCTCGGCCTGCACCTGCTGGAACGGTCACCGCGCGGCTCGCGGCTCACCGAGCACGGAGCGCTGGTCGCCGACTGGGCGCGCACCGCCGTCGACGCCGCCGCCTCCCTGGACGCCGGGATCACCTCGCTGCGCGGCACCACCGAGTGCCGGCTGCAGGTGGCGGCCAGCATGACCGTGGCCGAGTACCTGCTGCCGCAGTGGCTGCTGGCCCTGCGGGCAGGCGCGCCGCGCACCACGGTCGCGCTCACCGCGGGCAACTCCGAGGACGTCGCCGCCGCCGTCCTGGCCGGCGAGGCCCACCTCGGCTTCGTCGAGGGCCCGGACGTACCGCGCGGCCTGGTCGCCCAGCCGGTCGCGCACGACGAGCTGACCGTCGTCGTCGCCCCCTCCCACCCCTGGGCGCGCCGCCGCTCCGGCATCGGCGCCGCCGAACTCGCCGCGACACCCCTGGTCAGCCGTGAACGCGGCTCCGGCACCCGCCGTCACCTCGAACACGCCCTCGCCCGGGCGGCAGGGCTCGCGCTCGCCGACCCGCTGCTCGAACTCCCCTCCACCACCGCCATCAAGACCACCGTCGCCGACGGGCTCGCCCCGGCCGTCCTCAGCTCCCTGGCACTCACCGCGGAACTGGCGAGCGGCAGCGTCGTCGCCGTCCCCGTGACCGGACTCGACCTGACGCGGACGCTGCGCGTGGTGCGGGCCCGCGGGCGTGATCTGACGGGGCCGGCGCGGGAACTGGCCGGGATCGCGCGACAGGGCGGGGTCAGCGTCCGCCCGGCGGCGGGAAGCGCAGATTCCGCAGATCAGGGGGAACGGGCGCGGACGGCCGGTACAGCGGGGGGACCTCACCGTCCGCGGCCGCGGCCGGCGCGTCACTGAGCCGGAAGCGGTCGCGCACCCGCCCGTAGAAGTCGGTCGGCCCCAGCCGGACCAGCCGCAGCCGGTGCCGGGCCTTGTACACCCCGACCCAGTCGCCCGGATCGAGGACGCCTCTCAGCTGGCCGTCGATGCTGACCGCGACCCGTCCCGAGCGGGTCAGCACCCGGACCCCCAGGACCTCGTCGGGGGCCGCCACCAAGGTGCGGTCGAAAGCCATGTGCGGCGCGACCGGGGTGAACACGATCGCGTCCATGTGCGGCGAGACCACCGGCCCGCCGGCGGCGAAGCTGTACGCGGTGGAACCCGTCGGCGTGGCCGCCACGACCGCGTCCGCGGAGTAGGACGCGAACAGCCGGCCCGCCAGATACACCGCGAGGCTCGCCTGCCGGTCCCGGGCCAGCTTCTCGAAGACCACGTCGTTCACGGCGTTGACGGCCATCGGCACACCCCAGCCCACCTCCTCCGGGTCGCTGGGCCGTACCCGCGGCGGCGGGAGCGCGGGCCCGCGCCCGTACCGCAGCAGCGACTCGATGCCCTCGGGGATCTCCAGCGGCCGCGACGCCCGCAGCGTCAGCGTCATGCGGTCCTCGACGGTGGCCCGGCCCTCGTGCACGCAGTCGAGCGCCCGCTCCACGTCCTCGGTGCACACCTCGGTGAGGAAGCCGACGCGCCCCAGGTCCACGCCCAGCACGGCCGCCCCGCACGCCGCGGCCACCCGCGCGCCGCGCAGGAAGGTGCCGTCGCCGCCGAGGGTCACGACCAGGTCCGGATAGCCGGCCGCGGCCGCCTCCTCCTCACCGCTGTGCCGGGGGCGGTCCTTGCGCCACACGTCGATCTCCACCGCGGGGACCCCGTGCCGCGCACACCAGCGCTCCACCGCCGCGGCGGCCTCGCTCGCGTCCTCGCGCGCCCCGTGCACGACCAACCCGATCCGGCCCACTGGCATCACGGCCTCCCCGGCGGCGTCCGCTGCGGCGTCATGCCCCCATCGTCCGCCTCCCCGGTGCGCGCGTCGCGTCGGGTGCCGCGCGTCGCCGCTCCCCGCCGCCGTGCGGCGGCGCGCGCGGCGGAGTAGCGTTCGGCTGTTCCACAGGTGCAGGGAGGACGAACGTGGAGACCAAGCCCGCGCCGGGTGTCCTCGCCCAAGTGGCGGACCTGATCGGCCGTACGCCCGTCGGGCAGCGCGGAGCGCTGTGGCGGCTCGGTGCGGACCGCCGCCAGCTCGACGCCAACGTCATCCGCCTTCCGGCGGGCACCGAGGTCCGGCCGCACGTCGAGGCCGACCTGGACGTCCTGCTATACGTCGTGGACGGCGGCGGACACCTCTCCGGCGACGACGGCGGACGCCAGACGACCTTGGCGCCCGGCGCCCTCGCCTGGCTGCCGCGCGGCACCTGCCGCTCGCTGTCCGCGGGCGCCACGGGCCTGACCTACCTCACGGTGCACGCCCGCCGCCCCGGCCTCACCATCGCCGGCCCCGCCCCCGCGCCGGAAGCGGGCGACGCGGCCTGCCTGCTGCACCGCGTCTGCGTGGAGTGCGGCCGCCTGTCCGGCGAGAGCGACGCCCTGTACTGCTCCCGCTGCGGCACCGCACTGCCACCGCGCTGAGCCCGCCCGGCGGGCCCGGCAGGCATGTACGGAGGCCGCCCCCGGTCCGCCGAGCGCGGGCCCCGGCAGCTGGGAGTGCGGCGTCGTGCGGAAACAGGTCGACGCGCCGGCCGTCGGCGCGATCACGCCGCAGTCGTGCTCGGCCCCGCAGCGGGCAGCGGCCGGGCTCCTTCCGAAAGGCGACGCGGTCCGTGGCGACCCGTCCGCACGGCCGTCGCACCGGACGCGGCAACGGGATGGGCGATTCCGGCGGCCAGCCGACCGCATGGCGATCGCGCCGCGGTCGTGCCCGCGCGGCGCCGCGAGCCGCGGGATCCGGCTTCGGGGGGCCGGCCGTCGTGGGGGAAGCGGCTGACGTGGTCGCGCGGTCGCGGCCGTCGCGCCCTCGGGCCTTCCGCCCCCTGGGGCGGAGCCCAGGCGCGGGGCGCGGTACGGCGGGCGCACGGGCCGGAAGCCCACGTGCCGTACCCGGTCAGAAGTCCCCCTGCAGGGGCTGCTCGGTCCAGATCGTCTTGCCCTCGCGCGTGTAGCGGGTGCCCCAGCGCTCGCTGAGCTGGGCCACCAGGAACAGCCCGCGGCCTCCCTCGTCCGTCGTCCGCGCACGCCGCAGGTGCGGGGACGTGCTGCTGGTGTCGGAGACCTCGCAGATGAGGTGGCTGTCGCGGATCAGCCGCAGCGTGATGGGCCCGCCCGCGTAGCGGTACGCGTTGGTGACCAGCTCGCTGACGATCAGTTCGGTCACGAAGGCCGCCTCCTCCAGCCCCCACTCCGCGAGCCTGGACTCCACGAGGGAGCGGGCCTGCCCGGCGGCGGTGGCGTCCGGGGCGAGGTCCCATGTGGCGACCTGCTCCGGCGCGAGGACGCGGGTCCGGGCGACGAGGAGGGCCACGTCGTCGGCGGCCTCGGTGGCGCGGCGCCCCTTGAGGAGGGTGTCCTCGACGGCGCCGCAGGTCTCCTCCAGCGAGCCGGACGGCGCCGTCAGCGCCCCGCACAGCATCGCGATGCTGTCGTCGACGTCGCGGCAGCGGGTGCAGAGGAGGCCGTCGGTGTACAGCGCGAGCGTGCTGCCCTCGGCCAGTTCGATCTCGGCGGTCTCGAAGGGGAGGCCGCCGAGGCCCAGCGGCGGGCCCGGGGGGATGTTGACCAGACTGGCCCGTCCCTCCGGGGTGACGACCACGGGTGGCGGATGGCCGGCCCGGGCGAGCGAGCAGCGCCGGGAGACCGGGTCGTAGACGGCGTACAGGCAGGTCGCGCCGACGACCGGCGGGGCGTTCTCGTCGGTCTCGCGCTGCTCCGAGGCGAGCCGGTCCACGAGGTCGTCGAGGTGGGACAGCACCTCGTCCGGGGTGGGGTCCAGGTGGGCCAGGGTGTGCACGGCGGTACGCAGCCGGCCCATGGTGGCCGCCGCGTGCAGCCCGCGGCCGACGACGTCCCCCACCACCAGCGCGATGCGGAGCCCGGAGAGCGGGATGACGTCGAACCAGTCGCCGCCGACCCCGGTGGCGGTGTTGGCGGGCAGGTAGCGGTGGGCCACCTCGGCGGCCGGGTGCCACGGCACGTTTCCCGGGAGGAGGCTGTGCTGCAGGGTGAGGGCCGCCTGGTGCTGCTGGGTGTAGCGGCGGGCGTTGTCGATGCTGAGGGCCGCGCGGGCGGCGAACTCCTCGGCCAGGGTGAGGTCGTCGGCCTCGAAGGGCTCGCGGCGGCGCGTCCGCCAGAGGCTGATCAGCCCGAGCACGAGCCCGCGGGCGACCAGCGGCACCACCATCAGGGAGTGCGCGCCGACCTCGCGGGCCGCCCTGGCCCGCGCGCGGTCGTCGTCGAGCCAGGCCATGGCCCGGTCCATGTCCGACTCGAAGACCGGGCGGCCCTCGGCCAGCGAACGCGCCTGCGTGGAACCCGGCGGGATGCCGATGGTCCGGCCCACCGGGTACATGATCTGCTCGGTGTCCGGGAAGACCGACTGCACCGCCGCGCGGCAGACCACGGGGAAGGCGTCCTGGGCGGGTTCCTCCCCCTGCGGCACGGCCTCCAGCAGGTCGACCGAGGCGCTGTCGGCCAGCCCCGGCACGGCCACCTCGGCCAGTTCGCGGGCGGTGCGGCCGACGTCCAGCGTGGTGCCGATGCGGGCGCCTGCCTCGCTGAGCAGGGCGAGCCTGCGGCGGGCCCGGAAGCGCTCGGTCACGTCCTCGACGGTCTGGGTCACCCCGAGCACGTGGCCGTAGGTGTCCTCCATGCGGAACGCCGAGACGGCGACGTACAGTTCGCGCTGCGGGTCGCGGCGCAGCCGGCAGGGCTGCTCGGAGAAGATCGAGGACCGGCCGGTCTCGAGGACCCGCCGCAACTGGTCGTCCACGGCTTCGGCGTCCGGCCCGAAGAGGAAGTCCGCCGTGCGCAGGCCCTGGTGCTTCTCCGCCGGGACGCCGCTGAACTTGGTGATCGCCCGGTTCACGCGAAGGAAGGTCAGGTCGGGCGCGAAGACCGCCAGCCCGATGGGGGATCGGCGGAACAGCCCGTCCAGCACCCAGCGGTCGGTCTCCCACTGCACGACCTCCGAGGCGGGCGCCGCGACCACGTACCACTCGCGGCGGTCGTCCTCCCGCGCGACGGCGCGGACCCGGCAGCCCACTTCCACCCGGCGTCCGTCACGGTGCAGCACGGGCACGACGCCGAACCAGCCGCCCTCGCGCAGGCACGCCGCGCTCACGCCGAGGACCAGCTCCAGATCGGCGGGGTGGACGAGGAGTTCGGGGGCCGGCCGGCCCAGCACGTCCCCCGCCCGGTGGCCGAGCAGCGTCTCGGCGCGCGCGCTCCACCCCACCACGGACGCGTCGTCGTCCAGTACCACCGAGGCCGCGCCGTGCACCGAGAACGGGTCCTCCGGTGACTCGCTGAACGTCTTGGCCGGGTTGTCCATCGCTACCACCGTCGCACGTGCGGGAGAACCGGGCGAACTGCGTCACGTGGGGTGGTTCCCCGCCGGGGCCCGGGAGGGGCGCCCGTAAGGGCACAGCTCCGGTATCGGCCCGTCCGGCCGGTGGCGCGTGGCCCGCCGGGCGCCGTCGCGCGCTCAGTCCGGGGGCTCATGGCGGGTGGCCGGGTGGAGTGGCCGGGCCAGCAGGATCGCGACGTCGTCCTGCGCGCCCCGGGGCAGCAGGCGGGCGAGGACGCGGTCGCAGACCCGGGAGAGCGGCCGGCCGCGATGGCGCAGGGCGCGGGCGAGTTGGAGCATCCCCTGGTCGAGGTTGCGGTCGCGGGCCTCGATCAGTCCGTCGGTGTAGAGCACCAGCACGGCGCCCGGCGGCAGCGGCACCCGTTCGGTCTGGAAGTCCCGGCGGCCCACGCCCAGCGGCGTCCCGCTCGGGCCGTCCAGGAAGGCCACCTCGCCGCCCGCGCCGGCCACCGCGGGCGGCGGGTGCCCGGCGCGCGCGACCAGGCAGCTGCCGTCCGCCGGGTCGTGGACGGCGTAGACGCATGTGGCCATCTCGTTCTCGCCGACGTCGGCGACGGCCGCGTCCAGCGACCGGAGGAGCTCGACCGGGGGGATGTCGTGCCGGGCCAGGGTGCGCACCGTGGTCCGCAGCTGCCCCATGACGGCCGCCGCGTGCACCCCGTGGCCCATGACGTCCCCGATGACCAGGGCGGTCCTGTCACCGGGCAGCGCGATGACGTCGAACCAGTCGCCGCCCACCTCCTGGTCGCTGGCGGGCAGGTAACGGCCGGCCAGTTCCAGCCCGGGCACCGTGGGCAGCGCGGTGTTGGCGAGACTGCGCTGCAGGGTCAGTGCGGCGCGGCGCTGGGCGGAGTACATCCGCGCGTTGTCGATGCCGAGCGCCGCGCGGGCGGCGAGTTCGTCGATGAGCAGGTTGTCCTGGTCGTCGAAGGGTTCGCGCCTGCGGGACCGGGTGACCATGACGATGCCCAGCACCGTGCCGCGGGCCACCAGCGGGACCATGCGGGCGCAGCCCAGGGTGCGCAGATAGCTCCGGAGCCGCTCGTTCTCCGGCCCGGGCACCAGCCGGGGTATGTCGGCCCTGGTGAGCCTCATCGGCCGCCCCTCCACCATGACCTGCTCGTACGCCGACGCCCGGGGGACCTGGTGCGTCATGCCGACGGCCAGGTCCTCGGCCGGGGCCGCGGGGTCGGCGAAGGCGACCGCGAGGCGGCGCACCATGCCGTGGGCGGAGGCCGTCGCCTCGTCCGGGTCGAGGACCTCCTCCAGCAGGTGCACGTCGGCGGAGTCGGCCACCCGGGGCACGAGCACCTGCACCACCTCCTCGGCGGTCTGCCGCAGGTCGAGCGTGGTGCCGATGCGCGTGCCCGCCTCGGCGAGCAGGGCGAGCCGCTGCCGTCCGCGGGTGGCCTGGAGCTGCGCCCGCTCCTCGCGGGTGATGTCGATCAGGCTGGCGATCACGCCGAGCCGGCGGCCGCCGCCGCCGAGGAGCGGCGAGAAGGAGCACGACCACACCCGCTCCATGCGGGGGTCGGCGCCCGTCCGCCCCAGGCCCCGGAAGTCCACCACGGGTTCGCCGCGGGCCAGCACCTGCCGCATCACGGTCTCCAGCGCCATGGTGTTGAGCCCGGGGACGACCTCGCTCACACGCCTGCCGATGTGCTGGGCGGCGGGGACGCCGTTCATGCGCGCCAGCGCCTCGTTGACCCGTACGTAGCGCAGGTCGGGCCCGAGCATGGCCAGACCGATGGGGGACTGGGTGAACAGCCCCTCCAGGGCCGCCAGCGAGTCCCGCATGCGCAGCACCGCGGAGGTCTCGGCGGCGATGCCCATCAGCCCGGTGCGCCCCTGCGGATCGGCGGTGGGGCAGATCCACATCTCCATGGTCACCAGATGGCCGTCGCGGTGGCGTACCGGCAGCGTGCCCACGACGGCCTCGCCCGACAGCACCCGGCGCGTCAGCTCGTCGGCCAGCTCCCAGTTCGCCACCGGGACCAGCAGGGGGGTGGCGCTGCGCCCGAGCACCTCCTCCGCGGTGTGGCCGAAGAGCTCCTGGGCGGCCAGCGACCACTGGGAGATGCGCCCCTCGGAGTCGATCCGCCACATCGCGATGGGCAGCAGGTCGCGGAACACACCTGCCTGCCCCACCGCCGTCTGGGGCTGACCGACATCCTTCGCCGACTGCTGTATGTCCACCGCGACGACCCATCCCCGGGAACGAGGGGTTCTCATCCGGTCGAGCACCGTCGGCGCCACGCGCCGGAGCCGACCGGTCGATGTCGCTCATTGTCGGGTAATCCTGACAGAACAGCCTATCGGAGATGCCGGACACCGCCCGGGGAGCCGGGAGCGGGTTCCCGCGGGCCGCGGCGGCCCGATCTGGGTTAGCGTCGTAGACATGGGGACCGTCCGGCGGATCCTCCGCCTCGTGCCGGTACTCGCCGTGATCTGCGGCGTGCTCTGCCTCGTCGTCGCGACGGGCGCCGGGGCACGTGCCGCGGGCGGTCTGGACACGGCGGCGGCCGCCCTGCGCGAGGGACCCGTGTACGTCGACCCGCGGGCGCGCGACGTGCTGTCGCAGGGCGAGGCGGACACCCTGGCCGGGCGCATCGAGAAGGCGGACCGGCCGGTCTTCGTCGCCGTCCTCCCGGACACCGCGGAGTTCCCCGCCGCCACACTCCTGCAGGACCTGCGGACCAAGGTCGGCATCACCGGCGTGTACGCCGTCGCCCTCGGCGACCGCTTCGACGCCGGCGCGGACCCCGCCGTGATGTCGCGCGACTCCGTCGAGAACCTGGCCGGCGCCGTGCGCCGGTCCGACCCCGGCGACCCCGCGGCGATGGTCACGGGCTTCGTCGACCAGGCACTGCCGCAGGCCGGCGGCCACGCCCCCGCCTCGTGGGGCGGCGGCTCGGTCGGCGTCGGCACGGGCGGCGGGACCGGAGTCCTCGTCGCGCTCGGCCTCCTGGTCCTCGTCGGGGGCGGCGGGGCCGTCCTGGTGTCGCGGCGCGCCAAGCGGCGCCGCGAGGAGCAGGACCGTGCCCGGCTCGACGAGCTGCGCCCGGTGGTGGACGAGGACATCACCGCGTTCGGCGAGGAGCTGAGCCGGATCGGGTTCGACCCGGGCGGCGCGACGGCCGACGACGCCATGCGCGAGGACTACACGCGTGCGCTGGACGCCTACGACACCGCGAAGACCGCCATGGACCGGGCGCACGCCCCCGGCGACGTGCGGCAGGTCAGCCACGCGCTGGAGGAGGGGCGCTTCGCGCTCGCCACGCTGGAGGCGCGCATCGACGGCGGGCCTCTGCCGGAGCGCCGCCCGCCGTGCTTCTTCGACCCCCGGCACGGGCCGTCGGTCCAGGACGTGCCGTGGACCCCGGACGGCGGCGGGGCCGAGCGGACCGTGCCGGTGTGCGCGGCCGACGCCGCGCGGCTCGAGGACGGCCTCGAACCCATGGCCCGCCAGGTCGACACGCCCCGCGGCCCCCGCCCGTACTGGGAGGCGGGCCCGGCCTACGCCCCCTGGGCCCAGGGCTACTTCGGCGGGGGGATGCTGCCCGGGATCCTCGTGGGGACGCTGCTCGGCGGTTCCCTCGGCGGGTACGGCGGCGGGCCGCCGTACGACCAGGGCGTCGACTACTCGGGGGGTGACTACTCGGGCGCCGACTTCGACCCCGGGGATTTCGGGGGCGGGTTCGGGGGCGGGTTCGGGGACGGTGGGGGGTTTGGTGACGGTGGGGGCTTTGGGGGCAACTGAGGGGGCGCCCGGTTGTTGTGGTTGCGGTCCGTCGTTGTGTGCGGGTGCGTTGTGGTTGCGGTTGGGGGTTTCCCCGCCCTCCCGCCCGATTGCCCCGGATGGTTGGTGCGGGCCTCGCGCGGTGCGTGGTGGGCCGGGGTCGGGGCCTCCGGGGCTGGGCATTCTGTACCGCATATTTATGTGCATGGCGGGCGGTCCAGGTCGGACCCCGGATGCCGCACAACAAATACACGTCGGCGTCCAGAACGCCCACCCCTACGACCCCGCCCCCTCCGTACCGTCGGGCGACCAACGGCCGGAGGGTGGTGATGGGGGGCGCCCCTCCCCGCACCGCTGACATCCGCCTCACCAGGGAGTCCCCCAGCCGCAGGCCGAGACAGGGTGCACGCGCCAGTGGCCGGGGGCACGGCGAGCGCCGGGGTGGGGGCCGCATCGGCCCGAACGCCCCTCTGGCCCGCGCCTGACGGCCGTTGGCGTTCGGTGAAGCGTGTACGGCAACCCCGGACCGCCTTCTCACCCCCCTCCGGCCGTCATGCCGGGAGGGGGTGTGGCGGGGTGCTCCCCCCTGCCGAAGGTTGGGGGAGACGAGCGGCGGACCCGGGCGCCGAATGATGTGGGCGTAAACCGCGAGCGTTCTGGGGGTCCCCCCGGCCGAAGGCTGGGGGAGGGCGGGAGGGCGGGTGGACGCCCGCCGCAGGCGCAACGCACCCGCACACGACAACCGGCCGCAGCCGCTACGCGGACAAGGCGCCGTCCGCCGTCGCGTCCGCCTCGGGGACGCACGCGAAGGCGAGCTCGTCCAGGGAGACGTCCAGCGCCGCGGCCAGCGCCGCCACCGTGAAGAACGCCGGGGTCGGCGCACGGCCGGTCTCGATCTTGCGGAGGGTCTCCGCGGAGACGCCGGCCGCCGCGGCGACCTCGACCATGCTGCGGTCGCCGCGCGCCCGGCGCAGCAGCGCGCCGAAGCGCTCGCCGCGCTGCCGTTCCCAGGGGGTCAGAGGAGTTCGCACCATGTCCGTGATACTAATACCGGTATAAGAATTGGGTGCCCCCGGGGGCGGAACGAGGAGCCACGGACATGGTGGAGATCAAGACGGACGCCGCGCTGGCGGCCATGCGGGAGGCCGGGCGGGTCGTGGCCCGTGCGCTCGCCGCCGCCCGTGAGGCGGCGCGGGTCGGCGTGTCGCTGCGGGAACTGGACGATGCGGCCCGCGCCGTGCTGGACGAGGCGGGCGCGCGGTCGCCCTTCCTCGGCTACCGGCCGTCGTTCGCCCCCACACCGTTCCCCGCGGTGCTCTGCACGTCCGTGAACGACGCCGTCGTGCACGGCATCCCCACCGGCTACCGGCTGCGGGACGGCGACCTGGTGAGCGTCGACTGCGGCGCCGAACTGGAGGGCTGGACCGGGGACGCCGCGATCAGCTTCACCGTCGGCACGCCCCGCCCCGCCGACCTGCGCCTCATCGAGGCCACGCGGCGGGCCCTCGACGCCGGTATCGCCGCGGCGACCGTCGGCAACCGGATCGGCGACATCTCGCACGCCATCGGCACCGTCGCCCGCGAGGCCCGGTGCGGAATGCCCGGGGACTTCGGCGGCCACGGCATCGGCCGACGGATGCACGAGGACCCCCATGTGCCCAACCAGGGCCGCCCCGGGCGTGGTTACCCGCTGCGGCACGGACTGGCCCTCGCCATCGAGCCGATGCTGATGGCGGGTGGACGCGGCGGCTACCGCACGGCTACCGACGGCTGGACGCTGCACACCGAGGACGGAAGCCGCGCCGCCCACTTCGAGCACAC
Source organism: Actinacidiphila glaucinigra (assembly GCF_900188405.1). Taxonomy (GTDB): domain Bacteria; phylum Actinomycetota; class Actinomycetes; order Streptomycetales; family Streptomycetaceae; genus Actinacidiphila; species Actinacidiphila glaucinigra. Next base: position 63,588 of record NZ_FZOF01000004.1, on the reverse strand, counting down.
CGTCGCCGTGACGGACGAGGGCCCCCGCATCCTCACCGCGCTGTGACCTCGCCCTCGAGCGCGGAGCGCAGCCAGGTGTGGGCGGCACCCGGGGTCGGTTCCCCCGGGCCCCTGAGCTCGCCCACGAGCTGCCAGTAGCGGTCGATACGGGGTTCCACGGCGAGCATGCCGCTCAGCCGGCGGCGGAAGCCGGGGGTGTCGCGCGCCTGGAACGACCGCGCGTGGGCGGTGACGAAGCAGTCGAGCGCTTCGCCCGCGCCGGGGGCGCGGCCGGCCAGGACGTCCGGCGCGGCCAGTTCGTAGGCCTCGTAGAGCCCCTCGTACAGGACGGCCGGTCGGGGGCCCGCGTCGGGCCGGTGCGCCGCGAGCCGGTGCACGGCACCGGGCGGGCAGGAGGCCGAGGTGAAGGCGTGCAGCTTGGCGAAGGCGAGGACCTGCGCCGGGCCGGGCTCGTCCGGAGGCTGCGGCACGGCCAGTTCGACGACCCGGGACAGCACGGGAGCGGGCAGCCGCGCGGGCTGCAGCCAGCGGCGCCAGAAGCGGGCCATCGGGTCCGTGCTCGGCGGTACGGGGACGGCGCCGACGAGTTCGAGCCGCTCGGCGCGTTCCTCGGCGGTGCAGTCCTGGAGCAGCCGCAGAGCGGCCTCCCGCCAGCGCAGGGCGGCCAGTTGGGAGCCGAGGGCTCTCAGGTGGCCGGCGACGGCGTCCTCCAGGGCGTCCTCCCGCTCCAGGGCCCGCGCCACCTCCGGCACCGGCAGGTCCAGGGCGCGCAGGGAGCGGATGAGGCGGAGGCGGGCCAGCGCCTCGGGGGCGTAGCGGCGGTGGCCGCCCGCGCTGCGCCCGGACTCGGGGAGCAGTCCGCGGTCCGAGTAGAAGCGGACGGTCTTGACGGAGACGCCGGCCCGCTCGGCGAGCTCCCCGATGCCCAACGTGCTGTCGGCCTCCACCGCTTGAACCTCCCTCAGGGGGAGTTCCTACCGTACCGGCGAGCGCGGACGGCCGGGACGGCCGGACCGCGGACCACCGCGTGCGGGGAGGCACACATGACCGTGTTCGTACTGGTTCCCGAGGCCCACACGGGCGGCTGGGTGTGGGGGGACGTCGCCGGGCGGCTGCGGGAGTCGGGCGCCGGAGCCCGTCCGGTGAGCCTCACCGGTATGGCCGGCTCCGGCAGCCCGGCCGGGCCCGGCACCGACCTGGAGACCCACGTCGAGGACGTCCTGCGCGTCATCGACGGCACCGGCTCCCCGGACGCGGCGGACGTCGTGCTCGTCGGCCACGGCTACGGCATCCACCCGGTGGTGGCCGCAGCCGACCGGCGGCCCGGACGCGTCGCCCGCGTCGTCCACCTGGACGCGGGCATGCCCCGGGACGGCGACCCGCCGCTGGCCCTGGTGCCCGACCAGGAACTGCGCGCCCGGCTCTCGGACCCGGCCGCACCGCGTGACGACGCGCGGCCCGTCGCCCCGCCCGCGCCCGGGGCGTGGGAGCACTGGGGCAGCACGGCCGGCGTGCCCGCCGCGGCACTGGCGCGGCTCGCCGCCGACGCCGAGCCCCAGCCCGCCGGGACGCTCACCCGGCCGCTGCGCCTGTCGGGGGCGGCCGCCGCCCTGCCGACGACCGGCGTCCTGTGCGCGGGCAACGGTTCGAGCATCGCGATGGTGGAGGCGCTGGTGGGCCTCGGGCACCCCGAACTCCAGGCGCTCACCGACCCCCGCGTCACCTTCTTCGAACTCGCCACCGGCCACTGGCCGATGCTCTCCGCCCCCGGCGAACTCGCCGGAGTCCTGCTGAAGGCCGCCGCCGGGGAGGGCCACCGCATCACCGCGACGGGCGAACCGCCCGCGCACCTGCGGCCGTTCCTCCTCGACGTGCCCGAACGGCCCCGCGAGCGCCGCGGGCGGACCGACCTGTACCTCCCGGATCCCGCCGACGGCGACGGACCCCGACCGGCCGTGGTGTTCGTCCACGGCGGCCCGGTGCCGGCCGGCGCCCGGCCGACCCCGCGCGACTGGCCGGGCTTCGTCGGTTACGGCCGGCTCGCGGCGGCTCTCGGAGCGGTCGGCGCGACCGTCGACCACCGGCTGCACGCACTCGGCGACTTCCCACGCGCCGCCGGGGACCTCGCCGAGGCGGTCGAGAACGTCCGCGCCGATCCGAGGGTCGACGCCGACCGCGTCGCGCTGTGGTTCTTCTCCGCCGGCGGCCTGCTGTCCGCGGACTGGCTGGCCGCGCCCCCGCGATGGCTGCGCTGCGTGGCGGCCACCTACCCCGTCCTCGCACCACTGCCCAACTGGGGCCTGACCGGCCCCCGTTTCCGGCCCGCTGCCGCTGTGCACGCCGCGGGCGCGCCGCCCATCGTCCTGACCCGGGTGGGGCGGGAGCGGGCGGAGATCGCGGCGACGGTCGAGGAGTTCCTCTCCGCCGCCAAGGACGCCGGGGCGGACGTGGAGGTCCTCGACCTCCCCGACGGTACCCACGGCTTCGAGACGACCGACCACGGCGAGGCCGCGCGCGGCGCCGTGGAGCACGCGATGCGCACCGTCCTGGAGCACCTGCGGGGCTGAGGCTCAGACCCCGGCGGGCAGCCGGGACGGCGGTACGGCCAGCACCGGGCAGGCCGCGTGCGCGACGCAGTAGCGGGCGACCGAACCGCGCAGCGCACGCGGCAGCAGTCCGCGTGACCCGGTGCCGACGACCAGCAGGTCCTCACCGCGGGCCGCCTTCACCAGCACGTACCCGGCGGGCCCGCGCCCGGTCCCGGCGCGGAAGTCCGGCATACCGGGCGGCTCGTCGGCGCCGAAAGCCGCCTCCAGGGCGGCGCGCAGGCGCTCCCGCGCCTCCTGTTCCCAGTCGAACGGCCGCGGCGGAAGCGGTACCCGGCGATGCGCGAACTCCTCGGGGGGCGGTTCCCACGCCAGCACCGCCAGCAGCCCCGCGGAGCGGGACCGGGCCTCCGCGACCGCCCGGTGCAGCGCGGCCAGACTGCCGGGGGAACCGCTCAGGCCGACGACGACCCGCCGGCCCGCACCTGATGCGTCCCGATACGGCGACTCGATCACGGACTGCCTCATTTCTCGACGTACCACCAACGACTGACGCGGCCGGTCAGCCGATCCCGGACGCATCGAGCACCGCGCGCGCCGCGGTGCCGTCGATCCGCTCGCCGAGCCGCCTCAGCACCTCCGCCCCCTCACGGAACGTGCCGGCGGTGCGGGAACGCCGCGCGCCGGCCTCCAGCCGGTGCCACAGCAGCGGATTCGCCTCCAGTACGCGCGGATCGAGCTCCAGCCACCGGCCGTGCGCGTCGCACAGGAGCAGAAGCCGCGACACCCCGGGGGACTGGCGGACCACGGTCAGCGCGTCCGTCCGCACCCGCCGCTCCCGCAGCGGGCCGCGCACCGCCAGCCACCCGTCGCCCGCGGTCACCCGGTCCGGGTGGAGCAGGGCGAGCACGATCACGGCCAGGAGCAGCCACAGCGCCGCACGCCGCGGGGTGAGCGTGCCCGCGACCGCGTCGAGCGGCACCGTCAGGGAGAGGAACGCGAGCGCGCAACCCAGCGCGCGTCGCAGGTCGGCACGCCAATGGCGGTCGCCGATCGTGCCCCGCCGTTCGGGCCGGGGAGCCCTTCGCCGTTCCATGGGGCCGACCGTAGACAGGACCGGACCCTTCCGGCGCGGCCCTGACGGCCCCTTGACGGGGGCCGGTCCGGTCTTTGCACGCCCCTGACGTGCGGGGGCTCAGCCGACGTGGACGCGGGGCCTGCGGCTGCGGTCGGGCTCGGCCTCGCGCAGCACCTCGCGGGTGACCGGGGCGACCTCGCCCTGCCCGAAGAGGAAGAAGCGCCAGAAGTTGGCGAACGGGGTGCCCTCGGTCCACTCGAAGTAGATGTGCGGACGCTGCCCGGTGGTGTCGCGGACGTGCAGCAGGAACGCCGCCAGCGCGTTCGGGATGGAGGAGCTCTCCAGGGTCAGGACGCGGTAGCGGTCGTGGAGGACCTCGCCGCGGACCACCAGGCCCGCCTCGAACTCGGACGGGTCGGCGACGGTCACCTCGACGAAGACGAAGTCCTCCTCGGCCGGCAGGTCGTTGTCGGACCGTATCTGCTTGATCTTGTCGCGGTACTCGGCGGCGTCCCGCCGGTCGGGCTCGTTGGCGATGAAGCGGATCGTGCGGTGGGAGATGTCCCGTATGAAGCGCTCGGCCATGTCGTCCGTGCTGATGCCGGTGATGCGCAGTTCGAAGGCGCGGGCGAGCCGCGACAGCAGCGAGATCAGCATGATGCCGACGATGAAGCAGGCGCCGATCTTCACACCGTCCGGCCGCTCGAAGACGTTGACGACCGTGGTGTAGAGGAAGACCGCCGAGATCACCCCGAAGGCGATCGTCCAGTTGCGCTGCCCCGCCTTGCGGGCGGCGATGGTCACCGCGATCGCCGCGGAGGAGATGAGCACCAGGACACCGGTCGCGTACGCGCCGCCCTGGGCGTCGACGTCGGCGTCGAAGATCCACGTGACCAGGAACGCGACAAGGGTGAAGACCAGCACCATGGGCCGTACCGCGCGCGCCCAGTGCGGCGCCATGCCGTAGCGCGGCAGGTAGCGCGGCATGAGGTTGAGGAGCCCGGCCATCGCCGAGGCACCGGCGAACCACAGGATGCAGATCGTCGACACGTCGTACACGGTGCCGAAGACGTTGCCCAGGTACTCGTGCGCGAGGTAGGCCAGCGCGCGGCCGTTGGCCTTGCCGCCGGCCTCGAACTCGTCCGCGGGGATCAGCAGCGTGGTGATGAAGCTGGTCGCGATCAGGAAGCAGCTCATGATCACGGCGGCCGTGGTCAGCAGCTTCTTCGTGTCGCGGATGCGCCCGGCGGGACGTTCCTCGGTGTCGGACGCGTCGCCCTTGACGTGCGGCATCACCGCCACACCGGTCTCGAAGCCGGACAGGCCCAGCGCGAGCTTGGGGAAGACCAGCAGCGCCACCCCGACCATCACCAGGACGTTGCCGTGCTGCGTGGTGAGGGCGTTCGACCAGTCGGTGACCACGTGCCCGGCCGTGGCCACGTGCCACAGTCCCACGACCACGACGACCACGTTGAGCGCGAGGTAGACGCCGACCAGGGCGACCGCGACACCGATCGCCTCCAGGAAGCCCTTCATGAAGACCGCGCCGAGCAGCGCGACCAGCAGCAGCGTGATGAGCATCTGCTTGCCGTGCAGCGCCTCCGTCAGGTGCGGGTTCTCCACCAGGTGGGTCGAGGCGTCGGCCGCCGAGAGCGTGATCGTGATGAGGAAGTCCGTCGCCGCGAAGCCCAGCAGCGTCAGGACGAAGAGCTTGCCCTTCCAGAACGACAGCAGCCGCTCCAGCATGGCGATCGAGCCCTCGCCGCGGGGGCTCTCCTCCGCCACCCGACGGTAGACGGGCAGGGCGCCGGCCAGCGTGACGACGACCAGCACGACGGTGGCCACCGGCGAGAGCAGGCCCGCGGCCAGCGCCGCGATGCCGGGCTGGTAGCCGAGCGTGGAGAAGTAGTCGACGCCCGTCAGGCACATCACCCGCCACCAGCGCTGGCCGTGGTCACGCCGTTCCGGGACCGCCTGTCCGCCCTGCTGGTGCCGGGCCATGTCGGACAGGCCCTCGAGCATCCACGCGCGCAGGCGACCCGTAGGGACGGGGGAGGTCATGGAAGCTCCTGACGTACTGCGACTGGTTCCCGCCACCACGAGATGGCCTGGTCAGCGTACGCATCGGCCGGCATCCGATCCCCCGTACCGGCGCCTCACGCCGTTAAGATTCCGTCAAGAGTCGCCGCCGTGTCCCTGACGCGCCCCTTACGCCCCGCTCCGCCCGCCCGCTCCGGTCAGAACCTGGGCACGAGGACGTCGTGGTGCGGCCCGCCCAGGACGACCTTGAGCGCGCCGGTGTCCGCCGCCGCCGCGAACACGTCGTAGGCCTCCGCCATCTCGTGCAGTTCGAAGGTGTGCGTGACGAAGGGGCCGGTGGGCAGCTTCCGGGCCTCCAGCAGGCGCAGCAGGGTGGGCGTGGAGTAGGTGTCGACCAGGCCCGTGGTGATGGTGACGTTGCGGTTCCACAGCTTCTCCAGGTGGAGCGTGACGGGCCTGCCGTGCACCCCCGCGTTCGCCACCCGGCCGCCGGGCCGGACCATCCGCGTGCACAGCTCGAAGGTCTCCGGCAGCCCCACGGCCTCGATCACCACGTCCGCGCCCAGCCCTCCGGTGAGGTCGTCGACCAGCTGCTCCGGCTGCTCGCCCGCCGGGACCACGGCGTCCGCGCCCAGGTTCTTCGCGGCCTGCAGACGGGACGCCGCCAGGTCGACGGCGATCACGGTGTGCGGGGAGCACAGCTGGGCGGTCGCGACGGCGGCCAGGCCGATCGGGCCGCAGCCGACCACGGCGACCGTGTCCCCGGGCCGGACCCGGCCGTTGAGGACGCCCACCTCGTAGGCGGTGGGGAAGACGTCGGAGAGCAGGACCGCGTCGTGCCCGGTCACGTTGTGCGGCAGCGCGTGCAGCGAGGTGTCGGCGTACGGCACGCGCACGTACTCCGCCTGCGTGCCGTCGGCGAGATGCCCGAGCACCCAGCCGCCGCCGTCCAGGCACTGCCCGTAGGCCTGCTCACGGCAGAACCGGCAGCGTCCGCACCCGGAGACGCAACTGACGAGTACCCGGTCGCCGGGCCGGACGGTGTCCACGTCCGCGCCGGTCTCGACGACCTCGCCCACGGCCTCGTGGCCGAGCACCGTGCCGGGAGCGACGTCCGGCACGTCGCCCTTGAGGATGTGCAGGTCGGTGCCGCAGATCGCGACGGTGTCGACGCGGACGATGGCGTCGCTCGTTTCCTGGAGGACCGGATCGGCCACCTCCTGCCAGGCGGCCCGTCCCGGACCCTGGAAGACCCATGCCTTCATGGCGTTCCGCTCCTTCGGGCTGAGCTGTGTCCCCCCTCCCAGCGTGGGCGCGGCCGGCGGCCCTCGCATCCGGCGCCGGGACCGCCCGTCACACGCGGTTCGGCGTCAGCTCGAAACGCACGTCCACGACGCCCTCCACGGACCGCACCAGGCGGTCCGCGACCGGCACCAGGGAGCGGTCCCCGAGCAGCCCGCTCAGCGTGACGACCCCTTCCTCGACCTCGACCTCCACGGACCGCCACGCGCCGGGGAAGAGCCGGCCGACCACGTACTCCCGGACGTCGCGGGCGATGTCCTCGTCGGACCGCAGGAAGACCTTCAGCAGGTCGCCCCGGCTGACCACACCCTTGAGCATGCCCCGGTCGTCGACGACGGGCAGCCGCTTGACCTGGTGCCGCGCCATGGCGCGGGCGGCCCACGCGAGCGAAGCGTCACCGCGCACGGTGACCGCGGGCGAGGTCATCAACTCCTCGGCGGTCGGCGCGGCCGCCCTGCGTGAGGCGGCGGACGCGCCCACCGGGGGCGGCCCGTCCTCGCGGTGCTCCTCCTTGCGCAGCAGGTCGGCCTCGGAGACGACGCCCACGACGCGCGTGCCGTCCTCCACCACCGGTACCGCGCTGACGTGCCACTGCTCCAGGGCCCGCACGATCTCCTTGAACGACGCGCGGCGGGTCACCGCGACGACCCTGCACGTCATCACGTCGTCCACCGTCATCGGCTGCCGGACGGCGTTCATGGCGGCCTCCTGAACCCGGGACGTGCCCCCTGGTTCCAGTCTCGGCCGGTGCGGCGGCGCGCGCACGGTCCGGCCGGGCCAGTTCACCGCGCGAGCGTGAGCGGCACCGTGTCCAGGACGACCCGGTGGCCGTCCTCGGCGGACAGGACGTACGCGGTGAGGGTGCCCGGTCCCGTTCCGCCGGTCGCGCGGTAGGGCACGGTCACGTCGAAGGTGCCCCGGGTGCCGCTGCCGGAGGTGGCGGCCACCCGTACGTCGGCGACCGCGCGGCCGGAGCCGTCGGAGACCCGCAGCCGGAACTCCGCCTCGAAGGTGTTCGCCGTGCCGTGCACGCGCAGCGGGGCGGTGACGGTGTCGCCGAGGAGCGGTGACTCCACGAGGACGGCGGGGGAGAGGTCCTCGAAGTCGCCGCGGCCGAGCGGGCGGCCGCCGGCCGCCGGACCGAGGCCGGCCGCCGGCCTGCCGTCCACACGGAAGCGCACCCTCTCGACGCCGGGGAACCGGGTCGCGGTGAACACCACTTGGGCCAGCCGGGCGTCCGCGGAAGCGCCGGGGGCGTCGTCGTAGCGGCCCGAGAGGTCCACGGTGGCGACGCGGTCGCGTACGGCCAGGGACCGCAGCGCCGTTCCGGAGGGGATCGCCGTCGCACGGTCGTGGCCGCGCTCGACGCCGTTCGGCCCCGCGAGCAGGGCCCGCAGGGCCGCGGCGGCGGTCGCCGGGCCGGTCACCGTGCGCGGCGCCGCGGACAGCTTGCCGTCGTGGAGGAAGTAGACGGCCGCCCGGACCGGGCGGGGCGCCGCCGTGCCGGTCCCGGACGCGGGCGGGGGCGCGGAGGCGGGGGTGGTCGGGTCCTGCGGTGTGCCGCTCGATGTGCCGCTCGATGTGCCGCTCGGCGTGGCGACCGGTGTGCCGGTCCGGGACGGGGCCCCGGAGGCGGCTTCCCGGCCGGAGCCGCCGCAGGCGGACAGCAGGGCCAGGGACAGCAGCGCGGCGGCGAGCGCCCGCGCGGGGCGTGAGGCGGCGAGCCGGGCACCGTCCATGTGGAACCTCCCCTCCGGCATGTGCACACAGTGCCCGCTCCCGCCCCCGTGCGCCATCACCCGGGAGGGTCACCCGCCGGCCCCCGCGGTGCCCGGAACAACGCCGCCCACAGGAAGTCCTCGCCGAAGCGCGCGGAGTCCGCCGGTTCGTCGCGCATGCGGCGCAGCTCGACCTCCGTCAGACCGGAGAAGATCCGGCGCAGCGCCTCCGGGGTGTAGGCCAGGCCGCCGTGCAGCCGGGACTCGCGGTAGAAGTCCGCGTCGTCGAGCTCGGACCCCATCGCGCCGGCGGCGAAGCAGGTCAGCGCGAGGTGCCCGCCGGGTGCCAGGACCGCGTCCAGCAGCGCGAGGTAGCTGATGCGCCGGTGCGGCGGCAGATGGTGGAAGCAGCCCGAGTCGTGGACCAGGTCGTACGGGCCGCGCAGCACCGTCCCGGCCAGGGCGAAGGCGTCACCGCGGTGGAACCGCACGGCCGCCCCGGCCTCGCGGGCCCGCTCCTCGGCCCAGGCGATGGCGGCGGCGGAGAGGTCGACGGCGTCCACGGTGAACCCCCGCGCCGCCAGGTAGCGCGCGTTGCGCCCCGGACCGCACCCGAGGTCGAGGACCCGGCCGCCCGGCGCGATCAGGCCCCGGTCGAGCCACTCCACGAGGTTCTCGTCCGGCTTGTCCACGAAGAACGGCACCGGCCGGGCCCGGTCCGCGTAGAACGCGTCCCACCAGCCGGCCGCCCCGTCCGTCCAGCGGTCGGCGCCGGCGGCGAACAGGTCGTCCAGGAGCCTCAGCACATCGTCGACGTCTCGGATTCCACGGTCCATCAGTTCCCCTTTCCCGATGGGGAGACGCTAGGCCGTGCGAGCCCGAAAGCCCAGCTCAGCGGCAGTGTGCGAACCCCGCGTACGCCCGTCTCCCGCACCCCGGCCCCGCCCTGCGCCCGCCCTGTCCGCACCCCGCCCGCGGGCACGCCCCCGCCCCCTTCGAGGCCCCTCCGCGGTGCCTTTCCGGGGCACGCCGGGCGTGGTTTTCCAGGGGATTCCCAGCGGATCCGGGCGGCGTCACCGGCGCAGGGTCGCCGCGTGGTCCGGGACGTAGGTCTGCAGGTCGCGGGGCGGGCGCTGGTAGCCGGTCGACTCGGGGCGGGGCGGGAGTTCGATGGCGGGGAGCGGGACCTCCTCGTACGGGATGCCGGCCAGGAGGTGGGCGATCATGTTGATGCGGGCGGCGCGTTTGTCGTCGCTGCCGACGACGTGCCAGGGGGCCTCGGGGATGTCGGTGTGCACGAACATCTCGTCCTTGGCCCGCGAGTACGCCTCCCAGCGCGTGATGGACTCCAGGTCCATCCCCGACAGCTTCCAGCGGCGCGTCGGGTCCTCCAGGCGGGCCCGGAAACGCTGCTCCTGCACGGCATCGCTGACGGAGAACCAGTACTTGCGCAGGATGATGCCGTCCTCGATCAGCAGCCGTTCGAAGATCGGGCACTGGTGCAGGAAGCGCACGTGCTCCTCGGGGGTGCAGAAGCCCATCACGTGCTCGACGCCCGCGCGGTTGTACCAGCTCCGGTCGAACAGCACGATCTCCCCGGCGGCCGGCAGATGGTCGACGTAGCGCTGGAAGTACCACTGGGTGCGCTCGCGTTCGGTCGGCGCGGGGAGCGCCGCGATGCGTGCGATGCGGGGGTTGAGGTGCTCCGTCACCCGCTTGATCGTGCTGCCCTTGCCTGCCGCGTCGCGCCCCTCGAAGACCACGACGAGCCGGTGCCCGCCGGCCCGCACCCACTCCTGCAGCTTGACCAACTCGACCTGCAGCCGCAGCAGTTCCCGCTCGTACACACCGCGCGGCAGGCGGTCCTGCCGCTTCTTGTCACCCATGCCCCGGCGCCCTCGCTTCCGTAGGACGCCCACGGTACGGCTCCCGGGGCGGCCTCCGGGGGAGGCTCAGCCGACCGGGCCGGTGCCGCCCGGGGCGCCGGCGGAGTGACCGGGGGCGGTCGCCGGGAAGGGCAGCCAGGGGCCGTGGGCGTGCCCGCGGCCGTGGAGGTGCGGGATCCCCGCGAAGGGCGGCGGCAGCTCGGTGTCGGCGAGTTGCGGGGCGGTTCGCGGGGCGGACGCCGCCGGGGGCTTGGCGGTTTCGACGGCCGGGGGCGCGGGGGTGTACGGGGCGCTGGTCGTGGGTGCCGGAGTCGGGGCCGGGGTGGTCGCCGGCGGGGTGGGGTCCGGTGTGTGCGTCGGCGTCGGAGTCGGAGTGGGCGTCGCCGGCGGGGTGGTGGAGTGGGTCGGCTTCGGGGTCGGCGTGCTCGCGGGAGGCTTCGGCTGGGCCGGCTTGGTGACGGTGGGCCTGGCCGTGGTCTTCGCGGGCTTCGGCTTCTTGGCCTTCGTCTTCGCCTTCGACGTGGCCTCGGTCTTCGCCGGGGCCGGGCGCTCGGAGGGCGCCGTGCCGGTGTCCTTCTTCTCCTTCGCCTCCGGGGCCGCGTCGCGGTGACCGCTGTCGGCCTCGACCAGCCCGTGCTCCGGCTGTTCGGACGCGCTCGGCACGATCGAGGTGACGTGGACCTTGGAGGAGCCGGACGAGCGGTCCGCCCCGGAGCCTTCCGAGCCGGACTGCTGGAGTGCCCATGCGGTGCCGCCGAAGGCCGCGGCGGAGGCGACAGCCGCGGCGGACAGCTTGAGCCGCAGGGAACGCCCGCGGCGGTGCTTGGCCTGGTTGCGCATGTGAGACGAGGACCCTTTCGGCTGGCCCCCCGCCCGGAATGCCGGCTGCCGCGCTGCGCGGCCGGGGCCGGATACGTCAGGACTCTGCGCGAGCATTCCCGCGGGCGCAAGGGCCTGACCTGCGCAGTCGCCGGAAGCGGAGTGGCATGTTCCGGAAAGTCGCAGGTCAAAGCCATGATGAACGTCGCAAATCGGTGCATGTGACATCGCCCACGTCGCTCACGGGATGGAAGTCCCTCAGTGGTGCACAGCGGACATCCAGTCATTTTCCGGGTGATGCGGACGGATGCCTGCGTCCGTCGGGCAGGGGCCGTCGACGCGAAGATCCACCGGCTTGCATACTCGGGTGCGCCGTTCGGCGATCGAAGCCACCACACCACCACGCGGAGGCATGGACGTGGAGTACACGAAACTCGGCAGCACCGGTCTGGACGTCTCGCGGATCTGCCTGGGCTGCATGAGCTACGGCACACCCGACCGCGGCAGCCATCCGTGGACGCTGGAGGAGGACGCCGCCCGCCCCCTCATACGCGCCGCGGTCGAGGCCGGCGTCACGTTCTTCGACACCGCCAACGTCTACTCGGACGGCACCAGCGAGGAGATCGTCGGCCGGGCCCTCGGGGAGTACGCCCCGCGCGAGGAGATCGTGCTGGCCACCAAGGTGCACGGCCGGATGCGCCCGGGCCCCAACGGGGGCGGTCTGTCGCGGAAGGCCGTCCTCACCGAGATCGACGCGAGTCTGCGCCGCCTCGGGACGGACTACGTGGACCTCTACATCGTCCACCGCTGGGACCCGCACACCCCCGTCGAGGAGACGATGGAGGCCCTGCACGACGTGGTGAGGTCGGGCAAGGCGCGGTACATCGGCGCGTCCTCCATGTACGCCTGGCAGTTCTCCAAGGCCCAGTACACGGCGGAGCGCCACGGCTGGACGAAGTTCGTCAGCATGCAGAACCACTACAACCTCCTCCACCGCGAGGAGGAGCGCGAGATGCTGCCGCTCTGCGCGGACCAGGGCGTCGGCGTGACCCCGTGGAGCCCGCTGGCCCGGGGGCGGCTGACCCGTGACTGGGACGCCGGCAGCGCCCGGCAGGACACCGACGAGTTCGGCGGCACCCTCTACCTCGAGGAGGACCGGGTGATCGTCGAGGCCGTGGCGTCCATCGCGGCACGGCGCGGGTTGTCGCGGGCGCAGATCGCCCTGGCGTGGCTGCTGGGGAAGCCCGGGGTGACGGCGCCCGTCGTCGGCGTCGGCAAGGAGGCGCATCTGCGCGATGCCGTCGCCGCGCTGGACGTGCGCCTCACCGAGGAGGAGCTGAAGGAGCTGGAGAGCCCGTACCGGCCGCACGCCGTCGTGGGCTTCTCCTGAGCCGCCACCGGGGCGGGACCGGGGCCGGGATCCCGGCCCCGGTCCCGGCCGGGGCGGCCGTTCAAGGCGTGATGTTCTGGTTGAGGTGGAACAGGTTCCCGGGGTCGTAGGCCCGTTTGACCTCGACCAGGCGGTCGTAGTTTCCCTTGTAGTTGGCCCGGATCCGCCCCTGGTCGTCCCCGGCCATGAAGTTGACGTACCCGCCCTCCTCGGAGAGCGGCGCCAGGTCGCGGTAGTAGTCGCGCACCCAGGCGATGTTGGCCTCGTTGGCCGCGGGATCCGGCCACATGCCGGCGATCACGGTGGCGAAGGACGCGTCGCGGTAGGCGAAGGCGGTCGCGTCCGCGGGGACGCGGTGGCAGGCGCCGTCGATCGGGTAGATGTGCACGGTCGAGTTCACCGCCGGCAGCCCGGGCGCGTGCTCGAGGTGCGCGGCGACGGCCCCGTCGGTCAGCTCGGTGACGAAGTTGGCCTTCCAGTAGTGCTGGAGGCCGGGCGGCACGAGCCCGTCGAAGGCGGTGTTGAGCGCCGGGTACGGCATCGGGCCGACGTGCTCGGCGACGACCGGCGCCATATCGCGGAAGGGCCGCAGTGCCCGCTCGCCCTCCTCCAGCGGTCCGGCCCAGCAGGTCACGGTGGCGACGTGGACCCTGCCGTGCCGCTCCGGCGGGATGAAGGGCAGGGGCGGGGCGATCTGGAACGCCGGGAAGGCACCGAGCTGTTCGGGGGCGTCGGCGATGACCTCGCGGTACGCGTGCAGCACGCCGCGGGCGTCCTCGAGGTCGTAGAAGATCGGGCCGCCGTAGATGTCCCTGACCGGACTGAGCCGGAACCGGAACGAGGTCACCACGCCGAAGTTGCCACCACCGCCACGCAGCGCCCAGAACAGGTCGTCGTACTCCTTCTCGCTGGCGACGAGGAAGCGTCCGTCCGCGGTGACGACGTCCGCAGAGACCAGGTTGTCGCAGCTGAGTCCCAGTCCCCGGGACAGGTAGCCGATGCCGCCGCCGAGGGTGAGTCCGCCGACGCCGGTGGTGGAGATGATGCCGCCGGTGGTGGCCAGCCCGAAGGCGTACGTCGCCGCGTTGACGTCGGCCCAGGTGGCGCCGCCCTCGGCGCGGGCGGTGCGCGATCCGGGGTCGACGCGTACGGAGCGCATCGCCGACAGGTCCGCCACCACCCCGTCGTCGCAGGTGCCGAAGCCCGGTACGCAGTGCCCGCCGCCGCGCACCGCGAGGTCGAGCCCGTTCTCCCGGGCGAAGTCCACCGCCGTGATGACGTCGCCGGCGTTGGCGCAGCGCACGATGACGGCGGGCCGCCGGTCGATCATCGCGTTGTGGACCTTCCGGGCCTCGTCGTAGGCGCTGTCGTCCGCGGTGATCACCGCCCCGTACGCACGCTCCCGCAAGTGGTCGATTGAGGGCTTGCCCATGGCCGACGCTCCTCGTGCGCTTCCGACGCGGGCTCCGCCCGGGGGCGCGGCCCGCCTGGGGCCGGCGGCGCGGCTCGACGTGGCGCGCACCCCGCCCCGCGGGCCCGCCCGCCCACCGGCGCCGGCCTGATTCCACGCTACGCCGACGGGGCGGAGCCTCAACCCGGGGCCGTGGCCGGGCACACGCGGGATGTTGGTCTAGACCTTGACAGGTATAGGCCAATCCGGTTCATTGCTCAGTGCGAAGCGCAACAACTCCCCCCACACAAGGAGCAGTTACGGTGATGCGACGTATCCTCGCGGCCCTGACGACACTCACGGCCGCCGCCGGCCTGGCGGTGGCCCTCCCCGCCGGCACGGCCTCCGCCGCGACCTGCGCCACGCCCTGGAGCGCCGGCGCGGTCTACACCGGCGGCATGAGCGCCTCCTACGGCGGCCACAACTGGCAGGCCAAGTGGTGGACGCAGGGCGAGACCCCCGGCACCACCGGCCAGTGGGGCGTCTGGGCCGACCAGGGCACCTGCGGCGGCACGACCGACCCGGGCAACCCCGGCAACCCGTCGGGATTCGTGGTCAGCGAGGCCCAGTTCAACCAGATGTTCCCGGGCCGCAACTCCTTCTACAGCTACAGCGGCCTGGTCGCGGCCCTCTCCGCGTACCCCGGCTTCGCCAAGACCGGCAGCGACACGGTGAAGAAGCAGGAGGCCGCGGCCTTCCTCGCCAACATCGCCCACGAGACCGGCGGACTCGTCCACATCGTCGAGCAGAACACCGCCAACTACCCGCACTACTGCGACACCAGCCAGCCCTACGGCTGCCCCGCCGGCCAGGCCGCCTACTACGGCCGCGGCCCCATCCAGCTCAGCTGGAACTTCAACTACAAGGCCGCCGGCGACGCCCTCGGCATCGACCTCCTCCGCAACCCCTGGCTCGTCGAGCAGGACTCCGCCGTCGCGTGGAAGACCGGCCTCTGGTACTGGAACACCCAGAGCGGCCCCGGCACCATGACCCCGCACAACGCCATGGTGAACCAGGCGGGTTTCGGCCAGACCATCCGCTCCATCAACGGCTCCCTCGAATGCGACGGCCGCAACCCGGCCCAGGTGCAGAGCCGCGTCAACAACTACCAGCGCTTCACCCAGATCCTGGGCGTCGCCCCGGGCGGCAACCTCACCTGCTGAACGACCTCACCTGCGCACAGCAGAGCGTGCACCGTTGAACGGTGCATGACGCCGCCTCCCCCCGAGCGGTGGCCCGGGGGGAGGCCGCGGCTTCGCGCGCGGAAACCGTGGTGGAGCGCCCCGTTCTCCGTGACACGGCTGTTCAGAGTGGGTACGGGGGCGGCGGGCAGCCCGCCCCGCCCTGAGCTCGGTCCTCAGATTTCCGTCTGATTCCCGGACGGCGGCAACCCCTCGTTCATGGATTCGTCGCCATGGGACGGCTTGCTGGGAGCGAAGTTATCTAGACAACTTTGCCCACCCGTACGCCGCCGCGGCGGCGCCGGGGCGGAGAGGACCCAACACCGTGCCATCCCTCTCACAGGTCGCCGCATCCGGGAGCAGCGTCGCGCTCGACTCCACGACGCCTCCGCAACGCGGTGACAAACTCACCTTCACCTGGTCGACGGACGCTCCGGACCCCAAGAACTGGATCGGCGTCTACGACGGCGACCGGCAGCCCGGCAGCGGCAGCGGGTCGCTGGTGTGGACGTACGTCACCGGCACCTCGGGGAAGACGACCCTCGACACCTCCGGCCTGAGCGGCGGCCCGTACACCGTGTACCTGCTGGCCAAGGACGGCTACGGCATCCTCGCCAAGACCGAGCCGTTCACCTTCGCCGGCCCGCCCACCGGCGACTCGGTCGAACTGCGGACGCCCCACCCGTTCGAGGGCGACAAGGTCTCCTTCCACTGGACGACCGACGCGCCCCACGCCAAGAACTGGATCGGCGTCTACGACGGCGACCGGGTCCCCGGCAACGGGGGCTCCCTCGCCTGGGAGTACACCCCCGCCGCCTCCGGCGACATCACCATCGACACCTCCGGGCTCAGTGGCGGGCCGTACACCGCCTATCTGCTGGCCAAGGACGGCTACGGCATCCTGGCCCGCACCGCGCCCTTCAGCTTCGTACCGCGCCCCGTCATCCCGCGCCCGCACGCGGCGGTGGACGCCGTCACGACCGCCGCGCAGACGGCGGGCAGCGCCTTCTCCGTCGAACTCGGCGGCCTGTGGATCCGGCCGGAGGGCAACGCCGAGGGCGGCGCCACCTTCAAGCGCGCGGGCGGCGACCCCTGGCTGACCGTCGCCGCCGACGGCACCGTCAGCGGCAAGGCCCCGTCCCTCGCGCCGCGCACGCCCGGACGGCTGGTCGTCACCGTCACCGACAGCGCCGTGGGCACCGACACCGTCACCGTGCAGGTGCCGGTCCGCGCGAGCAGGGACCGGCTGACCCTCAAGGTCGCCACGCTGAACCTGTGGGACGCAGGCGGCCACATCGACGGCGCGCTGGAGAAGCAGCTGCGGCTGGTGCTGACCCAGGGCCTCGACGCCGTCGCGCTCCAGGAGTGCGGTGACGACGCCGCCCAGCGGCTCGCCACCGCGCTCGGCTGGCACGTGCACCAGGCCGGCGGCCTCGGCATCGTGAGCCGCCACCCGCTCGGCGACACCGTCGCCCCCACCGCCTCGCTGCCCGCTGCCGCCGCGACCCTGCGGCTGCCGGGCGAGCGCACCGTGCGACTGTGGACGGCGCAGCTGGACGAGGCCGGCTACGGGCCGTACGCCGTGCTCGCCGGCCGTACCGCCGCGCAGGTCGAGGCGGCGGAGAAGGGCAGCGCGCGCTACCGGCAGACGCAGGCCCTGGTGGCCGCCATGCGCCGCGACATCGCCTCGCGCGGTCCCGTCGTGCTCGCCGCCGGCCTCGCCTCGCCGTCGCACCGCGACTGGACGAACCGCACGTCGTCCGCGCACGGGGGGACCGGCCGGCTGCGCTGGCCCGTCACCGAGGCGCTGGAGGACGCCGGCCTCACCGACGCCTTCCGCGCCGAGCACTCCAACCCCGTGAAGGACCCGGGCACCACCTGGTCGCCCGTCAGGCCGCAGCACGAGGGCGGCGGCGCGGAGCCGCAGGACCGCATCGACCAGATCCAGTACGCGGGCCCGCTCAAGGTCGTCGAGGCGCACACCCTGGTCACCGGCCGGCCCCGGGCCCTCCCGGACACCGCCGGCAACGGCTGGCCCTCCGACCACGCGGCCGCCGTCGTCACCTTCTCCCTGTCCGCCCGCGGCTGACCCCGAACGACCTAAGGACACATTCACTCATGACCGAGTTCAGCCGCCGCGCCTTCATCGGCACCGCCGCGGGAGCCGCCGCGGCCGTCGGGCTCTCCGGCACGGCCGAGGCCGCCGGGCACGGCCCGCGGCACGGCAGCATCGAGGACGTCAAGCACGTGGTGATCCTGATGCAGGAGAACCGCAGCTTCGACCACTACTTCGGCACCCTCAGCGGCGTACGGGGCTTCGGCGACCGCCAGGCGGCCGTCCTGTCCAACGGCGACCCCGTGTTCCGCCAGCCCGCCCGCGGACGCGAGGAGGGCCACCTCCTGCCGTTCCGCATGGACACCACCAAGTACAACGCCCAGAACGCCGGCGGCCTGCCCCACGACTGGGACAGCGGCCACTCCGCCGTCAACAACGGCGCCATGGACAAGTGGGTGTCCGCCAAGGGCGAGCGCACCATGGGCTACTTCACCCGCGAGGACATCCCCTACCAGTACGCGCTCGCCGACGCCTTCACCCTCTGCGACGGCTACTTCTGCTCGCTGAACGGGCCCACCGACCCCAACCGCCTCTACCTGTGGACCGGCACCGCCGGCCCCGGCGTCGACGGCACCACCGGCCCGTGGACCGACAACACCCCCGTCACCGGCAACCCGGTGGCGGACTGGACGACGTACGCGGAACGGCTGCAGGACGCCGGCGTCACCTGGCGCGTCTACCACAACCCGGACGGCTCGGACGACCGCAACGGCGACTACGACGACAACGCCCTGTCGTACTTCAAGCAGTTCCACGAGTTCCCCAAGGACGACCCGCGCTACGTCAACGCCATGACGAAGTTCGACCTCACGGCGTTCGACAAGCACTGCAAGGACGGCACCCTGCCCACGGTCTCCTGGCTGGTGGCGCCGTACCTCTTCTGCGAGCACCCCGACGCCAGCCCCGACTACGGCGCCCACTGGGTCAACACGGCGCTGCAGTCGCTGTTCTCCAACCCCGACGTGTGGAAGCACACCGTCTTCCTGCTCATGTACGACGAGAACGACGGCTACTTCGACCACGTCATCCCGCCCTTCCCCGAGCCCGGCACCAAGGACGAGTTCGCGAACGGCAAGGCCATCGGCCTGGGCAGCCGGGTGCCGCTGTGGGTCGTGTCGCCGTGGTCGCGCGGCGGCTACGCCAACTCCCAGGTGTTCGACCACACGTCGGTGCTGCGCTTCCTCGAGCGCGTCACCGGGGTGAAGGAGCCCAACATCTCCGACTGGCGGCGCACCGTCTGCGGCGACCTCACCAGCTGCTTCGACTTCACCAAGCCCGACTACAGCATTCCCGCGCTGCCGGACACCGTCGCGCTGATGGCCAAGGCCGACGCCAACCAGTCGCTGCCCGCGGTGAAGGTGCCCGACCGTTCCACCATGCCCGGGCAGGAGGAGGGGCGGCGGCCGCACCGCCCGCTGCCGTACCGGCCGTGGGCCGACGCGACCGTCGACCGCGACACGGGCAAGGTCACCTGCCGGCTGACCAACGACGGCACCGTCGGCTACCACTTCACGGTGCTGCCCAACACGGCGCTGCCCTTCACCGGGACGCCGTTCACGGTGCCGCCGCGCTCGACGCGCACCTATGTGTGGGACGCGGCGGCCACCGACGGCCGCTACGACTTCTCCGTGCACGGCGCCGACGGCTTCGTCCGCCGCTTCTCCGGGACGATCGTCCCCGAGGGGCAGGACGACGTCGCCGTGCCCGGCGTCACCGCGACCCTGCGGCACGACGGGCGGCCGGAGAACGCGAACGTCGAGTTCTACCTGCGCAACGACGGCGGCACCGAGGTGGCCTTCACGCTCACCCCGAACGACTTCGCGGGCAAGGAGCAGACCGTGTGGGTCCGGCCGGGCGACCGGACCCGGGTGACCTGGCGCACCGACGGCGGCCGCTACGACGTGACCGTCACCGCGGGCACCGGCACCCGCTTCGTCCAGCGGTACGCGGGAACCGTCCACGCGGTGTGACGCACGGCGGAGGGGACGGGGGACGGGCCGACGCCCGTCCCCCGTCCCCTCCGGGTAGGGTCGGGGGCACCGGCCGCGGGCGCGGCCCGCACGGCACGAGCAGCGCAGGAGAGCACGGTGCGGCAGGAGCAGGGCACCCCGGACGGCGAGCTGCGCTACCGCAAGGTCGCGGCGGAACTGCGCGAGGCGATCATCGCGGGCGAGTACGCCGCCGGAACGAAACTGCCCCCCGAAGGCACCCTCGCCGAGCGCTACGGCGTCTCGCGCGGCACGGTCCGGCACGCGCTGGCCGTGCTCCGCTCGGACGGCCTGGTCACCTCGCGCCGCGGCACCCGGCGCACCGTGCTCGGCGGCCCGCGCGCGCAGAGCTTCTCGGAGCTGCTGAGCTTCACCAACTGGGCCCGCTCCATCGGGGAGACCCCGGGCGGCCGGGTGGACAGCGTGGTGCGGCGGCCCGCCGAGCCCTTCGAGGCCGGCCAGCTCGGCCTGGCGGACGGCGCCGAGGTCCACCTGGTGCTGCGGGTCCGGACGCTGTCCGGGGAGCCGGTGATGGTCGAACGCTCCCTCTACCCGGCCCGGATCGGCGAGCTGGTGGCCGAACTGCCGCCCGACACCGTCTCGCACACCGAGGCCCTCGTCGCCCACGGCGTGCTGTTCACCGACGCCGACCACACCATCGACCTCGCCTGGGCCGACGCCGACGACGTCCGCCTCCTGGACTGCCCGCCCGGGCAGGTCCTGCTGCGCGAGCGGCGCCGCACCACCGACCCGGAGGGCGCGCCGGTGGAGTGGTCCGAGGACCGCTACCTCCCCGGCACCATCGCCTTCACGGTCCACAACTCCGTCGCGGCCTCCACCCTCGGCCGCCACCACAGCCCGCGCGGCGGGAAGGGCTGAGTGTCCCGGAGCCTGGGCCAGGTCACCGCGGCCCTGGCCCATCGCCTCGGCGCCGCTCCCGGCGACCTCTCCGGCCTCCTTCACGACGAGCACGAACGCTGGGCGCTGTACCGAAGGGCCCTGGAGCACCCCGCCTGCCTGCCCGACCTGTTCGACGCCGTGGCCGTCGAACCCGACCCGAGCGTGGCCCTCGGCATCGTCCTGCAGGTCCTCGGCGGCCTCCCGCCCGACGAACGCGCGGCCTGGACCGACCGCCTCGGCACCGAGCGCGGCCGTGCGTATGCGGCCCGGCGCGCCCGTGAACTCGGCATCCTGCAGGGCGCGTCGGTGACCGCCCTGCTCCAGGACGCGTCCGTTCCGGAGTCCTGGTCGGACTGGCTCCAACTGCGCCTCGCCGAGTCCTCGCAGGAGCCCGCGGTGCTGAACCGCCTCGTGGCCGCGGGCCGTACGAAGCGCATCCGCCGCCTGGCGTCCGAGCGGGAACGTGCGATCCGCCGCCACAGCCCGCGTGCGGAGGGGGCCTGAGCGCGCAGACGCAGTGGACGGGTGCGGGTTCGTCTCGCGCCCTTCGGGCGCAAAGCGGCGGGCTGCGGACGGGGAGGGTGCCGGTCTGGGGCCGGTCTCCGCTGCGTGGGTGGTGGGTGGCGGGGGTCAAGGCTCCGGAGCGGGTGGGCTTGAGGGTGGGCGCGGGTCTCGTCGCCGTCCGCGGGTGCAGATGGCCGCTTCCACGCCTTCGGTGGGTGGTGGGCGCGCCCGCCGTAACCCGCGTCCGCCGATGCTTCGGGGTGCTGCTGAGCCGTTGGCAGGAGATCGGGCTCGCTTTCGCCGACACGTTCGGTGAAACAGAGCCCGATGTCGGGGAAGCACCCGCAGACGCCGGTTACGGCGGGCGCGCCGCCCACGAACGGTGGGCGTCGCAACCGGCCATCTGCACCCGCGGGCGGTGACGAGACCCTCAGCCACCGGAAAGGCGAACCGCTCCGGCGCCTGGACCGTGGCCACGAACCCACCCGCACCGCGCCCACCAGCCCCGGACCGGCACCCTCCCCGTCCGTAGCCCGCGTCTTTGCGCCCGAAGGGCGCGAGACGGTGCGACAGCCGGACCACCAACCGTTCTAGCCGCGCATCAGCGCGGTGAGCAGCGGGAGGAAGTGCTCGAACGGCGGTGTGGCGGCGTCGGGGTCCTTCGCCTCCTCGTCCCAGCGGCGGACGGCGACCGCGTCGGCGGCGCCCGGCAGGCCGGCGAACTCCGCCGCCTGGACGGGCGTCATCACACCGCCCTGAACCTCCAGGGTGTACTTCGAGGCATCCGACAGCCGGTCGTGGTAGCCCGGCTCGACCGCGCAGAGGTAGCGCTTGGCGGCCACGTGCAGCCGCACCGGCTCGGTGACCTCGGGACCGAACCAGCGGCCCAGCAGGTCGGCGCCCGTGTGGCTGTGCCGGTTGTCGTTGCCGGTCATCAGGTCGCGGCCGGTGACGACGTCGCCCCGCACGTGGCCGACGTCGTGCAGCAGCGCGGCCGCCACCAGGTGCGGCGGGGCGCCGGCCGCCTGGGCCAGTGCCCCGGCCTGCAGCATGTGCTGGGCCATGGTGACGGGTTCGCCCAGGTACTCCGCGGACACCGCGCCCGCGAACAGCTCGGCGAGCGGCTCCAGGGTGTCCGCGCGGCGCAGCACGGCCAGGGTGCTCGCCAGCCCGTCCAGATCGGCGTAGCAGCCCTGCAGGTGGCGCGCACCGTCCTGGGCGAAGGCCGTGCGGGCGTGCAGCAGCCGGGTGTTGTCGAAGACCAGGCAGTCGCCGGGCGCGAGCCGCAGGTCCAGCTGCAGTTCGGGGCGGAGCAGCAGCTCGGCGAAGGTGCGGTAGGCCGCGTAGAACGCCTCCAGTTCGTCCGCGGCGAGCCGCAGGGTGCCGATCGAGCGGTTGTTGAACCGCACCTCCCGTACGCGGCCCAGCGGGTCGGTGCCGATCAGCGGGCGGTCGGCGCGCAGTTCGGTCCCCGCGTCACGGAAGACGAACGGCACGGGCGTGCGGGTGAGCACGTCGAACGCCTCCGGGTCCTCGCGGCGCAGCAGCGCGGCCGCAGCGAAGCCGTCGACGAGGCCGGAGTCGCCGCCGGCCGCGTCGTTGACCAGGCAGTGCAGCAGCTGGAGCGTCGGAACGGGGTCCCGGTACGGGTTGTCGGTGTGCGGCGTGATGGCGGCCGAGGTGAAGGCCAGATTGTTCGGGTCCGGCTCGACGCGCACGTCGAAGAGCTTCCCGTAGTTCGTCTCGCGGACGTACCCGAAGGTCTCCGCCACCTCGAGCACCTGGCCCTCGCGCCCGGGGACGCCGCGCAGCAGCATGAAGCCCAGCCGCAGCACGGACTCCAGCATCCGGGCCCGTATACCGGGCTCGCCGAGGTACTCCTCCCAGTCCGCCTCGGGCAGCCGTCCGGCGACCTCGCGCGCGGTCCACAGTTCCTTCCCGGCCTCTGTGCGCAGGTCACCGTGCCCGGTCCGGCCGGGCCGGACGGCCTCCAGCCACGCCAGCGGGTACGACGAGCGGTGCCCGTCGGGCTCCCAGACGACCTCCACGGCGGGTGCCGCCTCCCCGGCAGCGTCGGCCGCCGAGCCCACCCGCAGCCCGGGGGGCAGGGCACCGATCTGGAACAGCTTCTGCCCCGACCGCGGGTCGCGGCACCCGGCGCAGGGGCAGTTGTCACGAAGCCACATCGCCGGCAGATCACCGACGGGGAAGCTGGGCAGGGTGGACATGGTCACTCCTCTGGGCAAAGTTGTATAGCCAACTTTGCCGACCGTCACAGGCGGACACGACCGGGAGGTGACCCCGGCGTGTCGCGGCGGCGAACACCCGCCCCCCAAGGCCGGACCGGCTCGCCGACCTGCTCGGTCCCGATGGGGCCGCCGGTTCCTTCTGCTGCGCGAGCGGGTGGAGGCGGTCCGAGGGGACCCCGGCGACCAGGGGCCTCGCGGTCACCCGGCGCAGGGCTGCGTCTTCGACGGCGTAGAGCGGTACCCGCGGGTGGGGACAGGCCGGGCCGCTCCATGTACGATGCGGACCATCGAGGTTACCGGCTGGTAGGTACGCGGTCCGCGGAGCCGGGGCGAAGGCGACGGCCCGGCCGTGGTTCCGGCAGCCTCCCGGCCGTCCGGCCCTTCGCCCCAAGGAGCAACCATGCCCACGCTCGACCGCCAGGACGACGTCTTCATCCTCGACCTCGGGGACAGCGAGAACCGCTTCCATCCCGACTGGCTCGCGTCCGTCGACGCCCTTCTGGACGAGGTGGAGAAGGCGGAGGGGCCGCGGGCCCTGGTCACCGCGGCCACCGGCAAGTTCTGGTCCAACGGGCTCGACCTGGAGTGGCTGTTCGCCCACGCGGACCGGGCCGGCGCGTACGTCACCGGCGTGCAGGCGCTGCTCGCCCGCTTCCTGACCCTGCCGGTGGCCACCGTCGCCGCCCTGCAGGGCCACACCTTCGCCGCGGGCGCGATGCTCTCGCTGGCCCACGACTTCCGTGTGATGCGCGCCGACCGGGGCTACTGGTGCCTGCCCGAGGCGGACATCAACATCCCCTTCACCCCGGGCATGTCGGCCCTCATCCAGGCCCGGCTGCACCCGCAGACGGCCCACGAGGCCATGACCACCGCACGCCGCTACGGCGGCCTCGACGCGCTGGCCGAGCGCATCGTGGACCGTACGGCGGGCGAGGACGAGGTCCGCGAGGCGGCCGTCGCCCTCGCCCGTCCCCTGGCCGGGAAGGCGGGTCCCACCCTCGGCACGATCAAGACCCGCCTGTACGGACCCGCGCTGGAGGCCCTCCGCCAGGAGGACGTGCCCCTCGGCTGACCCCTGCGCCGGGGGCCGCCGGGGGCCGCCGGGGTCAGCGGGGGTCGTTGAGCCAGTCGCCGGGGAGGTCGTCGCGCACCCGGTCGAGCGCCTCCTCGGTGCGGGCCCGCGCCCACAGCCAGGTGCGGTCCTCCTCGCGGAGTATCACGTCGGTCCCCGCGTACCAGCGCGCACCCGGGTCCTCGCCGGGCGGGTACGCGGGGAACGGCAGCGGGGTGAACCGGCCGCCCAGGGACTCGGACTGGGCCTCGTCGAGGTCGTCACGGAAGTCGCCGAGCTCGAACGGCGCGTGCAGCGACTCCGACAGGACGATCTCGACGCACGCCCACGAGAAGCGGTCCAGCCACGCCGACCACCTCTCGGCCTCCTTGTCCGCGAGGTCCGGCTTCATGACGACCGGCGGATCGGCCTTGTGCAGGTCGGTGAGGAGGATGCCCCACGACGCGGCGCCCTGGTTCTCGTACCGGAAGACCAGCGCCTCCTCGCGCGTGTCCACATGCAGCTCCGCCGGTGCGAGCAGCCTGTCGTGATTGCTCGTCAGGTCCGGACGCCGGCCGAGGAGCCGGTAGGCGTCGCGCAGTACGGCGGGGAGGGCGAAGCCCAGGCGCTCCTCGGCGGCGGCCAGTTCGGGCTCACCGCACCCGTCGCCCTCCTGCAGGGGCGTGAGCCAGTGCCGGGCGAAGCCGCGCACGAACCGCAGCGCCCCGGCCGGGTCCGTCATCCCCGCGGCCAGCTCCCGCCGCACGTCGAAGTCGTCCTTCATGCCGCGCACGTTATCGCGCCGCCGCCCGCCGCCCGCCGCCCGCCGCCCGCCGCCCGCCGCCCGCCGCCCACCGCCTCGGCCGCCGCCCCGGCCGCGTCCTGCCCCCGGGCGCGGGCCGGACGTCCCGTATGCGACGACACTCCGTATCCGAGACGTGACCCGGGGGTGATGGGGCGCATGGGGCGCGTGGGCGGGAATCCGCGACTTGGTGCGGTGGCGAGCGCGCCGGATTAGCGTGCGGATATGGCAGTTCGCTTCCCCGCTTCGGTCACCATCGACGGCCGGTACGCGCGGCTGGTCCCGCTCTCGCCGCTGCACGTCCCGGCGCTGTTCGCCGCGGCGCGCGCCGACGAAGGGATGTGGCGCTGGCTGTCGACGACACCACCCGGTTCACCGGGCGAGATGGCCTCGCTGGTGGAGCAGCGGCTGGCCCAGGCCGCGGCGGGGGAGTCCGTGGTGTTCGCGGTCGTCCCGCACACCACGGAGCGCCCGTCGGGGTGGGCCGCGTACATCGACATCTCGGTCGTCGACGAGCGCGTGGACATCGGCTGGAGCTGGCTGGACCCGGCCCTGTGGGGCAGCCCGGTGCACCTGGAGACCCACTTCATGCTGGTGTACTACGCCTTCGAGGACCTGGGCTTCGGCCGCGTCCAGTGGCGCCTGGACGACCTCGACGTGGCGACCCAGGACGCGGTGTCCCGCATCGGCGGCATCCGCGAGGGCGTGCTGCGCCGGCACTGCCGCCGGATCGACGGATCGTGGCGCGACACCGTGTACTACTCGCTGGTCGCCACGGAGTGGCCGGCCGTGCGGGAGCGCTGGATGGCGGGCTGGATCCTCGAATGACGACGGGCGTCAGTGACCCTTGCGGGTGCGCCGCCAGGAGAACGGCCCCGGGAGGTCGACGGATTCGGTGCGTTCACCGCGGGTGTTGACCGTGTGGTGGACGCCCTTGCTGCCCGTGGTGACGGACAGCGAGCGCTTGTTGATGTTCAGGCGGACGCCGGGCAGGATCCGGAACGACTTGCGGAAGCGAAGAGGCATGTGGTGCTCCTTTCCGAGGCTTCGGTCTGGAGTACGTGTGCCCTGCTGACGGCCTTTCAACGGAGGCCGCCCCCACGCGAGTCGCGCAGGCCCGTCTCAGGCCGGGGGGCCGCCCCGCGGGAGGCGGGCGGCGATGCCGTCGACGAGGAATCCCAGGCTGAGCGCGAACTGCTCGTCGAGGCCGGGCCCGGAGGGTGCCTCCATCCACCGCGCGAGCAGCGGGTGCCGCCCGCCCTCCGCGGCCAGTTCGCGGGCGGCGGTCACGGCCGCGGCGAGCTGCCCCGGGGTGTGGATGCCGTGGCGGCGCCGCATCGCGAGCTCCTCGGCCTCCTGCTGGGCGCTGCCGAGGATGTGCCGGTCGAGGAGTGCCGCGTAGGTCATGGCCTCGCCCAATGTGGCGCCCCGGCCCACGAGCACCTGGAGGACGAACTCGGTGCGGCGCATCATGTGCGGCCCCAGCGGCGGGCGAGTGGGGGCGAGCTGGGCGAACCACAAGTGCCGTTTGACCACGGCCCAGCTCCCGTCGGCCACCGTGTGCAGATCGGCCCGCCAGTCGGCACCCGGCGCGGCGGGCAGTGGGATCTCCGCCGTGACGGCGTCGAGCATGAGGTCGACCAGACCGTCCTTGCTCAGCACATGGCGGTAGAGGGCCATCGGCGTGTACGGGCCGAGCCGCTTGGCGACCGCGGCCATGGTCAGGCCCTGCGGGCCGCCCTCGTCGGCGACGGCGATCGCGGCGCGCACGATGTCGTCCCGCTCCAGCGGGCTGTGGCGGCGCCGCGGCGCGGGCCGCGTCCAGATCAGGGGGGCCGGGACGCCCTCCGGGTTCTCCTTCACGGAGGGAGTTTACAGCGTCAGGTAGAGTTTATGACGTATACGCAAGAGCGAGGGAGCAGTCATGAGCCGGCACACCGCCCCGGCCGGGGTCCGCCTCGGCGTCGTCCGGGGCATCAGCTACGGCATGTTCGGGGCACCGGACAGCTTCGTACCGGAGGCACGGGAGCTCGGCGCGACGCTGGTGCGCGTCTTCCTCTACTGGGGCCAGGTCGAGCCGGAGCCCGGACGGTACGACTGGTCCGTCGTCGACGCCGTCCTCGGGCAGCTCGACCCGGCGGCCGAGCTCTGGGTCACCGTCTGCTCCAGCTCCCCGTGGGCGACCCGGCAGCCGGCCGGCTTCCTCCCGTCCTCACCGGCGCTCGACCCCGCCGGGTACGAGCGCTTCGTCGGCGACCTGGTCGCCCGGTGCCGGGGCCGCGTGGACCACTGGCAGTGCGGCAACGAGCCCAGCAACACCGGGCTGCTCTGGGCCGGTACGGCGTCGGAGTACGTCGGGCAGCTCACCGCCTTCCACCGCGCCGTGCGGGCCGCCGACCCGTCCGCCTCGGTCGTCCTCGGCGGCTGCGGCCACGACGTGCTGTCCGGCCCCGCGGACAGCGAGGCCCGGCGGTTCTTCGACCACGTCGTCGAGCACGGCCGCGACGCCTACGACCTCTTCGACGTCCACCTGTACGGCGACCCGCACGCGATCCCGGACCAGGTCGCCCAGGTGCGCGCGATGATGCGCCGGCACGGGTACGAACGCCCGGTGGTGGCGGGGGAGTACAACGGTCCCACCCTCTTCGAGTTCCCCCGCGCCCAGGCGGAACTCGAACGGGCCATGACGGCCGCCTTCACGGGTGCGGCGGAGCCCGGCGAGGCCCCGGACCGCGCGACCATGCGCCTGCTCTACGAACGCGCTCCCGAACTCCCGCCGGAGCTGCTCATGTTCATGGAGGACTGCCCGCCGGAGCTCGCCGCCCGCCGCGACCGCGTCAACCGCCGCCAGATCGTCACCCGCACCCTCCTGGCCCTCGCCTGCGGCCTCACCCGCACGGCCTGCTGGAACCTCGCCCCCGAGATCCCCGGCTACCGCGACCGTCTCAACCTGATGGGCTTCCTCTTCGGCAGGCTCGCCCTGATGGACTACGAGGGCACCGCACTGACCCGGCGCCGCCCCTCCGCCGACGCCTTCGCGCTCCTGACCGCGTACCTCGACGGCGTCACGGACGTCCGCCGCCTCACCACGGAGGACCACCCCGGCCTGTACGCCTTCGAGGTGTCCCGGGAGGGCCGCGGCCCGCTCCGGGTCCTCTGGCGCTCCGGCGACCCCTTCACCGGCGAGGACGGGCCCGCCACCCCCGTCGACCTCCCCTGGCCCCACGCCACCGCCCATGCGGCCGACGTCTTCGGCGCCGCCGTACCGCTGCGCCGCGCCGCGGGCAGGGTGGGCGTACCGCTCTCGGTCACCCCGGTCTTCCTCTCGACGGAACCGCGGGAGGGGTGACGCCCCCGGGCTCAGATCCCGGCCGCGTAGGACCAGAAGGCGCGCATCGTCCCCGGCGCGGCAGGGCCGGTCAGTTCGACCTGTGTGAGCAGCACCGCCACGGTGTCCGTGGCCGGGGTGATGTGCGCCGCCGTGCCGGTGCCGCCGATCCAGCCGTAGCGTCCCGGTACGTTCCACGGGGCGATCGGCGCGACGTCCACCGAACCTCCGAAGCCCCAGCCCTGCCCCTCCAGGAAGATCTCGTTCGCGGCACGCTCGGCGGGCGGCAGGTGGTCGGTGGTCATCAGCCGCACGGACTCCGCCGACAGCAGCCGGCGGCCGTCCGCGGTGCCTCCCGCGAGGAGCATCCGGCCGAAGGCGTACCAGTCGTCCACGGTCGACACCAGGCCGCTTGCTCCTGACGGGAACGCCGGAGGCCCGCTCCACTGCCCGTCGGGCGCGTCCGCCAGCTCCAGCCCTCCCCGCGGATCCGGACGGTAGAAGGCGGTGAAGCGGCCGAGGTCGGCACGCGGCACGGCGAAACCGGTGTCGGTCATGCCCAGCGGCTCGAAGATCCGCTCGGCCAGGAACTCGGGCAGCGGCCGGCCCGACGCGCGCGCGACGAGCACGCCCTGGATGTCCGAGCACGTGTTGTACAGCCAGGCCTCGCCCGGCTGGTGCAGCAGGGGGATCCCGGCCAGTGTCGCCATCCAGGCGTCCGGCGCCATGACCTGCTGCGGCCGCGGCGGGCCCTGTTTCAGCTCGCCGAACAGCGGGGCGAGTGCGGGCAGGGAGAAGTCCGCGGGGAAGCCGTAGCCGGCGCGCGAGGTCAGCAGGTCGAGGACGGTGATCGGCGCCGCGGCCGGCACCACGTCGTCGAGCGGGCTCGCCGGGGTGCGGACGACCACGGGCCCGGCCAGTTCGGGCAGCCATGTCGCGACGGGGTCCGACAGGGCGATCCGCCCGTCGTCGACGAGCATCATGACCGCCGCTGCGACCACCGGTTTGGTGATCGAGGCGATGCGGAAGACCGAGTCCCTGGCCATGGGGGCCGGGTCCCCGACGCCCAGGGTCCCGACGGCCGCCACCTCGACCCGGTCGCCGTGCGCCACCAGGCCCACCGCCCCGGGCACCGATCCATCGTCCACGAACGCCTGCAGGACGTCGCGCAGCTGCCGCTCCATCGCTCCACCTTCCCTCGTGTGCCGTCAGGGGGAGGACTCCCGAAGCGGCGCGGACTCATCGGTGTGCGGGAGCCGGGCGCCCCGTTCGGCGGTGTGTGGCAAGGGGCGGCCCCGGGCACCCGCGTAGCGTACGGAAGGCCGGCCCGTATCGGGGTGTACACGGAGGAAAGGGCACCGGATCCATGCAGCAGGAACGCGGTGGCCACTGTGACGTGATCGTGGTCGGGGCGGGCGCCGCCGGTCTCGCGTGCGCGGCGGACCTCGCCGTGGCGGGCCTGGCGGTGCGGGTGCTGGAGGCCTCGGACGCCGTCGGCGGGCGGATGCGTACCGACCGGCACCGCGGCTTCCTCCTCGACCGCGGCTTCCAGGTCTTCAACACCTCCTATCCCCAGGTGAAGCGGCGCCTGGAGCTGGAGCCGCTACGGCTGCGGCCCTTCACCCCCGGTGTGCTGGTGCACACCTCCCGCGGGCGGCTGCGCTTCGCCGACCCGACCCGCCCGCCGTACGCGACCGCCGACCTGCTGCCCGGACGGCTCGCGTCGGGGCGCGACCTGGCGGCGCTGGGGGTGCTGAGCGCCCGTGACATGGTGCTGCCCGCGGGAAGGCTGCGCGCGGGCGCCGACACCACGACGCTCACCGCGCTGGCGGCCGCGGGCATCTCGCCCGAGCTGGTGGAGACGCTGTTCCGGCCGTTCCTGTCCGGGGTCTTCCTGGAGGACGAACTGGAGACCTCCAGCCGCTTCTTCCACTTCGTCTGGCGCAGCATGCTGCGCGGCACCCTCGCCCTGCCCGCCGAGGGGATCGGCGCCGTGCCGGGGCAGCTCGCCGGGCGACTGCCCGGGGGTACGGTGCGCACCGAGGCCCCGGTGCGCGAACTGACCGGCGACGGGGTGCTGCTGGAGGACGGCACGGACGTCACCGCGCCCGTCGTGGTGGTGGCGACCGGACCGGGGGCGGCCGTACGGCTGCTGCCCGGCCTCACGGCCCCGCCGACGCGGACCGTGACGACGTACTACCACGCCGCCGACCGCTCGCCGCTCGCCGAACCGACGCTGATGGTGGACGAACGCCGCCGCTTCCTCAACACCGTGGTGCTCACCGAGGTGCAGCCCGGACTGTCCCCGGACGGCCGCGCCCTGGTCGCGACGTCCGTGCTCGGCACCCCGGGGCCCGCCGACGAGCCGGCACTGACCGCGGCGCTGTCGGACGTGTACGGCACGGACGCCGCCGCCTGGGAGCCGCTGCACCGCTGCACCGTGCGCGAGGCGCTGCCCGCGATGCCGGCGCCGCACGCGATGACCCGCACCACCCGCTTCGCCCCGGGGCGCCATGTGTGCGGCGACCACCGGGCGACCGGCTCGCTCCAGGGCGCGCTGGCCTCGGGCGCGCGGGCCGCCCGCGAGGTGCTGGCGGACCGCCGCCGGGCGGCGACGCGGCTGCGCTGAGGCGCCGGGACGGCCGGGACGCGGGGGCGCGGGGCGCTCAGTCGATCGCGGCGTCCACAAGGAGCGTGGCGATCGCGCGGGCGTGGGCGCCCGGCCCGGTGGAGTTCAGCGCGGTGCTGCGGGCGACGGCGCCGTCGTAGAGCAGGGCGAGCCGTTCGCCGAGCGCCTCGGGGTCGCGGGCCCCGGCCACCCGTGCCAGGGCCGCCAGCCTGCGGGCGAACTCCCTCTTGTGGGCGGCCGCCAGCAGGTGGACCGGGTGGTCGGGGTCGGGTACCTCGACGGCGGCGTTCAGGAAGGGGCAGCCGCGCAGTGGCCCGTCCGTCCTCGGCGGCGGCCAGTCGAAGATCGCCAGGAGCTGCTCCCGAGGATCCGGGCAGGGCTCCCCGGGGGTCGCCTCGGCGGGGAACAGGCCGTCCTCGAGCGCGCTCAGGTAGGCGTGGACGAGGTCGTCCTTGCCGGCGAAGTGCGTGTACAGGGTGCGCTTGGACACGTTGGCGACGGTGGCCAGCTGGTCCATCCCGGTCGCGTTGACCCCCTGGGCGGTGAACAGCTCCGTCGCCGCCTTGAGGATCCGCTCCCGGGCGCCTCTGCCACTGCGCCTGCGTACGGGGGAGGGTGCTTCGCTCATGCCTCAAGGATACCGATCGTTTTACTTCGCCGGAAACGGCTGCTACGGTGGAGCGCATAAGGAAACCGATCGGTTTACTTAAGCCGGGCGGACCCTCCCACCGGCCCCCGCCGTTCCAGCCCCAGACCCTGCCCAAGCCCTTGCCCCAGCCCTCGTCCGCGTCCCGCGGACGCGTGCCCGGGTCCTCGCGCACGCCCCCGTTTCGCGCCGCAACGCCGCGGCGACCCTCCGGTCCCACCGTCGGCCGGGCCGGCCGGCCCGCGTACGGCGCGACCGCGCCCCTTCCCCGGAGACAGATCGATGACCCGTACCCCCTCGCGCCTCCTCGGCGGCACCGCCGCCGTGCGGGCGCCGGCCCCCGGCCGCCGGGCGGCCGAACGCCGCACCCCGCGCCCGGGGCTCGTGCTCGCCGTCCTGGCGACCTCGGTGTTCCTCTCCGCCCTCGACGCCTTCGTCGTCAACGTCGCCCTGACCCCCATCGGGCACGGCGTGGGCGAGACCTCGCTGTCCCGGCTCAGCTGGATCCTCAACGGATACGCGATCGTGTACGCCGCGCTGCTCGTCCCGGCCGGGCGGCTGAGCGACCGCTACGGGCGCAAGGCCGGATTCCTGCTCGGGCTGGGCGTGTTCACCCTCGCCAGCCTCGGTGCCGCCCTCAGCGGCGACCTGTGGGTCCTGGTCGCGTTCCGCTTCCTGCAGGCGGCGGGCGCCGCCGTCCTCACCCCGGCCAGCCTCGGCCTCGTACTGACCACTGCGCCGCCCGCGAAGGTCACCCGCTCCGTGCAGATCTGGGCGGCCAGCGGTTCGCTCGCCGCGGCGGCCGGGCCCGTGGTCGGCGGTCTGCTCGTGCAGCTGGCCTGGCAGTGGATCTTCCTGCTCAACCTGCCGATCGGCGCCGTGGCGTTCGTCCTGGCGGTACGGCTGCTGCCGGGCGGGCGGCCGGACACCGACGCCCGGCTGCCCGACCTCGTCGGCGGTGCGCTGCTGGTGGTGGCGATCGGCGCGCTCGCGCTGGGCCTGGTCGAGGGCCCGGAATGGGGGTGGGCGACCGCACCCACCGCCGGCGCCTTCGCCGTCGCCGCCGCGGCGCTCGCGGCCTGCCTCCTGCGCTCGGCCCGCCACCCCGTCCCCGTCGTCGACCTGAACCTGCTGCGCGACCGCGTGTTCGCCTCGGCGAACGTCGCCGCCCTGCTGTTCTACGCCGCCTTCGGGCTCCAGTTGCTGGCCCTGACCCTGTGGCTGCAGCAGGTGTGGCACTGGTCGGCCATCGAGACCGGGCTCGGCGTCGCACCCGGGCCGGCGATGGTGTTCGCCGCATCCGCCCTCGGGCGGCGGATCGGGCGGCGCGTGCCGGTGGGCACGGTCGCGGCACTCGGCTCGGCGCTGGTCGGCCTCGGCACCGTATGGACCGCCCTCCACGCCGGGGGGCGCCTCGACTACGCCGTCGACATCCTGCCCGGCTGGCTGGTGGCCGGGGTCGGCGTCGGACTGGCGCTGCCCACGATGATCTCGTCGGCCACCGCGGGCCTGCCCAGGGAACGGGCGGCCACCGGCAGCGCCGTCGTCACCATGGCCGGCCAGGTCGGCACGGTGCTCGGCGTCAGCGGCCTGGTCGTCGTCCTGGCCGCGGCCGGTCCCCGGGACCCGGCGCACGCCTACTCCCTCGCCTGGTGGATCTCGGCCGGCGTCGTGACGCTGAGCGCGCTCGCCGCACTGGGGATCAGCCCCCGCACCGCCCGGCGCAGCTGACCCATCGCCGGCACCCCCCGAAACCCCTCCCGCACCACCACCCCACGACAGCACCCCCCCGTCAAGGAGAGACCTGATGCGTTACACGACCTTCGGACACCGGACCGGACTCCGCGTCTCCGAGTACGCCCTCGGCACCGGCAACTTCGGCACCCGCTGGGGCGCCGGCGCGGACCCGGACGAGTCCCGCCGGATGTTCGACAGGTTCGCCGAGGCCGGCGGCACCTTCGTCGACACCGCCGACAACTACCAGTTCGGCGAGTCGGAGGAACTGCTCGGCGGCTTCCTCGCCGTGGACCGCGACCACTTCGTGGTGGCAAGCAAGTACAGCGTCGGCGCCACCCCGCGCACGGACGTCTCCCGGAGCGGCAACGGCCGCAAGAACATGGTCCTGTCGCTCGAGGCCAGCCTGAAGCGCCTCGGGACCGACCACCTGGACCTGTTCTGGGTGCACTTCCCGGACGACCTGACGCCCGTCGAGGAGATCCTGCGCGGTCTGGACGACCTGGTGAGCTCCGGCAAGATCCTGCACGCCGCCCTGTCGAACTTCCCGGCCTGGCGCGTCTCCCGCGCCGTCACCCTCGCCGACCTGAGGAACTGGGCGCCCGTCGCCGGCATCCAGGTCGAGTACAGCCTCGTGGAACGGTCCGCCGACCGCGAACTGCTGCCGATGGCCGAGAGCCTCGGGCTGGGCGCCGCCCTGTGGTCCCCGCTCGGCGGCGGCCTGCTCACCGGCAAGTACCGCGGCGGCGACGAGGGCCGGCTCAGCGACCTGAAGACGCTGATCCACACCGAGTCGTCCGCCCAGAAGACCGCGGTCGTCGACACCGTCCTGGCCGTCGCCAAGGAGACCGGGGCGACGCCGGCGCAGGTGTCCGTGGCCTGGCTCCGCGAGCGCGCCGCCCGCGCCGCCACCTCCTTCGTGCCGATCATCGGCCCGCGCAACAGCGCCCAGCTCGAGGACTACCTCGGCGCGCTCGACGTACAGCTCACCCCGGAGCAGTACACGCGCCTGAGCGAGGTCAGCGCCGTACCCCTCGGCGTCCCCCACGAGGCCACCGCCGGCGTGCTGGAGCGGCTCCGCGGCGGCGACGCCTCCCTGGTGGTGGAGCCGTCCAGGCCGGTCGCCTGACCTGCCGCGGCGGCGCGGCGCCGGTCACGACGGCCGGGGCCGCGCCCCGCGGGCTCCGGTGGACCGGATCCCCCGGGTCCGCGATGCTGGGGTTCCGCACCACGGGCGAGCCGGGGCGGCGAGGAGAGGAAGGACGGCGCGGCATGCCCATCATCTCGCGCGGATTCCACGGCCGGCGCCCCACGTCGGGCCACAACCTCCCGCCCGGACAGTACGAGACCTTCGACTTCCCCGTCATGTCCGCCGGCCCCACACCGCGGATCGCCCACGAGGACTGGGAGTTCACCGTCACCACCGAAGACGGCACCCGTCACCGGTGGGGCTGGACGGAACTCATGGGGCTGCCCGCCGAGACCCCGACCGTCGACCTGCACTGCGTGACCAAGTGGTCCAAGTTCGGCACCCGCTGGCGGGGCGTCTCCCTCGACACGCTGCTCGCCGACGTCGAGACCGCCGCCGAGTACGCGCTCGTTCACTCCTACGGCGGCTACACCACCAACCTGCCCCTGGAGGACCTCCTCGACGGGCAGGCGTGGATCGCCCACGAGTACGACGGCGACGAGCTCGCCCCCGAGCACGGCGGCCCCGCCCGGCTGCTGGTCCCGCACCTGTACCTGTGGAAGTCGGCGAAGTGGGTGCGCGGCATCCAACTGCTCCCGGAGGACGAGCCGGGCTTCTGGGAGAGCGTCGGCTACCACGACTACGGAGACCCATGGCGCGAACAGCGGTACCAAGGCGACTAGGCGACCGCCTGCGCTGGCTGGCCGCCGAACTGGTGGAGCGGCGCGCCGAGTCCGTGGCGGCGTGGACCCTGGTGTTCGACGTGCCCGGCTGGCCCGGTCACCTGCCCGGCCAGCACGTCGACGTCCGGCTCACCGCGGAGGACGGCTACAGCACCCAGCGCAGCTACTCCCTGGCGTCCGCGCCCGACGGCGGCCGGGTCGAACTGACCGTCCAGCGCGTGGAGGACGGCGAGGTCTCGCCCTACCTGACCGACGACCTCGCCGTCGGGGACGCCGTCGAGATCCGCGGCCCTGTCGGCGGCTGGTTCGTCTGGCACCCCGAGCAGACCGAACCGGTCCTGCTGGTCGGGGGCGGCTCCGGGCTCGTCCCGCTCATGGCGATGGTCCGCGGCCGCGCCGCGGCGGACAGCCGCGCCCCGTTCCGGCTGCTGTACTCCGTGCGCGCCCCCGAGGACCGGTTCTACGCGGCCGAACTGGACCGGGGTGCCCCCGGCCTCGACACGACGTACGTCTACACCCGTTCGGCACCGGACGGGTGGACCCGCCCGGTGGGCCGGCTCCACGCCCGTGACCTGGCCGAATGGGGCTGGCCCGCGGACTTCGAGCCCACCTGCTACGTGTGCGGCCCCACCGGCTTCGTCGAGACGGCCGCGGGACTGCTGGTGGCCCTGGGCCACTCCCCGGACCGGATCCGCACCGAGCGCTTCGGCCCCAGCGGGGGATGACCCCGCGCCACCTCACCGGAAGGAGACCACCCCGACCATGACCGAGCGCTACGCCGCCCGCCTGATCGAGGTGCCCGACGAGGGCATCCGCCTCCACCCGACGCAGGGCACGGCGCCGCCCGAGCGGCCGACCGAGGTCAACCTGCTCGGCATGGCCGTCGCCCTGGCCCTCGGCGCGGCCGGCTACGAGCACCACCCCGCCCTGCGCGACCCCCGGCTGCAGACCCTGGAGGCGCTGCTCGCCGGCGAGGCCGTGATGCCCTGGCGCCCGCCCGCCGCGCGGGCCGGGACCGCCGCGTACGTGGAATGCGAGCGGTCCGGCTCCGGCGTCTTCACCTGCGCGGTCCGGCACCGGCCGGCCGAAGGGGCCTGAGCGCCGCCCGCGCACCGGGGTGGTACCACCGTTCCCAGGTTCACCGGGGCCCGGCCGACCTGCGATGGAGGGCACCGCGCCCGCCGTTCCAAGGGATCGGAGGGTGGTGGTCCGGGACACGGCCGCCACGGAGACCGCGAACGAGGAGAGCAGTGACGATGCTTGCCACCGTCGCCCCCGAGGACCGATGGTTCGTGGGATTGCGGTTCAGTACGGCCCGGGGTGCCGTGCGCAGCCACTACTACGTGGTCGGCGAGGCCGACGACGCCGAGGACGCGGTGCGGACGGCCATGCACCGCGCCGCCGACGCCCACGAGTGCGCGGCGCGGGAGAACGCCGTGATCGACGGGGTCGAGGTGCGCCGTCTGCGCTGGAACCCCCTGGGCTGGGCCTACCTCACCGCGTCCGACCGGGACGCCGGGGCATCCCTGCACCTCGGGCCCGGCGCCGGGACGGCGTGGAGCGCCTGATCGCCCTGAGCGACCTGATCGCCGTGGACGACCGGGACGACCCGGCCGACCGCGGGCGCGCGGCGGCGGGACCGGCCCACCAGGCGCTCTCCCGGAGCGCCCGCCGGGACGGCTGGTAGGGTGACGCGCATCTCCGAATCGGGAACCAAGGGAGTGCGAACGTGGCGGGTGACGACGACATCTCCGGGTGAGACCGGGTGTCCCCGGCCATGGGCGGGCGCGCACGACGCGCCGATGCCGTGGCCGCTTCGTCATGCCTTCCCACACTTCCTTTCCCGCGCGGCGGCCCCCTGGCCGCGCGCGGCGACCTCCCGAGGGCCCACCCATGTCCGACGCGTACGTCATCTGCTCCCACCTGTCCTTTTCCTGGCCTGACGACACCCCCGTCTTCGAGGACCTGTCCTTCACCGTCGGCGGCGGCCGCACCGGTCTCGTCGCGCCGAACGGCGCCGGCAAGAGCACCCTCCTCAAGCTGATCGCGGGGGAGTACCGGCCCCGCGGCGGCACCGTGACCGTCGACGGGACGCTCGGGTATCTGCCGCAGAGCCTGCCGCTGGCCGGAGGCCTCACCGTGGCCGAGGTCATGGGCGTCGCCGACGTCATCCGCGCGATCGACGCCATCGAGTCGGGGGACACCGCGGAGGAGCACTTCGCGACCATCGGCGACGACTGGGACATCGAGGAACGCACCCGCGTCGAGCTGGACCGGCTCGGCCTCGGGGACGTCTCGCTCGACCGGCCGCTGCGCACGCTGAACGGCGGCCGGATCGTCTCGCTCGGCCTGGCGGCGCAGCTGCTCCGGCGCCCCGACGTCCTGCTGCTCGACGAACCCACCAACAACCTGGACATCGACGCGCGCCGCGCGCTGTACGCGGTCCTGGACGAGTGGCGCGGCTCCCTGCTGCTCGTCAGCCACGACCGCGAACTGCTCGACCGGGTGGACCGGGTGGCCGAACTCGACCAGGGCGCCCTCCGCTTCCACGGCGGCAACTACACCCGGTACGAGGAGGCCGTGCGAGCCGCCCAGGAGACCGCCGAGCGGAACGTCCGCAGTGCCGAGCAGGAACTCAAGCGCGAGAAGCGCGAGTTGCAGCAGGCCCGGGAACGCGCCGCCCGCCGGGCCGGCAACGCCGCTCGTACCCTCGACAGCGCGGGACTGCCCAAGATCTTCGCCGGGACGCTCAAGCGCCGCGCACAGGAGTCGGCGGGACGGTCGAACGAGACCCACACGGCCCGGGTCGGCGAGGCCAAGGCACGGCTGGACGAGGCGGGCCGGGCCCTGCGTGACGACCAGCGCATCGTGGTCGAACTGCCCGGCACCCGAGTCCCCGCCGGACGCACGCTGTTCGCCGGCGAGGGGATGCGGATCCGCTACGACGAGCGGGATGTCTTCGCGGGCGACGGCGCGGCCCTGACGATCCGCGGACCGGAGCGGATCGCCCTGACCGGCCCCAACGGCGCCGGCAAGTCCACCCTGCTGCGGCTGCTCCACGGCGACCTCGAACCCGGGGACGGCGGCCGGGTCAGGCGCGCCGACGGCCGGGTCGCGTACCTCTCGCAGCGCCTCGACCTGCTGGACGCCGACCGCACGGTGGCGGAGAACCTCGCGCGGTTCGCCCCGGCGACGCCCGAGGCCGAGCGGATGAACCTGCTGGCCCGCTTCCTGTTCCGGGGCGCGCGCGCCCACCTCCCGGTCCGGGTGCTCTCCGGAGGCGAGAGGCTGCGCGCCACCCTGGCCTGCGTCCTGTGCGCCGAGCCCGCCCCGCACCTGCTGCTGCTGGACGAGCCGACCAACAACCTGGACCTGGTCAGCGTCGGACAGCTGGAGAGCGCACTGGCCGCCTACGAGGGCGCCTTCGTCGTGGTCAGCCACGACGAGCGGTTCCTGGAGCGGATCGGCGTCGGCCGCCGGCTGCACCTGTCCGAGGGACGGCTGACGGAGACCGGCGCCTCCCCGGCGTAGCCCGCGGCCCGTCCCCCAGCCCTTCCCGCCCCGGCCGCCGTCACGGCGGCCGGGGCCGCCGACCCCTCTTGTGGTGATCCCCGTGACCCAGCCCGCCCTGTCCGCCCATGACCTCGTCCGCACCTTCGGCAGCCGACGCGTGCTCGACGGCTTCTCCCTCACCGCTGCCCCCGGACACCGCATCGGTCTCATCGGCGAGAACGGCGCCGGCAAGTCGACCCTCCTGGAACTGCTCGCAGGAGCGGCCGAGCCCGATGCCGGAACCGTGGTCCGCCCTCCCGACCTGGGCTTCCTGCGCCAGGAACTGCCCTTCCCCGGCAGCGCGACGGTCGGCGACGTCCTCGACGACGCCCTGCGCGAGGCGCGCCGTCTCCTGGCCGAGCTCGACCGCCTCGCCGCCGCCCTCGCCGGGACCCCGCAGGACGCGCCCGCCCAGGCCGGGCTGCTCGACGCGTACGCGGGAGCCCTCGACGCCGCACAGGCCCAGGAGGCCTGGGACGCCGACCGCCGCGCCGACATCGTGCTGGCCGGCCTCGGCCTCGGGGACGTCCCGCGCGACCGCGCGCTGTCGCGGTTGTCGGGCGGCCGGCGCGGCCGGCTGGCGCTCGCCGCGCTCCTGGTGCGACGCCCCACCGCTCTGCTGCTCGACGAGCCCACCAACCACCTGGACGACGCCGCCGCGGCCTTCGTGGAGGAGCAACTGCGCGGCCTGCCGGGGGCCGTGGTGGTCGCGAGCCACGACCGGGCCTTCCTCGACGCCGTCTGCACCGATGTGATCGACCTCGACCCGGCGGCGGACGGCCCGACCCGCCACGGCGGCAACTACAGCGCCTACCTGAAGGAGAAGCACGCCGA
The DNA here is from genome assembly GCF_900188405.1 of Actinacidiphila glaucinigra. Taxonomy (GTDB): domain Bacteria; phylum Actinomycetota; class Actinomycetes; order Streptomycetales; family Streptomycetaceae; genus Actinacidiphila; species Actinacidiphila glaucinigra. Next base: position 23,973 of record NZ_FZOF01000004.1, on the reverse strand, counting down.
ACGGGCCCGCTGGCAGCGGCGCTTCGACGCAGAACAGGAGGAACTCGCCGAACTGCGGCGCTCGGTGGACGTCACCGCCCACCGGGTGGCACACGACCGGCCCAAGCGCGACAACGAGAAGATGGGGTACGGCCACTCCGGCGGACGCGTGCAGCAGCAGATCTCCCGGCGCGTGCGCAGCGCCGCCCGCAGGCTCGGGGAACTGGAACGCGAACAGGTCGCCCGGCCGCCGGAGCCGCTGAGGCTGCGCGCCGCCGCACTGGCCGCCCGGTCCGCCGAGGGTGTCCTGCTGGCGCTGCGCGACGTCCACGTGCCCGGAAGGCTCACCCTGGACCGCCTCGACGTGCCGACGGCCGACCGGCTGCTGGTCACCGGAGTGAACGGGGCGGGGAAGTCGACCCTCCTGTCCGTGCTCGCCGGGCACCTGGCGGCCGGTGGCAGCGTACGCCGCAGGGAGGGCCTGACCGTCGGGCTGCTCACCCAGGACACGGTCTTCGAGCGGCCGCACCGCACCGCGCGGGAGACCTACACCGCGTCCCTCGGCGCCGAGCGCGCGGAGGCGGTCCCGCTGGCCGACCTCGGGCTGCTCGGCACCCCGGAGCTGGACCGGCCGGTCGGGGGGCTGTCCGTCGGGCAGCGGCGCCGGCTGGCCCTGGCCCTCCTGGTGGCCGACCCGCCCGAGCTGCTGCTGCTCGACGAGCCCACCAACCACCTCTCGCCGCGGCTCGCGGACGAACTGGAGGAGGCGCTCGGCCCGGGACCGGGCGCGATCGTCGTCGCCAGCCACGACCGGCGGCTCCGCTCCCGGTGGAGCGGCCGTGAGCTGCGGCTGGAGGCCTCGTGAGCCCGCCGGGGCGCCCGCCGCGGGTGCGCGCGGCGAGGTGTAACCTTCAAACGACCGATGAAGGGTTACCCGGGATTGGGGGCGCCGAGCATGACGGCCGACACCGCGGACGACGACTTCCTGCTGGAACTGCTCAACACGACCCCGGTCGCCGACGGGACCCAGGTGGACGAACTGGCCGACCCCGACGCCGGCCGCCGCTGGCTGCGCGCCCACGGCGGAACAGGGACGACGCAGGAGCTGCGCCACCTCCTGGCGGCGCGTGACACACTGCAGCGCGTCACGCGCGGGGACGGGGCGCCCGCCGACCTGCAGAAGCTGCTCACCGGGGTCGCCCGGGTGCCGCGGGTGACCGCGCACGGCATCGACTGGGTGGTGGAGGCCCCCGCCGAGCGCATGCCGGCCGTCCGGGCCGTCACGGTCTGGGGCGCGCTGCAGGAGGGCAGGCCCGGACGCCTGCGGCCCTGCGCCAACGACGAGTGCCGGCTGTTCCTGCTCGACCGCAGCAAGGCCAACACCGCCCGCTGGTGCTCCATGGCGGCCTGCGGCAACCGCATGAAGGCCCGGCGCCACCACCGGCGCGCCCGCGCCACGGCCGCCGACTGACGTACGACGGCGGCCCGGGGCCGCAGGGGCCCCGGGCCGCCGAGGGCCGCCACGCCGCCCGAGCCCGTCACCAGGGCGGCGCGACGGGGTCCGTCAGCCCTTCGTACGGGCGGGCAGCCGCCAGTTCGGCCGCGGGAAGTGGCAGGTGTACCCCTCCGGGTAGCGCTCCAGGTAGTCCTGGTGCTCCGGCTCGGCCTCCCAGAAGGGCCCGACGGGCTCGACCTCGGTCACGACCTTGCCGGGCCACAGGTCCGAGGCGTCGACGTCGGCGATGGTGTCCTCCGCGACGCGCTTCTGCTCGTCGTCCACGTAGTAGATCGCCGAGCGGTAGCTCACCCCGATGTCGTTGCCCTGGCGGTTCCGCGTCGACGGGTCGTGGATCTGGAAGAAGAACTCCAGCAGCGCCCGGTAGTCCGTCTTCTCGGGGTCGAAGAGGATCTCGATCGCCTCGGCGTGGGTGCCGTGGTTGCGGTAGGTGGCGTTGGGCACGTCGCCGCCCGTGTAGCCGACGCGGGTCCCCACGACGCCGGGCTGCTTGCGGATCAGGTCCTGCATGCCCCAGAAGCAGCCGCCCGCGAGTACGGCCCTCTTTGTCTGTCCTGCCATGTCAATCCTCCGAATCGGTCCTGTCACCATTGTCGAACAACCCGAGGTAGGCCCCGTAACCTTCCCGCTCCAGGTCATCGGCGTGGATGAAGCGCAGCGAGGCGGAATTGATGCAGTACCGCAGGCCACCGGTCTGCCGGGGGCCGTCGGGGAAGACGTGCCCCAGGTGGCTGTCGCCCGCCGCCGAGCGCACCTCGGTGGCCAGCAGGCCGTAGCCCGGGTCCGGCCGCTCCACGACGGTGGTCCGGTCCAGCGGCCGGGTGAAGCTCGGCCAGCCGCTGTGGCTGTCGTACTTGTCGACCGAGGCGAACAGCGGCTCTCCCGAGACCACGTCCACGTAGATCCCGGGCTCCTTGTTGTCCAGGTAGGCGCCCGTGAAGGGGCGCTCGGTGCCGTTCTCCTGTGTCACGCGGTACTGCTCCGGTGACAGTCGCGAGACGGCCTCCGGGTTCCTGCGGTAGCCGGTCACGGTCCCTCCTTGCTCGCGGCTCTCTCTTTTCCGTACGCCCATTGGTGGCGCGGAACGACCGGGTCTTACCTCCCGAGGGCGGCCGGTTTCCGAGGGGGCGCGGCGGGCGCCGCCGTGGAGGTGGGGGCGGGCGGCCGCGTCTAGGATCGCTGCATGGGTTCCGCAGAGAACGAGGGCCGGGCGGGCGACGGGGGCCGGGGCGGCCGGTCCATGGACGCGGAGTCCGCGCGGTGGGTGCGGGCGCTGTCGGCGGACGGCGAGGCGTACGAGGAGGCGACCGGCCGGCTGCACGCGCTGCTGCTGCGCATCGCGTACGCGGAGCTGAACCGGCGCGGGTCGCGGCACGGCATCACCGGACCGGAGCTGGACGACCTCGCCCACCAGGCCGCGGCCGACGCCCTGCTGTCGATCACCCGGAAGATCGGCGACTTCCGCGGCGACAGCCGCTTCACGACCTGGGCGTACAAGTTCGTCATGCACGAGGTGTCCAGCAAGCTCGGCCGGCACTTCTGGCGGACGGCCGGTGTGCAGCTCGACCCCGAGGCGTGGGAGCGGCTCCCCGACCGGCTCGGCGCCGATCCCGTGCGGCAGAGCGAGGCCAGGGAGCTCGTCGCCGCCCTGCGCGAGGCCGTGGACGAGGAGCTCACCGAGCGCCAGCGCCGGGTGTTCACCGCGCTCGCCGTGAACGGCGTGGACGCCGACACGCTCGCGGCGGAGCTCGGCACGAACCGCAACGCGCTCTACAAGACGATGTTCGACGCACGGCGTAAGCTCCGTGCCCGGCTCGCCGCCAATGGACATCTGCCCCTGACGACAGCGAGGCGTTCATGAACGAATGGCAGGGCCTTGACGACCTCCTGCGCAGCGATCCCCTGGACCCCGGCTGCGACGCGGCGCTCGACCTGATGGACGTCTACCTGGAGCTGTTCCTGGCGGACGCGGCACCGGAGCGGCGCTACCCCGGTGTCGCGGCGCACCTGCGCGGCTGCCCGGCCTGCGAGGAGGACTTCCGGGGACTGCTGGCGGCGGTGACCGGCGCCTGACCGCGGTCAGGTGGTGAGCGGCGGGTTGAGCCGGTAGGGGAGGACGGCGTCCGCTCGCACCGGGACCCGCCCGGTGGCCACGTGCCGCGGGGTGAAGCGGACCCGGCGGCCCGTGCCGCCGTCGTCGCCCGGGGCCCCGGGCGCGGTCCAGTCGACGGCCGCGGTGCCGGACAGCTGCAGCGTCGTCCCCGTGACGAAGTCGACGAAGAGCAGAGCCGCGGCGGGGTCGCTCGCCAGGTTGCCGAGGCTGTTGAACATGTTGTTGCCGGGATAGTCCGGCCACCACAGGCCGCCGTCGTCCGTCACCCGGACGAAGCCCGGCGGGCCGCCCCGGTGGGAGACGTCCGCGCCGCGTTCGGGGTGGGCGGTGCCGAGGAAGAAGGTGTCGGCCCGGCCCACCACGGCCGCCTGCGCCGCGTCGAGCCGGTCGGCGGGCCGGGCTCCGGCCGCGGGGGTGTCCTCGCCGCCCGGGCCGTCCGCCGGTGCGGGGGCGAGCAGGCGCTGCTGGATGTACTGGGGGCAGTTCCCGTACGCCTGGTCGACGGCGAGCTCAAAGCCGGCGTCGTCGGCCGCGGCGAGGGTGCCGTTGAGGCGCAGCCGGCGGCGGCTCGCGAGGTCGATCACGATCAGGGCCGCGGCCCCGCCGGAGGGCAGCCCGGCGAGCGGGTCGCCCGCTCGCGGACGGGTCCCGACCCGTAGGGCGTCACCCCGGGTGGAGAGGAAGCCGGGGGCGCCCGTGAGCGGGGAGGCCCACAGGCGTCCGTCCTCGTCGCGTGCGCCGAGCACGGCCAGGTCGCGGTCGGCGAGGAAGAGGGACACTCCGCGGCCCAGGTGCGGCGGGTCGAGCATGCCGCGCAGTCGGGCGGCCTCCCGAGCGACGCCGGCACGTCGCTGGACGGCGAGTTCTCCCTCGTGGAAGCCGGTGTGGCGGGTCATGGCCCTCGCAATCTTCGTACGGCGGCGGGTGATGCGGGATGCGGGCTGCGGGCTGCGGGCTGCGGGAGCTCAGCGGGGCGGCGCCGTCCGGTCGAGGAAGCCCAGGATCAGCTCCGCGACGGGCTCGACATGGGTCTCCAGGAGGAAGTGGCCGCCGTCGAGGAGGTGCACCTCCGACCGCTGCGCGTCCTCGGCGAAGGCCCGGGCGCCGTCGGGCCCGAAGATGGGGTCGTGCTCGCCCCAGACCGCGAGCACGGGCACGGCGTGCGTGCGCAGGTACTCGTGCAGGCGCGGGTAGAGCGGGATGTTCGTGGCGTAGTCACGAAAGAGCGTGAGCTGCACGAGGTCGTTGCCGGGCCGGGAGACCAGCTGGAAGTCGTGGTGCCAGGTGTCGGGGGAGACGCTGGTCTCGTCCGCCACTCCCGTGACGTACTGCCACTTGATGCCCTCGAGGCTCAGCGCTACGCGGACGCCCGCCTCGGTCTCGGGGGTCTGCTCGCGCTGGTAGGCGCGGACGTCGTCCCAGAACTCCTTGATGAGCCCTGCCTCGTAGCCGTTGCCGTTCTGGGTGACGATCGCGGTGACGGCTCCGGGGTCGCCCAGCGCGAGGCGCCAGCCGATCGGCGCTCCGTAGTCCTGGACGTAGAGCGCGTACCGCGTGACGCCGAGTTGGTCGAGCAGGCCCTTGGTGAGGCCGGCGAGGGCGTCGAAGGAGTACGCGAACGCGTCGGCGGCGGGGGCGTCGGAGAAGCCGAAGCCGAGGTGGTCGGGCGCGAGGACGCGGTAATGGCCGGCGAGCCTCGGGATCAGCTCGCGGAACATGAAGGAGCTGCTCGGGAAGCCGTGGAGGAGCACGATGACGGGGGCGTCGGCCGGGCCCGCCTCCCGGTAGAAGAGCCGGTGCCCCTGGACCTCGGCGTAGCGGTGGTGCACGGTGGCCATGTCTAACCCCTTCGATTCGCTTCGGTGGTTACATGCAAACAGGATCGAGGTAACCTGTCAAGCGAGTGATTGGGGTTAGCGCGGGGTGGGTGGGGTGCCCGTCCGGTGCGGGGCGGGAAGCGACGGCGCTCCCCTGGTGTTGTGCATGGTCACAGGGGACTTCGGGTGCCCGCCGGACGTACGGCCGGCGGAGCCCGCGACAGGGACGGAAGACGCAGATGACTGGTACGGCCACGGCACAGCGCGCGAAGGGCAACGAGGAAACCCGGATCGTCACCCCCCGGCTCGTCCTGAGGCCGTGGCGTACCGACGACGCCGAGGCGGCGCTGGCCGTCTACGGCACCGACGACGTGACGCGCTGGCTGGCCCCGGCGATGACCCGGCAGCCCGACGCCGCGTCCATGCGGGAACTGCTGCGCGCCTGGCAGGAGGGCGGCGCCGCCCTGGAACGGCCGGCCGGACGCTGGGCGGTCGAACTGCGCGAGAGCGGCGAACTCGTCGGCGGAGCCGCCGTCCTGCCGCTCCCGCCGTACGGCGTCGACCTCGAGATCGGCTGGCAGCTCGCCCAGCCGTTCTGGGGCAGGGGCCTGGCCGCCGAGGCCGGACGCGCGCTGGCGGGATACGCCTTCGCGGCGGGCGTGGACGAACTCTTCGCCGTGGTCCGCCCGCGGAACGACCGCGGAGCGGCCACCGCCCGCAGCGTCGGCATGGAATGGGTCGGTGAGACCGAGAAGTACTACGACCTGAGGCTGCAGGTGTACCGGCTGCGCAAGGGGGAGTTCGAGGCCTCCACCGCGCCGGGGCCCGTGGCCTGACGCGGAACTCGCGCGGCGGGGCGCAAAAAGCCGGGTGCCGGACCGTACGGAGCACGGTCCGGCACCCTTGTGTCATGCACGGCGCGTCACCGCGCCGCCGTCAGCGACCTGGGTCAGTGACGTGCCGCGGCGCGGCGCTTGCGGTTCGCGAAGAGCAGACCGCCGCCGGCGAGCAGCGCGACGGCCGCACCACCCGCGAGCAGCGGGGTGGAGCTGGAGGCACCGGTCTCGGCGAGGTCGCCGGCCGGGGACTCGTCGGTGAAGGGGGTCGAGGGCGCGGCGGAGGGGGCCGTGCTGGCCTCCTCGCTGGGCGTCTCGCTGGGCTCCGGAGACTCGGTGGTCTTCGTCTCCGTCGGGGTGGGCGTGGGGGTGGGCGTGGTCTCGTCCGAGCCCTCGCACACCGGGGCGACCTTGTCGTCTTCCTTCGAGAAGTTCTTGCCGTCCCCGGCCACCACGCTGAGGTGAAGCTTCACCTCGGCGGTGTGCGCCGGCAGGTCGATCGTCTTCTCGAACGAGGCACCGAAGGTCGTCTTCGGCAGCAGGTCCTTGCCGTCCGCCGTGATCGTGACGGTGTTCTCGACGTTCCGGTTGTACGCCGTCAGGTGGACTTCCACCTTGGAGCAGTCCGCGCTCCAGTTGGGCGTGTGGGCGGACGCCGGGGTGGCGCACAGGCCGAGACCGATGATGCCGGTCGCGGCCGCTGCTATCAGGGTGCCGGGTCGGGACCAGGCACGGCGGGGGGATGCGGTCACAAGTTCTCCAGGCTGTCGCTAAATCCGATGCCAATGGCAGGCGCAATCTACTCCCCCTCTTCACACCGCTCACTGCCGCCCCACAGCTAACGTGGAAACACGGGGGAAAGAGCCGGATTCGCCTGATGTGCGCGGCCGTTGTCCGAGCTCCGCGCCAGACTGCCGCCATGTCCGCGAACGACGCCACCGCCGCACTGCCCGAACCCGCCGCCCTGTTGGCGTCGACCGACTGGGCCGCACTCACCCACGCGTACGGGCCCGCCGACGGCACCCCGGACGATCTGCTCGGCCTCCTCCACGACGACCCGGAGGTGCAGGCGGAGTCGCTCGGCCGGCTGGAGATGTCCGTCCTGCACCAAGGGTCGTTGTACTCCGCCACCGCGCCGGCCGCGCTGTTCGTCGCGGGCATCCTGAACGACGCCCGCACACTCGCGGTTCACGAGAGATTCTCCCCCTGGGACGACCGGGTCCGGCCGCTGCGCGCCGCGCTCCTGGAATGGCTGGGCGAACTCGCCGAATCCGCGGCGTACGAGGACGACGGGGAGGACCAGGAGGACGACGGCGAGGAGTGGGCCGAGGAGATCGCGGCGATCGAGGCGTGCCGTGCCGTTCGTCCGCAACTGTTCGACGCGGTCGCGCCCTGGCTGGACGACGCGGACGGCATCGTCAGGGAGGCGGCCCTCGGCGCCGTGACGCATCTGCTCCGGGCACCCGAACTCGCCGACCGCATACCGGCCGCGGCCGAACGACTGGAGCGGATCGCCAGGGGCGACGGCGACCGCCGCGAACGGGCCGGCGCCCTCCTGTCGCTGGGCTCCTGGGGCCGTGACACCGGCGGGCTCCTGACGGACGCCGACCCGGCGGTGCGCGCCTGCGCCGCCCTGGGTACCACCGCCCCCGGCGCCGTGCGGGCCCTGCTCGACGCGCTCGCCGACCCCGCGGCCGCCGACGCGTGGTTCGACGAGCCGCTGCCCCACTTCGACGGCTGGTTCCGCTTCACCCTGCTCCGCGGACTGCTCGACCGGGCCCGGCACTTCGACGAGGTCCTCCCGGCCGCCCTGGCGCTCGTCCCGATGTGCGGCCAGTACACCGTCGACAGCGATTGGGGCCCGCTCCTCGCCTCCGCCTTCCCCGAGCCGTACGCGCCCGGCCGTCCCCTGACGGCCGCCCAGCAGGCGTACCTGCGGGCCCTGGCCGACCGGGACGCCTGCTGGGGCGACATCGCCAACCGCGTCTCCTGGCTGCGGTCCGCCGGACTGCCCACGCAGCGGGACCCGCTGCGCGCCCTCCTCGCCGCCGGGGCGGCGACGCCGTCATCCTGATGCCCGCCTGACGGCGCGCCGCCTCAGCCCGCGTCGAGGGGCAGCGACGCCACGAACTCCGCCAGACCGGCCGCCCGCGGCGGCGCCTCGCGGGGGAGGAAGCGACGGTAGTGGTCGGCGACCAGGCGGCGCAGAGCCGCCTCGTCCGGTGCGGCGCCCGTGAGTTCGAGGGTGACCCGGTGGGGTTCGCCCGTCATGCGCAGGGGGCGGGCCCGCGCGTCGAATCCGCGGGTGTACTCGCCCGGCTCCTCCCAGTAGGCCTCCGCGTGGGCCGCGTTCGCGAGGACGTACATGTAGAGGTCGTCGTCGAAGAGGATCACGGGGCCGGTCGGTGCGGTCATCCGGGCAGTATGGCGGAGCCCGCCGCGCTCCCGCCGTGCCGGGTGACGCGGGAGCGCGTCAGTCGGCCGCCGCGGGCTGCCAGGGGACTCCGGGGACGACGAGGGGGCTGCCGGTGACGGGGTCGGGGACGATGACGGACGTGAGGCCGAAGACCTCATGGACGAGTTCGGCCGTGACGATGTCGCGGGGCGGGCCCTCGGCGACGATGCGGCCGGCCTTCATGGCGATGAGATGGTCGGCGTAGCGGGCGGCCTGGTTGAGGTCGTGGAGCACCGCGACGACCGTGCGCCCGCGCCCATGGTTGAGGCGGCGGACCAGGTCCAGCACCTCGACCTGGTGGGCGATGTCGAGGTAGGTGGTCGGCTCGTCCAGCAGGAGCAGATCGGTCTCCTGCGCCAGGGCCATGGCGATCCACACCCGCTGGCGCTGCCCGCCGGACAGCTCGTCGACCGGCCGGTCCGCGAGGTCGGCGGTGCCCGTGTGCTCCAATGCCTCGGCGACGGCGCGTTCGTCGGCCTCGGACCACTGCTGCCACCACTTCTGGTGGGGCTGGCGCCCGCGCGCCACGAGGTCGGCGACGGTGATGCCGTCCGGCGGCGTGGGGCTCTGCGGCAGTACGCCGACCGTGCGGGCGATCTGCCGGCCGGGGATGCGGGCGAGTTCTGTGCCGTCCAGCAGGACCGTGCCGGAGCGGGGCTTGAGCAGCCGGCCCAGCGCGCGCAGCAGCGTGGACTTGCCGCAGGCGTTGGGGCCGACGATGACGGTGACGCGGCCGTCCGGGATCTCCAGGTCCAGGCCGTCGACGACGGTGCGGTCCTCGTACGCCAGGGTCAGTGCCCGGGCGGTGAGTCGGCTGGTACGGCTCATGGGGTGGTGCCTCCGGAACGGCTGCGGGTGCGGGCGATCAGCCACATCAGGTACGGGGCGCCCACCGCTGCGGTGAGGACGCCGACGGGGAGTTCGACGGGGGAGAACAGGCGCCGGGCCAGCAGGTCGGCGACGACGACCACGAGCGCGCCCGTCAGCGCCGAGGACAGCAGCGGGATGTGCGCCGTGCGGGTCAGCCGCCGGGCGATCTGCGGGGCGAGGAGGGCGACGAAGTCGACCGGTCCGGTGGCTCCCGTCGCCACGGAGGCCAGGACGATGCCGAGCGCGGTCAGGCCGAGCCGCACCCGGTCCAGCCGGATGCCGAGGGCCACGGCGGTGTCGTCGTCGAAGGAGGCCCCGCGCTGGGCCCTGGCCGCCCACAGCGCCGCGGGGACCGCCAGCAGGAGCACCGTCGCCAGGGGAGCGGCCTGGTCGTAGCCGCGGCTGTTGAGCGAGCCCGTCAGCCAGACCTTGGCCTGCTGGGCGACGATGAAGTCACCCTTGGTGAGGAAGAGTTGGGTCAGCGAGCCCAGGGCGACCGAGACGCCGATCCCGACGAGGACGAAGCGTGAGGCGTGCAGTCCGCGGCGCCAGGCGAACACGTAGACCAGCAGCGCCGCCGCGAGTCCGCCCGCGATCGACACATAGGGGAGCGCGGTGTACGAGACGAGGCCGAAGCTCATCGCGGCGACCGTCGCGGCGCCCGCGCCGTGGGTGACGCCGATGACGTCGGGGCTGGCCAGCGGGTTGCGTGCGACGGTCTGCACCAGCGCCCCGGCGACGCCGAAGGCGAGCCCGGCGAGCAGGCCCACGACCAGCCGCGGCAGTCGCAGCGTGCCGACGACGAGTTGGTCGGGGCTGGGCCGGCCGAGGAGGACGTTGACGACCTCCACCGGGGAGACGAAGGACTCGCCGACGCAGAGGTAGACCACGACGGCCGCGGCCAGCAGCACGGCGAGCACGACGGCGACGAGCACGGCCCTGCGGTGGACGAGGAGGCTGCCGCGCCCGCGGCGCAGGACGGCGTGCCCCGCCGGGCGCACCCGTCGGCCGGCGGCGGCCGGCGAGGAGTCCCGCGCCACGGTGTTCGCGGGGTTCGTGTTCTCGGGACTCGTGGGGGTCGTGCGGCTCATGCGGCGACCACCGTCCGGCGCCGTACCAGCGCGATGAGGAAGGGCACGCCGAGCAGGGCGGTCATGACGGCCACCGGCACCTCCGAGGGCGGGAAGACGATACGGCCGAGCACATCGGAGGCGAGGATCATCACCGGTCCCAGGAGGGCGGCCACCGGGAGCACCCAGCGGTGCGCCGCACCGACCAGGGCCCGGGCGATGTGCGGAACGGCCAGGCCGGTGAAGGCGATCGGGCCCACGGCCGCGACGGCGGCGCCGGTCAGCACGGTCGCCCCCACCGCGCCCAGGACGCGCAGCAGCGCCACGTTGTGGCCGAGGCCCTTGGCCGCGTCGTCGCCGAGCGCGAGCGCGTCCAGGCCCCGGGCCAGCACCGCGGCCAGGAGCAGTCCGGCGGCCACGAACGGCCAGATCTGGCCGATGACGTCGCTGCCGCGGCCGCTGATCGAGCCGACCTGCCAGAACCGGAACTCGTCCAGGGCGTGGGCGTCGGTGGTGACGATCCCGGAGACCACGGAGGCGAGGAAGGCGTTCATCGCTGCGCCCGCGAGCGCCAGTTTCACGGGGGAGGCCCCGCGGTAACCGCCCGCGGCGACGGCGTAGACGGCGACGGAGGCGACCGCCGCGCCCACGAAGGCGAACCAGACGTAACCGGTGAGGGTGTGCACGCCGAGGAACGCGATCGCGCACACCACCCCGACGGACGCGCCCTGGCTGACGCCCAGGATGCCGGGTTCGGCGATGGGGTTGCGGGTGATGCCCTGCATCACGGTCCCGGCCACGGCGAGGGCGGCGCCGGCCAGCACGCCGATGACGGTGCGCGGTACGCGCAGCGCCCGCACCACCTGGGCGTCGTCGGTGGTGCCGCCGTGCAGCAGGGCCTGGACCACCTCGCCGGGGGCGATCTGACGGCTGCCGACGGCCAGGCTCAGCAGGACGGCGATCAGCAGCATCACCGCGCACCCCACCAGCCAGGCGATACGGCGACGGGTCGGTCGCGCCATGCGCCGAGCTCACTCTCTCTTTCCGGTTCGAGTGTCGTACGGGCGCCGGGCACCGGCGGGCACGACGGCCCGCCGGCGCCCGGCGCACGGCTCTGGAGCAGCCTGGAGGCTCAGGCCGTGAGGTGCTTCTCCAGGTCGTCGAGGACCGCGTCGGCCGCGGTGACCCCGAGCCCGAGGTACCAGGTCTCGTCCGGGACGTCGAAGGCGTGGCCGTCCTTGACCGCCTTCAGGTTCTTCCACAGCGGGTTGCCCTGGGCCTTGGACTTCTCGGTGGCCTTGGGGTCGCCGTAGACGCCGGTGAAGATGTAGTCGGCGTCGGCCTGGTCGATGTTCTCGGCGCTGATCTCGGCGGCCAGGTCCTCGATGTCCTGGTTCTTCGGCCGCGGGATGCCGACGTCCTTGAGGATGGTGCCGATGAAGGAGTCGTTCGCGTAGAGGCGGATCTTGCCCTCGGGCATGTAACGCACCATCGACACGACCGGCTTGTCGGCGCCCAGCTTCGTGCCGAGGTCCGACGCCTTCTTCGCGTAGGCGTCCAGGTTCGCCTTGGCCTGCGCGGTCTTGTCCAGCGCGGCGGCGTTGAGGAGGTAGTTCTCCTTCCACGTGAAGCCGGGGCGGATGGAGAAGACGGTCGGCGCGATCTGCGAGAGCTCGTCGTAGGAGTCGGCGGCGCGCAGCTGGCTGCCCAGGATCAGGTCCGGCTTGAGCGCGGCGATCGCCTCGAGGTTGAGGCTGTTGATGGTGCCGATGTTCGCGGGCTTGCCCGCCTTCCCGTCGAGGTAGGACGGGAGCTCCGGTGAACCCTCGGTGGGCGCGAGGCCGACCGGCTTGATGCCGAGCGAGACGACGTTGTCGAGCTCACCCACGTCCAGGACGACGACGCGCTTCGGCTGCGCCTTGAGGACGGTGCTGCCCATGGCGTGCGTGATGGTCCGCGGCCACTCGCCCGGCTTGGCGGTGGTGCCCATCGCGGCGGTCTTCTCCGCGGCGTCCCCGAAGTCCTCGCCGCCCTGCGCGACGGACTTGGAGTCCTTGGACCCGGCGGTCGCCGAGGCGGCTGCGCTGCCCTCCTTCCCGTTGCTGCTGGACCCACCGCAGGCCGCGAGGGACAGCGCGGCGGCGATGGCGACAGCGACGGCGGCTGAGCCGCGGCGCCGAACAGACATGTGGAGCTCCTGTACGTGGTTCACCTTTGAAGTATTAGGCGAGCCTAACCTTATGCGCTGTCTGTGGGTCTCCCGCAAGCGGGGGGTCCCGGGCGCCCCCGTCACCCTCGTTTGAACTGCGCGGGGCCCCGGTCCATGACGATCGTTCCGTCCGTGTGCAGGACGGGACGGCTCTCGGACCACCGCCGGCCGTAGCGCTCGACGTGCTGGATGCCCACTCCTCCCGGATCCGTGAAATCGATGAAGGCGATGGCGACCCAGTAGGCGAAGCTGTTCTCCTCGTACAGGGGAACGGTCACCGTCGAACCGCGGCCGTCGGTCACCACCGCGCGGGCGCCGTAACTCCGGAAACTGCCGAAGCCGTTGGACACGGCGCTGTAGGCGCAGATCAGCGCGTATCCCTGCGCGGAGGCGCGCCGGACGCGGATGGTCTCGGTGCCGGGTTCGCGGGAGTCGCCGTCGAGTTGGATGAACGGCGCCTCGTCCAGGGCCCCGAGGTTCTTCCAGAACACCGCGTGCCCGGCGTCGACACGCCTGGCGAGTTCGGCGCCGTGTGCCTTCCTCGCCTCCCGGGCGGCGTGGTTCAGCATCCCGCCGGGGGGACGCTCCAGGACGTGACCCGGTGGCAGGTCGGCCCCGTGGACGGCCTCGGCGGCCGGGACGAAGAGCGCGTAGAGGTCCAGGTCGGCCCCCTGGCTCCGGCGTGCGTCGCTGCCGCCGTCCCATTCGAGGGACGCCACGATGGTCGGTTCCGGGTCCTTCTTCTCCAGGGGGATGGTCGCCCTTGATCCCTTGTCCAGGCTGACCCGGCCGATGGGCCGCTTGCCGAGGTCCATGACCCTCCCTGTCGGACGGTTCGGCGGGAGCCGGCTTTTGGCCCGCTCTTGACCGGAGTCGGATAGTTACATCAGATTGATCAACCTACTGTTACTGAATATGGATGCCAAGGCACTCGAAGCCGGTGAGCCGACCGAGGTCGGGGCCGCGTTGCGGCTGAGCGTGGGGCGGATCGCGCGGCGCTTGCGGCAGGCGCACGCCGTCGGCGACGTCACGCTGTCGGAGGTGTCGGTGATCGCCCGGCTGGACCGGGACGGCCCGGATTCGCCGGGGTCGCTGGCCGAGCTGGAGCGGGTGCGCCCGCAGGCGATGGCGACGACGCTGGCCGGACTTGAGGAACGCGGGCTGGTGAGCCGCAGGCCGGACGCACACGACAGGCGGCGCGTCGTGATGACGGTGACGGAGGCGGGGCGGAAGGTGCTCGCGGACCGGCGGTCGGAGTCGGTGCAGCGGCTGGCCGCCGTGCTGGGAGGGCAGTTCACCGCCGAGGAACGGCGGCAGCTCGTCGACGCGCTGCCCCTGCTGGACCGGCTGGCGGAGAAGCTGTGACCACCGCGCGGGTGGACGACGGCGGCCGCTACAAGTGGGTGGCGCTGTCGAACACGACGCTCGGCGTGCTGATCGCGACCATCGACGCCTCGATCGTGATCATCTCCCTGCCGGCCATCTTCCGCGGCATCGGCCTCGACCCGCTCGCCCCCGGCAACATCGGCTACCTGCTCTGGATGATCCTCGGCTACCTGCTGGTCTCCGCCGTGCTGGTGGTCGTGCTTGGCCGGCTCGGCGACATGTTCGGCCGGGTCCGGATGTACAACATGGGCTTCGCGATCTTCGCCGGCGCGTCGCTCGCGCTCTCCCTCGACCCGCTCAGGGGCGGGGGCGGCGCCCTGTGGCTGATCGGCTTCCGGATCGTGCAGGCCGTCGGCGGGTCGATGCTGACCGCGAACTCCGCGGCCATCCTCACCGACGCCTTCCCCGCCCGGCAGCGCGGCATGGCGCTGGGCATCAACCAGATCACCGCGCTCGCGGGCCAGTTCCTCGGGCTGATCGCGGGCGGCCTGCTGGCGACCATCGACTGGCGCGCCGTGTTCTGGGTGAGCGTGCCCATCGGCATCGTCGGCACCGTCTGGTCGTACCGCAGCCTGCGGGAGACCGGCACGCGCAAGCCCGGGCGCGTCGACTGGATCGGCAACCTCACCTTCACCGCGGGGGCCGGGGGACTGCTCGCCGCCATCACGTACGGCATCCAGCCCTACGGCGGCCACCCCACGGGCTGGACCAACCCGTGGGTGCTGGGCGGCCTGGCGGCGGGCGTGCTGCTGCTCGTGGTGTTCTGCTTCGCGGAGACCCGGGTCGCGGAACCGATGTTCCAGCTCGCGCTGTTCCGCGTCAGGGCGTTCGCCGCCGGCAACCTGGCCGTGCTGCTCACCGCGATCGCCCGCGGCGGCCTGCAGTTCACCCTCATCATCTGGCTGCAGGGCATCTGGCTGCCGCTGCGCGGCTACGACTTCGAGCAGACGCCCCTGTGGGCCGGCATCTTCATGCTGCCGCTTACCGTCGGCTTCCTGCTGGCCGGGCCGGTGTCAGGGCACCTGTCGGACCGCTTCGGCGCGCGGCTGTTCTCCACCACAGGACTCGTCCTGGTGGCGGCCTCGTTCGTCGGCCTGCTCGCCCTCCCCGTCGACTTCCCGTACCCCGCCTTCGCGGCGCTGCTGCTGGTGAGCGGCATCGGGCAGGGCATGTTCTCGGCCCCGAACACCTCGGCGATCATGGGCAGCGTCGCGCCCGAACACCGCGGCGTCGCCTCGGGCATGCGGTCCACCTTCCAGAACTCCGGGACCGCGCTCTCCATCGGCCTGTGCTTCTCGCTGATGATCGCCGGGCTGGCCGGCTCGCTGCCGCGGACGCTGGAGAGCGGCCTGCGGGCGAACGGCGTGCCCGCCGGCACCGCCGAGCAGGTCGCCGGACTGCCGCCGGTCAGCACCCTGTTCGCCACCTTCCTCGGCGACAACCCCATCGGCCACCTGCTCGGGCCCAGCGGGGTGCTGGCCACCCTGCCCGAGCACCAGGTGCACGTCCTGACCGGAACCGCCTTCTTCCCCACGCTCGTCTCCGGTCCCTTCCACCACGGACTCGTCACCGTCTTCGGCGCGGCCGCCGTCATGGCCCTGATCGCCGCGCTCGCCTCCGCGCTGCGCGGCCGCCGCGACACCCCCGCGGCGCGCCGGCCCGGCGGCGGGGACGACCCGAACGAACCCAACGGCACGAACGAAGGACAGCAAGAATGGCGCACAGCGCACTCCTCGTGATGGACGTCCAGCGGGCCATCACGGACCGCTTCACCGTGGACGCCGGCTACCTGTCCCGGGTGCGCGACGCCATCGACGCCGCGCGCGCCGCGGACATCCCCGTCGTCCACGTCGTCATCGGGTTCCGCGCCGGGCACCCGGAGGTCAGCCCGCGCAACAAGACCTTCGGCGCGCTCGCCCGCGGCGGCGGCTTCGCCGCGGGCGACCCGGGCGCGCAGATCCACCCCGACGTGGCGCCCGCGCCCGGCGACGTCGTCGTCACCAAGAAGCGTGTCAGCGCCTTCGCCGGCAGCGACCTCGACATGGTCCTGCGGGCGCGCGGCGTCGACAGCCTCGTCCTGACCGGCATCGCCACCTCAGGGGTGGTCCTGTCCACGCTGCGCCAGGCGGCCGACCTGGACTTCGGCCTGACCGTACTGGCGGACGGGTGCCTGGACTCCGACCCCGAGGTGCACCGCGTGCTCACCGGGAAGGTCTTCCCGCGGCAGGCGGACGTCGTCACCGTGAAGGAATGGGTCACGTCGATCGCGCACTGACCCCCGCGGACGGCTCCCCGTCCCGGCCGAGGGCGCGGGCCAGCCGCTCCTGCTCGGCGGCGGTCAGGCCGAGGCCCGGCGACGGCCACGAGACGGGCCGTCCGGCGGCCTCCCCGGAACGGGAACCGCCGCCGCTGAGCGGCGAGCGCCACGTCGGCTCGTGCCAGATCCCGTCCTGCGTCCCGCCGATGAGGCACCGGGCCGCGAGTGCGGCGGTCTCCCCCGGGGCGCCGACCGCCGTGAGCGCGGAGGCGATCCGCGGAACGGCCTCCGCCGCATGCCGTGGGCCGTCGGTGAGCAGGGGCAGCAGGAGCAGCAGCCGGGCGGCGGGGTCGGACAGGCCCTCGTCCGGGCCGTGACCCGGCCCGGCATCCGGCACGGAGGCGGCGACGTGCAGCAGCTGGCGCCAGCGCAGACCGGGGCCGCAGCGGTCGCCGTCGTACGAGAGCAGGGTCTCCGCACGCGTCCAGCCGGGGTGGGTCAGCAGGAAGTCCAGCCCGGGGTCGCCGTCGAGGTTCCGGAAGACCGCCGCGGCACAGTGGCCGCCCCCGAACGGTACCCGCAGGACCGGCCAGGCCCGCCCGTCGTACAGCACCTCCGCCAGGGCGTCGGTGTCGGCCCCGTCGTCCCCGAACCACTCCGGTTCGGGACGCGCTCCGTCCGGCCCGGCCTGGCACCACCCCAGGAGGTGGTTCGCCCAGAAGCCGGGCCGGTCCGTCAGCGTCTCACCGGCCGTCAGCGGTCCGTGGTCGTAGCCTTTGATCAGCACGCCGCACAGGATGCCAGGCGCCGCCGGTCAGTCCAGCGGCACGGTGCTGCCCGACGCCGCGGTCGCGGCGACGCGGCCGCGCAGGTCGAGCCGGAGGCGCAGGAAGTCGACGCCACCCGGGCCCGGGCGGCGACCGCCCTGCGGGACCCAGCCGTGGCGGGTGTAGAAGGCGAGGGCTCGGCTGTTGCGCTCCCAGGCGTCCAGCAGCCCCGTCTCCAGGGAGGACTCCTGCAGGAAGCTCACGAACTCGGCGTGCAGCAGCCCCCCGACGCCGCGGCCCCAGCGGTCCGGACGCACATGGATCCGGTGCAGCTCACCGCACGAGGGCGCGGCCTCCGCGCCCTCCTTGGGCGGCCCCATGGCCACCACACCGACCACCTCGGTGTCCTCGACGGCGCACAGCACCGTCGTCGCGCTCGACTGGATCGCGTGCGCCCAGGTCGCACGGCGGCGCGCCCACCCGTCGGGACTGTCGATCTCTGAGCCGGGCAGGCCGCCCGCCTGGTAGTAAGCGGCACGTGCCTGCGTGTGCACGTCCACGATGGCCGCCAGGTCGCCGAACCGCGCCGGGCGCATCAGGGTTGGAGAAGTCGTCACCTCCTGTCAGACGTGCGCGATGTGGGACGGGTTCCCGGCGCGCGGGACCGCCGTGGCGGCCACCCGGAAGGCGACCGCCACGGCGGCGCGAGCGGCTACGGCTGCGCGGTGACCGCGGGCACGTTGTACCCGTCGACCCGCAGCTTCGGCCGCTTCGACGGCAGCGCCCCGGCCGGCCAGGACAGCGTCACCGTGCGGCTCTCACCGGGCAGCAGCCACAGGTAGTTGTCGCTGTACAGCGTCGGCAGCACCCGGTCGCCGGAGCGGGAGTCCAGCAGGGAGAGCCGGACCAGGGCGGCGACCGAGGATCCCCGGTTGCTCACCCGCGCGGTCAGCCCGTGGCGGTCGCCCGACAGGTCGGTGTCCGTGACGTCGGCGGAGACCCGGGTCCGTGCCGCCTTGTTGAGCGCCTGCATGTGCTCGGGCTTGCGGTAGCGCCAGTAGACGTTCTCCGACAGCACCTCGCCCTGCCGGTCCGCCAGCCGCAGCCGCAGCAGGTGGAAGTCCGGCAGGTCGTCCGTCCAGGCCACGGTGAACGCGTCGGCCTTCTCGGACGCCGCCACGTCCACCGTGCCGCGCCGCTCCGCGGACAGCGGACGGCCGGACAGGTCGAGCAGGCGGGCGGTGACCGTCACGCCCTTCAGGGCCCGGGGCGTGTGGTTGACCGCCACGACCTTCCCGCTCACCGGGTCGGCCTGCACGTGGACGGGCTCGGAGGCCTTGCGGACGCCGTAGTAGGCGCCGTTGACGTCGAAGTCGTAGTCGTACGTCTGCCACACCGTGCTGTACCACGCGGGGTGCGACATCCACAGCATCAGGCCGGAGGCGTCCTCCCACAGCCGGCCGTTCCAGGCCTCGAACATGGCGCGGAAGTTCTCGTAGTTGACGAACTGCGCCTTGCGGGCGAAGTCGTCGAGGTCCTCCGCGGTACCGAGCCGGCCCTCGATGGCCGCGCGGTAGTTCTGCGGGGCCTGGTTGCCGCGGGTGCTCCAGTCGTGGTGGTACCAGACACCGCCGACCGGCCACTCGGGCTCGTCGCCGGCCATGCGCCGCATCGTCTCGGCCGTCGAGACGACGGGCATGCCGATCTCGGTGTGGAACCCGAAGCCGCCGCCGCCGTAGGTGGACGCGGAGTAGTACCGCTCGGGCTCGACCCAGCCGTAGGGGCCGCCGCCGGAGACGATGCCGCCGGCCGAGTTGTTCTGGTAGAGCAGGGCGGGGGCCTCCGCGCGGACCGCGGAGCGCATCCCGTCGTCCACCGGTCCCGGGGGGTTGCCCTCGTTGGCGCCGCACCACACCACGACGCTGGGGTGGATGCGGTAGCGCCGCACGGTGTCCCGCGCCAGGTCGAGGAAGGCCTGGCGGTTGGGCGGGTCCATCGCCCAGGCGTTGGGGAAGTCGTTCCACACCAGGAGGCCGTGCTCGTCGCAACTGGCGTAGAACTCCTCGCGGTTGCTGCTGCCGACCCAGTTGCGGATCATCGTGAAGTTCATGTCGCGGTGCATGCGCACGGCCGCGTCCATGCGCTCCGCGGGCATGCGGCGCAGCAGCTCGTCCCAGCCCCAGTTGCCGCCGCGGGCGAAGACGCGGACGCCGTTGACGCTGATCTTGAGCGGCACGGTGGAGTTGTCGACGGACTTCACGTCGGTCCACTCGTCGCCGTCGTCGGAGACCTGGACGGTGTACGTCCTGGCGTACGCCTGCTCCCAGGTGATGACGACCCGGTCGAACCGCACCGCGGAGCCCAGGTCGACCTGGATCCACTGCTCGTCCTCGTACTTCGAGGACCAGCGGGTGCCCGGCTTGCCGTCCACCGCGTTGCCCGGCCCGCTGCCGTCGCCCTCGAAGGACGAGGCGGTGGCCTCCTTGCGCAGCGCCAGGTCGGTGCCGGGCGTGCCGCTGTCGACCACCGACAGGCCCCACATCGACGAGCCCCAGCTGGTGGCGCGCGTGTGGCAGAGGATGCGCAGGTAGCGGGCCGTGGTCGCGGCGAACTCCACGTCCTGCAGGCTCGCCGAGCCCGAGGTCTGGAAGGGCAGCGGGACGGCGGAGTTGTCGACGGACGCGGCGTCGGTCCACTCGTCGCCGTCGTCGGAGACCTGGACGGTGTACGTCTCGGCGTACGCCTGCTCCCAGGTGACGACGACGCGGTCGAAGGCGACCGCGGAGCCGAGGTCGACCTGGACCCACTGGTCGTCCTCGAACTTCGACGACCAGCGCGTGCCCGGGTCCCCGTCCGTGACGTTGCCGGGCCGGTTGGACGGGTCGTCGGTGGAGGAGGCGGTGGCGTCCTTGTGCAGGGCGAGGTCGAGATCGGGCACGGTGCTGTCGGCGACCGACAGGGCCCACATCGACGAGCCCCAGTCGGTGGCCCGGGTGCGGCACAGGACGCGCACGTAGCGGGCGGTCCGCCGGGTGAACGTCACCGTCTGCGCGTAGGCGTTGGAGCCCGACTGGAAGGTGAGCGGGACGTCGTACTCGTAGCCGAACTGGCGCAGGCCGAAGCGCGTGGTGCGCCGGTCGCTCTCCTGACCGGCCACGGAGGCGGTGAGGGTGAGGCGGTGCAGCTCCGGCTCGCCGTAGCCGTTGGGCCACCACAGCTTCGGGTTCCGCAGACGCAGCTTCGGGTCCGAGGCCGGGGTGAAGACGACGTCGGTGCCGCCGCCCCCGGGCACGGTGACCGTCCGCTGCACGCGTACGCCGTCGAACGCGGCGGTGACGGTGACGGAACGGGCGTCCGAGGCGGCGTTGCGGACCGGGACGACGACGGTCACCTCGGCCGTGCCGGTGCCGGGCAGGTCCGGCAGGACGGTGTCGACGCGGGGGTCGCCGAGGACGGCGTCGCCGGTGGAGCGCAGCCGTACGTGGTTCCAGATGCCGGCGGCCCGGTCGCGTACGGCGGGCATCCAGTCCCAGCCGGAGGAGGCCAGGTAGGTCGGCGAGTTGCGGTTCATCATGTTCGCGCCGGCGTCGACGAAGGCGAGCCCGGCGGAGCCCTTGTCGCCGGGGCTGCCCGGGAACGGCATGGGGCTGATCTTCACCGCGAGGGCCTGCGGGCCGTCGGCGGCCAGCAGCGCGGTCACGTCGTAGGCGGCGCGGGCGAAGGGGAAGGTGAGGGTGCCGGCCTGCTTGCCGTTGAGCCAGATGTCGGCCTCGTGGTTGACCCCGTCGAACTCGAGCCAGACGCGGCGTCCGGCGCCGGTGCGCAGGCCCTTGGGCAGGCGGAACTCGCGCCGGTACCACCAGGAGTGGCGGGAGAGGGCCTCGGGGATGTGCAGGTTGGCGAAGCCGGCGACGGGGTCGGGCAGGTGCCCCTCCGCCACGAGCGAGGACAGCACGGTCCCGGGCACGACGGCGGGCAGCCAGGCGCTGGTGTCCACGGACGGCGCGGACAGTTCCGAGGCGGTGCCGCCCGCCCAGTCGTCCATGGTCAGGTCCCAGCCGGACTCCAGCGGCACGGTGCCGTCCTCGGCGACCTCCAGGGCCGGGGGCGTGCGGTGGTGGGTGCCCCAGTCGGTCCAGCCGGTGGCGTCGGGGCGGTGGCCGCGCGGGGTGCCGTACACCTGGAAGCCGTTGAGGCCGAGCGGGTTGGCGTTGGAGCGCTTGGTGACGGTCATCCGCACCCAGCGGGCGGTGACGGGCTTGGGCAGGGCGATGTCCACGACCCCGCCCTTGCCGTCGTCGGTGCGGTGCGCGACGCTCCACGACGTGCCGTCGCGCGAGGTCTCGATCACGAAGGCGACCGCGCAACTCGACAGGATCTCCTGGCCGGTGGTGTTGTCGCGGGGATTGCCGCCGGTCCCGGGGGTGTACGGCGGGTCGTCGGCCGTCGCCTCGAAGGTCAGGCGCACCGACTCGACCTCGCACAGGGCCTGGAGGTCGACGGATATCCACTGGGGGTCACCGGCGGCGGCCCGCCATCCGGAGCCCCGCACGCCGACCCGGTCGAGGCCGTCGACGGCGAACTCGCCCGGTGTGGGGGCGTAGTCGGTGGAGGACACGGTGACCGGGCGGTACGCGGCGAGTTCGCCCCGGGCGCCGGTGGGGTCGGAGGGCCGCGTCCCGGCGGAGGCGGCGGCGGGGAAGGCCATGCCGAGCCCGAACCCCGCGAGGAGGGTGGAGCCGGTGGAGAGTACGGCGCGTCGGGAGGGCAAGGAGGACATATCCGGCATGAACAGCGGCTCCGTTCAGGGATGTTCAATGACGAGACGGCCTGGCATCATGGCGATGACAACGTTGCCATCGCGATGACAACGTTGCCGAACATGCACCCGCCGGGAAGAGCCTGTCAAGGTTTTGGGCGCAGCGCGTTCCGGGATTCTCGTAAATTAGGAATACATATTGACATGCGTCCGACTTCGCGTCAGAGTCGTTGGTCCGCCGGCGCCGGGAGCCGTTCCCGAACCCGTCCGGGGTGAGCGGCGTGGCCCGTCGAGGGGGCGTCAAGGATGACCCCATGACCGCGAAGAGAAGGATCGTGCTGCTGGGCGGCGGGTTCTCCGGAATGCCCGGTACGCCCGGCTCACCGCTCGACACGTATCTGCTGCGCACCACCGGACGGCCCCGCCCGAAGGTCTGCTTCGTTCCCACGGCGAGCGGTGACGCGCGGGCGTACGTCGAGGAGTTCCACGCGGCGTTCGCGGCGCGCGACTGCGAACCCACCGACCTGCCGCTCTTCAGCCGCGACCACCGGGACCTGCGTTCCTTCGTCCTCTCCCAGGACGTCGTCTACGTCGGCGGCGGCAGCACCGCGGCCATGCTCGCCGTGTGGCGGGTGCACGGCCTCGACGCGGTCCTCCGCGAGGCCTACGAAGCCGGGGTGCTTCTCTGCGGCATCAGCGCCGGGGCCAACTGCTGGTTCGGGGCCTGCCTCACCGACTCCTTCGGTCCTGTCACGCCCCTGCGCGACGGCCTCGGCCTGCTCCCGGGCGGCTTCTGCCCGCACTACGACAGCGAGCCCGCCCGCGGGCCTGCGTTCCGTGCCGCCGTGGCCGCGGGGGAACTGCCCGCGGGCTGGGGCCTGGACGACGGCGCGGCGGCCCTGTTCACCGACGGTGCGCTCACGGAGGTGGTCGCGGAACGACCGGGCCCGACCCTGCACCGCGTGGAGCCCGGGAGCGGCGGCGCGGCCTGTGAGACGGCGCTGCCCGCACGCCTGCTGCAGTGAGGCCGGCGCGGCGCGGGGGCGCAGCGCCGATCGCGCCGGAGCTACGAACTCGGCGTGCCCTCGGCGTTGTCGTCGGGGCGGACGGCGATGTGGTCGGGTTCGAGTTCGAGCATGACGCGGTTGCGGATGTCGAGGGCGTGGGTGTAGTCGCGGGGGAGTTGGAGGCGGCCGGAGCGGTCGACGGTGGCGTATTCGCTGGCGTGGACGGTGGTGCGGCCTTCGTCGTCGACGCTGGTGCGGCGGACGACTTCGGAGGCGGTGCGGCCGTCGCGGATGGCGACGGTGCGGTCGACGGCGGTGGCGACGGCCTGGTCGTGGGTGACGACGACGATGGTGGTGCCGAGTTGTGCGTTGGCGGTGCGGAACGCGGCGAAGACCTGTTCGCCGGTGGCGGAGTCCAGTTGCCCGGTGGGTTCGTCGGCCAGGACGAGGGAGGGGTGGTTGGCCAGGGCGACGGCGATGGCGGTGCGTTGCTGTTCGCCGCCGGACATCTGCTGGGGGCGGCGGTCGGCGCAGTAGCCGACGCCCATCATCTCCAGGAGTTCGGTGGCGCGGTCGGTGCGTGCCTTGCGGCCCTTGACGCGGCCGGAAAGGCGCATGGGCAGGACGACGTTCTGGAGGGCGGTGAGGTAGGGCAGCAGGTTGCGTGAGGTCTGCTGCCAGACGAAGCCGACGACTTCGCGTTGGTAGCGCAGGCGTGCGCCGGCGTCGAGGGCGAGCAGGTCGAACCCGGCCACCGAGGCGGCGCCGGCGGTGGGGGTGTCGAGGCCGGCGAGGATGTTCAGCAGGGTGGATTTTCCGCTGCCGGACGCGCCGACCAGGGCCATCAGTTCGCCCTGCTGGACCAGCAGGTCCAGCCCTTGGAGGGCCTGGACCTCCACGCCCTGGGCGGTGAAGATCCGCACCAGGCGGTC
>NZ_FZOF01000011.1:202394-218100 GCF_900188405.1 Actinacidiphila glaucinigra | reverse complement strand
GTGGTCGGTGGTGGCGATGCGATCTCGCCGTTCCCGCAGGGTCGTGGGTGGGATCTGGACGCGCTGTTCGATCCGGACCCGGACGGCCGGGGCACCAGCTACACGCAATCGGGTGGCTTCCTCCACGACGCTGGTCGGTTCGACCCCGCGTTCTTCGGGATCTCGCCGCGTGAAGCCGTTGCGATGGACCCGCAGCAGCGTCTGTTGCTGGAGACGTCGTGGGAGGCGTTCGAGCGGGCGGGCATCGACCCGGCCGCGATGCGCGGCAGCCACACCGGCGTCTTCGCCGGTGTGATGTACCACGACTACTCAAGTCGTCTGACGGTTGTTCCCGAAGGCGTCGAGGGGTATCTCGGCACGGGTAACTCGGGGAGTATCGCGTCGGGTCGTGTGTCGTACGCGTTCGGGCTCGAGGGTCCGGCGGTCACGGTCGACACCGCGTGCTCGTCGTCGCTGGTGGCGCTGCACTGGGCGATCCAGGCGCTGCGCAACGGCGAGTGCACGATGGCACTGGCCGGTGGTGTGACGGTCATGGCGTCGCCCGGCACCTTCACCGAGTTCAGCCGCCAGCGTGGCCTGGCCCCCGACGGCCGGATCAAGTCCTTCGCGGCCGCTGCCGACGGAACCAGTTGGGCCGAGGGCGCGGGCATGCTGCTCGTGGAGCGGCTGTCCGACGCCCGGCGCAACGGCCACCCGGTGCTGGCCATCGTGCGGGGTTCGGCGATCAACCAGGACGGCGCCAGCAACGGCCTCACCGCCCCCAACGGCCCGTCCCAGCAGCGAGTGATCCGGCAGGCCCTGGCCAATGCCCGGCTCACCGCGGCCGAGATCGACGCCGTCGAGGCCCACGGCACGGGCACGACGCTGGGCGACCCGATCGAGGCGCAGGCGCTCCTCGCTACCTACGGCCAGGAGCACGGCGACGAGCAGCCGCTGTGGCTGGGCTCGATCAAGTCCAATATCGGTCACACGCAGGCCGCGGCAGGTGTCGCGGCCATCATCAAGATGATCATGGCGATCCGTCACGGGGTCCTGCCCAGGACGCTGCACGTGGACGAGCCGACCCCGCACGTCGACTGGTCCGAGGGCGCGGTCTCCCTGCTGACCGAGCAGATGGACTGGCCGGAGACCGGCCGCCCGCGCCGCGCCGGCGTCTCGTCGTTCGGCATCAGCGGCACCAACGCCCACACGATCATCGAGCAGGCCCCCGACGACCTCGCCCCGAGCAACAGCGTCGCCCAGGCTCCCGCCGAGGACGACGGTTCCGTACTTGCGTACGTGCTGTCGGCGAAGGCGCCGGACGGCCTTCGCGACCAGGCGGCACGCCTCCGGGCACACCTCGAAGCGGCGCCCGGCCTCGCCGCCGCCGACGTCGCCTACACGCTCGCCACCAAGCGTGCTGCCTTCGAGCACCGTGCGGCGGTCGTCGGCTCCGACCGCGACGAGCTGCTTCGCGGCCTGGCCGCGCTGGAGGCCGCTGGCCCGGCGGCGTCGGTGACACGGGGCACCGTGAGCACCGGGAGGCTCGCCTTCCTCTTCACCGGCCAGGGCAGCCAGCGGCTCGGTATGGGCCGGGAGTTGTACGACGCCTACCCCGTCTTCGCCGATGCGCTGGACGCGGTCTGCGCGCACCTCGACGTGCCGCTGAAGGACGTCATGTTCGGTGACGACGGCGATCTGCTGCACGAGACCGCGTACACACAGCCCGCTCTGTTCGCGGTGGAGGTGGCGCTGTTCCGGCTGCTGGAGAGTTGGGGTGTGAAGCCGGACTTCCTGGCCGGTCACTCCATCGGCGAGATCGTCGCGGCGCACGTCGCCGGGGTGCTGTCCCTGGAGGACGCGTGCACCCTGGTCGCCGCCCGTGGCAGGCTCATGCAGGCGCTGCCGGCCGGTGGCGTGATGATCGCGCTGCAGGCGGCCGAGGACGAGGTTCTGCCGCTCCTCACCGACCGGGTGAGCATCGCCGCCGTCAACGGCCCCCAGTCGGTCGTCATCGCCGGCGACGAGGACGCGGCGACGGCGATCGTGGCCGAGTTCAAGGACCGCAAGACCAAGCGTCTGACGGTCAGCCACGCGTTCCACTCCCCGCACATGGACGCCATGCTCGCGGACTTCCGGAAGGTCGCCGAGGGCCTGTCCTACGCCGCGCCCCGCATCCCCCTCGTTTCCAACCTCACTGGCGCTCTGGTCACCGACGAGGTGACGTCGCCCGACTTCTGGGTCCGCCACGTCCGTGAGGCCGTCCGCTTCCTCGACGGCGTCCGCGCCCTGGAGGCCGCGGGTGTCACCACGTACCTGGAGCTCGGCCCCGACGGAGTCCTCTCCGCCATGGCCCAGGAGTGCCTGACCGGCGACGGAGCCACCTTCGCCCCCGTCCTGCGCTCCACCCGCCCCGAGGCCGAGACCGTCACCACCGCCCTCGCCCAGGCCCACGCCACCGGTGTCACCGTCGACTGGGAGGCGTACTTCACGCCGACCGGCGGCCGCCAGGTCGAGCTGCCCACCTACGCCTTCCAGCGCGACTGGTACTGGCTGGAGTCGGGCGGCCACTTCATCGGGGACGTCACCTCGGCCGGGCTCGGCGCGGCGGACCACCCGCTGCTCGGAGCGGCGGTCGAGCTGCCGGACTCGGACGGGGTCGTCTTCACCGGGCGCCTTTCACTGACCACGCACCCGTGGCTCGCGGACCACGCGGTCATGGGCTCGGTCCTCCTGCCGGGCACCGCCTTCGTCGAGCTGGCGATGCGCGCCGGCGAGCAGGTCGGCTGCGAGGTCCTGGACGACCTGACGCTGCAGGCGCCGCTGGTGCTGCCGGAGACGGGCGGCGTGCAACTGCGGCTTGCCGTCGCCGGCGCGGACGACGACGGCCGCAGGGCCGTGGTGCTGCACTCCCGCGGCGAGAACGCATCTGCCGACGAGCCGTGGACGCGGCACGCGGCCGGTCTGCTCACCGCCGCGGCCACGGCCCCCGCCCCCGCCTTCGACCTGGCGGCCTGGCCGCCGCCCGGCGCGGAGCCGATCGACATCGACGGGCTCTACGATGGGCTCGCGGCCGCCGGATTCGACTACGGCCCCGTCTTCCAGGGCCTGCGCTCGGCCTGGCGGGAGGGCGACGAGATCTACGCCGAGGTGAGCCTCGACGAGGAATCCGCGGCGACCGCCGAGTGGTTCGGTCTGCACCCGGCCCTTCTGGACGCCACCCTGCACGCCGCCGGTCTCGGCGGACTCGTGGAGGACACCGGGCAGGGACGTCTGCCGTTCGCCTGGGGCGGAGTGCGCCTGCACGCCGCCGGCGCGGCGGCGGTACGGGTCCGTCTGGCACCGGCCGGCCGCGACACGGTGTCCCTGCACCTGGCGGATGCGGCCGGGTCGCCGGTCGCCTCGGTGGAGTCTCTGGTGCTGCGGGCCGTCTCGCCCGAGCAGATCGGCGCGGCAGCGCGCACCGGACGTATGGAATCGCTCTTCGAGGTCGACTGGACGGCGACGCCCCTCGACGCGCTGCCGGTCACCGAGCAGCGGCCCATGGCCCTGCTCACCGGTGACGGTTCCGGCCACCCGGGTCTCGACGCCGCGGGCCTCCGCTACGAGGCCTGCGCGGGCCTCGCTGCACTCACCGCCCCCGGCGACGAGGGCCAGGCTGTGCCGGCGGCCGTGGTGGTGCCCCTGGCCGCTGTCGCGGCCGAGGGCCTGCCCGAGGCGGCGCATGCGGAGACCGGGCGCGTGCTCGGTCTGGTGCAGGAGTGGCTGGCCGACGAGCGGTTCGCCGAGTCGCGTCTGGTGTTCCTGACTCGGGGTGCGGTCGCCGTCGTGCCGGGTGAGGAGGTGACCGATCTGGCCCATGCGCCGGTGTGGGGCCTGATCCGGTCCGCGCAGTCGGAGAACCCGGGCCGCTTCGGCCTGATCGACGCCGATGACACCGACGCCTTCTACCGCGCGCTGCCCGCCGTGCTCGCCATGGGCGAGCCGGAGGCCGCGGTGCGGGACGGCGCGGTTCGGGTGCCGCGTCTGGTGCGGGCGGTGGTGGAGCCGGACACCGCGACGCTCGCCCTCAACGGCACGGTGCTGGTGACCGGTGCCAGTGGTGCGCTGGGCGGCCTGTTCGCCCGCCATCTGGTGACCGAATACGGCGTACGGGATCTGCTGCTCGTGAGCCGGCGCGGCCTGGACGCGCCCGGTGCTGCGGATCTGACCGCTGAGCTGTCCGATCTGGGCGCCTCGGTCTCCTGGGCGGCGTGTGATGTCGCCGACCGTGAGGCACTGGCCGCGGTGCTGGACGCGATACCCGGCGAGCGTCCGCTGACGGCGGTCGTGCACACCGCGGGTGTGCTGGACGACGGCGTCATCGCGTCCCTGGACGAGGAGCGCCTGTCCGCGGTCCTGCGTCCGAAGGTGGACGCGGCGTGGAACCTCCACCAGCTCACCCAGGGCATGGATCTGTCGGCGTTCGTGCTGTTCTCCTCCGCCGCCGGAGTCTTCGGCGGCGCGGGTCAGGCGAACTACGCGGCGGCGAATGTCTTCCTGGACGCCCTCGCCGCTCACCGCAGGTCGCAGGGCCTGGCGGGCACGTCGCTCGCGTGGGGCCTGTGGGACGGCGGCATGGCAGGCGAGCTGGACGCCGGTGAGGTGTCCCGCCTCGGACGCGGCGGCGTCAACGCCCTGTCCGAGCAGGAGGGCCTGGCCCTCTTCGACACCGCCGCCGCCTCGCCGACCGCGGCCTTCGTACCCGTCAAGCTCGACCTGGCCGCCCTGCGCGCCCAGGTCGCCGGCGGGGGGATGCTGCCGCCGCTGCTGAGCGGCCTCGTACGCGTCCCGACGAGGCGCGCCGCCGGCGCCGCCGGTTCGGGTGCGGAAGGAGGCGCGGCCCTCCGGGAGCGCCTTGCCGGCCTGTCGCCGGAGGCACGGGGAGAGGCACTGCTGGAGCTGGTGCGGGGTCAAGTCGCCGGGGTCCTCGGCTTCGCGGGTCCCGAAGCGGTCGATGCGGCACGGTCGTTCAGCGACGTCGGCTTCGACTCGCTGACCGCCGTCGAGCTCCGCAACCGCCTGGGTGCGGCCACGGGCGTGCGGCTGCCCGCGACGCTCGTCTTCGACTACCCGACCCCGAACGCCATCGTGGAATTCCTGACGGACGAGCTCTGGCAGGGCGGCGCCGCGGCGGTTCCCCCGCTCCTCGCGGAACTGGACCGCCTCGAGCGGACGCTCGTCGAGGCCGTACCGGACGACGACGGCCGGAACCGGATCACCGAGCGGCTGCAGGCCCTGCTGGCGGCCTGGAGCGCGGCCGGGGAGCCGGCGGGTCCCGCGGGTGCCGACGTGGCCGAAGCGCTGGAGACCGCCACCGATGACGACCTCTTCGACTTCATCGGCAAGGAGTTCGGGATCTCCTGACGCGACGGTCCGGTCCGCCCATCCGACGACTCCGCCTTTCTGACTTCCGTACGAGGGATGCAAGCATGAACGAGGAAAAGCTTCGGTACTTCCTGAAGCGCGTGACGGCCGATCTCCACGAGACCCGCCGCCGCCTTCAAGAGGTCGAGTCGGCGGAGCCGGAACCGATCGCCATCGTCGGCATGAGCTGCCGCTACCCGGGCGGCGTCGAGTCGCCCGAGGACCTGTGGCGGCTGGTGTCGGAGGGCACCGACGCCATCTCCCCGTTCCCCACCGACCGCGGCTGGGACATGGAGCGGCTGTTCGATGCCGACCCCGACGGGCAGGGCACGAGCTACGTCCAGCAGGGCGGTTTCCTGCACGACGCCAACTGGTTCGACCCCGCGTTCTTCGGTATCTCGCCGCGTGAGGCCGCGGCCATGGACCCGCAGCAGCGGCTCCTGCTGGAGACCTCGTGGGAGGCGTTCGAGCGGGCGGGCATCGACCCGGCGACGCTGCGCGGCAGCCGGACCGGTGTCTTCGCGGGCGTCATGTACCACGACTACGCGGCACGGCTCCGGGCCATCCCCGAGGAGGCCGAGGGGTACCTCGTCACGGGCGCCTCCAGCAGCGTCGCCTCGGGCCGCGTGTCGTACACCTTCGGCCTGGAGGGACCCGCCCTCACCGTCGACACGGCCTGCTCGTCCTCTCTCGTCACGCTGCACCTCGCGATGCAGTCGCTCCGCAAGGGCGAGTGCTCGCTCGCCCTCGCCGGCGGCGCCACCGTCATGGCCACGCCGGGCACCTTCACCGAATTCAGCCGGCAGCGCGGCCTGTCCTTCGACGGCCGCTGCAAGTCCTTCGCCGACGCGGCCGACGGCACGGGCTGGGCCGAGGGCGCGGGCATGCTGCTGGTCGAGCGCCTCTCGGACGCCCGCGCCAACGGCCACCCCGTGCTCGCCGTGATCCGCGGCTCCGCCGTCAACCAGGACGGCGCGAGCAACGGCCTCACCGCCCCCAACGGACCGTCCCAGCAGCGGGTGATCCGCGCGGCACTCGCCGACGCGCGCCTCACGCCCTCCGACGTCGACGCCGTCGAGGCGCACGGCACGGGCACGACGCTGGGCGACCCCATCGAGGCGCAGGCGCTGCTGGCCACCTACGGCAAGGAGCACAGCGACGAGCAGCCGCTCTGGCTGGGGTCCATCAAGTCCAACATCGGCCACACGCAGGCCGCCGCGGGCGTCGCGGGCATCATCAAGATGGTCATGGCGATCCGCAACGGCAGACTCCCCAGGACCCTTCACGTCGACCAGCCCTCGACGAACGTCGACTGGTCGGCGGGTGCGGTCTCCCTGCTGACGGAGGGCCGGGAGTGGCCGGCGACCGGTCGCGCGCGCCGGGCCGCCGTGTCGTCGTTCGGCGTCAGCGGGACGAACGCGCACATCATCATCGAGGAGGCGACTGCCCCCGCTCCTGCGGAGGCGGAGACCGACACCGAGGTCGAGGAGACCGCCGGCGAAGCGGCTACCGCGGAGCCGGAGCAGCCTCCCGTCCTGGTCGCGTCGAGCCTTTCGGACGCTTTGCCCTGGACCCTGACCGCCAAGAGCGAGAACGCGCTGCGCGGCCAGGCCGAACGCCTCCTCGCGCACCTGGACGCCCACCCCGACCTGCGATCTGCCGACGTGGGCCACTCCCTGGCCACCACCCGTGCCGCACATGCGCGGCGCGCGGTCGTCGTCGGCCGCGAGCGTGCGGACTACGTGCGGGCCCTCACCGCTCTCGCCGCGGGCGAGGCGTCGTCCCATGTCGTCCAGGGATCAGCCGTCGGCGGGAAGACGGTGTTCGTGTTCCCGGGGCAGGGCTCGCAATGGGTCGGCATGGCGGCGGAGCTGTACGACTCGTCGCCGGTGTTCGCGGCTCGGGTGGAGGAGTGTGCGCGGGCGCTGGAGCCGTTGACAGGCTGGTCGTTGGTGGATGTGCTGCGTGGTGTGGAGGGTGCTCCGTCGTTGGAGCGCGTTGACGTTGTGCAGCCTGCGTTGTTCGCGGTGATGGTGTCGCTGGCGGAGGTGTGGAAGGCGGCCGGGGTGCGTCCGGCGGCGGTGATCGGTCATTCGCAGGGTGAGATCGCTGCGGCCTGTGTGGCGGGGATTCTGTCGCTGGAGGACGCCGCCCGCGTGGTTGCGTTGCGCAGTCAGGCGATCGGCCGGGTGCTGGCGGGTCTGGGCGGGATGGTGTCGGTGGCGCTTCCTGCGGGGCAGGTGCGGGAGCGGATCGCTGCCTGGGGCGATGAGCGGATCTCCGTCGCCGCGGTGAACGGCCCCTCTTCGGTTGTGGTGTCCGGTGATGTGCAGGCCCTGGAGGAGCTCCTCGCCGCGTGCGAGGCGGATGGGGTGCGGGCGCGGCGGATCGCGGTGGACTACGCCTCGCACTCCGCGCAAGTGGATCTGCTTGAGGAGGAGCTCGGGAAGCTGCTGGCGCCGATCGCCCCTGGCGACGCTGAGGTGCCGTTCCTGTCGACGGTGACCGGCGAATGGGTGTCCGGGCCTGAGCTGGACGGCGGCTACTGGTTCAACAACCTGCGCCAGACCGTGGAGTTGGAGCAGGCGGTCCGGACCCTGTTGGAGCAGGGCTTCGGGGTGTTCGTCGAGTCCAGCCCGCACCCCGTGCTGACGGTCGGGCTGCAGGAGACGGTCGAGGACGCAGGCCGTGAGGCGGCCGTCATCGGGTCGCTGCGCCGCAACGAAGGCGGTCTGGAGCGGTTCTGGCTGTCGCTGGGCGAGGCCTACGTCCACGGCGTCACCGTCGACTGGGAGGCCGTGTTCGCCGGGACGGGTGCGCAGCGCGTGGACCTGCCCACGTACGCCTTCGAGCGCGAGCACTACTGGCTCGACGCCGGAACCATCGGCTGGGACCTGACCTCGGCGGGCCTGCGCTCCGCCGAGCACCCGCTCCTCGCGACGTCCGTCGCTCTCGCGGACGCAGACGGCCTGCTGCTCACGGGCCGGCTGTCGCTCGACACTCACCCGTGGCTGGCCGACCACGCCGTCTCGGGTACGGTCCTGCTCCCCGGCACGGCCTTCGTCGAACTGGCCGTCCGCGCCGGTGACCAGGTCGGTTGCGGCCTGCTCGAGGACCTCACCCTGGAAGCCCCGCTCGTGCTGCCCGAGGACGGCGGAGCGGAACTGCAGATCAGCGTCGGGGCCCCCGACGAGTCGGGCCGGCGGCCCGTGGCCTTCCACTCCCGCGCCGACCGGGCCGACGACGACGAGCCCTGGGTGCGGCACGCGACCGCGGTCCTGGGGGAGAGGGCGGAGGAACCGGCGTTCGAGTGGGCCGCCTGGCCCCCGGCCGGGGCGGAACCGGTCGCCATCGACGGGCTGTACGAGGCCCTGGCCGGGGCCGGCTTCGAATACGGTCCGCTCTTCCAGGGACTGCGGGGGGTCTGGCGCCGGGGCGAGGACGTCTTTGCCGAGGTGACCCTCGGGGAGGAGGCCGAGCCGGGCGCCGAGCACTTCGGCCTCCACCCGGCACTCCTGGACGGCGCGTTGCACGCCATCGGTGTCGGCGGGCTCGTCGACGACACCGGGCAGGGGCGTCTGCCGTTCGCGTGGTCGGGTGTCGCCGTGCACGCCGTGGGCGCTTCCGAGCTGAGGGTGCGGCTCTCGCGGGCGGGCCGTGACGCGGTGGCGCTGGAGGTCGCGGACGCCGAGGGCGCGCCGGTGGCCTCCGTGCGGAGTCTCGCGCTGCGGACGTTCTCGCCGGAGCAGTTCGCCGGGCCGGGCAGCGGGCAGGGTGACGCCCTCTTCCAGGTCCAGTGGACGACCGTCCCGTCGGGCGGTTCGAGGGTCTCGGCCGAGGAGTGGACGACCCTCGGCCCGGGTGCGGCGTACGCCGATCTCGCGGAGCTGGGCGCGGCTGTCGCTGAAGGAGCCACCGTCCCCGCGGTGGTGGTCGTGCCGTGCTTGTCGGACGAGGCGGCCGGGGAACTGGCCGACGCGGTCCACGCGGAGACCGGGCGGGCGCTGGGCCTCGTGCAGGAGTGGCTGGCCGACGAGCGCTTCGCCGGCTCACGCCTGGTCTTCCGGACCCGGGGCGCGGTGGACGCGCTTCCGGGCGAGGACGTGACGGATCTCGTCCACGCCCCGGTGTGGGGCCTGGTGCGGTCGGCGCAGTCGGAGAACCCGGGGCGCTTCGGCCTGGTCGACCTCGACCGTGCAGGCGACGACGAAGCCGACGCGCAGGCGCTGTCGTCGGCGCTTGCCTCCGGTGAGCCGGAAGCCGCGGTGCGCGACGGTGTCGTC
The DNA here is from genome assembly GCF_900188405.1 of Actinacidiphila glaucinigra. GTDB lineage: Bacteria > Actinomycetota > Actinomycetes > Streptomycetales > Streptomycetaceae > Actinacidiphila > Actinacidiphila glaucinigra. The sequence goes on along the minus strand of NZ_FZOF01000011.1, from coordinate 208,432 downwards.
CGGGTGCCGAGACTGGTCCGGGCCGTGGCCGACACGAACGCGGCTACGGCGGAGCGCGAGCTGGACGCCGACGGCACGGTGCTGGTGACGGGCGCGAGCGGCCTGCTGGGCGGGCTCTTCGCGCGTCATCTGGTGACCGAGTACGGCGTGCGGAACCTGCTGCTGGTGAGCAGGCGCGGTGAGGACGCCCCCGGAGCCTCGCAGCTGACGGCCGAGCTCGCGGATCTGGGTGCTTCGGTGGCGTGGGCGGCGTGTGATGTGGCCGATCGTGAGGCGCTGGCCGCGGTGCTGGACGCGATTCCTGCGGAGCGTCCGTTGTCGGCGGTCGTGCACACCGCGGGCGTCCTGGACGACGGCGTGGTCGGTTCGCTGACCTCGGAGCGCCTGTCCATGGTGCTGCGTCCGAAGGTGGACGCGGTGTGGAACCTCCACGAGCTGACCCAGGGCATGGATCTGTCGGCGTTCGTGCTGTTCTCCTCCGCCGCCGGAGTCTTCGGCGGCGCGGGTCAGGCGAACTACGCCGCGGCGAATGTCTTCCTGGACGCCCTCGCCGCTCACCGCAGGTCGCAGGGGCGCGCGGCGACGTCGCTTGCCTGGGGTCTGTGGGCCGGCGGCCTGGCGAGCGAGCTCGGCGATGATGACGTGTCGCGCCTGGGACGCGGCGGTGTGAACGCGCTGTCCGAGCAGGAGGGCCTGGCCCTCTTCGACACGGCGTGCGCCTCCGGCACCGCGCTGTTCGTGCCGGTGAAGCTGGACCTCGCGATGCTGCGTGCCCAGGTCGCCGCCGGGGGGATGCTGCCGCCGCTGCTGAGCGGCCTGGTCCGGGTCCCCACCCGGCGTGCCGCGCGGGCGGGTTCGGCCTCGGCGGGCAAGCTCGCCCGGCAGTTGGCCGCGCTGCCCGTGGCGGAGCGGGCCGGGTCCGTTCTCGAGCTTGTCCGTGCCCAGGTCGCGGCGGTGCTCGGCTTCGCCGGTCCGGAGGCGGTCGAGCCGGGGCGTGCCTTCAGCGAGGTCGGCTTCGACTCGCTGACCGCCGTCGAGCTGCGCAACCGGCTCGGCACGGCGACCGGTGTGCGGCTCCCCGCGACCCTCGTCTTCGACTACCCGACGCCCACCGCTCTGGCCCGCTATCTGTGTGCCGAACTGCTCGGCCGGCAGGATGCGGCGGCCCCGACCGCGATCACCGTGCGCGACGACGAGCCGATCGCGATCGTGGCGATGGCCTGCCGCTTCCCCGGTGGTGTGCGGACCCCCGAGGATCTGTGGGACCTGGTCTCGGAGGGCAGGGACGCCATCTCCGCGATGCCCGAGGACCGCGGCTGGAACATGGCGGAGCTTTTCGACCCCGACTCCGACCGCCCGGGCACCAGCTACAGCATGAACGGCGGGTTCCTTTACGACGCGCACCACTTCGATCCGACGTTCTTCGGCATCTCGCCGCGTGAGGCACTGGCCACCGACCCGCAGCAGCGTCTGCTGCTGGAGACGTCGTGGGAGGCGTTCGAGCGCGCCGGGATCGACCCGGCCACGGTGCGCGGCAGCCGCACCGGCGTCTTCGCGGGCGTGATGTACAACGACTACGGAACGCTGCTGCACCGCGCGCCGGAAGGGCTCGAGGGCTACATCGGCACGTCGAGTTCGGGCAGCGTCGCCTCGGGTCGTGTGTCCTACACCTTCGGCCTGGAGGGGCCTGCCGTCACGGTGGACACGGCCTGCTCGTCCTCGCTGGTGTCCCTGCATCTGGCCGCCCAGGCGCTGCGCAACGGCGAGTGCGATCTGGCGCTGGCCGGCGGTGTGACGGTGATGGCGACGCCCGGCACTTTCGTCGCGTTCAGCATTCAGCGCGGCCTGTCCGCCGACGGCCGCTGCAAGCCGTTCGCGGCCGCGGCCGACGGTACGGGCTGGGGCGAGGGCGTCGGCATGCTGCTGGTCGAGCGGCTTTCCGACGCCCGCCGCAAGGGCCACCCGGTGCTGGCGGTGCTGCGGGGTTCGGCGGTGAACCAGGACGGTGCGAGCAACGGGCTCACGGCGCCGAACGGACCGTCCCAGCAGCGGGTGATCCGTGCCGCGCTCGCGAGCGCGCGCCTGTCGGCCGCCGAGATCGACGCGGTCGAGGCGCACGGCACTGGCACGACGCTGGGCGACCCGATCGAGGCGCAGGCCCTGCTGGCCACCTACGGTCAGGAGCACACCGACGAGCAGCCGCTCTGGCTGGGGTCGGTGAAGTCCAACTTCGGCCACACGCAGGCCGCGGCAGGCGTCGCGGGTGTGATCAAGATGGTGATGGCGATGCGGCACGGAGTGCTCCCGCAGACCCTGCACGTGGACGAGCCGAGTCCGCACGTCGACTGGTCCGAGGGCGCCGTCTCGCTGCTGACCGAGCAGACGGCCTGGCCGGAGACCGGCCGCCCGCGCCGCGCCGCCATCTCGTCGTTCGGCATCAGCGGCACCAACGCGCACACGATCATCGAGCAGGCCCCCGACGACCTCGCCTCGGCCGGCGGAGCCGAACCGGCCCCGACCGAGCAGGCCGGTTCCGTCCTGCCGTACGTGCTCTCCGCGAAGTCCGGAGAGGCGCTGCGCGATCAGGCGGCCCGCCTGCGGTCCCACCTCGAAGGGGCGCCCGGCCTCGCCACCGCCGATGTGGCGTACACGCTCGCCGCCAAGCGGGCGGCCTTCGACCACCGTGCGGCGGTCGTGGCTGCCGACCGGGACGAGCTGCTGCGCGGCCTGGCCGCCGTGGAGGCGGACGACGTCGCGGCATCGGTGACACAGGGCACCGTGAGCACCGGGAAGCTCGCCTTCCTCTTCACCGGGCAGGGCAGCCAGCGGCTCGGCACGGGCCGCGAGCTCTACGCGAGCTTCCCGGTGTTCGCGCAGGCGCTGGACGCGGTCTGCGAGCGGCTCGAGCTGGAAGTGCCGCTGAAGGACGTGCTGTTCGGAGAGGACGCGGAGCTTCTCGATCAGACCGGGTACACGCAGCCGGCGTTGTTCGCGGTGGAGGTGGCGCTCTTCCGGCTCCTGGAGTCGTGGGGTGTGAGACCGGACTTCGTGTCCGGTCACTCCATCGGTGAGATCGCGGCGGCGCACGTGGCCGGGGTGCTGTCGCTGGAGGATGCCTGCACGCTGGTCGCGGCCCGTGGCCGGTTGATGCAGGCGCTGCCGGGCGGTGGCGTGATGATCGCGCTGCAGGCCACTGAGGACGAGGTCCTGCCGCTGCTCACCGAGCGCGTGAGCATCGCGGCGGTGAACGGTCCCGAGTCGTTGGTCATCGCGGGCGACGAGGACGCGGCGCTCGCGATCGCGCAGTCCTTCGCCGACCGGAAGTCGAAGCGCCTGGCGGTCAGCCACGCCTTCCACTCGCCGCACATGGACGGGATGCTCGACGCGTTCCGTGAGGTCGTTGCCGGGCTGTCGTTCGAGGCCCCGCGTATTGCGGTCGTCTCCAACCTCACCGGCGCCGTGGTCACCGATGAGATGGCCGACCCTGACTTCTGGGTCCGGCACGTGCGTGAGGCCGTGCGATTCCTCGACGGCGTCAGGGCGTTGGAGGCCGCCGGCGTCACCACGTTCGTGGAGCTCGGCCCGGACGGTGTGCTGTCGGCGATGGCGCAGGAGTGCGTGACCGCTGACACCGCGGCCTTCGTCCCTGCTCTGCGTGGCGGCCGTCCCGAGGCGGAGACGGTGATCGGGGCCCTCGGCTTCGTGCATGTGCGGCGTGGCACGGTGGACTGGGAGGTGTACTTCGCGGGGACCGGCGCTCGTCGCGTGGACCTGCCGACGTACGCGTTCCAGCAGGAGCGGTACTGGATCGACGTGCCGGTATCGCCGGTGGGTGATGTGGCGTCGGCCGGTCTCGGACGGGCCGAGCATCCGCTGCTCGGCGCGGCGGTGGAACTGCCCGACTCCGATGGGCTGCTGTTCACGGGCCGCCTTTCGCTCGACACCCACCCATGGCTCGCCGACCACGCCGTTTCCGGTGCGGTCCTGCTGCCCGGGACGGCGTTCGTGGAACTGGCGCTGCACGCCGGCCAGCGGGCCGGCACGGCGCTGCTGGAGGAACTGACCCTGGAGGCACCGCTCGTCCTGCCCGAACGCGGAGCGCTCCAACTGCAGATCAGCGTCGGGGCCGCTGACGAGACGGGCCGCCGGCCGATCGCCTTCCACTCCCGCGCCGATCGTGCGGTCGACGAGGTGCCGTGGGCGCGGCACGCCGCCGGTGTGCTGGCCGTCAGTGCCGCGGAGCCGGTGTTCGACCTTGCGGTGTGGCCGCCGACCGGGGCGGAGCCCGTCGCCGTCGACGGACTGTACGAGACCCTGGCGGCGGCCGGCTTCGAGTACGGCTCGGTCTTCCAGGGGCTGCGGTCGGTGTGGCGTCGCGGTGAGGACGTGTTCGCCGAGGTCGGGCTCCGTGACGAGACCGCGCCCGGGGCGGAGCGGTTCGGCCTCCATCCCGCGCTGCTCGATGCGGCCTTGCACGCCATCACCGTCGGCGGACTCGTCGAAGACGACGCGCAGGGACGTCTGCCGTTCTCCTGGTCGGGTGTGGCGGTGCATGCGGTGGGCGCGTCCGAGGTGCGGGTGCGGCTGTCGCGTGCCGGCCGTGACGTGGTGGCGCTGGAACTGGCGGATGCCGAGGGTGCGCCGGTGGCGTCCGTGCGGGGTCTGGCGTTGCGTGCGTTCTCGCCGGAGCAGTTCGCCGGGCCGGGCGCCGGTCGCGGTGATGCCCTCTTCCAGGTGCAGTGGTCGCCGGTGCCGGTCGGCGGTGCGGTCGAGGACTGGATGCTGCTGGATGCGGTCGCCGAGGATGGCGCGGCTCCGGCGGTGCTGGTCGTGCCGTGCGTGTCGGACGAGCCGGCGCCGGACCTGGCAGGTGCCGTGCGTGCGGAGACCGGTCGGGTACTGGGTCTGGTGCAGGAGTGGCTGGCCGACGAGCGCTTTGCCGAGTCGCGTCTGGTGTTCGTGACGCGGGGTGCGGTGGCTGCTGTGCCGGGCGAGGAGGTCGTGGATCTGGTGCATGCCCCGGTGTGGGGTCTGGTGCGGTCGGCGCAGTCGGAGAATCCGGGCCGGTTCGGTTTGATCGACCTTGAGGGTGAGGTCGACCGGGACGTCGTCGCGTCGGCGTTGGCGTCGGGTGAGCCTGAGGTGGCTGTCCGGGCGGGGGCGTTCCTGGCGCCGCGTCTGGTGCGGGCAGTTACGGAGCCGGAGGCCGAGCCGCTGGCCCTGGGTGGCACGGTGTTGGTGACGGGTGCCAGTGGTGCGCTGGGTGGGTTGTTCGCGCGTCATCTGGTGTCCGAGTACGGGGTGCGGGATCTGCTGCTGGTGAGCCGGCGCGGTGAGGACGCCCCGGGAGCCTCGCAGCTGACGGCCGAGCTCGCGGATCTGGGCGCCTCGGTTTCCTGGGCGGCGTGTGATGTCGCTGACCGTGAGGCGCTGGCCGCGGTGCTGGAGGCGATTCCTGCGGAGCGTCCGTTGACGGCGGTCGTTCACACTGCTGGCGTGCTGGACGACGGAACGATCGCATCCCTTACCGCCGAGCGGATGTCGGCGGTGCTGCGTCCGAAGGTGGACGCGGCGTGGAACCTGCATGAGCTGACCCAGCACTTGGATCTGTCGGCGTTCGTGCTGTTCTCCTCCGCTGCTGGTGTCTTCGGCGGCGCGGGGCAGGCGAACTATGCCGCCGCCAATGTCTTCCTGGACGCGCTGGCGGCGCACCGCAGGTCGCAGGGCCTGGCCGCGACGTCGCTGGCCTGGGGTCTGTGGGACGGCGGCATGGCCGGCGAGCTGGACGCCGGCGAGGTGTCGCGCCTCGGACGCGGCGGAGTGAACGCCCTCTCCGACGACGAGGGCCTGGCCCTCTTCGATGCCGCCTGCGCTTCCGGGACCGCGCTGTTCGTGCCCATGAAGCTCGATGTGGGCGCCCTGCGCGCCCAGGTCGCCGGCGGAGGGATGCTGCCGCCGCTGCTGAGCGGCCTGGTCCGGGTCCCCACCCGGCGTGCCGCGCGGGCGGGTTCGGCCTCGGCGGGCAAGCTCGCCCGGCA
>NZ_FZOF01000011.1:0-201494 GCF_900188405.1 Actinacidiphila glaucinigra | reverse complement strand
GGTGTGACGGTGATGGCGACGCCCGGCACTTTCGTCGCGTTCAGCATTCAGCGCGGCCTGTCCGCCGACGGCCGCTGCAAGCCGTTCGCGGCCGCCGCTGACGGCACCGCGTGGGGTGAGGGCGTCGGCATGCTGCTCGTGGAGCGCCTTTCCGACGCCCGCCGCAATGGCCACCCGGTGCTGGCGGTGCTCCGCGGTTCGGCGGTCAACCAGGACGGCGCCAGCAACGGGCTCACGGCTCCCAACGGACCGTCCCAGCAGCGGGTGATCCGGCAGGCCTTGGCCAATGCGCGACTCACCGCCGCCGACGTGGACGTCGTGGAGGCACACGGCACCGGCACTCGCCTCGGCGACCCGATCGAGGCGCAGGCACTGCTGGCCACCTACGGCCAGGAGCACAGCGACGAGCAGCCGCTCTGGCTGGGGTCGGTGAAGTCCAACTTCGGCCACACGCAGGCCGCGGCCGGTGTCGCCGGTGTGATCAAGATGATCATGGCGATGCGGAACGGCGTGCTGCCCAAGACCCTGCACGTGGACGAGCCGAGTCCGCACGTCGACTGGTCCGAGGGCGCCGTCTCGCTGCTGACCGAGCAGAAGGCGTGGCCCGAGACCGGTCGCCCGCGACGCGCCGGCATCTCGTCGTTCGGCATCAGCGGCACCAACGCCCACACCATCATCGAGCAGGCCCCCGACTACCCCGCTCCGGTGAGGAGCGCGGCACCGCCCGCCGTATCCGCACAGCCCTACGTGCTGTCGGCGAAGTCCGCGGACGCGCTGCGTGACCAGGCCGCCCGCCTGCGGACGCACCTTGAGAGCGTCCCGGAACCGGTCGGCGTCGACACGGCCTACTCCCTGGCCACCAAGCGTGCTGCCTTCGAGCACCGTGCGGCGGTCGTGGCCTCCGACCGGGACGAGCTGCTGCGCGGCCTGGCCGCGCTGGAGGCCGCTGGCCCGGCGGCATCGGTGACACAGGGCACCGTGAGCACCGGGAAGCTCGCATTCCTCTTCACCGGGCAGGGCAGCCAGCGGCTCGGCATGGGCCGAGAGCTCTACGCGAGCTTCCCGGTGTTCGCGCAGGCGCTGGACGCGGTCTGCGCGCACCTCGACGTGCCGCTGAAGGACGTCATGTTCGGTGACGACGCTGAGGCGTTGGACCGGACGGAGCTCACTCAGCCGGCGTTGTTCGCGGTGGAGGTGGCGCTGTTCCGGCTCCTCGAGTCGTGGGGTGTGAGGCCGGACTTCGTATCCGGTCACTCGATCGGTGAGATCGCGGCGGCGCACGTCGCAGGGGTGTTGTCCCTGGCGGACGCGTGCACGCTGGTCGAGGCTCGCGGGCGGCTGATGCAGGCCCTGCCGGCCGGTGGCGTGATGATCGCGCTGCAGGCGTCGGAGGACGAGATCCTGCCGCTGCTCACCGACCGGGTGAGCATCGCCGCCGTCAACGGCCCGCAGTCGGTCGTCATCGCCGGCGACGAGGACGCGGCGACCGCGATCGTGGCACGGTTCGAGGGCCGTAGGACCAAGCAACTCACGGTCAGCCACGCCTTCCACTCGCCCCACATGGACGGCATGCTCGACGCCTTCCGCGAGGTCGCCGAGGGCCTGACCTACGCCGCCCCCCGCATCCCGGTCGTCTCCAACCTCACCGGCGCCGTCGTCACCGACGAGATGGGGTCCGCCGACTTCTGGGTCCGCCACGTCCGCGAGGCCGTCCGCTTCCTCGACGGCGTCCACGCCCTGGAGGCCGCCGGCGTCACCACGTATCTCGAACTCGGCCCCGACGGCGTGCTCTCCGCCATGGCCCAGGACTGCCTGACCACCGAAGACACCGCCCTCACCCCTGTCCTGCGCGCCGCCCGTCCCGAGGCGGAGACGGTGATCGCCGCCCTCGGCTTCGTGCATGTGCGGCGTGGCACGGTGGACTGGGAGGCGTACTTCGCGGGGACCGGCGCTCGCCGCGTGGATCTGCCGACGTACGCGTTCCAGCAGGAGCGGTACTGGATCGACGTGCCGGTATCGCCGGTGGGTGATGTGGCGTCGGCCGGTCTCGGGCGGGCCGAGCATCCGCTGCTCGGCGCGGCGGTGGAACTGCCCGACTCGGACGGGCTGCTGTTCACGGGCCGCCTTTCGCTCGACACCCACCCATGGCTCGCCGACCACGCCGTGTCGGGTGCGGTCCTGCTGCCCGGGACGGCGTTCGTGGAGCTGGCGCTGCACGCCGGCCAGCGGGCCGGTACGGCGCTGCTGGAGGAACTGACCCTGGAGGCACCGCTCGTCCTGCCCGAACGCGGCGCGCTTCAGCTGCGGCTGTCGCTGGCGGAGCCGGACGCGAACGGAAGGCGCGCGCTGACCGTGCATTCGCGCCCCGAGGCCGCGAGCGGCGAGAGCGGCCAGGACGTGCCGTGGACCCGGCACGCGAGCGGTCTGCTCGGGCCCGAGGCCGGGGCGACCCCGCCGCCTGCGCAGGACCCGGCCGTCTGGCCTCCCGCCGGGGCCGAACCGCTGGACGTGACGGGCCTGTACGACGGCTTCGCGGCCGTCGGGTTCGCGTACGGCCCGGCGTTCCGCAACCTGCGGGCGGCCTGGCGCCGCGGCGACGAGCTGTTCGCCGAACTGATGCTGCCCGAGGAGACCTTGACCGAGGCCGCGCGGTTCGGGGTCCATCCGGCGCTGCTGGACGCGGGGCTCCACGGCATAGTGCTGGGCTCCTTCCTCGTCGCCGGAGACGAGGCGCCGGCCGAGGACGGTCCGCGGATGCGGTTGCCCTTCTCCTTCGGCGGTGTCGGCCTGCACGCCGTCGGCGCGGGCGCGCTGAGGGTGCGGCTGGCCCCCGCGGGTTCGGGCGCCGTGTCGCTCGCGGCGTTCGACGAGCGGGGCGAACCGGTCGTGTCCGTCGAGTCGCTGCTGCTCAGGGAACTGGACCCGGCCCGGCTGCGGGCGTCGGCCGGCACCGCTTTCCACGACTCGCTGTTCCGGCTGGAGTGGCCCCCCGCACCAGGGGTCTCCGCCCCGGAGAACGGACGCTGGGCCGTGGTCGGTGCGGACGCGCTCGGCCTGGAGGCCGCGCTGCGCGGAGCCGGTGCGGCCGTCGACGTGTACGCGGACCTGGACGCGCTGGCCGGCGTGGTGGCGGCCGGCAAGCCGTCGCCGGACACCGTGCTGGTCTCGTGCGTCTCGCCCGGTGGCGAGACCGGGAGCCGCGGCGCGGCGCGGGTCGCGGAGGCGGCCCGGCACGCGGCGCATGCCGCGCTCGGGTTCGTGCAGGAGTGGTCGGCCGAGGAGTCGCTCGCCGCTTCCCGGCTGGCGTTCGTGACGCGCGGCGCGGTCGAGGTCCGACCCGGCGAAGGCGTACGGGACGTGGCCCAGGCGGCCGTGTGGGGCCTGGTGCGATCGGCGCAGTCCGAGAACCCCGGCCGCTTCCTGCTGCTCGACCTGGACGCGGAGGACGACGGCGGCGAAGGCGGCGATGCCGGCGACGGCGGCGATGCCCCGGCGAAGCTCGCCCCCCTCCTGGCGGCCGCCGCGGCAGCGACGGCGAGCGGGGAGCACCAGCTCGCCGTCCGCGGCGGAGCACTGCACGCCGCACGGCTGGCCAGGGTCCCGGCAGCACGTCCGGGGACGGAGACCCCCGGGGACGCCGGCGACGCGCGGATCCCCGCCTTCGACCCGAAGGGCACCGTCCTCATCACGGGCGGCACCGGCGTCCTCGGCGGCATCCTGGCCCGGCACCTGGTGACCGAACGAGGCGTGGGCCACCTGCTCCTGACGAGCAGGCGCGGCCCCGAGGCCGACGGCGCCGCGGAACTCGTCGCGGACCTCGCCGCACTGGGGGCCGAGGCGACCGTCGTCGCCTGCGACGCGTCCGACCGGGAGGCGTTGGAGGCACTGCTGTCGGGCATCCCCGCCGAGCACCCGCTCACCGCCGTCGTCCACGCCGCGGGACGTCTAGACGACGGTCTCGTGCCCTCGCTGACCCCCGAACGGATCGACACCGTCCTGCGTCCCAAGGTGGACGCGGCGCTCCATCTGCACGAGCTGACGCAGGGCGCGGACCTCGCCGCGTTCGTACTGTTCTCGTCGGTGGCCGGCACGCTCGGCAACCCCGGCCAGGCGAACTACGCGGCGGCCAACGCCTGCCTCGACGCCCTCGCGCAGCACCGGCGAGCGGCGGGGCTGCCGGCGGTGTCGCTGGCGTGGGGCCTGTGGGAGCAGCCCAGCGGGATGACCGGTGAGCTCACGGCCGCCGACATGCAGCGCCTGGCGCGTGCCGGACTCTCCCCGCTGTCCTCCGCGGAGGGCCTGGCCCTGTTCGACACGGCTGGTGCGCTCACCGCCGCCGGCGACGGCGTCCTGGTCGCCATGCACCTGGACACCGCGCCGCTGCGGGCCCGGGCGGAGGCCGGTGCCCTTCCGGCCGTCTTCCGGGGCCTGGTGCGCGGTGGGCCGCGCAGGGCCGCCGGGCACAGCGCCGGTGAGGCGGCGGCGTCGGCGGCCGCGCGGCGGCTCGCGGACCTGCCCGGGCTGCCGGAGGAGGAGCAGGAGAAGGTCCTGCTCGACGTGGTGCGCGCCCAGGTGGCGGCCGTGCTCGCGTACCCGTCGCCCGACGCGGTGGGGGAGTCCCAGGAGTTCCTGGAGCTGGGCCTCGACTCGCTGACCGCCGTGGAGCTGCGCAACCAGCTGAACGCGGCGACGGGCCTGAGGCTGCCTCCCACCCTGCTCTTCGACTACCCGACCCCCCTGCTGGTCGCCGGTCTGCTGCGCTCCGAGCTCGCCGGGGCCTCCGGCGGCACGGCGTCGCCCGTCGCCGGAGACACGGGAAACCCCGGCGAGGACGGCGGCGGGGTGTTCGGCGCGATGCTCCAGGAGGCCGGAGCGCAGGGCACCTCCGGCCAGTTCATGGAGATGCTGATGCAGGCCTCGCGGTTCCGGCCCTCGTTCTCCTCACCCGCGGAACTGCGCAAGGCACCCGCCTTCGTGCGGCTCTCGCGGGGCGAGACACGGCCCGGCGTGGTCTGCTTCCCCTCGATCCTGTCGATCTCGGGCCCGCACCAGTACGCCCGGTTCGCCTCCGGCTTCCGGGGGCACCGGGACGTGTGGGCGATGGGCGTACCGGGCTTCCTGCGCGGCGAGCAGCTGCCGACCACCGTCGAAGCGGTGATCGACGCGCAGGCGGAGGCCGTACTGCGGCACACCGGGGGCGCGCCGTTCGTGCTCCTCGGACACTCGTCGGGCGGCATGCTCGCCCACGCAGTCGCCGCACGGCTGGAGAGCGAGGGAACGCGCCCGGCGGCCGTGGTGCTGATCGACATCTACTCGCACGACGACGACGCGCTGGTGGGCCTCCAGCCCGGTCTGGGCCAGGGCATCGCCGAGCGGCAGGACAGCTATGTGCCGGTCGACGACACCCGTCTGCTGGCCATGGGCGCCTACTTCCGGCTCTTCGCGGGCTGGAAGCCGACGGCGGTGACGTCACCGACGCTGCTGGTCCGGGCCGGCGAGCGGTTCTTCGACTGGTTCCGGCCCACCGACGGCGACTGGCGTTCCTACTGGGACCTGGAGCACACCGCCGTGGACGTGGAGGGCGACCACTTCACCATGATGGAGCGGCACGCGGCGACGACCGCCGGGGCCGTGGAGGACTGGCTGAGCGACACGCTCTGACGGCGGCCGCCGGCCGAACGGCGGAGGGCCGGACCCCCACTTCGAGTGGGGTCCGGCCCTCCGCCGTCGTGCCGGGTCAGGCGCCGCGCCGCTCCCGCTCCCGGGGGCGCTTCTTCGGCAGACCCACCGTCACGACCTCGAAGGAGTCCTTGGTGAGGTCGAGCCGGTGGAAGAGGTTGTCGGGGCCCGCGACGCAGACCGTGCCGACACCGAGTCCCTTCAGGCCCGCCACCACGTTCGGCCAGTGGATCGGCCGGTCGAAGGTGTCCAGCATCATCGTGCGCATCGCGGCCGCGTCGCGGACGACGGTCCCGTCCACGTCGTTCACCACGGGCAGGGCGGGATCGGCGAGTTCGTACGCCCCGAACACCTCCGCCTCGGCCTTGCGGCGCAGCGCCGCGAACGAGGCGGCGTGGACCGGCGGCCGCATCGAGTACATGGAGTAGCCGCCCGCCGCGCTGATCAGGGCCTTCAGCCCGTCGAGCTCCTTCTCCTGCACCGACAGCATGTGGAATCCGGTGTCGAGCCGCCCGGAGACGTCGTACCAGGCGCCCCGGCCGTCGAAGTCGGCGAGGATCGCGTCGAACGGCTCCTGCGGTACGCGGACGAAGCAGTGGGTGACGGCGTCCTGGTACGAGCCGGCGAAGTAGTCCTCCTCGCAGCGGGCACACTCCGCGGTGAGCCGTACGACCTCGGCGAAGGACAGCGACCCGACGAAGGCGGCGGCGGCCTTCTGCCCGAAGCTCGGCCCGGCGCACACGTCGGGGGAGAGGCCGAGGGAGTCCACCGCCCGGTCCGCCATGGCCATCGAGGCGATCAGGAAGGCGATCTGCGAAGAGGCGGAGTAGTCGTCGTCCGCCGCGCGGAAACGGTCGAAGAGCGAGTAGCCGAGCGCTTCGTCGGCCTCGGCGAGCCGCTGACGCGCGTAGGGGTCCAGCAGCAGGAACTTCCCGATCTCGGGGAAGGACGAGGGCCCCATGCCGGGGAACACGATCGCCGTGCGGGTCCGGTCCGGTACGTCGCCGGAGTGCGGCGGCCGGGAAGGGGCGGTGCTGTCGGTGTCGGGGGTCAGCCCGGAATTGTCCATGGTGTGAATGCCTTTGCCGCCGGCCGGTCGCCCGGCATGATCGGTCTGCGTAGGGAGCGGGGTCGGGAAGGGCGCTCGGGCGGCGGGCCCGCTGTCGTCCCGGTGCGCAGGAGCGGACCGGAGCGAAAGCGGCCCCGTGCACCCGGCCGTGCGCGGCGCGCGCGGCCCGGTCCACGAGGCCCGGAGGGGAACGGAGGACGGGGAGCCCGGGTCAGTCCTGGGCCCGGCGCAGGAAGCCCGCGATGCCGATCGCCCCGAAGACCACGATCGCCCCGCTGAGTGCGAGCAGGTCCACCCACAGCGGGATCGAGGCCGGGCCGGCGGCCGGCAGCATCAGGTCGCGGATGCCCTCGCTGACGTAGGTCAGCGGGTTGACCGTGCACAGCACCTGGAACCAGCGCATGTCGGCCAGCGCCCGCCACGGGAACTGGGTGCAGCCGGTGAACATCAGCGGGGTCAGCGTCACGGCGAAGACCACGCTGATGTGGCGGGCCGGGGCGAGGGTGCCGATGGTCAGGCCCACCGTGCTGCCCGCGATCGCGCCCATCAGCAGCACGCCCAGGGTCGGCAGGAAGGTGTCCAGGGGCCAGGAGACGTCGTCCAGGACCAGCAGGCCGATCGGGATCATCACCAGCGAGGCGATGACGCCGCGGATCGCGCCGAAGACCAGCTTCTCCACGGCGACCAGGGTGGTCGGGATCGGGGCGAGCAGCCGGTCCTCGATCTCCTTGGTCCAGGAGAAGTCGATGACCAGCGGCAGCGCCGTGTTCTGCAGGCTGACGAGGAAGCTGTTGAGCGCCACGACGCCGGGCAGCAGGACCTGCTGGAAACCGCCCGCGGTGAAGCCGAGGTCGCCCAGCACCTTGCCGAACACGAAGAGGATGAAGAGCGGTTCCACGAGCACCTGGGCGAGGAAGATGCCCAGCTCGCGGCCGGTGACGAAGATGTCCCGCCAGAGGATGAAGAAGAACGTGCGGGTCGCCGTACGCAGGCCCGTGCGGGCCGGACGCAGCTCCTCGGGGAAGCCGGCGACGGGGTCGGGGGCGGTGGTCGTGGTCATCGCAGCTCCCGGCCGGTCAGATCGATGAAGACGTCCTCGAGGGTGGCGGTGCCCACGCTCAGGTCCTTGATGTCGCAACCGGCTTCCGCCAGGGCGGTGATGACCGTCGGCAGCACCGAGCCGGACGGCGCGTCGCTGTACAGGCGCAGGCGTACGAGGGCCTGCGTGTCGGCCTGCTCAGCGGCGTCCTCCTCCTGCTGCACCACCTCCACCCGCTCGACGGTCTCGATCCCCTCGAGCAGGCTTACGACGCTCTCCGCCCCAGGCTGCGCGGGCTGGACGGTGAGGGTGAGCGCGGTGCTGCTGAGGCTCTTCAGCAGCGCCTGCGGGGTGTCGAGGGCGAGCAGCCGGCCGTGGTCGACGATGCCGACGCGGTCGCAGAGCTTGGCGGCCTCGTCCATGTCGTGCGTGGTGAGCACGGTGGTCACGCCCCGCGCGCTCAGCTCGGCGATGCGCTCGTGGATGAACAGGCGTGCCTGGGGGTCGAGCCCGGTGGACGGCTCGTCGAGGAACAGCACGTCGGGACGGTGCATCAGGGCGCGCGCGATCATCACGCGCTGCGCCTGGCCGCCGGACAGCTCGTCGCCGCGCGCCTTGCGGCGGTCGGCGAGTCCGACCCACTCCAGGCACTCGTCGGCGAGCCGGTTCCGCTCGGCGCGGCTCATGCCGTGGTAGCCGGCGTGGAAGACGAGGTTCTGGCGCAGGTTCAGGGAGCGGTCGAGGTTGTTGCGCTGCGGTACGACGGCGAAGGCGCGGCGCGCCCGCGCGGGGTGGGCGGTCACGTCGACGCCCTGGACGAACGCCCGTCCCGCCGTGGGGGCGACCCGCGTCGTCAGGACGCCGATGGTCGTCGTCTTCCCCGCTCCGTTCGGCCCGAGGAAGCCGAAGACCTCGCCGCGGCCCACCGAGAAACTCAAGCCGTCCACCGCGGGCCGGTCCCGCCCCGGGTATTTCTTGACCAGCCCGTCCACCACGACGGCGGAATCCGTGGTCTGATGTGATGTCATTGACGCCTACGAATCGTGCGGGACGCGGCAACGGCAGTCCGGGGATTCGCACGGGAAAGTCGTGTGACCGGCCGCGCGTCGAGCGCCGACTGAATAGGACATGGATGTGGTGCGGATCCTGTGTAGCACAAGGGGTTTCGCCGTATCCCGGTTCCCTGCCGGCCTAGGGGTGGCGGCCGGGAATTCTAAGGGGGAATAGGGGGTCGGCCGGCGTTACCCGGATCGCTTTTCCGGCTGTCTCGGCAAACATTGGGGAAAGCGGTGTTGCGGCCCCGTCGGGAATCCCTCTAGCATCGCCGCATGATCGCGCCGAATTACTTCGCGGGAAATGAATTTCCGGCGGGTCGTGCTCGTACGGGCTTTCCCGCGGACCCTGGATCACCGTGTCCGGCGGTGCTCGGCGCGACCGGTGCCCATACGCTGCGCGCGCTTCTCCCCCGCGAGGGGACGCTGTGAAGGCCCTCGTGGTGCCGGCGAGCGGACCGGTCCTGCCGCACGTCCTGCGGGGGATCGCCGACGCGGGCGTCGTGGACGTGGGCGTCGTCGTGGCCGGCCCGGACGACGGCGTCAGGACCGAGGCGGGGGACGGCTCCCGCTTCGGCATCAGCGTCACCTACGTACCCGGGCACCAGGGGCGGGCGGGCACGTTGGACGCCGTGCGCAGCGCGCGCGAGTGGCTGGCCGACGACGACTTCGTGCTGTGCGCGGGCGACGGGTTCCCGGACGGCGGGATCGGCGGACAACTGGAGGAGTTCCGGGTCCGGCGGCCCGCCGCGCAGATCGTGGCGGCCCGGATCGCCGGCCCTCCGCCCTGGGAGGTGTACTTCTTCACCTCGGCCCTGCACACGGCCGTGGAGGCCGTCGGGCCGGCGGCCGGGAACGGGCCCGAACTCTCCGACGCCCTGCGGTGGCTGTACGACCGGGGACTCGGCGTCACCGCCTGCGCGGGGCCGGTTCGTGAGTGCGGGGAACCGGGCGGTCACGGCTCCCCGCGCGGGGCGGCCGAGGCGGGATCCGTCGGGGGATGAGCACCGAGGGCAGCAGCCACGCGGGCACCGTCGCGGACCTCGCGCTCGACGACGTCGCGCTCATCCGGATCCAGCAGCCGGCGGTCCCGAGCAGCTACCGCCTGGTCTGCTTCCCCGACCTGCCCGACGCGGGCAACTCCTCGGTCTGCTACCTCGCCATGGCGGAACTGCTCCTGCCCACGGTCGAACTGCTGATCGTCCAGTACCCGCTGGTGCACGCCGACGACCCGAAGCCACCGGGGAACTGCCCCGGTCTCGCCGACAAGATCTACGACGCGGTGCTCGACTGGACCGACCGTCCGCTCGCCCTGTTCGGTCACCGCCTGGGGGCCGAACTCGCCTACGGGGTGGCCCAGCGGCTGGAGCGGGAGACCGAGACCGGCCCGCTGACGCTCTTCGTCTCCGGGCGCCCCGGTCCCGGTCACCGCGGTTTCCTGGGGCCGCCCGCCCTGCGGTGCCGTGTCGTCGCCCTGACGGGGGACCACGACCCGCAGGCGCCGCTGCCGGGCGTACGGGCCTGGCGGCGTTGCACGGCAGGCCCGTTCGACCTGGAGGTCTTCCCCGGCGCGCCCGGCTACCTCGACTCGCACCGCCGAGAGGTGGTCAACCTCGTGCACGACCAGCTGATCTCGCTCCACGGACCCGAGCCCGACCGCGCCGCCCCGAAGCAGGGGGCCTAGGGGGCGGAACAGGGGTACCGCGCCACGTGACCTGGTCCCTAGCGTGACGGGTGGAGAACCGCGTCCACGGGACGGGACCGACCTCACGGCACCTCCCGTCGTGCGAGCCCGCGCATCCCCCCGCGATCCACCCTCCGATCCGCCCCCTGGAACGGGTCCGGACACGCCCTCGGCACCGCGCAGACCACGTCAGCACCGGCCACGTTCGGCCATGAGGAAGGACACAGTGCGACCGATGACCGCGAAGATCTTTGCAGCAGACTCGGTACGGCCCGTCGAGGAGTTCGAGCAGGACGCCCTCCGCGTCGCCGACGTGCTCCGGGAGCACGGGATCGGCCCCGGCGACCGCGTCATGCTGAAGGCCGGGAACTCGGCGAGCTACGTCTGCGTCCTGTACGCGCTGATGGACGTCGGGGCCTCCATCGTCCTCGTCGACCAGCAGGAGCACGTCGAGGAGACCCGGCGGATCGCCCTGCGCACCGGCGTCAAGGTCACCATCGTCGACGACGAGACCCCGATCGACCAGGGCGCCGACCCCCTCTACCTGTACGAGCTCATCGTCGCCACGGCGGGCCTGCCTCCCGTGGAGCGCGCCCTGTCCTTCGACACGTGGGGCGAGCTGCCCGACGGCCTGATCATGTGGACCTCCGGCTCGACCGGCTCGCCCAAGGGCGTGGTCAAGTCCGGCGCGAAGTTCCTGCGCAACCTGCGGCGCAACGCCGAGCAGGTAGGCCACCGCCCGGACGACGTGCTGATGCCGCTGCTCCCGTTCGCGCACCAGTACGGGCTGTCGATGGTGCTCATCGCCTACCTCACCCGCTGCTCCCTGGTCATCGCGCCCTACCGGCGCCTGGACCGGGCGCTGCGCATGGCCCGCGACG
Source organism: Actinacidiphila glaucinigra (assembly GCF_900188405.1). GTDB lineage: Bacteria > Actinomycetota > Actinomycetes > Streptomycetales > Streptomycetaceae > Actinacidiphila > Actinacidiphila glaucinigra. The sequence goes on along the minus strand of NZ_FZOF01000011.1, from coordinate 190,090 downwards.
CCGGCGTCACCGTCATCGACGCAACCCCCTCCAGCTACCGCAGCATCCTGAGCCTGGTGACGCGCAAGCCGGCGTTGCGCGAACACATCGCCGGCACCCGGATGTTCTGCGTCGGCGCGGCGCCGCTGGACGCACCCCTGGTGGCGAGCTACGTCGCGGAGTTCGGCCTGCCGCTGCTCGACAGCTACGGCTCCACGGAGCTCGGCAACATCTCCTTCGCCACCCTCGACAACCCCGTCGCGTGCGGTCGTGCCATGGACGGCATCCGGCTGCGGATCGTCGACGAGGACGGCCGCGACGCGGCCGCGGGACAGCCCGGCGAGATCGAGGTGGACACCCCCGACGCGCTCGAGGGCCAGATCGCCGACGACGGCTCCGTCGTCCCCGCCCCCACCGGCTGGCAGCGCACCGGAGACCTCGGCCACCTCGACGAGGCGGGAAACCTCCACGTCCTGGGACGCAAGTTCGCCGTCCACCGCATGGGTTACACGCTCTACCCCGAACTGATCGAGCGGAAGGCGGCGGCCGCCGGCTGCCCCACCCGGATCGTGCCGCTCCCCGACGAACTGCGCGGCTCCCAGCTGGTCTTCTTCGTCGAGGACGAGGAGCAGCGGGACGCCGGCCACTGGCGGGAGCGGCTGTGCTCGCTGCTTCCCGCCTTCGAACAGCCCAACCGGGTCGTCGTGCTGGAGCAGTTCCCCCTCAACCGCAACGGCAAGCCGGACAAGAAGCAGCTCGCGCGCATGGCCGCAGAATGACGACACGCCCCACCCCGGGGTGATGGCGAGTACGACCAGCACATGAAAGGACGTCGGTGTGCCGAACGAGCAGTTGACCTTCGTCGTCGGTACCGGACGCTGCGGCTCCACGGCGCTGTCGGCGGTGGTGAACCTGCACCCCGGCATCCTCAGCCTCAACGAGCTCTTCGCGAGCGTCGTCGATCCCGTGGTGCTCACCGAAGAGCCGTTGAGCGGCCCCGAGTTCTGGGGCTGCCTGGCCCGGCCGAACCCGGTCAGCGACAGCCTGGTCCGCAACGGGGCACCGCCCCCGGAGTTCCTCTACAACCGCCACCCGGAGTGGCGCCACTCCGCCGCGACGACGGGCATCCCCGCCATCAGCATGATGGTCCTCCCGCACCTGACCGACGACCCCGACGGGCTGCTGGACGACCTGGAGCGCGAGATCCGCGCCTGGCCCACGCGCCCCGCACCGCTGCACTGGCAGGCGTTTTTCGCCACCCTCGCCGAGCGGTTCGGCACGACGGGCGCCGTCGTGGAACGGTCCGGGCTCTCCCTGGGCAGGGTGGGGCAGCTGCACGCCCTCTTCCCCCAGGCGCGCTTCGTGCACCTGCACCGCGACGGCCCCGACTGCGCCCTGTCCATGAGCCGGCACATCGCCTTCCGGATGCTTCCCATGCTGGCGGAGATCACGGAGCACTGCGGCGTGGACTCCCCTCACGAGCTGACCCCGGAACACTTCGCCCGGCTCCCGGCCGACCTCGCCCCGCTGCTGACCGGCAGTTACGACCCCGCCCTGATCATGGACCGGCCGATCCCGCTCCCCGTCTTCGGCGCGATGTGGTCGCGCTGGATCGTCGACGGCGTGAGGAACCTGGAGGAGCTGCCCGCCGGCACCCACACCGCGCTCTCCTACGAGCAGTTGCTGGACCGGCCGCGTGAGGAGCTGACCCGGCTGGCCGGGTTCATCGGCGTCGAAGCCCGTCCCGACTGGCTGGACGCCGCCGTCCGGCTCCTCGACGGCGCCGGCCGCCGCGGCTCCGCCCTCCGGCTCGATCCGGTGGACCTGGAGGCGCTGCGCGAGTCCTGCGCGGAGGGCGCCGCGGCGCTGGAGGGCACGGCCCGCCGTCAGTGGTAGAGACGCCTGAGGGGCGGGTTGCCGTCCCTCAGGCGTCGTAGGGCAGGTCGAGGGGCGCGAGGGCCTCGAAGAGGTCGCCGGGGCCCGGATTCTGCGGGTGCGTGGCTCCCCCCAGGTGCTCCAGGACACCCCACACCGCGTTCAGCGCCGTCGTGACCGCGCCCTCGGCGAAACCCGCCGTCCACGAGACGTCGTCCCCGCACAGGAAGAAGCCGCGCTCCGCGGTGGGCAGGCCACGCTGCATGAACTGGGTGAACAGCCGGCGCTGGTACCGGTAGTGGCCCGGCAGGTTCGCCTTGAAGGCGCCCATGAAGTGCGGCTCGGTCTCCCACGTGATGGTGAGCGGGTCGCCGACGACGTGCGAGCGGATGTCCAGCCCGGGGTAGACGAGCGCCAGCTTGTCCAGCAGGACGTCCAGCCGCTCGCCCGGGTCCAGCGTCGCCATCTTCAGCGAGTCGTCGTTCCACGTGTACGACAGGCACATCACGCCGGGACGGTCCGGGCCGTCGTCGAAGAGGTACACCCCGCGCGGCATGCGGTCCGTGAGGGTCATGCTCATCACCGGCTCGCCGGTGAGCGGGTCGCGGTCGTGCCAGAAGGGGCGGTCGGTCAGCACGAACAGCTTGGAGGCGCCCATGTAGTGGGTGCGCTCCACCGCGGTCCACAGTGGCGCGGTCAGCAGCGCCGGGTCGCACTCCACCCGGTTCAGCAACGTCCACAGGTGCGGGGTGTACACCACCGCGTCGAAACGGTCGCCGCGCCCCGAGGCGTCGGTCACCAGGAAGCCGGCGCCGTCCCGGACGACCTCCCGCACCCTGGGCCGGACCGACCCGCCGTTGAGCGACATCAGGGACGTTCCCGCCGGCCAGTGCGCGCACCGCTCCGGCCTCCGCTCCCACAGGCCGTACGGCAGCCGCTGGGAGCCGCCGGTGATGGCGACCTGGTTGTCGTCGGCCTCGGTGTAGACCACGCGCAGGATCTCCAGCAGCGAATTGGGGAAATCGGTGTCCCAGCCGCCGGTGCCGAAGCCCACCTGGCCGAAGATCTCCCGGTGCCGGAACGACTGGAACGCGGAACTGGTGGCGAGGAAACCGTAGAAGGACTGGTCGTCGAACTCCCGGACCAGGCGGTTCCACACCCGCTTCAGGGTCTCGGTGTCACGCCGCTGGACGGCGTCGCGCATCGTGGCGAGTTCCGCCCTTTCCTGCAGCGCCTTCTCCCACGCCGAGGCCACCTGCTGGTAGACGTCCGGGAGGTCGTCGGCGACCCGCGCCCGGTGCCGCTCGCCCATGAGATGGACGAGCGTGCTCGGCGTGCTCGCCGCCAGCGGATTGGGGAAGGGGGTGGTGCGCAGCCCCAGCAGGTCGACGTAGTGGAACAACGCCCGGGCGGAGAGCGGGAAGCGCATCGCACCCATCTCCGCCACGCGGTCCGGCTGCCCGGGGAAGGGCACCGAGCGCATCCGGCCGCCGATCTGCTCCGCCTCGTACACGACCGGGCGCAGGCCCAGGCGCATCAGCTCGTACGCGGCGGTCATGCCGGCCATCCCGCCCCCGACCACGGCCACCGGCGTGCCCAGGCGTTCCGGGGGCAGTGCGCCGAGCCCGGCCGGGTGGCGCAGCCAGCCGTCGTAGGAGAACGGGAAATCCGGCACGAGCATGGTGACGGGGGCCGGGCTGACTGACGTCATCGGGAATACCTCTCGGGCCGATTCCACATCGTTTCCAGGAGACCGGAGACCATTCGAGCGGAGCCGGGAAATCACAGCGTGGAGCCGTCACGCCCGGAGAACGGGACGCCACGGCCGGCGGCTGCGCAGTCGCGCCGGTATCGCCACGCTATTTCGGCGCCGGACGGCGCAACAACCCCTATCCACCCTGGTAACGGACCGTGTCCGGGCCGCTTTTCCGTTCGGCCGCCTTGACGGCGGGAAAGGCGATGGCCGTCACCACGATTCCGCGGTCCGCGAGCCAGCGGCCGGAGAAACGTTCCACGAGGCGGCCGTCGGGAGCGCGCCGCGGCCGCAGGAGGCGCGCCGAGAACGTGCCGTGCGGCCGGGCGGACGTGCCGTCCTCGACGAAGGTGATGTCGGCGTCGTCGAAGTCCAGTTCGGTGCGCATCAGCGGATACCACGTCTTGTAGACCGCCTCCTTCGCGCTGAACAGCAGCCGGTCACGGTTCACCCGCGACCGGCTGCCGCCCGCGCGCACCCAGGCCAGTTCACCCGGCAGCGCTATCGACTCCAGCACGCCGCCGGGCAGCGGCAGGTCGGGCTCGGCGTCGATGCCGATCATCGCGAGATCGGTGTCCCGGGCGAGCGCCGCGGCCCGGTACCCCTCGCAGTGGGTCATGCTGCCGACCACACCGGCCGGCCACTGCGGGACGTTGCGCACCCCGGGCAGGACGGGCGCCGGCGGCAGTCCGAGCGCCGCGAGGGCGCGCCGGGCGCACGCCCGCACCGTGCTGAACTCCTCACGGCGGCGGTCCGGCGTGCGGGCCACCAGTGCCGCCTCCTCCGGGTAGAGCGTGGCGGAGCCGTCGGGCCCGAAGGCCTCGCCGGTGGCCGCCACCCCGGGCAGCAGTGCCTCGATCACCTTCGCGCTCCCATCGTCCCGAGCCCCGTGGCCGCCTCCTGCTGGGGGGTGTACGGCAGGATCTGCCGCAGCAGTCCCTTGGGGTGGCCCCGGCGCCGCCACTCGCGCGGGTAGCCGATCGACACCTCCTCGAACCGGACCCCGTCGTACCAGGTGGTCCGCGGGATGTGCAGGTGCCCGTAGACCACGGCGGCGGTGGTGAACCTGCGGTGCCAGTCGGCGGTCAGCACGGTGCCGCACCACTGGGCGAACTCCGGGTGCCACAGCACCTGCGTGGGCTGACGCACCAGCGGGAAGTGGTTGACCAGCACCAGCGGCACCGACGGGTCCTGCGCGGCCAGGCGCCGGCGGGTCTCGGCCACCCGGGCCCGGCACCAGTCGTCGCGGCCGCGGTAGGGATCGGGGTGGAGCAGGTACTCGTCCGTGCACACCACGCCCGCCTCGTGCGCCCGGGCCAGCGACTCCTCCTTGGTCGACGTGCCCGCGACCCGGAACGTGTAGTCGTACAGCAGGAACAGGGGCGCCACCCGCACCGGCCCGCCGGGGCCCTCCCACAGCGGCCAGTCGTCCTCCGGGGTGAGGACGCCGAGCCCCCGGCACATCTCCACCAGGTGGCGGTAGCGCTCCTCGCCCCGCAGCTGCACCGCGTCCTCGCGCGGGGTCCACAACTCGTGGTTGCCCGGCGCCCACACCACCTTCGCGAACCGCCCGGCCAGCAGGCCGAGGGCCCACGCGATGTCCTCGGTGAGTTCGCCGACGTCGCCGGCCACGATCAGCCAGTCGTCGTCGTGCGAGGGCCGCAGCGACTCCGTGATCGGCCGGTTGTCGGCCATGCCGACGTGCAGGTCGCTCACGGCGAGCAGCCGCGGGCCCGGAGGCGGGGCGCCGCCCGGTGAGGCGGGGGCGTGGGGCGCGGCGGGGTCAGGCGATATGGGCGACATCGAGGTCCAAACTGACGGGCAGGTCACGGCGGTGAGAGATGTTGATCTTGCGGTAGACGCGGGTCAGGTGCTGCTCGACGGTGCTGACCGTGATGAAGAGCTTCGCCCCGATCTCCCGGTTGGTGTAACCCTGCGCGGCCAGCGAGGCCACCCGGCGCTCCGCGTCCGTCAGCGCCGCCGCCGCAGCCGGCTGCGCCCGCTCCGGCTCCTTCGGCGCGGCCTGGCCCGGCGCCTGCTCGGACTGCAGGGACCGGCGCAGCTTCCGGGCGCCGCAGCCCTCGGCGATCCGCCACGCCCGGCGGGTGTGCAGCTTGCTCTGGACCGGGTCGCCCAGCTGCTTGTGGGCCTGCCCCAGATCGGTCAGCGCCCGTGCAAGCTCGTACCAGTCGCCGTCCGCCTGGAGGAGCGCGACCGCCTCCGAGAGCAGCGGTGGGCGCTCGCCGACGGGCCGGGCCGCCGCCAGCGCGCGCAGAGCGGTCCCGCGGACCCGTGGTCCGGCGTCAGCGGCCAGCTGCTCCCGCGCGAAGTGCTCCACCTGATCCCGGCTCCCCAGCGCGAGCCAGGCCTCCGCGACCCCGACCCGCCAGGGCGCCAGCGTGGAGCGGTCCATGCCCCAGCGCCTCATCAGCCGGCCGCATGTCGTGAAGTCCGTGAGCGCCGCGTACGGACGGCCCGTCTCCAGCTCGTGCCGGCCCCGCGCGTACAGGTACTGCAGCCCGTAGCGGGTCCCCAGCATCCCCTCGGGCACCGGCCGGCCCACCAGTTCGGCGGCCGCCTCGTGGTCGCCCATGGCGGTGCTCGCCTCGATCAGGACCGACAACGGGGCGCCGATGCCCACGCCCCAGCAGTGCGGGGGCAGTTCCTCCAGGGCCTGCTCGGCCAGCCGCCGCGCCTGCTCCAGGTGGCCGTGACGCAGGGCCATCTGCGCCCGGATGGCCCGCAGGATCGCCGTCGAGCTCGCGGGCCAGCGGGCCGTGGCCTCCGCCAGCAGCCGGTCGGCCCACTGCGTCGCCGTCCCCAGCTGGTCGGCGAGGACGAGGGTGAGCAGGCAGGCCTGCACCGTCGGCTCGGTCTCCTCCGTCAGATGGAGGGTGGCGAGGATGCGGTCCGCGGTGTCGGCGAAGTCGGCCCCCTGTTCCGGCGTACCCTCCCCTGCCGTACCCCCTGCCGTGCCGCCGGCCAGTACGCCGTGCAGCGCCGCTGCCGCCGCGAGCCGGTTCTCGTCCGCCCGGGACACCGGGACCTTCGCCGCGCCGACGTGCAGCGGGGAGAGCGTCGCCTCGACCCGCTCCAGGACCTCCGGGAAGGTGCTCGCCAGGACCGACCTCAACCACAGCACTTCCGCGGCGAGTTCGGCATCGGGCTGGGACACCGCGGCCGCCACGTGCCGCATCGCGGTGACCGCGTCGTCCACCCAGCCGTTCCACAGCAGGTCGCCCACGAGCCGCAGCGCGTCCACCGGCGGCAGCTGGCCGGCCCGGACCGCCCCGGCGAGCGAGCGGACCTGCCGCGGCCACGCGGAGGGGGTGACCCGCCAGATGATCCTGGTCAGGGCGATCCTGACCTGCGCGCGCTCGCGTTCGCTCCTGCAGCGGCCCTCGGCCATGCGCAGACAGCTCACCGCGAGGCCCACCCGCTGCGCGGCCATCGCCTCACGAGCCGCGTCCACCAGCACTTGGGGCACCCACTCCTCGTCGGGCGGGCTCATGTCGTGCCCTAGCAACTGCTCCGCGACGAGCATCGAGGGCGCGCCGTCCTCGTACAGCAGCCGAGCGGCGCGCCGGCGCAGCCGCGTCACCGCCTCGTCGTCCAGGCTCTCCGCCACCGCCGCGCGCACGCCTGCGTGCCGGAACCGGCCGCCGTCCAGGACGCCCGCGTCCGCCAGCGCCGAGGCGACCTGCTGGACCACTCTCTCCTCGACGTCCACCAGCCGGGCCAGCAGCGGCAGCGGTGCCCCGCTGCCCAGCAGGGCGATCCCCTGGGCGACGCGCAGGCCGTCGGCCCCGACGCGGTGGACGATCAGCAGGGCGCTGCGCAGGAACCGCTCGCCCGCGTGGGGCGATCCGTCCGCGGCGCCCGCGTCGTCGGGATGGGCCGACGGGCGTTCGTGGGAGAAGTGGTCCTCGACAAGGCCGTGGACGAGCAGGGGATTGCCCCCGGTGGCCGCGTGCAGCGAACCGGCCAGCAGGCCGGCGGGCGCGGTGCCGGCCGGGTCCTCGCCCGGCTCGCCCCCGCGCGCCCGCTCGACGAGCAGCCGCTCCACCCCGGCGACGCCGAGCGGGCCGACCCTCACGTGCAACCCCCGCGTGGGGTGCAGCAGTTCCTCCAGGGCGCCCGGTGGCGTCCGCCGCGCGTCGGCACCGAGGGTCACGATCACGGACACGGCACCCGCGCCCGTCGCGGGGAACCGGCGCAGCGCGTAGGACAGGACGTGCAGCGACTGGGGATCGGCGTACTGGACGTCGTCCAGGGCGATCAGCACCGGCCCCTGTGCGGAGGTCCTGCCCAGTTCGGCGTGGAAGCTCTGGAGGACCTCGGTCGCCACCGGTTCCGCGCACGAGGGCGGGTTGCCCGGCACGGACGCGCCGACGAGTAAGGGCGGCAGGGGACCGGGAGCGGGCTGCCGGGCGTCGCGCAGCAACTGCTCCATCACACCGAAGGGTATGGCGTGTTCCGCGGGGGAGCCGACGGCGGTGAGGAGCCTGTGCCCCGCTACCGCGCGGTCCTCCAGGACGCGGTGGAGCAGAGCGGTCTTCCCGGAGGCCACCGGCCCGCTGATCACCGCCATCCGGCCGGACCCGAAGGCCGCGCCGGGGCTCTCACCGGATGCGAAGGCGACAAGCCTTGCGATCTGCTCATTTCGTTCCACTAGCATGACGTGCGACCCTCCGCGATGCGTTGTGAAATAGCGCCACGGTGGGCATGTTTTCCGATATCCGACTGCTTCGCGCGGTTCGGCGTCCGTGATCTCGGAAATGACGCTGCGGTAACATAGAGAAACTCGCAGATACCCACAAGGCGCACTGACACCCCCCGGTCATTTCGTTCCGACCCGGTTCCGGACTGTATCAACGTCCTGGGGCCGACGAAGTCTCAATCTGTCGTCCGGGTATTGCCGCAGAGTGAGCAATCGGTGGACGCCGGGTGGCGGGGACGAAGTGTGTTGTCGCAGGTCACAGGTGCACGACCGAGAAGGCGGGGACCGTAACCTCAATAGAACCTCAAATGCGGAACGCGGTCTTCTGGAACCGTGCCGGCGAAGGGGTCCGCAAACGGGGTTCGACATAGGGGGGTCCGCGCGAAGAATAGGGGTGAGCGAAGACGGGGCGATTGGTGCGCCACTTGCCTCGACGGCCTGAATTGATCCCTCGCCGCTCTGATCGAACGGGGGCCGCGGAATGGGCTCACAAGAGGGCTGAAGTGCTGTATCGGCACCGGCCGGGCATGAATGATCTTACGCACGGCGCTTTGCGGAGTAATAGCCGCGGAGCCGGTGAGGAAGATCACGTTTTCCCGTCAAGTGCCGTGCGGCCGCACCCGGTTGCGCGCGGCTCAGCGATACGTCGGGACGGCGGCCGCCGCCTCGGCCGGGGCACCGGCCCGCGGGCGACGGAAACAGACACCGCACAGGCAGAGCAGCACCGCCCCCGCGAGGAACGGAGCCCTGGGACCGATGCCCTGATAGGCCAGACCTGCCAGCAGGGTCCCCAGCGCGCCCGCGCACATGTTGGTCATCTGGAAGGACATCGAGACCCGGCCCAACAGCCCTTCCGGAACCTCGGACTGACGCAGCGACACCGCGGTCACGTTCCACGCCAGGCCCACCGCGCCGTACACGGCGATCAGCACCGCCGCCACCAGGACGGACCGGGCCGAACCGATACCGGCGCAGAGCAGCGCCGTGGCCGGCATACCGATCCGCAGCACCCGGCGGGCCCCGATCCGCGCCTCCAGCAGGGGCGCCAGCGGCACCCCCACGATGCCGCCCACGGCGTAGGCCACCATCAGCACCGCGTAGCCGGGACCTTCCAGTCCCAGCGTCCGCCGGGCGTACAGGACCAGGACGGACATCAGACCGACCACGACGAGATTGCCCATGGCGGCCACCGCGCACAGCTCGCGCAGCAGCCGGTGCCTCCACAGCCAGATCAGCCCTTGGAGAACGTCGGCGCGCAGAGATCGCCGTATCGGGACGCCCTCCTCGGGACGGGCGCGGGTGCTCCCCGCCACCAGCAGGATCAACCCCGCCGAGCACGCGTACGACACCGCGTCGACGGTGAGCGGAAGCACAGGCGTGACGGCGAACAGGACCGCCCCCACCGGGGTGCCCAGCATGGGGCCGGCGAGCAGCGGACTGACCTGCAGGCGTGCGTTCGCCCTGGTCAGCCCCTCGGGCGGCACCACCGCGGGCACGATGCCCGACCAGGCTCCGTTGAAGAGGGTCTGGCCGCAGCCCAGGAGGAAGGCCACACCGGCCAGCACCGGTATGGACAGGCCGTCGACGAAGGTGAGGAGTGCCAGGCCGGCCATCACGGCCGCGCGGGCCACGTCGACCAGGCACAGGATGCGACGGCGCTCGAACCTGTCCGACAGCGCACCGGACGCCAAGCTCAGCAGAAGCCAGGGAAGTTGCCCGGCGAGGGCCACGAGAGTGACCTGCCGGGCGTCGTCCGTGAGGCCGGCGGTGAGCAGGGGAAGAGCGACCAGACGCATGCCGTCGCCGATGCCGGAGACCGTCACCGAAGCCCACACGGCGTAGAACGGGCGTGGCAGTCGATCGCGGCCGCCGGACGTGGGAGAACTCATGGTTGAGTCGCGGTTCCTCGGAGCTGGAGGTGGACGGGTCGCGTGTCGGACTCGGCCGCAGCGCGTCCGGAGCGAGCGACATGCTGTGCGGGTGTGCGCAACGCATGGGGACATCCGGGGCGACGTACGGTTGACGGCCCGTTAATTCACGGAAGGGGGTCCGTACGGATGTCGAGGCGCGGCACGGCAGGCACACGCGGGCGGGCACACGCATCCCATCGACGCCACGAACGATGAACGAACGGACAACAGCGGACGTGCGGTCGGCGAAGAACATGCGAACCGGTCGGAATGACCGCAACCCTGCCCGATGGTGAGAGGTCTTGGCCGGTGGCGTCGCAGGGTTCGGCGTTCACCGGTGATGATCAAGGGAGAGTTTCGTGGTGCGTGCGTCGTGGCCTGCGGAGAGTGTGACGCCGGCGCCGGCGCCCCCACCGCCGGCCGGACACGGCGGTCAGGCGCCGGTCCCGCCCGGCGCCCCGGTCCCGGACGCGCCGGCCGCCGGCGCCCGGCTGCGCATGGACATCCAGGGCCTGCGCGCTCTCGCGGTGGTCCTGGTGGTGCTCTCGCACGCCGGCGTCCGGCCGCTGGCGGGCGGCTACATCGGCGTCGACGTGTTCTTCGTGATCTCTGGCTTCCTCATCACCTCGCTGCTCTCGCGCGAGCTGGCGCGGACCGGCCGCGTCTCGCTGCGGCAGTTCTACGCCCGCCGCGCGCTGCGGCTGCTCCCCGCGTCCACCGCCGTCGGACTCGTCACGCTCGGCGGGGCGTGGCTGTTCCTGTCGAAGGTCCGCTTCCAGGAGTACGTGGGGGACGCCCTCAGCAGCACCGTCTACCTGGTGAACTTCCGGCTGGCGAACGCCGGCACCGACTACCTCAGGGCCGACAGCCCGCCGTCGCCGTTCCAGCACTACTGGTCCCTGGCGGTCGAGGAGCAGTTCTACCTGCTCTGGCCGCTGCTGCTGTGGGCGAGCTGGAGGCTGGCGCGGCGCCGGACCGGACTGCTGGCCGCGCCCCTCGCCGTGCTGTGCCTGATCTCCTTCGCGCTGAACGTGTCGGTCACCGATGTCTCGCCCTCCTGGGGGTACTTCGGCTCGCACACCCGCCTGTGGGAGCTGGGCGCGGGCGCGCTGCTCGCCCTCTGCGCGGGAAGCCTGGAGCGGCTGCCGGCCTGGCCGGCCGCGGCCATGAGCTGGACGGGACTGGTGTCGCTTGCGGTGGCGGCGCTCCTCTTCGACGAGGACACGCCGTTCCCCGGCTGGTACGCGCTCGTGCCCGTGCTCGGCGCCGTGCTGGTGCTGGCGGGCGGCTGCCGGCCCACCCGGTTCGGTGCCGGACGGCTGTTGTCGCTGCGTCCCCTCACATGGGTCGGCGGCCTCTCCTACGGCTGGTACCTGTGGCACTGGCCGGCGCTGCTGATCCTCCCGGCGGCGCTGAACAGGCAGCCGACCGTCGGGCTCACGCTGCTCTGCGCCGTGTTCGCGCTCCTGCCCGCCTGGGGGACCCTGCACCTCGTGGAGAACCCGGTGCGCTTCCACCGCCTGTTCCGTGGCCGTCCCGTACGAGCGCTGGGCCTCGGGGCGGGACTGACGGCGTGCGCCGTGGCGGCGGCACTGGTCGCGACGGCCTTCCCGCCGCCGATCAGCTCGGGCCTGGCGGCGCCACAGCTGAAGAGCGTGCTCACCGCGTCCGCCGACCCGCAGGCCCGCCTGACCCGGCTGCTGACGGCATCGCCGCCGAGCCTGCCGGCCAATCTGAGCCCCGCGCTCACCGAGATCAAGACGACCTCGTCCTCGATCTACCGGGACGGCTGCCACATCGGCTACCAGAGCACGGCGACCCCGCCGTGCGTCTACGGTGACCCGTCGGCGTCCAGGACGGTGGTGCTCTTCGGGGACTCGCACGCGGCCCAGTGGTTCCCGGCCCTCGAGCGGCTCGCCCGCGAGCACCACTGGAGGCTGGTCTCCCTGACCAAGGCCTCGTGCAAGGTCGCCGCCGTCACCACCGTCTACCAGGGCAGGCCGTACACGTCCTGCGACCGGTGGCGCGCCAAGGAACTGGCGCGGATCAGGTCCCTGCACCCCGCGCTGGTCGTCACCTCCTCCTCGGACACCGCCGACCTGGCCCGGCCGTCCGGGGACCCGCGCCGGCAGTGGACGGACGGCTTCGAGCGGACCTACCGCGAACTGAGGAAGTCCGGCGCCGAGGTGCTGGCCGTCCAGGACACCCCCTGGCCCGACGGGGACGCGGTCGAATGCGCGGGGGACCACCCGATGGAGCTGCGGCAGTGCACGTCCGACATCGGGCACGCGGTCAGGGATCCCGACAAGAAGCGGGAGATCACCGAAGCGGCGGCGGCCACCGGCGTCTCCGTCGTCGACCCCGTGCCCTGGCTCTGCGGCACCGGCGGCACCTGCCCCGTGGTGGTGGAGGACACCTTCGTCTACCGCGACGACAGCCATCTCACCGAGTCCTACGCCGAGGCCATCGCACCGGTGCTGGGCCAGACGATGACCACCCTCTACGGATCCGACCTGAGCCGGCACCCGGAACCGGCCCGTCGGGGATAGGCCACCGGGCGCGGCCGGCACAGGGGTCGCGCCGCCGTCAGCCCGTGAGGAGATCGCCGACGGCGGCGATGCCGCCGGTGATCGCGTGCCGGCCGGTGTTGCCGAAGCCGAGTACGAGGCGCGGCCCTCCGGCCGGGTCCGGTGCCGTGTGGTGAGCGGCCATCCCGTAGAGGCCGACCCGTCGGGCGCGCGCCGCCGCCACGACCTGTTCCTCGTCGCGGCCCGGGCCGAGGTGGGCGACGGCGTGGAAGCCGGCCGCGAGGCCGGTGAGCCGGACGCCGGGGGCGTGCGCGGCGAGTGCCCCGACCAGGGTGGCGCGCCGGGCGGCGTACTCGGCGCGCATACGGCGGAGATGACGGTCGTACCGCCCGGAGGTCATCAGATGGGCGAGTGCGACCTGGTCGAGCGTGGGCGATCCGCGGTCGTCGGACGCCTTGAAAGCGACGACGGGTCCGTGGAGGAGCGGTGGGCAGAGCAGCCAGCCGAGCCGGAGGGCCGGCGCGAGGGATTTGCTGACGGTCCCGATGTTCAGTACGCGGTCGGGGGCGAGGCCCTGGAGGGAGCCGACGGGGTCGCGGTCGTAGCGGAACTCGGCGTCGTAGTCGTCCTCGATGACGACCGCGTCACGGCGCTGCGCCCAGTCGATCAGCGCGCGCCGCCGCCGGGCGGTCATGACGACGCCGGTCGGCCATTGGTGCGCGGGGGTGACCAGGACCGCCCGCGCGCTGGTGGCCTCCAGGGCCCGCACGTCGACGCCGTCCTCGTCGACGGGCACCGGTACGGCCGTCATCCCGGCGTGCGCGGCGGCCCGGGACGTCGCCGCGGGCGCGCCGGGCTCCTCGTAGGCGAGCGTGGTCACACCGCGGGCGGCCAGCGCGCGCAGGGCCAGGGCGAGGCCCTGGGCGTAGCCGGAGCAGATGACGGTGCGTTCGGGGTCGGCGGCCGCGGCCCGCACCCGGCGCTGATACCCGGATACGACCTCGCGCAGCATGGGCGCGCCGTGCGGGTCGCCGTAGTCGAGTGCGGCGGCCGGCAGGGTGCGGGCGGCCTCGCGGATCGCCCACAGCCAGTCGGCGAGCGGGAAGGACGCGAGGTCGGGGACGCCGGAGCGGAAGTCGGCGAGGAGCCTCGGCCCGGCAGGTGGCGGCCCGGCGGGCGCGGCGGGCGCGGCGGGCGCGGGCTGGGGGCAGGCACGGGCGGCGACGGTGGTGGCGGCGCCGACGCGTCCGGTGAGATAGCCCTCCGCCTGGAGCTGGGCGTAGCAGTCCTGGACCAGGCCGCGGGAGACCCCGGCGCGGCGGGCCAGTTCACGGGAGGACGGCAGTCGTTCGCCGACCTGGAGGCGGCCGGCCCGTATGGCGTCCCGGATCTGGCGCTCCAGCTGCGCGCGCAGTCCCTCGGCGCTGTTCCGGTCGACGGCGAGCAGCAGTTCGGGCGACAGACCGGACCACTGGAGCGGCATGGAAATGGAGCTTACCGGGGGACCGGCCGGCTCATAACGTCGACGGCATGACCACGCCACCCAGCATCCCGCCCACCGGCACGGCCGCCGGCACCGCACATCTCCCCGACCCCGCTTCCTCGTCCGCCCGCCCCCCACTGGTGACCCGTCAGCTGCTGCTGCGCTTCGCGACCGTGGTCGGCGCCTCCGCGAGCTTCTTCCTGCTGCTCTCGGTGGTGCCGTTGTACGCCCAGCGCAGCGGCGGCGACGCGGGCCTGGCCACCGGCGCCCTGATGCTGGCCACCGTCGGCGGGGAGTTGGCCACGCCACGCCTGGTGGCCCGCTACGGATACCGGACGGCGCTGGCGGCGGGGCTGGTCCTGCTCGGCGCGCCCGCACTGGTGCTGACCGCCGGGGACGGCATGGTGTGGATCGTCGCGATGTGTCTGCTGCGCGGGTTGGGCTTCGCGCTCACCGTCGTCGCGGGCGGCGCTCTGACGGCCTCGCTGATCCCGGCCGAGCGGCGCGGCGAGGGGCTGGCGCTGGCCGGGATCGTGTCGGGCGTACCGTCTCTGGTGGCCCTGCCGTCGGGTGTGTGGCTGGCCGCGCACGTGGGGTTCACGCCGGTGTGCGTGGCCGGCGGGGTGGTGGCGCTGGCCGCGGTCCTGGTGGTTCCGGGAGTGCCGGGGCGGGAACGGTCCGCGGGCCGGGGCGCCGGAGTGGTCGCGGGTCTGCGCGACGGCGCGCTCGCCCGGCCGACCGCGGTGTTCGCGACGACCGCGCTGGGCGCGGGGATCATCGTGACGTTCCTGCCGGTCGCCGTCCCCGCGTCGCTGTCCGCCCTGGTGACGGTCGCGCTGTTCGCCCAGCCCGCCACCTCCACCGTGGCCCGCTGGTTCGCCGGCCGGTACGGCGACCGCCACGGCCCGGCCCGCCTGGTGCTGCCCGGCCTGCTCGCGTCGGCCGCCGGCCTGCTGCTGACGGCGTCGACGGGCAGCCCGGTGGCGGTGCTCGCCGGCGTCACGCTGTTCGGAGCCGGCTTCGGGGTGGCGCAGAACGCGACGCTCACGCTCATGTACTCCCGGGTCCAGGAGTCCGGGTACGGCACGGTGAGCGCCCTCTGGAACGTCGCCTACGACGGCGGCATGGGCGTGGGCGCCCTCGCCTTCGGCGTGACGGCGGCCCACACCGGCTACCCGGCCGCCTTCGCGCTCACCGCCGCCGCGATGCTCGTCGCCCTGGCCCCGGCATGGCGCGACCGCTGAAGCGGGCTGCCGCACGGACAGGGGTACGGCATGGCGCCCGCTCTGGGCGTGGGCGCTGCCTGGGCGACGACGCGATGCGCCGAACCACCCGCGCGAGATGTCCCGGAGGTGAAGGGGAGGCGTCGAAGTCGGGGGTCGATGACGGCGGATGCGTGCCGCCGTACGCCGCTTGCTTGCGGTGCTCTGCGTCGCTAGGCTCAGCCCGAGTCGATGTTTGACGCGTCAAACAAGATGCCGTGACGGACGCGGGGATCCTCCAGCCTCGTCTCCCGGCGTCCGCGGTACTGCCGTCGTGGCGCCGAGGCGCTTCCGGGACTCCGGTGATTCCCGCGTGTGAATGCTTGTTTCCCGGGGTGGCATTGATCGGCCGAGTTCGTGCCGCCGTCCGCGAGGAATTGCCGCGGACATTCACAGGCGGCCACCGCGGCGTCGAGTATTCCGAGCCAAGAGGATCACTTCCTCAACTCTCGGATTGCCCCGCTCCGACGGGAATAGTCGAGGTCGCTGACGGCCTGACCGCCTGTCATGATTCACCCTGCGCGCAAGACTGACGCCCGATCCACCGAGGTCAAACGGGCCCACCGGCGGCTTCCGTGTGCCATGTGACCTGGCCGGCAGCCGTCATTCCACAATCCTCCGGTCTCGGGTCCGTCGGCTCGGGATTTCGGTTCCGGACAGGCACTGGATCGTCGTTCGTCATCTCCCGTACGCCCGGCACGTGCTGCTTCTGACTAACGTCGTTGCTGTTTGAAACTATCGAACCGGGAAGGCCCCCTCATGTGCATTCACGATGACCACTCGTCACACGAACAGGACGGGCAGAGTCGGCGAGGGTTCCTGCGCAACGCCGCGTTGGCCGGTGCGGGAGCGGCAGCCGCAGGAGCCGGCGTGTCCGCGTTCGCCGGTACGCCCGCCTTCGCCGCGGACGCGACCCAGAGCGGCAGGACCGGCAGCTGGAGCCCGGATCCGACCGCCCTCCAGTTCACCCTCGCGGTCATGCCGGACACCCAGTTCCTCTACTGGGGCAGCCAGGACAGCGTCAACCGGACGCCGCAGGAGGAGTCGTTCCGCTACATCGTCGACAACAGCGGCCAGGACGCCGACAACATCGTGTTCATGACGCACCTCGGTGACCTGACGCAGGACGCCGACCCGTCGTCCTTCGCGCAGGTCGACAAGGCGTTCTCCCTGCTGGACTCGCACGGCGCCGCGTACAGCGTGGTGGCCGGCAACCACGACGTGTCCGGCGACGACTCCCGCGGCGACAGCTCCTACCTGCAGACCCTGGGTCCGCGGCGGTTCAAGCGCTCGAAGACGTTCGCCGGGGCGGACCCGACCGGCTACAACACCGCCCACATCTTCCACGCGGCCGGCCTCTCCTGGCTGGTGCTCGCGCTGGACTGGCGGACCACCGACCAGGGCTTCGCGTGGGCCAACAAGGTCATCAAGGACCACCCGAAGATGCCGGTGATCCTCACGGCCCACGACATCGTCTACTCGGACTACGATGACAACGTTTTCCCCTACGAGTCCGGCGACCCGGAGGACAACGCCGAGCTCTCCGGCTACGGTCAGACGATCTGGGACAAGCTGATCCAGGAGAACGACCAGATCTTCCTGACCCTCAACGGCCACTACTGGCCGTCCGGGCGTACGACCAGGAAGAACGCCGCCGGCAACGACGTGCACATGCACATCACGAACTACCAGAACCGCTACTTCGGCGGTGGCGGCATGATCCGGCTCTACCACTTCGACCTGGCCCGCAACACGATCGACGTCGAGACGATCAATCCGTGGATCCTGGCCCAGGACCCGGAGTCCCGCAACAAGCTGGCGGCCGAGCACGCCAGGATCACCGGTCCGGTCGACGACTTCTCGGTGCCGATCGACTTCGAGCAGCGCTTCTCCGGCTTCATACCGGTCCCGGTCCGGCCCGCGCGGCCGGCCGCCCGGGAACTGGTCAAGGGCACGGTGGCCTACTGGCGTTTCGACGCTCAGGGCGCGCCCGGTACCGCGCTCGCCGCGGGCGACACGATCCGCGACCTGTCCGGCAAGGGCAACGACCTGACCGTGGTGACGGTGCCGGGCACGGCCGCCGACGCGCTGACCTGGTCCGACGACCATCACCCCGACCAGCCCGCGCACGCCAGCCTGAAGTTCGCCGGCGGCCGGAACCCGGTGCACGGCTCGTACCTGACCACCGGGCCGAAGGCGCCGCTGAACACCGAGACGTTCAGGTCCGGATACACGATCGAGTCGTTCGTGATGATGCCGCTCGACTGGGACTCCGGCCGGAACGGCAACGCGTCCTTCCTCAGCCGCAGGGGTTCGGCCGGGGCCGCGGGCAAGCACGGAAAGAACACCGACCCCAACGAGCCCCTGGCACAGTTCGCCATCACGAACAACGGCCGCGAACCCCAGTTCAACCACTACCCGCAGAACACCACCTACCCGACGACCAACTGGGGACACGGCCTGGTGGAGCTCAGGTGGTGGCACCTCGCGGTGGTCAACGACGGCCGCTACACGAGGCTGTACGTCGAGGGCGCCCCGGTCGCCGACAATCCGAACCGGGTGTCGCAGGGCCTCACCTCGCTCGGGTTGCCCTGGCTGGTGGGCGGCCACGAGTACGCGGGCGCCGTCGACGTCGTCTTCCACGGCAACGTCGGTGACATCCGCATCGTGAACCGTCCGCTGTCCGCGGACGAGTTCCTCACGGCCTAGCGGGGCGTTCCTCCCGCCTCCGGCCCGGCGGCCGGAGGCGGGAGTGAACCCGCGGTGGGGTGTCGTTCGAACGCGATCCGGGACAGCCGGTGCGAGCATCCGAGGGCGGGCGTCTCCCGCAACTCCCTCAGAGGCTGCGGGCGGTGATGTCACCGTGCGGGGTCGTGGCGTGGATGTGGAGTTCGGTCGCGCCGTCGTTCTTAAGGGCGTTGCTGACGCGGCCGTGACCGGCGCCGGCGTCCAGGGCGGCGGACACGCCGGCGGCGGCGGTGACCGTGATGTCGCCCATCTGGGTGTGGAGCTCGACCGTGCCGCGGACAGCCTCGGCGATCCGGATGTCGCCCCGTGCCGTGCTGATGTTCGCGGGGCCGGTGAGCCGGCCGATCTCCACGTCTCCGTCCACCGCCGTGAGGCGTACCCCGGCGGCTTCGTCGATCTTGATCTGGCGGTAGGCGCCGTCGAAGTCGACGTCACCGAGCCGGCCGACGCCGCGCAGCTCGCAGCCCGCGGCCTTGCCCTGGATACGGGAGCCGGTCGGCAGCTGGACGGTGACCTCCAGGGATCCCGAGGGACCGAGGAGCCGGTTGCCGGACTCGGGGGTGCGGATCTGCAGGACGCCGTCGGTGCAGGTGACGGTGGTCTGCTCGGCGGTTCGGACGTCGCGGCTCTTGGAGGGGTCGGCGGGCAGGACCTCGACGGTGGTGTCGGCGCGGTCGGCGGCTATGAACCGGACGCGTCCGGCGGGGATGTCCAGGACGGCGGAGATGGCGGCGGTGGTGTCGAACTTCTGCATCGTGCTCTCCTGTGCTCGCTGACTGTTTCTGACACCGGAAACGCTACGTTGCTTTCCAAGTGGTGGCAACGCATCTGTTGCATCAAGTCGCCATCGCTGCAGGTGGGATGGGAGAAATCGTTGCAACGATGCTGAGGATAACGCAACGTCAGCCCCTCCGATCATTGCAATGGTCGGGAAGTGAACGCTATGGTGCGGGAATCGGGGACGTCGCGAGGGATCACCAGGGAGATCACGATGCCGGGAGGCAGGCTCACCCAGCAGGAACGCCAGCAGATCGCGTCGGGACTGGCCGACAGCCTTCCGTACGCCGAGATCGCCCGGCGCCTGGACCGCCCGACCTCGACGGTCACGCGCGAGGTGATGCGCAACGGCGGCCCCACCGCCTACCGCGCCGACCTGGCCCACCGGGCCACCGAGCGCCGGGCCCACCGGCGCAAGCCCGCCGCCGTCAGGGGAGCGCAGTCGGCGCCCCAGGCGCACGGCCGTGACGCGGAGGCCGTGGCCGAGTACGAGGAGACGTTCACCACGGTCATGATGGCCTCGGGTCTGAACAAGATGGGGGCCCGGGTGCTGACGTGCCTGTTCACCACCGACGCGGGCAGTCTGACAGCGGCCGAGCTCACCGAGCGCCTCCAGGTCAGCCCGGCCTCCATCTCCAAGGCGATCGCCTTCCTGGAGAGTCAGAGCCTGGTCCGCCGGGAACGCGACGAACGCCGCCGTGACCGCTACCTCGTCGACGATGAACTCTTCTACCAGGCGACCATCGCCAGCGCCCGGGCCAACGACCAGCTGGTGGCGACCGCGCGCCAGGGCGTGGCCGTCCTCGGCCCCGACACCCCGGCCGCCGCCCGCCTGGAGAACATCGCCCGTTTCCTCGACTTCATCAGCGAAAGCATCACCCGCGCCGCGGAACAGGCCCGCGAAGTCCTCCACACCAAACCAGCCACCACCTCGCACGACTCCACCCGGCCAGGTCCGGGGCGCGGATAGGCGGTGCCGCGGCGCCGTCATCTCCTCGCTCTGCGCTGTCAGAGGCCAGGGCTAGGTTGAGCGCGAGTCCATGAGGAAGCGAAGGGAGTCGGGTGCATGGGTGCCAGCGGGTGGAGCTATGTCACGCCGTACCGCGGGAGTGTGGGGGCGAGCCTGGAGGCTCTGCAGGGAGAGGTCTTCGCGCAGGAGTACGGCGATGGCGAGGAGTACAGCACCATCGAGGAGCTGTATGCCGATGAGGAGTTCATGGAGGAGGAGGGAACTCACTCGATCCTGGACGTTCGTCGCGTCGTGGAGTCGACGAAATCGCCCCGGGAGTCCTGTGCGGAGGACTACTTCACCGTGCGGCCGCTGGCTCCCGCCCGGCTCCTGATCCACTTCGGCACGGATCGCCCCACTGTTCAGCAGTACGAGGACGCAATCGCTCACTCTTACACGCTCATGGGGGCTCGGCGCCGGGACGATCGAGACACAAGCCTGCTGGAGGAGGACAAAATGCGTTGGACCGGCGTCTATGTGCTCCTTCACGCCGACGACCAGCCCACCCACGTCGGTTTCTTCGGATCTTCCGGAGACTGAGGGGGCAGCGGGGTCGTCACCAGGTTTCGATGCTCAGGTCCCGGACGTACCAGTCGAGACGTGTCCCGCCCTCACCGTGCGTGTGCTTGCCGGGGAGGAACCCCGCCCGACGGGCGACCGCGGCAGATGCGGCGTTCGCCGGCTCCACCCGGATCACCGCCTCCTTGCCGCCCTCACGCGCCGCGTACCGGGAGACCAGGAGGACCGCCCGGGTTGCCAGGCCGCGCCCCCTCCAGTTCGGGTAGAGGCCGTAGGCGACATTCACCTGTCCGGGATCCAGGCCCTCTGCCGCGAACCGCAGGTCGATCGTCCCCGCGAGCGTCTCATCGGCGCCCGCCCGGATGCCGAAAGCGCGCAGTGGCCCAGCGGACTCCCACTGTTCCCGGCAGTACCGGATGTACGCCTCGACGCCCTCGCGTGTGCCGCGACCGCCGCTGAGCCAGCGCACCAGCGGCTCGTCCTCCCCGGCGAGGTGCGCCTGTGCGTCGTCCAGCCGCAGCGGGGACAGGGCGATGATCCCGTCGGACAGCCTCACTTCACGCATCCGGCGATTCTTGACGCCGGAGCCGCGTCGCGCCATCGGATTCCGTCGACGCGGGATCCGCTGCCCTATCCCGGAACGGGCCGATCAGGCGGTCTCCGCCCTTCGACGGGAGGACTGCAAGGCGGCCCGGTACGCGGTCGACGGAGATCCGGCGCTCACAGCGAGGCCTCGTACGCCTCGCGAATGGATGCGGGGATCCGCCCGCGGTCGCTGACGAGGAAGCCGTTCGCACACACCCAGACGCGTACGGGGCCGTTCTTCGGACGCGGATCGAAAACGTCGGGGCCGTGCTGCTCGAGCCACGTGGTCACCCGGCGCCACGCCTGCCGTGGGTCTCCTGCTTCGGACATCCGGATTCCGCTCACAGGCGACCTCTCACCAGAGGGGGCGACTGCTGATCTGCCATAGTCGGACCGTACGCGGAACCACTGACAACGCATGACTGTCGCCCGTGCCCATGTGGGCCGGCTCCGGCGTTCCGCCATGCCCCCCACACGGAGAACTCCTGAAACTCGCCTTCGGGCTGCCTCGTGCACCCGACTTGATCGGGCAGGAGATGTCGGGTCCGGCAGGGCAGGCGCTGCCTAGCGTGGTGGTCGTCAAGAGGAAGGAGCCGGGGCATGCTGGAGCGGCTGAACCAGGCCATGGAGCACATCGAGCGCTGCCTCGACCAGGACATCGAGGTGGACGAGCTGGCACGCATCGCGGCCACCTCGGAGTACCACCTGCGTCGGATGTTCTCCGCACTCGCGGGCATGCCGCTGTCGGAGTACATCCGGCGCCGTCGGCTCACCCTTGCGGGCGCCGAAGTGCTCGCCGGGCGTGAGACGCTGCTGGAGATCGCGGTGCGCTACGGCTACGGCTCCGGCGAGGCGTTCGCGCGGGCGTTCCGTGCCATGCACGGCATCGGGCCGGGTGAGGCCCGGCGGACCGGCGCCGCACTCAACTCCCAGTCCCGGATGGCCTTCCGACTCACCATCGAAGGGAGCAGCAACATGCGATACCGCGTTGTGGACAAGGCGGACTTCGCCGTCGTCGGACTCAAGGCCCGGGTGCCGCTGGTGCACGCGGGACCGAACCAGGCGATCATCGACTTCGTCCGCGGCATCGACCCGCGGCTCCAGGAGCGCCTGGAGAAGTTGTCGGACCAGGAGCCGCACGGCATCGTCGCGGTCTGCGACGACCTCGACCCCAGCCGCGCCGAGGGCACCGAACTCGACTACTACCACGGCGTGATCACCTCCGCGGCCGCTCCCGAGGGCGCAACCACGCTGGCCGTCCCGGCCGGTACTTGGGCGGTCTTCACCACCTCCGGGCCCGCGCCGCAGGCCGTCCAGGAGCTGTGGCGGGACGTCTTCACCGAGTGGTTCCCGTCGAATCCGTATCGCAGCCGCACCGGACCTGAGATCCTGCGCCTCCGCCTGTCGCCGGACAAGACCGAGGCCGACGCCGAACTGTGGCTCCCGGTGGAGCCCGAGCGCGGCTGACGAAGCGCAAGCCCCAGGGCGGGCGTGTGTGAGCGCTTCGGCCGGTCCCTCGGGCCGGCCGAAGCGCTCGGCCGCAGCGGCGAGGGACGGGAACGGGGGTCCCTGGGTGTGGGCAGGGCCTGCCCTACCGCAGCCGGGCGACGGACCTCCTCACGCGGTCACCTTGGCGAAGAACGCGGCAAGGTTCGCGACGGTCCGCTGGATCTTCTCCTCCAGCGTGAGCGTCTCGTGGAGCCGCGCGCCGATGCCCGCGTCCTTCTTGCCCCGTACGTACAGCGGGCAGGCCAGATCGCTGCACATATAGGCCCCCACGGTGTTGCCCTGCTGCCCGGCCTTGCCGGTCTTCGCGGCCACCATGAGTGAGACGCCCCCGGAGTGCGTGGTCAGGCACATGGAGCACATGCTGAGCCGTGCCTGCCCGGCGGCGGCGCTGGAGGAGCGCAGGGCGAGTGCCACCGCGCGGCCGTCCAGTTCGGCGACGAGGTAGGAACGGTCGGGGGCCTGGGGGTCGCGCCAGCCGAGGAAGTCCAGATCGTCCCAGGGCCGCTCGGCCAGGTCGCGGGGCACGTGCAGGCGCTTCGCCTCGCCCTTGCTGCAGTTCACGAAGGCGCCGCGGATCTCTGACTCGGTCAATGGCTTCATGAACGGCAGGCTAGTTTGCCTAAAGCTATTAGGCAAATAATTAAGAGATGCAGCCCTGAAGCGATGGCGTACTGGTTCGGGTGGCTGGGGTGGGAGCTTCCGGGTCCGACAGGATGGGCGCAGCCCCGCACACGGAACCGCCCCACACCGTACGTCTCGGTGTGGGGCAGTCCCGACGGCCCGGTGCCCCGAGGCTCAGCGGTAGTCCTCCGGGTGGCCCTGCATCCAGCGGTTGATCCGGTCACGGGTCGCCACGAGCTGGTCCTGGTGTTTCTTCAGGTTCTCGAACGAGGTGTCCGTGCCCAGGGTGTCGCGAAGTTCCGCCATCCACGCGAGCGGTTCGCGGAAGTGCCCGGGGCCCTGCGGA
This sequence comes from Actinacidiphila glaucinigra, assembly GCF_900188405.1. GTDB lineage: Bacteria > Actinomycetota > Actinomycetes > Streptomycetales > Streptomycetaceae > Actinacidiphila > Actinacidiphila glaucinigra. Next base: position 166,466 of record NZ_FZOF01000011.1, on the reverse strand, counting down.
TCGGCCTTCATCGCCTCGTCGAGTTGGGCGAGTTCGTCGCGCACCCGGGTCAGGAAGTACTCGCACTCACCCGCGGACGTGCTGGGAGTGCAGCCGGAGTGGTAGGTCGCCTGCAGGGTGGCGAAGGCGTCGCGCACCTTCTCCGCCGTCACCTCCGGCTGCCCGTCCGAAGAGGGCGCGGAGTCCGCCGGTGCGGAAGCCGAGGCGGACGCGGACGCCGACACCGGCGTGCGAGGGCTTCCGGCCGTCCGGTCGGAGCCGTCGTCCGACGGCGCGGCGCACGAGAGCAGAAGCGCCGCGAGCGGGACGGCGAGCAGCGGGGCACCGGGCAGGCGCCGTAGGGGTTGCGTGATCATGGGAGGTACGACGTGAGGCAGGGCCGTGCGGTTCCTCACCGCGGCCCGGCGTCCGGCCTCCGGGGAACCGGCGGTGTCTAACCCTGCAGCGTGTAGCGGAAGACGCGGGTGTCCCGCACGAGGAAGCCGAGCCGCTCGTAGAGCCGGTTCGCCGCCTTCCGCGAGGGGCGGGAGGTGAGGTCCACCGTGCGGGCTCCGGCCGCGTCGGCCAGGCGTACCGCTTCCTCGGTGAGGGCGGCACCGACGCCGTAACCTCGGGCGGCCTCGTCGACCACCACGTCCTCGATCCAGGCGCGCATCCCGGTCGGCAGGGGGAACATCGCGAGTGTGAGCGTCCCGACGACGCGGCCGTCGACGCGCGCCACCAGCACCGTGTTCGCCTCGGCGGCCAGGAGGCGGCGCAGCGACTCGTGGTCGGGCGGTGCGGCGCTGCTGGACAGTTGGGGCAGCAGGCGGGTGAACGCCTCGACCATCTCGTCGTCCGCTTCGCGTGCGACCGCAACCTCAAGGCTCATGATCCGGTTCCTGTCCAGGTGTCTCGGCACCGGGCGGCCTGTGCCGTTCCCGGGAGCGCGGCCTCGCAAGGCCACGGGCACCAGTCTTCTCACGAACCCGCTCCGGCGGCCATTTCTGCTCAGCCACCCGTGGCCTGTGCCGGGTCGGCGCTTTTCGGTGAGGCGCGCACCGGGGGACCGCGCTACGTCGTGGTCGCGCTGCGCTCCTGGGTTTCCGTTTCCTCGGTCGCCTCGTGCGAGGGGACGGCGGGTTGCGAGAGCGGCGCCAGCCGTTCGGTGGCGGTGTCGACGAGTTGCAGGTCGGTCTTGGTGTGGGCGATGGCGGCGTCGATGAGGAGGGCGACGAGGGGGTCGTGGGTGTGGGTGCGGCGCAGCCGGGTGAGGGCGGCGAGTTCGGAGAGGTAGGTCTGGCGTTGTGCTGCCACAAGGGTGTCGAGGGCGTCGGGGCCCAGCTTGGCCGCGCCGAAGAGCTTGAGGAAGAGTTCGTCGCGGTAGCCGCCCGTGCGGACCCAGGCCGTCGTGGCCCAGGTGTCGAGCTCGTCCAGTCCCTGGGCGGTGAGGGTGTAACGGGTCTTGTCGGGGCGGTCGTTCTGCGCGACGTGGGAACGGAAGACGTGGCCGTCGCGGACGAGCCGGTCCAGGATCTGGTACAGGTGCCCGATGTTGAGCCCGCCCCACTGCGGGCCGATCGCCTCCTCGAAACGGCCCTTGAGCTCGTAGCCGTGACTCGGTCCCTCGGACAGCAGCGCGAGCACCGCGTGGTGCAGTGGCATTTTGCGTCCCCTCTGTGTTGTGACAATGTACCCCTGCATTGCCGCAATGCAGGAGGGGTGGTCGGAACGATGGGCGTGGTCTTGCGGGGTGTGACCCGCCGGCATCCGGGGGTGGTGGCGCTGGACGGCGTCGACCTGGAGATCGGGGACGGCGAATCGGTGGCCCTGACCGGCCCGTCGGGCGCCGGCAAGTCGACGGTGCTGCACGTGGTGGGGGGTATGGACGTGCCGGATTCCGGCACGGTGGAGGTCGACGGCACCACGCTGGGCCCGGGGGGACTCGACGCCCACCGCCGCCGGATCGGCTTCGTCTTCCAGCGCTTCCATCTCCTGCCCGCCCTGACGGTGCTGGACAACGTGCTGGCCCCGGTGCTGCCCCGCCGGGTGGACTTCGACCGGCGGGCCCGCGGCATGGAACTGCTGGAGGCCGTCGGCCTGGCGCACCGGGCCGGGGCCCTGCCGTCGGAGCTGTCGGGGGGTCAGCAGCAACGCGTCGCGGTCGCACGGTCGCTGATCAACCGGCCCGGTCTGCTGCTGGCGGACGAGCCGACGGGCAATCTGGACAGTTCGACGGGCCGGGAGATCATCGACCTGCTGCTGTCGCTGACCGGGCAGTACGGGATGACGCTGCTGGTCGCGACGCACGATCTGGAGGTCGCCGCGAGCTGCGACCGGATCGTGCGCCTGCGCGACGGACGGGTCGTGGCCGACGAACGCATCACGCCGGCGGCCGACGTCCTGGACCGGCTCGGGGGGTTGCGTCCGTGATCGCGATGATCTGGTCGCAGCTGCGGCGTCACCGGGCCCGCGCGCTGGCCCTGGCCGCGGGCATCCTCGTGGCCGCCACCAGCTTCACCCTGCTCACCTCGACGGTGACCACCAGTCAGGCGCGGACCACGGAGACCGTCAGGAAGAACGCCCGCTCCGCGTACGACGTCCTGGTGCGCCCCCACGGCAGCCAGACCGCCCTGGAGCGCCGCGATCAACTGGTCGGGGCGAACTTCCTGTCCGGCATCTTCGGCGGCATCCAGACGAGCCAGTACGAGCGGATCAAGCGGATGCCCGGGATCGAGGTCGCCGCGCCCGTCGCCAACGTCGGGTACCTGATGGTGCCGGGAACGCTGAAGGTGGACCTGTCGTCGTTCGTGGACGGCACGGCGGAGGCCCAGTTGCTGCGGATCAAGCCGCAGCTGACCGCGGGGCTGGACACCTTCCGTGCCGCCGACCAGTACCTGTACGTGAGCCGCAACCCGATCGAAGAGTCCACGACGTTGTCCGACTCCACGTTCCCCGGACTGCAGGAGGAGCACGCGGACCACCGGACCTATCCGGTGTGCTGGTTCTACAACTACAACAAGACCGATCTGCACATCGCGCACACCGACGACGGTGGTTTTGGACCGCTGAAGCCGGGCTACATACCCGAGGACCGCCGCGATACGTCGCCCTTCGACCGCGACATGAACAGCTGGCTCACCTGCCGGTCGGAGGGGGGCAAGGCGGTCGCCGAGATCCCCGTCACCTACCCGGTGCTGCTGTCGGCGGTGGACCCCGCCGCCGAGGACCGGCTGGTGGGCCTCGGGCAGACCGTCACCTCCGGCCGCATGCTCACCGAGAACGACAAGCCCGTCTGGGGCCGCAAGGACGGCTGGTCCAACGTGTCCTACTGGACGGTCCCGATGGTGCTGAGCGACCGGCCGCTGACGTCCGGGACCGTGAACGCCACCGTGGAACGCCTCGACACGGGCGACCCCAAGGACCTGCGCGGCAAGCTCGGCAGCCCCGTCGCCCACGACTTCGTCAACGACCTGCGCGGAACACCGGTGGGCCGTGTCAGCGCCGACCTCGAGCAGGGCTATCCCGGCACGTCCCTGTTCGCCCCGCTGGCCGACAGCTACTGGACGGTCGGCCCCGTCGACTACCGCCGCGCCGGTGCGGGCCTGGCGCCCCGCGCCCGCGCGGACCAGTCCCCGGAGGCATGGCGCACGAACCAGGACCGCCAGTTCATCGAGTTCGTGCCGGAGGAGAACACCGGCACCCAGTTCCGGGAGGTCGTCAGCCACCCCGGAACCGCCTGCTGGGGGACCACCAACTGCGAGCACGAGGACTTCGGCAGGACACCGATCCCCTACCTGAAACCGGTCGGCCGCTACGACGCCGGCAAGCTCCCCGGCTTCTCGGGCTCGTCCTCGCTGTCCGCCGTGCCGCTGGAGACCTACCGCGCGCCGCAGGTCACCGGCGCCGACGAGGCCGGGCGGAAGGCGCTGGGCGACCGGCCGCTGCGTCCGGACCGCAATCTCGGCGGCTACCTGGCCGCACCGCCCACCATGCTCACGTCCCTGGACGCGCTGCCCGTCCTGACCGGCAGCCGCCGGCAGCCGACGGTGCAGGACAAGGCCCCCGTCAGCGCCATCCGGATCCGGGTCGCCGGCGTCACCGGCGTCGACGCGGCGTCACAGGCCCGGGTCAACGCCGTCGCCGGCCGCATCCGCACCGCGTACCCCGGACTGCAGGTGGACATCACCATCGGCAGTTCGCCGGCGCCGCAGACCGTCGCGCTGCCCGGCGTCAATGTGACGGAGAACTGGACCGCCAAGGGCGTCGCCCTGCACATCCTCAAGGCCGTCGACACCAAGAGCGCGACGCTGTTCGTCCTCGTCCTGATCGTCTGCGCGCTGTTCCTCGCCCAGGCCGCCCTGGCGTCGGTGCGATCACGCCGCATCGAGATCGGCACCCTGCGCTGCCTGGGCTGGAGCCCACCGGAGATCCTCCGGCTCATCCTCGGTGAACTCCTCTTCATCGGCCTGGCCGCGGGAACCCTCGGCGCCGTGCTGGCCTACGTCCTGGGCGTGCTGCTCGGGCTCCCCGACGCCGCGTGGAAGGCGGCACTCGTGCTGCCCGTCGCACTGCTCCTCGCGGTCACCGCCGGGCTGCTCCCGGCCTGGCGCGCCACCCGCCTGAGGCCACTGGACGCGATCACACCCCCGGTGACCGCCACCGGGCGCGCGGCGCCCGTCCGTTCGGTCCTCGGGCTCGCCGTACGCAATCTGCTGCGCTTCCCCGGCCGTACCGCGCTCGGTGCGGCGGGCCTGGCACTGGCGGTGGCGGCCTTCACCGTGCTGCTCGCCCTCACCCTGGGTTTCCGCGGCGAGGTGGCCGGCTCACTGCTGGGCAACGCCGTCGTCGCACAGGCCCGCACCGCGGACTACCTGAGTGTCGCCCTGTCGCTACTGCTGGGAGCCGCGGGCGCCGTGGACGTACTGGTCCTGTCCATGCGCGAACGCGCCGCGGATCTGGCGGTCCTGCGCGCCACCGGCTGGACGACGCGGGAACTCGCCCGGCTGAGCTTCTACGAGGGCGCCCTGCTCGCCCTGCTGGGCGGCCTCGTCGGCGCGGTCACCGGGCTGGCGGCGGTCCTCGCGGTCGGGTGGGGCACGCTGGGCGGACGCCTTCCGGCGGTCGGCGGGGCGGCGCTGCTGGCCACCCTGGCCGCCGTGGCCCTGGTCTGCGCCGCCCTGGCCTTCCCGGTCCGCGCCCAGTCGCGCATCGCCCCCGCGCATCTGCTGGCGATGGGGTGAGGTGACGGCCGCCGGGATCAGCGGGGACGGTCACCCGTCGCGGTCGGTTCGCCCCCCGTCCACCAACACGGATGCGCCCGACATGTACCTCGTGCGTTCCACTGTGTCTGCGACGCACGGTCGGGACCCCCGGCACGCGGGACGCGAGTGGTCGCGGTCTGTTCGACTACGACGTCCGATTGGAGTCGTCGATGGGGGTCCCGGCCGCGGAGCGGGCCTGGTCACTGTCCTCCCGGGGAGTGTCCTCCAGCAGGATCCGCAGGACGTCTTCAAGGCGCCCGGCCAACTCGTCGGGATCCGCCTCCACCAGTGCCGTGTTCCCGATCAGTTTCCGCATCAGCCACACGCCGGCGATCACCGACAACGCGAGAGCGGAACGTTCCGATGTGTTCTCGCCCGTCAACAGGCCGACGAGGCGCCGTTCCACGTGGCGCTCGATGCCCAGGCGGGCGATCTCGGCCGTTCGCGGATTCGAGGCGGACCGCAGCGTCAGCAGGAAAGGGCTCAGTTCGTCGGCCTCGGGCGCGGTGCGCTCCACCAGCGACCTGGCGACGTCGTGGACCAAAGTCGCCGGATCGCTGCCCACCACGGTGCGCGGGGCGAAGGTTGTGTCCACCACCTCGGCGAACAGTTGTTCCTTGGAGCCGAAATAGCGGTTGACCATCATCGCGGTGACGCCGGCGTCCTTCGCGATGTCCCGTACGCCCGCGCCGTCGTAGCCGAGGCGAGTGAAGGCCTCCACCGCGGACGAGAGGATCGCCTCGCGGGTCGCAGCCGCGTTTCGGGAGCGACGGGGGGAGGCAGGGTGCGGCTCGGGCCGGGGCGATTCGTTTTCCACGACACAAGTGTAGTGAGGCCGGAAGTACGGTCTACAGTCGTAGAGCGTCGGGGTCTCCATAGCCCGTGTGACCGTCTCGGCCCCGCTTACGCCGGGGCGAGGCCGTCGGCGTCCGGCCGCAGCGGAGGTCGGAACGCGCGCCCGCCACACCGGAGGTCCTGTGGCGAGCCGACATGGTCCACCCTGCCTCCGCCCCGCAGGGCGAGTGCTCGCTGTGAATGCCCGAGTGCCGCCGCCTGGGCACCGACTCCGTGCCTACGGTCATGGGGCGGGACGACTCCCGCTTCCCACTGTTCAGGGCCGGTACATGGCCTTTGGCCAACCCCATCCAGGTCCTGCAGGTCCCGGACGGCTCCGGGCCGGCCCACAGTCGGGCCGACGTCGCGAACCGGCTCGGCCGGTTCCTGCGGATCGCCGTCACCTGACTGCTGAACCTCACCCTGCGTTCTGCGCCCCTCGCGGTCCAGGCTGATCACGTGGCCACCGCCGCGGCGCCGCCGGCCTGGCTCACCGAGCCGCCGTGCCGCTCGCGAGCGCGGACGTCGACGTCCCCGGTCAGCTCGAATTCGGCCCGGCCGCGGACCCGTTGTGCCGGGTGCTGCCTTCGGCGGCCTCGCGCTCCGCGGGTCCGCTCACTGCCTTGCTCTAAGCGCCCGCCGGGACGGCGGGCCTTCAGGTCAAGCGTTCAGTCGATCCGGCGGCCCGCACCCGGCGCAGTGCCGACGGGCGCGGCGGCCACGTGCCCGGTGGGCGCACGGTTCCTACCCTGCTCGCCCTGCCGTGCGGGCCGCCGCTCCACGTGTCCCGAGTCCGGGCGCCGTAGGGCGCCCGGACCACTTCGGTGCCCCCGGTTCTCAGAACGCGGAGCGGATCAGTCCGCCGTCCACGCGGATCGTGGCTCCGCTGACGTACTCGGCGTAGTCGCTGCACAGGTACGCCACGGCAGCGGCGATCTCGTCCGGCTTGCCGAAACGGCCGCGGTCGTTCGGAATGAGGGCCTCGACTGCGTTGGGCTGGACCTCCTCCCAGGTCTCACCCCACCCGCGGGCGGGGCCGATCGCTGTGACGAACTCCTTCGTCGCTTCGACGAGGATCGCGCCGGGCGAGACCACGTTCGAGGTGACGCCGGTGCCCTTGAGGTCTCGGGCCAGCGACACCGCGAGGTTGTGCCGGGCCGCCAGCGTGGCGTTGTACTGCGGATGGGTGTTCATCGGCTGGGACGCGAGACCGCCACCGATCGTGACCACACGGCCCCAGCCGCGCTCGCGCATCGCCGGAACCAGATGCCGGATCATCCTGACACCCGAGACGACGTTGACGTTGTAGGCCTCGGCCCACTCCGTCGGACTCGCCTCCGCCCAGGTCAGATGCCGGTAGAAGCCGGCGTTGTTCACGAGGATGTCGACGGGACCGTCGGTGGTGGCCGCCTGGGCGACCGCGGCGGCGCCCTCATCCGTGGCCAGGTCGCCCAGCACCGTGGTGGCGGTGCCTCCGGCCCGGCGGATGCCGGCGGCGACGTGCTCCGTGCGGTCCTTGTCCCGGCCGTGGATCACGACCGCGGCGCCCTCCGCCGCCAGCATCTTCGCGGTGGCTTTGCCCAGGCCGGCACTCGAACCGGTGACCAGAGCGCGCTTGCCCTCGAGATTGAGGTTCATTCCTTGCTCCCATGCGGATTGCTCCCGTGCCGCAGCACGGGCAGGTGGTGCTATGGGAGCAAGTATACAGCCGTAGACTTAGTGGTCTGCCGCGTTCTCCCTGGCGTCGCCGCAGGGGAGCGCGTCTGGGCGACGGCGGGACGCACCTGCCGAGACGCCGTGGACGTCGTCGAGTGGGCGTAGCCAGTGCCCCGCGAGAGGCCTGCCGTCACAGCCGGCCGAGGCGGAGTACGTGACCCGCCTCGAGCGCCACGGCCACTGCCTGGCTCGGGGGAGGAGCCGGCGCGGGTCGTGCCGCCCGGCGCCGATGAAGCTCTTCCCCACGCCTTTCGGCATGAGGGGCCGGCCATCCGGGCCGGGCGGCGGGGTCCTCCCCGCGGCATCCGTCGATCACTGCCGTGGGCCCGGGCCGCCTGCCGCCGCACGTGTCCGTCACGACCCGCCAAGCACGATGGGGCCGGTCCCACCGGACCGGCCCCACCATGGCTTGCGACCCCGCCTAACGCCTGGTCAGGACCACGTCGGCGGTGACGGCTTCGCGACCGCGCGGCCGCACGGTGCGCTCGGCAGGCCGGTGACCCTCGGCGCTCACCGCGAGCGCGACGCTGCCTCCGGACGGCGGGAGCCACAGCCGGTACGTGCCGTCGACGGCGGTGCTCAGCGTGTGGGCGCCCGTCCCGTTGCCGACCCGGACCGTGGCTCCGGCCAGCGGCGTGCCGCCGCCGTGCCGCCCGGCGCCGCTGACGGTGCCGCTCAGGTGCGTCCACCCCCGCGGCGCCACCACCGTCATGGTGACGGGCACGGTGACGGAGGCGTACGGCCCGTCGCTGTCGATGACCAGCAGCGCCCGGTGCGCGCCCGCGTCGGCCGGCCCCATGGCGCGCGCGTCGACGGTGACGGTCAGCTCCGCCGTCCTGCCCGCGCCGACGGATGAGGAACTCGCCCTCCCCGCCAGCCACGCCACGTCCCCGTGGGGAGCGTCGTAGCCGGGCAGTTCCAGCGCGGAGGTCTGCATCACCCGGTCGGCGCTCTGACCGCCCACGACGGACCAGCCGGGCGCACCCGCCGCCGCGTACAGCGGCTGCGGCAGGTTCGGCAGCGCGCTCCACGCGTTCGCGGCCGGATCGTAGGCATAGGCCTCGTTGGTCACCGCGCCGGCCCCGACCAGCACACCGCCGGCAGCCATGAGCCGGCCCGCCCCGACGCCCGTCGCGGCACCCCAGAAGTCCACCGGCGGGTCGGCGATCGGCGTCCAGCGGCCGGCGGCACGGTCCAGGGCGTAGCCGGCGGCCGTGGCGTGCGGAGGCTGCCCGTCGCCCTGGTGGACACCGCCCGCGCAGTACAGCGTCCCGTCGACGGTCCCGCAGCTCTGCCAGGAGGTCGGCAGGGGGTAGGCCGGTCCCGCGGACCACGTGTCGGCTGCCGGGTCGTAGACCTGGACGTCGCGCGTGCCGCAGGAGACGCCGGTGCAGCCGCCGATCACATAGAGGCGGTCGCCCACCGCCGCCGCGGCCGAATTGCCGTACGCCTTCGGGGCGTCGGCGATCCGCGACCAGGTGTCGGTCGCCGGGTCGTAGACCTCGCCGCCGGCGATCGGCGTGCCCGCGCGGTTCTTGCCGCCGACGACGTACAGCTTGCCCCGGACGAACCCGTAGGCCGCGCCGCTGCGCTTGGTGATCGCCGGGGCGAGGTCCTTCCAGGTCGCCGTGGCCCGGTCGTAGGAGCGCAGGGCGGTGGTCCACTGGCCGTCAGGCGTCTGGCCCAGACCGCTGTACAGGACGCCGTCGTACGCGGCCGCGATCCCCCCGGTCATGGGCTGCGGGAGGTCCGCGAGCGGCTGCCACGCCTGCCCGGAGGTCGCCCCGGTGCCATCGTTCGAAGCCGCGGTGGTGGCCGTCGCGACGTCGAGCGGATCGGGCCTGGCGGCCGTCCGCTCCCTGGGCGCCCCCGGCATGCGCGCCGAGGTCTCCGCGACGGCCTGCTCGCCGACGGTGAGAGAGGCCGGGGCGCCGCCGGTGTTGCGCACCTTCACGGTGACGGTCTTCTTCTCACCCCAGGGGACGGTGACGCCCACCGCGCCGGGGGAGGCCTTCAGCCGGGACGGGCGAAGGGCGAAGTCCGCGGAGGTGACGGCGTCGGCCACGACCTTCACGGTGGACGTGCCGGCCGGATATCCGAAGGCGGGCAGCCCGGCGGTGAACTCCTGACGGCCGGTACGGGAGGAGAAGGCCCAGTACAGCCCGTCGCCGACGGCCGGGTCGTCCGGCGAGGCGATGCTCCGGCCGCTGTCCTGCGGGGCCTTGGCGGCGGAGACGGTCGCACCGACTATCCCGGCACCGGTGTTGGCGTCCGTCACCCGGCCCGTCAGCAGCCCGCCGGGCACGGTGACCAGGGAACGGGTGCCGACGGCCACGTTGTCCAGCTGCCAGATGCCGGTCAGCGAGCCCGCGAAGTGGAAGCGCAGCCGCACCGAAGGCTTCCCGGCGTAGGCGCTGAGAGGCACCGTCTGGTGCGAAGGGCCCTCCACGACGTCGGTGTGGTGCCAGAGGTTCTCCCAGGTGTTCCCTCCGTCGGTGCTCACGTCGATGTCGGCCGTGGGGTCGTTGAAGCGCCACAGACTCGGCAGAGCGGTGTCGAACTCCAGCGCCGGCCGGGTCTCCTTCGAGAGGTCGTACTCCGGGCTGATCAGCTCGGTGTCGACCGCGCCCCAGCCGAGGGCGTAGTCGTCGACCTGGGCGAAGCCGCCGTCACCACCGGTCTGGTTGCCGCGGGTGAGCGGGTCGTCGAACCCCCAGCCCCCGGCGTCGGTGTGGTTGACGATGCTCCACCCGCCGGGCTTCGCGGCGGTGTCGAAGGACTGGAAGCCGCCACCGCCGTACTCGACGGCGTAGCCGGGAGGCAGGGCGCCGGTGCCGACCAGGGGCAGCGCGAGGTCGGCGGTCTTCGGCGAGGACCCGAGCACGACCTTCGTCTCGGCCGGCCGGTAGCCGGGGTAGAGGCCGGTGGCGCGCAGCGTGTACGTCTTGCCGCGCTCGAGGCGGACGGAGTAGCGCCCGGTCCTCGGGTCGGTGTGGACGGTGCCGGGCACGCCGTCGACGGTCAGCCGGGCGTACACGCCCCAGCCGTGTCCGCCGCCGTCACGGACCGTCCCGGAGACCGTGGCGGTCGGCACTGCGCTGAGCGCGGCGTTGCGGGTCAGCTCCGTGCCGTCGGCGAGGGTGACCTCGCCCAGGTTCTTCCGGGCGTAGCCGAAGGCGTCGACCGTCAGCGTGTAGGTGCCGGTGGGCGCCGCCAGCGACCACCGGCCGTCGGCCCCGGTCAGTGCCGAAAGCGCGCCCAGCCGTACGGTCGCCCCTGACAGTGGTTTGCCGCCGGCCTTGTCGGTGACCTTGCCGGTCACGGTGCCGTGCGGGCCGGGCCGGAAGGCACCGACCCCGTTCGGCGTGCCCAGACCCGTCGGCCCGTCGTAGCCGGGGCCCGCGGTGCAGCTGTTCGCGGGCTCGCACGCGGGCGGGCCGTCCGGGTCGCACGGCGCGTCGTCGGAGCAGTGGCCGTTGCCGCCCGTGGTCACGTCGTTGAGCGCGCCGGGGGAGCGGTACGGGTACGCGGCCGGGTAGGTGCCTTCGACCGGCGTCCCGGCCAGCGCGTACAGACCGGCGATGATCGGGGCGGAGGCACTGGTGCCGCCGTAGACCCCCCACCCGCCGCCGGAGTAGGTGTTGTAGACGGCCACGCCGGTGTCGGGGTCGGCGACGGCGCTGACGTCCGCCACCGATCGCCGGTCGCACCCGGTGCCGGTCTGGAACGCCGGCTTGGGCTGGTACGCGGAGCACCCCGAGCCCGTGCCGCTCCACACCGTCTCCGTCCAGCCCCGCTCACCGGTGTCGCTCCTGCTGAGCGAGGTGCCGCCGACCGACGTCACGTACGGGGAGGAGGCCGGGTAGCTCAGGCCGTGGCCGTAGTCGCCGGAGGCGAACACCACGGCGGTGCCGGGGTGGTCGAAGTACGCCGCGTCCAGGGCGGCGAGGTCCGGGCCGTCGTAGTAGGCGCCGTAGGAGTTGGACACGTAGCGGGCGCCCAGTGCCACCGCGGTGTTGACGGCGGCGCCCAGGTCGTCCGTGGCGGAGCTGTCGGCCTCGACGAGGAGGATGTGCGCCTTCGGCGCGACGGCCGAGACCATGTCCAGGTCGAGGGAGATCTCGCCGGCCCAGCCGTCGTTGGACTGCGGGTAGTCCGTCCCGCCGCGCTGGTCGACCTTGCGGAAGCACCCGGTGTCGCTGGTGCAGGGCGGCAGCCCGTACTGGGCCCGGTAGGCGGCCAGGTCCTGTTCGGCCTTGGGGTTGTCGTACGCGGCCACGACCGCGATGGTCGCCCCGGCGCCGCCCTCTGCCGGCAGATCGTACGCCGAGCGCAGGTCGGCCGGACCGAACCCCTCGGGAGCGGCGGACCGCGCGCTGCGCCCGCCGGCACCGTCCGCCTGCCGCACCGCGAAGCACCCGAAGTGCCCGGGCTGCGGGGTTCCGCAGAGCGACTCCGACTCCCCCGCGGGCCCGGAGTCGGCGGCGGCGGGGCTCTGCTGGGGGAGTTGGACGGCGAGCGCGGTCAGCAGCAGGGCCGCGGCCGCGCCGGTGGCACGTTGCCACCGGGATCCCGCCGGCTTGGCGGGGGCGGCCCCGAGGGATCTGGAAAGGAGGCGTGAGGGACGGCGTATGAGCACAGGGCGACTCCGATGGAGGGCGGAGTGGACAGGGCGGTACCCGATGACGTTGTCGGAGGACGTGACGGTTGCCGAAGAAAGATCGCGTGTACTCGACAACCAGGTCAATGGCTGGAGTTGGCGTCTTGGCGCCGCGTGTCGTGTTCACGCCGCGTCCGCGAGACCGTCCCAAGGCGTTCCCGCATGACAGGTCCACGAGCCCGGCACGACCCGCCACGATCAGCACCGCCAAGGCAATGCCGGCCCAAGTTGCTACACCGGGTCAGCGCCTGTCCGGCGCGACCAGCTGGACCAGCGCGGCCTCAGGACGACGCCCACTGCGACCAGGTCCGCGGCGACGAGAGCTGTGACGCCGACCCAGCTGTAGGGCAGAGACATGGCGGCCGGAAGGGCCAAGAGCAGGGCGACCCACTGCAGAACGGTGGTGATCGCCGGCAGATCCTTCAGCACCGCGCCCCTCCAACTGCGGAACGCGGCGATCCCCCACAGCAGGGGGAACAGGAGGCAGCCGATCGCGGCGACGGCGAATATCGGCACGGCGATCAGGTTTCCCATGTTCGCGGCGACACCAGGCGAATCGTCGCCGGGGATCACCACCGGGTGTTCCACCTGCCACTTCGCTTGGAGCAGGCCCTGCACGAACACGGCGAAAAACACGCCCGAGGCCAAGGCGGCCGCGCCGTACCAGCGCCAGAATCGGCCCGTCGGCACCACGCCGGTCGCTGCCACCGCTGTTCTCCTTGTCCGTCCGACCGGCCCCAGCCTCGCCGGTCCAAGTGCCCGTCCGCGACTCGCGGTCAGCGTAGGGGATCAGGATCGCCGAGGAGCGGCGCTGCCGTAGGAATCCACCTTTGACGACAAGCCAAGCGGGCCCCGTCGTTCACAGGTCCTGTGTCCATACCCCGGCAGGGTGCTCGTCGGGGTGCAGATCCAGCCGGGGCTGGAGGTCGAGGAGGTCCTCTCCACCGGCCTGCCAGGGATAGGCTCCGTCGCGGTTCGGCCAGACGACCTGGAGAAAGGGGAAGGGCGGCTTGCGGTAGTAGCCGATCGCGGCGCCGAAGAACGCCCTGTACCAGCGGTAGTCGACGGGCTTGAGCACGACGGGGACGCTCGTGACGTCGTCCCGCTCCTGGTCCCCTTCCAGGGGATGTCCTTCAACAGCGCGCCGACCGAGGTCGTTGAGGATCGTCTGCATCAGGCGGATGTCCAGGCCGAACATCGCAAGCTCGGGCATCCGGTGGCGATGCCACATGCCGATCGTGTAGGCCCAGCCGGGTCCCTGGTTGTCGGCAGGGATCATCATGACCTGCCAGCCGTGCTGATGGATGACGTCGACGGTCGCCTGGGTGTGGGGATCCATTCCGTGGCTGTCCTGGCAGACAACGCAGTGGCAGGCGTCGTGACCGGTGGGCATGGCCGTGAGGATACGGGAGTGGTTCGGCCTCGGATCCGGCGGGAGTGAGCAGGACTAGGGACGCTCCCGACCGCGGCCGTGAGGCCGGAAGACTTCGCCGCTCAGATCGACACGATCTTCGGTCGGTGGCCTCCCTGTCCCCGTGGCCCGGTGTCGTGCGGGAACAGGGCGCCGATCGAGCTTGTCGCGGGCAGGTGAGAGCCGGCCCGGTTGACGGTCAACGTATGGCCACCTGGCCATGCCCGACCCCAGCCCGGGCAGACCACCGGCCATAGAGCGTGCCAACGCCGCGGTGGTCAGGTGTCCGCTCTCGGGCCGCGCCCTTCCAGCACGCTGATGAACGACTCGGCTGCCGCAGGGTCGCCGGCGAGCCTTGCAGCCTGCCGTATCTGCTCTGGTGACATGCGGGAGGCGAACTGAAAGATCTCGTGGATTCCATCTCCGTTGCCGTACCGGAGCATCGTCAGGAACCAGCGAGTCGCCTGGACCAGGTCCACCTGGCCGGCTGTTCCATCCCGGTACCAGCACGCAGCGGCGTTCATGGCCCCTGTGTGGCCGGCCTCCGCAGCCTTGACGTAGCACTCAAGCGCCTCTGCGTCCTGGTCATCAGCGGAGAAGAGATCGCCGAGGCGCGCCCAAGCCGCAGGGATTCCCCGGTTCGCAGCGGCCCGCAGATGCGTGACCGTGGCGTCGAACGAAAGGTACTGCCCCTCTGCCTGAATGTTCGCCGACGCCAGGTTGTACATGGCGTAGGCGTCACCGGCCGCGGCGGCTTGCGTGAACAGCTCAACAGCCCGGTCCCGGTCAGCCGGCACCCCCAGCCCCGTCGCGTAGAGGTGTCCCAGACCACGCTGACCCGCCGGATCATTCTGCGCAGCAGCCATCTCGAACCACGGGTGAGCGCCACGGGGGTTGCCTTCCAGCTCCAGCTCGATCGCACCGAGCAGGGTCTGTGCTTGCGCGTCGCCCTGGCGCGCGAGAGGAACGAGCTTGGCCTTCACGGCCGCAACGCGCTCGCGGGCATTCCGTCGCCCTGCAGCATCAGCCCCCAGGTCCAGCAGCTGCCGGGCGGCGTGCTTCGCATCATGCGTCGCCCTTCCTGCGGTCACGGCATTCTCCTCGCCCTCGATCGGCGGCGCTCGCCCGCGCCATTCCGCAGTCTGCCGTGTCACTTGGAAGGTCCCGCGATGGCCCCATAGCGTCTCTCCGGGGCCTGGTAGCGGCCCGTATGCCCGCCACTGGCCGCGATCGTGCGCCGACTGCCGATCACAAGGCCGGCGCCAGACGGTCACGCATCAGCACGACGCCGAGCGATGTGTGCCTCCAAAAGGCGGACAGCCAAGTCGTGCCGCGTCTGGAACGCGAGATGCATCGGCGTCAGTCCATCCGGCGACGGGCGCTCGGGGTCCGCACCGTACGCAAGGAGAATCGCGGTCGTTGCCGCATCCAAGGGGTTGCCCGTCTGTAGAGACCCATCCACCTCGCCATCGATCGCACGCAGCAGTGGAGTCCAGCCGCTGAAGCCATGGACCTCGTCCGGATCGGCGCCCGCATCCAGCAGGCGGGTCAATTCCTCACGGTCGTCCATCTCCACGGCCAGATGCACCGGAGGCATGTCGCCCGATTCGCCGTCGTCCACGGCGCCGGAGCCTAGTACTCCAGCCGTAGATCGTGATCACGGAGCGGAGGCTGCTCGTCGGTAGTCTGCCTACGTGGCGGAGACCTGGGACGAAGTGCAGCTGATCGCGGACGGCTTTGAGCGTGTGTACGTCGAGTTGGAGTGGTACGACGGCCCCCGCTTCGGCCTCGCTGACGTGGACGGCAAGCCCCACTACTTTCAGAACGACGACTACGACCACGCCCACGAAGCCAACGAGTACCGTGCCTGGCCCGCCGACGAGGCCGCGGTGGAGCTGGAGCGCGAGCAATGGGCGATCTTCGCCCGGTGAAACCAGCGCTATGAGGCCGGGACGGTCACCTCTGAGAGTCATCCGGGCCACGGGGGAATCGATGCCCGCTACGACGAACTGACACTGCTACTGGCCCCGCACCGCCAGGCACCGGACGACGCGCGTCGGCTTGTGGGCGAACTGCGGCTCGACGCGGGTGCTCGCTACCGGGTCGAGGGGCTCGACTACTGGTTCCGGTGGCGTCCAAGCAGGTGAGGCCGCCGATGATCATTAGGTGTTGTGTGGACATCCAATGATCACGCGGCGGCCTCGGGCGACAGCGTAGTACCCGCCCGATGGAAGCGTTCGAGGGTCTGATGAGGCGGATAGCAGGCCGGTTCGCCAGGGTCGAACCACGTCGCCGGGTACGGCGGTTGGTACTCGGGCTCCTGTCGGACCTGCCACGCAAGAACTGCTGGACCCTGGCCGAACACGCAGGCGACGCCAGCCCGGACGGCATGCAGGACCTGCTGCATGCTGATCGATGGCGACGACCCGGATGCATGGCCAGTCGTCATGTGGGCGCGCGGACCGGCCACTACCTTTCGGTTCGACTTCGGGCATGGTCCGGTTCTTTCATTCCATGGCCAGCGGCGTGTACCCCACTCCCGACTGGATGCACTCTGCCCAGACCCGATGGACACAGACGTCGGACTGGCTGCACCGGGGCCTGGATAGCTCTGCTGGACCCGCCTAGCCGCCCGACCAGGCCTGTTACAGGTTTCTCTACCCCGCCGCCCACAGCGCGATGGCGCGCGGCCCTGCGGCTCGGGCCGCGCTCCCGTCTCTGCCCCGCCCCGGCCGCCGGCCGCCCGTCAGACGGCGAAGGGGTTGCCGAGGAGAAACCCGCTGTGGTCCGGGCGGTCGGCTCCGCGGCTTTACGCAGCCAGCGTGGGGCGAGCCTCGAAGATCGGGACCCACCTCGGGCTATTGCGGGCAGGCGAGGAGTCAGCCCGATTCGCCGCCAGCGTACGGGCCCCGATCTCTCGCCCCATGGCGGCTCCTGCCCAAAGCCGCTACACCGACCCGAGGACTAAGGTGCAGGTCTCTTAGGGGGTGAGATGGCTTCTCTCACGATCACTTGGACCCTGCGCTACCAAGGCTGGGCCCACGTGAAGGTTGCTGACGATCAAGGCGAATCAAAGGTCATCGCCTCTGACATCACCGATGGGCCCGAGCAGTTCTTGAACGCGATTTGCAGGCTCGTGGAAGGCGATGCGTACACGCGTGCTGAGTTCGAGGGGGAACCAACGGCCTACCGGTGGTTCTTCCATCGAGACGGCTCCGAGGTCGACATCCGGCTCGCCATGGCTGAAGACCGCGAGGCGCCGGATGCATCGGGTGCCGTCTTGTGGTCGGGGCGGCACTCGATCTCGGCCCTGTCGCGGTCGGCTGTGCATGCCTTCGACCAAGTCGCGCATGAGCTGGGCGAAGAAGGCTACGCTGCTCAGTGGGGCCGCTCGTTCCCGCGAACCGAGCTCGAAGCACTACGAACCGCGATGCGGATACAGGGAAGCTCGATCCCTGACATCAGCGCCCGATCTGCTGACCAGACCGAGGGACCTCAGCGGCCGTAGCGTCCAAGGTGCGCACCGGGATGGCTGCGCGCGCCCCAAGCCGGGCCGTCCCTGGGTCGTCCGAGGACAACCGACGTTGACCAAACAATGGCAGTCAACGATCACAACGACATAGGTCGCGGGCCGCGTGTTGCGCATCGGCCCAGGTCGTGAGCACAGCTCACCACTTCCAGACGAACTGTTCGCGCAGCCCCGAAACGACCGCAGGCGGTCAATCCCGATGCGTTGAGGATCACCGCATGAAGTCAGTCGTAGCAATGGGCGTATGGCTATACGACGGCACGGTGCCAACGACAGTCCGCATAGGGATGCTGGACTACGACTATTGGTACGCCATCGGCGAGGCGGACGGAACCCTGCAGCCTGGAGAGGCACCGGATTTGAATGAGGACGGCCGCCTCTACTACGTCCAGCATCTGCCAGGCCAGCCTGCCTGCGACCAGCCGTTCTGGCCGGCCACAGAAGGGTTCCACACGCTCGCGGAGGCAGTTGCTTCAGCAGAAGCCACCGTTCCCGGCCCGATCTCATGGCAGCAAGGACCTCCGCACCACTAGATCGGTCGAGCAGGCTGCAATGGCCGTGCCGCCCACAGAACACATTGGGAGGACGGGCGTGCCACACCCGTGCCAAGTGAGGCGGTGCCGAACGGGGACTTACGGGAACCGGTGACGGGGTCACTCTGCCGCAGGTCAACGTCCGCCCAGGGGTTGCAGCCTCAATCTTCCAAACTGGCGCTCGACGCCACCGCCAGGCCACAGACCAAAGCCGCTCCGGCCTCGTATGCATGGGAGCCCGCTCATCGGCTACCGTCCTGTCAGACGTCGGTGCCACCAGCCAGCCCCGAATCTGACGGGCGCCGCAGGATCCGGCAGCGTCCGCCGCTCGAATTCCTCGTCGAGTAGCGCGACAATCTGCCGAAGCTCACGGCGGGCGCGCAAAGGCAAGGCCTCCAAGATCGCTTCGACGTTGTCCCGGCCGGCCAGCGGATCGTGGCACGGACAGTCCGCGAGTGGCACATAGAGCCAACGCCCGGGGCGCCGAAGGAACTGCTCGAACTGGTTGAGGGAATCGCGCAGGCAACCTGGCCAGAACCGCTCGGCCTCCAGGCGCCGGACAGCACCCTGAGCACTACGCCCAAGGTCGGATATCTGACTGAACCGCCGGGAATCACCCCGGACCGACTGCGTCTGGGCGCGCAACGCGCCGGGCGACCTACGCGGCATCGCCCTTTCGGATCAGGATCACACCGTCATCATGCCACGGGGGCAGACGCTACCCACCCTGATTGCCGAGCTGGCCAGCCAAGCCCTCATACGACCGCCGCTCGACCGGGCGCCAGCGGTGCGCGTTGGCACGCATGCTCGGCGGCTGCCCCGTTGTGAGTTTTTCCGCCGTCCTCGTTGCCGACTGATCGCTCACTCGCCGCGGTCGTGAGATACGTCCTGCTTTGCCACCTGCAACGGTGACCGTGAAGGCATACCGGCTCCTCGGTTCACCGGCTGTTCGCATAGCCTGCGTCCATGTCCGGATCCGAGCACGTTCTTGACTGGGTGCAGCGCTGGTATGGCTCGCAGTGCGATGGTGACTGGGAGCACGAATGGGGCGTGGCGATCGGGACGCTCGACAACCCGGGCTGGTCCATCAAGATCGATCTTGAGGAGACCGACCTGGCGGATCGGGAGTACCCCCGACGGCAGGTCATTCGGAGTGACCATGACTGGGTAATGGCTTGGACCTCCGGGAAGGTGTTCCACGCCGCCTGTGGGCCCGGCAACCTGACCGAGGCCCTCACACTGTTCAGAGCCTGGGCGACCGTGCGCGGCGGGACGGGCGCTTCCATCACGCCGTGAGCGCGGGGCGGCCGCCCACCTGTCCGACGTCACTGTATCGACCACCGGAACTGCTCGTCCGGTTCCTCCCGACGCTCCAGCACTCCCGCGGTGGCCAGGTGCAGAAGAACCTCATGCAGGGCATTCCCCAACGGGTTGTCCGTCCAGAACACCCATTTGATCCGGGTGAAGGCCTCGGACTCGCCGAAGATCCCCAGTGAACAGCCCACCACGAAGGCGGCACCGTCCCAGTCCGTCCAGTCTGGCAAGCCCTCGGAAAGATCCACGAACCAAGCCTGCCAGCATGGCATCAGGCCCGGTGCACGATTCCGGCGCAGCCGCGGGAGCTGCACACCGATCACCCGGGTTCGAGGCGGGCCGGTCCCGGGAGGTCTGCAGTCAGAGGGGTGTGCCAGAGTCTGCGCATGCTCGAGATCGTGGTGAAGACGGAGAACCGGGAGCGGCACGTGCGTGTGCCCGCCGAAGAGCTGGCCGGGTTGGTTCGGCGTATCGGTGGTGAGGGTGACCGGTTCCTGGTGATCCAGCGGATACCCGACCTGCCCGACGTCTTCGCCCAGGTCTGGCACCAGTCCGGTGGTGACTACACGCTGGAGTACCGGGACGGTGCCGCCGACCGACACTTCGAGGCCATGACCGGCGGACCCGAAGCCGCGATCGCGGCGATCACCGGCTGGGCCCGCCAGGAGGCCGGTTGGGACGGTGGCCTGGCCTGGTCGCTGCTGGACATGGGTCCCGCCCGCGAGGTGCCGCCGTTCGACCTCGACGAAGACGAGCGCGTGGAGCTGGAGAAGTGCGTCCGCGCGGTGCTGGTCGGCGGTTACGTCACCCGTGCCGAACTGGCAGAACTCGCCGAGGAGTACCTGGTCACCGAGGACCGCCGGCCGGTTTCGTGCGACCAGGCCGAGGCGCTGGCCGACCGGTTGTGGCTGGAGCGGGTCGCGGAGCAAGCCGCATGGCAGGGCGAGACCGACCCTGAGCGACTCACCCGCGCGTTCACCGCCCTGCAGGAGACCGGCATCACAGCCCGCGAGCACTTCAGCTGCTGCCGCAACTGCGGACAGTCCGAGATCGGCGGCGAAGGCAAGCCCGATGCCCGCGGTTTTGTCTACTTCCACACCCAGTGCACGGACTCCGCCGCGGCCGGCCACGGACTGATGCTCCTCTACGGCGGCTTCGACGGCTCGACCGAGACCACCGCAGCGATTGGCCACGAGGTCGTGGCCGCCCTTGAAGCGGTCGACCTCCACGCCGAGTGGGACCGTGATCCCGGCCGAGCCATCACCGTCACGCCCCTGGACTGGCGCCGCCGCCTGATCGGCTAGGGACCGGCGTCAAGGAGTGCACCCGTTCGGCGAGGTCGTGAGACGCCTCGTTCCGAAGGCCAGGTGTGGCCGTCCGGAGTCGACTGGTTGGATCAACGCATGACGGATTGGTCGACACTCATCGACGCGTATGGTTCAGCAGGGCACGTGCCTGCTCTCTTGGACCGGTTCGAGGCCGATCCCAGCGGTGTGTGGTCCGAACTGATGGACCACTTGTGTCCGCAGCTGGACACTGCCTTCACCGCCAGCTTCGCAGCACTTCCGCGCTTGGCCGAGATCGCGACCGCCGCCGGCTCGGAGAACCTGGGCGGGGTGCTGTCGGCGGCGGGAGCCATCGCTTCCTGTTCTGCGGAATGTCCCTGGCCGCGGCTGAAGACCTTCTCGGCCCGGGGCGCCCGCACCCGGCCCACCGCCTGAAGGGGCCCGATGTCGACGGCTACCCCTACTCCTGGGACGGGCTGCAACTGGTGGTCACTCAGCAGGCCGTCAGCGGAATCCGGATCAACCTCTGGCCCGGTTCGACCGCCAAACTTCCGCCCCTCGTCCTGCCTGATTCCGAGGCTTACGAGGCCACCGTCCTCCGCGAGGAACTGGTCGCCGCCCTCGACGGCGCTGGCTGCCAGCATGCGGTCAACAGCACTCTCACATTCGGCGAGCAGTCGAGCATCCTCACCCAGCCCGCTGACGTCTGCGCGGTCTTCAGCCTGCCCGGACGGGACAACCACGTGCCGCACCGTGATCGGCACTACCTCGACGTGATGCACAAGCACACAGCTTGACATCGCTGCGCGAGTCGGTGGATCCGCACTGGGCCAGCCCATCGCGCGCGAGGCAAGTCTCCAATGGGAGGTGTTCAACCGCCTGCGTGCCGCTGACGGCGTCCACTGCCTCAGCGCGCTCGATGATGAGGCGATTCACGACTGGGTACGTGTGGACGACCGGTTCCACGAGTTCGTGCTCGTCCCCGCTCGGCTGGGCAGCTCACCTCGTCGTAGCGGGTCGCCACCACTCTGCAGCCCTTGAGCGCGTTGACGGGCGTCATCGAGGGGCGACTGTCACAGCCGGCCTATACGCTGCGAGCGCTCCATGACCTGATGACCGGAAGGCACGATGACCCGCACTACCCGTCCGACGGCTGAGGCGATACTCGCCGCGATGCCCGAACTCGCGTCCCACGCGCGCGACGCGGTCATCTTGCATCCCGAGCGTGCAGAGCCCGACCACTGGAGCAGTTCCATCGGCGGACCACTGCTGTGGCCGAGTGACGAACCGTGGCCCGAGTGCTCCCTGCCCGACGTGAACGACGATGCCGGCTCGCCTGCCACGGCCATGGTGCCGGTTGCGCAGATCTTCCGACGCGACGTGCCGGGCTCCTGGTGGCCCGCCGGCATCGACCTCTTGCAGATTCTCTGGTGCCCCAATGAACACTGGGATCCTCCGGCCCCTCAGGCCGACGTGAGCCCCGTGCTGGAGGTGCGATGGCGCCGTGCCGCCGCCGTGCTCAGCCCCACGACGACTCCGCCGCCGTCGCCCACACGGTTCGACGAGGACGGCTACCTGCCGCAGGCGTGCGCCATCACGGCCGAGCGTGTGACCGACTTCCCCTTCCGGGAGGAACTGCCGGCGGAGCTCCGTCCGCGCCTGGAGGAACTGGTCCGCGAGACCGGTGACGGCGGTGACGTCATCACCCGCCTCGCCGGCTGGAAGCTCGGCGGCTGGCCGACCTGGCACCTGACGCACCCCATGGTCTTCGCCTGCGATGAGTGCGGCACGGCCATGACACTCATGTTCACCGTGGCCAGCGACGACGAGACAGGCGTTGTCGTCGGCCGGTGGGGGGACCTGCGCATCTTCACCTGCCCCGCCGACCACCGCCACGGGTTCCAGGTGGACCTGCACTGACGTGCGCCTGTCCGGTGGCTCCCCTTCCTACCTGGACGGGCACCGCCACGCCGCACGGCGCGGACCTGCGCGACACTGGCCCAGTGGAGTGGTTCGAGCAGGCCCGGGCAGCGGAAGAGGCCCGCGATTGGGATGCGGCCATCGCGTTGGCGAGTGCCCACGCCGAGTGCTACTCCCGCGATCACTACAGGCACAACAACCATCTGTGGCACATGCATCTGCTCGTTCGGGCGGAGCGGTTCTCGGAGCTCGCGGAACTCGCGCGCACGGATGTCCACGCACGCCGGAGACTCAACAGCTCACTCGGCGAGCGGGGGATGACAGCGGCATTGCGCAGCCGCGCCGAAGACGGCGACCGTCATGCTCTCTACGTCCTCGTCCGGCTGCTGTGCGAGAGCGATCGGGTCCAGGAGGCCGATCGCGTGGCCCAGGACCTTGGCCCGGAGGATCAGTACGCGCACCAGATCGTGGCAGGCTTTCGACCGCTGTGAGGCGCCGCGCGGTTCCGTACGCTGGCCCCGCCCCGCCCCCCGCCCTGGGTCTCCGCGGCCGCCGCTCCGGGCTCGCCGACCGGATGGCGCACCCACCACACTGCCCCGCGAAAACGCGTCAGATGCGTGATGCGTGCCGGAAGGTGGAGGAAATGTGGCCGGTGCCCGGATACGGCATCCGACACGTACCTGCTGTGCGCATTCTGTTCGCTTCCCGTACGCCTTCTCCGTATCTGATGACAGACGGCTGTGAACGCGGCGGGTACGCTCCCGCCCGTCCATTGCCGTCTCGCTCTGGGTTGCACGCCCGGCGTCCGGGCTGACAACGTTGTCTTCTGGTGAGGCCGAACTGTGCGTGCGTATCGCGACGCTGGAGAGGTTACGTGTCCATCAGATCCCATCCGCCCTTGCCCCGTGTGACACATCCGAGAACATCGGGTCACCGTCGCAGCCCCCTGCGGGCGACGGTTGCCGCGCTGCTGACCGGGGCGCTCGGCCTCGGCGTGCTCGCGGGTGGTGGCGCGGCCGTGGCCGCGCCCGGCTCGACCACCTCCGCGGGATCCTCGGGATCCGCGGGAAGCTCGGGCGGTACGGACTACACGAAGCTGGTCGACCCGTTCGTGGCCACCGCCGGCGACGACGGCAACGACCTGCCGGGCGCCCAGGCGCCGCACAGTCTGGCCAAGGTCAGCCCGCTGACCACGCCGAACCGCAACCACCCCGGGTACGACTACAACGAGGACCACATCGCCGGGTTCACCGCGACGAACCTCGACGGCGTCGGCGGCTCGGGCGGCGGTGGCGACCTGCTGGTCGTCCCGACCTCCGTGCGGTACGACAAGCGCCCGGCCCCCAGCACGTACGCGCACGCGTACAGCCACGACGACGAGACCGCGACGCCCGGCTACTACCAGGTGGGCCTCGGGGCCATCTCCGGAACCGGGTCCGCGGTGACGCAGGACCCCGGCACCATCAAGGCCGAGGTGACCGCGACCACGCGCACCGCGCTGGAGCGGTTCAGCTTCCCCGCCGGGTCGGACCCCGAGTTGGTCCTCGACCTCGCGAACAACTTCACCAGCCGCACCCGCTCGACGATGAAGGCGACGACGCTCCCGGACGGGACGACGTCCATCAGCGGCCTCATCGCGGGCTCGTTCAACGGCGCCTCCTACAAGCTGTACTACGACGCCACCACGAACGTCCCCGTGACCTCCCTGAAGAGCTGGGGTGCCGACGGCAAGCTGAGCGACGCGACCGCGCAGGACGGCGCCGACACCGGCGCCGTCCTCGGCTTCGACAAGTCCCACGGGGACGACATCGAGCTGCGCATCACGCTGTCGCCGATCAGCGCCGAGCAGGCCGCGACCGACCAGCGCAACGAGGTGGGCGACCTCACCTTCGACCAGGCCCGAGCGAGGACGAAGGCCGAGTGGAACAGCGCGCTCGGCGCCGTCGACGTGCGCGCCTCGGCGAAGTCCGACCCCGGGTCGACGCTCACCAAGGAGTTCTACACGCACCTGTACCGCATGTACGCGCTGCCGGTGAACGCCACCAGCACCAGCGGCACGTACCGCGGCGCGGACGGAGCGGTGCACAAGGCGAACGGCTTCACGTACTACGACGGATGGTCCACCTGGGACGACTTCCGCAAGTACTCCGTCGAGGCCTACATCGACCCGGCCACCTACCGGGACATGATCCAGTCGCTGATCGTGCTCTTCGCCGACGCGCGGACCTCCGGCAAGAGCCTCGGGAGCCTGACCCACTCGGTTCCGACCGTGCGCTGGGAGCGCTCGGCCGTGCTGGTCGCCGACGCGCTGTCGAAGGGCTTCAAGAACTTCGACCGGCTCGACGAGGCGTACCCGGCGCTGCTGTCGTACTCCGGCTACTACACGGGTGCGCAGCTGCGGCAGGGCTACATCACGGGTGACCCCGGTACGACCGTGCAGCGCGGCTACGACCAGTGGGCGCTGTCCGTCATCGCCGACGCGCTCGGCAAGAAGGACGACGCCGAGAAGCTGCGTACGCAGTCGACGATGGCGATCGACAACCTCGTGAAGTCCGGCGCCTGGACCGCGGCCGACGGCACGAAGGTCGGTCTGCTCACCCCGCGCGCCGGGAACGGCGACTGGCAGAGCGCCGACTACGAGAAGTTCGAGGCGGCCGGTCTCTACCAGGGCACGCTCTGGCAGTACCACTGGTACGACGCGTACAACATGGGCGGCCTCATCGAGGCCATGGGCGGCGACAAGGCCGGCAAGGCCGCGGTCAAGCACATGTTCGGCGAGGACTCGACCGTCGACGACGGCTCGACCATGCTGCACTCCAACGCGAACGAGATCGACCTGCAGGCCCCCTACCTCTTCAACTACGTCGGTGAGCCGAGCCTGACGCAGAAGTGGGTGCGTGCCATCTACACCGGCACGACCTGGAACCGCTACATCGCGACGGGTTCCACGAACGAGGCCCCCAGCTCCGGTGGCCAGTTCACCCCGCCGATCAAGACCCAGGTCTACAAGCTGTCCCCGAACGGCTTCCTGCCGACCATGGACAACGACGCCGGCACCATGTCGACCATGTTCGTCGGCGCGGCGCTCGGCCTGTTCCCGGTGACCGCCGGCTCGAGCCAGTTCCAGATCGGCAGCCCGTTCTTCGACTCCACGACGATCAGCTACGCCAACGGCAGCCGGTTCACGGTGAAGGCCGACGGCGTGTCCCCGAGCAACTACTACGTGCAGAGCGCGACCCTCAACGGGAAGCGGTTCGACAACACGTGGCTCGACTACTCGCAGATCATCGCCGGCGGAACCCTGGACTTCACCATGGGCTCCAAGCCCTCCCAGTGGGGCGCCCACACCGAGCCCGCGTACTCGCTGAACACCGACTCCGGCGACACGGGTGACGGCGACACGGGTACGGACAAGGGCGACACCGTCGTCTCGGCCCGCCCGGGCACCGTCGACACCGACGAGGACGGCACCCTCCACGACAGCGTGGAGCTCACCCTGTCCGGCCCGGCGACCTTCGCCGCGCACAAGGGAACCAGCCTCACCAAGACCGGGGCGGCGAGCGTGACCGGCCTGCCGAAGGGTGTCACGGCGGACCTGCGCGTCAGCGACAAGCGGACGGCGACGCTGTCCCTCACCGGCACCACCGACGTCGACGCACGCTTCGGCATCACCTTCCGCGACGCGGCCTTCGCCCACGGCGTACGGGCCTCGACGGTGAGCGGCACCGGGATATCCCCGACCGACCCGCTTCTGATCTCCGCAGCCGCCGTGCACCGCAAGGCCCTCGGCGCACTCGTCGACCAGGCGTCCGTGGTGCGCAGCGCCAACTACTCCGACGGCTCCTGGAACCTGTTCCGGTCGGCCCTCGAGCGGGCGCGGACCGTAGTCGCGGACACCGGCTCCGCGACGGGCACGATCATGGCGGCGCAGGACGCGCTGCAGACCGCGATCGACGGGCTGACCATCGACGAGGGCGGCTACGCCGTCCTGCAGGCCGAGGACCCCGACCAGAAGGAGGGCCCCAGCCTCATCAGCGAGCGGAACAACTCGGACGGCAACCTCGGTGGTGTCACCGAGGGATCGTGGGAGCGGTTCACCAAGCTGGACTTCGGCGGGGTCGCCCCGCGGACCGTCTCGGTCCGCTACGCCAACTCGCAGCCGACGAATGCCAAGCCCAGCAGCGTCGACATCCACGCCGGCGCGGCCGACGGGCCCGTCGTCGCCAGCGTCTCGCTTCCCGGGACCGGCGGCTGGCAGTACTGGAACACGGTGCAGGCGGCCGTCACCGACCCGGACGCCCTGCTGGGCGCGAAGAGCGCGACGTTCGTGTTCCACGCCCCGTCGGGCCAGCAGTGGGTGTCGAACTTCGACTGGTACCAGTTCTCGCCGTACGAGGTCTCGACGTCCCCCACGACCACGCTCGCCACGCTGACCGCGGTGAACAGCACCACGACCGGCAACGGTTCGCTGCCGCTCAACCTCGGCAACGGCATCTTCGAGAACGTGACGAACGGTGCGTGGGCGCAGTGGAAGGACACGGACCTCCGTAACGGCGCCGACACCGTCACCGTCCGCTACGACAAGCCCCAGTCGCGGGCCGCGTCGGACTCGCACATCGAGCTGCACCTCGGCTCGAAGGACGGCGCCAAGAGCGTCGACATACCCCTCGACTACAGCGGTTCGGGCTGGGGAACCATCGCCACCACGAGCGTGCACCTCGACCCGAGCGTCTTCACCGGCGTCCAGGACGTGTACGCGGCGTTCGTCTCCAGCACGCAGACCGCCTCGCAGCCCTACGTGGGCAACGTCTACTCGCTGGCCCTGACGCAGACGGCCGACGCCCCCGTGGGCTTCGACGCCACCGCGTGGCGCTCCAACAGCGGCGGCGGCCTCAAGAGCGAGCCCGTCGGCTGGACCGGCTCCGGTTCCACCACCGACCTCGGCGGCACCTACAACGGCGCCTGGGTCAACTACGGGGACATCGACTTCGGCGGTTCCCCGAAGAGCACCGTCACGATCACCTACGTCAACAACTCCGCCCGCTGCGGCACCGGCTCCGCCGTCCAGCTCTACCTGGACTCCTTCGACACGGCCAACCCCGGCACGCCGTACGCGACCGTGCCGCTGCCCGTCACGGGCTCCGCGTGGTCGTCCGGCGGGGCGACGAGCCTGACGCTGCCCAAGGCGATCACCGGCAAGCACACCGTCTACCTGCGGCTGACGACCACCCCGGACTCCTCGCACCCGTACGTCGCGAACCTGGGCCGGATCACCTTCAACCACGTCGAGACGCCCGCCGTCACGGACAAGTCCGCCCTGCGGAAGGCGATCGAGCAGTACGAGGGGCTCTCCGCCGACGCGAAGCGCTACGACGCGATCGACTTCGGTGTGTACGGACGTGAACTCGCGGCCGCACGCACCCTCGTCGCCGCCGACGACGCGACCCAGCTCGAAGTCGACACGCAGACGCGCAGCCTCACCCTGGCCGCGGGCCAGCTGGTCCCGCTCCCGCGGCTGAAGCTGGAGGACCTGGTCGCGACCGCCTCGGCCCTCGACAACGACCGCTACACGGACGCGTCGTGGAAGGCGTTCACCGCGGCACTCGCCGCGGCGAAGACCGCGGTCGCGGACGACGCGGCCACGGACGCGGCCCTCACCGCCCGCTACGACGCCCTCCGCCACGCCATGGCCGCGCTCACCACGAAGCCCAAGACGGTGCCGGCCGCGCCCGACGCGGTGTCGGCGACCTCGTCCGGCACGAGCGTGACCGTCGCCTGGTCCGCACCCAAGGACACCGGCGGCTCACCGGTCACCGGCTACAAGATCACCCTCAGCGACGGCCACCAGATCAAGATCGACGATG
Organism: Actinacidiphila glaucinigra; assembly: GCF_900188405.1. Classification (GTDB taxonomy): domain Bacteria; phylum Actinomycetota; class Actinomycetes; order Streptomycetales; family Streptomycetaceae; genus Actinacidiphila; species Actinacidiphila glaucinigra. The sequence goes on along the minus strand of NZ_FZOF01000011.1, from coordinate 138,156 downwards.
CGGACAGCCGGAACGCGACCTTCACCTGGCTGCGGTCCGGCAGGTCGTACACCGCACGCGTCCAGGCGGTGAACTCCGTCGGCACCTCGCAGCAGAGTGCCGCCACGGCACCCGTGGTCACCGGCGGCGGCAAGCCGCAGAAGCCGGCCGTCACGGGCGTGATCACCGACGGCAAGCAGGTCCGCGTGACCTGGCTGGCGGCCGGCGACGGCGGATTCCCGATCGTCGGCTACACCGTGGCCCTCGACGACGGAACGACCGCGCACGTTCCCGCCACCGCGGGCACGGCGCTGCTCACGACCACGGGCAAGGCGAAGGCCCACGCGGCCACCGTCACCGCGGTCACCCTGGCCGGCACCTCGGACGACTCCACCGCGACCGTCCCGGTGACCACCTCGGCGACCGCCGCGGCGGAGGCCTCCGACCCGGCGTACGAGCCGTCCCCCTTCCCGGACGACACGCTCAACGCCACCTACGCGTCGGACAAGTGGCCGGGCACCGGCGACGGGACCGACTACTTCTACGGCCTGCTCAACGGATTCGAGGACCTCGACTCCGGCATCCTCGCCGCCAACACCAAGGTGCCCTCCGGCACCCTGCTCACCGCCGAGAACGACCGGATCGCCGTGCGCATCAACAACGCGGCGACGCAGAAGGAGGTGGACCGGGCCGAGGTCGACGCCACGAACAGCTCCACCGTCACGATGGCCGACGGCCTGGGCTCCCGGCTCGGCAAGATCTACCTGGACGCGCTGAACGGCGGGCGGCTGCCGAAGACCGGCGCGCTGTTCTCCCGCGTCACGCAGGGCCTCGACAAGGGCGGAGCGGCGAAGGACCACTACGGCTACCAGCGCCCGTACGTGCGCCTCGGGTTCGTCGGCGACGGCGGTCAGATCTACGAGTCGCAGGACGGTTCCTACGGCAGCCTCACCACCAGCGGCTCGTACCCGAGCGGCCACACCTACGGCGGCTACGAAGCGGGCACCATCCTCGCCACGCTCCTCCCGGAGCTGGCACCGTCGATCCTCGCCCGCACCTCGGAGTACGGGGACAACCGCATCGTCCTCGGGTTCCACTACCCGCTGGACGTCATGGGCGGCCGCATCGCCGCACAGGCCACCGTCGCGCACCGCTGGGCCGACCCCGACTTCGCGAAGCTGCTGACGCAGGCCCACACCGAGATGGAGAACGTGCTGCTCGCGCAGTGCGAGAAGGAGGGCTACGGCGACACGCTCGAGGCCTGCGGGGGCGACTCCTACGCCGGCCTGAACACGGCGCAGCACGTCGACCTGTACACGCAGCGCCTGGACTACGGGTTCTCCCAGGTGGGGAAGTCCGGGCAGGCCCTCAAGGCGCCGTCCGACGCGGCGGCCCTGCTGACCACGGCCTTCCCGGACCTGACCACCGAGCAGCGCACCCAGATCCTCGAGCAGACCGCGACGGACTCCGGCTCCCCGCTGGACCTCACCGCGGACGGCGGAGCGAGCTGGGAGCGGATCAACCTGGCGGCCGCGATGGCGGCCAAGGTGGTCGTGGGCGCCGACGGCTCGGTCAAGGTGACGAACCACACCGACGCCACCAAGGCCGCCGTGGCCGACGCCAAGGCGATCACGGTGGGAGGCGTCGCGATCGACGGGTTCGACCCGGCCGTGTCCACGTACGTCGTCGACTGGCCGAAGAACAGGAAGATCCCGGCCCTCTCCGCCGTACCGGCACAGTCGGGCGCGCGGGTGAAGGTCACCGACGGCAGCTCGGTCCTGTCGTCGACCGGGCACCGGTTCACCACCCGCACCATCAAGGTGACCTCGGCCAACGGTTCGGTCACCCGGACCTACACGGTCGGGTTCCAGCCCACGGACCACGACGACCGTCCGGTCGCGGCCGGCGGCAACGGCGGTGACCGCACTGCCGCGGTCGCCGACCTGCTCAGCCGCGGAAGCAACGGAACCGGCTCCGCGGGTGGTGCCGGATTCTGGGCGCCGTCGACGGAGTGGGCGAACCCCATGTGGATCCCCATGTCGTAGGGCGCCACGTGACCGCCGGTCCTGCCGCGTCCCGTGAGGCCGCGGCAGGGTCCGGCTGATCCTCGAGAAGTGCCGCACCGAAGACGGCCCCTGCGGGTGAACGACTGCCGTTCACCCGCAGGGGCCGTCGCCATCCCGGCGCGTGCCCGACCGGTCGGCGGCCCTCAGGTGTGGCCTTCCGCGCCGGGTCAGTTCCCGAGGGATCGGGCCTGCCTCGGCGACTTCACATGATGCGGCTACACGCCATCGGGAGCGCTTCATTGATCGTCGAGGAAGAGCTCCTCGATCCTCTGGTCGAAGAGCCTGGCAAGGCGGAAGGCGAGGGGGAGGCTCGGGTCGAACTTCCCCGTTTCGATGGCGTTGATCGTCTGCCTGGACACACCGGCACGCCGGGCCAGTTCGGCCTGCGTCCAACCGTGTTCGCCGCGGAGGTCGGTGATGCGGTTCTTCATCGGTACCGGAGCTTGCCGAAGGCGAAGGCCATCACGAAGACGACTCCCATGAGCACGGGGAGGACGGCGATGTCGACATCGCGGGTGGCGAGATAGGCCGCGTCCGCGACCACGTAGGCGAATCCGATAACCCACCCCACGCCGAGGGTGATCGCCAGCGCATCCTGCATGATCTTCCGCTGCAGCTCATCGACCGCGCGGAGGAAGCGCGTGAAGGCGACGATCCAGCCGATGCCGACGACGAGGTTGACGGCGACGGCGGCCCAGCTCGCCACCTCCTGCGGCGGATCCCACAGGTGCCGGGGACCGAACTTGGCCAGGGCGAGGGTCGCGGCCCAGGCGATTGTCCAGAGTGCGAGCCGAGCGGTCGCCTTGATCTCGCTGTGTGCCTGCACGGGTGTCCTTCCTCCGGAGCGATGTCAAGTTCACTTGACACGCTACAAGCCGCTCCCCGGATGTCAAGTTTCCTTGACATCGCACCCGGTGCGGGCGTGGGTGCCCATCACGAGGGGCACCTTGCGATGCTGTCGGGGGAGGGGAGCCAGGTCTTGCCGACCCGGCCGCGGGCGCACGGCTCGTGCACCGGGTATGGGCCCCGACGTGCTTCCTGGCCACAGGCCGGACGTGGTGCACGCCGACGACGCCTCGGGTCCCGCCTGCTCGCCGGAGACAAGGATCCTCCCGATGGAAGGCGGCGCTCAGTCGTCGCGCCCGACGCCGCGATCGGGTGCGCTCATGTCGCCGGTCCCGGGCGTGCCGTCGGCGAGTCCGTAGCGCAGGTACACGGTGCCCGTCGGGCTGGCCGCCGGCGGTTCGAGGAGGGTGACGTTCGTGGGCACCGCGCCGCCGTCGAACACCTTCTTGCCGACGCCGAGCACGATCGGGTGCACCCAGAGGTCGAGACGGTCGAAGAGCTTCTCGCGCAGGAGTGTCTGGACCAGGTCCAGGCTGCCGACGACCTTCACGCGCTCGTGCCGGTCCCGGATCTCGCGCACCGCGCCGGCGAGATCCGGGCCGAGCTGCGTGGACCCGGCCCACGAGAGGTCGGGCTTGCCGCGGGAGGCCACGTACTTCGGGACGCTGTTGAAGAGCTTGGCGATCTCGCCGTCCTCGCCGCCCTTCTGGTGCGGCCAGTAGGCGGCGAAGATGTCGTACGTCCGCCGGCCGAGCAGGAGGGCGTCCGTGCCCTCGTACGCGGCACCGACCTGCGCCCCGGAGACCTCGTCCAGCAGGGGTGCCTGCCAGCCGCCGAACGGGAAGCCCGCCGGGTCCTCGTCGGGGCCGCCGGGCGCCTGCCCGACGAGGTCGAGGGTCGCGAACAGTTCGATGTGGATGAGGCCCACGGTCTACTCCCGATGAGTCGGTCGGCTCGGTCGGTAGGTAGACCGGCGGGCGCCGGCTAAATCATCGCTGCGCCGGCATCCGGCCTCCGGATCCCCGCCCGCCGCGTCGAGTGCACCGCTCACCACCCGGGGGCCGTGACGCACGACGCCGCGGCGGCGACGCGCGTCAGCCCGTCACCTGCCATCATGCCGAGGTGGCCGCAGACATCGTTTTCTTCCTCGCTCCCGACGACGAGACCGCCGCCAGAACCCGGCTCAAGGGCCCCGGGCCGGCGCTGACATCGGTGGTGTGTCATGACGTCACCGCGGACGATGCCGTCGTCGAATGGGAGATGTACATGGACGCACCGTCCACCCGTCTCCCACCGCAGCACGAGCTGAACAAGAGGGACTGGCCCCGCTACGTCGCCCCGATTCTGAACGACGGGGTCGGGGTGTTCGTGCTCTCTGCGCGGCTCACCAGCGCGCTCGCCAACGCGACTCCCGCCTTGCTGGAAGGACTTGCCGCCCGCTGGACCGCGAGGCTCAGGCTAGAAGACGGTGACGACATGACCGACGACGACCTTCCGACGGTTCTGAAGGGGATCGCCGAGCTCGCGGCGGCGGCCGACGCCTCCCGCGGCGCCCTCGGCCTCTACTGCTGGCACGACTGAATCAAGGCGGTACACCCTGCCGGAGAGGACCTGGCGTCGCCCGAAAGGTATGGTGGGCCGAGAGTAAAGCGGAGGTTTTCCTCCACTCGGCTTTGAGTGCGGGGTGTGGTCCGTGCTGCGGGAAGTGTGGCCGTTCGTCGACGCCCACCCGTCGACCCGGGGCCAGGGCGCACGGCGGATATGGCGAGTCAGGTGCGAGCGCGCCGCAGGGACGCCCTTCGGAGTGCGCTCCCTCCCGGCCGACACCGACCGCGATCGAGGCGCCGTCGTAGAGGCTGTAGCCTCCGGCCGTGACCAATCCACGCCTTCACGAGCTGCCTCATCACCAAGCGCTCCTGGACGGTGCGGATTGGGCGTCGCTCGCCACGGTACGCGGAACGGGTGAATCCCTCCCGGCCGCGCTGAAGGGACTCCTCAGCTCCGACCCGGTTGCGAGGTCGGCTGCCACTCGCATGGCGCTCGGGGCAGTGACCCACCAGAACACCATCTACGAAGCCACCGTGCCGGTGGCGCTCTACGTCGCCGCCGTCCTCGGCCACCCTGTAGCCGGCATGGCAGCGCACCGTCCGACCCTGGTGGTACTCCTCGAGTGGCTCAGCGACACGGCTTACGACGCCGACGACGCGTGCGTCGCCATCGCCGAGCGCTGTTGCGACGAGGGGTGTCGCGACGAGTGCTGCAGGCAGATGCGCGAGTTCCGAGACGTGCGCCCGGCTGTCTTCTCCGGCGTCCATCCCCTTCTCGGCCACGACGACGCCGACGTACGCGACGCGGCCCTCGTCGCTGCGATTCCCCTCGCAGAGCACCCCGTTCTCACCCTGTACCGCACCGAACTGGTCGACCACGCCCGCCGTCTGCTGGCCACCAGCACGCACCGCCGCCGTCGATACCGTGTCCTCGACGCCATGAAGGCATGGGGTCACGACACCGGGAGCCTGGATAACGCGGACGAGGCCGAAGCCCGAGGACTTCGCGCCCGCCGCATGGCGGAACGCCACTCGTGGACCGGTGGCTACTGCGAAGACCCACCCTTCTGACCCACCTGCGGCACTCTTGGCCTCCGTAGCCGGCACGGTTCCGGCGACGGCCTCCGCCCGGCTCACTGATCGATGTCGGATGCCCGCTGTAGCTTCCCCGCATGGGTGTGTACCTGGTGAGCGTCGGCGCGGAGGAATGGTTCGGTGAGGAGGAGGACGAATGGGGCGAAGTCGCTTCGGCGCTCAACGCTGAACTCGGGCGGCGAAGCCTGCCGCCCTACGAGGACGTACCCCTGGAGACGGACTTCGTGGCCGGCTCAGGGCAGGCCTTCGAGGAGAAGCTGACCCCATCCATGACGGGCTTCGACGCCTTGTGCCAGACGCACCTGTCGCACGAGGAGTCGGAGACCCTCTGCGGCTGGAGCGTGCTCGTACCCTTCTCGCTCGACGAGGAGATCTGCTTGCCCGTCGACTCCGGCTACTGCGAGTCGACCGTGGTCGTCGGTGCTCCCCAGGTACTTCCGCTTGCGGAGAAGCTGGCGGCAGCCATCGAGCTGCCGCGCGACACCCCGGAGACATGCGACAACCTCGACCTGAGTACGTGGTTCAGGCACCAGGCGAGGGACCTGGCCACCACTCGAACAGGACTGTGGAGCCAGGACCTGGACGCGGCCTTCTACGTCGCGTTGTTCCTGCGCGCCGCCCAGCACTCCATCCGGCGTGGCTGCCCCGTCGTCCTGACCTGAGAGCCGCCTTCCCTTCCGGCGTGCGCCTCAGGGGGCCGACGGCAGCAGCCCGCGGGCCGTGGCCAGGGCCCAGGCGGCAAGGGTGAAACCGTCGTGGATGTGTCCCTTGGCGAGCTCGGAACGCATCTCGTCGGGGGTGAGGGCCCGGAAGGCGTCGATTCCCTCCTCACGCGCGTCGGGGCCGGGCGTCTCGGGGAACGAGGACGTGGCGAGCCGCGCGAGGTAGAGCTGGTCGCGGACGCTGTGCATCCCCGTGTCGGAGGTGAGCTCGCCGAGATGGATCATCTCGGTCACCTCGCCTCCGAGTTCCTCGAGCAGTTCGCGGCGCGCGGTGGTGGAACTCTCCTCGTCCCGCGCACCGAAGCCCCGGGGGATCTCCCAGTGCCAGTCGCGGTCGGCGTGCCGGAAGTGGTGGAGGAGGACGATCCTGCCGTCGTCCAGGACCGGTAGGACCGCGGCCCCTCCTCCCGGGCCCTCGGGGACGAAGCGGATGTAGGTGTTGACGCGCCCGGAGCGGAAGCGCACGGCGTCGCGGACCATGCAGACGTAGGGGTCGCGGTAGACGACGCCGATGTCCGCGCAGTCCTCGGGGAAGCCGAACGCGACGGCTACTTTCTCCACTTCGCGTGTCACGTGGTCCTGGTCGGCGCGGTCGAGCAGGATCTCGTACGCGGTCCCCGGGGGGTTCACGAAGAGCTCCGGCCGTTGCTCTTGCAGGACGGCGTAGGCCCTCAGGCGTGCGTCCCTGCGTTCGCGCACCGCGTTGTCCTCGGATCCGGCCTGTGTCATCTGTCGCCTCGTCTCTTCCGGTTCGTGCCGTCTGGGTCTCGTGCTGCGTTCGTTGTGCGCCGCTGCTGGGACGTCACAAATAGAGGGCCAGCGGGGTGTGCTGGATGCGGCCGGCCAGGTTCGGATAGTCGTCCAGGACCGTGAGGTAGTGCTCGTGGAGGGCCTGGACGACATCGAAGGGCGCGCTGTCGGCATCGCCCAGGACGCTTCTGCTCTTGCGGAGCAGCGCGCGTACGGTCTGCACCAGTGCGATGTCCAGGACGTACCAGAGGGGCAGGCAGACGGCTCCGGCGCCGCTGATGATCAGCGAGCGCATGAATCCCAGGACGTCGCCCCCGTCGGAGCGCATGCCCTGTCCCGCCACGCACGCACCGAGGACGGTCAGCTTGTTGCGTGGCAGGCTGACGCGCAGGGCGAGGTCGAACTGGGTCAGCACGTCGTGGCTGCCGAGGTGGAGCAGCGGACCGGCGGCTTCCTGGCCGTCCAGGTAGGTGCCGTGGCCGGCGTAGACGAAGAACTCCGGTTCCTTGGCCACGAGTGCGCTGAGACCGTCCCAGTCGGCGGCGTGGGCCGGCTCGGCGTACTCCAGTCCCTCGGGAGGCGGGCCGGCCACGAAGACCTTGTCGGGGTGCCAGCCCGTGCCGACGAGTTCGCGGCCCGAGGCGTCGGCGTCGGTGGACAGCAGGGCCGTGAGGTCGTCGTCCTGTTCCATGAGCTGGCGCTTGAGCAGGTGGCGTCCCTGCGTGACGAAGGCGGCCACGCTGACGGAGTGGGAGAGCGGGATCCGTGCGGCGAGCGGACGTGTGTCGCCGGGTCCCACCGCGACGTGGAGCGGTATGGCGAAGACGTGGTCCGTGGGGATCAACGTGAGATGGGTCGTGGTGCCACCGTCGTCGACGCGGTCCCAGACGGGTGCGAGGAGGAGGTCCCAGACGCGGCGGCAGGTCGCCTCCGACGGCCACGGTGAGTCGGGGTCGGAGAGGTCGGCCCACACTTGATCGGCCAGGCCCGCCACCTTTTCGTAGGCGATGCCCGGCACGGTCGTCAGACGTCCGTCCCGGCAGACCATGATGCCGAGGGAGTCGGACACGGCTCCGGCGCCGCCCGTGACGCCGTCGGGTGCGGCGTAGCGGAAGTAGCGCACCACGCAGGAGCCCGGGTGATTGAGGGTGTACTGGACGAGGCGGTGCGCGATGTCCTCGTCGTGCGGAACGGAGTTCAACGGGGCGTCCAGGAAGTGCTCTTCGTACTCCCGCTCGCGTTCGGCCAGCACCTCGCGCAGGGCCTGCGTCAGTTCGGGCGAAGCGGCCCGGAGCGCGGCGCGCACAGCGGGACCGGGACCTGTGTCGGAGGCTTCGGGTGAGGGGGCTCCGGCGATGCGATGGGCGGGCGGTCTGAGCGACGAGGGATGCGAGGAGCCGAGCAGGTCGAGCAGTTCACGGCCTGCGGATTCCTCGACCAGGGACAGGACCTTCTCCTGGTCCGCCTGCGCGTCGTGCCCGCGGACGACGGCTTCGGCGATGGCGTGCAGGAACGCCGGTCGCATGTGACGGGCGTACGTCCGCTTGTAGGCGGGCAGGGCGATGGCCGATCGGACCGAACGTGCCAGGCCCAGCCGCCGTGTGAGGACGTCCTTCGGACGGCTGTCGGGCGGCATGGCTTCGGCGGTCCGCTGGTAGCCGCGCACGGTGTAGGCGTAGAAGTCGACGTCCAGCGCAGCGTGGTGTCCGTCCGCGGAGTCGTCCTGCTCGATCTCGTCGAGGAGTCGCCTCAGCTCCGCCAGCCCCGGGCCGCCGCCGCCGCGGAGCGCGAGATTCTGCCGGGCGATGGCCCTTCCGCGTGGCCACGGGAGGGTCAGCAGCTCCTCGAAGTGCCGCTGGGCGTTCTCCGGGTCGCACAGCGCCTGATTGGTGTGTGACTGCGCCACCCGGTAGACGTCGGCGAGGCCTTCGGAGATGGCCAGGGAGCGTGAGGTGGCCGCAAGCGACCGTGCGGGTTGTCCTGCCTCGCGGAGCGCCGTGGCGAGGTTGTGGAGGACGTTGGAATGGCCGCGGAGGAACTCGCGGTGGCGGGCGGGAGTTTCGGGAGTCGGGGGACGGGCGACGTCGACACCATGGAGGTGGGCCAGTTCCTCCATCTCCTCCAGGAGCGCCTCGAGTTCCATGACGAACTCGCCCGTGGCGGATGCCTTTCCACCGTCCCGCATCGCCTGCCCGCGCTCCTCGAACCGTGCGCGTTCGCGGTTGCTGCGCAGATCCGGCAATGCCCACCACAGTCCGGCCTGTTGAGCGATGTCCACGGCGGTGCCGAAGGAGATGCGGGCGGAGGTGAAGCTGCCCAGCCGGTACCGGATCCGGCCTTCCCCGTCGAACCACCGGGCGGCCGCGTAGGCGGCGAAGGGGTCATCCGCCGGCAGCTCACCGCGGAGATGGAGATCGTGGAGCAGCCGGGCGTCGGCTCGTGAAGCCTTGATCAGCTGCAGGCCGGTGAACAGCTTGTACGTCACGTCCGCGTGGACCATCTCGCACCAGTGGGCGCCCACCCGGCGCGCCGTGTCCCGGATGTCGTTCCGCCGGCCGTGGCCGGACTCCCCGGCCAGCCGCAGGAGGCGCAGGGCGTCGTCCTGTCGCATGGGAACGTCGAAGTCCACGTCGAATCGGAGGATGACGTCCTCGACGTCCAGTTGGCCGATGAGAGCGAGAATGGCCGAGACGGAGTCTTCCGGCTGTGGGCTCGTCGACTGGGGCATGGCCTGTTCGGCTCCCGCTTCTGTTGAGGACGGGGTGGTCGGGGGAGTCAGCGGCGGCGGGCCGCCCGATGGACCGCCGCGGTGACGGCCAGGCCGACGGCCGCGCATGCGCTCACTGTCATGACGGGCGTCGGCGGGGCGTGCCCGAGGTGCAGGCGCCACAGTGTCAGCGCCAGCCAGCACACCGAGGATCCGAGCAGGCCCGCGGCCGCCGAGTCGATCCAGCGGTAGGGGAGCGAGGCCGCGGATACCGCGGCCTGCCTGAGCACGACCAGCGGGAGGAGCAGCGCGACGGCCGCGAGGACGAGGATGGTCGGCAACTGGGCGGACTTCGGGAGCGGAAGGTCGTAGTCGAGGGACTGCACCACGGTCAGCGCGGTGAGCAGCGACCCCAGTGTCGAGGTCTGCACCAGGCTCAGCCGGTTCCGGTACTCGTTCAACGCCCGGTCGGTGACCGCGGTGGCCGCGGTGCGCGCCGCCTCGGCGCGTTCGCGGGCGGTCGACAGGTATTCCACATCGTTCTGGACCTGGGCGATCAGGTTCTCGGCCGCGGCCAGATCGCGCTCGGGCCAGGACGGACCGGCTCCGACGCGCCGCAGCCGGGGCGTGTGCAGGCGCATGTTCGTGACGGCGATGTTCACCGTGCGGGCCAGGTCGCGATGCTGGGTGATCGCCCATAGTGTTCCGTGGGGCCCGAGTTGGGTCTGGTCGAGCATGGCGGCCGCCGCAAGGACGTCCTTGAGGCTGACCGGTTCGCCGGAGGCACCGGGCTGCAGCGCACGCAGCAGGGCGCGGCTCTCCTGGTCGCTGGCGGCCCGGCGCTTGTGCAGGGGCTTCTCGGAGGCGAGCGTGTGGTACCGGCGAGCCTCGTAGCCGGCCTTGGCGGCGTGCATCAGGTAGCGGGTCAGCGGCCGTAAGCCGTTCTCGCCCTCCCTCGCCCAGACCCATTCGTCCAGTGCGCCCTCCGCTCGGAGCGGGGCGAGGACGCAGAAGTCCGTCACCACGTCCCTCGGGTCTCCCGGGCCGGTGCGCCAGACCGAGAACCCGTGCTCTGTGACGTCGTGCCCACGCCACCAGGTGTCATCGTCCGCGCCGGACGGCGGTGCGTGCCGTCGGACCGATTCGGCCACGGGCGGCTGCGACCGGGGTGTCCCTGCCGGGTGCAGCGCCGTGAACACGCGGAACTCGCCGAGGATTCCGTCCGGTGGGGGGTCGGTGACCCCCGCGGCGGTCAGGGCCGTCGACCACTGGTCCAGCAAGGTGTTCCACTGCCCGAGTCCCGTGTCGAGGTCGTTCGGCGCCAGCAGCGCGACCAGCCCCCGTACATCGTGCTCGGCGAACCGGAACGCGGCATGGATGCCCGGGCCGTCCTCCCGCGTCGCCGCTTCGAGGATGGTGAACTCCGCGGCGACGGCGTCGGATTCGGGGGCGGGTTCTTCGCGTGACGGCAGCCCGCCGAACGCCTCGGTGATGCCGAGCAGGCCGCACGCGTCCCACAGGCGTGCGAGGTATGCGTGGGCGGCGGTGTCTTCCGCCTCCGGCGTGGCCGGTACGAAGCATGTGATGATCAGCGACGGTTTGACGAACCGTTGCACCAGGCGTCACCCGATTCCAGACGTAGGCGAATGGCGCTCAGTCGGTCGCGGGGTGCGTGCCCCTCTGGTCGCGCGGTCCGTCCGGACCGTTCAGGTCGAGGGTGAGCCTGCCGACCAGGACGTTGCGTTGTTCGCGCCGGTCCGCGGGGATGGGGGTCTTCCGGGCGCCGGGCAGGGTCCGGGCCCGATTGGCGGACTCCATTGCCTGCAGACCGGCGAGGCTCTTGTCGATCGCGTCGTTGGAGCCGGCGGCCACTGCCTCGTTCAGCTCCCCGAGCACTTCCTCCACGCGGGCCCATCCTTCGGCCGACAGGAGCCAGTCGTCGAGCGCCCGCAGTCGGTTGACGGCACGCCGCCTCACTTCCGCATCCACCGGTGGCCCCCCGTTGCTGCTTTCCCGTGTCCGCTCCCGGAATGAGGGCCCAAGGATATCGCTCGGCGCCCGCCCGCGGCTGGAATTCCCGACTCGGCGATCGGGGCGCGCAGTTGCTGCATCCGGCGCGGCGTGGGACCCCTGGCCTCCGCTGATTCCCACCGGGGTCACCGGCGGCCGTCGCTCACTCATGCGCGGTGCCGGCGGACGCGTTCCGAACGGATGCAGATGACGACGTCGGCGGGGTTCTGGCGCGGTTGCCGCGACCGGCCGTAGACATAGTGCGTATCACCACTGCACTGACGCATACTTGGGCATACTGCGAGGCAGGTACACACGGATCTCTGTGAGGGGGCACCGTGGCGGGGGACACGCAGATCGCGCAGCGGATGGTCACGTACTTCTGCTGCGATGAGGAGACGGCACGCTACGGGCCGTACGTCCCGCTCGACCCGGACGGCGAACCGGCCTGCAAGGCACTGCTGGACGGGCGCATGTACACCTGCCAGTTGCTCGAGGGCGACGACGTCTCGGCCCGCATGATCAACGTCGATGTCTACCTCGGGCTCTCCAGCCTCGGCGGTCTGCTGTGGGACCAGGAGATCCGGGCGCTCTCCCGGCTGTCCGGCCTGGACCATCCCGCCCTGCCCCAGCTGCTCGCCGGCGGCTACCAGGACACCGAGACGGTACGGGAGGCGGGCGCCGACGTCGACGGCGTGGCCTTCGTCGCCACCGAGGGCTCCGACTACACCCTCGCCGAGGAGGGGCCCGAACCGTACCGGCGCGCCCCGGTCAAGGCACTGCGGCAGTTCGAGCACCTCGCCGACGGCCTGGCCGTCCTGCACGATCTGCGGCTGGCCCACCGCAACCTGTCACCGGAGACGATCGACGTCGTGCCGGAGTACCGGGCCGGACCGGGAGAGACCCACCTGCGACTGGCACGGTTCGAGATGAGCGCCTTCGTCTCCAGCCTCCTGGACGCCGCCACCGTGGACTCCACCGCGGCGCCGGAGGACCTGCGCCGGCTCACGCTCGGCGGCCCCGAGCCGTTGCCGTACCTGCCGCCCGAACGTGTCCGCCACCTGCTGCCGATGGAGGGCGAGCAGTCCAACCGCAGCGAGTCCGTGCAAGCCGACGTGTACGGGCTGGCGGCCATCGCCTGGGAGTGGTTCGTCGGCTCCTTCCCCCCGGAGCTCGTACCGGACCGGGTGCCCGAAGACCCGGCGGCCGTGGCCGAGACCCGCGGGCAGCTGCGGCGCCTGGGGGAGCACATGCGGGGAGCGCTGCGTACCACCGACCTGCCACCCGCCCTCGCGTCCGTGCTGCGCCGGATGCTGGACGAGGATCCCGCGCAGCGGCCCACCGCGGCGGAGGTCGTCAACGAGCTGAGCGAGAACCACGAGGACAACGTGGTGGCGCTCGGCCAGGAACGCAGCAGCCGCCCGCTCCTGGTCGCCTTCATGCCCGAGAGGTGCGAGGAGACCCTCGGGCGGTGGGGATGGCTGGAGAACGAGGCCGTCAGCCCCGAGGGGGTGCGGGAGATCGCCGATCTTCTGACCGGTGAACTGCGCGGGACACAGGTGCTGTTCTCCCAGGAGGGCGCCGACCCCTATGTCGGCGGCGGGACAAGGGACGCCAAACGCGAGGCGACGACCGTCCTGGTGGGGCGGCGGGCCCTGTGGTTCGGGCAGCTGATGCGCCCGGTGCAAGGGCAGGCGCTGGGTACGCCGCTGCGCGAGGTCCTGCTCGTCAAGTACGTCGCGCAGCGCGACGCGCCGGGAATGGAGGCCCGCCTCGACGACCTGCAGTCGCTCTCCCGCAGTCGGCGCCTGCCCGATGTCCAGGTCGTCGACCACCGCATGCCGCGGGCACGGCTGACCGCTCTGCGGCAGGGAAGGCCCTCATGGGCGGCCGTCATCGACGCGATACGCCCCGTGGGCGGCGCGACGACCGCACAGCTGGACTACCAGCGGGCCATCGACTGGCTGCTGGAGTTCCAGGGCGTCGAACTCCAGGCCCGCCGGTACCCCTACGAACTCGACCCGCACGCACCGGGCGACAACGACGTGGAGGTGCTGGTGTCCTGGGACCGCCGCCGGGACCAGGACCGCATCTTCCGCCAGCCCCTCCTGACCAAGTACGCCCGCCACCCCGACCTGCGCCCCGACTTCGGCGACTTCTTCGGCCGTCTCGAGAGCGAGGAGGGCGGCAGCGCCGACGTCGAGCTGTACGGCGGCGACAGCGACCGCAAGGACGCCGGCACCCGCGGGGTCCAGGCGCAGGTGGTCCGCAGCGAGGGACAGGACCGCATCATCCTGCGCCGCAAGCACGGCGAACCCGGCATCCCCCGGCGGGGCTGGATCCGGCCCGCCGACGATGTGGGCTCCGAGGCCGTGCTGCGCCGTCAGCTCGACGCACGCTGGGAACTGTTCGGCCTGCGGCCCCTCCTCTCCCAGATCCGCAACCCCCGGTCGATCAGGACACTGCCCCACCGCTGGGCGCGAGCCGGCGAGGGACTGCTGGGAGGCGGCCGCAAAGCGGTGCAGGACATCCTCACCCACCAGCAGTTCTTCGCCCTCCAGGGGCCGCCGGGCACCGGCAAGACCACGGTGACCTCCCGTGCCATCGCCGCCTACCTCGAGCAGCACTCCACCCACCGCATCCTGGTGTCCGCCCAGTCCAACTTCACCCTCGACAACCTTGCCGCGCGCATCCTGCGCGACATCGGCGCCCTCGACGACGACGGACCCACCGACCGTCTCGGCGACGTGCCGATCGCCCTGCGCATGGTCTCCCAGCGCAGCAGCCCGGACGACACGGTCCGGCCGTGGCTGCGCGACGAACTCGCCGTACGCCGCGCCCGCCAGATGGGCGCGCACATCGACCGTTCCGTCGCCGCGGGCGTCGACCCGTGGCTGCGGCCCATCCTGGAGAGGTGGCGGAAACTGCTGCGCGAGAGCGACGGCGTGTCGATCCTGCCGGAGCTCGCGGACCGCCTCCAACGCGGCGCCAACATCGTCTTCGCCACCTGCGCCACCGCCACCCCCCGCAACGTGGGAGCGGCCGACGGTGCCTCCGCCTTCGACTGGGTCGTCGTGGAGGAGGCGGCGAAGGCCTGGCCGACGGAACTCGCCATCCCCCTCGTCCGCGGCGTGCGATGGACGCTCATCGGCGACCACTACCAACTGCCGGCCCACCGGCGCGACGAGGTGGTCCGCTTCCTCGCCGCCTGCGTCGGCGACCCCAACACCAGCCTCGCCGAGGACGGCGAACGAAGCGACGCCTACCTGGAGGCCTTCGACCTCTTCCGCAACCTCTTCGAGCCGTCCAAGACGCCGGCGGGCAAGGCCATCGAGCGCCCCACGGCGATGCTCTCCACCCAGTTCAGGATGCGGAAGCCCATCGCCGACATCATCAGCCGCGTCTTCTACCCGCGGGAACTGCGCGACAACGAGACACCGCCGGCCGACGGCCTCAGGCCCGGCGGCCTGGCGACCCGCCACGACGAGCAGCCGCCGCCACTGCGCTTCCCCCACTGGCTCCGCGGCCGCGCCCTGGTGTGGGTGGACACCGCCGGAATGGCGCGTTGCGCCGAGCAGCCCCACTGGCGCAACGAGGGTGAGGCCGAGATCGTCAACGCCATCGTCTCGGCCATGGAACCCCGGCCCGAACCGCGCAGGGACGGCTACAGCGCCGAACCGCTCGCCGTCCTCACCCCCTACCGGCAGCAGGCCGAACGCCTCCGCCAGTACGGCGACCTCGCCCACCGCGTCCAGACGATCCACGCCTTCCAGGGCCGAGAGGCCGACATCGTGATCGTCTCGCTCGTACGCAACAAGGTCCGCGGCGGCGGAAGCACCGCGGAGAGCTATGGCCACCTCAGCAGGCGCGACCTGATCAACGTGATGTTCTCCCGGGCCAGACGCCTGCTGGTGATCGTGGGGGACTGGGAGCACTACGCGCGCTACGAGGCGGAGGACGACTTCTGGCGGCAGGTGTGCCAGTGCGTCGACACCGACGGGCACATCGTCAACGCGACGGACGTACTGTCCCTGGAGTCCCGATGAGCGCGGTCGTGATCGTCTACGTGCCGTGCGAGGTCGTGCGCGTGCACGTGCGCGTCGGCTTCGGCGACACCGTCTCCCCGATGGAGGACCTCGTGCTCCGAGCCGTGCACGCGGGCCTCAACGAGGTGGGCGCGCTCGAGCAGCGGCTCGGGCTCGGGCGCCGCATCATCGACGACCTGATCTACGACCTGTGGCGGCACGGCCACCTCACCGTCGACCACCGGGCCGCCACCGTCGCCGTGTCCGATCAGGTCGCGGCCTGCGTGGTCGCCGACGACATGGGCCGCCTGGGCGGCGCCGAGGCGGTGCAGCAACCGTGCGACCTCATGATCGACAAGCTCACGCGGCGCGTCCTGCCCGCCAGGGGGCGGCAGCGGCCGCCTCACCCCCGTCTGTGCGTCCCCGCCGACGACCGGCGCGTGGGCCTGGAGGACCTGCCGCAGCACAGCGTGCTCCACGCGCTGAACGAGGCACTGCGCCGTACGGAGCCCGAGGAGCCGGATCGCACCCGCACCCGCATCCAGGGACGCTCCCGTCTCGTCCAGTCCTACCGAATACCCCCACCCGGGCTGCGCGAGACGATGGGGCGACGCTGGATCGAGATGAAGGTCCATCCCCACTGGGACGAGGAGGGGCAGCGGCTGACCGTGACGGTCGTCGACGACCTCGTTCCCGCCGAACTGCGGGAGGCCGCCTCCGAGCGGCTCACCCAGCTCTTCGCCGCCAGCCCCCGCAGCGCCGTCTACGCCGAACTGCGCCAAGGAGCCCAGGGCGCACTGCTCGAACCGCCCAGCGCGGAGACCGCGCTCGCCAGACTGGCGGCCCGCGTCGAGAGGGCCCCCGACATTCCGGCCGGCCGGCGGCATGCGTGGCACGAGGAGATGGCCGACGACGCACGGCAACTCGACGGTCTCCTGCGGGACCGGGTCGAGCGGGAGATGCGCGTCACGACCGTGCCGGCATCGGACCACCACGCGGTGGTGGACCGGCTCATCGCCACCGCGCACACCCAACTGGTCATCGTGGGGCCCTGGATCAGGTACCGGGCCCTCACCGGGCATCTCGACGCGCTGAGCGCCGCCGTCCGGCGCGGCGTGCGCATCGTGCTGGTCTGGGGCGCCGACGCCGACAGCGCGTACGACGAGGCCATGGACGAGCAGACCCGCAACGCGCTGGAGGACCTGGCGCGCCAAGCCCCCGCCGGAGCCCTGGAACGGGTCGTCATCCCGCGCACCACGTCCCGCACCCACGCGAAGCTCGTCGTCTGCGACCACCACACAGCCCTGGTGACCAGCAGGAACGTCCTCTCCGCTGCTGGTGACCGCCCCGAAGTCGGCGTCCTGCTGGAAGCCGCCGCACCATCCGGCCCCATCGTCGTGAGCGACCTGCTCGGCTGGGTCCGCTCGGTCGTCCCCTCCTATCCGCAGAGCCGCGAGGTACAGGTCCGCGCATCCAAGGACGCCGGCCAGGAGAGCGCCGCCACCGGGCCACCGGGCCCCGCGGACGGCGACCCGGCCCGGCGGACGCAGGCTTCCCGCACCGAGCCCACGGAGGCCCAGGCGCCCCCGGCACTGTCCATCCAGCCACCGGGCGAGCACAGGGACGCCGAGGCGTCCGTGCGCGTGTGGACCCAGGGCTGGCTGGAGCACGTCGAACGCAGCCGGGCCTTCCTGGAGGACCGGGCGCTGCCCTCCATCCGCCTCGTCACCGACGACGCGCACCGCAGCCTGCTCCGACACGCCCTGGGCAAGGCCACGCACCGCCTGGTGATCGCCTCCGACGGGCTCTCCGCCGAGGTGGTCGACCAGGGCATGCTGGGAGCCTTGCGCGCCTGCCTCGAACGCGGAGTGCACATCACCCTCTGCTACGCCGCGCTCGAGCACAGCACGGGGACGCGCCGTGAGCGGTACGAGGAAGCCCGAACGGCCCTCGCACTCCTGCGCGGCGAACACCCCGAGAGCCTGCGGATCCTGGAGAGCACCAACCACGCCAAGGTCCTGCTGTGGGACGACAACGCCGTCGTCGGCAGCTTCAACTACCTCTCCTTCGAAGGCCGGTACGGACGCCACCGACTCTCCTCGGAGCTCAGCGTCCGTCTCACCGGCCGGGCGGCCGCAGACACCGTCGCCGCCGCTCTCGGCGCGCCCACCCCTCAGCCCGCCCTGGGCGCGGCACCGCCGCGCCACACCTCCGTCGTCGGGTCCGGCTCCGCCTACGCCGGCGCCCAGGACCTCCTGAGCGCCTACACCCCCGGCGCCCCGCCCACACCGGCCCGCCTGCGCGACGTGCTCACCGCTTCCGGCGACCCGTGGGCCGTCCTCAACGCACTCGGTGAAGAAGCGCCGCCCGAACTGGTCCGCCCGGTGGCGGCGGGCTGTCTCAGCGACCACGCCACCGCCACCGGCTCCACGGCGAGCGACACCGAGCGCTGGCAGCGCTGGCTGATCGCCGACTGCTGGCGTGACGCGCGCTACGTCGAAGCGGCGGTCCTGCGCCACGCACTGCCCGCCCCACAGCACCGGCCACGGGTCCCGCTCACCCTCCTCGCCGCCGCCCGCCACACCCCGTTCCTCACCGATGCCCTCACCGAACTCGCCCTGGACAACCCGGACGAGGACGAGCGGAACACCGCACTCGCGGCCGCCGCCACGGCCATACTGCTGCGCGGCGACCTCGAGGCGCTGGACGTCGTCAACCTGCTCGGCGCCGAACTCCGCGAGGTCTGGGCGGAGCTGGCCGAGCAGACGACGACCTACTGGGAGCGCGCCTACCAGCCCATACCCCTGGCGCAGGTGCGGCGCGCACTCGGCGGCTCGGAGCGGGAACGAACCCTCGACGCGGCGTGGCAGACCCTCCAGCGGCTGCTGCACCACGCGAAGGCGCTGACGTTCGAGAACACCACCAGCACACGCACCCACCGCCACCTGTTCGACAACGTCGAGGGCGAGTTCGCGCAACTGACCGGCATCGCCGGGGAACGCACCGCCGACGGCCTGCGTGCCTGGCGCGAGACGGCCGAGGCCGTTCACGATCCCGTGCGCCTGGTGGAAAGCACCGGCGCGAAGGTCTCACCCCAGCACCCGCCCATGCACGGCGCGCACCTCAAGCGCTATCTGAACCGGCTCGACCCGGTCATCGCGCAGACTCAGGCCGTCCTTGCTCTGTACGGGGAAGAGGAGGGCACTCAGGCGGCGCTTCCCCCGGGGGCCGAGCCGTTCGGCCGCTGGCTCGCCTCCCGCTGGGAGGCACTCGGCGAGGCCACGGCGCACATGACCGGTCCCGAGCGGAGCCTGACCCGCACCTTCCTCGACGACATCGAGGAACTGGCCCGCTGGGGGTCCCGTTGACGCACCCACTGCACGAGATCCTCGCCTCCTGGTCCGGACGGTGGCGCTACCCGCGGCTCGCCCGGGCCGTGCACACCGGCGAGCCCCTCGACGACCCCCTGGTCACCCGCGGCATCCTGGCCGGCCTCGCCGCGCCACTGAGCGTCACGGAGGGCATCGAACAACTCATAGCCGACGGCGAACTGGCCCTCGTCGACGACCTGCTCGCGGAGGAGGACACAGCGGCCTCCGTCTGGACGGAGATCCCCGCCGCCGCGCGCCACCGCATCGAAGAGGCCCTCGCCGGCGCCCACCGGAACCGGCGGGCCGCCATCGACCAAGAGACGGCCACCCTCGTCGAACGGGCCCGCAGGGCGAACCTCAGCCTCGGCTCGCAGCCGCTCACCGCGGGTCCCGCGGACGACATCGCGGCAGCGTTCGCCACCACGAAACGCCTCGTCGAGGAAGCGGAGGACGCACTCCGGGCCGAATTGCTGGCGGAGACCAGAAGCAAGGCCCTCGACCCCGATCACGCCGCGGCCGTCGAGGCCTGCATCGTGGCCGGCGAGTTCCCCACCGCCCGGCAGTTGCTGCGGTCCAAGGTCACGGACGGCTACAGCGGAGGCCCCGCGACGGTCGCCCGGCCTCCCCTGTGGGACTCCGCACTCGGCCGGGACCTGGACGTCGTCCTGCTCCACTACCGGCCCAACGTCCGGCCACCGCTGCCACCCCACCTGGCCCGCGTCACCGAGGTCGACTCCGCGGGCCAGGAAGTCGTCGACACCCTGCGGCACCTGGCGGCCCACCTCGACGCACCCACCGCGGGAGCCTTCGCCACCGCACTCGGACGGCTCCTGGGAGAGGACGTCCGCTCGCCGGTCACCGCCCTGGAAGACGGCTTCGCCACCACCCTCGTCGGTCTCGGCGACGCCCGGCTGCCCGGCTTCCGCCTGACCCGCCGCGCCGGCATGCCCTTGTGGGTGGCGGGTCCGCACACGCCCCCACCGGCCGAACTGGCCCGGCCGGTCATCTGGTTCGTACGGGACGTCGGCCACCCCGAGCGCACACCACCGGAAGCCGAAGGAGACGGCGGCACGGCCGTGCTCACCGCCGCCCAGCTCCTCGCCCTGCTGGCCCGCCCCGCACGGGGCACCGTCCGCAGCACCCCGACCTACCGCATCAACCTGCTGCGCCACCTCGTCCCGCAACTCGCGCACGCACAGCTCACCTCACCCGACGACGGCATCGTGCTGGACTCGGGAGCGGCACCGCGCGAGGCGCTCTCCTGGTTCCTCGACCTGTGCGGAGTGGCAGCCGACGCCGTGGTCATCGACATCCTGCTGTACGAGACCGGCGGGCACCCCGCCGTGCTCCGGGAGGTGCTCAGCCGGCTCCTCACCCCGCTGCCGGCGCACACCCGCCGACTGGAGCTCCGGGCGCTCGACGCCATCCGCAGCGCCGGCATACGCGAGGCGGTCCGCCGGCAGGCCCTCGGCACGCTGGATCCGGAGGACCGTGCGGTCCTGGGCATCGCCTACACCCTGCACCGCGCAGAACCCTTCGGTGAGGACGACCTCCTCACCGACCTGCCGCTGATGGGCGTCACCGATGAAGCGGGGGAGAGGGTGGCCCGGCAGATCACCCCGGCCCGCTCCCTGTCCCGCCTGCAGACGGCAGGACTGCTGCAGCGCGACAAGCAGACCTACACCACACTCGACTCAGGCCTGGGCGCACTGCTCGCCGAAGGCGCGGAAACCCTGGCGCGCGAAGCGCTGAGGGAACTGTCCGAACGCTCCGAAGACGCACAGGCCCACGCCCGGACCGCGCTCGCCGAACAGGCCGTCGCCACGATCGGCCACCGCAACGACAACATCGTCGCCGGCGTCATCGGAGACCTGCGCGAGGTCGCGCAGGCGGCCGACGGCCAGACCCGCGGCATGGTCGACCGGCTCATCGACCAGGTGAGGCAACTCAGCGGAGAGCAGTACCGGCAGGCGCTCGAGGAGTACGGCCAGCCCCCGGCACCGCTCGACCTCGACGAGCTCACCCGCTCGCTCACCCGACGGGTCGAGTTCAACACCGGCGTGCGCATCCGGCACTTCAGCGACGGCCCGGGCCCCCGGCAGGTCCACGCCGTCCGCTCCTACATCGAGATCTCACTCGAGAACCTCCTGGTCAACGCCGTCCAGGCGGTGCGAGCAGCACCTCCCGACCTCCCCCTGATCACGATGAAGGTCCACACGGCGCAGAGCGGACCCGAGGGGGAGGATGGCCAGTGGTGCGTCGTGGACGTCGAGGACAACGGGCCGGGACTGACCGATGAGGAGCGCACCGTCCTGCTGGGCGGGGGAGAGTTCTCCCGGCACGGAAGCGCCGGATCAGGGCTCAGGTCGGCACGGCAGATGATCCGCGAGAGCGGCGGGACCGTCGACATCCTGACGCACTCCGCACTGGGCGGTGCCCACCTGCGGGTGTGGCTGCCCTGCCTCACGGCGCCCGCCGGGACGCCGACGCCTGATGCATCCGGCCCGGACGGCGGCGAGCCCCCGGCGTGAAGCGCCGCCGCACACAGCCCCGCCCGAGCGGACGCCCGTCAGGGGTCACCGCAGGACGGAGCCCTCCCGGGGCTGCCATCGGTCGACGAACTCGCGCACCGCTGACTGCGCCTGCCGCAGGTCACCGGCGCGCACTTCGCGCAGAGCGGCCTCGGCCTCCCGCTCGCATTCCTGCAGCCGGCGCCTGGTCCGATCGGTCGGCGGAGTGGCCAGCCGCTCCTGCGCGTGGAAGCGCGCCCAGGCGACAGAGGTGTGCAGGCGCGCCCGCACATGCCGGTCCTCGTCGGAGGTGAGCACGCGGGCGGCGTTCCTGATCCCCGTCACGTCCAGTCCGTCGCGTCCCTTGTAGATGATCTGGGTGAGGCGGTAGCGGGCCCGCTGAACCTGCGTGCCCTCCACCAGATCACCGGCCGGCGGGGCCATGGTCATGAGGGCCGCGGGCGTCGCCGTGTGATCGGCCAGCCACTCCGCGATGTCCAGCCCCTGCTCGTCGCGGTATCCGTCGGTCAGATGCAGGTCGATGAGCGCGCCGTCCAGCCGCAGCACGTCCTCGCGGCGGGAGTTGACCAGTTCGTACCAGGCGTCGCGCCCGGCGACGGGCAGGCAGTCGTAGCCGTCCAGCGCGCTGACGACGAGGGAGAGGTTCTGGTCCTCGACCACCAGCAGGCGTTTGCGGGCCTGCCGGGCGAACCGGTCCCGCAACGCGGCGCACGCCGGGTCGGAGGGGAACAGGGCCACGAAGTCCGCGAGTTCGGGGGAGCCGAGGCCGGTGCTCTCGACGAGCCGCAGCAACTGATCACGGGCCCGGATCACCCGGTCCCAGCGGCGTGGGGCGACACGGACATGGACCGAGCGCGGATCCTCGGCCCACAGGGCCAGGAGCTCCGCGACCCGCCGCGGTGCCGGAACGGGCGGCAGGGCCGCGACCCCGGCACTGAACTCCCAGGCGTCCACGGCCACATCGGGTGGCAGCGCATAGCCCTCGGTGACCAGCGAACCGTACTTGGGGATCGGCAACCCCAGCCGGCGCAGGTCCGAGATGTGCCGCTCCAGAGTGTTGCGCAGACGCATCGCCGGCTCACCGCTGCGCGTCGTCACCGAGCCGAGCAACTCGCGGACGTGGAGTCCGCGGCGACCGGCCAGTGCCAGCGCCGTCAGCACCGCGGAAGGTATGGGTCCCGGGGCGGCGACGGGGTCTCCGTCCCGCGTCAACTCCAGGGGACCCAGCACCCGGATCCGCCAAAGACCAGCCGATTCGCTCATGCACCCACCCCCGACCGACGGGCACGGCCCGGCTATCCCACCATGTCACATCATGTCACGTCGCGATAGACGCTGACGGCGTACTGAGGTTTTCCGGAAGATCCGTGCCCGGCCGGGCGAAAACCTCAGCACCGGCCTTTCCCCACACCGCGGTTGGCGCCGCTTACCTGTCCTCATCCCCGCCCGGCGACATCCCCGGGCCGAACCGGAAGGACAGCACCATGCACGAGATACGCCTCACCCGCGACGAACAGCCCATCCCCGGCACCGTCCTGTACATAGGGCCCTTCGGTACGAAGGCGCTCCAGGACGGCACCTCGTTCGACTTCGACTGGCTGTACACCGAGGTCGTCAGCGCCACCATCCGGGAGGCCGGCATGAAGCCGGTCCGCGCCGACTCGGTCTACGGGCCGGCATCCGTGCTGGACGCCGTCTGGCGCGCCATCCAGCAGGCGGAGGCGGTGGTCTGCGACTTCTCCTGCCGCGCCCCGAACGTGGCGATGGAGTACATGGCGGCCAAGCTGATCGGCAAGCGGATGGTCTACCTGTCCCAGAGCGCGGAGGACATCCCCAGCGACATCCGGGGCCTGCGCCACATCCCCTACAGCAACAGCTACGCGGACATGTCGCACATGCGCGACGAGCTGCGCGTACAGCTGAAGGCGGTCTGCGAGGAGCCCGTCCAGGAGATGGCCCTCATCCCCATGGCCACCGGCGGAACGGTGCCGGCCCGCGCCCAGGTGGTCTCCGTCAGCCGCGAGTTCGTGGTCGTGCGCGGCGACGACGGCGCACACGGCGTGCTCGGCGGAGAGGACGTGGACTGGGCGCGCATCGTCCCCGACATGACCCGGCTCTACAACGTCGGCGACCGGCTGGACGGCGCGTTCGAGATGTCGCCGAGCGGCGGAGCCAAGTACACCCTGCTCACCGGCCGGCCCAACCCGTGGCAGGAACTGGCCACCACCCACCCGGTGGGGCGCGCGTTCACCGGCACGGTGCACAGCGTGCGCGAGGCCGGGGTCTTCGTGCGGGTGGCGGGACCCCTCAACGGACTCGTACCACGCAGTGCGCTGCCCCCGGGATTCCACACCGTCCCCGGAGCCCGGCTGCAGGTCGCGGTCACGGAGATCGAGGCCCGACGGCGCCGCATCACGCTCCACCTCGACGGCCCCGCCCCGCAGGGCACCTCACCGGCCGCCCCGCAGGGCCGGGCCGACTCCGGCCCCGTGCTCGCCGTCGGGGACCGGCTGGAGGGCGAAGTGGTGAAGGTGGCGCCCGAAGGGCAGGGCGGCTACCTGCTGCTGTCCGTCGAGGGACGCAGGCGGCCGGTGTTCCTGCACTGCTCGGCCATGACGGCGGAGCTGCGCCGGGACCTGAACGCCGGCGGTGTCGACCGCGGGGAGGTGCTCGACGTCGAGATCACCCACATCGACCTGGAGCGCGACCGGATCTCCGTCCGCGACATCGCCGACCTCGACGACCAGGAACCCGCCACGGCCACCTGACACGACCAGGCCTGCCGGTGGCCGCGTCCGCGGCCGCCGGCAGGCCGGAAGGAGCGGCACCATGAACAGCGAACCCTCGATCCTGGCGGAGCTGCACCGCACCGCGGTGGAGAGCGCGGACCGCCTCTCCGCCCGGCGCGCCGGCGCCAACGCCTACTTCCTCACCCTGCTGACCGCCCTCACCGGCCTCACGCCGACGCTTCCGCTGACGTGGCCCGGGGCGGCACTCCTGTGGGCCGGAGCCCAGCTGATGTGCCTCCTGTGGTGGTGGCAGCTGCGGACCTACCGGCAGATCAGCCGGGGGCGCTTCGACGGCATCCTCGCCCTGGAGGCGCAGCTGCCGACAGCCGTCTTCCGCGACGAATGGGCGGCGAGGCCGCGCCGGTACCTCGAACTGGGTGTGGCCGAGCGCGTCGTCCCATGTGCCTTCGCGCTCCTGCAGACGGTCTCGGTGGTACTCACCCTGACCGCGTAGCAACCGGCAGCGGCCCGGGTCGGCGTCCAAGACGCCGACCCGGGCCCCTGCCTGTCCTGGTCCCGGTGGGGGCGCTGCCCCAGCCGGCGGAGGATGCCGGTGGCCGGGCGCCGTGCTCGGGGATACGGCGCCCGGCCCGCCGACGGGAAGAACCCGCCGCGGCTAGGGAGAGCGTCCCGCCACGACCCGCCCGGCGATGCCGCGGCGCGCCCAAAGGACGCGGCTGATCGTCCGGGTGGACCATGGCGGCGGCCGCACGCGGTCCGAAGTGGGCTGCGCGCGGCCGGACGCCACGCACGCGACGCGGCCGCCGGGGTGGTGGCTACGCCCGCTTGAGAGTGACGTCGTGGATGACGACGGCTCCCTTCTTGAGCCGGACGGTGGCCGCGGTCGGCCGGTAGCCGTCCTTGGCGACGATGACGGTCAGCGGGTTGTTGCGGGTGTCGAGCCACAGGCCGAAGGTGCCGTCCGGGCGCGTGGTGAGCGTGTGGGATCCGGCCCAGCTGTCGATCTGCACGGTCGCGCCGGCCAGTGGGGCGGTGCCTCCCGTGGGGGTCGCGCCGAGGATCGTTCCGCTGATGGCGCCCCACGTTCTCGGCGGGTCGACGTGCAGGGAGACGGGGATGTCGGGCACCGCGTAGGGGGTGTCGGTGAACAGGGCGAGCCGGGCGCCGTAGTCGCCGGGCTGGGCGACCTCCAGTGCCGCGGTGTCGAAGGTGAGCGTGAGCACCGTCCTCTGGCCGGGGGCCAGGGTGATCTTCTTGGCGGACTCGCCGAGCCAGGTGACCTCCGACAGGCCCTCCTGGTCGTAGCCGGGCAGGAGTTCGACGGTTGTGGTGGGGGAGAGTTCGTAGGCGTCGACGGTGCCGCCGACCTTGTAGAAGCCCGTCGCGCCGCCGCTTCTGAACGTGGGGGTGTTGGCGTTGGGCAGGGCGTCCCAGATGCCGGTCGCGGGGTCGAGGGCGAAGCCCTGGTTCGTGAGCCGGCTGTCGTCGGTCACTCCGCTGGAGACCAGCAGCAGTCCGTTGGCCGCGGTGTACGCCGCCCCCCACAGCGGGATCGGCATGTCGGGCAGGGCGGACCACTTGTCGGTGGCGGGGTTGTAGACGTACGTGGAGGACACGGCGACGGCGCCTCCGCTCTCCCCGCCGGCGCAGTAGATCCTGGTGCCGATGGCGGCGCAGGACTGCCAGGCGATGGGCTCCGGATAGGGGGCGATCTCGGACCAGCGGTTCTCCCGGGGGTCGTAGACGGAGGCGTCGGTCGTGCCGCAGCTCGTGGCCGAGCAGCCGCCGATGGTGTAGAGCTTTCCGTCGAGGACGGTGCTGCCCGATCCGGCGTAGGCCTTGGGCGCCTTCGCGCCGCTGGTCCAGGTGTTGCGGACCGGGTCGTAGACGTCCAGGCCCGGGTCGATGCCGCCGGTGCTGCTGCCCCAGCCGCCGGCGGCGTAGAACTTGCCGTCGATGAAGCCGTGCGCGGGTGCGCGGCGTGGATGGGGGGACGCGGTGAGCCGGGTCCAGGTGCCCGTGTCGGGGGAGAGACGGTAGAGGTCGCCGGTGTCGTCCTCGCCGTCGTACCCGTAGGCCGAGTAGACCTTGCCGTCGTAGGTGTCGACGACGTTGTCCATGATGGCCTTGGGCAGGTCGGTCACGGGCTTCCAGGCGTCACCCGAAGGCCCGGTCTCGGCGGAGGCTGTCGCGGGTCCGCCGGTCCGTGTGGTCCGGCCGTCGATCCGGGCGGAGTGCGCGTCGCCGCCGGACGCCGGGAGCCGGCGCGGGCTGACGCGCCGCAGCGGTGCGCCGTCCTCCGTGCGGCCGGAGCCCGCTCGTTCCGCCAGCGTCAAGGTGGCAGGGGCGCCACCGGTGTTGGTGATGGTCAGTTCGTGGGTCGCGCTCTTGCCCAGGACCGCGGTCGCCTCGATCGGGTCGGTCGTCAGGGACAGCCGGCCCGCCGTGAGCTTCCACGACGAGGTGACGGCGGTGTCGGCGCGGGTCGCGACCGTCTTGGTCCGCTCGGTGTAGTGCGGCGTCGCCGCCGTGAGGGTGTGCTTGCCCAGGGGCGCGGTCAGGGTGAAGAAGCCGTCGCCCAGGTTCGGGTCCTCGGGCGTCGACGCCGTGATGGTGCTGAGGGCGGGCTCGTCGGGGGCGGTGACGGTGGCGGAGGCCAGCCCGGCGCCGGTGTTGGCGTCGGTGACGGTTCCGGTGATCAGGCCGGCCGGGGTGGGCGTGAGTTCCCGGCCGCCGACGAAGACGTTGTCCACGGCCCACCACAGGGCGTAGGAGGCGGTGTAGTGGAACCGCACCCGGACCGAGGGCTTGCCCGCGTACGCGGCCAGGGGTACGTCGATGTGCTTCGGGCCGGCCGCGTCGGTGGTCAGGGACCGGATGTTCTTCCAGGTCCCGCCGTCGTCGGTGCTGACGTCGAGGTCGGCGGTCTGGCCGAAGAAGGGCATGAGATCGGTGTCGAAGGCCAGTTCGGGGACCGCGACGCCGGTGAGGTCGAACCGCGGGCTGACCAGACTGGAGTCCTGGACGGCCGGGTAGCCGTAGTGATCGCTGTCGACCACGGCGAAACCGCCGTCGCCGCCGGTGGTGTTGGACCGGCCTCCGGGGTCGTCGAACGCCCAGCCGCCCTGGGTTCCCTCGGCGTTGACGACCGACCAGCCCTCGGGCGCGGCATCCGTCGAGGTGAACCGCTGGGTCGGGCCGGTCAGCTTCGGCGCGTAGGCGGGGGCGCCGGCCGACCAGACGTCGGCGGGTACCGGGACGTCGAGCGTCTGCGCCGTCGTGCCGGCCGCGAGGTGCCGGGTGACTTCCTCGTAGCCGGGCAGGGAGGCCGTGATCCGCAGGGTGTGTGCGCGGTTCTGGGGGAGCTTGAGGCTGTACGCGCCGGTCGCGGGGTCGGTCCACACCGGGCCGCCGGGGGCACCGTCCACGACGATCCTGGCGTAGAGCGGCCACCCGTGGCCGGAACCGTCGGTGATCTTCCCCGTGATCGTGCGGCTGGGCACCGTCCGCAGTGCGTAGTCCCTTGTCAGGGCGGAGCCGTCGGCGATCGTGACGTCCGGTGTGGACACGCTCGCGTAGCCGAACGCCTCGACGTCGATGTCGTAGGTTCCGGCCGGCAGGGACAGGGCGTAGGCACCCGAGGCGTCGGAGTGCACCACGACGTCACCGCCCGATATCGCCGCCCCGGCCACCGGCCTTCCGGTGCCGGAGTCCGTGACCGTACCGGAGACCTCCCCGCGCGGCCCGCCGCGGAAGGCGCCGAGGCCGCGGGGTGTGCCCAGTCCGGTCGGTCCGTCGTATCCCTGCCCCGCGGTGCACAGATAGGCGGGGTCGCAGTCGCCGTTGGACCCGCTGGTCACATCGTTGAGTCCGCCGGCGGCGGCGTAGGGGTAGGAGTTGGGGTAGCTGTCGGCGGACGGGGTTCCGGCGGCCGCGTAGACCCCGGCGATGATCGGCGTGGCCGCGCTGGTCCCTCCGTAGACCTGCCAGCCGCTGTTCCCGTAACTCTGGTAGACCGCGACGCCGGTGGCGGGGTCCGCGACGGCCGAGACGTCGGCGACGGTACGCCGCGGGCAGCCGGTGTCCTTCTGGAAGGCCGGTTTCGGCTGGTACGCGGAGCAGCCCGAGCCGGTGCCGCGGTCGCCGTTGCTCCAGACCGACTCCGACCATCCGCGGGGAGTGCTGGGGTCGCGGGTGAGGGAGGTCCCGCCGACCGAGGTGACGTAGGGGGAGGCGGCGGGATAGGGGACCCCGTACTTCAGGTCTCCCGAAGCGACGACCACGGCGACGCCGGAGTGGTTGTAGTGCGGGTCGGTGGTCTCGGCGGGGTCCTCACCGCCCCCGGGGTAGCTGTCGTAATAGGAGCCGTAGGAGTTGGAGACGAACTTGGCGCCCAGCGCGACGGCCTGGTCGACGGCCGCTCCGAGGTCCTCGCGGTCGGCGCTGTCGGCCTCGACCAGCAGGATGTGCGCGTTGGGCGCCACCGCGGAGACCATGTCCAGGTCCAGCGAGATCTCCCCGGCCCATTCGGGATCGGGCTGCGGGTAGTCGGTGCCGCCGCGCTGGTCGACCTTGCGGAAGCAGCCGTTGTCGGTGGTGCAGGCCGGCAGCCCGAACTGCTCCCGGTACACCGCCAGGTCCTGCTCGGCGGTGGGATCGTCGTACGCGGCGACCACCGCGACGGTCTGGCCGGCGCCGCCACCGGGCGGAAGGTCGTAGGCGCTGCGCAGATCGCCGGCGCCGTAGCCGGCCGGCTCCGACGACCGTCTGGCGGTCGGCAGGTCCGTGCGGCGCAGGGCGAAGCACGCGAACTCGTTCTTCTTCGGCGTGGAGCAGGAGGGCTCCATGGACAGCCCGTTGTCCCTGGAGGTGCCCGCGGTCTCGCGCGTCGCGCCGGACGGTGTCTGCGCGGCGGCCGGCGCCTGCGTCCCCAGTAAGGTCAGCAGTGACAGGCTCAGCGCCGTCAGGCCCGCGGTGAGTCTGTGCCGGCCGAAGCGCGCGAGCTTTCTTGGTATATGCACGTAACTGTTCCCGTCTGTCCGGTGACGCGCGATCAACTGCGGAGCGGAGATGGCGAATGAATCCATTCACCGCGGCCCCATTAGACATCGCTTCGCCCGGCCAGGTGGGTCGTTGAGCTGATCACGACGAGGAGACCCAGTGGCGACTCGTGCCACTGGGCCCACCCGTCTCCGCGGAGACCTTGCCCTTCGACCGCGCGATCAGGCTGCGGTCCGGGTCATGGTCCGCCGGTCAGTCGAGCGGCTCGATCCAGAGGTTCCTGAACCGGACCTTGTTGCCGTGGTCCTGGAGCCGGATGGCGCCGGCCGCGGCCGACTCGACGTCGCCGCCGCCGGTCGGGCCGTCGACGGCCACGTCGTCGTGCACCGTCTCGCCGTTCCACACCACGGAGATCCTGGCGTCGTCGGTCTTCTTGCCCTCCGCGTCGAAACGGGCCGCCCGGAAGACGATGTCATACGTCTGCCAGGTCTCCGGGGCGGTGGCGCCGTTCAGATCGGCGGCCTTCTTGTTGTAGATGGACGCGGCCTCGTTCGAGGCGAGCTGCTCCACTCCGAAGGAGTCCAGGATCTGGAGCTCGTACCGGTCCTGGAGGTAGATGCCGCTGTTGCCGCGGTCCTGCCCGGTGACGTCGTCCGGCAGCTTCGGCACCCGGAATTCGGCGTGCAGTCTGAAGTCGCCGAAGGCCTGCTTGGTCCGGATGTCGCCACAGCACACCTCGATGGATTCCTCGGCGGTGTGCGGCCATTCGACGCTGCGGCCGTCGGTGTGCTGCCAGGCCGTGGCGACGCTGCCACCGGAGAACAGGTCGATACGGCCGCCGGGTCGGCGCACCTCGATCATGTCGAGATTGACGTGACCGGTGTCCTCGGGCCCGTAGGTGTAGGTGATGGTGTTGCGCCCCTTGCGCAGTTCGAGCCGCTCGGACCGGGTGGACCAGCGGTTCCAGGCGCCGGTGGAGGGCAGGCTCGTCCGCAGCGGCTGACCGCCGTTGACGCTGACGCCGATGGTCTTGGTGCCGGTGAAGGGATGGGGGCCGTTGGCGTAGCGCAGCCCCACGTCGTAGGTGCCCTTCTTGGGTGCGTCGACGTCGAAGGTCGCGGTGGCGCCCGGGGTGCCGAAACCGTCGACGAAACCGCCTCCGGTGTAGCCGGCGTGCTCGGTGTCGATGTCGGCACCCCCGGAGAGCCGCGCCGACTCGGCGTCGTACGCCGTCACGGGTGATTCCGGGCCCGGACGGGCGTTCAGCGTGTACCAGGCCTCGGTGGACCACAGCTGCTCACCGTCGGCCGAGGCGAACGGGCGCGGCGAGCGCACGTGCACCACCCGGTCGGTCTTCAGACCGGGGACGGTGATCCTCACCTTGCGACGGTCATCGGAGAGACGGGCCGCCGCGACGGGCAGCTCCTCCTCGTCCACCTTCGGGCCGCCGTACGCGGGGGTGGGGACGTAGCGCCACTGCTCGACGGAGTAGGCACCACTCGTCAGCCTGGCGGCGGTCTCCTCCGACAGGGGCTTGGTGTAGGTCAGTTCGAAGCCGTCCCGGGTGGCGCGCATCGTCTTGATGTCGAAGACGCTCTTGCCGTTCGGCGTGAGCTTCTGGAGGCCGAAGCGGAGCTTGCCCTCCTGGCCCCAGTTGCCGTCCGCGCCGAGGCCGCCCGCGTAGATCGCGCCGTCCGGTCCGGTGCTGATGCGGGTGATGCCGGCTTCCAGGCCCTGAGTGTGCCGGAACACCGCGCCCTGGTACTCGCCGTCCACCTTCTCCAGGTCGGCGCGCTGGATCCCGCCGTAGGTGACGTCGCCGAAGAGCAGCTGCCCGGCGAAGGGCCCCTTCTTCAGCAGCATCGGCGTGCTGGGCGAGTTGGCTATCTCGTTCTGCGGCAGCCACAGCACCGGCTTGGTGACGGTGCGGTCGTCGAACGGGCCGTCGGGGTTGGTGTAGTGGTTGAAGAACCGGTCCTGCTTGATGTGGACCAGCTTGGAGGCGGGCAGCCAGCCGCCCTGGTTGTCGGTGACGAAGAGCTCGCCCTCGGGGCCCCGTCCGATCCCGTTCGGTGTGCGCAGACCGCCGGCCAGGTAACTGACCTTGCCGGTCTTCTTGTTCACCTTGATGGTGCTGCCACGGTTTGCGGCCGGCTGGGGATCGGTCGTCGCGCCCCCGTAGTTGATGGCCACGGACAGGTTCAGGTAGAAGTTCCCGTCCTCGTAGAGCAGGCCGAAGGCGAACTCGTGGAAGTTCCCTCCGTACGGCCACTCGGCGACCTTGCGGATCTCATCCGCGGTGTTGTCGCCGTCGAGATCGGACAGCTCGGTCAGCTGGTGCTTCTCCGAGACGTACAGCTTGCCGTCGACGTACTTGACCCCCATGGGCTCCTTCAGCCCGCCGGCGATCTTCTTGTACGTGACCTGCTCCGGGCCGGTGTCACCCGTGACGTGATCGAGGACGTACACCGCGCCCTCGTCCACGCTGCTCCCGCCCCAGGTGGTCACGGCGAGCCGGCCGCCCGGCAGCCAGTCCATGGCGGAGACCTGCGGCTCGAAGCCCGCGGGGCGCAGGTCGGTGAGGGTGTAGCCGGGGTTGACGGAGGTCAGCGGGAGGCCGTCGCCGGGGGTGTCGTAGCTGCCCTCGCACTCCTTGCGTCCCGGGGCGGTGACCCGGACCACGCCGGCGTCGGTGCTGAGCACGGAGTTCGGGACGACGGCGAAGCCGGCCGCGCCCGGGGGCTTCCACTGCAGGGTGACCTGCTGGCCGCCGCCGCGGTCGAAGTGGTCGATGTGCAGGGCGTGGTACCCGGGGGTGAGGGTGATCTCTCCGTCCTTGGGTTCCGCACCGTGCAGCCCGTCGTGATCGATGACCTGCTGACCGCCGATGAAGAGGCGGGAGCCGTCGTCGCTGATCAGCCGGAAGGTGTACGAACCGGCGTCGGGGACGTTGATGTTGCCGATGATCTGCGACACGAAGTTGTCGGTGAAACCGAAGCCGTCGGTGGATGTCCAGTCGGCAGTGGGGATCAGCCTGTCGACGTTGGGGGTCTGGGCCGGCTTGAGGTCGCAGAGCTCGTCCAGCGGCGACTGGATGTCGAAGACGCGGAGCGTGACACCGGGTTCCTGGGGCGGCAGGTCGGCGAGGGGCCGCTCCTGCGCGCCGGCGGTGGCGGTGGCGAGACCGCCGGTGAGAAGCGCCGAGAGGAACAGCCCGGTGATTCTTCGTGTTCCGGGGCGATTGCTGCGGAGGTGCGGGTACTTGCGTGGCGTCACTCTTCCTCCTGCTGGGCGCGCAATGCGGTACGAGCGGGGGTGGCCCGCGTCCGCGGAGTGGAGTCATGCACGTACGAGTGGAGCGCTGGCGTTGCGTGACCGTTGCCTGCGTACTTCCGCGCGAAATCGACGCCCAGCGTACGAAGGTTGCATCGAACCGTCCATACTTTGTCCTCAACTGGGTAAAACTTGGGCGGGGTTGCCCTGTCCTGCGGGGCTGTCACGTAGGGCAGCCCCGCTGCGCGATCGGCGGTCGGATCGGGTGAAGAGGCGGCGCTCGGCGACCACTCAGGGACTCGCCGTCCGAATGGGTGCCGGCCTCAGAGGCCCTCGCGGCATCTCCCCGTGGTCACCCGGGGGTGGCAGAATCCCACCCCCGGGTGTTCGAGGCGCAGTGGCGGTCTCGGTTGCCCTTCAGGTGGCGGGGAGGCCGAATGGACGGGCTCATGCCGGGCGATCCGAACACCGTGGGCCCCTACCGATTGCTGGGCCGACTGGGCTCCGGCGGCATGGGCCGGGTCTTCCTGGGGCGTTCGGCGCAGGGACGCACCGTGGCGGTCAAACTCGTCCACGCCGAGCTGGCGGTGGACGCGGAGTTCCGGCAGAGGTTCCGGCGTGAGGTGCACGCTGCCCGCCGGGCTGTCGGGGAGTGGACCGCCCCGGTCGTGGCTGCGGACACCGAGGCCGCGGTTCCGTGGGCGGCCACGGCCTATGTCCCCGCGCTGGCACTGCATTCGGCGGTGGAGCGGCACGGACGTCTGCCGGAGGGATCCGTGTGGGCCCTGGCCTTCGGGCTGGCGCGGGCCCTGGAGACGATTCACGGCTGCGGTCTGGTACATCGAGACCTGAAGCCGTCGAACGTGTTGCTCAGCCTGGACGGGCCCCGGGTGATCGACTTCGGCATCGCGCGCGCGTTGGACGGAGCCGGGCTCACCCGCACCGGCGTGGTGGTGGGCACCCCGGGGTTCATGTCCCCGGAACAGGTGCTTGGCGAGCCCGTCTCGGGTGCCGGTGACGTCTTCTGCCTCGGCTCGGTCCTCGTGTTCGCCGCCACCGGGCGGTCTCCGTTCCCTCACGCGGGCAGCGGAGCGGCGGGACTGCTTGCCGTGATCTCACAGCCGCCCGACCTGGAGGGCCTCAGCGGGGCACTGCGCGAGGTCGCGCAGGCGTGCCTGGCCAAGGAGGCGGCTCGGCGCCCCACTCCGGCGCGCATCGCGGAGCTGGCAGAGTCCGCCGGGTACGACCGCTCCCGCCCGTGGCTGTCGCCGGCACTCCTCGACCACCT
Source organism: Actinacidiphila glaucinigra (assembly GCF_900188405.1). Taxonomy (GTDB): domain Bacteria; phylum Actinomycetota; class Actinomycetes; order Streptomycetales; family Streptomycetaceae; genus Actinacidiphila; species Actinacidiphila glaucinigra. The sequence goes on along the minus strand of NZ_FZOF01000011.1, from coordinate 104,195 downwards.
CGGGCGGCACGCGGCGCACCTGCTCGAGGTGGAGACACCACCGGCGACGGCATTCGATGGGGCCGCCCGGCCGCCTCAGCCGGACTTGCCCGCCCGGGCGGACCTCCGCCGGGCCGTCGTCCCGGTCCCCCCACCCCCGCCGCTTCCTTCCTGGGGACCTCGTCCGACCCTGCCCGGTGCTGCGTCACCGACACGGCGGAGACGTGGACGGTCATTGCTTCTCGCGGCAGTCGTCTTCGTCGTAGGCGCGTTGACCCTGAGGATGCTGACCGCCGGATCCGAGACGACAGCGGGAGACGGCACTGCGCGGCCGGCGCCCTCCACCGCCTCGGCCGGCCTGAAACCCGCGTTGCCGGCATTCCGCTACAAGGGCACGTGGCGGGGGACCGTGCATCAGGGAGACGACAAGCTCTATCCCGTGAAGATCGTGTACAAGGGCGGCAAAGTCGGGGACGTCGTGGGCAGGGTCGACTATCCGACATTGGAGTGCGGCGGTGACTGGGTGCTGGTGTCCCAGACCGTCCGGGGGCTGGCGGTGCAGGAGCAGATCACCGAAGGCACTCTCAACTGCACGGACGGCGTGGATATCACGCTCACGCCGTCGGCGGACGGAACCCTGCTCTACGCGTTCGAGTCCTGGGAGGCCGGCCGGTCCACTCTTCGACGTGACTGACCGCGCCTCGACTTGTGCTGCGATGGCTCTGTCGTGACGGGCAGCCGGCCGATATCCGCGCATACCGGCAAAGAATCGTGACCGGTCGGTCGATGTCGTCCGAGAATCCGGGGTGTTTCTCCAGTTGGGCGCCGCCCGCTTTCGGCGCGTCCCCCACGTGGTCGCAGAACGGAATGAACGTGACGGTTGCCGACAGCAAGCTGATCCCACTGCTCCGCGGGTGTCTGGCCGCCGGCCTGTACGCCGTGGCGGTATTCATGCTGCTGCCGGCTCTTCCGGCTGTGGGCGAGGAGTCGACACCGACAAGCGATCCCGACACCGCGGCGGGTGCCGCCCTGTGTCTGGTCCTCTCCACTCTGTTGCTCGCCGCGGCCGCGGGAGTTGCCCGCAAATGGAAGGCGGTGCGGGTCGCGTGTCTGATCCACCTTGCGATCGTCGTGATGATCGCGACGCGGGTGCCGAGTCCCTTCTGAGCCACGCGGTCCCCGGTCTCCGAATGCCCCGGCGCGTCGCGCCGCAGGAGCCGATGGGCCACAACCAGGGCGCGCGGGCCGGGAGGCGACGTCCGGGCGGCAGGCCGGGAATCGGGCGATGCATGCGTCAACCACCTTCATAGTGCGACTTGTTGAAGGTGGCGTCATTGATCACGCCTACTCTCCGGTATCCGGACGCATTCGCGTCGAGCGCACCGGAGAACGCAAAACGGTGGCCCTTTTCCGCCCTTTTCGGCGTTGACATGCACACAAGATCTCTCCGCTAATGGACTCCCGGCGACCACAGAAGTTCGCTGTCGAACCTTCATGATTCGGCGTTCCTGTGATGACTTGGGAGTCGGACGTTGCGCGTACCACACATATCCGTTCCACCGCCGCGGCGGCGGATGTCCACCTGGCCGGCGGTGATCGTCACCGCCGCGATGGCCGTCCTGGGCATCCAGACACCGTCCCAGGCCGCGGCGCCCTCCGCCGCGAGTGTCACCTCCACCACGACCGCTGACGCGGACGGCCACGCGCCCTACGAGGCGGCATGCGGCGCCGCCAAGAAGGGCGAGGCCACCTGCTATGCCCTGCGCCGCACCGATGTGAAGCCGTCCAAGGGCCTGCGGACCCAGGCGGCGCCGGGCGGGTTCGGCCCGGCCGATCTGCGCTCCGCCTACAACGTCCCGGCGGGTGGCGGAGCGGGCCAGACGATCGCCATCGTCGACGCCTTCGACGACCCGACCGCCGAGGACGACCTGGCGGTCTACCGCGAGCAGTACGGCCTGCCCGCCTGCCCGCCTGCACGACGGACAACGGGTGTTTCACGAAGGTCGACCAGCGCGGCGGTACCGACTACCCGCAGCCCGACCCCGACTGGGCCGGGGAGATCTCCCTCGACCTCGACATGGTCTCGGCGATAGCCCCCAACGCCCACATCCTGCTCGTCGAGGCCGACACCCCGGGCTTCGAGGACCTCGGCGCCGCCGTCGACACGGCGGTCGAGCTCGGCGCCAAGTTCGTCTCCAACTCCTACGGCACCGACTACCGCTTCGGCAGTGGTGAGGACCCGTACCAGACGACGGTGCTGGACGCCCACTACAACCACCCCGGCGTCGCGATGGTCGCCTCCTCCGGCGACTTCGGTTACGGCGTCTCCTACCCGGCCGCGTCGTCCCATGTGACCGCGGTGGGCGGCACCTCCCTCACCGCCGACAGCGGGAGCAGCCGCGGCTGGTCCGAGACCGCCTGGGGAGGCGCGGGGTCCGGGTGCTCGCTCTACGTGCCCAAGCCCGCCTTCCAGAAGGACACCGGCTGCGCCAACCGCGCCGTCGCCGACGTCTCCGCGGTGGCCGACCCCGCCACCCCCGTCGCGGTGTACCAGACCTACGGTGGCGGCGGCTGGGCGCAGTTCGGCGGCACCAGCGCCGGATCGCCCATCATCGCCGCCGTCTACGCCAACGCCGGCACGCCCGTCGCGGGCACCTACCCCAACTCCTACCCCTACGCGGCGGAGGCGGGGCTCTTCGACGTCACCGCAGGCGACAACGGCACCTGCACCCCGGCCTACCTGTGCTCCGGCTCCGCCGGATACGACGGCCCGACCGGTCTGGGCACCCCCGACGGCCTGCGGGCCTTCCGGACCGGCCCGCACGGGACGCTGTCCGGCACCGTCACCGACCAGGCCACCGGCAAGCCCCTCGCGGGTGCCACCATCAGCGCGGGCACCGAGAACGTCACGCGCACCGGGGCCGACGGCGGCTACACCCTCGGCCTCCCGGTGGGCCACTACGACATCACCGTCGACGCCTACGGCTACGCCGGCGGCACCGCCAAGGACGTCGACGTCACCGAAGACGGCACCCTCACGCGGGACTTCGCGCTGAAGCCGGTCCCCAGCCAGACCGTCTCCGGCAAGGTGACCGACGGCTCCGGCCACGGCTGGCCGCTCTACGCCAAGATCACCGTGGACGGCGTCCCCGGCGGCCCGGTGTGGACCGACCCGGCCACCGGCGCCTTCACCCTCAGCCTTCCCGAGGGCCACGACTACACCCTCCACGCCGACGCCTCCCTGCCCGGCTACACGACGGCGACCAGGTCCCTCACCGTCACCGATGCGCCCCAGTCGCTCCAGCTGCCCCTGCGGGCCGATCCCTGGAAGGCCACCGCGCCCGGCTACACCGTGCACCTGGACGGCGCCACCGAGCACTTCGCGTCAACCGACTCCGCCCCGCAGGGCTGGCGCGTCGTCAACGCCGACGGCAGCGAGGGCGGCTGGACCTTCGACGACCCGGAAGGACGCGGCAACCAGACCGGCGGCGACGGAGCCTTCGCCATCGCCGACAACACCACGATCGGCTCGCCCTACGACACCCAGCTGATCAGCCCGGTCTACGACCTGACCGAGGCGACCGACCCCGAACTGGCCTTCGACGCCATGTACTGGGTGTCCGACGGCAAGGCCGTCTCGGTCGACGCCAGCTCCGACGACGGCGCCACATGGAAGTCCCTGTGGACCGCGACGCCGGGCTTCACGGACCACGCCAAGGTCGAGATCCCGCTCGACGGCCTCGCGGGCAAGCGGGACGTCCGGGTGCGCTTCCACTTCGTCACCGAGTTCGCCTGGTGGTGGGGCGTCGACGACGTCTTCGTCGGCGACCGCGGCTACACGGCCACTCCCGGCGGACTGGTCACCGGCACCGTGACCGACGCCAACACCGGCGAAGGACTGGTCGGCGCCGACGTCACCGTCAAGGACGAACCGGGGGTGACCGCGACCACCGTCGCGACCCCCGAGGACCCCGCACGCGGCGACGGGCTCTACCTCATGTTCTCGCCCGGCCTCGGGAAGCACGAGGTCAACGCCGCAAGGCCGCGCTACACGGAGCTCAGCAAGACCGTCGCCATCGCGGCCGACACCGCCGTCTCGGCCTCCTACAAGCTGAAGGCCGGTCAGCTGACCGTGACGCCGGACACCGTCGGCGCCACCCTCGGCTGGGGCAAGTCCACCACGCGGAACATGACGGTCAAGAACACCGGCGGCGCACCCGTCACCGTGGCCGTGGGTGAACGGGCCGGAGGCTTCCAGCCCCAGGCCCTCGGCGGCGGCGCACCCCTGCAGACCGTCAAGGGGCACTTCTCCCCGCACGCGAGCAAGAAGGGCCCGGCCCCGTCCGGGCCGAAGCGCACCGCGGCACCGTCCGGGGACGCCTGGCAGACCGCCCCCAACCTCCCGGAGACCGTCCTCGGCAACGCGGTCGGCACCTACGAGGGCAAGGTCTACTCCGCCTTCGGCTACACCGGCTTCGACGTCAGCAACGCCATGTACGTCCTGGACCCCGTCGTCGGCACCTGGAGCCAGGTGGCCAGCGCGACGGACCGCCGGGAGGCCCCCTCGGGCCAGTTCGTCGACGGCAGGTTCTACACCGTCGGCGGCTGGCTGCCGGACAGCACCACCGACCCCAAGCTGGAGATCTACGACCCCGTCGCCGACCGCTGGAGCACCGGGGCACCGGCACCCGCGGCCTACGCGGGCCAGGGCAACGCGGCCCTCGACGGCAAGTTCTACACGGTCGGCGGCTGCGACGACCGCTGCGGCACCGTCGAGGCGTACGCCTACGACCCCGACACCGACACATGGTCCCGGATCGCCGACTACCCCGAGCGGGTCGCCTGGGAGTCGTGCGGCGGTGTCAACGGCAAGCTCTACTGCGCCGGCGGCAACGCGGACTCCATCGGCGAGAGCAAGCGCGCCTACGTGTACGACCCGGCCGCCGACACCTGGACGTCCCTTCCCGACCTCCCGATCCCGCTGTGGAGCTCCTCCTCCACCGCGGCGAACGACCGGCTCGTGATGACCAGCGGCATCAGCCACGAGGCTCTCACCAACCAGGGCTTCGCCTACGACCCGCAGGCCGGCGCCTGGGCCACCCTGCCCAACGCCGACGTGGCCACCTACCGCGGCGGCGCCGCCCTGGGCCTCTACAAGATCGGCGGCGGAAGCGAGCCGTACACCCCGAGCAGCACCGTGGAGTTCCTGCCCGGATACGACCAGGGCGGCACGACCGACGTCCCGTGGCTGAGGACGAGTTCCCAGCACTTCACCCTGCAGCCCGGCGCGAGCACGACGGTCACCGTCACGCTGGACGCCTCGGTGCCCGAGATCGCGCAGCCGGGTGACCTCACCGCCCAGCTGGCGCTGGACAACGACACCCCGTACGGGATGCGGAAGATCCCGGTGTCCCTGCACGTCGACCCGCCGAAGACCTGGGGCAAAATCACCGGAACCGTACGCGGCGTCCAGAGCGACGGCACCACCAAGCCACTGGCCGGAGCCACCGTGGAGATCGGCAGCTGGGCCGCCGACTACTCCCTCAGGACAGCCGCCGACGGCACGTACTCCCTGTGGCTGGACTCCCGCAACAACCCGCTGGACGTCATCGTCGCCAAGGACGGCTACCGGCCGGTGGCCACGACGATGAAGGTCAGGAAGGGGGAGACCGTCACCGGCGACTTCACGCTCAAAAAGCAGTAACCGCCGGTCATCCGGCGGAAGCGGACGCGGGCCGGCCCCTCGGGGCCGGCCCGTTCCCGTCACCCCACCGGGGCGTCGAAGTCGATCGGGTACCGGAACTGCCAGGCGTTCTTCTCGGGCTTGACCAGCTTGAACATCACCGGCAGCAGCGCGTCGCGGACCACCCGTCCGACCGGGCCCGCGGCCTTGCGGGCGTTGGTGCGGGCGGTCTCCTTGACGATCCGCTCCACCCGGGGCCGGCGCAGCTCCTCGTAGCGGGCCAGTGCCTGAGGCAGGGGCAGGTCGCGCAGGCAGCGGGCGAGTTCGACGGAACTCTCCGCGGCGAGCGAAGCCCCCTGGCCGGAGCTGGAGGAGGGGGCATGGGCCGCGTCCCCGGTCAGGACCATCCGGCCGCGGCTCCAGCGCACCGACCGCGGCAGGCTCTCCGTGCTTCCGGCGAAGAGCATCGCCGTCGGGTCGGTGGCCGCCAGCATCCGCCCGGCCGGGGTGACGTCGCCCTCGCAGACCTCGGTCAGGTGTTCCAGCCAGTAGGCGCCCCCGCGCTCGCGCTGCTCGGAGGGCGTCAGCGGCCGCGCCACCGGCAGGTTGACGAACCAGAAGCCGGTGCCGTCGGCGAGCACCTGCCAGGCGAAGAAGCACCGCTTGCCGAAGGCCATGTGCATCATGCCGTCGGTGGGCGCGACGCCGGCGTCGGTGACCATCGCGCCGAACCCCGCCGTGCCGGCGAACCGCGGCGCGGAAGCGGCCGGGTCGATGAGACGGCGTACCGTCGAGCGCAGTCCGTCCGCGCCGATCAGCACGTCGCCGGTCGCCGTGCTGCCGTCCTCGAAGTGCGCGGTGACACCGTCGGCGTCCTGGCTCGCGTCGACGATGCGCCGGCCGTAGACGGTGGTCAGCTCCCGCTTCGCGGCCGCCTCGCGCAAGGCCCGGAACAGCTCCGCGCGGATCACGAAGCGTGTCGGGTCGATACCGGGCAGCGTGCCGAACTCGGCCAGCTTCTTGCCGTTCCAGCTCCTCAGCACGATGCCGTTCATCTCGGTGCTGACCGCGCGGATCGCATCGCCCACGCCGATCGCGTCGAACGCCTGGAAGCCGTTCGGCGCCAGGCCCATGCCGCCGCCGATCCCGTCGGCCGGACGGTCGTACGCCTCGAAGACCGTTGCCTCGATGCCCGCCTGCTGCAGCGCCATCGCGGTGACGGGACCGGCGACACCGCCGCCGATGACCAGTGCGGAGCGAACCTTGCCCTTCGTCGTGCCAGTCGAGTTCGTCATGAGTGAATAGTTGCAGTGAAACTAGTTCCTAGTCAACTAGTCCGGTCGTGGGTAATATCGGCCCATGAGCACTGCGCCCCGGAGTTCCCCGCTCGCCCTGACCGTCCTGGCCCTGCTGCACTACAAGCCCCTCCATCCCTACGGCGTGCAGCGGCTGCTCAAGGAATGGGGCAAGGACCAGGTCGTCAACGTCGGCCAGCGGGCCGGCCTGTACCGGACCATGGACCGCCTGCTCGCCGCCGGACTGATCGCCGTCCGCGAGACGGGCCGGGACGCCCAGTACCCGGAGCGCACGGTCTACGAGGTCACCGACGCGGGCAGCGAGACGGCGCACCGCTGGCTCGACGAGATGCTCGCCACGCCGAAACAGGAGTTCCCCGAGTTCCCCGCCGCACTGTCGCTGCTGATGATGCTGACACCGGACGCGCTGCGCGACGCGCTCGGCCGCCGGGCGAAGGCCCTGGAGACGGCCCTCGCCCGGCACGACGCGGACCTCGCCCGGGAGGCGGAGAGCGGACTGCCCCGGATCGCGACACTGGAGTTGGGGTACGTGCGCGCGATGACGGCGGCCGAACTGTCGTGGGTCCGGGACGTGCTGGCCGACTGCGCGGCCGGACGCCTGGCCTGGTCACCCGAAGAACTGCTCGCACACGCGGGCGACGACATGTGACCACGCGCCCCGGCGCCGATCGAGGCCCGCCTCGCGCAGCAGCGCCCTGCTGCTGATCGAGACGGCCCGCAAGACCGGCCTGGATCGCGCGATATCGCACGTCGCGGATCTCGAAGTAGTCCTGCGAGCTGAGTCCTTCGGACGTGCTGGTCTTGAGCGGCACGTAGAGCGACCTTCTCCGCCTCCAACTGCATTGGCGGCTCGGCGGGCACCTTCACCCGGGGCCGGCTCGCTCCGGCCGCCCGGACCCAGTTCCGCAGATCTCTGAATTGATCCGCAGGTCGGCAGCGACCTGCCGGATCGTCGCCTGGGGCCGCGGCCGGTAAAGCGCGACCGCGTCGTCCTTGAACGGCGGCGGATAGTTTTTCATGACCACGAGATGTCCGTTCTCGGATCCTCAGACCCAGTGTCTTGTGTGTCCGAGATCAGGGGTCAAGGCCCGAGTAGCAACCCCTCACGACGTCGCGGAAAATTGTTTCATGCCGGTTCTGATAGCCGTGTGCGCCATGATCATGACTCTTATCGGTGGTGTCGTCGCACAGCGGGTTGGCGACCGCCGTCATCTGGTGCTCGGTCTGGCCGCCGGGCTCATGCTCGGCGTCATCGGCTTCGACCTGCTTCCCGATGCGCTGACCGCTCAGCCGCGGCACGTTTTCGGGGTTCCCGCAGCATTGCTGATGTTCGTTGCGGGGTTCCTTACTCTGCACGTGGTGGAGCGAGGGGTCGCCATCCATCGCGCCCACGAGAGCGAGTACGCCCCGCACTCCCACGCTTTCGGGCATACGCAGGAATCGGCGGAGGGAATCGGTCTTACCGCCGCCTCAGCACTTGTGGGACACAGCGTGATCGACGGGTTCGCCATCGGCGCCGCCTATCAGGCTGGCAATACGTTGGGCATCGTCGTTGCCATCGCGGTGATCTCCCATGACTTCGCCGACGGCTTCAACACCTACACGATCACCAGGCTGTACGGAAATGCCCGGCGCCGGGCTCAACTACTGCTCGTAGCCGACGCAGTGGCCCCGGTGGCCGGGGCGGCGATCACTTTGGGGTTCACGATACCGACGGGGTTGCTGGGTCTGTATCTCGGGTTCTTCGCCGGCTTCTTGCTTTACCTTGCGACGTCCGACATATTGCCGGAGGCTCACAGTCCGCATCCCTCCAAGGCGACTCTTTTGTTCACGGTGGCCGGGGCTCTGCTGATGTGGCTGGTGATCGGGCTTGCGAGCTGACTGTGAGTAGGTCGTTGGTGGTGCCCTCTGCCCTAAGGCCCGCGCGGGAGACGGCTCAATGGCTGGCTTTTCGCAGTGCGTTGGACGATGGCCACCGCCGCCCTCTTCGACCTGGTCAGGCTGCTGTACCAGAGCGTCCGGACGGCTCAGCTGACGACGGTGGTGCAGCTGATGGGGGGCAGCAGCTGATGCTGTTCCGTGGCTATGAGGGTGCGAACTGATACGGCTCCGGAGGAGTTCGGGGCTGCCGGTGGTCAACGCATCCCCACACACCGGCGCATCCGCCTGCAAAACAGCAGTTCATCCGAGTCGGCATCCATCCATGTGGCCGCGGCATCTGCTCGGTGGTCGGCCGAGTGCGCCAAGATGTGTTACTCCCGAATATGTGGCGCACGGCGGCAGCCGAGTTCTTTGGGGGTACAACAGCGATCGTCTGCCCGTGCCGGCTCCGACTCGAGCCGGGGTCCCGTAAGTCTCCGTCTTCCGAACGGTGACAAGGGCAACCCGTGCCGGGACGCCGCGCGCAGGCCCTGGGCCGGCGGTACCGTATGTACGGTGGGGCTGGGGCTGGTCAGGGACGGCGACTTACCGGTCATCTGGCCGGACGGGCGGGCCAAAGCCGAGAACCAGCTCTCCGACCCACTCACCACCGTGGCCCCGGCAACCCTGGAGGGGATCACATGAGCTCCGACAACCAGGTATTGATCGTAGGAGCGGGCCCATCGGGGCTGTTGCTGGCGGGTGATCTGGCGGAGGCCGGTGTCAGGTGTACCGTCATCGAACGCCGCACACAGGAATCGCAGCTCACCCGGGCGTTTGCAGTCCACGCCCGCACGATGGAGCAACTGGACGCCCGTGGTGTCGCCGACCAGCTGCTTGCGACCGGTATCCGCAACCCGGTTCTCCAGTTCTTGCAGATCGATCTGTCGCGGTTGCCAACCCGGTACCCGCATGTACTGGTGACTCCGCAGTACCACACCGAGCAAGTACTCCGTGCGCGGGCCCTTTCCCGAGGTGCCGACATTCGGGAAGGCTGGGAGGCTCTCGGGCTTGCGCAAGACGCAACCGGTGTTGACGTTCGGGTCCGGGCGGCGGACGGCTCCTCCCGGACCCTGCGCGCGGCGTACGTCGTGGGCGCCGATGGAAGAAGCAGCTTGGTACGCCGATCGCTCGGCCTGCCGTTCCCCGGCCGCTCCGCGGTGCGGTCGATGATGCTCGCCGATGTCCGGTTGGCCGATCCCCCGAAAAAGCCCCCGACCGTAGGGGCAGTGGGCGACGCCTTCGCGATACTCGTACCGTTCGGCGACGGATGGTTCCGCATCATGGCGTGGAATCGCCGGCATGAGATGCCGGACAGCGCACCGGTCGATCTGGAGGAGATCCGTGCCGTCGCCCGCAGGGCGCTCGGCAGCGACTTCGGCATGCACGACCCGCGCTGGATATCACGATTCCACAGCGATGAGCGGCAGGCGCCGCACTACCGCGTAGGCAGGGTCTTCCTCGTCGGTGACGCGGCGCACGTGCACTCCCCCGCCGGGGGCATGGGCATGAACACCAGCATTCAGGATTCTGCGAACTTGGGCTGGAAACTGGCTGCCGTACTTCACGGCCATGCCCGCGAAGCCCTGCTCGACACTTACGAGGCCGAAAGACATCCTGTCGGGCGCAGAGTCCTGCGCCTGAGCGGTGCGCTGCTACGTGGTGTACTGACCACTCCTCGGGCGTTCCGCGGCTTCCGGGACATCACCGCCCGGACCGTCCTGCGTCTCCCGCCGGTGGCCCGGCGGCTGGGGCGGGCGATGTCCGGAATCGACATCGCCTACGGCGCCCCGGCCGGCGCGCACCCGCTCACGGGGAAACGGGCGCCGGATGTCCTCCTCAGCGACGGGCGACGCCTGTACGAGGCGCTGCGCGGCCGCCGGTTCGTACTGGTCACACCGGCGGACGCAGCACTCTCTTCTTCGGTGACCGAAGTCTGGGCCGACGCGGTGGAGTGCGTCACCCCAGCCGGCCTGACCAGCAAGTCCGTACTGGTCAGACCGGACGCCTACATTGCGTGGGCCTCGTCCGAGCAGTCCCCGCACCGCCGGGCCGAGCAGATCAGGCAGGCACTGGCCGGCCACTGCGGTGAGGGCGCAGGCGCTGCTTAGACCCGGTTCTCCATGGTGAACTGCGGTTGCCGCCTCGGGCCGGCCTGCTGTCCCGACGAGGGCGATCAGACCTGGTTGATACCGCCGTCGACGAAGAGCTCGGTTCCCGTGATGAAGCTGCTCTGATCGCTGGCGAGGAAGAGTGCCGCCGCAGCGGCCTCCTCAGGGCGACCCATCCGGCCAAGCGGCACCTGGCTGGCGAAGAAGTCCCAGAGCTTGGCGGCCTCTGCATCATTGGGAGCCAGTCCGGAGTTGCCGGGCGTCTCGATCGGACCCGGGACGAGGGTGTTCACCCGGATTTTCCGGCTCTTGAGCTCATTGGCCCACGTGCGGGAGAAGCTGCGGATGGCGGCCTTGGAGGCGGCGTAGACGCCGAAGGCCTCGCCGCCCGAGGTGGCGGCGGTGGATCCCGTGAGGATGACCGAAGCGGCCTCGTTCAGCAGAGGAAGCGCCTTTTGGACCGTGAAGAGCGTACCCCTCACGTTGATACCGAAGGTCGAGTCGAAGTGCTTCTCGGTGACGTCTTCCAAGGTGGAGAATTCGCCGCCGCCGGCGTTGGCGAACAGCACGTCGATACGACGGCCCTGCTCGGCGACGGCGGCGTAGAGGCGGTCGATGTCGTCAAGATCGGAGACGTCACCGCGAACGGCAGTGGCATTCGGCCCGATCTCAGCCAGCGCGGCGTCGAGCGCCTCCTGGCGTCGACCCGTGATGAACACATGCGCGCCCTCGGCAGCGAACCGCTTGGCGGTGGCCAGCCCGATCCCGCTGTTACCCCCAGTGATGATGGCTGTCTTGCCGTCGAGCTGTCCCATGGTCAAGGCTCCTTTTCGGCGGAGGTCTGCACTCCGCGGCCGTTGCTCTGCGTCAGACCCGCGCCTGATCCGGCGGGCTCGTTATGGACGATACGGTAAAAAACTCAATACTGGACGGATGAGTCAAAAACTGTGACCCGCCCCACTCCCCGGTACGCACCGTCGTCAAGCCATCACATCCACGGGGCATGCACGCTTTTCCGATGCCGCTGCTGATCTCGGCGGCGACCGCCACCTTGCCCCGCCGTCACGACATCCCCACCCTTGTTTCTTGACTCCTTCGTCCATAAAGCTGACCGTTATGGACGGGAGAGTCAAGAAACGTGTAGGCTGCTCGTCATGGCGCGACCTCGGAAGTTCGACGAGCAGCAGGTACTGGACATCGCCCGTGATCTGTTCTGGTCCGGTGGGTTCGCCGCCACGCGCATGGAAGACGTCGCCGCGGCAACAGGCCTTGGCAAGGGCAGCCTGTACGGCGCGTTCGGCGGAAAGCAGGAGCTGTTCCGTCGACTGTTCGACGATTACTGTGCCGCTGTCGTCGATGCCACGGGCCGGCAGTTGCGCGGCGACGACAAGGACGCGTACGCGCGGCTGTCCGCCCACGTCCACTTGGTGGCCGCGGCCACTGCCGCGGACACCGCGCACCGCGGATGCCTGCTGGCCAAGGGTGCCGCGGAGCTGGCCGAACACGACGAGACGGTGGCCAAGCGGGCGCACGCGACCATCGAGGCACTGCGCACGCTACTCGAGGACGATATCGCCGCCTGCCAGCGCAACGGCGACATCGCCGCGAACGTGGATCCCGGAAAGCTGGCTGCGCTGGTGCTCGCCGTCCTGCGCGGCATAGAAGCGCTGGGCAAGGCCGGGGCGAAGCCGGAGACGCTGAAGGACATCGCCCAGACTGCCCTCGCCGTGCTGCCTCGCTCCGTGAACTGACGGGCCCACCGCGCTACGTGTCATCCTGTCCGGACCGTCCGGCGCTTTGGGATACGGCTCGCATCAGCCAAACGAACGCCGGTCTTGTGTTGCTCAGCGAGGCCTGAGGAGCCCAGCTGAGCGCCGCCGTGGGCACCCGCGTTGGGAGCCCGGCCGGTGGGCCCTCCTGGACCGCGAGCCCCTGCCCCTCGCCCACGGGCCCGAACAGCGTGAGCGCGACGCGCGCCATGCCGGCGAAGACCCTCTGATCGCCAACGGCTGGACCTACGGATACGACCCGGGCGCCCCCGACGCCGAAGCCGTCCCTTCACGGCAGGAACAGACTTTGCCGTGAGCGGCTGACCTGTGCACCGCTGTCCGTCTTCCGACGTGGCGATGCTTGCCATTTTAGATTCCTTATGTAATCTATGTGAGGGTGTGGTCCGATCCCGACAGGGATGCCCGCGGTGCGCCGACGGACGTACACAGTCGCTGTGCGGACGGGCACCATCCGCGGAGCTGCCGGGCCCCTTGTCCGTGGGTGACGCAGTGGCCCCGCGTCCCGTCCGCATCCGCGGTCCCGCTGTCCGGGCCGAAGGCCCAGGCCCCCCGCACCGGCAACACCAGCGAGCAGAGAAGAAAGAGTCGATGACCACGATTTTGATCACGACAGCCAACGGCGAGACCGGTCGACCGATGGTCGACTACCTGCTGAGGGAAGGCTTCCAGGTGCGCGCCATGGTTCGCGCGGACGACGAGCGGGCCCAGCGACTGCGGGACAAGGGCGCCGACGTCGTGTTCGGCGACCTGCTCAACCTGCGCGACGTCCGCAAGGCCATGGAGGGTGTCCAGCGCGCCTACTTCAACTACCCGATCGGCGACGGACTGGTGGAGGCCGCGGTGATGTTCGCCCAGGCCGCCAGGGAGGAGAACCTCGAGCTCATCGTGAACATGTCGCACTTCCAGTCCCGGCCGCACGCGCACAGCAAGGCCACGCAGAACCACTGGCTCTCCGAGCAGGTCTTCGAGTGGTCGGGAGTCCCCACCACTCACCTCAGGGTCACGTTCTTCATGCAGTGGCTGCTCTACATCTCCGGGCTGATCCGCTACGGCCGCTACGTGATGCCGTTCGACAAGGAGAGCCGCTTCGCCCCGATCGCCGGCCGGGACATCGCACTGACCGCCGCCCGCATCTTCGCCTCGCCCGAGGAGCACGGTGGGCAGGTCTACGCCCTCACCGGCCCTGTCGAGTACAGCCATGAGGAGCTCGCGGCCGAGGTCGGCAGGGTGCTGGGCAAGGACCTTCCGTTCGAGCAGGTCACCCCGGCCACCTTCCTCGAACTGCTCGGCATCGGGGCTGACATGGCGAAGCTCAAGCACTTCGAGGCCGTGACCCTGGACCAGCGGGAGGGCCGCCTGGCAGGAATCACCGACACGGCCCCGCGCATCATCGGGCAGCCGCTCGCGACGGTCGAGGAGTTCGTCAACGAACACCGCTCGGCCTTCGAACTCGACTACGGCAAGCCGAGTACGTAGCCGGCCGGCCCGGGGCGACTCGCACCACCCGGTGGTGGTCACGCGGTCATCGGTGTTCCGGGTTCGGGAAGTCGGGGCGGCAGCCGGCGTCCCACTCTGCGCGCTGGTTGCCGTATGCGGGGAATCCTCCCGCGCGTCGCAGCATCGCCGCCAGGTGCAGGAGGTTGTAGGTCATGAACGTCGTGTTGCGGTTGGTGAAGTCGTTCTCCGGGCCGCCCGAGCCCGGGTCGAGGTACGAGGGGCCGGGTCCGGCCTCCCCGATCCAACCGGCGTCGGCCTGCGGGGGAATCGTGTAACCGAGGTGCTGGAGGCTGTAGAGGACGTTCATGGCGCAGTGCTTGATCCCGTCCTCGTTCCCGGTGATCAGGCAGCCGCCGACGCGTCCGTAATAGGCGTACTGCCCGGCGTCGTTGAGCAGGCTGGAGCAACCGTAGAGCCGTTCGATGACGCGCTTCATCACCGAACTGTTGTCACCCAGCCAGATGGGCCCGCACAGCACGAGGACGTCCGCGGCCAGGACCCGCTCGTACAGTTCCGGCCAGGCGTCACTGGCCCAGCCGTGTTCCGTCATGTCCGGCCAGACGCCCGTCGCGATGTCGTGGTCGACCGCGCGGACCGTCTCCACCTGCACGCCGTGCCCGCGCATGATGCCCGCGCTCACGTCGATGAGTCCGTCGGTGTTGCTGATCTCCGGTGAGCGCTTCAGCGTCGTGTTGACGAACATGGCGCGCAGTCCTTCGAACTGCGGTACCTGCGCCGCGGGGGCGTTCGTCGGGTGGGCCGTCACCTGTTCCTCCCAGCATGGGTCCTGTCCGGAGGACGCCCGGTCGGGAGCGATGTCCTCCTTGAGGAGGCTCACCCACGCACGATGCGAGGGCAACCCGACGCCGCTAGCGCGGTGGGTGCTCGTCGAGGATCCGGGCGACGGATTCGGCGTCCTCGGCGTCGATCCTGGCCGCCTCCTGCAGGACCCGCTCGATACTGGCCTGCGGAATGACCACTGCTCCCGCCGCGTCGGCGAAGACGTAGTCACCGGGAGTCACGCACACACCGGCGATCTGCACCGCGACGTTCGCCGCGAACGGCATGATGGTGTCGCCGCCCCAGCGTGTCGCCTCGCCCTGGCACCAGGTCGCGAACCCGTAGTCGCTCAGTTGGGCGAAGTCCCGCAGCCTGCCGTCCGCCAGCACTCCGGCCAGCCCGTGACGAGCGACCCGGGACAGTTTCGTACCGCCCGCATGGGAGAGGTCCGGATAGCCGCCGCTGGAGAGCACCAGGACCTTCCCGGCCGGGTCGTCGCCGATCGCCTGATCGAAGAGCTTGCCGAAGCCGGTCTCGGTCTGCGGCAGGTCGTCCCGGTAGGGCAGGTAGGCAAGGGTGACGGCCGGCCCGAAGAGCGGTTTGGTGGGGTCGGGGCTGGACAGGGCGACGATGTGCGCGCGGTGGTGGTGAAGGCGGCCCATCGCGTCCACCAGCGGCGCGCAACCGAGCCGTGCGGCGGTGGCGGCGTACTCGGTGTCGTGCTCACTGCTCATGCGTCTCCTCCTGGCCGCTCGCGATCGGTTCGGGAGCGTCACGGACGAGCGCGGCCACCGGTTGTCCGCCCCGGACACGTCACCTGGAGCCCGCAGCGCCGAGGGTCGCCGATGCCCCGTTCGGGTGATCGCCGAGTGATACGTCCGCACCCACGAGCGCACGCCTTCCCGGCAGCGCGGTCCAGCCGATCGTAGGACGGAATCGGCTCGCGCGCCCGGGCTGCTCAGGGGGACCTGCTCTTGGCGCGGGCGGACAGCCGGTCAGGTCAGCTGGTTGCGTTCCAGTGAGAAGTAGGTGACCTGGTAGTGGCTGCTCTGGATGTGTGAGGGCAACTGCCGCACATGATCGGCGCGGATGGTGGTGTAGACGTCGTGCCTGGTCATTCCCGGTGCGGGGGTGTAGGTGCCGGAGAAGGTCATCAGGTCCTGCTCGCGATGGCTGAAGGTGATGATGAAGCAGTATTCGACGAGGGGTTCCGCGGGGTGCGACATGGTCGCCTCTCGGTGGTGTGGGCTCGGCTCCGTCAGTGCGGACGTACGGGTGATCCATCGGGTTGCGGTCGTCGCCGTACTACCGACAGCCGGAGCCGCCGGTCAATGGGGGCGAATGAGTTCGTCTGCGAACCGGCCCCGGCCCGTCCGCCGCACATGCACAGGAACCGCGCGCGTTCACCGGGAGGGGAAGGCGACCCCGGTCAGCTCCTCGGAGAGCGCCCAGAGCCGGCGCTGGAGCGACGCGTCGTAGGACTGGGCACTGGAGCGGACGGACCGAGGGTAGCCCCTGCTCTGCTGGAAGCCCCGGGGTCCGTGGTACTCCCCTCCCCGGACGTCGGGATCGGTCGCGGCGCGGAGGACGGGAAGGGCCCCCATCGCGGGCGACTGGAGGAGGAACGGCCTGACGGCTGCGAACGCCGCGCGCGTGACGGCGGAGGCCTGGGACATCGCGCTCCGGGAACCCGTGGTGTCGGCGCCGCCGGGATGTGCGGCGACGGCCAGGGGTCCGTCGGCGGGGAGCCTGCGCTGGAGTTCGTAGGTGAACATCAGGTTGGCCAGCTTGGAGTGCCCGTACGCGGCGTTCCGGTTGTAGGGACGTGTCCGCCACTCGAGGTCGGCCAGGTCGATCGGACCGCCCACGCGGTGGCCCGCGCTGCTGACGGTGACGACGCGTGAGGCCGGGGTCGCGGGCAGCAGGTCGAGCAGCAGGCCGGTGAGCGCGAAGTGCCCCAGGTGGTTGGTGCCGAACTGGAGCTCGAAGCCGTCCTGGGTGGTCCCGTACGGCGTGTACATCACGCCGGCGTTGTTGATGAGCAGGTCGATCCGGGAGCAGGTGGCGTGGACCTCCTCGGCGGCCGCGCGGACCGAACGCAGCGAGCCCAGGTCGAGGTGCACCACGTGCACGTCTGCCGCCTCCGCGTCGGAGGTGATCGCGGCCGCCGCGCGTTTGCCCTTCTCCGGGTCGCGCACCGCCAGGATGAGGGATGCGCCACGGTGCGCCAGTGCCTTGGCGGTCTCGAAGCCGATGCCGGCGTTGGCGCCGGTGATCACGGCGGTGCGGCCGCGCTGGTCGGGTATGTCGCGGGCGGTCCAGCGCGCGGGTAGCGGTCGGGGCATGTCGTCTCCAGGTGTCGGGCCGATGGGGTGCTGAGGTGTGCGGGGTGTTCTGGCGTTCCGGCAAGGTTAATGGCATTCACCTTGTGGTTAATAGTGTTAACCTCAAGGGTGTGACAGTCAACCGACGTCCCAGCGGGACCCACCACGGAGACCTGCGCAACGCGCTCGAACAGGCCGCACTGGCCCTGGTCACGGAGCGCGGCCCGCACGGTTTCACCCTTGCCGAGGCGTGCCGGAGGGCCGGAGTGAGCGTCTCGGCGCCCTACAAGCACTTCGCCGACCGGGATGCCTTGCTGGTCTCGCTGGCCCTGAAGGGCTACCAGGAGCAGCAGCGCCGCTACAGAGCCGCGCTGGCCTCCAGCACGGACCCCGCCGAACAGCTGGCCGCGTTCGCCTCCGCCTACGTACGCTTCGCCGCGGAGGAGCGCGCCCTGTTCGACATCACCTTCCTCGCCGGTCTGGACAAGGGCAGGCACCCCGAGCTGGCAGCGGCGGGCAGCGCCCTGCACGACGACCTGATGCCCGTCACCAGTCGCGTCACCGCCGATCCGGACGCGGCGTTCGACCTGCTCGTCCGTGTCTCGGCCGCAGCCCACGGGCTCGCTCTCTTCCTGCAGCAGGACATGCTGCCCGGCGCATGGAACACCCTGGCGACCGTCGAGGCCCAGGCCGCGCGGACCGCCCGCGACCTCGTCGGCCATGCGACGGAGACCACCAGCACGGGAGGCCGGCATGTCCACCGGGACCGGTGACTTCGAGCGCGCTCTCCATCGGGTCGGCCAGGGCAAGTACGCCAGTCTGACCACGTTCCGCAGGGACGGGCGCGCGGTCGCCACCCCCGTAGGCTGCGTCGTCCACGAAGGCGTCCTCTACGCCTTGACACCGCCGGATTCCGGCAAGATCAAGCGCATCCGGAACGACCCGCGGGTCACCGTCGCACCCTGCCGCATGAACGGATCCGTCCCCGGCGACGCACCCGTCACCCCGGGAACCGCCCGGCTCCTGGATGCCCTGGAAACCTCCCAGGTAAGGGAACTGATGCGGCGGCGGTTCCTCATGTACCGCCTGGTGCTCCTGGCCGACCGGATGCTGCGGCGCGAACGCCCTCTGGCCGGCATCGCCGTCACGGCATGACCGCCGGTACGCCGCGGGAGCGCGCCGCGGAGGCGGCGCTCCACGCGCGGGGTGGGAGAAGAGTCGAAAGGCCCAGGCAGTGCCCCGCCGAGGGGCCGTCCCGTCAACACGGTGATGTTCCGTCATCCGTGTGAGGAGGGCGGGGCTTTCGGGGGATGTTCCGGGGCATGAGGAAATGCGCGGGTCCCGGCTCTCTCTCGCGGCGCGGGCTGCTCGGTGCTCTCACGGCCCTCACCCCCGTCGCCGCCGTCCCGGTCGCGTCCGTGCACGGTTCCGCCAGTGCGGCCGCGGAGCCGTTCGCGGGTCTGGGGGAGGCGTCCGTGGCGGCGTTCCGTCGCGCCTGGGACGCCTATCGGCGGCTGGCCTGGGGACGGGACGAGCTGCGTCCGCTCAGTGGGCGCGGCGCGGACTTCTTCGCCCCCGGCCACACGTTCGGTCTGACGATCGTCGAGGCGCTCGACACGCTGTACCTGATGGAGCTGGACGAGGAGCTGGACGCGGCCGTCCGGTGGGTGAAGGACGAGCTCGACCTCGATCAGGACGTCTCCGTCCAGGTCTTCGAGGCGATCATCCGGCTGGTCGGGGGGCTGCTGTCGGGACACCTCGCGACCAGGGATCCCGCGCTGCTCGACGTCGCCCGCGACCTCGCGGACCGGCTGATGCCCGCCTTCCTCGTATCGCCCACGGGTGCCCCCTACCGGTACGTCAACCTCTCCACAGGTGCGGTGAGCGGCCGCCACAACCACTTGGCCGAGATCGGCAGCTGCATCACCGAGTTCGGTGAGTTGTCCCGGATCACCGGCGACCGTACCTACTACGACGTGGCCAAGAAGGCGCTGCGCGCCGTCTGCGAACGCCGCTCACGGCTGGACCTGCTGGGCACCACGCTCGACGTCGAGACCGGCGCGTGGACCGGGACCACCGCCACCCTCGATCCGCCGGCCGACTCCTTCTTCGAGTACCTGTGGCACGGCTGGAAGCTGTACGGCGACGAGGAACTGCGCACCTGGTACACGGCCCTGACCGCCGGGATCTTCAGGCACCTCGCCGACCGGAGTACGGGGCGGCTGTGGTTCCGTCAGGCGGAGATGCGCACCGGTCGCGCCACCGGTCAGGTCCAGTCCGAACTGACCGCCTTCTACGCCGGACTGCTGGCCCGCAGCGGGCGTGTCGCCGAAGGCGAGAGCTACCACGACAGCTGGACGGACGTGCTCGGCGCCTTCCGCCTGCCACCGGACCTCCTCGACTACCGCAGCCTGCGCGCGTGGAACCCCTCTTATCCGCTGCGCCCGGAGTACGTCGACGCCTGCCTGTCCCTGTGGCTCGTCACCGGGAAGGAGCTGTACCGGGAGCGCGCCCGCGAGATGTTCGACCGCCAGGAGCGGTACTGCAAGGTCGCGGGCGGCTACACGGTCGTTCGTGAGGTGACGGCGTCCCCGATGAAGCTGGGCGACCTCACCCCGGCGTACTGGTTCAGCGAGAACGCCAAGTACTACTACCTGCTGTTCGCCGAGGCGCGTCGCTTCGACTACGGCTCCGGCTATCTGACGACGGAAGGCAATGTGCTGCGCGGGCTGCGAGCCCCTGCCCCCGCACCGGGCGGCGGCGGACCTGTCGGCAAGTGACGCGTGGCCCGGATTCCGCGAGCGCCGCCCGCAGGGGACAGCGCGAGCCGGGTCCCCGACCGCCGGGTGGTGCGCACCGCAAGGATTCAGCCAGTCACATGCCCAAGACGCTGGAGTTGTCCAGATGATGTGCCAGTTCGAGATGTGGCACGCCACACATCGATACATTGGGAGTCCGCTGTCGGGGCGAGCCGGATGCGGGATCCGGTGAGGTTGAGGAGTCTTTGGTCATGGGGGAGTCCGGGTACACGGAGCGCTGGCTGGAGACCGGCTCGGGTCCCGGCGCCGTGGTCCGGGCCCGTGTGACCCAGGCGAACCAAGCGGTCCAGGCGGCGTACCGCACATGGCTGGACCACGCCACCGAATGCCCCACGTGCCGGGACGGCGCCGCCCGGGAATGCACGGTCGTGAAGCCGCTGTGGGACGCCTACCAGGCGGCTCAGCGCGCGGCCCTGTAGACCTTCTCGAGCACGTTCGTCCAACCGGCCGGTACCGGGGCGCCACGCGTCGCGGTGGCGCAGTCGTCACCGGCGCCCGGCGCGGTCGGGGAGGCGGCCGAGGGGTGGAGGGGTGCGCGGCCGCAGGCGCTCTCCCTGCGGCCCGAACATGATCAGATATTCGACCGGTCCGCCGGGCCCGGCGTTCGCGACTCCGTGCGGGGTGCGCGTGTCGAACTCGACGACGTCCCCCGCACTCAGGACGAGGTCCTGCTCGCCGAGCGCCAGCCACAGCCGCCCGTACAGGACGCACAGCCATTCGTACCCGTCGTGAGAGGCCAGCCGCGGACGCGCCGGCGCCTCGTCGACGGCGGGCAGGACGTGTTTGTGGGCGTGCAGACCCCCCACGTACCGGGTCAGTGGCAACACGGCCTTGTCGTCGCCGGGATGCGGCGGCGTGGGGGTGCGCGGTCTCGGCGGTGCTGCGGGTGCGGTGCCGGCCAGCTCGTCCAGGGAGATGCCGTACGCCTTCGCCAGCTGCAGCAGCACCTCGAGGGTCGGCTTGCGCCGTCCGGTCTCGATCCGCGACAGCGTGCTCAGCGAGATGCCGGTCGTGTGGCTGACGTCGGTGAGTGTGGCGCCGAGCTGCTCGCGCGCGGCCCGCAGCCGGGGGCCGATCGCCGCCAGCGTGGCGGCTGTGCCGTCATCCGTCACCGTTGCTCCCTCCGGCCACGTCGACTCCATCGGCCTGTCCTGCGAGTTTGCCAGGCTGGCAAGGGTACTCGCGCCGCGCGGTCGCCGCGCCGCATGATCGGTGGGCAACCGCGGCCGCCCGTGAACCGAGGAGAAGCCATGCACCAGCCCGCGCCGTCCGCCGACCCGCGCCACCGCACCATCGAGGGACCGGCCGGACGCCTGCACCTCGTCGAGCAGGGCACCGGACCGCTGGTCCTGCTCGTCCACGGCTTCCCCGAGTCCTGGTACTCCTGGCGCCACCAGCTCCCGGCCCTCGCGGCGGCGGGGTACCGGGCCGTGGCGCTCGACGTGCGCGGCTACGGCCGCTCGTCCAAGCCGGCCGCCACCGACGCATACCGGATGCTCGACCTGGTGGAGGACAACGTCGCGCTGGTGCGCGCCCTGGGCGAGGAGCGGGCGACGGTCGTCGGGCACGACTGGGGCTCCAACATCGCGGCGGCCTCCGCCCTGCTCCACCCTGAGGTCTTCCACGCCGTCGGACTGCTGAGCGTCCCCTACGCGCCGCCCGGCGGCCCCCGCCCCACCGACGCCTTCGCGCGGATGGGCGGCGACCAGGAGTTCTACGTCTCGTACTTCCAGGAGCCCGGCAGGGCCGAAGCGGAAATGGAGCCCGACGTCCGGGGCTGGCTCGCGGGCTTCTATGCGGCCCTGTCCGCGGACACCATGCCCGACCAGGGTGAGCCCGACCCGCACTTCGTGGCCCGCACCGGCGGCCGGCTGCGCGACCGGTTCCCCGTCGGCAAGCTGCCGGCCTGGCTGAGCGAGGACGATCTCGACGTGTACGCCGGGGAGTTCGAGCGCACCGGCATGACCGGGGCCCTCAACCGCTACCGCAACATGGACCGCGACTGGGAGGACCTCGCCCAGTACGCCGGCGCCCCGATCAAGCAGCCGTCCCTGTTCATCGGCGGCGCCCTGGACGCCTCGACGACCTGGATGGCGGACGCGATCGACGCCTACCCGGCCACCCTCCCCGGCTTGACCGCCAGCCACATCCTGGACGGCTGCGGGCACTGGATCCAGCAGGAGCGCCCCGAGGAGGTCAACCGCCTGCTGACCGGCTGGCTCGCCTCCCTCCAGCCTTGAACCGCCGGCGCCGTCGTCGGCCCCGGCCTCGGCGAACTCCGGGGAAAGCGGCTGACGGCCCGGCAGGCACCGCCGGCCACCGACTCCAGGACTTCCCGTGTCGCCTGGCCCGAGCGAGGGTGCGGCCCAGCGGCCCGGAACCCCTGCCGCGGGCGGCAGTGAGTGCTGCCGAGGATGTCCCGGGCATTGTGATCACCCGGTCGGCTACTGAATGTGCAAGTAACGCTACGCAGGGTGATTCTTTCCATGGGTCCGCTGCTGTCTCCGACTGTTCTTCTCTCCTGGTGAGCGGCGTGTGCCGCGCGTCGCGGGCCCCCTTGCTGGAGGTGTCGTGTTGTCCCGAATAGGTGTGTCTGCGGCGCCCGTACGGCGCCGAGGCGGTCTGCGCATGTGGGCGGTGGCCGTGAGCGTGATCCTGGCGTCCGGTGCTCAGGCGGGTGCGGCGTACGCGGGGAGCGCCGGCAGCGGCCGAGCTGACGCCGCAAAACCTGGTGCTGAGACAGGTCTTGCCGACCCGTGCCTCCTCTTCCCGTTCTTCCCCGGGTACTGCCCCGGCCGACCCGGGTACCACGGTCACCCGGGCCGGCCCGGTATTCCGGGTCCGCCGGGGCCGCCCGGGCCTCCCGGCCCGCAGGGGCAGACCGGACCTGCCGGGCCCCCGGGGCCGCCGGGTGCCCCAGGAGTACCTGGCGCGCCGGGGCCGCAGGGCGATACCGGCGACGAGGGGCCGGTGGGTCCCGAAGGCCCGCCGGGGCCGCCTGGTGTCACCCCGGGGCACGGCCTGGTGGACTTCCTCGACGACGGTCAGTTCATGCCGCCCGCCGGGGTCACCTCCGTCTTCGTCCAGGCATGGGGTGCCGGTGGGGGCGGTTCGGGAGCCGACGGCACCCTCGTCAACGGCTCGGGCGGCGGCGCCGGGGGCTTTGCCTGGTGCGTTCTTCCCGTCCAGCCGGGCACGCCGGTCCCGGTGGACATCGGCGCGGGAGGAACAGGCGGGGCACAGCTTACGAACGGCCAGCCAGGCTCACTCAGCACGGTGAACAACGGTCTCGGCGGCCTCGCGATCGCGAACGGCGGCGCCGGCGGCCTGTTCTCCTCGTCCGGTGGCATGGGCGGCACCGCCTCCTGTTCAGGCCAGGGCACGGCCCGCCAAGGCGCCGACGGCGCCCGCGGCGGCACTACCGTGCCGCCGGGCCAGGGAGGCCGTCCGGCAGTGGACGGTGTCATCCAGCCGGCACCGTCGACTGCGGGCATCGGCGGCACAGGCGGCACCGTCTCGTTCATGGACCCCGGTGTCGGCCAGACCGGCGGCCCGGGATACGTCGTCATCTGGTGGTAGCCCAGGGCCGGGCGCGTCGTGCAGCGCGCCGGGCCGCGGTGCCGGAGGTGGGCTGGTTCCCGGATGTGGAGACCACCTCGCCCACCCCGATTACCGTTGCGGCGTCACCTTCGCCAGGATGAGCCCATGACCGAGATCCAGACTCCCCGCCTCCTTCTGCGCCGCTGGCACGACGACGACCTTGTACCCATGGCCGAGATCAATGGCGACCCGCAGGTGATGCGCTGGGTCGGCGACGGCTCCGTGCGCGACCTGGAACACACGGCGGAAGCCATCGAGCGGTGGGAGGAGGAGTGGGACGAGGAGGGCTTCGGCCTCTTCGCCGTCGAGATGCTGGCCTCGGGCGAACTGGCCGGATTCACCGGCCTGACCCTGCCGGAGTTCCTGCCCGAGGTGATGCCGCAGGTGTCCGTCTGCTGGCGGCTCGGTCCGCAGTTCTGGGGTCAGGGCTACGCCTCGGAGGCCGCCCACGCCGCGATGGAATTCGCGCTCCAGGACCGGGGCCTGGACCACCTGATCGGCATCGCACGGATCGGCGACAACGCCTCGGAGAACGTCATGCGCAAGCTCGGGATGGCGCCGCAGCGCGAGACCACGCACCCGGAGTACGGTTTCCCGCTGCGTGTCCACACGATCGACCTCAGCGAGTTCCACGCCTGAACGCGGAGCGCGGTCGGCCGCCGGCTGCTTTCGGCAGGCGCGGCACGGCGCGGCCGACCGGCCCGGTGGCCGTCTCCGGGCCGTCCGAAGCTGCCCGACAGCGTACGGCGACGACCAATGACGACGCCGCAGGCGGCCGTGGTCAAGCCCGGGAGCGGCAGCACAAGGGGGGCGGGCGCCGCTCTTACCAACCTCAGCTTTCCGAGGCCTTCTCGACCGAGGACAGGCCGACATCGATGACGGTCTCGTCCCCGAAGACCAACACGACGAGACGTACCCGGCCCCGCTCGTGGTCGATGGAACGCACGGGCCCTGTGAAGTCCGCGAAGGGGCCATCCAAGATGAGCGCGGTATCACCCTCACGCAGATCCGCAGTTCCGTCATCGTCGGCTCCTTCGTGGTCAGGCGAACGACTGTCAACCAGGTTGTCTACGGCAGCCCTCGCGACGATTGGCAGCCCGTGTCACAGGCGTGCCGGATCGAGCAGGAAGAGCCCGGCAATCACGGGGGACCGGGAGCAACAACAGGCACAGCCGCAGGCTGGCGTCCGACCAGGTCAAGCCGAGGCTGATGCCCTCTTCCGAACCGGGACCCCGGAGCATCGCGCGACCGACGCAAGGGGTAGCCTTCCCGTCCGTTCGAAGCCATTGGAGGATCCCTGTGCACACCGCCGTTTTCCTGCTGCGGAGCGCGTTGGGCCTGGGTGGCGGACTGGTGATCGCCTGGGAATTGGATCGCCAGGCTTCCGGGCCGGGCTGGAGGAAGCCGCGGCTCTTCTCGGCAATGGCGGCCGCGTTGCTTGCCGCGCTACTGGCCGTGTAGATGATCTATTTCAAGGGGTCAGTGATCGTAGGCGATCAGTGAGCGTAGGGCGGTTTGTCCGGTGGCGTCGTGGTGCCAGATCGCGGCGGTCAGCGCGAGGACGCGTTGCATGACGCGGGCGCAGGTGGGCACGGGCATGGCGGAGCCATTCGGCCTCGGAGGCGAAGCCGACAATGGCCCGCATCATGGCGAGGGTGCCGGCATCGCTCAAGCGGGGTGTAATGCCGACCGACGGGCGCCACGGCGCCAGGTCGGGATGCTCCTTCAGCATGTCGTCGGTCGTCGCATAGAGTGCTGTCGCGAGGGTATCCACGTCGTTCGTCACAAAACGATCTTGGACACCCTCGTTCTCGTCTCCGCAGGCACTCCTTGGGCCATACCACCTGGAGGAACCAGTGTCGAACCCGCAACTGCTCACCCCCGAGGAGAAACTCGCCGACGCGAAGAAGCTGTTGAGCCTCCCGCGTATCGTCGTGATCTGCGGCTCCACCCGCTTCATGACCGAGATGGCAGAGGCCGATCTGCGGGAGACCACAGCCGGGAAGATTGTCGTCAAACCGGGCTGTGACATGAAGTCGCCGCACGAACTTTGGTCCGATCCTGTCGAGGCCGAAGCGCTGAAGGTGCGACTCGACGATCTGCACCGGGCGAAGATCCGCCTCGCCGATGAGGTGCTCGTAGTCGGCGACTACATCGGGGACAGCACCCGAGCAGAAATCGCCTACGCCCGTTCGCTGGGCAAGCCCGTGCGGTTCACGCACCCCGAAGTCGCCCCTGGCGCCTGACCGCCCGCTGCCGCCTCGACAACCAGGGTCGGCAGCCCGCCGCCCGCTGTCAGACGCCGAAGTTCAGATCAGCGGGAGGGCCTGGTCACCGAGTCCGATCACGGTCCGATCTAGGCCTTCTTCATGAACAAGCTTCCGGACGGATGGACGCACGAGGTGTTCCGGCCGTTCTAGATCCACTGGGCCGTCCAAGGGCAGACGATGACGATCGACGCCGGCTGCCGTTCACCAGTCGGTCGCAGGTCACAGCGTTCGATCTCACGGGGTGCCCAGGTCAGCGAGGTCCAGGATCGCTTCCTTGGCTCCTGGGACTGCGATTCCGCCACGTACCCCTTTGGTCCGTGCCACGCTCGCGACGTGATGACTCCACAAGAACTGCTTGAAGCATGTCCGCCCGGCGGGGGACCATATCCCTGCCCTTGCTGTCGCCTGTTGACCCTGGAGTCGCGGTGTCGCTGGGAGATCTGCGAGGAGTGCGGGTGGGAGGACGACGGCCAGGACGACCTCAACGCGGACGAGGTGTGGGGCGGACCGAATGGGTCGATGAGCCTGACCGAGGCCCGCAAGGAGTACGCAGACCACATCGCATGCCTCGGGACGGAGAACCACGCGTCAGCGGCGGTCGGCGGCGAAGGGCTGTGGTGGACTGCCTCCCAACAGCTCATGCGCGACAAGGGGCACACCGCCTAGCGATCCTCAGGCGCTGCGTCTCCTGGTGAACGCCGCCGCACACCGCACTCCACCAGCAGACTTGGCCGAGCAACGGCAGTGGCGGCAACGCAAGCCACGGGCCACTCCCCAGCAGTCCACCGCGACCGTGTCGCAAGCCGGCCGACCTGGGTTGCAGGAGCATGCCCACGTCTTCCAAGCGCTTGCCACATCTTGACGAGCCTGGTCAAGCCGAAGCCCGGGCTGCTCTGGCGGGTCGGCAGGCCCTCGGTCGTTCACCGGAGTGGTGGCTGGTCCGGGCTGGGACTTGGCGGCCCCGGTGGGAACGCGAACCGGCACGGGCAGCAAGAATCCACACGCCACAACGATGAAACGAGGGAGAACCCGTGAACCGACTGGCCCCGCGACGCGCCTCTGTCCTGTACGCGATATCCGCGACCTGCGCCGCGACAGGAGCCCTGCTGTGGGTGCGCGGCCAAACCAGCGCGCCCCCCAGGATCTACCGGGACTACTTGGCAGCCGACCTTTACACCCCGTCGGCTTGGCGGGTGTGGTCACCAGCAGTACCCGAGGACCGTCTCGGCCTGTACCTCCTCGCGGCCGGGCTGGTGCTCGCTGTGGTCGCGCGCCTGGTCGCCGTCCGGCGTGACTGAGCAGCGCCGGAACAAGCCCGCAGGGTCGGCGCCGCGCAGCCTCACATTCGGGATCTCAGCACGTCGACCTCACAGCCCGGCGCGAACGGGTCGAAGCCGTGTTCGATCAGCCAACGAACCACCAGCAGGCTTCGCAACGACCACCATGCGTGGATCACGTCGAGGTCGATGTCGATATCGGTGCCGTAGCCTGCGATGACGTCGTCGAGGTGCTCCTCGTGTCCGAGCGTGAAGGTGGCGAGGTCGTACAGGGGATCACCCTGGCCCGCCTCGGACCAGTCGATGATGCCGGTGACCTCGTCGCCGTCGACGAAGACGTGCGCGATCTGCAGGTCGCCGTGCGTGAACGCGGGAGTCCATGACCGGAGTGCGGCCTGGGCGACCTGGCGGTTGCGGTTGACGAGGCCTGCGGGCAGGAGGCCGTTCGCCACGAGCCACTCGCACTCGTCGTCGAGTTCCGCCGCCAGCGCGACGATGCTCCGGCCGGCCTGGCCGGGCCGGGGCGGCAGTGGCGCGTCGTGCAGCTTCCGGATGGCGGCGCCCGCCGCGGCCCACGCCGCCGGTGCCCCGGTCGACGGCCCGCCGAGGCGCCCGAGCGTCGTCCCCGGGAGTGCGGCGATCGCGAGCACGGGCGGCTTGCGCCACAGGACCTGCGGGGTCGGGACCGGCGCGAGGGACATCGCCTCGACCTCGACGTCGATGCGCGCCTGATCGGCGTCCACCTTCAGGAACACGTCGCCGACGCGCAGGGTCGCTCGCTCGGAATGGGCGACGACGACTTTGACCTCATCCATGGGCGACCAGTATCCCGGGGGTAATCGCCGACGTCGCCGGGTTTGGCGCGTGCGATGACGCGGCTGACCGCGTCCCGCCACCCGGCGGCCTCGCACGGACCAGCCCCCAACCCGCCCCGTTGGCCGTCGTCTGGTGCATGGCACGATGCCTGATCACGGACGAGCACAAGGAGAACGCATGCATGAATGATCAAGGCATTCCTGTTCCGGCGAATGGCTTCAGGGTCGTCGCCGTTGATGCCGACTGGCCGGAATCACGGCAGTTCATGGGTAGCGGCCACAACCAAGTCACCGACGACATCCACGTGTTCCTGTGGTTCGGCTCTGCGTCATATGACTCCCAGGCCGAGCACGTCAGGGTTTTCAGCGCCTCCTCCGGCAACGCTGAGGCCGGCGAGGCGCTGGAGGACGCTTTGGAGGACTACTGCCACCCCGGTGAGGGACTTCCCGCCGGGCTGCCGGTCTCCGAACCCATCACCATCACCGCAGACGGAAAGCCCGTGACGTTCGAACTCTGGAGGAACGGCGGCAACCCCTACTGGGTCGCCCGAGGCCGAGTCGAGAACACCGAAGTGGTGCTGTCCGGCTCCGAGATCGAGCCCAGCCAACTGCGCCTGGTCTGCGTTGACGACCTGGCCGCGTATTCCGCCCCGATGATGCTCCTCCCGGCCCGGGAAGCGATCTCCGTTGCCATGGGAAGCGACCTCCAGGCGGCGGGGCCCGATCGGCAGTCGCAGGTCGAGAAGACGGACGCCGCGGTGCGGGCCCTGCGCGACATCGCCGTCCGGGGTGCCGCTCTCGGGGGACCCAGTCGGGAATTGCACGGTGAGGAGGCGGACTCGCTGATGCGCGCCATGCGCTACCTCGCCCAGGGTGCCGGCCCTGCTGGGGCGTCGGGAACAGAGAGCTGATCAGCACCCGCCGCCCTGGCGGACTCCTCGAAGCCGTCGGGCTTTCGTGGCCCGCGCTCCGCTGAACGACGCTGTGCTGGGTCACGACGACCGAATCCCGCAGCCGCGAGGACTGGATCCCCCGGTAGTGAGAGCGTGAACCGAGACGGGCACGGGGCAGCGCCCCGGGTCGGGTCTCGATCCCTGCGCGCCACAGCCCGGTTGGCGAGTCTTCAGCGCTGCCGCCATCAGGCGGCAGACCAAGGCTTGTTCCACAATTGATCTGCCGCATAATCCGTGTCGCTCTGTCAGTACCGCGTGGCATACTCCTCGCTTGATCACGGGGGCAAACGGTCCCTGACCTGGGAGGGGACACTGTGCGTAGGGCGAGGTGCGTCGCCGTGGCGGTTGCAGTCATGGCGCTGGGTGCCGCAGGCTGCGGCACCGGCGACGCCGGCACGGAAGCGTCCGCGTCCCCGGTGTCGGCGTCGCCTCAGCCACGGCCCGCGGGCACCGGACCGCTCACGAAGGAAGTCGTGCGGATGGACCTGGACAGCTCGGCTGTGGGCGCGGGCGTTCCGGCGAACGTACCCGAATACGGCGGAATGAACGCGGACGCTGAGCCGGGCTCGCCGCGATCGTGTGGCCTCGGTTTCAAGGGTTTCGCCACAAAGACCACCCGGGTCGACGTCGCCCGCTGGGAGGCGGTGGTTCGCGAGCTGCGCGAGCGTGACTGGCAGCAGGACGGGGAGCCGGAGACGCACAAGGGGGACAGTTCCGGGAAGGTCTTCGAAGTCCGTGTGGCCCTCAAGCAGCGCGGCTGGACCTTGGTCGCGAGTTGGGACGACGTCCGTGACGGTGTGATCACCCTGAACGCCTTCGACGACGCGTGCATGGAGACGGTGGGCGTCGACGCGAGTCCGGTCGGCTGACCGGCCACTCCTCGCGGGGGCGAACTTCTGACCAGTTACGGGACAGCTCTTAACGCGCGGCTTTCGAGGGGGTAGGGGTGACGGACAAGCCGAAATGGCAGAACCATCCAGCCTGGTGTCTGTTGTTCATCGTGCCGCAGGTGATGTACGTGACCTCCTGTGGGGAATCCTTTGCGGGCGCGAATTGGCGAAGCGGGCCGCGTACCGGAGGGCCCTCGCTGAGGGCTCGGCCCCGGCGGACAGGAGTCGCCGGTGGCGTGAACGCAGCCGCAACACCTAGCCGGCAGCCCTAGCACCGAGATGCTGGGTCCGAAAGATCAGGAATGTCATGAACGCAGCGCCAAGAACCTTCTGGCGGGCGCGAAGAAGGCTACCTGGGCCGTGTATGGAAAGTCGCCGAGCGGCAACGTTGTGGCAGGGTGGAGCGTCCACAGGATTGTCGGACTCAGCTTGGCGACGATGTGTTGAGGGGGCTTGTGGAGCGGGGCATGGAGGAACAGGACGGTCCGGGGCGAGAGCTGAACGCGTATGAGCGGGTTCTCGCAGAGGACCGTCGTGTCGTACGCGAGATGCTCCATGTGAGTATCGGCGGTGCCCATGCCGGGCTCGCCATAACGACCTTCATCGTGGCGTTGTTCGCTGCCGATGGCGGCGCCGGGTGGGCTCTGATCGTCGGAGGAGCGGTTGCGTTCTGGTTCACCGTCGCCCTTATCGCGGTTGTCGGTGGCGGGCGCCGCGGGCGGGCCGCAATCACGCGCGCCTACCTCCTGACCTTCGGCTGGGCCAGTTGGCTGTGATCGCCGCAGGACGGTGAAGAAGACCTCTACCTGCCGGAACACCCAACCACCAACGTGTTCCTCCTGGTCACCACCCCGGTCCCCGACGCCGCCCTGCATGCCCGTCTGAACACCGTCGAGGGCCTCATTCACCTGAACCACGAGTCATGGTGATCAACTGCCGATCCGCGATGTGCTCAACGTTCAGCGATTTGGCGACACCTTTGTTGAGCATCAGCGTCAGTACGACGCGCGGCCCCACCCCGTCGACGCACCGGGTTTTGGCGTCGGGTTACTCTGTCCCCCGTACCGGACACGGGGTGCCCCACCGGGGGCTGAGATCACACCCGTCGAACCTGAACCAGTTCGTACTGGCGGAGGGATGTCTTCCATGCCATTGACGCATGTTTCCAGCGGTCTGCCCGCCGACGGCCGACAGGCCGTCTTCGACGGGCGGATGCCGGCGGTCGCCGGCGATCTGCGGATCGAGGCACACGGCATTCAGCCGGTCCCGGAGGGCAACCGATACGGCGGCCCGGGGCGCCTGTTCACCGTGTGGTTCGCCCCCAATCTGACCATGACCGGCGTGTTCACCGGCACCATCGGCATCGTCCTCGGCCTGGACTTCGCCACCGCGCTCACCGCCGTGGTGCTCGGAACCGTGGTCGGCGCGATACCCACCGCCTACCTGGGAACCTGGGGCAGCAGGACCGGCGCGGGGCAGCTGCCGCTGGCCCGGCTCGCCTTCGGCCGGGCCGTCGCGGTGCCCGGCATCCTGCAGTGGCTGTCCTCGGTCGCCTGGGACGCCCTGATCGGGCTGTTCGGCGGAGATGCGCTGGCGCGGCTGTGCGGCTGGCCGTTCTGGCTCGGAGTCCTGGTCATGATGCTCGCCCAGGGCGCTCTCGGCGTCCTGGGCTACGAGGCCATTCACCGGCTGCAGATCGTCATGACGTTCGTTCTCGCCGCCGCCTTCGCCCTGATCGCCTGGAAGTTGCTCGACGGTGTGCACCCAGCGGTCAACGGCTCCGCCCATGGCGCCGACCGGGGTGGGGCGTTCGTCCTGACCAGCACCATCGCGTTGAGCCTGGCCCTGTCCTGGGCTCCGTACGCCAGTGACTTCAGCCGCTACCTGCCGCGGACCACCTCCGGCCCGCGCATGTTCTGGTGCACGCTGGCAGGCCTGGTGGTGTCCTTCGTCGGCGTCCAGGCCCTCGGGCTCTGGGGCGCGTCCGTCCTCACCGACCAGACCGCCGCAGGCGTGGCCGAGCTGCTGGGCGGCGGGCCACTCGGGGCGTTCGGACTGCTCGCCGTGGCCCTGGCGGCCCTGTGCAGCAACGCCATGAACGACTACAGCGGATCCCTGGCCCTGCAGACCGTCGGTGTGCGCGTTCCCCGCCCGGCCGCGGCCGCCTTCGCCGCAGTCCTCGGCTTCCCCCTGGTCCTGTGGATGCACGCCGCCGACACCACCGCCCGCTTCCAGAACGTGCTGCTCTTCGTCGGCTACTGGATTCCCGGCTTCGTCGCGATCGTCATCGTCGACTGGCTGGCCCGGGCACGAGCACGGGCCGGCGCACCGATCGACCTCGCCGCCGAGACCGGCCGGCCGCAGCCCGGCTGGTCCGCCGTCGTCGCGTTCGTGGCCGCCTTCGCCGCGGCTGTGCCGTTCATGGACACCAGCCTGTACGTCGGCCCGGTGGCCGAAGCCCTGCACGGCGCCGACCTCTCGTACTATGTGGCGTTCCTCGTGGCCCTCGGCGTGTACACCCCACTGCGCCTGCGCCACCGTTCGCGGCCCTGAACCGTCGCGCCCCCGAACGGCCGACCATCGCAGACGCCCGCACACCGTCCGTCCCCCAAGGAGCGAGTCCGCATGCCCCCGACTGCCGCCGATCACACCGCCTTCGCCGCGCAGGCGCTCTCACGCGTACGGGCCCACTCCCCGCTCGTGCAGTGCCTGACCAACTCGGTGGTGACGGGGTTCACCGCCAACGTCCTTCTGGCGCTGGGCGCTTCACCCGCCATGGTCGACATCCCGGGGGAGGCCGGACCGTTCGCCGAGGTCGCCTCGGGGGTCCTGGTCAATCTCGGCACCCCGCACGCCGAGCAGCGCTCCGCCATGGTCGAGGCCGCGCAAGCGGCTGGCTCGGCCGGTACCGCGTGGGTGCTCGACCCGGTGGCGGTCGGCGCGCTGCCCGTGCGCACCGCGCTCGCGCGCGAGCTCCTCGAACTGCGGCCGACGGTCGTACGTGGCAACGCCTCCGAGATCATCGCGCTCGCGGGAGCGGGCGGAGGCGGCCGCGGAGTGGATGCGTCCGACGGCGTCGAGGCGGCCGGGGAAGCAGCCCGGCGCGTGGCCGACGCTACCGGCGGCGTGGTCGCCGTATCCGGGCCCGTGGATCTCATCACCGACGGGACGCGTACGGCTCGCATCGCCAACGGCGACCCCCTGCTCACCCGGGTGACGGGCGGGGGCTGTGCGCTGGGCGCCGTGATGGCCGCCTACGCGGCCGTGGACGAGGACCGGTTCGCCTCGACGGTCGCGGCCGTCACCGCCTACACGGTCGCCGCCGAACTGGCCGCGAAGCAGGCTGCCGGGCCCGGCAGTTTCGCCGTGGCGTTCCTGGACGCGCTCGCCGCGTTGCGGGAGTCCGACATCGCCGAGCGGGCGGCCGTGTCGTGACGGTGACGCCGGTCGATCTGTCGGTCTACCTCGTCACGGACGCGGCCCAATGCGAGGCCCGGGGCCGCAGCGTGGCCGAAACCGTCGCCCAGGCCGTGAAGGGGGGCGTCACCGCCGTGCAGATCCGCGAGAAACACACCGACGGCGGTGATTTCCTGCGCACGGTCACGGAAGTGGCAGCAGTCCTCCCGGAGCACGTGGCGTTGATCGTCAACGACCGGGTGGACGTGTTCCTGGCCGCCCGCGCCGCCGGCATACGCGTGTCGGGCGTCCACGTCGGGCAGTCGGACCTGCCTCCGAGCGCTGTACGCGATCTGATCGGACCGCACGCGGTCCTGGGCCTGAGCGCCGCCACTCCCGATGAACTGCGCGCCGCCGCCCAGGATCCGGCAGGCGTCCACCACGTAGGCATCGGCGCGCTGCACGCCACCCGGACCAAGGCAGACGCCCCGCCCTCGCTCGGCCACGACGGCTTCGCCCGCCTCGCCCGGCTCAGCGATTTGCCCGCCGTGGCGATCGGTGGTGTGAACCCGGCCGACCTTCCACGGCTGAGGGAGGCCGGGGCAGCGGGGGCGGCCGTCGTCTCCGGCATCTGCGCTGCTCAGGACCCCAGTGCCGCGGCCCGCGCGTATGCCGACGCTTGGAGCCGAGTGCCGGCCCGGAGCCGGGAGAAGGACCTCGCCTGACGAGCGTCGAGCTCCCCCTCGGTCACCAGGGCGGTCGAGGAGCGTCGTCCGTTTCATGGACACATCGGCATACGCGATACGAGCGTGCCGCGCCGTGGCCTCGGTCAGTACTGCCGGCTGCTCCCCGGGGCGCAGGGTGACTTCGGCGACCGCCACCGTGTCGTGCCCGGCCAGAGCCTCCACCAGGAGCGGGTGTGCGCGCTGACCCTGTTCGCCGGCAGCGCCTCCCTGGTGGGGCCTGGCGTAGAGCAGTGGGCCGATGCCGCGCTCGTCGATGAGACCGACGACATCGACAGCGCGCCTCGTCGGCCGGGGGAGGGCGGCCAGAGCCTTTTCGAGGAGCACGACGGGGCGGCCGTCAGGCCGCTCCACGCCGCGCGGAATCTCCGATGGGGGTATCTCCACGCCTTCGGGTTCATAGAACTACCTCCGGTGCCTGAGGCGGGCTCCGTCGCTCGCGCGCGGACCTGGTGGAATCCGGTGCCGTGCCCCTTTGAACGCGGAGTAGAGGCCGATCGGGATGACAACCGGGCCGAAGCTCAACGCAACCGGCCCAGATCCCGCGCGTACCGTCAGCCTGCAAGACGGGGCGGTTCCCCGCGAGGGGTGCTGCTCCGGGGTGGTGATCAGGCACCTTGTGGTGCGGGCACCCGCCTGACCACCCTCTGCGTCAGCTCGGGGGAGAGGTTGCCGGGGCTCACCCGCCGACCGGGGCCAGCCGCGGGTCAGGAGTGGGCCCAGCGACGGAGCTGCCGCGCACAGGCCTGCACACCGGTGGCGCCACGGGCGACGACGGTCACCAGCGGGACGGCTTCCTTCTGCGCCGGGTGGTCCAGCGTGTGGCCGTTCACCTCGAGGAACGCCACCGTCGCCAGCCATGGGAACCGGCGATCGGAGTGTTCGAGGGCCGGGAGCCTGGACAGGGTCTCCAGGACGGGCGCGGCCATGAGCCACACCGAGCCGCGCTACCGCGCGAGAGCGAGCGAATCAGTCGCCGATGGCGGGGCGAGTGGCTCCGCCGATCCGGATTGGCACGTGTGTACGACAACGTCATGCGCCGGGGACCTGCTCCGGGATCCGAGGAGCGGGCCCGCCCGCGCCAAGCCGGCCAGGGGGCTCTCGCAGGCGGCAGGTCGCCTTTCAGCCTGACGGCCGGCTGTGCGGCGAGCGTGCGCGTACGCCGATCGCGGGGAACAGCGTGGTGCCTCCTCCTCCCGCGCCTGTGGGGAGTGCCCACCCGGACTCGCTCGCGACTGCTGCTTCGGGAGTGTGCCGCGGGGCCTGCGCGGGCGGGCGCCGCGCCATTGCGGCCGAGGCTTCGTGCACGTCGCGGAATGTGCGCCGGTGAGCCCGCGTGCGCGCCGGTCCTGCCCCCGCACGCCTCTGCTGGTGGTCCGTTCCGGCTGCCATGATCGCTTTCGAGCGGCACGACGTGTCGCGGGCTGCAGACACGGGGGGACGCATGACGCGGCGATGGCTGGTGACGGGGTGTTCGTCGGGACTGGGGCGGGCGTTGGCGGGGGCGGTGGCGGAGACCGGGGACCTCGTGATCGCCACGGCCCGCAAGCCGGCCGCTCTGCGGGATCTGGTGGAGCGGTATCCGGATCGGGTGACGGCGATGGCGCTCGACGTGTGTGACGCCAGGCAGTGCGAGGCCGCGGTGGCGTACGCGGTTGATCACTTCGGCGGAGTGGACGTGCTGGTGAACAACGCGGGATCGGGACTGTTCGGCGCGGTCGAGGAGGTGTCCGACGAGGAACTGCGCGCGCAGCTGGAGGTACTGACGGTCGCCCCGTGGCGGCTGAGCCGCCTTGTCCTGCCCCTGATGCGCCGTCAGGGCGCGGGTCACATCGTCAACGTCTCCTCGCTGGTCGGCCGGATGGGGCTGCCCGGCCTGTCCGCGTACGTGACGGGCAAGCATGCGCTGGAGGGTATGACGCAGGCGCTCGCCGCGGAGGTCGCGCCCTTCGGGATCAGGGTGCACGCGGTGGAGCCCGGCCAGTTCGCCACCCACTACAGCACAGCGGTGACCGAGACCGCCGACCGTATCCCCGAGTACCTGGTGAGCACGGGGGAGGTGCGAGCGGGTTTGCGGGCCATGCTGGACGATCCGGAGATCGGCCGCCCCGAGACGTTCGCCGCGCATGTACTGCGGCTCGTCTCGGCCCGATCGGCGCCGGTGCGCGTGCCGATCGGGGAGGACGCTTATGCCTACCTGGAGGCGGTCGAAGCCGCCGCCCGCGACGAGTTCGCGGCTGCGCACGCCTTCGTCCACAACCCCGCCCCGGCGCCGCGAGATTCGCCGGCGCCATCGGTCGAGGAGGTCGTCGCGACGTCGATGGCCGCACTTCCGGAGGCGTGACGCCGGCAGCCACGTCCTCGGCACCCGGCCGACCACGGTTCACGGCGCAGGCGACGCGCCACCGGCCCTCACCTCCGAACGCCGCGGGGCGTTCAGCAGCTGTCCGGCAGCCAGCCCCGTTGCACGGCGCGCACGCCGGCCTCGAAACGGCTGCGTGCGTCGAGCCGCTCCATCAGTTCGGAGGCGATCCGCCGGGCCGTGCGGTGTGACACCCCGAGCCGTTTGGCGATCGCCTCGTCGGTGTGGCCCTCGGCCAGGAGCCGCAGGGCGGTCGCCTGCTGGCCGGTGAGCCCGTTCGGGTTGGTGGGGACGATCTCGCCGAGCGGCTGCGCGGCCTCCCAGGTGGTCTCGAACAGCGCGCACAGCGCGGTGAGCGTGCCCTGGCCGGTCAGCAGGACGGCGCCCGCCGCGGTGTCGTCGCTGCTGACCGGGATCATGGCGGTCAGCCGGTCCATGATGATCATCCGGGTCGGCAGGGACGGGGTGGTACGGATCCGGCCGCCCAGTCGGGCCAGCGAGGTGGCGTGTTCGACGGTGGGGCGGTGGGTGCGGACGCTGTCGAGGTAGATCGTGCGCATCTGCACCCCGCGGCCGAGCAGATCCTCGTTGAGCGGGCGTGAAGCAGCCATGTTCTCAGCGGTCTGCGGCCCGCCCGGGGCGAAGGTGAGGAACTCCTCGCGCACCTCGCGGGTGAGCACGGTCAGCCGGTCGCGTATCTGGTCCAGGCCGACCAGTTGCTCCACCCCGGGATGGCTGGCGGCCGGACGGAGCTCGGCGTACTCGGAGATGAGCTGGGCCGCGGCGGCCCGCGAGGCTTCGAGGCGCTGCTGCTGTGCTGCCAGCTGGGCCTGCTGGCGGCCCATCAGGATTTCCATGCCGATGTCGGGTGAGACAGCCCGGAGGCGGCCCGCGTCCCCGGAGGCGGGGCGCACCAGCGCCAGCTCGCTCAGTGTGTCGAGGGCGTTGCCCACCTCTTCCACGGAGAGCCCCACGTCGTGGGCGAGGACCGCGACACCGGCTGCCGGGTTTATGAGCATGGCGCGATACACCGTCTCCGTGACGGAGTCGATTCCGAGAGCGGTCAGCATGTGTTCCCCCTGGTTTTCCTGCGCACGGCATCCCCCTGCTCGACGAAGATGTTCGCAGAGGGACGGAGGAACGTCCCAGGAACAGGACGGAACCGGCCAGGGCCTCAACGGTCCAGTGCACAAAGCGACTTGATTACGCCTTCGGTTGAGACTCTGGAGCGCATGTATCTGGTCCACGCGCATCTGGAACTGCCCCCGCACGAGGAACTGCCGCAGGATGTCCGGGCATTGGTGCGGTCGGCGATTGTTCCCCGTGACCGCGTCGAGCACGTTGCCCTGCACACGGCCTCTCCCTCCGAACTCACACTCGGCTTCTATCTGCTGGCCGAGGGGCTCGACGAGGCGGAGGAGCGAGCCCTGCGGGTGTGTCGCCGACTGCTCCGTGACGTAAGGGAGCTGGCGGCAGCGCGGCTGACCGGCGTCGGGGTACCGCTGATGCCGCAGGCCTTCGCACCCCGGACGGGGGACTGAACCGGCCCGTGTGGACGCATCAGTCCAAGGCCCTTTCCGTCCATCCCTGAGCTCTTCTCACAGGCTTGAGCTGCGACGAACCTATTGGTCACCGGCTTGGCCGAGCGTCACCGCGGGACGCGAGAACGGACCGGACCCCGTATCTCTCCTCTGGAATGAACGGACACAGGCATGCTTCGCACCCGAATCGCCAAGGTCGCCGCGGTCTCCTCCCTCGTCCTCGCCGTGGCCTTCGCCGCCCCGGTGGTCACGCTCCGGTCCATGGCGGACGCGGTTCCGTCCTCCTCCGTTCTTGTCGCGGACGCCGGCTGGCAGGTCACCCCGGCGGACGCCGGCTGGCAGTAGGCCGCCCACGACCCGCTGCGCCTCCCCGTGCAGCTCATGGAACCTCCGGCAGGCGAACACCTGGTATCGACGCCGGTGGCGTGCAAAGGGCGGTGCCCCTCGAGCCGAGGGAGCGCCGCCCTTCGGCGTCGCCGGGCCTCCGAGGGGTGACGGCCGACTGCGAAGGTCGGGAGACCGGACGCCGTGAGGGCCCCGCCGGTGAACGGCGGGGCCCTCACGGCGTCGTGTGGGGCGTCAGGCGATCTTCTTGTAGCGCAGGGCGACGTACGAGGAGGCCGGGTGGCCGCCGATGTTGCCGCTGTAGACGTTCGCGGTGGAGTAGTTCATGTCCGTGGCGGTGCTGCCCTCGGCGTAGTAGTAGAAGGTGCCCGCGTCCTGGTCCTTCCAGCCCGCGAAGAGGACGGCGTGGTCGGAGTAGTCGTTCAGCGCGTCGCCGGGCCTGAGGTCGGCCTTGCTGATCTGCGTGCTCACGCTGGGGAGGGTCTCGGTCGTCAGCGAGCTGGTGAGGTGCCAGGTCATGGAGACGAAGCCGGAGCAGTCGGTGCGGTAGGAGTGGTCGCCGTCGACGTCGGTGGCGTAGGCGCTCTGGCTGTAGGGGATGTTGCGGTTGTACCAGTCCTTGGCCCGGGCGATGACCTCGTTGCGGTAGATGGTGCCGCCCTGGACGGACTTCGGCGGGGTCGGTGCCACGTAGGCGCAGTTGTTGGCGTAGGCCGACAGCAGGCTCTGGGTCCAGCCGGACGCGTCCACCGGGTCGTCGGAGTGGTAGGCGATGTCGCTGCCGTCACCGTCGGTCGGGTCCGAGTCGTGGTACCAGTACATGCCGCCGTTGGTGCGGCCGTAGTAGAGGCCGCCGCCCGGGGAGGAGAGCGAGTCGACCGCCGACCAGCCGCTCGGCTTCAGGACGGCGCTGTCCCAGTCGTTGACTCCGTTGATCTTGTAGCTGAGCAGCCGGCCGTCCGAGGTCGAGGCGACGATGCGGTCGTCGCCCGCGGCGGCGAGTGTCTTGAGGACGAAGCCGGTGTCGATCACGACGTGCTGGCCTATGTGGGCCGAGCCTGAGGGCTTGGCCTGCGACACCAGGTACTGGTGGAGCTGGCCGTCGACCGTCCCGTAGAGGTGGCCTGCGCCGTCGTAGACCAGCTTGTCGAAGGTCCAGCCGCCGTCCCAGATCTTGACGACGCCGGCGACCGTGAGGGACGTGTTGTTGGTCTGCACGTCGACCCGGTAGAGGTCGCCGGTGGTCGAGGTGACCAGGACCGTGTTGAAGTTGAGGGCCGCCATCGCCTTGGGTGTGAAGCCGAGGTTCGGGCCGATGAGCGTCTTGACGCGGTCGCCGGTGTTCGGCTCGATCTGTGTGTACGTCAGTCGGCCGTCGGACAGGGTGCCGTACATCGACACGTCACCGGTGCACGACGCGACGGCGTGCGCGTTCCCGGCGGTGGTGGCGACCAAGCCGAGGGACATCGCACTGACGGCGACCACGGCGGCGGTGGCACGGCGGATGGCATGGCCCAGCTTCATGATTTCTCCTGCGGTGGGAAAGTCGGGCGGACGTGGGCGCATCCCTGGCCCAAACAGCTGCCCTGCAGGTGCAGCTGTGAAGGATCGATCGGGGTGGCGCCCGGTGGCTCGCACTACTTTCGTCGCAGGCCAGGCGGGTTGGAAGAGAAGACGTATGGACGTAAAGGTCCTTGGCCTGTTGCGTCCTGACGGCACGTCGACCGGGTAATGAGGTCGCGCGGTCGCGGAGATCGCCGCCTGCCGGCGGCTTGTCGTCACGTCGGATCGAGCCTGTGCGGTCCCGGGAGGTGCCGGGCGGTGCCGGTCAGCTCGGGGCCGGGCGGCTCCTGTGCGCGGCAGCTCCACCGACCGGGTCGCTAAGCTTGGTGGCCCCGTGGTCGTGACGAACGGCCGTCGACGGGGAGGCGCTCGATCTCCTGGACGTTCGTGGACCCGATCAGCGGGTCCGATCCGTAGCCGCACCCCAGGTCGGCGAAGGGGTGACCGCGGGCGGGTTCACGGCCGGAAGCCGTCGATGGCCAGTTCCAGGAGGCGCTCGGCCTGGGCGGCGCCTTCGGGGGTGTCGGGGGTACGCCACAAGCAGCTCATGAGCATGATCACGTCGACGGGGTCGATACCGGGTCGTACCTCGCCGGCGCGTTCGCAGGCGTCGAGGAGCCCGCGTACGGCGGCGGTGACCGGCGGCCATGAGGCGCTGACGACTTCTTGAGCCGCGGCGGAGTGCAGTGCCTCTCCGAGCCCGTGCTTGATGCGTACGTAGGCGGCGAGGGTGGTGAACCAGTGCCGCAGCGCGTCCAGCGGGGCATGGGCGGCGAGCAGGCCCGGCACTGAGTCCACAAGGCGCTCCACATCGCGGCGGTGGACTTCCAGGATCAGCGCCTCGCGGGTGGGGAAGTGCCGGTAGAGCGTGCCGGCGCCGACGCCCGCCCGCTTGGCGATGGAGTTGAGGGAGGCGTCCGGGGACTCGGCGAGCGCGTCGTGGGCGACCTGGAGGATGGCTTCCCGGTTCTTCAGCGCATCGGAGCGCTGCCGTGCGGCGTCGGGCATGGATCCTCCTGGAGTTCGGACGGCCGTCCATTGCAAAGCGGAGAGCTCTCCGCTAACGTGATCGAGGTCAAGCGGAGAGGTCTCCGCTTACTGTCGTCCTCCATTGTAGGAGTCCTTTCGTGCGCTACATCAAACTCGGCCGCACCGGCCTGGATGTCTCCCCGGTCGCCATCGGCGCCATGACCTACGGCGAACCCGACCGAGGCCACCCCGTCTGGTCCCTGGACGAAGAGGCCAGCCGGCCTCTGATCAAGCACGCCCTGGAAGCGGGCATCAACTTCTTCGACACCGCCAACCTCTACTCCTACGGCTCGAGCGAGGAGATCCTCGGCCGCGCACTGAAGGACTACGCGAACCGCGACGACATCGTCATCACCACCAAGGTCCGCCACGCCATGCGCCCGGGCAGCCCCAACGGCGGCGGCCTGTCCCGCAAGGCGATCATGAGCGAGATCGACCACAGCCTGCGCCGTCTGGGCACCGACTACGTGGACGTTTTCATGATCCACCGCCTCGACAGCGACACGCCGCTGGAGGAGACGCTGGAAGCGCTGCACGACGTCGTGAAGTCCGGCAAGGCCCGCTACCTCGGCGCGTCCTCGATGCACGCCTGGCAGTTCGCCAAGGCCCTCCACCTGCAAGAACGTCACGGCTGGGCACGATTCGCCACCCTGCAGGACCACTACAACCTGCTCGCCCGCGAGGAGGAACGCGAAATGCTTCCGCTCTGCGCTGACGAGGGCGTCGCCACCATGATCTGGAGCCCTCTCGCCCGCGGCCGGCTCGCCCGTCCCTACGGCCAGGCGAACGACGGCGAGCGCGCCGCGACCGACGGCGCCTACGCCGACACGCTCTACACCAACGCCGACAGCGACCGGCAGATCATCGACGAGGTCGGCGCCATCGCCGACGCCCGCGGCCGCACCCGGGCCCAGATCGCCCTGGCCTGGCTGCGCCGCAACCCCGTCGTCGCCGCCCCCGTCGTCGGCGCCCGCACCATCCGGCAGATCGACGACGCCGTCGCGTCCCTCGACCTCGACATCACCGACGAGGAGGCCCGCCGCCTGGAAACCCCGTACACCCCCCGCCACGACTTCCAGGGCATCTCCGACGTCCGCGAACTCGAGCGCATCAAAGCCCGCATCCCCGGCTACGCCAACGTCTGACCGCGTGGCCGAACCGGGGCAGGTGCTGCTCGCCGTCACGCTCACGCTGGTGGCATGTCCGTTTCGGCCGCACCGCGGGTGGGGCCGCGTCCTGACGGCTACGGAAAAATATTGCGGGCCCCTGTCGATCCGGTCGTCTTCCGTTCGACGTCATGGTGTGGGGCGCCTCGCCACCCGGTGACGCGACAGAACCTGATGAGGAACGACGTGGATCAACTGCTGAGAGTCATGAACTTCAATGTCTCGAGCGACGGGATCGGTGCCGGTGAGCACCAGAGTCTGGAGAGGCCGTTCGGCTGTGACCGTCCCGAGAGGCTGTTCGGCTGGGCCGGTGCCACGGCGAGCTGGCCGAACCGGACCGATCCGGGAGGCAGCCGGGGCCTGGACGACTACTTCACGCGGGACTTCGCCCGCAACATCGGTGCCGAGATCATGGGCCGCAACAAATTCGGACCCCAGCGCGGGCCCTGGCACGACCATGAGTGGCTCGGCTGGTGGGGAGAGGAGCCCCCGTTCCGCACTCCGGTGTTCGTCATGACCCACCACGAGCGCCCTTCGTTCGCGCTTTCCGACACCACGTTCCACTTCGTCGACGGGGACCCGGCCACGGTGCTGGAACGGGCACGTGAAGCGGCGCAGGGCAAGGACGTCCGGCTCGGCGGCGGGGTCACCACCATCCGGCAGTTCCTCGACGCCGACCTGGTCGACTCCCTGCACGTGGCGGTCGCGCCGGTGAAGCTCGGGACCGGACTGCGACTGTGGGAGTCCCCCGACGAGCTGCTCGACCGGTTCCACCTGGAGGTCGTGCCCAGTGCGAGCGGCGTGACGCACCACCTGTTCTGGCGACGGTGACACGAGGCCCCCCCGTGCTCAGGCCACGAGCGCGAGGGGGCGTCCACCCCTCCCCAGCGGCGCCCCTTCACTCCGGATGCGGGCGCCCTGGCGTGCGGGGGAGCGGGGAGTACCCAGGGTCGGCGGGCAGCGCGTCAGTCCAGGCCGGCCCGGGCGGAGGAAAGGGTGCGGCCGCTCAGATCTCCGCACCGGCCGAGCTGGTCGTTCAACTCCGTCAGCCAACTCACCAGACGACGGCCGTCCGGCCCGAGTTCGGCTTGGGACTCCGCCGTCGCGAGCGCGGAGGCGAAGAACGCGGCACGGTTCCAGCGGATCCCGAGCCTTGCCGCCAGATCGTCCGGATCGAGGTCGGGGTGCGACCGTTCCACGGCGGCCAGATGCAGGAGAGCGCCGTGCACATAGACGTGAAAGGCCCCAAGGGAGCGGTCCACACTGAAGGTCCGGTCCGGGCCGCCCCA
This sequence comes from Actinacidiphila glaucinigra, assembly GCF_900188405.1. Classification (GTDB taxonomy): domain Bacteria; phylum Actinomycetota; class Actinomycetes; order Streptomycetales; family Streptomycetaceae; genus Actinacidiphila; species Actinacidiphila glaucinigra. The sequence continues at coordinate 60,737 of NZ_FZOF01000011.1, read as the reverse complement.
GGGGATCACGATGTGGTGGGCGTCCTCGTCCCGGTAGCCGGTTCGCAGTACCCGCCTGGTGAGCTCGATCTCCGCGAGTTTCTGGTGCAGGCACTCGTGGAGGATGGCATCGGCCGTCTCCAGCCGATCGCCGAGCAGGGACTCGCTGACGTAGACGAGCCCTGGTGTCGCGGCCGCGTAGGCGCTGGTGAGCTGCTCGCCGGTGAACACCCCCAGAGCCGTGACGAAAGACATCGTCGAGGGCCCGATGACCGGCAGCAGTTCGGCGAGGAGTTCCATCGCCGCCTGCTCCCGGCCGTCCGGCACCAGCGGCTCGATCTTGAAGGCATGGCCGTCGGATCTCATGGTGGCGTGGAACCCGGACTGGATCGCCTCACCGAGCAGTGTGCCTCGCAGGTGCCGGAGTGCGACCGGCGTCGGGCCGTCCGAGATCGGATCCTGGGGCTCGGCGCCGGCTTCGGCGATCAGCGCGAGCACTGCCGCGACATGGTCCCGGGCCTGTTCCGGATCCGCGGAGAGGCGAGGCATCACGCGGTCGAAGGCACCGCGGATCAGGATGCGCGCCTGCGCGGTCGATGGCCAGGGCCACTGGAGCTCGACCTCGTCGAAGACGTCGGTGAACAGGTCGGTGACACCGGCGTAGAACGCGTCGGAGTCGGCACGCAGCGAAGAGCTGTCGCCGTACGGTCCGGCGGCCAGGGCGCGTTCCACCGCTGCCACGGTGTTCCCGTTCAAGCCGCCGCCCCGGTGGGCGCGATGAGACGCTGCCTCTCCAACTGCCGGGCCAAGTGCTGGAACTTTGACCTGGCCTGGGACGATTCGGGATCACGCGTGGTGATCTCGGCGAACCGCTCGACCGCGGCATCCCAGGAGTGTCCGGTGCACAGTTCGAGCGCGAGCAAGGTGAGCCGGTCCAGAACGAGCACCGCGATCGGCTCGCGCACGAACACGAAGGCGTGCGACAGATCGTGGTAAGGGCTCAGCGTCCAGCCGGGAGTTTTGGTGTACGCGCCGGCATTGCCCTGTTCCGCCATGGATCCCCCGATCGACGCAAGGCGCTCAGTGTCACCAACTTGCCAAGTGCCCGTCAAGGGCGCTGCGATCATCGGGCACAGTGACTCGTTCCGACGAAAGGAGAGCCATGGACCGGGAGAAGGCCGCGGAGCACGCCGAGGTTTTCGAGCACTTCGGAATCCCCGAGCAGGACCGGCCGGAAGAGTCGTGCTACGACTACGCCCCCGTCTTCCGCACCACTGTCGCCGGAACTCCGTCGGCGGTGAAGCGCACCCGCAACCTGCCCGCCGCCGCCGCGATCGGGCGCTGGACACGGGCGATGGCGGACAGCGGCATCGGGGTCGTCACTCCACTGGATCTGCCCGGAAACCCCGCGCTCGTGGGCGAACGCGTCTGGGTCGCCTACCCGTGGATCCCCGGGCGGCCGTACGACGGGTCGGTTGCCGACATCGCCGCCGCCGGCGCGCTGCTCGGCCGCATGCACGCGCACGCGCATGAGCGGGATCCGGAGCTGCCGAGCTTCGAGTGGCCCGAGCACGACGACGCGGACGTGGAGGCGGAGATCGAGGATCTGCGCCGGGTGCTGACACTGCGGGCGCCCGACATCGCGGAGGCCGTCCTGGCTCGATCCGCACCATGGCACCGTTCCTTCATGGCCGAAACGCTGCCCGCCATCCGGGACGGAGAGCTGCCTCATGTGGCCGCGTCCACCGATTTCAAGGCCAACAACCTGGTGTACACGGACAACGGGCCGGTACTGGTCGACCCCGACAACGCCGACTACCTGCCGCGCATCATCGACCTCGCGATGGCGGCACTCCTGTTCCACAATGAGCTTCCCTCCGCGCCTCCGCGCCTGTTCACCCCGGCCGAGTGGCAGGTCTTCACCGATGAGTACCTGGCCCGGGTTTCCCTCTCCGCGGCGGAGATCGAGCTGTGGCCCACCGCCCTGCGCTACCTCATCACCGAGTGGGGAACCTGGACCTTGGTCGATGCGGATGAATGGGATGATTGGTCCAATCCGCACAAGCGGGCGTTCCTTCGGGACCTCGCCACAATCGAGCCTGACGCCCTGTCAATTGTCCGGATTCCATTGATGGACAGATGATCTGAACGCGTCTACTGTCCGGAGGACCTCCCACACGGGGGTGGGGTGTGGCATGGCCGCATCTGTGTCGTATGACAGGAGGCTGCAGTGGCAACGTCCTTGAACGAGCTGGAAGTCAAGCTCGCCGCAGCGTTCGAGGCGTCCGACTGGGACCTGGACGCCGTGGACCTGACCGAAGTGCACCAGCTCGAGGAGGCCGGTATCCGGCCGATCGAGATGAACGTGGGCCCGCTGGGCGGAAGCCGCCCGCGCACCTGACGACGCCTTCGGCGCCGTCGTAGCACAACAAGCCTGGTAGGGCTGGGCAACCGGCCCCACCAGGCTCTCCTGTTCCAGCACTCACGGGGGCCGTGCCTTGGGGATGCCTACAACCGTCGAACCGCTGCTCTCGCAGCCCAAACGCCTGCTGTTCGACGCCGCACGCGAGATCGGAACGCCGGCCCTGGTCTACGACTTCGTCGGTATCGAGCGAACGGTCCGGCGCATCCGGAAGGATCTCTCGGTCGTCCCCGGCGCCGCACTGAACATCGCGGCGAAGGCATGCCACACACCGGAGGTCCTGGCCCACCTCGCGTCACTGGGTGTCGGCGCCGATGTGGCCAGCCCCGGAGAGCTCGAACTCGCCGAAGCCGCCGGGTTCAACGAGATCACCACAACCGGACCGGCCTTCTCCGCAGCCGACTTCGCACGGTTCCGGGCCTCGGGCGTCACTGTCGACCTGGACTCCGTCGCGCAGATCGACCTCTACGGCGCACACCATCCGGGCACCGATGTCGGGCTACGCGTACGGATCCCGCTGCCGGGGGCGCTGGAGAGCGACTCGACGTTCGGGTCGAACAGCCGTTTCGGCGTGTCGGTCACCGAGCCGGCGGTGCACGCGGCCCTTGCTCGCCATCGGCTGCGACTGACACGACTGCACATGCACACGGGACAGATGACCGCGCAGTCCCTGCTCTACAAGGTGAACTACACGCTGACGATGGCCGAGGCGTTGCCCGATCTCGAGGTCATCGACCTCGGAGGCGGCTTCTTCCACCTGTACGCGGACCGCGGCCGGTCGATCGCGGCCTTCCGGCGGATGGCCGAGATGGTCGCCGCCTGGCAAGGCCGTACCGGACGTCGCATCAGCTTCCGCTGCGAACCGGGCGGAGCGGTACTCGCGGCGTACGGCTACCTGTTCACCACGGTCCGCTCGGTGGAGGACCACCACGACTACTACGGAACGCGAGTGGTGACCGTGGACACCTCCGCCTGGAACCTCGCACCCTGGCACAAGCCGACCGTGCTGTCCGCGGATCCGGACGGCGACGTGGCGCCGACCGAGCCCGGCCTGATCGCCGGGAACACCCTGTACGAGAACGACTTCTTCGGCACCGACGTATTCGGCCGGACCGAACGCTTCGACTTTCCCCGCGTCGCACCGGGCGACCGACTGGTGATGACTGCGTCGGGCGCGTACACGATGACGAACTCGCGGCGTTTCAACCGGCTCCCGCCGCCGACCGAGTACTCCTTCGACGGCCGGCGCCTGTCGCGCCTCACCACGGCCGCGTTCTGATGGGCGACCGTCTGACGGCCGACGCCAGGATGCTCGTGCTCAACCGTGACCTGGTCCGCACGGGCGCCGGTACCTTCTGGCTCACCGCGGAGGGACGTGAGATCTCCCTCGGCCCCTCCATGGCGACCCTCGGTTACCAGTTCGCGGTACCCACCACGGTCGCGGCCGTCGCCGATGGCACGGGCATGGACGGCAGTGTGCTCACCGAGGCGGTCACCCGCCTGGAGGACCTCGGCGTCCTGGTGGCCCACAACCCCGCGGGCCGTGCGGTGACCGGCACCGGCGGCCTGTTCCAGAGCCCGCTGCTCTCGGTGGCCGAGGCTCTCGCGGGAGGCACCAGCGACGTGGTCGTCTTCGGTGTTCCCTACGATGTCGGCGCATCGCACCGACCCGGATCCCGCTTCGGTCCCGACTACCTCCGCAGGGTGAGCGGCTCACTCTTCCAGTACCGGCCCGAGGCCGGATCCCCGACCGGTATGTGGGATCCCGCCCGGGGACGGCGGGTCCTCAGCGGCGTACGGCTGGCCGATCTCGGTGACATCGACGTCGGCTCGGTGCTCACCCGCAATGCCGAGGCCTTCGACGTCACCGAACAACTGACGTCGAGGATCACCGGCGCCGGTCGTTTCCCCGTCATGCTCGGGGGCGACCACTCCCTGGCTCTGGCCGCCATCCGCGGCGTGCTGCGGACGCATCCGCGCCTGGGCGTGATCCACATCGACGCACACGCGGACTACGCGGGTCCTCGCCAGGACGACTGGCGGCAGGACTGCCACCACGGGAACTTCATGGGCTGGGTGGTCGGTGACGAGCGGGTCGAGCGGGTGGTCCAGTTCGGCATTCGCCAGCTCACCGCAACGGACACCGAGCCCAGCCCCAAGGTGACCCGGTGGAGCGGCCGCAGTGCCGCCCGGGTACCGATCGACGAGGTGCTCGCCGACCTGCCCGAGGACCTCCCGTACTACGTGACCGTGGACGTGGACGGCGTGGACCCCGCGTTCATCCCGGCCACCGGCACACCGCTGCCCGGCGGATTCACCCACACCGAGGCCGTCACGCTGCTGGAGGGTCTGTGCGCCGCGCGGCGCGTGGTCGGCATGGACCTCGTCGAGCTCATCGCCGACTCCTCCGACCAGTCCGGCCTGGTGGCAGCCGACATCGTGCTTCGGACCATCGACGCCGCCACAGCAGGGCGCGGGTGAACACCGAGAGCGAAGAGTGCCGTCTGGAGGCCCAGGTCCTCGCCGAACTCGCCATCGCGGCCGGCGCCGAAGAGTATCCGCCACTGACGAAGGTCGTCGACGACGCGCGAGCCGTCGCCGCCGACGCGCTCCACCAGCCACCCGACGTCACGGAGCGGGAACTCGACCGGATCGCCGTCGCTCTGCGCCGAGCCATCCTGCGGCGGGCACACGAGTGTGCCGACGAGCACTTCCGCTCGCCTGAACACGGAGTGCCCAAGGTGCTGCCCTCCGGTGCCCTGCTGCACCACAGCTACGAACGTGGCGCGACCGCGGAACACCTGGAGGAGCGGATCGCGCGCAACGCGGGCACCGCGGCCGGCTGGTCGAGTGAGCACGTGGTGTTCTCCAGCGCGATGGGTGCCATGTCGGCGGTGCTCCAGTGCCACCGGGCGATGACCCAGCCGACCCACGACGCGCCGCTGCGGCTCGGCGCGTGGAGCAGCTACTTCGAGACCGACATGCTGCTCGAACTGTGCCGCGGCGAGACGACGGGCTGGGAGAGCCTCGGCGACCTCTACGGCGCGACCGCCTCCGGCCGCTACCAGGCTCTGCTGGTGGAACCGGTCCGCTACGACTGGGACGCTTCCGTCATGGACATCGCCGCGTTCGTCCACGCCTGGCGCTCGGCCGCGCCCCGCCCCCGAACGCTGATCCTGGACAACACCCTGGCCTCGTTCACCTGGCCGACCGAACGTTTCCTTTCCGCCCTGCCGGACGGACTGCCCCACCTGGTCGTCGAGGTCCGTTCCGGGCTCAAGCTGGACCAGCAGGGCCTCGAACTGGCCAATGCGGGCGTGGTCTCGGTGTACTCCTGTCATGAGAACGCCGGGACACCCAGCGCCGGGCAGTTCGCGGACTACCTGCGGACGGCCCGGGCGCTGGGCGGTACGGCGCCCTCGATGGACGGCCTGGCGGCCATGGACACGGCATTCGTGTTCGACCGGGGCTGGACGGCGCGGCATGCCGGGCAGGTCTTTCTGCACAACCAGGCGCTCGCCGAGGCGGTGAGCGGGCAGGACGGCCTGTTCTCCCGCATCGCCCACCCGTCTCTGCACGGCAGTGCGCCGCTGCGGCACGGGCCGTTCGTGGTGTGCCGGCTCGCGGACGACACCATCGAGAACCACGGACTGCTGCTCGCGGTCATCAACGAGGAGGTCCGGCGGCAGCGGCTTCTCCTCACCTGGGGATCGAGTTTCGGCTTCCGGGGGCACCGGTACGAGACGATCCTCCCGCGCGTGAGCGAACGACGCGGCCTGTTCAAGGTCGCCATGGGATCGCGGGGCGGGCCGTCCCTGCGAGCGACACTGGAGACGATGTGCCGACTCGCCGCCTATCCGGACTTCGCGGCGCTGCGACGCGACTACCCGGATGTGCGCCCGGTGGACCTGATGCGCATGGCCGGTCAGGGGCAGGAGTAGACGGTCCAGTGCTGTACGGGGATGAAGCCCGCCTGCCGGTACCCGGTGAGGTCCGCGTCGGGACCGTCCACCGCGAGCCCGACGGCGATGCGCTGGTAGCCGGCACGCTTGTACTGCGCCGAGGCATGGGCGAGGAGCGTCTCGGACAGACCGCGTCCCCGCGCCCGTCGCCGCGCCGCCAGACTCTGGATGTAGACCTCGCGCACGCCGCGTGCTGTGGCGTCGGCCGTGAAGTAGCAGGCGAGCAGGAGCGCCTCGACCTCCCCCCGCGCCTGGTCCACGGCGGCGAAGGACAGGTCCGGCCGATACGCTGCGGTGTTCCTCAGTCTGGCCCAGTCCAGCTCCGAGGCACCGAAGGCGTCGAGATAGCAGGCCTTGACCGGATCCTCGGGCAGCGAGTCGATGCCTGCCAGGACGACCGCCGGGTCGGGTACCGCCACCGTCTGCGGCTCGGCGTCGAGCGGACGCTCGAGGTCGACGAGCCAGGAGCTGGGCTCGAAACCGTGCCGTTCGAGCAGGGCGCGGTATCCCGGCACCCGATCGCTCGCCTGAACGCGAAGCCCGGCCGGTTCCGGGAGTCCGGCGCTGCGTGTCGTTGCCCAGCCGAGCAACGCGCCGCCGATGCCGCGGCCGCGGAACTCCGGGTCGACGACGCCCTCGTAGGCGAGGGCGGGGCGGCCCTGGCCGTAGGAGCGCGGACGTACCAGGGCGTACCCCACCATCCGCTCGCCGTCCCAGGCCGAGAAGGTGCCGAGGCCGAGGTCGAGGCCGGGCTCGGTCAGCTGGCCGGCGATGTCCTCGAGGTCGTAGTGCTCACCGACCCGGTCGGCACGCTCGGCGCGGTTCAGGAGATCCGCCCAGGGCAGCACGTCCTCCGTGCTCAACGGCCGCCAAGAAAAGTCCATTTGATGATCATATCTGAACTGGGCCGGCATGACAGCCCGCGCGGTACCGGAAAGGCCATGCGATGACAGGCACCCTTCGGTTCATCGGCTGGGCTCTGGCCGGCCATCGCCGAGGGATGGCGCTCGCCATCTTGCTGGGTGTGCTGGCCGGCACCGCCGAGAGCCTGGTGCCGATCACCGTCGGCGGCGCCCTCGACGCCGCGCTGACGCACTCGTCCCAGGCCGTCCTCGGCAGCTGCGGTGTGCTCGCCCTCCTGCTCGCCGTACGGATCGGCGGCAGCGTCAGCCGGTTCAGGATCCTGGGCGGCGTGCAGATATCCGTCAACTTCCGCCTGGTCGACCGGATCTCGAGGCACGTCGCGGACGCCGCCGTGCCGGTGTCCCGGACCTTCGCCCCCGGCGAGGTCGCCACCGCACTGTCCGTGGACGCCCCGGCGATCGCGGCGCTGCCGATGGCCCTGGCCTCTCTCCTCGGCGCGTGCGGCGCCTACACCGTGATCGCCGTGTACCTGCTGGGGCGCTCCGTGCTGCTCGGCTGCCTGGTGCTCTTCGGAGTCCCCGCGCTGGTGTTCTGCCTGGGGCGGGCACTGCGCCCACTCGAGGAGCGGCAGACCGCTCACCGTGAACTGCTCGGCGCGCTCACCGTGGCCGGTAGCGACATCGCCCGGGGGCTGCGGGTGCTCCGGGGCATCGGCGGCGAGCGCATCGCCGGACGGCGCTACGCGGCCAGGTCCCAGCAGGTACGGAAGGCCGGGATCGCGGTGGCCGGCACCCACGCGCTCCTCGACGCCGCCCAAGTGCTGTTCCCCGGCCTGTTCCTGGTGACCGTGCTCTGGTTCGGCGCGCGCCTCGCACTGGCCGGTACGCTCGCCGTGGGCGACCTGGTCGCGCTCTACGGCTGCGCCGCCTTCCTGGTCCAGCCCATCGGAGCGATGGCCGGCGCCATCAGCGCCCTCGCGGCGGCCAGGACCGCAGCAACGCGCATCGGAAGCATCCTCGCGGTCGGCGGCACCCAGGAGCCGCTCGCCGCGGCGGAGGCCGCCGGGGACCGCATCACCGACCACGCCAGCGGCGTCTGGATCCAGCGGGGCGACTTCACCGTGGTCGACACCATGGGCCGCCACGGCTCCGAACTCGCCCGTCGGCTGGCCAAGGCACAAACAGGCGCCGTGCTCGCCGACGCCGTGCCCTACCTCTTCGCCGGCCCCCTGCGGGAGGTCGTCGACCCCGCGACACGGCACGGCGACGCCGCCATCGGGCGAGCCCTCCACGCGGCAGCGGCCGACGACGTGGTCAAAGGCCTTGCCTCGGGCCTCGACACCGAGGTCGAGGAAGCGGGCAGCAACCTCTCCGGCGGTCAGCGTCAGCGCATCGCACTGGCCCGCGCCCTGCTGCCCAAGCCCGAACTGCTGATCCTGGTGGATCCGGTCACGGCGGTCGACGCCGTCACCGAGGCGAGTGTCGCGGAGCGCCTTTATGCCGAGCGTCGTGGCCTGACAACCGTCGTGATCAGCGGCAGCGCGGCGTTGGCCCAGGTCGCGGACCGGCGGGTGAGTGCCTGATGCCGGTGACTCTGCCCATCGCCGACGACCCGACCGTCCGGCGTGAAGTCCGGCACCTGCTGACCGCCCACCGGCGGCCGATCGTCCTCCTGACCCTGGCGCACACCGCCGCCGTCGCCGCCGGGCTCGTCGCCCCCTGGCTGCTCGGCGTCCTCGTCGACCGGGTCGCCGGGGGGCGCCAGGCCGCGCAGGTGGACCGGCTCGCCCTCGGGATCGCCGCCAGCGTGCTGGCCCAGGCCGTGACCCGGTGGATCGCCAGCCGCATGGCGTTCGTCCTCGGCGAGGACGTGTTCCACGAGCTGCGCTCGACATTCACCGACCGTGTGCTCGGGCTGCCGCTGTCCGCCGTGGAGCGGACCAGCACCGGTGACATCGCCTCACGGACCACCCACGACATCGAGACCGTCGCCGACTTCGTCCGCATCGGCATCCCCGAAGTGATGACCGGCACCCTGAGCGTGCTGCTCTCCCTGACCGCCGCGTTCGTCGTCGACTGGAAGCTCGCCCTCTGCTGCCTGCTCGGCCTCCCGGTGATCGTCACCGCGACCCGCTGGTTCACCAGGCGGGCACGCCCCGCCTTCGCGACCGAGCTGGCGACCTACAGCACCGTCAACGCGTCGGTCATCGAGACCGTGCAGGGCGCCAGTGTCGTCGAGGGACTCGGGATCCGCGCCCCACGCCGCGAGAAGATGGCACTCAGCGCCCGCGAGGCGCGCGACGCGCAACTCGTGCCCCTGCGGCTGCGGACCCGTTGGTTTCCCCTCGTTCAGCTCGGCTACCAACTGCCGGTGCTGTGCGTGGTGCTGGTCGGCGGATTGCTGGCCGCCCGAGGAGGGGCCAGCGTCGGCCAGGTCGCATCCGTGTCGATGTTCCTCACCCTCCTCGTCGACCCGCTCGACGACCTCGTCTATTGGTGGGGCGACCTGCAGATGTCCCGTGCCGCGTTCGCCCGCATCGCCGGGGTGGGCCTCATCCCGTCGGACCGCGGTGACAAGGACGTGGAACTCGGCGACGGACGCGTGGTGCTCCGTGAAGTGTCCTTCGCCTACGACCGCGGCATCGATGTGCTGAGCGGAGTGAACCTCGACATCGCCGCGGGGGAGCGGATCTGCGTGGTCGGCGCCTCAGGTGCGGGGAAGTCCACGCTCGCGCTGCTCGTCGCCGGGGTCTACGCGCCCTCGGTGGGCACGGTCACCCTGGACGGACACGCTCCGCATGAGCTCACGTCCCACGCGCTGCGCGACCAGGTCGTGATGGTCACCCAGGAGGACCACGTGTTCGCCGGCACCGTCTACGAGAACATGCTGCTGGGGCGCGAGGAAGCGAGCAGGCAGCAGGTCACCGATGCCCTGTCCTCGGTCGGCGCCCAGGGATGGTCGGCCGAGCTGCCCGACGGCCTGGACACAGTGGTCGGAGACGGCGGGCACGAGCTGGCCCCCGCGCAGGCACAGCAACTCGCCCTCGCACGCCTGATCCTGAAGGACCCGAAGGTGATCGTCCTCGACGAGGCCACTTCGATGTTCGACGGATCCCAGCGACGCGAGGCCGACTCCGGCCTCGCCGGCCTCCTGGCCGGACGCACAGTCATCTCGATCGCGCACCGACTGGACAGCGCGCGCACCGCCGACCGTGTCGTCATGCTGGATGAAGGCCGTGTCATCGAGACCGGGGACCACCAGGAGCTCCTTGATCGTCAGGGCCGGTATGCGGCGCTGTGGCGAGCGTGGGAGAACAATCAGAGCACTCCACTGGACATCTGAGCCTGCCGTTACGACGAACGTCTGGGTGGTGGTCAGGCCGCGTGTGCGGTTCAGGATCCCTACGTGACCCGTATGGAGGTCCTGGAACTGCGCGAGACCCGGGGCGGCTGTTCGATAGTCGACAGCGGCCCGGCGTGGCCCCCGACACGCCGGGCTTCATGAACGAACCAGACGTCGCCCTGGCGGGCTCCGTGTGCCCTGGGGCTCACGGGACGAAGAACCCCGCTCCCGGAGCCTCGGCCGCTCCAAGCGGCCACACACGACTCCGGCCCCTGCCCGACGGAAGTCGGGCAGGGGCCGGATGTTCGTAGCGGGGGCGGGATTTGAACCACGCGACCTCTGGGTTATGAGCCCAGCGAGCTACCGAGCTGCTCCACCCCGCGTCGGTGCAGTCAGCTTACGCTCCTCGGGCCGACCGTGCAGGGATTTATCGCGGAGGCGTGCCGGTACCGGCCACGGGGACAGGGGAGCGCTTCCCACCTCACCTGCAGACGACCCGGTCACCCGGCAAAGAGCGGGCCAGGACGGCCCGCATGCCGGCCGGGGCGAGCTCAGCCGCGGTAGGTCTCCAGCAGCCGCAGCCAGACTTCGCCGAGGGTGGGGAAAGCAGGGACCGCGTGCCAGAGCCGGTCGAGGGGCACCTCGCCGGTGACCGCGATGGTGGCCGAGTGCACCAGTTCCCCGACGCCAGGGCCGGCGAAGGTGACGCCCACCACGGTGTTGCGGTCGGTGTCGACGAGCATGCGGGCCCTGCCGCGGTAGTCCTCGCCGTACTGGTGGGCGCCTGCGACGTGGGCGAGGTCGTAGTCGACGACCTTGATACGGCGCCCGCTCCGCTCGGCCTCGCGGCTGGTCAGGCCGACGGAGGCGACCTCGGGAGTGGTGAAGACCACCTGGGGGACGGCCGCGTGGTCGGCGGTGGCGACATGCGCGCCCCAGGGAGCGTCGTCGACGGGCTCCTGGTTGGCGCGGGCGCCGATGACGGCGCCGGCGATGCGGGCCTGGTACTTGCCCTGATGCGTCATCAGGGCACGGCGGTTGACGTCGCCGACGGCATAGAGCCAGCCCCCGTCGACGTCGGTGACGCGGAAGGTGTCATCGACGGTCAGCCAGTCGCCGGGGGTGAGACCGACGGTCTCCAGGCCGACGTCGCGGGTCTGCGGGGCGCGGCCGGTCGCCAGCAGGATCTCGTCCGCGACCAGCTGCCCTCCGTCGGAGAGCGTCATCCGTACCTCGCCGTCTTCGCCGCCGTCGCGGGTCAGGGAGGTGACGGTGGTGTTGAAGCGGATGTCGACGCCTGCTTCGCGCAGTCCTTCGGTGACCAGTTCGCCGGCGAACGGTTCCATCCGCTCGAGGAGTCCGTTGTCGAGGACGAGCATGGTGACCTGGGAGCCGAGGGCCTGCCAGACGGTGGCCATCTCGACGGCGACCACACCGCCTCCGACGACGGCGAGGCGGCCGGGCACCTTGTCGGCGCTGGTGGCCTCGCGGCTGGTCCAGGGGCGGACGGTGTCGAGTCCGGGGATGGGGGGCAGGGCGGCGCGGGTGCCGGTGGAGACGGCGACGGCGTGCCGGGCCGTCAGGGCGATGGTGTCGCCGTCCGGGGTCTGCACGGCCACCCGCTTGGGGCCGGTGAGGCGGCCGTGACCCCGTATGAGATCGACGGAGACCGAGTTCAGCCAGTCGACCTGGTCCTCGTCCTTCCAGTACGAGGACATCTTGTCGCGGTGTGCGAGGACCGCCTCGACGTCCAGCGGGCCGGCCACCGCCGGGTCGAGTCCGGGAATGCGGCTCGCGTCGGCACGTGCCACCACCGGCCGCAGCAGAGCCTTGCTGGGGTCGCAGGCCCAGAACGAGCACTCGCCGCCGAGGAGTTCGCGCTCCACGATCACGGTGGTGAGCCCTGCGGCGCGGGCGCGTTCGGCCACGTTCTCGCCGACCGGCCCCCCGCCGATGACGATCACGTCGTAGGTGCGGGTGGTCTCGTTCATCACTGCTGTGTTCCTCACTGTCGCGTTGGTCATTGCTTCCGTGAACTGGTTCGGCTCGTTTCCTGCCGCGTTTGCCGCCGCCCGCCGCCGTGCCGGGCGGCGGGCGACGGCCCGTCGCGGCCCTGGGACGGTGGCTGGTGGGGTTGTCAGCGGCCGGGGAGGCGCTGCGAGACCTCCTGGAGCACCCAGCCGTTGCCGTCGGGGTCGCTGAAGGTGAGGAAGGAGCCGTAGGAGGCGCGCTCGGGGTGGATGCCGGGCAGCCGCTCCTGGCCGGGCTCGCGGTGGGTGACGTCCCCGTCCTCGTGGCCGTGGTAGAGCAGGCCGCCGGCGTCGTGGAAGATCTCGCTGACCTCGATGCCGCGTCCGGCGAGGTCCGCATGGGCCTCCTCGATGTCGGAGACGATGAGATACAGGCCCTGGAACGAGCCGGGTGCGATGGGCGTCATTCCCTCGCCGAAGATGATCGAGCATTCGGAGCCGGGCGGCGTGAGGTGCACGACCCGGAATTCCTCGTTGGCCGTGTAGTCGACGTCCAGGCGGAATCCGGCCTTCTCATAAAATGCCTTGGCCCGGTCGGTGTCGGAAACGGGCAGCACGATCATTTCGAGCTTCAGATTCATGGGGACTTTCCTTGTTCCTTGACGATGTCGGCGTGCAATTCCAGAGAACCAGCCGGGAGGGCGTTTGGGAGTGGTGCAGCAGGCCTGCTTCGGCCGTGGCCCACTGGTCCAGGTACTGGCAGGTCCCCCCAGCCCCACGGCCGAGTAATGGGTGGCGGGGGCTTCGCGGGAACGCAGGCGGCCTCACCGGCGCGGGCCTCGAGGCGGTGCCTGGACGACGGCGGAGTGTGCGACCACCAGCGGCAGGCCGCGCTCGCGGTACGTCGTCTCCGCCCGACGGACGTGGCGGGAGATTCAATGCACCGCGATTACCGAAAAAGCCTCCGCCCATCGAGGTCAGTCGTCTGTCCGGCAGGAAATGGTACGGCTCCGTTTTGTTGTTTCCGGACGTGGCCCTTTCCAGTGGTCGTCTTGCTGGAATGGCGCACCGAGGGCTAGCCTCGACATATGGGCAAGGCGTCGTCCGCTTCGGGTGACAACAAGGAGCTGAGCGACTTTCTGCGGTCGCGGCGCGCCCGGGTGACTCCCGAGCAGGCCGGGGTCACACCGGGACCGAGTCGCCGTGTTCCGGGACTGCGCCGTGAGGAGGTTGCCCTCTCGGCCGGATTGAGCGCGGACTACTACATCCGTCTGGAACGCGGACGGGTGGGCAATGCCTCCGAAGCGGTGCTGGAGGCCGTCGCACGCGCTCTGCTGCTGGATGACGTCGAGCGTGCGCATCTGTTCGCCCTGGCCAGGCCGCAGTCCGTGGTCACAGTGAGCCGGTCCGCACTTCCACGTCGGGTGCGTCCGGGCGCGTACGCACTGCTCGAGGTACTTCGGGACACTCCCGCGATGATCCTGGACGGCCGCATGGACGTCCTCGCCCTGAATGCGCTGGCACGCGCGATATTCGCCGATTTCGAGACCATGCCGATCTGCGAGCGCAATTTGGCGCGATTCATGTTTCTCGACCCGGTGGCGCGTGAACTGTTCGTCGAGTGGGACATGGCCGCCCGCATGGTTGTCACCGGTTTGCACCTGTATGCGGGTCGGCGACCGGACGATCCGCAGCTGACCGAGCTGATCGATCGACTCTCGGAGGCGGACGCGGACTTTCGTCGATGGTGGGCCGCGCACGATGTGGAGGCGTTCTCCCACGGCACGAGGCACTACCGGCACCCCGTAGTAGGCGAATTCACCCTGAACTATGAGACCCTCATATTTCCGGGTGACCCGGACCAGTGGCTGTTCGTGAGCACAGCTGAACCCGGCTCACCGGCTTCCGAAGCCTTGCGCGCCCTGGCCAACCAGATCGACAACCCGGACACCTAGTGCGGTGACCGCACAGGTTCGGCGGGTTGGTGGTCAGTGGCGAGCCGACCCATGCGGTCACAGCGCCAAGGGCGCCCACGTCCCGAACGCGTCGGAACACCACCGATCCCGTGAGCCAGCGGCCGGTCGGCGAAGTGGCCTGAGTACAGTCGCCCGATGCTGTGTATCGACTCTCCTATCGCCACCGCCCGGCTGATACTCCGCCCGTTCCGGCCCGAGGACGCGGAGGACGTCTGCGAGTACCAACGCCGGCCCGACGTCGCCCGCTTCATGCGATGGGAGCCGCGCGGGCCGGAGGACGTCCGGGTGGCGGTGGAGCAGATGACCCGGGAGACCAAACTGGACTCGGACGGGGACTGTCTCAGCCTGGCTGTCGTCGAGCCGGGCACGGGGACGGTCGTCGGGCAGGTCGAACTGGTCCTGATCAGCGCGGAACACCGCCAGGGTGAGCTCGGCTATGTCTTCCACCCCGCCCATCAGGGCAAGGGCTTCGCCACGGAGGCCGCCTTCGCCGTCCTGCACCTGGGATTCGACGCATTGGGGCTGCACCGGGTGATCGGCCGCTGCCACGCGGACAATGCCGCGTCGGCCGGGCTCCTCGAACGGCTGGGCATGCGCCGGGAGGCCCATTTCATCGGAACGGAGTTCTTCAAGGGGGCATGGCGCGACGACCTGGTGTACTCCCTACTCCGGCGGGAGTGGCGGGCTTCAGCCGTCCACCGGGGCACGTCACGCACCCCTGAAGCAGGCACTCGCGCTTGCCGTTGAGTGAGATCCGGCGGCGAGGGCGCAAGGTGCACTGTCGCCCTGAGACGCAAGGCGACTGGCCCCGGTCGGATGGGTCGTGTGCCAGGTGCGCAGTACCGCGCCGTAGTCGAATGACGGCCGCCTCTCCACCCGCGTCGCGGGCGTATCGTTTCGGGAGAGGGCGGGCATCAAGGACGTGGAGTGGCCCGGAAGCGTGCGTCGTGGTGACACACACATCCTGACCAGCATCAGGGGGGATTCGGCGATGGATGTGCTCGGTCTTGCCGGACAGGGGATCAGCCTGATCTCGTCACACCTGTCCGACGTGGCGGCCGGTGCTGTGTCGCGCATGGGCGCTGAAGCCGCCGATCAACTCTACGAGATGATCGGCGAGCGACTGCGCGCCACGCGTTTGGGAAGTGCCGCGCTAGGAGGGCTTGAGGAACGCCCCGACGACACCGATTGGCAAAGAACCGCCACCTCCGTACTTGCGGAGGCGATCGAGCAGGATCCGGAGTTCGCCCTGGCGCTGCGGAACGCTGTCGAATCAGCGGCAAATTCGCGGGGGCAGGCGCATACCGGTGGCAGCGCCCATCACCAGGTTCATCTCGACGGGCGCGTGGACAATCGCCGGGGCATCATCGCCGCCGGTGACGTCGATCAATCCCGCAGGCGCAGAATCATTGTCGTCGGCGGCGGGTTGCTGGCTGTCGTTCTCGCTGGTGGCCTGGGAACCGTCCTGCTGCTCGACACCGGCCCGGAGCAGGGTCCCAACGCCTCGGTCGTACCTTCGGTCGCACCCACCATGCCGTCAGCCGACATATCCGCCGCATCGTCGGCGGATGCCTTGACCACGGCACCGACGGATGTGACCTGGAGGCTCTTGGCGACGGCTGAGGGGGACGAAGCGGACTACTACGGGATAGCAATTCCGTTCTCCGCCTCAGCCGGGCCCCGCCGGGTGAGCGGCGGCATTGCCGCGGGGTACGCTCACACGCCCACCGGCGCGCTCATCGCCGGTGCGCAGATTGGCGTCAGGAGTGGGTACAGCTTCGGGCGATCGTCGTGGGAGCCGACGATCACACGTCAATTCGTGCCGTCCCCAGACCGCGACCGGCTTCTCGCGTATCTGCGAGGGGAGGCCACCCTGCCCCAACCGGTGCAACAGGGAACGCTGGCACAGATCAGCGGCTATATCTACCAGTCGTACACACCGGACACCGCGGTGATCGGGCTGGTATTGAGGACACCCACCGCCCGCCTGATGGTGACGGTGGTCACGCTCAAGTGGCGCGGGAACGATTGGCGGGCGGTGGCGCCGCCGGGCGGGGTGTGGACCTCAGTGCAGCGAACACTCAGCGGAACCGTTGGCGTTGTCCCGTGGGGGGCGAGCGGCTGACCTCGCCTGCCGCGCGAAACGTACGGTCCTCCACCCCTGCTCACTGTGTGCCACAGCAGAGAGATCCCCCCGGTCCATGGGCCCGGCCCCTTGGGTCCGGGGCGGCCCGCCGGACTGTCTGCCACAGCCGCTGCCCTTCTCCATCGGTCGGTCGCCGTGCCATGACCGGCTCTGTCATCTTCGCCCTCGCCCTCAACAGCGAACACGCCGACATCGAGGACCAGCTCGCGAGCATGGACCGGCGGCTCCCCAGGCCGCCACCGCCCGGCGGGCCTGCCCTGCCCGCACCGTCTCCATCGGCCAGGTCTAGGGCGCCATGAACTGCTGCAACCGGAATCGATCATCCAGTCACCACATGCGTTCCAAGCTCTCCGCGGCGGTGTCCCGCGGACCGATGTCGGACGCGTCCGGGGGAGCGGCTCGCTAAGCGACCGTGAGCACGATCTTGCCCTGGATGTGTCCCCGTGCGGCGCGTTCGTGCGCGGCGCGGGCATCCGCGAGCGCGAACGTGCTGTCGATCGCGACGCGGACTGTGCCCGCGTCGAGCAGGCGTCCCAGATCGGCAAGCTGTGCGCCGTTCGAGCGGACCTGCGTGCCTGTGACGGTGACGCCCAGCCTCAGGGTCTCTTCCTCGTCGAATTCGCCGAAGAATACGGGGAACTGCGAGCCGCCTCGCTTGAGTGTGCGCAGGAGGCGCTTGCTGTCGGGGCCACCCACGGCGTCGAGAACGAGGTCGATGTCGTGCACGACGTCCTCAGGACGGCTCTTGGTGTAGTCGATGAATTCGTCCGCGCCGAGGTCGCGCAGGAACCATTCATGTGCGCCCGAGGCCACCGCGATGACTCGTGCGCCCTTCCATTTCGCCAGCTGCAGCGCGAAGTGCCCCACGCCGCCTGCGGCGCCGTTGATGAGTACCGTCGTGTTGGCGTCGAGTGGCACCGGACGATGCTGCGCGGCCTGGAAGGGCGACGGGTGGTCGTGTCCGAGTTCGATCAGGAACTGCCACGCGGTGAGCCCGGCCATGGGTGCCCCGGCGGCGTGCACGTGATCGAGGCCGGCCGGCTTGAGGGCGAGGTCCGACGCCGGCGCGGCCACGTACTCGGCGTAGGTGCTGCCGTCGAAGCTGGGGAAGCGGAGAAGCCCGAAGACTTCATTACCGATCGAGAAACCCTCCACGTCTGCGGCGACGGCCTCCACGACGCCCGACAGGTCCGTCCCCGGAATCACGGGCAAGCTGAACTTCGGCCTCACATCCGGAGGCAGGTTGGACATCCCGTCGCGCAGGTACCAGTCCGGAGGGTTGATGCCTGCCGCATGTACGCGAACGAGCACCTCGCCCGGTCCCGGCTGGGGGATCGGCACCTCGTCGTAGCGCAGAACCTCAGGGCCGCCGTGCTCGTGGAGCCGGACCGCCCTCATCGTGTGTTTCGGCATCGTTTTCTCCTGCCCGTGATGCGGGATACGATTATTCGGATCAGCGATCCACATAGGTGGACCACTGATCCGAATATATGGACCACTGATCCGGATAGTCAAGGGGGGGCAGATGCGGGCCGACGCCAAGAAGAACCGCGACCACCTGCTCGCAGTCGCGGGCACCGCCATCGCCGAGCAAGGCGTCGAGGTGTCACTGCGCGACATCGCACGCCGGGCCGACGTCGGCCTGGCGACGCTACTGCGCCACTTCCCGACACGCGAGGCACTGCTCGACGCCCTGCTCCACACGAGCTTCGAGGCACTGACGGCCAAGGCAGGCGCCCTTGAAACGTCCGACTCGCCCGACGAAGCTCTCGTTTCCTGGCTACGCGACTGCGTCGCGTGGACGACCGAGTACCGGGGTGTGACCGTGCTGATGGCGGCCGCCATCGAGGACCCGGAATCCGCACTCCACGCATCGTGCGTCACCCTGCGCGCGGCCGGTGCACGGCTTCTCACGCGCGCCCAGGCCGCGGGCCTGGCGCGGAGCGACATCGACGGCGCCGACGTGTTCGCGCTGGTGGCGGCGCTCGCTTGGCTCGGCGATCAACCGGCACTCGCGCCGCGCGCCGGACACCTTTTCGACGTTGTCGCAAGCGCGATCCTGACCGGCGCGGCGAGTGGCGATGCCGGGTGGGTGACGACGGACTCGCGACCGTAGCCGAAATCGCCGCCCACGCGGACCCGGCGAACAGCCGGTCGTGCTTGCCGGCCCGGAGCGAGGCTCGCCTGCTTCGGGATCCGGTCGTGGGGACGTCCCCATGGCGGATACGGACCACAGCCCCTTCGAGGAGAAACTCCTCGAAGGGGCTGTGGTCTGTCATCGGCGTCTGGACCCAGAACGCTGGTCCGCGCGGTGTTCGGTGACAGCACCGGGGGAGAGGCGCCCGCTGCACTCGAGGCCCGTCCCGGCGGCCTGCGTCAGATGCGGACGCCGAACTGGAACGGCATGTTGTTGATGGACTCGTAGCGCACGACGGTGCCGGTGCGCGGCGCGTGCAGGACCATGCCGTTGCCGGCGTAGAGCCCCACGTGGTGCTGGTCGCCGTAGAAGATCACCAGGTCGCCGGGCATCAGCTGGCTCATCGACAGGCGGGTGCCCGCATTGGCCTGGGCCTGCGAGGTCCGCGGCAGCGAGACATCGGCCTGGGCGTACGCCCACATGGTGAGGCCCGAGCAGTCGAAGGAGGTCGGACCCGTGTGCGTGTAGACGTACGGCATGCCGAGCCTGGTCTGGGCGGCCGCGAGGGCGGCGGCGGCGCGGCCGGAGGCCGGGGTGTCGTTGCCCAGGTCGACGCGCTCGTTGCTGCGGGCGGCGCGGGCGTCGTCCGCGGCGACGGCGGCGCGCTGAGCGGCGGTCAGCGAGTTGAGCAGCCGCTGCGTCTGCGCCAGCTTGCCCTGGACTTCCCTCTTCTTCCTGCCCAGTTCGGTGCGGGTCCGGCCGAGCTCGGAGAGCTTGCTCGCCGCCTCCGCCTTCTGCTGGTCGAGCGTGCGCTTCTTCTGCGCGATCTGCCGCAGCGCCTCGGCCTGTTTGGTGCTCAGCGCCTGGAGCGTGGACGCCTTGTCGAGGTAGCTGTCCGGGTCTGAGGAGAGGAAGAGCTGGAGCGAGGGGTCGATGCCGCCGCTGCGGTACTGGGCGCTGGCGAGGGTGCCGAGGCCGTCCTGAAGGTCGTTGAGTTCGTCCTGCTGGCGGGCGACCTCGTCCTGCAGGTCGTCGACCTGCTTCTGCAACTGCTTCTGCTTCTCCTCGGCGCCGTTGAGCTTCTCGGTAGCCTGTTCGGTCTGCTGGTAGAGAGCGTCGACCTTGGCCTTGACGTTCTTGACGGACTGCTTGGCGGGAGCGGCCTGAGCGGCCTGGGCGGAGATTGCCACGGCTGCGGCGGCGGTTGCGGTAAGCACGGTGATGCGTGCTCGACTGGTCTGCTTGGGACGACGGTGGGACGCCACTCAGGCGAGCTCCTTCTTGCTCCAGCCGCCTGCCGCATGCATCGGGAACCACGGTTCCCCGGCCCCGAGCGTCGGCGTCCCCCGTTGCACGCACGCCGCATCGGATCGGCGGGACCTCCGCCGCCACCCCGATTGGGTGATCGATGGACAGAGGTTCGAAGCATGACCTTAGTGACCATCTTGTGATCTGATCAAATCCCTTACGAGATAAAGTCGTCCTCTCGCGCCACGCTTCTCTGCGCCTCACACGTGCAGTGATGGTGAGTTGACACACCGCTCCGGGGGCGGGCGTCGCGAGTGCGCTCGCTCCCGGATGCGGCGGAGGGTTCATGTGGGACACCGGTCCGGGGGTCGTGTTGCCGCCCGTACCGGGTGCACCCGTCGTCGTCCGTGCGGGGCGCCACAACGCGAAAGCCACTCTGGCGATGCTGCCGGCCGATTACGGCGTGTATCGAAAGCGGATCTTGAGCGTTGGATGATTGTGGTTCGTGGCGCGGGGAGCGCTCAAACGGAGCGCGCAAGCACGGACCTGCAGTTACTCCCCGGCTGCGTCAAGCAAGATCTGTGCCAGTTCGCGCGGCTGGGAGAACATCGGCCAGTGGCCGGTGTCCATCGTGACCAGCTGTCAGTACTTGCTGTTCAGCAGTTCGGCCACGTCGTCGTCGAGCTCGGCCCCGGCGAGCAGACACTGGATGTACGTCGCCGGGAGTTCACCGAGCACCCCTGCGAGCAGGGCGGGCTCGGTCAGCGTGGCGCCCGGGTGCGGCGTCGAGCCACGTACGAGGCGTGCGATCTGCTCATCGGTGAGACCCTCGCCGTCGTAGTGAGCTGCGGGCACGAGCGGCCAAAACCCTCCATTTTCGGCGATCGATGCCTTCACCCCCGCCCCGCCGTCCGGCCAGACGGAGGCAAACGACTCGCCATCAGTTGGAACACTGGAGTCGACGAATACGACGCGGGCCAGCCGGTCGCCGATCCGCTCTGCGGCCTGACCGACCGGGATGCCCGAGTAGCTGTGACCGACGAGGACGACGTCACGCAGACCCTGGCGTTCGACCTCGGCAACAATGTCCTGGACGTGGGTCTGCTGCCCTGCCGGCACAGCCTGCTTTTCAGCAAGACCGGACAGCGTCAACGGGTAAACGCCGTGGCCGGCCGCACGCAGATACGGCACCACCTCGTCCCACGCCCACGCCCCGAGCCGCGCACCCGCAACCAGCACGAAATTCACCATGCCCGCACCGTAGCGGGGCAGCCTGACGATCGCCCTGAAAATACTTTCGATACACGCCCCGAGGCCGGCCTCGCGTTACTCAGGGGCGGCCCTCCGCCGGCACTTCCTCGGCCGCGGGCACGGGTCCGGGAGGCGTACCGTCGCCGAAGGGGCGGCCGCCCAGTTCCTCCCTGTGGTGTGGTGTCAGCCAGGCCGCGAGGTCGGGTCCGAGCGGGGTTATCCCGTTCGGGTTCACCCCCGTGAGCACCTGGTGGTAGTGCCGTTTGATGTGGTCGAAGTCGACGGTGTCGCCGAAACCCGGTGTCTGGTACAGGTCGCGCGCATAGCCCCAGAGCACCGGGTTCTCGACGAGCTTGTACAGGTTGCACTTGAAATGACCGTGGTAGACGGCGTCGAACCGGACCAAGGTGGTGAACAGCCGGATGTCGGCCTCGGTGATGGTGTCACCCATCAGGTACCGGCGGTCGGTCAGCCTCTCGGTGATGACGGCCAGTCGGCCGAAGACGGCTCCGCAGGCCTCTTCGTACTCGTGCTGCGTGGTGGCGAACCCGGCCCGGTAGACCCCGTTGTTGACGTCCTGATAGATGTCATCCATCACTTCGTCCATCTCGTCCCGCAGCGCCTCCGGGTAGAGGTCGGGGGCGCCTTCCCGATGCAGGGCACCCCATTCGGTGGCGAGGTCCAGGGTCAGGTGATGGAAATCGTTGGTCACCAGCTTCCCCGTGGGAACGTCGACGATCGCGGGCACGCTCACGCCGCCCGGGTAGCCCGTTTCGCGCGCGTCGTACGCCTCAGAGAGATAGCGGATGCCGAGCACCGGGTCGCGTCCCGACTCGTCGAGGGTGAAGCGCCAGCTGCGGTCGTCCTGGATCGGGTCGGTGATGCCGACGGAGATCGCGCCCTCCAGCCCGAGCAGCCGCCGAGAGATCAGGGCGCGGCTTGCCCAGGGGCAGGCGCGGCTCACGACGAGGCGGTAGCGACCCGCCTCGACGGGCCAGCCGTTCCTGCCGTCCGCCGTGACACGGTCATCGAAGTGCCTGGGGGAGCGCTTGAAGCGTCGCCGACCGAACTCCGCGTTGGCGTTCGCCGTCGTGTCGTCGTCGCCTTCCGCGTATCTTCCCGTCGTGGTGGCCCGCGTCATGGTGCTTCCTCCAATGGAGTCTTCTTGTCGTCGATGCTCAATTGCGTGGGCGGGCGAACTGCTCTGCGGTGATTCCGGACCTGGTTCGTCCCTGGGGCGAGTCTGGCTGCGAGGTCGTGATCGTCGCGTTAAACGTGCTTGCGCAAGCACATTATCACGACGTGGGTCGTGCGGGGAGGGAATGGTGGGCGGACCCGGCAGTCGGCGTCGTGTGCCGGCGGCGCGTGGTGCCGTACGTAGAGCCCGCGACAGGCGGCCGTCACCGACTGAGACCTGCGACGGTCCGGCCGCCGTGCAACGGCCAGTGCCGCTTACGCTGCGCAGTGGTCAAACGGATGTGGCGACTGGCGGGGATCTTCGGGTCACACCTGCTCGGGGCGGTGCATGACTTCCCCGCGGAACTGCTCGTCGAGTGATGTGTCAGTGCCCACGACTACGGTCTCGACGTGACTTATCTTGAGGCCGTGGCGCGTGTGCGCGTCAGCAGCGGACGTCCTGTCGAGCGTTTGGTGTGCCACCCGCGCCTTCCCCTGGTTGCCGGCCTGGACCGGGGGCGTCCTGCGGTTCACGTGTGGAGCCGCGAGGCCGGTCGATTGCGCGAACTGGCATCTGTCGGCGCAGGATCGGATGCCTATGACGATGCCTTCGCCTGGCATCCCGACGAGCCGCGACTGGTGGTGTCAGGCGGCGACCGCGGCGTGGTGCAATGGAGTCCCGCCGGTGTTTCCGCGGTCGACGGTGTTCCCCCTGCCGCCGCCTACCGCAGTGTGGCATTCAGCCCGGACGGTCTGACGCTGTGGGCCTCGCCGTCGTCAGGCGGCGAAGACGACGCGTGGGATAGCTCGGACGTCATCGACCTGGCTACGGGGACCGTCAGTTCGGGCCCGCGATGGGACACCGGCGTGGCCCAGCACCCCGGCGGCGGACTGGTTGTCACGCTGAACAGCGATCAGGGCGCGACACACGGCCTGTTCGCGCGAGTCGATCCCGGGGCCGCGAGCGGTGGTGCGATGCGGCTGCTCCGCCGGGCCCTGGTCTTGGACGTCGATGGTTACGGGACACCCCTGTTCAGCGCCGACGGACGTCACTTCGCGATCAGAGGCAATGCCTACGAGAACACGCTCGAGGTGTTCGAGTTCCCGTCGCTTCGCCAGGTCCTCGCGACAACCCTTGGTGAGCCCAACCCCGGTTACCCCTATCCGCAGGAGTGGCTCGACCAGATGCGCGCATGGTCGCGGCACAACCTCGCGTTCGCAGCCCGGCCCGGCGTGCTCTGGGTCGGAACGCCCACGGGAGTTCTGGTCGAGGTCGACATCGAAGCCCAGGACGCGGTCGAGCACGACGTACTGGCCGGATCTCCCGTGTCCGCGCTGGCCGCCACGTCGACAGGTGAACTCGTCCTCGCGAGCGGCGGCGAACTCGTACTCGTGGCAGTGCGGTCCGACCCTGGGGAGACCCACTCCATCGGCGACAGCGACGCGTCCATGGCCGCCGCGTCAGCGGTCTCGGAGTTCCTCGACACCACGTCGGAGGTTCCCGACGACGGTGACCTGGGAGAGCACCTCGTCCTCACGGACGGAGAGCGCACCTGGAACTCGGGCGATCTGGCAACGGTGTACTCCGCAACGGCGGAAGAGCCCTCCTGGCTCCGGCTCCGAGCGGCAATCAACACGGCGCGCGACGCGCGGACATGAGCGACCCGGCGCACGGGACCCGGCGCGCCGGGCCCTGTGCCCTGAGGATGCGCCCAGGTACTCGGCCTGCCGCGCCGCCCCCCGGGCCGCGAGCCCGGGCTTCGTTGGTTGCCGGCACCTTGAAAGACTCCTGGCCATGACCACGATTGACCACGATGTGCACCAGGCTTGGGGCCGTATCGCTACCTGGTTCGAGGGTCGTCTCCGGACGGCCCCCGTGAGAGCGGCCGCAGACGAGAACCGGCTCCGCGCGGCCGAGGCAGCCATAGGGGTGAGCTTTCCCGCCGACCTGGTCGCGTGGTGGACGCTGCACCGGGTCAGTGCCGACTACTGGATCCCGCAGTCGTTTGCTCCGGTGGACCTGGAAAAAGCTCTGGAGACGAGAGAGATCTGGTTGCTCGTTGCGGAACAGGAAGGGAGTTCGGTGGACGAGAACGGCGAACCAGAACCACGTTTTCTGCCCTCGTTCCTGCCGATCGCGATGGACCCTGGCGGTGACGGTCTCATCGTCGACCTGCGCCCCGGTGATTCGTACGGCGCAGTCTTCTTGTGGGACCATGAGACCTGGGTCCTCGGAGTGGAACTGTGGGGCTCGGTCACGGCCATGCTCCAAGACGTCGAAGCCGCCGTCCGGTCAGGGACGCCGGCCCTCCTCCGGCACGCTTCCCTCGGCGGCGCAGCACAGCCGTGCGTCGCCGTCGTGGACGACGCTGGCGATCTGGCCTGGGAAGTGGCAGAACGCCGATAGGGCCGTGGGCGTACGGCCATGCCGGCAACCAGGGGGCGTGCCGACTGGCGCGGAGGAGGCTTTCGCCGTGGCTGCCCGTGAAGCGATGGGCAGTGGTGTGCGCCTAATATGCGATCACCAACGGCCGTTCTCTTCGCGGTGAGGACCCGGCTGTCAGCCATGAGCATGTGGGGGATCGCCATGAGGCGTTGGATCACTGCCTGTGTCGCCGTTCTGGCGGTCGCGAGCGCTGGCGCGTGTACCGAAAGCGCTGCGCACACCGAAGGGAAGGCGGCAACGTCGGCGCCTGCTCACGCTATGGGTCCGAGGGCTTGCCGGAACGGTACGTACCAGTGGTTCAACGTCGAGCGGCCGATCCGGCTCTCCGCTCTCTCCGAGGTGCAGACCCTCGGCAAGGGCGGCGGCAAGTTTACGAAGGCACCCAAGCACCGGGTGTCGTGGCCTGAGACGGCCGTATCGGCGCACGGCCCGGCGGTGCCGCGGCGGGACGTGCTGTTCTCCCTGGCCAAATTGGTAGGAGAGGCCCAGGAAAGCGACACCGGCGCTGACATGGCCTTCACCGATGTCGGCAGGGAACCGGACGACCCCAATCAGAGCCGGGCGGTCTCGACGGCCGGGGCCGGGCGCTATGTGATGTACGACGAGGCTCACATCGTAGAGGCGGACTTCCAGTACACGTGCCCACGCTCCCCGGCGGTGACCATCGGGCATGCGAAGAGCTGGACGATGGAGGGTGCGGGCATCCTTGAGTGCGGCACGCCGATCGATTCCGGCGGGCAAGCCCACCTGGCCGTCGCCCGAGAGGCTGCCCGCATTTCATGCGGCCCGGAGTCGCTTGCCGCCCGGGGCCAAGGCGGTTCAGGGCGGTAACTGACCTCAACTCTCGGTCGCGGTAGCGGGGTCGTCGGGCACGGGCACCACCTACCGCTGGCGCCCTGTGGAACCCCGGGTCCAGCTCCTGCGGGATCGCCCCGCTGTTCGCGGCTGGGGACGGTGCGCGCTTGGGCGCGGTGATCAGACGGGGGCAGCGGCGGTGTCGGCCGGGGTCGGGTTCCCTTCGGCTTGAGCGGTTGCCCTGAACTGGCCGGGCGGCTGCGCGCGTGCGCGGCGGAAGGCCCGGCTGAAGGCGTAGCCGGAGGAGTAGCCGATCGCAGCGGCGATCGTGTCGAGGCTGTCGTGGGTGTCACGTAGGCGGCGGGCGGCGAGGTCCATACGCCAGCGGGTGAGATAGGCGCCTGGTGACTCGCCGGTCGCAGCGGTGAAGCGGCGGTCGAGAGTGGCGCGAGAGACTCCGGCTTCCCGTGCGAGGGTGGCGGTGGTCCATGGCTTGGCGGGCTCTTCATGGAGCCTGGTGACGGCGGCTGCCACCACCGGGTCGCCCAGAGCTCCGAGCCAGGAGGGTGCGGGCGTTCCACCGGAGGCGAGCCAGGCGCGCAGTACGTGGACGAGGAGTACGTCCACCAGCCGGTCGAGGACCAGGCCGGTGGCAGCGCGCGGTGCGGCGAGTTCACGGCCGAGCAGTCGTACGGTGTCGTGGGCCAGTCCGTCCGGGTCGTCGCCGGCGCGCAGGTGGACTACTTCGGGGAGCAGGGCGAGCACCTGCGTCGAGACGGTCCGATCGTGGTCGTATTCGGCGCAGAGGATGCGGGCGCGTACCGGTCCGGTGCCGATCGACACGGTTTTGGAGCCGGTGAGGTGCCAGTCGTCGAATGTGCGGGGCCCCGTGCGGGCCACGGCTGCCGGGTCGCTGCCGAGTGCGTGCGCGGCTCCGCCGGGCAGGAGGACGACGTCGCCCGGCAGCAGTTGGAGGGGTGGGCCGTCGGGCAGGCCCACCCAGATCGTTCCCGCGGTGACGGCGTGAAGCGACGCGCGCGGCGTCGCGGAGCTCCACCACCAGCCCCAGTCCTCGCCGGCCTCGATCCGTGCACCGACCGCACCTCGGACATCGGAGAGGGCCAGTACTTCGGCGAGCAGATCCATGGATGCAGACTACCTCAGTGAAGGTCTGTGATGAGTCAAGCAGATATGAATCTGCGGTGATGAGCCATCGTTCTGCTCAGTAGCTGCGTCATACGGTGAGCGCATGAAGATTTCGGGAAGCACTGCACTGATCACAGGGGCCTCTCGTGGGCTCGGACGTCATTTCGCCGAGCAGCTCCTCGCGCGTGGTGCCAAGGTCTACGCGACCGCGCGCGACCTCGAGCGCGTGGACATCGCGGGCGCCGAGCCTCTGTACCTCGACCTCCTCGACCCCGCCTCCGTCACCGCTGCGGCCGCAGCGGCACCGGACGTCGACCTGCTGATCAACAACGCGGCCGTCAGCCTTTACCAGGACCTTGTCACCGGTGACTTGGACAAGATCCGTCGCGAGGTGGACACGTCCTTCTACGGCACCCTCTCGGTCGTGCGTGCCTTCGCCCCGGTGCTCGCCGCGAACGGCGGAGGCGCGATCCTGAACGTGCTCTCGCGTCTGTCGTGGCTCTCCTATCCGGGGGCCAACTCCTACGCGGTCGCCAAGGCGGCGGCCTGGAGCCTGACCAACGGCGTCCGCCTGGAGCTGGCGGGGCAGGGCACCCACGTCGCCGGCCTGCTGATGAGCTCGACCGACACGGACATGATGAGCGGGTGGGACATCCCGAAGAACGACCCCGCGGATGTCGTGCGCCAAGCCCTGGACGGACTCGAAGCCGGCGCGCTGGAGATCCTCGCCGACGAGGACACCCGCTCGGCGAAGGCGGCGCTCAGCGCCGACCCGGGCGAGACCTACGGCGAGTTTCTCACGCAGTCCTCAACGCACGGCCGCCCGGAGGGCGCTCGGCAGTGAGGTGCGGGGCCAATCCGCGCCAGGCCACCCGGCCTTCCTGTCCTGAGCGGTGGAGCAATTTTGCTCGCGCTGGTCGTACATCCATTTGATCCTCTCGGGAGTCGTATGCGCTGACGGCCTCGTTATGCCGTCAACCCGTAGGAGCATTTGGGGTATAAGCTTTGAAAAACGGCATAAAAATTACATCTCGCTTGGCCACGGTGACCATCACCGCGGGAGCGGTGCTGTCTGCTGGAGCGCTCACCGCTCCGGTCCAGGCGGCCACGCTGGCGGTGCCCACGATCACCGCCAAGGGCGGGTTCGTGATGAACAACGGGACCGGCAAGACCCTCTTCTCGAAGGCTGCCGACACCCGTCGTTCCACCGGCTCCACCACCAAGATCATGACCGCTCGGGTCGTGCTCTCCCAGTCGAATCTGAACCTTGACGCCAAGGTGACGATCCAGAAGGCCTACAGCGACTACATCGTCTCCAAGGGCGCCTCCTCGGCGCGCCTGATCGTCGGCGACAAGGTGACTGTCCGTCAGCTGCTGTACGGGTTGATGCTCCCGTCCGGCTGCGACGCGGCCTACGCCCTCGCCGACAAGTTCGGCACCGGCTCCACGCGGGCCGCACGGGTCAAGTCGTTCATCGGCAAGATGAACTCGACGGCCAAGAGCCTGGGTCTGAAGAACACCCACTTCGACTCGTTCGACGGCATCGGGAACGGGGCGAACTACTCGACGCCCCGCGACCTGACCAAGCTCGCCAGCAGCGCCATGAAGTACCCCACCTTCCGCGCCGTCGTGAAGACGACGGCGACCAAGCAGAAGGTGACCACGAAGAGCGGTGGCTCCCGCACCATGTCGTGGACCAACACCAACACGCTGCTGAAGAGCTACTCCGGAACCATCGGAGTCAAGACCGGTTCCGGCTCGGTTGCCAAGTACTGCCTGGTCTTCGCCGCGACCCGGAACGGCAAGACGGTCATCGGGACCGTTCTCGCCTCCTCCTCGGCCACCAGCCGTGCGACGGACGCGACGAAGATGATGAACTACGCGTTCAAGAAGTAGGCGCGCCCCGCTACAACGAAGGGCCTGCCCGTGACCGAGAGGTCGCGGGCAGGCCCTTCGCCCTTCGCCGTCGGACCTCTCATCTCGGCACGACGCGCTGGGCCGGACAGCGAATCTTCGCCCGGTTCCGGCAGACACCCGCGCGCCTCGACGCGTGCTTGACCGAGAGCGCGGTCGGCGGCGAGCAGCCCCTGTCCCTGACCGCCCGAGCAGCCCGTGCCTATCTCGACGTCTGCTTCTTCCATCCCTTCGACGATGGCAATGCCCGATGCGCGTTCCTCGCCCTCGTCTTCGTACTCGCCCGCGAGGGTGTCGCCTTGAACGGTGTCGGCTTGCTGCGTCGCATCGCCTTCCGGGCCGACGACCCCCAGGACGCGCTGACCCTCGTCCGGTACATCGACGCCCACCTCGCGGAGACCCGGCGCAGCGTCGCCCTCGGCTCGCAGCCCTACCGGTAGGACGGCATCTCGGCGTCCGATGCCCGTAGGCCGTCACCGCCACGGGTGCCAAGCTGTTCAAGAGCCCACCCGTGAGAGGCGCGCTCCGTTGCCCGACGGGGCCGCCACCTGGATGCTCGATACGTGGGAGGCCCCGGCTCGTTGACCGAGTACGTCGACCGTCTGCCCGGCCTTGCCGACGCGCTGCTCGCCGACCGCCGGCACTTCTTCCGGGCGGACTGGGTCGGCGAGCCCGGCCGCATGACGACCGCACCAGCCACCAGGAGTGAGTCCGCCCCATGAGCACCGCCGCCCCCGTCCGGGAACTCCACCTGTACCGCCGCTATTTCGAGCTGGTCGCCGCCGGCCGCAAGTCGATCGAGGTACGCGTGCGCCACCCGCGTCTCGCCGACCTGGCCGCCGGGGACGTGATCCGGTTCCGCATCAAGGGCACCGACGAGACGTGCGACGTGTCCGTGGAGCGGGTCACCGCCTACGGCGACTTCGAAGCCCTGCTCGATGGCGAGGGCCCGGCGAACGTCGACCCGACGGCTACGCGCGAGGAGCAACTGGTCAACATCCGCAGCATCTACCCGGAGGAAAAGGAGGCGCTCGGCGCCCTCGCGATCGAGATGCAGTTGCTGACCGTCGCTGGGGATGGTGACACCAGGCGAGAGCGGCGCAACGCACTCATCGACCAGATCGTGGCCCGCCGCCCCGTCCCGGCGGCTGTCGAGCGGGCCATGCGCACCGTCGCTCGTGATCAGCACCTCCCGGGCCTGGACCCGTCGAGGGCCTATGCCGACGAGGCCGTGAGCATCAAGGACAACCCCGCCGGGCCGCTGCCGCTCTCCCTCGCGTCCGTGCCGTCCATCGTCGCGATGATGCTCGACCAACTCGACCCCCGACACGGTGACTCCGTTCTGGAGGTCGGCGCGGGCACCGGATACAACGCCGCGCTCCTGGCCGAGATCGTCGGCCCGGACGGCCAGGTCGTCACGGTGGACATCGAGCCGGACGTGGCCCTGCACGCCCGGACCGCTCTGGACAAGACCGGCTACACGCAAGTCGAGGTGATCGAGCGCGACGGCCTGGAGGGCGCCCCCGAGCACGCTCCGTATGACCGGATGATCGCCACTGTCGGGATCTGGGACATCCCCCGTGCCTGGTGGGCACAGCTCCGGGACGGCGGCCGGCTGGTGCTGCCGTTCCGGTGGCGGGGCCAGACCCGGTCCGTCTCGCTCGTCCGCGACGGCGACCGCCTGGTCTCGGACGGGATGGAGTTGTGCGGCTTCGTCCCCATCATCGGTCAGGACGGCGAGCGTTGCGCCGAACTCGCCGACGGCACCATCCGCGTCCACTACGACCGGGACCAGGGCGTCGACCGCGACCTGCTCAGCGGTGTGTTCTCCGGGCCGCCGGCGGAGGTGTGGGCGGAGGCCCGCGTCGGCGGGCAGGAGCCGTTCGACGGGATCTGGCTGCGCGCCACCGTATTCGACGACACGGTGTGCCGGCTGGAGGTCACCGAGGAGGCCCTCGACACCGGCGTCCGACGGCCGGCGATCCCGGTCCGCAGCCCCGCCCTCGTGGTCGGCGAGTCGCTGGCGTACCTGATCCTCCGGTGCGAGGACTCCGACCCGGAGCGGCCGTATCGGCTGGGAGCCGCGGGATACGGTCCGGACGCTCCAGACCTCGCTTGCAGGCTGGTGGAACATATCGACGCCTGGGGTACCGACCGAGACGCCGTGCCGACCATGACCGTCGTCCCGGCCGGCGCCGCGCTCGACGGCCTTCCCGCAGGGCACGGCATTGCGAAGAAGGAGACCGCCGTCGTGCTGTCCTACTGACCGCCTGCCGGCCGATCGCCTATGAGGCCGGGCCTCGTCTGCCTCTCGGGCGGCAGGGCCCGGCCCTTTCTCGCACGACTCGTGGCGTCCAGTCGATGGGTGCAGTCTGAAACGCCGCCGTGAGTCACCGCCGGGCGAAGCGGAGCAGATCGCGGTAGCCCGCCCGGCTGACTGACCCAGGCCCGTCTGGCATCCAGGGGCCGCAGGCGGGGACGTCCCCAATCCGCTCGGCAGCGGGGTGGATCGCTTGATGCCGGGGGCATAGTTTGAAGTGTCCACGACCCGGGAGGAACCGATGAGGCGTACGGAAGCGGCCAAACAATTGGGGCGGTTTGTGCGCGAGCACCGTACCGATGGTGCACGGCGCCTGCGGCAGGCGGGCATCTGGATCGCGGTCGGTGCGGTGGGCACGGCCATCGGGCTTCCGGTGGCCATCGCATCGGTGGGCACCACCGAAGGGGCCCCTGGATTGGCGGGGTTACTCCTTGGGGTCGGCCTGGTGGGCTGGGGCCTGGGGATCTGGCGCCTGGTGCAGGCGTTTCGCACCCGGGAGCAGTGCATTGACATCCATGAGCGGGGATTGACCCACCGGGTCGCGGGCACCGCCACCGTGATCCCCTGGGAGGAAGTCGCGCAGGTGATCATGTCCGGCGGTGACAGTCGGCCGCTCGCTGATGCCCGGGGTATGGGCTCCACCTGCGAGATCCGGCTGCACAACGGACGCCGGATCCGCGTCGACACCTTCACTGAGGACATCGGGGACCTGGCGGCGGTCGTCCACCGTGCGGTTCACCTCGGGCAGTTCCCCCAGGGCCGAGGACGCTGACTGGCACCGTGCCGCAGGCGCGCCGCGCCGGCCGTGACCACTGTCAGCCCGCGTGGCTCGTCCAGGTCGTTTCTCCATGGTTGTTGTGCTCGAGCCAGGGCACGATGTGGTCGACGTAACTGTCCACGTTGTACAGGGTTTTTCCAGGCAGGACGAGACGCGTCGTGGACGCACGCGACGCGTCTCTGCCGTCCAGTCCATCTGCCAGGGTGGGTGCGGGAGGCCGTCCGTCACCGGCCCGGCTTTACCGTGGCTGCTTCACGCCGCAGGCGGCTGTACTCGGACAGGAGGCCGGCCGACTCCTCGGGGTCTTCGGATTTCGCGGCGCGGGCTACGAGGCGGTGTAGGTGTGCTGTAGGGCCAGGGTCGCCGGCGATGGCGTACTCGGTCCACCACAGGCGCATGAACGCATGAACGCGGGTATGGGGGTGGGGTTGAATGCGTCCCCGATCGCTCGGCGCCAGTGGGCCTCGAAGTCCGGCAGGATGCGCGGGGCGTGTTCATGAATGGCCAGGTGCCGGGCTTGCGGGGTTTGCTCGGGCATCGGAGGGACCTGGGGCTTTCTCCCTCGGGTCCATCGAAATGCCCACGCTGGGCAGTCATGGTGTGGGGGCTCCTGGACTTCCTGCCTCGGGTCTCAAGCAACGTCCTGTCGGACGCCGGCGGTGGGCAGCAGGTGCAG
Organism: Actinacidiphila glaucinigra; assembly: GCF_900188405.1. GTDB lineage: Bacteria > Actinomycetota > Actinomycetes > Streptomycetales > Streptomycetaceae > Actinacidiphila > Actinacidiphila glaucinigra. The sequence goes on along the minus strand of NZ_FZOF01000011.1, from coordinate 28,189 downwards.
CCGTAGCCGCTCCCGCGCAGGTCACCCCCCATACACGCCGCACTGTCTCGGACATGAAGTACGACCGCCGGCTGGGCGGGTTCTAGTTCTGCATCTGAGGAAGCGCCTTCCGCCAGCGGACGAAAGGTTTGAGTACGCCACGGAAGAAGAGGTAGTCGGGCGTATCTTCAATCGAGTCCCATCCTTGGTAAAGGCTCACGTTGGAGATGTGTGGCGCTTCGGCCTGCAGCCTGTCCAGGTGATCGAGAACGGAAGACCCTGCACCCGGGTCGCCGACGAACTGCCAGAAGACGTTCTCGCCGGACGCCCGATCGAGTTCATCGGCCAAGTAGGGACCCGGCGAATGAAATCCCCATATGAAGAACAACACGAGGGTCGGTCCCTCGTCCGCGTGGAGGCTTTGCACGATCCCCCTGATCGCCTCAGCTGCGTCCTCGGGGCCGAAGAGTTCGTAGCGGGCCGTGTGCTGGGTGAGCAGGTTGCCCCGTAGGGCAGCGTCTTGAGAGAGCAGAGGCTCATGGGGGAGGACCGCCCAGTCCGCGATCCACTCCGCGACTTGGGACAAGCGGAGTTCGGGGAGACGGTGAGTATGTGACGTGTACATCCAGGCATCGACACCCGCCCCTGGAGTCAGGAAGTCGCCCAGCGTGGCCACTCTGCGGGCGATGTCAGCGATGAGGCCGGTCTCGAACGGATGAGGGTGTGCCCCAGGTAGGGCTAGCACGAGGCGAGTTGAATGCCGCCTGGTTCCGCTGATCCGGGCGGCTACGGACGCAGAGTAAATCCCTTTGCGGGTCACTCGGACAGCCTACGACCGTACTGCCCGAGGTGGATCGGCTGGCAGCGCACGGTTGCCGCCATCACTCCTGCGGCCTGTCCCAGTTGCCGGCGCGTGTCTGTCGCTGCGCCGTGGTCGATGGTGAGGCACCGACTGGCGGGGAGCGTCACTCGGCATGGTGTCCGTGGCGGGCGTTATGGTGCGTGGCCGTGGACGCTGCTGATCTTGAGTACCAGGCCCGGACGCGGTCCGGCTGCATCCCGCCGGAGCTCGTCTCGCGGCTGCTCGAACGCGGCCACGCCACCGTGGTGGAGCAACAGGCTGGACGCGGCGAGTGGTTCTGCGCCCTGGCATGGGCGCGGTTGCTGGGGGAGCGGGGCCGGCAGGCCGAGGCGCTGGAGGCGCTCGCCCCGTACCGGGCAACCGGCTGGTGGACGGCCGTCGTGGCCGTGGCCGAGTTGCTGGAGGGCTGGGGCCGCGTCGAGGAGGCGATCGAGATCACCCGGGTCCGTATGAAGGCCGGGCATCCGATGGCGCTGGAGTTCTACACCCGGCTGCTCGCCCGGCACGGTCGCGCCGAGGAAGCGTTCACCCTGCTGCGTCCGTACGTTGGTGAGTGCTCCCTCACCGTCGCTCTGGTCGATGTCGCTGCCGCGGCCGGCCGTGAGGAGGAAGCCGTCGCGCTGCTCGTGCCGCGGACCGAGCACCGGTGTTCCGGCTTTCCGTGGTGCTGCGGAGGGCTCGATCGCGACATGGCGATCAGGCTGATCGCCACGATCCGCGAGCGTCAGGGCCGCACCGACGAAGCGATCGCCTTGCTGTGCACCGGTGGCACCACGCCTCGCAGCCACCGTGAGCAGCTGGCGGCGCTGCTTGCGCGGGAGGGCCGGCTCGGCGAGCTGCGGGCGGCTGCGGAGGACGATGAATCCGGGCACGCCGTACAGCAGCTCGCGTGGTTGCTCGAGGAGCGCGGCGATGTGGAGGGGGCGATCACGGCATACCGGCAGGCCGATGGAACCGCGGCGCATGGCGCCAACTCGGCTTTCGAGCTTGCCCGGCTCCTGGCCCGGAACGGTCGGGGAAAGGAAGCCATCGACGTGATGCGTGTCCAGGCCGACGGCCGGAACGGGGACGACTGGGTCGTCCATGTTCTGTCCGAGCTGTGCCTGGAGCAGGGTCGCCCCGAGGACGGCCTGGCGCATCTCGAAGCGCTTGCCGCTGCTTGCGGGGGCGAGGTGGAGTGGGACCTGTACTGGATACGGCTGCCACTGATCGCCGCCCGTGACGGCGTGGACGAAGCGATCGCACAGGCCCGCTCCCACCCCGAGGGCGCCACCTCGTACGCGGCGCCGCACATCGCTGAGCTGCTGGCCGGCGCGGGACGCACTGAGGAGGCTGTCGCCGTTCTCGAACAGCACGCCCACGAGAACAGCCATGACCTGGCCGGCTACCTCATCGACCTCGGCCGCGTCGAGGACGCCCTGGCCGTCCTTCAACGGCGCCCCCCGGCGACAGGGGCTTGAGCAGGAAGCCGGACGGCGGCCGGTGTGCAGTTCCTGTCGGAGCACACGGTTCGGGTGCCCGGCCGATGATGTGGCCCGCGACGTCGGCCGGCGTGCTGGGGTGCCGGTGCATACGCCGTGGAGGGGGCTGCCGGTCCGGCCCCTGTGGCCACGCCGGAGCCGGGGCGGGGCGGTCCGGACAGGCCGTGGACTCGTGTTCATGGGTTGTGCCGTGCGTCCGCGGCGACGGTGGGGAGGCGAACGGCCATGCGTGGCAGGAAGTAGCCGACGAGGGGCCCCATGCACAGCGCGACGAGTACGGTTCCGACCCCGAAGGTTCCGCCCAGGAGCCAGCCGGCGGTGGCGACGGTGATCTCGATGCCGGTGCGTACCGCCGCGATGGGCAGGCCGGTGAGCCGGACGAGTCCGGTCATGATGCCGTCGCGAGGGCCCGATCCGAACTGTGCTCCGAGGTAGAGCGCGTCGAAGAAGGCCAGTGCCACGAGGCCGAGTACGAGGTATCCGATCGCGGCAGGGGTCCCGTGGGGGTGGGGAAGCACGGTGGCGGTGGCATCGGCGGCGAGGCCCACGATGGCGACGTTGAGGAGGGTGCCGAGGCCGGGCAGTTCCCGCAGGGGGATCCATGCGAGGAGCACAAGCAGCGAGATCAGGTTGGTCGTCCATCCGAAGGAGAGGCCGAGCGTCCTGGAGACGCCGTCCGTGAGCACGTTCCAGCTGGCCGCCCCCAGACCGGACTCGACGAGCGTCATCACGGCGACTCCGTACCCCACCAAGCCGGCCAGAAGCTGGGGGATGCGACGCGCCTTTCGGCCCGCCCGAAGTTGGGCGAATGCATTCATGTTGGTCAGAAGATGCTGGTCGTGATCATCTGGGACGGAGGTGTGCGCAGGGGAAGCGGGAGGTGCCATGGGGCAAGCCTGTGGGGCATCTGGACCTGGATTCCATAGCCAGATTGGTTAGGCTGGCTCGGTGAAAGTTTCTTCGCACGTGGTGGCACGCATGCTCGGGGCCTGGCAGGAAGGGCCCGGGTCGGCGCATCAGCGCCTGTCCGACAGGTTGCGGCTGCTGGTTCTGGACGGCCGTCTCTCCCTCGGCTCGACCCTGCCGAGCGAGCGTGACCTGGCCGTCGCCCTGTCCACCAGCAGAACCACCGTCGGTGCCGCGTACCGCACTCTGGTCGAGCAGGGGTACCTCGCCACACGGGCGCGGGCCAGGGCGACCGTGCGGCTCCCCGACGACACGTCCCCCGGGCCCCGGCCCGGCGCGAGCCCGGGGACAATCGACCTGTCCTTCGCCGCGCCGCCCGCGCCCGTCGAAATCCTCCACGCCGCTTTCGCGGCCGCTCTCGAACAGCTGCCACGGCACTTCGAGCGGCACGGCTATGACCGGAACGGCACCTCGGAGCTGCGCGAAGCGGTGGCCCACTGGTACGAACGGCGCGGGCTGCCCACAGCTCCCGATCACATCCTGATCACCAACGGCGCGCAGCACGCGCTCGCCCTTCTGGCACGGACACTGCTGTCGCCACGCGACCAGGTCCTGATCGACCATCCGACCTACCCGCACGCGATAGCCACGTTCACCGAGGTACGGGCTCGTCCGCTCCCCGTCGCCGTGTCGTCTTCCGGCTGGGACACCGTGCAACTCCAGGCGGCCGGCCGCATCGCGCGTCTTGCCTACCTGATCCCCGACTTCCACAATCCGACGGGGCTGTGCATGCCCGCGAGCGTCCGCCAGAGCCTCCGGCTGGCCTGCCCCACGGTCATCGACGAGACCATGACCGACCTGGCCCTGGACGGCGAGAGCCCGGAGCCCTTCGCGCTCCACATGCCGACCGCCATCAGCATCGGCTCGGTTTCCAAAAGCATCTGGGGCGGCCTGCGCATCGGCTGGATCCGCGCAGCGCCCTCTGTCCTGGAACGCGTCCAGCAGACCCGTCACGCCACGGATCTCGGCACCCCCCTCGTGGAGCAGCTCGCCACAGCCGTCCTCCTGAACGATGGCCGGACCCGGCGGCCCGGCACGCTTCAGCAACTGAGGTCGCAACGCGACGCACTGAGCCGGGCGCTCGCCGAGCATCTGCCCGGCATCCATGCCCCGCAGCCGGCCGGTGGCTTGACGCTGTGGGCGACATTCCCGCAGCCCATCAGCTCACGGCTGGCCGCAATCGCGCCCGACTACGGAGTGACCATCGCGGCCGGACCGCGATTCGGCATCGGAGGCGCGTTCGAACGCAACATCCGCCTGCCGTACGCGCTCCCTTCGAGCCGGCTGACCCTGGCGATCCGTGGGCTCGCACAGGCAGAGCAAGCACTCACCCGAGGCGCTACCGGGGTTCACAACCCGGCGCCCGTCGCATGACCGTCGCTGAGTCACGGCCTTCACGCCTGGATGGATGAATGACCCCTCGGAACCACTCGTTGACGCGAGCCGAGTGCTGCGATGCACATGAGGCCGCCCGGCAGTCTGCCAGGCGGAATATTCTGTTGGTATGAGTGAGCGTGCGATGCAGGAGCTGGGAGTGCTGGTGTTGACGGCGTTGGCGAACGCGCCGCGTCACGGGTACGCCATCGCGCAGGAGGTCAAGGCGATCACCGACGGCCGGGTGGTACCGCGCACCGGGGCACTGTACGGGGCGCTGGACCGGTTGCTGGCGGAGGGGCTGATCGAGGTGGAGCGGGAAGAGGTCGTGGACAGCCGGGCGCGACGTATTTTCGCGCTGTCGACAGCAGGCCGTGAGCGGCTGGCAGTGGAGGCCGAGCGATTGGCTGCCACCGCACGGGAGGCCCGAAGGCGGCTGGGGATCGCCGGTACGGCGGCACCGGCGTGATCCGTCGCGTGCTGCGGCTCTATCCGGCCGATTACCGCGCCGCCTACGGTGGAGAGATCGCGGACATCCACGAGGAGATGACGGCGGGGATGTCGCGACCGGCGCGACTGCGCGCGGATGCGGATCTGGCCGCACATGCCGTGCGGATTCGGCTTGGCCTGCATTCGACCGCGCCCGCGGGCCGGCTCGTCGCAGCCGCGGCCCCGTTCGCTCTCGGAGCCGGCGCGGTGGTGCACGGCCTGCGGCTGACCTCCTGGTATGCGGGAATGGTGACCTCGCCGGCCCCGGTGGGACTGCAGCTTGCCACGTTGCCGCTCGACTACGGGCTGGCCTTGCTCTTCTCTCTCCTGGTGTGCGGCGGCGCGATCATGGCCCTGTGCGGCCGGTGGGTGCCCGGCGTGGTCGTGGCGGTGTCGGGGTTGCTCGGGTCGGCCGCGCTGGCAGCGTGCGTTTTCGGCGAGCTCGTGGTCGCTCCCGCGGTGGCCCTGACGACGGTTGCCGTGGTGCTCGCCTGCCCTCCGGATCGCCGGGCCGACAGGCGCCTGCAGACGACGGCAGGGATCATGGCCGGGTGCGCGTGGCTGCCCGTCGTCGCTGTGAATACGCGCGCCTTCGGCGTCAGCACGGAGTACGGGGCCTGGCCGCTCCTCGTTCTCTCGGCCTCCGGAGTGGTGCTCGCACTGCGCGAGGGCTCGCGCGGCCTGCGTGAGGCCGGCGCGGTGGCGCTTGCCTCCCCGCCGATGATCACCTATGCCTGCACGGCGTGGGGTGACGCGCGGCCCATGCTGGGCGGGCTTCTCGCACTGGCGCTCACAGGCGCTGTGCCGGCTGCCTTTCGAACGGTGCGCCGCCCGCGCTGAACCCCGCTTCGGACCCGGACGAGGCCTCTCGCCCGGGCAGGGGCGTGCGCGTCTTGCGATAGTCCGTTGAGATGAGTAATCTCTTGAGCGTTGTATTGGTGACGGGCGCTCTTGGTGACACCGGTTCCGCCCCAGAAGAAGCGGGATACCAGTGCCATTCCCCCCGCCGCTGTTCGCCGCCCGTTCGTTCCGGAGGCCCTGGTCGTGGGCGCCGCGGCTGCTGACACCCCTATTGCGCGGGTGTTCTCGGCCCGTTCGCGGCTTCACGCACGCGGTACGGGGCGGACGTGAACGTCGCCGCGCAGCACGCGCCTGAAATCCGTGCCCAGGACGAGAAAGGGCCTTGGCCCTGAGGGCTCCTGGAACCCGCTTCGATGAGAGAACCGGGGGACCGGCCTGGAGCCCGCGGTGAGAAGACCCCGCCCTCCGTGTCAGTTCCGGGTTTCCCGGCCCTCGTAACCATGCCCGTGACGGGCCCCGTCGGTCTGAAGAGAGCCTGCGTCGTCATGCCCTTTACCCTGTCCCATCCAGCCGCTGTCCTCATGGTGGCCAGACACCCCTTTGTGATGCCCGCGCTGGTCACCGGCTGCGTTGCGCCCGACGTGCCCGAATTCATCGGGATCCAGGCCGATCATCCGGTGTGGTGGGAGCCGTACCTGAGCCTCGCCCGTACGCATTCCTTCACGGGTATCGGGATCGATCTGGTGTATGCGCTCGCCCTGGTGCCCCTCTACATGCTGGTGAAGCGGCCCGTGCTCGCGATGGTGCCGAAGCTTGCCGCACGAGTCCGTGAAGCCCCCGGCTACGGAGGGGGAGCGGCGGGCGCGGCCCGGCGTACGCTCTGGACTCTGCTTTCTGCCTTGATCGGCATCGTCACCCACCTCGTCTGGGATTCCTTCACCCACTACGACATGTTCGTCGACGAGCACGTCTCCTTCATGCGGACCCCTGTCATCGGTGGGCTCGACGTGCTCCGGTTCACGCAGTACGTGAGCAGCGTCGCCGGCCTCATGGCCATCGGATTCTGGCTTCGCCGCAAGTGGAGCGGTGCGGTCTCCGTGCCGCCCGCCACCAGCCTGGTCCTCGGCAACCGGGCGCGGAACGCCGTGATCTTCGCGCTCGTCGCGGCGTGCGGCCTCGGTGTCGCGCAGCGCGTCCTTGACGTGAATTCCTTTGCGTCGATCGAGGTCGCCCTGCGGCGCATCGTCATCGGCGCCGGCTTCGGCATCGCACTGGGGCTGGTCATCTACTCATTCGTCTGGCATGCCGCCCGGATCAGGGACCCACGGCGTCAGGTGCCGGAAGAGTCGGGCAGTGCCAGGGTCGGCAGCCGCCGGGCCTGATGAAGCGTCGCTCCGCATGAGGAGGTGTCCGATGAGTATTCTCATCGGACACCTCCGCGAACCGCCCTGGCGCAGCGCAGCGGCCGCATCCATCACCACCGACGGCCGCGATCGTGTGCAGCAGTTGCGCGCGTGAAGCCGCCCCGGAGTTCGACCAGATGCTACGCCGCCCCCCTGGCCTGCCCGGCAGAAGCGGCCTCGAGTGTGGCTGACGTGCTCTCACCGCGCCGTGCGGCGCCCAGTGCCTCGGCCAGGAACGCCCGGGCCGTCGGGTTCAGCGGGCGATCTTCCGGCTCGGCAAGGCACACGTCGTACGTGGGGCGGTACTGCCCTACGGTGAGGAAGCGCATGTCGGCGACGTCTGAGGCAATACGCTCCGGTACGAAGGCGAGGCCCAGCCCGTGCCGGACGAGGTCGAGCGCCGTGGGAATGTCGTCGATCTCGAACATCGCCTTGCGCGGCGGCAGTCCGGCACGGCTGAAGGCACAGTCCACAGCGGATCGCATTCCCCACCCGACAGGAAAGTCGATCACGTCGTATCCCATGACGTCGGCGAGCTCCACACTGGACCGGTCGGCCAGCGGATGGTCTGATGCACAGGCGAGCACGACGGACTCGGTGACGAGCGAGTGCAGGCGGAGCCCATCCAGGGGCCGGCCGGCGGTCATGAGGACAGCCAGATCGAGATCGCCCTTGCGCAGATCCTCGACGTGGGAACTGGAACCGCGGCTGCCAGGGCCGCGCAGACGCAGTTCGACTCCCGGATGCGCTCGGCGGAACGTTGCGAGGGTGCGAAGAATGTCTCCGGGAGTGAGCCCGTACAGGATCCCGAGTTCCAGTGTTCCGCTCAGGCCGGCGCGAGCTTCGTCGACCGCCTGCCGGGCCGTGCGCAGCGCACCGAGTACGCGGCGTGCCTGAGGCACCAACGCCGCTCCTGCCGCGGTCAGTTCCACGCGCTGAGTGGTGCGCGCGAAGAGCGGCGTACCCAGGTCCTTCTCCAAGGCGCGGATCGACGCCGAGACTCCGGACTGCACCAGGTTCAGGCGCTCGGCGGCCCGGGTGAAGCTCCGCTCCTCCGCGACCGCGATGAATGCCTGCAGCCTGCGGAATTCCATGGCACCTCACTTCTCGGGCAGTTCAGCAGGGACATTGCTCAATCCATCAAAGTTTAATGTTGGACAAGTGTAAGTGCCTGACCGGACACTGGAGCTCATGCATGACCAGAAAGGGCAAAGAATGACAAACAACCCCATCCTCATCAGAGGCGGCCACGTCGTCACAGGTGACCCGCGCCTCGGCGAATTGCCGGGCGCCGACGTGCTGGTGAGTGGTGACACCATCGCCGCCGTGGGCCACGGGCTCCAGGCCGAGGGTGCCGAAGTGATCGACGCGTCAGGCCATGTGGTCATGCCGGGCCTGGTCGACTCGCACCGCCACGTGTGGCAGGGGGCCATCGGCGGCGCCGGGGGCAAGGTATCCCTCGGCGGCTACTTCCAGGTGGTGCTGGCCGGGCTGCTCGACAAGTACGAGCCGCGCGACGTCTACGCCGGCGTGCTGTGGGGCGCTCTGCAGGCCGTCAACGCCGGAGTCACGACCGTCGCCGACTGGTCCCACATCGTCACCACGCCCGAGCACGCGGACGAGAACGTCCGCGCCCTGCGCGACTCGGGCATCCGCGCGGTGTTCCTCTACGGTCCGCCCGTGGGCGAGGGCGTGATGAAGTGGTTCGTGGAGAGCTCCGAGCGACACCCCGCCGACGCCCGGCGCATGCGCGCCGAGGTGCTGTCCGACGACGACGCCCGCGTCACCATGGGCCTGGCGCTGCGCGGACCGGAGTTCTCCACCGCGCAGACCACCGCCGACGACGTACGCCTTGCCCGCGAACTGGCCGTCCCCTTGAGCATGCACTCCGGCATCCCCGGCTATCTGTCGAAGTACCGAACCATCGGCACACTGGAGGAACTGGGCCTGCTGGGCCCTGACGTGCACCACGCCCACGGGGCGGCGTTCAGCGACGAGGATCTGAAGCGGATCGCGGCCACCGGGGGCCACATCACACCCTGCCCGACCGTCGACATGCAGATGGCCATGGGCACCTTCCCCATCACCGGCCGAGCCCTGGCCCACGGCATCCAGCCCGCCCTCGGCGCCGACACCATCGCCGGCGCCGGAACCGACCTCTTCAGCGAGATGCGCCTGACCCTCGCCGCCGAGCGGGCTCGTGCCAACGCCGCGGCGCTGGCCCGCGACGAACCGCCGATGGAGGTGGAGCTCGACCACCACGACGTCCTCGGGTTCGCCACCACCGCCGGCGCCGCGGCCTGGGGCATGAGCGACCGCATCGGCTCCCTCACCCCGGGCAAGCGCGCCGACGTCATCCTCGTCGACGCCCGCCGCCCTCACCTGAGCCCGCTCAACGACGCCGTGACCACCGTGGTACTGAACGCCGGCCCGGCGGACGTGGACACGGTCCTCGTGGACGGCCGGATCCTCAAGCGCCACGGCAAGCTGACCGGGCAGGCCGCCCAGGCGCAGGAGCGGCTGGAGGAGTCCCGTCGACGGTTGTTCGCCGCCGCCGGTCTGCAGGACGTCCTCGGTCCCGCGTGGGTGTGAGCACGCCGCCGGCGAGGCGCACCACCAGGACCGGTCCCGACCCTGCCGCGGCCAAGGACGTGGTGGGCCCGGCCGATGCCGAGAGCGCCTGTGCCGAAGTCCGGACGGCGAAGGCCCGCGGAAAGCTGCTCTGATCCCATCCCGCTGTCCGGGTCGCGCATCGGCCCGGACGGCGGCCGGATCCCCGGGCCGGCGTCGGTCGGCCGGCCGTGGAAAGCGGAGTGCGGATTGGTACTTTTATTGCGGTTTGTGCCACATTGATGGGACCGGGGTGGGGGTGGTTGGACCTCACCTTCGGGGCCGTGGAAGAATCCAAACCTTTACAGTAATGTGAAGGTCTTGCGGCCGAAGGTGAGACCGCCTACCTGTGCGACGACGAAGCCTGCCGTCGGCGCGAATGCCTGGCTAAGGGAGGGCAATGTGAAGATCGGCGAGCTGGCCGCGAAGACCGGTGTCGCGCCGCGGTTGCTTCGTTACTACGAAGAGGTCGGCATCCTGACGCCGTTCCGGAGTCCCAACGGATACCGCACGTACGGCGAGCCGGCCATCGACCGGGTACACCAGATCCGCGAACTTCTCGAAGTCGGTTTGACGACGGAGATGATCCGCGAGGTCCTGCCCTGTCTGGAGTCCGCCGAGGGCGAAGCACACGCGCGGGAGTGCCCGGACGCCAAGGACCTGGAGGGCCTGCGGCGTCAACTCACCAGTATCAAGCGGCGCATCGACGTGCTGCAACGCAATCAGCGCGCGATCGAGGCGTACCTGCGCTTCCAGGAGGACGCCGAGGCCCCCGTACCCACGACCGCGGATGGAGTCATGGTCCTGGTCGGGGAGTGACAGCGAGGCTTGCGCGGTCGAGCGTCCACCTGCCGCGAGGCGCCATGGGGGAGTGCGAGGCTGACGCCGCCGATGAGGCGAAGGTGGGCCGGAGAATGCCGCAACGGACGGATTCCCCAGTGGCGGGGCTCCGGTCCCGTCGCTTTCCGGCATCGGAGCCCCGCGTGACATGGGTACTGCGTCCGAATCAGATGCTCAATCCGCCATCGACGGTCAACCGTGCACCCGTGATGTAGGAAGCGTTCTCACCGGCGAGGAAGACGACCGCCTTGGCGATGTCCTCGGTGGTGCCCATGCGTCCCAGGGGTGTCATGGCCACCTGCGGGGCGGCGTTCGGCCCGTCCGCGGGGTTCATGTCCGTGTCCGTCGCTCCGGGCTGAATGACATTGACGGTGATGCCGCGCGGGCCGAAGTCGCGCGCCCACCCGCGCCCGAGCTGGTCGATCGCCGCCTTGCTCGCCGCGTATTCGGCGACGCCAGGTACGGGAACGCGATGGGCGACGATGCTTCCGATCAGGACGACACGCCCGCCGTCGGACAGAAAGCGCGACGCGGCATGCGTGGTGACGACGGTCCCCATCACATTGGTGGCCATCATCTGCTGGACCCCTTCGAGAAGCTCCAGGTCCAACTGGTCGACGGTGCCCATGACGGCGACCCCGGCCGAGTTCACCAGCACATCGATCTGGCCGCCCAGGAACTCGGCAGCCTGTTCGACGGCGGTCGACGCCTCGTGGGGAACGGACTGATCCGCCTGTACGGCGAGCGCCTTCACCCCGAGAGCGACCAGGTCGGCGACAACCTCCTCCGCCTGCTCGCGTGACTTTCGGTAGGTGATGGCAACGTTTGCACCCTCGCGCGCCAGTTCACGGGCGATCCCCGCACCGATGCCCCGCGACCCTCCGGTCACGAGCGCAGTCCGTCCTGTCAGAGTCTTGGACATGGCAATGTCTCCTTGCGCCGTTCAGCTGGCTTTCAGCTACTGAACCGAAGCTAAAGATTGACATTAGTGTGAAGGTCAAGCCCGGACGGTATGACGCCCACCACTCGCGCTCACCTCCACCACCTGCCCTGATCTGCGTGGCGTGACCTGCGGGAACGGTTATGCCCGACCGGACCGGGCGCTCGCCGGCGGTCACGCACCTCGGCATCGCCGTCCTGCGGGTGCCGCAGACGGCGACCGGGCCTCGTGCCGTGGTCCCCGCGCACCATCGGCCCCATCCACGGTGACGAGTGGGACGACCGCGTGTGTGCGAGGGACTCAGGCCGCGATCCCGCGCTTGTCCATGGAATCCTCCACAATGCGCAGCCCGTCCATCCCCGGCAGCTTCGCGATGTGTGCATCGATGTCGCGGATGAGCTTGCGGCCCTCGGGGCCCGCGAAGAGGTGGGTCATGACGTGCGTGACCTCGCTCTCAGACATCACGCCCGAGCCGACCGGGCCCCAGGCCTTCTCGAGTGCGAACCGGGCCACCTTGCGGGCCTTCTTGCTCGCCGCGAGACGGTCACGCGCCTGCGACGCGTAGAACGCGACGTGCTTCGTCTCCTGCTGTGCGATCCGCTTCAGCAGCGGCACCAGCACCGGGTGGCTCTCCAACGCGGCGAGCCGCTGGTACGCCGCGGTGGCCGACCACTCGTTCGCCGCGCCCCACGCCATGTGCACCGCGACGAAGTCATGTCCGACGAGGCGGCTCATCGCCGTCTGCTTCACCGTCCCCAAGCGGTCCTGCCAGCCGAGCTTGAGACGGGTCGCCTTGAGCTCGTCGAAGTCGATTCGGACGCCGTGGCGTTTGAGCACGGCCGCGAGCGCTTCGCCGTGCCAGAACTCCTCGCGGTTCCACATCGTCATGAAGGTGCCCACCGCGGGCTCGTTGTGGGACGGAGTCGTCAGCAGATCGCGCATGTAGCACACCGTGTGGTACTCGATGTCGCACATGTACCGCAGCGTGCGCAGTGTCCCCTCGGACAGCGGGTCGCGCTCGAACTCGTCGAAGTCGAGGTCGGCCCACTGCACCGCGGTGGAGTTCTTCGCGTACTTGTCGATGTCGAAAGCCATCAGTCACTCTCCTCTTCGGTGCGCGGCGGCATCGTCACCCGTGCGGCGACGACCTCGCTGCGTACACCCGAACCGCCCCTCTTCCAGCGGTGGATGTCCCAGTTCCTCTTGTGTGACGCGCGCGCCAGTTCGGCGTCGGGGTTGATCGCCGAGGGCTTGCCCAGCAGCGACAGCCACGCCAGGTCGGAGTGGCTGTCGCCGTAGCCGTAGGAGGCCGCGAGGTCGTAGCCGCCTTCCTCGGCGTACCGCCGAAGCCATGCGGCCCTCGCCTCGTCGACGAGCGGCGGCTTCGTGAGGTAGCCGGTGAGCACACCGTCCCTCACGTGCATGGAGCTCCCGACGACCTCGTCGAACAGGCCGGCGAGCGGAGCGGCGAGCAGGCCGATGGAGCCGGTGACCAGGACGGTGCGGTGGCCCGCCGCACGGTGCTCGCGGATGCGCGTCAGGGCGTCCGCGCACGTGTGCCGCAGCATCGTGTCGGCGTAGCCGCGTCCTACGACCTGCTCGAGACGGGCGACGGGCATGCCGCGGTAGCGGCGCAGGAACGCGCGGATGAACTCGCCGCGGTCGCGTTTCTCGGCGCGGAGGTAGCCGGGCAGCGCCACGAGCAGGTCCGCGGCCTCCTTCGGCCAGGCCGCCTTGCGGAAGCCCGAGGTACGCACCCAGAGGTACTGCTCGACGATGTTGGAGTCGAGGACGGTCCGTTCGAGGTCGAAGACGGCGAGCACGTCGGTACGCCGTGGCAGCTCCGGTTTCGGGCAGGCGCTTGCGGGCTTGGCGGCCGCGGCCTTCCGGCGGCGGTGGGCCGCTGTCAGCTTGCTCAGGGAGGGGAGGTGCACCTTCTGCAGGTACTCCTCCCAGTCGATCCGCTCGACATCGAAGCCGCGGTCCTCGCGTACCTCGGCCGGAAGGGCGTCGTTCAGCGCGCGGGCGTTGCGGTCGTCGAAGATGATCTCGGTCTGCACATACGCGCGGTAGAGGTCGGTGAAGTTGCCGAGGGTGGCGATGCCGGCGCGCAGTTTGGCGTTCTGGGCTGCGAGAGCGCGCTTTCGCTCGTCGTTCGGCAGCAGCCGCAGGCCGGCGTCCCACAGGTCGGCCTTCTTCTTCGCCAGCAGAAGACGTCGGTTGAACTTGCGTTCGCCCGCGAACTTCCAGGTCGGTACCTCGACGAAACCGTCGTCCTTGGGCAGCGGGTGCTGCACGTAGTAGTCGCGGACGTTCTCGTACATGCGGTGGAACGGCAGCGGATTCGACGCGCCCGAGGCGATGTGGAAGTACGCCGGCTCGTCGGCAGGGGCCGGGTTGGCCGCCGCGGCGAGGATGGCGTTGACGACGAAGTCGACGGGGATGACGTCGAGGATCGAGTCGGGCAGCCCCGGGAAGTCCGGCAACTGGCCGCGGCCGTAGGCGAAGATCAGAGGGTCGGCGACCTTGAAGCCGTCGATCCAGCCGGGGAACGGATGCCGGAGTGCGCTCTCGATGATCGCGGGCCGGACCACCGAGAGCCGGTGTCCGGCCTCGCCCCAGAGGTCTTCCGCGGCGCGTTCTGCGAGTGCCTTCGTCAGTGTGTAGACGTCGGTCCACCCCAGGCTCTGGGCGCGCCGCCGGCCGGCGTCGACGAGGTGGGAGCGTACCCACTCGCGCCGGGCGTCCTCGCTCGCGCGGGCCGCCGCGATCGGGCCCTCCTTGCCGTGGTCGCGGCGGGCGCGGGACATGAACCGCTCGAGCCGCGCCGGTTCCCGAGATGTCAGCTCGGTGCGCTCGTGGGCCTGTGTCGCGGAGCGCCACTCGGTGCGCCAGTCGGCGTCGTGCTCGAGCTTGCCCTCGGCCACCACACCGCGGCGGAGTCCCCCGACATAGCAGGTCGACACGTGGACGACGTGCGGGTCCGAACCGGAGGCGAGCAGGGCCTGGTAGAGGCTGACGGCACCGTTGACGTTCGTGTCGAAGGCCTCGTGGATGGGAGGGTCGAAGGAGACGGTCGACGCCGAGTGGATCACGACGTCGAGGTCGGAGGGCAGCTCGGGAACGCTGGTCATGCTGCCGTCGAGCACGGTGATCCGCTCGCCGACGACACGCTCGGCCTCCTCGGCTCCCACAGCCTCTCGCCAGGGCCCGAACACGGGTTTGCGCAGGAGCCGCCGGAGCCGGTCCTGCCCGGTCTGTCCGCCCTTCCCGCGTACGAGGAGCGAGATGCGGGTGGCGGGGTGATCGGTGAGGAGCCGCTCGAGCACGGCTTGCCCGACGAAGCCGGTGGCGCCGGTGAGCAGGACGTGCGCGGTGCCGAGTTCGGTCTCGGCGGTGTGCGGCATCACGGAAGGAGCCTCGATTCCACGGTGGACGCGACACCGGGACCGATGCCGGGGAGTGCGGCGACCATGGCGCGGATCCGGGCCGCCTCGGCCCTTCCGCTCTGGTCGCCGAAGACTTGGCGTTCGAAGAAGGTGCGCTCGTGCCGGGAGCGGTCGACCGAGCCGAGTGGCCAGGCGGAGCGCCGCAGGGCGCGACGGGTGATGCGCCGGGCGCGGGCCGAGCGCCCGAGCCGCAGTTCCGCCTCCTCCGCGAGGAAGTGGATGTGGCGCTGTTTGATCTCCACCACGGGTCCGATGATCGACGCCATGGCGGGGGACACTCCGGGCAGACGCCGGTAGGCCGCCTGTGTGATCCATTCGTCCACGAGACTCGTCGTCACGTGTTCGGCGACGATCTGCGTACCGGTGATGTTGGCGATGAGGGAACGACGGATCGGTCCACGGCGCTCGCGGCGCTCCGCCAGTACCCGCCGTGCCGGGCCGGCGCTCGAAGGGAGGCCGTGGGCGGCGGGTGAGGCGTCCAGGACGGCGTCGAGGGCGTCGGCGATCCAGTACCTCTCGAACATCCACGTGGTGAGGAACGCGGTGACCCGGGCGTCCTTGTGCGTCGCCGTCACCAGGAGGTCGCGCACGCGGTGGAGTGTGGTGCGTTCCATGTCGCGCAGCGCGCGAACGAGCCGGAGGGAATCGGTGTCGAGCGGCTCTTCGGCGAGCGACGCGAGGTCGAGCCTTCCGCGGTGGCTGCCGTGTGCCGTGCGGGCGAACTCACGCACGTTGAAGCCCGCTGTCCCGGGCGGCGTGGTCGGCGCCTCGTCGTTTGAGTTCATGCGCGGGCTTTCTGGGGGCCGGAGTGGGGGCGACTTGGTGACGGCCCCGGAACGTGCGAAAGACCTCAGGGGCTATGGCGTGTGACCAGGAGGCCTGCGCATGTGTGACACGTGGCCTGGTTCCGCTCGGGGGGCGGATGGTGCGGGTGAGGGGATGATTCGGGGCAAACAGGCGGATCGTGGCGGGTGGAATGCAGGGCGGATCCCGAGTCCGCACGAGCGTCTGCGGAAGCTCGTGTCACACGGTTGATGCGTGCGTGGTCAAACGGTCTGAGCCGGGAAACGAAGGATGTGTCAGGCGCGGGCAGTCAGCCATCGGCTGCTGCCGGCTCGACGGCGTGGACCCGCTCGCCACCCATGTGAAAGCTACGAGCGGGGAGCTCGGATGCCAAGAAGATGGCATATGAAACTATGCTGAGCCGTACGGGAGTCGCACTTGTCACCGGTGCGACGTCCGGTATCGGAGCGGCGTTCGCGCGCGCTCTGGCAGACCGCGGATGGGACCTGGTCCTGGTGGCGCGCGACAGGGAGCGTCTCGGCCGGATGGCGGTCGAGCTCGAAGCCCGGGGCCGCGCCGTCGAGGTGCTGCCCGCCGACCTGTCCGACCGCGCCGACGTCGAGCGTGTCGCCGCCCGGGTGGAGGACCCCGCCCGTCCGGTGGAGATGCTCGTGAACAACGCCGGTTTTGGCGTGCACGCATCGATAACCTCGGCCGACACCGCCCCGCACGACCGGGCGATCGAGGTCATGGGCCGCGCGGTGCTGGTCCTCGCCGGCGCTGCCGGGCGGGCCATGCGCGAACGCGGACACGGAGCGATCGTCAACGTGTCCAGCACGGCCGGATTCGTCACGATGGGGAGCTATTCGGCCGTCAAGGCCTTCGTGATCTCACTCACCGAAGGTCTGGCGAACGAGCTGCACGGAACGGGCGTCACCGTGACGGCGCTCTGCCCGGGCTGGGTCCGCACGGAGTTCCACGCCCGCGCCGGAATCCGGTCGTCGAGCGTTCCGGACTTCCTCTGGCTCGACGCCGATCGACTCGTGGAGAGCAGTCTGCGCGACGTGCGGCGCGGACGGGTCATCTCCATGCCGAGCTTCCGGTACCGGCTGCTCATCTGGTTCACACGCCATCTCCCACGCCACACCGTGCGGTGGATCTCGCGGCGGATCTCCTCCAGCCGCAACGACAGCCGCACGCACTGAAAAATTGGTGCGGGCGAGCCCGCACGGGAAGGAAGCGGATGCCCGCGACGACGCGCGACCGTTTCACCTCACGCTTTCACGCCGCAGCGCGCTTCGTCGCGCAGCGGGGGCTGCTTAAGCCCGTCGTGTGGCGTATGACCAGCGTCACGGTACTCGGGCGCGAATGCCTGCAAAAAGTCGAGGACGCGTATGTGGTCGTCGCCAACCACACTTCTCACCTCGACACGCCACTCATCATGGGCGCGCTGCCCCGCCGACTGGCGCGTTACCTCGCGGTGGGAGCCGCCGCCGACTACTTCTTCGACGTGTGGCGGCGGCGCGGCCTCACGGCCCTCTTCTTCAACGCCTTCCCGGTCGACCGCACCGGAACGAGCGCCCGCAGAGTGAGCGCCAAAGCCTTGCTGAACCGGGGCGTGCCGCTCCTGATCTTTCCCGAGGGCACTCGCTCGCGCGACGGATCCCTCGGGGCGTTCAAGCCCGGGGCAGCGGCGCTCGCCTCGTCCGCCGAGGTGCCCGTACTCCCCGTCGCGGTCATCGGGGCGTACGCGGCGCATCCGCGCGGATCGAGCTGGCCGAAGCCGGGCCGCCTGCCCGTCGGGGTGGTCTTCGGCGAACCGCTCACCGCCCTGCCCGGAGAGTCCGTTGACGAGTTCAGCCAACGCATCCGCTCGACGATCGTCAGCCTGGCCGAGGAGAACTCCGACCGGATCCTCGGCACCCATGCCACCTCACGCCGTGACAGCTGAAGGAGACCGTCCGTGACCGAACCCGCTTCCCGCACCGACGCCATGCGCACCGGTGATGTGAAACACATGAAGTGGTGGGGCTGGGGCGTGGAAGGCGTCGGCTTCCACCACGAGGACAAGCCCGGATTCGCACCGTTCGTGCACAGGGCCGTCGGTCTCGATCTCTGGGCGGGCGAGCGCACCGGACGGCCCGACTTCTCACAGCTGAAGGTACCGGCCTCGAGGGCGCCGGAAGAGTTCCTCAGCGTCCTGATCGGCATCGTCGGGCCAGGCAACGCCGTCGTCGACGACCTGTCCCGAGTCGTCCACACGTACGGCAAGAGCCTGCGTGACCTGGTCCGCCTCCGAGCCGGCGAGATCGCGCGCACTCCCGACGTGGTCGTCTACCCGGCGGACGAGGCGCAGGTCCAGAGCGTCGTCGACGCGGCCGTCGAGGCCGACGCCGTGATCATCCCCTTCGGCGGCGGCAGCAACATCGCGGGCAGCCTCGAGCCGCACCCGGACGAGTCGCGGGTGGTCGTCGCGCTCGACCTCGGCCGCCTGAGCCGGGTACTGGAGATCGACACCGACTCCGGTCTGGCGCGCATCCAGGCCGGGGCGCTCGGCCCTGACCTCGAGGCCCAACTCAACAACCGCGGCTGGACGATGGGGCACTTTCCCGACTCGTTCACCCACTCCTCGCTCGGCGGGTGGGTCGCCACCCGCTCGTCCGGCATGCAGTCGGACAAGTACGGCGACATCGCGGACATCGTCAAGGGACTGCGTGTCGTGCGGGCCGGCGGGGTCCTCGTGATCCGCGCCGTCCCGAGCGCGTCGACCGGGCCGAGCGTGCGGGAGATGGTGGTGGGCTCGGAGGGGCGGCTCGGCGTCATCACCGAGGCCACGGTGCAGGTGCACCGGCTCCCCGAGAGCCGTGGCATCTACGCCTACTTCTTCAAGGACTTCGACCACGGCCTCGCCGCCATGCAGGAGATCGCCGCGAGCGACGTCTCGCCCTCCGTCACGCGCATCTCGGACGCGCACGAGACCGGCTTCTCGCTGGCGACGAGCAAAGCGTCGAAGGGAATCGCCAAGAAGGCGCAGGCCGGCCTCATGGCGTACCTCAAGCGGCGTGGCTGGAACCTGGACGAAATCTGCCTTTCCTTCATCGGCTTCGAAGGGGACACGGCGCACGCGAAGCGCCAGAAGTCGGTCGTCGACCGGATCGTGCGCAAGCACCACGGCATCGGCGTCGGCAAGGGACCTGGTGCGCTCTACGACCAGAAGAAGTTCGACACGCCGTACATCCGCGACTTCCTGCTCGACCACGGCGCCGCCGGCGATGTGAGCGAGACAGCCGGTCCGTGGTCGAAACTCCGCGGCATCCATGCGGCGGTCTACGACGCGGCCGACAGCGCCTACGAAGAGATCGGCCGCAAGGGCTGGACGATGTGCCACATGTCGCACTCGTACCACTCCGGCGCCTGCCTGTACTTCACCTTCGCCTTCGTGTTCGGTGACGACCCGCTCGGCGAGTACGACACGGTCAAGCGCGCGATTCAGCAGGCGTTCGTCGACGCGGGCGGCACGATCTCGCACCACCACGGCGTGGGCCTGGAGCACGCGCCGTGGCTGGAGGAGGACATCTCGGCGCAGGGCGTCGCGGTCATGTCGGGCCTCTTCGAGGCCGCGGACCCGGGTGGCAACTTCAACCCGCGCAAGATCGTGGTCTGAGCCCGGCCGGTGCGGGCCCGGCGGGAGAGGGCCGACTGAGTACGGCAACGGCCCTCGCCATGACGTGTCAGTGCTCTTCGAGGTCGACCGGGCCGAGTGGTACCCACTCGGCCCGGTCGCCGACGGATCGGGAGGTCCGCCGGTGACGAACGGTCAGCTCAGGCCGGTGGCCCGGATGACGGTCTGCGTCACGGTGTTGCCCCGCGTGTCCGAGGCGTGGACCCGCAGCGACAGGAAAGCGGCCTTCCGCGGAGCGTCCAACGTCACGCGCGCGGCGCCGTCCCGCAGGTCCTGCAGCCTGACGCGCTGCCAGGTCCTGCCGTCGTCGTACGACACCTCGACCTTGTCGGTGCGGACCCGGGCCGTGGAGGCGCCTGGGATGTGCGACGGCTCCACCACAAGCTGTGCGTCACGCCGGGCCGTTCCGTCGGTCGAGGTGCGGATGGCGTAGTCCAACTGCACAAGGGGGAGCAGCGGCGCATTGCCGTTCCGCGGCTTCTCGGACGTGAAGCCCCACTCGGTGCGGGTGGAGGTGGAGTACGGGTACCCCTCGGTGCGCTTCGTGGTGGTCACCAGCCGGTAGCGGCTCGCGGCGCTCGGAAGCGCGAACTGGAAGTAGGGGCCGTCGGTGCTCCCGAGCAGCTTGTCGCTCCGGTGGAGTTCGACGGACTGCGCCGTGGTGCCGGGGCCACCGGTGCCGGCGTGATTGCGGCCGCCGTCGCCGAAGCCGGGGATCTGTCCGAGGACGAAGTCGCCCGAGCGCCGGGGGGTGTCCAGGTACTCGACGATGCGAGGCCGTTCGATCGGGCCGAACCACTGGACGTTCGTGGCACGCCCCGCCGGGTAGGCGACCCGGCCGGAGTACTGGTCCGAGTACTGGCTGCCGCTCTGATGGGCCTCCTCCCTCCAGACGGCGTCGGGGGCGGCGGTCACCCAGTCGGTGCGTCGCGCGCCGGAGGTCGACAGCCGGGTCGTGTCCAGCTGGAAGAGCTGGTACGGCTGGATGTCGAACCGGTTCTCGTACACGTTGTTCTTCGTGCGGAAATCGACGTCGACCCGGGCGAGTTCCTTCTTGCCGGGCGCATAGCGCAGGGCCTTCGGGATGCCGCCGCGCCAGGTGCGTACCAGGTCGTAGAGGTAGTCGGTCGTGGAGCGGCCGGTGATGTGCATGGGCACCGAGCCGGAACCGCTCTGGATGCGGTCGATCAGGATCTCGCCCTCGGTTCGCGAGACGCCCGCGACGACGATCTTGCTACGGCTGCCGCTCGGCCAGTAGCGTCCGCTGTCGCCGTTGACGATGACGAGGACCGCCACGCCTGCCTTCTCGGCGGCGGCTATCTGGTCGTGAGCGACGGCCCGGGAATCGCGGTCGTCGTCTCCGTCCGGCAGGGGCACGTAGCGGACCACCGCCACTTTGCCCCGGGCCCCGGCCGCCGCGTAGTCCTGCTCTCGGCCGTCACCGGCGAAGACGGCCGGGAGGGTGTGCGTACGGTCGGCCGGCCGGGCCGCACCGGGCTCCAGCGTCAGGTCGTCGAACTCCTGGGAGCCCGAGGAGAGGCTGAGCAGAGGCTGCTCCATCCGTGCCCGGACGGTGTACAGCAGATCGCCGTCGGTGGGCCTGCCCGCCGGCAGCGCCCACAGGCTGTCGTGCTGGGGAGCGAGGGTCGAGGCCTCGCCGATGGCGGGAGAGCCGTCCGTGAACGACCGGAAGAAGTCCGCGCGGACGGCACCGGCCGTGGTCTTCTGCGGGGTGACGACCTCGGTCGGTCGCAGTTCCCTGCCGTCGACGGTCACCGACGTGTCGGCGTCGTGGATCCGGATGCCGGTCTTGACCAGGAGCGCCTGCCCGAGCGAGGAGGCTCCGTGGGTGCCGCGGACGTCGCCCCACATCCACGCCGTGTAGACGCCGTTCGGCGCGACGAGGTCGATGTCGCCGCGTGTGTTGGTGACCCCTTCGAAGCGGGCCCCGTCGCCATGGCGCTGGACCCGCACCACGTTCGCCAGCGGTTCGCCGTCGCGGCCCTGGAAGTGCAGCCGCAGGTGGTGGTACTCCTCGCGGGTGCTGACGGCCAGCAGGGTGCGCGTGGTGGGCTTGCCGTCCGCCAGCCCTGTGAGATGTCCGGTGAAGCGGGAACCCGCCGGCGCGCGGTCGAGGACGGTGGTGAGCGTGGTCGCGGCGGTACCCCCGGCCGGCACGGTCACCTGGCGGTCCGCCACGGTGAACAGGCCCTGCGGAGCGTCGGGCGCGTCGACCCGCAGCGTGAGGGTGACCGCCTTGTCGCCGGAGTTGAGCCACTCGATCCGGCGGTCCACGGTCTGCCCCGGCTTTCCGCCCAGGGAGTGGATGCCCGCGTCGGCGGTGCCGGTGGCCACGAGGTCGGCCGCGGAGGCCGCCGCGGCGTCGACACGCCCGTTGCCACCGTCGTCGGCGGTGTTGGCGGGCGTCTCGGCGGCCGTGCTGACGAGGGCGTCCTTGATGCGGGCCCCGGACCACTGCGGGTGGCGGGCCGCGACGAGGGCAGCGGCCCCGGCGACGTGCGGGGTCGCCATGGAGGTGCCGTTCAGGGAGGCGTAGGAGCCGCTGCCGAACGTCGCGTACTGCGAGCGTGCCGCGAGGATCCCGACGCCGGGCGCGGTGATCTCGGGCTTGATCGCGTCGTCGCGGAACCGGGGGCCGCGGCTGGAGAACGAGGCCACGGCGTCCGTCGAGTCGACGGCGCCGACGGTGAGCGCGGCGTCCGCCGAGCCCGGACTCGCGACGGTGGATGCGCCGTTCTCTCCGTTGTTGCCCGCCGCGATGGTGAACAGGGCGCCCGTCTCGGCACTGAGCGCGTTCACGGCCTGGCTGAGCGGGTCCGTGCCGTCGTCGGGGGCGAATCCGCCGAGGCTCATGCTGATGACGCGCGCCTTGGTCTCGCGTGCCGCCCACTCCATGCCGGCGATGACCCAGGAGTCGGACCCGGAGCCGGAGTTGTCGAGGACCTTGCCGACGTGGAGGGCCGCGCCGGGAGCGACGCCCTTCTCCTTCCCGTCGGATGCCGCGCCGCTACCGGCGATGGTGGAGGCGACGTGCGTGCCGTGACCGTTGCGGTCCACGACGTCCTCGTACGGGATGAAACTGCGGGACGAGGCGACGACACCGGCGAGATCCGGGTGCTCGTTGTCGTATCCGGTGTCCAGGACGGCGACGTCGACACCCTTGCCGGTGTTTCCGCGCGCCCAGGCGTCCGGTGCGCCGATCTGCGCGACGCTCGACTCGAGCGTCGCCTTGACCTTGCCGTCCAGCCACACCTTGCGGACGCCGCCGCTCAGCGACGGCTCGCCCGCGGCGGTGCCGCGAGCCGCGGACGTCGCCTGGGTGAGCTCGGCCCAGAAGTCCGCCGCCCGGCGGTGGCTCTGGGTGACAGCGGTGCTGTCGATACTGGTCAACGTCCGCGCGCCGGTGGCGCCCTCCGGCAGGGACGCCAGGTCGTTCTTGCGCAGCGAGTCCGAGGAATAGCCCAGGATGAGGGGCAGCCCACGGGAGCGTGAGTCGTCGTACCCGTCGGCCACGAGCCGGGTGACGTTGAACAGGGCCTCATCGAGGAGACCGGCGGCCAAGTGCCGCTCGGCAGCGGCGGGTACGACGTAGACGTCCCCGTCCTTGCTGCTGACGCGTACGTTCGCCCGGTCTCCGTTCGGCGCGGCAACGGTGACGGTCGCGGGGCCGTCGCTGCCGGGGGTGACGGTGACGCGGTCCCCGGTGATGAGGGTGACGGTCCGCGGAGTGGAGCCGAGTGAACCGCCGTCGGCTATGGGGACGCCCTTGACCGCGGCGGGGGCGTGGTCGGCGGCTGTGGCCGGGGGAATCACCGTCAGCAGCGCGGTGACCGCTGCCAGGATGGGCAGGCCCTGCCGGGCCGGAGTATGAGGTCTCACACGAGTCCTTGATCGAGTCGCCGTAGGATGTCCAGTGCATCGTAGTCACACCATGTGATGTGTTTGTTGCCTGGTTCTCGACCAACCCACCGTCCATGCCGGCCTCGAAGTGGTGACAGCAGTGCGGTGACCGCCGCCGGGACGCGAGTCATTGATCAAGACACCGTGGATTCTCGGTGCTTCGTCGTCACAACATTCGGTGTGTTTGCTGCCTCACTCGCCCCGGAGTCACCCATGGCCCGCGACAACCGGGAGATCCATGGGCTGACCGTTGTCGGTGTCGTCATCGGTACTCGTACCGCTGTTGGGATCGTCCGCGTCCGTGCGGGCGCCCCGAAGGACGGCTGACCGGGCGACGCAGAGCGCCCGCCTCCACTGTCGGGAGGCGGGCGCTCCGGGCGAGCCGGGCCCGTGTCGCACCGGGCCGATGGCCACCGCTCGGCACGGGTGATCAGTCCGTGCCGGCAGACTGCCCTGTCATGCAGCCTGCGCCTACTGAGACCGGACAGCCGGTCGATGTGTGACAACGAGCCGAGAACGCGGGTGATCTGACGCCTGCGTCATCATCTGGGGCCGGTAAGAACCGCCGGCCGCGCCTCCGCGAGATCACGCGGGCCGCGTATCTCCCCGCCGTGGGTGGCAGTCAGATCGCGGTGGCGCCGGCGTCGGCGGCGACAGTGGCGCCGGTGAGGTAGGCGGAACGGGATCCGTCGGCGAGGAAGAAGACGACCTCGGCGATCTCCCGGGGCTGGGCGATCCGGCCGAGCAGGGTGATCTTGCCGAACCCTTCCGCGGCCTCCTGGCCCCACAGGTCGATCACCGACTGGGTGCCGGCCGGTCCGGGAGCGACGGCGTTGACGCGGACGCCGGCCGGGCTGAACTCGGCCGCCCAGGTACGGGTCAGCGACTCCAGCGCGGCCTTGGTGGCGGTGTAGACGGACATGCCGGGCAGGCCGACGCGGGCGCCCATGGTGCTGACGTTCACGATGGCCCCGGAACCCCTGGCCACCATCCCGGGAGCCAGGGCCGCCGTCAGGAAGTACGGGGCCCGGATGTTGGTGGCGACCGCCTGGTTGAAGGAGTCCGCGTCCTGCTCGACGGTCGGCAGCATCGGGAAGACCGCGGCGTTGTTGACCAGGATGTCGACCTCTCCCGCCTCCTCCGCGAGCGCGCGCAGCGAGTCCAGGTCCTCGAGGTCGGCCGCGACGAAACGGGCCCGGCCGCCGGCCTCGGTGATCGTGCGTACCGTCTCGGCCCCCTGATCGGCGCGGCGACCGGTGACGACGACCTCGGCGCCGGCGCCGGCCAGCAGCAGGGCCGTCTCGCGGCCGATACCGCCGGTCGAGCCGGTCACCAGGGCGATCTTGTCGGCAAGTGCCATGTGGGGGTCCTCCCAAGGGCCGTGGTCCGCGGACTTCGGCCGATCTGGCCGGCCGGACACGGGACGACGTCCTGCGAACCGGCGGCAACATGCTTGTCGCGACAAGCATGTTGGTATTTGCTTGCCACGTCAAGCAGTTGCCGGTGGTTGGGCAGCCGGCGCTGACAGGACGTCAAACTCGGTCGTAGATCGCCCGCAGCCACGGTTCCCTGACGGCGGGCATCCGCGCCAGCGTGTACCGGAACGCTTCGCTGGACGGCTGGAGAGGGTAGAGCGGGTGCGGTGGCAGCGGATCGTCCCGCTCCACGCCGGGCGGCAGCCCGCCGACCACCGGCAGCCGGGTCCGGTGCGGCGGAAAGGCGAGTTCGGCCCAGAGCGCGGCATCCATCGGTACCGGCACCGCCCCGGCACGCGGCCGCCACACCTCTCGGGTCTGCGGATGGACCGGCACGAGCACCAGGTCGGCAGCGGGCTCGCCATACCCCGGTCCCGCCAGGTCCAGCCGCTTCGCACCTTCCCCCACGGGCAGCAGCGCGCCGAGTGCCCGGCCGAGGAGTCCGGAGACCGGCCCCGGCGCCACCTCGACCGGCGCGCCCCCGGCGGCCACCACCACCTGGGCGAGAGCCACGCCCGCCGGGATGTCCCAGTACGCCCGCAGCCGGTGCCACAGTGCGCCGGTGGCCAGCAGCTCCGCCCAGTCCATGACCGGCCGCTCCGGTGGGCTGGGCAGCCGCACCACTGCCTGCGGGACGAGCCGGACGACCTGCCAGCACCCGCAGTCGTCCATCCGCGTTCCGACCGGCAGATCGCACCCCAGGCAGGCAAGGTTCGGCCCGTCGCTCCCGTCGATCCCCATGCAGTACCCCCCGGCCCGCTCAAGGATCAGCCTGGTGCCGCGTATGTCACCGGGCGCGAGGAGGACGGTGTCCGGCGACCCGTCGGACAGCGCGCCGGACGGTGCGAAGAGCCCCCGCTCCGCCGCCTCGCGTGTGCCGACCTCGTCCCGCCACGGCGGCCCGTACGGCTCAGGGTCGACGGTGTAGGTTCCGGCCTCCAGCAGCGGCGGGTGCAGCGTCTCCCAGTGGGTGCCGGCGAGGTGGATCGGCAACGCCACCTCCGACACCGCCGCAGTCAGGACCGCCCCGCAGCCCGCACAGCCGAACACCGCCAAGCTGTCCCCTCCCGTCGTCGAAGCCCCTGCATCCCACCAAGCGGGCCGATCGGGGAGCAAGGAGTTTTCCGCGACCCTGACCGCCGGGGGCCGGCCATGCTGTGGCACGCCCTCCCGGGTGGCCGACGACGGGGGTCCGCGGGCGCGCGCGGACGAGGAAGCACGTCGGCGCGCGGCATCGCCACCGGCGGTCCGACTTCCACGGAATGGGCGCGGCAGCGCCGCACGAGACAGGACCTACGGTCCGTCGACCTACCGAGGGGTTACGTGAAAAATAAAGGTGCAAGATACAGTAAAAGCGGCAAAGCGACCCGCCGGCCGCAGTACCGTGGAGATCTGTCCCGGCGTGCAGCCCCGCAAGCAGTTCTGGAGGGAGCCCGCATGACAGATCGACTCGACGTGGCGTCGCTGGCTCCCGGCGATCGTGCGGACGCGATCCGTGCATTCTCGTGGTCCATCAACGGCCGCATAGAAGTGGACCTTCCCCCGGACCCGAATCGCCTGAAGGCTCATGCGACCACCCGCGCGGTGGGGTCGGTGAAAGTCTCGGAAATAGGCTGGAACGTGGCCCGCCTCCGCCGTGCGGCTGCCGCCCCGGTGGACGAGGACATGACGCCGCAGGTTCTCGTCCATCTCCAGGAAGCGGGCGTCTCCCGGTTCCAGCAGGGGGGTAGGCAGAGTGTCACACGGGCGGGAGATCTCGCGGTAATCGAGAACGCGAAGCCCTATGAGGCCGCTTTTCACGGCACGATGCATTCGGTCCTCGTGCGCGTTCCCACGCGCGTCCTGGGGCTGCGGCCGTCGCTGCTCGACCAGGTCACAGCTGTACGCATCGGTTCGGAACGCCCGGTCGTGGGTGCCGCAGCAGCGCTTTTCGCCCGGCTGGCCCGTGACCAGGCCGCTTTCGACGAGGCTGAGACCGCCTTGTTCGCGCAGCCCTGTGTCGACCTGATCAGGGCAGTGGTCAGCATGACCCTGGGCCGTGACGACCTGGCCAGAGCACCTCTGAACAACACACTTCTGCAACGTGTTCAGGAATACGTGCGCCTCCACTTGGCAGAACCCGACCTGACCGCGGCACGTATCGCCGCCGAGCATCAGATCTCCGTACGCCAGCTCTACCTGACCCTTTCCCGAGCGGGCATCACCCTCGGCGACTGGATCAGGACGCAGCGCCTCGAGGAGTGCAAGAGGGAACTGGCGTCGTCGGCGTATCAGTTGATGACGATCGAGGCGATTGCCCACCGGTGGGGGTTCGCCAGCGCACCCCACTTCAGCCGGGTGTTCAAGGCGGCGTACGGTGTGAGCCCCCGCGGGGTGCGGTCGCAAACGCGCGGCGGAGAGAGCGGCCTTTCACCTGCAACGGGGTCTCCCCGTCGGGGAACCTCGGCCGACTCTTTTTGACTGTCAGACCGCGTATGCGGCCTCGGAGCCCGTAAATGATCTGGGGGAGGCCCGAATAGGGCTCCCAGCATCGTCGGGCGCTCGGACGTGCTTCTGCGCTGCGTCAGGTCCGGGCGGGGAAGTCGGGATGGTCGGTGTAGGGCGAAGCAAGGTCGCGCAGGTCGTGGCACGGCCAGGGGTCGCGGGCATGACGGGCCAGGATGCGCCGCTTGGCCTTGACTTCGCGCAGGACGCGGGCCGGGTCGTGCAGAGCCACATGCAGAGCAATCGCGGGGTGGAACCCGGAGATGTCAACCTGACAGAAGTCGACCGTGTGCCCCTGAGCAGACCACACCCCACAGCCGTCACCGCCGCACCGCCGCGCCAACTCGGCCTCCTCATCCAACCGAGCCTCAATGAACTTCACCGTGTTCTGCCGAGGAAGCTTGGGGTTTCAGCCCCGGGAGGAATCGGGTCCTGAACGCGTGGGCGTGAAATGTCCAGACCTCGCTGCGCCTCAAGTCGGCCGTCATCGGCGGTGATTGTCAGTCCGGCCGAATACGGTACTGGTCGTGGGCGTGAAGATTGTCGTGCAAGCCAAGCTGCTGCCGACCGCCGATCAGGCGGTCGCGTTGCGGTCGACGCTGCACGCATGCAACGCCGGCGCTGACCGGGCTGCCGAGGTTGCCTTCACC
>NZ_FZOF01000052.1 GCF_900188405.1 Actinacidiphila glaucinigra | reverse complement strand
CCTTCTTGATCGTACGTATCGCTGCCTGGGCACCCAGCCCAGCGGCCTTCAGGTCCGCATAGACGAGCTTCTGCAAGCCGAACTTCGAAAACTCCCGCTTGGTGAAGGCAACCTCGGCAGCCCGGTCAGCGCCGGCGTTGCATGCGTGCAGCGTCGACCGCAACGCGACCGCCTGCTCGGCGGTCGGCAGCAGCTTGGCTTGCACGACAATCTTCACGCCCACGACCAGTACCGTATTCGGCCGGACTGACAATCGCCGCCGATGATGGCCGACTTGAGGCGCAGCGAGGTCTGGGCATTTCACGCCCAGGCGTTCAGGAGCCGATTCCTCCCGGGGCTGAAGCCCCTCGGCAGAACACGGTGAACGACGACCCCTGAACCGGCCCCGCGCCCCTCGGCCCGCTACCCGGCGCCGCGCGGCGCGAGGACGTCCAACTGCCGGTCGTGCACCCTGCCGAGCAGGAGCAGCGCCAGCACGGAGCCGACCAGGGCGCAGAACATGTCCCACTGGGTGTCCCAGACGTCCCCCTGCGTGGCGAGGAACGCGTCCGCGGCGTCGCCGCCGATCAACGCGGCCCACCACTCCAGCAGTTCGAAGAACGCGCTGAAGGCCATGCACGCGCACACGGTCAGCGGCGCGAGCCACCTGCTGCCGCGCAGCGGCGAGGTGCGGACGAGGATCTCGCGGACCAGTACGGCGGGCACGAAGCCCTGCATGAGGTGGCCGATCCGGTCGTACGGGTTGCGCGACAGGTCCAGGGCGTCGCGCAGCCACTCCCCGAACGGAACCTGGGCGTAGGTGTAATGACCCCCCACCGACAGGACCAGGGCGTGCAGTGCGAGCAGCGCGCACAGCAGCCCGGTGAGCGGGAACCTGCGGCGCAGGGCGACCGCGAGCGGCAGCCCGATCATGATCCAGAAGGTCTCCAGCACCCATGTGCCGCGGTCACGGGGCTGGATCCCGGACACCACCAGGGCTGCGAGCGCGAAGGCGGCGGCCGCCACGGGCAGGCCGGCACGCCGGACGGGGACGGTGAGGTCTGTCATGCCCACCAGGGTCGCGAGGTGCGGCACGGGGGCGCATGAGTACGGCTACTCAGCTTCGAGACGCAGCTCACACAGGGCCGTGTCACTGGGCCGCGGGCTGTCTCGTCCCAGGGGGTGAGTGCGTGGACGACCACGGACGCCGGGCACGACACCTGAGGAGCACACCATGGACGCGCGACTGGACTACTTCGCCGACCCGACCGCGGGCAAGGCCCTCAAGCACTTCATGGCGGTGGGCAGGGCCTTCAAGGAGTCGTCCCTGCCCGCCGCGACGCAGGAACTCGTGGCGCTGAGGGTCAGCCAGATCAACGGGTGCGCCGCCTGCATCGACATGCACACCAAGGACGCCGCCGCCGCGGGCGAGAGCGCGGTACGGCTGCACCTGGTCGCGGCATGGCGGGAGACCGCCGTCTTCACCGAGGCCGAGCGTGCCGCGCTGGAATTGGCGGAGGAGGGCACCCGGATCGCGGACGCGGGCGCCGGGGTCCACGACGAGGTGTGGGCGCGCGCCACCCGGCACTTCGACGGCGAGCAGCTGACCGCCCTGGTCCTCCTGGTCTCCTTCATGAACGCGGTGAACCGGCTGAACGTCATCACCCGCCAGCCGGCGGGTGACTACGAGCCCAGCCGGTTCCACTGACCGGGACCGGGGGAAGGGGAGCCGGCGTGAGCAAGGTGGAGGACTTCGAGGAGCTGCGGCCGCTGCTGTTCTCGATCGCGTACCGGATCCTGGGCAGCGTGGGCGAGGCCGAGGACGCGGTGCAGGAGACGTGGCTGCGCTTCGACGCCTCGGCGACCCGGCCGGTGTCGACGAAGGCGTTCCTGTCGGCGGCGGTGACACGCGTCTCGATCGACGTGCTGCGCTCCGCGCGGGTGCGGCGGGAGGAGTACGTCGGGCCGTGGTTCCCCGAGCCGTTGCTGAGCGACCCGTACGAGGATCCGGCGCGGTCGGCGGAGCTCGCCGACTCGGTGTCGATGGCCGCGCTCCTGCTGCTGGAGCGGCTCAGCCCGCTCGAGCGGTCGGTGTTCGTGCTGCGCGAGGTGTTCGGCTTCGGATTCGGCGAGGTCGCCGAGGCGGTGGGGCGTTCGGAGGCGGCGTGCCGTCAGCTGGTGGTCCGGGCGCGCAGGCACATGGAGGCCGGGCGGCCGCGGTTCGCGGCGGACCGCGGGGCACGGCAGGAGCTCGCGCAGCGGTTCTTCGACGCGCTGAAGGACGGCGACGTCGACGCGCTGCGGGAACTGCTCGCCGCCGA
Organism: Actinacidiphila glaucinigra; assembly: GCF_900188405.1. Classification (GTDB taxonomy): domain Bacteria; phylum Actinomycetota; class Actinomycetes; order Streptomycetales; family Streptomycetaceae; genus Actinacidiphila; species Actinacidiphila glaucinigra. The sequence goes on along the minus strand of NZ_FZOF01000052.1, from coordinate 28,103 downwards.
CGTGCAGCTCGTCGGGGACGGCGGTGGCAAGGCGCCGCAGCTGGCGCGGGCCGTCGTGGGCGCGGAGAACGTGGCCCGGGTGCTCGGCGCTCTCTTCCCCATGCTGAGCCGGGTCGACGTGACGTTCGAGCCGCGCGAGGTCAACGGCCAGCCCGGGGCGATCTTCCGCGACCGGGACGGCAGGGTCCTGCACACCCTCGCCCTCGACGTGCTCGACGGAAGGGTCCAGGCCGTCCGCTCGGTGCTCAACCCCGACAAGCTGGGCCACCTCGGCCCGGTCGCCGACGCCTGGGCCGTCCACCGGGAGGTGAAGCGGGCGCGCCGACAGGTCGATTGAGGGGGCAGTCGCCGGGGCGGCCCGGGCCGGCGGCCGGGCCGGCCCCGGAAACCGTGTGCGCGGGCCGGGAAGGGAACCTACGCTCCGGCCATGGACCTTCGCGAAGAGCTTCCGGGCGACGCCGAGTCGGTGCGGGACGTCCACCTGCGGGCGTTCGGCGGCCACGGGCGGGTCGTGGCCGACCTGGTGGACACCCTCCGCGGGAGCGTCACGCCCGTGGACGGGCTCTCGCTGGTCGCCGAGCACGACGACCGGGTCGTCGGGCACGTCATGTTCACCCGCGGCCTGCTCGACGCCCCGCGGCGGCTGGTCGACGTGCAGGTGCTCAGCCCGCTGGCCGTCCTGCCCGAGCGCCAAAGGACCGGCGTCGGCGCCGCGTTGGTCCGGCACGGCCTGCGGACCCTCGCCGGGCGGGCGGTCCCCGTCGTCTTCGTCGAGGGCGATCCCGCCTACTACTCGCGCCTCGGGTTCCTGCCCGGCGGTGACCACGGCTTCCGCAAACCGTCCCTGCGCATCCCCGACGCGGCCTTCCAGGCGATGACGCTCCCCGCGTACGAACCCTGGATGACCGGCACCCTCGTCTACGCCGAGCCGTTCTGGCGGCACGACGCGGTCGGCCTCCGCGACCCGGCGGCGCCGGAAAACCATGTGCCGCGCGGCGCCCGGTAACCGACAATCCACGCGTGGCCACCATGAACGCCGACGGCACCGAACGGGGCCGGCATCCCCGCCCCTCACTGACCGCGCAGGCCGGGCGCGCCTACGGCGCGATCCCGCCCACGGCGCTGGTGCTGCTCGGCATCGTCAGCGTCCAGGTGGGATCGGCCCTGGCCAAGCACCTGTTCAGCGAGGTCGGCAGCTTCGGCACGGTCGCGTTGCGGCTCTTCTTCGCGGCGGCGGTGCTGACGCTGTTCTGGCGGCCCTCCCTGCGCATGGACCGTCGCACGTGGACGGTGGTGCTCGGCTACGGCGTGACGCTCGGTCTGATGAACCTGTGCTTCTACCTGTCGCTGGCCCGGATCCCGCTGGGGATCGCGGTGACCGTCGAGTTCCTCGGGCCGCTGACGGTGGCGCTGGCCGGGTCTAGGCGCTGGCTGGACGCCTTCTGGGCCCTGCTCGCGGCAGGCGGCGTGGTCCTGCTGATGGAGGGACGCGGCGAACTCGACCCTGCCGGCCTCCTGTTGGCCCTCGCGGCGGGAACCTGCTGGGGCCTGTACATCCTCGTCGGCGCGGCACTGGGCCGCCGCACCGCGGAAGGCAACGGCCTGGCCCTGGGCATGGCCGTCGCCGCCCTGGTGACGGTGCCGTTCGGCGTGGCCGACAGCGGAACGGCGCTGGTCCAGCCGTGGGTCCTGCTCGCGGGGCTCGGCGTGGCGCTGCTGTCCTCGGTGATCCCGTACTCGCTGGACCTGGAGGCACTGCGCAGGATCCCGCCGCGCGTGTTCGGCATCCTGATGAGCCTCGAACCGGCGATGGCGGCCCTGATCGGCCTCGTCATTCTCCACGAGTCGCTGCACTGGTCGCAGTGGATCGCGGTGCTGTGCGTGGTGGCGGCGTCGGCGGGCGCCGCGCGCGAGGCGCGCCCGGACGCGTGAGCCCCGGCGCCGGGGAGCCGCACACGGCCGGCTCACGCATCGCGCCCGGCGACGGTCGTATGATCAGGTCGCGGACTTCGCCGCTCGCATGCTCTCCCGGCTGTCCGCCCCCGACGGCCGGGCCTTCTCGGAGCAGGTGAGTCCCGGCCGCAACAATCCGCTGCCGCTCACTGCCGATCCCGTCGAGGACGGCTACGCCTTCTGCGCGACGCTGACGCCCGACGGGGACGACAACGCGTGCCTCCTCCGCATGGAGATGAATCCGGTCGGCTCCGCCGGGCTTCGTGACCTGTTCGCCGTGCTGCAGGCGTCGTCGGCGCTCTGACGGCGGGGATCGCGTCCGACGCTCCGCCGGAAAACGATTCCCCCCGGCCCCCGGGCCGGTACCCGCTCAGCGCGCGGGGACGGGGAAGATCATGCAGCTGCTCGTCGCGTGGGCGAGGAGGCGGTCCGTGGCGTCGAACAGCTCGGCCTGGGCGAGGGCGGTGCGGCGGCCCTGGTTGAGGACGGTGCCTACGGCGCGGACCTTGCCGGTCTCGACGGTGATCGGGCGCAGGAACTTCAGGTTCAGGTCGAGCGAGGTGTAGCCCATGCCCTCCGGGAGGACGGACTGCACGGCGCAGCCGGCGGCCGAGTCGAGGAGGGTGGCGTAGACACCGCCGTGCACGCTGCCGATCGGGTTGTAGTGCTCCTCCCCCGGTTCCATGGCGAAGACCGCGCGGCCCTCCTCGACCTCCTCCAGGGTGAAGCCGAGGGTCGAGGCGATGGGCGGCGCCGGAAGCCGTCCGGCCAGCACGTCGCGCAGGAACTCCAGACCGCTGGTGCGGCCGACCGCGGCCGCCGAGACCTTGGGGTCCCCCCACTCGAACGTGCGCGACCTCACCATGGGGCGTTCCCTCCCTGACCAACTGACTTTGACATGCGAAGTTAGCCAGCCGCACATCTGGATGTCAATGCCGAAGCCAGCCTACGATGACCGCATGACCTGGCTGGACACCAGTACCGAGAACTGCACGGTGCAGCGGACCCTCGACCTCGTCGGCGAGAAGTGGTCGCTGCTGGTGCTGCGGGACGCCATGAACGGCGTACGCCGCTTCGACGACTTCCGCCGGCACATGGGGCTGTCCGAGGCGGTGCTGGCGGACCGGCTGCGCAAGCTGGTCGCCGCGGGGATCCTTGACACCGTCCCGTACCGCGAGCCGGGCAGCCGTACCCGCAACGAGTACCGGCTCACGCCCAAGGGCTGGGACCTGTGGCCCGCGATGATCGCCCTCAAGCAGTGGGGCGACCGGTACACCGCCGACCCCGAGGGCCCGCCCCTGGAGGTCCGCCACCGCGGCTGCGACGAACCCGTCGAGGCGGTCGTCGTCTGCGCCGGCGGCCATGACGCGCTCGCCCCCCGGCAGGCCTACACCCGGCCCGGCGCCTCCGCCCGCACGCCGGGCTGAACCCCGCCATCAGGTGGAGTCGGCGAGCCCGCCGCTGCGCAGCCACCGTGACGGGCGTCGACACCCTCTCCCCCGTGCCCCCGTGTCCCCCGCCGAGGGCGTCGACGTCCAGGCCACCGATCAGGACGCTCCCCCGGTCCCCGATGGCCTCACGAGCGCGAAGCCGAACGGGCAGGGCCCCCGCCCTCCCCCGCTTCGTGCGGTGGCCCCGTTGTCGGTGCCATGACGATGATGGCAGGACGGTCGGCCCGTACACATTGCCGGTTCCCGGCAGCGTTGACGCCTTGTTGACGGCCTGTTGACGGCGGGGCGCCCCGAACCAGACCGGAACTAGAGCGGCTGGTCGGGCCAGCCGAGCAGGCGCGCGCCCATCGCCGCGGTCTCCAGGGTGTAGCGGTGCAGCGGGTCGCCGGGGTCGTAGCCGGTCAGCACCTTGATCCGCTCCAGGCGGTACGTGAACGTCCGGACGCCGAGGCCGAGCCGGCGCGCGGCCTCCGCGTTGACGTGCCCGGCCTCGGCGTGCGCGGTGATGGTCTCCAGCAGCGGTCCCGCGCCGCCCCGCGCCTGCTCCAGCGGCCCCAGGACGCTGTGGACGAGGTCGGCCATGGCGGCCCGGTCCCGCATCAGCACGGGGAAGACCAGCAGTTCCTCGGCGCGCAGCACGGGGGGATGCAGGCGCAGCCGGTCGGCGACGTCCAGCGCCCCGAGGGCCTCCTCGTAACTGCGCACGATGCCGCTCGTGCCGGAGTGGGTACGGCCGACCGCGACGCGGCGGGCCGCACCGTAGCCGGGGCCGGGGCGCAGCGCCGTGTCGGCGAACGCCTCGAAGACGGCGCGCTCGCCGCCGGGCGCGATGCACACCAGCCGGCCGTCCTTGCCGGCCACCAATACGTCGCGGTGGCCGAAGCGGCCCACCAGTTCCCGCTCGACGCGCCGCACCACGGGCTGGCTGTCCTCGTACGCGTCCTCGCCGCGCGCCACCGCCACCGCGTGCCCGCGGCCCAGCCGCAGCCCGAACCGCTCGGCGCGCTCGGCGAGCCGTCCCGGGTCGCTGCGTCCGTACAGCAGGTCGTCGACGAACTCCCCGCGGGCCGCCTCGTCCTGGCGGACCAGAAGCCGCTGGGCGCGCTGGTGGCCCTCCCCGAGCGCGAGCACCGCGGCGTCCAGGGCGGTCAGCACCGCCTCACCGGCCCGCTGCACCTCCGTGGCGGTGTCGGCGGCCGCCACGCCCCGCAGCGTGCTCCACGCGTCGCGGGTCGCCGCCAGATACGCGCCGATGAGGCCGCGCAGTCCGTTCCCCCCGCCGCCCGCGCGTTCACCGGACCCGCGGAGCGCGTCGAGTTCGTCCCGTCGCAGTCGCCGGCCCGTCGCGGAGACCTCGCCCAGCATCCGCGCGTACGCCTCGAGCTCTTCCCCCGGCACGCCCCCCATGCTCCCGTCTCCCCTCCAGGCACACGTCGTTGCCGTCCCCCGGCAACCTGGACCGTATCAATCCTGCCCGGTCCGGTGATCACCGCCCCCGCGTCGGACGCTGTACCCGATGCGGCCCAACAGCCCTTCCCCGCCTCCGACTTGACGTACGGCCGTTCGAGGGACGATGATCTCCGCACACTCCCCAGGTCTCCCCCCGTGGCCTGGGGAGTGCTGCGTTCGGCGGCCCGCGCCGTCAGCCCGCGGGCAGCAGGACGCCCGGGTTGAGGATGCCCGCCGGGTCGAGGGCGGACTTGGCGGCGGTGAGGGCGGCGGCGAACGGGCCGGGGCGCTGGGTGTCGTACCAGGGGCGGTGGTCGCGGCCGACCGCGTGGTGGTGGGTGATCGTGCCGCCGTGGTCGGCGATGGCCTGGCAGACGGCGGCCTTGATGTCGTCCCACTGGGCCACCGTGCTGCCCCAGCGTCCCGCGGCGTAGATCCCGAAGTACGGGGCGGGCCCGTCGGGGTGGACGTGGGTGAAGCGGCAGGTGACGACGCCCGTGCCGCAGACCGTGCGGATCGCCTCGTTCGCGGCGTGGGTGACCGCCGCGTGGAGTTCCTCGAAGCGGTCCCAGGTGCAGGCGGTCTCGAAGGTCTCCACGACCAGGGACTGCTGGGCCAGCGCGTCGCGCTGGTAGGGCATGCGCAGGAAGGACGAACGCCAGGATCGGTCCGCCCCGGCGCCGCCGCCCGCCTCGTCGGCACCGTCCGCCCCCGTGTGGGTGTGGCGGGCCGGCGCGGGCAGGTGGCCGCCGTGGTCGCGGCACAGTTCCAGGGCCCGGTCCATCCAGGGCCCCAGCGGGTGGTCGGCCGACTCGAAGGCCAGGATCAGGACGCTGCCGCCGGTGGTGACGCCCGCGTTGACCAGCGCCTCGGCGGGGTCCAGCAGGCGGCAGTTGGACGGGTGGAGCCCGGACTGGGCCAGGGCGCGGGTGGCCGCGACGGCGGCGGTGAAGTCGGCGAAGTGGACGGAGGCGTTCGCCCGCCACCGGGGGCGTCGCTGCAGGCGCATCCAGGCTTCGGTGATGACCCCGAGGGTTCCCTCGGAGCCGAGGAACATCCGGTCGGGCGACGGCCCCGCGCCCGAGGCGGGCAGCCGCCTGGACTCGCCGGTCCCGGACGGCGTGACGACGCGCAGCGCCTGCGTGAGGTCGTCGATGTGGGTGTAGAGGGTGGCGTAGTGGCCGCCCGCCCGGGTGGCCAGCCAGCCGCCGAGGGTGGAGTACTCGAACGACTGCGGGAAGTGGCGCAGCGTCAGCCCGGAGGGCCGCAACTGGTCCTCGAGGTGCGGGCCGAGCACGCCGGCCTGGATGCGGGCGGACCGGCTCACGGGATCCACCTCCAGGACGCGGTCGAGATGCCCCGTGTCGAGGGTCAGCGCCGGGCAGCCGTCGGCGAGGCGGGGTTCCACGCCGCCGACAACGGAACTGCCGCCGCCGAAGGGGATGACGGCGATCCCCTCGCGGGTGCACCAGTCGAGCAGGTCGGCGACGTCCTGCTCGGTGCGGGGGCGGGCGACGAGGTCGGGGGCGTGGCGCAGGTCGCCGTGGAGGTTGCGGACGACGTCCCGGAAGGCCTTGCCGTGGGTGTGCGCGGCGCGGTCGTACGGGGTGGCGGAGCACAGGTGGGCCAGTGACCGCGGCGCCGTGACGCGTACGGGCGACAGGGCGAGGGAGGCGACGTCCGGGGGGAGGTGGACGGTGAGGTCGGCGTCCGGGAGCAGTCCGGCCACCCGGCCGGTCAGCGCGGTGCGTTCGGCGCCGCGCACCGCGTGCTCGACGGTGCCCCATCCCCACCACGAGCGTGTTCCGGCGTGCGTCATGTGTGTCCCGCCCCTCGCCTCGCTGCGATATGACCGGGTAGTAAATTACCAACGGGTCACATTGTTGGGGAGGGTGAACTGACCCCGAGGTCAGTTCACTGCCTACAATCACGGACGTGGCGAGCACGCGAACCCGGACCGCCGGGACCAAGGGCGTACCCCGCGCCGAGCGCGAGGAGCAATTGCTCACCGCGGCCGTCGAGGAGTTCGGCCGGCGCGGCTACGGCGGCGCGTCGATGGCGGCCATCGCCGAGCGGGTCGGGGTCACCAAGCCGCTGCTGTACCAGTACTTCGGGTCCAAGGACGCGCTGTACGCCGCGGCCCTGGAGCGGGTCGCCGGCTCGCTGACCCGCGCGCTCACCGCCGCGCTGGCGCCCGGCGTGACCTCGCTGGGGACGCCGCTCTCCGTGCTCGGCGCGATCTTCACCACGCTGGAGGGGCGGCGCCACGCCTGGTTCGTGCTGTACGACCGGACCCTGCCCGCCGCGGGTGCGCTGCGCGAGGCGGCCGAGCGCCACCGTGCCGCCATCGACGTTCTGGCGGCCGCGGGCAGCGCGGAGTTCCTCGCCGCCCGCGGGATCGCCGACCCGCTGGACTCCGACGCGCTCAAGCACCTGTGGACCGGCACCGTCAGCACCCTGGTCACCTGGTGGATCCACCATCCCGGCGAGTCCGCGCAGGAGATGGCGGAGCGCTGCCGGCGGCTGATCACCGCGATCGTCGCCTGACGCGCCGCACCCCTTCCCCGCCCCCGTCGTACGCCCCTGCCACGGTCAGAGGGTGACGAGCCGTATCGCCGCGAGCAGGGTCAGGGCGACCGTGACGCGCTCGAAGACCTTCGGGCTGATACGGCTGATGGTCGCGCGGCCGGCGACGGCCCCCGCGAGCACCGCCGGGGCGGCCATCGCCCCGAAGAGGAGGGTGTCGGGCGTGATCAGCCCCAGGGCGACGCTGAAGGGCACCTTGAAGGCGTTGAGCAGCAGGAAGAACCAGGCGCTGGTGCCGAGGAAGCCCAGCATGGGCAGCCCCACGGCCAGGAAGTAGAGCGCCATGATCGGGCCCGCCGCGTTGGCCGTCATCGTGGCGAAGCCCGCCAGGATCCCGGCGCCCGCGGCGACGGCCCTGTGCTGGGCGAACGGGTCGTCCGGGCCCCGGCGCCGGCTCCACCAGTGGACGGCGAGCATCGACAGCAGCAGTGCCCCGATGAGTTCGCGCATCCGCGTGTCGTCCACCAGGTCGACGACCACGGCGCCCAGCAGCACCCCGACCACGACCCACGGGAAGAGCCGGACCAGCCGGCCCCAGTCGGCGTGCCGGCGGTAGGCGGCCACGGCCACCACGTCGCCGACGAGCAGCAGGGGCAGCAGCACGCCGGTGGACAGCTTGGCCGGCAGGACCAGCGCGAACAGCGCCACCCCCACCGTCCCGGCGCCGGACACCCCGGTCTTGGAGTAGCCGACGAGGAAGAGGGCGAGCAGCGCCACGGCCCACTGCGCCGGGTCGAGCGAGGGCATCAGGGCCGCCGGGGGGCGGAGAGTGCGAACGTCACGGCACGTTCTTACCTGGCCCGAGCCGCGCCTCCGCGGCCGGGGTGGGCCCGCCGCCGCGGCCGGGGACAACTGCGCCGTGACCGCTCCCGGTTGTCACCGAGGGTTCCCCGTGGGTCCGTCGCCGCGTGGGCTGCCCGTCCCCGTGCGGGTCTGGGATGACGGATCAAGGACCGGGCAGCGCCACGCACCGCCCGGTGGAGACGAACGTCAGGAGAACGTATGTCCGTCACAGCCGCCGAACCGCGCGACCGGGCGCGCCGGGTGGGGAAGGCCGCGCGGAGGGGGGCGGTGTTCGCCGCCGCCCTGGCGCTGGTCGCCGTCGTCCCGCCGGCCCTCGCGGGGGCGCAGTCGCCCGCGGACTCCGGCACGCACGGGATCGCGTGGACGACGCAGCAGGTGGCGCCCGGCCTTGAGGTCCGTAGCGGTGTGCTGCGCGACCCTTCGGCCGCCGGAGTGTGGACGGTGACCGTGCAGGCCCCCGCCGTCAACCGGCTGACGGGCGCCGCCACGTGGGCCCCGCTGGGTGACCGTGCCTGGGCCGACGCGACCGCCGGGCGCCTGCGCGAGGTCGGGCTCGAGCCGCGGCTCGAGGCGGTGGAGTGGGACACCTACGCCGACACCCCGCGCGGAGTGATGGGCTGGCAGGTCCGGGTCGGCCGGTTTGCCACGCAGGCCGAGGCGGGCACGGCGAACGCGGCGGTCGTGGCGGCCGGTTTCCGCACGTCGACGGAGTGGACCGGTTACGACGGCCGGCAGGCCGCCGACGGCGAGCGCGTCCACGTGGCCGTGGTGGACCCGGCGCGGCTGCGCGGGTCGGTCGCGGTCAGCGACGGCGGCAACGTCGCCGACCGGGAGAAGACCTCGGCGGTCGCCGGCCGGCTGGGGTCGCTGCTCGGCGTCAACGGCGGCTTCTTCATCACCTCGGACTCCGACGGCATCCAGGGCACCGTCGCCGGTCTGTCCGCGGTGGACGGCAAGCTGGAGTCGATGGCGGTCGGCTCGCGGGCGGCGCTGGTCCTCGGCGACGGCGGACGGCGGCCGCGGATCGCGGACCTGTCCACCACGGTCACCGTGCGGGCCGGCTCCGCCCGCCACGCGGTGCAGGGCATCAACCGCCTGCCGGGCAAGGTCCGCAACTGCGGCCGTCCCGGTGGCGTCCCGACCGAGCAGCCCCGCCACGACACGACCTGCACGCTGGCGGACGACCTGGTGGAGTTCACCCCCGCCTTCCGTGCGGCGCTGCCCACGGGCAGCGGTGCGCAGGTGGTGCTCGACGCTCACGGGACCGTGCTCTCCGCCGGCGCCCGCGGCGGGTCCGTCCCCGAGCGCGGCACGGTGCTGCAGGGCACCGGCTCGGCCGCGGAGTGGCTGACCGAGCACGCGCGGACCGGCAAGCGGCTGGTCGTGAAGGAGGTCGTCCGGGACGCCGAGGGGCGTCAGGTCCGGCTCGGCCGCGGCGACAGCATCGTGAGCGCGGCGCCCACCCTGGTGGAGGACGGCCGTGTCCACATCGACGCCGCGACCGAGGGCACCCTGGACCCGCTGGACCTCTCGTTCGGTTTCGCGTGGTCCAACGTGCGCCAGCCGCGGACGATGGCCGGCATCGACCGGCAGGGCCGTCTGCTGCTGGTGACGGTGGACGGGCGGCAGCCCGGGGTGAGCGAGGGCTTCACCCTCGGCGAGGCGGCCCGCTTCATGAAGTCGCTGGGCGCGGTGCAGGCCCTCAACCTCGACGGTGGCGGTTCGTCGGCGATGGTGGTCGAGGGTGTCCTGGCCAACGTCCCCTCCGACGCGACCGGTGAGCGTGCCGTCGGCGACACGATCCAGGTCCTGCCGGGGCGCCGCGGCGAGGACTGACCCGGGGCCGGTACCGCCCGGCCGCCGCTGACGACCTCCGACCGCCCCGGGGCCCGCTCCCGGGGCGGTCGGCTGGTCCGTCCGGCCGGACGGGGGGCTTCTCCGTCCCTTTTGCCCCGGTATGATGCGCTTCGTGATCATGTCCGGATGGCTGCGGCGCCCACGCGCCCGCCTCGACGGCCGCTGGGGAATCCGCCGGCCGGCCCCGGTGATCCTGACCGTGCTCATCGCCGCCCTGGCCTTCTCCACCCCGCGCGAGATCGCGATCAGCCGTCTGCTGCCCGTGGCGCCCGCCCTGGCCGCCGCGATGTGGCCGGTGCTGGCGACCGTGCTGCTGGGCGCGTTCTGCCTGCTCGTCATGGTGGGCCTGAGCTTCGTCTACACGGACCTGGGCACCCCGTACACCGGGGCCGCCATCGTCGCGGTCACCCTGGCGGCGGCGTACGCCAGCCACGTACGGATCCAGCGCGAGGAGGCGCTCTTCCACGCCCGGACCGTCGCCGACGCGGCGCAGACGGTACTGCTGCGGCCGCTGCCGCGGCAGATCCAGGGCATGGAGATCGAGTCGCTGTACCTGGCGGCACAGGAGCAGGCGCGCATCGGCGGCGACTTCTACGAGGTGGCCGACACGCCCTACGGGGTGCGGCTGCTGATCGGCGACGTACGCGGCAAGGGACTGTCCTCCGTGGGCGCGGCCTCCGCGCTGATCAGCTGCTTCCGGGAGGCGGCGCACGACGAACCGGACCTGCGGGGCATCATCCACCGCCTGGAGACGAGCATCGGGCGCCACAGCTCCGGCTACCCCGGCCAGGACCTGCCGGAGCGCTTCGCCACCGCCGTGATCGCCGAGATCCCGCACGACGGCGGCCGCCTGCGACTGCTCAACTGCGGGCACCCCCCGCCGATCATCGTGCACGCCGGCCGCATCCGGGTGCTGGAGCCGAGCGCCGCCTCCCCGCCGCTGAACCTCGCCGACCTCATCGGGGACCGCTACTTCGTCGACACCCACGCCTTCGCCGCCGGCGACCAGTTGCTGCTCTACACCGACGGCGTCACCGAGACCCGCGACCGCACCGGGGCGTTCTTCCCCCTCCCGGACTGGCTGGCGCGCCAGAGCCCGGCGGCGCCCCGCGAACTGCTGGACCGGCTGCACCACGAACTGGTGCGCTACAGCGGCGGGCGGCTCGAGGACGACATCGCCGCGCTGGCCGTGCGCCGGCCGGACGTCCCGGCCGGCGACGCCCCGTAAATCGCTGTCGCACGGGCCCGGTCCGGTCCTACGCTCGCCGCCATGCCCCGACCTCACGGATTCTCCTACCGCCGGCACGGCGACGGCACCGTGGTCGTCACCCACGGCGCGCACACGGCCGCCGTGCTGCGCGGGGAGCGCGCCGAGCGGTTCCTGGAAGAGGTCGAGCGCGGCGACGCCCAGCTGGTCATGGCCCGCTGGACCGGCAACTACAAGCGCGGCAACGAACGCGGCGCCCGCGCGCACCCCCGCAACCAGGGCTGACGAGCCGCGGCCCCGCACTCCCTCCCGCCCTCCCGCCGTTCACAAAATGTACAGACTCGGTCCCTTTTGTAGGCTTTCCTTATGGAACGTCGTCGGACGGCCGGTACCGGATCCGCGACCGCGGTGGGCGCACCGCGGGTGAGCCTGCGCACCGAGCAGCGTGACCTGACCCGCAACCGGATCCTGGACGGGGCGGTCGAGGTCTTCGCCGCCAAGTCGTCCGTCGCCGCCACCATGGAGGACATCGCCCGCGCCGCAGGTGTCACCCGGGCCACGGTGTACGCGCACTTCCGCGGCAAGGCGGAGGTCGTCGCCGCCCTGACGGACCGGGTGTACCAGGTCAGCGACTCCCTCTACGCCGAGCTTGCCGCCGTCCCCGAGTGGACCCGCGCCACCGTGCGCGAGTGGCTGGAGCACGCCGCGGCGAGCTGGCGGGCCCTGGCACCGACCATCCGCGTTCTGCTCGCCGCCACCCCGTCGGCCGCGGGTGACGACGGCAGCGCCCGCGACCGCTACCTGGCGGCGCACGAACGCTACGTGGCCCTGCTGACCGCCCCGCCCCGCCGCTGGCGGCGCGTCACCCCCGCGCAGGCCCGGCAGCGCGCCCTGATGGCCGTGCTCCAGACCGGGTCGTTCCTCACCGCCTGGATCGCCGGCGGCCTCCCGGTCGACACCGACGACCCGCTGGAACTCCTCACCGACGACCTGTGCCACCTGCTGCGCCCCGCCCTCGCCGGCCGGCCCGCCGCACCGCGCCGTCCCCCCGGCCCGTCGTGAGGACCGCACCCCACCCCCCGAGTCCACTGGAGGCATGCGCCATGGCCGCGACCGAGCCCCGGAACTACCCCTTCACCGAAGCCGACCGGCTGACCGTCGACCCGGCCTTCGCCGGACTGCGCAAGGACGAACCGCTGTGCCGGGTCCGCTTCCCCTACGGGGAGGCCGCCTGGCTGGTCACCCGGTACGAGGACGTCAGGACCGTCCTGGGCGACCCCCGGTTCAGCCGGGCCGAGGCCGTCCACCGCGACGAGCCGCGCCTGCGGCCGCACCGGGGCCTGGAGGGCAGCATCCTCGACCTCGACCCGCCGGACCACACCCGGTTGCGGCGGATCGTGGCCAAGGCCTTCACCGCCCGGCACATCGAGCGCCTGCGGCCCCGCACCGAGCAGATCGCGGCCGAACTGGCCGACGGCATGGCCGCCCGCGGCGCGCCCGCCGATCTCGTGGCGGACTTCGCCCTGCCGCTGCCCGTCACCGTCATCTGCGAACTGCTCGGCGTCCCGCTGGCCGACCGCGCCGACTTCCGCACCTGGTCCGACGCTCTGCTGTCCACCACCAAGTACACCCCGCAGGAGATCCAGGACTGCACGGACGCCCTGATGGCCTACATGGCCGGGCTGATCGCCGAACGCCGCGCCGCGCCGCACGACGACCTCCTCGGCGCGCTGGTCGACGCCCGCGACAACGGCGAGCGGCTGTCGGAACGGGAACTGCAGGTCCTGGCGGTCTCGCTGCTCGTCGCGGGCCACGAGACCACCGCCTCGCAGATCCCCAACTTCGTCTACACCCTGCTCACCCACCCCGAGCAGCTCGCGGCGCTGCGCGCCGACCCCGGCCTCGTCCCCGGCGCCGTCGAGGAACTGATGCGCTACGTCCCCCTGGGCAACGGCGCGGGCATGCCCCGCTACGCACTGGACGACGTCGAACTCAGCGGCGGCATCGTGCGCGCCGGGGAGGCGGTGGTGGTCTGCCCCGTGTCGGCCAACCGCGACGAAGCGGTCTACACCGACCCCGACCGGCTCGACGTACTGCGCCAGGAGGCCTCCCACGTCGGGTTCGGGCACGGACCGCACCACTGCCTGGGTGCCCAACTGGCCCGCATGGAACTGCAGGTGGCCCTGAACACCCTGCTCGAGCGGCTGCCCGGACTGCGTCTGGCCGGGCCGGAGGAGAGCGTCGTGTGGAAGTCCGGCGTCGCCCTGCGCGGACCCGAGCGGATGCCGGTCACCTGGGACCGGACCCGAGACGCCTGACGACACCCGACGAGACCCGACGACCCCGAAGGAGGCGCACCATGACCTGGCAGATCGAGGTGGACCGGAACACCTGCATCGGCACCGGTTCCTGCGCCGGAATCGCCCCCGAGCACTTCGAGCTCCGCGACCGCAAGTCCTGCCCCAGGCACCCGACGGCCGAACCGGACGAGCTCCTGGTCGACGCCGCCGAGTCCTGCCCGGTGGAGGCGATCACGATCCGGGACGCGACCAGCGGGGAACTGATCGCGCCCGAGCCGTAGGCCCTCGCGGCCCTCAGACCAGCGTGCGGGGGCGCAGCTCCGGCTCGGTGGAGGCACCGGTCATCACCGCGTAGACGCTGCCCTCCTGCCCCGCCGCACCCCCGTGCCGCCCGTCCGGGGTCAGCGCCAGCGCCCGCAGCTCGGACCGGTACTCGTCGGGCAGGCCGGCCGCCTCCTCCAGGGCGACCCGGCACGCGTCGGCCGGCTCCTTGCCCAGCGCCAGCAGGTCGACCACCGTACGCGCCGTCCCGCCGCGCAGACTCAGCTCGCCGCGCCCGGTGCAGGCGGCCCCGCCACCGCGCAGGTCGCACCAGTTGCCCGCCCCCGGGACGGCGGAGTCGCCCACCCGTCCCGGGTACTTGAAGGGGTAGCCCGAGGTCGAGACGCCCACGCACATCTCGCCGTGCGCGTCGAGCGCGACGATGTTGATCGTCCCCCACGGCCCCTCGTGCGGCGCCATCCGCCGTACCAGCTCCAGCGCCGCCCGGCGGTAGCGGTGGTCACCGTCGACCGCCGGGGTGTTCTCCCCCTCGACCGCCTCGGCGGCGGTCAGCAACTGCTCGCGCCACATGGCCCGGGACTCCTCGGTCAGCAGTTCGGCACCCTCGAACCCGTTCTCCCGGGCGAACAACGCGGCGCCCTCCCCCACCAGCAGGCAGTGCTGGGGCAGCCGCTCCATCACCGCGCGCGCCACCGAGATCGGGTTGGGGAACCCGCGCAGCGCGCCGACCGCGCCGAACCTGCGGTCCGAGCCCGTCATCACGGAGGCGTCCAGCTCGACGACGCCCTGCGCGTTGGGCAGCCCACCGGTGCCGACGTAGTGGTCGGTGAGGTTGTCCTCGCAGCGGCGCATCGCCGCCTCCACGGCGTCGAGCGCCGTCCCGCCCCGCCGCAGCACGTCCATCCCGGCCGGCAGGCCGACCTCGCTGCGCTCGCTTCCGATGATGACGGGCTGCGTCATGGCGTTCCCTTCGATGGTGGGCCGGGCCGCGCGGGCCGCCGGCGGGCCGACACCCGCGACGACCTGGTCCGACGTCGCCGCGAGCCTAGCGGGGGGCTCGCGGACTCCGGTCAGTGCCCGGGGCCGGCCGCCAGGGCGCGCAGGTCGTCGCGGATCCGGCCGACGCAGGCGTGCCGGTCGGTGCGCTCCTCGTCGGGCAGGCCGCCGGTGCCGTCCAGGAGGTGGACGCCCAGCCACGTCCGTCCAGCGATCCGGGCCCTGGCCTCCCACTCCTCTTCCCGGACCAGGCCCCGCAGGCGTATCGCGGCGTCTGCCGCGCGGACGGCGACGGCGCGCCCGTCGTGCCAGCCACCCCGGCCGCGTCCAGCACGTCACTGTCCGCCCGGCGGTCCTCACGGCGGCGGAACCTCCCCCGTCCGCCGGCGGATCCGCGCAGCGCCCCGTACACCTCCTGGTCCATCCCCAGGGGGAAGAACCACACCCCTTCGTCCCCACCCGGCATCCCCATGCGCGTTGCGTACCCAGGGCCCGGGGGCCCGTATTCACCCGTCCGGCCCTTTCGCCGAGCGCGGAGGGAAATCCACGCTGTCTGCGGGCGCAGTGACGACGCGCATGATCACAGTTGCCACTGCGCCGCCCGCAGTTGCGCCCTCCACGCCGCTCACCCGGGTCCCACGATCGGCGCTGGTGACACCGCCCGCACCGCGCCCGCGCGGTGTTCCCGGGCTGCCCCGGCCCGGCCCGCCGCCCAAGCTGGAGTTGACGGATGCGGTCAGGACTTGTCGACGAACACCTCGAGGTGAGCAGATGGCACAGACGCCGATTACCCCCGAGAACGTGCGCAGGACGCAGTTCACCACCGTCCGCCTCCGCGAGGCCTACGACGAGCGCGAGGTCGACGACTTCCTGGACGAGGTGCAGACCGAGCTGACCCGGCTGCTGAGGATCAACCAGGACCTGCGCGCCCAGGTCTCCGCCGCCGAGGCCGCAGCCGCCCGGCAGCCCGAGGAGCCCGTACTCGAGGTGGCGTCCGCACCTGAACCGGAGCCCGAGCCGGAGCCGCAGCCGGAGCCGCAGCCGGAGACCGACGTCGTGCCGGAACCGGAGCCCGCCCCCGTAGCCGCGGCCGAGGCCGCTGAACCCGAGAAGCCCGCCGAGCCCGAGGAGGCCGCCGAGAAGCAGCCCGGGTTCGCTGTCGACAGCACGGCCCGCCTGCTCGCTCTGGCCGAGCGCACCGCCGAGCAGGCCGTCTCCGAGGCCCGCGCCGAAGCCCACAAGATCGTCGGCGAGGCCCTCGGCCAGGCGGAGAACCTGCGCCGCGACGCGGGCGAACGCGCCCAGTCCCTCGAGCACGAGGCCCGTGAGAAGCACCGTCAGGCGATGATCGCGCTCACCACCGCCCGCACCGCGCTCCAGCGCAAGGTCGACGACCTCCGTACCTTCGAGAACGCGTACCGCAGCCGTCTGACCGCCCACATGCAGTCCCAGCTCCGCCGCCTCGACCGCGACCTGGCCCGTTCCCTCGCGCCGCCCTCCGCGCCCCCGACGGTCTCCCTCACCCGCGCCACCGCCAAGCGCGTCGCGCAGGCCCAGCCCGTCCCCCCGGCTCCCCCGGCTCCCGCCCCGGCGGCAGTCCCCGCCCCTGAGGCCGCAACCCTCACCGCCGCGGGCACCCTGAGCGGGGAGGAGGACTAGACCCGCCGGTCACCGCTCGGCGGTGGGGAGCCGGTAGACGGAGACATGGGAACGGGATTCGGCGGTGAACTCGGCGCCGTGCCAGTCGGCGTGGCGGGACTCCAGGTCGAATCCGGCGAGCTGGGCCATGAGGTCGAGCTCGGCGGGCCAGATGTAGCGGTGCGGTGTGCGGAAAAGCCGTGTCCCCTCGCCGTCGGCGAAGCGGAAGTGGTGCGAGACGACCTGCTGCCGCAGGACGTCGTAGGTGTCCACGCCCATGGAGCCGGAATCGGAGTGCCAGACCACGGCCCGCTGGCCGGGCGGCAGTTTGCGCAGCTCGGGAACCCACAGTTCGATCACGAAGCACCCGCCCGGTGCGAGATGGCGGGCGGCGTTGCGGAAGCAGGCGACCTGTTCGGCCTGGGTGAGCAGATTGGCGATCGTGTTGTAGACGAGGTAGACGAGCCGGAAGGCGCCCGGGGCGCGGGTGGTCGCCATGTCGCCGGTGACGACCGGGATCGTCGCGTCGTCCGCCTTGGTGCGCAGCCGGTCGATCATCGGCCGTGACAGCTCGATGCCGCTGACCGGCACACCCCGTGCCGCCAGCGGCACGGCGACGCGGCCGGTGCCGATCGCGAATTCGAGCGCCCGTCCGCCGTCGGCGAGTTCGGCGAGGCGGTCCACGGCCGGACCGAGTACCTCCGGAGCGAACATGCCGGTGCCGGGGGTGTCGTAGCTCCGGGCGGTCTCCGCGCCCCAGATGTGGTCCTGTCGCATGCGCCCGACGATTCACGATGCGGGCGGGGAAGTCGAAGGAATTCCGCGCGGGGCATCACCCGGCGAAAGGCGGGGAACACGGATCGAACACCGTTCTGCGGGGCATGGATGTCCCAACACGGCGACGGGACCCGGGGAGGCGCCCGTGAAGGTGGCACTGCTCACGCGGGAGTACCCGCCGTACGTCTACGGCGGGGCGGGCGTCCACGTGGAGTTCCTGGCCCGGGAGCTGCGCTCGCTGACGGACCTTCAGGTCCACTGCTGGGCCGGGGCGGACGGCGGGGACGGCGGGGACGCTCCGGGCGTCACCCGGCATGCCGCCGCCTCGGAGCTCGAGGGCGCGAACGAGGCGTTGCGCAGCCTGTCGGTGGACCTGACGATGGCGGCCGCGCTGGCCGGGCGGGACCTGGTGCACTCGCACACCTGGTACGCCAACCTCGCCGGCCATCTGGCCAAACTGCTGTACGGCGTCCCGCACGTGCTGACCGCCCACTCCCTCGAACCGCTGCGCCCCTGGAAGGCCGAGCAGCTCGGCGGCGGCTACGCGCTCTCCAGTTGGGCGGAACGGACGGCGGTCGAGGCCGCGGACGGCGTCATCGCCGTCTCGCACGGGATGCGCGCGGACATCCTGCGGAGCTACCCCGCGCTCGACCCGGCGCGGGTGCACGTCGTCCACAACGGCATCGACACCCGGCTCTACCGGCCCGACGCGTCCACCGGGGCACTGACCGCCCACGGCGTCGACCCCGGCCGTCCGTACGCGCTGTTCGTCGGGCGGATCACGCGGCAGAAGGGGGTTCCGCACCTGCTGCGGGCCGCCCGGCGGATCGATCCGCGGCTGCAGATCGTGCTGTGCGCCGGGGCGCCCGACACCCCGGCGATCGACCGGGAGTTCCGCGAACTGGTGGAGGAACTGAGGGCGGTACGCGGCGGGGTGGTCTGGATCCCGCAGATGCTGCCCAGGCCCGAGGTCGTGCAACTGCTCACGCACGCCGCGGTGTTCGTGTGCCCGTCGGTGTACGAACCGCTGGGCATCGTGAACCTGGAGGCGATGGCGTGCGGCACCCCGGTGGTCGCCTCCGCGGTGGGCGGGATCCCGGAGGTGGTGGAGGACGGCGTGACCGGGCTCCTGGTGCCGTACGAGGAGAAGGACCCCGAGGGTTTCGAGGCGGGACTGGCCGCGGCGGTCGACGCGCTCACCGGCGATCCGGCGGCGGCGGCGCGGATGGGGGCCGCGGGACGTGAGCGTGCGGTGGCGGAGTTCGGGTGGGACGCGGTGGCCCGCCGCACCGTGGGCGTGTACGAGGAGATCTGCAACTCGCAAGTGCGGTAGCGGCAGAGGGGGCAGGGATGCGCGGCGGACCTTCGGTGCTCGGAATCGTGCTCGCGGGCGGGGAGGGCAAGCGGCTGATGCCGCTGACCGCCGACCGCGCCAAACCGGCGGTGCCGTTCGGCGGCGCCTACCGGCTGGTGGACTTCGTCCTGTCCAACCTCGTCAACGGCGACGTCATGCGCATCTGCGTGCTGACGCAGTACAAGTCGCACTCCCTGGACCGGCACATCACCACGACCTGGCGGATGTCGAACCTGCTGGGCAACTACGTCACCCCCGTCCCGGCGCAGCAGCGGCTGGGCCCGCGGTGGTTCCTCGGCAGCGCGGACGCCATCTACCAGTCGCTGAACCTGGTGTACGACGAACAGCCCGACTACATCGTGGTGTTCGGCGCCGACCACGTGTACCGCATGGACCCACGGCAGATGCTGCGCCAGCACATCGAGGCCGGCGCGGGCGCCACGGTCGCGGGCATCCGCGTCCCCCGCGACCAGGCGCCCTCGTTCGGGATCATCACCCCGGGACCGGGCGGGGTGCGGGTGGAGCGGTTCCTGGAGAAGCCCACCGATCCGCCGGGCCTGCCCGGCGACCCCGACCGGGTGTACGCCTCGATGGGCAACTACGTGTTCACCACGAAGGTGCTGCTGGACGCACTGGCGCAGGACGCCGAGGACGACGCGTCGGTGCACGACATGGGCGGCAGCATCATCCCGCTGCTGACCGCCAAGGGGCAGGTCCAGGTCTACGACTTCGACGACAACCATGTGCCCGGCGAGACCGCCCGCGACCACGGCTACTGGCGGGACGTGGGCACCCTGGACGCGTACTACGACTCCCACCAGGACCTGATCTCCGTCCAGCCGGTCTTCAACCTGTACAACGACCAGTGGCCGCTGTACACGCACTCGCTGCGGCTGCCCCCGGCGAAGTTCGTGGCCGGAGGGATCGCGAGCGAGTCGATGGTCAGCCCGGGCTGCATCATCTCCGGGCAGGTCACGCAGTCCGTGCTGTCGCCGGGTGTGGTGGTCGAGGAGGGCGCGGTGGTGCAGGGGTCGGTGCTGCACGACAACGTCCGCATCGGGCGGGGCGCGGTCGTGCGCCGCGCGATCCTCGACAAGAACGTGGCCGTGCCCGCGGGCGCCACGGTCGGCGTCAACCCGGAGCGCGACCGCGAGCTGTACCACGCCTCCGCGAACGGGATCATCGCACTGGGCAAGGGGCAGCGCGTGCTGTGACCGTGCCGGTCCGCCGACGCCGGCGGGCCGGGTCGCGTCCATGGTCATCTCGGGGTCCGGCTTGGGCCAAGGGTGCGCAAAGGCCGGTTGCGGGTGTGAGACACCGGGCCCGGCGGCCACGTATGGAGGGTGAAGTCCTTCACGCCCCCCTGCCCGCCCGGAGGTAGTACCCACGTGACCGTCACCAAGGAGGCCGCGGCGCCGGCCGGGACCGCGCGGCAGGACACCGGGCCGCCGGACCCGGAGCAGGGGTGGCGGGTCAGTTCGCCGCTGGTGCTGACGATGCTGCTGCTCGTCGTGCTGACGTTGCAGGGGCCCGTGCGGCAGGCGCTGTCCGCGCCGGTGATGCAGAGCTGGACGACCGTGTTCGTCGCGGTCGTGGTGCAGGCTCTGCCGTTCCTGGTGCTGGGCGTCCTGCTCTCGGCGGTGCTCGCGGTGTGCGTCCCGCCGTCGTTCTTCGCGCGGGCGCTGCCGCGCCGCCCCGCGCTGGCGGTGCCGGTGGCGGGCGTGGCGGGGGCCGTTCTGCCGGGGTGCGAGTGCGCGTCGGTGCCGGTGGCGGGGGCGATGGTGCGGCGGGGGGTAGCTCCGGCGGCGGCGCTGACGTTCCTGCTGTCCGCGCCGGCGATCAACCCGGTGGTGCTGACCGCCACGGCCGTGGCCTTCCCGGACGAACCGCGCATGGTCGTCGCCCGGTTCGCCGCCGGCCTGCTGGTCGCCTGCGTCATGGGCTGGCTGTGGCAGCGTCTGGGGCGCCCCGATCTGCTGCGCCCGAAAGCGCACCCGTCGGCCGAGGGGCAGGGCAGGGGCGCGGCGTTCTGGGGTTCGGTGCGGCACGACGTCATGCACGCCGGCGGGTTCCTGGTCGTCGGGGCGATGGCGGCGGCGACGCTCAAGTCCTTCGTGCCCGAGGACGTCCTGCGCCTCGCATCGGGGAACCCGGTGGTGTCCGTGCTCGCGCTGGCGGTGCTCGCCGTGGTGCTGTCGATCTGCTCGGAGGCCGACGCGTTCGTCGCGGCGTCGCTGTCGCAGTTCTCCCTCACCGCCCGCCTGGTGTTCCTCGTCGTGGGGCCGATGATCGACCTGAAGCTCTTCGCGCTGCAGGCGGGCGCCTTCGGACGTGCCTTCGCGGTGCGGTTCGCGCCGGCCACCTTCGCCGTGGCCGTCGTCCTGGGCTCCGCGACCGGGGCGGTGCTCCTGTGAACCGGGAGGCGCAGGCCGCCGTTCTGCTGCTGACCGGGGTGGCGCTGCTGCACGCGGGTCTCAGCGATCTCTATCTGCGGTACGTCAAGGCCGGGCTGCAGCCGCTGCTGCTGGCCGCGGGCGCCGTGCTGGTCGCCGCCGCCCTGGCGACGGTCTGGTACGAACTGCGCGGGCCCCGCCGCCGCACCGGGCAGGGGCCGGGCGACAAGCCGGGCGACAAGCAGGAGGACACGCACGACGCGCACGACGCGGGGCACGCGCACCCGCACCCGCACCCGCACCACGAGCCGAAGGTCGCGTGGCTGCTGGTGCTGCCGGTGCTCGCGCTCGTCCTGGTGGCCCCGCCCGCCCTGGGGTCGTACTCCGCCGCCCGGACCGGTACGTCCGTCCCCCGGCCCTTCGGGTTCCCCGCCCTGCCCGCCGGGGACCCGCTGCGGATGGCGACCGTGGACTACGCGGGCCGCGCGGTCTACGACCGCGGGCGTTCACTGAGCGGCCGTCAGGTCACCCTCACCGGTTTCGTCAGCATCGGCCGCGACGGCACCCCGTACCTGACCCGCATGGTGCTGAACTGCTGCGCCGCCGACGCCCGCCCGGTCAAGATCGGCCTGACCGGGCAGGTGCCGCCCGTCCTGCGGCCGGACGCCTGGCTGGAGGTGACCGGGACCTACACCCCGCGCCGGGCCGAGGATCCGGTCAACGACGGTCCCGTCCCGTTCCTGGACGTGAGCCGCGCCCGGCCGGTGCGGGAGCCCGCGGAGCCGTACGAGGGCTGACGCGTCGGTGCCCGGTCAGCCCGGCTGGCTGCTGTCCTTGAGCGTGCCCCAGCCGTGCCACCGCTCGATCTCGATGAAGGCGCTGAAGCGCTCGCGGTCCCGCTGGGGGTAGGCGCGGCCCAGGTACTGCTCGGCCAGCCGGTCGATGCCGGCGAGACCGGTGTCCTCGCGCAGTTCGGCGACGCGCCCGATCAGGGTGACGTGGGTGTACCAGTTCCCCTCGTCCAGGACCGTGAGGGTGACCCGGGGGTCGTTGCGCAGGTGGTCCAGGCGCTTGCGGCCGCCGTCCATGTTGACCAGCACCCGGCCGTCGTCCCACAGGTACCAGGTGGCCGTGGACACCGGCTGGCCGTCGGCCCGCAGTGTCGTGATCACGGCCGGGTTCGGCTTCTTCAGCATCTCGATCGCGGCCGGGGGAAGCGGGGGCTTGGACACGGGGACTCCTTCTCGGTGATCTTCGGCGCTGCGCCTCACCGTGCCACATCCCGCCGCGGCGGACGGCGGCCCGGGCCCGGCGCGCCCTGCGCTGTCCGCCGAAGGGGCGCGCCGCTCTCGTCCGTCGACCGGCCGATACCATGCGCCCATGCCTGACGACGGCCTGATCGACGTGACCCTGGTCGACGTGGCGGACGGCCGGCCGTTCGGCCGTTCCGGACTGCCCGCCGGACAACTGCCCGAATCCTTCACGCCGGAGACCCGGCTCGAGCTCGGCGGGGCGGTGTGGGAGGTCGTACGGGCGGATCCGGCCGACCGTCCGGCCTTCCTGGCCGCCGGGCGGCTCGTCCTGACGCTGCGCCGCCTGCTGACGGCGGACCCCCGGCAGATCGGCTACACCCTGCCCACGCTCTGTGCGGAGCTGCCCCCGCTGACGCCGCCGGACGGCACCGCGGACGACCTGGAGATCCACGAGGACGAGTGGCGGCAGGCCGAGCTGGTGGAGCGGCGCCGCACCGCTGAGGTCGAGGCGCAACTGGCGGCCGTCACGCGGGTCGTCCGGGAGCACGTGCGGACGGTCGGGGAAGGCGCTTCGGCGGTCCGGGTGTTCGACGAACTCCACCTTCGGGAGACCCCGGCGGAGCCGCTGACCGGCACGCTCACCCGGCAGCGGCTGTTCCAACTGCTCCCGGCGGAGCACGTGTACACGGGCGTGGCGCTGCGCGACGGACAGGGCCGGGTCGCCGACTCGTTCGCCGCCCGCGTCGGGCCGGTGGCGGTGTACGGCCGCTGCGCCGGTGACCGGGTCGTCACCCTGGGCCTGACCCCGGCGGCACGGGCGACGGTGGAAGCGGTCCCGGGACTGGCCGGGCTCATGCGGGAGTTCGGCCTGGTGCTCGTCGACTGGTGCGCGGTGCGGTGCGAGGAACTGCCGTAGCCGGTGGCCGGGGCTCTCTCGGCGGGGGCCCTCAGGTCCACACGCCGGGGCCGGCCCCGCGCCATTCGACGAGGTCCGGGTCGGTCAGGTCGATGGCCTCGGGATCGAGGCCGGCGTGCCGCAGGAACTCCTGGAAGTCGCGGAGGTGGTACGCGATCCCCAGGATCTCGCCGTCCACACGGACGCGCCGGCCGCCGCTCGTCGATGGCGGCATCACGATGACGCGACGCTGCATGCCGCCAGGATGACCCGTCCGGCCCCGCCCCGCATCCCGGGCGCCGGACGGCGACCCCGCGGTGGCACCCGGATGGCCCGGCCGCCGCTGCCGGGGTCGGCATGGCGTGCCAGGCTGGCCGGAACCCGTCAGCCCAGCGAGGGAGCCCCCGGTCATGACCGAACGGACGATGCGGGCCGTCGCCTCGTACCGGGGCCTGCCCGTGGAGGACCCCGAGAGCCTCGTCGACGTCGAGCTGCCGCTGCCGGATCCCGGGCCCCGTGACGTCCTGGTGCGCGTGCGGGCGGTGTCGGTCAATCCCGTGGACGTCAAGGTCCGCGCCGGGCTGCCCGCCTCCGGCGGGCCCCGCGTCCTCGGCTTCGACGCCGCGGGCGTCGTCGAAGCGGTGGGCGAGGAGGTGACGACCCTTCAGACAGGGGACGAGGTCTGGTACGCCGGGGACCTCGACCGAGCCGGCAGCAACGCCGAGTTCCAGGCCGTCGACGAGCGCCTCGTGGCCCGCAAGCCGCGCAGCCTCGGCTTCGCGGAGGCCGCCGCCCTGCCGCTGACCGGCATCACGGCCTGGGAGACCCTCTTCGACCGGTTCGCCCTCGACACCCGGTCGACCGGCACCCTGCTGGCGCTCGGCGGCGCCGGGGGCGTGGGCTCGATCCTCATCCAGCTGGCGAAGCAGCTGACCGGCCTGCGGGTGCTGGCCTCGGCCGGCCGCCCCGAGACGGCGCAGTGGGTCACCGGCCTGGGCGCCGACGTCGTGGTCGACCACCACGACCTCGCCGCGACCGCCGCCGCGGCCGCCCCGGAGGGCGTCGACTACCTGCTCTCCCCGCACTCCGCCGGCAACGTCGGCACCTACGCCCGGATCATGCGCCCCGGCGGGCACATCACGGCGATCGACGAGCCCGAGGGCTTGGACCTTCTGCCGCTCAAGGCCAAGAGCATCGCGTGGCACTGGGAGTTCATGTTCACCCGGCCGATGTTCCGGACCCCGGACATGATCGAGCACAAGAACCTGCTGCAGAAGATCGCGGCCCTGGTGGACGACGGCCGCATCCGCAGCACCGTCACCACCACCATCGAGGACTTCTCGGCCGCCGGACTGCGCCGCGCCCACGCGATGGTGGAGTCCGGCCGGAGCATCGGCAAGGTCGTCGTCACCCGCTGAGGACTCCCCCGGGCGACGGACGCGGAACGCCCCCCGGCACCGCCGCGGCGGGGTCCGCCCGGCAGCCGCTCGGCCCGCGGCGCTCTTCGGCGGCTGCTGCCCGGCGGCAGCGGAGCCCCCGGATCCGGCCGCGATCAGAC
This sequence comes from Actinacidiphila glaucinigra, assembly GCF_900188405.1. Lineage (GTDB taxonomy): Bacteria > Actinomycetota > Actinomycetes > Streptomycetales > Streptomycetaceae > Actinacidiphila > Actinacidiphila glaucinigra. The sequence continues at coordinate 3,350 of NZ_FZOF01000052.1, read as the reverse complement.
GGTTTCCCCGCCCTCACGGCGGCGGATGGTGACGTACTCGCTGGCGTCGCGGCCGGCCAGGCGGCGCTGGAGGGATCCCCCGATGCGACCGGCCTGCAGCTTGGCGAGTTCGGCCTTCTCGCCGTGGAAGAGTTCGTCCACCGTCAGCGACCACAGCGCCAGCCAGCGGCCGAAGTGCTCGGGGCCCAGGGGGGCCATGCGGTGCAGGGCCAGATGCGGGGCGAGCGCGTTGCGCCGGTACCGGCCGGCGGCGAACAGCACCGATTCCCAGAAGTCGCACATGATCGGCATGTGCGCGTCGAGGTCCATCCGCGCCACCTCGGTGAAGATCGGGCCGATCAGGGGGTCGGCGAAGGCCCGGAGGTAGAAGGCGGTCACCAGCCGTTCGACGTCCGTACGGTCGGCGAGGTCGCGACCCGTGCCGCCCTGCGTGGCGACGGGCCCGGGCGCGCTCACAGCCGCTCCAGGACGAGCGCGGCACCGCATCCGGCCAGGCACAGCGCCTTGACCACCTCGAGCGCGACGTACCGCAGATGGGCCCGGCTGCGCGGGCCGCTCTCCCCCGCGAGGACGGCGGCCGTGCGGCGGTTCAACGAGGGCCGCACCACGAGCAGTTGCACCAGGAGCATCGCCACGGCCCCGGCGCCCAATCCCAGCGCGGCGGGCCCCGGCACCTCCCAAGCCAGCGCCACGGCGGCGATCGCCGCGAGCACGGCCTCGACGCGGTTCAGCGCCCGGAAGACGATCCGCCCGATGCCCAGGCCCAGGGGCACGGTGATCCCCTCGGCGCGGAACTTGAGGGGGGCCTCCAGGAACGAGATCCCGAGCACCATCCCCAGCCACACGAAGACCGCGGCCACCTGCGCCAGCACGGCGCCGGCGTTCACCGGGCCCTCCGCTCGGGGCGGCACCGGGCGGTGCGCACGGGATGACGTCTGATGCGGTGAAGGTCCATGCCTCCACCCTAGCTTAAATTTGCATCTCAGATGCGCATTAGAGTCGGCCGTCACAATCCCCGCAACCGGCTTGGGAACCAAGGGGGTCGACGCCGAGAATGGCCCGATGACCTCGCGCGATCTGCTGCCCGACCACCGGCTCGAGCTCACCTCCGTCGTCGCCAACAGCACCATGAACCGCGAGCGGGGTCTGACCGGCGCCAACAGCTACGCCCGCGAACTCGGCTTCGACCCCGCCGCCCATCTGCTCTCCCGCACCCCCGAACCGCGCTGGCTCGACCTGTGCAGCGGGGAAGGGCTCGCCCTGCGGGAGGCCGCCGGCCGCCTGCCCGCGACGGCGCGACTGACCGGCGTCGACCTGGTGGGGCCCCTGGCGGCGGCACCCCCGCCGCCCACAGTGGAACTGGTCACCGCGTCGGTGACGGACTGGGAGCCGGCCGCGCCGTACGACCTGATCACCTGCGTCCACGGACTCCACTACGTCGGCGACCGGCTCGGACTGCTGACCCGGGCCGCCGGCTGGCTCCGGCCCGGCGGCCTGCTCGTCGCCCACCTCGACCCCGCCGCGATCCGATGGGCGGACGGCGGTCCCGCCGGGCGGTTCGCCCTGGCCGCCCTGCGGGCCGAGGGATTCGCCTACAACGCCCGCCACCACCGCCTCACGCTCACCGGCCCGCGCGCCGTCCGGCTCCCCCTGCGCTACGTCGGCGCCGACCCCGAAGCGGGCCCCAACTACACCGGCCAGCCCGGCGTCGCGGCCCACTACCGGCACGCCGAATGAGCCCGCGGTCCGGCGGCACCTGGATCGGCGGCACTTCTGTCAAGTCCCGGGATCCAGCGACATGACGCCCGGGCGGCCGCACGGCTTACTGGAGACATCACCGACCTCCCCGGCTCGGGAACGAGAACCTCCGCCGCGGACGGGGCGGACCTCCGCCCCTCCGAGCCGGCCCGCCACCTCCCGGAACGGAGCACCTGCCATGCCCAGGCACACCCTGCGGCGCCCCGTCGCCACCGTGCTGGCCGCCCTGGTGGTCGCCGCCAGCACCGCGGGAGCCGCCCAACTGACCCACCCCGGCGCCGACCGCCCCGCCCCGTGCTCACGGGACGGCGTCCACGAGAGCGCCGATACGGTGCGGGAGGCCCTGCCCCGCCTGCCCGTCGCGGCCGCGGCGTCCGGCTGCGCCGCTTCCGGCGCCCTGCCGGACAAGCCGGAGGACCGGCTCTCCGTCGCCGACAAGGCCCGCATCGTGGTGCTCATGGCAGGCGGCGACGCCCGCGGTTCCGAGGTCGCGGCGAAGTACCAGGTCTCCGAGGACCAGGTCGCCGCCTGGAAGGGGCAGCTTCTCCTGGGCGACTGGTTCGGGCTGCTGCGCCCCGCCTCCGGCACCCTGCGCTGACCGTCGCGCCCCGCCTCCACCGGTCGCCGGCAGATCGTCCGACGTGCCATCCCGGCCGACGCCGTCACGGCCCGGACGGTCCGCCGGGCAGGGAGCGGAAAAATCGGTTGGCCGGCCGGGCGGAGTGGGTCACCATCGCCCCATGGGAGCACTGGACGCGGTGGCGGGCAGGGTGGCCGGCGGGGCGAGCGTCGAGTTCCGGCCCAGCGGATCCTCGATGGTCCCCCTGATCCGCAGCCGTCAGCAGGTGACCGTCGTCCCGGTCGACCCGTCGAAGCTCGAGGTCGGCGACATCGTGCTCGCCCGCGTCGCCGGCACGGTGTACCTGCACCTGGTGTCCGCGGTGGACCCGGCCAGGGAGCGGGTGCAGATCAGGAACAACCGGGGCCACGTGAACGGCTGGACGGGACACGGCCGGGTCCACGGCATCTGCACGGCGGTCGACGGCGTCCCCCGCCCTCGGACGGCCGGAAAGACGCTGGCCTCGTCGTAACACATCCGTGACGGTCGGCGGACAGGGCGATGACGCCGCAGAGCGAAGGTGGTGGATATAGGGCAAAACGCCCTGATCGGACATCCGCCTCCCGCTTCCGAGGGCGCGAGCAGGCACGACAGCCGCCCCGCCGAAGGACACCCCCATGAGCCCCGCACCCGCCACGCCCCCCGCCGACACCGACGCCGAGACGGGCGCCGACACCGGCACCGGGCTCCCCGAACTCGCCCCCCGCGAGCGCGAGACCCTGCGCCACATCGCCGCGGGACGCACCTACCTCCAGACCGCCCGCCACATGGGACTGTCCAGGCACACTGTCGACGCCTACCTGCGCCGTATCCGCGCCAAGCTCGGCATCCACAGCACCGCCGAACTCACCCGCACCGCCATCGCGCTCGGACTGTGACACAGGGCGCACCGAAGATCACCAGGTGTGAAGCGGACGAGCGCTTCCGCGATCATCCGTCACCGATCCGCCGGCCGGCAGCGCCAAATCACCCG
>NZ_FZOF01000042.1 GCF_900188405.1 Actinacidiphila glaucinigra | reverse complement strand
CAAGCTGCGCGACGACAGCAAGGCGACGGGTTCCGGCCCGTACAAGCTGGACTCCTACGAGGCCGGCAAGGAAGCGGTGTTCTCGGTCAACGGGGACTACCAGGGGTCGGCGGAGATCCTCAATTCCGGTATGACGATGAAGTTCTTCGGTGACGAGCCGACGCTGAAGAAGGCGGTCGAGGACGGGTCGGTGGACCTGGCCTACCGTGGTCTTGACTCGGCCGACATCGCCTCGCTGCAGAGCAGTTCGATAGCCGGCGACACCGGGATCCAGGTCGTGGAGGGCACCGGCGCCGAGGTCCAGCACCTGGTGTTCAACGTCGAGGATCCGGTGGTGGGCAACAAGGCCGTGCGTCGCGCGGTGGCCTATCTGATCGACCGCAAGGCGTTCATCCGCGACGTCTACCAGCGCACCGCGAGCCCGCTGTACTCGATCGTGCCGGCGGGCATCACCGGTCACAACACCGCGTTCTTCGACCGCTACGGCGAGGGCGGGGACAAGGCCGGGGCGCAGGCCGCGCTGTCGCAGGCCGGGATCACCGACAAGGTCTCCTTCACGCTGTGGGCGACGCCGGTGCGTTTCGGCCCGGGCACGGTGGCCGAGCTGAAGGCGATCGCCAAGCAGCTCAACGACAGCGGCCTGTTCGACGTGGACGTCAAGACCACCGACGCCGACCAGTACGCCAAGGACATCGAGGCCGGCAAGTATGCGGTCTACGTACGCGGCTGGGTCCCGGACTACCCGGACCCGGACAACTTCACCGCCCCGTTCTTCGGCGACGGCAACGTCCTGGGCAACAACTACGTCAACAAGAAGATCACCGACGAACTCCTCCCGCGCACCGCCGCCGAGGCCGGCCGCGCCGCCACCTCCACCGACTTCGAGGACCTGCAGAACGCGGTCGCCGACGACGTGCCGATCATCCCGCTGTGGCAGGGCAAGCAGTACGTCGTGTCCAGGGACAACATCAACGGCCTGGAGTGGACCCTCGACCCCTCCACCGTCTTCCGCTTCTGGGAGATCCAGAAGGGCGTCCCGACCTCCTAGGACTCCCGGGGCCGGCCGGCCCCGCGACGACGCGACACACGCCCCGGGGACGCTACTGCGCCCCGGGGCGCACCAGTCCGCTCTCGTACGCGTACACCGCCGCCTGCACCCGGTCGCGCAGCGCCAGCTTCGTCAGCACATGACCCACATGGGTCTTCACCGTCGTCTCGCTCACGAACAGCTCGGCGGCGATCTCCGCGTTCGACATGCCCCGCGCCACCAGCTTCAGCACCTCGACCTCCCGGTCGGTGAGGGTGTGCAGCGCCTGCGGCACCGGCTCCTCGCCCGACGGCAGCCGCCCCGCGTACTTGTCCAGCAGCCGCCGCGTGATGCTCGGCGCGAGCATCGCCTCACCCGCCGCGACCACCCGGATCGCCTGCACCAGCTCGTGCGCCGGGGCGTCCTTCAGCAGGAAGCCGCTCGCGCCCGCGCGCAGCGCCTCCACCACGTACTCGTCGAGATCGAACGTGGTCAGCACCAGCACCTTCGCCGGACCGTCCCGGCCCGGCCCGGTGATCTGCCGGGTCGCCTCCACCCCGTCCATCCGCGGCATGCGGATGTCCATCAGCACCACATCGGGCTGCAGCGCCCGCACCTGCTCCAGGGCCTGCTGGCCGTCCCCCGCCTCGCCGACCACCGCCAGGTCGCCCTCGGCCTCCAGGATCATCCGGAAGCCCGTGCGCAGCAGCGGCTGGTCGTCCACCAACAGGACGCGAATAGCCACAAGATCTCCTTCGCCCTCAGGACTCCCCATTCTTCCCCACGACGGGCAGCGGATACGGTGGGGGAGTCCCCCCGAACGAGGGGCACACCGCCTGGTGGTCGCACCAGTCGCACAGCCGGCTCGGCCGCGGCCGCCAGTCACCCGACTCCGTGGCCCGCCTGATCGCCTCCCACAGTGCCTCCAGCTTCCGGCCCACCGCCCGCAGCTCGGCCTCCGACGGGTCGTACGTCAGCACCTCGCCGCTGCCCAGGTAGACCAACTGCAGCCGGCGCGGCACCACCCCCCGCAGCCGCCACAGCACCAACGCGTAGAACTTCATCTGGAACAGCGCCTCGTCCGCGTACTCCGGTCGCGGCGCCTTGCCGGTCTTGTAGTCCACCACCCGCAGGTCACCCGAGGCCGCCGCGACGTCCAGACGGTCGATGTAACCGCGCAGCGTCAGCCCCGACTCCAGCTCCGTCTCCACGTACAGCTCACGCTCGGCCGGCTCCAGCCGCGTCGGATCCTCCAGCGAGAACCACCGCTCGACCAGCCGGGCCGCCTCCTCCAGCCACTGCGCCAGGCCCTGACCGTCCTCCGCGGCGAACAGCTCCGACAGCTCCGGGCGCTCCTCCAGCAGCCGCTGCCACTGCCCCGGCACCATCGCCCGCGCCCGGTCCGCCGTCCGCTCCACCGCCGGCACGTCGAAGAGGCGCTCCAGCACCGCGTGCACCACCGTGCCCCGCGTCGCGGCCTGGCTCGGCTTCTCCGGCAGCTTGTCGATCACCCGCAGCCGGTACAGCAGCGGGCAGCGCATGAAGTCGGCCGCGCGCGACGGCGACAGGGAGGACGGCGGCCTCGGAGGAACGGCTTCGGTGCTGGTGCCCATGGCAGGACCCTACGGGGTGGCGCCGACAGCCGGTGTCGGGTCCCCGCAACCGGGCAATACCATCGACGTCGGAGCGTCAGCGACACGAGGGGAACCAGTGAGCGAGAGCCAGCAGCCGCCGCCGGGCGGCGAGAGGACTCCCGGACCCGACGACGGGCCCGCCAAACGACCCCCGGGACCCGGCGGCGGCATCCTCATGGGCCGCTTCTTCGGCGTGCCCGTCTACGTCGCGCCCAGCTGGTTCCTCGTCGCCGCCCTCATCACCTGGGTGTTCGGCGGGCAGCTCGACCGCGTCCTGCCCGAGCTCGGCGGCGCCCGCTACCTCGTCTCGCTCTTCTTCGCGGTCGCCTTCTACGCCTCCGTGCTCGTCCACGAACTCGCCCACACCGTGGCCGCCCTCCGCTTCGAGCTGCCCGTGCGCCGCATCCAGCTGCAGTTCTTCGGCGGCGTCTCCGAGATCGAGAAGGAGTCCGAGACCCCCGGGCGCGAATTCGTCCTCGCCTTCGTCGGCCCCCTGCTCTCGCTCGTCCTCGCCGGGGTCTTCTACCTCGGCATGTACGGCGTCGACCCCGACACCGTCCCCGGCGTCCTGCTCGCCGGACTCATGATCAGCAACCTGCTCGTGGCCGTCTTCAACCTCCTGCCCGGCCTCCCGCTCGACGGCGGCCGGATGCTCCGCGCCGTCATCTGGAAGATCAGCGGCAAGGCCATGACCGGCACCGTCGCCGCCGCCTGGACCGGCCGGGCCCTGGCCATCGCCGTCCTCGTCGGCCTGCCCCTGCTGTCGTACGCCGGCGGCATGAGCGACGGCGGCGACGGCGCCACCGGCTTCGACTCCCTCACCGACGCCCTGCTCGCGGCCATCCTCGCCGCCATCATCTGGACCGGCGCCGGCAACAGCCTGCGCATGGCGCGGCTGCGCGAGCACCTGCCCGAACTCCAGGCCCGCACGCTCACCCGGCGCGCCCTCCCCGTCTCCTCCGACACCCCGCTGTCCGAGGCCCTGCGCCGCGCCAACGAGGCCGGCGCCCGCGCCCTCGTCGTCGTCGACGGCCAGGGCACCCCCACCGCCCTCGTCCGCGAGGCCGCCATCGTCGGCGTCCCCGAGCACCGCCGCCCCTGGGTCGCCGTCTCCGGCCTCGCCCAGGACCTCAAGCCCGGCATGAAGCTCTCCGCGGAACTCGCCGGCGAGGACCTCCTGGACACCCTGCGCGCCACCCCCGCCACGGAGTACCTCGTCGTCGAGAACTCCGGCGAGGTCTACGGCGTCCTGTCCACCGCCGACGTCGAGAAGGCCTTCCTCGCCGCCATGGCCAGACCTTCTTAGAGGCTCGGTTCGCCTCCGGGTCGCTCAAGGGTGTCGACGGTCGACCGTGCTCGGTCGCTCGTTCCTCGCGACCGCCGCGCTCCCCCGGCTACCGCCGGGCGGTGCCCCCACCCGTTCGACACCGTCCGCGCCCCTTCGGCTCACTCGCCGAGGAAGCCCTCCCACGTGCTGCACCGGAGCAAGACGCAGGGGCGGCTGCCTCGGCGCGGTGGGGCCGGACGGCGCGCATGCATGCCCCGGCGAGTGAGCCGAAGGGGCGCGCGCCTGTCGAAAGGGAGAGCACGCGCAGGCTCCGAGGGACGAGGAGCCGAGCATGGTCGACCGTCGACAGGTGCAGAGGGCGCCCCGGAGGCGAACCGAGCCCTTGAAGGGGGAGTGGCGCCCCGGAGGCGAACCGAGCCTTGAAAAAACACCGGTAGGCTTGTCCGCATGTCCGAACCGACCGGTGCCGCCCGCCGACGCGGGCCCTTCAAGGTCGGGGACCAGGTCCAGCTCACCGATCCCAAGGGACGCCACTACACGTTCACGCTCGAGGCCGGGAAGAACTTCCACACCCACAAGGGTTCCTTCCCCCACGACGAGCTGATCGGCGCCCCCGAGGGCAGTGTTGTCCGAACCACGGGAAACGTCGCCTACCTCGCGCTGCGCCCCCTGCTCCCCGACTACGTCCTGTCCATGCCCCGCGGCGCCGCCGTGGTCTACCCCAAGGACGCGGGGCAGATCCTGTCGATGGCCGACATCTTCCCCGGCGCACGCGTCGTGGAGGCAGGCGTCGGCTCCGGCTCGCTCAGCATGTTCCTGCTGCGCGCCGTCGGTGACCAGGGGATGCTGCACTCCTACGAGCGCCGCGCCGACTTCGCCGAGATCGCCACCCAGAACGTCGAACGGTACTTCGGCGGCCCGCACCCCGCGTGGCAGCTCACCGTCGGGGACCTGCAGGACAACCTCAGCGACACGGAGGTCGACCGGGTCATCCTCGACATGCTCGCCCCCTGGGAGTGCCTGGAGGCCGTCTCCAAGGCGCTGGTGCCCGGCGGCATCCTCTGCGCCTACGTGGCCACCACCACCCAGCTCGCCCGCACCGTCGAGGCGATCCGCGAGCACGGCACGTTCAACGAGCCGTCCGCCTGGGAGACGATGGTCCGCACCTGGCACATCGAGGGCCTGGCCGTGCGCCCCGACCACCGCATGATCGGGCACACCGGATTCCTGCTCACCGCCCGCCGTCTCGCCGACGGCGTGGAGGCCCCCCTGCGGCGCAGGCGCCCCGCGCCCGGCGCGTACGGCGAGGACTACACCGGCCCGGGCGGCGGCAAGCCGGCCACCGGCGGAGCGTAACCACCCGACCCCGAAGCGCCGTCGCCGGACACCCCGGCGGCGGCGCTTCGTCGCACCCCGCGGACATCTCCCGAAACACGGGCCCCGGTCGTACCAACTGACTGTGACCTGTGGCACGATGCTGGCCACCCCGCTCGACCAACTCCACAGGAGACAGGCGCGTGCAGCCATCCGCAGGGCCGGCCCTCCCGCACACCCGAGCCCGCTCGGTGCACTGGATCACGACCGCCGCGGTGATCGCCGCCGTCATAGGCAGCGCCGCACTCGTGCAGCCCGCCGGCGCCTCCACGGGCAGGCCCGCCGCCGACGCCAAGGCCGCCGAGCCCGCGCCCGCCGCCGTCGCGCCCCCGGACCCCGACGCCGCGCACTTCCCCCTCGAATGCGCCGGCGCCCCCGTGGACGTCGTGGACAGGGCCTCGGCGGACCTCGACGGGGACGGCCGCCCCGAGACCGTCGCCGTCGCCCGCTGCCACTCCGAGACCGGCACCCCGCCCAGTGGCCTGTACGTGCTGTCGGCCGATCCGGCCGCCGGAGCCGACCCCCGCATCGTCGAGACGCTCGTCGACCCCAAGGAGCAGCGCAGCTTCAAGGGGCTGCGGATCGACGGCCGTACCGTACGGGCCACCGTCCTCGGCTACTCCACCGACGACGTCCCCCGATGCTGCCCGGACCAGCAGCGCGACTACAGCTGGGAATGGCGGTCCGGCACCTACTACGAGATCCCCGGACCGCTCGCGAACGGCGTGTGACAGATCACTCCGCGTCGGGTCCGTACAGCTCTACACTGTCCGAAACCCGACGCACGTGAATACAGTCGCCAGGGCAGTCCCTGGCCGAATCCACCACATCGGTCAACAGCGGCAGGGGAACCGGGACGGTCGCCCCGGGTGCCTGACGGAGTTCGGCGTCGTCGCCCTTCACATAGGCGAGTCCGTCGATGTCCAGCTCGAAGACCTCGGGCGCGTACTGCACACAGATGCCGTCCCCGGTGCACAGGTCCTGATCGATCCAGACCTCAAGCGCCTCGACGACTTCGTTGCTCACCGGTACCTCGCCTGCCGTTCATCGTTCGGGAAGGGACAGCCCTTGACGGGCGTTGACCGAACCGACGATACAACCGGCCGCTTTCGGATGGTGATGGCTGGGTATCTCCCTGGCGGGAGGACGTGCGCAAGGGTGAAGATCGGACACACCCAGGACGTCTTTGTGATCTAGGGGTTTCAACCCCTACTGGCCCAGGTAGGGTCTGGAAGCGTCCAGCTCCCCTTGGAGGAGGTGAGGACCGTGGCGGCCCACGACGACGACATCAACCGTGGCGGCCGACCCGCTCGTGGATCGGAAGACCCCATGAGCCAGGTCGCCTTTCTTGAGCAGGAGATCGCCGTCCTGCGACGTAAGCTCGCCGACTCTCCGCGGCACACGAGGATTCTCGAGGAGCGGATCGTCGAGCTGCAGACCAACCTGGCAGGCGTGTCCGCTCAGAACGAGCGGCTGGCGAACACCCTCCGCGAGGCCCGCGACCAGATCGTGGCCCTCAAGGAGGAAGTGGACCGGCTCGCACAGCCCCCTGCCGGATTCGGTGTGTTCCTGCAGGCGAACGAGGACGGAACGGCCGACATCTTCACCGGCGGCCGCAAGCTGCGCGTGAACGTCAGCCCGTCCGTCGAGCTGGACGACCTCCGGCGCGGCCAGGAAATCATGCTCAACGAGGCGCTCAACGTGGTCGAGGCCATGGAGTTCGAGCGCATCGGAGACATCGTCACCCTCAAGGAGATCCTCGAGGACGGCGAGCGGGCCCTGGTCATCGGGCACACGGACGAGGAGCGGGTGGTGCGGCTTGCCGAGCCGCTGCTGGACGGCACCCTCCGCGCCGGCGACGCGCTGCTGCTCGAACCGCGCTCCGGATACGTCTACGAACGGGTCCCCAAGAGCGAGGTCGAGGAACTCGTCCTCGAAGAGGTCCCCGACATCGACTACCGCCAGATCGGCGGCCTCAGCAACCAGATCGAGCAGATCCGCGACGCCGTCGAACTGCCCTACCTGCACGCCGAGCTGTTCAAGGAGTACGAGCTCCGCCCGCCCAAGGGCGTGCTCCTCTACGGCCCCCCCGGCTGCGGCAAGACACTCATCGCCAAGGCCGTCGCCAACTCCCTTGCGAAGAAGGTCGCCGAGGTCACCGGGCAGCCCCAGGGCAAGAGCTACTTCCTGAACATCAAGGGCCCCGAGCTGCTCAACAAGTACGTCGGCGAGACCGAGCGGCAGATCCGCCTGGTCTTCCAGCGCGCCCGCGAGAAGGCCAGCGAGGGCACCCCCGTCATCGTCTTCTTCGACGAGATGGAGTCCCTCTTCCGGACCCGCGGCTCCGGCGTCAGCTCGGACGTGGAGAACACCATCGTCCCCCAGCTGCTCGCCGAGATCGACGGCGTCGAGGGCCTGGAGAACGTCATCGTCATCGGCGCCTCCAACCGCGAGGACATGATCGACCCCGCGATCCTGCGGCCCGGCCGCCTGGACGTGAAGATCAAGATCGAGCGGCCGGACGCCGAGGCGGCCAAGGACATCTTCTCCAAGTACCTGGTGACGACCCTCCCGCTGCACGGCGAGGACCTCTCCGAGCACGGCGGGTCGCCCGGGGCCACCGTCGAGGCCATGATCCAGTCCGTGGTCGAGCGCATGTACTCCGAGTCCGAGGAGAACCGCTTCCTGGAGGTCACCTACGCCAACGGTGACAAGGAAGTCCTCTACTTCAAGGACTTCAACTCCGGCGCCATGATCCAGAACATCGTGGACCGGGCCAAGAAGATGGCGATCAAGGCCTTCCTCGACCACAACCAGCGCGGTCTGCGCGTCTCCCACCTGCTCGCCGCGTGCGTGGACGAGTTCAAGGAGAACGAGGACCTGCCCAACACCACCAACCCGGACGACTGGGCCCGCATCTCCGGCAAGAAGGGCGAGCGGATCGTGTTCATCCGCACCCTCGTCACCGGAAAGCAGGGTGCCGACACCGGTCGCTCCATCGACACCGTCGCCAACACGGGTCAATACCTGTAACACGCGACCACCCTCCGGCTGCGGGTGCCCACGCAGGGGCACCCGCAGCCGGAGCATTTCACCCGGCATCACCCAGGAAAGCGCGTAATGATCTCCCCACCACCGCCATCGCGTTCTAGGCTCAGCGGTACCGCACGAGGGCCGGTCGCGAAGCGGTACTTGAGCGACCGGCCCAGCACGGGCCGCAGCCGGGCAAGGAGGGCCGCATGACCGTACGGCGAGTAATGGGCATCGAGACGGAGTACGGGATCTCCGTCCCGGGCCACCCGAACGCCAATGCCATGCTCACCTCGTCCCAGGTGGTCAACGCCTACGCGGCGGCGATGCACCGGGCGCGCCGCGCCCGCTGGGACTTCGAGGAGGAGAACCCACTGCGGGACGCCCGCGGCTTCGACCTCGCCCGCGAGGCCGCGGACACCAGCCAGCTCACCGACGAGGACATCGGCCTGGCCAATGTCATCCTCACCAACGGAGCCCGGCTCTACGTCGACCACGCCCACCCCGAGTACAGCGCCCCGGAGGTCACCAACCCCCGCGACGCCGTCCTGTGGGACAAGGCCGGCGAGCGCATCATGGCCGAGGCCGCCGAGCGCGCCGCCCAGCTCCCCGGCGCCCAGCCGATCCACCTGTACAAGAACAACACCGACAACAAGGGCGCGTCCTACGGCACCCACGAGAACTACCTGATGAAGCGGGAGACCCCCTTCTCGGACATCGTGCGCCACCTCACGCCCTTCTTCGTCTGCCGCCAGGTCGTCACCGGCGCCGGCCGCGTCGGAATCGGCCAGGACGGCCACGAGCACGGCTTCCAGATCAGCCAGCGCGCCGACTACTTCGAGGTCGAGGTCGGACTCGAGACCACCCTCAAGCGGCCCATCATCAACACCCGCGACGAGCCGCACGCCGACGCCGAGAAGTACCGCCGGCTGCACGTGATCATCGGCGACGCGAACCTGTCCGAGATCTCCACCTACCTCAAGCTCGGCACCACCGCCCTCGTGCTGTCGATGATCGAGGACGGCTTCATCAACGTCGACCTCGCCGTCGACCAGCCCGTACGCACCCTCCACCAGGTCAGCCACGACCCCACGCTGCGACGGCTCATCACGCTGCGCAGCGGCCGGACGCTGACCGCCGTCCAGCTCCAGATGGAGTACTGCGAGCTGGCCCGCAAGTACGTCGAGGACCGCTTCGGCACCGACGCCGACGACCAGACCAAGGACGTCCTCGGACGCTGGGAGGACGTGCTCAACCGCCTCGAGGGCGACCCCATGAGCCTCGCCGGCGAACTCGACTGGATCGCCAAGCGCGAGCTCCTCGAGGGCTACCGGCGCCGCGACTCCCTGGACTGGGACGCCGCCCGCCTCCACCTCGTCGACCTGCAGTACGCGGACGTACGCCCCGAGAAGGGCCTCTACAACCGCCTGGAGGCCCGTGGCCGCATCCAGCGGCTGGTGACCGAGGAGGAGGTGTCACGGGCCATCAGCAAGCCCCCGGAGGACACCCGCGCCTACTTCCGCGGCCGCTGCCTGGAGCAGTACGCGGACGACGTCGCGGCGGCCTCCTGGGACTCCGTGATCTTCGACCTCCCCGGCCGGGACTCCCTGCAGCGCGTCCCCACGCTGGAGCCGCTGCGGGGCACCCGCAACCACGTCAAGGAGCTGCTGGACCGCTGCCGCACGGCCGAGGAGCTGGTGCGGATCCTCTCGGGGGGCTGAGCAGGGCTGAAATCCGTCCGAACCGGGAATCATCGGGGTGGCCCCCGGACGTTGGGCAATACCGGGGGCCGAAGTCAGACCCTCCTTGTAGGGTCTGATCTTGTAGGACATGGACACCGAGCGGGGTGAGGGACACATGGCTACCAAGGACACCGGCGGCGGGCAGCAGAAGGCCACGCGTTCGACCGAGGAGGTCGAGGAGACCGCGCAGGACGCGCAGGCCGCCTCCGACCTCAAGGAGCGGCAGGAGAAGCTGTCGGACGACGTGGACTCCGTGCTGGACGAGATCGATGACGTCCTCGAGGAGAACGCGGAGGATTTCGTACGTTCGTTCGTACAGAAGGGCGGAGAGTAGATCAACTTGGATGCGCCGGAAAAGCGGTGCCGCGACTGCGGCCAGGTGAAAGCGGCATCGGAATTCTGGCGGTCCAAGTCCTCGCCCGACGGACTGGCGTTCTACTGCAGACCGTGCGCGGGCCGGCGCAACGCGGAGTCGGCGCGGCGGCGCGCAGAACGGGAGGGGCGTACGATGCGCCCCTCCCGTGGGTCGCGAGAATCCCTGCCCGAGGGGTACCGGCGTTGCCCGGACTGTGAGCAGGTTCTGCCGCTCGTGGCATTCCCCCGCAACCGGAGCGCGAAGTCCGGCTTCGCCAGCTACTGCAAACCCTGTCAGAACGCGAGATCCCGGGAGTCCAGGGACCGGCTGCACGGTGGGAGCCGCCACTACCACCTGAAGCGCCGGTACGGCCTCGGGGCCGAAGAAGTCGAAGCAAAGATCAAGGAGCAGTTCGGCATCTGTCCGATCTGCCTAACTCCCGGCCCTCAGCATGTGGATCACGATCACCTCACGGGTAAGGTGCGATCAGTGCTCTGCTTCAACTGCAACGGCGGTCTGGGGCAGTTTAAGGACAACCCAGAACTGCTGCGCCGCGCAGCGGATTACGTGGAAGGAAACGTGTGGAAGCCAACACTCGTAGCACCGGGCGTCTACCAGCTGCCTTCCTGACGCCTGGCTCGTCCTCGTTCGTGGACTTCCTGGGGGCGCACCAGCCGGACATGCTCCCGGGCAATCGCACCCTGCCCGCCGTGAAGGGGGCCGTCGAGCTGCCGCACGGGACGACGATCGTGGCGGCGGCCTTCCCCGGCGGCGTGGTGCTCGCCGGTGACCGGCGGGCCACGATGGGCAACGTCATCGCGCAGCGGGACATCGAGAAGGTGTTCCCGGCCGACGAGTACTCGGCGGTCGGCATCGCGGGCACGGCGGGCCTGGCGGTGGAGATGGTCAAGCTGTTCCAGCTGGAGCTGGAGCACTACGAGAAGATCGAGGGCGCCACGCTCTCGCTGGAGGGCAAGGCCAACCGTCTGTCGACCATGATCCGGGGGAACCTGGGGATGGCGCTGCAGGGGCTGGCGGTGGTTCCGCTGTTCGCCGGCTACGACACGGACCGGGAGAAGGGGCGGATCTTCTCCTACGACGTCACGGGCGGCCGTTCCGAGGAGCACGGCTTCGCGGCGACGGGTTCGGGCTCGGTGTTCGCGCGGGGTTCGATGAAGAAGCTGTACAAGCCCGATCTCACGGAGTCGCAGGCGACGACGCTGGTGGTCCAGGCGCTGTACGACGCGGCGGACGACGACTCGGCGACCGGTGGCCCGGATCTGGGGCGGCGGATCTATCCGATCGTCACGGTCATCACCGACGAGGGCTTCCGCAAGCTGACCGAGGCCGAGTCGTCGGAGATCGTCCGGGCCGTCCACGAGCGGCGGCTGGAGCTGCCGGACGGCCCGCGGGCCGAGCTGCTCTGACCTGGTCGCCCGAGATGCACTCGCTACTGACAGAAAGGGACGGATAGCCGGTGTCGACGCCGTTCTATGTCTCACCCCAGCAGGCCATGGCCGACCGTGCCGAGTTCGCCCGCAAGGGCATCGCGCGCGGGCGCAGCGTCGTCGTGCTGCAGTACACCGACGGCATCGTCTTCATCGCCGAGAACCCGTCCCGCGCCCTGCACAAGGTCAGCGAGATCTACGACCGGATCGCGTTCGCGGCGGTGGGCAAGTACAACGAGTTCGAGAACCTGCGGATCGGCGGGGTGCGTTACGCCGATCTGCGGGGTTACACCTATGACCGGGACGACGTGACCGCGCGTGGTCTGGCGAACGTGTACGCGCAGACGCTGGGCACGATCTTCTCGAGCGTGGGGGAGAAGCCCTACGAGGTGGAGCTGATCGTCGCGGAGGTGGGTGCGGACTCCTCGGAGGACCAGATCTACCGGCTGCCGCACGACGGTTCGATCGTGGACGAGCACGGTGCGGTGGCGGTCGGCGGCAACTCCGACCAGATCGGCAGTTACCTGGATCAGCGGCACCGTGACGGTATGACGCTGGCGGAGGCGCTGAAGCTGGCGGTGGAGTCGCTGAGCCGGGACAGCAACGGCAGTGACCGGCAGCTGACGGCGGAGCAGCTGGAGGTCGCGGTGCTGGACCGTACGCGGCCGCAGCAGCGCAAGTTCAAGCGGATCCTGGGCCGGCAGTTGTCGCGGTTGCTGGAGGGGGAGGGGGCGGCGCCGTCGGCGGAGAAGGCGGAGAAGCCCGCTCCGTCCGCCGCTCCGGCCGACGGGGACGACGATCTTCCGGAGCTCGACGAGGACGTGTGACGGGTTCGGGCCCGTTTCCGACGCCCCGGTCGCCTTTCGGCGGCCGGGGCGTCGGCCGTTTCAGGGGTGGCGTGGTGGGGCCGTGGAGCCGCGGACGACGAGCCGGACGGGGAGTTCGGTGCCGGTGGCCGGGTGGTCGGCGAGGGTGTCGAGGAGCGCGGTCATGCCCTGGGCGCCGACGGCGTCGGCGGGGAGGGCGACGGTGGTGAGTTCGGGTTCGACGGCGGTGGCGAGGGCGGAGTCGTCGTAGCCGGTGACGGAGACGTCGTCGGGGACACGGAGTCCGTGGCCGCGCAGTGCCTTGCAGGCGCCGACGGCGAGGACGTCGTCGTCGCAGATCAGGGCGGTGGGGGGTGGGCCGGGGCGGGCGAGGAGGCGTTCGGTGGCCCGGCGGGCGTCCTGGTAGGCGAGGGGGGAGCGTTCGGTGGGCGGGGTGGTGCCGAGGGTGTCGGCGAGGGCCTGGGCGCGTTCGTGGAAGGTCCAGGTGTCGATGTCGGCGGCGAGGTGGGCGATGTCGCCGGGGTGGTGGCCGAGCCCGAGGACGTGCCGGGTGATCTGCCGCATGCCGTCGGCGATGGCGAGGTTGACGGTGGCGGCGGGGCCTGGTGCCGCGGGGTCGGCGTCGAGCATGACGAGGGGGAGTCCGCCGTCGCCGATGGCGGCGAGGGCGTCGGCGGCCATGGAGGAGGCGATGACGCCGTCGAGGGCCGCGCGGGCGGAGCCGAAGGGGTCGCGGGCGGGGCCCACGCCTTCGGGTGAGGGGTAGAGGACGACGCCGAAGCCGTGGTCGTCGGCTACGCGGGCGGCGCCGGTGTAGACGCGGGCGAAGTACTCGTTGGTGATGGTGGGCACGACCAGGAGCGCGGTGCGGGTGCGGCCGAGGCGGAGGTTGCGGGCGGCGAGGTTGGGCCGGTAGCCGAGGTCGCGGGCGGCGGTGCGGACGGTGTCGGCGGTGCGTTCGGAGACGCGGCCGCGCCATTTGTCGCCGAGGACGAGGGAGACGGTGGCCTGGGAGACGCCGGCGGCGCGTGCGACGTCGCGTGAGGTCGGGCGCGCTGTGTCGGTCACCGTGGGGCCTCTCTCGGGTTGGTCGGGGGGAGTCGGCACACGGTCGTGCGGCTGGACCGGTGGACTGGGCTCATGGTACGTATGACCCACGACGTTATACGTACAACCTCCGAAGGGGCGGGCATGGGGACCGGTTACGCGGACCTGTTGCGGGCCCGGCACGCGGTGCGGCTGCTGACCGGCACGCTGGTCGGCCGGCTGCCGAACGCGACGGCGGCCCTGGGCATCGTGCTGCTCACGCGGGCGCAGGGCGGCGACTTCGCCCTCGCGGGGGCGCTGTCGGCCGTCTACGGCCTGGCCAACGCCGTGGGACAGCCGCTGCTGGGCCGGGCGGTGGACCGGCTGGGGCAGCCGCGGGTGATGTTCCCGGCGGCGGTGGCCTCGGCCGCGGGCATGGCCGTCTTCGCGCTCTCCGGGCCCCGTCCGCTGCCCCTGGCGTACGCCGCGATGCTCGTGGCGGGTTTCTTCACCCCGCCCCTGGAGGGCGGGCTGCGGGCGCTGTGGCCGGGCGTGCTGAGGCGGGAGGACCGAATCCACGCCGCGTATGCGCTGGACGCGGCCGCTCAGGAGGTCATGTTCGCGGTCGGGCCGCTGCTGGTGACGCTGCTGGTGGCGGCGTTCTCGGAGACGGCGGCGCTGCTGTGGATCGCGGCGGTCGGTGTGGCGGGGGCGCTGAGCGTGGTGACCTCGCCGCCGTCGCGGGAGTGGCGGACGCAGCCGCGCACCCCGGACTGGCTGGGGCCGCTGCGCGCGCCGGGTCTGCGGGCGCTGGTCGGTTCGTTCTTCTTCGTGGGGCTGGCGCTGGGCTCGATCGCGGTAGCGGCGGTGGCGTACGCCGACGGGCACGGGGGCGGGATGGTCTCCAGCTATGTGCTGTCGGGGATCGGCGCCGGGGCGCTGGCGGGCGGGGTGTTCTACGGGGCGCGGCAGTGGGCGGGGGTCCCTGAGCGGCGGCTGCGGCTGCTGATGGCGGGGCTGGCCGCGGGGTATCTGCCGCTGGCGCTGGTGCCGGGTGTCCCGTTGATGTCCGGTCTGGCGGTGCTGGCGGGCCTGTTCCTGGCGCCCTCGCTGGCCTGCGCGTTCGTGGTGGTCGACCGGCACGCGCCGGTGGGCACGGTGACGGAGGCGTTCTCATGGATCGTCACCACGTTCGGGGTGGGCGCGGCGCTCGGTACGGCGGTCGCGGGACCGGCCGCGCAGTACGGCGGGGCGGCGGCGGCCTTCGGTGTGGCGGGGGCCGGCGGGGTGGTGGCGCTGGCCGTGCTCCTGGCCAGTGGGCGATACCTCATGCCCCCCGAGCCGGCAACCGGGACGGAAAAAGATCGAATCGCCGTGGTCGAACCCGGTTTGAGGTCCACGCATCAGGCGTAAGGTCTCTTCATGGACCGCCGCATTTTCGGGCTGGAGAACGAGTACGGCGTCACGTGCACGTTCAGGGGACAGCGGCGTCTGTCCCCGGACGAGGTGGCGCGGTACCTCTTCCGCCGTGTCGTGTCATGGGGTCGCAGCAGCAACGTCTTCCTTCGCAATGGCGCCCGTCTCTACCTCGACGTGGGTTCGCACCCGGAGTACGCCACTCCCGAGTGCGACGACGTGACGGAACTCGTCACCCACGACAAGGCGGGGGAGCGCATCCTCGAGGGCCTCCTGGTGGACGCCGAACGGCGTCTGCACGAGGAGGGCATCGCGGGTGACGTCTACCTCTTCAAGAACAACACCGACTCCGCGGGGAACTCCTACGGGTGCCACGAGAACTACCTCGTCGCCCGGCACGGCGAGTTCTCCCGTCTCGCGGACATCCTGATCCCCTTCCTGGTGACCCGGCAGTTGCTGTGCGGCGCGGGCAAGGTGCTGCAGACCCCGCGTGGCGCGGTCTACTGCGTCAGCCAGCGCGCGGAGCACATCTGGGAGGGCGTCAGCTCCGCCACCACCCGTTCCCGGCCCATCATCAACACCCGGGACGAGCCGCACGCGGACGCCGAGCGCTATCGGCGGCTGCACGTCATCGTGGGCGATTCCAACATGTCCGAGACGACCATGCTGCTGAAGGTCGGCGCGACCGACCTGGTGCTGCGCATGATCGAGGCGGGCACCGTGATGCGGGACCTGACGCTGGAGAACCCGATCCGGGCGATCCGCGAGGTGTCGCACGACATAACGGGCCAGCGCAAGGTCCGCCTCGCCTCGGGCCGGGAGGCCTCGGCCCTGGAGATCCAGGAGGAGTACTACTCCAAGGCGGTGGACTTCTGCGACCGGCGCGGCATCCGCAGCGGTGTCATCGAGCAGGTCCTCGAACTGTGGGGCCGGACCCTGGAGTCCATCTCCAGCGGTGACCTGGACAAGATCGGCACCGAGATCGACTGGGTGATGAAGTACCGCCTGATCGAGCGGTACCGGGCGCGCGACAACATCACGATGTCGCACCCGCGCATCGCGCAGATAGACCTCGCGTACCACGACATCCACCGCCGCCGCGGGTTGTACTACCTGCTGGAGAAGCGCGGCCAGGCCAAGCGGATCTGCAACGACCTGAAGATCTTCGAGGCCAAGTCCGTGCCCCCGCAGACGACGCGGGCGCGGCTGCGCGGCGATTTCATCCGCCGCGCGCAGGAGCAGCGGCGCGACTTCACGGTCGACTGGGTGCACCTGAAGCTCAACGACCAGGCGCAGCGCACCGTGCTGTGCAAGGACCCCTTCCGGTCGGTGGACGACCGGGTGGAGAAGCTCATCGCCGGCATGTAGCGGCGGTGGCGTGGACGACCCGGGGCCCCGTACGTGTTCGTACGGGGCCCCGCCCACGTCGTAGAGTGGCGCGCACGCCAGACAACGCAAGATCGACCTGATGGGGATCCCCGTGCGCCGACGCTCTCTTCTCCTCGCCGTCCCTGCCGGACTGCTCACCCTCGCAGGCTGCGGTGACGACAAGTCCGGCAAGCCGGCGGCCAGCGCCAGCCCATCGGGTCCCGCGTCCTCGTCCGCGCCGGTGAAGATCGTGGAGGGTCCGCTGCCGGACATCACCGCCGGCACGAAGTTCGGCGAGAAGCCGACGGTCGCCAAGGGCCCCGGCGCGCCGAGCAAGGACCTGGCCGTCAAGACGGTGATCCAGGGCAGCGGCACCACCGTCGCCCAGGGCGACTACCTCCAGGCGAACTACCTCGGGCAGATCTGGGACACGGCCAAGGTCTTCGACAACTCCTGGGACCGGGGCGCGCCGGCCATCTTCCCGATCGGTGTCGGCCGGGTCATCCCGGGCTGGGACAAGGCCCTGGTGGGCAAGAAGGTCGGCGACCGGGTCGAGCTGGCGATCCCCCCGAACCTGGGCTACGGCGAGCAGGGCCAGCCGGACGCCGGCATCAAGGGCACCGACACGCTGGTGTTCGTCGTCGACGTGGTGGACACCTTCAACGGCAAGAGCTCCGCGAAGGGCAAGGCCGTCGCGCAGAACGACGCCAAGCTGCCCAAGGTCGGCACCAACACCGACGGCAAGGCGCCCTCCATCGAGGTGCCCAAGACGGCCGCGCCGACCAAGCTGGTCGCCAACTACGTGCTGGAGGGCGACGGCCGCCCCGTCAAGCCCACCGACACCCTGCTACTGCAGTACAAGGGCGTGGTGTGGGACGGCGGCAAGGAGTTCGACTCCAGCTACAAGAACGGCCAGTTGGCCCAGTTCCCGCTGCAGCAGCTGATCAAGGGCTGGCAGGAGGGTCTCGCGGGCAAGAAGGTCGGCAGCCGCGTGATGCTCGTGGTGCCGCCGGACCTCGGCTACGGCGACAAGGCGCAGCCGGGCATCCCGGCCAAGTCCACGCTGGTGTTCAGCCTCGACATCCTCGCGGTGATGTAAGACTAGGCAGGTTGTCCGCACCTCTTTAGGAGCACGTACGTGAGCATCGAGAAGCCCGAGATCGACTTCCCCGGCGGCGAGCCGCCGGCCGAACTGGTGATCAGGGACATCTGGGAGGGCGAGGGCGCCGAGGCGAAGGCGGGTCAGAACGTCACCGTCCACTACGTCGGTGTCGCCTTCAGCACCGGCGAGGAGTTCGACGCCAGCTGGAACCGCAACTCGCCCTTCACCTTCCCGCTGGGTGGCGGCCGGGTCATCAAGGGCTGGGACCAGGGCGTGCAGGGCATGAAGGTCGGCGGCCGCCGTGAGCTGACCATCCCCGCGCACCTCGCCTACGGCAACCAGAGCCCGAGCCCGCTCATCAAGGCCGGCGAGACGCTGATCTTCGTGGTGGACCTGCTGTCCGTCTGACCGGCACGTCCGGCAGGACCACGCTCCGGAGCCCCCGCCGACCGGCATCGCCGGCCCGGCGGGGGCTCCGTCGTGCGGGGGACGCGGCCGCACCGGCGGGGGCGGTCACCGGAACCGGCCTTCGCTTCAGGCGCGCGGCCCGGTCGCGATAGGGTCTCGAAGGAGAGCTGAAGAAGGAAGAAGGTTGCGTCGAGTGGCGATTGCCAAGGCCGAGCGGCTGATGAACCTGGCGCTGTGCCTGATGAACACCCGGCGCCCGGTCAGCAAGCGGGAGCTGCGGGCGTCCATCGAGGCGTACCACGAGATCGGCTCCGACGAGGCGTTCAACCGCATGTTCGAGCGGGACAAGGACGACCTGCGCGAGCTCGGCATGGTCATCGAGACGGTGGAGAGCCTCGACGGCGAGATCGGCTACCTCGCCCGCCGCGACCGCAACCGGCTCCCCGAGATCGCCCTGGACGCCGAGGAGGCCGCCGCGCTGAGCCTGGCCGCCAAGGTCTGGCAGCAGGCGCGCTTCGCCGAGGCGGCCAGCGGTGCTCTGCAGAAGCTGCGCGCCGCGGGCGTCCCCTTCCACGACGAGGGCGACGGCGACGAGGGCGTACGGGAGCAGTCCGGGCACAGTGCCCTGGAGCCCCGCATCCCCACCCCCGAGCCGGCGTTCGAGCCCCTGATGGTCGCCACCCGCGAGCGCCGCCCCGTCGCCTTCGACTACCGCAAGGCCAACGCCGTGCGCCCCGAGCCCCGCCAGGTCGAGCCGTGGGCGCTGGAGTGCTGGCGCGGCCACTGGTACCTGGCCGGCTGGGACCGCGACCGGACGGCCGTGCGCGTCTTCCGGCTCTCCCGGATCACCGGCCGGGTCCGCACCCGAGGCGGCGCCTTCACCACCGAGGTGCCCGACCACGTCGACGTCCGCGCCGCCGTCGCCAGCTGGGCCGGCGAGGGCGCGACCGCGACCGCCAGGATCCGGCTGCGCCGCGACTCCGGGTACCCGTTGCGGGCCCGCGCGGTGGAGACGATCCCGGTCGACGCCGACTGGGACGAGCTGGAGATCCCGTACGGGCACGGACTGGACGCCTGGCTGGTGGAGTTCGGCCCGGACGTGGTCGTACTGGGGCCCGACGAGTTGCGGGCCGATGTCGTGGACCGGCTGCGCGCCGTCGCCAAGGGCTGAGCGGAGGAGTACGGAGAGATGGCCAACGCGATCGACCAGACGCGCCGGATGCTGTCCCTGGTCACCTATCTGCGTGAGCGCCCCGGCGCCCGCGTGAGCGACGTGGCCCGGGCGTTCGGGGTCACCGAGGCCGAGCTGATCGGCGACCTGAACGTGCTGCCGCTGTGCGGCACGAGTTTCCGGGGCGGCGACCTGCTCGACATCGACACCGACGGCGAGCGGATCTGGTGGCACAACGTGGACGACGTCGCGCAGCCGCTGCGGCTGGCCGCCGACGAGGCCGCCGCGCTGCTGGTCGCCGCCCGCGCCGTCGCCAACCTGCCCGGACTGCGCGAGAGCGACCGGCAGGCGCTGCTGCGGGCCACCGCCAAGATCGAGGGCGCGGCGGGCGAGGCCGCCGGCGCGTCCTCCCGGCTGTCGGTCACCTTCGAGTCCGAGGGCAGTGTCTTCGCCGACGTCGACCGTGCCATCGCCGAGCGCCGGCGCCTGTGGATCCGCTACTACTCGCCGTCCCGGGACGAACTCACCGAGCGCGAGGTCGACCCGATCCGCCTGTTCGCGGTCGGCCACACCTACTTCGAGGGCTGGTGCTACCTGTCGGAGGACCGGCGCACCTTCCGCCTCGACCGGGTCGCCGAGATCCGTCTGCTGGACACGCCCAGCGACCCGCCGCGCATCGAGCCGCGCGACCTGTCGCAGGGGCTGGTGCAGCCGGCCGGCGACGACCCGGAGGTCGTGATCGAGGTCGGCCCCGGTGGCCGCTGGGTCGCCGAGTACTACCCGCACGACCTCGCCGAGGAACTCCCCGACGGCGGGCTCCGGATCACCCTGCGCACCCCCGACCCGGGCTCGCTGCGCCGTCTCGCGCTGCGGCTCGGCCGTGACGGGCGCATCGTGTCCCCGGCCGACCTCTCCGGCAGCGCCCGCGACGCCGCCGCCCAGGCCCTCGCGGCCTACGGCGAGTGAGGGAAGCGCCGGGATGGACGACCTCGACACGCTCGACCCCCTCGGTACCGTCAGCCGGCTCGGCGACCCCGCCGCGACCCCGCCCGAGGTGATCTTCCGGGCCTCGTGCCCGGAGTGCCGCACCAGCTTCGAGTTGTCGGCCGACGCCCTGCGGCTGGCCATCGGCGGCAGCCACCGCACGACCTTCTACTCCTTCACCTGTCCCGACTGCGGCTCCTCCGTGCGCAAGCCGGCGGGCGACCGCATCGTGGAGCTCCTCACCGACGGCGGTGTCCGCACGATGCGGCTGCACACCGGCTGAGCCGCTACGCTCGGCTGTCATGTGGTGGCTCTACCTGTACGTCGGCCTCGCGACCGCCGGCCTGCTCGTGCTCGGTGTCCTCGCTCTTCGTGTGTACGCCGAGGTGCGCGGCCTCGCCCGGCAGGTGGGGCGCAGCAGCGACCGGCTGCTGCAGGCCTCCGAGGACCTGCGGCGCGCCGCCGAGCCGCTGGCGCGCGGCGCCGGCGAACTGTCGCGCTGACGACCGGCCCCGCTGACGACGGCCCCGCCGTCGCCGCCGTGTCGCCGGGGGCGCCCGGAAACACCGGGAAAGCGCTGTACGGAGCACTCTCGTCCTTCCTCGTCCAGGAAGGTACGCTGCTGAGGTTGCCCCGGATGAGCGCGGCGGGGTGGCAACGGCAAGGACGCCGGGGGATTGCCAGGCGTTTACCCCCGCACGTTACGATCGCTGGCAGAGCGGACACCGTGTCCACGGACCCGGAGCCCGCTGCTCAAGAACCCATGCCGCCTCGGTGAGAAGGTAAAGCTTATGTTCGGCAGGCTCGGCGCCCCTGAGATCATCCTCATCCTTGTCGTCGTTCTGCTGCTGTTCGGGGCCAAGCGTCTCCCCGACATGGCCCGCGGCCTTGGGAAGTCGATGCGCATCCTGAAGAGCGAGGCGAAGGCGATGAAGTCGGACGACTCGGCCGCCCCGGCTGCGGCCCCGGCCGACGCGCCCGCCGACGCCCAGGCCGCGCCGAGGACCATCCAGGCCGCGCCCGGTGACGTCAACAGCGCCCGCCCGGTCTCCGACACCCAGCAGCCCCGCCAGACGCAGAGCTGACACGACGGCACAGGTACGGGCCGCCGGCGGGGACGCCGGCCACCGCGTGAGATGAGGACCTGGGTTGCTCAAGTCTGCCCGCGAAAAGCCGTCGAAGGACCCCGACGGGCGCATGCCGCTCGTGGAGCACCTGCGTGAGCTGCGCAACCGGCTCGCCAAGAGTGTGCTCGCGATCGTTGTGGTGGCGATCGTCGCCGCCTTCTACAGCCAGCAGCTCCTGGAGTTCCTGGCCTCTCCGGTACCCAAGTGCGGCCCCGGGGTCGTCAGCAGCGGCGGCAACTGCGCCATCGTCACGTTCGACTCGCTGACGGCGCCGTTCGCCCTCACGATGCAGGTCTGCTTCATGGCAGGCGTCATCGGCGCCAGCCCGGTGTGGCTGTACCAGCTGTGGGCCTTCATCGCCCCCGGTCTGCACCGGCACGAGCGCAAGTACACCTACATGTTCGTGGGTGCGGCGCTCCCGCTCTTCCTGGGCGGCGCCCTTCTCGCCTACAAGATCATGCCGGTCAGCATCAAGGTGCTGATCAGCTTCACGCCCGAGGGCTCCTCCAACCTGCTGAAGCTGGACGGTGTGCTGGACTTCACCATCCGCATGGTGCTGGTCTTCGGCATCGCCTTCGAACTCCCGCTGCTCCTGGTCATGCTCAACCTGGTCGGCATGGTCAGCGGCCGCCGTATGGCGGGCTGGTGGCGCGGTGTGGTCATGGGCGTCTTCGTCTTCGGCGCCGTCGCGACGCCGACCACCGACCCGGTCAGCATGATCGCCCTGTCCGGCCCGATCGTCGTCCTCTACTTCTGCGCGGTCGCCTTCTCGCTGTTCAACGACCGGCGCCGGCGCTGGCGCAACCCCGACGCCGATCTCTCCGACGACGAGGCCTCCGAGCTGGACCTCACCCCGGAGGCGATCGGCCCCGGTGAGCGTGTCTCGGCCTCCGTTCCCGAGCAGCCCGGACCCGTCGAGGACGGACGCCGCTCCGGCGACTTCGACGACGCGACCTGACGCCGCGGAACCCCGACGGGGCCCCGCCCGGACATCCGGGCGGGGCCCCGTCGTCATGCGGCACGGGCCTTTGCCGGCCGTGGTCGCCCCTCGCAAGAAGGGGCGCCGGTGATCTCGACGGCTCGGCTACCGCAGGGTAGGGTCCGCGCGTGACCAGCGAGATCACCATCGTCTCCAACCCCACCGCGGGCCGCGGGCGGGGCGCCGGCGCCGTGGGACCGGCCGCCGACGCACTGCGCCGTGCGGGCTTCGACGTGTGCACCGTCGTCGGCACCGACGCGGCGGACGCCCTCGCGCGGGCCCGAGAGGCCGTGGCGGCCGGTACCGGGGCCCTGGTCGCGGTCGGCGGCGACGGCATGGTGTCGCTGGCCCTCCAGGCGGTGGCGGGAACCGGCACGCCGCTGGGCGTCGTCGCCGTCGGCACGGGCAACGACTTCGCGCGGGCGACCGGGCTTCCGATACGCGAGCCCGCGGCAGCCGGGGAGGCGATCGCGCGGGCCCTGAAGGAGGAGTCCGTCCGCGAGATCGACCTCGGCCGCGCGGGCGAACGGTGGTTCGGCACGGTCCTCGCCTCCGGCTTCGACTCCCGGGTCAACGACCGCGGCAACCGCATGCGCCGGCCCAGCGGGCGGCTCCGCTACGACGTGGCGATGCTGGCCGAACTGGCCGCACTGCGCCCCATCCCGTACCGCATCACCCTCGACGACGGAGCCGAGCAGGAGATCGAGGCCACCCTCGTCGCCGTCGGCAACGGCACCTCGTACGGCGGCGGCATGCGGATCTGCGCCGGCGCCGAACTCGACGACGGGCGCTTCGACATCTGCGTGGTCGGGCCGTGCAGCCGCAGCACACTGCTGCGTGTCTTCCCCCGGGTCTACCGCGGCACCCACCTCGGCCACCCCGTGGTGACCGTGCACCGCGCCGCCGCGATCACGCTCGCCGCCGACGGCATCACCGGCTACGCCGACGGCGAGCCCCTCGGCCCCCTGCCGCTGACCGCGCGGACCGTCCCGCGGGCGCTGCGACTGCTGGCGGCGCCGTAGTTCCGGCCGAGGGGACGGCGGGCCGGCTCAGGTGGCGGCGGAGCGCAGGACGTCGACGGCGAGGGCGAGGTCGACGAGTTCGCGGGGGTGGGCGAGGCGGCGCCCGGTGAGGAGTTCGAGGCGGCGCAGGCGGTTGAGGACCGTGTTGCGGTGGCAGTCCATGCGTTCGGCCGCGGCGCGCGGGGAGCCGTCGCACTCCATCCACGTGGTGAAGGTGAGCAGCAGGGACTCGCGCTCCTCGTCGGGCAGCTCCCGCAGCGGGCCGAGGACGCGCTCGGCCAGCTCGCCGGCGAGCCGCCGGTCCGCGGCGGCCACGACCGTCGGCATCCGGTCCTCCCACAGCGCCACCTCGCCGTCGAAGGCGCACGTGGGCAGGGCCAGTTCGGCGAGCGTCAGGGCCCGGTGCAGTTCGGCCGGACCGTGTACGACCGGGCTGACCCCCGCCCGCAGTCCGGGGACCGCGCCCAGGAGCGCGGCGAGTGCCCCGGGGGAGCGGTCGCCGAGCAGGACGACCAGGACCTCGCCCGTGCCGCGGGGCACCCGCAGCACCCGGCTGCCGGCGCCCGCCGGGAAGGCGTCGTCGCCGGGCGTGCCGGAGGCCGAGGCCCGCACGCTGGTCACCGCCACGACGAAACGGCCGTCACCCGGCACGCCCAGGGCCTGGGCGGCGGCGCGTACACCGAGGCTGTCGGTGCGCCCGTCGAGCAGCGCCTCCAGCACGCGGACGGCCCTTCTGCCGCCGCCGGCCGTGCCGTCGCCCAGGGTCTCCCGATAGGCGTCGGCCAGGATCGCCGTCGTGCGCTCGCGGAACCCCCACATCCGCGGGGCGATGTGCACCATGAGCGGGATGCCGCCGGGGTGGTGCGCGGCGACGGTGTCGACGAGTCCCTGCCACACGACGGCGCCGCCCACGGCGAAGACGTGCGTCAGCAGTTCCGGTGGCATGCCCTGTGCGGCCTGGCGCCGACCGGCCTCGCGCAGGTAACGGGCCGCGTCCGCGTCGCGCTCCGGGTCCACGAGCCGGTCCAGGTGCATGGTGATCATCGTGGCGAAGCCGTCGAGGGAGCAGTCGGGGTCGTCGACGTGGTCCACAAAGCCGGGGACCTCGGTGTGCAGCCGCGCCATGACCTGCTCCGCGAGCTCGCCGACGCGTTCCTTCATGCGCAGCGCCGCCGTCCGCAGCAGCTCCCCGGCCGCCTCGTCCCGCGTCCGCGGACGCGCCGTCACCGGGGCGCCCGGGGGCCGTGCGCCGCGGAGATCCGCTCGGCGTCCAGGGCGAGCGCCAGGTGCACCACGTCGCGCGGCCGCGCCACGGAGCGGCCGGTGAGCTCGTCCAGCCGGCGCAGCCGCCGGCGCACGGTGTTGGCGTGGCAGAACAGGGCGGCCGAGGCCTTCTCGACGGAGCCGCCGGCGTCCAGCCACGCCTCCAGGGTCTCCAGGAGCACGCCGGCCTCCGCGGCCTCCGCCTCCCGCAGCCCGCCCAGCACCGCGGCGGCGACCTCGCTCGCGACGTCCGGGCGGCGGGCGAGCAGCCCGGCCGGGTAGCGGCGGTCCAGGACGGCCACCTCGCCGTCCCGGGTGCAGGTGCGCAGCGCGAGTTCGGCGAGTTCCCTGGCGTGCCCGACCGCGCCCAGCCGGTCCACCTCCGGGCTCAGCCCGGCCCGCGTCCCGGCGGGCACCTCCAGCGCGGCCGCGAAGTCGCCGAGCGTCAGGTCGCCCACGCCCAGGTCGGCCAGGAGCACCTCGCCGCCGGGCGGGAACGCCCGGTGCACCCGCACCCGGGCGGGCACCGCGCTCCGCCGCCGTACGGGCACGGCGGTCCCGGCGGTGCCGCGGACGACGGCGACCGCGAAGCGGCCGTGCTCGGGCAGGCCCAGCGCGTCCGCGGCCTCGGCGAGGCCGGTGGCGTCCACCCGCCCGGCGAGCACTCCTTCCAGCGCCCTGCGGCCGCGCTGCCGGTGGAAGGTCACCTCGCCGCGGGCGCGCAGGTAGGCGTCGGCCATCAGCCGGCTGTCCCGCTCGAACAGGTCCCAGACCTCCGCGGCCGCGCGGGCGATCAGCTGCGTCCCCTCGGGCCCCTGGCCCTCCCCGGCCCGGACCAGCGCGAGCCACAGCGCGTCACCGGCCGTGCGGCAGGCGCCCATCATCGGCTCCAGCGGGAAGCCCTGCCAGGCCCGGCGTTCCCCCACCCACGACAGGTATTCGGCGGACACCGTGGAACGCCCGGGATCGGCGAGCGAGTCGAGGACGGCGGCGACCGACCCCTCGGTCTCCTCCAGCAGGCCGGACGGGGCCAGCGCGGGCTCCCGGTAGGCCGGGTGCCGGTCCCGGATCCGCTCGACGATGTGCGCCGCGACCGGCGCCACCTGTCCGCGGACCTGCAGTGCGGCGGCTCTCAGCACGTCGTGGTGCTCCCGTCCCGAGGCGCCCGTGACGCCCGCGGTGCGCATGGGACGCGTCGGCGCGGGGCTGGCCATCCGACCTTCCTCTCGGCTCTCCGGGCGCGGGGCGGGGGGTGGGGGGTGGGGGGTTGCCCGCTCCGGCATTCCTACCGGCTGGTAGCCCGGCTCGGAAGACAGGTGACGCAAACGTGACCGACATCCGGACAGAACCCACACACCACCGAACACACGGTCGTACGGGACAGTGCGGGCGGTGCCGCTGCACAGCCGGGCCCCGCCGCCGTTGGGAACCGCGACCAGAAACGCACCCGCCCCTCGCCGAACCGGCCGCGGTCTCTTCCCATGGAGCTCCCGCACCACCGGCCCCACGGCGGTGGCCGCCACCGCACCCGCGGTCCCACCCCTCCAGGAGCGAGCACACCGTGACCCGGAAACAGCGCCTCAGGTCCACCGTCGTCCTCACCGCCGCCCTCACCTGCGTCCTCACGGCCTGCGGCGGGGACACCGGTACCACCGCGGACGACGGCCCGGTCGACGCGAACGGCGTCAGGATCGGGCCCGGCGTCACCGACTCCGCCATCACCCTGGGCGTCCTCACCGACCTGTCCGGACCGTACGGCCCCCTGGGCCGCTCCGTGCTGCAGGCCGAGAAGCTCTACGTCGACCAGGTCAACCGCAAGGGCGGTGTGTGCGGCCGCAAGCTCAAGCTGCTCGTCCGCGACCACGGCTACGACGTCGAGAAGGCCGTCGTCCAGTACAACGAGATGGAACCGAGGATCGCCGCGATGCCGGGACTGCTCGGCTCGTCGATCATCAACGTCCTGCTCGACAACATCATGAACGACGACGTGATGACGACCTCGCTGGGCTACTCCTCGAACCTGCTCGGCCAGCACACCCTGACGACGATCAACTCCACGTACGACGTCGACATGGTCAACGGCTTCGAGTACCTCGTGGAAACCCGGGGGCTCGGGCCCGGCGACCGGATCGGCTACCTGTACCTCGACGGGGACTACGGCAACAACGCGCGGCGCGGGGCCCGGTTCGTCGCCGACGAGCGCGGCATGACCCTCGTCGAGAAGAAGGTCCAGGACAGCCGCGAGGACCTGTCGCAGGAGGTGCGGGAACTCGCCGAGTCCGGTGTGAAGGCCATCCTGATCAGCACCAGCCCCCCGCAGACGGCCTCGGCGGTCGGCGCCGCCGCCGCGATCGGTCTCGACGTGCCGTTCCTCGGCAGCGCCGTCGGCTTTGACCCGCGGCTGCTGAAGACCCCCGCGGCGCCGGCGCTGCTGAAGATGCTGGAGCTCGTCGCCCCCACCCCGGCGCTGAGCAGCGACGCCCCCGAGGCCGGGAGGCTCGTCGCGGACTACCGGCGCCGCTACCCGGGGGCCCCGCTGGACCAGGGCCTGGTGACCGGGCACAACACGATGGCGGTGGCCGTCCAGGACCTGAAGTCGGCCTGCGCGGCCAAGGACCTCAGCCGGACGGGCATCATCGAGGCGCACCGCCGGCAGAAGCAGTACGACCCCGGGCTGGGCCCGGCCCTCGACTTCTCCGACCCGTGGGAGCCCAGCGCCACCCAGAGCTACATCGTCAAGCCCGAGCAGGGCGTGCCCGGCGGCCTGGCCGGGGTGAAGGACGCCTTCAAGGTCCCGTTGGTGGACGAGTACATCGCCGTCATGATCTGAGCCGCCCGCAGGTCGGGCGCGGAGCACGGGTGCGGGGGCGCGTCGCGGGGGCCGGTCCCCGCGACACGCCCGGTTCCCGCGCCGTGGGTTTTGCTTCGGCAAAAAGATCATGTCGACTGTCAGTGCGGCCCGGTAGTCTCGTTTTCAAGATGAACGACGAGATGTCTCCCGCCGAGCGTTACGCCGCGTCCAGGCTCCGCGCCGCTGAGCAGGCCACCGCACTCGCGGGCTTCCGCGAGCTGTACGACTTCGGGCTGGACCCCTTCCAGATCGAGGCCTGTCAGGCCCTCGAGGCCGGCAAGGGCGTGCTGGTGGCGGCACCCACCGGCTCCGGCAAGACCATCGTGGGCGAGTTCGCCGTCCACCTGGCCCTCGGCGAGGGCCGCAAGTGCTTCTACACCACCCCCATCAAGGCGCTGTCGAACCAGAAGTTCACCGACCTCGTCAAGCGCTACGGCGCCGAGCGGGTCGGTCTGCTGACCGGCGACAACAGCGTCAACGGGGACGCGCCGATCGTGGTCATGACCACCGAGGTGCTCCGCAACATGCTGTACGCGGGCTCCCAGGCCCTCGACGGCCTCGGCTACGTGGTCATGGACGAGGTGCACTACCTCTCCGACCGCTTCCGCGGCGCGGTCTGGGAGGAGGTCATCATCCACCTCCCGCAGTCCGTGACCCTGGTCTCGCTCTCCGCGACCGTCTCCAACGCCGAGGAGTTCGGCGACTGGCTCGACACCGTCCGCGGCGACACCCAGGTCATCGTCTCCGAGCACCGCCCGGTGCCGCTGTGGCAGCACGTCCTGGCGAGCCGCCGGATGTACGACCTGTTCGAGGAGAAGCGGGGCGCCGGCCCGGGCGCGCAGCGCGCCGTCAACCCCGACCTGGTGCGGCTGGCCCGGATGGAGAACCAGCGATCCTTCAACGGCCGCGACCGGCGCGGCGGCAAGGTGCGCGAGGCCGACCGCGAGCGCGACCGCCGCCAGCAGCGCAGGATCTGGACGCCCAGCCGCGTCGAGGTCATCGAGCGGCTGGACGCGGAAGGGCTGCTGCCCGCGATCACGTTCATCTTCAGCCGGGCCGGCTGCGAGTCGGCCGTGCAGCAGTGCCTCTACGCGGGCCTGCGGCTCAACAACGAGGAGAACCGGGCCAAGGTCCGCGCCATCGTCGAGGAGCGCACCAAGTCCATCCCCGACGAGGACCTGAACGTCCTGGGCTACTTCGAGTGGCTGGAGGGCCTGGAGCGTGGCATCGCCGCGCACCACGCCGGCATGCTGCCGACCTTCAAGGAGGTCGTCGAGGAGCTCTTCGTGAAGGGCCTGGTCAAGGCCGTCTTCGCCACCGAGACGCTGGCGCTGGGCATCAACATGCCCGCCCGCTCCGTGGTCCTGGAGAAGCTCGTCAAGTGGAACGGCGAGACCCACGCCGACGTCACCCCCGGCGAGTACACGCAGCTCACCGGCCGTGCCGGACGCCGCGGCATCGACGTGGAGGGCCACGCGGTCGTGCTGTGGCAGCGCGGCTTCGACCCCGTCCACCTGGCGGGGCTGGCCGGCACGCGTACGTATCCGCTGCGGTCCTCCTTCAAGCCCTCGTACAACATGGCCGTCAACCTCGTCGGCCAGTTCGGGCGGCACCGCTCGCGGGAGCTGCTGGAGACCTCGTTCGCGCAGTTCCAGGCCGACCGCTCGGTGGTCGGCATCTCCCGCCAGGTGCAGCGCAACGAGGAGGGTCTGGACGGCTACCGCGCCTCCATGACCTGCCACCTCGGTGACTTCGACGAGTACATGTCGCTGCGCAGGCAGCTGAAGGACCGCGAGGCCGACCTGTCCCGGCAGGGCGCCAACCAGCGCAGGGCGGCCGCCGCCGAAGCGCTGGAGAAGCTCCGCCCGGGCGACATCATCCACGTCCCGGCCGGCAAGTTCGCCGGCCTGGCCCTGGTCCTCGACCCGGGCGTGCCCGCCGGGCGCAGCCCCGGTCACCACAGCCGGCACGACCAGTTCCACCACGACGGCCCCCGCCCGCTGGTGCTCACCGCGGAGCGGCAGGTCAAGCGGCTCGCACAGATCGACTTCCCGGTGCCGGTCGAGGCGCTGGACCGGATGCGCATCCCCAAGTCCTTCAACCCGCGCAGCCCCCAGTCCCGGCGCGACCTGGCCTCCGCCATGCGCTCCAAGGCCGGTACGGCCGGCATCGCGCCGCAGCGCCAGCGCCGCCAGCGCTCGGCCGCCGCGGACGACACCGAGATCGCCCGGCTGCGCACCGAGATCCGCTCGCACCCCTGCCACGGCTGCGACGAGCGCGAGGACCACGCCCGCTGGGCCGAGCGCTACCAGCGGCTGCAGCGCGACACCAAGCAGCTCGAGCGCCGCATCGAAGGCCGCACCAACACCATCGCCCGCACCTTCGACCGCATCTGCGCCCTGCTCACCGACCTCGGCTACCTCGAGGCCGACAAGGTCACCGCGGACGGCCGCCGGCTGGCCCGGCTCTACGGCGAGCTCGACCTCCTGGCCAGCGAGTGCCTCCGCGACGGCGTGTGGGACGACCTCGGTCCCGCGGACCTCGCCGCCTGCGCCTCGGCGCTCGTCTACGAGTCCCGCTCCGCGGACGACGCCATGCCGCCGCGGCTGCCGTCGGGCGGCGCCCAGCAGGCACTCGGCGAGATGGTCCGCATCTGGGGCCGCCTCGACGCCCTGGAGGAGGAGCACCGGATCAACCAGGCCGAAGGCGTCGGCCAGCGCGAACCCGACCTGGGCTTCGCCTGGGCCGCCCACCGCTGGGCCTCCGGGCACGGCCTGGACGCGGTGCTGCGCGACGTCGACATGCCGGCGGGCGACTTCGTGCGCTGGACGAAGCAGCTCATCGACGTCCTCGGCCAGATCGCCGGTGCCGCCCCCGAGGGCAGCCCGGTGCGCCGCAACGCCCGCAAGGCCGTCGACGCGCTGCTGCGCGGCGTCGTCGCGTACTCCTCGGTGGGCTGACGACCGCGGCGCGCCGCCTCCGGGCGGCGCGCCGGGTCCCGCCCGCCCGCGAAGCACGTCGGCCGACCGCCTACCGCGCCGCAGCGGTTGTGCGAGGATCGGGGCGTGAGCACCACGGGACGGCGCGTCGGGCGCCCGCGTGCGCAGGCGCGGCCGGACAGCGGCCTGACCGCCCGCGAGGAACTGCTGACCGCCGCGGCGGAACTCTTCACCACGCAGGGGTACGCGGCCACCACCACCCGCGCCGTCGCCGAGCGCGCCGGGATGCGGCAGGCCTCGATGTACCACTACTTCGGCGGCAAGGAGGACCTGCTCGCCGCGCTGCTGGAAGGCACCGTCCGCCCGTCCCTGGACCTCGCGCACTCGCTCGTCGCCCGCACGGACGCCCCCGCCGAGGCCCGGCTGTGGGCGCTGTGCCGGGCGGACGTCGCCCTGCTGTGCGGCGGCGCGCACAACCTCGGCGCGCTCTACCTGCTCCCCGAGGTCCGCGCCGGGCGCTTCGGCGGCTTCCGTGCCGTCCGGGACGAGCTGAAGGCCGCGTACGCCGCCCTGCTGGCCGCGACGGCCCCGGGCGCCGCGCTGCCAGCCGAAGGTCTCGCGGTCCGCGCCGACCTCGTCTTCGGCCTCATCGAGGGCGTCATCCTCATCCGGCGCGACAGCCCGATCCCCGACGCGGCCGCCTTCGCCTCCGCGACCGCCGACGCGGCGCTGCGCGTCGCCGGCTGCCCGGACGGCGTCCTGGCCGCCCTGCACCGCGCGGCCGAGGCACTGCCGGCGGTGTGACGAAGCCCGGGGTCAGTCCCCGGTGAGCCGGGCGGACAGGGCGACCAGGTCCGCCAGGCGCAGCACGCGACCCGGGCTGCCGGGCATCGGCACGTGCAGTGCGGCCGTCCAGCGGCCCGGTACGGCGGCCAGGCCGTACGCCGCGCCGGCGAGGGTGCCCGTGACGGCGGCGACGGTGTCCGTGTCGCCGCCCAGGTCGACCGCGGCGCGCAGCGCGGCCTCGAAGCCACCGGTGGTCCGTACGGCCCAGACCGCGGAGCCGAGGCAGGGCCAGACCGCGCCGTTGAACTCCGTGGCCAGGCCCGGGTGCCAGTCGGGTGCGAGGACGGCTGCCCACCGCTCGTGGAAGGGCTCGGGCACCTGCGCCAGGGCGTCGGCCACGACCGCCGGGGCGACGGGATCGCCGCCGTCGAGGGCGACCCGTACGAGGTCGTGCAGGATCGCGCTGCCCTCCCAGGCGGCGCGGTCGCCGTGGGTGAGGGCGGCGATCCTGCGTGCGGCGTCGAGCGAGGCCGTCCTTCCGTGTCCGGCGAAGTGGACGGCGGCGGGCGCGGCGCGCATCAGGGCGCCGTTGCCCGCGGCGCGGTGATGCGTCTGGAAGTGCAGTGCCGCGGCCAGGTTCCAGGGATCGCCGGAGGTGAGCACCACCTCGGTCTGCAGACCGATGTCCTTGGGGTCGGCGGCCGCCCAGCGCACGAAGCGCGCGAAGACGTCGGGCAGCTCCAGCGCGCCCCGCTCCAGCAGGGAGTCGGCGACGAGCACCGCCATCTGCGTGTCGTCCGTGGCCTCCCCGGGATCCCAGCCGCCGCCCCCGCACATCTCGCCACCCGCGCCCGGTTCCGGGAAGCGCACGGAGAACGCGCCCTCCGGGCCGAACTCGAAGGGCGCGCCGAGCGCGTCGCCGACGGCCGATCCGACGATCGCGCCCGCGGCGCGTTCCCCACGCTGTGTCACTTCCGGCCTCCCAGGGGGCCGGTGGCCGGCGCCGAGGGTACGACGGCAGGGGCGAGGCGGTCCTGGGCGAGGTCGCCGGAGACGCGGTTTCGGGGTGTGGGCTGCATGGTTGAACCGTAGGAGCTCGCCGCGCCGCCCGGTGCGGCGGGGCTTCACATACCCGGCAGCCGGTCCTGTTCGACGTCGAAGCGTCCGATGCGCGGGGCCGCGTCGAGCCCGTGCTTGCGCCGGCAGCCGCGGCCCCGGCCCCACAGCCGGGCGTCGTGGGCGCTCAGGGGCCGGTGGCAGTCGGCGCAGAGGACACGCGGACGCTCCCCGGCCGGCTGCGCCTCGGGCATCAGGCCCGGAAGCGGGGAGGGTTCGGGTTCGGGTGCGGCCATGTGGTCAGTGTCCCAGTACCGACCGACGTGCGCGCAGGTGCTCTCTGGGCACGCCGACCGGGGCGTTCGTCGCCGGCGTGCCCCGCGACGCGGTGTCAGGAGGCGAGGGCCTGCGGCGGGGTCTCCTGCTCCTCCTCGATCCGGCGGTTCCAGTCCGGCTTGGAGGCCTGCCAGCCGTCCTCGTCGTGACCGGTGCGCCAGTAGCCCGAGATCGACAGCCGCTCGCGCGGCACCCCGAGTTCGACCCGTAGCAGGTGGCGGAGCCGCTTGACGAAGCCCGCCTCGCCGTGGACGAAGGCCTGCACGTCACCCGGCGGGAACTCCAGCCCGGCCACGAGACGGACCAGTTCCTCGCCGACCCGGCCGGAGCCCCGGTGCACCCAGACGACCTCGGCGTCACCGGGCGTGGAGAGCTTCTGCTCCTCCTCCGGGCCGGAGACCTCGACGAACACCCGGGCGGGAGCGCCCTCGGGCAGCCGCTCCAGCGAGGCGGCGATCGCCGGCAGCGCGCTCTCGTCGCCCACGAGCAGATGCCAGTCGGCGGCGGAGTCGGGTGCGTAGGCGCCGCCGGGGCCGAGGAAGAGCACCTCCTCGCCGGGCCGGACGCGGGCGGCCCACGGGCCGGCCAGGCCCTCGTCGCCGTGGTACACGAAGTCGACCGTCAGCTCGCGTGCCTCCGCGTTCCAGCGGCGCACCGTGTACGTCCGGATGCGCGGCCACTGGTCGCGGGGGAAGTCGGCGCGGATCCGCTGGATGTCGAACGGCTCGGGGTAGCGCACGCCCTCGGCCGGGAAGAGCAGCTTGATGTAGTGGTCGCTGTACTCGCCCACGGGGAACCCCGTGAGGCCCTCACCGCCGAGCACCACGCGGATCATGTGCGGGGTCAGCCGTTCGACGTGCTGCACCCGCGCGCGGTTGAGCTGCGGCTTCCTGCGCACCGGACGGTCTGCCATGAGCACACTCCTCGCATCAAGTTAGGCAAGCCTAACTCATTCGTGCCGTCCTGCGCAGCCCGGTCTCGGAAAGATCACGAGATCCTCGAACGCCGTTTCCGATCCACCGCTCGCCGATTTTGATGGGGCGGACGCGATCAGACGCTACCCGGGAGGCCGGCGCACATGCGTTCCGACACCGCCACCGCGATCACCGCAGGACCGCGCGGGGTGCCGCTGCTGGGGAACCTCCCGCAGTTCGCCAAGGACCCGCTCGCCTTCTTCACCGCGCTCCGCGAGTGCGGGGCCGGGCAGGTCACCTGGGCCATGGGCCGCACCCCCGCGCGCTTCCTCAATGATCCCGCACTCATCGGGGAACTGCTGTCGGCCCGCGAGTCCACCTTCTCCCTGCCGGACCTCGGATGGTCCTTCCGCTACCTGATGGGCGAAGGGGTCGTGGTGGCCAAGGGCGACGACTGGCGCCGCAAGCGGTCTCTCGTCCAGCCCTCGGTGCGGCCCAAGCAGGTGCGCGCGTACGCGGCGACGATGGCCGACTGCGCGCGGGAGACGGCCGAGCGCTGGAGCGGGGGCGAACGGATCGACATCCGCCGCGAGATGACCGGGCTGACCCAGCGCATCGCCGTGCGCACGGTGTTCGGCACCGACGCCGCCGTCCGCGAGGACGTCATCGGGCGCTGCATGGACGTCGCCCAGCGGCAGATGGGCGCCGAGTTCCGCGGCCTCGGCGCGATGCTGCCCGACTGGTTCCGCACCCCGGGGCGGCTGCGCTTCAAGGCCGCCGTCGACACCCTCGACGCCGAGGTCGCACGGATCGTCGCCGCCCGCCGCGAGGCCGGCGGCGAACGCGACGACCTGCTCAGCCGGTTGCTGGCCGCCGTCGACGAAGCGGGCGTCCCGCTCACCGACAGGGAGATCAGGGACGAGACCGTCACCCTCTACAACGCCGGCCACGAGACCACCGCCACCACACTCACCTGGGCCTGGTATCTGCTGTCCCGCAACCCGAAGGCGCGCGAGGCGCTCACCGGGGAACTGGACCGGGTGCTCGGCGGCCGCACCCCCGGCTTCGACGACTACGCGGAACTGCGCTGGACCGAGGCCGTGGTGAAGGAGACCCTGCGCCTGCGGCCGACGGTCTGGCTCAACCTGGCCGTCGCCGAGGAGGGCGCCACCCTGGGCGGGGAGCCCGTCCCGGCGGGCACCCAGGTCTGGATCAGCCCCTGGGCCACCCACCGCGACCCGCGCCGGTGGCCGGAACCGGAGGAGTTCCGCCCCGAGCGCTGGCTGGACGGGGCGCCCGACGCGATCACCGACCACACCTGGTTCCCCTTCGGCGGGGGAACCAGGGCCTGCCTCGGGGCGCGCTTCGCGATGGTCGAGGCGGTGATCGTGCTGGCCACCCTCGGCAGCCGCTTCCACCTGGACACCGGCGACGAGGAGATCCGCCCGACCGTCGGCCTCACCCTCCAGCCCGACCGCGAGGTGCTCGCCGTCACCCGGCCCGTTCCGGCCCCAGCACGCTGAGCAGCCGCTGCAGCGAGCCGCCCAGACCCCAGCGCTCGGCCAGCGCGGCCAGCTCCTCGGGCCGGCGCGGCTCGCGCGGCAGCTCCGGGGTGAACTCCGGCAGCGGCACGTCGGACGCCACCCGCACCACCTTCGGCGCGACCGCCACGTACTCCCGGGCCTCCTGCAGCCGCTTGCGCTGCGCGGGGGTGACCTTGGACGCGGGGTCGTGGGCGGCGGCCATGATCCCGGCCAGGTCGCCGTACGCGTCCAGCAGCTTGGCCGCCGTCTTCTCGCCGATCCCGGGAACGCCCGGCAGGCCGTCGCTCGGGTCGCCGCGCAGCAGCGCCAGGTCCACGTAGCCGGGGCCGTCCACGCCGTACCGGGCGCGCAGCCAGGCCTCGTCCACCAGGTCGAGCGCGCCCACGCCCTTGACCGGGTAGAGCACCCGCACCCCGCGGGCGTCGTCCACCAGCTGGAACAGGTCGCGGTCGCCCGTGACGATGTCCACCGGCCCCGGCGCCAGGCCCGTCAGGGTGCCGATCACGTCGTCCGCCTCGTAGCCGGCGACGCCCACCCGGGCGATCCCCAGCGCGTCCAGCACCGCCTCGATCACCGGGACCTGCGGGGACAGGGTGTCCGGCACCTCCTCGACGTCCGAGCCGCCGGGCACCTCCTCGGCGACGCGGTGCGCCTTGTACGAGGGGATGAGGTCCACCCGCCACTGCGGCCGCCAGTCCGCGTCCATGCAGGCCACCAGGTCGTCGGGGGAGTGGTCGGCGACCAGCCGGGCGATGAAGTCCAGCAGCCCCCGCACGGCGTTGACGGGCGTGCCGTCCGGCGCGCGCACCGAGTCGGGCACGCCGAAGTACGCGCGGAAGTAGAGGCTGGCGGTG
The DNA here is from genome assembly GCF_900188405.1 of Actinacidiphila glaucinigra. GTDB lineage: Bacteria > Actinomycetota > Actinomycetes > Streptomycetales > Streptomycetaceae > Actinacidiphila > Actinacidiphila glaucinigra. The sequence goes on along the minus strand of NZ_FZOF01000042.1, from coordinate 16,885 downwards.
TCCAGGAGCATCAGGCGTCGAGTCACACGCCGATGATGCCGCACGCCACCGACACCCCGGCCGCCGTGACCTCCGTCACGGAACGGTTTGCTCCGCTTGGCTCGGGGCAGCCGCCGTCCCGGAGCGGGACAGGAGCGCTCCGCGACCAGCGAGCGGGGGCAGCCGGTCGTTCTCCCTACGACACGTGAGGTGTATGTGTACAGGCTGCAGGCAGAGCATCTGTACAAGGTGTTCGGTGCCGATCCCGAGGACGGCGTGCGCCGTCTGGAGGCCGGGGCCGGACGCGACGAGTTGCGCGAGAGCGGTACGACCGCCGCGGTGATCGACGCGAGCTTCGACGTCCGCGAGGGCGAGATCTTCGTCGTCATGGGCCTGTCCGGATCGGGCAAGTCCACCCTGCTGCGCACGCTCAACGGGCTCAATCCGCCCACCGCGGGACGGGTGCTCTTCGACGGCCGCGACCTCACCGCACTCAGCCCCCGCGAACTGCGCCGCGTGCGCTCGCACGGCATCAGCATGGTCTTCCAGCACTTCGCGCTCTTCCCGCACCGCAGCGTCCTCCAGAACGCCGCGTACGGCCTGGAGGTGCAGGGCGTGGGCCGCAGGGAACGCGAGGAGCGCGCCACGCGGGCCCTGGAACTCACCGGCCTGTCCGGCTGGGGCGACTCCTGGCCCGACGAGCTCTCCGGCGGCATGCAGCAGCGCGTGGGCCTGGCCCGCGCGCTCGCCACCGACGCCGACGTGCTCCTCATGGACGAGTCCTTCAGCGCGCTGGACCCGCTGATCCGCCGCGACATGCAGGACCAGCTGCTCGAACTCCAGCGCAGCCTGAAGAAGACCATCGTCTTCATCACCCACGACCTCAACGAGGCCATGCGCCTCGGCGACCGCGTCGCCGTCATGCGCGACGGGCGCATCGTCCAGATCGGCACCCCCGAGGACATCCTGCTGCGCCCCGCCGACGACTACGTCAGCTCCTTCGTGCACGACGTCGACCGCTCCCGCGTGCTCACCGCCGGCACCGTCATGGAGCCGCCGCGGCGCCCCGACGCGGGCGACTGCCGCTGCGAGACGGTCGCCCCGCGCACCCCGCTCGCCGACGTCCTGCAGGTGAGCGCGCGCGTCCCGCACCCCGTGGCCGTCCGCGACCAGGCCGGCGAGGTCGTCGGCGTCATCGCCAAGGAGCGGCTGCTCGCCGCGCTCGGCGACCACGACGGACCGGTGACCCCCTGCACCGGCGACACGGCCCACGCGGCCCCGCCCGCCGCCGCGCCCGGTGTGCCGGCGCAGCCGCGGAAGGAGGCGGCGAGTGCCTAGGCTGCCCCTCGGCGACTGGACCGACAGCGCCGTCACCTATCTGCGCGACCACTTCGGCCCGCTCTTCGACGTCATCAGCGCCGTCGTCTCCGGCATGTACGACGGCCTGGACGCCGTGCTGCAGGCCCCCGCACCGCTGCTGCTCGCCGGGATCCTCGCGGTCCTCGCGCTGTGGCTGCGCGGCCTGACCGCCGGCGTGCTCGCCTTCGCGGGCCTGGCCGTCGTCGTCTCCGTGCAGCAGTGGGACGAGGCCATGGACACCCTGTCCCTGGTGCTCGTCGCCACCGTGATCACCATCGTGCTCGCCGTGCCGCTCGGCATCTGGTCGGCGCGCAACCGCACCGTCTCCGCCGCCCTGCGCCCGGTGCTGGACTTCATGCAGACGATGCCCGCCTTCGTCTACCTGATCCCCGGCATCTTCTTCTTCGGCGTCGGCCAGGTGCCCGGCATCATCGCCACCATCGTCTTCTCCCTGCCGCCGGGCGTGCGCATGACCGAACTCGGCATCCGGCAGGTCGACGAGGAGCTCGTCGAGGCCGCGGAGGCCTTCGGCACCGCCCCGCGCAGCACCCTGCTGCGGGTGCAACTGCCGCTCGCGCTCCCCACGATCATGGCGGGCGTCAACCAGGTGATCATGCTCGCGCTGTCCATGGTCGTCATCTCCGGCATGGTCGGCGGCGGGGGCCTGGGCGCCTCCGTGTTCACCGCCATCAGCCAGGTCGACATCGGCCTCGGCTTCGAGGCGGGCCTGTCCGTGGTCATCCTCGCCATGTACCTCGACCGCGTCACCGGCGCCCTCGGCACCCGCGTCTCCCCGCTGGGCCGGCGCGCCATGGCCGCGGCCGCCTCCCCGCGCGGAACGCGGCTGTGGAAGTACCGCCCGCAGACCTCCGTCGCCGTCGTCGGAATCGTCGCCCTCGCGCTGACCGCCGGCGGGATGGGCGTCCTCGGCGGCGGGGACGAGAAGGCCGCGGTCCCCGAGGCCGACGACGTCGGCAAGGGCCGCCAGGTCGACATCGGCTACATCCCCTGGGACGAGGGCATCGCCTCCACCTACCTGTGGAAGGAACTGCTGGAGCGGCGCGGGTACGAGCCGAAGGTCACCCAGTACGACGTCGGCGCCCTGTACACCGGCATGTCCGCGGGACGGGTCGACTTCGAGACCGACTCCTGGCTGCCCGTCACGCACCGGTCGTACTGGGAGAAGTACAAGAACGAGCTGGACGACTACGGCTCCTGGTACGGCCCCACCTCGCTCGAACTGACGGTGCCCTCCTACGTCAAGGGCATCGACTCGCTGGCCGACCTCAAGGGCAAGGGCAAGCAGTTCGGCGGCCGCATCATCGGCATCGAGCCCGGCGCCGGGATGATGAAGATGCTCAACGACACCGTCCTGAAGAAGTACGGGCTGGAGGGCGAGTACCAGGTCACCACCGGCTCGACCGCGAGCATGCTCGCCCAGCTCGACCGCTCCATGAAGGCGAAGGAGCCCGTCGTCGTGACCCTGTGGTCCCCGCACTGGGCCTACAGCGAGCACAGCCTGAAGAAGCTGAAGGACCCGCTCGGCGCCTGGGGCAAGGGCGACGGCATCCACACCCTCGCCCGCAACGGCTTCGCCGGCGACGAGCCGAAGGTCGCGAAGTGGCTCCGGGACTTCCGGCTGAGCGAGAAGGAACTGACCGGGCTGGAAGGCGCCGTGCACAAGGCCGGTCAGGGCCACGAGCAGGACGGCGTGCGCGACTGGCTCGACGCCCACCCCGGTCTCACGGACCGGCTCGCCCCGGTCGGCTGACCGGACCCCGGCCCCGGACGGCGCGGCACCCGGCACTTCCCCTCCCTGGTGCCGGAGCCGCGCCGTCCGGCCTCCCCGTCCGGCGGGGATCGATACGGTGGGGACATGACCCGTCGCGACTCCGGCCCCGCACGACGTGTGGTCTCCCTCGTCCCCTCGCTCACCGAGGCGGTGGCGACCACGGCGCCCGCCCTGCTCGTGGGCGCCACCGACTGGTGCAACCAGCCGGCGGACCTGCGTGTCACGCGGGTCCGGGGCACGAAGAACCCCGACATCGCGGAGATCGTCCGGCTCGCTCCCGACCTCGTGATCGCCAACGAGGAGGAGAACCGCCCGCCCGACCTCGACGCGCTGCGCGCGGCCGGGCTGACGGTGCTGGTGACGGAGGTACGCAGCCTTCCGCAGGCCTTCCGGGAACTGCACCGCGTGGTCGTCGAGGCCTGCGGGCTGCCGCGCCCGGCGTGGCTCGACGCCGCGGAGAAGACCTGGGCGTCGCTGCGGCCCGCCGACCACCCCCGCAAGGCCGTCGTGCCCGTCTGGCGCCGCCCCTGGATGGTGCTCGGCCGGGACACCTTCGCCGGCGACCTGCTGGCCCGGCTGGGCGTCGAGAACGTTTACGGCAACCACCAGGAGCGGTATCCGCGGGTGCCGATCGGCGAACTCACCGGCAGCGGGGCGGACCTCGTCGTGCTGCCGGACGAGCCGTACCGGTTCACGGCGGACGACGGTCCCGAGGCGTTCCCGGAGATACCCGCCGCCCTGGTCAGCGGCCGTCACCTCACCTGGTACGGCCCGTCCCTCGCCGAGGCGCCGGCCGTGCTCGCCGCCGCCCTCGCCCCGCCGGCCCCGGCCGGGCCCGCCCCCGCCCGGCGCGGCGGCTGACCCCGGGGAACCGCGCCGTGGACGCTCCCCGGCGCACGCGGGCCCATGGCCGCCACGCACGCCGGGGAGGAACCGGGGTCAGCCGCGCCGCACGGCCGTGAAGACGGTACGGCCCGAACCGACCCGGTAGACGGCCCGTCCGTCCTGCACGCCCAGGTACGCGGCGTGGCTGCCGGCCGCGGTGTAGCGGCCGCCCTCCACGACGGGCAGGGCGACCGTCGCCGTCACGTTGACCGGCACCTCGACCGTCGTGTCCACCCCGTGCCGGTTCCGCCGCCAGTCGACACCGACGGTGCCGCGCTCGGTCCACTGGCTGCCCGAGGCGTGGCTCACGCCCGACTCCGCCGGGGCGATCCGCACCGACGCGCCGCCCGGGCTGGTCACCGTGAGACCGAGGACGCCCTCCAGCACCCCGACGACACCGGCGCCGCCCCAGCCGTGCGACATGCTCTCGCTGCTGCTCTGCGAGACCTGCCCGGGCGCGCAGTCACTGCTCGCGCAACCCGGGGTCCACTGCTCCCACAGGAAGGTGCCGCCCTCGGCGAGCACCTGCGCGGGCCCGTCGGCGGCGGGATCGGTGAGGATCCGCACCAGCGTGTCCGGCCGGTCGGCGACCCGCAGCGCCTCCAGCAGGGTCCGCAGCGTCATCGGCCCCTGCCGCATCCCCTGCCGGGACAGCTCCGCGCCCAGCGCGGCGTACTCGGACGGCTCCGCGACGCCGTAGGCGAGCGGGAAGCTCTGCGCGTGCTCGCTCCGGTGCGCGATCAGGGCGCCGTCCGAGGACAGCCCGTCCGACCACAGCCCACTGTCGCCGTCGCGCAGTCGCTCCCGCATCGCCGCCGTCAGCTTCTGCGCGCGGTCGGCGTAGGCGTCCCGGGTGGCGTGGTCGCCGAGCGCGTCGGCGGCCTCGGCGACCGACCGCATCGCGCCGACGCCCAAGGCGTTGACGACGGTGCGGTTCACGTTGCCGTCGGTGACATAGCCGTACCGCATCGGGGAGGGCCAGTCGATGATGCCGTGCAGGTAGGCGCCGCTGCCGCCGGGCAGGTCGGCGACCAGGCCGCGGTCGTCCACCGCGGAGGAGACATAGTCGGCGACGTTGCGCATCACGGGCAGGGCCCGGGCGAGCAGTTCGCGGTCGCCCGTCGTGCGGTAGTAGCGCATCACCCACTCGGGGAACATCTCGGTGTAGTCGGGGATGTCCCGCTTGGCGTCGCCGTTGGGGTAGACGGAGTTCAGGGCGCCGTTGGGCCAGTAGCGCGCCTGGGAGTTCATGAACGACACGATCGCCTGACGGGTCAGGCTGCGCTCACCGGACGCCGCCATCGTCGCGAAGGACTCGTCCACGGTGTCGCCGAGGAACTGGCCCTTCTCACGGGTCGGCGTGTCCAGGAAGACGTTCTGCGCGGACTGCAGCGCCGAACGCTGCATCAGGGAGAAGACCTCGTCCAGGGTGCCGTCGCTGCTGCGGAACGTGGCGGGGTGCGCCGCGTCGGTGTTCTGGACGACGGCGGTGACGTCCCGCGCGGTCAGCTTCTCGCCCGGGTCGCTGATCTGCAGGTACCGCCAGCCCCAGTAGGTGAAGGCCCGGGCGGTCTGCGGGCCGTCCTTCTCGGTGTAGAAGAAGCGCATGTTGCTGCCCTGGGTGTCCAGACCGGAGGTTCCCGCGCGGGAGTTCTCCACCCAGCTCGCGGCGGCGTGGTCCTTGCCCAGGGGGCGGTCCAGGGTCACCGCCGTGCCGTCCACGGCGCTCACGGTGCGGGTCTCGGGGTGCCCGGCGCCGTACCCGGCGGCGGGGGCGTCCACCACGATCTCGTCACCGGCGTGGACGTTCGCCGCGTTCGCCAGCGTCACGGAGGCGTCCCCGGCCCGCACGGCGGCGGTCAGCGTGGAGTTGCTGCGCCGGTAGCTGGTGGTGAACGTCAGCTGCCGGCCGGCGGTGCCGGAGCGCAGCCGTACCGAGGGCACCGCGGCGTACACCTTGCCGAAGTCGGCGAGGACGGTGCCGTCGGGCAGGTGCAGCAGCGAGACCGGGTGGACGGTCCGCTGCGTGAGGTGGGCCTGCAGCGCCGACAGGTGGGTGAAGGCGCACGGGGACGAACCGCCCTCGTAGGGCGCGCAGTTGTCCGGGTTCGGCCGCGGGTGGGCGCCGACGACGGTGGCGGCGGCCCAGCCGGAGTCGTCGTAGCCGGGGGTGTTCCAGCCGGTCGGCTCGACCGTGGCGTCGTAGTACTCCACGCGGTCGCCGGCGTCGCCGTTGCGGTACGTCAGGGTGTCGACCCGCTGCGGTTCGTAGCGGTGGACCTTCCAGGTGCCGTCGGAGACCGCCACGTCGCGGGTGCCGTCCGCGTGGTCGACCACCACCTTGACCAGCGTCCCGGAGGGGCCCTCGGGGGCGTTCGGGCCGTTGGCCCGGCCCTGGCACTTGCAGGACCAGTAGTGCGTCAGCACGCCCACGGCCAGGTCCCGGCCCGCCTTGACGCCCTTGACGGCGGCGACGTCGTAGAAGCCCTCGCCGGCGTACTCGTAGGACGAACTGCGCTGCACGGTCTCGCCGTTGACGTCGACCTGCCAGTCGCCGGAGGCCGCGACGTACACCCGGGCGCCGACCACGGGGCTGCCCGCGGACACCGGTACGACCTTGCGGGCCGCGGTCCACTCGTTGCTCGCGTCGTTCCCCGTGGCGGGACGGCGGATCCACTGGGCGCCGGACCAGTCCTGGTCCGTCAGGCCCGTGCCGAAGGACGCGCCGGCCGAGTAGGGGGAGACCGCGCCGGCGCGGTCCCAGGTCCGCACCTTCCACTGGTACACGGTCCCGGGGGCGAGGGCGGGCCCGCCGTAGGGCACCCAGGACTGCTCGGAACCGCGGACCTTGCCGCTGTCCCACAGGGTGCGGCCGCCGGGTGCGCGCACGACGACCTGGTAGCCGGTCTGGACCTCGTCGGGGTCGGCGTCCCGGGGCAGCCAGCCGAAGCGTGGGGCGTCGTCGAGGGCGAGGGGGTCGGTGCGGTCGCCCACGGTCAGGCCCGTGGGCGCATCCGGGGCGTGGTTGCGGGGCGCCGGCGCGTGGTCGGCGAAGGCCTGGGGGGTGGCCGCGGCGAGCGTCAGGCCGAGGGAGAGGGCGAGGAGGGTGAGGCGGCGGGGGAGGGGCGGACGGCGTTTCATGAACACCTCTCGATGGGGTTTAAACGTTTCAATCCGCGTGCGTGAGTTATTGATACGTTTCAATCATGTGAACGGGAGCCTAGGGAGGCGTTCGGTGCACTGTCAACGCCTCCCGCGCGGAGCGCGGTTGTGTCCGGGGTGCGTTTTGTGGGGCCCGGTTGTCGTGTGCGGGTTGTCTGCGCCTGCGGCGGGCTGTCTCCCGCCCTCCCTCCCGATTGCCCGGCGCGGTCAGTGACCGCCTCGCGCGTGCGTGGTGGGCCGGGGGCGGGGCCTCCGGGGCTGCACGTCCTGGACTGGGTTATTTACGTGCATGGCGGGCGGTCCAGGTCCTTGCCGTCTCTGCCGCACACAAATATCCCGCAGCGTCCAGAACATCCACCCCTACGACCCCGCCCCCTCCCTTTGACGGGGCGACTGACGGCCGGTGGGGGTGTGACGGGAGGCGCCCCTCCCCACACCGCAAGGAACTGCCCCCAGCAGGGGGTCCCCGGCCGCAGGCCGAGACAGGGTGCCCACACCAGTGGCCCGGGGTACCTCCCACGGGACGACTGGCGCACCTCACCCGCCGGTGCTCGCAGGGCTTTGCCTATGTCACGGCGACGCCGAAGGCCGTCAGGCGGCAGATCACGACGAGCGCCGATGTGGGGACGACCCTGGCACCGTGCGTTCCTGGGCGACGGCCGCCGAAGCGCAGCAGACCGCCGCCAGCAGGGCCGCCGCCAGGGACAGCCGGCGGGCGGTCGACCCGAAACCAGGTTCAGCCTTGGAACCACACCGAATGAGGCCGCCCCCCTGGCCGAAGGCCGAAAAAGGGCGGGAACACGCACACGACAACGGGCCGCTCAGCAGGGCGCCATACCGCCGGGCATCGGCCCGAGCACCCCCTTTGCGTCCGATCGCCGGAGCCGATGCCGGTCTCAGGCACCACCCCCATGGCTGTGGGCGTTCGGTAAGGCGTGTGCGGCAACCCCGGACTGCTCCCAACCCCCCACCGGCCGTTGGTCGCCGAACCGGCCGAGGGGGCGGGGTCGGAGGGGTGGATGTTCTGGACGCTGCGGGATATTTGTGTGCGGCAGAGACGGCAAGGACCTGGACCGCCCGCCATGCACGTAAATAACCCAGTCCAGGACGTGCAGCCCCGGAGGCCCCGCCCCCGGCCCACCACGCACGCGCGCAGGCCCGCACCAACCGCGCCGGGCAATCGGGCGGGAGGGCGGGGGATGCCCGCCGCAGGCGCAACGCACCCGCACACGACAACCGGGCAGCCCGGGGCACCCGGCCCGCAACCACACCGCACCCGCACACACCCACCGGGCAGCCCGGCGCACCCACCCGCACACAACACCCCACCCGCACGGACAAAACCCGTTGGCCCCCGCGGGCGAAGCCCGCCACCCTCGGGGGATGACACGCGCCTCCTGGGCCTCCCTTCCCCATGACCTCGCCGCCGCCGTGGAGGCACGCCTGGGCGCCCCCGTGGCCCGCGCCGCCGACCAGACGGGCGGCTTCTCCCCGGGCGTGGCAGCCCGCCTCACCCTCACCGACGGCCGCCGCGCCTTCGTCAAGGCCGTGAGCCCGACGCAGAATCCGGATTCCCCGCACATCCACCGGGCCGAGGCCCGGATCGCCGCCGACCTGCCCCGGGACATTCCGGCACCACGTCTGCTGGACTCCTTCGAGCAGGACGGCTGGGTCGTCCTGGCCTTCGAGGACGTGCCCGGCCGTCACCCGACGGACCCCTGGGACGCGGAGGAACTGCGCCGCGTCATGGACGCGCTGGACGGCCTGGCCGGCCGGCTGACGCCGAGTCCGGTCGCCGCGCCCCCGGCCGCCGAACGCCTCGCGGGCAGCTTCGGCTGCTGGGCGGAGCTGGCCGCGGACCGGGACGCGGGGACCGACGACCTGGGCGGCCTCGATCCCTGGGCGGCGGCGCATCTGGACGACCTCGCCGCCCTGGAGTCGGGCTGGCCCCAGGCCGTGGCCGGCGACACACTCGCCCACGGCGATCTGCGGGCGGACAACATCCTGCTGACCACGGACGGCCGGGTCGTGTTCGTGGATTGGCCGTGGGCCTGCACGTCCACCCCGTGGTTCGATCTGCTCTGCATGCTGCCGAGCATCGTGATGCAGGGCGGCCCCGAGCCGGAGGGCCTCTTCGCGGCCCACCCGCCGGCGCGCGACGCGCACCCCGAGGCGGTGGACGCGGCGCTGGCGGCGCTCACCGGGATGTTCCTGGTCCACGCCCGCCGCCCGGCGCCCCCGGGGCTGCCCACACTGCGCGCCTTCCAACGGGCGCAGGGGGCGGCGGCCCTGTCGTGGCTGCGCACCAGGCTGCGTCCTACGCTGCACGCATGAGCGACCTCCACTTCCGCCCCGTCACCCGCACCGACATCCCCGACGTCGTCGCCATGTTCGCCGACGACGGGCTCGGCCGGGGCCGAGAGACCCCGGACGACCTGGAGCCGTACTACGCGGCGTACGAGCGCGTCGCCGCCGACCCCGGGCAGCACGTGGTCGTCGCCGAGCGGGACGGCGCGCTCGTCGGGGTGCTGCAGTTGTCGGTCATACCGGGGCTGTCACGGCGCGGGGCGACGCGCTCGGTCATCGAGGCGGTGCGCGTGCACCGCGACGCCCGTGGCGGCGGCCTGGGCACGCAGCTGATCGAGTGGGCGGTCGAGGAGTCCCGCCGCCTGGGGTGCACGCTGGTGCAGCTCACCTCGGACCGGGCGCGCACCGACGCGCACCGCTTCTACGAGCGCCTCGGCTTCACCGCCTCGCACGTCGGCTTCAAGCTGCAGCTCTGACCGCCGCGGCGATCAGGGCCCGCATCACCCGTTCGTCCTCGTCCATCTCGGGATGCCACTGCACCCCCAGCACGAAGCGGTCGCCCGGCAGCTCCACGGCCTCCGGCGTGCCGTCCTCGGCCTCGGCGCCGATCACCAGCCCGCGGCCGAGGGCGTCCACCGCCTGGTGGTGGTAGGTGGGCACGGTCGTGGCCTCCGGCACCGCCTCCGCGTAGCGCGTGCCGGGGACCGGCTTGACGGTGTGGCGGCCGAACACGCCCACCCGGGGGCCGCGGTGGCCGTCGATGTGCTGGGCGAGGGTGCCGCCGAGGGCGACGTTGAGGAGTTGCATGCCGCGGCAGATGCCGAGCAGGGGCACCCCGGCGGCGAGGGCGGCGTCGATGAGGGCGAGTTCCCAGGCGTCGCGCTCCCGCGCGGGCGGGTCCGTGCGCGGGTCGGGCTCGGCGCCGTACCGGGCGGGCTCCACGTCCGGGCCGCCCGCGATCACCAGCCCGTCGAGGCGGGCCACGGCGTCCGCGGCGTGGGCGGGGTCGTCCGGCGGGAGCAGCGCGGCCAGGCCGCCGGAGCGCCGTACGAGCAGCGGGTACCCGGCGGGGAGCAGGGCGGAGGGCAGGTCCCAGCCGCCCCAGCGGGCCGAGCCGACCCAGTAGGTGCTGACACCGATCAGCGGACGGGCCACGGGAGCCTCCCTGCGACGCGCGGATTTCTTCTTGCACCGTACCCAACTGAGCCCCGGGCCCGTACTTTTGGATCACCTGTCGGACGGTAGGAGAGGTGATCACCCGTGGTGCACCGAACAGCCCCGCTCAGCACCGACGACCTGCGACGACGTGTCGACTCGGGGGAGATCGACACCGTGGTCGTCGCCTTCACCGACATGCAGGGGCGCCTCCAGGGCAAGCGCTTCGCCGCCCGGCACTTCCTCGACGACGTCCTGGAGCACGGCACCGAGGGCTGCAACTACCTGCTCGCCGTCGACGCCGACATGAACACCGTGGACGGCTACGCCCTGTCCTCCTGGGAACGGGGCTACGGCGACTTCGCCATGCACCCCGACCTCGGCACCCTGCGGATCACCGCCTGGGACGCCGCCACCGCGCTCGTCATCGCCGACCTGCGGCTGCTCGACCACGGCTCGACGCCGGTCGCCCCTTCGCCCCGGCAGATCCTGCGCCGCCAGACCGAGCGGCTCGCCGAGCGCGGCTGGTCGGCGTACGCCGGTACCGAGCTGGAGTTCATCGTCTTCAAGGACACCTACGAGCAGGCGTGGACGAACGGCTACCGCGACCTGACCCCCGCCAACCAGTACAACGTCGACTACTCCCTGCTCGGCACCGGCCGCGTCGAGCCGCTGCTGCGCCGCATCCGCAACGAGATGGGCGCCGCCGGGATGCGCGTGGAGTCCGCCAAGGGCGAGTGCAACCTCGGCCAGCACGAGATCGCCTTCCGCTACGACGAGGCCCTGGTCACCTGCGACCAGCACAGCGTCTACAAGACCGGCGCCAAGTCGATCGCCGCGCAGGAGGGCTACTCCCTGACGTTCATGGCGAAGTACAACGAACGCGAGGGCAACTCCTGCCACATCCACCTCTCGCTGCGCGACGAGGACGGGCAGCCGGTCTTCGCGGGCGACGAGCCGGGCGGCATGTCGGAGACGATGCGGCACTTCCTGGCCGGGCAGCTCGCCGCGCTGCGCGACTTCTCCCTGCTGTACGCGCCCAACATCAACTCCTACAAGCGGTTCCGGCCCGGTTCCTTCGCCCCCACCGCCGTCGCCTGGGGCCCGGACAACCGCACCTGCGCGCTGCGCGTGGTCGGGCACACCCCGTCGGCGCTACGGCTGGAGAACCGGGTGCCGGGCGGCGACGTCAACCCCTACCTCGCCGTCGCAGGGATGATCGCCGCCGGTCTGCACGGCGTGGAGCAGAAGCTCACCCTCCCCGAGCCCGTCACCGGCAACGCCTACGTCAGCGACGGCGTGACGCACGTGCCGGCCACGCTCCGCGAGGCCGCCGAGTTGTGGGAGGCCAGCCCCATCGCCCGCGCGGCCTTCGGCGACGAGGTCGTCGAGCACTACCTGAACATGGCCCGCGTCGAACAGGACGCGTACGACACCGCCGTGACCGACTGGGAGCGCTACCGCTCCTTCGAACGCATGTGAGGCAGCGAGTGCCCGAAGCACCCGAACCGCTCGAAGCGCTGGACGTGCTCAACCCGGCCACCGAGGAGGTGATCGCCACCGTTCCCGCGGCGGGCCGGGAGGACGTCGACGCCGCCGTCTCCCGGGCGGCCCGCGCCCAGACCGCCTGGGCGGCCCTGGCCCCGGCCGACCGGGCGCGGCTGCTGCGCCGCTTCGCGTCCGCCGTCGACGCCCACGCCGACGAACTCGCCGCCCTGGAGGTGCGCGAGGCCGGGCACACCGCGGGCAACGCCCGCTGGGAGGCCGGCAACGTCCGCGACCTGCTCGACTACGCCGCGGGCGGTGTCGAACGGCTCAGCGGCCGGCAGATCCCGGTGCCCGGGGGTATCGACATCACCTTCCTGGAACCGCTCGGCGTCGTCGGCGTCATCGCGCCCTGGAACTTCCCCATGCCCATCGCGGCCTGGGGGGCCGCCCCGGCGCTCGCGGCGGGCAACGCGGTGATCCTCAAGCCCGCCGAGACCACCCCGCTGACCGCGCTGCGCCTGGCGGACCTGGCGCTGGAGGCGGGGCTGCCCGAGCACCTCTTCCAGGTGCTGCCGGGCGAGGGCCCGGTCGCGGGGGCCGCCCTGGTCGAGCACCCGGGCGTGGCGAAGATCGTCTTCACCGGGTCGACCCGCGTCGGCAAGCAGATCATGGCCACCTGCGCCGGCACGCTCAAGCGGGTCACCCTGGAGCTCGGCGGCAAGTCGCCGAACATCGTCTTCGCCGACGCGGACCTGGAGAAGGCCGCGGCGACGGCGCCGATGGCCTTCCTCGACAACGCCGGGCAGGACTGCTGCGCCCGCACCCGCGTCCTGGTGCAGCGGCAGGTGTACGACCGCTTCATGGAACTGCTGGAGCCGGCCGTCCTGGCCGTCGGCGTGGGCGACCCCGCCGATCCGGCCACCGACATGGGCCCGCTGATCTCCGCCGCGCAGCGCGACCGCGTCCGCTCGTACGTGGCCCCCGACGCGCCCGTCGCGATCCGCGGCACGGCCCCGGAGGGCAAGGGCTTCTGGTACCCGCCGACCGTGCTGACCCCCGCCGGCCCGGCCGAGCGCGTCGCGGTGGAGGAGGTCTTCGGCCCGGTCGCCGTCGTCCTGCCCTTCGAGGACGAGGCCGACGCGCTGCGCCTGGCCAACGCCACCCCGTACGGCCTGTCCGGCTCGATCTGGACCCGGGACGTCGGCCGCGCCCTGCGGCTGGCCCGGGGCACCGCCGCCGGCAACCTGTCGGTCAACTCCCACAGCTCGGTGCGCTACTGGACACCGTTCGGCGGGTTCAAGCAGTCGGGGCTCGGGCGCGAGCTCGGCCCGGACGCGCTGGCCGCCTTCACCGAGACCAAGAACGTCTTCATCAGCACGGAGGAGTGATCCCGGCAATGACGCAAGCAGAAGCAGTGGTGTGCCGCCGCCTGGTGGGCCGGACGGCGGTGGTCACCGGCGCCGGCAGCGGCATCGGGCTCGCCTCGGCCCGCCGGCTCGCCTCCGAGGGCGCGAACGTCGTGTGCGCGGACATCGACGAGGCCGCGGGCAAGGCGGCCGCCGAGGAGACCGGCGGGCTGTTCGTCGAGGCCGACGTGACCGACGCGGGGCAGGTGGAGGCGCTGTTCAAGGCGGCGTACGACACCTACGGCTCGGTCGACGTCGCCTTCAACAACGCGGGCATCTCGCCCCCGGACGACGACTCGATCCTCACCACCGGCATCGACGCCTGGCGCCGCGTGCAGGAGGTGAACCTCACCTCGGTGTACCTGTGCTGCAAGGCGGCGCTGCCCTATATGCAGCGCCAGGGCAAGGGCTCGATCATCAACACCGCGAGCTTCGTCGCCGTCATGGGCGCGGCGACCTCGCAGATCTCGTACACCGCGTCCAAGGGCGGCGTGCTGGCGATGTCCCGCGAGCTGGGGGTGCAGTTCGCCCGGGAGGGCATCCGGGTCAATGCGCTGTGCCCGGGGCCGGTCAACACCCCGCTGCTGCGGGAGCTGTTCGCGAAGGACCCGGAGCGCGCCGCGCGCCGCCTGGTGCACATCCCGGTGGGCCGCTTCGCGGAGGCGGAGGAGATCGCCGCGGCCGTCGCCTTCCTCGCCAGCGACGACGCGTCCTTCATCACAGGGGCGGAGTTCCTGGTGGACGGGGGTATCGCGGGGGCGTACGTGACCCCTCTGTGACCGGACGACTGACGGGAATCTTAAGGCCCGGGCCTTAGGGTGGCGCCGTGACCATGACGACCCCGCCCGGCTGGTACCCAGAACCCGGGCAGACAGGCAACGGGCCCGCTCTGGAGCGCTGGTGGGACGGGACCGAGTGGACCGAGTACACCCGCACCGCTCCACCCCCCGCCCCGGCGTTCGGCGCCGGGCCGGGGGCGCCGGGCTACCCGCAGTACCCCGCCCACCCCGGCGCGTTCCCCGCGGCTCCCCGCAAGGCACGCGGCGGTCTGATAGCGATCGCCGTCATAGCCGCGGTCGTGGTGGCCGGTGCGGTGGTCGGAGGTGTCGTCGCCCTCGGCAAGGGCGGCGGCGGCAGCGCGGACTCGGCCCGGCCCGCGCCGTCCCTCACGGCCCCCGGGCAGAGCCCGGAGGACGGGGGCCCGGACGGCGATGGCCCGCCGAACCTGCCCAAGAGCGAGCCCGGCTTCGCCCTGGACGCCGTCGACGGCGTCAGCCTGCCGGTGCCCGACGGCTGGACCGGAGACACCAGCCGGTACGGGCTCGCGGAGCTCACCGTGGGCGAGTACGCCTGCCCCGGCGACGCCTCGAGCAAGTGCCTGCGCGGCGGCGTCTTCTCGATGCCCGCCGCGTCGGTGAAGCTGAAGTCCACCACCGCCGAGGCCGCGGCCAAGGAGGACATCTCCGGCAACGCCGAGGGGGCCTACGGCGGCAAGATCTACGGCGACATCACCTCGCACACGCAGCTGCTGTCGCAGAAGGTCACGGTCGCCGGCGAGCAGGGCTACCTGGTGCGCTGGAAGGTCGTCACGGAGAGGGGCGACGACGGCTACGTCCAGTCGCTGGTGTTCCCCTCGCCGTCGGACCCCGACAGGCTCGTCCTGGTCCGCTACGGCTTCGACATCAACCCCAAGGCGCCCGGCCTCGCCGTGATGGACGAGATCACCAAGGGCATCAAGGCCGCGGGCTCCGGTGGCGGCACCGGCGTGTGACCCCCGTCCCCGCAGGCGGGCGCCCCGGTCCGGTCCGTCCGGCCGGGGCGTCCGCGCGTCAGAGGAACGTCCTGCCCTCGCCGCGGTAGGTCGGCACCGCCCGCACCACCCGGTCGCCCTCGACCAGCTGCAGCGTGTCGAAGCGCTCGCACAGCTCGCCCGCCTTGGCGTGCCGGAACCACACCTTGTCGCCGATCAGCAGATCGTCGGCGGCCGTCCCGATCAGCGGCGTCTGCACCTCGCCCGGCCCCTCCTGGGGGTCGTAGCGCAGCCCTTGCGGCAGGAAGGGTACGGGCAGCCGGTCCCGGCCGGCCGCGCCCGAGGCCGGATAGCCGCCGCCGAGGACGGTGACGACGCCGACACCCGGGCGCCGCACCACGGGCTGCGCGAACAGCGCCGCCGGACGGCCCCGGAAGGAGGTGTAGTTGTCGAACAGCCGCGGCACGTACAGGCCCGACCCGGCGGCGATCTCCGTCACCGCGTCCTCGGCGGCCGTGCTCTGCACGCTGCCCGTGCCGCCGCCGTTGACGAACTCCAGCCCGGGCGCCACCTCCCGCACCGCCCGTACGACCTCCGCGCGCCGCGCCGCCAGCTCCCGTCGCGCCGCCGCCTGCATCAGCCGCACCGCTCGCGAGCGCAGCGGCCGGCCGGTGACCGAGTCGCCGACGCCGGCCACATGGCCCTCGTACGCCATGATCCCCACCAGCTTGAAGCCGGGCCTCCGGGACACCTCCCGGGCCAGCGCCGCCATCTGCTCCGGCTGGTGGAGCGGGGAGCGCAGCGCGCCGATGCGGAGCCGGCCCCCCAGCATCTTCAGCGAGGTGTCCAGCTCCAGGCAGACCCGGACGATCTCGGAGCCGCCCGCGCGCGAGGAGTCGACGAGGTCGAGCTGTGCCACGTCGTCGACCATGACGGTCACCGCGGCCGCCAGCTTCGGGTCCGCGGCCAGCTCCGCGTAGGCGGAACGATCCGCCGAGGGGTACGCCAGCAGCACGTCGTCGAAGCCCGAGCGCGCCAGCCACAACGACTCGGCGAGGGTGAAGGACATGACGCCCGCGAAGCCGTCCCGCTCCAGCACCCGCTCCAGGAGGGCACGGCAGCGGACCGACTTGGACGCCACCCGGATCGGCTTGCCGCCCGCCCTGCGGACCAGGTCGTCCGCGTTGGCGTCGAACGCCTCCAGATCGACGATCGCCACCGGCGCGTCGAGGTGGGCGGTGGCCCGGTCGTACCGGGTGCGAGCTGCTCCCTGATCAGACATGCGCGAAGCTTGCCAGAATGCCCCTACCGAGCGGTAGGGGCAAGTGATCCGTACTGACGCGTCGTGACGTCGCCGCGCCCAGTAGAGTGACGCCGCAGTCCATCGCGTGAACGGGCCGTCCGCCGTGCGGCCGTGAGGGGGCACCGGGTGAGCGCCGGTTTCGACAACGGGGGAGCGACCCCCCGGCCGAGCTGGTCCCCACCGCGCCCGATACCGCCGCCCCACGCCTCCGCGCCCCACGTCTCCGCGCCGCCCCACGTCTCCGCGCCGCCCCACGTCTCCGCGCCGCCCCACGTCTCCGCGCCGCCCCACGTCTCCGC
>NZ_FZOF01000021.1:17923-169877 GCF_900188405.1 Actinacidiphila glaucinigra | reverse complement strand
GCGCAGGACGCCCTCGCCGGACTCCTCAAGACCGGCAACGGCGCCCGCGTCCAGCGCGAGCTGTTCCGGCGCACCGGAAGCCTCCGCGAGGTCGCCGCGGCCTGCGTCCGTCGCACGCAAGTGTGATGGCCACTGTGGCTCTCAGACGGGGTGACCGAGGCGACCGTGGCGGGCGAGGGCACGCTGCGCCTTACTCAGCGCACGGCTGGGGGAGCGGGAGCGGAGCGCGGCACGAGCGGCGTTGGCGCCCGGTGCACCGTGGACCCCGCCGCCCGGGTGAGCCCCCGCGGACGCCAGGAACAGCCCGGCGATCGCTGTCTCGGGGCGTCCGGTGCCCGGCAGGGGCCGGAAGACGAGCTGCTGGTGCATGGCCGCGGTGCCGCCGTTGATGGCACCCCCGTGGAGATTGGCGTCGTGCTCCTCCAGATCGGGTGGGGCGAGGATGCGGCGGGCCGCAATGAGCGAGCGGAAGCCCGGAGCGTACCGCTCGACCTGGGTTTCCACCCGGTCGGCCATCAGTTCCTGGTCGGCGCGGTCCCAGATGCCGGCGATGCCCGCGCCTCCCGCGTCGCCGCGGACTCGGTGGGGGAGGTGGGTGTACGCCCACGACGACTGCGTGCCGGCGGGCGAACGGGAACGGTCGGCCGTGGTCATCTGCCCGAACAGGAGGAAGGGCCGTTCGGGCACCTGCCCCATGGCGATCTGCGCGGCGAACTGCGTCAGCGCGTCGACCCCCTCGGCCAGGTGCACCGTTCCCGCCTGAGCCGCCGCGGGCGCCGACCAGGGCACCGGGCCCTCCAGGGCCCAGTCCACCTTGAAGGTCGCGAAGTCCCACTGGAAGCGGCGCACATCCTCCAGAACCCGAGCCGGAAGGTCGTCGCGACTCACCAGCTCGCCGTACAGGGCGGGCACGGACACGTCGGCCAGCACGGCGCGGCGCGCCGGAACCGCGTCGCCGTCGACCGTGCGGACGCCCACCGCCCGCCCGGAGCGCACGACGACCGAAGCCACCCGGGTCCCGCAGCGGAGCGTGCCGCCCTGCCTGCGAAGACGGCTGACGAGGGCGGCCGTGAGCGCCCCGGCCCCGCCGACAGGTACGGGGAAACCGTACGTCTGGCCCAGCATGGCCATCAGCCACCCAAAGCCTCCGCTCCCTGCCGCCTCCGGCGCCAGGTCGGCGTGGAGTGCGCTGCCGGCCAGCAGGAGGGCCCCCAGCTCGCCCCGGAACTCCTCCTCGCCCAGGCGCCGCACGGGCAGTACGAGCGTGCGGGCCATCCGCAGCCCCCCGCCAGCGCGCAGCCGGGCCGCGAGCCGCAGTCCCGCACGCAGCGGTGGGAAAGGCGTGAACAGCGCGTCGACGAGGTCGTCACCGAGGCGGTCCCAGGCCGTGCACAGCCGTAGCCATGCCGCGCCGTCGCCGTCGAATTCCGCGTCGAGCACGGCGGCGGTATCGCCGGCACTCCGGTGCAGCACCGCGCAGCGGCCGTCGAGCAACGGATGGGCGACCACGGCCGGCGCGTGGCTCCACCGCAACCCTTCGCGGTGTAGCCCGAGCCCGCGGATGACCGGCGAGGCGGCCGCCAGGGGATAGAAGGAGCTGAAGAGGTCGTGCACGAAATCGGGATGGACGTCCCGCGCGGAGCGGACCCCGCCGCCGGGCTCGTCCTGCGCCTCGAGGACTTCGACGCTCCATCCCGCGTCGGCCAGCAGGTTCGCGGCGACCAGACCGTTGGGTCCCGCGCCGATCACCACCGCGTCTGCCATGGGCGTGCCTCCCGTAACCGGCCCCGTTCAGTCGTCCTCGCCTTCGTGCGCCCCGTGCGTCTCCACGACCCGGGCCAGCCGCCCGAGCATGCTGCGGTGCCGGACCTGGAGCAGAGCGTCCAGCGCGGCGTTGTGGAGCGCGCCGCCGGGGCCGCGCAGCGGGTGTTCGTCCACGATGACCAGGGTGTCGTCCCCCCAAGGGCGCAGTTCGAAGGCGATCCGCGCGGAGCCGAGCCATCCGCTGAGGGCTTCCAGCTCCAGCTGCCGCGGGGGCTGGCAAAGCCGGACGATCGTCTCGCCCGTCAGCTTCACCGGGCCGAGGACCACCGTGTATTCGATTCTGGACCCCACCCCAGGCCAGTCACCGGCGGAATGTCGGGACGACGACGGCCCCACGACCCAGTCCCCGTAGAGCCTGCCGTCCGCGAGGACGGCCCATACCTCTTCCAGCGCGCCACGCACGAGTCGGTGTCGTACCGCCATGGATTCCTCCAGTGGCACCCGGTGTTCCCGGCCGCTTGTTCTCCTGCCCTCCGTTACGGTCGTTATAGGTGTATTCGCGGAGTTTCCTCGATGTCGAAGGACGTCTGCGGGATCTGGAGGTCCAGCGTGACCGGCTCCCCGCCTCTCATGGGCCGTACGGCGGTGGTGACCGGCGCCGCCCGAGGCATCGGGCGGGCGGTGGCGCACATCCTCGCCGCTCGCGGAGCCCATGTCGCGCTGCTCGGACTGGAACCAGGGGAATTGGAGTCGGCCGCGGCCGCTGCGCCCGGGACGGCGCGGGCCTGGTGCGTCGACGTGACGGACGAGGCGGCAATGCGTCGCACCGCCGACGAAGTGGCCGAGCGGTTCGGTGCGGCCTCCGTGGTCGTGGCGAACGCCGGCATCGCCGCCGGAGGGCCGTTCGCGGAGGCGTCCATGGCGACCTGGCGCAGGATCGTCGAGGTCAACCTCGTCGGAAGCGCCCTGACCGCCCGCACCTTCCTCCCGCACCTGCTGGCCACCCGCGGCTACTACCTGCAGGTCTCCTCGCTCGCCGCCATGGGCTCGGCCCCGTTGATGTCCGCCTACTGCGCCTCCAAGTCAGGGGTTGAGGCGTTCACGCACTCCCTGCGCGCCGAAGTGGCGCACCGCGGCGTCGACGTCGCCGTCGCCTACATGAGCTGGACAGACACCGAGATGATCCGCGACGCGGAGTGTCACCCGACCATGCGTGAACTGCGAGCCCTCATGCCCTGGCCCGCGAGCCGCACCTACACCGCCGAGGCCACTGCGGAACGGCTGGTACGCGGCATCGAGCACCGCTCGGCCGCCGTCTACGTACAGCCCTGGCTGCGCGGCGTCCAAGCGGTGCGCACCCTCCTGCCCGGCCTGGTGGCCTGGCGGGCCCGGCACACGATGGGCGATCTCGAAGAGCGCGGCGACATCACCGACACCGGCCTGCTCGGCGCGGGCGGCCGCGCCGATCCATCCGGGAGTTCCGTCTCCCGGCCCTGACCTCGCCGTCAGGGAGCGGTCATCGCAGGCTCGCGAGGGCCTGGGGCGACAGGGTCTTGATCATGGTGTTGGTCCAGCGCATCTGCCGCAGCGTCTGAGGGTGGCACCGCGTCGCGACGTCGAGCAGGGCCTCGTCCTTCGTGGCCTGTCCGGCCTGGGCCAGCATCTCCCAGTACAGGGAGTTGCCGGACGCGGCGAGGTGGAGGTCGCGCAGGTCCCGCAGGAGCAGCAGCGCCGGTTCGGGGTGGCGCCCGACCGCCTCGGCGGTCTTCCTGCCGATCGTCGACAGGAGGCCGACATGCGGTTCGTCCAACGGATCGAGGTCCAGGTCGTAGGCCTGGGCGGTGTCCGCGATTCGGCGCGTGTGCTCGCGGGACCATGCGGCCAGGTCGACGGCGACGTGGTGGACCTCGTGCTCCGTGCGATGGCGGTCGGCCACGGCGACAAATTCCTTCGCCAGGTGCTCCTCGTCGCCGTGCAGCGCGCGCAGCAGGTCCTTGATGCCGTTCACCGGATTCCGCCTTCCTGCGTGTCGGGGGAGGGGAGCCCGCCGGGCACCTGGGACGCATACGCGCCCGGGCCTCCCGCAGTGGCGGGCACGGCGCCGCTCCGCACGGGCGCAGAGGCCGTGGTGGTCGGTGCGGGAGCGGTGGCTCCGTCGCCGCGTCGCACCAGGGTCAGGGCAGCCGCGGCGGTCTTGAACAGCGGTTGTTTGGAGACCGGGTCCCAGTCGGTGACGGTTGTCTCGTTCGCGGCGCGGCTCGGGGTGTCACCGTCCGGCCCGTGCCCCGCGGGAGTGTCCCAGTAGCCGTAGTGGAACGGTACGAAGAGCAGCCCCGTCCGGAGGCCGGTGACGCGCAGCCGCCCGCGCAGCGCCCCGCGGGGCGTGGTGACCTCGACCAGATCGCCTTCGTGCAGGTCTCGCGCTTCGGCGTCGCCGGCGGAGATCTCCACCCACACGTCGGGGGCAGCGGCGTTCAACTGGGGCGCCCGGCCCGTCTTGGTCCTGGTGTGGAAGTGGTAGATCGTGCGCCCCGTGGTGAGCTGGAATGGGTACTCCGGGCTCGGTTCCTCGTGCGGCGGCAGGTACGGGGCCGCCTTGACGATCGCCTTGCCGTCCGGGTTGAGGGAGCGGTATTCCACCACGCTGTCGGCGGCGCCGGTGACCAGGTCCTTGCCGTAGCTCTCACACAGGTCCGGGTGTGCCCAGGCGATTCCGTCGCGGTACAGCCGTTCGGTGCCGTCGGGGGCCTCGTCGTTGCACGGCCACTGGACGCCGCTGCCGCCGCGCAGCTTGTCGTAGGTGATACCGGTGTAGTCGCAGGGGTGGCCGACGCTGCACCGCTTCCACGCCTCGAACGCGGATTCGGGGTCGTCCCACTTGACCAGCAGGCCGTCGTCCTTGTCGCGGAAGTCCATACGGGTGGCGTAGTCGAGGAAGACCTCCAGGT
Organism: Actinacidiphila glaucinigra; assembly: GCF_900188405.1. Taxonomy (GTDB): domain Bacteria; phylum Actinomycetota; class Actinomycetes; order Streptomycetales; family Streptomycetaceae; genus Actinacidiphila; species Actinacidiphila glaucinigra. The sequence goes on along the minus strand of NZ_FZOF01000021.1, from coordinate 165,165 downwards.
CCGGCCTGGCCTCGCCGGGAGGGTCGACGGCCTTCTCCGACAAGTGCACAGTGCGGTCGGCGTTGGTGAAGGTGCCCGTCTTCTCTCCCCAGGTCGCCGCGGGCAGTACCACGTCGGCGAGTTGCGCCGACTCCGTGAGGAACAGGTCCTGCACAACGACGAAAAGGCGCTCCTGCGTGAGGATCGAGCGGATGCGGGACAGTTCGCTCAGGGACACGGCGGGATTCGTACCGCTGATCCACAGCATGCGGATCGACCCCTGCTCGGCGTAGCGGAACATCTGCATGGCGTGCGTGGGGGGCGCGTAGTGCGGGATCGCCGACGGTTCGACGTTCCAGACCTTCGCGAGATCGGCGACATGGGCGGCGTTCTCCCAGTTGCGGAAGCCGGGCAGGTCACCGTTGGCCCCGCATTCGCGCGTGTTCTCCGCGGTGGGTTGGCCGTTCATCTGCAGCACACCGGCCCCGGGTCTGCCCAGCATGCCGCGGAGCAGGTGCAGGTTGTTGACCTGGACGGCGGCCGCTGTCGCCTGGTGCGACTGGTAGAAGCCCTGGAGCACGGTCGACGTCAACTGGTCCGCGTTTCCCAGGATCTCCGCGGCCTCGGCGATGCGCGCCGCCGGTACGTCACAGATCCCGGCGGCCCATTCAGGACTGCACTTCCGCACCTGCTCTGTCAGTTCTTCGTAGCCGACCGTGTGGGCCTCGATGTATTCGTGGTCGACCCGGTCGGTGCGGATGATTTCGTGCAGCAGGGCGTTCATCAGGGCCACGTTCGTGCCGACGCGCGGGGCGAGATGGACGGCGGACCGGCGGGCCACCTGAGTGGGGCGGGGGTCGACGCAGACCAACAGCGGAGGGGCCGCACCCTCGAGACGGTCGAGGATGCGCATCCACTGCACTGGCTGGGTCTCGGCGATGTTGTGCCCGAACAGGGCGATGACGTCCGCGTGGTCGAAGTCGTCGTAGCATCCCGGCTGGCCGTCGCAGCCGAACGACTCCTTCAGCGCCTCCCCGGCGGTCGCCGTGCACAGACGGGTGTTGCCGTCCAGATGGTTGGTGCCGATCCCGGCCCGGGCCAGGACGGCGAGGGTGTAGTACTCCTCCAGGAACAGCTGACCGGAGGTGTAGAAGCCGAGCGAGCCAGGTCCGTGCTCATCCAGCAGTGCCCTCGAACGAGAGACGACGCGGTCCATCGCGGTGTCCCAGCCGCACTCGACCAGTCGGCCGTCGCGACGGATCAGCGGCCGGGTGAGCCGGTCCGCAGAGCCGTTGGCCTGCCAGCCGAAGAGGTCCTTAGGGCCCAGCCGGCCGTGGTTGACCCGATCGGTGGCGCGGCCCCGCACGCCCACCATCCGGTTCCCGACGACGGCGATATCCATGGCGTCGCCGTCCGAGTGCAGGATCGACGCGGCTTGCACCCACCGGTCCACCTTCTCCGGTTCGACTCCCTCGGCCAGGTACGCGTCCACGCGCGTGGGCCACGCTTCGTGCCGGCCATAGGGCGTCCGGCTGCCCCACGGGTACGCGATCCGGTCCACTGACGGCTCCATGTTCGCCTCCGGGCTGTGGCCTCTCGGCGCCGATCGCTCCTCGGGTACCCGCGGTCTGCTTGACTACACTGCGCTGAGCGTTCTGCGGCTTGCGGCCCTTGCGTTTTCAACGAGAGATGCACCACCCCACGATCCATTCTGGTGGGCCCCCCGACGGTTCGCTCCTGTGCACCCATCGCTCTCGTACAGGGTTTCCTCCTCGTTGAGCCCTGGCAGGTCATCGAAGAGCGATACCCCTACCGTCGGCCAGGTGACGCGTGCCCTCGTTGATGTGCGCCCGCGAGCCTGCCAGTGTCCACTCGGTCACCGCCTCGCTGGACGACCCAGGTGTCTGACCCTTGTGGTGCAGGTCCGACCACGTGGATGCCCACGTCAATACGCGATGACGCCGTTCACCACGACCGTGTACCTGTTCTGATCGTTGGGCGAGCATGGAAGACACCACGGGTACGCCGGCGCCACCCATCACAAGCTCTGCTGAATTGGCCGGTGCGTACTGGCTGTCGGCTTCCGCCCCTATCTACAACGCCGTGGTGCGGCAGTGGCTTGAACAAGGCCGTGAGGTCCCCGGCCAGCCCCAACTCGCGGCAGCATCCCGCGGCGACCTCTTCACGCGGGCCTGATCCGGCACGCCCCGCCATGAAGGCCGCGAGCTACGGAGCAGGCCGGGCAACGGCGAGTTCAGCCTCGTTGCGGAACGGCGGTGTGATTGGGGCCGTTGGCTGCTCTCCCCGCGTGGAAGACACCAAATCGTGTGCAGTCCCGCCAGAAGCGTCCGTCGCCGACGGGAGATGCGCACGGGGCAGGGGCACGGGGGTATCAACCGCCCTCATTCCGGTCGCCGGCGTCGTGTTCTTGGCGGGTGCGCCAGGACGTGCTGCGCGCCTGTGCCCCACGCTCCGGTGGCGGTTGCCTCCTGCGTACACGGCGTCCGACAGCGACGGCCGTGATGAGGAGGACCACCAGGGCGACGCCCACGACGAACGGTACGGTTCCCACAAGGTAGTCATGAGGCGGGGCAACTTGCGTCCACTCCATCTGCATGGAACGCGGTTACCCTCCGTACGAAGAACAACGCGCTGCAGGCAGGCCACGCACCAACATCGATTCGTAGCCGAGAGCCTGCAGAGCAGCTGGGTGATACGCGACACTCAGCTGCCGGTCTTAATCGAAATTGGATGACTCGAGCGGACCTTCGCACAACAGAGGACTTCTTGGCCGAGCTCCTCGTTCAAGGGCTGTAAAGCTTCTCAGCAGCTTGAATGATGCTCTGCGCGAAGGCTCGTTGAGCGACTGCATCCGCCTGGCTTACGCAAGCGGACACGATGCAGGAGGACCGTATGGAGCTGCTCGGTGTGTTTTGTGCCGTGTTCGGCGGGAACCCGAACTACACATACTGAGGGGTGACTGAGGTGGACTTGCCTGATGACATAACTCCAGCGCCGACGACCCAGGAACTGCCGATAGCCGGCTACAAGCACCTGCCTCGGATCGAGGTGGAAGGACACGTCGGCGAGCTGGGCAAGGAGGAAGCAACAGCGGTACTGCGGTACGAGCGCGGGCACCGGGACCGGACTCCGATCATCCAGCTGCTCACCTCCCGGTTGAGGCAGCTGCGCTCCGGCGAGGGTCAGTCCAGCTGATGTTTCCATGGCGGGTGTTGCCGCCAAGGTATGCGCATCGCTCAGGTGTGGCCCGGTCTCGACGGGTTAACCGTGTCTCATGGACAACACACCGTTGCGAGCTCTGGCTTTGGTCTGCACCCTCAATCGTTCTCCGGCCCGCTCCAGCTCACAACTGCTCGCCGAGCAGACGCTTCAGGCGCTGCGTGAGCAAGGCGTGACCGGCGAGTCGGTACGCGTGGTCGACCACGACGTGCGCCCCGGGGTGTCGGTGAACATGGGTGACGGGGACGCATGGCCAGCCATCCGGGAAAAGATCCTCGCTGCCGACATCCTGGTGCTGTCCACCCCGATATGGCTGGGCCACCCGTGCAGCGTCACGCAGCGCGTGCTGGAACGCCTGGACGGTGAACTCTCGGAGTCCGACGACCAGGGCCGCCCACTGACGTACGGCAAGGTCGCAGCGGTGTGTGTCGTCGGCAATGAGGACGGCGCACACAAGGTCAGTGCAGACTTGTTCCAGGCCCTCAACGACGTCGGATTCTCCCTGGCCGCCGGGGCCGTCACCTACTGGGTCGGTGAGGCGATGCAGGGAACCGATTACCAGGACTTGGACAATACGCCCGAAGCCGTGGCCACGACCACCAAAACCCTGGCTTCCAATGCCGCCCATCTGGCCCGCAACCTGCGTGCCGCCCCGTTCCCCGCGGCTTAACAAACAGCCAGCGTTCTACTGCTTCGGAAGAAGCCGACCCGCGTGGCGAGCATGGCGCAACCGGCATGCCCTAGGTCGACGAGCGCAATCCTCGCACGGGGCGAAGTGCCTGCTCCACTGATCAAGCCCATTGGGGGGCGACCCCACTCTGATGGCAGCGCGCGCTGCGCACGAAGAGACGCGCTGTGAGGAAATCGGAGGGGGCCGGCATCGTGACGCACATGCACGCTGAACCTGGCGGGCCGATGGTCTCCCGCAGATCTGTCGTGAGGCATCAAGGAAGGGCCAACCTGCGCGCCCTTGGTCTGATCATCAACGTGCTGGAAGGAACCCCATGGCCATCTACGGATACTTCCTGTCCTCGGAAGAGTTCGCCCCCGCCGAATTGATCGATCAGGCGCGCATGGCCGAGCAGGCAGGGTTCGAGGCACTGGCCATCTCCGACCACTTCCACCCATGGAACGACGAGCAGGGCGAAAGCCCGTTTGTCTGGTCCATGATCGGAGCATTGTCCCAGGTGACATCGCTGCCGATCACCACCTTGGTCACCTGCCCCACGGTCCGTGTGCACCCGGCGATCAACGCCCAGGCTGCCGCAACAGCGGCCGTGCTTACCAACGGCCGATTCCGCTTTGGGCTGGGAAGCGGTGAGGCACTCAACGAGCACATCCTGGGAGATGCCTGGCCTGAGGCCGCGGAGCGCCTGCAGATGCTGGAAGAGGCCGTTCAAGTCATCAGGAAGCTCTTCACCGGTGAGCGGGTCACTCATCACGGCACCCACTACACCGTTCAGAACGCCCGGCTCTACACCGTTCCCACGGAACCAGCACCGCTGTACATTTCGGGCTTCGGGCCCGAGGCGGCGGCGCTGGCCGGCCGTATCGGGGACGGCTTCGTCACCATGAAACCCGACACGCCGCTGGTGGAGCAGTTTCGGCGGGCTGGGGGCGGCAGCAAGCCGGTCATCGGCGGACTGAAGGTTTGCTGGGACACCGATCGGGCGCGCGCGGTGAAAACCGTGCATCGGCTGTGGCCTAACGAGCAGTTGCCGGGCGAGCTCGCCCAGATCCTCCCCACCCCAGAGCACTTCGAACAGGCCGCCACCCTCATTACTGAGGAAATGATCGCCGACGCCATCGTCTGCGGCAACGACGCCGACGACCACGTCGAAGCCGTCAGCGCTTACTCCCAGGCCGGATTCGACGAGGTCTACGTGAACCAGATCGGCCCTGACCAGGAGCAGTTTTTCGACTTCTACCGTGCAGAGGTCCTCCCCCGACTGCGCGCTTGAGCGTACCCACAGGAACACGATCTGCCAGTGCGGGCAGGGAGTCAGATGTCGGCTCCGGCCCGAGTGGAACGGCCGGAGGCCTGAGGGCCATGCCAGTCCAAGCACACGACGCAGGCGTCGTCCGCCAACTGGCCTTCGGAAGCCTCCGTTACCGCAGAGGTGCACGCGCGTACGACTTCACGTGGGTGCTCCTTGGTGGTGTCGCGGAGGAGGGCCCGCAGATCCACAGACTGCGCTGCGTGTTCTTGCATGCCGTCGGTGTAGAGGAGGAGCCGGTCGCCAGGCTGCAGGTCGAAGTCCTGTACTCGAAAGGGCATCGGTGACGGCACGCCGAAGGGCAGGTCGACTTTCAGGCGGACTTCGTCCACCGTGCCGCTACGCAAGATCAACGGCCAGGGGTGGCCGGCATTGACCAGTTGGAAGCTGGTTCCGTCCAGGGCTACGCGGATCAGTTGGCCGGTGGCGAGGGTGCCTGGGGCGTGGTCGAGGACCGCCTGGTGCGTACGCCGGGCTTGTTCTGCGAGATCGCAGCCGGCGCGCCGGGCCCCGCGTGAGGCATTCACCAGGAGAGTGGCCAGCAGGGCGGAGCGAACATTGTGGCCCATGGCATCAGTGATCGACAGGTGGAGGGTCTCTCGGTCGAGGGAGTAGTCGTAGGTGTCACCGGCGATGGCGTTCGCGGGCACCAGTGCTGCAGCGAGGACGAATTGGGCAGCCTCGCAACTGGGGGCTGTGGGCAGTAGTTGACGCTGAATCTCGGCGGCCAGACTCACTTGAGTGGTGCGCTGTCCCCACTGGTAGAGGTCCGTGAAGCGGCGGTCGGTCACGATGATGTACGCGAGTGCGTGCGCCGTCTCCTGAACCTGGGCCAGCTTTTCCTCGGTGACGAGTGGCAAAGTCAGTTCCAGCACCCCTATGCAGTCGCCCCGATTGGTCACCGGCGCGAGCACTCGGTGCCCCTGCACACCATCGGGCTCGTGCACCAGCCGCTGGGTGCGCAGCGCCTCGTCGTGGAGACTCCCGACCAGCGGAAGTTCTTCGATGTCCCGGCTCACGTGCGAGGCGGCGTGCTCGCTGACCCGCACCAGCTGCTGGCGGGCGACGTCCACGAAGAGGAAGGCCACATACCGTGCGCCGAACCGGTCCCGCAGGTGACGGGCGACGACGTCGATCGACTCCACCGGTGCGGCGTTCTCCGCCGCGTTGAGCACCTCCGCCAGCTGTAGCGAATCAGGCGTCATGAGGGGCTCCCTCTGTCGGTGCCGCCGGAGCGGCGTAATCGAGAGCGGCTCGGTAGGCGCTGGACACCGTCCGCTGCGCCACCGTTCCGTGCTCAAGCACGGCGAGATCAGGCACCCTGCGGCCTCGTCTTTCTGGGGCTTGATTCGGCTAATGCACTTGCCATAGGGCACGGACCCCAGCTCAGGTTCTACTGTCTCGCCGCGTCGCAAAAGGGGCAATCGATGCTGCGGCACCTCGCGGGTTCTCGATAGGCGCCTGGCCTGTTCAGACCCCCGGCCTCCCTTCAGAGCTACCGTCGCGAGTGCCATGAGGAACGCAGTCACACTTGATGGGGCTCGTCCAGTGGGTTTGGGCGGCACACTCGGCACAGCTGCACGTTCGGCCGCACAGCATGAGCGGAAGCTTCTGCGCTGGTGAGATCTTCGCCGTTGTCGATCCAGCAGTCAGCACGGTGCAAGACTTCGCGGAGTGCCTGGCCGACCGGGGTGGGCAGGTGTTGCAGCCGCCAGCCTCGGGCTGGGCCGGAAACCCAAGGTTGATCCCCGGTCTCCACCTCGTAGAGCTGCTCCCCGGCCCGGCGTAGTTGTGCTGCCGTGTGGGCTTCGATCACTCGCAGCCAGGCGTGCCCAGCAGGCAGGTCCTGGTGGGGCGGCATGGGTGCCTCCTGCTGCTCGCGGATGCGGGCGAGGAGGCGGATCAGATGGCCCTCGATGACGCGGAGCTCGGCAGGATCGGTGGGCAGGTCCTCGTGCACGTCCCTGCTCAGATCAGGCGCTGTGACGGCGGTGGGCTAGGGGCGCCCAGGTGACGGTACCCGGTCCGAACCGGGCGTTCACCTGGTCGACGACTGGGTCCAAGCGGTGGCTTGCCTCGCGCTGGGGGTCGAGGCTCAGCTGGACCGAGGCTGCCTCGGCACTGCTCAGTTGTTCAGCGCGTACTGCGATGCCGCGGATCCTTGCCCGCTGAAGCCCCAGCCTCTGGAAAAGTTCCGCTGCGGCGGCTCGCAGATCATCGGTGTATGCAGTGGCTTCGCAAAGCGTCCGCGAGCGGGTCACGCTGCTGCCGCCAACAAAGGAGATCCCCAAAGTGAGCACGCCTGCGACCTGGCCGCGCTCGCGCAGCTGATGGGCCACGTCTACCGCGGCATGGAGAATCTCCCTGCCGATGAGATCGGGGTCGATGGAATCCCTGGCAAGGCTCCTATGGATGCCAATGCTCTGTGGCAGGTCGGTTGCGGTCACCGGCCTAGGGTCGATGCCGCGAGCCCGCTCGTGGATCAGCCGCGCCTGTATGCGGCCCTCGAGGACCCGCTGCAGGGTTTCCACGGGCACGCGCGCCACTTGGCCGATGGTGCGGAGCCCGTACCGGTCCAAGGTCGCAGCCTGCGCTTGGCCTACGCCGTACAAATCCTGCACCGGCAGAGGATCAAGGAAGGCACTGACCGCCCGGTAGTCGCCAGGTACAACACGGACACCGCTGCGGCCGGGATGAGCGGAAGCCATCGCGGCTACCGCCCAGTTCGGCCCGACTCCGACCTGCAAAGGCAGGCCGAAGCCCCCAAGAGCCCGCGTCCGAATCCATAGAGCCAGCTCGGACGGGGTGCGATCCCAGTACCGCACGGCGCCGGCAACGTCAGCGATAGCCGCAGTCGGCGGAAGCGGCTGCACCACCGGCGTTACGTCGCCGAGCAGCGACAGCAGGCCCCTATAGGTGACCTCCGGGACGCGGCGAATCATCAGCCGCGCGTGCAGTACGTGTGCACCGATCTCGACACGAAGGGCTTCGTCGTCCATCGTCACTGCCTCCTTAAGTCACTGTACACATGTTCGATTATGTCGCGCGGTCACACGCGAAACGATCATCACCTTGAGGGGCGCCCAGGTGGCAGCGCCCCGCGCAAAGTCCGGCACGCGGGCGCCAAGCTCCGGGCAGGCGAGCTAGTAGGCTCGCTGATGTGGGCGCTCTGCCTTCAGATCTGGAACGGCTGCGGGTGATCCGCCTTTACCTGCAGCTACAGATTGACGCTGTCGACGCCAAGATCCGCGAGACCGCTGAGCTGGCCGAGCCCGCGGCGTCTACGCGAGCAGAACGCAGGCACCCTTCTCCTGGCCGCTTCCGCCTCCAGCACGTACCGAAGGACGGGAGGCTCCGCGCCGTGATTCACCGGGGAGATTGCCCGGATGCCGCTGGTGGCTGGCTTGGCCCGCGCGAGGTCGAGATCGCGTTCCGCATGCCCGATGTCATGCCGTGCCCCCGCTGTCACGCGAGCCCGAACGACGGGTAGGGCGCGCCCGGAACAGCCACCCGGTGCGGTGTATGCGGGGAGTGATGCTCGGGCGCCGTGGCTGCAGGTTGGGTACATGGAGCGGGTTCATCTGGGTAATTCAGGGCAAGTCGGGCCAAAGGGGGAAGTTGGCTTTCCCATCCGAGGAGCCCACCATGATCATCCAGAAGATGCACGGCATGGGCATACGTAGCGAGCACGCGTACCTGGCTGGCATGGCGTCAATCGGCCTGTCCGTTGCCGCCTGGGCCACGAGCCTCACGGCAGAACCCGGTGTAGGCCTGGCTCGCGCCGACCGCTGGGGAATCTATGTCGGCGAGTGGGCCCCCACCTTCTTTGGCCTTGGCCTCGCCCTCAGCCAGTACGAGCAGGCGGACGGCTCGCTCCAGGAGAGCGACATCCACCACCTCAAGGACAAGGTCCAAGAGAAAGCCGCGGCCTGAGGCGCCCCTGCTCGCGCTGAGCGTTCAAGCTGCCCGCCCGGTTGTCCCAAGTCCACGCTGCGGCCGGGCGGGCTCCAGACGCGGCCCCGTCGAACGCTGACCCCGCCTGCCGCTACGCGGGCCGCTCATTCCTCGCATCTCGGTCGGCGCATAGGGGGTCGCGCCCAACCCCGGTCGCCGCCGCTCACTCCTTCGAGTGGCCACCGCCTAGCTACCGTCGCACCCGCGCAGGCCCACCGTTGACAAGCCATGAGCACAGTTGAAAGCGATCTGATCCCGCCGCCCGACGGCCACACCGTCGACGTCGTCCTCACCGGCCCCGTTGACCAGGTTGCCCGCGTCCGCGCTTGGATCCAGGCCCGAGCCACTGAGGGAAGCAGCATGCTCCTCGACCTGCCCGAGGGCGGCATCGTGCGCTACCGCATGCGGCTCACCGCCCCGACCGAGGAGTAAGGGCGACTTGTCGAGCCGCCTGGGCCGCCGCGGGAATCCGTAGAGAGCACCATTCAGTAGCCTCTCGGGATGCTGCTTTGCCACTTCAGTGGCCTGAGCTTTGGCCGCTGATCTTGGCAGACGCAGAGATCAAGACGACGTGGCCCACGGACTCGGAGGACCCGCCGGAGGTCCTGCGCACTGTGCATCTCACAGCTGACCCCGGCCCGGCCTCGCTGCCTGCTTCGTTCAGCGATCGGACGGTGCGGATCACGGTGGAGATCCCCGAACCGGAAGTGCAGCGGTGGCACGCTTGGGCTGGCACGAAGCTGCCCGCCCAGACCGCTCAAGTGCTCACCGCGACGCGCTTCGGCGGGCGCCCCGACGAATGGTTTGTCCTCGAGCGGGCGATCCCACAGGCGGAGTGGGTGTCAGTCATCGACATGCGCGTGCCGATGGCGCTGTGGCCGCCTGAGTGAGCGTCCTGCCTCTGGGCGGAATACACGCGATTTGCTGAGGCAAAGCGGCGGGTCGCCTTCGAAGGCGACCCGCCGCACGCCGCCTGTGGAAGTGCCGCCCCGTCACAACGCTCGCCAACGGTGACCTTGCGGCGGCAGTCCTCAGCGTACGAAGAAGGGCCCCGTGTCGCCGGCGGGGCCCTGGGCCGTGTCCGCAGAGGTGGCCACAGACAACGGCGCGAGCGTATGCCCGGTTGCGCTGCCTTCGGGCCGACGCGCCGAAGGGAACAACGCAGGGCCACTCCCAAAGCCCCTTCGTCGCGCCGGCCGCCGCTTATCGATGGCGGTAGGACGACCAGCCGACTCGCATTCTCCAGCGTGCTCGCCCGGCACACCGCGCATCAGGTGGCTGCGGCCCCGTCCTGGCCTCCGCCGCACATTCGGGCAGGGCCGCGCTCCTGCCCCGCTCCCGCCCCGCTCTCAGCTCCGCATCTGCCCGCACGAGTATCGAGAGGTCCCGAGCAGGAGCCAGAAGCGTCACCACATCGTGGGGCCGACCCCGCGCCACTCGACGACCTCGCCGCTGTACAAGTCACCTATCCGTAGCGGAAGCCCAGCACGGCGTACCAACGTGAGCAGATCGCGCGGAGCGTATGCGAGACCAAGGATCTTCCCGTCGCACCGCACGCGGCGTCCACCGCTTCCCGCCGGCGGGTGCACGATCACTCGGCAGCTCATGAGCCAAGCGTGACCCCAGCCATCGGCAGTCGCATGCTGGTAGCGCGGCCCCGTCCGCGCGGGAGACGTCACAGGGCGAAGCCGCCCGTCACCCGCCTGCAGCCACCCGCTTGCGGCCCTGCGCAGGCCCGCGGAGGCTAGGCGCAGCGCCCGAAGGGTTGTCCTCCATCCCCAGACGTCCTTCGGCCGAGGGCCAGGCTCCTGCCGTGCGAGAGGCGGAGCCTGGCCCACATGTTCAGCGCGCGGCGACGGGCTATTGCGGGATTCTGGAAGTGCGATCCTTCCGGACGTGCCTCCACTTGGCCGCAGGACCGCCACAGAAGAATAGGCTCTCACCTGCGCAGGCTGTGCCGTGAGGGCGTCGCAGACTGCGCCGATCCGGTGCACCATGGAACTGCGACCTCGCCGCTGTCCTTCCTTTGACTCAAGGCGGGCGCCCGCAAATGTCCGCCCGACTGGTCGTGTGAACCATCCACGAGGCCCGGGCCCCAGCCGGGCGGGCTCGCACAGCGGCGTATCCTCGCCGTTACTGCCTGGAGCCTCGGCGCTCACAGCGTCTGGCGGAGTCGGACACGGCAAGAGTGTGGCGCGAGTGTTTCGGCGACTCCTGAGAGGTAAGGCGACAAGGCGGAGCTGCCGCAGCCTGTTCCTGCTCGGGCGGCGGCTTCCCGAAGGGCCTTCGCCCCTCGGCGATCGGCGCCCTGTAGATCGGGGCCCTCTTGTCGGGCCCCGATCGGCAAGGAGGACGCGACGGAAGACCCGTGTTTCCTCCCGCCACCTGACCGCGACGCCGTTACGGGGTTTTCAGCGGTCACACCGAGCAGGCTGCCGCGCCGGTGACTTGCTCAGACCCGTGCTCCCGACGGGAGCGAGCATGCTCGATCTGCCTGGAGGCATGCGGCACTGCCGTAGGCGGATCTCTGCTCCGCCAGAGCTGCAGAGAATTCCCGGCCCCGAAGGTTTCGGTGTAGCCGGCGAGGTAAGGCGCTCTGCGGAACCGCCCGTCTCGCCCCCGACCGGGCGGTTCCCCGAGAGGCTCCCCCCTCTCGGCGGTCACGCCCTTGCAGGCCGGGATCTGTTCCACGCAGGTCCCGGCTGGCGAGGAGGTCACATGGACGAGATGACGCGTATGCATCGTCCCGGCGAGAAAGTTCCCGCGAGCGGCATCTATGAATGCACCTGTGGCCAGGGCCACCGCTTCACCAGTACGGACGTGCTAGGCCACACCTTCCCGCCGGTTCCCCACGAGTGCTCCGGAGTCGGCTGGAATCTCCTGACCCCCGCCCACGCGGAGCGCAGTCCCTAGCCCCCAGCAGCCCGCCTGGTTCGTGGTGAGTGCCAGGCGGGCGTGTACGCGGCCCCACCGGCGCCACGGCGGGGCCGTTCACGCTCAGGAGCCAGCGGCTGGCTACTCGCCGGCGTAATCGTCGCCGTACGCCGCCTTCCGGATGGCCCTTCCCAGCTCGAACGAGCCATGCTTCGCTTCGAGGCCGGACTCCTCGATCGCGGCCCGGAACTCGGCCGCGACCTCCTGCCATTTGGCCTGCAGCGCGACGCTCTCGGCTCGCTGCTGCTCCGACCACTCAAGGACTGCGGTCTTCGTCGCCCGGTGGTGAGCATCGAGTGCCCTCCGGGCTGTGTCGTACTGCCGCCGCAGCTCAGCGAGTGATTCTGGAACATCCATGGCGCGGATGCTAACCCCGGGCACTGACAGTGGGCGGGTTACGGCCGGGTGGTGTGGCGCGCAAACGACCGCCGGGGGCGCCCGCCTCTTTGAGGAGCGGCCCCGCCGTCTGTGTGCGGCAGGTTCGACGGGACCGCGTCCTTGGGCCCGCCCGGCCGCAGCTCTGCCCCGCACGGCCAGACGGGCGCTTGGAGCGGCCCCGCCTGACCAGAGCCAAGGGAAGGCAGGCGGGGCCGCGTCCGTGAGCGGCCCCGCCGGGGCTCGGGCGGTGAGGTCGACGGGACCGCGTTCCTGGGCGGCCCCGCCCGTGAGGGTTGAAACTCGTTCCGCTTGGACGAGGCCGCTCTTCCACCCTGCGCCTCAACCGCCCCAGGGGCATCCTGGCCGGATGGAACACCGCATAGTTGTGATGCCGCCGGGGGACACCGGGGGCCGGGTGGTCCGCGTCGACAACGAACTCCTCGGCACCGCGTACCGAATGGCCGACCTGCTGGAATTCCTGCGCCGCGCCGGCCTCGCCCCCGATTCCGTCAGCGTTCTCGACCCCGACCTTTTCGACTGGCGTGGCGGTGGGCCTGAGGTGTGGTGGTTGCACGGTGCGTGGAGCCACGACTCTGAGGAAGGACCACCGGCGACCGGGGAACCCGCACATGGTCGAGGTTGTACTGCACGGCCCAGACGGTGAGGTGCTGCTTCGTGAGGGGATCGAGTACGGGCCGCCGAGGTGCGCAGCACGCTGGTAGGTGCGCGCGGCGGCCACGCTGCGCGACGATGCGGAGCGGGAGTTTCAGCAGTTTGAGGGAAACGACAGCGGCTGGACCTTGGGGCGGTCCCTTAGCGGAGCAGACTTTGACGCCTGTGACGCCCTCTCGCGACGATGTAGACGAAGTCGAGCACGAGGACCACGATGCCGATGATCAAAAGATAGAACAGACCATGGGCAACCGCGCCGATCAACCCGAGGACGATCGCCGCGATGATAAGCAGCAGGAAAAGCACCATTTCCGAGCACCTCCTCGACGCAGTTCCGCGACGGGCGGGGTGCCACCGCCGGCCCCGCGACGGAGTGGACGATGACTCCAGTAGGGCGTCTTGCCCCGGGCAGGCCTGGGAAACCACTACGCCGCAGTAACTCACCGCTCGCCGAACCGCCCGCATCCAACGCTGCTGGCATGTGCGTGAACTGGACCGGCTACGTGTCTTTTGGTTGGTCGCGCTGCCTGTCCACTCCGCGACTAAGGAGCACGGCAGCGGGTTCCATCTGGTCCACGCGCGCGACCGCCCTGCACCGCGTGGGGCAGAGCGCGGCGGATGGCCTCGGCAAACGTCGCCGGAGCCGTCGCGGCGAACGATCTCGACGCCCGGGTGCTCGCGCAGCCACGCTTGCAGAGTGTCGGCTGTGCGGTCCGGTAGCACGTCGATCCGTTCATGGGTCTCGGCGTCGATCACTACGGTGGCGGTCAGTCGAGGTCGATCTTCCGGTACCGCTTCGGCTGTGAGGCCGTGAACGGGGGAGTGCTGAGCCTCGGCCACCGGCGTGCCGAGCAGGCGCTCCAGCCGGGCGGAACGAAGTATCGCGAGGCGTAGAGCTTGGCGTAAAGAACGGGAGCCGGTATACGACCTTCCCGCCGTTTACTGGGACGTCGAGGGCCTCGTAGAAGCCGAGCGCGGTCGGGTTATCGGTGTCGGCCGTCCACTCGAGCCGAGTGCAGCCGAGCTCTTGGGCCGCGGTGCGGACGGCGTCGAGGAGGGCGCGGCCGACGCCGCAACGGCGGGCCTGGTCACAGCTCCTTCATCCATGCACGCGTGTCGGCGCCGGCTGCGGGCCAGAGCAGGGAGAAGGAGGCCATGCCGAGGACGTCCTCGCCGTCGCGGGCGAGGAGCACGGTGGCCGCGGGCCGGTCCCCGAAGAGCGCGGAGCGGATCTGGTCGACGTTGCCGGGGCGTAGGCGCCGCCGTAGTAGACCTCAATCTCGCCGACGAGCCGGGAGATCTCCTTGGCATCCTTCTCCGTCGCCGGCGTCACCTGAACCATCGATCACTCCGCCCTCTCGCCGGGCGGGAGCGCCAGGATCTCGCACAACACCCGGACCCCGCTGGCCGCTTGTGCCTGTGGCACCGTAGCGGCCACGTCCTGGGCGCGGTAAATGATCAGGGCGGTGCGGTGCCCGGGCGGCAGGCGATGCACCGTCTGCCCATGGCGCTGCTGCAGCCGTCGGAGGCGACGACCTGCATCCTGTACCGCACCACCCCTTCGTCCGTCTCCTCGACCATGAACCCGATGTCGTCGACGGCACGCTCCACGGTGTAGTCCCGCACGTACTCCACCTGTCCGTCCTTGCCGCGCAGCGCCACGTCCGCGATGCCGGGGTGGGCAGGGGCATCAGGTCCTCGTTCGGGTGCTCGGTGTTTTCAGGGGCGCCGCTTATGGCCGCGCTGGTGCCCTACGCACGACAGGCGAAATCGCTAGGGTTGGCCTATGACCGCACTGCCCGACTGGATGCGCCCGCCGCGCGCGGAAGGCTGGTTCGCGGAGGATCTGGATCGCCTCCCCGAGGCACCGCGCCACACTGAGCTCATCGACGGAGCCCTTGTCTTTATGATGTCGCCGCAGAGGTGGTGGCACGGCCACCTCGTCACCATGCTCACTGTCGCTCTCATGGAGCAGGCACCCACGGACACCAGAGTGGGTCGTGAGATGACCATCAAGCTTGATCAGCGCAACCGGCCTGAGCCGGATCTGCTGGTGACGACAGCTGACTACGACGGCGACCGGACCTGGTTCGCACCGGAGGAAGTGCGACTCGTCATCGAGGTGGTCTCCCCCGAGTCTGCCCACCGGGATCGCACCGTGAAGCTTCGCAAGTACGCGGAGGCGGGCATCCCGCACTACTGGTGCATCGAGGACGAGGACGGAGCACCCGTTGTCCATGTCTACGAGCTTGACGAACCAACCCGCGCCTATGCGCCTGCTGGCATCTTCCGAAACTCGCTACAGCGACCGGTGCCCTTTGAGGTTCGCCTCGACCTGGACAAACTGACTCCGCCCCGCAGCAATTGACGCTGGGTTCCAGAGTGCGCGGCGGTGTCGATCCCGTACGTGATGGACGCGGTGACGGCGTGCCCGGCCTCGGCGGCCTCGAGGGTGGTCTTGGTCTCCTCGCGGCGGCCGAGCTGGGCCAGGGCCCGGGCGCCGAGCGGTGCGGCGAGGGCGGAGCCGACGCAGGGTAGGCCTCCCGCGTAGTGCTGGGCGCGCGCGGCGAGCTCGACCGCGCCATGGAGGTTGCCGGTGTAGTAGAGCTGGTATGTCTCTTGCGCGTACATCCACGCGAGGGTCGTACGGTCTTCGCTGGTGGCGGCCGCGGCCCGGCTGGTGGGCCACCAGTCTCGGGCGGCCGGATCGCCCAGTTTGAGGAGGGTGAGGGCCATCAGGCCGGACAGCTGAGCCAGGCACTGGATGAGGTGCCGTCGGGTGGGCTCGGGGTGCCGGTGGGCCAGGACCAGCCGGAGGTCGGCGACGTCGGCCATGAGTTCCGGCACGAGCTCGGGCCGGTAGCGGGTGGCGCGGCCGTGCCGGCCACCGTGTATGCCCACTCCTCGAGGCAGGCCGGTGGTGAGGGTGTCCGAAGGTCGTGCTGCAGGGCGGCGACCTGCTCGAGCGGCTGCAGACCCGGGCGCAGCGCAGAGAGCGCGATGAGCTGTCCGCGGGTGCTGAGCGCTTGGTCCAGCGCGGCGGCCATGGCCGGTGTGGGCCACCGGCGGCCGTTCTCCAGATCCGAGACGTCAGGCTGCCAACTGCGTGACGTCGCGCAGGGATCGCTCGCCGCGGAGCGGGCGTAAGGCCTGCCCGAAGGTCTCTGCTACGTCTTTCCCCTGTCCGCCGTGTCCGCAGTGCAGCGGACAGGAGCGGACGCGGGGTGTCTGGGCCCGGACCGCCTCTCTCAGCAACGCTACTCCCAAGGCCTGATCAATCACATGCGGTGACGGGGGATGCGGTGTTGATACGCGGGTCACCGAGAACACGGCCACCGCCGCCACGCGACCGGCGCACGGCCCCGAGCAGCCCAGACGCCCAGCGCTGATCTACGTCTGCATGACGCAGTACGGCGACGGTCCTCGTGCGGCTCGGTGAGGACCTGGACGCGGAGGTGCGCGAATGGGTGAGTGCAGCCCTTCGGTGGCTGCACGGAACGGACACCATCTGATCAGCGGGGGTGCATCAGGACGCCGGGGCAAGAAACTCTTCAGCGCGGCGTGCGGCGGAGTGTGGGGGTCTTGCCCGGGGGCCGGGTGTGAGAGCAGGTGTCTCCGGAAGGCTTGTGGCTGCCTTGCTGCCGTGATCACCCCCACCCTCGTATAGCGGTGTGCTATACAGTGGGGGTATGGCGAAGCAGATCAATATCCGGCTCGATGACGCCGTTCATGCCCGTCTGGTCGCGCGTGCCGAGGCCGAGGGCATCACGGTGACGGCTTTGATCACACAGGCCGCCGAGCGTGACCCCCGCCTGGATGACGGGGCCGCCACGGCGGCTGCGTTCTTGGCCAAGCATGCCGCAGAGTTCGCCGAGGCGTTCCCGGAGGAGGAACCGGACAGCGCCAACGGGCGGGCCGCCTGAGGTGGAGCTGCAGGTCGACATCCGCTGGCTGCTGGAACGCCAGGCGGAGGTCCTGCCGAAGGAGCCGTCGGTCCATGACTTCTCCGGCCTGGTCGCGGCGGTCGCCCGGCACCGGGTCAACGCTCCGAGGCTGGACTACACCGTGGACGCAGCCTGGCGTGCGGCAGCACTCTTCCACGAGATCGTCTCGGTGCGTCCGCTGCCGGCTCGCAACGCGATGTACGGGGCGCTGATCGCGGTGGCCTACATGGCGGCGTCCGGCGAAGCCGTCGATGCTCCCTACGGGGCACTCAGCGACCTTGCGCAACAGGTCCGTACCGGGCACGCGGACGTCTACGCGTGTGCGGACCAGATCCGCCGCTGGCGGCTGTGAACCGCCGGTGGCGGTACGCGGAATGCGCGGCAGCGGGGACGGGTTGCTGACCATCGCGTGGTCCGCTTCCCCGGCGCCGGGTCGTGTGCCTTCTGCCGTTGTGACTTCGGTGTCGTTGTCGGCTTCGGCCGGGGGTAACGGCATTCGTTGTGCGAGGCGTCAGCCGCGGCAGCCCCGTGACCGGGGCTGCCGCGGCTGACGCCTCGCAGCTCTGCCGGCCCGCCAGGTCGCGCCGATTGCGGTGACGTCATGTGTAGTTGACGTGCTTGTCCTTGGTCCAGCGAATGACGGCAGCAGGCCGTCAGGGCATGGCCGATCGGGCATGATCGCCAGACGAGGTCAGCACCCCGTCATCGGCTCCACGGCCAGTCCGGGCAACGGCTGACACGACACCGCCCAGCAGCCGGGCCGTGTAGGAGCGTGCAGCCGGCGGACCGGCCCAAGGCGGACCTGCAGAACACATCAGCGGACTGCCGGTGGGAATGCTCGGGGACAGTCTCGACCGCGCCGTGCAGGGCGCGTTCACCCGCCCCAGCTCGAAAACAGCCCCCGCCCAGATCCGCTACCTCGTCAAACAACTCAAGACCACCCGGGCCGTCGCCGAACGGCTCGGGATCTCGCAGCGGACCGTGGAGCGCTAGATCGAAACCGTCGACAAGGTAGCCAGGCAGCTGAAGACCCGAACCTATACTCGGCAGCACTTGCTCTATGGGGTCGTCACCGACCTAAGCCGCCAGCCCGATGACGAAGACGGCCGCGTTGGAGTAAGGACGTTGCTCCAGCGCCGCAGCAGGATCGTCTGGATGCACCTTCCACCGCCCGTCTATCGTGTCGCGGTGCGCTGCCATGACGAGGGCATTCCCGTACGGGTCCAAGGTGTGCTCACCAGTCCTCCGGGTGGACAAGCCTCCATGGAGGTCATTGACTTCGGCCCCGACCCGTCTCTGCCGCTGAGCGGGACCCCTGGGTAGGCACGCGCAGCGCCACGCACTGCTGAGGCACGTCAGCACCGCTTCTGTGTCACGCTGCGACAGTATCGATGGGGAGGTAGAGATGACTAAGAGGCTGATTCTGAACCTGCCCGCGTCTCTGGCAGGGGAACCCCTCTACCGCCCGCTGAACGTCTCCGAACACCCCGACACCTCGCTGTACTGGCGCCTCCCAAGCCAGGCTTCGCGACCGCACCGCACGATGGGTGGCGCAGCCGCACGCAACACGACATCGTTGCTCATGTCGTCTGAAGAGGGCTTCTACCGCGGTACGCAAGCAACCCTGAAGTCTGGGCGGCAAAGCTCGGGCCGGCTCTTCGCGCCTAGCGCGAAGAGTCGTTCATCTTCCAAGGCCGGTGGAGTAGATCGACGATCCGTTTGGGTGGCGCAGCGGACCCGGACGTCCAGTCCGGGTCCGCATGCAGTGGCCGTGACGCATAGCGTTAGGGATGCCTGGATGTCTGTTGATCAGTGCATCACGGCGGGGGCGGTGGCCGCGTCCTCGTCGCGATCGGTGCCAGCGGCGACCGTCGCGGAGCCGGGGCGTCCGACGTTGACGGAAGCGAGGGCGATGAGGGCGGCAAGGGCCTCGATGCCGACCGCCCACCAGGTCGCGTGAGCGTACCCGTGTACCAGTCCCTGCGCGTGGAGGAGCTTTGGATTGCCCGCGCCCGCCGTGTGTCCTGCCAGGTAGGCGGTGGTCGCCGACGCGGCCACGGTGTTGAGCAGCGCGGTGCCGATAGCGCCGCCTACTTGCTGCGAGGTGTTGACCATCGCCGAGGCGACGCCCGCGTCCTGTGTCTCGACGCCGTACGTGGCCAGTGACATGGCCGGCATGAAGGCGGCGCCCATGCCGATGCCCGCCAGCGCCAGGCCGGGCCCGGCCAGAGCCCAGTAGGAGGAATCGATGTCCAGCTGCGTCAGGAGCAGCAGGCCGATGCCTGCGACAGCGAAACCGGGCGCCATGATCATGCGGGCGGGCAGTCGTGTGGCCATCCGGGCGCCGAGCTGGGTGGAGCCGACGACGAAGCCGAGGACCATGGGCAGGAAGGCGAAGCCGGTCCTGATCGCGGAGTACCCTCGGACGACCTGCAGGTAGTAGGTCATGAAGAGGAATACGCCGAACATGCCGATGATGGCCAGGCCCAGCGACAGGTAGATGCCGCCGCGGGTGCGGTGCGCGATCACGCGCAGGGGCAGCAGCGGCGCCTTCACCTTGGACTCCACGAGCGCGAAGGCGACGAGCAGGACGCCGGATGCGGCGAACAGGCCGATCGTCGAGCTGTCGGACCAGCCGTGGGTCTCGGCGCGGGTGAAGCCGTACACCAGCGCGACCAGGCCGGCGGTGGAGAGCACGACACCGGGGATGTCCAGCGGGGAGCGGTTGCGGCTGCCGTGCGGTTCGCGCACCACGAAGTAGGCGCCGAGCGCCGCGATGACCGCGAAGGGGATGTTGACGAAGAACGTCCAGCGCCAGTTGAGGTACTCGGTCAGCACCCCGCCGAGCAGCAGCCCGACCGCGCCGCCGCCTCCGGCGATGGCGCCGTAGATACCGAAGGCCTTCGCGCGTTCCTTGGCGTCGGTGAAGAGCACCGCGAGCAGGGACAGGGCCGCCGGCGCGAGCAGTGCGCCGAACGCGCCTTGTGCCGCGCGGGCGCTGAGCAGCAGTGCTTGGCTGGTGGCGGCGCCGCCCAGCGCGGATGCCAGCGCGAAGCCGGACAGGCCGAGGACGAAGGTTCGCTTGCGGCCCCACAGGTCGGAGATGCGGCCGCCGAACAGGAGCAGGCCGCCGAACGCCAGTGCGTAGGCGGTGATGACCCACTGCTTGTTGGCCTCGGAGATGTCGAGGGTCTGTTGGGCGCTCGGCAGGGCGATGTTCACGATGGTTGCGTCGAGCACCACCATCAGCTGGGCGAGGGAGATGAAGACCAGGGCCTTCCAGCGCCCAGGGTCGGAGGTGAGGTGATCGGCTGTGCGAGGCATGGAGGGATCCACCTATATGTGGGAGGTGTACTGAGATATGTGAGTAGGGGATGTATTGGGGTGTTCATCCTTGGTGAGGGCGTGGTGATCGGGTCCGTGGTGACCGGCTACGAGCACTCGTCCGGTTGGGCACGGTCCGGGCTGGCGAGAGCCGGCGCGGTCTCGGCCCACTCGCGGGCGGGCAGGCGCAGGCCGTTGAGGAGCAGCTGCAGACGGCGGTGGACGTCGGCGAGATGGTGGTCGGTGCCGGGTAGAGGGCGCGCCAGCAGGGACATCGCAACCAGCACGTCCTGGAAGCCGATGTCGGCACGGATCCGGCCGTCCCGCCGGGCGATGTCCATCAGCCTGCAGGCAGCGGCCTCCACCCGCGCGTACTGCGCCGACAGTTCGGTCGGGAACTGCCCGCACTTGTCGAGCAGCAGTCCGCACAACGCTCCGAGCCGCTCGTCCACGGCGTCGTGCAGGAAACGCTCTAGCGCTGTGAGGGCGTCGGTGTTCTCCGCGGCGACGCGCTCCACCTGGTCGGCCAAGCGGCTCACGACGGACAGCAGTACGGCGTGCAGCAGGGATCGCCGTTCGCGGAAGTGCCGGTAGAGCGTGGCGTTTCCGACTCCGGCACGCCGTGCGATCTCGTCGAGCGGTGCTTTCGGTCCCCGCTCCACGAAGACCTGCCGGGCCGCCGCCAAGATCCGCTCTCGGTTGCGCACGGCATCCGCACGGGGCCGCGGACCACTGGGCTGGGTCGGCCCAGCCTTGTAGTCGCGGCCGGCGGTCGCGACGGCTTGCGGCTCTGACACGCGACGATTCATGGGGCCGCGTCCGGCGATGCGAGCAGCATCGCATTCGGCTGCCATCCGGCGGCGAATGCCTGCCGCACGGCGATGAAGTACCGCCGACCGGTAGATCCTGTGACGGCCAAGGTCCGTTCTGTGGGCTGCATGGGTCCTCCAGCGTCGGGTCGGACGCACCGGATCGGCGAGTTGTCAGACGAATAAGCGGAGCACCGCTCCGTCATGTGTCAGAATATACGGAGCACCGCTCCGATGGTCAAAAGGGCCGTACGCACGATTTCGTGAGGCCCTGCCGAAGCCAAGGTGCGGTGCCAGCAGGACGGGGACTCAGAGCACTCAGCAAGGAAGCAGGAGCAGGCCATGCCTAGAGCGGTGCAGTACAAGACGTATGGCGGGACGGAAGTCCTGCAGGTGGTGGAGGTGGGAACACCGGAACCGACCGAGGGAGAAGTCCTGGTCAAGGTAAAGGCCGCCGGCATCAACCCCGGTGAGTCCAAGACCCGGGCGGGGACGTTGGCGCAGCGCCCGCTCCCTTCGGGTCAGGGCATCGACCTGGCCGGCGTCGTGGTGCGGACCGGGCCCGGTGTGACGGGGTTCGCCGCCGGGGACGAGGTGATGGGCTTCACCTGGCAGCACGCCAGCCACGCCGACTACGTTGCCGTCGAGGCCGCCAACCTGATCGCCAAGCCCGCGAGGCTGTCGTGGGAGGTGGCAGGTTCGCTGTTCGTCGTCGGCACCTCGGCCTACGCGGCCGTACGCGCGGTCGCGCCACAGCCAGGCGAGACGGTGGTGGTCTCGGGCGCTGCCGGGGGCGTGGGCATGCTGGCGGTCCAACTGGCCCGGCGGGCAGGGGCCGACGTGATAGGCATCGCCGGTCCGGCGAACCACCGATGGCTCTCCGAGCACGACGTCACACCCATCGCCTACGGCGAAGGGGTCCGTGACCGCCTGCGCCAGGTCACGGACCGCGTGGACGCGTTCATCGACACCCACGGCGACGGCTATCTTGAACTCGCCGTCGCCCTCGGCGTGACTCCCACCCGTATCAACACCCTCGTCGACTACTCCGGAGCCGCCCGACTCGGCGCAAAGACTGAGGCGTGCAGAGCAGCCGCGACCTCCGGCATCCTCACGGACCTCGCCCAGTTGGCCGCCACCGGCGCACTGGACGTGCCGATCGCCGCAACCTATCCGCTTGACCAGGTCCGGGCGGCGTACGACGAACTCGCCGGCCCCCATCCCCGGGGCAAGATTGTCCTGCTCACCTAACGGTTGCCACAGGAACGCAGCCTCCGCGGAGTGGGGCCGCCGGGTGCCGCGACCGGCCGAGCAGGGTCCAGCATTGGACCCTGCACAGCCTTTCCTTGCCATCCCCCTGTTGTCACATCAAGCAGACTCGCACTCGGTCTGGCTCGATTTCCAGGTTGCCTGCCGCCCTCAGGGAGGGGCCGGCGGCTACGGGTTTGGAAAGAGGGGCGGAGTCGCATAGGTCGGCCGCCTCAAGCCACGGCGACTCGGTTGGGAGGAAGCTACGTGCACTGGTTCAGTCCGAGCGCGACACGTCTGAACACCCCCCCGTAAGCCGACCACGACGCCCGCCCTCGCGGCCGTCTCCAAGGCCTCCACGCAGGAACTCAGCTATCAATTTCGGCGCGTCGATACGTGGCCGTTGAGAGCAGCCTGGCGGCCAGGTCGGAGGCTTCCGACGCCTTCTCCGCCGCCCATGCGAGCCCCAGGGCAAGGGAGATCACCTCACCGAGTGACACGTCCGAGCGCACGCCGCCGCCCTTCTGTGCCTGCTCCAGGAGCAGCCCCCCGGCAGTTTTCATCCGGGTGCAGGACGCGTGCAGGCGGGATTCGTCGTCAGCGAGGGCGTCCCGGATGGACTCCGGCAGCCCTTGGTAGGTGGCCGCACCCGCAGCCATTTCCTGCAACCACGTCAGGAACGCCTCGCCGGGGTCCGACGAGGCGAGCAGGTGCTCGGCCCGCGCGTGCAGCGTGGCGAAGTTGGACTCGAGCAGAGCCTCGAGCAGCGCTTCACGGTTGGGGAAGTGGCGGTACAGCGTGCCGATGCCCACGCCAGCTCGCCGGGCGATGTCGCGCAGGGAAGTGTCTGTACCGTTCTCGACGATGGCTTCTCTCGCGACCGCCAGGAGCAGTTCACGGTTGCGGACCGCGTCCGCACGGTTTACCTGCGACAAGACCAACACCTCATTCGAGCCGGAGCAGCGGACCTGCCGACTTGACTACCGGAGCACCGCTCCGTATGTTCGGAACCCTTCAGACGATACCGGAGCGGCGCTCCGATCGCGAGGACTCCGGAAGGAGGGCCATGGGCTCGCAAGCCAGGACCGTGCTGGTCATGGGGGCGACTGGTCAGCAAGGCGGTGCCACCGCACGGCACCTACTTGCCGATGGTTGGCACGTGAAGGCCTTGGTTAGGGATCCGGCCGCACCGGCTGCCCGGGAGTTGGGTCGGCTTGGCGCCGAACTGGTCTGCGGGGACATGGACGATCTCGCGTCCCTGGAAGCCGCGGCACTGGGGGCCTATGGCGTCTATAGCGTGCAGCCCGCGTTCATTGCGCCCGGCTTCGCCGAGAACGAACTGCAGCGCGGACTCAACGTCGCGGAGGCTGCCGCATACGCCAACGTGGAGCACCTTGTCTACTCGTCAGTGGCGGCTGCAGACAGCAACAGCGGCGTCCCGCACTGGGAGGCCAAATGGCGGATCGAGCAGCACATCCGCTCGCTGGACATCCCCGCCACGGTGCTGCGCCCCGTCATGTTCATGGAAGTCCATGCCGACCCGCTTTACGGCCTAACCGGCGCGCGGGCGGCGATCCGCGGCATCCCGGTCCACGGCACCGTGCAGCTCATCGCGGTGCGGGACATCGGCGCCTTCGCGGCGCTCGCTTTCGACTATCCCGAGTACTACGTGGGCAAGGCGATCGAGATAGCCGGCGACGAGCTCACCGTGGAGGAACTGCTCGCCGCGGCGAGCCGCGCCGTCGGCCGTTCACTGGCCCCACCCGGCGACTCGAAGGAACCGGGCGGACGGGCGGCCACTGGACATGAGGGCTCCTTGAACGGCTGGCGCGCGGACATCGCGGCGCTGCGTGAGCAGCACCCCACGCTAATGAACTTCGACACTTGGCTCGCCGGAGAAGGCGCAGCCAAGATCGGATCGCTCTTCAGCCAGACTCGGGGTCGCACCCTCTGAGTCCGCACCTTTTGCGAGATTTGACTTGAAGCTTCAACTCTCTATCCATTCCCTCCCCAACGACGCAGGAGCTCAGAAGGGCAGGATCCGTGATCCCGCATGACACCCCGAAGCCCAGGCAGGGAAGATCACCCGACCGGGAGCACGTCGACGCCGCCGTCCCGGAATCGCCGGCGGATCGATCAGCGTGGAGCGGAGTCCGTACCGCGTCCCTGCAACCACTCTGCGCGAACCCCGACTGGCCCGTTGACGGCCTGCTCTGGGCCCTCAACGTACCCGCGCGCCCTGACGGCATGACCGAGCCACCGGCCTGACGACCGCTCCCCCCTCTCACAGTCCAGCACCGACGACGCTCCTGACGGCGGCACCCCCGCTCCTTGGAAACGAGGTCCGCATGTCCTTATCGCCCAGCAATGCGCAGAAGCATCCGGCCTTCAGAGTTTCGCTGCTGTAGGAGGCGCCGTTGCACTCCTACGACGCCGGACTGTGCCTGCTCTGCCTGTCCCTGGGACTCGCCATGGCGGGCCACGGGTCGCAGAAGCTGCTTGGACGGTTCACCGGCCCGGCCTGACCGGCACGGGACAGCTCCTCACCTCCCTCAGGTGAGCGCTGACCCCCTGATCGCCCGCATCCGAGACCGCCGCCAAGGCGCCCCGGCATCGCGCACCGGCCGAGTACGCCGGCGCTTCTCGGGATCATGCAAGACGCCGGGTCGGGTAACCGGCCTCCCGGCAGAGATCGCATGCCACCAAACAGGATGGAACGCTTGATGGAAACCCTTGCCCTACACACCGGCTCGATGTTCGACGGCTTCACACAGTCAGGCCCGGCCACGGTGTACGTCACCGGCAGCCGCATCACCCGCGTCGACCGTGAGGGAAGACTGCCCACGGACGGCATAAAAGTGCTCGACCTCGGAGCGCATTCCAGCCTGCTGCCCGGCCTGATCGACAGCCACACCCATCTTGCCTTCGACGCCGGGCCGGACCCCGTGGCGTCCCTGGCCGCCACCAGCGACGAGGAACTCCTGCCCCAGATGCGGGCGGCGGCCCAGACCGCCCTCCGAGCCGGCGTCACCACCATCCGCGACCTGGGCGACCGCAACTACCTCTCACTCGCCCTCGCACAGGAGTTCACCCAGTACCCGGAGCGAGGGCCGGAGATCCTGCCCGCCGGCCCCCCGCTGACCACCACGGGCGGCCACTGCCACTTCTTCGGTGGCGAGGTTGAGGGCGCCGAGGCGCTACGCGCCGCCGTACGCGAACGTCACGCCCGCGGATGCGCCGTCATCAAGATCATGGCCAGCGGAGGCCTGATGACGCCCGGCTCGGCGCCGCCGCACGCCTCGCAATACGGCCTGGACGATCTGCGCGCGGTTGTGGACGAAGCCCATCGCCTCGGTCTGCCCGTGGCTGCCCACGCCCATGGCGCGGACGCCATCAGGGACGCCCTCGCCGCGGGCGTCGACAGTCTCGAACACGTCACATTCCTCAGCGCCGACGATGCCGAACCAGATCCAGCTCTCCTGAAGGCCATCGCGGAGAGCGACACCTACGTGAGTGTGACGCTGGGCATGGACCCGCGCCACGCGGTCGAACCCCCAAAGGCCTTCGCCGCACGCGCCCATGGAATCCTCAAGAGGATCAGGACGCTGCACGAGGCGGGTGCGAAGGTCGCCATCGGCTCGGACGCCGGCATAGGACTCTCCAAGCCCCACGACGTCCTTCCCTACGGCGTCGGCGACTTGGCGCGACTTGGCATAGCCCCACTCGAAGCGTTGAAATCCGTCACCAGCCTGGCCGCCCGGCTGTGCCGCGTCGAGGGACGCAAGGGGCGGATCGCCGTAGGTGCCGACGCCGATCTCCTGGCCGTCAATGGCGATCCCGCGAAGGACCCCACCGCGGTCCTCAACGTGCAGGCCGTCTTCCGGGCGGGCACGCGCGTGCGGTGACCTGGCGGGCACGGTAATTCTTCGAAGACTGCCGAATCCACCCTGCGCATGCTCTGTCCGCAACACCATCCCGCTGCCTCAAGTTCTTGGCGCGGTTCACCAATACGTCGATCCTGATTCACAGGGTCGCCCACTACATGAAAATTCGGGAGAAAACTGTGAACGAGAACCTTGCGGGAAAGGTCGCCCTGGTGTCCGGTGGGT
Source organism: Actinacidiphila glaucinigra (assembly GCF_900188405.1). Lineage (GTDB taxonomy): Bacteria > Actinomycetota > Actinomycetes > Streptomycetales > Streptomycetaceae > Actinacidiphila > Actinacidiphila glaucinigra. The sequence continues at coordinate 138,577 of NZ_FZOF01000021.1, read as the reverse complement.
CCCGCGGGCTGGGCGCCGCCATCGCCGCCAGGCTGGCTGCCGACGGGGCTGACGTGGCGTTCAGTTACACGGCGGACCCCGAACAGGGCGGGAAGACCCTGGCCGCCATCGAAGCGGCCGGCCGCCGCGGCCTGGCTGTCAAGGCGGACCAGGCCGACGAGCAGCAGGTGCGGAACATGGTCCAGCGGGTCGCGGAGTACTTCGGCCGACTCGACGTCGTCGTCAACAACGCCGCGGTGTATCTCAAGGGGGCCGTCGACAAGGCCGATCGCGACCAGAACGCTTTGGATCGTCAACTGGCGGTCAATCTGCAGGGCGTTGTCCGTACGGTCGTCGCTGCGGTACCTCTGTTGTCGGTGGGGGGCCGGATCGTGTCCATCGCCTCCACGGGTTCGACCCAGACCAGGGTGCCCTTCCCTGGTATCGCCGATTACATGGCCACGAAGGCGGCGGTCGTCACCTACGCCAAAGGCTGGGCTCGGGACCTCGCTCCGCGCGGCATCACCGTCAATGTCGTCGAGCCGGGCCCGATCGACACCGACATGAACCCGGCGGACTCGGAGCAGGCGGCATACGTGCGCTCACTGGTTCCCCTCGGTCGGTACGGGCGTGCCGAGGAGATCGCGGCCGCGGTGTCCTTCCTCGTCGGGCCGGAGGCCGGATTCATTACTGGGGCCACCCTCACGGTCGACGGTGGAGTCAGCGCCTGACACCGGACCGCGCAGGCAAAGTGCCGTTGCGCAAACGCCAGAGCTGTTGGCCGGAACCGCCTGTAAGTCGTACGGCCAGCGCCCGGGCTCCGCGTCGTCGCGCATCTGCGAGGCCTTGTCGTCAATACGGGGCGCCCCGCACCCATCTGGATGAGCCCGCGGTCATACGCAGCAACGAGGCCATGTCCTCTGGGCGCCTGTCCTTGGCGTGTGACCCGTCACCAACTCTCACTGAGGAGAACAGTTTCGTGAGCACCTCTTTGTTCGAGCCTTTCCCCCTTCGGTCGCTGACCATTCCGAACCGGATCTGGATGGCCGCGATGTGCCAGTGCAGCGCTGCTCCGGACGGCGAGGAGGCGGGCGTGCCGAACGACTGGCACTTCGCGCACCTTGCGGCGCGTGCCACCGGGGGCATCGGACTGATCATCACTGAGGCCACCGCGGTCAGCCCGCAGGGCCGGATCAGCCCGTACGACCTCGGGATCTGGAACGACGCCCAGGTCGAGGCCTTCCGGCGCATCACGGCGTTCCTGAAGTCCCAGGGCACCGTTCCCGGCATCCAACTCGCCCACGCCGGAGGCAAGGCCTCCACCGAGCGGACCTGGGTCGGCGGTGCTCCCATTGCCCCCGGTGAGCAACTCGGCTGGACGCCCGTGGCGCCGAGTGCGGTCGCCCTCAGGGAGGCGGCGACGAAACCGGAGGAGCTGACTACCAAGCAGATTGCGGGAATCGTCGGGGTGTTCGCCGACGCCGCGCGGCGCGCCGCGGACGCCGGGTTCGAGGTCGTGGAGGTCCACGCCGCCCACGGTTACCTGGTCCACCAGTTCCTCTCCCCGCACAGCAACCGCCGCACCGACGGCTACGGCGGGGACTTCGAGGGCCGTACCCGCTTCGCGCTGGAGGTCGTCGACGCCGTCCGCGCCGTCTGGCCGCAGGACCTGCCGGTCTTCTTCCGGATCTCGGCGACCGACTGGCTGAGCGAGAACGCCGACGATGACCGCGAGGGCTGGACAGCCGACGACACCGTCCGCCTTGCCAAGGAGTTGCACGCCCGGGGTGTGGACCTGTTGGACGTGTCCACGGGAGGCATCGTCCTCGACGCCAAGATCGTCGATGGACCTGGGTACCAGGTGCCGTTCGCCGAGCGCGTCCGCAACGAGACAGGCATGCCGGTGAGTGCCGTGGGCCTAATCACCGAACCTGCCCAGGCGCAGGCCATCGTTGCTTCGGGCAAGGCCGACGCCATCCTCCTCGGCCGCGCGCTGTTGCGCGACCCGTACTGGGCGCGCCACGCCGCCACGGCGCTGGGCGGGAAAGTCAACATTCCCGTCCAATACCACCGGTCTTGACCGCCGACGCATCAGTAGGGCCGTCGTCACTCTGGACAGGCAACGCTGACGTCCGATTGGTATGCCTTGGCCACGGTGTGGAAGGAGCCCTGTATGCCCACATTGACCTAGCCCGCCAGTGGGCTTGATTCAAGGCCGGGTAGTTAACGTATTTGCGCTGGTGGCAAGCGAGCTGGTGACGGTCCGGAACATGAGCGACGGAGCCCCGTTGGAGCAGGTAGTCCGCCAAGACTGTCTGCCACTTTCGGAGCTCCGTTGCATGCACGTCATTGTGCCCTGCCCTCCGGTCTGACGACCGTGTCCCGCGAGTTCACGGTCGCCGGCGGGCGGTTCGCTCCCGGCCACTTGGGCGAGCTGACCCAGGTACTGCCGTTCGATCTCATTGACGCCGTCCTGGAAGAGACGCTGACCGTGCAACGCCGGCTGCGGGACCTGCCCTCTCGGGTGGGCGTCTATTTCGTGCTTGCGATGTGCCTGTTCCCGGAGGTCGGCTACCGGCTGGTGTGGCAGAAACTGACCGCGGCCCTGGCAGGGGCAGGGCTGGAGACCGTGTGGCCGACCGCGAAGGCCCTGCGGGACCTGCGCCGCCGGGTCGGTACCGTCCCGATGCGGCGTCTTTTTGACATCCTGGCGGGGCCGCTGGCCCGGCCGAAGACGCGCGGTGTGCGGTTCGGGCCCTTCCGCACTGTCTCCTTCGACGGCTGCAGTTCTATCAAGGTCCCCGAGAGCGACCGGAATGTGGACCGGTTCGGACCGCAGAGCCGCGGCGGCTACCCGATGGTGGAGCTGATGACTTTGGTGGAGACCGGCACTCGGGCCCTGATCGGTGCGGTCTTCGGCCCCACCAGCGTCGGTGAAACCGACTACGCCCGTCGGCTGCTGCACCACCTCCGCCCCGACATGCTGGTCTTATGGGACAAAGGCTTCGACGCCAACGCCTTCCTGGCTAACGTGGCCGACACTGGCGCCCAGTTCCTGGGCCGGCTGCGCACCAACCGCCGCACTCCAGTTCTGGCCCGTCTCGGCGACGGCTCCTACCTGTCCGTCCTGGGCACCGTCCCGGTCCGCATCGTCGAAGCCAAAATCACCGTGACCTGCAAGGACGGCACCTCGTTCACCGGCTCCTACCGACTCGCCACCACCTTGACCGACGCCCGCCGCTACCCCGCCTCGGCCCTGGTCACCCTCTACCACCAGCGGTGGGAGCACGAGACCGCGTATTTCGCGTTGCGGCACACCCTCTGGCAGGGCCGGGTGCTTCGCTCGGGCGACCCGGTCGGCGTCGAGCAGGAGATGTGGGCCATGCTCACGCTCTACCAAGCCCTGCGAACGGTCATGGTGGAGGCCGCCGAGTCCCGGCCCGGCACAGACCCGGACCGCTGCGGCTTCACCATCGCCCTTCACACCGCCCGGGACCTGGTGCTCCAGGCCGAAGGCATCACCGGCCGCGGGACGCCCGGCGTCATCGGCCGGCGGATCTTGGCCGCGCTCCTCCCGCCCAGGCGGCCCCGCGTCAGCACCCGCAAGGTCAAGTCGCCCATCTCCCGCTACCACGACCGCAAAGACGACGGCCGTCCGGACACCAGCCGCACCGTCACCGGCCTGGCCATCGCCATCCTCGCACCCGAGCCTGAACTGCCCGCCACCTCACACGACGACCGCCACACCCGGCCGGACGACCGCCGCCGACAGCGCGTCCTGGACATCCTCGACACCGAACCCAACCGCAACTGGCACCCACGAGACCTCGCCCGCCACCTCGACGACGTCACCCTGGGCACCATGCGCCGACAACTCGACCGATGGGCCAGTCAGGGACTCATCCACAAGGCCGGACCCGCCACCTACACCAGCCAGAATGACCCCTTGCCACCAGCGCAAATACGTTAACTACCCGGCCTTGGGTCAAGGCCCGTCGGTGCCAGTACCCGGATCGCGGGACCGGATCAGCTCGGCGGCCTGTCGATCGATACGCGCTGGCCGAGAGGTGTCCATGTCCTTCCCCTGGCGGGCTGCAGTCGCGGTGTCGCAAGAATCTGGTGATCCTGTCAGAGAAGCGTGGCCGCCGTTGCACGGGCAGTGTGCGCGGGTGACCGCGCCTGACAGGAAGGCGACGGTCATGGCAGCGATGCCCAACTCGCGGCAAGGCCTCGGGGGACCTGAGAGCAGCAGCAAGACGCTCAGTGGCCCGTCCCTGGCCGCCGGGGCCTTGCTGATGCTCAGTGGCCCGCTCAGCATCCTGATGGGCGCTTCCGCTATCGCGAAGGACACGGTGCTCGCGACGTCGTCGCGCTACGCCTACCGGTTCGACCTGACCGCTTGGGGCGTGATCCACCTCGTCGTCGGAGTGGCGCTCGTCGTTGCCGGCCTCGGAGTCCTGATGAACAAAAGCTGGGGTCGTGGGGCCGGGGCAGCGGTGGCAGGAATCAGCCTGATCACCCAGTTCATGTTCGTGCCGTACTACCCGGCATGGGCCATTCCCGTGATGGTCCTCGACCTCATCATCGTGTTCGCGCTGACGAGGTTCCATGTCGGAACGAGCGGCGGCCACTGAACCTACCCGGCCCTCCAGCCGCAGTTGGCCGAGGTTGCCCAGCGGCGAGACCGACCATCGCCCCCGCACACCCGGGGGTGCGGCAGCGCCCGAGCGGTTGGCGGTCTGGTGGCGGTTGTGGCGGCGGGAATCCCCCCGGCGGGCCACGGCGGCCCTGCGGGTCGGGGACGGCGTGTGGGAGCGGTGCCATGGCAGGCGGGAGGCCGCTAGGTAGGGGTTGCTTCTGGTGAAGCTCGCGTGTCTGCCCCTGGTGAGAGAGGCCCGCTACCCGGCGTGGCGAGATGCTTTCAGTTGATTACTTATTACTACATGGCTATGACGTGTGTGAGATCCGTGCGCAGTCGCGCATGGACCATGCGCTTGTTCACGGCCGCTGTTGCCGCGGGCGGGTTCAGCAGGATGGCTTCCGGCGAGGTCCGACCCGGATGACACGCGTTGTCCAGGCACCGGGAGCCGTGGTGCGGTCGGGTCGCGAGCAGTCTGGGGACTTGGGACAGTGGCAGGAGTGACGGCTGATGCCGGGTGCGGAGCCGAGTTGGCCGGCTCGCTGTTGCCGGGACAACCGTGGCCCCGGGAGGAAGGACAGGCGGATGAAGGCGTTCGTGATGAAGGAGATCGGTCGGGTGGGTTTCATGGACAAGCCCGTGCCGGAGCCTGGTCCGGGTGACGCCGTGGTCAAGACGACCAGGGCCCTGATCTGTACATCCGATTCCCATACTGTTCAAGGGGGCATCGGCCCGCGGGAGAACCTGACGCTGGGCCATGAGGCGGTGGGCACCGTGCATGCCGTGGGCAGCGAGGTGAAGGACTTCCGGCCCGGCGACCGGGTGCTGGTGGGCGCCATCACTCCCGACTGGGGTGACCTGGCCTCCCAGAACGGGTTCCCGTCACAGTCCGGTGGCCCGCTTGGCGGCTTCAAGTTCGCGAATTCCAAGGACGGTGTCTTCGCGGAGTACTTCCACGTCAATGACGCCGATGCCAATCTCGCCAGGATTCCCGATGCCATCGACGACGATGTGGCGGTCTACTGCGCCGACATGCTGTCGACGGGATTCATGGGAGCGGAGAAGGGAAACATCCCGATCGGCGGAACCGTGGCCGTGCTCGCGCAGGGACCGGTGGGTCTGATGGCCACCGCGGGGGCCAGGCTCCGCGGCGCCGGCCGGGTCATCGGCGTCGAATCGGTCGCGAGCCGGCAGAAGCTGGCCCGAGAGTACGGCGCCGACGAGATCGTGGATTTCACCAGCGAGGACGTCGTGGAGCGGATCCACGAGCTGACCGGCGGCCAGGGGGTCGACACCGCCATCGAGGCACTGGGCGCGGACATCACCTTCCAGACGGCCGTTAAAGTCACCAAGCCCGGCGGCACTGTCTCCGTCATCGGCTACTTCGGCGAGGGCGAGTTCGTGCGTATTCCCCGTGTCGAATGGGGCGTCGGCATGGCGGACAAGACGATCGCGACCGGACTGTGCCCCGGCGGCCGGCTCCGCATGGAACGGCTGCTGCGCTTGCTGGAGGCGAAGCGCCTCGATCCGACGCCCATGACCACCCACACGTTCCACTTTGACGACATGGAGCGGGCTTTCGAGGTCGCGGACAAGAAGCTCGAAGACGTGGTGAAGGTGCTGATCACCTTCTAGCTGGTGCCGTCCCCGACGTGATACAGCACCGCGGACGGTGCGCGATGATGCGGAAGCGAGGAGCCGTGCACGATCCCGATCCCCCATTCCGCCCAGTCCGCAGGCGGCAGGGCTACCTGCCGCTGGAGGACCTCGGCGTCATCGGGGACGGTTCGACGGCCGCGCTGGTCGGCCTGGACGGGTCGATTGCCTGGATGTGCCTGCCCCGGTTCGACTCCGATCCGCTGTTCTGCGGCCTGCTCGACCGCGCCCGCGGCGGGCACTTCACGGTGACGCCCGAGGACCTGGTCGAGGCCCGGCAGCGCTACGAGCCCGACACCGGTGTACTGATCACCGAGATGCGCACTGCCACCGGTCTGGTGCGCGTCACGGACGCGCTGACCGTGCGGCCCGGCGCCGACCTCTCCGACGACCTTCCAGCTGGACGGCACGAACTCGTCCGCTCCGCCGTGGTCCTGTCCGGACACGTCCGCCTGCAGGTGACGGTGGAACCCCGTGGCGGCTGCGCGGCGCAGACGTTGTTCAGCGGCCTGCAGCTGAGACCCTCGCGGCGACCGGACCTGCGCCTGCACCTGCGCTCCAACCATCCTTTGACCGGCCTGCACAGCATCCACGACCTCAGGCAGGGCGAACACCTCGACCTCGTCCTGTCCTGGGGCCGCTTCCATCGCCACCACAGGTTCGAAGCCGAAGCAACACTGGCGGACACCGCGCAGGCGTGGCGACGCTGGATGAAGCACTTCCACTACTCCGGCCCCCAAGAGGCCCTGGTCCGGCGCGCCGCCATCACCTTGAAGGTGTGCGACGACTGGGCCAACGGCGCCCTGGTCGCGGCACTCACCTCCTCCCTGCCCGCGCCGGTCGGGGGAGTGCGGAACTGGGACTACCGCTACGCCTGGATCCGGGACGCCGCCTACGCCGTGTTCGCCCTGCGGCGCATCGGCTTCACCGGCGAGGCAGACGCCTTCCTCGGCTGGGTCCTGGACGCCGTCGAGCAAAGCCGCAGCCCCCGGATCATGTACAACCTCGACGGCGGCCCCGTACCCGACGAAATCGAGGACACCGAGTTGGAGGGGTACCGCCGCTCGGCCCCAGTGCGGTGGGGAAACGGCGCGGCCGACCAGCGCCAGCACGACGTGTACGGCGAGATCCTGGACTGCGCCGACCAGTGGCTGCGCACCGACCAGTGGCTGCGCTCGGGCAGGCAGGTGCAGCCCGCGCTGTGGGCGGGCCTGGCGGGGCTGGCGGACGCCGCAGAGCAGGCGTGGCGCCAGCCGGACCAGGGAATCTGGGAGGTGCGCAGCGACGGCCGGGTGTTCACGTACTCGGCCGCGATGTGCCAGGTTGCCCTGGACCGGGCCGCGGCCATCGGTGAGCGGCTCGGCCTGCCCGGACCGACCACGTCCTGGCGCGCCTCGGCCGATCGGCTGCGCCGACTCATCCTGGAGGAGTCTTGGGACGAGGACGCGCAGACCCTGAGCGCGCATCTGGACGGCGGCGGAGTGCTCGACGCGAGCCTGCTCGCGCTTCCGCTGCGCCATGTGGTGCCGGCCGGACACCCACGGATGACGGCGACCACCGCGGCTATTGCCGAGCGCCTGTCGGCCGGCGACGGACTGCTCTTCCGCTACTTGCACGAGGAGTCGCCCGACGGCCTGCCCGGTGACGAGGGCGCCTTCGTGCTGTGCAGTTTCTGGCTGGCCGACAACCTGGCCGCACAGGGCCGTATCGACGAGGCCGAGGAGCTGTACACCTCGCTGTGCGCCCGCACGAGCCCGCTCGGGTTGCTGCCGGAGCAGATCGACCCCACCACTGGAGACTTCATGGGCAACTTCCCCCAGGCTTTCAGCCATATCGGGATCATCGCCAGCGGCGTGAACCTCGCCCGGGCGAAGCCAGGCGCCCGGACATGATCGATCGGCTCGCCGTCTTCGGCGCCACAGGTGACCTCACCGCCCGCTACCTGCTGCCGGCACTCGCCGCCCTGCGGGCCGCGGGGCACATCGGCGACAGCTTCCAGCTGACCGGCGCGAGCAGGGAGGACTGGGACACGCACCACTTCCGCGAATGGTGCGCCGACCAGCTCGACCGTCACGCAGGCTCCTGCCCCGCCGATGCCCGGGAGGCCGTCGCGGTCTCGGCGCGCTACCGGCAGGCCGACGTCACCAACGCCGCCGACGTCGCCGCGGTCGTCGCCGGCGACGACCCGATCGCCGTCTATTTGGCCCTTCCGCCTGCGCTCTTCCCGCACATGGTGACCGCCCTGCACGACGCGGGCCTGCCGCACGGCAGCCGGATCGTGCTGGAGAAGCCGTTCGGCGAGGACCTGGCGAGCGCGCGCGAACTGAACCGGCTGCTCGTCGGTCTCGTGCCGGAGCAGGCGGTGTTCCGGGTCGACCACTTCCTCGCCATGACGACCGTCCAGAACGTGCTCGGAAGCCGACTCGCCAACCGGGTGCTGGAGCCCATCTGGAACAGCACCCACATCGCGGAGGTAGAGATCGTCTGGGACGAGACCCTCGCCCTGGAAGGCCGGGCGGGCTACTACGACGGCGTCGGCGCGCTGAAGGACATGGTGCAGAACCACCTGCTGCAGCTCCTGTGCCTCGTGGCCATGGAGCCCCCGATCACCCTCGGCGAGCGCGACCTGCGCGACCGGAAGGTCGACGTGCTGCGGTCCGTCAGGCTCCTCACCGACTACGACGTCGTGCACCGCACGCGCCGCGCGCGCTACCTATCCGGCCGGATCGGCGACCACAGCATTCCCGCGTACATCGACGAGGAGGGCGTGGATCCCGGGCGGTGCACGGAGACCTTCGCCGAGGTCGAACTGGAACTGGACAGCTGGCGCTGGTCCGGGACGACGTTCCGGCTGCGCAGCGGCAAGGCGCTCGGCCAGGACCGCAAGGAGGTCGCGGTGCGCTTCCGCTCCGTGCCCCACCTGCCCTTCGGCCGCGACGGAGAGGCCCTGCCCAACGTGCTCCGATTCGGTCTGGAGCCGGAGGGGATGACCCTCGACATGACGGGCATCGGCGCACACGCCCAGGACCTCACCCAGCTGTCGCTGACCGCACGGATGGAACCGCCCGACCTGCCCGCCTACGGCCGGCTCCTGCTGGACGTCCTGAAGGGCGACCCTGCCCTGTCCATCCGCGGCGACGAGGCCGAAGAGGCATGGCGGGTCCTGACCCCCGTGCTAAGCGCATGGGAGAACAACCTTGTCCCGATGGAGGAGTACCCGGCCGGCTCCGACGGACCGCCTCCCCGGCCGCACGAGGGCGCGCAACGGCGGCGCAGCGACCTGCTGCATCCCGAAGCGCTACCGGGTGACGGGTCTGATGGGCCGCCTTGAGCGTCGACCCCCGTGCGTCGCGGTCACGGGCGTCGCAGGGACCGGCAAGACCACGGTGGCACGCTTATTGGCGCAGCGGCTGGGCGTCCCCTTCGCGGACGGCGACGACTTCCACTCCCCGGCCGGCATCGCCAAGATGTCGGCCGGCACGCCTCTCGACGACACCGATCGCCGGCCTTGGCTGGAGTCCATCGGCCGCTGGTTGTACGAGCACGACACGGCGGGCACCGGTGCGGTGGTCGCATGTTCCGCACTCAAGCGACGGTACCGGGACACTCTGCGAGCGGCCTGCCCGGGCATCTTCTTCCTGCAGCTGACGGCCGACCGCGAGTTGCTGGCGGACCGGCTCCGAGGGCGCCACGGCCACTTCATGCCAGGCTCGCTTCTCAACTCGCAGCTCGCCACCCTCGAACCCCTCGAACCGGACGAGCCAGGAACCGATCTGGACGCGACACCGGCTCCCGACGCGCTAACCGACTTGGCAATCAAGCTGCTGGCGCGACAGCTGTAGCCGGGGCGGCAAGCGGTGGGAGTGGGAGCGATGCGGGATGCAGCTTCCCGGCCCAGTCTGTGATGCCCGGTCCCGCATCATGGCGCGGAGGCCAGCTGCCACCGGTCAAAGCCAAGGGTGCCGACGACGTGGTGTTCTTCGGTACGACCCGCGGCGTCCACCTGGCCCGTAGACGCCGCGGAGCCTGCTGCCCTTTGCCAGGGGAAGGCCTTCTCTGAGCAGCGATTCCCAAACCGGAAGGCAGGGTCTTGCTCGAACTGCCGTCCAAGCGGGTCTTGTTCAGGCGATCAAGGCTGGGCCGCGCATAGCAGCAGGGCCTCTTGAACATCTCACTGATGTCGAGTCAGCCGAGGACAGGAGGCCCTGATGTCCCACTGTGTCGCGTCCGCACCTTCCTCGTCCCCTTCCGGTGCACCGGCGTGTGACTGTCTTGCGAGGTTTGTGGCGCATGGTGGCGAGCCTGGATGGGCAACGGGGACCACCCGGATCACCCCCTGGATATTCTGTGAAGATGAGATCGATGGATCCGTTCCGCGACGAAGCCCTCCGCCTTGGCATACCGCAGGACGAGGTCGAGCGGTGGCTCGGCACAATCGTCCGTCCGTGCGCGTCGCTGGGCACAGGGGAGCCGACCGACGGCCCGGTGGCCGGACGGCTCGGCGGGCTGCCGCCGATGCCCGAGGACGAGCCCGTGCCGAACTTGCCGTTCCTCGCCTCGGTCGACCTCGCGGTCATCCCACCGGGCGCGACGGACCTCCCGCTGCCGAAGGAGGGCACGCTGCTCTTCTTCGCGGAAACATCCGAAAACGCCCCGTACGGCGACGATCGCGACTGGTCCCGGCTCGTCCACGTCCCGGCAGGCAGGCCGGTTGCCGAACGCGGTCCGGGCGGTGAGCGGCCGCCGAAGGTCTACCCGGGCGGAGATCTCCGTCTGGCGATCGATCCCTCGCTGCCCAACCGCGGCGACCACATCGAGGGGTTCCCGCACAATGACGAGCTGGGCGAGGTGTGGTGGGACACCTCCGACGAAATGCAGACGGGCGGATCGGTGCAGATCGGCGGCTACCCCTGGGTCGAGAACAACGATCCCGTCATGGACATCGACCACGGCCCGGGCGACTGGGTGCTGCTCGCGGAGATCGGAAGCGCGGTGGTCGAAGGCGACATGGGCCTTGTCCACTGGGTGATCCGCCGGGACGACCTGGCCGCAGGCCGTTTCACCCAGGCCCGGGCCGAGTACGACATGACCGGCTGACGCGGCCTCAAGGCAAGCAGCAGCCGCGGCGACGATGCTTGATCGAAACATCGTCACCGTGGCTGCTGTTTGGGTATGAGCCGTGCACGAGGTTCTCTCGAGGAGCCGGTTGACCAGGCCGAAGAAGAGCGGTGGCAGGCGGGCCGCGGCGGGACGAACGGCGCCAACGCCGCCCGATGGCGTGCCAAGAGCAGCCCGCAGAAGCCGGCTGTTGGAAGACGCCCCCCCACATCGCAGTGAGACACGCGGTGGTGCAGGGCAGCGCTCGCGAGGCATTGATCGATGCCAGCAAAACCGCCCACCTCACGGTGGTTGGCGCGCGAGGACGTGGCGGATTTGCCAGCTTGCTTCTGGGTTCGGTGCCCAATGGCGCGGCGCAGATCCCGACGTGCGGAGCTCACAGGGGCGGACGAACGACTAGCATCCCCCACGGTCTCCGTCAGTCCCGGCGGCACGTCGCCGCGGGGGGTAATGCATACGAAGATGCGTGTGATCACGCCTTACCCCGCACTACGGCGACTGGGCAGTGCGCGTGGTGCAGCAGCACCTGGCTGACCGAGCCCAGGAGCAACCCAGTGAAACCGCCGCGCCCTCTGGCTCCGACAACCATCAGCTGAGCGGTCTTGCTCGCCTCGATCAAGACTTCGCGGGTGTCGCCGCTCGCCACTTCTTGTCTGACCGCGACGTCCGGATACCTCTCCCTGCGGCCGGCGAGTGCCAGGGCCAGCAGACGCTCCGCGCTCTCCACGCCCGTACCGGGCGGCGCATAGTCCGGTAGCCACGCGTGCATGGCGATGATCTCACTTCCGCGCCGTGCTGCTTCGGCGAAGGCGAATTCGATCGCTTCCTCACCATGAGAAGAGCCATCGACGCCCAGCACGATCGGCCCGGTGCGATCCGGTTCCTCCCGGACTACCATCACCGGGCACTCGGCATGGGCGGCCAAAGACACCGCCGTCGAACCCAGCAGCATGCCGATGAAACCCCCTACGCCGCGGCTACCGACGACTACCAGGTCCGCAGCGCGAGACTCGGCCGTCAGCACCGACACCGCACCGCCGATCACCACAGTGCCGGTGACCTCTAGGCCAGGCGCCACACCGCGGGCAAGCTGTGCGGCGTCGTGCGCCATGCGATTGAGGGGCGAGGGGTCCAGAGGCGCATACATGGGCCCGACCGGCCAACTGAAGGCGTGCACCACACGGAGCTTCGCATGACGCCTTTGGCCCTCCCGGGCGGCCTGTGCCACTGCGGTATCACTCGATGACGAGCCGTCCACTCCTACAACGACCAGGCTGCCCATCGCTCCTCCCTTACTCACTTCAGCCATCTTCCGTGCTGACCGAGCGGCTGGCGAGTCGACCGTGGCGCTCGGATCGGTGTGGACGGATGAAGCCGCAGCACAACGACGGGTCCTGTATGGCGTCGTTGGCGCATTGAGCACCGTCCAAGGAGCAGTGAAACGTACAGCGGGGAGGGCAGCGCACTCCCGGGAACCCTCCGGCCGGGCGACTATGCGGCCGTGTGCCCCTTAGATGGGTGCACAAGCCACGCGACCCATACGAGTGATGCGCCAGCACCCCCGCCGGGCAAGGGTTCGGGGAACCGGGCCAGGGTCCGCGCTTCCTGGGCGCGGACGTGGACGAACGCCGCGTGATCGTGATGCCGCCGTCGCCGAGCGGCGGCCGGCGGGTCCGGGTCGACGGCGCACGCCCGCGCCCTTCGTCCCCTGCGATCGCCCCACGACCCGGCCGGCGGAGACCTACAGCCCCTCACCGACCTCGTGGACCGGCACGGCACCGAAACCATCCTGGACGCCATCGACAAGCTTGGCGACGAGTCCACCGCCGAAGTCACCGTCTCCACCGCCCACAAGGCCAAGGGAAATGGCCCGCCGTCAGGATCGCCGCCGACTTCACCCCACCCAAGGACACCGACCAGAACGACCCGAACGGCCACCCGATCCCCGGCCCGATCGACCAGGGCGAAGCCCGACTCGCCTACGTCGCAGTCACCCGCGCCCGCAACCGCCTGGACCGCGGCAGCCTGGCATGGATCGACAAACACCCAGAAGGAAGGCTGGGTTGTCGCCCCGCACCACCGATTTGACCGGCTCCCGGTTTTGCGGCCGAATCACGACGGCACACGGCGGTGGCCGGCCTGGAAGTGGCCATCTCTCGACTTGCGAACATTCACCCGGTTGCGGGATTTTTGCAATCCGGGATCCCTGGGAGGCTCAAATCTCACTCCCGGAAGGAGAGCTAAGTGCCCATCGATTCACGTCCATGGCGACGGATTATCCGTGTCGGTGCCGCTGCGATCTGTGCAGCGACCCTGGTCCTCGGACAGGGTACGCCCGCGAGCGCGACCAGCAGGACCGTGTCCTTCGAATTTCTTCACACCCTGGAGACCAAGCCCTTCCCCCTGAAGTATGGGGGCAAGAGCGGACTCCTGATCACGAAATGTATCGCGTCCCCTGCCAAGAACCTCAAGGTCACACTCTGGCGCTCACGCGTGGGTTTGGACACGGCAATGGGATCACAGACGATCAACTGCAAAGCCAAGCAGCGCGCGGAGTTCCTCCAGGCCCCGCTAAACGGCTCATACTATTTTGAGCTGAAAAAGATTGAGGACGGCGAACTCTTCAAGGGCACCGCCGTCATCAGTTACTGACCCGCGGCCACACGGCCAGCCTGCTGTGAGGACGACGGGCCCGCCGACCGCGTCTGGACCCGCAGACCGTTGGCGCGAGGACAGAGTCCGCGAGCTGGGGCGGTGAAACTGGCGTTCTCGTTGATCCGTCGGGTTGGAATCGTCAACGTCGACTTCTAGATCCACGATCACAGCAACAGCACAGCGCACATACCGGCCTCTGCTTGAACCAGTCGTCCATGACATGGCTTCTCCCGCTTCAGACGGCGGAGTACGGCGAGAGGCCCGCTATCGCGTGGATGGCGGGCCGCTCAGCTACTCGGCTTAGTGCGTGCGCTGCCACCAGACAGCGAACAGGCTGACGGCCGTGGTGCCAGCACCGTACGCGGCGCCGCGCGCCATGTGCAGCATGAGAGTCCGGCGGTACTTGCTCGCCAGGGAGTAGAAGTGCCTAAGATGCATCGCTGCCTTCTTCTGTGCTTGCGTCTCCACGCGGTTCGGACAGGGTGGCACTCAGGGAGTCCGTTCAGCCCTCGGTTGGCGCCAGGTGGCTGGGTTGGGCTCCCTTGTGCTTGGCCAGACGATACATCCGGGTGCCGCCAACTCCGTTGCACGCGGGTCCGGATGACGGGCCCCCGCGAACGCGATCATGGACGCCGTGTCGAAGAGGTTCCTCGAGTCTGCTGAAGGCTCCCAGCATCTGTGCGAGTCTTCAGCGGTTTGTGGGTCGCCCATCATGGACACCCACACACGGCCATGTGATGCACATCACGCCCGGTGAGTGACACCAGCGGGTGCATCTTCGTCCTTTCGACCTGCACCGACTGTTGGATGTCTTTGCCGGTCCTGGTGGGTTGGCCAACTTCTTCCCGCAGTGGGGTGGCAGCGTCCGGCGTTTGTGACTGCCGGCCCACCACCCGCAGGCAGTGAGGTCCGCCGTCGTCGTCTGCGTGGGCTTCAGCCCAGGTCGCTGAAGCTCCAACTCGTTTCGCTCGCGGCCCACGTGCTGTCGTCCATGGCGGACCATGCGGTGTCGTTCGTGTTCCCTCCCCTCTCGTGCGACATGTTGCGCACGCAAAGGCGGCGGCCGCACCGCCCTGGGCAAGGGGCGATACGGCCGCCGCGTGACGGCTGGGTACGGCGTGGTTCGTCGGGTCACGGAGGCGCCCCAGTCACCGAGCCTTGCCGGGCCGCGATGGTCCCGGCTTATCGCGAGCCCCGTGCCGATTCGCGGACTCATGGGCTGTCCGCTCACCCGAGGGGCAGGAGGCGGACGACCTGCAGGCCGTTCAGCGCACTGGTTGGTAGTGCTTTGGCCCAAGGCATCGAAGAGGTGCTCTATGCACTGGCGAGTCCAGGTTAGAAGGATCTTGACCGTATGCGCAGCGGTGCTCGAGCGTTCGCTGACCTGTAGAGCTCGTGGGCCGTTGGCGCGGGTGCACTGCTGGATGACCCCGCAGAAGCTGGCAGCTCATTGGGGAAGGGATGTGCCCTGGCTGGTGGCGTGTTTCATCCCAGGTGGTGTACGACCACGGTGCCTGGTGCGAAGTCGACCTGGCTGTGGTGGTAGGGCCGGTTCTTGTGCAGCTTCACGATTCTGGCCAGGCCTGCCAGCACATTCAGTCCCGGGATCACGTAGATGAGGGACGCAGGCC
Organism: Actinacidiphila glaucinigra; assembly: GCF_900188405.1. Lineage (GTDB taxonomy): Bacteria > Actinomycetota > Actinomycetes > Streptomycetales > Streptomycetaceae > Actinacidiphila > Actinacidiphila glaucinigra. Next base: position 122,899 of record NZ_FZOF01000021.1, on the reverse strand, counting down.
CTTCGCGGAGCCACGCCTGCCGCCACGTGGGCAGCGTCGTGCCCTCCCAGACGCGGTACACCCTGAGTCCCGCTGCACGTTTGCCCAGTGTGCACCCCCACAGGTGCAGTTGAACCGCACCGTAGGCGGACCACCAGGCCACGGACACGAGGATTAGCGGAAGGAAGTAGGCGCCGCCCTCCAAGTCGGCGACTGCGCCCAGTAGATACATCAACACGACCTCGATGATCAAGAACACAGCGAAGTCGATGGCCTTGGCCACTGTACGACGCCCCGGGCCGGCCAGCGACAGGACCGTTTCCCCGGGCTGTACGGCCACCGTGTCCCCATCGGGGGCATACACGGTGGTCGAGCCCGCAGGGCGGACGGCTTTGCGCGGGTCTCCCTGTTCTATCCGCTTCCGCGCTTCACCGGCACCCGCCGCCGGAGACACTTGCTGTCGATTCATGCCTAGTTCTTCCGCTTTGATTTCGGCCGTCCCTGGGCTCCGTCACCGACGGCGGCGGTAGTTGCAGCCCAGGGAAAGGCGCCCGTTTGCGATAACGCGACACACCTTAGGGCACAAGCGCGACCGGCCGGGAAACGGCGAAGTGTCGATCTGTGGGGCTGCACAAAGAGGATTCGGGGATGTTGTTGCGGTACTTGCTTCAGACGGGCAGCACCAGATGGCACACGGACGGGCAATGCACGTTCAAAGGCCCGGCCGTTGACGCCCCAGGTAGTGCCGCTGGCAGGTCGGCGCCGCTGCGCCAGCCCGACGGGGCGGCCGGGACGTTTGTGATCCCCGAAGAGCCAGGTCAGCAGCGTCCGGCCAGTGCCTGCCGCGCCATGCCGGGCGACCGAACCGGGTACCACGCCCGCCTCCGCACCGGTGTGTGTCCGTCATTGCTGCTGGCGACCGTGTATTGCGGCTGACTTAGTCAAGAATTGCCCAGCACTACCTCAAAGGTTGGTAACCTCTCTGCATCTTGCGTGTGGCATGTGAACCGAAGCCTGCGGCGATGCACCCGCAGTCGGAGCGCCCGATCGGTAGAAATTTTCGACAGCTTCACGCGGGAGACAATAGTCATCCGGTAACCATTCGTTCATCCTGCATTTACCGGAGATCCGGTGCTGATGCACTTAAAGTCGTCCGGATTAGGCCCCGGCCTAAATAGGACGGCTCCCGGAGTCTTTGTGGTCTTGAGGTGTTTGGCGCAGCCATGTTTTTGTCGTGCGCCGTAAAGATCACGTAAGGCTTGGGTGGGGATCATGGGGTGGAGTCGTGGAGGCCGACGCGGCAGGAGCGGGCGGTCCGTTCGGTCGCTAGGCGGTCTGACCGCTGCGGCCTTGCTGGTCGGAGGGCTGCCGCTGTTCAGCGGCTCCGCCCACGCTGCGGGGGTTTCCCAGCAGACCGCGCCCTCAGCGGTCTCGCGTGGTGCGCAGTCCGCCGATGCCGTGGTGACGGAGGACGAGGCCCTCGCGCAGGCCGAGGCGTCGGGTAAGTCCGTGGAGGTGACGTCGCGCCGCGGCGAGGCGAACGAGGTGTTCGCGGAGCCGGACGGATCCTTCACGGCGGTCGAACACGTGAAGCCGGTGCGGACTCTGCGCGGCGGCAAGTGGGTCCCGATCGATACGACCCTGAGCAAGACCGACGGGATGGTGGCCCCCGCCGCGACCGCTCTGGACGTGGCGTTCTCCGGTGGAGGTAGCGACCAGCCGCTGATTCGGGTCCGCCAGTCGGGGCGGGAACTTCGGCTGTCGTGGCCCAAGCCGCTGCCCGAGCCGGTGCTGGATGGCGACACCGCGACGTACAAGTCTGTGCTTCCGGACGTCGATGTGAAGGTCACCGCTCAGGATTCCGGTGTGGCCGAGTCGATCGTGGTGCGCACGCCGGAAGCCGCGCAGAACCCTGAGTTGCAGCAGTTGAAGCTTCTCATCGACGCAGACGGCTTGAAGGTCCGCGAGGATGCATCGGGTGGTCTGCAGGCGGTCGATGAGGACACCGGCAGCGTGCTTCTGGCCGCGCCCACACCCATGATGTGGGACTCCACGCGCGACTCTCTGTCGGCACCGTCTGCTTCGGCCAGGACCTCCAAGGCCACTGCCTCACAGGACGCCGAGGACGAGGCTCCACATATGGCACCGGTGGACGTGGCGGTGAACCCGGATGCGGACACCCTGGTGCTGACGCCGGACCAGGAACTCCTGAACGGGCCGGCGACCCGGTTCCCCCTGGTGATCGACCCGATCGTGTATACGCCCAAGGCGCCGGACTGGGCCGGTGTATCGCGGTACTGGAGCGACACCTCGTTCTGGCACTACTCCGGAGACTCAGACTTCGGTATGGGGTACTGCGGTGACACGGAGTACTGCGCGCCGAAGGACCTCAAGCGTGTGTTCTTCCAGTTCCCGACGTCGAAATTCGCGGGCCAGCACATCCTGGAAGCGACGTTCACGGCCCACGAGACCCACTCCTACAGCTGCACCGCCAAGTCCGTCGAGCTGTGGCAGACCAAAGCGATCAAGTCGAGTACGGACTGGAAGGCACAGACCGCCTCAGGCTTCTGGACGAACCTGTTGGAGAAGTCGACGTTCGCCCATGGCTGGGGCGATGGCTGCCCCGACGCGGACGTGGAGTTCAGCGCCTCTGCGGTCAAGTCGATCGTCCAGACAGCGGCGAATGCCTCATGGCCGACGATCACGTTCGGTTTGAAGGCGTACGACGAGGACGATCCGTATGGTTGGAAGCGCTGGTCGGACGACGCCTACCTGCGTGTCAAGTACAACCTCCCGCCGAAGCAGCCGGTGGCATCGGACCTGTCGATGTCTCCCGGCTCGGTGTGTCAGTCGACCGCAGTGCGCATCAACCGCCGGCCGCAGATCACGGCCAAGAAGCTGGTCGACCCGAACGGCGAGAAGATCGGGGCCGAGTTCGCCACCGCGTGGGACGCCGGGGACGGCAAGGGAATGGTGCGGCGCTGGTGGTCGACTGGCGCGGAAGGCAACACACCGTCCAGTGCGTCGTTCAAGAACTCCGGCTCCCAGTTCTCGATCACGCCACCGACGACGGCCGTACCGTCGGGTAAGACAGTGAGATGGTATGTGCGTGCCTGGGACGGCGCTGAGTGGGGGAAGTGGAACGCCGACCCCGGATGCGTGTTCAACTACGACGCAACAGCCCCGGACGGACCGAAGGTCACGTCCACGGACTACCCGGGCTCGGACGAACTGACTGACGAGCTGCCACTGACGGTGGGTATCGGCCGCTATGGGAGTTTCACGTTCGACTCTGTTGCCACCGACGTTGTCGCCTATCAGTGGGGTCTGGACGCTGCGGCCTCGTCGGCGCACCAGGTGACGACGAGCGGCGGAGCCGCTCAGAAGATCAGCGTCCTGCCGGCAGAGGAAGGCCTGCATTTCCTGTCGGTGAAGGCGTTGGACGCCAACAACAATCCGAGCCAGCCGGAGACGTATTACTTCAAGGTGCGCCGCGGGCAGCCCGAGCGGGCCGGATGGGCCCTGGACGAAGCGGCTGGAGCGACCACGGCGGCGGGCCGTGGTGGTGCGTACCAACTGGACCTTGGACCTGGGGCCAGCCTCGGCGACGCCGGGCACGAGGGCTCTGCTCTGACGCTCAGGGGCAGCGACGCGTATGCGGAGTCCGAGGGCGCGCTGGTCGATATCCCGATGAACTTCACGGTCTCCGCCTGGGTGAAGATCGATGACCTGAACACCTCTCGCACCGTGGTGTCGCAGGCAGGCAACGAGAACAGCGGTTTCACGCTCGGCTACCTTGGCGGCACCACCAACAAGTGGGCGCTGAGGTTCCCGACCACCGACGACTCCACCGCGACGATCAACTCGCAGATGGCGGTGTCCGATGCGCCGGTGACACCGGGGCAGTGGACCCATCTGGCCGGTGTCTACAGCGCCTCCGGCCACACTGCCACGCTATACGTGAACGGGGTGCCCGGTGCGACGGTGACGGTCACCGCGATCAATGCCCGCGGGAACTTCCAGGTCGGCCGGCTGCAGTGGAAGAAGGCATGGGCGGATCCGTGGGCAGGACAGATTGACGACCTGCGCGTCTGGGACCGCACCTCGACCGCCACAAGTGTGCAGCAGCTCTACACCGACGGCGTGATGACGTCCGGCCGGCCGGCGATGGCGATCTGGCCGATGGAGGACTCAGTCGGCCCGCTGCGAGGTCTCGGGGAGACCCAGGACTTCGCTCTCAACGGTGGCGTCCAAAGCGGTGTTCCCGGTGCCGCGAGCACCGCGATCCACCTCGACGGTGCCACGGGCTATGGAGCCATGGGCCGCGAAACGGTCGACACCAACCGCAGCTTCTCTGTGGCCGCATGGGTGAAGCTGGAGGACGGATCCCGCAATCAGGCTGCGGTCAGCCAGAGCGGCACGTCCAACGGCGCCTACACCCTCGGCTACGAGGTGACGCGTAAGAAGTGGGCCTTCCGTCTGCCAGACCAGGACGCGACAGGACCCAGTTTTCAAAGCGTCTTCTCCGCCGCGGAAGCCGATCTGAACGAGTGGACTCATCTACTGGGTGTCTTCGACGCCCAGACCAACCAGATCACCTTGTACGTGAACGGCGTGCCCAGCACACCCGTGGCGGCCCCCTCGGTGTGGGAAGCGCACGCAGGAGTGCAACTAGGCCGCTTCCGGTACCAGGGCAATTACACCGACTACTGGAAGGGTTCCGTCGACGACGTCAAGATCTTCGGCCGTGTGGTCACCGCGTCGGAGGCCGCCGACACGGTCAGGCAGCGTCCGCAGCTGACCGGCCGGTGGATGCTCAACTCCGCCTCCGGGACTCCGTCCGTCACGCCTGACGATGCGGTCGGCAACCGGCATCCGGCCACCTTGAACGCGGGCGCGACGATCGACACCGAAAGCCCCCTGGTCGGGACCGGGGACTTGAAACTGAACGCCGGCGGCTACGCGAACACCGCTTTGTCGCCAGTGCACTCGAACCAGAGCTTCACGGTGGCCGGCTGGACCGACATGGGCGGGCCCGGCCCGGTGTGCCAGGCGCCAAAGGCGCTTGCCGACTGCGACATTACGGTTCTGAGCCAGCAAGGCAAGGCGACCGGCCCCTATCACAGTGCGTTCACGCTGCGGTGGCACGTGACCGGGTACTCCGAAGACGCCAGCAGCCCAGCGCCGGGAGTCTGGCAGGTCGCCGTGCCGGACGTTGACAGCTCGTCGGCGCAGTGGAAGACAGCCGAGCACTCGTTCAGCTTCGACGGCAGCTATGGCAGCTGGAATCACGTGGCAGTGGTCTACGACGCCTTCGCCAACGAAATGCGGCTGTACGTCAACGGTGACCTCCAGCAGTCCGACGAAGCGACCTCGATCACGCAGGACGTCAAGCCCTTCGACGGCACCGGTGGTCTGCAGTTCGGCCGGACCTGGTCGGCCGGCACGGCGAAGGAGTACTACACCGGTCTCGTCGACGACGTCTGGGCCTACCAGGGCATCCTCAGCGACGCCCAGATCGAGATGCTCGCCAACCCGACAGAGTTGCCGTCGGCCGCCCAATCGTAGGACACACCCACGGGGCGGTCCCGCTTGAGCGAGGACCGCCCCGTCGGGCCGAGCACACTTCGCGCTGCCGCACACGCCCACAGCGATGCGCGGGCGCAGCAGTACCCATCCGTAATTCACCTTGCAGGGGACGGAACACAGGGCATGGGCAGGACTGAACGCACACGTGCGCGGATAGCCGCCGTCGTCTCGGGCGTGGTGATGGCGGCTCTCTTGCAGGGCTTCCCGTCACAGGCCTCCGCGACCGACTGGCAGGGATTTCCCGACCTGCCCGCCTCGGAAAAGCCGGTCTCCGGCACCGTAGGGAAGGTCAAACCACGAGCCGGGGCGCATGCGGGCAAGGTCCATGCTCCGCGGGCGGCATGGCCCAAGGTAGGCACAGCGACCGTTGCCCTGCCGACCGGCGCCGAATCCTCGAGCCGGGCTGCCGCCGCATCACCCACTGCCACGGAAGCAGTGAAGGCGGGCAGCCTGCCTGTCTTGGTGAGCCCCGCCCATGCCGGACCGCAGCGCCTGCAGGCGCAGACGGCGAAAGCTTCCCCGGCGCAGGCCGTCGGCAAGGCCAAGATCTCGATGTTGGGCCAGGCAGCGGCCCGCGCCGCCGGTGTGCGAGGCGTGATGCTGACCGCCGGCCGCGCCGACGGCGCCACCCAGCAGGGAGACCTACGCCTCACCCTCGACTACAGCGGTTTCGCCGACGCATACGGCGGCGGGTACGGCGCGCGCCTGCGCCTCGTGCGGCTTCCGCAATGTGCCCTGACCACCCCGGACAAGGCGGCGTGCCGCACCGGTGTCCCCGTGCCCTCGAGGAATGACACCGAGCGGCACGTCCTGACGGCGGACTCGGTCACTGTGCCAGGCGCTGCAGCAAAGACCAGCGCTGCCGCCGTGACGGTACTGGCCGCAACCGCCGGTACGGCATCGGACAAGGGCGACTACAAGGCCACCTCGCTGTCGGCGTCAGCGACCTGGAGCACCAACCTCAACACCGGTGACTTCTCCTGGTCGTATGACATGCCGGTACCTGACGTGCCGGGCAAACTTGTACCGGACCTGGGCCTTTCCTACTCCTCCGGATCGATCGACGGCCGATCGTCGAACAGCAACAACCAGGCTTCCTGGATCGGCGACGGCTTCGACATGTGGCCGGGCTACATCGAGCGACGCTACAAGCCTTGCGGCGACGACGGCGTCAAGACCGACGGCGTGGAACCCGGCGACCAGTGCTGGGCCTACGACAACGCCACCATCAGCTTCAACGGCAAGGGCGGGGAACTGATCCCCACCTCCACTGCCGGGCTGTGGAAGCTGAAGAACGACGACGGTACCCGCATCGAGCGTATCGACGGCGACTCCGCCCGCGCCAACGGCGACGACAACAACGAGTACTGGAAGGTCACCCTGCCCTCCGGCATCCAGTACTTCTTCGGCTACAACCGGCTGCCGAACTGGACCAGCGGCAAGCCGGAGACCAAGTCCGTATGGACCGCCCCGGTCTTCGGCAACGACAGCGGCGACCCCTGCCACGCCTCCACGTTCGCCACCTCATGGTGCCAGCAGGCATGGCGGTGGAACCTCGACTACGTCTTGGACCCGCACGGCAACGACATCACCTATTGGTACACCCAGGAGAGCAACTCCTACGGCCGCAACCTCAAGGCCACCGACGACACCCCGTACGTCCGCGGCGGCTACCTCGACCGCATCGACTACGGCCAGCGGCAGAAGGACATCTACTCCACGACGAACCTGCCGGCCGCCCAGGTCGTGTTCGGCAACAGCGAGCGCTGCCTGGAAGCAGGCACCACCTGCAACGACATCAAGGCCAACAAGTTCTACTGGTACGACACGCCCTGGGACCTGAACTGTGACGCGGGCACCGACTGCACCAACGGCCGTCTGTCGCCAGTGTTCTTCACCCGCAAGCGCCTGACCTCGGTCACCGCCCAGACCCTGCAGTCCAACGGCACCTATCTCCCCGTGGACTCCTGGTCTTTCGGCCACCACTGGGGCATGGCCGACACCGACTACCAGCTCCTGCTGGACTCCATCCAGCACACCGGCAAGGCAGGCGGCACCCTCGACCTGCCGAAGGTCACCTTCGACTACGACCAGCTGCCCAACCGCGCCGACAAGCCCGAGGACGGCCGCGCACCGTTCATCAAGGAACGCCTGGGCACCGTCGACGACGAGTACGGCGGCCAGATCGACATCAACTACAAACCCGGCACCTGCAGCGTTGACAGCCCCCCGGTCCCGGAGACCAACACCACCCGCTGCATGCCGCAGTACTACCAGCCCAGCAACGAAGTCCCCAAGACGCTGGAATGGTTCAACAAGTACGTCGTCGACACCGTCATCCAGACCGACCGCACCGGCGGCGCGCCCGACATGGTCACCGCCTACACCTACCTCGGTGACGCCGCCTGGCACTACGACGATGACGACGGCATCACAAAAGAAAAGCTGAAGACCTGGTCACAGTGGCGCGGCTACGCCCACGTCCGAGTGCAGACCGGCTCCATCGCCACCAAGGACACCCAGTCCGACCACTACTTCCTGCGCGGCATGGACGGCGACCGCAAGGACGGCTCCGGCGGTACCAAGACGGTCACCATTCCCGACGGCGAAGGCGACACCCTCACCGACCACGAGTCCGCGGCTGGCTTCGAGTACCGCACCGAGACCTACAGCAAGCCCGGCAGCGGCGTCCTCAGCAAGACCGTCCGCGCCCCGTGGCACCACGAGACAGCCAAGCGCGTCCGCTCCTGGGGCACCGCCACCGCCAACCTGACCGGCGCCGACACCACCCGCGACTACACCTCCCTGGACGACGGCCAAGGCCAGAAGTGGCGCGTCACCACCACCGACCCCACCTACGAAAACCTCGCAGGCCGCATCACCAAGGCCGAGCACACCTACGACGACGGCACCGCCACCTGCACCCGCACCACCTACCCGCCCAACACCACCGGCATCCTCGACATGCCCTCCGAGGTCGAAGCCGTCTCCGTCGACTGCGACACCACCCCGGTCCGCATCACCAAGGCCGACGGCACGGGTTCTCAAATCCTGTCGGACGTACGCACGCTCTACGACGGCCAGGCATGGAACACCGCCCCGACCAAGAACGAATCGGTCATTACCGAGACCCTGACCGCTCACGACGGCCGCTACGCCACCTACCAGGACAGCAAGGCCACTTTCGACTCCTACGGCCGCCCGCTGACGGTGTCCGACATCGAGTCCACCACGAAGTACGACACCACCGGCCAGACCAGCCCGATCACCACCAAGGCCAACGACACGCGGACCACGACCACCAGCTACACCCCCATCAGCACCGCCAATCCGCGGCCCGCCAGCATGACGGTGACCTCCCCGCCCGCCACCCCCGGCGTGAGCACCTCCGCGCAGACCACGACCAGCTACTTCGATGCACTGCGCGGACTGGCCAGCGCCCAGGTCGACACCAACAACAAGCGCACTGACCTGGTGTACGACGCCCTCGGCCGCCTGAACAAGGTATGGCTGCCCAACCGATCCAAGACCAACAAGGACACCCCCAACAGCGAGTACGCCTACCACGTAGACGCCAACAGCATCGTCTCGGTCGAGTCCAAAGCCCTGCGCAAGGACGGCAGCCAGGAAAGCTCCTACACCCTCTACGACGGCTTCCTGCGCCCCCGCCAGACCCAGAATCCCGGACCCGACGGCGGCTACCTGCTGACCGACACCTTCTACGACGACCGCGGCCAGGGCGTTCTGGGCTTCGCCCCCTACTACGCCAGCGGCACCACCGTCACCGCCGGAAAGCTGTTGTCCCTGGACAACACCCAGGAGGTGGAGACCCAGACCATCACCGCCTACGACGGACTGGGCCGGCCCACCACCGTCAAGACCGCCGCCGGCAGCAGCGACCAGCCAAAACTGCTGTCCACCACCACCACGATCTACGGCGGCGACCGGACGACGGTCATCCCCCCGCTGGGCGCCACTCCCACCACCACTGTCACCGACGCCCAGGGCCGCACATCCGAGGTGCGCCAGTATCACAACGCGGACGCCACCGGCGCCTACGACCTGACCCAGTACACGTACGACCCCGCCGGTCACATGACCACCCTCATCGGACCGGACAACGCCCACTGGTCGTGGACCTACGACCTACAGGGACGTCAGATCCAGGCCATAGACCCCGACAAGGGCACCAGCGATAGCCACTACGACGACCGCGACCAGCTGACCTGGACCAAGGACTCCGAAAACCGGCAGCTGTACTACGACTACGACCAGCTGGGCCGCAAGCTGGGCGTACACACCGGCAGCGCCACCGGCCCGCTGACCGCCTCCTGGAAGTACGACCCGTCCGGCTACGAAGGCCAGCTCGCCTCCTCCAGCAGCTACCGCACCGTTGGCAGCACCCAGTACGAGTACAAGACCACCGTCAACTTCTACGACAACCTCTACCGGCCTACCCGCACCACCACGGCGATACCGAACGTGCCCGGCGAGGAGGCGTTCCCCGACAGCCTCCAGGTCAACACCACCTATAACCCCGACGGCACCCTCGCCTCCACCAGCTACCCCGCAGCCGGCAACCTTCCCAACGAGGTCGTCGCCTCCACCTACGACACTCTGCACCGCGCCACGGCCATCACAGGCTTCCTCACCGACGTCAAGTACAGCCTGACGGGCAAGCCCCTGCAGTACACACTCAGCACCGGCGGCCCGAAGGTCCAGATCCAGAACGAATACGAGTGGGGCACCCAGCGCCTGGCCTCCACCCGCACCGACCGGGAGAACGTCTCCGCAGCCGCCAGAGCCGTCGCCTACACCTACGACCAGGCCGGCAACGTCCTCGCCATGTCGGACCGAGCCGGCGCCGTCCACGACACCCAGTGCTTCACCTACGACTACCTCCAGCGCCTGACCAAGGCATGGACCCAGTCGACCGACACCTGCGCCGACTCACCCAGCACCGGCATCATCGGCGGCCCCGCCCCGTACTGGACCGACTACGCCTACAACACTGACGGCACCCGCCAGAGCGAGAAACAGCACGACCCCGCCGGCAACACCGCCAAGGACGTCACCCGCAACTACGCCTACGACGCCCCCCACACCGCGCACGGCCTCAGCCAGGTCACCACAGCCGGCCCTACACCCAACACCGAGGGCTTCACCTACGACAACACCGGCAACACCGTCACCCACACCTCCACGCCCGGCACCGGCAGCAGCTACGCGTGGGATGCCGCAGGCCGACTGTCCACGGTCACGCAAGGAACCCTGACCACCGACTACGCCTACGACGCCGACGGCAACCGCCTGGTTCAGCACGTCAAGGACACCGCGCAGCCGTCAGCTGAGAAGACCGTTCTATACCTCGGTAACACAGAACTCAGCCTCACCAAGGGCGCGACCGCACCGACCTGCACCCGCTACTACGACCTCGACGGCGCCACCGCCGTAAAGACGGACGACGGCAAGATCTCCTTCCTCGCCGGCGACCACCACGACACCGCTGACGTCTCCATTGACGCCGCCACCGGCGCCACAACCGTCCGACGCAGCACCCCCTTCGGGGCCCCCCGCGGCACCCAACCCACCACATGGTCTGGCAGCAAGGGCTTCGTTGGCGGCACCAACGACCCCACAGGTCTCACCCACCTCGGCGCCCGCGAATACGACCCGGCCAATGGCCGTTTCATCAGCGTCGACCCCGTCCTCAACGTGACGGCCGCTCAGTCTCTGAACGGATACGCATACGCTCTCAACTCGCCGGTGACACAATCAGATCCCACGGGACTGGATCCCTGCGGCGGCCTTAAGTGCGGTCACGCGGGTGACGATTGCAGCGACCCGGACATCTACTGCCACGACTCGAAGCCTGATGGAACAGCTGACTCGTCCGGCGTCGTCCCGGGTGGCGGTGGCGGTGGCGGTGGCGGTGGCCACCACGGTGGTGGCGGCGGTGGCCACCGGGAGGCACCGCAGAAATGCTCCTGGTATGACGTTGGCTGCCACGCGAAAAAGGTCTGGCATGAACACCCTGTCCTGACCGCCGTAGTTGCCACCGCCGTCGTCGTGGGAGCGGTCGCCTGCATCGCCACCGTCGCCTGTGGAGCAATCGCCATGGGTGCCGCTGTTGCGGTAGCCGAGGCATCCACCATGGGAGCCACAGCAGCCGTCGTCGCGGGCGCCACCACCGTCATCGCCGAAGGCGGACTAGCCCTCGGTGCATCCGTAGCCCTTGCAGGCGGCACGGCAGCCGTCGTCGCTGGTGCAAGCAAGGAAGCCAGTCCCGCCACCACACGCACCGCAGCGACCGCCGAGTCAGTCGGCGCTAAGGCAGCGAGCGCAGGCAAAAGCGCAACGGAATGCAGGAGCTTCACCCCGGACACGCCGGTGCTCCTGGCGGATGGCACATCCAAGGCGATCGGCACCATCGCGATTGGCGACCGAGTAGCGACCGCCGACCCGGACACCGGAAAACGCAAGGGCGCCCGACAGGTCACCACAGTCTGGCAGAACCACGACTACGACCTAGTCGACCTCGACGTACGCCAGCCCAACGGCACTGTCGCCACCATCCACACCACCGCCAAGCACCTTGTTTGGGACGACACCGTCCACAAATGGGTCCCGACCAGCAAGCTCATCGCTGGCCACGCGCTCAACACCGAAACTGGCCACCACGCCATAGTCACCCGCGTCAAGGTCCGCCTCGGCGACCGCGACATGTACAACCTCACTGTCGAAGATCTGCACACGTACTACGTGCTGGCTGGTACGACACCCGTCCTCGTCCACAACTGTGGCCCGAAGCTCTATCGGTCGCCGCATAAGGGCAACAAGGCGGCGGAGGAGCGCGGCATGGATCCCGCCAACCATCCGGATCACGGCAGACATGCTGGCACCGCATACATCGGAGAGAGCGAAGGGGTCGCTCAGCAGTATGCTGTCCAGGGGATCTTTGAAGACGGGTACTGGGAATACACCATGCATGAAGACTTCGCCAAGCACTTCCCGGCCGATAAATTCCGGGCGGTGCATGACAACAAGCCTGGGGAATTCCAGTGGTTGATTCCCAGGGCAAAAATTCCGCTCTTCAATTCGCTGATTGTGGAGAGTAAGTGGATCAACTATTACCAGGGGTATAAATGGTAACGGACCGGGCTGACCTATGGGGCGCCGTGGGGCTTGAGCCGTCGCAGAGGGTCACGTGTGTGGTGAAGGAGCACCGAGGCAGGTTCGGTGTGGACGTTGAGATAACTGAACCTGTGGCTGGGGTTGAAGCGTTCATCGACTTTGTGCTCCTGGCTGAGCCGGGAGTGCAGGTCGGCCCCGAATCATTCCCGCCGATCGGCTCAGTTATCAAGGCGGTCACGCTCGACTTCATGCCATGGGGAGAGCTCCGTCTCTCGGCACGGGAATCATCTATTCAGCGGGCGGTCGAAGGCGGTATTAACTAGGGTGTTTCATTTATTGGAAATGGCGGCTAGCCCGGCGTTACTGTCTAGGTAGGCAACTTGCTGGCCGGCCGGCGGTGTTGCGGTCGCATTTTCGCGGCACAGGCCGGCCTTTGGCCCGCAAAGTGGTGCGCAGGTGCCGCTAAACGGTCTCCAGGTCCAGCTCCGCAGGCTCGCCGTCGATGCCGTACTCAAGGACGTACAGCAGTTCTCCGGTGAAATCGGTATAGGTCTTGCCCGGCGGGGCCAGAGCAGCACCGTTCTCCGGGCAGCCGCCAGGAGGTAGCTACGCCTCGATGACGGCCTGCTTCGCCAGCAGATCCGCCGGGGCTGGGAGTGGCGCAGCGTGTGCGAAAGCGTTGGTTGGCGGGACTAGTGAAGCCGTAGGCGCGACCATGCGGAGTGCGCCGAGGCGTCCTGGCCCAGGTTCCAGTGCCGCGCGTCGCGTAGTTCGCCGAGTAGCAGGTAGTGCAGGAACAGATAGCAGCTTGCGGGGACCCGCGCGTGCCTCTGTCGTTGAGCTTTTCACCCCAGCCATCAGCCGATCGGAGACCCGGGTGCCAAGGAAGCCTCGACTCACCCTGGATGAACACCTTGAGATGGGCCGTGTTCTTGCCGGCATCCGTGATGAGCTTGCCCACCGGGCGGTCCAGCTCGATGCGGTGTACCCGAGCAGGGGACCCGAGGGCGTACCCCACAAGAAGGTGGGTGCCGCTCTGCGGGCGCTGGACGAGGCGCGGAGCGCCTTGGAGGCCCTGTTGTCCCGCGAGCACCCGGAGGCGGCCGAGACCACCGTCTACTACCCCTACCCTGAGGACCGCAGCGTCGTCATCGCGCCCGATAGACCCGCATCGTGAATACCGACTGGACTGACTGCTGTGCTCGGACCCTCTCTGGCACCAGTAGCGGGCACCGCCGCGCGGCAAGGGCGCTGAGCGGGCGTGGGGCCGGAAGATGAGCTTGCTCTGCGCTGTCGGTGTCAGCTCGGCAGCGGGGTGTCCGCCGGTGTGGTGACGATCGGTACGTCCGGGCACGCTGCGGCTTCGCGTACGAGCGCGTCGCGTTCGATGTCGTCTACCGCCAGGTGCCAGCGCGTCTTCACCGTCACCCAGTCGACCAGGTACCCGCACCGCGCGGCCGCGGCTGGCGGCAGCCACTCGGCAACGTCCCTGTCAGCCTTGCCCCGGTTACTGCGCGCGGTCACCGCGACCAGCGCTCGCGGCTCGTCCAGGTCGTTGGCGTAGGCCTGGCGGTGCGCCGCGGTCCACTGTGAGGCACCGGAGTCCCAGGCCTCGGCGAGCGGCACCATGTGGTCGATGTCGAGTCCGGACGCTCCGTCGACGTAGGTGGCGTCGTAGTAGGAGTACCAGCGGCCTCCTGACAACGTGCATCCCGCGCCGACGGCCGGAGGCTCGACGGCTTCCTGCATAAGGACCTCGGCCCTGGTCGGGCAGCCGTTCCTGTCGGCGTCGATCCAGTGCCGGAATGCCGTGCGCTCGTAGCCGAGGCGGTCCTCGCCGATGACGGGCAGCGCTGAGATCGCCTCCCGCAGGGGCAGACCGTCAGAGCCGTCGGCTGAGGCCTGCGGGACCGTCATGACTCCGCTCAGGATCCCTCCGGCAACCATGGCGACCGCCGTTCGCCGCATGCCCAGCCCCATGCCGTCTCCTGTCCTTGATCACCTTAGGCAGCCTGCGTAACGAAGATGCGGCCCGCGCGGACCCGGCACGGCGACGGATCACCCGAACGAGATACCGGGCGCGGCAGCCGCGAAGATGCGCTGCCGGACCGGGTCGTGACTGCTGCGAGAGCCCGTGGGGTGCGCACAGGGCGGGGCAGGAGGTATTGCGCGGGCCTTGCGGGGGGTGGCGGCCTATGGCGTTTGCGCCCACGCGGCCATAGCTCGGTGAGGCAGGCGGGGCGCTGTCGGCGTCCTGGGTTACGGTCGGGAGGTCCTGCTGGGACTGTCCGTTCCCGCCTGGCCTCTTAGCCCGGTCAGGCGGGAACGGTTGCGTGCTCCCTACGTTCCGGCACGGGAGCAGGCTCTTGTCGGGCAGGCCCACCGCCTGCGGGCCGGTGACACTGCCCGTCCGGGCCAGTTCCACGGTCTCGAACTGGATCCACGGGTCCAGATCGGGGTTGCTGCCCAGGATCCGGTTGAGGACCGGGACGACGTTGGCGCTCCGGAAACGGGAGCGGATCTCTTCGGCGTCCTCGGACGCCAGGCTCCTCAGGTGCTGCCAGTACTCCCGCAGGTCGGTATCGAGATCGTCGCCCGGCTCCACGGTGTCGAGGTGCTCCTGCAGGGCTATCACTGCCGGCAGGGCCGCCTTGCCGTAGGCGTTGACCTCCAGCGTCTTGCGGACGATTTCCTGCTGCAGAGTGGCGACGGCCTGCCGGTCACCATCGATGATCGCCTCCAGGTACCGGCCGAAGGAGGCACCCCACCCCGTGGACGACTCCAGGTAGGCATCGATCCCGCGCGCCATGAAAGCGGCCCTGGACCGCCACTTGGCAACCAGCCTGTCGTCACCCAGCTTGCGGGCGGTCCTGACCCCACCAAATACCAGTCCCAGGGCGCCTCCCGACGTCACATGCCCGCCCTCGGCTTTCAGGACCGGCTCGATGGTCTTCCAGGCGCTCTCCTCGTACTGCTCCGACCTGCGGTAGTCAGCCAGGTCGTGGTAGTGCTCCGACACCTTCGCCTTGGCCTGCGTCGCGATGCCCCGGAAGACCGACTCCGGCCGGGTGATACCGATCAACTGCCGCTCCAGGCGCTCCCGCTCCTCCTCGGCGCCCAAATTCTTGTAGATCTCCAGCAAGGTGTAGTCGATGCTGGCCACCCGCTCCGGCCGCCGGCACCGGTGCCAGATCTCCCGGGCGCGTTCGCCGTGGAGGAGAGCGGGCGTGTAGAGATGGGCCGCGGCGAAACGCCCGGCCAGAGTTTGATCCACCAGACCGCACGTGCGCAGGACACCCTCCCTGCGCGCCTGGTCATGCACGCCGAGCAACGCCGCCACCATGCTCCGCTCGTCGAGGTCCGCCATGACGACGGTGTTGAACTCGATGAGCCCCAGGTAGGGGCCGCGCATGGGCGCACTCTTCCCCCAGGAGGAGACCAGGCCGCGCGCCCGGCCCAGGTGCCGGTACGCAGCGTCCAGGTCCCCGATGGCGTACTCCGCGGTGGCGGCGTTGATGAGCGAGGCCGCCGTCAGATACCCGCCGCCGGGATCGGCCTCGGCCAGGATCCGCAGACCGGCCGCGATGTGCTGCCGTGGCGTCATGCCACGCACGGGCACGTTCAGGCCGCCCGCCGCGGCCCACGATGCGGCCAGCGAGACATGCGCGCGAGCCCGCTCCAAAGACGCGACAGGCTCCGAAGCCTGGACGACAGCGCCGGCCAGCATGACGGACTCCACCAGGTCGCCCACGACGGCGTGCAGCGCCGCCATGCGGGCCTTCCTGCCCGCCGACGGCTGGCGCATGTCCGCCTGCTGCAACTCCCGCAGCGTCCCCCACGGGTCGGTGTACGCCCGCTGGCCGAACAGCACCTCTTGATCCATGTGCCCCCCGATGCCCCCTCGGCTCACGCCGATGCCCGGATGGTAGCCCGGCTTAAGCACACAGATGCCCCGAATATGCACGTTGCTTCCGGTAAGGGCCCGGCACCCCACAGCCAGGCGAGCAACAGGAAGCCGTTGACATCCCGCAACAGCGAACGCCATGCTGACCCTGCTTCGGTAAATGTCGATACAGGCTAGTCACAGTCCCCACGCGAGCGGCACGGCTGCCACCCCGCCACACACAACGGCAACCGAAAACCCACCAGCAGCCCAGCCCAAGGCCCCGGCCCCACGCGACGAGCACTCGCTGATGACGCGCAACCCCAACCAGCCAACACAGGCAGCCCACCATGCGCCGGTTCAGCCGGAACGGAGACACCCACCATGACGCGCCCAACCGAATCCGGACTGCCCATCAACCCCGTCTACAACCCCACCGCCCTGAACGACTGGGACCCGACCCAACACCTCAACGCACCAGGCACCTTCCCCTACACCCGCGGCGTGTACCCCACCATGTACACCGCCCGCCCCTGGACGATGCGCCAATACGCAGGCTTCGGCACCGCCGCCGAATCCAACGCCCGCTACCAGCAACTCATCGCCCACGGCACCACCGGCCTGTCCGTCGCCTTCGACCTGCCCACCCAAATGGGCCACGACTCCAACGCCCCCCTCGCTCACGGCGAAGTCGGAAAAGTCGGTGTCGCCATCGACTCCATCGACGACATGCGCGTCCTCTTCCGCGGCATCCCCCTGGACCAGGTCTCCACCTCCATGACCATCAACGCCCCCGCCGCCGTACTCCTCCTGCTCTACCAACTCGCCGCCGAAGAACAAGGCGCCAGCCCCGACCAACTCACCGGCACCATCCAAAACGACGTCCTCAAGGAATACATCGCCCGCGGCACCTACATCTTCCCGCCTGAACCCTCGCTGCGCCTGACCGCAGACATCTTCCAGTACTGCAAATCCGAACTCCCGAAATGGAACACCATCTCCATATCGGGCTACCACATGGCCGAAGCCGGCGCCTCACCGGCCCAGGAAATCGCCTTCACCCTCGCCAACGGCATCGAATACGTCCGCACCGCCATCGCCGCGGGCATGGACATCGACGACTTCGCACCCCGCCTGTCCTTCTTCTTCGTAGCCCGCACCACGATCCTCGAAGAAGTCGCCAAGTTCCGCGCCGCCCGCCGCATCTGGGCCCACACCATGAAAGACCGGTTCGGCGCGAAAAACCCCAAGTCGCACATGCTGCGCTTCCACACCCAGACCGCAGGCGTCCAGCTCACCGCACAGCAACCCGAGGTCAACCTCGTCCGCGTCACCATCCAAGCCCTGGCCGCAGTCCTCGGCGGCACCCAGTCCCTGCACACCAACTCCTTCGACGAAGCCCTCGCCCTCCCCACCGACAAAAGCGCACGCCTGGCACTGCGCACCCAGCAGGTCCTCGCCCACGAAACAGACGTGACAGCGACCGTCGACCCCTTCGCAGGCTCCTACGCCATCGAAGCCATGACCAACGACGTAGAAGCCGCCGCCACCGCCCTCATGGCCAAAATCGAACGACTCGGCGGCGCCGTAGCCGCCATCGAACGCGGCTTCCAAAAGTCCGAGATCGAACACAACGCCTACCGCATCGCCCAGGAAACCGACACCGCCGAGCGCATCGTCATCGGCGTCAACCGCTTCCAGCTCGAGCAGGAAGAGCCCTACCAGCCGCTACGCGTCGACCCAGCCATCGAAACACAGCAAACCGAACGCATCGCCAAACTGCGGGCCTGGCGCTGCCACGAGCGAGTCGACGCCGCCATCACCCAGATGCAAAAAGCCGCCGCCGGCGACGCCAACGTCCTCTACCCGATGAAACAAGCCCTTGCAGCAGGCGCCACCGTCGGCGAAGTCTGCAACGCCCTGCGCGAGGTCTGGGGCACCTACACCCCGACCCACACCCTCTGAAACGCAATACGACGAGCACCCTCAGCGCCCACCCGACACCGCCGGCGACCCCAACAGCCCTAGTTCCGACGCAGGAGTACAGCAGCAGCTCCTACCGCCACGCTGGTCGCCAAGACCCAACCCACGAAGGAAAGGACAACGGTCAGCCACAAAGACACCCCGGCGGTGCGCCACTGGTTCTCCTGGCCGAGATCAAGGATGGGCAGCAGGAGGTCCAAGGTGAAGACGGGGGCGCTCCAGGTAGGGCCTTCGCCGGCCTTCATTGGCGCGGGCGGCCGCAGGCTGAACCAGACCGAACCGGCGAGCCAGAACAGAATGAGCCAGCCGGCCGCCCGGGCGGGTCGGTACCCGTAGCCGAACGTCACATCCTGCAGCACGTCCCACGCCCTGGCCGCCCGGCTGAGAGTCTCCCGCCTGCGACGCATACGGTTCAGCAAGACCGTATCCGCGTCGTGAGGCTCACCGCTGGCACGCAGGCATGTGGCCAACTGCTCGTACGGCTGGGGGTCGTACTCCGATGTCGCCGCGGCCAGCCACTGCAGTCTCTGCTCGATCGAAAAGACCCTGCTCGGCAGGAGCCTCCGGTAGGTGAAGCCGGAGAGGTCGAGATTGTTCTCAGGCCAGCTCTCGGCCTGGTCCACGAGAGTGTTCACCACCGCTTCGGCGAGCACTACTTCACCACCGCTCACCTCCGCAGGCGTAAAACGCAACTCCGAAGCCTGCATGCCCCGCAAGGAAAGACTCTCACCCCGCAGGTTCAGACGAACTCCTTCCAGATCGACCGCACGCCCACACCGCGCATCGTCCAGCTTCAACCCTCCCTCAACGGTGGTTTCTTGCCCCTGAGAAGGAGAAAAATAGACAGACCGGTCAACAGAAAGACGCGGCGCGTTGAGAGCCTGTCCAGCCCGAGACATCAGACGGCTTCCACGAAAGCTGAGTGAAGACCCAATCTGGGCGTCGGCAAGCGATATCTCACCAGAAGCCTGCATCCCCTCAGCCATAAGATCTTGACCAACTGTCAGCCCATCTGCTGCAAGACAACCCTGACGCCAATTTTGCAAACGAGCTTGGTTCAACAACAAGTCCATGCCGATACGGGCGTTCCTCAGCACAAGGCCACCACTGATCACACTCCGCGGCAAATGTAGGTCACCAATGGTGTGCAGCCGCGTGCCATCAAAGTGAGGGATGGTGCAATTCACGAATCGAAGTGTAGATGCGCGCGCATCGGTGACCAATATTGAATCGCCGAACGTGCACTGTTGGAACTCGACATAAGTGGCCACATCACCGCCTGACAGGTCAAGCACGCCTACGATGTGAGCACCCTTCAGCTTCAGCGCTGTGACTCTTCCGGGGAGAGCAGGAGGTCCACTCAGGAGAAGCTGCGCAAGGAACTCCGCGCGAACGCGAGACCCAACCGGACCTGGGCTCCCTGTCGGAGCGCCAGCACTCCGCTCGGACGAGCCCGGCCGCAAGTCGAGCGTCATGCCCGTACGAAACGCTTCCCAAACACCACGCTCAACCGGCGAAAGGTCAGCAGGGGCTTCCAAGTCGCCACTCATGCAGGGTGCCTCCGGTCGCGTTCGTCAGCTGCCGGCGTCCCGGCACCGAAGCCGTCTCCCCGCACCAGCAACCCGTGATCAACCCACAGATCCTGCTGCGGAGCACTCATACCTGTCCAGCTTTCCGAGAACCATGCCGCTGGCTCACTCCGAAACCTTCGCCACCTGGTCGGCAAAGCCGTCTACGGCCGGTGCCGCGGCGGGTAGTTGCTCCAGTGAACGCGGACTCAGCATGTCCTCGTCTCTGTGGCCCTTTACGTTGGAAACTGCTCCGCAGCGCTATCCCTGCCAAGACGGTTCTGGATCGCCTGGAAGCAGTCGGAAGTGAGGAAACCCGCGCCCGGGCTCGGCTGCGCCCGCGATCCAGGATGTCGTTACCATCCCTGCTTGCCCGGGCCGATGACGGCTTGCCCATCTGCCCAGCCAGGTGGTGAGCCTGCTCGTCTGGCCGGAATCGGCGTGACCGAATCAGGCACACCGTGTGCTGGGCCTGTACGGCGCTCCTTCGTCAGGGCATATGCCCGTGTCGCGACACCTGATATGCCGCAACAGGCACGAAACGGGTGGGGCCGATGAGGCTTACCGGCTGTTCGAATAACCGGAAGCGGTAGAGCCGGAAAAAGACATGATCTGGCAGACCCATTCCGGCCTGGCAAGAATCGGCATCTTGGACGAGGGCGTTGCTCCCGCAACGGTCCGTGATGCAAGGGGGATGATCCATGCTTACATCCGTGGCTGCTGGACCCACCGACGCCGTGGTCCGCACCGTTGCCGTCTTGGACGCCTTCCGCGGCCCCGATCAGCTCCAGCTCAGCGAGATCGCCGAACGCGCGGGGCTGCCGATGCCCACGGCGTACCGCTACCTGCAGGGACTGGTGCGCGCCGGCCGGGTCGAGCGGATCGGCAAGCTGGGCTCGGGTGCCTACGCTCTGACTGCGTCGGCCCACCAGCAGCAGGCCCGGCCGTTCGAGGATCTGCCGATCAGGATTGCGGACCAGTCCGCGCGCGTCGTCGGCTCGGAACTGGTGAAGTTGCAGGCCGAGACGGGCCAAGTCGCGCTGCTGTACGCGTCGGTGGGCGTGCCGCCGATGCGGATGTGCACCAGCTGGGCCATGGGCGTCCACCGCGGCACGCTCCTGACCGCGCCCACCGCGCAGCTGCACGCGCTGTGGCAGGCCCCGCTGGATGCCGACGCCTCCGGTGCGGTCATCCGCGCCTTCCGCAGCACCCTGACCAAGGTCCGCGCGCCGATGCCCGAACCCAGGCCCGCCGCGGCCAGAGCCCTGGATCTGCGACGGATCCAAGAGCAGGGCCATGCAACGGCAGCGGCCCCGGTCGAGGGCTGGCAGGCAATCGCCGTGCCGCTGTGGTGCGCGAGCACCGTAGCGGGGGCCGTGACGCTGCTTGCCCAGGAGCATCTGGCGCGCAACGTGGCACGCCGAGCCCGCTACGTCGACCGCGTCATGGACACCGCCGGCGTCATCAGCCGCCATCTCACCCGCGTCGACGTGCGCTGCGCCGTCTGACGGATCGGATCACCGCCGACGACTTCTGGAGGCGAATGACTGCTTGACGTGAGCGCCGGCCCGATCCGGTGACCTCATCGGCCTCTTGTGGTCTGCCTCGTTCGGCGGTGGGCCCTGGTGTGTCCAGCACCGTGAGCCCCGCCCGACCTCACATCACCGCTTGCCGAGTGTCCAGCTCGACGCGCGAAGCCCGGCCGTCAAGGCGGCCGGGGTTGCCGCCCCACAAGGGGCGGTCTCTGGTTCCCCTAAGAACCGGCCCCGCGCCAACGGGGCCCTTGCATGCCCGGAAGGAGGGCGTGCCCAACCATCATGCAGCATGCCCACACTGACAACCAAGACCTTCCCGCAATCCGGCCGCTGCCATCGGGCCGGCAGGACTGGAGCTCACCGGTCCTCGTCCGCGATCACGCCCTGCAGGAGACCACCACCACATCCTCCCGGCGCGTAGGCAAGGGGGACTTCCTCGAGGCCGTCCGATGGGCCGTCGAGCAACGACTCCATCCCAAGGTGAATGCCACCACCCTGATCGTGGCAAGAGACCTCGCGGGCCGCATGAACCGGCAGGGCCAGGTCCTCTACCAGAGGCTGCGCATGACGCACCGTCTCCCGGTCAGCCTGCGGACCGTGGACCGTCACGTCGCCTACCTACGCGAGCTGGGACTACTCGCCTGGGTTGTCCACGGGGCGCGCACGAACACGGGCAAGCCCGGGCAGGGCGGCTGGTCCGGCACCGCCACCATCTACGCCGCCACCGCGCCCCGCGCCTGGGACCACGCCTGCGGGCACCGCATCGCCGGCTCCGGATACACCGCACGGCGGATCGGCTTCACGCCCGCCGGACGGCAGAAGGCGATCGCCCGTGCCCGCAGCAGCGCCGAACGCGTTGCCCCGGCAGTGGCAACCGGGTCAGCGTGTGCGGCACACGCCGGGCCCGCCCCCTTCACCTCGGGAACGCCATGACCACGCTCCACACGCCTGCCGCAGGGTTCGACCGCGTAACGCTGGGGATCGGTGCTCTTCCGCATGACGTCGATCGGGACGCGCTCCACCTTCTGGACCTGGTCGCCCGGCTCAAGAGCGAGTCACCGCGGATCCTCGGTTACCCCGGCAACCGCGCCTTCGACTACTCCTTCCTCGCACCAGCGTTGGCCGTCATTCCGAACAACGTCGGAGACCCGGACAGCAGCGACCCGGACGACATCACGCACACCAAGCCCTACGAAGCCGCTGTCGTACGGTTCCTCACCGACGTAGCCCACGGAGACCCGCAGCGGACCTACGGATACATGACGGCTTCCAGCACCGAAGGCATCCTCTTCGGGCTTCACATCGCGCGCCGTCGCTTGCCGCGTGCCCCCATCTACGTCAGCGACCAGGCCCACTTCTCCATCCGCAAGTGCGCCGACTTGCTCCGCGCCGAATTGGTGACGATTCCCAGCCGTCCCGACGGGTCCATGGACCCAGACGCCCTGCACGTGGCCTGCCTCAGTCGCCGGCGCCGCGACTTGCTGACCGGGCGGATGAGTCCGCGCGGCGCGATCGTCTTGGCGACGATCGGCACCACCATGACCGGAGCGCTCGACAACCCGATCGCCCTTCGGGCGATGGCTGCCGCCGCAGGCGAGGTCCACGTGCATGCCGACGCGGCTCTCGGCGGTCTCCTCGCCGCCTACGCCCCCACACCCCGCCCCTGGGACTTCTCGGCCGGTGTGGACTCACTCCAGATGAGCATGCACAAGCTGCTCGGCTCGCCCGTCCCGGGCGGCGTCGTCCTCGCCCGCGCCGACCTGGTCCCCGCGCAGAAGGCAGGTGCATACGTCGGATCCGTCAGCGACCGCACCCTGAGCTGCTCCCGCAGTGGGCTCGCGCCCCTGATCGCCTGGCACGGCCTGCGCCGTCTCGGTGAAGCCGGGCTGTGCGCGCGGGTCCGCCGGTGTCAGGAGACCGCCGCGTACGCGATAAATCGCCTGCAGGAACTCGGCTGGCGCGCTTGGCGCGCCGACCCGTCGTCCATCACCGTCGTCTTCGACCGGCCCGCTCAGGCGGTTGTCGACCGCTGGCATCTGTCCTGCGACGAAGCCGGCCGATGCCACCTCGTAACGGTCCCCCACGTCACGCGGCACTCCATCAACGCCCTCTGCGACGACCTGGGGCCCACACAATTCGCCACCAATTCGCGTGCTGCCCGCTTGGTGGATAACCGAATCTGACCTGGGCCTGTTCACCCGCGATTCGTGCGCGTCGCCCGCGGCGCTGTTTTCACGGCTCGGTAAAGTTCCAGGCCGAGACCCGGTACACCGCAGAGTCGGGAAGTACATAGCGCCGCGCCGTCTCTGTGACGACCGCTCGCTGCCTCCGATGCCGCCCAACTCTGGGCTTACCCATGCTTCCACCTGCACAGGACTGCCACGAGTGCCGCTGCGGTTTCAGGTGTAGAAATTGCGGTCGGCATTTTTCGCCAGGCAAAATCCAGCCCGCTATGGTCACACGGAGCAGACGCCGAATGTGCCTGTCCCATCTGTGGGTGAGGGTTTCATCGCATGAAAGCGGCACTCGCGTGTTTTCGGCCAGTGAAAGCCTGAGGCCTCTGCAACTCTCGGCCGTTGCAGATGCCTTTGAAAGGCGGTCAAGTAGGTGCGCGCGCCGCACGAATTGGCTTTCCGGGCAGTCTGCCCAGCTAGCCAGGTGCGCGCCTGGAACGTCTCCACAACCCACGTATGCGTCTGCCGTGCTGCCCATCACGGCGCAGGCACGGCAGAGACGGGACCACTGATGAAGATCAACCGCAGCATTGCGGCGCTGGCCGCCACGGCCGCACTCCTGGTGGGAGGCAGCGTGGCGCTCGCGCCGACCGCATCGGCCGTCGGTTCGTCCGCCTGTACCTGGAGTCCATCGCCCCTCACCTTCAAGATCGACGGGAACGGGGTGAACTACAGAACTGGGCCGTCGACGGGTTACGCGTCCCAGGGCCTGCTCTACAGGAGCGACGGCTACATCTTCCGGGTCCAGTGCTACGGGGCGAAGAACCAGTGGGCCTACGGCTACTTGACCAAGCGGAGCGTGACCGGTCTGGCGAAGGGCCGGACCGGGTGGATCTCCACGCCGCTCCTCGGTTGGTACAGCTGACGGCCGCCTGACGGCTGGCCCCACACCTCGGCCCTCGCACCACGAAGCGCTGACCATCCTCCCCTTCGCCCGGAGTTCCCTGAGATGACTCTGCCTGCAACGGCACCACTTCGCGCGGCCGCAGCCTCAGATACTGCTGTCGGCTACGCCGCGGTGCTGCGAACCCCGCACGTGGCCCGGCTGATGTTGGCCACGCACATCGGGCGCCTGCCGTGCGGCATGACGCCGGTGGCGTTGCTGTTCGTGGCGGGCGCTGACGGGGCGAGTCTGGCGCAGCGGGGGATGCTCGCCGCGGCGTACGGGCTGGCGGCCGCCCTCAGCCAGCCGCTACTCGGGCGTCTGGCCGATGCGCGGGGGCAAACGCTGCCGCTGGCCGGCGGCGCCTCACTGTCCGCCGCGGCGCTGGCCGCCGTGACATTCCTGGACGCGACCAGGTGGCCCGCAGCGGTGTGCGTAATCGTCGCGGGCCTTGGCAGCCCACCGCTGGAGTCGTGTCTGCGCGCTCTGCTGCCGACTCTGCTCGAGCGGCGCCCGGCGGAAGTGAAGGCGGCGTATGCGCTGGACTCCAGCGCCCAGGAAGGCGTGTACGTAGTCGGGCCGCTCTTGGCCACCGCGCTCGCGACGACGATCTCTTCGGGCGCGGCGCTGCTCACCGTCACCGTGGTGGGCCTGGCCGGTGCGCTCGCGGTCGCCGCCTCCCAGCCTTCTCGTAGATGGCGGCCGCAGCCCCGCCGTGACCGTGACCTACTTGCGGCTCTGCGGCCGACAGGGATGTCGGTAGTGCTCATCGCCTACTTCTGTGTGGGCGTCGCGATCGGGGCGCTGAACGTGGCGGCCGCGGGGTCCGCGGACCGGTATGACGCGCTTTGGCTGACCGGTGCCCTGCCAGCGGCGCTGTCGCTGTCCGGGATCACCGGCGGTCTCGTCTACGGCCGGTGGGCCTGGCCCGGCAGCCGCACCACCCACCTCCACGCACTGGCCGCGCTGTTCGCACTGGCGTGGATCCCCCTGCTCATGGACCCACCGCCGGTCCTCGCACTCGCCCTGATCGCGGCGCCCGGCGGGATCTTCCTGCCGCTTCTGACAGTCGGCTACCAGGCCGTGACCGACCTTGCCGCGCCCGGCACCGTCACCGAGGCCATCGGCTGGCTGGTGTCCGCCATCAACTGCGGCCTCGCTCTTGGCACCGCGGCCGGCGGCCGCGCCGGGCCCGGCTTCCACCTGTGCGCGGCCGCCGCCCTCGCCGCCGCCCTCACGCTCCTGATCCACCGCAACCGTCCCACCAGACCTCACCGGGAGACCTCCCCATGCGTATAACCACTAAGGCCGTCACCATCGCCGCAAGTGCGGCCCTCCTCCTCGGCGGCGGCATCGCGCTGGCCCCTACCGCCTCCGCGGTCGGCTCCAGCGCCTGCACCGCCAACATCACCGACCAGGACGTCTGGCCGGACAACGGCCTCCGCTTCCGCAGCGGCCCGGGCATCAGCTACACGGCCAAGGGGCTGCTCTACACCTCCGACAGGCTCACCGCCCGCTGCCGCAAGGGCACCTCCTGGTACTACGTCTCGACCGACACCAAGACCCGCACCGGCATCGCCAAGGGCACCTACGGCTGGGTCAGCGCCAGCTACCTGGACATCCAGACCTGCACGGCCAACGCGCCGTCGTGCCCGGTCAACCGATGACCCCCTGACCCGGCCCACCGCAGACGGTGCCGCCGGCCCGGATCACCCCAACGCCCCTGTTCACGTCCGGGCGGGCGGCACCCCCATCCCGCTCTCCGAACGGCGCCTTGCGGCAGGAGACTCCCTTGATCTCGTTGCATCTCATACTCGGCCCCACCGGGGTCGGAAAGACCAGCCGCTCCGTCGCGCTCGCGCTCCGACACGAGACCCCGGTCCTGGTGCTCGATCGCGTGCAGTGCCACCCCCAGCTCGCCATCGGCTCCGGCCGCCCCACGCAGGTCGAACTGCAGGACACCGTCCGGTATTACCTGACCGAACGACCGCTCCACCACGGCGTCATCACCGCCGCCGACGCCGTCGACCGGCTGATCCACCACCGCAAGATGATCCACGACAGCGGCGTGGACCGCCTGATCCTCGAAGGCGGCTCCATCTCCATCCTCGCGGAGCTCCTGACCCGCACGGACTGGTACGAGGACGCCACCATGGCGGTCGAGTGCTGGCTGGAGGCCAGCGCCAGCGCGTACGAGGCCCGGGTCACCGAGCGCGTGGAGCACATGCTCGGCTACAGCGACCACAGCGGCCGGACGATGCTCGACGAACTTGCCGAACTGTGGCTGCACCCCGAGGCCCGCCCGCGGTTGCACAGCATCGCCGGGTACCGCGAGGTCATCGACCTGTGCGCCGCCGAGGGCCTGGACCCGATGTACCTGCGCGGCCTTGCCGCCCGCCTGCGCCGGACCCAGTGCGCGACCGCCATCACCAGCGCGCACCTGGACTACGCCCGCCGGCAGCGCCTCGCGCTGGCTACGGCGCTTCCCGAACTGGTCCAGCGCGGATTCGAGGTGACCTTGTGCGAGATCTGACCACCATCGCGTCGGCGGCCGTCGCCGCCCGTCCAGCAGACAGGCCGCGGCGGTTCGCGGTGTTCTGCGGCTCCTCGTACGGCCGCCACCCGCTCCACGGGCAGGTGGCGCGCAACACGGGCAGGCTGCTGGCGGCGGCTGGCATCGACATCGTCTACGGCGGTGCGCGGATCGGCCTGATGGGAGCGGTCGCTGATGCCGCGCTGTCGTCCGGCGGCCGGGTCACCGGCGTGATCCCTGAGGCCCTCAACCTGGCCGGTGTCGTCCACCGAGGGCTCACCTCGCTCGAGGTGGTGGCGGACATGCATGCGCGCAAGGCGCGCGTGCTGCAGCTGGCCGGTGCGATCCTCGTGCTGCCCGGCGGGCTGGGCACCCTCGAGGAAGTCGCCGAGGTGTGGTCGTGGGCTCAACTCGGCCTGCACCAGGTGCCGATCGCGCTGCTGAACACCGCGGGGTTCTACGACCACCTGATGGAGTTCCTTCGTGCCGCCGCTCACAGCGGGTTCCTGTCGGACGCGGACCTCGACCGCGTCATGGTCGACACCGACCCTGCTCGGTTGATGACCGATGTCCTGGCCCGCCTTGCCGCCGCGGAGGTATCGGCATGGTGACCACCACGGCGACCCCCGCTGTTGCCGTCCTCTCGCCGCCAGCCACCGCCCGGCGTCTGCTGACCGGCTACTTCGTCGGTATGGGTGCGCTGATGGCCGTCTGGGGAGCCCGGATGCCCGCGGTCCAGTCCGCCGCCCACCTGTCAGCTGGCCAGCTGTCGCTCGTGCTGCTGGGGGCCGCCGCCGGAATGGTCGCCGGCCTCTACGCCGGCGGGCGCATTGCCCAACGGCGCGGCCCGGCCGTCCTGCTGACCGCACCCGCCGTGGTGCTCGCCCTCGCTCTTGCCGCGCTCGGCGGGTGCCGGACGCTGCCCACGCTGATCGCAGCCGCACTCGTCTTCGGACTCGCGCACGGGCTGCTCGACGTCGGCGCCAACGTCGCGGCGGTGCAATGCCAGGACGCCTACGGCCGAAGCATCATGGCGTCCCTCCACGCCGGCTTCAGCGTGGGCGCGCTTTTCGGTGCCGCCGCGGCCGCCATGACGGCCCTCACTCCGCACAGTCGGGTCTTCCTCATTGCAGGACTGGCGGCCGCGGCCGCGGCGCTGCTCGCCTCTCCGGTCGTCCGTAGCATCAGCGACCTCCCGTCAAGCCCTGCCAACGCACACGACGACCCGGCAGGACCGGGCGCTTCAGGCCGCGCCACCGGGCTGTGGCTGCTCGGTGCCCTTGCCGCAGCCTGCCTGCTGGCCGAGGGCGCGGCCGCCGACTGGTCCGCGGTCCACTTGCACGGCCTGCACGCCACCACCGCGATATCGGCCTCCGCGTACGCGGTCTACAGCGCCGCCATGGCCACCGGCCGCCTCGCCGGAGACTGCCTCACCACCCGCTACGGCGCACCCGTTCTCGTTCGCGTGGGCGCGGTGCTCGCGTTCACGGGCCTCGGTGCCGGTCTTCTGGTCGGTACGACCTGGGCCGCACTGGCGAGCTGGGCTGCCCTGGGGCTCGGCCTGTCCACCACGGTCCCCGCCCTGATCACCGCCGCCGGACGCCACGGTCCCCGCGCTGTCGCGGCTGTGACGGCCACCGGATACATCGGCCTGCTCGCCGGACCCGCCGCTATCGGCGCCCTGGCCGCGCTCACCGGGTCTGTGCCCGTCGCCCTTGCTCTGCCCGTCCTGCTCGCGGCCGCCGTCGCCGTCACCTCCCGACACGCCCTGGAGACCTCCCGATGACCCTCCGCCCACCCGGCAGCGCGTTCGAAGCATTCGTTTTCGACTACAACGGTGTGATCGGCGTCCAACCGCCGCCCGAGGCTTGGGAACGCCTCGCCCAGCTCGCCGGCTGGCCCGCCGACCGCACCCCCCAGTTCATGCAGGCCTTCTGGGCACGCCGCAGCGGCTACGACGCCGGCGTCATCACCAGCGCCCAATTCTGGTCCTCCGGGCTGGTGCTGCGCACCGACCGCACCTTCGGCGACCTGCTGCCCGAACTCATCGCCACCGACACGGCCATGTGGACCGAAGTCGACCCCGCCGTGATCCACCTTCTGCGCGCCGCCCACCGAGCTGGAGCGCGCCTCACACTCCTCAGCAACGCGCCACACACCGTCGCGGACGCCATCGACGTCGCCGAGTGGTCCTGCAGCCTGATGTCCCGCACCATCTACAGCGCGAGGATCGGACTCAACAAGCCCCACCGCGGCGCCTACGAGGCGGCGCTCGCCGCGGCCGGATGGCCCGACCCGGCAAGCACGCTGTTCATCGACGATCGCAGCGAGAACTGCGCGGCCGCCGCACAGCTGGGGATACAGACCCTGCACTACACCGGCAAGCTCGGCGAACTCGCGCAGCACCTTCCCCAGCTGCACCCCGCACCGGCCGTCCGGGAAACGGGCACCGCGGCGTCGGTGGCCGCCTGACCGCCACCAAGCGCACCCACCAGCGGGCCGGGTGCTACAGAGAACAGTCTCTGTAGCACCCGGCCCGCTGCCCGAGGGGCTGCTGGCCGTGTCAGCTGTGCCAGTGGCCGCGCACGCCGGACAGGGTGAAGCCGGGGCCGACGGCCACAGCAAGGCCCTCGCTGCCGTTGACGGGTGGATCGGTGGGGGTCCGGGCGAGAACATCGAGCACGGCCACGCCGCCGAGGTTGCCAACCTCACGCAGCGAGTCCACGGAGTGCCAGGCAGCCTGCGGAACGAGCCCGATGCCCGCAGCCATATCGGTGATGATGCGCGGCCCGCCCGGATGGACGACGGCCCAGTCCGGCTGCCACGGGCCCATCCACTCCTGCAGCAGCGGCAGCGTGTCTACAGCAGCCCGAGCGGCCTTCTTCGTGGAGTCAAAGTGCAAGCCCTCGTGGTCGAGACGCCCCCAGTACCGGTCCAGGGAATCGGGGAGCAGGATCTCCACGCCGTCCTCCACCGCCAAACCGGACCCGAGCGGCTCATCGGTGACCAGGACAGCGCCCGCGCTGTCCCCGAATAGCGCCCGGTAGATCATGGATTCGATCGTGGTGTCCGTGCGGTGGTAGATCGCCGACAGGACCTCCGCCACGGTCACGAGCACACGGCTGCCCGGCCGGGCTCTGAGATAGTCCGCAGCCCGCACCAGGGCATGGACGCCGCCGGCGCAGGCGAGGGTGGCCAGAGGTATCCGCGACACCGTAGGGCGCAGCCCCAGGGCGCCTATAAGGTGCACGTCCAGGTTGGGGACCGCCCAGGACGTGGTGTGTGAAGTGATGACACAGTCCACTTCGGCAGCACGCACACCGGAAGCTTCAAGGGCCTGCCGGGCCGCTTGCACGGCCATCTCGGCCGCGTCACCGAAGGCCTCCTCGATCCGCTGCTGCGCGCCGCGAGGGTGGGCGACCTCCGACAGCGGCCGGGTGAAGTACCGCGTGTCCACCCCGCATCCGGTCACCGCCCGGAGGATCACGGCCAGACGGGCATGATCCGAATGGTGCGCGCGGATGTCGTCGAGGATCTCGCCGGTGGTCACCTTGTGCGGCGGCAGAACGATACGAGGACAGGTGACGAACGCGGTCAAAATCGCTCCACTCGTGCCGATCAAGAGCTAGCAAGACGTTCCGCCACGCTAAGCCAAGTCACCCAGTGCGATCACCTGTTGGGTCGTACAAATTTCAACACCCGGATTCACCAGACCGGGGTACCGCCCGGCGCCCCTGCTGCTCACCAATAGGCCGGGGGCTGCGGCCCGAAGTCCAGCAGTGCGGGATCGCCCTCCGCCGCTCGGTCACCGTCCGAAGCAGCCCGGACGGGCGGCGCCTTGGTGGCGTACGACGGCACCGGCGCCTTGGGCTCCACTGGCGGTGTCGGCTCGGTGGGCTCGGCGGGAGCTGACGGCAGCGGGGCCGGCCAGGGCACCTGGAAGAAGTTCGCGGTCGCGACATTAGGTCCTTCCGAAAACGAGGGGTTAGTGAGGACGGGGAGCGTTGCGTAGGGCGCGGGAGAGCGGCAGGCAGGCCGCGACGCCGAGCAGTGCGCAGCCAGCGAGCAGGGCAGCGACCAGCGGCCTGCCGCCCGTGTTGAGGGCGATGGCGATGCCCAGCGGGGGACGGACGCCACGGCGGAGGAGGCGGAGATCACGGCCTGGTACCGGCCTACCGCGCCGTCCAGTGTCGCGGTGGACAGATAGGCGCCGACGGCGATGCTGTAACAGACCTCGCCAGGCACTAGGGCCGCGCAAGCGATCGAGTATCCGAGGGTGGTGTGCTGGTAGGCAGCGAAGCCGATACCCCGCTCCCAGGACTGCCGTGCCGACGGCCAAGACGGCGACGGGGGAGAACCGCAGGTCCTCCCCACGACCGATGAGCAGCCGCGTCATGGGCGGGGTGAGCACCAGGACGGCCACGGTGTTCGCGATCATCGCGGTGCCGTACGCGGTGGGCGGAAGCCCGTCCGAGGTCATCAGCAGCGGCAGAACCGACACCAACCCCCACGCGCACACCATGGCCGCCACGGAGACCACGGCGATCCACCGCAGGGTCGGGTCGGCGAGGACCTGGCGGTATGTGACGCCGGCATCGTCACCGGCCGTTGTGAGCTTGCGGGCAGCCAGGAGACGCCAGGCCAGCAGTGCGAAGGCCGCGCACACGACGGCGTTGGCGACGAACAGAGGCCGGTAGCCGTAGTGATGGGCGGCGTAGCCGCCGAGGCCGCCGCACACCGCGATACCGACGTTGATCGACCAGTACAGCGCGGTCTGCGCCCGGGCGCGGCCGCCGGCGGAGGCGATGTGGGTGTTGATCGCGGCTGAGACGGCCGGGCGGTAGGTCTCCATGGTCAGGCCGAGACAGACCGACACGATCAGTAGTGCGGGCAGCGACGCTGCCCAGGTCGGTGCGACGCAGGACAGCGCGGCGAAAGTCATCATGACGACCAGTGCGGTGCGCTGGCCGGCGCGGTCGGTCAGATGGCCGGCCACGGCTTGCCCGAGACACTAGCCGACGCCGAACAGGGTCATGGACGCCCCTGCGGCGGTGGTTCCGTGTGCGGTGGCGACGTAGTAGCCCAAGAAGTCCCAGCTGAAGCCGGCGGACTTCACAGCCAGCGAGGCGGCGATCAGAGCCCAGACCACCGAGCGGCCTGCTCGGGCTGGCACTGCGGGCCGGGTGGCGGTCAGGGGTGCATCGGTGGTGGCCATGAGACGGTCCCCCTTGCAAATCACGGCGGATGTGTGCGGGCAAGCAGAAGGCGGCCGCGGGGTGCGGCCGCCTTCTGACCAGGGGAGCGGGGGCGCTCAGTTGGGGCGGACGGCCCGGTTCGGCCGGAGGGCGCGGTTCGGGCGGCGGTTGGGGCGGATGCGGTTCGGGCGCATGGTTCCTCCGTGTGCGTGTGAAGCCCCCGGACGTGGGGAAGACCATCACGCTAGGAAGGACCCCGCGCGGTGGGAACTCGCGCAGGCTGCTGGGGCGGCTGGGCGTTCAGCTGGCGAAATGAACAGACAGCAGCTTTCGCCTACTGGAACCGCCACGCGTTTGGGCTGGCTCTGTTGCCCAGGCCGTGGATGTTCCTCAGGTCAGGCATGGGCCGCCTGCCGGGCCGCGGCCCGCGCATCGAGTGCTGCCGCCGCGTGGACGCCGCGCTGGCGGAAGACCGCCAGGTGCGATCGGACGTCGGCCACTGCTGCGCGTGTGCGCGCTGAGGCGATGCCGGTCATCTGGTCCAGGGCATCGTTCCACGTCTGGCAGGCTTCTTCGACGCGGCCCTGGCGGCATTGGGCGACGCCGACATCTGCCGCGGTAAGGGCGTGAATGCGCGGGTGGGTTAGGGGGTTCCAGCAGCGTACGGACTGGGCGAATGCCCGTTCGGCTGCCGCAAGGTCACCCAGCGCCATCAGTGCCTTGCCGGTCTGATTCGCCAGGCGAGCCTCTGCGGGACCACCGAGGAAGGCCCAATGCGGCGTCTCGTCCTTCCGGGCTTGGTCCATCAGCTTTTCGGCCTGTCGAAGGGCCTGCGCGGCGGGACGGCGGTCCCTGCGCGCGGCGTGCGCCCGGGCCACGGTCAGGTGTACGAGGGCTTCGGTCTCGCGGTCGACGTGTCCGGCCATGCGGTCGCGGGCCGCTTCCGCGAGGGGCACACACGCGGCGACTGCGACGTGCCCGGTGTCGAAAGCCTGATGCGCGAGGATCCGCAGCACGTATCCCGCGTGGGCCCGCGGGTCGGCTTCTTTGGCGAGCTGAAAAGCGTGGAGGTAGTAGCGCTGGGCCAAGCCGTTCTCGCCGGCGTCATGCGCCTTCCAGCCCGTTGTCGCCGCAGAGACTGTGTCCCATGCAGGTCGTGTCGCTTTAGAGGCGTGCGAGCACTTCGAGCTGTGTCCCGTTGGAACAGAACACCATGTCCCTTTCTCAGAGCGGAAGTGAGACTAACAGGTGACCGAGGTCACATGCTGTTCCGGGGCTGCAAAGGCACCGCTGCAGTCTCCGGACCGGCCACTCGGTCATCGCGGCCTCGGGCGGTTCGTCGTGGCCGAGTCGTGAGCTATCCGCTTGATGCCGTTACGGATTGAACTTTCGGCAGTATCGGATGCTCCACGTCTTCCGTACCGTCACGTCCGTGAACGAGACGATGACCGAAGACGGGAGCGTGGCCGGAGCCGGGGCGGCTGGCTTACGGTGGGTTCTTGATCCGGGCAACCTGCTGGCGGCGGCTACAACGGCAGCGGCCGGTTTGAGCGTGGTGAGCCTGTGGTGGGCCCTGCCGACCGTGATCACCGCGTTTCTGGCAGGGCGGCAGCCTGGAAGAATCCGCCCGACAGCACTGGTACTGGTCGCAGTTCTCGCAGCCGGAGTGGTGGCAGCGTCCGTGGTGCCCTCGTGGCTCGGGTTGGGGAGCCGGTTCGTGGGGGTGGTGGTCCTCGCTGCCATGCTGCCTTGGTTCGTGGGCCGGTTCTGGCGCCAGTACCAGGAACTGATCAGGGCCGGTTGGGAGCGGGCCGAGCATCTGGAACGAGAACAGCGGTTGGTCGCTGAGCAGGCCAGGCTGCTTGAGCGGGCTCGCATTGCGCAGGACATGCATGACGTACTCGGCCATGACCTGAGCCTGATCGCGCTGTCGGCCGGCGCTCTGAAGCTCGCGCCTGGCCTGGAAGACCATCACCGGCTGGCTGCCCAGGACATCAGGGCCAAGGCTGCGGCTGCGGTGGAGCGTCTTGGCGAGGTGATCGGTGTCCTGCGCGAGGAGACGGGTGACGCACCGATGCGGCCGTCCGACTCCAGCCTTACGCATCTGGTTGGTGAGGCATCCGCGTCCGGGCTCGCGGTCGAACTGCGCGTCGATGGTGAGGCATCCGGCCTTCCCCCAGTGGTCGAGCGGGCCGCACACCGCGTCGTGCAGGAAGCGCTGACCAATGTGGCCAAGCACGCTCCCCATGCGGCGACGACGGTCCACGTGTCGCATATGGCGACAGAAACAAAGGTCTTGGTGAAGAACGACCCCGCGTCGGCTGCGGCCGGTCCTCGTCCCTGGAGTGGAGGCCGCGGCCTCATCGGTCTCGATGAACGCATCCGGTTGGCCGGAGGCTCCTTCGAGTACGGCCCCCACGACGGCGGGTTCGCCGTCGTCGCCAGGCTTCCGCACCTGGCCCCAGCGCAGCCACTGCGACCTGCCGCTCCCACTCCTCATCGGCAGGGGGGATTGCCGCAGGAATATCGCCGTGCTCGACGCCATGCCAGCCGCACCCTGGTCACAGCGGTGATGCTGCCCCTTGTGACTGGCGCGGTGCTGAGCGGAGCGCTGATGGGGTGGGAGATGCTGTCCGCGTCGCAGTCGGTGTTGGATCCGCGCGACTACGCCCGCCTGCGAGTAGGGCAGGATCGCTCCGAGGTGGAGCGTGTGCTGCCGGACCGTCAGACGATCCACCGCCTGTCGGCTACCGAACCAAAGGGACGAGGTATTACGTGCGAGTACTACGCAATGACAGCCGACCGGTTCGACGATCGGTCCGGAGACGCGTACCGGCTGTGCTTTCAGAGGAACATGTTGGTGTCCCTCGATGCCCTGACTCCCTGAGCGTTCGATGATCCGGGTGCTGATCGCCGATGACGAGGCGATGATCCGTGCCGGCGTGCGGGCCATATTGTCCACCGATCCAGGCATCGACATCGTTGCCGAGGCCGCCGACGGACATGACGCTGTGGAACTGGTTCGGCGCCATCGCCCCCAGGTGGCCGTGCTCGACATTCGTATGCCGAAGGTCAGCGGCATCGAGGCGGCAGCGGAGATCCACAGGACGGTGCCGACCACCGGTGTGATCATGCTGACGACGTTTGGAGAAGACGACTACATCCTTCAGGCGCTGGGCGGCGGCGCCGCCGGTTTCCTGATCAAGTCGGGCGAGCCCGAGGAGTTGATCACGGGAGTCCGCGCGGTGGCTGACGGCGCCGCCTACCTGTCACCGAAGGTCGCGGCCCGGGTGGTCGCGCACCTCGCGTCGAGCGGCGCTGGTGCCCTGGCCAGTCGGCGCGGTGCCGCTCGTGAACGGGTCAATGGGCTCACCGCCCGAGAACGGGAAGTGCTGTCCTTCCTCGGCAGCGGGTTGTCCAACGGCCAGATCGCCCGCCGACTGCATGTGGTGGAAGGAACGGTCAAGGCGCACGTCAGCTCCGTGCTGGCCCGTCTGGGTGTGGACAACCGGGCCGCTGCCGCCGTCGTAGCGCATGAGGCCGGCATCGTTCCCCCACCAGCGCCTGACCAGCACTGATGTTGCCCGTACCGCGAGCGGCGTCACGGCGAGCAACACAGCAGCCGCGACGGTGCCGCCGAGAATCGCGCCAGCGAGAACGTCGTGTGGGTAGTGGACTCCCACCAGGACGCGCAGAAGCGCCGCCGCCCCGGCCAACGGCAGTGTCGCGAAAGCCAGTCGAGGTCGCAGCATGGTCAGCCCGACCGCGAGAGCGGCGGCCAAGGTGGCGTGGTTACTCGGGAAAGACCAGTCCCCCGCCCCCGGGCACTCCGCGATCGCCTCGACCCCGCGCAGCGCTCGGCAGGGCCGCTCCTCGTCCACGACCAGTTTCAGTGCCTCGCTGATCCCATAGGCGGCAACGGTGCCGACACCGATCACGACGGCCCCTGCGGCGCTGGCCGCGTCCTTGCAGCGGACTGCAGTCCAGCACAGCCAGACCAGCAACAGTCCAAGGATCACCAGGATGCCCTCGGTGGCCACCTCAAGCAGCGAGCCCATCCACGCCGGTGCGTCCGCCACAGCTTCGGTCACCGACCGATACGCGGATACCGAAGCCCCCTTCGTGACCTCAGTTGCGCCAACCTCGCCAAGCCCGCCTGGAGACAGCCAGACAACCGTTCCAGCTCCCGCTCCCAGCAATGCCATGGAGCCCAGCAGTCGGGTGACCCGTAAGTTCTCTTGAGCGTGCGTTTCCATGGCCCCGAACGTAGGAGCGGCAGCAGTCGGAAGCCTGAGCCGAATGGCAGAGCCGGACTTGGACGATGGTCAGGGTTGACACCCGAATGTCCCGACTATCGAGAGCACGGCTCTCCGCCGAGCTGCCCCCTGCGCTAACCCGCATGAGGCTTCTCTCAACTGCACGGCCGGTGCGTGGTCACCGAGCTCCCGCGTGTCGGCAACCGGCGAATGTCCTCGTCTGACGCAGCTTGGTGTCGCAGCCGTTCGATCTCAGCGTGCTGCGCGGCCAGCCGCGAGATCGCGAGGCTCTTGAAGGCCATGAGCTCGGCGAGATCCGCGTCCCGTTCGGCGAGCCGTTCCTTCAGCTCGGCGACCTGGGCCTTCAACCGCTCGATCTGGGAGGCCCTGGGGTCCGTGACGATCCCGGCTGCCTGGGCCTCCTTCACCCGCCGTTCGAACTCCTCCGCGAGGTGCTGGTAGGGACCGGGGCGTTCTCCCTTCGGATAGAAGCCTGTTCGCGTCACTCCTAATGGGGACGTAAGCGTTGGGGATGGCCAGCACGTGGTGAGCCGTATTCGCTCCTGAGGCATTGACCTCCCAAGGCAGAGCCGGTCCCGCGGGCTGGCCATCCCCGACATCCGTCGGGGACGCGTGGCCCGGCGGGGCCCGGGCCACGCTCCAGCCTTCGTCCAGCTCGCCCGGCCCCTCCGGGCCACGCCCCCAGAAGCGTTGAAATCGTTAGCGTCGTGGACCAGGCCGCCAGCAGGGATCACCTCTCACCGCTTCGAGAACCACAGAGTTCCCCTGCAGACCGAGGGCCCTGCCGGCCGCCGGGATCGCGAACGGCTGATCGGATGACGGGCCGCACGAGCCCTTCCATTAGGGAGCCGCGCATCCCCGCACGGCTGTGACCAGCGCCAACACGGAGGGAGAAACCCATGCCCGGCGTCTTCTGCGGGATCGACTGGGCCAGCGACCACCACGACGTGGCCCTGATCGACCAGGACGGCACCCTGTTAGCCAAGCTCCGCATCGACGACAACGCGGCCGGCCTGACCCACTTGCTGGATCTGCTGGCCGATCACGGCGACACCCCACAGTCCCCGGTCCCGGTGGCCATCGAGACCTCCCACGGACTGCTGGTGTCCTGCCTGCGCGCCACCGGCCGACCCGTCTACGCCATCAACCCACTCACCGCCGCCCGCTACCGCGACCGCTACGCCCTGACCCGCAAGAAGTCCGACCACCTGGACGCCAAGGTCCTGGCCAACATCCTGCGCACCGACATCAACGAGCACCGCCCCCTGCCCACCGACAGCGAGCTCGCCCAGGCCATCGCAGTCCTGGCCCGCGCCCAGCAAGACGCCGTCTGGGACCGCACACAAGCAGGCAACAAACTCCGCTCCCACCTGCGCGAATACTTCCCCGGCTTCCTCACGGTGTTCGTTCACTTCCGCGAGGGCATCACCTCACCGGTCACCCGCACCCTGCTGGCCGCCGCCCCCACCCCCATCGAGGCCGCCCGCCTGTCCCGCAGCCAGCTCCGCGCCCTGCTCGTCAAGGCCGGCCGCCAACGCGAGATCACCCCCGAGGTCGAACGCCTTCACCAACTGCTGCGCGAACCGCAGATGCAGCAACCACCCCTGGTCGAACAGGCCATGGGCGCCAAAACCCAAGCCCTGCTACGACAGTTCAACGCAGCCTGCACCAGCGCCAACGAGCTCGAAGCCGCCACCGTCGCAGCGTTCGAGACGCACCCGGACGCCGAGATCATCACCAGCTTCCCGGCCTCGGAGCCCTCACCGGCGCCCGCGTCCTGGCAGAACTCGGCGACGACCACACCCGATTCGCCGACGCCCGGGCACTCAAGGCCTACGCCGGCGCCGCCCCCATCACCCGCGCCTCAGGCAAGAAAACAGTGGTGCTGGCCAGGCACATCAAGAACCAACGACTGGCCGCCGTCGGCTACCTGTGGGCCTTCGCCGCCCTCACCGCATCACCCGGCGCCCGAGCCCACTACGACCGCCGCCGAGCCACCGAAGAACGCCACACCGCCGCCCAACGCAACCTCTTCAACCGCATGCTCGGCTGCCTCCACCACTGCCTGACCACGCGGATCCCCTACAGCGAAGAGATCGCCTTCCCCACCGTGGCTTGACAGATCAACCGCATCGGATGTCTGCCTCGGCCGCCAGGGTCTTGAGATCGCACCCGCCGCCCGGCGGGATCGCTCCGGCCAGCAGCCGGTCCATCGCCGCCCGGATCGCTGCTTCGTTCCGGGCGCGGGTCTCTGCTGTCAGACGTCCCATCTCAGTCCTCCATCCCGGCCGCGACTGTCGGGCCCCGGCTGGCTGCGTCGATGTCCGCGATGACCCTCTCCGCGCGGGCCAACTCCGCTTCCAGGCAGGTCCGTTCGGCCTTCTGCCCGCGCCCGAGCATCCTGATGAACACCTTGTTCTGCTCGACGGTCTTCTCCCAGACCGGGCGATGGCGGGGATGATGGGTGGCCTGCGGACAGCGAGCCGAGTCACACATGCCGATCAACGGCCGATCCGCGGTCGGTGTCCCCGCGAGTTTCAGGCACAGCGCCTTCGCGGGGTCGGCGAACCAGCAGTAGTTCGCGGTCCCCAGGTGCAGGGTCTTGGCCCGTTTCATAAGCATGCCGCGAACCTGCTGGTCGTTGGTGATCACATTCGGTGCTGTCCGGAGCGCGTCGTCGAGCTGGCCGTCCACGCTCTGGAAGAAGTCCAACAGGTCACGGGCGCCAGGGCCGGACGGCTTGATCCCCGCTCGGGCGTTCTTCCACTCCTCGGTGACGATGGCGAGGTTCCGCTTCTCCTCCTCCTTGCCGACCTCCGCGAGGAATCGGGACTGTGATCCGCCAGGACGGTTCGCGTAGCCCTCGGTGGTGATCACCGACACATGCTTCAGGTGAATCTTCGCAGCGAGGAGACCACCGGGCCGATAGGCCAGTTCGACGGCGAGCGTTCTCCTCAGCATGCGCAGATTCACCGACCCGTCGGGGATCGGCGCGAGTCCGAGCCGCTGGCCGGCCGGACCGTTCACCCAGTGCCGGGAAGGTCTTGTAGGCGGAGGCGAACCCGGACACGGTGAACAGATGCGGGCTGGAGGAGTCATGCAGGCGCTCGGCCAGTGCGATCGCCTCGTAGACCTCCTCGGTCACCACCCATTCGTCGTCAGTGCCGCCAAGCGCCTGCCCCTTGATCAGTTTCCCGCCGATCCGGAAGCGCCGCAGTCCCCGGTAGGACTCCTGCGGTGGACGGCGGCATCCCACGAGGAGTTCGGCGAGCTCGCTGGCTCTCATTCCGCTGACGGCCGCCGTCAACAGCAGGCAGGCCGACCGCATGCGCGCGACCAGAGGGCCCACGTCCAGCTCGCCTATCGGTGCGGTCCAGGGGATGGGTCCCTTGCCATCGGCCCTCGGCACGGGGGCCGCGTCACGGCCGAGCGGGGCCTCGACACCTACCGCGGTCACGGCCCGCTCCAGGTCCTCGCGCAGGAGGTTCACCCAGGGCAGCGGGAAGCTTCCGATCCCGGCGTCCCTGGCCACGGCGGAGAAGTTGACCGGCAGCAGTGGATCAGCGGAGGCGAGGGTGCGCAACTAAGCAACAACAAAGTCCGCGAGATAGGCAAGCTCTGCCGCCGCGCCGAACATGCGGCGTCGGGTGGAGCCTTCCGAGCCCGGGAAACCGCGCTTGCCGCGGATCCCATTCCAGCGAGTCAACGCTCGCTTCCTTTCCGGCATTACACGCCGGACCCCAGTACCGCTGGCCGACGCCGCGTGTGCTCATCGGTCGCATACAGGACTGCCCTCACGCCTGTAGCTGTCGCGGGGCTGGGCGAGGGGCAGTCCCCAACGTCCCGGCAGGCGCCGATGCCTCAGCATCCGGCGCGCCGGGTCTCCACGTCGCTCGGCAGAACGTCATGGCATCGGAGACAACCAGTACGACCACGCAAACGCAGGAAGCCCAAGGCGCGCGTCGCCCTGCGGAAAAGCCCGGCCGCACCACCCGTCCCCCGATCGCGTTGCCCTTTCCGCAGCGCACCGGGGGGCATGCACCATGATCCGGCACGTCGGCGCATTATCGTCGCGGGTGCTGGTCCGGCGGGAATGGCCTGTGCCCGGGCGGTCGCCTTGGTACGACCTGCGGTGGAAGTCCTGCTGGCCGAGGCCGGCCGCCCGTACCGGCGGCGTCCGTGTTTCGGTGTCCGGCGTCTCAGCTCAGGCAGGGATCCGCTCGTAGCGCGCCGCACGGCTCGGAACCCGCGTTGGCTTGTCCTCGGCATCTGCGCCATCGTCGTGGCAGGAACACTCGTGCGCCCCGACTGTGCAGTCTCGTTCGGCTACGTAACGATTGGCGGCAAGGTTATGGGCTCGGACGGGAAAGCGACGACAGTCAAGGAACTCCGAGCCAAGGCCTACCAGGATGCCTACGACTCTGGCGCCTGCGAGAAACCCCACTCGCGCTGGCATGACTGGGTCAACTGACCTGGCCTGCCAGTGAGCCTCTGAGCTGACCAGCGCACCGACACGTCCGAGTGCCGTTTGCGTAGTCGACTGGCCGGAGCGGAGGCGCCCGTCCTAAAGTCGAACATATGAGCGAACTGCCGCCGGATGTGGAACGCCTCCGTGTGATCCGCGTGTATCTGGAACTTCAGCTCGCTGCGGTGGACGCGAAGATCGAGCAGGCCGCGGCCGCCGCGCCCCCCGCGGTGACGACGCCCAGGCCGTCACGCGACGAGCAGTCGTTCGCCCGTGGCGGCCGCGGGTGGCGGCTGGAGAGCATCCCGCCTCCGACCGGCAAGGGACCGGGACGTGGCGTCATTCATCGGAGCGACTGCCCGGCCGCGGCCGGCGGATGGCTGAGTCGGAAGGAGCGGGACGTCGCCCTCGATCAGCCGGAGGTTACGTCGTGCCCGAAGTGCCGCCCCGACCAGTGATCTCCGGATAAACCAAAGACGCCCCCCGTACGGCCGCGTGAGTCCGTACGGGGGCGCTGCGGTTGCCAAGGGTCCCAGCACTAGGATCCGGCCGTAGGGGTGTGAGAGGTGTTGAGGGGCCGATAGCGATGCTGGCAGTACGCATGGCGGCAACAGTGCTCGCCACGTGGCTTTGCCTGATCGTGGCGTTGATAGCGCCCTCACTCCTGCCGCAGCGGTGGCAGTGGTACATCTATTCGCCTGCGTCTGTCGGCCTGTGGATGCTGACGATGGTCGTCGCACCCTTCGTCGTCTGCATTTTTGTGTGGCGGTGGATCAAGGCGGGCGGTAAGTGAGTCGCTGCGAACGCCGTCCCTGAGGGCTTTGCGCGACCCTGAGCGACCGTACGGGGCGCTATGGGTGGCCAGGCGAGGAACTGCACGGCGTACCCGGTGAGGGAGCCGAGGACGGCCGCGCCGCCAGATGCGGTCCACGCGCGGCGTTCGAGAGGCAGGCCTCTGCGGCAGGGTGATCCCGCCCTCGGCGTTGGGCGGCATCTTGAGGGTCTGCCAGACCTCGCGGCCTCGTCGAACGCTGCGCCCATGCCTGGGCCCTGGTCGCGGAGGTAGCCGTCCGGAACGACGCCGGGATGGGCTTGGCGGCGTCTTCTCGGTGTACTTGTGATCTTTGCCGCCCCACTCCCAGTAGAGCGGGGGCGCTTCCGCGTTCGGTGAGGAAGAGCCCCGAAGCGATGCCTTCACGGTAGGTGTCGGGCCAGGCGCACAGTGTCGTGGGAGAAGAGCCGGGGGCTGGCCCTTAGTCTCCAGAGCTGTGCATTGGCCGCGTCTACCGCACCGGGCTGTTCAGAATCGGGCACTCAAGCTGCGCGAACAGCTCGCTATGCGTGATCACCCAACGTCGTAGGGTGCGGCAGGGCCCGCCGGCCGAACGTGCCGGTGTGCATCTCCTCGCGTTATACGCGTCGGGTGGCAGATCCCGCACCGAACGGTATTCGCGTCGGTATACCTGGGTGCATACTGTCCTTATGGCTGACACCACCGTGAAGATTGACACAGAGACGCGGGACCGCTTCGCGGCTCTGGCCGCAGCCCGCGGCCTTAGCGTCCGCGCCTACCTTGCCGAGCTGGCGGTGGCGGAGGAGAACCAAGCCAACCTGGGCAAGGCAACCGATTCCTTCCGTGCTGCTGTTTCCCGACCCGGCTTCGCTGAGGCCTTCGACCGCGACTTCGGCGCACCGCCGGCGCGTGCTCCGTACCGGGCGGCCTGAGCCTTGGAACTGTTGATCGACCATCGCTGGCTCCTGGACCGTCAGGAAGACCTCCTTGGCAAGGACCTCGCCGTCCGTGACTACTCAGGGCTCGTCGCGGCCGTAGCGCGGCACCGGGTCAACACCCCCAGCCTCGAGGTCGACACCCCGGATGCCTACTGGCGGGCTGCTGCGCTGCTCGACACGATCATCCTTCAGCGCCCCCTGCCAGCCCGTAACGAGCTGTACGGCTACGGCATCGCCGTCGCCTACATCGAAGCGTCCGGCGAAAGGGTCGACGCCACCTACGAGCAGTGGCGCGACCTGATTACCGACATCAGGGCCTTTCGCGTGACCGTCTTCGACGTCGCAGATCGCCTGCGCTCCTGGCAGAGCCCGACACAGGGGTGATGCGGTCTCCTCGCAGCCCACGTTTCGGGCGCGGTGGAGGAAGGGTCGATGCCCGGCCAATCGGCCGAGGTGGTCGGCCCCTCACCGGAGACAGCGAACGCGGCGCACACGCCGAGTGGGCAGCTGCGGGATTGGCGTGGGCCGGAATTGAAGGGGAGCCCCGGTAAGACCGTGCTGGTCGCTATTAGGGTTTCTGCAGTGGGTGTCGGCAGCGTTCCGCCGTCGCGGCCGGCACCTGG
The DNA here is from genome assembly GCF_900188405.1 of Actinacidiphila glaucinigra. Lineage (GTDB taxonomy): Bacteria > Actinomycetota > Actinomycetes > Streptomycetales > Streptomycetaceae > Actinacidiphila > Actinacidiphila glaucinigra. The sequence goes on along the minus strand of NZ_FZOF01000021.1, from coordinate 79,287 downwards.
TCCGTGTGACGTGTCAGGCGCTTCCCGTCGCGGCCGCCGGATCCCCGGACGCCTCCAGGACCGCGGCCACCGCGTGCTCGGTGCGCGCGTCCATCGAGATGTCGTAGGCCCGCGTGACCTCGGTGACCCGGGCCACCGCTTTGCGGGCCCCCGAGTGATTGCCGGCGGCTTGCTCGATGGCGATCCAGTCGCGGTAGAGGACCTCGGCGGTCTCATCGATGTCCAGGCCCCGCAGCACCGCGCCCCGGGCCGCGTCCCAGTCCGGCGCGTCACCTGCGCAGTGCCAGGCGGCGAGGGTGTGCACGACGTCGACGATGCGGGACAGCATCTCCTGCTGCACTGACACCGCCCACGGATACTCCTGTCCGTCGAAGGGTCGGCCGCGAACCAGAGCGAGCGCAGCTTCCAGGTCCGCCATGCCCGCCACCGGGCCCGCGGCCGGGCCCCGGGTCGCGAGGTCCTGGAACCTCGCCCAGTCCGAGCGGATCGACGGGTGGAAGGCGTATCCCGACCCTGCTCTGGGCCGGGGCAGGTACGGCCGCCCGTCCGGGGCAGCTCCGAAGCGGGCCCGGATCTCCGACAGCCGGGACTGCAGGGTGCGGGTCGTCCACGGCGAGGCCGGGTCCATGAACGTGCACAGCGCGTCGGCGTTCCGGCCGGGCTTGAGGTAGATCAGCGCCGCGAGCGTCTCCAAGCGCGGTCCATGCCCGGAGCCGGTGATCCCGGACACCTGCAGAGAGCCGAGCACATTGATCTCCGGAGCCTCCGGGCCGGACGGCTCAGGCATCGACGCCACCTCACCGGCGGCGCTGACGGTCTCCCCGCTTTCCGCAGCGATGGAAACATCCCAGTTCTCAGGCTCCACAGCCGAGTCCGGGCCGGACGGCGCAGGTTCTTTGACCAGGTGGATCCGGCCCGGGTCGGCGGTGGCCAGCAGAGCCGGGAACGGCCTGCCTGCCTCGGCGGCCGCGCTGGCATCGTCGGCAATCGGGTGCAACAGCATGGGATGTGGTGCTGGCCGCGCGGTCGCGGCAGCGTGAGCATGGGCCTCGGCGAGCTGCCACGCGCCCTTCGCACGTGCCGCGGGCTGATCCGCGACGCCGAGAGCGTGGACCAGTTCCCGGTATTGCTCATCCGATAGCCGCTGCAACTCCACCGGGCCAGCCGCCAACGCGGGCAAGCTCGCCGTCGTCGTCCCGGCGACCGGAACGGCGCTGGCGTCAGGGAAGGCCTGCCGGGTCGCCGGGGTCTCGGGCAGGACGACGGTGACCGGCAGGTTCCGGGCGGCGGCGATCGCGTCGGCGAGCTGCCAGACCTGCTCGGGATCGACATCGGCCGCACAGATCAGGATCCACGGCAGCGGCTCCACCGCCTGGTCCTCGCCGTGCTGATACACCTCCACCAAAAGCGCCCCGAGGTCGGAGACCACCGACGACAGATGCGGCATCGCCCGCAACCGGCCCTTCGGCAACAGCCCCGCCAGACGGCTTCCCAACCCCACGGTGAGGACCTCGGTATGGTCACTCCACACACAGGTGCCCGCCTCCAACGCCAACGCCCGCGCCACCGCGAGCACATTCTCCGGCGTCCCGTCCAGCAGCAGCCCACCGGCCTGAAAGAGGTTGACCAGCACCAGGTCGCCGGACTCGGCCGCTCCCAGCGTGACCAGCCCCGGATACGGTGCGGGCACTTCCCGACCCTGCTCCGCCGGCAGCAGCGGCAGACCGCTGTCCAGCACCCACACTCCTGCCGACTTGCCTGTGGTGAACGGCGGGACCGGGTCGGCCTCGGGGTCGTCGACGACCAGGTGCACCGCGCCGGACGCGGTGACCCGGGCACCCTGCACCGTCGGCACCTGGTCGCCGGACTCGGCTGCCCGGTGAGCCAGGGTGCGCAGCACGGAGTCGAGCAGCGCGACACCGGCCGGCTCGCCCGCGGCCTGCAGGACCTGCTCGGTCCGGGTCGGGTCGTCGTCGATCGCGATGGTCTCGCCCGCCCGGCGTCGGCGCTGCTGCAGAATTCGCCGCACCCCCAGGGCACCCGTCAGCAACGCGGCCAGCAACGTGCCGATCCCGGCCGTCAGCACGACCTGCCGCTCCATCCCGGAAGCTGGCGCGGTGTCAGCGCGGCCTGCCGGGGCGGCGTCTGCGGAGACCGACGGCGAGGGAGGTGTCGACGGCGAGGCGGCAGGCGCCTCGGCCGCGGAAGGCGCCCCCGACCGCGGCGACCCGGTCGGGGTAGCAGCGGTCGGTTCGGTGGCTGCGCTGGTGCGCTGCGTCGCCCGTGTGTGGTCAGGAGTCCTGTCGGGCACAGTGGTATCGGCCGGGCGTGAGGGGTCTGCCGACCTGGGCGTGGACGTCGGCCGCGACGTCTCCCCGTTCGGCGATGCGACCGCCAGCGGTGTCGCAGCTGCGGTAGAGGGCGCCGCTTGCGGTGCCGTGGAGGGACGCGCCGTACGGTCGGGTCCGCTGGGAACGTCGGTGTTGCCCGGGGGAGGGGTGCGGTCGCGCGAGTGCTCGCGATTGTCCTGCTGCGGGCCGGCAGCAGGAGTGGGCGTGTCCGAGCTGGGGAGGTCGAGGTGCTGACCGGGGTAGATGAGGTCGGGGTCGGTGAAGTGGCGGCCGCCGGGCTGGGCTTCGCCCCGGTTGAGACGGAAGATCGCCGGGAAGCGGTCGGCGTCACCGAGCTCGTCTTCGGCGATCTGCGACAGAGTGTCGCCCGGACGCACCGTGTACGGCTCCGGCCTGGTTTCGTCGAGGGCGCTCCCACGGCCGCCCTGCGCACGGGGTCCGGTGGGCGCGGCGTCGTCGGGCAGGAGCAGCACCCAGCCGGGCTGGATCGGATCCTCCGCCCGGAAGACGGTGCCGTCGCTCATGGTGCGTCCGTCGTTGAGGGTGGCGATCTCTTCCCAGCGGTAGCCGTCGCCGAGCCGGTCCTCGGCGATCGACCACAAGCTCTCCGCCGGCCGGACGGCCCGCACCGTGTGCGTGACCGCACCGTCCTGCTCTGCCTGAGCGGTCGCGGCCGGGGTGGCCGCGGCATGCCCGCCTCGGGCCGGAGCCGGGGAACTGGCTGCCGCAGCGGCGCTGGTGACGGCGTGGGCGGGGGTGGGGGAGGCCAGAGCAGTGCCGGTGGGCAGAGCGACCAGGATCGCGCCGACCAGCGCGGCGGCGGCGCGCTGCCCGACTAGCAGCCGCAGCTTCGGTGCGGTCCGGCCGCGCAGCTGAACCGGGACCTCGACAGCAACGGCGGCCGCGAAGCCCGCCCACCCCGCCCAGCCGGCCACCGCGAGGGCCAGCAGGAACACCTGCCCGGAGTCCTGCGTGCTCAGCAGGTTGCCCAGAGCTTGGATGCCGGGAGGACCGACGATGGCGGTTCCCCACCACAACAGCACCGGCAGGCCGAGCAGCAGCGCGGCCAGCAGCAAAAGACTCGCGGCCGCTCGTACGACTGCGCCGATGGTGGCGCCACGGGTTCGTGTTTGACGGGTGGGTGGTCTGCGGGGAGGACGGACAACAGCGGGCTGGGGCATGGCGGGTGGCCCTTCTCGTGGGCTATTCGGGCTGGTCGACGCCGTGCAGCAGCGTCGCGGTGCCGTACCCGGTGACATCCATGGAGCCGATGCCGATCACGGGCAGGAACCGGGTGGCGTAGCTGGTGTCGACGACGACGGTGAGCCGAGTGCGGTCCGGTGAGACCGTCACGGTCCCGTGGACACCGGCCTGGCGCAGGTAGTCCATGGCGGCGGCCTGCGCGGCTGCGGGGTCGACGCGGATCGCGGCGCCGGTGACAGCAGCGGCGGGATCGAGGGCCTGCCCGCCGGCGCGGGCGGCTTCCAGGGCGAGGGCGTCGGCGCGTTCGGTAGCGCGGAGCTTTCCGCCGCCGTCCAGGACCAGCCCGGCGATCGCGAGTAGCACCACCGTGCAGATCGCGACGGAAACCGCGACACCGCCGCGGTCGCCCCGCCCCGCTGAACGGGGCGCGGCTCGCGTCATGCGTCCTGCCTGGCGCGGAAGGCGTCAACGACGCTGGTGAAGCTGCTGGTCAGCGTCGTGGTTCCGGGAGTTCCCGGGAGTAGAAGGTCCGACAGGTCCACGGTGCAGCGGACGGTGACGGTGACGTATCCGACCTGGCCGACTGGGACGGCGAGTCCTGAGGTGTCGACGTCCACGTCGGTGCTGGAGCAGCGGACGCCTTGGTCTTCCAGCGAGCGGGTGACGGCGTCGGCGGCGGCCGACTCGGCGCCGAGCTGGGTGCGTTCCAACGAGGCGGCGCGGGCCGCGGCCTCGGCAGCCGCATCGGCCTTCCCACCGGAGACGGCGAGGCGTCCCGCGGCGATGGCCAGGCACAGGAACGCGATCAGCAACGGAGTGACGATCGCGGCCTGGACCGACTCACTTCCCCGGTCGCCCCGCAGCCGTAGTCGGCGCGTCATGCGCGTCATGGCGTAGTCCAGCGTTCGCGCGGGCCGGTGGCGGACGCATCGATGTGCAAGCCTCCGATACTGGGCAGCAGCGACGGGGCGGTCCCGGTCACCGTGACCCGCACAGACTCTGTTCCGCTGCCTGCCGTGCTGACGGCCGAGGCCCGGAGGCTGTCACCAGCGATCCGCCCCAGGACCTCACGTGCTCGGGCAGCGCCGTCAGCATCGGTGGCCTGGTAGGTGCGGGAGGCGGTGACGCCCTCGCGTGCGGCCGCCAGGGCGATGTTGCGGGCGTGAAACCACATCCCGGCCTGCACCACGGCCAGGGTGAGCAGGATGACGAACGGGAACACGATCGCCATCTGAATCGACGCCTCGCCCCGGTCACCACGACGCCCGGCCGCGGCCGCCACTCGACGGGTGACGCGTACCGCGCTGCTATTCGTCCCGGTTGCCCTGGCCATCGGCGCTCAGATCCCGTTGAGCAGGCCGTTGTACTTGCTGACGATGACGCCGATGGTGCCGGCGATCGCGAGTGCGCCGCCGACGGCGGCTACCCAGATGATGACGGTGGTGATGGAGATGTCACCGCGGTCGCTGCCACGGGCACGGCCCTGCTCGAGGCGGCCGCGCACCCACATGACAGCGGCGGACGCGGCGCGGGTGAGGTGGTTCATCGTCGGGCGCTCCTTCGGCATGGCGTCAGGTCGTGAGAATGCGGATGACCGCGGGAAAGGCGATGAGAAGCATGACCAGCACCGCCAGCAGCGCGCCGGGGGCGGTCATCTTCTCGCTGTTGGCATTGGCTTCGGCGGCCTGTGCGGCGAGCAGTTCGGTGCGCAGGTTTCGTGCGCGCGCCCGCAGAGTGGCGTAGACGGCGGCGCCGTCGTCGGTGGACTGCCGCATGATCGCCGCGAGGTCTTCCAACGCCGGCAGGTCCAGTTCGGCGGTCAGCCGGGTCAGGCTTTCCCAGTGCGGGACCTTGTCCACCCGGGACTGCATCAGGGCCTGCTGGATCCGTACAAACGCCCACCCGCCTGCGACTTGCGCCGCCTGCTCCAACGCTTGTTCGGCGGAGACGTTCCCGGCCCGGCGCAGCGCCACCAGGTCCAGGTAGGCGGCCATGGCGTGCGCGAACTCCTCACGGGCACGTCGGGCTTGGTCGCGCAGGGCGAGATCGGGGGCGAACCACAGCATTGCCGCGAACAGCACGCCGACCACGGCAGGCAGGTAGAAGGGGAGGCCGAGGAGGAGCAGCGGGATCCCGGCGAGTGGCGGCACCAGTAGCCCAGCGGCGGCGAGCGCGGTTTTGATGAGCAGGAACCTGCCCAGGGACGTGCCCACCAGGGCGAGATCTCTGCGAGGAATCCTGACGCCTGGGACCGAGCCGAGATGGTCGACCAGCCACGCCCCCCACCGCTCATCGCGGTCCGCGCTGTCCAGCTCGGGGGCTGGGGCTGTCGGGTGATTGAGACGCTGCAGCGCCGGGCCCAACGCAGGTGCCGGACGCAGAAGTTCCTTGGCCAGCAGCGCCATCCCGGCGCCGACCGTGGCGCCGGCCAGCAGCGCACCTACCGGAATCACCGCGCCCCCTTTCCGGTCGGCCTGGGCAGACCATGCGCGGTCTCAGGTTCGCCGGGACGCGCGATCGCGGTCGTGAGTGTGGGCGCAGTGACCCGGCTCCGCGGGTCGGCGATCAGGAACCGCGGCACGGGGTGATGGTCGGCGAGTTGCCGCATCCATACCAGCACCGCCACGAAGGCGGCAGCGAGCAGTGCCAGGACCAGCTGGCCGAGCAGGTAGCCGTAGGGGGCGGTGTAGCCGGGGATGAGGAACCCGAAAGCGACGACACCGAGGGTGATCAGAGTCATCCATCGCACCGTGGTGCGGGGCTTGGCCCGGTCCGCCTCGATCTGCCGCCGCTTGGCGACCTCCTCGTGTACCGACGCCGCCAGGTCGTCCAAGGCCTGCGCCAGCCCCGGTCCGCGATCGGCCGCTGACAGCACCAAGGCGGCGATGACCTTGTCCGCGGTCACATCGTCCAGGGCGTCACCGAAGTCGCGCAGCGCTTCAGTCGGCCGCCAGCCGACGGCGAGTCGGTCGACCAGGTCGCCGACCTCGCGCGCGATCGGCTCGGGCACCCCCTTCCCGGACAGCGCGAGGGCCTCGTCCAGGCCCCGGCCGAGCCGCAGCACGTTCGACAGCCGCTGCGTCCAGTCCCCGAGCGCCTCCAGCCGGGATATCCGCGCACTCGCGCCCTTGGTCGGTGCCAACAGCCACGGCACTCCGGGTACCGCCAGCAGCACCAGCACGCCGGCCACGAACACCCCCGTCACCGCCCACACCACCGCGCCTGAAACCGCACCGATCGCGAGCCGGGTCCTGCGCTGCTCCAGCGCCCGGTGCGCGGCGCCCGCAGCACTCGCTGCCCGCAGCCGGGACCACAGCGGCGGGCGCTTGGGGGCTTCGGTGCCGGTCACGCCGATGACGATGCCGACCAGCCCGGCGACCAAGGCAGCGCCGGTGATGCCCCACAACAGCAGTCCGGTGCCGTTCAAGAGGCCTCCCGGATGAGCAGCTGCAGCTGGCCCGGCCAGGTACCGGCCGACTCGTCCAGGAGCTCCGGGGCGAAGCCAGCCCGCCGCAGGTCAGCAATGCAGCGCGGGTGCATCAGCGGCATCGCTCTCGGCTCGTCCCACTCCGGGCGCGGCCCGAAGATGAGGTTCGTGTCGGGCCGGCCGCCCTCGCCGATCCCGGTGACCTCCAGAACGTGGGAGACGAACCGGTGCCGGTGCCCGCCGATGCGGGTCTCATCGATGGACGCGACGAACACGATGAAGTCCAACCCGTTCGCGGCCTGCCGGTATGCCAGCGCCTCGCTCATGTTTGCCTGCGCCAGGAGGTAGAGCTCGGCGATCCGGTCGAACACCACGCCCGGGTGGATCGCATGCAAGGTCGACAGGTTGCCGCCCTGTCCGTTGGTCATGGCCTGCAGCATCGCCACGATCTCCGGGCCGCGGACCTCACCGACCACGATCCGCGCCAGCGACATCCGCAACGCCCGGTACATCAGGTCCATCAGCGTGATCTCACCAGCGGCCCGGCCGTCGACCCGCTCGCCGTTGGACTCCCGCGCCTCCATCGGCACGACCTGCTGGTGGTAGCCGTTCTCGTGCGCGAACAGCTCGTACTCCGTCTCCAGCGTGGCGAACCGCTCGGCCGGGTCGATCTCCCGCAGCAGGGCGCGCAGCAGGGTGGTCTTCCCGGCGGCCTGCCCGCCCACGACCATGACGTTCTTCTCCGCCCGCACGCACGCGGACAGAAAGGCCTGCAGCGTGGTGTCGAGCATGCCCCGGGCGACCAGGTCGTCCAGGGAGGCGTGGCGCATGGAATGCCGGCGGATCGTCACATACGTCCCCGGCGTGACGTCGATGACCGCCTGCAGCCGCGACCCGTCCGCGAGCCGCAGCGCGAGGAACGGATCCGCGGTCGACAGACTCCGTTCCGACTGCCCGGTGGTACGGCGCGCCAGGTCACGTAGGAGCTCGCGGAGCTCTTCGTCGGAGTCCGCGACCGGCGCGACCTGGGCGCGGCGGCCGTCGGTGAAGTCCAGCACCACAGTGCGGTAGCCGTTGATGAAGATGTTCTCCACCGCCGGGTTGTCCAGATGGGCCTGGAGCCGGCCGGCGCGGAACTGCAGATCGAACACGGCCTGGGCGATGGCCGCGTCCTCGGTCGGGCTGGTGGCCTGCCCGCGGCGAACGGCCTCGGCGTCCGACCAGATTGCGACCTGCTCGTTGATCAGCGCACGGCCCTGCTGCTCCTGCGCGGCCGCGCTCATCCCCGGCCTCGCCCGCAGCAGCTCACCGAGCCGCTCACCGACCTCCTTCTTGATCAGCCGCACCGCCGCGTAGTCGACCACACCTGGCGGCCGCGGCACGGGACCCCGCGATGCAGCAGCCCGCAGCGGCAGAACCGCGGCAGCGTCACCCGACGGGGGACCGGGCTGAGGGTGCAGGGGATCAGCGCGCACCGGTCACCGCCCTTGCCTCGAGGGAACCCCGCGCCGGAACGGACAGACGGGCCCGGCGAGTAGCCACCAACTGCCGGATCCGCGTGGTCGCCGACCGGGCCGCGCGTATCAGCTCCGACACCTCGAACTTCCGCGGCTGCTCCGCGCCGTCGGACAGCACCGCGGCCTCGCCCGGCCGCCACGGCAGGGTGGCGACAACTTCAGCACCCAGTTGCCGCTGGACCTCGCCAGCGGGGAAGGGCCCGGCGTCGACCAGCAGCAGCCGTACCTCCGACGTGGTGCCGAGCTGCTCCCGCAGCGCGGCGAGACGGACTTCGGCGCTCTGCAGTCCGCGCAGGGTGTTCCGGGCGACCAGCAGCATCACGTCGGCGCGCTGCGCGAGGACCTGCGACGGGCCGAACGCGCCACGCCGGCCGAGGTCGACCAGCACGTCATGGGCGTGGGCTTCGATCCCGGCGAACATCGCCGACAGCGGCTTCCACACCGGACCCATCGACGACGCGTGCGCCGGGTCATACAGGCCCGGGAGAACCAGCCGGTCGCGGGTGCCAGCGTCGGTGACGTCTACCAGCTGCCGCCAGAACGCCTCACCAAGCTGACCCTGACGCGCCGCGAGCGCGAGGTTCCGCAGCCCATGCGTGCCACCGAGAGTCCCTTGCAATGCTCCGGGCAGGATCGCCCCGCCGTCCGGGTCGCACTCCGCCAGCACCACCCGATGCCCGCCCTCCAGCGGCCAGGTCAGCAGCAGCGCCATTGCCGTGGTCGTCACACCCGGCGCGCCGAGGCCTCCGGCCAGCGCGATGACCGCCATCACGAACCGTCCCGTGCGACCACGACCAGGGCGACGTTCCCAGTGGCGACCTGCGCCGCCAGCGCAGGCCCCTCGGCGGCGGGCACGGCAACGTCGACCACCAACGCTCCCGCGGCGGCCGCGGGCCGACCGACCGCGACGACCTTCGCTGACAACGCCACCGGCCCCACCCCGTTCTCTGCCGTGGAGCCGTCGCCGTTGGTCGCGGTCCGGGACGGCGCGCCGTTGGAGTCGGGGGTGGACACGATCAGCACCTTCTCCCCGGGCACCAGAGGCGTCGCCGGAAGCTGGGACGGCTTCACACTCACCCCGACCAGCTGCTCACCGGGCCCGAGCAGGGACTGGTCGGTGACCTGGGACGGCGCGAGCAGAGAGCCCGCCTTCAAATCGGTCGCGGCGCGCTGCCCAACCAGCCCGCCAGCTCGGGAAGCCTTCACGGACCGCACGGCCGAGTCCAGGGCGATCGACGCCGTAGCGAGGTCGGCCTCGGTGATGCGGGAGCCGACCGGCACATCGCGCGCGACGACGATCACCGGAGTGCGGTGACCGGAACGGGAGTACAGCACCGCCCCGGACAGGCCGCCAGCGGCGATCAGCGCGACCGACAGGGCGATCAAGCCGGGGCGGCGCCGGCGCTGCCGGACCATCCGCGGCGCAGCGACCGGCCCGGCCTGCGGCCCCGCTGAGGCTGTCGGCGCGGCCGCGGAGGCCGGGGAGACGGATCGGGCGGTGCTGCTCATAAGGAGTGCCTCCTGTGTGGGGACGTCAGCTGGTCACTGGCCGAGGACCTGAACTTCGCCGACGCGCAGCTGGACCTGGGAAGAGCCTGTCGTGGTGAGGTCGCCGCGTTGTCCGCCGCCGCCCCAGTGCACGTCCCAGGTGGCGGTCGCGGTCACCCAGAACACGTCGCCCTCACCCCCGTTGGACGTGGTGGCGTAGCGGTAGCCGCAGCTGGGGGAGTCCTTCGCGCCTTCCGACTCCTTGTACGGGGTGCCGGCGCCGCAGGTGACGGTGTGGCCGTCGCCCATGTCCCACACGATCTGCGACACGTGCGCCGTCGCCGTCACCGTGATGCCGCCCGCGGTCACCGACTCCACGGCCGGGCCCCAGGTGCGGGGGCTGGTGCGGTTCCACAGCCACACCGGCATCCCGACCACACCCGTCTTGCCGGGCTCCGGCACGACCCCGATGTCCGGGCCGTCGATCGGCAGCCGCTTCACGGCCTCGGCGGCGAGCTGAGCCGGATCGACACTGCCGTCCATGCCCGGCGGCGGCGCGGCACGCCACTGCACCGGCGGCCCCTCATCGGGGCAGTACGCGTCGTACACGGCGCCGTCACCGGGCTTGTGGCCCTGCCAGGCCGGGTCCCCAGTCGGCGGCTGCGGCTCCATGACCTTGAAGTAGCAGTTCGGGCTCCACCACCCCAGATCCTTCAGGTAGCAGGGCACCTCGACGTCCTGCAGCGTGTCCACGCACCGCCGGGAGGAAGGTCCGCTGCCGGTGCCCTGGTTGCTGGGCGTGGTGCCGCCTGACTTGCCGGGCACGGTCACCCCGACCTGGCAGGACCCCCGCGACGGGCATACGACCCCGGTGTCCGCGACAGCAGGGCTCATTGCCGCGACCAGAAGACCGCTCGTGACGGCGAGGGCCGCCAGCGGCCGCCTCAGCACGACTGCTCCCGGTCGGCCGTGCTATCGGTGACCACCCACCGGGTCCCGATCGTTCGGAGCGTGGAGTTCACCACGTAGCGCTTGGCCTGGTTCGGTGCGGCGACGCTCTTGCCGGTCGCCTTCTTTACCGGCGTCCAGTTCGTGTCGTCCCAGCACACCGTCAGTGCGGCGCGGTGCGGGGTCACCGACAGGTCCACGGTGGTCTTGGTGACGGAGAAGGTGGGCTTCCCCTTCGTGACGACGTTGTTGGCCCGGTTGATCAGCAGCGTCCTTTTGTCGTCGGTGAGGACCTGCCCGGAGGCGTAGTGCTCGATGTCCGTGCCCTCGAACGTGGCCTTCGCGAAGCCGGCGGTCTCCGCGTCGACCAAGCCCTGAAAGGCGGCCTCGACCTTGTCTTTGGCGACCGGAGTCGGATCCGTCGACACGGCGGCAGCCTTCGACGGCGCAGCCTTGGCGCTGCCCGATGCGGCGGCCAGCTTGGCGGAGTCCTGGTCACCACCACAGGCAGCAAGGGCGAGAACGCCCGCGAACACGGCGGCCGCCACTGCTGCTCCCTGACGGGCCTGGCGGTTCTGACGGCGGCGTTGGTCGGTGGTGCTCGGCACGGGACGGCCTCCCCCTGGCATCGGCTGCGTAACCGCAGCAACGCCCGCCGCTGACGCGCGCTCACCGGGACGGTGCTCCCGGGACAGCAGCGCATCATGCGGCGGGTGCCGCGGTGCGACATACGACGCACCGTACGGCTCCAACTCACCGCCTCCAATAGAGATCATGAGCGCACTGACACATCTCATCCGCCTTTGTCCTTGTATGCGGGGCGGTGAATTTTCACGGCACGTCACCACTGATTCCGGTGAGTGAAATCGAGGCCCGGTCACGGCCTCTCGCCGGTCCGACAGGGGCACTTGCCGGCCTGGCCGTCCTCACCGGTGACCCAGCTGCAGTCACAGCTCCCGCAGTACGTCGCCGGCCCGGCAGGCCGCGGGAGGTCCGCGACGCCCGCCTTCACCCACGCTTGGGCTACGTTATGACCTGCGCCGAGTGATCACGACCAGCCTGCTATACCCAGCGGCACCGACCTCGGCAGCACGGTAAACGCCCACTGGTCCGCCACCCAGTCCTGGGGCGTTGTCGGCGCCGACCAGTTCACGTGAAGCGGGGCCTGCGATGGCGTGCGGGAAACAGTTCGCCACCGTCGATCCGGGCCGACCCGAGTCGGGGACCGTCTGGGTAGAGCGCGTCCACTGCGCAGAGACCGAGAGCGTTCCAACGGATGACCACGGTGGTGGTCGGCTGGCACACGTCTTGGGTGGCACGCGAACGAGCACGATCGGGTCGTTGGGGTGGCGCGGCGAGGTTCAGTTCAGGAGTGGGACACCCCTGGCTTACTGGTCCTGCTGGCGTCGCTGCGGTTGTGGAGCGCTGGATGGACTGCGCATGTGGGCTGTCCTGCCATCGGCGCTCTGCCGGGTCCTCGTTGCGCGAGGACCCGGGAGTAGGCGCTGTCAGGGGAGCGGGTAGCGAGCTGGCTGGTGTTCGGGGGTAGTGGGGCCCGTCACCTGCAGGTTGTCCACCGGGTTACCCAGTCGGAGCTAGTTCGGCGCGGCCGAAGAGCAAGGCGTACCCGCTGGGCAGCTGTGCGAGGACGCTGCTGATGAGGTCGTCCCCGGTCAGGCGCCGGAGTACCGCGAAGACGATCCCGGCGTCCCAGCGTGCGGTGGCTGGTGTTCCGCCGGTGCGGGCGGCCAGGTCGCTGACAAAATCGAATCCGGTAAGCGGTTCGGTGCGCGGAACCTGGGCGGTGAGCTCAAGTGCGGCCTCGAGGGGAAGCCGGGCGGCGAGGGCGACGCGTTCATCGCCGATCAATTGCCGGCCCAGGCCTGCCATCACATGGCGAACGGCTTGCTCTGCCCGGTCGTGGGTTGGGTAGGCGCCGTCGTAGCGGACTTGTTCAACCATCGCCTCGAACGTCATCGCCGAGACGGGGGCGGCCGCTTGGCGCTGCGCGTACATCGGTGTGCCTTTCTCTGTTTGTGATGCTGTGGGGCGGGAGCGGCGTGCCCCGCCCCTCGGCGGTGAAGGTCAGGCCGGCTCAAGGTGGCCGAACAGCAGGTCGTAGCCGGGCGGCAACTGGAGTAGGAGTCGTCGCAGCAGGTCTGGTCCGGCCTCGTCGGCAGCCACGCTAAGGACGGCGCCGACGTCCCACCTGGCGGTCTGTTCGCTGGCGCCTTCGATCCATGCGGCGGTGGCCCGCACGAACCGTTCGGCGTCCAGTGGCTCGACGGCCTGGAGTGGGTTGAGCAAGATGAGTGCGTAGGTCTCCGGCAGGCGGGCGGCGAGTTCGGCACGCTCTTTGCCGACCACATGGGCGCCGAGCAGTCCAAGTACGACGCGGGCCGCCCGGTCCGCCTCCTGCGGAGTGGAGTATTCACCGCGTTCCTGGACCTGTGCCAGGAACACCTCCGGTCGCATGGCCACGATTCCCCCTTGCGGTGATGCGGAGGACGGACCCGAGGAGCGTGCGTACGGTGACCGTCCTCCGCTGGCTGCTTGCCGGGATCAAGCGCGGCTGGGGGTCAGCCGCTGATCTGCCTGCGGTCTCCGGTGGACGTGATCGCGATCTTGCGGGGCTTGGCCCGCTCCGCGATTGGGATGCGCAGGGTCAGGACACCCGCGTCGTAGTCGGCCTCGATGTGCTCGGCGTCCAGGGTGTCGGCGAGCACGAGCTGCCTGGAGAAGACACCGAGGGGCCGTTCGGACAGCTCCATCTGCACGTCGTCGGCCTTGGCGACCGGGCGGCGTTCGGCCTTGACCGTGAGCATGTTGCGTTCGACGTCGATGTCGATCGCGTCCGGGGTCACGCCGGGCATGTCGAGGGCGATCACGTAACGGTCGCCCTCACGGTAGGCGTCCATCGGCATCGCCTGGGGCCTCGACCAGGTGCCAGACGTTCCCAGGAGCTGCTGGGTCAGACGGTCCAGCTCACGGAAGGGGTCGGTGCGCATCAACATCGTGAAACACCTCCAAGGGTTCGGGCAGTGACTGCCAATGCGCTTCACCTACATCCGTTGTAGCATGTCATCCAGATGATGACAAACCCTGTGTCGTCAAACGGATGACGAAAGGCGGCCCTGATGGACGCTACGGCGCGCCCCGCGCTGAGGGATGCCGATGACGACGGCCCCGTACCGCTCATGGCCGCAGCCACCGCTCTCGGTGCCATCGACCGCGCCTTGCGCGAGGCCCGTGCCGCCGACGCGGGGCCGGCACCTGCCGGCGACACCGGGCAGGCTCTCGCTTCGCTGATGCTCCTGCGGGAGGTGCGCGAGCAGCTCGCCAGCTGGGAGAGAGGGCTGATCGAAACCGCCCGAGCCGCCGGCGCGAGCTGGGCCGACCTGGCCGGTCCGCTCGGGGTTGCCAGTCGTCAGGCCGCCGAACGCCGCTACCTACGTCTCCAGCCGGGAGCGGCGGGCTGCACGGGAGAGGAGCGCGTGAAAGCGACCCGGGACCGCCGCGCGGCCGACCGCCTCGTCACTGCCTGGGCGCGCGACAACGCCGCTGACCTGCGCCGCCTGGCCGCTCACGTCACCGAGCTGACCGACCTACCTCCCGGAGCCCGATCAGCCATCGCCGACATCGACGCAGCCCTCGCCCGCGACGACGCGGCGCGCCTGATGGTCCCCCTCGAAGCCACCCGCGCCCACCTCCTGCCCGGCCATCCAGAGGTTGCCGCGCGCGTCGACGCGCTCACTCAGCGCGCTGAGCAGCTGCGCCAGGAAAGCGACGACCAGCGACGCGGGGACTGACACGTGGAGGCTGGCTGTGTCCCTGGCCAGGAGTAACGGCGCCGGCCAGCCCTAGGCTGGCTGCGAGCCCGCAGCGTTGTGGGGGCCCGCTGGCCCAAGCCGACGGAACTCTGGAACAAGAGGCCGGGGCTTCGTATCAGGTTCGCGCGACGTCGTCTGACGTTGTGTAGGCGCGAAGATTTTCGACCGCGGCATACAGCGCGTCACGCAATGGTGCTACGTCGCGGGCGATCTGCGCGAGCAGGCTGCCTCCCTGGTAGGCGGCGATCAGCATGTGTGCGAGTTGCGCGGGATCCGCCGACGCGTCGAGTCGTCCGGCATCTTGCATCCGCTCGAGTCCCGCTCGGAAGATGTCTTGCCATTCGGCGAAGACCCGGGTGAGGTCGTCGCGGACATCCAGATCGGTTTTGACGATCTCGCTCGCGAGGGATCCAAGGCTGCAGCCGTTCTCGAACGGGCGCCCGGAGACGACGTAGAAGTCCGCCCACTCCTGGTACGCCTCGATCGTTTCGAAGCCGGCGAACCGTTCGCTTCGGTGGAAGCCGAGCACGCTCTCGGCCTGCCAGTCGATGACGGCGCGCACCAGGCTCTCCTTGTTCGGGAAGTAGTGGCTCAGCTGCGAGCCGCTGATCCCCGCTGATCTTCGCACCAGCTCGTTGTTCGTCGCGTGGACCCCCCGCGTGTAGATCAAGTCCGCGGCGTGCTCGAGGATGCGACCTCGCGTCGCCAGCCCCTTGCCGGTGCGCCCGCGAAGATCACGCGATCCATCGTTCATCTGCATGTCACCACCCTACCCCGCAGATTGGGCTTAGCAGCCCAACATGAACACTGATTGGGCTTGACAGCCCATTCCGCGTCGGGTTGACTCTGAGTGGGCTGAGCAGCCCAGAACTGATACCGCCCGGAGGACCACCACCATGTCTCGTCTCACCACGCCCGAGCTCACCGACATCGACGCCAAGACGCAGGGCACGCTCGACACCATCGCCAAGCAGTTCGGCTTCGCTCCGGGCATGTTCACCACGCTCGCCGGCAACCCGGCCGTCCTGGAGATCGTGATGAGCCTGCAGGGCAGCATCGCGAAGCTCCTCGACGCGAAGACCCGCCACACGATCGCGCTGGCCACGTCCCACTCCAACAACTGCGCCTACTGCTCGGCGCTGCACGGATACATCTCCACGAACCTCGCAGGCATGTCCACCGAGGAGATCGAGCTGGCCCGCACCGGCGGATCCACCGATCCCAAGCGTGCCGCAGTCGCTCGCTTCTCCCAGCAGGTGATCGAGACCCGCGGTCAGGTGGGCGACGAGGACATCGCCGCGGTCCGCGAGGCCGGGTACACGGACCCCGAGATCCAGGCGATCGTCACCGTCGTGGTCGTCACATTGCTCACGAACTACCTCAACAACGTCAACGACACCGCCGTCGACATCCCCGGTGCGGGCGCGTAACCAGCAACCTCACGACACGTCGACTGGCACAGAGGTCGCCATGACAGCGACGTTTCGCCCCGTACTGACGTGACTCCCACACCCGTAATCCGCCTCCTGAACCGATCTCTCCGACAAGGAAACGAAAGCCAGCCATGGAGCTCGACACTCTGATCACCAAGCACCTCACCCGTTACTTCGACCCGAACAAGAAGATCCCGGAGGAGACCATTCAGCTCCTGCTGCGCTACCTGCGCAGCTCGCCGACGACGGTCAACATCCAGCCGAACCACTTCCATGTGCTGGAGTCGCAGGCCGGCAAGGACAAGCTTGCGGACGCTCTCGTCGGCCGCTTCGCGGACAACGCGGAGAAGGTGCGAAACGCGTCGCACGCGATCGTGTTCACGACCCGCAAGACGATTCCCGACAAGCACCTGCAGGAGATCTTCGCGAAGGAGCGCGCGGACGGTCGCTTCGCGGACCCGGAGATCCAGAAGGGATGGGAGGCTGGAGCGTCCAACTTCGTGGAGATCCAGTCGGAGAACTATGGCGGCGACGTACTCCACTGGCTGGAGAAGAACACCTACCTCGTGGTCGGCGCGACCATGATGGCCGCCGCTTCTCTCGGAGTCGACGCCACCCCGCTGGAAGGCTTCGACCGCGCGACGATCGACGAAGCGTTCGACCTCACCGACACCGACTTCACCACGACGCTGCTCGTCATGCTCGGCTACCCGGACGAGACACGCGTCTCTCGCCAGCCAGTCTCCCGCTTCGACGCCGAGAAGATCTTCACCCACATGTGACGAACCAAGCGGGTGCGCGATCGGCGCGCCTGCCCCTTACCGCCCGACGCAGTCGGAGGAAGCGCGGTATGACCGACGGGGCAAGCCCCGCTCCCTGCGCCAACGCTGTCTTGGCCCGCGACTGCGAGCGCTGCCGCGGATGGGGAACCATCGACACCGACCTCGGCCGCCACTCTGCCCGCACTGCCAGCCCTCGGGTGAGCAGCAGCCCGCGACTTCACCACCGCACACCACCGCCCGGCCCCCGGGCGGAGCCCGCTACACCTCGCCAGGCAGGTAGGCGCGCCATCTGCAGCGGGGACGTGTCGGGTGACACCCCTTGTAAGAGCCGAAGGGGCTGCTGCCGCGATCATCGCGGCAGCAGCCCCTTCGCTCTTGTCGGCTACCAGTCCAGGTCGCCGAAGCCCCAGGTGCTGTTCACCGGCGGCCCACGTGGTGTCGCTCATGGCCGTCCCCCTCTCTTTTGTGGGGGAAGGCCTGCCGGGTCGCCGGGGTCGCGGGCAGAACGACGGTGATCGGCAGATGCCGGGCGGTGGCGATCGCGTCGGCGAGCTGCCAAACCTGCTCTGGATCGACATCGGCTGCACGGATCAGGATCCACGGCAACGGCTCCACCGCGCCCTCGCCGTGCTGATACACCTCCACCAACAGTGCGGCCGGCACACCTCCTGCGGTGGCACGTGAACCAGCACGATCGGTTCGTTGGTGCGGCGCGGCGCGGCGCGGTGTGGTGCGGTCAGGAGGTGAGCGCCGCCCCGTACCACTCAGGCCCGCAGTTCCGACGTTCGGTCATTGTGCCGTTGGCTCCTCCGTGAAATGCGGACACCATGAGCGATCGCCCAACCGTTCCAGAACCGGGGCGGCTCGCCCGGACACGACCGGAGGGCGGTCCGCCATCCCTGCAACAAGTGGCTGGTCCGTCGCTCTAGGGTGGTGCGGGTGAGTCATGATGATGAGGGGCAGGCGACCTTGGACGAGGCTGTAGCGGATGCTGGCCTCGCCGCGTGGGAGTTCGACGACGCTCGGTCGTGGTTGGAGGAAGCGCTGCAGCGTCCGATGGAGCCGCTTGCGGCCGAGGTGTGGGTCACCGACCCCCGCTTGGAGTACGTGCTGTTGGTCAAGCACCGTGTGCGTGGCTGGGTGCCGCCCGGCGGCAAGGTGGAGCCGGGCGAGGGGCCGCGTGCGGCGGCGGCCCGAGAACTGTTTGAGGAGACCAGCCTGCAGGCCGAGTTGCTTGATCAGCCCGCGGCCGTGGCGGTCCGCTCCTATCGGGCCGACTGGTCCCCGACGCTGGGCCTGTCCTACGCCGCGATTGTCGGACGCGATGTGCCGCTCCGCGGCGAGCAGGGCCAGCAGGCCGCGTGGTTTCGCCTGGACGCTGAGTGGGACAGTGTTTTTCCCGACGACCGCGGACGGATCCGCGCTCACGTCAATCGCCTGGCGGCCGGCCGCGCTGCGGGGGTCACTGAGTGATACCCCTGCTGCTCAGAGGTCGTTAAGTCCGTTTCTGGTAGCGGCCGCGTCCGGGCTGGGTGAGGAAGCCTTGGCGGGTGAGGCGTCCGAGACGGCTGCGGGTGATGTTGACGGATGCCTCGTCGGTGGGCATGCCGAGGAGTTCGTGCAGCTCACGGGCTCGGAACTCTTGGTCGGGGTGCTGGTTGAAGGCGTTCACGATGGCCTGGTAGGCGGTGTTCGTCTCGGGCGGTGCGGGTTGGCCTCCAGCCGGTGCGAGTTCGGCGATGACCTTCCGGGTGGTGGCCAGGTCCGCGAGTCGCGCTTCGATCTCGGCCAGGGCGGTAGTCAAGTGCTTGATCTGTTCGCGCAGTTCAACGGCCCGAGCGGTGGTCTCGTCGTGCTGGGCCTGAAGGTCGGCCAGGAGCTCGATGACGTTCACGCGGCCAGCCCGAGGGCGTCGCGCCAGGCCGGACTCGGTGTGGTGAGGCGGCGGACCATATTCGCGATCGAGGCCCAGTAGACGCGCGAGGTGGAGGTGTCGGGTCGGTGGTCGTACTCACGGGCGAGGCGCCGGTGCAGCATCAACGTGCCGTTGACCTGCTCCACGATCCACCGCTTGGGCTGCGGGACGAAGCCTTTGCCCTGGTCAGCCGGGTTGCGGCGGACGACCTCGACGTCGATGT
This sequence comes from Actinacidiphila glaucinigra, assembly GCF_900188405.1. Lineage (GTDB taxonomy): Bacteria > Actinomycetota > Actinomycetes > Streptomycetales > Streptomycetaceae > Actinacidiphila > Actinacidiphila glaucinigra. The sequence goes on along the minus strand of NZ_FZOF01000021.1, from coordinate 60,170 downwards.
CCAGCAGGGCACCGTGGATGAGAACCTCGTCCTTGAAGCCCTGGTCCACCAGAGCCTTCTCCAGGCGCATCCCGCACCGCTCGGCCGCCTGGTCGAGCAGAGCGGTGCCGGCGGCGTTGTCGTGGGCGGACGCGGCGAGCACGACGACGCCGATGATCAGCCCCAGAACGTCGACGGCCAGTCCCCGCTTGCGGCCCGACATCCTCCTGTGGCGTCCAGTCCCGTCGTGGTCTTCGGGACACCGGCGGCCGCGCGCACGGACTGGGTGTCGATGATCACGAGGGACGGGTCCTCTAATCGGCGGGCTCTCTCCCTCACCTGGCAACGCAGGAGTTCCTGGACCCGCTGGTCGAGCCCGTCCTGACGCCACAGCGTGAAGTAGTAGAACACCGCCGACCAGGTCGGCAGGTCGTGGGGCAGATAGCGCCACTGGCAGCCGGTCCGGTTCTGGTAGAAGATCGCGTTCACGACCTCCCGCAGGTCGCAGGACCCGGGATCCCCGGTCGCCGACCGCGCTACCCGGCCCTGCTTCCAGGCTGTGATCATCGGCTCGATCAACGCCCACTGCTCATCCGATAAGTCGCTCGGATACGGTCTTCGCTCCATGCCCACATCTCAGCATGGGCATGACGAACAGTCGGCCCGGACGAGGATCAGTACCACGATCGAGCGATCGCGAACCAGGGAAATCGGACTTAACGACCTCTCACAAGACCACGTCGATCCGGCCGAGGTCGGCTGGGGGCAGGGTGAGGTTAGCGCCAGCGGCCTGTAGTGGTCACCACATTCCTTCGCGATGGGGAGGTCGCGCCGGTAGACCAGCTCGTTGAGGTGGTCGAGATAGGAGGACAGCACCGGGTCCATGGGGATGTCGGGCTGTGCTGGCCGACGAGGATCGCTGCGTGGCCAGCGTCGTTCAGGCCTGGTACAGGCCCTTGGCGACTCGCAGCACCATCGGCCTTGTCTATGGCAATGGAATGCAGTCACGCTGGCGGGAGTTCTTGCGACCTTGTGGTGAGTGCACTGGGGGCTTCCTATGGGGCCAGGCTGCGGTGGATGACGTTGCTGCTGGAGGTCAGGGCACGGGAAACTAGCGCGTGGTCTGGCTGGTTGAGGTTTCGTGTGTTGAGACCGCATCGTTGGATCAGGGCGTGGCAGGAGTCGATCTGGGGGCTTGTAGCCGCGGTGGTGAAGAGTGGGTCTGAGGTGATTTCCCGGGCGGCGTAGCCGTCGAGGGCGTGCATGGTGCGTCGGTATAGATCTTCGGCCAGGCGTCGGGCGTGGGGGTTTTCGGCGTTTTCGATGAGGTCCAGGATGGTCAGGCCGTGACGGATGTCGAAGACGGTCATGCCGTGGCCTGAGGGGCCGTCTTCGGTGTAGGAGTTCGCCAAATCTTCCAGGTCTGCCTCTTTGGCTTTGCCGTCCGTGCGCTTACGTAGGACGTTCAGACAGAGAGTGATCTGCTGTTCCCAGGGTTCGCCGGGGGCTGTTTCGACGATGAGCCTGGCGGCCTGTGCGGTGTCCCGCTGGGTGAGAGCGGCGATCACCGCTACCTGTCGGCCGTCGAGCATGCGGCTACCGACACCGCGGTGTGCCTGGACGTGGGTGAGGGCTTCGTCCCAGCGGCCTGTGGCGGTGAGGGCGCGGGTGCCGTCGGCGAGCAGGACGCGCCACAGCCAGGCGCGGACTTCGTTGTGGTCTTCTTCTGTCCTGGTGAGTTGGGCTGGCACCGTGATGGTGCCGAAGTCGCAGGCAGTGCCGGAGCAGACGGCGTTGTAGAGGGAGAGCAGGTGCGTGTGACCGTCATTGGCGCGGCCGGCGCGGATGTGGAGGCGGGCAAGGTTGACGATCGGCTCGAGCGCGCGGATCGCGCTCATGCCGGGCAGGGGGCAGGCATGGAGGTAGGCGGCGGCGTGCTGGTGACACCACCTGTTGGCCAGGTCCGGGAGATCGAGGTCGGAGGCGAGGAGTGCGGCTTGATTGAAGACAGCCGAAGCACTGCCCTGGTCAACCCGGTCTGCCGCGGAGCGGGCGAGTTCGACGAGCGACTGGATGCGTTCGGGCAGCGGAAGGCAGGCGGGGCGGAAACGTGCGATCAATGGGATGCGCTGGGCTATGGCGCCGCGCGGATCCAGGTCCATGGGCGTCCCTTGAATCGGGGAGTGGGGCAGGGTGCCCGCCGACCGCAGGGTCGGCAGGCACCCGGGGAAGGCTCAATGCCAGGCGACGGCGATGCGGTTTAGCGGAGTAGCAAGTGTGAAGTGGCCGGAGCATGGTGGGTCAGCGGGTGCATCGAGGGGCTGGATCTCGAAGGTGGCTTGCCGGTCGCGATAGAGGCGGTCCCAGGTGCGGATGGCTTCGGCGACGATGGCGGCGAGGTCCTCGCTTCCGGGGCCGTGCCCGATGACTCCGAACTCCCACAGCTTGCCGCCGTCCGGGGTGGTCTGCTGCGACAGGCGCCGGGCGAGATAGGTGAGGGCTCCCTCCTCGACGGCCGCGGTGGAGGACGGGTAGGGGTCGCTGGTGAGGAGGGTGCCCTTTGCGGATGGAGGGAACAGCATCCGGAACAGACCGGAGGGCACGGAGCAGGACACGAATAGTTCCATCCACTCGGGGCTCTCCATGGCCCGGAACAACACTCCGGTCCAGGTCTGTGTGGTGCGTGGCTGGGCAAGGACACCGGCCAGTGCTGCGATGTCGACCTCGTGTCCTGCCGGGGCCTGGAGCCGCACGGTGCCGTCTTCGGCGAGGGGGACGGTCTGGCGGTCGTCGTCGGCGATGCCCTTGCGTAGCGGCATGAAGGTGTTCATCGCGCTGTCGACGGAGATCCACCGCCCTTCGTGGTGTTCGTAGGCGATGGAGCGTGAGACGCTGCCCGTCAGCCGCTGCGGGGTCAGAAGCCGGCCGCCGCGTGCGAGCTGCTGCGTCCAGGCGTGGGGTACGCCGTGGGCGCCGACGGTCGCGATGATCCGGTCGTACGGGGCGCCGGAAGCGTGACCGACAGCGCCGTCGCGGGTGAGGGCTTCGACGTTGCTGTAGCCGGCCGCAGCCAGGTGCGCCCGGGCGCCTTGGACGAGGTCTTCGTCGACGTCGATGGTGGTGACGTGCCCGTGCTCGCCCACGAGATGGGCCAGCAACGCGGCGTTGTAGCCGGTCCCTGCGCCGAGCTCGAGGATGTTCTGGCCGGGTTGGACGTCGAGTTGGTCCAGCATCAGGGCGACGACTTCGGGCTGGGAGGCGCAGGAGATCGAGGTGCCGTCGGTGTCGTACTTGATGTGTACCGGCGTGTTGGCGTAGGCGTCTTCGAGTGGGGCGTCGGGTACGAACAGATGGCGGGGAACGTTCCGCAGGGCGGCTGCGACGGCTGGGGTGCGGGCGTGGCCGTCGGCTTGGAGCTGGTCGACCAGTGCGTTGCGGAGCTGTTCGGCGTCGGCTGCTGGCGTGGTGGTGGCGTCGGTGGTCACCGTGTCGACGCTACTGGCGGTGGGTGTGGGCTTGTTGGTTGACGCGGTGTTGTCACTGGATCCCATGATGGCCTCTCGTGCGATGTGGGACAGGGCGCTTTGGTCGTCCAGGGGGAGACCGGCGCGGTTGGCGTGGAAGATCACGTGGTGGGCGATGACGGCACGTAGGCCTCGCGTGAGTTGACCGCAACGACCGAGGTCGGCGAGGGTGGCCCCGGCTTCTTCGAAGGCGTCCACCCATGTGCTGTGTCCGTCGAGCGGTCGGCCGGGCCGGCACAGGCGATGGGGCTCGGTGGTCATCAAGGCGCGCATCGCCGATGTCAGTGCGGTCGCGCGCTCAGGGGCCAGGGTGGGGGCGGTGGGTCGCAGAGCGGCGACCTTGGCCCACACGTCTCCTTGCTCGTACCAGTCCAGTCCTGCCGCGCGCATCATGGAACTGGCCAGCAGTGCAGCGGTCTCCCGGCGGCCGAGGAGTGCTGGCCTGTGGTGTTGGGCGAGAAGGTGGCGGCTGTCGTGGTGGAAGAGCTGGTGGGCGGTGGCCATGGCGTGTGGGCCGCCGAACGCGTCGGTTTCGGGTTCGTAGATGGCTGGGTGCCACGCAAGTGCCGTGCCGTCGTGGACGAGGCTGGTGAGCAGGGTCTCGATCAGTTCGGAGGGCTGCGCGGCACGGTAGCGCAGTGGCCAGGGCTGTTTGTTCATGAACCACCAGCCGGTGAGCTGGTCGGCTTCTTGGGCCAGCTCCAGGGTCGGGCCGATGCGCTCGGCAATGACTTGCTGGGCGGTTCTGCGGTGAGGGAAGACGACGTTGTGCTGGTGCCAGAGGGTGGGGGACACAGGATTCCTTTACGCGGTCGGCAGGGCTAGCCCAGGAGCAGGCAGGCGTCCCAGGCAGTTCGGGGTGACGAGCCGGTGGTGGGGGCGAGAAGGGCCAAGGCGATGCCGGCGGCACCATCGAGGAATCCCGCCCCGGCACGGTGGTTGTGCAGCAGTGCTTGTGCTGCTGGTGTGGGGTGGGCCTGCGGCGAGTGGACTACGTCCAGGAGCGTGGGCAGGACCGCGAGCAGTTGCGGGCGCGTCGATGCATGGGCGTCTTGGAGGGCACGGGCCGCAATGTGTGCCAGGCCCGCGACGCCGTGACACATGCCCGGGTCCGTCGTGTGCCGAAGCTGCGACGGTTCGTGCAGGGCCACTGACAGGGCATGTTCGGCTACGACTTGGCGGGCGGTGTCGCCGAGCGTGAGCGCGGCAAGCTGCTGCGCGCGGGCAATACCTGCGGTGCCGTAGCACCACGACAGTCGCTGTGACCCGGTGTGGGGGAGCTCGCCGGTGCGCATGTCTTCCTGGGTGACCCAGTACGGCCAGGATGGGCCGCTGCCGGTGTTGTGTTGCCATTGGTCCAGCCATGCCAGGATCGTGCGTAGCGCATGGTGGTGGCCTTCTACGAGGTGGCCGCGCCGGGCGGCGAGGGCGAGCAGGGCGAGGACGCCGCCGACTCCGTGTGCCATGCCGTTGTTGGCGTGCCCGCCGGGGAACCGTTCGTCCAGCCGGCCGGATGGTCCAAGGGGAGTCCACCAGCCGGGAAGGCTCGCTCCGTCGTGAGTGATCGGTTCGGTCAGGTGCACGCAGTACTCCAGGATGGCGCGCAGGGCGTCCTCGCTGCCTGGTCGGCGCAGGAGGTAGGCGCCGTAGCCGGCCAGGCCCCGGATCGCGTCGAACTCGGCGAGGGCCGGAAGGTCCCCTGCGTCGAGGCGGCGACGCGCGGTGTCCAAGCGGCGGGCTACATCCATGCGCATCTGCTGATCCAGCGCGTCAAGGGCGCTCGCGTAGGCATTCGGCAGGTGCTCAGCAGCACAGGCGAGGGCGTGGGCAAGGGCGGGCGCACCGTAGAAGGGGTGGCTGTCCGGCCCGCTGGTCAGGGGAGTGCTGGCGGCCGCAGTAAGCCAGGTGTGGGCGTGCTGCCACGGGCCTCGTCCTGCTGCGGCGCGTTCGATGTGCAGCAAAGCGATGCCGGGGAGACCGTGGGCGAGGGACTGCCGGTGCGATGTCACGGCCGGCTTGTCCAGCGGCGCTGTTGCAGGGTCGGTGAGTTCGGTGGCAACGGCGTCGGCCAGGGCGAGTGCGGGATGCTCGGTCATCGGGCACTCCTGCTGGTGCGGGCAGTGAAGGCCAGCGCTGCGGCGCGCGCGAGGTAGAGACAGATCTCCTCTTCAGGGAAGTTGACTGCCACGTGTCGCACGAAGTGGACGTGCAGCAGGGATGTCAGGACGTCGTCGACGTCGATGCCCTGGGTGTCGGGGCCGGGCAGGTGCGGCCGGTAGGCCGCCAACGCGGCGTCCCTGTCGGCCCACGCCGCAAGGATGGCGGCTCCGCCGGGTATTTCACGCAGGGCTGCCCAGCTGCCGGACGGGTCAGCCAAGTGCACTGCGTCGATGAAATGCTCGCGAGGCACGGGTCCGGGCGCAGTGGGAGGGACATGGCCGATCAGCCAGCGCATACCGGCCTGGGTACTGCCTAGGAACGCGGAAGCGATCGCGACGAAGTGTGCGGCCACCAGTGCCCGCTGGTGCGGGCGCGGATACTGGCGGAGTTGGGCCAGGACAGCCCGCGAATCCGCACGGAACACCTCCTCGGCCGCTTCCCAAGCCGGTCCGGAGCCCCAGCGGCCCAATTCACGGTAGGAGGTGGGGAACCGTAAGTCGGACAGCAATCCAGCCTCGCGCAGTTCATCTGCCCAGGCGCTCACCGTGCGAGCGGTCTTCGCGAAGGCGCCTGGGCCGGGCAGGGCGATCCGCAGGCGCAGGTGCTGATCGGGGTCACGGAAGCGAACGAACCACCACGCTGGGTCCCCGAGCCGCGCAAGCAGCGCAGGCACATGGTTGGCTAGTACGGCGTCCTGGCGGCGGATGTCCCCATACAGGGAGATGAGCAGCAGCGACGAGCCGGCGGGGGCCTGTACCTGGGCGGGAGAAGCCGCGCGGGCCCAGGTCGGGGCGGGCAGAGCCGGCCAGGCCGGCGGACGGGTCGCCTTGACCGGGACCACAATCTCGTGGGCGCGACCTTCGCACCAGCCATACGCTTCAGGGCCGGGCGCTTCGACGAGAACCGCCGGACGGGCACCGTCCAGATGGTGCCGCAGCAGTGTCCGGTAGCCCGCTTGGTCAAGATCAAGGAACAGGCGCTGGTCGCCCTCGGCGAGGAACACCCGCTGCGGGAGGCGCCGCCGCACCCGCCACTGCGCGAACTGGTCGTCCCATTCGGCTCGACAACGCCCGCGGCCAGGCAGCTCGGATGGCTCCAGCCGCCAGCGGGCCGGAGCCAGCACCGTCCGGCCGTACCGCACCCGAGGCAGGAACGGCATCGCCGCCGCAGCGCCCCAGTCGAACAGCGTGACCTGAGCGCACTGGGCGCGGGGCAACTCCGCCAACAACCGTGCCAGAGGTGGGGTGTGGCGCACCAAATTGAGCGCGTGCAGGCCCACCGGCTCGATGCGCTGCCCCCGTCCGGGGGCAGCGACATACATCCGGCGGCCATCGCAGCCCACCGCCAAGTCCGCAGGAGTCAGCACCTCGGGGCCAGGTACACGGTGCTCCTGCAAACTGATCACCGTCGACAGGACCTTCGGAGCCCTGGCGACGTGTGCGGTCTGCGGTAGCAGCGGGGGAAAGGAGACTTGCGCCGGCACCGTTTTGCTGTCACCGGCCGGAAGGTCAGCCAACTCGGCATACAAAGCTGCCCGCTCGCCCGGACGCAGGATGTCCAGGAACCGGCCGATGGAAACGCCGGCGCCACGGGACACGCTGGCAACCTCCAGCCGGAACCGGCCGCGCCGAAGATCGGCGACACCGGTGGCGTGCACACGCACGCCGATCTCCAGATGCGGCGGGACCCGGACCTCCTCGGGCCCCACGTCCAGCGCTGCCACCAGCTCGTCGGTAAGGACCACCTCCTCGAGCCCATCGAGCACAGCCGACTGCGCCAACCGCACCAAGACCTCGTCCCGGGCGGAAAGACGCGGCCGCCGTTCGCCGGACGAAGCGCCGGGATAGCCGTCGGGAAACCCGATGCCGCTGTCCGCCACGACGTCCTGCAACGGCACCATCGTGCCGATGCCGTACCGCTCGTAGAACCGCATGTGATACGCACTCCACTGCGCCGTACCGAATGGGTGCGCGCTCACACGCGTCAGCACCCAGGCGGTGCGTTCGACTTCGCGAGCGATCGATGCCGGCAAACCGATCTGTGCGTCGAAGGCCAGATCCACCGCCAACGGATGGGACGCCTGTCCCGGAGCTATCGAGCACATGGCAGCAGTCACCGCCTCCCGGCCAGGACGGGTGGCGCACTCCCGCAGGCCCCCAGCGACGGCCTGCAGCCGGGAAACGAGCGGGGCACTGGAGGGGAGGCTGTCGGCGCCCAGGGCGTCGAGCTGTTCGAGCAAGTACCCGAGGGCATCGGTGTGCGTGCTGGGTGCGTGCAGGCTCGTGATCAGGACACGACGGTGGACCAGTTCACTGATCATGCGCCGGACCTTCGCGTTCCCGGTGGAGGGGAATGCAGTGGCAAGCTTGTCGGCGAGTTCGCCGACAGTGATGGGTGCGCGGGCAGCGGACAGCACCAGGTGCAGTGGTTCGGTCAAGGACACAGAGGCTTCGACGGCACGCGTGGCGTCGCCGTTTCCCGCAGCTTCCGACAGGAACGGCACCACCAGCCTGTCTCCGCGGATGGTGGCGGTGTTGTTGACCACGACGGGCACGCGTTCCAGCAGCTCGGAACACGCCTCCAAGCGCTCGATCACATTGCTTATCCATCCGGCCCCGGCCCGAGCGGTAACTGCCGGCTCAGCGCCCCATGTCACGTGAGGGTCGGATCCGAGGTCGGCGGTGGTTACGCCGGCGAACAACCCGAATGGAGTCGCCCTGTGCTCGGCCCGCAGCAGGTAGCGGCTCACCGACAGCACCACGCGCCGCACCTCTTTGAAAACTGGTGCACTCGCGGCAAGGAGCGCATCGACTCGCGCGGCAAGGACCGGGCTTGCATGCTGCAGCGCTTCGGCGATGTCGGGATCCGAGCAGACCGTCCGCAACCAGGTCAAGGAGGCCGAGGTGCCTGGGGAGGAGCGTTCGTCGAGATCGGGAAGCGGCGGATACCGACGGGCTGGGTAGGCCACCGCACGCACCAGTGCAGTCGTTCCAGCCCGGAACGCTGAAGGGGAAGAAGCCACAGTGTCCTCCAATTGACGGGAGCGGGCAGCGGTGCCGCCACGCCTGGGCGTGGCGGCACCGGACAAGGGACAGGTGTCGTTGTCAGGCGGCACCGGTGGTGCAGGCACCGCAGGTCGAGCCGCAGCCGTCGTCGGTCAGGTTGGTCAGACCGGCCGCGTCGCCGACCTCGAGCAGGGTGATGTCCAGGTCGAAGCCGTCCGACGTGGTCGAGTCCGCTGTCTGCGGCTGTACGTGGGTGGTGCCGAGGCCGAGGTTGTTGGGCATGGCAACTCCTGTGAATCGTTGGGTTGATCTGGATGGGTCGTACCGATCTCGCCAGGCCTTGGCAGCACAGCGGGTTGCCGCGCTGGGTCAGGCCCGGTCTCCCGGTCCCCGTCGACGAAGGCCGTAGGAACCGGGAAGTCTCTGCGGGCAGTTGAATCACGCCGTCTACGAGCCGAACACGTCCCGGGATCGATGCACGGACCGCATGACCGCTTCACGGCTGAGAACTGTTGAGGACTTCGCGTCGGGCAGTGCCCGGCGGGCACTGCTGCTCGGTTAAGCCGGACGCGGCGGCGTACTGATCTGCCGACTTGGGCATGGCCAGTCGCCTGGACCACTGGCCCTTGTCCAGGCCGAGCGCCGATTCGGCGAGTCTGAGGAGCTGTATGTCGGAGGTGCCGGCGGGGGCGTAGATGTGGTGGGCGTCGCGGAGGTAGCGCTCCAGGGGCCGGTCCGTGGTCAGTCCGGCGGCTGCCTCGATTTCCATGGCTGCGCGTGCGGAGTCCATGGCGGATTCGGCGTTGATGAGTTTGGCGTTCATGAGGTCGCTGTCGCAGGCCACGCCGGTGTCCAGGAGGTGGGCTGCGTGGTAGGCGGCGAGACGTGCGGTCATCAGTCGCGAGGTGATCTGACCGATCTTCAGTTTGATGTTGGTCAGGTGGTGGAGGGGTTTGCCGTAGCGAAGGCGGTCGGAGGAGAAGCGGACGACCTCGTCGAGGATGGCCTGGTGGATGCCGAGGGAGACGGCGGTCAGGTTCGGGCGGCCGTACAGGACGCTGGAGGAGTAGGCGACGTCCCGGCCGTCGCCCTCGTCTCCGAGACGGTTGCCCGCAGGGATGCGGCACTGCTCGAAGAGGAGTTCGCCGAAGCTGAAGCCGCGCAGCCCGAGCGTGGGCCGGTAGGGGAGCAGGGTCAGGCCGGGCCGGTTGGCTTCGACGAGGAATGCGGTCAGTCCGCGTGATCCGGGTGCGGTGCGGGCGACGACGCCGTGCACGTGGGCGATGTGGGAGTTGCCGACGTAGGTCTTGCGGCCGGTGAGGACGTAAGCGTCGCCGTCGCGGACTGCGGTGGTTTCCATGCCCAGGACGTGGCTGCCGGAGACGGGTTCGGTGACCGCGATGGTGGGCAGGCAGGAGCCGTCGGCGAACCGGGGCAGCCAAAACCGTTTCTGCTGCTGGGTGCCGAAGTGAACGACTTTGGCGACGCCGAGCTGGGAGGCCTGGACCATGGCGCCCATGGCGGCACTGGTGCGGGAGAGCTCTTCGATGATGATCGTTTTGGCGAGGTGGCCGGCGCCCATGCCGCCGTGGAGGGTGTCGATGGTGGCAGCGATCCATCCCTGACGTGCGATGGCGTGAGCGAGGTCGTGCTCGACAGCCCCGGACTGTTCCATGGCGGCAACACGGGGTGCGATCTCGGTCTCGGCGAAGGCTCGGACTTCGTGGCGCAGCCGCTGGTGTTCCGGTGTCAGGTACCAGTCGGACATCGTGGGGGCTCCCTTCACTGCTGTGGGGGCATCGGTCGTGGCGTTCGACAGCACGTGGGCGCCGGATGGGTAGGCCGCTGCCATCGCCGGCGCCGCGTCTCGGCGACAGCAGCGCGCGGTGACGGATGAGATCGCAGGAGGCAGGGCTAGGGGGTGTGCGGCTGCTGGTGTCCGGCCCGCCGGTAGAGGTGGGCCATGACCTCGTCGCGGATCCGGTTGACCAGGGCCAGTGAGTCCTGGCCGGTTTCCTGGGGCTTCTCGTCGGGGCCGACCGCGCACACGGTGCCGAGCACGACGCCGTCGTGGATCAGGGGTGCACCGGCGTAGGTGCGGATTCCGAGCAGGTCGATCACGGGGTCGCCGGCGAAGCGCGGGGCGGCGAAGACGTCCGGCAGAACCAGTGGCCGGGCCCGGTCGACCACGGCACGGCAGAAGCCGTGGTGGAGGGGCATGGTGCGGCCCACCGGTGCGGCGTCGGGGCCGTCGGGGGCGTGTAGGCCGACGAACTGCTGCCGGTCCGGGGTGAAGACGTTGACCATGGCGAAGGGCACGCCCGCCTCTTGGGCCAGGCGGGCTGCGAATGCGTCGAGTTCGGGATCGGCGTCTCCGGTGAGGCCGAGTTCCCGCTGTACTTCGGTGCGGCGTTGTTCTGTGCTGGCGTGCTGGTGCTCGGTGTGGGTCATGCGTGTGCTCCGTGGCGGGTGAGGGGACGGGGAGTGGCGGCAGTGAGGGCGTGGGTGACCAGGGCGATGGCCACGGTGAGGACCGAGTGGCGGTTGCGGGCGTCGCAGATGAGGACGGGCACGGTTGCGGCGATTTCCAGTGCGTCGCGGACCTCGTCGGCGCCGTACCGGTCGCCGTCGGTGAACTGGTTGACGGCGACGACGAAGGGGATGTGGCGCTCCTCGAAGTAGTTGATGGCGGCGAAGGATTTCTCCACGTGGCGGGTGTCGACCAGGACCACGGCGCCGATGGCACCGTGGCATAGGTCGTCCCACATGAACCAGAAGCGCTGCTGGCCGGGGGTCCCGAACAGGAACAAGATCATCGGCTGGGGGTGGGTGAAGGTGATCCGCCCGAAGTCCATGGCCACCGTGGTGGTCGTCTTGTCGCTGATGCCGTCCAGGCTGTCGGTGCCCTGGCCGACGTCGGTGAGGACTTCTTCGGTGACGAGCGGGGGGATCTCGCTGAGTGCGCCGACGAAGGTGGTCTTGCCGACGCCGAAACCCCCGGCGATCACGATCTTCACCTCGTCAGGCGCGGTCGGCAGGCGGTCAGACGAGGGACTTGAGTCCGGCAAGGACGGCCTCCAGGAGCTGCGGGTCGGTGCCCGGGTTGTTGCGGGGCGTGGGGGCGTTGAGGGTCACAGCGCGGGCGTCGAGGAGATCGCCGATGAGGATCTTGGTTACCTGCACCGGGTGGCCTGTTCGAGCGGCAAGCTCGGCGATCGAGCGGGGGTGGCCACTGCAGTGCAGCAGCAGGGCCTCACACTCCGGGGTGAGCGCCGCGCCCACAGTGGCCGGCCTGCTGCAGAGCGAGGAGGTCAGGCTGAGGTCATACCGCGACTGGGTGCGGCCGGCGGTGACGGCATAGGGGCGGACGTCGCCTAAGCGGCTGCCGGCCCACGCGTCGCTGGGCACCGCAGGCATGTCACTGCCCCCGCCCGGCCGGCTGGCTGTCTCGGGCCTGCACCGCCAGCTGGGCCCCCAGGCCCTTGATCACCCTGGTCATCTCGAAACCCACCTGCCCCGGGGATGCCTCCCGGGTGGTGACGACGCCCAGCAGTGTCCCGACCAGGCGGGGGTTCGCGGCGTCGCCTTCCGCGCTCATCACGAACAGGCCCCCGGCGTCATGCTCCACCGCGACCTGTCGCACCCCTCCCGCAGCGGTGACGAAGGCGCCGCGCGCCAGCGAGTGGAGACCCGTCATCAGCGCGGCCAGCTTGTCCGCCTCCGCCGCGTCCTGGTCGGTCCACGCGATCTTGAGGCCGTCACCGGTGGCCAGCAGCACACGCTGCGTACCCGGAACCCGGTGCATCAGGTCCGTCAGCAGCCCGCCCGCCTCATTGCGAGCCGAACGCTTCGGGGTGGTGTCCATCGAAAGTCTCCTGCCAGGTCGTGGGGATGGAGAGTCAGTGGTCGCTCGGCGTCGGGCTGGGGGTCTCGCGCGCAGTGAACTGCGCCATGAAGTCGTGTGCGGGAGAACCAGCGGTGGTCCCTCGAGGAGCAGGTGCCGGACGCTGGGGCACCCGTTCCCGCGGGACGGAGCTTCGCCGGACCAGCGGTGGACGGTGCGCCTCGCGCCCCGTCGCATCTGGGGTCACAGGGTCGGAAGGGGGCTGCGAGGCGGCATGCGAAGACGAGGTACCACGCCGGCGAGGAAGCCCTGCTGCAGCCTGCCCGGGAGGGGGAGAGGGGACCTCGAGCAAGGACGGCTGGGGAGCCGGCGAGGCCGGAAGGCGCAGCTCTGCGGTGGCTTCTGCCGGCTCCGCCTCATGCTGCAGCAGCAGGGCTTCGGGGATGGCGACGATCGCCTGGACGCCACCCCAAAGACTGGGCCGCAGTTGGACATTGATGCGGTACCGCCGGGCCAGCAGAGCGGCCACGAGCAGCCCGATCTGCCCATCCTTGACCCTGGCGCGCCGCTCTACTGCTTCCGGTCTGGCCAGCAGGTCATTGAGCACGGCGCGCTTGTCATCCGGTATGCCGCCGCCGCGGTCCAGGACCTCAATGAGCAGCCCGCCGCGTACCTCGGTGGTGTACACCTCCACCTTGTCGGTGGAATAGCGTGCGGCGTTGTCCATGATCTCGGCCAGCAGGTGCACCACACTTGGGCTCACGTAGCCCGGCAGGGCGAACGGCCGGCTTGGCTGAAGCTGCTGCGCGATCCGGACACGGGGGTAGTGCTCGATCTCGGCCACCGCCCGCCGCAGCGCGGTTGCGACCAGGAGCGGCTGCGCATGCTCAGGGGGAGTACTGCCGCCCAGGACCGCGAGGCTTTCCCCGGCCCGGCGCATCTGAGTGAGCAGATGATCGACCTGGAACAGTTCGTGAAGAAGGTCCGGGTCCTCCACACTGCGCTCGACCCGTTCGATCAGAGCAATGCCGCGGTTGACCAGGCTCTGCATGCGCGGGGTGATGGAGCGTGCAAGATCAGCCAGCTCCGCCTCGGCTGCCAACGCCTCGTGCTGCTGTTCGGCAGCCCGCAACACCGCCTGCCAACCCTCGGCCAGCGCACACTGCAGACTCGCCAGGACATCCGTGCACAGGTCCCCAGACTCCACCGGCGCAATCGCCGACTCGCCTCTGGCGAACTGTCCCTGGGAGGCCTGATCCACAGCCCAGGCGACCCGCTTCCTGCCCACGGCGACCGCGTCAGAGACGTCGCGCAGGGCCTGCTGCAGCCGGTCCCTCTCATGCCTGAGCTGGCCTATCTGGGCGGCAGTCCGCCTCCGGGCATCGATGCGGCGCACACCCGCCCAGACACCCACGGCCAGGACCAGCGAACCCGAAGCCGCCGCTGCTGCCGACGCTGGGACGATGCTGAGACTGTCCGCCAGCCACCCGCCACCAACCGCGGCGCTCGTCAAAGCAGCGACCATCACCCCTGGCGCGGCAGCGACACCCGGGGACCCCGCGCTGTGTGCTCGGCGCCGCCGACCAGACGCTGCGCCCGTGCGAGAGACGTGATCAGACACCGGACACCTCGCGAACCATGTGACCCGAGCACCGGTGGACGCCCGTCCGCAAGCGCGAACGGGTCCGACTCAGGCTGTCGTACAGGTCGCGGGCGTTGGTGACCGCAGCCGGGGCCTGGACGCCGTCGAAAAGCCAGAAGCGGCTGCCGCAGCGAGCCGGGCCGGACCCCAGGAGTTCGGCGCAGTCCCAGCGCCCACCCGGCAAGCACCGCGAGTGCGGCGCCTGCCACACCTCCGCGGTCCCCGCGGGCACGGGGATCAGCAAGAACCTGTGCAGCGGGCAGCACAGGATGGGTCCCACCGTGGCCGGCTGGAGACGTAATGCCTCAACGGCCGGCAGGCCGACGCCCATCGCGGTGGCCACGATGTCGTGCTGTGCGGGCAGCCCTGCCGGACGTGGCCACTCGGACAGCGCGAGTTGCCAGGGCTGGATCGTGCTGGAAGGGGATGGCATCGAAACTCCGGTCGGGACGAACACGGCCGTCCAAGGTGGGCAGAAATTGGGTTCTCTCAGTGGTGCGGCAGCCACGTGGCCAGGAAGATCATCACGATCGCGAGCGCGAACACCACGATGCGAAGAATCCTCAGGTGCTTCGCGTTCAAGGCAGGCATCTCCTAGGCGGGACTGGGGTGCCCCCGTGCCGACGACGCGCACGATGGGGTCGCGACGTCGGCACGGGGTATTGCCACGTCCCGGATCCGTCAGGGGGAAACGGAGCCGTGACGAGTCGGACGCGGTCGGCGACGCGTCCTAGCTGCCCGGTGGGGCGGGCAGCGGTCTAGGGGGAAGGCGTCTCGGCAGGCCCTCGGGCAGCAGAGCGGGAGGCTGGTCACGATGGACCGGATGGATGCCCTTCATGACCGTCGCCCCTGGCGCCGAGCCGCTGGCCGGGGGGTGAAGCGTGTCGGCTTCGGCCTTCTCGAGATCCGCAACGTTGACTGGTTCGCAGCCGTGCAGGCTCACGACGTATCGCGCGGCCAGCGTCCACGAGATCCGCGGGTCGTCATGAGCCACGAGTTCCAGAGGGTTGTCAGGCCCTGCGGAGAGCGGGTGCAGGGTGTCGGGGTCGTAGACCACACCTGCGACTCCCCACGTCGGGCAGTAGCTGACGAGCGCTGCTGTATAGGAGCCTCGCAGGTGCGGGCAGAAGGCCACGGACTGCACTGCGCACGGCACACACACCGGTCCTGCGGTGGTCCTCTCGCCCTCTGCGATCGGCTGCTCGCCATTCGCCCGCAACAGAAACAGGTGACGGCCGTCTGCCCTTGCGAAGGTAGTCACATCACAGACCTGGCACAGCATGTACTGCAGGCATCGGCGCTGGCGCCGCGAGTGGATGCCAGCGAAGTGGGGCCGCCCGCGGCCTGGTGCGATCGGCTGCCGGACCCACAGCACGTTCTCGTACAGGTCGGCCACGGGATCCTCGTGCACGTACCCAAGACGCGCTCCGTTGGGTCCCGGACGAATTCTCACCGGTGCCACCTGCGGTGTCTCGGCTGTCCACGCAACCACATACGGGACACGCAGCCCATTGCTGAGGAAGGTCGTCGGCCTCATGACACCGCTCCGGGTCCATAGGACGACATGGCCGTTGGCTGACGATGACGCCGGACACCAGTCATCGCAGAGCCGAGTGACGGGAACGTCATGTGTCGCGGTCCGGCACCCTCGTGCGCACGCCGCGGGGGGATTGGCGGGAACCACAGAAGAGAACTCCGAGGCGGTGTGATCATGGGCTCGCTTTCGACCGCTGGGGTCCAGAACGATCGGCTGTCCATAGAGGGGGAGGTCGCTACCGTGGTCACGCTGTCCGCGGAAGCGCGACGCTGGTTTCGTGGCAACGGAAGAACGCCCATACGTCCTTGCCTTGATGGGCTTCCTGGCGCTGGCGGGGCGCGGTCATCCAGCTGTCCGCGAGGGCACTGACGAGAACGAGCCCTCGCCCGCGCGTTGCCGTCGCTGAAGTGCTTGTCGGAGTCAGGGGCAGTGCATCGGAGTCGTCGGTGACCGCGACTCCCAGCGCGAAGTCCGGCTTGAGCGAGAGGGCTACTTCGATCAGTTCATCCTCGGCCGGCGGTCGCGACCTACCGTGGAGCACGGCATTGGTGGCCAGTTCGCTGACCGTGAGCACGACCCGCTGCACTACGTCCTCGTCTGGCGGAAACCCCCAAGAGACGAGCTGCCTTTCGACGAAGCGGCGCGCCTTGCCGACGGAACTTGCCGTGCTTTCCAGGTGAACCGAGACGCGATCGACTCCCTCCCCGGACGCCAGCGCTGTCAGGAACTGTCTGCTGGTCGGCGCCGTCATGCTGTACACCTCCTGGGTTATGGCCTGACCTGGGGACAAGCCGCGTTCCTATGCCGAGGGACGGTGCCTCCGCTGACTGGAGGCGGGGTCGTCCGAGGAGAAGCTCTGCGTTGCGAGACCAGAAAGGTGCTCCCAAGGCGACCAGGCAGGCAAGCCGCATCAGTCACTGATCAGTTACTGCGAAGGAAAGAAGTCACTGATTCTCGTCCGGCGCGGGAAATGACTGACTGATTGGCAGCGCCTATGACGGCCCGTCACTACGCTCTTTCTAACGCGACCACCGAGCGAAGGAGGGCTGATGCCCCAGGCGGCGCACCCACCATCCTGCGCAAAGCAGCTCCGGCAGGCAGCCAGCCAGCGGGGAGCTTCGAACCAGCAAATCGCTCGAATCATCCATGTGCACTGCGGGGTGTCCGAACTTCGCGCACAGCGCCTCGCACGTGGCCTCACCTTGAAGCAGACCGCCGACGATCTCAACCGCATCGCAGAAGGCCGCGCCGACGCTCCGCGGACCGACGGCGATCAACTGGGACACTGGGAGTCAGGCCGCCGACCGCGCAACAACACCATCGAACTGCTCTGCGAGTTCTTCGACTGCACCGTGGCGGACATCGGGTTCGCACGCAGCGCCATGTCGCCCACCAACGTGCCCGCCATACAGGCCCTGATTCCGCGCTCACCCCAGAAAGGCTTCACCGACACCGACACCCTTGCACAGCAGGTCGACGCAGCCAGGTGGTCCGTGGACCGTACCCTTACAGCCGGAACCGTCAGCGCGACTCAGCTCGACTTGTTGGACGAGCAGGTGCTCTGGGCCCGCGAGCAGTACGTTTACA
Organism: Actinacidiphila glaucinigra; assembly: GCF_900188405.1. Classification (GTDB taxonomy): domain Bacteria; phylum Actinomycetota; class Actinomycetes; order Streptomycetales; family Streptomycetaceae; genus Actinacidiphila; species Actinacidiphila glaucinigra. Next base: position 42,892 of record NZ_FZOF01000021.1, on the reverse strand, counting down.
CTCCGCCAGCACCCATGATCGAAACCTTGCTCCGGCACCTGGCAGAGGTCGACGAGCTCTCCGCCCACCGGCAGCCGGCAGCGGTGCAAGTCCGACTCTCGGAGTTGGTGGCCATGCTTGCCACCTTGGTCGCCGATGCGCTTATGAAGCTCGGACAGCTTTCCAGATCGCAGTCCTGGTACGCGACGGCCCGCAATGCCGCCGATGACAGCGGCAACGCAGAACTGCGGGCACGGGTCAGGGCACAGGCCGCAATGCTCCCCTTCTACTACGGCCCCCTCGAAGCCGCCGTGAACCTGGCACGGGAAGCACGGATCATCTGCCGGGGCAGACCCTCCGCCACCGCGGCGTTCGCCGCCGCGGCCGAAGCCCGGGCCCTGGCGAAAATGGGCGACGCTCTCGGCGCGGACGTAGCACTACGCCACGCAGCTTCCGCATTCGAACAAAGCGGAGCAGGCGGGCCGACCGACAACGACGCCTTCGGCTTCCCCGAGAGACGCTTCCTTCTCTACGAAAGCGGAACACTCACCTCCCTGGGCCACACCAGCCGAGCCCGACGTACTCAAGACGCGGCACTACGCCTCTATCCAGCCAGAACCGGCATCGACCCAGCGCTCCTCAGCTTGGAAACGGCCATCTGCCTGGCCCGAGAGCGCAGCGCAGCCGAGGCCTGTCAGGTCGCAGGAACCGCGATCCTGCGAATCACTCCTGCGCATCGCACGCCTATCGTGGAGCAGCGCGCTCACGAGGTGATCCAGGCCTTGCCTCCAGGCATACGGGACGGGCGCGCGGTACGTGAGCTTCGTGACATCTTGGCGCTTCCTCCCGGACAGGTGTGACAGCGACGCGGAAAGTCGGCGAGCCTGGGTGTCATGACAGACACGACGCCGGCGCCCGGCGGGTTTGACGAGGCTGAGATGCGGCGCGTGCTGGACCGAGGCTGCTCGATCGTTGGCCTCAACACTGCAGACGCTCGCCTCTTGCGCGGACACACCAATGCAGTTGTCCACCTCAACGCAGAGAACGTCGTAGTCAAGATCGCACGGAAGGGCTCGCCCATCGACCACGTCACACGCACTGTCAGATTTGTCCGCTGGCTTACCGAGGCCGGATTTCCCACGGCCCCCCTGCACCCAGTCGATCAACCTGTCGTTGTCGATCAACACGCCATCACCTTCTGGACGTATCTCCCCCAACCCAATCATCCTGTCGCTGCAGCCCAGTTGGCAAAGCCTCTATATGCGCTACACACGCTGCCCACTCCGCCCATTGACCTTCCTGCACACGACAACATCGCCGCAATCCACCGATCCCTGACAGCCATCACATGCCTTCCCGACCAGGAAATCCTCTTCCTCACTGAACTCACCGATCGGCTCAAGTCGGATCTCAGCGAGGTGGAATTTGCACTACCGCACGGGGTAATCCAAGGCGATCCACAACACCGCAATGCCCTACACGCTGGCGCTGGCGAGACCCTCCTCTGCGACTGGGACACCGCAGCCATTGGCCAACCCGAGTGGGACCTAGTCACCGTCGAGGTTCACTGCAGGCGTTTCGGCCACGGGCAGGCCCACTACGCGGCATTTGCTGACGCATACGGTTGGGACGTGACCCGCTGGTCGGGTTACCGCACACTGACGGCCATCCGCGAGCTACGGATGATCACCACGAATGCCCGCAAAGTCCACCACAACCCGAACAGCCTGAATGAAGTGCGGCAACGTGTCGAGGGTCTACACCGTCAGGAATGGCAATCGCGATGGAACATCCTCTGACATAGATCGCCAAATCAGGGCGCCCTGCCCGCATGGCCCCGGCACAGCGGTGCTGTGGCTGGCTGGCCGATGTGCGGCGCTGCGGCGCCTGGGCCCGTGGTGCCGTGCTGTACGCCGTCATCGACCGGCACGTCCGCGTCGCGCACGGCGAGACCCGGCGCGGTCTGCTCCGCGTCGGCGCCGCCTACGCTGCCCTCGTTGGCTGGCTGTACCAGGACGCCGGCGACCTTGGCGCCGCGAGCTTCTGGTGGGGCATAACGCAGGAGATCGCCATGCGGTCCCGTGACGTGAACCTCGTCGGGTACTCGCTCGTGAACCTGGCGTAGGTACGGACCGACCTCGGTGACGGGCATGGCGTGATCGACCTGTGCGAGGCCGCGCTCGACTACCGCCGCGAGCTCGCGCCGAAGGTGGCCGTGATGTCTCTGCAACAGCAGGCCCACGGCGCATCCCTGACTGGCGACCGAACCGCCGTCGACCGGCTCATCGACGAGGCTTCGTACATCGTCGGCCGCGTCGACGACGACCTGCCGTAGGGCAACGCGTGCCGCCGCACGCCCGGCTACCTCGAAGTACAGCGCGCCACCTGCTACGGCCGGCTCGGCCTCGGCCGCGAGGCAGGCGACCTGTGGACCCAAGTCCTCGACGCCGTACCGACGACGGCTCGCCGGGACCGCGGGGTGTATATGGCCCGCCAGGCGACCGCCGCGGCCGCCGCGCAGGACCCGGAGCAGGCCGTCGAGATCGCCCGCGAGGTCGCGACCGTCGCCGTCGAGACGGGCAGCGCCCGGATGCGGCGGCAGCTGCGGACTCTCGAACAGGCCATGCGGCCGTGGCATGATGCGCCGGTCGGCCGGGACCTGACGGAGGTTCTGGCGACCGTCGTGGAGGGGTAAGCCATGGCCGAGGCGCCTGTACTGTCCGATGAGGAGATCGAGCGGGAGCTGTCCGGGCTGCCGGGGTGGGAGCGCGTGGGCGACGAGATCGTGCGCACCTTCCGCACCGGTCGGTATCACGGCGGAGTTGCGCTCATCGTGCACGTCGCCGACATCGAGCGGCTCATCGGGCACCACGCCGACATTGACCTGCGGTGGGAGACCGTGAAATTCGCGATCACCACGCACGACATGGGTAACCGGCTGACCGCCGCCGACTTCGACCTAGCCCGCCGGATTAACGAGATCTGCACCGCGCACGGCGCCGAGTAGACGCGAGTGGCCCTGCCGCGACGGGCGACGTAACGCGGCGGGACCACACCCCTACACTGCCACGCGGCAATGACAGCCGTAGGCTCGACACAGGTCAGACCGCCATCCGCGTCGTCAGCAGCGACGACGCGGATCGCTCCAACCCTCTTCCTGTCGAACCCACCCCCGAGCAGATCGCTGCCCAGGTATGGGGGCCCCTACCGTTTCCGTCACGGTTCGCACGGCGCCGACGAGGACGGCCACGCGGTGCGCCCATTGATCGCCGCGACGGAAGCGGGAACACTGCTCGTGCTCGGCAGGCTCGCCGGGGTCTTCCTCGGAGCAGTCGGCTTGATCAGTCTGCTGCTGGCCGTCATGATGCTCAATTCGGCCCGACGGGACAGAGCGGAAGGCGCCGCCGAAACCGTGGACCGGGTGAAGAAGAACGGCTTCATCGGACTGACCCTGGGATTCGTGCTCATCGCCGTCGACGCCGCCCTGTGGGTCTTGTAGCGCGCGGCATCCCGGCTCCCGGGCGGCACGGAAGACGTCCCCGGGGCCTCGCGCCGCAGCGGCAAGGCGCGTGCAACTGTGAGGCATGCCCAGGCGTCTTGTTCGATCATGAGCCAAAGCAAGTCGCGGTCATACGGCAGGATCCTGTGGGTCGGCGCACCCGTCCTCGGGATGTTCGCGGGCTACGGCGCCTGGCTGCTGGTCGTCAACGCGCGCGCGTACTGCGATGCCGCGTTCGAACCGGGCCAGAAGCTCGGGCTCGTGGTCGTCGAACTCCCTGCGAGTGTCATCGGCTACGGCCTGTGCGCGCTCGTCGTGCACGGTGCGGGCTGGATTGCGACGTTCCGCGCGCCGACCCTCCTGCGCGTCTGTGTGCCGCTGCTGCTGGTCGTGACGGCGCTGGCGTTGCTGGCGGACTGGTACTTCATGGTGGAGGGAACCCCCGACGGTTATCCCGGCGATTCGGGGCTCTGTCCGCCGAGCAACATACCTCCGTGGTGGCCCGGCTGGCTTCCCGCCTGACCCGTGCCGCCGCAGCCGAGGGGCCCGCGGGAAGCGTCCGGGTCGCTCCGGTCGGAGCGACCCCTGGTGCGGCCCTCAAAGGACCTTGACGACCCACCGCCGGCAGTCGGGAACGCTCAGGAACCCCGCACCGGGCAACCGGCCCACACCCTTGAACTGGGAATGCCGGGAGAGGTGGATCGCCTCCCCGCCCCTGGCCCGGTTGAACACCAGGGCATTGGCCGCGAGTTCAGAATGGAAGTCGAAGGCCACACCGGCCGGTCCACCTTCGTAGCGGAACACGGCGGCTCCACTGCCGGACACCGTCCCCGAGAGATGCGGCAGTTCCTCACCAGAGAGCACCGACAGCCGCCAGCGGGCGACCCCACCGACACTGCGCCCCGGGCACCGGCGAACCACCCGCAGGGAGTTGAAGCCGGCGGGCACGACGGCCCGGGTCGGCCGGACACCCCTGGTCCAGCCCAATTCGCCTCCTGTGACGATCTCCGAGGACGTCCTCCGCAGCGGAAATATCTGGAAGTTGCTCGTCCACCCGCCCCTGATCTCCACCGGTACCGGCCGCTCCGGCAGATCCTCCGAGATCTCGATCTCCCGGCTGCGCCACCCGCTCCACCTGGTACGCGCCTCATCACGGTCCACTTGCCGGCCTCTCGGTCGAAACGGAGTCCCCACGGTGCACGACGGACCGTCGGCCATGGACTCCTCATCTCGTAAGTGGGCCAGTATGGCGACGCTCCCCGCCGCACCGCCACGCAGCGCCAACTAGATCGCAGACCCGACTAGATCACCCTCACGCTGAACCCTGACAGGTTCAGCGTGAAGTTGGAAAAGAGTTCACGGACGTCTCCACCTCAAGTCATGGTGTCCTGCCGGGCCAGGTGCCGTAAGGCAGCCATCCAGGGCATCCAGGCGAAGGAACGTCATATCCGTGCGTCACGCATCCAGCAAGCACTGCTTTTAAGTCACGCCGACTTAGGGACAGACCCTGAATGGACCTGCTTTGTCGGTTACGTTCCGGAGATAGCCTTTATAGAGCACCATGACTCCCTTCTGTTGTGGATCGGCGAGCTCACACAGCAAGCGAGAAGGGGCCTTTAGCCTGCGCCTCTTGGCCCCGTGCGTACGGGCCAGACCGCGCCCTGTGAGCAACCTGACGTTTAACCATGGGGGCGTCCAGTGGTGTCACGGATTCGTTCTGAGCGTTGTAGTTGACGCATGCACGTGTCCTGAATCCAGCTTCATCAGTGCGGATCTTCCTACCTAGGGTCACTGCCGTCGGTGCAACTTTGCACAGACTTTGAGCTGACCGATGAGGAAGGGCACTGCACTTCGTGTATCCATCTATACGATCCACCGCGACAAGACGGAGACGACGCAATCAGATTGCAGCGGCGGCCGCACTGCTGCTGATCGCCGAGGCTGGCATTGCCGTTACGGGCCAGGCCGCCGCGGCTCCTGCGAAGGAGCGCGGTAGCGAGCAGGCTGCGGTCTCCCAGCCTTCCGAGGCGGAGATCCTTGACGCCGACATGGACTGGGCCGCTCAACATGCCAAGGGCTCGAAGGCGTGGGCGATCCTCGAGGCGAAGAGGACCGGCAAGAAGGTCGTTGCCTATGACGAGACGACGGCCACCTCGTACACGGTTGCGAACCCGGATGGCACCCTGACCACCGACCTGACCTCTGGGCCCGAGCGGGTCTGGCGTGGCGGTAAGTGGCGCAAGGTCGACGTCGCCCTGACCCGGGCTGGCGACGGCACAGTGATGGCGAAGGAACACCCCAACGGGCTACGTCTGGGGGGCAAGGGCGGCACCGCTCCCCGCACCCTGGCGGCCGCGCAAGACGCCGCCCCGCGGGACCTCGTCACCCTCGGCAGCGGTGATCAGACGGTGACACTGCAGTGGAAGGGAGGCCTTCCCGCGCCAGAGCTGAACGGCACTACGGCCCGCTACCGTGAGGCCGTGCCCGGCGCCGACGTCGTCGTCGAGGCCACCAGGACCGGCTTCGAGCAGTTCGTGGAAATCAACAAGAAGCCTTCCGGTTCCTACTCCTACACGCTGCCGGTCAAGGCCAAGGGTTTGAAGGCCAAGGCGAACACGGACGGGTCGGTGACGTTCACCGACGCTGAGACCGGTGAGCGGCGCGCGACGATGCCGACCCCAGTCATGTGGGACGCCACGGTGGACAAGCGGTCCGGCGAGCACACCCGCCGGGCCCGCGTCGGCATGAAGGTCGTGAACAAGGGCGCCGGCCGTGTCGACCTGGTCGTCACGCCCAGCCCGGATTTCCTCTCCGACCCGAAGACCACGTATCCGGTCACCGTGGATCCTTCTACCTCCGCCCTGGCGTCCACGTTCGACACCTACGTGCAGCGCGGTGAGACGGTCGACTGGTCTGCCGACACCGAGCTCGACTTCGGCAACCCAGGCACCACCAACGCCGATGGCACCACGCGCGTGGCCCGATCGTTCATCCACTGGAACACCACGCCCATCCAAGACGCGTTGATCACCGACACGAACCTGGCGCTGTGGAACTTCCACTCTGGCAACACCGACTGCACCGCGCAGTCCTGGACCATCTGGGACACCACTGCGGCGTCGACCTCATCCCGGTGGACCAACCAGCCCACCTGGAACGCTCAGTACCACTCCTCCACCCAGACACGAGGCAACACCGACTGCGCCGCCACCCAGCCCGACGGGTGGATCAACGCCGACGTCGACACCCTCGTCCAGACCTGGGCCTCGGCAAAGGCCACCCGTGGCTACATGGGCCTACGCGCCATCAGTGACGACACCCGCGCTTGGAAGCGCGTCAACTCCGGCAACGCCACCACGAACCAGCCGAAGCTGACCGTCACATACAACTACCGTCCCTCCGACGGCACCAACCGTCAGGCAGGCGCACCCTTTAAGTCCTACGCCGGTGTGTGGGCGGTGAACACGACGACGCCAACCCTGCGTGACACCTTCACCGACCCCGACGGCGACACCGTCAACGGCACCTTCCAGGTCTACGACGCCGCCACCGACACCCCCATCACCACTCCGGCGGGCGAAGGCCTCCTCGTCTCCAACTTCGGGGAGCAGGGCAAACCCGTCAGCGTTACCGTCCCAGCGGGACAGCTCCAGAACGGCAAAACCTACAAGTTCCGCACCAACGCCTACGACGGCACTCACTACAACCTCTCCTGGTCCCCATGGACACAATTCGTGGTCGACACCACCGCACCTACGGCTCCGTCGTCGGTGACGTCCTCCACCTATCCGGAGGACTGGGTGGGAGGCGGTGCCGGCACACCTGGCACATGGACCGTGGCAGCGTCCAGTGATGCCAACACGATCCGTTACCGTTTGGATGGAGCCGACACCGACGGCGACGACGTCCCGGACTCCGGCGCCTTCTCCAGCGCCCCGACAACCGCGGCGGGCTCGGGCACGACGGCCACATTGTCGGCGACCCCGGCCGAGGACGGTGGCCACGAGCTCGAGTTGCAGCCCGTCGACCGTGCCGAGAACGCCGGTCCTGTCCTGCCATATGGCTTCATCGCGGGTGGGGCCGACGTGACCCGGCCGCACACGGTCGAGATCAAGCTGCCGACCCCGAACAAGGACGCGACGGAGCCCCAGTACCTCAACGACCCTATGCCGGCCTTCGGTTGGCGCGGCTGGGAATCGCTCGCCAACTCTGCCCCGAGGACGTCCGAAAAGAACGGAACGACCCTCAAGGTGACGCCGCTCCAGCAGCGCACGAAGGCGGCAGCAGAGGCCTTGAAGAAGGCCGAGGCGGATGCCACGGGCCAGAGCAGCACCGGTGCCGCCAGGGCGGCCGCGGCCTACACCGGCCCCGTGATTACCGACAGGTGGTGCGACCCGACGCTGACGGCGCAAAAGTCCTACTTCACCCGTGACGAGGCCTGCCTGCTCTACCTGTGGGAGGTCACGCACACGGACACGTCCTCCTCCCCGCCCAAGATCTACCACCAGGAATTCGAGCTGATGTGGCAGATCAAGCTGAATCGTGAGGGCGACGAGATCAAGCAGTGGTTGCAGTTCACCCCCATCGCGGGTTCCTACGCCCCCTACCTGCCGTATCCGGCGCAGCCCGATGCCATCGACTTCAACGTGGGCGCCCTGTGCCCGGGCACAGCCTGCACGGAAACCGACGGCGAGACAGGTTTCGACTGGGAGTCCGGCCGGTCGCCCTCGTGGGCGGGTTCACTCGACGGCGACCTCGCGCAGGGCAACGCCACACTCAAGTGGAACGGCAGCGTGCCGAACGCCACAAGCGCCAAGGATGCGGACCTTTCCAAGCAACTGCCCCTCAGCATCTCGGGCTTTTACACCTCGCAGTTGCCCGGCGCCGGACCGGTCGACCCCTACCTGGCAACCCCGACGTTCCTCGCCCGGTGCGACAAGGCAAAGCTGCCGGGAAACAAGGTTCCGGGTTGCGTCTTCCCGCAGTACGTGCCGGGTTACGTGATCAATAGTGCGAAGTCCCCTGCTGCGGCCGCGCACGCCTGGCTGATGCAGGAGAAGATGCCCAGCAACTACGGACGCGATCCACTGCACCCGCTGACCTATCTGCCCAACCAGGAGCGGAACGCGCCCAACATCGTCCCAGACAAGGAGAACCGCAAGGTGATCTGTCCCCGGACGGGCAAGGGCAAGTTCGTCAAGCACCCGCAGACCGGGACGTTCGACGAACTCGTGTCGACCGGTACCCCGGACACCAAGTCGTGCGACGAGTACGCGTTCAACGCCACGTACCAGTCCGGCGGCATGCCCTCGCTGCTCGGAGGCACCAACCCGGTCGGTGAACTGCGCGGCGCCGAATGCGTACAGACCTACGCCACAAGGGACATGCTGTACAACGACCTCCGCTACGCCGATCCGACGTGGTCGGAGGTCTGCGGCCGGTCGTCGATGTCCGGATGGATCAACTCGGCCGCCATGAATCGCTTCGGTTCCACCTTCGTGCCGGAGTTCAGAATGTTGGACACCGACCCATATTGGGTCGACGTCCCCGGCCTGGACGACTGCGACGCTTCCGGCACCACGGTGAAGTGCGAGCTCAAGCCATAGCCTGACCGACCAGCAAGGGGCGGCGCGGGCGATGTCCGCGCCGCCTCGTCACGCACGAGACCGCCGGCCGCGAGACGGCCGTCCCAAGCAGTCGACTGCTGGACAGATGACTACGGCCAGATGACGGCCCGTTCGTTCAAGGGCACCGCATCGAGTGCCTGGTCCGCAATCTCCTCCTCATCCATGTCGATGAATAGCGCGCGACCCTGCTCCAGGCCGTCGGCTGCCTCAGCCAGGAGTCCACCAAGAGACGCCGGACCAACGAAGGTGCAGCCACTCATGCGCGAGAAGACACCCGTCCTGCCGCTGTTGCAGTCGAGCACCGTGCCGTCGGTCGTGACGTCGTACGACGCCACCAGCAGGTACGAGGGCCGCCACCACTCCCCAGTCGCGGAATCGCCCTGGACGGACCGCAGCAACCCGGTCATGGCAACAATCTCAGTCACGGAGAGGGGCCGGTGTTCCGACGGCAGGCAGAAGGCCGCGGGATCGACTTCACCTTGATCGTCTTCCCCACGCACACCGTCGTGCCGGAGAAGAGAGGTGACGAGGTCCCCTGGGAAAACGACTCCAAGCGACCGCTCCGCCGCACGTATCGCTTCGAACTGCCCGGGCGGATTGAGAGAGCGCAGAGTACGGGGTGCGTGCTGGGTCAGCCACCCCTCGATGCGGTTCCAAGAGGCGAGGACCTGGTCGTCTCCCGAGATCTGGCGGTCTCCTGTGCTGGGGGTCATGCGTTACCCTTCGTATCCGGACGACTGAGGTGCCCTGTAACGGACCACCGACGGGGTTGGAGGCAGTGCGCACCCGGCGCATGCATGGAACCCCTGTGTGGACCCTGGTCCAATCGAAGTGATCTCACCGCTGAAGCGCAAGGCGCGTCACTCGGGTCAGCGTCTGGAGGCGGTGCACGCGCCGGTAGCGGCGCTAACTTTCCCGCCGCCTGTAGGCGCTCCGCATGCTTCAGCCATCCGGGCAGCGCAGCGCCACGGCGGGCATCGCGACGTCCAACACGCTCAGCCGCACATCGTCGACAGCCCTGTTGTCCAGTGCCATGATCCGCGGCGGCCGGCTGCGTAGCTTCTTCATCGGCGCCTACAACTCCATCCACGAGCGGCGCTCGTCGTTCGTGCTGGACAGCGGGCTCCACACGGGACCCGTTGCGCCGTATTGCTCTAGGTCCTCGAGCACTGCCGCACCCAGTTGTACCTTCCCCGCCAGTTGAGTCACGAGTGGGTGCCCGGCGACCATGGCCCGCAGGTCGTTGATCCGTTGCTGCAGCGCGTCCGGTCCGGCGCCGGTGAGGACGAACAGGACCCGTGGGAAGCGGGGGTAGAACCGTTGCCAGGCGAGCATCGCGTCCTGGTCCGCGACGGTGCCCCGACGGCCCGGTAGCTGCGGCAGGTACTCGTGGAACCTCGCGTACGAGATCAGTTTTCTCGACAGGCGCTCGCTGCTCATGGTCGCCCGGTCGACCTCGACGAACGCCCGAAACTGCAGCCTGCGTGGGGTGATGGCGGTGTAGTGAAGGACGGCATCGGCGATCAGCCGGTCCTCACCGCCGGTGTCCGGCAGCCGGTGAGCGACCTCGGGCACCCAGTCGAGTGGCCCGTACTCATCGCCGCGTGCTCGGGCGTCGTGCAGGAATGCCAGGTGTGCGCGTAGGACGGTGAGTGTGTGGGCGGCACGCAGGCCGGCATCGGTCCCTCCGGAGGGCGCCTGGACGGGGCGGCCGCGTAGTTCGGGCCAGCTCGCGACGACGCGGGCTCCCTGAGGGGTGAGGTACCAGGCCCGGGTGCGGTTGCTGGCCGGCAGGACGGTGTAGGAGAGCAGCTTGTCCTCGCGCAGTCGGTTGAGGACGGCGGAGATGGTCTGGCGGCGTCCTTCGGGGGAGATGAGCTGGTGCAGCTGTGGGCTGGTGGCGAGTCGGTGCTGCGCGACGAGTGCGAGGACCTTGTGGGCGTAGGTGTCGTTGGTGCTGGGCTGGCTTTGTGGCTTGGTGCTTATGGCTGACGCGTTGGTGAGGGCATCGCGGTTGGTGTCCGTGCTCATGCGAACAGCCCCTGTTGGGTGTTGGTGGTGGGTGGCTGGGTGGGTGTCGGATTGGGCTCGTCGGGGCCCTGGCCGCCGGCATCCGGGTCGGTGCCGGGCTCTGGGCCGGTGAGGAAGTCAAGGACTGATATTTCGTGGGTGGAGGCGGCGGCGGTGAGTTCGGCCAGGGGCCGGGCGCCGGTGTTCTCGTGGGTGGCGCGGTGTAAGGCGCCCCTGGCGTTGGGGCGGGCCAGGCCACGGAAGACGTGGTCGAGTTCGGGGCCGCGCAGGCGTAGGGGACCGATGCGGTTGCCGTTCACGGTGAAGGAGGCGAAGTGTTGGTAGCGGCCGAGTTCGGCGGCGTCGGCCGGGCTGACCTGGTCGCCCCACTCGTCGGTGATGTGACGGACGGCTTCGATGGAGCCTGCGGTCGTCGACAGCGACGACGCGTTTTGCCGGAGCGCGGTGCGCACGTCCGCGCTGATGCGGTGCAGGAGCTGGGTCATGCCGTGCATCCGGATCCCGAATTTGCGGAGCTGCTCGGTGATCTCGGCGAGGGAGCTGGAGGCGGCGCCGTTGAGGGAGATCAGCTCGTCCAGATACAGCCGGAACGGGGTGCGGTCGCGCTCGGGGAGGTCGCGGCGGGACAGCCCGGCGCGGAGCATGTCGCGCACGATCATTGAGGTCAGGAGTCGGTCGGTGGGTCCGGTGCCGGCCGGGCAGATCCATACGACCTTGGAGCGGTCCATGGCGTGGCGCATGTCGTAGCTGCCGATCGGGGAACCGAGGAAGGCTTTGATGACCGGTGAGGCGGCGAGGCGGTCGATGGGGTTGAGGACGGTGGGCAGCGCGTCGGCGGGGATCGCAGGGAAGGAAGTGGCCCACCACCGCTTGGCGTCGTCGTCGAGGCGATACACCACCGGGGCGCGGAAGAGCGGGTCGGTCAGCAGTGAGCGGATCTGGAAGACGGTGGCCTGGCAGTCGGCTTTGCGGGCCGCTACCGCCTGCGTGTTTACCGTGACCAGGGCTTCGACGGCCTTGGTCAGGATGGTGATGGCACGGGGTGCGTTGGCGTCTCCCCACCCGAGCGAGGTGGCGAACGCATCGACGACCGCGGCAGTGACCTCGTGGCCTGCCGCAGCCGAGGTCATGCTGAGCGGATTCCAGCACGCGAGCCGGTCGGTGGCCTTGCGGACGGTCAGGTCGAACAGCCACGCCCGGTTCATGATCGTGTCGTGGGCGAGGTAAGGGGCGACGGTCGCCCAGGAGTCGCGGTGCGGGTCGATGAACGCCAGCCCGCCCTGGTCGTGCGCGATGGCGACGGCCTGGACCAGGGCGCGGGTGGTCTTGCCCCAGCCAGCCTTGCCGACCTGGATCTCGAAGAGGGTGTCCGCCTCCCGGGTGGCCAGCAGCCGCTCGGTGCCGTCCGCACTGCGGTACCAGCCCTGCGGCAGCAGGTTCTTGTTCGGCCGGTAGGTGGGGATGTCGCCGGCCAGCAGGGGCAGCCGCGCATGCGTCGTCGGAGGCTTGAGTAGCCCGGCGAGCTCATCGATCCGCGCCCAGGAGTCCCGGCGTGGGCGGATGCGGCCGCTGGCCCACCGCTCGTCGAACCGGGTCCGCCATGGCCACCGGTCCGGTCCGAACCGCAGTGGGCCCCACGACCAGCCCACCGACGACAACCTTGTGCGGGCCGCGTAGACATCCAACGCGGCTTCGATGTGCCGCAGGCGCCGCTCCGCCCGCCCTAGCTGGTCCGATGCGCACCGCACGAGCAGCTGCACCCGGACCAGGCCGGTGTCCTCCATCAGCTTGCCCAGGGCCTTCTCGCGGTCGATCCGCGGCGGCCGCGGCGACATCATCAGCCGACGCCGGCTGGTGCGCTGATCCGGCGGCGTCAGCAGCTGCGTGAGCTGCCAGCCGAGCGAGTCCTCCAACGTCGCGGCGTCCTGCGCCATCCACTGCGCCTCGCGGCGCGCTTCTTGACGGGCTCGCTGCCGGGAGGCGTGGACGACCTGCTGCCGACGGCTCCCCAGGTGCCACTTGGAGGCGGGGGAGAGGTCCAGGCACACCTCGGCGAGGTCGCCGAGGTCCGCGCGCAGGTCGGCGACAGCGTCAATGAGTGGCTGCAGCGGGTCCGGCTCGAGCGGAACCTCCCGCAGGCGGGACGCGGACGTGCCGTGCAGGGAGAACACGGCACGGACGGTGTGCTGGCGCGTCTTGTCGGCGACGGGGCGCGCGGGCTCGCTGCGGACCCGCGCGTAGGGGGTCTGCTGGAGCATATGTGCGGCTGATGCCGGGGCCTCGACCCGGTACGTCAGCGGCCGTGTACCGTCGGCGCGCAGGCGGATCCGTACGGTGCGGGCGTCGCGCGGCACCCACCACTTGCCCGCGGACGCGGCCCGGATCAACTGGGCACCGAACCGCAGGATCTCTTCCTCGGATGTCTCGAACTGCCCACCGGGCACCAGTTCGACGTAGGTGCGCTCCTTGAGCGCCATGGTGGACAGGATGCGCCGTGTGATTTCCCAGCCGACCCAGACCAGGGCGGCGATCAAACTGAGCCACCACGCGTTGGCGAGCACCCACAGCAGAACGTTCCAGGCCACCAGCAACAGGTCGGCCGTGCCGCTCCACAGCGCACTGTCGGCGAGGATCACCGTACGGGGGTCCATGACGCTCCCTTCTTGGTCAGACGGATGGTGGCGGTGCGGCCGTCCAGGAACGTGCCGGCCGGGTCGGCGCCCGCCCACACCAGCCGCACCACCGCGGCCTTGGGGCGCGCGGTGTCGCGGTCGGCGACGGCGGCCTGAATCCGGAACCGGGTGTAGACGGCCTGCGGAACGGGGTCGGTGAAATAGCCCGGCCACCGGTCCCGGCCGGCGCCGGTGACATCCGCTGTCCAGATTGCTTTGGCCAGCGCGACCAGATGCCGGGCGGTGGCCGGTGTCAGGCCCTCGACCCGCGCCTGGTCCAGGCCGTGCTGCACGAGGGGGTCGGCCTCCGGTTCGGCACCGGGCGGCGGAAGCGCGCTGCCTGTGCCGGGCGCGCTCGTGCTGACGGCGTGCTGTCGGGCCGGACTGGCTTGTGGAGATCGCGACTGTCCCGTGAGGCGCACGGCGGATGGAGCCGGCGTCGTCACGGTGGGGTTTTGGGTGACGGTCGGCGGCTCGTCAGCCGCGGTCTGGGACACCGCCGCGGGGTGAGTCGGGCTCGCTGGTGCGGACATGGCCAGCAGTCCGGCGCCAATGGCGGCCAGGACGGTGGCGATGCCGGTCAGGGCGGTTCCGGACAGCCGGGGCGTGGGGTGGGCGTTCATAGGATGCGGGCTCCTCCGGCGTAGTCGGGAAGGGCGGTCAGCGGGTCGATCCGCACGCGGGTGCCGGGCTTGGGGGCGTTGATCATCTGTCCGTTGCCGAGGTAGATCCCGACGTGGTGGATCCCGGCGTTGCCGTGCGGATTCGGGCCGTAGAAGACCAGGTCGCCCGGGCGTAGCGCGCCGTATCCGGCAGAAGCCGGGATACGGCGGCCAACCGAGGCCTGGTCCTGCGCGAGACGCGGCAGGCTCACCCCGACCTGCGCGTACGCGTACAGGGTCAGCCCGGAGCAGTCGAAGCCGACGATCTGGCGGCCGTCCTGGTGCTGCCCGGGCGAGCAGCAGATCCCCGGCGCCGGCCCCGTCGCGTTGCCGCCACCCCACGAGTACCGGACCCCTTGCTGGGCCAGCGCCGCGGCGACGACCGTGCGCGCGTCGCCCGTTGCGGCGGCACCTCCGCCCCCGGTGGTTCCGGTGGTGTCGTAGCGGTGGATGGCGCCCAGGACGTCGGTGACGTAGGCGGTGGAGTGGTTGTAGGAGTACACCGCGTCCCGCAACTGGTCTTCGTTGGTGAGGTCGCGGCCGTCGCCGCACAGGTAGGTCGCGGCGGCGAGGGCGGCGTCGTCGGCGTTGTGCGGGTCGATGCGGCCGTCGCGGTTGCCGTCCCGCCCGTACGTGGCGAAGGTGGCCGGCAGGAACTGGAACGGGCCCACGGCCCGATCGAACAGGCGGTCGCCGTCCCAGCGGCCGTCGTCGGTGTCCTCGATTGCCGTGGTGTTGCCGCCGGCGCCGGAGCCGTCCAGGCGCGGCCCGAGGATGCGCGGGCTGATGTCCCCGCCCGGGTTGATGGTGTGGCCGGCGGCGTTGTTTGACTCGATGGTGGCGATGCCGGCCAGGACCTGCCAGCGCATTCCTCGGCACCGGGGCGAGGTGTCGTGCACCGCTTGGGCGCCGTGGGCGATGGCGGTGAGCATCCTCGCCGGGATTCCCGTCACGGCCGCCAGGCCGCTGGTCATGGCGGTCTGGCTGATCCCGGCGACCACGATCGCGCCGAGTGGGCCGGCGCAGCACACCGCGGCCGCCACCAACAGGGCGGTCAATAGGCAGCTTCTGCGTATGGCCTTCACCGCCGGTCACCGCCGTTGTCATCCCAGTCCCACAGGGAACGCTGAGCTTCCATCAGCGCCTCGAAAACCCGCCGCCGGTCGGAGGCTGGTCCTGTGTCCGGCAGTGACCCGGACGGGCGAGGATCGTAGGGCGCGGCCTGGCTGCCGGAGCTGCTGGCGCCGAGCAGCCAGCCGCCGACGGCGGCGTCCCGGACGAAAGCGCGAGTGCGCATCGCCGGGTCGTGGACGTCGATGGCGGTGGCCAAGCGCTGGCCGACGTGCGCGGCCCCGCGACCGACGTCACGCCCGGCGGCCGTCCAGTCGTCGACGTCCTCGCGCAGGCGGCCACCGGTGACCCGCAACTGGTGCAGGGCGTCCTGGGTGAACTCGCTCGCGTGCCGGCGAGTATCGGAGGCGCTGCGCGGCAGGCCGAGCGTGGCACCGTAGGCGACCAGGGCGCCGCGGCGAGCGATGCGGTAGCCGCGGAAGCGGACGGCCCGGTTGTGGAAGCGGGTGCTCAGCAGCGTCCGGTGCTGATCCGGGTCGTGGAGGAGCTCACCGGTGTGCCGGTTGGCCACCATAGGCTCGCCCGGGGTGACGACGTTCCCTTCGGCGTCTTCCTCGCCCGGGCCCACGGGACGGCGCATGCGAGCCAGCGCTTCGTCGTCGGGGCGCCGACCGATCAGCGTGCCGTAGGCGCCGCGCACCCCAAGCGCTGCTGCGGTAACGGCCATGCCCAGCGGAGCCAGGCCCCGGCGAGCTTCGGCCAGGGCGTCGCCTGCGAGCCGCCCCGTATCGGCGGGCATGCCGGCCCCGTCGGTCATCGCCAGCGCATGGGACAGGAACCGGTGCCGCAGCAGCAGCGCGCCGTGTGGCGCGGAAAGCCCGCCCCGCCCCAGCGCGAGCCCGCCCCCGCCGAGGTTGGACAGGTGCGCGCCGATCGCAGCGCCGAGCTCGGAGTTGTCGCCGGGCAGGTGGGTGCCACCGACCTTGGCGTAGCGCATCCGTAGTGCGAGACGCTGACCGAACTGGGAGGTGGCGGCCATCAGCCGCCGATGGAAGGCCAGCGCGGCAATCGCGAAGGCGTCCAGCAGCAGCAGCCGCTCGACCATCGGGCCTGCGCCGGAGGAGGTGAGGAGCGCGTCGATGCCGATGCCGAACATCGGGATGGTCATGGCGGTGGCGAACATGACCATCACCGAGGCCAGGAAGACTCCAAGCCACCGCCACACCGCCATGCGGGACGGACCAGGAAGCATGCCCCAGATGAACGTGATCCCACCGACGGCGGCCGCACCGACGTCGGCGGCCTGGGTGCCGAGCAGGATTAGCGCGAGCGAAACGGCCATGGCCGTGACGACCACGGCGGCGATGCCCAGCAGCAGGACTCCGCCGATCCGGTCCCACGACGGGGCCCTGGCGTAGTCGGCGGCCTGCTTGCCGACGTCGCTGGCGTCCTCCAGCTCGTCCAGCAGGGCGCTGAACTTCGCGTCCTCGGGGCTCTGGTCCAGCGGAGAGGTAGCGGTGCCGTTGCAGTAGTCCTTTGCCGGTCCCGGGATCCGATCGCACGCGCTGGAGTCGCGGTCGGTGTCGGCATCCGTGCTCTTCACCATTTTCAGGTGCGCCGCGTAGGCGGCCCGGTTCTCCGGCTTGCCGTCGTCCAGGAGCCGTCCGTACTGCAGCAGTTGGAATGGCTTGACGACCAGCGCGTTGGTCAGGGCGTCCTGCACGGACTTCGCCACGTCAACTCCGCCAGTTGCCATCGCCCCGGTGCAGCTGGCCGGTGCGGGGCGGTCGACCCGGTCGCAGGCTGGGCTGCCCGGGCCGCTGGTGGGAGTGGAGCCGAAGTAGGAGTTGCTGGTGATTGCGGCGAGTTCGATCGCGGCCTGGTGGGTCTGGTCCAGCGGGCCGTCCTTGGCCAGAAGGTAGTCGGGCCGCACGAACACCGACGCGGCCAGGGCCGCGATCACCAGGGTCAGGAGGATCTCGCCGAGTCCGCGGCCGACCTTGCCGCGGGCGACCAGGATCAGCCCGAACACGAACGCCCAGGACAGCAGCACCCCTTCCAGGCCGATCGCGCCGACCACGTGCGTGGCGTAAGCGTCGGAGACGGCCTGGGCGGGGCGGAGCATGGCGGTGAGCAGCGGGAACTTGAACGCGAACCCGATCAGCCAGCACGCCAGCCCGACCAGGAGCCGCACCAGGGAGAACAGCCCGCCGAGGATGAGGGTCTGGAACTGGCGGGTGACGTCGGTGATGTCTCCGCCGTCGGCCCGCAGCTCGTACCCGCTGAGCGGTGCTCCCTCGGAGGTGGTGACGTTCAGTGGTGCCAGCAGTCCCGCGCCGCCGGTGGCTGCGTGGTCGGCGGCTGCCGCCACCGAGGTGTTGACCGTCAGGAACACCATGACCAGCAGAGCGACGAAGCCCGCAGCACGTGCGGTGCCGCGATCGAAGCGCCTCATCGGTCCCTCCCGGTGGTGACGATCAGCGCCGCCGCGGCCGCGATGGCCGCGGTGGAGAACCCCAGCAGCCACCACCCCTGCGCGCCCCAGCCCGCAGCAGGAGCCGTGACGGAATTGCTCTTGGACGCGGTGCAGTAGGCGCGGGCGGGCCCGGCGATCAGCTCGCACGGGCTGGAGCTGCCGGCCACGGTGACCGTGGCCGTGTCCTGCAGCATCGCGCCGCTCGCAGACGCCGCGGGCGGCCGGGGTAACAGCCACGCCGCTGCGGTGCAGCCGATGAGAACCAGCACGGTCGCGGCGCTCAGCAGCAACCGCACTCGGCTTCGGCCGGGGCGCGTCATCGGACGCTTCCCTCAGCCGGCGTGGCGCTGCCTGCACCGGGAGTGGTGAAGATTGCCTGCTGGATACGGGGCACGGGCGGTACGTGCACCTTGATGCGGCCGACCTGCATCCGAGGGTCGCGGAGCAGCATCTCGCCTTCCCGGCCGGCCTGCCCGACCGGCGACAGCCCGGTGGTGACCAGCCGCACCAGGTCGTCGGACTCGCCGTCGAGGCCGAGGAAGGCAAGTCCCTTGGCGGCGCGTGCGTGATCGCTGGTGCGGGCCAGCAGCTTGTACGCCAGCAGCCCGGCGTCCGCGCCGAGTTCGTCGACGTTGTGGGCGCCGAGGATGACGCCGGCGGCGTGCTTGCGGCCGTCGTGGAGGATCTCGGCGACCAATGCCGAGCCTTCCGCGGACGAGGTGAGCCAGTAGCACTCGTCCAGCGCGATCGCGCAGAACCGGCCCGGGTCGGTGAAGGCGGCCTGCCGGGCCAGAGCGGCGAGCAGATACAGCACTGCCCGGCCGATCAGCGCTTCCAAGGGTTGCTGCCGTAGCACGTCGGGGTTGGCGAACGCCTCCTTCGGCGGCAGTGTCAGGCCCGCGGTGGTGACCACGACCATGTCCGAGCCGAGGTCGCCCTCGAGGGAGACCGGCGGCAGGGCGGGGTCGAACACCATGGCGGCCAGCGGGTTGGCCGAGACGATGCGGATCAGGTCGGCCATCGTGGCGGCCGCATCCCGGCGTGTGCCCGGCATCGTCTCGTCGCAGGCGAGCCCCGTCAGTGCCTGAAGGACGTGAGCCATGGACGGGTCCGGTGCGGCTGCGGCCTGCTCGACCGCGTGGTGCAGGACGGCGCCGGCCGCGGACATCGGCCCGACCCCGAGCTGCAGCGTCAGGTAGGACAGGGCGTAGTGGGCGCCGATCCGGCCGCCGAATACCCGCAGCGGGTCGATGGACAGCTCCGCATGCGCGGCGTCGATGACCTGGCAGCCCGCTCCGGCCGCCGACCGGCCGAAGGCCGCCCACTCCTTGACCGGCGTGCGGTCGATGACGATCGCCCGCCCGCCACGGTCCACCACGCCGCAGGTCAGCAGTTTCTCCACGACGCTCTTGCCGGCGCCCAGGTCGCCGACGATCCCGAGGGACGCGGAGGCGTTGCGCTGTGGGGCGTCGGCGATGTTCAGCAGGACCGGGCGGATGGTGCCGCAGTCCAGATCCACCCCGACCATCAGCCCCGTCGGGTCGCCCACCACCATCGATGTGAACGCCCCGTTTGCGGCCCAGTCCCCAGAGAGCTGGTGCTGGGTGAACTCCCGCACCACCGCTGGCCGCGCGGCGCCGGGCAGACCGAGGGAGAACAGGTGCTCCTGCATGCCGTGCGGACGGATCGCCCGGTAGTCCGCGCCGGACAGCACCGCGGCCAGCGCCCGCGCGCGGGCGTCACAGGTGCGCGGATCATCGCCCCAGACGGTGAGCACCGTCACCGACTGAACTTCGACCTCCACGCTGCTCTGCGACAGCCGCGCGTCCTGCTCGGCCAGGTCACCGGCCGCGTGCGGAAGCGAGTGCGGCATCCCGGTGGGCTGGGCGCCATACTGCTCGGCCTGGTCCAGCAGCTCCCGCTTCTTGCGCTGCACCTGCTCCTTGGCCTTGTCAGCGGGAACGATCTGCAGGTCGACGGTGAAGTCCACGGGGAAGTCCAGGCCCTCCAGCTGTGCAAGGACGTCGGAGGCCTCGACCGCCCTGGCGGCGGGCAGTTCAGCGAGCGCCAGGTGGGCCTGGTAGGCGGTGCCGGCCTCGCACTCGACCTGAAGCCAGCGCCGCACCAGCGGCGAGGCACCGTCCTCGCGACGCCACCACGGTCGCCGCTTCTCGCGCGCCCGCTTCCTCCTGCCCGAGCTCCCTGCGGCGTCCTCAGGCTGCTCAACCTCGTCGAAAGCCGCGGGGCGGCCACCTTCGGCGAGCCGGACCTGTCCCAGGTCGGCGTAGGACGGGGAGCGCAGCCTTCCGTCGCGTACCTGCCCGCCGAACAGCACGGAAGCCTCGGCGTCGGCCAGTAGCGGCTCCTCCAGGCCCCGGTGCAGGGCGTGCTGGACCATCCACACGATCTCTGCCGGGGACGCCGGCCGCACCGACAGGCCCCCTCCGAGCGCCGCCTGGACCCGCTGCGCGCGCTCGGTGAAGTCGAGGACCTCCGCCTCGGGCACCGGGGCCGGCGGCAGACCGGTGGCGGCCGCGAGCTCCGACCACATCGCCTGCACGGACGCCGACAGGTCGTACTTGCTACCTGACGCCGTCAGCGGCACCGCCAGCCACAGCGTGCGGCGGTGCATCTCCTGCCCGGCCAGCAGCTCCAGCGACGCCGCGGCGGTCTCCCTCCACGCCGGCAGGCGCTGCCAGTCCAGCCCGGTCACCATCTGCTCGGCGAGCTCGCCCGGGTCGACCCGGGCCGCCAGACCGAACAACCGCGGGGCCCCAGGCAGGGAGCGCACCAGCCCCGTCACACAGCCCAGGATCTCCTCGCGCACCCGCGCCGGAACATGGCGGCCGCCCATCGGCGCCACCCGCCAGATCGCCCACACGGTGCCGGAGGTGGACCACACCAGGTGACCGGCGATGTGCCGGAACGGAACCCGCATCACGTCCACCCCCCAGCGGTGTCGGTCCGCTGCAGCAGCTGGGCCAGGCCGCTGACCGGACCTGACCGCTGCGCCGGAGCACACTTGCGCGCCCGGCCCGTCGCGGCGGTGAGCTCGGTACTGGCAGGGGCTGCTTCGATGACGAAGGCACCGGTCAGCGGGCGGGGACGGCGGTCACGGGCGGCGCGGCCACCGATCCGCCCGGCCGGGTGCAGCGCGGCCAGCGCCAGCCACCCCATCGCGGCCGCGAACGGGCTCCGTCCACCGATCCTCGCGCCGCGCACAGCCCAGATCGACAGACCCCACACGGCGACCGGCAGCGGCCCCAGCCACGACCACCATGAGAACATCTTGATCAGCACCATGGCACCGCCGGCCATGACCACCAGCTGCGCCGGTGTGTACGGCCCGAACGGAAGCGTCCAGTCACCGAGCTTGCCCAGCACCCACGGGTGCCGGCGCGCAGAGGTGTAGACGCGGGCGACCCTGGCCTGCCCGGCCGCGGCGCTCACCGCGCACCCGCCGAAGCACCCGGTGCCCGGTACTGCGGCGGGACCGGCAGATCGGAGACCGTGCGGACGATCGGCGCCGACCCGTGGGCGGGGTTGTTGATCTCGTCGCTGAACGCGTCGGACAGGCTGTCGCGAGAGGCGTAGATGCCCATGCACAGCGCCAGACCGATCAGCGCGCCCAGCCCGGCCTTCAGACTGAACTTCCGGGCGGCGGTCACGACCGCGATGGTCAGCAGGACGATCGGCAGGGCCTTCTCCGCCCAGTCCCCGGCCAGGGACAACAGGCTGTTGCCGACGTCGGCGAACTTGCCGGCCAACTGCACGGGTGCGGTGACATTCATCGGGACTCACCTCCGGTCGTCGTGGTGGTGGGCGTGGGGGAGTCCTGTCCAGCGAGCGTGGGGGCACCGGCGTCCAAGGCGGTGACCTCCCAGCGGCCGTCCCGGGCCGTCAACGACAGGTCGTAGGCCAGCGGCCACCGGTCACCGGAGGCATCCGTCGCGGTCACCTGCGCCCGGACCCTGGCGCGCCGGCCGTCCTCGGGAACCGGGCCGTCAGCGGCCTCGGTGTCCGCGGAGACCTGGTCGACGGTCACCGCCGTATATCCGGAGCCGCGCACGGGCGCCAGAGTGGTGCCGGGAGACAGGTAGCGGTCGACCTCGCCGACGCCGGTGAGGTAGGCGGCGAAGAACTCCCGCAGTGGCGTCGCCACCAGCCCGTTGCCAGGCAGGATGCGGTCGGTGGGCGCCTCGGGTATCGGGGCGACGGCGGGACCGCTGACCTCTGCCGGTGCCGCTCGCACAGTGAATGCACCTGCCCCGCCGGCTCCGTCGCTCGACAGCACGGGGACGGCGAAGTACCGCACCACCGCGTCTGACGGGTCCGGCGAGGCCGCAGCCGTGCGGGGCGCGTATTGGGCGGCGACGATCACCGACCACGACCCGTCGGACAGCCGGACGCTGCGCACCGCGGTTGTCCGCAACAGCACCTGCTGTGCTGCCTTGCCGGACCGCTGCGGCAGCGGCACCTCGGGCGCCAGCGCATGCGCCGCTTGCGCAGTGCCGCTCTGCTCGTCCGCACGATCGCTGCGCAACCACAGATCGGTGAAGAGCTCCGCCACGCCGGCCGGGTCCGCGCTGCGCACCGTCGTGCTGCTCGTGGGCTGCGGCTGCGTAACTGTAGCTGGCACGCTGGTTGTTGCGCACTGGGCGGCCAGCGCCAGCGGTCCTGCCGCCAGCGCCGCCCACACCGCTATCCGGGCTACCGATACACCCCGGCGGGTCACCCTCAACGCGCTCAGAGGAGGACGTGGCGTGTGCAGTGGCGGGGAGGCTGCACCCGCCTTCGAGGGTGGGCGCGGTCGGAGAACAGAGGCGGTCATGGGCGGGCTCCCGAGCAGGTAGACGCAGGTGACGCCACCTATGAAGCCTCAGAGCACTCACCGATTCGCTCACCGATTTGGGGGGTCTGAGATCACGGTTCGGCCTCAATCGAATCGGTGAGTTGCCATCCCCGATCGGTGAGTTCAGCGCCTGGCACTCACCACCGCAGGTCACAGCCGGAACGCCCCAACTCACCGCCGCACACGACCAATCACGGCTCTGCAGCGCAACGCGCAGGAGCAGCCGAATGCCCATGAGTAGGCAGCACGCCATCCCGCGTCGGGCTGCGCAGCCCGACCAAGTAACGGCCGATGCGCAACCGTGCACGCTGCTGCGCAGCCACCTGCCGGCGGTGCGATTGCCGCGGTGAGTTACCGGTGCACGAGAGAGGCCACGACCGCGGCTGCGTCGGTGAGGTCGGGCAGCACGTCGGTGGCGCCGGCCTGACGGAGCTCCTTGATGGAACTGCGGCTGGGAGCCGACGGCCAGGACGCCACGAAGACATCGCGACCGGCGACGCCCTCGAGGAGATGAGCAACAAGGAGCCGGTCGCCGACGGCTGTCATCCTGCACGCCCTCGCCGAATTCAGCATGGGCGGCCCACCCATGGGCAAGGCCGAGACCCATCGCTGGCTCTCTCCCTCCCGGCGCCAGGTCGGGGAAGGGCGCTCCCCCCGTCGACCCAGGAGTACAAGCTGCAGTGAGTAGACCGACTTGGCCCCCAACCTGACGGCCTGGTCCCAGCACCCCGCGACACCGGGTCCGCCACCGCGAAGTCCGCTGCTTCAACGCCGACGGCTCCACGGCCACCATGCTCGGCAACGCAGCGCTGTACCGTATGGTGCGCGTGCAAGATCACGGCATTCGTAAGATGAGCCTGCTCAAGGCCGAGGTGAAGCAGGAGGCCCGCGTCGCCAACGAAGGTGTGTGAGCCCCAGCCAAGGCCGGTGACGTCACGCTGCGGCGGGTCGCCGCTGTGTTCCACTGGCAGCCCGTCTGGTGGGCGAGGCACACCGGCACTGAGCACGTCGTCGGCATCGGCGAGGACGTCGACGAGGTGTGCGGTCGACTGCGCCATCTGGACCCCCGCGCAAAGGAAGGGCGGCTACCGAGAGAGTCCGCGCCCACTCGCCATCTGGCGGCGGCTCCGCTTCTGGTCCCAATTGTCGCTTTCCCTGCAAGTGCTAATTTTCTTGAGTCCAGTCCTGCAAACATGCAGGTCGTGGAGTCTGCTCCCCGCACCCGCGGGGATGGTCCCGAAGTACCCGCTCTCGAAGCCGTAGTGGCTCCCTGCTCCCCGCACCCGCGGGGATGGTCCCGGCCCGAACGGCTACGACTGCAGCGGCCTCACCTGCTCCCCGCACCCGCGGGGATGGTCCCGTCAACAGCGGCGCGGCGGCCGGAACGTGGCTCTGCTCCCCGCACCCGCGGGGATGGTCCCTTTCTCGAACCGCTCGGGGTGGTGGATGCGCATCGGGCGCTGCTCCCCGCACCCGCGGGGATGGTCCCGCGGCAAGGATCTCCTCCTTGGCGTTCTGCGCCTGCTCCCCGCACCCGCGGGGATGGTCCCTTCTCCGGGTTCTACGACGGAACGAACCAGCCCTGCTCCCCGCACCCGCGGGGATGGTCCCGGGCTCACCGGAATCACGCGGTCGATGACAGCCTGCTCCCCGCACCCGCGGGGATGGTCCCGGAGATGCCGGGGTTGATCAGTGCCATGTCTGCTGCTCCCCGCACCCGCGGGGATGGTCCCCAACCGGCGAACGCGGGCGCCGCCGGCGCCTACTGCTCCCCGCACCCGCGGGGATGGTCCTGACGGCGTACCCGGGGGCAACAGCTCCTTTGGCTGCTCCCCGCACCCGCGGGGATGGTCCCCGGCCCACGCCCACCAAGCTTCCGGCCCCTGACTGCTCCCCGCACCCGCGGGGATGGTCCCTAGGGCACCATGTACGGCACCGCCCCTCCCGCCTGCTCCCCGCACCCGCGGGGATGGTCCCGCCAGCACCGACCGCGGGTCCTCACCGTCCGCCTGCTCCCCGCACCCGCGGGGATGGTCCCGCCAGCACCGACCGCGGGTCCTCACCGTCCGCCTGCTCCCCGCACCCGCGGGGATGGTCCCT
>NZ_FZOF01000021.1:0-17282 GCF_900188405.1 Actinacidiphila glaucinigra | reverse complement strand
CCGAGTCGAACAGCCCTGCTCCCCGCACCCGCGGGGATGGTCCCAACAACGGCACGTTCCAGTACCGCGTCGTCAACTGCTCCTCGCACCCGCGGGGATGGTCCCAAGGCGGAACTGTCGGCCGAGTTCGAGGAGAACTGCTCCCCGCACCCGCGGGGATGGTCCCGGCTCACCTTGCCGGAACCCGTCCGGGATCACCTGCTCCCCGCACCCGCCGGGATGGTCCCACCCCCGCGGGCATTGTCGACCTGTCCACCGGCTGCTCCCCGCACCCGCGGGGATGGTCCCACGCGGTCATGGGCGGCGCCTGCCGTGGCGGCCTGCTCCCCGCGCCCGCGGGGATGGTCCCCACGGCGGCAGTCCGGGCCGATGCCGACCGTTCTGCTCCCCGCGCCCGCGGGGATGGCCCTACGAACGCCGCCCAGTACAAGCCGGTGGTCAGGCTGCTTCCCGCGCCCGCGGGGATCCCGTGGTGCCAAGCCGCGTAACGGCGTTGGTGGTCTGGTCTCCAGGTTGACGGTGGAAGGTCCTCAGTGCGGGCTCCGCGCACCCACACATCCCACGAGCCGCCCCCCCGCGAGGTTCCGTTGGCGGCGTAGAGGCGGATGACGCGAGTTTCCTGTGCGGGGGTCTTGTTGTTTCTATGGTGTGTTCTGATGATGTCGTTTCTGTGATCATTACGTGAAGGGGCGTAGGGGGCGTGGGTGAAGTTGACGGGGCTGAGCGGGCGTTTGGTCGGGCCTGTGCGGGCGGTGTGGGCGAAGCATGATCGGGCGTCTGATGGTTGGTTGCCGTTGTGGCAGCACATGGAGGACAGCGCTGCGGTAGCGGGCTTGTTGTGGGATCGGTGGTTGCCGGCGGCGGTGCGGCGTGTGGTGGCGGAGCCTTTCGCGGGGGATGAGGGGGATGCGCGGCGGCTGCTGGTGTGGCTGGCTGGGATTCACGATGTGGGGAAGGCGACGCCGGCGTTCGCGTGTCAGGTCGATGGTCTGGCTGACGTGATGCGGGCCGCGGGGCTGGAGATGCCCTACCTGAAGCAGTGGGGTGCGGATCGGCGGATGGCGCCGCATGGCCTGGCCGGGCAGGTGCTGCTGCAGGAGTGGCTTGAGGAGCGCTGCGGTTGGTCGGGGCGGTCGACGGCGCAGTTTGCTGTGGTGATCGGTGGCCATCATGGGGTGCCGCCGGAGCCTGCGCAGGTCGCTGATCTGGATGCGCATCCGGAGTTGCTGCGTACGCCAGGCTCCAGCGAGGCGTTGTGGCGGCGGGTGCAGGAGGAGTTGCTGGAAGCCTGCGCGGACGAGTTTGGTGTGCGGGGGCGGTTGGGGGAGTGGCGGCGGGTGTTGTTGCCGCAGCCTGTGCAGGTGGTGTTGTCCGCGATGGTGATCGTCGCGGATTGGATTGCCAGTAACCCGGACTTGTTCCCGTACTTCCCTGCGGAACAGGGCCGTACGGGCGCGGAGCGGGCGATCGCGGCGTGGCAGGCACTGGGGCTTCCCGAACCGTGGCGGCCGCGGGAGCCGCAGGGCAGTGCTGCGGAGCTGATTACTGCCCGGTTCGAGTTGCCGAAGGGTGCGGTCGTTCGGCCGGTGCAGGAGGCTGCGGTGCGGGTGGCTCGGGAGATGCCCGAGCCGGGCTTGCTCATTGTGGAAGCGCCGATGGGGGAGGGCAAGACGGAGGCTGCACTGGCCGCGGCGGAGGTGCTGGCCGCGCGCTCTGGCGCGGGCGGGGTGTTCTTTGCGCTGCCGACGATGGCGACGAGCAATGCGATGTTCCCGCGGTTGCTGACCTGGCTGGACCGGCTGCCGGCAGGCGAGGGCGAGCAGTTGTCGGTGTTGCTGGCGCATTCCAAGGCGGCGCTGAACGACGACTTTGCCGAGGTGAAGTTCGGAGCGCGGGTGGCGTCGGTGGACGTCGACGCGGACGGACAGGTGCCCATGCCGGGGGCGGAGCAGCGGGCAGCGCCGGCGGAACTGGTGGCGCACCAGTGGCTGAGCGGGCGGAAGAAGGGCATGCTCGCATCGTTTGTTGTGGGAACGGTTGATCAGCTGCTGTTCGCAGGGTTGAAGAGCCGGCACCTGGCTTTGCGGCATCTGGCGCTGGTGGGCAAGGTCGTCGTGATCGACGAGGCCCACGCCTATGACGCCTATATGAACACCTATCTGGACCGGGTACTGGGCTGGCTGGGTGCGTATCGCGTTCCGGTGGTGGTGCTGTCTGCGACGCTTCCGGCCGGGCGGCGCCGTGAACTGGCCGAGGCTTATGCGGGTGCGCCCGGTGGGACTGAGGCATTCACGCCTGTGGGCCAGGCTTCGGGCTATCCCCTGCTCACGGCCGTGTGTCCCGGTCATCCTCCACTCCTGGAGCAGCCGGCGGCCTCCGGGCGTGCGGGCTCCGTTCGGCTGGAGGGGCTGGAGGATGACCTTGGGGTCCTGGCGGGCCGGCTGGAGGCGGACCTGGCCGGCGGCGGCTGTGTCCTGGTGGTCCGCAACACCGTGAAGCGGGTGCTGGAGACGGCCAAGGTGCTGCGCGCGCACTTCGGGTCCGAAGCGGTGACGGTGGCGCATGCCCGTTTCCTGGATGTGGACCGGGCCGCCAAGGACAAGGATCTGCTGGAGCGGTTCGGCCCTCAGGCCACGCTGGGCGACGGTCGGCCGACGAAGCACATTGTCGTGGCGAGCCAGGTTGCCGAGCAGTCGCTGGATGTGGACTTCGACCTGCTGGTCACCGATTTGGCGCCGGTCGACTTGCTGTTGCAGCGCATCGGCCGCTTGCACCGCCATGAACGGAAGGACCGGCCCGGCCGGCTGCAGGATCCGCGGTGCTGGGTGACCGGTGTGGATTGGACGGCTGAGCCTCCCGAGCCGGTCCGCGGGTCGCAGGTGGTCTACGGGCGGCATGCGCTGCTTCGTTCGCTGGCTGTTCTTCAGCCTCACCTGGCGAAGGCGGGCCCGGTGGTGCGGTTGCCGCAGGACATCAGCCCCCTGGTGCAGCAGGCCTACGGCCCGCATCCGGTGGGGCCGGAGGGGTGGGCGCAGGCGATGGCTCAGGCGCAGCTGGCCCACGAGCAGGTCCGGGCGGAGAAGGCCCGGGCCGCGGATACGTTCCGGATCGGTGCGGCGGGCAAGGCCGGTCGGCCGATCCTGGGGTGGCTGCGTGGCGGGGCCGGTGACGCCGACGACACCCGCGCGGGCAGGGCCCAGGTCCGCGACAGCCCGGAAAGCCTCGAGGTCGTCGTCGTCGAACAGTGCGGCGACGGTTCGCTGGCGACGGTGTCCTGGGCCGGCGGCGGCCGCGGCGGGCTTGCGCTGCCCACGGACGCGGTGCCTGCGCCCCGTGCAGCGCAGGCTGCGATGGCCTGCAGTCTCAGGTTGCCGCCGGAGGTGGCGCACCCGCAGGTCATTGACCGAGTGATCGCAGAACTTGAGCAGTTCTGTGTCCCGGCGTGGCAGGCGAAGGACAGTTCCTGGCTGGCGGGGGAGCTGATTCTGCCACTTGGGGCGGATTGTCAGACCCGGCTGGCAGGCTTTCGCCTCCAGTACAGCCCCGACGACGGACTTGAGGTGTCACGTGAGTGATGAACAGGGGGGCGGGCCGGACGGCGGGTTGTCGTTCGACCTGACGAGCCGGCCCTGGCTGCCGGTGCAGCTGATCACGGGGGAGGAGGACCTGCTGTCCCTACGCGAAGTCTTCGCCCGAGCCGACGGGATCCGGCGGCTGGCGGGTGACCTGCCGACGCAGGACTTCGCGCTGAGCAGGCTGCTGCTGGCGATCCTCCACGACGCGGTGGACGGCCCGCAGGACACCGACGTGTGGGCCGAACTCTGGGAAAACCGCGATGCGTTTGCGGATGTGCCCGACTACCTGGACCGGTATCGCGACCGGTTCGACCTGCTGCACCCGCACACACCGTTCTTCCAGAGCGCCGGTTTGCACACGGCGTCGGGCGAGGTGTTCTCGCTGAACCGGATCGTCGCTGACGTGCCCAACGGTGATCCGTTCTTCACCACCCGCTTTCCCCGCGTGCAGCGGCTGTCGTTTGCCGAGGCCGCCCGATGGGTCGTCCACGCGCAGGCGTATGACACCTCGGGCATCAAGACCGGCGTGGTCGGCGACCCGCGCGTCAAGGGAGGCAAGGCCTACCCGCAGGGCGTTGCCTGGGCCGGGAACCTCGGCGGGGTCCTGGCAGAGGGCACCACTTTGCGCGAGAGTCTCCTGCTGAACTTGATTGCCGCCGACCACCAGCCCGGCGAGGCGACGGATCGGCCCGCGTGGCGTCGCCCGCCACCCGGCCCCGGTGCGGCCGACGACCTTGCCGCCCGCCCGGCGGGCCTGCGTGACCTGTACACCTGGCAGTCCCGCCGCATGCTCCTGCACGCCGATGCCAGCGGTGTGCACGGCGTCGTCCTCACCTACGGTGACCCCCTGGCGGTGCAGAACATGCAGCACATCGAGCCGATGACCGGCTGGCGCCGCAGCCAGGCCCAGGAGAAGAAGCTCGGCAAACAGCCGGTGTACATGCCGCGTGAGCACGATCCAGCCCGCGCGGCCTGGCGGGGCCTGGAAGCCCTCATCACCCCCCGCGACCCGGACACGGCTCGTCGCGGCGAGCCCGCCTCGGGATTGCGGCCGGGGATTGTGGACTGGATCGCGCGCCTGCAGGCCGAGCGAATCCTGCCCCGCGGCCGGCACATCCGGGTGCGGACCTTCGGCGCGGTCTACGGCACCCAGCAGTCGGTGATCGACGAGATCACCAGCGACACAGTTTCCCTGGCCGTGCTCCTGCTCAGCGACACCGACCGGGCCCTGGGCCAGACGGCGGTGGACGCCGTCGCCGACGCCGACCGCGCCGTACTGGCCCTGGGTGACCTCGCCTTCGACCTTGCCCGCGCCGCCGGCAGCGAATCCGAATCAGGCAAACAGACCGCCCGCGACGCCGCGTACGCCGCCCTGGACGGCCCCTACCGGCTGTGGCTGGACGCCATCGGCGAAGGCGACGACCCACAGCAGCTGCGCACCGCCTGGCAGTGCACGGCACGCCGCATCGTCGCCCGCCTCGCCGACGACGTGATCAACACTGCGGGTGAGACGGCCTGGCAAGGCCGCCTCGTCTCCTCCGCCAAGGGACAGACGTGGCTGAACGCGGACCTGGCCGACCTGTGGTTCCGCTCCCGCCTGAACAAGGCCCTGCCTCTGGCCGCAGACAGCGCCGCCGGAGCCGTACCCGCTCAGAAGGCACCCACGTCCGACACAGCCGGTTCCCTTGACGCCGCCCTCAGCCCCCAGAAGGTGACCACATGACCACCACCGCCACCTCCCGGTCACGTCCCGCGCCGGGCCCGGTCGGCACCCTGGCCGGACGTGAGATCGGCCGCCTGCAGCGCGGCTACCTCGACGACCGTTCCGACGCCGTCGCAGCCCTGGCCCGCCTCCGCCGCGCCGCCGGCAAGGACACCGCCTCCGTCCCGGACCTGTGGGGCCTGATCGACCTCGACCCCCTCTACGGCGACCCCGACCTGCGCCACGACGCGGCCGCCGACGCGGTCGACACCGCCCTGGCGCTGTGGTCCCTACACCAGCAATCCCGCCCCACCGGCATGCACCGCCCCGGAGGCGACGAACTCGGCACCGCCGTGCGGCGCCTGATGCCCGCCAACGAGATCGACGAGCCGATCCGCAAACGCTTCGTCCGCGCCGGCACCGCACCCACCCTGGCCATCCTCGCCACCCGGTTGCGCGACATCACCGTCCTGCTCCGCCGCGAAGACCTGGCCCTGGACTACGCCCTGCTCGCTGACCAGCTCTACCAGTGGCAGCAGCCCGGCGGCCCCGACAGGATCCGCCGCTCGTGGGGCCGCTCCTTCCACGCCGCCCACCGCACCACCCCGACCGACACCGACACTCCCGCTGCTGTTCCCGCCGCTGACATCAAGGACGCCTCGTGACCGCTCGCATCATCCTGGACGTGCACGCCCTGCAGAACGTCCCCCCGAGCAACATCAACCGCGACGACACCGGCGCCCCCAAAACGGCCGTCTACGGCGGAGTCACCCGCGCCCGCGTCTCCAGCCAGGCCTGGAAGCGCGCCACCCGCCGCTACTTCGACGGCCTGCTGGACCCCAGCGAACTGGGCGTGCGCACCAAGCGTGTCGCCGAACTCCTTGCCGAACGCATCACCGCCCTCAACCCCGACCTGCAGGGCCCGCAGGCCCTGGCGGTCGCGGCCGAGGTCCTGCAGACCGCGACCGGCTCGAAGATCGAGCCCCCCAAGCGGAAGGCGGAGGCGGCCAAGAAGAACGGCGACCCCGAGCCCGCACCCGAATCGTCCTACCTGATGTTCCTCAGCGCCCGCCAGCTCGACCACCTCGCCGCCCTCGCCATCGAAGGCGCCGACGACATCAAGGCGTTCCTGAAAGACAAGGACATCAAGGCCCGCGCGAAGAAGATCACCGACGGCCGGCACTCGGTGGACATCGCCCTGTTCGGACGTATGGTCGCCGACTCCACCGACATCAACGTCGACGCCGCCGCTCAGGTCGCCCACGCCATCAGCGTCCACCGCGCGGAGATCGAGTCGGACTACTTCACCGCCGTCGACGACCGCAACACCGACGCCGAACCCGGCGCGGGCATGATCGGCACCGTCGACTTCAACTCCGCCACCCTCTACCGCTACGCCGCGCTCGACGTCGACCTGCTGGAAAGGAACCTCGGCAAGGGCCTGGACACCGACCAGGAACCGGCCACCCCCGTCCGCCGCGCGGTCGAAGCCTTCCTCGAGGCGTTCGTGTCCTCCCTGCCCACCGGTAAGATCAACACCTTCGGCAACCACACCCTCCCCGACGCCGTCGTCGTCAAACTCCGCGCCACCCGCGCCGTCAGCTTCGTGTCCGCCTTCGAAAAGCCGATCACCGCCGACGTGACCAGCGGGCACATGGAGCACGCCTGCGCCCGCCTGGCCGACTACGCCCCCGAAATCGAACGCGCCTACGGCGACGACACCTGCCAGACCTGGGTCCTGCGCATCGGCCCCGCCACCGCCAAACTCGCCAGCCTGGGCACCGAGACCCCCAGCCTGGCCCGCCTGGTCGACTCCGTCGGCGCCGCCATCGCACAGCGCCTGGAGCAGCGCGGATGAGCATCCTGACCCTCCAGCTGGCCGGCCCCCTGCAGTCGTGGGGGGCCGCCGCCCGCTTCGCCCGCCGCACCACCGAGAACGCCCCGACCAAAAGCGGCGTCATCGGCCTGCTCGCCGCCGCAGTCGGCCTGGACCGCGACGACGACACCGGCCTCGCCGAGCTGGCCCGACTTCGCTTCGGCGTGCGCATCGACCAACCCGGCACCCGCCTGCGCGACTTCCAAACCGCCCACCACTTCGACACCGGCGAATCCATGCCGCTCTCCGAGCGCTACTACCTCACCGACGCCGTCTTCGTCGCCGCCGTCGAAGGCCCCGCCCCCCTGATCGACCAGCTCCACACCGCCGTGCGCACCCCCCACTACCTGCCCTACCTCGGCCGCCGCTCCTGCCCGCCCTCCCGGCCCATCGACCTCGGCGTGCACCACGACGCCCCAGACCTGCGCACCGTCCTGGCCGCGGAACCCTGGCACGCCGCCGACTGGCACCAAAAGCGCCACCGTCAACACAGCAGGATCGAGCTGACAGCACACCTGGAAGCACCCGCCCCTGGCGACGGCCAAGGGACCGGTGCCGACACCCTGCGCGACCAGCCTCTCAGCTACGACCCCCGCCACCGCCGCTACGCCCTGCGCCCGGTCCACACCACCACCATCACGGTCACCAACCCCCACGCCCGCCCCCGCGAAGCCACTCCCGTGCCCGCGCACGACCCGACCGGACACCTGGAAGGCGCCTGATGTATCTGACCCGCTTCCGCGTCAACACCGCACGCCAAGGCGCCCGCCGACTCCTGTCGACTCCCCAGGCCATGCATGCCGCCGTCCTGTCCTCCTTCCCTGGCCTGCTGCCCACCAACGAACAGACCCCCCGGGTCCTGTGGCGCCTGGACCACAACGCCACCGCCGAAGTCCTCCTCTACGTGGTCAGCCCTCACCGGCCCGATCTCACCCACCTCGTCGAGCAGGCCGGCTGGCCGGCCGCAGCAGCTTCAGGCACCCCCGGCTGGCAGACCTACGCCTATACCCCCTTCCTGGAACGTCTGGACAAGGGCAGCGTCTGGAACTTCCGCCTGACCGCCAATCCCGTCCACTACGTCCGCACCAAGGACGACCAGGCCACCACCAAGCGCACCGCTCACCTCACCCCCAAGCACCAACTGCAATGGCTCCTGCAACGGCAGGACACCGGCGGCTTCCGCATTCTCGCGAAAGCCCAGGACAAGCACCTCACCGAGCACGGCGACGAACACCAGGCCATCGTCCGCGACCAGCGCAGCCTCGACTTCGGCAAACGGGGCGCTAACGGGCGCGTCACCCTCACCACCGTCACCTACGACGGCCGCCTGGAGGTCACCGAACCCGACGCACTGCGCCGCGTCCTGACCGCTGGCATGGGCAAGGCCAAGGCTTACGGCTGCGGACTGATGACCCTCGCCCCCCTGGGATGACCGCATGAGCACCATCGGCAGCAGACGTGCCAGCAGCCCACGCGAACTCACCCGTGTCTCCGACCGCAGTTCCTTCGTCTATCTGGAACGCTGCACCATTCACCGAGACGCCAACGCCATCACCGTCGAAGACGCCGACGGCACCACCCACATCCCCTCCGCCACCATCGGCACCCTGCTGCTCGGGCCCGGGACCCGCATCACACACCAGGCCATGAGCGTGCTGGGCGAGACCGGCGCAGGCGTCGCCTGGGTCGGCGAACACGGAGTGCGCTACTACGCAGGAGGCCGGGCGCTGTCCCGCTCCGCTGCACTCGCTGAAGCCCAGGCCACCCAGTGGGCCAACCGGCGCAGCCGGCTGGAAGTAGCCCGGGCCATGTACCGCTGCCGCTTCCCAGACGAAGATCCATCAGGCCTCACCCGGCAAGAACTTTTGGGCCGTGAAGGCCGACGGATGAAGGACTGCTACCGCGCCCAGGCCCAACGTACCGGCGTTTCGTGGAATGGCCGCCGCTACACCCCCGGCGACTTCACCTCAGGGGACGCCGTCAATCAGGCAATCACCGCAGCCGCACAGGCCATGTACGGCGTCGCCCACGCAGTCGTATCCGCCCTAGGCTGCTCGCCCGCTCTAGGATTCGTCCACTCCGGCCACGAGATGTCGTTCGTCCTGGACATCGCCGACCTCTACAAGACCGAAGTCGGCATCCCCGTCGCCTTTGACGTCGCAGCGGAATCACCGGAGGACGTCGGGCCACGGACCCGCCGCGCACTCAGAGATCAGATTCACCACCTGCGACTACTCGACCGCATTGTCGCCGACATCCACAACCTGCTTGCCCCAGACGGGAGCGCCTCCAAAGCCAGCGACGATCCTGACGTTGTAAGACTCCATACAGACCACGATCAACGTGTTGCCGCGGGCGTCAACTATGCACTCGAGGCAAGCTGGTGACGATCATCGTGCTCACCAACTGCCCGGTCGGCCTGCGCGGCTTTCTCACCAGATGGCTACTGGAGATCTCGCCCGGAGTCTTCATTGGCAACCCATCCGCCCGGATCCGCGAGGCACTCTGGGACGAGGTACGCCAGTACACGGGCCAGGGCCGAGCCCTTCTCGCTTACACCACCAACACCGAGCAGGGTTTCACCTTCGACACCCACGATCACGCTTGGCACCCGATAGATCATGAAGGCCTCACCCTCATCCGACGCCCCAAGGCGCCAGGCCCCTCCAACACCAAGGCACCGCAGCCAGGGTGGAGCAAGGCCGCCAAGCGGCACCGCTTCGGTCGCCGCTGAGTGCAAACCACCCCGCATGGAGGCTTTTGAGTGTTATGTCGGTATCTGAAGAAGTGCTAAAAACCACTGCCTGCCGCCGATAAAGGCGCAGGTCCCACAGTCTGCTCCCCGCACCCGCGGGGATGGTCCTTACGTGCCCGGAAGCACCGGGTGGACGATCAACTGCTCCCCGCACCCGCGGGGATGGTCCCTGACCAAGGATATTGCGATCGGCGCCACCGCGCTGCTCCCCGCACCCGCGGGGATGGTCCCTCGACATATGACTTCGGCACAACCCCCAGTAACTGCTCCCCGCACCCGCGGGGATGGTCCTTCCCGCTGGCATCCCGAAGTCACCGACGCCCAGCTGCTCCCCGCACCCGCGGGGATGGTCCCACCCCCTGCACTGACAGCCGGGCCCGCCCGGACTGCTCCCCGCACCCGCGGGGATGGTCCCACCCGCTTGACTGACACCGGGACCGCCCCGGAACTGCTCCCCGCACCCGCGGGGATGGTCCCTACGTGAAGCAGATCCTTCGGCGCACCCCCGACTGCTCCCCGCACCCGCGGGGATGGTCCCTTCCTCAAGGGCGGGGCCCCGCGGGTCAAGCACTGCTCCCCGCACCCGCGGGGATGGTCCCGGTGGCGATCCCCTCGTCCACAGGGTCGGCGACTGCTCCCCGCACCCGCGGGGATGGTCCCACTGCGCCGCCGGTGCCGGGCATGTGCCGTAGCTGCTCCCCGCACCCGCGGGGATGGTCCCCGACCGCGCCGCGGCCAGCCTCCGTCACCTCGCTGCTCCCCGCACCCGCGGGGATGGTCCCAGCGCCTACACCCGGCAGGGCGACACCTTCGACTGCTCCCCGCACCCGCGGGGATGGTCCCAGACATAGGGGTGACCCTTCCTGAGTGTGTGTCTGCTCCCCGCACCCGCGGGGATGGTCCCAAGAGCCTGCAGGGGCGCTGACATGGCCGCCACTGCTCCCCGCACCCGCGGGGATGGTCCCGGGTCGGGCCTCCTCTCCATCTCACCCGATTGCTGCTCCCCGCACCCGCGGGGATGGTCCCGCCGGCACCGTGCTGGTGATGGTCCGGGTGATCTGCTCCCCGCACCCGCGGGGATGGTCCCCCCCTCACCAAGCGCGCGACGGGGTTCCTGACCTGCTCCCCGCACCCGCGGGGATGGTCCCAGCCGGTCGGCCTGCCCGTTCGCCGTGCCCGACTGCTCCCCGCACCCGCGGGGATGGTCCAAGGACGCCGGAGAGTGGGTTGCGGATCCGGAGCTGCTCCCCGCACCCGCGGGGATGGTCCCTTCACGCCGGACGACGGCCCGGAGGCCGACTCCTGCTCCCCGCACCCGCGGGGATGGTCCCCGTCAACCGAGGTGAGAGCGCCAGTTGGGCCTTCTGCTCCCCGCACCCGCGGGGATGGTCCCGTCTGGAAAGCCGACCCCGACACCGGGCAGTGCTGCTCCCCGCACCCGCGGGGATGGTCCCTCTTCCTCCTGCTCGCGGGCCCCCGCGCGGTCCTGCTCCCCGCACCCGCGGGGATGGTCCTTCAGCACATCGGCGGTTGGCAGGTGGCCGATGCTGCTCCCCGCACCCGCGGGGATGGTCCCGCGCCTACGACCTTCTCGGTCTGCCGACCGGGCTGCTCCCCGCACCCGCGGGGATGGTCCCCATGATGGAACGCCTCCGCATCCTCCAGATCCCTGCTCCCCGCACCCGCGGGGATGGTCCTATGGCGAAGTCCCTGAAGACCCGGCTTGCGAACTGCTCCCCGCACCCGCGGGGATGGTCCCGCGGACTTCACCTTGCGGCCCTTCTCGCTGGTCTGCTCCCCGCACCCGCGGGGATGGTCCCCCGGGGCGGGCTGGCAGCCCTGAGCGCCCGTCCTGCTCCCCGCACCCGCGGGGATGGTCCCGCCAAGACTGGCCGCAGGGCGTCGCCTACCAGCTGCTCCCCGCACCCGCGGGGATGGTCCCGCGGGCGGGACGGGATTACCGGCCTCGGCCTGCTGCTCCCCGCACCCGCGGGGATGGTCCCTTGGGGAAGACTTCGGCGATGCGCTCGAGAGTCTGCTCCCCGCACCCGCGGGGATGGTCCCTGCCGCTCCACCGGCGCCCAAAACTGAAGACGCTGCTCCCCGCACCCGCGGGGATGGTCCCGTATCGGGGAAGCCATGGCGCCTACCACCGCTCTGCTCCCCGCACCCGCGGGGATGGTCCCATCTGGTAGTCCGACGTCGCAGCCACCTCTTCCTGCTCCCCGCACCCGCGGGGATGGTCCCTACCGGGCCCTGATGGCCGACCTGCGCAAGGTCTGCTCCCCGCACCCGCGGGGATGGTCCCGCGTGGGACCGCGACCGGCACATCGTGGCCGCCTGCTCCCCGCACCCGCGGGGATGGTCCCTCATTGAAGTCCTGCAGCGCGCTCCACGCCTTCTGCTCCCCGCACCCGCGGGGATGGTCCCCCCGAGCCGGGGGGTAGCGGCTCGGGGGTTCCGGGGGAGGTGCTGCTCCCCGCACCCGCGGGGATGGTCCCGTTCCGAGATAAGTGATCGCGGACGCGAGGACACTGCTCCCCGCACCCGCGGGGATGGTCCCGCGCTCCGGCTGCACAAGCAGCACTGCGAAACCTGCTCCCCGCACCCGCGGGGATGGTCCCATCAGTGATCACACGTACCACAAGGTCCGGGCCTGCTCCCCGCACCCGCGGGGATGGTCCCCGAGATGCTCGAACACCTCGCGCGGGAGAAGGCTGCTCCCCGCACCCGCGGGGATGGTCCCCTCCGCACCGCGACCGCGCCGCTGCCCGTCACCTGCTCCCCGCACCCGCGGGGATGGTCCCGGTCGCAGCTCCGAACCAGCCAATACGGGCAACTGCTCCCCGCACCCGCGGGGATGGTCCCGTGTGGAGCTCGAAGAGCGAACTGTGGGCGGTCTGCTCCCCGCACCCGCGGGGATGGTCCCGCCATCGGCCCTGCCTACCGCTTCATGTGGGACTGCTCCCTGCACCCGCGGGGATGGTCCCGCCGCGAACATCGTCCGCGCCATCGTCCAGTCCTGCTCCCCGCACCCGCGGGGATCTTCCCCATCCCTCAACGGGCCATTACCGGCCCGGATTCTGCTCCCCGCACCCGCGGGGATGGTCCCACCACCCAGGTCGCCGCGATGCTCGGCTTCAACTGCTCCCCGCGCCCGCTGGGATGGTCCCGACGGCGGCGAGGATGCCGATGACGCTCGGGCCTGCTCCCCGCACCCGCGGGGATGGTTCCGCGTAGTAAACCGCGGTGCCGTTCTCCTCAAGCTGCTCCCCGCACCCGCGGGGATGGTCCCCAGGCCCCAGCCCTGCAGGACCAGCTGCAGGACTGCTCCCCGCACCCGCTGGGATGGTCCCTCGTAGGTGCACCAGACACCGTTCTGGCCGTGCTGCTCCCCGCACCCGCAGGGATGGTCCCGACGCGGCTACCTCTGCGAGCTTGCCCTCGACCTGCTCCCCGCACCCGCGGGACGCTTCTGAAGGAACGTGAACTGCCGCGGGATGGGATGGGCCGCCTCCGGCCTCCAGACCGACACGGTCCTCCGGCTGCTCCCTGCGCCCGCGGGGATGGTCCCAGGCCGGCTACGAGGATGCCGAGCGTGATGACCTGCTTCCTGCGCCCGCGGGTTTGGTCCCGAAGTCCTCGACGCGAGCGGCGCCAGATCCGCATCCCTCTGCTCCCCGCGCTCGCGGGTTGGTTCCGTGGGCCCCACGCGCTGAGGGCGGCGAGTGCCCGCTTCTTGTGTCTGCGGGGTGGTCCCGTCGTGCGTGTTTGCCGGGGTCGAGACGAAGCGTCGAATGCTCCGCAGCTACGCAGACAGTTGCTCTATGTGACGCCGCAGCCGCGTGCATCAAGGCGGTCGGTGCCCTGCATGCGGGCATCAAAAACCTGGATGCGAGAGATCGGGCGCGGCGCTACTGGCGGTGGTGCTGGAGCCGTTGGTGTGTTTGCTCGTGATGCCGCGCGCTGGCCCACCTGGACTGCCGTGAGGGGTGGCGGGTCCCGTTGCCGGAGCTGGGTGCCACACTCGAAGAGGGTCCCGGAACGCTTCCCCGCGTGAAGGGGCCCGGTGCCATCTGACGGCACAGCCAGGCCCCCGCCGACCTACGACCGGCGGGGGCCTCGTCACGGCTGGAGGCGAACTGCAGCCTTCGAGAACACGTGCTCGGAGCTCGAGGTCGACTGCTCCCTGGGCCGCAGAGATGGTCCGAGTTCCCGTGCCGGGCGCTGCTCCCCGCGTCCGCAGCGATGGTCCCGACAACGTGCGCGCGATCGCCGCGCAGAACCTCTGCTCCTCGCGTCTGTGGGGATGGCCGCGACAACTGCTGTGACGGGCTTTGAACAGCAGCGGCACGCTAACGAACTGGGTGAAGGATCTGTGGTCTGGGTTCGCGTTACGCGGATGGATTGGCCGGCGGTGGTGTGTCGGAGACGAAGGTGCCGAGTCCGACTTCTCCGCGGGTCCATCCTTGTTCGCGAACGTGCTTCATGGCTTTGGCCGCGGTCGCGTTCACCACGTCAAACTCTTGTGCGATTTCCAGGGTGGACGGTACGCGGCTGCCGGGCGGGTAGGTGCCGTCCTGGATTCGCTGGATGATCTCCGCTGCGATCTGTCGCCACAGCGGGCGTGTGCGGTCAAGCTCCATGATCCCAGCGTGGGTACCCGCGGTCTTCCGTGCATCCGTAGATAACCGTGGATAACTACGAGTACTGTGGGGTGTGCCAGATGTGAATTGCCCTCTGGGCGGCCGGGTGGGGGCCGCGTCCTGGGGGCTGTCCGAAGATTGGAGCTTCGGCTATGGCAGACGTTTTCGCCGCGGTATTTGCGCGCTTCCTGCCGGCTCGGGGTCGTCGTCGCGCGGCGCCCGCGCCGTCGGCGGAGCAGGCCTGGGGTGAGCGGGGCGCGTTGCTGGTCTGTCGTTCCCGGCGTGCGGCGGAGGTGTTCGCTGTGGACAGCCTGCCGCTGGTGCCCCGTTGCGTCGTGCACCACGAGCGGGCGGAGGAATTGCGGCGGCAGCGGGAACGGCGGCGTGCTCCTGCGTCGTCGGCTATGGGTCAGGACATGCCGGAGCGTGTGGCATGAGTGAAGGGATCGCCGGGCTGCGGCTTCTTCCGTGGACGGACCCCGCAGGCAAGCCCGCTTATACCCCGGATGGCAATCCGACCGGGCTCATTGCGCAAATGGCCGACGACGCGGAGCACCAGCAGATCACGCGCGCGTCGGCTGTGCTGTCCGACGTGGTCGAACTGCTGCGCACGACCAAGGAAGCGCCGCGCCTGATCAACGAACCTTCCCGCATTGTCCTGACCGCAGCGTGCGAGGCGCTGACGAACGTGCTGCGCGTCGCTGTGTCCCGCGGGATGCGGCTGCCGGGGTACGACCGTGACGAGATTCCGGAGAACGAGTGGACATGGCCTCCCCGCTCGTCGCACCCGGGAGAGAGCCCTGCGGAGTCCGGCAATGGGTGATGACGCCTGGACGTGCGCACCGTGGCCCGAAGTCGTTGCGTCGCTGCTGGTTGAGATGGCCGCCCTTCGCCCGTTGATGACGCTGCGGGTCTCGTACGACGGTGGGCGGACGTGGGGCCGCACGGTGGAGACGACGCGTCACGATCACCTGCCGCCGATGGCCTCGCAGATGTGGCCTGCGTGTGCGTGCGTTGAGTGTGTTCCGGGTAACCGATGGCGGCAGGCGGGCTGAACGCAAACGGGCCCCGCATTGGCCAGCCATGAGGCTCGGTCCGTGCGGGGCTCATTCGTTCGCGCGGGTGTATCAGTCCGACGTCGCGCCGGCCGTCCGCTGCGGCACCATGTTGACCAGGGATAAATGGGCTTCTACAGCCACCCGGCAGCGTAGGGATGGCCTCCAAGCTCGGGGCCTGTCTGTCACCGCTCCTGAGCGGTTTCTGGTTCCATCATGCGCTCATGGGCTCGTTTGACGATGCGTTCCCATTTCCAGGCGGGTTCGCCGTGGATGGTGGCGAGTTTTGCGCCGGCGCCGTGGTGGTGGCCGTGTTCGCGCAGGTAGGTGATGGCGGTTTGGATGCGTTGTTCGGTTTCGGGTCTGGGTCCGCGGTGCTGGGGTGTGCCGGTGGGGCGGCCGGCGAGGCCGGTGCCGTCGCCGGTGCGGCGTCGGTCGAAGTCCTGCAGGTCGCCGCGGCGGAAGCCGGGGATCTGCCGGCCGGTGGGTCCGGCGACGGTGCCGGCCGGGGCGGGGAAGTAGCCGGTGTCCATGCTCAGGTACTTGCGGATGGCGCCGGCGTTTGCGAAGCCGAGGAGCTCGGCGGCTTGGTTGATTGAGAGTACGTCGTCGGGGTGGCCTTCGTGGAGTGCCGGGTCGGTGGGGAGCACTTTCTTCTTCTTGCGTTCCTGGTGGGCGGCGTAGAAGCGCTCGAACTCTTCCTGGTCGTAGAAGTCGACGCGCTCGATCGTGACGGCCTTCTCGGGGTGACGGGCGTCCTCGGGCTGGTCGGCGCGTTTGGTGTACCAGAGGGTGATCGTGGGGCGGCTGGCGCCGGTCCGCTCGGTGATCCAGTCGCGGTTGACCACGGGTCGGCCGTTGAAGGTGCGGATTTCGGGGTGGGGCTGCTTGGCCATGCCGTGGGGCCTCCGCGGGCTCTGGTGGGATGGGCTGCCGGCACGGGCGCGGCGCCCGTACACTGCAGGTACTCCTTCCATTGGTGGGTTGGAGTACCGATGGCCGGTGGGACGTTCGGCCGGGGTTGCCGCCCGGGGCCGACACCTCTTGAGGTGTTCTCGCCGGCCATCATTACGCCTGCCGTCCCCGTAGTCGACACTTGTAATGATGCACTTGCGTGTGGGGGCTGTCAACGTCGCAGCCTTTGCCTGTCCGGTGCCGGTGTACTCCGTGGAGACGTCTTAGCAGCCGAAGGCCAGGAGCGGTTCGCGCCCTGGCCGGCCCGCTTGTATCCGGCCTGGTTTTAGAGCCGGGGATCGAGGACTTCGGACTGGAAAGGCGGCGGACAGTCCTGTCTTCCTTGCGTGAAGGGCGTGCTGTGCTGTGAAGCGGGCCGGGCATACGTGGAGCCGATCGCCCGGGCTGTGTGCGTTATGCGGGGACGGGGTCGGCTTCGTCGGGGTTGAGGATTGCGGGCCATCGGGGTTCGGTTTGTGGGGTGCGGCGGTGGCGGATTGCGGCGTCGCGTAGGCCTGCGAGTGCTTCGTCGCGGTAGGGGCTGGTGGCCAGTGCGGTTTCGGCGGTGGTGCGGAGGTCTTCGTCACGGCGGTGGGCGGCGGCGAGGTCGAGAGCTTTTTGGAGTGTCGACTTTCTCTCTAGTTACGACATGCTCGATGTGCTGACCTTGGGTATTTGAGTTACGTATATGTAGCTCTGGTCTACCGTCTGACCTGGTG
>NZ_FZOF01000057.1:976-23397 GCF_900188405.1 Actinacidiphila glaucinigra | reverse complement strand
AGTGCCAGTACACAGACAAGAGGAACCGGGCCTCACAGGCCCGGTTCGAGTGCAGGTCGTGCGGCGTCGTTGCGCACGCTGACCTGAATGCTTCCCGCAACATCGCCCGTAAGGGCGAGGCTGCGTGGCTTGCGGGGCGTGCGTCACGCGTCCCAGCCCCTGCCTAGCAGGGGCTCAGATGCGGGAGAGCACACGACAGCCAGTCGTGTACCTACCTGCAAGCCCGGTCCGCCAGGGCCGGGTCAAGTTGACGCTGCTACCCCGCCCAGGGGACGGAGTGGCTTCGTGACTGACGTGCCACGGTTTATCACCGAGTCCCGGCGGCACTTGATGATCACAGGGCCGGAAATTGTCGATGAGGACTGACACCGGTCAGGTACTTACGTCCATGGTGGAGAACCGGGAGGAGGGGCGCTCTATGGGCGGACCGCCGAGATCAGTCCGCCGGGTCGCTCCTCGTGCTGCGGCGGGGTGCTGATCGGGCGGCCGTAGGCGGCGGCGCGTTCGCGCAGGGTGTGGCTGCCGGCCTGCCAGCCGTGCCCGGCCAGCCAGCCCACCGGGTCGTCGGGCATCTCCGAGACCCACATGGACGCCGCCGATCCCGGCACGGCGTCCGTGCCGAAGCGCTCGATCACGCCGCGCGAGCCCAATGTCAGCCCCATCCGACTGCCTGTCGCCGACTGTGCGCTGATCCGGGCCAGCAGGAGTTCCACCGCGTCCTGGGGCAGATAGATCAGCAGTCCTTCGGCGATCCACACGGTCGGCACCGCCGGGTCGTGCCCTGCGGCGGCCAGCGCGCATGGCCAGTCCTCACGCAGATCCACCGCGACGGTGATCCGCTCGCAGCGTGCGACGGCCCGCTCCTGGGCCAGCACCGAGGCCTTGAAGTCCAGTGGGGCGGTGGTGTCGACCTCGAAGAGCCGGGTGCCGTCGG
This sequence comes from Actinacidiphila glaucinigra, assembly GCF_900188405.1. Taxonomy (GTDB): domain Bacteria; phylum Actinomycetota; class Actinomycetes; order Streptomycetales; family Streptomycetaceae; genus Actinacidiphila; species Actinacidiphila glaucinigra. The sequence goes on along the minus strand of NZ_FZOF01000057.1, from coordinate 22,463 downwards.
GCCAGTCCATCCGGAAGGCCCGGCTGTCCATGCCGGCGCCGAGCAGCACGACCTGCCGGACCCCGGACGCGGAGGCTTGCTGCAGCAGGTCGTCGAGGAACTTCGTCCTGATGACGATGGAGAACGACACGGCCAGCCGGCGGCGGCGCGCGGCCTCGTCATCGGGCAGCGGCGGCGAGGAGGGCCAAAGACCGCCGGCGGTTGCGAAGGCCTGTGCCAGTGGGTCGCGGAACAGCGCGTTCTCCCGCTCGGTTTCCAGCGCCCGCACCCTGGCGACCCCCACCGCCGTGGCCCACACTCCCGACGGCTGCACCCGCTCGTGCTCATCAGTCACCGCGTCAGCCTAGATGATCGATTCCAAGGAGAGCTGATGAGCGGGGCCAGGTTGATCACCGGCCGCCTCGGCCAGGCCGCGGACATCCAGCGTGCCGGCCGGCAGCGCCAGCAGCTCGCCCTGGCCGGCCTGTGACCGCCAGTCTCCCCGACCCGGTCGGTTTCCCCGACTGCCCCGTCTGCGCCTATGCGCCTGTGTCCTGACCGGCACCGCTCGCCTGTGCTCCGACTGCGCCGGCCGCACCCTCCAACCGATCGCCGCCCCTCACTGCCGGGTCTGCTCCCAGGCCCTCGCGCCGGGCGGGCGGTGCGGCAACCGGCTGTGCGCCCTGCCGGAGGTGCAGCGGGGGTTCTCGCGCGTCGACGGGGTGGCGGTGTACTCCGGAGCCCTCCGAGACAAGATCCACAAGCTGAAGTACGAGGGGAAGCAGGACTGGGTCATGATCTTCGGCCGTCTCCTCGTCGGCTGGATGGAAAGCCACCCCGAAGGGTCTCCGGATGGATCCTCCGCCGCCCGGAAAACCTCACCGAGCCCGAACAACTCCAGCTCAAGACCATCCGCACCCAGTGCCCGGAGCTCGACGCCCTGACCCGCCACGTCCATTCCTTCGCGACCGTGCTCCGACCGCCGGGGCGAGCGTCTTCCGGACTGGCTCGACGCCGCTCGGCAGGACGACCTGCCCAGCCTCCACGCCCTCGCCACTGGAATCGACCGCGATCTCGGCGCCGTCATCGCCGGCCCTGACCCTGACCTGGAGCTCGGGCGTAGTGGAAGGCCACGTCGATCGCATCAGAATGATCAAACGGCAGATGTACGGACGCGCTGGCTTCACGTTTCTGCGCAAGCGGGTGCTGCTTGCCTCCTGACCTCATTGTCGGTGGCCGATGCGACGATCCCCAGACGAGCACGCGAGGAGAGAGATGGGCACCTGGGACATCGGCCCCTTCGACAATGACACCGCCGCCGACTTCGCGGGCGACCTGGACGAGGCGACCATGGAAGAACTCGAGTCCATGATCCGCAGAGTCCTCAAGCGCTCAGCCGACCCTGCGGACTACCTGATCACCCCTGACGCCGAGCGAGCAGTTGCCGCAGCAGCCCTGGTGGTCGCACAGCACCCTGACGGCGTGCCCGCATGCTCGAACTACGGCCCGTCAGAGTCGCTGCCGGAGTTGCCCGCAGAGCTTCGGATGCTGGCCGTCGGCGCCCTGGACCGAGTAGTCGACGAGCGGTCTGAAATCGTCGAGCTGTGGGGCGAGGCCACGAACGGTCCGAGATGGCGCCAAGGCATCACCCGCCTGCGAGACGTCCTCGCCCCCCCGATCCCGCCACAAGAGGAAGCCCTCTTCGAGATATGACCGGTGACGCACAGTCATGGACCACAGCAGTTGTGCCAGAGCCACTTCACGTGAACGAAGTCATCCCGTCAACGCCAACACAGGGGAGCGTCTGAAACTGGCGTTGCCTGACTCTCCTCGACCGCGGCTGGAACCCTGGACGCGGTGACGAGGCTGGCTTCGTGTAGGAGTCCTGGGCCGGAAGCCGGCTCACCCTCAGACAGCGAGCACCCCTCCCGAGCAACCGGCCGCTGCGCCCGCCCTCCCGTCACGCGGTGGCCATCTGAGCGAGTAGAACGGGCGTCTGTCCCTCGCGGCCGTCCAGCGGTCACAATCCGATGAAGGTCACTGTTTCCGTCATGTCCGCCCGCCCGGTACGCAGCCGTGGCACGCCTTCCTTCTCAAATCCCACTGAGATGCCGCAGAACAGCACGAGCTCGTCATCGGCGCCGACTGTTCGGCTGACGGTCTTGCGGTACATGGTCCACATCACTTGGGGGCAGCTGTGTAACCCTTCCGCCCTCAGCAACAACATCACCGTCTGCAAATACATCCCTGCGTCACCCCACTGTCCTGGCCCCATTGTTCGGTCGAGGTAGCAGAACAGGACGACCGGGGCCCCGAACGCCTCCGAGTTCAAGGCAGCGATCTTTTGCGGCCGGTCGGGGTCGTCGCGCTCGATTCTCAGCGCCTCGTACCGCTGAGCTGCCGCAGCGGAGAAGCGGTCCAGATACGGCGAGGTCAGTTCGTCCGGGTACATCGGATACTCCCGTTCATCACCCGGGTCTCCCGCCAGCGCCCTTGCCGTCGCACGCTTCTTCAGTTCGACCAAGGGTTCGCCAGTGACGACATACACATGCCAGGGCTGAAGGTTCCCACTGGACGGAGCCCGCGCCGCCGCGGTCAGCACTCGATCAAGCACCTCCTTGGGTACCGGCTCATCGCTGAACGCTCGCACGGCCCGGCGACTGTCCACGGCCTCATACACATCCACTTCGTCGCGTCCTTTCATTCGACCGGGTCCCTCCACCGTATTCGGGACCGTGAATAGGGCTCTGGCCCGTAGCCGGTGGTGACACCGAGTAGCCGTCCGTGATCGCGGTCGTGTGTTGGGTGTCAACTCCCCTGTGGTCACGGTGTTTTCCAGGCTGTCAGAACTGGTCATCGAGGACATCTCGCCCTGGTGCAGGTCGAGGTCGATCTCGCAGTCGGCGGGCACCTCGCGATAGGTGACCGTCACATCTCGCGCAGCCGGCGGCCGCTCGGGCTCCAAAGGCGGCGGAAGCCGCGCGGGGCCGGGGGTGCCCGGTCAGGCGATTGCGCAGGGGCGTCGCGCGGCGCCGGACGCAGCGCGCAACACGACGGACGAGGAACCCATGCTCGACAACCCGGGCCAGGCTGTGGCTGGGATGGCGCCGGCGGGCGGGGGGATGCGCGCATGGGTGCCAGTCGGTCACTCAAAATACGGCGATGCTTAATTTTCCGGCTCTTCTCCTCACCTGAATCCGTGACATGTCGGAAATGCCCATGTGGAAATGTGTGCTTGTGCCGCCGGATCGGGCTCGGATAACTTGTCGGCGCGTCAACAAGTGCAGGCAGCAGCGGAGATGACCGACCGGGATTCCGACGTGTCGGACACTTCGTCACACAGAGCCGTCAGTTCTCGGGCAGGGAATTCTGAAAGGAACCCTTGCCCCCCTTTTGTGTCGAGGAGTTCTCATGCGCAGTCTTGGGCCGGCGAGAAAGAATCCCGCTGGAACGGCATCCACTAACCGTCGCCCCAACCGTCTCCGTCTGGGAGCCGTGGCGACCGCCCTGGGCGCGATGGCCGTCCTGGCCTTCCCCGCCGAGGCCAACGCCTCTGTCCTGCAGCTGTTGCCGCAGAACGCCGACGGCCTGGAGCAGTCCTTCTCCCCGGCCTACGACTACGACGGGGACGGCTGCTACGCAACCGCCGCCATCGGCGCCGACGGCACCCTCAATCCCGGCCTGAAGCTGGGTGGCGACGTCAACGGACGCTGCCACGACTACGCCCAGCTGGCCAATGCCAACACGTACTCGCGCGAGAAGTGCAACAACGACTGGTGCGCCGTCGTGTACGCCAGCTACTTCGAGAAGGACCAGGCCACGCTCGGCCCTGCGGCCATCGGCCACACCCACGACTGGGAGCATGTCGTGGTCTGGATCCACAACAACCAGGTCGAGTACGTTTCGGTGTCCCAGCATTCCGGCTACCAGATCGCCGCCCGCTCGGGAATCCGCTTCGACGGTACCCACCCCAAGATCGTGTACCACAAGGACGGGGCCTCGACCCACTGCTTCCGCTTCGCCAACACCAACGACGAGCCCGCGGAGAACGCCACCGGCGGCTGGTTCTATCCCCGCCTCGTCGGCTGGGAGGGCTACCCGGCGGGCTTCCGCGACAAGCTCATGAACGCGGACTTCGGCTCGGCCACCATCAAGATCAACGACGCCCGCTTCAACTCCACTCTCGCCAACTCCAAGCCGTCCGGGATCCCTTTCGACCCCAACGCCTGACGTGTGCGCGGACGGCGATCCCGCGCGGATTGCCGTCCGCGCGGTCGCACGCGGACAGCCCTTTGCACGAGGGCCGGTGGTTGCTCTCGTGTGAAAGTCCGCTTCGGGGCTGGCGCCACGCCGACGCTTCGCATGCCGAGTACTGGAGCTCCATGCTCGTCGACGGCCATGTGAACGGATTCATCGACTGGTTCGTCCATTCTCATTCGTGGGAGATCCTTCCGCTGCGGCCGATGCCCGATGCCCGATGCCGACGACGGCCGGGTCAAGGCGTACCGCAAGCAGGCCCGTGAGGGAACGCTCCCTCCTGTCCTGTTGTGGTGGGTCAGTGGCCTTGACTGCCATCTGATCCTGGATGGTCACGCGCGGCTTGCCGCGGCGACAGCCGAGTCCGTCGAGCCTCCGTTGCTGCAGTTGCACCGCACGGTGCCGCGCGATGACCGAGCTGCGCGGATCAATGAGGCCGTGGGGTTCTACGAGAACGAACTGGCGCGCTTCGCCGAACTCCGCGCCGTCCACGGTCCCACTGTCCCGGACGGTGCCACCACCGCCGGTCCACAGCTCGTCCGCCTCCTGCACGACTTGGACACCGCGGAACAGCCGACCTGGGCCTGGCCCCTGCCTGGCGGGGAGGAACAGTGGCGTCGCATCGCACAGCAACGGTTCCCGCGCCCTGGTCGACCTCACCGTGGCAGAGATCCGGCGACTCCTGGCGGGCGGCCGTTCCCACCTCCCGCGTCCGCCACGGTGCTCGCCCCGCGCTCACGCCTTGAACTGGTCACCTGGCGCCGACAACGCCAGGCCGTCGCCCGTCGCTGTCATTACCAACGCCGGCTGCACACGATCGAGGGGCGGTCCCAGGAAGACCGCCCCTGACGGGCACCAGCCCACTACACTCACCACGCAGCCTTCTGATCAGGCAAAACGTCGAAGTCCTGCTGGAGTACTAGTCGGCCCCGAGCGTCTTGGCTGGACGGCGGTATCGCCTGACGGCACTCGATCTCCGCTGGTCGGCCGGCGCATTGCTCAGGACTGCCACGGCAGCAACCCGGCGAGGGCAGTGCGAACCCCTTCGATCACCGCACCCTCGCGGGTGTGGAGTCCGCTGGACGCTGGCGTGGTCGGCGACAACTCACGATGCGGTGGCGCGCGGATGAACGCCTGGAGTTGTCCGAGCGACCGCCAGGCGGTGTTGTCTCGCGGGTGTCACGGTTGGGCATCCACCGCGTCGCCGGGACCCGGTATCGGTCATGTGGAGCCTCACCCTAGGTGTGCCGGGTGGGATGACGAGGGGAAATGCGGGGCAATGGAATTCACGGTCGAGCGGACGTTGAGACGGCGCGGCAGACGGTTCTTCGTCTGGGGGATCATCGTGACTGCGGTCGCCCTGGTGTGGCTGGCCGACCTCGAGACGAACGGCAGGACGACAGCCGGCAGCGACAGCACGATGGCCGCATGGTTCGTTCTGTTCCTGTCAGTGGTGTCTGTCTTCCGGGGGTGGGGCGACCTGCGCAAGGCGAAACGGCCCTTCCGACTGCGGGTCGACGAGTTCGGCATCACGCTGCACGACACCGAGCTCGCCTGGGAGCAGATCGACGCCGTCTCCCTCTGGCACACCCCCAACACCAGCGAGAGCGTCGACGAGTTCCCCGCGTCGCCCAAGTCGCGGCTGACCCTGTGGACCGCACCAGGCGTGACACTCCGCCGCAAGGCCGACCGGACCTTCGGCGACGACCGGACCCGCTACACCCTTGTGGAGTGCAAGGACCTGGACCAGAGTGTTTCCGAGCTGACCGCCGCACTCGCCGCGCATGCCGGAGCCCGTTTCGAGACGGCCCCGCGCTCCGTGCGGCCGCCGATTCCTGTGACTGTGTCGGGGCCGGAACGGAATGTGCCCGGTGGCGAGCAGGTCTTCGCCGACGCCCGCCAGGCCGGCACCTGGGCCCTGGTATGGGCCGGGGCAGCCGCCGTCTGCATGTTCTCCTTCTGGGAGCTGATGATCAGCCACACCGCCGAGGGCGTTGGAGCCGTCATCGGGCTCTGCTCACTGGGCGGTGCCGTCGCCTGCTGGCCCCTCGCTGGCCGGTCCCTCCTGCGATGGCACCGGCCCCTGCGACTGCGGATCGGGCCCTCCGGGATCGGCATGCGTGAGTTCACCGAGGAGGAGCAGTACTTCTCCTGGGCGCAGGTCGCGGCTGTCACGGTCGGCCCCCGGCATCCGGGTAGCCGGGACACGCGGCCGTGGGTCGTGGTGTGGCCGCTGCCGGGCACCGCCACAAACCTGCCGCACAGCTACCTGCTCGACGGCCACCAGGCCTACGCCCTGGTCCGCTTGGACCGCCTGCCCGGAGGCGCGGAAGCGGTCGTCCCGGTCATCCGGGCCTACGCGGGAGAGCGCTACACCGAAACGGCCTGAGGCGGCAGTCTCCGGCGCTCCTCGATGAGACCGCTTTGCCGCACGCTGCGTCAGGATCTCCGCGGCCTGCTCGCCTGTGTTCAGCGTCCGGGCGAAGCGCCCGCACCCAGCTTGATCGGGGGCGGGCGCTCAACCGTGCTCCCGAACTCCATGTACTCGGGGAATCGACGAAATGCGCTGATCAAGGGTCCACATCCCGACAGCTAAGGCCGAGGGGCTGCACCCGGTTCCGCTTCGAGCCTTCTGGTCCTGGGCTCCGTCCGTTTCTACGCGGTCCCCGGCCCCATCATGCACGTCACCGAAGCAGGCGATAACAAGTTCGAAGCGTGGGCAGGTGGGACCCACCACAGTGCTCTGGCACCGCTGGCCGCTGCCACGGTCGAGTGGTCTCGCTTCGACGGATGAGATCGCAGTCTTCCGAGGTGGCGGGGGTCAAGGAGCTTGCCGAGCACCGTTGCCGACGTGCCAGTAGGGCACCGTGATGCTGACCTCGTCACCGTACACTGACAGGTCGATACCGGTGCCGAACTGGCTCGCGGTCAGGTGGTGCGCACGGTGGTGAGCTTCCCGTGGCCGAAGGCCGCTTAACGCCACCGAAAACGACCTCTCAGCCGCCGCTCTTGCGTCGGAACGACCGCTGGCTGGCAGTCGGGCCGTGCGCGCCGCGGACTTTCGACGCGTCGGTGTTCGCAGCGAGGGCCGTGGCTTCCGCCTGCGTGCCGCGTTTGCGCGCCAGGGCCTCCCGAAACTTGGCCTTCAGGTCATACTGGCCTTCCTCGTCCGGCGCCAAAGCAGGGCTCTCGGCGTCGGCCGGCTCGGAACCTTCTTGCGATGGAGACGCTGCAGTCATGGTGACCTCCTGGACTCAGGCAGTGGGAAGCACAGCTTGTCATGCGGGCGACCTTGCGGGGTGCCCCGCGGCCGGAGTCGCAAGCTACCGACGTCGCAAGCTGTCATGCGTCAGCGGCCGTCGGCTTGTTTGAACACCATAGCGGCGGAGCGGGTGTGGCCGGTGGCCTGCCTGGGCTGGGGCCGGACATGAGCAGGGGGCCGCTGCCCCACTGTGCGTCCCATCTGCTTCCACCGCTGCGCCTCAGCGGTGTCGCCGGCCGCCTGGTGCCGGGCAGCCACCCTCGTCATGGCCCGCCGGACCTGCCCGACCAGAGGCTCGGCGTGTACGGCGATGCCTCCGGTCACCACCACCGCGCCTGGCACGCCCCGCAGGCACACTCCAGCCACCCGGCATCGTGGGCCTTGCCGGTGACGTACAGCTGCGTCAACAGGGCCTGCTGGAGAGCTTGTTGGCGTAGACAGTTCTTGAGCTACCTGGAGGCCCTGCTTTCACGCGCGGCTGCCGCCGCACTCACCCGATCGGGACTCCCGTTCGATCGACAGCCTTCATGATCGGACTTACGTGTCGGGATGCTCCGGCAGGGCGAGCCAGTCCGACCAGGAGATCTCGCGGCCGAGGAAGCGCGGCTGTTCGAACGGCCAGTCGTCGGCGATCCACTGCGGCACCAGCGCGTCGAGGGCTTGCTCGACCTTGCTGCCGACCAGCTCGTCCACCACCCACCAAGAGATCTCGCCGTCCGCGCCGGCCCTCTCCGGTGGGTCGATGTAGATGCAGCCGAGCAGAGCTGTCTCCGCCGCGTCGAACAGCGCGTAGTTGAAGGACTGGTGCGCGGCGATCTCCTTCTCGTGCCGCAACAGGTCGGCCTGGTCGGCCTCGTAGGTCATGGTGGCCGCGGGCCAGCCCCAGGCCGGGCCGAAGATGGTCCACAGCCGCTCGCGCGAACCCATCACAGCCGGATAGTCGAGCGGGGTGTCCGCCTCCCGGATCGGCCGCAGGTGATGACCACCGCCCGGCAGCGGTACCAGGGCGGGGTGGACGAAGTCATCGGGAAGCCAGCTCATGGCGCCCGACCGTAGCAGCGCGCGGCCGTCCGCTCCCATGGATTTTCCCCGTATATCGCCAGGCCTCTCATGCCGGGCGGGGCCCGCGCGATCACCTGATCGAGACTCCGGTTCGATCGACAGACTCCATGATCGGTATGGCAAAGGCTTCTGACTCCACGCCTGCGACGGCAACCGTGTCTGCGCCCGCTGCGAGGGCCTGCGGATGGGTCTGCTGCACGATCGCTTGCCCGGACTGCGCCGAGAGGTGGGCCTGCCTTTCAGTCACCGCCGAGTTCCACAAGTTGGCGCGAATCCTGAGTACGCTGCCCCGCATCGTGGCTAGGGAGGCGGGCTGCCGATACTGGCCGGCCCCGCGGCCAGCCGGAAGCGTCCGTATTGTCGGAATCCCAGGCTTCTCGGACCCGGCACCGTCCCGCCGGCGTGGCACCAGGCGGGGCGCAGGCCTGTCCGGCGAACAGGGCCGTCAACACGATTGCGCCCGCTACGAGTATCGGGGGTTGATCGTCGTACCCCCGAGCGGACCGGGGTACCGGTTTGAGTGTCGACGCCAGAACGGAGCCCCCGTATGCCCGAGGAGTCTCATCCCGACATCGGCGCGCGAATCAAAGAGGTGCGTAAGCGGCGCGGGTTTACCCAACGCGAGCTGGCCGAAGCCTCCGGTGTTTCCCTGTCCCTGGTCCGGAAGCTGGAGCAAGGCGAGAAGACCGACACCCGCATGGAGACTGCTCGGCGCCTGGCCGTCGCGTTGCACGTTCCGACTACTGCCCTCCTCGTCCAGGACGGCGAGGACGCTGCCGACGCCGCCACGCTGGACCACTGGGACGGTGCGCGCCGCACGCCATCCGCCTGACCACGTCCGGCACCTTCATCCACGGCAACTGCTGGGGCGCCGACTCGGTGTTCGGCAGCGCCAACACCAGCCACGGCTGCATCGGCCTGAACGACACCAAGGGCGCCAAGGACACCTCCACCGACGCCTACTGGTTCTCCACCAACTCACTCATCGGCGACGTCGTGATCATGAAGAACTCCAAGGACGAGGCCGTCGACCCGGCGAACGGCCTCAACGGCTGGAACATGGGCTGGAGCGCCTGGAAGGCCGGCAGCGCGGTCTGACATTGCGCCCGCTGGGCGCCACGCGCACGGCGTAGGCCCAAACGAGGCAGCCCCGTCCAGCGGGCCTTCGGTTCACGGATAAGCTCCGTCAACATGACGCGTGCGTGGATCTTGCCCATGCTGCTCCTGGTCTGCGGCTCAGTTGTCGCGACTGGGCTGCTTCTCGGGGGGAGCCCCGGTGAGGCCGGAGCATTCTTCGCGGGGTTTGTGCTGTTCGCAGGCGTGAACTCGCCGCTGGTCTTCCCCAAGGGGATCAGCGCGTTGGAGGCGCAACGCCGGAGCGCGGTCGACGGCCGCCCGGTCGTCTTCTGGCGGCCCGGCTGCAAGTACTGCCTGCGCCTGCGCGTCCGCCTGGGGAGGAGAGCCCACCAGTTGCACTGGGTCGACATCTGGCGTGACCCGGCCGGTGCCGCGGCGGTCAGGGCGGCCAACGACGGCAACGAGACCGTCCCGACCGTCGTCGTGGCCGGCCGGCCGCATACCAACCCCGACCCGGATTGGGTGCGCGAACAGCTCTCCCCGCGCACCTGATCAGCAGCGACGGCTGCGCGGCGGGGTCAGAGCCATCTGTTGTGACGCAGGGCGCGGTAGATGACGGTGCAGATGAGGGCGATGACAGCAAGAACTGCCGGATAGCCGTAAGTGGCTCTCAGCTCGGGCATGTGGTCGAAGTTCATGCCGTAGATGCCGACGATCAAGGTGGGGAAGGCGACGAGGGCCGCCCAGGCGCTGATGCGGCGCATGTCGGCGTTCTGCTGGACGTTGATCTGGGCGATGCTGGCGCCGAGTATGCCGCTGACGAGTTCCTCGAAGGTGATGATCTGCTCGGCGACCCGTTGGTGGTGGTCGGCAACGTCACGGAAGTAGGCGGGCACCTGGCCCGGTACGTGCGGGATCGATTGCTCGCTGAGGTGTTGCAGGGCGGGGGCAAGCGGCATCACGGCGCGCCTGAACGCCAGAAGTTCCCGTTTGAGCTGGTAGATGCGTGCGGGGTCGACGGGGAGGTCGGGGGAGAAGACCTCGCTCTCCAGGGTGTCGATGTCGCCGTCGAAGGCGTCGGCGACCTCCAGATAGCGGTCGACGACCAGGTCGGCTACCGCGTGCATGACGGCAGCCGGTCCGTAGCCGAGCTGCTGCGGGTCGGTCTGGAGTTGGCGGCGTACGCGGTCGAGGGGCGGAGCGCTGCCGTGGCGGACGGTGATGGCGAAACCGGGGCCGGTGAAGACCATGATCTCGCCGATGTCGACGATCTTGCTGGTCGCGGTGACCTTGTCGTGGTCGATGTAGACGATGGTCTTCAAGACCAGGAACAGTGTGTCGCCGTAGCGTTCCAGCTTGGGCCGCTGGTGGGCGTGGACGGCATCCTCCACGGCCAAGGGGTGCAGGTCGAAGACGTCGGCGACCTGCTGGATCTGGTCGGCGGTCGGCTCGTACAGACCGATCCATGCGAACCGCCCGGCTTGTTCGTCCCGTCGCTCCGCAAGCGCGTCCAGATCCAACCGGCCGGGCATTCGACGGCCGTCCTCGTACAGGGCGCAGTACTCGACCGCGGACGGCAGCCGGGTTACGTCCCTGTCCTGTTGCGCCATCTGCTGTCCCCGACTCCTTGTCCGACGTTTCGACGCGGCGTTTCCGCGACAGTGATCCGTCCCACCGCGGCCGCCCGGGCCGTGATGCCACCCCTCGCCGGCAGGACCAGCCCTCGTGTGGGGTGGTGGTGTTCTCGTCGGGCTCGGCACCATCGGCACCGGGGGCGGCGGGGCCACCGCGGCCGTCGCGCGGTTCGTCCGACGGGCCGGCCAATTCGTGGACAGCCACTTTCGGGGAGGCGACCCGCCCAGGGGCCGCGGTACGGCCAGACCTGATGAAGCGCATCGAGCGGGATGGCACACGCGGACGCCAGGTGCAGGCCGGCCTGAAGGCCCCACGGACTCCTTGCCCCCGGGCCGGCCTGCACACATGGAGACCAGGTAGCGCGTCGTTCTGTGACACGGACCGTGAGCCGTCCAGGCCACAGCCGATCCGTCGAAGGCGTGTGAAGGTCCTCAGGGCAGCTTCTGCTCGGCCCAGACGGCTTTTCCCTCCGGTATCAAGCGGTAGCCCCATCGGCTGGACAGTCGAGAGACCAGGAAGAGGCCGCGGCCGTTCTCTTCGGCGGCGCGTGCGCGGCGCAGCCGCGGGGGGAAGGCGTCATTGTCGGACACTTCGCAGGTCAGCGCTTGGTGCTGGATCGGGCGCACCTTGATGGGGCCGGTGCTGTGGCGGACGGCGTTGGAGACCAATTCGCTGACGATCAGTTCCGTGTCCCCCTGAAGACCTTCCAGTCCCCGCACCGTTGTTGTGCCCGGCCATCCGTTCCGGGTACGGCAGCGCTCAACGTACGCCGATAGCGTCGGAACTTCCTCAGAGGGCGACACAACGACCATGGCAGAGCGGCCCACCACGTCGCGTGGGGAGTATCCGACGAGGCGCTCTGCGGCCTGCCTCCATCCGATCACCGTTCCGTGATCGTCGAGCAGGGCGATGGCGGAGTCGGTCGTCTCGCGTGTATCCGCTGCCTGCTCAAGGCTATGTTGCCGTCGGCACCTCTGCTCCTCCGCGCTGCGGCTACCGGGTCCCGGAGTAACCCGCCGGAAGGCTCACGCCTCTCGAACGCGCTCTTCAGCCTCGACAGGTGCGCGCTGATATCACCTGATATGGCCGCCTCGTATGGCCGGGTGAGGCGCTGATGTGTGACAGCGCGGCGATGAGTGAGTGCGTCACGGTCAACCGTCGACGAACTCCACCATCTCGGTGAGTGGCGCCCGTGCCGGGCGGGGGTGACGTACTGTGACGTCCTCGAACCCTATGGACATGCCGCAGAAGAGGATGAGCCCGTCCGGGGGAGCGAGGACCTCTGCGACGGTCTTGTGGTACTTCGCCCACGCCATTTGCGCGCAGCTGTGCAGTCCTTCGGTCCGGAGCAGCAACATGACGGACTGCAGGTACATGCCGACGTCGGACCACTGGGGCTTGCCCATGTCGCGGTCGACGTAGCAGAACAGCGCGACGGGTGCGCCGAAGCAGTCCCAATTGGCGGCGGCGGCCCTCTGGCGCGCCTCCAGGTCCTGGCGCTGGATCCCGAGAGCGCTGTAACGCTGCTCCCCGAAGGCGGCCCGGCGCTCGCGGTACGGGGACCGCAGTGCCGGCGGGTACTGCTCGTACTCCGGCTCGTCCCAAGCGTCGCCCGCGACCACCCGTTCGCCGGCGCGCTTCTTGAGCTCGGCCAGCGGCCCGCCCGTCACCACGTAGACGTGCCATGGCTGCAGGTTCGACGCGGAGGGGGACCAGGCGGCGGCAGCCAGCACGCGCTTCAGCACCTCGCCGGGGACCTGCCGGTCGGTATAGGCGCGGACTGCCCGTCGGCTCGTGACCGCCTCGTAGACATCCATGACCAACCACCTCCAAATAGCTTTAACTCACATGATTGACAGTTAAAGCAGTCGAAATGTGACAGATGGGTGCCGTTCTCGTCGCGTGCGGCGCCTGGGGCTGCTGCGGCTGCCCTCCGTGGAACCGGCCCGGGCCAGGCCCGGCGTGATAACTTAATACGAAGGTTCGTTTTTTGCGGAGGATGGATCCATGCCCAAGGTCACGCCGGAGTACATGGAAGCCCGCCGTCAGCAGATCCTGGACGCGGCGCGCCGCTGCTTCCTGCGCGACGGGTTCCATTCGACGTCCATGCAAGATCTGTTCGCCGAGTCCGGCCTGTCGGCCGGCGCCGTGTACCGGCACTTCGCCAGCAAGAACGAGATGATCACGGCGATCGTCGAGGAGAGCGTGCGCGATGTCCTCGCCATGGTCCAGGGCGTCGCGAGGAATCGGCCCGGCGGTTCCTTCGGGGACCTCATGGCCGACGTCCTGGAGGCGGTGAAGGTCAAGACAGCCGAGCAGAGCATCGCCGGGCTCTCCGTGCTGGCCTGGTCCGAGGCGCTGCGGAACCCTTCGCTGGCCAGGCAGCTCGACGACCTGATGGCCCAGATGCGCACGGCGCTGGCCGACGTCATCCGTGAGCACCAGCAGAGCGGCACCCTCCCGCGCGAGGTCTCTCCCGAGGCGATGGCCGCCGCGTTCATGTGCATGCTTCCCGGCTACATCCTCCAGTTGGCGATGGACGACTCCGCGCTGGACGGAGTGCCAGGCGCCCTGCGCGCGCTCTGGCCTGCTCCGGCGACGTCCTGACGCGCGGGCCCGTCGCCCGGCCTCGTGGCCGCTTCGCGTCCGGATCACGATCCGGACGCGCCACCGCACATCCCCCGCGCCCATGGCCCAGTGTCAACCGCTGTCCGGCATCGGTGACCGACGGGACCACGCACGCCCGTCCCGCATCCGGCTGTGCCGACGCGCCCCGGCGGCGAGCGGGCAGTCCCCTGGCTCCGACGACCGTCCGGTCGTCGGAGCCAGGGGACTGCCCACCTCGTACGGTCACGCGGATACGTGACATTTCGTCAAAAAACGCATCCGAACGCGGGGTTGCCCCTCCGCACGCACCACTGCTCCGCCCGGGCAGGCGACGTCCTCCGCGAACAGCCTCTCGAGTGGCGCGACGTTCCCCGCCCGGGCCGCCACCAGGAAGGTGACGAGGAACCGTTGGTGGTCGGCGGCCGAAACGCTGGCCCGCTTCTGCGCGGCCATTCGCTTGCGGGCGCGGCTCACCAGTTGGCGCACGTTGACCTGGGACTGTCCGATGACCTCTGCGATCTGCCCGTAGGGGTACTCGAACGCCTCCCGGAGCACGTACGCCGCCCGTTCCGCGGGCGTGAGCCTCTCCATGAGCATCAGCACCGCGACCTTCAGCGCTTCCGCCTTCTCGGTGCTCTGCGCTGGATCGCTCATGGGATCGAGCGACTCCGGTGGCCGGTGGCCGACGTAGTTCTCCCGGCGGACTCTCGCGGATTGCAGCACGTTGATCGTCAGCCTGGTCACCATCGTGGTGAGGAAGGCGGCGGGGTTCTGCACCTTGGAGCGGTCGTAGGTCTGCCAGCGGATCCAGGCTTCCTGGACGACGTCTTCGGCGTCGCCGATGTTGCCGAGCATCCGGTAGGCGATCGCGAACGTGATGTTGCGGACGTCGTGGAACGCCGTTTGTGCGTCCATCAGGTCCTCGGTGCACTCCGCGGACTTCGACGACATGGTTCTTTTCCTTGCGTTCGGTGCGTTGGCCGGCTGTCGCCGTCTCCCGCGTGGAGGCGACGACGGTCCGCCTTCCTCATCCGTGGGCGGCGTGCCGGGCGTGCGAGTGCGTGCGGAACACCGGTGCGGGCGTCACGGTCGTCGTGGTTCCGGTCGTGTCCGGGGTGACCGCGCTCGTGTCGTCGGCGTCGAGTCGGTCGTCCCCCAGGGTGCCGTTCGCGAGCGCGGAGCGTCGTCGGCTTCCGAGGAGGGCTGCGGCCAGGCCCAGGGTGGTCCACAGGGCGAGGACGACGATGTGTCCTGCGGATGCGTTCCCGTCGAAGTAGGCCGTGCTGCGCAGAAGGCCCGCGCCGGCACCCGGCGGGAGCCACTGGCCGATTTGGTCCACGGCCTTGGGCAGCAGTTCAGGTGCGGAGGTGCTGCCGGAGAAGGGGTTCCCCACGAAGACCATGAGTGCGACGCTCAGTCCCAGCCCGGGGGGACCGATGAGGGTGACCAGGCCGAAGCTGGTCGTGCTGATGGCGAGCAGGGTGAAGGACAGGGCCGCCCAGGTGGCCACGTGCTGGTGCGGCAGGGCACCGAGAAGGCCTTGGGCGATGAGGTAGGCGGCGAGTCCCGTCACGGCGCACGCGGCGACCAGGTCGACCAGCCTGCGGCGTACCGAGACGCGACCGGGTGTCAGCGCGATGAGCGCTGCGATGATGATGCTGCACACGGTGAGCGGGAGAAGGGCCGAAACGAAGACGACGCCGCGCGGGTCGCTCGCGGAGATCGGGACGATGTCGACCGTCTTCACCTTCACCTTGGTGATCTTCTTCGCGGCGGCCTTCTTCGCGGCGGCCTTCTTCTGGGCGGTGGACCGGAAGGACGCGTCGCCCGGTGGCGTCGGGTCCTTCACCGCCGCTTTCGCCGCCTTCGCCGCCTGGTCCGCCAGGTGCTGGCCGGACGTGGTCAGCAGCTGGGCGACGGGCATGCTCGCGGCGGTGGCCTCCAGCACGGTGACGTGGCCCGGAGTGATGACGAAGGCGCCGTAGATCTCCCGGTGCTTGATCGCTGAGCGCGCCGATGCCTGGTCCGCGTAGAGGTGGAAGTCGAATCCGTCCGGCTTGCCGTGCGTCAGTCCTTCGACTGCCTTCTGGCTGGCCGCGCTGGTGCCGACGACCCCTACGGGTAGATCGCGGGGCGCGATCCGCGACGCGGGCCACGCGAACGCCATCACGGCCAGAGAGATCACCAATGGCAACGCCACGGTCGCGATGACGGTCCTGTGCCATGACTGCAGCCCTGTCGATGGCTTTTTCACGCCATGCCTCCACAAAGACGAATGATCATTTTATTTACTGTTTCAGTGTGGGGACGCCTCGGGAAAACGTCAAGCCGAACATTCGTTTTCTTTTGGTCAAGAGGGTGCCGCACCGGGCGGGACCTGCTCGGCTACGTCTTCCGGACCGTCGTGGTGTCACCGGCGGGCACCCCACCGTCGTGAAGGATGAGGACAAGGTCCCCGTCCGCGCCCATCAGCACCGCGATGGCGCCCACGATCAGTGCGGCACGTCGCCGCAGGCGCGGTAGCGAGGTGAGCCCGCCACGCGGGCGGTGGGCGTGACCCGCCCGGTCGCCCGGCCCCGTCGCCGGGTCGTCGGCCTCGGTCCCGTCCTCGTCGTTCATCGCCCCGGCCAGTCGGGCAGCAGCCGGGCCGAGCCCTCCAGGCGCAGCCGGCACTTCGTGCGGACCGTGATCGGCAGATCCCACAGAGCCGCGTAGAAGTGCACGTCGACGCCGATGGCCGCGGCACGGCCCGAGTCCCCGTCGGCGACGTGCGGGAGCGTGTACGCGACGTCGAGCCGTACGAGGGGCACGACGTCGGTGATGCCGTTGAGCGTGAGCATGGCGATGAGTGCCTGCGGGGCGGTGGTCCCGTCATGGCCGTGGTTCCGGGCCAGCCGGAGCTCCCCCGTGGACCCGGCGAGGTGGCGCCCCACGTCCGTCCGGGGCCACCACGAGCGTCGCGGCCGGCCCTTCTCGACGGCGCCCGATATCCGAAACCGCACCAGACCCCCGGTCGGTCCCTCGGCGTCGTCGCCGACGAGGAAGGCTTCCCCCAAGTGCAACGTGAGGTGTGAGGCGGTCCGACCCGGGCGCCGACAGCGCAGCCGGCCACCGGCCTTCCCGGTGCCATGTCCGATGTCGGGTGTCGTGCGCGCGACGCTCGGGCGATCTCCGTCGTCCGGAAGCGGCGGTTGCGGGGAGTGGGGCATGTCGGACTACCTTGGGGGAGCTATGGGTGGGGATCTGGGTGGTCCGGCCGGACACGGCGTGCGCCGCTCCGGGCGGAACGTTCGGCGGAGCCGGTACTCGTGCCGGGCGGGCGCACGCGGACGTTGTGCACGAGACC
Source organism: Actinacidiphila glaucinigra (assembly GCF_900188405.1). Taxonomy (GTDB): domain Bacteria; phylum Actinomycetota; class Actinomycetes; order Streptomycetales; family Streptomycetaceae; genus Actinacidiphila; species Actinacidiphila glaucinigra. The sequence continues at coordinate 5,238 of NZ_FZOF01000057.1, read as the reverse complement.
GGTCAACGAGCCGAAGAGCACGATGAGGAGGGCGCCCGCGACGGCGTCGGCGAGATAATGGTTGCCCGTCGCGACGACCACGAGAGTGGTCAGTACGGGGTAGGCGAGGCCGCAGCCCCGAAGCGTCTTCCGGCGGGAATGCCGGAACAGGAGCCACCCTGACCACACCGCCCAGCCGACGTGGAGCGACGGCATGGCCGCGTACTCGTTCACGAGGCTGCCAAGCCCCTGCGGCGCGCTGGTCTCGCCGCTCCACCACCCCCAGTGCTCGACGTCTGCCACGATGTCGTGGATGTCGCCGTCGCTCAGCAGGCGGGGCGGCGTGGTCGGGAAACGCCAGTACGCGACGAGCGCGGCCAGTGTCACCGTGGCGAGCCAGGTGCGTGCGCCGCGGTAGTGCGCGGGGTGCCTGCGGTAAAGCCAAATGAGGACGGCAGGCGTGACGACGTAGTGCAGCGTGGCGTAGAAGTACGCGGCGGCGACGGCCAGGACCGGCAGCTGGTGCAGCACCTGATTGAGGGACTGCTCCGGCGCCAAATGTACGGCGTTCTCCCAGCGCTGGATGCTCCGGCCGTTGCCGTCCGCGCTCGCGTCCCAGCCCCGCTGCAGCCCGCGGGTGGTTTCGTAGACCGCGTAGAGCATCCCGACCAGCAGCAGTTCCGCCCACCACCGCGGCGCGCGGCTGTTCGGTGGACGTGAGGCGCGGGGAATCAGATGCCGGATGAAGCGGGCCGAGTTGGCCATCGGACGTCCTCAGGCCATCGCCGCGGGCTGCCGGGAGAGCCAGTCCCGGGTGAGCGAGTAGCCCGCCTGGAGCAGCCGCGGGGTGTCGTGGAAGTCGATGAGGCTGACCACGGGCGTGGTGGCGGCCGGCAGCCGTAGAACCGACCCGCGCACCGCCGCCACGTCCCGGCGTTCGCGCTCCTCCAGCATCTTTCCCACCGCCTGGTAGGCGGCGAGCAGGGCCGTCCGTGCCCGGCGGCCGGTCTGTTCGGAAACGGCGGCGGGCAGAAGGTAGATGGTCGTCGCACCCAGCGCCTCTGCCTGGAGAACGGGCGTGTCCGCCGATACGGCGCCGTCGACGAGGCGACGCTGCCCGACGCACACAGGGGGGTACAGGCCCGGGACGGCCGCTGAGGCCAGCAGGGCCGAGACGGCGTCGCCCTGGGAGAGGACCACCGCAGCGCCGGTCTCCACGTCGGTCGCCACGACGTGCACCGGAACGGCGACGTCTTCGAGGCGCTCGACGCCGACCCCGAACCTCAGTACCCGCCGCAGCGCGGTGCTCGAGACCGCGGCCTCGCCGTGCCCCAGCGCGGCCCGGATCACGGTCCACGGCGAAATCGGCGCCACGTGACGCCGCTTGATGTTCAGCCACAGCGTTCCCAGCCGGTCGACGCCCTCGGCGGTCGGGTCGGCCGCGAAAGCGGCGCCGTTGAGCGCGCCGGCCGAGGACCCGATGATGAGATCGGGCGTGATGCCCGCCTGTGTGAGCGCCCGCAAGGCGCCGACCTGCGACGCACAGAGGCTGCCACCGCCCTGGAGAACGAAGGCCACGGTTTCCGGCGGGGTGGGCCCGGTTGGCAAAGGTGAGGCGGGAGCCCCGCCATCCCGCGCAACCCGGCGTGCGGTCAGTGCCGGCCCCGAGGTGGGCACGGTTTCCACGGCGCCTCCTCCCTTTCCGAGAACAACCATTCCGTTTTGCGGTGCCCATCCTGTGGCACAAGAGGTCGTCAGTCAAGCCGAACGTTCGTTTTTTATCGGCTCGAGGGGTGTGCGCACACCTGCAAGCTGATCCAGCGTGCTTACGTCGTGCCGCTCGCGGGACGGGCGACGCGCATGAGCAGATCGCCGAACTGCGCGCGCTCGCCCGGGCTCATTTCGGTGACCATGCGCTCGGCAAGTTCCCCGGCGGCCGCATGCGCCGCGTCGGCGACCCCGGCTCCTTGCGGCGTGACCTTCACGGCCCGCGCCCGACGGTCACCAGGAACAGGCCTGCGCACGGCCAGTCCTCTGCGCACCGGCTCGTCCACGATGCGCATGATCGTGGTCCTGTCGGACCCTGTGGCCGCCCCGAGATCCCACTGCGTCGCGGGGCCGTGGCCGACCGGCACTCTCACAACCGTGACCTGCCGCGATTCGACGCCAGTGGCCGTAGCGCGTCGTCCATCATCGCGGTCGCGCGCCGGTGCGTCCGGCGCAGCAATAAGGCGACGGCCAAGGGCGCCCGCTCCGACCCGTGGCCGACGGACCCGGTCAGTCGCCACGCTCCGCGGTGCCCACCGCCGGAGTGCGGCCGGTCGGTTCGGACGCGCCCGCCACGAACCACTCCGGCGGCGTCATCCGGCCCGTCCCGTAGGCCATGTCGGTGTCCAGGAGGTAGCCCCAGCTGGGCAGATGGTCGTGGACCGCGCCCACGGCGAGCGGCCAGCCCTTGGCCTCGTCGCGGCGCCAGTCGGCGATGAGTTCGGCGACCACGCCGAACCACGACTTGATGTGCACTCCGGCCCGCGAGAGGTTCGCCACCACCGCGTCGCGGACGATCTCGCCGGGCGCCTCGGCGCCGGAGGCGTCGATGACGGCATGCACCTCGTAGCCGTCCAGGACCATGTCCAAAGAAGGGAACGACAGGCAGGTGGCATCGGTGACCCCGGCAATGATGACCTTCTTCCGGCCGGTCGTCTCCAGCGCCTCGCGGAAGGCAGGCCACCGGTAGGCGTTGATCACGCCGGGTCGGCGGATGACCTCCTCGTCGGCGAAGAGCGAGGCCAGTTCGAGCAGCAGAGCCCCGTTCGGACCCCAGTCGCGACTGGTGGTGAGGATGACGGGCAAGCCCAGGGTCTTCGCCGCCCGGGCGAGCCCGATGACGTTGCTCTTCGCCGTCTCGGGAGGCATGTCGTCGATGAGCTGCATCAGGCCGATCTGGTGGTCGATCAGGAGGACGACCGCGTTGTCCGGGGTGAGACTGTCGTAGGGGCCGGCGTTGGGCGTGTACGGCACGGGAGTTCTTCCTCTTCATTGAGGCCCGATCGGGCCAGGACGGATGTGCGGCGTGCGGAGCGTCCGGGCCGTCGGCCGCGGGCGAGGCCAACCGGGACGCTTGGAGCGTTGGCGACGGCTCGTACAGTCATGACACGGGTCTCACGTCGACGCCCCGCCCGTGGAGCCGCTCGTTCAGCGGACCGAGCGCGCCGCCCGCTCGATGATGTCCGCGACGTCACCCGGATGGGACACGCTCGCGGCGTGGGACGAGTGGATCACGACCATGTGGGACTCGGCGCGCCTGGCCATGAACATCTGTGCCTCACGAGGGATGTTGAGGTCTTCCCCGGCCACCAGGCTCCAGGACGGGATCGTCTTCCACGCGGGCTCGCCCGAAGCCTCCTCCAGCGCCGCGACGGTCACGGGGCGCTGGGTGGCCGCCATGAGGTTCGTGGTGTACGGGTGGACGTCCGCGGCGAACTGATGGTGGAACCTGTCCTGGTCGATGTAGAGGTCGACGCCCGGGGAGCCGTCGGGCAGGGTGCACGGGACAGGGCGCAGCGCGTCGGCGAGCGAGCTGCCCGGGAACCTCTTCGCCAGGTCGTCAGCGCTCTCGTCCTTGTCCGGGATGAAGGCGGCGATGTACACCAGTGCCTTGACCTGGTCGGAGCCGTGGGCGGCGTTGGTGATGACGGCGCCGCCGTAGGAATGGCCGACGAGGACCACGGGACCGGCGATGCTCGCCAAGAGGCTCTTGATGTGGGCGGCGTCACCGGTCAGCCCGCGCAGCGGATTGGCCGCGGCCACCACCGGGTAGCCGTGCCGCTTGAGCTGCTTGATGACGTCGTTCCAACTCGAGGAGTCGGCGAACGCGCCATGGACGAGGACGACCGTCGGCTTGCCGTTCTGCAGGGAGTCACCCTCCTCACCTTTTGTGGCCTCCGCGGGATCCACGTCCACCGAGAGGAGACCTGCGGTCGCGGACACCGCGGCCATGGGGGAGAGGGGGGTCCTGACGTTCCGGTACTGGGAAGGACGGTTCACCGTGTTCTGCCGAGGAAGCTTGGGGTTTCAGCCCCGGGAGGAATCGGCTCCTGAACGCTTGGGCGTGAAATGCCCAGACCTCGCTGCGCCTCAAGTCGGCTGTCAACGGCGGCGATTGTCAGTCCGGCCGAATACGGTACTGGTCGTGGGCGTGAAGATTGTCGTGCAAGCCAAGCTGCTGCCGACCGCCGAGCAGGCGGTCGCGTTGCGGTCGACGCTGCACGCATGCAACGCCG
>NZ_FZOF01000057.1:0-411 GCF_900188405.1 Actinacidiphila glaucinigra | reverse complement strand
CCGCAAGGGCGAGTCTGACCTGGTCGAACGCGACGGCGCGTTCTACCTTCTCGCGACGTGCGAGGTCCCCGAGGCGGAGCTCAACGAGGACCCGGACGGGTTCCTCGGCGTGGATCTCGGCATGGTGAACATCGCAACGACGTCCGACGGCGATGTCCTGGCCGGCCGCCGGTTGAACCGGTACCGCGCCCGGCAGGCGGCACTTCGAGCCAAGCTGCAAAGAAAGTGTACGAAGTCGACGAAGCGGCTGCTGAAGAAGCGGGCCCGCCGCGAGCGGCGGTTCGCCGCGGACGTGAACCACACCATCTCGAAACGCATCGTGGCTGAGGCTGAACGCACCTCACGCGGCATCGCCCTGGAGGATCTCCAGGGCATCCGTGAGAGGGCTCGGTTGAGAAAGCCCCAACGGGC
>NZ_FZOF01000076.1 GCF_900188405.1 Actinacidiphila glaucinigra | reverse complement strand
CACGACCGGCGCCCCGTCGCGGACGAAGCCGAGGTGGCAGAGGTAGTCCGCGTCGAGGATCGCGTGCACCAGGTCGCGGTCGTACGAGGCGCGCTTGCGGCTGCGGGTGGGGACGGTGCGGTCGGTGGAAGCGTACGCATCGGCAGCGGAGGGCGTGGCGGACATGGCGCGATCCTTTGCACTAGTGCATAATGCTTTTTGTGCTAGGAGAGTACACGTTCACCGGCCGGGGCGCAGCGGACATCGCGGCGAGCGTCGAACGGGCCATCGGGGAGGGCGCTCTCGCCCCCGGCGCCGCGCTGCCGCCCCTGCGGGAAGAAGTTCGTTGAGTTCCCGGTCCCCCACATCCGTCTGTAGATCGTCGATCACAGTGGTGGACTCTCCGCGCCGCTGTCACTGCATGTGCCACAGTCACCCGTGGGTGGGACGTCCTCCGCAAGGCCGTCCCACCCGTGTGCCCCGCTTAACTTCGCGACATCAAGCCATTGACCAGGGCAAATGGAGAAGTCTTACTGGAGTACTAGTCGGCGTTCACGTCTCCGCCGATAGGAGGCTCTGCCCCTGACGCTCATGGGGTGGCCATCAGCAGGACGTTCGGCACGCGATGCGGTGCCGCGGTCCTCAGGAGGCCATACCCGATCCCCGCCGCCCCGTCCAAGAGTCCGGGTGTCCACGTGCCTCGGGGAACGCCGGTCACCACCCGACCGGCGAGAACCCGCTGGGCGACGCCTGCCGCTGCGTCGCGCGCGACCCGCCGCAACTCCGCGTCGCCGATGTACTCGGAGGTGGTGAGGAGCGCCTCGACCAGTCCGAGAGTGCCGTGGCAGAGCGAGTCGTTGCGGACCCCCTGGACCACGGCCGCCACGACGCGGTCCAGCCCATGGGGCCGCTGGTGTTCCAGGCCGCTGACGAGCCAGCGACTGCTCGCCTCGCCCATGACGAGCCCCGCGTTCCCCCGGCACCAGGAGGCGGTAGCGAGACGCATGCCATTGACACGCTTGCGCGCCTCGGCCGCCCGGTCCAGCAGCACCGTATCGCCGGTCAGGCAAGCGACAGCAGTCAGCGCGTGTGCCCGGCCTGACAGGCCATGAGCGAACCCGGGGACGCCGGATTCCGCCATGTCGGAGAGACCCGCCCCAGCGGCCCGGACGGCTTCCAGGACCTGGGGGCTCGGGTCGGTCCGTTGGAGGGCCACGAGGGCAAGCGCCGCCCCGGCTACTCCAGTCGCTACATCTAGGGGCTGCGGCGCGTCGAAGGCCGCAGCGAAGGCCGGCACGAGCCGGTGGGCGGAACCCAGGAGTTCCGGGGCGTCCCAGATCTCGGCAGCCCGGGTCAGGAGGTAAAGGACGCCGCCCAGTTCGGCATACGCCCCGATCTCCAAGCCCGCCAATTCCTCCGGCTCGGGCATGTCGTTGGGGTCCAGCAGAGCGGTGAGGATGTCCTGGGCCAGCGACCGGTATCTGTCCGACCCGGTCGACCGACCCAGCTCGGCAAGGAAGAGCGCAATGCCGCTGACGCCGCGGTCGAGACCCATACCGCCGGATTCCACGAGCCAGTAGCGGTCGGCCACCATACGGAGCGATGGCCATTCGACGAGTCCTTCCTCGCCGCGGATCACAGAGTCGCAGATCTGGTCACCGATGGCTCTGGCAGCAGAGAGGGTTAGGTCCGAATCGAGCGCGGCGGCCGGGGAACCAGGAGCGGAGGGAGCCAGCGTACACAGGTGGCCGCCCTCCTGGCGGGTGGTGAACGAGGTCTCGATGAACCAGATCTGCTCCCGCAAGTCCTCCTCCGACAAGGAGGCGAAGCGGTCCCGCACAAGGTCCGTGCCAGCGCGTTTGAAGAAGTCCCGCTGCAGAATCCCGTGGTGGTCCGCGATGTCGGTGCTCTCCGGGGTGGTCTGGAAGGCGGGTATGTCTCCGCACGCGAGCTGGCGCCACTCGCTGTCCTTGACAGGGTGCCCGGCGTTGTGGTGTCCGAGGCGCCCGAGGTGGGCGTGGCGCCGGTCCGGATCCGTGAGCAGGCCCGGATCCCAGGACTCGGTGAGTACGGTGCGGTACTGGAAGGTGTCGCGCAGCACCGCTCGCACGGGGACCCCGGAGAACTGTGCCAGCGGGCCGTCGGACCGCGACAGAGCCGGACGCTGCGAGAGCAGTAGGCGATAGCAGTGAGTAAAGCCCGAGACTAGGTCGTCGGCCATCTCTTCCGGGGTGTGACGATGGCCCGCGATGGTGGGGCGGTTGCCGTACTCTCCGACTGGGTGGAACGCGGGGACCGGTTTCATACGGTCAGTACCGGGATCGCGGTACTCAGTGCGGGGGTGGGCCCAGAACTCACCGGGTGCCGCACCACCGGCTAGACCGCTCATCTCCATGGCACGAACACCGTGTTCGTCGGTGCGGACGAGCCGGTGCGGCAGGAGGCCAACTGCCAGCACGGAGTCGCGCAGCCGCCGCGCGACCACGTCCTCCGCGTCGTCGAGCCAGCCCGGGTCCGAGGACTCAGCATGGAACAGAGCCTCCAGGTCGAAGTAGACCGGGTCTTCGCCGACCGCCACCTGGTTCTGGAAGTGCATGTCGTAGCCGCGCAGCAGGTGGAACACGGCGAGGAAGGCGCCTTGCCGCCAGTAGAAGCGCCGCAGGGAGTTGTGGTCTGGGCATGGGGCCGGCGCGTAGTGTGCCGACCATCCGTGAGTGCCACAGTCGAGGACTCGTGCCGGCCGCAGACGGTGCGTCAGACCTCGGTCGCCAAGCCAGTCGAGGAATCGCGCGAACGCTGCGTCGCAGGCGAGAGAGCGGGGCTTGTAGACAACCTTGAGCCCTCCGCGAAAGGAGACGACGGCCACCGTTCTTCCCCCGTTGTGGGCGTCTCCCGCGCCGAAGTCGACGGCTTCCACATCGGCCGCGGACGCCGCCGTCACCGCCAGTTTCTCCCGGAGCAGGGGCAGGTCAGTCAGCAGCCTCGTCACGAATTCCAGACGAGACGCTGCCCAGCGATCGAATTCCGCTACCAATTCCCTGGCAAGCGCCGGATACTTCCGCAGCAGGGCGACCGCGGTCTCCGGCTCACGGATCGAGGCGGTGAAGTGCTCGAACCCCCGGAATCCCGTGTCCGGACTGTCCGGCTCGCGGGCGGACCGCGTCGCATTCAGCTCCTCCACCAGCATCGGCTTCACCATGGCCAGGAAGCGGGCGGAGGGAAGGGCGAAGATCGCGGGGGAGTGGTCTAGCAGGGGCGTCTCGGAACACGCCTCACCAAGCCGTCGGCGCAGCTCCTCTTGTGCCGAGACGGCGAGCGGGCCGATCCAGCCCAAGAGCGCCAGGTCCTCGTCGGAGGCCTCTCCCGGCCAAGCGCGGCCTGGAAGACGATGCCACACCTCATGGAGGTCGCCCGTCACGTAGGTGGCTTCCGAGGACGAGCGGTCCTGGCTGTGCGTCACAATCTCACTCCGGAAGGTGAATTCAAAAGGGCGGGTACGGCCTTGCGTGCAACTAATTCCGGCCGGTATCGGCGAGAATGGAAAGGGCGTACCAGGTATTCGACGCATCCGGCCTGGGTGCCGCATACGCCCGCGGGTATGTCCATCTATACAACCCAACACTCCACGGGACAAGCGCGGGTCCACGCGATAGCGGACGTCGTTCCGTAGCGCTGTGAGGAACGAGGATTGACCCGGCGTACTCGTGGCAATCCGTGTGTGATCCGGACAAATGAAATGGTGGTTCGGCGAGGACCGAATCATCTGGTGAGCCCGTCATTGCCGTGCTTGACTTCAGTCGCCGGTGAAACGGAAACCAGCGGCATTAGCGCTGCTGGACCATTGCCGGTACATCGTTTACGAGAGAGAGGCACTTTCATGCGTAAGTACGCGAAGCCCGCCGCCAAGTCCGTCACCCAGGG
>NZ_FZOF01000047.1 GCF_900188405.1 Actinacidiphila glaucinigra | reverse complement strand
GCGGCTGGCGTTGCGGCTGGGTTCGGGGATCATCACGGACGCGGTGGATGTCGAGGCGGGTCCTGAGGGTCCGGTGGCCACGCAGTCGGCGTTCGCGGCGTCGTTCACGACGAGGTCGCGGGTTACGACGGGCACGCCGGTGATCACGGTGAAGCCGAACTCGGCGCCGGTGGAGGCTGCCGCGGCGGCGGGCACCGTGGAGGCGCTTGCGGTGGAGTTCGGTGCGCTGGCCACGGGCACGAAGGTGGTGTCGCGTACGGCGCGGGAGGCGACGGGTCGTCCGGAGCTGACCGAGGCGGCGATCGTGGTGTCGGGTGGTCGTGGTGTGGGTGGTGCGGAGAGCTTCGCGGTGATCGAGGCGCTGGCGGACTCGCTGGGTGCGGCGGTGGGTGCTTCGCGTGCTGCGGTGGATGCGGGCTGGTATCCGCATACGAATCAGGTGGGTCAGACGGGTAAGTCGGTGTCGCCGCAGTTGTATGTGGCGGCGGGTATCTCGGGTGCGATTCAGCACCGGGCGGGGATGCAGACGTCGAAGACGATCGTGGCGGTCAACAAGGACCCGGAGGCGCCGATCTTCGAGTTGGTCGACTACGGCGTGGTCGGTGACCTGTTCGCCGTGGTGCCGCAGTTGACGGAGGAGGTCACCGCCCGCAAGGGCTGACCCCGCGGCACCACCGACCGACCGGAGCCCCGTGACGCCCCCACCGGCACCACGGGGCTCCGCTGTGTCCGTCAATCGCCCAGGTAGCCGCGCAGCAGTCGCTTGCACTCGGCGATGAGCACCGGATCGCCCTCGGGGTCCCGGCGGAAAGCGAGCCGCAGTACCGCGTCGGCGGACTCGAGGGCGACGTGCAGCCGGACGCGTGCGGCGGCCTGGTCCCCGTCGCCGAGCAGCCCCCCGACGAGGAACCAGAGCCGGTCGGCGACGGCCGCGTTGTTCTCGAGCGCCGCGTCCAGGAGGTGGATGCTGCGCGGGTCCTCGCGGCCGATCGCACCGAAGTCCACCACGCCGAAGCCCGGTACGGCACGGCGCATCGCGACGTACTCCTCGATCGCCAGGTCCACCATCGCCCCGATGTGCCGGGGGCGTTCGGCCTCCACCCGGCGGGTCAGCCGGTGGGCGAAGTGCCCCAGGTTCCGTTCGGCCAGGGCGCCCAGCAGCCCGTCGACGCCGGGGAAGAACTGGTACAGCGTCCCGATCGGGACCTCCGCGCGCCGGGCCACCTCCTTGGTGGTGAGCGCCGTGTAGCCGACCTCGTCCAGCAGCCGTGCGCAGGCGTCCAGGATCCGGTCGAAACGTTCCCGGCTGCGCTGCTGCACGGGGCGGCGGCGGAGGGGACCGGACGGATCGGTGGGTGCCTGCATGGTCCCACTCTGCCGGATCGGGTGTACGTTGGCGAGGCCCAACATGAGCATTCCTCATGTTCTTCGCGTACGGCAGAGGAGAGGATCCCCATGTCCCCGCTTCCGGTCTCTTTCAGCTGGGGTGCCTCCACCGCCGCGTACCAGATCGAGGGCGCCGTCGCCGAGGACGGCAAGGGGGCGTCGGTCTGGGACACCTTCAGCGCCCGGCCCGGCGCGATCCGCGACGGCCACACCGGTGAGATCGCCTGCGACCACTACCACCGCCACTCCGAGGACGTGGCGCTGATGAAGGACCTCGGGCTCGACTCCTACCGCTTCTCCGTCTCCTGGCCGCGCGTCCTGCCGGAGGGCCGGGGACGCGTCGAACCGCGCGGACTCGGCTTCTACGACCGCCTGGTGGACGAGCTCCTCGCGGCCGGCATCACCCCCACGCCCACCCTCTTCCACTGGGACCTCCCGCAGGCGCTTGAGGACGAGGGCGGCTGGCTGAACCGGGACACGGCCCGTCACTTCGCCGAGTACGCGGCCGTCGTCGCCGCACGCCTGGGCGACCGGGTCACGCGCTGGATCACCCTCAACGAGCCGTTCGTCCACATGGTCTTCGGCTACGCCTTCGGCACCCACGCCCCCGGCCGCGCGCTGATGCTGGAGGCGCTGCCCGTCGCCCACCACCAACTGCTCGGGCACGGGCTCGCCACCGCCGCGCTGCGCGCCCACGCGCCGGCCCCCGCGCAGGTGCTGATCGCCAACAACTGCACCCCGGTGCGCACCCCCGAGGGCGCCACCGACGCCGACCACGCCGCCGCCGCGGCCTACGACGCCCTGCACAACAGGCTGTTCACCGACCCGCTGCTGCTCGGCGGCTACCCCGACCTGTCCGCGTACGGACTGACCGACCCGACGTGGGGCGGCGTCGTCCGCGAGGGCGACCTCGCCGTGGTCGCCGCACCCCTCGACGGCCTGGGCGTCAACTACTACAACCCCACGTGGATCGCGGCCCCCACGGCGGAGGCGGGCCTGCCCTTCGAGATCCTGGAACCGGACGCCGCCGTCCCGGGCCGCCCGTACCCGCGCACCGCCTTCGGCTGGCCGGTGGTGCCGGACGGCCTCACCGAACTGCTCACCGGTCTCGACGCGCGCTACGGGGCCGCGCTCCCGCCCGTCTGGATCACCGAGAACGGCTGCTCCCAGACCGACCGCCCGTCGGAGAGCGGGGAGATCCGCGACGAGGCCCGCATCGACTACCTGCGCACCCACATCGAGGCCGTCGAGACCGCGCACGCCCGCGGGGTCGACGTCCGCGGCTACTTCACCTGGTCGCTGCTGGACAACTTCGAATGGGCCGAGGGCTACCACCAGCGGTTCGGGCTTGTCCACGTCGACTACGAGACCGGGCGGCGGACGCCGAAGGCCTCCTACCACTGGTACCGGGAGCACATCGCGCAGGCGCGCCGCACCGCGCCCTGATCCGTCCGGATCCCTTGGCGCCCGCACGGCCCGGCACTACACTCGCGCGAACATGAGATGACCTCATGTTCTCGGGTGCTGCAGGGGGAACCGCATGCGCCACACCGGTGAGGACGCCACCCACACCTCGGACACCACGTCGGGCGAGCCGGTCGTACGGGTCCGTCCGGCCTGGACCGCCCTGCTCAGCCTGGCCACGCTGGCCGTCTTCATGGCCTTCATGACCCCGATCCAGATCCTGCTGCCGCTGCAGCTGGAGCACATCGACCCGGCGGGGAAGCACACGGCCCTGTCCTGGGTGACCGGTGCCGGCGCCCTGGTCGCCATGGTCGCCAACCCCCTGGCCGGTGCCCTCTCCGACCGGACGGTCTCACGCTTCGGGCGCCGCCGGCCGTGGATCCTCGGCGGCGCGCTGGCCGGGGCGGCCGGACTGCTGGTGACGGCCGGTCAGCACACCGTTCTCGGCGTGGCCCTCGGCTGGTGCCTCGCCCAGGCCGGGCTCAACGCCATGCTCGCAGGCGTCACCACGCCCATCGCCGACCGGGTGCCCGTCGCCCAGCGCGCCGAGGTCTCCGGGTGGACCGGCATCACCCAGTCCCTCGGCCTGGTCATCGGCGCCGTCGTCACCACCATGGCGGTCACCGGGGTCGCCTCCGGCTACGCGACGATCGCCCTGCTGACCGTCGTCCTCGCGCTGCCCTTCGTGCTCCGCTTCGGCGAACCCCCGCTGCCCCGCGAGCTGCGGCCGCCCCTCGACCCGCGGCGCCTGGTCGCCGGCCTGTGGGTGAGCCCGCGCCGCCACCCGGACTTCGGCGGGGCCTGGCTGACCCGCTTCCTGATCAACCTGGGCAACGCGATGGGCACGCTCTACCTGCTCTACTACCTCACCGACTCGGTCCGCCTCGACGACCCCGACACCGGCGTACTGGTCCTCACCCTGATCTACACCCTCTGCGCGGCGCTCACCGCCGTCCCGGTGGGCGTGCTCTCCGACCGGGCGGGCCGCCGCAAGGGCTTCGTACGGCTCTGCGCCGTCGTCATGGCCCTGGGCGCGGTGCTGCTGGCCTGCGTCCACACCTGGCCCGCCGCCATGGCCGCCGCCGCGGTGCTGGGCGCCGGCTTCGGCATCTACCTGGCCGTGGACCAGGCCCTGGTGACCCAGGTCCTCCCGGCCGCCGAGCACCGCGCCAAGGACCTCGGCGTCATCAACATCGCCAACTCCGGCCCCCAGGTGCTCGCCCCGGCCGTCGCCGCCCCCGTCATCGCCCATCTCGGCGGCTACACCGGCCTGTACCTCGCGACCGCGCTCGTCACGCTGCTCGGCGGCCTGTTGATCGGCAAGGTGCGCGGGGTCCGTTAGGGCTCTCCGGACGTCCCGTCGGGCCGGATCGATAGAGGCCTTCGATCAAGCGATAGGAATGCGGTCTTGGACGCGGCCCGCGCGCCGACGCGACGATCGAGGGCGTGATCCCCGTCGTCACGGAAGAGCCGCCGTGGGCCGGATACGGGGATGTCCCGAGGAGTCCCCATGCTGATTCCGCGTGCCCAGGGGGCCTGTGCCCCGTCATGTCCCGAGACCGGTCACCCCGATGGCGACTGAGGCGTCCGGGACGACCAGGACCGCCGACGTCGCACCCCCCGAGGCGGAGCCGACGCCGAAGCGCCGGGGCAAGCACCACCTGCCGCGGCTGCCCCCGCGCACGATCGCCTCGGCGGCCGTGACGACCTCGGTCGGACTGGCCGTACTGGTGGCCCTGGGCACGCTCACCCACCAGACGGTGCTGGTGCCCCCGCTCGCGGCCACGATGGCGATTGTCACCGCGACCCCCGAATCCCCGCTCGCCCAGCCCCGCCACGTCATCGGCGGCCACATGCTCTCCTGCCTCGTCTGCTTCGGCGTGCTCGCCCTCGGCTGGCACGGCCCCTGGGCCGCCGTCGTGGGCTGCGGGATCGCCTGCGGACTCGTGCTGCTGCTCAAGACGCCCCACCCGCCCGCCATGGCTACCGCGGTCATGATCATGCTCACCACCCCGTCCGCCACCCACTTCGTCCCCCTGCTGGCGGCCGGCGCGCTGCTTCTCGTCGCGGTGCAGATGGTCTCCGCCCGGCTGAGGCGCGAGGTCTACCCCACGGCGTGGTGGTGAGGGCTCAACCAGCCGCGGGGATGTTGTGGTTGAACCGGAACACGTTGTCCGGGTCGTACCGCGCCTTCACCGTCCGCAGCCGCCGGTAGGTCTCCGGGGAGTACGCCGCCGGCGTCCGTTCCTCGACCGCGTCAGCGTGGGACAGGAAGGTGGGGTGCCTGCGGTCGCCCGGCCGGGGCGCCAGCCGCTCGGTGAGTTCCGTGCCCGAGGCGGCACTTCGCGCCGCCTCGGCGGGCGCCGTGAAGGTCAGCGTCAGCACCGCGAAGCCGGCGTCCCGGTTGCCGACGGCGTTGGGGGACGCGGGCGGCTCGGCCAGTGCGCCGCCGAGGTGGCGTATGTCGACGATGTCGATCCGTGTCACGGCGTCCGGGCCGGCGGTGTCGAGGACGGCCTCGACGGCCTGCGGGGTCAGATCGTCGAGCAGGGCGAAGTGCTCGACGGCGGCCCAGGGTTCGCCGCCCCCGGGGATGATGCCCAGGCAGTCCGCGTAGGGCATGTCCGTCACCGTGTCCGCGAGCAGCGGTGCCGCGTACCGCAGCGGCTCGACGAGCCGGGCGCCCTCGGCGGGCGGTGCGACGCAGGAGACGCGGACGTTCACCGTCAGGGTGCCGCGCATGAAGGCCGGGAGAAAGGGCGCGTCCGGCATCCGCATCAGGGCGAAGGAGGATGTGACCTCGTCGGGCGCGCTCGCCGTGAAGTCCCGGTAGGAGTCCAGGACTTGCCCCGCGTGCTCCGCGGCGTAGTAGAGGTTGCCCGCGTAGAGCCGGGTCACGGGGAACAGCGTGAACTCCATGGCGGTCACGACGCCGAAGTTGCTCTTGCCGCCCAGCAGGGCCCAGTAGAGGTCCGGCTCCTCGTGCGGTGTGGCGCGCCGCAGCTCTCCGTCGGCGGTGACCACGTCCATGGCCCGCACGTGATCGGCGGCCCAGCCGTGGGCCCGGGCCATGCTGATGCTCAGTCCGCCGCCCAGGGTGTAGCCGACCACGCCGACCGACGGCGACGAGCCCACCAGCGGCGCGAGACCCACCAGGGCCGCCGCGTCGACCACCGGACCCCACAGGGCCCCCGCCCCCACGTGCGCCGTCCGGGCGCCGGCGTCGACGCGCACTCCGTCCAGCCGCCGCGTGGTGATGAGCACCCCCTTGTCCACGGACAGCGACGGGCCGTGCCCGGTGGCCAGCACGCCCACCGGCAGCGCGTGTTCCCGGGCGAACCGCACAGCGGCCTGTACATCACCCTCGGTGGCCGCACCCACGACCACCTGCGGACGGTGCGCCACCGCGAGGTTCGCCCCCGAACATTCCCCGGCGTATCCCTCGTCCCCAGGCACCAGTACGGGGCCCGAGACGGCGGACGCCAGCTTCCTGACGTCCCGTTCGAATGGAAGATCGGTCATCGTTGCCTCCAGTGCGACTTTTCGTCACAACTGGAACGATTGCATGCAAATGGTAAAGAGGAGCCGCGTGGACTCCCAATTACCGCTGAGTAAAGACCACGGGATGGACTCCTGCATCCCGGATCGCGAGACCGCCGGACGGGAGCAGCGCGGCCCCCGGGACCCGCTCGACCCGAGGCCGCGGTCGCGGCGCCCGGCCGGTACGCCGGACGCCGCAACCGCGCACGTCACGCAGACGCGGTGACCGCTTCGCCAAGGTGTCGGGCGAAGAAGCGGACCGCGCTGTCGGCCTCGAAGCGGGGCAGCTCCTTGTGCCTGCCGGAGTTCACGTGCAGCGACTTCTCCTTCGAGGCGAAGGCGTCGAACAACGCGAGACCCTCCTCGCGAGAGATGTGCTCGTCGTCCCACTGCAGATCGAACTCGATCGGGATGGTGATCCGCTGTGCCTTCTCGGCCAGGACGTCGGGCCAGTGCTGGCCGAAGACCGCGGCCGTGATGCGGGGTTCGGTTGCCACGAACGGCACGCCGATCGCAGTGCCCATGTTGATGCCCCAGTAGCCGACCGGCCCGTCGGCGCCGATTTCCGGAAGCGCCTGGAGGGCGTCCAGAAGCGCCCGGTACTCGGGCACGGCGAGCGCCGCCAAGTAGTCGTTGTAGCGGACGACGATCGGGCCTTCCGGCTCGCCGGCCGCCCTCGCCCGGAACAGTTCGGCGATCTCCGCTTCGTCGTGCTCCGTGCGCGGCCGGTCACCGTGACCGGGTGCGTCGAGGACGGCCACGTGGAAGCCGCAGCCGGTCACCAGACGCTGGGCGCGGCCGGACATCGCCGGGTGTTTCTTGTGGTTGCCGCCGCCGTGTCCCATCAGGACCAGGGGCGCGAGGTCGGCACCGGAAGCCGGTGACCAGAGGACGCCGGGGACCCGGTCCATGATGAAGTCGCGCTCGATCACGCCGTTCGACGACGACTCGGCGGTGAACTGCAGAGAGTCCATGGGTGTTGCCTTTCGGGAGTGCCTTGTTGACGAGGCGCTCCCGGCGACACCTATGTCAGTCGCCAGACCGTGACGGCAGGGGGAGCACCCACAGAGATACCGCGTTCATGGGTCTCACCTCCTCGGACGACGTCACGCGCGACCGAAGCTAACAGATCGATCATCGGCTCGCCCGAGTCTTTGCTGACCCTTGGCCAAGCCCGGGCGACTGGACAACGCTCCTGATCGATACGTCCAGCGGGTGGTCATCGCCCGGATTCGAACCGGGGTTCCGCATCGGGGCGAACCCGCGTACGGAGTCCTGGGCCGCTGGACGACGAATGACCGGTCGCAGCGTACCCGTCGGACCGGGCGCCTTGCCCCCCGCACCGTTTCGCCCGACAAGCCGATCGGGCAGCGCTCAGATCCAGGTCACGAGAGACGATAGGAGGGTGGAGCTGCGTCGAGCCGACGGCGGTGTGATCGCGGTCGAGGTGCTGGGGGAGCCCGACGCGCCTGCCGTGCTGCTCTGCCACGGGCTGGCCGACTCCCGGCTGGCCGTGTACGGCTTCGCGGGCGCGGCCGACGCACTCGGACTGCGCTTCATCACCCCGGATCGCCCCGGCATCGGCGGCACTGACGCCCGTCGCCTGACACGGGTCGTGGACTGGGCTGCGGAAGCCACCCTGGTCCTGGACACCTTGGGCATCGGTTCGGTGGCGCTGCTCGGCGTCTCGGGCGGCGGAGCGTTCGCGGCCGCCTGTGCGTCCGAGCTGCCCGACCGTGTCCGCAGCCTGCTGCTCATCGCGCCCCTCGGTCCGCCCGGCTGGCCCACCTGCGGCATGGCGGCCGGGCAGCGCGCGTCCTTGCGGATCGCCCGGCATGCTCCGGCCTTCGGCGGCTGGTTCATGGGCCGCCTGGCCACGCTGGCGCGCCGGGCACCAGGGCTGTTTTTCCGTCTGGCGGCCAGCGAGATGCCTGCCTGCGACCGGCGCGCCCTGGCCCAGCCGGACGAACGCGCGGCCTTCCTGACCAACTACCTGGAGGCGTTCCACCACGGCAGCCGGGGAGTCGCGCAGGATCTGCGGGTGCTGACCCGACCCTGGGGTTTCGACCTCGAATCGATCAGGGTGCCCACGTGGATCCACCACGGCGACGCCGACACCACCGTCCCGCTCCAGCACGGCCGCCGCTTCGCCGCCGCGATACCCGGGGCCCGCCTTCACGTCCATCCCGGCCAAGGCCACTTCTCGATTCTGGCCGCGCCCGAGCAGACGCTGGCGACGCTCGCCGCATAGCGGTCCCCCGTCACGCGCGGAACGGCCCTCCCGCGCCGGCGTTCTCCGACCTGCGCGGGGAGGCACGCGCACGCCGGTGCGCCATTACCCCCCGCGTAATCGACCCCGCCCGGCGCCCCCGGCAGGGTGGTCGTACCGGGCGGACGGGGTGGCGCACTCCACCCCGTCCGCCCGGGCCAGACTGCCCGGACGAGGAGGACCGTGATGTCGCAGAACCGGTACGAGGCCGCCGTCGCCCGCTACTTCGAGGCGTGGAACAGCGGCGCGGAGGCGAGGGGGAAGGCGGTGGCCGCCGCGTGGGTGGAGGACGGTACGTACACCGACCCGCTGGCACGGGTGGGCGGGCACGAGGGGATCGAGGCGCTGATCGCCGGGGTGGGGGAGCGGTTCCCCGGGTTCGTGTTCACGCCGGTGGGGGAGGTGGACGGGCACCACGACGTGGCGCGCTTCGCCTGGGAGCTGCGGCCCGCGGGCGCGGAGCCCGGGGCGGCGCCGATCGCGGGCTCCGACGTGATCACGCTCGCGGAGGACGGCCGGATCCGCTCGGTCAGCGGCTTCCTGGACCGGCTGCCCGCGGCGTGAGGGACCGGAGGGCGGCGGCGGTCTCCGGGTCGGCGGGCAGGAAGGTCTCGATCGCCAGCTCGGAGACCGTCACGTCCATCGGGGTGTTGAACGTGGTGGCCGTGGAGATGAACGACAGCACCCGGCCGCCGTGCCCGACCCGCATCGGCAGGGCGAAGGGGAAGATCCCCTCGGTGTCGTCGGAGGCGGCGGGCTCCTCGGGGTGGGCGGGCGGCGCGGGATAGGCGGTCAGCTCCTCGTACAGGGCGCGCAGCGGCCCGTGCCCGGTCATCGTGATCTGACGCTCGATGCGTTCCAGCAGGTGCCCGCGCCATTGGCGGAAGTTGCGGATCCGCGGGGCCATGCCCTCAGGGTGCAATGTGACGCGCATGGCGTTGAGCGGCGGCCGCAGCAGGTGCGGGGCGACGCCCTCGAGCAGGGCGCCCACGCCCTGGTTGGCGGCGACGACGTCGTACATGCCGTCCAGGACCAGTGCCGGGTACGGCTCGTAGGCCGCCAGGAGCCGGTCGAGGCTCTCGCGCAGCGGGTGCATCGCGGGGTCGCCCAGCGGCGTCTCCGGGTACGCGGGGGCGTAACCGGCCGCGACGAGCAGGGCGTTGCGTTCCCTGACGGGTACGTCGAGGTGCTCGGCGAGCCGCAGGACCATGGCCTGGCTGGGGCGCGAGCGGCCGGTCTCGACGAAACTGATGTGCCGGGCCGAACTGTCCGCGCGCAGGGCGAGTTCCAGCTGGCTGATCCGGCGCCGCTCGCGCCAGCCGCGCAGCAGTGCCCCCACACCGGCCGTGGTCGTCGTCATGCCCCGACCGTAACCCAGGTGCGGGACCCGGGGCCGCGGTCGGTCAGCCGAACTGCTCAACGAGCCCCCGCTGTAGGGGAGTCCTTGGCGAGCGCGAGGAGCCGGTAGACCGGGTCGGGGCGGGCCGTGTCCTGTTCGGGCAGCGCGGCCAGGCGTCCGGCGAGGGCCTCCGTGTCGCCGTCGCGCAGGGCGAGCGCGGAGGCGAACTCGCCCGCCGCGATCCGGGTGGCGAGGTCGCGCGGGGTGCGGCCCTGGCCGTGGCCGGCGAAGCGGGCCCCGCCCGCCGGGCGCAGGCCGTGCGCGACCGCCTGGCGCACCACCCCTTCCTCCGCGTCGTGCGCCTCCCGGGTGCGGAACGGCGCGAGGAGCGCGTCGACGTCGCTGCCCACGTCGTGCCCGGCGTCCTTGTCGACGGTGGTGACGAGCACCCCGCCGGGCCGCAGCACCCGGGCGCACTCGGCGATCACCGCGGGCGCGTCCGGCAGCAGATGGAGCACCCACACGGCCGTCACCGCGTCGAGCGAGGCGGTCGCGAACGGCAGCCGGCGTACGTCGCCCTGGACGATCCCCGGCCCCACCCGGCCCGCGGCGAGCCGGGCCATGGCCAGGGCGGCGTCGACGCCGAGCACGCGCAGCCCGGGGCGGCCGGTGTAGTGGGCCGTGACCAGACCGGTGCCGCAGCCGATGTCGAGCAGGGTCCGGGCCGCTCGCGGTATCAGCCCGAGCACCGCCGTGGCCGCGGCCTCTGCCCGGGGGACGCCGCCGCGGGTGGCGTCGTAGACCGCTGCCTGTTCCTCGTAGTCCAGCACGCCCGTAGGTTAGCCGCCCGCCATCTACCCGGCGGTAACCAACTGCCCCTAGTCTCACGCCTGTTCCGCGACCGAGCTCCATCCGACTCCAGGAGGGCCCGTGAGACACGGCAGAGCCGCCGCCTGCGCATTCGTCCTGCTCCTCGCCTCGTCCGCCGGCGCGGCCGGCACCGGAACCGCGACCGCGGCGCCGGCGGCCGGCCCCGCGGCCACCGCCGCGGCGCCCCAGCTGCGGCTGGTCACCAGCAACGTGATGATGCTGCCGCGCACGCTCTACCCCAACTGGGGCCAGCTGCAGCGCGCCGACCTGATAGCCGCCTCCGGCTACGTCCAGGGCGCCGACGTCCTGGTCTTCCAGGAGGCGTTCGACAACGGCGCGTCCGACCGGCTGCAGGCGAACCTCAAAGGCCGCTACCCCTACCAGACCCCGGTGCTCGGCAGGTCCAAGAGCGGCTGGGACCGCACCGAGGGCGCGTACAGCTCGCTCACGCCCGAGGACGGCGGGGTGACGATCCTCAGCAAGTGGCCGATCCTGGAGAAGGTCCAGCATGTCTACGGCGACGCGTGCGGCGCGGACTGGTTCTCCAACAAGGGCTTCGTGTACGCCGTCCTCGACGTGAACGGCACCCGGGTCCACGTGGTCGGCACCCACACCCAGGCCGACGACTCCGCATGCGGCAGCGGTGAGGCCGCGAGCGTCCGCGCGGCCCAGAACCGGGAGATCGACGCCTTCCTCGACGCCCGCGCGATTCCGGCCGCCGAGCCGGTGGTCGTCGCGGGCGACCTCAACACCGACGCCGGCGGTGCCGAGTACGCCCGCATGCTCGCCGACCTGGACGTCGCCGCGCCCGACGCCGACCCCGGGCCGGTCGCCAGCTTCGACCCCGCCACCAACTCCGTCGCCTACGACCGCTATCCCGACGACCCCGCACAGCGCCTCGACCACGCGCTCCTGCGCAACGGCCACGCCCGCCCCGCCCGCTGGAACAACCGCGTGGTCGACGAGCACTCCCCGCGCTGGTCGGTCACCAGCTGGGGCACCACCTACACCTTCGACGACTACTCGGACCACTACCCGCTGGTCGCCGGCGACGTGTGAGCGCGCGGGGCGGCGGCCCGCCCGGCCGGGCAGGCCGCCGCCCCGCGGCGTGTGTACGTCAGTTGAAGGAGGACGGGTCCGGGCCGAGGCGCCCGCCGTTGTCGAGGGCGTCGATCGCGGCCAGGTCCTCGCCGTCGAGTTCAAAGCCGAAGACGTCGATGTTCTCCCGGATCCGCGACGGGGTCACGGACTTGGGGATCACGACGTTGCCGATCTGCAGGTGCCAGCGCAGGACGACCTGGGCCGGGGTCCTGCCGTGCTTGGCGGCGACCGCGGCGAGCGCCGGCTCGTCGAGCAGCCCGCGGCCCTGGCCGAGCGGCGACCAGGCCTCGGTGGCGATGCCGTGGCCCGCGTGGAAGGCCCGCAGCTCGGTCTGCGGGAGGTGGGGGTGCAGTTCGACCTGGTTGAGCGCGGGTGCGACGCCGCCCTCGTCGAGCAGGTGCCGCAGCTGGGCCACCGGGAAGTTCGACACGCCGATGGCCCTGGCGCGGCCGTCTGCGTGGATCTTCTCCAGGGCGCGCCAGGTCTCCAGGTACAGGCCGCGGGCGGGCGCGGGCCAGTGGATCAGGTAGAGGTCCACGTACTCCAGGCCGAGCTTGCCGAGGGAGGCGTCGAAGGCGCGCAGGGCGTTGTCGTGGCCCTGGTCGGTGTTCCACAGCTTGGTGGTGACGAACAGTTCCTCGCGCGGGATGCCGGAGGCGGCGATGGCGCGGCCGGTGCCCTGTTCGTTCCGGTAGAGCGCGGCGGTGTCGATGCTGCGGTAGCCGGCCTCCAGGGCCGCGGCGACCGCGGTGGCGGCTTCGTCGTCCGGGACCTGCCAGACGCCGAAGCCGAGCTGCGGCATGGTCACGCCGTTGTTCAGGGTGATGTCGGGAACCTTGCTCACGAGCAGGTCGTCCTCACTTCGTCGGAGTCGGACTCGAGGTCTGTCCCTCGTTCAACGATCTCCGCGGCGGCGGCATTCCCCGGCGCCCGCCCCACGAGCCGCCCCGCGAGCCGCCCTCCAAACCTTCCCAAGAGCCGCTCTACGAGTGGTAGAGGGCCTCGATCTCGCGGGTGTAGGCCTTCTCTATCGCCCTTCTCTTCAGCTTGAGCGACGGTGTGAGCAGCCCTCCCTCCTCCGAGAACTGCCCGGCCAGGATGCGGAAGGTGCGGATCGACTCGGCCTGGGAGACGAGCGTGTTGGCGGCGACCACCGCCCGCCGGATCTCCGTCTCCAGGTCGGGGTCGCGGATCAGCTTGGCGATCGGCAGCTGCGGCTTGGACCGCATGCTCAGCCAGTGCCCGACGCCCTCGGGGTCGAGGGTGATCAGCGCGCCGATGAAGGGCCGGTCGTTGCCGACGACGACGCACTGCGAGACCAGCGGGTGGGAGCGCACCCGGTCCTCCAGCACCACCGGCGAGACGGACTTGCCGCCGCTGGTCACCAGGATCTCCTTCTTCCGCCCGGTGATCGTGAGGTAGCCGTCCTCGTCGAGCGCGCCGAGGTCGCCGGTGGCGAGCCAGCCGTCGTGCAGGACCTCCGCGGTGGCCTTGGGGTTGTTGAGGTACTCGCCGAAGACCTGGCCGCCGTACACCCAGATCTCGCCGTCGTCGGCGATGTGCACCGTGGTCCCCGGGATGGGCACGCCCACGGTGCCGAAACGCGTCTGCTCGGGCGGGTTGGCGACCGCGGCGGCCGTGCTCTCGGTGAGCCCGTACCCCTCGAAGATGCGCACGCCCGCGCCGTCGAAGAAGAGGCCCAGCTGCCGGTCCATCGCCGAGCCGCCGGAGAAGGCGTGCCGGACCTTGCCGCCGAGGGCGGCGCGCACCTTGCCGTAGACCAGCTTCTCGTACAGCTGGTGCTGCATCCGCAGCGAGGTGCTGGGGCCGGGGCCGGTGCCGAAGGCGCGGGCCTCGGTCGCCTCGGCGTGCCGCACCGCCACCTCGACGGCCTTCTCGAAGGGCCCGAGTCTGCCTCCCGCCTCGGCCTTGCGGCGGGCGCCCTGGAAGACCTTCTCGAAGACGTACGGCACGGCGAGCACGAAGGTCGGCTTGAAGGAGGCCATGGCGGGCAGCAGCTCGGCCGCGGCCAGGTTGGGCTGGTGGCCCAGCCGGACCTTGGCGCGTACGGCCGCGACCTCCACCATGCGCCCGAAGACGTGGGCGAGCGGCAGGAAGAGCAGGGTGGAGGCCTCGTCGCCGCGCTTGCTGTGGAAGACCGGCTCGTACCGGGCGACGACGTTGTCGCTCTCGGACATGAAGTTGCCGTGGGTGATCACGCAGCCCTTGGGGCGGCCGGTGGTGCCCGAGGTGTAGATGATCGTCGCGATGGCGTCCGGCGTGACCGCCTTGCGGTAGCGGTGCACCAGGTCGTCGTCGACGGCGAGGCCGTGCCGGGCCAGTTCGGACAGCACGTCGGAGTCCAGCTGCCACAGCCGTGTCAGATGGGGGAGTTCGTCGACGACCGCGCCGATCGTCATCGCGTGGTCCTCGTGCTCGACCACGCAGGCGACCGCCTCGGAGTCGTGCAGCATCCAGCGGACCTGGTCGGAGGACGAGGTCGGGTAGATGGGGACGGGCTGGGCGCCGATCGCCCACAGCGCGAAGTCCAGCACGGTCCACTCGTAGCGGGTCCGGGACATCAGGCCGACCCGGTCGCCGAAGCGGATCCCCTGGGCGATCAGGCCCTTGGCGACCGCGAGGACCTCGTCCCGGAACCGGGCGGCCGTGACGTGTTCCCAGTCCGCGCCGTCCGCTCCGGTGCGGCGGCTCAGCACGATCCGGTCCGGCTCTTCGTCGGCATTGACGAAGACGGCGTCCGCCAGACCACCGACCTGGGGTGCCGTCACCAGTGGGGGAATGGTGAACTCGCGCAACGTCGCTCCTCGACCGCCTCGGCGGTCACAGAACGTACCCGATACCACGTGGGGTGGGGAGGGGTGTGACATTCGGCTGTGAAGGCCCGCGTGGGCTCCCTCACACTCGCGTGACGAGCCGATTCCCGGTTACCGCAAGGAACATGGCGCGGGAGGACGGTTTCCGGGCGGACCGAGGTCCGCCCGGACTCTGCACCAAATCCCCTCGGGGGGATCACGGCCGCTCTACAGCCCCCACCGGCTCGGGGGCCGCCGCCGGCGCCCCGATCGGCCGTTCGCGGACCAGGACGAGCACGACCGCGCCCGCCAGCAGTCCAGCGGCACCCGCCGCCAGGGCCGCCGCGTTCAGGCCCGAGGCGAAGGCGGCGTGCAGCGCCTGGTCCGCCGCATCGCGCCGGCCGGAGGGGACCCGGGCCAGCAGTTCGCGTGCGCCGCCGCCCGCGAGGGCGCGGGCCGCCGCGTGCGGGTCGGGGGCCCCGGCGTCGCGCAGCGAGTGCTCCATCCGCGTGGAGAGCAGGGTGCCGAACACGGCGACGCCGAGCGCGTACCCCAATTGCCGGAAGGTGTTGACCGCGCCGCCCGCCATGCCCGCCCGCCGCGGCGGCACGGAGGCGAGCGCGGCACCGGCGATCGCCGGATTGACCAGCCCGACGCCGAGGCCCGCCACCACCAGGCCCGCGGTCAGCGCACCCCAGCCGGAACCGGCGTCCAGCACCGCCTGCGCCAGCGCGCCGGCCCCGATGAGCACCATCCCGCCGCCGATCACCAGGCGGGACGGCGCACCGTGCAGGAACCGGCCGCTCACCGCCGAGGCCACGAACGCCGCCAGCGCCAGGGGTATCAGCACCAGGCCGCCGCGGACCGGGCTCAGGCCGAGCAGCGTCTGCAGCCACAGCGAGGTGTACGGCAGGAAGCCGAAGGCCGTCCCGCTGAGCGCCAGCGCGCCGACCATGATCGCGGTGAAGGAGGGGCTGCGGAACAGTGCCAGGTCCAGCATCGGCTGCGCGGCCCGCCGCTCCACCGCCACGAACACCACCAGCGCCGCCACCGCGCCGCCGAACGTCCACGCCGTACGGGCCGAGGCCCAGCCGGCCTCGTCCGCGCGGATCACGGCGAAGGTGAGCAGCCCGGCGAACGCGGTGAAGGACGCCGTGCCCGGCCAGTCGATCCGGGCCCCGCCGTGTCCGCGCGACTCCTTCACCACCCGCAGCGTCAGGGCGATCGCCGCGACGCTCACGGGCAGGTTGACGTAGAAGATCCAGCGCCAGTCCAGCGCCTGGGTCAGCAGCCCGCCCAGCACGGGCCCGAGCGCCGCCGCCGCGCCGCTGACCGCGCCCCACACGCCCAGCGCCACCGACCGGTCGCGGCCCTGGTAGGCCGCGCCGAGCAGCGAGAGCGTGGTGGCGAACATGGCCGTCGCGCCGACCCCCTGCACCGCTCGCATCGCCACCAGGGCCCCCGCTCCGGGCGCGAGCCCGCAGGCGAGGGAGGCCGCCGCGAACAGGGCGGTGCCCGCGACGTACATCCTGCGCCGCCCGATCACGTCGGCCGCGGAGCCGGCTCCCAGCAGCAGGGCGGCCAGCGCCAGCGCGTAGACGTCGATCATCCACTGGAGTTCGGACAGCGAGGCGTCCAGGGCGTCCGCGATGTCGGGCAGTGCGACGACGACGATCGTCACGTCGATGAGCAGCATGAAGGTGCCCAGGCAGACCGCGACCAGCGGTCCCCACTTGCGCATGGTCCTTCTCCGTTCCGTTCTTCCGTATCGTGGTGGTCCTCCGTACCTTCGCGAGAACACCCGGGCTTCCTCCAGCTGCAGGCCATATCGCGACGGAATCCGACATGGAGGAGGATCGGACGATGGATTCCCACACCCTCGACGGGCTGGACATGCGGCTGCTGCACGCCCTGCAGCTCGACGGGCGCGCCCCCTTCAGCCGGATCGCCGAGGTCCTCGGGGTCTCCGACCAGACCGTGGCCCGCCGCTACCGCCGGCTCCGCGCAGACCTCGGGATGCGCGTGCTCGGGCTGCCCGAGCAGGAGCTGCTCGGACGCACCCGCTGGGCGCTGCGGCTGCGCAGCACCCCCGAGGCGGCCGAGTCCCTCGCCAAGGCCCTGGCCAGGCGGGACGACACCGCGTGGATCTCGCTGATGTCGGGCGGCACGGAGGTGATGTGCGTGACGCGCCCGCGCAGCCACGACGAGCACGACGCGCTGCTGCTCGGGCGCCTGCCGCGCACCCCGAGCATCGTGGAGATCGGCGCCCACAGCATCCTGCACACCTTCTACGGCGGCGCCCTGGGCTGGTTCGCCAAGCGCGGCGCGCTCACCGACGCGGAGGTCGCCGCGCTGCGGCCGCCCCCGCCCGAGCCGCCGTCCGGCACCGTGGTCCTCGACGCCACGGACGAGGCCCTGCTGGCCGTCCTGGCCAGGGACGGGCGTGCCTCCTACCCCGAACTGCACCGCGCCACCGGGCTGTCGGAGTCGGCGGCCAAGCGCCGGCTGGAGCAACTGCGCGGCTCGGGCGTGCTCTACACCGACGTGCAGCTCGACACGGCGTGGATCGGCCACGACACCCGCGCCATCTTCTGGATCACGGCCGCCCCCGCCGCCCTGTCCTCCGTCGGGCAGGCGCTGGCCGCGCACCCCGAGACCGCCTATGTCGCGGCGACCACCGGCTCGTCCAACCTCGTCGCCGTGGTCATCTGCAGCAGCACGCCGGAGCTCTACCGCTACCTCAGCGAGTGCGTCGGCGCCCTGGACGGGGTCCGGCACGTGGAGACCGTGCCGTCGCTGCGCCTGGTCAAGCAGATCACGACCGAAGGGATCCGCTGAGGATCGCCGCCGCGAGGGCGTCCGCCGCCTCCTGCGCCGCGGGCCGCCGCCGCCCGTGCAGCAGCACGAAGTCGACCCCGCCGAGCTCCGGCAGTCCCGCGCGGGACGCGACCCGCACCAGACCGGGCGGGATCAGCCCCTCGGCGTGCGCCATCACCCCGAGCCCCGCACGGGCCGCGGCGATCAGCCCGCTCAGCGAGCCGCTGGTGCACGCGATGCGCCACGCCCGGCCGTTGCGCTCCATGACCTCCAGCGCCCGCGCCCGGGTGATCGCCGGGGCCGGGTAGAGGATCAGCGGGACGGGCCGCTCGGCCTCGGGGCGGTAGCGCTCCCCGGCGATCCACACCAGCCGGTCGCTCCACACCAGTTGGCCGTGGGTGTCCCCGGCCGCGCGCTTGCCGAGTATCACGTCCAGCCGGCCGGCGGCCAGCTGCCGGTGCAAGGTGGCCGACAGCTCCACCGTCAGCTCCAGGTCCACCTCGGGGTGGTCGCGCCGGAAGCGCTCCAGGATCTCCGGCAGCCGGGTCAGGACGAAGTCCTCCGAGGCGCCCAGGCGCAGCCGGCCGCGCAGGCGCGTGCCCGCGAACCAGCCCGCCGCGCGCTCGTTCGCCTCCAGGATCGTCCGGGCGAAGCCGAGCATGGCCTCGCCGTCCTCGGTCAGCTCCACGCTGTGTGTGTCGCGCGTGAAGAACCGCCGGCCGGCGGCCTCCTCCAGCTTGCGCACGTGCTGGCTCACCGTCGACTGGCGCAGGCCCAGCCGGCGGCCGGCGTGGGTGAAGCTCAGCGTCTGGGCCACGGCGACGAAGGTCCGCAGCTGCACGGGATCGAACACACCGCCAGCCTACCGCCGCCCATCGCAATATGTGATGACAGTGAGTGCGGTCAAAGTCATTTACGATCGCCCGGTCAGCGGGCACTCTGGAGAGGGCCCCGTCCAGCACCTGAGGAAGACCATGCGCCGCCTGCGTTACCCGTCCTGGCTCCCTGTGGACCCGTACATCGCGGCGCTGCTCGGCACCGTGCTCCTCGCGGCCCTGCTGCCCGCCCGGGGCACCGGCGCCCATCTCGCGGGCGGGGCGTCCACCGGAGCGGTGGGGCTGCTCTTCTTCCTCTACGGCGTGCGCCTTTCCACCCGCGAGGCGATGGACGGACTGCGCCACTGGCGCCTGCACGGCACCGTCCTGGCCGCCACCTTCGTCGCCTTCCCGCTGCTCGGGCTGGCCTCGGGCGGACTGGTGCCGTTCCTGCTGACGCCCGAGCTGCACACCGGGCTGCTCTTCCTGTGCCTGGTGCCCTCGACGATCCAGTCCTCGATCGCCTTCACCTCCGTCGCCCGCGGCAACGTGGCCGCCGCCATCTGCGCCGGCTCCTTCTCCAGCCTCGCCGGGCTCGTGATCACCCCGCTGCTGGCCGCGCTGCTGCTCGGCGGCAGCGGTGCGGGCCTGTCGGCGCACGCGGTCCTCGGCATCGTGCTGCAGCTGCTGGTGCCCTTCATGGCGGGCCAGCTGCTGCGGCGGTGGATCGGCGGCTTCGTCACCGGCCACAAGAAGGTGCTCGGCCTGGTCGACCGGGGCTCGATCCTGCTGGTCGTCTACACCGCGTTCAGCGAGGGCGTGGTGCGCGGCATCTGGCACCAGGTCACGCCGCTGCGCCTGCTCGGACTGGTGCTGGTCGAGGCCCTGCTGCTGGCCGCGATGCTCGGCCTCACCACGTACGGCTCGCGCAGGCTCGGCTTCCCCCGCGAGGACCGGGTGGCCATCGTCTTCGCCGGGTCGAAGAAGAGCCTGGCGGCCGGACTGCCCATGGCCACCGTGCTGTTCGGGGCCCAGGCCGGGCTGATGGTGCTGCCGCTGATGCTCTTCCACCAGATGCAGCTGATGGTGTGCGCGGTCCTCGCCAAGCGGTGGGCCCGCCAGGCGGAGGCGGCCGCACCCGCCGCATCCCCGGCCGCACCCGCCGCCTCCCCGGCCGCCGCGCGGCCCCGGGAGGTCGTGGCCGGCCGCAGGTGAGCCCGGGGCCGGCCGTACGGCAGGGGCGGCCGGCCCGCTCAGCGCACGGCGTCGGCCACGAGGACCGCCAGCGCCATCGCCAGGAACGGCGTGTACGCGAACAGGGCACGCCCCCGGTCACCGGAACGCAGCTGCCGCACCAGCACCCAGGCGAAGATCCCCGCCTCCAGCGCCGCCCCGGCGATGCCGACGGGAGGGTGCCACACGCCGACGAGCACGGCGGCGGAGCCGAGCGTGTGCAGCGTGCCGAGGAGCGTGGGCACCCACAGGCGCCGTCCCTCCAGGACGCCCAGCCGGGTCAGCTCGTCGAGTCGCTCCAGGCCGGGCCGCGCGCGGGTCAGCTGGGCGACCGCGGAGGGGACGGCTTCCAGCAGGAGGAGGACGGTCAGCGCGATGGCGAGTGCGAACACCCGCACAGTGTGCCGTACGTTCGAAGGCGCTCAGTCCTCGCGGCAGATGACGAACCCCGGGTAGGGGTGGCGTCCCGGCCGGTCGCCGATCTCCTCGATCGCCCGCCGGATCTCGTGGAGCTGCTCCACGGTCATCTCCAGCGGCGGCTCGTCGGGCTGGTGGGTGGTGCGGACCGGGTAGTCCACGCCCGGCTCGCGGGTCATCTCGACGTGGCAGCCCAGCACATGCGTGACCGGCCGCTCCGCGGCGAAGGCGACCAGCCGGTCGATGCTGCGCCGGAAGGCGGCCCAGTCCGCCACGTACAGCCGTCCCGGGTAGACGGTGTCGCCGGTCAGCAGGAAGCCCGTCGCCGGGTCGTAGTAGGTGACGGCCGAGGCGTGGTGGCCGGGTGTGGCCAGGCATTCCAGTACCCGCCCGCCGAGGTCAAGGCGCGCCATGCGGTCCGGGTCCTCGGTGAAGCCGAGGAAGCCCCAGGCGCTGTCGCGGTCCGCCGGCACCACGACGGTGTCCGGGCGGCCGGTGAACTGCGCGTCGCCGGCGACGTGGTCGCCGTGCGCGTGGGTGTGCAGCACCAGCAGCTGGTAGCCCGGCCGCTGCAGTGCGGGCGGCCGCAGTTCGAAGAGCTCGTCCACGACCTCCCGCAGCGGGAAGAACTCCTCCTGCGGCGTGGCCCCGGTGTCCAGGAGCACCGCGCGGTCGTCCCCGAAGAGCAGGAAGAGGAACGGTGCCTCGTAGTGGACCGCCTTGTTCTGCCGCAGGATGAAGGTGCGTTCGTCGTACTCGAACACCTGGATGTCGGGATCGGTGTTGTGCTTCGCCGACGGCGACCCGTGGATCCAGCGCACGTCGAGCGGCTCCGGCGCCGGAGGGGCGGATGCGTTCATGGCGTGTTCTCCCGCGGGCAGTCGTGGCGCCGGCCGGTCCGGCCCGAGGTCCGTTCCGCCGGGCGGCGCGGGCACCGTTTTGTGCGTCCCACCGGTCGGGAGGGACACTGTCCACGTGACCTCGGAGGCAGCGGTGGCGACGTCCATCCACCATATCGGCGTCCCCGGCCGGGGCCGCGACGCCGGCCGGGGCACCTCGCGGCACGCGCCCCGGCGGCAGCCGGGAGACCGCGCGTGCGACCGCGCTCGCGCCAGTGATCCCGACGGCAACGACATCGCGGCCGTCCCCATGGAGGTGGCTCCCTGATGGCTCCGCGCCTCGTGCTCGTCCGGCACGGCCAGACCGAGTGGTCCAAGAGCGGCCAGCACACCGGCAGGACCGACATCCCGCTCACCGAGGAGGGCCGGGAGGCCGCCCGCCTGCTGGGCAAGCGCCTCGCCCGGGCCCCCTGGCACGACTTCCCGGGCGCCCGGGTCCGCACCAGCCCCCTCGTGCGCGCCCGCGACACCTGCGAACTCGCCGGGTTCGGCGACCGGGCGCAGACCTGGGACGCGCTGCGGGAGTGGGACTACGGCGAGTACGAGGGCCGCACCTCCTCGGAGATCCGGGAGGAGCGCCCGGGCTGGGTGATCTGGCGTGACGGGGTCGTCGGGGGCGAGACCTCGTGGCAGGTCGCCAACCGCGCGGACGAGGTCGTGGCCTGGGTCAAGGAGGAGGACAGCGACGCGGTCGTCTTCGCCCACGGCCACTTCCTGCGCACCCTGGCCGCCCGCTGGCTGCGGCTGGACCCGATGCGCGGCATGGTCCTGAGCCTTGCCCCGGCCTCGCTGTCGGTCCTCGGCTGGGAGTACGGCGACCCCGCGATCACCCTCTGGAACGACACCGCGCACCTGCAGTGACGCGCTGAGCCGCGAGGTGCCGGCGTGATCAGCGGGATCAGCGGGCCCAGGGCGGGCTGATCCGCGACCCGTCGGCGAGCACCGCCTCCAGGCCGACGCCCGTGGTCACCCAGACGGAGGCGGGGCCGTCGCCGGGGTTCTCCAGGGCCAGGCGCGAGCCGGCGGGCGCCGTGGCGACGTCGCCGGGGGACAGGTCGTACGCCTCGCCGTCGATGGTCAGGCGCGGGCCGCCGGACAGGACGAGGAAGACCTCCTCGCGGCTGATGGTGTGCGCGGGACCGGCGGTTCCGGCCGGCACCTCGCCGCGCCACGCGCACAGTTCGGTGCTGCCGGTGGCGGTGCAGGCGTACGAGACGAAGCGGACGCCGTGCAGGTCGTGGACGACGGCGTCAGAGGAACGGACGACGGGCATGCGGGCTCCTGTTCCCTGATAGGCAAGCAACTTGAGCAAGTTGCTTGCCTATATGCTCAAGCTGCTTGCGCACTGTGTCAAGGTGGCCGCATGAAGGACGAAGAGGCCCTGGCCATGGCCCTGGGCGTCAACCTGCTCGCCGCCGCCGGCGCCCTCACCGCCGCCATCCACGACGGCGTCCTCGTACGCGGCTTCGACGACCTCCGGCCCGCCCACGGCTTCGCCTTCGCCCGGATGGCGGCGGGCGGCGCGACCGTCACCGAACTCGCCGCACACCTCGGGGTGACCCGTCAGGCGGCCGGGCAGCTCGTCGACGAACTCGAGGCCAAGGGCTACGCCGAACGCCGCCCCCACCCGGACGACGCCCGCGCACGGCTCGTCGTCCTCACCGAGCGCGGCCGCGCCTGCACCCGCGCCGCGGAGCAGGCCGCGGCCGACGCCGTACGCCCCTGGGCCGGGTTGCTCGGCGAGGACCGGCTGCGCGCCCTCACCGCGGACCTCGGGCGGCTCGCCCCGGGCGGCCCGGTCCGGCCGACGTGGTAGCCGGCACCCCGGCGATGGACGTCACCGGCGACTTCGAGACCCACTTCACGCTGCCCGCACCGCGGCCCGGGGACGAGGAGCGGATACGCCACTGGGCGGAGCGCAACGGCCTCAAGTACACCCGCATCGTGCTCGACCGGGGCGCCACCCCCGACCAGCCCATGCTGACGCTGCGCGGCCGCGGCGCCCTCCCCGAGCAGCGCGCCGCCGCCGAGCGGTGGACCGGACGGCTGCGCGCCGAGGGCGTCGGCGTCGCACGCGTGAAGATCGAGGCCGCGCCCTGGAACACCGGCGTCCCCCGCACCGGCCAGGAGGCCCGCGCCCTGCCGCCCGGCACGTACTTCGAGCACCACGTGAAGCTCGTCCTCACCGATCGGGCCGCCCGTCTGGACGAGGTCCGGGCGATCGCCGGACGGCACGCCGCGCACGTCTCCCGCAACGCCCGCCGCGACCTCGGCGAGGGCGGCCACGAGCGCTTCGTCACCCAGCGCTGCCGCGACGTCGGCCGCCCCGAGGCGCGCCGGCGACTCGACGACCTGCTCGGGGAACTCGCCGGGGCGGGGTTCCCGGCGGTGGAGGTCGAGGAGGAGTTCGTCGTGCACGACGACGCGCCCACCCTCGACGACGGCTGGATCGACGAGGCGCGGTGAACGC
Source organism: Actinacidiphila glaucinigra (assembly GCF_900188405.1). Classification (GTDB taxonomy): domain Bacteria; phylum Actinomycetota; class Actinomycetes; order Streptomycetales; family Streptomycetaceae; genus Actinacidiphila; species Actinacidiphila glaucinigra. The sequence continues at coordinate 11,556 of NZ_FZOF01000047.1, read as the reverse complement.
CCTTTCTCGTCGAGCCCGGCGCCGGCCCCTGCGCGGCTGTCGGGCGTCCGCCACCGGCTCGCCGGAGAGCCCTTCGCCCTCTCACGCGACCTCGCCAGTCCTGAAGCCCTGAATCCACCGCCCTACGGGGGTGTTCGCCGCCGTCGCCGGCCCCGCCGGAGACCGGGGAAATCGGCGGGCCGGCACCGGGCACGACGGGATAGCCTCGGCGCTCATGACCGCTCACCCCGCCCCCGTACCGGCCGAGTTCGTCCGCTTCGCGGTCGCGCTGGAACCCGGCGAACTGGCCGTCGGCTGTGTCACCGGCCGCGTGACGGACGAGGACGCGCGATGGCTGGCGTTCCTGCGCGGGTGCGACCTGGGGGAACTCGGCGGAAGGTTCGCAGCCCTGGCGGAGGCGGACCCGGAGGTGTGGCGGCAGGCCGCCGCCGAGGCGGGTCCGGAGGCCGGCCGGGTCTGGGCGTATCTGGAGGGGCTACGGCGCGGAGAGCCGGACGCCGCCGGGCGGCAGGAGTTCCTCGTCGGGCGGGCGGCGGACGGGCGGGGCATGAACTGGGCGGACTCCTCGGCCCTGATGGGGACGGACCGGCCCGAGGAGGTCGACGCGGCCTTCGAGCGCGGGGAGCCCCTGGTGGGGGTGGCGGTCATCGGGCTGGCGCTCACGCATCCGGACGCCGACGCGATCCTGCCGCGGGTGGCCCGCGCGCTGGAGGCGCCGCACGAGGAACTGCGCCATCAGGGCGTGGTGGCCCTGGCCCACGTCGCCCGGCTGCAGCCACCGTCGACGACCGCTGCCTGGAACTGCTGCGAGGCCTGCCGCCAGGGACCGAGGCCCATGACGACATCCTGACGTTCGTGCCGCTGCGCCGGCTGCCGTGGTGGCTGCGCGGACCGGGATACGCCGGGCGCCTGCGGGCCTTCGTCCGGCATCCCCGTACCGTGCTGCACCGCCGCGCGAAGCGGTAGGCGCAGCGCCGAACGGGGCGCCGGAGGCCGCCCAGGGGGCCGTCCCGTTTCGCCCGGTGGCGGCACGTGAGGGCGGTTAGCATGCCAGGAGAACGTGATCGCGGTTAAGGAGGCGGGTCCACCATGGCGGACGACGTCACGATCCCCGGCATCGACCCGGCGGCCCGGCCGAGCGGCGAGGGGTGCGCCGACTGCGGTGCCGGCCAGGGGCCGGGCTGGTGGCTGCACCTGCGCCGCTGCGCGCAGTGCGGGCACATCGGCTGCTGCGACTCCTCGCCCTCCCAGCACGCCACGCGGCACGCGCAGGAGGAGGGCCACCCGTTCATCACCAGCTACGAGCCCGGTGAGAACTGGTACTGGAACGTCGAGACCGAGGAGTACTACGACGGTCCCGCACTGACCCCGCCGAACTCCCGCCCCGAGGGCCAGCCCTCCCCGGGCCCCGCGGGCAAGGTCCCCGAGGACTGGCAGGCGCAGCTGCACTGACGCCGCGGCCCGGGGAAACTCCCGCTACGCGGCGCCCTGCGGCAGCCGCACCCGGGCCAGTTGACGGGACTGCGCCACGAGACGGCCGGCCGAGTCCCAGACCTCGGCGTCCTCCTCCATGTAGCCGTCCGCGAAGTTGCGGGTGGAGTGCTTCAGCCGCAGCCACCCCGGCTCGGGCCTGGCCCGCACGTGCGCGGTGAGCTCCAGTGTCGGCGCCCAGCCCGGTATCCCCAGGTCGATGCTGACCGGCGGCAGGCTGTCCACGGCGAGCAGCAGCATCAGCGGGTCGGGCTCGCGGCCGTCGGGCATCCGCAGCCAGCCCTGCACGATGCCGCGGCCCGAGGGGGCGCCGACCGCCCAGCCGACGGTGTCCGGGTCCAGCCGCAGCTCGATGCGCTCCAGCATGGGGGAGCTCTTCAGGAACTCCGGGGGTGCCGCCTCGGTCCCGACGCACTGCTCCGGCGGCGGCATCTGCGGGGGAGTGGCAGAGGTGCGTACGTCGCCCGCGTGGTCGTGGCCGTCCAGGTCGCCGTAGGTCGCTATCGCCCGCAGCCGCTCCTCGCCGTCCTGCACGAGGGACACCATCCCGGTGGAGACGGTGCGGCCGCGGCGCAGCGTCTCCGTGCGGGCGGTCACCGGGCCCGGCAGGGACGTCGACAGGTAGTAGGCACTGATCGAGAACGGATCGCGGTGCCCCTGCCCGTCGCCGCCCAGTTCCTCGGCGAGGGCCCGGCCGGCGAGGGCGAGCAGCAGCCCGCCGTTGACGCCCATGCCGATCCGCCAGCCCTCGTGGAGGTCGGCGTCGTAGACCGAGGGCTCGCCCGGACGTGCCGTGACGGCGGTCTCGCGGTCGAATCCGTACTTCTCGTGCATCGTCAGTGTTCCTTGAGGTCGAACGAGGTGAAGAGCGCGTCGAGCGCTTCGTCGATGGACGCGGCGCCGGTGCCCAGGGCCAGTGAGCCCCACAGCCACAGCTGCGCCACACCGTGCAGGCCGGACCACACGGCGCCGGTGAGTGCCCGGGTGTCCGCCCCGGGCCGCCAGCCCTCCGCCTGCGCGGCGCGCACGAGCACGAGGAGGTGGTCGTCGAAGGCCGACATGCCGGCCCGGCCGAGTTCCCGGTCCCGGGGGTCCAGCAGGTCGTGCCGGAACATCAGGGTGAACATCGCCGGCCGTCCCAGCGCGTACGCCACGTAGCCGCGGGACCCGGCCCGCAGCCGTGCGGCCGCCGAGGCCCCCTCGGGACACTCCCGTACGGCCGCCCCGGCGCGGGCGTTGAGCTCCCGGAACCCCACGGTGGCCACGGCGGACAGCAGCGCCGCCCGGTGCGGGAAGTGCTTCAGCGGCGCTCCGTGCGACACCTCGGCGCGGCGTGCGATGGCCCGCAGGGTCAGCCCCTCGACGCCCTCGTCGTCCAGGACGGCGAGGGCGGCGTCGAGCAGGCGCGCGCGGGGGGCGGTGGTCATGGTGGACAGTGTCCACTCCGAGGTGGACAGTGTCTACCTCGGGTCTTCCCGTCCTCGGTCACGGCGGGACCGGCCGGCGCAGGGGGCGCTACCTCGCCGGCCGGTCCTGCACGCGTGTACGCGTGCTGCGACGGGTCAGACCCGCCCGGCCGCAGGCGCGGGCAGGGCGATCCGTTCTTCGCCCGCGTACACGTTCATGGAGGTGCCCCGCAGGAAACCGACGAGGGTGAGTCCGGACTCGTCGGCGAGGTCGACGGCGAGGGAGGACGGGGCCGACACGGCGGCGAGGACCGGGATGCCGGCCATCACGGCCTTCTGGGCGAGTTCGAAGGAGGCCCGCCCGGAGACCATGAGGATCTTCCCGGCGAGCGGCAGCAGGTCCTGCTGCAGGGCGCGGCCCACGAGCTTGTCCACGGCGTTGTGGCGGCCGACGTCCTCGCGGACGTCGAGCAGTTCGCCCTCGCCCGTGAAGAGCGCGGCCGCGTGCAGGCCGCCGGTCCGGTCGAAGACCCGCTGCGCGGCGCGCAGCCGGTCGGGGAGCGCGGACAGCAGCCCGGGTTCGAGCCGCAGCGGCGAGGGGTCGGCGATGGGCCAACGCGCCGTGGTGCGCACGGCGTCGAGGCTGGCCTTGCCGCACAGGCCGCAGGAGGACGTCGTGTAGACGTTGCGCTCCAGTGTGATGTCGGGGACGGGGACCCCGGGGGCGAGGCGCACGTCGACGACGTTGTAGGTGTTCGACCCGTCGACGGTCGCGCCCGCGCAGTACACGATGTTCGCCAGCTCGTCCGCGCCGCCGAGCACGCCCTCGCTGACCAGGAAGCCCGCGGCGAGCGCGAAGTCGTCGCCGGGGGTGCGCATGGTGATCGCGAGTGGCTTGCCGTTGAGCCGGATCTCCAGCGGTTCCTCGGCGACCAGGGTGTCCGCCCGGTGGTCGACCGCTCCGTCCCTGATCCTCAGTACCCGACGCCGTTCGGTGACCCGTCCCATGTCGATCAGTCCCGGTTCTGTACGTGCTGGAAGCCGCATAGGCCCTTGATACAGAGGTTGCCACGGGTGACCGCGCCGTAGTCCGGTGAGGCCACCTCGACGAGTCCGCCGGTCCGGGCTGTCAGCTCCCGGACGAATACTGTGTACAGTATTCGTCTCCTTGGGGTCAAGGGGTCGTAAAAGCGGTCCCCGCCGCGGTCCGGTCGCCGGCGGGCCGACGGGAGCTCTTCGGGGGTTCCACGGGAGTACGGAACCGGTGGCGGTGACCGCCCCCCGGCAGCCGCGGAATAGCATCGGGCCCACGGCGGAAGGCGGACGGCGAACGCCGGACGCCATACGGGTGGGGAGGTGTGCGGTGGCCGGGAAACCGTTCGCGGTGGGCCGGGGGGCGTGGTGGCGCATCGGACTCCCGCTTGCCGCCGCGGCCCTGCTGGTCGTCCACCTGGCCTGGGACGGCGGTCCGCGACGGGCGGCTGCGGTGTCCCGCCCGGGGGAGTGCGGCAAGGGCGCGGCGCGCCAGGTCGGCGGGCCGGGCGGGTCGCCGGGCATGGTCGTCGGGAGCTACGGCACGGACAACCTCCCGCGGATGAAGGGAAAGCCGACCTTCAAGGTGCGCCTCACCATCTCCCCCGGACCGGACCGGCACGCGCTGACGCTGCGGACCCCGCTGACGGGCGCGGTCACCGTGCAGGTGCACGCCGGACGCGGCGGCGGCCTCCTCGCCGGCGCCCGCGGTCTTACCGCGCGGATCGACGCGCTGATGTACGAAGCCGGCCAGGCCCCTTCCGCGACCGGCACCGTCCGCGTGACGGAGGACGACTTCCTCCACCTCGTCGTCGAACTCCCGGACGCCGCCGTCTGCCCGGGGGTCACCATGGGAGACCTCGTCTCCCAGGACCCCGGCGGGAACGACGCCGCCGACCTGACCGTGGTCACCGTCGTCCTCGTCGACCGGGCTTCCGGTGTGCGCATGGAGGCGCAGACCGGAGGGGTTTGACGCACTGCGTCCGGGCTGGGTACAAACGTGCGACTCCACCGTCCCGTACGCCGCATGGGGGGCCTCGCGCTCGTGAGCACCACGGACACCGACCAGGGCACCGAGCCGCCGGTCACCACCTGCTACCGCCATCCCAAGCGCGAGACGTATGTGCGCTGCACTCGCTGCGACCGCTTCATATGCCCGGACTGCATGCGCGAGGCGGCGGTCGGCCACCACTGCCCGGAGTGCGTGAAGGAGGGCGGCAGGAGCGTCCGCGAGGCGCGAACCGTCTTCGGCGGCCGGGTGGCGACCTCGGGCGTGCCCGTGGTGACGCAGATCCTGATCGCCCTCAACATCGCCGCCTATCTCGGCGAACTGGTCCGCTCGGACCTCGTCGCGCGGTTCGGCGGCCTGGGGCAGGGGCTGTTGGGCCCCGACGGCGCGGCGTACGTGTACGACGGCGCGGTGTACCCCGGCTTCGAGGCCGTGGGCATCGCCCACGGCGAGTGGTACCGGCTCATCACCTCGGCCTTCCTCCACCAGCCGCCGGGCCAGGGCACCTTCGGGATCCTGCACATCCTGTTCAACATGTACTCGCTGTGGACCCTCGGCCCGGCCGTCGAGGCCCAGTTGGGGCGGATCCGCTTCGTCTCGCTCTACCTGCTCTCCGCCCTCGGCGGCTCCGTGCTGGTGTACCTGATCGCCCCGCACCAGGGTGCTGTCGGCGCCTCGGGCGCGATCTTCGGCCTGGGCGCCGCCTACTTCTTCCTCAGCAGGCGTCTGCGCAACGACCCGATCGGCGGGCGGCAGCTCCTGATCGGCCTGCTGGTCTGGATGGCCGTCTCCGCCGCCGTCACCTCCTGGCAGGGCCACCTCGGCGGCCTGCTCACCGGCGGCGCGCTCGGGCTCGTCCTGGCCCACGCGCCCCGCAGGCACCGCGGCGTGTGGCAGGCGGCGGGGATGGCCGTGATGCTGCTGGTGCTGGTGACCCTGGTCGTCCTGAAGACCTCACAGCTCACCGGCGCCGCATAGCGGGGGGCGCGGCGCCGGAAGTGTGAAGCGGGTCACGATCGGGCCCGGTGTCCACGCCTGCGCTTGGCGCGCGTAGACTGTAGACGAAAGCCAATCATCCCCGGGAAAGGTTGGGGCACAGATGCTGTCCAGCGGGCTGTCGCAGGGATCCGTGCCCAAGCTCCAGCGTCCGGGGCCCCTGCGCGAGCAGGTGTACGAAGCGCTGCTCGAGCTGATCATCACCCGCTCGCTCACCCCCGGGCAGCACCTGGTGGAGACCGAACTCGCGGGCCACCTCGGGGTGTCCCGCCAGCCCGTACGCGAGGCCCTGCAGCGGCTCAACACCGAGGGATGGGTGGACCTGCGCCCCGCCCAGGGGGCCTTCGTCCACGAGCCCACCGACGAGGAGGCCGACCAACTCCTGGTCGTCCGCGCCCTGCTGGAGACGGAGGCGGCCCGCCTCGCCGCGGCCAACGCCACCTCCAAGGGCCTGGAGCGGCTCGAGGAGCTGTGCGAGACGGGCGAGGCGGCCGTGGCCGCCGACGACGTCGACGCGGTCGTCGCGGCCAACGCCGCCCTCCACGCCTGCGTCATGGAACTCGCCGGGAACGCGGTGCTCGCCGAACTCGCCCGGCAGGTCGAGCGGCGCGTGCGCTGGTACTACACCCCGGTCGCCCGGCAGCGCGGCATGCAGTCCTGGGTCGAGCACCGCGAGCTGATCGCCGCCATCGCCGAACGCGACGGCGAGCGGGCCCAGCAGGTCATGCGCGTGCACACCGAGCACACCAGGACCTCGTACCACCAGCGGGCCCACGAGGACTGACCGCGCCCCCGGCCCGCCCCGCCGGGCGCCGGCGGCTCAGAACAGCGGCTTGCCGTCGAACCGGCCGAGATCCTCCCGGTACAGCTCCACGTTGACCCCGTTGGGATCGCGGATGTAGAGGCTGTCCTCCACGCCCCGGTCCGGCCCGAGGTACTCCGTCCCGGTCTCGTCCAGCCGGCGCTTCGCCTCCGTGAACTGCTCGGCGGTCACCGACAGTGCCAGGTGCTGCAGCCCGCCGATCGTCTCGTGCTGATCGGGGTGGTCGTGGCCGGGGAAGTCGAAGAACCCCAGCAGATTGCCGTGGCCGATGTCGAAGAAGAAGTGGCTGGAGCCCGCGTAGTCCCGGTTCTCCACCAGCTCCACCAGCGGGAAGCCCAGGAACTCCTGGTAGAAGCGGATGGTCTCCTCGACGTCCCGGCAGATGAACGCGACGTGGTGCACCCCCGCCGCCCGCGTCGCCGGTCGCGCCGCGGGCTCGTGCAGATACCTCCCGCGAAGCTCCTCCCGTCGTGCCCGTACGGCCGCCAACTGCTCGCCCTGCGGCTCACCCATGATCGATCCCGCCTCCTCGTACCCGCGCTTAATGCGGTGCGCGGGAAGTTATACCCGATTAGCCTCCGGGCATGGTGTCCTTCGACCGACTCGTGGCGTTCGCCCTGGTATCGCTGGTGCTCGTGGTGATCCCCGGCCCCAGCGTCCTCTTCGTCATCGGCCGCGCGCTCGCCCACGGGCGTCGCGTCGCGCTGACCTCCGTCGCCGGCAACACGCTCGGCTCGTACGTCCTGGTGGTCGCGGTCGCCCTCGGCGTCGGCCCGGTCGTGGAGCGCTCGGCGCTGCTGTTTGCGGCCCTCAAACTGGCCGGTGCGGCCTACCTGGTGTATCTCGGCGTGAAGGCGCTGCGGCACCGCGGGAACCTCGCCATGACGCCGGGGGACGCGGGGGCGGCGCGCGGCGCGCTGCGCACGCTCGGCGAGGGCTTCGTGGTCGGGGTCTCGAACCCCAAGACGATGGTGTTCTACGCGGCGGTGCTGCCGCAGTTCGTCGACCGCGCCGCCGGGCACGTCACCCTGCAGATGCTGCTGCTCGGCCTGGTCTTCAACGCGATCGCCCTCGTCTCGGACAGCACCATGGGCCTCGCGGCGGCCGCGGCCCGTTCGTGGTTCGCCCGTTCCCCGCGCCGCCTCTCGCTGGTCGGCGGTGCGGGCGGCCTTGCGATGATCGGCCTCGGCGTGACCGTCGCCGCGACGGGACGTACCGACTGATCCGCGTCCCGCTGGTTAGGCTGGGCGGATGGACGACGGACACGCGGACGACACGGCCGCCCTGCAGCGGCTGCGCCACCTGCGCGGCAGCATCGACAACCTGGACGCGGCCCTGGTGCACCTCCTCGCGGAACGCTTCAAGGCCACACAGCAGGTGGGCGAGCTGAAGGCGGCGCACAACATGCCGCCCGCCGATCCGGGGCGCGAGGCCGAGCAGATCGAACGGCTGCGGCGGATGGCCGAGGATGCGCACCTCGACCCGGCCTTCGCGGAGAAGTTCCTGAAGTTCATCGTCGAAGAGGTCATCCGGCACCACAAGGCGATCGCCGCCGACCGCTCGGGCTGAGCGCCGCGTGGGCCCCGGCCGTGGAGTTCCACGACCGGGGCCCACGTCACACCGGCACGCTCTCAGGCCCCGTCGTCAAAGTCCCGCCTGCCCCGCGGTGCCTGGCACGGCGCCTCGCTGCGTTGTCGAATCGTCCGAGTAGCCCACTACGAGGACGACTCTCCGCCTTGCGATGCACCGCACCAGACACCGCGGGCCCCGCCCTCCGGGCGGCCGACGCTACTTTGACGACGGGGCCTGGGACACGGGGGTGGTCCGGGGACGCCGCGGTGGACGGGAGGGACACCCGGTCGTCGGGCACGAGGTGCCGTGCCGGAGCGCCGGGTGCTCTCCGGTGGTCACGTCAGATCGCCTCCCTGCTGGTGGGCTGGGGATTGGGCGTGATGTCCTTCTTCCTCGGCCGTCCCGGCGGGGTGAGGAAGAGAGCCACGAAGCCGGCGAACAGCGAGATCGAACCCGCCAGGGTGAACGCCCCGCTGTGGCCCCAGTGGCTGACCACGTAGGCGCCCATGCCGGAGCCGAGCAGACCCGAGACCAGCTTGGAGCTGTAGACCAGGCCGTAGTTGGACGCGTTGTTGTTCTCACCGAAGTAGTCGGCCGTCATCGCCGCGAACATCGGGAAGATCGCGCCGCCGCCGAAGCCGGAGATGGACGAGAAGATCAGGAACAGCGGCAGGTTCTTCATGTCCGCCGACCACAGGATGCCGTACTGCGACAGGCCGAGGACGAGGCAGACGAAGATCAGGCACTGCTTGCGCCCGTAGCGGTCGGACAGCCAGCCGATGACTCCGCGGCCCGTGCCGTTGACGATCGCCTTCAGGGACATGGCCGTGGCCACGATCCCGCCGGCGAATCCGGCCTCATCGCCGATGTCGACCTGGAAGGCGATGCCGAAGATGTTCACGCCCGAGGTGCACAGCAGGCAGAACCACATCAGCGCGACCCGGCCGGTACGCCACGCCTCGGCGGGGGTGTACTGGCGGACGGCGGGCGGGTTCTTCTCCAGCGCACGCCGGGTCCGCGGGTCGTCCGGCACCTTCAGCGGGTCGATCTCCGAGGGCCACCAGTTCTTCGGCGGGTCCTTGAAGAAGTAGCCGGCCACCGCGACGGTCGCCGCCAGGAAGATGCCGACCGAGACCAGCACCCAGCGGAAGTTGGTCAGGTTCATGTAGCCGGTGAAGAGGAAGACGAACGGCACCGAGCCGTAGGCGAAACCGCCGTTGACGAAGCCGGTCTTGCCTCCCTTCCGCTCCGGGTACCACTTGCCGACCATGTTCACGCAGGTCGCGTACACCATGCCGGCGCCCATGCCGCTGAACATGCCGAAGCCGATGTACGCGACGACGACGTGCGGTGCGTACGCCAGCGACAGATAGCCCAGGAAGGTGCCCAGGGCGCCGCACATCATCGCGTAGCGCGCCGGCAGCTTCCCGGACTCACGCAGCTTGCCCGCCGGGAAGGCCACCGCGGCCTGGAAGAACACCCAGACCCCGAGCATCCAGAAGATGTGCAGGCTGCTCCACGCGTGTGCGGTGTGGAGCGTCTCCTCGGCGGACGCGAACGCGTACTCCGCCGAGCTGATGCCCATCATGCCTACCCACGGCAGGATGACCATCCACTTGCGCTTACGGCCCATGATGTCGATGTCGGTCTCGCCGACGCGGTACATCCGGCCGTTGTGGTCGGTCACCTCTCGATAGGTGACGGGTCGTTGGGACGTCGATGTCGTTGACGCCATTGTCATGATTCCCCTGCCTCGAAAGAGTCTGGCCAGCGCCCCCTGGCTGGGGCCGGCACGGGTCGGTCTCCGTGGAGACCGACCCGTGCCGGCCCCCGTGCTCTTTTCGTGCTCCGCGGCGGCTCCGGTCCGCGTGGTTCACGCGGCCCGGTCCCGTCACGGGTGGTGCCTCGGTCAGGGCAGTCCCGCTGCCCCGGCCCACCGGTGGACGGTGCCTGGCACCGCCACCGGTTGCTCTGTGGTGTGCGACGGTACGTTTTCGCGCCGCATGGTGTCCGCCATCCCTCAGATCACCCCGTCGGTCCGCAACCCGGTCAGCTCCTCGGCGGAGAGACCCAGTTCGGTGGTGTAGATGTCGTGGTTGTGTTCGCCGAGGAGGGGTGAGCGGTGGATGGTGGTGGGTGAGTCGGAGAGTTTGAGGGGGTTTCCGACGGTGGTGTAGGTGCCGCGTTCGGGGTGGTCGACGTCGACGACGATTTCGTTGGCCTTGAGGCTTTCGTCGTCGATGATCTCTTTGGTGGACAGGATCGGCCCGCATGGGATGTTGTGCCGGTTGAGTTCTTCGAGGACCCGCCATTTGGGCTGGGTGGTGGTCCATTCCTCGATGAGCTGGAACATCTTGGCGAGTTTGGGGAGCCTGGCTTCGGGGGTGGCCCATTCGGGGTCGTCGGCGAGTTCGGGGTGGCCGATGAGTTGGGCCAGGGGTTGCCAGCCGACGGGTTGGACGATGACGTAGACGTAGTCGTTGGGGCCGCCGGGGGCGCATTTGACCGCCCAGCCGGGTTGTCCGCCGCCGGAGGCGTTGCCGGAGCGGGGGACTTCGTCGGTGAAGTCCTCGTTGGGGTATTCGGCCAGTGGTCCGTGGGCCAGGCGTTGCTGGTCGCGGAGTTTGACGCGGCACAGGTTGAGGACGGCGTGCTGCATGGCGACCTGGACGCGTTGTCCGCGTCCGGTGTGGGTGCGCTGGTAGAGGGCGGCCAGGATCCCGGCGACGGCGTGGACTCCGGTGCCGGAGTCGCCGATCTGTGCGCCGGTGGCCATCGGCGGGCCGCCTTCGAAGCCGGTGGTGGCCATCGAGCCGCCCATGGCCTGCGCGACGACCTCGTAGGCCTTGAACGCGGTGTAGGGGCCGTCCCCGAAGCCCTTGATCGAGGCGTACACGATGCGGGGGTTGATCTCCTGGATGCGTTCCCAGGTGAAGCCCATCCGGTCGATCGCGCCGGGGCCGAAGTTCTCGACCATCACGTCGCTGCGGGCGATCAGGTCGGTCAGGATCTCCCGTCCGCGCGGGGTCTTGGTGTTCAGCGTGATGCTCCGCTTGTTCGCGTTGAGCATCGTGAAGTACAGGCTGTCCACCCCGGGCACGTCCCGCAGCTGACGCCGGGTGATGTCACCCCCGGGCGCCTCCAGCTTCACCACGTCCGCACCCAGCCACGCCAGCAACTGCGTCGCCGACGGACCCGACTGGACATGCGTCATGTCCAGAACACGA
>NZ_FZOF01000049.1 GCF_900188405.1 Actinacidiphila glaucinigra | reverse complement strand
CCCGCGGAGCGGGTATCACATCGCTGCGCGATGTGCAAGTGAACCGCCTCGCTTTGCTCGGCGGTGACAGGGCCGCTTCGCGGATGCTGGCCCTTCGGGCCTGACTGGGCTTCCGCTTCGCTTCAGCCCAGTTCTGGCGCTAACGCGCCTTCAGGTCAGGTCCGCTTCGCGTCCCTGACGGACCTTCGGCTTCGCCTTCGGTCCTTTATGGCCCGCTGACGCGGGCCGTGCTAGCTGCGATGAGGGGCGGGCGAGTGGTTGTGTGTCAGGTTGGTCTCTCCCGTGCCTTCATGGAGCACGGGTGCTTCCTTCATCCAAAAGTTTTGGGGAATCCGAATTCTCCTCTCCTCCCTACCGGCGCAGGGGGCCCTGACCGTCAGCGAGTGAGGGGGGCTCAGCTACCGCTCATGGCAAGGGGCTCCCTGGGCGTGTATCGAAAGTGGTGCGGTGGCCGCAGCAGGTCGCAGCGTAGTGCCTGCTCGCTGGCAGGAGGCGTTCGAGGGTCTGATGGTTCGGATCGCCGGACAGTTCGGTCGGGTGTACCTCCTCCAAGGGCCCAGTACGGCCGGCCCGTCACCGGACCGTTCGCCGTCACTCGGTCGGCCCAACGAGACGACAGCCGGGTGCAACGGCCTGGCCTGGATCATGGACGCTCCGCGTGAAGTGCTCTCCGAGGGCGAGGTGAACAACCTTCTCGATGGCGGGTGAAGCTGCCGTGTACACCTGTGCGTTTCCGTTCGCGGAGGATCGACTTTCTGGAAAGATATCGGTCTGACGTTGGATCATAAGGTTCGTCGGTTGGCGTTGGTGTGTTTCACGTGCGAGGGGGACTATGGCCAAGGTTGCTATGGATGTTGCAACGATCAGGGCGGCCGCTGGCGTGCTCTTCCCGGAGGGGCCGCGCGGGGACAATGGGCGATTCGTGGATCTGGACATCGCAGCCCTCGGGCAGGTGGTCGAAGGACTGGTGCTGTTCGACGAAGTCCTCATTCCCGACCTGGGACACCGACTGAATGTACCGGCGGCTGGCGGACTGTTCGGCTCCGCTGTCAACGTGCCGGCGATCGAGCCCGACATCGCAGAGGCCGTCAAGGAGCAGTCCCGGCAGTGGCTCAGTGCCGGGCCGGAAACGAATCTTGACAGCCTTGTCGAGCTTGTTGGCGGCGTACGCGACGTCCGCCGCTTCAGCAGCGGGTCCTATGACGTCTGGGAAGTGATCGGGGTCCGAGACAGGTACAACTCCCCCGTAATCGACTGGATCAGGGCGATCCAATCGGAAGGGCCGGTACCGCCCGTGGAGAACTGGGGGACGTGGCATAATAGCTCTGCTGAAGCCCGCGCTTTCTGCAGCAACTTGGTATGGCTAAGCTATCGCGCTCGCTGCTACGACTTGCTGTGCCGGAATATCGAGGTCCCCTACATGCCGCATCCGTTGCGCGCAAAAATGGCGGGCTTCTCGTCGTTCCGGGATATTCCGCCCCAGTCGCCGCGATTTCGGCTTGAACGGAAGCCGGTCATGCGTGCCTACTTGGACGCGATCGACAAGGTGCATGAGGAGTCACGGGAGACGGTCTCCCACGTGCTCGATGGCGCTTTCCTGCCACTCCAGTGCTCATCGCTGTTGCCATATGTGATCCGCAAGGCGGGGAGCAGAGAAAACGTGCTCAGCGTCACCTACGAGATCAGAGAAAGCAGGGGGGCGCGAGATCTGCGGTCCCACGTCTCCGAACTTGAGCAACACATCGACGCGGGCAACCTGAAGGCGGCGCTACGGCTGACGGAGGAAATCAACCGTCTCACGGAACAATTTCGTCGCCAGCTGGGACTCGTCGATGTCCAGCCACCCAACATGACGATATCCATCGGCGGCATCGTGTCCATGGACATCAGCGGCGGAATCGTCAAGAAGCTGACCACGAAACTTGCCCGCCGAATCGGCGTCGCGCGTCCTCGTACCATGTTTTTGCGTAATGTTCTTGACGGCCTTTCTTCGGCGGCCACGCTCGGGGCGCTTTACGAGGTGCTCTATCCAAATCCTAGTCAGCCCCAGCGGCAGTCGGACAGAATCCGTAGGTGGTGGCGAAGGCGTCGTGACGGTTGAGGAGATACTGCAGCCGCAGGTTCGCTCCCCTCGGCAAGACCGCCTCCCGCCGCGGGCGTACGACTGGGCCCAGGTGGATATCCACGGGTCGGCCGATAGGCCGGGGCATTGGTGGCTGCTGGTCCGCCGCAGCGGCTGCCACGCTTCCCCTGTCCGCGGATGCCGCGGGACGAGCAGGATGTCGGGGGCAGGCTCCGGGGCAGGCCTGGCCCGGCCAACGACGCCGTGTTCGCCGGTGGCTCCAGCGGGAGCAGGGTGTCGAGCGTGCGGCGGAGGGTGTCCGCGACCAGGCCGTCGGGGACGGTCACGGGTGTGCCGTCCGAGGCTGCCAGGAGGTGGGCCAGCGCTACGCCGGCTGCCGCGGCCCATTGCGGGCTCCAGTCGCCGGAGGGGTTGACCAGCGGGGTGGGTTGCACCTCGGTCGCCAGCGCTTGCCAGTCTGCTGTCCGGGGTGCGGGGTCGTCGGTGGGGATGCGGCGTACGGCATGCGGCGCGAACCGCACGGCCTGCCAGAGTGAGCAGTCGTCGATGCGGGTCGCCACGGGCTGCTCGCAGGCGAGTTTCGGGCCGTCGCGCCCGTCGAGCCCGCAGCAGTCGCCGCCGCATCGCTCCGGGATCAGGACGGTGCCGCGGGTGTCACCCGGGGCGATGACGATCGTTCCAGGGTCGCCGAACGGCAGCGAGTCCACCGGGGCGAACACCCCACGGGCTGCCGCTTCGTTCTCGCCGACCTCGCTCCAGCGCCGCCATGGAGGCCCGAACGGCTCCGGGTCGACCGCGTACGTCGCCGCCTCCATGAGCACCGGCAGCAGGCCGTGTCCCCACGTCTGGCGGGCACGGACGGGAAGTGCGACCTGTGACAGCGGGGCGCTCAGCACGGCGTCGCACACCACACACGCGAACACCGTCATGCACCCTCCCCCGCCCCGGACATGCGGAGTATCCCGGCTCCGCGATCACCAGCCAACAGGTCTTAGCTGCCGCAGTGATCGACCGAGAGCTGCTCACCGGCGCGAGAATCCAGCCGGACAATCAGGCGAGCTGGATGACGGGGGTGGTGTCGTCGGTCCAGTCACCCTCGAACAGAGAGGCGATCAGGGTGGCGTGGTCGACGGGAAGCTGTCCGGTGCGGTGCTTGGTTCGGGCTTTGGCGAGCCAGGGTCCGATTTTGACGGTGTCTCCGTCAACGAGGATCTCTTCGCGGGCGGTGGGGGGCCGGCCTTCCCGGGCAATGAACAGCTCGAGGAGCTGGACGGTCTGGGCGAAGGTCCGGCGGGCCCTGGAGGGCGTCTTGAGGGAGCTGGTAGCGGGGGTCAGGCCGAGGTCGGTGAGGAGCTGCTGCTGGCCGGGGTCGAGGGTGGTGAAGGTGGTGAGCTGGCGGTGGAGCCAGCGGCCGATCTTGACCGTGCCGATGACGATGTCGAGGTGGAGATCGCCGGGGTTGTGGCCGGCGGCCAGGTGGGCGCGGAGCAGGTGGTATTTGCGGTGCCAGTCGGGGCCGTGGGGCAGTCGCCAGTGGGGGTCGATGGTGGCGAGGTCGGCGGCGCGGGCCGGGTCGAGCCTGCCGTTGGCGGCCAGCGAGCGCTGTTCGGCGAGGAAGGCGCCGCCGGGGGCGGTGACGGGGATGGCCAGATGGCCGTGCGCGGCGTGGTAGTCGGCGGCGGTGGTGAGCTGGGCACGCCAGGCGGCGTCATGTTTGTCCCAGATCATGTCGAGGGCGTCGAGTTCGGCGATCCAGGCGGCGTCGGCGGGGTCGTGGGGGTTGAGGCGGTTGGTGCGGCGGGCGTCGCGCATGCCGGTGATGAAGGCGCCCAGGTTGTAGCCGGTGGGGTCGGTGTAGTCGGTGGGGACATCGAGATGGCCGTGGTCGTCGTGGAAGGCCTGGGCGGAGGCGAGGCCTTCGCGGCGGGGGCGGGATTCTGCGGCGCGGGGGTCGAAGGAGACCAGGTCCATGGCGCGGGCGATGCGTTCGGGTTGGACGGTGAAGTCGAAGTGCCAGCGGTGCGCGATCAGCTCGCGGGTCTCCTGCGGGAGGCGGTTGGTCTTGTTCGGGAGGCGTTCGGCGATGCGGTGGTCGTGGCTGGCGAGCGCGGTGGCGATCGCCCAGACCGGCTCGTAGGGGGTGCCGAGGATGTCGAGGGGGTTGGCGGCGGGTGGGATGTAGGCGGGGATGACCAGGCTGGCGACCTTGCCGGCGTCGGCGGGCTGGCGCAGGGCGCGGCCGAGGGCCTGGACGACGCGGATGACGCTGCGGGAGACGTCGGCGAAGACGACCGCGTCGACGCTGGGGATGTCGACGCCCTCGGCGACGACCTTGGCGTTCGCCATGATCGCGCACGGGGCCTGGGCGAAGCGGGCGAAGACCTCGGCGCGCTCGGAGGGGGTGTGGTCGCCGTCGACGTACAGCGTCAGCGGGTCGAGGTCCGGGCACAGCTCCGGGGCAGTGGTGCGCAGCAGGCGCAGGGTGTGGCCGAGCTCGCGCGTGAACCTCTTCGCGTCCGCGACAAGCTGGAAGTACACCAGGACCCGCTTGAGCTGGTGCTCGGCCATGGTCTTGAGCACGGCCAGGTGCAGGGCCGTGGTGCGCAGCGCATCCCCGGCCCCGGGGGTGAGGCCGGTGGCGGTCGGCGTGGTGGGCAGGTTGAGGCGGGTGCGCAGCTGGTCGTCGCTGATGGTCGGCACGATCACCTGGTAGTCGGCCAGGACGCCGTCGGCGACCGCCTGGGCGAGCGGGTACTCGAAGATCTTCTTGCCGTAGACCGGCTCGGAGTCCATCGAATTCGCCGACGCATCCACATCCGGCTCGGCCAGCCGGCGGCGGCGCGGGCGGCGCACATCCGCGGACTCCGCCAGATCCGGACCACCGAAGATCCGAGGGGTGGCGGTCATATAGAGGCGGCGATCGGCCTTGATACGGGCGTTGTCATTGACGGCCGCCCACCTCTTGTCCGCACGGCCGGCGATGCGGTGCGCCTCGTCCATGATCGCCAAATCGAACGACGGCACCGAGCGGCCGGTGCGCTGCGCCGCCTCGATCTTGTCCAGAGAGTCATAGGTACACAACACCGTCACCGCGTCCAGGACCCCAGTGCCGACCGCCGACAGCACCGCCGCCAGGCCGGTGGCGTCGCCGGTAGAGCCGACGTTCGCCTCGGCCAGGCCCGGATGGGCCCGGGTGTCCATCGAACACACCGCGACCATCGCCTCGGCCCGGCCGTCCCTTCGCCACGCCAGAGCGGTCTGCGCAATCAAATCCAGCGTCGGCACCACCACCAAAGTGAGCCGCGACCCGAGCGTGCCCGCCAGCCGGATACCGACCAGCGTCTTACCCGTACCGCATGCGGAGACGTACAAGCCCCGGGTGCCCGGGCGGTGCAGATGCCGCACTGCACGATCAAGACCCGCCTGCTGATCAGGGCGTAGCGCAGTCGCCCCTGTAGGGCCGGCGGCGGGGATGGCAGTGCTCATACGAGGCATTCTCCCGGGCCTGCGGCCGGGGTGGCGCGCAAACTCGTTGAAGTGCTCAGCCAAGCAGATGCTTCTCGCTGGGACGGCCGGCTACCGCTTCCGTCTCCTGGCAGCCTGGCTGCGCATCTGCACCTCAGCCCATGCTGGCAGCCCGTCGATAGCAACGACCGGCACATCCGATGCCAATACGCGCGACGCCATCAGGTCGCGGCTCGTGGCAACGACGGGAATGACGCTCCAGCCGTGAGTGTCTCGGGTGCCCGTGAACTGGTTCAGGGTGAGTGCCAGATGATTGCGGATCCACTGGGCCCGCCTCGCGATCTTGACGGTGGCGCTCTTGTCTCCTCGCAAGAGCGCATCGGCTTCGTTGGCCAGTTCAGAGGGGTTCCGGGCCATCTCGAAGTCCTTCGCCTCCACGACGAAGATCTTCCTCCGCTTAGGGTTGATTCCCACGGCGTCGATGTCGCCCAGGTCGTGTCCCTGAGGTGACATGAGGCGGCGTCCTGCGATCTTGGCCACGCTGTGAGCCGTGATGGGGCATCCGGCCTGGGCCAGAGCTTGTTGGGCTTGTTTCTCGAAGTCCTTGTTGTGCTCCTGCCTGATGGAACCCAAGAGCTTCTTCATCGTCGCCGACGTTGCCTTGAGCCTGCCGGAGTACACCAGCTCGGCCCAGTAGGGTCCGGTGCTCCACACATGCCGCGGGGCCCAGGCAAGTAGGTCGCCGTCGGCGAGAGTCATCCGGACCAGAGGACGCCGGGCGTAGGACCACTCGCGGTTGTACCGCCACGGCCATGCGTCGGCGTTCACGGACAGAAACTCCGGGCGCGGCCGCAGAGTGAGCCGGTCGAGGAAGGCATGCACCGTGTCTTCAGCCCATCCGAGATGGGACTGCACGCGCTGTTTTACTTGGGCGACGGGCAGGACGAACGGTTCGCTCTCACAGGCGTCGTCGCCCAGAGCGATGATCTCACCCAGGCCCTGGGCGAGATCGGTCAACGTGAACCCGAACTCTGCAAGCATGGCTTGTTCGACCTGCGCGGAAGGGGCTGTGGTCTGGCGCGCCTGGGGGGCGAGGGGGTCCTGAGCGAGCCCTCGCATGACCGACTGGGCTCTGGCCAGTGCCAGGGCATTGGTGCCGGTTTCGAAGCGGTCGCCGCGTGAGACGCCGAGCCGGCCCGACTCCAGCAGGGATAGTTGCACGAGGGAGAAGTCGTGCCGGATGGCGTCGGAGAGAGTGGACCGGGAGATGAGTTCGGCGGCGATCGCGACCAGCGTGTCGTAGGTGTCCAGGGTCAGGGGCTTGTCCCCCGAGGGCGGTGTGGCGGCGGTGTACTCGATGAGGAAGCGGCTCGCTTGTGCTGCAGCCACTCGTCTCCTGCTGTCTTCAGCCAGTTCCCTGGCCGGCTGGCTGGATGCTCCGAAGCAGGCCAATCTGGCGGGCAGGATGCGGTCTTGGAGTGCCTCGTCACGGATGAGGGCCTCATGCCGTGCCATGAGTTCGCTCATCAGGTTGTCGGGGGACAGCTTCGCTATCCCTTCCTGGATGCGTTGGAAGTAGTGGCCAACCGCCTTGTTGAGGACCTTGAGGCGTTGATCCTCAGGGATGGCTCCCTGCCGTATGCCTTGGGCTCCGATCCACTCGCCCAGCTCGTCCAGGACGACGGCGGATACGGCCGGCTGCACAAGCCTGGCAGCCGGAAGAGGTCCCGGCCGCAGGAGCATCGGGCTGATCCCCCCGTGCAGCATCTTCTTGTGCCCGTAGGGCGCTATGCGTTCGACCAGGACGTCGGTGTCAAGCTCGCCTTGCCAGCGCTCGGCAGCGGCCTCGGTCAGGGCTCGGACAATCGCACGGTCAGCGTTGTTGCCCTCCTCCTGCAGCAGCGTCGACGCTCCACGGGCCAAGAGCTCTAGGTGCAGGCGTCCCTTGCTGCCGGCCTTCCATGCGATCCGGGGCTTCTCCTCCTCGTCGTGGATGGGGTGGCCGGTGAGCGCGTCCTGCCAGCGGTCCAGGTCGTCGAACGACATCGTGATCTGAAGGCGTCCGCGGTGGTCATCGGCGAGTGCTCGCAGCGCGCCCGGTGCCGTGAGCGAGAGCTGCCAGGCCCAGTAGGCCACGGCTTCAAGAACCATGCTCTGGAAGGATTCGAGCTCGCCGGTCGTCTCTACCTCGGATCCTCCTACCCATACGTGCAGCCCCGCTGTCTCCACGAGCAGCTCGCGTTCGGGAACGCTGGGATGCGTGCGATAAATCGGGGCGGTGTCCACGCCGTAAAGAGCGACAACAGGGACGAGGGCTGGACGGTGAGGGCTGGCGACGACATGGTGGTCATGGCGACGGTGCGCCTCGATGCGCAGGGCTTCGCTGAAGTCGGGGTTGACCATGACACCGGTCGGCTTGGGCCCGTCTGACAGGTAGTAGCTGTAGTCGTGGTCTCGGTAGAGGCCGTAGTTGTCGAGCTTGCTGAAGGAATGCACGAACTGTGCGTCGGCGTACAGCTTGTTGTCTGCCTGAGCAAAGCGCCACAAGAAGAGCGGATCGGTGCCGTCGAGCTCTGCCATGACCTTGAGGTCGTCAACGGTGGTGGCGAGCACGGGGCCGGGACGCGAGGGCTCTCGCAGGCCGAAGGTCGATGCGCGGCCGAGGCCCTGGTTGACGATGAGGCGCAGGCAGCGTGCGTCTTCCTCGAGCGCATCGCCTGGGGCGTCGATCAGGTCTTGCACACGCTGCACTAGTCCGGCAGCGTTCCAGAAGCCGTAGGGATCGTGGTCGTCATAGTCGGAAAGATCATCCGCGATGACGGCTAGGTCGAGGACTTTGTCGTCGGCGAAAGCGAACCGGGCGCGGCTGATCTGAGGGTCCTGGGCGGGCAGCGTCGCCGGTTGCAGCAGTCTGGCTCCGCAGTGCACCAGCAGTGCGGAGGCTTCATGCAGGGCGTTCTCGCGGACTAGTCGGGCCAGTGTCGGCTGGCAGTCATGCGCTCCGGCGAGGACGAGGAGGTAGTGCCGCAGGGTTGTGGCGAGTTCCGCTGGATTCGCGACGATCACTCCGCCGCTTGCAGCCAGCAGCGGAGTGAGAATCAACCCGGGGTCCGAGCCGATCTCCGTGGTCAGAACATGACCGCCTGGCGGCACACTGAGGTCGTCCAGAAGCCGCAAGGCCTGCGCGGGAGCAACAGCGGCCAAGGCGGCCTCATCGAAGGTGACGGCGTTGCGCAAGGCGACGAGGGCCGGCTCCCCGGGGACGAAGACCTCTTCGCGAACCGACGCCGGCGCGGTGACGCCGCGTCGCAGGCCCGCGCGGACGAGCACCGAATCGCTCAGGCCCAGCAGTACCTGGGCCAGCACACGCGCGTCCCGCCGGTAGGCGGAGGGCAGGCTCTCGCCGCCGGGGCCGAAGACACTGCGCAGTACGAGGCTGACCGTGTAGGCCGACCTCTCAGTGAGACCCTGGGCTATCAGGTAGGGGCCGCCGTGGAACGGCACCTCTGCGGTGTAAAGGTCGTTGTAGGGGTCTTCTTGAGCCCGGACGGTCGGGCTGCTGATCACAGGGTCCTTCAGCAAAGACCGAAGCCGGCTCGGTGACAGACGTGGAGCGTCAGGGCGATGCGGAAGGCAGGCGCCCACAGCAGCGAGCCGCTGCAGCCGGACCAGGCAGGGAATGTTCTCCGGGATCAGCTGCAGAGCGGCCGCTGAACGCACCAGCGACGGGCCATCCACGGCATCCCACGGCTTCCCGTCGGTATTGAACGATGCCACAGCCACTCCCCCACCCGGTGTCCGACAGACACACGTCTCACTGCGCCACATGAGTGATGAGCGCCGACGCTACCGGCCGCCACTGACAGTCGCTGCTCGGCAAAAAGCCTCGCTCCGTCCCGCCCGGACCGTGTTGGCGGCGAGCACGATCGCAGACCAGCGCAGTGTGCCTGTGACCAGTTTGTCGCCGTCGACGACGTCGATCGGAGCGTCGTTGGCTTCGGTGTACGTGGTCAAGGCGGCCCGGAGGGCATGGCGGTGACCCTGCCCGCCGGGGCCCGGCTATTCGGCTGCTTCGGTCAGGTGCACGAGGGTGGAGCCGGTGAGGCCTTTTCGGACGTATAGGCGGTGGGTGATGCGGCGGCGTAGTTCCGGGACGTGGCTGATGACGCCGACGGTGCGGTCGTGGGCGCGCAGGGAGTCAAGGACGTCGAGGACCTTGTGGAGGGTGTCGTCGTCGAGGGTGCCGAAGCCTTCGTCGATGAAGAGGGTGTCCAGGGGGTTGCCGCCGGCTTCGTGGGTCACGACGTCGGCGAGCCCGAGGGCGAGGGACAGGGAGGCGAAGAAGGATTCGCCGCCGGAGAGGGTGTCGGTCTTGCGGGGGCGGCCGGTCCAGGCGTCGGTGATTTCCAGGCCGAGGCCGGAGCGGGCTCCGTGGGCGGCTTGGTGGTCGGAGTGGCGCAGGGTGTACCGGCCTTCGGACATCAACTGGAGGCGGGTGTTGGCAGCGGCGACGACCTGTTCGAGACGGGCGGCCAGGACGTAGGCCTCCAACTGCATGCGCACCCGGGCGCTGGGCGAGTTGCCGGTGGCCAGGTCGGCGAGGTGGCGGGCGGTGCTGTGGGCCTGTTCGAGTGCTGTCAGGCGCTCGACGGCCCCGCCCAGTGTGGCGGCGAGGTCGGTGAGTGCGCTGGTGCGGGTCTGCGCAGTGCTGGCGGCGCCGGCGGCTTTGACGTGCTGGTCGTCTGCGGCAGCGCGCCGGGCGGTGGCTGCGTCGACGTCGGCGGGCGGCTGGGCGACCGCCTGCTGCAGGGCGGGGTCGTCGAGGACGGCTTGGTGGGTGGCGCGGGTTTCACGCCATTGGTTGATCTCTTCCTCGATGGCGCCCAGTTCCTGCTCGCTGAGCAGGGCCTGCTCGGCGGCCGGGAGGGTGTCGAAGCCCTGGGCTGCGGCGGCGTCTGTGGCCTCGGCGGTACGGGCGTCGAGAGACTGGGCGGTGGTGGTGGCGGTGCGGGATGCCTCGGCGGCCTGTTCGAGGTGCTCGGCGGTGCGGGTGAGCTCGATGACGCGGGCTGCGAGGGTGGGGGCGGTGCCGCGGGCGTCGTTGAGTTTCTTGGTGAGCTCGGCCTGCCGCTGGGACTGGGTGTCGTAAGTGGCGTTGCGGGCGGACAGACCGGCGGTGGCAACGTTGAGCTGATCGGTCATGACACTGTGTTCGCGGTCCATGGCCAGGAGTTCCTCGTCAGCGGTGCCGCGGTCGGCGGCACGCTCGAGGGCGTCGGCCAGTTGTGCGGTGAGGGTCTCGTATTCGGTCTTGAGGTCGGCCAGCGGAGTGTCGCCAGCTTCGCCCTTCGCGGCTGCAGCGTTCTCGCGCAGCTGCTGCAACTTGTCAGAGATCGCGTCTCGCTGCTGTTGGGCTCGCTGGTGGGTCTCCTCGGCGGCTTGTTCGTCGTCACGGGTTGGCTGCCCGTCAGGGGCTGTGGCGGGAGCCGGGTGGGAGCAGGAGCCGCAGACCGGGCAGGGCGCGCCGTCGGTGAGGCTGGCGGCGAGTTCGGCGGCCATGCCCTCGGTGCGTCGGCGGCGGATGTCGATGTGGTCCTGGGCTGCTTGGTCGGTGGTCTGCTGGGCGGTAGCCAGGCGCTGCTCGGTGGCGGTGATCTGGGCGAGGTGGGCGTCGCGGCGTTCGGCAGCCTTCACACGGGTGGTGAGGGTCTGGAGCTGGTCCTGTTGGCGGCGGCCTCCTTCCTCTGCCTGGCGGGCGGCTTCCCGGCGGGCATCCAGGGCGGTGCGTCGGGTGGTTTCCTGGTCGAGCCAGTCGCGGGCGGTGCGCTGCTGGCCGGCGAAGTCCAGCCGCTCGGCGTCGGTTCGCTTCAGGTCGGCGGTGATCTGGCGAAGGTTGTCTTCCTCCGGGAGGAGGGTGTTCAGCACGGCGATGTCGTCGCGCATGTGCTGCCCGGCGGTGGCCAGCTCCTGAGCCCGGAGTGAGGCATGTTCGAGGAGCAGGCGGGTGCGGGCAGCGGTTTCGGTGTCCTGGGCGTGGGTGTGGTCGGTGCGGGCGGTGCCGACGGCGTACAGGAGCGGCGCGAGCTGCTGGGCCCGCCGGGCTTGGTCGCGGCGCTGGCCCAGGTCTTCTTGGTGAGCGGTCTGCTGGTCCAGCTGGTCCAGTTGCTCGCGGGCGGCGGTATGGGTGGTCTGCTGTTGATGCAGTTCGCGAGTGGCGGCTTCCAAGGCCCGGTGCTCGTCCTGGTTCTTCTTTGCCGTCTCGACGTCGTGCTGGGCGGTGAGGGCGTCGGCCTGGCTAGCCTGGATCAGGTCCTGGGCCCAGGCAACGGCAGGATCGGTCAGCGCGTGGGGGGTATCTGCAGTGGGGGCGTCGTGCTGGGATTTCAGGTCCGGGCCGGCAACCTGGTGGATGCGAGAGGCCAGGTGCAGCACCTCGTCACGGGCGGTGTCGCGGTTCTTCTGGGTGGTGCGGCTGTGGTCGTTCAGCCAGCGTTCGATCTGCGCGTACCGGTCGGTGTGGAAGAGCTTGCCGAGCAGTTCGCGGCGCTGGGGCGCGGCGGCGTAGAGGAACTTGGTGAACTCGTTCTGGGGTAGGAGGACGACCTGGCAGAACTGAGTCCGGCTCATGCCGAGGAGGTCTTTGATCTCCTTGCCGGTTTCCTGGTGGGACTTGCTGGAGGGTTCCCAGTGGCCTTGGCCGAGAGAGTCTGTCGTCCACCGGTGGAGCCGGGTCTCGGCACGGTGAGGAGTCTCGCCAGAACCGTTGTGCTTGGGGCGCATCTGCTGTGGGCTACGTTCGATGCGCAGTCGCTGGCCGGCAATGGTGACGTCCAAGGTGACCTGGGTGAGCAGGCCAGCCGGGGCGTGGTGACTGCGCAGCAGCAGGTCGCGGTCGACCGGGGGTTCCCCGTACAGGGCGAAGCAGATGGCGGTGAACAGGGTGCTCTTGCCGGCGCCGGTGTCGCCGTGCAGGAGGAACAGGCCGTCGGCGGACAGCGCGTCGAAGTCGACGGTGTGGGTGCTGGCGAAGGGGCCGAAGGCCTGCAGGGTGAGGTGGTGCAGGCGCATCAGACGATTTCCCTCTGCAGTTCGTTCACCCGGGCGGAGTCGACGGCCTGCTGGAGCAGGGCGTGTTCGTCGGGGGTGGGGCCGGTGCCGCGCATGTCGGTGATGAAGTCGCAGGCGATGTCGAGTTCGCTGCGGCCGCGGAGACGTTCGGTGTAGGTGGGGGTGTCGGTGGCCTGGGCGGGGATGAAGGCGCGCTGGTGCTTGAGGCTGAGTGTGTGGGGGAAACGGCGGCGCAGCCGGGCCATGGCCTCGAACGGCAGGGCCGCATCGGTGAGGGTGACCTCGAGCCAGGCGTCCTTGAGTGGTTCGTGGGCGGGGTCGGCAAGCAGGTCGTCCAGGAGACCTTCGATGCGTTCCAGGCGGTGGGGGGTCCGGCAGGGCAGGCGGATGACGGCCGGGGCTGTGCCGGGGGTGAGGTCGACCAGGGTGAAGGACTTGGTGTGGCCGGCTTCGGAGAAGGCGTACGGCAGCGGGGAGCCGCTGTAGTGGACGCGGTCGGTGACCTTCTGGGGGCCGTGGAGGTGGCCGAGAGCGACGTAGTCGATGCCGTCGAAGACGGCGGCGCCGACGTGGGCGACACCGCCGACGCTGATGTCGCGTTCACTGGCGTCTGCCTCGCGTTCCTTGGGCTCGATGGCACCGGGGGTGACGAAGGCGTGGGCGATGACCACCGAGCGGGTCCCGGCCGGCTGCCGGTTGGTGAGATCGGCGTGGACCCGGTCCATGGCCGCGGTCAGCACCGCATGGTGGGAGATAGCTTCGGCTTCTAGTTGGGTGCGGACCATGGACGGCTCAAGGTAGGGCACCCCGTACACGGCGACCGGCCCGTGCTCGTCGGTCAGGACGACGGGGACGTCGCAGGTGGCCGGGTCGGTACGCAGGTGGATCCCGGCGCGGGCGAACAGGCCCGAGCCGACACCGAGACGGTGGGCCGAGTCATGGTTTCCGCTGATCATGACGATCGGTATCTCGAGGTCGGCAAGCTGGTGCAGGGCCCGGTTGAACAGACGCACCGCGTCCAGGCCGGGGATGGCCCGGTCATAGATGTCGCCGGCCACCAGGATCGCGTCGACGTTCTCCGCGCGGGCCGTGTCGCGCAGGTGATCGAGGAAGGCGCTCTGGGCGGGGATCAGGTCTTCTCCGTGGAACCGGCGGCCCAGATGCCAGTCCGAAGTGTGCAGAAACCGCATGAGCACCGACCGTAACCACAGAAGCACTGGTTAGGGGCAGTTTTCTCGATATAGGCGATGTTCGGGACACGAGGACGCGTCAAGGGGCTGGCCCCTCGCTCCCCTGGAGGGGTGCGCCTCCCGGGTTAACGAGAAACACCACCCACATTCGAGCTCAAATCAAACAACGGAGGATGGTGAGGCGCGGCTCTCGCGTGCCGTCGGACGCCTGGCACGCAGTCGGCGTTCCCACGGGCAGCGCCTTGTACAAGGTCGTGTGCAGCCGTCGCCCGGGGGGTGGACGGTGCACGGTGCGGTCGTAAGGGTGGGTACCCCCGCATCAAGCCACTGGACACCCCCCCCTCTACCCGTACACCCGTTCCCAACGTAGCCCGTCCGAGTGATCCCGGCGGCTGTTGTTAAGCGAGAGGGCTGCTTCCTCGTATGCGTGGTGAGGGCGTCGCTGCGCCTCCCTTCGACCAAGGACCGCCCGATGGTGCTTATGGAGATTGTCGAGTACATCTCGACCGGCATCACCTGCGTCGGTGCACTCGCCCCGGTGGTGGGCCGCTTGTGTACCGCCGGTGTGCTCGACCGACTCCGCCGCGGCACGCCGACCGACGCATCGGCCCCTTCTGCACGGGCGGCGGCGTCGAGTGCCCACTGCGAGCGCCCTCCAACGGTGAACGTGGTCTGCTATCGATCTAGCCACGGTGACGTCGTGGTGGTCTGCTGCATACCCGCCCCTAGGGACCACGAGCCGGAAAGGGTGAGGTAGCACGGCCGTGGACGATGCCACCATGTCCAGTCCGCCTGCCAGACAGGCCGCTGACGAAGACCGCGCTCAACTACTCCTTGCGGTGTACGACGACATCCGTGTCGCTGTCATCGCGCGTCTGTGGAAGGACTTCGGGCTGCCACGGGAAGCCGCCGAGGACCTGGCCCAGGAAGCAGTCATCCGTGTCCTGCGGGATCAGCGGCTCGACCCGGGCATGAATCCGTTGCCCTATGTGTGTCAGAAGGCGAGGTGGTTGGCGCTCGACTTACTCCGGCAAGCGCACCTTGAAGTAAATGTCACCCACGAGGAGTTGGAGACCCGCTGCGACGCCGATGTCTCTCAGGGCGGCACGGCTCTGGAGGACACGGACCCGTGGGAGGTGGTCGATCCCGCTATCGACTCTCTCACAGCCTCTCAGCAAAGGCAGGTTCTGCAGTTGCAGCGGCAGGGGCTGCAGGACGAGGAGATCCTTCTGCGGCTGGACATCTCTAAAGAGCAACTACATGTACAGCGGCATCGAGGCGTGACGAAGGTCCGTAGTGCAGAGATGGTGCAACGGCACCTTCGGGACAAGCACCTGCGAGGTAACGACAGGACAGGACAGTGAGCGGCATGACGGATGACCGCAATGCCAGGGAACTTCGCGAGCTGCTGAACGCCCTCGCCGGGCCGGCCGACTTCTGGGATCGTCCGGCAGGTGACTGGGACAGCCACGACACCCATTCCCCTGCCAATGTTCCGGATGCGATAGAACGCCGCAAGGACGCGAATTCGGCGTACCGGCTAGGTTCGAAAGCTCTGCGCCGAGGGGACCTGGACCTGGCGTACCGATGGCTCGCCGCAGCCTGCGAGCAGCGGCATCCCGGCGGGGCGTTCCGCCGAGCGGTGGTCGTGCTGCGGGCAGGCAACACAGCCCTGCAACGCCGAAATGTTCCGGGGTCAGGAGAGCAGCGCATAAATCTTGTCTGGCGGCTCTTGGCCGTCGCGGCACGCTGGGGACACCAAGACGCCCGTCACCTGGTAGCACAGGCTGGCCGGGAGGCCGACCCCGGACTCCACGGCACTGCCCCATCATCGGATGACTGGCAGGCCCTGGCCGTCGGCGACCTCCCCGATCAATACGTGCCGCAGGATTCTGAGTTCTATCTTGAGCTCCGTGACGTGCTGCTGGCCGCTACTCCACTGTCCCAAGCCGAGTCCGGCAACCAGAAAAAGTCGCTCAACGTGCCGGGGGCTGCGATTTCGGCAGCCGCGTGGTCTCCACTACCTTTGCGGGCTCCTGGGCTCACCAGCGCCGCTCAACAAACTCCCGACGATTTGCGCCCGCCGTCCTCCCTGGGAGCTGCTCACCAAGCACTGCGCGTGCTCGAGGTCATCAGCCGATATTCCGGCGGGGTAAGCACCAGCCAGATCACGCGAGAAGCGGTGCTGCCGCACCAGGTGGTCTCCCGTGTCCTGGCGGTACTGCGTCACGAAGGATTCGCCCTGACTCTGCCGGGTGATGCCCATATCGCAGGCCCTGCACTCAGTTACACCACTGCAGCCAGCGGACATGTCCACTTGCAGCGGACCCTGGCGGTCCTACGAGACACCGTTGACGCCGCCGTCTATGTCAGCCGCTACATCGACGGAGACGTGCGCATCACCCAGTTCGCTGCCGGGCCGAGGACACCCGCGGTCACGGAATGGGTGGACTTTCGAACCGCGGCACACGCCAGCGCAGTCGGCAAGTGCCTTCTGTCCCAACTGGACTACGAAGGCCGCATGGACCACTTCAGCCGGCATCCGGCCGCCCGCCTCACCTCACGCACCATCACCAACCAGAAAGCACTCTTTGCCGCCCTGGACTCCCGGCCACCGACCGTACCGATCCTGGACCTCCAGGAATACGCTGTGGGCACCGTGTGCGCAGCCGTCCCCATCGCTCTCGGCTCAACGGCCGGAACTTTGGCCTTGTCGTTGCCTGTTACTCAGGCGCACCGGCTGCGCCAGGCGGCTGGCACTCTCAGCAGCCAGGCAGCCACGGTGCTCCTTCTCCTCCTCCTCAAAGGGGAAGAACTCTTCACACCCAATGCCTCTGGCAGTGCCGCCAACACCGCGGCCACTGACCTGGTGGTTACAACAGAGGCCAGATATCAGCCCAGTCCGCCAGTCCTGGAGCAGCCCCAGGACAGACCTGCATCGTCTACTCTCCTCCCCAGTCTGCAACCCCTGGCCCACCGACCGTTATGGGGCCGCGTTGGCGAGGCCGGAACCGGGAACATGCAATCCGACGTATCGCGGGTGGTACATGCCTGATCAACCTCCCGGTACCGAAGCCTCGACACGTACCGCCGGCATTATGGAAGCCTCTGTCGCTGGCCTGACAGGTCAGGCCACTCCACCGGATCACCGCACCTGCGTGTCCGTCACGCAGTTCGTGGCGGCGGGTCGGCTCCTAGGGCGGTCGTACTTCGCATGCCTGGCAGTAGGTGAGCGCCCGCCCCTGCAGCGAACGCGCCGTGACTGTTGGACCGTACATACTGAGCTGCGAGGCCTGCCCGGCCAGCTTTCGAATCTGAGTCGAACGGCGCTTGATGACATGGAACACCGACAGTTGCAGCCGGGCTTCTGACGCGTGTGATCTTGCCTAGGAACCTACATAGTCGTCGTCTCCCCGTCGAGAACATGCCCCGTCGGCTGGTGCACTACGGGGTCTGACCCAGTTGGCTGTGCTGGGATGCGGGGTAGCCGGGGCGGATGTTCGATGGGCGGCAGCGGTCCGGCGTGGCCCCCGACGCGCCGGACCCGAAAGACCAGCAACCGCGGACTGGCAGCCGAGCAGGAGCGGGTGCACTACGGCAGACGAGAACCGACAGCCCTGATGACCATGCCGTCTCACGGACTCTCGAGGTACCTGGTAGCAGACGCCACGGTAGGGGCGGGCACGTTTGTAACGGTCTGGGCTGTGGGGGTGTAGGGGACTCACCGGCACGGGTACGGTTCCCGCCTGTTGCGGCTGACGCCGTGACCCGGGGGCAGGGGGGTGTGGGGAGCTGTCCGACGAGAGCCTGGAAACGTATCCGGCGATGCCGGTCGGAGGGACGAGCCCGTCGTGGAGCGGCGTGAGCCGGGTGACCCGGTTCCTGTGCGCGGCCGCGTACAACCATCGTGAGTCGTTCCGGGCCGGCATCCTGCAGCGTCTGATGCTGCCGACCGAGCGTTTCCTGCCGCCTGCGTACGGGGTGGACCCTGGGGCGGTGGCGTGGCATTGCGTCCGGGCGCAGCGGTTGGATGCGGCGCGGGAGCTGGCGGCGCTGGCTGTGCTGGCGGCGGCGTTGTGGGTGGAGCCGGTTTCGGCGGCTTTCGTGGTCTACGTTGCCACGGCGCTGCGCTTGCGGAGCTACTGGCGGCAGCGGCTACGGCTGCGTGTGCCGAAGCCGTCGGGTGTGAGGCAGTTGGCGGTGCCGGCCCTGACGGTGATCGCGGCGTTGTCGCTTGCGGTCTATGTGGCGTTGCTGGTCTACGCGGTGTGGTCCGGGCTGGGCGGACGGGTGCCGTGGCTTGCTGCGTCGTCGGCTCCGGCCGTTGCCGCTCAGGCGGCCGGCACGTGGGTGCTCGTGGGGCTGCCGGCCGGGTGGGGCGTGGTGGCGGCTGCCGAGCGGAGGGTTCGCCGGCGACGCTGGCGGGAGATCCGCACTGCGAAGCGGCTCGGCCCACCGGAGACCCGGGGGTTGTGGGGCGTGATCGAGACGTCCACCGCCCGGGGCTTGCGCCGATTGTCGCAGCTGGAGCAGGTCACCCACGTGGAGTACGCCGACGATGCCTTCTATGGTGCCGGGGACGAGCTGGAGCAGTTTCCGCCGTGGTCGTTCGCCACACAGTTACGGCGCCGCACGCCCCCCGCACCGCCGGATGTCGGGGCCGGGCATCTGCGGTTGGTCAAGCCGCCCGAAGACAGCGGACCGCTGCTCAGCCACAGCGATGTCATCGACGCCATCCGTGAAGGCATGCAACGGTTCCGGGCCGGAGAGGCCAGAGCCGGCGCCCGCCTGCAGCAGCTCACGATGCGGGACTACGTCTTCGCACCTCAGGGCCACCCGGCGCTGATCAGCAAGCGACCGGCCGGGGACGTCCTTGCCGACGAGGACGAAGAGGCCCGGCACATGCTCGGCATCCGCGTCGGCAGCTGGGAGGAGGACCTCAGCACCACCACCTTCGTACGAGCCACCACCCACGGCGACATCCTCTACCTGGAAGTCTCCGTGCGGGTCCTCCTCCCAGTACAGAACCAGTACCGCTGGTCGATCCGCACCATCGACGCCGGCATGCTCAACGCGCTGCGCTCGATTCCCAGCGACATCCTCCTCGCCGTGCCACGCCACACGTGGCAGCTCGCACGCCGATTCCGCCTGATGTGGGGCAAGGAGCCGGAGCCCGCAGAGCGCAGCGCGGCCCAGGCCGAAGGCTGGGACGTGCCCGCGCCTCCCCTGCACATCAACTCGCTGCGCGAGCAGGTCGCACAACCAAGCCCGCAGAACCTCTTCCAACGCCTGGACATCGAGCGGTACGTCAAAGCCGTCGAGCACCGCCTCATCTCTTCCGTCCAGGACCTCCTGGAGCACAAGGGTCTGGAGAGCGAGGAGTTCAGCGCCCGCGTCAGCCAGGTCTTCAACACTGGCGTGATCATCAACGGCGGCGTGCAGAGCGGCTCCATCGCCGGCGGCCACACTGTCGCCCAGACCAACCAAACGACCGTCCAGCCCAGCACTCCATCCAACCCGCAGACTGGCACCGTCTCCAGCCCGCCGCCCGCCTGACCTGGCAAGCACCCCTGCTACGAGAGGACACCCATGACCACACCGGACGAGAACGGCTTCATCGGCGTCAGCATCTCCGGCGGCACCCAGCACGGCCCCATCGCGGGCGGCTACCACGTCCAGCAGACCAACCAGACCATCCGCATCAACGACGAAGCCGTCCAAGCCATCCGCGACCACGTCGCCGCCATCCGCCAAGCACTCCCCCAGCACCACGACCCCGCGGTCCAGCAAGCCGTCTCCACCGCCCTCGCCCAAGTCGACGACGCCTTCGCCGCCCCAGGACCCGCCGACCCCCAAACCTTCCTGCGCCGCCTCCAGGCAGCCGGACTCTTCCTCACCCGCACCATCGAAACCCACCCCGCAGCCACCGCTCTCCTCTCCCAGCTGATCCCCCTCGTCACCGCCGTCGCCGGAAACTCGTAGAACAGCAAGGTGGAAAAAACATGGCCGATGCTCACGGATCCATGCGTGCCCTCATCTCAAATCCGTCCCGGACCCAGCTTGGCTCCGCCGCCAGCTCGCCTGCCGCGCACAGCCATCAATGACGGCTACCGGAACAACGCCCAGGACTTGGGGCCCTGTTGACCGGCTTGCTCTCACACCCGATATTCGTCGAGGGCCGACGCGCCTGTCGGGCTGGTGAGGCCCGCGTGCGTCGGCAGCGGGACACGGCTCGTCGGGTGGGGAGGGCGTGTGGGCGTGATCGAAGCGATCGTGATCGTGGTGGTCGCCTGTCTAGCGGGGATTGGGTGGCGGCGCCATCGTTACCCCGGTGGCTGGGCCGTTGCCTTCTCTGGCGATCATCAAGCGGACCGGCAGGGTCTTGAGAAAGCGCGCCGGACCGTACGCAACCTACAGGAGAAGGCGCGCAGGGAGCTGACAGCGGCGCACGGTCAGGTCGCTCAGGCTGACCTGTCGTACCGGAGCCGTGTCAGCAGTGCTGAACGGAAGCTGAAGCAGTTGCGTGAGCCGGGCCGCGGGTTGCTGCAGGCGACACTGGGGCCCGTGACGCTGTACAAGCATGTGGCGGTGGTTGTAACCAAGTCAGCTGCGGTAGAGGTAAGGCCGCTGGACGGTCTCGACGTACGATTCGAGAGGACGCCCCTGACTAACTACATCTACCTGACCCAACCAGATGGCCAAATGAGCCTGGCGCACTTCGGAGCCGACGAGCACAGTGAAGCCAGCGTCCGCGACTTCAGTGTCAGAATCCAGAACGCGGTCGCCGCAGAGAACCGCTTCCTCGAAGAGCGTCCCGGGTCCATCAAAACCGCTGAGGAGGACCTGAAGGCCGCTCAGTCTCACACCTCTGCGGCAGAAGAGGCCCGTGAGCATCTGAGTGCGGTCACCTCACGCCAAAGCCGCAATCAGGCCCTCAAAGACGCGCTCGTCGAGCTCGAGGCCGCCCGCGAGCGCTGGCGAAGCCTCACGGGACGGCGCCCTCCGGCCTGAGCCACAAGGCCCAAGGGTGTGCTGCGGCGCCTTTCTCGTCCGTCGCCTACCTATGTCACGGTTCCGCAATGTCACGGACCGCCTCTTCGATGGCGGCTTCTTCATCGTCGTCGTCGAGGATGGGGAGCTGGTGGGCGGCCTGGCGCTTGAGGTCGGCGAGGCGGCCGAGCAGTTCTTCGCGGTCGATGTCGCGGTCGAAGTCGTCGACCGCGAGGTGCGTGTTGGCGGTCATCGTGTGCCTCCCATACCGAATTCTTCACCAAGGGCTTCGCGAAGGGCAGCCCGTGCGGCGCGCAGGCGGGTCTTAACGGTGTTCTGCGGGATGTCGATGAACTCTGCGATGATCGCGATGGGCTGGTCAAGGACCTCGTACAGGAGGAAGACCTCCCGTTTGTCGCGTGGCAGGTTCTTGATGGCGTCGTAGATGACGATCTTGTTGACTGTCTCAGCCGCCAGATCACTACCGCGGTGGTCCAGGGTGCTCTCCAGAACCGTGTCCAGGGGCACCGGCGGCAGGGTCGGCTTCTGAGTGCGCGCGTAGATCCGCTGGAGGATGTTGCGGCCAATCCGTACGACGTATCCGACAGGCCGTTCCATCTCCGAGACGGCCGGCCACTTCTGGTAGGCGATGAGGAAGGCTTTGTCGGCGGCGTACTGCGCGAGGTCCCAGTCGCAGGCCCGGGCGTTCAGGATGTTGCGGACCGTGCGGTAGTGCTGCAGGTAGAAGCTGTCAAAGTCCGTGTCGGTGCGGTCGTCGGCTTTGCGTTCTTCCTCGGTGCGTTCCAGGAAGTCCTCGATGGGAGCGGTGGCCTCCTCGGCGGCCGGCACATCGATGGCGACGGTGGCACGGAAGGGCAGCATCACGGTGTTGAGCAGCCGTGTCCCCTCGGGGACGCCCAGGGGAACGGACCGGTCGGCCTCCAGACACCGGGGCGGACAGCGGTCTTCGAACAGCACCAGGGCATCTTGGCCGAGACCCGGGTTACTTCGCGACTGCCACACCAGTCCCTGGGCCCAGGGGTGCTCGCGGCGCAGGTGACGGGCCCAGTACCGGGTCTGTGCGTAGAGGGTGGGTTCACCGTGAGTGAGGCCTTCGGTTGCGCCGATCGCGGCGAGGGCTTCGGGGCTGCTGAGGTCGATCAGGCGTAGTGGAACGGTGGTGCGGAGCTTGGTGAAGGCGCGGTTGCTGATCTGGGCGTGAGGCAGGACGCGGGCGCCGGTGTTGTCGAAGGGGATGCTGCGCAGGAGGTGTACGGTGACGGCGGTGGCTGCCGACCGGGAGGCGTACAGGACGCCGTAGGGGTCGTCGGGGGTGCCGTCGAATCGGGATCCGCCGAAGACGGGGTCGGCCAGGGTGGGGTTGAAGTGGTCGGGGCTGTATCGGGTGTGGTGGATGCGCCAAAGCCGGGTGCCGGCCGGGAGGGTGGCGGCCTGGGCTGGCAGCGGTTGCGGTGGTGGCGGTGCGAGGGACATCGGTCACTGCTCCTCGGGCGTGGCTCGGGCTTCCAGAGCGGGGGCCGCGGGCGGGAGGATCGCGGGCAGCGGGTGGGGGACGGTCCCGGTGGTGGGGAACGGGGTCTGTCCGATCGTCAGGTCGATGTGGGTCGGGGCGGGAACTGCGATGTCCAGGACGCTGCCGTCGGCGCGGCGGTCGTGGATGCGTGTGCCGGTGGGCAGGGCTGCTGGGACGGTGAGCAGGGTCGCTCGGCGTTCGCGTTCGAAGGCGACGGCGTTGCGTCCGTCGATGCGGGCGCGCAGGGTCTGCCACATGCCGGTGGTTGTGGCGCGCCAGGCGGCGCCGGTGGCGGCCAGGGCGGTGCGGAGGGTGCCGAGGACCATGGGGTGCTCCCGGGGTGAGGTGGTGTTGGCGTACACCCCCACTAAGGCCACCGAGAGCGGGTCGGGTTTTCCCCGGTTCAAGATTCTTTTCTTTCTCGACTTCGTGCCCGCTGTCGTGCTTGCCAGGGGCGTGATGTCTTCAGGGTTCAGGCAGGCAGGGCTCGCTGGAGTTGCTCGGCTAGGTGCTGGTCGGGCCAGGTGATCGCCCCGAGCTCCGGGTCGTTTTCGCTGTGCAGGCGCTGCACGGCCTGGGTCAGGGAGTACGAGAGTGCTCCGGTTCGCAGGTGGAAGGCCTCCACGGACATCTCTTGCACGCCCTGCGGAGGCTGCAGGGCGTGCAGGGTATGGAGCAGCATGACGTCGTCGGGTACGGCGTTGGGGATCCGGGCGGCTGGGGTGTCGCGGTGGCGGCGGCGGGTGCTGATGCGGTCCTTGCTGCGGTTCTTGCGTTTCCGCTGTGGCTTGGCTTCCTGGCTTTCCAGGGCCAGGGCTTGTCCTGCCCAGTGGTGGGCGTCGCGTACGTCGCCGCGCTTGAGGTGCAGCAGGTACAGGCAGGCGGCCGAGGCGGTCTTGCCGGCGCCGGCGGAGAACTGCCAGAGGAACTCGGCGCCGTCTTCGCGGTCGGCCAGGTGCAGCAGGCAGGCGAAGGTGAGGGCTCCGTCGGGGTTGATCTGCCGGGAGGTGGCGAGCTGGGCGATGTGGTCCACGGCGTGGGCGCCGGTGATCACCAGTGCCGACAGTTCTCGTAGGTCACGGGCGGCCTGTTCGTGGGGGGCTGCGCCCCGGCGGGCGCGGCGGTCCAGGAACGCGGCCAGGGAGGCCTGGGCCGGGCGGGGTGGCGGCGCGCCGCCTGCGAGGCCTGCGGTGTGTCGGGAGGCGGCGAACTCTGCCTCGATACGGCGGCGGGAGGCGGCGAGTTCCTCGTCGCCGGCGCGGTCGATGAGGACTTCGGCGTCGGCCAGCAGGTCGTCGAGGCGGCGCGGCTCGCGCATGAGGGTTACTCCTGTTCGTCCGGAGGGGGGTTTTCGAGGTCCCGGGCAATCCGCTGGCGGGCCCGGTCGCGGTGGGAGCGGACCGTGGCGGCGCTGACCCCCATGGTCTGCGCCGTCTTCTTCAGGTCGTAGCCCAGCACGTAGACCAGAACCATCACGTCGAACTGCCGCTCAGGCAGTCGGGCGATCGCGGCATACAGGCCGAGGCTGCTCTCCATGACCGCGAACTTGTTGCGGAAGGAGTCCAGCAGGTCCCGGGTCAGGGCAACGCGGTCGAAGGTTGCGGTCTCCGGCATCGCCGATTCCCGGCCCTGCCAGGCCAGTTCCTCGGCAACGACGGACTTGAAGAAGGCCCACGCCGAGGAGGTGGGGCTGGCCTCTTCCATCAGCCGGCCCCAGTCGTACAGCAGGGCCATGAAGACCTCGTGGACGATCTCGCCAGCCAGGCGCTTGTCGCCCAGGTGCAGCTCGGCGTAGCGGCGGTAGACCCTGAAGTACAGGTGGTGGAAGGCCCAGAACGCTGTCGGCAGCGGGGCGGGTTCCCGTACAGCCGGGACAGCCGGCGGCTCGCCGGCGTCGCCGCGGCTCACACCGGCCTCCCGGGGTCACAGGCCAGGGCCACGGCATCCTCAGTGCCGCCGGTGCCTGCGGCAGGGCTGCCGGGAACCTGACGCCGCACGACCGGCACCCCCGCCATGCGGACCCGGATGGTGCCCGCCACAGCTATGAGCGCCCGGATGGGCAGTGCCTTCAAAGGGGCCATCCCTTCACCATCGCCAGCACCCCTGTCACACAACGCAGTTGATGGTGCCGTAGGAGCGCGGTGCTCCTGGCGGTAGCTAATCGGACGAGGCCCCGCATATGAGGAGCCCACCCCCACAAAATTTAACGCTAAGCAATCGCTCAGTCGCCACACGTGTCACTTCTCGCCACGCCCGCGCCCTCAAACCCGCATTCGATCACGCCCCGTGACCAGCGCCAACTCACGCAACGCGGCCGGATGTTCACCCTCCATCTGGCGTGAACTCGCCACACACCCCAAACCCTAGCTTGGCGTTTGTGATGCAGATCACAAGGGGGCCGTGAGGTACGCGCCTCACTCCTCAGCCCGCTCCGCCGTATCGCAGCGTCGCTTGCGTGAACCGGCAGCGGACCGCGTCGCTGGCCACCCCGCGACAACAACGGGAAGGCTTTCGCGTAGACGCGGTCATTATCGAATACTTTCTCCTCAAAGTGGTTCATAAGGTCCGGCTTGCCTGTGTCGGCGCCTACCTTGCCGGTGGTCATTGCATCCCCGGCAGCCCCGCGGCCAGCGGGGTGGGCGTTGCGGGCCTCGGCTCAAGGGCACGGCCGCTGGCCCGCCTTGGAAGCGCGGGGACCTGTTGAGGCGTCGGGCGGCGCGACGCCACGCCGATGAGTGCATCGCCACGAAGTGGCATCCCCCTCGGATGCTGCCGGTCGGCCTGAGGCGGACGTCGCCGGGTGCAGCGACCTCGATCAACCCCGGCCCCAATGTCGCCCCACCACGCATGGACCTGACTGCCCGCCATGGCGCACGGATGCACACGCCCACCTCGGCACTGTTGGCGCGCTTCCCCCGCCAACGGTGCCGCCCTCCAGACCTGCAGCACCGACTTTCGCCCGGGGCTTCCCAGCCAGCCGCCGCTGTGGGAAAGGCCGGCATCCCTGTCCACCCGCGGACCCCTCACCCGGCTGGTGGGGCGCGGCCCCGCTGAATCCAGCCAGCCGGTCCTTGTCCGATGCCCGAGTCCAAACAGAACGGGCTAAAGGGGTCTTCCTTCGCTGCTGTCGCAGTACGTCCCGTGCTGGTGCGGATCGGCACAAGAGGGTCAGGACTCGGCAGTCACCCCGGTAACCGCAGAGGTGTTCGGGGGTCCAGAAAAGTCGGCGACGCCGTTGCACGCGGAAGCGCTCCTGTCCCCCACCTGGGCATGAACACTGTGGCAAGGGCGGCTCGGTGGTGAGGCGCGCTCCAGGACAGCGCGTCCCCGGACAGTCCGAAGCGCCGGAGGGCTACGCAGACTTCGATGACTTCGTGCGTGCGGAACACGTGAGCTTGGTCCGATTCGTGGCAGCCCTCGGAGCGTCCTGGGACGAGGCGGAAGAGGCCGTGGCGGAAACGCTGTTTTACGTCTTCCCCCGGTGGAAGACGATCCGGAACCCCCGGGCGTACTGCCGGAAGGCCGCTGAACGTGCGTGGGTGCACAGCGAAGTACGCCTGCGCAAGGCTCCTGAAGCGGCCTTGGCCAGTACGTGGGGTGCCCCTCGGGAAGTCGCTCCCCCGGGCCATGACTACGTTGACCAGGACTACGCCTTGCGACACCTGCGGGCATTGGACCAGCAACAGCGGCGGGTCATGGCGCTGGTCTTCGACGGGTACTCACCGGAGGAGATCGCCGAGATTCTCGACAAGAAGGCCAGCACGGTCCGGTCCAACATTCGCCATGCCCGGAAGCATCTCAAAGAGGCAATCGCCAAGGAACAAGCCGCAGAGGCAGGTAATCAGGTAGCACCGATGAGCAGCACGCTTCATGGGGGGAAATGAGATGGGCATCTCGCGAAACGAGAACCAGCCGGTGATCCCGCCTCAGCAGGCCGGGGAGAACGGCCTGGCCGAGGAATTGGGCCTGACCGAGGAACCGGAGATCACGCAGTACCTGGCGGAGCTCAACGAGGCCGCCCGTCAGGTCATCACACCGCGCAAGACCGAGGACCTGCTCCTGCGTATCAAGGTGGACGCGTTCAAGCAGGCAGCGGTCGAGAGCCACCAGTCCGGTGACGACACCCTCACCAATCTGGTGATCCACCGAGAGGAACTCGAGGCACCGGAGCAGGAGGCGGGGCCGTGGGGGCGGCGCCGCCGGCTGCGCTCGGCGATCCTGGAGTTCGCTCTCCCGCTGGCCGTTCAGATCTTCTCGTTCTGGCTGGTGTTCTCCTATCTGGTGGGGAACGGCGTGAACCAGTCCGGCTACCCGGACACCGCGATCGTGCTGTCCATGATCGCCTCATTCGCCACTGCCAGCGTTGTCGTGAGGAGAGGACGGCGCCGCCCGCCATCGGCTCCACGGGCCGACGGCAAGCCGGTGAAGGGACTGGCGTGCGAACCGGCCCCGCTGTCCAAGAGCCGGCGGATGGCCGACATCGTCGTCGCCTGCGTCGCACTCGTGCTGACCTTGCCGTTCACCGCCATGACGGGTCTGATGATCGCTCTCGGTGACAGCAACACCATCGTGGAGAGGAAGCTGCATGTCGGGCAGGGCGGCCACGGCATCTTCCTGCTGCGCTATCAGGTCACCGGCACGCGGGTACCGCTGCTGCGGCAGTGGCTGCCGTTCACGGAGCACTTCCCACGACTGTGGAATCTCCTGCGCGGCGACCTGACGCTCGTGGGCCCGAAGCCGGAGCCGCCCGAGGTGGCCGTGCGGTACCCCGAGGACTGCCGGTGGGTCTTCCAGCACCGCCCCGGCCTCATCGGGGCCGTGTTCGAGGACACCCGCCATCTGGAGAGGAACCTCGATGAGTACCTGAGCGTGGTGGTCCCTGCCCAGGTCAAGTTCCTCTACCGCAACTACCTCTACAACAGCAGGCTCGGCCCGCGCCTGCTCAGCAATGCCGCCTTCGCCCTCCTGGCATTCCAACAGGGCAAGGGGCCGCGGCTGGCCACGCTGGAACAGGTCACGGTCGCCCCCGCGGACCAGGCAGGCGCACCCGAACGCCCTCCCGCGGAGCGGGTCAGGCTGGAACGGTGGTCACTGCACGAGACGGCCCTGGCGTGAGCGGAGGGTGCATCCCACAGCGGGATGCACCCTCCCCCTCGTACTACAGGACGACCAGGAGAAGAATGAGTACCAGCGCCAGCACGCCGGCCCCACACATCACCAGGATCGAGCCGGTCGACGCGTACGAACCCACCAAAGTCACGACTGTCGAATTGAACGCCGTGACCATGCCCTGCGTACTTACTCGCGGACGGCCCTTGCCGGCGTCGCCCTTCTTCTGAGATTTCTTGCCCCGCTTCAAGGCGGTCCCTTCTGAACGGTCAGGAGCGGATCTACCGCGGCCCACGCCCTAGCCCGGCGTGGGCCGCACCATGTAGGGCATTTAGAGCCGCCAACCGTGCAACAGCCCCGAAGAGAACAAGAAAGACCAGGCCAGCCCCACGGAAAGACATTTCCGACACGCGGCCATATACAACATTAAGGATCAATTAGGGGACGTGCTCAGCACTTCCCACTGAAGCGCTGCAGCCATGGACACGTCACTCTTTTACAATCGGATGCGACGACGACGCTCTCGGTGAATGCGTGGACTCACCTGCCGGCAGCGGGTGAAATCGAGAAACGCCCAGCCCCCTTCCCGGCCCCCCCGCCCCCTGAGCACAGGGCCAGGAAGGTCTCCAGGCGCGTACGAGGACGACAACCGGGTGTGGGCGCGCGGCCGCTCCCCTCCTCCAGCCCGGTCGGGGGTGCAGCCACAGCGCGGATACTCGCCGCGGCGAACATCTCACGCTGGAGTGCCGCGCCGCTGTGGAGCGATGTATCCGACACGCGGCACGGGAAGTCCAGTAGCCCCAGAGCTGCACGTCCGCCTTCCTGCGGCGACATCACCGTGCGGTCACGCCGGACGTCGGCGACGGGCGGGTGATGGTCGAGAACCGCAGTCGGCGTGGCCGCAGAAGTTGGGCGGGAAAGTCGGCGGTTGTCATGGTGACCCTGGCAGCATGGCGTCGGGCAGGGACTGTGGCCTTCCCTCACCTAACCCCGTTGCCGAGCTGACCCCTGCGTCGTGAGGCGGCGGCTGTGCCGGGTCAGGCAATTTCAGCACCGACCTCCGCGTGCACGCCCGTGGAGAGTGAGGGCTGGGTTGGGCACCAGGTCCTCGGGGGTGGTGGGGAGCGGCGTATGAGATCACCAGCTCCTGAGCACCCATGGCCAGCGGTTTGCCAGGAGGCCGAAAATCCGGATACGTCCGAAGGCCCTGCCCCTACTTGTGGGGCAGGGCCTGGGGTTCGCAAGGCGGCGGCACGCGGGCGGGCGAACGGTCAG
This sequence comes from Actinacidiphila glaucinigra, assembly GCF_900188405.1. Lineage (GTDB taxonomy): Bacteria > Actinomycetota > Actinomycetes > Streptomycetales > Streptomycetaceae > Actinacidiphila > Actinacidiphila glaucinigra. Next base: position 5,122 of record NZ_FZOF01000049.1, on the reverse strand, counting down.
GCGGGCATCTCGGACAGGTGCTGGCCGTCGAAATACATGGCGTTGCTGTTGGCGCCGTCCAGACTGCCCTTGGTGTCGGACACGCCGGCATGGACTTCGCCGACGGACGGCCGGGACGTGTAGACCCGGCATTCCTGTACCTCGTTGGGCACCAGGTGCAGGGTGCATTCCCGCACATAGCTGAGGGTGATGTCATCCCGGCTCCCGTCCTCTGGGTTCCGGCCGAGCCAGTAGTAGAAAGTAAGGGTCTGCGCGGTAGGGGACTTCGCCTGGATCTTGTAGGCGATGCTGTTGCCTGTGTCATCCGCGATGCAGGGCAGCACCCAGTAGCCGTCGACGTTGTCGGCGGCGTACGAGTCGCGGCATTTCCAGTCCAGGCCGAGGGTGGGCTCGGACGGCGGCTTGGTCGTCGCCGAGGACTTCGGGGACCGGGTCGGCGTCGTAGAAGAACCTCCGGTGCCGGAAGTTTTGGCGGGTGACTTGGCCGAAGGCGAACCGGAGGTCCGACCGGACACGGAGGCGCTCGGCGAGGGGGATGGTGACTTTTTCGCCGCGATGGAGGCCTTGGACGCGCCTTCCGAGGGGGTCCCTTGCGCCTCGTCCAAGTGCTGGGACCACCACCAGCCTCCAGTGGCTACGAGGATGAGGGCGGTGGCCCCGGAGGTGACCAGCGGGGCCACGCGGCGGCTGGGGCGTTGGGCTGTGCGGTCCGCGTTTCGTCGCGCGGCGCGGGAGCCGGACTGGGTTGGGGCGTTGGCGAGAGCTACTTCGGCAGGGGAAGCGACGGCGGGGTCGGCGGCCGGCTGGGCGGGGCTGTCGGGCTCCGTGGGGTGCGCGATCGCTGCGTCCCCGGCTGCATCGTCCTGGCCTGCGGAGGCTTGGCGCAGGCCGGCCGTGTCCTCGGCCTCGCGCAGGGCGGTCATCGCCGCGACAGCCGGCGGCAGCCACGCCGCGGTACCCAGGACGGTGACCAGGTCGTCAACCGGCTCGACCAGCTGGTGCAGCAGTTCGCCCAGACCGGGCCTGAGGGCCGGGTCTTTGGCGAGACACGGCTCGATGACGGCGCGTAGTTCGGTCGGCAGGCCGTCCATCTCGGGCTGTTCGTGGAGCACGCGGTAGTGGAGGACGGAGCCGGGGGCGGCCTCGCCGAACGGGTACCGGCCGGTGGCGGTCCTGGCGAGGAGGACGCCCAGCGAGAACACGTCCGAGGCCGCGCCGACTGCCTGTCCCTTGATCTGCTCGGGCGAGCTGAAACCGGCGGTACCCAGGTAGCTTCCGTGCTCTGTCAGGCGTGTGGCGTCCACGATGGCGGATATGCCGAAGTCGATGACGCGGGGGCCGTTCGACGTCAGGATGACGTTCGACGGCTTGAGGTCGCGGTGGATGACCCCTGCCTCGTGGATTGCGCTCAGGGCCTCCACTAATCCCGCGCCCAGGGCCCGTACCGAGTCGGTGGGCCAGGGGCCGTGACGGAGAGCCTTGTCCAGGGGGACGCCCTGGACGTGGGCAGTGGCCAGCCACGGCGGGTCGGCCTCGGCGTCGGCGCCGACCACAGCGGCGGTGTAGGCGCTGTTCACCTGGCGGGCAGCCTGGGCTTCACGGGCGAAGCGGCGGCGGAACTCGTCGTCCTCCGCGATGTCCGGCCGAATCACCTTCACGGCGACCTTCATGCCTCCAGGGCTTCGGCCCAGGAACACCTGGCCCATACCGCCCTGGCCGAGCCTGGCAACGATCCGGTACGGACCGATCCACTGCGGCTGCGGCGCGTTCCACTCCACGGGGTTCCCTCGTTGATCGTCCTGCGGCCGGATGATCCATACCGCGTGTGCTGATGGTGCGTCGGAAACGGCAGTCTGCCAGATGAAACATGGATGCCCATGACAATCACGCAACAGTTCCGCACTCAAGGGATTGCCCTATGCCCGCCTGCTGACGTCGACTTCGTAGTGTCACAGGCGCCTGACGCGTCGTAATGCCTGAGCTGCACACGGGAACTGCCGAGCGGCCTACGTTCCGGTGTCCTTTACCGCGGCAGGTCCTTCCTCCGGGTGAGTCATCGTCTCTGCAGCCCGATACCCCATGCGCTCATCAGGGTGAATCCGGGACGTTGCCCCAGGACGCCGGCTCGGCTCGCTCACGGCGCAGCCGCACGGCCAACGATCATGTCGAGCCGCGCCTGGAGCGCGGACAGCCTGCAAGCGGTTGTGCCCGATACCGCGACCACGTCGTTACGATCAGCGCCGCTGAGACCGATGCACCGATGCTTGCCGTCATGCAGGGAGCTGACCTGCTGTTATGCCGTCATGCAGGCGGTGTGGAGGCCCGGCTGTTCTACACAACGACGGGGAGAGACACGCACATGACCCATGAGCCGGGTGGCCAGGACCAGGAAAGCGCAGGGGTGCAGCTGTCGCGGCTGCTGCGCCGCTGGTGGGAGGAGGCCGGCAGCCCGACCGGCGGCACCAGGCCGACGCAGCAGGCACTGGCCGCGCGGCTCGGGGTCGACCAGACGACGCTGTCGCGGTACCTGAACCCGAAACACCTGTCCACGGCTCCTTTGCGGGTGGTCGAGGCACTGCACGCTCAGTTGCGTGTCCCGGCGGCGGAACTCGAGCAGGCGCGGGCGCTGTGCCGGACCGCGCTGCAGGACAGCGCCCGCCAACGAACCCCCGGCAACGCTGCAAGGGAACACGCTGCGCCGACGGGTAGCGCGAGCGAATCCGGTCCTGTCACAGCATCCGGTATCGCTCCCTCAAGGCAGGGGACCGCTGACCGACACGGCACGGATCGCCGTGATATCCCCGGCTGGGCCCGGGCCCGGTGGCTGCGCTCGGTACTGGTAGCGGCAGCCGTCGTCGTGGCGTTCACCGGTGGCGTGGTCTTCCACGAACGGCTGGCCGCCCGCGACAGCGCAGCCACAGCCGACGGTGCGGCGGGCGCCGCTCCCCAAAGCGAACCACGGTCCAAGTGGCCGGTGCTGCGCATGGGCAAGGACGACAAGTACACCCGTGGCCGCGCCCTGCAGAACCTCCTGAACGCGCACGGCTACAAGGTCCCGACCGACGGATTCTTTGGAGAGGACACCCGGGACGCCGTCCTGAAATTCCAGGAGAAGGAGGAACTGCAGCGCGACGGCAAGGTCGGCATGCGAACCTGGCCAGCCCTGGTAGAGGAGGGCGTCGGTCCGGGCTCCAACTCTTTCGCGGTACGGGCCGTGCAGGAACTGCTCGATAACGTCGGCCAGGGCGCCACGCCGGTGTCGGGAACCTACACGTCCGTGACCGTCGAGAACGTGAAGCACTTCCAGCGCAGCCAGGGCCTGCACGCAAACGGCCGGGTCGACGAGGAGACGCTACTGGCTCTACTGCTGGAGCAACTCCCGCCCGCCAGCGGGCCGCGCTACAGGAACACGATGACACCATCCCCCGATCCGGCGTAAGAAGCGCGGCGCGCTTCCCGTCCTGCGAGGGCGTACCCGCCCCAGGCATGGCGCCCACATCATTGCAGGAGAACATAAGACCAGGTCAGAGACTCGCCATGCAGAACGCATCGATGCGCCTCGGCAGGCAGCTGGAATCGTGTTCTCCCACTCGATTTCTCCGGCAATGCTGATTCCGCGGCCAGCGCTCCTGGACAGCCCGCCCCGTTCAACGGGTCGCAGATCCAGGTACGTCTCCCGGTCCGCTTCCTGTCAGCACGCCACACACGCACGGTCAGAGTCCTCAAGCCGTGCGGGAGAACGAGGAAACACATGAGCAGCAACGGACGCCGCCTGCGCAGCACCCTCATCGCCGCAGCCACGGCAACCACCCTCACGCTGACCGTGGCGCCGGCACTCTCGCCTGCCACTGCAGCGCAGGGACCCGCCAAGACGCCATCGGCTGCCACGGCAACCAGCCTGGTCTACGACAAGAACCCCAGCGACCCCACCAACTCGAGGCTCAAGGTCTACCAGGGCACGAACCTCCTGGCCTCCTACCGAGCCGGATCAGGTACGGGCAGCAAGATCGACTGCACAGTCGGCGCGGGCTGGATCCCGAACGGCAACTGGAAGATCAAGCTCAAGGACCCCAAGTACAACGGCCAGTACATCAAGGGCTACGCCGTCTACCTCGAGGACATGGGGTGCTCCAAGTACCCCCACAAGAAGATCCGTACGCAGATGTTCATCCACTCCGAGATGAACCGCGACGGCAGCCAAGGCCGCAGCGAGCAGCGCAGCTGGCAAGACTCCAAGGACTACAAGTCCGCCGGCTGCGTGAAGCTGCGCCCGAACCACATCACGGACATGTTCAAGCTCCTCAACCGCATCGGCTGGCCGACCCACCTGCGCGTCGTGTCCTGACGCCACAGGGCGGCGGACCGAAGAAGGCACACTCCCCCACCGACGACCAAAGCGGTGATCCGTGCGCGGCCGCGGCAGCCCCCTCGGGCCTGCCGCAGCCACACGGACACGCCAGCCACCATCCACCCCGGCGGTCGCCGCACGCACCAAACAAGCGACGTCGCCGCGTCTCCCTCATACCCGAACCAGCGGTCAGGTGCTCAGTCATCTGAGCCTGCACTGCGAGCCCTGTGCGCCGCAGTACAGGGACAGTCGTTCGCGTCGCCTTCCGCGCTCTCCTTGCGGCCGGCCAGTCCAGGGCCATGCTCACCTGGCCCGAGGGCCCTTGGCCCTGAGAGCGGCGAGCTCACCCGGAGCCTGCCAGGGGCGGGGTGAGGGCGTCGATGAGGACCCGTACCTGCAGCAGGGTGCCGTCGCTGGCGGCTTCCGGTGCCTCGGCAATGGCCTGGGCGACGAGTGCGAGCAGTGCGCAGAGGCGGCCGTCGGCGGCTGCCTGTGGGAGGTCCCGCAGGGATGCTCGCAGGGAGTCTTCGCTCCATCGGATATGAGCCAGACCGTCGGCGAGACCGCGCTCTTCCACGCTGGGGTGCCAGACGCCTGTGCGGAAGTCGTCCAGCAGTTCGGCAGCGGCAGACTCCAGCGAGTCGGCAGGCATCGTCGTCATGCGCTGTGTAACGAGGCGGCGATGAGCTCGATGCCAGGCCGGCCGCACCCAGCGGGCACCAAGGAACCCGGATCGGCTTCGGGTGCCTGACCGTGTTGCTCTGGCGGGCATTG
>NZ_FZOF01000053.1 GCF_900188405.1 Actinacidiphila glaucinigra | reverse complement strand
TGCTGCTGCTCGACGAGCCGATGTCCGACCTGGACCCGCTGGTGCGCCACGAGATGATGAGCACCCTGATGGCCGAGGCCGCCGAGCACGGCACCACGGTGCTGATGTCCTCGCACATGCTCAGCGAGCTGGAGAGCGTCTGCGACTTCCTGCTGGTCATCTCCACCGGCGGCCTGCGCATGGCCGGGGACGTGGACGAGATCCGCAGCGCCCATGTGCTGCTGCAGGGCGCCACCGACGGCGAGAGCGCGGGGATCCCCGCGGAACTGGCCCGGCACACCGTCGTGGAGTACCGCACCAGCGGACGCCAGGCCACCGCCCTGATCCGGCCGGACGGCCCGGTGAGCGGCCAGTGGCAGTCCCACACCCCGCAGTTGGAGGAACTGTTGCTCGCCTATCTGCGCTCGCCCGAGGCGCCACCGCTGATCAGTCCCGTGGCCCAGATACCGGGCCGCTCGTACGGCCCGCGGGGGGCGGCGGCATGAGCAGCGCGACCACGACCCCGCCCGCGCCCCCGGCCACCGAGCGCGGCCCCCGCCGCCCCCGTCTGAGCGGCATGACCTGGCTCATCTGGCGCCAGCACCGCGCCGCTTTCTGGACCATGCTGGCCCTGACGGCCCTCGCCGTGGCGTGGATGCTCTACCAGCGCGCCGGCCTGCTCGACCACCTCACCGCAAAGGGCTGGCCCCACTCCTCGTCCGACAAGTGGATGGAGGACATCACCCCGCACAGTGCCGCGCTCGCGAAGGCCGCCCTCGGGCTCGGTTTCGTCCCCGTCCTCCTCGGGGTCTTCCTCGGCGCCCCGCTGCTCGCCGGTGACCTGGAGAGCGGCACCGCCAAGCTCGTCACCTCCCAGGCCGCGAGCCCCGCCCGCTGGCTCGCCGCCAAGATCGGCATCTGCGCCCTGGTGGTCGTGGTCTGCACCGCCGCCGTCTCGTTCACCTTCGGCCGGTGGTGGGCGCCGGTCAGCAGGCAGAACACCGTCCTGGACTGGACCTCCAGCGGGTTCGACAACACCGGGCCCGTGCCCGTCGCGCTCGCGCTCTTCACCGTCCTGGGCGGCGTCGCGATCGGCATGGTCCTGCGCCGCACCCTGCTCTCGATGGTCGTGACCTTCTTCTTCGCGGTCGCCGTCCAGTTGGCCTGGGGCCAGTACCGGCTCGACCTGGGCCACGTCGTGAGAATCACCACCGACTCGGGCGTCGACGGCGGCGCCCCGAGCCTCCCCACCGCCGCCTTCGAGATCGACCAGTCGTTCGTCACGTCGTCCGGGGAGACCCTCGGCTGGAGCACCTGCGTGCGCGCCGGCTCGGAGAAGGCCGTCGAGGCCTGCCGGGAGCAGAAGGGCATCGTGGGCTGGGCGGTGGACTACCTCCCCATCTCCCAGATGAGCGGCATGCAGTGGTTCGGGGCCTCGATCCTGTTCGCCCTGGCCGCCGCCGTCACGGCCTTCGTCTTCCTCTGGGGCCGCAAGCGCGTCGTCTGACGCGACGGCACCGGGCCGGACGGCACGACCCCGGGCGGCGCTCCGAGCGCCACCCGGGGCCGTGCCGTCGGCGTCACCGGCGGCATGTGGGCCTGCCGGCCCAGTGGTCCGCGGGCGGTGACGTGATGCGCCCCCGGGGCCCAGGTCGGAGGCGTATCCCACCTGCGCGGTCGCGTCGTCCTCCGCCGTCAAGCGCGGGTCGTCGTCGACCTCGGAGGCGAGCCGGCCGGCGGTCGCCATGTGCTGCGCCCGCGAAAGCGCGGGCAGCACGGCCCACGCCAACTGGCGGGGTCCCGGCGCTCCGGTAGCGCCTCGGTCTCCTGGCTCACGCCGGCGTCGTGCCTGTCGACCGGCAGCCGATGGAGGGCCGGGACGGCCGCTGGGTCGACCGGGGTCCCACCGGCTCGGGCGCATGCGGAACGTGGCTTCCCCGTGGCTTCAACTCCTGCCGGGTGAACTTCAGTTGAACGGTTGCCCAGTGGTGACAGAGTGACCATGCTCCGGTGATGGTTCAACTGCGAACATGTGTGCAGCGCCACTCGCCGAGACCGACAACGGACTCGCGGACGAGCGGCGCCTGATCATCAGTTCACCGTTCCTGGGGGGGAACCATCATGTCCGTGACACGTGCCGCTCTGGCCACCACCGCCACCGCCACCGTCGCCATCGCCCTGCTCACGCCGGCCGCCGCGTACGCGACGCCCGTCGACAGCCCGCTGAAGCTGACGCTCAGCGACATCAGCCACAACGAGGTCGCCCGCGGCCGAACGTCCAGACGCTCACCCTGACCGTCACCAACCCGTCCGACAGCGCGCAGGAGTACACGCGCCTGGTGTTCGGCATCCCCAGTGGGCCGAGCCCCATCCTGGGAAGCCAGATCCTCTTCAAGGCGGCTCCGCTCACCGCTCCCGCCACGGACGTGACGTCCTCCCAGGAGGACGAGTCGGCGCTGATCAAGTTCTTCCCGCACGGCGGCAAGGCCGTCGACGACTTCTCCGTGCCGGCGAAGGGCAGCATCAGCTGGAAGATCACCTTCGGCTTCGGCCAGGGCTACCCGCTCAACGACGACGGCATCAGGCTCGCCTTCGACAAGGGCAGGGGCTCCGAGACCGTCGACTTCGACGTGCCGCCCGCGCAGGCCGACGGCAAGGTCACCGGGGTGTTCGGCAGCAAGGCCACCGTCGCGCCCGGAAAGCCCGGCCGGACCTCGTACGAGATCGACAACGGCGCCGGCGGCAAGTTCGACGTCCCGCTGCGGACGCTGGTCTCCGTGGTGGACCCGGTACCCGGACTCGGCGTGGAGGTCCTCAGCAACGGGCACTGGGTGGAGGCACGGACTGCCGGAAGCCGGCAATGGACCCTTCCCGAGATCCCCAAGGGCTTCTCGCAGGGCCAGAAGTACCGCTACGACCTGCGGTTCACCGTCCCGTCGGCCCCGGGCACGGGCAAGGCCCGCGACGTCGGGGTGCGGATCCTGACCAACCTGGCCGAGGGCAACACGACGCCCATCGTGGACACGGAGGGCACTCTCCACTACGACCCGCGCCAGGCGGCCGTCGGCACCCCGAGCCCGTCGACCACCGCAACGGCCTCCGCGACAGCCACGCCGTCCCCGACCGTCACCACCCCGAGCGCCAACACCACGGCCGCGAACACCCCGGCCGCCAACGCCGCCGGCACCGGTCAGCTGGCGGAGACCGGCTCCGGCGACACGGGCCTGCTCGCCGCCGCCCTGGGCGCGCTTCTCGCCGGCGCGGGCGCGATCACGGCCGCCGTCGCCCGCCGCCGCCGCAACACCGCGGCCTGAACCGCGGACCCGTTCCCGGACCAAGCCCCCGCCGTACAAGCAGGGCCCCGCGGTGCCCGGTGAGGCTTCCACGCCTTCCGATTTGCCAAGGGGCCCTGCCCCGTGCGCGGACTGTCGAGTACGAGCTCAAGCCGACGGCGCGTCCGGGGACCGCATGCCGAACCACTGCTCGGCGCCGTACTCCTCGAACCGCTCCACCTCGGTGAACCCCAGCTTCTCCGCGAGGCGTACCGAGCGGCTGTTGGCGGTCTGGGTGCAGAGCACCACCGGCTCGCCGGGAAACACGCCGGCGAACCAGCCGAGTGCCGCCGCGCAGGCCTCGGCGGCGTAGCCGTACCCCCAGGCGTCCGGGAGGAAGAGGTAGCCGAGTTCAGCGGTACCCGGCAGGACGTGACCCGGACGCTCTGCGTCGCGCCGGTCGAGCGTGACCGTGCCGATCAACGCCCCGTCGAGATCGACCACGAAGAGGCCGGGGCGCCGCCCGGGCACCTCGGGCACCGTGCGCTCGAGCTCGTCACGCGGCCGGGCACCACCGATGTAGGCGCCCACCTCCGGCGAGGCCAACAGCTCGATCACCGCCGCACGGTCCCGGGCCTCGGGCACACGGAGCACGAGCCGTTCCGTCCCGATCGGGGCAGGCGGCCAGGCGACAGGTCCGAGCTCGCTCATGGCGGGCAGCCTATCCGGGCCTCTTCGCGCTCGGCCTCGGCGACAACGCGGCGGCACCGTCGGGAAGCCACGAGCGCGGGCGCCGCACCATTCGACAGAGCCGTCGTCTCGTCGACTGGCTGCCGGGGGGCCGGGGGGCCGGGGGGACGGTCAGGCCACGCCGACCGGGAGCAGCGGGATAGGGTGCCGGGCAACCGGGAGGGGAACACAGGACATGCAGAAACGTTTCATGCGGGGGGTGGCGACGCTGTCCGGCCTGATGGCCGCCGGCACCGTCCTTGCCACCATGAACGCGGTTCCGGCGGCCGCCAAGGACGTGTACGGCTGCACGGTGGGGTACTGGTGCGGTTGGTCGGGCGAAGCGGGCAACGGCAAGCGGTACATGACGAACAAGAACGTCGCGGACCTGGGTGCGTGGAGCAACAAGATCCACTCGCACGTCAACCGCACCAAGCTGATCGCCTGCACCTACGACGCCAAGAACTACGTGCCGTGGGACGGCTACGGCGCAGAGGGCCCCGCCAGCTCCTCTCTGGCGTGGAGTTCGGACAACCCCGCGACGACCAGCTCGATCAAGTTCGTCCGCACCGAGCGCGAGTGCATCCAACCCGCCTATCCGTCCTGGGTCGCCGAGACCACTCCCAAAGCCCTTGGCTTCGGTGACATGAACGGTGACCTCAAGGCCGACATCATCGCCCGCGACAAGGTCGGACGGCTCTGGTTCACCTCGGGCAACGGCGCCGGCCGGCTCATCGGTTCCGGCGGCTGGAACGGCATGAACGCCCTCACCCGGCACGGCGACTTCAGCCGCGACGGTCGAGAGGACCTCATCGCCCGCGAGGCATCCACCGGCAAGCTCTGGCTCTACCCGGGCACGGGCACCGGCTCCCTCGGCACCCGCAGGCTGATCGGTTCGAGCGGCTGGAACGGCATGCGCACCATCACCGCCTTCGGCGACCTCACCGGTGACGGACGCTCCGACCTGATCGCGGTCCAGAAGTCCACGGGCAAGCTGTACCTGTACCCGGGCACCTCCACCGGCAAGCTCGGCGCGCGCAAGCTCATCGGCTCCGGTGGCTGGAACGCGATGAACGCGCTGGTCGGCATGGGCGACATGAACGGCGACGGCCGCCCCGACCTCTACGCCCGCGAGGCCGCCACAGGCAAGCTGTGGCTCTACCCGGGCCGCTCCGGCGCCCTCGGCAAGCGCGTCCTGGCCGGCACCGGCGGCTGGAACGCCATGGCCGGCCTCATCGCCCCCGGCGACTTCTCCGGCGACGGTCGCGCCGACCTCGCCGCCGTGACCAACGACAAGTACAAGATCGGCGGCTACGCGGGCAACCCCGGCTGGCTGATCACCTACCGCGGCCGCGGCAACGGCCTCCTGCTCGGCGGGCAGCGGACCGACGGCGAGTGGTGGGGCCTCAACGGCTTCTGCTGAGCCCGCCTGCGCGAGACGGGCACGGGGTGCGGCCTCCTCATGCGACGACGTCGCATGAGGAGGCCGCACCCCGTGGATCAGGGGTTCACGGTGACGAAGGCGTCCGCGATGCGGTCGGCGCCGGTCGGATGGGCGGCGATGGCGATGACGCGCCAGGCACCTGAGCCGTCACGACGGACCTCGAAGTGGACCGCGAGGCGCTCGATCTCGGTGTTGTCGGCGGTTCGGCGCGACCAGATCACCTCGATCCCGGCGGAGTGCGAGCTGTAGGCGGTCACTCGGCTGTCGGGGACCTCGGTATGGGTGTAGCCCGCGGCCTTCAACGGCTCCTGCTGCGCGGCAAGGTAGGCCAGCACCGAGTCCGGGTCGGTGCACCAGCCGTGCACGGCGCGGGCCGGGTCGGGGTCGTCCACCGAAACGCTGAGCGGAGGGACCCAGTAGTCCAGAACGGGCCCGGGACCGGCGGACGGGTCCGCCGCCGCGGCGGTCCAGGCGTAGAGGTACTGGTGGAAGAACCAGTCGCGGGCCCCCTCGGCCGCACGCGCCACGTCGTCCCTGTACTGCTCGAGGTCCACTTCGTTCCTCGCCTTCCTCACGCCGCGGGCACGAGCGGGGCCGCGATCCCGGGAATGTCCACGGCGCCATCCTGACAAGACGTCAGCCGACGGAAGCCCGACCCGCCGGGGCCCCCTCCGGGTGGATCGTCCGCGGTCGCCCTTGCCTGATGGCCGTGAGGGGCCCGGCGTCGACGGCGTCCACCGTTCGAGCCGGCACCCTGCGGATGTCGCCTTTAGGAAGGGCGCGATACCGTACGGCCGGAGGTGCCCCATGAGTATCGACAACTGGGACAGCGATGGCGAGTACGAGGCCGCCGTCGAGCAGGGCAACCGCATCGCGCGGAGCGGAATGGCGGTGACCGCCGGTGTGGGGTGCCTCTTGGTCGCCGCCGTGACCGTGGGAATCCTGCTGGTGTTCGCCTTCATGATCGGAGGCTTCGTCGTCGCACGCTACTAGGGCCGTGTGCGGAGGCTCCGGGCGGGCGCAGGCATGAGGCGGCGGACGGCGGAGCGTGAGTGATGCGGGATGCCTTGATGAGGTGGGGATACCTGTGAGGACGCGGTCGCAAAGCCGACATCGTCCCACGGCACGGTCACTCATGCCGCGACGCGGCTGACCCGTTTCCGAGCTCTCAGCCGTCCCTCGTGGTGCCTGCGCCGGCTCAGTCTTCCGCTGCGACGAGAAGCGTCATCCGCCGGGTTGCACGGCCGATGAGGACGAATTCGTGGAAGTGCTCGTGCATCCGCACACAGTCGTGGATGGCCTCGTCCCCGAGGCCGGGCAGGTAGTAGATGTGGTCGGCCACTCTCTTTGGCCGCCTGGGTACAGTGGCCCGAGCCCCTGCCATGAGGGCCGGAGGGGGAAACGGGGCCGCGGATGGCTATGCACAAGGCTGCCAGGACTGTGTGGTGGGAGAGCCTGCCGACTGGCATCCGCAATCAGATCGACGGCTATGTCCTTCAGGACTCCTTCCTCAGCGCGGTGAAGGCCGTCGTTGACGTCGGCCTCGTCACCCATGGCATAGGGGTTGGTACCGCTCAGCTGCTTGTCAGCGACCGCTACCTCCACTACGGGGAGCGGATCGCCCGCACCCCGGAAAGCCCTCTCGACCCAGAGTCCTTGGCCTACCGTGCTGCGGGGTGCCCCGGCCGGATCGTCGCGATCGAGGCGATCTGGGACGGCGACACGGTCCACGACTGGTTCGTGGTCCTGCTGGCGATCACAGCTGGCCCCAGGGAGGAGCACGTGATGGCCACCGTCTACCGCTCCACGGCCGAACGGTATCTGGCGAGGACGGAGCATCCGGCCGACGGCACCCGTCGGCGGCAGTCGCCGAGAGGGCCGGCAGAACCCTGGCTGCCCACCTGTCGGTTCCCTTCCACTTCACCAGCCCCGACACTCCTGACGACGAGGCCCCTCGCTGGCAGCCCGAGTGACGAGAAGCGTGCGCCGGGCCTCCGGCTGAGGTCAGAGCAACGCTCCCGCTTTCTGACCTGTGCCGACGTCGTGGTTGGCTGTCAACGCCGGCCCGCCTCGGACGGCCCAGTCCCGCCTACTACGCCGGCTGCCACCAGTTGAGTGGTTCTCCGTCAGCACCGAATACGTTGCTGAATCCCCATTCGAGCTCCCCGCTCACTGAGGCGGACCAAGCGTCCATCACTGCTTCGACGGCAGGGAATCCGGCAGAAGCGGGCACCGTCACCACGATGAACCGGCGATCGGCAGGAGCCTCGACCAGGCCGTTCAACGGCGCAAATCCCTTGGTCAGGGCTTCCAAGGAGCCAGCGTCGAAGGCCGGCTCGCCAAAGGCTTGGATGCAAAGGTTCGGGCCTCGCCGCTCAACCTGGAACAGTCCCTCGCCATCGATCTTCAGCAGGTCACCAGCTGCGCAGCCTTCGACCAACCCCGGACTGCCCGCGAGTTCGAACAGCCCCGGACCGACAGCCCTGGCCGGAAGGGTCTCCAACACAGGTTTGCCGGAACCTGTTCCGCCCACTTGAAGGGAGACGTGGCAGCGGCCGATGTGGTCTGGGCTTTCGACGTTCATGCGGGCATGCTGGCATACCCCTGCCGAGGTCGGCGTAGCCCCGATCTTCGAGGCTCGCCCCATGGCGGCTGTGTCAAGCCGTGCAGCCGACCGCCCCAGCCACAGCGGGTTGCCTGGGGGCGCCGGGAAGGGTCTGCGGCCGAAAAAGGCCCGTCGCCACGGTCGGCCAGGTCGACGCTCCCGCTCGGGCACCCGGCCCGCGCCGGCGGTAAATGCTTTACCTCGCCGCCTACGGTCTGGATCGCCTGGTCCGCGAGCGGTGTGCGGCAGCAGACGACACGGCATCTGGCACGGATCTGGCACGAGACGCTTGACCCGGTCCGGACAACAAAGAAGCCCCGGGCTGCTCGCCTGGGGCTTTCTGCTGGAGCGGGTGACGAGAATCGAACTCGCGCTCTGAGCTTGGGAAGCTCATGTTCTACCATTAAACTACACCCGCGTAAGACGCCTGTTGAGGCTTCTGACCTCGCACACTGTACCCCATGTCAGGCCCCGGGCGCATGCCGCCCGGGGCCTTCGTGTTGCTTCGGAAAGGTGTGCGCCGGGAGGTGCGGGGGGCGTACGGTGAGGGGGACCCGAGGTGCCCTAGTGGGCGGAGTGCCGCGTGAGGCAGGGGTGGGTTCATCCCCTAATGTGGCTTTCGTCGTTGAGGTACCGGGGAGAAGGGGAGCGATGGATCGCACCGTCGTTCGTTGTGCCGAAGGGCACGTTTTCAGCACCGCTACGTTCCCGATGCAGAACCTGGGCGCCGGAAGAATCGGCCCCGGGCGGTTGATCAGGTGTCCACGGTGTGCGCGGCTGCGCAGTGCCGTCCCTGTGGCGGCTGACATCGGGAAGTAGCCCGCGGAGGTCCGGACGCGCAGGTCGGACGTGACGCGGGGGCCCCGGGCCGGGTCGGCTCGATTCGGCCCGGAGCCCTGTCCCCGCGTAACCTGCTTGCGTGCTTCTCTCTGACAAGGACATCCGGACCGAGATCGACAACGGACGGGTCAGGATCGACCCGTACGAGCCGTCGATGGTGCAGCCGTCGAGCATCGACGTCCGGCTGGACCGCTTCTTCCGGGTGTTCGAGAACCACCGGTACCCGCACATCGACCCGGCCGTCGAGCAGCCGGACCTGACGCGGCTGGTGGAGCCAGAGGAGAACGACGCGTTCATCCTCCACCCCGGGGAGTTCGTGCTGGCCTCGACGTACGAGGTGATCTCCCTTCCGGACGACATCGCCTCGCGTCTGGAGGGCAAGTCGAGCCTCGGCCGGCTGGGGCTGCTGACGCACTCGACCGCGGGCTTCATCGACCCCGGTTTCTCCGGCCACGTGACGCTTGAGCTGTCGAACGTCGCCACGCTGCCGATCAAGCTCTGGCCGGGCATGAAGATCGGGCAGTTGTGCCTGTTCCGCCTGACCTCGGCGGCGGAGTTCCCGTACGGCTCGGACAAGTACGGCTCGCGGTACCAGGGGCAGCGGGGGCCGACGCCGTCGCGCTCCTACCTCAACTTCCACCGGACGCAGGTCTGAGCGCATGGCCGGGCCGGCGCGGGAGAACCTGACGTACGAGGCCTTCGGGCAGGCGGTGCGGGACCTGGCGCGGACGATCGCCGACGACGGATTCGCACCGGACATTGTGCTCTCGATCGCCCGCGGCGGGGTGTTCGTGGCGGGCGGTCTGGCGTACGCGCTGGACTGCAAGAACATCCACCTGGTGAACGTGGAGTTCTACACCGGGGTCGGGACGACGCTGGACATGCCGGTGATGCTGGCCCCGGTGCCGAACGTGATCGACTTCTCGGACAAGAAGGTCCTGATCGCGGACGACGTCGCCGACACGGGCAAGACGCTCAAGCTCGTCCGGGACTTCTGCGCGGAACACGTCGCCGAGGTGCGCAGCGCGGTGATCTACGAGAAGGCGCAGTCGCTCGTGAAGTGCGAGTACGTCTGGAAGCGCACCGACGAGTGGATCAACTTCCCCTGGAGCGTCGACGGTCCCGTCGTCCGCCGCGAGGGTCAGGTCTTCGACGCCTGACCGGCGGAGGCAAGGGCCATGGTCATCGGTAACCGGACCTGACGCGGTGGCCCTCGCATCCCCGGGTCGGGAACCCCGTCACATCGGACAGCCGGGCCCGGTGGCGGGGTTGGTGCAGGTGTTGTTGCCGGATCCGCCGTCATTGGTGTTGGAGCCGGTGCCGCCGTCGAGGTTGTCGTCGGCTTCGCCGCCGAAGAGGTCGTCGTCGCCGGCCTCGCCCTTGAGGCTGTCGTTGCCCGGGTTGCCGAAAAGCGCGTCGTTGCCGTCGCCGCCGAAGACGCGGTCGTTGCCGTTGCCGCCGAAGAGGTGGTCATTGCCGCTACCGTTCGGGCCGTTGTGGCCGTCGCCGGCGCCGTGGATCCCCGCCTGGCCGACGCCGCCTTGCAGGGTGTCGTCGCCGTCACCGCCGTAGAGGCTGTCGTCTCCGGCGCCGCCGTCGAGGTCGTCGATACCGGCGCTGCCGTTGAGGGCGTCATCGCCGTCGCCGCCGTTGAGGTCGTCGCTGTTGGCGCCGCCGTAGAGGCTGTCGTCGCCCGCCTCGCCGTTGACGGTGTCGTTGCCGTCGCCACCGGAGAGAGCGTCGTTGCCCCTTCCGCCGTTGAGCGTGTCGTTGCCCACGCCGCCGTCCAGGCTGTCGCGGCCGTCGCCGCCGAAGACGATGTCGCTTCCGGTATTGCCGGAGAGGAAGTCGTTGCCGCCGTCACCGCAGATGAGGTCGTTGCCGCCGAGGCCGTCGACGCGGTCGTTCCCGCGCAGGACAACGATCACATCGTTGCCCGCAGTGCCCATGATGTGGTCGTCGCGGTTCGTCCCGACGATCGTTGCGGGCACGCCCGCACAGGTCGGGGTGCCTGATATGGGGGTCTGCGGATAGGCGGCGGGGACGACAGCGGACGGCCGGCCGGCGGTGGTGAAGAATCCCGCGGTCGCCAAGGCGAGCATGGGCAGCAGCAGACCGCGGGCCCGGCCGGCCCTCGCACGCTGCTTGTGGCGACGAACGAACAGCTCAGGTTCCATCGACGTGCACCCTCCGCAACAGAAGAATCACTCAACTCGTACAGCAGGCCACATGCCGGTCCTTCCCGCCTCCCCATCAGCGCGGCCGGCCCGTCCCACCTGCCCATTTCACGGGTCAGGCCCGGTCGCACCCCGGCGAGAACCACTCCGACGGCCGTCCCCCGCTCAGGCCGCTCCACCGGGCCTCGGCATGCGGATACGCCGCGGACCGGCCGACCTCGTCAAGCAGAGGACCGCTGGGGCGTCCTGAGAGGCGCCGTCACCGCATGGGTAAGGGGCGCCACTCCAGGAGTGGCGCCCCTTACGTGTGTTCCGTGTCGCGCGCGCCGGAGGGGCGCGGCGGGCGGCCTCAGATCACCGGCAGCTTGAAGAGCACCAGCAGCGCGATCAGCTGGATCGACGCCGCACCCAGGGCCTTGGGCCACGGCAGGTCGTGGGACTTGGAGACCATGGAGGTCAGCAGGGCGGCGCAGCCGATCCAGGTGGCCCAGCCGAGGAACTGGACGAAGCTGTTGGCGCTGCCCAGGAAGACGGCGAAGGCCAGCCGCGGGGCGTCCGTCAGCGAGGTGATGAGCATCGCCAGGCCGACGGTGGGTGCCCAGGCGCCGTCGCCGCCGAGCTGGCGGGCGAGGGTGTTGGTGACGGCGCCGAGCACCAGGCCGCAGAGGATGACGGCGATGGCCGTGCAGATCACCCACGGGACGCTGTTGGAGAGCGTGGCGTCGAGCACGTCCTCCCGGGCGCTGTCGAAGCCGAAGACGGCGAGCAGCCCGTAGAGGAAGGTGACGATGAGGGCGGGGCCCCACACCTGGTAGTCGCGCATCTGCCAGAAGGTGGCGGACGGGCGCATGACGATCCCGCTCAGCAGCGGCTTCCAGCGGAGCCGGGGGCCGGCCGGGGGCGCCGTGGTGTGGCCCGCGCGGTAGGTGGACACCTGGTCCGGTTGCGGGGACTGCGGTTCGTAGGGGTCGTAGGCCTCGTCGGGCGCGTCGCCGATGGAGAAGGCGCGGGTGTGCCCGGGGTTGTTGTCGTACGTCGGCGTCGACGCCGCGGAGCCGAAGTACTCGGGCTCACCCTCGGCGGCCGGCGCGAAGCCGTGGTGGGGCTGCTGCCCGCCCGGCGAGGTGTTCTGCTGCGGGTTGCCGCCGTACTGCTGATGCGGGTGCTGCACGTCCCCGTCCCGTCCGCGTCCGTTCCTGAATCCAGCCACGCTTCGAACGTACCCGGTCCCGGGGACGGAGGACGGTGCCCCCCGCCCCCGGAGGGGCTTTGCTGCCAAGCTGTGACAGATTCCACGTCCGCGCGGACGCGGAGGATCAGACCCCGGATCAGGCCCGAATCAGGCCCGGATCAGCCCGGGATCAGGGATCAGCGCAGGACGTTGCCCAGGTAAGGGGCACCGCTGGTGGAGACGCCGAGGGAGGTGGGGCCGAAGGTGCCCACCTTGGAGGTGCTGATGCCGCCGGAGGCCCCGCGCAGCTGCCACAGGGCGCCGTTGCCGCTGTTCTCGCCGGGGGCGGCGACGGTGAGGTCGGCGTGCCGGTCGCCGTCGACGTCCTTGAGGAGGACGGCCCAGCCGAAGCGGTCGACGGCCTCGTTGGAGCCGGGGACGCCGAGGGTGCCCTGGTTGAGGGAGAGCACGCCCGAGGTCATGACCCCGCCCGGCGCACCGCGCAGGACGAGGACGGTACCGGCCGCGGCGGCCTTGCCGATCTTCTCGTCGCTGACGCCGACGGCCAGGTCGGCGCGTCCGTCGCCGTCGACGTCGCCGGTGGCCACGGACCCCCCGAGGTAGTCCCCGTACTCGTCCGCGCCGGGGATCCCCGGGGTGCCCTGGTGGACGGTCTGGGAGGGCTCCGCGGAGACGCCCGCGGGGCCGCCGCGGTGGATGCGGACCGCTCCGCCGCCGAGGCCGTCGTTGAGGGCGGTGGCGTCGCCGACGACGAGGTCGTCGCAGCCGTCGCCGTTGAGGTCGCCGGTTGCCACGGAGTCGCCGCCGACCAGGGTGGCGGTACGGGTGAGCCCGGAGGCGGCACCGCGGTACGTGACCGTGGTGGGCCATCCGCTGGTGGTACCGGTGCCGTTGACGACGAGGTCGGCGACGCCGTCGCCGTCGAGGTCGCCGGAGGCCAGGGTGATGGGCGGGACGCCGTCCTTGCGGAGGGGAACCTTCAGCGCGTACCGGGTCGCGGCGGCCGTGGAGGTCCTGGTGAAGCCGCCCTGCAGGACCCAGACGTCGGTGCCCGCGCTGCCGACCGCCAGGTCGGGCCTGCCGTCGCCGCTGAAGTCCGCGACGGCGAGCGCCCTTCCGAACCGGTCGTGCGCCGTGGGTGCCGGGTCGGCGACCGTGGTGGCTCCGGACAGGCCGGAGCGGCCGCCCCAGACGACGGTCACGGAGCCGCCGTCGGTGTCGCTGCCGATGTCCTCGCGGGGGCTTCCGACGACGAGGTCGGCGTAGCCGTCGCCGTTGAGGTCGCCGGAGGCCACCGCGGCCCCGAAGCCGTCGTTCTTCTCGGCCGTGCCGGGGACGCCGGCGGAGTTCTGTGTGACGACGGTCCGACGGCCGGCGGACAGGCCCTTGGCGGATCCGTAGAGGACGACGACGGCCCCGGCGCCGGCGCGGCCGCCGACGTAGGCGCCGTCTGCGGTGGCGACGACGTCGCGGTAGCCGTCGCCGTTGAAGTCGTCGGAGTACCGGGCGGGGGCGGCGTACGCCTGGGGCGCGGTGGCGGTGAGGGGGACGAGACCGCCGGCGAGCAGGAGCGCGGCGGCCGCGGCGAGGCGGGGGCTGTGCACGGGTTTCGTTCCTTCGCGCAGGGCGGCCCGCCTCCCTGGTGGGGAGGCGGGCCGCCGAGGGGGTTCAGTTGCCGAAGTTGGCGCCGAACAGGGGGCTGCCGGAGGTGGAGACGCCCACGGTGCTGGGGGCGATCGCCAGGGCTCCGCTGGTGCTGATCTTGGTGCCGTTGGAGCGCAGGGCGGTGATCCCGCCGTTGCCGCCGTTCTCGCCGTAGGTGGTGACGGTCAGGTCGGCCTTGCCGTCGCCGTTGACGTCGTCGAGGTGGAGCTCACCGCCGAACTGGTCGTACTTCTCGTCCGCGCCGGGGACGCCCGCGGTGTTCTGGGTGAAGTACTGGTAGCCGGACGTGGTGTTGAGCCCGGCCGGCGAGCCGTAGAGGAGGGTGACCGAGCCGGCGTCGACGACGCCGTTCAGGTCCTCGCCCGCGGAGCCGATGGCGAGGTCCTGGAAGCCGTCGCCGTTGATGTCGCCGAGGTGCAGCTCGGCGCCGAAGGCGTCGCCCTTCTCGGAGCCGCCGGGGATGTTGCCGCTGTCCTGGGTGATGGACGTGGAGGTGCCGGGGCCGGTGGAGGTGCCGTAGACGACCTTGACCTTGCCGCCCTTGACGGAGCCGGGGACGCTGGGCTCGCCGCTCGTGCCCGGGTCCCAGCTGACGCCGATGACGATGTCGCCGAAGCTGTCGCCGTTGACGTCGCCGATGCCGGTGATGAGGCCGCCCTGGAGCTTGACGGCGCGCGAGGCGACGAGGCCGGAGGCGGAGCCCGGGATGTAGTAGTTGGCGTTCCAGCCCCATTCGCCGGTGGTCTCGTAGCCGTCGACGATCAGGTCGGTGCGGCCGTCGCCGTTGACCTCGCCCGCGGTGAGGTTGAGCGGTCCGGTGCCGCCGCCGGACTGGATCGGGGGCTTGACCGTGTAGCGGCCGCCGGAGGTGCCGCTCTTGGTGATGCCGCCCTTGTAGACGTAGACGGTGCTGGCCGACGAACCCACGGCGAGGTCGTCCTTGCCGTCGCCGTCGAAGTCGGCCGCGGCGAGGGAGCGGCCCCAGCGGTCGTGGCTGCTGGGCGCGGGGTCGGCGAGGGTGGTGCCGCCGGTGAGGCCCTTCGCCGAGCCCCACAGGATGGTGACCATGCCGCCGTCGACGTCGCTGCCGAGGTCCTCGGAGGAGGCGGCGACGGCCAGGTCGCTGAAGCCGTCGCTGTTGAAGTCGCCGATGGCGGTCATCCAGCCGAAGCTGTCGCCCTTCTCGGCGCCGCCGGGGACGCCGGAGGTGTTCTGGCTGATGACGCTGCGGCGGGCGGCGGTGAGGCCGTTCGACGAACCGTAGAGGGCGACGACCTGGCCGGCGCCCTTGAGGCCGCTGACGTAGGCGTTGCCGGCGGAGAAGGCGACGTCGGCGTAGCCGTCGCCGTTGAAGTCGGCCCTGTCGCCGCTGCCGGTGGCGGCGGCGGGGATCGCGGTGAGGGCGAGGAGGCCGCTGGTGAGCGCCGCGGCGGCCGTGGCCGCGATGGCGACCCGGGTGCGCTTGTGCATGCGGGTGTTCTCCTGTGCATGCGGGGGATGCCGAGGGCATCCGCGTTCTGTAGAGGGGCCGCCGCGCTCGTTCACCGGATGTTCAGCCGGATGGCGGGCGCGGTTGGCACAACTCAGACCGGTGACCGGCCCGGAGGGTTGCGTGCGGGACGAAACTTTTTTCGAGTGACCTGTGGGGCTGCCGTGCCTCAGGGGCAGAGCGTCGATCCGAAGGACAGGCCGCCGGTCGGGCCGGGCAGCCCGAGACCGGCCGCGGAGAAGGCGGCCGAACCCGTGGTGGTGATCCCGGTGGCGGTGCCGCGCAGGGTCCACACGCGGCCGCTGCCCGCGTCCTCGCCGGTGGCGGCGACGGCCAGGTCGGCGCGTCCGTCGCGGTTCAGGTCGCGCAGGAGGAGCCCGCAGCCGGTGGCCCCGCCGAAGCCGTCGCCGCGCTCGCCGCCGCCGGGCACGCCCGCGGTGTCCTGGTGGACGGTCCGGGAACCGGCGGTGGCCAGGCCGGAGGGGGAGCCGAGCAGCACGGTCACACTGCCCGCGTCGACCACGGCTCCGACGTCCTCGCCGGGCACGCCGACCGCGAGGTCCGCGCGGCCGTCGGCGGTGAGGTCCGCCGCCGCCAGGGTCAGGCCGAAGCGGTCGCCCGCCTCGTCGCCGCCGGGGACGCCCGCCGTGTTCTGGTCGAGGTCCACGGGGGGCCGCGTGGCGGCGGGGCCCTGGGCGCTGCCGTACAGGACGCGGACGATGCCGCCGGTACGGGTGGGCAGCGGGTGCTCGGGCACCCACGGCTCCTCGGTGTCGTGGGGGCCGAAGCCCGCGAGGCCGACGGCGAGGTCAGCGTGGCCGTCCCCGTCGAAGTCGCCGGCGGCCAGGGACTCGCCGGTGGTCTCGCCGTACCAGGACGGTGCCCGGACGAGGCCGGCCGCGGTGCCGCGCAGGTAGGCGGTGCCGCCGCCTTCGATGCCGTTGTACGCGACGGCCGCGTCCGTGCGGCCGTCGCCGTCGAGGTCGCCGACCGCGAGGCGTATGCGTTCGACGAAGTGGGGGATGCCGTCGTCGGTGACGGTGGTGAGGGCGGCCGGTGCCCGGCCGGGGGCGAACGGGCCGAGGGCCGTGGAGAGGCCGCCGCTCTCGTCGCCCCTGTTGCCGGTGACGATGTCGAGGTTGCCGTCGCCGTTGACGTCGGCCGCGGCGAGGCCGGCGAAGCCCGTGCCCTTGTAGGCGCCCGACCCGGGCAGGATCGTGCCGCGGGTGAAGCCGGAGGCGCTCCCCCACAGGATGGTGATGCGGCCGGTGTCCTCCAGGGCGGTGCGGTCCTCGCCGGACGCGACGACGATCAGGTCCGCGTAGCCGTTCCTGTCGAGGTCGCCGCTGGTCAGCCGGGCCCCGAAGCGGTCGCCGGTCTCGGAGGAGCCCGGGATGCCCGCGGTGGACTGGCTGACGGTGGTGCGGGCCGAGGTGCGGGGGCCGCTCGCGGACCCGGGGATCACGGCGACGTACCCGGCGGCCTTCTTGCCGGCCGCGGTGCCGCCCGGCACGCCGATCGCGAGGTCGGGGTAGCCGTCGCCGTTGAAGTCGTACGGCTTGGCGGGCGACGCGGCCACGGCGGCCTGCGAGGGCAGGGCGAGACAGGCCGCCGTCGCGGTGAGGGCGAGGGCGAGGACGCGGACACGCACGGCGGCTCCCATCGGGTAAGGAACAGGCGCCTGTGTGACACCTCGTGCGTCCGGAAGGTTGTGTACGGGTGCACACGGGGTGAACGGCTTCCCGTGGGAGCGCCGGACGGCCGGTGCGCGGTTGGGCATGCGGGCCCGCGAAGCCCTACCGTTCGGGGCGGAACGGATCCGAAGGGACGGGAAGTGCCGATGGTTGTCAGGGCCGTACGGAATGCCGCGCGCGGGACCGCGCGCACCTCAGCGCGAGCCGCGGCGGGCGCGGCGGTCGCGGGGCTGGTGGCCCTGGCGGTGACGGGCTGCGGGCTGCTGACCACCGACTCCGGTTCCCCGGACGCGCCGGCCGCCGCGAGCTCCCCCGCCACGTCCTCCGCCGCCGGCGACGTGCCGGTGAAGGCGGACCCCGCCGTGCTGGCCGCGCTGCCCGCGCGTCTGGAGGCGGACGGGACGACGATCACGGTGGGCGACCCGGCGGCGCCGAGGACCGTCCACATCTACGAGGACCCGCGCTGCCCGATCTGCAAGGCGTTCGAGGCGTCCGCCGGGCCCCAGCTGGCGGCGCTGGCGAAGGCCGGTGACGTCAGACTGCAGTACACCCTGGCCTCGTTCCTGGACGACAACCTCAAGGGCAGCGGTTCGAAGAAGGCCGCGGGCGCCCTGCGCGCGTCCGTGGAGGCGGGCACCGGCGCCTTCGCGACGTACCACGAGCTGCTCTACGCCAACCAGCCGCAGGAGCAGGTGGACGGGTTCACCGACGCGTACCTGCTGGAACTCGCCGGCAAGGTGAAGGGGCTGCGCGGGGCGGCCTTCGACTCCGCGGTGCGCAAGCAGTCCCACGCGGACTTCGTGACCGCGTCCGAGGACGCCTTCGTCAAGAGCGGTGCCACGGGCACCCCTTACGTGAAGATCGACGGTAAGGCGGTGTCCCAGGCCGACCTGCAGAAGCTGTTCGACCCCGTCTCCTTCGCGGCGCTGCTGCGGCAGTCCGGCATCGGCGGCTGAGGGCACCGGGGGAGCGGGGGAGCGGGAGCGGCACACGAACGCCGGTGGGCGCGTACGGGATCCGTACGCGCCCACCGGCGTTCCCACGTGCGTCCGCGGGAGGGGCTACTTCGCGGGCTCCGGCTGCGGCTCGTCCGCCGTCTCCGGCTCGCCGTCGGGGTCGAGCGGGGTCCTGACGGAGTCCAGCAGGAGCTGGGAGACGTCGACGACCTGCAGCGACTCCTTGGCCTTGCCCTCGTTCTTCCTGCCGTTGACGGAGTCGGAGAGCATCACCAGGCAGAACGGGCAGGCGGTGGAGACGATGTCCGGGTTGAGGGACAGCGCCTCGTCCACGCGCTCGTTGTTGATGCGCTTGCCGATCCGCTCCTCCATCCACATGCGGGCGCCGCCGGCGCCGCAGCAGAAACCGCGCTCCTTGTGGCGGTGCATCTCCTCGTTCCGCAGGCCCGGCACCTTGGCGATGATCTCGCGCGGGGGCGTGTAGACCTTGTTGTGGCGGCCCAGGTAGCAGGGGTCGTGGTAGGTGATGATGCCCTCGACCGGGGTGACGGGGACGAGCTTGCCCTCGTCGACCAGGTGCTGCAGCAGCTGGGTGTGGTGGATGACCTCGTACTCGCCGCCGAGCTGCGGGTACTCGTTCGCCAGGGTGTTGAAGCAGTGCGGGCAGGTGGCGACGATCTTCTTCTGCGCCTTGGGCTTCCTGGTGCTCTCGTCCTCGTCGTCCTCGCCGAAGGCCATGTTCAGCATGGCGACGTTCTCGGCGCCGAGCTGCTGGAAGAGGAACTCGTTGCCCAGGCGACGGGCGGAGTCACCGGTGCAGTTCTCCTCGCCGCCCATGATCGCGAACTTGACGCCCGCGATGTGGAGCAGCTCGGCGAAGGCCTTGGTGGTCTTCTTGGCGCGGTCCTCCAGGGAGCCGGCGCAGCCGACCCAGTACAGGTATTCCACGTCGGTGAGGTCCTCGATGTCCTCGCCGACGACGGGGACCTCGAACTCGACCTCCTTGACCCAGGCGAGCCGCTGCTTCTTGGGCAGGCCCCAGGGGTTGCCCTTCTTCTCCAGGTTCTTGAGCATCGTGCCCGCCTCGGACGGGAACGAGGACTCGATCATGACCTGGTAGCGGCGCATGTCGACGATGTGGTCGATGTGCTCGATGTCCACCGGGCACTGCTCGACGCAGGCGCCGCAGGTGGTGCAGGACCACAGGACGTCCGGGTCGATGACGCCGTTCTCCTCGGCGGTGCCGATCAGCGGGCGCTCGGCCTCGGCGAGGGCGGCGGCGGGGACGTCCTTCAACTGCTCCTCGGAGGCCTTCTCCTCGCCCTCCATGGTCTTGCCGCCGCCCGCGAGCAGGTAGGGCGCCTTGGCGTGCGCGTGGTCGCGCAGCGACATGATCAGCAGCTTCGGGGAGAGCGGCTTGCCGGTGTTCCAGGCGGGGCACTGCGACTGGCAGCGGCCGCACTCGGTGCAGGTCGAGAAGTCGAGGATGCCCTTCCAGGAGAACTGCTCCACCTGGCTGACGCCGAAGACGTCGTCCTCGCCCGGGTCCTCGAAGTCGATGGGCTTGCCGCCGGAGGCCATCGGCAGCAGGGCGCCGAGCGCCACGGCGCCGTCGGCGTTCCGCTTGAACCAGATGTTGGGGAAGGCCAGGAAGCGGTGCCAGGCGACGCCCATGTCGGTCCTGAGCGAGACCACGATCATCCAGACGAACGACGTCCCGATCTTGATCATCGCGGTCAGGTAGACGAGGTTCTGCAGCGTGCCGACGCTCAGCCCCTTGAAGGCCGCGACCAGCGGGTACGACGCGAAGTAGGCGGCCTCGTAGCCGTGCACCTCCGCCAGGGCGCCCTCCAGGCCGCGCAGCGTCATGATCGCGAGGCCGATGATGAGGATGACGGACTCGACGAAGTAGGCCTGGCCGGTGTTGGAGCCCGCGAAGCGGGACTTGCGGCCCGCCCGGCCCGGCCGGGACAGCTGGCGGATCGCGATCAGCGTGAGGATGCCGAGCGTGGTCATCAGGCCGATGAACTCGACGAACACCTCGTACGGCAGCCAGTGGCCGATGACCGGCAGCATCCAGTCGGCCTTGAAGAGCTGCCCGAAGGCGTTCACCAGGGTGAGCACGAGCGAGAAGAAGCCGATGGCGACGAACCAGTGCGCGACGCCGACCACGCCCCAGCGGTTCATGCGGGTGTGGCCGAGGAACTCCCGGACCACCGTGACGGTGCGGGCCCGCCAGTCGTCCGTGCGGGTGTCCGCGGGGACGTCCTGGCCGAGTCGTACGAACCGGTAGATCTGGGCGATGGCGCGGCTGAACAGCGCAACGCCGACCACGGCGAGTACCAGCGACACGATGATCGCGGCGAGTTGCATTTCGTGGCTCCTCGGACCTGCGAGAGGGGAGGCTCGGGGCGGTGCCCGGCTGAATACTAAGCAGTAACTTATTCGGTTCTCCTGAGACTACCCAGTATCGGCGCACGTGCGTAGCCGCGCCGCCGGTGATCTGTGTCGCTGAGGGGTGCCTTCCCTTGACCGCCCGGGCTTCTCCGGGTCCTTCGGCTCCCGGAGCGCGTGGTGGGGCCTCGCGGGCCTGCGGAGGCGTACGGCCGGGGCCCGTCGTCGCTCGCCGTGGCCGTTCGTGCGCGGAGGGGTGGCTTATAAGTTGAGTCGCCACGACTCAGGTCTGTTGACAGGATCGGAGGTGTGCGGCACCCTTGAGCCAGTTCCACTCAAGTAGGCAGCTGGAGGATTCCACCATGGCACGTGCGGTCGGCATCGACCTGGGCACGACTAACTCCGTCGTCAGCGTTCTCGAAGGCGGCGAGCCCACCGTCATCACCAACGCCGAGGGTGCCAGGACCACGCCGTCCGTCGTCGCCTTCGCCAAGAACGGCGAGGTGCTCGTCGGCGAGGTCGCCAAGCGCCAGGCCGTCACCAACGTCGACAGGACCGTCCGGTCGGTCAAGCGCCACATGGGCACCGACTGGAAGATCAACCTGGACGGCAAGGACTTCAACCCGCAGCAGATGAGCGCCTTCATCCTGCAGAAGCTGAAGCGCGACGCCGAGGCGTACCTGGGCGAGAAGGTGACCGACGCGGTCATCACCGTCCCGGCGTACTTCAACGACTCCGAGCGCCAGGCCACCAAGGAGGCCGGCGAGATCGCGGGTCTCAACGTCCTGCGCATCGTCAACGAGCCCACGGCCGCCGCCCTGGCGTACGGCCTGGACAAGGACGACCAGACCATCCTCGTCTTCGACCTCGGTGGCGGCACCTTCGACGTCTCGCTGCTGGAGATCGGCGACGGCGTCGTCGAGGTGAAGGCCACCAACGGCGACAACCACCTCGGTGGTGACGACTGGGACCAGCGCATCGTCGACTACCTGGTGAAGCAGTTCGCCTCGGGTCACGGCGTGGACCTGTCCAAGGACAAGATGGCGCTGCAGCGTCTGCGCGAGGCCGCCGAGAAGGCGAAGATCGAGCTGTCCTCGTCCACCGAGACCTCGATCAACCTGCCCTACATCACGGCGTCCGCCGAGGGCCCGCTGCACCTGGACGAGAAGCTCACCCGCGCCCAGTTCCAGCAGCTGTCCACGGACCTGCTGGAGCGCTGCAAGATCCCGTTCCACAACGTGATCAAGGACGCGGGCATCCAGCTCTCCGAGATCGACCACGTCGTCCTCGTCGGCGGCTCGACCCGTATGCCCGCCGTCGCCGAGCTCGTCAAGGAGCTGACCGGCGGTCAGGACGCCAACAAGGGCGTCAACCCGGACGAGGTCGTCGCCATCGGCGCCGCGCTCCAGGCCGGTGTGCTCAAGGGCGAGGTCAAGGACGTCCTGCTCCTCGACGTGACCCCGCTGTCCCTCGGCATCGAGACCAAGGGCGGCATCATGACCAAGCTGATCGAGCGCAACACCACGATCCCGACCAAGCGCTCGGAGATCTTCACCACGGCCGAGGACAACCAGCCGTCGGTGCAGATCCAGGTCTACCAGGGCGAGCGCGAGATCGCGGCGTACAACAAGAAGCTCGGCATGTTCGAGCTGACCGGTCTCCCGCCGGCCCCGCGCGGCATCCCGCAGATCGAGGTCGCCTTCGACATCGACGCCAACGGCATCATGCACGTCTCCGCCAAGGACCTCGGTACCGGCAAGGAGCAGCGCATGACGGTCACCGGTGGCTCGGCGCTGCCGAAGGACGACATCGACCGCATGATGCGCGAGGCCGAGCAGTACGCGGAGGAGGACCACAAGCGCCGTGAGTCCGCCGAGACCCGCAACCAGGCCGAGCAGCTGGTCTACCAGACCGAGAAGTTCCTCAAGGACAACGAGGACAAGGTTCCCGGCGACGTCAAGACCGAGGTCGAGGCGGCCGTCGCGGACCTGAAGGAGAAGCTGAAGGGCGAGGACTCCGCCGCCATCCGCGAGGCCACCGAGAAGGTAGCCGCCACCTCTCAGAAGCTGGGCCAGGCGCTGTACGCCAACGCCCAGGAGGGCGGCGCGACCGGTGCCCCCGGTGCCGAGGGCGGGGCCCAGGCCGACGACGACGTCGTCGACGCGGAGATCGTCGACGAGGACAAGAAGGACGGTGCCGCGTGACGGAGGAGACCCCGGGCTTCGAGGAGGAGCCTGTCGTCCCCTCTGCCGAGGCCGGTTCCACCTCGCCGGGGGATTCCCCCGGCGAGGCGGGGCCCGGCGCCGGACCCGCCGACCAGGCGGGCCCGGCGGGCCCGGCCGGGGACGCGAACGCCAACGTCGCCCTGCAGGCGCAGCTGGACCAGGTGCGTACGGCGCTCGGTGAGCGCACGGCGGACCTGCAGCGGCTGCAGGCGGAGTACCAGAACTACCGCCGCCGGGTGGAGCGGGACCGCATCGCGGTCCGCGAGATCGCGGTCGCGAACCTGCTCACCGAGTTGCTCCCGGTGCTCGACGACATCGGTCGCGCCCGGGACCACAAGGAGCTGGTCGGCGGCTTCAAGTCGGTCGGCGAGTCGCTGGAGACGGTGGCCGCGAAGCTGGGCCTGCAGCAGTTCGGCAAGGAGGGCGAGCCCTTCGACCCGCTGGTGCACGAGGCCCTGATGCACAGTTATTCGCCGGATGTCACGCAGACCACCTGCGTGCAGATCCTGCAGCCCGGGTATCGCATCGGTGAACGCACCATCCGCCCCGCGCGGGTGGCCGTCGCCGAGCCCCAGCCCGGCACGCAGGGCCCGCAGAAGGACGATGACACGGCGGACGAGGAGAACGGTGGCCCCGAACAGGGCTGACGTAGGTCATGTGAGGAAGGAGGGACGCCGGGGATGAGCATCAGCAGGGATTTGTTCGAGAAGGATCTCTACAAGGTCCTCGGCGTCCCGAAGGACGCCACCGAGGCGGAGATCAAGAAGGCGTACCGGAAGCTCGCCCGCGAGTTCCACCCGGACGCCAACAAGGGTGACGCCAAGGCCGAGGAGCGCTTCAAGGAGATCTCCGAGGCCAACGACGTCCTGTCGGACCCCAAGCGCCGCAAGGAGTACGACGAGGGCCGCGCCCTCTTCGGCAACGGCGGCTTCCGCGCCGGTCCGGCCGGCGCGGGCGGGTTCGGCTTCGACCTCGGTGACCTCTTCGGCGGCGGCCCCGGCGGCGCACCTCCGCAGGGCGGCGGCTTCGGCGGCGGTCTCGGGGACGTGTTCGGCGGGCTGTTCAACCGCGGCGGCGCCACCACCCGTACCCAGCCGCGGCGCGGCCAGGACATCGAGACCGAGGTGACGCTGAAGTTCACCGAGGCCGTGGACGGCGCCACCGTTCCGCTGAAGATGACCAGCCAGGCCCCCTGCAAGGCCTGCTCCGGCACCGGCGACAAGAACGGCACGCCCAGGGTGTGCCCGACCTGCGTCGGCACCGGCCAGGTCTCGCGCGGCGGCAGCGGCAGCTTCTCGCTCACCGACCCGTGCACGGACTGCAAGGGCCGCGGCCTGATCGCGCAGGACCCCTGCGAGGTCTGCAACGGCAGCGGCCGGGCCCGTTCGGCGCGCACCATGCAGGTGCGCATCCCGGCCGGTGTCACCGACGGGCAGCGCATCCGGCTGCGCGGCAAGGGCGCGCCGGGTGAGCGCGGGGGCCCGGCCGGCGATCTCTACGTCACCGTGCACGTCGACGCGCACCCGGTGTTCGGCCGCAAGGCCGACAACCTCACCGTCACCGTGCCCGTCACCTTTGTGGAGGCGGCGCTGGGCGGGGAGATCAAGGTCCCGACGCTCGGCGGTCCCCCCGTGACCCTGAAGCTGCCCCCGGGCACGCCCAACGGACGCACCCTGCGGGCCCGCGGCAAGGGCGCGGTCCGCAAGGACGGCACCCGCGGGGACCTGCTGGTCTCGATCGAGGTCGCCGTCCCGGCGGCCACCGAGGGCAAGGCGCTGGACGCCCTTGAGGCGTACCGGGAGGCGACCGCGGACACCGACCCGCGGGCAGAGCTGTTCCAGGCCGCGAAGGGAGTCTGACCCGATGAACACGAGCGGCGGCATGCGTGGCGGACGGGGTCGCAACCCGTACGAGCTGACCGACGAGTCCCCCGTCTACGTCATCTCGGTGGCGGCCCAGCTTTCGGGGCTGCACCCGCAGACCCTGCGCCAGTACGACCGTCTCGGCCTGGTCTCGCCCGACCGCACGGCCGGGCGCGGCCGCCGTTACTCGGCTCGTGACATCGAACTCCTGCGCGAGGTCCAGCGCCTCTCCCAGGACGAGGGCATCAACCTGGCCGGCATCAAGCGCATCATCGAACTGGAGAACCAGGTGGCGGCCCTGCAGTCGCGGGTCGCCGAGCTCTCCGCGGCCCTCGAGGGCGCGGCGGTGGCCATGCAGCAGCGCGAGGCCGCCGTCCACGCCTCGTACCGGCGCGACCTGGTGCCCTACCAGGACGTCCAGCAGACCTCCGCGCTGGTGGTGTGGCGGCCCAAGCGGCCGGAGTGAACGGGCGCCGCTCACCGGGCGGCACCTCCTAGGGGAGCAGGTCGGCGGGGCCGCGCGAGACATGGTGCAGATGGCGCCCCGAGGCGACCATCGCCTCCAGCAGGCGGTGGCCCTCCGCGGCAGGCACGAACTCCTCGGCGCACGCCTGACGCATCAGGTCGAAGGTCTCCTTGGTGGTGATGCCGCGCCGGCGCGCGAAGTCGCGGGCCGAGCGGTCGTCGGTGATCCAGACCGACCCCCGGAACTCACGGCGCCGGGTGATCAGCACGCATGTCTCGGCCTCGCCGAGGTGCTTGGTCGGCTGGTGGGACGAGCCGCCGAAGACGGCCCGGCGCAACCGGTCGACCTCCCGCAACTCGGCGCCGTCGGTGATCTCCACGGGCTCGCCGAGCCATCCGGCCTCCCCCAGCCCGGCCAGCCGTGGCAGGAAGCGCGCGGAGCGGGCGGCCTCCCAGGCCACGGCCTGGGTCCAGCGGCCGCGGCCGTCCAGCACCTTCTCCAGCAGGAGCAGCCGGTCGACGGCGGCGAAGTTGCACAGGACGGTGTTGTCGGGGAACCACCACGTGGTCATGGCTGGAAGACCGGATCCCCTTCTTCCGCGTCCTGTTGCTCGAGGTGTTCGATGCCGTTGCCGGGGGGCGGTTCGGGCGCGAGGAGCTCGTGCAGCCGCTCCACGTCCGTGTCCAGCAGTGCGGCGAGCGGGCGCAGGGTCGTCTCCCCCGCCAGGTAGGCCTTGTACAACTCCGAGGCGACGCGGGGCGGGAAGCGCTCCGCCGAGGCCCGCGAGGCCTGCTTCTGGTAGGCGTCGCCTGCGCCCGCGAGCAGGTGGCAGGCCTCCGTGGTGAGGGCGCGCAGCCGCTTGCGGTGCCCGGCGTCGACCAGCCCCAGCTGGTGCAGCCGGGCCGCCAGCGCGCTCGGCGACACCCGGAAGCGTACGACCAGCCGCTCGAAGGACGTGTCCGTCAGCTCGCCCTCCGCGGCGGCGGCCTCGGTCAACTCCCGGGCGGGCATCAGCAGATGCGAGGCGAAGACGTTGGCCCTCACCTCGGCCAGGTCCTTCTGCCGGCCGGGGGCGACCCGGGACTCCACGACCACGCTCCGCGCGTCCTTGGCGAGGATGTGGCAGAGCTCGTGGGCCAGGGTGAAGCGCTGCCGTGTCCACAGGTCGGTGGGCGCGAGGAGGACCAGGCGGAACGAGTCGGCCTGCCACGCCAGGCCGTCCACACCCTGGGGAAGCGCGGTGATGGCGACATCCACGCCGAAGCGGTCCTCCATCGCCGCGATCAGCTCGTCCGTGCCCAGCTCTGCCGCCGGCAGCAGCTCCAGCACTCCGGCCGCCAGCCGCTCGCCCTGCGCCGCGTACCGGTCCGCCGCCGCGTCCACCTCGGGTACGGGGGGCAACTCCGCGGAACGGCCCAGCAGTTCCAGCACCTCGTAGGCGGCGGCGAACCGCGCCGCGACCTCCTGTGCCCCCACGGGGTCGGCGGCGGTGTCGCCGCGCGTACGGGCCGCGAGCGCGGGGCGCAGCGGCTCGGTGCCGGTCAGCAGCCAGTCCACGGTCGTGCCGCCGGCCTCCGCGATCAGCGCGAGGTCGAGCGAGGTGAAGCGGCGCACCCCGCTCAGCGACTTCGACAGCTTGTCGGGCGTGAGCCCGACCGACCGGGCGAACGCGGCCTTGGTCATCGCGGCCGCGTCCACCACGGTGCGTACGCGTGTGATGACATGCGGGTCCATGCCTACAGAGTAAGGCGGGCCTTGCGATAATCGCAAGGCCCGCCTTTTTCGGGTTGTCCTAGGACGTCACGGCGCCAGGATCGTGTAGTCCCCGTCGGGCAGCGACTCCGTTCCGTCCGCGTACACGGCGCGCACCCAGTAGAAGTGGGTGGTGCCGCGGGAGGCGGCGGTGTCGGTCCAGGCGGTGGCGGTGACCGGCTCCGCGGTGAGGCTCTCGTAGCGGCCGGTGTTCCGGTCCCAGCGGTAGACGCGGTAACCCACGGCGTCGACCACCTGTCCCCACACCAGCCTCGCGTTCGTTCCGGAGTCGAACGCGTTGAGCTGAACCGGGGATCCGGAGGGGGTGTCGACGGTCGGCCTGAGGTCGGGCTCGGTGACCGAGACTGTGACGGCTCTGCCGGTCGACTCGTAGCTGGAGTTGCCGTACCGGTCGACGGCGTCGACGAAGTAGCAGATCTCCTCGCCGTCGGGCAGTTGGTCGTCGATGAGGCCCGGGCGGTCCCAGTTCCGTTCCGCGAACACCTCACCGGAACAGACCTGGTGGTCGCCGTCGGCCACCATCTTCCCGCGGTAGACCACGTACTCGTCCATGTCCGGCTCGCGGTTCATGTCCCATTCCAGCAGGACGCCGTACTCCGTGGCCGATGAGGCCAGGCCCGTGACGGCGGCGGGCGGGACGAAGTCCCTGGTCAGCGTGGTGACCGTGACGGGCGAGGACGGTGCGGAGCGACGCCCCGCCTGGTCTACCCCGGTGATCGTGTAGTGGTACGTCGCACCCTTGGGGAGCCCGGAGTTGCTGCACGCGTACTGCATCCGGCCGTCGGCCAGGCGGGTGCGTGTGATGTAGCACCGGGCGGGGGTGCCCGAGGTGTCCACGGGGAGCGACGTGGAGTGGTGCACTTCGAAGTCGAAGTAGTTGCCGCCGTCGGCCGGGACGAACCACGTCAGATCGGCCCCGCCCACCGTGGGTGTCGCGGTGACCGTGATGGGTGCGGCCAGTGGACGGACGGCCGTCGGGGCGTCAGCGTTCAGGGTGTACCCGGAGGTGTTGCCCGCCGCGTCCACGGCGGCGACGTAGTACGTCCACCGCTCGGTTCTGGGCACTTTGGTGTCGAGGAACGTCGTCGACGCGGAAGTGCCGAGGTGTGTTTCCTTCTGGTGGTCCAATGCGCGTTTCACGGTGTACCGCACCGCGCCGGGCACCGGTTGCCAGGTGACGGTGACACCCGCGTCCTCGCCCGTGGCGGTGACCCCGGTGGGAGTCGCCGGGGCGGTGACGTCCCCTGACACGACCCGCGACAGCACCGACATGGCAGACGCGTTGCCCGCCTTGTCCACGGCTGTCACGGCGTAGTCGTAGAGCTCGCCGTTCCTGGCAGGAGGGGTGTCGCTGCGCGCCGTGGCGGTGACCGGGGCGCTGCCGCTGACCGCGGTCCAGGACGATGTGCCGGTCGGGCGGCGGTAGACCCGGTAGCCGACGAGGTCCATCTCGGCGCTCTTCGTCCAAGTGATCCGAACCGTCAGGCAGGTCGTGCAGCCGACGCCACCCTTGAGGCCGGTGGGTGCCAGCGGCTTGGTCTTGTCCACGGATGCGGTCGTGCGGGGTGTGTAGGTGAACTTGACGTTGGCGCTGCCCTTGAAGGCGGCGTAGTCGACGCGGAGGGTGTGTTTGCCCTTGGGGATGGTGAGGTTGAGGGTTTTGGTGCGGGTGGTGGTGACGTCTTTCCAGAGGTCGATCTTGCGGGTGCCGTCGAGGTAGACGCGGATGCCGTCGCGGGTGGCGGCGGTGAAGGTGAAGGGGCCGCCGGAGCCGAAGTCGCGGGTGAGGTTCCAGCGGACGCCGAAGTTGTCTTTCGGCAGGGTGACGCCGGTGGGGTCGCCGGTGCCGTAGTTCTCGTTGATCGAGGTGTCGCAGGTGGTCTTCTTCGGGGTGCCCTTGAAGGTGGTGTTCGCGTAGTACGACGCGACCCAGACCCCGGTGGAGCAGGTGGTGGCCGCGTGGGCGGC
>NZ_FZOF01000060.1 GCF_900188405.1 Actinacidiphila glaucinigra | reverse complement strand
GCGCGGGCCGCGGTCTCCACCAGTGCCCGTACCAGCGTCGCCAGCAGCGCGGTGCCGGACGCGTCCAGGCACACGTCGGCGACCCGGACCTCGACGGTGGGGTAGGTGTGCGAGAGGCGGGCGTCGAAGTAGACCATGCCGGCGTCGCGCAGCGCCCCGGTGGCGATCATGGCCCGGACCTGCTCGTGGTAGCCGGCCGCGGAACGGAACGGCTCCACCGGCCCGGCCGACGGCCACCTGCCCCACACCCGGCTGCGGTAGCTCGCGTACCCGCTGTCCCGGCCCTGCCAGAACGGCGAGTTGCCGCTGAGCGCCAGCAGCACCGGCAGCCGGCCGCGGATCCGGTCCAGGACCGCGACGCCCTCCTCGTCGGACTCCACCGACACATGGATGTGGCAGCCGCAGGTCAGGGTCTCCTGCGCGGTCAGACCGTAGCGTTCACGCAGCCAGGCGTACCGCTCGCCGGTGCTCAGCGACGGGCTCGCCGGCAGCGGCGAGGTCGCCAGCGCCGCGACCGCGCCACCGGACTGCTCCGCGTGGCGGGCCGCCTCCGCGCGCCACCGTACGACCTCCGCCGCCAGGTCCTCCATCCGCGCCTGCGGACGGGTGGCGAACTCCAGCTGCTCCTTTTGCAGTTCCGCCTCGAACACCTCGCCGGACGTGGTGGGGTCACGGCGCGCCGACGCCAGCACCGCCGTCGACAGCGCCCGCGGCTCCCCGGACTCCGCGTCCAGCAGCAGGAGCTCCTCCTCCACACCGACCGTGCGCAATGGGTCTCCTTCCCGGCCGCTTCGACGGCGGATGCGGACGTGCCGTCAGGTGAGCACCGAGTCGTCCTCCGGCCGGGCCCCCGGCAGCCGCAGCCGGGCCGCGATCAGCGCGGCGTCGACGTCCCGGGTGCCGGTCGCCACGCACAGCGTGTACGAGACGTCCGCCGTCCGGCGCCGTACCTCGGGGTCCTCGGGGTCGAGCAGGCTCAGCGTCTCGTAACGGTCGACCAGGTCGTCCAGCACGGCGGGGTGGGCCAGCAGCACGTCGTCCTCCTGCGGGGCGGTGTCTCGGGATCAAGCCGCATACCTGGCTGCCGCCTACCCCGACTTCGTCCGGGCACGCGGGCGAGCACCCAGGGGGAGTACGGCGGGGGATCAGCGGCGGACCCGCTCCGGCAGGGCGGTGACGATGATCTCGCGGGTCGCCGTGCTGTCCTCGACCGTGCGGAACCCCGCGAGGGCGAGTGCGTCCAGCACCGCCTTGTGGAGCGGGCGGCGGTGCGCCCCGGCCGGAGGGGCCGCCGCCGCGCCTGCGCCGAGCAGTGTGTCCCAGCGCACGACCACGCCCCGGGGCCCCGCCTCCACGACGGGCCGGTCCTCGCCGTCTTGGTGCTGGGCCAGCGGCAGGCCCGCGTCCAGCAGGGCCAGGCACACCGCCGTGTACAGCCGCCGTACGTCCGCACCGAGCCGGTGGGCCGACGGGCGGGACGGGGTGAGCGCCCCGCGGTTGCCGGTGAGGTCGAGCAGCCGCAGGACGGTGTCGCTCGCGGCGGTCACGGTCAGCGTCCGGTGCGCGGCCATGGCGCGGTTGCGCAGCTCCAGCAGGGCGTTCAGCCCCGCGCGGTCGCAGCCGGTGACGTCGCGCAGGTCCAGGTCGAGGCCGTCCCCCGCCTCCAGGGCGGCGAACAGGGCGCGGCGCAGCTCCGGCGCGGTCCCCGCGTCGAGCTCGCCGATCAGCACGGCCTCGGTGCGCGCGGTGCCGTGCGGACTGAGCAGGATGGTCAGGCGCGTATGGGACTCGTGCTCCCCGGCGAGTTCGGGTCCCGCGGGAACGGAGTGCACCCGCAGATCGGGAGACCGGTCCGACATGCCGTACCTCCTGCACTTTCGCTGCGCGCCGCATGTGTGCCAGTGCGTGGGCCACCGCGGCGTGGAGTGATCGGAAGACATGAACGACACCCGGAGACCCGCATGAACATTTCCGGGCAAAGGGGTGACATCCGCATGATAAGTGCTGGAGGGCAGGTTGGCGCCCGGTGCGGCGGGAGCGTCCGCCCGCGCGTCGCGGCGGCTGCGCCTTTCGGTCGGCGGTCGCCCGGCCTGCACCGCTCGGCCGCGTGGTGCGGGTGCCCGCGCACGAGGCGGGGGAGGGGCTCAGGAGCGGGGCCGGCGCCGGCCCGGTACCCGTCCGAGGCCGTGGTCCGGTCGGGACCGCACGGCCCCCGCTCCTCCGAACAGGCCGCCGCGAGCCGCTCGGGCTCACCGACCCGGGCGCGAGCCGGAAGGGCTGCCGGCCACCCGGCCTTCCGCGTGGGCGTGGGCGGGGACGGCGTCGTCGCCGAAGGCGGGCAGCAGGAGCAGCGGGCGGGCGTGCGGATCGTCGGTGCCGCCGCCGGGCAGGCCGTTGTCCGCGGCCGGTTCGGCCCAGGACAGACCGGGGCCGGTGACGTGTCCTTTGTCCGCCGCGAGGGGTTCCGCGGACTCCCGGCCGGGATCGCGCGGCGGGTGGTCGACGCCCGCGTCCTCCTCGAAGGCGCGGTGGACCATGCGCAGCCGCCGGCCCTCGGCGAGCGGCACGCCGGACACGGGCCGCACCTCACCGCCGAGCGGCAGCTAGGAGGCCGGCCCCGCCACAGGGCCGGCGCTCCAGTCCGGTTCCGAGAAGCCATACGGATCGGGACACTCTTCACAGTAGGCGCCGCCACTGACAACGGACCCGTGCAGTAACGTCCGCCCCATGAGCGGAGCGAGCGAGGAGTGGGCCGGGCTGCGGGAACGGGTGACGGGGCTGGAGAAGCCGCTCACGCCCGGCGAACTGGCCGAACTGGAGGGCCAGATCGGCGTGCGCCTGCCGGAGGAGTACCGGCGGTTCCTGCTTCTGGTGGGCGCGGGCGGGGCCGGCCCGGCGTACGGGGTGTTCCCGGTCCGGCGCGGTGAGGACGGCCGTTGGGCGTGGCACGGCGACGGCGCGGACCTCACGGACCTGGGACGGCTGGCGGAACCGTTCCCCACGACGCGGGCGACCGCCGCGGAACTCGCCGCGATGGCGGCCGACTGCCCGGAGGAGGAGGACTTCGAGGACATCGAGGAGTTCGACGCCGCCTTCGAGGCCTGGGACGAGCGCTGGCAACCCCTGCTGTGGGGCGAGGACCGCACCGTCGGCGCCCTCTGCCTGTGCCATCTGGGCTGCGCGCTGCGGCAGTGGCTGGTCGTGTCGGGCCCGGCGGCCGGTCAGATCTGGGACGACGAAAGGGTCGACGACCTCGACCTGCGCCCCGCCACCGGGCCCGACGGCACCCCGCTCACTTTCGCCACCTGGTACGACGCCTGGCTGCGGGAGAGCGCCCGCGTGAAGTGAGCCTCGACCACGATGTGCGCCTCAACCGGGCCACACACCGGTCAGACGCCTGGTGGCGGTCGCACCCCCCCGGTCGACCGCCGCCTTCACGAAGGCGAAGATCGCGCCCTGCAGTGCCGCCGCGGTCAGCACCTCGGCCCAGGAGCGGTCCTCGTCGGTGGCGCCGGGCGCGTCGTGTTCGTGGCCCAGGGTCGTCCAGGCCCGCTTGAACAACGCGCCGGCGATCAGCCCGGAGACCACGCCCAGGGTCATGCCCACGGGTTTGTAGACGATTTTCGACGCCTTCACCCGCGCCTCCTCCTGGCGCGGCGCACCAGCAGCAGCACCCCCATGGCGGCGCCGGCGCCCAGCAGTGGCGCGCGGTGGGCGCGGGCGGCCTGCGCGCCCCGCCCGGCCCGCGCCCGTGCCGCCGGTGCCTTCGCCCGGGCCAGCCGACCGGCGTGCACGGCCCGCAGCCGCATCCGTCCGACCGCCTTCACGGCCTTGTCGCGGGCGGGTTCCGGGGTCTTCTCCCGGACCAGCTCGCCGATCCGGGACGCCGCCCCGTGCGCCTTGGCACCGGCCTTGCCCGCCCGGTCCATCAGCCGGCCCTTGACGTCGGTCTTCGCCGTCAGCGCCGCGACGGTACGGCCCAGTTCCTCGCGCGTCGCCTCGACGCGCTCCCGCAGTTCGTCGGTCGTGGGTGACTTGTCGCTCGTCATCGGTGTGCCCTTTCCTTGAGTTCCGCGATGTCGGCCTTGACGCTGTCGACGGCAGCCCGCGGCACGGCCGGGGCCGCCCGCCCGAACTGCCTGCGCCCCGCCGCGGCCAGTACCGCGGCGACGAGACCCAGGAGCGCCGTGACGACCAGCGCCGCCGCCCACACCGGCAGGGCGAGCGCCAGGGCCGCGACGCCGGTGACGGCGAGCCCCTGCAGCGCCAGGATCGCGAACAGCCCCGCCGCGCCGAACAGGCCACCGCCCAGGCCGAAGCGCCGGCCCTTCCGCGTCATCTCCGCCTGGGCCAGCCGCATTTCCTCGCGAACCAACCGCGACAGCTGCTCCGACGCGCGGGACACCAGCTCGCCCACCCGTTCGTCACCGCCGTCGCGGTGCCCGGTCGCGCTCACGGCCCCTCACCTGCCTCCGTCTGCTCCGCGTCCCGTGCTCCGTGCGCCCCACCCCCTCACGGAGCGCCTTCCCGGTCCGTACGGGCTCACGCGTGATCACGTTTCTGACTTGGCCTCAGGTGACGTGGACCGCCGCCGCGTTCGGCAGGATGGAGGCCATGACGACACACTCCACGCCGCCGCCGGGCTCCTCATGCGGCGGTTCCACCTGCCAGGGCTCGACGCTGTCCCTGTGGTCGAAGGATTCGGTGCTCTCCATCGGTTCGGTGGGCTCCGTGCTGTCCATCGGCTCCGTCGGCTCCGTGCTGTCCGTCGGCTCGGTCGGCAGCACCCTGTCCGCCGGGTCCCTCGGGTCCGCCCTGTCGCTGCTGTCGGGTGGCTCCTGGCTGAGCGTGGGCTCGGTGCTGTCCGCCCAGTCGCGCTGGTCGGTGCTGTCCTGGCGCTCCTCGCGCGGCTTCCGCCGCATGGGCACGGCCGCCGCCGTCGCCGGCGCGGCCGCGCTGGTGGTGCTGGCCCGCACGGGCGGGACCCCGCCAGCGGAGTGATCACGGGCCCGCCCGGCGTGCCGCGCTGGGGCCCGGGCGGGGTCCGGGGGTTTGGATGGGGGCGGCCGCCGACCGGCGGCCGTCGCATCCGACCTGGAGGCCGTCGTGCGTGTCCGCCCTGTCGCCGTGTCCGTCCTGTCCGCGGCGCTGCTGCTGTCCGCGGCGCCCTCCGTCCGGGCCGCGGACGGCTGGACCCCGCACCGCGACGGCGGCCGGAGCGCACGTCTCGCCGTGTACGACTCCGGGCGCGTCGGCCACGCCGTGATCACCGTCCACCGGGTCGGGCGCGGCTGGGAGGTCGACGCCCTCGTCACCAAGGAGGTCGACGACCCGGGCTGCATCTACCTCGCCACCGACGACGGCGACGACGACGGCCAGGGCCGGGAGATCGGCGCCCAGTGCGGCTCCGCGGACACCACCACCCGCATGATCAGCCACACCGGGTTCCGCCGGCTGGTCCTCGGCTGGGTGGACGGCGACGGTGTTCCCGTCAGCCGGCGGAGCGTCAGGATCTGACCCCGTGCGCGGCGTCCGCCGGTGCCGCGACCGCGCGACCTCACCGGAACCGCTGGCCCGCCACCGTCCCGATGGGGTACGACTGCACGATGGACTGTGAGCGTTGCCTGGAACCCGTGATCGAGGGTCCGGAGGGCGGCTACGTGTGCGGCCTCTGCCTCTTCACGGTGGAACCCCCCGGGTACAACAAGCGCCGCGAGGAGGGGCTGAGGGCCGTCGCGGCCGAACGCCGCCGGCGCACGCTGGAACGCCGCGCCCGCAAGGGGCTGCCGGTCTGACCCCGCCGGTCCGACACGATGCGCGACCGGCACGCGTACGACCCGCGGTCGCACGACCCGGAACTCACGGCCTGGCTGGCCCGCGGCGCCCTGCCGCTGGACGGCCTCGACGCGGGCGCGCCCACCGGCGACCTGCGGCCGCTCGCAAGGGTGCTGCGCGGTGTGCGGGTCGTGGGCCTGGGCGAGGCGACCCACGGCACGGGCGAGTTCTTCCGGCTCAAGCACCGCCTGCTGGAGTTCCTCGTCACCGAACTCGGCTTCTCCGTCCTGGCCATGGAGGCGAGCGCCTCCGCCGGACCCGCCGTCGACGCCTGCGTACGGCAGGGCGCGGGCGATCCCGCGGCGGCGCTCACCGGACTCGGATTCTGGATCTGGCGCACCCATGAAGTGCTCTCCGCCGTCGAGTGGCTGCGCGTCCACAACGCGACGCGGCCCGAGCACGACCGGGTGCGCTTCGTGGGCATCGACCCGCAGCAGTGCGGCGACTCCTTGAGGCTGCTCGACGCCTTCCTGCGGGAAACCGCTCCGGACCGGGTCGCCTGGCTGCACACGGCGCTCGGCCCGCTCGCCACGGCCGCCCCCGGATCCGCGCCGGACCCGCGGCAGCGCCTCGTGCGCGACGCCGAGACGCTGGTGGACCTGGTGCGAGGACGCGCCCCCGGCGCGGCCGGGCCGCTCCACCACGCGCGGATCCTCGTCCGGGCCGCCGACCTGGTCACCCGCCCCCGCCGGCACACCGACCCGGAGCGCACCGTCTTCGCCGCCCGCGACCGTCACATGGCCGACGCCGTGGACGACGCCCTGCGCGACCCCGCCGCCCGGGTCGTGGTCTGGGCCCACAACGCGCACATCGCCAAGGGCCGCCACGAGGGTGGCCCCGCCCCGCTGGGACGGCACCTCCACGCCCGGTACGGGGACGCCTACTACGCCCTGGCCCTGCTGTTCGGCCGGGGCGGCTTCCGGGCCCGCAGACTCCCGCCCGGCCCCTGGCGCCCGTCCCGCCCGCGGCCCCCCGCCGAGAACCGGATCGGGCCCCCGCCGCCCGGGTCCCTCGAGGCGCTGCTCGCCGCCGCCCACCCCGGCGACCACCTCGTGGACCTGCGGGCCGCGGCGGAGGCCGGCCCCGTCGTACGTCGCCGGCTCGCCGAACCCCGTCCCGCACGCTCCATCGGCGCCCAGGTGCCCCGGCGGATGCGGAGTCTCACCCCGGTCACCGTCGTACCGTCCGAGGACTACGACGGCCTCGCCTATGTCGCGACCTCGGCCTGCTCCCGGCCGCTGCCCCCGCCCGCGTGACCCGAATCACAACCCTGACCTGCATAGCGGGCCGCCTCCCGACGTCTTTCACATGAGGTAAGAGTCCGGCGAGACCAGGGAGCGGTGCTGATGGGGGATTCCCGGACCGAAGGGGGGTTCGACGAGTTCATGGCAGCCCGATGGTCCGCCCTGTTCCACCTCGCCCGGCTGCTCACCGGTGGCGACCGCCACCGCGCCGAGGACCTGCTCCAGGAAGCCCTGGTCAAGCTGTGGTTCGCCTGGCCGCGTGTCGCCGACCAGGCGCCCGAGGCGTATGTGCGCAAGGTGCTGGCCCGGGCCGCGGCCCGCTCGGCCCGGCGGCGCTGGTGGGGGGAGCGCCCCGTCGAGCAGGTGCCGGAACTGCCGGCCGTCGGAGACGTCTCCGTGGCCGTGGCGGAACGGTCGCGGCTGGAGGCCGCGCTGAGCCTGCTGCCACCCGCCCAGCGTGCCGCGGTGGTGCTCCGCTACTACCAGGACCTGCCCGAGGCGCAGGTCGCGGAGGCCTTGGGGTGCCCGCTCGGCACCGCCCGGTCCCACGCGACCCGGGGCGTGGCACGACTGCGCAGGATCCTGTCCGACGCCAACGAGCCGGTGGGCTGAAGGAGAAGCGAATGGACCACTTCGAGCGCGAGTTGGCGCGCATGCTGCGCGACTCCGAGCAGTACACCCCCCTCGAACCCCGGCACCGGGAACGGCTGCGGGACGGCGTGCGGACCCGCCGCCGCACCCGCGCCGCCTGGCGGGCCGGCGGCTCCGCCGTCGCGGTGGCGGCCCTGGCCACCGGACTGGCGGTGCTGCCGGGCGCCTTCGCCGCCAACGAGCCCGCCGGCCCGGGGCAGCTGCCGGCCGGCCCCCCGCCGGCGACCGGCACGGCCCAGCCGAGTCCCGGCGGTTCGACGAGCACGAGCCCGGCCTCGCCGCAGATGAGCCCGAGTGGCGTCGATCCCTCCGCGACCGGTTCGAACGCACCCACCAACGCGCCCACGTCCTCGTCCTCGTCCTCGTCGTCGTCGTACGACGGCACCGGCGAGGGCGCCTACGGCGACGGCCCCCCGACCGGGAGGGCCTCAGGCTCCACCACGAGCCCGCCGCCCTCGAGCCTCGGATCGGGCGTGACCACCACTCCCTGAACCCGGGCCGCCCCGATCCGGCCGTCCCGATCCCCGGCTGGCCGGACCCCGGTCCCGCGCCGCCGCAGTCGTCCAGCCCGTCCCCGTGTGCCCTCGGCATGCCCCGCACCAGCGAAGAGATGCGGACAGAACGTGATAAAAGACCGCCCGGTCGGCGTGATGGAGCGTGCGCCCCTCCCCGCCCGCCATCCCGATCCCGTCCTCGACGTCGTGGTCCCCGTGCACAACGAGGAGGAGGACCTCGAACCGTCCGTCCGGCGCCTCCACGCCCACCTGCGCGACACCTTCCCGTACGCCTTCCGCATCACCGTCGCCGACAACGCCAGCACCGACCGCACCCCGCGGATCGCCGAGCGACTCACGTCGGAACTGCCCGAGGTGGTGTGGACGCGGCTGCCGGACAAGGGGCGCGGCCGAGCACTGCGCGCCGCCTGGTCCCAGTCGTCCGCACCGGTCCTCGCCTACCTCGACGTCGACCTCTCCACCGACCTCGCGGCCCTGCTCCCGCTCGTCGCGCCGCTGATATCGGGGCACTCCGACATCGCCATCGGCACCCGCCTGGCCCGCGGCGCCCGGGTCGTGCGCGGCCCGAAACGGGAGATCATCTCCCGCTGCTACAACGTGCTGCTGCGCTCGACGCTCGCGGTGCGCTTCTCCGACGCCCAGTGCGGCTTCAAGGCGGTGCGCCGCGACGTCGCGGAGCGGCTGCTGCCCCTGGTCCAGGACTCCGGCTGGTTCTTCGACACCGAACTCCTCGTCATCGCCGAACGCGCCGGGCTGCGCATCCACGAGGTGCCGGTCGACTGGGTCGACGACCCCGACAGCCGGGTGCACATCCTCCCGACCGCGCTGGCCGACCTCCGGGGCATCGCCCGCATCGGCCGCGCGCTCGCCACCGGCCGGCTCCCCCTCACCGAACTGCGCCCCGGCTCCGCGGGCGCGGAGGCCCCGGCCCGGCTCCTGTCCCAACTGCTGCGCTTCGCAGCCGTCGGCGCCGTCAGCACCCTCGGCTACCTGCTGCTCTACGCCGCGCTGCGGCCGCCCGCGGGCCCCCAGGCCGCCAACGCCCTGGCACTGCTGATCTGCGCCGTCGCCAACACCGCCGCCAACCGGCGCCTCACCTTCGGCCTGCGTGGCCGCTCCGGCGCCGTACGCCACCACGCGCGCGGGCTGCTGGCCTTCCTCGTCGGCCTCGGGCTCACCAGCGGCGCGCTGGC
This sequence comes from Actinacidiphila glaucinigra, assembly GCF_900188405.1. Classification (GTDB taxonomy): domain Bacteria; phylum Actinomycetota; class Actinomycetes; order Streptomycetales; family Streptomycetaceae; genus Actinacidiphila; species Actinacidiphila glaucinigra. The sequence goes on along the minus strand of NZ_FZOF01000060.1, from coordinate 6,189 downwards.
CGCCCTGCACCACACCGCACCGGACGCCGGCCACCGGGCCGAACTCGCGGTGCTCGTCGCCGCCAACCTGGCCGCCACCCTCCTTCGCTTCCTGCTCCTCCGGTCCTGGGTCTTCCGCGGCCGGCACGACCCCCGGACGGAACCCACCGCCTCATGACCAGCACGCTCACCGCCGCCCCGGTCCCGGCCACCACGGCCGGCCCGCGCGAGGAGCCCTCCCGCACCGCCCGCCGGTGGCACGTCCTCGCCGTCTACGGCTCGCTCAAGCTCGCCGGGTTCGCCGTCTTCCTGTACCTGCTGCACCACACCGGCGACTTCCGCGACAAGAACCCGCGGTTCGGCGGCGGAGCCCGTCCCTGGGACGTCCTCGCCACCTGGGACGGCTGGTGGTACCAGCAGGTCGCCGCCCACGGCTACCACCCGGCGCTGGTCCCCGTGCCCGGGGCGACCGGCCCGATCACCCTCGAGGGCAACTCGGCCGCCTTCTTCCCGCTCTACCCGGCCGCGATGCGCTTGACCTCCGAGGTGACCGGCCTCGGCCTGTACGGGTCGGGGATGCTGGTGTCCGTCCTCGCCTCCTTCGTCGCCGCCCTCGGCGTGTACGCCGTCACCGCCCGTCTCGGCGGCCATCGCGCCGGGCTCTGCGCGGCCGGGCTGTGGGCGGTGTGGCCCGGCTCCGGTACCGAGTGGTCCGGTTACTCGGAGTCCCTGTACGTCGCCCTGGCGGTGTGGGCCTGCCACGCGGTCATGACCCGCCGCTGGCTCACCGCGGGCCTGCTCACCTTCACCGCCGGCCTGGCCCGGCCCACCGCCACCGCGCTGATCGGCGCCCTCGTCCTGTCCGCCCTCCTGGCCCTGCGGAAGCCTCGCGCGGACGGCGTGGCGCGGCCGCTGACGGCGATCGTGATCGCGCCGCTCGGCCTGTTCGGCTACCTCGCCTGGGTGGGCCACCGGATGGGCGATCGGGCGGGCTACTTCAAGCTCCAGGACGGCGCCTGGGCCCACACCTTCGACTGGGGCCGGCACACCTTCGAGGTCTTCACCTCCGTGGCGGTGGGCGACTTCGACTACCTGTTCGCGTGCCCGATCGAGGACGTGATCGGGGTCTGCGTCGTCGTGCTCGCGCTGGCCCTGATCCCGGCCCTGGTGCGGCTGCGGTTGCCGCTCGTCCTGGTCGTCTACACGGTCCTCACGGTCGTCACCGTGCTGGGCACGCAGCAGATCTTCGGCAACGTCTCGCGCTACCTGCTGCCCGCCTTCCCGTTGTTCGTGCCGCCCGCGCTGGCCCTCGCCCGCGCCCGCCCGGCCGACCGGGCCGCGCTGCTGGGCTTCGCGGCGCTGGCTTCCGGCTCGTACGCCGGTTACGTGCTCTTCGAACTCGGTGTTCCCTAGACAACGGGCCGGGCGGCACGGCGACCGTGACCCGATTCTTAGCGGGACGTTAGATCTCGGCGCCGGACCTTGTCCGGGCGCGGCGCGGGCCCACATGCTCTGGGCACTTCGCCCCGTCCCCCATCAGGGCCTTTCCCCTTTGGAGCCGCCGATGTCGCCGACCTCCGCCATGTCCGCGCCGCCCTCCGCCGGGGAGCGCGGCAAGCGCCGCCTCGCCCTCGTGGGAGGCTCGCTCGGCAATCTCGTCGAGTGGTACGACTGGTTCGTCTACGCCAGCTTCGCCATCTACTTCGCCGACTCCTTCTTCCCCGGCGACAACCCGACCACCCAGTTGATGAACACCGCCGGCATCTTCGCGGTCGGTTTCCTGATGCGCCCCGTCGGCGGCTGGGTGCTGGGCCGCGCCGCGGACCGCCACGGCCGCAAGAGCGCGCTGACCCTCACCGTCACCATGATGTCGGTCGCCGCGCTGCTGATCGCGATCGCCCCGACGTACGGGCAGGCCGGCTACGCGGGGGCGCTCGTCCTGCTGCTGGCCCGGCTGCTGCAGGGCATGAGCATCGGCGGCGAGTACGCGGCCAGCGCGACCTACCTCACCGAGGGGTCGGCCCGTGACCGGCGCGGTCTCGGCTCGTCCTTCCAGTACGTGTCGATGACGGCGGGCCAGCTGCTGGGCCTGGGCATCCTGATCACCCTTCAGCACGTGCTGACCAGCGACCAGTTGCACGACTGGGGATGGCGCGTTCCCTTCGTGCTGGGCGCGGTCTTCGCGGTCGTGGTCTTCTGGATCCGGCGCAGCCTCGAGGAGACCGAGGCCTTCGCCGAGGAGGCCGGCGCACAGGACGACGCCCGGGGCTCGCTCCGGCTGCTGTGGCAGCACCGGCGCCAGGCGCTGCTGGTCATGGCGCTCACTCTGGGCGGCACCGTCGCCTACTACACGTACACCACGTATCTCACCAAGTACCTCATCGGCAGCGCCGGCATGGCCAAGAACACCGCGACCCTGGTCAGCTTCACCGCGCTGTTCGTCTTCGCGCTGCTCCAGCCCCTGGCCGGGGCGCTCTCCGACCGGATCGGCCGCAGGCCCCTGCTGATCACCTTCGCGGTGGGGTGCACCCTGGGCACCTACCCGATCATGACGGCACTCGGCTCGGCCTCCTCGTACTGGCCCGCGCTCGGGCTGTCGCTGCTGGCGCTCGTCATCGTCACCGGCTACACCTCGATCAACGCCGCCGTGAAGGCCGAGTTGTTCCCGACGCGCGTACGGGCGCTGGGCGTGGCGCTGCCGTACGCGATCGCCAACGCGCTGTTCGGCGGCACGGCGGAGTACGTGGCCCTGTGGTTCAAGGACGCCGGTCATGAGACCGCGTTCTTCTGGTACGTGTCGGGGTGCGCCCTGGTCTCCCTGGTCACCTACGTCCTCATGCCCGACACCAGGAACGCCGCGCTCAGCCGCGCCGAGGAGGCGGCCGACGACCGCGCCGCGCCGCGGCCCGCCCGGTCCCCGGCCGAGGGCGTGGTGCCACAGGCCTGACGGGCCTCGCAGACCTCCGTCGACGGGATCCGCGCGTCCCCGATCGCCCGGCCGGGCCGCTCACCGGCACGAACACGAGCCGTCACACACCGGCACCGATCGGGGAGGCGCCCTGCGCGCGCGCCCTTCCCCCGCCCGCCGACAGCCGCCCCGCGACCGGTCCCGAGCTGCGCCATCGGTCAAGATCTCATGCGCCCTCGCGCAAGATCCGCGACTGTGCCGCACCTACGGTCGGGCAATCGACCCCGGAGGCCCCCGCCCCCGACCGGCGGCACCGGGCGCGAGGGAAGGGAGAGAGCGGCATGACCGATCTTGAGCGGTTGAAAGACAGGCCGCCGGCGCGGCTCGTTCTCGTCGCGGGGGTCTTGCTGGGGACTCCCATGGTCTGCGCGGCTGTCGCGTTGTACCGGCATGGGGAGGTCGTCTGTTGCGTGCTGCAACTGGTCGCGGCGCCGGTGGCGGCGGTGGCCTGCGGCCGGCTGCTCCGGCTGTACCGCCGACGGGTGGCGGGTGCCCGTGCCGTCTCCGACGCCGTGCAACAGGTCCTGCTGCGACCGCTTCCCTCCCGGATCGGCGGCCTGGACCTCGCCTCCGTCTACCGTGCCTGCGGGGGACAGGCACGGGTCGGCGGTGACCTCTACGCGGTCGCCCGGGCCGATGCGGCGACCCGCGTCGTCATCGGCGACGTGCGGGGGAGGGGGCTGCCCTCGTTCCTCGACGTCATCGCCATCCTCGGCGCCTTCCGCGAGTGGGCGCCGCAGCCCGTCACCCTGGCCGAGCTGTCCGCCCGCCTGGAGGAGAGCTTCCTGCGGTATCTGGCGGAGGCGGACGGCCATCCGAGCTGCGACGCGGACGAACGCTTCGCGACGCTGCTGGTCCTGGAGGTCCCGGACGGCGAGTCCGTGGCCCGCATGGTCAACTTCGGCCACCCGCCACCGGTTCGGGCACGCTCGGGCGAGCCCGCCTTTCTGCAGGGCACGTCCTGCCCGCCGCTCGGGCTCAGTCCGCTGTGCGACGTGCGCGCCCACGAGAGCGCCTTCGAACTCGGCCCGGACGACACGCTGCTGCTGTACACCGACGGTCTGATCGAGGCCCGCGACTCCACCGGCGGATGCTTCCCGCTCCTCGAACGTGCCGCCACCTGGACGTGGCACGATGAGCGCCGTTGCTGTGAAGAACGCCTGCACGACATCCTCGGGGAGATCCTCGACGACGTGGTCGCCCATTGCGGGACCCTGCCGGCCGACGATCTCGCGATGATCGCGCTGGCTCGCCACGGAGACGGCGGCGCGGCACGAGTACCCCGCCCGGCGGGTCCCGGCCGGCCGGAAGGGGCCGGACCCGCGGGTCAGCCACCGGCCATGCGGCGCCATGTGACCGGGGACATGCCGTAGGCGACCCGGAAGATCCGGCTGAAGTGCGCGGGGCTGGCGAAACCCCTGCGCTGCGCGATCGCTTCCACCGTCAATCCGGCGAGATCGGGACGTGCGAGGTCCTCGCGGCTGGCCTCCAGGCGCTGGTGCTGGATCCATCGGCCGATGGTCATCTCCTCGCCTTGGAACAGTTTGTGCAGGTAGCGCACCGACATGTGGTGCGCGGCCGCGATCATGACCGGCGACAGTTCCGGCCGGTTCAGGTGGGTCCTTACGTAGTCGCGGACGAGTTGCCGCAGCGTCTCCTCGGCGGTCGGTGTGACATCCGCGTCGAGCCGTCCCTCGTGCGCGACCAGCGCGGTCAGCACGTCGGTCAGCCCTCGCTGCAGGTACTGGTTCGTGTCCGACATGCAGGCGCTGGATTCCGCCGCCGCGGCGAGCCTGCTCACGAACGAGGCCAGGATTCCCCCGATGTAGTGCGTGGGTGAGTACGTCCGGCCGGTGACCCGGGCCAGAAGGGAGTCGGGAACGTCCAGCAACTCCAGTGGGACGGCGGCGATGTTCTGGCGGAAGCTGCCCGGGAAGATCCGCAGGAAGGGCCGTCGCGAGTCGAGCAGGACCAGTTCCCCCGTGGCGAGGAGCGTCTCCCGTCCGCCCTGGGACACGACACTGCTGCCGGCTTCCTGCAGGCTCACGATGAGCGCGTTGCCGGCGTCGTTCGCGATGATCCCGCGGGTCCGGGCCATCCGCTGGGGGCCCGCCTCGACGTGGCCCACGTGGATGGATCCGACCTCCACCGACCAGAGGGCGCCGCCCACCGGGGCGTCCGGGTGGGGCCGGATGTCCAGCCGGGTGACCGCCTGGTGGACCGCGTCCGTCCAGTACTCCTCCCTCTCGTCGGGGGGAAGGACGTCCGTCCGGAATGCCTTGATCACGATGCCACCGCGCCAGTTGGAGCCGAATCACTCAGACGCCCCGACGGCCCGTGTCGCGGCCCTCGGGTGGCCGGAAACTCCGACACAGGCACGATAAATCGGTTCATGGCATTTTGTGGTATATGAGGAGAAAGACTGCGGATTATCCGCAGGGGGGCAGGCCCGGGATCTCGCGTGGACCGTGGAACTCCGCGGAGGCGTCACTCCAGGTGGCCGTCCGCGTGCCGTGGGCGGCACCGGGCTTGAGCCACCCTGTACCGGGGAGGGACGGTTCCGCGGCGCATCGTAGCGTCCGGGCCATGACCCGGCAGCCGCGGTCCTGGCGGTGAAGGGCTCGCATCGCGGAGCGCGGACCCCCCGGATCCCGGCCGCGCGGCGGGATCCGGGGCGCGTGATGCCACGTCAGCGGCGGACGATCTGGGGGGCGATGTCCTCGGTGTAGGTCTCGCCCTCGGTGGTCTTGAGGGTGGTGGCCTTGGCGGTGGTGGTGCCGCAGAACGCGGCTTCCAGGGTGCCGCCCAGGATGGTGTTGACGGTGCCGTTGTTGGAGGTGTTCGCCATGGAGGTCATGCTGCGCTTGCCGTCGGCGGTGGTGAACGCGTAGGTGTAGAAGCCCTGGACGGTGCCGGTGTGGCCGTAGACGGTCACGCCGCAGGACAGCTTCCTGGCCCGCAGGCCCAGCCCGTAGGACTGGGTGCCGTCGGCGTTGACCGGGACCATGGCCATCATCTGCTGGAGCTGCGCGGCGGGCACGAGCTTGCCGGTGACCAGGGCGGAGAAGAACCGGTTCAGGTCGGCGGCGTTGGAGATGACCGCGCCGGCGGACTGCGCCCAGGAGACGGTCTGCTCGGTGGAGTCCACCAGGGGCAGGGTGGTGTCGTCCTGGCGCAGGTAGCCGTGGGCGTAGGAGCCGGTGATGGTGGTCCGCGGGTGGACGTAGGAGGTGTTCTTCAGG
>NZ_FZOF01000054.1 GCF_900188405.1 Actinacidiphila glaucinigra | reverse complement strand
GCCAGTAGCGCCGCCCTTGGAAGGCGTAGGTGGGCAGGTCGACGCGGCGGGCGCCGGTCCCGGCGAAGAACCGTGCCCACTCGACGGTCGCACCACGGACGTGGGCCTGGGCGAGTGCGGTGACGGCGGTCCCGGCCTCGGGACGACCGCCCCGCAGGACCGGGACGAAGGCCGCACCGTCCCCGGTCACACAGTCCTGGGCCATGGCGGAGAGCACACCGTCGGGACCGAGCTCCAGATACGTGGTGACGCCCACGGCCTCCAGGGCGCGGACGCCATCGAGGAAGCGCACTGCCTCACGGACGTGGCGGACCCAGAAGTCGGCCGAGGCCACCTCGTCGGTGACCAGAGCCCCGGTCAAGTTGGACACCAGAGGAATACGAGGAGCAGCGTAGGCCAGACCCTCCGCCACCTTCCGGAAGTCCGCCAGCATCCCGTCCATGTCCGGGGAGTGGAACGCGTGACTGACCGTCAACCGCTTCGACTTCCGGCCGGCGAAGAACCCCACGATCGCGAGTGCCGCGTCCTCGTCACCGGCGATCACCACCGACTCAGGACCGTTCACCGCCGCGATGCTCACCCGATCGTTCAGCAGCGGCAGAACCTCGCCCTCCGAGGCCTGCAGCGCGATCATCACCCCACCGGCCGGCAGCGCCTGCATCAGCCGCCCGCGAGCGGCCACGAGCGTGCACGCGTCCTCCAGCGAGAACACACCTGCCACATGAGCGGCGGCGATCTCACCGAGCGAATGACCGGACACGAAGTCCGGCCTCACGCCCCAGGACTCCAGCAGCCGGAACAGCGCCACCTCCACCGCGAACAACGCCGGCTGCGCGAACGCGGTCTCATTCAGCAGATCGATGTCGTCCCCGAACACGACATCCCTCAACGGCACTTCGAGATGCACATCCACCCGGGCGCAGACCGCGTCCAAGGCGTCGGCGAACGCCGGATAGGCGTCGTAGAGCTCCCGGCCCATCCCGAGGCGTTGGCTGCCCTGCCCCGTGAACAGGAACGCGAGCGAGCCGGCGGCGGCCGAGCCCGAGCTGAGCGAGGGCTCGCCCTCGCCTGCGACCACGGCCGCCAGCGCCCCCAGGAACTCCTCCCGCTCCCCCGCCACGACCACCGCACGCCGCTCGAGAGCGGCCCTCGACGTGGCCAGGGTGTAGGCCACGTCGACCGGCTCCAGCAGAGGGTCGGCGGCCAGATGTCCCCTGAGCCTGTCGGCCTGGAGGCGCAGCGCCGTCTCGTTCTTGGCCGACAGGACCCACGGCACGACGCCGGGTCGGGTCGACGCGGCGGTCTCGGTGACGTCGTCCGGGGCCTGCTCGACGATCGTGTGGGCGTTGGTGCCGCTGATGCCGAAGGACGAGATGCCGGCGCGACGAGGCCGTCCGGTGTCGGGCCACTCGCGCTGCTCCGTCAGCAGCGAGACGTCACCCGCCGACCAGTCGACGTGCGGGGTGGGCTCGTCGACGTGCAGGGTCTGCGGAAGCACGCCGTGCTCCATGGCGAGCACCATCTTGATGACACCGGCGACACCGGCCGCGGCCTGCGTGTGCCCGATGTTCGACTTGATCGACCCCAGCAGCAACGGCCGGTCCTCGGCACGCTCCTGCCCGTAGGTGGCCAGCAGCGCCTGCGCCTCGATCGGGTCACCCAGTCGCGTACCGGTGCCGTGCGCCTCGACCGCGTCCACGTCAGCGCTCGACAGGCCCGCACTCGCCAGAGCCTGCCGGATCACACGCTGCTGCGAAGGGCCGTTCGGCGCCGTCAGACCGTTACTCGCGCCGTCCTGGTTCACCGCCGAACCCCGCACCAGGGCGAGGACCGGGTGCCCGTTCCGCCGGGCGTCCGACAGCCGCTCCACGAGCAGCATGCCCACACCCTCGCCCCACCCCGTACCGTCGGCGGCCGCCGCGAACGCCTTGATCCGACCGTCCGCGGCAAGACCGCGCTGACGGCTGAAGTCGATGAACGTGCCTGGTGAGGACATGACGGTCACGCCACCGGCCAGGGCCAGCGAGCACTCGCCGCTGCGCAGCGCCTGCGCCGCGAGGTGGAGCGCGACCAGGGACGCGGAGCACGCCGTGTCGACCGTCACCGCCGGGCCCTCGAGCCCGAAGGCGTAGGAGAGCCGGCCGGAGACGACGCTGGCCGCGTTGCCGGTGCCCAGGAATCCTTCGATGCCCTCGGGTATGGCCTGGAGTGCCGTCGCGTAGTCCTGGCCGTTGGTGCCCACGAAGACGCCCGCCTGGCTGCCGCGCAGGGAGGAGGGGTCGATCCCGGCCCGTTCGAAGGCCTCCCACGACGTCTCGAGCAGAAGCCGCTGCTGCGGATCCATCGCCAGCGCCTCACGCGGCGAGATCCCGAAGAAGTCGGCGTCGAACTCGGCCACGTCGTAGAGGAAGCCGCCCCCACGGGCATAGAACGTGCCCTGACGATCCGGGTCAGGACTGTAGAGCCGGTCGAGGTCCCAGCCACGGTCGGCAGGGAAGTCCCCCACCGCGTCCGTCCCCGTCGCCAGCAGCTGCCACAGGTCCTCCGGACTCCGCACACCACCCGGGAACCGGCAACTCATCGCCACAATCGCGATCGGATCGCCATCCGACGCAACCACCGCCGGCAGATCGGCATCCGCGACCCGTACCGTCCCCAGCAGCTCACCCCGCAGGTACTCCGCGAGCGCCGCCGACGTCGGATAGTCGTAGACCAACGTCGCCGGCAACCGCAGCCCCGACGCCACACCCAGCCGATTCCGCAGCTCCACCGCCGTCAGCGAGTCAAAGCCCAGCTCCCTGAACGCCCGCCCCGCCCCCACCGCATCCACCCCGGCATGACCGAGTACGGCGGCGACCTGGGCACGCACCAGTCCGAGCAGCTCGCGGTCCTGCTCGGCCGGGGGGAGTCCGGCCAGTCGTTCCGCCAGGGATGTCGACGCCGCACCGGTTGACGTACCGGTGGCGGCGGAGTCCGCGACGACTGGCTTTGCGCCCGCCAGCTCGGCGAAGAGATTGCTGGGGCGCGCTGCGGTGAAGTCGGGGGCGAAACGGTCCCAGTCCAAGTCAGCGATCACAAGGGTGGCGTCGGAGGCACCGACGGCGCGGTGCATCGCCGTGATGGCGGACCCGGCCTTCATGGGCGGGACCCCGCCGCGGTGCATGCGGGCGGCCATCGCCTCGTCCGCGGCCATGCCGCCCTCGGCCCACGGGCCCCACGCGATCGACGTCGCCGCGAGACCGTCGGCGCGACGCTGCTCGGCGAGCGCGTCGAGGAAGGCATTCGCGGCGGCGTAGTTGCCCTGGCCGGGTGTACCGACCGTGCCGCTCATCGACGAGAACAGCACGAACGCATCCAGCTCGACGCCCAGCTCGACCGTCAACTCGTGCAGATGCAGCGCCGACGTCGCCTTCGCCCGAAGGACGGTCTCCAAACGGTCGGGGGTCATGGCGTCGAGCACGCCGTCGTCCAGGATGCCGGCAGTGTGGACGACGGCGGTCAGGGAATCGGCGTGCTCGACGAGCACCGCCCGCAACGCGTCACGATCCGACGCATCACACGAGACGACCGAGACCTCGACACCCAGCTCCGCCGCCAGCTCCGCGGCACCCGGGGCATCCATGCCGCGGCGGCTCGTCAGCACCAGACGCTCAGCGCCGGCCTCCGCCAGCCACCGCGCCACACGACCACCCAGCGCCCCGGTACCACCCGTCACCAGAACCGTGCCCGACGGAACCCACGACCCCGCACCCTCCGGCAGCGCCGCCCGCACCAGACGACGCCCGAACACACCCGAGGACCGGACCGCCACCTGGTCCTCACCGGAACCAGCCAGCACACCCACCAGACGCGACAGAGCACGCTCGTCCAGCGTCTCAGGCAGATCGACCAGACCGCCCCAGCGGTCGGGGTGCTCCAGCGCAGCGACCCGGCCCAAACCCCACACCTGCGCCTGCACCGGCGACACCAACCGGTCCGAACGACCGACCGACACCGCACCCCGCGTCACACACCAGACGCGGGCACCCACCCCGGCATCACCCAACGCCTGCACCAAGGAAACGGTCCCGGTGAGGCCGAGCATCGACACGACGCCCGCGTACTCACCGGCAACCAGCCCCGCCAGCGCCCCACGGTCCGCATCCGGGGCGACCTCGACCCGCCGCACCTCCGCACCAGACCCCACCAGCGCACCCACCACCGGCGAGTCATCCACGCCCCCGGCCGGAACCACCACCAACCAGGGCCCCGACAGCCGACCAGCGACAGGGACGGGAAGCGGCTTCCACACCACCCGATACCGCCAGCCATCCACCTCCGACCGCTCCCGACCCTGCCGACGCCAAGCCGACAAGGCCGGAAGCACCTCACCCAGCGACGCGTCACCGGAGACATCCAACTCCGCCAGCAGCGACGCCAGATCCTCCCGCTCCACCACGTCCCAGAAGCGGGCATCCGAGGCGTCCGCAGCGCCATCCGATTGAGGCCCCGCAGAGGGCTCCAGCCAGTACCTCTGTCGCTGGAACGCATAAGTCGGCAAGTCGATGTGATGTCCGCCAGACCCGGCGAAGAACTGCCGCCAGTCGACCTCCACGCCTCTCACGTGTGCCTGCGCCAGCGCGGTGACGGCGGCCTCCACCTCCGAACGGCCCCTGCGCAGCACCGGAACGAAGGCGGCGCCCTCGCCGGTGGCAGATTCCTGCGCCATCGCCGACAGCACACCGTCCGGGCCGAGTTCGATGAACGTCGAGACGCCTGCGGCCTCCAACGCCCGGACACCGTCCGCGAAGCGCACTGCCTCACGAACGTGCCGCACCCAGAACTCGGGCGAGGCCATCTCGTCGGTGACCACAGCGCCGGTCAGGTTGGAGACCACCGGGATGCGCGGAGCCCCGAACGACAGCCCCGCCACCACCTCACGGAAGGCGTCGAGCATCCCGTCCATGTGCGGGGAGTGGAACGCGTGACTGACCGTCAGGCGCCTCGACTTCCGGTCCCCGAAGGCTTCCACGATCGCCGTGGCAGCGTCCTCGTCGCCCGCGATGACGACCGACGCCGGACCGTTGACGGCAGCGATACTCGCGCGCTCGTTCAGCAGCGGCAGGACCTCGTCCTCCGAGGCCTGCAGCGCGATCATCACGCCACCGCCCGGAAGCGCCTGCATCAACCGCCCACGCGCCGCCACCAGAGCGCATGCATCCTCCAGCGAGAAGACACCTGCCACATGCGCGGCCGCGATCTCGCCGACCGAGTGACCGGACACGAAGTCCGGCCTGAGGCCCCAGCCGTCGGCAAGCCTGAACAAGGCGACTTCCACCGCGAACAACGCCGGCTGCGCGAACTCCGTACGGTCCAGGAGGTCCGCGTTCTCCCCGAACACCACATCCCTCAGCGGCACATCAAGGTGTGCGTCCAGGTGGGCGCAAGCCGCGTCAAAGGCGTCCGCGAACACCGGGTAGGCGTCGTAGAGTTCGCGGCCCATCCCGAGCCGCTGGCTGCCCTGCCCCGTGAACAGGAACGCGACCTGGCCGCCGACCGGCGAGCCGACGACCGCGCGGACGGATTCCCCGTCGGCCACGGAGGCGAGCCGCTGCAGGAATTCGTCACGGTCGTCGGCGACGACGACGGCGCGGTGGTCGAGGGCCGCCCGGCCGGTCGCCAACGCGCGTCCGACGTGCACCGGATTCAGGTGGGAACGGGTGCCGAGGTGGGCGTGCAGGCGTCCGGCCTGGTCACGCAGGGCGCTCTCGGACTTGCCCGACAGCACCCAGACCGACGTCGCCACGCCGCTCGCCGGGCGACCTGCGCCGACTTCGTCGGCCCGCGGGGCCTCAGCGGCCTGCTCGATGATCGTGTGGGCGTTGGTGCCGCTGATGCCGAAGGACGAGACGCCGGCGCGGCGAGGCCGTCCGGTGTCGGGCCACTCGCGCTGCTCCGTCAGCAGCGAGACTTCACCCGCCGACCAGTCGACGTGCGGGGTGGGCTCGTCCACGTGCAGCGTCTGCGGCAGCACGCCGTGCCGCATCGCCATGACCATCTTGATGATGCCGGCGACACCGGCCGCGGCCTGCGTGTGCCCGATGTTCGACTTGATCGACCCCAGGAAGAGCGGCTGCTCGGGCGAACGTCCCTGGCCGTAGGTGGCCAGCAGCGCCTGCGCCTCGATCGGGTCCCCGAGGCGAGTGCCCGTGCCGTGTGCCTCGACCGCGTCCACATCCGTGGTCGACAGACCGCCACTCGCCAGAGCCTGCCGGATCACACGCTGCTGGGACGGGCCGTTCGGCGCCGTCAGACCGTTGCTCGCGCCGTCCTGGTTCACCGCCGAACCGCGCACGAGAGCCAGCACCGGGTGACCGTTCCGCCGGGCATCGGACAGCCGCTCCACCAGCAGCATGCCCACGCCCTCGCCCCAGCCCGTACCGTCGGCGGCCGCGGCGAACGCCTTGATCCGGCCGTCCGCGGCAAGGCCCCGCTGACGGCTGAAGTCGACGAAAGTCTCCGGGGTCGACATCACCGTCACACCACCGGCCAGAGCCATGGAACACTCGCCCTGGCGCAGCGCCTGCACCGCCCAGTGCAGCGCCACCAACGACGACGAACACGCCGTGTCGACCGTCACCGCCGGACCTTCGAGCCCCAGCGCGTACGAGACACGACCCGACATCACACTGCCCGCGTTACCGGTCCCCAAGTGGCCTTCGAAGTCACCGGTCTCCCCCGCGGCCAGGGACAGGTAGTCCTGGCCGTTGGTGCCCACGAACACACCCGTCTGGCTCCCACGCAGGGAGGACGGGTCGATCCCGGCCCGTTCGAAGGCCTCCCACGACGTCTCCAGCAGCAGCCGCTGCTGCGGATCCATCGCCAGCGCCTCACGCGGCGAGATCCCGAACAGGTCGGCGTCGAACTCGGCCACGTCGTACAGGAAGCCGCCCCCACGGGCATAGAACGTGCCCTGACGATCCGGGTCAGGACTGTAGAGCCGGTCCAGATCCCAGCCACGATCGACCGGGAACTCCCCCACCGCGTCCGTCCCCGCCGCCAGCAACTGCCACAGATCCTCCGGACTCCGCACACCACCCGGAAAACGGCAGCCCATCGCCACGATCGCGATCGGATCATCGTCCGTAGTGACCGCCGCAGGCAGGTCGGCATCCGCAACACGAACCGTCCCCAGCAGCTCACCCCGCAGATACTCAGCGAGCGCCGCCGACGTCGGATAGTCGTAGACCAACGTCGCCGGCAACCGCAGCTCCGTCGCCGCACCCAGCCGATTCCGCAGCTCCACCGCCGTCAGCGAGTCAAAGCCCAGCTCCTTGAACGCCCGCCCCGCCCCCACCGCGTCCACCCCGGCATAACCCAGGACAGCCGCCACGTGGCCTCGGACCAGGTCCAGCAGCATCCGCTCCTGCTCACCCGCGGCGACAGCGGACAACCGGCCGACGAACGAAACGGAATCCGGCGCGTCGGCGGCAGCCTCTGCGCCTTCCGCCTGCAGCGCACGCGCCTCTCGCAGGTCAGCGAAGAGCGAACTGGCGCGCACCGCGGCGAACCCCGCGATGAACCGCTCCCACTCCACATCGGCCACGGTGACCACGGCCTCACCCGAACCGATCGCCTGCTGCAGGGCGTTGATCGCCAGATCGACCCGCATCGGGGGGACACCGTCCCGGCGCATACGGGACGCAAGCCCCTCGTCCGCGGCCATGCCGCCCTCGGCCCACGGCCCCCACGCGATGGACGTCGCCGCAAGACCATCCGCACGCCGCTGCTCGGCGAGAGCATCCAGAAGGGCGTTCGCGGCCGCGTAGTTCCCCTGACCGGGTGTCCCGACCGTGCCGCTCATCGACGAGAACAGCACGAAGGCATCCAGCTCGACGCCCAGCTCGACCGTCAGCTCGTGCAGATGCAGTGCCGACGTGGCCTTGGCCCGAAGAACACCGTCAATGCGCTCCGGAGTCAGGGCATCCAGCACGCCGTCGTCCAAGACGCCGGCCGTGTGGACGACGGCGGTCAGGGAATCAGCGTGCTGGGCGAGCACAGCCCGTAGCGCCTCACGGTCGGAGGCATCACACGCCACGACCGACACCTCGGCACCCAGCTCCGCCACCAGCTCCGCAGCACCGGGCGCGTCCATCCCGCGGCGGCTCGTCAGCACCAGCCGCTCAGCACCCGCACCGGCAAGCCACCGGGCGACGTGACGACCGAGTGCGCCCGTGCCACCGGTGATCAGTACGGTGCCCGACGGGGCCCACGCCCCTGTGCCTCCGGGCATCGAGGCCCGCACCAGACGACGCCCGAACACACCCGAGGACCGGACCGCCACCTGGTCCTCGGCCGACCCGGCCAACACACCCACCAGACGCGACAGCGCGCGCTCGTCCAGCGTCTCGGGGAGATCGACCAGACCACCCCAGCGGTCAGGGTGCTCCAGCGCGGCAACGCGACCCAGACCCCACACCTGCGCCTGCACCGGCGACACCAGCCGGTCCGAACGACCAACCGACACCGCACCCCGCGTCAGACACCAGACACGGGCGCCCACCCCGGCATCACCCAACGCCTGCACCAACAGCACCGTGTCAGCAAGCCCGAGCATCGACACGACACCCGCGTACTCACTCGCAACCAGCCCCACCAGCGCGCCACGGTCCATACCCGGCGCCACCTCGACCCGGCGCACCTCCGCACCAGACCCCACCAGCGCGCCCACCACCGGCGAGTCATCCACGCCCCCGCCCGGCACCACCACCAACCAGGTTCCCGACAGCCGACCAGCGGCAGGGATGGGAAGCGGCTTCCACACCACCCGATACCGCCAGCCGTCCACCTCCGACCGCTCACGCTCCTGCCGACGCCACGCCGCCAGACCGGGCAGGACGCTGCCCCAGGCGCCGGAGTCCTCCGCGTCGAGCGTCGTGGCCAGCGATGCGTGGTCCTCGCGCTCCACCGCATCCCAGAACCAGGAATCAGCGACATCGGCTGCGGATTCACGTACGACCGAGGCGGAGGGCTCCACCCAGAACCGCTGCCGCTGGAAGGCATAGGTCGGAAGGTCCACTCGCCGAGCACCCGTGCGGGCGAAGTACGCGTACCAGTCGATCGTGAGGCCTCTGACATGGGCCTGTGCAAGAGCAGCACCCAGGCTTTCACCCTCGGGACGGACGGCACGAAGCACGGGGACGAACAACGCGTCCTCGGCGACGCACTCCTGCGCCAACGCCGACAGCACACCGTCCGGACCCAGCTCCAGGTAGGTGCTGACCCCGGCCGCCTCCAGCGCACGGATCCCGTCCAGGAAGCGCACCGTCTCGCGGACGTGCCGCACCCAGAAGTCAGCCGACGCCATCTCGTCGGTGACGAAAGCGCCGGTCAGGTTGGAGACGACGGGGATACGCGGAGCCCCGAACGACAGCCCCGCCACCACCTCACGGAACGCCTCCAGCATTCCGTCCATGTGCGGGGAGTGGAACGCGTGACTGACCTTGAGCCGCTTCGACTTACGGCCTTCGAACCGCGCGACGATCTCCAGCGCCGCATCCTCGTCGCCCGCGATGACGACCGACTCCGGACCGTTCACCGCCGCGACGCTCACCCGACCGTCAAGCAGCGGCAGGACCTCGTCCTCCGACGCCTGCAGCGCGATCATCACGCCACCCGTGGGCAGGGCCTGCATCAGCCGCCCACGCGCGGCCACCAGAGCGCACGCATCCTCCAGCGAGAAGACACCTGCCACATGCGCGGCGGCGATCTCGCCGACCGAGTGACCCGACACGAAGTCCGGACGCACACCCCAGCTCTCCAGCAGCCGGAACAGCGCCACCTCCACCGCGAACAACGCCGGCTGCGTGAACGCGGTCTCATTGAGAAGATCGGCATCGCCGCCGAACAGCACATCGGCCAGCGGCACGTCGAGGTGCGCGTCCATGTGCGCGCACACCATGTCCAGGGCATCCGCGTAAGCCGGGTAGGTGTCGTAGAGTTCCCGTCCCATCCCAAGGCGCTGGCTGCCCTGCCCCGTGAACAGGAACGCCGTGCCGCCGTCGTCCGCCACACCCGTCGTGACGGCGGGCGGATTCTCGCCGGCGGCCAGTTGTGCGAGAAGTTCCGCGACTCCACGTGTGCTGTCGGCCGTGACGACCGCGCGGTGTTCCAGGTGCGCGCGGCCGGTTGCGAGGGAGTAGGAGATGTCGACGGGCCGCGAGGCGTTGCCGTCCGCCGCCCCTGCCGACGCAAGGTGAGCGCTGAGGGCGGCGGCCTGGGCGCGCAGGGCCTCGGGGGTCCTGGCCGACAGGACGTACGGGAGGACGCCGGATGTCTGCGACGGCGACTCAGCGGCCTCGGCGGTGTCGTCCGGTGCCTGCTCGATGATGGTGTGGGCGTTGGTGCCGCTGATGCCGAAGGACGAGATGCCGGCGCGTCGGGGGCGGTCCGCGTCGGGCCACTCCCGCTGCTCGGTCAGCAGGGCGATCTCACCCGCCGACCAGTCGACGTGCGGGGTGGGCTCGTCCACGTGCAGCGTCTGCGGCAGTACACCGTGCCGCATCGCCATGACCATCTTGATGATGCTGGCGACACCGGCTGCGGCCTGCGTGTGCCCGATGTTCGACTTCACGGAACCCAGGAAGAGCGGCCGGTCCTCGGCACGCTCCTGGCCATAAGTGGCGAGCAGCGCCTGCGCCTCGATGGGGTCGCCCAGCGTCGTACCGGTGCCGTGTGCCTCGACCGCGTCCACGTCCGAGGCCGCCAGGCCCGCACTCGCTAGGGCCTGCCGGATCACACGCTGCTGCGACGGTCCGTTCGGCGCCGTCAGACCGTTGCTCGCACCGTCCTGGTTCACCGCCGAACCCCGCACCACCGCCAGTACCGGGTGACCGTTGCGCCGGGCGTCCGACAGCCGCTCCACGAGCAGCATGCCCACACCCTCGCCCCAGCCCGTACCGTCGGCGGCCGCGGCGAACGCCTTGATCCGACCGTCCGCGGCAAGACCGCGCTGGCGACTGAAGTCGACGAAGGTCTCCGGGGTCGACATCACCGTCACACCACCGGCCAGAGCCAGCGAGCACTCGCCGTTGCGCAGCGCTTGCACCGCCCAGTGCAGCGCCACCAACGACGACGAGCAGGCCGTGTCGACTGTCACCGCCGGACCCTCGAGCCCCAGCGCGTACGAGACACGACCCGACATCACACTGCCCGCGTTACCGGTACCGATGTGTCCTTCCAGTCCGTCCGACTCGCGGGCTACGAGGGAGAGGTAGTCCTGTCCGTTCGTTCCGACGAACACACCTGTCTGGCTGCCGCGCAGGTAGGAGGGGTCGATCCCGGCCCGTTCGAAGGCCTCCCACGACGTCTCCAGCAGAAGCCGCTGCTGCGGATCCATCGCCAGCGCCTCACGCGGCGAGATCCCGAAGAACTCCGCGTCGAAGTCGGCCGCCCCGTCTACGAAGCCGCCTTCCCGGGTGTACGAGGTTCCGGCACGTTCCGGGTCAGGGCTGTAGAGCCGGTCGAGGTCCCAGCCACGGTCGGCAGGGAAGTCCCCCACCGCGTCCGTCCCCGTCGCCAGCAGCTGCCACAGGTCCTCCGGAGACCGCACACCACCCGGAAAACGGCAGCCCATCGCCACGATCGCGATCGGGTCGTCGCCCGTGGTGACCGCCGCAGGCAGATCCGCATCCGCGACGCGGACCGTCCCCAGCAGCTCGCCCCGCAGGTACTCGGCCAGCGCCGCCGACGTCGGGTAGTCGTAGACCAACGTCGCCGGCAACCGCAGCTCCGTCGCCGCACCCAGCCGATTCCGCAACTCGACTGCCGTCAGCGAGTCGAAGCCCAACTCCTTGAAGGCCCGCCCCGCCCCTACCGCGTCCACCCCGGCATGACCCAGGACAGCCGCCACGTGGCCTCGGACCAGGTCCAGCAGCATCCGCTCCTGCTCACCCGCGGCGACAGCGGACAACCGGCCGACGAACGAAACGGAATCCGGCGCGTCGGCGGCCACCCCCGTCGAGGCGCCCCGCGGCTTGACCGCGTCTCGTACTTCCTGCAGCTCGCTGAACAGTTCGCTGGCGCGAGCGGCGGTGAATCCCGCGAGGAAGCGGTCCCAATCCAGGTCGGCCACGGTGAGGGCGGCCGCACCGGAATCGACCGCCCGCCGCAAGACGCTGACCGCCAGATCCGCCCTCATCGGCGGTACGCCGTCCCGGCGCATACGGGACGCAAGCCCCTCAGCCATGCCGGCCTCGGCCCACGGGCCCCACGCGATCGACGTCGCCGCAAGACCATCCGCACGCCGCTGCTCGGCGAGAGCATCCAGGAAGGCGTTCGCGGCCGCGTAATTGCCCTGCCCGGCGGCGCCAACCGTGCCGCTCATCGACGAGAACAGCACGAACGCATCCAGCTCTACACCAAGCTCGACCGTCAGCTCGTGCAGATTCAGCGCCGACGTCGCCTTCGCCCGAAGGACGGTCTCCAAACGTTCCGAGGTCATGGCGTCGAGCACGCCGTCATCCAGGACGCCCGCCGTGTGAACGACAGCGGTCAGGGAATCGGCATGCTCGGCAAGCACCGCCCGCAGCGCCTCACGATCCGACGCGTCACACGCGACGACCGAGACCTCGACACCCAGCTCCGCCACCAGCTCCGCGGCACCCGGGGCATCCATCCCGCGGCGGCTCGTCAGCACCAGACGCTCAGCACCCGCATCCGCCAGCCAGCGCGCCACACGGCCACCCAGCGCACCCGTGCCACCCGTGACCAGCACCGTTCCCGACGGGGTCCACGACTCCGCACCCTCCGGCAGCGCAGCCCGCACCAGACGACGCCCGAACACACCCGACGAACGCACCGCCACCTGGTCCTCGACCGACCCGGCCAACACACCCACCAGACGCGACAGAGCACGCTCATCCAGCGTCCCGGGCAGATCGACCAGACCGCCCCAACGGTCAGGGTGCTCCAGCGCAGCGACCCGGCCCAGACCCCACACCTGCGCCTGCACCGGCGACACCAACCGGTCCGACCGACCGACCGACACCGCACCCCGCGTCACACACCACAACCGGGCATCGCTGCCGGCATCACCCAACGCCTGCACCAACAGCACCGTGTCAGCAAGCCCGAGCATCGACACGACACCCGCATACTCACCCGCAACCAGCCCCGCCAACGCGCCACGGTCCAAGCCCGGCGCCACCTCGACCCGGCGCACCTCCGCACCAGACCCCGACAGCGCACCCACCACCGGCGAGTCATCCACGCCCCCGCCCGGCACCACCACCAACCACGACCCCGACAACCGACCAGCGGCAACCGTCACCGGCTTCCAGCTCGCCCGGTAACACCACCTCTCGGCCAGGGCCTGATCCTGACCACGCCGACGCCAGGCCGACAGAGCCGGGACCATGTTTCCCCAGGCCGCCGTGTCGTCGACGCCGAGCATGGCCCCGAGGGTCGTCAGGTCCTCCTGCTCGATCACGTCCCAGAAGCGCGCGTCGATGGTGTCGACGCTCTTCGCGACAGGAGCGACGGCGGCCCGCTGCGCCTCCGGCCAGTACCGCGTCCGCTGGAAGGCATAGGTCGGCAGGTCCACTCGCCGAGCACCCGGGTCGGCGAAGAACCCGGCCCAATCCACCTCCACACCCCGCACGTGTGCCTGCGCCAGCGCCGTGACCGCGCTCTCCGCCTCCGGACGGCCCCTTCGCAGTACGGGAACAAAGGCCACGCCCTCGCCGGTCACGCACTCCTGTGCCATCGCCGACAGCACGCCGTCCGGGCCGAGCTCCAGATACGTGGTGACCCCTGCCGCCTCCAGGGCGCGGACGCCGTCGAGGAAGCGCACTGCCTCACGGACGTGCCGAACCCAGAAGTCCGCCGAGGCCATCTCGTCGCCGGCCACGGCACCGGTCAGGTTCGAGACGACCGGGATGCGCGGAGCCCCGAACGAGAGCTGCTCCACTACCTCGCGGAAGGCGTCGAGCATCCCGTCCATGTGCGGGGAGTGGAACGCGTGACTGACCGCCAGCCGCTTCGACTTCCTCCCCTCGAAGGACTCCGCGATCGCGACCGCGGCGTCCTCGTCGCCCGCGATGACGACCGACTCCGGACCGTTCACCGCCGCGACGCTCACCCGGCCGTCAAGCAGCGGCAGGACCTCGTCCTCCGACGCCTGCAGCGCGATCATCACGCCATCGCCCGGAAGCGCCTGCATCAACCGACCACGCGCCGCAACCAGAGCGCACGCGTCCTCCAGCGACAGCACCCCGGCAACATGCGCGGCCGCGATCTCACCCACCGAGTGACCCGACACGAAGTCCGGACGCACACCCCAGCTCTCCAGCAGCCGGAACAGCGCCACCTCCACCGCGAACAACGCCGGCTGCGTGAAGGCGGTCTGGTCGAGGAGGCCCGCGTCCTCCCCGAACAGCACGTCCCGCAGGGGCACATCAAGGTGTGCGTCCAGGTGGGCGCAGACCACATCGAGCGCGTCGGCGAACACCGGGTAGGCGTCGTAGAGTTCCCGGCCCATCCCGAGGCGCTGGCTGCCCTGTCCCGTGAACAGGAACGCGAGTGAGCCGGCCGTCACGACGCCCTGGACCGATCCGGGGGGCGCTTCGCCGGCGGCAAGCCCGTGAAGCCCCGCCGGCAGCGAATCGTGGTTCTCGACGCAGCTGACCAGGACCGCACGCGTCTCCAGCGCGGTACGTCCGGTCGCCAGCGTGAAGGCGGCGTCGCGGAGGGAAGCCGCGGGGTGCACCGTCAAGTGGGTCGCCAGGCGTGCGGCCTGGGCCCGCAACGCGGTGGGGTTCCGTGCGGAGAGCAGGACAGGCAGCACCGAAGGTGCCGTGCCGGCCGCGGGCTCCTCGACGTGCTCCGCGAGATCGGGGGCCTGTTCGACGATGGTGTGGGCGTTGGTGCCGCTGAGGCCGAACGACGAGATGCCGGCGCGGCGGGGCCGTCCGGTGTCGGGCCACTCGCGCTGCTCCGTCAGCAGCGAGACGTCGCCCGCCGACCAGTCGACGTGCGGAGTCGGCTCGTCCACGTGCAGGGTCCGCGGCAGCACACCGTGCCGCATCGCCATGACCATCTTGATGACGCCCGCCACGCCGGCCGCGGCCTGCGTGTGACCGATGTTCGACTTGATCGACCCCAGAAGGAGCGGCTGCTCGGGCGAACGCCCCTGGCCGTAGGTGGCCAGCAGCGCCTGCGCCTCGATCGGGTCGCCCAGCCGCGTACCGGTGCCGTGCGCCTCCACCGCGTCCACATCGGCGGGAGAAAGGCCCGCACCGGCCAGGGCCTGCCGGATCACTCGCTGCTGGGACGGCCCGTTCGGCGCCGTCAGGCCGTTGCTCGCGCCGTCCTGGTTGATCGCCGAGCCCCGCACCAGGGCGAGGACCGGGTGCCCGTTCCGCCGGGCGTCCGACAGCCGCTCCACGAGCAGCATGCCCACGCCCTCGCCCCACCCCGTACCGTCGGCGGCCGCCGCGAACGCCTTGACCCGGCCGTCCTCCGCCAGGCCCCGCTGACGACTGAAGTCGACGAACGCCTCAGGGGTCGACATCACCGTCACGCCACCGGCCAGCGCGAGGGAGCACTCGCCCTGCCGCAGCGCCTGGACGGCGAGGTGCAGTGCCACCAGGGAGGACGAGCATGCCGTGTCGACGGTGATCGCGGGGCCTTCGAGTCCGAAGACGTAGGAGAGCCGCCCCGAGACGACGCTTGCCGCGTTGCCGGTGCCGACGTGTCCTTCCAGGCCGTCCGACTCCCCCGTGACGAGGGAGAGATAGTCCTGGCCGTTGGTGCCGACGAAGACGCCCGCCTGGCTGCCGCGCAGGGACGACGGAGCGATGCCGGCCCGTTCGAACGCCTCCCAGGACGTCTCCAGCAGCAGACGCTGCTGCGGGTCCATCGCCAGCGCCTCGCGCGGCGAGATGCCGAAGAAGTCCGCGTCGAACTCGGCGACGTCGTAGAGGAATCCGCCTTCCAGCGTGTCGGTGGTCCCGGGGCGTCCGGGTTCGGCGCCGTAGGGACCGGTCACGTCCCAGCCTCGGTCGGCCGGGAAGTCACCGATCGCGTCGGACCCGTCGACGAGGAGCTTCCACAGCTCCTCCGGGGTTCGGACGTCGCCCGGGAACCGGCAGCTCATCGCCACGATGGCGATCGGGTCGTCGTCTACGGCCGCCGTCGTGGCGACCGGGCCCGTCACCGCGTGCTGCGTGCCCTGCAGCTCGCGGCGCAGGAATCCCGCGAGCGCGGTCGAGGTCGGGTAGTCGTACACGAGGGTGGTGGGCAGTCGCAGGTCGGTGGCCGCGCCGAGGCGGTTGCGCAGTTCGACGGCCGTCAGGGAGTCGAAGCCCAGCTCCTTGAAGGCGCGGTCGGCACTCACGGCTTCGGCTCCACCGTGACCGAGGACGGCCGCGACATGTGTACGCACCAGGGTGAGCAGCTCGCGCTCCTGCTCGGGCTCCGTCAGCCCCGCGAGCCGCCGGGCCGCGGTGCCCGCCACCTCGGCAGCCGTGACGGTCCCGGCGTGCGTGACGAAGTCGCCGATCAATGGCAGCGGTCGGACGGACGTCATGAAGCGCGCGAAGCGGTCCCATTCGATGTGAGCGACCGTCAGCGACGCCTCGCCCGCACCCACGATCGCCGGCAGGGCCGCCATGGCCGACTCGGGCGCCATGGGCGGCACGCCCTCGTGGCGCATACGGGCGTCCATCGTGTCGTCGGCGGCCATGCCGCCTTCGGCCCACGGGCCCCACGCGATGGACGTCGCCGCGAGACCGTCGGCGCGGCGCTGCTCGGCGAGCGCGTCCAGGAAGGCATTGGCCGCGGCGTAGTTGCCCTGCCCGGCGGCGCCGATCGTGCCGCTCATCGACGAGAACAGCACGAACGCATCCAGCTCTACACCAAGCTCGACCGTCAGCTCGTGCAGGTTGAGCGCCGACGTGGCCTTCGCCCGCAGAACACCCTGGATGCGGTCGGGGGTCAGGCCGTCCAGCACGCCGTCGTCGAGCACGCCTGCGGTGTGGACGACAGCGGTCAGGGAATCGGCGTGCTCGACGAGCACCGCCCGCAACGCGTCACGATCGGAGACGTCACACGAGACGACCGAGACCTCCACGCCCAGCTCCGCCACCAGCTCCGCGGCACCCGGCGCATCCATCCCGCGGCGGCTGGTCAGCACCAGACACTCAGCGCCGGCCTCCGCCAGCCACCGCGCCACACGGCCACCCAGCGCACCCGTGCCACCCGTCACCAGCACCGTGCCCGACGGCGACCACGACCCCGCACCCTCCGGCAACGAAGCCCGCACCAGACGACGCCCGAACACACCCGACGAACGCACCGCCACCTGATCCTCACCGGAACCAGCCAGCACACCCACCAGACGCGACAGCGCACGCTCATCCAGTACCTCGGGCAGATCGACCAGACCACCCCAGCGGTCAGGGTGCTCCAGCGCAGCGACCCGGCCCAGCCCCCACACCTGCGCCTGCACCGGCGACACCAACCGATCCGCACGACCGACCGACACCGCACCCCGCGTCACACACCACAACCGGGCATCGCTGCCGGCATCACCCAACGCCTGCACCAACAACACCGTGTCAGCAAGCCCGAGCATCGACACGACACCCGCATACTCACCCGCGACCAGCCCCGCCAGCACGCCCCGGTCCAAGCCCGAACCGACCTCGACCCGCCGCACCTCCACACCGGACCCCGACAGCACACCCACCACCGGCGAGTCATCCACGCCCCCGCCCGGCACCACCACCAACCACGACCCAGACAACCGCCCACCGGGGGCCTCGGCCAGCGGCTTCCACACCACCCGATACCGCCAGCCGTCCACCTCCGACCGCTCACGTTCCTGCCGGCGCCACGCCGCCAGGGCGGGAATCAGCTCGCTGAGCGGCCGGTCGCCGTCCAGATCGAGGTCGAGGCCCAGCGTCGCCGCGAGTCCGGCCACGTCCTCCTGCTCGATCGCGTCCCAGAAGGCACTGTCGGCGGCGCTCGTGCCCTGCGCGATGTCGGCGGCGGTACCGGTGCCCGCGTCCATCCAGTAGCGCGAGCGCTGGAAGGCGTACGTCGGCAGGTCCACGCGCCGTGCTCCGCTGCCGCGGAAGAGGCGGCGCCAGTCGACCGCCGCGCCGCGTACGTGAGCGCGGGCGACGGCGGTGAGCAGGGTGACGTCCTCGGCACGGCCGGAGCGCAGGGCCGCGGCGAAGGCGGTGCCCTGGGGGTCGACGCAGTCCTGCGCCATCGCGGTGAGCACGGCGTCGGGGCCGAGTTCGACATACGTGGTGACGCCGCGGTCCTCGAGGGTGCGGACGCCGTCCAGGAAACGCACGGCGTCGCGGACGTGCCGCACCCAGTGCTCGGGGTCGGCCAGTTCGCCGGGGGTGGCGGCGCGTCCGGTGAGGAGGGAGACGAGAGGGAGTGTCGGGGTGCCGTACTCGAGCACCTGCGCCACGCGGCGGAACTCCTCCAGCATGCCGTCCATGCGGGGCGAGTGGAACGCGTGGCTGACGACGAGCTGCCTGGTCTTGCGGCCCTGCGCCGCGAAGTGGGCGGCGACGTCCTTCGCGGCGTCCTCGTCGCCCGCGACGACCACCGACTCGGGACCGTTGACCGCGGCGATGCCGACGCGCTCGTTCAGCAGGGGCAGGACCTCGTCCTCCGCCGCCTGGACCGCGATCATCACGCCGCCACGGGGCAGCTCCTGCATCAACCGACCGCGCGCCGCCACGAGGGTGCACGCGTCCTCCAGCGAGAACACGCCCGCGACATGCGCCGCCGCGATCTCACCGACCGAATGGCCGAGGACCACGTCCGGCCGCAGTCCCCAGCTCTCCAGCAGCCGGAACAGGGCCACCTCGACCGCGAAGAGCGCGGGCTGGGTGTAGGCGGTCTCGTCGAGCAGCGCGGCCTCGGGCGTGCCCTCTTCCGCGAAGAGCACGTCGAGCAGGGGCCGTTCGAGTTGGTCGTCGAGGTACCAGCAGGCGTCGTCGAGGGTGTCGGCGAACTCCGGGTAGGTGTCGTACAGCTGACGGCCCATACCCAGGCGCTGGCTGCCCTGCCCCGTGAACAGGAAGGCGAGCCGGCCGGTGGCGGGCTCGCCGTGGACGGTGGCGGGGGTCTCGACGCCGTCGGCGAGGGTGTGCAGCGCCTGCAGGAACGTC
Organism: Actinacidiphila glaucinigra; assembly: GCF_900188405.1. GTDB lineage: Bacteria > Actinomycetota > Actinomycetes > Streptomycetales > Streptomycetaceae > Actinacidiphila > Actinacidiphila glaucinigra. Next base: position 9,031 of record NZ_FZOF01000054.1, on the reverse strand, counting down.
TCGCGGTCGGCACCCAGCAGTACGGCGCGGTGTTCGAAGACGCCGCGGGTGGTGGCGAGGGAGTGGCCGATGTCGGCGGGGGTGAGGTGCGGGTCGGCGGTGACGTGGTCGGCGAGCCGCCGGGCCTGGGCGCGCAGGGATTCGGGGGTCTTCGCGGACAGGGTCCAGGGCAGGAGCGGCCGGCGCGGCGCGCCTGCGGCGTCGGCGGACTCCCGCTCGTCGTCGGTGCCTTCGCCGGTACCGGGGTGGGGCTCACCGGACGGAGTCCGCCGGTCGACGGCCGCTCCCGCTCCCGCGTCCGCGTCCGCGGGTTCCTCGATGATGGCGTGCGCGTTGGTGCCGCTCATGCCGAACGAGGACACGCCGGCGCGGCGGGGCCGGTCGCCCCGGGGCCACTCGACGGGCGCGGTGAGCAGGGAGACGGCTCCGGCCTCCCAGTCGACGTGCGGGGTGGGCTCGTCCACGTGCAGGGTCCGCGGCAGCACCTCGTGCCGCATCGCCATGACCATCTTGATGATGCCGGCGACACCGGCCGCGGCCTGCGTGTGACCGATGTTCGACTTCAGGGATCCGAGCCACAGCGGGCTGTCCTCGGGCCGGTCCTTGCCGTACGTGGCCAGCAGTGCCTGGGCCTCGATGGGGTCGCCCAGTGTCGTACCCGTGCCGTGCGCCTCCACCGCGTCCACGTCCGCGCTCGACAGCCCCGCGTTGGCGAGGGCCTGACGGATCACGCGCTGCTGCGAGGGGCCGCTCGGCGCGGTCAGGCCGTTGCTCGCGCCGTCCTGGTTGATGGCGGAACCGCGCACCACCGCCAGCACCGGGTGCCCGTTGCGCCGCGCGTCGGACAGGCGCTCCACCAGCAGCATGCCGGCGCCCTCGCCCCAGCCCGTGCCGTCGGCCGCCGCCGCGAACGGCTTGCACCGGCCGTCGGGGGCCAGGCCGCGCTGGCGGCTGAAGGCGATGAAGGATCCGGGGCTCGCCATGACGGCGACGCCGCCGGCCAGGGCGAGGGCGCACTCCCCGGTGCGCAGGGCCTGGACGGCGAGGTGAAGGGCGGCGAGGGAGGAGGAGCAGGCGGTGTCGACGGTGACCGTCGGACCCTCGAAGCCGAAGGTGTAGGCGATACGGCCGGAGGCGACGCTGGCCGCGTTGCCGGTGACGAGGTACCCCTCGAATCCGTCCGTGGCGTCCTGGAGCCGGGGGCCGTATTCCTGGGTCTCCGCGCCGACGAACACGCCGACCTGGCCGCCGCGCAGTCCGGCGGGGTCGACGCCGGCCCGGTCGAACGCCTCCCAGGACGTCTCGAGCAGCAGTCGCTGCTGCGGGTCCATGGCGAGCGCTTCACGCGGGGATATCCCGAAGAATGCCGCGTCGAATTGGTCGGCGTCGTGGAGGAATCCGCCCTCGCGGGTGTAACTCGTTCCGGCCCGGTCGGGGTCGGGGTCGTAGAGCGAGTCGAGGTCCCAGCCGCGGTCGGTGGGAAATTCGGTGATGGCGTCGGTGCCGGCGGCGACGAGGTCCCAGAGCGCTTCCGGGGATTGGACGCCGCCGGGGAAGCGGCAGCCGATGCCGACGATGGCGATGGGTTCGTCGCTGCTGACGGCGGCGGTGACGGGCGTACCGGCGGTGTCGTCCAGGCCGAGGAGCCCGGCGCGGAGGTGCCGGGTGAGGGCTGCGGGGGTGGGGTGGTCGAACGCGAGGGTGGCGGGGAGCCGCAGGCCTGTTCCCGCGGTGAGGCGGGCGTGCAGGTCGACGGCGGCAAGGGAGTCGAAGCCGAGTTCGAGGAAGGGACGTCCGGGGTCGAGCACGGCGGGGGCGGCGTCGCGCAGGGCGGCGGAGACCAGTGAGGTGACCCATTCGAGCAGGGCGGCGTGCTGCTCGGCTTCGGTCAGGGGGGTCAGCCGCTCGCGCCAGGACGGTGCGTCGGACGCGGATTCGGGAGCGGCGTCGATCTCGGGCGGGAAATCCGCGGACTCATTCAGCATCGCACGCTCCATTACCCCCGGACAAGAACCCAAGACCAGGGGTCACTCTCGCATGCACGGGAAGGGGGAGAAACCCCTAACAATCCCCTACGGGCCCCTAGTCGGGGATCCCGGACTCAATCCGTTCGACGTGCGGCTTCACCAGGATGCGGGGAGAGCGGAGGCAATTGCAAGAAAGAACGGGAAGAACGGCGAGAATTCCCGGGAAGTGCTGCCGCGGGTACGGGAAATGAGCTCCCCGGGATGTATTTCGTTACGGCCGGGCGGCCCTTGGCATCTCGGGTTCGGTCGCGGGCACGCGTTCGACGAAGGGGGCGAGGAGCCCGGGTGCGACCTCCTCGGCGAGGGCGAGTCCGTCGGCGACGCCGACGTCCCGGACCTTGTAGCAGCCGTCGCCCGCGGCGACGGTCGCGCCGAGGGTCAGCAGTCCGTTGCGGCGCTGGAAGGCGGAGCGGGTGATCTTCCAGCCGATCACTCCTTCGCACTGGAGCGCGGCGGTGCGGCGGGCGAAGGTGCCCGCGCGGACGACGAGGTAGCGGTCGCGCAGGCCGTGGCCCAGGGCGCGGTAGGCGTCGTGGGCGAGCGCGAGGACGACCGGGACTCCGAGGAGCGCGGTGATCCAGGCCGCGTGCACGGCCGCGGGGCCGAGCCACAACCCGAGTGCCGGCAGGGCGGCGACGAGCGGCGCGAGGGTCAGCAGGCCGCGGTTGATCCGGCGGCGCAGGGCGACCCGGGGGTGCGGGCGCAGGTCCGCGGTCTCCGTCGGGGACCGCTCCTCCGTGAGGACGTCGGCGGCGACCCGCAGGGCCTCCTGCCGGGGCACGGCCGGGGTGAGGGGGCGTCGGCTGCGGTTCTGCTCGCTGCTGCCGAGGCCGCCGGCGACGGCGTCGAGTCGGGCGGCGCCGGCCCAGCGCAGCGGCATCGGCTCGGTGAGTTCGACACCGCGCAGACGGCGCCGCTCCAGGGTGACGGACCGGTGGACGAGCAGTCCGCGGCGGACCCGGTAGGCGTCGTCCCCCTCCCTTTCCAGCCGGTAGCCGGCCCAGCCCTCGACGAAGGCGGCGGTGGAGAGCGCCGCGCCGGTGACGAGGAGGACGAGTACGGCCATGAGGGCACCGAACCACCAGGGCACGGACCCGAATCGGTCCCGGAGGTGGGTGACGGCCGCGAGGTCCAGGGGGTTGATCCTCATCTCGCCGAGGGCGCGGGCCACGGTGCCGACCCCGATGAGGACCGCGCCCAGCCCCCACAGGCTCAGCGGCGCGTAGCGGAGCCAGGCCCAGTCGGTCTCGGCGATGGGGCCGTGGCCCGCCTCGCCGGGTCGGGAGGGCCGGGTTCCGGCCCGGGCCCGGTCGCGCCGGTCGAGCAGCAGCCGGCGGATCTCGTCCGCCTGGCTCCGGGTGACGCCGCCCAGCCGCAGTTCGCGGCCGGAGGGTGAGCCCTGTCCGCCGGTACCGATGCGCAGGGACGCGAGGCCGAACAGGCGGTGCAGTGGCTTGGCGTGGATGTCGACGCTGCGGATCCGGTCGACGGGGAGCGAGCGGTGGCTTCGGAAGAAGGCTCCGGAGCGCAGTTCGACACGTTCGTCCGCGATCCGGAAGCGGGTGGTGAGCAGCCGCATCGTGCCGATCCAGGTGATCACCAGGAAGGTGGTCAGCAGGGAGCCGAGGGAGATCAGGGCCTGGAGGCCGGCGCCCGTCAGCAGCAGCGTGAGGGCGAACAGGGCGAGCGGCCCGGAGAGCATGCCGAGGTTGACCAGCAGCAGGCGGGGGCTGAGCCGGCGCCACCCGGCGTCCCCTGCCGCGCCTGCGCCGACCCGGCTCATGTGGCGTCTCCCGGTGTCGCCTGGGTGGCCCTGGTGAGGTGCTCGACGAGATCCCGGGCGATCCTCCGGTCGATGCCCTTGATCCGCACGGCGCCGGAGGAGGAGGCGGTGGTGACGGTCACCCCGGAGAGCCCGAAGAGCTGCTGCAGGGGACCGCGCAGGGTCTCGACGGTCTGGACGCGGGACAGCGGCACGACCCGCCATTGCTGCCAGAGCCACCCGGAGACCGCGTAGACGGCCTCTTCGGTGACCTCCCAGCGGTGCACCCGGTAGCGCCAGACGGGCATGACGGCCATGTACGCGACGCCGGGCACGAGGAAGGCGAGGAAGAGCCAGACGAAGACGAACCGCGCGGGCGGGATGAAGAGGTACAGCGCGCCGAACACCAGCGGCAGCGGCAGCGCGAGCACGGCCGCCTGCAGTGTCCACCAGGCGGGCGCGCGCCGGTCGACGCGATGGCGCGGGGGCCTGAGCCCGACGTCGTGTGTGCGCTCCACTGTCGCCTCCTCGACCGTCCGCGGACTCAGGCGGCGCCTGTGAGACTCAGGTCGGACAGCCGGGCCGGCAGGTCCCGGCGCCGCTTCACGTGCAGCTTGCGGTAGATGCGGGTCAGGTGCTGCTCGACCGTCGACACGGTGACGTAGAGCTTGGTCGCGATCTCCCGGTTGGTGTGACCGCGCGCGGCCAGCAGCGCCACGCGTGCCTCGGCCTCCGACAGGACCTCCGTCTCCTTGGGGAGTTCGGCCTCGCGGCCGGCCCCCTCGGCGGGCTCGGCGCCGGCCTGGCCGCCCGGCATGAACTGCCGGCACAGCGGCTCGGCGCCGCAGGACTTGGCGACGTGCCAGGCCTTGCGGACGAGGATCCGGGCCCGGTTGAAGTCACCCAGCGCCCGGTAGGCCTGGCCGAGTTCGCCCAGCGCCACGGCGAACTGCAGCCGGTCCTCGCCGCCTTCCAGGACCTCGACGGCCTCGGTGAGCCGCTTGAGGCGGTAGGTGAGGTCGCCTCCGGTGCGGGCGAGCATGAGCAGCAGCGCGCCCCGGGAGCGGCTGCCTTCGATTCCTGTGTCGCGCCGGCTCTGCTGTTCGGCGTACTCGCGGGCGCGTCCGGTGTTGCCGAGGGCCAGCCAGGCCTCGGCGGCGTCGAGCCGCCAGGGGACGAGCTCCACGGCGTCCATGTCCCAGGCTTCCATCAGCTCGCCGCAGGTGAGGAAGTCACGCAGGGCGCCGTGGTAGCGGCCGGTCGCCAGGTGGCAGCGGCCCCGCGCCCTGAGGTAGTGGAGCCCGAGGAAGGTGGAGAACATCGCCTCGGGGACGGGCTGTTCGAGCAGGTTCATGACCTCCTCGTGGTTGCCCATCTGGACCTCGGCCTCGATCAGGATGGACAGCGGCAGGGCGATGCCGACGCCCCAACTCTGGGTGCAGATCCGGGAGAGGGCCTGACGGGCCTGGGCCGCCGCACCGGGCAGGTCGCCCCGGCGCAGGGCGATCTCGGCGCGGACGACGCCGAGCGCGGCGTGCCAGGTGGGGGCGTTGCGCGCGGAGCACTCGCCGAGGAGTCGCTCGCACCACGCCAGCGCCAGGTCGAGCCGGCCCGCGTAGACGAGGGTCAGCAGGGCGATGACGAGGGGCTGTACGGTCCGGTCGCCGAGGTGGTAGCGCTGGAGGACCTGGGTGGCCTCGGACATGGCGGCGTCCGCCCGCCGCTCGCGCAGGGCGGTCAGGACGGCCTCGGCGGCCTGGACGTAGGCGCAGTCCGCCGCGTCGTAGGAGGCCGCCGCCGGTCCGCCGGCGACCCGCGCGTCCGCGGCGCTCGGCCGTGGACCAGCGGCCGGGCCGGTGTCCGTCAGGAGCGCGGCGAGCGGCGGGCTGATCGCCGTCAGCCAGGTCCGTGCGGTCGCCAGGGTGGCCGGGGCGTACGCCGGGTCCGCGGAGACCAGTTGGTGCCGCAGCGCCTCGCCCGTGCCCTCGATCTGTCCCATCCACACCAGCGCGGACACGGCCTGGATCACGTCGCGGTCGGAGAGCCGGCCCGCGGCCAGTTCGCGGCAGAGCTGCCGCAGGTGGCTCTCGGCGGCGGCGGGGCTGCTGCGCCACACCAGGCTGACCAGCCGGGACTTGAGCGCGGCGCGCCGCGGGCCCTCGGGGCACGAGGCGACGGCCAGTTCCCAGCAGCGCAGGGCGAGTTCGTCCTTGTCGTCGATGAGGGCGTACTCCGCGGCCTCCTGCAGGACGGGGATCGCCCATTCCTCGACGTTCTTGCGGGCGGCGACGAGGTGGCGGGCCACGTCGAGACAGGCCGCGCCCTCGTGGTGGAGCAGTTTGGCGGCCCGCAGGTGCAGCGCGGACAGCGCGGCGGGCGGCGCCGCGTCCAGGACGGCCTCGCGGGCGGCAGGGCTGCGGAAGGCTCCCTGGTGGAGTACGCCGCAGCGTTCGAGGTCCTGCAGGGCCTGCTCGGTGGGCTTGACGTGCAGGTCGACGATGTGGCCGAGCTGTACGGCGGAGCAGCCGTCGCCGAGGACGGCGACGCCGCGGGCGGCGGTCAGCATCTCGGGGTCACCGCGGTGCAGGCAGTCGAGGACGGCCTGCCGGAAGGTGTCGCCGGGCGCGGCCGCGGGACCGTCCTCCAGCAGGGCTTCGAGCAGCAGCGGGTTGCCACCGGTGGTCTGGTGGATCTCGGCCGAGAGCCGCCGTACCGTCGCCTCGGGCAGGTGGTCGCCGAGGACCCCCGCGGTGCCGTCGGGTGTGAGGAGGCGGAGCCGGAGGCTGGTGCAGTTGGGCTGGCGCTGCAGCTCGGCGTGGAAGGCGAGCTGCGCGGGTCGCAGCCGCACCGCCTCGGTGAGCACGATCAGCACGCGGGCCTGGCGGACGCGGCGGGCGAGGCAGAGCAGGAAGTGCAGGGAGAGCTCGTCGCCGTGGTGGACGTCGTCGACGGCGATGACGATGGTCCGGTTCCGGGCGAGCCGCAGCAGCGCGGTGGACAGATGCGGCATGACGCGCATACCGGCCTCGGTGCCCTCCGCGGCCTGCTCCGTCTCCTCCGCGGCGAGGTCGAGCAGTTCGGCGGCGTACGCGTGGACCTCCGGCGAGAGGTGTCCCGCGCTGTCGAGGATCCTTCGCAGGATGCCGAACGGCAGATACCGTTCGGAGCGGGATCCCGAGGCTTCGAGGACCAGCGCCCCGGCGGAGAGGGCTTCGTCGGTGAACTGCTGCAGGAGACTGGTCTTCCCGCTGGCGACGGCCCCGTTGATCACGGCGACCCGCCCCCGGCCGCGCATCGCGCTGCCGAGGAGTTCGTTCAGGGTGCCCAGCTGCTTCTCGCGCTCGATCAGCCTTGCCGACACGGAGTTTCCCCTCCCGGTACCACATGTCTACGGAGGACGTGACGACAGCGCGCCGTGCCGGTGGGCCCGTACCGTGCCGTCCTGTCACCTGTGCACCGTGGGGCTCGTGCAGACTGCCAGGCCGTTGTTGTGGCCCTGCCCCATGCGGTTGTCCGCCGTGACATCGATGTCCGGCGGGTTCCGCCCCCGTTTTTGCCCGAAGCGCCTGGTCAGTGCGTTCGAGCGTCCGAGGTCAGTCCCTCGGAGACGAGCTTCATGATGGCTTCCTGATGGTTCGCCAAGAAGAAGTGGCCCCCGGCGAAACAGTGAATTTCGAACTCGCCGGTCGTGTGCTGCGCCCAGGCTTCCGCCTCTTCGCGGGTGGTCCTCGGATCCGCGTCTCCGGTCAGCACCGTGATGGGGGTGCTCACGCGGTCTCCGGGTGTCGCCCGGTAGTTCTCGATGGCGGTGTAGTCGCTGCGGATCGCGGGCAGCACCATGCGGAGGATCTCCTCGTCCCCGAGGATCCTCGAATCGGTTCCGCTGAGTTCACGCATCTCCGCGACCACACCGTCGTCGTCGCGCAGGTGCACCGTCTCGTGGCGGTGGCTCGACGGCGCGCGGCGTCCGGAGGCGAAGATCCGCAGCGGGGTGACGCCGTGCTCGCGCTCCAGCCGCCGCGTCACCTCGAAGGCCAGGACCGCACCCATGCTGTGCCCGAAGAAGGCCAGCGGCCGGTCGATCCACGGCAGGAGTTCCCTGGTGAGCGCGTCGGCGTAGGTGGCCATGTCGGTGATGCCGGGCTCGTCCCTGCGGTCCTGCCGCCCGGGGTACTGCACCGACAGGACGTCCGACGCCGGAGCGAGGGCCTGGGACATGGGGAAGTAGAACGAGGCCGAGCCACCGGCGTGCGGCAGACAGACCAGTCGGACCCGGCCCCCCTCCGACGGATGGTAGCGGCGGATCCAGCGACTGGAGACCAAGTTTTCTGTCAACTGACTGAAACTTTCCACTCAACGTCCGGATGCGATCGCGTGCTCCATGCGCTGCGGGCATGAACACGTTTCCTTCACAGCGCCATGTCTAGCAGAGCGGCCAAAGCGGGGAGTACCCCTAATCAGCACCCCTACAAGGAGCGGAAACCCCCCTGGGCGGTGTCCTGTACGGCCAGTCCGCGATCTCCCCACGGGACCGGGCGGCGAATCCGGAGACGCGTCCCGGCACGAGGAACCGCCGCGCACCCGCCGGGGGATGTGCGGGTACGCGGCGGCGGTCCGGGTCAACCGGATGTGGTGACCACCGGTGGTGGTGACTACCGGTTGTGGCGGACGATCTGGGGGGCGATGTCCTCGGTGTAGGTCTCGCCCTCGGTGGTCTTGAGGGTGGTGGCCTTGGCGGTGGTGGTGCCGCAGAACGCGGCTTCCAGGGTGCCGCCCAGGATGGTGTTGACGGTGCCGTTGTTGGAGGTGTTCGCCATGGACGTCATGCTGCGCTTGCCGTCGGCGGTGGTGAACGCGTAGGTGTAGAAGCCCTGGACGGTACCGGTGTGGCCGTAGACGGTCACGCCGCAGGACAGCTTCCTGGCCCGCAGGCCCAGCCCGTAGGACTGGGTGCCGTCGGCGTTGACCGGGACCATGGCCATCATCTGCTGGAGCTGCGCGGCGGGCACGAGCTTGCCGGTGACCAGGGCGGAGAAGAACCGGTTCAGGTCGGCGGCGTTGGAGATGACCGCGCCGGCGGACTGCGCCCAGGAGACGGTCTGCTCGGTGGAGTCCACCAGGGGCAGGGTGGTGTCGTCCTGGCGCAGGTAGCCGTGGGCGTAGGAGCCGGAGATGGTGGTCCGCGGGTGGACGTAGGAGGTGTTCTTCAGGTTCAGCGGGGTGAGGATCCGCTGCTGGTAGT
>NZ_FZOF01000056.1 GCF_900188405.1 Actinacidiphila glaucinigra | reverse complement strand
CACCAGGTCAGACGGTAGACCAGAGCTACATATACGTAACTCAAATACCCAAGGTCAGCACATCGAGCATGTCGTAACTAGAGAGAAAGTCGACAGGCGCCATGACCCCCATGGCCGCCGTCCCGCACCACGCCGGGCCCCACCACCCGGCGCCCCCTCCCCCACCCCCAGAGCCAGCGCAGCGCCTCCCCACGGCCCCGCCACCCGAGGGAAACCCTGGACACCGCCGGCCACCACCCCACACCCATCAACAAGCAGGCCCACACAGGAGAAGTCAAACCAACACCCCGCCCAAAAAGCCACTTGACCAGCAGAAACACCCCACGGACCGTCAGCCCGGTGCAAGGGATAGTGCAAGAGATAGCGCAAGGGATAGTGCAGGGGATACCGCAAGGGATAGCGCCTACCCGCGTCTGGAGCACCCGGCGGTGAGGCACACCGTGTAAGTCCCTATCCGCCACAGTGGTCAGGACGAGCGCGGCTCACCACCTGGCCCGTCAGATAGGGCAGGCCGTCATCGGCCCGGGCGCGGGACTTCCTCGCTTCCGACTGCTTCCAGGTGATCCAGGGCCGTCTTGGCAGGAACAGCGCTGCAAAGCAGTTTCCACGTCTGGACCCCACACTCCACCAGCGACCCCAGGCCCACGCAAAAGACTGCCACCCGCCACGGCAGCCACCACCGCTCACGCGCCAGCGCCAAGCCCGCCACGCCCAGGCCCATCAAAAGCGGGCCGCCAGCCTTGCGCAGCCACAGTTCAATCCCGTCCCACACCCGCAACCCCCTCCCCCTGCTCCTGCTCCTGCTCCTGCTCCTGCCCCATGGTTCGAGGCGGGGCGGGGCTGAGCATACGAGGACACAACCCGGGGGGGGTGTCCGGCATCAGGCCGCCCCCGCCTGAGGAGAAGCCGGTTCGCCAGTCCCTCCCCCGTGGCGCAGCCGTGGTGCGGGTAGATCCGTTTGCGGTGCCGAAGGACGGCAGGCCATCGCAGCGAGGCGAAGCAGTGCCAGTGTCGGAGCCGGTGGCATGGGTCCCCGGCCTACTGCGCTGGTGTGGTCCTCTCCGACGCCAGCCGGACGTTGGGCATGCCGAGGTCGGCGTGGGTCGGGATGGTGTGGCAGGGCACTGGCCGGCGGCGCCGACGGCGGACAATGAAGATGACGGCCACCAGGGCGGCCGCGGCTTGCACGGCGAGGACAGGTACCCATAGGGCGCCGATCGCGCAGGGGATGCCGATGCCGCCGAGGACGGCCAGCAGCGGACCCGCGCAGCACACCGCGCAGGCGACAAGGGCGGCCACGCCCACGCCGATCGTGCCCCACGGCGCGGACGGACGGGAGGGCGGGGTGGTGGCCATGCGGGGACTGCGAACAACTCGGCCAGCATCCCGGCAGCGCTCTCGGGCGCCCGCACGCTCAACCGGAGGGCATCAGGGGTCACATGCACGGTGAAGTCGAAGACGCGCAGCAGCCCTGCTCCGCCGCCGCCAACGACGCCAGCCGGCCGGCGAGCTCGGCATCAAGGGGAAAGGACAGCCGCAGCCCGTCGTCGATGTCCTCCCGCAGCTCAGCCTTGCCGACCAGTGCGCGCCACTGCCCGGTGCGCTCGCCCAGCTCCGCGCCGCCCAGCGTGCACGCAACCGCGGCATCCCGCCACGCCTCGGCCAGGACCGGTGAAAGGCGGGAGATCGAAAGTTCCACCAGTACCGGCCCAGCAGGCACGGCGCTGGTCGTGCAACCGCACTCAGGGCCGCACGCCCCCGCCGGCGCAGGGCCCGACAACTCGGTGTGCACGGCCGCAAGGCGAGCGGAGAAAGCACTCAGCTCGGCGATCCGCACGTCGGTGTCCGCGATCCGGTCGGCGACCAACGGCAGCAACCGCCCCCGCACCGAGGCGCACACGCCCTCTTCCCGGACCTCCAACAGCTCGCGGATCTCCTTCCACGCCAGGCCGAGCAGCTTCGCCGAGGAGATGAACGCCAAACGTTCCACGACATCCTCGCCATAGACGCGGTACCCCGAAACGGTCCGCTCCGCCGGCAGCAGCCCGAGGTCCTCGTAGAAACGCAGTGTCGTAGCCGGCACGCCAGACCGCCCCGGCCAGCTGCGAAATGCGGTAGGCCGTCACACCGCCGACGGTAAACCCTCGACCCGACTCGAAAGTCGAGCGCGGGACTCTCTCCTGCCATCGCAGCGTTCTTAGCGGTCACGTGCGGCCACCAGGAGCCCGACCAGGGCCAGCAGCATCCACGCGGTGAGGTAGGCGAAGGCGACGGTCGGGGATGTGGCGGTCCACAGGATGCCGGCGATGGTGGAGGCGGCGAGGTTGCCGAAGGACTGGACGGTGGCGAGCATGCCGAAGGCGGAGCCGCGCAGGTCTGCGGGGGCGAGGGCGGCGACGGCGGAGTGTTGTGCGGTCTCCACGGCGCCGATGCCGACACCGGCCAGGACGAATGGCACGGCCAGGACCGCGATTACCGCGCCGGTGACGGCGAAGATGGCGTAGGCGGCGGCGAAGGCGAGGACGCCGCCGGCCAGGACGAGGACCGGGCCCCGCCTGCCGAGCCGGTCGGACAGGCGGCCGGCGGGGATGGAGGCGATCGTGGCGGCGACGTTGTACGCGGTGTAGAGGCCGAGTGCGATGGTGGTCGCTGTCTTGGTGCCGTGCTCGGGGGTGAGCAGGTCGGAGGCTCGCAGGATGAGCAGGGTGGCGGCGACGTTGCCGACCTCGAAGGCCGCCACGGCTCCCATGAGTCTGCCCAGGTCGCCGCGCAGCACGGGGCGGACGCCGATGCGCAGCGGTACCCGGTCGCGGCTGGTCGGGCGGGGTGTCGTGCGGATGGCGTAGACGATCGCGGCGGCAGCGAGCAGGCCGGGGATGACGGACAGGCCGATGGCCCAGGTGACCCCGAGCCAGGCGACCAGGCCCAGCGCGAGGAGCGGGCCGAAGATGGCGCCGAGGTTGTCCATCATCCGCTCGAAGCCGTACGCCCTGCCGTATGCCCTGGCCGGGACGATGTCGGCGAGCAGCGCGTTGCGGGCCGGGACGCGCAGGCCGCGAGCGGTCCACGCAGCTGCGCGCAGAAGCCCGACCTGCCAGACGGCAGTGGCCCCGGCGGTTGCCGCGCCGAGCACCGCGGTGGTGGCATAGCCGCCGACCGCGACCTTGCGACGCCTGGCGGGATCGTCGGCCAGGACGCCGCCCCCGAAGCGAGCCGCGCCGGCCAGTGCATCCGAGACGCCCTCGATCGCCCCGAGCGCAGCGGCCGGCGCCCCGAGCGTGGAGGTCAGCAGCGACGGCAGCAGTGCGGTGGGGATCTCGTGGCCGACGTCGGCGAGGAAGCTGGCGGAGCCGATGCCTTTGACACCCGGGCTGAGCCAGGGCTGATCCTGCTGGACTTCGGGGTCGGCGGGCGTGGGCGCAGTAGTCATCGGCATCGGTCCTGGCTGGGGCCGAGCGTGAGGGATGTGGGGGTGGTCATGGTCAGCAGCACCCCTTGTCGTCGGCGTCCGGGCAGGTGCGGTCGGTCTCGACGGCCACCACGGCGGTGCGCAGGTCATCGAGCGCGTGACCGAGGCGTTCGTCGGCGAGCTCGTAGCGGGTGCGGCGCCCATCGGGCACGGTGACGACCAGGCCGCAGTCGCGCAGGCACGCCAGGTGGTTCGACAACCGGGTGCGCGAGACGCCGAGCGCGTCGGCGAGGTCAGCGGGGTAGGCCGGGGCCTGGCGGAGCGCGAGCAGGACGCGGCAGCGGATCGGGTCGGCGAGCGCGCGGCCGAACCGGGCCAGCACCTCGATGTCGGAGGCAACAGTCAGCACACACACGACAGTACAAGCTATCCTGAATTCAGGAACTCGTGGATACTTGTTTGCCTCGCGGTCGGAGGTCGCCAAACCGGGCGGCCACAGCGCTCACAGCGTGGACGCAGGGCAGCGCGCGGCCTGGACCGGCCCCCTTCTCCGGTCCAGGCCGCGCGTGTGTGGAGGCTGTTCGAGCTGTCAGCAGCAACCGCCAGCGGTGGCCTGGGGTTCGGGCGGGGTGGCGTCGGTGCTGCAGCAGGTGCTGTCCGGTTGCTTGGCCAGGTCTGCGGCGTCGGCCTTGACGACGTAGACCTCCCAGGGCTCCTTGCCGGGGCCGTGGACCCAGACCTTGTCCTGCACGGCGTAGCAGCAGGTGGTGTCGGTCTCCTCGGTGGTGGCCAGGCCTTCTTGGTCGAGTCGGCGGGTGGCGGCGGTGACGTCGTCGGTGGAGGCGACTTCGACGCCGAGGTGGTCCATGCGGGTGTCCTCGCCGGGCTCGCCTTGGAACAGGACGAGCTTGAGCGGGGGTTCGGCGATGGCGAAGTTGGCGTAGCCGTCGCGGAGCTTGGCCGGCTCGGTGCCGAACAGCTTGGTGTAGAAGGCGATGGACGCCTCAAGGTCAGGGACGCGGAGGGCGAGCTGTACGCGGGACATGACGTGCCTCTTCTCTCCGGGCGGGGTGGGGGTCAGCAGCCGCCGCTGGTGGTGGCGGGTGCGCCGATGCCGATCTGCAGGACGGCCGGGGCAGCGCAGCAGCCGCCGCCTGTGTCCTGGGTGGTGTCGGGCTGGTCGAACAGGCCGGCGCCGCCGCACACGCCGGTGTCGGGGAGGGTGAGTTCGACGCGTTCGGCGGCCTCGTGGTCGCCGGCGATGGCGGCGGTGATGGAGCGGGTCTGTTCGTAGCCGGTCATGGCCAGGAAGGTCGGGGCGCGGCCGTAGGACTTCATGCCGACCAGGTAGATGTCCTGCTCGGGGTGGGACAGTTCGTTCACGCCGTGCGGGTAGACGGTGCCGCAGGAGTGCACGTTGGGGTCGATCAGCGGGGCGAGGGCGGTCGGGGCCTGCAGTCGCTCGTCAAGGCCGAGCCGGATCTCCGACAGGAACGTCAGGTCGGGGCGGAAGCCGGTCAGCGCGATGACCTCGTCGACGGGCTCCAGGCGGCGTCCGTCTTCGGCGACCAGGACCAGGCGGCCGCCGGTGTCGCGTTCGATGGCCTCGGTGCGGAAGCCGGTCACGGCGTTGGCGTGGCCGTTGTCGACGGCTGCCTTGGCGGCCAGTCCGAGGGCCCCGCGGGCGGGGAGCTGGTCGGCGGTTCCGCCGCCGAAGGTGTCGCCGGAGATGCCGCGCCGTAGGATCCACACGGCGTGTGTGCCGGTGCCGTCGTCGGCCTTGGCCAGGTCGGCGAGGTAGGCGAGGGCGGTGAAGGCGGAGGCGCCGGAGCCGATCACGGCGGTGCGCTTGCCTGCGTAGCGGGTGCGCACGGCAAGGTCGTTCAAGTCCGGGACGCGGTAGGTGATGCGGTCGGCCGCGGTCTTCTCGCCCAGGGCGGGCAGGCCGTTGCCGCCGGCCGGGCTGGGCACGGCCCAGGTGCCGGAGGCGTCGATGACGGCGCGGGCGGTGATGCGCTCCTCGCGGCCGTCGGCGTGCGCGATCTGGACGACGAAGGGCTGCGTTTCCCGGTCGGCGTCGACGATCCGGTCGCGTCCGGCGCGGGAGACTCCGGTCACGGTGGCGCCGTAGCGGACCTTGTCACCGAGGACGTCGGCCAGCGGCTGCAGGTACTGCTCGGCCCAGTCGCCGCCGGTCGGGTAGGTGGCACCGTCCGGGCGTACCCACCCTGTGGGGGCGAGCAGTTTCTCCGCTGCCGGGGCGGTGACCTCGGCCCAGGTGGAGAACAACCGCACGTGCGACCACTCCCGCACCGCGCTGCCTGCGACCGGGCCGGTCTCCAGCACCAGGGGTTCGATGCCCCGCTCCACCAGGTTGGCGGCGGCGGCAAGCCCCGCGGGCCCGGCTCCGATCACGATGACAGGCAGCTCAGTGGTGACAGGCGCGTTCACGACGACTCCTCGGTGTTTCGACATCCGTCGATGCATGCTTGCGACGCCAGGATTGCAGCTGCTTCGACGAACGTCAACATAGACATTCGTAGAAACAGTGGGTTCATCCGTAGAGCGGATCGACGTCGCGGTGGTCGATGGCGGCCGGTCGGGGGTGCGTCGGCAGCCTTGGTGGAGGGTGAGGTCGGGGCCTCCCGTGATTAGTTCGACGTGTGTCAACATAGACGTATGTCGAATGTGGAGCTGCTGCCGGTCCTGGACTCCAGCGTCGTTGTGCCGTGCTGCCCGCCGTTGACCGAACGGCCTTTGGACGCGGAGGAAGCCGAGCGGGCCGCCAAGATGTTCAAGGCCCTCGGTGATCCGGTGCGGCTCCGCCTGTTCTCGGCGGTTGCCTCCCATGAGGGCGGCGAGGCGTGCGTGTGCGACATCTCCGACGTCGGCGTCTCCCAGCCGACCGTTTCGCATCACCTGAAGAAGCTCAAGGAAGCGGGCCTGCTCAGCTCCGAGCGGCGCGGCACATGGGTCTACTACCGTGTCGAGCCGTCGGTAGTGGCTGCGATGGGGAAGCTGCTGGCCGGCGCGGCAACCGTCTGATCTGTCGTCCGCGTGGGCCGGGGCGCAGTCAGCGCATGACGGCGGCTAGTCGGGCGATGCGCTGTGCGAGTGCTTCACGGACGGCCCGGGCGCTCTCGATGTCCAGGCCCTTCAGGTCGGGCAGGTTCCAGTCGTAGTAGCGCCGACCGGACAGGACCGGGCAGGCATCACCGCAGCCGAGCGTGATCACGATGTCGGCTGCTCGCACGACCTCACGGGTCAGCGGCTTGGGGAATTCGTCGTCGGGGGATAGGTCCAGTTCGTCGAGCAGGCGCAGCGCGACGGGGTCGATCCACGGGGCGGGCTGAGTGCCGGCACTGTGTACGTGCACCGTCCCGGCGGTTTCACGGCGCATTAGGGCTGCGGCCAGTTGAGAGCGTCCGGAGTTCTCGGTGCAGACGAACAGGACGTCCGGTGAGATCTTGGGGGCCAGGCCCTCGCTTCGTACGAGTGCGTCCAGGCGCTCGGTGGCGAAGCGCTGGGCGAGGATCGGCAGATAGGTGGTGATGGAGGCCCGGGTGGCGAGCAGGTCGTGGGACTCCTCCAGGAAGTCAGCCACGGTCTCGGGGGCGAAGTGGCCCCGGTAGCGGCGCGTCATGCCGCGAGCGATGCGTTCGAGCGCTGAGCCGGGGTTCGGGAGTGGTGGCGTGGGCGGTCCCAGCGGAGTGGATGACATCGGAACCTCCGGTGGTGCTTCTTGCCAAAGCAGCAGACGAGTTGGAGATGCAGCCAGCCGACCGCCCCCTTTGCACAGCGGGCGGTTCGGTGACGACCTGGGTGGCTCACCCGCCGGTGAGGTAGCGGGTGAGCCCGTCCACTGGCTACTGGCCGTCGCTGAGGGCGGCGAGGTAGCGCTCGGCGTCCAGGGCAGCGGAGCAGCCGGTGCCGGCGGCGGTGATGGCCTGGCGGTAGGTGTGGTCGACCACGTCGCCCGCGGCGAAGACGCCGGGGATGCTGGTGCGGGTGCTGGGCGCGTCAACCTTGAGGTAGCCGTCTTCGTCCAGGTCGAGGACGCCCTTGAACAGTTCGGTGCGCGGGTCGTGGCCGATGGCCACGAACATGCCGGTCACGGGCAGTTCACGGGTGTCGCCGGACGTGGTGTCCTTCAGCGTCAGGCCCGACAGCTTGCCGTCGGTGCCGTGGATGGCGGCGACCTCGCTGTCCCAGGCGAAGGAGATCTTCGGGTCGGCGAAGGCCCGCGCCTGCATGGCCTTGGAGGCGCGCAGGGTGTCACGGCGGTGCACAATGGTGACGGTCCTGGCGAAGCGGGACAGGAACGTCGCCTCTTCGATGGCGGTGTCGCCGCCGCCGATCACGGCAATGTCGTGCTCGCGGAAGAAGAACCCGTCACAGGTGGCGCAGTACGACACGCCCCGGCCGGACAGTTCGTCCTCGTTCGGCAGGCCGAGCTTGCGGTGCTGCGAGCCGGTGGCGACGATCACGGCCTTGGCCCGGTGGATGGTGCCCTCGGAGTCGGTGACGGTCTTGATGTCGCCGCTGAAGTCGACCGCACTCACGTCGTCCGGGACGAGTTCAGCCCCGAACCGCTCGGCCTGGGCCCGCATTTCGTCCATCAGGTCCGGGCCCATGACGCCGTCGCGGAAGCCGGGGAAGTTCTCAACCTCGGTGGTCTGCATCAGCGCGCCACCGGCGGTGACCGAGCCCTCGAAGACCAGCGGCTTCAGCGAAGCACGGGCGGTGTAGAGCGCGGCGGTGTACCCGGCAGGTCCGGAGCCGATGACGATGACGTCGCGGACCTGCTCGCTCATGCCGTCGGCTCCGGGGCGATCTCGGCGATCAGGCCCTCGATCAGGGCCTTGATCTCGTCACGGATCGGGCGGACGGCCTCGACGCCCTGACCGGCCGGGTCCTCCAGCGTCCAGTCCAGGTAGCGCTTGCCAGGGAAGACGGGGCAGGCGTCACCGCAGCCCATGGTGATGCACACGTCCGAAGCCTGGACCGCCTCGACGCTCAGCACCTTCGGGATCTCGGCCGACACGTCGATGCCGACCTCCTTCATCGCCTCGACGACGGCCGGGTTGACCTGGTCGGCAGGGGCGGAGCCAGCCGAGCGGACCTCCACGCGGTCCCCGGCAAGGTGGGTCAGCCACGCGGCGGCCATCTGGGAGCGGCCGGCGTTGTGGACACAGACGAAGAGCACGGAGGGCTTGTCGGACATGGTGGTCTCTCTTGTCTACGACGGGAAGCCCGGGCTGGCATCAGCCCCGGCTGATGTGACAGTATCAGTCCATGCTGACGTCAGTCGACACTGATCTGATCCGGGTTCTGGCGGACCCGCTCAGGCTCCAGATCGTGAGCCTGCTCGCCCGCGAGACGCTGTGCACCACGCATCTCGTGGAGGAGACGGGCGCCCGTCAGACCAACCTCTCCAACCACCTGAAGGTGCTCAGAGAAGCCGGTGTTGTCGAGACCGAGCCCTGCGGCCGGTTCACGTACTACCGGCTCCGGCCGGAGGTCATCGAGAGCCTGGCCGGGTCCTTCGCCGATCTGGCCGCCACCGCGCGGGCCACCGCCGAGAACAACACCAAGCGCGCCTGCCCCTGATCCCCGTCCCCTTCGCGCCTCGCCGACAGGAGTCCCGTTGAGCGCCACCGAGACCGCCCCCGAGATCACGGCGGAATCCGCCCCCGCCGTCGTCCCCACACCGCGTGTCCCGTTGACCCGCCGGGCAGCCGCAGAGCTGGTCGGCACCGCCGCCCTGGTCGCCATCGTGATCGGCTCCGGCATCCAGGCCACCGAGCTCAGCAAGGACGTGGGGGTCCAACTCCTGGCCAACGCCATCGCCACGGTCTTCGGCCTGGGCGTGCTCATCGCCCTGCTCGGCCCGGTCTCCGGCGCGCACTTCAACCCGGTCGTCACCCTCGCCGAGTGGTGGACCTCCCGCCGCGAGGGCGGGGACGGCGTCACGGCCCGCGAAGCGGCCGCCTACATCCCGGCCCAGATCGTCGGGGCGATCGCCGGCGCGATCCTGGCGGACGCCATGTTCGCCGAGCCACTGGTGAAGTGGTCCACGCACGACCGCTCAGCCGGACACCTGCTGCTCGGCGAGGTCGTCGCCACCGCGGGCCTGGTGCTGCTGATCTTCGGGCTGGCCCGCACGCAGCGGCTGCACTTCGCACCCGTCGCCGTCGCGTCCTACATCGGCGCCGCCTACTGGTTCACCTCCTCCACCTCCTTCGCGAACCCCGCGGTCACCATCGGCCGAGCCTTCTCCGACACCTTCGCGGGCATCGCCCCCGGCTCGGTACCCGGCTTCATCGGCATGCAGATCGTCGGCGGCATCGCCGGCCTGGCCCTGGTCGCCCTGATCTTCATCCGGCCTGAGAAGTCATCTCGCTGACGCAGGCGATGGTGAGCGGCACAGGCCGATCGGGCCTCGCCGCTGGCTACCGCCCGCGCCGCCTTGGCCTGGACTTCGTCATCCTCCACGCGCAAAACCCCCAGTGGGGCCCGACAGCACGATCCTGGTGCCACGCAGGCGCATCACCACTGCCGGGAAAGCTGCCCTGGATGATCACAGCCTCGGTCGGACTTTCCGCCGGAGCTATGCTTTCCCGCTCCTTCGTGCGGGACCCGATGACAAAGCGGCTCGGACAACCGGTACTGCGGCGCTCCGTGCCGTGGCTCTTGCGGGGCCGGTCAGGCGGACCCCACCCTTGTGGTGAGCACAGCACCGGCCCCAGGCCCTGGAGGTGGCGGTGGGTAAAGGCTGTTCCCGTCGGTCCGCGCGTTGTTCGTCCTGTCTGGGTTGCGGGCGCAGACCCTGTTCCACCTGGCAGGGGCCACACAGTGTCGCCCGCCTCGGTCGCACCGCCATCACCTATCGCGGGTGCGTGCGCTGGTCCGTCGCGGCCTGGCTGGCGGTTGCCGGACTGCTGGTGGGCGGTGGGGTCGCGGGGGTTTCGTGGTCGACCGGAGTGGTCGCTGCTGTCGTTGCTCTGACCCGGGTGGCGTGGACGTTGCGGATCATGCGGCTGGCGCCCACCTGCCCGGCTCCTGCTGGCGGCCCGGGACCAGGTGGCGTCGGCGTTCGCGAGCCGCGCCGGCCCAAGCCCCGCCCGCCGGGCGACGCCATCGCCCTGCCCTTGCCGGACGATCCCCCGAACAGGGCTGCCGCGATCGCCTGACAGCGCGCTCGCCAACCGCCGGGCCTGCTGCCTGCGGGTGCCCAACAGTGGTACCCAAGGGAAGGAAAGGGGAGGTGACCCGGTGCTGATGAGTACGGACGATCCGTTGGCGATCGCAGTGGTGGAAGCCATCCAGGCAGGTGATGTCCCGGCGCTTCACGTGCTGCTGGCGGAGCATCCGGGCCTGGCGGCGGTGCGGCTGGGCGACGAGAGGATGTCACGGACCCTGCTGCACGTCGCCACGGACTGGCCTGGCAACTACCCCAGCGGCCCGGCTGCCGTAACAGCTCTGGTCGAGGCAGGGGCGGATCTGGAAGGCCGGTTCGCAGGCTCACATGCGGAGACCGCGCTGCATTGGGCGGCCAGCAGCGACGACGTACCGGTGCTGGACAGGCTTCTGGATCTCGGCGCGGACATCGAAGTTGGCGGCGGCGTCATCGGCGAGGGCACGCCGATGGCGGACGCGGTGGCGTTCGGCCAGTGGAAGGCTGCCCGCCGGCTGCTCGAGCGAGGCGCCCGAACTACGCTGTGGCAGGCCGCAGCCCTGGGAGAACTCGACCGTGTGGCCGCGTACTTCGCGCCGGACGCTCCGCCGCCCCCGGCGCAGGACGTCACGGGCGCGCTGTGGTGCGCCTGCCACGGCGGGCAGCGCTCAGCCGTCGAATACCTGCTGGACAGGGGCGGGGACATCAACTGGATCGGCTATGACAACCTGACCGCGCTGGACGCCGCTGACCGCGAAGGCCACCCCGCCCTGGTGGCCTGGCTGCGTGGACGCGGCGCGAAGTCCGCCAAGGACCGTGCCTGACCTCCTCGGCTCGTGAGTCGGCCGGTCAGACCTATCGCAGCAGCGGGCCGAAGCTCAACTGTCCGATCTCCTGCGCACGGGCCTGGGACACGATCTGCCCGCTCACGTCCGGGTGCTCGTGCGCCCAGGCTTTGGCCGATGCGTTGTCGGTGAAGAAGTTCAGTACGTCGCAGCAGACCTCGGCTGCAGGCCCCGCGCAGCAGCGGCGCCCGACGAACACCACCGCCGAAGCCGGCTGCCACGCCATCCGCCCACCCCGGCTGACGACGGTGACAGCCTCACCGGTCACGGGATCGGAGGAGATGATTTCTGCGTCCGCCGCGAGCATCGCCGGGATACCGAGTGCATCGATCGCGCACATAGACCACACGTCGGCTCCGCCCTCGATGCGCACCCGGTGCGGCGTTAGGACGGCGGAGAACGGATAGGCGGCACGGATCTGCCCGTCCTGGTCCAAGGTCAGGAAGTCCTCGCACGCCAGCTCGGCGAGCACGTCCGCGGCACTGCGGCCGGCAGTGGCCGCGGCCGGCTCCAGCGCGTCGAGGTCAGGGGCGTGGCCGGTGGCGGCGAAGTGCCGCAGCACGGCCTGATGCACGACGCGCAGGCCTCGTTCGCACGGGGCAAGCCGACCCCGGCCGGCCCGCCCGATCGGATCAAGCACGTCGGCCTCGCAGCAGTCCTCGCCCGAAGCTTCGGCCAGCCCCACGGCGGCAAGGACCTCGCGCAGCGATGCCACGCTGGGCGCCCCGTCCCTCGTGCCGTCCTCCCCCAGGTATAGGCGGCAGGACACACTCGGCGCCGCCCCCGCCACCGCGAACGGATCGATGCCATCAAGCAGGACCGTCGGCGAGCCGGTCATCCCCCAGCGCGCGGCCTCCCCCACCCCAAGAGCCAGCGCAGCGCCTCCCCACGGCCCCCGCCACCCGAGGGACAACCCCTGAACACCGCCGGCCACCACCCCACACCCACCAACAAACAGGCCCACACAGGGGAAGCCAAACCAACCACCCATCCAGAAACCCCCACTGACCAGCAGAAACACCCCACAGACCGTCAACCCGGTGCACAGGATGATGCACGGCATGGTGCACCCCATGCCGCACGGGATGGCGCACGGGATCTTGCCTACCCGCCTCTGGAGCACACGGACAGCCAGCATGGATCGGGCTGCATCGGCCGACAGTGCCGGAGCCGGCCTCGGCATGGACCACACACCCACACAGGTGTACAGGTGTGTATCGATACCGCCGCTGCGCATAAACCGGGGTTAGAAGAGGTCGGCCGGGGTGCCCTGCGAGAGGTTCTCGAGGATCGTGCGCAGCCACGGGCTGCGCACGGCCGGCAGCCGGACCAGGGTGTGCTGGAACGTTCCCCAGTCCGCCCGGAACAGGGAGTTGGGGAGCAACGGGAGCGGGTCGTCGCGGAGGACGTCGTGGGGTATGCGGCCCGAGGCGGGAAACGGCAGGTACGGCTGGGGCGAGACCAGCCACAGCCACACCCCCAGCGGCAGGGGCACTGGGTATGCCGATGCGGCCGGGCCGGCGGGGGTCCAGGTCTGACCTGTCTGGGGGTGGACGGGTACGAGGAGGATGTCGACGCTCGCGTCGGGGGCGGGGCGTCCCGGTCCAGCCAGGACGGCGCGCCGCGTCGGGGTGCCTGCGGGCAGTAGGGCGTCGAGCGCGCGTTGGAACACGTCCGCGATCAGACCGCCCGGGACCTGCACCGGCTGCCCTTGGGAGGCCGCCAGCAGGTGGGCGAGCGCGTGGCCGGCTGCCGCTTCCCACTGCGGACTCCACGACCAGTAGTGGTTCGACCCCAACCGTCCGCCCCACGTGGCGATCGGCTCGAACAGGGGCGTCTTCTCCCCCTTCTCTGCCAGCTCCGCCCAGGAAAGGGCGGCGGCGGGAAAACCGTCGACAGGGACGCGGTGCACGGCGTCCGAGCTGAGCCGCACTGCCTGCCAAAGCGAGCAGTCGTCGACCCTGGTCGCCACGGGGAGGTCGCACGCCGCGCAGGCCATGTTGGGCCCGTCGGCTCCGTCGAGGCCGCAGCAGGCACCGCCGCGCTTCTCAGGAATCAGCCGGGTTCCACGGATATCACCGGGCGCGATGACACTCGCCCCAGGCGTGCTGTCGGACAGGGCGTAGACCGGCGCGTAGATGCCGCGCGCCCCCGCCTCGCCCGGATCGTTCTCGCCCCACATTCGCCACGGCCCTCCCCAGGGGTCCGGGTCCACGGCAAACGTCCCGGACCCCATGAGCACCGGAAGCTGGGCCCCGTTCCCGTACTTCTGACGAGCGTGGACCGGCAGTGAGACCTGAGACAGAGGGGTGGTCAACTCGGCTCCGCACCCCGCACACACGAAAACGAACAAATGTCCTCCGCCTGGGAAACAGACGCATCGTCGCAGCTCGCCGGCAGCCGGCCAACATGTTTTCTCATGCACTGCGGGAACAGCCGTGCAGTATCAACTCAGCGCGGTCAAGGGCCAGCCGGCGCCTCTGACTACGGCGAGCGACTCACTCGGCGTTCACATGTCCGGTGTGCTGTGGCGCCTCCCGAAGTGGTGAACAACTGCTGCCCGCTCTCGGGTTCTGACTCAACTTGTGTGGTCTATGACTGTGGGTCACCGGTCATATCTCGAAGAGGGCTTCTGCTTGTGGCGGGATCGGGGGGTCGAGGACGTCTCGCAGGCGGGTGATGTCTTGGCGCCATCTCGGACCGTTCGTGGCCTCGCCCCACAGCTCGAGGATTTCAGACCGCTCGTCGACTACTCGGTCCAGGGCGCCGACGGCCAGCATCCGAAGGTCTGCGGGCAACTCCGGCAGCGGCTCTGATGGGCCGTAGCTCGAGCATGCGGGCACGCCGCCAGGGTGCTGTGCGACCACCAGGGCTGCTGCGGCAACTGCTCGCTCGGCGTCAGGGGTGATCAGGTAATCCGCAGGTTCGGCTGCACGCTTGAGGACTCTGCGGATCATGGACTCACGTTCTTCCATGGTCGCCTCGTCCAGGTCGCCCGCGAAGTCGGCGGCGGTGTCATTGTCGAAGGGGCCGATGTCCCAGGTGCCCATCTCTCTCCTCGCGCGGTCGTCTGGGGATCGTCGCATCGGCCACCGACAATGAGGTCAGGGAGCAAGCAGCACCCGCTTGCGCAGGAACTTGAAGCCAGCGCGTCCGTACATCTGCCGTTTGATCATTCTGATGCGATCGACGTCGCCTTCCACCACGCCCGAGCTCCAGAACAGGGTCACGCCGGCGATGACGGCGCCGAGATCGCGGTCGAATCCAGTGACGAGGGCGCGGAGGCTGGGCAGGTCGTCCTGCCGAACTGCGTTACCACCGAATGTGAGACAGAGCCGTTGGCTGGACAGACCCCCGGTTGCCTCATTGCCTGTGTGGATGTCGGTTCAGGGCCAGTGTCAGTCCGTGGTAGGCGCGGCGGCGTACTCGTGATCGGTGACCGGAGTCAGCCAGTGCACGACGTCATGGTCGGCGTCGCTCTCGTTGATGGCCAGATGGACCATCAGCCGGTTCGGCGCTGCGCCGTGCCAGTGCTCCTCGTTGGCCTCGAACAGGACGCGGTCGCCGGGACGGATGACCTCGATGGGTCCGCCGCGGCGCTGGCATAGGCCGATACCTTCGGTGACGAAAACGGTCTGGCTCAGCGGGTGGCGGTGCCAGTGGGTGCGCGCGCCGGGCATGAAGTGCACGAGGTTGGCACTGGTCCGGGACGGGGCGGGAGCTGCGGCAACGGCGTCGATATACACGTCGCCGGTGAACCAGTCGGCTGGTCCTTTGACGGTGTTGATGGAGCTTCGGGTGATCTTCAAGGTCGTTCCCATTCTGTGCGGGTGGCAGGTGAGCTGGCATGGACGAACCGCCGCTCTCCCGCAAAAGCGGGAGCAGCGGCCAGTTCGGGACCGGGCCCGCTCGGGGGTGCCGGAAGAAGGGCGAACGTTGCGCGGGCGACTGGTCAGGGCTTGAGGAGGGTCTTGATGGCGCGGCGTTCGTCCATGGCCTGGTAGCCCTCCGCGACGTGTTCCAGGGGCAGGGTGAGGTCGAAGACCTTGCTTGGGTTGATCTGCCCCGACAGGACGCGGTCGATCAGGTCGGGCAGGTAGCGGCGCACGGGGGCGGGGCCGCCGCGCAGGCCGACGTGGGAGTAGAACAGCTCTTCCCCGTCGACGGCCACGTCGTGGGGGACGCCGACGAAGCCGACGTTGCCGCCGGGCCGGGCCGAGTGCATGGCCTGCCGCATGGATTGGGCGGTGCCGACGCATTCAAGGACGGAGTCCGCGCCGATGCCGCCGGTGAGGTCCTTGATCCGGGCGACGCCCTCGTCCCCACGCTCGGTGACGATGTCGGTGGCACCGAACTCCAGGGCCAGCTTCTGGCGGGTCTCGTGGCGGCTCATCACGATGATCCGCTCCGCGCCCATCTCCTTCGCCGCGATCACCGCGCACAGGCCGACCGCGCCGTCACCGACCACCACGGCGGTGGAGCCGGGCTTGACCTGGGCGGCGTCGGCGGCGTACCAGCCGGTGCCCATCACGTCGGAGACGGCCAGCAGGCCGGGCCAGAGCTCCTCGCCCGGAACCTCGTCGGTGGCGACCAGGGTGCCCTGGGCGTTGGGGATGCGCACGTACTCGGCCTGGCAGGTACTCATGAACTCGCGGCTCAGGCAGCTGGACTGGAAGCCGCCCAGGCAGTTGGCACAGGTGTTGTCCGAGGTGGCGAACGATCCCACGACGAACTGGCCCGGCTTGAGAGCGGTGACCTCGGCTCCCACCTCTTCGACGAAGCCGATGTACTCGTGCCCCATCGGGTGCGCCTCGTCCGTGGTGTCCAGGCCGCGCCAGGGCCACAGGTCAGAGCCGCACACACAGGTGACGGCCGTGCGGATGACCGCATCCGTGGGCTTGAGGATCTTCGGGTCGTCCAGGGTCTCCAAGCGCACGTCGCCGGGGGCGTGGATCACTGCTCCGCGCATCAGAAAGGTCCTTACGTGTTGAAGGGGTGGGGCCTGGGGCGGCCCGCGGGTTGCCATGGTCGTGGGCGGCCCGCGGCCTGCCATGGCCGTGGGCGGACAATGGGCGCGCCGTCGTCCCGTGTGCACCGCCTGGCAGGGGCGCCTCGCGAATCGGCTGCGCCGCTCAAGTGGTGCTTGTCCAGGTAACCGCCGACGCCGGCGGCGAGGGAGTCACCAGTGAGGGGTGTACTGCTGGTACATCGCTCCCGTGACGTGCAGGCCGTACGGTCGAAAACATGGACAACCGTGAGGAGGTCCGCGAGTTCCTGACCTCGCGGCGAGCGAAGATCACCCCGGAGCAGGCGGGCCTGCCTGCCAGCTCCCGGCGGCGTGTGCCGGGACTGCGCAGGAGCGAGGTCGCCGCGCTGGCCGACATGAGCGTCGAGTACTACGCGAAGCTGGAGCGCGGCAGCCTCGCCGGCGTCTCCCCCGCCGTCCTTGAGGCCGTTGCCCGCGCGCTTCGGCTGGACGACGCCGAACGCGCCCACCTGCTGCACCTGGCCCAGGCCGCCGACGGATCCGACGCCCTCACCCGCCCCCGGCGCCGCACCACCCGGCAGTGGAGCCCGCACCGCAGTCTGCAATGGACGCTGGACGCGATCACGGCGGGGCCCGCGGTCGTGTGCAACGGCCGGCTGGACATCCTGGCCGCCAATCCGCTCGCCCGCGCCTTCTACAGCGACCTCTTCGGCAATGCGGACAACCAGCGGAACCTGGCCCGCTTCAACTTCCTCGACCCGGCCTCCCGCCGCTTCTACCCCGACTGGGAGCTGTTCGGGGACATGGCTGTGGCCATCTTGCGCCGCGAGGCCGGCCGCGACCCCCACGACAAGGACCTCCACGACCTCATCGGGGAGCTGTCCACGCGCAGCGAAGGCTTCCGCACCCGCTGGGGCGCCCACAACGTCCGCCGCCACGGCACCGGCACCAAGCGGTTCCACCACCGCGCGGTCGGCGACCTCACCCTCGCCTACGAAGCCCTGGATCTCGCCGCCGAACCCGGCCTCACCATGACCGTCTACACCGCCGAACCAGACTCCCCCAGCGAAGAAGGACTACGGCTGCTCGCCTCCCTCGCCGCCACCGAGGATGCCCGCCCGGCAGCGCAGCACCCCACCAGCTGAAGCTCCCGGCGACCCGGCGGCCAGCTGTGCTGCTGCGCGGCTGACGTCTCCCGCATGATCCGACGCAAAGGCTGAGACTCTGCCGCCGGCGGGTCACACTCGGGTGATCATGCTGATCGTGGCGCCGGCCGACCACGATCCCAGCATGTGCGGGGTCGCGGGCCTGGTATCAGCGGGCAGTGAACCAGGCGCAGTGCGCTCCACGGCCAGCCGCTCGGGCTGAACCTGGAAACCGCGCACTCTGGTTCCATGTCAATGATCGCCACGGTGTGCTGGAACATTCCGACACCCCGTCCACGCGGCGAACCCTGATCGGCCCCAAATCCTCCGCCGGCGAAGCGATTCAGCCGGGCCCCTGTCAGGAACCACCGCCTGGCACGTCGGCGCCCTGGACGACGACCCGCCGCGGGAACGGCGGCCCTCGCGGCTGAGGGCACAGGGATGGAGGGATGGAAGCGTCCGCCCGTTCAGGGCTGCTGACGGTGCCGTTCCGCGTCCGTCTTCGCCGGACGCTGCGCCGACTGGGGTGCGGTCATGTCAAGCAGGAGCAGGGCGTCATGGTCGGGGGTGCCGGGTTCGGCGGTGTAGACGCCGATGCGCTGGCCGGGGGTGCCTTCCAGTTGCATGGACTGGGAGGTGAGGGTGACGGTTCCGACGCTGGGGTGGTGGAAGGTCTTCTGTGCGGGCTTGCGGCCGGTGACTTCGTAGCGTTCCCAGAGCCGGGCGAAGTCGGGGCTTTTGAGGAGGAGCTCGCCGACCAGGTTGGTCAGGTCGGGGGCGTCGGGGGCGGTGCCGGCAACGGCGCGCAGCCGGGCGACGCAGGCGGTGATCTGGCGGTCCCAGTCCGGGAACAGGTCGCGGGCGGCCGGGTGGAGGAAGAGGTAGCGGGCGAGGTTGCGGTGCTTGGCCGGCCAGTCCTCCAAGCCTGCGTACAGAGCGAGTCCGCCGGGGTTCCAAGACAGCATGTCCATGCTGCGGCTGATGACGTAGGCGGGGTTGGGGCGCAGCGATTCCAGCAGCAGCTTCAGGTGGGGGCGCACGGTGCGGCTCGGTGCGGGCGGCGTCTCGGGCGCGTAGCGGGCGGCCCGCGCAGCCAGGTCCCGCAGGTGCTGGTGTTCCTGGTCGTCCAGGCGGAGCGCGCGGGCGAGGGCGTCGAGCACGGAAGGGCTGGGGCGGGTCTCCTTGCCGCGCTCCAGGCGCACGTAGTAGTCGATGCTGATCCCGGCGAGAGTGGCCAGTTCTTCGCGGCGCAGCCCTGGTGTGCGGCGCAGCCCCGGGCCGACGGTGAGACCGGCGTGCTGCGGGCTGGTCTGGGTGCGGCGGGCGCGCAGGAATCGCCCCAGCTCCGCGCCTTCGCTACCGCCGGTGGGGTGCTCGGATGCCATGGCACCAGTGTCACCCCTGGTGACGGTGGAGTGAGGGGCCCTGTCATTACCCCCGAACGGCTCGGCCTGCCTGCGGGCGCGCAAAAGCACGAGGGTGAAGACACCGCGAGTTACGTCCACCGGCCGTCCACACGTCGCGGTGAGCGATCACGGGATGGTCGGCATGCGAGTTGGACACAGCGCGTGAGACGACGGAGCGGAGAGAGTGGATGCGGTATATCAAGCTGCGTGACCTGGAGGTTTCCCGGATCGGTCTGGGTGCGATGGGCATGTCGCACGGCTACACCGGTTCCGGTACCGATGAGGCGGAGTCCGTGCGGACCCTGCACCGGGCGCTGGAGCTGGGCGTGACGCTGGTCGACACTGCCGAGATCTATGGTCCGTACACCAACGAGGAGCTTCTTGGGCGGGCGCTGAAGGGGCGCCGTGAGCAGGTGGTGCTGGCGACGAAGTTCGGCCTGGTGTCGCACGCGGGCGAGGGGGCGTGGAATCTGGACAGCAGCCCGGCCAACGTCCGCGCGGCCGTCGAGGGCTCGCTCGAGCGGCTGTGCACCGACCACATCGACCTGTACTACCAGCACCGGGTCGACCCGAACGTCCCCGTCGAGGAGACGGCCGGCATGGTCGGCGAACTGGTCGCCGAGGGCAAGGTCCGCTTCTTCGGCCTGTCCGAGGCAGGCCCGGACACCATCCGCCGTGCCCATGCCGTCCATCCCGTCACCGCGGTGCAGTCGGAGTACTCGCTTTGGACGCGGGGCGTGGAGGAGCGGGTGCTGCCGGTGCTGCGCGAGCTGAACATCGGCCTGGTGCCGTTCTCGCCGCTCGGGCGTGGCTTCCTGACCGGCACGATCCGCTCCACCGACCGGTTCGACGAGGACGACTTCCGGCGTGGTAACCCGCGTTTCACCGGCGAGAACTTCCAGCGCAACCTGGCGATAGCCGACGAGGTCCAAGCCGTCGCCGCCGAGGTCGGCGCCACACCCGCCCAGGTCGCGCTGGCCTGGCTGCTCGCGCAGGGCGACGACATCGCGCCCATCACCGGCACCAAGCGCGTGGCCCGGGCCGAGGAGAACACCGCCGCTGACAGCGTCACCCTGACCGCCGAGCAGATCGCCAATCTCGGCAGCCTTCCGGTCGCCGCCGGCGATACCCACACCGAGGCCCAGGCGCAGATGCTCGAACGCTGAGCCAGCCACCACTGTCCCCGGCCAACAACGACCGGTCGGGACCTTCCACAGCAACACTCCACCCGCCGCCATGGCCGGCGGGTGACTTTGAGCAGGAGCAGTTTTCATGCGTGCAGCAGTGATGTATGGAGCCGGCGACGTCCGGATCGAACACCGTCCCGACCCGAAGGTCCAGCAGCCCACCGATGCCGTCGTCCGCGTCGTGCTGTCCTGCGTGTGCGGCAGCGACCTGTGGCCCTACGCGTCGATGCCCGCCGCCGGAACCGGCCGGCCGATGGGGCACGAGTTCCTCGGCACCGTCGAGGAGACCGGCTCCGACGTACCAGGGCTGAAGGCGGGCGACCTGGTCGTGGCACCGTTCACGTACTGCGACAACACCTGCGACTACTGCGCCCGGGGCCTGCACATGTCGTGCCGCAACGGCGGCCGGTACGGCTTCGACGGCGTGGACGGCGGCCAGGGCGAGGCAGTGCGCGTCCCGCAGGCCGCCGGC
Organism: Actinacidiphila glaucinigra; assembly: GCF_900188405.1. Taxonomy (GTDB): domain Bacteria; phylum Actinomycetota; class Actinomycetes; order Streptomycetales; family Streptomycetaceae; genus Actinacidiphila; species Actinacidiphila glaucinigra. Next base: position 5,895 of record NZ_FZOF01000056.1, on the reverse strand, counting down.
ACCCTGGTCAAACTGCCCGCAGGCGCCGACTCCGCACTCCTGCCCTCGCTGCTGACGCTCTCCGACGTGATGGGCACCGGTCACCACGGAGCCGTCACCGCAGGCGTCCGCCGCGGCGACTCAGTGCTGGTCATCGGTGACGGCGCGGTCGGGCTCTGTGCGGTGATCGCCGCCAAGCGCCTCGGTGCCGAGCAGATCATCCTCATGGGCCGGCACACAGCCCGCACCGACCTCGGCCGCGAATTCGGCGCCACGAATGTCGTCGCCGAACGCGGTGAGGAAGGCGCCTCCCGGGTGCGGGAGCTGACCGGCGGCGACGGAGTCGGCAAGGTCATCGAAGCGGTCGGCACCCGCCAGACCCTGGAGACCGCCCTGACGGCCGTCGACGACGGCGGCGCCATCAGCCGCCTGGGCGTCCCGCAGTACCAGGACGGACCCGTCGGCCCGTCGATGATCATGCGGAACATCACCCTCACCGGCGGCGCCAGCCACGCCCGCGCCTACATCGAGCAGCTCCTGCCCGACGTCCTGGACGGCACCATCAACCCCGGCCGCGTCTTCGACCAAGGCTTCTCCCTGGACCAGGTCCCGCAGGCCTACCGGGCCATGGCCGACCGCCGCGTCCTGAAAGCCCTCATCACCCTCTGACCGGCGCCTGCGCCGGCGCCGGTGCCGGTGCCGGTCCCATCCCGACCAGCCATCCGTCCACCCACTGCAGCATCCGATGCGGCATCCGAGCGACAAGGAAGATCCCGTGCAGACCGTCACCCTCAACAACGGCGTGCAGATGCCGATCCTCGGCTTCGGCGTCTACCAGATCCCACCGGAGCAGACCGAACAGGCCGTCTGCGAAGCCCTCTCGGTCGGCTACCGGCTGCTGGACACCGCGGCCGCCTACGGCAACGAGGAGGCCGTAGGCCGTGCCATCAAAGCCAGTGGCATCCCGCGCGAGGAGCTGTTCGTCACCACCAAGCTGTGGGTGCAGGACGCCCCCGCCCACGACAACACCCGCCGCGCCATCGAGACGTCTTTGAAGAAGCTGGGCCTGGACCACCTCGACCTGTACCTGATGCACCAGCCCTACGGCGACGTCTACGGCCAATGGCGCGCGATGGAGGCCGCCAACCAGGAAGGCCTGGCCAAGGCGATCGGCGTCGCCAACTTCTACCCCGACCGCCTCCTGGACCTCATCTTCAACAACGAGATCACGCCCGCGGTCAACCAGATCGAGACGCACCCGTTCTTCCAGCGCACCACCGACCACGACCTCATGCGCGAGCACGGCGTCCAACACCAGTCCTGGGGCGGATTCGCCGAAGGCAGGAACGACCTGTTCACCCACCCCCTCCTCAGCGAGATCGGCGCGACGCACGGCAAGTCCGTCGCGCAGGTCGTGCTCCGCTGGCTGATCCAGCGCAGCATCGTCACCATCCCCAAGTCGGTCAACCCCGACCGGATGGCACAGAACATCGACGTCTTCGACTTCGAGCTCACCGACGACCAGATGGCCGCCATCGCCGCGCTCGACACCGGCACGACGCTGTTCTTCGACCACCACGACCCCGAGATGGTCGCCTGGCTCAGCAAGCGCCGCCTGGACAGCTGACCCGCAGGGGCCGCGGAAGCGGCCCCACGGCGAACCTCAACTGCTGCCCTTCGCGAGCCCCTACCCGGGGCTCAGGGCACCCCCTGGCACCGCCCTGCCCATCAGATCACTCGGAGGCGCAATTTCGTGATCACGCCACAGCACAGCACCGCCGCACCGAGCCGGCGCACCGTCTTGCGCCGGGCACTGCTGACAGGAGCCGCCGCTCTGGCAGGAAGCCACCTGACGGGGTGCTCACCGTCCTCACCCCAACCAGAAACCAGCGCACCCTCCCAGTCGGCTCCTACGACCGGAAGCAGCGGAAGGCGAGTCCTGCTGGTCTACTTCTCCCGGCCGGGCGAGAACTATCACTACGGCCGCCGCACCGACTTGAAGGTGGGCAACACCGAGGTCCTCGCGCGGAAGGTCAGCAGCCGCATCACCTGCGACACCTACCGCATCCAGGCCGCCGACCCCTACCCGCACGACTACGACGCGACCGTCCGGCGCAACGTCCACGAGCAGGACACCGACGCACGGCCGGGCATCACCGGCCGCCTGCCCGCTCTCGACGGCTACAACCGATCCTGCTGGGCAGTCCCATCTGGAACGTCAGAGCACCGATGATCATGACGACGTTCACCGAAGCCCTCGATTGGCGCGGTAGAACCGTCCACCCAGTCACCACCTACGCCATAAGCGGCCTGGGAACAACCGAACGCGACTACGCCGCCTCCTGCCCCGGCGCCACCATCCCAGAAGGTCCCGCAGTCCTACATGCTCGTCCAGCACGCCCTGTTGGACGAAGCCGTCATCTCTGTGCGGGGCAAGATCGAGGACCGCGATGGCACGCTCAACATCTTCGGCCGTGAACTGGAGGTACTCGACGTGTCAGCAGCCGAGCACGGCGGACGCCCGCCCGTACGCCTGTTCTTCCGCTACCAAAGATCAACGAAGAGACCGTTGGCCGGCTCAAGCGGATCATCAGTTCCCATCCCGGGGACACCCCCTGCACATCCACGTGCGCGGCGTACACAAGACAACCGTCTACGGCCTTCCCATCACCGTCAGCGCTGACGCTGTCGCCTCCGATGTGAAGGCCACTTTTGGGCAGGACGCCTGGCTGGGCGTCGCGTAGCGATGCGTGAGCCTGCAGCCGATCTGGAGGTCCCTCAAGGTCGGCCGCGTTGCCGGGTGCGCCCCGCACGGACGGTCTCCGTACGGGGCGCACCCGCTCATCCAGCGACGAGCGCACTGTCGGTGACAGCGTCCTGGAAGCCGTCACCGCCTTCGTAGACGGCCCGGTACTGGGCTTCTCCGCTGCCCTCCAGGTCCGCGAAGAAGTAGTACCCGGTTCCGTCCCATCGTGCCTCGACGGTGCTCAGTTCAGACCAGTCCTGACCGTCGGGTGAGCGCTGCACGGTGACCAGAACCGTGCCCGGGGTGAAGCCGTCGGGGAAGTCCATGTGGCCCTCGGCGTGCACGGTCCGTTCGTCGGTCCGCAGCGCCGAAAAGTCAGTGAAGACCGCGCCGTGGTGCACGTGAACGAGGTCGCTCAGGCCGGTGGACGGCTGCAGGAAGGGGTCTTCCGTGGTGTCCAGCGCGAGCTGGAAGTACCCGCCGTCCCATGGCGTGAAGGTGACCGAGAAGGTTCCGTCGTCAGCGGTCGTGAAGCCCCCTACCGTCTCAGTCCTGCCCTCCTTCGGCCCAAAAAGGATGCCGCCAGCCTCCCCCGCGAGAGGAACCCAGCCCTGCGCCGTCTGTTGCTCGACCTTGGCGGTCAGGGTGACTGCCTCGCCGTCGTCGATGTCCGTAGAGCTGACCTGAGAGATGAACCGCGTCGGAATTTGGTCGACGCCGATCTGCACCAGCTCCGACTCCCCGTACAGGACGAAGGGCTCTCCACCAGTCGCGCGGAACACGGCTTGAACCGGTGCACCGTTGTCGAGGTGGACGGAGCCGGTGAAGCGTCCTGCGTCGTCCGTGGACACGGTGTTCTGAGTCCAGTAGTCGACGTCGATGTCGACCTGGCGTCCCGCGAGCGGGCGCAATTCCCGGGTGGGCCAGCGCTCGTACAGGGTGCCGCTGACCTCAATGTCGCGGTGGTCCCTGTCGATCGCTCTGCGGTCGACGGTCAGTGCGCTGAACTTGGCCACGACGTAGTAGGAGAGCTGGCCGGCCGACGTCTGCGCGATGTGGTCGCCGTCAGCGTCCGTCAGCTCTACGTCGACGCGGTAGTCGCCGAGCTGATCGAGATGCAGCGGCTCTTTGGTGCGCCACACGCCGCTCTTACGATCGCCGGAGGAGAGCGCGAAGTCCTTGGGCTTGACCCGGGCAACCTCCTTCCCAGTGCCGTACGAGACGATGTGCGCTGAGACTGCGGTGATGTCGCTGCCGGACTCCGCCACGACCTGGAGGGTGCCAAGGTCGTCGTTGACGCTTCCCACGTACCGCACCTGCAGCTGGTCGGAGGCGTGAGCGGCCGGGGCCGCTGTCACCACGAGTCCCACCGAAAGACCGAGCGCCGCCACGACGGCACGTAGCCTCGCTGGACGGCGCCTGCCATCCCCCCGTTTCACCAATCCACCCATATGCTGTCCCACCCTTTCTGCATCGACATCAGCCCGGTGACTGCAACTGCACGGCCAAGCCCACGAGTAGTTGTAGCGCACCTTGATCATCAGTCGCACGCGCATTCAAGGTCGGGGGCCCCACCCCACTGTGGGCACCGCAGGTGACACAGTCCCGTTGCTTCTTGCCCATCGCAGCCCGCCGGTCACAGAGACGGCATCGACCGGCCCCCGGCGGAGGCGGCATGCGGCATGCGGCATGCGGCACGTCGGCGACTGGACGAGGAGGTGCGAGGGGCCGTTCGACGGGGGTGGAGTCGACCTCGATCAGGTCGTTAGGAGTGCACTCCAGCGCGGTGCACAACGCGGCCAGCATGGTCATCTTCACCTGCGAGAGTTCCCTGGTGAACAGCGCGGACACCGAAGCCGAGGACAGTTCCAGGCCGGCCTTCTCGGCCGCATCCGCCGCAACTCGGTCCCGGTCCACACCTCGCGCTGGGCGGCAGCCATCCGCAGCCGCCATTGGATCTTCATGCCATCAGCGCGATCCCGGTCACCCGGTATCGCTACCGCGGCAACAAGATCCCCACCCCCTGGGTTCCTGCAACCACCTGATGGCAGAGACCGTGGAGAGCCCGTTGCGTCGAGAGGCGCACGGCGGGTTCGGCGAGAGGTGCTGGGAAACGGACCGGGAGCAATCCCGGCACCGCGCCCCGGGCCTACTCAGCGACGAGGCCGGACAGTCGATGACTCCGCCGCGCGCCAGAACTTGGAGCCGGATCGGCCAGACCCCGGTCGTGAGGGTGAGGGGCCGCGGCTCCGGGCGGGTGTCGATGGCGGGCATGACCTGCTGCAAGCCGGGCCAGCGGTCCCGGCTGATCTACGCGACCCGCGAGTATCGCGGCCGCAAGGACGAACCGAAGGGCTTCGGCTAGCGCGACTTCCGCGACCTGATCGTCAGCGCCCGCATCCAGCTCGGCGGCCCCATCGTCCTGGTCTGGGACAACCTCCGCCTCCACCTGACCGCTGGCATGCCTGCGTTCATCGAGACGAACGCCGAGTGGCTCACCGTGTTCCACCTGCCCACCTACGCCCCGGACCTCAGCTTAAAGCTGAAGAAGATCGGATCGCGGTGGCGGGCCCTGTCCGCGGGGAAGATCGCCGGCATCGTGCTGGCCGTGCTGCGCGTGACCAGCGGCCCGGTGATCTGGCCGGCGGGAACGCGGTGCACCGCACCACGGTGTCCCGGTGGGTGCGGGAAGTCGTCAGGCTGCTGGCTGCCCGCGCCCCGCGCCTGAACCGCGCGCTGAAGAAGATCGCCCGATCGGGTGGCGGAGTGGTCCTGCTGGACGGCTCCTTGATCCGCACCCGCCGCCGCACCAGGACCGAGAACCGGAAGAACTACTCCGGCAAGCACAGGTGCCAAGGCCTGCTCGTGATCGCGCTCACCGACGACAAGGGCCGCCTGGTCTGGGTGAGCGCGGTCCGGCCCGGAAGCACCTCGGAGATCACCGCCTGCCGCCGCGACAAACTGAGCGCCCATCTGCGCGCGGCCAGCCTCAGTGCCATCGCCGACCTGGGCTTCGTCGGTCTCGACGACAGCGGTCCCGACGCCGATCCGGCGGTGATCACCGGCTACAAGGCGGCCCGGAACCGGCCGCTGACGCGAGGGCAGAAGTTGTCCAGCAGGGCCCTTGCCGCAGTGCGGGTGCCGGTCGAGCACGGCTTCGCCCACCTGAA
>NZ_FZOF01000059.1 GCF_900188405.1 Actinacidiphila glaucinigra | reverse complement strand
AGCGCCGATGGTACTGCAGGGGGGACCCTGTGGGAGAGTAGGACGCCGCCGAACAAATATTGAGCCCCGGCTCCCGAGTTTAATCACTCGGGGGCTGGGGCTTTTTTGCGTACGATCGCGGTATGAGCAGCTACACGATACGTGCGTCCCGCCCCGACGAGTGGCGTGCGCAGCGGGCCCTGCGGCTGGAGGCGCTCAAGGATCCCGTCGCCGCCCTTGCCTTCGTCAACACCCATGACACCGAGGCGGCGTTCGACGACGAGGTGTGGCAGCGGCGGGCGGGGACCCAGTCGTTCATCGCGGAGGACGAGGCCGGCGAGCGCGTCGCCAATGTGGCCGTACTCGTCGAGTCGGGCGAGGAGTTCGACGTCCCGCAGACGCATCTGGTCGGTGTGTACGTGCGGCCGGAGTTCCGGGGTGGCGGACTGGCCGCGGAGTTGCTGGGTGCGGCGATCGCGTGGTCGTGGGAACTGCCCGAGCGGGTGCGGCGGGTGCGGTTGTGGGTGCACGAGGACAACCACCGCGCACAGGCCTTCTACAAGCGGCTCGGTTTCGTCAGCACGGGGAGGACGATGGCGTTCCCGCTGGATCCGTCGCAGACCGAGTACGAGATGGAGCTGGAGCGGCCGTAGGGCGTGGCCGCTACGGCAACCGCACGGCGTCCGGGACCTCGTCGAGCAGGGCCGGGGGCTGGGTGCCGAGGACGAGGCGGGCGTCGGCGCGGTGCCAGAGCGGGCCGCGCCAGTGGTCGCGGGCCTGTTCGGGGGATCGCAGCACGGCCAGGGTCGGCAGGCCGCCGGCGGTGCCGGTGGCCAGGAGGTCGGGGAGCTCCGGGATCGGGGCGAGGGCGGCGATGTCGTCCAGCACGAGGGTCATTGGTGGGTCGAGCCGACCGGAGGATGACCGTGCGGCCATGCGCCGGCCGTGCTCGACCACGCTGGAGACGAGTGCGGTGAGCAACGGCATCGCACCCGGGTGGGTTCGCGGGTCCTCGTTCGGCTCGCCCACCACATAGAGCGTGCCCAGATCCTTGAGGAACGACTCCAGCTCGAGGCCGTCGGCGCGTCCCGGATTGCAGGCGTCCCGGATGTGGACGGAGTTGAGTGACTCCAGGGCGCGGTGGACAAGGGCCTGGGCGGCGTCGCGGCGGTGGGTGTGGGCGTGGAGGACGGACTCGAGCTCGCCGCTCCAGCCCGAGGCCGCCTTGGGATGCGTGCGCAGGATGCGGACGGCGTCCTGGCCCGAGCTTCCGCCCGCCCAGCGGTGCACCTGGCGGAACGGCTGGCCGTCGACGGCGGCCGCGTGCAGCCAGCAGCGCAGGAGGGTCTCGGCGGCGTCGAACATCGCGGCGTCGACCGCGGCGCGCGGCCGTACCGGGAACAGCAGGGCGCGGGCGCGCGTGACGGCGGTGGGGACGTCCTCGCAGCCCGAGTGCGGCGCCCAGCGGAGCCGGGCCGGGGTGTCGACCAGGTGGGCCGGGTCGTAGACGTGCACCGGGCCGAGCTTGGCGCGGTTGCCGACGGTCTGGTGGAAGGTGTCCGGATCGGCGGTGGTGACGAGGACGGGGCCCGCCGCGTTGAGGACGGCCGGCTGGACGAGGCGCTTGCCCTTGTCGCTGCGGAGGGCCGCGAAGACCGCGTAGGTGCGGGTGAGTTCATGGTCGGTGGTGACGGAGGGACCCGCGGGACCGGCCGTGGGCGCGGCGGCGGCCGGGCCCGCCGGTACGGGTTCGGGTTCGGGGGCGACGACCGCCGCGGGGGCCTCCACGGGCCGCTGCGGGGCCTGGCGGGGCGGGACCGGGCTCTCGGGCTCAAGGGCCGCCTCCGCGGCCTTCAGGGCGGCCGTTCGGCGTGCCGCGTGGCGCAGCCGGGTGCGGGCGATGACGCCCATCACGAAGACCGTGAGGACGAAGAGCACCATCAACTGCCCGATGAACACGCCCCAGAACAGCCCGGAGCCGGGCAGCCCCTCCGGCGGGGCGGGTCGCCAGGCCCCGGCGATGTCGTGGGGCTCGGCGATGAGGTGGCGCATGGCCACGGGGGTGCGGGTGAAGTGGACCTCGGCGGGCCACGCCCCGTGGGAGACGAGACCGGCCATCCCGGTGCCCGTCCACACCAGGATGGTCATCCCCAGCAGGAAGCCCATGATGCCGAGGATCAGCCCGTCGGGGATCCCGCCCTCGCGCTCCTGCCCGTGGTGCTGCGCTCTCGCCATGGTCAGGTCCCCGTTCAGGCCACCGCGTCGTCGGCCAGTTGCTTGTCGAGGGAGACCCGCGGCTCGTCGTAGCGGTCCGTTCCGTCGTCGTCCGAGGCCTCGGTCATGGCGCGGTCGGTGTAGACCAGCGGCCGCTCGCTCTCGGTGATGAGGTGCTTGACGACCTGCACGTTGCCGTTGACGTCCCAGACGGCGATACCGGGGGTGAGGGTGGGGATGATCTCCACCGCCCACCTCGGCAGGCCCAGCACGCGGCCGGTGGCGCGCGCCTCGTCTGCCTTCTGGGCGTAGATGGTGCGGGTGGAGGCCATCTTGAGGATCGCCGCGGCCTCCTTGGCGGCGGCTCCGTCCACCACGTCGGAGAGGTGGTGGACGACGGCGACGAAGGACAGGCCGAGACGGCGGCCGAACTTCAGCAGGCGCTGGAAGAGCTGGGCGACGAACGGGCTGTTGATGATGTGCCAGGCCTCCTCGACCAGGAAGATGCGTTTCTTCCGGTCGGGGCGGATCCAGGTGTGCTCCAGCCAGACGCCGACGATCGCCATGAGGATCGGCATGGCGATGGAGTTGCGGTCGATGTGGGACAGGTCGAAGACGATCAGCGGGGCGTCGAGGTCGATGCCGGCGGTCGTGGGGCCGTCGAACATGCCGCGCAGGTCGCCGTCGACGAGCCGGTCCAGGACGAGGGCGACGTCCAGGCCCCAGGCGCGGACGTCCTCCAGCTCGACGTTCATCGACTCGGCGGAGTCGGCCATGGGGTGCCGCAGCCGGTCCACGATGTCGGTGAGGATCGGCTGGCGGTCGGTGACCGTCTCGTGGACGTACGCGTGGGCCACCTTGAGCGCGAAGCCGGAGCGCTCGTCCAGGCCGCGGCCCATCGCGACCTCGATGATCGTGCGGAGCAGCGCGAGCTGGCCCGTGGTGGTGATCGCCGGGTCGAGCGGGTTGAGCTTGATGCCCCCGTCGAGGGCCGCCATCGGGTCCAGGCGGATGGGAGTTATTCCGAGTGCCTTGGCGATGAGGTTCCACTCGCCGACGCCGTCCTCGCCCTGGGCGTCCAGGACGACGACCTGGCGGTCGCGGAAGCGCAGCTGCCGCAGGACGTAGGTCTTCTCCAGGGCGGACTTGCCGTTGCCGGACTCGCCCAGGACGAGCCAGTGGGGGGCCGGGAGTTGCTGCCCGTACAGCTGGAACGGGTCGTAGATGTAGCCCTTGCCGGAGTAGACCTCGCGGCCGATGATCACGCCCGAGTCGCCCAGGCCGGGCGCGGCGGTCGGCATGTAGACGGCCTGGGCCTGGCCCGTGGAGGTGCGGACGGGGAGCCGGGTGGTCTCCACCTTGCCGAAGAGGAAGCTGGTGAAGGCGTCGGTGATCGCTGCGAGGGGGTCCAGCATGGGCATGGGTGGAGCGCCTCCTCGGCGTCAGCGGTCGTCGCGCCCGGGGCGCAGGCTCCGGCGTGGCATCGTTGTCCCTGTCGTCCTTCCCATTAGCGCCGTCTTTGGAGACGGAGCGTCAAGTGCGCACAGGCGCATGGTGCTACCTCCCGGCCCCTCAGCGGCGGATGCCGGTCGCGAACGGGAGCGTGTTGACGAACGCCCGGTGGTGCTCCCGGTCGCACCACTCCAGCTTGAGGTACGACTTGCCCGCCGAGGCGCGGATCGTGCGCTTGTCGCGGGCCAGGGCCTCCGGGGAGCGGGAGGAGACCGTGATGTAGCCGACCAGGTTCACGCCCGCCGCGCCGGAGGCGAGGTCCTCGCCGCGCTGGTCGATGCGGGAGTGGTGGGCGATGTCGCGGGGGTCGACGACGCGGTTCATCTTGGCGGCGCGGCTGGCCTCGGCGTCGTCGTTGGTCTTCTCGGTGAGCATGCGCTCGATGGCGACGTCGGTCGGCTCGAGGTCCATGCAGACCGCGACGGTGCGGATCACGTCCGGGGTGTGGACCAGCAGCGGCGCCATGAAGTTGACACCGACGGGGGTCAGCGGCCACTCCTTGACCCAGGCCGTGGAGTGGCACCACGGGGCGCGGGTGGCCGACTCGCGGGTCTTGGCCTGGAGGAAGGTCGGCTCGGTGGCGTCCAGTTCCGCAGGCCATGCGTTGCGGCGGGTCATCGCCTGGATGTGGTCGATCGGGTGGTCCGGGTCGTACATGGAGTGGATGAGCGACGACAGCCGCGCCTGGCCGAGCGGCTGGCGGACCCGGATGTCGGCCTCGGTGAGGCGGGCGCAGATGTCGGTGAGCTCGCGGGCCATGACGGCGGCGATGCCGGCGTCCTTGTCGAGGGTCTTGCGGCCGCCGCCCGCGGCGCGGGCGATGGCGTTGCCCTCGGCGGCGAGTTCGCGGCTGTAGTGCATGCACGCGACGAGGTAGGCGCGGTGCTGCTCGGACGAGGTCGACACCATCGACTGCAGCTGGTCGTAGGAGTCCTTGAGCCACTGCTCGGCGCGGTCGTCGCCGCGCTGGGTGACGTCCTTGGCGTGGGCGTCTGGATCGGCGGGCAGGGTGCGGGCGAGCATCTGCAGCCGGGTGACGAATCCGTCCCCGTTGGCGACGTGCTTGAGCAGGGTGCCGAAGCGCTCGACGAGGGCCTCCTGGTCCTCGCTGTCGCGCAGGCCGACGCCGGGGCCCTCGATCTCGATGGCGGCGGTCACGGTGCGCCGGTCGACGTGCAGCAGTACGGCGATCTCGTCCGGGCCGAAGGGCGCCGACAGCCAGGTGATGCGGCCGATGCCGGGCGGCGACCCGATCTCCACCTCGCGGCCCTCGAGCCGGGTGCCGGCCTCCGCGGCGGCGGAGCGGTACGTCGCGGCGGAGCGCAGCGTACGGCGGTAGCTGCGGTTGATCTCGAACCAGCGGTAGAAGGTGCGGCGCCGGTAGGGCATGTAGACGGCGGCGAAGGCGAGCAGCGGCCAGCCCGTCAGGCCGAGGATGCGCAGCGGCAGTACGGGGATCAGCAGGCCGCACATCATGCCGAGGAACGCGCCGACGATGATCAGGGTGATCTCGCCGGTCTCGCGGTTCTTGCCGACGATGGCGTTGGGACGCGCCTTGCCGATCAGGTACGTACGGCGTTGCTGCGGTGGGGCGTAGGGCTGGGACGTCACCGGCTTTCGCCTCCTGCTGTCTTGCTGGGCCCGCCGCCGTTGCCGCGGTCGGGGTTCGTGCGCGGCGCGGGGGCCGGTGCCGGGGCGGTGCCGTTGCGGCTGCTGTGCGCGGCGATGCCGCTGGGTACGGCGTTCGCGGGCTGGGCGCCGCCGCCCGTGGCCTGCTCCTGGGGACCGCCGCGGGTGCTGTGCGTCTTGATGCCCTGCTTCACGAGTGCGGCCGGGGAGGAGATGACGGCGGCGGCCTGGGACTCGGCGCTCGCCTTGCGGTTGTTGCGGAGGCTGGCCACGTCGTCGCCGAAGCCGGGGACGAAGCGGTAGATCATCGCGCTGGCGAAGATGGCCAGCAGGATGATGGCCAGACCCGACACGACGGCGCCGAACGCGGTGGGCCCGTCGGAGCCGCTGAGCGCGCCCGCGAGGCCCAGCACGACCACGATCACCGGCTTGACCAGGATCACCGCGATCATGATCCCGGCCCAACGGCGCACGTGGTGCCACATGTTCTTGTCGACCAGGCCCGAGTACACGGCGGTGCCGAGCAGGGCGCCGACGTACAGCAGCGCGGCGCGGATGACCAGTTCGAGCCACAGGACGCCGGCGGCGAGCACGGACACCAGGGAGACCACGATCAGCATGATCGGGCCGCCGCCGATGTCGGAGTCCTTGGTCAACGCGTCCTGGAACGAGCCGAAGAAGGTGTCCGTACTGGCGGACGTGCCGGAGGCGATGACCTCCGTGATGCCGTCGGTCGCCGACACGACGGTGTAGAGGATCAGCGGCGTGAAGGCGGAGGCGATCACGGTGAGCCAGAGGAAGCCGACCGCCTCGGTGAGGGCCTCCGTGAGCGGCACCCCGCGCACGGCGCGCTTGGCGACGGCCAGCAGCCACAGCAGGAGCGTGAGGAAGGTGGAGGCGGCGAAGACGACGGCGTACTGGGTGAGGAACGCCTTGTTGGTGAAGTCCACGGCGGCGGTCTTGTTGACCGCGTCGGAGAGGCCGTCGATGACCCAGGCGGCGGCGTCGGCGCAGCCGCGTGCGAGCGAGTCCAGGGGGTCGAGCGAGTCCGCGACGGACGGGGTGTGGCCGGATCCGTTGCCGCTTTCGCAGTAGTCGCGTGCGGGGCCGACGATGAGTTCGCACTCGTCCCTGCCGCCCGATGGGGAGGGGGTCGGGGACGGCGCCGCGAAGGCCCGCGCCGACAGGAGCACCGCCGCCGTCTGCAGGGTGACCAGGGCGGCGCCGATCGCGGTGGCACGGCGCTGGCTACCGGGCATAAGTGAACCCCCCGTACTGCTTCACGGCGTTGGCGATCTCGTCGGCGGTCGATGCGGTGCGGTCGCTGTTGACCGGCGCGGGGCCGTCCTTCTGGGAGAAGCTTTCGACCTTCCAGTCATTGTCCGCCCAGCGCAGCTTGAGCGTCATCGTGAACCAGTCGTTCACGACCGGGTTCGTGGAGCCCTCGCCCGCGGTTCCGAACACTCCCGTGCACCAGACCTCCACCGTCGCGGCGTCGCCGCGGAATTCGGTGGTCGTGGTCCCGACGGGGACGGTCCGGGAGACGTAGACCATGTCCTCGGCCGCGTTGCCGTTCTCGTCGAGGCCGAGCTTCGCGAGGAAGTCCGTCGAGTAGGCGTTGTCGAGCTTGGCCTGCAGTTCGTTCACCGTGCCGTCGGTGAAGAGCCGCTGCACGATCTGGTGCCGCCGGTCCGGGTTGAGGATGTCGGCCGACACCAGGGCCACCGCGTAGTTGGCCCCCGCGGATTCCGCGCCCTGGTCGGTGCGGGCGTACCCCGTGGGGATGCCCGCGTTCTTGCCGTCCACCGGCTTCGTGCCGGTGGGGGATGTGGGCTGGGAGCGGGCGCCGTTGGAGGTGCCGCCCTGGGTGCCGCCGCCGGGGGAGTCGGAGGGGGAGCCGCCGCCGCGGTTGGCGAAGGCGATGGCGGCGATGAGGAGCACGACGACGCCGACGACCGTGACGAGGCTGCGGCTGGAGCGCTGCGGGCGGCGGGCCGGCCCGCCCGTGCCGGGCGGGGGCTCGGGGAGACGGGTACGGGTCGGGGGGCCGTCCTGGCCGAGGCTCATCGGGGGCTCGCCCCCTCGGGGGTCATCGGGTGAGTGGGCATCAGCAGACAGCCTCGGGTGGGGTGCGGGGCCGGGACGGGCCCCTTGGGGACAGTGCGCGGGGGATGGTGCGGAGTCCGACGCGTGGTCGCTAGACCGCCATCCCGTAGACGATGGTGAAGAGCGTGCCGAGGGAGCCGATGATGAACACGCCGGTCAGGCCGGCGATGATCAGTCCCTTGCCCTGCTCCGCACTGAAGGTGTCGCGGAGCGCCGTCGCTCCGATGCGCTGTTTCGCCGCGCCCCAGATCGCGATGGCCAGGCAGAGCAGGATCGCCACTGCCATGACCACCTCGATCATGACGCGCGCTTCGTTCCCCAGGGAACCGAAAGGCCCCCAGTCCGGGGCGATACCACCGATGATGGTGTTGATGTCGCCCTTCTCGGCTGCCAGGAACATGAGAACTCACCACCACGCTAGATCAGTTGACGTCCTCGCCGGGGCGCAAGGAGCCAAGGTCTATCTTGGCGGAGGATGCCGCCGTCGTATGTCGACTCGGCGACTTTCTCAGCCGATTCCCCAATGTGATCCGGGCCGCAACCGTCAGACTGGACACACTGGCGTGCGATCCGGTGTTCGATGAGACTTTGTTGACTACTCTGTGTATCACGGTGGTGAGCGGAGGGCAACGATTGGCGGCGCTGCGGGTGGGGATGCTCCCCAGGGCCTGGCGCACCGTCACCTTCCGCGCCGGGCAGGGTGATGTGACGAAGGGGTGGGGCGGGTGACGGCGGCTTCGCGGACCGCGCGGAAGGCCTGGCTGGTGTCGGGGGTCGTGGGCGGCCTCTTCATGTCGTTCGTCATGCTGCTCGTCGTCGGGACGTACCTGGTGGCGGCGAAGCTGACGGGCGGGGGCGGGGCGGTGACGCTCGCCAGGGGGGCGGTGCCGGCGGCGTACCAGGACCTGGTGCAGAAGTGGGGGAACCTCTGCGACGCCATCAACCCGGCGCTGCTGGCGGCCCAGCTCTACCAGGAGAGCGGCTGGAACCCGAGGGCGCAGAGCGCCGCGCAGGCGCAGGGGATAGCGCAGTTCATCCCCGGCACCTGGGCGACGCACGGCGTGGACGGCGACGGTGACGGCGACCGCGACGTCTGGGACCCGGCGGACGCCATCCCCTCGGCGGCCACGTACGACTGCCAGCTGGCCGGCTACGTCAAGGACGTCCCCGGGAACCCGACGGAGAACATGCTCGCCGCCTACAACGCGGGCGCGTACCGGGTCATCCGGTCCGGCGGGGTGCCGAGGATCCGCGAGACGCAGAACTACGTCCGGATCATCACGACGCTGCAGAAGAGCTTCGCGGCGCCCGTGGGCCCGGTCGGGCCGTCGCGGCAGGCGGCGGGCGCGATCTACTACGCCCAGCAGAAGCTGGGGACGAAGTACCTGTGGGGCGGTAACGGCACGCCGGAGCAGGGCGGCCGGTTCGACTGCTCGGGCCTGACGAAGGCGGCGTACCACTCGGTGGGGATCGAGCTGCCGCGCGTGGCCAACGACCAGTGGAACGCCGGACCGCACCCGAAGCGGGAGGAGCTCCTCCCGGGCGACCTGGTCTTCTTCGCGTACGACCTGACCGACCCGCGGTCCATCCACCACGTGGGGATCTACGTGGGCGGCGGCTACATGATCAACGCCCCCTACACGGGCGCGGTGATCCGCTTCGACAAGATCGACACCCCGGACTACATCGGGGCGACGCGTGTGACGGCGGCGGGCGCCGCGGCGGTGTGACCGTCGCGCCCGCCGCGGCGTCCCTGTGTCTGAACATCACGCTCCGGCATGCGGGAACGTGTCTCCCTTCGATAACACCTTGGTGATCATCCGGTGGAGACCGGAACGCGACGTACCGTGCCGCCCGTTGGACGGGGGAGAATCGACCCCCACACGGACGTGCACGGGGGTGCGGCGGAAGACAGTTAGGGGACACCGGTGGCAGAGCTCTCGCTTGACGGCTCGAACCCCGACGTCAGCCTGCTCCGCGACATCAACGGGCTCGCCAAGGACGCCCCGCGCTGGCTGGACCGCGTGATGGAGGCCGTCGGCGAGTACGGCCTGATCCTGCTCATGGTGCTGATCGCCGGCTGGTGCTGGTGGCGCGTGGCGCGCCGCAGCGGTGCCGAGGCGCCGACGGCCGTGGCGGGCGTGATCTGGTCCGGGCTGGCGGCGGCGATCGCGCTGGTGCTCAACGTCCCGCTGCGGAACTTCGTGGACCGGCCGCGGCCCTTCCTGGAACACAAGGGCATCCACGTCCTCGTGGAGGGGAAGACCGACTTCTCCTTCGTCAGCGACCACGCCACCTTGACGATGGCCGTCGCGATGGGCCTTTTCATGGTCAGCCGCAAGTGGGGCCTGGCCGCCGTCGCCGTCGCTCTCGCCGAGGGCTTCTGCCGCGTCTACATGGGCGTGCACTACCCGACCGACGTGCTGGGCGGCTTCGCCCTCGGCACGGCCGTCGCGCTGCTGCTCGCGCCGGCGGCGCTGGCGCTGCTCACCCCGCTGACGAAGGCCGTGGCCGACTCCCGCCTGGGCGTGCTCGTGCAGGCGGCGCCGGGCCGGCCGGAGGCCCGCCGGGGCGAGCCGTACCCGGAGCCGTCGGCGGTCGACAAGGACCTGGCCGCCTGACGGCCGCCGTGGCGGCGCTCCCCCGGCGTCAGTTGGGGGAGCGCCTGTGACGACACGTCCTAGAGCGCCTGCTGGAAGCCGAACAGCCGGGTGGGGTCGTAGCGGGCCTTCAGACGGGTCAGCTTGTCGGCGGCCGAGCCGTAGTAGGCGGTGCGCCAGTCGGTCAGCGTGGCGTCGGTGTAGTTCTGGTACGCGGCGCCGGAGGCGTGACGGCGCATGGCCGTGTGGAGCCCGGCGAGCCAGTTCGTGGTGCCGGGTGCCTCTATGTACTGGGCCAGGAAGCGCGAGCGCCGGTGCACGAAGGCGGTGGCCGTGGGCGAGACGCGGTTGACGGCGCCGCCGAGCGCGGTGAGCGAGACGCTGCCGGAGCCGGAGCGGAGCCCCTCCACCTGCGACAGGAGGGTCTGGATGCCGGCGGCGGACAGCGAGCGGTCGTAGAAGTCGGAGCGTGCCGCGTAGGTCTCCCGGCCGAGCCGGCCGGAGGGGCTGCGGCCCGGGGTGCTGCCGGGCAGGTGGCACTGGGCGGTGCTCAGGTTCGAGCAGCCCGCGTAGGCGAGGGCCGCGTCGAGGTACGAGCGCGGGTGCAGGGAGACGGTGGTCGCGGAGGCCCCGATGCGGTCGGCGAGCCGGTCGACGGCGTTCGCGAGCCCGTCGCGCGAGGTGATGCCCACGGTGGCGATGCTGATCTGCGGGGACCCGGTGCCCGACTTGTCCAGGTGCAGGGCGGACCAGATCTCGTCGGGCTGGGTGGGCCCCCACTCCTGCCAGGCACGCAGGACCGCGGCGGCCTTGCTCCAGGGCCAGCTCAGGTAGCCGGTGACGACCTGCGGGGAGGCCTGTGTGTCGAACGTCAGCCGCGTCACCACGCCGAACTGCCCGCCGCCCGCGCCGCGCAGCGCCCAGAACAGCTCCGGGTTCTCGTCGGCGCTGCAGCGCAGTACGCGGCCGGCCGCCGTGACGATCTCGGCGCCGGTGAGGCTGTCGCAGGTCAGCCCGTACGCGCGGCTCAGCACCCCGTGACCGCCGCCGAGGGTGAGCCCGGATATGCCGACCGTCGGGCACGAGCCGGCCGGCAGGGTGCGCCCGCTCGCGCCGAGCCGGCTGTAGACGTCGATGAGCTTCGCCCCGCCCCCGATCGTCGCCGTGCCGCCGGAGAGACCCACGGAGGCCATGGAGGAGACGTCGAGGACGAGCCGGCCCTTGCCGCCGGAGTAGCCGGCGTAGGAGTGCCCGCCGTTGCGGACCGAGACGGGCACGCCGGTGCGGCGGGCGAAGTCCAGGCACTCGCCGATGTCCTCGGTGCCGGAGACGTACGCCACGGCGGCGGGGCGCTGTCCGTCGAAGCGGGTGTTGTACAGCAGGCGGGCGGTGGCGTAGTCCGCGTCGTCGGGCAGGACGAGGCGGCCGTCCAGGGTGCGGCCGAGGGCCTTCCAGTCGGGGCGGACGGTCGGCGAGGCGCTGGGGGAGGCCGTCCCGCCGGGGGTCGTGGCGGCGCCGGGAGTGCCGGGCGCGGGGCTGCCGGCGTGCGAGGAGCGGCCGCTCTCCGGGGTGCAGGCCGCGGTCAGCCAGCCCGTCACGGCGATGCCTGCGCCGCCGCGGATCAAAGTTCGTCGGTTCAAGGTGGGGCCTCCCGCTCCGCTTCCCCCGTGTGGTCGTCCGTGAGGACGGTGGGGAACAGGTGACCGGTTGCGGGAAGGGAGTGTGACGTGCGCCGGGTCGGCGTCAGCCCCGCTCGTGCTCGGAGGCGTCACGGCGGGCGCGGTCGCGGGCGCGGCGGGCGGGGCCCCGCCAGCCGCAGACGCAGGTCGCGTGGGAGAAGGCGCCCTTGTCGGAGGTGGTCGCCCGGTGGACGGGCGGGGCCGGATCGCTGGGAGGCACGGAACAAAGCTACCGGCCGTGACGCGGTGCCCTGCACCTCGTTATGCCCCACGACGTCCGAGGCGCGGCATGGTGCGGGGGGTTGGCGGAGATGGGGCAGCTCGGCCGGGCGACTGCGGCAGCCGTGGGTCTCGGGTTGTGCGTACTGGCGGTGGCGGGGTGCTCGACAGGGGGCGAGGCCGCCGAGGTGGACAACCGCCCGGTCGGCGCCGGGGAGACCCTGCGGCGGGCGGTGGACTCGCTGGTCGCCGAGGGCAGCTCGAAGGTCGCCACGTCGATGGAGATGGCCAGCGGCGGCACGAAGATCGCCATCAGGGGCAGCGGATCCTTCGACTACGCCGAGCGGCGCGGCAGGCTGCAGGTCGTCCTGCCGCCGGACGCGGCCGGGGACGCGGAGCACGATCCGGTCACCGAGCTGCTGACACCCGGCGCCCTCTACATGAAGAACCGCGGCGAGGGCGTGCCCGCAGACAAGTGGGTGCGGGTCGACACGACCCGGCTGCCGGACGGCAACCTCGTCACGGGCGGCGCCACCGATCCCCTGGTGGCCGCGGAGCTGCTGCGGGCGGCGCGGGAGGTGCGGCAGACCGGGGCGGAGACCCTGGACGGGGTGCGGGTGCGCCACTTCCAGGGGGTCACGGACATCGCGGACGCCGCACGCGTCGCCTCCCCGCTGGTACGGGCGGAGCTCGCGGCCGCGGCGGACGGCTTCACCGTGACCCGGGTGCCGTTCGACGCCTGGCTCGACGAGGAGGGCCGGCTGCGCAAGGTGCGGCAGCGCTTCACCTTCAGCAACGGCGGCGGCGCCGGCGTACGGAGCGCGCCGACGCAGGTCACGGTGGTATCGACGACCGGCATGTATGGTTTCGGGGCGCCGGTGCGGGTCACCCTGCCCCGCGCGACCGACATCTACACGGGGAAGATCGTTTCTGCGACCGGCCCCTGAGGGCTTGCCGAAATGGTCCGTCCGTGTCATGCACGGACCGTGCACCAGTCCCTACGCTGGGCGGGGAGGAGGTGGTGCACGTGGCGGTGTGGCTCCTGGACCAGGACGACCAGGTCCACGTGGCCCTCGCGGAGATCGAGCTGTGCTGCGAGCTGATGATCGCGGCGTCGGCGACGACCGAGGAACGGCTGAGTTCCGAGCGCATCGACGAGGTGCTCAACGTGGGCCCCCGCGTGCCCGCGCAGGGGACCCGGCGGCCGGCAGGGGCCGGCCGCTAACTCCGGAGCAGCCGGGCTATGGCGGCGGTGGCCTCGGCCACCTTGTCGTCGGCCTCGGGTCCGCCCTTCGCCGCGGCGTCCGCGACGCAGTGCCGCAGGTGCTCCTCCAGCAACTGCAGAGCGAAGGACTGCAGAGCCTTCGTGCCGGCCGACACCTGGGTGAGGATGTCGATGCAGTACACGTCCTGTTCGACCATGCGCTGCAGACCGCGGATCTGCCCCTCGATGCGGCGCAGCCGCTTGAGGTGCTGGTCCTTCTGCTTGGCGTAGCCGTGCTGGTGCGCCTCGTGCCCGTGGGTGTCCCCGGCGGTGTCGGCGTGCCCGGCGTCGTCCGTGGGCGACTGAGTCTGCTCCTCGGCGCCGCCGGTCTCGGTGACCGTCATGATGTCCCTCCTGCCCCCCGATACCCCGGCCGGGTATATCGTACCGAATTCGCCCCAATGTGCGAGGGTGCGCGGAGAACCCCTGCTGGGGCGCACCCGCGGCGATGAGCGACACTGTAGGTCGCCGGTTAGCTGTTGCCGGATGATGCGCCTAGCATCAATGCGACCGAAACCGATGTATTCCGAGGACTTCACGTGCGCTTTCGTCTGACCCCCAGGGAGACGAGCTTCTACGACATGTTCGCCGCATCCGCGGACAACATCGTCACAGGGTCGAAGCTCCTCATGGAACTGCTCGGGGCCGATTCGGCCACCCGCTCGGAGATCGCCGAAAGGATGCGTGCCGCGGAGCACGCGGGGGACGACGCTACGCACGCGATCTTCCACCAGCTGAACTCCTCCTTCATCACGCCCTTCGACCGCGAGGACATCTACTCGCTGGCCTCGTCCCTCGACGACATCATGGACTTCATGGAGGAGGCCGTCGACCTGGTCGTGCTGTACCAGATCGAGGAACTGCCCCGCGGGGTCGAACAGCAGATCGAGGTGCTGGCCCGGGCGGCCGAGCTGACCGCCGAGGCGATGCCGCACCTGCGCACCATGGACAACCTCACCGAGTACTGGATCGAGGTCAACCGGCTGGAGAACCAGGCGGACCAGATCCACCGCAAGCTGCTGGCCCACCTCTTCAACGGCAAGTACGACGCGATCGAGGTGCTCAAGCTGAAGCAGATCGTGGACGTCCTGGAGGAGGCGGCGGACGCCTTCGAGCACGTGGCCAACACCGTGGAGACCATCGCGGTCAAGGAGTCCTGACCCCGGTGGAGACCTTCTCTCTGGTCGTGACCATCGGCGTCGCGCTCTTCTTCACGTACACCAACGGCTTCCACGACTCCGCGAACGCCATCGCCACCTCCGTGTCCACCCGGGCGCTGACCCCGCGGGTCGCGCTGGCGATGGCCGCGGTGATGAACCTCGCCGGCGCCTTCCTCGGCACCGGGATCGCGCACACGGTCAGCGAGGGCCTGATCGAGACGCCGCACGGGCAGACCGGCATGGCGATCCTTTTCGCGGGGCTGGTCGGGGCGATCGTCTGGAACCTCATCACCTGGTACTACGGCCTGCCCTCCTCCAGCAGCCACGCGCTGTTCGGCGGTCTGGTGGGGGCGGCGATGGCCGGCGGAACCGGGGTCATCTGGTCCGGGGTGGTGGAGAAGATCATCCTGCCGATGTTCCTGTCGCCGATCGTCGGCCTGGTCGTCGGCTACCTGGTGATGCTGGCCATCCTGTGGATCTTCCGCAAGGCCAACCCGCACAAGGCCAAGCGCGGCTTCCGTATCGCGCAGACCGTCTCGGCGGCGGGCATGGCGCTCGGCCACGGCCTGCAGGACGCGCAGAAGACGATGGGCGTCGTGGTGCTCGCGCTGACCATCGCCGACGTGCAGGAGGAGGGCGACGGCATCCCGCTGTGGGTGAAGTTCGCCTGCGCCGCGATGCTCTCGCTCGGCACGTACGCGGGCGGCTGGCGCATCATGCGCACCCTCGGCCGCAAGATCATCGAGCTGGACCCGCCGCAGGGCTTCGCCGCGGAGACCACGGCGGCGTCGATCCTCTACACGACCGCCTACATCTTCAAGGCGCCCATCTCCACGACCCACATCATCACCTCGGCGATCATGGGCGTGGGTGCGACGAAGCGGGTCAACGCGGTCCGCTGGGGAGTCGCCAAGAACATCGTGACCGGCTGGTTCATCACGATGCCGGCCGCGGCGCTGGTGGCGGCGCTGGTCTATGCCGTGGTGCACGTGGCCTTCGGCTGAGCCGTTCACGGCCCGGCGGGCGCGGGCACGGCGGGAGCGACACGAGGAGGAGGCGGCGGCCGGACACCGGCCGCCGCCTCCGGCCTTTCCCCGGCCGGGACGCAAATGGGCCCGCCCCCCGGAACGGGGGGCGGGCCTTCGCCTTGCGGTGGCACCGCCATGCAGCACCGCAGGACGGCTGGGGGGGGGCGGGACCTGTCAGCCGAAGCGGCCGGAGATGTAGTCCTCGGTCGCCTGGACGGACGGGTTGGAGAAGATCCGCTCCGTGTCGTCGATCTCGATGAGCTTGCCGGGCTGGCCGACCGCCGAGAGGTTGAAGAAGGCGGTGCGGTCCGAGACGCGCGCGGCCTGCTGCATGTTGTGGGTCACGATGACGATGGTGAAGCGCTCCTTGAGCTCACCGATTAGGTCCTCGATGGCGAGGGTGGAGATCGGGTCGAGCGCGGAGCAGGGCTCGTCCATCAGCAGGACCTGGGGCTCGACCGCGATGGCGCGGGCGATGCACAGACGCTGCTGCTGACCGCCGGACAGGCCCGAACCGGGCTTGTTGAGGCGGTCCTTGACCTCGTTCCAGAGGTTGGCGCCGCGCAGCGACTTCTCGACGATCGTGTCGAGGTCGCTCTTCTTCTTGA
Organism: Actinacidiphila glaucinigra; assembly: GCF_900188405.1. Classification (GTDB taxonomy): domain Bacteria; phylum Actinomycetota; class Actinomycetes; order Streptomycetales; family Streptomycetaceae; genus Actinacidiphila; species Actinacidiphila glaucinigra. Next base: position 2,787 of record NZ_FZOF01000059.1, on the reverse strand, counting down.
CGCCGTTGAGCTTCAGGCCGGCCGCGACGTTGTCGTAGACCGACATCGTCGGGAACGGGTTGGGGCGCTGGAAGACCATGCCGACCGTGCGGCGCACGGAGACCGGGTCCACGCCGGGGCCGTAGAGGTTCTCGTCGTCCAGGAGCACCTTGCCCTCGACGCGGCCGCCGGGGGTGACCTCGTGCATGCGGTTGAGGGTGCGCAGGAAGGTGGACTTGCCGCAGCCGGACGGGCCGATGAAGGCCGTCACCGTGCGCGGCTCGATGTTCATCGAGATGTCGTCGATCGCCCTGAAGCCGCCGTAGTACGCGGAGAGTCCGCTGACGTCGATTCGCTTGGCCATGGTGGTGATGCTCGCAATCCTTGGGTCGCTGATGTTGGCCGCGTCAGCGACCGGTCTTCGGGGCCTTCCAGCGCGCGATGCCGCGCGCCATCAGGTTGAGGATCATGACGAAGGCGATCAGCACGAGTGCCGCCGCCCACGCCCGGTCATAGCTCGCGTCGTTGCCGTTCTGGTACTGCTGGAAGATGTAGAACGGCAGCGAGGCCTGAGGGCCGTTGAACGGGTCGTTGTTGATCAGGTTGTTGCCGAAGACCAACAGCGCGATGGGGGCGCTCTCGCCGGCGATGCGGGCGACCGCGAGCATGACGCCCGTGGTGATGCCGCCGATCGCGGTCGGGATGACCACCTTCACGATGGTGCGCCACTTGGGCACACCGAGCGCCAGCGAGGCCTCGCGCAGCTCGTTCGGGACGAGCTTGAGCATCTCCTCGGTGGAGCGGACGACGACCGGCATCATCAGGATGGCCAGGGCCATGGCGCCGGCGAAGCCCGAGGGGCCGAAGCCCAGCAGCAGGTTCCAGGTCGACAGGATGAACAGACCGGCGACGATCGACGGGATGCCCGTCATGACGTCGACGAAGAAGGTCACCGCCAGGGCGAGCCGGCCCTTGCCGTACTCGACCAGGTAGACGGCGGTCAGCATGCCGATCGGGGCCGCGATGGCGGTGGCGATGCCGACCTGCTCCAGGGTGCCGATGATGGCGTGGTAGACACCGCCGCCCTCGCCGATGGTCAGCACGCCGTTCATGGAGTGCGACAGGAAGGCGCCGTCGAGGATCTTGACGCCCTTGCTGACCGTGGTCTGGATCAGGGAGTACAGCGGGAGCGCGGCGAGGATGAAGGACGCCCAGACGACGCTGGTGGCGACCCGGTCCTTGGCCTGGCGGCGGCCCTCGACCGCGGTGGCGATCGTGTAGGTACCGAGCACGAACAGCAGGACGGCGATCAGGCCCCACTGGAGCTTGCTGTCCAGGCCGGCACCGATGCCGATGCCGACGGCGAGCGCGATCGCGCCGGCCGCCATGCCCGCGGGGGCCCACTTCGGGAGCCGGCGCTGGGCCAGGGCCCGCTGCGGCACCGCGGGCGCCGAGCGCTTGTCTGCGACTGCGTGGCTCATGCGTTGGCCCCCGAGTATTCCTTGCGCTTGGCGATGATCGCGCGGGCGGCGCCGTTGACGAGCAGGGTGATGACGAAGAGCACCAGACCGGAGGCGATCAGCGCGTCACGGCCGAACTCGTTGGCCTCGCCGAACTTGGCGACGATGTTCTGGGAGAAGGTCCCGCCGACCGGGTCCAGCACGTGCACCGACAGGATGGGCGCGGCGGACAGCACCGTGGCGACGGCCATCGTCTCGCCGAGCGCGCGGCCGAGGCCGAGCATCGAGGCGCTGATGATGCCGGACCGGGCGAAGGGGAGCACCGACATGCGGATGGTCTCCCAGCGGGTCGCGCCGAGGGCCAGGGCGGCCTCCTCGTGCATGCGCGGCACCTGCCGGAAGACCTCACGGCTGACGTTGGTGATGATCGGGAGGATCATGATCGCCAGCAGGATGCCGACGGTGAAGATCGAGCGGGCCGCGCCCTGCGGGTCTTCCTTCTCGAAGACGACGGTCCAGCCGAGGTACTCGTCCAGCCACATGTTGAGGCCGGTCAGGTGCGGGACCAGGAACAGCGCGCCCCACAGGCCGTAGATGATGCTGGGCACGGCGGCGAGCAGGTCGACGATGTACGAGAGCGGGGAGGCGAGGCGGCGCGGCGCGTAGTGCGAGATGAACAGCGCGATGCCGACCGCGATCGGGACCGCGATGGCCATCGCGATGATCGAGCTGACGATCGTGCCGTAGGCCAGCACCGCGATGCCGAAGACCGGCGGGTTGGCGTTGGCGTTCCACTCGAAGGTGGTCAGGAAGTTGCCGTGGTCCTTGGAGATCGCGTTGATCGCGCGGATCGTCAGGAAGATCGCGATCGACGCCATGACGACCAGCAGCAGGATGCCGGAACCACGGGAGAGGCCCGAGAAGATCTTGTCGCCAGGGCGCGTGACGTTCGCCCCCGCGTGCTTCGCGGCCGTTGGCGGGGTGGGGTTCTGTGTAGTTATAGCCATCGGTTTTTTCTCCGGTCTGGGTGGGGGATCACTCCCCCGGCGGCGGTGCACCGGAAGTGCGACCGGCCCCGCGACGTGTGTCGCGGGGCCGGCCGACTGGGTCAGGACAGGGCGTCCACGGTGGAGCGGACCTTCGTGGCGATCTCGGCCGGGAGCGGCGCGTAGCCGGCCTCGGAGAGGATCGACTGGCCCTCCTCGGAGGCGGTGTAGCCCAGGAAGGACTTGACCAGCGGCAGGGTCTCGGCCTTGTTGCCCTTGTCGCAGGCGATCTCGTAGGTCACCAGGACGATCGGGTAGGCGTTGTCGGCCTTGGTGGTGTACGCGGCGGACATGTCCAGGGA
>NZ_FZOF01000075.1 GCF_900188405.1 Actinacidiphila glaucinigra | reverse complement strand
CAGCCGCTGTGGCTGGGTTCGATCAAGTCGAACATGGGCCACACCCAGGCGGCGGCTGGTGTCGCGGGCATCATCAAGATGGTCATGGCGATGCGCCACGGCGTGCTGCCCAGGACACTGCACGTCGACGAGCCGTCCCCGCACGTGGACTGGTCGGAGGGCGCGGTCTCGCTGCTTGCCGAGCAGACGGCCTGGCCGGAGACCGGCCGCCCGCGTCGCGCCGCCGTGTCGTCGTTCGGCTTCAGCGGCACCAACGCACACGCCATCATCGAACAGGCCCCCGAACCCACACCCGCACCGGTCGAAGCACGGAAGCAGGCACCGACGGAAGTCCTGCCGTACGTCCTGTCGGCGAAGTCCTCGGACGCGCTGCGCGACCAGGCGGCCCGGCTCCGCTCCCACCTCGAAGACGCCGTCGATGTCGGTGCCGCCGTCGCGTCCTCCCTGGCCACCAAGCGTGCCGCTTTCGAGCACCGAGCGGCGGTCGTGGCCTCGGACCGGGATGAACTCCTGCGCGGCCTGGCCGCACTCGAGGCCGACAGCCCGGCGGCATCGGTGACACGGGGCACCGCGAGCACCGGAAAGCTCGCCTTCCTCTTCACCGGGCAGGGGAGTCAGCGGCTGGGCATGGGCCGAGAACTGCACGAGGCGTATCCGGTGTTCGCTCAGTCGTTGGACGCGGTCCGTGAGCGACTCGGGCTGGATGCGCTGTTCGGCGATGACACTGAGGTGCTGGACCGGACCGAGCACGCCCAGCCGGCGCTGTTCGCGATCGAGGTGGCGCTGTTCCGGCTGCTGGAGTCGTGGGGTGTGCGTCCGGACTTCCTGTCCGGCCACTCCGTCGGTGAGATCGCGGCCGCTCATGTGGCAGGGGTGTTGTCGCTGGACGACGCGTGCACGCTGGTCGCGGCACGTGGTCGGCTGATGCAGGCGCTGCCGGCCGGTGGGGTGATGATCGCGCTGCAGGCCTCGGAGGACGAGGTCCTGCCGCGGCTGAACGAGCGGGTGAGCGTCGCGGCGGTGAACGGTCCGGAGTCGGTCGTCATCGCGGGCGACGAGGATGCCGCGCTCGCGATCGCGGAGTCCTTCCCGGATCGCAAGTCGAAGCGGCTGTCGGTCAGTCATGCGTTCCATTCGCCGCACATGGACGGCATGCTCGACGCCTTCCGTGAGGTGGTTGCGGGGCTGTCGTTCGAGACCCCGCGCATACCGGTCGTGTCCAACCTGACCGGTGCCGTGGTCACCGACGAGATGGCCTCGCCTGACTTCTGGGTGCGTCACGTCCGCGAAGCCGTGCGATTCCTGGACGGCGTCCGCGTCCTGGAGGCCGCCGGTGTCACCACGTTCGTGGAACTCGGCCCGGACGGCGTGCTGTCGGCGATGGCGCAGGAGTGTGCGACCGGCGAAGGTGCCGCCTTCGTTCCCTTGTTGCGCAAGGCCCGACCGGAGGCCGAGACCGTCATCAGTGCCCTGGCCCACGCCCACACCCGGGGCGTCGCGGTCGACTGGCAGGCCTACTTCGGCGGGGCCGGCGCAGGGTTCGCCGACCTGCCCACTTATGCCTTCCAGCGGCAGCGCTACTGGCTGGAGGCGCCCGCGCACGCCCTGAGCGGGGACGTGACGTCCGCCGGCCTCGGCGCGACCGATCATCCGCTGCTTGGTGCGGCCCTTGAGCTCGCGGACGCTGATGGGCGTGTGTTCACTGGGCGGTTGTCGATGCGTTCGCATCCGTGGTTGGCGGATCACGTGGTCTTCGGCTCGATGCTGCTGCCGGGTACGGCGTTCGTGGAGCTGGCTCTTCACGCGGGCGAGCAGGTTGGTAGCCGGGTTCTGGAGGAGTTGACGCTTCAGGCGCCCTTGGTGCTGGCGGAGTCCGGTGCCGTTCAGCTGCAGGTGGTGGTCGGGGAAGTTGACGCATCCGGCGGACGTTCGGTGGCGGTGCATTCACGGCCGGATGACGCGGAATCGGTGTGGGTGCGTCATGCGGTGGGTGTGCTGACGGACGACGTACGCCCGAGTGCGGCTGACTTGTCCGTGTGGCCGCCTGCCGGCGCGGGCGTCGTCGAGGTCGATGCGGCGTACGAGGCGTTGGCTGAGGCGGGTCTCGTCTACGGTCCGCTGTTCCAGGGGTTGCGGGCGGCGTGGCGCCGCGGTGATGAGCTGTTTGCCGAGGTGGCCGTGCCGGTGGAGGCGCAGGGGGATGCCGAGGGTTTCGGTGTGCATCCGGCGCTGTTGGACGCCGTGCTGCACACGGTGGCCCTGGGTGGCGTGCTTGCGGACTCGGAGGGTGGTGCGCGGCTGCCGTTCTCGTGGAACGGTGTGAGGTTGCATGCCGCTGGTGCGTCGGCGGTTCGGGTACGGTTGGCGGCGGCCGGGGACGGCGCGGTGTCGCTGGAGCTGGCCGACACTACGGGTGCGCCGGTTGCGTCGGTGGAGTCGCTGGCACTGCGCGCGGTCTCGCCCGAGCAGATCGACGCGGCACACGGCACCCGGCAGGACTCCCTCTTCGCGGTCGACTGGACGGCGCTGCCCTCCGCGCTGGCGTCGGTGAACGATCCGCAGAAGGTGGTCTGGCTCGGAAGCACGGGCCTCGTCGCCCTTGCCGACGAGGGCCAGGCCGTGCCGGAGGTCGTGGCGGTGTCCTTGGACGCCGCCGCAGCCGTGGGTCTGCCTGACGCCGTGCGTGCGGAGACCGGTCGGGTACTGGGTCTGGTGCAGGAGTGGCTGGCCGACGAGCGCTTTGCCGAGTCGCGTCTGGTGTTCGTGACGCGGGGTGCGGTGGCTGCTGTGCCGGGCGAGGAGGTTGCGGATCTGGTGCATGCCCCGGTGTGGGGTCTGGTGCGGTCGGCGCAGTCGGAGAACCCGGGCCGCTTCGGTCTGATCGACCTCGACGGTGAGATCGACGCGGACACCGTCGCGGCGGTGTTGGGTTCGGGTGAGCCGGAGGTCGCGGTCAGGGCGGGGACGTTCCTGGTGCCGCGTCTGGTCCGTGCGGTGGTGGCGCCGGAGGCGGAGCCGCTGATTTTGGACGGCACGGTGCTGGTGACGGGTGCCAGTGGTGAACTGGGCGCGTTGTTCGCGCGGCACCTTGTCGTCGAGTACGGGGTGCGGGATCTGCTGTTGGTGAGCCGGCGGGGTGATGCCGCGCCGGGTGCTGCGGAGCTGACGGCGGAGCTGGCTGAGCTGGGTGCGTCGGTGGCGTGGGCGGCGTGCGATGTGGCCGATCGGGATGCGCTGGCCGCTGTGCTCGACGCGGCTCCGGGGCTGTCGGCGGTGGTGCACACAGCAGGTGTCCTGGACGACGGCGTCATCGCGTCCCTGGACCAGGAGCGTTTGTCGGCGGTCCTGCGTCCGAAGGTGGATGCGGCGTGGAACCTGCACGAGCTGACGCAGGGCATGGACCTGTCGGCGTTCGTGCTGTTCTCGTCGGCTGCGGGCGTGTTCGGCAACGCGGGGCAGGCGAACTACGCCGCCGCCAACGCCTTCCTGGACGCGCTTGCCAGGCACCGCAGGTCGCAGGGGCTGGCGGCGACGTCGCTGGCGTGGGGCCTGTGGGACGGCGGCATGGCAGGCGAGGTGACGCGTTCCGGACGCAGCACCGTGAACGCCCTGAGCGAGCAGGAAGGCCTGGCCCTCTTCGACACCGCGGCCGCCTCTCCGACCGCCGTACTCGTGCCGCTGAAGCTCGACCTGGCGGCCCTGCGTTCCCAGGCTTCCGCCGGCGGCATGCTGCCGCCGCTGCTGAGCGGCCTGGTCCGTGTCCCGGCCCGCCGCGCCGCGAAGGCCGGCGTCGAGTCCGTGGCCGATCGCCTGGCCGGACTGTCCGTGGCCGAGCAGGAGGCTCATGTCCTGGAGCTGGTGCGCTCCGAAGTCGCGGCGGTGCTCGGACATGCGAGTCCGGAGGGGGTGGAGCCGGACCGGTCGTTCCGTGAGCTGGGCTTCGACTCGCTGACCGCCGTCGAGCTGCGCAACCGCCTTGCTGCGGCGATCGGGCTGCGCCTGCCGGCCACCCTCGTCTTCGACTATCCGACCTCCGCCGCTCTCGCGGAGTACGTACAGGGCGAACTGGTCGGCGTGGCAACCGTGGTGACGGCAGCCGTGCCTGTCGTCCTGCGTGACGACGAGCCGATCGCGATCGTGGGTCTGGGCTGCCGTTATCCGGGTGGGGTGGAGAGCCCGGAGGATCTGTGGCGGCTTGTGGTTGAGGGCCGTGATGCGATCTCCGGTTTTCCTGAGGATCGCGGCTGGGA
>NZ_FZOF01000061.1 GCF_900188405.1 Actinacidiphila glaucinigra | reverse complement strand
CCCGTCCGCTGCGCGGCGCCGGCGAGGACACCGGGCTCCCGGTCTGCCTGACCGTGACGCACCTCGACGGGCTCGTGCTGGCCCGGTCCGCCTTCCACCACTCGATCAACTACCGCTCCGTGGTGGTGCACGGCGTGGCCCGCCAGGTCACCGACCCCGCCGAGTGCTCCGCGGCCCTGGACACCCTGGTCAACCACATCGTGCCCGGCCGGGCCGCCGACTCCCGCCCCGCCAACGCCAGGGAACTGGCCGCCACCGCCGTCATCGCCCTCGACCTCCACGAGGTCTCCGCCAAGGTGCGCACCGGCGGCCCCGGCGACGACCCCGAGGATCTGGCCCTCCCCCACTGGGCGGGCGTGCTGCCCGTCACCCGCGCCTACGGGACGCCCGAACCCGCCGACGAGCTCGACCCGTCGATCGCCCTCCCCGGATACCTCATGGAACGCTGACACAAGTCCCGCGCATCATCCTCCGTCACCGGCTTCCGCCATTGAGGACTTACGCACGTCGGTTCGAAACGACGTGACTTGAGTAACCTGGAGCGCACCGGCGGAATCGGTCTTGCGGTCGCCGCCAGGGGACAGCTCAGCCGTGGCCGACAGGGCCGAGGGCGCGTCGGCGACATCCTCGCCGACCACGGCCGGCTGCTGAGCGAGGGTAGGCCCAAGGCCGCCGGTGCTTTCGCCGGCGAAAATGCCTGTCCAACGCCCCGCCGCCCCAGAACGCCGCGCACACCGCATGGGGCTTTGAGAGGGCGGTTCGTGAGCCTATGGTGTTTCTGTCGTCGCCTGATGGTGTGGGCGCGGGCGGAAGTTGCCGATCCGCGGTTCGGCTCAGCCTGCAACAGCAACCAGGTCGCCGGTTGGCCAGGAGTGTGACCCCGGAGGATTTCCGTCGGGGTGTTCGTTGATCCATTCCAGGCCGCCGAGGTCGAGGCGGGCGCGTGCGCGGGTGACGGCGACGTAGGCGAGCCGTGCGTCGGCGTCGTCGATCGGCCCGGGCAGGGGGTTTCCGTGCTCGTCCTTGTCGTCGTTGTCTTTGGGTGGGTAGAAGTCGTCGGCAATCTCGACCTGGGGCCACTCGCGGCCCTTGGATTTGTGTGCGGTGGAGATCGTCACCTGTGCGTCGCTCTCGAGGACGAGGCGGTTGACCGCGGCCAAGACGGCATCGGTGCCGTGGTGGTCGACGAGGTCGACCAGGGGCTGCAGGTCACTGCCGGCGGGGTCGTGTTCGGCGTAGTCCTGCAGCTGACCCCAGGAGGTGAACAGCACCAACTCGGGATGCGAGGTGCGGCGTCCGTCCTGCAAGTCCCGGGCAGCCAGCGTCAGGCCGCGCAGGGCCTGGCCTCCCCCGACCAGCGCGACCCTGCGGCCCTTGGCGAGGAAGCGAAAAATCTGGGCCATGGCTCCGACGTTGCTGCGGCACAGCACCGCATCCGGCTTCGTCACCGCACCGACCTCGGTGGGAATCGCCTCGTTGCCTTCCAGGCGGATCGGGGCGCCTGCGATCGCCAGCCACCGGTTGGCCTCCAGCGCGAGGATGGGGCCGAAACGGAAGGACTGCGTCAGCGACAGGGCGGTGCCGTCGAAGCCGGTCATGACGTCCTTGGCGCCACGCCAGCCGTAGATGGCCTGCGCGGAGTCGCCGACCATGACGAGCTGGGCGTGGCCGCGCTGGTTGAGCAGGACCTGCTCGAGGACGGGGTTGGTGTCCTGGGCTTCGTCCAGGAGGACGAAGTCGGTGGGGAGTTTCGGGTCGGACAGGGCCCAGATCTTCAGGTAGTGGTCGTGTTCGAAGCGGACCGCTCCGGTGTCAGGGTTCTGCAGGTCGGCCCAGGCCGCGCGGGCGTAGGGCAGGATGCGGCGGGCGAGTTCCGCGTGCAGGATTGCGGCCAGGCCACGGAGCGGTGACACATGGTGGCGTTCGATGACGGGGTCGGCGGACTGGCAGAACCGGGTAACCGTGCGCTGCGCCACGGAGGCCAGCGTCGCTGGCCACACGACGTAGTTGCCGATGCGCATGGGCTTGGTGATCCCCAGTGCGTCGGCGGTGTGCCTCCCGGGCACGCGGGGGCCGTTCAGGCGGGCACGGTAGCGGTGCCCGATAGCGGCATAGGCCAGGGAGTGCGCTGTCTTGCACAGCACCGTGCCGGGGAAGCGGCCGGCGGCGTCCCGGGCGATGGACCGGTTGAACGCCACATACAGGCCCCGCCGTGAGGTGCTGGTCGCAAGCTGGGTGAGGGTGGTGGTCTTGCCGGTGCCAGCACCGGCCTGGATCACCAGGTGATCTCCGGTGGCGAAGGCGTCGGCGGCCGCGATCTGTTCGTCAGTGAGCTTCAGCACGTTGAGCTTCATCGATCTGTGAGAGCGCGGTTGAGCTGCGCGAGGTTGGTCAGGTGTCGTCGTCGGTGAGGAAGCCGCGCATCGGCATCGACGGCATCCCCTCCGGGTGAGCAGCCGCGTGGCGGCGCAGCGCGGCCAGGTCCCGAACGATCGCCGCGTAATGCACCACCACCGGCTCCGCCGGTGCTGCGGCACGAGCAAGGTCGTGGAGCAGGCCCGTCCTCGCCTCTACCGCAGAGTCGTCGGTGCTGGCTTGCCGCCGGCGCTTGAGCTCCGTCGCAACGGCTGCCGGGGTGCAGGGCTCCTTGCGGCGATGGACCGCGGCTGTGGCACGGAAGACGTCCCCGCAGGCCGGGCTGCATGCGTCGTCCGCAGGACCGCCATGAGGTACGGGACCAGCTGCGGGTGGTGGAGCATGGCCACTAGGACCATGCACTCGGCATGCTCGTCGCACAATGCAGGCCCGGGTGAGGGCTGATCGGGGTCGGGAGTACCGATCAAGGTCTTGGACATGGGCGCCTCACAAATAGACAGAGAACGGACTCGACATCTAGGAGGCTGCCGGAGCGGCACCGCGGACCGCAGCGCGATGACGACCGCCGCACCTTCAGGCGGAGATAGCGGCTCCTGCCCGAGCGCGGGTTAGGGATCGGGAAGCCGATCGCAGACGTATGGGCGGTGGCGCGCCCGGTCGAAGGGCTCCCACTCGGTCCGCGCATGATCCGCGGCCTCGCCGATGTCGGCGTGCGTGGAGCAGCGCTGCTTGTGCCAGCGCAACTGCTCGGCATACGGCAGTCCGGTCAGGTCATAGACCGCCATCACCTCCTGCGCGATCGGCAGGCGGCCGCCACCGGGGCTAAGCAGCGGATCTGCTGGCTCCAGGCGCCACATACCCGGCAGGGCGCCTGGGTCTTGGACCGGCAGAGGGCAGCGGCGGCGGGTGCGAGTGTGGGCCACGCACTGCAGGTGCTCGAGAGGCCCGGGGGCGAGGTAGCGGGTGTAGAGCAGGCACACCACCGGCCGAACCGGCAGGCAGGGCGGCGCAGGGGCCGACTCCATCTCAGGACGGGGCGTGAACAAGCCGGCGTTCTGTAGCCGACGCGAGGTCAGACCCAGTGCGCGGCGCGTCTCCGCCAGCAGCGGGCTGCGATTGCCCGCCGGGCCGGCCGGGCACACCGCGTGGTGCCGAACCCGGCACCAGGCGCTCCCGTCGTGGCCGGCGTGGGCGGCGCCAGAGGAGACGTGCCAGCGCTCCCCCGCAGGAACGGTGCCGGCGGGCAGTTCCTCGGGGTGGAGCGGGACGGGAGTACTGCTGGGGCGCTGGTACCACTCCACACGGTTGCCGCAGAAGTCGCACCGGCCGCCCTGCGCGGAGCGCAGCAACCGACTGGGACTGTCCGCGTCGATACGCAGCGCCCGGCGGGGCTGGTAGTTCTTGCGGCTGCCGTCCCAGGCACTGCCGTCATCAGCGAAGGAGTTGTTCGTCGAGCGCATGACGGCAGACGATGACGGCCGACACGCGGCAACTGGGCTGACGAGGCCGCTGGGGTCACCGTCATGGCCGCGTCAGTCGTGCTGGAGTTCGCTTCTTCGTGCGTGCGTTCGGTGCTGGTCGCCGTTTCGGGTGGCGTCAGGCCTCCCGGCAACTGGGCCCTTGAGGCTTTCGCCGAGCGGTCAGGGAGCGGGCCGCTCGGGGGGTTCGTGGCCGACGCAGAGGGTGCCGAAGAGCTGGTCGAGCGGGGCGCCGAGGGCGTGGGCGAGGGCGTGCCAGGTGGCGAGGGTGCCGATGGTGCGGCCCTGTTCGATCTCAATCAGCGTGCGGCGTGACAGGCCGGTTCGGGCGGCGAGTTCGTCGTAGGTCCAGCCGCGTTCGGCCCGCAGTCGTGACAGCTCCTGGCGGAGCGCGTCGAGGTTTGGGTCGGGCGGTGGAGTGATCGTCACTGCTCTATCGCACGGTGCAGAACCCTGCCCTGTCAGTGCAGACCTCTGCCCTATTTGCTCTCGTCAGGCCGCAAGCGGCAGGGCAGATGTCTGCACTACCGTGTGCCGCCACCGGCACTCCCCGCCTCGGGGCGCCGGCCGAACCGCTCGTCATTCAGCAGGGAGGACAGCTCTCCATGGGGCACGGCGCACTCCCCCGCCCGGTGATGCGTACCTGGACACTCGAGGTCCGTCCCAGCCCTGATGGGATGGCCTTGATCTGCCCGCACTGCGGCCGGCTTCCAGCCTCTGCCGGGATGGTCGCGACCCAGGCGGTGGTCGTCCGGCATCTGGCGCAGCATGCACGCTCCGAACCGCTCCCTGGTCACCTGCGGACGTGCCGGTGCGGGGAGCACGGCTGCCAGTGGCATCAACGGCACCGGGGCTGCGACGGGCCGATCGCGCTGCTGCTGACACGCAGCGCGTGCGGCCGCATCTGGCGTCTCGCTGACGCCTGCCGCGCCTGCGCGGCCGCCACCCGGCACGCCGCCGCCGTTCACGAACCCCAGAGAGCAACGACCGACGCGCGGCTCGACGGAAGCGGCCTCGGCAAGAGCGGCGGGACGCTGCAGGTGGTCGATCCGGAAACTGCGGCAGAGGACGCGCCCTGGTGGACCGACGGCGCCCTGTACGGCTGATCCGGGCCTCCGGCGGCCAGCGTGGACACCGCACCGCCGCGGATGCGGCTGCAGGTTAGGGGTGTCGCGGTCCTGGGCGGCCCGCCGCCGATGAGGCGCGGCATGGTCTGGTGGGCACCTCGGGCAGACTGGCTCACGCCGTTGTCGATGTGCAGGGATGGTGGTTGTGCTGTTACGGCATCAGGAGGTCGAGGTCGATGTGGACTTCTACGGGTTCTGCCTGCAGGAGGCCGAGGACCAGTTCGTTCCCGAGATGTATCCGGACGGCCGCGAGGACATCGGTGAACCCTTCTTGACCGCACGCCCCGGGCGGTTGGACATCGAAAGCGGTGGCCACACTCACACCGCACACCTAAGGGCTGAGATCTTCGATGCCGAGCCACCCGCAGACACCCATGAGCCGTGGGAGGCCAGCGGCCAGGCCACGTTGTTCTCCCAGTCGGGTGAGCTGCGGATCTGGGGCGTGGCGGGCGGCCCGATGGAGGAGTCCCTGGAGCTTGGTACCACGGACACCCAGTGGCAGGTGCGGGTGTACTGCTCCGGGCGCGCGAAGGTGGGCCGCCTGGCGCAGTTGGAGGTCCCCAAGGGCGTGGAGCGGTATCTGGTGCAGTTCTGGCCCGCGGCCTGACCAGGGGTGGGCGGGAGGCACCCGAGTGCGCGCCTCCCGCCCGCCCGCATGCGTCAGGTGATCTGGACGATGAAGGCGTCGTCTTGGCCGTCGACGAGGCGGTTCTTCAGCAGGAATCCGGACAGCAGGGTGCCGGCTGCTCCGTTGTCGGCCTTGGGCAGCGGCAGGACCGAGTAGTTGTTCTTCGGTTTGGACGGCTCATAGGTGGGCAGTGCCTGGGCGCAGCCTTCGTAGGTGACGGCGAAGGGGAATTCGTCGCATTCCTTGCCGCCGGCGGCGTAGTTGGTGCCCCAGTACTGGCGGCAGTTGCGGATGGCCTCGCTGCGGTTCTTCTCGCGCCGTGTCTTGTCGTGGAAGAGGCGGTGCAGCGGGTTGTCGGCGCTTTGGCCGGGGAGTTTTTTGGCGGCGTTGGTGGGCTTGGTGGTGGCGGGTTTGGTGTAGGCGGTCTTGATGTGGTCGGCGACCGCTTTCTCGGGGGTGCCGGCTGTGGAGCTGTACTGCAGGGTGGCCAGGTAGCTGAAGACAGCCGCGCCTGCCCGGGTGACGTAGGTGGCGGTGTCCCAGCGTGGCGCGAGGAAGAACAGGTCGCCCTTCAAGGCTCCCTGCATCTCCCAGCCCGGTGGGGGTGCCAGTTCGATGGTGGGCTGGTAGACGGCGAAGACGAGGTCGTCGACGCCCGTTCCCTGTCCGGCGCTGACGCTGACGGAGTGCAGGAAGGTCGCCGGGTTCTGCGCGGCGAGCACCTGCCAGCTCTGAGGTCCGGGGATACTTCCGCCCTGCGTGACCTGGGCGCTGGCCGGCCACTTCTGCGGCACGGTGATCTTGGGTGTGATCATCAGTGCGCCGGTGCCCGTGGTGCCGGTCTGCTGCATGTTGGTGAAGTAGTACTGGACCTTCATGTCGCGGCTGCTCTTGGCGATGGTGCCGACGGCCAGGACCACGAACTGGCTTTCCCCGACGATCTGCCGGTTGCGGCTCCACCGTTGTGTGAACGCTGCGCCGGAGCAGACGGCGAAGCGGGATTTGACGTAGAACTTGTTGTCGGTCCCCAGGCCCGCACGGCACTCCTCGGCCGTCATGGTGTGCGCCGGCTCCGGATAGGAGATCGCGGCTGCTGACAGCGCCGGGCGCTGCGGCGGGGCCACGGCGGAAGGCTGTGCGGCCCGAGGCGCGTACGAGGCCGCGGGACCCACGAGTTCCAGTGGGCTGCGGATGCCTTCGGTTGCCGACTGGTCGGCGTGGCGGGCCAGCTCCGGCGCTTCCTGCGGGGACCGCAGGTGCTGCAGGGAAGGGCTGGCGGCGCCTGGCGGAAGAACATAGGAGTCGACGGTTAAAGCCGCAGGCTGTGCTACTGCGGCAGTCGGGGCTATCAGCGGGACGAGCAGCGCCGTGGTCAGCAGCGCGGTCACTCGTCCACGGGCCCAACGCGATCGCTGGGTCAGTGTCATGTGTGGTTCCCCCACGAAACGGGTGCGCTGTCCGGGGTGGTCTGATCCCGGACAGCCGGACCGCACACATGTAGCAATACCGAGCAGTAGCATTCGATCAACTCGACGCTCAATGGCGGAAAACGCAGCAGGGTTGGCTCAGTTGATCGCCGGCCCGGCGGGCTCAGCGTTCTGGGTCCAGCTTCCGGTTCGTCCCGGACCGGCGGATGTCCAGATCGAGGAACGACGTCAGTGGACTGCCGCTGTTCCAGAAGCCGAGTAGATCGATGTCGATGAGCGTCAGCTGCTGCTTGGCGGCGAACCTGCGTGCAGGTTCGGTGTACTTGCAGGAAGCCACGAAGACCGGCACATCGGCTCCGTGCTCCGCACGGGCCGTGCCGTTGAATGTCTGGATGTCCCGGCTGCCTACCGAGCGGTGCCGGGCGTAGCGCTTGCACTGGATCACGAGTTTCCGGCCGTCCGGCAGGCGGCCGATCACGTCGGCGCCCAGGTCTCCGGCACCGCCCACGCGACGGACTTCAGTGCAGCCGTCCCGGCGGCATAGCGTCGCCACGTACTCCTCGAATTCCCGATCGCTCATCCGCCACACCGAATCCAGCGACTGAACGGCTTGCACCCGGGCCTGCTCTGCCAGCCGGATCCGCTCGGCCGCAGCCTCACGGCGGCCCGCCCGCACCAGCCCCGTCGCCACAATTGCTGCGATCACAGTGGCTAACGCCATCACCACGCATACCGCGACCACCGCTCGTCCCCCTCCCCCAAGCCGGCTGACCCCGCGCCCCGCGTTCCTCCCCAATTCGGTCCCGGATTACCCAGAAGGACGGCGTCGACCGCGGCTTCGAGACAGCGCCGGCTCCGCCCATGGGAGATGTCTTGCGCGGCCATCACCTGCACTCCGAGAGTCGCCGTCCTCCCCCGCATTGGCCTGGCCACGCCCACGCGCTTCAGTCCTCGCGTTCCTCCGGTGCAGTGCTGTGCCCAGATCCGGGCATCGAAAAGTCAGCCGGAACCGTTGCTGCTGAGCCCGGCTCTCTACCAGCCGCACCCCCGCCTCAACCACCGCTCAATTCAGCTGACTTCACGGCGTCAATCTCGTTGAAAGGAAAAGGCGGTGGGACGCTCACGACCAGGGGCACGGCTCGCATCGGATAGATGACTCCCCGATGCTCTGCGGGGTCGCAACCAAGCTGTCACGACCAGCCCGATATGGATTGTTGGCGCGTGATCACAACGCACATTGACTCTTGAGTAGGTACTATCCGGCAGCAACACCCGATACCCGAGGAGCGGCTGTCGTGTCCAACAACAACACCATTCAGGACCGGTATGCGACGCGTCTCGCAGAGGACCTGGACAACAACGCCAACGAGCAGGAGAAGGTCCGTGTGCAGTTGGCGGACCTCCAGAGCCAGCTGGCGCAGCTCGAACAGGAGCAGGCATGGTTGACCCAACTTCAGGGAGCCGTGGCCGGTGCGCAAAGCGCGGCTGCGCCCGAGCAACCGGCAAATGAAGCGCCTTCCGGCGACAGGGCCGACGAGCCGAAGGTGACGTCTTCGGCCCAGCCGGTGCCCCGTCCGCGCGGGCAGAAGAAGCCGGCCGGTGAGCCGGCAGCCCGCAAGGCCAAGAAGAAGACGGCAGCCCCCAAGGCGGGCACGAAGCCCAAGCCCGCCGCTTCACGGTCGAACCCGGGGACGACACTGCGCAGCCTCGTCGTGGACATACTGGCCGCGAGCAGTGAACCGCGCATGGTCAGCGAATTCGTCGATGCCCTAGCGAAGCAACACTCCGGTCGCGTCACGCCCAGTGCCCCCGTGGTACGCAATACCTTGGAGTCGCTGGTAGCCAAGGGCCTCGCCGAGCGTGCCCGCCAGCAGGGCAGCGTCTTCTACACCCCCCTCACCCCTTCGGCCGCCGACGCCAGCGATGTGGCGGGGGCAGCAGCGTCCGAGGCTGCGAATCCCGTCCCGGTGACGGCCTGACCTCGAACGCCTGCGGCAGGAGGCGGCGCGTCTCCTGCCGCGGGCGTGGGATCGTCCTGCCTGTCGCTCCACGCCGGAACACAGCGTTCTGAACGCCATCGCTTGGTGCAGCCCGGAAGACCGCGACCTTACTGGCCGAAAGGAGCTCCCGGTCCGGAGCCGGCGCTCCTAACATCAAGGGGTGGACTGGGGGACTCTCGCGGGCACTGCGCTCGGTGCCGTCTTGGGTGTTGGCACGACGCTTGCGGCCGAGCGGTCACGGTGGCGGCGGGAGAGCTCGGCTCGCGATCGTGCCGTCAAGCAGCGGTTGTACGCCGAATACCTCGGGGCGCTGTCCCTGACCACGCACCGCCTGCGGGATCTGAAGCGCAGCACGGGCCTGACCAGGGAAGAACGCGCCAAGCAGGCAGGCGAGATCCTCGGCTCGACCGACGCCTACCATCTGCGCTACCAGATGCTGATCATCGCTCCGGGGCATCTCGGTGATGCAGCGGAGCACGCGTTCTTGCGGATAAGGGACTTGCGGGATCGGTTTGGCGGGCCTGATGTCAACGCCGACCCCGAGTGGTCAGGCATGATGGCCACGGTCAGCAACGCCCTTGACGCTCTGCGCACCGCGATGCGTTCCGACCTCGCCGCGAACTGAACCCCGGTGCAATGAGTGGTGTGCATCGTGGAGTAGCAGGTCACGGGCCTGGTGTGATTCCGTGCCCCGTTGCTCGTGCTGGTCGCGCGCGGCCGTCTGCCGTGTAGATCGTCGGGCAGGGAGGTCTTCGTGGGTTCTGGCCGGTTCCGGCCCGCGAGGCTCCTGCGCTCCCGGACATGGTGGACCCCGAGGTACTGGAACGGATCGCCGTGCGTCGCGCGGAACTGGGCGGGCTGGAAGAACAGCTGGTCAAGCAGCTGGACCTGGTGAGGGCCGAGCGGGACGAACTCGCGGTCGCCGAGCGGTTCCTGGCGCGAATGAGCGAGCTGATCGCTGGGGTGCGGACTGCCGTCGCACCGGCGTCGGCGCGGGTTGGCGGGCGGGCGGTGCTGCTGGTCCCGCACCGTGGCGAGAGCCCGGATGAGGCCGCGCTTCCCGGGGACTGCCGCCGGATCCTGGCGATCGTGCGGGCCGCCGGCGGTCCGGTGCAGGTGCGGGCGGTGGGCGAGGAGCTGGGCCTGCAGGCGGAGGTGCACGGAAGCTGGAGCCGTTGCGGGCGAAGCTGGTCAAGCTCGCGGACCGCGGCTGGCTGTGAACTGGCTCGCCGGCCTGATCCGCCGCCATCTGAAGAAGATCGGATCGCGGTGGCGGGCCCTGTCCGCGGGGAAGATCGCCGGCAGCGTGCTGGCGGTGCTGCGCGTGACCAGCGGCCCGGTGATCTGGCTGGCGGGAACGCGGTGCACCGCACCACGGTGTCCCGGTGGGTGCGGGAAGTCGTCGGGCTGCTGGCTGCCCGCGCCTCGCGCCTGAACCGCGCGCTGAAGAAGATCGCCCGATCGGGTGGCGGGGTGGTCCTGCTGGACGGCTCCTTGATCCGCACCCACCGCCGCACCGGGACCACCGGAAGAACTACTCCGGCAAGCACAGGTGCCACGGCCTGCTCGTGATCGCGCTCACCGACGACAAGGGCCGCCTGGTCTGGGTGAGCGCGGTCCGGCCCGGAAGCACCTCGGAGATCACCGCCTGCCG
>NZ_FZOF01000078.1 GCF_900188405.1 Actinacidiphila glaucinigra | reverse complement strand
CTGGTCAGCACGAGCCGCTCAGCGCCGGCCTCCGCCAACCACCGCGCGACACGACCACCCAGCGCACCCGTGCCACCCGTCACCAGCACCGTGCCAGACGGCGACCACGACCCCGCACCCTCCGGCAGCGGCGCCCGCACCAGACGACGCCCGAACACCCCGGACGAACGCACGGCCACCTGGTCCTCACCGGAACCCGCCAGAACCCCGACCACGCGCGACAGCGCACGCTCGTCCAGAGTCTCAGGCAGATCGACCAGACCACCCCAGCGCTCCGGCACCTCCAGCGCCGCAACCCGGCCCAGACCCCACACCTGCGCCTGCGTCGGCGACACAAGTCGGTCCGACCGACCGACCGAGACCGCACCCCGCGTCAGACACCAGACGCGGGCACCCACCCCCGCATCGCCCAGAGCCTGGATCAGACCCGTCGTGTCGACGAGCCCCAGCATCGACACCACACCCGCGTACTCACCGGCAACCAGACGCGCCAACGCCGCACGGTCCGTACCCGGCTCTACCTCGACCCGGCGCACCTCCGCACCACGCCCCGCAAGCGCATCCACCACCGGCGAGTCACTCGTGTCCGCGGCCAGCACGACCACCAGCCACGCCCCGGACAGGCGCGCACCGGAAGCCTCGGTCAGCGGCTTCCACACCACTCGGTACCGCCAGCCGTCCACCTCCGACCGCTCCCGACCCTGCCGACGCCACGCCGACAACGCCGGAAGCACCTCACCCAGCGACGCATCGCCTGAGACCTCCAGCTCGGCAGCCAGGGATGCGAGGTCTTCGCGCTCCACCGCGTCCCAGAATCGGGCGTCCACTCCGTTCGGCTGATCCGCGACCGTGGATCGGGGAGCCGCCCACAGCACGGTCTCCGGCCAGAACCTTCGCCGCTCGAAGGCATAGGTCGGCAGGTCCACCCGCCGCGCACCGGTCCCGGCGAAGAACCCGGCCCAGTCCACCTCCACACCCCGCACGTGTGCCTGCGCCAGCGCAGTGACCGCGCTCTCCGCCTCCGGACGACCCTTGCGCAGCACCGGCATAAAGGCGGCGTCCCCGGTCACGCACTCCTGAGCCATCGCCGACAGCACGCCGTCCGGGCCGAGTTCGATGAACGTCGTGACCCCTGCGGCCTCCAGAGCACGCACCCCGTCCAGGAAGCGCACGGCATCGCGCACGTGCCGAACCCAGAACTCGGGCGAGCCCATGTCATCTGCGACGACGGCGCCCGTCAGGTTCGACACGACCGGGATACGCGGGGCCTCGAACGACAGCCCCGC
>NZ_FZOF01000062.1 GCF_900188405.1 Actinacidiphila glaucinigra | reverse complement strand
CCGGTGCGGGTGTCGGTGACCTTGACGGGCCCCAGGTCACCGGTGGACTGCAGGTAGGCGCCCTTGTTGACGGCGTCGGTCAGGGTGACGGCACGGTCGCCGGCGTCGATGGTCCAGGTGAACTCACCGGCCTGCTCCGGCACCGTCGCCGTGATCGTCTGCTCGCCCTCCGACGACGGCGGATCCGTGGTCAGCGACAGGGCGGTCCAGGCGTCCAGGGTCCGGTTGTCGAAGGTGTCCTTCCACGTCGTGATGTCGGTGAGCCGCAGGAACGCGCCGATGCCGTAGGCGTGGCCGGGGGTGAGCTTCCCGGCCGGGACGGTGAGGGAGGCGGTGAAGGCACCGCCGCCGGCCCGCATGGAGTCGTAGTAGAGCTGTCCGCCGCTGGTGTCGGGCGACGTGGCGACCCACTGGCGGTTCCCCTGCTTGCCCGGCTGCCACACGTCGGCGTCGAAGAGACCCACGTCGAGAGAGTAGGTCAGCGTGGGACTCGGCCAGTCCGGGACGTCGAAGCCCGCGCCGAGGACGGTCAGCCGGGTCGCGGACTCCGGGTCCACGGCGGTGCCCGGCACCGTCACCAGCTGCGGCTTCCCCGTGGCGCGGAAGACCCGGACGTCGAAGGTGCCGGAGACCGTCCGCGCGCCCTCGGCGTTGGCGGCGACGATGCGCGCGGTCGCCCCGTCGGCGTCCAGCGGCACAGCCGGCAGGGTGAACTGCTGTGTTCCGCCGACGATGGGCTGCGCGTACTCGGCGCCGGTCCACCGCTTCCAGGTGGCGCCCTGGTCGTCGCTGCGTTCCAGGACGATCGTGCCGGGGTCGACGGCGGGGTTGCCGGTGACCCGGAACTTCACCAGCGGCCTGGTCCCCTGAATGGCCGCCAGATCGCGCGGCGGTTCGGAGAAGGTGGGCGCGGAGTACGGCGCGGTGGTGAGCAGCAGGGCCGTGGAGGCCGCCTGGCCGTCGCCGTTGGTCGCCACGATGCGTACGTAGGTGTTGTTCCAGGAGGCGTCGACGGCCGGGATGGTCAGGGACTCGCCGGTCGCGCCGTCGACGGCCGTCCACGGGCCGTTGGCCGAGCCGGAGCGCTCCCACCGGACGTCGGCGTCGCCGTCGACGTCGGCGGTGACGGTCAGGTCCCGCCCCTCGACGTAGGGCGCGTCGGCGGTCGTCGAGGGGTTGGCGAGGATGACGGGGACGTCCTTGACGTCGGGGCCGGAGCCGAAGCGCACCGAGACGTCGAAGGGCGGCTTGTCGGGGTCGTCGCTGAGGCCGCTGGTGTGCCAGTAGCTGGACAGGCCGGTCTCGTACTGGAAGTCGACGAAGGACTCCGGCCACGAACCCCAGGCGGGCTTGGCCTCCTTGACGGAGCCGGCGATGGCGGAGGTGGTGGAGCGCACCCCGTCGACCAGCGGGAAGTAGTCGACGCCGGAGAAGCGCGGGGAGATACGCACCCCGCCGTCCGGACCCGCGGCGGTGTCGAGGCGTACCTGGTCGAAGGCCGCGACGGTGACCCGGCGCGCGGGTACCTCCTCCTGCTCGCCGGGGTTGTCCCGGCTGGAGCCCATGCCGCCACTGGTGGCGGTGAGCGTGCCGGTGCCGTCCTCGGCGATCGTCAGGGTCGGGTCCTTGACGTACCAGGTGACCATGCCCGCGTAGGCGTTGGCGGTGAAGGCGCCGTCCCAGTGGATCGTCGCCTCGCCCGTGACGGGGTTGGCGGTTCCGGTGCCGCCGGTGAACAGGGCGCGCTGGTCGAGCAGTGATCCCGCACCGGGGATGCACTTGGTGGCGTCGGAGATGCCCTGCGCGGTGCCGTCGGGGACGCGGTGGATGATCCGTACGCCGCCCTGTCGGTCCTGGAACTCCTGCTGTGTCCCGGCGGAGAAGAAGTTGCAGCCGGCGTTCGCGGGGTTGCCGCCCTGGTAGATGCTGTTGACGCCCCATTCCAGGCTCGCGCGGCTCACCGGGGCGGGGCTTCCCCCGCCGGAGATCACGCTGAGCCGCGCCGCCGCGGAGGTGGCGGAGGGCCCGTGGCCGTTGTCGACGACGACGCGGTACCGGGCTCCCTCGTCGGCCGGGCGGGACTTGAAGGCGTAGTCGGCGGCGGTCGCCTTGGCGATGTCCGACCATGCCGCGCCGGCGGTGTCCTGGCGCTGCCACTGGTACGTGAAGGGGCCGGTGCCGCCCGCGGTGACGGTGAAGCGCGCGGTCTGGTAGGCCTGCACGGAGGTGTCGTGGGGCGGCTCGACGACGCCGGCCGCGACGGGGGTGACGGTGAGTTCGGCCCCGTCGGAGGTGTGCTGGGTGAAGGCGCTGTCGAAGACCTTGACCGAGTAAGTGGCGCCGTTGTCGGCGTAGTTCGCGGTGAAGGTGTAGGTCGCGGAGTTGCTGTTGGGCAGCGGGACGCTGCCCTTGGCGTCGGTGCGGTACCACGTGTGGAAGCGGGCGCCGGGGAAGTCGGCCGAGAAGGTCACCGACCCGCCGTCGGCCACGGTCTGCGGTCGCGGTTGCGCCGCGAACGCCGGGTCGGACGCCGTGGCGACGCCGGTCCGCGCGGCCTGGGCGGCGACGGTGGCGCCGGCAGGGGCCACTTGGGCTGTGCCGGCCGACGCGGGTCGGGCCGGTGAGGGCGCGGCCACCATCAGCGCCGCGGCGGCGGCCGCGAGCCCGACGGTGATCCGGGCCGGGGAGGGTCTGGAACGCACTCTCAAGTCCGCTCGTCGAAGGGGAATTCGGCTGTTGGAGGGGCCGGCCTGCGGCCTGGCCCCGACCCCCGTGGTGCCGCCCGCGTGACGGCCGGGGCCACCGCGGACACTGCGTTCGCCGGACGGTGTCGACACTGTTGCCGCCCCCCAGCGCCCCGGAGGCCGGTGGGCGGCGTCGAACCGCCCTGGGCCGGTGGGTGCGCTCCGGACCGATGCCTTGCGGGGCCCGGTCCGATCCTGCGAAGTTAGGATAGCCTAACCTATCTATCATGCCGACAGATCGTCGACAACATGTTGACTTAGGGGACCCTAAGTTGCAAGCATGGCCGCGAGCACGACCCAGGGAGGAACCATGGCAACATCCCCTTTTTCGGCGGTCATTCGCGCCGCGAGCCAGGACCGTCACACTGAGGCCGAGAACGCACCGTTCATCGGCAACCTGCTGGGCGGACGCTTCGGTGTGGACGCCTACGCCCGCTACACCGAGCAGCTCTTCTTCGTGTACCGCGCACTGGAGGAGGCCGCAGGGCGGCTGGCTCAGGACCCGGTCGCCGGTCCGTTCCTCCAGCCCGAGCTGATGAGGGTCGCCGCGCTCGAACGCGACCTGCGGCACCTGCAGGGCGACGAATGGCGCGAGCGGGCCGCGCCGTTGCCCGCGACCCGGCGGTACGCGGAGCGGATCGCCGAGGTGGCCGCGACCTGGCCGGCCGGATACGTGGCGCACCATTACACCCGGTACCTCGGCGACCTCTCGGGCGGTCAGGTGATCCGCGGCATCGCCGAGAGGACGTGGGGTCTGGAGCACAAGGGCGACGGCGTCCGCCTGTACGTCTTCGACGGCATCGACAACCCCGCCGCGTTCAAGCGCCGGTACCGCGCGCTCCTCGACTCCCTGCCCGTGGACGAACTCGAGAAGCAGCGCGTGGTGGAGGAGTGCCGTCACGCCTTCGCCCTGAACAGCGCCGTCTTCGCCGACCTCGACGCACTCTTCCCGCTCACCGCCTGAGCGGAGCCGTCGCCCGGCCGTCAAGGTTCCGGGACCCTCCACTTCACCCATGAAGATAGGTTAGGCTTACCTAAGTTCAACGGAGCTTGACCTGGGACAGCCGTGTCCCGGGTCCCGCATGCCCACAACGTGTACCACCGTGTCCGCGCGAGCCGCGGACGATGTCGGACGGGGGCCATCCGCCCCCGTCGCCCCGATGGAGGCAGCCCTGTGACGGGCAACAGACAGCCCCAGCCCCCGTGTCCGTCGTCCTCCGCCACCGGCCGCGGCGTACCGACCGCACCACGCACGGCACCGGCCCGGCGCATCCTGCTCGGACTGCTGCTGGTGGTGCCGGTGCTCCTCAGCGGCTGCGGCTCGCCGGCGAGCGCGAGCCGTCCCGGGCAGGTGGGCGCAGGCCGCACCGTCCCGTGGGACCAGGTGCGTCCGGCGGCCGATCCACGCTCCTACAGCGGACCCACGACGGCCACCGTCGCGGACTCCGACATCACCCCGGTGACCCGCGCGGCCCGCCCGGTGCTCCCCACCACGGTCACCGACGTGCAGGGCACCAAGGTGACCGTCCGGAGCGCCGACCGGATCCTCGCGCTCGACCTGTACGGAAGCCTCGCCGCCACCGTCCAGGGCCTCGGCCTGGGCGACCGCCTCGTCGGCCGGGACCAGTCCACGGGCTTCCCGGCCGCCGCGAAGCTGCCGCTGGTCACCCGCGGCGGACACCGGCTGAACGCCGAGGCGATCCTCGCGCTGCACCCCACCGTGCTCATCACCGACACGACCCTCGGCCCCTGGGACGTCGTCCTCCAACTGCGCGACTCCGGCGTACCGGTTGTGGTGGTCGGCGCCAGGCGCTCGCTGGACACCGTCGGCACCCTCGTCGACGAGGTCTCCGCCGCACTGGGGGTGAAGGCCGAGGGACGGCAGCTCCGCGACCGGCTGCGGAAGGAGATCGCCGTCGAGCGGGCGCAGATCGCGAAGGTCGTCCCGGCCGACGCGGCGCGCAGACCGCGCGTGATGTTCCTCTACGCGCGCGGCCAGGCCGGTGTCTACTACCTGTTCGGCAAGGGGTCCGGAGCGGACTCCCTCATCAGGGCGCTGCGCGCCGTCGACGTGGCGAGTGAGGCCGGCATCAACGGCTTCACACCCCTGAACGCCGAGGCGATGGCCAAGGCCAAGCCCGACGTCATCATGATGATGAGCGAGGGACTGCGCTCCGTCGGCGGCGTCGAGGGGGCGCTGAGCCTGCCGGGCGTCGCCCAGACCCCGGCCGGGCAGCGCCGCCGCATCGTGGACATGAGCGACTACCAGGTCCTGTCCTTCGGGCCGTTGACCGCGCGGGTGCTCGACGCGCTGGCCCGCGCCGTCTACGCACCCGACTCGCTCGCCACGTCCCACGCGGGAGCGGCGTCATGACCGCACTCGAGACGGGCACGCACCCCAAGAGCGCCCCCGCCGCGACGGAGAACGCGGCCGGGACGTCGGCGGGGAAGGCGACGGAGAAGGCGACGGAGAAGGCGAGGGAGAAGGCGGCGCCCGCGGGACTGACCGCGCGCGTCGCCCTGTTCACCGCGCTCGGTACCGCCCTGGTCCTGGTCGGACTCGGTTCGGCCGCGCTCGGCCAGTACGGGATCGGCTTCGGCGACGTGGCCGACTCGGTACTGCACCGGCTGTCCGGGCCGCTCGGTCTGGGGCACCCGATCGGCGACCCCTTCGCCGAGTCGACCCTGTGGCAGATCCGCATGCCCCGCGTCGTGATGTCGCTGCTGGTCGGTGCCGTCCTGGCCACCGCCGGAGCGCTCATGCAGGGGGTCTTCGGCAATCCGCTCGCCGAACCCGGCGTCGTCGGGGTGTCGGCGGGCGCCGCGCTCGGCGCCGCGTTCGTCATCGTCGCCGGCATCGACGTCCTCGGCGGGTTCACGGTCCCCGCGGCGGCCTTCCTCGCCGGGCTCGTCGCGGTCCTCCTCGTCTACCTGCTGTCCCGGGCCGGCGGCCGCACCGAGGTGGTCACCCTGGTGCTGACCGGGATCGCCGTCAACGCCGTCGCCGGAGCCGGACTGGCGTTCTGCATGTTCTTCGGCAGCCAGACCGCCCGCGACCAGATCGTCTTCTGGCAGCTCGGCAGCCTCAACGGCAGCCGCTGGGCGTACGCCGGCAGTGTCGCGCCGTTCGCCGTGATCGGCCTCCTCGGCGCCTGCCTGCTGGCGCGCAGGCTCGACCTGCTCTCCCTCGGCGACCGGTCCGCCCGGCACCTGGGGGTCAACGTGGAACGCCTCCGTGTCACCGCGATCGTGCTCATCGCCGTCATGGTCGCCGCGGCCGTCGCCTTCAGCGGCATCATCGGCTTCATCGGGCTCGTCGTCCCGCACCTGGTGCGCATGGCGGTCGGCCCCGGCCACCGGGTTCTGATCCCCGCCAGCATGCTGGGCGGCGCCGTGCTCCTCGCCACCGCCGACGTCGTCGCCAGGACCGCCATCGCCTACGCCGACCTCCCGATCGGCATGCTCACCGCCCTGGTGGGCGGCCCCTTCTTCTTCTGGCTGCTGCGCACCACCCGGGCGCGGGCGGGAGGCTGGCTGTGAGCGCGCGCACCGCACTGGGACGGCTCACCGGCCGCAGGGCGGCTCTGCCACGTCCGCCGGAGCCGGGAACGGTGGCGCTGTCCGCCAGGGGACTCGGCCTGCGCGTCGGCGGCACCTGGCTGCTGAAGGACGTCGACCTCGACCTCGCCGCGGGCTCGCTGCTGGCGGTCGTCGGCCCCAACGGCGCCGGCAAGTCGACCCTGCTGTCCCTGCTGGCCGGCGACCAGCCCGCGACGACCGGGACCGTCCACGTCGGCGGGCTCGGCGTCGCCACGGCCCATCCGGCCGACCTCGCGCGCCGTCGCGCCGTGCTGCCCCAACGCGCCACGCTGTCCTTCCCGTTCACCGTCGCCGACGTCGTGGCGATGGGACGGGCACCGTGGGCCGGCACCGACGTGGAGGACGACGACGAGGACGCGATCGCCCACGCCCTCACCGCCGCCGGCATGACGGGCTTCACGCACCGCCGCTACCCGACGCTGTCGGGCGGCGAACAGGCCCGCGCGTCCTTCGCGCGGGTCCTCGCCCAGGGCGCCTCGGTGCTGCTGCTCGACGAACCGACCGCCGCACTCGACCTGCGCCACCAGGAACAGCTCATGCGGACCGCCCGTGACTGCGCCGACCGAGGGCAGGCGGTGCTGGCCGTCCTGCACGACCTGCAACTGGCCGCCGCCTACGCCGACGAGATCGCGGTGCTCCACGCGGGCCGGCTGGTGGAACGGGGCGAGCCCGGGACGGTACTGACCGAGCCACTGCTCGAAGAGGTCTATCGGCTTCCCATCGAGGTGTACCGGCACCCCGTCACCGGCGCGGTGATGGTCGGACCCCGACGGCACGGCAAAGGAACACCCACACCATGACCACACCCCTCCACCCCCTCACGGCGCCGCCCGTCCGGCCCGCAAGCAGGCGGCCAGGACACACAAGGCACCTGCTGTGGACCCTCGTCACCGCGGCCCTGACGGCGGCCGCCACCGTCCTGGCGCCGGCGCCTCCGGCCGCGGCCGCCGCCCGGGTCACCCTGTCCCCGGGCACGGCCGACCCCGACTACGCGAGCGAACTGCGCCTGCACGGCGCCGGATTCCAGTCCGTGAAGAACGGATTCGGCGGCGTCTACGTGCTGTTCGGCACCGTCAGCGGCACCTGGCGGCCCAGCCGGGGCGGCACCAGCGGTGAGGACTACGTCTACGTCCAGGACTCCGAGACCAAGGACAACCACGGCTACCAGCGATTCGTGGCCTTCCCTGGCGACCCGACCGCCTACGCCGCCAACGGCGGCACCGTGCAGGCCGACGGGACCTGGGACGCCACCCTGGTCGTGCCGGGAGCCGTGTTCCCGGCCAAGGGCCGCGACGGCACGATCCGCCAGGTCGACTGCCGGAAGGTGCAGTGCGGGGTGATCACCATCGGAGCGCACGGCGTGGCGAGCCCGGCCAACGAGACGTTCACCCCCGTCCGTTTCACCACCCCGGCCAAGCAGACCCCCGCCACGAAGTCCGCCCGGCACGGCGCGTCGAAGACGCAAAGCGGCACGCCCGCCACTCCTTCGTTGGTGCCGACGCAGGGGACCAGCCGCTCACCGGCAGCCGTCGCCCCCGCCGCCTCCCCGACGGAAACCGGCGAGCCGACGACCACCGTCGCGGCGGATCCCGTCGTCAGCGCCACCTCCACCTCGGGGGCGGGCCGCCTGGCGGTGCTCGGCGCCGCAGTGGCCGCCGCCGTTCTGGCGGGCTTCCTTCTGCTGCGCCGGCGCAGGCGCACCGCGACGTCCACCGGAACGGGGGAGAAGTGACAACACGGATATCCGGCGGTCGCACACGGGCCGCCACCGCCACCGCCCGGCGAGGCATCGCCTCCGTACTCGGTGTCGTGGTGGGTGTGGTGTCGGCGGCGGGTGTGGTGGTCGTGGGGGCCGGTCCGGCTTCGGCGGCTTCGGTGTCGGTCTCGGATGCCTCGTTGGCGTGGGGTCTCAGTGGTGAGCAGGGGGGTGGTGCGTTCTTCGGGGGCTGCAACTTCCTGTCGGCGGGGAAGGCGGGGGACTCGGGTTCCAGTCGTTTGTGGACGCAGGGTGACGACTTCTATGCGACGCGGGACGGGAACGTCACGGTGGAGAAGCCGGATGCGGCGGGTGTGTTCGGGGAGCCGTCGTGGGCGACGAAGTGCCAGGACCCGAACGGGGCCGCGGTGTCGGCGGGTTCGACGAGTTCGTTGTCGCGTAATCGTGTGGTGTTCAGTCGTGGCACGGGGACGGTCGACGCGGCGGCGGGTACGGCGTCGATTCGCTGGTCGGGTTCGTTCACATCCGTCTTCTATGGCGGCCTGACGTACTGGTCGGCGTCGGATCCGGTGTTGACGGTGGATGGGGACGGTACGGGGACGCTGACGGCGACCGCGTCCGGTTATGGCGCGGACATGAATGATCCGGGCACGTGGGTGGCGTTGCCGGCGAGGACGGTGACGTTGGCGAAGCTGAGCGGTGTCGAGGTGGGTGCGGCCGGTTTCTCGGTGACGCCGGACTATCTCGGGGAGTCGGTGTCGGTTCCCTCGGGGACGACGGGGCAGCCGGCGAAGTCGGGCTCGAACCAGGCGTTCTGGGGTTCGTTCCCGCAGGACTTCGTGGACTTCCAGCAGTCGACCGGGCAGTCCTCGTACTGGTTCACCTCCGGCGGTGCCCGCGACGCGGCCAAGCCCGCCACCCCCCTCACCCTCAGCTACACGACCCGGACCGACGGCACCGCCGCGCCCACGCCGGGCGAGCCCGGCACCACGCCGACGGCCACCACCCCGTCGTCCCCCGCCGGTGCCGCCGACGCGTCACCGACCGGCACCACCTCCGGTGCCGCCGAGGACTGCGCGGTCACCGACGCCGTCAAGGGCGGCAGCCTGACCTGGGGCTTCAAGAAGAGCTTCCGCTCCTACGTCGGCGGCCCCACGGGCAACAGCATCACGGCCGACGACGGCCTGAAGATCCTCGCCCAGGACCTGGCCGTCGCGGGCAGGAACGCCACGGGCAGCTACCAGTGGCCCTTCGAGTCGAGTTCCGCGTACACCTCGCCCGACGACTTCACCGTCCAGTACGCGGGCCGCGTCACCTACTCCTACCCGGCCCACTTCTTCAAGGTCGCGATCGCCGAACCCCGCCTCGTCGTCCGCGGAACGACCGGCACCCTCTACGCGGACGTCAGTCTGACCGTCAGCGCCCCGGACGCCGAGCCCACCACCGACGCGCGCAGCGACGTCGCGCTGGCATCCCTCGACCTGTCCGGCGGCACCGCGGACAACGGCGCCTCGGGCGTCACCCGCACCGTCCGCACCGCGATCCAGGACACCAAGGCCTTCACCTTCAACGGGAGCAACTTCTACCAGAAGGGCCAGCGGCTCGACGACGCCACCGTTCACCTGAGCGGCTGCGCCGGCACCGGAGCCGCGCCCACCACGGGCCCGGACGGCACCACCGGCGGACAGGACACCGGCGGCACGGGCGACGACTCCGCACTCGTCCCCGACACCCGGTTCAGGCCCGACGAGTTGGCCAGCACCGGCATCGGCGCCCACGCCACCGGGGCCCTCGCGGCCGCCGCGGCCGGCGCCACCGCCGGCGCGGCCCTGATGCTCCTCGCCCGACGCCGCAGGCACACCGCCGGCGTCCACCGCTGACCAGCCGAGCCGACCACCGCCCACCGGCGGCGAAGGGGGTGAGGCCGCCCGCAAGGGCCGGACACCCGCGCAAGCCGAAGGGGCCGGGCATGCCCGCCCGGCCCCTCGACCAACGGGACACGAAGTGTCCCGCCGGATTCTCTTCAGGAGAGAAGAAACCAATGTATCGAATGACGACGCGCCGCCCCGGCGCGAGATTCAGCCCCCGCGCCGTCCGCCGCGCGACCCGTGCCCTTGCCGGTGTCGTGGTGGGTGTGGTGTCGGCGGCGGGTGCGGTGGTCGTGGGGGCCGGTTCGGCTTCGGCGGCTTCGGTGTCGGTCTCGGATGCCTCGTTGGCGTGGGGTCTCAGTGGTGAGCAGGGGGGTGGTGCGTTCTTCGGGGGCTGCAAC
>NZ_FZOF01000063.1 GCF_900188405.1 Actinacidiphila glaucinigra | reverse complement strand
GAACCGGGCCTCACAGGCCCGGTTCGAGTGCAGGTCGTGCGGCGTCGTTGCGCACGCTGACCTGAATGCTTCCCGCAACATCGCCCGTAAGGGCGAGGCTGCGTGGCTTGCGGGGCGTGCGTCACGCGTCCCAGCCCCTGCCTAGCAGGGGCTCAGATGCGGGAGAGCACACGACAGCCAGTCGTGTACCTACCTGCAAGCCCGGTCCCTCAGGGCCGGGTCAAGTTGACAGAAGACCTTTCGTGGCGGCGATCAGTTGTTCACCGTGTCCTCGCGCGAGGACACGGTGTCGTGCGCGGCAGGGGGCCGGGGACGTCTCGCAGGTGCGCGGAGCCGACAGGGTGCCCGCTTGTGTTGTCGTTCGGCCGGTTCCTCCGCGCTGACCACGGTCGGTACAGGGTGCCGGACCGGGCCGCAGGGTGCCCCGGATGGTCCTTGCCTCGGCGCTCTGCGGGATCCGGCGCCGCCCATCGGGCAGCGCGCGGGCGTGGTCGTTGAAGTCCGCGAACCTATCGGCATTGGCCTCGATTTCGGCGGCCACGTCCACGTACGGGATCCCGGCGCGCAGTGCCGCCTCGATAAGGGGGCGGCGGTCGTCGCGACGGGCCCGGCGCAGTTGACCACGGCAGCCGTACCGGCGAGTGCGCGGTCGAGGGAGGCCGGGTCGTCGACCGACACCTGGTGGGCGTCCAGACCGGGTTCGGATGTCGCGAGCCGCAGGTGACGTAGCCGAGTACCGCGGGAGGACTACTGGACTTCGCGTGCCGCGTGCTGGATGAATCGCTCCACAGCGGCGCGGCACTCCGGTGTGAGGCGTTCGGATTCGGCCTCGTCGGTGGCGTGAGCGAGCGGTCTGGTGGAGTCCATTGCGTTCCGGGCGAGTTCGATGAGTTCTTCGCTGCCGGCCAGCAGCTGGACGCGGAAGAACGCCTGGCGGGCATGGGATCGCTGGTCGAAAGCGGCGAGGCGGACCTTGCTGTTGTCCGGGTCCGCGGGAGCTTCTCGTGGTCGGTGCCATCGGTCGAGCTGGGCTCGCGAGAGCTGGGTGACTGCGGCCGCGAAGGCGCTGTACGCCGAGGCGCGTTCAGCCCGCAGGTAATGCTGCCGCGCGCTGTCCTCCGCGTCCCGGGCGGACTGCCGCTGGAACCAATAGGTCAATGCCACTCCGAGGAGCGTGCCCCCGACAGCGATCGCAGCTGACAACGCCTGGTCCATGCCTCAGGACACCACGACGCGCCCCCGGCCTGCCAGAGCGCCAACGCCCATCTTCGGCCGCTTCCTTGCGGGCTACCCGCCACCACCGGCGGCGCAAGGCGTCCCGGGCGATCCTCGAGCCCGACCCGCCGCTCAGCACAAGCGGACTCGGAGGCGAACGGCCTTCCGCCGCTTCTGCCACGAGGACGTACACGATCTGTCTCGGCGGGGTTCCGGATGGGTGGCTGACCCTTGCCCGCGCCGGTTTTTGATCGGGCCCGCGTGGTCCGATCACCCGAAGACTGGGCCTGTTTTTATGGGCTGCTTGCCCGGGCGGCGGTGATCTGGGCGCGGATTCCCTGGTCGGCCCGCTGGAGGTAGGCGAAGACGAGTTCTTCCTTGCCGGTGAAGTGGCGGTACAGCGTGGCCCGGGTCACCTTCGCTTCCACGGTGATCCGGTCGATGTCGACGGAGTGGATCCCCTCCGCGTAGAAAATCCTGGGTGGCCGACGGCGGTGTAGGCGTGCGCGATCAGCTCGTCGAGGCTTGGCGGGTCGTCGTCGTGAGTCCAGCTGCGGAACGCCGCACGGAACAGCGCGATGGCGACCTCGACCTGGGCACGTGCCGCGAGATCGTCGCCGTCTCGTGTGACGGCCAGGCGCGTGAGCGCATGTGACCAGCTGCGTAGCTTCAACAGTTCGCGTTCGGCGAGGTCCGGAACGGACTCGATGACGATCGCGCGCCTGAGGATGTCGGCGCGGCGCGGCTGGAAGTCCTGCGCGAGCGCGCGGAGGGACGTGCGCAGCGCGTTCGCGGTCGAATCGGCGGAGGCGTCGAAGGTTCCGACCAGCAGCTGCTCCAGCCGCGCCTCGTCACCAAAGAGCACTTCGCTCTTGTCCTTGAAGTGGCGGTAGAAGGTCCGGTCGGTGACTCCGGCCCGCTCGGCGATGGCCGCGGTGGTCGTGGCGGAGTAGCCGCTCTCCAGGAACAGATCGAGGGCGGCGGTTTGCAGACGTGCCCGGCTTCCCGGCTGCCAGCGGCTCATGCCGCCACCCTACCCGTGATGTCAGATTGTGTCATCAGAGGGTTAGGGTGGGTGATGTCTGATTCTGACATCACTTGAAGGAGCCGACCATGCCCCGGCCTGACGCGGCAGCACTGCTGGCGTACCTCGCCACCAGCGGCCAGCCCGGCATCGAGACCCAGACGCCCGAGCAGGCACGCGCCGGCCTGCGTGAATCGGTCAAGGCCACGGATCTCCCCGTGGGCGAGATCGCTGTGCAGCAGCCATTGACCATCCCGACCCGGTCCGGCGAGATCGCCGGCCTCCTGCTCGACCCGCGGGCCGGCCGCGAGCCCGGGCCGGTCGTGGTCTGGTACCACGGCGGCGGCTTCGTCACCGGCGACCTGGAGACGCACCGCGGGCCGGCAGCCGACATCGCCCGGCAGCTGGACCTTCCCGTCGTACTCGTCGACTACCGGCTCGCCCCCGAGTCGCCCTTCCCCGCTGCGGTGGAGGACGCCGAGGACGCCGCCCGCTGGGTAGCTTCCCGTCCCGACGCGCTCGGCAGGCAGGCCGACGCTCTGGTCCTGGGCGGCGACAGCGCGGGAGGGACGCTCGCGATCGTGACGGCAATGGCCCTGCGTGACGAGGCGGCTGCAGTCGCGGTCCGCGCGCAGATCGTCATCTACCCGGGCACCGACCTCTCGCGCCCCTACCCCTCGCAGCAGGAGTTCGCCGATGGACGCCTGCTGACCGAGGCCGGGCTGCGCTGGTACTACGCCCACTACCGCGCCGACGCCCACGACTGGCGCGGCTCCCCGATGGTGGGCGATTTCATGGGACTGCCGCCGGCCGTCGTGCTCACCGCGGGCGAGGACCCGGTCCGAGACGAGGGCCGTGCCTACGCGGCGGCCCTCGTCAGGGCCGGCGTGCAGACGACCTTCCTGGAGGCCGCCGGGAACATCCACGCCTTCGTCCTGATGCGGGGCATCCTCCCCTCCAGCCGGCACGACCTCGCCCGGGCCTTCGCCGCACTGACCGCCACCCTGCGCTCCCTGCAAGCGGCGACCGCCGGGAAGCAGGACTGAGGGCCATGTCCGAATTCACGATCGCGCAACTGCTCGGGCACCTCCGGGTCGGTGAGACCACGGTCATCGAGGTCGTCGCGCACCACCTGGACCGCATCCACACCTTCGACCCGAGCCTGAACGCCGTGGTCACCCTCAGCCCCGCAGCCATGGAGGACGCCACACGGCTGGACGCCGCGCCGACGCCGCACGGCCTGCTCCACGGTGTTCCCCTCCTCGTCAAGGACAACATCGAAACGGCGGGCATCGCCACGGCGTTCGGTTCCGCCGCGCTCGCCGACCACTTCCCCGCCACCGACGCGCACCTGGTGACCCTGCTGCGTGACGCCGGCGTGATAGTCCTCCTGGCACGGGCACTCCTCGCGCTCGGGCATCACCGCCAATCCCCATGACCTGAGCGGGCTCTGCCT
This sequence comes from Actinacidiphila glaucinigra, assembly GCF_900188405.1. Taxonomy (GTDB): domain Bacteria; phylum Actinomycetota; class Actinomycetes; order Streptomycetales; family Streptomycetaceae; genus Actinacidiphila; species Actinacidiphila glaucinigra. The sequence goes on along the minus strand of NZ_FZOF01000063.1, from coordinate 5,945 downwards.
GACCTGCCCGCAGGACTGGTCTGGGTTGCCGCGGATGCGGTCTTCAGCCGGGACGGAGTCTTCCGGGACTTCCTCGAGGCACACCGATTTTCCGTTCGCGGTGAACGTCCAGGCGAACCAGAGTGTGCTGCCCTGCCTGGCGGCACGCCGCCCGCCGTGACGCCACGCGCCCGACCCGCCCGCAGCAGGACCCTTAGCGGGGCATCGGTCGGCTGAACGGCTGCAGGCCGATGGTCGCCAACAGGTCGAGCTGCCCGGCCGCCTCGCTGTCTCGTGCCCTGGTGTAGACGATCAACCGGAGGTCACTGTCACGTACGGTGAGGAAGTCGCTGTCCAGTGTGATCGGACCGATTTCGGGGTGCAGGAAGGTCCGGCTGCTCAGGCTGGGCTGGGCGGGCAGGCGCTGCGACCACAGGTCGGCGAAGTCTGTGCTGACTGCCAGCAGGTCGTCGATGAGGTCGCCGAGTAGCTTGTCCTTTGGATAGCGGCTTCGAGCCTCGCGCAGATCGGAGACCAGTTCCAGGCGGAGGAGGCGCTCCTCGGCGTCGGTGCGGATATAGCGTGTTGGAGCGCCGGTGAAGACGGTCCAGGCGAGGTTCCGCTCGCGCGCTGGCAGTGCTGACGTGTCGCCGGCCAGGGCATACGCGAGCGTGTTGGACGTGATGCAGTGCCACGACGCGTCGACGACTTGGACGGGCAGGTCCGTCAGGCGGTCCAGGATCCGCTGCACGCTCGGCGTGATGTGACGCTTGATGCTCCCGTGGGCTGGCTCGGCCTGATCCGCGACGCGGAACAGGTGTGCGCGCTCCTGGTCGGAAAGCCTCAGCACGCGGGCGAGCGACATGAGTACTGACGGTGACGGGTGGGTCGCGCGGCCCTGCTCCAAGCGGGCGAGGTACTCGACCGACAACCCGGAAAGCTCGGCGACCTCCTGCCGGCGCAGGCCCGCCACGCGGCGCCGGCCGCCCCCCGGAAGACCCACCTCGGCGGGTGACACGCGGCCGCGCCAGAGGCGCAGGCTGCACGCAAGATCATTCGAATTCGAAGCCACGAATCATTTGTAACACGGTGTGGCAAGCATAGGGTCGCCCTGTCAGTACGAGGCTCAGCAGGCCTATTTTCCCTTGGTGCGCGGAGAGGCAGCATTGGAATCGCGGCCCCGCTTTGCGGTCGGCCGGTTCAGCCTGTCAGTACGAGCAGAGTGGGAGAGATTGACGATGAGTACAGGCATGTCTGCGGAGGAGCTGCACGACTTCTACCTGCGTTATGTCGAGCTCGCGAACAAGCGCGACTTCGACCGCATGGATGAGTTCGCTCACGATGAGGTGATCGTGAACGGCAGTCCGGTTTCCAGGGACGAAATGGTTGGCTTTTTCCGCTACCACACCACTGCGGTGCCGGACCTGCACTGGGAGATCCAGTACGTCATCGTCGAGGGAAATAGGATCGCCTCTCGACTGATCGATACGGGAACGCCGGTCCAGGAATGGAACGGCAACGTCCCCACCGGGGCGAGTATCTCGATCGCCGAAACCGCCTTCTACGAGATCGAGGACGGCCGATTCAAGGTCATGTGGTACATGATGGACGCCGACGCACTGCGGCAGCAGCTCGCCGGCTGACCTGCCCCCGCCGAAAACCCTCGGACACGGCGTGTTGGTATTCGCGGAGGACGCCGCAGAGCCCTTCGCGTGAACGACCAGGTGGTTCGCCCGTGGCGGCGTGCGCGTTCGCATTGTCGCCGCGGGTGTCTTGGTGGCCGATCAGGAACATTTGAATGAGTGACATGAATGACGCGCAGGCGCTTGTGCGCACTTTGATCGACAGCGATGTGTCGGTCTGTTTCGCCAACTCGGGTACATCCTAAATGCATTTCGTAGCCGCGCTCGACGGCCTGCCGCAAGTGTCCCGGCAGCTGTAGTTCCTGATCGTTTGACGCGCTCGTGCTGTTCGTTGCGGCGGTGTGATGGGGCTCGCACCAGCCCGTCGCGGCTGCAGCATTTCCTGTCGCGCGGCGAGCGGGACCACGACGGGGCGCGTGCCCCGAAAAGAGAGTGTCATCACCGCTGATTTAGGGTGACGCATCAGGCGCAATGTACCAAGATACGGAAGTAATAACATGACGTCGATACGCCCATTTCGTAGCCAGACGAGCCCCGAACAGCTCACGGACCTGCGCGAGCGGCTGGTTAGGACGCGACTGGCGCCAGCGCTGTCCGGGCCGGACTGGACGCATGGCACGCCCCCGGGCTATCTCGCCGAACTCGTGGAGTACTGGCGTACTCGGTTCGACTGGAATGCGGCTGAGGAGCGTCTCAACTCGTTGCCCCAGTTCCTTGCCGAGGTCGATGGCACCACCGTGCACTACGTACACGCCAAGGGCGTGGGGCCGCGTCCGTTCCCTCTGCTGTTCGCGCACGGTTGGCCAGGCTCATTCTGGGAGGTGCACAAGATCATCGGCCCGTTGACCGAACCTGGCGCATATGGCGGAGACCCTGCCGACGCATTTGACCTGGTTGCTCCGAGCCTGCCCGGCTACGGCTTCTCTCCGCATCCCGGCACGCCCGGGCTGAGCACGGGGCTCGTGGCGACCCTTTTCGACCAGCTCATGTCCGGGGTGCTCGGGTATTCGCGCTACGGCGCGCAGGGCGGAGACTGGGGTGCACAGATCATCAGCAGGCTCGCCCGCCAGCATGGCGGCAGCGTGGTCGGCATACACCTGAACATGCTCGGGGAAATGCCGGTGATCGACGAGAAATCGGCCCCACTCACACCGCGCGAGCAGGCGTTCGCCGCGGAGATCCAGCAGGGCGGGGGCGAGGAAAGCGCGTACGCCCAGATTCAGGGCACCCGCCCCTCGACACTCGCCGCAGGTCTGTCCGACTCGCCCGCCGGGCTGGCCGCATGGATGGTGGAGAAATTCCGGGCGTGGAGCGATTGCGGTGGCGATGTCGAGTCGGTGTTCAGCAAGGATGAACTTCTCACCAATATCACCCTCTACTGGCTGACCAATTCCATTGCCTCCTCCAGTCGCCTCTACTACGAAGCCATGCATGCCGAGGGCCTGCTGAGCATGCTCGATCCCGGATATGTCACCACCCCGACCGGCTACGCCTCCTTTGCCAACGAGATCATCTCGCCGCCCGAGGAGTGGGTGCGACGCTGCTACAACCTGACCAGGTTCACCGAGTTCAAGCGCGGCGGTCACTTCGCGGCACTGGAGCGGCCCGATGAACTGGTCGCTGACATCCGTGAGTTCTTCCGCCCGCTGCGTGCCTGACCGCGAACAAGCCCGGCGGGGCCCAAGGCGAGCCGCCGGCGCCGGTCAACTTGGGCGGCCACCAGTTCGGGATGCGGAGGCGGTCATCGAAGAAGTTTGGCTTTGCGGTAGTGCGCCCTCGTCCATGGACGGTGCGGCTCGGAGTTACGGGATTGAGTCTTGCGCCTGACCGTCTGCGTCAGATGCTTCAGGTGGTCAGACCCGCGCTGGTCAGCCAGATGTGTTCGCACGTCGCGGACGCTTCTTCCAGCTTCTCGCGGGACTCTTGCGAGGCGTGGTAGAAAGTCCGCTCGATCATCCAGCACAGGGCGCGTGCCATTGCTGAGGCTTGTTGGGGTTCGGTGCCTGCCTGGATGCCGGCTCGTTCCAGGACGGCGGTGATGGCCGTGATGAACAAGTCGGCTGTGTGGTCCCACAGCTCGCCGATCTCCGGCACGGTCAACGACAGGTCGATCGCCGTGCGCATGACCAGGCCGTGCTCGTTCCACAGTTCGACTGTGCGTTGCATGGCTGCTGCGATGGCGCGTCGCGGCTCGTCTGCCTGCGCAGTGGCTCGGGATCGCTCCCACAGCTGCTCGACGGTCCGGGCCACGAGTGCCGCGACCACTTCGTGTTTGGAGCCGAAGTAGAAGTACAGGGCGCCGCGTGTGATGCCGGCGCCCTGGGCGATGTCGCCGACGGTCATGGCGTCGTAGCCCTTCTGTGCCAGCAGAGCCTCACACGTGTCGAGGATGGCTCGCTCCCGGACATCGCCCTTGCGTTCGGCGGAACGGCGGCTTCGCGCGGGGTGGTGGCCGGACATCAGAGCTGAGCACCCTCGGCGAAGTCGGTCGTACGCGAGAGCGTCTCCCATGCGCGGATGTCCTCGTCCACGGCCGTGCGCGCGGCAGTGACCAGTCGCAGCGCGTCCGAGCCCAGGACGAGGTGAGCCGGTGGCTGCTCGACCGATGTAATGCGTACGACGGCTTCCCCGGCCTTGGCAGGATTGCCCAGCTGATTCCCGCTGGCCTTCAGCCGCGCTTGGCGGATGGGGGTGAACAGCTCGTCATAATCGTCGATGTTATGCGTGGCGCGCGTCATGGACCGTCCGGCCCAGTCGGTGCGGAAAGAGCCAGGCTCGATTGCCGTCACGTGGATGCCGAACTGCGCGACCTCCTTACCCAGGGCCTCCAGCATGCCTTCCAGCGCGAACTTGCTGCCGCAGTACGCGGACATGCCTGGCACGGCCATGAGCCCACCCATGGAAGTGACGGCCATCAGGTGTCCGCGGCGACGCCGGCGCATGTGGGGCAACGCCGCCTGCAGGGTGGCCACGGCCCCGAATACGTTGACATCGAACTGCCGCCGGACTTCGGCCAGCGGAGTCTCCTCGAAGGTGCCCTCCACGCCATAGCCCGCGTTGGCCACGACGACATCCAGGGGGCCGACGCTCTGCTCCACCTCCGCAACCACGCTTGAGACCGCACTGCTGTCGGTCACGTCCAGGATCCGGCCATGAGCGTGCCCTGGTTCGAGCTCGGCGAAGGCCTGCAGATCCTCCTCTGAGCGGACGGTGCCCACGACGGTGTGACCGGCGGCCAGTGCGGCTTGGGCGAAGGCACGTCCAAGGCCCGAGCTGACGCCGGTGATGAGCCAGTTCCGCTTTTCCATCATCGCTCCCAAAGTTCTCGCGAGGCGCTGGACTGCACCCCCCAGAAAGTCTACATGGTGTCGATTTTTATCGCCGCCATGTAGATTCTGCAGCGCTTCACGGCACGGCCTGGAGTTCAACCCCTCATGGGTCGGGGCCCGCTGCAACCATCTGCGGACGGCTTGGCCCGATGCGCGAACCGGCGCGTGCAGCGGACTCGACCCCGCCCTGGCGGCCCCGCCGCTCCTGCACCACCTGTTCCCCGGTACCCGGCACCGCATCGGCGGCCTGGCCGCCGACCTGCCGTAACCGCGGCGGTACTCATCGAGCTCGTAACCGCACAGGCCGCCGCCATCCGAGGGGCGACATGGAGACAACACTGGGCTGGGCACCTACTGAATGCTTGGTCACCAACCAGGACTGCCTGCGAACGGCTGCGGATGAACCCCAGATCTCGAATGTCCGCAAAAGCGGATCAAGCCCATCCTCCGGACGGAGGCGGGTCCCGATGGCGGGACGGCGACGGTCTTCGAGCGGCTCGGTGAGTACCCGGACGCGGATGTGTGCCAAATGGCGACTGCGGCCCTTCGGTGGCTGCACGGAACGGACACCATCTGATCAGCGGGGGTCCATCAGGACGCCGGCGCAAGAAACACTCCAGCGCGGCGTGCGCTGGAGTGTGGGGGTCTTGCCCTGGGGCCGGGTGTGAGAGCAGGTGGCTCCGGAAGGCTTGTAGCTGCCTTGCTGCCGTGATCACCCCACCCTCGTATAGCGGTGTGCTATACAGTGGGGGTATGGCGAAGCAGATCAATATCCGGCTCGATGACGCCGTTCATGCCCGTCTGGTCGCGCGTGCCGAGGCCGAGGGCATCACGGTGACGGCTTTGATCACACAGGCCGCCGAGCGCGACCCCCGCCTGGATGACGGGGCCGCCACGGCGGCTGCGTTCTTGGCCAAGCATGCCGCAGAGTTCGCCGAGGCGTTCCCGGAGGAGGAACCGGACAGCGCCAACGGGCGGGCCGCCTGAGGTGGAG
>NZ_FZOF01000064.1 GCF_900188405.1 Actinacidiphila glaucinigra | reverse complement strand
CGAGATGATGAGCACCCTGATGGCCGAGGCCGCCGAGCACGGCACCACGGTGCTGATGTCCTCGCACATGCTCAGCGAGCTGGAGAGCGTCTGCGACTTCCTGCTGGTCATCTCCACCGGCGGCCTGCGCATGGCCGGGGACGTGGACGAGATCCGCAGCGCCCATGTGCTGCTGCAGGGCGCCACCGACGGCGAGAGCGCGGGGGTGCCCGCGGAGCTGGCCCGGCACACCGTCGTGGAGTACCGCACCAGCGGACGCCAGGCCACCGCCCTGATCCGGCCGGACGGCCCGGTGAGCGGCCAGTGGCAGTCCCACACGCCGCTGTTGGAGGAACTGTTGCTCGCCTATCTGCGCTCGCCCGAGGCGCCGCCGCTGATCAGTCCCGTGGCCCAGATACCGGGCCGCTCGTACGGCCCGCGGGGGGCGGCGGCATGAGCAGCGCGACCACGACCCCGCCCGCACCGCCCGCGCCCCCGGTCGCCGTGCCCGGCCCCCGCCGCCCCCGTCTGAGCGGCATGACCTGGCTCATCTGGCGCCAGCACCGCGCCGCCTTCTGGACCGTCCTGCTCGCCACCGCCGCGGCCGTGGCCTGGATGCTCCACCAGCGCGCCGGTCTGCTCGACCACCTGACCTCCCACGGCTGGCCCCATGCCTCCCCGGACAAGTGGCTGGAGGGCATGGAGCCCTATCGGGCCGAGACCCTCAAGGCCGGTCTGGGCCTGCTCCTTGTGCCCGTCATCGCCGGCGTGTTCCTCGGTGCCCCGCTGCTCGCCGGTGATCTGGAGAGCGGCACCGCCAAGCTCGTCACGACCCAGGTCGCGAGCCCCGCCCGCTGGCTCGCCGCCAAGATCGGCGTCACCGTCCCCGTGGTCGTCGTGAGCACGGTCGCCCTCTCCCTCGTGTGCGACGCGTGGTGGACGCCGCTGACGGAGCAGGACGGGCGAACGGGCTGGGACCTGACGGTCTTCACCAACACCGGACCGGTGCCCGTGGCGCTCACCGTCCTCACCGTCCTGGGCGGCGTCGCGATCGGCATGGTCCTGCGCCGCACCCTGCTCTCGATGGTCGTGACCTTCTTCTTCGCGGTCGCCGTCGAGGTGGTCTGGGCCATGCACCGCCTGGACTTCGCGGAACCGCTGAGGATCGTGAGCCGCTCGGGGCACGGCGGTTCGGCTCCCGCGGTTCCCGCGGGCGGTTTGGAGGTGGACCAGTCGTACCTGACGGGCTCCGGACACACTCTGCCTCTGAGCACCTGCATCCACGAGCCCTCCGCGAAGGCCGCCGAGGTCTGCTTCCGGCAGAAGGACGTGGTGGGCCACTCCGTCGACTACCTGCCCCTGTCGCAGCTGAGCACCACGCAGTGGCTGGACGCCTCGGTCCTCTTCGCGCTCGCCGCCGGCGTGGCGGTCTTCATCCTGCTGCGGGGCCGCAAGCGCGTCGTCTGACGGCCGCGCGCGCCGAACGGGGCGTCCCACGGTCCCGCGGCGTTCCGCCCGGCATGCGCAGGCGCGGTCACGTGTCCACAGCGACACCTCCCACCAGTACCGGCCGCTCGGCCGGCAACGGAAGAAAGGCACGCCTTGAACCACGACAGACGAAGGCCGGCAGGCGCATTCGGCCCGATCACCGCAGTCGCGCTCGCCACCGCCCTGCTGGGCGGGGCGGCCGGCGCCGTCCAGGCGGCTCCGGCCGAAGGCGCGTCCCGCCCGGGGCTCCGTCCGGGGGCGGTGTTCGGCGCGGGGTCCGGTTCCGGCGGGTCCGGGCGGACGGTCACCCTCGTCACCGGCGACAAGGTGACCCTGGACCGCGCGGGCAAGGTCACCGGCGTCTCGGCCGCCGAAGGCCGGCAGGGCATGACGTTCCGCATAACCCGCGCGGCCGACGGGCACTCCCTCGCGGTGCCGCGCGACGCCGAGCGGCTGCTCGCGGACGGCACCGTCGACCGGCAACTGTTCGACGTGACACGGCTGGTGGACCTCGGATACGACGACGCCTCCCGGCCCGACCTGCCGCTCATCGTCACCTACCCCGAGGGCGGCTCCTTCGCGGCGCGCTCGCTGTCCGCCTCCGGCGCCCGGGTCACCCGTGACCTGCCCAGCGTCAACGGCGACGCCTTGCGGGCCCGCAAGTCCGAGGCCGCGACGCTGTGGCGGACGCTCACCGGCACCGGAGCGGACGCGCGTTCGGCGGCCGCCGACGGCGCGGCGAAGGTCCGGAAGATCTGGCTCGACGGCAAGGTCGAGGCGAGTCTGGACCGGAGCACGGCGCAGATCGGCGCCCCGGCGGCCTGGGCGGCCGGCTACGACGGCACGGGCGTCACCGTCGCGGTCCTGGACACCGGGGTGGACGCCACGCACCCCGACCTGAAGGACCGCGTCGACGCCCAGAAGAACTTCTCCGACACGCCGGACACCGTCGACCGCGTGGGCCACGGCACGCACGTGGCCTCGACCGTCGCGGGCTCCGGGGCCCGGTCGGGCGGGAAGTACAAGGGCGTGGCGCCCGGGGCGCGCATCATCAGCGGCAAGGTCCTCGACGACAGCGGCGCGGGCCGCGAATCCGACATCATCGCCGGTATGCAGTGGGCCGTCGACCAGGGCGCCAAGGTGGTCAACCTCAGCCTCGGCGGCGAGGACACCCCGGAGACCGACCCGGTCGAGCAGGCCGTGAACCGGCTGTCGGCGGACTCCGGCACCCTGTTCGTCATCGCCGCGGGCAACAGAGGCCCCGCCGCGGCCACCATCGGCACCCCGGGCAGCGCCGCCGCCGCACTCACCGTCGGCGCGGTGGACCGAACCGACGCCATCGCCGACTTCTCCAGCCACGGCCCCACCGCCGACGGCTCCCTGAAGCCCGACCTCACCGCCCCCGGCGTGGACATCGTCGCCGCGCGGGCCGCCGAGGGCGTGGAGGGCGACCCGGCGGCCGACGGCTATGTCTCGATGAGCGGAACGTCGATGGCCACCCCGCACGTGGCGGGCGCCGCCGCGATCCTCGCCCAGCGGCACCCGGACTGGACCGGCGAGTGGATCAAGGACGCGCTCACCGGCTCCGCCGCGGCCACCCCGGGTCTGTCCGCGTTCGCCCAGGGCACGGGCCGCACCGACATCGCGCGGGCGATGGACCGGCCGGTGACGAGCAGCCCCGCGCTGGGGTTCGGCACCGCCCGGTGGCCGCACGCCGACGACGAGCCGGTCACCAAGGAGATCACCTACCGCAACGACGGAGACCGGCCGGTCACCCTGGACCTGGCCGCCGAGGCCTTCGGCGAGGACGGGAAGCCGGCCGCCGAGGGCATGTTCACCGTCTCGTCGCAGCGGCTCACCGTCCCGGCGGGCGGCACGGCGACCGCCGCCGTGACCGCCGACACCCGTGCGGGCACCGCCGACGGCACCTTCGGCGGCTCCGTGACCGCGACGGCCGCCGACACCACCGTGCGGACCGCCTTCGGTGTCAACCGCGAGCCCGAGTCGTACGACCTCACGGTCAGGCACCTGGACCTGCGGGGCAAGCCCAGCGGCAACGCCCAGACGGGCGTGTACGGCCTGGACGGCGACATCTGGAAGGACTACTCCGACCCCGAGGACGGGGAGTTCACGGTGCGGCTGCCCAAGGGCCGCTACGCCCTCGAGGGACGTGTCTCCACCGGAGCCGACCCCGGCGACGTGAAGCTGGCCCTGCTGCTGCACCCGAAGTTCGCGCTGACCCGGGACACCACACTGGTCATGGACGCCCGCAAGGCCGAGCCCGTCCGGATCACCGTGCCCGACCGCGCGGCGAAGCACACCGCCGCCACCCTCAACTTCGGCGTCGGCACCGGCGGATCGGGCTACACGTCCACCTATCTCGTCGACGACTTCGGCAACCTGCGGGTCGGCCAGCTCGGCGCCCGGCTCCCGGCGGGCGAGGCGTTCGCGCAGTACAACGGGACGTGGACCCATGGTGCCGTGCGCTACCGGCCGGCCTGGAACCGCACCGGCGACCTCTCCGGATTCACCGCGAAACCGCGACGCCAGGACTTCGCCGAGCTGAACCTCACCGTCGGCGCACCCGCCGCGGGCAAGACCGGGACCCTCACGGCCGCGCCCCTGGCGCCGAACGGGTCCTGGTTCGACTTCGACGCGGACGAGTTCGCCCTGCCGCACACCGGTACCGAGTACGTCCTGCCGGGCGTGAAGTGGCAGTACGCCGTCAACCAGTACGGCGCTCCGGACGCGGACGGCGAACCGCGGTGGGAGGGCGGCCAGACGGTCACCGCTCCCCGGTCCTACACCGCGGGCAGGTCGTACACGCAGCGGTTCAACATCGGTGTCTTCGGTCCGCACCTCTACAGCGCGGGAGGTGAGGCGTCGGGAGCGATCCGGCTCGGCGACGAGTTCGCCGCGTACGTGCCGCTGTTCTCCGACGGCGCGGGCCACGTGGGCGTCTCCGACCACACCAAGGCCAGGAGCGCTCTGTACGCGGACGGCACACCGGTGTTCACCTCGGACGAGCCCCTGAACGGCGAGACGCACGCCCTCCCCGCCGGGCGGCACACCTACCGGCTCACCACCGACGTCTCCCGCGCCGCGTCGCTCTCCGCGGTCAGCACCCGGGTGACCGCCGAGTGGACCTTCCGCTCCGGCCACGTGGCCGGGGACGCCGTGAAGTGGCTGCCGCTGTCGGCGGTGCGCTTCACGCCCAGGCTCGGGGCGGCCAGCACGGCCAAGGCCGGCAAGGCCTTCACCGTCCCCTTCACGATCGAGGGCGCGGCCACCGCGCGCACCGCCCGCAAGCTCGCGGTCACCGTGTCCTACGATGACGGCAGGACCTGGAAGCCGGCCAAGACCGCCGACCGCAAGCGCCTCGAACTGCGCCACCCCGCCCGCCCCGGCAGCGTCTCGCTGCGCGTCGTGCTCACGGACGCGGACGGCAACACGCTGAAGCAGACGATCCACCGGGCCTACCGCACCACCTCGTAGCGCCTCGCCGTATCCGCGAGCCCCCCGGCCCAGGGCCGGGGGGCTCGCGCATGCCTACGGCCTCCGGTGACCCGGTGCGCAGGCCAGGGACGCGCCGTGTGACGCGGCTCACAGGGCGGGGGTGCGGAGAAATGGACCCCACAGGGCCTTTCCCCCTTCAGCAGCACCATTGCCCACCCGGCGACCCGACCGTACGGATCGGGCCCGGCATGCGCGGGCGGCGTCGGGCGGGTCCCGGCCGCGGTGCGAAGAGCCCTCACGATCGACATGGTGGAAGAAATGAAATCTACGTCCCCACTGCACGCTGTCCTGCTGGGGGTGTTCACGGCGTGCGCGCTCGGGCTCGCCGGCTGCGGCGGCCCCGACGCGCCCACCGCCGAGAGCGGCGCGTCCCCCGCCGCCGGCTCCGCGACCTCCTCCTCGGCGTCCACCGCCCCGAACGGCGAACTGGAGATTCCCGAGGGCGCGGACGAGGAGCTCAAGAGGTCGTACCTGAGGGAGAACCTCATCGCCGCCTGCATGCGGAAGCAGGGCTTCACCTACACGCCGCACGTGACGGAATGGGACACCTCGGGCGCCGCGCTCGACGGGCAGGACTACGACCTGGCGAAGAAGCACCGCGACAAGTACGGCTTCGGGCTCTACGCGCCCGCCGTCTACCCGGACGACGCGTCCCTCCAGGGCACCGAGGCCTACGAGAAGAGGATGTGGACGAGCCCGGACACGGCTTACTTGAAGGCGCTCTCACCGGTCCAGCGCAAGGCCTACGACAAGGCGATGGGGGGCGCGCTGATGAACAAGGGCGGCAGGACCGCCCAGGTGCCCGGCTGTATGAAGGACGCCGACGACGAGGTCCTCGGTCCGCGCAAGTCCCAGGCGGAGCTGGACCGTGAGCGGGCGGCGGCCGAGGAGCAGGATCGCGCGGCGGAACTGGCGCTCAACGGGGATCCGCAACTCGTGGAGCTGGCACAGAAGTTCGCGAACTGCCTGCGTGGCGAGGGGATCGCGGTGACGACGACCCAGCCGACCGCCATCGGGGACATGGTCAAGTTCCAGGTGAGCGCAGCGGTGCCCGCGCAGGGCGTGAAGGGCCTCGACAGCGACACCGCCCGCTCGAAGCTGGCCTGGGAGATCGGGCTGGCGACCAAGGACCTGACCTGCGGCAAGGAGTTCCGGGCCGCCTACTTCCCCAAGCTGGACAAGCACCCCTTCTCCGGGATCGGCGGATGAGCCGGGGTCTCGTACCCGGTCCGCGGAGCCGCGGCAGGCAGGTCGGCGTGATCGTCGGCGTGGTGGCCCTGGTCGGCGCGGGCGGCTGGGTGGCCGGTTCGCAGATGCAGTCACCGGCCGACGCCGCCGCCGCGCACCAGCCGCCCCAGGCCGGACCGGTCACGGTGGCCGTGGTGCGCCAGAAGCTGACCGCGGCGGTGGTGGCACAGGGTTCCGTGGAGTTCGGGGCGCCGCGGCCGGTCTCGTTGTCGGGGCCGGTGGGATCGGCCGGGGGTCCCTCCGGTGAGGGCGAGGGGGCCGTCCAACGGGTGACGAAGGCTCCGCAGCCGGGGGCGACGCTGCGTGAGGGCAGTGTGCTGATGCAGGTGAACGGGCGTCCGGTGTTCGTGCTGCGGGGGCCGGTGCCGATGTACCGGGCGCTGGGTCCCAGCAGTTCGGGCGACGACGTGCGGCAGTTGCAGAGCGCGTTGCGCAGGCTGGGGCACGATCCGGGTGCGGTGAGCGGGAACTACCGGCAGGGCACGGCGGGGGCGGTGACGCAGTGGTACCGCGGCGAGGGCTTCCAGCCGCAGCAGCCCGGTGTCGCCGAGCAGCAGCAACTCGGTGAGCTGGAGGCCGCGGTGACCCAGGCGCAGCTGGCGGTCCTCGCGGCGCGGGACGGGGGAGGCGAGGGCGACGGTGCGGGGTCGCCTGCCTCCGGTGAGGCGTCCGCGCTCGAGTCGCGCGCCGCGCGGCAGCAGCTGGACCGGGCCAACGCGGCTCTGAGCGCGTTCACCGCCACCTACGGCACCGAGGTCCCGGCGGGCGAGGTCGTGTTCCTGCCCGAACTGCCGGTCCGGGTCGGCAAGGTGAAGGTGCGCCTCGGTGACACCGTCGACGGCGAGGTCGCCACCGTGACCAGCTCCGACGTGGTGGTGCGGGCCGTCGTCCCCGGCACGGACGGTTCCGCGCTGCGCGAGGGAATGGAGGCCCTGATCGAGACAGCGGACGGCCGCACGGTGCGCGGCGTCGTCTCAGGCGTCGGCGGCGAAGCGGCCGCCGCGGACAAAGGCGCCGAAGCCGGCGCGGACGCGGCGTCACCCGACGACCCCTCCGCGCCGGTGCCGCTGGTGATCTCCGTGCCCGACCCCGGCGCACTCCGGCGTGACGCGGGCGGTGGCGCCAGGGTGACCATTCAGGTGGGTGCTTCGAAGAGCGCCGTGCTGGTGGTGCCGGTGGCGGCGGTGCGTACCCGTGCGGACGGCAAGGCGCGGGTGCGGGTGGAGCGCGACGGCGAGGTCGTCGACGTGCCGGTCATCGTGGGGCTGTCGGCCGCGGGGCAGGTCGAGGTGAACGCGGTGGGTGGCTCGCTGGACGAGGGCGACCAGGTGGTGGTCGGACGGTGAGGCACAGCCGCAGATCCCTGCCGCCCCACGCGGTCGCCGGGGAAGCGCCGGACGCTGACACGGTGATCCGGCTCGGTGACGTGAGCCGGGTCTTCGACTCCGACCCGCCGGTGCACGCCCTGCGCGAGGTGGATCTGGAGGTCCGCCGAGGGGAGCACCTGTCGATCGTGGGCCCGTCGGGTTCCGGGAAGTCGACGCTGCTCAACATCCTGGGTCTGCTGGACCGGCCCACCTCGGGCAGTTACTGGCTGGACGGGGTGCTGACCAACGCCTTGGGGGACGCCGAGCGGACCGCGCTGCGGGGCAGCCGCATCGGGTTCGTGTTCCAGTCCTTCCATCTGCTGCCGTACCGGACGGTGGACGAGAACGTCATGCTCGCCGAGACCTACCGGGCCCCGCGCCCGGGCCGCGGGCGCCGTACCCGGGCCGAGCGGGCCCGGGCCGCGCTCACCAGGGTGGGCCTGGCGCACCGCTTCGGCTTCCTGCCGGGACGGCTGTCCGGCGGTGAACGGCAGCGGGTGGCCATCGCCCGCGCCCTGATGGGCGAGCCGGCCATGCTGCTGTGCGACGAGCCGACCGGCAACCTCGACAGCGAGAACACCGAGTCCGTGCTGGCGCTCTTCGGTGAACTCCGCGCCCAGGGCATGACCCTGCTGGTGATCACCCATGACGACGCCGTCAGCGCGCACGCGGACCGGCGGGTGCGGATCCGCGACGGCATGCTCCGTCAGGAGACCGCATGAGGGCCCCTCGCCGTGAGCTCCGGCGACACCGCCGCGGCCGGGCCGAGCGTCCGTGGATGGACCCGAGGGACCTGTGGTCGGAGTCGCTGGCCGGGGTGCTCGCCCGCCCGGTGCGCTCGGCCCTGACCACCCTGGGCACGGTACTGGGTATCGGCACCTTGGTCATCACGATCGGCGTGGCGTCGACGGCGGCGAACCAGATCGTCGGCCGCTTCGACGCCCTCACCGCCACGTCCGTCACGGTTGTCGTGCCGGCCCCGCCGTCCGGGTCCGCCGATCCGCCGCTGGTGTCGTGGTCAGGGACCGACGCGGTGGAACGCCTGGCCGGAGTGGAATCGTCGGCCGCACTCTCCGACGCGGAGGACACCGCGAACGTCCAGGTCCGCGCCAACGACATCGTCGCCCCCGGCACCGTCACCGAACAGACCCTGGCCGTCGTCGCGGCCACCCCGGCGCTGCCGGAGGCGGTCCGCGGCACCATGACCGCCGGCCGCTTCTACGACACCGGTGACATCGCGCGCCACGAGCGGGTCGCCGTCCTCGGCGACCAGGCCGCACGGCTGCTCGGCATCGACGACGTACGCGACGCCCCGGCCGTCTTCTTCAAGGGGCAGTCGTACACGGTGATCGGCGTCCTCGGCGGGATCCGACGCGAGACGCGGCTGTCCGCCTCGGTGATCCTGCCGCCGACCACGGCGGCGGACCGCATGGGCCTGAAGGACGTCACCCGCGTCCTGGTCAACACCTCGCTCGGCGCCGCCCGGCAGGTCGCCCGGCAGGCCCCGATCGCCCTCGCCCCCGGACACGAGGAGGCCCTCACGGTCACCGCCCCACCCGACCTGACCAAGACCAGGAAGGGCGTCCAAGGCGACGTCAACGGGCTTTTCCTGATCCTCGGACTCGTCTCCCTGGTCGTGGGTGCCATCGGCATCGCCAACGTCACCCTCGTCACCGTCATGGAACGCACCGGCGAGATCGGGCTCCGCCGCGCCCTGGGTGCGTCCAGACGCCAGGTGGCCGGGCAGTTCCTGGCGGAGTCCACCACCATCGGGCTCCTCGGCGGCGTCGTCGGCGCGGCGCTCGGCGTGGTGGCCGTCGTCTGCGTGGC
>NZ_FZOF01000065.1 GCF_900188405.1 Actinacidiphila glaucinigra | reverse complement strand
TTGAGCTCCGCCTGCTCCTCGAGCCGGCAGCGGCGCGCAGATCCGCCGAACGCGCATCCTTGCAGCAGGTGGCCGGTCTGCGACGAATGCTGGAGGAGATGGCTGAGCTGGAGGGGGGCAGCGGGCGTTATTCGACGAGGCCAAGGGCTCGGAGGGAATGGCGTAAAGGCTTGACGGGCGGTCTGGGCCGAGGAATGCTCGCACAATCGGATCGGATCGGATCGACCTTATCCGCCTCAGATGCGAGGAGAAGTGAGTGCCCAGAGCGCTGCTCCTGACCGGCGACGCCGCCGAGGAGCTCGACACCATGTATCCCTACTATCGCGTTCAGGAGGGCGGTTGGGACGTTGACGTCTCGTCACGGACGATGCGTGACGTTCAGCTGGTCATCCACGAGTTCGACCCCAACTCCGACGCCTACGTGGAGAAGAACGGCCGCAAGCTGCCGGTTGACGTGCCCTGGGCCGAGGTCGACGTCGAGCGCTATGACGCCCTCATCATCCCTGGGGGACGTGCCCCCGAGTGGATCCGGGTCGACGCCGACGTCAGGCGCATCACCGAGCATTTCTTCGCGCGCAACCTCCCGATCGCGCTGGTGTGCCACGGCGCGCAGGTGCCGGCTGTGTACGGGCTGCTGAAGGGCCGCAAGACAGCGTGCTTCCCCCCTATCACCGGTGACATGGAGAACGCGGGCGCGACGGTCATCGACGCTCCGGACGTCGTGGACGGCAACCTCGTCTCCTGCCGGGGGTGGCCCGACATGCCGCAATTCGGCAGGGCGATGATGGAGCTCTTTTCGAAATCCATCAACTCCGCATCGGCATGACCACACCTGGCCTGCCCTGACGAAGCCCGAGCCACTCGCTGACCTGTGCCACCGCCATCGTCATGCGCCGGTCGCCAGAGGCCAGGCCTCTGGCGATGTCGGCCACCCGGTGGCTCGATCCTGGCCAACCTGTTCAACCCGCGAGCGATCGTCATCGGAGGCTGTTTCGCCTCGCCGGCCCAGTGGCTGCTGCCCCACGCACAAGATCAGCTGCAACGGCTCGTGGTGGCAACTCCAGCCGCCCAGTGCCGATTCGTCGCCTCCACGCTCAGCTTCGGCGCCGCCTCCCGTGGCGCGGCGAGCACGGTGATCAACCACATCATCGACGACCCGACCGCGATCACGGACTTACCCAGGCCGGCGCCTTACTGACGGCCCCACAGACATGGAGACGGCACCCTCCAGCAACCGCAATATGCGCTACCACCAAGTGGCAACAACCGCGGCGGCGCGCGCCGTGCCTGACATCCCCCAGGCAGGAAGGGTTTTTCATGTCACCACGTCATCGAACGTGGGCCAGGCTGCTCGACGCAGCCCTGCCGGAAAACGGACGACGCCCGAGACGTCGCACCGCGACCACGATGGCCTTAGCCCTCATCGCCCCTTTCCTCACGCTCCTCGCGACGCCGGTGAGCGCCGCGGCCCCCACGGCGGCTGAGCCCGCTTTCGTCGCTGCACCGGCGCTGCCGCAGCAGCCCGCCAAGCCCGCACCACCAGACGCCCGCTTCAAGGTGCTCGTGGTGCGCAGCACCCAGGACGCGGTGTCGTCGGCCGGCCTGGCCGCGATCCGGGATGCGGCCAGAACCGGCCATTTCACGGCCGTGGCGCCCGA
This sequence comes from Actinacidiphila glaucinigra, assembly GCF_900188405.1. Lineage (GTDB taxonomy): Bacteria > Actinomycetota > Actinomycetes > Streptomycetales > Streptomycetaceae > Actinacidiphila > Actinacidiphila glaucinigra. The sequence goes on along the minus strand of NZ_FZOF01000065.1, from coordinate 6,864 downwards.
ACCCGCTGACGTGGGCGACCATTTCACGGAGAAGAAGCTGGCGCAGTACCGCGCGGTCGTGTTCTTGGACACGGGTCTCGCGAGCCCGCTCACGGACGCGCAACGCGAGAACTTCGAGAGCTACTTCCGCGACGGCGGCGGCTTCGTCGGCGTCGGCTCGGCGGTCGAGACCGACGAGTCCTGGTCGTTCCTGACCGACATCCTGGGGACGCGTGCGTCCGGCAGGACCGACGTGCAATCGGGTGACGTGAAGGTCGCCGACCGCGTCCACGACGCGAGCAAGGATCTGCCGCAGATCTGGTCGCGGACCGACAAGTGGTACAACTTCAAGAAGAACGTCCGCGGTGTGTCACACGTCCTCGACACCGTCGTCGAAGACCCGTTCGGGCCGCAGCCACAGGGCGCCGACCTCGACGGGATCGCCGGGGGCACGATGGGCGCCGATCACCCGGTCTCGTGGTGCAAGGACTTCCAGGGCGGCCGCTCGTTCTACACCGGCCTGGGCAACACGGCCGCGAGCTTCGACCCCGGCCTCACCAAGCACCTCAAGGGCGCGATCGGCTGGGCCGCGGGCCAGGCCGACCCGGCCTACAGCGATTGCGGCGCGACCGTGCTGGCCAACTACCAGCAGACGAAGATCGGCTCGCCGCCGAACCTGCAGGAGCCGATCGGCTTCGACCAACTGCCGGACGGCCGCATTCTGCAGACGGACCGCCTCGGCTCACTGCGCATGCACGACTCGACCACGGGCGTCACCACGGTCGTCGCCAACTTCGCCGATCCGAGCCTGCCGATGACGCAGCAGATCTACACCGCGGGCGAGGACGGGCTCTATGGCCCGGCGGTCGACGCCCACTTCGCGACCAACAAGTGGGTCTACCTCTACTACTCGGCGAAGGAGGTCACCGACGTCAAGCTGAGCGACGGATCGGTCGTCACCCAGATCACGCCGAACACCACCCCGCCGAACGTGGCAGCGTCCAAGACCGCGTGGGATCCGTACGTGGGCTATTTCCAGCTCAGCCGCTTCAAGTTCGTCGACGCCACCGACAGCACGCCGGCGCACCTCGACATGGGCTCCGAGCAGCAGATCATGCGCGTGCCGGTCAACCGCCAGGAATGCTGCCACGTCGGGGGCGACATCGACTTCGACAAGCACGGCAACCTCTGGATGGTCACCGGCGATGACACGCCCGCGGGCGGCATCAACGCCGGCGGCTACGGGCCGTACAACTCGCAGAAGACCGACGAGCAGCAGACCGTGCGCGTCACCAACGCGACGGGCGGCACGTTCACGCTGACCTTCGAGGGCCAGACGACGGAGCCGATCGCGTGGAACGCGGATCGCAATGCGATCGACGCGGCGCTCGAGGCGCTCTCGAACATCGAGGCGGACGAGATCCAGACCAGCGGCGGCCCGGTCAACACGTCGAGCGTCAACGTGTTCTTCCGCCGCGGCAAGCAGCAGTCCGCCCAGCCGCAGATCACCGCCGACGGCGCCGGCCTGAGCGGCACCGCCACGCCGGCGATCGCCACCAACACGGCGCAGGAAGGCGGCTGGTATCAGCGGCTCACCGGTGACTCGCGCCGCACCGCGCTGAACACCAACGACCTGCGCGGCAAGGTGCTGCGGATCAAGGTCAAGGACGGCGACATCTCCGCCGCCGACGCCAACAAGGCCGGCTTCCGCCCCGGCACGGGCGCCTACTCGATCCCGCCGGGCAACCTGTTCCCGCTGATCGCGGGCAAGCCGCGAGACAAGACGCGGCCGGAAGTCTACGCGATGGGGTTCCGCAACCCGTTCCGGATCCAGGTCGACGAGAACGACGTGGCCTACATCGGCGACTACTCGCCCGACGCCCAGACACCGCAGCGCTCGCACGGCCCGGCGGGCACCGGCCGCTACGAGATCGTGCGCAAGCCGTCCAACTACGGCTGGCCGACGTGCTACAAGCGCGACCTCGCGCACTACCAGTGGAACTTCCACGAGTTCGCTCCCGGCACCACCACACCGGGCACGCCGCTGAACGACCCGCCTCAGAAGTTCGACTGCAACGGGCCGACGCAGCGCAACGACTCGCTGTGGAACATCGAGGGCGGTCCGACGGTCGAGCCGGGCCTGAGGGACGTCCCGCCGGTCACCGACCCGGACATCTGGTACTCCTACCGCGACAACAACACGAGCGCGCCGCTCGGCACCCCGTGCGAGGCCTACTACGCGCCGACCCCGGGCCCGATCGCGACCGGCTCGACGAGCGAATGCCCGCGGCTGTTCCCCGAGCTCTACACCGGCGGCGTCGGTCCGCACGGGGTCACGAAGTACCACTACGACCCGAAGAACCCGAACCCTCACAAGTTCCCGCCGTACTACGACGACTCGGTGATCATCAGCGAGTGGACGCAGGACACGCTGCGCGAGGTCAAGCTCGACAAGGGCACCAACCACGTCCAGAAGATCAACAACTTCCTGGATTGCGGCAGCCGTGCGAACGCCGGGGCAGGCACGTTCCGGTTCGAGTGCGACAACCCGATGGACTTGCAGTTCGGTTCTGACGGCGCGTTCTACCTGCTGACCTACGGCAACGGGTTCAACGTCATCAGCCCCGACGCGGGCATGTACAAGTGGGAGTACGTCAAGGGCAAGCGCGCGCCGAAGGCCGTGCTCACCACGGACCGCACCGACGGCTCAACGCCGCTGACCGTGAAATTCTCCAGCGCCGGCTCGCTGGATGAGGATCCCGGCGACTCGATCCGCTACGAGTGGAACTTCGGCGACGGCTCGGCGATCGAGACCGACCCGAACCCGACACACACCTACACGCAGTCCGGCCGCTACACGGCCGTGCTGACCGTGCTCGACTCGTCCGGCAAGCAAACCTCGACCAGCACCGTGATCACCGTGGGCAACACGAGCCCGACGGTGGTCGTCGATACGCCGGTGGAGGGCGGGACGTTCGCGTTCGGCGAGGACATCCCGTTCTCGGTCACGGTCACCGACCCCGAGGACGGGACGGTGAATTGCTCCGAGGTGCAGGTGACGTTCGTGCTCGGCCACGACGCGCACGGCCACGCCGAGGAGTCCGTCAACGGCTGCTCGGGCGTGCTCCACACGGACGCCGACGACGTCTCACACGGCGGCAACGTCTCCGGCGTGGTCCAGGCGCGCTACACCGACCACGGCGGTCCGGGCGGCGTCCCAGAGCTGACCACGACCGGCCAGCACCAGATACGCCAGAAGCACCAGGAGGTGGAGTTCGTCGTCAACCAGTCCGGCACCAACACGGCGACCAACACCGACGGCGGCGCCGGCGTGCACCGCGGCAGCCTGGGCTCGGGCGACTGGCTCCAGCTCAACGGCCCATTCAACCTGACCAACATCGATTCGATCACGTTCCGCGCGGCGGACGCGGCGAACGGCCGCACGCCCGGGTCGCCGCTGGCGGCAATCGAGGTCCGTCAGGACTCGATCACCGGGCCGATCCTGACCACGGCCGACCTCGTGTCCACCGGCGGGACGGGAACCTGGACGAGCCAGACGTTCCCGGTCTCGATGTCCGGGACGCATGAGCTGTTCCTGGTGTTCCGCCCGGTCACATCCGGCGCCACGGGCGGCAACCTGTTCAACCTCAACTGGGCCGAGTTCGTCGGCACAGGCGTCGGCACCTAGCGAACCCGCCCGTGCCGACGAACCCGAGTACGTCGGCACGGGCATCCGCACCCAGCGAACCCGCCGGTACAGCGGCAAGAGAGAAGACACTCATGCGGAGAAGATTTCGCACATCGGCAGTGGCCGCCTTCCTGACGGCGGCCGCACTCATCCCCACGACACCGTCGTGGGCGCAGGAAACGACACCGCCGACGATCAACGTCGCGACGCTGTCGCCCTCTGCGCCGACCGGCCAGAACAACTGGTACACCGGCCCGGTGACGCTGAACGTGTCGGCGACCGACGACGTCGGCATCGCCAAATTCCAGTACTCGCTCAACGGCGGCGCCGCCTACATCGACGTGCCCGTCGAGGGGGCGCCGACGTCGGCCACGGCGTCGGCGGTGATCACGCAGGAGGGCAACACCAGCGTCCGGTACCGCGCGGTCGACACGGCCGGAAACATCGCGGCGTTCCGCTCGATCTCGGTCCGGATCGATACGCGCGCGCCGGCTGCATCGTACCCGGCGATCACCGACGGTCACGTCGGTCACGTCGCCACGCTTATCCCGACGCGCACGGACCCCACCCCCGGCTCGGGCGGAGTGGCTGTGCTGAACATGTACCTCGACGGCAAGCTGGTCCCGCCGTTGCCGGTGCAGACCTCCGACCTGTCGCTCGGCGTGCACACGCTCGCGGTGCATCTCTCCGACGCTGCTTCCAGCAGCGCGAAGTACACGCAGACGTTCATCGTGACGACCTCGTTCGCGGACGTCGGCACGCTGATCAACCGGTTCGTGACCGCCGGCAGCGTCTCGGCGGAGGTCGGCGAGGCGCTCCAAGCCAAAGTCGACCAGGCGAAGGCGCTCGCCGACGCCGGTTCGGCCAAGCGCGCGAGCCAGGTCCTGAACGGGTTCGTCACGATCGCCGGCCGGATCACGCCCGGCTCGGCCCGCAGCACACTCGTGGGCGATGCTCGTTACCTGATCGACCAACTCGAAGGCCGGCTCGCGCCGGAGCCCGCGACGGGCCTCACGTCCGAGCCCGCGCAGGGCCCGAAGTTCATCCCGGACCCGGTGCTCGCCCCGCTCCCGCACAAGCCGGACGCCGACTACAACGTCCTCATCTTCTCCAAGACGACGGGCTTCCGGCACGACCACATCCCGCACACCGTGGCCGCGATCCAGAAGCTCGGCATCGCGAACAACTTCAACGTCGACGTCTACGACCCGCAACTCCCGACGGTCACGCTGCCCACGAGCCCGTTCCTGAGCCTCGACACGCTCAAGCAGTACGACACGATCGTCTTCGAGTCCAACGTCGGGCACCCGGGCCCGCTCAATGCAACCACCGAGCAGCCGAACTTCGAGGCCTACATGAAGCAGGGCGGCGGCTATGTCGGCATCCACGGCGCCGCCGACTCGTTCGAGGTCGGCACCTGGCCGTGGTACGGCGACCTCGCCGGTGGGTTCTTCACCAGCCATCCGAACGGCCAGAACGGGTTCGGCCAGTGCGGCAGCTGCATCCACGCCGAGGTGGTGACCGAGGACAAGACGCACCCGGCGACCGCGCATCTCCCTGACCGGTGGATGACGGTCGACGAACTCTACAACTTCGACCGCAACATGCGGGCCGACGTGCACACGCTGCTGAGCCTCAACGAGGACAGCTACCAGCGCAGCCTCAACAGCGGCAACGCGGCCACCACCCCGCTGCGGCTGATGAACGGCGACCACCCGATCGCGTGGTGCCAGAACTGGGGCGGTGGCAAGGCGTTCTCGAACATCCTCGGCCACTTCCGGACGCTGTACTACGACGACGCGTTCATGCAGATCATCCTCGGCGGGATCGAGACGACCGCCGGCCGCACGGACGCCAACTGCTCGTCCTACCGCGAGACCAGCCTGCTGATCGAGGCTGACCGAGCCGCCGGGCTGCTGACCGCGGACGCCGCGGACGCCGCCGTTGCCGCCCTGGACATCGCGCGGGACAGCTACCTGGCAACCAACTACACCACCGCAATCCCGGTGCTGAACTCGATCGTCGCCCTGGCGAACGACAAGGCCTCCGGCGACGCTGCGGCGCGTTCCGAGCTCGCGCGGCAGGCGCGCGAGCTTCGGGAGTGGATGCAGAACCTCAACCGCTGACCCGTTCACGCGGCGGGGGCGGCGAATCGCCGTCCCCGCCGCGCTGACGCTGGAGCGCGCACCACTATCGCGGATTTATGCACGACCTTCTCATGATCATCAACGAAACATCGGTAGGTGCCGCACGTGACCCATCCTCCCAAGGGAGCGGTGATGCGGTCGGGTCGACGCCCTGCAGGCGGCATTCGAACACTAGGTCCAGGCCGACGGCGGTTGCGCCGGCAGGGGCGATCACCGAGGCCGATCGCGAGGTCGTGATGAGGCGGCCGAATGAAAAGAAAGAACGCGTTACCCGACGCGGATAACGGATGCGTGCGCGATCGGAGGGGAGGAAGATGACGGTGCGCCTTGGGCGAATTGCCGGGCTGTCGCGGGCGCCGCCCCGCAGACCGGCTTCACGAGTACGCTGCGCCGTGCTGGGGCTTCAGGCCGTCGAGAGGTCCTTCGGTCCTTGTGTGGCCCGGTGGCGAACCGAGCAGGACGTCGAGCATGCTCAGGGGAGCTTCAGGTGGTCGAAGTAGGGCGCTGGCGGGCGGTTCCGCGATGGGTGAAGGATGACTGGCGTCCGCCACCTTTCCTATACGATCCGAATGGTCGTCACCATGTAGCAGCGTTGCTACCGATGTCAACACGTTCGCAAAGACGCTAGGAAGATCCTCACGTCACGATGGACGACGAAGCGATGATTGCGAGGGGAAGTGGGGCCATGACGGGCGGAGCGCCGCCGGGTAAATCTCGTGGCCGGCTTGCCGACGAGGTGTACGACACGCTGCTCGGACAGCTGATGTCGCTACGGATCGAGCCTGGTTCCCGCGTCACGATCGACGTCCTGGCGCGAGAGTTGGGGGTGGGGTCTCGCAGACGCCGATCCGAGACGCTCTGAACCGGATGGAGGCCGAGGGCCTGGTCGTGCGTGTGCCCCATGCCGGCTATCACATCCCGCCCCAAATCACCCGTCAGCGATTCGAGGACATGCTTGAGCTCCGCCTGCTCCTCGAGCCGGCAGCGGCGCGCAGATCCGCCGAACGCGCATCCTTGCAGCAGGTGGCCGGTCTGCGACGAATGCTGGAG
>NZ_FZOF01000068.1 GCF_900188405.1 Actinacidiphila glaucinigra | reverse complement strand
TAGCAGGAAGAATCCATCCCGTGGTGAACGCACTGCAGGAACTGATCAAGCGCCGGCTGGAGCAGCGGGGCTGGTCGTACGGTGAGGTGGCGCGGCGCGGTGGTGTCCCGCGGTCGACGGTGCATCACCTGGCGACGACCGCGCGGGTGGCCCGGATGCCGCAGCAGTCCACGCTGGAGGGTCTGTCACGGGGCCTGGAACTTCCGTTGGAGGCGGTACGCCGGGCCGCGGCCGAGGCCTGCGGGATCCACCTGTACGTCGAGGACGGCACCGGCACCACCCCCGACCCCGAGGTCGCCACCCTCATCGCCAGCGTCCAGCAGCTCTCCGAAGCCGACCGCCGACACGTCGCCGCCCTCGTCGAATCCCTCCTCCGCAGCTCCACGGAGCCCCGGTCGCAGGCCGGTCCGGAGTCCGGCTGACCCTTCGGGGGCGCACGCGGGCGCAGGGAACATCGCAACGCCAATCGCCGCCCGGCGCCTACTGCGGCTGGCCCGGTCCGTCTGGTGCAGCAGCGTGCTGATTTGGCCGTTGCCGCCGTCCGCTGACCGGTACCGCGCGTTCGATTGGCCATGCCCATGCCGTGCCTGACGGGGCGTGTGGTGGTGAAGTAACCCAGAACGGACAAAGAGTGGGGAGCGCGGGGATACTCTCTCCAGTCTCGGGACGAGTTCGCGGACCCGAGGCCTCCGGTGAGAGGGGTGCACGTGCTTGTCGTTCAAGGGGCGACCGCCACCGCCGTCGTCCGCCACCGGACCGGAGAGCCGGTGGTCCTGCTTTCCGGCGAACTCCCCGCGGTCCTCACGACGGCCGCCCTGAACGAACTGCTGAATCTGGCGGCGGCCGTCCTCACGGCCGAGGAGATGGCCCTCTTCCGCAGTTGCCTGACCGCACTGCGTTGCGGGGAGAAACTCCAGGAACGCCGTATCGAGGTCAGCGGCGCCGTCCTCACCGTCTACAGCAGCTGACCGGCAGTGGCTGACCGGCGGGGCGGGCGGAACGGAATGCGCACAGGGGTGGGCCCCCGGGAAAGTCCCCTTCCCGGGGGCCCACGTCATGGACGGCGGGTTCAGTAGCGGTAGCGGCAGTCGCAGTCGCGGTCCAGCCAGGAGCGGCCGAACCCGAAGCGGTCGTACCGCTGGTGGGTGAAGCCGTAGCCGCGGCCGTGGCCCCGGCCGCGGTCCCGGCCGCGGTCCCGGCGATCGTCCCACCTGCCGTACCCCCACAGGCGTGGCCCGCAGCGACCGCGGTCGCCGCCCCAGCGGCCATGGTCCCCGCCCCAACGGCCGTAGTCCCCGCCCCAGTTGCCGTGGCCGGCGCTCCGGTAGCTGGCGGACGCGGAGTGGGATGGGGCGGCCGATGCCGTCGCCGTCATGGGGACCGCCATGGCGACCGTGGCCAGTGCTGCCGTTGCGGCAGCGCGAACGAGTTTTCTCACCGCATTTCTCCTCAAACTCGGTGAATTGCCGGATGGCCCGCCAGACGTTACTCGGGACTCGTGCGGCATTCAGTCCGCCGATCGGGGACGGGCGGCCGAACGGGTGACGGGCCGTCATGCCGCCGATGCGTCCGGAAAACCGCCTCTGAGCTTTGGCGGCGAATATTCTTCGAGCCCTCCGGACGGATCCGGAAAACACTCTCCAGGGTGATCCGCATTCGGCATGTCGCCCTCATCCGGCCATTTTTGGAAATGCCCCGGGAAATGCAATCCAAAAAATCGGAATGCGGGTCGGATCAGCTGCTGTAGACGGTGAGGACGGCGCCGCTGACCTCGATACGGCGTTCCTGGAGTTTCTCCCCGCAACGCAGTGCGGTCAGGCAACTGCGGAAGAGGGCCATCTCCTCGGCCGTGAGGACGGCCGCCGCCAGATTCAGCAGTTCGTTCAGGGCGGCCGTCGTGAGGACCGCGGGGAGTTCGCCGGAAAGCAGGACCACCGGCTCTCCGGTCCGGTGGCGGACGACGGCGGTGGCGGTCGCCCCTTGAACGACAAGCACGTGCACCCCTCTCACCGGAGGCCTGGTGGGCCCAAGCGCCTCGGGGATCGAGAGGATAGCCACCGGTTCGTCGTGCTTCGCCCCGTCTGCCGGGACTTCCCCAGATCGGGCAGGGGGCGGATTGACCCGTTCGGGTGATATCCGGTGGGTGGGGCCGACTGCCCGGGACGCCGCCGCCGGCGCTCCCACCTGTCGTTTCCCTTGCGCCGTCGTCCTGTTGACGGACGGTCACGGATCCGAGTCGCTTGCCGGGGCCGGAGTGCCCGGCTACTGTCCAACGCCGTCAGACAGATCGTCCGGTGTGGATGGACGGGTTCTGGGACCCGATCCCTGTCCGCACCCTCGTCCGAAGGATCCCCGAATGCTCGACATGCGTGAGCTGGACACCGAGTCCGCGGAGCTGCTGCCCGGCCGCGAGGCCCTGGGCAAGCTCAAGTTCAGCTTCGTCAAGACCACGCACGTGACCAAGCACGTGGCCCACGTCGACGCCCACAACGAGTCGCTCGCGGCCAACGAGTGGTCGCCGTACGCGGTCGCCCAGTCGCAGGCCACCCAGGCCATCAACATCAAGCAGTAGTCGGCGCTCCACCTCCTTCCGCATACCGAGAAAGGTATCCCCCCTCATGAACATGGACCAGCTCGACGCCGAGTCCGCGGAGCTGCTGCCCGGCCGCGAGGCCCTGGGCAAGCTCAAGTTCAGCTTCGTCAAGACCACGCACGTGACCAAGAACATCGCGCACGTCGACGCCCACAACGAGTCGCTCGCGGCGAACCAGTTCTCCCCGTTCGCGGTCGCCCAGTCCGAGGCCACCCAGGCCATCAACATCCGCCAGTAACAACACCCGTACGTGTGCGGACCGCGCCCGTCGTGGCGCGGTCCGTCTCGGGAGGAAGAGCAGGACGGTGACGGAAAGTCACATTGCTCAGGGCCCCGGTCCCACGGGGACGGCGGTGTACGGCGCGGACGTGATCGGACCCGCCCCCTTCGACACGGGCTTCCCCGTCCCGCGGCTGGGCGCGGGCCTGCAACTCCTCGGCGAGTACAAGGGTTCGGGGACCACCGAACCCCGGTACATCGTCCGCCGGGGGGACGGGCAGGTCGTGCAGCTGAGCCGGCTTCTGTACCTGGTCGCCCGCGCCATCGACGGGCGGCGCGACACGGAGGCCATCTCCCACCGGGTGAGCGGGCGCTTCGGCCGTGAGGTCAGCGCCGAGAACGTGCACTACCTGATCGAGAACAAGCTCCAGCCGCTGGGTGTCACCGTCCCCTTCGGGCAGGAGGACGACCAGGTCACCGGGCCCACCGCGGACCTCCTGCTCGTCCTGAAGGGCCACCGCGTCATCTTCCGCGAGCGGCAGGTCGCCCGGATCGCCCGCTCCCTGGCCTGGCTGCACCGTCCCCTGGTGGTGGCCCTGGTGCTCGCGACGGCGGTCGCCATGGAGATCTGGCTGTTCGCCCTGCACGGGGCGATGACCCCGGTGCTCCAGGTGCTGGAACAGCCGGTGCTCATGCTGGTGGTGTTCGCGCTGACCGTGGCCTCGCTCGTCTTCCACGAGTTCGGGCACGCCTCCGCCTGCCGCTACGGCGGGGCCCGCCCCGGGGCCATCGGCTGCGGCATCTTCCTGATCTGGCCGTCGATGTACACCGACGTCACCGACGTCTACCGGATCGGCCGGGGCGGGCGCATGCGCACCGACCTGGGCGGCGTCTACTTCAACGTCGTCTTCATACTGGCCCTGGCCGGTGGCTACTTCGTCACCGGGCAGTCCTTCTTCCTCGCCGCCATCTACCTGGCCCACTTCGAGATCATCGAGCAGCTGATGCCGGCCGTCCGCCTGGACGGCTACTACATCCTCGGTGACCTCGCCGGCGTCCCGGACCTCTTCGGCAAGATCAAGCCGATCCTGCGCAGCATGCTGCCGGGCCGCCCGGTGCCGCCCGAGGTCTCCGACCTCAAGCGCTCCGCCCGGATCATCGTCACCGTCTGGGTGCTGACGATGGTGCCCCTGCTGCTCGCCGAGCTCGGCTACGTGCTGTGGAACCTGCCGCGCCTTCTCGAGACGAGCCTGCGGTCCCTGGTCGAGCAGCTGACCGGAACCGGCTCGGCCTTCGCCGACGGCCAGTTCGCCGCGGGGACGGTCGGGGTCATCGGCAGCCTCATGCTGGTCTTCCCGCTGGCCGGCGCGGCGTACCTGTCGGTGCGCCTCGGGGGCCGGCTCGTCCGCCACGTCGTCCGCGCCACGGAGGGGAATCTCCGGCTGAGGCTCCTCATCGGCGGAGCCACACTGGCCGGAGCTGCGGCGCTGTGCGCCGCGTGGGTGGGCGGGGTGACCCCCAAGCCGCTGCCTCCGCAGCCGCCGATCGCCCCCATCCTGCAGCCGGGGGTGCCCGAGATCCGGCCCCTGCGCCCCGTCGCGCCCGCACCGCTGCCGAGCGTCACCACACCCCCGGTGACCGTGGCCGTGGGTGAGCCCTCGGCGACCGGGCCCTCGGCCTCACCCTCGGAGTCCGGCTCCGCCGGCGCCTCCGCGTCGGCGAGCGGCAGTCCCTCCCCGGCCAAGTCGCCGAGCCCTCGGCCCTCGCGCAGCGAACCCGAGCCGAGCAGCACCCGGACCACGGCCACGGCGGGGCCGAGCCCGTCCGAGAACTCTCCGACCGCCTCGCCGTCGGACTCCGCGACGCCCTCGGAACCCCCCCTCCCGAGCTTCACCGTGTCCTTCCCCGCGCCCCTGCCCAGCTGACGCGGGCCGGCGCCCTCCCTCCCACCGATATTCCTTCCATCCGTACAGGAGAAGTCCGTGACGCACCGAAAGCCCCGCACCAGCACGGTGGGCCGCCAGGCCGTCCGGCTGGGCTTGCTGACCACCGCCGGCCTCGTCGCCCTCGCCACCGCGGCCCCGGCCGGCGCGGCACCGGGGTCGCGCATCCCCCGCAGTGTGGGCGCCGTCGTCGACGAGGCGCACACCCTCGCCAACCGGGCGCACCCGGTCCAGTACGACGAGGAGTTCTCGATCCACGAGTTCGGGCCGCTCGTCGCCGCCGCCGCGCACAACCGGGCGGTCGCCGCCTCCGTCGGCTGCTCGCTCTCCCGGCCGTGCCGTTCGATCGCCCTGTCCTTCCAGATCGTCACCACCTCCGGTGTCGACCTCCGGCGGATCAACGCCACGAACATCAGCCGGGCCGTCAACCAGCACTGCGCCGGATGCCAGACCTTCGCGGGCGCCTACCAGTTCATCGTGGCGACCCCGCGGCCGCTCACCCTGAGCGCCCGCGACCGGAACCGGCTCGCCGACATCCGGCGCAGGGTGGCGGAGCTGAGGCGGTGCGGCGACCCGGTCCCGGAGATCGAGCGCCGTGCGGACGCGCTCGCCGCCGAGGTCAGGGCCGTCCTCGACCGGGCCGCGGCGGCGGTGCCGGCCGGAGCCGGCGCCAGCCCGCTGCGGGAGTTCCGGCCCACCGTGACCATGCACCGCCACGTCAGCTGACGCCCCCACGCTTCCGGGCCGGGGGCGCGTCCCTCACCTCCCCAAACCCCCAGACGGGTCCCCGGCCCGGGACCACGACCGGCCTTCGGAGGCATGAAGTGCCCAGACGATATCCGCCCGAGCTGCGCCGCCAGGCCCTCGACCTGCTGGTCGCCGGCGAGCCCGTGAAGAAGGTCGCCCTGGACCTCGGCCTCGGCGACCAGACGATCTACCAGTGGCGGCGTACGCACCTGCCGCACCTGGGCAGGCCGCGGCGCTCGCCGGTGGGCGCCGGCGAGCTGAACGCGGCCCGCAGGCGCATCACCGAACTGGAGACCGAACTCGCCGTGCACCGGCGGGTGACCGAACTGCTGCGCGATGTGGTGTCCCCAAAAGGCGATTCGAGGCCGTGCAGGTGATGGCCGGTGAGGGTCTCCCGATCCGGACCGCGACGCGCGTCCTCGGCATCTCCGAATCGGGGTACTTCACCTGGCGCGGCCGGCCCCCGTCGGCCCGCTCCACCCGGCACCTGTGGCTGACGGACCTCATCGCCTCCATCCACTCCGCCTCGCGCGGCACCTTCGGCTACCGGCGCATCCACGAGGAGCTCACCCTCCGGCACGGCGTCACCATCAGCCACGGCACCGTGGAGCTGCTCATGCGGCGCGCCGGGCTGCAGGGGCGCCCCGGCGTGCCCGACCGGCTCTGGGTGACCGACGCCGTCGAACTCGCCACCGGCCAGGGCGAACTGCTCTGTGTGATCGTGCTCGACGCCCACGCCCGCCGGCTGATGGGCTGGAGCACCGGCTCCGCACCGGCCGCCGCCGTGGCGGCGGACGCCCTGAGCAGGGCGGTGCTGCGGCACTCCGTCCACCCCGGGCCCCGGCCCGAGGGGCGCTTCACCACGCTCGTCTTCACCGAACGCGCCCACGCCCGGGGGCTGGCACCGCCCACCGGTCTGGTCGCCGACCGGAACGACCACGCCGTGATCGGAGCCTTCTGGGCCCGGGCACGGACCGAACTCCTGGACCACCGCGAATGGCACAGCCGGCTCGACCTCACCACAGCCCTGTCCGATTACTTCGAGGGAATCCGAGTATGACCGTGGACCGACCGACGCCCCCGTTGCCGATCTCCTACCTGCTGCGCTCCCAGATCCGTCCGGGCCAGACCCTGCCGCCCACCCAGGCGCACCAGGTCATGCTGCACTGCGCCCTCGACGCCGCCGGCGTCCCGGTCCGCCGGGACGACGCGGACGCCGTCGCCAGGATCGCCGAACTCGACTACGCCACCGTCAACGCGGTCATCGCGTGGTTGCGCGTCGTCAGACCGGCGGCGTGCTGAATGTCCGGGACCACCCCTGCGGGGCGCCTGCTGCCGCGCCTCGCGTACGGTCGCGCACTGCTCGGAGCGCTGACGGCGCCCCGGTTCGACCGGCCGCCGGCCGAACCGATGACCTCGCTGTGCGGCCTCGACCGGAGCGGCTTCCTGCACCGCTGCCGCTCCGCGGGCCGGCTAGGACGGGGTGGAGCTGCGGAGGAGGGATTCGACGAGGGCGGCGACGTGTCG
>NZ_FZOF01000069.1 GCF_900188405.1 Actinacidiphila glaucinigra | reverse complement strand
CTCACCATCCCCAAGGGCAAACACACCCTCCGCGTCGACTACGCCGCCTTCAAGGGCAGCGCCAACGTCAAGTTCACCTACACACCCCGCACGACGGCGTCGGTGGACAAGACGAAGCCGCTGGCACCCACCGGCCTCAAGGCCGTGTACTCCACCGGCACGTACAGGGCCACGCTGACCTGGGCCCGTAACCCCGAGGCGGACCTGGCGGGCTATCGCGTGTACCGCCGCACCGGGTCGGGCGCCTGGACGCGGATCAGCGGCACCGCCGCGGTCACCAGGACCTCGTACACCAACGCCCCGGCCCCCACGGGCGACGCCTACACGTACGCGGTCACCGCGGTCGACAAGGCCGGCAACGCCTCGGGGCGGTCCGCGGGCGCGACGGTCACATCGGCCGACCGTACGGGCCCGGCCGCGCCCGGCGCCTTCACCGCCGCGAGCGGTGCCGCGGGGAACACCCTGCGGTGGACGGCGTCCCCGGGCGCGACCCGGTACGAGATCCAGCGGGCGATCCTGCCCGGCACCGCCTTCACCACGGCGGCCACGACCGGCGCCACGACGTACGAGGACACCTCCGCCGTCCTGGAGCAGCCGTACGCCTACAGGGTGCGCGCCCTGGACGCCGCCGGCAACGCCTCCGCCTTCACCGCCTCCGCCGAGGCCACCCGCGACAGCACCGCGCCTCCCGTCCCCACGGGCCTGACCGTGGCGGCCGAGACGACCGACGGTGTCTCGCTCACCTGGACGGGCGGCGGCGGGGACACCGCGGGGTACCGCGTCTACCGGGCCACCTCCGCCAACGGCGCCCGCACGCTGATCGGATCGCCCGAGCGCGCCGCCTACGCCGACCTCACCGGCGATCCCGGACGCCCCTACTGGTACCAGGCCGCCGCGGTCGACGCCGCGGGCAACGAGTCCGCCCGCACCACCGCGGTGAGCGCCGCTCAGACCGCCGGTCCCGACGACGCCCCGGCCGCGCCGACGATCACGTCGTCCTTCCGGGGCACCACCTTGTCGATGGTCTTCCGCACCGACGGCTACGTGCCCGCCGACCACTACGTGGTCTACCGCTCCCGCACCACGCCCGTCCGCCCCGAGTACGGCGCGGAACTGGTCGCCGGCTCGTCGGGGCTGCAGCTCATCCTCACCGGCGTCACCGACCGGGACTACCACTACGCCGTGGTCGCCGTCAGCCGGGCGGGCGCGGCATCCGGGTACTCCGCCGACCATCTGCCGGTCTGGCAACCGGTCGGCCTGCGGCCGACCGAGATCTACGAGACCTCGCAGGGAGACGGCACCGCCACCCTGCGCTGGGCCGCCGCCGCCGGTGAGCCGGGCCTGACGGTCGACGGCTACCGCGTCTACCGCTCGACCAGCCCGGGCGGGACGAAGGAGACGGCCACGCAGGTCGCGTTCCTGCCCGGCGCCGACCAGTTCACCGACACCGGGCTCGACAACGGCGTGACCTACTACTACGCGGTATCGGTCGTGTACAACCAGGGCGAGTCCGGGCTGTCGCCCGAGGTGGCCCTGACACCGCACAGCTGAGAACGGGGGCGGGGGCCGGGGCCGGGGGCGCGGCCACGAGGTGACGTAACCTCGCGGACATGGCCATCGACCCCCGCGACCCGGACCCCGGCTACCTCGCCTTCTGGCGGGAGTACCTCATGAGCACCCTCACCACCCACCGCCCCGACGGCACCCCGCACGTCGTGCCGGTCGGCGTGACGTACGACCCGGAGGCCGGGGTGGCCCGGGTGATCACCAACAAGGCGAGCCGCAAGGTGGCCAACGTGCTGGCGGCCGGGCCGCAGGGCGCCCGGGTCGCGCTGTGCCAGGTCGACAAGGGGCGGTGGGCGACGCTGGAGGGCGTGGCCCGGATCAGCACCGACCCGGACGCCGTCGCCGACGCGGTGCGGCGCTACGCCGAGCGCTACGGCCGCACCCCGGCCCCCAACCCGGACCGGGTCGTCGTCGAGATCGCGCTGACCCGCGCCATGGGCCGCGCCTGAGCCTCATCCGCCCCGTCGATCCCGTCCCGCAAACACCCCTGCGTGCTGCATGATTGACGCTCCGGCAGATTCGGACGAGGTACGGCTACGGGGAGGTGCCCGGCTGTGGCACGGGTTGTGGGAATCGATCTGGGCACGACGTACTCCGCGGTCGCGGTGGCGGACCGGACCGGCACCGCGTCCATCGTCCGCAACCGCGAGGGCGAGAACATCACCCCCTCCGTGGTGATGTTCCAGGGCGACGTCGTCGTCGTCGGCTCGCAGGCCAAGCGCTCCGCGGCCACCGCCCCGGACCACGTGGTGCAGTTCGTCAAGCGCTACATGGGCGAGCCCACCCCCGTCTACACCTCGGAGTCGGGCACCCCCTTCCGCCCCGAGGAGATCTCCGCGCTGATCCTCAAGCGGCTCAAGGAGGACGCCGAGATGATGCTCGGCGAGCCCGTCGAGCGCGCCGTGATCACCGTCCCCGCCTACTTCGACGACGCCCGCCGCAAGGCCACCCAGGACGCCGGCCGGATCGCCGGCCTGGAGGTGCTGCGGATCGTCAACGAGCCGACCGCCGCCGCCCTCGCGTACGGGCTCGACCAGGACGAGGACGAGCGGGTCGGCACCGTCCTCGTCTACGACCTGGGCGGCGGCACCTTCGACGTCACCGTGATGAGGGTCGAGGACGGCGAGTACGACGTCGTCGCCACCGACGGCGACCGCAACCTCGGCGGCTTCGACTGGGACGGGGCGCTGATGGAGCACCTCAACGGCGCCTTCATGGCGGCCGGCGGCCCCGACCTCACCGACGACACCGCCACCCTGGCCGAACTGCGCGACAAGGCGGAGATCGCCAAGCGCACGCTGTCCAACGCCCCGCAGGCGGTCGTCATGCTCTCGGCCGGCGGCCGGCACGAGCAGATCCGCATCACCCGCGAGAAGTTCGACGAACTCACCGCGGAACTGCTGGACCGCACCCGCATCCTCACCGAGGGCGTGCTGGAGGAGTCCGGCCTCACCTGGGAGGACATCGACAAGGTGCTGCTCGTCGGCGGCTCCACGCGGATGCCGCAGGTCCCGGCCCTGATCGGGCGGCTGTCCGGGAAGAGCGCGGAACGCGGCGTCAACCAGGACGAGGTGGTGGCCCTGGGGGCCGCGCTGATCGCCCTGGACGCGGAGGTCCGCGCCGAACAGGCCGCCGAGCGCAAGAAGTACATCGGCAGCGGCGCGCACGTGGAGTCGGCCCCCGGCGACGGCCTCGCGCGGCTCACCAAGGGCAGGGTGAAGTCCATCAAGGACGTCACCTCGCAGTCCCTCGGCATGGTCGCCGTCCACGACGACGCCCCCCGCTCGCCGGAGTACAACGCGGTGATCATCCCGCACAACACCACGGTCCCCGCGAAGGAGAGCGAGACCTTCTACACGATCCGCGAGCGCCAGACCGCGCTGCGGGTGCAGGTCACCGAGGGCGAGGGCGAGGACCTGGACTATGTGAAGGTCGTCGGCGAGAGCACCCTCAAGATCCCGCCGTACCCCAGGGGCGCGCCCTTCGAGGTGTACTACGCCTACGACGTGGACGGGATCATCCACGTCGAGGTCAAGGACCTCACCGCGGGCGAGTGGCTCGGCGAGTTCGAGGTCGAGCGCCCGGACAACCTGGGCGGCGAGGAGCTGGAGGAACTCAGCGACCGCGTGTCCCGCACCGCGGCCCTCTGACCGGAGCGGGAGCCGACACGCCATGACCACGACGGACGTGCCCGACTACTACGCCGAGTTCGGCATCGGCGCCGGCGACAGCGCCGAGGAGATCGGCAGGAAACTCGACCGCGAGCACCGCAGCTGGGCGGGTAAGGCGAGCAAGGCCCCCACCTCCGACAAGCGCCGCGAGGCCGAGGACAAGGTGCGGCGCGTGCTGGATGCCCGCAAGGCGCTCACCGACCCCTCCGCGCGCGCCCTGTACGACCAGCGGCTGGCCCGCTCCCGGAGGAAGGCGCCGGAGCCCCGTGAGCCCAGGGTCCCCCGGCCCGCCCCCGGCGGCGCCGTACGCGACTGGGTGGGCATCGCCGAGCGGAACATCGCGGACGGCGACCTCCAGGCCGCCGAGTACGAGCTGCGCCAGGCCGTGCACCACGACGACCGCAACGCCTACGCCTGGCGGCTGCTGGGCGCCGTCCACCAGGACCTCGGCGCGTACCAGGACGCCCTCCAGGAGCACCGCAGGGCGCTCCAGCTGGCCCCGGACGACGCCGCGAACCACGTCCTGATCGGCAACGTCCACACCGCGCTCGGCGACCACCACACGGCCCTGACCTGGTACTTGAAGGCCGACGAACTGTCCCCGGGCGAGCTCGCGACCGAACTCGCCGTCGGTGACGGCCTGTACGCCTCCTCCCGCTTCGACGAGGCACTGACCTGGTACGAGAAGGCCCTCGCGCACAGCCCCGGCCACACCGGGCTGCGCAACCAGATCAGCCGCATCTGGTCGCTGCGCGCCGAGGGGGCGATGATCACGCACCCGGTCAGCCGCCGGCTGGTCGTCGCCTCCGAGGAGGCCGCCCGGCGCATCCTGCACTGCGTCGACCAGGGCCTGGCCGTGCGCCCCGCGGACCCGGACCTGGTGGGGCGGCTGGAGTTCTACCGGGGGCTGGCCGCCGAGTCCCTGGGCAAGACCTGGCGGTGGCACAGGCGCATGCTCTGGGTCGTGGTCCCGGCCGTCGTGGTGCTGCTCACCCCGGCCAAGGCGTACGGCGTCTTCGTGGCGATCGCCGCCCTCGCACTCGTCGCGTGGATCGGCTTCCGACCGCGCTGGTGGCACACCCGCGCCTCGCTCCCCCGGAACCTCCTCACCCCGCCGCAGCAGTCCTGGAGCCGCGCATGAGCATCCCGCCGCCGCAGCCGCCGCTGGTCCCGCCCGTGCCGCCCGTGCCTCCGCCGGGGGCACCGCCCCTGCCGGAGGCGCCGCCGCAGCCCCCCGCGCCGCCGGTGCCGCCGGCCCCGCGGGAGGAGACCTCGGCGGAGGAGCCCGCGCCCGACCCGTTGGCGGTGGTGGCCGACGCCGTCGACGGACTGCGCGAGGAGATGGCCGCGCTCGGCGACCAGTTCCGCCGCCGGCTGCTCAACGACCGCGAGGGGCGGCGCGGTCTGGACGAACTGCGCGCCGAGCTCGACCACACCCGCCGGGCCGCCGAGGGCCGGCTGGCGCAGCCGCTCCTCTACGACCTCGTCCTGCTCCTGGACCGCATCGACCGCCACCTCGGCGTCGACGGCGGCTTCGCCGACTCGGTCGGCGCCGAGCTGCTGACGCTCCTGGAGAAGTACGGCATGACCCGGATCCCGGTCACCGCGGGGCGCTTCGACCCCGCCCTCCAGGAGGCCGTGGGCACCGTCCCCGCGCCCCGCCCGGAACTCGCCGGGGACGTCGCCGAGGTCGTACGGCACGGCTACCGCATGGGGGACCGCGTCGTCCGCCCCCAGCAGGTGCGCGTGCACGCGCCCGCGTGACCGAAGAACCCGAGGGAGCCCCGGATTGCCCAGGACCACGCAGCTGCGGACGTACACCATCAAGCCGGAGATGCTCGACGCCTGGCTCGGCCTGTGGCACACGGAGATCGTGCCGCTGCGCCGCGCCCACGGCTTCGAGATCGGCCTGGCGTGGGTGGACCGCGAACACAGCCGGTTCGTCTGGCTGATCGCCTACGACGGCGAGGACGGCTTCGCCGCGGCCAACGCCCGCTACTGGAACAGCCCCGAACGCGAACGGATGCCGCTGCAGCCCGAGGACTACCTCGTCGGCAGCGAGGTCCGCGACGTCGAACCCGCCTGAGCCGCCGCCCACATCGCGGCCGCCACCCACACCGGCAGCCACGCCGTCGCCACCAGGGCCCCCGCCCCGGCCGCCGCGCCCGCCACACCCATTCCCCGGCGCCGGGCCCACACGGACCCGGCGCCGCCCACCACCAGCAGCGCCGCCACCACCGGGACCGGCACCAGCCCCGCGTACCGCGGCACGCCCACGTCGCCGTACGCCGCGACGCCCACGCTCACCAGGACCAGCGCCATCAGCCCGGCGATCCACCACGGCCCCTCGCGCCGCGCGGCCAGCCGCAGCCCGGCCCACATCGCCACGGTCGCCAGCCCCACGTCCAGCCCCTCGGCACCCCAGTTCGCGCCGAGCGGCATCGCACCGGCCACCATCCCCACGGCCAGCCCCACCACGATCCCTGCTCCGACGCCCTTGTGCGGCATACGGACCGTCTTCCCCACCACGCGCCCCACACGCCCGCCCCGCCACGGGAGGCCACCCCTTCGGCGGACGCGCCGCCGCCACACCGTCCGTTCCCCCGCGCGACACCCCTTGTTCGCCGCTCGGCAGGGGAATCCCGCCCCGCACGACACGGCATGATCACAGGCACCCCGAGCATCTGGGCACGCGCGTTCGACGCTGTCAGGATCTCCCCGGGAGGGATCTTTGACCAAGTCCATACGCGCCCGCGCCACCGCGCTCGCGTTCGCCACGACAGCCGCGGGCCTCGTGCTGCCCGCCGGCGCCGCCCACGCGGCCACCACCTGCTCCACCGGGGTCTGGGTCGCGTCGTACTACGCGAACACCACCTTCAAGGGCACCCCGAAGAAGACCACCTG
>NZ_FZOF01000070.1 GCF_900188405.1 Actinacidiphila glaucinigra | reverse complement strand
CGACCTGTGCCGTCCGCGTCGGGCGCGGCCACGTGGATCTGCACCTGCACGCCGCCGCGCTCGGGGAGAACGAGCGGGGCCTGGAGGGTGAGTTCCTCCAGCACGTCACAACCGACCTGGTCACCGGCACGAACGGCCAGTTCCACAAAGGCCGCGCCGGGAAGCAGGACGGTGCCCATGACGGCGTGGTCGGCGAGCCAGGGGTGCGTGTCGAGGGAGAGACGGCCGGTGAAGAGGAAGCCGTCGGAGTCGGCGAGCGCCACGGTCGCGCCCAGCAGCGGGTGACCCAGGGCCTCCAGGCCGACAGCGCGCAGATCGCCGGCGCCGCGGCCCGACTCGATCCAGTAGCGCTGCCGCTGGAAGGCGTAGGTCGGCAGGTCGACACGCCGCGCGCCGGTCCCGGCGAAGAACGCCGGCCAGTCGACCGCGATGCCCCAGGCGTGGGCCTGGGCGAGCGCGGTGACGACCGTCTCGGCCTCGGAACGGCCCTTGCGCAGCGCGGGAACGAAGGCGGCGACTTCGCCGGTCACGCACTCCTGCGCCATCGCCGACAGCACGCCGTCCGGACCGAGTTCAATGAACGTGGTGACGCCCGCGGCCTCCAGGGCGCGCACGCCGTCCAGGAAACGCACGGCCTCACGGACGTGGCGCACCCAGAACTCCGGCGAGGCCATCTCGTCCGTGACGACCGCGCCGGTGAGGTTGGAGACCACCGGGATACGCGGAGCGGCGAACGACAACCCCGCCACCACCTCGCGGAAGGCATCGAGCATCCCGTCCATGTGCGGGGAGTGGAAAGCGTGGCTGACCGTCAGACGCTTCGACTTCCGGTCACCCAAGGCCTCCACGATCGCGACCGCGGCATCCTCGTCACCCGCGATCACCACAGCCTGCGGCCCGTTGACAGCCGCGACGCTCACCCGCGCGTTCAGCAGCGGCAGAACCTCGTCCTCCGACGCCTGCAGCGCGATCATCACGCCACCCGTCGGCAGCGCCTGCATCAACCGGCCACGCGCCGCCACCAGCGTGCACGCATCCTCCAGGGACAACACCCCCGCCACATGCGCGGCCGCGATCTCGCCCACCGAATGACCCGACACGAAGTCGGGCCGCACGCCCCAGCTCTCCAGCAGCCGGAACAGCGCCACCTCCACCGCGAACAACGCCGGCTGCGCGAACTCCGTCCGATCCAACGCCTCCGCGTCGTCACCGAACATGACGTCCTTCAGCGACAGGCCGAGGCGCGCGCACACCCCGTCCAGAGCATCGGCGAACCCAGGATGGGTGTCGTACAACTCCCGCCCCATGCCGAGGCGCTGGCTGCCCTGCCCGGTGAACAGGAAGGCCACCTTGCCCGCGACGGGCGAGCCGGTCACCACGCCCGTCGTCGGGTCGCCCTCGGACAGCGCACCCAGACCCGCCAGCACGCCGGCACGATCCTCGGCCACGACAACCGCGCGGTCCTCGAACGAGGCACGCCCCACGGCCAGCGAGTATGCGGCGTCCACGGCACGCAACCCCGGGTTCTCCCCGACATACGCGTGCAGGCGGCGGGCCTGCTCGCGCAAGGCGTCGCGCCCCTTCCCCGACAGCAGCCACGGCACCACCCGCGCCGGGGAGGCGGCCGACGGCTCCGGGACCTCCTCGGGCTCCGGGGCCTCCTCGAGGATCGTGTGGGCGTTGGTGCCGCTGACACCGAACGCGGACACGGCGGCGCGACGCGGCGCACCGGAACCGGACCACGGCATGGGCTCGGTCAGGAGGGCGACCGCGCCGGCCGACCAGTCGACGCCGGGGGTGGGCTCGTCCACGTGGAGGGTCCTGGGGAGGACCCCGTGGCGCATCGCCATGACCATCTTGATGATGCCGGCGACACCGGCCGCGGCCTGGGTGTGCCCGATGTTGGACTTGAGGGAGCCCAGGCGCAGGGGGTTTCCCTCGGGCCGGTCCTGACCGTAGGTGGCCAGCAGCGCCTGCGCCTCGATGGGGTCACCCAGGGTCGTGCCCGTGCCGTGCGCCTCGACGACGTCGATCTCCGCGGCGGAGAGCTGGGCGTTCTCGAGAGCCTGGCGGATGACACGCTGCTGCGACGGGCCGTTCGGCGCCGTCAGGCCGTTGCTCGCGCCGTCCTGGTTCACCGCCGAACCCCGCACCACCGCCAGCACCGGGTGCCCGTTGCGCCGCGCGTCCGACAGCCGCTCCACCAGCAGCACGCCGACGCCCTCGGACCAGCCGGTGCCGTCGGCGGAGGCGGCGAAGGACTTGCAGCGCCCGTCGGGCGCCAGGCCCCGCTGGCGGCTGAACTCGACGAACACGTCCGTGTTGGGCATGACGCACACGCCGCCGACCAGGGCGAGCGAGCACTCGCGCTGGCGCAGGGCCTGGACGGCCAGATGGAGGGCGACGAGGGAGGACGAGCACGCGGTGTCGACGGTGGCGGCCGGGCCTTCCAGCCCGAAGACGTAACTGACGCGGCCGGACAGGACACTGGTGGCGCCGCCGGTCAGCAGCAGCCCCTCGAGTCCTTCCGGGACCTCCCCCAGGTCGGCTCCGTATCCCATCGCGCTCGCGCCGACGTAGACGCCGGTGCGGCTGCCGTGCACCGTCGAGGGGTCGATGCCGGCGCGCTCGAACGCCTCCCAGGAGACCTCCAGCAACTGGCGCTGCTGCGGGTCCATCGCGAGCGCCTCGCGCGGCGAGATCCCGAAGAATCCGGGATCGAACACGGTGGCGTCGTCGAGGAATCCGCCGCCGGTGTTGTAGAAGGCGCCCTTGCGGTCGGGATCGGGATCGGCGAGGGACGTGACATCCCAGCCGCGGTCCGCGGGGAATCCCGAAATGGCGTCGCCGCCTTCGTCGACGAGTCGCCACAATTCCTCGGGGGATCCGACCCCACCGGGGAAACGGCAGCTCATCGCGACGATGGCGACGGGTTCCCGCGCGTCGGCCTCGATCTCCTGCACGCGGCGACGGGAGCGGCGCAGCTCGGCCGTCATCCACTTCAGGTTTTCCAGAAGCTTCTCTTCGTTCGCGCTGGTCACCGGAACGTCACCCCCTGGGGTATCGCGGAATTCCGTGCTGGCATCGGATGGGTCGTCGGAACAGCCATCGGCTCAGGATTTTCCGAATTCTTTGTTGATGATGTCGAAGAGGTCGTCGGCGGAAGCCGATGCGATTTCGCTGTCCTCGTCCTCTCCGATGGCCTCTCGTTCCGCCCTGTTCCAGTTCGCCAGGAGCGATTCGAGCCGTGCGGTGACGCGGGCGCGTTCTGCGGTGTCCTCGGGGACGGACGACAGGAGGAATTCCAGCTTGTCGATCTCCGCGAGGGCCGGCAGTGCGGGGGTGGTGTCCTCGCCGACGAGTTCCGCCCGGACGTACGCCGCCAGTGCCGCGGGCGTCGGATGGTCGAAGACGAGGCCGGCCGGCAGGCGCAGCCCGGTCGCGGTCTGCAGCCGGTTGCGCAGTTCGACGGCGGTCAGCGAGTCGAAGCCCAGGTCCTTGAAGGCACGTGCGGCGTCGACGGACGCCGTGCCCTGGTGGCCGAGGACGGCCGCCACCTGCGCGCGGACCAGGTCGAGCACGACCCGCTCCGTCTCCGGTGCGTCCAGATCCCGCAACTGCGCCGCCAGGTCGGGGACTTCGCCCGTGGGTGCGGGGCCGCCGTCCTGGTCGGCGGCGAGCGCGCGGCGCACTTCGGGCAGGTCGCCGATGAGCGGGCGGGACCTGGCCGCGGTGAAGGCCGGGGCGAAGCGGTCCCAGTCGACGTCGGCCACGATCACCGTGGTCTCGTCCCCGTCCAGGGCGCGCTGGAGCGCCGCGAGGGACGGCTTCGGCGCCATCGCGGGCAGTCCGCGCCGGCGCAGTTGCTCCTCCGCGCCGTCGTCGGCGACGAGGCCGCCCTCCGCCCAGGGGCCCCAGGCCACCGAGGTCGCCGTCATCCCGCGGGCCCGGCGGTGCTGCGCCAGGGCGTCGAGGTGGGCGTTGGCGGCGGCGTAGGCGGCCTGGCCGCCGCTGCCCCACACCCCGGCGATGGAGGAGAAGAGGACGAAGGCGTCCAGCTCGTCCGTGCCGAGGAGTTCGTCCAGGTGGGAGGCTCCCGCGACCTTGGCGGCGACGACGTCGGCCACGTCGGCGGGGCCGGTCTCCGCCAGCGGCGCGAACTGCCCGGTGCCCGCCGTGTGGAAGACCGCGGTGAGGCCCGGCCCGCCCGTTCCGTCGGTGTGCGGTCCGCGCAGCCGCGCCAGCAGGTCGGCGACGGCCTCGCGATCGGTCACGTCGCAGGCCACGGCCGTGGCCCGGACGCCCAGGGCGCCGATCCCGGCGACCAGTTCGTCCGCGCCCGGCGCCTGCGGCCCGCGCCGGCTGACCAGCACCAGGTGTTCCGCCCCGTTCGCCGCCAGCCATCGGGCCACGTGGCCGCCGAGAGCCCCCGTCCCGCCGGTGACGAGCACGGTGCCGCGGGGACGCCACGGCGTACGCCCCTCCGCGCGCTCAAGGCCGCCGTCCCCCGCGCCCCGCGTGACGCCGGCCTCGTGGCTGATACGCCGGGCCAGCAGCCCTCCGCTGCGTAGCGCGACCTGGTCCTCGTCCCCGCAGCCGCCCGCGAGTACGCCGAGCAGCCGGTCGAGGACGCGTTCGTCCGCGGTGCCCGGCAGATCCACGAGCCCGCCCCAGCGGTCGGGGTGCTCCAGGGCCACGACCCGGCCCAGGCCCCACACCTGCGCCTGCGCGACACTGGTCAAGCGGTCCGCCGCCGAGGTCGCCACGGCCCCTGATGTGACACACCACAGCGGTGCCGTGATGCCGGCGTCGCCCAGTGCCTGCACCAGAGCCGCCGTCAGCAACAGCCCGGCCGGCGCCGCGGCATGCACCGGGTGCGGCTGCTCGGCAAAGGCCAGCAGCGAGACGACGCCCGCGACAGCGCCGAGCCCGTCGCCGCCGGTGATCCCGCGCAGCAGGCCGGCCAGTGCCTCACGGTCGGTCGCGGCGGCGGGGGCGACCAGTTGGCGTACGTCCGCGCCGCGGGCCGCCAGGGCCTCGGCGACGGCGGGCAGGCCGCGGCCCGCGTCCTCCGCGGTGCTCACGACGATCCACGTGCCGGACGGGCTGCTGGCGGACGGGACGCCGATCGGCCTCCAGGTCACCCCGTAGCGCCAGCCGTCCGCCACGGACTCCTCCTGGCGCTGCCGGCGCCAAGCCGACAGCGCGGGCAGCAGCACGCCCAGTGGCTGGTCCGTGTCGACGCCCAGGGTGCCCGCGAGCGCGGCGAGGTCGGCGTTGTCGACCGCATCCCAGAACGGTGCGTCGGCCGCGCCGGAGTACCCGTCGGCGCCTGCGGCGGGCACCGCTGCGTCGGCCTCCTCCAGCCAGTAGCGCCGCCCTTGGAAGGCGTAGGTGGGCAGGTCGACGCGGCGGGCGCCGGTCCCGGCGAAGAACCGTGCCCACTCGACGGTCGCACCACGGACGTGGGCCTGGGCGAGTGCGGTGACGGCGGTCCCGGCCTCGGGACGACCGCCCCGCAGGACCGGGACGAAGGCCGCACCGTCCCCGGTCACACAGTCCTGGGCCATGGCGGAGAGCACACCGTCGGGACCGAGCTCCAGATACGTGGTGACGCCCACGGCCTCCAGGGCGCGGACGCCATCGAGGAAGCGCACTGCCTCACGGACGTGGCGGACCCAGAAGTCGGCCGAGGCCACCTCGTCGGTGACCAGAGCCCCGGTCAAGTTGGACACCAGAGGAATACGAGGAGCAGCGTAGGCCAGACCCTCCGCCACCTTCCGGAAGTCCGCCAGCATCCCGTCCATGTCCGGGGAGTGGAACGCGTGACTGACCGTCAACCGCTTCGACTTCCGGCCGGCGAAGAACCCCACGATCGCGAGTGCCGCGTCCTCGTCACCGGCGATCACCACCGACTCAGGACCGTTCACCGCCGCGATGCTCACCCGATCGTTCAGCAGCGGCAGAACCTCGCCCTCCGAGGCCTGCAGCGCGATCATCACCCCACCGGCCGGCAGCGCCTGCATCAGCCGCCCGCGAGCGGCCACGAGCGTGCACGCGTCCTCCAGCGAGAACACACCTGCCACATGAGCGGCGGCGATCTCACCGAGCGAATGACCGGACACGAAGTCCGGCCTCACGCCCCAGGACTCCAGCAGCCGGAACAGCGCCACCTCCAC
>NZ_FZOF01000071.1 GCF_900188405.1 Actinacidiphila glaucinigra | reverse complement strand
CGACCTGTGCCGTCCGCGTCGGGCGCGGCCACGTGGATCTGCACCTGCACGCCGCCGCGCTCGGGGAGAACGAGCGGGGCCTGGAGGGTGAGTTCCTCCAGCACGTCACAACCGACCTGGTCACCGGCACGAACGGCCAGTTCCACAAAGGCCGCGCCGGGAAGCAGGACGGTGCCCATGACGGCGTGGTCGGCGAGCCAGGGGTGCGTGTCGAGGGAGAGACGGCCGGTGAAGAGGAAGCCGTCGGAGTCGGCGAGCGCCACGGTCGCGCCCAGCAGCGGGTGACCCAGGGCCTCCAGGCCGACAGCGCGCAGATCGCCGGCGCCGCGGCCCGACTCGATCCAATAGCGCTGCCGCTGGAAGGCATAGGTCGGCAGATCGACACGCCGCGCGCCGGTCCCGGCGAAGAACGCCGGCCAGTCGACCGCGATGCCCCAGGCGTGGGCCTGCGCGACCGCGGTAACGACCGTCTCGGCCTCCGAACGGCCCTTGCGCAGCACGGGAAGAAAAGCAGCACCTTCGCCGCTCACGCACTCCTGCGCCATCGCCGACAGCACGCCGTCCGGGCCGAGTTCAATGAACGTGGTGACGCCCGCGGCCTCCAGAGCACGCACCCCGTCCAGGAAACGCACGGCCTCACGGACATGCCGCACCCAGAACTCCGGCGAGGCCATCTCGTCCGTGACCAGGGCACCGGTCAGGTTCGAGACGACCGGGATGCGCGGAGCGGCGAACGACAACCCCGCCACCACCTCGCGGAAGGCGTCGAGCATCCCGTCCATGTGCGGGGAGTGGAATGCGTGACTGACCGTCAGACGCTTCGACTTCCGGTCCGGGAAGGACTCCGCGATCGCGACCGCGGCGTCCTCGTCACCCGCGACGACCACCGACTCCGGACCATTCACCGCGGCAATACTCACGCGGCCGTTCAGCAGCGGCAGGACCTCGTCCTCCGAGGCCTGCAGCGCGATCATCACACCGCCCATCGGCAGCGCCTGCATCAACCGGCCACGCGCCGCCACCAGCGTGCACGCATCCTCCAGGGACAGCACCCCGGCCACATGCGCGGCGGCGATCTCACCTACCGAATGCCCGGACAGGAAGTCCGGCCGCACGCCCCAGCTCTCCAGCAGCCGGAACAGCGCCACCTCGATCGCGAACAACGCGGGCTGCGCGGACTCCGTCCGGTCCAACGCCTCCGCGTCGTCGCCGAACAGCACGTCCAGCCCCAGCCGCTCACGCACCTCGTCAAGCGCCCGTGCGAACACCGGATAGGCCGCGTACAGCTCACGCCCCATCCCCAGCCGCTGACTCCCCTGCCCCGTGAACAGGAAGGCCACCTTGCCCGCGACGGGCGAGCCGGTCAGCACGCCCGGCGTCACTTCGCCCTCGGACAGGGCGGCGAGGCCCGACAGCAGTCCCGCGCGGTCCTCGGCGACGACGACGGCGCGGTCGTCGAACGAGGCACGTCCCACCGCCAGCGAGTGCGCGACGTCCACCGCACGCGACCCGGGGTTCTCCCCGACATACGCGTGCAGGCGGCGGGCCTGCTCGCGCAGAGCCTCGTGCCCCTTCCCCGACAGCAGCCACGGCACCACACCCCCGACTGCGGGTGCCGGGGCCGTCGCCTCGGGCTCCGGGGCCTCCTCGAGGATCGTGTGCACGTTGGTGCCGCTGACGCCGAACGCGGAGACGCCGAACCGGCGCGGACGGCCGGTCTCCGGCCAGCGCACGGCCTCGGTCAGAAGGGACACCGCTCCCGACGACCAGTCGACGTGGGAGGTCGGCTCGTCGACGTGGAGGGTCTGCGGCAGCACGCCGTGGCGCATCGCCATGACCATCTTGATGATGCCCGCGACTCCGGCCGCGTTCTGGGTGTGGCCGATGTTGGACTTGAGGGAGCCCAGGAGCAGCGGCCGGTCCGCCGGGCGGTCCTGACCGTAGGTGGCCAGCAGCGCCTGCGCCTCGATGGGGTCACCCAGGGTCGTGCCCGTGCCGTGCGCCTCGACCGCGTCGATGTCGGCGGGGGTCAGCCGCGCGTTCTCGAGAGCCTGGCGGATGACACGCTGCTGCGAAGGGCCGTTCGGCGCCGTCAGGCCGTTGCTCGCGCCGTCCTGGTTCACCGCCGAACCCCGCACCACCGCCAGCACCGGGTGCCCGTTGCGCCGCGCGTCCGACAGCCGCTCCACCAGCAGCACGCCGACGCCCTCGGACCAGCCGGTGCCGTCCGCCGCTTCGGCGAAGGACCTGCAGCGGCCGTCGGGGGACAGTCCGCGCTGACGGCTGAACTCGACGAAGACGTCGGGGCCCGCGAGCACGGTGACGCCCGCGGCCAGGGCCAGGGAGCACTCGCCCTGGCGCAGCGCCTGTACGGCCATGTGCAGGGCGACGGAGGAGGACGAGCAGGCCGTGTCGATGGTGGCGGCGGGGCCTTCGAGGCCGAAGACGTAGGCGAGCCGGCCGGAGACGACGCTGGAGGCGGTGCCGGTGAGCAGGTGGCCCTCCACACCGTCGGGGAGGTCCCCGGCGCCGGCGCCGTAGGCGTTGGCTGAGGCGCCGACGAAGACGCCAGCCCGGCTGCCGCGCAGGGTCGCCGGGTCGATCCCGGCGCGTTCGAAGGTCTCCCAGGTGGTCTCCAGCAGCAGGCGCTGCTGCGGGTCCATGGCCAGCGCCTCACGCGGCGAGATCCCGAAGAAGGAGGGGTCGAAGTCGCCGGCGTCGTGGAGGAAGCCGCCGTGGCGGGCGTAGGTGGTGCCCTCGTGGTCGGGGTCCGGGTCGTACAGCGACTCGATGTCCCAGCCGCGGTCGACGGGGAAGCCCGTGATGCCGTCGCCGCCGCTGTCGACGAGCTTCCACAGGTCCTCGGGCGAGCGGACGCCACCGGGGAAGCGGCATCCCATGGCGACGATGGCGATCGGCTCGCGCGAGGCGTCGGTCAGCTCCCGGTTCCGGCGGCGCAGCCGCTCGGTCTCCTTCAGCGATGCCCGCAGCGCTTCAACGACTTTTTCGTTCGGGGTGGTCATCACATACTCCGCACTTGGGGCACGTCAGGATCGGTTGCTGTCGTCGTCTGTGGCGCTGCCGTGGGACCCGTCGGGGTCGCCGTGGCCGTCGAGTGCCAGGTCGAGGAGGTCCTGGAGGTCCATCGCGTCGATGGAGTCCGCGGCCTCCGAGGGGTCGGCGGGGTCCGCCGCACCGGCGGGGGTTCCGTCCGAGGCGGCCAGCCGCAGCAGTGTGTCCAGCAGGCCGGCCTCGCGGATGCGGCCCAGCGGGATGGTCGCCAGCGTCCGGCGCAGTTCGGCGTCCTGCGGGTCGGTGTCCACGGGGTGGGCGGAGGCGGCACCGGCGGCGCCAGTGGTGTCGGGGAACAGGCTGTGCAGCAGGTACCGGGCCAGGGCCTGGGGGTTGGGGTGGTCGAACACGAGACTGGAGGGCAGGCGCAGACCGCACGCGGCGCCCAGGCGGTTGCGCAGTTCGACGGCGGTCAGCGAGTCGAAGCCGAGGTCCTTGAAGGCGCGTTCGGCGGCGACCGCGTCGGCGACGGTGTGTCCGAGGGCCACCGCTGCGTGTTCGCGTACGAGGTCCAGCAGGGCCACCCGCCGGTCGTCGCCGGTGAGTTCGGCGAGCCGCCGGAGCGTCGCGGAGGACGGGGTGTCCGTGCCGCCGCCGACGGCCGGTGGGTCGGCGCGCAGCGCGTCCCGGACCTCGGGGAGGTCGGCGACGAAGGGGCGGGGCCGGGCCGCGGCGTAGGCGGGTGCGAATCGTGCCCAGTCCACCTCGGCGACCGTCAGGGCCGCGTCGGGGCCCGTCACGGCGCGTTCCAGCGCCAGCAGGTTGTCGGCCGGGGCCATGGGCGGGAGTCCGCGGCGGCGCAACTGCTCCTCCGCGTCGCCCTCGGCCGCCATGCCCCCGTCGGCCCACGGGCCCCAGGCGAGGGCGGTCGCGGGCAGGCCGCGGGCGCCGCGCCGCTCGGCGAGCGCGTCGAGGAACGCGTTGGCGGCCGCGTACGCGCCCTGCCCGCCGCTGCCCCACACCCCGGCGATGGACGAGAAGAGGACGAAGGCGTCCAGGGAGTCCGGCGTGTCGAAGAGGGCGTCGAGGTGGACGGCGCCGGCGGTCTTCGCGGCCACGACGTGGGCGAGGCCGCGCAGGTCGGCGTGCGTGCCGGGCGGCTGGGAGACGCCGGCCGCGTGGACGACGGCACGCACCGGAGTGCCCTCCGCGGCCAGCCGGGCGACGAGCGCTTCGAGCGCGGCCCGGTCGGCGACGTCGCAGGCGGCGAGCGTCACCTCGGCGCCGAGGCCGGACAGTTCCTCCTCGATCCGCGCCGCGCCGGGCGCATCGGCGCCCTTGCGGCTGACGAGGACGAGGTGCTCCGCACCGCGCTCGGCGAGCCACCGCGCCACGTGGCGGCCGAGCGCGCCGGTGCCTCCGGTGACGAGCACGGTGCCGCGCGGGGTCCAGGTCGCGGCGCCCGGTCCCTGGGGCGCGGCGCGCTCCAGACGGCGTACGAAGGTTCCGGACGCGCGGACGGCGAGCTGGTCCTCGTCGCCCACTGCGGCGAGCACCGCCGCCAGGCGGTGCAGCACCCGGTCGTCGCAGTCGGCGGGCAGGTCGACCAGCCCGCCCCAGCGGTCCGGGTGTTCCAGGGCCACGACCCGGCCCAGGCCCCAGACCTGGGCCTGCGCGGCCCCGGTGATCCCGTCCGCGGGAACGGCCGCCACGGCGTCGCGGGTCACGCACCACAGGGCCCCGTCGACGCCGGAGGCGTCATCGGTCAGCACCTCGGCGAGCGCGGCGGTCAGCGCGAGACCGACGGGGACTCCGGGGTGCTCCGGGTGAGGTCGCTCGTCCAGCGCCAGCAGGGACAGCACTCCGGCCACGGGGCCGCTCGCTACCGCGGCGGCGAGATGCTCGCGCAGGCGCGCGGCGAGTACGTCCTGTTCGGCATCGGTGGTGTCGAGGAAGACGGGCACGACGCGGGCACCGCCCGCCTCGACCCGCGCCGTCACCGCGCTGATCCAGGGATCGTCCGCGTGGGCGGCCGGCAGAGCCGCCAGCCAGACGCCGCTGGGGGTCGCGCCCGCGTTCCCGCCCCCGTTCGGCCACGAGTGCCAGGTGACGCGGTAGCGCCGGGCGTCCACCTGGGTCCGCGCCTGCCGGTCTCGGCGCCAGAGTGACAGGGCGGGCAGCACCGCGCTCAGCGGTTGGTCCGCGTCGATGCCGAACTCGTCGGCGATCCCGTTCGGATCGGCGCTTTCGACCACCTCCCAGAAGCGGGCGTCCGCCTCGTCGCGTGCGGCATCGGCCGCGGGGAGCGGGGCGGCGGGCTCGGGCCAGTAGCGCCGCCCTTGGAAGGCGTAGGTGGGCAGGTCGACGCGGCGGGCGCCGGTCCCGGCGAAGAACCGTGCCCACTCGACGGTCGCACCACGGACGTGGGCCTGGGCGAGTGCGGTGACGGCGGTCCCGGCCTCGGGACGACCGCCCCGCAGGACCGGGACGAAGGCCGCACCGTCCCCGGTCACACAGTCCTGGGCCATGGCGGAGAGCACACCGTCGGGACCGAGCTCCAGATACGTGGTGACGCCCACGGCCTCCAGGGCGCGGACGCCATCGAGGAAGCGCACTGCCTCACGGACGTGGCGGACCCAGAAGTCGGCCGAGGCCACCTCGTCGGTGACCAGAGCCCCGGTCAAGTTGGACACCAGAGGAATACGAGGAGCAGCGTAGGCCAGACCCTCCGCCACCTTCCGGAAGTCCGCCAGCATCCCGTCCATGTCCGGGGAGTGGAACGCGTGACTGACCGTCAACCGCTTCGACTTCCGGCCGGCGAAGAACCCCACGATCGCGAGTGCCGCGTCCTCGTCACCGGCGATCACCACCGACTCAGGACCGTTCACCGCCGCGATGCTCACCCGATCGTTCAGCAGCGGCAGAACCTCGCCCTCCGAGGCCTGCAGCGCGATCATCACCCCACCGGCCGGCAGCGCCTGCATCAGCCGCCCGCGAGCGGCCACGAGCGTGCACGCGTCCTCCAGCGAGAACACACCTGCCACATGAGCGGCGGCGATCTCACCGAGCGAATGACCGGACACGAAGTCCGGCCTCACGCCCCAGGACTCCAGCAGCCGGAACAGCGCCACCTCCAC
>NZ_FZOF01000073.1 GCF_900188405.1 Actinacidiphila glaucinigra | reverse complement strand
ACCCAGAACTCGGGCGAGCCCATGTCATCTGCGACGACGGCGCCCGTCAGGTTCGACACGACCGGGATACGCGGGGCCTCGAACGACAGCCCCGCCACCACCTCACGGAAGTCCGCCAGCATCCCGTCCATGTGCGGCGAGTGGAAAGCGTGACTGACCGTCAGCCGCTTTGACTTCCGGTCCGCGAAGGCCTCCACGATCGCGACCGCGGCATCCTCGTCACCCGCGATGACGACCGACTCCGGACCGTTCACAGCCGCGACGCTCACGCGATCATTCAGCAGCGGCAGAACCTCGTCCTCCGACGCCTGCAGCGCGATCATCACGCCAGCCGTCGGCAGCGCCTGCATCAACCGACCACGCGCCGCAACCAGCGTGCACGCATCCTCCAGGGACAACACCCCCGCCACATGCGCGGCCGCGATCTCACCCACGGAGTGACCCGACACGAAGTCCGGCCGCACGCCCCAGCTCTCCAGCAGCCGGAACAGCGCCACCTCCACCGCGAACAACGCCGGCTGCGCGAACTCCGTGCGATCCAACGCCTCCGCGTCATCACCGAACAGCACACCCAGCCCAAGCCGCTCGCCCACAGCGTCCAACGCCTCGGCGAACACCGGATAGGCGGCATACAACTCCCGCCCCATCCCCAGTCGCTGACTCCCCTGCCCCGTGAACAGGAAGGCGAGCGCGCCGGTGCTCACGGCACCCCGCACCAGGCCGGGTGCGTGCTCTCCGCGGGCCAGGGCGGCGAGGGCGTCGAGCTGGGCGGCCGGGTCCGGTGCGACGAGAACCGCCCGGTGTTCCAGGGCGGCGCGGCTGGTCGCGAGGGAGTAGGCGAGGTCGATGCCACGCGTGGCCTCGCTGCCGGCGGCAGCCTGGTGCAGGCGCTCCGCCTGGGCCTGCAGTGCGGTCGCCGTGCGGGCGGAGACCGGCCAGGGTACGACGGGCAGGTCGCGGGCCGGCCCCTCCGGGGCGGGCACGACGCTGTCGGGGGCCTGCTCGATGATCGCGTGGGCGTTGGTGCCGCTGTAGCCGAAGGAGGAGACGCCGGCGCGGCGCGGGCGGCCGGTGTCGGGCCACTCGACGGCCTCGGTCAGCAGGGAGATGTCTCCCGCCGACCAGTCGACGTACGGGGTCGGCTCGTCCACGTGCAGGGTCCGCGGCAGCAGGCCGTGCCGCATCGCCATGACCATCTTGATGACACCGGCGGCACCGGCGACGGCCTGGGTGTGTCCGATGTTCGACTTGACGGAGCCGAGCCACACCGGGCGGTCGGCGGATCGGCCCTGGCCGTAGGTGGCGAGGAGTGCCTGCGCCTCGATGGGGTCGCCCAGGGTGGTGCCCGTGCCGTGGGCCTCGACCGCGTCGACGTCCGTGGCCGACAGGCCGGCGTCGGCGAGGGCTTCCCGGATGACACGCTGCTGGGAGGGGCCGTTCGGGGCGGTCAGGCCGTTGCTCGCGCCGTCCTGGTTGACGGCAGAACCGCGCACGACCGCCAGCACCGGGTGGCCGTTGGCTCGGGCGTCCGAGAGTCGCTCGACAAGAAGCAGCGCGACGCCCTCGGACCAGCTCGTCCCGTCCGCCGACGCGGCGAACGCCTTGATGCGGCCGTCCGCGGCCAGGCCGCGCTGGCGGCTGAACTCGGTAAACGCGCCAGGGGTGGACATGATGGTGACGGCGCCGGCGAGAGCCATCGAGCAGTCGCCGCGGCGCAGCGCCTGCGCTGCCAGGTGCAGGGTGACCAGGGACGACGAGCAGGCGGTGTCGATGGTGACGGCCGGGCCCTCGAGCCCGAAGGTGTAGGCGATGCGGCCGGAGACGACGCTGGCCGCATTGCCGGTGCCCAGGTGGCCTTCGAGGCCGTCGGCGTCTTCGAGCCACAGGTGCAGGTAGTCCTGGGCGTTGGAGCCGACGAACACGCCGGTGCGGCTGCCCCGCAGCGTGGTGGGGTCGATCCCGGCGCGTTCGAACGTCTCCCAGGTGGTCTCCAGCAGCAGGCGCTGCTGCGGGTCCATGGCCAGCGCCTCACGCGGCGAGACGCCGAAGAAGTCGGCGTCGAAGTCGGCGGCGTCGTGGAGGAAGCCGCCCTCGCGGGCGTAGCTGGTGCCCTCGCTGTCGGGGTCGTCGCTGTAGAGGTGGTCGAGGTCCCAGCCGCGGTCGGCGGGGAAGCCGGTGATGCCGTCGCGTCCGGCGGCCAGGAGCTGCCAGAGGTCTTCGGGGGACGTGACGCCGCCGGGGAAGCGGCAGCTCATCGCGACGATCGCGATGGGGTCGTCGTCCGCGTGGACCGTTCGCGGTCCGGTCGGCGCGAGGGCGGTCCCCGCCCGGGCCGCGTCCCCGTCCGTCAGGTCGCCGACGAGTTCTTCGCGCAGGTATCCGGCGAGCGCGGTGGCCGTCGGGTAGTCGAAGACGAGCGTGGCGGGCAGGCGCTTGCCGGTTGCGGCACCGAGCAGGTTGCGCAGCTCGACAGCGGTCAGGGAGTCGAAGCCCAGCTCCTTGAACGAGCGCCCGGGCTCGACGGAGGCCGGTCCGGGGTAGCCGAGCGCGGTGGCGACCTGCTTGCGGACCAGATCCAGCAGGGCGCGGTCACGTTCGGCGGGGGCGAGCCCGGCGAGACGCTCCCGGAACCCGGCCTCTCCTTCCGCGCCCGTGGCGGCCACGGCACGGCGAGTGGGAGCCCCGACCAGACCACGCAGCAGCGGTGACAGGGAGCCGGTCTGGGCCTGGGTGCGCAGCGCCGCGGTGTCCGCACGCATCAGGACGGGTGCCGCCTCACCGACGCGGTGGGCGAGGTCGAAGAGCTCCAGGCCTTCCGCCGTGGTCAGCGGGGGCAGGCCCGCGCGCCGCATGCGGCTGATGTCGGCCTCGTCGAGGCCGCCGGCCATGCCCGGGCCGCCCGTCGCGTCCCCTCCGCCGGCCCACAGGGCCCACGCCATGGAGGTGGCGGCGAGGCCCTGGGACCGCCGGTGGTGGGCGAGGGCGTCCAGGAAGACGTTGGCGGCCGCGTAGTTGCCCTGCCCGGCGCCGCCGAAGACGCCGCCGATGGAGGAGAAGAGGACGAAGGCCGAGAGGTCGAGGTCCCGGGTGAGGTCGTGCAGGTTGAGCGCCGCGTCGGCCTTGGGGCGCAGGACCGCGGAGAGCCGTTCCGGGGTGAGGGACGTGAGGACGCCGTCGTCGAGCGCGCCCGCGGTGTGGACGATCGCGCCGAGCGGGTGCGCGTCCGGGATGCCGCGCAGGACGTCGGCGAGGGCTTCGCGGTCGGCGACGTCGCAGGCCGCCCACGTCACCGTGGCGCCCGCCGCGGTCAGTTCGGCGCGCAGTCGCTCGGCGTCCGGGGTCGTGCCGCCCCGGCGTCCCACGAGCAGCAGGTGGCGTACGCCGTGCCCGGTGACGAGGCGGCGGGCGACGAGACCGCCGAGCATGCCGCCCGCCCCGGTGATCAGTACGGTCTTGTCGGGCGCGTAGGAGGTGACGTCGGCGTCGTCGTCCTGCCGGGCGACGCGGACGAGCCGGGGGGCGTGCGAAGCGCCGGCGCGCACGGCGAGTCGGGGCTCGTCCGCGGCGAGGGCGTACGGCAGGGCGCGGGCGGAGTCCTCGCGTCCGTCGGTGTCGACGAGCAGCAGCCGGTCGGGGTACTCGGACTGCACGGAGTGCAGCAGGCCCAGTGCGGCGGCGTGCGCGGGGTCGGTGATCCCGGTGTCGGCGCCGGTGGTGACCGCGCCCTGGGTGACGACGACCAGCCGGCAGCCGGCGAAGGCCTCACCCGCGAAGAGCTCGTCGGCGCACCACGCCTGGGCGAGGGCGAGGGCGTCGTGCGCGGCGGCGTGCACGGCCTGGGCCGACAGCTCCTCCGCCGGGCCGTACCCGACGACCACGGCGTCCGGCACGGGCGCCCCGGCCTCGACGGCCGCCGCGAGTGCGGCCAGGTCGGCGTGGACGCCGACCTCGCTGGTCAGCGCTCCCGGCAGTGACGCGATTGCGGCGGCCCCGCCGACGACGGCCCAACGCCGCTGTGCGGGGGCGGTGCCGGGGGTGCCCGGCAGGGGCGTCCACTCCGTGCGGAACACCGCGTCGTGGTACGCGGTCCGCGCGGCCCGTACCTGCTCGGCGGAGACCGTGCGCAGTGCGAGGGCGTCCACGGTGGCGACGGGTGCGCCGGTGGTGTCGGCGATCTCCAGGCGCACGTCGTCCGCCCCCGTTCGCGCGACGTGGACGCGCAGGGCCTCGGCGCCCGCGGCGTGCAGCGTCACCCCGGTCCAGGAGAACGGCAGCCGTCCCTCGCCGTCGTTTCCGCCCAGCCCGCCGAGGGCGAGCGCGTGCAGGGCCGCGTCGAGCAGGGCGGGGTGCAGGCCGAAGTCCCGTGCGGCAGCGGTGTGCCCCTCGGGCAGCGCGACCTCGACGTAGACGCTCTCCCCGCGCCGCCACGCGGCGGTCAGTCCACGGAAGGCGGAGCCGTAGGCCATGCCGAGCGCAGAGAGCTCCGCGTAGAGGTCCTCCGTCGGGACGGCCTCGGCTCCCGCCGGGGGCCACTGGGTGAGCTCGAAGTCCGGCTGTCCGGCGCCTTGGGCGAGGACGCCGTCGGCGTGCCGCACCCACGGCACATCGGCGGCGCTGTCCTCGGCGCGGGAGGAGAGCGTGAACGTGCGACGACCTGTGCCGTCCGCGTCGGGCGCGGCCACGTGGATCTGCACCTGCACGCCGCCGCGCTCGGGGAGAACGAGCGGGGCCTGGAGGGTGAGTTCCTCCAGCACGTCACAACCGACCTGGTCACCGGCACGAACGGCCAACTCCACAAAGGCCGCGCCGGGAAGCAGGACGGTGCCCATGACGGCGTGGTCGGCGAGCCAGGGGTGCGTGTCGAGGGAGAGACGGCCCGTGAAGAGGAAGCCGTCGGAGTCGGCGAGCGCCACGGTCGCGCCCAGCAGCGGGTGACCCAGGGCC
>NZ_FZOF01000074.1 GCF_900188405.1 Actinacidiphila glaucinigra | reverse complement strand
GTGGTCGGTGGTGGCGATGCGATCTCGCCGTTCCCGCAGGGTCGTGGGTGGGATCTGGACGCGCTGTTCGATCCGGACCCGGACGGCCGGGGGACGAGCTACACGCAATCGGGTGGCTTCCTCCACGACGCGGGTCGGTTCGACCCCGCGTTCTTCGGGATCTCGCCGCGTGAGGCGGTGGCGATGGACCCGCAGCAGCGTCTGTTGCTGGAGACGTCGTGGGAGGCGTTCGAGCGGGCGGGCATCGACCCGGCCGCGATGCGCGGCAGCCGTACCGGCGTCTTCGCGGGCATCATGTACCACGACTACGCCACCCGGATCACCTCCGTGCCTGACGGCGTCGAGGGATACCTCGGTACCGGAAATTCCGGAAGCATCGCGTCGGGCCGTGTGTCGTACGCGTTCGGGCTCGAGGGTCCGGCGGTCACGGTCGACACCGCGTGCTCGTCGTCGCTGGTGGCGCTGCACTGGGCGATCCAGGCGCTGCGCAACGGTGAGTGCACGATGGCGCTCGCCGGTGGTGTGACGGTCATGGCGACTCCGGGCACCTTCACTGAGTTCAGCCGCCAGCGCGGTCTGGCCCCCGACGGCCGGATCAAGTCCTTCGCGGCCGCGGCGGACGGAACCAGTTGGGCCGAGGGCGCGGGCATGCTGCTCGTCGAGCGGCTGTCGGACGCGCGCCGCAACGGCCACCCGGTGCTGGCGGTGGTGCGCGGCTCGGCGATCAACCAGGACGGTGCCAGCAACGGCCTGACGGCGCCGAACGGCCCGTCCCAGCAGCGGGTGATCCGCGCCGCGCTCGCGAGCGCGGGCCTGTCGGGCGACGAGATCGACGCGGTCGAGGCACACGGCACCGGCACCACGCTGGGTGACCCGATCGAGGCGCAGGCACTGCTGGCCACCTACGGCCAGGAGCACAGCGACGAGCAGCCGCTCTGGATCGGCTCCATCAAGTCGAACATGGGCCACACACAGGCCGCGGCAGGTGTGGCGGGCATCATCAAGATGATCATGGCGATCCGTCACGGGGTCCTGCCCAGGACGCTGCACGTGGACGAGCCGACCCCGCACGTCGACTGGTCCGAAGGCGCGGTCTCCCTCCTGACGGATTCGGTTCCGTGGCCCGAGACCGGCCGCCCGCGTCGCGCCGGCATCTCGTCCTTCGGCATCAGCGGCACCAACGCCCACACGATCATCGAGCAGGCCCCCGACGACCTCGCCGCGATCACGAAGGCAAGGCCGGCCCCCGCCGCCCCGGCAACCACCGCACTGCCCTACGTGCTGTCGGCGAAGACCGAGGACGCACTACGGGACCAGGCGGCCCGCCTGCGTACGCACCTCCTCGAAGAGGCCCCGGAGATCGGCACCGCCGATGTGGCCTACTCGCTGGCCACCAGGCGCGCCGCATTCCAGCAGCGTGCGTCGGTCGTGGCGGCGGACCGGGACGAGCTGCTGCGCGGCCTGTCCGCCCTCGCCGAGGGACACGGTGCCGCGGGCCTGGTGCGGGGTTCGTCCTCGACCACGGGCAAACAGGCGTTCCTGTTCACGGGGCAGGGGAGTCAGCGGCTGGGGATGGGGCGTGAGTTGTATGCCGCCTATCCGGTGTTCGCCAAGGCCTTGGACGCGGTGGGTGAGCGGCTGGGGCTCGATGTGCTGTTCGGCGATGACGCGGAGGCGCTGGACCGGACGGAGTTCGCGCAGCCGGCGTTGTTCGCGGTCGAGGTGGCGCTGTTCCGGCTGCTGGAGAGCTGGGGCGTGAAGCCGGACTACGTGTCCGGTCACTCCATCGGCGAGATCGCCGCCGCCCACGTCGCCGGGGTGCTGTCCCTGGAGGACGCCTGCACGCTGGTCGAAGCTCGTGGCCGCTTGATGCAGGCGCTGCCCACGGGCGGTGTGATGATCGCGGTGCAGGCATCGGAGGACGAGGTTCTGCCGCTGCTCACCGAGCGCGTGAGCATCGCTGCCGTCAACGGGCCGCAGGCCGTGGTGATCGCGGGCGACGAGGACGCCGCGGTCGCGATCGTGGAGTCCTTCGGTGACCGCAAGTCGAAGCGGCTCCAGGTCAGTCACGCGTTCCACTCGCCGCACATGGACGGGATGCTGGACGCCTTCCGTGAGGTCGTGTCGGGGCTGTCGTTCGAGGAGCCGCGTATCGCGGTTGTCTCGAACCTGACCGGTGCCGTGGTCACCGATGAGATGGCCTCGCCCGAGTTCTGGGTGCGGCACGTTCGTGAGGCGGTGCGCTTCCTGGACGGTGTCCGGGCCCTGGAGGCCGCGGGCGTCGCCACGTATCTCGAACTCGGCCCGGACGGTGTGCTGTCGGCGATGGCGCAGGAGTGCCTGGCTCAGGAAGGGGCCACCTTCGCCCCGGCCCTGCGCGGCGGCCGGCCCGAGGTCGGCACCTTGACCGCTGCTCTGGCCCAGGCCTACACCGCCGGAGTCACCGTGGACTGGGAGGCGCACTTCGCGCGGACCGGCAGCCGGCAGGTCGAACTGCCCACCTACGCCTTTCAGCGCGAGTGGTACTGGCTCGAGTCGGGCGGCGCACAGGCCGGCCCCGGCGATGCCACAGGATTCGGTCTCGGTGCGGCGGATCATCCGTTGCTGGGTGCGGCGGTCGAGTTGCCGGATTCGGACGGGGTGGTGTTCACCGGTCGTCTGTCACTGACGACGCATCCGTGGCTCGCGGACCATGCGGTGATGGGCTCGGTGTTGCTGCCGGGTACGGCGTTTGTGGAGTTGGCGGTGCGCGCCGGCGAGCTGGTGGGTTGTGAGGTCCTGGAGGATCTGACGCTGGAGGCGCCGCTGGTGCTGCCGGAGCACGGTGGTGTGCAGCTGAGGTTGTCGGTGGCTGCTGCCGACGGTGAGGGCCGTCGGGCGCTGGTGCTGCATTCGCGAGTGGAGGACGGGTCGTGGGTGCGGCATGCCGCTGGTGTGCTGGCCGGGCGGGCGGCGGAGCCGGTGTTCGATCTGGCGGTGTGGCCGCCGGTCGGCGCGGAGCCGGTCGCGATTGACGGTCTGTACGAGGGTCTGGTGGAGGCGGGGTTCGGTTACGGGCCGACGTTCCAGGGGCTGCGGTCGGTGTGGCGTCGTGGTGAGGACGTGTTCGCCGAGGTGCGGCTGCCGGAGTCGGCCGAGTCTGAGGCGGGTGCGTTCGGGGTGCATCCGGCGCTGCTGGACGCGGCGTTGCACGCACTGGGCGTGAGCGGCACCGACGGCGAGGCGAAGCTGCCGTTCTCCTGGTCCGGCGTGACGCTGCACGCCGTCGGCGCGTCCGAGGTGCGGGTGCGGTTGTCGCGTACGGGCCGGGACGTGGTGGCGCTGGAACTGGCGGACGCCGAGGGCGTCCCGGTGGCGTCCGTGGCCGGTCTCGTGCTGCGGGCTTTCGCGCCGGAGCAGTTCACCGGGCCGGGTGCCGGTCAGGGTGACGCGCTGTTCCGGGTCGAGTGGTCGCCGGTGCCGGCCGGTGGTTCGGTCGACGACTGGAAGCTGGCGAGTGCCGGGCTCCAGACCGTCGAGGCTGAGAGCGGTGCGGTTCCGGCGGTGCTGGTCGTGCCGTGTGTGGCCGACGAGCCGGTTCCGGACGTGGCCGGTGCGGTGCATGCGGAGACCGGCCGGGTGCTCGCGCTGGTGCAGGAGTGGCTGGGCGACGAGCGCTTTGCCGAGTCGCGTCTGGTGTTTCTGACGCGCGGCGCGGTGGCTGCTGTGCCGGGCGACGAGGTCGCGGATCTGGTGCACGCCCCGGTGTGGGGCCTGGTGCGGTCGGCGCAGTCGGAGAACCCGGGCCGTTTCGGCCTGGTCGACCTCGACGGTGAGATCGCCCCGGAGGCCGTGGCGTCGGCGTTGGCCACCGGTGAGCCCGAAATCGCCCTCCGGGCGGGCGCGTTCCTGGCGCCGCGTCTGGCACGGGCCGTCGCGAATCCCGACGCCGAAGCCCGGGCCCTTGAGGGCACGGTGCTGGTGACGGGTGCCAGCGGTGCGCTGGGCGGCCTGTTCGCGCGCCATCTGGTGTCCGAGTACGGCGTGCGGGATCTGCTGCTGGTCAGCCGTCGCGGCGAGGCCGCGCCGGGCGCTGCGGACCTGACCGCTGAACTGGACGGCCTGGGTGCTTCGGTGTCGTGGGCGGCGTGCGATGTGGCCGACCGGGACTCCCTGGCGGCTGTGCTGGACGCGATTCCGGCGGAGCGTCCGCTGACGGCGGTGGTGCACACCGCCGGTGTCCTGGACGACGGTGTCATCGCGTCCCTGGACCAGGAGCGTCTGTCGGGGGTCCTGCATCCGAAGGTGGACGCCGCGTGGAACCTCCACCAGCTCACGCAGGACATGGACCTGTCGGCGTTCGTTCTGTTCTCCTCGGCCGCCGGTGTCTTCGGTGGCGCGGGGCAGGCGAACTACGCGGCCGCCAACGTTTTCCTGGACGCGCTGGCGGCGCACCGCAGGTCGCAGGGCTTGGCGGCGACGTCGCTGGCCTGGGGCCTGTGGGACGGCGGCATGGCCGGCGAGGTGGCGCGCTCCGGTCGGGGCGGCGTGGACGCCCTGACGGAGGAAGAGGGCCTCGCCCTCTTCGACACAGCCAACGCCACCCAGGCCCCGGTCCTCGTGCCCATGAAGCTCGACCTGGCCGCGCTGCGCGCCCAGGCGGGCAGCGGGATGCTGCCGCCGCTGCTGAGCGGACTGGTCCGCGTTCCCACTCGCCGCGCCGCCAAGGCCGGTTCGGCCGCGGCGGGCAAGCTCGCCCGGCAGCTCGCAGCGCTGCCCCAGGACGAGCGGGCCGAGGCCGTGCTCGATGTGGTGCGGGGTGAGGTGGCGGGTGTTCTGGGTCATGGTTCGGTCGACCAGGTCCCTGCGGATCGTGCGTTCAAGGAGCTGGGCTTCGACTCGCT
>NZ_FZOF01000077.1 GCF_900188405.1 Actinacidiphila glaucinigra | reverse complement strand
CCACAATGACCCGTTCACCTCGTACAGCCCCTAATCGGTGACTTCGCCCGGCGTGGCTCTCGCGAACGTGGAGGGGGTGAGTTGATAGCGGCGCTTGAGGCCAGCATCCGCGCAACGGGAAAGCGCCGAAGGAGACCGAACTGCTGCGTCTCTGCATCCGATCCGAATCGTCGCCTGTGCGGCGGGCACGCCCCCTTGCCGGTTCAACGGCGGCGCGAGGTATCACAACACCAGATGCAGCCTGCTTCAGCCGCTCAGAGAACAACCGACCACCAGCAACGTTCCATCGCCACGGCTCTCGAGCAGTGCGGTTCGAGGATTGTTGCTCTTGTGGGCGGGCATGGCTTTCCAGCAGGTGACACGATGGGTCTGAGGGGGCGCCGCGGCTCGCAAGAAGTCACCGCTCAGCTTTTGCAGGCCTAACAGGACGCGAAGAAGGCCAAGGCCGCCGAGGAAAAGCGCCTGCAGCAGGAATCGTTCGAAGCGGCCCCGTGCGGCAGGCCAGGCGCTTCGACCGCTCCACTGTCACTCGGGCGATCGGGGAGATCCGCGCCCTTTTGGCCGACCGTGGGTGCGCAGTCCCCGACCGTGCAGACCTGCGGCTGCTCACGCTGGCGGACGTGTTCGCCTACGCCCAGGCCGCGAATGTCGAGCTG
Source organism: Actinacidiphila glaucinigra (assembly GCF_900188405.1). GTDB lineage: Bacteria > Actinomycetota > Actinomycetes > Streptomycetales > Streptomycetaceae > Actinacidiphila > Actinacidiphila glaucinigra. The sequence goes on along the minus strand of NZ_FZOF01000077.1, from coordinate 2,991 downwards.
CGTCTCCATACCACCGAGATCCAGGTCCGCCGACCCCAGGCCGGCCGCGGCGGGCGTCGAGCGTTCGTCTCGGGCAAGAAGAAGCAGAACACCATGAAGGCCACCGTCATCGCCGATGATCGGGGCCGCGTGTTATGGACCTATGGCCTGCGACCTGGGCAGATGCCCCTTCACCTCATGACGGGCTGGGCGGTGATAACCCGAACCGTCCCAGGGTCCAGGGTCCAGGGTCCAGGGTCTGAGTTATGGATCGCGTTGTGGGTTCTCTCCAACTTCCTGAAGGTAGTCACCGAGGGGTGGTAGCGCTGCCCATAGCTGGTCGAAGTATCCGGCGAAGTAGCTCATGAAAGTAGGGTCAGCGACGCTGAAGCCGTTCAGTCTTTGGCGTGGGCCGCCGGAGAAGGCCAAGAACACGATCGTGTCGTCGATGAGTGCCATGTTCAGACCGTCTGCACCTGGCGTCCACTTGAGCACGCTGGCTTCGTAGTTCAGGAGGTGCTTGCTGGCCTCGTGATGTTGTTGCGCCCATGCGAGCATGTCGCTGTCGGGCTGCCCGTTGCGATCCGGGATACCGATGATGCGCCGCACGCTCCGTTCGTCTTCCGTGTCCTCGCCGGCCCAGTCCAGGATCGATTTGAAGTATGCGGCCGAGGCAGGGGTCGTGTACTGCGTCGGCGGGTACCGCCGCATGTAGGTAACCCGAATTTCCGATCGGGCCCGGCAGATCCGTGCCGAGCCGGCCTCGTAGAACTCGCGGTTGTCCTTGTACCAGCGCGCTGACAGCATCGTGCCGTTCGGCGTCTGCTCTGGCCCGGACGCCTGCAGAGGGAACGGAACGCCGTCGTAGCCGTGTCGGCCCTCTTCGATCCGCCGTGACACATCGAGCCACCGGGCTTCCCATGCTGCGGGATCTTCGTCGCAGGCTCTGACGAAAGCCTCGGTTACCTCCCACGAGGGGAAACGCTGGCCGTTCAGAATCGCCGAGACGGTGCTGCGAGCGCACCCCATCTTCCGGGCCAGCGCCGCCTCGGTGGGCTTCTTCAACGTCCGGCGTCTCAGCTCCCGAAGTTCGGCCGCGAAGACTTGCCGGGGATCCTGCGAAGTGGGCTGCTCAGAGATGGCCTTACCCCCGTAGTGACACAGACTGCTACTGAAGGCCCGTCATTGTCGCCCATTGCTACGCACCTTCGCCAGACGTCGTCGGGGTGTCCACATTGGACCGACGAGTTCTACGCGCGTCCGCCAGCATTGCCACTCCCCCGGCCAGACCCAAAACTCGTAAGTAGCCATCACAGACGTACTCGGCGAAGGGAGCCTGCCATGTGAACAGCAACCGGCTCAGCAGGCCCGTGTAGGGCGTAGCTCAATGGCTAAGGCCGCTCCCTGATGCTTCTTGGCCGAAGCAGGGAGCGGCCTTCCGCTCAGAACACAAGGAGAACCTCGTGCTCGTCAACTTCAGGATAGACCTACCTGCCACCTTCACGGCCTTCCTGGCCGTTCTGGTGCTGGGCATCGTGTTTGTGGCGTCCTCGCTGTACCTGACCGGGGCGTGGCCGCCCGAGGGAGGTTGGCCGCTGCTGGTAGTGGCCTGTCTTGCCATGGCTGGGAATGCCCACGGCAGGCGGCAGCTGTGACGCCCGGCCAGACAGAGACCCGATGTCCGCACTGCAATGACTCAGGTCCGCACCGGATCTGCACGACGCCCGTGGTCGACTGCGGCGGCAACCGAGTCGTCGCGCAATCGTCACTGTGCCGGCGCTGCGATCGCATGCTGAGCCACAAGGAAAGCGATCCGTCTCGATGCGTCCCCGGCTGCGGCATGCCCCACGCTGCCGGTGCATGACTGCTGCCTCCTGCTCGCGCTGTCCCGGTCAGGGCTGCCTCCGGGGCATCGCGAAGCCGGTCTCACCGTCAGCCTCCGCGAGGCGCCTCGGCGCAGGCGTCGTAATCAGTGGACAGGTTGCTGTCGGCTAGGACCGAGGATGGTCTGTGCTCCGGGGATAAGCCACAGGCCGTCGAGGGTGTCAGCCTGCTTCGTCCTCACGGCCAGTCTCGGCTCTCGCTGACTAATCCGGCGCCGTCCAGGCGTCGCGGCATCCGCAGTAACCAGGCTCCCCGTCTCGACCGCGGCTGTACTGGCACGGTCATAACTCTGGATGAAGCATTCGATTGGTGCCGGAGCGGTTGATGTCGAGGCTGAGAAACGACGTCAAAGGGGTGCCACTGTTCCAGAAGCCCAGTAGGTCGACGTCGATGAGCGTCAACTGTTGCTTGGCTGCAAACTTTCGCGCTGGTTGGGTGTACTTGCAAGGGGCGACGAAGACCGGGACGTCCGCCTCGTGCTCGGCTCGGGCCGTACCGTTGAACGTCTGGATATCCCGGCTGCCAACCGAACGGTGCCAGGCGTAGCGCTTGCACTGGATCACGAGTGTCCTGCCATCGGGCAGGTAGCCGATGACGTCGGCGCCCAGGTCGCCAGCGCCGCCTACGCGGCGGACCTTGGTGCAGCCGTCCCGGCGGCACAGCATCGCCACGTACTCCTCGAATTCCTGGTCGTCATCCGCCAGACCTCATCCAGCGATTGAACGGCTTGCAGTCGTGCCTGTTCGGCCAGGCGGATCCGCTCGGCAGCAGCCTCGCGGCGGCCCGCCCGCACCAGCCCGGCCACCACCACGGCTCCAGCCACAACTGAAGCAATTTGCAGCTAACTTCATGCCCTAGCCCCAGCACCGGACGAGCCTGGAAAGGCGGCGAAAGACTGCAGGTCTAAGGGCCTTGCTCACTCCGCTCCATGGCTTCGTTACCGCTCTGCGAGGGCAGAACAAGGCTGCCATGGGAAGTCCGATAGGGGTTGTTCACATACGACAGCAACGCACATTGACTCGAGGGTAGGTATTATCCGGCAGCAACCCCCGATACACGAGGAGCGGCTGTCGTGTCCAACAACAACACCATTCAGGACCGGTATGCGACGCGTCTCGCAGAGGACCT
>NZ_FZOF01000079.1 GCF_900188405.1 Actinacidiphila glaucinigra | reverse complement strand
CTGGTCAGCACGAGCCGCTCAGCGCCGGCCTCCGCCAACCACCGCGCGACACGACCACCCAGCGCACCCGTGCCACCCGTCACCAGCACCGTGCCCGACGGAACCCACGACCCCGCACCCTCCGGCAGCGCCGCCCGCACCAAACGACGCCCGAACACACCTGACGCACGCACGGCCACCTGATCCTCGACCGACCCGGCCAGCACACCCATCAGACGCGACAGCGCACGCTCGTCCAGCGTCTCAGGCAGATCGACCAGACCACCCCAGCGCTCCGGCACCTCCAGCGCCGCAACCCGACCCAGACCCCACACCTGCGCCTGCGTAGGCGACACAAGTCGGTCCGACCGACCGACCGAGACCGCACCCCGCGTCAGACACCACAACGAGGCGTCCACCTGGGCATCGCCCAGCGCCTGCAGCAGAGAGACCGACTCCACAAGCCCGAGCAGCGACACCACACCCGCGTACTCACCGGCGACCAGACCCGCCAGTGCAGCGCGATCCATGCCCGACTCGACTTCGACGCGGCGCACCTCCGCACCACGGTCCGCAAGCGCATCCACCAGCGGCCCGTCAACGTCACTCTCGGCCGGAACCACGACCAGCCACAACCCGGACAGGCGCGCGCCCGAAGCCTCGGTCAGCGGCTTCCACACCACCCGGTACCGCCAGCCGTCCACCTCCGACCGCTCCCGACCCTGCCGACGCCACGCCGACAGACCGGGCAGGACACTCGCCCAAGCGGTGTCGTCATCGGTCCCGAGGGCGGAAACCAGTGACGTGAGGTCCTCTCGCTCCACCGCCTCCCAGAACCGGGCATCCACGGTGTCCACGGCCCCACCGGTCGGAGCGTTGGCCGGCAGTGCCGCCTCCGGCCAGTAGCGCTTCCGCTGGAAGGCGTAGGTCGGCAGGTCCGCCCGCCGCGCACCGGTCCCGGCGAAGAACTTCCGCCAGTCGGCCTCCACGCCTCGCACGTGTGCCTGCGCCAACGCCGTGACGGCGGTCTCCGCCTCCGAACGGCCCTTGCGCAGCACCGGAACGAAGACCGCGCCCTCGCCCGTCACACACTCCTGAGCCATCGCCGACAGAACCCCGTCAGGACCCAGCTCCACAAACGTGCTGACACCGGCCTCCTCCAGGACACGGACACCGTCCAGGAAGCGCACGGCTTCACGGACGTGCCGGACCCAGAACTCGGGCGAGCCCATGTCATCTGCGACGACGGCGCCCGTCAGGTTCGACACGACCGGGATACGCGGGGCCTCGAACGACAGCCCCGC
>NZ_FZOF01000080.1 GCF_900188405.1 Actinacidiphila glaucinigra | reverse complement strand
GGGATGCTGCCGCCGCTGCTGAGCGGCCTGGTCCGGGTCCCCACCCGGCGTGCCGCGCGGGCGGGTTCGGCCTCGGCGGGCAAGCTCGCCCGGCAGTTGGCCGCGCTGCCCGAGAAGGAGCGGGCCGGGACCGTTCTCGAACTCGTCCGTGCCCAGGTCGCGGCGGTGCTCGGCTTCGCCGGTCCGGAGGCGGTCGAACCGGGGCGTGCCTTCAGCGAGGTCGGCTTCGACTCGCTGACCGCCGTCGAGCTGCGCAACCGACTGGGCACCGTCACCGGTGTGCGGCTGCCCGCGACCCTCGTCTTCGACTACCCGACCCCCGTGGTGCTCGCCGAGTACCTGTGCTCGGAGCTGCTGGGCGTGCAGGAGTCCGACGACGCGCCGGTGACCGTCGCGGTGCGCGACGACGAGCCGATCGCGATCGTGGCGATGGCCTGCCGCTTCCCCGGTGGTGTGCGGACCCCCGAGGACCTGTGGGACCTGGTCTCGGAGGGCAGGGACGCCATCTCCACGATGCCCGACGACCGCGGCTGGAACATCGCCGAGCTCTTCGACCCCGACTCCGACCGCCCGGGCACCAGCTACAGCATGAACGGCGCGTTCCTTTACGACGCGCACCACTTCGATCCGACGTTCTTCGGCATCTCGCCGCGTGAGGCCCTGGCCACCGACCCGCAGCAGCGTCTGCTGCTGGAGACGTCGTGGGAGGCCTTCGAGCGCGCCGGCATCGACCCGGCCACGGTGCGCGGCAGCCGCACAGGCGTCTTCGCGGGCGTGATGTACAACGACTACGGGACGTTGTTGCAGCGCGCGCCGGAAGGGCTCGAGGGCTACCTGGGCACCGCCAGTACGGGGAGTGTCGTCTCCGGTCGCGTGTCCTACACCTTCGCTCTGGAGGGCCCTGCCGTCACGGTGGACACGGCCTGCTCGTCCTCCCTCGTCACCCTGCACCTCGCCGCCCAGGCGCTGCGCAACGGCGAATGTGATCTGGCGCTGGCGGGCGGTGTGACGGTGATGGCGACGCCCGGCACTTTCGTCGCGTTCAGCATTCAGCGCGGCCTGTCCGCCGACGGCCGCTGCAAGCCGTTCGCGGCCGC